>CAWHBK010000004.1:0-711200 GCA_963827605.1 uncultured Chloroflexia bacterium | reverse complement strand
CCAGATTGGTATGCGCGCGACGTCACCAATCTGGCGGCCAGCCCCAGATAACGTACCCAGCCCCCAGTCCCGCTGCCAGGGCGGCAAGCAGCGCGATCCCAACCATCCAGCCACGATGCTTCACGGTCTTATTACCCATTGATCCGAGGCGCGACAGCGGCCAAATCCATTACACTATCAAGTTCCCGCCTAGGAAGAGCCCATCCGCGATGCACCACGACACAGCCGAGATGACCGAGAAGCGCCGCGCACATGGCCACCGACCCCGTATGCGGGATGAAGGTCGATATCGGCGCGCGCGGGCCGAGCTTCGAACATCGCGGCGAGACCTACTGGTTCTGCCTCGCAAGGCTGCCATACCAAGTTCGCAGCGGACCCCGAGCGCTATTTGACCAAGAAGGGCGAGGCGGAGCCGCTGCCGCAGGGCACGCTCTACACCTGCCCGATGCATCCCTGAGATCGTAAAGGAAGGGCCTGGCCACTGCCCGATCTGCGGCATGGCGCTCGAGCCAATGGGCGTCCCCCCGGAGATCACCGACAATCCGGACTGATCGATTTCACCCGGCGGCTCACCATTGCCGTGCCGCTTTCGCTCGCGTTGCTCGCCCTCGACATGGACGCCATGTCTTCGGCATCGATCTCCTCCCCTTCCTCTCGGCGAGCGCCAAGCAATGGCTGCAATTGCTGATCGCCATTCCAGCGGTCTTGTACTGCGGCTGGCCGTTCTTCGTGCGCGGTTGGGATATCGGCCCCTCGCTCAGGCCGCCTCAACATGTTCACCCTCATCGCCATCGGCACCGGGCGGCGTTTCTCTACAGCGTCGTCGCCACTCTCGCCCCCGGCCTGTTCCCCGCCTCCATGGCCGATGCTCACGGGCTTGTGCCAGTCTATTACGAGGCCGCCGCCGTCATCGTAGCCTCCGTCCTCGAATCGGTCAGGTGCTCGAGTTGCGCGCGCGCGAGCGCACCGGCGGCGCCATCCCGCGCGCTCGATCTTGCTCCTAAGACGGCGTTGCGCGTGGAAAAGAACGGCAAGACCGAGACGGTGGAGCTTGCCGCAGATCAGGGTCGAGCGATGTGTTGCGGGTGCGGCCCGGCGACAAGGTGCCGATCGATGGCACGGTGACTGAAGGCAGAAGCTCGGTCGATGAATCCATGCTGACCGGCGAGCCCGTCCCGGTCGAGAAGGTGGCAGGCGAGCGCGTCACCGGCGGCACGCTGAACGGCACCGGCAGCTTCGACATGCGCGTCGACCGCACCGGCGCCGAGACGACGCTCGCGCAAGTGGTCGAGATGGTGGCGCAAGCGCAGCGCTCGCGCGCACCCATTCAGGCTCTCGCCGATAAAGTGTCAGGCTATTTCGTGCCGGCGGTGATCCTCGTTGCGGTGATCGCCTTCATTGCCTGGCTGATCTTCGGGCCTTCACCGGCGCTCGCCTATGCGATGGTCGATGCGGTGAGCGTGCTCATCATCGCGTGCCCTTGCGCGCTCGGGCTGGCCACGCCGTTCTCGATTACCGTGGCCACGCGCGGCGCGCAAGGGGGCGTGCTTGTGCGCAACGCCGAGGCGGTTGAACGGCTCGCGCGGTTGACACACTCGTTATCGATAAAACCGGGACGCTCACCGTGGGCAAGCCGACGTCACCGGGGTCGTGGCGGCGCCGGGCTTACCCAGGACGAGGTGTTGCGCCTTGCGGCATGGCTTGAAATCAGCAGCGAGCATCCGCTGGCCGATGCGATCCCGTGCGGCGCCGAAGCGCGGGCTTGACGGTGCCCAAGGTCACGGATTTTTCCACCGCTACCGGTCAGGGCGGCAAGGGAACGACGAGGCCGTACGGCGCTCCTCGGCAACGCGCTGCTGCTGCAAAACGCTACTATCCACATCGCACTTCTCGCCAAGTCGCCGAACAGCGGCGATGAACGGCGAGACGGTGATGCTGTTCGGTAGCGAGGGCACGCTCGTGGGCCTCCTTGCCGTCTCCGATCCGATAAAGCCGTCCACCCCCAGGCGCTCGCGAGCTTCACAAGCTCGGGCTCAAGATCGTCCTGGTGACCGGTGAATCCCACCACGGCGATGGCCGTCGCATCGAGCCTCTGCATTGACGAGGTGCGCCGAGGTTACGGCCAGAAAGAAGCTCGATCTGATCGCCGAACTGCAGCGCCAGGGGCGGTCGTGGCCATGGCCGGCGACGGCATCAACGATGCGCCAGCGCTGGCGCAAGCCGACGTGGGCATTGCCATGGGCACCGGGACGGACGTGGCCATGGAGAGCGCGGGTACTGACGCTGGTCAAGGGCGATCTCCGTGGCATCGCGCGGGCGCGCCCTCGCCGCGCAACGATGCGCAACATCAAGCAGAATATCTTTTTCGCCTTTGTCTACAACGCGCTCGGCGTGCCCATCGCCGCGGGCGTGCTCTATCCCGTCTTCGGCATGCTGCTGAGGCCCACGATCGCCGCGGCGGCCATGAGCCTGTCCTCGGTGTCCGTCGTGAGCAACGCGCTCCGCTTGACGAAACGTCGAACTCGACTAGCGGTTAGACCCCACGCTTCTGGAATTCCCGAGGCCCCGTTAACGTCCTCTGGCGTGTTCGAGAACATGTCTACGATCAGGCCTTCGAGTTCCTCCGCTGCCGTGCCTTCGTTCAAGGCCAGAAATGCATTGACCGACAAGCGTTCCCCGGAACTCCCCACGATAAGGAGCTGTTTAGCCTCGTTGTCGTAAGTTATCTGCCAAGCACCTTCCAACGATCTGGTCATGACGGACATTTTGCTCTCCATTTTTGCAATCCTGATGAGAGAACTCAGCGCCAGCCGGAAGTGCCACCATCAGCTGGCCCGCTCCAGCAGATGAGGGGGCGTAAGATGACAAGCGGCGGGCGGTGGATTTGAGCTTCATACCCAGCCACGGTAGTCCAAGCCTGCGGCCGCTTTGAGGCCTTCCGATGAAGGCCGAAGCCGACGCCCCAATGAGTTCTTAGTGGCGAGTTGTCATCAACGGAGCGGATGCTCGAATGGATGCTTCGTCGCCTCCTCGACTTGTTCGTCCTCGGCATCGAGGATTTGTTGCTCGAGGTCGAAGTGCTCCTGTGCCAGCTTGTTGAAGGCCACAGACCCCGTAGCGGCACGACCGGCTTCTGTTTTCTCGTTCTCCCACTCCTCGAGGAGTTGATCCACTTGGGATTTCAGGCGCTCGTAGGCGGGACCGGACATTGCTTCCACCGGACCTAGGTTTTGCTCCTCCGCTATCAGAACCTCAATTTCGCTTCTCTTGGCGACCAAGTGCTCGTGCACTCCCCTTAGTTCACGCACGTCGACGGCATAATCCTCGAGTTTTTCGTCGTCGTCTTTTTCGGCGTTCATGGATTTTCCCTTCTCTCTACATGGCGTCCGGGCCGATGATCGAAGTTGTCGTTACGGTCGGCTTCGATTTAATGCACTCCGCGAAGCTTGGGTGGAAAGGGTATTGGCAAAGGCATTGCCATCCGCCTGGCCCGCGAGGGCATGAAGGTGGTTGTAAACGCGCGGACGGAAGAGACCGTCCAGACCGTTGCTCGGGAGCTTAAAACACTGGGTTGCGAAGCCCTGGCCGTCCAGGGGGATATCGGTCGCAAGGAAGATGTCGACCGTTTATTCAAAGAAACCCTGGATGCCTTTGGCACGCTGGACCTGCTGGTCAACAATGCGGCCAATCTGCATAGAGTTCCCTTTTTTGATGTCAGCGAAGAAATGATAGAAGAAGAGCTGAACACCAACGTTAAGGGACCTTTCTTTTGCTCATCCCAGGCCGCCCGCATCCTGCGCGAAAAAGGCCGCGGCAGCATCATTCATATCAGCTCGGTGGGTGGGCTGCGCGCGCATTTCCCCGGCCTGCCATACGATGCGACCAAGGGTGCGTTGGACTCGATGACCAGGGTCATGGGCATTGAGCTGGCGCAGCACGGCATCCGCGTAAATGCGATCGCCCCCGGTGCAATTTATACCGAGAACCGTATGCCGCTCGATCACCCGAAAATGCAAGAGTATGCCCGGCGCATCCCGGCCAATCGTCTGGGCATGCCCATGGAGATTGGCTCGGTGGTAGCCTTCCTGGCGTCCGACGATGCCAGTTACATCAACGGGCAAATAATCTATGTAGATGGTGGTATCACAGCCCAGCTCAGTCCGCCCCAATACCAGATATAACCTGTTTCAAAACACGATCCGAGCAGCCCAGCCGGATCGTGTTTTTTGATAAAAGGCTTCATGACGCAAAAGCACTGGATAAAAGGCTACAAAATTGAATGAAAGAGTCTCTAAAATATATGTCTAAACATGAGAGGTGTGCTATAACAGTGAAGCAGATTGTTTTCTCTGGCGATTCGTAGATATTTAATCATCACCAGGAAGGTGGTACCTTCAAGAAATCAGGACTTTCCGGCCTTGCTGTAGTCAGTCTCTCGATAGACTCACTTTGTGCAGCAGTTTATTGGCAGATGGCCTGATGACTGGTATTTGAACCAGATGAAGAAAGGAGGTTGAGGACCGCAAGAATAAAAGAAAACGTCTTCATACCCGACTCTCTATTCCTTATGCATTAAGAACCATTTCAAGGCATTCACAAGGAGAAGAAAATGTCCAGTATTTCCCGTAGGGAATTTTTGCGCATTTCTGGGGCTGTTGTTGCCGGCACCGTACTCACTGCTTGCCAGCAGGCTACTCCCGCCGTTGCGCCAGTAGAAAACAAGCCGGCCGAACCAGCCGCACAGCCCACCGCTACGACAGCGGCCGCTGCACCAGTCGAAAATAAGCCGGCCGAAACAAAGCCGACGGATGTCCCAAAAGCTGCGGAACCAACCCACCCGACGACCTGGCCGATTGGCGATGTCCCTCGCAATCGCACCCTGGTTTATTCGTATGGCGCCGTCCCAGCCGGCAACCATGGCGCGTACCCGTCTGCTTATAACCACCAGATTGGGAATGCCCTCCTGTACGAACCGGGCGCTTTCTATGCTGCCCATGCCGACAAGACCTACATGTGGTTGGCCGAGAGCTACAAGTACAATGAAGATGCCTCGGAGTGCACGATCACCTTCCGCAAGGGCATCAAGTGGAGTGACGGCACGCCCTTCACTGCCAAAGACGTTGCCTGGTCCATGGAAACCCTCAAGCGGGTTGATGGCCTGAACCGCGCCGGCACGTACAAGGCCGAGCTGGAGAAGGCTGAAGCGGTAGATGATGTTACCCTGAAAGTCACCCTCAAGCAGCCCGATTGGCGCTTCTTCTTCAAGAGCCTGACCTTCCGCTTTGACCTGGGCGACGACACTGCCATTCAGCCCAGCCACATCTACGGTCAGATGAAGGATGAGGAGCTGTCTCAGGCGATGTTCTTCGATGTAGCCAAGGGATGGCCCGTTTCCACCGGCCCTTACGGTGTGGGCGAGTCCAACGATCAGGTTACCAACTTTGACCTGCGCCCCACCTGGTGGGCGGTTGAAACCGGTTTCGTAGCCGAGTACCCGGACATTTGGCGCTTCCGCGTTCAGCCCTTCACCAACGACACCCTGGCCGCGCAGCAGCTGATCAACAACGAAATCGATCAGTCGCTCGACCTGCGCCCGCTGGTTGTCACCAGCCTGCTGGCCCAGGCCGCCGATCATATCGACAGCTGGACGGCAATAAACCGCCTTACGGTTACACCGACTGGTGGCCGATCTCGGTGCAGTTCTGCACGATGAAACCCCCGTTTGATAATCCGAAAGTCCGCTGGGCCATCGCGTACGCGCTCAACCAGCAGACCCTGGTGGATGTCGGTTGGGCTGGCGCCGGCAAAGTTGCGAACTCACCTTTCCCTGAATTCAAGAAGCTCGACGAGTACATGGCTGGCATTAAGGATGTCACCGACAAGTACAACGTTCTCGAATTCAACCTGGAAAAAAGCGCTGCGTTGATGACCGAAGCAGGCTTCACCAAGGACAAGGAAGGCTTCTGGGTGGACAAAGATGGCGTCCGGCCGGATGCCAACCTCTACGCAGCGGTCCCGCTGTTCGGTGATATTGCCCCGATTATTGCGGAGCAGCTCCGCGCCGCCGGCTTTGCTTGCGAACACAAGAACCCGCCCGATGTCTGGGCCGCCAAGGTAGATGGCCGTGCTTCCATGTTCCTCTTTGGTCATGGTGGCGCTACCATAGACCCGTATGATACCTTCATGCTCTACTACAATGCGCCTCTAAAGATGGGCGAGCAGGATTGGGGCAACATCACCCGCTGGTAGAATGACGACTTCAAGGCTGTCACCGATGAGATGAACAAGACCGCCATGGACGATCCGAAGATGAAGGATCTGTTCAAGAAGGGCATGGAAATCTATTACCAGGAACTGCCCGACTGCCCGGTGGTACAGTGGTTCCACCGTATTCCGGTCAACAACGCCTACTGGAAGAACTGGCCGAATGCTGAGAACCCCTACATGAACTCGGCCCTCTGGCACCTGACCGCATTGCAGGTAGTCCTTGGGCTGAAGGCGTCCGGCGCATAACCTCTTCACAGAGAGTATTGATGCCGATCGAAATGTTCCAATAAGGTAGATCTGGTCAGGGGGCCTGAGCGCTCAGGCCCCCTGCGCCAATTTTTGCAAGTGATAGTGTATGGAATTTTCACGGATCCTCATTTTGATTTTGCGAGCACGACCAGAATTCCGCTAGCGATGGAGACTAAGACATGCGATTAAATTACCTGATCCGACGCGTGTTCTTCTTGTTTATGGTGATTTGGACGGCTGCCAGCATAAACTTTATCTTGCCCCACCTGACCGGGCGCGACCCGATCAAAGAAATGATGACCCAGCAGATCGCCAGCCAGGGTCGCAAACAGGCCGATGCTACTTTGATGATGAATAAATATACGTCCCTGTTTGGACTGGATAAGCCCCTCTGGCAGCAGTACCTTACCTATCTGGGGAACGTTCTGCGTCTGGATTTCGGCTACTCGATCTATAACTATCCCCGTACCGTAATGGAAATCATCATCGCTCGCGGTCGCATGACGCTGCCATTTGTGGTTGTAGGCATTACGGTCGCGTTTATCCTGGGAGTGTTACTGGGCGCCTTGTTAGGTTGGAACAAGACGCCTTCGTGGTTAAGCAACATCCTCGTACCCCCTCTGCTGGTCTTTTCTTCGGTACCCCAGTTCCTGGTGGCTCTGGTTTTGATTTACTTCATCGCTTTCCGTTTGAAAATGGCTCCCATGGGCGGCGCGTATTCCCAGGATCTTACAAGAAAACTGGGGCAGCATGAAGTTCGTCCTGGATTATGCCAAGCACGCCATTTCTGCCCATGATAACCATTGTTATCGTGGAAGCTTCCAACTGGGCCCTGGGCATGCGCGCGATGATGGTGACCGTGGAAGGGGAAGATTACGCCACCTTTGCCGAGGCGCGCGGTCTGAAGAGTTCGCGCATCTTCTTCCGCTACCTGATGCGCAATGCGATGCTGCCTTCCGTCACCGGTCTGGCGCTGCGCCTGGGCTTCATCATCACTGGCGCTGCGGTGGCAGAAACCTACTTCAACTACAACGGCATTGGCAATACATTAGGCGCAGCCATTGGCCAGTTTGACTACTTCCTGCTTTACGGCATCGTCATCATCATGGTGATGAGCATTGCCTTGGCCACCTTCATTGTGGATCTGATCTACCCGCTCCTGGATCCGCGCATTACATACCGGGCGCAGAAAGGATAGCCGCGATGAAAGGTTTCTTCGAATACGTAAAACGAAACCCCATGTTAGGGGTCGGGCTGGGAATTTTAGTGGTCCTGATTTTGTTTACTTTTGTCGGCCGGATATTTATTGATCCAGGCGCCGCCTACAAGCAGACAATCAATATCAACCAGCCGCCCAGCGCGCAATTTCCCTTTGGGACCGATTCACAGGGACGTGACCTTTTGGCGATGATGATTATGGGCACCGGCCTGACGCTAGAGATCGGCGCAATTTCTGGGGCCATTGGCCTGGGTGTTGGCATCGTGCTCGGCTTTGTCGCCGGGTATGTGGGCGGTATCCTCGACACCATCATTACCTCGCTGATCGATGTGTACCTGACCATTCCCAGCTTCCTGATCCTGATGCTCATCGCCACCACATTCAAAAACATCACCCTTGGAGTGGTGGAAATGGGGTTGATCGTTTCGATCGTCTCCTGGGCCGGCTCGGCGCGCGCCATCCGCGCCCAGGTGCTTTCCATGCGTGAACGCCCCTTCGTGATGATGGCCAAGCTGGGTGGGATGGGCGGTTTTGAGATCATCATGAAAGAACTGGTCCCCAACCTGGCCCCCTTCCTGGTCATGAGCCTGTCCACATCCGTATATGGCGGCATCATGTCTTCATTGGGTCTGGAAGCCCTGGGCATCGGCAGCCGCCGCGAGCCGACCATGGGTATGACGCTGTTCTACGTAAACTACTACTCAGCCTTCCTGCTTGGCCTGTGGTGGTGGATCCTCGAACCGGTAGCGGTAATCGTGTTGACCCTTACCTCCCTGGTGTTGATATCCATTGGCCTGGATGAGATTGCCAATCCCCGCAGACGGAGGACCGTATGAACAACGCACCTCCGCCGCTGTTGGAAATCACATGACCTGCATACATATTTCTATGTTAAAGCAGGCACCGTAAAAGCTGTTGATGGTGTAGACATGATCCTGGAATCGGGCAAAAAGCTGGGTATGGTGGGTGAGTCCGGTTCTGGAAAAACCACCATGGCCCTCTCGATCATGCGCATGGTCCGGCCGCCTGGCACCACCACTGGCAAGATTTGCCTGGATGGCGTAGACCTGCTCGAGCTCAGCGATGAGGAAATGCGCAGGATGCGCCTGAGCAAGATCTCCTATATGCCGCAGGGCGCGATGAACTCGCTCAACCCGGTTGCTCGCATCCGGGCCCAGATTGTGGATGGGATGGTTGACCACGGCGTGGGGTTCTCGAGCAAGGCGGATCAAGAAAAAGTGATTCGTGAGCTGCTCGAAGTAGCCGAATTGCCCGCCCGTGTCGCCAATTTATTCCCCCACGAACTGAGCGGTGGCATGAAGCAGCGCGTCTGCCTGGCCATTGCCATTGCCCTGCATCCCCAGCTGCTCATCGCCGATGAGCCAACCAGCGCCCTGGATGTGGTCATTCAGCGCGAGGTTATGGAGACGATCACCGGCCTGGTGAAAGATTTGAACCTCTCCATGATCCTGATCGGTCACGATATGGGCCTGATGGCGCAGAGCGTTGACCGGCTGGCGGTGATGTATGCCGGCCATATTATGGAAGTCGGCGAGGTCAATGATATTTTTGCTGATCCGCTCCACCCCTATACCCGTGCCCTGATCCGCAGCCTGCCCCGCCTTGGGCGAGCGCGGTCTCTTTGAAGGAATCCCGGGCATCCCGCCTTCCGTGATCAACCCGCCACCGGGCTGCCCGTTCACTGCCCGCTGCCCCGAAGTGGTTGGTGAAATATGTTCCAGGCAGGCTCCGCCGTTGGTGCAAATTAAACCCGGCCGGTGGGTTTCCTGCCACATCTATGATGGAGCGGTAAAATGACATCGATCGTAGAACTCCAAAGCGTATCCAAAGTTTTTGGCGGGGCGATTGGCAGCAAGAACGCGAATGTGGCCCTGGACGATATGACCTTTGCCGTTGAGGAAAACTTCCCCCATATCATCACCGTCGCGGGCGAAAGCGGCAGCGGTAAGACGACCATGATGATGCTGCTGCTTGGCTTCTACGAGCCGTCAATCGGCTCCGTCAAGTTCGAAGGCAGTGATATCTGGAAGCTCGACAAAGCCGAAACGATTAAATTCCGCCGGAACGTCCAGGCAGTATTCCAGGATCCATTCGCGGTCTACAACCCATTTTACAAAGTCGATAACCTGCTGAGCATCCCGATCAAGAACTTCAAACTGGCGAAAAACAAGAGTGAAGCCTATGATTTGATGGAAAGTGCGCTCCGCCGGGTGGGACTGCGCCCGGAAGAAACCCTTGGGCGCTTTCCGCACCAGCTCAGCGGTGGTCAGCGCCAGCGCATTGCCGTGGCCCGCGCGCTTATCCTTCAGCCCAAGCTCCTGATAGCCGATGAGCCGGTATCGATGGTGGATGCTTCGATGCGCGCGGTCATCCTGAAACAGATCCGCGAGCTGAACCAGGAAAGTGGCATCCCGGTGTTATACATCACCCATGATCTGACCACGGCCTATCATGTCAGCGACTACATCATGGTGCTCTACAAGGGCGCGGTCATGGAAGCCGGGGATGTTGAAAAGGTGATCCGCGACCCACAACATCCCTACACCTGCTTGCTGGTGAATTCCATCCCCTGGCCTGATCCGAAAATGATGTGGGGTAAAACAGCTGAGGAAGCCAACCGCAAGATTGCCAATAACCTGGGTTGTAAGTTTGCTCCGCGCTGCCCGCATGCCTTTGAACCCTGCACCAAGGCGCCGCCGCCGTTATATCGAGTGAACGAGTCGCAGGTAGCAGCCTGTTACCTGTTTCCAGAAAAACGAAGTCCTGGACCGCAAAGATTTGTCCAGTCTCTTCCCCAGAAAGTAATCTCCCGGTGTTGTTTTTCCTGAGGTACTTTCACGCTTTCATTCGTAACCAATACTGAAGGAACTCTGGACGCCTCGCCGAGATGGGAGGCGTCCAGAGTTCTGGAATTACCGGTAAATACGAGGAGTTGGTATGAGACCGCTTGATCAATCCTATGACCCTGGGCAAGTTCGCCGGCGCCACCGTCATTCCACCGGCCCGGGCAGAGTTCTTCACCAGGCTTGAACCCGGGTTTAAACCGCGTGCTCTATGTCCATCCTGCCAAGCAAGGCCCTGATTTTTCCCCGGAAACGGACACGGGTCGACCCTACGGCCTGATCCCCCTTGGCCTGCCGGCCCTGGTGAATGTGCTGCGCGCAAATGGCATTCCCGTCCAGGGCATTGTCCATCCGCTTGAAAAACAGCTCGACCCAACCTTTAGCCTGCCAAAATGGCTGGCCCGCCAAACTGACGCGCGCGTTATTCTCATCGACCTGCACTGGTACGAACACTGCTACGGTGCGGTCGAGACAGCCCGCATGTGCAAGGAAGTCTTACCTTCCGCGTGGACGGTGCTGGGTGGCCTTTCGGCAACCGGATTTGCTCGCGAAATTCTGGAAAATTTTCCCCAGGTGGATTTCATCATTCGCGGCGATGCTGAAAAACCCCTGCTAGAACTGGTGCGCCATTTGCTGGCAGAGGGCAGCCGCGAGCAGATATTCAAGGGTCTGGAGTTCATCCCCAATTTGTCCTATCGCACACCAGTCGGGGCAAGCGCTGAAGGTGCTTTGGTGGTTGAAAATCCCAATGAGCGTGTTTCAACAACGGTCACAGAAAACCCCTCCACCTATGTAGCCTGCACAGCCGATCTGGACACCCTCGATTTTATCGACCTCGATTTCCTGGAGCACTCTCAGGAATACTTTGTCCACGAGTACATCGTCACCAATCTGACGGAAGCCCGCCAGGCGCTGGAAACCAGCCCTTTCCGCGGCCGCTGGACGTGCACGGCGCGCGGATGTAAGTACCATTGCTCATACTGTGGTGGCTCAAAAGAATCCCACATGCGTTTGGCCGGACGCAACGGCATCGTCACCCGCTCACCAGAACGGGTGGTCGACGATCTCAAGCGCATGGCCGGCAAGGGCATCATCCAGGCCTCCCTGTCGTATGATATTGCTGTTCTGGGCGAAGATTACTGGCGCACGTTCTTCTCACTCCTGCGTGCCAGTGGGGTAAAGATCGGCGTATATAACGAGTTCTTCCAGATCCCTACCCCTGAATTTATCGATGATTACGCCCGCAGTACGGTAATGGCTCAATCCTGTGTTGCGCTCAGTCCCGCTTTCCGGGAACGAGCGCGTTCGCCGGCTGAACGGCAAGCAGTATTCCACGGACCAGTTATTTGATGTCCTGGATGCACTCAGCCGCCACCGCTTCTACCTGTTTGTCTATTTTTCCCTCAACCTGCCGGGGGAAACCAACGAGACATTTGCGGAAACCCTCGACCTGGCTGAGGCAGTCTATAACTTTTACCCGCGTTCGCTGCTCAAAATTCTCAATACCGTTCATACGATTGACCCCGTTTCACCGATGAATTTATACCCGGAGAAGTACGGCATCCAAACGAATATGTCCACCTTCATGGATTTTTACAATTACTGTCGGGATACACGGCAGGGCGGGCCGGATGCTCGTAACGGGCTTCATCGTGGATATGATCTTTCTGATCCGGGCGCTCGCTCGCTCGAAGGCATGGCCAATGCCTGGGATCGGGCCCGGGTAGGAAGGGAAGCGAGCTGGTGGCCCGTTCCGCCAAGTTGGTAGCAGGTTTATGCCGTTACGACTATAATTCATTTGTTTGCCGGGCTTTCGCAACTATGCTTATTTCCTGGAGTTGTAAATGCGGATAAAAACAGTCCTTCTAAAGGCACTGGTATATATTCGGGACATTGTGCTGATCGATCTCGGTATCTGTCTATTCGTTGCCGTCACCTTTATTCTCACCCAAAATTTTTCACTTCTCGGATATAGCGAGCGGATATTCTGGGCAGGCCTTGGGATGACCTTGATCGCCGGCATGGTTGGTTTTTCCGCGATGTTCTCCGGTCGCAGTTTTGGTATCCCAGCCATCATCCGCAAGCCAGAAGAGGCCAAGAAGCTCATCGATAAATTTCCAGAATATCGAGCTGAGGTGGAAAAACGCCATGATGTCAGTATTCGCCTGTTTGTGATTGGCCTGGGATGCATCGCGATTAGCGCCCTGATCCAGACCCTTCTGGCTTAAGCTCCCGCATGTTTGTTTTGGTACTTATCCAGCATCTTTTTGTGTGTTTGAGGCTCCAACCCAGCCTTGTTTATTGAAGGAGAAGGGATGTCGAAGATCAAAATCGTTCCAATATTGTTATTCTTCCTGATGGCTTTGCTAACTGCTTGCAGTGCAGACGCCAGCCAGGAACCAACCCCCACGCCGCTGCCGCCGCTCGTGAATTACGAAAAGGCGATTTTTACGGTGGAACGCGGGCCGATCGTAGCCCAGAAAGAACTGATGGCTGAAATTATGCCTGCCAAGCAAGATGAGCTGTTTTTCCGCGCTTCGGGTTTTGTCACGCGGGTGGTTGTCAAAGCCGGCGATCGGGTGAAGAAAGGTGATTTGCTGGCGGAGATGCAGATCGACGATCTCATGAACCAGCTCCAGCAGGCGCGCATCGATTATGAAGTTGCCCAGGCCAACCTGGCCAAAGATAAAGGCCAGCGCGAGTACGATCTAAACAAAGCCAAAGCGGATGTTGTGATCCTGCAAAAACAGGTTGAACTGGCCAAAATCGATTTCCAGCAAGCCTTTGGCGTTGAAAAGGAAAAGGCGCAGCTCAATCTGGATATTGCCCAGGAAAACTTGACCGTTGCGGAAGCGGCGCTCAATATGCTTACCGCGGACACAAACCCGTATATGGAGCAGGCGGTCAAGCGCAGCCAGCTTTCGGTTGAACGGCTGGAAAAGCTGGTCGCTGAACGGCAGGTCATCGCCCCTTACGACTGCCAAATTTTGCGCAGCACAGTGCGGGCAGGCCAGCAGATGGAAACCTTTTACTCGGTGTTCGTGGTTGGCGATCCGGCTAATTTGGTTATCCGTTCCCCCTACAATCCCGATTTGGAAGGGCAGCTTCAGGAGGAATCGGAAGTGAGCCTGAAAATTGACCGGAAGGCCGAGCAGCAGTATCAGACCCATTATATGGCAGGCTTTCTCGTCTCCAGTTCTGTGGACCAGGCCGCGCAATCCTCTCAAACAACTTCCGCGAATGATTACCTGTACTTCTCAATCCCCAAGGACCTTCCCGAAGATCAGGTCCGCATTGGCCGTCAGGTGTATATGACGGTGATTTTGGGGAGAAAGGACGATGCGCTGCTGCTGCCGCCCGCTGCCATCCGCGAATATAAAGGATTGAACTTTGTCATTGTTCAGACCGATGACCGCCGCCGCCGGGTTGAGATCAACCAGATTGGCTTAAAATCGACCGATCGTTGGGAAGTGATCGCCGACCTGAGAGAGGGCGACCAGGTGCTGGGACCGTGATGGAGAGCCGCTAGCGATGCAAAAAATCCTATCCTTATTAAAAGAGACGACCAGGCGCTTCTGGTCGTGGCTATTTCAGCAGTTCTTACCAGGTCTGAGACATACCCGGCTGGCAAAAATTCGTTTCCAGCGCGGCTGGTTTCTCACCCTTCCGCGTTCTATAGGCTCGCGGGTAGTCGATATCCTGGTAACCTTCAATTCCATGCTGGTGGTTGTAGTAAAACGCTTGCGCCACAACTTGGGGTTGACCATCAGCGCGGTGCTTGGCATTGTGGCTGTACTGGGGATTATCGTATGCGTGCCGGTTTTTTCGAATGCGGTCTCAAGCGAGGTTCTTCGCGCCCAGCTTTCAGAAAAAGCGGAATCCTTGCATCGCGGTCTGTTTAGCCTGCACCTGTATTATCAGGATCAATATTCAGCCTCGCCGATCAACCTTGAACAGAGCCAATTCATTACCCGCTACATCCGCGATAATGCAAAACGCCTGATTGGTCCCACAGTCGCGCGGATTGATACGGAAGTTCAAACAAGTTCCATTTCCTGGTCAGCGGCGAATTTTGCGAAAAATGCCAGCCCAGGTCAGACCTGGCTTTCGATGGGCTTTTTAACCAGAGATGATCTGCCAGAACGGTCGGAAATTATCGAAGGGCAGTGGCCAAAAGCCGGCTCGGATCCCGGCGGCCCGATTCCTGTGGCGGTCCTATCCACCCAGGCGGATAACACCTTTATTAGCATTGGGGATCGCTTTTTATCGGGCTCAACCGAAATAGAAGTCGTTGGTATCTGGCGTCCAAAGAATGAATTGTCGCTGGACTGGTTTGGCTCGCCCGAGACAGATTATTCGGATCTATTCTGGATACCCAAGGAAACGTTCCAAACGCGGGTAGAACCGGTGTTGAAACGGCCGGTGTTCTACACTTCCTGGTATGTTGTTTTCGATGAACGCAGCCTGCGCTTTGAACAGGCCGGGAACTACGCCAGGGGCATGATTCAAATGGACGCGGACCTGCGCCGGATATTGCCTGGCATCAGTACGGACTACACGCCTCTGGAAGCGTTAAATGGTTACCAGACGCGCGCGGAATCGATGACCACCTTGTTCTACGCGGTGGGCGGGCCTATGGTGATCCTGGCGCTGTTATTTATCGCACTGACAGCCAGCATTGCGGTTCAGTCGTACGAACAGGAAACGGCCACCATGCGCGGGCGCGGGACCAGCGGGCTGCAAGTGATTACCCTCAACCTGGCGGAGAGCTTTACGCTGATCGTCATGGCTCTGCCGCTGGCGCTGCTGGTAGGCTGGTTGGAAGCTGTTTTAATGGGCCAGACGCTCTCCTTCTTGAAATTTACCTATCGTGGAAATCTCCAGTTTGGATTGCAAGGGATCAACCTGTTGTGGTTGGCCATTGGTGCGGGATTGATCATGCTTGCCCGCTTTGCGCCAGTCCTCAGCCTGTCGCGTTCTACCATCATCCGCATCAAACAAGAGCAGTCGCGCGCCACTCGAAAACCCCTCTGGGAACGGTTCTTCCTCGACTTCATTCTGCTGATTCCAGGGATTTATGCCTATGTGACGATGAAAGGCATTGCCAAACCGGCGAAGTTTCTTTCAGCCTTGCAGTCCACGGCGGAGGGGCAGTATCACGATCCATTGCTCTTCCTTGCCCCAGCGCTGTTTGCGATGGCGCTGTGTATGATCGCCATCCGCATCCTGCCCCTGCTGATGCGGCTGCTGGCTTTTCTTTTCGACCGGCTGCCCGGTGTCTGGGCGTACCTGTCGCTGCAGCAGATCTCTCGCCGCCCGCAAGACCATTCCAGCGCGCTTTTGCTCATCATGATCTCGCTCAGCCTTTCCATCTACTCTGCCTCGACTGCCAAAACCCTGGACCAATGGCAGCACGATTCGCTGTATTACCAATCCGGGGCCGACCTGGCCATCCATGAGTATTATATTCGCGGGAACGACCGGGCCGCAGCTTTCGGACAGGTTGGTTCAGGCAGTACCACCCTGTCCGAGATGGATTTGAACGTAGAATCGTATGTCGCGCTGGAAGAACATCTTAAGCTGCCCAGTATTGAAAAGATCACCCGGGTAGGCAAGTATGACAGTACCTTTTCCTACGGCATCGGGGAACAAAAAGCCATCCTCATGGGCATTGATCGCCTAGACTTCCCCAAAGTGGCATTCTACCGGGAGGATTTTGCCGGTCAGTCCTTGGGTTCGCTGATGAATACCCTGGGGGCTGAACCGATGGGTGTATTAGTGCCAAAGGCCGTGGCCGAAAAAGCTGGTTTCCGCATTGGTGATCACCTGATGATCTCAGTCAACATCCTGGGCCAGGGTTTCGAGCGGGATATGGTGGTTGTTGGCACCTACGATTATTTTCCCACCGTTCTCCCCGATAAAACCCCCACGCTGATCGCCAACCTCGATTCGGTCTTCGACAACCCAAACTCGGCGGTTGGCTATGATTTATGGCTAAAGCTGCGCAGTAAGACCGATACGAAGCTGCTACTGTACCAGATCCAGCAGATGCTGGGCGCTGAGCATACGGTGGTGGCTGTACGCGGGAATGCCTACGATGATCTGCGCATCTCTATGGACTTGCCAGAGCGCATGGGCCTGTTTGGCATCTTGAATGTCGGGTTTATTGCGACCGGCCTGATGCCCGGGATTGGCTTTGTGCTCTATTCGTACGCTTCATTGCGACGCCGGTTTATCCAGCTTGGCATCCTCCAGGCCATCGGCCTGTCGGTAACCCAAATGATTGGCTACCTGGTGTTGGAACAGTTCTTGTTGATGGGCCTGGCAATTGGGTTGGGTGCCGCGGTTGGGCTGCTCACCAGCTATCTTTTCATGCCTTTCCTGCAGGTGAGTACCACCGGGGCAGGGGCGGTTCCACCCTTTGAAGTGCTGATTGGCTGGGCCGAATCGGGTTGGCTGAGCCTGGCGTTTGGTTTTGTCTTGTTCCTGACCGTGTTGGGTACGGTGACCTACCTGGCGCAGATCAAGGTCTTCCAGGCGGTAAAGATGGGCGAGTCATTGTAAGGAACCGTGATGCAAAAAAAGCCTTTAATTGTTTGTGAAAACCTGGTAAAGATATACAAGGTTGCCGATCTGGAAGTTGTCGCCCTGCAAGGCCTGGACCTGGTGATCGAGCGCGGCGAGATGCTGGGGATTGTTGGCACCTCTGGCTCGGGCAAGTCTACGCTGATGAATATTTTGGGCGGTCTCGACCGGCCTTCCGCCGGACGGGTAACCGTGGATGGAATAGACCTTCTCAGCCTCTCCGATGCGGCAATGAACCAGTATCAGCGCGCCAAAGTTGGCTTCGTCTGGCAGCAGACCTCGCGCAACCTGATCCCGTACCTGAGCGCGCTGGAAAATATCGAGCTGCCCATGACCATGGCCTGGGTAACCAACCGCAAGCATAAGCGCGATTGGGCGGAAGAACTGCTTGAGGCCGTTGGCCTGTATGACCGCCGTTTTCACCATCTCTCCCAGCTTTCCGGCGGCGAGCAGCAGCGGGTGGCGATTGCGGTTGCGCTGGCCAATAAACCGGTCCTCCTGCTGGGTGATGAGCCCACCGGCGAAGTCGATTCAATCACCGCCCAGGCGATCATGGATACCTTCCGCCGCTTGAGCCAGCGCATGGATCTAACCACCATCATCGTGACGCACGATCCGCGCATTGCCACGCAGGTGGACCGGGTCGTAGCCATCCGGGATGGCAAAATTAGCACGGAAACCATCCGCCAGGTCAGCCAGTTGGAAAAGGCCATGACCGGAAAACAGCCCGCCGGAGAACAGCCCGTTGGACTAATCCAGGGCGTCGAAAAACCCGCCCAGGAGGAGCATGCCGAAGTGCATCCTGCCGAGATCACCTTGCAGGAGTTCGTGGTGCTCGATTCTGCCGGGCGCCTGCAAATCCCCAAAGAGCTGCGCGAGCAGCTGGGCATTGGCAAGCGCGCCAAACTGGAATCCGGCGAGGATTGTATTATCATCCGTCCGGTAGAAGGCCAGGAGGGAGATCAGATGCGTAAGCAAACCCTGGATGAGCAGATTGCGATGCTGTTCGAGCAAGAATCGGCGCCCGTCCGCAAACCGGGCAGCCTCAAACGATTAAAAGGTTACAGGCGTAAGTAATGATGAATGAAACGACCGCAAGACCAATCGCAGCCGGCGAAAGGCAGCCGGGCAATCCGGAAATCATTATCAAGGTAAACGAGGTTACGCGCATCTACCCGGTAGGCGAGAGCCAGGTGACGGCGCTGCGGGACGCTGCACTGGATGTGCCCAAAGGCGTTTTGGGAGCGCTCAAGGGGCGCTCTGGATCGGGGAAAACGACCCTGCTGAACATCATTGGCGGCCTCGACCGTCCTACGCTTGGCGAAGTATACCTGTTTGGCCAGCCGCTGTCGCAGATGTCAAAAAATGATCTGACCGAACTGCGCCGGCACCGCATTGGTTTTGTGTTCCAGTCCTTTGCCATCATGCCCATGTTTTCGGCGGTAGAAAACGTAGAGCTGATGCTGCGCATAGCCGGTTACACCAAAAACCGGCGCAAGCTAGCCATGCGCGCGCTAGAAATTGTCGGGTTGGGGCCATGGGCCAACCACCGCCCGTGGGAGCTTTCCGGCGGCCAGCAGCAGCGTGTCGCCATTGCCAGGGCGCTCTCCACCCACCCGGACCTGATCATCGCGGATGAGCCCACCGGCGAGCTCGATTCGGGCACCGGCCGCCAGATCCTGGCCCTTTTCCGGTATATCGTTATTAAGGAAGGCATCACCATCATCATGGCGACCCACGACCCAATGGTGGAGGAATACGCCCACATCGTTTACGAGTTGAGTGATGGGCAGGTGAAGGATATCCGTTACCCTTCGCCATAAACAACTCTGTTCATAGGAAGGCTCTCATGATCCGAAACGGTTTTTTGTTTTGCCTCTTGCTCCTCTTCGTTTCTGCGTGTACCACCGTTGCGCCGGCTCCTGCTGCATCACCGGCCTTCACACAACCTCCACCAACACAGCCTATGCCCACCCAGGTTCCCTCTCCTCAACCAACCTTTACCCAGCCGGCGCTTCCTCCAACGGCCACCGCGCAGCCTTCTCCAACCACTCACCCGGTCAGCCAGGCAGACGCTTTTGTCTTCGAGCAAAACCGCCGCCTGGGCCGCGGCGTAAATTTGGGAAACGCCCTGGAAGCGCCAAAAGAGGGGGAGTGGGGGGTAACGCTCGAGGAAAGCTTCTTTAAAACCATCAAGGATGGCGGCTTTGATACCGTCCGGGTTCCCATCCGTTGGAATGCCTATGCCGCTGAGAAGTCTCCCTATACCATCGATCCGGCCATCTTTGAGCGCGTGGATTGGGTGCTGAAAAATGCGCAGGAGCAGGGCCTGGTAGTCATCCTCGATCTCCATCACTATCTCGAAATTATGGAAGAGCCGGGGGCGCATAAAGAGCGCTTTCTAGCAATTTGGGACCAGATTGCCCGCCGTTACCAGCAGGCGCCCGAAAGTGTGTATTTCGAGCTGCTCAACGAGCCAAACGGCTCCATTTCCGGCACCAACGCCTGGAATGAACTTCTCGTTGAGGCGATCCAGGTTATCCGCGCCAGTAATCCCCAGCGAACGATTATTGTCGGGCCGGGCAATTGGAACAGCATTGCCAACCTGTACATCTTGCAGCTTCCTGAGCAGGACCGCAACCTGATCGTAACCTTCCATTACTACCAGCCGTTCAATTTCACCCACCAGGGCGCCGACTGGGTGGAAAATTCCGCTCCCTGGCTGGGCACCACCTGGACTGGCACGCGCACTGAGAAATTTTCCATAAACCGGGACCTGGATATGGCCAAACAATGGGCTGACAAGAACAACCGCCCGCTGTTCCTGGGCGAGTTCGGCGCCTACAGCAAAGCAGACATGGATTCCCGCGCCTTATGGACCGCCTATCTGGCCCGCGCTGCTGAGGAGCGCGGTTTTAGCTGGGCCTACTGGGAATTCTGCTCCGGGTTTGGCGTATACGATCCGGTAAATCACAAGTGGGTAGAACCGCTGCATAAAGCCCTCATTCCTTAAAATGGAGCTTGCATGATAGTTGAAATCCGCAAAGCCTATGAAGACTTCTTCGGTATATACATGAATAGAAGTCTCATCCCTTCATCACTCTTCACTGTTCCCAGATCGACTTACCCAATTCCCTAAGGAGACACCATGCCAAACCCAATTACCATCCGTGAAGTTAAGACGTTCCTGGTCCAGACAGGCGGAGCCGGAACGCGTTTTGTTATCGTCAAAGTGCTCACATCGGAACCAGGTCTGTACGGGCTGGGCTGCGCGACATTCACCCAGCGCTTTCGTGCCGTGCACGCTGCCCTGGAGCACCACCTGATCCCCTTTGTGCTTGGCCGTGACGTTACTCGCAGTGAAGAGTTATTCCAAATGGCGCACGTGCAGAGTTACTGGCGCAATGGTCCGGTGCTCAATAATGCCATTTCCGGTATCGATCAGGCATTATGGGATATCAAAGGCAAGCTGGCAAACATGCCCGTGTACCAGCTTCTGGGCGGCAAATGCCGCGAGGCCGCCGCGGTTTACGCGCACGCCGACGGCCGTGATCCCCAGGAAGTGGTGGACAACGTGCGCAAGTTCCAGGAACAGGGCTATCGCTACATCCGCGTGCAGATGGGCGGGTATGGCGGGAAACGCGCCGACGCGAACAAGCCCGAAGGCGCCCCAGACGGCGCGTATTACGATCCACGCGCCTACACCCGCAATATGCTCAAAATGATCGATTACGTGCGCGGCTGTGTCGGCGATGAGGTTGAGCTGCTCCACGATGTACATGAGCGTCTTTCCCCCATTGACACGGTCGGCTTTGCCAAGGATCTCGAGCAGTACAAGCTGTTCTTCCTGGAAGACTCGCTGGCCCCGGAAGAGATTGAATGGTTCCGCAACATCCGCCAGGTATGCACCACGCCGATCGCGATGGGCGAGCTGTTCAATAACCCGCATGAATGGCGGATGCTGATTGAAGAGCGTCTGATCGACTTCCTGCGCATGCACATTTCGCAAATGGGTGGTATTACCCCCGCGCGCAATGCCGCTTTACATGCGCAGGTGTATGGCATTCGGACTGCCTGGCATGGTCCGGGCGACACCTCGCCGGTCGGGCACGCCGCAAACCTGCACCTGGATGTGTGGGCGCCCAACTTTGGCATCCAGGAATGGTGCCGCTTCGATAAGGTGGTATACGAAATGTTCCCCGGCCTGCCCGAAGTCCGCGGCGGATATATGTACCCGAACGACAAACCCGGCCTGGGCATCGACTTCGATGAAGAAATGGCTGCGAAGTACGTCTGCAAAGACGAAGTGGATTGGTGGACTCAAACTCGCCTGCCCGACGGCAGCCCGGCCAGGCCATAGCTCAGAAAATAAAAATCGCCTGGTGGATCGGGCGGCGAAGCCGCCCGATCCACCAGGCGATCCTTTTTTATAGTGACTAATTCCTTAAAATCCTTGGGAAGAACCACAACCCTTTTCCCTGGCTTGGCGTGCTGCTTACATAAACGTAGAAGGAAAACACCGTTGACCTTCCGGCAGCCGCATCCAGATCCGCGACCGCTTCGGTGATCCCACCTTCGTAACCCTCGTTCCATTCACCCAAAACCTGCTCGGCGCCGTTATCGATCCGGTAGGTTACTTTCAGGTGGATATAGCAGCCGTCTGCGCCGGGAGCGCAGCTCAAGGTGGTCCGGAAATCAGACTGCTCCGGGACGATCACCGCGGGAAACGTGCCCACGATATAGCCGCCGGCCACCGCTTGCGGTACGGCTAGCCATCCTAATCCTTCGCGCTGCTTGTTGTCTTCAAGCGTTGGATTCTTGACCGGCAGAATATAGCCCTGGCTGTCGCCTTCCTTGCCGGGGCAAGGTAGGTCGCCTGCGCCGCTGCTCCATTTCGCGCTGCACAGATGCTCGGCGAAAGAATACTCGCTCGCCACGCGGATTTTGAGATAGAACGGCGCGGAAGCATTCTGACCAATCCCAATGCCAAACAGCTGGTTATTTCCTGAGCGGAAGCTCCAGTAGCCTTCGTATTCGCCCGGCTCCCCTGGCGCCCGCAGCGCTACAGAAACCAGAGCCGTCTCCCCAGGCTTTACCTGACCTTCGCGGATCAGCGGTGTGCTGGCTGGCCCGCTCATCGCGTTTCCCCGCCCGGCAAATACCACCGCATAAGAGGAGTCCCAGGCGCAGCTGCCCGTATTCTTCAGCTCCCATGTTTTTGTAAAGGTTGAGTTTGGCAAGATGGTCGAGCCATCCGGGATGGTAATATCGCGGACGAAGCTGGCCTGGTTACAGTTCAGTCCGGGCGTAGGGGTCGGTGTGGGGGTAACAACCGTCACTATAGGGGTCAGGTTTGGCGTAAGCGTGAGCGTCGGCATACTGAGCGTGTTTTTGGGCGCAACGCGTGTACCGGTGCGCCCGGTGGCAATTTCCGTACCCAGTGCGGATACCGTCTGCGCGGCAGCAGTATTGACCAGATCATTCGCGCTTGGTGTTCCCGGCCCGGGCGGCAGGATCACAACCCGGCAGGCTGTTATTGTCGATGTGAGCAGGATCAAAAGAGTCGCAGCCAGGATTTTCCGCAGCATTCCGCCCTCCAGAAAATTGTTACTCTTTCTCGTACGGCACGCCGTCCGCCGCCGGGGCCTGCGAGCGCCCGATTACACCGGCCAGTACGATCATGGTGGCAATATAAGGGGCCATCAGCAGGAACTGACTGGGGATCGGCAGGCCCAGGAGAGCCAGCCGGGTCGCCAGCAACTCGGCGAAACCAAACAGAAGACCCGCGCCAAAGGATCCAAACGGCGTCCAGTTGCCGAAGATCATCGCTGCCAGGCCGATGAAACCGCGCCCGGCGGTCATCACCTGGTCAAACCGCCCGACCGAGCCAAGCGTCAGGTATGCGCCGGCAAACCCGGCCATCATTCCACTGAGCAAGACCGCCGTGTAGCGCGTCCGGATCACGTTGATCCCCAGCGTGTCCGCTGCTTTTGGGTGCTCGCCGACCGCGCGCATCCGCAGACCCCATTTGGTATAAAAGAGGGCGAACTGCAGTACGATCAGGAACAGGAACATGGCATAAATGAAAAAGTTGTTATTGAACAGAATGCCGCCAAAGAATGGGATCTGAGACAGCCCAGGAATGGGTATGGCCCGGTAGGTGCCCGGGTTGTTTAATTCCTGAATGGTTTGCAGGTACTTGTTGGAGATATAGGAAGTCAGTCCGGTGGCAAAGATATTAATCACCGTACCGGATATGATCTGGTTTACCTTATATCGTATCGAAAGCCAGCCGTGCAGGAGCGCCATTGCCGCGCCAGAAATAACCGCCACGATCACTCCCAACCACAGCAGGTGGCTGGTGCTGGCAACGATGACCGCTACCATTGCCCCGGTGAGCATCATGCCTTCGATGGCGATATTGACCACCCCGGCTCGCTCGCTGAGGATCCCGGAAAGCGCGCCCAGGGTGATCGGCACCGAATTGAGCAGGGCAGTGGCCATCAGCCCGGCCAGGTTGAGTGACTTGCCCGCGGCGGCCCATACCAGGAAGCCAAAGATCAGCAGCGCCACGACCAGCGCCAGCATTCCATTGGTGGCGCGCCGGAAACCGCGCGCCAGCTGAAAGCCCCCGACCACGGCACAAACAATGGAGAATACATACAGCGTACCCTGTGATGGAAGCTTTAACGGGGGGACCGCGGCTTTCACCAGCCCGGCCTGCATGCCAAAGGTGGTGATGGCGTCACCGCTGGTGGGTCGGGCGAAGAAAATCCAGATCACGAGTGCGCACAGCAGGAAAAAGATCCCCATTGCTCGCTGGCGCGTTGGAGAAGTCGTTATGACACGGTGAAAGGTTTGTGTCGCCATGCTTATTTCCCTCCCCAGCCTTGAACATTGACCGTTCCGGCTTTCGTCACCGTGCGCAGGCGGTAGATGGTGCGCACAATGGCCGGCGCAGCAATCAACGCCAGAATGATGGCCTGCAAAACAGAAATAATATCGGTTGGGATGGCTGAAACAAGCTGCATGCGAGTTGCCCCGGTGCGCAGCGTGCCAAACAGCAGCGAAGCCAGCACCACCCCCAGCGGCGAGTTATTGCCGAGCAAGGCCAGCGCGATGCTGTCAAAACCGTAACCCGAAGAGAAGGCCATTGCCAGGTTATGGTTGAGGCCCAGGACTTCGTTGGCCCCGGCCAGGCCGCACAGGGCCCCGGAAAGGGACATCGCCATGATGATGCTGTTGGATACCTTCATCCCCGCATACCGCCCGGCATATGGGTTTGCGCCAACTGTGCGCAGGTCAAAGCCCCAGGTGGTTTTGAACAAGAACCAGTACACCAGGGCCGCTACGCCCAATGCGATAAAAAATCCCAGATGTAAGCGGATCGGATCGGCGAAGAAAGTCGGCAGCATGGCGCTCGGCTCGATGGTCGGGCTGATGGGGTTGAAGGAATTGGGCCGCTTCATCGGGCCGCTCAACAGCCAGTCGCTCATGCGGAAGGCAATGTAGTTCATCATGATGGTATTGATCACTTCATGCCCGCCGACTTTGGCTTTCAACCAGCCAGGGATAAAGCCCCAGATAGCCCCGCCCAGCGCGCCGGCCAGCAGCGCCAGCGGGATATGGATGATGGCCGGCAGGCCTTTAATCGCGTATCCGGCAAAAGCCGAGAAGATCGCGCCCATAAAGATCTGCCCTTCTGCGCCGATATTGAAAACGCCCGCGCGGAAACCCAACGCGACCCCCAGGCCGGCAAAAATGTACGGAGTGGAAGTGACCAGGCTTTCCAGAAATGGGTTGAACGCCCGGCGGATTTCCAGCGCATCACCGCCGCCCAGGGCATTGACCATTCGCACCGGGTCGCCCAGCGAGCCGCTAAACAACGCTCCATAGGCTTCAATCACCACCCGCCAGGCTTCCGCCAGTCCGGCGCCGATGGAAACGCCAAAGGCTGCATATACGGTATCGGTGGTGATAACAATGAAGATCGCGCCCAGGATCAACCCGCTGATTACTGCCAGGACGGGAACCCGGATGGTGTGCCAGAGCCCCGGCCGCGCGCTTCCGGCGGGCCGGTTGGTCTCCTCTAGAAATACTTTTCCACCATCGGCTTTCGGGCTGCTTGCGCCTGCCCCCGGACCTGGCTCTGTTTCTGGCAGGTTTATGCTGTCGGCCAGGCTGGAGTCGGCCTCTTTTTTATTGCCTTCCGGGGGCTGCCCGGCGATGGGATTTTCATTTTTCCGTTGTTCGGTCATAGCGCGCCTCCATCGTGGATGATATCCTTCCGGCTGCCATCCCCGCCAGACTGCTGCCGGGCCTGGTCCATCGGTATGCCAGCCATGAGCAAACCGATTATATTCTTGGTGGCTTCTGCGGAAGGTACAACCGCCACGATCTTGCCCCGGTACATCACCGCGATCCGGTCAGAAAGCTGCAGTACCTCGTCCAGCTCGGTCGATACCAGCAGAACAGCGACCCCCGCGTCCCGCCTTTTCAGGATCTGAGAGTGGATATACTCGATGGAACCCACATCCAGGCCGCGGGTAGGCTGCGCGGCGATCAGCAGCCGGATGGGTCGGGACAGCTCGCGTGCCACGATTACCTTTTGCTGGTTGCCGCCCGAGAGAGAGCCCACTGGGGTCAGTGGACCAGGGGTGCGCACATCAAAGCTCTCGATTTCCCTGGCCGCGTTTTCCAGGATGGGTTTTTCACTCATCACCACGCCTTTCGCGAAAGGCGGCTTGTAATATGTGTTCAGAACCAGGTTATCCGCCACCGGGAAGTCCAGTACCAACCCGTCCCGCTGGCGGTCTTCAGGGATATGCGCGCTGCCCAGCTCGGTGATTTTCCGCGGGCTGGCAAAGGTTGTTTCATGATCCAACAGGGTTACCCGCCCGCTGACCGGGGAACGCAGTCCGGTGAGCGCTTCGACCAGTTCCGTCTGCCCATTGCCCTGCACTCCGGCAATGCCCAGAACTTCACCAGCCTGGACGTCAAAAGAAACCCCGTCAACCGTCACCTGGCGAGTTTCATCCGCTACAACCAGGTTTTCTACTTTCATGATTGTTTCGCCGGGATTTGCCTGCTTCCGTTCCAGCTCAAGCTGCACGGCATGGCCGACCATCATTGCCGCCAGCTGGTTTTGATCTGCTTCTTGGGGTAGCACGGTGCCAATCACTTTGCCCCGCCGGATAACCGTGATCCGGTCGGAAACCTCTAATACCTCGCGCAGCTTGTGGGTAATAAAAATGATCGATTTTCCCTGGCGGGCCAGAGAGCGCATAATTTCAAACAACTCATCCGCTTCTTGGGGGGTCAACACGGCGGTTGGTTCGTCAAAGATCAGGATGTTGGCGTTGCGGTACAGCAGTTTAATAATTTCAACCCGCTGCTGCACGCCGACCGGTAGATCTTTCACATAGCTGTCCGGGTTCACTTCCAGGTTGTACTGGCTGGAAATGGCGCGGATGCGCTCGGCGGAGGTTTTCCGGTCGAGGATACCGGCTGTCCGGGTTGCTTCTTCCCCCAGCATGACATTTTCCGTTACGGTAAAAACTGGGATGAGCATAAAATGCTGGTGGACCATGCCAATCCCACTGGCAATCGCTTCACCGGGCGAATGCACCTTTACCGGTTTGCCATGCACCACGATTTCTCCCTCATCCGGCTGGTATAAACCGTAGAGGATGTTCATCAACGTGGTCTTACCGGCGCCATTTTCTCCCAACAAAGCATGAATTTCCCCCGGTTCGAGGGTGAGATTGATATGATCATTTGCCAGCACGCCAGGAAACCGTTTGGTGATCCCGCGTAATTCCAATATAGGAGTCATTGCGTTGCTCCAGGCAGGGAAAATGATTTGACTCGATTGTATCATAAGAAAAAAAGAGCGGCTCTGTTACGAACCGCTCTTTTTTTAATTCTCAATAGACTTACTTGGCGTTCGGATTAACTTTCACTTTGCCGGAGAGGATGTCGGCCTTAACCTGGTCGACTTTGGTCTTGAGGTCGGCGGGAACACCACTTGCGACGGTGGCCAGGCCAACGCCTTCGTTTTCCAGCGTGCCAGAGTAGAAGCCGCCCTTGAAAGTGCCATCCAGAACGGCCTGGATGGTGTCATATACTGCCACATCCATGTTCTTGGCGACAGAGGTCAGGACGATGTCTTTGTAATTGGCCGCGCTAACGGTCCAGTCGGTGTCGACGCCGATGATCCAGGCATTCCCGGCGGCTTTCACCGCTTCGGCAGCGCCCAGGCCCACCGGGCCGGCGACGGGCATAATAATGTCAGCGCCTTCGTCCATCAGAGTCTGCGCCGTGGATTTGCCTTTATCGGTGTTGCTGAAATCGCCGGTGAAGGAGCCCTTCTGAGTCTTGGGATCCCAACCGATGACTTCCACCTTGGCGCTGTTCTGTTCATTGTAGTACTGCGCTCCGTAATAGTAGCCATCCATGAAGATGGTTACGGTCGGGATCTGCATGCCGCCAAAGGTGCCGATCTTGCCAGTTTTGGTCGTGCCAGCGGCCAGGTAACCGGCCAGGAAACCGGCCTGGTCCGTGGCGAAGGTCAGGGCCAATACATTGGGGATCACCGGGTCGTAGCCATAGTCGACGATGGCAAACTTCTGATCAGGGTATTTTTCAGCGGCGAGCTTGGTGTCATCGCCCAGCAGGAAACCAACGGTGACGATCAGGTCGCACTTCTCTTCGATGAAGGCGCCGATGTTCTTGGCGTAGTCGGTCTGCTGAGTGGACTCGAGGTATTTTATGTCGACGCCCAGCTTTTCTTTTGCATCGGTGAAGCCCTTCCAGGCAGTGGCGTTGAAGGACTTGTCATCAATACCGCCAGTATCGGTTACCTGGCACATCTTCTTACCCGCGCCTGCCAGCGCGGCGGTGGTTGCGGTCGCAGCCGTGGTTGCAGTGGCAGCGGGAGCTTCCGTAGCCTTCGGAGCTTCCGTCGCAGTTGGAGCGGTAGTGGCGGTGGCGGGCGGTGGTTCCGTTGCGGCGGGTGCTTGCGTAGGCGCGGGTACGGTTGGCGCTGGCGTAGCGGCAGGCTGGCATGCGCTCAGTACGAGAGAGGCGAGCATGATGACAGCCAGGATTAAGGACGTCTTCTTGAACATTTTTCTTCTCCTGTCTTTGTATATAGAGAGAGGGTGTGAACCAGGGATAGTTTTCGTACTCCCCTCCCGGGTTACAACCTTAGTATAACCTCGTTTTTAACCTGTGACAAGAAGATTGGGTGGTTGTTTGTCATATATCCGATAACTTTCATACCCCTTCAGGGTATAATTTTTCCACCCAATCCGTTATGAATGATATGCTTTTTGTTCAAAATAGTCTATATTGATACTCGAACCCTCAAAAGCCAAGCTGACGATCGTTTTAAAGTTGTAAACATCGTATTTGTGTCTGTATAATCGTATTGATTGGATGGTTCCTATTTTCCGAGAAACAGGCATTTTCAACATGCGTTTTTATTTTTGGACAGGTGAGGGGTAGATGACCGGTTGCGCGGAGCTGGAATTAGGTTTTTACCAGGTTGAGCCAGGGCATTATTCGCTGCGCTGCCGTTTTTGGCAGCCGGGCAGCCCGCAAGAAAGCAACCTGGGCCTCAATACCCCGGTTTTGGTCAGCATCGATTTTGCTGCCCTGCTTGCCTTGCATGCAGACCCGCTGGCGTATGGGCTGCGGCTGTCTGAAATGGTTTTTGCTGATCCGTCTGCCCGGGCTGCCTTTGGACAGGCTCGGGTGCTTGCCGCCGCGCGGAACGTACCCCTCCGCCTGCGTTTGTATTTTGACCCCACCGCCAGTGAACTGCATGAACTGCTTTGGGAAACGCTGATCGACCCTGACCCAAACCGCCGCACCCGCTTGAGCGCCGACGAAAATGTGCCCTTCTCTCGCTTCCTTAGCAGCGCCAACGTACAGTCTTTCACTCCACCGGAAACGGCGCGCTTGCGCGCGCTGGTGGTTGTTTCCAGCCCCAGCAACCTGGACCCGCTTCAGTTCGCCCCCATTGATCCGCTGGTCGAGCTGGAACGCGCGCGTAAAGGCCTGGTAAATGCCGAGGTGATCCCTTTGGTGGGCGCTGGACAGGCCACGCTGGCGGGATTGTTGAATGGGCTGCGCGGAGCGTCTTCCGGTGCAGATGCTCCTTCAAAAAGTGTGGATATCTTATATCTGGTAGCGCATGGCTACATTAACCGCAGCGCGGGATCCTCCGTTTTATTGGAAAAGCCGGACGGCAGGGGTGAATCGGTTCCGGTTGAGCGCCTGATCCGCGAGCTGCAGGCTTTGCGCTCCTTGCCGCTGCTGGCGGTGCTGGTTTCCTGTGAGAGCGCCGGATCGGTCGGCGCCTCGCCCTCCGGCGTCCTGCAGGCATTGGGGCCGCAGCTCGCGCAGTGTGGCATCCCGGCAGTATTGGCCATGCGCGGCAGCGTTTCCTTCCCCACCATCGACCGGTTTCTGCCCACCTTCTTTACGGAATTGGGTAAGGATGGTCAGATCGACCGCGCTCTGGCCGCTGCCCGCGGCCAGGTGCGGGATGAGGATGGCTGGTGGATGCCGGTCCTGTTCAGCCGGCTGCGCGATAATCAACTGATGCAGCCGCCAGTGCTGGCGCGCTCCATTCCCCGGCTGGCATTTGAACCCGAAACGGTTTACATCCCCGCCGGTGTTTTCCAAATGGGCCGCGATAGCGGCGATGGGGTGGGGGATTGGGAGAAACCCTGCCACCCGGTTGACCTGCCTGGCTACCGCATTGGCCAATATCCGGTAACCAACCGCCAATTCTTCGAGTTCGTTCGCCAGACCAACACGCTGGTGAATCCCGAATCTGGCTGGGACGGACAAACTCCGGCCCCCGACCGGTTGAACTATCCGGTGATTGGCGTTACCTGGTACCAGGCCATGGCGTACTGTGAATGGCTAAGTCAGACTACTGGCCGCCAGTATTCCCTGCCAACCGAGGCGCAGTGGGAGAAAGCCGCCCGGGGTGTGGATGGTGCATTGTATCCGTGGGGGAATGAATGGCAGCTCGAACGCTGCAACCCGGACCCGCGCCAGGTGGTCGCGGTGGATGCTTTCCCGGCTCAGAATGATTTCGGCGTCTATGATATGGTGGGCAACGTGCGCGAATGGACGGTTTCTCTGTGGGGAGAAAGTTCCGCCGCGCCCCGTTTTGTTTATCCCTGGGCCGAGGATGGGCGCAATGATCCCAAGGCCAGTGCAATCGTGCGCCGCGTGTTCCGCGGCGGCTTTAGCGATTCCCTTGCGGAGATGACCTGTACCTTCCGAGGGGGTTTTGATCCAAACAAATCAGGCCCACCGCGCAAGCGGCATGGGTTTCGGGTGGCAATCGCAGCATCATCTTGAGGAGAGGTACCCTTATGGGAATGAAGCGCGGGCAGAATGTAAAAATGTTTTTGAGCCAGCCCCTGGCCCCGGAAAGCGACGAAGACCGGTTTTGGAATAACCTGGTCAATCGCGTGAGCAATGGTCAGGTGATCCCTATTTTGAGTAATGGGATGATTTATGACCTGGTTTTTAGCAAAGTGCTGGGCGAAGAAGCGGTTTCCGAGGCGGTTCCCGCGCTCGGCGCGGATGAAGCTGCAAAAGAGGGTGAAGAGCCGGAAATAAAGTTGAGCGTATCCAACGTGTTGTCGATGGCCTGGGCCAGCGAAGTCACCTATCCGCTGACGGAAAGCCACAGCCTGCCCCACGTTGCCCAATACGTCCGCTCCAAGTCCCGTTCGCCCATGGATGCGAAAGAGGAGTATCTCAATTTTCTTAAAAACGCGCTGCTCAGTTATGCCTCACAGACCGGGATAAACCCGGACCGTATCGCTGAACTACGCGACGGCCTTTCTGAATACAGCTTTACCGATCTGGCCGTCCAGGAGCTGTCATTATTGAATTTCGGACCGGGCTCCGCCGATCCATTGAGCATTCTGGCGAGCCTGCCGCTGCCGATCTACATCACTACCTGTTACCATGATGTTCTCGAACGCGCGCTCATTGCGATGGGCAAGCAGCCGATCACACAGGTCTGTTTCTGGTCTGGCCCAATTCCGCAGCTGCGCGAAGAGCATAAAACCCTGGAAACTTTTGAACCATCTCCGCAAAAACCGCTGGTATATCACCTGTACGGTCTCGATCGCTACCCGCTCTCCATGGTCCTTAGCGAGGATGATTTTTTTGATTTCCTGGTCGAGATTACCCTCGACCGCGGCACCAGCCGCTCGATCATCCCAGCCTATCTGCAAAGCGCGCTGGCGGTTTCCTGGCAGATGCTGCTCGGCTACCGCTTGCCCGACTGGGATTTTCGCACGCTTTTCCGCGGGCTGATTTTTTCAGGCGAAAAGAAAAATGCTGCCTTCCTGAATACGATCATCCAGCTTTCGCTCAGCGACCAGTATGTGCTGCCGGGTGGGCAAACCAGCCGCCAGTATCTGGAACAGGCGCAGAAGTATTTGCAGGACTATTTCAACCCTATGTCCTTTGAGATCCGCTGGAGCGCCCCGAGTGGTTTTCTGGGTGCATTACAAAAAGAATGGCGCGTCCGGAGGCAAAGATGACGCAGCAAAGCATAGCCTCAGAGCAGCAGACCCTTGCCCAACCCTACGTCGGTCCCAGGCCGTTTACCTCGGACGAACGAGACCGTTTCTTTGGCCGCGAGCAGGAGGCGAACCAGCTCATTCCGTTAATCATCGCGGAGCGCCTGGTATTGTTCTACGCGCAGTCTGGGGCGGGGAAGAGCTCGCTCATCAACGCGCGCCTGGTTCCCGGCCTCACCGATCGCAACTTCAAAGTTCTGACAGGGCGGGTGAGCGGGCAGTCTGCCGAAGGCGCCCAGGCGGATAATATTTTTACCTACAATCTGCTGCTTAGTTTTGAGCGCAGCGAACATGGCGCGGGGGGCAATTTGCCTGATGCGCATAGTCTTATACACATTACCCTGGCCGATTACCTGGCCAATATGGATATTGAGGCGCCGGAAGCCGGGCCGGACTCCAGCGGCTCTGTGTCTGCTGCGGAGACCCATAAGCTGCTCATTGACGCGCCTCAGACGATTGGTGGGGTGCAGCCGCTGGCGTTGATCATCGACCAGTTTGAGGAGATTTTTACCACCAACCCGGGCGCGTGGAGCCAGCGCGCCCCATTTTTCCAGCAGATCAGCGAGGCCTTGCAGGCAGATCCCTATCTTTGGGTGGTATTCTCCATCCGCGAAGACTATATTGCTTCACTTGACCCATACGCGGAACTGCTGCCCGGTAAGCTGCGGGCGCGTTTTTATATGCAGCGCATGGGCTACTTTGCCGCCCTGGATGCTGTCCGCCGCCCGGTTGAAAAACTGCGTCCCTTTGAGGATGACGCGACCGAAGAACTGGTTAAGACTTTAAGCCTGATCAATGTTGGAAAGGATCAAAACAATGCCCCGGCATATAAGCCTGGCCAGTTTATCGAACCCGTCCAGCTTCAGGTAGTTTGTTTCCAGCTCTGGGAAGAGCTGCGCAGCCGGCCGGGTGAAAACATAACCACCGAAGATCTGCTCAGCCTGGCCAGGGGCAAGGACCTGGCGCAGTTCATCAGCACGGCGCTGGCCAATTATTATGTCCAGTCGCTCCACGAAGTAATGCGGCAGTACCCGGATGTCCGCGAGCGCCAGCTGCGCAATTGGTTTTCGCAAGAATTAATTACTGAGACGGAGACGCGCAGTTCCGTCCGCCAGGGGAAACAGAGTACCGGCGCGCCGCCCAATGATCTGCCCAATTCGGTGGTGAAAACCTTGCAGGACCGCTTTATCATCCGCGCTGAAATTCGCGGGGAGAATACCTGGTACGAGCTTTCCCATGACCGCTTTGTGGGTCCCATTCTGCAATCCAACCGGGAATGGCATGACAAAAACTCTCGCCCGGTTGAGATCGCGGCGCAGGCCTGGTTCGAATCAGGCCAGGATGTCTCGCGGTTGTATGATGGCCGCCAGCTTCAGGGCGCGTTGGTGCTGCTGCGCGATCACCCGGATGATTTGAGTGACAAAGAAAAGAAGTTCATTGAAGCCAGCCAGTCGGCTGCTGACCAGCGCCAAAAACAACGCCAGCGGGCAGTGATCATCTTCTTTGGCCTTCTGCTGGTTGTACTATCCGCCCTGACGATATTTTCCTTATCGCAGTCACGAAAGGCCAGTGAGAGCGCTGTCGTGGCCAATGTTCAAAGGGTTACCGCCAACGTAGCCAGCACCCAGGCCAACCTCCAGCGTTCGACGGCTGAGGAGGCGAGCCAGTTGGAGGCAGAACAGCGCCACCGCGCTGAGACGGCCAGCGCACTTGAAGCTGGTTTGCGCCAGGCGGCCGAGTCGGCCCGTAAAACCGCGGAGGCGGCCAAAGATCAGGCGGAAGTCGCCAGCACGCGGGCTGTGGATGAGCGCGATGCTGCCCGTATTGCGGAAGCGGTAGCTCAGGTGGCCTTGAACCAGGCGCAGGGCGCCCGGCTCTCTTCCTTATCCGATTACTTCCGCAACAACAAACTCGATCTTAGCCTGCTGCTGTCCATCCAGGCAGTCAAGGTTTCCGGCGATTGGCAGTCGCAGCGCGGTTTGCTGACCGGTATTCAGCGCGGCCTGGAAAGCCGCGTCAGCCCGGTAGGTTTTCCCTGGCGCGTACAATCCAAGCCCTATAACCTCGCTTTTAGCCCGGATGGTTCTGTCGTGGCAGCCAGTAGTATTGGCCATGTGGACCTGTGGAATGTTTCTGGCGAAGGCCGCGCCGCGAAAGTGCCCGCCAACTTTGAATCCGAAGCTCCTATGTACGCTGCTTCCTTCGATTCAACGGGTAATCTGTTGGCCCGCGCGGGTGGGGATGGTGAAGTTCGCATCTGGAACAGGGCCACGGGGAGTGTCAGTTTATTCCGCCCCTTCCGTTACGAATATTCAAGCGTGCTGTTCGTAGCTTTTCAACCTGGTGGAGACCTTCTGGCGGTTGGTACTGATAGGGACCCGGTATCCCATAAGGGCTTACTATTTTTGTATAACTATAAAACGGGCCAGGTGGACAGCACCGGAGACTGCGGGTCAAATGCTTGTATTATCATGGCCTGGTCGCCAGATGGTAAGCGGCTGGCAGTGGGCAGTCAAGGTGGCACAATCCAGGTGCTGGACGCGCCGCGCTTTACCACCTTAATGGAAGTGCAGCGCGCCCACGCCGGCGAGATTACTGGCCTGGCGTGGTACCCGGATGGACAGCGCCTCGTTTCTGGCGGCGTGGATCAGCGTCTGGTCCAGTGGGACGTCGCTGCGCATAAGATCCTCCTCCAGACCAATAACAAGACTACCCCGATTGTCATTAGCCTGGCGCTTAGCCCGGATGGCCGTTTCCTGGCCGTGGGTGTGAATGACAAAAGCAGCTGGTTTGGCCTGTGGGACGCGGAGACGCTGCAAAAACTAAATTACCAGCTGCAGGGTCACTCGCAGCCCGTCTCAGCCGTGGCTTTTCATCCGCAAGGGAATCTGTTTGCGACAGCCGGCTACGATAACGCGGTTATATTGTGGAAGTTCGAGCCGGTGGAGTCGCTCAGCCGCCCGTTACTGAACATGAGCGGCGGGGGGATGCAAAGCCTGTTGCAGGACAAGAATGGCAAATTGAATTTTGCTCGCACTGTGGGCGCCATTAATATTGAGACAGTCATCGAAGGCGCGGACAAACCGGTTGTACAGAAAGCGCCGCATTCTAGCCTGGAGATGGCCTTGATGAATGGACAGCCGGTGGTGACGCTGGGCGGCACGGACGGGCAAGTCTCATTTGTTGACCCGTCCACCGGCAGCCCGGTTCGCGACCCCATCAAAGTCTCTAGCGGGTCGATCCGCAGCCTGACCATGAGCGCGGACGGAAAGCTGCTTGCAGCCGCCGCCTGCGCATCGGGGCAGTCCTGTGGCCAGATTGTCCTGTGGGATATGAGCAGTAACCAACCCGTGGAACTGAGCAAGGATCTCGAAAGTATCACGTTCGGAATCGTGGCCAGCCTGGCTTTTAGTCCCGATAACCAGACGTTGGCGATTGGTAACAACGCTGGCAAGATCGTCTTCTATGACCTTAAAACAGGCAAGGTTGACCAGGCCGTCACCGAAGGTCTCAGCCTGAAAAATGTGACCTTGGTAGTCACCAGCCTGGCCTTTAGCCCCGAGCAAAACCTGCTGGCGGCTGGCTTTCAGGATGGCCGGATTGCGTTGTGGGAAGCCTCATCTCGTGGTCCGATCGGGGAATTTGTCGAACGCACCAACGGTGAAGTCACCGGCCTTTTGTTCCGTAAAAACGCGCAAGATGGCCAGGAGTACCTGGTGTCGGTATCCAGCCAGGGAGAAGTGCGTGAGTGGATAGTGGACATGAATGCGTGGATTGCCCGCGCCTGCCAGATTGCCGGGCGCAACCTGACTGCCGAAGAGAAGGCCAAATTCCTCCTCCCCAGTGGCGCGCAATCGGACAGCTGCCCGGTGGTGAAATAAGACTTGACTTTAAAAAAATCCCCGCGCTAGGCGGGGATTTTTTTGTTGACCATGTTTCTCGTATCAAGGCATCCTTGTCTTTCTTTTAAACTTCTATGGCAGCCGGCTTTAGCTTTCCTATCTCCTTGCTTCCTTTTGCCTCGCCTCGCCGTACTCCAAGCATCATCGCCAGCGCCAGCGCCATAAAGATTGGCCCGACCACCATCACCAGCCCGTAGTTATTCCCGGTCAAAGCGATGATCCAGCTGTTGATGTTTGGCCCGGCGATTGCCGCGAGGGTCGAGAATAAATAATACAGCCCGGTGTATGTCCCGATGCGCATATCGTCCGTCATATCCACCACCATCGGGAGGGAATTGACATTGATCAGCGCCCAGGAAGCGCCCGCCAGCATCAGGATAAAGCTGATCGAGTACACCTGCCCCAGGCCGAATACTTTGGCAATTGGGATCGTCAGCATTTCCTTTGGCAGCACATACATCAACAGCATCAGCGAACCCATCAAAACAATCCCAGTCATGATCGTCCGGCGCCGGCCCGCTCTCGCACCAATATAGCCGGCGGGCAGAGCAAACAGAACGAAGATCACCGAGAGATGACCCAGCAGCTGCGCGCCGCTGCCGCCTTCGAGGCCCAGGTGATTCTGCGCGTAAAGGGTAAAGAAAGCTTCAATCGCATTGTAAGCCACAAACCAGAAGAAAATAGCTGAGAGGATACGCAGCGCGCTTTTGTCTTTTTCCTCAATGATTGTGATAAAGGCTTTCCAGAGATTGGGCCGCTCCTCCGAGGTGGTTTCAAACACCTTCGGCTCTTTAATGACGATGAACAGCAGAACCACCGCGATGATCGAAAGAACCGCGCCCAGCCAGAAGGGATAAGCCGGGTTCAATCTTGAATAACACGGCTCCGCCTAAAGTGGCGATGATCGCGCCCAGCCCGCCCATAAGATTGATAATCCCGTTCGCCTGCGAGCGGAACTTCGAGGGGGTAATGTCGGGCATCAGGGCCACGACCGGGGTACGCCAGAGCGCCATGCTCAGCAGCATTGAAATGGTGCAAGCGGAGAAAAGCGGCAAAACGCTGGCAAGCGGGATCAGGCTGAACGCGCCAGCCGCGATTGGAGCGCCTATCAAAATAAACGGCATCCGCCGGCCGATCGGTGTGCGCAGCCGGTCCGACCAGGCTCCTACGGGAGGTTGAATAAACAATGCGGCGATGTTGTCCAGGGTCATAAAAAAGCCGATCCAGCGGACATCCAGGTCGAACTTGTTGGCAAGAAACAAGGGCACAAATGCATTATAGGTAGCCCACATTAAACTAGAAGCAAAGAAACCAAAACCGAGCAGGAAGGTCTTGCTGTAATTCAATCGCATTGCAACCTCCTAGAATAATTGTAACCGGGGCCTTTGGGACCTCTGGTTATTCAATCTTATGCTCTTCTGGGATTCCTTCTCGTGCCACTTTTTCCAGAAACTTGCGGTCTTTTACCGATAGATCAGCTTGCTCCAGCAGGTCCGGGCGCTTACGCAGTGTGCGCAGCAGCGATTGTTCCCTGCGCCAGCGGTTGATCTCGGCATGGTTGCCCGAGAGCAGCACCGGGGGTATCGACCAGCCGCGGAATTCCGGTGGGCGGGTGTAGTGCGGGTATTCCAACAGCCCCGTTGCGTGCGAGTCGTCGGATGCGCCGTCTGGGTCGCCCAACACGCCAGGGATCAGCCGGCTGACCGCATCGATCAGCGCCAGCGCCGGAAGTTCTCCGCCGGTCAGTACGAAGTCGCCCAGCGAGATTTCGTCACTCGCCAGGTGGGTGCGCACGCGCTCATCCACGCCTTCGTAGCGCCCGCACAGCAGAGCCAGCCGCGGATGCTGCACCAGCTCAGTCGCCACTTTCTGCGTGAACGGGCGCCCTTGCGGCGTCAGCAAGATCACCGGGCAGTTTGGCGGCGTGCCCAGCACCCCTTCCACCGCGGCGAAAATCGGCTGGACCTTCATCACCATCCCGCCGCCGCCGCCGTAGGGTGGCTCATCCGTCACGTGGTGCTTGTCAATCGCCCAGGCGCGGATATCATGCACGTTCACCGTCACCAGCCCGTGTTCGCGCGCTCGCTGCAATATACTTTCTTCGAGGTATGGCAAAATCAGTCCGGGGAACAGGGTAAACACATCGAATTGCATGCGGAAATTTTAGCATAGGTTTTGGTTTCAAGGATCCTTGAAACCAAAAGGGGATGCATTTCCGTTTTTTGGTGAGGCTACCCAGCCTCCAATACAAGTGCTGTGTGCCTGGGATGATCCAACTGCATCCATCCAGTCGGGCGCCCGCCCGTATCCTTTCCCACGCCGGCAGAACTCAAACACGGTTTTCACAAAATCACTTCCCTTTTTTCGGGGTTTGGGGTAGCGGTGGCCGTATACGGCCACCGCTACCCCAAAATCTCTTTTCTCCCCTTCCAGCTTGCTTCGAAGCGTAGCTTCGCAAGCGCAGGAAGGGGTTGGGGGATGGCCTTCTGGTTTGGGCTTTCACAAAGCGATCGACTTTGTGAAAGCCCTGAGAACTCAAAGACCCTCTCTTGACGCTTCTCTTTGCCCAGTGGTAAGATGGTATTATGTATCTCCACGGAAGCAAATGGAGCATGTCGCGCAAGCGTAAGCGCGCCAACCCGTTGCGTATCATTGCCCTGATCGCATTAGTGGCCGGCGCGATCTACGTCAACCGGGTGGTTGTACCCACTACCCCCCCATTGTTTATTCCTACCACCACCCCCACCCGTTCTCCCGAATCTTTCATCAACGAGGCTTCTGACCTGATCCAGAAAGGCAGAATCAACCAGGCGATCGAAATCTACAAGGAGGCCGTGAAAGCGGACCCGCGCAACCCGGCTGTATATGTTACCCTGGCGCGCTGGCAGGTGCTCTACGGCGATTATGAGGGTGCGACGGAAAACGTGCAAAACGCGCTGCTGCTCAATCCCAATCATGCCCTGGCGCATGCCGTCATGGGCTGGATTAAGGGCAAGCAAGGCGATTTCGGCGGGGGGCAGGTGGAGATCGACAAATCCCTCGACTTAGACCCAAACAGCGCTCTGGCCTATGCCTACCTGGCTGAGATATATAAAGAAAAGATCGATGCGGGCAAGGAAGATATCAATACGCGGGACCAGATCGGCCCGATTTCTAAAAAAGCCCTGGATTTGGACAGCTCGCTGCTGGAGGTGCGCCGCGCGCGCGGCCTGGTGCTGGAAGTGACTGGCAATTACGATGAAGCGATCACTGAGTTCGAGGCTGCCGTGGCGGCCAATGAGAACCTGCCAGACCTGCACCTGGCGCTGGGGCGCAATTACAATGCCGCCGAAATTTACGATAAAGCCGAGTATGAGTTTGGCCGCACCATCGCGCTACAACCGGATGACCCCGAAGCCTATGCCGAATTGGCGCGTATGTATCTCAAGCTGGGCGAGTTTGGCAAGGGTACCCAGTACTCCGAGCAGGCTGTTCAGAAAGCCCCCCAGGATGCCTTCCTTCACAGTCTGGTCGGCTCGTTTTACTACAAGACCGGCGATTACAAAACGGCCCTCCGCTCGCTGCGCCTGGCTGTCAACGGCGGAATGACCGACGAAGGCGTGCAGGTGCAGGGTATTCCGCTGGACAAAACGCAGGCCTCAATAAACATTTATTCGCGCTACGGCCTTTCTCTGGCAAAATCCGGGCAGTGCGGCGAAGCTTTGCAGGTATCTCAAAAGATCGCGGAAGTAAACCCGGATGATGCGGATGCTATGTATAACGCCCAGGTGATGGTCGATACCTGCCGGGAACTGGCCCAAAACCCACTGCCCACCGAAACCCCCGCGGAGCCCGGCGCCGAAACCGACACCGGCGCCACTCCCACTCCTACCCCTAGCCCTTGACCATCCCAGCCTCTTTACGGACGACTGATAACTGTTAACTGATAACTACTCATGCCTCCACCCCGTTATATTTTCCGCCGCCAGCGGCGGGTTTACTCGAGCCCCCTGTATATTTTCATCCTTGCCGTTTTTATCATCAGCGGGCTGTTTGTAACCCAGGCATTCCGCCGGGGGCAGGTCAAGCCGCTTTTTCTGGCAACACCCACTCCGACCCGCATCGCCAGTTCCTATTCCTTGGAGGCCGAGATGCACTTCCAGTCTGGCGATCTGGATGCCGCCATTGCATCGTATCAGGATGCCCTTATCATCAACCCTGACAATGGCCGTCTGTACGCCGAGCTGGCGCGGATTCTTACCTATTCCACCGAGTCGCAGATTACCGATAAGGAGAAACAGGCTCGCTTCGATATGGCCCTCCAGGACGCCGAAAAGGCAATTGCGCTTGCCCCCGAAGACAGCACCGCGTTCGCTGTGCACGCGTTTGTTTTGGATTGGAACGCCAGTTTTGCGCGCTACATCCAGGGGGACGAAGCGCTCGGCATCAAGATGATTACCCAGGCCGAGCAGTCTGTTAACAAGGCCGTAACCCTGGATGAAACCAACGTTTTGGCCCAGGTGGTGTCCGCCGAAATCCAGATCGATCAGCAGCGCTTTGATCAGGCCTACGACGCCATCAGCCGCGCTCTAAAACTGGCCCCAGACATGTGGGAAGCCCACCGGGTATATGCCCTCTACCTGGAAAACCAGGCCGATTATATGGGATCGATCGAACAATTAGAGACGGCCCTGAAGCTGGCGCCCAATATGACCTTCCTGTACATAAAACTGGGCCAATCCTACCGCAGCCGGGGGCTGTCCTCCTGGAACAATCCGACCCTCAGTGAGGAATACTACAACAAAGCCATTAATTATTTTGCGTTGGCCGCGGATCGCAATGAGCAGCTTGGCATTAAAGACCCGCTGCCCTATATGGGCATTGGCCGCGCGTATGCCCAGCTCGGCCAGTTCCTGGCCGCCTCAAACAACATGGGCAAAGCCCTGCAGTACGACCCGACCAACCCGAACGTGTACGCCCAGCTGGGCATGGTTTACCGTCAGGCGCGTAACTACGAGGACGCCATCAGCGCGCTCAAGTGCGGCATTCGCGGCTGCACCGCTGAAGAGACTTGCGAGCTGCGTGAGGGTAATAAAGAATGCGATCCGCCCATCGAAATCACCGGGATGGAAATTTCCTCCAGCACATTGGTCTATTATTACACGTACGCTTCGCTGCTGGCCGGGATGTACCTGCCTCATGATCCCACTCGCTCGACCTATTGCACGGAAGCCACCAGCCTGATTAGCGAAATTCGCTCCTCCACTTTTGCCAACGATCCGGCGATTGCCTCTATTCTCAACGAAAGTGACTCGATATGCAAATCGATCAGCGCCGGGGGAGCGCTGTCCACCGCTACGCCTTCAGGAAAACCCTCGCCCACCCCCATTCGCACGCCCACGCTTCTGCCCACCCCCAAATCGAAAGAGACCGTTAATTCGGGGGAATAAGCTCGTGGGGCGGGGCCAGGCATGTGCGTCCCCCTTGAAATTCGACCTGCAGCCCAGATTCTCCATTCAGGACGACCCAAAACGGTTCACGGGCAGCCTCTCTATCAGAATTGTGTAAGAACTTCCAATTCCCCTCTTGACTTTCGCTTCAATCTTAGATAATATTGGATCGGTTTTAGCACTCGCATATATAGAGTGCTAAAACGATCACCATCCAATTTTGTACCCCTAACCTTTCCCAGGAGGAATTCGTATGGCACTCAACCTTAAACCTTTGGGCAGCCGTGTCGTGGTTGAGCCGATCGAGCAGGAAGATATCACTGCGAGTGGTATTGTCCTACCTGAAACGGCCAAAGAAAAGCCCCAGCGTGGCAAAGTTCTCTCGATTGGTCCCGGCGACCGCGACGAGGATGGAAAACGCATCCAGATGGATGTTACCGTGGGCGACACTGTGTTGTTTGCCAAATATGCTGGAACAGAGATCAAGCTAGATGGCAAGAAATTGTTGATCCTGCGCGAAAGTGATCTACTCGCAATTGTTGAAGGTTAAAGAACCAAAGATCTTCGAAGGAGATTGAACTATGCCTGCTAAACAACTTGTTTTTGCTGAAGATGCTCGCCGCCGGCTGAAGAGTGGCGTTGATGCTGTTGCGAACGCGGTTGCAACCACCCTTGGACCCAAGGGCCGCAACGTTGCCCTCGATCGCAAGTTCGGTTCCCCCACCATCACCCACGACGGTGTGACGGTTGCCAAAGAAATCGAACTGGAAGATCCTTTTGAAAATATGGGCGCCCAGCTTCTTAAGGAAGCCGCGACCAAGACCAATGACATTGCCGGTGACGGCACCACCACCTCCACCGTTTTGGCCCATGCCATCGTTACCGAAGGCCTCAAGAACCTGGCCGCCGGCGCCAATCCCATGCTGCTCAAGCAGGGTATTGAAGCTGCCGCCAAGCAGGTTGCCAAAGCCTTGACCGCAATGGCCATCGAAGTCACCACCAAAGAAGAAATTGCCAACGTCGCCAGCATCTCTGCTCAGGACCGCACCATTGGCGATCTGATCGCCGAAGTGATGGACAAGGTTGGGAAAGATGGCGTCATCACCGTGGAAGAGTCCCGCGGGTTAGAGTTCGAGACCGAATACGTCGAAGGTATGCAGTTCGATCGCGGCTATATGTCGCCCTACTTCATCACCGACTCCGAGCATATGGAAGCGGTCATCCCCGAACCCTATATTCTCATTTATGACAAGAAAATTTCGGCTGCCGCTGATATCGTTCCCCTGCTTGAAAAACTCGTCCAGATTGGCAAGCGCGATCTGGTCATCGTTGCCGAAGATGTAGACGGCGAAGCGCTGGCAACCCTGGTGCTGAATAAGCTGCGTGGCATGCTCAACGTCCTGGCCGTCAAGGCCCCTGGCTTTGGTGATCGCCGCAAGGCTATGCTGGGCGATATCGCCACCCTCACCGGCGCGCAGGTGATTTCGGAAGAAACCGGCCGCAAGCTGGAAACCACCGTCATCTCCGACCTTGGCCGTGCGGAGAAGATCGTTTCCGATAAAGACAACACCACCATCGTTGGTGGCAGCGGTGAAGAACAGGCCATTAAGGGCCGCATCGAGCAGATCCGTGTCGAGATCGACAAGACCACTTCCGATTACGACCGCGAAAAGCTCCAGGAGCGCCTGGCCAAGCTGTCTGGCGGCGTTGCGATCATCCGTGTTGGCGCCGCAACCGAGACCGAACTCAAGGAAAAGAAACACCGTGTTGAAGATGCCCTCTCCGCGACCCGCGCGGCCGTTGAAGAAGGTATTGTCCCAGGCGGTGGTGTGGCTCTGGTGAATGCCCGCAGCTCGATCGACGGCTTGAAGATGGACAACGAAGACGCGCAAATCGGCGTCGTCATTGTTCGCCGCGCCATGGAAGTTCCCATGCGCAAGATCGCCGAGAACGCTGGTAAAGACGGTTCTGTAGTGGTTGAGAACGTCCGCCAGATGCAGAAAAAAGAAAATGATTCCAACATTGGCTATAACGTGATGAGCGAGCAGTACGAAGATATGGTCAAAGCTGGCGTCATCGATCCCGCCAAAGTTACCCGCGGCGCGCTCGAGAACGCGGCCTCCATCGCCTCGATGATCCTGACAACTGAAGCCCTGATCACCGAGATCCCCGAGAAGGAAGGCCCCAAAGCTCCACCGATGCCCGAGTACTAAATCGGCCGGTAGATTAAATGGTTTGAACGGGTGGGTGTTGTTGCCTGGCAGCAGCACCCACCTTTTTATTTCTATGACCGCTTGCTCGTTTGCCTACCAAATTCAAACTAATCCCCGTTTTTTATGGCTGGTTTATTGATTTATCAGAACCGTAAACAATAATAAATTTATCCGGTATGCCGCCGTAGTTAGGAAACGGGTATAATCAAGGGCAATGTTTTCCAAACCAATCCAGTTCCTTTTCACCATACTTATATTCCCGGTTTTGCTGTTAGCAGGGGGATGCCGGGCGAACAACCCAACCCCGGCCGGGCCGGGCTCCCCAACCAGCATGGTTGTCGGTACGGGGGTTATCCAAACGCCTTTCCCGGTGGCGACAACGCTTGTCCCAACTCCTACCGTTACGCCCGAACCGCTGGCGCTGCGCATAAATGGCGAGGGTGTCAGCGAGGCAGAATATCAGGCTGAGCTGCGCCAGCTCCAGGAGGCGCAGCAGACTCTAGGCAAGGTACTGTCCCCCGAGCAGCAGCGTAAGCAAGTCCTCGATAACCTGGCGGATACGCTCTTGCTTGCTCAGGGCGCGTTTGAGAAGGGTTTTCAGCTGGATGACGCTGCCCTGCAGGCCGAGGTCGATCGCCTGGCGCAGCAGTTGGGTGGGGCAGGCGCATTAAAAGAATGGATGGATCAACGCGGGTATACAGCGGCGACCTTCCGGACTGCGCTCAAGCGCCAGTTGGCAGCTGCCTGGCAGCGCGACCAGATTGCCGCTGCCGTCCCGGCGGAAGCCGAGCAAATCCATGCGCGCCAGATCCTGGCTATTGAAGAGGAAAATGCCAATAAGGCGCTCGAGCAGGTAAAAATCCCCGGCGCCAATTTCACCGTGTATGCGTACCGGTATGACCCGCAAACCGGTGGTGACCTGGGATGGTTCCCGCGGGGGTACCTTACGCAGGTGGAAGTGGAAGCGGCGGCTTTTGCACTCCAGCCAGGGGAAATTAGCCCGGTGGTCAAGTCGCAGATTGGGTATCACATCCTACAGGTGATTGCTCGCGAGCCCGCGCGGGCAATTTCTCCGGATGCCCGCCGTGTATTACAGCATAAAGCGCTCCAGGATTGGCTTAAAACCCGGCGCGAATCCACCCAGGTTGAATTTTTGCTCCCATAATGCGTACCTTAACGCGCTCAGGCAAATAAAAAGGATCGCAGCCATAGAAGAAGATACGCACCTCACCAAACAACAGCCGCGGACTGAGCGTTCAAAGCGCAAGGCGGAACACACCCGGCGCAAACCAGCCGGGCACGATATGGCTTGGAACGTCATGACCGTATTGGTCTGGCTGGGCATCGCCAGTGTTGTGATGGCCTTTGCCTCCATTTATTCCAATCCCCAGGCCCTGCCGGAACCTTTCCGGCCTGTTCCGCCGACACTGGTAGCCGCGGTAAGTATCCCAACCAGCACCATAACGCCGCCGCCATCCTTAACCCCGCAGCCAACAGAGCCAATCGCGACGATCACCAGCACGCCCAGCCCCACTGTCACGGTGACCCCTTCGCCAACAGTGACGGAAACAAATACGCCCGGTCCCAGCCCCACCGCTACCATCCATTCGCTTTACCCGTTTATCTTGCGCGGCGAAATCAAAGTTATTTCCGGGTCGCTTTTCGCCGATCACGACACCTGCAAACTGTGGGTGGCCGGGCAGGCCTTCGACCTGCAGGGCGCGCCGATGCAGGGGACCACGGTCATGTTGGGCGGTTACCTGGCAGGAAAAAGCCTATATCAGCTCAGCCTCACCGGAACCGCGCTGCAATACGGCCAGGCCGGCTACGAATTCACCGTTGCCGATGCACCCCAAAAATCAAAGCAGGCGGTTTGGGTGATGCTGTTGGACCAGGCTATGATCCCGCTGTCTGGCAAAGTCTACTTCGATACCACTGACGACTGCTCGCAGAACCTGATCCTGGTTAACTTCCGGCAGATTCGTTAGTACCTTCCCCTGGCTCGAATTGGGATGTTTTCTTGTCCAGCCAGCAGCCCGGTAAGCGGCGCGGCCCGTAAAGCCATCACCGCCCCAGGGGCAAAGTAGGAAAAATCGAAGTTGGTTGGCTCGCCGGCCTTTTTCCCAGGGATTGGCATTAACCTGGCCAGGAGAGGCTTATTCAGGCGCAGCGCCATTGCGCTCACATCCAACAGTACAGCCGCGATTTGTTCCGCGGAAGCGTCCCCTGGCAGGGGCACCGTGTCTAACCCGGTCCCGCACACTGCCGAATACATCAGCAGATCCTGCACCGTGAAGGTTCCTTCGGCGGCCCGCGCCGCCAGGGTTGAATCTTCCAGCACCGGCATCATCATTCCATTGAACCCCGTTTTTGTCCAGGAACCGCGGTCGAGCGTATCCGCCAGGAAAGCGGCGGCTGCCAGCGAACCGGCCATTCCCACCGCGGGCAGCCCCAGGGCTTCGAGCGCCGCCCCCAGCGAACACCACTGCTCCGGATAAGGCGCGAAGGAGAAGTCGATCCCGCGGAAATCGACATCGAAGCGCTGTGACAGATAGTGACCAGTGCTGGTAAACGCAGTTGCCTGCGCTTCAATCGTGTTGATGATACTCTGGCGCGCTTCCGCCAGCGTCTTCGCTTTCCGTACCGCGCCATAGGCTACATCGGCGCATTCGATCGCCAGCGCAAAAGCAGGCCGCTCGCCCTGGTGGTATGCGCCGGGCAGGAATGGTACCCACGGCCCCACGTTTGCCAGAGCCCCAAAACGCAGGTTGGTAAAGCCTTCCGGAGAAACGGTTGCCGCCTGGGCGATAATTTCGGCGCAGGCTCGCAGCGCCGGGAGTGAGATTTCCCCGTTTGGAGTGGTCAACATCCCACTGATAAAAACGTCTTTGGTAGCCGCCAGCATCGGGACCACGACCGGGTAGCTGGCCGGGTGGGTGGTTAGGGCCGGGCCAATCGAGAGATAGTCGAAGCCGCGCTCCTTGGCATCCTTTTCTAATGTCTGTGCCAGCTGCACAGCGTTATCTACCTCGGCGCTGGGGTACAGGTACGGGAATGGTACGGTTGCCAGGCGGGTCGTTTGTACGTCAAAACCGCTTTTGCTGTATTGATCGAAGGCCGCCTCGCGCAGCAGGCCGATGCGGTCGATCACCTGCTGCGCGTTTCGTGCATGCGGGTCAAAAAAGCAGGTTATGGAACGGATTTTCATATCTTCTCCTGGTTTTCATCCCTAATCCAGCGTTTTTTACCTTCTCCGCTGCCTGACAATCTCAAACATTAAAATACCGGCTGCGATGGCCGCGTTGAGCAACTCGCTCTCTCCGGGCATTGGAATGGTAATAAGCGTATCCGCCAGGGCCAGCGCTTCCGGACTGGCTCCTTCCGCTTCGCTGCCGACCATCAAGGCCAGCGGCTGGCGCAGTTCCAGGTCCCAGCAGGGTTTGCCTTGGCCGGCTTCTGCTAAGAAGATTTGCAGTGGCGGTCTGGGTTTACTGGCCCCGGAAAGGACCGGCTTACAAATGGCTCGAATTTCATCCCATTTTAAATGGCATATGGGTAACTGAAAATGAGCGCCCATCCCGGCGCGCAGCACTTTAGGAGCAAAGGCATCTGTGGTGCCGGGCGATAGCAGCACTGCCTGCACGCCTGCGGCGGCGGCTGTGCGCAGCAGAGTGCCCAGGTTGCCCGGGTCGCGCAGATTATCCGTAATCAGTAAGAAGTCGCGCTCCTCTGGAATTGGCAGCCGGCGCATTGGTAAAACGGCTAGCAGGCCTGGCGGGGTTTCCGTTCCGGTCAGCGCGTCCATCACCCCAGGTGCAACCTCCCAAACCTCCGCTCCCCGCTGCTGAAAGCCGCGCACAACCGCCGACCCGCGCTCCGAAAGTTGCGCTGAATATAATACCAGCTCAGGCTGCCAGCCCGCTTCTAGCGCTTCCTCAACCAGGCGCACCCCTTCCACAACAAATGCCTGTTCCTCATCGCGGTTCTTTTTCTTTTCGAGCAGCCCGCGGACACGGGCCAGGCGAGGGTTGTGTGGGGAAGTGAGCATAGTTCGTTGATCCGGATTGCATCGGTGGGGAATGAACAAGATCGGCGGCTGTCTTTAGACTTCGTTGCCTATCCCGCGGCGGCTTTCTTCCAGAAATATAGACAGGGTTTCATCCTCCCGGAGGATAAGCTGCACCAGGGTAATCGCGGTGTCCTGGTTTTCGGCAAAGTAGGTTTTGAAAGTTTCGAAAAAGATGCGCGCGGCGCGCTGCTTCGGGAATCGAAAGATGCCAACGGAGATGGCCGGGAAGGCAATGGAATGCAGGCCGAGTTCTTCCACCCGCTGTAATGAGCCGCGGATTGCACTGGCCAGCTTGGTGTCCTCATTCCCTTCGCCCCACATCGGCCCGACGGCATGGATAACGTAGCGAGCGGGAAGTTTCCCGGCCTGTGTAAAGGCGGGCTGCGCGTTGGTTACTCGACCATGCTTCTCTACCCAGGCGCTGCTTTCCTTCTGGATGATCGCACCCCCTGCGTGCACGATGGCTGCCGCGACCCCTCCGCCGTGGGACAGGTTCGCATTGGCCGCGTTGACAATAGCGTCGACCGGCGCCTGAGTCAGGTCGCCCTGTAGGATCTCAAGCCGCGTTTTTACCGAGAGCGGATAGGTTGCCTTTCGGGTGGTCATGCATCTATTCTAATCCAGAATGGGCACCCCTGTGCGGATATTTTCTGCGCAATTGTTTGAAATAAACGCTTCCCCCGCTTCGCCGGATAAAAACAAGAGGCCCCGTTTGCACGGGGCCCCTTGCAGAGGTTTCGCTGCCTGAGAAGAAATTCCGAGAAAGAATTTTCCAGGCTGCTTTGGCTTTTACGCGCCTTTCGCGGCAGTTGCAACTGCGGCGAAAGCCTGAGGATCGCGCACGGCCAGATCGGCCAAAACCTTGCGGTTTAGGGTGATTCCGGCGATTTTCAAGCCGTGCACTAGGCGGCTGTACGTGAGACCATGCAAGCGGGCTGCGGCGTTAATGCGCGTAATCCACAGCTTGCGCAGGTCGCGCTTGCGAACCCGGCGGTCGCGGTAGGCGTACCACAGGCTCTTCATCAGCGCTTCGTTTGCGCGGCGGAACAGGCGATGGCGGGTGCCAAAGAAGCCTTGCGTCTGTTTTAAAGTTCGTCGGTGTCGGCGATATGCCACACTCTTTACACGTGCCATGATTACTCCTTTGCGTGCCCCTGGGCGTCGGACTCAGCCTCGGCTGAGCTATCCTGTTGCGAACACCCAACGGTCGCACTAAAAACGGATAATACGATGCCCTAGTTTCTACGAATGTAGCGAGCTAGGCATTCTTCTTCAGATAGGGGACCAGGCGCTTGACGCGCTGAATGATGCCAATGCCCTTAACGGGCAGCATCTCAGACAACAAGGCCTTGGAGCGTTCCGAGGTGCGGCGGCGCAGATGGCTCTTGCCGCCCTTGGTTCGCACAAGGATTCCAGACCCGGTCAGGCGGAACCGCTTGCTGGTCGCCTTGTGGGTCTTCATCTTGAACTTACCTACTTTAGTCGACTTGCGTGACACAGCGAAACTCCTCTCAATAAAATCTTTCTGCTGAAAATACCTGGTTAACAGGCACAGCCGACTATTATACAACAAAACTGTGCTTTTGTGTTCGTTTGGAAATTATTATCGAGCCAGCCGGTATATTTTCCATCTGCCGATGCTCTCGGTAAACTGGTAATGTTGCTGGATGAAATCCATACTTTTCCATAGGTTGGAATACCTGGCGCAAGAATGCTCCCCGGCCCAGGTAAGAAAACCTGCTTCGCTTTGTGCCTCGTCCAGGCCGGGTAATAACGGGTCAATCGTATCCACAATAAGGCTTGGAGCCGCATGGGTAAGGTCTTCATAAAATTGGTCAGCCCGTTTCGCATTGAGATAACCGCAGGTGAACAACGGATATTGGTAGAAATACCGGGTTGGCGACTCGCGCCGCGAATAGAAATTCAGGGCAGCTTCATTCCCCCACAGGAGCACCGCTTCATCTGGCGTCGTGTTCCCTTGAATATATTCTAAGGTCAGAATGTGTGTATTGCGCCCTGGTTGGCCCTCGGTAGTATTGGAGAGGCTGTAGCCCAGTAAGATTGCCATAAGACACAGATACACCATGCCAAAAATCGGCGCAGCCTGTTCGCGAAAGCGCCTGGAAGCAGGCTGTTCCAGGGAGGTTCGCAGGATATCCAAAAGAGCCCCTGTCAGGCAGCCGCCTAGAAGCGCAATACAGTACAGCCGTGCGTTGAAATAGTAGTCGAAGTTCTTCCCCGAAAGCGCGGAAATCAGGATTTCGATTGGAAAAGAAACCAGAACCAGCTGAAAGACCAGCGGTTTTGGCTGGCCCATCGTTTTGAGAGCGCGAAAAACACCCCACGCCCACCCAATATATGCCACACCTGCCACGGGCCAGAGAACATTGAACAGGCTGGAGAACAGGCTTCCGGCAAATTGAGCAGACGGCGTGCTGATATAAAATAGGTTGTAAAAAAAGGCTGCATCCATAAAATCGCCCAGGGCTCCGCGCGTCCAGAAATACAACAGGGCGGTCGCTATAGACAACCCCGCGCCCAGGGCGAACCAGGACAACCTTTTCAATATTTCAATAACTGTATGGCTGCGTTTGGTTTGCGCCAGAAGTATAAGCAGCAACGCCAGGTCAAGACTGATCAGGGTTTGTTTCAGGAGAAACAACAGCCCGCCTAAAACGCCAACCAGGCAGAGGCCCGCCGCGACCAGGCGCGTGTCCTTTTTGGCGTCATCAACCATTTGGTCAATCACCCACAGTGAGGCCGCCTGGAAGAAAATCCCCCAGGTTTCCGGTACATTGGTTTCATCGATGCGGAATAACAAAAACAGGCCGGTTACCCACAGCAGTATTCCTGCGATGGCGCCTGGTGCGCCGGCGTGCCGCCGGATCACGCAATAGAGTATCCATCCGGAGCAAACGAGCAGGAACACCTCTAACCCCCACACCCCCCAGGCAGAACCATTCGACAGCGCCAGTCCGAGTGCATTTAAATAGAATACCAGGGGCGGTTTATGGTCCCAAACATCCACGTATGGCATTTTGCCAGAGAGGATCGCCTGGCCCATATAAAGGAAAACACCTGCGTCCTTGCTCTCGATATTCTTGATAAAAGAATAATCCGTCAGGTTTGTCAGGATGACCATCCCAGCCAGGATCGTAAACAGGCAAATTTGCAGCGCCAGGCGAACCGCACGGGTGGGTATTTTCGCGGGACTTGCTGCGGTCCAATAAATTATCCCGATCAGCAGCAGCAGGATCAGCAGGGTTGCCAGAAATTCGAGGACCCTGGCAATCGCGATACCGGGTGTGATGGGGGTAGAAATTTGGATTACCGGTCCCGGTTGTACTTTTGCATTAAGAGCGTTCCCCGACAGGCTCTGATCGCCCAGGCGGATCTCCACATTGCCAACCTCCGCCGGGTCTCCAAAATAGATGCTTACCTGGCTGCCCGCTTTTGGTGGGTATAAAACGCATCGGATTTCGCCTGCTAATTCCTTTGGGCCTGCTGTTTTCCGGAGAACCAGCCATTGGTTGGCCTTCTGCTCATGCGAACCTGAAATAGAGCAGGCAGATGGCCAATCGACCCTTTTCTCATCGATCGAGATGTTTTGGATGGTTGCTTCGCCAGTTGCCTGCGCGGGCAGCAGGCTGATTTGCAGGCTCACAGCCGAGAGCGCATTGGGGACAACGTTTGGATGGTGCGGGCCAGGCAGCAGAACGGCCGCGCCCGTTAGCAGGAGCAGGATCGCGGCCGTATACCCTGGCGCCGGAATACGCCTTCCGATCCGGCGAAAGATTGCAGCCAGGCCTAGCCCGGCTGGAATACCGCATAAGAGCGCGGCGGCGAACCAGCTGTATTTTGGGAGTTGTCTGAAAAGTGGGGGCCGGAAAAAATAGATCTCACCAAAGAAAACGGCCGTAAAAACCAGGCAGATGAAAGGTGCTGTGAGGCGCGAGATCCATTTTTTCATCGCGAAACATTGGTTACCAGCCTGCTTCGACAGCAGGTTTCGGTGTACCGCCGATTACTTCATCAACCGTTCGCACAACCGTACCATCTGGTTCGCGAACCCGCAGCCAATCAAGAAACTTCGAAAACGCATCTGGGGTGATGGAGTATTTATCGCAGTTTTCACATACATGATGGAACAGCAGCAATACCCATCCGCCGCCGGCTCGCTCGGTTTGCTTGATATAACCTCGCAGCATAACCTGGGTGGTGTCTGCTTGAACTGGGTCCATTGTCCGGATGGAATACGCCAATTCTGGCGGGTTGGTGTCTTGCCGTCCGCCGACACTCCGCCCGCTGTTGAAACCACATTTCGCCACTACCTCGTCCGTTTCATCGTTGTGGACGCCGTAGGAATAAGCAAAAGAAGTGGTCTTAAAACCGCGGTTTATAAAGTCTACCCGGCTGTCGCAAATTTCATGCTGCAGCGGGTAGCCCTGAAGGTCGGTCAAAAAGGGATGGGTGAGGGTGTGCCCGCCAATCTCGTTGCCTTCTGTTTGCATTCGTTTTAACTCGTCCCAGGAAAGGTACCCGGCCTGGCCAATTTTTTTGTTGATTATGTAGTACGTTGCCCGCATACCGTGCACACGCAGGATTGCGGCAGCTTCATATTGATCGGAATAACCATCATCAAAGGTGATCGTTACGATTGTTTTCGCAGGGGAGATCGTCCGGCCCAGTAAACCAGACAGATACAGGAGCAGGGCAGTTAATAGAACAGCTCGAAAAACAGGCCACCCGCGAATTTTCAACATATTTCGGCCAACCATCAGAAGCTTCGTTGTCATTTAGAATGAGTGGCTCACAGAATGAGCCACTCAGAAAAGTATAAATGCTAAGTCCTGGCCTTTTATAATTCTCGGTCAGTAATCAGATCATCGGGTAGTCCGGAGGTTACCTATCTATGAGCCAGTTTCCACTGATTCGGGTTTGGACGGCGTTTTTACTGCGGTGTTCGGTTCTGGCGCCAATTCCTTTTTCTTCGCAGGGGGTTTGGAAGGTGTCAACACCATGCTCATTACCCGCCCTTCCAATTTAGGCGGCGCCTCGATGATGCTGATGTCCGACAGCTCTTGCGCAATTTCGCGCAGATCTTCCATAGCCAGTTGCGGGTAGTCTATTTCTCGACCTCGGAACCGAACGGTGACCTTCACCTTCATGCCATCCAGCAGCCAGCGGCGGGCGTTATTGGTTTTGAACGCGCGGTGGTGCTCGTTCGTCTTTGGCCGGATCTGGATTTCCTTGATTTCAATCTTGGTTTGGGCTTTTTTGGCTTCGCGTTCTTTCTTGGTGCGCTCGTAAAGGAATTTTCCAAAATCCATTACGCGGCAGACGGGCGGGCTGGCGGCAGCCGCCACCTCAACCAGATCTTTTTCCGCGTCGCGGGCGATGCGCATCGCTTCATTGGTCGAAACGACACCAAGATTTTCACCGTTGGGGCCAATCAAACGAACTTCTGGCACCCGAATCATCTCATTAATGCGAAAATTTGAAGTACTAATAGTTTTCTTCTCCTTAGATCGTCAGAAAAAACAAAAACATAACCCTGCCCGCTGCATACGGACCTTCATCGGGTAGATGATACCATAAAGAGGGGGAGAACGTCAACAACGACAGTACATGAATTTGATACCCCGGAGCTCAGGCGCTCAGCGCCTGAGCTCCGGCTGCCTTACCCTTTCTCCTCAATCTCTCTCTTCGCCCGCGCGATAAATTCTTCTACCTGCATTGCGCCTGGGTTTTCGCCGTTGCGCAGCCGCAGCGCGACGGCGCCTTGCTCGATTTCCTTGTCCCCGATCACCAGCATAAAGGGGATCTTCTGTGTTTGCGCATTGCGGATCTTGGCCTGCATGCGTTCGGAACCGTCATCGACTTGCACGCGCAGCCGGGCGGATTTGAGTTTTGCTGCCACATCCTTCGCATAGGCGACGTGCCGATCTGCAATCGGGATCAATATCGCCTGTACCGGCGCCAGCCACACCGGAAACGCTCCGGCGTAATGCTCGATCAGCACGGCAAAGAAGCGTTCCATGCTGCCCAGCAGAGCGCGGTGCACCATATAAGGCCGGTGGGGCTGCCCATCTTCGCCGATATAGTTGAGATCGAAGCGCTCGGGCAGGTTGAAGTCGAACTGGATGGTAGAGAGCTGCCATTCGCGGCCCAGCGCGTCGCGCACTTTCAAGTCGATCTTCGGCCCATAGAATGCGCCACCGCCTTCGTCGAATTCATACGGCAGTTCCGCGCGTTTCAAAGAAGCTTCCAGCGCGGCTTCCGCCGCTGCCCATTGTTCCGGTTCGCCCACCGAGTGCTCTGGTTTCGTGCTCAGGTAAGCGATGAAATCTCGCAGCCCAAACGCTCTCAGCATATCGAGCGAGAAATTGAGCGCAAAGTCGATCTCATCCGGCATCTGGTCAGGCCGGCAGAAGTGGTGCGCGTCATCCTGGGTGAAGCCGCGCACCCGCAGCAGCCCATGCAGCACGCCCGACCGCTCAAAGCGGTACACCGTGCCGAGCTCGGAGAAGCGCAGCGGCAGCTCGCGGTAGGAGCGCAGGCTGCTTTTGAAAATGTGCACGTGGAACGGGCAGTTCATGGGCTTTAGATAGTACTGCTGTCCCTCGATTTCGATTGGCGCATACATGCTATCTTTGTAAAAATCCAGGTGGCCTGAGGTTTCCCACAGGTGCGCTCGCCCAATATGCGGGCTGTTGACGAAATCGTAGCCGTTTTGCTCGTGCCGCTCGTTCCAAAAATCCTCAATCAGCCGGCGCATCATGCCGCCTTTCGGATGCCAAAGTACCAGCCCGCCGCCAATCTCTTCCTCGATACTAAACAGGTCCAGCTCGCGGCCCAGCTTGCGGTGATCGCGTTTTTTGGCTTCTTCCAGTTTCCACAGGTATTCTTTCAACTCCTCGGGCGTATTCCAGGCGGTGCCGTAGATGCGCTGGAGCATCGGGCGGTGCTCGTCGCCGCGCCAATATGCCCCCGCCACGTTCATCAGCTTGATCGCTTCCGGGTTGATCTCCTGGGTGCTTTCTACATGCGGACCGCGGCACAGGTCGGTGAAATTGGCGTGAGTATACAGCGAGATAACCGGTTTTTCCACTCGCGCAGCTCCCTCGCCCAGGCCTGGCTCTCCGTTCTCATCCACCCCGCCTTTCTCCAGCCCATCAATCAGCTCCAGCTTGAATGGCTGGTCTTTGAACTGGCTGCGCGCTTCTGCTGCGCTAACCACCCGGCACTGGAATTTGTAGCCCGCTTTGATGATCTCCCGCATGCGCTTCTCAATCTCGTCCAGATCCTGAGGTGTAAGCGGGCGGGGCAGGTCAAAATCGTAGTAGAAGCCTTCTTCGATCGCCGGGCCAATGGCGATCTTTGCCTCGGGGAATTTTTCCAGCACTGCCTGTGCCATCACATGCGCCGTTGAGTGCCGGATGCGGAAAAGCTGGGATTGTTCGTATCGTTCTTGCCTGTTCGTAGCCATATTCAACTCCTTGGCTGTTATCTGTTCCATGGTGGCGTTTTACGAGAGGCGGATCGCTGCCACCAGAATAAAAAACGCCCCTCGCCCAATCTGGGGCGAGGGGTTAAAAATTCCACTCGTGGTTCCACCCAGTTTGCTGGATCCACGCGGGTTCCAGCCACTCGGTTGGCCTATAACGGGGCCGGTCGTTCAACCTTAATGCTTTCAGGTGACCGCTCGCGGGTGGTTTTCACCGGTTGGAGGTTGTGCCAGGACTCTCAGTCAATGGTCCTTGCTCCCTGTTTTCTCCGAACCGGATACTCTTCCCGGTCTATGCGTTTGGTTTGTGTGGGCGGTATAGGACTCGAACCTACGAACCTCTGCTATGTCAAAGCAGCGCTCTAACCAACTGAGCTAACCGCCCGGAATGTTTTTTATTATACCTGTGATCTGTCAGATTGGCAAGAGTGTTTTAATTCCGCTGGGGTAAGAAAATTGACATGCATTCACCCTCGTGTTAAACTGAATCGATACGGATTTCCATTGCGGGATATTTTGTGAGGAATTATTGCGCGGCCGCTAAAGCGCGCCAATCATCTTTAAACAAACCAGCCAGGTGAGCAGGTAGAAGAAAGATCATGGATACATCCAAAACACCGGTTGCACGTTTGCGCTGGGGCGCTGAAGAGCGTCTTCTCTTCCCTGAGGAGAATGTCCAGTTGGGCCGCGCTTTGGAAAATGATGTCACGTTGAACGACCCGAAGGTTTCCCGCAACCACGCGGAGCTTGAGTGGAATGGAACCGGCTTTACCTTACGCGATCTGAACAGCGCAAACGGCACCTTTGTGAACGGTCAGCGCCTGGTAAATACAACCCGCTTGCTGCATGACGGGGATGAAATTCTCCTCAGCAAGCTTTTAATGTACTATGAAATTGTCCGGTCCGAGACAGCCGAGCCGGTGATAACCGGCCAGACCGAACCGTTGGGACAAATCGGATCGTACCTGGTTGTATCCGGTGGTCCTGATATGGGCCAGCAGTACCCGCTTTGGGGAGAAGTCATTACCATTGGGCGGGCCAGCCGGGAAGCGACCTGGGAAATCCGCCTCACGGACCGGTCTGTTTCACGCCCGCACGCCCGCCTGGAGCATCACGAAGATGGCTTTTATCTGGTGGATTTGAACAGCGCGAATGGCACCCTGTTGAATGGTGTTCCGGTTCAGGCAGCCATTGCTTTGAAAGAAGGGGATGTAATCTCGGTGGGCGAAACGCACATCACCTTTTATGCCGGGTGAAGCCCGCTGTCCAATCCAGGTTGCGTTCCACTGCGCTTACTTTGGGCTCCACGCCGGGTGAAAATCGCGCAGGGTGTTGTTGGTTAACAGGCGGGTTTCCTTCCCATCCAGGCTGGACAGCAGGATTTCTGGTTTACCGCCGCCTTTTTCCGTCCAGAAAACCGCCCAATTGCCGTCTGGTGAAATGGAAGCGTGTGACATGCGGTAGGCGCCTGAAATTAACGGCTGGGCGCCATTCATTGGATTGCTGCGGTCGATTAACGCCAGCACCGGAATGTTATCCCCTTTGTTAATGGATGCCAGGATATGCAGCCCATCTGGCGCCCAGGCGGGTTCCGAAAAACGCGCGGAATGCGCCATTACTTCCTTCGATTCGCCGTTTGGCTGCATATACCAGAGGGCTTCCCAGTTCTGGTCATTGCTAAATATATAGCTGATATAATTTCCATCCCGCGACCAGGCGGGCTGCGCGTTTTTCGTCCCCTGGTTGGCCAGGGTGCGTACTTGGAGATCCTGCAGATTGATGGCCCGGATTTCGGTTTTCTCTCCAAGCACCGCGGTGAAGAGCAGAGTTTCCCCATCCGGCGACCAGGCCGGGTCAAACGCTCCGCCGATCCCAGGAGCTTTAACCGGCAGCTCAGTCACCCTGGCGTCAGCCAGTTGGATGATCTTGATCGTCGCGCCGGCATAATAAATGCTTGGCCCTTTACATGGGGTGGTAAATGCAATCTGAGCGCCGTCCGGCGACCAGGCTGGTTGGCAAGCGCCAGCTTTGGCATTGGTCACCTGCTGGCGGTTCTCCGGGTTGTCGACATCCATAATCCACACCTGCACCGACCCGCTGCGGTCTGAAGCAAAAGCCACCCGTTCGCTGCCGCCCATGGGGGTGGGCATGGGCGCCGGGGGGATCGTCGCGGCCGGTTCGGCGGTCGGTGTCGCTTCAACCGGTGTGGGAAGCGCCGTGTTTGCTTGCGCGGAGATCAGGGTTGCCGTACGCGCTCTGGCGGCAGCGGAGACTACGGCCGTTTTGGGAGGTTCTGTGGCCGGTAGTGAAACAGGCGGTTTCATTCTGGCGGAAAAAATTGCCATGCTGATCAGCGCCAGCGCCAATCCAGCCGCGCCGATCATGAGCCAGTGGTTCAAAAAGCGCCGCCAGGCAGGTTCCTTTACAGCCTGGCCTGCTTTTTTAACCTCCGCCGCGGCCTGCTTGCCTTCAGGCAAAGACTGTCTTGCCGCCCGCTGTGACTTTTCCGCGCTTTTCGCCACGGAAACAGTTTCCACGGCCGGGTGGTCCACCGCGGACTGTTTCACCTGCGCGGGTGGCAGCTCAGCGCCGCCAGCCGGTTTGCCCGGCAGGGCTGAGGATTTGACCACCGCGGTTGCAGCTTTGCCTGCGGGCGATATTGGATCAAGATTTGGCGCTTGCGCTTTCCCCGCGTCTGAAGCCAGTCGCTCTGCCGCGGCGCGGGTGTGGTTCGCCGTTGGGGGGGATTGGCTGGCCGCGGAAGACGTTTTCTCCCCTTTAGATGCAGTTTTCTCGGGTGGTTGTAGCGGGCCGCTGGGCTGGCCGGCCGGAACGGAAAGGGCAGGCTGTGCTGCCTTACCCGGTTTTGGCAGATCTACCCGGGTTTGATCATCGTCCTCTGGCTGGAGGCCGCGCACGGCCACCTCCAATGCCTGCAATAGATCCAGTGTGGAGCGGAAGCGCCGGCGTGGACTGTGCTGCAGGCACATCATCACCACAGCTTCCAGTTCGGGGGTGATCTCTGGGTTATATACGCGCGGCGAAGGCGGCTGTAAGTGTTTCTTTTCCCAGACGATTCGTTTGGTGGTGCTGCCAGACGCATTGCCTGACTCGCCGGTGAAGGGACGCTGCCCGCCGGTGAGCATTTCATACATCACCACGCCCAGCGAATAGATATCCACGGCCAGGGTCGGTTCTTTGCCCTCGAACTGCTCTGGGGCCATATAGGCCGGTGAACCAACCCCGGTCAGAGGCTGGGTGCCGGACTCGGACCGGCGCGCGATGCCAAAATCGGTCAGGTAAATGGTGCCGTTGCGATGGGTGATGATGTTGGCCGGTTTGATATCGCAGTGGATCATGCCTTGTTGGTGGGCATAATAAAGCGCGGCACAGACCGGCTGCATGATTTCCATAACGCGCCCAGGGCGCAGCCCGTTTTTGTATAGGAAGATTTCCCGGCGCAAGGTGAGGCCATCGATGAAATCCATCAAGATAAAGGCGATATTCTGGCTTTTTTCAAAGCCATAAAAGCGCACGATATTGGGATGCTGGAGGCGCTCCAGGGTCTGCGCCTCGTGCTCGAAGTTACGGATAAAAACCTGGTCTTCCGCCAGGTCGGCGTGCAATATTTTCATAGCCAAAAAAACGGCGCGCTGTATATCTCGCACCTTATAAACGTCCGCCATGCCTCCCTGGCCAATGAACGCCTCTACCCGGTACCTCCCCCCCAATACCTGCCCGGTCAACTCCGTCATCTGATACCTCAGGAACCAAACACAACCACTTGGAATTATGCTAATTTTACGCTGAACCGTGGGTCCAGGCAATAACAGTTTATGGTATAATACGGCCCGCACCGGGTACCTTACAAAACCGGTAACTGGAGAGGTAGCGTAGTCTGGCCTAACGCGCTCGCCTGGAAAGCGGGTATACCGAAAGGTATCACGAGTTCGAATCTCGTCCTCTCCGCTAGACGCAACCTGGACAAATATCCCATTTGTCCAGGTTTTTGTTTATTGAGGCGGGAAGGCAAGGTTTCCGTTATATTATAGGATCTTTTTGTCATTGGCTTGAGGTGATAGGAACCTCCCACCCATTGTTATGATACTGTTTGATTGTTGGTTTTATGGATATTTCAATATTTAATGGTTGTATTTATACTATTTTTATATATAATGTAAAAATCTAACGACTTCCTCTTCCAGGGGAACAATTTTTTCTTGAACGCCGCGTAAAATTCCTGGGTTATGAGTCGATAGGAGCTGCATGAGAGGGAAAATGAGCAGCTTAACCTAACCTTTTGCTTTAAACAATCAAAAGAGTATATACGCGTTATTGCACTCACCAGAACGTACTTTTCTGTGAGGCTCAGCATGTTAACAACTGATCTGACTCTACCCTTGCCAGGGCTTCTGTTTCTGCTGGCGGGGGTCATCTTGCTGGCGGCTGCTTATTTGTGGTCACAGCGGCGGAAACGGAAATTCGCCCTACGCTACTCAAGTCTGGCGCTGATTCGCCCGGCGCTGATCAGGCAGCCGCGCCTGCGCCATCACATTCCACCTATGCTGTTCTTCCTGTCCCTGTCCAGTCTGGCCGTTGCGCAAACTCGCCCAACCGCTACTCTGAACAGCCAAACCGCGCAATCGACTATTATCCTGGTAATGGATGTTTCTGGCAGCATGCTTTTTGACGATATTGCTCCCAACCGGCTGAAAGCTGCTGAGTCAGCCGCGCTGTTTTTCATCGGCCTGCAGAAGCAAAATACGCGTATCGGCATTGTCCAATTCTCCAGCCATGCTGAGCTGATCATGCCGCCCACAAGCGACCATGACAGGCTGAGGACTGCCATAAACAGCCTGACCACCGGAGAGGAGACCGCGATCGGCAACGGTATCTTCACAGCCTTGAAAACCATAGCGGATGACAGGCAAGGGAGAAGAGAAAAGGGAACCCAGAGCAAGCGCTTGGCGCAGCTGACGGACGCCTATGCACCGGAAATCATCATCCTGCTGACCGATGGCATCAGCAGCGTGGGTCCGCCACCTCTACAGGCTGCCCAGAAGGCAGCGGAGCAGGGTGTGCGCGTCTATGCGATCGGGTTTGGCAGTCATCAAAACCAGATCCCGGCCATAGGTATGGTTGACCTTTCTAACCCTGAAATCGATGAGGATACACTGAAGCAAATCGCGGCGTTGACCGGCGGAAGTTACTATGCGCCTGCCAGCGCCGGCGGGCTGAAAAATGTCTTCGCCAGCCTGTCGACCAGCCTGAGCAGCCGGCGCGAAACTCAGGAGATCAGCGTGGTGTTCACCGCGCTCGGCGCGCTGCTCGCATTCGCCGCGATGGGATTGTCACTGCTGTGGCACCCGCTTCCCTAAGAAGCGCCGCTTCCCTAAGAAGCGCCGCTGCCCTAGGAAGCGCAATTCCATCACTCTCCCAGCATCTCAGCCAGTGCTTCCCATCGCTGATAAGCCTGGGACAGCTCCTCTTCCAGCTCTTTATGGCGGGTAGCGGCGCGGGTGATCTCGGCGGGGTCCTGCTGGTAAAAGGCCGGGTTGGACATGTCCGCGCTAAGCTGATGCTGTTCGGCCTCCAGCGCCTCGATGCGACCGGGCAGGACTGCCAGCTCGCGCTTGAGCGCTTCGAGCTCGCGCTGTTCTTTGTAACTGAGCTTGCGGGCCGGTTCAGATCCGGCGGCCTCGCTCGGCTGCCCGCGGCTGGTTTAGTTTGCGTAGCTGCGGATGATTTGGGCTGCGCAGTCGCTGTCGCTTTAGACTGCGCAGTCGCTGCCGCTTTGGGCTGCGCAGCCGCTGCCGCTTTGGGCTGTTCATCTTCTTTCTGGCGCAGCCAGTCGTCGTAACCGCCCACGTACTCGCTGACCTGCCCGCTGCCGTCCAGCACCAGGGTGCTGGTGACCAGGTTGTTCAGGAAGGCCCGGTCGTGGCTGACCAGCAGCAGCGTGCCGTTGTAGTCCAGCAGCAGGTCTTCCAGCAGTTCCAGGGTCTCGATATCCAGGTCGTTGGTCGGCTCATCCAGCACCAGCAGGTTGGCCGGGCGGGCAAACAGGCGCGCCAGCAGCAGCCGGTTGCGCTCGCCGCCCGAAAGAGCGCTGATCGGCGCGTGCACCCGGTCGGAGGTGAACAGAAAATCTTCCAGGTAGCCGACCAGGTTGCGCGCCTTGCCGTTGATCGTGATCGGTGTCGCGCCCCTGGCCCACGTTATCCAGGACCGATTGGTTCTCGTCCAGCTGGGCGCGCAGCTGGTCGAAATAGGCGATTTCCAGGTTGGTGCCCATGGCGCACCTCGCCGCGCTGCGGGCGCCAGCTCGCCGATCAGGATGCGCAGCAGGGTGGTCTTGCCCGAGCCGTTTGGACCGATGATGCCCACCTTGTCGCCGCGCTGGATGGTGGTGGAAAAATCGCTCACGATGGGGCGGTTTCCGAAGGCATAGCTCACCCCCTCGGCCTCGATCACCAGCCGGCCGGAGCGGCGTTCTTCCTGGATCTGCAGGCGCACCTTGCCGGGCTGCTCGCGGCGCTCGCGGCGCAGCTCGCGCAGGCGCTTGAGCGCGCGCACCCGGCCTTCGTTGCGCGTGCGGCGCGCCTCGATCCCGCGGCGGATCCACTGCTCTTCCTGGGCCAGCTTTTTGTCGAAGGCGGCGTTCTGATCCTGCTCGGCAGCCAGCATGGCTTCTTTGCGCTGCAGGAAGGTGGGGTAGTCGCAGTTCCAGTCGAACAGCCGCCCGCGGTCCAGCTCGACGATGCGCGTGGCCAGGCGCTGCAGAAAGACGCGGTCGTGGGTGACAAACAGCAGCGTGCCGCCCCAGCGCATCAGGAAATCTTCCAGCCAGTTGATCGAGTCGATATCCAGGTGGTTGGTGGGTTCGTCCAGCAGCAGCAGGTCGGGGTCGCGCACCAGCCCGCGCGCCAGCAGCACGCGGCGCTTCAGCCCGGCCGAAAGGCGTCTCGAATCTGCGCAGCGGGGTCGAGCTGCATGCGCGAGATCACCTTATCCACCTGGAGCTGGCGCTGCCAGGCATCCTCCGGGTTCGCGCGATCTTGCGCGCGATCTCGCGCATCCAGCCCGGCGGCGACGATCTCCGCCACGCTGCCGGTCAGGTCCGGCGGCACTTCCTGGGGCAGGTAGGCCATGCGCAGGTTTTGCTGGCGGGCCACCGTCGCCGCTTTCGGGTTCAATCGCGCCGTAGACCAGCTTGAGCAGGGTGGTTTTGCCCATGCCGTTGCGGCCCAACAGCCCTACCCATTCGCCGCGCTCGATTTGCAGGTTCACCTCTTCCAGCAGCAGCGGCCCGCCAAACCCCAGGCTGACCTCCTGTAAACTGATCAATGCCATCCCGTGACTGCTCCCTTCGGGGTGTGAATATACTACGAAAGGCGCATTCTGGGGAGAACTTCATTATCTCCCGATGACGGTCAGCGATTGCTGCCGCAGGGAGATTTTGACCGGGCCTTCGCCCAGCAGCACGCCGTCCACCATGACCGGCATCGGTGGGTGGGTGTCGATTTCCACGTTTTGAACCTGGTAGCGCTGGATGCGCGGATCGTCGGTGACCCCGCCGGAGGTGGTCACCACCGCGCTGATCAGATCCAGCTTGGACAGATTAGCGAAGATGAGAACCTCCAGCATTCCATTGCGGTATGAATCCTGCGGAGCAACCTGGTAGTTTGGACCAATATACGGCATATTGGTCACCAGCACCACATGCCCCTGGGTGTTGATGACCTGTTTCTTGTCCAGGACGATGCGCATCTCGGCCGGGGGAGAGGAGACCAGCATGGCGAGCAAGTCGCCAACGCGGGCCAGGTTCCCGCGCTGGATTTCGTCGGCGGCGGGGAACAGCGCCGAAAGCAGCCCTACCGAACAAACTTCCAGGAATGGCGTATTTTTTTCCCCGCACAAAGCCAGCCCGATATCCACTTTAACGGTACGACCGCTGCGTAGCAGCCCCACCGCCGCGGGAATATCTGCTGGAATGTCCAAACTGAGGGCGACATTGTTGCGCGTGCCGGTTGGGATGATGCCCAGCACAGCCCGGGTGCCGGCCAGCGCTCCAGCGACGCTGTCCACCGTGCCGTCCCCACCCGATACGACGAATAGGCGGATGCCGCGCCGGTAAGCATCCTTAATCACCGGCTCCAGGCTGGTTTCCGGTTGGATCAGGTGTACTTCCGGGGCCAGGTTCAGCGCCTGCATTTCCGAAAGGATGCGCATCAACTGCGTGGGAGAATCGCCCGGAACCCCAGATATGGGATTGAAGATAAGTTTGGCCTGGGTAGGCCGCCTGGCATGGTCGTGGAAGGGCAGCATAATCATTCCTATGATATGATTATCGCATAATATGTTCCACCGCCAGTCCCAAAACCGAAACTTTGTTGCCCTATAGGCCGGTGCAAAGATCTCATTGCTCTTGCCCGCCAGATATTTCTAGTTCCTCCCGGACCGGCTGGTTTCTGACTGGCGTAGGAATACGCGTAAACACCACTCCATCCAACCAAAACCATGTAGAGGACACCCATGGCCAAGCTTCTTCCTCGCCTTCAGCTCGTATTCGCAATCATTTTTTTTGTAGTCCCGCTGTTTGGGCCGATGCTCGTTTCGCAAGGCAGCCTGCTCGTCCTGGCCGACGCCGCGGCCGGCGCGCTGCTGGGCGTGGTCACCTTTCTGATCGGTTGGCGCCTGGAAGTATCCCAGACGCCGGTGTTCTATCCCTTCACCGATTGGAGCCGTGGTATTCTGAAGCTGTTCCTGAACCCTGCCGAGGGGCGCGGGTTGAGATCGGGGGACCGGGATGTTCCTCCGCGCGTCCGCAAAGCGATTGGTATCCTGAGCCTGGGATTGGGAACGCTGCTGGTGGTTGCGTTGATTATCGTGACGGTGCTGGTATTAAGCGCGTAAGGCAGTGCGAAGCAAGCCCGCACTGCCTTACGAAAAAAGAATAAAGAATAATCGCTAGCGGGCCTGCCCCGGTGCGCGATCTTCTGTTTTTAGCATGCGGTAAGCGCCAATCACCACCGTTGTGAAGAGGCCAAGGGCCAGCACAGGCAGCACGCCTGCCTGCCCCAATCCGGGTTCAACCGCTTTTGTGCTGCGCGTTGCTTGGTCCGCGCTCACGACCGTATCTTTCGGACCATCCCCGCCGGAAGGGGGAACGTGGTCACCACTCAAGGCTACCTGGGTAGCCTTCTGGTCGCGGATCATCTCCTCCGACTGAGCTATGACTGCCTGGGCGGTGCTGACGGTATCCGCCATTTCGCGCTCCCGCTGCTGCAGCGCGCTATGTTCAGCTGTCTGCGTTTCAGCAACGTTATTCAAATCGACAACCTTTGTTTCCAACAGGTGGATGGTATTGGCATCTTCTGTTTCTTTTGCATAGAGAGTTGCCTCTACTTCCACTCTGCTTTTCAATGCCGCATGTTGAACATCCTGTACTTCCAACAAGTGATTGTTCATAGATACCATGAAACCTGTGGTTATTGCCAGCGCTATGATCACCAAAACAATGATCCATCCACCGTTTGCCATCGTTGCACCCCTTTTTTTACAAATCCCTGTCTTGTACCGAGAACTTGGAGGACTGTACAACTATTATCATAGGGTACCGGTGTCTGGCTGTCTTAACACTCGCTACGCAACCCACTCACAGAATCCTCACAGGATCTGATCAATTAAAGGGAAAAGGTTGGGATGCGCTATCAGGGTAGCGCATCCCAACCTCCGATTCATTGCCAGAACAATCAGGGTTTGACCTTCTGCTGCAGCAGCTCCAACCCTTTTAACAACTGTACATCTTTCAGGGTATTCAAATCCTGGGCGGTCATGCTGCGCTCGGTTTCCGGGATCGAAAGGCTAATATCCGGGGTCAGCTCTACGGTCACATCCGGAGCGATGCCCTGGTGCCAGATTACCCGGCCCTTCGGCGTGAGCCACAGCTCGGTTGCCAGCAGGATTGCCGAACCGTCCGACATGCGGAACTGGTTGAGCACGGTGCCGGTGCCAAAGGTCTTTTGCCCCACCAGTTGGGCGCGGTTGTAATCTTGCAGCGCCCCGGCGGTGATCTCCGCCGCACTGGCTGAACCTTCGTTAATCAGCACAACCATAGGCATATCGATGGCCGTTCCACCCCGCTGCACAGGCACTGAGTTAATTTTGCCCTGGGCATCCTTGGTCTGCAAGACCGCGCCATCTTTCAAGAACTGGCTGGTTACCCCAATGGCCTCTTGCAGCAGCCCGCCCGGGTTGTTGCGCAGATCCAGCAAGATACCTTTGGCGCCCTGCGCTTTGGCTTCCTGGATGGCTTTTACCAGGTCGCGGGAAACATTGTTACTGAATGCCGCGATGCGAATGTGCGCGATGTTGGTCCCTGGCAGCATTTGCCAGGTGATGTTGCGCACAACGATCTTTGCCCGGGTTATGGTCACCTTGCGTACCCGGTTGTCTTCTGGGCTGCGGATGGTCAGAGTCACATTGGTTCCGGCGGGTCCCAGAACCTTCTGGACGACCTCGGTGAGGGCCGCGTGGGAAACGTCGGCGCCGTTCACTTCCAGGATGATATCGCCTGGGCGCAGGCCGGCCTTCTGGGCTGGCGAACCATCCATGGGCGCCAGGATAACCGGGTTGCCTTCCGCGTTGACGTTCAACAGCGCGCCAATGCCTTCAAACTCGCCAGAGATCTGGCGCTGTTCGGAGGCGACCATCTCAGGCGTCAGGAAGCGGCTGTGACCTGTATCGCCCAGGGAATCCACCATGCCCGTCAACGCCCCGTAGGTGAGATTGGTGCTCCCCAGGGCGGCCTGATCGGCATAATGCTCCTGGATAATGCGATATGCTTCCTGGATCAGGTTTGCATCGACTTTTCCAGGCTGCGGGGTGGGCCCGGAAGCTGCTTCTGAGCCAAATACACCGGTCACCGGCAAGAATGCGGAGAGCTGGTTAGAGGCCATCCCCGCGGTAAAACCGACTGCCAATGCCAGGAATACAATAACAATAAACCCGATTATTCGGAACGCTCTCATAAAGAATTTCCCTCCAATCAACAAGCCGGTCTTCTCCCGGCTATTTTATTATAGAAGCATCGCATGACTCGTCAATGAAGCGCAGGGTGTTTTGGGGAAAGCTTGAGGGTTCTTTGATATAAAAACAGAAAATTCGCGCGGCGCCGCTCGTGCACCGGAGGCGAACGTACTATAATATTGCTATGCCTGTCTACACCATTGGTTATGGCAACCGCGCCATCGGTGACTTTCTCAATCTGCTCGGGCGATATGGGGTGGAATACCTCATCGATACCCGTTCGCTGCCCTATTCGCGTTTCCGTCCGGACTTTCGTAAAAAGGCACTCCAGGAGCATCTGGAGAAAGCCGGTCTTAAGTATGTGTACCTGGGTGACGCGCTGGGTGGCAAACGCGTGGATCCCGATTGCATCGTGGATGGCAAGTTGGATTTAGCGCGCCTGTACGAGAAGGAGTCGTTTCAACGGGCGCTGATGGAGGTTGAGGCAATAGCGCGCCAGGGCAGCGGGCTGGCATTGATGTGCGCTGAGCTGCGCCCGGAAAACTGCCATCGCAGCTGGATGCTGACCCCGCCGCTCCAGGAGCAAGGCTTTGAAGTGCTGCACATTGACGAACATGGTGCCCTGAAAACCCAACAGGAAGTGCGAGGCTAGATTGGAAATGCGTAAATTCTTTATGAGTGGTTCGCGGTGGGTATGGCTGTTTGTGGTGGTACTGTTGGGACTGATTTTTCTCGGTATAGCGATTCTGCCGGAAGTCTTGAAGCGCGATTATGCAGCCCCCAGAACGCCGGCGGGACTATATATTCTGAGCCTGATCACCCTCACCTTGTTTGTCGGACTGCTCATATCGCTGGCAATTGAACGCTTCGAGCGTTTGATGGTTATCCTGTTCGTCGGTTTCCGCATTGGCGAAGTGTCCTGGCAGTACCAGCTTGGCCGCCACAGTCTTTGGTATATGGCGATTTCAGTGGCAACGCATATCCTGGTAGGCGCTTTCGTGCTGCTGTTTCTTTCCGGTCATCTGGGCCGGGGCAGGCCCTCCGCCCCCAGAAAATGAACCCTTGCGCGGCATGCAGTCATCTCCACCCGCGCCAATCCCTTTCTTGCCACACAATGGCCATATGCTCCAGGGGATCCCAGGATTGCAGGAACCGTTCGATGGGCCGTTTATAGACCGTCTTCCCGTCCAAGATTTCGACATTCTTCATGTCATAGCCGATCACAATGACCGTATGCTCGTAACGCGCCACGGTAATGCTTTTCCCTTCCAGCCGGTAGGCGGAGCGCTCGCCCGGCGCCACGTGCCCCGTGACCCATACGATCACCGGTCGGCCCGCGGCGATCTCGGCCCGCAGATCTTCAAAGCCCATATTGCGCATGGCCCTGGCCTGGGCGCCGTAGCCTTTCAGCACCTGCGCGACCGGCCCGGCGTGAACGCCATACGCCTCCGGCGGTATCGATCCCCAGGCGCCCTTTGGGCTGCCAACGAAACCTTCCTCTGGGTTTTGCGATTTTGGCAGGCGCCCCATAAACTCCATCTCATGGATCGTGATTCCAAAATGGCGCGCCCAATCTGCTGCCGAACGGGCTTCACAGGAGAGCGCCTGGAGCTGGCCGTAGCCATACATGCCTTTTACTACCGCGCTGGGCAGCAAAGTTGCCGTTGGAGCCAGGGTACGGGTCAGAGTGGGGGATGGAGTCTTGTCAGGGGATGGGGAAGAAGTTGGGGTAGTTGCGGCACTCCGCGTGGGCAGGGGAGTTGGAGATAAAGACGGGATGGGCAGGTTGGTTTCTAACGGCGCAGAGCCGCTGGGCGCCTGCTCGCAGCCTGCCAGGAAAAGGATGAGCAGCATTAGCATAATGAGGCTACGGCGTACCATGCTCCCTATGATATCAAGAAACTGTTGAAAACGTTGGGGTCTGTGGCGACAGCCGCCACAGACCCCAACCCGGTACCTGCTTATACAACAGGTTGTACTTCTACATATTAACCTGCTATTTCTTGTACGGCATCTTCTCAACGATCGACTTGCGCCGCTCGCCAAAAGGCACCTTTTCGATGAACGACCGCCGTCGTTCAATTACCTGCCCGCGCTTCGCCATATCCCTTATGTCGCTGCGGGATGGAATTCGGCGGGATACCGCTTTCACGGTTTCTTTTCGGCTCTCATCCAGGCGGTCCATGGCTTTTTCGGCGCGTTTTTGAGCCTTTTTTACGCGCTTATCCACCAGATCTATGGCCTTATTGCTCTGCCGGACGGCTTGTTTGGCCATCTTTTTTCCGCCGTTCCAGGGAGCGCTAATATGCACCTCCGGGATGCGGTCCGAAACGCGCTGCGTGAATGACCTGCGCCGGCTGATAAACGGCAGGCTGAGCGAGGTCAGCGCGGCCCACCAGCCCACAAACGAGTTCGCCATCCGGTCCATGAAGGAGCGCTGGCGAATGCCGGGCAGATTGGAGACGACGGGCATGGCAACAAAAGCCTTGCTGGCGTCCTGGAAAACCTTCCCGGTAGTCTTGCTGGCTTCTTTGTAGAATTTCCGCGCCCGGCGTGGCAGCTGGTAGCGCCAGCTGCGGCGTTGATTCCGTATGGAAACCACTCGCCAGCCGACCAACGCGCCGGCCCCCGCCAGAAGCGTACCATATAAGGCCATGCGCGCCTTGGGATGGGTGGAGAACCAGGTAATCACGCTGAAAGGTTTGGCCATATATTCGCCCTGCGCCTGTTCATACCCGCTGATATGCTGGTACAGGTTATCCGGGGCCTGGGCCGACTTTGGCTCGTTCGAACGCTGCATGCGGAACCCGCTGGCGCCCATAAAATTGTTCGTCAAGGTGGGGGCCAGGCGGCGCATAAAGTTCATCATATAACCCGCGTCGCCGACGATTAGCTCGCGGGCGGGATGCTCCGCGGCAAAGACGATAGCCTTGGCGGCCATGCGAACTCCGTATACCGGCGGCAGGGGTTCAGGTTCGACGCCCATCTTGGTGCGAGATTTTTCGAACAGGGGAGTATTGATCGAGGCCGGCAAAATGGCGGTGATGCTGACTGGCACGCCGGTGTGCTTCACCTCCTGGCGCAGGGTTTCCGCCAGGCCCAAAATGCCGTGCTTGGAGGCGTTATAGGCACTGTGGTACGGGATGGGCACGCGCCCTTCCATCGAGGACACAAAAATCAATGCCCCGCCGCCTTGCTGTTTCAAATAAGGCAGCGCGGCCATGGCGCCATACGCCTGCCCAAGCAGGTTCACCTCGATAATGCGGTGGAATTCATCCGGGGTGGTGTCTTCAAACAGCGCCCACTCCGAAACCGCCGCCAGGTTTACCCAGGTATCCAGTCGCCCAAAGCGCTGTACTACCTGTTCGGCGACCGAGCGGATTTGCTCGAAATTGGTCACGTCGGCTTCTAGCCCGATGACCTGGTCTGGAATCTCGGTCATGGTCGCACTGGTTACTTCGGAGGCGAACTGCCCGCTCTCGTCGCCGATAACGCCCAACTGGGTGTGGCCGTTCCGCCCGCGGCTTATCGCCATCCGGCTGGCCTCGGCATGCGAGCGCACCTGGTCCAGCGCATCATTCAGGCCTTCCTGGCTGCGTCCAACGATAACAACGGTTGCGCCTTTCTCGACCATTTGGAAGGCGGTTTCCAACCCTATTCCGCTGGTTGCGCCAAGTAAAACGACGACCTGTTCATTGATCGGTTTAAGCTTTGGTTTCATCTTTCTCCTTTCGGTTGTTGCGATTCTTTCGCTTCGCATAACGGGGTATGGAAGATTTATCCGGGGTTGACCCGGCGGTTTATCCGCTGGCTGATCAGGCTCGCCAGCAGTCCGATCAGGGCTCCCCATACCAGATGGGATACGATCATCACAGTATTCCGGCGGGCAGCCTGCCGGGAAAATTTACATTGCCGGCGGAGGCATTGTATTGGTTGTATCAACCATTGTGCGGGCTGTCAGACCGAAGTAGAGTGCAATGATGCCCGAGACCAGGTGCAGCCAGATGTCCGAGCCGCTCAGGGGGGCCAGGCCAAACAGCGTGTTCAGCCCAGGGATCAACCCAAAGACGAACAGCACCAGGAAGATAATCCCGGCCACGCGCGCGTACGAGCGCGACGCATCAAAACTGCGATAAGCGATCACGCCCCACAGACCCAATAGCAGGTGTACGATCGTATGGACAATGTTGACCGGGAATAGCCCGAGCAGGTTGCCGCTCAGTACATTCACCGTCACACCTGGCATGCTGGTTGGGGTGAGCAGGCCAGGAATTAATCCCAGGAGCCCAACCAACAGGTAAATAATCCCAAATATCAAAGCAAAGTAACGAGTACCCATCGAGACATCCTCCTTCTATTTCTCGTTTTCACGAGATACGAATTTCCAAAAACGGCTTGTTTCGCCATCCCTGGTTTCATCCTGATAGAGAAATGCCAGCTTTTTCTCATCGAACTTCTTAAAGAATTCATCCCAGGTGATATCCTCCAGCCGGTCTTCACCCCTGTAGCCAGGGAAATTGATGCGCAAAAGGCCCGGGTCGTCTCCTTTTTCGGCAGCCTTTACCGCCGCCGGGCTGCCCCCGCGCTCTTCTACCCAACGCTGGATGATCTCATGGTCGGTTGTACGGTCGCTTTTCCCGGCTGCCAACCGTGAGGCAGGCGGCTGCTTGCTCTTGCTGCTCTTATTGCCGGTCGCTTTGCTGCCGCCGGCAGTACTGCCGCCGCGTACCCCAACCTTTTCCTGACCGCGCGAGCGGTCCTTTTCATTTTGCTGGCTGCGCGTCGGTTCGCTGCGAGTTGATCCTTTCTTTTCGGGTGACATTTCTCACCTCCTGGTGTCTTTATTCCCCGGGTGGGATCATCGGTCCAGCGCCCCCACTACCTGTGGGGCCGCCACTACTGCTGGCGCCGCCACTACCTGTGGCGCCGCCGCTACTGCTGGTGTCGCTGTCCATGGCGGTCCCGCCCATTTCCATCTCGCCGTTCGATCCGCGATCGCGCTGGCTGCTTTCGCCTTCCCGGAAACCACTGCTCTGGTAGCTGGTTTCGTGTTCAGAGCGCGTGCTGCTGGGCCGGCCGCCTCGGCCGGTTACCGGCATTACCTCTTCGCGGGTTACCTTTTTGCCGGAAGCCCGGGTTTTGCCCTTTTCCAGCAAGGATTTCATGCGCGCCAGGTCAGAGTCCATTTCGGACTTGGGGTCCTTGCCAAACAGAGCGGCGACTGCCGCACCGGCTACGCCTGCCGGAGGGGTATAGGACATGTTGACGTATACCTGGGTGCTGTCCTGGCCGCTTTCGCGGAAACGGACCTGGCCCTGGTGTTTCACCTGCGAGTTCGGGCGTAGTTTCCCAGGCAATCAGCTCGTTGGGGATATTTTGGGTTTCGATCGCGTCGAACTCAACCTTCGTCCCGGCCGGGCCTTTCACCACCCAATGCGAGCGGTTATTTCCCTGATTGTGGATCGCGTCCACATTGGACATAAAGCGGGGGAAGTTCTCAAAATTTGACCAGAGCGTGTACACCTCCTCCACCGGGGCATGGATCTGGATGCCCTTGCGCACGCGCATGGCGTCGCCCTGCTGGGTCATCCCGGTGATTTTCCCCATGTCCATATTCGTCAGCGCACGCGTGCCAAGCGCCAGACCGCCCAGGCGGGCAAAGAAACCTACCAGCCCACCCCGGAAAATGCTGTACAGCATCAGGTAGCCCGCGCCCATTCCCACCAATAAGCGTGTGGAGGGCGCCCACTGTCCGCTCTGACCGGGCAGCCAACCTTCGCCTTGCAGGTGGGGAATATTGCCGGCTTCCTGATGCACGCGCAAGTTGTTCTCGACGTTCCGAATCCCCCGCACGCGGTTGAGCCCTTGCAAGATGCCGTCCACCTCATCGGCCAGAACATCCCCACTAAGCATCGCGTTCCCCTCCTGGACCGCGATATTGATGGCGCCTGGATGGCGGGTGAAGAACGTCAGGCGTGATTTGGCCCGCGCTTCAACGACCTGGTCTGGCACATCTTCTCCGCTGACCATCGACATGCCTTCGGCCAGCAAGCCTTTCGCGCGGTTGCGCAAGTCGTTTACTGCGATATCCAGCGCTTCGTCCCCCCGGCTGCGCATATGATAGACCTGGTCACGGAACATGGCTTTGCGGCGGTTGCCATTCTGCGGGTCATAAAAATACATTAGCCCAGCGCCGATGGCTGCACCCCAAAGTAATGAAGACAGTTTACCCATGCAGTTTCTCCTTTCTGCAACTCATTTGTTCCCCCAGTTGAAAGTATGGCCTTCACCAGGCCGGGCTTCGATAAAAACATAGTTCCCAAGCTTTAATATATCGATGCGCTGATACCCTTGCTAATGGGGAGTTTTCCTATTCAAAGCGTAGGGATAGGCCTTAAACCAGGATGCATCTGAAAATTCATATTCGTGTTATTCGTTTCGCGCCCTGCGCGCCTTCGCGCCCTGCGCGCATTCGCGTCATTCGTGTTAAAAGGTTGAACCAATCTTCTTCGATTCCTTTGTATAATCAACAAAATAAGATTGTCCAATAAGGGATGGATGGGGTAGCGCATGTCCAATCAGGAAACTTTTGATATTGATATTCTTACCTTGCTCTATGGGGGCGACGCGCTGGGACGGCTGCCGGATGGCCGGGCAGTGTTTGTGCCGTATGCGATACCGGGAGAGCGGGTGCGCGTGCGTTTGACGGAACAAAAGAAAAGCTTCGCACGCGGAGCGCTGGTGGAGGTGCTCACAGCCTCCTCAGAGCGCGTAGAACCGCACTGCGCCAATTTTGCCGCCTGCGGCGGCTGCCACTATCAGCACATCGGGTACGAAGCGCAGCTGCGCTATAAAACCGCCATTCTGCGGGACCAACTGATGCGTATAGCCGGATTCGAAGCCCCGCCGGTGGAAGCAATGCAGCCTTCACCGAAGGAATGGCACTACCGCAATACCGTCCAGTTTCATCTGTCGCCGCAAGGAAAGCCCGGTTTCCAGGAACCCGGGTCGCATGTGGTGGCGCCGGCGGAACAGTGCCTTTTATGCGAACCGGCCATCGATGAAATCTGGCCGCGGCTCGACTTCTCCGACCCCGAGCAGGGGGTTGTCCCCGGGCTGGAGCGAATCCAACTGCGCGCCGGGGCTGAGGATGATTTGCTGATGGTAATGGAGTCGAATGACCCGGTGCCGCCCGAGTTTAGCGTGGACCTGCCCATCAGCGCCGTTTTCGTTGGCCCGGGCGGCTTTGAGGAGAACGCTCCGCTGGTGCTGGCGGGCGAGGATTTTTTAATCATGGAGGCGCTGGGGCGGGCTTTTCGCGTTTCCGCCGGTTCCTTCTTCCAGGTAAACACCGGCCAGGCCGAAAATATGGTCCGCTACCTGCTCGACCGGCTTCCGCTTCCCGCGAATGCCTTTCTACTTGAGTTGTACGCCGGGGTGGGGCTGTTCAGCGCTTTTCTGGCGCCCAAAGTCGCCCGGCTGGTGGCGGTGGAATCGGCCGCTTCCGCGGTGGATGATTTTACGGTCAACCTGGACGAATTCGATCACATTGAGCTCTACGAGGGCCTGGCCGAAGAAATCCTCCCTGCACTGGATCTCCATCCGGATGCCGTCCTGGTCGACCCGCCCCGCGCCGGTCTGGCGCTGCCCGCCCTGGACGCGCTGGTGGCAATGGGCGCGCCTGTACTGGCCTATGTTTCCTGCGACCCGGCTACCCTGGCGCGGGACGCCAAACGCCTCCTGGCCTCCGGGTATACCCTCGAAAGTGTCCAGCCCTTCGATATGTTCCCGCAGACGTACCACATTGAGAGTATCAGTATATTTACCAGGAAAATACAGTAACGCCTGATTTGTGATTCGGTTTTTATCCGCAGGCGAGCCACTGGATATGCTGGCTCAAGTTTTTCGAGCTCGGCAATAAATTCTGGGTCCTGCATCTGCTGGTCGCGCCACTTTTAATAAGCGATCATCGGAGCTATCATTCATTCCTCCAATGCCGCCCGCGCCTTCTCTCACCAGCGAACCGATGGGATGCAGGCCCATCAGGGTAGGGGCTTTGCGCGAGCCGGCCACGGCCATGCCGATTACCTGGCCAGTGTGCTGGCTGACGACCGGGCAGCCGCTAAAACCGTTGGGGTTGATGGTTTCTTCCAGCTGGATCCAGGTGGCTTCCGGAGAAACCTTCATCACCACTCCCGGCCAGCTTCGCGAGCTGCCGTCTGCAGTCATGAAACGCCCAAATACCAGCACGCGCTCGCCCGGCTGGCCTTGTCCGCGCGGATCGGGCGTCAGGAACATTTCAGATGGGAGGTCACCGGCAACAGACCACAGTACATAGTCCGTGGTGAAATGATCCTGGCGGAAGATCCTGCCGCGCTTGATTTGCCCATTGAGATGCGCTGCCAGAGCTCCATCCGGGGCGAGAAATACCGGGCTGGCGCCTGGCTTTATGGCGGGAGCGGCGTGTGCGGTGCTGAGACCCACGCGCCGGCCATTCTCAAGCTGCAGCAGGAAACCGCACGCAAAGGATTGGCCGCCGTATTCCCCGGAGAAAGCCACCAGCCCAACCGGAATTTCTCCAGCCGGCGCGGAAATCAACGGCGGCGGCGGGACCGGGCCCAGTTCCGGGAGGGTGACATGCCCGGGCCAGTAGATTAGCATCGCCCCCAGCGCATTCGGGTTGAGCGCCAGGTACAGGGAAATAAAAAGCACGATCAGCAGAAGCCCGATCAGCACGCGAATAAAAGCCGCCCACAGCATGCGCGGATGGATCCTCATTGCCTGACCGCCCCCTGTTTTGCGCCAATTTTCATTCAGCACCGGGTTGGCTCAGCGCTTCTCGTCGCTCAAGCGCCGCGCCGTCCGGTACGCGCCTGTGATCACGTTGTTAACCCCGCCGCCGCTCTCGCTCTGCGCGCCGATAAACCACAAGCCCTCGATGGAGGTTTTGTGCGGGATCTTTGGCGCGCCCATCACGGGCGCGGTGCCCCCAAAAGCGTGGTGATGGGTATGCGTTCGCGCGCGGAAATCGTCCGGCGTCAAGATCGCGCGCGTGCGAGTGTGCTCGCGCAGTTTGGGGATGCGCTCCTCGGCATATTCCACCAGGCGGTCGGCGTAACGCTCCTTGCTTTCCTCCCATTCGCCGTTTCGGAGCCGGTCCGGGCAGATGGTATAAATGGTCAGCGCGTGCTGCCCAGGCGGAGCCAGTTGGGGCGAATGCAGCGTGGGTACGTGGACCACGAAACCATCCTTGCCTTTGTGGTACTGGCCTTGCCTGGCCTGCGTAATCGCGCCTTCCAGATCGTAGGTGCCGTAAAAATATGTGCAAACCCCGTGGACGTATGGGGTTGGGTCCATATCCAATCCCAAATGCACCATAAACACCGAATCCATCAGCGGCAGCAGGGTTACTTTCTGGATGAGACCAGGCGGCAGGTGTGGCTTGCCCACCAGGTTGAAAAATACCTCCTGCGCCCCACCAGACGCGATCACAGCGTCGGCAGGGATGAAACAGCCCTCTCCATCCACAACACCCGTCGCCCGCCCATTCTCCACCACAATCCGGCTCACCGCGCAGTCGGTCCATACCTGACCGCCGCTTTCGGTGATGCGCTGCACCAGGGCCTGCACCAGCGTGCCGATGCCGCCCAGCACGCTGTAATGGTAGAGCTGTTCCGCGCCAGGGGCCAGGGTCTTGGGCATGCGCCGCTCGAAGGAGGTCTCCTGGTTCAGGGCAAACACGCCCAAACCGGTGAACTGGCTGGGTGGAGTGAAAAAATCGGCCAGGATGGAGATGAATACCATCTTCAACCTTTCCGATTTGAAGTAGCTGTTCATCAAGCGGGTGACGTTCCAATCCTTACGCGACATAAAGGGCAGCAGGCTGGCAGCCAGGCGGGCCTGCCAGGTCCGCGCTTGCCAGCCTTGATTTTGATCAATCTTACGCGCGCAGGTCATCAGGCGGGCAAAGCGCAGGTAATCCTTCCAGTAGCGATCCAGCCCGCGGGTATCTTCCGGGAACAGGCTTTTCAAGCGGTCCATGCGCCACAGCGGGCCGCTGTAGACTTCCGGACGCTTGATTTCGAAGTCCGGGAACACGTAGCCGCGTTCGTCTTTGCGCACCTGAATGCGATCCAGCACTCCCAGTTCCCGCAGGATCATCCCCACCGGCTCATCGGGGCCAAACCCTTCGACCAGGAGCTGACCCAAATCCCAGCGAAAGCCGTCCTGTTCGTATGGCGCGGTCACGCCGCCGGGGAAAGGCGCCTGCTCGAACACGGTTACCGTATGCCCGCTGCTGGCCAGGGCTGCTCCCGCCGTGAGCCCGGCCATTCCTGAACCAATGATTGCCACCTTCATGGGTACCCTCCTGATTCCAGCATTCCATCTCTCATGGGAACAACCTTCTGGCTTTTACCTCCGCCACGGCATCCGGCTGGTAGCGGAACAGGCGCGCCGGGCGGCCCTCGCCGGAGCGCAGATGGATGGTTTCCTCGATGAAGCCGGACTGTAAGATGCGGCGGCGGAAATTGCGCTTATCCAACTTCTCGCCGAGGATCATCTCATACACTTTTTGCAGCTCACTCAAGCTGAACTGTTCAGGCAGCAGTTGAAAACCCACGGCGGTATATTCCAGTTTATAGCGCAGGCGGCGCAGCGCGTACATCAAAATATCGTGATGATCCAGAACCAGCCGGGGCAGTGGTTCGACCGGGAACCATTTTGCCCGGCAGCCGTCCTGATCTACAACGGCTGCGCGCGCGTAGGCCGCACCGGCCGGGATGATCGCGAAATACACCACGCTCACCAGCCGCTCGTGATCCGCCCGATCGCCTTGATCCGCCCGATCGCTTCGATCCGCCGGATCGCCTCGATCCGCCGGATCACCTCGATCCTCCGGATCGCTTCGATCCGCCGAGTCCGCACGCCCGGCCTGTCCAGTCGACGGCTGGCCTCTCCATAGGTATACAACTGCTCCAGGTATGCCTCGCGCTGCCCGGTCAGGCAGACCAGCTGGTCGGTGGCGGTCTCCTCCAGCGATTGCTGCATTGGAACACGGCTGCCGGGTAGTTCCCAGCCCTGCTCCGGCAGTGGACCGGGTTGGTTTTGAGCGAGCAGAACTTGCAGCCGTTCATCGCGCAGGGAGAACACCACCACCCGCACATCCAGGTTTTGGAGAAATGCGCCGGCCGGGGGTGGGGAAATTTCACTTGAGCGGGGCGTGCGAGCTTCTCTCATGTCCTAATTATAGTTCTTGTTTCGCTTCGCTCGTGCCATTATAATCGAGTCATAAGCTCACGCGCGCCGATAGGAGGATCGATGAGGAATAAAAACCGCCCGCTCGCGGCAGTCATTTTGCTACTTGCCGTTCAGCTGGCTTGCAACCTGCCTGGGCAGGCCATCCAAGGGGCCCCCACGCGGCTGCCCGCCCCCAACCAGACCCTTACCGCGTTGTTTTCCATCACCCAACAAAACTCAGTTACTCCGAGCCTGCCGCCCATAGTCACCGCCACTAGGGGTGGCGCTGCTACCAGCAGCAGCGGTGGAAACTCCACCGCGAACTCGGGCCCCGGTTCCAACCAACACGCGCCCGCCTGCCGCCAACCCCACGCGGACGAATACACCGCCTCCACAGCCGGCCGCTACCGTCCCCGACATTCGCCCGCGCTCGGCGATTGTGGCGAAGTACCTGTCCACGCCGCCTGCCATCGATGGCGACTGGAGCGAATGGAAGGATATCACCACGGAATATCCGGCCAATGCGGTGGTGTATGGCAATAACAATTGGACCAATGATACCGACCTGGCTTCCTCCTTCCACATTGGCTGGGATGACAATAATCTCTATATCGCGGTCAAGGTGCGCGACGATGTGTACGTGCAGAATGCCACTGGCGCGGACATTTACAAAGGCGACGGGCTGGAGCTGCTGCTGGATACCAATCTCAAAGAGGATTTTTATTACACCCAGCTCAGCCCGGACGATTTTCAACTGGGCATTTCTCCCGGCCGCCCCGACCCTGACGGGACCAAAGAAGCCTACCTGTGGTTCCCCAGCAACATCGCCGGAGCGCGCACCAATGTACGCATTGGCTCGCGCCTGGAGGCGGGGTTGTACCGGGTGGAGGCCGCCATTCCCTGGAACGTTTTTGAGATCACCCCGGCCGGCGGCCGGCATTATGGTTTTTCTATTTCCGTCAACGACAACGATGATGCGAACAACAACGTGCAGCAGTCCATGGTTTCCAACGTCTCGAGCAGGCATCTGACCGACCCCACCACGTGGGGAGATCTACTATTGGTGCGATAATGGAGCGGGAATGGTACCCCCTTCGTTCGTTGGCCATCAACGCTGGCGGGCAAGGATACCCGCCCTTCCTGATCGACTGTTCACTGAGTGGCTGATCACTTTGTAAAATGATCGAAATTTCACACAAGCAAGCGCGCTATCTGATCCGGGAAATTGAAGACCGGCGCCTGCCCGATGAACAATGGGCGGCGCTTCAGGCGCACCTGGAGGGCTGCCCGGAGTGCCGGGCGCATCAGGCGCGCATGGGTGTGTTGGGAAGGGACCTGCGCCGCGTGCTGCACCAGCATTGGAACCAGGTTGGCAGCCCCACGGCGGACCTTCCACGCCAGGTGCTGGCCCAGCGCGCCGCCCGCCGCCGGCGCTCGCGCCGCGTCCTGGTTGCGCTTTCTGGCCTGTTGTTCTTGATTGCTGTGGTCGGCTTGCAGTGGAAGACGCAAGTTTTCTCCCCGGCCCCAACCTCGACGCCGGTTATCGTCTTGCCGTCGCTCACCCCCACCCCACACCTGCGCTTTCGCGGCCTGGTGCTTTTTGAAAACAATCAGACCGGCAGCGCAAACGGCAATGCCGACATTTTCTTGCTCAACAGCACCGGTTCTTCCACCCCGGACCTCTCCAACCTGACCAAGTCACCTGCCCAAGACAGCGACCCGATCTGGTCGCCGGATGGGGAGTGGATTGCCTTTCTCTCCGACCGCACCGGCAAGCGCGAGGTGTATGTGATCAGCGTAGCGGGCACGCGCCTGACGCAGCTAACCGCCGAATCAGGCATCGACTGGCAGGGCCCGCTCTCCTGGTCCGCGGATGGACATTGGATTGCCCTGATCGGGCGGCGGCTGGCGCAAAACGGCGACCGTTGGGGGTACCTGGTACCCATCACCGGCGGCGTCGCGGTCAGCCTGCCCGGTACGCGCAATATGGCCGAAAAAATGTTGTTCTCACCCAACCAACCGCTGCTGGCTACTGCGCGCAGTGTTTATAATATTGCCGACGGCTGGTCCTTTGATGGATGGTACGGCCTGGCGACGGAAGAAGGCGCGTTTGATGATGGCCGAACGGCCGGGCCGCAGGGGGCCTTCGACTGGGCGTTAGGCGGCGGCAGTCTGGCGTACCTGGCGCAGGGCCAGGTCTCCCAGGGAAATGGGGCGCTCGCCGACCAGATTCGGCTTTCCCCGGTGATCGGCCCGAACTATCGCGAAATCTTTGTGGATAAAGTCAGCCACATAATCGACCGGGCGTCCGGCGGGACCGCTTTTCGCTCGATCAGCAGCATGCCCGGAGGATCATTGCTTGGCACACTCCAGGATAGCCATAATACCAGCTGTTGGACGGTTCACCTGGTCAATGCCATTAACAATAATCAGACTGCCCCCAGTGATATGCCCGGGCTGTGTGTGGATGGAAATTTAGAGCGCGCCAGCTGGGACTCAAAAGGGGCTTCAAAAACACGTTGGCTGGCGGTGGCCGGTCGCCTGGCCGACCCCGGCACCGGGAAGCCGGTTGGAGAACCAGGCATCTACGCCATCCGCAATTCCCCCTTAGGGTATTCCGCCGCGCCGGAGATCGAACGACTGGTGGGCTTACCCGCAGATTTGGTAACCGTTCCCCGCTTGCGGCCCTCCGCTGAATCGCTGCATATCCAACCCCAGGCTGCCGGCCCAATCGAAAGTCCCCGCATTCAATCCCTGCCGCCGCTGGCAGTCACCGAATCGATGCTGATGGCCGAGCAGGACGCGGAGCTTAGCCAGGGCTTTGCGATTACCCGCATGGGTGCGGATGGCGTGAGTGTGGTACTTGTTCCGGACGATACCCATAACGACTGCCCCACCTGGTCGCCGGACGGGCAGAAGATTGCTTACTGGTCCTATAAAGAGTACCCAAGCGGCATCTTCCTCATGGACGCGGATGGCGGCAACCCGGCGCTGGCGATTCCGAAGGCTCAACCGGTGGTGGGTGGGTTAGCGCCGGCCTATGGCTGCCCGGTTTGGTCCCCGGATGGCAAGGTGATGGCGGCGCTGCGCTACGAGGGCGATGTACCGCGCCTGGCGGTGATTGGCCGGGAGGAAGGTGTATTAGGCATCTTCCCCATCGATTCGCCTTCTGAGCGGGTTCGCCCGGTCTGGTCGCCAGACAGCAAAACCATCTATCTGGCTGAAACCACTGGGCGGAACCGTTCTGTAACCCTGGTCTCCATTCACTGGAGCACGCTGACTGGGCCGGTTACCATGCGGGTCCTTTCCGGGTGGGACGATGTGCAGGCGATGGCTATCGCGCCGGATGGCAGGCAATTGGCGCTGATTGCCACCCAGACGGACCCGAACACTCAGATGGAACATGCCAACTTGTTCATCCTGGACCTTATCGTCCCCGGTGCGGGAATGCGCAAATCGCTGCCTGATTACACCTTCCCCACGCCGGAGGCCACTGGCCGAATCGTGTGGCTGCCGGATGGCCGGTTGCTATTCGCCTTCGTCCAATATGACCTGCTGACCCACGATAAGGCTTCTTTCGTCACCTTTAATCCAAAAGACGGCCTGATGGACACCCTGGCGTTTTCGGAAGATGCGCTGATTGACTGGGCGGTAAAAGACGGCTGGTTGATTTACAGCAGCGAGAGCGGGTTGTGGGCCCAAAACGTGAGCGGGGACTCTGATTTTGCCCCGGTACGATTGAGCAGCCAGAGGATATTGAGCCTGGAATTAAAATAATCATTGCGTTGTTTGCGGCACGATTTGATGACGCAAACAACGCAATGATTTTATAGGTTCTAATAGCGCTCTTCGCGGTACGTGGTGACTGTGGATGTGTCCGGGCGGTAGAATAACACCCACAGCAGGCGCGTCAGCCCCCAGGCGATCAGCGCGTACACGATCATGCCGATAATCGAGGTAACCTCGAGCTGGAACGCGCCCACCGTTGGGTTGGAGAGCAAGCCGCTAAAAGGCCATAAGAATACTTCGGTTACCCCAAAAATGATCTGGCTAAAGAATGCGGCCGGGTTTGCCCCGATCAGCTTGAGCACAATGCGGATGCCGATCAGCGCCTCTAAAAAGCCAAACAGAAGCCACAGCACTTGCGTGACGCGGGATATCAACAACCGCTGCTCGGCGGCGGTATTACGCACCACGTGCCGCTGCTGGTATTCACCCGGTTGGTTAACCACCTCCACGCGTTCTTCGCGGTCGGGTGGGGATTCTCGGGACGATAGGGAACTGTCATTTTATCAAACCTCCGAAATTGCAGCACACCGTTCTTCTACGATGGGGCTGTTATGGTAGGCGTCAGCGGTGTGCTGCACAATTTCTTCTCCTGAAATGGCATGATAATGGTCTAGATGGGTCTGGGAAAGTCGGAAGATTCCCAAAGCGGGCCGGGGAAAATCCCTCATTAAGCTTGATTATTGGCGCCGATTTCCCTACAATCTTTATCAATGATGCAATTTCCTGGATTGTTTTACGCAGGTGCTGCTCACCGTGGTCGATTCGTTCGCTCTCGCCGCACGCATCGACTTCCTAACCTCCTGTGAAAGGGTCACTGAATATGCTTGAAAACATTGACCTTACCCAAAAGATTGATAAAGCAACCTATAAGAAGCGCATGGCGGACTTGTCTGACCGGTTATACCGGGTGCAGCAGGCCAGCTGGTCGGCCGGGGTTCCGGTGATCATTCTTTTCGAAGGCTGGGACGCTGCCGGAAAAGGCACGACTATCCATAAACTCACCGACCCGATCGACCCGCGCGGGTACAAAATTTATCCCATCCGTGCTTCCCGCACCTATGAGAAGAAGCACCCCTGGCTGTGGCGTTTCTGGCTCAAAATCCCAGCCCGGGGAGAATGGGCCATCTTCGACCGCTCCTGGTATGGGCGAGTGCTGGTGGAACGTATGTCGAAACTGGTAAAAAAACAAGAATGGGAGCTCGCCTACCGAGACATTGTCGACTTCGAGCGCAACCTGAGCGATGACGGCGCCCTGATCCTGAAATTCTTCCTGCACATCAAAAAGAAGGAGCAGCGCAAACGCTTCGAAAAGCTGACCGCCGACCGGCTGAATGCCTGGCGCGTGACGGACGAGGACTGGCGCAATCACAAGCGCTATAAAAAGTGGCTGCGGGTCTATGAGGAAATGCTCGAACGGACGGAAACGGAGTGGGGCCCGTGGACGATCGTTGAGGCGACCGATAAACGCCATACATATATCAAGGTGTATGAAACCATCATCCACGCGCTGGAAGAACGTTTGCAGATTGGCACCGGGGAAGAAGAGGCGGAGCCGGGTACGGCTTCCGAGCCGGATATGGACTCGATCCGGGTCAGGCACATGTGGGAAGCCCGCCAGAGGCGAGCCTGCCGGAGGATGCACTGAAAGAGCAGCAGCCAGAAGCCGTCCAACCGGTCCAACCTGAGCCGCCTTCCGAAACTGCACTACCGCATGAAGGCGACCAGAAAACAGTTGAAACCAGGACGGGTTCGGAAACCGTTTCGCGGGACTGGTAAGGAGGTGCGGCATGCTTTCCAAAGTGGATATGACTGTTTCACTGGACCAGGAAGAATATAAAAAAGAACTGGTGCTCAACCAGGTGGCGATGGCGCAGCTTGGCTACCAGGTGTACGTGCAGCAGCGCCCGGTGGTGATCCTGTTTGAAGGCTGGGACGCCGCCGGAAAGGGCGGCGCGATTAAGCGGGTTAGCGAGAAACTCGACCCGCGCGGGTATGTGGTCTATTCCATCGCCGCCCCGCAGGGAGAGGACAAGACTCATCATTATCTGTACCGCTTCTGGCGGCGCCTGCCCGAGGCGGGTCAGATTGCCATCCTGGATCGCTCCTGGTATGGGCGGGTGATGGTGGAACGCATCGAGGGCTTTTGCCGCGAGCAGGATTGGAAGCGCGCCTACCGCGAAATTAACCAGTTCGAACACCAGATGGTCGATTTTGGCACCATCCTGTTCAAGTTTTGGATTAACATCACCAAAGACGAGCAGCTGCGCCGGTTCGAGGATCGTTCGGCGGATAAGCTGCGCCAGTGGAAACTAACGGATGAAGACTGGCGCAACCGCGAGAAATGGGATCGCTACGAAGAGGCGGTCAACGAGATGCTGCTCAAGACCAGCACGATTACCGCTCCCTGGACCATTGTCGAGGGTAACGACAAACGCTACGCGCGGGTAAAAGTGCTCAGCACGCTGGTGGAGAAACTGAGCAAGGAGCTGGACTTTAAGCCGGAAAAGTAAATATACAGGGGTCAGAAAATGCACTCGCGCCGTTTCTGACCCCTGTATTTCTTTAAATCAACGCACCTTTTTGAAGAACGCGCGCACATCCCCGGTGAATAAATCCGGGACTTCCATGGCGGCGAAGTGACCGCCGCGTTCAAAGTCCGACCAGTGCACGATGTTGTAACCCTGCTCCGCGTAGCGGCGGATGGCGACATCCTCGGCAAATACTGCCACCCCGGTGGGTGTGGTCAGCGGCGCGGATGTCCGGGCGCTCGTGTGCATGCTCTCATAATAGAGCTGCGCAGAAGATGCGCCTGTGCCGGTCAGCCAGTAAATCATCACGTTGGTCAGCATCCGGTCGCGGCGGAGGGCCTGTTCCGGCAGCGCGGCGGACGGGAAGGTCCACTCCTTGAACTTATCGAAAATCCAGGCCAACTGCCCGGCTGGTGAGTCGTTCAGCGCGTAGGCGATGGTCTGCGGGCGGGTGGACTGGATCTGGAAATACCCATTGCCTTCGGTAAAGTAGTTCTTGAGCCGCGCCAGGCGCGCTTTTTCCACATCGCTGAAGGTTTTCATTTCCTCCTCGGTAACCTGGCCCCAGGGAATGAAGCCGTACGTGGCCGCGTTGACATGCACGCCAACCACATGCTCCTTTCCGGCTTTGGCCATCTCCGGCGCGACGAATGCGCCGTAGTCGCCTCCCTGCGCTCCGTAGCGCTCGTAGCCCAGGCGGCGCATTAGCTCCACGTAAGCCGCCGCAATGCGCCCGGAGTTCCAGCCGCCATCGCGGGTGGGTCCAGAGAAAGCGAAGTTCGGCATGGATGGGATCACCAGGCGGAAGGCGTCCGCCGGGTCGCCGCCGTACGCGCGCGGGTTGGTCAGCGGGCCAATGACATCCAGAAATTCCACGAAGGAGCCTGGCCAGCCGTGCGCCAAAAGCAGCGGCAGCGCCTTGGGTTCGGGGGATTGGATATGCAAGAAATGGATATTCGCGCCGTCGATGGTGGTGGTGAACTGGGGGTACTGGTTGAGCTCGGCTTCCGCGGCGCGCCAGTTGTAGCCGGTCGCCCAATACCCCGCCAGTTCCTTGAGGTATTCCACCGGGACGCCGCGCGTCCAGCCCGCGCCGGCCACCTCGGACGGCCAGCGGGTGTGCGCCAGGCGGTCGCGCAGATCGTCCAGGTCAGCCTGGGGGACCTGGATGCGGAATGGGCGGATTTCCGTTTCTGAGTGTTTTGTGCTGGAAGACGGGATGGTATTGGTAAGGGTAGGCATACTGAGTTCCTTTATGGTTGGGAATAGGGAAGAGGGGTTACGCGGAACGCACGCTAGGCAGTCGCGCCCGCGGTCCTTTAACGACCAGTCGCGTCAGCGCAGGCTGCGAAACAATGATGCAGTGTTTTTTGGATGGCTCCGCTGAACCCCCCGTACTTTCGCGCAGTGCTTGCACGTTCGCACGATATATGACATAATACTGTCATGTCTAATAGAATAGCACAACGACAGCATACTGTCAAGTCTGGATTGGAAGATGTTGGCTCTCCAGTGGAAGTTGCGCCGCGCACGGAGGCTGGTGAAGCCTTTAGCCAGCTGGTTGTCCAAATCTTCCGGCTTAACGGTTTGCTGTCAGCCGCTGGAGACGCGCTGGCTGAGCCAACCGGGCAGACCAGTGCGCGCTGGCGGGTGCTGGCTGCGGTGGAAGACGAGCCTACGTCGGTGGCGCAGATCGCGCGGCGCTGGAGGCAGGCCCGCCAGAGTGTGCAGCGGCTGGCGGACGTGTTGGTGCAGGATGGACTGGCGGTTTACGAGGAGAACCCGAGCCATCGTCGCGCGCAGCTGCTGGTGCTAACGCCAAAAGGCCGCACCGCGTTGCGGGCGATCCAATCTGCGCAGGCAGTTTGGGCCAACAAGCTCGGCGCGGAGATCGGGGAAGCCGACCTGCGTCAGGCAAGCGTCATTCTCTCCCAGGTCCTGAGCCTGGTGATTAAACAATAATGCTGCGTTTCGCTCAACGAGACGCAGCATTATTGTTCATTGAGAATTATCCGCTTAGAACAACAGCATGGTGAGTTCGTTGCGGTATTGTTTAGCATCCGCGTCTTCGGCGCCAAGCAGCTCAAGGATGCCCAGGAAGACCTGGCGGGCTTTATCGCTGCGGTAGCGCTTATCCTGGCGGATAATATCCAGCAGGCCGTCCAGCGCTGCCAGCGAGTTGCCGCGTTTTGCCAGGCGGATGCTGCTGCGGAACATGGCATCCAGCTCGTTTTCCTCGGGCAGCTCATTTTTTTCGTACTTCATAAGCGCATCTGCCAGCGGGCGCAGGAACTGGGCCGAATTATATTCCCGGCTGGCGGGGAAGTAGTTGAGGATGAATAAGGCTTCACCGCTCTTGCCCTGCGCCAGTAAGGTTTTTACCAGTCCCAGCAGCACGGGCGGCTGGTTCTGCGTCTGCTCTTCTAACTGGCGGTAAATGGTTTCCGCATCCGACCAGCGGTGTTCTGCCAGCAGGCTGTCAGCTTTTTCTTTGGCCAGCGCGCTTTCACTTGGCGGGGCCAGTTTTGCCAGGAAATCGCGCACGCGCAGCTCGGGCTGCAGGCCGGCAAACTCGCTCACTACCTGTCCCTGGCTGATGGCTTTCACCGTGGGGATACTGCGCACGCCGTAGCGCAGCGCCAGGTTGGGGTTGCTGTCCACGTCGACCCGCGCCAGGCGAAAGCTGCCCCCGGCTTCTTCGGTCAGGCGTTCCAGCATGGGGCTTAATGTTTTGCACGGCTGGCACCAGGTTGCCCAAAAATCGACCACCACCGGTACATTTAGCGAATACGAAAGCACTTCGTATTCGAAATCGGCTTCTGAGACATCAACAATAAAATCTGAGGGTGTCATCGCTCCACTCCAAAATCTTCAATTCGTACAAAACAGCATAAACCGGTGATATAAGAATTATATCCAATGTTTCTCAGATTTTCATAAGTGTTTTTGGAAGGGCAGTTATTCGCCTTCGTCGCCTTCTTCACCGGCGATCATGCCCGGCTGTTCCAGGTTGACCACCTCGCCGTGCACGTTAATGACCACCTTGAAGCCCATCATGCCCATGTACGCGCGCCCTTCTTCCGGGATGCCCGTCTGCAGAACCTGGTCAAGCTGTTGGTCGATGTTTTTGAGCTGGTTCTGGATCATCGCCCGGGTGAAGATATCTTCCTGCCCGAGCATCTTGGCCGTTTGTTCGCTCAGCAAGTCCTCGTGACCCCGGATCTGCTCGGCCATCATCCGCAGCACCTGCCGGTCGACCTGCTCGGAGGGGATATGGCGGCGGAAGCCGTAATCATTCACTACATACATTGGCTCGCCGCCGACGTTGCCGGTTTCCACCGGTTTTCCGAATTCATCCACAATCAATCCGCCAAAAAGAGGTTGTGACATAATATTTGATTCCTTATTCCACCACATCCACCTGCGTGCCTTCATCTTTACTCCAGGTATGTTCGCCGTACGGCACGGCCGGGTTAGACCAGCGGTAGATCCACCGCGCGGCCTGGGGTAAAAGATTGATGCAGCCGTGACTGCGCGTTTTGCCGAAATCGTTGTGCCAGTAAGTGCCGTGGAAAGAAATTCCAGATAAGGTCAGGTAGCTGACCCACGGAACACCCGGCAAATCATAGGAACTTGGCGCAGCCAGGTCTCCGCTGGCCATGTGGCGGGATGGGCGTTTGCGGTTGGTGATATAGCGGCCGGTCGGGGTGGTGTAATCGCCGTCGATAAAATGCGCTCCACTGGCGATCAGGGCCATGTATACGGCCTGGCTGCCTTCATACGCAACCACCACCTGCTCGCCCAGGCGGATCTCCAGCCGTTTATCATTGACCGGCACGTGTGGTGAGATGGGCGCCAGGTCTTCCGGTGCGATTGGGCGCAAGTGTTCCGCATGCACAAAGTACTCAATCTTATACTTGTCGTCTGGAACCTTGTACCATTTCTGGCCCTCCTGGTCAGTAATGACATCCAAAATCCAATAGACTGTGCTGTAATATAACCGGTAGGCCAATCGTTTTGAAGCACTGGGACGGTTTGGATCCTTCACGGCGTCCGTGTACGGCACCGTCACTTCCGCGAGCAGACCGTCTTTTGGGATGCTGTTCAGCGGCTTATTATTCCGCAATGCTACCGGCTGAACCTTGCCGGAGTGTGTGTATCCTTCGTTGTTGATCATATACCAGACGCGGTTATGGACCGGGTACTGGTCCCCAATGGTGACGCCGTTAATCGGCAGAACCAGGTCGCGCCAGACCATATTCACCAGTTTCGCTGAGAAAGAAGGCCGGCTATAAATAGAAACGGTATTATCAAGCACCCGGCCTTTTTCTGGCGCCTCGTTTTCAACGGAAAACGCGTTATCGGCGGCGGCCTTGCCGGGAAACCCCGCCGCTGCATGGGCCGGGGCGATGCGCTCTTTCCCCATCCCCTGTTCGAGCACTGCCAGCGTGAACAGGCCTGCCAGACCCTTTTGAGTCCAGCGCAAAAATTCACGCCGCGACAGGTGATCGAGCCGGAGTACCCCCGGCGCTTCCCGGATAAAGAGCGAGTCCATCTGTTTTACAGGTTCCCATCAATAGTGTACGTTGACCAGCGTGCCAACCGATGCCCAGTTGAACAGCCAGCCGGCATTGGAGGTTTCCAGATTGACGCACCCGTGGCTCATGGGGGTTCCAAAGTTGCTGTGCCAGTACGTGCCGTGCAGCCCATAGCCTTGATAGAAATACATCACGTAGGGGACATTTGCCAGGTAGTAGCCCGGTCCAGACATATCTGCGTAACGATATTTGACATACACTTTATATTGACCGGTGACGGTGGGGTGCTGCCAGGTGCCGGTAGAAACGAGGAACGAATTTACCAGCGTATCTCCTTCGTAAGCGGATGTGCGCTGGTTGGTCAAATCGACGTCAATCCAGCGCTCGCCATCTGAAACACCCCCTGGCAGACCCACGGGCTGGGGCTGTGGTTCCACGGGCGCTGGCTCTTCCAGAACGGGCGGCAGCGGGGTGGGTGGTTCGAGTGTTTCGGTCGGAATGGGTGTTTCCGTTGGCGGTGGCAGTGTTTCGGTGGGGATAGCGGTCGGCGTGGCTGTTTGCGTGGCTGTGGCAGTCGGTGTATACGTTGGGGTGAAAGTCGGCGTCAGGCTGGGCTTGAACAGCATCGAGATGGCCCGTTCCGCCGATGCGCTGCGCGCCATAACCGCATACGTACCGGTAATACCCACCAGGAGCAGGCCGGTCATTACCACCAGGAACAGGATCACTGCCCAGGCCATTGCCGGGCGGACGGGGCGCTTCAGGCGGGTGAGAATGCGTTGGGTTGCTTCGCCGGGTGGCACCCGGTAGACCGGCCGGCGCTGCACCGGCGCGATGCCTTCCGCCACAACTCCCGGCAAACCGCTTACTGCTGCCCCTGCCGTTACCCCGGCTGCGGGTTGGGGCGTTCGGACGGGTTGGACTGGTTGGCTGCGTCGCTGGCGGGCAATTGCCCAGTGCATCCCGCGTCGGGCGGGTTGGCTGGCCGGGTTTTTCTCCAGCGCGATTTTTAGGTACGCAACACTGGCCTGCGGAGATGCCAGCGAGGCCATGATCAGCCAGGGCTGCTCGCTGTCCGGGTTGAGCCGGGCAGCATGCGAAGCCCAGCGGCGGGCCTGGGTCCGGTCGCCGCGCCGCAGTGCATCTACGGCCTGGCGAAGTGCATATTTTTCATCCCCCAATGGCGGTTGGTTCATGGTTGTACAGTCGGAACTTGCGGAACGTTCTCATTCCGCACAAAACATAGGATTCCACTTGCCACCCCCTCGGCAACCTTATCGGTCCGCTTAAATAGGATATCCCGGTCCAGATTCATAAAGCCTGTTTCGATAATTGCGGCAGTGGTATCGCTGTGGATCTCATTAAACGCGTGGTAATCGGTCATATCCCGGGTGACGGATCCGTAATGGAAGGACATACCTGTAATTGCCTGGTAGCGCTGCGACAGGCAGGCCGTCAGGCGGGTGGATTTTTCTGGGAAAACGCTGGATTTGGCCGAAGCGACTTTGAAACCCGTGGCCTCTTCGTTGATGTAGTCGCAAGAATCGTTATGGATAGAGACCAGAGCCAGCGCGCGATATTCCGTCAGCCGTGGGTCGAATTCCTTCAGCAGGTCGACGTCATATCCTTCTTTGGTCAGGATCGTTTGGACCGCGGTGGCAATTTTCAGGTTGAGCGCCACTTCGGTTTGCCCGTCCGGGCACAGGGCCCCGCTGTCGTCCCCATTTCCCCAGTGTCCGGCAACCAGGCCGATGCGGGGGCGGGGTGAGGCGGTGGAGGTTGGCAGAGTGGTTACACCGGGCTTGGCCTGCATGGCTTGAAACATGCGGTCAAAAAAATTATTCGAAAATAAATTTGCCGGTGTCCAAAGAGTGAATAGGGTCGCTACCAGTAACGCCACGCTAAATACGCTCTCCAGCGCTTTCCAAACGCTAAAGCTCCCGGCGGAACTTCTGGATCTCGCCGGGCCTCGGGCGCGGGCTGCGCCCTGCCCGGCGTTATCCGTTCCGCTGAGAGTATCATTCACAATGATGTCGGGTTGTCCGGCGCCTGTCTGCCGCGCCCGGGCCCGCCGGGGTGGAACGGGGGGAGGAAAGGAGATATCTTCATTCATATTTTTATGATAGTACCTTAAGTATCCTTAAAAAAGCAAGTACAAAAAGAACGCTAAACAAACCGATTTCGTTCCAAGAAGTATGCCAAACGTTGGTATGGCGATTGCTCTTGACGCTTTCGATGGTTCAACGGTATAAACAAGCATACAGTACCGTGGTAAGATGACCCCATATGATTGATCCATCCATGCCTGCAGTATCCAACCTTCCGCCTGGTGAGCAGCTCAGACGGGCAATGCGTCGTTGGGTTACGGGCGTGGCCATTGTTACCAGCCATTCTGCCGGCGTTGTACATGGCATGACGGTAAATTCGTTTGGTTCCATCTCCCTTGACCCGCCTCTGGTAACCGTCACCATGAACCAGGACACGCGGACCTGTCACCTGGTGCAAGAGTCCGGTGTGTTTGCGGTGACCGTGCTCAGCGCGGCTCAGCAGCCGCTGGCCGAAAGGTTTGCGGGCCGGGCTGATCCGGGCGTGGACCGCATGGCTGGGTTGGATACCTTCGGCCTGGTCACTGGGGCGCCGTTGATCCGCGGCGGCCTGTCTTTTATCGACTGCCGGGTGGTAACCCAGCACAGTATGCCGTTGTCCATGCTTTTTATTGGTGAAGTGGTAGCAGCCCAGGTTAGCGTGGCAGATGAGGATTACGCTCCGCTGGTATATGTAAATCGTACGTTTTCAAGCCTGGGATAAGTTCGCTATATATGGCGGTGACCAATGCAAACTGACTGTCTTACCCCTGAAGAACGCCGCCAGCTGCTCCAGCTTGCCCGCCGGTCAATAGAGCTGGCTGTGTGCAGCAATGCGGGGCAGCCGGGTGGGCCGCCGCTCGATCTGGATAACCTGCCGCTTGCCCTGCGCGAGAAAGGGGTGTGCTTCGTTACCCTCACCCTGCCCGGCGGCGAGCTGCGCGGCTGTATCGGCGGGCTGGAAGCCACCCAGGCGCTGGCAGCCGATGTTTGCGAACATGCCGCGGCTGCCGCGCTGGACGATTACCGCTTCCATCCGGTCGTGCCGGAAGAGCTCCCGCTGATTAAAATCGAAATTTCCCGCCTGACGCTTCCCCAAACGCTCGACTATGAATATCCCGAAGACTTACCCAACCTGTTGCATGCGCATGTGGATGGGGTGGTTTTGCGGGATGGTCACCGCCGGGCAACCTTCCTCCCGCAGGTTTGGGAAAAGATCCCTGATCCTTGCGCGTTTCTTTCGCACCTGTGCCAAAAGATGGGCGCTGCCACGGATCTCTGGCAGCGCCGGAAACTACAGGTAGAAATTTACCACGTTGAAGAATTTTACGAATAGGGGCTGGCGCCTTTTACAACCGGTAAACCCCGAAAAATTTTTCGGGGTTTACCGGTCTGTCCGTCTAATATGCGCGGGCTAAGCCTTTGTTGCCGGTGGCTTCCAGGTATGCCTGCCCGTACAGGTGGCCCATAATTGCCTGAGCGTAGGCCAGGGTAGCGAACACACCGATGACACAGGCAATGCTGCCCAGCCCGGAGATGAACCCGGCGACGATGACGCCCAGCAGGGTGAGCAGGTAGGCGCCGGGCGCGGCGCGCAGCAGGCCGAAAATCTCCCGGAAGCGGAAGCCCGCGCTCAGATTCCCGCTGGCGGCATAATTTCCCAAGGCGGCTGGTAGGAAAAATGCCATGAGAAGCGCGTACAACAGGATCAGCCCGCCGCAGCAGACCGAAACAATAGCTACCAGCGGTCCGGCGGTGGTATTGGTGTCGAAGTTCTGGGTGCTCATGCTGGAAGACACAATAATGATCGGAATTTCCAGGATCAGGATCGGTAGAGCGTAAACAAAGCCGATGACAAAGCCTTTCAGACCGTCGACTAGCTGGCGGCCAAAGTCCAGTTCCGGCAGCGGGCGCGGGTTGCGCTGGATGACACGCCGGGTAATATCCAGCATCCACCCAAGTAGAAATATCTGGCCAACGATGGGGATGATCGCAATCAACGCAGGAATGAGCACTTTCTTTGCCCAATCCGGATCTTCAAAAACATACGTGAATGCCTGGCCGAAATTCATTGTGGGGCTCCTTGTAGCTTTGTTGAATGGTTGCGGTTCGTTTCTCAGAAGTGAAGGTAGTTATCCACTTTGATTACAAATATAGTAGCGTGACGGGTGCCTGGTTCAGCGGCCTGGGAAACATTCTGGCGAATCAGTTCCATGGCGTGCTCCACCTGCTCATCCTCACAGCCGATCAACAGGGTGGTATTGCCGCGCCGCCAGAAACCGCCGGTGGATGCAATCAGGGTGACGCGAAAACCGGCCGAGGTTAATGCCTGAGAGACTGCGTCGTGATCGATGTCGCGTAAAATGGCAATGATCAGTTTCATGGTTACAACTCCTCGTAATGCTCGACTTCCAGGGAAAAGACAGTCGCTCCGCCAACCGTGATTGGGGTGGGTGTAGGCAGGGGGAGAGGAGCGCTTTCTAACGGAACGGCAATGAATTCGATGCGCTGCCGGCAGCTGCGGTTCAGCGCCTCAATGGCAGCATCACGGCGTTCTTCTGGCAGGCCAATCATCAGGGTAGCATTGCGCCGGCCGAGGAAACCTCCAACGCTGGGTAATCGCTCAACCGTCAATCCAAGCTTGGCCATCGCCTCTTTCGCGACTTCGGCATCCTGGGCTTGAACGACTGCCATAAGAAGGACTGGATTCTGAGGGGAGTTGGGTTTGGATTCGCTCACGCTGGCCTCCTTAAAAATAGTGGACCCAAAACGGATGGGTTGTTTGATCCTAATGTTCCCCATATATGGGATCACGAATCACGATATTTATGTTAGTGTGATACGGTGTAAACCAGGCTGATCGATGCTGACTTTCTGCCCATTGGGGAACTGAACTTCCGTTTTGTCCGGATAGAAAGTTAACCCGATCTTCCGATATTGTACATTAATTGTTCCAGGGAAAGGATTAAATCCATCCACCAAGATTTCTTTTGGCCCCAACTGGCGGATTCCAAGCGTCTTTAGGAAAAGACCGACCGGTGCCAGGCCGTGCAGATGACCGCGCTCCCCGGCTGCCAGACCGGTTTCAGCATGGTAATACTGGCGAAAATTCTTATGTTCCTTCAAGGAGGTGGTTACGTTAGTCATCAGGCGGGTGACCAGGCTGGCGGCCAGTTCTCGGTAGCCGTAGCGCAGCAGCCCCTCGCCAATCAGGTGGTTCCAGTGCAGCAGCGCGCTGGACTGCGCCGAATGGATGCCGGGCAATTCTTCCTGCAAATGCTGGTCGGGAGGGCAGAGGGGGATGCCAAAATCGAACAGGTAGCGCGCTTGCAGTGTCTCTTCGATCATCTGGCGCGCTTTTTCATTGTCCGCGGCGCCAGCCCATAACGGCAGGAACAGGCTGCAATCCTCCTGCGTATAGTCGGCGACAACCACGCGCACCTGGTCATTTTCGCCCAGGCCTAGCGCTTCAATGCGTTTGACTGCCAGGAAGGTATTTTGCGTGGTGGCGCGGGCTTGCCTTCCCATCCAGGAGAAGCTGCGCGCGCTGAGTTCTTCGGATACTTCACCTTCCGCGCTAAAACCGTGGATTTTGAAAGAAATCGCGTACGTGCGGTCCTCGATGGTTTTCAATTGCACCATCAACCGGCGCGGCTGGTTGAAGCGTTTGCGCGACGCGGCTTTCCCCGACCCGGTAAATTCGACCAGCACCTGGCCGGGGGGGGACAGGTGGGTCTGGTAGTCGCGGTAGCGGTAGATTTTTGCTTTAGCGTCCCAGGTGCTTTCCAACAGGCCGCGCAAAGCCAGTTCGCGCTCGCACAACTCGGGCAGCGCTTCGGCTGCCCCAGACTGGCGCGGGTCCTCGCCGGATAGGCGCGCATAGGCCGCGTCTGCTCGTTCCGATGTTTCCAGCTCGCGTGCCATTTCGATCAGGCTCTGGCATTCGCGCAGCAGCATGGCTGCCAGCCCTGGCGCCTCGATGCAGGCATTATCAATGCCCTGTGCGTCCGGCGACCAGCGGTCAAAGATAGGGCTTTCTTCCACCCCGGTTTGCAGTGGATGTTCCCATTCCGGGAAGCCATCCTCATCCTGATCGTACACCGGGCTGAACCAGGCATTGAAAAAGCGCAGCAGCTTTGGGAAGACCTCCATGTACCAGTCCGGCTGTTCCATATACGGAGCAGCCTGAACGGCGATGGTTGCCAGCAGGGGTTGGGCCAACCTGCGGCCGCGCTGACCGGCCAGACCGGGTTTCCAATCAATTGCCCCACTTTCATCTTGCACGCTGAGGAAATTACGCACCAGCCCGGCGGCTTGCTCGGGCGCACCGGGCAGCAGCAGGCTGGCGAGGTAATAACTATCCAATGCGGTCTGCCCGCTCCACAGGTAGGGGTAGTCACTGCCGTCCCCGCGTACCGAAAACCCCTGATCTGGGAGCCGGTTGAGGGTGAAGGAAAGGTGCGGCAGATTGAGATGGTTTTTGAACAGCAGCTGGAAAGCGGTTTTTTGGGTCAGCGCGATGGCCGCGTCCCACTCCGGGTTGCCGGTTTGCACCTGCACGGTTTGCGAGGTGTTATATAGATCCGCGCGGGCGTGTTCGGCTTCCCAGGGGCGGGCCGTAGTGGCGCGAGCAGTTTCCAGGGAACTTTCAAAAGTACGGGTAGCAGCAGCGGCCCAGGAAAACTGGCGCGAATTGCCCGGATAAATTTCCAGGTCGTGCGCCAGGGCCGGGTAGGGCCCGCTTCCGGGCTGCGGGCCGCCGGTCAAGAAAACCACCGGGCATAGATACGAGGTCTCGCCGGATAATACCTGGTTAGGGCCCGCCGCGGTGACCTGCATGCCACCCTGCCGTCCGATGGGGTTGAGCAGCCCGACCCATTCCATGATGAAATTTTGCGGCAGAATGCTGTGGTTGGTCAGTTTCAACCGCCCAGCCACCACCTGTGACTCCGGCACCCAATATTCTGCCAGTACTTCCAGCCCGTCAAAAGGCTCGTATAGGAGGGTAAGCGCATTGCTGCTAAATTTCAGCACCCTGGGTGGGGTATGGAAACCGGCCGGGTCGGTGCGGCGGTTATCTCCGCGGACAAAACGCGGGAACAAGCGCATCCAATGCGCGCGCAGGCCGTAGGTGGTTTGCAGCGCCAGGGCTGCCGGTTCTCCGCCGCCCAGGCTCATCTCCCAGATCTGGTCATCCGTATAATTGGTCGACGTAAAACGGGCATCCGCTGCCATGGTCAGCGAAAGTGGGTCGCCCGCGGCAAGGTTCCAGGTTTGCATAAAACGATTGTAACACAGCAACCCGCTTCCATCCTTTTGCCCTGCCTGCAAAACCACTGCCCACTTTTTCCATGCTCGTTCTATAATCATGGATATGAAACCCTATCTTCTGCGTCCCTTTACCACCGCCGATATCCCCCAGGTTGCCGGGCTGCAGCAGGCGTATGCGCGCCTGGTTCCCGGCGTGCCGGTAATCCCCGCTGATCTGTATCTTTCGCCTGCCTTCCATGAAGGGCAGGACGTAACCTGCGCGTTTTTTAGCGACGGAACCGAAGAACGGCTGGTCGCCTATGCTCCGGTATATGCTCAGATCGTCGAAGATGGACCGGCGCAGCTGCCGCACAGGCTGTGGACGGAGATCAAAGCCCACCCGGACCTGCCCGACCCCGAGCCGGTGAAAGATTCGCTGCTGGAATGCGTCACCCGGCGCGCGCTGGAGCTCGTTCAGCCTTTCCCGGGCCGAGGCGCCAGCCTGGTATTTGAGTACCGTACCAACGAAACCCCGGCAATCCAGTACGTGCTGGCACGCGGTTTTGCTTATACCGAAAGTGTCTTCTCCATGCGCCGCGACCTGACCGCGCCGCTTCCTGCTCCGGCGGCCCTGGAAGGCTTCACCATCCGGCGCTGGAAGATGGAGAGCGCGCCTGAGCAGAGCGCATATGTGGCCGCGCGCAATGAATGCTTCCCCGAGGCGCCCATCCGCCTGGGCGAATGGCAGTATTACATGCAGTCGCCCCAGTGGGTCGCCGGTACCATGATCGCCGCCTTTGCTGGGGAAGCGCTGGTGGGCGGGGTGCATGTATATTGGAACGCGGAAGAGAACCGGCAGACCGGGCAAAAGATAGGCTTTACAGAAGATATATTCGTCCGCCCGGCCTGGCGGGGGCGGGGTATTGCCCGCGCTGCCATTATCGAGGGGCTGCGCTATCTCCAGGAACACGGGCTAGAAGAAGCCCACCTGGGCGTGCGCGCGCTCAATGAGAACGCTTTAGGGCTGTATCAAAGGCTGGGTTACCAGATGGTGCAGGAGAGCCGCTTCTACGCCAGATCGTTGTCGTGAAATATCTTCTCACCCGCGCGTACTGGCACCTTCACGCGGTTCTCGAAGGGTGTTAGCGGGCAGGACCAGGCTTCGTTATAAGCGCAGTACGGGTTATAAGCCAGGTTGAAATCAACCAGGAAGCGGCTGCCTTCTATTCTTTCAGGTTCCAGGTAGCGCCCCGCGCCATAAGTTTCTTTTCCGGCCAGGCTGTCGACAAAGGGCAGGAAGAAGCTCTCGTTATCCCCGTAAAGAGTAAGCTGGGCCGGCTGGCCATCCACTTCGAAGGTGAAGCGCCCGAAGCGGGTGTACTTTTGCACATCGCCGGTGGAGGTCTGCATCCCAATCTCCTGCTTTTCCGGGAATGGCTCCACCTCCACTTCCAGCCGCAAAGCCGGGTTTTCCGGGAAGTAGTTCAGGCCCTGGAATTCTTTCTTCTGCTCGCGCGTCAGCGGGCTGTGCCGGTCAGTCTTGAAATAATCATCCTTGGCTGCGCGGAATTCTTCCAGTTCGCTCTTTGCCTGCTGTGTCCTGTTCGTCATCCGAGTCCCTCCTGTTGTAGATAAAATTCATCTATTTTTATCACAAAAAGAAGATAACCGCAAAGGCGCCTCGCGACTGCAGTCGCGAGGCGCCTTTGCGGTAGATTTTTCTTGTTTGGGCTACTTCCCGAACTTGAACTCCACGACCCCGTTCTGCACGGCGTGGCGCACCTGGGTATTGTCGAAGGTGGCCAGGGCGAAGAAGTAGCTCTTCTCCAGGTCATCGAACTGCACATCGTACGCCGACCCGGTCACCCGTTTGCGAGCGAGTTCCAGCGTCCAGGCGCCGTCCTGATAGCTCCACCCGGCCCTGATATCTCCGCGGTCGCCTTCATAGGGGGCCTTAAGCAGCCCCGGCAAGCGCTCAGCCGGGCTGAACAGCCCCTCGTCGAAATTTTCCTTCTCAGCGTCCAGGATGTAGCCGGGCGCGCCGGTCTTCTCGCCGCCGTCTTTCGGCATATAAGCCGGGGCGCTGCGGTCTTTGGTCTGGTTGCTGCGGTAGCCGCCCTTGCCGGGGTCGCCGTGAAAACCCGCCCAGGGAGAATCTTGTGAATAGGATGTGCCATCCAGGTAGCCGTCATCCACCTGCCCGGCATTCATCACGGTTTTCAACTGCCACAAGTCGCCGATCTGGTCGGGACCGCCGGTAAGCATTAAGCCTAGCGCCTTATCCGGCGCGCCTTCTCCGCTGTGGCAAGCGATCCCGCAGCCGCGGCCTGCTTCACTGCCAGGAGCAAAACCGGGCAGGCTGTTGTTCACCGGCCACAGCAGCGCCAGCTTGTCCTGGTAGAATTCGTTTTCGTCGCCGCCCTGGTTATCCGCGCCGGACAGCTTCTTCCAGCTCCCGTCGTTTTGTTTCTCCCACGGGTTGAGCAGGAAGCTCTGGCTGGGGTCGGCCCAGATGAGCAGGAAATATACGTTTTCATCATCGAATGTGGATTTTATCGTCACCCGCGTGGCGCTGTGATTGGCTCCGCCGGTGGTATCCACCGTCACCGCCTGTACATCCGCCCAGGCCGCATCGGCTGGGTTCCCGTCCAGGTCAGGCGCCGTGGCACCACGCGCAGAAACCAGGACGCTGTCCCCAGCCTGGGGAGGGGTTGTCGGGCTGGTGGGGGCTTGGGGCTGGGTAGCCTGGGGCGTGACTGGTGTGGCCGCTTGTGTTGCAGTGGCTTGTGGAACTGGCGCCTGGGTGGCCGTTGGCGGCGCGATTGTCGCGGTAGGCGCTTCCAGAGTCGCGGTTGGGGGAACGGGCGTGGGCTGGGTTTGATTGTTACTGTCCGGAGGCGGGTAATTTACCCAGGGATCATTGTATGTATCATTGCTGCCCTCATACGAATTTTCATACGGGGGCGGGTATGAATTATCGGACGAGTATCCATCCGACCCTTCCGAGTCCACCGGTTCAGAACCCAGTGGGTGATCCTCATCCGTTATCGGATAGCCCTCTGCGGACGCGGGATCATCCTGAAGAAAATCAAGCTCCTCCTCGCCGGAAGAATCGTCTATATATTCTACCGGATAGGCAGTCTCCTGTTCCAGTGGTGTTTCCCCAGCATTCTGGCTGGCCGTCTTGGCATGTTTTTTGGGGATTGAGATGGTGCTGACCAGCTGGCTGCTCACCGGCTGCCCCTCCACACCTTTTGTCAGGTGGAGCGCCAGTACCAGCTCCATTGAAATTGCAAAGCTCAGGGCAATGAACCCGTATATGTATTTTCGTTGCATGGTACTCCTTGGTTCGTAGAAACATGTCTATCATAACCATATTTGTGGCCTTTTGGAAGGAGCTTACGAAATAGTAAGGATTTGTCTCGCGCTGCGCCGGGCTGGTTCACGACAGCGCAAAGCACCTTGCTCTTTTCAGGGTTTGGGGCTGTTCGCATACTTTGCGAATCGCCCTGCGGGCTGGTTCTTCTTTCCTTTAAATTTGGTGTAGAATCTTTTATAATGTGTGGTACTGCCGTGCGGATGGATTGGAATTGGCAACCATTGCCGAACAGGAACGTTTCAGCTCATGAACGAAAGCTCAAACACAAATATTTCACAAAAGATCACCCATGATCTACTCGCGCTGGGGGTCCAGCCAGGGGGCATTCTGCTTGTCCATTCTTCGCTGCGTTCGCTTGGACCGGAGATTTCGCGCGCCAACCAGGGTGCCGAGAGGGTCATCCAATCCCTGCTGAATGTCTTAGGGCCCACCGGCACGCTCATCATGCCGGCGCTGAGTTACGAAACGGTCGGCCGGGATAACCCGCGTTTCAACGTGCGCAGCACGCCAACCTGCATCGGGGCGCTGCAGGAAACCTTTCGCACCCGCCCCGGCACCGTCCGCTCCGTCCATCCCACCCATTCCGTTTGCGGGGTTGGCCGGCGGGTAGAGGAGCTGCTCTCTGATCACCAGCTGGATACCACCCCCTGCGGCCCGCACTCGCCGTTTGCCAAACTGCCCCATATCGGCGGAAAGCTGCTCTTCATCGGCTGTGGGCTGCGTCCTAACACATCCATGCACGCGGTCGAGGAGCACGTTGAGCCGCCCTACCTGTACGGCGACCCGGTGGTTTACCAGGTAGTCCTGGCCGACGGCGCCGAAACGAGTATGACCGTACGCAGTCATAATTTTAAAGGCTGGGCGCAGCGCTACGACCGCCTGGAGGAAGTCCAGAGACATGGTCTGGTCAAAGGGCGCATCTTGCAAGCCGATTGCTGGCTGGTGGACGCGGCGGAGATGGAATTGTCCGCCCTCGGCGCGCTGCGCAGCGATCCGCTCTTCTTTGTGGAGCGAAAACCGTGAAAATCACCGGCACCTTTTTGGATGAAATCACCCACGATATTCCCTCTGCCAATTGGGGCCCGCGCGAGTGGGCCGCCGACTTTGACGCCATGCAGTCGGTGGGCATCGACACGGTGATTCTCATCCGCGCCGGGTACGCAGACCGGATGACGTTTCCCTCCGAGGTGCTGGCGAAAGAACTGCGCATGCGCCCCGTATACCTGGATCTGGTTGACCTGTTTCTCACCCAGGCCGAACGCACCGGCATGACCTTTTACTTCGGGATTTATAATTCGGGCCGCTTTTGGCTGCAGGGCCAACCCGAGCGAGAGGTGGAGCTCAATCTGCGCTTTACCGAAGAAGTGGCCCGCAAGTATGCGCAGCGTAAGGCCTTTGGCGGCTGGTATATGACCCATGAGATCCACGAGCATTCGGAAGCCACCACTCGTCTGATCGAGCGCCTGGCGCGCCACGTAAAAGGGCTCAAGGATGTGCCGGTGTTGATGTCGCCGTACGTGCGCGGGCGCAAGCAGTTTGGCGAAGCTCCGATCAGCCCCGAAGAACACGAACGGCAGTGGGACGAAATTTTTTCGATCCTCTCCGGTTTTGTCGATATCGTCGCTTTTCAGGACGGCCAGGTGGATTTTTACGAGCTGCCTGCGTATCTGGAAATTAACACCCGCCTGGCGCGCAAGCATGGCCTGCGGCCCTGGTCGAACGTGGAGTCGTTCGAGCGCGGCATGCCGCTCAACTTCCTGCCCATCGACTGGCGAAACCTGGTTTACAAAATGGAAGCCGCCGGGCAGGCTAACGTGGAAAAACTCATCACCTTTGAGTTTTCGCACTTTATGAGCCCAAATTCCATCTGGCCTTCGGCGCATAACTTATTTAATCGGTATCAAGAATATCTGGGAACGGTTTGAAAGGCTCAGGGGTGCCCAAGCATGCAATATCCGTTTGACTGCATTAGCGATCTTGTATTCGTCGAAACCGAGCTTCAGAAGTCGGACATCATCTTTATCCCCGGCGGAAGCCACCCGCAGCTGATGGAAAAGGCCGCCGGCCTGTACCACCAGGGAATGGCGCCCTACATCTTGCCCAGCGGCGGGTACAACCCCAGTCTCACCGGCTACAAATCCGAGTGGATGTTTCTAAAAAACATCGCCTTGCAGTATAACGTGCCAGAGACCGCCATCTTAAAAGAAGACCAGGGGGGCAACACCTTCGAAAACGCCGATTTTTCGCGCGGCCTTTTGGCAGATAAGGGTATTGTAGTGCAAAAGGCTATCCTGGTATGCAAGGCTTACCATTCTCGGCGGGCGCTGTTAACCTACCAAAAGGTTTTCCCGCACGTAACCTTTGGGGTCGCGCCGGTCCCGGATTACCGGGGGATCACCAAGGAAAACTGGTTCCTGAACCGCAAACACATCCACATCGTGATGGGTGAGGTGGCGAAAATTGGAGTGTACTTTGAGGATCAGATTGCGGTTTGGGAAGAAAACTATCGCCAGCAGGCGTAAAATATCCTGCTATAATTCTCCCTACGAACCAAGGGAGATGCCGCAATGACCGAATTCCATGCCCAGGATTTTAGCGACCAGGAGAAATACTTTGTGATGGTCGAGTTCCCGTACCCATCTGGGGCGGGACTGCACATCGGCCACGCTTTTTCGTTTACCGGCGGCGACGTTTTTGCCCGCTACCAGCGCATGCTGGGAAAGAATGTTCTTTTCCCCATCGGCTGGGATGCGTTCGGGCTGCCCACCGAGAACTATGCCATCCGCACCGGTCGCCCGCCGCAAGATGTCACCCGCGAGAACACGGCCATGTTCCGCCAGCAGATGCAGCGCCTGGGCCTTTCCTTTGACTGGGACCGGGTCGTCGATACCACCGATCCTGGTTATTACAAGTGGACGCAGTGGATTTTTATCCAGTTGTATAAAAAGGGCCTGGCATACAAACAGGAAATGCCGATCAACTGGTGCCCGTCCTGCAAGATCGGTCTGGCGAACGAGGAAGTGGTCGACGGCCGCTGCGAACGCTGCGGCACGGAAACCGAGCGCCGGCGCATCTCGCAGTGGGTGATCAAGATTACCGACTACGCCGACCGGCTGATCTCCGGCCTGTCGGAAACGGACTTCATTGAAAAGGTGAAAGCCTCCCAGATCAACTGGATTGGGCGATCGGAGGGAGCGAAAATTCGCTTCCCTGTAATTGACCGCAGCGAAGCGCTGGAAGTCTTTACCACTCGCCCGGATACGCTGTGGGGCTGCACCTTTATGGTGGTTGCCCCCGAGCACGCCCTGGTGCAAGAAGTGAAGGAGCACAACCCGGAAGTAGCCGCCTATGTGGAACAAGCCCGGCGAAAATCCGATCTGGAGCGCGGCGATGCCACGAACGAGAAAACCGGCGTCTACACCGGCCTGAATGCCTTCCACCCCACCACCGGGCAGGAGATCCCCATCTGGACTTCCGACTTTGTCCTGCTCTCCTACGGCACCGGGGCCGTGATGGCCGTTCCGGCGCATGATGAGCGCGACTTTGATTTTGCCACCACCTACGGCCTGCCCATCGTCCCGGTGATCATCCCCCAGGACGGCTGGGACTTTACCACCGGCGCGTACACCGGGTTGGATGGAAAGACAGAAAATTCGGGCGCCATCGATGGGCTTTCTCCGCGCCAGGCCATCCCGGCTGCCATCGAGTATCTGGAGCAGCTTGGCCTGGGCGAGCGCGCGGTTTCCTATCACCTGCGCGACTGGATCTTCTCGCGCCAGCACTACTGGGGTGAGCCGATCCCCATGATCTACTGCGAAGAGCACGGCTGGAACCCGGTTCCCGAAGACCAGCTTCCCGTGATCTTGCCGGAAGTGGAGGCGTATAAGCCCACCGATACCGGCGAGTCGCCCCTGGCCAATATGACCGAGTGGGTCAACACCACCTGTCCGGTATGTAATGGCCCGGCCCGGCGCGAGACGGATACCATGCCCAACTGGGCCGGTTCGAACTGGTACTTCCTGCGCTATACCGACCCGCGCAACGACAAGACCCTGGCCAGTATGGACAAGCTGCGCTACTGGATGCCGGTAGATGTATATATTGGCGGCGACGAGCACAATACCCTGCACCTGCTCTACTCGCGCTTTATCTACCAGTTCCTCCACGATATCGGCGCGGTCCCGGCGGAAGTGCCCGAGCCGTACGCCAAGCGTCTCTCGCACGGCGTGATCCTTGGGCCCGATGGCCAGCGCATGAGCAAGACGCGCGGCAATACCATCGTACCGGAAGATTATTTGGATCGCGTCGGCGCCGACGCGCTGCGCTGCTATCTGATGTTCATTGGCCCCTTCGACGCCACCTTTGCCTGGAACGAGCGCGCGCTGATGGGCGTCAAGCGCTTCCTTGACCGCTTTGAACGCTTCGTGCGTACCCATGCCGGGGACGGCAATCACGCGGCGCAGAACGCCGGGCAGAACGGCCAGCAAAAAGCGCGCGCCATCATCAACCGCCTGGGAAAGCAGGTCAAAGACGATACGGCTGCCTTTAAGTTCAACACCCCCCTGGCAAAGATGATGGAAGCGCTCAACGACCTGGAGGATTTGGGCCAGCCGATCCGTCCCGACGAGCTGCGCGAAATGGTTCAGATTTTATCGCCCTACGCGCCTTTCCTGGCGCAGGCATGCTGGGAAACCCTGGGGCAGAAGGGCAGCGTGGCGCTCACCCGCTGGCCGGTCTACGACCCCGCCCTGGAAGTGGACGAGGGCGTGGAAATGGCTGTGCAGGTTAACGGCAAGCTGCGCGGCACCATCCATATGCCCAAAGACGCCGATGAAGCCAGCGTGCGCGCCTCCGCCGAGACCTTGCAGAGCGTGGCGCGGCACCTGGAAGGCAAGCAGGTGGTCAAGATCATCGTGGTCCCCAACCGGACGATTAACTACGTGGTGAAGGGCTAAATGAAGTCAGCGCTGTTGAATAACGGCGCTGCGCGCCGTTATTCAACAGCGCTATTTCTGCCTGGAACAAAAGCTGCATCGTTTGCGTCATCACTTGAACAATGTGGAGTGTATTCTCAAACACGCATTCCCTGGAATTTTTGTGCTAGAATGGGAAAACACACCCAAATCTATAGGATCCTGATCGTAAGGATCTAGATCGAGATGATCGCGCATGAATGAGCCTGAGAAAAACCCTTCCACCCCTCCGGAAGATGCAGCCAATACGGACCCCAATTCCATCACCCAGCCGCGCAAGCGCCTGCGCAAGCTGATCGCCGGCAGCCAGGAGAACGAGGCGATCATGAACCAGTCCGGCGCGCTTCCCGCGCCCGGCTCGCCAGAGGCTGCCGATGGAGCGGATGCCGCGGACGCCGTCTCCGCAGATGCCTCAAACATCTCCGAAACCGCCGCCGCTGACGCTGCAAGCGCCGCTGCAAGCGCCCCAGTCGCTGCCCAGCCGCCGGTTGACAGCGGCGCTACCCTGGCGCTCCCGCCCGAAAACCCTCCCCCGGCTGCCGGCGAGCCGCAGGGCATTTCCGGGACGCAGCGCCACCCGACCGGCGACCCGCAAGCGACCGGCGGATGGTTCGGAATGGAAGGAACCGGCCCTACCACCGATCAGGCCCAGACCCGCCCCTTTGTTCCCGACCAGACGCGCGTGGTGCTGCCGCATAAGCGCGCCCTCCCCGACCGCAGCGAACCGTCCTCGCCGCCCCCGCCGCCCTATGCGCCCCCTCCGTACGGAGGCGATAGCACCAACCTTCCCCACCGGGTGGAGGAAACCGACCCGAACGCCACCCAGGTTACCCCGGCTGCATACCAGTCGCGGGCGAATATCACCCGCCCCGCCAATCGACCGGCCGCGGATGCAGCCCCCGGCCGCTATCCAACCGGTCGTTACCGCACGGGTGGTAACGCGGCCGGCGCGCCGCCTCCACCGCCGCCCTACACGCGCAGCGTAGGGGTGCCCGCACGGGGTTACCCGGCTTCCCACCCGGTACCCAGCCGTCCGCGAGCATCCGGGATGCGCCGCGGGTTGGGCTGCGCGCTGCGCCTGGCCGTTGCCCTGCTTTTTATTGTGGTCTTCATTATCGTCGCGGCTGGTTCGTGGCTGGTATTTCAATATTTTGCCATTGCCCGCGAGCTGCCTTCGGTTGACCAGCTGCGCGCCCGCGCCGCCCAGTTCGAGACCACCCGTATCTTTGATCGCAACGGGGGCGTCTTGTACGAAATTATCGATCCGAATGCCGGGCGGCGCACTGTCGTGCCGCTGGAGCGGATTTCACCCTACCTGGTCGCCGCCACGATTGCCACCGAAGATCGAGAATTTTACAACCACCCCGGCTTCGACCCGATCGCCATCGCGCGCGCCTTCTGGCAGAACTATACCACCGGTGAAGTTGTGTCAGGCGCGTCGACCATCACCCAGCAGTTGGCGCGCAACCTGCTGCTGCCCAATGAGCGCAATGAGCGCACCTACGAGCGCAAAGCCCGCGAAATCGTTCTGGCCGCCGAAATCACCCGGCGCTACACCAAGGACGAGATCCTGGAGCTGTACCTGAACGAAAACAATTACGGCAACCTGGCCTATGGCATCGAGGCCGCCGCCGAAACCTACTTTAACACCACCGCCGACAAGCTAACCCTTGGCCAGGCGTCTTTCCTGGCCGGGCTGCCGCAGTCTCCCGGGGTGTACGATATCTACACCAACCGCGAGGATACCCTCCGCCGCCATAAGCAGGTGGTGCTGCTGATGCTCGAGGCCAGCGCAGCAGAAAAACTGCATCCTGGTCAGCAACAGCGAGAAGCCGGTCTGCGTGGATAACGCGGCTGCCATCCAGGCCATCCAGGAGATCGAGGCATACAATTTCCAGATGCCGCAGAACAATATGCGCTACCCGCATTGGGTGAATTACATCCGCACCCTGCTGGAAGCGCAGTACGATTCGCAGACCATCTACCGCTCCGGCTTCAACGTCTACACCACCCTCGACCCTGCGCTGCAGGACCAGGCCCAGGCCATCGTCAGCCAGCAGGTTGAGGCGCTGGCGGACCGCAACGCGCACAACGGCGCGCTGGTGGCAATCCGTCCGTCCACCGGGGAGATCCTGGCCATGGTCGGCTCGCCCAACTTTAATGACGAGGAACATTCCGGGCAAGTCAACATGGCCGTCTCACCGCGCCAGCCGGGCTCGTCGATCAAACCGCTCACCTACGCTGGCCGCCTTTGAGAAGGGCTGGACGCCATCCACGCTGATCTGGGATGTGCCCACCGATTTTCCACCCTCCGGCGACCCGAACGACACCCGCCCCCCCTACCAGCCGGTGAATTATGACGAGCGCTTCCACGGGCCGGTGACCGTGCGCACGGCTTTGGCCAACTCCTACAACATCCCGGCAGTCAAAGCGCTCCAGTTTGTCGGCATCTACGGCAATGACGGTCTGATCGCCTTTGCCAACCGCCTGGGGATTCACACCTTTGACCGCCAGGACTACGGCCTGTCGCTGACCCTGGGCGGCGGCGAAGTCACCCTACTGGACATGGCCTCTGCCTTTGGCACCTTTGCCAATAATGGCAAGCGCGTGCCGCCCTTCGCGATTACCAAAATCACCGATTACCAGGGCAAAACCGTCTTCGAATACACTCCCCCGGCCGGCCAGCAGGTGATTCGCCCGGAACACGCCTTTCTGATCAACTCGATCCTGTCGGATAACGAGGCGCGCACCCCCATGTTTGGCGCCAATTCGGTGCTCAACCTGCCCTTCCAGGTGGCGGCCAAGACCGGCACAACCAACGACTTCCGCGATAACTGGACCATGGGCTACACCCCCGACCTGGCGGTTGGGGTGTGGATTGGCAACGCCGATTACACCCCCATGCAAGACGTCACCGGTTTATCCGGCGCAGCCCCGGTCTGGTCCAGCTTTATGCAGTTTGCCGTTCCGCAGCTTACCGGCGGCAACCCCACGCCATTCTCCCGCCCGGACGGTATCGAAGAACGGGTGATTTGCGCGGTCTCCGGCACCGAACCATCGGAATACTGCCCGCAGCAGCGCGCCGAATTCTTCGCCGCCGAGCAGCCGCCCCGTCCCAAACAGGATGACCTGTGGAAGAAAGCCGTCATCGACACCTGGACCGGGCTGGGCGCGTCGGCGGAGTGCGCGGATTTCACGGAAGAAAAATTCACCCTCAACGTCAGCGATCCATGGGCGCTCACCTGGATTAAAGACACCGATCAGGGCCGGGAATGGGCCGCGTCGGTTGGCTTTGAAGTGCCCGATTCTATTTGTTCCCAAGCGCGAATGCAACGCCGGCGACCCGCGCCCGCAGATCATTTTCGCCGGGATCAGCGAAAACCAGACCATCTCGCACAGCCCGCTGGATATTTATGCGGTGATCAAAGCCACGGGGAATTTCAAGGACTTCAGCCTGCGATGGGGTCCGGGCGATGATCCCCAGGAGTGGAAGCCGCTGGTGGAGGATAACGCCAGCCAGTACGAAAACCCGGAACGCATCCATACCTGGGACCTGAACGACATCCCGGCCGGGAGAGTCACCCTGCGCATCCGCATTAACAGCACCGAGGCGGATCGTTTTGCCGAGAAGCGCATCCATCTCACTTTGGATGTGCCCACACCCACCCCCACCGCTACGCCGACGGTTACCATCACGCCCACGGCAACGCTCACCCCCGTCCCCAGCACCACGCCCACCCCTACCCAAACGGGCACGTCCACGCAGACTCCAACTGCTACTGCCACATCAACCGCAACGACCAGCCCATAAAATGACATAAAAACAGGTTTCCGAATAAACCTTTGCGCGATTGCGTATATAGTATAGAAAAGGACATTCGGAACCATGACTGCCGCTGGAACGACACTTCTCGCGCCTGAAACCTCGCGCAATGATCGCGACCTCATCACTGCTGCTCAACAGAGCGACACGGGTGCGTTCAGCGCGCTGGTGAGCCGCTATCGCGATGGCGTAGTGGGGGTGGTCTACCGCATGTGCGGAGATCCGTGGTTGGCCGAGGAAGCCGCCCAGGAAGCCTTCTTACGGGCCTGGCGGCACCTGCTGGAGTACGACCCGCGCTATTCTTTTCGCTCCTGGGTCTACCGCATTGCGATCAACGCGGCGCTGGATGCCCTGCGGCGCGAGAAACCCGCTGCCGATATCGACAATGTCGCCGACGGGGAGCTGGTCTCGGACCGGGTGAGTACCGACCCCGAGGTGGCCCTGGTGCGCAAGGAGCGCGCCGAGCGGGTTCGTCGGGCGCTGCTGGCTCTGCCGGCCGCGGGGCGGTCGGTGCTGGTGCTGCGTGAGTACGGCGGTTTATCCTACGCCGAGATTGCCAGCGCGTTAGGGATCCCGCTTGGAACAGTCATGTCCCGTTTAAATTCTGCTCGCGGCCAGCTGCGCCAGTCGCTGGTTGGACTGTTGGAGGTATTATGAACGAACGCGCAAATGATTATGTAAAGGAATGGCTGGGCGCATACGTTGACGGCGAGCTGTCCGCTGACCGGCGCAGCTGGGTGGAGGACCACCTGGTCACCTGCGCCTCTTGCCGGCGGGAACTGGCGGAACTCCGCGCGCTCACGACCCTGCTGCACGCCGACCCGGCGCCGGCCTCCTTTCTGGAGTCTGTGGTATTGCCGCAAGGTTCGACGGAGGCATTTACCCGGCAGGTAATCAAAAATCTGCCGCGCCCGGTGCAGCCTGCCTGGCAGCGCGCGCTGCGGCTGGGTTTGCGTTTTACGCCGCTTGGGCTGTTCGGCGCGTGGGCCTTCACGCAGGCTGTCATCTGGGTTTCCACAGCCCTGCTGTACGCGCTGCGCCTGTTCCCACAGACCGAAAGCTGGTTGGCCTGGGTGGAGCCGGGTTTAAATTCTGGCGCGGGCGGCTGGTTAGGCGGGCTGTTATCTCTGAGTGGGCTGGACAGCCTGACCGGGGATATCACCGGCTCGGTTTGGTTTATCTCCCTCATGCTAATTAACCTGGCTGTTCTTCTATTTCTGGCGGTTTTGTTCTTCGCCTGGCTGGCCGGCCTCTGGGCCTACCAGCGCAACCAGCTCAGAGAAACCATCTAAAGGCACTTTTCTTGCCTGATTGACTGCTCACTGTTCACTGATTGACGCTTTAACTATTTTAGGAGAATGCAATGGATACGCTACGGATCATACGCCGTTCATTTGAAATCACCTGGTTGTACCGCGCCCTATGGGTTTTTGGAATTCTTCTGGCGCTGCCCACGCCGCGTGGTGGGGGAAACAACGCCGGGGGTGGCGGTGGCGGCGGGAGCAGCTTCCTGGGGCACCCCGGCTTTGCCGGGCAAGGCATTCCGCTGCGCTTTGACCCGCCTACGGCAGCTATGATGTTAGTGATGATCATCGCCGCGCTGCTGCTGGCGGTCATCTTCATCGTGGCCCGTGTGGTTGCCGAAAACGCGCTCATCCGCATGGTCAACGACTATGAGGAAAGCGGCGTGAAGGTGAGTGTAGGCCGGGGCTTTCGCCTGGGCTGGTCGCGCGCCGCGCTGCGCATCTTCTTGATCGATCTGCTGCTTGTCCTGGCTGTGCTGGTCGCTGCCCTGCTGGTTTTTGGCATCGCCGCGGCGCCGCTGGTCGGCTTATTATCCGACAGCGATGTGGTGAAAACAGTAGGCATCGCGAGCGGCGCCTTCTTGTTGCTGCTGGCGTTCGCCCTGTTCCTGGCGGCGATCATCGCCCTGTCAGTGCTGGTGCCTTTCTTCCACCGCGCATGTGCGCTGGAAGGGTTGGGTGTTTTCGACTCGTACCGCCGGGGCTGGAGGGTCTTCCGCAGCCGCATCGCGGATGCCGTCATCATGACGTTGGTGCTGTTCGCCATTGGGTTGGGCCTCGGCCTGGTGCTTATCCCGCTGGTGCTCCTGCTGGTGTTTGGCGGCGCGGCGCTGGCCAGCCTGCCCGGCCTGATCGCCGGACTGATTGCCAGCCTGTTCCTCCAGGGCTCGCTCCCCGTTATAGTTGGCCTGGCGGTGGGACTGCCCATTCTCATCCTGATCGTCCTGCTCCCAACCCTGTTCATCAGTGGGTTAGGCCAGGTCTTTACATCCGCGTCCTGGACGCTGACCTACCGCGAGATCCTGGCGCTCACCCGTGCTCGCCCTGAAGTCTCCCGCAGTACTCTAGGCTGCCCCATACCGTACGCTTCACTAATAACTGATCACTGATCACTGTTCACTAATTGACCGATTGACTGATTGACTATCTTGGAGGTTCCAATGGATCATATTCGTATCTTACGCCGTGCTTTTGAAATTACCCGCTTTTATCGCGCGCTGTGGGTGTTTGGCGTCCTGATTGCGCTCACCACCTCTCATGGAGGTGGAAATGGGGGCGGTGGAGGCAGCGGCAACCGGCCCGGCCCTACCCCTGGACAGCCGCCTTCTATCCCGAACTTTCACTGGCCCACCATTCCGCCGCAGGTGTTGAGTACCATCATCGCCGTTGGGGTAGGCCTCATCTGCGTGCTATTGCTCCTGGGGATCGGGTTTACCATCCTGCGCTATCTATCGCAGACCGCGCTGATCCGCATGGTAGACGGCTACGAAACATCTGGTGAGCGCGTCAGCGTGCGCCAGGGCTTTCGCCTGGGCTGGTCGCGCGGCGCGTTCCGCGCCTGGCTGGCCAACCTGCTGTTCTTCGTCATCGGCTTTATCATCACCATCCTGCTCCTGCTGCTCGCTGCCGCGCCGCTGCTGCTTTGGCTGACGCGCGACACGACTGCCGGGATCGTTGGCACGGTGATAACCATTGGTCTGGCGATGCTGGTGATCCTGATGCTGATTATCGTTGGCACGGCTGTATCCCTGTGGATGCAAATGATCATCCGCGAGATCGTGTTGGGAGGCCGGGGGGTGCTCGAAGGCATCCGCAGCGGCTGGCAGATCCTGACCCGTCACCTGGGCGATGTGCTGATTATGGGCTTGATCCTGTTTGGCATCGGCCTGGGGCTGTTCATCGTAACCATCCCCATCTTTTTCCTGCTGGCTGCCACTGGTGTGCTGGCGGGCGGCCTGCCCGCGCTGCTGGCCGGGGGGATTGCCAATATCTTCGTCCACGGGACCACCCCGCAGATCGTCGCCGCCACCGTTGGCGTGCCCATCTTCCTGGCCGTCCTCTTCATCCCGCTGGCTTTCCTGAGCGGTCTTGCGGAGACCTTCTACTCCACCACCTGGACGCTCACCTACCGCGAGCTGCTCGCCCTGGAAGCTGTGCGAGCAGAGCCGCCGGTTGCGCCGGGACCAGAGCCTACGGCATCAATCTAGCTGAATAAAACCACAGAATCGCCGCGAAACTGCGGCGATTTTGATTCCAAGGCACGGTCAACGAATTTCCGGGATCGGATTGAAAAACTTAAAATCCGCTCAATCCGTTTCCTAAACCCGTTTATTGGTCCTCACCATCATTTCCGTATCCATTCCTCCCCCACCCCGGTTATAATCTTTTCTGGAACCACGAATCTGTCACCTCTCTGCTCCCTGTTCACTGATTGACTGCTCGACCGATTGACTTTCCCTCTCCCCAAAGGACCTCTTATGCAACCTCTTACCGGAAAAGAACGCATCGGCAACATCCTCAAGCGCCAGCCGGTTGACCGGATTGGCGTGTTCGAGCATTTTTGGAATGACACCCGCCCCGCCTGGGAGACCAACGGTTGGATCCAGCCGGGCGAGAGCTATGAAGACCATTTCGACTTCGACTTGCAGTTGTGCTGGCCGTTTGATGTCACCGCTGATCTGGATAGCGTCCCCCAGGTGTTGGAGGAAACTGAAGAGACGATCCTCACGCGCGATGGCAACCGCGCCACCATGCGCAACCATAAGCTGCACTCCAGCACGCCGGAGCACATCGACTTCTATGTGAAGGACCGCCAGGGCTGGGAGGAATTCGCCAAACCGCTGCTGGTCCCCGACCGGCGGCGGATAAACTTCGCGGCCTACCGCGAGGCGAAACGCGCGGCGGCGGAAAAAGGGCGCTTCTTTTGCTGGTCGGGCGTCAATGTGTTCGAGATCATGAAGGACATCACCGGGCACATCAACATGCTGATGGGCATGAAGCTCGACCCGGACTGGGTGCGCGACATGGTGGAGACCTATACAAACCTTACCATCGGCCTCCAGGAAATGCTCTTTGCCGAGGAGGGAATCCCGGACGGCATCTGGTACTACGAAGATATGGGCTACAAGCAGCATCCCTTCATGTCGCCCAGGATGTACAACGAAATCCTGCTGCCCGGGCACAAACGCTCGGTGGGCTGGGCGCACGCCCAGGGGCTGCCGGTGATCATGCACTCGTGCGGTTTCGTGGAACCGCTGGTGCCCGGCATGCTGGAAGCCGGCATCGACTGCCTGCAGGTGATCGAAGTAAAAGCCGGCATGGACCTGCTGCGGCTGTACCAGAACTACGGCGAGCGGCTCTCGTTTATGGGCGGCATCGATGTGCGCGTGCTGTACAACAACGACCGCGCAGAGATCGACCGCGAGCTGGAAGCCAAGATCCCGCTGGTGAAGGGGCGCTACGGCTACGTTCTGCACAGCGACCACTCCATCCCCTACAACGTCCACCACGATACTTACCGATATTTCATCGACAAGGGATTGGAATTGGGCCGGTATACGGAGTGAAACCCCATCGCGCGCCCGCCCGTCGTGTTGTCATGACCGGCAAAACCTGCGGGCGATCGCTGCCTATGGTTTCATATCTCCAAACAACTGCATCTGCGTAGCCTCGTCAGTGAGCGGGTCTTCATTGAGCAGCGCTTCCCAGGTGATGGGGCTTAAATCCGCGCGGCTGGCGATGTCGCGCAGGTGGCGGAACTTGATAAAGCGCCAGGCTGGGAACGGCCCGCTTTGCGTCTCGGGTTTTCCTACGGCAGTCGCGGCTGCTGCTGCCAGGCGCGGATCGTGGCGCAGTTTGTAGCGTACCAGCTGTGCCCGGCTGCCGGGGATCACCAGCGCGCGCTGCCCGCCCGCATGCTCAGGCGGCGCTGTATAAACATAGCGGCTGAAGATGCTGGACGCCATCAGGTAAAACCACCACACCGGCGCGCCGTTTGTTTCCCAGGTCAGCGCGTTATTGCGCGTGTTAATGGCATACCCCATCTGCTGCCCGATGCGCGCCAGCAGCGCGCGCGCATCCTGCAAATCCGCTTTGCGCACCGTGGCTGTCTCGTTCTGGCGCATGCGCCACGTTATTTGCGCCGCTGGGCTGCCAGCCGGTGCGGGTTGCAGCGGCTCCCCATAAGATTCCAGGCAGGCGCGGATCAGCCCAACGGGTGGGGTGCGCAGGCCGGGAAACTGCGCGCAGATGTGATGATCCAGCGCCGTGAAAGGAAAGGCCGGCTGCTTTTGCAGAAAGCGCACCACTTCCATCTCCACCTGGTCCGCCAGGGGCAGGTCGCCGGGCGCATCCGGAGGCGCGGGCGTTTGCGCCAGCCACCAGGTGCCGCGTTCTTCATCGGCCGGTCCCACCACCTTCAGCAGCGACCGGTCGGCGAACGCGCGCGCCAGCCCGGCCTGCACCCGGTTCAACAGGTCGGCAGGGATGCTGCTCAGCCCCCGCGGCAGCGCGCCCGCCTGCGCCATTCCGGCCAGCCCCGCAGCGTACAGGGTCAGGTAGGGAGCCGGTTCGTTGCGCGACCGCAGATCAGAACGGATCGCCGCGCGGGCCGCGGAATCCAATTTTTCGGCGTCAGGAAAAGGCATTTCAGGCACAGGCCCGCGGCTGGGGATTGGCAGGCGGCCCGCCGGGCGCCACAGCCCCTGGGCCAGTTCTTGCTCGCCGCGCAGCGCCAATCCTTCCAGCGCAAAGCCCGCCGCGCTGGAAGCGGTCACTACCGCGCTCAGAAATCCTGGGGCCAGCTCGGGCAGCAGCCCGAAGAAGGGCGTCTGTGCGGCGATGTTCCCCGCCGCGTCCAGCGGCGCCGAAGGACGGCTTGCCGTTCCCGCCGCGTCCAGCGGCGCCGAAGGACGGCTTGCCGTTCCCGCCGCGTCCAGCGGCGCCGAAGGACGGCTTGCCGTTCCCGCCGCGTCCAGCGGCGCCAAGACGGCCTGCCGTCCCGCAGACGCCCCGGCTACAGCCGCGAGCGCGCTGTGTATGGCCGTGGTATGCCAGTTCCAATCGTAACGCCGCCGGTCGAGCACGTTCAGCAGCGGCAAAGCCGCCTCAGCGCCCCACAACCAGCCCGACCACAGAGCCGAGAGTGTCCAAAACGCCTGGTTGGGGCGGGGGAATACCGTCAGCACGGCTCCCAGGCGCATCGTTTCCGGCAGCGGCATCAGCGCTTTTACCCGACCGCGGAACAGGCAAATACCGCCGCCGGCCCCTTCTGGAGGAAGCTCCGGCCAGCGCGTGACTGGAAGCGGGCTGCCGGGCTGCGTCCACTCCTTCACCGCGTCTTCCAGCGCCATCCAGAGGTTATTCTCGCGAAACTGGGGCGGAACGCTGAGCTGTTTGGGCCGCGAGCGCCCGCCCGGCCACGGCCACAAGGAATTGCACTGATCGAAGGTGGAAATGAGCAGCGCCTGGAGCAGGCGGGCTCGTTCGGGCGGCAGGCCAAGGCCCTCGAGTTTATTGGCCAGGGTGAATAAACCATACAGAGCGCGCGGCAGGTAGTTTTCCAGCGCTTCTTCAACATCGGCGCGGTGCGCCTCTTCGTTAAGGATTACGCGCTGCAGCGCCCGTGCCCGCTGGAACTTGTCGCCGCCCAAGGCTTTCAGCCGCTCCAGGTCGGGCGGCGCAATAGGGTGCTCCCCGCTCTGGCCGCATTTTGGGCAGTCGTACACCCGCGCGAAGGGCTGCGGTTCGTCTTTGCGCCATATAAACGCCTGTGCCTGCACCGGCTCGGCGCAGCTGTCGCAAACGGTCAGGTACAGGGACTGCAGGTGGGTTTGCAGCCGCTCATCGCCGCGCTTTTCCATGGCCAGATCAGCCAGCGCGGACTGGAAATCGGCGCTGCGTGGAGCCCGGGCGAGTGTTTCGGTGATGAAACTGAGGATAGGGTTATTGCTCGCTACCAGCACATAGTAGCCGGCCCGGGCTGCTTCCAGGGTCAGCGCGGGGGAGGCGCCTAATGGATCGAACAACCAGCTGCCCGGCGGGACGTTTTCCACCAGCCAGGCGGCGGCCATCCCCGGCGGCAGGGGCGGCAAATAGCGCGCCAATGGAAACCCCACTGGGCTTGGGGCGTCACTTCCTGGGTAGAAGCGCAGTTCGGGAGGTTCCATTACTCTGTCCTTAGATGCAGCCGTCTGGCACAGCCCGCCTCGCATGCTGTCGATTCGCGCCAGGCTTTATTCAGCCGTCAGGTAGGCCAGCGCTTCTTCGCGGGTAGTGTAAAAGGGCAGCTTATAGCCCGGCGGCGGCTCGATTGCCCTGCGCCCGCCCTGGAAGTTCATCGAAAATTCCTGTACCAGCGCCGCCTTGCGGAAGAATGAAACCACGTCCCGGCCCAGCCCGCGCAGCACCGGCAGCACATCCGTGGTCTGCGGGGTAAAGCCGACCAGATCGATCAGCAGGTTGGCCTGTTCGGGACCATAATGTTTCATCGTGGCCTTGATCTCGTTGGCCACCCGCGCCACCTCAGCGGCGCTGACAAACCCGGTGATGACCACATCCACCAGCCGCTGTTCGCGATCCTCCGTCACCTGGACCATCGCAACCCCTCCTGACATTTCGATTGTGTACCAAGCATATCAGGATTATACACCGGTTATAAAATGCGGGTTCCAGGAATGCGCATAGCGTGCATCTCTGGAACCTGCCATACCGTTAACGGGGGAAGTATTTGAGCGCTACTTCTCAAACGTCCAGCGCGTCACATCTTTGGGGAACTGCGCCCAGCCCATGGCCGATTCTGGTTCAAAGATAAACAAACCGCCGCCGTCCCATTGGTCGGGGGCGGGGCTGTAGCCAGAGCTTGCGTACTTGGCGCGGTAGACCGCCGCCACCTTTTCCGCCAGCGCGCGTTCCGGTGCGCCCGTCAGGATGTTCGCCCGGCCTTCCAGGATCACCACCTGGTCGCCGCTTTCCAGATGCACCACCACGCGCGGGTTTTGACTGATATTGCGTCCGCGGCGGGTCTGCGGAGCGCCGTCGAAGTACAGTTTACCGTCCACCCATGCGCCCCACACCGGCGTCGCCGCCGGGTGCCCATTTTTGTTGGCCGTGGCGATCCAGTAATTCTTGGCCTCCGCCATGCGCTCTTCCACAAAGCTCCACGGCAGCAGATCATCATGATTGTCAGGGATGCCGTAACCATCCGGCATCACCGGCCGGCCTGCTTTTGGTTGTTGAATCTGCTCGGACATTGGCTCACCTCCACAAATAAGAATGGTTATCTATTATATGCACATATTTGCAGAGACGTGACGGTGTTGCCCTCTTCTTCCTTTGCGGTTATATTCTTTACCTCTGCCCGCTCTCCCGCAAATACAAGATAAAATCCAGGTCCCCCGGCGACTGTCCCATCCCGCTCAGCGCCACCCCGGCCTCGCCGCGGAACTGCGTCCCGTGGTTGACCACGTGAACCAGCACCTTCCACAACGTGCTGCCCTCTCGCGCTCCGCTCGTGCGGGCGTACTCCACCCAGCGCACCAGGTCCTCTGCCCGCAGGCCCTCGACAAAGCCTTTCAGCTTGCTTTCTTCCGACTGCCACCGCGCGGCCAGATCCTCCAGACCGCGAAAATCCGCCGCTGTGATGGTTTGGCTGGGCGAAATGCCTTCCTGCAGCCGCATCCGCCAGATACACTCAGCGGACAGAATATGCGCCAGCGTGCCCATCAGGCTTCCAAAGCTAACCGGCGCTGGCGCATTGCGTTGTCCCGCTGTCACCTGCCGGCTGGCTGCCAGCACCTTTGCGTTGGCCCAGCGGTTATAGGCGAAAAGTAAAATGAGATCGCTCTTTTCCACCCAGGACCTCCTTTACCGCGGCGTGATGCGCGCGTATTCCGGCCAGGCCAGGCGCACGCCCATCTTCACCAGCAAGGCCTGGAAATCGGCCAGGCGCTCGGGGTTGCCGCGCACCTGGGCGGGCTCCAGCCCTTCCCTCAGGCAGTAGGCCGCCAGCGCCCCGGCCGCTTCGCCGATGTTCCATTCCACCGGGTGCAGGCGGTAGCAGCCGTTGGTGATATGCGTGACGCCCAGGTTCTTGCAGGCCGGCAGCAGGTTGCGCACCCGCACCGGGATCAGCGCGCCCAGTGGAATCTGGAAGGGGTAGCTGGAGATATCCACGTAATTGCGCTTGCCGGTGGAAGGGTGCAGGTCGATGCGGTAGATCCGATGCCCACACTGTCGGGGAAAACCTCCGCGCCCGCTCGGCCCGAGCGCGCCTGCACGCCCACGTGCTGTTCCAGCACGGTGAACTGGGCCTGGATGCGCCGGCTCTCGCGGATATAGACGGCTTTCGCCAGGCCCGATAGCCCTTCATCTGGCACGCCCTCCGGCCCGCCGGTGACATCCCCGCGCAGGCGCAGACCGGGGTACCCGTACCCGCCTTCCGGGCGCGGCGCTTCGGTTTGCATCCAGTACAGCAGCGACAGGCTCAGTTCTCTGGCGCCTTGCAGGTGCTTTTCAACCTCAGGCTGCGCGACCCCCACCAGCGGGCCCAGCCAGTAATCGTTCTGCGGCCAGTTGACCAGGGTAATGTCGCTGGGGTACAGCCCGGCGGGATAGTAGTCCTTCGCGAAGATGCGCCGGTACAGCCAGAAGGTGCCAGTGGTCGCGCCCGGACGGCGTCTTGCGCGAGGCAAAGATCGAGCGGTAGCGCACTTCCAGAGTTTCGGGGTCGAAGTCTTCCCAGCCAAGCTGCGGGCCGGGCCAGAAATCGAGCTGCATCCTGCGCCAGAAATCGTAGTGCTCCGGCCGGGGGATCGTGAAATCTGCCCCCGCGGTGTAATCCATGGCGAAGCACCAGGTGACCGCCTGCTGGTCGAGCGGGTCTGGCGTCGCCGGGCAGCGCGTGCGGTTCGCCGGTCTGCGCCTGCGATTCGGAGCCCACCACATGTTCCACCCCGGCCAGCTCCAGCAGGTCGCCCAGCTCGGTGGCGTCCAGCACCATCGCTGCGCGGATGACAACCTGCGCGCCGGTCTCTTCATCCATGAAAGTGACCGTCTGCACCCGGTCGCTCCCGGCTCCGGTTCCTGCAGGAGCCGCCGTTTCCGCGGACACCGGGCGGTGCCTGAGCAGTAAGGTGAGCTGTCTTCCGGCCGGAAACGGCTGCAGCAGGCTTTCCAGCACGGCCAGCGCCACGCGCGGCTCGTGGCACAGCGCCGATACGTTGCCGTTGCCCGGGTTCAGGTGGACGATCTCGCGCGCCTCTGGCAGCAGCGGGTAGTGCTGGCGGTAATAGGCGCGGATGCCCTCGCGCAGGCGCTGGTAGGTGTTGCTCCCACCGATGGATTCGATCCACGGGTTCTCGTCCGGCGGCACAGCCTGAGCGGTCAGCTGCCCGCCGATCCAGTCGGTCTCCTCGGTCAGGATCACCTTTCTGCCCAGCTTCAGCGCCGCCAGCGCCGCCGCCACACCGCCCAGCCCGCCGCCGGCGATCAGAATCTCTGTTTCAAACGCACGCATTCAGGTTTCCTTTCAATCGAATCTCGTAGTAATAAAGATGAACCGCAGATGCACCCAGATCGGACGGGTAAAATCTTATCCGTTTTTATCCGCGTGCATCTGTGGTTCTCCATATCGCCAGCTTCTAAAACCCGCGTAAATACTGCGGCGGCACCGGGCCGGGTTGTTTCAACGCGGTGGCGGCGTGGATGGGCCAATACGGGTCGCGCAGCAGCTCGCGCCCCAGCAGAACCAGGTCGGCTCGCCCGTTGCGGATAATTTCGTCCGCCTGGGCCGGCGCGGTAATCAATCCCACTGCGGCGGTGGGGATGCCTGCCCCGCGCACCGCCTCTGACAGCGGCACCTGGTACCCGGCTCCTAGCGGGACCGGCGCTTGCGGCGCATTGCCACCCGATGAGCAGTCGATCAAGTCCACGCCTTCGACCTTCAAGCGGCAGGCCAGGTCCACCGAATCCGCGATGTCCCAGCCGCCTTCCAACCAGTCAGTGCAGGACAGGCGCACGGTCAGCGGCAGGCGCTCCGGCCAGACCTGCCGCACCGCGCGAATGGTCTCGATCAGAAAGCGGGTGCGGTTTTCAAAACTGCCGCCGTATTCGTCCCTGCGCTGGTTGGATAAGGGCGAATAAAAGCTGTGGATCAGATAACCGTGCGCGGCGTGGATCTCCAGCCACTCAAACCCGGCTGCCAGGGCGCGCCCGGCTGCGGCGGTAAAGGCCGCCTGCACGGTGTGGATTTCCGTTTTGCTCAGTTCATGCGGCAGCGGATATCCCTCCGCGAACGGCAGAGCGCTCGGCCCGACGATGGGCCATCCATCGCGGGTCATCCGGCTGGATCGGCTTGCCGCCATCCCAGGGACGCCGCGTGCTGGCTTTACGCCCGGCGTGCGCGATTTGGATGCCCGCCACCGCCCCCTGGCTCTTAATGAAGCTTGCCACCCGCGCAAGCGGCTGGATGTGCGCATCGGTCCAGATGCCCACATCATTGGGTGTAATCCGCCCGCGTGCTTCGACAGCGGTAGCCTCGGCAATGATCAGGCCCAGGCCGCCAGCGGCGCGCGCCCCCAGGTGGACCAGCTGCCAGTCGTTGGAAAACCCGTCCGTGTAGCTGTACTGGCACATCGGCGCCATGCCAATCCGGTTGCGCAAGGTGACCCCGCGCAGCGTGTAAGGTGCAAACAGGTGTGACAAATCGGCTCCTTTGAAACTTTTCATCTATTATATTTCAAGGAAGGAAATCGTTGGACCGCCGGGCAGTTAGAAAAGAAAGTTGTGCAAATGTCCAATTCGCGGCGCATTATCCCTGCCAGATGACATTTAATGGCTTTTTTACCTATCATTATTGCAAAAACCCAATCAGATTGCGAAAACATTTTGTATACTAGAAGCGGGACATTTATAATATCCTATCCCTAACTTCATGGGTTTATGCAATTTGGTGGTAAAGTTCATCATCGATTGGATGGAATTTAGAGTCATTCATGGAAGATATCCGTACTCGCCCTCTGTCCGCCATTGAAGGCCCGACGTGGCAGCGCAGCCTGCCGCATGCGCTGATGCTGGCCTATTTATTGATTGCCATGCTCACATACATGGTGATACCTTTCCTGGCGGTGCGCTGGATGCAAGTTCCCTTTATCGGTGCATTTGTCGAACAGACCATGGTTTTCAATGCCACCGGTCCAACCGGCGATCCCGTGCCCTGGTCGGCCTACAACCAGGGTCTGCGAACGAACTACCAGCTCATCGCGGTAAACGGCCAGCCGGTCAGTAGCGCGCAGCAGCTGACCGCCGTGCTCGAGCAGCACAAACCCGGTGATGAAGTGACCCTACAGGTTCGCACGCCGGATGGGAAGGTGGCCGGTTATACCGTTCGCCTGTCCACTTTTCCGTTCAACGAGCAGGTCAATTTCTTCTATCTGCCATACCTGATTGGGCTGATCTACCTTGGATCAGCGGTATGGGTTTTTGCCATCCGGCGCAGCCAGGCCTCCGGCCTGGCTTACGCCCATTTCACCGTCTCGATTGCTTTGGGAATTGGCTTGATTTTCGATCTGTACACCACCCACATTCTGAGCTGGATGTGGACCATCTCGGTTGCGATGATTGGCGGGTCGGCGGTCGGCCTGGCGCTGCTGTTCCCGCGCCAGGACCCCATTCTCCGGCGCCGGCCTATTCTGGCAGGCGCTGGCACGATCTTTGGCCTGCTTTTAGCCGGGTATGCCCTGCTGCGCCTGTATGACTTCAACCAGCCCACCGCTTATATTTTAGCCTGGCAGCTGGAATATGCGTTTGTGGGCCTTTCCTTCTTGTTCATTCTCGTCTGGTCGTTTTTACGCTACCGGCATATGAATTGGCCAAACGACCGCGAGCAGATTCGCCTGATCGCAATCGCCGCGTTCGCCAGCTTCTTGCCCATCGCCGTCTGGCTTTTAGTCGTCAGGCTGCTGGAATTTTTCCATACCTCCTGGCCTTTTCAACCCATCTTACTGATCCCCCTGGTGGTGTTCCCATTAATGGCCGGTTACACCGTCCAGCGCTACCGCATGGTGCAAACGGATATGATCCTCAGCCTGGGCATGCGCTATGGAATGATGTCCGTTTTGATCACCGTAGGCTATGCTCTGGTAGTCGCCGGGCTTGGAAAGGTTGTCAGCGGGTTTATCTCTCCCACCAACCCCCTTTTGACCGGTTTTATCTTTTTTTGCCTGGCGCTGTTTATGATCTGGTTCCGCGAGCGCTCGCAGCGCATGGTGGATGCCATCTTTTTTCGCGGAAAACGCGCCTACCAGGACCGCCTGCAAACCTTCTCTGGTGAGCTGACCCGGGTGGTCGATCTACCCGGCATCCTGCGCGTGCTGCGCCGCTATGTCGATGAAGTTCTCACGCCGTCGCGGCTGCATATCTACATTTACGACCCGCTAAGTGACCTGTACGTCGCTTCGCCCGATTCTTCAGGCCACGCTACCAGCGACCTGCGCTTCCCCATTATTTCCGGGTTGGTCATTCGCATGAGCGAGCAGCGCGCGCCTTTGCTGTTGAGCGAGTATGATGCGCTGCCGCCGGCGCTTGAGCCCGACCGGTCGCGCCTGATTCTGCTTGGCGCGCAGGCTTTTGTGCCCCTGCCTGGGCGCCAGCGCCTTTCCGGCTGGCTGGCGCTGGGTGCGCGCCCATCAGGTGAGCCTTATACTTCGATGCAGCTTGGTTTTGCGGAAGCGCTGTGCGACCAGGCGGCGCTGGCTATCGAGCGGGCGCAGGTGGTTGCGAACATGGAAAACCGCGTGCGCGAAATGAACGTGCTTACCCGCATTGCCCAGGGCATTAACATTACCCTTTCTTTGGATGACATTCTCGAACTGGTGTACGCCCAAACGACCCAGATTATTCCTGGGCAGCAGTTCCATATCATGTTATACGACAAAAATCTGGATATGTACCAGTACCCCTTTTACCTGGAAGGGGAAGACCGGGTTACAGAGAATGAAGACCGCCAGATCCCGGCCGGGTACGCGCTGGAACAAGAGATCATCCGCCAGCGCCGTTCGATCCTGACCGAGGATTTCAACCGCGAGTGCCAAAAGCGCGGCATCCTTGCCACCCAGGCGGGTGTATATGCCTGGATGGGCGTCCCATTGAATGCCGGAGCGGAAACAATCGGCGCGCTCAGCCTGGCCTGCACGGACCCGACCGTGGAATATACCGGTGAACAGCAGTCCCTGCTGCAGGCCATAGCCGACCAGGTAGCCGGCGCGCTGGTGAAAGCCCGCCTGCTCCAGGAAACCGAGCGCCGCGCGCGCCAGCTCACTACACTCAACGATGTTACCCGCCAGCTTACTTCCACCCTGGAAACCGAGCCGCTGTTACAGTCCATCCTCCAGTCCGCGGTGGATATCCTTTCCTGCCAGGCCGGTTCGCTCATGTTGATCGATGAAGCCTCCGATGAGCTGGTGTTTCGCTCGGTGGTCAGCCCGGTTGCTTCCGATCTGGTCGGCAAGCGCATGCCCTCTGACCGCGGCGTAGCCGGCAAATCGGTTAAAACCGGACAGGCGATTATCGTCAACGATGTAAACCGGTTCCCAGAATGGTTCTCCAAACCGGATAAGGATACCGGTTTCAGCACCCGCGCCTTACTGGTCATCCCACTGATGGTCAAAGACCGCGTTATCGGGGTGATTGAAGTGATTAACAAGAAAGACGGCTCGATCTTCTCAACCGAAGACCAGGAGCTGCTCTCCACTTTCGCACCCCAGGCAGCGGTTGCCATCGACAATGCCCGCCTGTACACCATGACCGATCAGGCCCTGGCTGCCCGCGTGGAAGAGCTCTCGGTAATGCAGCGCATTGACCGCGAGCTGAATGCCAGCCTGGATACCAATACCGCCATGCGCATCACCCTGGAGTGGGCCATGCGCCAGTCTGGAGCCAACGCGGGGCTGGTGGGCGTGCTTCAAAGTGGCGATACCACCGGCGTGCGCGTTATGGCCTCGGATGGTTATGCGCGCGAGCTTGAGCCGCTGCAAAGCGAGACCCTGCCGGTGGTCGATTATAAGCTGCAAGACGCGATTGAAGGCGGGCTGCCCATCCGCCGTTCCGTAAACGGGAAAGGGGATATGCACGCGATCCTTACCGATGGTCACAGCCAGGCCATCATCCCCATCCGCCGTGAGACGGATACCATTGGCTTGCTGTTGCTTGAAAGCATCAGTGAAAGCCAGCTGGCCGACGAAACGATGAGTTTTCTCATCCGTTTGAGCGATCATGCCTCAACCGCGATTTCCAACGCGCAGCTGTATTCAGCAGTCCAGGCGGCCAACCTGGCCAAGAGCGATTTCGTCTCCTTCGTCGCGCACGAATTAAAGAACCCGATGACCTCGGTAAAAGGCTATACCGAGCTGATTTCCGCCGGCGCGGTTGGACCTATTACGGATGTGCAGGCGAACTTCCTGGGCACGATCAAGTCCAATATCGAGCGTATGAACACGCTGGTTTCCGACCTCAATGACATGTCGAAGATCGAAGTTGGCCGCCTGCGCCTGGACTTCAAGGCGCTGCGCCTTTCCGATTCGATCGATACGGTCATTCGTTCGACCAAAAAACAGGTGGAAGAAAAGCAGCAGGTGCTCAACCTGGCCATCCCCGCGGATCTACCGCCACTGTGGGCAGACAAAACGCGCCTGGAGCAGGTGTTGGTCAACCTCGTTTCCAACGCGCATAAATACACCCCCGCCGGCGGGGAAGTGGAAGTGGCCGCCGAGCGCTGCAAGAACGAATGGGACACCAATGGCGCGGCGGAAGTGGTCCATATCTGGGTCAAGGATAATGGCATTGGGATCAATGAGGAAGATCAAAAGAAGATTTTCCAAAGGTTCTTCCGTTCGGATGATCCCAAAACTCGCGAAGTCACCGGCACCGGTCTTGGCCTGAACATTACGAAAAGTCTGGTGGAGCTGCAAGGCGGAAAGATCTGGTTTGAATCCGAGTTCCGTAAGGGAACAACGTTCCATTTTACCGTTCCGATCAGCGAGACATAAAACTTCTCCCCTGGAGTTGCGATGAAGCGAACCGCAGTATACGGAGTGGGTATTGGCATCAATGGGCGAGATGCCGCCATGCAGGCCACCCAACGAGCCCTGGATCAAATGGGAACCGCGAAACCGGTTCTTGCGCTGGTTTTTGTCGCTCAGGAATTCAACATAACGGAAGTTCTGGCCGGGCTGACTTCGCTGCTGGGTGAAACACCTTTATGGGGTTTCTCCACCATACACCCGGTCACCGGGGAGGGTGAACAACCCCGCTCGGTGGTGGTGGCCTTAATCACCGGTCACGATCTGAAAGCCCAGGTGCACTGGTATCCCAACTATGCCCAGGACAGCCTGTCCGTCGCCCGGCTGTTTGTCCAGGCGCTCAAGCAGGATATCTTTTTACCCCAGGAGATCCTCATCGTCGCGGACGGCATCAACGGCAGCCTGGTTCCGATATGCAATGCGCTGAGTGAGTTGGAGGTGCGCGTGGCTGGCTGTATGGCCTCCGGCGAGCCGTCGCTGGGGAAAACCTACAGCATTGGGAAAAACCAGGCCGGGCCGGGCGCTATGGCGGCCGCGGTGCTGGGCGGCCGCTTCCGCGTTGGCGTAGGTCTGGCGCACGGCTGGTTGGATCTGGGGGTCTATTTTCGCGCTACCCGCACCCGCGATGTGTGGGTGCAAACCCTGGATAATGTCCCCGCCGCCGAGACATATGCCCGCTACCTGGGCTATTCAACTCGGGAATGGGCTTTCCCGCCGCTGACCGATATGGCCCGGCTGTACCCATTGGGCGTAGAAATGACCTCCATGCAAGGCGAGTCAGGGCCTTTCGTAGAAGCCGACCCCAGTAACCTGCTCATTCGTTCCGCGCTGCGGGTTGAGGTGGACGGCTCGCTGCGCATGAGCGCACCCGTCCCGGAGGGTTCCGTCGTCCACCTGATGACTGGCGACCCAGAGGCCTGCCTTACCTCGGCGCAGGCGGCGGTAAAAGACGCGCTAACCGCGCTTGGCAAGGCCAGGCCGCTTCTGGCGGTCGCGTTCATCGATGCTTCCTGGCAGCTGCTATTCGAATCTCGCCAGAACCAAATCACCAGTGCGCTCAAATCGGCCCTGGGCGATATCCCACTGGTAGGCGCCTACACCTTTGGTCAGCTTGCCCGGCCGACGGTTGATATATCCCCGGTGCTGCATAACCAAAACCTGGAAGTGCTGATCTTTGGCGAAGGGCATGAGTAGTTATCAGTGTTCAGTAGACAGTTAAGAAAATCAGGGCGCATTATCTAAACCCTGTTCATTCTGCTGCTGAAAGCATATGTCGATTGAGCGTGGGGTTGGGTCCGCATCGCGGACCCAACCCCACGCTTGTTTTTATGCAAATGTGGGCACTTCAGGCAGGCGTCCGCGGATCTTCTCGACTTCCTCTTCGGGATAATCGAAATCTTCCAGAACGCCGTTCCGGTAGGCATTGTAAGCGGTCAGGTCGAAGTTGCCGTGACCCGACAGGTTGAACAGGATGACGCGCTTCTCGCCTTTCTCTTTGGCATCCAGCGCCTCATCGATGGCGACGCGGATGGCATGCGCCGATTCGGGCGCGGGCAGAATGCCTTCGGTGTGGGCGAACAGAGATGGCGGCCTCAAAGGTGGCCAGCTGGTGCACGGCCTTGGCTTCGACATAACCGGCATCGTACAGCGCGCACAGGGTGGGGGCCATGCCGTGATAGCGCAGCCCGCCGGCATGGATCGCCGGTGGGATGAAGCTGTGCCCGAGGGTGTGCATCTTGACGATAGGCGCCATCTGGGCGGTATCGCCGTAATCAAAGGCGTAGATGCCCTTGGTCAGGGAGGGGGTGGCTGTGGGTTCCACGGCCACCAGGCGCGTGCGCTGGCCGTTCTTCAGGTTTTCGCGCAGGAAGGGGAAGGCAATCCCGGCAGAAGTTCGAGCCGCCGCCCACGCAGCCGATGACCACATCCGGGTACTCGTTGGCCATATCCATCTGCTTCAAAGCCTCCTCGCCGATGACGGTCTGGTGCAGCAGCACGTGGTTGAGCACCGAGCCCAGGCTGTATTTCTTTGCCCCGCCGGAGGTCGCCGCCACTTCGACTGCTTCGGAAATGGCGATGCCCAGTGAGCCCGGGCTGTTGGGGTCTTCTGCCAGAATGGAGCGCCCGGCAGTTGGTCAGGTTGGTTGGGCTGGCAAAAACCTGCGCGCCATAGGTTTCCATCAGGAAGCGCCGGTAGGGTTTCTGCTGGTAAGACACCTTGACCATATATACTTCCAGGTCCAGGTCAAAGAATTTGCAGGCCATCGCCAGCGCGGAGCCCCACTGCCCGGCGCCGGTTTCGGTGGTCATGGCCTTTGTCCCGGCGGTTTTGTTATAGAAGGCCTGGGCCAGGGCAGTATTCGATTTATGGCTGCCCGATGGCGAGACGCCTTCGTACTTGTAAGTAAATATGCGCGGGTGTGCCAAGCGCCTTCTCCAGGCGGTGCGCGCGGATCAAGCGGGGTGGGCCGCCACAGCTTATACAGCTCGCGTACTTCATCCGGGATCTGGATATAGCGTTCTGTGCTGATCTCCTGCAGGATCAGTTCCATCGGGAACAGCACTGACAGGAAATCCGGCGTCACCGGTTCTTTGGTCAACGGGTTCAACACCGGGCTGGGCGCGCACCGGGCTGTCAGCGTTGATGTTGTACCAGAATTTCGGCAGGTCATTCTCAGACAGTAGAAAACGGGTTTGCTCAGACATGGAGTCCTCCTCCAGATACTTTGGCTAAAATGATGGATAACTTCACCCCAGGTTCCTGACCAAACGCCGTGCGGGAACCGGGGCGTGTTTTTACGGTACATACAGCAGGTTTTTGGGCTGGTACTCTCCAATGCTGGCCTTCTGCCCACTCACTGGGATGTTCGGTTTGATCAGGTTGGTCGCCAGACCCATTTTTTCCTGCACCTCGGCCAGGGTCTGGTTGGCCAGTTCGTGCGCCCGGGCGGTTCCGGCATGCAGGATATCGATGATGTCATCCGGTCGGCTGGCATACTGCTCGCGGCGCTGGCGCAGGGGCGCAAGGTATTCATTCAACACCACTGCCAGCCGGCGCTTGACCTCCACATCGCCCACGGTGCCGGCCCGGTAGCGCGCTTTCAGTTCCTCAACTTCCGCCCGGTCGGGGTTGAAAGCATCCATGATAGGCAAATACGGGGTTGCCTTCCACGTGACCCGGGTCATTGGCGTGGATGCGGGTGGGGTCGGTGTACATGCTCATCACCTTGCGGGTGGTCTCCTCGGGTGTGTCGCGCAGGAAGATTGCGTTGCCGTACGAGGTATGCATGGTGCGGTTGTCTGTCCCCGGCAGGCGCGGGGTGGCGGAGAGCAGCCCTTCCGGCTCGGGGAAGGTTTCTCCATAAATCTGGTTGAAGCGCCGGGCCAATCTCGCGGGTCAGCTCGATGTGCGGCAGCTGATCTTCGCCCACCGGCACGCTGTTGGCTTTGTAGATGAGGATATCCGCGGCCTGCAGCACCGGGTAACCGAGCAGGCCCAGGGAGGGCTGTAAGTGCAGCTCTTTGACCTGTTCTTTGATACGTTGGCACCCGGTTTAGCCGTGAAACGGTCACCAGCATGCCCAGCAGCGTGTTCAACTGGGTATGCGCCGGCACCGCCGACTGCAGCACCAGCGTCGGCGCGGGCCGGGTCGATCCCGGCTGCCAGCCAGTCGAGCACGATCCCCAGCGTGTTTTCCCGCACCCGTTGTGGGTGCTCAAAGTCGGTGGTCAATACATGCAGATCGGCCACCAGAAAATAGCATTCATACGAATCCTGTAACCTGGCCCAGGTTTCCAGCGTGCCCATCAAGTGACCGATATGCCTTGGTCCGGTGGGGCGGTGCCCGGTGAGAATACGTCCTTTTTTTGTCGCCATACTTCCTCCTTAAAACAACAACCCGCGGTTGTCCCAGGGTAAGGACGAACGCGGGTCCGTGGTGCCACCTTACTTAAGCTGTTCTCGCGCTGTTGTAAACAAACCTATTGCGCGAAGTGCGTTTCCGGTAAAAAAAATCCCTGTTGTGATGCGCAACAGGGGGAAAACGCCAGCCTCACTCTGCGGGTACGGCTGTAACGAATCAGCGATACCCTTTGCCCTGATAACGGTGGCAGCTCCGGCGCGGGTTACTTGCTATTCGCAATTTTTGCGCAGCAAAAATTGCGCGTTCGCCCTGCAACTCTGAGGTCCATTCTGCGCAACTGTACGGGCAGGTTCTCACCTGAAGATCGACTTGCGGATCTCGCTTCCTGCTCTCTGTACCGCCGCTGTCGCGCGTACTCGTCCTCTTCACAGTTTTTCTATATTGGTTAGATTATATAAGTCTTTTCAAAATTGTCAAGAGGTATTGTTCAGGTTCGGGCCGCCTGCCCTTGTTTCGGTTTGTTTTTAATTGTATGATAAGTATGGTATTCTGTAAAAGAAAAGTTGCATTTTCCCTACCTTTTGAGTACCTGGCTGGATCTTTCCATCCAATTCGCAGACAGGAGCGAATGGCGACGCGTGGGTATTTTTCGATCCTGACGGGTTTATTTCTCGACTGTGAGGGGCGCTACCATAATTTATGGTTTTACAAGGTTTGGCTGGTGAATTATAAAATCGAGAAGGATCAAGCGACCATGGAACCAGATCGGATTGCTGAGCAAAACTTCTCTATCTTGCAGCCCGGGGACCATATTTGTTGCATTTATGAAAATGAACCACAACACGCGGAAATACTAACCCAATACCTGGGGGACGGGCTCAGGCAGGGGCAGATGGTGTTATATGTTTACGATGAACACAGCCCAGCAACAATTCTGAATTATCTCAGGACTGCCGGGCTGCCCTGTGATGAAGCCCTGGCGAGTGGTCAGCTGAGGCTGGTTTCCGGCGAGGAAACGTACCTGCGTGATGGGGTATTTGATCCACAGCACATGCTGGATATCGTTCAGCAGACGGTGGAAAAAGCCATAGCACAGGGGTACCCGGCCATCCGTTTCACCGGCGAGATGAATTGGAATTACCAGGATGTGCCTGGCATGGATCGCTTTATGGAGTATGAAGCTCGCATCAACGAGCTTCCGCTTGCATCTCAGACTATCCTTCTGTGCCTCTATCAGCGCGCGCATACCGATCCGGAGATCCTTTTGGATATGCTGTTAACGCACCCGAAGGTAGCCGTGAGCACCCATGTGGTTGACAACTTCTACTACCTGCCGCCCGCTGCATTTCAGAAACCAGGCCGCGCCGCTGTCCAGTTTGAACAGTGCCTGCAAAATCTCACAAGCCGGCATCAAAAGGAATCGGAGCTTGAGAGCGCTCGCCAGGACCGAACGCGCCAGCACCTGGAGACAATGGTCGAGCAGCGCACCGCCCAGCTGCAGCACGAGATCCGCGAGCGCCAGTCGGTTGAGGCGGTTCTCCGCGAAAGTGAAGGGCGTTACCGGGCGCTGGTCAACCAGGCGCCGCTCTCCATCCTGGTCGCGCAGGACGGTCGCTACGTCTTTGTAAACCCCGCGATTGTCCACCGCCTGGGGTACGTCAGCGCGTATGACCTTATTGGCAAAAACGTTAGCGATACCCTTTCTCCTAAATCGCGGGATGCATTCCTGACCCTGCAAGCAAGCGTTTTACGAGGGGAAGCCAGTGAAGCGGTTGTTACCGCGTTCCTGTGTAAAGATGGCAGTGTTTACTACTCGGAAAATACGGCTGTTCCAATCCTGTTCCAGGCCCGCCCGGCCTTATTGGTGATTGGTCAGGATGTTACCGAGCGCCTGCGTTACGAACAACAGCTCATGTCTTCCCTGTCCGAAAAAGAAGTAATGCTGCGCGAAATCCATCACCGGGTGAAAAACAACCTCAACGTCATTATTGCGTTGATCGATTTGCAAAAAGCCAACCAGACGGATGCGCATGTGCTGCAGGTGTTTAAAGAGCTCCAGACGCGCGTATATTCGATGGCTCTCGTTCACGAAACCCTTTTTCGCTCTCCCAACCTGGCCAATCTCGATTTTGCCGGGTATCTCCAGGCCCTGGCAGGTTACCTGTATTCCGGTTATAAACCAGCGCCGGAAAAATCTGGGGTCCCGGTAGTGTGCGTGCAGGTGGAAGCGGAGAATGTACCCCTCAAGGTAGAAACTGCCATACCCTGCGGGCTGATCGTAAATGAGCTGATTACCAACGCCCTGAAGTATGCCTTCCCGGTGGGTTTTACGCCCCCGGGTTCTCCGGGGCGCCAGATCGCCGTCCGGTTAGTGTGCCGGCCCGGAATATCAAAGAACGGCTGTACCGCGCAATCGACGGAAAATGTTTTGACCCTCACCGTCAGTGATAATGGAATCGGTCTTCCAGACGGTCTCAATTGGCGGACGACGACAACCCTGGGCCTGCAGCTCGTCCAGGTACTTGGTCGCCAGCTTGGCGCGCAGATTTCGCTGGCATCCAAACCGGGCGTAACCTGGACGATCACATTCAACGAACGAAAGCAGGGCTAACGCATGACCGGAGAAACCATCCTGGTTGTCGAAGAAGAAGCAATCATCGGGTATAACCTGCAGCGGATATTATCCGGTTTCGGATACCAGGTTCCCGAAGTGGTGGATTCTGGAATGAAGGCTGTTCGTGCGGTGGATACCTATAAGCCAGACCTGGTTTTAATGGACATCCAGTTAAAAGGGGATATGGATGGCATCGCGGCTGCCCACTGCATGCAGTCTCAACATGATTTACCCATCGTTTACCTGACTGCGTACGCCGAAGATTCTCGCCTGGTTCAGGCCAGCCAGACGGCCCCCTATGGTTACCTGTTGAAACCCGTTCAGGACCGGGAATTGCACGCCACCATTGAAATGGCGCTGTTCAGGCACCAGCTCGACCGCAAGCTGCGGGAGAGCGAGATCGCTTATCGCGAGTTGTACCATAATACGCCTGCTATGCTGCAAACCATCGACCCGCATGGGAACATTATCCAGGTAAGTGATTACTGGCTGGCAACCTTTGGCTACGCTCGAGAAGAAGTGATTGGCCGGCCGGCGCTCGATTTTGTCGAGAAAGGCCGGCGGAGCTTTGTTCTCGATACCATCTTTCCCCAGTTTCTGGGGTCAGGAGCGGTCGGGGATGTGGAGCTCCAGTTTGTGCGCAAGGATCACCGCCTGGTAGATGTGTATTTTTCGGCCATCGGCGTGAAAAATGAACAAGGTGATCTGCTGCATGTTTTGATTGCTCTGGTGGATATTACGGCACGCAAACGCGCCGAAGCCGCGGAGCGCGATCAGCGCACCCTGGCGGAAGCTTTGCGGGATACTGCTGCCGCGCTGAGCTCTACGTTGAGTTTTGAGGAGGTTTTGGAGCGTGTTCTTACCAATGTTGGCAACGTAGTTCCGCATGATGCGGTCAATATTATGCTGGTAGAGGAAGACATGGCCCGCGTGGTGCGCAACCATGGCTACCGTGAACTGGGATGGGAAGAAAACACGCTGGCCGGCTCGTATAAAATCCAGGAGCTGCCCCAACTTTGCCAGATGGTGCGGACCTGCCAGCCGGTAACCTTCCCGGATACCGGCTCGCTTCCATATTGGAAACCGGAATGGGGCCGCTCGTTTGCCGGGGCGCCGATTTTAATCAAAGGACGGCTGGTCGGCTTTATTAACCTGATTGGCCTGCGTCCCAATTTTTTTAACCAGGAGCACGCCATCCGCCTGCAAGCCTTTGCTGACCAGGCAGCCATTGCGATTGAAAACGCGCGTTTGTATGCCGAGGTGGAGCGCCTGGCTACTCTGGACGAACTCACCGGCATTATTAACCGCCGCCGGTTGTTTTCTTTAGGACAGCTTGAGTTCCAACGCGCTCGCCGTTACCAGACCACCCTCGCGGCTATACTTTTGGATATTGACCGATTCAAGAAAATCAACGATACTTATGGACATAACACCGGAGATCTTGTCCTGACGGGAATAGCCACGGCAATCAGCCATAACATCCGTGAGATCGATTTGTTCAGCCGTTATGGTGGAGAGGAATTCGTTCTCCTGCTGCCGCAAACGGAACGCGCTCAGGCCCTGGAAGTGGCTGAACGGTTACGCACGCTGGTAGCTGGACTACGCTTTGAAACAGACCGAGGAACACTTTCGGTGACTATTAGCCTTGGAATAGCCCACTTAACCGAAAAAATCCCTTCCCTGGCCACATTGATTGATTGGGCCGATCAGGCGATGTATGCCGCGAAACAGGCCGGACGTAACAGGGTGGAAATATATGAATAAAGAGATGGGCACCATAGACAATCGCAGAATTTTAATCGTAGAAGATGAAGAAGGTATTGCAATTCATTTATCTTTCCTGTTAACGCGGATGGGGTATTCACCCCAGGAACCGATTGCGTACGGCGAGAAAGCTGTTGAACAAGCCGCTGAACTGCACCCAGATCTGGTTCTGATGGATATCAACCTGGCCGGCAAGATGAATGGGTTGGAAGCCGCTCGCCTGATCCATGAGAAATACGATATCCCCTCCATTTTCCTATCGGCTATCGCCCCAGATAACACCATTTTGAAGTCGCAGGATAATCACCCGTATGCATACCTGGTCAAACCGGTAAAAGAACCCGATTTACGCGCGGCTATTGAGATCACCCTGTACCGGCATAACATGGAAGCGCGTTTGTTAAAAAGCGAGGAACAGCTTCGGGAAAGCTATCACCGCCTGGAGCAGGGCCTGCGCCAGATGAAGATCTTGCATAACATCGATCAGGCTATCACCACCCACACCGATTACTCCGGCATGGCAACCGCTATCCTATCCGATATTGTCTCGCCCGGCGAAGTGGACGCGGCAGTACTGTTTATCCCCAATTTGCCCGGGTCAGGGCGCGTGCGCGGTACGGGCCCCCTTGGCCTGCTGCGCATGGCGGGTCTGGCGGGCATGCCAGAGGCAGCGGTGGACAGCACCGTTTTGAACTGGCAGATGGTTCTGGCGAACCAGGTATACCAGACCTGCCAGCCTTCTTATGTCTTTATGAACCAGCAGGAAAACCATCCTGGTATAGAGACGCTGCAGCGGGTAGCCGGTTTCAACATTTGCGCCGCGCTGCCGCTGATCGCTCGCCGGCAGGTAAAGGGCGTGCTAGAATTTTTCTTGCGTCGTACCGACCAGGCCGACGAAGACTGGAAAACCTTTCTCCAATCCCTGGCGCTGCAAACTGCCATCGGAATGGACCATGTGGAAATGCTGGAAAATCTCAAGCGCACCAATCGGGAACTGGGTCTGGCCTATGATGAGACGATCAAGGGCTGGGCGCAGGCGCTTGAACTGCGCGAGAAAGAAGACCGCGGTCATGCCGAAAGAGTTTCGGAATTAAGCGTCCGGCTGGCCAGCGCTTTAGGCATGACTGGCGATACGCTGGATAACATGCGCCGGGGCGCGTTCTTGCACGATATTGGCAAAATGGCCGTCCCCGACAGCATCCTGTATAAAACCGGGCCGCTGAATAGCGAAGAATGGGTTACCATGCGCCAGCATCCAACCGTGGGGTACCGCATGCTGTCTGGGATCGAATACCTGCGCCCGGCCCTGGATGTGGTCTACTGCCATCATGAAAAATGGGATGGCAGCGGGTATCCGCGCAGTCTGAAGGGGGTGGAAATCCCGCTTTCAGCGCGCGTCTTCGCTGTCATCGATGTTTGGGATGCATTGACCAACGACCGCCCTTACCGGCTTGCCTGGCCGGATGCAGAAGTTAGGGCGTATATGCTGGAGCAATCCGGAAAGCACTTCGAACCCGGGATCATCGAGAAGTTCTTGAAGATCGTTTAACGCCGTTTCACGGCCCCGCTGTACTACGCCGCCGTAGTACGGCGCCGCTGTACTACAGCGCCTTTACCCGGCGTGCGGGTTGCCGTTATTCTTTCCAGGCAGGGCGTCTTGCGCGTCCAACCATTCGCGGATCTGGTCAGCGTGCTCTTCTTCATGTTCGATTGTATCGCCCAGCACCCACTGGTAGAGCGGTTTGCCGTTCGCCCAGGGAAAACGCTGCGGGTCGTTCAAGTCCTGGTCCTGAAACCCCGCCAACCGCCGGATGGTCTGCTTGCGCACACCTACCCAATCCTGCCAGATCATATCCAGCGCGCGCTCCTTGCCCGATTCATACCAGCGCTGGTTGATTGCATCCACCGTCTCCGCCCCAAAATGCGCTGTGGTGGGTTTGGTTACGCCATTCTGCGCCTGGAATAACAGGGTCACAATCTGGCCTTCCCAGTACGTCAGGTGGGCTAGAATGTCCTTAATCGCCCACGCGCCATTCACCCCCGGCTGCAGCAGGGTTTCGTCCGCCAGGTCCTCCAGCATTTCCAGCATCTCCTGCCGGCTGTCTTCCAGCGCTTCCAATAGTTCGGTTTTGTCCATAAAATTTTTGCTGACCCTTTCAAATAAATCGGGCATTCACCCCTTTTCCGAATCCCCTTCCCCGGAACAATCACAGGGTCTTTGGGATTCAGCGTGGTGTTAGAGGGGATGTGCCCAGCACATCCCCTCTAACACCACGGCAACTCCTAGAGAGCCCAATCACAGATACAGTGTAGCATATATTCCAGGTGATATAATTTCCACCATCCATCCACCATAGGAGTCTCCCATGCCTCATGAAACCATGACCCCGCGCGAGCGCTGGCTGGCAGTGCTTACCCGGCAGAAACCCGACCGTGTCCCCATGGACTACTGGTCCACCCCTGAATTCAGCGCCCGGCTCGTCCGCCAGCTTGGCTTTCGCGGATCGAGCCATCGGCGCCTGGTCGATGCCTTGAAGCGGGGTGAGCGCGACCCGCGCCGCCCCAATCAGGCCCGCCGGGCGCTGCACGAAGCGCTGCGGGGTCTGCATGTCGACTTCGTGGTCCATGTGGGTCCCAGGTATGTGGGGCCCGCCCTGCCGCGCGACACCGATATGTTTGGCTGCACCTATCGTTCGATTGACTACGGCAGCGGGGAGTATTCCGAGGTAATCAACCATCCGCTGGCCGGCTTCCGCACGGTGGAGGAGATCGAGGCAGCTTATGCCTGGCCCAGCCCGGATTGGTTTGATTACCGCGTTATCCCACATCAGATCGAGGGTTGGGAGACCTACCCTATCCAGGGTGGGGGATCGGAGCCTTTCCTGATTTACAAAAACCTGCGCGGCCAGGAACAGGCCATGATGGATCTTGTCGAAAACCCGGAAATCGTTCATTACTGCCTGGATAAGCTGTTCGATCTGGCGTATATCAACACCCAGCGCATCTATGAAACCATTCCCGGCAAGATCATGCTTTCGTACGTTGCCGAAGATATGGGCGGGCAGGACAACCTGATGTTCTCCAAAAAGCATATCCGCGCCTTTTTGCTGCCGCGCATGCAGCGCATCATCGACCTGGCGCACCAGGCAGGTGTGTTCGTGTTCCACCACAACGATGGCAACTGCCGGGCGATACATCCCGGACATGCTCGCGGCTGGGATCGACGCGCTCAACCCCATCCAGTGGCGCTCGCGCGGTATGCAGCGCGAGGAGCTCAAAGCCGAATTTGGCGGCAATCTGGTCTTCCACGGCGCGGTGGATAACCAGTACACGCTGCCTTTTGGCAGCCTGGCGGAGGTGCGCCAGGAAGTGCAGGACAACCTGCGCATTTTAGGCGCTGGGGGTGGCTACATTCTTGCGCCATGCCATAATATTCAACCGGTCACGCCGCCAGAAAATGTGCTCGCGATGTACCAGGCCGGTTACGAGTTGGGCTGGCAGTAGAAGTAGTTCTGCTCGATGCTCTCCCAGGTTTCTTCGGCGGGGGGGCGCAGGTAGGCGCCCAGCAGCGGGGTCGCCTGGCGGATCTCGACCGCCATGCGCTGCGCCAGCCGGCGCATCGAAAAGTGCGCATTGGGCGCGGCGCGCAGGTTGATGAAATGGAATGCCGTGCGCAGGTTGAATTCCAACAGCACGCGCCGGTGATAGCCATTCGGCACAATATATGCCGCTACATGCGGGTTATATTGTGCCAATGCCTCATACGTCCGCCCGGCCCGCTGCATAGCCTCCTGGTACACTGCTTCCATCCCGGCGCTGACGATCCGCTTTGGCATGGCATATCCCAGGCGCGTGGTGAGGTCCTGCGGCGTCTGGGTCATCATGCGGTGGCGTTTCAGCTCGAAATATGCGCCCTGGTCGATGATCACATCGAAGGTGTAGTGCGTGTGCTCCAGCTCGCGCAAGGGGATATCGTGGGGGCCCAGCTTGCCCAGCAGGGCAGTCGCCAGCGCCGCTCCGGTCTTGCGCGTTCAGCGCCTGGACATGCTGTAAGGCTTGCGTATAGCTTAACTCCCCAAAGCGGTACAGCGCCGCCGCGAGCACGCGCGTTTCGGCTTCCCCATCGCATTGGGTAAGCTGGCACCAATCGCTTTGCGGGGGAACCACGTCCGGCGTCGGAGCGTAAACTGCCTGGGCCAGCTTGCCCAGCGCTTCGCCGGTCTCGATCAGGTAGGGCACTGGTTCGGTATATTTTAGCAGCGTTGGCACGCTGGCCAGCGCGGCCTGTTTAATCTCCGCGCCCACCTGGCGCACCTCCGCCAGCGGGTGAGAAAGCATCTTCTGCAAGGCGTGTTCCAGGGCGCGCGCATTGATCGTCATGCCCAGGTTCGCCAGCGCAGCGGCGGGCAGCAGAAACCGGCAAACATCCACGTATTCCGAGCGGATGCGCCGCTCCCAGGCTCCGTCGCTCTCATCTGGCAGGCGCGGAAAATCCCGTTCCACATCCGCGCGCACAGCCGGAAGCGTTTGCAGATAAGCCTCGAACAAAGCCCGGCAGGTTTCCTGGTACTGCGTTTTCAGCGCGCCGGCGGCCTGTGTTTCAAGCTCCGGCGGGGTGAAAAAATTCTCCGGCGACCATTTCTGATAGCGCGTCGATTTCTCGGTATACGAAGCCAATCGGTTCGACTCGATCGTTTCCACAGCCAGCCGCGACACATTTTCCATGGCCACGTGCAGCACGGCGTGTTCGGCTACGGAAGCATGCCCGTACCCGACCACCCATTTCTCGTGGAACTCGGCGCTCTTTTCGGCGGTCAGCTCAGCGGCAATATTGCGGAATGTCTGCGGCGAGCGCGAGGTTTTGGCAAATGCCACCGCGATGGTCTCGGGGTCGATCTTTTGCGGATCCAGCAAGTATACCTGTCGTTCAGGCGGCATGCGCAAGTACCTCCCTGGCGTTTTGTGTATCCAGCACCATCTGGTCGATCAGAGCCTGCGCCGAGGGAAAACGCAGCTCGGGGCGCAGGAATTCGAGAAACTCAACCCGCACGTGCCGGCCGTACAGGTCCTGATCATAATCGATCAGGAATGCTTCCACCCGCGCCGTTTTGTCTGGCGGGTCAAAGGTGGGGCGAACGCCTACGCTGGTAACGGATGGAAAGCGCTGCGCCGTCCACCCACGTCCAGGTGGCATACACGCCGTATGCCGGAGCAATTTTTTCGGGCCAGAAATCGACGTTGGCGGTGGGGAAACCCAGATCGCGCCCGCGCCCGTCCCCGTGCGCTACCGTACCTTCCAGCACATACGGCCGTCCCAGCAGCCTGGCGGCCTGGCGGACATCCCCGCCGCGCAGCAGGCTGCGGATCTGGCTGGAGGATACGCGTTCGCCTTCGATGACCACTTCGTCGGTGACGTGGACGGTGTAGCCCAATTCCTGGCCAATCGCGCGCAGCGTGGGAATATCGCCCTGGCGGTTGCGCCCCAGGGCAAAGTCGTTGCCGACCCACAGCTGGCGCAAACCCAGCCGCTCGCTCATGCGCTGCATAAATTCCTGCGCGCTCCAGGCAGCCAGCGCGCGGTCAAATGACAGGGTCAGTACCACATCTACCCCCAGCCTGCCCAGCAGGTGGGCGCGCTCGTCTGGAGACGTCAGGCAAATGGGTTCGCTGATGCCGCGCAGCACCGCCACGGGATGCGGGTAGAACGTCACCACCACCGCCGGGCTTCCGGCGGCATGCGCTGCCTGCAGCATAGGAACTAAGATTGCCTGGTGGCCACGGTGCACGCCGTCAAACGTGCCGATTGTGGCCCAGGCGGACTTCAGGGTGGTTTCCTCAAAGGAATGGAGATGTTCCATCCGCGGGTTGGGTTTAGGAGAAAAACACTTTCTTGGGCTGCCATTCGTTGGTATCGGGGACAAACTCCAGCAGCGCAACCAGCTCGCCCTGCTCGCTTACCCCACGTACCATTTGCACGTTGCTGGCAATGCTGCCATCCTCCGTTGATACGCGGTGCCCGTGCCGGATGGCCTCCACCTGGTCCTGAGTCAGCTCGATGGCCGGCCAGTCCGAGAGCGCTTCCGCAGCCGGGATCAGGAACTGGTACCAGTTGCCATCTTCGAAGGCTTCGCGCAGCCGGCGCAGCGGTACGGCATCCCGCAGGGTAAAGCGCCCGCTTTTCGTGCGGCGCAGGCCGATCAGGTGCGCGCCGCAGCCCAGCTTTTCGCCCAGGTCATGCGCCAGCGAGCGCACGTAGGTTCCCGAAGAACAATATACGTCGATCACTGCCTCAGGTGGCGCCCATTCCAACAATTCCAGGCTGTACACATTAATCCGCCGGGGAGCCAGGTCGATTTCTTCGCCTTCGCGCGCCATCTCGTAGGCCTTGCGGCCTTTTACCTTTACTGCCGAGTAGGGCGGGGGGATCTGCTCGATCTCACCCACAAAGGTCTGTAAAGCATCTTCAAACTGCTCCTCGGTCACCTTATCTACCGGTGAAGTACTGACAATACGGCCGTCCGCGTCATAGGTGTCTGTAGCGGCGCCCAGGCGGATCACCGCCTGGTAGCGCTTGTCGGAAGCCGAAACATACTCGCTCAGCCGAACGGCCGGCCCAATCAAAATGACCAGTACGCCCGAGGCGCGTGGGTCAAGGGTGCCTGTATGCCCGGCGCGCCGGATGTTGGTCCCCTTGCGGACGATCTGCACGACGTCATGTGAGGTAAGCCCAACCGGCTTGTCGACCACCAGCACCCCAGAGATTGCGTTTTTCAGGTCGAAGCGATTGTCGTTCATCTTTTCTTTCTAATTCTCCCCGTTGGAACGATTTGTCCCTTAATTGTGCGGGATTGGGCTGGTTGTCGCGCAACACCACACGCTGATCATCTTTCTCTTACTATGCTCGAATGGATTTCTTGCTGTTTTTCTTCGCAAACGTCCGAGCGATCATCGCTCGCGTCGCATCCAGCACTTGTTCCTGAACCGTTTCTAATGTACCGATGATGTCGGCTCCGGCGGCGGCGGCGTGGCCTCCACCTCCAAATTGTAACGCAATTTGTGCCACATCGTAACCCGGGCGGCCCCGCCAACTTACTTTTACGCGGCCATTTTTTTGTTCAACAAAGATTACAGCCACATCCATGTCAATCGTAGACAGCACATTCACCAAATCGGCGTCGTCGTTGCCTGGATATTCAACCGACTGCCGGTCGGCCTGGGTAAGCATGGTCCACACCAGGTTTTCTTCGCGCTGAATTTTGCCCAGGCCAACACCCCAGTAACGGGCGGCTGCGAAGGTTTTCGAAACCAGCGCGCGGGTGTACAGTTCAGGCAGGTTGGCGCCGTGCTCCATCAGCATAGCCGCCAGGCGAAGTGCTTCTGGAGTGACGTTGCTCGTGCGGAAGCCCAGCGTATCCGTCACAATCCCGGTTAACAAAGCGGATGCGATAGCCGTATTATAATCCAGACCCCATACCGGCAGGTACTCCGCGATAATTGCCGCGGTTGCCACCTGTTCCGCGATGACCAGGTTGGTGGTGGCAAAGTTCAGGTTGGTGATATGGTGATCGATATTCAAATCCGGTGCGCGCTGCCCGAGCAGCGGGCCCGCCCGCTGCAGATCGGAACAATCCACCACGATTACCGTATCGAACGAGGTACTATCACCCGCACTGCGGTGGATCTGCTCGCTGCCTTCCAGGAAACGCAAGTTTTGGGGGACGCCGTCGGCCAGCGCCATGCGCACCGTTTTCCCTGCCTGCGCAATAGCCAGACCCAACCCAAGCAGCGCCCCAACCGCGTCGCCGTCCGGCCGGATGTGCGAAACGATCAACACCCGCCGGGCAGCCTCAAGCTGCCGGCGGATGCTCTGGTTTATTTCTGTAATCCGCGCGCTTGCTGCGGCGGAAGTGCGGGCGGCCGGACTGCCGCTGTTACGCATCATCTTCTTGCTCTTCTTCGTCTGGGTAGGGGATATCAGCATCCCCGTCTATAGAAGCCGCAGCCGCGGGCGGTCTTTGTTCATCTTCACTGCGCAGCGTAGCCAGCACCTGCTCGATATGGTCGGCTCGTTCTGGCGTAGGATCCCAGTGGAAACGCAAGCGCGGAAATACACGTAGATCGACGCGTGTGGACAGCGCATGCCGCAAAAAGCCGGACGCCGAGTGCAGCCCTTCAATCACTTCCCGGCTGCGCTCCTGTCCTTCCACCGCGGATACGTAGATATCGGCATAGGCCAATTCGCGGTCCACTTTCACATCCGTCACGGAAATACCGGTCAGGCGCGGATCCTGCACTTCCCGAATCAGCATCTCCGACAATTCCACGCGGATACGGTCCGAGATGCGCTGTAAGCGAATTTTGGATGGCATTGTTCCTTACACTTTCTCCATCGTATAGCAAACAATCGTATCGCCAACCTGGATGTCTGAGAAACCTTTTACGCCGATGCCGCATTCAAAACCGTTGCGGACCTCGCGGACATCGTCCCGCACGATCTTCAATGAGGCAATTTCACCATCAAAGAGCTGGTTGTTGTTGCGCATAATGCGCACCCGGCCGTTGCGCCGGATCTCGCCCTGCACTACCCTGCAGCCGGCGATGTTACCGTACTTCGAGACGGCGAACACAGCCAGGACTTCCGCCCTGCCCAGGGCAACCTCGCGGAAGGTGGGCGCCAGCATGCCCTTCAGCGCCTTCTCAATGTCTTCGGTCAGGCGGTAGATGATATCATACAAGCGGATCGAAACACCTTCCGTTTCCGCGAGCCGCCGGGCGCCGGTATCGGCATTTACGTTGAAACCAACAATGATACCCTTGGACGCTGAGGCGAGGATGACGTCATTTTCACCCACATTTCCGGCCTCCGCATACAGGATGTTGATTTTGATTTCGCCTTTGCCCAGCTCTTTAATCTCATTAATGATCGGCTCCAGCGAACCTTGCACATCGGCTTTGAGAACCAGGTTCAGTTCTTTTTGCTCGCCGGCTTGCGCGCGGCTGAAAAGCTCTTCCAGGGTTACCTTGGGGGCAGAGAACCTGTCCGCCTTGGCACTTACCTTACGTTCTTCCACCACAGCGCGAGCTTCGCGCTCGGTGGCGTATTTGGTAAACACCTCGCCTACTCCCGGAACGTCACTGATACCCATTACCTGAACCGGGGTAGAAGGCCCGGCCTTATGGATCTTGCGGCCGCGGTGATCAAACAGCGCCCGCAAGCGGCCATACGCCTTACCGGCCACAATAATGTCACCCATTTCCAGCGTTCCGTTTTGAACCAGCAGCGTCGCAACCACGCCCTTTGCCCGGTCTACCTGCGCCTCGACCACGGTGCCAAAAAGCTTGCCTTTGGGGTTGGCGCGGATATCCGTGCTGTCTGCGGTGAGCAGGACGGCTTCGAGCAAGTCTTCCAGACCGGTTTTCTGCCGCGCGGAGACGGGCACAACCATGGTATTGCCGCCCCAGTCGTCCGGAACCAGGCCAAGCTCGGCCAGCTGTCGTTTGACAAAGTCCTGATTGGCATCTGGCCGGTCCATTTTATTTAGCGCTACCACAATCGGCACGCGGGCGGCCTTGGCGTGTGCGATGGCTTCCCGCGTCTGCGGCATTACGCCGTCATCCGCTGCCACCACCAGCACCACAATGTCGGCGCCCTGGGCTCCCCTGGCGCGCATCGCGGTGAACGCAGCGTGACCGGGCGTGTCCAGGAAGGTGATGGCCCGACCGTTCAGGTCTACCTGATACGAACCGATATGCTGGGTAATGCCGCCGGCTTCGCCAGCGGCCACTTCCGTATGGCGGAAGGCATCCAGCAGGGTGGTTTTACCATGGTCAACATGGCCCAAAATGGTAACCACCGGCGGGCGGGTAACCAGATCCTTCTGGTTCTCTCCGGCGATCAGCTGCCGCCACAGGGGTATTTCCCCGGCCTCTTTTTCGTCCGTTGGTTCTGGGGCTTCTAATGTAACTTCATAACCCAGCTCAGAAGCAACAACCGCAGCCGTATCATAATCGACCTGCTGGTTGATATTTGCCATAACCCCGTTCGACATCAAAATCTTGATGATCTGTATCGGGCTGGATTCCATCCGTTGAGCTAAATCTCGAACGGTAATACTGGTAGGTAGTTCAATCTTCTTATGCCCATTCTCGCTCATATCGTACCTCCTCATGTTCGCGCCCAGGACTGCGATTTTCAAACGCTCTTTGCCATCTGGCGCCACTTTGCGCCGTTTTTGCATCCGCTGTCCGTTGGGCGAGGAAAACGTAAACGGCTCCGTTCCTCGTTATGCAGCGTCTGGTACCTATGAGCAAGCAGGCGGTTATTGGATCAGCGGTTCATAGTGCTTTTCCCAACTCGTTTTCTTCCCGCTGGTTTTCGCTGACCTGCTTACCATTTTGCGGCTCCCCGATCTGTGGAAGGTTCTTTCTTCGCGAGAAAGAGGTCTTTCCACAGACAGGGGTTCTTCCGTTGGAAGGGTCCCTTCCACAGGAAGGGTTGCCATAAATGCGCGCAAGGTCTCGCGATCCGGTCCGGTCAGTTCCACTTTTAGCGCATGTGCCAGCGCGCCTTTCAATCCGCTTTCCCAGCATTCGCGCTGGTCGTGCAGGTAAGCACCCCTTCCGGGGATTTTGCCTGTCGGGTCCACTCGCAAACCTTCGGGGGTGCGCACAATGCGGATCATCGACCGCTTGGCCAGGGTCTGGCGGCATCCCACGCAGGTACGCTGGGGCACATGTTTTACTCGTTTCGCTGTCTTCTTTGCCACCGCTACATCTCTTCGATATCAGACGGGCTGCTCAAAATTACTCCTGATCCTTCTGCGGGTTGCGAAGCGTGTATTCGCAACCCCTACAAATAAAATCTAGCCCCAATCCCCCCACTCTTCGCCGCCGCGCTTGTGTTTCTTTTTCACGAACGTGCGGCCAGCTTCGGGATCGAACTCGATTTCCACGGATTTCTTACCCTTCTTCTTGCCTTTCTTCTTGTCATCCTTACCGGATGCATCGTCATCTTCTTCCTCGGCCGGGTTGGCCTCGCTGATCACGTCCGGACGCAAGGTAAACAACTCATCGAAGGTGACTTCTTCAGCGATCGGTTCCTCCACCGCGCCTTTCTCGGGAGCGCCCTCTTCTTGCGGGGCCGCGCCTTCCGGCTGCGCCGCTTGATCTGGCGCCGCAACTTCCTGTTGCGCCGCGACTTCCTGTTGCGCCGTACTTCTGTTGCGCCGACTTCGTGCGCCGCGACTTCCTGTCGCGCCGAGACTTCCTGTTCCTGGACCGGGCTGGGCGGCGCGATGGTCAAATCTTCCGCGACGGCCGGTTCTCCAGCTGCTTTCTCAACGATTTCATCGACCGGCGCGGCAATAACGTGCTCAAAACCGCCCGGCGGAGCCTCTTCAATGGGTGCAGCCTCAGCCGTTTCCACTGTCGCAGCCGCGGCTTCTGGCTCTGGCTTGATGGTCATGGCTTCAACCAGGCGGTTGATCTCATTCATCGCCCGCGGGCCAATGCCTTGCAGCCGCAGCACCTCGTCTGGGTTGACCTTCATCTGCAAAATCAGGTCGCCAAGCGTGCTGAGACCGTTTTCTTGCAGCGTGTAACTGACGTGTTCTGGCAGGCCGCTGTCGAGAATATTTTGCGCGAAAGCCACCGGGCTGATGGTTTTGCGCAGTTCCTGGCGCTGCTTGTCGTCGGCCTTCTTCTCCACCGGCTTCTTGACCATCACACGCTTCTCGACCATGTCGACAAACTTGGCCATGCGGTCATATTCTTCCGGGGTCAGCGGGCGGCCTTCGGTCTTCTTGGCCAGCAGGTCCTGGATCTTTTCCATGGCTCCGGCCTCGGCTTCGGCGACCGTCGCGTACAGCGTATCGGTTTGCATGCGGTAGACTGTATCGGCGGTGGCTTCTGGCAGGCTCTTGATATCAATGCGCCAGCCGGTCAGCTTGGCTGCCAGGCGGGCATTTTGCCCATCGCGGCCAATCGCCAGGCTGAGCTGATCTTCGGGCACCACGACGGTGGCCGTTTTGCCGCCGCTGTTTTTCTCATTCAGGTAAACGCCCAGAACCCGCGCCGGGCTGAGCGCCTTGGCAATATACAGGGCCGGGTCAGGGTTCCATTCGATCACATCGATTTTTTCATCGTGCAGCTCGCGCACGATGGCCTGGATGCGCACGCCGCGGATACCCACGCAGGCGCCCACCGGGTCGATGCCCTGCTGGGTGGCGGATACGGCCACCTTGGCGCGCTCGCCCGGTTCGCGGGCGATCGAGCGAATCTCGACCACGCCGTGGTAAATTTCGGGGACTTCGTTTTCCAGCAGGCGGCGCAGGAAGTTGCGGTGTGTGCGCGAAAGGATGATCTGCGGGCCGCGCGGGTTATCTTTCACCTCGGCGAGCAGGGCGCGCACGCGGTCGTGAACGCGGAAGCGCTCGCCTGGGATCATTTCCTTGCGCGGCATCGATGCCTTCGGCGCGCATTTCCAGGCCGATGGTCAGCCCCTGGGCATTGACGGCCTGCACCACGCCGCTGACAATCTCGCCCATCTGCTTATCGTAGAAGGCCAGCTGCGCCTGGCGTTCGGCATCGCGGATGCGCTGCTGGATCACCTGGCGGGCGGTCTGAGCGGCGACCCGGCCAAAATCACGCGGGGTGCTTTCGACCACCACCATCTGGCCCAGTTCAGCTTCCGGGTTATAGCGGCGTGCTTCCGCCAGCGTGACCTCGGTGCGCGGATCCTGCACCTGATCGACCACTTCTTTTTCGGCAAAGATCGTCACTTTGCCGGTTTCGAGGTCGATCTTGGCTTCCACGTGCTGTGCGTTCGAAGCATTGACAGCCCGCCGGTAGGCAGAAACCATCGCCGATTCCAGTGCCTTGACGATAACTTCTTTCGGCAGTCCCTTTTCTTCTAGTACTTCATTGAAAGCCAGGACAAACTCGTTCTTCATTCCGACCCTAACTCCAGATGTTTTTCCAAAAAAAGACCTCTTATATACGCAGAAAAGTGGGGGAGGCCCACTTTTCGATCGCCACGATTCTTCATACTGAGCAACACAGATTTTAACACAAAACTAAGTGCGGTGCAAGCTGTTAGGCGTTTGTGGACATAAGAAATGTATTAAGGTTCCATTGCGGTCCGGTATTTCTATTCCGTATCTCCGAAAAAGTCGGGTGAGGGTGCAATTTGCGAAGCAAGTTCAGATTCCCACCCGGTGTTATGCCATGCGATGGCGGGCGAGGACAAGCCATGCCCCCTCCTACATAGGGGCACCTCGCCGCCTGAGCGCCCAGGCGACCGCGATCACCCCCGGCGCCAGGGCCACCCCGCAGATGCTCGGCGTGCCTTCACTGGCAGCCGGGGTAGCCGCTTCCACTGCCACCCTGGTCACCCCTTGAGGCGCGCGCTGCGTGTAGGTTTTCGTAACCGTAGCGGTCTGAGTGGGCGTGCGGGTTGGCGCGCGCGTCCAGGTGGGGCTGGGCGTCAGCGAGGGTGGAAATGGCGTGCGAGTAAGCGTTGGAACCGGGGTGTAGGTTTCCGCTCCTGGGGTAAGGAGCAGGAATACCGGTCTAGGCCCGCTAAGATCAACGATGCGCCGCGGCGCTTGCGGCCATTCCGCTATCTGTTTGAGCAGAGCGTTGGCCCGGATATGGTTCGGCTGGATCTCCAGCGCTCGCCTGAGCTGGTCCACCCCCCGGACTAACCCGGCGCTGATTTCTTCAGGCCCGCCAAAGCTGGGGTAGAAGGCATTCCAGATGAGCAGCTCGGCATAGCCGTAGTGCAGGTCGGCATCGTCGGGCCGCAGCGTCACGGCCCGGGCATAGGCGGTAGCGCTCCTGGCGAACATCTCGTAACCGCCTGCGTCGGCCCGCCAGCCCACCGGGTTTGCCTTGACCGCCGTATGATATGCCTCGGCCAGCCGCCCCCAGGTTGTGCCATCCTTCGGTTGTTCGGTGACGCCGCGCGTCTGGTCCTGGATCAAGCGCCAGTGCGCCGGGTCCATCATGGCTACGTTAATATTGCTGTCCGGCTCGAAATCTGTAAATTTCCAGCGGATTTCGCTGCCGCTCACCACTCCGTTCTCTGGGAAATAGGGCAGCTGCACCTTGTTATTGAACGTGTACGGCGCGTGGAAGATGATTTCCGCGCTGCCAATGCTATCTTTCCAGCCCGCGCCGCTGGCCAGCACATAACTGAACTGCACATACACGTTGTTTCCGTATACCCCCGGGTAACCCTGGGCGGTATAGCGTACTTCGATCTGCACATCTTTGCCGGGTGGAAAAACCACCGGGAAGTTCGCCCAGCACGCCACCTCCACAGCCCCCTTCTTGCCGCCCGGGTCGCTGATGATTTTGGTCGTGTTGCTCACCAGGGCCGGTTGGCCGTCTACCAGCGCGCTGAAATCTCCGATTTCCGGATACGCCAGTGGGAACTCGCACTGCTCCCAACTGGCCATATAGTCGGGGAAGAGGAAGTTGAGTGGGAAACGTACGGACAGATTTTCCGCTTCGCTGCCCAGGTTGCGCATGCTGAACACAGCTCGTACGCGCGCGTGCGGCGTCTCACCCGGGTTGTTCTGCGCCACGTTGATCTCTACCGTCTCGGCCTGCATGCGCACCTGCGTGGTTGCCGCACCCGGGTAAATGGTCACGCCTGCCGGCGGCGGGGGCGGGGCCACGTCCAGCTGGAGCGGTGCGCCCAGGACCAGGTTGGCCGGGCCAAATACCAGCAATCCGAGCAGCGCCGCGAAAGATAAGAAGCGATTCTTCATCCAGGTCTCCTGGGGTAAGGTCAAAACTGGGTTGGATGCCCTGATCATAATCCATTTTGGCAGATGAGGGGAAAAAGATCGTCCGCAATCTTTCTTATGCTATCATCAACCTATGCCCCCCGACCTTTCCCCCATGACCGATATCGCCAACATGTTTTCGGTCGACGATTACATGTATTTTTATGCCGGTTACCTCACCCCCGCGCGCTCCGATGCCGAGACCGCCCAGGTGATCCACCTGCTGCAAATGGACCGCCCCATGCGCGTCTTGGACCTTGCCTGCGGCTTTGGCCGCATCGCCAACCGCCTGGCGCTGCTCGGTCACCGGGTAACAGGCGTAGAGTACCAGCCCGGTTTCCTGGAAATTGCCCAGGCTGAAGCGAGCAAGAACCGCATGCGCATCGCCCACCAGGGCGGCAAAGTGGAGTATGTCCAGTCCGACATGCGCGCCATCGAATATGATGCTCAGTTCGACCGGGCCGTGATGCTGTTCAACTCCTTTGGCTACTTCCCCGATGAAGAAAATCGTCTGGTGTTACAGAACCTGTCCCGCGCGCTCAAGCCCGGCGGGCTGCTCGGCTTTGACGTCGCCAATCGCGATGGGGTGCTCAACGATTTCCACCCCCATTACGTCACCGAACAAGAAGACAGCCTGCTGATCAACCGCTTCTCCTTCGATGTGCAAACCGGACGGCTGCGCAACGACCGTATCGTCATCCGCGCCGGCGTGCGCAAAGACCGGCCCTTTTCCATCCGCCTCTACTCGGTCACTGAAATGCGCGACCTGCTTGCCCAGACCGGCTTTGCTCTGGAAGCCGTCTACGCCGAATGGGACGCTTCCCCCTTAGCGATGGATTCCCCTTCCATGGTGGTAGTGGCTCGCAAATCTTAAATTCCCTCCCCAAACTCCCCAAACTCCATATATAATAATACATATCCCGTCCTGCCCGCGGTTCATACAATCCATCTCACTTTTCTAAGGAAATCGCATGAAGAAACTCTCTCGCCGTTCCATGTTGAAAATCTCCGGCGCCGCGGCCGCCGGGGTGCTGCTTTCCGCGACCGGCTGCGCGCCGGCCGCTCCGCAAACAGCCATCGAGCAAAGCCCTCTTCCTACCGCGGCAGAAAAACCCACTCTTGCACCGGCCGCCGCTCAGGCGGCGACTGCCACCAACCCACCGCCCACGCCCACCGAAAAACCCACCCTCGCCCCCCCGCCGGTCGATAAAACGTACCGCCGCCCGGAAATCATCAAGTTTCACCCGGACGCGAAAAGCCGCGTAGTGCGCGCCAGCGACCCTGCTGCCTGGAACGGTGATGCTCTGGCTCCTGCTGTGCTGCGCAAGATGGTGGATGGCTCCATCGTCTCCCTGACCGGGCAGAAAGACGCCAGCGCCGCGTGGCGGGCGCTGTTCGACCCTACCGAGCGGATCGCCATCAAAGTGAACGCCTTCCGCAACAGCACCATCTGGACTCACGTGGAGCTGGTCAAGGCCGTCACCGACAGCCTCCAGGCATCCGGCATCCCCGGCGAGCAAATCACCGTCTTCGATTTTTATGATGACGAGCTGACCACTGCCGGGTTTACGCTCAATAAGGATGGCCCGGGCGTGCGCTGCTACGGTACAGAGCAGATGTACTCTACCCAATGGGACGCAAACGGCACCTCGGTCAAGCTGAGCGATATTCTGGTCGACGCCGACGCGCTGATCAATATGCCCGTGCTCAAGTCGCACATGATTGCCGGGCTGACCTTCGCGCTAAAGAACCATTACGGCAGCGTTTCCTATCCAGACGGGCTGCATAATATCGCCAAATGCCTGCCGGCATTGAATGCGCTGGCCCCGATCAAGGATGCCACCCGCCTGGTGATTGGCGATGTGCTGGCTGCCAACACCAAGTACGCTTATTCCTGGCCCTATTGGGACGCGGACGTGAAGAGCGATTCGATCCTGATGAGCTACGACCCGCTGGCCGCCGATACCGTTGGCTGGGAAATGCTGCAAAAGCTGGCTGAAGAAAAAGGCAACAGCACCAAGGGCCTGTTCGGCATGGCCGAACCCTGGTTCAAAACCTGCGGCGAAGCCAGCCTGGGCGCCAATGCAATGAGCAATATCGAGCTGCTGGAAGTGTAAATGCCTCCAGTTTCGTGTTTCGGTATGAAAGAAAAATAGTGAACAGTGATTAGTCAATCAGTCAATCAGTGAACTGTGATCGGTCAATCAGGAAAGAGTGGGTGAATAAATATTGCTCTTCCCTGATTGACTGATCACTTTACTGATTGACTGATTGATTGACTGATCCCTGATCCCCCATGACTCTCCCCTGGCATTCCACCGGCATCATCTACCAGATCTACCCGCGCTCCTTTGCGGACAGTGACGGCGACGGCATTGGCGACTTGAACGGCATCACCGGGCGGCTCGATTACCTGGTGGACCTGGGGGTAGATGCCATCTGGCTCTCGCCGGTTTACCCGTCTCCCGATATTGATTTTGGCTACGATGTCAGCGATTACTGCGCCATCGATCCGTGCTATGGCACGTTAGCCGACTTCGATCGCTTATTGGATGCGGCCCACGCCCGCGGCATCCGCGTAATACTCGACCTGGTGCTCAACCACACCTCCGACCAGCATCCCTGGTTCGTGGAATCACGCTCCAGCCGCGACAACCCCAAACGCGACTGGTACCTGTGGGCCGACCCCGCGCCGGGCGGCAGCGCCCGAAGCGGGCGCGTGCGCCCAACAACTGGCAGTCGGTCTTTGGCGGTTCGGGCTGGGAATTTGACCCCGCCACCCGGCAGTAGTACTTCCACATGTTTTATAAGCAGCAGCCGGACGTCAACTGGCACAACCCGGCCGTGCGCCAGGCTATGCTGGACGTCTTTCGCTTCTGGCTGGATCGCGGCGTGGACGGCTTCCGCCTGGACGTGTTCAACGCCTATTTCAAGCACCCGCGGCTGGCATCCAACCCGCCTTCGCTGGGTCTGCCGTTATACGGCTTCTCCACGCAGCGCCATGTCAACGACTGCGACCGCCCGGAGATGATTTCCCTGCTCCAGGAGATCCGCGCGCTGCTCGACCGGTATTCTACCCCCGGCCGCGAGCGCTATATGGTCGGCGAGTCGTTCCTCTCGGATGCCGCCAAAGCCGCCCAATACTGCGGCCCCGACCGCTTGCACGCCGCCTTCAACTTCGAGCTGTTGGACAGCCCCTGGAGCGCTCGCCGCTGGATGAGTGCGATCCAGCGTTGGGAACACCTCCTGGGCGTTGAGACCTGGCCCAACTACGTGCTCAACAACCATGATGTGATCCGCTCGGCGACCCGTTTCCATGCTCTGCCGAGTAGCCCGCGCGTACGTGGCATCCCATTTGGTAAAACCGAAGATGATGCGCGCCTGAAAGTCGCCGCGGCGCTGCTGCTGACTCTGCGCGGCACCCCGTTCCTGTATTACGGCGAAGAGATCGGCATGCGCGATATCCCCATTCGCTCGCGCGAAGAGGTACTCGACCCCATCGGCCGGCGCTTCTGGCCTTTCTATAAGGGCCGGGACGGCTGCCGTTCGCCCATGCAGTGGAGCCCGGCCCCCAACGCCGGTTTCACCACGAACGGGGCAAAGCCCTGGCTGCCCATCCACCCGAACGCTTCCCGGCGCAGCGTGGAAGCCCAGCTCGCCGACCCGCATTCGCTGCTCAACTTCTACCGCCGCCTGATCGCTGTCCGCCGCGCCTCCCCGGCCTTATCCGGCGGTATGTTCCAGCCGGTTACTTTTGGCACGCGCTTTATCCTGGCCTACCTGCGCCAGACCCAAGATCAAACCGTCCTGGTCGCGCTCAATTTTTCGCCCCGCCGCCAGCGCCTGGTGCTAGGCAGTCACCTTTCGCGGGCGGAGCTGCACCTGCTGCTCTCCACCCACCGCGAGACGCTGCCGTCCGCCGCGCGCGGCGCGCTGCTGGCCCTGGAACCGTATGAGGCGCTGGTGATCGAAATAAAATAAGCGCGCTGTTTTATCTCCGCACCGCAGGCAAGAACAGGCTGTAAATCCTATTCACCACCGTCAGCCTGGCCGGTATGGTGATAGAGGCGCCGGTGCTGCTCATATTCAGAACCAGGTTGCCCTGGTAGGTACCCGGGCCCATTCCGCTGGCGTTTCCAAACACATCCAGGCTGTTGGCCGCTTTTATGGTTTGCAGCCAGGCCGGCTTGCTGGTGACCGACCAGGCGCTGCCGTCACAGGTAGCGATGGAAAGCAGCTGGTGCTTTGAGGTTTGCCCGCTCAATGCCAGGTGATTGATCTGCTGCGCGCTGGCGTTGAAGATGGATATCGTTTGCGCCTCCTGGAACCCGCTGAATGCGCCGCTGTCGTCCGCATACCGCACCCACACGCCCTGCCCGCGGTAATGCCCGCCTGGCACATCCCAGGTGTAGGTGGGGCCGCTGAGCGTCTGGGACGCCGTGAAAATGGTGACCTCGTCAAAATAGATGTCCGCATCCCCGCTGCCCCAGATATAAAATGTAAGCCACTGATCGCTGGCAGCGCTGTTGTAGGTAAAAGGATAAGCAAACTCCTGGTACTGGCCCGCCGCTTGGAAATCACTGCCGTGTATTACCATTTCTTGGGCGAACGCATCATTCCCATTTGTCGCCACCTTCACCCGCGCCACCTGCGCGGATGTGCTGTTGTTATTCGTTTTCAGGCGAAAATACGCCACAAAGTTATTATTACCGGGTAAGAAGCCCCATTGGGCGATCCAGGCCATCGTTTCTCCGTTGCCTGGAAACATGCGATAGGCTGTGCCGCCCGTCGCCGCAGAGTCAATCACGCGCTCGCCATTCCCCCACCATTTGTTGAAATTGCTGTTCTGATCATCGCCTATCCAGCCCAGGCTAAACTGCGCTTTTGGCAGCCCATTCCCGTTCAGGTTGTACAGCGTCATCTGGGAGGAATTCTGACTCAGCTGGTTGAAGCTCAGTTCGCTGGTGGGTAGGTTTGCACCCAGGTAGATGCTGTCACTTGCGGTAAGCGTCCGCCCGAGCCCGTCCCGGAGTCGGCTGTAAACCGTCTTCCAACCGTCTCCGGATGGGAGCGTCCAGTTAGGTTCGGTCTGGTAGGGCTGCCAGCTTGCCCCGATGAAACAGGCATTGTTGCTGACCATCATATTCACCGCTGGACCGATGTCAGTCAGCCCGCCGCTGCCCTCTGTGTTGTAAATGTAAAGATCGACTTGCGGGTTGGTGGTGTTGGGCGCTTCATTTTGAATGACCAGCGGCGGGTAAACGCCATCGCTGCCAAAGTCCTGGGTGATATAACCGCGTCCATCGGTACCCTGCCGGTAGTAACCCAGGCCAATTTCCCGCCATCCGGGGGTGAGCAGGTTATCGTGGTGTCCGGGGCTGTTCATCCAACCAGCGATGGCATCTTCTGGAGTCATGTACCCGCAGTAGGCGTTTTCCGCGCCGCCAAAGCCCGGGTAGCCAAAAATTGCCGTGCGGTCCCACGGAGCGCGCCCCAGGGTATCATCGTGACCGCAAAAACCGCCCGGCCGGTTCTCAACCGAATCCCAGGAAAACCAGCGCGCGGCCAGGGTCATTTCTTTGTTCCAGCGCAGCGGTCCCAACCCAACATTGCGGCGTTCCAGGTTGCCCAGGTACACCGTGCGCGCTTCGTCGTAAAACAAGCTGGGCGTCTGTGTTTCGGGAGAAAATTGTAGAGCCCGCGCCGCGGTTTCCTCTGCCATGCTCAATACGATTGCCAGCCCGGCCAGGGCAGCAAAAATCCCGAGGGTCTTCTTCATCGCCTGTTTCCTTAATGTCCCGGTAATGAATGTATTCTGCAACTAGTGCATAACGATTTTTTTATGGAAATGATAGCTCTCAAAGAAATATTATACCCGCTTCACCCCCGCTTCTTACAGATCCTCCACAACGTGCTTGTTTTGGCTTCCCTTGGTTCTCGAACGGACTATAATGATGGTATAACTACGTTCATTCATGATCCGGCCGGGTTGGAAAAATGGATGCCAAACCACTCTTTATTGTGATCATATTCGTTCTTATTCTTGCGGTCATTGCCTCTGGGATCATCGGCAACGTTGACCTGACGGACAGCGGCACGACTCAACAACCGCTGCAGGGCGCTCAGCCTTCCGGCAGCTCAAACCTGGTGAACCCGGATGTGTTTGCGGGCAGCGGTAATTCCTCCTTGTCTTTGCCTTCGGCTGCATCCAGTGGCGGGCAGCCGGTTACCGGGAAAAGCACCTCGCCCTACAACAGTCCGTGTGGCAGCAGCTACACCGTCCAAAGCGGCGATACGCTCTCATCGATTGCCCGCACCTGTTTGATTTCGGTTCAAGATCTCCTGGCGATTAACCCCGCCATTACAAACCAGCATTTGATTACCGTGGGTCAGAAAATAACCATCTATAATACGCTGCCGGTGATCACGGCCCAACCAACGGTAGCAGTCGTTCCCACGGCTGTGCAAGGCGCCGCCGCGCTGGCTACCCTTCCCGCGGGGCTAAAACCGGGCGACCCGGTCAATATCGAATTGAAGGGTTTTCCGGCCGGCGCGCAGGTTCGGGTGGGGATTGGCAGAGTAGGCGAGACCCCTACCAACGTGACGACCACCAAGACCGACCCCAATGGGGTGCTCAAGATCAACATTCCCGTGCCATTGCATGCCAACGCGGACGAAAAGTGGACCGTCACGGTGACCACCGTAAACCGTCCCAGGATGCAGGTGACGGCAGTTCCATTTACCATCCAGAAGTAGCGCTGCGCGTTTGCGACTGCGCGCCCGCGTGCCCCGTGCGACCCGTGCGCGACCCGCGCGACTCGCGCGACCTTTTCCCTTTCCGCCTGGTTCCAACCCAAAATAAACCTCCTTGCAATGCATCTTTCCGGTTTTGTCGATCTTCAGGTCAACGGTTATGGCGGGGTGAACTTTTCCAGCCCGGCCCTGACCCTTGAACAGGTCGCTGCGCTCAGTAGGGCGCTGGCCGGTCGGGGCACGCTGGCCTTTTGCCCCACGGTGATCACCTCGAGCCGCGCGGTGTACCGCCATGCGCTCCCCATCCTGGCGCAGGCTGTGCGTGCTTCCGCCGGCTGGTCCAGCCGGTTGCTGGGGATTCACCTCGAAGGACCTTTTCTATCACCCGAAGAAGGCGCGGTGGGAGTCCACCCGGTCCAGCACGTCCGGCTGCCGTCGATTGAATTTTTTGACGAATTGTTTGGCCTGGCGGAAGGGACAGTTGTTCTCCTGACTCTGGCTCCTGAACAGCCCGGCGCCGTCGATCTGATCCGCCATGCGAGCAAATTGGGTGTGAGCATATCGATTGGTCATACCCTGGCGGGTGCCGCGGACATTCAGGCAGCCGTGGCGGCTGGCGCGAGCCTGTCGACCCACCTGGGGAATGGCTGCCCGAACCTTCTCCACCGTCATGCCAACCCAATCTGGCCACAGCTGGCCGCACCCGAGCTATCGGCCATGCTGATCAGCGACGGCCACCACCTGCCGCCGGAAGTGATCGCGGCGATGCTGGCTGCCAAAGGACCGCGGCGCGCCATCATCACCTCCGACGCTGCCCCTGCCGCCGGCTGCCCGCCCGGTGAATATACCTTCTTTGGCACGCGCGTGCTGCTGGAGCCTTCTGGCCGCCTGCGCAACCTGGAAAAGGATACCCTGGCCGGCTCTTCGGCCACGCTCCTGGACTGCATGAATTTCCTGGCCGGTCTGCGTCTGCTCTCTGAAGCAGATCTCTGGCGCGTTGGCCGCGATAATCCTCTGGCGGCGATTGGAAAAACAACGACTGATCTGCCGCCCGGTAGGGTAAGGTATGCTGATGGTCATTTCGAAATCGGCAGAAATATCCCTCCTCTCCTCCCCGATCTCTCATCCCTCATCAAGGCTCCCTAGACCCTGTTCCCTCATCCCTCCGCACGGTTCTTTGCAATTTTCTAACCGTTTATCGCTGCGCTACCCGCTGGGTCTGGGTTGTGATATATTGAACATGCATCCATGCGGAGCATGCATTCATGCGTAAATTATCACTTTTTCTTTTGCTTTTGGCTGGTTGGGCAGTCATATTCTGGCCCTTTTATTCCGACGACCTGATTCGCTCGGGAACCGTCCCGTCCAGCGCGCGGCCTTCGAACAAACCGCAGCCGCCTGCCTGGCAGGACGCACAGCGCGTTCTGGTCAGCAGCCTGGAGAGTACCGGCGCGAGCGGTTTCCCGGTGACCTCGTCGTCCGCGCCTGGTCAATGCGGCGAAACGTATACCGTCCGGCCCGGCGAAACGCTGGGCGAAATAGCCCGCGACTGCGGCCTCTCGCTGGCCGAAATCCAGTCCGCCAACCCGCGCATTCAAAACCCCAATCGCGTTTACCCCGGTCAGCAGATCACCCTCCCAGACCCGTCCGCCGGGCGGGGTGGGGCGGAACTTGAACCGCTTCCGAATTTTGCTGGCGAGGTCGGCAGCACCAGCCTTCTCCCGGATCGCGGGTTTCGACCCGGCATGCTCATAAAAATCGAGACCGCCGGACTGCCGCCCAACACCGCCGTGCGCATTGGCCTGGGGCTTTCCTCCAGCGGTTTCACCGTGGTTAGCCAATCGCAAAGCGATGCGGATGGCCGCCTGACGGCCACCCTCACCCTACCCGCCGGTGCTCGCCCCGGGGATACCGCCTTTATCATGGTCAGCACCCGCGGCGTTCCGGCCGTGCAAAGGATGTCTGAATCGTTTGTCATTGGTGAATAAAAACGGTGGTATGCGGCGCCATGTGCCGCATACCACCGTTTTTATACCGTACTTGTCTTCGCCTACACGTCCAGATTCGCCACTTCTTTCGCGTGCGTGGTGATGAACCGCGTGCGCGGCGGGACGGCGCTGCCCATTAGCATATCAAACGTGCGGTCGGCGATGGTCGCATCATCGATGGTGACTTGCAGCATCATGCGTCTCTCAGGGTCCATGGTTGTTTCCCACAACTGCTGCGGGTTCATCTCGCCCAGACCTTTATAACGCTGCAGGGTGACCTTTTCCACCGGGACGCCTAATTCTTTGATATAAGCGTCTTTATCCGCGTCGGTAAACACGTACTTCTCGCTGTTCTTATACGCCACGCGGTACAACGGCGGCTGGGCGATGTAAAGATGGCCCTCGTCGATCAACGGCTGCATATAGCGGAAGAAAAAGGTCAGCAGCAGGGTGCGGATATGGCTGCCGTCCACATCCGCATCGCACATGATCACCGTCTTCGAATAGCGCAGGCCGCTCAGGTCAAAATTATCCCCGACCCCTGTGCCCAGCGCCGAGATCAAGGCCTTCACCTCGTTATTGCCCAGGATTTTGTCCAGCCGGGCCCGTTCCGTGTTGAGGATCTTACCGCGCAGTGGCAGGATGGCCTGGAAGTGCCGGTCGCGGCCTTGTTTCGCCGACCCACCTGCGCTGTCACCTTCCACGATGTACAACTCCGTCCGCGCGGCGTCGCGCTCGGAACAGTCGGCCAGTTTTCCAGGCAGAGTCATCGATTCGAGCGCCGACTTGCGGATGACCAGGTCGCGTGCTTTGCGCGCTGCGTCGCGGGCTCGGGCGGAAGTCAGGCATTTCCCGATGATTGCCCGCGCGGCACTCGGGTTTTCTTCCATGAACTGCGCGAAGGCTTCGTTGAGCACCTGCGTGACGTAGGTTTGCACCTCAGGATTCATCAACTTTACCTTGGTCTGCGACTCGAACTGCGGCTCGGGGATCTTTACGCTGACGATAGCGGTCAGCCCTTCGCGCGTATCGTCGCCGGAAAAGTTCGGATCGGTCTCCTTCAGCAGGTTGTACCGCCGCCCATAATCATTGATCACGCGGGTTAGCGCGGTGCGCAGCCCGGTCATATGCGTGCCGCCGTCAACGGTGTTGATTGTGTTGGCAAAGGAATAGACCGACTCGGAGAAGGCATCCGTGTACTGGATGGCCACTTCGATCCCCATCGCTTCGATCTCTTTTTCCACGTGCATGGGTTCGTGCAGCGCCACCCGGTTGCGGTTGAGGAAGCGCACAAACGAGGTGATCCCGCCTTCGAAGTAGAACGTTGCGCGGTGGCCGGTGCGTTCGTCGACCAGGCAAATCTCTACCTTTCGAGTGACAAATGCCATTTCGCGGAAGCGCTGCAGCAGGGTGTTGAAGATAAAATCTTCGCCGCCTTTGAAGATATCCAGGTCAAAGCGGAAGGTGGTTTTCGTGCCGCTTTTCTCGGGCGGGCACGTCCCGATCGGTCTGACCGGCTCTTGAGGGATCCCCCGCTCGTAGCGCTGGAAATACACCTCGCCATCTTTGTAGACTTCCACCTCACACCACGATGAAAGGGCATTGACCGCCGAGACACCCACGCCGTGCAAGCCACCCGAGACTTTATAACCGGCCCCGCCGAACTTACCCCCGGCGTGCAGTACCGTCATCACCACTTCTAGCGCCGATTTTTTCTTTTCGGGATGGATATCCACCGGAATCCCCCGGCCGTTATCCTCGACCGATACGCTGCTGTCTGGGTGGATGGTAACCGATATATGGTCACAAACCCCGGCCAGCGCCTCATCGATAGAGTTATCCACCACCTCATATACCAGGTGGTGCAGTGCTTTGATATCCGTCCCACCCACGTACATACCGGGTCGGCGGCGGACAGCCTCTAACCCCTCTAATACCTGAATATCCTTCGCGGCATACGAGCTAGCCGTAATTGTCACGTATTCCTCCAGTGAATCCTTGAAACCATTAACCCTATAATTTTACCACATCCGGCCTCCATTTTCACGGTTTTTCCGCCTGGAATTGCCGGAGAATTGGCGGTCTTTGTGCATATATGTGGCGGATGAGAAGGTCTGTTAACCCATATATGGCGGTAAATAATCCTATTCCAAAGACACTTACAGTTTGCTCTTTCGGAAGCGGATCAGCGGTCATCCGTTGCGTCTGGGGCAGCACGGTTGGTTTAAAATTCCCGCGCTGCCCCAGAAATCTTTTTCTCCCCTTCCTGCGGAGCCAGGCTGAGGCTGTGTATCGCGAAGCGAAACGTGGTAAAGCGCCTCAAGATTATTATCGCGGGGCTTTCAAATTATTGAAAGCTCCGTTATTCTTATATCAGGCGATTGACTTCCCTCCTATTGCACGTTAAAATCCTTTCAATCATGCAGGAAGAGCATCATTATCTCCCGAATACAGATAGGCTGAGCGTGCTTACGGCCAGTATTTTACTTGCCTATGCCATGCTGCCGTTTATTCAATTCCCGGAGCGTACGCTGTCGCTGCAAATTCTGGGTGCGGTTTTTTTCTTTAAGATTAATTTTTCCACCATCATCGCCATCATCAGCGCCGGGCTGGCGGCCGCCGGGGTAAGTTGGCTGCTGCTGGACCACCCGCGTCTCAGGCGCAGCGCAGAAAGTTTTGCGGCGAGCAGGTCTTTAGCGGCATCCGGCGCCGGTTCCTCTGGATCTGCCAACCTGGTTGGAAGTATTCGCTCCTCCGTCAGTGTTCGCGCCATCGAAAATGACAGTTTACTCGCCAACAACCCTGCTCGCCCAAAATATCGTTTTCCCGGTAGCGCCTACTTGCGCGGCAGTTACGCCGTCCGCAACCTGTTCCAACACTGGCTGCTTCCCGCCCTCACCGCCTGGGTGATTGGCGTGCCGCTCAATTCACTGGCGGTTGGTTTGCAGTGGTGGGCGGTTTTTGCCTTTGGCGGACTGCTCCTGGTGCTGGTGCTGATTGCGGAATACATCGCCGTCGATCCATATGACACGCTGCACGGCCCCGCTGCCATTGGCCTGACGGCCGTATCCTATGCGCTGCTCCTCATCCTGACCATTGCCCTGGTCGCGGCTGGCACGCGCCTGTACATTTTCTTACCGGCCCTGACGATCGCGATCTTTCTTGTCACCATCCGCAGCCTGTACCTTCGACTGGCTGGACGCTGGTATTTCGGTTGGTCGATCGGCATTTCCCTGGTCATTGCCCAGGTAGCGATGGCGCTCCATTATTGGCCGCTTTCACCCTTGCGTTTTGGCCTGGTCATTCTAGGCCTGGCATACGCGCTTGCCAGTGTAGCTGGTTCCGTTGAAGAGGGGCGGCCTGGAAAAGCGCTGTGGGTAGAGCCGGTGGTGATGCTGGTGGTTTTATGGGGCATTGCGATTGCGTTGCGTGGATGAGGCATAAAGTGAATTCTTCGAACCCTTTCTCCAGCCAATTCCTGCTTCCCCAGGCGCTCTGGCAAGAAATGCTTGCCCACGTGTTCGCCTGCCTGCCCGAAGAAGCCTGCGGCCTGATCGGCAGCGCCCAGAGCGCTGCCCCGACCGGTGCGCTGCCCGTGACGGGCGTCCAGACGGTGCAGGCGGAAGTTGTTCTGCCCATTGAAAACGAATACCACAGTCCGGTTCGCTTCCGCATGGCGCCGGCCGAGCAGCTCAAAGCTTTTTACTGGTTGGAGGAACATAAATTAGAACTGGTTGCTATTTTTCATTCGCATCCGCGGGGCCCGGTTACTCCCTCCGCGACCGACCTGGCGGAATTTGCTTACCCAGGCGTTTGGATGCTGATCCTATCGCCACTCGATCCTGATCCTGCTTCTTCTTTCGAGAAAGCCCCAGCCGAAAAATGGCAGGGGCGCGTTTTTCGAATTGATGATGGGCCGTCTTCCGGGCTTACCGCCAGCGAGGTTCCGTTGGTGTGCCTTCCGGAACCGCATCCCGGAGAAGGCTGAGGGGTTTCATTAATTAACCATTTGAGGTGATTATGTCGTTCTGGTCCATTCTGGCCGTATTTGTTTTTGCCTACTTGCTCGGTTCTGTGCCCTTTGGCTGGGTGATTGTAAAGCTGGTTACCGGTCGTGATATTCGCGGAATTGAGTCTGGAAGGACGGGGGGGACGAATGCCTGGCGAGCTGCAGGCATCCTGCCGGGTCTGTTGACCGGCATATTGGATGTTCTCAAAGGCGCTGCGACCGTCTGGGTTGCGCGCTGGCTGATCCCACCCACAACCCCATTCTTTCATTGGATCGAGGTTGCTGTCCCATTGACGGCAATCCTTGGGCATAACTATTCGATTTACCTGCTGGAACGGCGGGTGGATAATGGCAAAGTTCGCCTTGGGGGTGGGGCCGGCGGGGCTGCCTGCCTGGGCGGAGCCATGGGCTTATGGACTCCAGCCTTATTCTTTATCCTGCCCCTTGGCCTGATCATCTATCTGGTGGTCGGTTACGCTTCGGTAACCACCATGAGCCTGGCTTTTTTTGCCACGCTGGTCTTCTTAATCAAAGCCATCCAGGGAACTTTGCCCTGGGAATATGTCGCCTATGGGATCGTGGCGGAAATGATGCTGGTCTGGGCCCTGCGTCCGAATATCCAGCGCCTGCGCGAGGGCAATGAGCGGCTGCACGGCATCCGGGTCTGGTTGAAAAAGCGGACGGAGGAAAAGGTTCGCTAACTAAATTTCCTGGCTGGGTTGGGCCGGCTGTTGCGCCTGCGCCTCAGCCTCTTCGGCTACCAGCTGGCGGTAAAGATAGCGGACGTTGCGTTTGTGCAAGTCTTCGGCCAGCCCGCCCAGATAAATGCGGCTTTTGCCGCACGATTCTACATCAATCAGTGCCAGGGCTTCCAACGGGTTGCGCTTTTTGGCCGCATTCTTGACGGCTTTGCGCACCGCGGTGAGATACGCCAGGTTCTCTTTCACCGCGTCTTCTATCTCGCCCCGCAAGATAATATCGCCGTGCCCCTGAATAATGTTCTCCAGACCCATTTTGCCCATCGCTTTGATGGTTGCCACCAGATCGTCAAAATTGCCGTCCACCACGTACGGCAGCGGCATAAAAGCATCTCCCGCGAAAAGCACGCGGTCTTCCTCAACAAGTATGGAGATGCCATCTCGTGAATGCCCTGGGGTGGGTTGGAGTACCAAACTTTTCTTCCCCACGCGTAAAGTCAGGTTGCCGTCCGAAAACGTCATGTGGGGTAAAACCAGCTTTACCTGGCGGAAAGAGCCGTTCTGCCGGCGCGCCGCTTCCAGGGATGCCTGCCCTTTTTCTTCCATAATCTGGCGCGTCAGGTGATGGGATAGGATCGTTGCGCCGGGAAAGAAACAGTTCCCCCAGGAATGATCCGCGTGATAATGGGTATTGATGATGTAGCGAACGGGGACGTTAAGTTCATCCTCGATAAAAGAACGCATCGCCAGAGTTTCCTCGGGCAGCGCCAATGTATCGATCACCACCGCCCACTGCGGGCCTGTCACGGCCCCAGCGGTTACCTGGGCATAAACTTCACTTTGGAACCAATAAACGTTTTCCGAGATGCGTTCTCGCTGCATACTTCCTTCTCACCGCAAGATTTCTGGTCGCAACAGGTTCATAGAATAGCACAAATGCGTTCAAAAGTCAAAAAATGCGCCTGAATTGTTAGCCGGTTTCCGGGTGGTAGGAAGGTAAGGTTTGTTGTTTACTTCCTGGCCGAAAAGTACCACCAGCCGCCGGCTCCCCCAACCAGCGCCAGGCCCGTCAGCAGCCCCAGGAACAGGCTCAACCAGGGATATGACTTCGCCCCGCTTTCCCGCCCGGCAACCGCCTCCGCCGCCGTGATAGTGGAATTCAGGTCCGGTGTAGTGCTGCCGACCATGGCGATTGCTGTGCCGTCCAGCCCGTCTGGTTCGATTGTTCCTTCAGAACCGGGGATGCCGGTCCCGAACGAACCCTCCCCGCTAAAAGCAGCGGCGGTCTGCGTGCTGTTCCAGGCGTTCTGGGTTTCGGCTGCGCCGGGGGTTAACATATTCAAGGTACTGGTCAGGGTTGGCAGAACCATGAGTGTGGCGTTGGGTGTTTTGGTCTTGGCGGGCGTATTCGTTTTGACCGGGATCCGGGTAGGATCTTGCGGCGGCACCAGCGTGAAAACTGGCGTGTTCGAGGGCCGGATCTGGGTGGGAGTCAGGGTTGGCGGAATGGGGGTCGCGGTAGCCGCATTGACGGTGATCGGTTCAATCGCGGAATAGAACGAGTAGCCGTCTGTGCGCACCACCTGCAGGCGATAATAATACGTTATCCCGTTGACCCGCCCGGAATCCGTTCGAGAATAAGAATAGCCGGAGGAGGCGTTGCCAGAGTGGGGGATAATATCTCCATTGATCGGCGCCAGGTTTGTTTCACTTGTTCCGCGCAGGAGGAAGAACCCGCTGATATCCGGCTCGTTATTCGTAACCCAAACCAGCTGCACGCTTTGGCTGCTGGCTAACGGTTTGAAGCTTTTGATCACCGGAATGCCCACCATAAAAGGCGTATAGTGCAGGTCGGCCAGGTTTGGCCGGTTGTCGGTATTGTCGATGGAGACCTTAATTTCGTTGGCCGCGATATTGCATGTCGTAATCTGGCCGTCGACTGTGTCGAGTTTTTCCGGCGGCGCGCCTACCGGGTTCCACCAGTTTGTAACGGGGCTGGCGGATGGGTCCAGCCAAAACAGCGGGTAATCTCCGGGGTCAACGTCCTGGTCGCAGTACTGGGTAGAATTGATCACCGCCAGGCAGCCAGGCGTCTTGCCCTCTTTATCATAATACTTGAGGATAAGTTCGAGCTTATTGGTATTGGCTACTACCGCGCCCTCGGCAAGGAACACATCCCAGGAATCGCTGCACGGGCTGGGGCTCTCGCCGCCAAAAGGCGGGCCGGATGCCGTCATATAGCCATGGTCGACAACATAAATAAAGAAATTTTCGGCCACCGAGCCATGATGATAATAGGCGATCTGGTTGCCGAAATCATCTGCAGCGTCTGCTCTGTTTGGAGTAACCTCAACCTTTTTCGCGCGAACGCCCGGCGCGGATGGGTTATGCAAGATGGGCGCGCCCAGGCGCTTGTTCGGGTCAATGGTGCAGTTTGTATTCGCCGGCGCGGCGGCCCCCCAATAGTTATGGTCCGCCCTACGGACGGCCGGATCCACGCAGTCAACCGGCGGGATGGCCGGGCTGCTGGTCATGTTATTGGTTATGTTGTTGGCGGTTGCGTTCAGCACAGAGCTGCCCGTGGGGTCAAAAAGGATCGCGCGACCGGCGTTGCCGGTGATGTTATTGAAACGCACATCGATTTCAGCCAGATTACTGCCGCCGACAAAGATCGCATGATTGCCGCCGCTCAGGTTGTTCGATTCGATGGTGACCACATCGGCGCTGTCGCCGCTGGTGATGGAGAGCAGGTCGCGGTTGGCGGTGGTGCAGTTTCCATCGTCGATGTTCAAACCGCTCAGGGTAACGGCCGCGTTTAGATCCAGCATACCATTCTGGCAGGCGCTCAAGTTGTTTGGCCCGCTATAGGTGATTTTTGCGTTCCCCACCCCGGCAATGCTTACCGGTTGATCGACCACCACAGTGTCGGCGTTGATGGTGTAGTTCCCAAGCACCAGTATGTTTGTATTCAAGGTAGCTAACGAAGCATCGATTGCGTCCTTCAGCCCGGTGCCGATCCCGATCTTTTCCAGATCCTCGCTATCGCTGTTGATATAACAGGGTGCATACGAGCCACAGGCGGCGGCATCATTCGCGACATATACCGGATCGGCGGAAGGTGGGTCGGCCATGGTCAGCACCGGCGAGCTTTGCATTCGCGGAAAACACCGGCTCCCATTTAGCCGCGTTCTTAGCATACACGCGGGCTACCACGCCGCCCGCTATCAATATCGTCGATCCCCAGGCGGAACGCGAAGCGCAGCGCATCGAAGGGCGTACCCGTGGGCAAGTGTGGTTTCTCGTGCAATTAACAGGTCGTAGCCGGGAGGTGAATAATCCAAACAATCGAGATCGGTCGTGCCTGCGATCGTACGATTGCCCGCTGATCTCGCCTTTCAGCCCGCCGGTCCCTTCAGTATACTTCCAAGCCGAAGTCACGTAAAGGCATACCACGATGTTTGGCCCGGTGGCATCATACGGCACCCCATTCAAGTCGAACTCATAGCGCATGCCAATGCGCTGCCCGCCCGCGCAGACCTCCTGCGGGCAGGCGGTCGGGAGGGTGAGCTGCAGCACAGACGATGCTAGCAGCGCGGGGATGGCTTTCGCGGATGCCGCGTCCAATGCTGCACCGGCTGGCTGCGCCGGGCCAGGCCCAAACAAAGACGCAGCCAGTGCAAATACCAACACCCACTCCCCAATTCCTTGCATAGGAACCTCCGCCGTATAATTGCTAAATAACAAAATGAAAAAGGGCCAGTTATGATCTGGTTAGACCTATTGTACAACAAAAGTGAGGCGCTTTCAATTTTCCATCCCCGCGAAAGCAGGGCTTTTCAACGCTTTCATTTTAAGGCGCGCTTCGTTTTCTTGTGGGGCCAGGAACTACTGTTCCGCGCCATCCCTGGCCGCCGCTCGCGTAAGCGAGAATTCTTCGTAATCAACCAGGACGGCGGCCAGGGATGGCCGCCCTACGAAAGCAGGGTTTTTCCAAAAAAGAGCGCGTGGTACGGTTTATTTGTAGAAAAAGGCGAATTTTCTACGGTTTATAGGATGGGGAATTGCTACACTTGCTACGCTACACTTGCTACACTTGTAGGGGCAAAAAGTGGGGTAAAAATAGCGGTATGGTTGTACAAAATGGGGGTTTTTTCAAAATAAAGCGGTGCGCGGAAGGCAAAATTTTCGGTTTGCTACACTTTGCTACACTTGTGCTACACATGGGTGGGAGGGGATTGGCGAGGGTATCCATCACATCCCGACCTGTTTCACGCCAAACGTTGCAGTCACGAATTCGTTGGAACAGAAGTGTTTACCCTCTCACCAAGAAAAACGGCCTTCTGGTCGCAAGACCAGAAGGCCGCCTTATTTCTAACCCATACCCTTAACCACTTCCCTTCCCCTACAGCACCTTGCTCAAGAACAACTTTGTCCGGTCGTGGCTTGGGTTGCTGAACAGCACCTCGGGGGTCGCCTCTTCGATAATCTGCCCGCCGTCCATAAAGATGGCGCGGTTGGCGGCGGCGCGGGCAAAGCCCATTTCGTGCGACACCACCACCATGGTCATGCCTTCTTTCGCCAGCGAAAGCATCACATCCAGCACTTCCTGGATCATCTCCGGGTCGAGGGCGCTGGTCGGCTCGTCGAACAGCATGATCTTGGGATCCATTGCCAGCGCGCGGGCAATCGCCACGCGCTGCTGCTGCCCGCCGGAAAGCTGGTGCGGGAAAGCATTGCGCCTTTTCCGGGATGCCTACCTTGTTCAGCAGCTGCATGGCTCTGGCTTCGGCTTCTTGCGCCGGGCGCTTGCGCACCACCTGCTGCGCCAGGGTGATGTTCTTCAGCACGGTGAGATGCGGGAACAGGTTGAACTGCTGGAACACCATGCCCACCTCGGTGCGCACCGCGTTGATATTCTCCGCGGTGTCCAGCGGGATGCCGTCCACGATAATGTTGCCCGCTCGTCGAATTCCTCCAGCCGGTTGATGCAGCGCAGCAGCGTGGATTTGCCCGACCCAGATGGCCCGATGATCACCACCACCTCGCCTTTGTCGACATCCAGGCTGACGCCTTTCAGCGCTTCGACTGCTCCAAAGGTTTTGGTTACTATTTTCGATATGAATAATTGGTTCTGCCATAGCGTTCGCTCCGCGACTGTTCCTGCTAGCGTTCCGTGGTCTTCGTTTTCCGCTCGATCCAGTTCACCACCCGCGCGCTGAGGATGGTCATCACCAGGTAGAGCAGGGCCACAATGGTCCAGGTTTCGATGGGCGTGGCTGTCTGCGACATAAACTCACGCCCGCGGCGGGTCAGGTCGGCCACTGCCACCACGCTCACCAGCGACGAATCCTTGAGCAGCGAAATGAACTCATTGCCCATCGGGCGGCAGGATCACGCGGAAGGCCTGGGGCAGGATCACATAGCGCATGGCCTGCACCTGTGACATGCCCAGGCTGCGCGCCGCTTCCATCTGCCCCTTGGCGATGCTCTGGATCCCGGCCCGGTAAATTTCGCTCATATACGCGCCGTAGCATACCGTCAGGCCCATGATTGCCATGGCAATCGGGTTGGCAAAGTAGTGCTGAAATGGCGCGTATTGAAACCTGTCTCCCAAATCCTGAATGATGGCTGGGAAGGCAAAATACCAGAACAAGAGCTGCACCATCAGCGGGATGCCGCGGATCACTTCCACGTATAACGTGGCGATCCCCTTGATGACCTTATTTTTCGAAAGCCGGCCTAACCCGCCGAACAGGCCAAGAACAACCGTGAGGACAAAGGCAATGGCGGTAACACCGATGCTGATCATGATGCCATCCGATACAAAAAATAGCGCGCGCCGGTACGGGTCAGGCGTGCTGATGGAAAGGATCGCGATCATCGCGATGACCGCGAACACCAGCAGCCACCAGCGATCAAACTCCATACCCGGCGTTTCTAGTTTGGTCTCGGGTGATTTCGTCTTTTGGTAATTCCGAAAAACGCTCCGCCATCGCAGTCTTTCCCTATCTATCGGAATAAAAATGCCGGGTGCGCCCGGCTACTGCCGGGCGCACCCGACCCTTAAACAATGTTATTTCGGGGCCAGCCACTTTTCCTGCAGGCTGCGGATGGTGCCGTCTTTTTCCAGATCGGCCAGGGCCGTGTTGATCTTGTTCAGCAGGTCGGTGTTTTTCTTGCACACCGCGATGCCGTAATTCTCGTCGGTGAACATGCCGCCGGTGGTCTTGATCTTATCCTTGTTGCGGTCAACGTACACCTGGGTGGTGGGGCCGTCGACGATGACGCCGTCTACCTGCCCGTTCATCAGTTCCTGGAAGGCCAGGTCGGCGGTGTCGAAGGGTTTGACGTTGGCGCCTTCGATCTTCTTGGCTTCCATCTCACCGGTGGTGCCCAGCTGCACGCCAATGCGCTTGCCCTTCAGATCCTCGGGTTTGGTAACGGTGGTGTTATCGGCCGCGATGGTAATGATCTGTCCGGCGTTGATGTAGGGGTTGGAGAAGGACATCGTCTTCGCGCGTTCTTCGGTGATGGTGATGGCCGAAATGGCGGCGTCGAACTGGCAGGTGGAAATGCCCGCCAGAACCGAGTCAAAGGGCGTGTTTTTGTAATCGACCGCGAAGCCCGCTTTTTTGGCAATGGCGTTCATCAGGTCAATATCGAAGCCGATGAGCGCTTTGGAGGTTTCATCCACCATTTCGAAGGGCGGATAGGCAGCTTCGGTAGCGACGCGCACTTTGGCGCCCGCGCCGGCGCCAGCCGCGCAGGCGGCCAACAGCAGGCTCAGAGCCACAACAACGGAAAGGGTCAGGAACAACTTGCGTTTCATCTCTTATTCTCCTCTGGGTTATCTTACAGCGTTGACGAAAAATGAATTGGATTGGGCGATTGGAGAAGGCTGGCCTTCTCCCAAAAATCAAACGTTACCGCGGATTATAATGAAAATTGTCAAATATGGTGTAGCCATTTTGTCCTGCACGATCAACCCTACCGGTCTGCTGGTCAAACGGGCATACTTCACGCCTCCTGCTGGAATGGTTTCTCTCCTACGTACCGCGATACGTAGAAAAAAAGGACCTTCCCTCGTAAGGAAAGGTCCTGTCGCTTGTCATCGTGGATCTGTGGAAGTGTTACCGGAGTTCGTTCAAGCGCAGACGGCCGATCCTGTAAGGGAAGGTCGGGGATGCTTTCGAGCGCGGATAATCTCCAGGAAAGGGTACATTCTGCACTAATTTTTATCACAGCCGACTCGATCCGTCAAGGGATGGAGAAGCGGCAAACCGGGCGATTTCGGAATGTTTAACCCTGAAAGATAGCACAATCGGCACACCAGGCACCGATCAGGCGCAGGATTCCGTCCAATCTGTTCCCCGCCCAAAAATTTGGGGCCGGCGGGGGCCAGTCCGTACTTGCCGCCGCCGCGTTCGCGGCGCAGGCGGAAAAAATCTTCCGTAACAAAAGCGGTTCGCGGCATTTTTTGCCGTGAACCGCTTTGTTTTTATTTACCCTACGTTACTGCCTCTGAGGCGGGGGTCGAGCGCGTCGCGCAGCCCGTCGCCGAGCAGGTTGAAGGCCAGCACGGTTAGCATAATGGCCAGGCCGGGGAAGAAGACCAGGTGCGGGGCGTTGAAAACGCTGTTGCGCTCCTCGCCCAGCATCAGACCCCACTCGGGGGTGGGCGGTTCCGCGCCCAGGCCCAGGAAGGACAGCGCCGCCGCGTCGAGGATGGCTCCGGCGATGCCCAGCGTGCCCTGTACGATCAACGGGGTGATGGCATTGGGCAGGATGCGCAGGAACAGCACGTGCACGCCCGAACCGCCCAGCGCGCGCGCGGCCTGCACGTATTCCAGCTCGCGCACCTGCAGCACGGTCGAGCGCACCAGGCGCGCGTAACGCGGGATCGAGACAATCCCAATGGCCAGCAGCGCGTTGATCAGACCGGTGCCCAGCACCGCCACGATGGCGATGGCCAGCAGCAGGCTGGGGAATGCCATCATCACGTCCATGATGCGCATCAAAAAGTTATCCAGCCAGCCGCCGGTATAAGCCGCTACCGCGCCGATTAACCCGCCGATGACAATGGCGAAGCTGATCGTCGCCAGACCGACCTGCAGGCTTAACCGCGAGCCGAAGATCACCCGCGAGAACAGGTCGCGGCTGTTGCCGTCGATGCCAAAGATGTGCTCTGATCTCGCCGCCGGGCAGCCCAGACAGGTGGATGCAGGGCGTATCGCGCCGTTTGGTGTCCAACTGGCGGGCCGTGGGGTCGTACGGGGCGATGAGCGGGGCAAAGATGGCGATCAGGATCATAAATCCCAGGATGACCATGCCTACCTGGGCGGAGCGGTGCTTTAACAGCCGGCGCAGCGCCTCCCGCAGTGGGCGACATCCGTTCAAACGCTTTATCGTTGGTAAGGGTAAGGGCAGGTGAGCTCATGGTTCACTCCAGGCGGATGCGCGGGTCGAGGTAGGCGTACGATAGGTCAACAATCAGGTTGACGAAGATAAAGATCAACGCGATGATCAGGGTAAAACCGGTCACCACCGGATAATCGCGGGCCTGGATCGACTGCACCAGCATGGTGCCCACGCCCGGCAGGGCAAAAACCGTTTCGGTCAGCACCGCGCCAGAAAGCAGACCGCCGGTCTCGATGCCGATGATGGTCACGATGGGGATCATCGCATTGCGCATGGCGTGTTTGGAGATCACCTTGCGGGCGATCAGCCCCTTGGCGCGCGCGGTGCGGATGTAATCCAGCCCAAGCACTTCCAGCAGGCTGGAACGCGTCATGCGGGCGGTGATCGACATGGGGATGGTGCCGACCGCGACCGCCGGCAGGATCAGGTGCCGCAGTCCGTCCCATAACATGCGCCAGTTGCCGGTTGCGATCGAGTTGAACAGCAGCGAGTTTGACAGAAAGCTCAACACAAATTTCTGCAGGCCAACCGGGTTATCAATTCCCCATAAACGCGCCAGGGGAACGATGGATAACCCGAGGTAAACCGCCCGGAAGGCGGCAGGGAAAATCGCCGTACCTTTGAGCGTGATTGCAAACAGGTACGCCAGCAGCAAGCCCAACCAGAACACCGGCATGGATACGCCGATATTGGCAATAATCATCGTGAAGGTATCCACAAGCGTGTTCCGGCGCAGGGCGGAAACAATGCCCAGGCTGACCCCAACCACGGTTGAAAAAATCATCGCCACGATGGTCAGCTCAATGGTCAGCGGCAGCCGCTCGGCGATGACGTCCACCACCGGGCGCGAGAAGCGGATGGAAGTTCCCAGGTCGCCCTGAGCCATTTGAACCATATAGCGGCCAAACTGGACCATTACGTTGTCATTCAGACCGTAGCGTTCGCGGAACTCGTTGCATTTTTCCGCGGTGGCTTTCTCGCCCAGCATGGCCTTACAAGGGTCGCCGGGGATCGCGCGGACGATGACAAACGTAACCAGCAAAATACCAATGAGAACAGGGATGAGCAGAAGCAAACGTCGAATGATAAACTGAAGCATGAGCCTGTCCTGGACTGTAGAATTTCGTAGATTTTACCCTATTAAATAACTATTGTGCGTATGGTTTCGGCTAACTGCCGAAACCATACGCACATGAGAAGCAGATAACGAAGGTTACTTCGGTGGCGCGTTCAGGTTGGTGCCGAAGAAGGCGCCAAAGTATTCAAAGGTGCCGGTGCGGCCCTTGTGGTTCGGGTCCTTGGCATCCCACTGGCTGACGAAGGAGGCCACCACATCGTTCGCGTCGAAGGCCGAGCCGTCACTGAACTTCACATCCTTGCGCAGGTGGAAGGTGTATTCGGTGGCTTCCGTGTTGACGTCGAAGCTTTCGGCCAACCAGGGCTCAACTTCCACGCCGCCGGGCTTGTAGTTCAGCAGGGGTTCGTAGATCTGCTGGCAGGCGCGCAGCGACTCGCCGTCGGTCTCATCCGCGCACCACAGCGCAGCGGGTTCGCCGTTCTGCACCCACACCAGCGTGTCTTTGCCGGGGTCCATCAGGTAGAAGGGCTCATTGGCCAGCGGGCCGGTCATGGCGTTCTTGACACCCGCGCCAAATGCAACCGCCGAGCCGCCGTGCGCTACGGGGATCATCGGAACGTGGGTCTTAAGGTTCTCGTTGACCGTGGCGTACAGTTGTTTGCGCTCGGTGGCATCGACAATCTTGGCCGCTTTTTGGATGTTTTCCACGATATCGGGGAACTGCTTGCCGAACTGCCTTTTGGGCAGGGCTGGCGAAGTGATAATCGTAGAAGTTGGTCGCATCCGGGTAGTCAGCGCCCCAACCCAGCAGGTAGAAGCCTTCTTTACCAGCCGAGGTGTTGTCGATGAAGGTGGTCGACTCTTGCTGGTCGATCTTGACCTTTACGCCAATTTCCGCCAGCTGGGCCTGGATTTCCTGGGCTACTTTATCGGGGGTAGGCAGGTAGCCGCGCACCACGTTGCGGAAGGACAGTTTTACTTCCTTGGTGAAGTCGAAACCGGCTTCCGTCAGCAGCGCCTTGGCCGCGTCTTTGTTGTACTCGTACCAGGGTTTCGCATCTTCGAAGCCAGGGTTCAACGACGGAGGCGCGAAGACATCCGCGACAGAGGAGCCGTTGGGATAGTAATTGTCGACGATGCGCTTGCGGTCGATGGCCTGAGCGAAGGCCTGGCGCACCTTCTCGTTATCAAAGGGCGGGATGTCGACGTTGAAGCCGATATAGAAGATATTCAGGGCTTCGCGGGGGATCAGCTGCAAGTTGGCATTCCCCTTGATGGTGTCGAAATCCTCAGGCGCGGGATTGTCGATGCCATCCGCCTGGCCGGACTGGAGTTCCAGCAAGCGCTGGGCCGACTGTTCGGACCATTTGAAGATCAGGGTCTTAATGGCGGGCTTGGTGCCCCAGTAGTCGGGGTTGGCTTCGTAGGTCACGTTGTCGCCGCGCGTCCAGCTCTTGAGCACGAACGGGCCGGTGCCAACGGCTTCATCGCTCATCTTGACCGAGTTGCCGGCGGCGGCGTCAAGACTTTCCTTATCGGCGATCGAGAATACGTTGAAGGCCACCTTCGAGGGGAAGGCCGGGTCGGGGAAGCACAGGCTAAACTTTACCGTGTACTCGTCAACCGCTTCGATGGATTTGAATTCACCACCATAATCGCAGTTATCAGCGGCCTTGGTCAGGCCCTCAAAACTGCTGGTGGTAGCCGCCGTTGTAGCGGTCGGCTCGGCTGGCGCGGCGGTCGTGGCGGTCGGTTCCGCCGGTGCCGCGGTGGTAGCGGTTGGCTCTGCGGGGGCCAGGGTGGGTTGTGCAGGAGCTTCCGTAGGTGCTGCCGCGGGAGTGGCAGCCGGCTGGCAGGCGGTGAACAGCATGCTGAACACCACAACCAGAGACAATACATAGAACAGCGAACTCTTTTTCAATTTCTCCTCCTTACGAGTGAGTGGGTCAATTGTCTGGCAAACCTGCCAGACTCTTGAACCAGATGGCGAAAAGCGACGAACCTCCTGATTTATACTGCCGAATTGTACATGAAACCCCCGGCAGCATGGGATCTATTATATCGAATATCTTAATAATTATCAGTATTTTGTCAATTGCTATTTTTTTTGCAACCCGAATAGCACGGATGCCTTCGGCAGGGTAATTCTCAAAATAGACCCAATAACGATGGGATACCAGTTTCTCAAAACCTTTCTCCAATCCCGAAACCCTCCAGCTCGTTATGTTAGAATCATTTTTGGGCCGCGGCGGTTGGCGATCGCCGCCCGCACCTTACCATGGAGATGGAGAGGGGTTATGCTGCAAAGCGTGCTGCGACGGTTTATCATCTCGCTTTCAAAAGCCGGCTGGGCCCGGCGGTTGGTCACCCGTTGGGGCTTTGCCTGGCGGTTTGCGGCGCGTTTTGTGGCCGGCCAAACGCTGGAGCAGGCCATCGCCGTCGCTCAGGATCTGAACCTGCGCGGCATCACCGTATCGCTGGATCACCTGGGCGAGAATACCACCCAACCGGATGAAGCCCGCCAGGCGGCCGAGGATGTGATCCAGGCCCTGGAAGCCATCGATGCTTCCGGCGTGCGGGCCGGCATCTCGCTCAAGCTGACCCAGCTGGGCCTGGTTTTGGATGAGCCGTTGTGCCGTGAAAACCTGCGGCGCATCCTCGAGCGCGCGCGGATGCTGGGTACCTTTGTCCGCATCGATATGGAAGATTCTCCGTTCACCGAGCGCACCTTGCAGATGTACGATTGGGCGCGCGATCAGGGCTTCGACAACCTGGGCGTGGTGATCCAATCCTACCTGTACCGCAGCGAAAAAGATATCTGTCACCTGGCCGAGAAGCAGGCGCGCGTGCGCCTGTGCAAGGGCGCCTATGATGAGCCGGCCGCCGTCGCCTTCCCCCGCAAAGCGGACGTGGACGCCAATTATGATAAACTGGCGGCCCTGTTAATTGAAAGCGCAAAAAAAGCCGGCGCGCCGCAGGGGTCCAGCGACGGACGCACCCCGCCCATCCCCGCCTTTGCCACCCACGATGAGGCGCGGGTGGTCTTTGCCCAGGCCGAGGCGAAGCGGGTTGGCCTGCCAAAGGGCGCCATTGAGTTCCAGATGCTGTACGGCATCCGCCGCGATTTGCAGGAGCGCCTGGCCCGCCAGGGCTACCCGGTGCGTGTATACGTGCCCTACGGGACGCGCTGGTACCCGTATTTGATGCGCCGCATGGCCGAGCGCCCCGCCAACGTGTGGTTCTTCGTTTCCAATTTTTTCAGGAAATAAATGGACGCCCCTGCCTTACCGCTTGCCCTGGTCACCGGAGCCGCGCACCGTATGGGGCGCGCCGTAGCCCTGGAGCTGGCCCGCCAGGGTTTTGCCATTGGGCTGCATTACTTCCAGGCCCAGGAAGCCGCGGGGCAATTCGCCGCCGAGCTGGCGGACGCGGGCATGCCGGCTTACCTGCTGCCCGCGGACCTCTCCGACCCGCTCCAGGTGGAGGATCTCTTTGCCCGGGTGGCGCGGCTGCCGCACCCGCTGCGCGTGCTGGTCAATTCGGCGGCGGTGATGCCGCGCGGCGATTTGCGCAGCCTGCCGGTGGAGCAGTGGGACGCCGTAATGGACCTGAACCTGCGCGCGCCCTGGCTGTGCGCCCGCGCCGCGGCCCGACTGATGGAAAGCACTCGCGTTGAAAACGCCGTCATCGTCAATATCACCGACAGCGGCGCGCAGAAAGCCTGGACCGGCTTCCCGGCCTATGTGGTCAGCAAGGCCGCGCTGGAGACGCTCACCCGCCTGCTGGCCCGCGCTCTGGCGCCAGGGGTGCGCGTCAACGCGGTGGCGCCGGGGCTGATCCTGCCCGCCGCCGATCTTTCCGCCGAGCAGTGGCAGCGCCTGCTGGATCGCTTACCGCTGAAAGCCGCCGGTCAGCCTGAGGACGTGGCCCGCGCGGTGATGTTTTTCATCCAAAACCCATACATTACCGGCCAGGTGTTGGCGGTGGATGGGGGCTATCAGCTTGTATAATAGACATGATGACAAAATATTGTGCAGGTAATGGCGGGATGCCGCAGCCTTTGATGGAGGCGGCGATCCTGCGCCATTTACCAGGGAGCGACCGTTGAACCCAACAACCATTTCCTTCCTGCGGGCTCTGGTTCGCGCCGCGCGGCCGATGGCCCTCCTGGGCGGGATCTTGCTCTACGCGCTGGGCGGCGGAATTGCCTCGTATCTGGGTTATCCGATCGACTGGCCGGTGTATTGGATCGGCCAGGCCGCGGTGACTCTGCTGCAGTTGAGCAGCAACTTCCTGCGCGAGTATTTCGACCGCGCCGGGCAGCCGCCCTTTGAGACGCGCGTGCCCCGGGCGCGCCCGCCGCGCGCCGCCGAAAAACCTCTCACCGACCCGGAAGCAAGCGAAGCCGCCCCGCCCGAAGTCGAGGCGCCGCGGGTGATGTTCCTGCAGGCCGCGGCGGCTACCCTCACCATCGGGGCAGTCCTGACCGTGCTGCTGATCGCGTCTGGCAAGCTCACCCCGCCGGCCTTTCTTTTCCTCGGGCTGGCCTTTCTGCTGGCCTTCCTGTATGCCGTGCCGCCTTTTCGCCTGGTGTATTCCGGCTACGGCGAGCTGGTGCTGGCGATCCTGGAGGCGAACCTGTTCCCGGCGCTGGCCTTCCTGTTCCAATCCGGCGAGACGCACCGCCTGCTGGCGATGCTGACCTTCCCATTAACCCTGTTGTACCTGGCTGCCGTGCTGGCGATTTCGCTGCGCGAGTATTACCGCGATATCCAGCAAGACCGCCAAACTATGCTGGCGCGCCTGGGCTGGCAGCGCGGCATGTGGCTGCATAACCTGCTCATCGCCCTGGCGTATGTGGTCCTGGCCGCGTCCGTGATTATCGGGCTGCCCTGGCGGCTGGCTTTCCCGGCCTTCCTTTCCCTGCCCATCGCGCTTTTCCAGATCTGGCAGATGAACAGCATCGCCAACGGCGCCAAACCCCAATGGCGCTTGCTGGCCTACACCTCTCTGGCGCTGGTCGGGTTTACGGTATACTTCCTGAACCTGGCCCTATGGATTGGATAGAAAGTTATAAAGGATGGATTTGCAACGGAGTTGCAAATCCATCCTTTATAAAAACCGCTCATGCCCCAATTCCTTCAACTTCTCCCCCCCTCTGACGCACTGGCGCTGCTGATGCGCAGCCTGCCCGATCCAACCCCGGCGGCCGAGGAGATCGATACGGCCAGCGCGCTGGGGCGGGTGACGGCCGCGCCGGTGATTGCCCCGGAGCCGCTGCCGGCCTTTTCGCGTTCCACCGTGGATGGGTTTGCCGTGCGCGCTCGCGACACGTTTGGCGCCGCCGACACGCTGCCCGTGTACCTGGCCCTGGTGGGTGAGGTGCCCATGGGCGGCGCGCCCGATTTTTCGCTGCCCGCGGGACAGGCGGCCCTGATCCACACCGGCGGCATGCTGCCTTCCGGCGCGGACGCCGTGGTGATGGTGGAATACACGCAAACCGCCCGCCCCGGTGAGATGGAAGTGCTGCGCGCGGTCGCCCCCGGCGAGAACCACCTGCGCGCCGGCGAAGACGTCGCCGCTGGGCAGGTGGTGTTAGGACCCGGCCTGCGCTTGCGCCCGGCCGAGATTGGCGGGCTGATGGCGCTGGGGCTGACGCGCGTCTCGGTTGTCCGACCGCCGCGCGTGGCGATCCTTTCCTCAGGGGACGAGGTGATCGAGCCCGAACGGGCTGCCCAGCCCGGCCAGGTGCGCGACGTCAACAGCTTCACCCTCTCGGCGCTGGTCGAGAAGCACGGCGGCTGCCCGGTCCGGTTTGGCATTATCCCCGACCGGCGCGAAGCGCTGGAGCAGTCCCTGCGCCGCGCGCTGGCCGAATGCGACGTCGTGGTGATCACCGCCGGGTCGTCCGCCTCCACCCGCGACCTGACCGCTGAGGTAATCGACGGGATGGGTCCCCCGGGCGTGCTGGTGCACGGCGTCAACGTAAAACCCGGCAAGCCGACCATCCTGGCGGTGTGCCAGGGGAAGCCCGTGATTGGCCTGCCGGGCAACCCGGTCAGCGCGCTGGTCATCGCCGGGCTGTTCGTCGTGCCGGTGGTCGAGCGCCTGCTCGGTATCCCCGCGGGCCGCCCGCGCCCGACCCTGTCTGCCCGGCTGTCGGTCAACCTGCCTTCCCAGGCCGGTCGCGAAGATTGGATCCCGGTAAAGCTGGTCCCCACGGCTTCGAGCTGCCTGGCCGAGCCGATCTTTTACAAAAGCAACCTCATCTTCACCCTCGCGCAGGCCGACGGCCTGCTGCACATCCCCCCGGATGCTACCGGCCTCGAGGCTGGGGCAGTGGTGGAGGTGGAATTATTATGAGAAAGGAATTTGCGTGTTTCAATACCCTTGCTCAGCAAGGGTATTGAAACACGTTAAATAAAATATGCCCATTTATCTTCACGATATTCCGCTTCCACAGGCCCAGGCCCGTCTCCAGGAAGCCCTTGAAGCCGCCGGTCTCTGGCAAATCCTGGGGGTGGAAGAAATCCCGCTGGATGAAAACGCGTTGGGCCGGGTGCTGGCCGAACCGCTGTGGGCCAGGCTGTCATCGCCGCATTACCACGCTTCGGCGATGGACGGCTTTGCCCTGCGCGCCGAAAAGACAACCGGGGCGCTGCCTTCCCGCCCGGTTGTGCTGCGTATAGATGAAGAGGCGGTATATGTCGACACCGGCGACCCGCTCCCAGATTGGGCCAACGCGGTGGTCCCGATCGAGAATATCGAGCCGGTGGACGCGGAAGGCCAGCTTTCCCCCGACCGGCGCCACCCGTACGCCATCCGTCTGCGCGATGCGCTCCCGCCCTGGACGCACGTGCGCCCGATGGGGGAGGATATCGTCGCCACCGAGCTGGTGCTGCCCGCCGGGCACACCCTGCGCCCGGTCGACCTGGGGGCGGTAGCCGCCAGCGGGCATGCCGTGCTGCGCGTCGCGCGCCGCCCGCGGGTGGCGATTTTGCCGACCGGCACCGAGCTGGTGCCCATCGGCCGGCCGGTCAAGAAGGGCGACATCATCGAATACAACTCGCTGGTCCTGGCCGCCCAGGTGCGCGCCTGGGGTGGGGAGCCGGTTTGCTTTCCCATCACCCGCGATGATTTTCCCAACATCCGTGACAACGTCGCCCGGGCGGCCCAGGACTGCGACCTGGTTCTGCTCAACGCCGGTTCGTCCGCCGGTTCGGAGGATTTTTCCGCCCGCGTGGTCGAGGAACTCGGCGAGCTGCTCGTCCACGGCGTCGCCGTCCGACCGGGCCATCCGGTGATCATTGGGATGCTAAGGCGGTCAAGCAGGGAACAGTCGATCAGTGAACAGTCAAACAGTCAATCAGGGAAGATGGATTCGGCCGCTTTTGCGACTTCCCAATCACCGACGGCCTTCTGCCCCATCTTCGGCGTCCCCGGTTACCCGGTCTCCGCCGCGCTGACCGGCGAAATCTTCGTCGAGCCGCTGATGGCCCGCTGGCTGGGCCGCCCGCCGCGGGAACCGATCGAGATTGAAGCCGCGCTGACCCGCAAGGTTAATTCACCTGCCGGGGACGATGATTTCTTGCGCGTGGTGGTGGGCAAGGTGGGCGGGCGCACCCTGGCCGCGCCGCTTTCGCGCGGCGCCGGGGTGATCACCTCCCTGGTCCGCGCGGATGGGCTCATCATCCTGCCGCGCGGCGTGCAGGGACTGGAGGCCGGGGCAACCGTGCGCGTGCGCCTGTACCGCTCGCCATCCGAGATCGAGCGCACCATTTTTACCATCGGCTCGCACGACCTCACCCTCGACCTGCTGGCCCAGTATCTTTCCCAGCGCGGGCGGCGGCTGGTATCGGCCAACGTGGGCAGCCTGGGCGGGCTGGTGGCGCTGCGGCGGGGTGAGGCGCACCTGGCCGGCTCGCACCTGCTCGACCCGCAAAGCGGCGAATACAACCTGTCGTACCTGCGCCAGTACCTGCCGGACACGCCTGTGCGGCTGGTGGTATGGGTGGGCCGCCAGCAGGGGCTGCTGGTGCGCAAAGACAACCCCAAGAGCATCCACGGGCTGCCGGACCTGGCCCGCCCGGATGTGCGCTTTATCAACCGCCAGCGCGGAGCGGGCACGCGCGTTTTGCTCGACTACCATCTCGAGCAGCTGCATATTCCTACGGAGCAGGTGCTGGGCTATGACCAGGAAGAATATACCCACCTGGCCGTAGCGGCAGCCGTTGCTTCGGGCCGGGCCGACTGCGGGTTGGGCGTCATGGGAGCTGCCCGCGCGCTCGAGCTCGACTTTGTGCCTCTCTTCACCGAACGCTACGACCTGGTCATCCCCTGCGCGCATCTGGCCGACCCCGCGGGCCGCGATTTGCTCGCCCCGCTCTTCGATCTGATGATCGACCCCGCTTTCCGCCAGGCCGTACAAGCTTTGCCCGGTTATGATGTAGCCGAGATGGGTAGGGTCGTGGTAGAGTGTGGATAAGAAAAAAAACAGGAGTTCACTATGCCTATCCCTCCCAACCAACCCGCCCCCGATTTTTCGCTCTCGGATGAGAATGGAACCATCCGCGCGTTGAGCGAATTCCGCGGCAAACCAGTCGTGTTATATTTCTATCCCAAGGATGACACCCCCGGCTGCACCACCGAAGCCTGCAACTTCCGCGATGATTATCATGTTTACACCGAAAATGGCGTTGTCATCCTGGGCATCAGCCCGGACAGCGCCGCGGACCATACCAAATTCAAGGCCAAATATCACCTGCCCTTTACCCTGCTCGCCGACGAGGGCCACAAAATCGCCGAAAAATACGGCGTGTGGGGCCTGAAAAAGAACTTTGGCAAAGAATACGAAGGCATCTTCCGCACCACCTTCCTCATCGGCCCGGACGGCAAGATCGTCAAAGTCTTCGAGAACGTCAAACCAGACGGCCACTCCGCCGAAGTGCTGGCAGCCCTACAGTCCGCATAGCGCTTCTTCTTTCTGGTTTCTGGTTTTCCCTGGTTCCCACGCCGGAACTACTGTTCCGCGTCTGCGTGGGAACCAGAAAAGTGCAGGGACCAGCGCCCCGCCTACGGCTTGGGGGTATTCGTCGCCGTCGCGGGCGGAACCGTCTTTGTGGGCGTTACCGTAGCGGTTGGAGCGGCTACTTTGATTTTGAGGAACACCGGCTCTTTGAAGTTGCGCAGCACTTCATTGGACAGCACCCAGTCGCTGCGGTAATCGCCGGGTCGCGCCGGCGCCTTCATTTGAGCGCCGATCTCAACCGTTTCGCCAGGCTTGACGTCTTTCCCCAGCGCGATTTCCTTGGCGGTGCCAAATGGATCGCCGCTGTAGAAACGCAGCCGGTACGCGGCTGTCCAGGTGGACGTGCCCACGTTCTTGAGCTGCCAGGTCATGTTGAACTCCTGGCCGGGCTTGAAGACGGTATCATCCTGGACCGTTTGCGATACCCACATTGCGAGGTCCCGGGTATCCGGCGTGCCGGTCGATGGCGTGCTCGTAACCGTTTCCGCCAGAGTTGCGGTTGCGGCGGGGGCAGTGGTTTGCGTGGGAGGAATCTCCTGGGTGGGGGATGGAGTGAGAGCGCAGATCCCTGGGACCTGCGCCAGGACCGTGGCGGCAACTTCCGTGCGGATTGGATTGAGGTCCGGAGTCGGGATCGCTGTGGCATTCGGCCCGCTGCAACCAGCCAGCAGGAAAAGGCCAAACAGCAGAATGGTCTTTCCGGTAATTTTTTGCATTTGGGATATTCAGCGGTCCCCATAATGTTGGCGATATTGCATGCCCGGGGAGGTATTCTCATTCTCCGATAGTTTTGGAAAAATGTCAAGCGCCGGTTTGATTGGGCCCAGGGCTATTCGCAAAGTCCCGCGAATAGCCCCTTGCCACCCCTGCGGCTTCGCCGCTGCCCCCCAAAGGGGGCAATAATTCTTTTTGGGGGCATGCGGCTGGCTTAGCCAGCCGCATGCCCCAAGCCCCATTTTTGTTAAGGTACTTTGCGAATCGCCTTGTGAATGGGCCAGAGCTTTCAAAAAGTCGAAAGGCCTGGCACGTAGGCGCAACGGGAGTCCCGCAGGCGCGGCGCTTAGCGCGGCACGTCGATTAGAAAGCGGATCACCGGGTATTGATCCACCAGCACCTGGGGCTGGTATTCCACCACCAGGCGCGGGGTGCCTTCCGGGACTTCAAAGACCACCTGCCCGCTGACCTTTTCGCCCTGTCCGAGGCTGCCGGCTTGCAGCAGGCTCTCCAACGGGATGAGAGTGGCCTGGTACTCATAGCCCTTGTCGTCCTTGACTGAAAAATACTGCGGGTTGAACGGCGACCGGGCCCTTGAAACATTCTCGATGGTTACATTCAGGGCCACCAGCAGGCTGCCGGCGCTGGCTTTGGTCGGGCCAATCCGCTGGCTGACGTCCACCTGCGCGATGGTCAGGGCGATGCCGCCAGCTTCGTCGCGCTGGCCGGTCATTGGCAGCGCTTTGGCCGCGTCGCCCAGTTCGATTATCGGGGGCGTGGTTGGCAGCTCGGCCTGGACCGGCGGCAGGCTCAGGTCGACCCACATCGCGATGGCGTACCCCGCCGCCACCACCGGCGTATAGCGCAAGCGCAGCGTCCCGGCAGTGGCCGGGATTTCAAAGGTAACGTGCCCGCGCACCCATTCACCCGGCCGCAGCGTACCGCTTTGGATGGCCGGCTGCACCCCCGCGCCAACCGGTTGGTACGCATTATCCTGCGCGTCCAGCAGGCGGAAGTACAGCGGGGTGTAATCCAGCGGCGCCGCGCTTACGCCAGATGGCGCGGCACCCGCCGCAGAATCAGGCGCGTTTTCTACGATTGTCTCAACGTCGAGGAAAGCCATGCCTTCCGCGGCTTTGCGCGTGTTCACCTCAGTGAGCGTCTGCATGGAAAGCACGGTCAGGCCCGCGCCCTCCACAGCCATGCGCGTGCCCAACCTTACCGGCCGCTCTGCGCTGCCCAGCGGAGGCGGCGTGGTCGTCGGGCTGGGCGTGCTGGTAAGGGTGACCACCGGGGTTTGGGTCGCCGTGGGTGCGGCGCGGGTCGCGGTCAGCATCAGCGCGATGGCCAGTTGGGTGGCATTGAGCGTCGGCGTGGCCGTTTCGCCATTGGGCCCCACCGCCAGGGGGGTTGGTTCTGAAAACGGGAGACATCCGCCGAGCAGGACGGACGCGACCAAAACGACTGCCACGGCGCGCAGCAATGGCTTTCCCATACCCTTCTTCTCCTCGCTAACTGGAAATTGCCTCCAGTTGGCGCTCTTATTGTAGACCATGATCGCGGGGTTAAGGTAAATTATTAAGATCCGGGTGGATCCGTGTGCGAGTCTCTTAAATCCTGATCGCCCCGCGCAGCTTCCACAGCCCGATCAAACCCCACAAGGTGATGACCACGTACATCACGCCCTGGTATCCGAAGATGTATGCCACCGCCTGGGCTTCGCTCAGGCCAAACGGCACCAAAACGGTCACCGCCACCAGTTGATACACCCCCACGTAGCCGGGCGTCGAGGGCACCGCGCTGGCAATGCCCAGTGCGGCCAGGAGCAGGAAGACCTGCACCGGGTTGAGATCCAGCCCAAAGGCGCGCGCGGTAATGACCCCGGTCACCGTATCCAGCGACCAGATGGCCGCCGAATACAGGAGAAACTGCGCCATGCGCCCCCAATGCTGGAGCGCGCCGGCGCCGGTGAGGAAGCGCAGGCTGAGCCCGCATAACTTTTCACGCACCCAGGCCGGCCCTGGCAAGCGGTTGATGATATTTTGGATCAGCCCGCCCATGTGCGGCGCGATAAAAACGGCCGCCAGGCCCAGCGTCCCAATCACCGCCATGCCGCGAATGGTCTGGGCCATATCCGGCGGCAGGCTGGGCAGTGTCGCAAGCCCCACCGCGCTTACCGAGACCAGAATCACCGCGTCCACAATGCGCTCGGTCAGGGCCGTGGCCAGTGAAAATGTTTTGCTGATCCCACCTTTCTCGCCGATCAGCACCGAGCGCACTACCTCGCCCGCGCGCGCCGGCAGGTACGAGTTGCCCAGGTAGCCGCTCATGGTGGCCCAAAACACGGTCAGCGGCGGCAACGTTTTCTCCGCGCTCAACAACACCCGCCAGCGCAGCCCGCGTACCAGGCAAGACACGCTCAAAATGCCCGCGGCCAGCGCCAGCAGGCCCAGGTTGCCGCTCGCCAGCGTGGCCGCCAGCTCGCTCCAACTGATTTTTCGGACTGCCAGGTATAACATCCCGGCGGCCAGGCCCAGCGTCAGCACCAGCATCAGCGCGCGCAGCCAGCGGCTTCTTTGTTTTTGTGGGAGAGCAGTGGATTCCATACCCCCCCATTGTAATGGATTCCTTCAAACACTGGGCTGCCATTTTTGTTAGGGCATGGTTCTCAGGAGAACCATGCCCTATTTCGTTCGCCTGCCCCCTATGGGTAGGTATCCTCGATCGTTTATGCAATCCCCGCGGAAATTTGGCTGCGCAGGCCGCGGATTTCTTGATCTCGCCCGGCATCATCCAGCATGCGGAAGTAACTTTCGTCGAAGCGCGGGTCTCGCAGGCGCTGGATGAAAGCATACGCCTGGTCGCGCACCCGGTAGATAAATTCCACCTCCACCGGATCTTCAAACTCGAGCATAATCGGCGTGGCGTCTTCGAATAATGCCATCACCTGCGCTTGAACGGATGCCAGCAGAGCGGGTATTTCATCCGTTTCATACACCGAGATAATGGCCCACAGAATATTGAGCAGATCATACCGCCACAGCGCCCCAGGCCGCGTCAGCCCCGCCGCCAGAGCCGGCAGGGCGGAAGCGTCGAACAGCGTCAGCATCTGCTGCGCGCGCTGCCCAATCGTCTGGCGGTCCGCATTCGCCATGATCACCATCAGCGTCTGCGCCGCTTCGGGCTTATTGAGAATCTGGGTGCGGAAGACCAGGTTTTCCTGGAAATCCTCGACGCGGGCATCCGCCAGCAGCCTTTCAATCAGCGTTTGTTCAGGAAGCATTAGCCATCCTTCACCGGTCCTACGTCAATAGTTTGATAAACCCGGCATCTTTCAACCCGTTCATCGCCTTCAGGATGGAAACCGAGTCCTTTTTATAGTAGGGGTTCAATCCGCCCAGCACCTTCTTCAGGAAGATCAGCGAAGTCCCCGCGGAGCAAACCTGGCTGGTCACATAGAACACGCAGTTGGAACCAACCTTCGTTTTTTGCCGTTTCAATGCCGCATAGAAGTGCTCCATGCTGGAGCATGAGTTCATAAACAGCACCCGGCAGGCCAGCTTGCTTTTATCCAGATCCGCCGACCCCACCGTCACCAGGCTGTCAAACTCGACCATCTTGGTTTTCGCCCGCCAGAAATGGCGATTATACAGGGTCTTATCTCCGCGTCCATTGGCTTTCTTGGCTACAACCGGAAAACAGGTGCTCATTGGGCGCCAGGCAAAATTTGTTTCGCATTTGCTGGATGAACCACTGGTTTTACTCAAGATCCAGGTGACGGCCTTATCCACAAACGGCGACTTGGGCGGTTTCCCCGCCGGGTATTCCGGGGGGTCGGTACAATGCTCAAAGACATCCTCCATCAGGGGCAGATCGATTGCGTCCCAACCCATGCGGAACGAGTTGCCCCATGGGTTGGTGGGGTAGCGGGTTTTATCAGGGCAGTCGGGCATCTTGGTGTCCGGCGCAACCGCTTCTCCGAAGGCCGGCCCTTGCCCGAAACGCGAGTGACCATCGTAGATCACGATTGCCTCATCGCTATCCAGCGCGGCCTGAAATTCATCCTTTTTGTAGATCAGGCAAATTTCATAATCGGTGCTGCCTTTTTTGGTAACCCAGCGGTTCGTGCCTTTCGCGGTAGCGCTGGTGTTCAGATACTTCACCATTGCCTTTTGGTTGCTGCTATCGCGAATCTCACAGCCCCAGGCGACAAATATTTGGGTGGTCATGCAGGCGCCTTATGGAATGATAATCTTCAGATCGTCATAGACGAAACCTTCGGTCGGCACGGTGACCTCAAACTCATCCACCACCGGATAGACGTTTTCGGGCTTCAGCGGCCCTGCCGGAGCGCCAACTGTGGAGGATACGGTGACATAATCTGGCCCGTCCAAACCCAGCGCATCCTGATTTTGGTGGATCGTTTCAATTTCTTGCAGGATGGTTTTGAGCGGCTCTTGCCCTGGATCATAGCCAATCTCGCCTTCGATGTGCTTTGCCAGCCAGCCGATTGCCTCGCGCTCTCGGCCGGGCCGCATTGGCATGCATACCCGCACCCACGGGCTGTTGAGAAACTCATTGCGGCGCGTATCCCCGTCCAGTTGGAGCACCCAACCAAGCGAAGATCCCATAGCGGCCGGTTCTGACTCGGCGGTAATCTCGTAGGGGGGACGGTTCAGGCCGGTGGTGGTGCGGGAATAGCGCGGTTTCCACCAGGAGGGATGGGTATAAATAAACATTGACTCAATGTCAAAGTAGCGATGGAAGTACTCGATTTCTAATGGCGAGGGTGTGGAGGGGTTCGGTTTTCGCCCAAAAAGGTGCGAGACCATGCGGTTCATCACCTCGTAGCGCTCCTCGCGGCGCAGGTCCACCGCCGGGCGCGACTTAATCTTGCGTTTCTCGGTGATGAGTGTTTTGTCACGGTCGAACTGCTCTTGCAGCGCCTTTTGGCGCGCGTCTGCCTCGGCCTGCTGGAACTTCACAATGGCTGCGTCGCGCTGCTTTTCCCAATCTTGCATTGCGGTGCCGCCCGCGTCGTAATTATACGTGTAATTAACCGAAACACTGGCCGCGTCGCCCGGGAGTATGCCGATATTGACCGTAAAGGAATGCGTGGAAGCATTCCATGTTCCGCCCCAATTCACGTCATTTTTGGCCGATGGCGCCAAATCTTCCTTGCCGCCGCCCTCCAGGTCGGTGATGGAGTCAATGCTCACCGCGGTCACCATCCGGTCTGGGCCGGTTTGCACCACAATGCTGACGTAATAGGTATTGCGCCCGCTGTCCCATTTGAGCGCGGCGCTCGTGGAACCGGTATCCGTTCCGCCGATGGGTCTTGGCGGGATCGCTGGCGGATCAAGCGGGCGGCTGATGGGCTGCGATTCGAGATAGTGGACGAACTTGCTTTGGGCTAAGCCTGCCCCGGGCTCGCGGATATACAATTGCCATACCAGCGCCGGACCCATATCCTGGACTTTGACCTTGATCCGGGAAAACACCCGCCGCAGTCCGAAACTGACCGGCGCGGCAAAGTCGTTCTTAATGATCCGCCGGGTGATATTGGTGGTCGTGATTTCATCCACGTTGCGGACCTTCAAGCTGAACGACTTTGTAATCCGTTCGGAAGCCCGCTTGGTGGTCTCCTTTAGTTTATGCGAGGCCATCTCGGTGCTGCGCTTGTTGGAAGACGAGATGGTCGAGTTGGCGCCAACACTCGCCGATGCGCCGGCCTGCCATACGCCGATGGACCCGGATGCGGTGAAATTGGCATTGGCTGACATGCCAGCGCTTGTATCACGCTGGATCATGGCTGACACCTTATCGGAAACCTCGTCCATGTTCTTGCTCTCGATCGCGTTCTCACTGATGGTTTCGGAACCCATCTCCACCAGTTCTTCATGGGTCTGGCGATGGACATTCTCATACACCACTTCCAATGTTTCTAATGGGGCCACCGTAAATGCCTGTTCGATCGGCCCAACCCCTTCATAGGCATAATAATACAGCTGGCGGTAGAAGTGCGCTACGCCAATCGGCGATAGGGCTTCCATGATCGTGTAAGCACTTCCAACCGGCAGAAAATCCGCTATTTCATGGTGATCAATATCGCCCAGGGTCTTTTTCACATCCTCAAGGAGTAGCTCCCGCAGTTCGGAAGCGGGATGGCGCTCATCGGCGAACTTCTTGGCCGTTTTGAAAAAATCTTTCGACAGGTTGGTGCGCACCTCCAGATAGCGTGGGGAAAGCTGAATCTGCCCGCCGCCCGGAAAGACTGGGATGGGTTCCGTCCAATACCCGGGCTTACTGCCATAATCGATCGTTGCGCCCTGAAAGCTGACGCCCGCCGCGCGGTACATCTCCGGGTTCTTCTGCCCATCCACCAGGTGACCAAATTCGCCATCGAACACAACGCGCGTGCGCCCGGTTGGATAGATGGTATCTGGCGTAACCTCCATATTCATCAGGCGCTGCAAGCCGCCGTTTCCACGCAGCTGGGTGTGCAGCTCGTCCCAGGAAAGAGACTGTCCGGTCTGGCGCAGCTTGCTAAAGTTCACTCCGCTCTTGCGTAGAATGCTCTCTGGGTTGGCTGGCAGTGTAGCAGATCGTTCCTGAACGAGATCGTGGATCGCGCTGCGTTGGGTAGGTTTTTCCTGCACCATTGCCCGGGCTGCATAGGTGTCAGCCATTAACCACAGCCCCATCTTCGAGATCCACCGGATGATCAAAGGTTCGTAAACCGCTATGGTCATCGTGGCATAGGCTTCCTGGAATCGTTTAAGCTCGGTAGTCATAACGCAATATGCTCCTTAAAACAAAAAAGTATTCATTTGAAAACCAATTTAGTTGTAAGGCCAGTAAAATTAAAACGGTAAGTAGTAACCAATATTATAGATGTTTCATAATAAATTACAACCATTAATATCATAATTGTTTACATTCAAACAATATACGTTTCTCCAAAAACCAACCTATTCTTTCCCAAAAACTATATAATAAATTCAACCGTTATTCACTGTAGGTTTTTTTATGCCTGAACCAGACCGTACCTCGGGAGGGTTGTGTCTCTTATGCGGAACATATCATCCAATCGGCACACGTCCCGCTCGCTTGAAATCGTCGCCCGCACCCGCCATGTTCCCCTGAAGAATTGGCTTTCCCTGATCACGGATCGACTGCTCTCCATTCACATTCTCAAGGAGTTGTTGTTATGGTGAACGTAACCCCTCTTTCACAGACGGACCCCCGCTGGAAGAACAAGCCGTTGGGCTTCGACGTCACGACCATTGGCAGCTACGGCTGCTTGATGACCAGCATGACCATGGTGGCCAATTCCTACGGCTTTAACGAAACTCCCGAAACCGTCAATGACAAAATGAAAGCGGCCAAGGGTTTTCAGGGGGCGCTGATCATCCCGTCCGCGTTCCCCGCCGCGCTGCCCGGCATCCTATATCGTAACTTCGTCAATTGCGAGAATTCGCCCGCCCCCATGACCGAGATCGACGCCTACCTGGCCCAGGGCAAGCCGGTGATCATCGAAGTCGATTACGCGCCCAACCCGGGCTTGCAAAACCACTGGATCGTCCTGTACGAAAAGCGCGGCAGTGATTATCTCCTGCGCGATCCCTGGCCGTTTCCGGTGGTCACCACTGAAACCACCCTGATGACATCCCGCTACAAGTTTGGCGGTACGCCCGCGCAGATAATCAAAGGCGTGGTCTTCCTGGAAGGCGGCGCTGCTCCAGCGCAGAAGCCCAAGACGGCCCTGGATAAAGGCGTCCGGGCCAGCTTCCCGGTATATGCCACCGCCGACGGCCTGGCCATCCGCAGCGATACGATGGTCACCGACCAAACTTTGCTCAAGCGCGTCCCTATGGGCGCCAGGCTGACCGTGCTGGAAGCCGACGCGGCCGCCAAACCCAAGATTGGCGTGCTCAACCAGTGGATCCCGGTGCTGGACCCCGCCGATGGCACCCAGGGCTACACTGCCGCATGGTACGTTGCGCTGACCCCGCCCGGAACGCCCGCCACTCCGCCGCCGCCGCCCCAGGCCGCCGCCAAACCTCCGTACCTGATCGTCAAGACCATCGACGAAGCGGTGGCGCTGCGCAGCAAACCGGAAATCAGCGATGCCACCCTGGTCAAGCGCGTGCCGGTCAACAGCGAGCTGATCTGCAGCGAGCCCTTCGACGCCGCCCTGGCAAAAGTGGGGGTGGTGTACCAGTGGTTGAAGGTGAAAGACGTGGCTCAAAGCGAATATTACGTCGCCGCCTGGTATGTGAAAGCGGTCAACGGCCAGGCCGCCCTGGGCGTCAAGGACCAGGGCACGGTTTCCTACGGCCTGGAAGAGGCCGCCCGCGAGCCGCTTATCATCCGCGCCGGGGTGGAAGGCCTGGCCTTCCGCACCCTGCCGTTGATTATGAAGGAAACCCTCATCAAGCGCCTGCCCATCGACGGCGAGCTGATCGTCCTGGAAGACCCCACCGGCGGTGAGGAAAAACTCGGCCAGATGGGTGAATGGCTCAACGTCCGGGACGTGGAAGGCGACGAAGGCTACGTCGCCGCCTGGTACACCGTCAAGCGGCCCGACCCGGTCATCGATGAGGACAAACCGATTTTGGGATAGGAAACCCTTTTATCCATAGAACGGCTCGGTGACGCTGTCCGCGCGGGGTTAAACCGCCGCGGAGCGCGGCGGCTTTAGCCCCGCGTGATTGGGTTAGAACTCTGCTCCCTTTCCCGGAGGACCAATGACCGAAACAAACGACGACCTGCTTTATTTCAACGGCATTAACGGCGCTACCGGCGAGTACGCCCTGCCGCCCATGACCACCGCGAAGCTCAGCGCTGCCATCCAGGGCACCCTGCCGGACGACGACACCAAAGCATTGAATTCCTGGTTCCAGAACAAGGGGTTGGAAAAATTCGGCATCATGGAAGGCTACGATCCTCTGAAGCTGGAAGAGTCCGGCTGGGGGATTGTTTTCCCGGTCAATGCCGACCCCGCGGTTGTGGATGCGCTGCGCCCGCTGATGGAGTGGCGCAAGCAGCAAGCCGGCGAGCGCTACCACGAATACACCGGCGGGACCGCCGGCGTGCGCCCCAACGACACCAAAAGCACCTGGCTGGCCCGCCAGGGCGTGCCGAACTTTGGGCCGGTCGACCCCGAACAGATCCCGTATTACCTGCTGCTGGTTGGCAGCCCCACCGAGATCGATTACCGTTTCCAGTCCTTGCTGGATGTGCAGTACGCGGTTGGGCGCATCGCCTTTGATACCTCCGCCGAATACGCCAATTATGCCCAGAGCGTGGTTGCCGCGGAGAAGAAGCAGCTCCAGTTACAGCGCAAAATGGCCTTTTTTGGCACGGCCAACCCGGACGACCCTGCCACCGGCCTGAGCGCGCAGTTCCTCATCCCGCCCTTGCTGGAATACTTTGGCGATCAAAAGCTCAAGGACCAGGCGCCCTGGCTGCTGGAGTCCGTTATGCGCGAAGAAGCCGTTAAACAGCGCCTGTCTGATTTGATGGGCGGCGCGCAGACGCCCGCGCTGCTCTTTACCGCCTCGCACGGCATGAGTTTTCCGCAGGACAACCCCAAGCAGTTCCGCCATCAAGGCGCGCTGCTGTGCCAGGACTGGACCGGTCCAAAGCGCTGGAGAGAGCCCATCCCGGAAGATTTTTACTTCTCCGCCGATGACCTCTCCGCGGATGCCAACCTGTGGGGCAGCATTGCCTTTCTGTTTGCCTGTTACGGCGCCGGGACGCCCAAGTACGACGAGTTCGCCCGGCAGGCGTTCAAAGACCAGCGCGCGCAGATTGCTCCCAATGCGTTCCTCTCGCGCCTGCCGCAGAAGATGCTTGCCCACCCGCGGGGCGGCGCGCTGGCGGTGATCGGGCACGTGGAGCGCGCCTGGGGCTACTCGTTTGTGTGGGGCAAGACCAAGTCGCTGACTGCCTTCCAGTCGGCCCTGACCGGGCTGATGTGCGGCGCGCCGATTGGGTATGCCTTCGAGTATTTTAATGAGCGCTACGCGGAATTTTCCACCGAGCTGACCCAGACCCTGGATGACGCGCAGTGGACGGCAGTGGACCCCAACGAGCTGGCCGGGAAATGGACCGCCAACAACGACTCTAAGAACTACGTCGTTCTGGGCGACCCGGCCGTGCGCGCCATGGTCGCTCCGCAGCCGCCGAAAAGCGGCGCCGCTCCGGCCAAGAAACGCCCATCCATCGATCTTTCCAAACCGGGCGAGCCTCAAAAAGCCAGTTCAACCCCGCGCCCCACCGCAAAAATGCAGGCGATGGCGGTGGAAGTCACGATCTCCCAAGAGCCGGTCAGCGGCTCGGGCGCCGCCGGGGAAGATGCGCAGCAGTACGGGCTGCTGGATGACTTCAAGGCGGGCGCCACGAACCTGGGCAGCTCGCTGCAGGAGTTCGCAAAAAAGTTGAGTGCTTTTCTGAGCACCGCCATCGACAGCGCCGCGACTCTGGAGGTGAACACCTACACCAGCACCAAAATGGACACGGTGAGCATCACAGGCACCCAGGTGACCGGCGCGCAGCGCCGCGCGGTCACCGCTTTGCGTATCGATGGCGATACCACGCAGGTGGTCCCGCTCAACGATGACGGTGAGGTGGACGCCGGCCTGTGGGCCGTGCACATGGAAATGGTCAAGCAGGCTCAGGACAGCCGCGCGGAGTTGATCAAGGCCGCCATTTCAGCGGTCGCCAGCCTGACCAGTCTGGGAGGTCCGAAGTGACCTTGCCGCTCGCCGCCGAACCTACGGCGGTGGACCCGTTTGGCCTGTGGCAGGCGCCTACCTCCGCTGCTGGGGATGCGCTTTCGTTCGCGGCGCCGGGGGAGAGCGCTCCGGAAAGTGGACCGGATACCCCGGCGGCCGTCTGGACTCTGGCGCTGACCAGCGGCCCGGACGGCCGCCCTTCCGCCGGGCAAGCCCTGGAGCGCCTGGCGGAGCAGGTGCAGTCCATCCAGACCGGCTTAGATGCCGCCGGCCCGCGCGCGGAAGCGCTTTTGTCGGCCCGACGCGCAGTCCCATGCAGGCAACAGCGGCGTTTCTTTTGACCCTGGCGAGCCGTCCGTTGTAGAGACCCTACCCCCACCCGAGGCCGGCCTGGCCCTGGCGCTCAATGCACTCGATCCTGCCCGCAGCGGGGATGGGGTAAGCTTTGGCCTGCCGGAGATGGCCGGTATTGATTGGGAAGAACTGTACCGGCGCCTGTCCACGCTGGTTGACAGCGTGAACCGCCAGATTTTGCACTTCGCCTGGGTCGAAACCACCCTGGACGGCCGCCTGATCGCGCGCACCACGGTCAACTGGGGCGGTGATTTTATGGCCTTCTGGCAGGCGGGCCTGCCTCCCGAACAACGCGCGGCGCACTACCGCTCGCTCGAGCTGGCGCTGGCCGCGCGGCTGGCCAACCTGCGCGCCATTCTTACCGTATCCCAGATCGCCGCGAAGATCGCCCTGGCAGCCGCCACCCCGCTGGGTCCCCTCCAGGCCATGTCGCTGGCCTGGCAGTTTGTCAATACCTTAATCATGCAGCCAGTGAACGGAGAAAGTGAACAGTGAGCAGTCAATCAGTGATCAGGGAACCCGAGGAAGGTATTTCTTCCCCCTGATTGACTGTTCACTGATTGACTGATTGACTTTTTGACTGATTGACTTTTTTAAAATACCCAAGGAGCATCCAATGCCAAACGAATTCAACACCGCCATCAAGTCCGTGGCCCAAAAGGTCGCCCAATACGTCGATAACGTCGCTACCATGACCGTCGAAACGCGCTATGTGGATTTGGGCCAGACCGTTGATTTTGGGAAAGCGCTGCCCGCCGCCCGCACCGAAATCCGCCTGGATGGCGACTGCGCCACGGTGCTACCCGTGCGCAAGAACGAAGCCGGCGCGTTTGTCGTTGACGGCGATATGTTCTCGATGCACCAGCAAAACGTCGCCACCGCCATCGACTACCGCACCCGCATGATGAACGCGCTCCTCCAAACCCTCAAGCAAACCATAAGCGGGTCTTAATCGGAATCAAGAGGGAGAAGATGTATCGCTTGCGATGCGTCTTCTCCCTCTTGAAATTTCTTCCCCCTTCCCGCCGGGAAGGGGGGCAGGGGGGATGGGTCTTCCCTGTTCTTACTTCTGCTTCCCGTTGGTCTGGACCATCACCATTTCAGGCATGCTGATCGGCTGCGCCGCCAGCGTGCTCAGCCGGACGGCTGAAAGATGATCCACCAGCTTGGTCTGCAAATCATTCCAAACCGGGCTGGACATGCAGGCTTCAGAGCGCGTGCAGTCTTCGCCGTCCAGGCAGGGAGAGATGCACACCGGGCCTTCCAGGGTCTCGACGATCTGCATGAGGGTAATTTCCTCTGCGGCCAGGTTCAGGCGCAGCCCGCCGTGGGGGCCAGGGGTGGCTTTAATTAAACGACCCTGGATGAGCGAGCGGCCAATCTGGTGCAGGAACGGTAAGGGGATTTGCAGCTTTTCTGCCAGCACGGCAGTTGCCTGGGCCCGGTTTTCGGCTTCCTGGGCAAGAGCAATCATCAGTTGCAGTCCGTAATCTAAACGTCGGCTAATGCGGAACATAATAACTTTAATCCTTTTCTTCGATCTAGTTTGATTTGGGTTGAATAACGGGTTGATATTAACATACTGGAGATTGATGATCCAGGAAAGTGACAAATATCATACGTTTTTGATACGAATGTCGGATCTTTTACCTTTTGGGTAAAAGTTATAAACCCTCTTTCTTTAACAAAAGAAAGGCTATATAATGATCACGAAGAAAATGTGAAACCATTCACGAAAGAATATGAGGAGGAAATCAATGAGAAAAACGGCATGGTTCATTTTGGGTATTCTGGTAATTTCATCGATGCTGTTAACGGCATGCGGTGGCGGCGGCAGCAGCGGTGGCAGCACCCCCAATCGCCAATCGCCCCCCGCCGATTTTGCCAACGCGAAAAACCCCTTTGAAGGCAACCAGGATGCTGTGACCGCCGGTAAGCTGGTATTCGATACCAATTGTTCCGCCTGCCACGGCGCGGATGCCAAGGGCGATGGCCCGGCGGGCGCTTCGTTGAACCCGAAACCGGCCAACTTGCAGAATACGGCCAAACAAACATCCGCTCAGTATATCCACTGGGTCGTTTCCGTGGGTGGGGCCAGCGCTGGCCTGAATGCGGCCATGCCCGCCTTCAAAGATGTGATCAGTGAAGAGGACATCTGGAGGATCGCAACCTACCTGACCACCACCTACAAATAAGTCCAGGCGGTTTGTCCAATTTACGCATCTCGTCGAATGGACGGGGTGCGTTTTATTTTGAATGGTAAAATCTGTTTATGCATAACGAGCACACGAAGCGCAGTCCGCATTCCCCAGGCTACAAACCGGCCGCATGGTGGCTGCCGGTTATATTCGGGTTGGTTTGCGCTGCCGGATCCGCGCTGAACGGGTATTGGCTGCTGGCGCTGGGTCTGCTGCTGGTTGGGGCTTCCGGGGCGGCCGCCCTGTATTATCGCGCCGCCCTGCGCGCCAGCGAGCAGCGCGCCCGCCAGGAGCAGCAAGAACTGGCGGATGCGCGCACGCCTGGAACAGGGCGCGCGCACCTGGAACAGGCGCAGGACCGCGTGCACGCCGTGCAGCAGTTGAACCGCAGTCTGGCCGAAGCTTCTGCCGGGCAAATGGACAGCCAGGGCCTGATGGATGCCGCCCTTGCCACGATTACGCATCTGGCCGGGGCGCTGGGCTGTTCGTATGTGCCCGTGGATGAGTGGCGCCAGGCTTTGCCGGCCTTCACCTATGGTCAACTGCCAGAACCCGTGTTGGGGGCGTGGGCCGCGCAGCTGGCCTCGGGCATGCTGCGCGAGCGCTGCGGCAGCTGCACGGTGCTCCACTCAACCCCCGGCGCCTGCCCGCTGCACCCGGCCCAGCTTGGCGGCATTCTGACCGTTTATTGTATTCCGCAAAGCCCGACTTCCCTGGACCAACTCGCCGGACCGGTTCCCGGCGCGGATGAGAACTCCTCGCCACGCCGGGGTGCTGCACCTCTACCTGCCTGCCGGCCGCTCCATCGACGCAGAACAGTACGCCTTTCTTTCCGACCTGTTGACCCAGGTTGCGCTGGCTTTCGAGGCTGCTCGCCTGCGCCAGCAAGAACAAAGCACCTTGCGCCAGCTGCAAATGCTGCGCACACCCGAGGGCGATTTTGCCGCCTCGGTGGAGATCCTATTGCGCGGCCTGGTTCAGGCGCTGGAAGTCGACTTTGCGCTCCTGCGCGTGCGTTCCACGCCCGATGAGCGCCAATCCAGCCTGAACGTTCAGGTGGGTGATTTTTCTATTCTACCGGAAGACGTCCGTCAGAAAATTGCCGACCAGGCTTTTGGCGCGGCGGAGCGCGGGCGGCCATCCGCGTCCCCCGCGGAGCAGTTACCCGCCTGGCTGGCGCTGCCCCTGGTTTCTCCGGTGGACGCGCTGCCAGACGGAGACCTCCCTGGCGTTCGTAGTGGTCGGGCCAGCGGCATACTGCTGGTGGGAGTCCATCACCCGCACGAATTCCACGCTCGCCAGCATGCCATTCTCCAATCGGTGGCGGCCCAGGCGGCCTTGCTGGTCGAAAATGAGCGCCTGTTCCGCTCGCTCGAATATAAAACGGTCATCCAGGAGCGCGCTCGCCTGGCGCGTGAAATCCACGATGGCCTGGCGCAAACCCTGGCTTTCCTGAAGCTCCAGGCATGCCAGATGCAGTCCTACCTGGCCCAGGGAGACCTGACGCGCCTGTCGCAGATCCTCAAAGACAACTACCAGGCCCTGGCCGAAGCTTACCTGGATACGCGCCAGGCGATTGATGATCTGCGCCTGACGCCGCAGGATGGGCCTGGAACATGGGTGGAGCACGCTCTGGTGGAGTTTGAAAGCCTGACCCGACCTGGAAGTCAAGCTCGATATCCGCCCGCTCAGCCGCCCGCTCTCCCCGGAGGTGCAGGCCCAGCTGATGCGGATTGTCCAGGAGGCGCTCTCGAACGTGCGCAAGCACGCCCGCGCGCGGAGCGTGCGCGTCAGCCTGTTCGAGCGCGCCGGCGAAACCGATCCTGGAAATCAGCGATGATGGCCGGGGTTTTGACGCCGAAGACGTGCCAGATATTACCCGGCACGGCCTGCGCGGCATGCGCGAGCGCGCTGAAATGATCGGCGCGGACTTTCAAATCATCAGCCAGGCGCTTCAGGGAACCACCATGCGCCTGGTCATACCTGCCTCACTGGCGAAGGAACCATCATGACTCCTATTGAACCAAACGCCGCCCGCAGTTCCTTACGCCTGGTGGTGGTGGATGACCACGCCCTCTTCCGGCGCGGCCTGGTAGGGCTGTTGGAAGAGATGCCCGGTTTCCAGGTGGTCGGCCAGGCGGGGGATGGGCAGCAGGCCTTACCCGTTATCGAGCAGGCCAACCCGGATGTCGTGCTGCTGGATCTGAACATGCCGGTGATGGATGGCATCGCCACCCTGCGCGCCTTGAAAGAGCGCAAGCATCCTGTCCGCGTGCTTATGCTGACCATTTCACAAAGATGACGCCGATTTGCTGGATGCGATCCGCGCCGGCGCGGATGGCTACCTGCTTAAAAATACCGAGCCGGAGGATCTGCGCAAGGCCATCCTGCGCGTTGCCGAGGGGGAAGGCGCGCTGTCGCCTGAGATCACCGCGCCGGTGCTGCGCGCCCTGGCGCGCTTTGACTATCCTACCCCCGGGCCGCTGCTCTCAGACCGGGAGCTGGAAGTGTTGGAATGCATGCTGGACGGCCTGACCACCCAGCAGATCTCCAACCGCCTGTTCATCTCCGATAACACGGTCAAAACCCACGTGCGCCATATTTTCGACAAGCTGGAAGTCTCCAACCGCGCCGAAGCCGTGGGCAAAGCCATGCAGATGGGCCTGCTCAAGAAGAAAGAAGAGTAAACCGTTTAGCCCCGCGCTGCGCCCTGCTGATCCGCCAACCCCCGGCTCATTTTGGGTGACCCTTCAATCACCCTTTCGTTCGTAAAATTTAACCTTTCTGATCCACCCGCGGTGGATGATTTCGCATTCCTACTCTTCTATAATCCAAACGGCGATGGGGAAAGATTATTTTTTGCCGGAGAGTTTGGAGTGAGCATGAGCGATGCAAGTCAAGAACCGCTGCGCCGGGTGCTAATAGCTTCCGCAAACCCGTTATTTGCCCGTGGGTTGCAAAAGATCATGGCGCAGCATTGGGAAAACCGGAATGTAGAGGTACGCTTTGCCAGCAGCATGCCGGAGATTACCGCCGCGCTGGAAGGCTGGCAGCCCCATCTGGTCATCCTCGATTATGACGATGCGGGCGCTGCGGAGGGGAAACCCGGGAACATCCAGCGCGAGGCCTTTCTCAGCCAGTTTATCGCCGGTAACCGTCCCATGCAGGTTATGTTGGTTTCGCTGCGCGCCAGCGGCGAGGTGATTGTGTACGACCGCCGCACGCTGACCCCGGATCAGGCGGAGGATTGGCTGGATTTACCCTGGGCTTCTCCCAGCAGCGCGGTCGCCCCAACCGGCCGTCCCGCAAGCCAGCCCGCGGCCGCAGCTGCCGCCGCCCCGCGAGACGTAACCGAGCGTTCGAGCGCCGGCCGTTCAATTTCCAATACCCATTCAAAATTGAGGAGTGGAGGTATGAAGCATTATATTACCGCAGGCATCCTGACCATCATCCTGACTCTGGTCATCGGATTTGTCTTGAGTGTGATCGGCCTGATGCCTGTTGAGGCCAGCACGCAAGCCGTTCCGATTGACCAGATGATCGGCCTGCAAGTCTGGATGATCGCCTTTCTTTTTTCCCTCATCAGCGTCTTCATCGTTTACAGCGTCGTTGTTTTCCGCGCCCGGCGTTCTGACGCCGCGCGTTCGGCGCCGCGATCACGGAAGCATCCGCCGCGCCCGGCGCGCACATGAAAGGCTCCAACGGCCTGGAAGTCGCCTGGACGGTTGTGCCCCTGGCCACCGTCATTTTCCTGTCCTTCCTGGGCGCGCGCGATCTTGGCCAGATCCGGAAAGCCGACCCCGCCGCGCTGGAAGTGAAGGTAACCGCGTTCCAGTGGGGCTGGTCCTACCAGTACACGGACAGCGGGGTCATCACCAACCGGCTGGTTCTCCCGGTGAACCGCCAGGTGCGCCTGCTGTTATCCTCGCGCGATGTGATCCATTCCTTCTGGGTACCCGAGTTCCGCGTCAAGCAGGATGTTCTGCCGGGTGAGAACCTGGTGAAAGAGCTGCGGATCACCCCCAACCGGATTGGATATTATACGGTGCGCTGCGCGGAAATGTGCGGTCTTAATCATGCGGGCATGGAAGGTCTCGTGATGGTAACTACGCAGACCGGTTTTGATGACTGGATTGCGGAGATGGCTAAAACTGCCAATGCCAACGCCAGCGCCAACCCGGCGGAACGAGGCCAGGCCCTGGCCCAAAATACCGGCTGCACCGGTTGCCACAGCATTGATGGTTCCAAGACGGTTGGCCCCACCTGGAAAGGTCTGGCTGGTGCGCAGGTACCCCTGACCGACGGCTCCACCGTCACTTCTGACGATGCTTATCTGCACGAGTCGATTGTGGATCCGGACAAGAAAGTTCCCCAGGGCTTCGCCCCCGGCATCATGCCAAAAAACTACGGGAGCCAACTCACCGACGACCAGCTCAAGGACATCATCGAGTACATCAAAACCCTCAAGTAGCCCTTCGCTGGCAGGGATGAGGTTTCTTCCTCATCCCTGAGAACGGATCACTGATCACTGTTCCCTGACAACTTCCTCACAGGAGTACGTATGAAAAAAATCAATTCCATCGGTTTGGTTCGCGGCCTGGTCTGGCAGATCCTGGGCACGGCGGTGGGCTTTGGCCTGTTTATGGGCCTGCGCGCCGTGCTGGGTCTCAACGGCTGGTCCGAACCGGCCTGGGTGTTTGGCGGTCTGGTGGGCGCGCTGGCCTTTATGGCCGGGATTGGCGCCTTCACCGACTGGTTCCAATGGGCCAAGGGCGAGGAAACGCCCCAGCCTGACGAAGTGGAGGAGCCGGCCGGTTGGCGGCGCTACCTGGGCGTCAGCTATGACCACAAGGTCATTGGCGTCCAGTACATCGTGCTCTCGCTGGTCCTGCTGGTGGTGGGCGGCAGCTTCGCGCTGATCTTCCGCACCGAGCTGTCCCAGACAGGCATGCAGTTCCTTAGCATGATCCAGTTCAACACCCTCATCGGCCTGCACGGTATTGTCCTGATCGCCTCGATGCTGCTGGGCGGCGCGGGTCTGGGCAACTACACCGTACCGCTGCTGATCGGCGCGCGCGATATGGCCTTCCCCCGCCTGAACGCTTTCGCCTTCTGGCTGGCCGTCCCCGGCGCCATGCTGGTGCTGCTGAGCATGCCCCTGGGCGGTTTTGAAACCGGTTGGACCGGCTACCCGCCCCTCTCCGTGCGCGGCCCGATGGGCATCCAGATGTTCTTCCTGGGCGTGTTCATCATCGGCTGGTCGTCGGTACTGGGCGGCCTCAACCTGATCGCCACAACCCTGCGCGAGCGCGCCCAGGGCATGACCTTCTTCAAAATGCCGATCATGGTCTGGGCCATCCTGGCTACCTCGATCGTTACCCTCACCGCCACCCAGTTGATCGGTCTGTCCTTCCAGCTCGTTATGTTCGAGCGCCTGCTCAAAATGCCCTTCTTTGACCCGGCCGGCGGCGGCAACCCGATCCTGTTCCAGCACCTGTTCTGGTTCTACTCGCACCCCGCCGTGTATGTCTTTGTGCTGCCCGGCTTTGGCGTGATCAGCGAGCTGCTGCCCGTCTTCACGCGCAAGCCGCTCTTTGGCTACAAATTCATCGCGCTCTCTTCCATCGGCATCGCCGTGATCGGTTTCCTCGTCTGGGGCCACCACATGTTCGCCGCCGGCATGGAAGAATACCTGCGCGTGCCTTTTATGTACAGCACGCTGCTGGTCGCCGTGCCCACCGGGGTAAAAGTCTTTTCCTGGACGGCTACCATGTGGATGGGCGACCTGCGCTTTGAAACCCCGATGCTGTTCGTCACCGGCGCGCTGATCGTCTTCCTCACCGGGGGGCTCACCGGGCCTCCACTGGGCATTGTCGCCTCCGACCTGCACATGACCGATACCTACTTCGTCGTGGGTCACTTCCACGCCACCATGTTCGGCGGCTACGTCTTCCCCTTCTTCGCGGCCCTGTATTACTGGTTCCCCAAAGCCACCGGCCGCCGTCTGAATGAGAAACTGGGAAAATGGCACTTCTGGCTGATGTTCCCCTCCTTTTTCGTGATGAGCTTTGTGCAGATGTGGATTGGCCTGCACGGCATGCGCCGCCGCATCGCCGACTACGATCCGACCCTGGGTATCCAGACCGATCACGTTATCATCACCATCGCCGGTTTCCTGATTGCCATCTCTATCGCCCTTTTCCTGGTCAACCTGGTGCGCAGCCTGCGCGTGGGTGAAGAAGCCACTGGCAATATCTGGGAGTCGCGCTCGCCTGAATGGCAGGTGCCGTCCCCCGCGCCGATGCACAACTACCTCGTCCCGCTGCGCGTCGTCGGCGACCCGTATGACTATGGGGAGTCCGAACCCTATGTGGTCATTGGCGACAGCCTGCCCGCGCTGTCTTCCGCGCCGGTGACGCCTGCTCAGACAGGCGCGCCTGCTCAGTCAGGCGATTAAGAAAGAGGTCCGAAACAATGAACAAACTGAATCCACTGACTCGCGGTATCGTCGTCTTCGCAATCCTGGCTGTGCTCACCGCGATCGAATTTATGCTCGCTGGCCTGGGGTTGTCTGCCGTGGTTTTCCTGGTGATCATCGCCCTGGCCAAGGCCGGGCTGGTACTCTGGTACTTTATGCACCTGCCGCGCCTTTTCAAGTCTGAGTCTGAAGGAGAGCACGAATGAGCGCCCAATCCTTTCCAAAAAGTTCCGCGGCCAAAGCCGCCTATGTTGAGCCGGTAAAAGGACATGGCGAAACGGCTCACCCTGAGCAGCGTTACGCCTACCGCACCGGCACCAACCGCCTGGGCCTGTGGCTGTTCTTCATCTCGGACGGCTTTGTCTTTGGCGGCCTGATGGTTGCCCGCTTCTACCTGCTGGGTTTCCACCGCCCTGAGCTGTCGCAGGTGCTCGGCCTGGTGGTTACCTCCGTGCTGCTCGTTTCCAGCTTCTTTATGAACCGGGCCGAAGTGCAAATTTCGCGGGGCAACCGGCGCGGGTTTACGATCAACATGATCCTCACGATGCTGCTGGGGATCCTGTTCCTGGCGGGTGTGGTCGGCGTCGAGTGGCAGCTGGCGCCCTTTGGCCCATCCGACGGCCCGGCCGGCGCGGTATTCTACATGATGACCGGCATGCATGCTTTCCACGTTCTTTCCGGCGTCATCTTCCTGAGCATCATCCTGCGCAACGGCCGGCGCGGAAAATACACCGCCGAGCGGCACTGGGGCGTGGAAGCGGTTGCCAATTACTGGCATTTCGTCGACCTGGTGTGGATTTTCTACTACCCGGCGCTGTACCTGATTGGTATTCTTTAGTTGTGGTGGGACTGGCGTGAAAGCAACCGCGCCAGCCCCATCCGAAAAGGGAGGTTTGAGCATGCGACGGTATCTGGTTTTGACCGGTCTGGGCCTGCTTGCGGGACTGCTGCTGGCCGCGGCGGTCGTCTTTTCACGGCCGTACAGCTTCCATGGCTCGGTCATCCAGGAACCTTACCCGGTTTATGATTTCCGCCTGCCCAGCGGGCCCGCGAGCGAGTTCCGCCTGGCGGACCAGCGCGGCAGCGCGGTGCTGCTCTTCTTTGGCTTCACGAACTGCCAGGACGTATGCCCCACCACCCTGGCCAGTTTCAAGCAGATCCAACAGCGCCTGGGCAAAGATGCCGGCCGGGTGAAATTTGTCTTTATCACCGTCGACCCCGCCCGCGATACGCCCCAGGTCGCCAGCCAATACGCGAACGGCTTCGATCCGGCCTTCGCCGGTCTTTCCGGAACCGAGCAGCAGCTCGACCCGGTCTGGAAAGCCTTCGGAGTCTACCGCAATATCATTCACTCCGAGAATGCCCCCGCCGGGGGTGACAGTCACGGGAGCTATGACGTCGAACATTCCTCCCAGGTCTACCTGATCGACCCCGCCGGAAACCTGCGCCTCACCTATTCCTACGGCACCCCGGTCGACGATATCCTTCAAGATGTGCGCCAGCTGCTCAAATGACCTCGTTTTTCTCTGGCCTGCGCACCGCACTCTTGTAGAAAGGCAGAATCATGTTCCTGAAATCCCGTTTCGCCGACTTCTTCCTGCGCGTCTCCATCGGCGTGGCCGTGGGTATGCTTTTCGGCTGGCTGCTCAGCGAAGTCTCCTATACCTTTACCCCAGACAAAGAAGCCGCCCAGCGCGAGCCGCAGCGCATCAACCTGGTCATCCCGTACGGCACTGCCAAACAGGTGGAGCAGGGCGTATATAACGCCTCCCTACCCGTCAGCCTGACCTTTGTGGAAGGCGACATCCTGGTGGTCAAGAACGAAGACAACGTGGCTCACCAGATGGGGCCGCTGTTCGTCCCGGCGGGCACTTCCAGCGTGCTCACGCTCGACACGGCCAACAGTTATTCCTACAACTGCTCCTTTAAACCAGACAAAACCATCGGCCTGACCGTGCTTCCCCGCGTCACTTCTGGCACGCGTTTTATGGGCATGCTGGCCATCGGCCTGCCGACCGGGATGATGCTGGCGGTCTATAGTTATCTGCTGCCGGGCAAGAAGAAAGCTGACACGCAGGTCAATGGGTGATCGGGGGATCACCCATTTTCTTTCCCAACATCGCCCAAGCATACGACCCCGCGAGGGATGAAAGCGCATCCGCGCGCCCGTATAATACCTGTAAGAAAGCGAACGAAATTACTGGTAGACACACAAGGTTATCGGTAGAAAGTCACACAAGGTTCAAGGTACGTTCGGTACGTTCTCCTCCTCCTGAGCGCAGCGATCCGCGGCTTTGCAGCGGCCGCGGATCGACTGCCGGGGAAGAAACGGGACATAGGTGCAACCAGCCAAGACAACAGCCCGGCGGCGAAAGGAGCGAAAACGATCTCCTCGACCGCCGTTTTTTCTGGAAAGGCAATGAACGGATGAAGAATGCTTTCATAACCCCGCGTTGGATCATCACCACCCTGCTGGTCATTGCGGCCGTAGGCGTCATGGTCCGCCTGGGGTTCTGGCAGCTCGACCGCCTGGAGCAGCGCCGCGCCTTCAACGCGCGCGTGGAAGCGCAAATCAACGCCGCGCCGCTGGACCTCAACCAGGCGCTGCCCGCTGACGACCTTACGGGCATGGAATACCGCACGGTCACCGTCCGCGGGGTCTATGACACGCAAAACGAGGTGGTCTTGCGCAACCAGGTGAACGGGAATGTGCCTGGTTATCACCTGCTCACCCCGCTGGTCATCGACGGCAGCCATCCGGCTGTGCTGGTCGACCGGGGTTTTATCCCCATGCAGCCGGGCCAGACCGGCCAGCCTGCCGGTCTGGCCCAATACGCCCAGCCCGGCCCGGTGACCGTGCGGGGCATTCTGCGCCTGCCGTATGTGCCGCGCTATTTTGGCGTGCCCGACCCCACTCTGGCCCCTGGCCAGACCCGCCTGGACGCCTGGAACACGGTCAATTTATCCCGGCTGCAGTCCCAACTGCCCTATCCGCTCCTGCCGGTGTACGTTGAGGTTTCTCCCGCCCCGGCCCAAACCGGCGGCGCCGATCCAAATGCTCCCGTCCCCGCCAGCGACCTGCCGGACCTGAGCGAAGGCCCGCACATGGGTTATGCCATTCAGTGGTTCTCCTTTGCCGCCGTGCTGGGCCTGGGGTATCCGTATTTCGTCAAGAAACAGTTGAGCGATGGACGCCGGCCGGGCGGGGAGAAAACAGCATGATTCGGAACTACTGTTCCGCGGTATCCTTGCCCGCCGTCTTGCCTGACCATCCCTGGAAAACAGCGGCCTTATTTGTAGGGCGGGCATCCCTGCCCGCCATCTTGCCTGACCGTTCCTACAAGACGGCGGCTAGGGATAGCCGCCCTACAAGAAAAGCGGTTTCCCTATTCGCTACACTGCTTCTTCCCGTGTGGCGGAAAACCTGTTCCGCTCGGAACTACCGTTCCGCGGTATCCTTGCCCGCCATCTTGCCTGTTCATCACCAGCAGACGGCGGCCAGGGATGGCCGCCCTACAAGAAAAGACGCCTCCTGTCGTCCACAGCCGCGCTACAAGAAAGGCGCCTTTGAGGCTTCTGGGACGATTTTTGCCCTCACCTTGTCTTCCTGCGTCGTATTATTCGAAATTGGGGTGAAAACTATGCCATCTTACCGGTTTGACAAACGATTTCTCGCGCTCGTCCTGGCCGCAGCGGTCACAACCTTCCTGCTCATGGTTGCGGGTAATGCCGTGCGGGTGATGGACGCGGCCCAGGCCTGCCCGGACTGGCCCACCTGTTACGGCCAGTTCCGCCTGCCCGCCGGGGTAAGCCTGGCCGAGCCGCTCGGGGTGCAGTACGCGCACCGCGCTTTCGCCTTGCTGGCCGGTCTGTTGACCGCCGCCGCGGCTGTGTGGGCCGCGCTGCGCTACCGCAGCGCGTTGTGGGTCTTCCGCCCGCTGGCTGGAGCCGCCGCCCTGATGCTGCTCGAGTCGGCCCTGGGCGGGCAGGTGGTCCTGGCGGGAAGCGCGCCGGGTTGGGCGCCGCTCCACATGGCCCTCGCGCTGGCTGCCCTGGCGCTGGTGACCACTGCGCTGGTCGCGCTCTTCTACCTGCGCGGGCATTCCGTCCGGCGCGAAAGCGCGCGCAGCGGCCGGTTGGTGTATCGCTCGCCGTTTGCGCGCCTCACCCGCGTGGCGCTGGTGGGGTTGTTTATCCTGCTCGTATCCGGCACGCTGGTCACCGTCACCAACGCGGGCGCGGCCTGTGGCTCCTGGCCGTTGTGTAACGGCGGACTGCCGCAGACCGGCCTGGCCTGGCTGGCCTTTACCCACCGCCTGGCCGTGCTGATCGCCGGCCTGCTGATTGGGGGCCAGTTTGTGTCCGCCTGGAAGTCGCAGCGCTCGCAGCCCGTTTTGCTGCCTGCCGCGACCGGGTCTTTCCTTCTGTTGTTTGGCCAGGTCTATATCGGCGCGCTAAACACGACCCGCGGTTTCCCCGCCGAACTGGTGGGCCTGCACGCCGCCGCGGCCGCCGGGATGTGGGCCGCGCAGGTGATTTTGGTCATCGCCGCCGGGTTTGAGGCCCGTTCCGTGGAAGATGAACGCGCCGAAGCTGCCCAGCCCCTGCCTCTGGGGAGGCGCTTCAAGGACTTTATCATCCTCTCCAAGCCCATCATCGTGCTGCTGCTGCTCGTCACCACTTATGCGGGCATGGTCGTGGGCGGGCGGGCCATTCCCAGCATTGCGCTCACGTTCTGGACCCTGCTGGGCGGCGCGTTGGCCGCGGGCGGTTCCTCGGCCCTCAACCAGTACATCGACCGCGAGACGGATAAGGATATGCAGCGCACCGCGAAACGCCCGCTGCCGGACGGCCGCCTGATGCCCGCCGAAGGTCTAGCCTATGGTCTGGGCGCCTGCCTGGCAGCTTTCTTCCTGCTGGCCGGAACGGTCAACCTGCTCACCGCGCTGCTCTCCCTGGCCGGGATGGTGTATTACGTGCTGATCTACTCCATCTGGCTCAAACACATCACGGTGCAAAATATCGTCATTGGCGGCGGCGCGGGCGCTATCCCGCCCCTGGTGGGTTGGGCGGCGGCGACGGGGGGGCTCAACGTCCCGGCCCTGTTCCTCTTCGCCATCATCTTCTTCTGGACCCCGCCTCATTTTTGGGCATTGGCGCTGGTGCGGCGCAAAGACTACGCGCGCGGGCGCGTGCCCATGCTGCCCGTCGTGCGCGGCGAGGCCGTCACTCGCAAACAGATCCTCATCTATACCATCGAGCTGGTGGCCCTGACCTTGCTGATGCCCATCCTGAACATGGCCGGCACGGTCTACCTGATCTCCGCCCTCATCCTGGGCCTGTGGCTGATCTCCACGGCCTGGCGGGTCTACAAAGGCAATGGCAACAAGGACGCGTGGAAAATGTACCGCTATTCCAGCATGTACCTGGCCTTCCTCATGCTCGCGCTCGTCATTGACGTGCTGGTTTAAAAAATTACAGAATGTGGTTTGCGGCGCATCGCGCCGCAAACCACATTCTGTAAAAATATTTTACTGTAAGCGCAGTAAAACTTTACCCCGGTCCCAGAGCTTTTCCAGGTCGTAATAATCGCGCTGCTCGGGCGAAAACAAGTGCACCACCACATCGCCCAGGTCGACCACCAGCCAGCCGTCGATTGGCTGGCCTTCCGTCGCCGAGATGACGCGGTACTCTTTTTTTGCCGTTTCCATCACCGCATCTGCCAGTGACTGGAGCATCCGGTCGCTCGTCCCACTGCACAGCACGAAATAATCGGCAAAACTGGATATGTCTTGAATATCTAACAGGAGAATATCTTCTCCTTTTTTATCTTCCAACGTTGTGACCACACTGCGGGCCAGGTTAAACGGTTGATCTTCCGAAGTAGTCAGCTTCCACCTCACAAAAAATATCGTATTTAGCCCATATTTTAGCATAGAAGAAAGCCGTTGGCTAATCGGAAAATGGTTTTAGCCATTTTGAGGGCAATAATTTCCCAATTCACCATGAAATTAAAAAATAGGCGCTATTGACATTCCCGGATATCTAATGTAGTATTAAACATAATCGTCCCAATATAAAAAGCCATTTCCAAAATATCGTTTTACCGGTTCCCGAGATTTACCCACAACAAAGCCCCTGGTGGGCAATTTTTATGAGATTGAGTGAGAGCGCTCCCAATCGGTGACTTCTGATGGTAACCCTCGAAGAAATAGCCATCCTTGCTAAGGTTTCGCGATCCACAGTTTCACGTGTGATCAACAATGCTCCGAAAGTTAAAGCGGAGACGCGTGTGCGCGTAGAAAAGGTCATTGAGCAGATTAACTATCACCCCAATTGGGCTGCCCGCAGCCTGGCCGGCGGGCACACCGGGGTGATTGGCCTTGTAGTTCCGATGGGTGTTTCTACGCTATTCAAAGACCCCTATTTCTCTTTTATCGTTCAAGGGGTAAGTGCTGCTTGCAATGCAAAAAACCGTTCGGCTATGCTTTGGCTGGCCGAGCCCGAATACGAGCGTCACACGGTCCAGCAGTTCTTATACAACCATGTCGTGGATGGGATGATCATCGCTTCGAGCCTGATTGATGACCCTCTCTTGAAAGCGCTGTTAGAGGGCGACCTGCCATTTATGCTCATTGGACGCTATCCGGGAAACCCGGATGTTTCCTATGTAGATGTGGATAACGAAAAAGCAGCTTTTGAAATTGTTTCTTACCTGGCAGGTATCGGATACCAGCGCATCGCGACGATTACAGGACCATCCAATATGATCGCCGGATTTGACCGTCTGGAGGGGTATAAAAAGGCCATGCGCCAGTGTAACCTCCCGATTGAAGACAATTTGATCGTCGAAGCTGATTTTTCTGAGTATGGCGGATATGTCGCCATGCAGAAACTGTTGCCCCGCATGCCAGAGGCAGTTTTTGTCGCCAGTGACACGATGGCCATTGGCGCTATCCGGGCAGCAAAAGATGCTGGTTACCGTATTCCAGAAGATATCGGTATTGCCGGTTTCGATGATATGCCATTTGCTGCGAGCAGTGATCCGCCCCTGACAACTACGAGGCAACCGATCCAGCATTGCGGTGCTATCGCTGCTCAAGCCCTGATCGGTATGATCGATCACCCATCTGAGGCTCATCACCATATCATTTTGCCGACAGAGTTGGTAATTCGATCTTCGTGTGGGCCAACTAAAAGATAACTCGATTATAATGAGGAGGTGGAGAAAACGCCATTTCAAAAAGAATAATTGAAAACCCGCAGATATTTGGTTCTAACCATCTTTGTCAATGCACGTAACAATGGAAGAAGGAGAATAGTTAGAAATGACACAAAATCGTTTGAATCGCCGCAAGTTTTTGAAGAGCGCCGCCCTGGCCGCCGGCGCGACCGCGCTGGCCGCCTGCGCACCGGTTGCGACCCCCACCGCTGCCCCCGCCGCACCGGTTGAACCAACCGCTGCACCCGTTGAACCAACCGCCGTCCCGGTAGAGCCTACCGCTACCACCGCTGCGCCCGTTGAACCGACCGCTGTTCCGGTTGAACCGACCGTTGCGCCTACGGCTGACCCGAATGCCGCATTGGCTGCTTCTCTGCCCCGCAAAGAGACCCTGTACTTCAATGGTCAGCAGTGGGGTGCGCTCAAAGGTTGGAATCCATACTCCTCCGACAACAATAATGCCATGGGTGTCGCCCAACAAGACAGCGCCCGTGTCATCGTCTTCGAGACCCCGTACATCTACAACATGATCGATGGCAAGCAGTATCCTCTGCTGGCTGACGGTGATTATACATGGAACGACGCTCGCACCGAGATCACCTTCAAGCTCAAATCTGCGGCCAAATGGAACGATGGTACCCCCGTGACCGCTGACGACGTCGCCTATACCTGGGCAACCAATGTCAAGTACGAGACGACCGTTGGCGCTAGCAACAAAGATTTCATTGAAACCATCGAAGCTGTTGATCCTCAGACGGTTGTGGTCAAGGCCAAGTTGGATGCGGACGGCAAAGCGGTCAATCCTCTGCAAGTATCTGCCTACCTCAGCAGCAATTATGTGATCCAGAAAGCCTGGACCCAGAAGCTGGAAGAGCGCGCCGGTAGCGATGTTGCGAAGTTCAAGTCGGATCCCGCGAACGACTTCGTTTCCTCCGGTCCGTACACCAAATTCTTCACCGACGATCAGAAAGTCGTCTATGTTCGTGACGACAATTACTGGGGTAAGGATGCTTCCATGTGGGGCAAGCTGGCCCCGCCGAAGTACCTGGCCCACACGATCTTCGCCGACAACGCCGCTGGTTTCCTCGCTTTGAAAGCCGGCGAGGTAGATGTTTCCCAGCAGTTCAATGCCAACGTTCAGGATCTGTGGCTGAAGGACAACCTGCCCATCTCCACCTATATGCAAGAGGCTCCCTACAGCATCTGCGCCAGCCTCCCAACCGCTTACTTCAACGTGCCCAATTCCTACGGTTTGGACCAGCTTGCGGTTCGCAAGGCGATCGCCATCGCGGTTGACTATGACAAGATCATTGCCAACGCGATGACCAACCAGTCCCCGACCTTCGCCCAGGTTCCGCGGTCGGTCATGAACCCGACCGTTGGCGAGCAGGCGCTCTACGATCACGATGCCGTCAAGAGTTTACAGTGGGTTGGCAAGGATTACGCGACCGCCAACAAACTCCTCGACGATGCCGGCATTAAGAAAAATGCTGATGGCTGGCGCGAATACAATGGCAAGAAGCTTTCCTATAAAGCCTGCTGCCCCAATGGCTGGTCTGACTGGCAGGCTGCTATCGAAATGGTAGCTGCCGCTGGGAAAGAAATCGGTATTGAGATCACCACGCTCTACCCTGAATGGGCCGTGTACCAGACCGTCGCCACCAACGCTTCGCAGAAGGACTATGATATCTTCATGTTCTGGAGCAATGGCGCTGGCCCAACCAATCCTTGGGGCCGTGTCCGCCAGTTGATGGCCTCTGAGTTCGCCGGCACCGAAGGCAACTGGAACGGCAACTGGGGTGGATTCAAGAATGACAAGGTTGATGAAATCATCAAGGCCATTCCTGGCACCACCGATACCGCCAAGCTGAAGGAATACTACACCGAAGCAACCAAGATTTACCTGACCGAGGTTCCTTCCTTCACGCTCATGTATCGCCCCCAGTCCTTCCACACCGTTAACGAAACGGTTTGGACAAGCTACCCATCAGCGGATGACGGCAAGAACATCCCGCCGCTCGATCTGACGGATGGTTATAGCATCGCAGGTCTGTACAACCTCACCCTTGTTGGGTAAACAATAGGCTTATAAAACAGCCATGTTCCGGAACCTCGGAACATGGCTGTTTGTCCAAAAGTGGAGGTGCTGGGTTGAAAGGGTACCGAAAGTATTTCACCAAAAAGCTTATTTGGTTCTTAATTACCTTTGTTTGCGCGTTCATGCTGAACTTCATCCTGCCGCGCCTGATGCCTGGAGATCCCGTGGCTGTGATTACCCAAAGGGTGGCCCAGAATATTACCAGCCAGGCGGCGGTTGCGAAAATATATCAGCAGTACGCAGATTTGTTTGGTACCAACAAGCCCATGCTCGAACAATTTTTCCTCTATATTCGGAATGTATTCCAGGGCAATTTGGGGCTATCCTTTAGCCAGTATCCCAGGCCGGTCGCAGATATTATCGGCGCTTCGATCTGGTGGACGGTGGCATTGCAGTTCCCGGCCATCATCCTCGGCTGGTTGATTGGCAACACACTTGGCGCGTTGGCTGCTTATCTTAAGAAGGGCTTTGATCGGGTGCTCATGCCGATTAGTATTTTTATGAGCAATTTGCCGGCATTTGGGATGGCCATCATTTTATTGTCGATTTTTGCAATCGATCTAAAATGGTTTCCAACCTCGGGTGGCTATGGGTATGACTTGATCCCCAACTTTAGCCCGGCATTTCTCTGGTCGGTGTTTGTTCATTACCAGCTGCCATTCTGGTCGATCGTTTTAATCGCGATCGGCGGCCAGGCCATCGGCATGCGCTCTATGTCCATCTATGAGCTGAATGCCGATTATGTAAAATACGCCCGTTTCCTGGGCATCCCGGACCGCAAGATCATCGGTTATGTATTTCGCAATGCCATGCTTCCGCAGATCACCGGTCTGGCGTTATCGATCGGTACCATGGTTGGCGGCGCGCTGGTGGCGGAGATTATTTTTAGTTACCCGGGCATTGGCTCAACCATCCTCTCTGCAATCTCGGGTCAGGATTATCCGCTGATCTCAGCAGCTACTTTGATCCTTACCTTGACGGTGCTGTTCGCAACCTTTACCATCGAAATTCTGTACGGCTTCATTGACCCGCGCATTAAAGCGGCGCAGGCGGATTAAGGAGAGCTGCTGTTATGAAACATATCCTTCGCCAGATTTTTCACTCTCCGAACTTTGTGATTGGTTTTTCTATTTTTGTGACCATGTTATTGGTCGTGACCATCTATCCACTGATCATCACCGATCCTCCATTGCAAAGTATTGGTCAGGGGACATTCTTCGAACCCGGGACCTACGTAAGTGTTTATGACAGTCTTGGTTCCACCAAATACACCCTGGACCTGCCTGGCGCCGATTCAAATCGCATTACCGGCAAGCTGGGCGACCAGGAACGCCAGGATATCAGGGATTGGCTGGTGGCGTCTGGCGTCCCTGGAAACGAGATCGATGTTGCCGACACCGCAACCCTCATGGATCTGTGGGCGAAAAATTATGATCCCAAACTGAAATTTCCCGGGATGACCACGGCCAAGAAAAATTATTATGTTCGCCTCAATACCTCGCTTCAGGGTCTTCTGTCAACGGAAGGGGTAAGCCTTGCCGTAAAAGACCCCACCTCGGGTACCCTACAGGAAACCGGTACGGTCAAACAAGACGATTACGTGAATGTCAACAAGCTGGTCAACGTGCGCTGGCTGCCGCTGGGAACCGATAACTTCGGCCGGGATGTGCTGACGGAGCTGGTTTCCGCCACCCGCACGTCCCTGCAGATTGGTTTTGTCGCTGGCATCACCGCCACCCTGATCGGTTTGACCCTGGGCCTGCTGGCGGGCTATATTGGCGGTATGGTGGATGACGTGATTTTGTTCATCACCAACCTCTTTACCGTCATCCCCGGGATTGTGTTGTTGATCCTGATTTCCTACAGCATCGGTCAGGAGCGGCGCGGGCCAATAACGGTCGCGGTGGTGATCGGGCTGACTTCCTGGGTATGGACTGCCAGGGCCGTGCGGGCGCAGGTGTTTTCCCTGCGCAATCGCGACCATGTCAATTTATCGAAGCTGTCCGGTCATTCCATTGGTTACATCATCCTCAACGATATTCTGCCTTATATTGCCTCCTACGTCATCATGGCGCTGATTTTGCAAATTTCATTGGGTATCCTGGCGGAGACTGCGCTGTCGATCATTGGCCTGGGACCAAAAACAACGCTTGTGCCAACGCTGGGTTTGATGATGAACTGGGCGATGATTTACCAGGCGCATATTCAGGGAAGGTGGTGGGCATTCTTCCCCGTAATCGTAACCATTGCGCTGATTTCATTCTCGCTCAATTTGATGATTACCGGTCTTGACCAGGTATTCAACCCGGCATTGAGAGACTAGGTGGATAGAAATGTCAAAAGTTATTTTAGAAGTTCGGGAACTAACCACAAAATATATCACCCGGTTTCGGGAGAATGTTTACGCGGTTGACCATGTCTCGCTGCAGGTTGAAGAAGGGAAATCGCTGGGTATCGCGGGAGAATCCGGCTGCGGAAAGTCGACCCTGGCGCTCAGCTTGATGGGCTATTACTTCCCTCCACTGCACTATACCAGCGGCGAGATCATCATCGACGGAAAAAATATTTCCGGAATGCAGCCGGATGACATTCGGAAAACCGTTTTGGGGACAGAGATCGCATATATCCCCCAATCCGCCATGAACGCGCTCAACCCCACGCAGAAGATCATCTCCTTCGTGGAGGATGTGATTCATGCGCATAACCCTGTAGCCACCAAAAAAGATGTTTATGAGCTGGCCCGGTACAGCTTCGAGAACGTGGGGCTTCCAGCGGAAGTACTGCAGAAGTACGCCGTAGAACTGTCGGGCGGCATGAAACAGCGCACGGTGATCGCGGTATCGACGATTCTGTTTCCAAAAGTGCTGATCGCGGATGAGCCTTCCTCCGCGCTGGATGTCACTTCGCAGAAGATGGTCATCAAGATGCTGCGGGACCTGATGGAAAAGGGGATCATCAAATCGATGATCTTCATCACGCATGAGCTTCCGCTGCTGTACAATGTGACCGATGATATTATGGTCATGTACGCGGGCCAGATCGTGGAGAAAGGCAGCGCGAAAGAAGCCGTGTTTGATCCACTGCATCCCTATTCCCAGGGCCTGATGGGCTCCATCATTGTGCCGGAACAAGGGCTGCGGGACGTAAAACTGGCCGCAATCCCCGGAGTACCGCCAAATCTGAAAAACCCGCCGGCTGGATGCCGCTTTGCCGAACGCTGCAAATTCGTCCGGCCGGAATGCAGAGCCATGACGATTGATTTCCGCGATGCCGGGGGTGGGCGTGGTTACCGCTGCATTTTATCGAAAGAACAGATGAGGGAGACGCTAAAAAATGCCCAGTGATAAATTATCCATCCTGCGCGGTAAAGGGCTTACCAAGATTTTTGGGTTTGGCCGCACCAAAACGTTAGCCGTCGACCATGTTGATTTCGATTTTTATGCAGGCGAAATTATCTCGATCGTGGGCGAATCGGGCAGCGGAAAGACCACTCTGGCGAAGTTGCTTTTGGGATTGATCAATGAGACGGAGGGGGAGGTCTACTACCACGAACAAAAGCGGGATATCCGTTCGCAAAAGAAGAAACAGGAATACTGGAAAGGTATTCAGGCCATCTTTCAAGATCCCTTCTCAGCATACAACATCTTTAATAAGATCGATACGGTGCTGCTAGATTGTATTAATATGCGCGGCGGTCGAAACCTTCCGCGGGAGAAAAAAGTAGCCTTGATGGCTGAGGCGTGCAGCTTTGTCAACCTGAAGTTCGAAGAATTGACCAACAAGTATCCTTTTGAACTTTCCGGCGGGCAGATGCAGCGCTTAATGATCGCCCGTATCTTCCTGCTGAAGCCGAAGATCCTGCTGGCCGATGAACCAACGTCGATGATCGATGCCTGTTCTCGCGCGACCATCCTGGATATGCTGATGAAGCTGCGCAATGAAACTGGGATGACGCTTATTTTCATCACCCATGATATTGGCCTGGCCTATTATGTTTCGGACAGCGTATTCATCATGGAGCATGGAAGATTTGTTGAAAACGGAACAGCCGATGAAGTGATTCTGCATCCGAAAGAGGCTTACACCCGGCGTTTGATCAATGATGTTCCAAAAATCCATGAAGAATGGGATCTCTCAACGGTATAATGCGTCCGCTACGCGTCCGCTGTGCGGCCGCTACCGCGTCAAATCAAGAGGGAGGTTGGCCTGCATCGCGGGCCAACCTCCCTCTTGTAATTTTCCCTGTACCTTAGCAAGGTGTTACTGGGCAGGGTTCCTCGAATGTTTTTTGCTGGCTGCTGGCGCGCTCGCTTACAGGCGCGCGATTAAAGAGCTTCTCTTTCATCCACTGATAGGTCCGAGCGTACCACGCCGGCTTATGTTCCAAAGAAACGACAATCCCCGCCGCCCGCTGTTCTTTCGCGATGCGGATCAGCTCGATCTCCCGCTCCAATGCTTTTATTTTATCCTGGTGGATTACATAGATAACCTCAGGACTGATAGGATTGAACATTTTACATAACTCCTTCAAAGTATTTAACGATAAGCTTCATCTAAATAGTATAAGGATCCTATACCAGATTGCCATCGACCACTGGTACGGACTTTCCTGTGGCTCACTGACCAGGCCAAACATGGCCAAGTGGACAGGTGTTCTAGTTTTGGCTTTCCTATGTTCTGTTTAGAAAGGGTGGGTTTTAAAATGCAAACGCCCGGCTGCAAAAGGTCTGATAAAATTATAGGCGTACCCGCGGCAAGAATTTCCCAGCATGGTAATGGCCTGTGTGCCGTGCCTGCACGGTTGAACCAATTTTATGACTAGGTGATAATACATGAAAACAGATCAAGAATTAAAAGCCCTGATCGCCCAGATGACTCTGGAAGAAAAGGCAGCTCTCTGTACGGGCGCCAGCAGCTGGACCACTACGCCGGTTGAGCGCCTGGGTATCCCCGAATTGGTTTGTTCCGACGGCCCGCACGGTGTGCGCCGCCAGCCCCAGGTGCACGAATTGGGCGCCAAGAGTTTGCCCGCTACCTGTTTCCCAACCTATTCGAGCATGGCCTCCACCTGGAATGTAGACCTGATGCGGCAGGTGGGGCAGGCCCTGGCGGAAGAATGTATTGCCCTCAATGTGGATGTGGTGCTGGGCCCGGGCGTGAATATGAAACGCTCGCCTTTATGCGGGCGCAACTTTGAATATTACTCCGAAGACCCTTACCTGGCCGGTGAAATGGCGGCAGCGATGATTAATGGGGTGCAGAGCCAGGGCGTTGGCACATCCATCAAACACTTTGCGGCCAATAACCAGGAATTTGAGCGCTTTTCCATCAGCGCCGAAGTGGACGAACGCACCCTGCGCGAGATCTACCTGACCGCTTTTGAAAAAGCCGTCAAACAGGCCAAACCCTGGACGGTGATGTGCTCGTATAACAAGCTCAACGGCACGTTTGCTTCGCAGCACCACAAACTGCTGACTGAAATCCTTAAGCAAGAATGGGGCTTTGAAGGCCTGGTGGTATCTGACTGGGGCGCGGTGCGCGACCGGGTTGCGGCGCTAAAGGCCGGCCTGGATTGGGAAATGCCCGGCCCGCAAGAACGCCACGTGAAAGCCGTCGTCGATGCGGTGCGCTCTGGCAAGCTGGATGAAGCGGTTCTGGATGAATCCGCGCGCCGGATTTTGCGCATCGTCTTTATGTCTAAAGACACGCCCAAACAAGGCGCCTTCGATGTCGAGGCGCACCATGCCCTGGCGCAGCAAGCGGCGGCGGAAGGCATGGTGCTGCTGAAGAATAACGGCCTCCTGCCGTTGAAAGCTCCCCAGCATGTGGCCGTCATTGGGCGGGCCGCCGAAACGCCTCACTTCCAGGGCGGCGGTTCCTCTCACATCAACCCCACCAAAGTCACCGTACCGCTCGTTGCGCTCAAAAACGTGGCGGGCGATGCAGAATTTGCCTATGCCGAGGGCTACCCGAGCAATAATGCCATCCGCCAGGATTTGATCGAACAGGCGGCGGCGGTTGCCGCCAGCGCCGATGTGGCCGTCCTCTATATCGCCCTGCCAACCTTCAAAGAATCCGAAGGCTACGACCGCAAAGATATTGACCTGACCGACCAGCAGGTCCTGCTGATTAAGGCCGTATCGGCAGTCCAGCCCAACACCGTGGTGGTGTTGAATAATGGCTCAGCCGTAGCGATGAGCGAATGGATTGACGGCGTAGCGGCGGTCCTGGAAGGCTACATGATGGGGCAGGCCGGCGGCGGAGCCATTGCCGATATTCTTTATGGCAAAGTCAACCCGTCTGGCAAACTGGCCGAGACCTACCCGCTCAAGCTCAGCGATACCCCGGCCTTCACCAGCTTCCCCGGCGAGCTGGGCAAAGTGTATTACGGCGAGGGCCTTTTCATCGGCTACCGCCATTACGATGCGCGCCAGATCCCGGTGCAGTTCCCGTTTGGTTATGGTCTCAGCTACACCAGCTTTGATTACACCCATGCGAAACTGTCCGCCGCAACCTTCAAGGATGTGGACGGTCTGACGGTTAGCGTGGATGTGACCAACACCGGCAGTGTGGCTGGGCAAGAAACCGTGCAGGTGTACGTCCGGGATCGAAAAGCCACGGTCATCCGCCCGCCCAAAGAGCTGAAAGGCTTTGTCAAAGTCAGCCTCCGGCCCGGCGAAACCAAAACCGTCACCGTCCCGCTGGACTTCCGCGCCTTTGCCTTCTATCACGTGGAACACCATACCTGGGTGGCCGAAGATGGCGAGTTCGATATTTTGATTGGCGCTTCATCCGCGGATATCCGCTGCACCCTGAACGCCACCCTCCAATCGACGCGCCAGCTGCCCTGCATTCTGGATGTAGAATCCACCATCAACGACTGGATGGCCGACCCGCGTGGAAAAACCGTGATGGGCCCCCTTTACGCCAGGATGGAAGCCGCCAGCCGCCGCCGCTTTGGGGGGCAGGAACGCTATCCCGATGAGAAGGACGGCGGCGAAATGGGCATGGGCGATATCATGGATATGCTCAATGATATGCCCCTGCTCAGTGTTCTGGCATTCCAGCAGGCCGAGCTAACCGCCCCGCCCGAAGAAATGGTCGCAGATATGCTGCGTAAAGTCCACAGTCTGTAGTAAAAACGGGCTGGCAGAGAACCATTTCTCTGCCAGCCCGTTTGCATGGATTGACTTCGCGTCATTCGGCTTATTCGTTTCGCACGGAGTGCGCGTTCGCGATAAAAGCTCTATCCCCTACTTCAGCTCAAACGCATACAGGCTCGTATACACCGCCCCGCTTCTTTGCAAATCCGAGCGGAACAGGTGCACCCGGTCGATGCGCACCCGGCTGATCTCCCCCACGCGCATCTCGCCCAGCGCGCGCGCCACCTGCGTCACCTCGTCTGGCCGGGCGTTCTGCGAGATACGCCCGAGCGTCAGGTGCGGAGAAAACGGGCGCTCTTCCGCCGGGTAGCCCAGCTTGCGCGTCTCCACCTCGATGGCCCGCTGCAGCGCCGAGAGTTCGTCCGGCGCCTGGGTCCCCACCCAGATCACGCGCGGGCGGCGCACGTTCGGAAATGCCCCCAGCCCGCTGATGCTCATCTCAAACCTGCTGTGCCGGTCGGCCTCGGTTTGCAGCATCCGTGCCAGTGCTTGCAAATTCCCGGTGGAAACCTCGCCCAGGAATTTCAACGTTAGATGCATATTGCTGGCCGGCACCCAGCGTACCGCTCGCCGGGCATCCTCGCCTGCGCGCGCCTGCACCTGTTGTTCGATTTCGTCCAGCTTCTGCCGCACTTCTTCGGGCAGTTCAACTGCGATAAACGCGCGGATGGCGTCCATGGTTTCCTCCTTGGCTGCGCGCAGATGCGAAAACGTTAGCGGCCGGGCTCCGCGTCCAACCCCAGCAGCGCCGACAGCTCGGCCCGGGCTTGCTCCGCGCCGCGGAAATGCACCGTCCGTATTCCCAGCATGGCCGCCGCTTCTATATTTTTATCCGCGTCATCTACAAAAACTGCTTCGTCTGGCTCAGCCTGCACTGCCTCCAGCGTCAGCCGGAAAATTGCCGGGTCGGGCTTGGCCAGCCTGCACTGCGCCGAGCTGATCACCACGTCAAACGTATCCGGGATCTGGAGATCCACGCAGAAAGGCCGGCAGATCGGCGATCCAGGTGTTGCTCAGCAGCGCCGTCCGGTAATTGGGGCGCAGCTGCTGGATAAACTTGATCAGCGAAAAATCGACCTGGTCGCCCAGAAAGAACTGCTTGCGAAAGGCCGGGATCTCCCCGGCCGGCAGGCCCATCGCCTGCGCAACCGCCTTCCAGGCCTGGTCGGGAGTAACCAGGCCCCGTTCGGCCTGTTGGGAGGCCGGGTGATTGAACACGGCGTTTTCCAGTTCCAGGCGCGTCATGCCCATGCGCCTGGCCAGCTCCAGCCGCGGTTGGGGGTCGTCCGTGCGCATCAAAACGCCGCCCATATCAAAGATGACAGCGCGAATGTTAGCGTGGTTGTCCATCGATAAACTCCTGTTAGTAGTCATTAAAAGCAGCCCAATCGAGAATACACCATTTTAAGACAATTTTACTCCCGCTATATCAATAAGTTATAAAGGTTTGTATTAAGTCTTTACTTACCGGTTAAAAATGGTTATTATGTATCTAATTGCAACACTTTACGAAAGGGGGGTACTCCGCATATCTGGCTGGATTACGAACCGGAAAATGACTAGAAAAGGACTAGACTTCAACTAAACGAACTAGCCAAAAAATCGTCCTGCTAATTTCGTTTTCTTGCTCGGTTTCTATTGACTTTAACCTGGCGGTTTGCTACGATATAACCAGAAAATAATGATCTCTGCCCCTATATAGTTTAAAAACATATAGACATCCAGTTGGAAAAACGGCGGATTTCATAACTCAATGGGAGGATGCGATGCAGGAGCCAGGGGAGATAGAGTTTGAAAGCCAGCGTGGAATCGGTGCGGACTTAGATGAGGTATATGCCAGCAATCGGAAAAGAGTTCTAGTTGTTGAGGATGAGCCTGATACCGTGGCTTTGCTCAAGCACCTCTTACGTTCCGCCGGTTATAATGTTTTAGGGGCTACCAGCGGGCAAGAGGCACTGAAGAAATTCAGTGAGGTAAAACCCAACCTGGTAATGCTCGATCTGATGATGCCAGGCATGGATGGGTGGGAAACCTACCACTACTTACGCCAGATGTCTGATGTACCGGTGATGATCCTTTCGGCGGTAGCAAACAAGGAAGAAGTAGTGCGCGCGTTACGCATGGGCGTGGATGATTATCTGACCAAACCCTTCGTTAACGCGGAGGTGGTTGCACGGGTTGAAGCCATTCTTCGCCGCGCGCACGGCACCACTCAGGAGGTTGACCGCCTGTTATTCCCTGATGTGGATCTGATTGTCGATTTTCGCACGCAAGAAATAATTCATTGCGACCAGCACATCCAGCTCACCGGCCGTGAGTTTTCCATCATGGCCCTGCTCGCTCGAAATGCCCCGGCCATTGTCGCCTACCATGAAATTGCCATGCAAATTTGGGAGGAAGACACAGCCGAGGCGCGCAACCGGATTAAGTACCTGGTTCACCTTTTGCGGCGCAAGTTCCAGCGGCTGCCCGGTAAGCCAGATTTTATTGAAAACGTAGATCGATTGGGGTACAAACTTCGCACCACGATAGCCTACTAAAAACCGTTCATCCGGGCGGGGGGTCGTTCGGATGAAAAGATACCTTTACTGGTACCCCAGCAAAGTCCATCTGTCAGGCAATTGATTTGTCCGGTTCACGGAAGGGGGAAACCGTGAGCCGGCAGCCAGGCCTGCGGATTGGACTTTTGTTCCCTTAACTGTGAGGTGTATAAAATGAAAAGAAAGAGAGCTTTGATCCGGGGGATCAACCGTGTCCTGTATGCGAGCGGCTTTGTCTTCTTGATCGTAGGGCTGCTCCTATCTGCGCTGAGTACGTCGGTTCTGGCTTCCGGCGTGCAACCCCTTGGCCTTGCCCAGGATGCGACTCAGACGCTTTCAGTCGAGTCAGCGGCGGCTGGTACGGCTACCGCCGCCGCGGGCGCCACCCAAACGGCCGTCTGCCTTATTTGCAAGACGGTTACCCCCAGCGTCGCCAACCCGACAGCCACCAACACCCCCGTGCCCGGGCAGCCCAGCAACACGCCGGCGCCCACCCACGCGCCGATGACGTTAAACCTTAGCAACATCTGCGGCTATCCCTCCGATTCCCAAACCCAGTGGAAGGTCGCCAACTCCGGCAGCAGCGACCTGGATTACGTTTGGCGCGTGGATGGCAGCGATGTGAGTGGCAGCGGCACCGTACGCGCTCACAGCGACGATTACTTCAGTACCGCCTTCGGTGTTACCGTCCACCTGTATGTCGGTGATCAATTAGTGGATACCGAATCGTGCCTGGCGCCCTGCAAGCAGGATCTCCAGCTGGCCTACACCTGCAACGGGGACGGCCTCACCTGGCGCGCGACCAACGCCAACGGTTTCGGGGTGGACTACACCGTACGGGTGGACGGCCAGCAGACCGGCCGCGGAGTGATCCCGGCCAACAGCACCGTGGATGTGGCAACCTCCGCCAGCGGGGCGCACAGCGTTGAGCTAACCTGGACGGACACCCGGCCCGGCACGCATACGGTAAGGCTCAATTCTCCGCCAAACAGCTGTCAGGTCGTGCAGACCGTGACGCCGACCTTTACCGCCACCGTACCCGTGGAAGTCACCTCTACCTTTACGCCTACGCCCACCATCACGAACACCGTACCGGTGGAAGTCACCTCTACCTTTACGCCCACGCCCACCGTCACGAACACCGTACCGGTGGAGATCACCTCTACCTTTACGTTTACGCCCACTGCCACCGTACCTGTCGCGACTGCTACCTTCACCAATACCCCTACCGTCACCCAGACCAGCCAGCCAAACGTAATCCCCTCCAACACACCCACCGCCACCGTACCTGTGGCGACTGCTACCTTTACCAATACCCCGACCGTCACGCAGACCAGCCTGCCAAACGTGATCCCCTCCAACACGCCGACTGCCACCATCACCAATACGCCTGACCCAACGCAAACATTTACGCCCACCCCAACATTCACCAGCACGCTGACCCCCACCCGCACGTTGACCGCCCTGGCAGGCTTCGTCGCCTCCGCCACTGTGACGAGTACGGTCACCCCGATTGGCACCCTGGCGGCGCCGGCCAGCACCATTACCAGCACGCCGGTGCTTATTCCAGTTACCGGGGTCGATTTGACCCGTCCGATTGCCGCTAACAGCCTGTCTATTTTTGGCAGCCTGCTGACGAACTTTGGCCTGTTTGCCCTTGGCCTGGCCCTGGCCCTGACCGGGATCAGCAGCCAGATGAAAGATTGACCTGAGCATGCCGGATAATCGAAGAGGACGCGCCCGCCGGCCGCGGCGGGCGCGCTTCCAACGATTTGTTAATACCGTTTCGCGCAGCTGGCTGATCGAGAGCCTGGTTCGCTCGCTCATCATTATGCTCGTCGTGTTTGGCATGCTGCTGACCGGGTACGGGCTGCTGGCGGAAGTGGGCGCCTTTTCTACCGATCTGACCAAGCTGGTGCAGTTTGCCGGCAGCGGGGATGCGGTTGTTTCCAGCACGCTGGATCTGTTCCGCGGCCAGGTACTGGCGATGCTGGGCCTGGCGAAACCGGTTCTAACCGAAGAAGAGGTTTCGATGCTCCCGCAAACCGGCGCGCTGTATGCCACCGCGACGCCTTTTGCGCCCGCGAGGAAGCTTGCGCTCGGCAAAGCGGCTGCCGCGGGGACTCCAGACCCCGCGGGAGCGGAGGCAGGTTTCCTCCCCTACCAGGTGGAGGCTACGGCGCTGCAGCAGGAAGCGCCGCCCCTGCCGTCTCCGGGTGCCGGCGATACCGCCGCCGCGCGGCCGCGGGTGCGGCTGATGCGGGCGCGCCTACCGCCACGCCCGCGCCCCCGGCGGTCCCTGGTTGGATCGTCATCCCCCGCATTGGTCTGGACGCCCCGATTGTTGTGTCGCACACCAAATGGGTGGTGATAGGCGGAGAGACCTTCGCCCAGTGGGAAGCCCCCAATGTGTACGCTGCCGGCTGGCAGGAGCAGAGCGCGCTGCTGGGCGAGCCGGGCAACACGGTTTTGAATGGTCACCATAACGTGTACGGCTCGGTCTTTGGCCGCTTGCACGAGCTGGAACAGTATGACCAGATCATTCTCTATTCCGGCGAACGCGAATTCCTTTACCTGGTCAGCCAGGTGATGAAAGTCGAGGAGCGGGATGCCACCCTGGCACAGCGCCAGGAGAATGCCCGTTGGATCATGCATTCTTCTGACGAACGCCTAACTCTGGTCACATGCTGGCCGCCAACCAGCAATACCTATCGCCTGATCGTGGTTGCGGTGCCGGTTAAGTAGCCAGCAAAACATAACCTTTCAAACCAATATGCCTGGAAAATACCCAAATCAAACCAATACCTATTGACAGGACGTGATTTTTTCTTTATTATCTTAAGTGTTGGAACATCGTTAGAAGTTGGTAGGGGATGTGACCAGGCTTCTTGAGAATTGCAGGTTGTTTGGACAACTGAATGATGGGTTTATCAGTAGGTGATGAACCGAGTACCTTGTTATGGTCGCTATCTCACACAAAGGGGGGGATGAGAGGGGTCTCGGGGAGCCAGTAGCGAAACCGGCTGTTGCCGGTTTTTTTGTTACATCCAGAACAAATATGGAGCGTGGTATGACAGAATTACAAGAATCTTCGGAAATGACTGCGCAAGCACAATCTGGCGTTGACCTTGATGAAGTATATGCTTCTGAACGACACAGTGTTTTGGTTATCGAGGACGAACCGGATACGGTGTTGCTGTTAAAGCATATCCTTCGCTCGGCCGGCTTCAATGTGATGGGCGCGTTCAACGGCAATGAAGCGCTGAAAAAATGCGCCGAGATCCGCCCCGACCTGATCATGCTCGACCTGATGATGCCGGACATGGATGGCTGGGAAACGTACCGCTATTTGCGCCAGATGACCGACACCCCGGTCATCGTTATCTCCGCCGTTGGCAACAAGGAAGAAATTGTCAAGGCGCTGCGCATGGGCGTGGATGACTACGTCACCAAACCCTTCTTCAACGCGGAGGTGATTGCCCGCGCTCAGGCGGTCCTGCGGCGGTATGGCAAGGCGGAGGAAGTGAGCCGGCTGGTCTTCCCGGAAATTGACCTGGTGATCGATTTCCAGACCCAAAAAGTGACCCTGCGCGACCAGAGCGTCCAGCTCACCAACAAAGAATTCGCGGTTCTCGCGGTTCTGGCCCGCAACGCGCCCGAAGTGGTCAACTACCAGACGATTGCCCAGCAGGTATGGGGCATGGACACCCCGGATGTGCGCAAGCGCATTAAATACCTGGTGTACATCATCCGCCGCAAGTTCCAATCCCTGGACCCTGAACGGGAGCTGATTGCCAACGTCGACCGCCTGGGATATAAGATGAACACCGGCGAAGGGTAACCCAGGGTCCGTTTGAAGCAAGCTGCGGACAACACAATAATACAAACTACCATCCGGGGTCCGCTTCACCCGGGTGGTGGTTTCCTCCTGGTCAAACCACTTTTTCCAGCAGCGCTAACGGGAAGCGCGCGAACAATTGCGCCAGATTTACTTCTCCGCCCGGCAGCCACTCTTGTCCCAGCCAGCTGCGCCTGGTTCCGCCCGGCAGGTGGCGGTGAGGGTTTTAGCCACTTTGCAGCACCACCATGGAGTATCTGGCAACGCGTACCCGATCGCCCGGGCGAATATGCCCCTGTTCTTCTTTCCCGCTGCCCCCGTTAATGCCGTTTTCGCCCTTCCCGTTGACGGTAACGAAGCCAACTTTTTCTACATCCCCCAGGTTAATCGTCTCCGCGGTTGCATGACCGTTACCCCCGTTGATGCTGACGTAGCCGGCATTTTCCACATCTCCCAGGCTGATTCGGCCAGCGGTTTCTTCCCTGGCGCCCCCCGTGACGGTGATGAGACCGATATTTTCTACAGCTCCCAGCCGGATCTGTTCGGGGGTTTCTTCCTTCTCCCCACCGGTGATGCGGATGGAGCCCACCTTTCCCACATTATTCAGGCTGATCCGCTCCCCCGTCTGTTCTTTTTCGCCTGTGGTAATGGTAATGGAGCCGATATTTTTCACATCCTTCAGCCGGATCTGCTCGGGAGCTTTTTCTGCCCGGGACGTCTTCAGTACGATCGTCCAATGCTGCAGGTCCGGGATATTCGGGACGGTAAATTCGACGGAATCGTGATGGGCGTTAAACATCAGATAAAAACTGTTGTCCTGGATTTTCTTGCCGCGCGCGTCCACCATTTGACCGCTGCGCCCATTCAAGAACAGCCCCAATGTTTTCGCGTGTCCCTCGGACCAGTTTTCGTCTCGCATCTCATCGCCGGAGAGGTTGTACCAGGCAATATCGGTCACCGCTTCGCCGTCCGGCATCCTGCCGTCCGGCGCCTGGCCGTGGAACCACTTGCGCTGCGTGAATACCGGGTGGTTTTGGGTCAGTGCGATGACCTTGCGGGTGAACGCCAGAAGCCCCCTGTCGGCCTGTCCCCAGTGGATATAGGAGATGTTATTATCCTGACAATAAGCGTTGTTATTGCCCTGTTGGGTTTGCCCCAGTTCATCCCCTGCCCGCAGCATGGGCACGCCTTGCGAAAGGAACAGAGTCGCCAGGAAGTTGCGCATCTGCTGCCCGCGGAACGACAGCACTTGCGGGTCATCCGTAGGACCCTCAACACCCCAATTCCAGGAGCGGTTGTGGCTCTCGCCGTCCCGGTTGTGTTCCCCGTTTGCCTCGTTATGCTTTTCGTTATAACTCACCAGGTCATGCAGGGTGAAGCCGTCGTGGGCGGTGACGAAATTGATGGAGGCGGTGGGCTGGCGGCCGTCATCGCCGTATAGATCCGAGGAACCGGTCAGGCGGCTGGCAAATTCTGGCAGCCTGCTTTCAGCGCCGCGCCAGAAATCGCGCACCGTGTCGCGGTACTTGCCATTCCATTCGGCCCAGTCCACCGGGAAATTCCCGACCTGGTAGCCGCCTTCGCCCACGTCCCAGGGTTCCGCGATAAGTTTCACCTGAGAGATGATCGGGTCCTGGTGGATGACATCAAAAAACGAGCTCAGCCGGTCCACATCGTGCAGCTCGCGGGCCAGGGCTGAGGCCAGGTCGAACCGGAAACCATCCACGTGCATCTCAAGCACCCAGTAGCGCAGCGAATCCATGATCATCTGCAGCACATCCGGGCTCATCATGTTCAAGGTATTCCCGGTGCCGGTGTAATCCATCGTAAAGCGGGGGTTATCCTGGACCAGGCGGTAATAGGTGCTGTTATCAATCCCGCGGAAGGAGAGGGTGGGGCCCATCTGGTTGCCTTCCGCGGTGTGGTTATATACCACATCCAGAATCACCTCGATCCCTGCCCGGTGCAGCGCTTTAACCATTTCTTTAAACTCGTTCACCTGCCCGCCGCTGGTACCGCTGGAGGCATACTGCGCGTTGGGCGCAAAAAAGCCGATCGAGTTATAACCCCAGTAATTCGCCAGGCCTTTATCCGCCAGGATGCGGTCGGTGTAAAACTGGTGGATTGGCAGCAGCTCCACCGCGGTGATCCCCAGGTTACGCAGGTATTCGATCACGGCTGGGCTCGCCAGCCCGGCGTACTTGCCGCGCAGCGCGGGAGCCACCTCTGGGTGCAGTCCGGTAAACCCTTTTACGTGCATTTCGTAAATGATCGACTTATTCAAGGGGATGTTCAGGCGCTGGTCCCCATCCCAGTCAAAGGTTGGGTCGATTACCACGCACCTGGGCATAAAAGGCGCGCTGTCCGTTTCGCTATAGGAAAGATCCTCCCGCGGGTCGCCAACCGGATAGCCAAACAGCGCGTCGTTCCAGATTAACGGGCCGTGGATGGCCCTGGCGTACGGATCGAGTAACAGCTTGTTTGGATTAAACCGCGCGCCCGTTTGAGGTTCATAGGGTCCATGTACGCGGTACCCATACAATTGACCGGGCATGACGCCCGGAATATACACATGCCACACCTGGTGGTCGTGCTCCTGGATCGGGATGCGGGTCTCCTGATCCTTATCAAAAAAACACAGCTCTACCCCAGTCGCATGTTCTGAGAAAAGGGCGAAATTCACCCCCTGTCCGTTCCAGGTTGCCCCGAGCGGATATGTTTTTCCTGGCCATGTTTCCATAAAGTTTTTGCTTTCTTTCTCGTGTATCTTTTTGGACTGATGAATTTTCAGGTACCGTGCTCAGGGAAAGCTGCGGCTGCCCGGCAGCCGCGGCTGCCGGGCAGCCGCAACTTCTGCAAGGCGGTTCGGAACCATTTTCCGCCGAAAAAGTTTTTCTCGCCGGAGAGGTTCTTCGCTCAGTTTCTTTAATATTGGAGTTCTGATTTTCTTTCCCCCACGATACCGGATGATTCCGGATCCCAAACTGAAATTGGTAAAAATATACCACTCTGCCTCAGGCAGTTGTCTTACTGCTTTTATAACAAGTTCATGCGAAAATTAATAGTGTGGGGTTTCCCTCGCCGTAGGGTAGGAAAAAGAAACCCACTTCCGAACCATGTCTGGAATTTTATCCAAAAAAGAAAGCGCAGGTCGCGCCGGCGTAGGAATCTCCTTTACCTATGCCACAAACGGTTTCCGTTCGGAATCCGGATCGTGTATAATTTATAGACGACGAGAAGAAAGCCGGTTTTTTCCTTGGATTTCACCCTATGACTGACCAAATCGAAAAAGTTGCTGATCCCACCAATCTGGATGCCCCTGATTTCTATATCAATCGCGAGCTGTCTCAGCTCGATTTCCAATGGCGCGTTTTTGACGAAGCCCGCGACGAGCGCAATCCACTCCTGGAGCGGATTAAGTTCCTGGCCATCGTTGATTCCAACCTGGACGAATTCTTCATGACCCGGGTGGGTGGACTGCGCATCCAGCGCGACGCCGGTGTTACCTCCCTCTCGGACGATGGGTTAACCCCTGCCAAGCAGCTGGTCGCCATCCGCAAAGAATCGCTAAAACTGATGGAAGAGTGCCGCCGTTATTTGCGCGATGTGCTGATCCCCGGCCTGTATAAGGCGGGCATCCGCATCATGAGCTATAACGATTTGTCTGCCCGCCAGAAAGAAACGGTAAATGCCTATTTTGAAGAAGTCATTTTTCCGGTTCTTACCCCCCTGGCCGTCGATCCCGGCCATCCCTTCCCGCATATTTCCAACCTGAGTCTTAACCTGGCGATTTTGCTGGAAGATAAGGAAGGCCGCCGGCATTTTGCGCGCCTGAAAGTTCCGCCTTCGCTGCCCCAGCTGGTGCCGGTAAAGCGCTCCTCGGGCGGCGTTCGCCGGGACGGCACCGTGCCGCATTCGCACCTGTTTGTCTGGATCAGTCACGTCATCATGGCCAACCTGGATAAGCTGTTTCCCGGCATGCACGTCCTGGAAGCCCACCAGTTCCACGTGATCCGCAATGCGGATATGGAAATCCAGGAGCTGGAGGCGGTTGACCTGCTGGATACCGTCGAGGAGAGCCTGCGCAAGCGCCGCTTTGGCCTGGTGGTGCGCCTGATGGTCCACCGCACCATGCCCGATTATATTCGCGAGTTCCTTTCCGAAAACCTGAAGGTCGAAAACCAGGACATTTATGCCCTGTCCGGCCCGCTCGACCTGACCTGTTTGATGCAGATTGCGAAGATTGAGCGCTATGATCTGAAGGATCGCACATTACACCCCGGCTGTCCCGCCGGTTTTGCGCAACCGGACCGAGCTCGAAGAAGGCTCGATTTTTGCGGCCATTCGTCAAAGCGATATTCTCATCCACCAGCCCTACGATTCCTTCTCGCCCGTCATCGAGTTTCTCAACTCAGCCGCGAAAGACCCTAACGTGCTGGCGATCAAACAGACCCTCTACCGCGTGGGCACCAACTCTCCGGTGGTCAAGGCGCTCCTGCAGGCCAGCCGCGATTACGGCAAGCAAGTGGCGGTGCTGGTGGAGTTGAAAGCGCGTTTCGACGAGGAATCCAACATCGGTTGGGCCAAAATGCTGGAGCAAGAAGGCGTGCATGTCACGTATGGGCTGCTGGGGTTGAAAACCCACTCCAAAATGGCCATGGTGGTCCGTCGCGAGGGGGAGCACATCCGCCGCTACCTGCACCTTGGCACCGGCAACTATAATCACCAGACCGCCACTGTCTACGAGGATTTTGGCATGTTTACCTGTGATGATGAGATCGGCGCGGACGTAACCGACCTGTTCAATTACCTCACCGGTTACTCGGCCAAAGCCGATTACCGCAAGCTGCTCGTCGCGCCGATCAATCTGCGCCAGCGCTTCGACCAGCTCATTCTGCAGGAGATGGAGATTGCCCGTAAGGGCGGCAAAGGCCGCATGATCTTCAAATTCAACCACCTGGTGGATAAGCCGATCATCAAGATGCTGTACCTGGCCTCCCAGGCCGGGGTGAAAATTGACCTGATCGTGCGCGGCATGTGCAGCCTGCGCCCCGGTATCGATGGGGTCAGCGAAAATATCCGCGTCCTCAGCGTGGTTGGCCGGTTTTCTGGAGCATTCCCGCATCTACTACTTTAAAAATGGCGGCGGGGAAGGCCAGGAAAAAATCTTTATGGGCTCCGCGGACCTGATGCCGCGCAACCTCAATGATCGCGTGGAGGTGCTCTTTGAAGTTGAGGACCCGCGCCTGGTGCGCTATCTGCGCGATGACATCCTGTCCACCTACCTGGCGGACAACATCAAAGCCCGCTTTATGCTGCCGGAAGGCACCTATAAGCTGCTCAAACCCCGCGACGGCGAGCTTGAGCTTTCGGCTCAGGAGGCATTCCTTAACTCGCGCATGACGGCGCAGGGTGGATAATGCAGCCTGATCCGGGGAATGCGCGTACCCCGCTGGATGCGCTTACCCTGCGGGTAACGGGCTATTTCCGCAAGCATGCCGCCCAATACGCTTTGAACCCCCAAACGGTGGAGGCGCGCTATATCCTCAACTGGGGCGGCTTCGTCAACGTGTCTTTTGCGCTCACCGACGGGCAAAAAACCTTTCACCTCAAGCTGGCCGACGATGCAGAAATGCAGTCGCGGCTGGCGCGTTGGAAATCCGTCGGACCGCGCCTCGCCGAAAAATATCACGCTCCACCCGTGCTGGACTGGATTGCCATTCCCCGCACCCCGTTCGCGGGTTTGCTCTTCGAAAGCATCCCCGGCCAGCCCGCCGACCTGGCCGCCCAGCCGCGCGTGCTGGCGCAGGTGCTTGCGCTGCTCGCCGCCTTGCACGCCGACCAGGATCTGGCTGCTGCGCTCGAATCGATAGACGGGGAAATCTTTCCCTGCGCCGAGACCTTCCTCTCGGTGTACATCGACCGCTTTGACGAGGACCTGCTTTCCATCGTTGGCGACCTGCCGCCTTTTGTCCCGCTCAGCCTGCTGGACTGGATGATGGGTGAGACCCGCGAGCTGGAAGGGCTGGCCCGCGATCTGCCCGCCTTCCAGCAGCCCGCCGGCGCGCCCATCCACGGCGATCTGTGGCCCGGCAATATCCTGGTCACCCCCGACGAGCGCTTTTTCATCATTGATTGGGATGACCTGTTCCTGGGCGACCCCGCCCTCGATTACAGCATCCTGCTTGGCCCGCTTCTCCTGAACGGCCGTTCGGACGCCGTTCAGGAAGAACGGGGCGCTTTCCCAGACCGAAATCGAACACCTGCTCCCCGGCGGCGCGGACTTCCGCGAGCGTTTCAACCTCTACCTGCGCGCCCTGCTGCTCGATCAGGTCATCGACAGCCTGGCCGACTGGGTCGAAGCCGCCTTTGCCCCCCAGCACCAATCCGATCTCCGCTCCGCCAAAGAACGCGCCCATCAAGAAGCATTGGCGCTGTACCGGCAGTTGTATCCTTAGCCGGCGGGCGTACCCAACCGGACCTTACCCGTGGCTTATCTGCCTGTCTTGCTCCGGGCGGAGGGTTTTCGCTCTCCAGCGGAACAGAACAATCGAAATCAAGGTAAACCTCTTTCTCTTATTCCTCCGCCAGGATCCCTCTCCGCAGCGTTCCCGTCCCCATCTGCCTGGGGAAATCGATCATCAGCCGCCCCACGTGCTGGTTCAGCTGCTCGCGCAAGAAGGTATGCGCCTGTGAATCCTCCGCGAAGTGACCGATCAAGAACTCGAACACCGTGTTGGTCTCCGAGTGTTCCAGCTCATTGGCGATATTATATGCATCCTGCAGGGTGTGGACATCGGCCAGCAGATCTTCGATGGGCGTAGCCAGCGCGCGCTCGGCCTGCTGCAGCACCTCCGGCTCCGCCGGTTGGTTCAGCCGCTCGTCGTCCGCGCGTTCGCGCAGCCGCGCCAGCCAGCGCGCGTGCCCATTTTCCTCGGATGCATAACTGTTCCAGAACTGCGCCACATCGGGGTAGCGGGAGAACTTCTTCTCCAACCGCAGGTAAAACACCTCTGCCAGCTTTTCCCCCTGGATGGCCAGTTCGATGAGATGTCCAATGGTTCCAAATTCAGGCATATTCGATATCCTCCGGTTGATGGTTAATATTATACGGTTTTTTTCGGTTAGAAGAACATAAAAACCAGACTCATGTGCACATCTTTTCCCCCTTTTGGTTGTTATAATTGGTAATCCAAACATAGCCTTTCTGCATGAATGGTTCACCCCGCACTCCGCATTGTTTATCCATCGACGGATCATGATGCATCACCCAAAGGAGCATAGTATATGGCTGTTGAAACGGCGCGAGCGAACGAAACTACCCTGAGAGTCAAGCGTATCCCCGCCACCCGCAAAGAACGCTGGGCCTGGTACCTGTATGATTTCGGCAATTCGGCCTACGCTTCGGTGGTCCTGTTAGCGGTGTATTCCGCGTACTTCAAACAACAGGTTGTGGGCGGCGCGGAAGGCTCGCGCATGTGGGGACTTTCCATTGGCATCGCCATGCTGGTTGTGGCCCTGCTTTCGCCGGTGTTGGGCGCGCTGGCCGACTTCTCGGCTACCAAGAAACGCATCCTGTTTGTCTTTACCAGCCTGTCGTGTGTCTTCACCAGCCTGCTGTTCCTGGTGGAAAAAGGGGACGTTTTCACCGGCATGCTCTTCTTTATCCTCGCCGAAATCGGTTACCGCGGCGCGCAGGTTTTTTACAACGCCCTGCTGCCCGATATCGCCGAGCCCGAACAGATGGGCCGGGTCTCCGGCAACGGCTGGGCCATTGGTTCGGTTGGCGGCATCGTCTGCCTGGGCATCGTTCTGGCGCTGATCCTGACCATTAAAGGCACTTTCATCATTCGCTTTGCTTTTCTGATCACGGCGGCTTTTTACGCGCTGTCCACCCTGCCGGTGTTCCTGTTTATCCGCGAGCGCTCCCGACCGCAGCCGCTCCCGGCGGGCGAGCATTTGCTGTCGCTGTCTTTCAAGAAACTCAAGGCTACCATCCAGTCTGCCCGCCAGTATAAAGAATTCATGCGCTTTCTGGTGGCCTTCCTGATCTACAACAACGGCATCATGATGCTGCTCGACTTCGCCGCCATTATCGGCGCGGTATTGTTCGGCATGACCCAGCAGCAGCTGATCGTCTTTATGATCATCGTCCAGGTGACCAGCGTGATCGGCGCGTACCTGTTCGGGCAGATCACCCACCGCCTGGGCGGCAAACTGGCCCTGGTGCTGTCGATCAGCATGATGGCCCTGACGGTGATTGGCCTGTTATTTGTCCATTCGCTGTTCATGTTCAACGTGATCGGCGCGTTTGCCGGCTTTGCTCTCACCGGCGTCCAGTCCGTCAGCCGCACGGTGGTTGGCCAGATCTGCCCGGTGGAAAAATCCGCCGAGTTCTACGGGCTGTTTTCGCTGGCCGGTCAGATCTCGAACTTTACCGGGCCCACCCTGTACGGCTTGCTGGCGACCGCCCTGGCGCTGCGCTTCTACGAGCCGCGCGGCCTATCCGCGCACGCCGCCGAAGCCGCCGGGATGGAAGCCGCCCTGTTCTCGATCATCGCCTTCCTGCTGGTGGGCCTGGTCTTTTTGTTGTTTGTAAAGAACTGGCGCCGTGCCGAATAGCTCTTTTTCCTTCACCCGCCGCAAGATTTTTCGCCCGCTGCTGCGCCGCATCATTGCCGTCATCTTCGCCCTGCTGACCGATTTCCACGTCACCGGCCTGGAAAACCTGCCCGACGGCGGCCCGTTGATCGTGGTCGCCAACCATTTCAATTTTCTCGATCCGCTGGCAGTCATCCGCATTATTCCCTACCCGATCGAGTTCCTGGGCGGGCGCCAGGCGCCCAATGCTCCCGGCATTTTCGGCTGGATCCGCAACCTGTGGGGCATATTACCGGCCACGCGCGGCAGCTCCTCGCGGGATGTGCTGCTGCGCGCCCAGCGCATATTGCAGGGCAGCGGCGTGCTGGGCATCTTTCCCGAGGGCGGCAGTTGGGCCGCCGTCCTGCGCCCGCCGCGCCCCGGCGCGGCCTTGCTGGCAGCCCGTTCCGGCGCGCGCATCCTGCCCGTTGGCCTGGACGGTTTCGTGGACGTTTTTCCCAGCCTGCGCCGCGGACGGCGCGCGCGCGTTCAGGTGAACATCGGCAAACCCTTTGGCCCCTTCCTGCTCGACCCGCGCGACCGCGCCAACCGGGCCGCCATGGATGAATTCGGTCACCAGATCATGCGCGAAATCGCCGCCCTCATCCCCCCCGGGCGGCAGGGCTTCTACTCGAATGATCCTGCCACCCGTGAGGCCGCCAAGGGGACCGAGGTGTACCCGTGGGATGGGGTGCGGGAGGAATGATTGTATAATCATAGAACCCGAAGAGAATGCATTAGGAAGCAGATATGTCCGTTCAAGACAAATTTCATTGGGCAAAGCGCGTATCTCGAAGAGACATCCAGCGTCTGTATGAGAGCGATGCTCAGGGCATGCTGGACGAAGACCTGCTCGACCAGATCCACTATGCAATCCATACGCGCGTCTGCGATATGTTTGAGGTCAGAGAGGCGCAGCAGTTTGGACGGGTAAAATGCCGCAACTGCGGCTTTGACGTGCCGCAGCCTTACCGCATGGGCGGGCGTAATAAGGGTAACGTTTTAGAATGCGAGAAGTGCGGCTGGCAGGTCACCTGTGGGGAATATTACGACAGTTACACCGGCGGAAGCATGCTCCCGGGCTCGGTTTTTTACCTGTTCGAGGATTACCTGGAGCGGTTTCCGAAAGCAAAATCTGCTCCGGAGAAAATGCTGCTGATCGACTGGCTGATTCACCAGTTCCATATCTTGCAAGGCGTGGCGCGCAAGGCGGTCGGCGAGAACGTCATCCAGGGCACGAGCGATCAGGTGCGCGAACTGATTGAAGCGCTCGCCAGCGGCCCGGGCAGTACCCAAGGGCTGTCGTCGCTGCAAGAATGGCGTGCGGTCTATTATGACCCGGTGCGGTTGTTCAAGCAGACCCATTCGCACGGCCAGGTGCAGAAGATCGCCGCGCAGCTTGGAATCAAGGGTCGGAGTCAGATGGCGGAGGATGAACTGATCCCCGAAATATTGCGCCTGATGAAAGAATTGGCGGAGCAAATTTCGTGATGCCCATTCCTGACCCGCTTGCCGCCTGGGACTTTAACCAACCCTGGTACCACGGCTCGCCCTACCGGATCAAGGCCCTCCGGCTCGGCTCGACCATTACGCAGGATGAGGCCCTGGCGCGCGTCTTTTCGCACAAACCGCACATCGTCGCGCTGGAAGACGATGCGGATCGTCTCGCCAGCGGTATTCCCCGCCTGCGCCACAACGGCACGCTGCCCGGCCTGCTCTACTGCATTGACGAGGCGCTTGGCCCGCGCGACATATTCCCCCATCCGCGCAGCAGCATGCCGCCCGGCCTGGAATGGCTGACCAGCCGTCCCCTGCGCCTGCGCCTCATTGGCCCGGTCGCCATCGACCCTGCTCAGATCCTCACCGAGCAGGATATGACCGCACTGCGTGAGCGGTTATAATGACTTCTCTCCATCCATTTCCACGCTTTCACCGATTGACGAATCATGGATGACGAATTGACAAATTCCTCCAACCCCATCGATCTTCTTATCATTGGCGGCTCCGGCTTTGTGGGCGGGCGGACGGCCCAGGCGGCCCAATCCGCAGGGCTTAATGTGGTCTGCACCTACCTGAACCGCCCGGCCCCACCCGCTATCCCCGCGCTGCGCCTGGATATTACCGATCCTGCTGCTCTGGTCAGCTGCCTGGCAGCCCACCCGCCGCGCGCGCTGATCTACAGCGCGGTTTCGTATGCCCCCGCGCAGCTTGAGTGCATTAGCGAAGCGGAACACATGCGCGTATCGGCCGAAGGAGTACGCTCTATCATCGCGGCACTGCATGGTAGCAGCGTTCCAACCCGCCTGATCTACGTTTCCACCAATAGTATATTCAGCGGAACAGCCGGCCCGTACAAAGAAACCGACCTGCCAGACCCCGAGGTGCGCTTCGACCGCTACCGCTATTATGGCCTGGGTCGCCGCGCCGGGGAGGAGATTGCCTTGAACGAATGGCCGGAAACCATCGTCGCGCGTACTTCACACGTGGATGGAATGGATGCCTGGGGACGCCTCAACCGGCGCCTGCAAGCGACCATCGACCAGCTGCGCTCCGGCGAGACGCTGTCCCGTTTCATCGACCGCACCATCTCTCCCACTCTGCTCGATAGTTTGGCGGATGCGCTTGTGGAGATTGCCCGGCCAGATTTTGAAACCCGCGGCCCGCTGCAACGCATTCTGCACCTGGCTGGCTGCGAGCCGGTCACTGATTATGATTTTGCGCAGCGCGTCGCGCGCAATCTGGGTTTCCCCGAATTGCTTGTCCAGCCGGCGCATTACCTTCCGCCCGGTACCCCGGAGCGCTACAACATCGCCTTAGATGTGGTTTTCACCCGCTCACTCCTCCGCACGCCTCTCCTGGATGTGGATACCATGCTGTCCCGTATCCTCAGGCGCTGATCATTACCACTGCCTCGTTGGATGACCATGGTGTTGGCCTGCACCGAGGGCGCAGGCGCTGCGAGTACGCAGCGCGGGGCTAATACGTTATAGGCGCCTGAAAGTCCCGCGGCGTCCCTACCCTTCGATGGATGGGTTAGGGGGCGCTTCAATCCCCTCTTTCTCCTTCTCCTTCTCCGCGATTCGCACCAGCGCCACCAACCCGCGGCGCAAACATTCCATATCCCCCTCGTCCATTTCGCCCAGCCAGCGTAACAGGTAGATGCGGGTCTGTTCTCTCCGGCTGGCCAGCAGCCCTTTCCCGCGTTCGGTCAGGCGCACAAAGGTCCGCCGCCGGTCGCGCGTGTCTTCCGTGCGGCCCGCGAATCCCTGTTCCACCAGCTGCTGGACGAGGATGCTTGCCGCGGGTTTCCCGGCGCCCAGCAGGGCGGCCAGTTCGCTGACGGTTAATGCGCCGCGCTGCTCCAGCAGAACGATGGCTTTCAATTGGGAGATATTTAGCTCGGCGGTGATCCAGTTGGGCAGGGCCGCCAGCCGGATAACATCGCCGAGTTCCAGGTATGTCTGCAAAACCGCGTTGGCTAGCTGCGCGCGCCCGGGTCCGTTCATTTCGGAGCGTGTTTCTTCTGTCATGCCTTGCCTTCCTTTCCGGCGGGCGCGGGCGGCGCGGCGCGCCGGACGGTTCCCCGGCTGCCATCCACCTGCACCCAATCCCCGTCTTCCAGCGTGCGCGTGCCCGTTATCGTCGCCATCACCGCGGGTATGCCATACTCGCGCGCCACAATGGCTGCGTGGGATGCCAGGCTGCCGGTATCCACCACCACTGCCGCGGCGCGCTGGAAGAGCGGCGTCCAGGCCGGGTTGGTATACGGCGCAACCAGCACATCGCCGGGGGCCAGTTTGTCGAACGCGGCGCTGCTCATCACGATGCACACCGGTCCTTGCGCCGTACCCGGGCTGCCCGCCGTCCCGCGCAGCAGCGCGTCGCCGTCCTGCGGGCTGTTCGCAGTCAGTCGGTGGAGAAGAGGCGCGGGTCGAACAGCGGCGTATTGTTCAGGCGGGCGCGTTTGGCTTTGCGCCGCGCTGCCACGGCGCGCAGTTCCGCCGCCAGCGCTGCCGGGAGCGGGACCTGCTCGCCCGCCTGTTCCAGCTCAGCCAGCCGCAGGTGAAAAACATCCTCCGCGTAGTCCAGCGCGCCACTCGCCGCCAGCCGCCGGCCCAGTTCGAGCAGCGTGCGCCGGAACACCGGCAGGGCCAGGGTCGCGTAAAAATGGGTATCCTCGCGCATCTGGAGTAAGGTGCGCGCTTCCTCAAGGGTTTCCAGAAAAGCGGATCGCAGCGGCGCAAAGCGGAGCAGACCGCGGCGCAGAATTTCATCCCGCGCGGTTTGCCAGGCCGGCGGCCCGGCCGGAGCCTGGGGCGGATACGCGGCGAAAGCCCTTGATAATTCCCAGCGCCACAGCCGGCGCATCTTTCCAGCTTGGCTCCAGCGCCGTGCTGATCACCGTTTCGCGGTGACCATACGCGTCCAGAAAACCGCGCAGGTCTGCCAGGAAGGTCCTGCCTGCCGAAAACCCTTCCAGCGCCGCCCACAGCGTTTCGGCGGGTTGGACAGCCACCACGCGCGCCAGGTCGGGGTCCGCACGGACTTTCGCGGCCAATCCCTCGAGCGCCCGGTTCATCTCCAGGGTTTTGTTCTCCGCCCCGGAAAGCAGCGTGCCAAACTGGCCGGACCGCCCGAGCAGCATGAGCAGGAGGCGCAGCCGGACGGCGGAGAAGGCCGCGCGCGGAAAGTAGCGCGTGCGCACTTCGCCGGCCGCGAGGAGCGCAATCTCTTTGGCCTCGTCCAGCATCGCCAGAAGCGCATCCCAGGCGAGCGTCCGTACATCACGCGCCTCCAGTTCGCGGGCGCGCGTTATCATTTCGGCCAGCAGCGCATCCGAACGCCAGCGCAGCGGATGATAGCGCAGGATGCGCGGGATCAGGCGCAGCGGGGCCAGCAGCGTTTTCCAGGTCGGGCGCGGCAGCCTGGCTTTGTAACGCAGCACGACCCCATCTTCAACATCGAACAACTCGATCAATCGCCAATCCAACCCCAGCAGCCCAAACATCGGTTCCACGGCACTGCCCAGGGCCGGGAGCCAGGTATCCAGGTCCAGCGGGTAGGGCCGCACCGGCAGCATCTCGATAAAGTTGTTGGCCAACAGGCGCTCCGGCAGGCTGGCATGCGGCGGCGGGTCGGGCAGCGCCGTCATCGGACGCGCCTGCAAGATGAACGGCTGGCCTTCCGCCCAGGCCCATTCAACGTCTTGCGGGCCGCCAAAGTGGCGCTGGATGGCCGCCCCCAGCCGCGCCAGCCGGCGTAGGGCGTGCTCTGGCAGCGCCGGGAGCTCGTCCACCGCTGGGCCGGTGATGTGTTGGGTGCCGCCGCCTTCTACGGCCTGGATCATCAGCTCGTGTTTCCCCGCCTGCCGCTGGCTGACTCGCCATCCCCAACCCCCGCGCCGCAACACGAAGTGGTCCGGCGTGACCAGTCCGGATACCACCGCCTCGCCCAGGCCGGGGTTGGCGTCGATCAGGATCTCGTCCCGCGCGCCGGTGACCGGGTTGGCGGTGAACAGCACCCCCGCCGCTTCGGCTTTCGCCATGTGCTGCACCACCACGGCCAGTTTTACCCCGGCCTGGTCCACGCGCTGGCGGGTACGGTAGGCAATTGCCCGCTCGTTCCACAGCGAAGCCCAGCAGCTGCGTACGGCCTCCAGCAGCGCCGCCTCGCCGACGATGTTCAGGAAGGTGTCCTGCTGCCCGGCAAAGGCCGCCCCTGGCAAATCCTCGGCGGTGGCGCTTGACCGGACTGCCACCGGCCCTGGCCCCATCCGCCGGTACGCCGCCAGGAGATCCTGTTCCACTTCCGGCGGTACCGCGGCGGCTTCAAAGGCCGCCTGGATGGCCGCCGCGCTGGGGATCTCCCCCTGCAAGGCCCGCGCCAGGGCTGCGTGCAGCCCATTCTGCGCCACGAATTGGTCGTACGCCGCCGTCGTGACCACAAACCCGCCCGGCACCGGGAACCCGGCCCGCACCAGCTCGCCCAGATTCGCGCCCTTGCCTCCGGCTCGTTCCAGGTCCGTCCGCGTAAGGCAGGCGAGCGGGGCGACGAACAACGTTTCGGTGCTTGCGCCTTCAGGTTTTTTTCCCATAGGGTATTTCAACTCCAAAACAGCCATCATAAAAAAAGTATTTATTAATGCCGACATAGTTCATTATATCATAATAGTTTCGAATATAAAAACTAAAACCTCTTCTTCTTTTCCTTTGCTTTCTAATCCGCTTTGCGGTTTAATCATTCCTATGTCCGAAACCCGCCTCGAATTCCGCTACACCCGCCCGGATGTGATCTCCGCGCAGCGCATGCGCTTCTTGCGCTCCAACCAGCTCAAGGTCATTCTGATCATCTGGCTGGCCAGCATGTTGATCCTGATCGCCCCGCTGGTATTGCCCCGCGTATTCCCGCCCGGCCCGTATGCTTCCTGGGGCCTGGTGCTGCAAATTGCCATTGCCTACTTCGCTACCCTGCTGGTGCTCATCTTCTTCACCCCCTGGATGGACTTTGCCATCAACCGCTTCTGGCGCCTGCCGCTGACGCTGCACTTCAGCGAAAAATCGCTGCGCCTGCTGGTCACGGGCAAGACCGGCGGGCTGCACCTCAAGTGGAACCAGATCCGCCGCGTGGAGGAGAACGGGCGCGTTTTCATCCTCGACTATGGGGTGGGCAATAAATACATCATCCTGCCCAAATCGGCCTTCACCCGCCCCGGCGAAGAAAGCCGCTTCCGCGACCTCCTGTCCCGCCGCGCGCTGGTCAAAGAAGCGCCCGGCGAAGAAGAAGCAGGTGAGGAACTTTGACCGCAAGATTCAGATAGCCAGAGCGCATTTTTCCCGGTATCATCTACGCCATGAACGAGAAACTGCACTTCCCTGATGAAGATACCTGCTGGCAGGCCGTCCTGTCGCGGGATGCAAATTATAACGGCGTCTTTTTCTACGCCGTCCGCTCGACCGGCGTGTACTGCCGTCCCAACTGCCCCTCCCGCCGCCCCGGGCGCGCCCAGGTGGTTTTCTTCCCCACCTGGGCGGCCGCCGAGGAAGCCGGGTTCCGCGCCTGCCGGCGCTGCCTGCCCCGCCAGGCGGAAGACCCGGCGGTGGAGCTGATCCACCGCGCTCGCCGCCTGATCGAAACCGCCCCGGCGCCCCTCAGCCTGAACGAGCTGGGCAGCCAGCTGGGGGTCAGCCCCTTCCATTTGCAGCGCACCTTCAAAACCGCCACCGGGCTGACCCCGCGCCAGTATGCCGCCGCCCACCGCGCGCGCCGCTTTCGCGAGCAGGTGCGCGCCGCCCCGGACGTCACCACGGCCATGTACGCCGCCGGTTATAACGACAGCAGCCGGCTGTACGAATCCGCGCCCGCTTTCCTGGGCATGACCCCTACCGCTTACCGCGCAGGAGGAAAAGACATGCGCATCACCTATACAATCACCGACAGCCCGCTGGGCCGCCTGCTCGTGGCCGCTACCGAGAAGGGCATCTGTTCCGTGCTCATGGGCGATACCGACACCGGCCTGCTCTCCGCCCTCGGCGCCGAATTCCCCGCCGCCGAATGCATCCAGTCCAATGGCGCCTCCCTGGTGGAATGGGCCGCCGCCCTGCGCGAGCATCTCACCGGCATCCGCCCCGGCCTGGACCTGCCCCTGGACGTGCTGGGTACCGCCTTCCAGCAGCGCGTGTGGAGCGAGCTGCGCCGCATCCCCTACGGCCAGACGCGCACCTACGCCCAGGTGGCGCAAGCCATCGGCCGGCCGAGCGCCGTGCGCGCCGTGGCCCGCGCCTGCGCCACCAATCCCGCCGCGCTGGTCATCCCCTGTCACCGCGTGGTGCGCAGCGACGGAGGCCTGGGCGGTTACCGCTGGGGCATCTCCCGCAAAGAGGTTCTACTGGCTAAGGAGAGAAGCTAGCCTCGTCAATTTAGATCAATATACCTTGACACTGAACAAATATCCTGATAAAATGCGTTCTCGAAGGATGCGGTAGTTCTCGTTGGAAGCAATACAACGGCTCAAGGTTATCGTCCAGGGGCCGTTCCTATTTAAACGACCCGATGAACACACAGCATCACCAAATCTTTAACTGCCGCAAGGCAATGCCCTAAGGAGGCAAATAGTATGTCTGAGCGTATCATCGGTACGGTTAAATGGTTCAACGGTGAAAAAGGTTACGGTTTCCTTGCTCAGGAAAATGGCCCCGACGTGTTTGTACACTTCTCGGCTATCGCCGGCACCGGCTATCGCACCCTCACGGAAGGCCAGAAAGTTGAATTCTCCATCGAGAAAGGCCCCAAGGGCTTGCAGGCAGCCAACGTCGTCCCCGCATAATCGATAAACCAATCAACCAGAAAACCTGTCCCTCACCGGGCAGGTTTTTTTATTTCGGCCGGCAAATTTTCGCTGCGCACCTGCTGAACCATCTACCAACCACACAACCACCCGTTTGTTGTCCCCCTTTTATCACGTAAGTGCCTCCGTGCCTCGCCTTGTCCGGGGTCATACGCATCACGCTTTCCCTGTATAATTCCTCCACCTCTCATTATCCTGTTCCTTAACCAACGCTCAACCGACATCTGAAAACTGTAAACTGTCTACTGAAAACGATCTCCCATGACCCTTACATTTGAAATCTGCATTGACTCGGTAGAAGGCGCGCTCGCCGCCCAGCAGGGCGGGGCGCAGCGTGTTGAACTATGCGATAACCTGGTGGAAGGCGGCACCACCCCCAGCCTGGGCATGCTCCGCCTGGCGCGCCGGAACGTTTCCATCGCCCTGAACGTTATCATCCGCCCGCGCGGCGGCGATTTTTGCTACACCCCGCTCGAATTCGCCGTCATGCGCGAGGATATTTTGGCAGCCAGAGAGGCCGGCGCGGACGGCGTGGTGCTTGGACTGCTGCTCCCGGACGGCCGCGTGGACGCGGCCCGCACCGCAGCGCTGGTTGATCTGGCCCAACCGCTCCCGGTCACCTTCCACCGCGCCATCGACCTGTGCCGCGACTCGGACGAGGCGCTCGAAACGCTGGCCGGTCTGGGCGTGGCGCGCGTGCTCACCTCCGGGCGCAAAGCGACTGCCCTGGAAGGCGCTGCGTGCATCGCTCGCCTCGTGCGCCAATCCGCCGATCTCGCCCGGCGTTCGTCCGGCTATGTCCGGAGATCGCCCGGACACGTGGCCATCATGGCTGGAGGCGGCATCACTGCCGAAAACCTGCCCGCGCTGCTGTCCGCTACCGGGGTCAGCGAAGTGCATTTCTCGGCCCGCGAGCCGCTCGCCAGCCCCATGACCTACCGCAGCCTGGAATGTCACATGGGCAAAGCCTACACTCCCGCCGAATACACTCGCAAGGTAACCACCGCGGAACGTGTTCGCGCCGTGGTCGAGGCGGGGAAAATTCCCCGCCAGTAACTTGGCGTTTTCTGGTTCCCACGGTCCCCGTGGGAACCCCTCTTGGACGCGACTACTGTCGCGCCTCCGCGTCCTGTCACCCGACCGCAGACTCCCACAGGACGCGGAGCGTGGGAACGAGAGCACATGGGAACGAGAGCACTTCCTCTCTTTTCCTTCTGCACCCGTTTCCATCCCATCCGCGGATTCTGTATACTTAATAGCATGCCTGACAACCTTTTTACCGAAGCGGGCGGGCTGACCCCCACGCCGCCCTTTGACTTTGCCAAATCGCTGGCCTTTCTGCGCGGTTTTCCCATCACCGCCGGCGAGCAAACCCTGGCCGATCTCAGCCTGACCAAAGCTTTCTGTTTTGACGGCCAACCGTACCTGTTCTATATCCGCTCCACTGGCAGCGCGGAAGAACCGCGGCTGGAATACACCCTCTATGCTGCGCGGCCCATTCCCCCGGAAGCCCGCGCCACGCTGATCGACCGGCTCTCCTTCTATCTCAGCCTGGATGATGATCTGCGCCCTTTATACGCCCTGGCGCGCGACGACCCATCCTTCGCCCCGCTGGCCCTGGCGTTGTACGGTTTTCACCAGGTGAAATTTCCCACCCCGTTTGAGAATGCGTGCTGGGCGGTCATCTCGCAGCGCGTACCGCTCGCCGAGGCGCGCAAGATGCGGATTGCGCTGATGGAACACTACGGCTGCCGGCTGACCTGGAATGAGGCGGAATATACGGGCTTTCCCGAGCCTGCACCGCTGCTGTCTGCGAATGAAAGCGACATTTTCCCGATCCTGGGCAAGAACCAGCGTAAGGTTGAATATCTCAAGGCAGTCGCCCAGGCATTCGCCGGCGTGGATGAAGCCTTCCTGCGCGCTGGCGATTACGCGGAAGTCAAAGCCTGGCTGCTCAATATCCGCGGGATTGGACCCTGGTCGGCGGCCTTCATCCTCATCCGCGGGTTGGGGCGCATGGAAGGGCTGGGAACCAACGAGCCCAACCTGCTGGAGGCCGCCAAACGGCGCTACGGCAGCGGGCTGGATGAAGAAGCGCTCGACCGTATCGCCGCCCGCTACGGGGCGCACAAAGGCTATTGGGCCTATTATCTGCGCGCCGCCGCCGAAATGGGCAGCTAATGAACGTCCTCTCCACCCTATCCGGCGATGGCCGCCTGCTCTTTGGCACGCGCATCCTGCGCCTGTTCGCCTACGGCTTTCTCTCCGTGGTGATGGCCCTCTACCTGGCCCAGGTCGGCCTCACCGAGGCGCAGATTGGCCTGCTGCTGACCCTGACCCTGCTCGGCGACACGGCGGTCTCCCTATATATCACCACCACCGCTGACCGGATCGGCCGCCGCCGCATGCTGATTATTGGCGCGCTGCTGATGATCTTCGCCAGCGTGCTGTTCGCGGTGACCCGCAATTTTTACCTGTTGTTGCTGGCCGCCACCATCGGCGTGATCAGTCCCAGCGGCAATGAGGTTGGGCCGTTCTTATCCATCGAGCAGGCCGCGCTCTCGCACCTGCTCCCCGGCACGGAGCGCACGCGCGTCTTTGCCTGGTATAACCTGGTGGGTTCCTTTGCCACGGCCACCGGCGCGCTCACCAGCGGCCTGCTGTCCCAGCAGCTCCAGACTGCCGGGCTGGCGCCGCTCGCCAGTTACCGGGTGGTCGTGCTGGGCTACGGATTGGTCGGGCTGCTGATGATCGCGCTCTTCCTGAGCCTGTCACCGGCGATCGAGGTTGCCGCTCCCGCCGGGGATGCCGCCGGTGTGCCTGCCGGCGCGCCCCGGCGCGCATTCCTCGGCCTGCACCGCTCGCGAGGCGTGGTCTTTCGCCTGGCCGCCCTCTTCAGCCTGGATGCTTTCGGGGGCGGGTTTGTGATCCAGAGCCTGGTGGCGTACTGGTTCAACCTGAAGTTTGGCGTCGAGCCGGCCGTGCTGGGCAGCATTTTCTTTGGCGCCAACATCCTGGCCGGCATCTCCGCGCTCAGCGCGGCCTGGGTGGCCCGGCGCATCGGGCTGATCAACACCATGTTCTTCACCCACCTGCCGTCCAACATCCTGCTCATGCTCGTCCCGCTCATGCCGACCCTGCCGCTGGCCATTCTGGTCCTGCTGCTGCGCTTCAGCATCTCGCAGATGGACGTGCCCACCCGCCAGTCCTATACCATGGCCGTCGTCGAGCCGGACGAGCGCTCGGCCGCCTCGGGCATCACCGGCGTGGCCCGTACCATCGGCGCCTCGCTCTCCCCGGTCATCACCGGCGTCTTCCTGGCCAACCCGGCCCTGCTCAGCCTGCCTTTTATCTTTCCGGTGGTTTGAAGATAATTTATGATCTGCTGCTGTATCGCAGTTTCAAGGCCGTCAAACCGCCCGAAGAGCAAACAGCGGAAGGGAAATAACAGTCGGGGGCCCGCGCAGCAGGCCCCCGACTGTTATTTTTTAACTCCACAACCGGTCGTGCGACCAGTCGTCGTTCCACTGGTCGGTGGCTTCCCACTGGCCGGGGATGCCGGGGTGAATGTGCTCCGCGATGACCTCGTCGTTCAGCGACTCGATCCCCAGCCCAGGCGTGTTGGGCACCTCGATATAGCCGTTCTTCACCAGCGGCTTGGGCAGCCCGTTGGCGATGTCGTCCCACCAGGGCACGTCCACCGAGTGGTATTCCAGCGCCAGGAAGTTCTCCGTGGCGGCCACGCAGTGCACCGCCGCCATGCAGCCGATGGGGCTTTCGGCCATGTGCACCGCCATCGCCACGCCGTGGTCCTGGGCCAGGTCGCCGATCTTCTTGTTTTCCAGGATGCCGCCCGAGGTCAGCACGTCCGGGTGGATCACCGAGACGCCGCGCGCTTCCAGCAGCGGCTGGAAGCCTTCCTTCAGGTAGATATCCTCGCCGGTGCAGACGGGATGTTGATCGCCTGGCTCAGGCGCACGTACTGGTCGGTGTACTGCCAGGGCACCATATCTTCCACCCAGGCCAGGTTGTACTTCTCCAGCCGCTTGCCCAGCCGGATGCAGTCCTCCAGCGCGATATGGCCGAAGTGGTCCGCCGCCAGGGGTACCTGGTAGCCGATCACCGAGCGCACATCGGCACACGTACTTTTCCAGCAGGTCGATGCCTTTCTCGGTGAGGTGGATGCCGGTGAAGGGGTGGGGGACGTTGTAGATATCGTAGGCGCGGTTGCGCTGGATGCGCTCCTCCATGTCTTTCACCGTCCACTGCCAGCCGTGGCGGCCCAGCGTCCTGCATTTCTTCCCACAGACCCAGCGGGTAGCACAGCGTGCCGGGCTCGTCGCACATCAGCCCGATGCCCACATCCATCTTCAGGAAGGTGAACCCGCGCTGCATGCGGTCTTTGAGCGCGTTGCCCATCTTGATCCCGTCCGGCTTGCCGTGCAGGTCCGTATCGCAGTAAATGCGGATCTTGTCGCGGAACTTGCCGCCCAGCATCTGGTAGACCGGCACGCCGAAGGCCTTGCCGGCCAGGTCCCACAGCGCCACTTCCACGCCGCTCACCCCGCCGCCCTGGCGCGACTGCCCGCCAAACTGCTTGATGCGCCGGAAAATCTTATCCACATTGCAGGGGTTTTCGCCCAGGATCAGCCGTTTCAGCGTCAGCGCGTAGGTTTTGGTGGCTGCGTCGCGCACCTCGCCGTACCCCACCAGCCCCTGGTTGGTAGTAATCTTCATCAGCGTGCAGTGCATCGGCGCGCCAGTGATATCGGTAAAGCGCATATCCGTTATGCGCAGATCCGCCGGGTTCGAAAACGTATTGACGTTATTCAAGACATGCTCGTAATTTGGTTCGGTAGTCATAAGGTCCTCTCAGTAAAAAAGTGAACAGTCGATCGGTCGAATCAGTGATCAGTCAATCAGTGATCAGTGATCAGGGAAGAGTGCGTAGACTACGTAGTCACGCGTGACTAGTCGCGGTGTGACAGTAGTCGCGCCTTCGCGGTTAATCTCTTTTTCTTTCTTTCCCGAAACTGTACTCCGGTTCGAAGCCAATGATTTCGCGCGCCTTGTCGATGCTGATCACCGTTTCCGTACCGGCCAGCTCCTTCTTGAAGCGCTTCACATCCGGGTAGAACAGTTCCGCCAGCACCCGCGATTCCACGCCGGTGGAGTTATAGCTGTCGTTGACGAACAGCGGGTGGCTGCCGGTGTAGTCCGCCGTCAGGCCCTTCTCGATCGCCTGGGCCGAGTCGCGCTCGTCCAGCAGGGTAAAGAAATTGACCCGCTGGGTCATCGCCCCCAGCATAGCGCGCTGCTCTTCCGCCAGCGCGTTGATCTTTTGGCGGGCGGCGCCGGGTTCTTGCGCCTCATACGGGCGGGTGGCGCGGAAGTCATTGTACAGCTTCCAGGCCTGCTCGAACCAGGCCAGGCGTTCCTCCGGCGAGCGTTGCAGCAGCTTTGCGACCATTTCCTGAGCGACCTTCAGGCGCTGGGGGAAGTTTTCGTGCGTCTCCCTGGGCGCTACCCACGGCAGGCGCAGCGCCACACTGGTGATCCCCTCCCGCCGCCAGAAATACGCGCCGATGTCTTCGACAATGTGCTTCGAAAAGGAGTACGCGTCTGTGGCGAACAGGGGATGATCCTCGTCCATGGGCAGGTATTCCAGCGGGGCCGGTTTGACCCCGTAAAACTGCCCGGCGGCGTTGATCGAGCTGGCCTGCACCACCCGCCGGATGCCTTCCTCCGCGGCCGCCTGGAACACGTTAAAGGTGCCCTGCCCGTTGACGCGGAAAACTTCCTCCGGGCGCCCATGAGATGGGCTTGGCAGCGCCGCCAGGTGCACCACCGCGTCGCAGCCGCGGATCGCCTCGCGCAGCTGGGGAAAATCGTTGATATCGCACGACTGGTATTCCGCGCCCTCAAAGGACATGTCTGCCCGCCGCCCAATAACCCGTACCGCGTAGCCTTGTTTTACCAGCCGCTCGATGACCGCCTTGCCTACCGATCCAGAGCCGCCGGTGACCAATATCTGCATACCTGCCTCCGATGATTGTTGTGAAGGATGGGGTTAATTATAAAGCAGGAATTGCTGGTTTTGCCTGGCGGGTGGGGAGAGATCTGAAGCGGGTCCGTATGCGGTGCATGCGCCGCATACGGACCCGCTTCACTCTTTTCCAGCGCGGGGGTGACAAAGAAATGCATGACTCACCTCGAATATAACCATTCGGGGTGAGTCATGTTATTCTGGGGTGGGCACTTCCATGGTTTGCACCACTGCCACAATGGCCTGCACGGCCTGGACCACGCTCAGGTAGCCCAGGTTCAGCAGCATGTGATACAGTTTCGGGTCCGCCCAGTCGACTTCGTAGAAGCGCTTGATGTAGTCCGCGGAGGCAAAATCGCGGTTAGCCACCAGGTCGGCGGCCTCCCGCCGCAGCACCAGCTCGTCCTGGATTCCGGCCCGCTCCTTGCGCAGCTGCTCCATCACCCGGTCGATCCGCTCGCCCACCGGGGCCTCGATGCGCACGTGCAGCACGCCCGGCTCCCCGCGCAGCAGCATTTGCCCGCCGCGCCCGACGATCACCAAATTCCCGGCTTTACAGGCGGCTTTGACCGCCCGCCGCACCAGGCCGAGCACGGCGGCTTGATCGACCATGGCCCGTTCGGGGCTGTCGGCGATGGATGGGTCTTCGGCCCAGGCCATTTTTTGCGCGGGGGAGGCCGCCTGCCCGATAAGCCGTTCCAGAAAGTTCTGCACCTCGTGCTGGTCTTCGGAATAGTCGATTGCCATATAGCGCGGGTAGGTTGTGTCTTCGGCCGCTTTCTGCACCTGCTCCTTATCAAAGGAGCGGTAGCCCAATACCGCGCACAGCTGGCTGGCCACTTCGTCTCCGCCGCTGGCGTATTCGCGTGAAATCGTGATGACCGCCATCCGTCACCTCCTCGATCGTTTACGCTTTGCCCTTTAATCATACGCAAAAACGAACTGGGAGGCAACTAATCTATTGAATTGAATCGGATTGCACGTAAATACCCATGTACTCGGACCAATATTTGCTTCCAATATCGACATGCACAATTTGCCCGCCCCATCCTATTTAATGGGAAAAAATGCCAGAAACAGGCTTTTTCAAACCCATTTTTCTTGACAAATTGGGCACCTATTGACAGGTTGTATTTTGGTTGATTCCTGGGTATGGTACTTCCAGTACTTCCTATTCATTGGCATGATATTCCATCCAACAGGAGCAAAGCATGAACATCGAGCGCGAAAGTTATCAGAAGTCGGTGCGTGTGTTGTGCGGCAGCCGGGTGGCGGCGTATTACCCGGGGCTGGCGCGTACGGTGGGCGGGGTGAAGGCCATGCTGCTGCTCTCCCAACTGCTGTATTGGAACGGCGTTCATGGCAGGAAAGCTGGCATTACCAGCAAAACTGGCGTAAACGTGCAGCAGCGCGGCGACTGGGTCTACAAGAGCGTGGAGCAAATGCGCTGTGAGACCGGCCTGAGCAAAAACGAGCAGCAGACGGCCCGTAAAGCGCTGCTGGCGGTAGGCGTGATCGAAGCGCGTCTGAAGGGCATCCCGCGCACCTGGCATTACCGCGTAGACCTGAACCGGCTGGCGACTGTGATGGAAGGTATCCCAGCAGCGGAAACGCCGCCTTTTGAGGAACCCGGGTTTGACCCATCGGATCAGAAGTCCGATGGATCAGGATCCAGCAGATGGCCTTGAAAGCTCTCACCCGGATAATGCGCGCGCAACCGCTCCCGGCAGTGGAACCAACCGTTCTACGGAAATCTTGCCTGCCGTTCTTGCCTGCCCACCCGAACAGCCCCATCCAACGGATCCCCCGTTGAACGGTATTCCTACCTATGTTGGGCGGCAAAGCGTTCCAACATTGGGTGAAAGTTCCGCTCAACTTAATAAGGAATCAGAGAATACAACAGAGACTACCAAAGAGAAAGAGAGCGCGCTTCGTTCCGAAGCGTCCGCGGCTCACAGCGAACCGGACATTCTTACAGAACCGGGCGCGGACAAAACCGGGCCGCCGCGCGACCCGCGCCTGGATCACCCGGCGGTTGTGCTGGTAAAGACGGTCACCGGCCGGTACCCGCCCAAAGCCGTGTTCGATTGGGTCATTCGCGGCCTGGGCGATACGCCTGACGCGGCGCGTTTTGCCCAGGTGCACGAAGCCTGGTGCGCGCGCGGCTACCGCCCCACCAACCTGGAAGGTCACCTGGACTGGTACCGCCAGGGCGTTCCGTCCGGCAGGGGAGGTCAGCGGTCCGCCCAGGCGCCCCCGGTCAGACGGCTGGAGGAGAAACCGCGCACGGAGGCTGAGCTGGCCGAACTGCGCGCGCTGCTGCGCGCCACCCGCGAAGCGGCAAAGAAAAGAATTTAACCGCCAGGGAAGCGGCGCGACTACTGTTGCGCCGCTTCCCTGATTACTGATCGACTGCTCACTGATCACTATTCCCCCAGGAGTCCTATGCCACCGATCCAGCAAATCACCGCGAATCTAAAAGCGAAAATAGCTACCCGCCGCGGCACGCCGGAGCAAATCGAGCGAGCGCGGCGCAACGCGATGCAGGCTAACTACAACTGCCGCCCGGACTGCCCCATCTGCGGCGGGATTGGGTATGTGCAGGACGAGTTTGGCAAGGTGAATGCCTGCCCAAACGTCAGCAGCCTGATGCTCTTCCCCGGCGAGCGCTACGGGCTGAGCCTGTCCGAGCGCGGCCTGACCTGGGAGCAGGTGAGCCCGGTGAACGGGGTAGAAACCGCGCTGGCGCAGGTGCGCCAGGCGTTGGAGCGCGGAGCGGGTTTTGTGTACCTGTGGGGCCCGCCCGGGCTGGCAAAGACGCTGCTGCTCAAGACCGCCGTGGCGCTGTCGTTAGAGGCGCACCAGGCTGCCGCGTACACGCGCATGGTCGAAATCCTGGACGATATGCGCGCTGCCTTCGATGCGCGTGACCCGTCCGGCGAGAGCCAGCGCCGCCTGGATTGGTGGGCCGGCTTGCCCGTGCTGGCGATCGACGAGTTCGACCGCCTGCGCGAAACCGAGTACGCTGCCGAACGGCGTTTCCTGCTGATGGACCGGCGCTACGAGAGCGCGCTGCGCGGTGGGCACGGCATGCCGTGCTTTGGCGCCGCTGAACGCGGCGGCTATAACGCCGCTGGACGCGGCGGACGAGCCGGCTTCGGCGCCATGACGGCTGCGGACGTCGACTCTGATGGCCGCCAACGAAGACCCAGCCCTGCTGGACGGCTACCTGTACGACCGCATCCGCGATGGGCGCTTCTGCGTGGTGCATTTATCGGGCGACAGCCTGCGCCCGGCGATGGAGTGGGAGTGAAAGGTAGGGAATAGTTATCAGTCATCAGTGTATCAGTCAATCAGTCAATCAGGGAAGAGGAAGACATACCTTGTTTTTAGAGGATCAACTCAGGCGCGAGTTTGTGTCTGGTTTGGATAATTCAAATCTTCTTTGGGGCTATCATTAAATCCGTTAATCCCTTACAATGAATTTATCCAAAACATATACTTTTTGTGCGATTTCTTTACCAAAAGGGGTCGCGAAAAGGGGAGAGCATTGAAACTACGCCTGATTTCGGGAACCCTTGCGATCTTATTCGTGCTGACGGCCTGCCAGTTCGGCGCCGGTCTACCGGCCTCCTCGCCAAAGAGCGGCGGGAAAAGCAGCCCGTATCAATCCGTCTTTCAACCGCCCGCGGACCCGGCGGCGGCTGTGGCAGCGCCGGATGAAACCCGCGCGGCGGAGGCCGTCATACCCGGTGGAGGGCGGCACGCTCACCGCGACTGGCGCGGACGGCACGCAGTATAGGCTGGATATCCCTGGGGATGCGCTGCTGGTGGAAACAAAAATCCGGCTGATCCCGGCGGCAGTAACCGGGCTGCCGTTTGGCGGAGAGCAGACCTATGCCGCGCAGCTCCAGCCAGAAGGGCTGACCTTCAACAACTTCGCGACCCTCAGCATCCTCCCGGCCCAGGAGATCCCGCTGAAGGAGCAGCTCTTCTTCGGATACCAGGCGGAGGGAAAGGATGTGATCTTTGCCCCGCCGGTCAAGGACTCGAAAGAACTCAAAATTCAACTGCTGCATTTCAGCGGTTACGGGGTCACCAAAGGCCTGCTGGCCGATCCCGAAATCGATGCGCGAGCGGCTGGGCGGCAGCGCCGAGCGCCGTTTTCAAAGCCTGGTAGGTGAACTGCTGGCCCGCGAACGCCAGAAACAGCAGGCAAACGAAGCCAACAGCGATTCGAGCGCGCTGTTCAGCGGCCTGGAGGCGCTGTTTGACCAGTACCAGAAGGAAGTGGTCGAGCCGCGCATCGCGGCGGCAGGCCAAAGCTGCGCCGCGGGCCAGCTGGCGCTCCAGACGGCGCTGGGGTTTGACCGGCAGAAACAACTATTGGGGATGGAAGCAGGCAATTTGAGCCAGTATGCCGGGCTGATCGCCACGGTATCGCGGGTTTGCCTGCAAGAAGAATACAAAATGTGCGCGGACGACCACATCATCCACCGCATGATCCCGGTCTGGTTAGGCGTTGAGCGCCAGTACCAGCTGCTGGGCATGACCGGTGACGCCGGCTACGCGGAAATCTCCAAACTGGCCAAAGACCTGGCCCAAAAATGCCTGACCTTCGACCTGGAATTTGAATCGCAATTTATATTTGATGGCGGTTTTGGCGGCGGCTATGACTCAAGCGTCAAAGCAAAGGTGCCGCTGAAGTTTCAACCCGACGCGCTGCGCATCAGCGGGTCATCGGCGCTGATCAACGACAGCTTTACCTTTCGAAACCCAGGCTGCTCGGTCACCAGCTTCCGCGGGGGCAGCAGCCTGCCAATTGAATCGCTGGCCATCATCGCGGACAACCATTCGCCAGACGATACACTGGGATACGTGCGGGATTTCAGCCTGCTCTATTTCCCTGAGAGAACCAAAGAACATTTCAACGTAAAATGCCCGGATCAACCAATTTACACCAGCCCAGAATCACCGATGTGGTTCGCCGGGTATCTGGTACTGCACAAAGATGAGCTGTCTGTCAGCGACGGCGGCGGCGGGGCGGCAGCGCGGATGCGCCACCCCCACCACCACCCACGCCAGATATCGCCGCGATGATGGCGGCCGCGCAATCGGGAATCATGCTGCCCAGCTTTAGCATGCCGGAGGTTAGCGGGGCAGGCGGCTTTTTGCTAAAAGATTGGACAGTGACCGGCGGTGAATTTTTCGCCAGCAAAGAGTGGATTAAAGAAGACCCGGGTCTTGGGCTGGTGGAGCGCGGCACTTTCAAGCTCTACCACCGCCCGCCCAAGTAAAAGAGGAAAAGGCCGCCTTGCGCCCCGGCGAAAGCGCCAATAAAGAGCGCCTGGGCCGCCTGTCGTATGAGGCAGTAAGGGCAGCCCCAGCGGAATAAATCCCGGTGGGGCTGCCTTCAGTCTTGTCAACAGAACATGTTCCCGGGATCTGTCAGCTATCCTGTATGCTGATAATCACATACGCCAGCCAGGGGTAGATCACCCAGCCGATGAGGAACAGCACCAGCGGAACCGCTTGCCAGGGGGTGGGGACGAATGAGCCGCCCCAACCACAGGCCGCGCTGGCGCCCAGCAGCGCCGCCAGCACCACCAGCGCGCCGCGCCGTTTGCGATAGGAAGGGTCCACCTTGAAGATGCCCGCCACCGGGATCAGCATGCCCAGGGAGAGCAGCGCGCCCAGCCCAAAGGTCCACGCCAGGCCCCATGCGCCGGGGCGCAGCACCAGCGCGGCGACCAGCGCGGCGGCGTTGATCAGGAACAGCAGCCCGGTGAAACCGCAGCCGCTGGCCTCGGCCTGCTCGTCTTTGGAGAGCACCAGCCGCCCGGCGTGTGAGAGGCGCAGCAGCAGGTTAAAGAAGGCATCGCCGGTCCAGTTGAAGAAGGTGAAAATCTGGTACAGCGCGAAATAGGGCAGCGTGATGATCAGCAGAGGTGGGAAGGCGCGCGTGATCACCCGCAGCGTGGTGTTGACCCCATACAGCATCAGCCGTATGCTCCAGAACTCGCCGGTGGTCGCGCGCCGCGTCCAGAGGAAGTATTTTAGCAGCAAGCGGTAGAGCGGGCTGCGCGCGTGCAGCGCCTGCACCAGCCCCATGCGCGCAGCCTCGGAGGTGGGGTCCAGGCGCATGGCTTCGCGGAAGTGCACCAGGGCGGCTTTTTCATCGCTGTGGTGCAGCGCCAGCCAGCCCTGGTTGGCGTGCGCCATGGGGCTGGACGGGTCGCTGCGCAGCGCGGCTTCGACAGCCCCGGCGGCGTCTTCCTGGCGTCCCAGCATGATCAGCGCTTCAGCGCGCAGGTTGAGCAGGTTGGTGTGGTCGGGCTCAATCTTCAGGCCGGTTTCGGCGGCTTGCAGCTCTTTGGCCCAATCGCGCTCCAGGCGGTAGGCGCGCGCTACCAATGCGTAGCCCCAGGCTTCTTGCGGGTCGATGCGCATGCCCTGGTGGGCCGCATCAAGCGCATCTTTGGGTTTCCCCAGGCACAGGTAGGCCCAACTGAGCAGGAAGTAGCCGGTTTCGTGGTCGGGGCGCAGCGCGATAGTGCGTTTGGCCTCTTTGAGCCCTGCCTGGGCCTGCTCGGGTTTGTCATCCGATTGGGCCAGCAGCGCCGCGCCGAGAAAATAATGTCCCAGCCAGCTGTTCGGGTCGCGCGCCAGGGCCTGGCGCAGGGTGGCCTCGGCGTCCTTGTAGCGGCGCAGATCAAACAGCGTCTGCCCGTATTCGAGCAGTTTGGCAGTTTCGGTGCGTTGCGAGTCCTGGAAGTTGGTAGAGGGCATGGGGGCTGGTGGATGCAAGTTTTTACCGCGGATTACGCTGATGGAGCGGATTTCGCGGATAAGAGATTTCTTTCAAAAGATCTTTCTTATCCGTGTAATTAGAATAATCCGTGTAATCCGCGTTAAAAAAATGCCATTTCTTTCTATCGCGGTTATCCCTTCTTGATCTTCAAGTACGCCAGCACATCATCGTACATCCCGCCTTCGTTGGCGTAGACGGCGTAGTTGCGCGCGGTCTCGAACCATTCGATGGTGGTGGGGCGCTGCTTGTGGATGCCTTCCAGCAGATCGGCGGTGGTGAGGGGGGCGGGGATTCCGCTGCGCATAGCCGCGGACAGTTTCTGCTCTACGGCCTGGTCTACCGCACCGCGCAGGTCCGCGCCGCTGAACTCGCGGGTTTCGCGGGCCAGGCGGGCATAGTCGATCTGCGCGGTGGGCCTGTCTTTGAGCAGCAGGCGCAGGATGGAGTCACGGGCCAGCACGTCTGGTGGGGGAATAAACAGGACCCGGTCGAAGCGCCCCGGGCGGCGCAGGGCCTGGTCCACGTACCAGGGGGTATTGGTTGCGGCCAGGACCAGCACGCCCTCGTTGGAGGCATCTACCCCGTCCATTTCGGACAGGAGCTGGTTGATCACCTGGCGCATGGCGTTGTGGCGCATGTCGGCCCGGCTGCCGCCCAGCGCGTCTACCTCGTCAAAGAACAGCACGCAGGGCGCTTTCTGGCGGGCAGTCTCGAACACCTGGTGCAGGTTGCGCTCGCTCTGCCCGATGTACATATCCAGCACATCATGCAGCCCGATCGAAAGGAAGGCTGCTTCCACCTCTCCGGCGGTTGCGCGGGCCAGATGGGTCTTGCCGCAGCCGGGCGGGCCGTACATCAAGATGCCTCCGCCGGTTTTCTTGCCATACGCGCGGAACAGGTCGGGCTGGGCCAGCGGGTAGATGATCTTCATGCGGATCTCTTCCTTGAGCTTTTCCATCCCACCCACATCCGCAAAGTTGATACTCGGGCGCTCGATCTCGTACAGACTGGCCGGGTCGGGCTCATCTTTACCGACCACGAAGACCGGCTCCTTTTTCTCGCGCGGCGGCTCTTCGCTGCCCGAGCGCCTCGGATTGGCCGGGGTCGACCGCGGGGATGCCCAACTGCGCCGCCAGCTCCGCGTCCGCCAGGTTGGGGTCGGCGGCGACGGCTTGCTGGTAGGCGCGCAGGGCATCGAGCGGCTGTCCGGACTGCAGATACAGGCGCGCGGCCAGGCGCAGGGCCCTGGGCGGCGCATTTTTGGCGCGCAGCATGTCTTCCAGCACCACCAGCGCCACGTCGGTTTTGCCCTGCCCGTCGTACGCCTCGGCCAGCGCCAGCTTGAGACCGGCGTCGGTGGGCGCCAGGTTCAAGGCCTGGCGGTAATGCTGCACCGCCTCGATATACATGCCCTGCGCGGCCAGCAGCCCGGCCAGGTGCGTGCGCAGCGCCAGGTTATCGGGGGCTGCTTGCAGCGCTTCTTCCAGCGCCTGGATCACTTCGAGATCACTCATTAGAAACGCTCCCTCAGCCGCGCCAACAGGACCGCCGCGCCTACCCCCAGCACCAGCAGCCCGACCATGCTGCACACGATCAGCAGGATGAACAGCAGCCACGAGCCCGGCGGCTGCTCATCCGCGGTCCCCGGACTGCCTGTTACAGTCGGCGCCGGGGTGGCTTGAGAAACCAGCCGGGCAGACGCCAGGGGGCCGGTCACCGCGCGGGCCGGGCTGGCCGCCCACGGCCCGGCGACCAATCCCAAGGCCAGTAAAAATATCCCCGTGCATCTTAACAACCACATTACAGTTTTCATAGGATACAGAAATTATAACAGTGAAAGCATTATTACCTTGCGTAGGGAAGGAGCGCTTGCTACAATAGCGTTGACTTTCCATCGTCATTTTGTATTTCGCGATATGTATGTTTCACTTGAAGCGAAGGGCGCTGCGCTGCGAAACGAATGACGTGGATAAGTTATAAAAAATTCTTATTCGCGAAATTCGCTTCATTCGTTTCATTCGCGATTACAGACTGTTCTTATGAAGAGGATTAATACCATGAAAAAAGCACTGGTTTGTGGCGCCGGGGGGTTCATCGGTGGGCACCTGGTAAAAAAGCTCAAGCGCGAAGGGCGCTGGGTGCGCGGCGTCGATATTAAAGAGCACGAGTTTTATCCCACTGCGGCGGATGAGTTTTGCGTGCTGGATCTGCGCAAAGAGGAAGACTGCCGCAAGGCGCTGGACCTGAACGGCGAAGCCTTCGACGAGGTGTACCAGCTGGCCGCCGACATGGGCGGGATGGGCTTCATCCACTCTGCCGAGTGCGAAATCATGCACAACAGCGCGCTGATCAACATCCACATGTCCAATACCGCATCGCAGATGGGCGTAAAGCGCTATTTCTTTTCCTCCTCCGCCTGCGTGTACCGGGATATGCAGCCCGGCGAGCCTGAGATGACCGAAGACCAGGCCGTCCCGGCCAACCCGGATAACGAGTACGGTTGGGAAAAGCTGTACGCCGAGCGCATGGCGATGGCCTACGCGCGCAACCGCGGCCTGGTCGTGCGCGTGGCGCGCTTCCAGAACTGCTATGGTCCGTACGGCACCTGGCGCGGCGGGCGCGAAAAGGCCCCCGCCGCCATCTGCCGCAAAGTCGCAGAGGTGGAAGACGGCGGAACGATCGAGGTGTGGGGCAGCGGCAGCGCCGTGCGCTCCTATACCTTTGTGGATGACATGGTCGAAGGCATCTTCCTGCTGATGCAGTCAGATATGACCGTCCCGGCCAACATTGGCTGCCCGCAGTACGTCACTGTGGACGAGCTGGTCGCCACGGTCGCGGAAGTGTCGGGGAAGAAATTCAACGTGCGCCACGTGGATGGCCCGGTGGGCGTGCAGTCGCGCAACTTTAGCAACGAGCGCATCTATTCGCTCGGCTGGAAGCCGCGCTTCCTCCTCAAAGACGGCATCGCCCGCACCTACCCCTGGATCGAGGAGCAGGTGAAGAAGATTAAATAATGGTAATCCTGCCGCGGCGACAATGCCGCCGCGGCAGGATTACCTGATTTATTTTTACCTCGGCGGTACGTAGAACTCCAGCGCGCTGCTGCCGCTGCCGGTTATGACGAAGGTATAATCGCCGGTCTGGTTGGCGGGGGCGGACCAGCGCTTGGGAAAGCCGGCCTGGCCGGTGGTCAGCACCGTGTTACCGGGGCCGTAAATGGTCACGCTGACGCTGCCGGTGGTCGAGACGTAGAGGGTCTGGCCCTGCTGTAAGCCGAGCACAAAGGCCTGAGGCTGCCCCGGCGTCAGGTTGACGGTCCGTTTGGTCGAAGCCGTGCCGGGGGCGAAGATGATGCGCGTGCTGCTGGCAGGGGTGGGTTGGGCGGTGGCAGTGGGGCCGCCGGACAGGGCCGGGATGCTCACCGTCACGTTCACCGTGCCGCTGCCAAGCAGGATCAGGGTGTAGTCACCGGACTGGGACAGTGGATAGCGCCACTGGTGGGTGGGCATGGCCGCGGACGGCACCATGGTCGCCCGGTCGGGGGCCAATAGGGTCACCGTGGCGTTGCCGTTGGTGGTGACGGTCATCTGCTGCCCGGCGCGCACGTTGAGCGTGTAGGCAAGTGGCACAGCCGGGTTCATGTTGACCGTGAAGCTGGCGGATGTGGCGCCCGCCGGGAAGCGGATGGCCGGGCGCTGGGCAGGCAGCGGGGCGGGGACCGTCTGGCTGACGCCTGCCGCGGGGATATACACGCTCATCGTCACCGGCCCGTCACCTTGCAGGGCGATGTAGTACGTCCCGGTCTGGCTGAGCGAAATCTGCACCGGGTTGATCGCCGGCAGTACTCCCGAAAGCGGGCTCTGGTTGGGGTCATACAGCTGCATCAGCGCGTTCCCGTCGATGGTGATGTACATGCGCTGCCCGTTCGCGGCCTGCAGCTGGTATGCCTGGGCCGTATTCGGCTGTAGGGTCGATGGTCACCGCGAAGGAGGTGCCGCCCGCCGGGAACTGGATCGTCTGGCGCTGGGCCGGTAGGGGAATGCTGCTGACGGTTGGCCCGCTGGTGGCGGTGGCTGCCAGTCGGCGCAGGGTAGGCGGTGCCCGCGCCGCCAGTAGGTGCAGTAGCAGCCGCGGGCGCGGTGGCTGCCGTAGTAGCGGCGGGGTAAGCGGTGGCGGGGCTGCCTGTGGTAGCGGTCGCCGCGGCCGTTTCGACAGGGTAAGCCGTTCCAGCCGCGCCGGGAGTGATAAAGCCCTGACCGGCGGGCAGCGTGGCGGTTCCGCCCGTACGGGGGATGTTGCGCGGGGCCAGGCCGCCGGAGCAGCCCGCCAGCAGGATGGCAATCATTAAGCCCGGTATGGAGTAGCGTAAATGGGCATTTCTTCTCTTATTCATGATTTTCCTCCACTGGCAATCATGCTAGCATGAAAGGAAGGGGAGGAAATATATAGATTCTGTCAAAGTTTAAGAGAGAAGAAAGACTCCAAAAGAAGAAGACCCCAAAGGTCTCCGAGACCTTTGGGGTCTTCTTCCGCGGACCACATGTAACGGTTTAATACCGGTTTATTATAGGTCAGAATCTGGCGTTGCGGTACAAGGGGACCCGCATCCGGAAGAACCGATCGATAAGCTTGTCTGATACAATTGGCAGGGCGAATTTCGCCTCACCACACACCCAAGGAGACTGCCCTGCAAACGCATTCAGATCGCCCCTCCCCCTGGGACATCTTCACAGCCTGGTTTCTGGCCGGCCTGCAATCATTTGGCGGCGGTTCTTCCACCTTTTACCTGCTGCACCAGACCTGCGTAGCGCGCGGCTGGCTGAGCGAGGAGGAATTTGTGCGCACCTGGGCCCTGGCGCAAATTTCGCCGGGCATTAACCTGCTCAAGCTGACGACGCTGGTGGGGTATAAGCTGTGCGGCTGGCCGGGGATTATTGCCGGGTTCGTGGGCATGCTGCTGCCCAGCGCAACCGCCACGGTGCTGATGACGGCCGGGTTTTCCGCCATCCGCGACCAGCCACTGGTGAAGGCGGCCATGCGCGGCATCCTGCCCGCCACGATTGGGCTGAGCCTGGCGATGGGCATCCAGATGGGCCAGCCGCTGCTGGTCCGCGCGCACCGCGAAGGGCTGCCCCGCCTGGGCGCGCACCTGGTCATCCTGGCCGGAGCGGCGCTGCTGATGGCGGTTGGAATGTCGCCGGTGCTGGTGATACTGCTGGCGGGCGGCGCGGCGATTTTGGGGATGGCGCTGATCCCGCAAAAGGCAGCGCCGGAGGCGGAAATTCTGCCGGGGGCGATCGCCCTGCCTGAGGCAGAGAACCCGCCTGAAATAAAAAACTCGCCGGAGGTTAAGAGCTTACCAGGGGTGAAGACGCAGCCTGAGGCGAAAGCCCCGCCTGAGGCGGAAAACCTGCCGGAGGAGAAACCCGAGTGAACGCGCTGCTCTTCTTCTGGCTGTTCCTCAAGGCGTCGCTGCTTTCCACCGGCGGGCTGGGCAACTTGCCCTTCTTGCACAAGGATCTGGTGGACCTGGGCTGGGCGAAAGAGTCGGACTTTATCACCGCCATTGCCGTGGGCCAGGTGAGCCCGGGGCCAACCGGGCTGTGGAGCATCAGTCTGGGCTACCTGACCTTTGGCTGGCTGGGCGCGGCCCTGTCACTGGCAGCGCTGAGCCTGCCGCCGCTGCTGGCCCTGGTGGTGGCCGCCTTCTATAACCGCCTGGAAGCCCACCCGGCCGTCCAGGACTTCACGCGCGGGTTGGGCCTGGCAGTGGTTGGGCTGACCTTTACCGTGGCTATCGGCCTGGCCAGGTCGGCGATCAGCGATTGGGGCGGGGTGGTCATCGCGTTGGGGGCGCTGGGACTGCTGTTGAGCAAACGCGTTCCGGTCATCGTGGTGCTGGCGCTGGCGGCTGTGGTGGGAGTGGTGGTGTACCGGTAAGGGGTTTGGGATGGCGCATAGCGATAGAAGCGGCTTTCTTGTTGGATTCCAGGTTGTATGCTAATCTTAACCGACCCTCTCGAATGAGTCGAGGAAGCGATGCTGCGTGCGCCTGACCCCATAAAATGGAGCACTGTTCTGATTGCCGGATTATATCTATCCGGCATTTATCTATGGGGGCTCTTCTTCAATTGGGGGGATATCCCGTTCGGATTTCATGACTGGTTGGAAGTCAATATTCCGCGGCTCGCCGCGGTGCAGGACGCGGAGCGGAAAAACGTTATCCCGTTCCACTTCAAGTACCCGGATGTGCTGCGCTGTGGGGAAGGCTGCGACCGCTACTTTAGTTCTTTCGACGAGATTGTGTCACCGGATATCCTCCTGCTGAAGTGGATGCCGATCGGGAGCTGGGTGCTGCTGCATATGTGGATCTGCTACAGCGCAGGTTTTTGGGGAATATTGGCGCTGCAGCGCCGGTTCAAACTGTCGATGCCGCTGCTGGTGATCGCCTATCTGCTATTCTTTTTTAATGGGCACATCCTGGCGCACCTTTCGGTGGGCCACATTACCTGGGGCGGGTATTTCCTTCTGCCGTGGTTTGTCTATCTGGTTGACCGGTTTGTCGAGGGGGATAATTCCTGGGCCTGGGTACTCAAAGTCGCGCTGCTCTTGTTGGTCATATTTCTCCAGGGGTCATACCATCAATTTGTGTGGGCGTTGATCTTCCTGGGGTTTCTCTCGCTGGTTTATTACCGGCGTTTTTTTACGGTTCTCAAAGCGCTTGGGTTTGCCTGCCTGGTGGCTGCCTTTCGGATACTCCCTCCAGTGCTTTCCTACAACGGTTTCAGCCGGGATTATTATGATGGATACCCCAATCTTATTGCCGTATATGTCGCCCTGACGCATTGGGTGACCCCTGCCGAAGCGATGCCGCTGAAACATTTTGAAAGTCATCTGGGGTACTGGGAATTTGATCTCTTTATTGGCAAAATTGGGCTCGCGTTCTTACTTTTGGCCGGGGTCGCCTGGCTGGCGCTGCAGATCCAATCCCGGAAAATCGACCGGGTGCTCATCCCGATCGCGGCCATTTTTTTGCTGGCGTATGACGGCATTTTTGCCGTATTCCGCCAGCTTCCCATCCCCCTGCTGTACGGCGAACGCAGCGTCAGCCGCATGATCTCGCTCGCGCTGGTTTTCTTCATTTTCCTATCTATCGCCGCGCTGCAAAAATGGGTCGACCGGCTGGGGAGCTGGAAATGGGTTTTTGAGGCTGCCCTGGTTCCAGTGGCGATTTACCAGGCGGTTGTCCTCATTCAACGCCTTCTGGCCTGGCGCGTAACGGAAGCTGCCCGGGTTTTTCCGTATTCTGATTTGGATCTTACCAGTCCGGTGGTCAACAACCATGCCGATCCGGTGTACTTTCTCGTCATCGGCGTGGGTGTGCTGGTCAGCGCCCTGAGCATTGGGATATTAGTCTGGCTGGCAAAGCGGAATCCCGGGCGGGCGTAAGGTTCCTCCAAGTAGTAATCGTCAATTTCATCCCGGACGTCCAGATTCATGTAATAATTATCGAAATAACCGTAGTCCTGGGCGATCTCGGAGTTGGCGCGCAAGAACTCGGTGTTGGAAAGGGACATTGTACTAATCACACGGGAACACCCAGGGGGTTTCAATCAACGAAATTACAAGGGGGCGGGTTCGTTTCTTTCATTGGGTGGAGCGATAACGAATGGCAAAGTCCACGGAAAAAATAGCGGTGTATCTGGAGACCGGCAAGAAAAAAACGTTTGCCAGCGCGGTGGCGTGGCCGGGCTGGAGCCGGAGCGGGAAAGATGAAGCCGCGGCGCTGCAAGCGCTGGCAGAGTATGGGCCGCGCTATGCAAAAGTAGCGCGGAAGGCGAAGGTCGATTTCCGGGCGCCGGACGGGCCGCAGGATTTTCAGGTAGTCGAGCGGTTGGAGGGCGACAGCGCGACCGATTTTGGCGTGCCGGGCATCGCCCCGGCGGCGGACGCGCGCAAGGTGGATGCGGCAGAATTGGAGCGCCTGCAGGCGCTGCTGAAAGGGTGCTACCAGGCGCTGGACTCGGCCGCGCGGGCGGCGGAAAATAAAGCGCTGCGCAAGGGTCCGCGCGGCGGCGGGCGCGAATTGGAAGGCATCCTGCGGCACGTGCTGGAAGCCCAGGGCGGGTATATGGCGACGCTGGGTTGGAAGGCGGCGAAGGTGGATGGGGAAAGCCTGGAAGAGTTGGCGGCCCGCACGCCCCAGGCCACGCTGGACGCGCTGGCAGCCGCCACGCGCGGTGAAACAGAGCAGCAAGGCCCGCGAGGCGGCAAGCGCTGGTCGCCGCGCTACTTTACGCGCCGGTCGGCCTGGCACATACTCGACCATGCCTGGGAGATCGAGGACCGCGCGGAATAACCGGGCGGAGCCGCCATGCGCATAGGCAGTGAGGTAAACCAGGTTACAGCCACTTGCACCCGGGAGCAAGCCGAGATCCTGGCGGCGTGGGACCATCACCGGGTAAGGGTTGGCGAGCGCTGGGGGATTCTGATTACGTATCCCCTGATGATGCAGCTAGAGGCGGCAGCTGGGGTTCTGGCGGCAGAGGTTCCGGCGGAGCCGCTGGAGGTGAAAGTGGTTTTCAACCCGGCGCCAAAGCACATGCCCACGGCGGAGCAGGCCCGCGCGATCGTGTTCAAGCACCCGCCCGCGCCGCAAGCAGTGCAGGAAATCATCGACCGGCTTTCTTTTGAAGCGGCGAAAGGTTCATGATGCGCATCCCCATCGACCGGCAAAGCAGCGTGCCGTTATACCAGCAGATCGAGAACTTCCTGCGCGAGAATATCCGCTCGGGCGGGCTGGCCGCGGATACGCGCCTGCCTGCCACGCGCCAGCTGGCCGAGGAGCTGGGCGTCAGCCGCATCACGGTGAAGAATGCCTACGCCGCGCTGGAAAGCGATGGGCTGATCGGCACGCGCGAGGGCAGCGGTACGTTCGTGATGGCCACCGGCGCGAACCAGGGGCGCCTGAACGAAGACGGCGCCGCCTGGCCGCTGTGGCAGCAAGAAGCGCAGACCGACCGGGTTTTTTCGCGGGATGTCTACCGGAGCGAGCCAGCGGATCTCTTCCGGCACCCGCGGCCCATCATTTTCACCGGGGTAGGCGACCCGCGCCAGTTCCCGGTGAAGGATTTCTACCAGGCTTTGCAGCGCGTGCTGCGCCAGGACGGCACCCGCGCGCTGGAATACGGGGAATTCAACGCCGGGTACCCGCCGCTGCGGGAAACCATCGCGCGGGTGCTGGCCAGCCAGGGCATCCAGGCGCACCCGGAGCAGATCCTGATCACGTCCGGGTCGCAGCAGGCTTTGACGATTATCTGCCAGATCCTGCTCAAGCCGGGGGATGCGATTCTGGTGGAGAGCCCCACCTACAACCTGGCCCTGGAGCTGTTCCACGCGCTGGATCTCAAGGTGGCCGGCATCCCAGTCGACGAGCACGGCATGCAGGTGGACCTGCTGGAGCCGCTGCTAAAGCAATACCATCCCAAGCTGGTGTACACCATCCCCAATTTCCAGAACCCCAGCGGCACGTGCCTGAGCGGGGCGCGGCGGCGCAAGCTGGTGGCGCTGTGCGACAGCTACAATACGCCCATCCTCGAAGACGACTATGCGGGCGACCTGCGCTACGACGGGCGCGCGCAGCCGGCGGTGAAGGCGCTGGACGCGCGCGGCGGGGTGATCTACACCGGGACCTTCTCGAAGATGCTGATGCCGGGGCTGCGGTTGGGCTTCCTGGTGGCGGACGGGCCGATCTTCCGCCGGCTGCTGTATACCAAGTGGGTGAACGACCTGACCACCTCCACGCTGATCCAGCGCGCGCTGGACGAATACGTTTCGGTGGGGCGCTACCAGGCGCACCTGCGCCGCTCGTGCCGCCTCAACCGCCTGCGCCGGGATGCGATGCTGGCGGCGATCCGGCGGCACCTGCCCGCTGAAGCGCGCGCGAACTCGCCGCAGGGCGGGTTGTTCATCTGGCTGCGCCTGCCGGAGGGCATGTCGGTGGAGAAGCTGTCACCGCTGGCGCTGGCGGAGGGGGTGGAGTATTCGCCGGGGAACTGGTTCTTCCCGCAGCCGCAAGATGGGGAGGGGTATGTGCGGCTGAACTTCGCCACCTGCACGCCGGCGGAGATCGAAGAGGGGATCAGGCGGTTGGGCGCGGCGATGCGGAAGTGCTGAGGGCTGACGGCTGACAACGGATTTTTAACGCGGATTACACGGATTAGGAGGGGGCGGGCATTTTGGGTTGGCAGCAGGTGCTCCGGCCTCGCGAAGAGGTTTTTGATTCGGGGATATAATGATCGCAGGGCTGCTTCATGGTTGGGAACCGGCCCGGCGTGATAAATTCAATTCTCCCAAAAAACCGATCGGATCGAGGGCCAGGATGGAGCAAGAAGCGCTTCTTAAAATCCTTCAATTCGTCGCCAAAGAAAAATTGACGAAACTCGACCTCAGGGGCAGTAAACTGACGGTCCTGCCGCCTGAGATTGGCCGACTAACAAAATTATCGAAACTCTACCTCAATGGCAATCAACTGACGGTCCTGCCGCCTGAGATTGGCCAATTGACCCAATTATCAGACCTCTACCTCAGCGGCAATCAACTGACGGTCCTGCCGCCTGAGATTGTCCAACTGACAAAGTTATCGAAACTCAACCTCAGCGGCAACCAATTGATGATCCTGCCGCCTGAGATTGTTCAACTGGCCCAATTATCAGAACTCTACCTCGGCGGCAATCGACTGACCGTCCTGCCGCCTGAGATTGGTCAACTGACTCAATTGTCGATACTCGACCTCTATAACAATCAACTGACGGTCCTGCCGCCTGAGATTAGTCAACTGGCCCAATTATCGTACCTCTACCTCAATGGCAATCAACTGACGATCCTGCCGCCTGAGATTGGTCAACTGGCCCAATTATCGAGACTTGGCCTCGGTGACAATCAATTGACGGTCCTGCCGCCTGCGATTGGTCAACTGACAAAATTATCGTACCTCAACCTCGGCGGCAATCAACTGACTGGTCTGCCGCCTGAGACTGCGCTTTTCGACAATAAAGACATCAGGCTTGTTCCCAATCCATTCTCCGATTTTCCTCCCGAAATCGTGGAACAGGGCGACACCGCGATCCTGGCATACCTGCGCGAGTTATACGCGGGGCATTCGCAGCAGTGGGTGTCGAAACTGATGCTGGTGGGGGAAGGCGGGGTGGGGAAAACGTCTTTGCTGTGCGCGCTGGGGGGCGAGGAATTTACGGATACTTCCACCACGCGCGGGATTGAGATTCGCTCTTTGGGGCTGCCTCACCGCACGGACGCAGACATTACCCTGACGCTCAATGCCTGGGACTTTGGCGGGCAGGAGATTTACCACGCGACGCACCAGTTTTTCCTGACCAACTGCTCGCTGTTCCTGCTGGTGTGGAACGCGCGGCACGGCTATGAACAGGGCAAGCTGTATTACTGGCTGGACGCAATCCAGGCCCGCGCGCCGGAGTCGCCGGTGCTGGTGGTGGCGGCCTGGACGGACGAGCGCGACGCGGATCTACCCACGACGGATTTGCAGCGCAAATACCCGCAGATTCTGGGGTTCTACGCGGTCAGCAACAAGACTGGCCAGGGCATCGCGGAGCTGCGCCAGGCCATCGCCGGGGCGGCGGTGGGCCAGCTGCCGCTGATGGGCGAGAAATGGCCCACCACCTGGCTGGCAGCGGCGGAAGCGGTGCGGGCCTGCCCGGAGAAGTATATTTCCCCGCAAGAACTTTGGGACCTGATGATGTCGCGGGGCGTCTCGGAGACCGGCACGCGCGTGCTGGCGCGCTGGCTGCACGAGCTGGGCGACATCCTGTTCTTCCGCGACGACAGCGACCTGAACGACCTGGTGATCCTGAAACCGCAGTGGGTGACGCAGTACATCGGGCGGGTGCTGGAGAGCGAGAAGGTGATCGGCGAGGCGGGCATCTTTACCGATGCGCACATGGCGCAGTTATGGAGCGACCTGGCCCCAGGCATGCGCCAGCACTTCCTGCGGCTGATGGAGAAATTCGACCTTTCGTACCGCACGCTGGAAAAGGAAGAGGTCAGCCTGGTGGTCGAGCGCCTGCCGCTAGACCCGCCGGATTTCCAGGCGCTGTGGGACGCGCCCGGCGCGGATGGCGCGCGGAACGAGATTTCGATGAAATTCAAGCTCAACACCATCCTGCCCGGCATTCCGACCTGGTTCCTGGCCCGCTCGCACCGCTTTACCACGCATATCCACTGGCGGCTGGGGGCGGTGTTTGCCTATGAGCCGGAGCGCAAGCACCTGGCGCTGGTGCAGGCCTTCCCGCACGACCGCTATGTTCAGATCACGGTGCGCGGACCGTCGCCGCACAACTTTTTCGCGCTGCTCAAAGACGGGCTGGAGGTGACCCTGGCGCGCTACCCCGGTTTGAAGATCGAGCGCACCATCCCCTGCCCGGGGCACGAAGCGCAGCCCTGCGATTACGAGTTCAACTACGAGAATTTGCAGAAAGCAATCGAGCGGCCAAAACCCGTCGAAACGATGCAGTGCCAGCGCTCTTTTGAGGATGTGCAGGTCTCGCGGCTTTTGTTTGGCCTGCACTGGCGCACGCAGGAGCAGGTGGTAGAGAAAATCGAGGAGTTGAACAAGGAGCTTCGCACCCGCATGGATCAGATGGCGAAGGACAGCGCCACGCGGCACGATGAGCTCATCACGCTGCTACAACGTGAATTTACCAAAGGCTTCCGGCGCGAGCAGTCGCAGATTGAGACGTATGTGCCCAACGTGTTTGTGCTGCGCCCGTACTACTCCAGCGGGTGGAAGAAGGTGTGGGTGGGTGAGAAGATGGAGCTGCAGCTGTACTGCCAGGAGCCTGGCTGCTGGCACCCTACCGGCAAGGACGGCCATTATGTTTTCGATACTCCACCCAAATGGCTGCGCATCACCGGGGGCTATATCAAGAACATGGTAACCCTGCTCAAGTTCGTCACCCCGCTGGTTGGCCCGTGGCTCGGCATCGCGGCGGCGGACTACGCCAAACTGGTGGCGGATGACATCAAGATGATGGAAGAACTGGTGAAGATCCTGCCGGAGATCATCGATGTGGATGAGAGCAGCGAGATGAAGCTGGCCGACCGGGCGGGCATGACGCCGCCGGACTTCCGCGAGGAGCTGCTGGTCGAGGGGGCCGCGCTGCGGGCCATCCGGCAGCTGCTGGAAAAGCTCGACGAGCAGCAGACCTGGGGGCATCTCAAACGGGTGCTGACGCCGGAAGACCATTACCTGTGGCTGTGCGAGTATCACGCGCAGGCGTACCGCTAAGGGTCTACTTTAGCCGGCATCCGTCGCCTGGGTTATCCGAAAAAGGATCAACCGGTCAGGAGAAACATCATGCGATCAAAAATCGTTTTGTTTTTCTTGTGCGGGCTGGCCCTGCTGGCTGCCTGCGCGCCAGCCGCGCCAAATGCACCATCGACGACTGCAACCGCGGGTGTTGCAACACCCGCAACCTTTCGCAATCCATTTGCCTACTGCGCGAAGGTGGGGACGATTGACCAGCCGGATGCGCTTTACAGCGGGCCCAAGACGCCCGAAGCAGTGGTCAGAGGGGTGATGAAGGCTTCCGGGGCGGCGGCGGACGCGCCGCTGGAAATGTTCAACCGGGGAACTTTCTGGCGCTGCATGGATCAGAAGGTGTACGCCTGCTTTGTGGGGGCCAACCTGCCCTGCGAAAGTAAAGCCGACATCCGCCAGGCTTCTACTGCCGCGATGGATGATTTCTGCAAGACCAACCCCAACAATGATTTTATTCCGGCGGCCGTCACCGGGCATGAGACGATTTACGCCTGGGGCTGTAAAGAAGGCAAAGCCTTTGCCGGAAAGAAGGTTTTTGATGTGGACGCGCGCGGGTACATCCGCGAGATCTGGTATGCAATTACGCCATAAGGAATGGCGCATCCGGGATGCCGCGCATCAGAGATGCGGCGCATCAGGAATGCGGCGCTCGATTACTTCCATAAATTAAAGAACATTTCGCGCGCAGGTACTTCACTTTCTGAAAAGGAAGTTCTTTTGAGCAGGATAAAATGGCGGGTGCGGTTGATCACGGTAAATGACTTTAAAAGTTCCGCCAGTGGTAACGTTTTGTCGAACCCGCCGGCTAAGTGCGCGGCTTCATTGATCGGATAGACGGCGAAATCAGCAATACCCTGCGGTTGGATGGAAATACCCCTGGGATAAAAGGTATAGCGGTATCCCACCCATCTTTTCGCCGTGTATATCGGAATTGCCACCACCTGCATGGGGTCCACTTGATCCATAAACTGTGACAGTTCCCCGTAGTAAACGAGGATGTCCTCTTTCCGTTCAATATTCCATTCGAGCTGCTCTTTCACATAAGGAGCCTCGTAGCGAAGGAAACTAAACATAGACCCAAGGGTCAACAGGAGCAGCGCCGCCACCTGGAAAACGCTCTTTAATTTGTTCACAAAAATAAACTGGAATAGGACTGCCGCGGAAATCATGACCAGCCCAGGAAAGTCATGCCAGCGGAATAAATCAAAGTCCTGCACCGTTAGCCCGAAAAATAACTTTGCCAGGCCCATCAGGAAAAGGCCCAAACTATATGGATTGATCCGTTTTGAAAAAGCAGCCGCCGCGCTGAATAAAAGGCAGATCAGCGCGATGGTAAACCAAAAAGTTCGCAGCTGATCCACCGTTGCGTTCGGATTATTGAACAAAAAATTCAGACCGCTGGCCTGAATGGCGGCGAACAAATCCGAGATCAATGCATTATTGGTGCGGTTGAAGGGGGTCAGGGAAAGCTTCAAAACCACGAGATCGACTGCAAAGACCAGGCCAGAAAGCAAGATCATATTGCGGTGAAAAGCGGTTCTGCGGAAGAAAAAGGCTATTCCAAAAAACAGGATGCCGAGGATGGCCATTTCTTCTTTTAGAGACAGGAAGGCAAGTAGAAAAAAGACCGCCCCTACCGTTTGGGGCAGCGTTTTTTTGCCGTGCGCAGCGTTGTATTCTCTCCAAATGAGGAGAGCGGTCATGGCGGCTGCCAAAAATCCCGCGAAGGTATCGCCATGCATCCCATGCACGTCATCAAATAACCCCCGGTACAGCATCGTAAAGCCAAACAGATACGTGAGCGAGAGGAGAAAAGCCTTCCAGGGATGCAGGAACTGCTTTACGCTAAGGAAGAAAATGATGCTCGAAACAACGTAACTCAGCGGGCCCAACAATACCAGGAGGTAGACCATTTTCGACGATAACAAAACTTTTAATGGGATAAGGGGTAACAAAAAAAGATACGTATGGTCCCCAAAGACATTGCCGTAGGTGAAGTCACGGCCGATAAAACCGCGCGCGGATTCTTGCAGCACCGTATCGCAGATAAACAAGTCCGACGTATAGCGCCAGATGTGGAGTGAGTCGGCTTTTAAGTATCCGATGAGCGCGCCAGAAAGAACTGCCAGCAGCATGAAAATTGAAGCCGGAAGAAATTTCCCATCCATCAACCAGCGGAACAGCGGTTGCTGGCTTTTTGGGGAGGCTGCGTAGGATGCAGCCGGAAAGAGCCTTTTCGATTCATTCATAGACGAACGCCTGAAGAGAACTATTCATAAAGCGGATGATACGAGAAAAGTCGCGCCCGAAATGGGTGCCGCAATTATACTTTACGACGGATGAGAAATTAAGAAGCCAGGAGCGGAAAAGGAGAATGTCCATCTGCTATAATGGTTCGGTTTCATCATTTCTCTGGATGAGCAGCCGGGTAAGGTTTTGAGATTCTTTGTCCGCTATTAATAAAGGAGAATAAATTCATGATCCGCGTAAACAAAATGAAGGCGCGTATAAAACAAGGCGAAAGCCTGTTGGGCACGTTTATCAAAACGACGGACCCGGCAGTGGTGGAAGCGCTGGCGATGGCGGGGTTTGAATTCATCGTCGTCGACAACGAACATATCGCGATGAACATTGAAGACACCACCAGCCTGCTGCGCGCGGCGGAGATCTACGATCTGCCCGCCCTGGTGCGCGTGCGCACCAACCAGCCGGTGGATATCCTCCAGGCGCTGGACGCCGGGGCGCTGGGGGTGCAGTGCCCGCAGGTGAGCAGCAAAGCGGAAGCGCAGGCGCTGGTGGAGTCGGTGAAGTATTTCCCGCTGGGAAAGCGCGGCTTTGGGGCGACCGTGCGCGCGGCGGGTTACGGCGCGCTGAACGCGGTGGATTACCCGGTGATCGCCAATGAGAATACGCTGGTGGTGAGCCAATGCGAAACGGGCGAAGCGGTGGAAAACCTGGACGAAATCCTGGAGGTCGACTGCCTGGATGTGATCTTTATCGGGCCGTACGACCTGTCGCAGGGGCTGGGCGTGATCGGGCAGGTGGAACATCCCAAAATGCTGGCGGCGATCGACCTGATTATCCAGAAGAGCCGCGCGGCGGGCAAGGCGGTGGGGACGATTGCGCCAAACGCGGCCCAGGCGCGGCGCTGGATCGACAAGGGCATGCAGTATATCCTGCTCAGCTCGGACCTGGGGTTGATGACGGCGCTGGGGAAGATGTATCTGAAGGAACTGAAGGGTTGATCCAGGACGTCATTGAGCAATTCTGGTGAAAGCGGTAAACACGAATTTCACGAATAGGACGAATGACGCGAATAAGAACAGTATGATTAATATTTTATTCGCGTCATTCGTTTCATTCGCGTAATTCGCGATAAATGCTGGTTACTTTTGCGCACCTACCGGCGCAGGTTCATCCTCGCCGGCTTTCATCGCGGAGTAGATTTTGTGGACGCGCTCGAATTGAGCGGCATCGAACGGGCAGCCATTTTTCTCGCAGATTGCCTTTGAAAGGGTATAGGTGATCTCGAAGAGGCGTTCCAGGGTGGCGACGGCGTCCGCCGGGTCATATTTGGTGAAGCAGGCGCTTAATTGCGCGAGGATTTCCGGGTCGGCGCGCTGTTCTAAGAAGCGCCCGTTGTACATCAAAACGCCCGGCTGCTGACGGATCGAAATATTGTGCGCCTCGATGAGCTGGAGGAGCAGATTTTTCATGTGGCTGTTGATGCAGTTGACCGCCACCCACAGCTCGCTGCGCTTGATTTTTTTGAAGGCCCAGATGACGTGAAAGAGGAGCTCGTTCACCACCTGGCGCAGTTCTTGTTCCGTGAGAGGGTGGGCGGTTTGTGTTTCCAGGTTTTGCAGCAGCGCGCAAATTTGCCGGTCGAGGCAGCCCGGGGTCGCATCGTAGAGAACCTGGCAGCCCCTGGAGAGAATCTCCTGGTTGTCCGAAAGCACATCCGCCAGGTGATCGTACGGCAAGATGCTGAAGTCGACGTCGCGGTGGTCGGCGTACAAAACGCGCTTCACGCACCAGCGCCAGTTGTTGAAATGGAGAGGGACGATCTCGTCAAAGAAACAGGCCACTTCGCCAAAGCGCTCGAACCAGGTGTTATCCTGCATCAGGCGCTGGGGGTCACCGGCGAACACCATCAGGTCCAAATCGGACCATTGATCCGCAGCGGGGGCGCTCCTGGCTTGCGAGCCGATGAGGAGAACGCCTTGAATATCCGGGTCGGCCTGGGCCCAGGGGAGGATGTCTTGGAGGGTGGGGAGGAATTGTGGGTGCATAGGAGTTTTGGGAAGAAGGGATTAGTCAATCAGTCAATTAGTCAATTAGTGATCAGTCGATCAGTGATCGGTCGATCAGGGGATAGGGAAGAAAGACAGGGGTGTGTAAAGGGGTTGAATTTATTCTACTCAATTTATGCGGCTGCGGAGGGAATTGTGACAGGAAGGGTGGGTGGCTGATACAATAAGGCTATATCCTTGGGAGGTAAGAGGGCAAGTATGACGGATTTTGATCTTGAAGCCGCGACATGGGATGCGAAGACGTACCGGATGGAGCGGGCGCAGGCGATTGCCAGGGGCATCCGGGAGGCTGTTCCGGTAGGCGCGGATATGACTGCCTTTGAGTACGGCTGCGGGACGGGCTTGCTGGGTTTTGCGCTGCAGCCCTACCTGGGGCACATCACGCTGGCGGATAATTCATCCGGCATGCTGGCGGTGCTGGATGAAAAAATCGCTGCGGGAGGCATCGGCAATATGACCTCGCTGAGGCTGGACCTGAGCACGGATCCATTGCCGGAGCTGCGGGTGCAGCTGGTGTGTCACGCTGATGACGCTGCACCATATCCCGGATGTGGAAAGGGTGCTGAAGGGCTTTTACGAACTGCTGGAAACGCCGGGGTATTTGTGCGTGGCCGACCTGGACCAGGAGGACGGCGCCTTCCACGGCCCCGACTTTGACGGGCACAAAGGTTTTGACCGGGCAGCGCTGGGCAGCCTGGCGCGCGACGTTGGCTTCCGTAAGGCGGCGTTTTCGACGGTTTTTCAGATGGATCGGGTGGTGGGCAAGGAGACGCGCACCTTCCCGGTGTTTTTGATGGTGGCGGAGAAATAGAGCTTTCTTCAGGGAGGTCAGGCATGGTAGACGGTCCTTCGGACAACCTTTCAGGCTATACTCAGCAAAACCGGCGGGCGTGGAATGAGATCGCCGGGGTGCGCGAGAAGACCTTCCCGCCGGCGGCTTTTTTCGCGGAGGGCGGAAGTACGCTCGACCCGCGGGCAGTGGCGGCGGTGGAACAGGCTTTCGGCGCAGGTGGCGCGGGCTTGCGGGTGCTGCATCTGCAGTGCGCGACGGGCGAAGACACGCTCTCGTGGGCCGGGTTGGGCGCGCGGGCAGTTGGGGCGGATATTTCGGACGAGCAGATCGGGCTGGCCCGCCAGAAAGCGGCGGAGGCCGGTTTGCCGGTCGATTTTTTTGCCGCGGACGTTTACGACCTGCCCGCCGAGCTGCGCAGCGCGTCGTTTGACGTGGTCTTTACCGGCGGCGGGGCGCTGGTCTGGCTGCCGGATTTGAAGCGCTGGGCGGCGGCCGCGGCGGCCTGCCTGAAACCCGGCGGGCGGCTGGTGCTGATCGAAGAGCACCCGCTGGCAAGCTGCATGTGGGTCGAAGACGGCCGGCTGGTGCTGGAAGAGGATTATTTCAGCCGCGGCCGGGCGTACGAAGTTAGCGGCTGGCACCACTTCCAGGGCGGCGAAGCGGCCAAAGAAACCAAGTATGAATTCGTCTGGCCGTTGGGGGATGTGGTAACCGCGGTGGCGCAGGCGGGATTGGTGATCGAACGGCTGGATGAATTTCCGGGCGGGGCGGCCTGGCGGTTTGGCGAACAACAGAGCGAAAGCCTGCGCCTGCCGGGCGAGTTTCTGTTGGTGGCGCGGAAGTAAGCGCATGCTCTACCGCATCCGCGCCCACCTGATTTGCCATGACGTGCGCCTGAACACGTCCATCGAAATCGAGGCGCAACTTGACCACGTTCCAACGGAAGCGGAAGCCATCCAACTGCTGGCGCCCGCCGCCGAGGAACGGGTGGCGCGCGCTTTCTGCGAGGGATGCCTGTATGAACTGAGCGTGACCGGTATCCAGCCCATTGGCCTGGACCTGGTAGACGGTTGAGCGCCTTCCTAGCCGCGCACACGGGCCGAATGCTGAGGGAGCTAATTGTGTTATAAGCATGCCAGGCCCAGAGGTAGGGATAACCGGATAACCCCAAGCACTTCTGCAAGCAGAGGAGGAAAGCCATGATGGATGCGTTGAATTCTACGTGGATCGACCATATTCCCGCGGTGTGGCTCGAGCCGCAAAGCCCGCAGCCCAGCCGCCGGCTGGTGATTTTCCTCACCGGGTTGTCGGGGAGCAAGGAGAGCGTGACGCCGTACCTGACCGACCTGGCGCAGGCGGGTTTCTTCGCGCTCAGTTTTGATGCCTGGGAGCACGGCGAGCGCACCAGCCTGCCCAGCAAGCAGGTGGGCGCGCGCACGTTTGGCAATTTCCGCCGCTATATGTGGGTCAACATCGGCCAGACGGCGCTGGATACGCTGCGCGTGATCGACTGGGCCATCGCGACCCTGGGCGTGGAAGCGCGGATCTGCATGGGCGGGCTGTCGATGGGCGGCGATATCTCGATCGCCGCGGCGGGGATCGACCCGCGCATCCGGCGGGTGGGCGCGGTAGTGGCTACCCCGGATTGGCTGCGGCCCGGCATGGTGGACTTGCAGGACAAAGCCCGCGGCCTGCTGCCCACCGGCACCCCAGACGCCTACGCGCGCAAGTTCTACGAGCTGTTCAACCCGATCACACACCTCTCGCACTACGCGCACGCGCCGGAGATTCACTTTGTCAACGGCGAAAAGGACGATCACGTGCCGCCGGAAGCGGCGCTGCGCTTCAAATCCGCGCTGGCTGAGCTGTATCCCCAGGCCGGTGAAAACGTCAGCATCGACCTGCTGCCCGGTCTGGATCATTTCGGGGTGGGCAATGCATCCGCGCAATGGTGGCCGGGATTGGTCGAGTGGCTGGCGAGGCCGTGGGGGTAGATTCTGCTATAATCTGTGTGAAAAGAGGAAACGCTTCAATCCCTGCCCAGGCATGATAAACCTGGTAGGATACTATCCGTTGTTATCATTGATTCGATTAAGGCAATATTATCACCGAACATCTGGAATTTTGAAAAATGAATGAATAAAATTTATAGCTTATCTGATCTGAAGGAACCGCTTCAAAAACTGTATCCTGAGTTGAAACTTAAGTATACGGTTTCAAAGCTTGGAATTTTTGGCTCCTTTGCACGCAATGAACAGCGCGAGGGCAGTGATTTGGATTTACTGGTAACCTTTGAAGAAACGCCAGGGCTATTTCAGTATATTGAATTAGAAAACTTCATTAGCGATTTATTGGGGATAAAAGTCGATCTTGTCATGGAAGAAGCGCTGAAACCAAACATCAAAGAGCGCGTTCTAAAAGAGGTCCAGTTCGTATGAAATCCGAACGCAATTATAGCGACTATCTCCATGATTTATGCTCGATGCATTGGTATTGTATAGGTTTCAAGCTTAGATAACTTCATCAAAGACATGTCCTCCGAGGAATTCGGTACCGCACAGGGATTTTTAGAGAAAACATTCAATTCAGCGAGTCGATTCAGTGCGTTTTCTGGCAGATCATAGGAGAGGACATCCAAAAAAATATCCTTCAGGACAGTATCAAGGATCAGAATCATCCTAGAAATTTTCGTCGGCGGGTTATTGAGTTCCTAAGGGATGCGCTGACAGAAGATTGTCATCCATTCTGGATTATCATTGTGCAAAGGAGTTAATCAAGCAGATCGATATTGGCAAGACGATGACTGAGGTATATCACAACGTCACTGAATATGGAACGAGCATTAGGACCAGATCCATCTGAATTACGGTCGTGTTAAAGAAATTGTACAGCATCTGAAGAACCAGCATACTTTAAAACGTCTGGAAGTATGTACGATGCAAGTCAAATTCACTGATATTAGAGATTGACAAGGCTTCTGGAATGGATCAGTGCAAATTGGCATTATTCTAAGTAATTAAATTCGATTATATAGATTAAAAAGCTATGCTTCTATGTCCAACCGCATCTACCTCGCCGATAACCTGCCCGTTCTCCAATCGCTCCCTGCGGAGTCGATTGACCTTATCTACATCGACCCGCCCTTCAATACCGGGAAAACCCAGGCACGCACGCAGATCCGCACGGAGCGCAGCGAAGCCGGCGACCGGACGGGGTTTGCGGGGCGGCGCTATGAGACGATCCGGGTCGGGTCGAAGTCTTACGCGGACCTGTTCGACGATTACCTGGCCTTCCTGGAGCCGCGGCTGGTGGAAGCCTGCCGGGTGCTCAAGCCGCACGGCTCGCTGTATTTCCACATCGATTACCGCGAGGTGCATTACTGCAAGATCCTGCTGGACGGGATCTTTGGGCGGGCGTCGTTCCTGAATGAGATTATCTGGGCTTACGATTATGGGGCGCGGACGAAGAAGAAGTGGCCGCCCAAGCACGATAATATCCTGTGGTACGCCAAGGACCCGAAACACTATACCTTCAATGTGGATGGGATCGAGCGCATCCCGTATATGGCGCCCGGGCTGGTGGGTCCGGAGAAGGCGGCGCGCGGCAAGCTGCCCACGGATACCTGGTGGAACACGATTGTGCCAACCAACGGCAAGGAAAAGACCGGCTACCCCACGCAGAAGCCGCTGGCGATCTTGCAGCGCATCGTTCTGGCCTCGTCGAACCCCGGCGAGGTGGTGCTGGATTTCTTCGCCGGGTCGGGGACGGTGGGGGCGGTGTGCCTGAAGCTGGGGCGGCAGTTCATCCTGGTGGATAATAACCCCGAGGCGATCGAGGTGATGAAGCGCCGCTTTGCCGGGGCACCGGACATCGAATGGATCGAATAGGATAATAAGAATGACGCGCCGGAAGAACCGGCGCTTTATTCTTATTTATAGATGGCAGGAAAGTACAAGCTGTGCTCCCCGACCACCAGGATGGTGAGGGTCTGGGTAACGCCGAGACCGGCGGCGTCTTTGACGGTGGCCTCGATGGTATAGGTTTCCGCGTAGGTTTTGGTCACCGGCTGGGCGAGACTGAGCATACCTGCCGTCGAAGGTGAACTGCGCAATGTCGCCAAAAGCAGGGGTGAGGGTAAAGGTCAGATATATCGCCGGCATCCGGGTCGTCGGCGAGCAGCATGCCGATGTCCGTGCCGACGGAGGCATCGATGCGCAGGATGGTAGAGCTTAGCCGAATATGGGCGGCGGGCTCGTTGACGTCGGTGAGGGTGATGGTGAAGGTGCGGTCGAAGGCCAGCCCGCCCAGGTCGGTGGTACGCACGCAGATGGCCGGGTTGGGTTTGAGCTCGTAGTTTAACCAGGGGCCGGCCAGCAGGCTGCTGCCAGAGATCGTGAAGGCGGCATTGTCCGGTCCCGGGCAGAGCGCCGTGTTTACCAGCGAATAGGTGAAGATCTCACCCGCATCCGGGTCGGTGGTGGAGAGCGCGCCGATGAAAGTACCGTCCGGAACGTTTTCGGCGATCGTGTTCGCGCTCAAGGCCAGGTTGGTGGGAGGGTGGTTGAACCGGATCACGGTGATGGTGAAATTTTTGTCGTAGTACAGGCCGCCGCTGTCCGTGACGCGCACGCGGATGGATTTGCTGCCCGGGCCGGGGAAAATGGTGTTGGTTTTCAGGGTGCTGCCGCTGATGGTAAACGAAGCGTTATCCGCGCCGCCCGCTACCAGAGAATAGGTAAAGGTTTCGGGCGTGTTTGGATCGGCGGTGCTGAACACGCCCACGCTGGTCGACACCGGCAGCTCGGCCATCACAACGGCACTGGAGAGGGCGATATCGGTGGGCGGGTAGGGCCAGCCAATATCGGTGAGGATCCCCAGGGTCACCGGACCGGGGCTGTAGTTGGTGGTGCCCTGTGCCACCGAATAGACCATCAGGCGGTTTACGGTCCCGTAAAAGGTGAGGAAGTCCAGATGCGCGTAGCTGGAGCCTGGCATCCATTGGGGTGGCGCAAACAACTTGACGTTTGCACCAGCGTTTGCCGCGCGGGCATTCGCCCCGTTGAGGTAGACGTTACCGCCGGTCAGCACGCTGCCCAGCAGGGGACCGGGGTTGGCGTAAATGCCGGTGTTGATTAACTGAGCGCCGGTCTGGTCCACGGCAAAACGGTCGTAGATCCTGGGCATGCCAAAGTTGCCCCAGGAGCCAGTCCCGAAGCTGGATACCATGGACCCGCTAAAGCCCAGCCCGTGGGTAATTTCGTGCAGCACTACCGTGGCGAAGTTAATCTGGTTGGGTGGCGTGGCGTAATCGGTGCCATAGTAAAAATCGGTCAGGTAATCACTGTTGTAGGCGATACTCATTTCCGGGTTGGCGCCGTTCAAATCGGCTCCGGCGAGGGTATTGGCCAGTGAAATAGGGTAATACGTATCGGCGACCGGGGCGTTGGGGAAGTTGCGCAGGCTGGATACGGCGCTGCTGTGGCCCAATATACCGGTGGCCATGTCTGACCAGCAGGCCTGGATATGGATTGGCACGGTGGCGTTGAGCTGGCTGGCCCAGATACCGGCCGAATATTGGAATGCGAATTTGGCAGCTTCGGGGAAGGTGGTGCAGTTATCCCCAAGCGCGTTCACCTGGGCATCCGGCACATAATCGATGATGAAGGCGCTCGTCAACATGCTGGCGGCCTGGGCGGCCATCACCGAGCGGGGCGCCGGGGGCGCCTGGGTGAAACTGGAAGAAACCGGGTCCAGGCGCACCTCGACCGGCTGCAGACCCAGATCCAGGTTGTCCACCACCTCCGGTGCGGGCGGAGGCGGTTCGCCGTCTTGCGCGGAGGCGGGCTGCGCCGGCCGGACTGCCAGCATAGCGATGAGGATAGCGATAGCCCAGAAATTTGCGATAAATTTCATGATTCTCAAAGCCCCCCCTGATGGTTTGTATCAAATGTGCTCAATTTTTTTACTATAACAGAAATTGCGGTGGAAAACTACTTGTGTAACCTAAGAAATCGTCGATAATTTTGTTAGAAGAGAGGACCCTTTTTTCTGGTCCTTATTAATATTGTAATTTTTATCATAATAATATATAATATTAAAAATTATGATATTGAAGAGGTTTCCATGCGTACATATCCGTTCTTGACGATTGGGGGTGGAATGACGGCGGCGACGGCAGCCCAGGGCATCCGCGAGGCCGGTGAACAGGGGGAAATTGGCATGATCAGCGCGGAGCAGCACAACCCGTACGACCGCCCGCCGTTGAGCAAGAAGCTGTGGATGGGCAAACCAGAGAGCATTATCTGGCGCGCGCTGCCCGGCGGGGTGGACTTGCTGCTCAACCGGCAGGTGGCCGCGATTGACCCGCACAACAAGCGCGTGCGGGATGCTTCCGGGGAAGAGATTGGCTATGAACGCTTGCTGCTGGCGACGGGCGGCACGCCGCGCAAGCTGCCGTTTGGCGGGGAAGAAATCCTCTACTACCGCACTCTGGCCGATTATCACACCCTGCGCGCTCTCACCGGGCAGGGCAAGCGCTTTGGCGTGATCGGCGGCGGGTTTATCGGCTCGGAGATTGCCGCCGGTTTATGCACGGTCGGAGAGAAGGTGGTGATGGCCTTCCCGGATCAAGCCATCGGCGCGCGCGTTTACCCGGCGGACCTGGCCGGGTTTGTCACCGAATATTACCGGGAAAAGGGCGTGGACGCGCGCGCGGGGACCTCGATCCGCGGCGTGGAGCGGCGGGACGGACGGCTGGTGATGCAAACCGCGGACGGCGCGGAGATCGTGGTGGATCACATCGTCGCCGGGATCGGCATCCAGCCCAACACGCAGCTGGCGCAGTCGATTGGGCTGAAGATCGACGAGGCGACCGGCGGCATCTGGGTGGATGAAACGCTGCGCACCAGCCACCCCGATATCTATGCCGCGGGTGATGTGGCGGCCTTCTATAACCCGCAGCTTGGCAAGCGCATGCGCGTGGAGCATGCCGATAACGCCAAGGCCATGGGCCGCGCGGCAGGGCTCAACCTGGCCGGGCGCGCCACCCCGTACGATTACCTGCCTTTCTTCTACTCGGACTTATTTGACCTGGGCTACGAGGCGGTGGGCGAGCTGGACTCGCGCATGGAAACCTACGCCGACTGGCAGGACCCGTTCCGCCAGGGGGTGGTGTACTATCTGAAAGAGGGCAGCGTGCGCGGCGTGCTGCTGTGGAACACCTGGGACCAGGTGGACGCCGCCCGCCGGTTAATCGCGGATGGGAAGACATATACACCGGCGCAATTGAAGGGGCGACTGCCGGAAAAGTAGTCCCACGTTTCTGGCAATGCAGGTTCCGGGTGGTTGGCCGCGCACAGCGCGGCCAACCACCCGGATCGTTTAAACCCTCCATTAGCGCACCAATCTTTTATAATGAAATAGGATCTGGAACCGTACGGGACGGGGTCCGATTACCGGACTGACGAATACCGAAGCAACGAAACCCGAATGCCGTTTTTAGAGGAGTTTTCGCATGACAACGATTAATGTTCGCGGTGCGCGCCTGCACAACCTGAAAAATGTTTCGCTTTCCATTCCAAAAAACAAGCTGATCGTCTTTACCGGGCTGTCCGGCTCGGGGAAGTCGACGATGGCATTTGATACGCTGAACAAAGAGGGCCAACGACAGTATATGGAGTCGCTCGGCCTGGTGACGTACGCAAGCCAGCCCGCCGTCGACTCGATCTCCGGGCTGTCGCCTGCGATCAGCGTCGACCAGCATATGTCGAACCACTCGCCGCGCTCCACGGTCGGCACGGCCACCGAGGTATTTACCTACCTGCGGGTGCTGTACGCGCGGGTGGGGCACCGTCCCTGCCCGCGCTGCGGCAAAGACGTGCCGCCAGAGCATGATGCCGCTTTTGAGGGGCTGTGGGACGATGAGACGGATCTGCCGGAAGCGGACAACCTGCTCGAGGGGGACGACTTCGCCCCGGTGGGGGTGGACGGGGATGAGGATGATGTTTACTCCGTGGCCTGCCCGCACTGCGGGGCGCGGCTGCTGGAGATGAACATGGCCATGTTCTCCTTCAATAAACCGGCCGGCGCCTGCCGCACCTGCACCGGGCTGGGCACGGTTTACACCGCCGACCTGGGGCGCATCCTGGAGGAAGATAAGAGCATCCTGGACGGCGGGGTGGTGGGGTGGGACATCTATTCCATCCAGCGCTACACCGAAACGCTGCGCAACGCCGGGCGGCATTACGGCTTTGACTTTGACCCCGGCCTGCCCGTCGGCCAGCTCGGCCCGGCGCAGCGCGACCTGCTGCTGTACGGCGTGGATGGCAAAGCCTTCCGCCGGCGCTTTCCCAAAGTTGACCCGCCCAGCACGGTCGCCAAGGGCCGCTTTGAGGGCGTGGTCACCAATCTGCTGCGCCGGCATGCCGAGCATGCCACCGACGCGGATTACCTGGAGAAGATCGAGCGCTTTCTTTCACAGCAAACCTGCCCGGACTGCGACGGCGCGCGCCTGCGGCCAGAATCGCGGGGGGTGGTGGTCGCGGGGCGACCATTAGTCGCGGGGCAGCATGAACCTGGGAACACCACCGCCGCCACGCACCTGCCGCTGGCCGCGCTGGCGGAGTGGATCGACGGGCTCGAGTCCGCGCTGCCGGCGGAAGATTGGATCATCGCCGAACCGATTGTGATTGACCTGCGCGAGCGAGTGCACCGCCTGGTGGAAGTGGGGTTGGGCTACCTGACTCTCGAACGCGCTACCCCGTCGCTTTCGGCAGGCGAGGCGCAGCGCTTGCGGCTGGCGGCGCTGCTTGGGTCCGGGCTGACCGGCGTCCTGTACGTGCTGGATGAGCCGACGATTGGGCTGCACCCGAGCGATACCTCGCGGCTGGTGGGCATGCTGCGCGCGCTGCGCGACCTGGGCAACACCGTACTGGTGATCGAGCACGACCTGGAGATGGTCCGATCCGCCGATTGGGTAGTCGATTTTGGCCCGGGTGCGGGGCGCAGCGGCGGGCAGGTGGTAGTGGCGGGCGCGCCGGATGTGGTGGCGGGCTGCGCCGAGTCGCACACCGGGCGCTACCTGAGCGGCGCGGAAGAAATCGCTGTCCCCGCGCAGCGCCGCCATTCGGATGGGCCGTACCTGACCATCCACGGCGCGCGCGAGCACAACCTCAAGAATATCAGCGCGCGCTTTCCCTTACGCGCGGCCAACAGTCCGGCCGGGATGCTGGTGGCGGTGACGGGAGTTTCCGGTTCGGGCAAATCCTCGCTGATGTTCGACATCCTCGACAACGCAGCGCGCCAGCGCTATTACAACGCGACCGCCGCGCCGGGCGCGCACGACTTGATCGAAGGCTGGGAGTATCTGGATAAGATCATCACCATCGACCAGGCGCCGATTGGGCGCAGCACGCGCTCCAACGCCGCAACGTACACCGACGCGTTCACCGCGATCCGCGATGTTTTTGCCGCCCAACCGGCGGCCCGCGCGCGCGGTCTGGCAGCCCAGCACTTTTCGTTCAACGTCCCCGGCGGGCGCTGCGAGCGCTGCGAAGGCGCCGGGACGCTTCTGGTGGAGATGCACTTCTTACCGGATGTGCAGGTGCGCTGCCCGGTTTGCCGCGGGCGGCGGTTCAAGCGCGAAGTGCTGGCGGTGAAATACGCGGGCGGAAATGGACAAAACGAGGGCAGGGGCTACGATATCGCTCAGGTGCTGGATATGACCATCGAGGAAGCCCTGGCGCTGTTTGAGCGCGTCCCGGCGGCGAAATCGCGGCTGGCGTTGATGGTCGAAACCGGGCTGGGGTATCTTCAGTTGGGTCAGCCGGCCTCGACTTTCTCGGGCGGGGAGGCGCAGCGGGTGAAGCTGGCCCGCGAGCTGGCGCGCCGCTCCACCGGGCGCACGCTGTACCTGCTGGATGAGCCGACCACCGGGCTGCACCCGGCCGATATCGCCCACCTGCTGCTGCTGCTCCAGCGCCTGGTGGAGGCGGGCCACACCATCATCGTCATCGAGCATAACCTGGACGTGATCAAGGTGGCCGATTGGGTGATCGACCTGGGCCCGGAAGGCGGGGCGGCCGGAGGGCAGATCATCGCGCAGGGCACGCCGGAGGATGTGGCCAGGGTGAAGGAGTCGCGCACGGGGGCGATGCTGAAAGGGGCACTGCGCCGGGATTAACGCGGATTGCGCGGATTACGCGGATAAGATTTCTTATCCGCGTAATCTGTGTTAATCGTTTTGTATTGGCTAATGGCGGCTGCGTTCGGCCCAGGCGCGGCTGGCGCGGCGGGCCGCGTCGATGCGCCGGCCATGCAGCGCTTCAAACAGGCGCTGGTCGCTGGCCAGGGCCGGCGCGGCGCAGCGGCGGAAGAGGCGCGCCATGCGGTTCAACGCCATGGGCAGCTCAGGCGAATTATTGACCACCGTCGGGGTATAGGGAATACCTGCCCAGGCAGCCAGCTCATCCAGATCGAAATTGAGCTCAAAGCTGGGGTCGGTCTGGACCCGCCCGGCGTGCAAACCGAGCTGGTAAGAGCGCAGGCGGTGAAATATATTCACGTAGGTGGAGGGCTGGCCGACAGCCACGGTAGATTCATAGCGTACAAAAACCGGATCGGCGTGGACGATTTTGTAGCCGTAGGCGGTCAGGTACGAAAACGATTTTTCCGTATGCACGGCAAAATTGTAAGGCGCGCGCCCGGTAAGCTGGTCGGCGGGCAGCCAGTAGCCGTCCGCGGCTTGCTCGGCGGTGGCGCGCCTGGCCCGTTCTTGAAAAGCGAGGAAATCGGCGCTGTGCTGGGTATCCATATTCAAGAAGACGAAGATGGACGGCCACATGCACTGGAGGATATCCGCCAGGCGGGCCAGCTGCCAGGTGATGCTCGCTTCGCCCCAGATCCGCAGCGAAAGGTGCGGGAAATAATACAGCCAGGCGGCGGCCCGGGTGGGGGTAGGGTTGACAGAACGGGTCAGGTAGGCGAAGATCCAGGCCAGGTCGGTTACCAGCTGGCCGCTTTTCCCGGCATACACGGTCAGCTCGGGGCCCATGTTCTCTACCTGAAAATCCACGAAATATTCTTTGGTTTCCAGGCGGACCATGCCGCTGCCAAACCCCGCCGGGTCGTACTGCTGGAAGGTGACCTGGAAGCCGTGCTCATCCAGTAAGGGGCGAAAATGTTGTGTGAGTGGATCAAAGAAGGGGTGCGCCATAGAATTCCTGCCAATAAATGCTGCCAGTGCGATTGTACCCTACTTCCAAAATGTTGTCCGTTAAAGCAGGACAAAATAAATGAAAATTGGGTAAAAAGCAAATTAATAATTTTCGCAGCCCGGCTACGATCGACCCATCAACCGCTCAATTTCCTGCATCTGGTTTGGGGTAAGGGCGCCAAAGCGCATCGCCCCGGCATTTTCCTCGGCCTGCTGCACCGTACGGATGCCGGGGATGGGCACCATCAGCGGCGAGCGGGCCCATAACCAGGCCAGCGCGCCCTGTACCAGGGTGCGCCCGCCGCTGGTGAGGATTTCGCGGATAGCCTCCACCTTCGCGGCCCATTCGGGGTTAGGGCGCCCATTCTTGAAATACTTCATCCAGTCCGGGGCCCGGCTGCCGCGCACATCGTTTTCAGCCAGGGTGGAGCTGGTGGAGTACTTGCCGGTGAGCAGGCCCATTGCCAGCGGGCCGCGGTTTACCCCGGCCAGCTTCAACGCTTCACAAAGCGCGACCATCTCGGCGTTATCATCCAGCACATTGAGCTGGAACTGGACACTGGTGCAGTACGGGCCCTGGGCAAAAAACCTGGCGCGGGCGGGGTCATCCGTGCTCCAACCGTACCCGCGAATTTTACCTGCCTGAACCAGCTCCTCCAATGTCTGGACCACCGGGCCGGCGTCTTCCAGCGGGTACGCGCCCAGGTGGAACTGGTACAGGTCGATGTGATCCGTTTTCAACCGGCGCAGCGAATGTTCGCAGGCCTGGCGGATATAGTCCGGGCTGGCGAAAGACCCGCTGAGTTGTTTGTTGCCTTCGGTGAAGGCGTTGCCAAACTTGGTCGCGATTACCGCCTGGTCGCGCCGGCCGGAAAGGGCCTGCCCGACGATGTGTTCTGAATGGCCGGCGCCGTATACATCCGCGGTATCAAAGAAGGTGACGCCCAGATCCAGCGCGCGCCGGACCGCGCGGATCGATTCCGCGTCATCCACCTCGCCCCAACCGACGGGCGTCTCGCCGCGCCAGGCCGGACCGCCGATGGCCCAGCAGCCAAAGCCCAGCGCGCTCACATCGATGGCCGAGCGTCCCAGTTTGCGTGTCATAATCGTTTCCATATAACCCTCCTGATTACGATTCATCCTTCTGTCCAATGGTAATTATATGCCCATCCGGGTCGCGGAATTGGCAACGTTATGCTGGGTGCGTGATGGAAGTTAGCATGGGACGCGGAGGTGCGACAGTAGTCGCGGCGACAGTAGCTGCGGCGACAATAGCTGCGGCGACAGTAACGTCTGGTGTGAAATCGGTAGGTATTTTTGTAGGGTGCGGTTGCGGCACGCGGATTACCGCAACCGCGGTCTGGTGCGAACATTGGGAAGACCGGGTAGTTTGCAAGACGCAGCGGTTTAAACACCCCACCATTCCCGAGACCCGCCCTGGCGGTTAGCGCAGGCGCTGTTGGGTCCATGCCAGGGCGGGTCATGGGCTAATCCCCGTGACTTTTGCCAAAGGAGGTGGCAAAGCCTGGAATTATGGGATTAGTCCTTTTCCATGATCACATAGGTGGGTTGGGTGTAGCCTTCGTGGGTGCCGTAACGAACCGGGTGGTAACCCAACCGGGTATAAAAGGCCTGCAAGTGTGGGAGGGCGGTGCGGACGCCCAACTGCACGCGGGGAAGCTGGCGGATGACGGCCTGCTGCTCGATGAAATCGATCAGCGCGCGAGCCACGCCTTGCTTGCGGAACTGTGGAAGGACGGCGAGGCGGCCAAGGTAGAGATAGGAGTTCGCGGGTTGGTAAAAAACACAGCCGGCGGGCACATCTCCCAGCAGAGCGATGATGAAAGCGCCCTGCTGCAGCTTTTCACGGATTGTGTCGACGGTTTCATGCAGCACGCCCGCGGGCGGGTCGAGCAGCCCGCGATATTCTTCAAATGCCGCGCTCAGGATGGCATGTAAAAGAGGCGCATCATCCGCGCGGGCCGGGCGCATTTGAAGGTTATGCGTTTTAAGATCAAGCGATTGGTTCATGAGTCTATCCGTTTATTATGCTTCCGATGATATTCTTGTATGGCGGGCTTGCTTATCCGACCATGTCGCTCAGGGCTTCGGAGAAGATGAGCATATCCGTATCCACCCTTTGGTGGTCTTCATAGCTCCACCAGGCGGAGAGGACTGCCTGGGCCAGGCACCACTGCAGCATGCGCTGGCGGTCGAAGCCCAGCATTTCGGCGAAGATCGCCAGGCGCCGGTCGACCTGGTGTTGGAGGGCGGCTTTGCTGGGCGTCTGGCCTGTCCTGGACCGGCCAGCGGTTGCGGGTCAGCGCGCCGACTTCATACTCGGCCTCGCCGATCAGGCCCTTGGGGTCGAGCGCCAGCCAGGGCTGGCGTTCAGCGGAGAGGATGTTCCAGTGGTGCAGATCGCCGTGCAGCAGGCGCATGGGTCCGGCGCTGGCCAGCAGGTCGGCAAACAGGCGTTCGGCCTGTTCGACCAGGCGGGCGGGATAAGGGCCGGTACCGCCGCCGAAGGTCTGGCGCAGGCGCTCGAACCCGCGGCCCCAACCGGCGGCGGTGCACAGCCGGTGATCCGGATCGTCTGGGGCGGGTACCCACAACTGGCGCATGACGCCGGCCGCGATGCGCGTAGCCATGTCGTCGTTCTCCAGTTCAGCCAGCGGAACGCCCGGGCGGATGCGCTCCAGCAGCATCGCGCCCCGCTCGAGGTCATGTTCGAGCAGGCGGACGATGCCGCGCCCGGCATACACGCGCAGCGCGGCCATCTCACTGGTTTGTTCCGGGTGGGGATGCCCGACTTTGAGCACCCCCTCGCCGCCGCCGGAACGGGTGGCCGGGGCCACATAGTTATAGGATAGCGCGAAGGGCGCGCCGATTTGGATGGCCCAACGCTTTTCCAGCTCGGCCAGCAGGGCGGGCAGCTGCGCGAGCCAGCGCTCACCCGAATCCGGGAAAACCTGGAGGGTGGTTTTGCGGAAGTTATCGGGAATGCTGTATGGCATGGAACAATTGTAACGCGGAATAGGAAAAGCGATCGGGTGTACAATATTCTTTGATTGAAGCAGTCTCAATTGGGTCCATCGAGGAGGAAAGGCATGCCCGCGCAAAAAAGTCCCGATAAAACCTATCATGGCCTCATCGTTCCCATGGTCACTCCGTTGACCGGGCAGGGCGAACTGGATGAACCTGCCCTGCGGCGGATGGTTGATTTTTTGGTGAACGGCGGAGCGCAGGGAATTTTTGTGCTGGGCACAACCGGGGAAGGACCGTCGACGCCGCGCGAGATGCGTCTGAGGATCGTACGCCAGACGCTGGAGTTCGCCAACGGCCGCGCGCAGGTGTACGCTGGCATCCCCAGCACAGTAGTGGATGAGAGCGTGGACGCGGCCAAAGACTATCTCCGGCACGGGGCGGCGGCGGTGGTTGTCCCTCTGCCAGGTTACTATCCTCTGACTCCAAAAGAGCAGTTTCGCTACTTTGCCACGCTGTCCGAGCGCATCCGCGGGGCAATTATCCTGTACGACATTCCGGTGGCAGTGCATATGGCCATCGACGCGGGGGTGATCGAACACCTGCGGGTTTTCCCGAACGTGGTGGGGATTAAGAATTCCTCGGGCGACCGCGAGCGCCTGCACGCTTTGCTAAATGCCTACAGCGACGACCCGGGTTTCGCGATCCTGGTGGGCGCCACGGCGCTGACCAGTTTTGGCCTGCAGCGCGGCGCGGATGGTTTTGTCCCATCGCTGGGGAATGTGAACCCGTCGCTGTGCGCGCGCATGTACGCCTCCGCGCAAAAAGGCGATTGGGCCTTGATGGAAGATTTGCAGCGCGAGATGGACGCCGCCGATGTAGAAATTACCGGGCAAACCATCGGGCGCAGTATTGCGCGGCTCAAGCGAAAAATGCAGGACCGCGGGTTGTGCGGGCCGCGGGTGTTTCTGCCGCTGCAGGAAGAGGAGCAGGGGAACTGAAGGATCGGGTGTCGAAGGCAGTCATCCCGGTTACCTATCTGGTTGGCTACCCTGCCGATGGCGTAAAATGGAATTGTCGTTGGTACTGCCCTTTAGCTGCGAGGTCAGCCACAAATCGCCATTCGGAAGCATCGATATATCCGTGAGACTAGAGATGGGAAGGTCAACTTCCATCCATGAACTGCCATTCCAATGGAGCAGGTTATATCCACCAGCCCAGGCATCCTTCTCAGAAACAGCTTCTACCGCAGTGACCGATACTTCCAACCCTTTTACTTCTTCCCAGTTTTTGCCATCCCACCGCAGCAGCATCCCTTTTGGATCCCACGATTTTCTCCCGCCTGCCCAGCCGAATTCTGGAGAAACCATGGACACGCTTTCAAATTCCGCAGCATCCTTACCCGTATCATACTCGACTACCCATTCCCCCTGCCGGTAGTGAAGAATTACACCCGCTGCATTCTGATAAGGGTTGCCGCCAACCGCCCAGCCCTCTTCTGGCGAAATCATGGTGATGGCCTTCAAACTTTGCCCCGTCGCTGTGTTATTTGATTCCAGGTAGAGCGGGCTTTCCATCTCTGACCACTGCGAACCATCCCAATGCACGATCAAACCCTTTTCACCCACAGCCCATGCCTGGTCACCTAGTGCAGCGAGACCATAAAGCATCTCGGCATAATCCGGGCTTGACCGTTTCCAGGATATTCCATCCCAGTGGTACACCACGCCCAGGTGATTGTCCGGACGGTTGAAGGATGTCCCAACAACCATCCAGCCGTTATCGCTGCTGGTAAAGGCCAGATCGAAAATGGAGATATAGTTTGTTGACCTCGGAGGCACGAGTTCCGGATAAGAAACCTTATTCCAGGCCCGCCCATCCCAATGCATCAGCCCGGCCCACATGTCCCCCGCCCAGATATCATCAGGCGCAATCACTTCCAGCTGTGAATCAAGCAAGGCTTGCGGCGGGGTGATATTTTCCCATTCGCGTTTCTCGGGGTGCGTCCGATAGTCGGAAGTTAGCTGCGTCCAATGGTCACCCAGATCATCGGTGGCCCATAATCCATCATCACGCGCCCACAGCATGCGCCCGGGCGTGCCATAATCCGGACCAATCCAGCTGCCAGCCCAATTCGCTACAATCCGCCAGTGATCGCCCGAATCTGTACTGACCAGCAGCCTATGATCCGGCAGGTAGCGCGTCGCATCTAAATCGTTTTTGCTGCCACAGCGCATGAACAGCACACCCGCCTGAGTGGGGTGCGCAACCAACTGAGTGATACTCGCGCAGGGCTGCGTATCCCATACTTTCCAGCCCGTCACTGAGCGCATACGGGTATAACCAATATCATCCTTGCCGATCTCCCGGGCAATCCCATATAGACGGTCATCCTCTGCCCCATCTAGAACCAGTTGATCCACCGGGAAATTGGTCGCTACCCAGTTCTCCCCACCATCCGTGCTCACCAGCTCTGTTCCCAGGTATATGTGATCCGGGTCTACAGGCGCAGGCAGCAGGGGACCCGCTAGATCGAGGCGGTAATAGAGGACCGGGGAGTCGAAATGGGTGGTTTTCTCGTAGATTCGGTGAAAACTCAACCCACCATCCAGGCTGGCGTAGCCCTCATACATCAGCGTCCGGACCGCTTCTCCATAGTGCATGTCATCCGGCAGATCATCACAGTAGCGGACAAAGTACACACGCTTCGGATCGACTGGAGAGATGGTTAAATCAGAAAAGTATTCCCTGGTAAAGTTTTTCGGGCAGGCAGGGATGCCGGTTTTTGACCAATACGGGCTGCCGGCAGAAATGTGGAAGACGCCGTTTCCATTCTGTCTCCCGGCTACCAGGAGACGAACTCCATTCCCACCCGATCCGAGGGCTACAGCTACCGTGTATGGAGTGTAGTTCGCCGACCAGGGCGTTGACGAGAACGATTTCCAGGTCACCCCTCCATCCAGGCTGTACATGACGGAGCCGCCATATTGGCTTACTCCTGCGAGCATCACACCAGGCAGGGCCGGTGATGTGGCAATCTGCGTGATGCGCGTGGCCTGAACAATTCCATCTCCCCCATCGAGATTCACTGGGATCACACGGTTCTGCCTCCAAAGAGAAACGGCCAGTACAGCGATGCCCAATACGATGACCCCCAGCAGCGCCAGGAAGATACTCAGACAGGTGCGCATCCATTTTTTCATGTTTCTTCCCCCAGATCCCGCAGAGACCGATGTAAGGAAATCGGCTTGATTTCCTCACAGCAGCACGAATGAGCGCTTGGTTTTTCATCAAGGGAACGAGTTGACTTACATCCATTGTAATCCTATCCCTATAGAAAGGATGCGGGGGTTTTCGAAGAAGGATTTTTATTTTCTAAAACAGCTCACTTTGGGAGCCATAAAAGATGATAGCGGGTATTGAAAACACGAAGCGTTTTCAATACCCGCTATCATCTTGCTAGAGGCGGGCGAAGCCCGCGATTTATGGTTTTAATTTGCTTACTCGACCGGCACCCAGAGATGCAGGACCGAGTTCGGGCTGGAAGGCGTGGAATTCGTGGGTGTAGACTTCCAGGTCGGGGCGGTTGGCGCGTTTGTAGCCGGATTGGGGCAGCCAGGCCTGGTAGATGTACTCGTAAGTTTTGTGCAGCGTTTCCAGCGCGCCGATGTGCTTGAAGACGGCGTACTTCCCGCCGGGCACGCGCGTGTGGTAGAAACCGGGCGGGGCGTCTTCGGGGCGGGCAATTTCCACCGCGGCGACATAGCGCAGGCTGCCAGGCAAGCGCTCGCTCATCTCGCAGACACCGAAGGTGAGGTATGGATCCACGCGCCGGATCTGGTCAATGCGCGGCACGAATTCCGCGGCCCAAAGATCGGCAATTTCGTAGTTCTCGTTCTTGCCTTCGTACAAAACGCCGGCGACCAGAAAATCGCGGCTTTCGATAATTTCAGGTTCCAGGGTGGTCTCCTTGCCGGAACTTGCCAGGAAGATTGGTTCGACCGGTAACTGCACTTCGATGGCAGTGGTGGGCTGCGGCGGGGCGGGCTGCTGGGTCCGATCCCACTCGAACAGGCTGTCCTGGCCGGCGACCTGGGAGTCGGCGCCCAGGGTCTGCGCATCGCTCCAGTGGATTTCACGGGCCAGGCCGGACACGCGGTAGCCGTTGGCCTCCACCCAACCGTACAGGGCGGCGTAAGCCTGGGGCAGGGTTTCTTGCGGCCCGGTGTGGTGGTAGATCGCCGCCTGAGGCAGGGCGGGCAGCTGGCGCACCAGTACGCGCCAGGGGAAGGGAACCGCGCCCTTTGGCAGTTCGTCCAGCACGACCCCCACTTCCATCTGGATGTCGCGCTCCACGTATTCGGGGTTGGTGTACACCACCAGCCAGGGCCCGGCTGGGGTTATGCCCAGGCGCTCCAGCCAGGTTTCCACGTCGCGACGGGCGGCGGCGCGCTGCTCCGCCAGGCGCGCCGGGGTGGGCGCGGTTGCCTGGGCATAGGCGATCCTCAGCGCCTCGACCGGGCGAATGACCACCGCATCGATGGATGGGCGGCCCTCCTGTTCCATCTGCTTCAGGCGCGCTTCCACCCGGGCCAGGCGCATTTGCTCCTCGACCAGCTTTTGCTGCAGCTCGGCTTGTTTGAGGTGCAGCATGCCGCGCAGCTCATCTACGGACAGGCTGCTGTCCAGCACGCGCTGTACCTGCTCCAGGGATAAGCCCAGATCCTTGAGCGCCAGGATGCGGTTCAGGCGGGGCAGCTGTTCCAGGGTGTAGTAGCGGTAGCCGGAAAAGCGGTCGATCCAGGCCGGTTTGAGCAGTCCCAACTCGGCATAATGCCGCAAGGCCTTTACAGTTACATTCGCGAGCCGGGAGAAGTCGCCGATTTTGAGCATGGAAGGAAAAAAGTGAGTAGTGAGCAGTGAACAGTCGATCAGTGAAGCGTGATGAGGCAATCCGTATATTCAGTATACTGTCTACCGTGGGGGGAGAGTCAATAGAGGGTTTGGTGACTTTTTGCGCGGTGAGTGCAGCGCAAAAAGTCACCAAAAACTCCCTCTTGACATTAACGTAACGGAATAGTTTATGATATATGCCAGAGGAACAAAGGATGGCAACGCGCGCAAGTACCTATACAGTAAAACAACTTTCCGACCTGGCAGGGGTCAGCATCCGCACACTGCATTACTATGACGAGATCCGCCTGCTCCAGCCGGACGCGTACGGCGAGAATGGGTATCGTTATTACGGGGAGGAGGCGCTGCTGCGCTTGCAGCAAATATTGTTCTTCCGCGAGCTGGATTTTAGCCTGGCTGAAATCCAATCCATCCTCGACCGGCCGGATTTTGACCGGCTGCACACCCTCCAGGTGCATCGCAAGACGCTGCTGGAACGGGTGACACGGCTGGAGCGGCTGGTTCACACGGTGGATAAAACGATCCAGCATTTGAAGGGAGAAGCAAACATGAGCAAGAAAGAATATTACGAAGGCTTCAGCGAAGCCAAGCAGAAGGAGTACGAGGCGTACGTGCGCCAGCGCTGGGGCAATGAGACGTACGAGTTGAGCGCGAAGCGCTGGGCGAACTTGTCAGACGCGGAGAAAAAGGTTTACGGGGAGCGCGGCGATGCGTTGAACAAGGCCCTGGCAGCCAGTATAGACAAAGATCCGCGGGACCCTGCCGTGCAGGCGCTGATTGGGCAGTACCGCGAGCACCTCAGTTTCTTCTATGACGTGACGCTCGACATTTACGAGGGTCTGGGGCACGGTTATAACCAGCACCCGGATTTCATCGCCTTTTACGACCAGTACGCGCCCGGCCTGGCGGGGTTTTTAGAGCAGGCGATTACGGCGTATGTGGAGGAGAAGAGGAAGTAGACAGTTGTCAGTGGTCAGTTGTCAGTGACCGGCCAGCCGCAGCGCGGCTGGCCGGTCACTGTTGTAATCCGATCTTGCGCTGTGTATGCCTGATGAAATTTAACAATCCATCTTTATGCAGATTTTCTTTGCATTGTGGATAATTTTTATATATAATAGATCTAAATTTTTAGCCCTACAACAGAGGAGCCTATGTCAACGAAACTTAACCCCTATATCAACTTTAATAACAAAGCGCGCGAAGCGATGGAATTTTATAAGAGTGTCTTTGGCGGCAAACTGACGATGAGCACCTTCAAGGAATTTAACGCCGCTGAAGACCCAAGCGATGAGAACAAGATCATGCACGCACAGCTCGAAGCGGACAACGGTATTACCATCATGGCTGCGGATATGCCAAAAAAGATGGATTATCATGCCGGGACGAATTTCAGCATGTCGCTGAGCGGCGAGAACGAGGCCGAAATAAAAGGCTACTTTCAGAAGCTTGCGGCGGGCGGAAAGGTCACCCAGCCGCTTGAGAAAGCGCCCTGGGGCGATACGTTTGGAATGTGCACGGATAAGTTTGGCGTGGATTGGCTGGTCAACATAGCGGGGAAAAGAGCGTAGCGATTTTGCACCTGCATCTTATGCACTGCATCTAAGGAATGGGCGTTGGGGTCGGTAAATCTTCCGGCGCTGGCAGCGGACCGCCGCCAAGATCCCAGAGCAGGATGGCGCCGTCCATAGCGGCAGATGCCAGGGAACGGCCATCTGGCGAAAAGACCAGCCGGTGGACCCGTTCTTGGGCGCTGAAACCCTGCGCCGCCCGCCCATCGGGCAGATCCCACATGCTGATGCCCGCGCGGCTGGAAACAGCCAGGCGCAGACCGTCATTGGAAAAGGCCAGGGTTGGGATGAAAACATCCTGGCGTTGAGGCGTTTCGCCGATGCGGTAGCGCTCGGCGCCGCTTTCCGCGTCCCAGAGCAGCGCCTGTTCGGCCTGGAAGGCGGCCAGCAGCCCGGCCTGGCCCGGACCTTCCGGCCCCCAGGCCAGGCTGGTTACTGGATTGATATTCTTTACTACCTGCTTTGTGGTCCAATCCAGGCGCGCATCCAGGCTAAGCAGATCGATGCCGCCGTTACCCTCCAGCTCCCAGGCTGCCGCTATGGCATCGTAGCCATAAGCGGGCGGCGCCCAGGCGATGTCGCGGATGGAGGCAGCGGGCTGCGCTGCCTGAACCTCAGCGGTGACGCGTCCGGTTTGCACAGCGTAGGCGGTGACCCGGCCGTCCTCGGCGGCGACGGCCAGCTTTGTGCTGTCCGGCGAAAAGGCTACCGCGCGTTCTTGCGCGGAGAGCTCGGCGGTCCAGGCAGGCCGGTCAGCGGTAAGGTCCCACAGCACCAGGGTACCCCCGTTCTTAAGCACGCAAGCCACCCAGGCGCCGTCCGGCGAGAGCGCCAGAGACTGCGCGTCCGCGCCCAGGGCGAGCAACTTCGAGCCTGCCTGGCTGCCGTCCGTCCGCCAGGCGCGCACTTCGTCCGGGCCGTTGGTAGCAACCAGGCCCGCATCGCTCCAGGCCAGGTCGAGCAGGAAGGTGGTGTATCCGGTTTGCAGCACGGTCAGCGGATCACCGTTTAGCGGGGCGCGGCCTAACCTGCCATCGCGAAGGGTGATAAAAGAGGCTGTCCTCCCGCGCCCAGGCCAGGGGCGTGCCGGTTTTGACCGGCGAAAGGATGGGCGGCTGGATGGTTCCATCCTCGACCTGGATCAGGCGCACACCGTCCTGGCTTGGAAACAGCCAGACGCAGGCCGTTGCCCCCCGCCCCGGTTGGCGGCGAAAAGACAATGCTGGCGTTGGATGGGCTGGCAGCAGGGCTATCAAGGTTCACCGGCCAGTTGCGCGTGTCGCTCGCCTGCCAGCCGTTCATTTTCAGCGCGGCCACGCCGCCGCGGTAGGCGTAGGCCAGCCAGGGCTGCTCGCCCGGGGCGGACGCTGAAAAATCCAGCGCGCCGATGCCCAGCATTGGCGAAACCTGCCAGGATGGATCGTACTGCGTCTTTGGCAGTCCGGTTTCCCCGTCCAGGAGGGTCAAGCCGCTGTCTCCACCGGCGGCCAGCACGGACTCGCCGCCCGCGCCTTGCGCCCAGGCCAGCGCCGCAGTAGGCGCGGGCAGCTGGATGGGAGCCCAAGGCAGAGCATCTTCCTGCCAGTTCCAGGCGGTGACCTGCCCGCCAATGATCAGGCTGGCAATCACCGGCGCGCCGGCTGGGTCCCAGGCCAGGCTGGTGATCGAACTCATGGAACTCGAAGCGCGCCCGGCACGGATCTGACCGGTGCGCGCATCGCGGATTTGCAGCCGGCCATCTCCCAGGCCCACGGCCAGCACGTCGCCGCCCGGGTTGAAGGCGACTGCCAGGGCGGTTTCATCTGTCCAGGCGCACCATTCTTCCCGCACGCCCTGGTCGTAAACGCACACCCCGGTGGTGGCGGCCACGGCCAGAAGGCCATCCGGATTGGCATCCAGCGCGGTAATGGCGCCTTTGCCCAGCCGGGCCAGCATGCCGGCCCGGCTCCCATCCGGGCCGGGGGTACCGGCCACGGGTTGGACGCCTGGCATGCGGGTGGGGCTTGCCAGGAGGTGCGGCGCGAGCCCGAGGGCCAGCGCCACCAGTCCGACCAGCAGGGCCAGCAGGGCCGCCTGGGCGAACAGGGGGCGCGTCCAGGGAAAATGCGGCCGGCGGCGCGGAGGCTGGGCGGTTTTTTGCTCCAGATCGCCGCGCAGGCGGGCGACAAAAACCGGCCGGGGATGCGTCTCATTAGACAGGCGGCGCAGGGAGGCATCCAGATCCAGGAGGTCGGGCTGGAGAGCCGGGCGCTCAAACTCGGGTGGTTGTTGTTTTTCGAAGGGCGCGTTGGTACCCATTATTTTTTCCTTCCGCTGCTGCCAGGGACCACCCGGAGCATTTGCTGTAACTCGGCCAGACCGCGCTGCACCAGTTTCTTGGCGGCTTCCTCGCTTTTGCCCATCACCTGGCCGGCTTCGGCGAGGCTCATCCCGGCAAAGTAGTGCAGCGCCAGCGCTTCGGCGCGCTCGGCGTTGAGGCGGCGCAACGCCGCGGCCACGCGCGCCAGCTCCAGGCGCTGACCGGCCTGCTCCTCGGGGGTCGGTTCCGGGGCTGAAAGCAGGCCGGCGGTTTCTAGCGGCGCCAGGCGGGGTTTTCCGCGGAACAGGCTGCGGCGGAAATGGTCGGCCAGCTTATGGCGGGCGATCCCAACCAGCCAGGCGGCCACCCCGTTCGCGGGATTGCCCGGTTCCGTTTTCTCAGCCCGGAAGCCGCCAAACGACTCCCACGCCGCGGAGAAGGTCTCCGCGGTCAGCTCCTCCGCTTCAACGGCGCTGCCGGTGCGGGCCAGGTGGTAGCGGTAGATGCGCTCCACATGCCGGTCGTATACCTGGCAGAAGTCATCGGTATTTAGGGGGTCCGCGGGCCTGGCTGCAATGGACATGCTGGGTTCCTGGTTCTATTAACTATTCGCATTGAAAGTGGAATTGGGGACAGTCAATTTACCGCGCTTTGTTATAATCATATTACCGTAGGTTTCTCGCTGGCGCGACCGGAAGGCAAGGGCGGAACAGTAGCTGCGGAACAGTAGCTGCGGAACAGTAGTTGCGGAACAGTAGTTCCGGCCCTTCATTACCTTGCAGGCGGCGGGCAGGGATGCCCGCCCTACCGAAGAGGGTGGGTAAAATTGCCCGCCAAACTAAAAGAATTCAAAATAGGATTAGCCATTATGCCAAACAATTCCGTCCTGACCGCGCCTGGTACACAGGCAACCCCCGGGGATCGTCAATGGGTTTCACAGGCACTCGCTTTTAGTGTCGGAAAAATCAGCCGCAACATGCTCCAGGTAGTTGATTTTCCCGAATTGACCCGCGGAGAGCGGTGGGTTTGCGTTGAAAATGGCGGTTGGGTCGGCGGGCATTGGGTTGGTCTGTTGTGGCTGGCGTATGCGTATACGCGCGAACTGGAGATGGAAAAGCAGGCGCGGCGCTGGGCCGCGCGCTTACAGCCCCGCCAGTATGATACCACCACCCACGATCTTGGGTTCTTGTTTGAGCTGTCGCACATCCTCGGCGCAAACATCACCGGCGACAGCTCGCTTTCCCAACCGGCGGTCCAGGCTGCCCGCACCATGACGCTGCGCTTTAATCCACAGGGCAAGTTTTTCCAGGCCTGGGGTGGGCTGAACGCGCCGGCGGTAATGCGCGGCAGGGTCATCATCGATACCATGATGAACCTGGATCTGTTATTCTGGGCCAGCCGGGAGACCGGGGAGGCGATCTTTGGCGAACAAGCGCTGGCGCACGCGCGCACCAGCCTGGAACGCCAGGTCCGCTCCGATTATTCCACATCGCACGGGGCGGAATTCGATCCGGAAAGCGGCGATTTTATCGAGCAGAAAACCCACCAGGGTTTGAGCGCTTCCTCTTGCTGGAGCCGCGGGCACGCCTGGGCGGTGTACGGCTGCGCCGACTGCTACCGCACCACACAAGACCCGTTCTTCCTGACTACGGCGCGCAGCCTGGCCGGCTATGCGCTCGACCGGCTCCCCGAAGACCAGGTGCCGTTTTGGGACTTTTCCAGCCCGCTGATCCCGCATGATGTGCGGGACAGTTCGGCGGGGGCCATTCTGGGGAGCGGCTTGCTCCACCTGGCCGCCGTCGAGCCGGATGCAGCGCTGGCGAGCCGCTGGAGCCGCGCCGCGGAAGGAATTCTTAGTTCCCTCTGGCAAAACTATTCCAGCCGGGCGAGCCTGGAACCCAGCATACTGATGCATGCCACCCGGTCCAAACCAGAGGGCATGCTGGATCACGGCCTGATCTACGGCGATTATTATTTCGTAGAAGGGCTCATCCGGTTGATTAACCCTGAACTGGCAAAAAGCCTGCACTAACATGGAACTCTTCCCGATCCTCGACTATGACCCCCAGCGCCCCGCGATCATCGAGCCGGTTGGCCCGGCCGTTTCGCGTCCCGCGCCGCAGCGCGCGGTGTTGTGCTTTTTCCCTGAAGTCATCCAGGGGCTGCTCGACGAAGGCCGTTTGACTCAGATCGGCGCAATCCGCTCGGAGATTGGCCGGCACCCGCTGTACGTGCTGCGGGTCGAAACCAGCCCCGGGGTGCGCGAGGTGCTGGTGGCGCACCCGGGCGTGGGCGCGCCGCTGGCGGCCGGTATTCTGGAAGAGATCATCGCGCTGGGCGTGCGCCGGATCATCGCGTGCGGCGGCTGCGGCGTTTTGCGCCCGGAAATTGCCGCCGGGCACCCGGTGATCCTGACGGCCGCGGTGCGCGATGAAGGCACCTCCTATCACTACATGCCCCCTTCCCGCGAAGCGCTGCCGCACCCGCTGGCGGTTGCCGCGCTGGAAGCTGCCTGCCAGGCGCTCGAAATCGACTATCGCCTGGGGAAGGCCTGGACCACCGACGCCATTTACCGCGAGACGCCCAACCTGCGCGACCGCCGCATCGCCGAAGGCTGTGAAGTGGTGGAGATGGAAGCGTCCGCTTTCTTCGCCGTGGCCCAGTTCCGCGAGGTAGTTTTTGGGCAGGTAGTTTACGGGGGCGATCTGGTTGTCCCGGAGGGCTGGGACAACCGGGATTGGTATGACCGCGCCAAGGACCGCGAGCTGATGTTCCGGCTGGCGGTAGACGCGTGCGTGCGCCTGGATTAACCGGAGAGATCTGCATGCCATCCAAAGCATTGGTATATATCGCGCTTACTCCTGAGCTGTACGAGCAGCTTGGGCTGGCGCAAACCGTTTCCGCCTGGGAGCCGTACGCCTGCGTGGAACGCTGGCCTGGCCCGGGCAGCCCGCCGTTGGATGTGGTGCAGGAGGCTGTGCAGCGCGCCGCGGTGCTGGTGACGGGTTGGGGAACGCCTTCGCTGATCGAGCTGCTGCGGGACTGGTCGCCGGAAAGCTCGCCCTTGCGGCTGGTGGCGCACACGGCCGGGTCAGTGAAGCACCTGCTGACCCGCGATTTGCTCGCGCGGGGTGTGCTGGTTTCGCACGCCAATGACTCGCTGGCTGAGGCGGTGGCGGAATTTACGCTGGGGGCGATCATCGCCATGCGCCGGCAGATGTTCCTCAGCGCCGCGCGCTACCACGCGCACCAACCCGCGCCTCCCTTCACCGGCATGCACGAGCTGCCGGGCAGCGTGGTGGGCATTATTGGGGCCAGCGCGATTGGACGGCGGGTGATGGACTGGCTGCAGCCCTGGCGGGTGAAGATCCTGCTGTATGACCCGTACCTGCCCGCGCAGCAGGCGCTGGCCTGGAACGCCGAGTGTGTGGACCTGCTGGAACTGTTCCGCCGGGCGGACATTGTCTCGCTGCACGCGCCGATCACCCCAGAGACGATCAGCATGCTGCGCGGCGAGCATTTCCAGGCGATGAAGGACGGCGCGCTGTTCGTCAATACCGCGCGAGGGGTGCTGGTCGATCACCCGGCGCTGCTGCGCGAGCTGCAAACCGGGCGGATCTCGGCTTTATTGGATGTGACCGACCCCACCGAGCCGCTGCCCGTGGATTCGCCTTTCTTCCAACTCGAAAACTGCGTGCTGATCCACCACCAGGCCGCCAACAGCCTGGAGGCGCGCCTGCGCCAGGGCCGGTTCACCGGCGAAGACGTGCTGGCCTACCTGGAGGGCAGGCCGCTCCAGCACCGCGTTCACCCCGAGCGCTGGGAGACGATGGCCTAGTGCACGACGGCATAAATGGGTCTAAGGTTACGGTACGGCGCCGTGCACGCGCCAATTTCATTGGCGAAAACAGTCGGGCGGACACAACGAATAACCGCCGAGATATTTGCGCCCGACTGTACTAGCTGCCGGGAAACCTGACAGTTGGTTATCAAGTCGAAAATGATCCGGGAAGAACGGGCGAATTCATCTATAATAGTTATACGTTTGGTTTTCCATTTTGTGAGAATGATCATTCATAGGGGCACGTTTCCGTCAAAGGGGTGACGGCGCGGGCCGATGGCGCGGTGTCGTCAGCGGAGCTGACGACACGCCCAGACAGGCTGGCGGCATGGATGCAAGGATTATCTGAGGGTCGGGGTGCTTTCCAGACCGTATGATAGTTCAAACGAAACGAAAGGATGGGTTTAGCGTATATTTTAAATAATGGGCTGTGGTTTTATCACACCGATCAATATTCCGTTTTTTGTTTCAGTTTCACCGATTCTCAATCGAATGAAGAGGAATTGCCATGCGAAATCCAACTGTTTCAAACCGGGCAGTGCGAATTTTGGTTACGCTGTTTATCGCCGTCGTGGGGTTTTTTGTCCTGCTCGCCTTTGCACAGCAGCATTTTTACCTGTTTAAGCGGGTCGAGCCGGGGCAGATCGGCGTGATCATCCGCGGCGGGCAGATATCCCGCATCGTGCCGCCGGGTATGTACTCGGACCTGGGGTTGTTCGTGAACCTGAAAACGTATTCCATCGAAGCGTACCAGTTCAGCGTCGCGGATGCGGAGCTGATCACTTCAGATAACCAGCGTATTGGCGTCACCGTTTCGGGCAGCTTCTTCCGCCCCGACTTTGCCAAAGCCGACCGCATCGCCGCTCTTTGGGCGCGCTACTCGCATATCTATACCAACGATGAGGCCTTGCAGAAGGTGGCGAACGACCTGGCGGCGCAGGCGATGAAAGTCTGTGTGGGCGGTAAGCCCTTCCGCGAGAGCATCATCGGCGCGGGGCGCGATTCGCTGCGCAACTGCGTCGATGAAGAGCTGAGCAAGCTGTCCGATCCATACGGCCTGGATGTTTCCAACGTCACGCTGCCGAACGTTACCCTCTCGCCCGAAGTGCAGCAGCTGCTGGACGCGATTACCAAGAGCCGCCTGGAAACCGAAAAGGCCGAGCAAGACCGCTTGAAGGCTATCGCCCAGGGTGAAGCATCCAAAGCCGAGCAGGAAGCCGCCATCCGGGTTGAACAGTCACGCGCGCAAGAAGAGGCCAAGCAGAAGGCTGTGCTGGCAGAGCTAACCCGCAACCAGCTGCAAGCCGAAAAGCAGGTGATCGAAGCGCAGAAGAACAACGATCTGCTCTCCGCCCAGCGCGACCTGGAAATCAACACCGCCATGGCAGCCGCGGCCATTGAACGGGCCAAGGCCGACCTGGCTCGGGAAATCGCCCTGGCGGAACTGTACGGGAAAAACAGCAACTACTACAACTACCAGATGGCTCTGGCGAACGCTTCGGCACTCAAGGCCACGGATAAACTCATCTTTACACCTGAAGGTGTCTTCCCGCAGTTGATCTTTGGCAACGATATCAAACCAGTCGTACCAGTCGAGACCCTGCAAACGCCGTAATAACGGCCGCAGTAACCGCGGATTAAATTAATAGCGTGGATGGCCCGCGTCGCGAGCCATCCACGCTATTTTTATTTAGGTTTCTTCTTACCAGTCCCAGGCGTTTTCGATGATGCGGCCGGCGGGGAACAGGCCCACCTGCTCGGCGGCCTGGCAGAATTCGTTAGGCCCGAAAAACGAACCCGAATGCAGGTAATTTTCGGCGACGCAGTAGCCCAGGCAGGCGGTTTTCATAACACAGCGGGCGCAGATGCCTTCCAGCCGGTCGGGCATCCCTTCTCGCAGAGTCACCAGCATGGGGTGGGTGCTCCAGATTTCTTCCAGCGCATCGCTGCCGATTTTGCCAAACACCAGCTCGGGGATGCTTTCGGCGGCGCTGCACAGGGCAACGGAGCCATCCGGTAAGACGCTCAACTGGTTGAGGATGGCGCAGTAGCCCTGGCCTTGCACGCATGCCTGTGGCTGCAGCCCGCGAAAAGCCGGGGGATGATCGAAAACCAGGCGCAGATGGGTGGATTTCGATAATTCGCGTTCTACTCTGCGCCCGATGGCTATGGTTTCTTCAACCGACAATGCTTCGCTGACCTGGCCTGGCGCATTGTACCCCTGCGGAGGAGTGGTAAAGCGAATGGATTTTGCCCCGGCCTGTTCGGCCGCGCGGATGATTTCGGGGATGTGCCGGATCGTGGGCCGGGTGACCGGGACAATAATTCGTGGAGCGACCCCGGCGGCGGAAAGCTGGCGGACGGCCTCCATGGCGAGGTCGGGCGGGGCGGCAGATTGGGGCTCGGAGAGGCTGCCTGCCCATCCAAACACCACCCGCGCGTGCGGCAGGTGGGAAATGCGCGCGGCCCGTTCAGCGGAGAGGCCGGGGCCGGTGGTTTCGATGACCACCCGCAGCGCTCGTTTTTCCAGGTGGTCGAGCAGTGCATCCCAGTAGGGATAGAGCAGCGCCTCGCCGCCGCATAAGCGTACTTTTTGCAGACCCAGGGGCAGGGCTTCATCAACAGCCTGGACGTAGCTTTCCAACGGCTGGAACGAATTATGACCGCTAGAACTGTGCCCGTTGCCGCGCCCGCTGCCATTCGCGGCCGATTTCAAGCCGGCCTGGCAACCTCTACACTCCATGCTGGTGAGACCGGCAAGGTACAGGTGCAGTTGGGTCAGGGGCTTGCGCGGGTCATTCTCGCTCATGCCGCTCCTCGTTGTTGAATAATCCGATTCTGGCGCAGATCCGTTTCATGTCTCGATAATTGCCACGCATAGGCCTGAATGCCCCCTTTTCCGTACCGGGTTTGTAATGACGCGTTCTATAGCATTGTAACGTTTGCGAAGCGGTTATGGCTTGATATATCTTTTAACTGGCATTTCGAAACTGTAAGCTGGAAACAAAAAAAGCGTGTCTGGGGCACGACTGCGCTCCAGACACGCTTTCCGATCCAGAAGATCAGGCGGTGGTTACCCCGTACAGGCGTTGATGCACCACGCTTAAAGCGCGCACCTGGTCGGCGGCGTGGTATGAAGAACGCACCAGCGGGCCGCTTTCCACCCATTGGAAGCCGATCCCCAGTCCGAATTCCTTTAGCTCGGCAAACTCTTCCAGGGTGTAGTAGCGTTCAATGGGCAGGTGCTGGCGGGAGGGCTGTAAATACTGCCCGATGGTCAGGATGCTGACACCCCACGAGCGCAGGTCGCGCATTACATCCTTGATTTCATCCATCGTCTCACCCAGCCCAACCATAATGCCGGACTTGGTCAGCACATCCGGGTCGATCTTTTTGGCGTTGGTGAGGGTGGCCCTGGCCCATTCGTAATGGTCCTGAGGCTGGACCTTTTTGAACAGGCGCGGGACCGTTTCGACGTTGTGGTTGAGAATTTCGGGCCGCGCCGCCACGACAATACGCAGCGCTTCGACCGAGCCTTTGAAATCGGGGATGAGGACTTCGATCGAGCAGCCGGGGTGAATTTCACGGATGCGGTTGATCACCATGGCAAAGATGGGCGCGCCACCATCTTTGCGCTCATCCCGGTTGACCGAGGTGATGACCGCGTGTTTAAGGTTCATGGCCTTGACGGCCTGCGCAACCCGCTCCGGTTCGAGGAAATCCATTACGGCCGGGCGGCCGTGCTTTACATCGCAAAACCCGCACGTACGGGTGCAGATATCGCCCATCATTAAGAAGGTGGCCGTTCCGGCCCCCCAGCACTCGCCCATATTGGGGCAGCCGGCTTCTTCGCAGACGGTATGCAGCGCCTTCTGGCGCATCAGCTTTTGGAGCTGCTCATAGGTCTCGCCAGATGGAGCGCGCACGCGGATCCAGGATGGGCGGCGGATGGGCGAGGTTTCGACTTTTTCGGGATCGACCCGGTCACGGGTAGGTTGCATTACATCACTCCGTCAATAACAATAAACTTGGGTTGATTCTACCGCATTTCGGGGAGGGAAACAAATTTGGATGGGGTTTGTACAATTATTGCCCGGGTGGAGCAGGGAGGAAAATGTGGTTTGGTAGGGTGCGGGTCTGGAGAGAACCTGATTTATTGTGTCTCTCCCCAGGTAAACGCCCCGGGAAAATCTTCCGCCACGGACTTGCGCTTGCCCGACCATTCCTCGACGTCCAGGCGGTAGGTGGCGGTGAGGCGCAGCTCATCAGGGGTGATGGGCCGGTAATCGCGGGTGGGGCGCAGGTGGGGGAAGTATTTCTCCAGCAGCAGCTGCAAGCCGTGTTCTGATTCCACGGCATCTTCCACCAGGCGGGCGGGGCCAAAGACCACCACGCTCTGGTATTCGACGGAGAAATTGAGGGCGGTGGCGGCGGGCAATAAGCGGCCCATCTCGGCGGCGCTAAGGCATACGCGCGAACCCGCGCGCGCGTTGGCATTTATGTTTTCCCATACGCGCCCGTGGCGGGCGGTGTGAAAGTAAATGGCGTGGGCGCGCTGGTCGTAGGCAAACAAAAGGGTGCTGATAAAGGGCTGTTCGCCCTGGGCGGTGGCGATGGTCGCCATGCCCGCGCGGCGGAGGAAGGCGATGATCCAGGCATCTTCGGTGACCGCGCGGTCGGGATGGGTTACGATTTGGCTGCGTGAGGGTGTGGGTGGCATAGAACCTCAATATTATTTTCCGTCTACTTTGCGCACGCGGATGCGCAGACTATCCATCGACACCACTTCGACGCGGGAGCCTTTGGGGGCTGGCGAGCTGCCGTCTTCGAGGACGGCGGTCCACAGCTCGGAGCCTAGCTGGACGGTGCCGACCGGGTTCAGGGCGGTGTTGACAATGCCCACCTGCCCGAGCAGGGATTTGGTGCCCATGCGGACGGGCGCTTTTTGGGCGCGGATGGCAAAGCCGACGATGATAAAGAATAGCAGACCTGTGACCAGGCCGGTGCCAACCACCAGGGGGACGGAAACGCGCTGGAAAGAAGGCACGTTCGGCGAATTGAACAGCACCAGCGCGCCAATGATAAACGAAGCCACGCCTGCGGCGGTTAGCCCGCCCATGGTGGGTGTTTTAACCTCCAGGATAAACAGGGCGAAAGCCAGCGCCAGAAACAACAGTCCAAACCAGTTGACCGGCAGCAGGCCCATGCCATAGGTCGCCAGCAGCAGGCAGACCACGCCGATAAAGCCGGCCACCCATCCGCCGGGCGAGGAGAATTCGATCAAGATGGCCTGCACTCCAACCGCCAGGAGCAGGAAGGCGATGTTGGGGTTGGCCAACACCATCAGAATTTCTTCCATAAAGGTTTGGGGAATTTCCGTAATATGCGCGCCCGCGGTGCGCAGCGTGCGCTTCGCGCCGTCGATCTCAACCTGGCGGCCGTCCATCTGGTTGAGCAAGTCGAAGAGATTGTTGGCTTTGAAATCCACCAGCCCGACCTCCAGCGCCTCATCCGTGGATACGGCGCGGGCGTTGTCGATCATGTTTTCGGCCAGTTTGATCGCATCCGGCGGGCGGTTTGCGCTTAGCGTGCGCGCGGTGGCCTTGAGCATCTCCTTGATTTTGCTTTGCATGGTGGTACCGATATCTTCACCGCCCGAGCCGACCGGGCTGGCGGCGCCGATGGTTGTTTCGGGGGCCATGGCGGAGAGGTGCCCGGCCAGGGTAACAATCGTCCCGGCGCTGCCGGCCATCGCGCCGCGCGGGGAGATGTACACCACGACCGGGATCTGGCTGGCGCGGATCCGTTCGACGAGCTGGTTCATCAGTTGAATTTCCCCGCCGGGGGTATCCAGCTCGAGTATGATGGCCTGGGCGCCCTGGTTTTCCGCGATCTGCTGCGCGCGTTTGAGATGCTCGAGCATGGCCGGGTGCAGCGCACCCTCGAAGCGCAGGTCCACTACCAGCGGTGCGCCGGGTTCCTGCGCGGCATGCACCGGGAGAAATGCTCCCAGCAGAGCAGGCAGTAATGCTGGCAGCAAAACAATCCATAAAATCAACCGGCTTCGCATGCAATCCTCCTTCTATGCTGGCTTCATTATACTGTTGTTCGGGGGATTGGGAGAGGGGAGGCTTGCAGGATGAAATTCGGACTCTGTGTAGGGGCTAAGCAACCAGGCCAGAACCTGTTCTCCAAATCAATACCATATCACGGTTGCTTCGCCCAGCCATAATCATCAAATTCCTTATCGAATATATAATTGGATGGTATTAGGGCAGGGCGAAGCACCCGTGTTTGATGCATGTGGATAGAAAAGGTTTAAGCCTGGGTGCTTCGCCCCTACAATAAAATCGCAAAAAAGACATAGAGTATAAAATGCCTTTCATCAATTATCACCGCCGCTCGATCCGGTTGCATGATTTTGACTATCGCCAGGCAGGGGCGTATTATGTGACTCTGGCGGCTTTCAGGCGAGAAGATTTGTTCGGGCTCCAGGTACAAGATCAGGTTCGCTTGAACGATGTTGGGCAGGTGGTTGCGTATACCTGGCAGGAACTGACCAGTCATTTTGCTTTTTCCCTCGATGAATGGATCCTGATGCCAGATCACATGCATGCGATCCTGTTCCTGGAAAACACGGCTGATCCGGAGGCGCGAGGTTCGGAGCAAGTTGCTGGTACGCTGCCTGGATCGCTGGGAGCGATTATCCAAAACTTTAAAGCCATCACAACCCGGAAGATTAACCGGATGCGCCGTTCGCCAGGATTACCAGCCTGGCAGCGAAATTATTACGAACATGTGATCCGCGGCGACCGCGAATTAGAGAACATTCGCCGTTATATTGTGGAAAACCCTCTACGGCACTTTCTGCGGGAAACCGCGGATTATGATGTGTAAAAATACCGGTTTTTGCGTAGGGTCGCCGCAACAGTAGTTGCGCGCACGCAGGGAAGGATCGTTTCTGCGCGGGATCACGAGAATACGGGTGCTTTGCCCTCGCCTACCCACCAGCTTCTCTTGGGGCGCTTATGTGTACCAGGGTGCCGGCGCCGGGTTTGGTTTCGATCTTTAATGTGCCGCCCAGGGCCTGCACGCGCTCGGCAATGCCGGCGAGGCCGTAATGGCCTTCGCGCAGCAGGTCGACCCATTTGCCGGGCAGGTTGAAGCCTTTGCCGTTGTCCCAGATATCCAGGGAGGCTTCGGTGTCGTCGACGTGGAAGGCGACCACGGCCTGGCCGGCCTGGGAGTGGCGCAGGATATTGCTCATGCACTGCTGGTAGATGCGGAAGAAGGCCAGGCGGGTGTGGGGCGGCAGCATCTGACCATCGCGGGTGAGGTGCAGTTTTAGCTCCAGGGCGGGGTGCTGTTCTTGCAGCCGGTCGGCGTGCGAGCGGATGGCCCGCTCGAGCCCCAGGTTGGCAATGGTGGGCGGGCGCAGCTCGCCGACCACGTCCCGCAGGGTGTTAGCGACCTGCTTGAGCATGTCCTGCAGCTCTTTCAGGTTCTCCTGCTGGCCCGGGTCGGTCACCTGGTCGCTGAAATTGGTGGCGCGGAAAGCAGCGGCGTACAGATCCTGGGTGGGGCCGTCGTGCAACTCCTGGGCCAGGCGCAACCGTTCGGACTCGCCGTTTTCCAGCAGGCGGCGGCGCATTTCGGCCAGTTCAGCGGCGGTCTGTTTCTCGACAGTGATGTTTTCAATCAAGCCCATCACGTGTTGGGGTTGGCCCTGCTCGTCGCACAGGGCGGATAGGGAAATGCCGGTCCAGATATACTGCCCATCCCGGCGGCGCAGGCGGTTTTCGATAAAGAAATGACCCTGCTTGTTCTCGCGCAGTATCATTCCCACGCTGCCCATGGGGGCATCTTCCGAGCAGGTCAGGCTGGTAAAGGGGCGGTTGACCAATTCCTGTTCGCCATACCCGAGCATTTCCTGGAAGGCCCGGTTGGAGCGGATAATGCTGCCTTCCAGGTCCAGCAGAACAATCCCCAGGCTGGCTTCGTTGAAGACCGCGCGGAAGCGCCGCTCGCTGGCATTCAGGGCCGCCATTGCCTGGCGGCGCTCGGTGATATCGCGCAGCTGCCAGTGCAGCAGGGATGGGCGCCCGCTCTCGGCGTAAAACGTGGTCAGCGTGAGCGAGGTGTCCAGGCCCCTGCCGCGCACCAGCCCGCGCGGCTGGATGGTCAGCTCAATGTCTTTCACGCGCTGCAAGCGGGTGAGCAGGGTCATGAACAGGGATTGGTGCCGGGCGGCGACAAAGGCCAGCAGGCTGCCGCCCACCAGCTCGCGCTGTTTGGTCTGGAACATTTCAGCCGCGGAGTGGTTGGCATTCAGAATAATGCCGCTGTGGTCGGTGATCAGGCAGGCTTCTGGAGCGAATTCGAACAGGTCGCGGTAACGCTGCTTTTCAGCCTCTTGCGCGGCGCGGCTTTCTTCCAGCGCGGCATTGTGATGCTCCACCTGGCTGTTCTGGCGCAGCAGGTTGGTGTTGTGCCGTTCCAGGGTTTTACACTCCCGTTCCAGTTTCTGGTTCTGGCGCTGGAGGGTTTCGCGCTGCTGCATGAGCAGCTCGCTTTTGCGCACCAGTTCCAGGTTCTGGCGGGTGAGACGGTCTTTGTCCCGCGTCAGGGCGGCGCTCTCGGCATGCGCCCGCTCCAGCCCATGTTCCAGGCTGTCGATCAGGGATTCGAGCGTTTCTACCGGCGGCAAATATTTATCACTTTTAAGCTGGCTGCGAAGAACTGCGACGCGCTGGAGTAGCAAGCTTGTCAGTTCATCCATATTTTATTAGGTGTCATCCGGCATTCATAGGAGGTTAAGGCCGCGCAAAGCGGCCGCAGGCTGCGGTAGCAGCCTAGGGCTGGCGCAAAAAAAGAGAGGTCTCCCTCCCCCTTTTTATCGCCAGAGAAAAAGTATAACACTATTTTGCCGGAACTAGATTAAAAGAGTTACTATTTTTATCTATAATTTACGGGCAATATTTTCTGTATGCTCCGCCAGCGGCGCGGCGATGTGTACCAGCGTCCCGGCGCCGGGTCTGGTATCGATCTTCAAGACCCCGCCAATGGCATCTACCCGCTCGGCGATGCCTGCCAGCCCGTAATGACCCTCGCGCAGCAGCTCGACCCACTTTTCCGGCAGGGTAAAGCCCTTGCCGTTGTCCCAGATATCCAGGACCGCCTCGCGGTCGTCCACATGGAAGGAGATCATCACGCGGCTGGCCTGGGCATGGCGCAGAACGTTGGTCATGCACTGCTGGTAAATGCGGAAGAGCGCCATGCGCATATCCGCGGGAAGCACCTGACCTTCGTGCGTGAGCTGGAGCTGAAAGGTGATTTCCGGGTGCAGATCCTGGATTTGCTCGGCGTGCGAACGAATGGCGCGCTCCAGTCCCAGGTTGGTGAGAGTAGGCGGGCGCAGCTCGCCGCAAATGGCGCGCAGGGTGCCAGCCACCCGTTTGAGGATCTCCTGGATTTCTTTGATCCTGGCTTCGGATTCCGGGTTGCCTTCCAGGCCGGGGAGGTTGTTCAGGTGAAAAACGGCCCCATACAGATCCTGCATAGGCCCATCGTGCAGATCCTGGGCCAGGCGCAGGCGTTCCGCCTCGCCGCTTTCCAGCAGGCGGCGGCGCATCTCAACCAGCTCAACACCGGCCTGGTGTTCCGCGGTAATATTCTCCACCATAGCAACGACGAATCGAACGCGGTTCTGGTCATTCCGCATGGGGGAGAGCGTGACGCCCGCCCACAGGGTGCGGCCCTCGCCGCCCTTCAGGCGGATTTTTTGGTAGGAAACCGGCTGCTTGCCCCTGACAACGGCTTGAAAGGCCTGGGTGAAGGGCGGCCCATCTTGCGGGTCTTCCAGCAGCGCAAAAAAATGGTCGGGCAGCGCCGAGCTTTGGATACCCAGCATTTCCAGAAACGCGGGGTTGGTGCGGGTAATCATCCCTTTTTGATCGAGCAGGACGATGCCCAGTTTCGCCTGGTCAAAAATGGTGCGAAAACGTTCTTCGGAAGCGTCTAGCGCGGCCAGCGCTTTGCGGCGCTCAGTGACATCGCGCAAGACCCAGCGGATTTGCGCCGGCTGGTTGTTCTTGCCAGGCAGCCGGTTGGTGGTAACCGATACATATACCCGCTTGCCGTGCCGCGGGCGAACGCCGATTTCTTTGTCATGCACTGTTTCATCGCCGCGCAGAATTTTACTAATTGCGATGAGATCATCTTCGCTGATAAAGATCAGGAAGGGTTTCCCACTGAGGAAGGCGCTCGGGACGTTTATTAGCTCGCCGGCGGCCTGGTTGGCCGCCTGGATCAGACCTTTCTCATCGGTGACCAGGTAGGCATCTGGGGCATATTCAAACAGCTCCTGGTAACGCTGCCGCTCATCCTCGATCCGTTGGCGCGTCTCAACAAGTTCTTCGTTCTGCTGGCGCAGCTCTTGCTCGGCGACGTGCAGCTCTTCGAAAATTTCCGAAAAAGATTCCATTGTTTCAGCGACAGAAAACTCACCCAACGCATTGGTTTGCTTTTCTTTATTGAGAATATTGAACAGCTGCTGGCGAGCTTCCTCGATTGGATCTTTCATTCGTCTACTTCTCCTACCCTGCGCCGATGTTTCCATCCTGGTCGACTAAAACGATCGCTCCACGGATCTCCTTCTGGTCGGACCGCATGGCGGTGACGGTTATCAGGATATGGACTTGCCGCCCAACCCGGTTGGTAACGGTCATCTCGGTGTTGAGATGCTCGGTTTCGCCGGAAAGTACCTGGCGCACGGGTGCCTTTAGCAGATCGACCGGCAAACCAAAATCGAGGGCAAACAGGTTATGCCCGATAGCCTCGTTCGAGCGCAGCCCCCAAAGTTCCTCTGACTTTTGGTTCCACATCAATACCTTCAGATCGTTGTCCAGGACAATGACCGCGCTGCGCAGGCCGGAGAGGATGGAGGTGAGGAAGGCGTTGGCCAGGTTGAGCTCTTCCGAGCGCCGGATGACCTCGTCATTCATGGTTTCCAGCTCTTCGTTGGTCGATTGCAGCTCTTCGTTCATCGTTTCCAACTCTTCGTTGGTGGCCTGAAGCTCCTCGTTGGTGGTTTCCAGTTCCTCGATGGTGGACTGTAACTCCTCGTTGGTAGTTTCTAACTCTTCGTTGGTGGCTTGCAGCTCTTCCATAGCTGTTTCCAGCGCCTGATTGGCCTGTTCGAGCTGGCCTTGCAAGCGCTTGTGGTCGGTGACGTCCTGGAAGGCGATACTGATGCCATTCCACCCGCCGCTGCCATTGCTGAGCGGCGTTATAATCACATCCAGATAGCAGTCCACGTTGTTCAGCAGGCTGGCGATTTCGCGCAAGATGACCGGTTTACCGCCCGCATAGGCCCGTTCGATGGACGAACGCAGCTCCACCGGGCGGTAGGAGATTTCCAGGTCCTGGAAGGGCCGGCCAAGGTCGCGCGCTTCCAGGTGGAACAGGCTGCATGCCTTTTCATTTGCGAGCAAAAGGAGGCCCTCGGCATTCAGAACGATCTGCGCTACCGGGCCGGTGCGGAAAGCCGTATCATACAGGCGTTCCAGCAAGAGCGCATGGTTGTTGAGCGGCTCGTGGATATCGCCGTTGCCGCCCTCAGGCCGGCCGACCAGCCGGCCGCGGGGGTGCACACTGGAGACTTTGCGGAAGATGCGGTTTCTCAGCGAAACCGGGGTGAACAGATTGGCGTGCGTGAGCAGCATCTCCGCTTTGCCTAAGAAAAGATAGCCATCCTCGTTGAGTGCGTAATTCAAGCGGGCCAGGATGCGCGCCTGCGTCTCGGCATTAAAGTACATGAGCACATTGCGGCACAGGAGCAGGTCGATGCGCGAGATGGGCGCATCCTGGATCAGATCATGACGGCCAAAGATCACCGAACGGCGCAGATCTTTATTGAAGGCATACCGCCCACTGCCGCGTTCGAAATATTTTTCGAGGTATGCGGACGGCATGCTTTCCAAATCTTTTTCCGGGTAGCTGGCCTGACGGGCGGCGACCAGCGCCTCTTCGTCGAGGTCGGTGGCGTAGATCTTCACCCGTTCTTTAAAGCGCTCGAGGCCAAGTTGTTCGGCCAGCAGCATGGTGATGCCGTAGGTCTCTTCACCAGAAGCGCAGCCGGCCGACCAGACGCGGATTGGCTCCTGCGGATGCTTGTTTTCGATCAGCGGCGGAAGAATCTCGTGCTCTAAAAACTCCCAGGTGGCGGTATCGCGGAAGAAGCTGGTGACGTTGATGAGGATCGAATTGAAAAGCTGGGTAAATTCTTCGGGATGCACTTCCAGATATTCGATATATTCTGGATAGCTTTTGATGCCCACCTGCTGGAGACGTTTCAACAGGCGGCGCTCCAGCGTGGAACGCTTGTAGCCGGAAAAATCAAATCCCCGGCTGATGCGGATAAATTCCAACAGGTTATCGAGTTCTGGGTTGGTCATGGGGGAGAGCCTGTGCGTACAAGATTTAGCAAGGCGGCCGGAATTTGTTCTAGAGGCAGAATATCATCCACGCAGCCGGTGAGGATGGCGGATTGAGACATGCCGTAGTAATCCGATGTTTCCTGGTTTTGAACAATAATGTGCCCGCCCGCGGCATGAATGGCGCACACGCCGGAACTGCCGTCTTTGCCCGTGCCGCTGAGGATGACGCCAATGACGCGCGCGCCGAAGCTTTCGGCGGCGCTGCGAAACAGCACATCGGCGGATGGGCGGACGTAGGCTTCCCGTACGCTGTGGGAGAGCGAGAGGGTCTGATCCGGGTTAACCAGCAGGTGAAAATCGGGTGGGGCAACATAGGCCATGCCGGGCTGGAGCAAGTCGTGCTCTTCGGCGAGTTTGATGGGGATCTGCGTGCGGTAGTTGAGCAGTTCGGGCAGCATTGTTTTGCGGGTGGGCAGCATGTGCTGGACGATAACGATCATTGCCGGAAAACTGGCGGGCAGCGCGCTGAGCACCTCGGTCAGGGCGTTGAGTCCCCCAGCAGAAGAGGCCAGAGCCACCAGATCATAGGAGGTACCCGCGGTTGGAAAGTGCATCAATCGGAGTTCTCCTTCAGCGCCCCCTTGCCGGGCTGGTCTGGCAATTCGCTTTCTGTTCCAATATCGGGCAGGTCCTCCAGGCTGGGACGGTTCGCCCGTTCCAGGATTTCGCGGATCGCGCTGGCATCCTGCTCGGCCTGCTGGGAGACATCCAGGAAGCGCTTGTAGGAGTGGGAGTGGCCCTGTTTGGCCGACATTTCAGCCAGCCGGCGGGTGAGGGTGACGCGCTCTTCCAATACCCGCAGCGCTGACCAAAGGGCGGATTCCGTGCCGTTGGATTGGTGCTCGAACATACTTTCCAGTGAGAAGCGGTGACCGGTCTGGCACAGGTACATTTTCTGGCTGCCCTCCTGCATTTCCCACAACACCCCACCGCAGGAAGGGCAGGTGAGCAGCGAGCGCGGGTTATTGTTATTATCTTTTGCCAGCCGGTAGGCTTCCTGGTCGGTTTGGGCCTGCTCGGAAACATCGAGTGGGGAGTCATATGGTTCGGACCGGGCGGGTTCCTCGGCCAGCTGGATGATGCGGTTGGCAATCCCGGCCAGGGACAGGACCGCGTCGGCGGTGACGCTGCGCAGCGCATTCTCAGGCATGCCGGGGTAGAGGGCTTCTTGCGGGTCCTGGACAATGGCCAGACCGCCGGCTTCCTGGATGGTTTGCAGGCCCAGCGCGCCGTCACTGAGCATTCCGGAGAGGACGACGCCAACCACGCGCTGACCATAGGCGCGCGCGGCGGTGCGGAACATGCGGTCGATAGCCGGGCGGTAACCATTCTCTCGCGGCCCGCGGGAGAGGCGGATGCGTCCGGGATTCACATCCATGTGGTAGTCGGTTGGCGCCACATAAATCATGTTTTCCTGGATCACCTCGCCGTTTTCCGGGTGGATGGCGGGCAGCTTGCCGGCCCGGGTCAAGATGCGCGGGAGCAGGCTGGGGGTATTTTTTGGAAAATGGATCGCGACAAAGAGGGTCGCCGGCAGTGTTCTTGGCAGCTTTTTGCACAGTTGGATTAGCGTTTCCACCCCTCCAGCCGAAGCGCCGATCACGATTATGTTTCGATCAGGCATGGATATTCTCCCTTTCTGCCTCTGCCGTATGCGGGAATGGTGGAACGCCGGGCGTTTACCTTCCTACGATAATTCTATAATAAGTATATCACAATGGTTTTAATTGTCTGGGCAGGAGCCCGTGGGTACGATTATCTTGATATATTTCGTATATTTCGTTAACGTTCCTCTTGTATTTTCGGGCTATGATCAGGATACGTTTGAAATTATGATGCAGGTTTTTGTTCAGAAAAGGAGTGAGATATGGCAAAGATTATCGGTATCGACCTCGGGACGACCAACAGTGTGGTAGCTGTGATGGAAGGCGGCGAGCCGGTGGTGATCCCATCCGCGGAAGGCTCGCGGCTGGTGCCCCTCGGTGGTAGCCTTTACCAAAAACGGCGAGCGCCTGGTCGGCCAACCTGCCAAGCGCCAGGCCATCGTGAACTCCGAGAATACCGTTTACTCGATTAAGCGCTTTATGGGCCGCCGGTATTACGACGTGGAGCAGGAGCGCAAGATGGTACCGTACCAGGTCATCGCGAGCGGCCGCCGGCGACGCGCGGGTGAAGATTCCCGCGACCGGTAAGGAGTATACGCCGCAGGAAATCTCGGCCATGATCCTGGGCAAGCTCAAGAGCAGACGCCGAAGCGTACCTGGGCGAACCGGTGACGCAGGCGGTGATTACCGTGCCGGCCTATTTTAACGACTCGCAGCGCCAGGCGACCAAAGACGCGGGCAAGATCGCCGGGTTGGAAGTTCTGCGCATCATCAACGAGCCAACCGCTTCGGCGCTGGCTTACGGCCTGGATAAGAAAACCAACGAGCGCATCCTGGTCTTTGACCTGGGCGGCGGTACGTTTGACGTGAGCATCCTGGAAGTGGGCGATAACGTGGTCGAAGTCCTCTCCACCTCGGGTGATACGCACCTGGGCGGCGACGACTGGGACCAGGTAGTCACCAACTGGGCCGCGGATGAGTTCAAGAAGGAGCAGGGCATCGACCTGCGCAGCGACCGCCAGGCACTACAGCGCCTGCGCGAAGCGTCGGAAAAGGCCAAGATCGAACTGTCTTCGATGATGGAGACCGAGATCAACCTGCCCTACATTACCGCGGACGCCAACGGTCCCAAGCACCTGCAGCTGCGCCTGACGCGCTCAAAGTTCGAGCAGATGTCGCATGAACTGGTGGAGCGCCTGAGGGGCCCCTTCGAGGCGGCGCTGAAAGACGCCAACCTGAAGCCGGGGGATGTCAATGAAGTAGTGCTGGTGGGCGGCGCGACGCGCATGCCCATGGTGCAGGATTTCGTGCGCAAGCAGATCAACAAAGAGCCCAACAAGGGCGTCAACCCGGATGAGGTAGTCGCGATTGGCGCGGCCATCCAGGCGGGCGTGCTGGGCGGCGAGGTGAAGGATGTACTGCTGCTGGACGTGACCCCGCTTTCGCTGGGTGTCGAAACGCTGGGCGGCGTGATGACCGCGCTGATCCCGCGCAACAGCACCATCCCGATCCGCAAGGCCGAGACCTTCTCGACCGCCGAGGATAACCAGACCGCGGTGGACGTGCACGTGCTGCAGGGCGAGCGCCCGATGGCCGGCGACAATATGAGCCTGGGCCGCTTCCGCCTGGAAGGCATTCCCTCCGCGCCGCGCGGCATGCCGCAGGTGGAGGTGACCTTTGACATCGACGCCAACGGCATTCTCAACGTGTCGGCCAAGGATAAGGCTTCCGGCAAGGAGCAGCGCGTGACCATCACCGCTTCGACCAACCTGGACAAGAACGACATCGAGCGCATGGTCAACGAGGCGAAAGCCGAATGAGGCCGCCGACCAGCGCCAGCGCGAACTGGTGGACGCGCGCAATACCGCCGACGCGACCATGTACCAGGTGGAAAAGCAGATGAACGAAATGGGTATGCAGCTGCCCAGTGAGATGCGCGGCGACATGGAACGGCGCATCAGCGAACTGCGCCAGACGGTCAACAGTGACGATACCCAGCGCATCCGCCGCATGACGGAAGAACTGCAGCAGGCTGCCAACCAGATGGGCCAGGCTGCCCAGCAGGCCCAGCCGCAAGGCGAGCCGCAGGCGCAAGCTGGTCCAGAGGAACGCCCAAACAATGAAGGCGACGTGGTAGAAGGCGAATTCAAGGAAGAGTAACAGCGCTTAAAGTTTTGCAGCGGTTTTGACCCGCAACGCGGGTCAAAACCGCTGCTTTGTTTCCTGGTATAATTTCTCTTAATATGAAACTGTGGCAAAAGTTAATCCTGGCCGCGTTGGCTATTTTCGTGCTGGGGGGCCTGTTGATGCTGATCCCGCCCATTCAGGAGCGGGTGTTGTATCGTTTTGACCAGCTGCGCCTGCGGGTGTTCTATACGTTGAACCCGCCGGAAGAGGCGGTCTTTCAGCCGCAACCGGATGTGCAGGTAGCGGCAATCGTGCGCGCCACGCTGACGCAGATCGTGATGCAGGCGACACCGACTCCGGAAACGACCGCGACAGCCACGCTCCAGGCGGACGCACCCACGGCTGCCCCCACGGCGACGCTGCCGCCGCTGCCGGAGTCCGCGCTGCAAGACAGCATGCCCTATGTGGACCAGCATTATGGTTTTAATAACTGCGCCCCGGCCAACCTGACCATGGCGTTGAAGTTCTGGGGCTGGCCCGGCGCGCGGGAGGATGTATCGGGGTACGTGAAGCCGTTCCCCAAAGACAAGAACGTGATGCCTTATGAGCTGGCCGACTTCGTCAACACCCAGACCGGGCTGCGCGCGCTGGTGCGCCTGGGAGGGACGCCAGAGGTGATCAAGCGCCTCATTTCCGCCGGTTTCCCGCCCATCGTAGAGCGCGGGGTGTACCTGCGCGACCTGACGGGCAAGGTCTCGTGGATGGGCCATTACCAGGTGGTGTACGGCTATGACGACGCCAAAAGTCAGTTCCAGGTGAAGGACTCTTTCGAGGAAGGCGGCGATCATTTTACCGAGACGTATGAGGTGATGGTCACGGGCTGGCGCTCTTTCACTTACACTTTCCTGGTGGTATACCCGCCCGAACGAGAAGGGGATGTGCTGGCGCTGCTTGGCCCGTATGCCGACGAGAGCAACGCTTTCCACATTGCCGCGCAGACGGCCGCGGAAGAAGCGGTGGACCTGCTGGGCCAGGACCAGTTCTTTGCCATGTATAATCGCGGGTCAGCGCTGGTGAATTTGCAGGATTATACGGGCGCCGCGGAGGCTTTTGATGAGGCCTTCCGGCTGTATGCCGCGCTGCCGGCTGACAAACGCCCCTGGCGGGTGGTGTGGTACCAGACCGGGCCCTATTTCGCATATTTCAATACCGGGCGGCTGCAGGATGTGATCAACCTGGCGGATAAAACCATCCAGGGGGCCAGCGAGCCGTATTTGGAGGAGAGCTTTTACTGGCGCGCGCGCGCCAAATCGCAGACCGGGGATGTGCAGGGCGCGATTGATGATTTGCGCAAGAGCCTGGAATACCATCCCAACTTCAACCCCTCCATTGCCATGCTGCAGTTGTTGGGTGCGACACCGTAAGAATTTAACCGCAAAGACGCAAAGGACGCAAAGAAGAAAAAGATTTAAAAATATTTAATTTTTTCTTAGCGTGCTTTGCGTCTTTGCGGTAGGTTTTTCTTCCAGAAAGGTTTTTTGTGACACGGATTTTGCATTTTGCTGACGCGCATATCGATATCGCCACGCACGGGCGGCATGACCCGCAAAGCGGGCTGCCCATGCGCACCCAGGACTTCCTCAAGTCTTTGGATATGATTGTGGATACGGCCATCGATGAGCATGTGGATATGGTTTTGTTTGCCGGGGATGCGTACAAAGACCGCACGCCGGTGCCGACTTTCCAGCGCGAGTGGGGCCGGCGGATCGTGCGCCTGTCGCAGGCGGGCATCCCGACTTTCCTGCTGATCGGCAACCACGATATCTCGCCGGCTACCGGGCGGGCGCACGCCATGCAGGAATTCGAAACCATCCCGGTGCCGCATATCCACGTGCTTTCCAAACCCAACTTTCTGAGCCCGAACGAGCTGGAAGATCTGCCTTTGCAGTTGATCGCCTTGCCGTGGATTTCGCGTTCCGGCCTGATGGGTATGCTCGAACTGACCGGCGCCGAGCCGGGCAAGGTATACGAGGAGCTGGAAGGGCGCATGGTCGAGCTGGTGAACATCTGGATGGAGCAGCGCCGCAACCCGGCCCTGCCGCTGGTGCTCACCGCGCACGCTTCGGTACAGGGGGCGGTCTTTGGCGCGGAACGCTGCGTCATGTTGGGCAGCGACCTGGTGCTGCCCGGCTCGCTGGTGCGCGACCCGCGCCTGAGCTATGTGGCGCTTGGGCATATCCACAAGCCGCAGAACTTGAACCCTGACCGCCAGCCGCCGGTGATTTACCCCGGATCGATCGAGCGGGTCGATTTTGGTGAGATCGACGACGATAAGTATTTCGTCATCGCCGATATTGAGCCAGGCAAGGATACAAAAGTGGAGTGGCGCAAGCTGCCCGGGCGGCGGTTTATCGACTGCCGGGCGCGGCTGGTATCGGCGGAGGAGATCCAGGCCGGGCTGCTGGCCTCGCTCCCGCCGGAGGAGGAGCTGGAGGGCGCGATTGTGCGCCTGGTGATCGAATATCCGGTCGAGTGGGAGCAGCTGATCAACGAAGCGGAGCTGCGCAAAAAAGCCGAGTCGTGTTTTGAATTCCACCTGGTGCGCCGGCCGCAACGCGAAGTGCGCCTGCGCCTGCCCAATGACGTGACCATCAGCAGCCTGACGCCGCTGGATTTGCTGGAAACATATTGGCGCTCGCTGGAACATGATGACGAGGAGAGCCAGGAACTGCAAAGCATGGCGCGGGAAATCATCAGCGCTGTTACAGGTGGGGGAGTCTAAGAAAAGGTGATTGAAGCGGGGGAACGAAACGCCGAATGAATCTGCTGAGCGATTTTTTGGCCCAATTGGGGATCATTTTTATTCTGGTCGTTGCCAATGGGATCTTCTCAATGGCTGAACTGGCAGTTGTGTCTTCCCGCAAGGTGCGCTTGTTTCAGCGCGCCGAGGACGGCGACGAGCGGGCCAGGGCCGCGCTCGACCTGGCTGAATCGCCTAATCGCTTTCTCTCCACCGTGCAGATTGGCATTACCCTGATCGGCACCCTGGCCGGGGCGCTGGGCGGGGCCGGGCTGACCGGTGATCTGGAATACCTGGTCAGGCAGTCGCCTGTACTGCGCCCGTACGCGCATGGCGTGGCGCTTGGGATTGTGGTGCTGATGGTAACCTATCTTTCCCTGGTCATCGGCGAGCTGGTGCCCAAGCGGCTGGCGATGTCGAACCCGGAAGGGATCGCCGCGGCCGTGGCCCGGCCAATGAAATTTCTGGCAGTGCTGGGCCGCCCGCTGATCTGGGTGTTGAGCATATCGACCGAAGGCGTGCTGCGCCTGCTGCGGGTGAAACATAACAATAATTTATCGGTGACCCCCGAGGAGATCACCGGGTTGATGGAGCAGGGCGAGGTGGCGGGGATGTTCGAAGAGACCGAGACGGATATCGTCGAGTCGGTCTTTCGCCTGGGCGACCTGCGCGCCGGCGCGCTGATGACGCCGCGCACGGATATCGACTGGCTGGACCTGGAAGAACCGTTTGAGGTGAACTTGCAGCGCATGATGAACAGCACGCATACGCACTTCCCGACCGCGAACGGCAGCCTGGACAACGTGCAGGGTATCCTGCGCGGGAAGGATGTGCTGGCGCGGGTCACCGAACGGGTGGCGGTTGAGCTGCATCAAGAGATCCAGCCGGCGGTATTTATCCCGGAAAGCATGCCTGCTTTTGAAGTACTCGAACTGCTGAAAGGCGCTTTTGGCAACCTGGCCCTGGTAATCGACGAGTACGGCGGTCTGCTGGGGATGGTGACGCTGTTCGACGTGATGGAAGCCATCGTGGGGGGCATTTCCGAGCGCGGCGAGCCAGTGGTGCCCGAGGCGGTGCAGCGCGAGGACGGTTCCTGGCTGGTGGAGGGCATGATGCGCATCGACGAGTTCAAGAAGCTGTTCGACATCGATGAACTGCCCGAAGAAATCCGCGCCGGGTACCAGACCGTGGGCGGTTTTGTGATGACGATGATTGGGTCTGTGCCTCAGCCAGGCCAAACCTTCGAATGCTGCGGGTGGAAATATGAAGTGATGGACATGGACGGGATGCGCGTCGACAAGGTGTTGGTCAGCCAGAGCGAATAACCTTTCCTCTCGGCGCGGGGCGGGAGAATACAAGCGGAGGATTGGCCCGCCACGCAGGCCAATCCTCCGCATTATCTCCGCCGGTCTTGCCAGGAAGTTAGCGGTTGGTTTTCCGCAAATACAGCTTGGTGAACTCTTCGGTAATTGCGGGGATGAGGGCCAAACCAAGCACAAACAGCCATTCATTGGACGCCAGGAAGTGGGTGTTGAAAATGGGCTGGAAGAAGGGCACGTTGATCACCACCAGCAGCAGGAGGATGGAAGCCCCCACCGCGTACTGCATATATTTGTTGGTAAAGACCCCCAGGCGGAAGATGGAAACCCGTTCCGAGCGCACGGTGTAGGCGCGGAACAGCTCGCACAGCGAGAGGGTCACAAAGGCCATCGTCTCCGCCGTCTGCACATCGATGCCGCGCCAGTCGTGCTGGAGGATATACAAGAACGCATTGGCCCCGGCCGGCATACTCTGGTCGAGGTGCCAGTACAGCCCCAGGAGGAAGGCGCCTAACACCGCGCCGGTCTGGGCGATGGTCTGGACGATGATCCCCAGACGCATCGAGCTGTTGACAATCGACTCGCGCTTTGGCCGCGGCTGGCGCTCCATGATATCCGGGTCGCCTTTTTCCATCGCCAGCGCCAGGGCCGGCGCGCCGTCGGTGAGCAGGTTGAGCCACAGCAGCTGGATGGCGGTCAGCGGGGTGGGCAGCCCGGCCAGGGTGGCGAGGAAAATGATCATGATCTCGGCCACGTTGGAGGAGAGCAGGAAGAAGACGAACTTGCGGATGTTGGCGTAAATCACGCGTCCCTGCTCGACCGCCGAGACGATGCTGGCGTAGTTGTCATCGGTCAGCACCATGTCGGCGGTTTCTTTGGCCACATCCGTCCCGGTGATGCCCATGGCGACGCCGATATCGGCGCGCTTGATGGCCGGGGCATCGTTGACGCCGTCACCGGTCATGGCGACCACTTCGTCGTTGGCGCGCAGCGCGTCCACGATGCGCATCTTATGCTCGGGTGAAACGCGGGCGAAGACATCCGTGGTCTTCACCACCTGCGCCAGGGTGAAATCGTCGATTTCGTTTAGTTCCGCGCCGGTCATCACGTTGTGCCCAGGACGCAGCAGGGTGATGCTTTTGGCAATCGCGCGGGCCGTGTTGGGATAATCGCCGGTGATCATCACCGTGCGAATGCCTGCACTGCGCGCCTTCTCCAGCGCCGGTTTGACCTCCACACGGGCCGGGTCAATCATCCCCATCAGGCCGGCAAAGACCAGGCGCTTTTCCGCAAATTCGCGGCTGAATTCTTCGGGGGCATCGGGCTCGATGCGGTAGGCAAAGCCCAAGACGCGCAGGGCATCCTGAGTCATATTCTCGATGGCGTCTTTGATGCAGTCGCGCATGCCTTGATCCATCGGGCGAACCTTGTCATCCAGGGTCTGGTAGTCCGTGCAGAGCTGCATCACCATATCCGGCGCGCCCTTGACGGTGACCACGTGCGAATTCAAGTGGGTATCATCGTGGAATGGAGATGGGCCTTCATCCTTAATCCAGGTAATCTTGTGCAGCGTCGACATGCGCTTCAAGGCTGAGTCAAAGGGGACTTCTTTATGGCGCGGGTATGCGACGGCCAGCTCCTCCAGTTCAGCGCCGGCTTTGGCCGCGGCTACCAGCATCGCGCCTTCGGTGGGGTCGCCGATAATCCGGTAGGTGGAAGATCCTTCGCCAACCACCGGTTCTAAGACCGCATCGTTGTTCAGGACGCTTAACCACAGCACCGTGGTGACGCCCGGGTATTTGGACAGATCCGCTTTTCGGTCGCCAATGAAGAAATCGCCGACCGGTTCATAGCCCTTGCCAGTCACTTCGATCGACTGCCCATCCACCCATATGCGGGTGACGTTCATCATATTCTGGGTCAGGGTGCCGGTTTTATCCGAGCAGATGATGGTCGCTGAACCGAGCGTCTCGACGGAGGCCAGCCGGCGGATCAGCGCGTGGCGGCGCACCATCTCGCGCATGCCCAGCGCCAGACTGATGGTGACGACCGCGGCCAAACCTTCAGGCACCGCCGCGATGGCCAGGCTGACCGCAATCATGAAGGCTTCCACCAGGGCTTCACTGGTCTGCGTGGTAAACCCCTGGGTAAATACGCCCGTGCGCACCAGGCCCAGGAGAAAGACCACTCCACAAATAGCCAGCGCGCCGATGCCAAGCACCTTGCCCAACTGGTCTAGCCTGGCTTGCAGGGGAGTCTCCTCGGTTTCCACCTGCTGGAGCATGTCGGCGATTAACCCGAGCTGGGTATGCATGCCCGTCTCAACGACAATGCCGCGCCCGCGCCCGTAGTTCACTACCGTGCCCATGAAGACGGTATTTTTCCGGTCGCCCAGCGTGGCGTCTTTATCCAGTAATAGCGCGGCGTTCTTTTGCACAGGCACCGATTCGCCGGTGAGTGCGGCTTCTTCCACGCGCAGATTGATGGCTTCGATCAGCCGCAGGTCGGCGGGGATGAAATTGCCGGCTTCCAGAAAGACGATATCGCCGGGCACCAGCTCGCTGGCCGGCACGTTCCCGCGGTGACCGTCGCGCAGTACCTGCGCCTCGGGGGATGCCATTTTCTTCAATGCCGCCAGGGCTTCTTCGGCCCGGCTTTCCTGGACCACACCCAGGATGGCATTGAGAACCACGATCAGCATGATTGCCCCGGCTTCGACCCAATCGCCTAACAGCGCGGATACGATCGATGCAACGATGAGCAGGATGACGACAAAGTTATTGAGCTGCGCGATCACCAGTTGAAAGAATGAAGGTCGGGGTTTCTCATTTAGCTCATTGCGACCATACTGCGCCAGGCGCGCCTCGGCTTCTTGGGTGGATAGGCCAAGCGGCTGCGCATTTAGCTGGTGGAGGACATCCTCCCCGTTCAACGCGTGCCAGGCAAGGGAAATTGGCTGAACCTTCTCGGGTTTCTGATCGTTCATGGCAACCTCTCAAAAAATATTTATAATGGGAAAGCAGTTGAGAATTCTTCCCCATTATACAATAACTTTGTAAGGTAGGTTTTTGATTTAAGTATCTTGCCAGGCGAACGATAAAAGCGCCGCTCCCCTGTGGCGCCTTCCTTTCAAAGGAGAAAGAGCATGTTGTACCCAATTCAAAATGAAGCTCGCAACAAGTTGGACCTGTCCGGTATCTGGGATTTCCAGACCGACCCCGAGGAAGTTGGGGAGCAGAGCGGCTGGTTCAACGGCCTGGAGAAGCCGCGCCCGATGGCCGTCCCCGGCAGCTGGAACGAACAGTATGAAGACCTGTATAACTACCTGGGCCTGAGCTGGTACTTCAAACGCACGTACATTCCCAGCGGCTGGCAGGGACAGCGCGTTTTTCTGCGGGTTGGATCGGCCAATTATTTTGGGACGGTGTATGTCAACGGCGGCAAAGTTGGCTCGCATGAAGGCGGTCACCTGCCCTTTGCTTTTGAAATCACCGATCAGATCCACTGGGGTCAAGAAAACACGATCGCCATCAGCGTGGAAAACCACCTCAAACCAGCCCGCGTGCCTTCCGGCAACATCGATTCGCCGCTGGGCGGTATTGCCAGCTTCCCGCGCACCACCTTCGACTTCTTCCCCTTCGCGGGCATCCACCGCCCGGTGGTGCTGTACAGCGTGCCGCAAACGCACATTGCGGATGTGACGGTCGTGACGAGCATCCATGGGGCCGGTGGCAGGGTCGCCGTCCGGGTAATGTTGAATGCACCTGTGACGGTAAAAGGCGCCGTCCAGCTCAGCGGCGGCAGCCAGACCTGGGATGAAAATCTTTCCTTCCAGGACGGCGCGGCCAACGCCGAGCTGCATGTGAGCGGCGCGCGCTTCTGGTCGGACACGGACCCCTACCTGTATGATTTGAGCATTCAGGCCGGCGAGGATCACTATACCCTTAAGGTCGGCATCCGCACCATCGCGGTGGAGGGGGAACAGATCTTGCTCAACGGAAAACCGGTGCAGATGAACGGTTTTGGGCGGCATGAGGATTTTATCGCCAGCGGCAAAGGGCTGAACCTGCCGCTGATGGTAAAAGACTACCAGCTGATGCGCTGGACGGGCGCCAACAGTTTCCGCACCTCGCATTACCCGTACAGTGAAGAAGAAATGCAGATGGCCGACCGCGAAGGCTTCCTGGTGATCGATGAAATCCCAGCCGTCAGCTTGCAGTTTGACAATGAAGAGAACATGGCCGAACGCATGCGCATGTGCCTCCAGCAAATTGAAGAAATGATCGCCCGCGACAAGAATCATGCTTGCGTGGTGATGTGGTGCGTGGCCAATGAACCTATGCCTAAGAATATGAACCTGGCGGGAGCCGGAACGCCTGCCAGGTCGGCTGACCCGTCCGAAGCTGCGGGCAAGGCTTTCCTGGAGAAACTGATGCAACACGCCCGCGAACTGGACTCAACCCGGCTGGTGACGCTGGTGACCCTGATGGGCGGCCCGGTCTCCTGGATGGAGCAGTGCGACGTGGTCTGCATGAACCGCTACTGGGGCTGGTATGTGCTGGGCGGTCAGCTGGATAAGGCGCTGGTTTCGCTCGAGCAGGAACTGGATCGGGTCTATAATATGTGGCACAGGCCCATCCTGATGACCGAGTTTGGGGCGGATACGATGGCCGGAATGCATGGTCATCCCGACGTAATGTGGACGGAGGAGTATCAGGCCAGCTATATGCGCGGTCACCTGGATGTGGCGGCGCGCAAGCCGTACGTGGCCGGGATGCAGCTGTGGAACTTTGCCGATTTTGCGGCGGTGCAGAGCACTATGCGCGTGGGTGGGCTGAATATGAAGGGTGTGTTTACCCGCACCCGCCAGCCGAAGATGGCAGCGCATGTGCTGCGGGAGTTCTGGAACCGGCCGGGAAAAGAATAGCATCCCCGGCCAGGGCGATGGATCATATTTTGGGGCGGGAACGATGAAACTCCAAATAAAATCGAGCCTGCCAATTTGTATACTGGAATTACAATTGTTGGAAAGCGGGCCTGTATTCCGGCTGGCGCGGTGATTGGGCGCAACTGCCGGATTGATCCATCCGTGGCGGTGGAGGATTACGATTCTCTTGAAGTCGCCAGCGGTGGAACGGTCAGCAAAAAACCGCAATTTTAAGGAGAAAAGGGATGGCACGTCTTGAGGAAACAACCGCCTGGCAGGCATTGGTCCAGCACCAGCGAGAAGTTCGGGAACTGCAAATGCGGGACCTTTTTGCGCGCGACCCGCAGCGCTTCGAGCGCTTTTCGCTGCGGTTTGGAGATATCTTGTTTGATTTCTCGAAAAACCGTATCACCGAAAAAACACTGGGCTTATTGCTCGATCTGGCGCGCCAGGCCAACCTGGCGCAAATGATTGAGGCCATGTTCACCGGTCAAAAGATCAACACCACCGAGAACCGGGCTGTGCTGCACGTGGCGCTGCGCAACCGTTCCAATACCCCCATCCGGGTGGACGGTCAGGATGTGATGCCTGAGGTCAACCGGGTGCTGGGCAAAATGCGCAGCTTTAGCGAAGCGGTGCGCTCCGGGGCGTGGAAAGGCTACAGCGGTAAGGCCATCACGGACGTGGTCAACATCGGGATTGGCGGCTCGGACCTGGGACCCAAGATGGTGTGCGAGGCGCTTAAGCCATATGCCAGGCCAGACCTGAAGGTCCATTTTGTTTCCAACGTAGACAGCACGGACATGGTCGAGACGCTCAAAGTCGTCAAACCCGAAACGACTCTGTTCCTGGTGGCGTCCAAAACCTTCACGACGCAGGAGACAATGACCAACGCGCATACCGCGCGCCGCTGGCTGCTTGACGCGGCAAAAAATGAAGCGGCCATCGCCAGACATTTCGCGGCGATGTCGACCAACAGCGAGGCCGTGGCCAAGTTTGGCATCGACACCGAGAACATGTTTGAGTTTTGGGATTGGGTCGGCGGGCGGTATTCCCTGTGGTCCGCGATTGGCCTCTCGATTGCCATAACCCTGGGGATGGATAACTTTGAAGAACTGCTGAGCGGCGCGCACGCGGTCGATCAGTATTTTCGCAAGACGCCCTTCGAGCAAAATATTCCGGTCATCATGGGCGTGCTGGGCGTCTGGTACAACAATTTCTTCGGCGCCCAATCGCATGCCATCCTGCCGTATGACCAGTACCTGATGCACTTCCCGGCGTACTTCCAGCAGGGCGATATGGAGAGCAATGGGAAGAGCGTCACGCGAGAGGGGGAGTGGGTGGACTACTCCACCGGCCCGGTGATCTGGGGACAGCCCGGCACCAACGGCCAGCATGCCTTCTACCAGCTGATCCATCAGGGCACGCAAGCTGATTCCATGCGACTTCCTGGCTGCGGCCAACAGTCAGAATCCGCTGGGCGACCACCACGTGATCCTGCTGTCCAACTTCCTGGCCCAGACCGAGGCGCTGATGAAGGGCAAGACGCCGGAAGAAGCGCGGGCGGAGTTGGCCGCCGGGGGCACCTCCGGAGCGCAGCTGGATCTGCTGGCGCCGGCGAAAACCTTCTCGGGGAACCGGCCAACCAACTCTTTCCTATACCCGAAGCTGACCCCGCGCACCCTGGGCTCGCTGATCGCGTTATACGAACACAAAATCTTCACCCAGGGGATCATCTGGAATATCAACTCCTTTGATCAGATGGGGGTTGAGCTGGGCAAGCAGCTGGCGAATAAGATTCTACCGGAGTTATCCAGCAAAGAGCCAGTTGCCAGCCATAACTCGTCCACGAACGGGCTGATGAACGCGATCAAATCGCTGACTGCGTGATGCGGCAAGAAACAGGATCAACCTCGATTTTATGAACGCGGTTAAAAAACGAGACCTTCTGAGATACATTGGCGTTGCGAAACGCCAACGAAACCAGAAGGTCTCGTTTTAAAAAGGTGGTTTTAATCCGTTTCCTTCCAGATCGGGTCGCGCAGGAGCAGCAGGACGACCAGCGCGCACAGAACCAGCGCGGGGATGCCGATGCCAAAGGACATGACCATGCTGACCGGCGTCACCACCGCGACCATGAAAAAGGACATGGCCTGGTTGTTGAGCGCGTGCAGGTAAGCCGCCGTCCACACGCCCTTCGATTTAAACACGGCGTAGGCCAGGAAGTACGCCAGCGCCACCGTGTAACCCGTCATCAGCAGCGGGCCGAGCACCGGCTGGCCGGGGTAGTTATAGCCCATCCAGATGATCGGCCAGTGCCAGACGCCCCAGATGATGCCCAGCAGCCCCACCCCGCGGATGCGCCCCAGGTGGACCAGCTCGCTCTGCAGGTAACCGCGCCAGCCGTATTCCTCGCCAAAGGTGATGATCAGCCCCAGGAACGGGCCGATGATGACCGCGTTGAGAAAGGCCGAGGCGAGCAGGGCCATCGGTGGGATGGCGGCAGTCGCCCCGGGCGGGTACAGCTTGGTGATATCGACCAGCGTGCCGAACTTAAAGACATAGTTCAGCAGCGTCTCCAGGCCGTAGAACAGGACCATGGCCAGCCCATACAGCAGCCAGATGCGGATTTTGCCGAAGGCCATGCCCGCCCCGGCGAAGGACTGCGGCCCGCCGCGCCAGCGCAGCACCAGCAGCAGCACCAGCCCGACCACGCTGAAGATCAGCAGCGAACCGCTGAGCGTCGTGGCCAGCGCCGGCTGGATTGACCCAACGACCGCTGCGACCAGGTAGGCAAAGGTCATCAAGAAATAATAATAGATGAACCAGCGCGAGGCGGTGCGGTTGGTCTTGTAGTAGATCGGGCTCTCTTTAAAGAAGAACATGCCCAGCAGCAGGGCCGCGAAGGCCGGCATCAGCATCTGGAACTGCAGCATCAGCGCGGCCGACGGATGGGTCAGGCCGCCGTTCAGATACAGCACCAGGTCGACCAGCCAGGCCAGCCCAAACGACAACCCGATGTAAGCCCAGACGTGCGGCCAGTTGACCGCCCGCCGCGCGGCTGCCTCGGGAACGGACACCGGCTCAGGGATCACCTGGTCCGGCTGTGAAGAATACGATTGTGCCATACGAAACTCCATCTATGATATACAAGCCGATCACAGGGAATGATCTTCTTTCCAGCGGGGTTCTAAGAATTTATTATACAACACCAACCCAATCACCCCATCCCGCCCGGCCAGCGACAGGCGCGGCGAAGCGGACCCTGGCTGGGCGGAGATAGTTGTTTGATCCATAGAAATTTCATGCCTTTCCAGGAGCTGGAGATACGATTAGTTTAGCATAATCCGGAAAAAATGATCCACGGATTCTCTTAGGGGTTTTTATCGAAAAAACTATGCTCCACTTCTAGCGTGATCTAATCAATAACTGCGCTTTCGATTACAATTAGGCGTTATGATTCCCATTCGTCTATACCTTTCCGGTTTCCTGTCCTACCAGGACCCGGTGGAACTCGATTTTACTGCCTTCGACCTGGCCTGCATCAGCGGGTCGAATGGCGCGGGGAAGTCGTCGCTGCTGGATGCGATCACCTGGGCGCTGTTTGGGCGCGCCCGGCGCCGGGACGATACGATTATCAACAGCCACTCGCAGCAGGCCGAGGTGATCTTCGATTTTCGCTATGAGGGCAACCTGTACCGGGTGCAGCGCTTGAAACCGCGCGAGAAAACCAGCATGCTGGAGTTCTTTATCTGCACCGTGGACGGGGAATGGCGCCCGATGACCGGAAATTCGGTGCGCGAGACGGAGAACCGCCTGCAGTCAACGCTGCGCATGGATTATGACACCTTTACGAATGCCTCGTTCTTCTTACAGGGCCGGGCGGACCAGTTTGCCCAGCAAGGCCCGGCGGAGCGCAAGAAGGTGCTTTCCAACATCCTGGGGCTGGAAGTGTGGGAGCAGTACCGCGCGGATGCCGCCGAGCGGCGCAAGACGCTCGAGGCGGATGGGAAAGGCCTGGACGCGCAAATCACCGACATCGATTCCGAGCTGGCCCAGGAAGCGGCGCGCAAGCAGCGCCTGCGCGAAGTGGAGGCCGGGCTGGAGCACATCAGCCAGCGGCGCAAGGCCATGGAAGGCGGGCTGGATGCGCTGCGCCGGCTGATCGCCACGTTGAACGAGCAGGCCCGCATGGTGGAGATGCTTGAACGAGCGGCTTTGGAGGCGCGCCAGCGCTTCGAGCGTTTGCAGTCGGACCTGGACCGGCTGCGCCAGGAACAGGCCGAGTTCCAACAGGTGCTGGCCAACGAGGCGGCCGCGACGGCCGCCTACCGGCGCTGGCAGGAACTGCGCGTGGACCTGGAGCGCTGGGATGGGGTGGCGGCAAACTTCCGCGAGATCGAAGCGCGCCGGGCCGCGCCGCTGACCGCCATCGCCGCCGAGGCTTCGCGGCTGGACCAGGAACGCCGCACGTTGTTCGGCCAGGAGCTGCTGCTGCTGCAAGAGCAGGCGCGCCTGCCCGAGCTGGAGACGCAGCGCGCGGAACTGGCCGCCTCGATTCAGCGCCTGGAAGCCCAACTGGCCGGGCGCGGGCAACTGGAGGCCGATCTACAGTCCATCCAGGGCAGCGCCGCCGAAGCGCAGGTGCAGAACCGCACCCTGCGCGAGGCGATGCGCGCGTTGAAGGAACGCATCGACCGCTTGAACCATGTGGAAGGCGCATTGTGCCCCTTATGCGGGCAGCCGCTCAGCCCGGACGAACGGGCCAACCTGATCGCCAGTCTGGAAAATGAAGGCAAAGAGATGGGCGACCTGTACCGGGCTAACCAGGAGCTGCAAGCCCAATCGGACGGGCGGGTGAGCGAGCTGAAGGCGCAGATCGCCGGGCTGGCGCGTTTTGAGGAAGAGCTGCGCGCGCAGGCTCGCCTGCATGACCGGCTGGAAGCGGAACACAAGCGCATCGCTGAGGCAGTGGAACTATGGTCGGCGGGCGGGGCGGCGCGGCTGGCCGAGGTCACGCGCATGCTGGCGGAGGAAGATTTCGCGCCCCAGGCGCGCGCCGCGCTGGCCGAGATCGACGAACAATCGCGCGAACTGGGGTATGACGCCGCCGCGCATGACGCGGTCCGGCGGGCGGAACTGGAAGGACGCGCCGCAGAGGGCGAGATGCGCGCCTTAGAAGCGGCGCGCGCGTCCCTTGCGCCGCTGGAACGCCAGATCGCCGGGCTGGAAACCCAGGTAGCCCAGGAAGCGGCGCACCTGGCCGGGCAGGAGGATGCTTACCACGACGCGCGCGCCCGCCATGAAGCCGAATCCGCGCAGGCGCCTGACCTGAACGCCGCCGAAGCGGAGGTGTTTACCATCCAGTCCGAAGAGAACGGGCTGCGCATGGAAGTGGGTATGGTGCGCCAGTCGGTGGCTGTGCTGGACCACCAGCGCGACCGGCGCGCGCGCCTGTCTGCCCAGCGGGACGAGCTTAACAAAAAGATCGCCCGGCTGAAAACGCTGGAACGGGCTTTTTCCAAGGACGGCGTGCCGGCCCTGCTGATCGAGCAGGCGCTGCCGGAGATCGAAATGCAGGCCAACGAGCTGCTGGACCGCCTGTCGAACGGGAATATGTCGGTGCGCTTTGCCACCCAGCGCCTGTACAAGGACAAGCACCGGGATGACCGCCGCGAAACGCTGGATATCATCATCAGCGACGCGGCCGGGGAGCGCGAGTATGAGCTGTTCTCGGGTGGGGAGGCGTTCCGGGTGAATTTTGCCATCCGCCTGGCGCTCTCGCGCGTGCTGGCCAAACGCGCCGGGGCGCGCCTGCAAACGCTGGTGATCGACGAAGGCTTTGGCTCGCAGGATGCCGAGGGCCGCCAGCGGTTGATCGAAGCCATTAACCTGGTGCGCCAGGATTTCCAGAAGATTCTGGTCATCACCCACCTGGAGGAGCTTAAAGAGGCTTTCCCCGCGCGGATCGAGGTTGAGAAGACCCCCAGAGGGTCGCGGGTGCAGGTTGTGGCGTAGATATTGAAGACTTACGAGTAAGGTTTTTTTATCGCTGATTACGCGGATTAGGCTGATTACGCGGATAAGAAAAAACTTGTTATATAAAAGCTCTTTTCAGCGTAATATGTACAATCAGCGTAATCGGCGATAAACAGCCACTTCCTACAAGCACCATTTCTGAAAAGTTCATGTCCATTACTATTCCGTATCGCCTTGGTTTGCAGCAGCGGGTATTCCCGGCGTACCGCGCGCCATTTTTTGACGCTCTGGCGCACGCTTGCGTGGGGGGACTGTCGGTATTTTCCGGGGAACCGATGCAGGATGAGGCGCTTGGCAAACCCGGCGCGCTGCTGCACGCGCAGCACGTGCAGGCGAACAACCTTTACCTGGGCGGGGGAGCGCTGCTGTTCGTCTGGCAGCTCAAGCTGCTCGACTGGCTGGAGCACTGGCACCCGGATGTGCTGGTGATGGAGGCTAACCCGCGCAACGTCTCCACCAACGCCGCCCTGCGCTGGATGCACGCGCGCGGCCGCCCGGTGATCGGTTGGGGGCTGGGAGCGCCGCCGCTGCGCGGCCCGTTGGGATGGGCCTTTGGAGTCTCGCGGCAGCAGTTCCTGGCCCAGTTTGACGCCCTGATATCGTATAGCCATACTGGCGCGCAGCAGTTTGTGGATTGCGGTTTCCCGGAGCAGCAGGTGTTTGTGGCGCCGAATGCCGCCACGCCGCGCCCGGCGCAGCCGCCGCTGGAGCGCCCGGCTGTCTACCAGAACGGCAAGCCGGGGGTGTTATTCGTGGGACGGCTGCAGGCGCGCAAACGGGTCGACGCGCTGCTGCGGGCCTGCGCCGGGCTGCCGGCAGCGCTGCAGCCGCGGCTGGTGATCGTGGGGGATGGGCCGGCGCGCGAGGCGTTGGAAACGATGGCGCGGGAGGTGTACCCGGCGGCGGAGTTCGTGGGGGCGCGGCATGATGCAGAGCTTGCGCCTTATTTCGCCGCCGCGGACCTGTTCGTGCTGCCTGGAACGGGCGGGCTGGCGGTCCAGCAGGCGATGAGCTACGGGCTGCCGGTGATGGTGGCCGAAGCCGACGGGACGCAGTCCGACCTGGTACGGGCGGAGAACGGCTGGGTGCTGCCGCCCAATGACGACGCGGCGCTGGAACGGACGCTGGCAGATGCGCTGCGCGACGTAGAACGGCTGCGGCAGATGGGAAGGGAATCGTACCGGATCGTGGCGGATGAGGTGAATTTAGAGAAGATGGTGGAAGTGTTCGCGGATGTGGTGGGGGTGGTGACGAAGAAGAGATGAAAAAAAATTCACCGCAAAGGCGCAAAGGGCGCAAAGAAAGATAAGAAATAATTTAATAAGAGAAAGACAGAGGGTTAAAATATATTTGGCTTCGTTTTTTTAGCCTTGCGGCTTTTAGCCCAAGGGTTTAAACGCAAAATAATAAAATATTCATCGAAATGTTTGGGTAATCAGGATGGAGGTTAGAAGAGGCGCAAAGAGGAGAAAGATGAGAAAGAGAGGTTGTATATGAGAGGGTTTCGAGATTTTGTGAGAGAATAATATTATGGCAATTGGGTTCGGGTTTTGCTTTTATAGGATCATAGATCACTAAGGTTTATGCATGGACGAGAATGAATTATCGAGGTTAATTATTGGAGCGGCGATTGAGGTTCACCGGCAGCTTGGACCCAGGTTTACTGGAAAATGCCTACCAGGCTGCGTTAGAATGTGAATTGGCGCTTCGAAATATTCCATTCGAGCGGCAAAAAACCATTCCTGTCCTGTACAAGGGCCATTCTTTGAACATCGATTACCGGTTGGATTTGTTCGTGAGCAACCTGGTGATTGTTGAACTCAAAGCTGTTGACAAGGTTGATGACATCCACCTGGCCCAGGTAATTACATATTTAAAACTGAGCGGGTGTAAGCTGGGCCTGCTATTAAACTTCAATGTTACCCTGATGCAAAAAGGCATCCATCGTGTGGTGCTGAACTTACCCGAGCACCGGCCTATTCTAACAAAGAGCACGAACGCTCTTCCCAAAAAGATATGATATCTTTGCGCTCTTCCTTTGCGTCTTTGCGCCTTTGCGGTTATTCCCTTCTGCGGTACCCTCATTATGCGTATCCTTCTCGTAGCTGACGGTCGATCTCCTACCACGCTCCGCTGGGTGCGGGCGGTGGTGTCGCTGGGGCATGAGGTGACGCTGGTGTCCACGTATCCCTGCGCGCCGGTGGAGGGGGTGACGGCGGATGTATGTTTGCCGGTGGCGTTTTCGGCGCTGGCAGGGCCGGGGGGGAGCGGCGGAGCGGGGCGCGCAGCGCCGGGTCTGGCGCGGCGGGCAGTGTCTTCGTTTCGCTCGGTGTTTATGGCCGGGCGCTACCTGCTTGGCCCGCTGACGCTGCGCTATTACGGTCCGCGCCTGCGCTGGCTGGCGGAGCGCATCCAGCCGGACCTGATCCACGCGCTGCGCATTCCTTTTGAGGGCATGCTGGCCAGCTATGCGCCGGACGATATCCCCCTGGTGGTTTCGATCTGGGGCAACGACCTTACCCTGCACGCGGGCGGTTCGACACGCATGGCGGCGCTCACCCGCCAGACGCTGCGGCGCGCGGACGGCCTGCTGGCCGATACCCAGCGTGATATTTCGCTGGCGCGCCGCTGGGGCTTCGCGGACGGCAACCCGGCCCTGGTGGTGCCGGGCAGCGGCGGCCTGGAGATGCAGGAAATCCTCGGCGTGCGGGGCGTGGTCCGGCAGGTGGGCAGCCAGTTTGACCATCTCTTCCCGGCCGGCACCCCGCTGGTGATCAACCCGCGCGGCTTCCGCACCGGCTCGGTGCGCCAGGATACCTTTTTTGCCGCGGTGCCGTTTATCCTGGAACGCCAGCCCGGGGTTTCCTTTGCCTGCGCGGCCATGGCGGGGCAGCGCGAGGCGCTGCGCCTGATCGAGCGCTATCATTTAGAGAATAAGGTGACCCTGCTGCCGCTCCTGCCGCAAACTGATTTATGGGGCCTGTTTGCCCGCGCCGCGGTGACCGTCTCGGTCAGCCAGCACGACGGCACGCCCAACTCGCTGCTGGAAGCCATGACGCTGGGCGCTTTCCCGGTGGCAGGAGACATCGAGTCGATCCGCGAGTGGATTACCCCGGGCGTGAACGGCCTGCTGGTGGAGCCGGACAAGCCCCAGGCGCTGGCCGAAGCGGTCCTGACTGCGCTGGACAACCCGGACCTGCGCGCGCGGGCCGCCGAATGCAACGCGCAGCTGGTCGCCGAGCGTGCCTCGGCGGACAGGATGCGCGAGAAGGTGCGGATTTTTTACGAGGGTGTGGCCGCGAGTCGGGAGATCCCGGCGTAGAAGAATCATCGGCCCACCAGAGGTAGATAAATCCACTGGTCGCGCGGGTCGATGAACCACCATTCTTTGCCGTGTGTGCCATCATCGGCAGTGAAGAGCAGACGGCCGTTTAGCGCGAACAGGTTGTCCGCGCCGGAAGGGTTCGGTCCGGGGAAGATATCAATGACGCGGGTGCCTTCGGACGTGCCATCCGAAGTCCATAGCTCCGCGCCGTGTTCCGCGTCGGTGCCGTAGAAGTAACTTTGACCAAAAAGCTCCGCGATATGATTGCACCAGCCAGATGTTGGCTCGAAATGATACGTGCCTGAAACGGGTTCCAACCTTTCTGTAACCGCCGGTTCACCGCCGGAGCGACCAATATGTTTCTCATAAATGTCGCCAGACTTGTACCCGTAGGTAAAATAAACCCGTTCTCCGGCCACGCGCTGTATTGAGTGGATACGTTCGGTAACCAGCTCGACCCCCGTATTGGTCCCCTTGGTTCGGAAGAGATTATCTGTCCAATCGCTATTCGCAGGAGTTGCGCCAAAGTACAACCAGCCATCAGAGACAAGGCCCCATTCTAAACTGACCTGGTAGTCCCCTTCGATCACTTGCTCGCTGCCTGGTGTACCATCAGTCTGCCAGACCTTACCTCCGTCAAAATAAAGAACAAGGCCATTTGGCAGTTCGATACCCCTTTTGTTGAGGAAAGCATCGACACGCGGAGTGATAATTGCCGAGTGGGTACCTGCCGGGGTGCCATCACTCTCCCAATGCTCTATGTTTTCGGCTTCCTTGTAGATATCGAAGTAAAACCGACCATCCAGGCTGGTACCTGACCACTTCAGACGATATTCTTCACCCCATGTTTTTACCTCGACCGTGCCCTGGGAGGTGCCGTCCGTCTTATACAGACTGATACCAGGGTTTCCACCGCAGATGAAAAACACGGTGTTGTCAACAGAGACCATCACCGATGGGTAGGAGCGCCATATCAAATGCGTTCCTGCCTCGGTCCCATCCGTCACCCAAAGGGCCGGCCAATAATCGCCCCGATCACTCAGGGCGTAACCGCTAAAGAAGAGTTTTCCCCCCATGCTGACCGGCAGGGTCCCGTACGGGTATGCTCCTCCTATCTTTCCTGGGATAATATCTTTTATCAGGCGTGTTCCACCGAGATTACCGTTTGTAATCCAGGGTTCGTTGCCATGAATGCCATCATCGGCGGTGAAGAACAGGTTGTTGCCAAATGGCACGACTACATCGATTGCAGAACTGGCTGTCTCTTTGTTTAGAGGTATCATCATGGTGCCATATGCCGTCCCATCGCTGATCCATAACTCGCTCTGGTAAGGCCTGTCTATGGCTGAAAAAAATAGCATTCCATTATGGGAGATCATTGGGTATTCATGGAAATTGTTACCTGATCCAGGGGTAATATCTTTAAACATATAAGTGCCGTTGGGTGTGCCGTCGCTGCGCCACAGTTTATAGTTGCTAAAGGAATCGTTTTCTGCGGGTAAACTCTGCGCCGAAAAGTACAACACGCCATTGAGTATGGTCATTCGGCCAATATTAGAACCATTATTGCCCGGGTTTATGTCTGCTACCATCGAGAAGGTAGTACCAGCCATCTTCCAAAGCTCCCTTCCATGCGTTCCATCATCGGCAATTAAATACAGCGCGCCACCCATTTCGATCATTGGCTGATACCACATCCAGACACCATTCCCCGTGCCAGGGTTGAAGTCCTTCGCTATAACGGCTCCGCCATTACTGGCGTCGATGCGCCATAATTCGCGTCCATGGGTGGCGGTCGTAGCCACAAAATATATCTCGCCTTGATATAGAGTCATGAATTGAGGATAGGAATCCCCGCTGCCAGGGTTGATATCAGCTACGATTTCCGCGCCGCTGCTGGTAGTTTTCCAAAGTTCTCTGCCATGCTGACCGTCATTGGCTAGGAAATATAATGTATCGCCGGTTACATTCAGATAGTCAGGGTAAGCACTACCAGTCGGGTTTATGTTCGTAACCTGCACAGCCTGACCGGGTGTGCCATCCGTACGCCACAGTTCACAATGATCTGTCGTGATGCAACCCTGAAAGTACAACAACCCATTAAACGCGGCCATCGTAGAGTTATCATCATAAGCAAATACCAATATATCAGCAACTCGTAGGGTGCCACTCTCTGTTCCATCCGTACGCCAAAGCTTCCGTCCGGTCCCATCCTCGGCAGTGAAGAACAATAAATCACCCGCAGTGACAAATCCATCTGGCACTGAGTCACCGCTGTTGTAAATGTCTTTCACCATTACCGTTCCGATTTCTGTACCGTTACTCTTCCAAAGTTCAATGCCGTTGCCAGAGCCATCATTGGCTGGAAAAAATAAGGTATCTCCCAGGTTTCCAAAATCGCCCCGAGCTCCATTTTCGCGAGCGGGATTGATATCTTTTAACAACCGTAAACTCTCCGGCGTGCCATCGGTACTCCAAACTTCTCGACCGTGAGCGCCATCATTAGCGGTAAAATACACCAGCCCATTATACGAGAACAGTCCTTCAGGATCACTGGTATAGGTGACCGCGTTGATATCTTTTAGCAGGCGCGGTGCGAGCAGATCGATGCTTTCTTCCTGAGCAGCCGCCTGTGGTGTGGAATTTGCCCGCCCAAGGCCGATCAGGATCGACACAAGAACCAGGACGCGCAGGAGCCTGGATGTGATTTGTGAATGCATGCTACGTAATTTCCCCCTGTTTTGAAGTGGTGCTGGTTTGATAATTTTTCCCTAACCCTGGGTAGTGCCCTCAGTATACAAAATTATGCCGGTTTCATCAATGGGTCTGATTGCCAAAGAGAACGGTTCAGAGTTTTATGGATATTGAGCCTGTAACTATAAAAATGATTGTCAAGATATGGTGCCGATTTGAAAAGATTGGTTGTGGCTGGTAATCCGTGCAACTCGCTCTTAAATCTATTGCCAGCGTTCTCCCATACCCTTGCCCTGCCCATCCCCATCCGGTATAATAGAAGCAGATCAAAACGCGTTGACCGGGACGAGTAGCCGCGGCCGCGCCACCAGGGAGAGCAGCCCGTGATTGAGAGGCTGCCCGGGCGGCGGACGGCGAACACCACCCGCGAGCGGAGGAGCGAACTCCTTCCGGATTGCCCCGTTACCGGCGTGCAGAGAAATCGCTTCTTTTCGAAGCAGGCGATAATCTGGGTGGAACCGCGTGCTATTTTTTGCTCGCCCCAGGAATTGGGCGGGCGGTTTTTTTTAAGGAGTCTGTTATGTCTAGCTTCCAGCAAGAACGATACGAGGATACGCTGCTGTACCGCATCCGCCATTCGGCGGCGCATATTATGGCGCAGGCGGTGCTGGAGAAGTTCCCCGGCGGCAAGGTTGCCATTGGGCCGGCCATCGAGGATGGCTTTTACTATGATTTCGACCTGCCGCGCACCATCACGCCCGAAGACCTGGTGGAGATCGAGCAGCGCATGCGCGAGATCATCAAGGGCAAGTATCCCTTCCAGCGCCGCGAGCTTTCCGCCGACGAGGCGCGCCAGATCTTTGCCGACCAGCCCTACAAGATCGAGCTGATCGAGGGGCTGGAAAAGGGCGGCAACCGATGAGAATGGCAACCCGCTGGATGAGAAGCCGGTGATTTCCACCTACACGCACGCCACCTTCACCGACCTGTGCCGCGGCCCGCACGTGGAGAGCACCGGGCAGATCAACCCGGACGCGGTCAAGCTGATGAACGTCTCCGGGGCCTACTGGCGCGGGGACGAGCACAACGCCATGCTCCAGCGCATCTATGGCACGGCCTGGTATTCCGCCGAAGGAGCTGGAAGAGTACCTGTGGCGGCTGGAAGAGGCCAAGAAGCGCGATCACCGCAAGCTGGGCAAGGAGCTGGAAATCTTCACCTTTGAAGAAGAGGTTGGCCCAGGGCTGCCGCTGTGGCTGCCGCGCGGTGGGGCGATGATCGAGGAGATCGAGAGCCTGGCCAAGGAGATGGAGTTCAAACACGGCTACGTGCGCGTGCGCACCCCGCATCTCACCAAGGAGGACCTGTTCCTGCGTTCCGGGCACCTGCCTTACTACGCGGAGAGCATGTACCCGCCGATGGAGATCGAGGGCGTCAAGTACTACGTCAAGCCGATGAACTGCCCGATGCACCACAAGATCTATGCCTCCAAGCCGCGCTCCTACCGCGACCTGCCGCTGCGCCTGGCCGAATACGGCACCTGCTACCGCTTTGAGAAATCCGGCGAGTTGTTTGGGCTGATGCGCGTGCGCTCGATGCAGATGAACGACTCGCATATCTACTGCACCGAGCGCCAGTTCGAGGATGAGTTTACCGGGGTGATCAACCTGTACCTGGAATACTTCAAGCTGTTCGGCATCACCGATTACGTGATGCGCCTGTCGACGCACCACGCGCGCGGGCTGGGCAAGAAGTACGTCAACAACCCGGAGATGTGGCTGAAGACCGAGGAGATGGTGCGCAACGCGATGATCAAGCACAACATCCCCTTTGTGGAAGTGGCCGACGAAGCTGCCTTCTACGGCCCGAAGATCGATGTGCAGGTGCGGTCGGCGATCGGGCGCGAATTTTCGCTGGCTACCAACCAGGTGGATTTTGCCCAGTCCGAGCGTTTTGACCTGAACTTCATCAACGAGCAGGGCCAGGAAGAGCGCCCGGTGATTATCCACCGCGCGCCGCTCTCCACGCACGAGCGGCTGATCGGTTTTCTGCTGGAGCAGTACGCGGGCGCATTCCCGGTATGGCTGTCGCCCGAGCAGGTGCGCATCATCCCCATCACCGACGAGCAGGCCCCCGCGGCCCAGGCGCTGTACGACCGCTTGCACGCCGCCGGCATCCGCGCCGAGTTGGACCTGGACGCCGACCGGATGAATGCCAAGATCCGCAAAGCCCAGTTGATGAAAGTGCCCTACATGGCGGTGCTGGGCAAACGCGAAGTCGAAGGCGGCGCGGTAGCGCTGCGCAAGCGGGACGGTTCGCAGGTGGTTCTCCCGGTGGAGGAATTTGTCGATCTGGTAGCGGAGAAGGCGAAGAGCCGGTCCGCGGAGTTGTAGAGGGTATGGATTTGCTGGTTCCCACGCCACGCGGAGCGTGGTTAAGAGGTTCCCACGGGGACCGTGGGAACCAGAAGGGAAGAGAATAGGCTGGGACGCGCGAACGCATCCCAGCCTATTTTTTTAAGATTTCCGCCGGAAAACCAGGCTTAGCAAGGCGAATACTGCTCCAAACGCGGCGCCGAAGGCGATGGCTTGTTTGGTATCGAGCAGCACGCGGCTGCCTTCATCCAGTTTGGTATCGCTGCTCAACAGCACGCCGACAAAGCTGTTCTTCACGCTGGCCTCGTTGGTCATCATTACCATGGCGCCGCCGTTGGCCATGTCCAGGTTGCCGCCAACGGGCATCAGCCAGCCGCCGCCGTTGACGATTTCAGCATTGCCGCCCACCGGCATGATCATCGCCCCGCCGTTGACCAGGGTTAAATCCCCGCCCACCGGCAGCGCGAATGCTCCGCCATCCACCAGGCTGGCGTCTTTGCCCGCGCTAATCACCAGCGCGCCGCCTTTTGAGATGCTGACGTTTTCCTGCGCGGTTACCGTGCCCGCCAATCCTGGACCAAACACGATCTCCTGCCCGCTCACTTCATCGGTGATCGTGAAGGGCTGGTCGCCTTCGGGGTAGGGTGTACCCATGTCATTCGCTTGTTCTTCCATTTTTTGATTACTCCCTTTTTTGGAAAAGAATTTCAGGGGACTTCTGTCGAGGGCGGGCCGCAGGACTGAACTGTTCTGCGTCTCCCAACGGTTGGCCCCTTGAACCGGGCCCGCCCCTGGCGGGCGCCGGTTCTACCCGCAGCGGCGGATCGATTAATCGACGGCGCGGAACTGCGTCTTCACATCGGCGATCTGTTCCCCGACCACCTTGATATTCTCCAGTTTATTGGTCCCCAGGCCCGCTTTCGCGGCAATGTTCATGTGGTTCTGCGCGTGGGTGAAGGGGGTGTTGGGGTATTCCGCCGTTGGGTCAAAGCCCATGGCAGCAGTCGCCACCGCATCCGTCGCGACCGGGTCCTTCCCGGCGATCAGCACGCCTGGCTGGATGGGACTCATACTGCTAATCCAGGGTCCTTCGCCGCCTTCGGTGGTCAGGATGCCATCGATCAGGCCCAGGTGGACCGGGCGGGCGACATTCAGATCGACGATTACACGCGGGAGGAATTCGGCGGTGCCTTTCTGGCGGTCATGGAAGGCGGTGCGGGAAGTATCGGTTCCGTTGAGCGCATAAATATGCAGCGGCGCCAGGCCAAACAGGTTTTTCATAGTGTGCGTCACCCCGGCCGTGGCGTGGCACTTCATCTTCGAAACCGAAATAAAGGCGTCCAATTCGAGCAGCAGGTTGTTCAGGTAGAAGCTTTGATACGCCAATCCCTGGCTGCCCGGCGATACCTGGACGTAATCATCGTATGGGTTGGGATAATTCAGGTCAATCAGCTTGGCGCCCACGGCTTTGGCCATATCGGTATATTCGTACTGCGGCCAGGAGGCGTCTTCATACACGGCCTCCACCAGGAACAGCTCGGTAACGCCGGCGTCGCGCAGCAGCTCGCACAGCGCTTTGACCACCTCGGGGTGGGTAAGGTAGCTGTCGATTTCCTTAACCCCCTTCAGCGGCTTGGTGCCGGTGCCGCCGGTGAGGTTCACCTTGATGGCCACACGCTTGCCGTGCGCCAGGATATCCGCCACACCGCCAATCCCATCCAGCACCGCCTGGACCTGCTTGCGCACCAGTTTCGGTTCGTAGCTGGCGGCGCGGGCAATGGCGACGGTTGGATTCGCAACCGCGGGCCGGGTTGGCGCAGCCAGGATGACCTCGGCTTCCGGTTTGTACGCGGGCTTGCAGCTTGCCAGCGCCAGCCCGGCGGCGGCTATGCCAACGCCGTGTAAGAATTTTCGCCGGTCAACACGAGGTAAAGGACGGTGATGGTCACACATTGGTTTTCTCCTCAGGTAGTGGGTTGGATTGAAAGTTGGTTTACTTAATGATGGTAATATTTTGGGAGGTAGCTTTCATAAGTTCCCGCGTTTCCGTTGTTTGCACGGCGACAGACCATTGTTCGCCTACCACGGCGGTGGTGGGAAAAGTGACATAAACCGAAGCATTACCGTCCGCGTCGGTGCGGCCATCCTCGACCGGGTAAAACGCGGCCCCTGCCTTGCTTAACAGAAAATCGATATCCGTGTTGGGCGGGAAACCGGCGGCCTTGACTTCCAGGTACCAGCCGGGCTTTACCTTTTCGTCGGATAGGAACAGCCGCGGGCCGCTAAAATTCCCCGGCAGGCGCAGCACCTGGTTGATGTAGATCAGGCGAGGATTGAGGATCTGCGGGTTTAAGCGCAGCAGCTCCTTAATGGTTGTGTCGTGGCGCTCGGCGATGGTGCCCAGCGTATCCCCGGATTTGACCGTATAGGTATCCGGGAGGGGCACCACCCGGGCGCCCGCGACAATACGCAGCAGCATGCCGGGCTGAATTACCGTCCGGGTAGTGATATTTGGATTAGCGGCCAGCAGCTCATCCAGCGTAAGGCCGCACTTCCTGGCAATGCCGCCCAGCGAATTGCCCCTGCGGATGATATAGGTCTCCTTGCAGGTCGATTGGGCCAGTGGTTGACCGGCGGTCGCGGGGCGAAAGAGCAGCCCGGCGGCCAGTACAGCGGTAATTAAAGCAATAAGAACGGTTTTCATTGCCACTCCCATGGACTTGCTGCGGGTTACTTCCAACCCTCTTCGTTGATTTGCAATCGCTTGAGCAGGGTTCCCACCAGTCCGGGTTTTCCCGGTACCACTGCACCGTTTCGGGAAAGCCTTGTTCAAACTCGACTTTCCGATAAAGCCGGCCCCGCCAGTGATAAATATTGTTGGCATGGCAAAGAACCCTCAAGGTAAGTCTGGTTAAACTCATTGTACTGCAAAATTGTTATAAAATAATCATATGGAAAGAAAAAACTATTTGCGCCTGAGCGGCATCATCTTTATTATCGGAGCCGTGCTTGGCCTGTTCATCAGCGTGGGCGGGCTGATTGTGTCGTGGGCGAACAAAGCCAATGTAACGGAGCAGGTCACCGGAACGGTGTCCCTGGTCGGCGGCGCGCTCTCGGCCACCCACGAATTGATTATTACATCCGGCACAACCCTGGATGAGGCCGCGACGGATCTCGATTTGGTGCATAAGATGATCCTGGACGTCAGTGCAACCCTGGATGACTCCAGTGTTATGGTATCTTCTACCGCGGACCTGATCGGCAGCAATATGGTTGGCTTTGTTGACAACACCATGACTTCGCTGGCTTCCGTAGAGAACAGCGCCAGGGCGGTGGACAGCATCCTGAAAAAAATCAATTCAATCCCACTGCTTGGTCCGTGGTTAGGAAACGGTTATGATCCAGAATTGCCGCTGCAGGCCAGCGTGGCGAATGTATCGCGCAGCCTGACCCCGCTGCCAAGCGCATTAACCCAAATCCGCCGCGACCTGGATGTTTCGTCGGCCAATATCGCGACGATCAAGGCTGAAATTGATATTCTGGCCAAGCAAGTGGACGCGATCCAGAACAGCCTGGCCGACGCGCGCAGCGTGGTGAACCAGTATGACAAAATCCTCAGCGATATGCAGACGCGTTTTGATGCCTTTGAAAAACGCCTGCCGGGGTGGATCAATACTTTCTACATCGTTCTGACGGTTTTCCTGGTGTGGATTTTTATCACCCAGACGGGCATGCTGATCCACGGGCTAACCCTGTTCGAACAGGCGCCACCGGCGTAGTTTACAACATTTGCACCAGGACAATCCCGCGCTCGTAACACAGCATTGCCACGGGGGTCAGGTGGCAGGGGTGCAGTACCAGCACGCGTTTCCCGCGTTCGGGGATCTCAAAAAAGATCTCCATCGTGCCGTTTTTGGTGGGGATATCCCCATTGATGCGGAAATAGATCTTGCCCTGCCCGGCGGCAGCGTGTTTTAAAACCCACTCCTCGAGCGGTGACTGGCTGTGAAGGCTTTCCATCCCTTAAGCACTCCTGATAACGACGAATTGGCAGCGCAAAGCAAGCCTGCTTGAACGGAATTGCGCCGATGAACCATTATGGAACAATTGTTCCTCTTTTTCAAGAGGATATTTTTTTGGAGCGCTAAAACATACTGTTCGGATTGGCGGTCTCGTCCGGCACGCGCTGGATGACGTCCCAATGCTCGACGATCTTGCCCTGGTCGTCGAGGCGGAAGATATCCATGCTGGCCCAGTCATTATCACCGGGCCATTCCTGGCAGCAGTGCACCACCACGTAATTGCCCTCGGCGAGGGTGCGTTGGAAATAGACTTTCTTGCCCGGATATTCTTTTGCCAGGCGGGTGAAATAATCAATGAAGGCCTGCTTGCCGTCGCTTACACCCGGGTTGTGCTGGATATAGGTGTCGCCGGTGTACAAATCTACGGCTGCCTCGGGTTGGCCCTGGTTAAAGGCCAGGTCGTAAAAGGCTATGACGGTTTTCTTGTTTTGTTCGAGCTGGTTGAGCATGGAAACCCCTCGCGTGAATAGATCTTGAGTCACCTGAATGATCAATTGTTGATAATGATTGTATCATTTTTGGCCGCCGGGGCAGGTATGGAAGAACGCATCCGCAACCAATTTTCCGGTTTTCCGTATATTCAATTAGTTGCATGTAGCTTTATTCTCTGGTAAGCTAACTCTATACCTATTTAGTCACATATTGGAGGAACCCAATGAGCGAAGGTTTTACCAACACTCCCGGCCAGCGCCTGGATTTGCCCGATCCGAATGTAGCCCTTTCCGGCACTACGCTGGGCGGGTCTCCGTATAAAGTCGTGGGCTCGGTGATGCAGTCACTGATGATCCAAATGAACCGCGGGCAGCTGTTCTATTCTGAGAGCGGGGCGCTTTCCTGGATGACCGATGCGGTAAAGATGGAAACCAACCTGGGCGGCAAAGGCCTGGGCGGGCTTCTTACGCGGGTGGTGTCCGGTGAGTCGCTGTTCGTGGTCAACTTTAGCGCCGAACGCGACCAGCAGCTGGTGACCTTCTCGTCCGATTTCCCCGGCAAGATTATCCCCGTGCACCTGGCGCAGGGGCAGGCGATGATTGCCCAAAAGGATACGCTGCTGGTGGCGGAGAAGAGCGTCAATATGTCGATCGCGCTGCAAAAGCGGCTGGGCGCGGGCTTATTTGGCGGAGAAGGCTTTATCTTGCAGCGCTTCGACGGCCCCGGCACCTTCTTCGGCGCATTTGACGGCGAGATCGTGGAGTATACGCTGCAGCCAGGCCAGCGCCTGCTGGTGGATACGGGGCATGTGGCGATGTTTGAGCCGACGGTGTCCTATGATATCCAGATGGTGAAGGGCATTAAGAACTTCCTGTTTGGCGGCGAGGGCCTGTTCTTCGTCTCGCTGACCGGACCCGGGCGCATCTGGCTGCAAACGATGCCGCTGAGCAAGCTGGCCGGCGCGATCCGCCAGTACCTGCCAAAAGCGGAAGGCAGCGGCGAATTGGGGATCAACCTCAAGTTAGGCTAGGCGCAAACTAATCCGGCGGCCGCGGAACTCCGCGGCTGCCGGATTTTGAATCTTGCCCCAAAACCTAATCGAACTCCACGTCGAACAGGATGGGGTAGGCTTCATGCTGCCCTTTTAGATCGTAGCTGCCTTCGCCGCGCAGGGTTTTCAATTCCCCGGTGCCCGAACCAGGCACCACGGTCAGGGTGCCCTTTACGCCTTCAGCATCGAACGTGCCGTTATGCTCAACGACAAAGCTGCCGGTGCGGCCTTTCAGGCTGCCTTCGATGCGCTCTACCCCCACAAAATTTCCGGTGCCGTCGCCACGATACGTCATCAGGTATTGCAGCTCGCTGTGGCCTTTGAGATCCCCATCATACATGTTCTCTACCTGGGCGCGGGAAAGTTTATTGCCGTCAACCTCGCTGGCAGGTTTGCCGTCCCAGGTCTTTTCATCCCAATGTTTGGTTGAAAAGGTGGCTTTCGCGTTTGTTTTCATTTTTTCCTCCGGTAACGTTGTCCCCCAGAAGTAAAAGTAAACCATAGGGCTCATCTACCGTTTCAAGGTGCTTCTCTGCATTGTTCACCCGGCGCTTTCGCCAACGAAGTTGTCGCTGGCGCCGGGTGGGCAAAATCTGAGCAGCTCTTTGACATTGGTAAAGAGCCAACAATTATTATCAAATTATACGATATTTATGCACCTTCGCCGGGCGGAGAAAATTTTGATCCGGTTCAAACCGTTCTAAAAGCGCGTTTCTGTCACTCTTCTTTTAACAGCCGCACCGCGCCGGTGGTGATACCGCCGTCGACCAGCAGAGTCTGGCCGGTCACGTAGCGGCTGGACTCGGAGGCCAGGAAGAGCAGGGCGCCGTCCAGGTCGCCGGGCCGGCCGGGGCGTTTGAGCGGGATGCGGTCCTTGAGGTAGGTGACCCATTCTTCATCTTCATACAGCGCGGCGGTCTGAGCGGTCTTGAACCAGCCGGGGGCCAGGGCGTTGACGGTGATGCCGTAGCGGCCCCAGTCATCGGCCAGGCACATGGTCATCTGCTTGACTCCGCCGCGCGAGGCACTGTAGGCGGTGATACCGGTCATGCCAAACACGCTGGTGACCGAGCTGATGTTGATGATGCGCCCGTAGCCGCGCGGGATCATCTTACGCGCCACGGCCTGGGCGACGAAGAAGGCGCCGCGCAGGTTGGTTTCCAGGATCGTATTCCAATCCTCCCAGGTCACATCCAGGGCGCGCTTGCGGATGTTGCAGCCGGCGTTGTTGACCAGGATATCGATCTTGCCCAGCTGGCGATGACATTCTTCCACCGCGTGCTGGATGCTGGCATGGTCGCGCACATCCAGTTCCAGGGTCACGCAGCGCCGCCCCAGTGCTTCAACCGCCGCGCGCGTGCCGTCCAGCGCGGACAGGCTGCGGCTGGTGACGGCTACATCGGCGCCCGCGCCGGCCAGCACGCTGGCAAAGCCTTCACCCAGCCCGCGGCTGCCGCCGGTAATCAGGGCGGTCTGGCCGGTCAGGTCGAAAAGGGAGTCGGTGGTTGGCATGTGGGGTTTCTCCTTGGTTTTCGGGGGATGTTTTGGATGGATTTTACATCGAAAATGGGGAAAGAGTAATTTTTAGTGTGGGGCATGGTTGCGGTAGCAACCATGCCCCACACTAATGTATTTGCCTGATGCCACGGGAACAGAGGTCTGTTTTACTTGAAATCGGCGTACTGATCCCACATTATTTTTATCTTCGCCAGGTCGGGGGCGGTCAGCCAGAGGGTGGTGGTGGGGCGGGTGATGAAGCAGGTAGCCTGGTTGTTGACTTCCCAACAGTCCGCGCCAGGTTGTTCGATGGTCTGGCCGCGGTACAGCTCGTGCAGGTGACTCTTGAGCGCCGCGTGGAACTCCTGCGCGTCTTTCTCGCTGTCCCAGGCCCATTGAGCGGCCAAGGCGGTTTGATCGGCGGATGGGCTGTAGTATACCTGGTAGTGATCGCCGCCCCAACCGGCCGCGGCTTTTGCCGATTCCTCGGCGCTTACCCGAGCGGCCTCGTCCGCGCCGCTGAAGAGCAGCAGGTAGGTGGTCCACTCGCCCAGGTTGGTGTTGGCGATGATCTGCCAGTCGCCGCCCAGGGCGGTTTCGACCGCCGGCGCGAACACCGGGACCGGTTCTTCGCCGGCGGTGTATTTTTCGGGATGCAGGATTTGCTCGGTGCTGGCGGGCAGGTTGGCATAGGCCCGGTTGACCCCGGCCCAGTTGCCGCGTTTATACAGATAGCTGACGAACGCCCCGCCTTGTTCGTAGGGGAAGTTCATATCGTACGCCAGGTAAGCGGGCGGGAACTGCTCGGGCAGCGCCATCGCCGGCGGCCGGTAACTGAGGAAGTCTTTGTAATCCTGCGGAGTGGCGTACTGCTTGACCCACTGGTTCATCAACAGCTGCGCGTCGCCTTCGATGAGGGCTTTCACGGCCTGGCAGCGCTGCGCGTCGGCAGGACAGTCCTGCATTTGACCGATATTGTAGGCCTGGTCGACGATGGCGTGATCGAATTCGTGCGAGTACACCCAGTGTTCGATGCCGCCAAAGCGCAGCGCCGCCAGGACGTACATCTGTTTTTGTTCCGGCAAATAAAAACCGCCGATGTTATCCACCAGATGGTTGAGCGCCAGGTTCACCAGATCGTAGGTTGGCTTGACCAGCCCGATAATCACCAGGGCGCGTTTCTCGTTTTCCAGTTCGGCGCGGGTCGCGCCGGTGATATACAGGCCGCGCAGCAGCTCTTCGGCCTGCGGTTTAGTGACGATAAAGCCGGGAACTTCGGACTGGATGGGCAGCCCGCGCAGATCGGACACTTCTTTCTGGATGTTGGTCATCTGGTGCACGATGGTGGGACCCAACACCATGTAGGTGGCGGTGGGGGTAGGGGTGCGCGTGGGGCGGGGAGAGGGACTGGCGGTAGGCGTGTAGGTGGGCGGGAAGCCTGGCGTGGCTGTGGCGGTAGGCAGCGGGGTTTTGGTGGCGGCGATGGAAATTGGCGCGACCAGGCCCGTTTTGGGCTGGTTCAGGATGACCGCGACAAAGGCAAATGTCGTCATCAGGATCAGCAGCGCCATGCCGCCCAGCGCCGCCCACATCCAGGGCTTAAAGGACGATTTTTTGGCGGGCGCTCTTTTCGTTTTCGCCGGGGGCCGGCGCTGGCCGGCACGCGCAGCCCGGACCGGTTCGGCTTTCAGCGCAGGCGCGGGCGGGGCAACAGGCTCCGGCTCGGGCCAGCGCAGTTCCTGTACAGCGGGAGCCGGGATGGGTTCTGGCTCTGGTCTAGCAGTCCGCGCCGGTTGTTGGAGCCTGGGCTCATCCGCGCCGGATGGGTACCCGGTAAACGGCGGGGTATGGTTATAGAGCAGCTCGGCGCGGAAATCGGGCATGGCCGGCGCTTCATCTTGCCTGAAATCCTGCGGGACAGCCGCTTGCTTGCGGTCTTGATCAATTTTTGTCATGCCCTTACGGGCAATCGCATTCCCGGGGTCCAGGCGCAATACCATCTGGAAGCAGTAGGCCTGGTCGGCGGCTTCATCGGTGGCTCCGGATAAACACAGCCAGGCAGGGATATCGGTCGCATCCTGCTGCAAGGCCTGCCGGAGCAGCCGCCGAGCTTCGGCTTTATTGCCGGCTTTGTATGCGGCGATGCCTTGTTGGGTAAGTGGGTTCACGGTTGAATTTCCTGATTAGACGGTTTGATCATTTTTATTGTAACAACAGGGCGTCACAATGCGTGATGGATTGACATTACAGTGTTGAAAGGCAAATCCCGGCGCGTTGTATAATTTAGCAAAAGGTGAACCATGATCCCGGTCCCACAGGCAGTTCTCGAAACATTGTGCGCATCCTTCGGCATTGATCCCCGGCGGCTTGTTTTCCTGGGCGGCGGGCGCGAGTACTCGGATGGCGTGGTGTATCTGTACCCCTATCAGAATCTCAGCCGCGTGATAAAAGTCAGCGCGCTGGGGGCGGCTGACGCGGGCGGGTTTTTACGCATCGAGGAGCGGTTGAAGTTCGTCCACTTCCTGGGGGAGAATGGGGTGAACATCGTCTACCCGCTCACGCGGTCTGATGGCAGCCTGTTTGCCAGCGTCCGCGACGGCGAGAACATCTTTATGGCGTACACGATGGATAAAGTCAACGGCAGCCATCCCCGCTCGGAACCGTGGGAGGCGCCATTCGTTCATCGTCTGGGGCAGACCATCGGGCGGCTGCACCGCATCACCCACCAGTACCCCACCTGGCAGTGCCCGGTGATGGACCCCGCTTCGGGGAAGCCGGTGCTGGGTTGGGAACAGGAGTGGCAGGATTTTTACAACTGGAGCAGCGATCCTGAGGTCAAACAGCACTGGCTGGGGATGCGCCAGCGGCTGGAAGCGCTGCCGGTTACACAGGAGGCGTTTGGTTTTATCCACAACGACCCCCACCGCGAAAATATCCTGGTTTCTGGGGATACGGTCATTCTGCTCGACTTCGATGTAGCGAATTATCACTGGTTCATCACGGATATCTCCATCGCCATGCAGAGCCTATTGTTTGGCAGCGCCGGGGGCATGGACCGCCCGTTATCCAATGCGGGGGTGCTGCGCGGGTTCCTGGATGTGTTTATGCAAGGCTATGAAACCGAGAACCACCTGGACCCCTTCTGGCTGGGAAAGATCGACCTGTTCATCCAGTACCGGCGCATGCTGCTGTTCACCGTCATGCAAGGCGGGCTGAAGAAGAAGCCCGAGGCGCGGGCGGCCTGGAAGAAGATGATCCTGTATGAACCGCCGCTGTTGAATGGGTGAGCAGCGGCAGGTGAAAATATGCTATACTAACCCCATGAACGCATTTCTTGCTCGACCGCCCTGTTAAATAGCCGGGGTAACCCACCTACGGGTCCCCACCTGCACGCCCTTCTTTAAGGGCGTGTTGTTGATTCTCCCCCGAAAACACAAACCAACCCCAGATGATCTTGACGGCGCCTGACGCAGCCGTTCGGGCTGCCGCGGCATTTTGCCTGCCCGCGGCGCTCGAACGGCCCGCGCCCCGCCTTTCCTTTCCTGTCTCCCGACCGCGCGCAATTGCGCAATCGCGAACCGCAATCGACAGGAAAGGAAAGAAACCGTGGAAATCTTACAAGGAAAACGTACCCGGACGGTCGCCGCGCCGGAATTGGCGCGCGCGCTGACCGGGCATCGCGAACTGCTTATCGACCTGGGCACCGGCGACGGTCGTTTTGTGCTGCATGCCGCGCGCCAGGACCCGGCTATCTTCGCCATTGGCGTGGATGCCAGCCGGGAAAACCTGCGCGCGGCCTCGCGGACGGCTCCGGCCAACGCGTTGTTTGTTATCGCCAATGTCGTCCTGCCTGGCTGTGAACTATTTACCCAACTGCGCGGCCGGGCGGCGCGGGTAACGATCAACTTTCCGTGGGGCAGCCTGCGCGACGCGCTGCTGGCCGGGGACGCGACCCTGCTGGACGGCCTGCGCGGGTTGATGGCCCCCGGCGCCCGGCTGGAAGTGCGCTTGAATGCTTCAGCCCTGGCGGAAGCCGGTTGGGAGCTGAACACCGGCGGCGAGCAGGTGGAGCAGATACTGTCGGACGCCGGGCTGCGGGTACGCGCACCTCAAATTCTGGCGGCTGCGCACCTGCGCGAGCTGCCGTCCACCTGGGCCAAGCGTTTGGCGTATGGGAGAAGCCCGGAGGCGGTGCTGATCCAGGCCCGGTTGGCGGCAAAGGTGGTGGAACCTACTGCTGGGCGCGTTTCCGCATCCAGAAGGTGATCAGCGCCGCCAGGCCGCCGGTTATGGGAATGCTGAGGATGGCGACCAGCAGCGCCGCGAAGATCGGGTCGGGCAGGTTGGATAGCGTCTGGCCGGGGATGGACTGCGCGGCGATCATCACCGCCGGGACCAGGATGCCCTGCCAGAAACCGAGCAGCCCGCCGCCCAGCGCGGCTTCCAGCACCGGGCGGCTGCCCGGGCTGCCCAATTCGCGGTGCACGCGCAGCCCCACCGGCAGCGCTAACAACCAGGCCACCGGGGTCATGCAAACGACCCCGGGATAGCCCATCAGGCTGATGGCAACAACCGAACCGGTCCAGAGCAGCAGCGGCAGGAACAGGGCCGAAAGGATGGCGTGATAATCGATTTTCGGCACTGCTTATTCCGTCTTTAGCTCGCCGGCCAGCTGGCTGCGCAGCGCGTCGAAGTGGTCTGAGGGCAGCCTTAACAGGGCGGCCTCCAGCGCTTTTGACATCTGCTCGATGACGCGGCTGCTCAGTCAGATTCTCTCCACTGAGCAGGACCTGTACGCGCGCATACAGATCGGCCATGGTGCCGGGGATGCCGCGCACTGTGCGGACCGTGCTGCGCGCGCTTTCCTGGATACGGCGCGGCGTCTGGCGGATATTGTTGATATAGGCGCGGGGCAGGGCGGCCAGAACGCCGGGCAGGTGGCCCACCGCGCTGCGCACCAGCAGCCAACCCGCGCGCAGCAGCGCCAGCGGGCGAATCGTGTCCCGTAAAATGCGCTGGACGTATTTGAAGTTGGCCGCGTAGCGCGTGCGGCGGATGGCTTCCCGCAGCCGCCGGGCCGCTTCGACCCGTTGGGCCGGTTCGGCGGCCGTTTGCCCCCCAAAGGCGTAGCCGTCCATCAGGGCCGCTTCGAGCAAGAAGCCGGTGTAGTAGGTCTGGCTGAACAGGTTGAAGCCGCGCCGTATTTCAAAGATGAAGAGGATTTTGCGAAAGATCCTGCGCAGCAGGCTGATCGCCGTCATTACACACCCGCCGATACATGAATCCCAGAAATCTTCCTGGAGCAGGGTTTCAACCTCGTCGGTAGTGAGGGAGATGCCGTATGCCCCGGTGATCTGGCGCACCATGCGGCGCTGAAAACCGCTCTTGACCCAATCATCCACAAAAGGGATGGGGATGAGGGGTGTGAGCCCGATCAGCAGGGAATGCGCAAAGAGGATCGGGTGGTGGATGCGGGAGAAATGGTAGGTGGGCTGGATCATTGGTAAGGATATTATAACTTTTTCTGGAGAAGGATGAAAAAATGACTTTTGTCACTTGGATTGTGAACATTATTTTCATATTATATGAACTAAGGATTCATAAATGACGATTGACGATTATACCGACATTTCACGGCTTATTCTTGACCTCGAACGCGAAGGGCGGGTGACGCGCACGTTTCGCCGCCTGGATTCGGAGCGGCAGCAGGCCGTGATCCGCGCCATATTTGATGAGGGGGTGGCAAGCGGTCCGGAGGCGTTGAATATCAAGAGCGTGGCGGAGCGGGCCGGGGTATCCATTGGCTCGCTGTACCAGTATTTTGGCTCGCGTGAGGGGCTGCTGGATTTTGCCATCGAACTGGTGGTGCGGGTGATGCAGACCGGCTTCGAGCAGTACCGGCCTTATCTGGCGGCGCTGCCGCTGCGTGAAGCGCTGGCTGCGTACGGAGCGGGCGGGGTGGAATGGGCCGGGGAGTCGGCCGGGTTTGTGCGCTTTTTTGCCCGCGCTGCCTACGGGGGCGACCCAGACCTGGCGGAGCGCGTTGTCCGCCCGATTGCCGAAACGCTGCTCGCAATGATCGGCGATATTCTGGCGGCGGCGCAAACACGCGGCGAGGTGCGCGCGGATATCGACCTGGCGGCTACCACGCGGGTTATCCATGCCCTGACGCTTGCGCTCTACGATCCGCTGCTGCTGCCGTATCTGAACGTTTATTTTCAAATCGGCGGTGCAGGTGTGCCGCCCGAGCGCACCATCGCGGCGGCAATGGAAATGGTTTTACACGGTATTCAAACCCAGGTATCCCGGGCTGACCCGGGATGAAGAGAGTGAATTGTATGGCTGGCATTACGAACCTTCTTCTATATTACTTTACCGGTACCGGCAATTCGTACCGTGTGGCGAGCTGGATGGTCGAGGCGGCGCGCAGCCAGGGAATAACCGCCCAGGCGGTTGCCATTGACTCGGCCCAACCGGCCAAGGAATTGGTCGAAACCGGGCAGATGGTGGGCCTCCTTTGCCCCACGCACGCCTTCAGCGCGCCCTGGGCGATGATCCGCTTTGCTGTATCCCTGCCGGCGGGGAAGGGCCGGCGTGCTTTTTGCGTGCTGACGCGGGGTGGAATGAAAATTGGCCGGTCATTTATCCAGGGGTTGGAAGGTTCCGGCCCTTACCTGCTGGCGCTGATCTTGTGGCTCAAAGGTTACCACGTGGTTGGCGCTACCGGATTGGACATGCCGGCGTCCTGGACGGTCATCATTCCAGCGCTACCCCGGGCCACCGCGGAATCGATCATCGCCCGCTCAAAAACACAGGTGGAAAATTTTCTCCAGGCGCTGCTGGCCGGGCGGACCCACTTCCGCGGTTTCATCGAGCTGGCCTTTGGCATCGCGCTGGCCCCGCTGACGCTGGCTTACCTGGTGATGGGCCGTTTCTTCCTGGCCAAGCTGTTTTACGCCTCACCGGCCTGTGATGGCTGCGGGTTGTGCGCGCGCGCCTGCCCGGTGCAGGCCATCCGCATGCGCGGGAAGGGCAAAGGCAGGCCGTATTGGACCTTCCTGTGCGAGTCCTGCACGCGCTGCATGAACTACTGCCCAAAGAAAGCGGTGGAGGCCAGCTATCCTTTCGCTGCCCTGTTGGTCTACTTCTCCAGCATCCCACTGGCGGCATTCCTCCTGGACGTTCTGGCGCGCTGGGTTACGCAGGCGGCCGGGTGGAAGGGCACGCTGGTCGAGACGGTGATCGATTATCCCTACAAGCTGCTGTCCATCTTCGTGGCGTACCTGCTCTTCAGCCTGGCGCTGCGCGTGCCGCAGATCAACCGCCTGCTGACCCTGGCGACGCCCACGCATTATTACCGCCGCTACCGCGAGCCCGGCACGAAGCTGGGGGAGATCACGCGGAAGGCGTGAATAGGGGAGACCAGGCGTTTCTGTTTCTTGGTACAGCGCTGGCCGTGAATGGAGGATACCTGGCGGTATGAGCGACAAACTTCTGGTTCTTTCGCATCTTTCAAAAGCATTCGGGGCGGTGCAGGCTGTAGAAGACCTGTCGCTGGAGGTGCGCGCGGGGGAGATCTTTGGCTTCCTGGGGCCCAATGGCGCCGGAAAAACGACCACCATCTCGCTGATTTGCGGGCTGGTCAAGGCGGATGCCGGTACGGTGGCGCTGAACGGTTACGGCACGCGCAGCAGTGAGCATGCCCGCGGGCGGATTGGGGTGTGCCCGCAGTCGATTATGCTGTGGGAAAAACTTACCTGCCTGGAACAGCTCGAATTTATCGGTGAGATGTACGGGGTGCCGCGCCACGCAGCCCGTCGGCGCGGCGCGGATCTGTTGGAAACCTTTGGACTGGCCGAGAAGCGCGACCGGCTGGCCGAGACGCTTTCCGGGGGGATGCAGCGCCGCCTGAACCTGGCCCTGGCGCTGATCCATGAGCCGGACCTGCTGGTATTGGACGAGCCAGAGGCCGGCCTGGACCCGCAGTCACGCGTGATGGTGCGCGAATATATTCGGGATTGGGCCAAAAGCAAGCCCGGGCGCACGGTCATCTTTAGCACGCATAATATGGATGAGGCCGACCGCCTGGTCGACCGGCTGGCGATCATCGACCACGGCCGGCTGCTGGTGCTGGACACGCCCGAAGCGCTCAAGCGGCAGTACGGGCAGGGCGACGTGCTCGAAATCCGGTTGAAGCCAGACGGCTGCCTGCCCGAGGCGGTTCTTCCCGCGCTGGGCGCGCTGGCCGGCGATGCGCGCTACGCGGCCGGGCGGCTGGAAATCCACCGCCGAGGAGCTGTGGAAATGCTTCCGGCTGCTTTGGACGCGCTGCGCCAGGCCGGGTTTTCCCCGGCGGAAATCCACCTGCGTGAGAACACGCTCGAAGATGTCTTTATCGCCCTGACCGGTCGGGGATTGCGGGAATAGGCGCGGTAGTAACCGCGTACGCGCGGCGGTAGCCGCGTAGGCGCGGTAGTAACCGCGTAGGCACGGCGGTAGCTGCGTAGGCATGTGGTAACCGCGCGTGCGGCGGTAGCCGCGGGAAAAACAACGGAATGATCCAAAGCATGTGCCAAAGGAATAACCATGCGCCGATTTAGAGCCGTTTTTCGGAAGAGTTTTTTGGAGCAGACCCGCCAGATCTGGGAACTGGCCCTGATCCTGCTGATCGCGCCGGCCTTTGTGCTGGTCTACTGGTTGTTCCTGGGGGGCGGGTCCACCTCCTACAGCCTGCTGGTGTTAAACCAGGATACCGGCTCGCACGGCGCGCAGCTCACCGAGGCGATCGCCGGACTGGCCTACCCGGATGGAAAACCCATCCTCAAGGTCAAAACCGCGGCCGACCGCGCCAGCGCCGAGACCCGCTTGCGCGACCGCGACGCGGCCGCACTGCTGGTGATCCCGCTGGATTTCTCTTCCCGGCTGGACGGCTTTCGGACGGCGGGCGGGGGCGCCGCGGCCGCATCTGCTGCTGCCCAAGGTGACCCGCTGGTTCTCTCCGGCGACCTGACTAACCCTACTTACGCGGTGGCGGCAGTCCTGGCCGGTGGGGTAGTGGAAGACTACCAGCGCGCGGCCACCGGTCAACCACGCCCGGTTGCAGTTGCGGAACAACCGCTGGGCGGGTCGGCCACACGCTCGGAATTCGAGACCTACGTCCCCGGGCTGCTGGTGGTGTCGATGGTGATGATGCTCTTCACGGCGGCGATGCGGGTGACGAGCGAGGTTGAGAAGGGTGGCATCAAGCGCCTGGTGCTGACCGGGGTAACCCCACTGGAATACCTGGCCGGGGTCAGCGCGGTTCAGATGCTGGTGGGGACTGCGGCGGTCCTGCTGACTTTTGGCACGGCGGTGGCGCTTGGCTTTCGCAGCCAGGGACCGCTTTGGCTGGCCGTGTTGATCGGGGTACTGAGCTTTTTCTCGGTCATCGGCGTGGGGTTAATCGTGGCGGCTTTCTCGCGCACCGCGATGGAAGCGTTAATCATCGCCAACTTTCCCATGGTGTTGATGATGTTCTTCTCGGGCGGCGTTTTCCCGATCCAGCGCATTCCGCTTTTCACACTGGCCGGGCGCAGCTTTGCCTTGTTTGATATCTTGCCCCAAACCCACGCCGTTCTGGCGCTGAATAAGGTGCTTACGCTGGGGGTGGGGCCAGGAGCGGTTACTTATGAGATAGGCATGGTCTTGCTGCTTTCATGCATCTATTTCATGGTTGGGGTAGCTGTTTTTGATCGAAAGGTTTTTCATAAATAGTTGGAATAATGTTGACAAAATAAATACTTGGTAATATAGTATGAAAGATAGTCAGTAATGGTATTTTGGGGTTTGGGCGTTACGGATGGACCGGAATTTACCCGGTGCATCTGCCATCTACCGGTTCTGCAAGCGTTCTACGCACAATGCAGGCAGGCTCGCCCTCTTACTTAGTTGTTATTGGAGCGCAAAACAGAACGAACCCGACCTATGCTTTCTTATCCCATTCTTTGGGTAAGACGGTGTCCAATTTCGTTTCTTTGGGGGACAACCGGTGGTTCGGTTCATCTTTCGCAGCACAACGGAACCTAAAGGTGGGTAACAATAAAGTGGGGCACGGGCCACACAAGGGATATCATCTTTGCGGTTATGAAAGGAGGTGGTCGCAGCACAGTCTCTCGGTGAATGCTTTAAAGAGTACATCAAAAGTCGCTTACGCTTCCTGATTTCGTCTACATCCATCAGGAAACGGAACTTCTCAACCATATTTTGGGAGGAAAAGAATGTTCGGAAGAAACGCTTTGAAATTTAGCTCTTTGCTGCTCGTATTCGTCATGGTTCTGACAGCCTGCGCCCCGGCTGCAACGCCTGCGCCGACGGTAGCACCTACGGCTGCCGCGCCAGTTGTGCCGACGGCTACCACCGCGGCCGCTGAACCAACTGCGGCCCCCACCGCCACCACCGCGGCCGCTGAACCAACCGCGGCTGCCACTGAAACCACCGCGGCAACTGCTGCAGCCACATCCGCGGCTCCCGCTACGGGTGAGATAAAGGGCCCCGCGGGCGGTTTCCTGGAGAAGGCGCTGGCCGGTGAATATAAGGGCAAGACCGTCACCGTGGACGGCACCCAGACCGACCCGGATGATAAGAAAATGGCCGAAGGCTGGAAGGCTTTCGAAGACGCTACCGGCATTGTCATCAAGTACGTGGGCAACAAAGAGTTTGAGGCCCGCATCTCCATTAATGTGGACGCCGGTAATGCCCCCGATATCGCCGACTTCCCGCAGCCCGCGCTGGTCGCTCGTTTTGCCAGCCAGGGCAAGCTGACGGATCTGAGTTCCTTCATCCCGAAGGAATGGCTGACCCAGCAGTACGATCAGAGCTGGTTAGATATGGCCAACATCCCGGGCGCTGATGGCAAACCCATCACTGCCGGTGTGTGGAACCGCTACAGCGTCAAGAGCCTGGTGTGGTACCCGAAGGCCAAGTTCGACGAGGCCGGGTATAAAGTCCCCACCACCTGGGACGAGCTGATTGCGCTCTCCGACCAGATCAAGAAAGACGGCGACACCCCCTGGTGCATCGGGATCGAATCCCAGGCTGCCACGGGCTGGCCCGCCACTGACTGGATGGAAGACATCATGCTGCGCACGACCTCACCAGAGAACTATGATAAATGGGTCAAGGGTGAATTGAAGTTCAGCTCGCCTGAGGTGAAGAAAGCGGCAGAAACGATGGGTAAGATCTGGTTCACGGATGGCTACGTGTACGGCGGCCGCCAGGCGATCAGCTCCACCTACTTTGGCGACGCCCCGGCCCCCATGTTCCAGGACCCGCCCAAGTGCTGGCTGCACCGTCAGGCCAACTTCATCGTCAGCTTCTTCCCTGAGACGGCCAAACCGGGTGTGGATTATGACTTCTTCTACTTCCCGCCGATTGACCCGCAGTATGGCAAACCGTTCCTGGTAGCCGGCGACCAGTACGTGATGTTCAACGACAAGCCCGAAGCGCGCGCGTTGATCGAATACTTCACGCTGCCGCAGTCTGTTTCCGGCTTTATGCAACAGGGCGGCGCCCTGGCCGCGCAGAAGACGGCCACTTCCGCCATGTACAAGGAAGGCTTGCTGGAGAAATCCATCGCCGACCTGGTTGCTAGCACCGCCACAACCTACCGCTTTGACGGCTCGGACATCATGCCGGGCGAGGTTGGCTCCGGATCCTTCTGGAAAGGCATGACCGATTATGCCTCCGGCGCGGCTGACCTGGACACGGTTTTGAAAGAAATCGATGCTTCCTGGCCGAAGAAGTAGGTGGGCAAGAAGCCAGGCGACACGCCTAACCTTTCGCCTGACAATTTTGCTTGCATTAACCACCGGTTAGCGCTTTAATAGGGCTGCCAGTCTGTATCAGATTGGCAGCCCTATCTTCTATCCACGCAACTGTGCTGCTGCGCCAGGTCGATGCGGCGCAAGGATGCGGCGCAACAATGCGGCGCATGAAGGTTGCGAGACCACGCACTTTAAGGAGTCTCTCTTGGCTACTGAAGGAAAAATACTGGGAAGTGAACAACGGCCGCCCGGCAGGGTCGCGACCCTGCTGCTCAAAATGGGGATGGCCATTGTCGTTCTCGTCATAACTTTCTTCATTTTGTATCAGGGATTTCTGTTTCTACGCGCCGGAAACGCGCCGAAGTGGGTTATTGCCCTGACGGCGATTGTGTGGGGGGTCGGTGGGATCGGGGTGCTGTTTTTCGTCGCCAACTGGATCGTGGAAATGCTGCCGCGCCAATGGACGGCGCGCTTGCAGCCATATGTGTTTGTTGGCCCGGCGATGGCACTGCTGTTCTGGTTCCTGGCATTTCCGGTTGTGCGGACATTTTGGATCAGCCTGTTTGGCCGCAATGGACCGCCAGTTTTACCGTTGAGCATGCTGTTGTCCGACCCTGGGGGGTACTTTGGGCTGCTAGGGGCGCAGTTCCAGGGCCTGGGAAACTATGTGGCCGTCTTTTCCGACCGCCTGATGCTGGGCTCTATCCGGAATAACATTCTGTTTTGGATGGGGTTTGCCACACCTCTGACGGTTATTTTGGGCCTGTTGGTAGCGGTGCTGGCCGACCGCAGCCGCTTCGAGCGCGTGGCCAAGTCGGCGATCTTCTTGCCTATGGCGATCTCCTTTGTGGGCGCCAGCGTGATCTGGAACTTTATGTACTCGGTAAAACCGGCCGGATCGCCGCAAACCGGCTTGATCAACGCGTTTGTCGACCTTTTGGGCGGTATACCCCAGCGCTGGCCGGCGTTCACAGACATCGCGCCCTGGAATAACCTGTTCCTGGTGATCATTGTCACCTGGCTGCAAACCGGGTTCGCCATGGTTTTGTTCTCGGCCGCGATTAAAGGCATTCCTGGCGAACTGCTGGAAGCTTCGCGCGTGGATGGCGCTAACGAAATCCAGATATTTTTCAGCATCATGGTTCCATACATTATGGGGACCATTATTACGGTGACCACGACGGTGATTATCTTTACGTTGAAGATTTTCGACGTGGTCTGGGTGATGACGGGAGGGCAGTTTGGTACTGACGTGATCGCAACGCAGTTCTACCGGCAGTCTTTCATCGCCCGGAATGCCGGGTATGGTTCGGCCATCGCGATCGTGCTGCTCCTCGCCGTCGTCCCGGTGATGATTTACAATCTGCGCCAGCTAAAGGAACAGGAGACGTTTCTATAATGGAAAAATCGTCTACTCAAAAATTAACCGGGGCAATCCTGGTGAATGGTATCCTGGCCCTGCTGGTTATCGTCTGGCTGGTCCCCGTTTTTGGGATTCTGGTCTCCTCGTTCCGCGACCGCTTTGATATCCAGACCAGCGGCTGGTGGTCGGTGCTGCCTCATCGCGACTGGGTAGAGACGAAGCGCATCAATCCGCGCGAGGTTGGTCTGGACGCGAACGGACCGATGACGATTGAAGGCATCACCGCTACCTTTGAAGAAATGCGCGCGGGCATTGAAAGCGGCGATACGCGCCTGATCTGGATCGGCAACCGGCGCATTGGCACAATTCAGGTGCAGCAGCGCGAGTGGGTCGTGGGTAACCGCTGGACGCTGGACAACTACCGTGAGGTGCTGCTGGGACGCAGTTTTCAAATCACCACCGCGGATGGAACAACGCAAACCGTGCGCGGCGATAACTTCAATGGCGCGCTGTTCAACAGTCTGGCGGTGGCGATTCCTTCCACGGTGATCCCGATTCTGATCGCGGCCTTCGCGGCCTATGCTTTTGCCTGGATGAGTTTTCCAGGGCGGCGCCTGTTTTTCATCCTGGTGGTGGCGCTGCTGGTGGTACCACTGCAGATTGCGCTGGTGCCCGTGCTGCGCGACTTTGCCAAGGTGGGCCTGAACGGCACTTTCCTGGGCATCTGGATGGCGCATACCGGGTTCGGGCTGCCCCTGGCAACGTACCTGCTGTACAATTACATCCGCGGCTTGCCGCGCGAGACATTGGAATCGGCCTATATTGACGGGGCTTCGCATTTCACCGTTTTTACACAGCTGATCCTACCCTTAACCGTTCCGGCGCTGGCTTCCTTCGCCATCTTCCAATTCTTGTGGGTATGGAACGATTACCTGGTGGCGTTGATCATCCTGGGGCCTGACCCGAACTACCGCGTGGTGACCATGCACCTGGCAGCTATCGTGGGTGACCGCGGGCAGGACTGGCACTTACTGACCGCCGGGGCGTTTGTTACCATGATTCTGCCGCTGCTCGTATTCTTTGGCTTGCAGCGCTTCTTCGTACGCGGCCTGCTGGCAGGCTCGGTGAAGGGCTAGCCGGACGGGCTTTGAACATCCTATCGCTAGACTGGGCCTTCCTGTTCCAGTGGATGGTGGCTACATCCATTGGCTGGGCTCTGGGCGGGCTGCTGCTGCCCGGGCTGGCGCTGCCGACCGCGGGAGTTTTTGCGGGCATGTTTCAGGCGTTTATTCTCAAGGAGCGCCTTCCGCGGCCCATGCGCTGGGTGCAGGCCAGCCTGGTGGGTTGGGTGCTGGGTTATCTGCTGGTCGTGCTACTGATTCCGCCAGAGATAAAGGCGATCAATGGCGTTGTATTTGGGTTGGTGGCAGGCACGGCCCAGTGGCTGGTTTTACGCCGCGAGCTGCACTGGGCCGGGTGGTGGATCCCCTTTAGCGTGATGGGCTGGGTCACCGGGCTGGCGCTCCTGCCGGGCTTTTTACTCACCGGCACGCTGGCCGGCGCCATCACGGGCCTGGCATTGGAGATTTTGTTCCGGAATCCGAAACAAAATTAATATTATGTGTACATAGGTGTTCGCGCTTTAGCGCGGACACCTATGTACAACAACCTTTTATAACAAATCGGGCGGGGAGAATAATCCCCGCCCTCACGTATGACCGGATCCCCAACCGCCTGGTCCCAATTTGTTGTTCCCATCCGACCGGATCACCGATAAAATCATTCCGTTAAAAGAAAATTACCGGACGCTTTCACCAAAATCGCCCGCCCACGGGTCTTTGACCAGGGGGGTGGAGGTGTCAATATCTTTCTTGATCCACACATCCACATAATCCAGCAGGTTGCTGAAATTATCCTGCTTATTGATGATTTTGGAGAAGAACCGCAGCCCTTCTTTATACTCGGGGCGAGTGCCCAGGCTGTGCTGGTCAAGTGCAGTGTAGCCCAGGATCACGGTTCCCGGCTGGCTCTCTCGGCTGACCACTTCCGCAATCTGAGTGCCATTTTTCTGAGGCATCATGATGTCGACGATCCATACCACCGCAGATACCTCATTGGCGATGATCTTATCATACAATTCTTGCGAATTGGTATAAGCGCTCGCCCGCCAGTGCTTGAACTTATAGTTCACAAACTGGTTGAAAATATCCGTCATGGTTGGCTCGTCATCGATGTAAATGACGTCGAAGTTTTCCATTGACATTTCAGCAGCTCCCGTTTCTTACACTATCATTCTAGCAGAGCTAAAATGGAGAGGCAAGCGGCAATAGTTATCAAATATGATAGGAAAACAAACCAATATATTTTCGTTGGGTCATATTTCGGTTAGTTTCCCGCCGCAACCACTACCATGTTGCCAAGCACGCTCCACGAGCTGAGGAAACGCTCCACAGATACACTGTAGACGAGATCGTTGTCCACCACGGTTACCAGGCTGGGGGTATAGCCGGTGACAATGACGGTATGCTCGTAGGGTACCACGGTGACCGTTTCGCCATCCGCAGCGGTGTAGGACTGGCCGTTGTAACCGGTCCACACGTTGCCAATTACCCAGGCAATCACCGGGCGTCCGGCGGCGATCTCACGGCGCACTTCCTTCCATTCAAAGCCGGTGATACTCTGCGCGTTGACTCCATAGGTTCTTAACAGGTCCGCCACCGGTGGGGCATGCACGCCATATGAAGCAGGCGGCAGGCGCCCGCGCTCTCCGCGGGGGCTGCCCACAAAGCCGGTGTTGGGGTTATCGCTGACCGGCAGCCCGGACTGAAAATCCAGCTCGTGTATTGAGACGCCAAAAAAACCCGCCCAATCCACCGCCGAGCGCGCCTCGCAAGACAGCGGCAGCGCCTGGGGATAACCATACACTCCGTAGACGGCGGCCTCGGCGGGCAGCCCATCGGAAGGGGTTTCGGTTGGTGGAACGGGGGTGCTGGTGGAGGTGGAGGTCTGCGTAGGAGTAGCTGTTGGGGTCGCAGTGGCAGTTGCCGTAGCGGTGGGCGTGGGCGTGGATGTCGGTGTGGAGGTGGGGGTGCGGGTGTTTGGCGCGGGCTGAAATGGAGTGCGGGTTAGCGTGGCGGTAAAGAGCGGCGCAACCACCGCTACGCCATGCACCTGGGTGGAAATCTGCGGGTCACCCGAGACAGGGACTCCGCCGCGCTGGCTGAGGCCTGGTTGGGTTTTGGACGGTTCGTCTCCCACATATTGGGTATAAATGAACAGAATTGCAACACCCGCTGCCGCGATGGCGGCAAACACAGTGACACCGGCGAACAATCCCAGCGCGGCATTCCAAAAACGGGATGGGGTGTGTTTGGGCTGCATGGTCTGACCCTACATCAAGGCTTGTTCCTTGGTTCGATCCGTTACAAGATTAACGCCAGGGGCCGGCGGAAAGTTCCTACTTCGCGGGGCTTGCCGTACCTTTGCTCCTTTGTCTTAATCCTTCCACCATCTCAAGGGTAACCGGCTGCTGGCCTAAATCGACGAAACCGCGGTTCCAGCCGTGCAAGTCGGAACCCCCGCTCACCAGCAGGTCAAACTGGCGCGCCAGGCCCAGGAAATATTCCCGGGCGGGCGCATCCAGGCGGTGATGATAAATTTCGATGCCATCTAACCCGGCGTCCACCAGCTCGCGCAGGAAGGCGGCGGTCATTCGCTTGCCGCGCGGGCGGACGATGGTGGGGTGCGCCAATACGGCAACGCCCCCGGCAAGGTGAATCTGCTCGATCACCGATTTTATGGTAAATGGCGTCTCGCGGGCGGTCAGCCAGACCAGATCCATCAGCCCGGTGGCCTCCTTCCACGTTTGCGCGTGTTTCTTTTCCAGCAGCGCCATGATGAATTGCATGGCGCCCGCGTAGCGCGGGTTCTGGGCAAAAACATCCGCGATCTCCATCGGGTAACCGCGTTCCGTCAGGCGCTGGCAGCAGCCGGTGATGCGCGCATGGAGGTCGTTCAGCGAGGCTTCTTCAAATGCGCGCAGCTCGGCGCTGCGCGGGTCGATGAAATATCCCAGAACGTCAACGTTGGCATCCGCCGGGGGCAGCTCCGCGCCGGGCCAGCGCGTGGTGAACTCGATGGCCGGGATGAGCTCGATCCCGGCCGCTTTGGCCAGCGGCGCGGCTTCCCGGCTTCCGCGGGTATTGTCGTGGTCGGTGATGGCTAACACGCGCAGGTCCGCCTGCCGCGCCGCTTCGATCAACTGCGCGGGTGAATAGCGGCCGTCTGAATAGTAGGTGTGGGTGTGAAGGTCAATCATGGGAAGTTAACAGTTGGCAGTTATCAGTTGTCAGTTAAGATTAAAGGAAGCTGGGAGCAGGCGGTTGGCAGGGAAGGGGAGTTGTTTTCTTGCGAGGATCATGGGGAACCAGGCATAGCGATCAGCTTGCGGATTTCCTGGGCGTGTTCACATTCGTGCTCGGCGAAGATACGGACCATAACATCGAGGGTGCCGGTGGGCCCCCAGGGGAAAACAAACGGCTGATCCAATTTTTCAGCGGGCAGGTCGCGGATGGCCTGTTTGAAAACTTCCCGGGTGTGTTCCCATTCCTGGATGACCTTCTCGAGGGAAAGCGCCTCGCGCTCGGCGACGGTTGAACCGTTATATAAATCGATCCCTTGCGCCGCGGGAGTGGCGGGTATATGGTCCTGCAAATGCGCCTGTAGTGAAGCGATACAGGCATCATCCCAACCGGCAACATGCGCCAGCAGCTCTTTGATGGTCCAGGTTGGATACAATTCTCGCGTGCCGGCGTGCGCCGTCTCCAAATCCCGCAGCAGTTCGCGAAGTAGCTGGCGGGAGTGATCAAGTTCCTCGATGAACTGTTCTGCACTGCTCATATCAAAGGCTCCCTGATGAATAGAGTGGGGAACAAATTGCGTAGAGATTAGTATAGCAGAAGGTGGCAATTTTTATGGAGCGGAGAGCTGTTCGAGCATAGAAGTCTTATCCTTGCATAGGAACACTATCCCTATGATGCAATGGGGGGTTTCCCGCTTGCTTTCAGGATAGGCGCGCCGTACAATGATCACATATTAGTGGTAGAAAGGATCGTTAAAAACGGATCCGAAAGGAGGCGGGGGTAAGTATGGCTGGTAAACGAAATGCACTACTGCTATCCCTGATCGAACAGGGGATCCATTATATCGAGGAAGGTGACGCGAAGTTGTTTTTGGTAGTTACGCGAAGTGACAACAGCGAAACCTTCGATTTTTTCCTCAGAACTGCGAAGAATGAAGACGAGGCAAAGATTCAATCGGTGAAAGCCGGTGAAATCGTGATGATCCACCGCTTTGCCGATATCTTTGCCAAAATGCTCGATTTTGGTGATCTGCAAGGTGGACGGCACGATCTGTTAATGTAAGCAGTAGGTTAAAGAACATCCGCTGCCCAGGCAGGGTCCTTCCCCGCCGGTGACAGCGGATGTTTTGATTCTATGCCGCTGGGTTTATAATTCCGTATTGTGGAACATTTCATACGCTTTCACCCGCCCGGCCGGCGGATCGATATCGGCGGGCATTCTTTGTACCTGTACGCAACCGGCGAGCGGCAGCCGGGCCGTCCCACAGTCCTCCTGGAAGCCGGGCACAGCGACTGGTCGCACTGCTGGGCATTGGTGCAGCCGGAGCTTGCCCGCTTTACGCGCGTGGTTGCTTACGACCGGGCCGGGTTCGGCTGGAGCGATGCCGGAGCGCGCCCGCGCACGCCGCTGCGCCTGGTGAACGAGCTGCACGACCTGCTGGAACGCGCGGGGGAGAGCGGCCCCTATCTTTTCGTTGGGCATTCGCTTGGCGCCGCATTGGGGCGGTTATTCAGCGCGCTTTACCCCGGGGAAGTGGTGGGCATGGTCTGGGTCGACTCGGCCCACGAGCACATGCAGCGTTATCTGCCATTCTGGCCGGCGGCTTATTACGGGTTGGTCGCTTCGGGCAGCCTGGGCGCGGCGCTGGCGCGCACCGGGCTGGTGGGCCGCCTTGGGCGCGGCATCATGCTGGCCAACACTCCTGTGGCGCAGTCGCCGGAGGAGCAGGCCGCCCTGATCCTCCAGATGGGCGCCCCGCGTTTCTTTCAAACCATGCGCGATGAGAACTCTGGGCTGGTACCCGCCCGGAAACTGGGCGCGCGGTCCGAGCACGCTGGGCGATCTTCCTATTATTATGATCGAGGCGCAGTACCCGCCCGCCGCGCCGCGCCCGTACCCGCCCCGGCAGTGGCAAGAATTCCGCGCCGGTTGGGCCAGTATCCAGGCAGATCTTTCGGGCTTGTCGACGCGCACCCGACGCGTGCCGGTGGTGAGCGGGCACAATGTGATGTTCGAACGGCCAGACGTGATCATCCAGGCCGTGCGCGATTTGTTCAACTGGCTGCGATCAGCAGAACAGGAGGATGGGGATGGCTGAACGTCAGAATATTTCCTCGGGGACCCAATGGGAAGAAATTGTGGGCTACTCGCGCGCCGTGCGGGTGGGGAACCTGGTTGAGGTAGCCGGGACCACCGCCGTGGACGCAGATGGACAGGTGGTCGGGCCAGGCAGCCCGTACGAACAGGCGCGCTTTATCTTGACGAAAATCGAACGCGCCTTGAACGCCGCTGGGGCAGTGCTGAAGGACGTTATCCGCACGCGCATGTATGTGACCGATATCCGCGACTGGGAAGAAATCGGCCGGGCGCACGGGGAGTTCTTCCGGGATATTCGCCCGGCGGCCACGATGGTGGAGGTGAAAGCGCTGATCCAGCCGGAGCTGGTGGTGGAGATTGAGGTGACGGCGGTGATTGGGTAGGGGGATTGACCCTATTTCACCCGTTCGGGCACCCGGATCACCGAGTAACACACCGGCTCGAAGTATTTCGTCCAGAAGCTGGCGGCTTCGGGGTTGAAGGACTCAAAATCCACCGAGCAGCGCGCGTAGCCATTCTCGCGGTAATCTTGCAGGACCGCCTCCAGCAGTGCCGCCATCACGCGCTGTCCGCGGTACTGCGGGCGGGTGTATGCTCCGGTACAGGCGGTGGTATCCTGCGCGGCTACGATCTCGGTGGCTCCGTGGCTGAGACCTTCAAAGCGAGCATAACCGGCCAGGTTGGCGCCCTGCCAGGCCATCCAGACGCGGTTGGCCGGATCCGCCAGCAGTTGGGCGAAATCTTCGGCGCTGCTGGGGGAGTAGAACGTCATCAGCGTGGGCGGCTGGGCGTAGTGCTGCCAGTGTTCCGCCTCGATCTGCGCCAGCGCCTGGCAATCGTCTAATTTTGCCATACGCAGCGTATAGCCATCGGGCGCCGCAACCCCGATGGGTTCCAGCGTGCGCAGCGCGTCTACCACCGTCAGCCCAAAGCCATTCCAGAACCACGCATCCCGGGCAGCCGCATCGCCGGCCAGCAGGGTGATGGCGTGCGTCTGGCATCCTTCCGCGAACCAAACTTCCGATGCAGCGCGGTACAGCGCCCGGTAGATGCGCGAGATGGAGCTCGCCGTATGCCGGGCGGCAGCCGCTGATGCGGCCGTTTCATGGGCTGGTGAAACCGCGTGCGCCCAGACCGGGCAGTATGCCGCCTTGCGGTCCGTGTCGCGGAAGCCGTCTACCAGCCACCAGCCCAGGTACCCTACCAGGCGCTCTCCATCGAAGGCTGCCACGGCCTGGGAATGGGTCAGCAGACTGTCCAGGTACTCCGCGCTGGCGGAGGGATTTTCCATCCGGTCCGGCAGGTAGGGGACGGTTTGGCGGAACTGCCGGAAGTTGTTGGCGAACAGGGCGGCTGCCCCGGCGATATGGTCTTTGCATAGCAGCGAAATGTGCATAGGGGTATTCCTACCCGTACGGAACGATAATTCCCGGGTTTGTTTTTTGGAATCTGATGCGTATGGTAATAGTGCAGTACTGAATTATACCGGTGAATCCAGAAGTACGACCGGTTTGTGGAAAGGAGAATTTGCAATGGAAGCTTCAGTGTCAAATTTAACCAAACAGGTCTCAGAAGCCCTAATGAAGGATCCGCGCACGAAGGGTGCCGTTATCGATGTGGGCAATAATCACGGCATTGTGATCCTGACGGGGACGGTGAAAACTCCCGCTATGCTCCAGACGGCGGAAGAAATTGCGCGCGAACAGCCCGGTGTCATTTCGGTGGTCAATGAATTAAAGGTCGGGTAAAGAGAAGGGGAGATAGGTTATAGTGGAATGGTTTCGCGGCGCCCGCTACCGGGCGCCGCGAAACCATTCCACCGGTTAATCTTTTTGTGGTACACTATTTGCCGACACTGATTCAGGTAGATAAGGGAAGTATGCCTTCGATTTATCCATTCACTGCTATTGTTGGACAGGACCGCATGCGCCGCGCGCTGGTGCTGAATGCGGTTGATCCGCGCATTGGTGGGGTGCTGATCCGCGGCGAGCGCGGCACGGCCAAATCGACCGCAGCGCGCGCGCTGGCGGCACTGCTGCCCCAGGTACAGCGTTGTCCAGGGCTGCCGCTTTGGCTGCGACCCGGATAGCCCCGTCCACCTGGTGCACCGAGTGCCAGGAGCGCTTTGCCATACGGCGGCCGAAGCTATCCCGATGGCAGACTGCGCATCCGCACACCCCGTTTATCAACCTGCCCGTTTCGGCCACCGAAGACCGCGTGGTGGGCACGCTGGATATCGAAGCCGCCATCCAGAAGGGCGAGCGCCATTTCGAGCCGGGCGTGCTGGCTGCCGCCAACCGCGGTCTGCTGTACATCGATGAAGTCAACCTGCTGGACGACCATGTGGTGGATGTGCTGCTGGATGCGGCCGCGATGGGCATGAACATCGTCGAGCGCGAAGGCATTTCCTTCTCCCACCCGGCCCGCTTTATCCTGGTGGGCACGATGAACCCCGAAGAAGGCGACCTGCGCCCGCAGCTGCTGGACCGCTTTGCCCTGTCGGTGGAGATCTACGGCATCCGCGAAGCGCGCGAGCGGGTGATGATCATGGAGCGCAACCTGGCCTTTGAAGCCGATCCGAGGCCTTTGCCGCCGAGTGGCAGCCGCACGAGCAAGACCTTTCCGAGCAGATTGCCCGCGCGCGCGAGCTGGTTGAACAGGTGACCTACTACCTCGCGCGACCTGCTTTCCATCGCCGCGCTGACCTCTTCGCTGGGCGTTGACGGTCACCGCCCGGACCTGGTGATCCTCAAGGCTGCCCGCGCCCAGGCCGCTTTTGAAGGGCGCACGCGCATCACCGAGCGCGATATTGCCCTGGCCGCCGAGCTGGCCCTGCCGCACCGCCTCAAGCACACCCCCTTCCAGCAGTCCGCGGTGGGCATGGAAGAGCTGGCCGAACGCATCGAGCAGCTCCAGGGCCAGAGCGCCAGTGAAGGCCAGCCCGAAGAGTCGGACGAAGCCGCCGAGGAACGCATCTCGCAAAAAAAAAAGTAGATGAGACCGGCCAGGGGGAGGAGCAGGAACCCACTCAGCCCAACCCGCAGGCCGCTCGCCAGAACATGTTCGACCAGGGTGAGGCCTACTGGTGGGACGGCGGCAAGAAGGTGAAGCCCACGGGCGTATTTGAAGCGCGCCGGCTGGATACGCCGCTGGACAAAATGATGCGCCGCAATGCCGGCCGCCGCTCGCGTACCTATTCGGACCGCAAGCGCGGGCGCTATATCATGGCGCGCCCATCCATCGGCAAGCGCGGATGACCTGGCCTTTGATGCCACCGTGCGCGCCGCGGCGCCTTTCCAGCGCCGGCGGGCCGAGCTGAAGAAGAAGCGCAATGTGGCCTTTGCCGTCCAGCCCGGCGATTACCAGCGCAAGGTGCGCGTGCGCCGCGCCGCCAACCTGGTCCTGTTCCTGGTGGATGCCTCCTGGTCGATGGCGGTAGCCGAGCGCATGTCGGCTACCAAGGGCGCCATCCTGTCCCTGCTGACCGATGCCTACCAGCGCCGCGACCGGGTGGGGCTGATCACCTTCCAGAAGGACCGCGCCCTGCTGATCCTCCCGCCGACCAACTCGGTGCAGCTCGGCTGAGCGCGCGCTGCGCGATATCCCGGTGGGCGGCAAGACGCCGCTCTCCGCCGGGTTGACCATGGCCTATGAGGTGCTGCATGCGCGAAAAGATCCTGCACCCAGACGTGCTGCCGCTGCTGATCGTGCTCACCGACGGCGCCGGAAACGTCTCCATGGGCCACCTGCCGCCGCAAGAAGAAGCCCACCGCATCGCCGAAATGATCGCGGATGAAGACATCCACTCGGTGGTGATCAATATGGAACACGTGGCCTTCGACCAGGGCCTGGCCCAGGCGCTGGCCGACCATCTCAAGTCGCCCTGCTACACCCTGACCGACCTGCGGGCCGAGAACCTGTACGCCGCGGTCAAGGATGAGATGGGTAGGTTGAATGTGTTAGAAGAGAAACGATAATAAAATCAACCGGGGCGTTGTGCGCAACACAACGCCCCGGTTGATTTTTAATGGCTGGTCTTGAATTTTCGCTTTTCCTTCTTGCACATCATCCTCACCACCGCCTGGCCGGTCATCACCCCGCTGGGCAGGCCACCGCCTGGCATAACCCACTGCCCAACCATGTAGAAGTTCTCCAGATCGGGCAAGGTGTGCTGGCGGGGCGCCATCATCGTTTTGGGGGTGGGCAGCCAGCCTTCGAAGCTGCCCTGCCAGTTGCCGGTGTAGCGCTCGAAGGTCAGCGGCGTGGCTACGTCGGCCATTTCCACCTGCCCGGCAATGCCTGGGAAACGCTGGTCCATGCGGCGGATCACTTCCAGGGCCACGCGCTGCTTTTCGGCTTCATAGCGCTCAGGCTCGCCGCTTAGCTCTTTCCAATAGGCGTAGTTGGTTTGGATCATGCAGGTGAGGACGGTTTTCCCCGCCGGGGCCAGGGAGGGGTCGAAGTTGTAGACCATGTACTCTAAGTGCTTTACCGGCTTATCCGCCACCAGGATGGGCTCGTCCAGCGGCACGGAGACACCACTGGTCATGGCGGGCAGGTCATTGAAGGTGCGGTTGACACCCAGGCCGATAAATACCAGGGGCTGGAAGATTTCGCCCTTCGCGTACATCTCGCGGATCTTCTCATTTATAAAGCGGCCGCCCAGCATATCGAAAATCGTCGCGTGCCCATCCGCGGCGGAAATCACGATATCCGCGCGCTGCTCGCTGCCGTCTGCCAGGCACACGCCCACAACCTTGCTGCCCTTTCCATCCGGCAGGTCTTCCACCAGAATTTTCTGGATGCGGGTGTTGTAGATAATCTCGCCGCCCAGATCGCAGTAGCGTTTTTCAACGGCGTGGGCCATGGGCAGCGAGCCGCCCATGGGGTAGCCCGCGTCGTGCTTGTGCAGCATCGAGAGAGTGAACAGCAGCCCCAGGGCCGACATTTCCGGGAGCCACATGTCGCGGAAGGTTTCGCGTAAAAAGGAGTTTTTGAAGCGCGCGGAGAATTCGCCCATGGTGAGCCTGCCCCAGCGCTGGAAGCGCGGACCCATGCTGAGCAGTTTGGGCATTTTCGGAATCATCTTGAGCAAAGCGCCAAACCCATCCATCTCGGCTGGTATTTCAACATCCATAAAAGCGCGCACGGATGCGCACAAATCCTTGATCACCGGCTGGTCTTCCGGCGCCAGCTCGAGCAAATGCTGTTCCAACCGGTCGATATTGGTGTACATGTTCAACACCTCGCCGTTGCGACCCTCGTGGCGGGAGAAGATTTCCGGGTCGAAGATCTGGCGGTTCTGGATCAGGCCGATGTCTTCCCACAGGCTATAGAGATTGTTGCTGGGGCTCGACCCAGACAACCAGTGGATACAGCCGTCGATGGTGTAGCCTTTGCGCTTCCAGGCAGTCATCAACCCGCCCGGCTGGCTGTGCAGCTCGTAAATGCGGCTGTTATACCCGTTCAACTGCGCGTACACACCCGCCGAAAGCCCGGCAATTCCGGCGCCAATGATAATGACGGATTTTGAATCTGGCTTTGATGCGCTCATGTAGATCACTCCTGTTTCCCAATGTATCGAAAGGACCATTCATTGGCGAGCAGTCGAAAACCGTACTTGCTGACGATCGGCTGGCTCATCTCACTGGCATTGATGGTCAGGTAGCGATAGCCGCGCCGGACGGCCTCCTGCAAGCGCAGGGCCAGCAGCGCGGTATACATCCCTTTACGGCGCTGTTCCGCCACGGTCGACCCGCCCCATAGACCGGCAAAATGACTGTTCGGGTTGACATAGATCCAACCCGCGCAGGCCGGTTGATCCTCCGCATATGCTATATATACGCTCAAATACCCCGGAAGTTGCAGGTGAAGTCCCAGGCGCTGTTAGATCCCTTTACAGTAGAAGATGGCGGGTAGGGATAGGGATACCCGCCCTACTTTCAATAGTACTGGAATGATTCGGCGCATCGGTAGATTCGGCGCATCTACCGATGCAGCGCATCATTCATCCAGATCTTTTATCTCGGGCATGCACAGGATATGAAAAGCCAGCGTTTCCAGGTCATTCTTCTTGCGCGCGCGCGCCGCCTGGTGCAGCGTTTCCTGAAAGCGCTTATTTTCGGAGAATGCTTTCCCCAGGTATTCGGTCGCGGATACCTCACCGGAGAGAATTTCCTCCAGGCCCAGTTTGCGGTAGATTGAGCTAACCAGCCCGTAGCTCCAATCTTCGCTAATTTTTATCTCGTCCGACAGCTCGCGGCGTTCCATGCTAAAGATCAGCGCCATGCGGGCAACATCCGCCTCGTGCTCGGTTAAATTGTGGATCGATTTACGACCGTCCATCACCATCACGTGGATCGACGGGTCAGGCCGTTGCAGGTACGGGACAACGCTGGGTGTTACGGCCCAATGTTCTGGCTCCGAAAGCGCCACCGCCCAGCTGAGTGCGTGCCGGATTTCGGACTTGACGATGTAACCGCAGAAACCGGGGAAGGGTTTTATCTGAGCGGCCTTCTCAGCCCTGGTACCCACCAGCAGCACTGGCAGCGGCACGATAAGGGGGGCCGCCAGCTGGGTCAGCATGCCCCATTCTTTCACCCCGGCCATCAGATCCACGTTGAGCAGAACAAAGTTTGGTTTTTCGTCCTGGCTGTTTAACGCGGCAAGCATGCCTTCCAGGCTGGAAGCTTCGCAGACTACGCGCGTACGCCAATCGCGCGCCAGCAGCAGCGCCATCCAGTTCTCGGCGAATAGGTCGTCATCAACGATTAAGACCCGGGCCTCTTTTTTCATCCACCCGCCTCCATACGATTAATAATGTATGCCTGATTGTATTGGAAAACAGCATCCCGCGCAACGCAGAAAGCGTTGTCGCTTTAGGCTTTCTCGTTTTCGCCCCCGCCGCTTTGAAAAGGGCGGGGGGTAAGATTATGAGGGGGTTCGCGGACCTTGTTTTTGATTATTCATCACATGGTGAGGATTCCCAGGTGTTCCAATGCACCAGCTCGCTGAGATTCTCGCGCCCGCCCTTTTTGGGAGGCCGGGTGAGCATATCCGGGTCGGCTGGATAGCCAAAGGAAATGGCGATGCGGGCATGCCAGTCGGCGGGGAAACACAAGATTTTGCGGGCCTGTTCGGGTTCGTAGATGGTCGCCAGGCAGGAACCCACGCCTAATTCCCAGGCGGCCAGCTGCATATAGGCCGCCGCCTGCCCGGCATCGAACATGATCGAGAAACCGGAATTGGGGTCGGGGGTGAGGATGCATACCGCCATGGCCGCTCCGGCCAGGTGCCCGGTATACTGTCCGGTTTTGGAGAGCTTTTCCAGCTGGTTCCGGTCGATAACGGCCAGGAAACGCCAGCGCTGCGTATTCTTCGAGGACTGTGCCCTGCGCCCGGCGTTGAGAATTGCATGCGCAATCTCCTCCGGCAGCGCTTCTTGGTTAAACTGGCGCACCGCCCGTTTGGCGCGCACGGCTTCTGAAACATCCATCGCCAACCTCCTACCCTGAATACCAATTTTAGGCGCTTGCTTGGAACAGCCTTTTATCGCGAATGCGCGCAAGGCGCGGCGCGCAAGGCGCGGCGCAGGGCGTGACACGAATTATTCGAATGACGCGAACAGTTCTCTTTATAAAACCTTCTTATTCGCGCCATTCGTTTTATTCGCCACGCGCGCTGCGCGCATTCGCGATAAGAAACTTTACTCCGACATGCCTTTCAATTTATGATTTTTCTCCATAATTCTTTACAGTTCCCGTTCATTTTCCATTATAGCCTGCGCAAATAAATGTACAAGGGGATCGCAAGCCTGTTTGTCGCTTCCCTGTTTCTATGATATATTTATTCCGTACTCGCTCATAGGAGTTATCCGCGTTCATGACCATCCTGAAAAAAGAGCGAAGCAGGCGCTTTCGATCCCTGTTGATCTTCATCATCGTCGCAACGATCCCATGCTACTGCCTGGGGTTTGGCGCTCTGCAAGTGGAGGGCTGGCTGAACCAACCGACCCGGACTCCAACCAATACCTTCACCCCTACCCTGACTTTTACTCCCGCTCCTCCCACCGATACTCCTCAACCCTCTACCGGCACGGTCACCGCCACGGTTACGGCCACGCCCTCCTTTACGCCGTCCCTGACGTTTACGCCATTCCTCACCCCCACTGTCACGGTAACGCCCACGGCGACCAAGGTCCCACCAACGCTGACCTTTACGCCCATTCCGCCAACTTCCACGCATACGCCTACTTTGCCGCCCGCAACCCTGACGCCCACCGCTACTTTGGCTCCCGAGCTGCCCACCCCAACCTTTACAACCGCTCCATAGAAAAAGCCGCGAAACCATGCCAGAACTCAAACCCTTTCTCAAAAAAATGATGTCCCTGCCCGGCCTTTCGGGATATGAAGGACCTGTGCGAGAGGTCATCGCCGAGGCCTGGAAGCCCCTGGTCGATGAGCTAACCGTCAGCCGTGTAGGCTCGCTCCACGGGCTTAAGCGCGGCACTGCCGCCGAACCGCGGCCAAAAATCCTGCTTGCTACCCACATGGATGCGATTGGTTTGATGGTAACAGGCATCAGCGAAGGCGGCTTGCTGCGCTTCACTGAAGTTGGCGGGGTTGACCCGCGCATCCTGCCCGGTATGCCGGTGATCGTGTATGGCCGGCGCGAGCTGCCCGGGATTATCGTCCAGCCCCCGGACAGCCTGCTGCCCCCATCCTTGAAAGGCAAGCCGGTCAGCATGGAATACCTGCTGGTCGACACCGGGTTGGAAGCGGAAGAAGTGCGCGCCCAGGTGCGCGTGGGCGATCTGATCTCCTTCGCCACCCAGCCCACCGACCTGGCCGGGGATGTGCTGTCAGGGCATTCGCTGGATAACCGCGCCTCCGTGGCCGCCATCACCGCCTGCCTGGAGGAACTGCAGCGCGCGCGGCATGCCTGGGATGTGTATGCCGTCGCCACGGTGCAAGAAGAGGAGACTCTGATAGGCGGCTACACTTCGCCCTATGAGATCCGCCCGCAGATTGCCGTGGCCGTAGACGTCACACACGCCAAAGGCCCGGGCGCCTCGGACTGGCGCACCGCCCCGCTTGGCAAAGGCTTTACCCTGGATTGGGGGCCAAATACGCACCCGGCCTTGTTCGAGGCCTTTAAGGATCTGGCCGACCAACTGGAGCTGCCGTATACCGTATCGGTCTACCCGTCTGGTTCCGGCACCGACGCGATGGGCATGCAGATCGTCGCCGAGGGCATGCCCACGATGGTGGTCAGCATTCCGCTGCGCTATATGCATACCCCCGTCGAAGTCGTTTCATACAAGGATATTTCGCGCGCCGGGCATCTTCTGGCGCAGTTCATTGCCGGGCTCACCCCCGAATTTTTGGACAAACTCAGCTACGAGAGCGAGTAGGAATGACCCAAACCCAATCGAACTCAACTGCACCGGTCGTCGGCGCGGAGCAGGTGGCCCTGCTGGAACGCCTGTGCAATGCCAGCGCCGTGACGGGCGATGAACGCGAGGTGCGCAGCATCGTTCTCGAACAGCTTCGCTCGCAGTCGCTGGCCGATGAAATCAAGGTGGATGCGTTGGGCAGCGTACTGGCCATCCGGCATGCGCGTAACACCGAAAACCCGCTGCGCGTCATGCTCGACGCCCACATGGATGAAGTCGGCTTCCTGATTGTCTCCGACGAGGAAGGCGGGCTGTACCGATTTACCAAAGTGGGCGGGATCGATGAGCGGGTGCTGCCCGGTAAAATGGTGCTGGTTGGCAAGGATAACCTGCCCGGCGTCATCGGCGCGAAAGCCATCCACCTGACCGAGCCGGGCGAGACCGAGAGCAAAATCTCGGTGGATGCGCTGCGCATCGATATCGGCCCGGGCGGCGGTAAGGTAAAGGCAGGCGACCGGGCCACCTATGCCACCCGCTTTCGGGAAGTCGGGCCTTCGTTCATCGCCAAGGCCCTGGATAACCGCCTGGGCTGCGCCGCGTTGATCGAGCTGCTGCGCGCCGCCAAGGATTCTACCGCGCTCGACCACCTGGAGCTGCTGTTTGCCTGGTCGGTGCAGGAGGAGATCGGCGGGCGCGGCGCGCGCGTGGCGGCGTATGCGCTCGACCCCGAGCTGGCCATTGCGCTGGATGCGACCCCGGCCAACGATCTACCCGCCTACGATGACTGCTGAAAATGCCGTCTATAACACCCGCCTGGGATACGGCCCCGCCATCTACCTGGCCGACTCCGCCACCCTCGGCGACCCGCGCATCGCGCGCCACCTGCTGCGCACCGGCGAAGAACTGAGTATCCCCTACCAGATCCGCCAGCCGGGCGGCGGCGGCACAGACGCCGGGGCAATCCACCGCGTGCGCGCCGGCATCCCATCCATCTCCATTTCCGTCCCGGGGCGCTACCTGCACACCTCGGCCTCGGTTTCACGCCGTTCCGATTGGGAGAATACCCTCGCCCTGGTCTGGCATGCCCTGGCTCGTCTGGACAGATCGGTCCTGGCGGGAGAGCGGGGATAGAAGAGACGAATTACCGAATTGACGAACAACGTTCTGTACGGAGCATTCATCATGAAATCCTTAATTCAAAAACTTGTCGAACTGGTTGGGCCGTCGGGGTACGAACAGGCCGTGCGGGACTTTGTGCGCGGCGAGATCGAAGGGCACGTAGACGATATTCGCGTTGACGCGCTGGGAAACCTGATTGCGCGCAAAGGCACAAAATCGGATGGCGGGCTGCGCATTATGCTGTCGGCCCATATGGATGAGATTGGCGTGATCGCCACCCACATCGACGAAAACGGGTTTGTGCGTTTCACCAACATTGGCGGGGTGCGCCCGCATAACTGCATTGGCGGGCGGGTGCATTTCCTCAACGGCGCGCGCGGCCTCATCTATATGGACCGCATGGATGATCCTTCGCGGATTCCCTCCCTGGAGCACCTGTATATCGATCTTGGCGCGACATCGCGGGCAGACTGCCCGGTGAAAGTCGGGCGACCTGGCGATCTTTGAACGCCCATTCCTGGACCTGGAGAACCGGCTGGTCTCCAAGGCCATGGACGACCGCATCAGCGTGGCGGTGATGGTCACCGCGCTGAAGGAATTGGAATCCACCCCCAATGAACTGTACTTCGTCTTCAGCACCCAGGAAGAGGTGGGGCTGCGCGGCGCAACCACCGCCGCTTTTGGCGTGGACCCGGACCTGGGCCTGGCAGTGGACGTGACCGGCACCGGCGATACGCCCAAAGCCGGCAAAATGGAAGTTGGCCTGGGCAAAGGCCCGGCCATCAAGGTTCGGGATGGGGGCATGCTATCCGACCCGCGCATCGTGCGCTGGATGGTTGAGACGGCGGAAAAAGCCGGGCTGCCATACCAGTTGGAAGTGCTGGAAGCCGGGACCACGGATGCGCGTGCCATCCAGCTCGCGCGGGCGGGCGTCCCATCCGGGTGCTTATCTATCCCCACTCGCTATATCCACAGCCCATCCGAGATGGTGGATTATAACGATGTGCTGAATTCGGTAAAGCTGCTCAAAGCCCTGGTCAGCCAGCCGGTAAGCCTATCCTGATGGCCGAACGGGTTCGGAAGGCTTTCCCAATCCCCGGTTCCCGCATTGCCGCGCGGAATTGGGGTTGGGGAGTTCGGGTGTCTAATCCTGGGGCTGCTGCTCCTCACCGGTTGTGACATGGCCTGGGCCGCGAACCTGCCGGTGAAACTGCCCGTAATCCGCGCGGCGGACACACCGGCTGTGCAGGAGACCTCCACCCCGCCGGCAACCGCTACAGCGGCGGCGCTCCAAACGAAACCACAGCCGACAGCCACCCCGTTCTCGGCGATCGTATTGTGGGTACCGCCTGATTTTGATCCCGGCAGCGGTTCTAAGGCCGGAAATATGCTTAACCAGCGCCTGCAAGAATTCTCACGCCAGAACGGCGGCGTGCAGGTGCATGTGCGGGTAAAGGCGTCCAGCGGGCCGGGTGGGCTGCTCGAATTCGCTGGGCGCAGCCGCCTCGGCCGCGCCTGCCGCGCTGCCGTCCGTGGTGGCCCTTTCGCGGAGTGACCTGGAGGTTGCCGCGTTGAAAGGGCTGGTGTTCCCCCTGGACGGCGTGAGCATGACGATCGATGAAACGGATTGGTATAACTATGCCCGCCAGCTAGCCATGGTACAGGGAACCACGTTTGCGCTGCCATTTGCCGGAGATGCGCTGGTGGTGGCCTATCGCCCGGCGAAGGTTGCGGTTGTGCCCGTAGATTGGCCGTCCACCTTCCGCCTGGCCCAGCCGCTGGCTTTCCCAGCCGGCGACCCGCAGTCTCTGTTTGTGCTTTCCCTTTACCAGTCGGTGGGCGGATCGGTGGAAGACGCGCAGCGCCGGCCGATGCTGGAGCCCGACCGGTTCTCGCAAGTATTGCAAATGCTGGCAGATGGGGAAGAGCGGGGTGTTTTCCCCTATTGGCTCTCGCAGTACGAGACCAGCGGGCAGGTCTGGCAGGCCTACCGGGACGGCCGGGTGAATGCTCTGGTCACCTGGGTATCCAATTACCTGACCACCCTGCCCCCCGATACCGCGGCCGTGCCTGTGCCAAAGGTGGACGACTCCTCGTTGAGCCTGGCGACCGGTTGGGGTTGGGCAATCGCCGACCCCATCCCCGCGCGCCGCGAGATGAGCATCAAGCTGGCGGAATTCCTCTCGCAGGGCGATTTTCTGGCCGGATGGACCGAAGCCGCGGGCTATCTGCCCACGCGCCCTTCGACGCTGGCTGCCTGGACCAACCAGAGTCTAAAAACCCTGCTTAGCCCGGTGGCGATATCCGCCCAGGCGCGCCCGACGGTGGATCAGCTGTCCAGCCTGGGCCCGGTGATGAAAGAGGCCGCGCTGAAAGTACTGAAACGCGAGAACGACCCAACCCAGGCCGCCAAGGCTGCTTCGGAAAAACTGGCGGTGCCGGAGGCAAAATGAACATACCCAGGCAGGCGAAATTTCTTTACCAGAGGTTCCATAGCACACTCCACTCGCACAGCGGAAAGAAAGCGCGAGTGCTGCTGGTTGTAATCGCTCTGGCGGTTTTTATGGCCGGCCTGTTGTGGACGCCGAATTCCGCGCAGGCAGTTGACCCCACCGCTACCCCGGCTGTGACGCAGCCCACCCCCGTCCCCGAACTGCCCACCCGGACGCCCTTCCCGCCGGAATTTGCCGGCAATAGCCAGCAAACCGTCAATATTACCTTTGCCGGCGCCATCCTGGTGCTCATCGTTGTTATCGGCGTGATTGCGTTTTTGCCGCAGCGGATGGACCGTTAACTATTTCCATTCAAACAGCGATGCGCCGCCAAAATCCTTCACCTTCACCAGCCTGCCTTTGAATTGAAAATAGGGGTCGCTGTCAGTGATGACCAATTCCGTGGCGGTCACGTAATCCAGGCCGATGCGGTCCAGGTATTGGCTGGCTTTGCCCTGCTGCAGCAGGTGGAAGTATTCGGTGGTATTCATCAGGCCATCCAGGTTTACCAGGGTGCGGTCCTCGATAAAATAGGCGATCACCCCGCCGCCGGTTGAGCCGATGACTGCGCCCGGCCCGGTGCTCCTTTCGAGCTCGTGGATGCTCTCCAGGTAATATCCCTGCATGCGCTGGCTGAGCTGCATGGGCAGGCGCCGTACGGTTTCTTTTACCCCGTACAGGACCACTCCACAGCATAAAACCAGGCCCAGTGCATTGGCAAGCCGCCCAGGCCGCACGCCGCGCACGGGAAAGGTTTCTACCCAACAAAGCAAATTATCCAGCAATATGCCCAACAGCAGCGTAATCACCAGCATGTTGCTGACCCAATACCATTCGCGCATATGCAGGTAACCCGTGCCGGTGTATGAAATCAGCTGGACGATGCTGCCCGCGAACAATGGGAAGACGGCCAGGCGGTGAATGGCGCCGCGGCTGCGCTTCCAAAATAGAAGGAGCAGGGCCAGGGCGATGCCGCCGTAGAAAAGCAGGCGCAGCCATTGCGGCAGCGCCGCCGGCCAGGCGGTCAGCTCGTTGAACAGTTCCCAGGGCCCATTATCGAGCGAGAAGCCCAGCATGCCCTTCAGCGATTCGACCGGGTGCCCGTAGACGGTGTTGGGCAGGGTGCCCCACCAGCGTTTAATCTGCCCGCTCACCGGCATGGGTGTGCCGTAATATGCCTGGCTCCAGCCCATGTAGGCTGCCAACCCCAGCACGACGGGGGAAAAGAAACCGGCCAGGCGCAGGAAAGTGGGCCGCCAGCCCAGCGGCTCAGGTGGATGGAAACTGCCCCGAGCCAGCAGCACGGCCACCAGGCGCACCCCTAAAAGGGAGGCCAGCGCGGCGCCGGCTTCGTAGGCCAGGGTCAGGCGCGGGAAACCGGGGAAGAGGTGCAGCGCCTGTAAGGCCAGCATGGCGCCGCTGATCGCCGCCGTGGCAATAAGCGCGGCGCCGGCGGCGCGGACCAGATACCTCGCCAGGTCCTGGCGGCTGGTTCCCGGCAGGTCGTACAGGCCAAAGAAATAAACCAGCGGGATGCGGATAGCCAGGGCCAGGCCGACCATTGCGTAGGCGGCGGCAGCGTTCTGGGCAAAACGCGCGCCGAACCCCACTCGCTCCATGTAGCTCCACAATACGCCCAGGGCGATCAAGGCCACATCGCTGAGCAGCAGGTAGCGCATGCGCACCGGGCGGACGGCCAGCCAGGCCCCCATGAGCAGCACGAGGAAGATGTTATCCAGCCGGGCGAACACCGTCAGGGCGGCGATGATGCCGGTGACCAGCGCCGGGCGCAGGCCGGCCGCGGCGGACGAAGCTGGTTCAGTCGTTTCATCCGACTGCCGCGCCACCCGATAGATCAACAGGGCAATGAAAAATGCGCTGATCCCCGATTCCATGCCCATCTGGGTCACTTTTTTATTGATAAAGGGATAGAAGATCCAGAACAGGGCCACAAACGCGGCCGCCAGCGGGACAAGCGAGCGCTTTGCCAGGCGGTACAGCAGCACGCCCGTCCCCGCGCTCAACAGCGCCGACACGATCACCACCAGCCGCAGCGGCAGAATGCGGTCAATGCGCGCCAGGGCGAAGAGGGGCGTGATGATCAGCATCCACAAAGGGTGGAAGCCGCTGTCGCGCCCCAGCCCGTCAAAGGTGATCCCGCGGCCTTCGGCGATATTTTGAGCGGTCTTGAAATAATAAAAGGCGTCATCCGAGCCAAACCAACCCATCACCAGACTGTTGGCGGGCACGATAACCGGGTACAGATTGATCATCAACACCAACGCAACCAGGACCACTTCGAAGGATATCCGCCGCATAAACTTACAACTCCTTACCGCTCCAACCCCGACACGTCAAAGCCGTCCTTTTTTAGCTGCGCCCGCAGCAGCTCCTGCGCCTGGCGGCAGGTTGGGCAGGTCTTCGGCCTTGCACGGCGTTGGATAACCCTGCACTTCCCCTTCCGTCCAGGTGAGGGAAGTGGTTTCCAGGGAATACCACTTCTGGCACACCAGCATATTGACCACCCCGAACTGGTAGAACGGCGGCTGGGTTTTGGATGTATCCAGCTGCAAGCGTTCGTCAACTTCCACCCGGTAACTCGGGCGGCTGTTGAAAATTGGCCGGTTGGCGGGCGGATCACCTTTTAAGAGCGATTTCCCAGTCATCCAACCAGGCGGCTGGATGCCCATATACTCCAGGAGGGTGGGAGAGATGTCCAGGTTTTGGGTGTTGCTGGTGATCGTGCGCGCGTATTCGCCGTTTGGGAAGCGGAACAGCAAGGGCGTGCGCACGTTGCTGGTGTTGTTGTGACCATGGTCGGAATAGACGACGATCACGGTGTCCTCCAGCCGCCCCATCTGCTCCAGCTCATTGAGCAGGTTGCGCATATATCCGTCGAAGTCACGGATGCCCTGCTGGTAGCCCTCCGCTTCGGTGATGTGCGTGCCCATCAAATGGGCATGGATAAACAACGGCTGGCGGATATCGCGGAACAGTGAAACCAGCATGCCCAGGCGGTCGATGTCCGACATATCGCTGAGCTGCTGGGTCACCGCGGCGTACGGGTTGGGCATGCTGCGCAGGTAATAGATATGCAGGAGGCGGTCGGTGATGCGCTTGGCAGTCACGGAAAGAAAATAGGCCGCGTTCTCAGGCAGGTAGCGCCGCGAAAGCGTGTACAGCCGGCCGATGGTGACCGAACGCCCATTGACCATCACAAAGCCGTCCTGCAAGTTGAGCATATTGGGATCGGCGTAATAATCCACGCTGATCTCGGCGTTGTAATAGCCCGCGTTTTTCAGGATGCCAGGCAGGTGCTGGAAGGCGTCATTGCCCTTCAGCACGTCGGGCGGGTAGAGCATGCGCGTCTGGGTAGGCAGCTTGCTGGTGAACATCGCCACCAGAGACCCTGAGGTGATGTTCGCGTTGGTGAAATTATTCTCGGCCAGCAGGGATTTACCTGCCAGCTCCCGCAGGAATGGCGTGGTATCCGGCTGGTTGCCGTACATCGACAGATCATCCGCGTTCAGGCCATCGCTGCCGATCAGCAGGATGTTAGGCTGCCGCGCCGGTTCGCCAATCTGCATGCCGGGGTCCGTGGACGGCGCGGCCAGGTACAGGCTGACGCCGAGCGGAATCGAGAGCGCCAGCAGCGCCGCGCTGGCGTAGACGCGGCTTTTCAGCGCGGGGTCCAGCCGTTTGTGGGGGATGTATTTGAAGATCCTGCGCGCCGCCCAGGCGGTGAAACCGGCCAGCAGCGCGAGAAAAAACAGTCCATAGATACCGCGCTGGATGCCTTTTGTGCTCACCACCCCAAACTTGAACACGGTATAGGTGAAGTTATCCAGCATCATCAGCGCCGTGGCGGACAAAAACATTGCCGGAAGTACCGCGCCCAACCCGAGGAAAACCCGCGGGTAGCGCGACAGGCCGGGGAGGCGCTGGATGCCAAACAGCAGCAGCAGGAGACCCAGGCAGGCCGCCGCGAACAGCAGCCCGGGCAGCAGCAGGATGCCCAGCTTTGTCGCAAACGGCATGAAATCCATAAAGGAGGGTTTGGTCACATAAAAAAACCACTCCATGAAAATGTAGAAATAGATGCTCAGCACCGTCAGGCTGGACAGTTCCAGCCAGGCGGGCAGATTGGGAATGCCGCGCGGCTTCATTCGGGCGCCTCGTGTTCGGGAATTACCTGGTAGGTTTTGCCATCTGTTTTCACGACAATGGTTCCATTGAGATCCGTGCCGAAGACTTCAATGCCCGCGGATTGGAAGATGCGCAGGGTTGGGGCTTCGGGAAAGCCGTACATATTCCCCGCCCCTGCCATGTAGATCGCCACGGACGGGTTCATTTTTGCAATGAAGCCCGGGTCGGTATTCCCATCCGCGCCATGATGGGCAATTTTATAAATATCCGCGCGCAAATCCGCGCCGCTCTGCACCAGGCGCATTTGTTCCAGCGCGTCGCTGTCGCCGGTAAACACAAATGCCACCTTCCCGACCACCAGGCGCAGCACCACCGAATTATGGTTCACGCTGTCTGGGCTGATCTCGAGCGGGCTGAGCACCTGGAAGGTCAGGTAGCCAAAAGGCAGCTCATCTCCCGACCGCACCACCCGCGTTGCTACTCCCGCGCTTTTGATGGTGTCTTGCAGCTCCCAATACAGCGCCGATTCCTCCAGCGGCTCGCCGTTGCTAACCAGCAGGTCCACCGGGATGGCTTTGAGCACCTCGATTAACCCGCCGGTATGGTCGTCGTGCGGGTGGGTGATCACCACCATGTCCAGGTGGGTGACGCCTTGCTTTGCCAGGTAAGCGGCTGCCAGCCCGTTGGGATAGCCGCCGTCGATCAGCACGTTTTTGCCCTCGGTCGAGCGCAGCAAGATCGCGTCGCCAACCACTCCGGGTTGGTCGGGTCCCAGGTCGCCGACGTTAATGTAGGACACCTCCAGCCCTGGCGGTGCGATTAGCCCGGCGTCGCGCAGCGGGCTGACCCACGAGCCGGTCGCAGCGATCAGCCCGAGGCATGGAACGAGCAGTACCAGGCTGCCAATGTTGAAGACACCGTTCAGCACGCGCTCGCGGCGGAACATTTTAACCAACCAGAAGGCGCAAACAGCCAGCAGCACCAGCCACACCGGCAGGAGGAAGCGGTGCTTGCCGACCACCAGGCCCAGCAGCTCGCGCCCGCGCAGCAGCTCGTAAATGGGGTCGTAGGCATAATACCCAAGGAGACATAGGCTGGCCAGCAGCGCCGCCCGCCCCGGGCTGCGCAGCAGCAGCCAGAACACGCCGTACAAGGCTGCCCCACCCAGCGCCAGCAGCACACCTGACCGCAGCGCGGCATCCAAATGGCGCTGGTGCGCGCTGTTGAGCAGCACGAGCAGGATGGGATACAGCGCGAAGATCAGCGGGTGAACGGGAAATTTTGGCTTCATTGGCATCTACGCCTGAACGAACGCGAAAGCTCGCGTTGAAGAATGGGATGGATCGCTTTCCGAAAAGATCCTCGCCAGTTTATCATAGTACAGAGCGGAAAGCAACGGAGCAGAGCGCCAGACCTTATTCCTCGTATTTTGTGAACTTTTCATAAAAATACCTTACAGACTCTTACAAACGAGCCTGCCGCGCCGCTGCCTTGCGCTATAATTTAAACCATCCACAATCAAGACTTTTCGTCTCCGTGTAATCGCGGCTGCGCAGCAACCGAATAATTTGTATAATCCGCGATACGCCACAAGGTGCCGATGAGCTGGTATCCGCGTTTTTCCACCAGTCAGCTGAGCTTTTACCGCCAGATCCCCAAGGTGGACCTGCATAGGCACCTGGAAGGCTCGCTGCGCGTCAGCACGATGCTGGATATCGCCCGCCAGCACGGCTTGCAGCTGCCCGAGAGTGACTTTCACACGCTGGTGCAGATGCAGCCGGGCGACTCGCTGACCTTTACCACCTTCCTTTCCAAATTTCAGACCCTGCGCCAGTTCTACCGCTCACCGGAGGTGATCACGCGCGTAACCCACGAAGCGATCGCCGACGCTGCCGCGGATGGGGTGGTGTACCTGGAGCTGCGCTTTACCCCGGTGGCGCTGGGGCGGCTGCAAGGCTTTTCGCTGGCGCGCGTGATGGACTGGGTAGCTCGCTCAGCCGAAGAAGCCGGGCGCCAGTACCACCTGCACACCCGCCTGATCGCCTCGGTCAACCGCCACGAGCCGGTGGAGCTGGCCGAAGAGGTGGCCCGCCTGGCCGCCGAGCGCATGGACCAGGGCATCGTGGGCCTGGACCTGGCCGGCAACGAGGCTGAATTCCCCGCGGGGCCCTTTGCCGGGGTCTTCCGTGAGGCGCGCGAGAGCGGTCTGCACATCACCGTGCATGCCGGGGAATGGGGCGGGCCGGAAAATATCCGCCAGGCCATCCTCGAACTGGGCGCCGAGCGCATCGGCCACGGCGTGCGCGCAGTCGAAGACCCGGACGTGCTCGCCTTGCTGCGCGAGCGCCAGACCCCCCTGGAAGTTTGCGTCACCAGCAATTACCAGAGCGGCGTGGTCCCAACCCTGGCCGACCACCCCCTGCCGCGCCTGATCCAGGCCGGGATTAACGTAACCCTCAACACGGACGACCCCTCCATCTCCAACATCACCCTCACTGACGAATACCGCCTGGCGTTGGAAGACTTTGGCCTGCCGCCCACCGTGCTGATGAACTGCATCACCAACGCCGCCCGCGCCAGCTTCCTCCCGGAAACTCAGGCGCGCGCGCTGGAGGGGAATTTAAGGCGGACGCTCAAGACGAGGTTGGGGGTGTAGGATGTTTATTGCTCAGCCGCTCGGCATTCAAATTCCAACTTCCGATCCATCCGTCTCTCCGCTGCCCCTGCGCGGAACCAATCCGTTGGGCGTCGAAATCGCGGCCAACAACCGCTACCTGACCCTGGGCGGAAAGCCCTGGCTGCCGGTGATGGGCGAGTTCCACTTCTCGCGCTACCCCGCGGACGGCTGGGAGGACGAGCTGCTTAAGATGAAAGCGGGCGGCATCAGCATCGCCGCCACCTATCTCTTCTGGATCCACATTGAGGAAATTGAGGGCCAGTTCGACTGGGCCGGGAACCGCAACCTGCGCCGCTTTGTCGAGCTTTGCGGCCGGGCCGGGCTGTATGCCTATCCGCGGATCGGTCCATGGGCGCACGGCGAGTGCCGCAACGGCGGTTTTCCGGACTGGCTGCTGCAAAAGTGCGGGCCGGCGGTCCGCCAGGATGCCCCGCTGTACCTGTCTTATGTTCGCCGCTATTTCGGCGAGATCAGCCGCCAGCTTAGCGGGCTGCTGTGGAAGGACGGCGGGCCGGTCATCGGCATCCAGATTGAAAATGAGCTGCTAAACAATGCCGCTCACATTCTCACCCTCAAAGGCATGGCCCGCGAAGCGAGCCTGGATGTGCCCATCTATACCATGACCGGTTGGGGCCCGGCGGAAATACCCGCCGGGGAGGAGCTGATCCCCGTGTTTGGCGGTTACCCGGATGCTTTCTGGGACCGGCACGTGGATGGTTGGTCGCGACCTTCGCGCAAGCACTACCTCTTCACCCATCTGCGCGACGATAATACCATCGGCGCGGACTTGCAGCAGCGCCCCGAAACCGGCGACCTTACCCGCCTGGAGGCTTTCCCCTACGGCACCTGCGAGACCGGAGGCGGCATGCAGGTGGCGTATCACCGCCGGCCGCTTATTTCGCCGCGAGATGTGGCGGCGCTGGCGATGGTCAAGGTTGGCAGCGGCAGCAACCTGCAGGGCTATTACATGTACCACGGCGGCGCGAACCCCACCGGCCGGCGCTCGACGATGCAAGAGTCGCAGTCGACCGGCTACCCGAACGACCTGCCGGTGATCAACTACGATTTCCAGGCTCCGCTCGGCCAGTACGGGCAGGTCCGCCCGGCATACCACGCCCTGCGCCCCCTGCATCTCTTCTTGCAGGATTTCGGCCCAGAGATTGCCCCTCTGCCCATGACCCTGCCCGAAGTCACCCCCGCCAGCCTGGACGACCGGGCGACGCTGCGTTGGGCGGTCCGCTCGGACGGCCAGCGCGGCTTCCTGTTTCTCAATAACTACCAGCGCATCGAAGCGCTTCCGGATCACCCGGGCGTACAGTTCGCCGTGGCCCTGGCCGGTGAGACGCTGACCCTGCCCTCCGCGCCGGTCACGCATCCCATCCGGTGTGTACGCTATCTGGCCCTTGAACTTTAAAATGGACAGCGTATTGCTCAAATACGCGACTGCGCAGCCCCTGTGCAAGGTGAACACCCCGGACGGCCCATGTTTCGTCTTCTTTGCCCAGAATGATGTGCCGGCCGAGTTTGTTTTCGATGCGGGCAGCCTCACTGGCATCGCAGGTCCGGCTCGCCAGGTTAACGATGCGCATACCCTCCGTCTGGAGGATCTCCAGCCCGGCCCAGACTGCCTGCTGCGCATCCTGTCTCGAACCGGCCAGATGGTAAATGTCCTGCTGCTGAGCGAGGTGGAGGCGCGCCAGGTATATAAAGCCGACCTGTGGGGCCAGGCGCGCATCTTCCTTTCCGCCGGCAGCCTGCTGTTTGACGGCGATACGCTGCGCATCCAGACCCGCCGGTCGGGAACGCTGGACGTTTCGGTTTTTCCTGACCCGGGCGGGCTGTCCATACTGAATGGCCCGCGGCTGCCATCTTCGGCGAACGGGGTGTTTACGCGCTACAGCATCGCAATTCCCCCGCGCGAAATCCCGCTTGAGGCCATCCGCACCCAGGCGGCTGCTCCGGCGCGAGCGGTTCCAATTGGCCCCGCCGGGGTCGCCCAGGCTGCGGCGGATGCCGATTTTAACCGCGCGGAAACCTGGCAGGTGCGGCTGCCCGCGGGCGCCTTCGAAAATGTGGATGAGCTTTTCCTCTGCGTCGAGTACAGCGGCGACGCGGCCCGCGCGTACATCGCCGATCGCCTGATCGATGATGACTTTTACCACACCCGGGCCGCCTGGGAAATCGGTTTGCGCCGCTTCGCCCCCGGCGTGCTGGCGCACGGCCTGACCCTGCGTTTTCTGCCGCTGCGCAAAGACGCGCCGGTGTATATCGATCCACAGGCGCAGCCGGATTTTGGTGGGGACGCAGAGATCGTGCGGGTGGAGAGGATTACAGCCGTCCCGCAGGTGCAGGTCGAGATTGTCCGGGCCTGAGATTGGGCTTTTGCTGGTATGTAGAAGAATAGATAAATCGATCTACCCGGTTTTCGCCGGTACCAGGTGGAGCAGCGCCTGCTGGGCTGCCTGTCCCGCGCGCGCTCCCTTTATTCCCTTTTCCACGTCTCCGGCCAGTCGTGGAAGCTGCCTTGCTCCGCGCCATCCACCAGCAGGCTGTACATCGGTTCATCCGGGAAGTCGTTGAGCCGAACCTGCCAGCGCTGGCCGTCCATCTCGGTGGACCAGGGCATATGCGAGTCGCGGGCGCGCGTCCATTCCACGCGGCGGGCCAGCGCCTGCACCAGCCCGGGCGCGGTGTGGGCAAGACCCTTTTTCTTGCGCTGGTCTTCCAGCGCCCAGGCTGCCGGGCGGTGGTAGGCCCAGGCGGTGATCTGCTCCCAGGCTTTCTCACCCGCGAAGCCGTGGTTCCGGGCCTCGATCCACAACCGGCGCAGCGAGGGCCCGTAGCCGTGCGGCTCATCCAATGCGGCTGCATCCGTCTGGCCAGATTGGTTGCGCAGCATCATCCCAAACCATTCGTTCAAGGTTGAGTCCCAGTCGGGTGTGCCTATCAGCGCCCGGTCGATTGCTTGATTGCGCGCCACCAGCGCGGCCTGGGCTGCGCTGTCGGCGGGCAGGCCGTAGCTTCCGTCGATGGTATTTTTCCGGCGGCTGTAGCGCCCGGCCCACTGCGAAAAGTGTTGGATCGCTTTTAACTGGGGGGTCATTTCCAGGTCGCCCCAGCTTCTGCCGCTCGACTTCAGGTCCGCTTCTACCATGCGCCGGTACTGCTCGAAGAGCACCTGGTTGGTCACCTGGGGCGGGCCGGACGGCGCTTTGCGCTTGGGGATCTTGCCCGCGTGTTCTGGTTTGACCACCTCGCGCCGCAGCGCCTGGACAGCGTCGTCGTCGAAGCGCTCGACCGCGCTGACCCGCTCCAGCAGCCAGATCTGCTGGCTGAATTCTTTGCGCACCGCGCTCTTTTGCCACAAACGCGGCTGATCCTCGGGGTCATCCGACCAGCCCGGCAAAACCGCCTCGAACCCGGACATCGCCGCCTGTACGGCGGGGGCCAGGTTATCCGCCCGGCGGCAGCAGGCCAGCGCCTCGCCCACCAGCACCGCGGCGGCCAGCGCCGCGTTATCCAGCGCCTCTTCAGGGTCAAAGTCGTCCATGTGCGGCGTGCTGTCCCGCACCAACCCGTTGTGCCGGTCGATGTCCCTGGCGGTCAGCGCCTGACCGCGCAGATGATCCCAGACCGCGTCCAGGCTGCTGCGCATGCTGGCCGGGTCGCCCCAGTCTTCGGCTTTGGCGAATGCCGCGTAAACCGGCAGGTAGCGCTCCGCCATGGCCGCCGTGAAGGCTGTGCGCTGCTCCGGGCGCAAATCGCTCAAGGCTGCCTGTAAATAGCTATCGTAGTCGTCGATACTGCGGATGTCTGGTTTTGGCATGGGATCCTCCAATACCCATCATTTTTTATCGCGGATTACGCAAATCAGGCGGATTTCACGGATTTCAAAGAATTTTTTTCTCTTATCAGCGCGTAATCCGCGATTAAATAGCCATTGCTGAACAATATCCATCTGATTAAGACTCGCTCTCCCGGGCAGCCTCGGCCCGCGCCTGGCGGGCGCGCCGGCTGTCGATCCACAGCGCTGCGGTGGCCAGCACCAATGCGCCAAAGATAAACAGCGCCGCGATGCGGTAAGCGCCGTTGATGCCGGTCACCAGGGCCGCGGGCGCCGCGCTGGTCACGTCTGCGCCAGCGGGCAGCCCGGAGAAGGCCAGCACCAGCGCGGTAAACAGCGCGCCCATTAGCGGCAGGCCGGTAGTCTGGCCCAATGTGCGCGAGAGCGCCAGCAGGCCGCTGGCAACGCCCAGGCGGTCGCGCGGCGCGTTGCTCATGATGGCGTTATTATTGGGGGACTGGAACATGCCCTGCCCGATGCCAAAGGGGATCAGGCGCGCCACAAAGCCCAGCGCGGTCACTCCTGTATGGAGGGTGCTGACCGTCAGGCAGCCGAGGATGATCATCACCAGCCCAATGAGGCTGATGCCGCGCGAGCCAAACCGGTCGGAGAGCGACCCGGCCAGCGGGGCGATCAGCCCCATCGCGATGGGGTTGGCCATCATCAACAATCCCACGGTTTCTGTCGGGTAGCCTTTGACCAGCTCCAGGAAAAAGGGCATGATAAACATACCCGCCATGACGATAAACACCAGGAAGCCCATCAGCAGGTTGAGGCTGAACAGTATGTTGCGGAACAGGCGCAGCTCGATCATCGGCTGCTGGATGCGGCTCTCCACCCACAAGAAAATCCCCAACCCAACTGCTGCTCCGATCAACAGGGTCAGCGGAATGGGTTGACCAAACCCGAGCTGCTGCCCGAGGGTCATCCCCAGCGCGTAACAGGCCAGGGTCAAAAACAGGATGCCTGCCCCCGCGGCGTCGAAGCGCTGCCCGGGCCGGGTGGTCGAGGCGGGCACAAAGCGGCTGACCGCCAGTACTGCCAGGATGCCCACCGGGACGTTGACCAGGAAAATTGACCGCCAGCCGACCAGCCCGATCAGCAGGCCGCCGGTCGGCGGGCCGATGGCGATCCCGATGGAGACCGTGCTGCCGATCAGCCCCAGCGCCCGCCCGCGCTCGCTGGCCGGGAATATCTCGGTGATGATGGCCGTCCCCAGCGCCTGGGTCATGGCCGCGCCGATGCCTTGCAGGGCCCGGAAACCAATCAGCCAGCCAACGCTGGGCGACAGCCCGCACAGCAGCGAGCTGACTGTGAACAGGCCCAGCCCCAGCAGGTAGAGCTTTTTCTTGTCAAACATATCCCCCAGGCGGGCCACACCCAGCATCAAGGAGGTCAGCACCAGCACATAGCTCAGGATCACCCAGGAGATGGTGGCGAAATTGGTGTGCAGATCGTTCATCAGCGTCGGCAGCGAGATATTGACGATGCTCGCGTCGAGCGTAGCCATCAGCACGCCCATGCCGATGCCCAGCATGGCCAGCCATTTCTTTCTTCCGGTTAATGTGGTTGTGGGGTGCTGCTGCACAGGCAAATTCTCCTAATCGGATGATTGTACCAGATCCTCGGAAAAGATCAGGTCTGGCCGGTGTAGGGTATGTACTGGCAGTCCAATTCGCCCGTAAAGCTGAAGAAATGGAACGGTTGGTTCCGCCAAACTGGAACATAATCATTGCTTGTATCGTCTGTAGTAACATGGTAAAACAGGTGTTATTATTATTGAGGAGGGAAATGGAATGAAGCCACGCGTACTTTTCGTGGTCTGGATCATGTTCTTCGCCACGCTTGCCTGCAACTTCCCGATGGCGCAGGGGTCCGGAACCGTCACACCCACTGGCGCGCTGGACGTGCTAACCCTGGCGGCGCAGACCGCGCTGGCCGGTCAAACACTGCCCGCCGAAACGCGGTCTCCACAGGCAACCCTTACATCGCTGCCTACAGCCACCAACCCAGGCCCGCCTACTAATACCCCCGTCCCCCCGACCAATACCCCCCTCCCATGCGATCAGGCCGCCTTTATTCAGGACGTGACCATTCCGGATGATACCCAGATGGCCCCCGGCCAGGCTTTTACCAAGACCTGGCGGCTGAAGAACCTGGGCACCTGCGGATGGAACCCCAGCTACGCCCTGGTCTTTACCGGCGGCGATGCCCTGGGAGCCCCGGCCGTGGTGAATTTACCGGGCAACGTGCCCCCCAACGGCACCGTGGATCTGTCCATCGATATGAAAGCGCCGGTCGCGGCCGGCCGGTACACCGGTAACTGGAAGCTGCGCAACTCCACCGGCGGGATTTTTGGTATCAGCGGCGGTGGCCCGATCTTCGTGCAGATTCAGGTGGTCGTGGTTACCCTCACGCCCACCATTACACCCACCCGCACCATTACCCCCACACCCACTATCACACCGACGCTCACCGCGCCGCCCACCAGCGGGCTGATCTACAGCTTCGCCGCCAACTTGTGCAAGGCCGAATGGCGCAGCCAGAGTGGGGTACTGCCCTGTGAAGGCAGCGAAGGCGACGCGCGCGGCAGCGTGCTGTTGTTGAAAAACAAGGCGCTTGAAAACGGCGCCATCCCGTTCGACCCGGCGGTGCTGAGCGTTCCCGACTCGACCAAGACCGGCGCCATTACCGGCACCTTCCCGAGCATCACCGTCCAGTCCGGATACCGCTTCCAGGCCAGCATCGGCTGCGTGCAGGGCGCCACCCAGTGTTCGGTCATCTACCAGGTGAATTTTATCGCCAACAACGGCCAGCCCTCCAACCTGAAAGAATTCAAGCATGCCTACAGCGGTGCTTTAGAGCCAGTCGACATCGATCTTTCCGCGCGGGCCGGTCAATCTATTCAAATAGTACTCGCCGTCCTGGCGGATGGTTCCGCGGAAGGCGACCAGGCCGTGTGGGTGAACCCGAGGATTGTGAAGCCGTAACAAGGTAATGGATTGTGCCGCTGCGCCTTTATGAACTGTACTGGTGGCGCTGACCATTCTGGGTATAATCAGCCTTGAGACAATCTCCTTTTCCCAGGTGCTGCGATGTTCTTATCCCCCGCTTTCACCATCCGCCCGTACACCGGCGCGGACGAATCCGCGCTGATCGAGCTGTGGAACGCGAGCATGACGCACGACCGGATCAACCCGGCTGTCTTCCGCCTCAAAGTGCTGCTGGACCTTAACTTTCACCCGCAGGGGCTGCTGCTGGCCGAACAGGACGGGGCGCTGGCGGGTTTTATCCTATCGATTGCCCGGCAGGTGCCCCAATTCCTGGATGGGCTGGAGCCGGAGCGCGGCTGGATTACCGCCTTTGGGGTGCATCCCGCGCACCGCCGCCAGGGAATCGGCCGGGCGCTTTTCGCGGAAGCGCTGCAGCGAATGGCCGTGCTGGGCCGGCGGGAGGTGCTGCTTTCACCGTATACGCCCAACTACTTTATCCCTGGGGTGGACGTGCAGGCATACCCCGAGGCGCTGGCGTTTCTCCAGGCGACCGGCTGGCAGGTGACTTCCGAGCCCATTTCGATGCGCGTTGAAACGACCGGCTTCCAGGCGCCTGCGGAGGTGGTCGAGCGCGAACAGGCGCTGGCCGCCGAGGGCTACAGCGTCCGCGCGGCGACATCCGCCGACCTGCCCGAGCTGATGCCGTTTATCGCCAAACACTTTGGCTGGGATTGGGTACGCTTTGCGCAGGACTACCTGCTGGAACTGTTCGGCCCCGGCTCAGACCAGATCTGCTTTCTGGTCGCCACGCACAATGAGCGCATTGTGGGTTACTGCCAGCAGCGGCGCGAGCGCTTCGGGCCGTTTGGCGTTGACCCCGCGCTGCGCGGCAAGGGACTGGGGCGCGTGCTGCTCTTTCGCTGCCTGGCCGATATGCTCGCCAAAGGCTTCCACGCCGCCTGGTTCCTGTGGACCGGCGCCGACGCGGCGCGGTTATATTCGCTGGCCGGTTTCAAACAGGTGCGGCAGTTCGCGGTGATGAAGAAAGAGATATAACCGCAAAGACGTGAAGGAAGCGCAGAGAAATGAGGAGGTTTTCTATGGCTGATCTTCAAGCTTCTGGTGGGATTATGGTCATTGGGGCACACGCGGGGGACGCAGAGAACATGGCCGCGGCGGTAGTGTTGAAGCATACGCGCGCCGGAAGCCCGGCCACGATTGTGCACCTCACCCTGGGCGAGGCGGGTCACCCACGCATGGCACCCGCAGCGTATGCCGAGCAGCGCAAACGCGAAGTTGCCGAGTCGGCTCGTTTGATGGGAGCGGAAGCCGTCTGGCTGCCGTACGCCGACGGACTGCTGCCGGTCAACGATGAAGTCAAGTTCCAGGTATGCGACCTGATCCGCCAAAAACGTCCGGCAGTAATCCTGACGCACTGGAAGGGTTCGATCCATAAGGATCACGTGGCGACCTATCATATTGTGCAGGATGCCGTATTCTACGCCGCCCTCCCCGCGATTCGCCGCGCAACCCCAGATGGCAGCGAATTGCCCGCACATTGGGCAAGGATATACTATCCGGAGAACTGGGAGGATATGGAAGGTTTCCGCGCGGACCTGTATGTGGATGTGAGCGCGGTTTGGGATGATTACCTTAAGGTACTGAAATCGCATGAGTTTATCCGCGGGGGGATCTCGACTTTCCGCTACCTGGATTATTATGCCGCGCTGGGGATCACCCGTGGCTGCCTGGCTGGGAAACCGCGCGCGGCGGCGCTGATGGTCCCGGACGGCGCCTGGACGCAGCAATTGGATTACCTGCCGGGATTGGAGCCAAAGCAATGAAAATCACGGCCTGTATTTTACAGGAGCGCTACACTGCCCAGGCGGCGGCGCTGCGCGAGCGGCACCTGTTCGAGCAGCGGCCCGAGCTGTACGGCGCGATTGTTGATCCGGAACCTGGGCTAAAAGCCCGCTATCCAGATACCCGCATGCACGCTCTGGAGCAAAACCGCCCGGCGGCGTTCCGGCGCTACCGCGCAGCCTGGGACCGCTTGCATTGGCAGACGCGCCCGGATCGCAAGACGAGTCAGGCGAATTTTTCTGCTACAATTCAAGCGGATTGAATCATGATTGAACTCATGGACAATCGGGCAATCAGGCTCTTGGACGCCTGAATATTCTGGTGAGAATCGATCCAAATCCCAGTTCTTGCCACGCGGGATGTGTCCCATCCCAACCTAAAAAAGAATAGCGGAGTAGCAAACACCTATGACTTCTTCATTCCTCTTCCTTCCCATGCCGCGCCAATTAGCTTACACCGAAGGCGTTTATACGCTGCCGCAAGGGCGGCTGATTCTATTGGACGCAGCGGACGCGCAGGCGCTGCGCCCGGCCGCGGCGCGCGTACAGCGCGCATTGTCTGGGATGGGCCTGCAATGGACCCAGATCGCCGGGCGGAGCGCTCCGGCGGGGCAGGCATGCCTGACCCTGCGCGTGGCGCCGGAACGTACGCCGGTTCCGCAGGGTTACCGCCTGCACGTTACGCAAGATGGCCTGACCGTGGAGGGTCACGACCCCGCGGGGGTATACTACGGTGCGTGCACGCTGGTACAGCTGCTTGAACAGGCCGGGCGGGATGTGCCTTGCCTGGAAATCGCGGATTGGCCGGACTTCCCAGCGCGCGGGGTGATGCTCGACATCAGCCGCGACCGGGTGTACCGCATGGACTATCTATACGAGCTGGTCGAACGGCTGGCAGGCTGGAAGATCAACCAGCTGCAGCTTTACACCGAGCACACCTTTGCGTACCCCAGTCACCCCAAGGTATGGCAAAATGCCTCGCCCATGACCGGGGAGGAAATTTTGGCTCTGGATGCGTACTGCCGCGAGCGCTTTATTGAGCTGGTACCGAACCAGAACTCGTTTGGACACATGGAGCGCTGGCTGCCGCTGGCCCCCTACGCCGACCTGGCTGAAACGCACGAAATGTTCTCCACACCCTGGGGCACCACTATGAAAGGGCCTTTCTCGCTGGCGCCCGAACACCCCGGCAGCATTCAGCTGATCGCGGGTATGTATGATGAACTGCTGCCGCAATTCTCCAGCCGCATGTTCAACGTGGGCTGTGATGAAACAGTGGACCTGGGCCAGGGCGTGAGCAAGGCTGCCTGCGCCGCGCGAGGGAAGGGCCAGGTATATTTCGACTTCCTGCTCAAGGTGTACGCGGACGTAACCCGGCGCGGTTTTACCATGCAGTTCTGGGGCGATATCATCAACAATGAATCGCCTGAATTGGCCGCACTGCTGCCGCGGGACGTGATCGCTCTGGCCTGGGGCTATGATGCGGCCCATCCCTTTGACGTCGAAGGGCAGCGCTTTGCTAATTCTGGCGTTCCGTTCTACGTCTGCCCGGGCACGTCCACCTGGTGCAGCCTGGCCGGGCGCACCGATAACGCCCTGGCAAACCTGCGCAACGCCGCCGAGAACGGCATCCGCTATGGCGCCATCGGCTACCTGAACACCGACTGGGGCGACCTGGGTCACTGGCAGGTGCCGCCGGTTAGCTACCTGGGCCTGGCCGCGGGAGCGGCTTTCTCCTGGGCGCTGCAGGCGAACCAGAGTTTGGACGCGGCCAGCGTGGTCAGCCGCTTTGCTTTCGAGGACCCCACGGGATCGATGGGGCGGGTGGCATACGACCTGGGTAATATTTACCTGAAGCCGGGGGTGGAGATTCCCAACGGCAGCGCGTTGTTCTGGTCTCTGCAGCTTCCGCTGGAACAGGTGAAGGCCTACAATGTTTCAACCGGCAAGCTGCGCGAAACGCTGGATGCCATCGACGCGGCTATTCTCCCGCTTGCCTCGGCAAAAATAGCCCGCCCGGATGCCGCTCTGATCGAGCGCGAATACCGTCACACCGCGCGCATGCTGCGGCACGGCGCCCGCCGGGCGATCCTGGCGGCGGAGGGCGACCAGGGTGGATTGTGCAAGGAACTGGCGGCTGATCTGGCCGAGATCACAGCCGAGTACCGGGCTTTATGGCTGGCGCGCTCCCGCGTGGGGGGCCTGGCGGACAGCGTGGCACGCTTAGAGAAGGCTGGAAAGGATTACGCAGGGGAGCGAAAGTGATGAAGTTCGCGGTTAATTATTCTCCGCTGCTGGCCGAGCTGGTACGCGGCGGGACGGTGCAGGTGGATTATTTTAAGTGCCCGGCCTGGCCGGAACTGCTGCAAAAGGCGCAACAGGATGGGCCGGTCTATGTTCACTTTCCCCTGGGCGTGGGCAGCGGTATGGACTGCCCGGTGGATGAGGAGAAAAAAGGCCCGGCGGACCTGGACCGGATTGCCGGCCTGCTGGAAATGACCGGGACGCCGTATGTCAATACGCACTTCATCCCTTCTACGAAGCACTATCCGCACATCCCGGTAGACAGTCGAGAAGCGCGTCACATCGAGCAGGTGGTCTCGAATACGCTGCGCGACCTGGAGCCGCTGATTAAGCGCTTTGGGGCAGAGCGCGTGCTGGTCGAGAACGTGATCAATGATTACGGCTTCCTGACCCTGGCGGTGCTGCCCGAGGTGATCGCAAGGGTGTTGGAAAAGAGCGGGTGCGGCTTTCTGTTCGATCTATCGCACGCGCGCCTGGCCGCGCGCAACCTGGGGCTGGACGAACGCGCGTATTCGGCCAGTATGCCGGTGGAGCACATCCGCGAGGTGCACGTGACCGGTATCCAGCGCATCGAGGGCGACCTGTACCGGCGCATTCAGGCCGCGGGCGGGACGAATGGTTTCGCCGCGCTTAAGGATGGGCAGTGGATGGATCATTTCCCGATGACACCCGCGGACTGGCCCGAGCTGGAATGGCTGGCCGGGCAGCTAAACGGTGAAAAATGGCAGACCCCGTGGGTGATTTCCTATGAGTACGGTGGGGTAGGCGGCTTATGGGAGGTTTTGACGGATCGAGCAGTGTACGAGGAGCAGGTGCCCAGGATGGCGGCAATTGTAAAATGATGGCCGGCATTGTTTTTATCCATGCGAATAATGGAGGGTAGGATGGATTTTCCGCAGAGCATTTCATTTACCATCACAAACGCATGTAACCTGCGCTGCAAAATGTGCGGTCAGTGGAGCGAAGAAGGCTATATCCGCGCCCGGCCGGAAAGCTTGAAACATGAGCTGAAGCTGGAGGATTGGAAACGGCTGGTGGATGAGATCGCCAGTCACAAGGTGCAGTCTTTGCTGCTGCGGGGCGGCGAGCCGTTTCTTTTCCCTGGCATTATGGAGCTTTTGCGATATATCCGCGGCAAGGGCATTTCCTTATCCATCGACACGAACGGCACGCGCATTAAAGAATACGCGGAAGAAATCGTGCAAATTGGCGGCATCCACCTGACCATTTCGTTGGACGGCACGGAGGAGATCCACGACGCGGTGCGCGGCGTCAAGGGCACCTTTGCCCGGGTGCGTGAGGCGGTCGGGCTGCTCCAGTCCTTCGAGCAGAAAACGGGTAAACCGGTCAGCAAATCGTTCAATTACACCATCAGCCCTTATTCGCTGGCCGGGTTGGGTGACCTGCCGGCAGCGGTACACAACATGGGCGTCAAAGTGGTTGCGATTGTGCCCTACTACTATTTCCCCAAAGCGGTGGGTGAGGCATACGAAAAGGAGATGCGGGCCGCCTTTGACTGCCCGGCAACCGCATGGGTTGGCTTTCACCACGAGGAATCGGGCATCGATTTTGAGCGCTTCCAGGTGGAGCACCAGAAATACCTGGCCGGGTTGGGGGATATTTACGATTATCCGTACATGGCATTTTCGGATGCGGAATACCGGGGCTGGTTTGCCGACGCGGTTACGCCGGTGGGACTGCAGCGCTGCAATAACGTCGAAAAGCTGATCGATATCCAGCCAAACGGTGAGGCAAACTTCTGCATCGATTTTCCCGATTATGCGATTGGGAATGTACGCGAGTCCAGCATCGCGGAGATTTGGAACAGCGAGCGCGCCGAGCGCTTCCGCGCGTACCGGCGGGAGAAGCCGCTGGCGATCTGTAACCGCTGCGGAGCAAAGTATATGGCGGAGATCAGCGGATAAAGAAGGGACACGGATTGACGTGGATGAACACGGTAATACAAGGGCTGTTCTAAAAACGATTGACTTTATCGCGAATGCGCGCTGCGCGCATTCGCGATAAAAGGCGTGCTCATCAACAATTGTTGAAAAGGAAATACGTCCATGTTTGAGATGTGGAAATTAATGGATTTTGCCCCTGGGGAAGGGAAGGAGCAGGGAGTATTTGAGGCAGGTTTCGATGATCGGGACTGGCTGGACGTCCCCGTTCCCGGGGACGTGCACCGCGCGCTGCTGGCCGCCGGGCGCATTCCCGATCCATTTTATGACCGCAATGAAGGGGAAGTGGCCTGGATGGAGCAGCGCGAGTTCTGGTACCGCACGCGCTTCTTTGCCAGCGGCGGCGCGCCGGATAAGGATGAGCGCGTACTGCTGACGTTCCACGGGCTGGATACTTACGCGATGATCTATCTAAACGGCAAGCTGCTGGGCCGCTCACAAAATATGTTCCACGAGGCGGTTTTTAATGTGAGCAGCAAGCTGGAATGGGGCAAGCAAAACACGCTGGTGGTGCGCTTCGACCCGCCGATGAGCAAAATTGACCCGAATAACTCCTTTAAGTCTACCTGGGGGCGCAACCCCGAGCGGGTGTACATGCGCAAGGCCCAGTTTGGATATGGTTGGGACTGGGGGCCGCGCCTGCCGACGATCGGGATCTGGCGGCCGGTGGATCTCAAGCGTCATAATACCGCGGCGCTGCTGGGCACGCAGTTCGCCACGCTGCGCATAGCCATGAAGGATATGCAAGATCCGCAGACACCCGCAGAAATGCTGGCTGCTGAAGAGCGCAAGACCAGCATTGCAACCGAGGCGGAATCGGCGCTGGTGATGGTGCGGGTGGAGGCATCCCGGTTTTCCCTGGCAGATGCGCGCCAGGGCAGCGCGGGGCAGCTGAAGGCCGAGGTCCGGTTGAGCGTGCCGGGCGAGAAAAAGCCGCTGCTGGACGAGGTGATTGCGCTCGACAGGCCGGGCAGCGTGCAGAACGGGGTGGCATATTTTAGCATTGCCAACCCGCGCCTGTGGTGGACGCACGATCTGGGCGAGCCCTTTCTTTATGATCTACGGGTGACCCTGCGCAAGGGCAAAGAGGTGCTGGACGAGCAGGAGCAGCAGGTGGGCATCCGCACGCTGGCGCTGGACCAGATCCCCGGACCCGGACGAACCCGGCACGCGCTTCTTCCGCTTCGTGCTCAACGGCGTACCCATCTTTGCGCGCGGCGCGAACTGGATCCCGGCCGATTCTTTTGTCGGCGCCATCCCGGACGAGCAGTATGAGCGCCTGCTGCGTCTTTCACGGGATGCGAATATGAATATGCTGCGCGTGTGGGGCGGCGGCATCTACGAGCACGATATCTTCTACGACCTGTGCGACCGGATGGGACTGCTGGTCTGGCAGGACTTTATGTTTGCCTGCGCCATGTACCCCGAAAACGACCCCGCGTACATCGGCGAGGTAGAGGCAGAAGCGCGCTACCAGGTGCGCCGTCTGCGCAGCCATGCATGCCTGGCGGTGTGGTGCGGCAATAACGAGAACCAATGGATCCACGACCGCAACAACCCTGAACTATCCCGGGCAGAAAGTCCCCGGCACGCTCTACTACGATAAGATCCTGCCGGACGTGGTGGCAGAATTGGACGGCGTTATCCCTTACTGGCCGTCCAGCCCGTACGGCGGCAACGATTACAACAGCATGGAAGACGGCGACCGGCATAACTGGTGGGTATGGCACGGCGGGCCGCCGCGGCGTTTTGGCGAGCCGCTGATCACCGACCGCTCGCCGGAAGGCGTCTCCTTCCGGCATTACGCGGAAGATATGGGGCGCTTTATCAGCGAATTTGGCATGCACGCTGCGCCGGTGTTCGAAACGCTGCGGCGAGTGATCCCAGCAGGACCAGCGCTACCATCACAGCGCCTCCATGGATCACCACAACAAGGATAACCCCAAGAATAAGGGCGACAACCTGATGGAAACGGTCACCGGCCTGCCGAACGACCTGGATGAGTACATCGATTTTTCAGCATGATTGCCCAGGCGGAGGGGTTGAAGTTTGGCATCGAGCACTTCCGGCGGCGCAAACCGCACTGTTCGGGCGCGCTGTTCTGGCAGCTAAACGACTGCTGGCCGGTGTTGAGCTGGAGCCTGATCGATTATTACGGCTTTGGCAAAGCGGGTTACTTTTACGCGCAGCGCGTATTTGCGCCCGTGCTGGCCTCCTTCCGGGAAGAGGCGGACGGCGGCGTCTCGCTGTGGATCACCAACGACACCCTGGCCGAGGTAAACGATACGATCACAATCCGTGAGGCTAGTTTTTCGGGCGAGGTGTTGTGGGAGAAACAGGTGCCAGTGGTAGCGCCGGCTAACAGCAGCCTTGAGATCCTGAAGCTGGACCCGGAACCCGTCCGGCCCGACCGCTACCTGGCAGTGCGCTCGGAGGGCAACGTGTTCCCCGCCAACCGCCATTTTTTCACAGCCATCAAAGACCTGAAGCGTGCGGTGGTGGAACCGCAGGTGAGCATGCGCCCGGTGGATGCGACTGCCATCGAGGTGACCGTATCCGCTTCGGCGTACGTTTTCTTCTTCCACCTGACCCATCCCAGCGAATTTACGCGCTACGCGGATAACTATTTCGACCTGGAACCCGGCGAGACGCGCGTGATACGGGTGTGGAATGAGAAAGGTCCTTTGAAGGCGGAGGAAGTACATTTTGGGTACCGTTAATAAGACCCCAAAGGTCTCCGAGACCTTTGGGGTCTGGTGGAGAGGTTTGAGGTCTGGTGGAGAAGAGGAAAAACCACAATATGGACCCTGAACTGATCCGTTGGAGCAAGTTCCTCAGCCTGGTGCTGCGGCACAGGCCGCAGAAACTTGAGCTGACGCTGGACAGCGGCGGCTGGGTGGATGTAGATACACTGCTGGCAGCTATGCTTGCCCGCGGCATGGCATTCGACCGGGCGCTGTTAGAGCGCGTGGTCGCGGAAAACGATAAGCAGCGTTTTGCATTCAGCGAGGATGGGACAAAAATCCACGCCAACCAGGGGCACTCGATCCCGGTTGTGCTGGATCTTGCGCCGCGCACGCCGCCGGACCTGCTGTACCACGGCACCGCGGTGAAGAATCTGAATTCGATCCGCGGGCAGGGACTGGTAAAAGGGCGCCGGCATGCCGTGCATCTCTCGCCAGACGTGGAGACCGCGCGCAAGGTGGGCCAGCGCCACGGCCAGCCGGTGGTATTGGTGATCCAGGCCGGGCGGATGGCCGCGGACGGCTTCGTCTTTACTTGTTCGGAAAACGGGGTGTGGCTGACGGAAAGCGTACCGCCTGAGTATATCAGCGAGTGAAGCGGGTCAAGATTGGCCAACCGCGAATGCTCGAATAAGAACCGGCAGTTAGGTAATATTCATTGATCGTACGCATGTAGGATAGTCTATCGACGAAATCTGGAGGGTGAATGGCGCAGCAAAATTTACGCAACGGTTACCGGAAAACCGGACTCCTTTTGATGCTGGTGTTTGGCTTTGTTCTACTGGCGGCGTGCCAGGGCAAGCCGGCCCGGACGGAGAATGAGGATGTGGACATTGCCGGGGTGATCAAGCAGGTTGAAGGCGTTCAGGGCGGCTGGAAAGCGCAGGAAGAACCAAAATCCTTCAACAAAGATACCCTGTTTGAATTGATGAACGGGCAGTCGGATGCATTTTTTGTGTACGGGTTTGAAAAAGCAGCGGTGCAGCGCTTCGACAGCGCCGCCGGGGTCAACCTGGTCGTGTCCGTGTTCCAGGTGGATACGCCGGCCAGCGCGTATGGACTGTTCAGCGTCAACCGCGACGCTCAGCCGCTGTCCGCGGGCAATGAGGGCAGCACCTCGCCGGGGCGGAGGCTGTCGTTCTGGCAGGCGCGTTATTTCGTTCAAATGACGGCGTTGAAACCGGTGCCAGAAGATGATCTGCTGGCCGCCGCGTTAGCGGTCGCCGCGGGACTGCCCAAAGGCGGGGAAAAACCCGCCCTGATGGGCGTTCTGCCGGCGGATGGGCTGGCCGGGGAACCCTTCCCACTGTTTTTTCACCAGGAGCTGACCATCCAGGACCGGGTCTGGCTGGGTGGGGAGAACAAGCTTGGGTTAGGGCTGGACACGGACGGCGTGTTGGCACGCTATAACCTGGGCGGGCAGCCGGTAGAATTGATGGTGATCGATTTCCCAGATGCGGCGCGCGCCGAGCAGGCACTGAAAGCGCTGCAAGCGGGGGACCAGGAAGATTACCTGGCGTCCGAGCTCAAGGGCCGGCGTATGGCGGCGGTGTTTGGCGAGGCGGAGAAAACTGCGGCAGAGGAATTGGCAGCAGAGGCAGTGAAATAATCTGGGTAGGCAGGATCATGATTACTACCGAAACGGGCTTGCTAGAATACCTGGATGCAAAAGGCATCCCATACACTCGCACGGAGCACCCGCCGGTGTATACCTGCGCTCAAGCGGAATTGTACCGTTCTACGATGCAGGGGTTGGAAACGAAAAACCTGTTCCTGCGTGCGGAGGAACGGCGCGCCGTGGTAAGGGCCAGCGCTGCGCCGCAGTTTTTCCTGGTGATGACAGCCTGTGAAAAGCGCCTGGATTTGAAAGCGCTGGGGCAAGCGATTGGATCCGCCAGGCTGCAATTTGCTTCAGAGGAGCAGCTCATGGAAGTGTTGGGCCTCACCCCTGGCGCGGTGACGGTCCTGGCGCTGGCGAACGATGCGGACCAGCGCATTTCCCTGCTGGTAGACGCGGACTACTGGCCCTCCGCGGCATACTGGTGCCACCCGCTGGTCAACACCGCCACACTGGTATTGGAACACGATGCGCTGGTGCGCTTTTTTGAGTTCACCGGACATACGCCAAAGATAGTGCGTATGCCTGGCGTGGGTTGACTTTACAATCTCTATACCATTTCAGACGGCTGCCCTGGCTATGCTATAATCGCTACTTATCGTCCAAAAAAACAGATATTCCGCATAACTTGCAAGCAAAAATGAAACGTGCTTGCCGGTAATTTTTATGGGGAGTATCTTGATTGTTACCGAAAAGAGCTTTGATCGCTTTATGAAACCCATCGACCGCCTCTTGTGGCGTTTCTTTAAAATAGACTTATCCAACCCGCACGACCGCAACGCCTGGTACCTGGTCGTGGAATTGTTATGGGCTTCGATCCTGGGCAGTATCGCGGCCTTCAATGCCGCCTATGCGATCCGGCTGGGGGCGGATAACCTGCAGGTCAGTTTACTTAGCTCGATCCCCGCGCTATTGGCCGTGCTGGTGTCCTATCCGGCGGGGCAGTTCTTACAGCGCCATAAACGGCGTATGCCCTGGATTTTGGGAACGCTGTTAGCGTACCGGGCCAGCTTTTTGCTGGTGGCAGTCGCGCCGTGGCTGCACCTGTTTGGCATCCAGCCGGGTTTCATGGCGGTGTTGTTCATTATCCTGGGCAGCGCCCCGGCTCACTTTTTCAACGTGGGTTGGATCGCCATGCTGGGAGAGGCGATTCCCGAGAATCGCCGGGCAGCGGTGTTTGCCGCACGCAATATTACCAACCAGGTGACCATCAGTGTGGCCGTATTTTTATGCGGGCAGTGGCTGAGCCGCATGCCATTCCCGGGCAACTACCAGTCGCTATATGCGATTGGCTTCCTGGCCTCAATGGTTAGCATGATCTACCTGTTCAAGCTGCAGGTTCCTGACTCAGCCGTCCCTGTGGTAGAGGAAACCGCCTCGCCGCGTCCCAGATCGCTGCGCGAATTCTACGGGTCTGTAATAAAATCGACTAATAATTTCCGCCAGGAGATGGTCGACAACCCGGCTTTCTTGCGGATTACACGCAACACCTTCTTACACGGTATCGGCGTGTGGATGGCTGGTCCGCTGTATGTGTTGTACTTCGTCCGCCAGCTGGACGCCAGCGATGCCTGGCTGGGGCTGAACGGAACCATTGCCAGTATTGGCACGATTGTCGGGTACAGCCTGTGGCGCTGGCTTATGGTGCGCTGGGGCGAGCCGGTTTCACTCAAGCGGACGATTGTGCTGATTGGCATTTACCCGGTTCTGGTGGGGCTGACCCCCTCGCTGCCGTTGATTCTGGCATATGGGGTTTTGAACGGGCTGATCGCGCCAGGCGTCAACCTTTCGCATTTTAATACCCTGCTCAAAGTTACCCCACCGGATGCGCGCCCGCGTTTCACTGCCATTTACATCACCGTTATGAATATTGGCGCATTTGTCAGCCCGCTGATTTCGGTCGCCATTGCCGACAAGGTTGGCCTGGCGCCCATGCTGATTGTCTCGGGCCTGCTCTCGATTGCTGGCTCGACTTCCTTCTGGTGGGCGCCGGTGATGGTTGCGAAACCGGAGACTCCCCTGGCGGCGGAAGCGGTAATCTAAACAAAGTTTATACCAGCGAGTGAATTTCAGGTCGACCAGCCGGCCGGCCATTGTGATATACGATATCCGTGGGGCCAACAATGCCATCGTGCGCCAGGGGCAGCTCGCATGTTTGTCCATTGTCCCTTTCATCATATGCATCGGAACGATTGCGATTTTCATTGCTATCTACGCCCAGATTTTGAGCTGTCGATAAGCAATAGCTTTTTTAAATGAGAGACTGGTTACCCTAAACCGATATACCAATTCCTGGATCGTCAATATAATGATTTGATAGATATCCAGAATCTTGCAAGTAAAGGATGACTGCTATGTTTGCTAAACCCAGAGATTTTATTTATTTAGGTTTGGGAATTGCGCTTTTCCTATTCCTATTACTGGCTCTCCATTTTGGTTGGTTTCTGGCGCTCATCGTGAGCTTTGTTTGCTGGATTATTATCAATGTGGTTGATCTTTTGGATCCTGAGCTATATAAAGGGCCAACCCCTCCCAAATTTGAGATAGGTCAATTAATAGCTATTACAACGCCTCAAGCTCCCGGAGCAGGACCGATACTTGAAAGAAAGTGGGAACGAAGGAAAGGTTGGTCTTATCTTGTGAAGGATAGCCACAACTCATACCCAAAACCCGGTTGGGTTCATGAAAGCAATATTTCTAAATAAGACGCCTTTAGAACCATCATTGGGTGGATGCAAGTGATCATAGATCTTCATACGCTAGGATTCGAAGCAGAAATGAAATTCACACACAACCATTGGAGAAATTGATATGAATCTGTTTAAGAAGCTCTTTGGCAAAGAAAAGGTCGAGTCAAAACCCGTTAAACCAGCAACTTCGGTACCCGTTAAACCAGCAACTTCGGTCGAGCCTCGGGTAAATCAACCAAAACAAACACCAATACAAGAACAGGTCCAAGAAAAAAGGCTTAAGTGGGAGACCCAAATCCGAGAATTGATTGTGGAACTCGGATCAGAAAATAAAGATATGCGCTACAGTGCTTCTGATGAACTGGTCCACATTGGGAACGCTGCCATCCCATTTTTGATCGAGGCATTACTTTCTCCGAACGAAAACATGCAAGGTACGGCTTACTGGGTCCTTACTCAGATTGTTCCGCAATACAACGATCCTCGCTTGGGCCCTTCTAATACAGCCATACTGGAAAAACATCTTCAAGATCCCGATGCGCAGGTACGCCGAAACGCAGCATGGGGATTGGGTCGAATTGGTGGAAGGTTAGTCACTCAACAATTACTTCCATATCTAAATGACCAGGACCCAACTGTGCGCAAAGCGGTTGTTGAAGCTTTTGGTATGAGCAAGAACCCGGGCCCGAATAAAATAGAGGCTATTTTACCTTCCTTGTGTGACATGAATTCAAGCGTAAGGAAAGCCGCGGTAATCGCTGCTGGTAATCTTGAAGATCCCATTGCTATTGAAGCGCTACAGAAATTGAAAAATGACGATGATGAGGAAGTCAGGCAAAAAGCAGAAGAGGTCCTTAAAAAGATCATCAGGATATCTCAAACAACCAACTAATCAATTGCTCATTTAGAATGCGCGACACTACTGGGGCTGGGGACCATCAACTGGATTGCGCAGGGTGACGACTCAATCACAAGATGATTGGCGTTCTTGGCATCGCGATTTCGTTGATCGTCATGCGAGTGGCGCAAAATATATTCACCATTTTCGTGTCACGAGCCGTGGGAGGGACAATTACGGCGGCCACCCTGCCGACCGCCATGGCGTATATCAGCGACAGCACCACGTATGATGAGCGCGGCGAGGGCATGGGGGTGATTGGGGCAGCGCTGGGTGTTGGAATGGTGCTGGGCATGAATAATGCTTTTCAGAGCCTGGGAAGAGTGATCGGACCGCTGTGGGCCGGGAGCCTGATCGACTTTCAAATTACCCTGCCGTATATGAGCGCCGCGATCATCATGCTGGTCACCTTTGCCTACAGTTTGTTCGCCATGCGCACGGAGGAAGCCGATGTGGTGGAACCACAACCGACCCCGGTAACAGGGCGGATTGGCGATGATTGAGGGCCCTTATTTGGGGATGTGAATCGGCATAGAGGACGCCTCACAATGCGGGGGCGGGGTCCCTGCCAGGCTGCGAGCGCGGTGGTTGGACTGGTCATTTTGGGCTTGGTGGTGCAGTTTGCCACAAAACTGCTGGCTACCGCGCCCGATTGGATGCACTGGATCTAAGGTCAGATATGATGCGCCTGGATTTCATTCAACCGGCCGAGCAGGTGGGAGTCCTGGCTGAGTTTTGACAGGTTCAGGTTGCTTAATAGAAAGAATTTATAGGTATTCAACAGTTCGCGCCGCGCACGCGGCCCGCGGGTGGTGCGGTGAATGTTTCCAGCAACGCGGGTGAACGCATCGATCACAACGAAGACTAATTTTTCCCGTGAGAAAAAGCCTGCATCATTCACATGCAGCAGCTCCTGAGAAAAATGCGCCCAATCGGCGAGGTGGACGCGCTCAACGGCATAGATATTGGCCATATTTACCGGGCAGCGATCCGCCAGACCGGTGATGTAGTCGAAGAGCGATAGGAAATAGCCGGTAAGGTTTTGCACCTGGGAACGGCTCAAGCGGTTGATCATATGGCCGAGGGAGGGTCCCTGTAAATTTCCAGTCTCCATCCCGGCTGCGCGCAATCCTTTCTCCAGGCATTGGAAAAAATTGCGCACCCCATTTGTTTCAGACGTGGAGAGCATACCCGCGGTAAAGCCTTTTCCCAACCAGGCATCTACGCAGGCAGGGTCATTTTCGATGACCTGAGCGTAATATTGGTAGGCTGTTTCATAATCGTGGCTGATCTCGGCGGCTCTTGCCAGCGCGAGCGGATCGGGCGGGGTGCAATCTAACTGGTCGAGCGCGGTGCGGGCTTCCTCATTCCAGGGATTAATTTCCAGAACCCGCTCTAAGCAGTCGCGTTTCTGCTCCTGGGCATCCACGCAGGCAGCCAACAGCCACCAGGCTTTTTCAGCATTTGGGTCCTGGCGAATCAGGTTCACAAACAGCAGCGCCGCCGCCCGGCGGTCTCCCGTTTCAAAGTGTACTAAACCTTCATTCAGCAGTTCGGAACCCGCATACATTCGTTTTCCTTCTCCCCAGAGGAATCGTTCTAAAAGATACCGGAAGTTCATAAATTTGAACCAGCTAGTGTATGTATCATATCATGGCTTTTTTTTGGAATCTATACCTACCAACCTTATATGGATGAAATTAATAAATTTTTTACATTTCCAAACCGCTACCCTTGTCAAATAAGAACTAATGTTCTAAAATAGAACATATTAGAAAGGTGAACGTATGGATACGGTGTTCGATAAGACTCTCGAAGACTGGGTGCTGACCCATGCCGAGACTGGACAAAGAAAACTTTACTTTACGATTAACGGGGATGTACCTTTGACAAACAACGAAGGCAGCGCGATCGTTTACCAGATGCCTGTACACGGCAAATGGGTATGCGTGCTGCACCCGGAACATCTGACGCGCGTGGCCCAGATTTGTTACTCGGCCGGGGTCCAAATGGTACAGGTGCTGGTGTAAAACCAGGTAACAAAAATCCTGTAACAAACCCCTACCTACCGGTGTAGGGAAAGACCCATCTGTCTGGTTGTTGAGCGGCATGCTATAAAATCATAATGGAAGTGTGGCCTGGAAAACCATACCCTTTGGGGGCGACCTGGGACGGACAGGGTGTGAATTTCGCGCTTTTCTCCGAGAACGCCAGCGGGGTTGAGCTGTGTCTGTTTGCCGGTGAAGATGAAACCCGTATCTCGCTTGAGGAACATACAAATAAGATCTGGCATGCCCATCTGCCTGGAATTGAACCGGGGCAGTGTTACGGTTACCGGGTCCATGGGCCATATCAGCCGGAATATGGCCACCGCTTTAATCCCAACAAACTCCTGTTCGATCCGTACGCCAAGGCAATCGATGGTACGGTCGCCTGGAGTGATGCTCTTTTTGGTTACCGGGTGGGCGACCCCAAAGATGATCTCTCCTTCAGCAAGACGGACAGCGCCCGCTTTATGCCAAAATGCGCGGTGATCGATCCGACTTTTGATTGGCAAGGCGATACCCACCCAGACATTCCCCTGCACAAGACGATTATTTACGAGCTGCACGTAAAAGGCTTTACCCATTTGCGCCGCGATGTCCCGCCAGAACTGCGCGGGACATATGCCGGCCTGGCCTCTCCAGCGGTGCTCAAATATCTCAAGTCCCTGGGCATCACAGCGGTGGAGCTGATGCCCATCCACCAGTTTGTGGCAGACCGGCACCTGGTGGAACGCCAATTGACCAATTATTGGGGGTACAACTCGATCGCCTTCTTCGCCCCAGATGCGCGCTACGCTTCGGGTAGCAAAATAGGCGAGCAGGTGAAGGAGTTCAAAGAACTGGTCAGGACTTTGCACCGGGAAGGCATTGAGGTAATCCTGGATGTGGTGTACAACCATACCGCAGAAGGCAGCCAGATGGGTCCTACGCTGTGTTTTCGCGGGGTGGATAATGCCGCCTACTATCGCCTGGCGCATGACCCCGAAGGGCAGCGGCGGTTCTATATGGATTACACTGGGACGGGCAACACGTTGAACATGATGCACCCGCAGGTTTTACAGTTGATGATGGATTCGCTGCGCTACTGGGTGCAAGACATGCATGTAGACGGCTTCCGCTTTGACCTGGCTTCGGCACTGGCGCGCGAGCTGCACGATGTGGACCGGCTGGGATCGTTCTTTGATGTGATCCACCAGGACCCGGTGCTTTCGCGGGTGAAGCTGATCGCCGAGCCGTGGGACGTGGGTGTGGGTGGATATCAGGTAGGGAATTTTCCGGTGGAGTGGGCTGAGTGGAACGGCAAGTACCGCGACACGGTGCGGGATTTCTGGCGCGGGGTTTCCAGCAACCATGAAGAGATGGGAAACAATGGCAGCGCCAGCACGCTGGCGGAATTTGCCAGCCGGATCACCGGTTCCTCGGATTTATACGGCGACGATGGCCGCCAACCGACCGCCTCAATCAATTTCGTGACAGCCCATGATGGCTTTACCCTCACAGACCTGGTGAGTTATCACCACAAGCACAACCTGGCGAACGGCGAGAATAACCGGGATGGGGAGAGCCATAACCGCTCCTGGAACTGTGGGGTGGAAGGGTTGACCGATGATCCCGCGATTATGCGACTGCGCAGCCGCCAGAAGCGGAATTTCCTGGCCACGCTGTTCCTTTCGCAAGGGGTGCCGATGCTGCTGGCCGGGGATGAGCTGGGGCGTACGCAGCAGGGCAATAACAACGCTTACTGCCAGGATAATGAAATTTCCTGGCTGCATTGGGATACCGCCGATCCGGAGCTGCTGGCCTTTACTCGCCAGGTCATCGATTTGGTTAAGCAGCACCCGATCTTCCAACGACGCAAGTGGTTCCAGGGGCGCCCCTTTTATGGACAGGGGGTGACGGATATTGCCTGGTACAAGCCCAATCTTGAGGAAATGCAGGAGCGGAATTGGGTTGAGGAATGCGCAATGGCGCTGGGCGTTTTTCTGAATGGGAAAGGTATCCCGACCAAAGACGAAAATGGCCGGCAGATGAACGATGATAGTTTTTACCTGATGTTCAACGCTTACCCGGAGGGGGTGGAATTTTCCATTCCTGCGTTTGGCGACACCGCCTGTTGGACGCAGGTAGTGAACACCGCCAACCCTTCTCTCGGGCCTGTAGCGCATAACCCGGAGAGTAAAATTCTGGTGGAAGGTCACTCGCTGATTGTTCTCATTAGCGAGTGAACGCGGGCAGTCCCGCGGGCAGTCCCGCGGGCAATTCCATGAAAAAGGCACAATAATCTGTTTATAAAATAGAATAAGGTTTTAGGAAAATTAGAAACAGGTTAGAGATGGCAAATTGAGCCCTCGGCCTATTGCTTTTTTGGGGAAACGGAGTAAAATATAGTTAATCCACTGACCGGATGCCCCCCTCATCCGGTCAGTGGACTTTTTTTGCCAGTTTTTTTCCCCAATCCTTTTCTTTATAAACCAACCAACAGCCGGCTTTCCACATCGGTGAGCATGTCTGTTTCACCGCTGGCGGCAGCGCGGGCAAATACGATGCCCGGTCGCCGGGCGCGGCGCGCGCGGGCCAGGACGGTGATTGCTCCGCCAATCGCGCGGCCAGAGTACGTGCTCTCCTGTAATATTTCCTCGGAGTCGAAGGCCAGTTTTGCCAACCCTTCCCGGGCGCCGGCGACTGATGCATATAGTTCCTGGGGGGTACGGCCGTCTATAAAGCTGTGGCGAATGATTACCGTCTCCCCGGCGGCATCCTTGACCGGTCCGCGCAGGCCGATCAGCATGGGCAGGAAGCGGCGCGAGCGCTGGCGCACCGCGGCCGAAAGCAGCTGCGGGCCGAGGTTGGGGCTGGCGTAGTCACGCGCGGAGAGGATGGCTTCCGCGCATGCCTCGATGTAATCTTCCCAAGCCCCCGCGCTTTCCCCTTCGGCGGGCGGTTTGGGAAGCGGCACCTGGGATGTCGGGAACGGGTTGAGGGAGGCGCCGGAAGTACTGGCGCGCGCATACCCCAGGTGGGCCAGGGCATTCGCGATCTGCAGAGCAGGCTGTGCCCCTTCTCGATCCAAAACCTCGCGCAGCATTTTGGCAAGCTCGGTCTGTTCTACCGGGGCGCCAATGCGGTCCTCGGCCACGTGCAGGGTACGGGCGATCTGGCCGCGGCCGTTTTGATCCAGCGAAAGGTCCGCCAGTCCCCAGATGCCTTCGTGGGGTGGGAGAAGGTGGACCATAAGCTGCGGGTCGCGGGTGAGGTGCGCGGCGACGGACAGCTTTTCACCAGCTTCATGCTGGGCGGCTTCACTTAGCGGCAGGTACACGGCCACCTGGTCGCCGTCAAAATCGGCGTTTAGCAGCTCGCAGGCCTGCGGGTGCAGGCGGATGGCGGGGTCGGGCACCAGCAGCGGGTGAAAGGCCACCAGCGCGGTGGGCGTAACCGCCGGGGCGCGGTGGATGATAACCCAGCTGTGGGCCATGCGTTCCGTTATGTCGAAATTTTCGGAGCCGGCCTGGGCGGCGAACAGGGCCCTGGCGATGCTTTCCGGCAGCCCCACCTGGTCGAGGCGCAGCCCGACAGCCGGGGCGATGACGGCCCGGCCGCTGAAGGCCTGGCGCTCCGCGAACCGCAGGGCAGCGGGGGGGAGCAGCGAGTCGAAATACGCGGCCAGCCGGGCGGATAACTGGTCACGCAGGCCCATTAGATAGCCCATTTGTTGAAGCTCCGTCTCCGGTTCGGCCCCTTCCGGGTTGGCTTTTGGCGTGTGGGCGTTTAGCCAGCGTTCCATGCGGTCATTGGCCTGGACCAGGGCTGCAAAGGCACGTTGGGCGGTGGATCCGGCTTCCTTCGGGGGAGCGCCCACCCAGCGGACGGGCAGGCCCTGCTCAGTCACCCGCGGGTGCTCGGATGTCCACGGCTGCGCAAACTGGCCCGCCTGGCCGGTGCGTTGTTCGACCCAATTCGTCCGCAGGTCTGGCAGCCATGGGTGCGGCATACGGCGGACCAGGCGCAGGCTATGATCGCCGCCAGGGTCGGCAAAGCGGAAGGTAAGCTGGTGATTTTCCAGAGACACCGCAATTCCAGCGGCGGCCAGGCGGCGAACCAGTTCATCCAGATAGGGGGAGGCGCCGGTGGAGCGCTCTTTATTTTCTGTGGAGGGGGCAGCCGGGAGGCTGCGCAGGCTGCGAACCGACAGCGCTTCACGGGCGTTGTGGATGGCGCCGACCTGGCGCAGCGCGCTAATTTCGAGCTCGCCCAGCATCTGCCCGCTTTCCCAGGCTGGGAACACCGGGTGGGGGGCCACATCGGCCTCGAGGGGGGGATTCGCCTGGGCGTCCGGCGATTTGCCAACCGCGCGGATTTTCGCGCGCGCCAGGTGCGCCAGCCGGTACCAGTACACCCAGCCAACCGTGGAAGGCTGGGGCATTTCTGGACCGTTTTTTCCGGTGCGCAAGCGTTCCATGCCGCTTTCGGGGAGGCCGTTCGCCACCAGCCGCGCGCGGATTTCCTCGGGGGCGGGGGCCTGGAAGGGCGGGACAACAACGGGCCGGCCTTCGGCGCGCGCGATGCGCCCCATGACTGCCTCGCGCACCTGGCCGAAGTTCATGCGGGTGTGCAGCCCGGTGAAGGAGAAGATAATCTCCACCGGGGTGCCATCGGCCAGGTGCGGCATTTGATCATCGGGCAGGATCTGGCTCACCACGCCTTTGGTGCCATGGCGGTTGGCGAGCTTATCCCCCGCCTCCGCGGGGTAGGGATAATTCAGGCGGTTGGCGCAGGATACACTTAGAATCAGCCCGTCTTCGGTGGAACCTTCGCCCCAGGCGATAAATGCAGTCAGAAGGTTGCGCCCGCACCAAAAGTCCGCCCCGGCTTCCTGGGGGGCATTACCGGTTTGCACCAGCGCGGGTTCGGGCTCGGGCGGGACGAGCCCCTGGCGCATCATGTTAACACCCATCAACAGGCGGTTAGCGTCGTCGTGCTCCAGGAAGGGGATCTGAGCGGCGTTGTGTCCAAGACCGGCTTCCGGGCGGTCATCGGTGATGCGGATTTTTTCGTCGCGGATCTCGGCTCCCTGGGCGATGGTGAAGACTTTGCCGATATTGGGGCCCTCGGGGGTTTCGAACGGGTCGACCCGGCCCTGCTGGCCCGGCGCGATCACTCGCTTGCGCGAGGGGACCAGGATGCGGCGCAGGTGGGTGTGGAGGGCGTGCCAGTTGGTGGTATCCAGGCGCTGGGCGGTGACGCGCAAGAAATCGTTGAACCAGGCTTTCAGGGGCAGGAAGGCGCGCGCAACGGCTTCGTCCCAGGCCATTTCCGCGCTGGGCTGGCCCATGCGCACGGCCAGATAGGCCAGCAGCTGCTCACCGGCGCATTGTACCGCTGCCTGGTCCAGTTCTTCTTGGGATGCGATGGGAACGACGATGTAGGGTTGATCATCGAGCATGAACAGGCCCTGGTCATCGGGCCGGGGCAGCCCAGGATACACCACGCTGAGGGTGTGATCCTGCGTGGAAATATCCACGGTTACCCGGCAGTGGTACGTATCCTCCACCAGGACGGTGTAACCGGCTAACGGGAGCCGTTCGGCCAGCAGCTCGGGCAGGCGCGTGGAAAGGAAACGTTCATATGAAACCCAATGCCAGGGGGCGGAAAAGCGATCATTCATTATTCACCTCACTCATCTGTGTCCAATTCGTTCCAGGTTTGGCTGAAGCGTTTTTCGGCATAATGCAGGCGCGATTTAACCGTTCCTTCAGGAATGCCAAGCCGGCCAGCCGTATCGCGGATGCTCAACTCCATCTCATGTACCAGGCGAAAGACCTCCTGCTTTTCCTCCGGCAGCCCGTCAATCGCCTGGGTGAGGCGGGCGCGCTGCTCGGACTGTTCCAGGGCGGCATCCGGGCCAAGGGTGGAGGTATCAACCTGCCATGCGGGAGCATGGATCTCCGTTTCTTCGGACCACTCATCGAACGGGCCGCTGTCATCGCCGGCGAGGGGTAGCGAGGGGTGGCGGCGGACCGCGCGCAGGTAGTTGAGCGCCAGGTTGGTGGCGATGCGGTACAGCCAGGATTTAAAACTACCCTGGCCGCTCCATTGTTCTGCGCGGGTCCAGACACGCAAGAAGGTCTCTTGCACCAGGTCCTGGGCCACCGGGCCGGCTTCCGCTTCGCTGCGCACGATCGAGCTTACGTGGCGGGCTAATATCTCGTTGTAACGGGTATAAAGCAGATCGAAGGCCGCTTCGTCGTGGTGCTGGACGCGCAGCGCGGCTTCTTGATCGGAGAGGTCGCCGGGGGAGGGAGCGGGTTGGTTGAACATCTCTTGTGTTATAGACACCGATGCGAGTAGAGAAGTTCATGTATTGTAATAGGAGTATTAGGACGGCAGGTAAAAAAAATGGGGAGGAAGTGGATGGGGCATAAATGGGTGGGCGGTCACCCATGTTTCTCAAGGAGCAGAATAGGCGGCAGCCAGCCCTGGCGGGAAAAGGGTGAAGCGGACGGAAGTTAAAAAATCGGGCAGATGGGCTTTCCGGGGGGGATCTCTTTGGGGGTGTGATAGAGCATGTGCGTCCTGGCTTTGACCGTCCAGGGGTAGGTGGGAAATACCGGACGCAGCGGCCCTTTGGGATCGATCAGCACGGCAATGTTGGTGGCACGGTTGGCCCAGATCCAGCGCACGGTGTCGACCAGGTGGCGGGCTGCCGGGGCCTGGCCGGGTGCAGCCCAAACATGGTCCAGGTAAACTTCGCGGACGGCGCCATCTTTGGGGATCATGCCGAGGATGTTGTTTAGCACGCGCAGTGTTTTTGGCAAGCCGCGGATCTCCATCTGTTTCAGACGATATTCTTCCATTACCACCAACCCGGCCAGCATGCGCCCGGATGGATCGAAGGCGCCATAGGCGTGGCGGAAAGGCGATTTGAAAGGAGAGCGCTGGGTTAGATCCGTCAGGGATTGGGCAGAAATCGGCTCAAAGAAGTTGCTGTCGTGATAAAACGCATTGTGGTTTTTAGCAAAATCGGCATATTCACTTTCGTCCAACGGCCCGGTGCTGGTGCCTGGCAAGGCGGGCGGAGCGCTCGGGTCGGTCCGCATGGGGATATATTCCATGGTCCCGGCGCTGTGTTCCAGCCAACGGGTGTATACGCGGTGGGAAATGCGGTTGCCAACCTGGAAGTTGGTCACGATGACCGTATCTTCACCGCACTGCTCACGCGCCTTTTCGACCTGCCATTGAACTAACCTGGCGGCCAGCCCCTGACCGCGGTAATCCGGGTGCACGATCAGGTTGCCGAGCAGGGCATATGGGCGGATTTCTCCCTCTACCTGGCACTGCCCAAAGCGGACCAGTCCCATACCGATCAGGCGGGAGTGGTCGCGCGAATAGGCCGCCACGCCCTGCACATCGCGATGAATGGCCTCGACGGCGCGGAAGGCGTCGATCTGGTAGTTGGCGGCATACTGGATGAAACCCCCATCCGCGACACTGTAGGAAAGCCCGGCGAGCGCCGGCCCATCTTGCTCTCGCAGCGAGCGTAGGGCAATCCCATTTTGCATAATCTCTCCATGTACGTAAGACCGCGTACCGCCTGCCAGCGGGCAGCCTCCAATAAAACCCCGAATTCAAATCCTAATATTGTATATTATACCGGAATTATAATAAATACAACCTTAATTATTCCGGTTTGCCTGGCGCAGTTTGTATATGCCAGGCAAACCGGAAGGGAATTTTTCTATTCTCTATACAATTCGGGGTTGCGGAAGGGGATGAGGGCCAGGATGACGGCTTGCTCGTAGAAGGCGGCGCGGTCGATGACGTTGCCGGTGAGCAGGCCGACGGCGCCGTTGTCCTGTTTGGAGTTGGAGCGGCCAAAGACGATATCATCGGCTTCGCCCAGCTCTTTGCCCTGGTGGACCAGCTCGGACACGCGCGGGGGTAAAAAGAATTCGCCGGTGCGACCTTTGCCAACCTGCTGCTCGGACAGGACTACCACCCAGGCAAACGCGGCCATAAGGCCGGCGGCCATTCTGCCGGCGTCCATTCTGCCGGCGTCCATGCTGCCGGCAATCATGCCACCACTGGAAATGCCGTGGCCCTCGTTTGAACTGCCTGGGTCCGCTGCAAGCTGGGCTGCCGCGGGTGAAACTTCGATCCCGCCTTCGACGCCGACCCAATAATCGGCCTGCGGGATCAGGGCACGGGCATTGCGGGCGCGGTTGTAGGCGCCCTGGAGCGTTTCCGCGCTGTCGAAGGGCTGGGCGCTGACTCCGGATGGCACGGAGGCGCCCTGGAATTGGAAGCTTTCACCGGGGAATATGCGGGTAAAGCCTTCCTGGACCGCCCGCACTTTCACCGGGTTGTGGGATGCAACGATAACCTGTTTCATTTTTCCCCCGCGCCGTTTATACCTGGGCCTGGAGCATCTTGTTGATTTCTTCGACTTCTGCGGGCGTCATCGCCCAATCGGCGGCTTTGGCGTTTTGTTCCAGTTGATCGAGGTGGGTGACGCCGGAAATCACCGAGCTGACCTCTGGCTGCGCCAGCAGCCAGGCATGCGCCAGATCGCCCAGGCTGTGCCCGCGCTGCCCGGCCCAACCTTCGAGGCGTTCGAGGGTGGTATAGTTTGGATCCGTCATGTACTGCTGCACGTATTTATTTGACTCGCCGCGCGACCCGGCCGGGGGCGGCTGGTTGCGGCGGTATTTGCCGGTGAGGAAGCCGCCGGCCAGCGGGAAGTACGGGATCAGCCCGACGCCCTGGCTGCGACAGAATGAGAGCAGCTCGCGTTCCACGCCGCGCTCAAACAGGTGGTAGTGATTCTGGCTGACGACAAAGGGCGACCAGCCATGCACCTGGGCCAACCCATTGGACTGCGCGATCTGCCAGGCCAGGAAGTTGGACGCGCCGATATAGCGCACTTTTCCAGCCTGGACAAGATCGTCCAGACCGCGCAGCATTTCATCCACGGGGGTGGCGTTGTCCCAGTTATGCACGTAATACAGGTCGATATGGTCAGTCTGGAGGCGGCGCAGGCTGGCCTCAACTGCGTTTAAGAGGTGATAGCGCGAGGCGCCCCAATCGTTGGGGCCATCCCCGGTGCGGTTGAAGAACTTGGTCGCCACCACGAAGCGGTCGCGTTTGCCCCGCAAGGCGCTGCCGATGGTTTCTTCGGAGCGCCCGCCCTGGTAAACGTCGGCGCTGTCCAGGAAATTAATTCCCAGGCCGGCGGCCGCATCCAGCACCCGGTTGACTTCTTCCTGGGGCATGCGCTCGTAGCCAAAGCGATTGGTGCCCAGGCCAATGACGGATACTCGCACGCCTGATTTGCCTAATTGACGATACTGCATGGGATTTTCCCTCCTGAATTGTACGAAATGCTGTGTTTGCTGAAGGATATGGCACTTGCATCGATATTGGTTTTTATCGCGAATGCGCGCAAGGCGCGACGCGAATACGCGCCGGGGGCGCATTCGCGATAAAGGGCTGCCTCCGGAGAGCGTTCTATCTGTGCGACACCAACCTTACCAGGATGGCGGTTGGTATTCCAGCCGCCATCCTGGGCATAAGCGCCTTCGTCGATGACGAAGGCAATCATGTCGAGGTCGGATCCGCTACCGGCCGGTTGGTCGCTGCGAGCACGCGAACCGATGCCCAGCACAACGCGGACACCGGTTCGGGACCTGGCCCAACCGGCCAGGCGGAGTTCGAGCGCTTCGGATGGGGTTATGGCTGGTCTTTCGATTCGGCTAACTTCATGCGGTACGAGCGTTCATACATATGCTCGATTTCTTTTAGTATTTCGATGCGGCGGTCTTTTATGTAGCGCATGACCACCGCGATTTCCTGAGCATTACGGGTGAAACCAATCGAAAGGCGAACCTGCATATCGGGCGATTCCGTGGCGTTGAGAATCTTGCCGGGCAGGGTGACCTTCCCTTCCGGCAAGGGCAGGGTCATTTGAAGGAGCTGCCCTCTTTGGAAGCTGGTCTCATCGGTGATCACCCCCACGCCGCTTAACGAAACATCCACCAGCGTGCCGCTGTATTTTTCATCATTGGAGTCTATCTCAATGTTGATGGTATCTTCCGGCTGGACTCGGGCGATCATCCGCTCGCCAAAGTGCGAGCCGACATATGAAAAATCACTGAGCTTGATGAGCCCATTGACCAGGTCAAAGGAAACGACCCGGGCCCGGACGGCTTCCGGCAAACCCCGGCTGAGCACAATGGTCTGATCCTGCGATTCAAGACATACCGAACCAGGCGGCTCGACTTTTAATACAGCTACATCGCGATCAATGGTTTCGACCCGCGCCTTGCACGTAATGGGGAAACTCTTATGAAAGTTTAAGATGTCCAGCTCCTGGCTGGTTTCCATCACGTATTGCAAGTCTGCGATAATTGGGTCTACTGCCATGTCTGCTCTCTTTCTGGGTAGTTCGAAATACCAAATGGATCCAAAATAGCGGCCGGTGAGCTGCCTGGTTGTTCGATCTGTTTATTTTTTGTGCCCTTTTCGGCGCCCAAACAGGCCACCGATCATCATAACGACGCCCGCAATCAACCCGGCAATCGCGCCAAAAAGAACGGATTCACGCGGGCCAAACAAGGTATTTACGTTTCCGTCCACTTTGCGGGCAAACAGAAAGACTGTGCCGCTGTTGCTGCCGGTTTTGACCTGGTTGGCAACCATGAAAACCGCGCCGCTCTGGTCGAAGGTGACTTCCCCTTTCGCGACCAGGATACGCGCCGCAGACTGGTCCATATTCACGCTGCCATTTATCACCATCGCGCCCGCGTTCGAGGCGGTCATCTGCGCGCTGCCGGCCTGAATTAACCCGGCCCCGGCCTGGAGCATTTCCAGGTTTTCGGTTTTGGCGCGCAGCATGCCGCCCTGGCGAACAACCAGATGGTCAGCGGTGGCGGTTTGGGTATTTGCCTGGCGCAGGGTGACGTTGCTGGCATTAACGTTGCGCATAACGGCTTGTTGGACATGCACCGTTTCGCCGGCGATGTCTTGTGCTTTTTCTGGCCCCGCATCCGGGGTTCGGTTCTCTGGCATGTTTTCCATATTTCCCTCTTTTTAATTCTCCCTCTTATTATAATGAAATACCCAAAAATAACCTATAAAAATGGCCTGGGTTTTTCGAATTCGTATCTACTACGCGCGGAACAATGGCTCAACCGCTATTCCCGCCTTCAAACAAGCGGGCAAAGCCAGAATATGCGACCAGGGGAACTACTTCGAACGTGATTAAACCAGCGCTGACCAGGGGCAGGCTATTGAGCGCCCGTTGGGCTTCCGCGACATCCGCGCATTCCAGCACCAACACGGCGGTATGCTGGTCGGGGCGGAAATACATCTCGCGGATGATCCCGGCCTGGTACAGTTCCCAGGCGCGCGCCGCCTCCGCTTTTAAATGGGGTTGAAAACCACCGGCGGGTACGGCGGGGGTTTCGTGCTCAAGTGCCAGAAACTTCATCGGTGAATAATCAATGGGTCAGCCGGCCTGGGGCTTGCGCCCACCCTTGAGGGTGTTTTGCAACTGCCGCAGCGTTTCCCAATCCTCATTGGCTGCCAGGCGTGCCTGTTCCGGCCAGGTGGCAGGATCGGCCAGGCGGCGCAAACGCGCAGAGGTGAGTATCTCGTCCAGCTTTTCCAGCGGAACCTCGGCCAGTTTGGCGAAGTTCGTAATGCCTGCCTCATGCAGCAAGGAGGAGATTTTCGGGCCAATACCTTCGATAATGGTTAGATCATCCCGGTTGGAGGGCGAAGCGGCGGCTGGTTGTTCCAGCACGATCTCGGCAGTTCCCCGGCTTCCCATCACAGCGTAATTGGCGGGGCCGGTTTCCAATTCTTCCATGCCAGCGGAGGGGATTTCGGGGCGGATATCCAGGGGGATAGAATCGGGTTCGGTATAGCGAGGCGCAGGTTTGAAGGGCAAGGGTAAGGCGCGCAGGCGCTGAGCCAACTGGGGGAAGCGTCTGTGGCGATATAACAAAGCCACCAGCAAGGCGAGGGGGAGGATCAGGAAAAACCACAGCCAGCCGGGCAGGTACACTTCATTTTTGCGGCGATCAACCATTGTTTTGCTCCTTCTGATGTTCAGGACGCATCCGAAAATTGTTTTGCGGGCCGGTTAAGGGGTATGCTGGTGAGCGCCAGCCCGCGGACTTTTTCAGGTTGGACTAAGTATACAATGAAATAGGAGGGGGATAGGTCCGTGCATAGGTTTTCTTAGGGTAAACGCATCTAAATTGCAGGATGCGTTACCTTGTCCATACCACTCCCCCCGGCCGTAACTTCGCGCCGCGAAGAGGTGAGAAAAGATTTTTTTGTGAGATATTGGCATCCCGCGGCACGATATGTGCCGCGGGATGCCAATATCTCACCCTCTTTTCAACTCCTTAATGAAAATGTATCATGCGCGGTCGGGGATGACGCCTTCCAACTGCTGGCGCAATTTTTCGACGCGGGCTGTACCGTGGTTGACGTGGCGGAGCTGGCCGTGCTGGTCGATCACGAAGGTGGTTGGCACGCTGAGCACGCCCCAGCGGCTGGCCAGGTCTGGCTGTTCCTGGGCGTTGATCTCCACCACTTGCAGCCGGTCGCCAAGGCTTTCTTTCAGGCGGGCTAAGGCCGGGCGCTGCACGGTTTTGCAGGCGACGCAATCAGGGGTGGTGAAATATAGGATGGCGGGGACGCCCTGGCGGGAAAGGTGTGCCTGAAGCGTATCGGACGCGCCGTTCTTGCTGGCGCGGTAGAGGATGGCGCGGTTGAGCAGCCAGTAGAAAGCAAACCCGGCGGCGATAATCAGGATTGCCCAGAGCGCCCGCGTGAGAAAGGCTGCGGAAAGGGAAAACTCGCTCATGAGCGGCGCTCCTGCATAACCGGCCCGGTGTTGCGCGGGCGCAGCCCTGGGAAGGTACCGGCGGGCGGGGTCTTCAAGAAACCTGGGACGTGCAGGCGGTTCAGCCAGTAATAGACCGCGCAGCCGGCGCAAAACCCGGCGAACAAGTTGAGGGCTGCCAGGCCGATGACCAGCCAGGCCAGCGCCCAGCCAAGGGTGGTGAGACCGCCCAACAAAGCCAGGAAGCCGGCCAGTACCACGGTTCCGCCAAAGCCCTGGGCGAAGCGGTGCGGCTCCGGGTTATCCAGGATCACATCGGGTTTGACCCAACCCAGTGGGCGCAGCAGGCGGGTGTAGAAGAAACCAAAGCCGGGCCGCCCGAGCAGGGTGCCCCCTAGCATAAACAGCGCGACCAGGGCAACGAACGGCAGCGCATTTCCAATAAACCCGGCCAGCAACAGGACAATGATGGCCGCCTGGTTGAACTCGTAAGGCAGCATGATCCACTGGTTTTAAGGCGTCCATTAATTCTCTCTCCTTCTTGATAACAATAATCCTGGTAAAAACACAAAAACGGGCGGCAAAATCAGCCGGCCCTTTTGGAAAAGAGGCTGAAGCACCGCCCGTCTGTAGACGTTTATCTGTGTTTTATTCTCTTCGTCTGACTTTGGCGGTTACCAGCCCCGCCACATACACATGCATGGTTTCATGTGTGCTTGCTCCTATCGTCAAAATATTTAGATTATTATAACCTTTAATATAAAAATATCAAGGGTTTTTATAGGCGACCATCAAACCATCCCGGATGGGGACCAACGAGGTGGTCCACTGGGGCGAGGCGGTGATCAGGCGGGTGAACTCGCGGATGGCCGCGGTTGTCTCCTGGTGGTCATGCGGATCGAGCACCCGGCCATGCCAGAGCAGATTGTCCACAATCAGCACACCGCCTGGGCGCAGCTTTTCGTAAATCACGGGCAGCGATTGGGGGTAGGCCTTCTTATCGATATCGTTGAAGATCAGGTCGAAGGGACCCTGGGTTTCTGTGAGGGCCTGGACTGCTTCGGATACGCGGTACTGGACAACATCGTTGAAGCCCAGCTTTTCAAGATGCTGGCGGGCGCGGCGCGATAGGTCTTCGTCCCAAACTACATGATGGACGGTTCCGCCGCCATTTTCGGTGACGGCCCGGGCAAACCAGGCGGTCGAGTAGCCATAACCTGAGCCCAGCTCAAAAACCTGCCGCGCTCCGACCATGCGCGCGATCATGTAGCAAAACTCGCCGGAAGCGGGACCGACGATGGGAAAACCGGTTTCATGGGCATACCGTTCCATGGCCTGCATCTCGGGCGCGCGCGGCGGAACAAGCGAGTCGAGATAAGTTTCAATTTGATCCAACATAATTGTCTCAGCCATCGTTTTCTCCTGTTATCTATTGCACGGTTCCTCGGAATTGGCCTGGTCGGGGGAAGGAATCTCCCCTCCCACCCGGAAGAACCAAAAGACCTCATTGGGTGCAAATGTTGTGCATTAAGATCTATATTATCATTATATACCTTTATTCAAGTGCCGGTTGCAAGGGGCGGTTGCGCGCCATCGCGCGGTTGCGCGCCATCGCGGCGCGCAATTAACGCTTGATTGCCTGGCATACCTGGATATGGTAAAGTCTATGCACATTCGCGAATGAATTTGTGTGCGAAAGGATGGACAGGATGATTGATCCACGCAAAACAGGCGCATATATTTCAAGGCTCCGCCGGGATAAGGATTGGACGCAGCTGGAACTGGCGGATAAGCTGCACGTTACGCACCAGGCCGTCTCGCGCTGGGAGACCGGCGACTCGTTCCCAGACGTTGGCACGCTGGCCTCCATCGCCCAGTTGTTTGGCGTGCGGGTGGATGACCTGCTCAACGGAGAGCATGGTAACGTATCTGGCTCAAGGCGCTTCAGCACGGGCGCTGTGCTCGATGAACTGGCGCAGGGACACCCCGAAAATGTGGCCCGGATGGTGAAAGACAGAACCGGCGAGTATGGAATCGGTGATCGAGGCAGCGCCCTTGATGCGCCCCAGTGTAATGGAAAAGGTGATGCAGAATATGGAAGGCTATAAATTCAATATTGAGGAAATTGTTGAGCTGGCCCCGTTTGTTGGCCGTGAATTCCTGGATGAACTGGTGGAGGGATTGGGAGGCAGCGCGGTGGACCAGCGCCTGCTGATGGAACTGGCTCCATTCTTGGGCCGGGAGACGCTGGGCAAGCTGGTCAACCGGGTGGTGGAAGGATCGTTGGAGCCAGAATTTCTGGAATCGCTGGCCCCGTTCCTGGATCGCGAGACCATGGACCAGCTGGTGGGGATGATCACGGAAGGGACACTCTCTTCCGAGCACCTATCCAACCTGGCGCCCTTTATCAGCCACGAGGGGCTGGATAAACTGGTCGACCAGATGGTCGAAGGCAGCTTCAGCATCGACCAGCTGACTGAGCTGGCGCCCTTCCTCAGCCGCGAGACGCTCGACCGGTTGATTGACCGGGCGGCGGAAGGGAAGATGAGCGGCGAGCAACTGGTGGAGCTGGCGCCGTTCCTTAACCAGGATTCCTTGAAACGGGTGTTAGGGATGGCCGCGAGTGGCAGCATCGATGCGCACATTATCGTCGAGCTGGCGCCTTTCATCGATAAGGCCACGCTGCAAGATTTGATTCGAGGAAGCATGCAGGCGGGAAGGAGTGCGGAATAGGGGATAATTGTGCTACAATTTTAGTATGAAATTGACCGCACGGGACGCTTCCTTTTATTTGACCATTCTTGGTTACCAGTATCCGGATGCCGCCGGCGAGCCGTACGACGCCAACTGGCTATCGATCCATGTTGAAGCGGCCGGGCCGGAAGGCGCGTGGACGGGAACCGATCCCTGCCTGCTGACCTACGAGGCGGCCCGCCTGGCCGCCTGGCTGGACGGCGTGGCAAGCGGCGAGGATGTTCCGCCGGCGATCAGTTTTCTGGAACCGGTGCTGCTCTTCCGCCGGCGGGAGGGAGAGAATGGGACGACCCTGCGCGTGCACTTTGGCAACCTGATCAACCCATCCTGGCGGCATCTGGAGCGCGCGCGAGATCAAGCTCAGGAGCGCAGGTTGAACCCGGATTTATGGCTGGATTTCCCTCTGGTGGAAATGGACCTGGCCAGCGCCGCCAGCGATTTGCGCCAGCAGCTTAAACGTTATCCGAACCGGGCCGAGCCGTAAGGGCGGCCCGGTTTTCACGCTTACGGCATCTCCAGCCCGTGGGCCGCGAGCAGCTCCTGATCTGCCAGGATCGCGCCGGTCGCGCCGTCCGAAACAACCTGGCCGTCATCCATAATCACGGTGCGGGGCAGGAGCTCTTTTACCAGCGGCAGGTCGTGGGTGGCGACGATCATGGTTTGGGGCAGCTCGCGCAGCAGCTCGATGAGCGTGCGCCGGGCGCGCGGATCGAGACCGGCGGTAGGCTCATCCAGCACCAGCACGTGCGGGCTTCATCGAGAGCACGGTGGCGATGGCGATGCGTTTCTTCTCGCCCGTACTGAGGTGATGCGATACGCGCTTGATGTAGCTTTCCATGTGCACCATGCACAGCGCTTCCGCTACCCGTGGCCTGGACTTCGCTCGCGGGCAGGCCCTGGTAGATGGGACCAAAGGCCACATCGTCGAACACGGTGGGGGAGAAGAGCTGGTCATCTGGCGACTGAAAGACCAGACCGACCAGCGCGCGCACGCGGGCCACGGTTTTTTTGCTCAGTTCCAGGCCGCATACTTCGATCCGGCCGGACTGCCGGTCGATGATGCCGTTGAGATGCACCAGCAGGGTGGATTTTCCCGCGCCGTTTGGCCCAACCAGGGCCACTTTTTCACCGGGGCACAGCGCCAGGCTGACGCCGTGCAGGGCCTGGTGGCCATCGGGGTAGGCGTAGGAGAGATCCTTGACTTCGAGCGCGAATGCACGTTGGTTCAGCGGTTCCATCATAGTGTGTGTAGGCTTCATCTTGTCCTGAGCGGGTCGATTACAGAAGGTATCCAAAGAGGAGAAGGCCGCCCAACAATCCCAGACCGGCCAGCGAGCGCGGCCCAGCCCGGCGGGGTAATGCGGGCTTGCGGCAGGGTGCGCATCTCGCCATCATAACCGCGAGAAAGCATGGCGTTGTAGATGCGGTCGGAGCGTTCGAGCGAGCGGATGAACAGGCTGCCGGCCATGCTGCCGGTCACGCGCGCGCGCCAGAGCAGGCTGCCGCCGGTTCTGGGGCTGGGGGCGGCCCCGGCAGCGGAGGAGAGCGCGAAGCTGACTCCGGAACGGGCCTGGCGAGCGCGCATCAGGCGCAGAGCCTCATCGACCATCACAAACAGGTAGCGCCACATCAACCCGATGATGGCGACCAGCAGTTTGGGCAGGCGCAGCGCGCGCATGGCCAGCAGGATGTCTGGGAAGCGGGTGGTTGCGGCGAGCAGGACCGCCATCTGGACCGAAATCCAGGATTTGAGCGCCACGCTGACAAAGCGCGCCAGGCCGGGCTCGCTGATCGTCAGGCCAAACGGCAGGCGCAGCAAGCGCAGGCCCAGGGCAGGGTGAACAGCACCGGCAGCGCCGCCAGAACGAATGGCAGCGCCAGCAGGGCGCGTTTTAGGTAAAAACGCATGCCCAGCTCGGAGAGCAGCTCGGCGGCAAAAGCCAGCGCGACCAGCAAAACGTAAACCGGCCAGGCGCCGGCAGGAACCAGCGCGACGGTGAGGATGAAGGCGACCACCAGGACGAACTTAATGCGCGCGTCCAGCCGGTGGACCAGGCTGCTGCCTTCGTGATAGGGATCGAGGAAGTCGAGGTGCATAGTAGGAGTTGACAGTTATCAGTCGTCAGTTTTCAGTAAAGAGAAAGACGGAGGACGCGCGTGGCTAGTCGCCGGAGATTTCGGGGCCGGTTTCATCGCAGCGCCGGCGGCGCGTGTAGCCGACCAGCAGGGCCACGCCGAGCACGATCAGGGCGCCGATTACCCCGGCCAGGATGGTGGCGAGGGCGGCATTGGAGATGCCGGGGAGGAGATAGTCGGGGATGAGGTTGTACGCTGGGGGTCTCTGGCGATTGCAGAAAGCCGGCCTGCCCGGCAACCCATATCAACCCATCGGGCTGGCTGGAGGCCAGCGGCGCAAGAACCGCGAGGGCCAGGGTAAGCAGCATGCCGCCCAGCAGCACCACCGCGCGTGCTGCGCTTTTGCGGCTGCGCCGATTTTGAGCAAATCGCGCCGGGCAGCGTAGATGAAGCTCAATGCGCCCACGGTGATCAGCCCTTCGCCGATACCGATCAGGGCATGGATGCCGCCCATGGCGGGGAAGGCGATGTTGGCCGGTGAAGTGCCAGAAAGGGAAAGCTGCAGCGCCGTCGACAGGGCGGAGACCTCGATGGATGCCCAGGCAGCCAGAAAGCCCCCGGCGAAAATGCCCCAGCGCTGCCCGCGCGCTACCCACTGCACCAGGCGGTAGACGAAATAACCGACGAATGAGCCGATCACGGCCATGTTGAACAGGTTTGCGCCCAGGACGAACAGTCCGCCGTCCTGGAAGATCAGGGCCTGCACAGATACGACGCTGGTCATCACCAGCACGGCGGCCCAGGGTCCCAGCAGGATCGCGGCCAGCGCAGCGCCAAGCAGGTGCCCGGAGGTGCCGCCGGTGACGGAGAAATTCAGCATCTGCCCGGCGAAGATGGCCGCGGCCAGAACGCCCATCACTGGCACTTCGCGCTCACCCAACTCGCGGTTGACGCGCGAGAGCGCCGCCAGGATGACGCCGATGGAAAGAACCCAGAAAACGATCGAAACTGCAACCGATAAGAAGCCATCTGGAATGTGCATGGCGAGGGGTTGAAATAACATGCTTCCTCCTATTCGGTGTTATGTGCCAATAAATCAAGGTTCTTTTTTGCAGCCCGGACATAAACCAAAAAATGTCACGTGAGCGCAGTCGATTTTGAAGCCGGTCTGCTCCTCGAACTGTTCAAAAAGAGCGGAGAGCTGGTGATGCTCGATCTCGATCATGTACCCACAACCGCGGCAGATCAGGTGATGGTGGTTGCGCCGGGCGGATTCGTACACGAGGTGTCCATCGCCGATGTGCGCTACCAGAGCCAGGCCGTTTTGCACCAGAAAATCAAGCGTGCGGTATACGGTCGCTTCCGTCAGCCCGGGCAGGCGCTGGACGGCGCGCTCGTAAATCGAAGTGGGCGTCAGGTGACCGCCATCTTCTTCAAGCACTTGCAGGATCGCCAATCGCTGTGGGGTCAGGCGGTGACCTTGATCGCGTAAATCTTGGGCTATATTGTTATCCATTCCTCTTCGCTATCTATATTTTAGGGTTCCGGAATGCCGGCTTCCGATATCAGGCTAAAACGTACATGCTATTGCGACTAGTTGCAGTAGTAGTATAATACAACAGATTATATAATACAAGAGTATTCCTCGAACAATTGTACTGTTTGCTAATATTCCGCTGATAATTCGTTAGGATTTTTCTGATACAGCGCTATGATTCCTCCGATATTCGCGTCTTATACTCAATCTAGATGATTTGAAAAGTGATTAATGGATTAATCGTTCAACAGGAGGAAAAAACAATGGCAATGTATATCCATCCACGCAACCGAATGCGCCATCAGATGTGGGAGCGGCCTTATCAGGAAGAGAATTGGCCCGAAGCCGAGTGGGATGTATTTGTCCCGGTAAACGTAAAGGGCGGCACGGATGAATTTATCATCACGGCGATGCTGCCGGGGGTAAAGGCGGAGGAGTCTATCTATCCAGGTGGTCAATGAGACGGTGACGCTGCAAGGTGAGATTAAGGAAACAGCGGATGAGAAAGAAAACTTCTTGCTGCGGGAGTGCCCGGTTGGGCGGTTTTACCGCATCATCCGATTGCCCGAACCGCTGGATTCGGGCAAGGCGCTGGCTGACCTGACGAATGGGCTGCTGACCCTACGCGTGCCGAAGGCGGAAGAAGCCCGCCCGCACACGATTAAAGTGCAAGCAAAATAAAGGTTAAGCTGAAGAAGAAAAATGAGACCCTGGAACCCAGGGTCTCATTTTTCTTCTTCACTGCCGGCGGTTATAGGATTTCAAGCGCGATCTTTTCGATCTCTTCGCGCATCTCGATACAGCTGAGCCATTTCTGTGGGATGCCTTCATAGCCAAGCAAGGCGCCCAGCAGATTGCCGGTGATGGCCCCGGTTGTGTCACTGTCACCGGAATGGTTGACTGCCAGCAAGACGCCGGCGGCAAAATCATTCGGGTGAGATAGGGCGCAGAAGAGCGAAATGGCGAGGGCTTCTTCGCTGACCCAACCACCCCCGAGATTTTCAATCGTTTCAGGGGTTGGGGGGCGCTCATGGACTGCTTTGAGGGCCTGTTCCACCGCATAGTGGGTTTCTTCGCAGCCGGGCCAGCGGGTGAGGGTGACCAGGCTGGCCTGGACTGCTTCTGGCAGGCTCTTGCCATGGATGATTTCGGCAATGATCTGGCCAAAAACGCCGGCGGCCAGGTACCCGGAGGGATGCCCATGGGTCAGGGCAGCCGCGGCGCAGGCCTGCTCAAAGGCTGCTTCGCCGGTGTACACCAGCCCGAGCGGGGCCACGCGCATGACGCCCCCGCAGCCTTTACTGTCGTTGGTGGGGTTTTCGGGTGTGCCGCGGCGGCCGCTGGCCAGGGCAGACAGGCAGGTGCTGCCGGGCGCCCTGACGTTCCACATGGCCTTAATCCCAAGCAAGTTGCCTTCGCGGGTTAATTCGCCTGTGGGGCCAGTCTGGCGGGTGCGCTGGGTGCGCAGCCAGCGCAGGTACGCGCGGTAGATTGCCTCCATGGGCGAGGGTGTGGCGCGCTGCCGGGCGATTAGCAATCCCTCGGCGGTGAAAAGGGTCATCTGGGTATCATCGGTGAACTCCGCCAGACCCTGATCGTTGAGCGCGACGAAGCCGGTTACGCCCGCGGGACCGAACTGGCGGCGTATGTCGGCCAGGGAAGAGAATTCGACCGGCGCGCCGAGCGCGTCGCCGATGGCGCCACCCAGAAGGCAGGCGGAAACATGCGAAAGGTCACGTCGAGGCATAATCTTTTACCAGGTAAATAATTTGGTCGGTGCGCTGGCGGCATTGAGGAATATTGCGTAATCGGAGGTGGGTAAGCTGCCCATTGACAGCCGCGTCAATTTCAATCGTGCCGATACCGAGTAAGCGTTGAAAAAAGGACTGGGTGAACTCGGCGTGGTAAATCTCTGAAATGGGAATGCGAGCGCGTTTTCCGCGCAGGCGTAAAGTCAACTGCTGGCTGGTTAGTTCATACCGCTCGGCCAGACCGCGGATGACGGTATATAAGACGACTACTTGCAGCAGGAAGCCTACCCCACCGGCCAGCGGCAAACCGATGGTAGAAACGCCGCTGAGCAGCGACCCCACGGTAAGCGCGCCAAACAGGAAGAGCCAGAAGCAAATAAGAGCCGGGACAAGGGATGGGCGCGAGCGGAAGATGAGCCGGGCAGTCTCTTCCTCCGCCGGGCGGGCTGCGCGCCTGTGAAACGGCCGCGGCGCGGGGGCGGGTTCACCAGCTGGAGGGACCGGTTCGGGTTCCTCCATGACCTGGACACTTTCCCGCATCGCATCAATGGCCGCTTGACTGGATGGCGCGCCATCCAATGGCGGCGCGCCATCCAATGGCGCGTACTCCGTTTGCGCCTCCTCGGACGCTATTGAAATTGGTTCGAGGGGCGGCGGCGGAGGCGTTGGTTCTGGCTCCATTTGCCTGGCCGGGGGTGTGGCTTCGAGTACAACCGGCGGGGCGGCCTGGACCGGTGGTTCCGGGGCGGGGCTGTGGTTCGTAAGCTGTTCCAGCCCGCGCATGGCGAGCTGGTTTTGCGGGTCAATTTTCAGCACATAGCGCAAGCAATCAATTTGCTCTGCTTCTTTATCCAGGGCGCCGGCCAACCACAACCAGGCCGTGACATCCCGGGGGTCTTGTTTAATTGCAGCGGCGAGCAACTGGCGGGCAGCAGTGCGATCACCCAACTTTAGCGCAGCGATACCTTGCTGGGTTAATGGTTTCATGAATGCCGTTCCTCTGCGAGCCTTAATTCCGTGAAACAAGATCAGGATGGGCGGGCCGGCTGTCTGGGGTTATGTAAATTCCGCCAGGCAGGCGCGCAGGCCTTGTCGCAGGCCGGTTTCGGTGGCCGGGTAGCGCCGTCCATTGATCATGATCTGGTCATCGCCGGCGACCTTCACGGAGAGAAAGCGCCGTATGTCTCTGACCGGGTCCGTCCATACCAGGCTGAGTTTGCCCGGAACCTGGAGAATCTCGCCCTCGTCGTGGAGGATGTGATGGTTTATCTCTTGCAAGTAACGGCGAGTCTGGATCAATTCCAGGGGAGCGCTGGTCTCGGACATAAAATAATCATAACATGGTTCCACGGAAGGGGCACCCAAAATGGGGGCCTTATTTTACCTGCTGCGGCTCCAGAACAATTCGACAGCGAGGATAGTTGCGGCAGCGGTACAGGACCCGGCCGCCCGGCTGGGCAGCGCCCTGGGACGGGCGGAGCACCATCGGAACGCCGCAATTTGGGCAGACCGGAGGGGCGCCATTATTGTATTGGATGGGGAAAGCCGGGTGAACCGGGGGGGAGAAGCAGCGCGCTGCACCCGCACCGGTTGGGTGGCGGACAGATGATCGGTCTGGGTCTCTACCGGCGGGCGCAGCCCGGCCGGGCGGTCGGGCTCGAGCAGCTTTTCGAACCAGATGGACAGACGGTTCAGGAAGGTGCCCTGCGAGCGGCGATGGGCTTCTTCCATCATGTTCAAAAAGGCAGGGCCGTCCACCAGCTCGATGGGTTTGCCGCGCGCCCATTCTCTGGCTGGAGAAGTGATTTGGGCTGTGGTAACCAGAACCGCCCGGTCGCTTTTTTCGTTGGACAGCGTCCCATACAATTCACGGATCACGCTTTCACCAACCGGGCTGCCGTAGCGCTTACACTGCACGATCCATTGACTGCCGTCCGGTGCGACCAGGCGGACATCGATCCCATGGTCGCCGCTGTGCCCGACCTGCCGGGCATGGTAACCCAAGGATTGGTAGGTTTCCGCGACCAGGTACTCAAAATCATACGGGTCCATGTTTTTCAGACGCTGCAAAGAATGGGTATGGCGCATTTCGACCCGAGCGCGCAGCCGGCGGCGGAGCAAACCCAGGCGCGAGGCTTCCCCGAGCAGCAGCAGGGCAAACCCGCCCAGGAAGATTAATGTGTTCCAGGGCTCTGGAAGCAGCCCAGGCGTGGGCAGCGGCGCAAACAGGGTAAACAGCCAGACGAAAAAAAGCACCACCCAGGTGGCGAGCAGGCTTTGCCGGGCGCGGCGGCTGAAAGCATTCCAGGTCATCCGGCCTTGAAATGAATATGCCAGGGACGTGATGATAAATAACGGCCAGAGAACGAAGACTATTTGCGCCAGGGTGAAAAGTAAATCGGACACGCGTTCAATATTACCTGGGATTGCGATTTTTGTCACCCTTATCAGGGGACGAAATCCCCGAGGAAGCTTAGAAGGTATGTGCTATACTTCACAAAGACACCGGTAAGCAGGTTTGGAATTGTGTCAGACTGAAGCGAACAATGGTCTGGGAGTTTTAATGGAGCGAAAAATTCGTGTATTGGTTGCAAAACCCGGGCTGGATGGTCATGACCGGGGAGCGAAAGTGGTTGCGCGCGCGCTGCGGGACGCCGGTATGGAAGTGATTTATACCGGTTTGCGCCAGACGCCAGAAATGATTGCCGAGGCGGCATTACAGGAAGATGTGGATGTCGTGGGATTATCGATCCTGTCTGGGGCGCACATGGCGCTGGTACCGCGCGTGGTTGGTTTACTGCGCGGCAATGGGCAGGAAAACGTGCTGGTGTACGTGGGCGGGATCATTCCGGATGAAGATGTCCCGGCCTTGAAAGCATCTGGGGTGAAGGAAGTGTACGGTCCGGGGTCGTCCACGGAAATGATGGCTGCCGATATTAAGGCGGCGGTAACAGGCCAACTGGAAACTGCATAACCATGCGGAAGTGGTTAAGCGACGGAATACTTACCAGCGGCTGGGTTTGAGCATGCCGACAGGAAAACATGCCTAGACAATCGATGGACATGTTCGATGAAGTTTTGGCGGGCGAGCGCCTTGCGCTGGCCCGTCTCTTAACATTGGTGGAAAATGATACCCCCAAAGGGCGGGCCGCGCTGGATTATCTCTATCCACATACGGGCAAGGCGCACCTGGTGGGTGTGACCGGCTCACCGGGCACGGGAAAATCCTCCCTGGTGAACCAGCTGGCCAAGGCGATGCGGAATGCCGGGGCGGAAAAGGTGGCGGTGATTGCCGTCGACCCTTCCAGCCCATTTACGGGCGGCGCGCTGCTGGGCGACCGGGTACGCATGCGCGATCTGTCGGGCGACCCGGGTGTTTTTATTCGCTCGATGGCCTCGCGGGGCGCGTTGGGCGGCCTGGCCCGCGCCACCGCCTCGGCGGCGCAGGTGCTGGACGCAGCCGGGTTTGAGGTCATTCTGATCGAGACGGTGGGCGCGGGGCAGTCGGAAATCGACATTGCCCGGCTGGCACATACCGTGGTAGTGGTGGAAGCGCCCGGGCTGGGCGACGATATCCAGGCCATCAAGGCGGGCATTCTTGAAATCGCGGACATCCTGGTGGTTAATAAATGCGACCTGCCGGGCGCGGATCGAACCGCGCGGGCGCTTAAGGCGATGCTGGAAATGGCTCACCCAACCCGGCCGGGGCAGATAACGGAAACCGCTTTTTGGGAGGTTCCGGTGCTGCTGGCCTGTTCGACCGGCTGCCAGGGGGTGGAGGAAACCGTGGAGGCCGTTCAGCGCCACCGCGAATTTCTACACGGCACTGGAGAATGGCAGCGCAGAGAGCGGGAACGCCTGCAAAACAGCCTGGACGTGACGCTGCGCGACCTGTTGATGGAGCGTTTCCGCAGCGGACTGCCGGACGGCGCGTACGAGGATGTGCTGGCGCGACTGGCCAGCCGGGAACTGTCTCCGTTCGAGGCGGTCGAAGCGTTGCTTCAGTAGAAGCGGCTTCGAGAAGCGGTGCTTCGTAGAAGCGGTGCTTCAGGCCTCGAAAACCCTTCCTAAAAAAACCATTTCACAGTTGACGCAGCGCGAATTCTTCGTTACAATCAGACGAGATACGCGGCAGTGAACGCCTTTGGCAAGCGGGAGCCGCGCAGTCGAAAAAGAGGGCCCGTACCACACAGAAATGGGGTAACGGGAAGCAGGGTGGAACCGCGATGAATTTCGCCGTGTTGAAACGGCCGTCGTCCCTGCAGCACAAATGGGTGCTGTAGGGATTTTTTATTTTTTTGGAGGGATGGTCATGACGGAAGCAACAACCAGTAATGTGACGCTCGAAAAGATTATTGCGCTGGCCAAACGACGGGGCTTTGTATACCCAACGTCTGATATTTATGGCGGTCTGGCCAGTTCTTACGATTATGGACCGATGGGCGCAGAACTGCTGCGCACGATCCGCAACCTGTGGTGGGAAGAGATGATCACCCGCCGGATCGATATGGTGGGGGTCGATTCGCAGATCCTGCTGCACCCGGAAACCTGGGTAGCCTCAGGGCATGTGAATGCCTTCAATGACCCGTTGGTGGAAGACAAGGTAACGCACAAGCGCTACCGCGCCGACCACCTGGTCGAAGATTGGCTGGCCAAGCATCCGCAGCCCGAGGAAATCATCATTGAGAATTTGAACCTGGAGCAGATCGGCGCGCTCATCGAGCGGCTGAAGATTAAGAGCCCGGAGGGCAACGAAATCTTCCCGCCCAAGGCCTTCAATATCATGTTCCAGACGGCTATCGGCGTGGTGGAAGGCGATAAGGTGCCGGTGTATCTGCGCGGTGAAACGGCGCAGGGTATTTTTACCAACTTTCATAACATCCTTAACTCTACGCGCATGCAGCTGCCTTTTGGGGTAGGGCAGGTGGGCAAGAGCTTCCGCAACGAGATCACCACCGGTCAGTTCGTGTTCCGCACGCTGGAATTTGAACAGGCGGAGATCGAATATTTCTTTGATCCCGAGCAGACCGGTTGGGAAGCGCTGTTCAAGGACTGGCAGGAGGCGATGTGGAGCTTTATCAACGGGACGCTGGGGATCCGCGCGGAAAACCTGCGCTGGAGGCGGCATTCCGACCAGGAGCGCAGCTTCTACAGTAAAGAAACCTATGACATGGAGTACCAGTTCCCGTTTGGGTTTAAAGAGCTGTGGGGCATTGCCTACCGCACCGATTATGACCTGAAACAGCACATCGATCATTCGGGCAAGGATCTGCGCTATACCGACCCAAAGACCGGTAAGGCGATGATCCCGCACGTGATCGAGCCGGCAGTGGGTTTGAACCGCATTCTGCTGATGGCGCTCTGCGACGCTTATTGGGAAGACAGCGCCAACCAGCGGGTGGTGCTGCGCTTCAAGCCGGCTCTGGCGCCGTTCAAGGTGGCGGTGTTCCCACTGTTGAAAAATAAACCCGAGCTGGTCGAAAAAGCGCGGGGCGTGTTCAAACAGGTAGCGCGGAAATTCGCCGCCACCTGGGACGAGCGCGGGAACATTGGGAAACGTTATTACGCCCAGGACGAGATAGGGACGCCCTTCTGCCTGACCATTGACTTCCAAACATTAGAAGACGATACCGTGACGGTGCGCGAGCGGGACAGCATGCAGCAGGTGCGGGTAGCCATTGGGGAGTTGGAAGGATTTTTGAGGGGGCGAATCGAAGTGTAATACGCGATGGGGGATGTGTAATTCGGAATGCGGATCCGTGATATATAAAGAGGCGCCAATTGAGGCGCCTCTTTATATATCACGCATTACGAATAACGCGCTTCGGGCTATTTCGTGCTGTTCTGCATGGACTGCCAGAAGGTGTTCAACTGCTGGATCAGGTTTGGATCGAGCTGGAACTGGTTGAGATCGTTGATGAGGGGGGCGGACTGCAGCAGTTCAGGGGTAATGTTGAGCTGAATGTCACCCAGGCCAGCCGCGCTGGCGTTGTTGAGCTGGAAATTCAGATTTTGAACCGGCACCACGAAGAGGCGGTTGCCAAAGAGCTGACCGCCATTAAAGACGGCGTAGGCAAATTTGCCAGTGTTGGGATCGATCAGGAAGTCGGCCACCTGACCGAGAGCCTGACTGTTATTTCCAACAATATTGGTGCCGTTGATGTTCTTGCGCAGCAGAACCTGCGTGCCAGGCTCCTGCGCGGAGGCACCGGTCACCGGGACGGAGAAGCCCTCACCGGCCCAATACTGGGCGAGCTGGCTGTCAAAACCGCTGGTGAGGACGCCTGTTTCGGCGGGCAGGGACACGCGCGGCGCATTGGCCCGCGAGTCTGCCGTTCCGTTCAGGCTAAAGTTCTGGCTGACGGCGCCGCTTGAAGTGATGCTGATGGGATCGAACTTGAACATCTGCCAGGGCAGAAGCATCTCACCCGAACCGCTGGCGGGATTTGCCACCACGTAGCGAACGTACGGAACGTCCACTTTGGCAGTTCCACTCGTGGTGGACGGCTGCGGCTGGGCAATCACCAGACCAGTAATTGGGCCCGTGTCCGTGCCAGTGGTCAAATTGGATTGTAACAGGATGGAAAGCCGGACGAACTGGCTCGGAATGCCCGCCTGGGGCGTACCCCCGGTACCCGATCCGGCGGCGCCGGTCTGGGTAGCGAGCGGCGTGGTCACCGCAGCGCGTGGCCGTAGACTCAGCCGTGGCGACACTGGTTGTTCCAGCAGTCGCTGCGGCGGTCGCTACTTCGGTTGCCGCGCCAGTTGACGGAGCCGTTTCTGTGGCTCCTACGAGGGTTGACCCGGTTTGGGGTACCCCAACGGTCTGGGTGACCGCGGTTGTACCAACCGAGGTTGTACCAACCGAAGCTGTCCCAACCGCGGTTGGAACAGCCGGGGAAGTGGAACCGCTGGTGGGGGCCGGGGCGACGGGTGTTCCCGCGCTGCAAGCGCTTACCGCCAGAACGGTTACAAGAAACAAGGTTATGACAAAAAGTTTATTACGCATACAGGTTATTCTCTCCTTTGAACATGGTACGAACGATGCAACCCAGGGATCGGCGTTCCTGAGTATGCCTAAAACCATGCGCTGAGAATAACCTGACGGTTCGGAAATTCCTATGGGGGAGGATCTGATTGTTTTATAGAAGTTTCCCCAAGCTTATAGGGAGTTTCCTATACAAGAGGCGAGCCCGGCACTGCCGGGCTCGCCTGGGATTGTTATTCTTTTGGCATTTCCACGCGGATGTGGAGCTCTTTTAACTGTTTGTCCGAGGCCGGTGAAGGCGCGTCGGCCATCAGGTCGCGGGCAGCCTGGTTCTTGGGGAAGGCAATTACCTCGCGGATGTTCGGCTCATCGGCCAGGAGCATGACCAGCCGGTCAATGCCGGGCGCCATGCCGCCGTGCGGCGGAGCGCCATATTCAAACGCTTCGAGCAGGTGGCCGAATTTCTGCTGTGTCTCCTCTTCCTTCAGACCCAGCAGTTGGAAGATCTTGAGCTGGATGTCGCGGCGGTGGATACGGATGGAGCCGGATGCCATTTCGTAACCATTGCAGACCATGTCATACGCGTCGGAGAGGATGGAGCCGGGGTCAGTGTCGAACTTATCCAGGTCTTCGATCTTTGGCATGGTGAAGGGGTGGTGGGCGGCATCCCACTTCTGCTCTTCTTCGTTCCAGTCGAACATGGGGAAGTCGATCACCCAGGCAAAGGCCATCACATTCAGGTCGGCCAGGTTGAGCCGGTCACGGAAGAGCAGGCGCAGCGCGCCGAGGGTTTTATTCGCCACGGCTTTTTGATCGGCGACGAAGAGAATCAAATCGCCTTCTTTGGCTCCACTGCGGGTCTGGAGGGCCTGCACTTCCTCGGGCTTGATGAACTTCTGCGCGGTACCCTTGACGCCTTCGGCGGTCAGGGCCAGGGTCGCCAGGCCTTTGGCGCCCTGTTCTTTGGCAAAAGTGGTCAAATCATCGACTTCTTTGCGGGTGTACTCGGCGCAGCCGGGCACAACCAGGCACTTAATCACCCCACCGGATTTCAGCGTGTTCTGGAAGACCATAAAGCCGCTGCTGGCGAAGATATCGGAAGCTTCGGTGAGCTCCAGGCCAAAACGCAGGTCGGGCTTGTCTGTACCAAAGCGTTCGAGCGCCTGGCTGTGAGTAAGCCGGGGCCAGGGCGAAGAGAGCAGGCTTTTGTGCGGCGCGACGGCGGGGAGCATGGCCGTGAACAGGTTTTCGACGATCTCTAAGACATCATCGCGGTGGACGAAAGACATTTCCAGGTCGAGCTGGGTGAATTCCGGCTGGCGATCGCCGCGCAGATCTTCATCGCGGAAGCAGCGCGCAATCTGGAAGTAGCGCTCGATCCCGGCGACCTGGAGCAGTTGTTTGAGTTGTTGGGGAGACTGGGGCAGGGCGTAGAAACAGCCGGGGTGCACGCGGGAGGGCACCAGGTAGTCGCGCGCGCCTTCGGGGGTGGTTTTGAACAACATGGGCGTCTCGACCTCGATAAAACCCTCTTCATCGAGATAATCGCGCATGAATTTAATCACTTTATGACGCAGGAGCAGGTTGCGCTGCATGCGCTCGCGCCGCAGGTCGAGATAGCGGTATTTGAGGCGCACGCTCTCGTCTACATCCTCTTCTTTGTTGATCATAAAGGGGAGCGGCTTGGCCGGGTTGAGCGCCACGCAGGTGGTCACTTCCAATTCGATCTCACCGGTGCTCAAATTCGGGTTTTCAGCTCCGGCGGGACGGCGGCGGACCACGCCGGTGACCTGTAAGACCCACTCCATGCGCGCGTCCTGGAGGACTTGCGCAGCGGCGTTGGCGTTGGGGTTGGCGACGACCTGAACGAGGCCAGTGCGGTCGCGCAAGTCGATGAAGGTGACGCCGCCATGATCACGCTGGCGATGGACCCAGCCGGATAGGGTAACCGTCTGGCCGGTGTGTTCGGCGCGAAGCTCGCCGCAGTTGTGGGTTTTATACATAAAGGACCTCTCTTCTCTTTTCGATGGGGTGTATTTTCAACACAACTGGTTCGCAAATTCGCCAATTTTTGCGGATTGCCTGATGTTGGCACTTGCGTTCGGAACAGGGGGAAGCAAGAGCCTCCCAACTCGATCAACGAAGGTCACTATTACCCGTTTCGAGGAAGGAGGCTCTCCTATTAATGAAAGGGAAAAGTTGTATGGCTGCCCTGACGATTCACATGTCAGCGAGAACTTGCATTGGCTGGCACGCCTAAAATTTCTTCGGCGATTTGGTTGAGGTGTTGGTAGTCGAGAACCTCGACCCGCTCGATGATGAGATTGCCGTTCTCCATTCGAGAATGTACCTTGACTACCCCTTCCTCGAGCAGCGTATTGCCGAAAATCAACAGACGAGGGTCATGCGCGGCTAAATCGCCGGTCCGGCGCAACGCGTCCGAGGACTGTTTCACCGCGCTGGCGGTGGGGTTGGCCCTGCTCTGCAGCCCGCTGCTCATAGAACCATTGTGAGCTGAGGGCAGAAATAACCGGTAAGTGCTCATCCAGTCCCAGGTCTGCTGCCAGGCAAAGGCGGTTTGGTTGGCGCCATCCTGCAGCCCGCCCACCGGATAGCTCACCAAATTATCGTGAGTCCAGGACAGATCGATCATGTATGCAAGATAGGCGGGGTAGCCAATAACCTTTAACCCTGTATGGGCAGATGCCAGCGCAAACATCCCATTGTCTATCTGACTTTCAACCACATCGTGGCCTATGGCCAGGTAGGCGGCCCGAATAGCAGATAACGGGGTCCACCAGGAATCCTCGCCGCCTCCCTGTCCGTAATCCACGTTGGCGAACACATCGCTGCCTATCTCGACCGAGGTATGGTCATTGGCGTCAATCCGCATGCTCTCCGTCAAAAGGCCCGCCATACCGTCTCTGCCGAAGTGGTAGGGGTTGTCCGCTTCCTGGTGCGCGATCACGCCAAACAGGAAGGTGAGGGTCCTACGATCGTCCTCTGAGCCAGGGAGCCGTCGAAACGTGGGCATCAGGTAGTCTCTCAGGGCTGTCCGGAATTCAGCGCTGTGCGCATCTTCGGACAAATGCTCCCAGTATGCCTGGTCAGCCGGCCTGCCATAGCCCATGTCGGGAAACACCGCGCCCGAGTCGATTGCTCCCTGATAGGTTGTGTCTAGCAGATTTGCCAGGGCGGGGTAGGCTTGCCTGTTGAGGGCGCCGTATGCCATATCGACAACTTCGTGGTGAACGGCAGTGCCACACGCCCAGCTCGAGGTGGTCAGCCCACCCGTCGCCGCTACGACCAGGATCACGAACAATGCCATCCGGATTTCAGGGAAACGCCGGCGTAGCCCGCCATTTATAAGCTTCCTTAAATCGAAATCGCCCATCTTTTTCATGATTTTCTCCGTAGATAATATAATGGGGTGTACTTTCTATTATACAACATAGCGAAAATACGTTGATATAATTGTCAATATCGTATTCAACGAAGGATTGACATGATTATCACCGCTTTGCCCTATTGCATGTCCGAGAATCAGATTTCCTATTGACAGATGCCGAAAACGGCCTATAATCATTTGAAGCACCAGTCCATTACGGGCTGGTATTTTTTTTCGCTGGGGCGCTGATCTCGATACCGGGATCAGCGCCCCAATTTTATTTTTTAAAGGGGTTGGCTGTGAAAAAGAATGGTTCTCTATTGTTGGTCTGGGCCGGACAGATTGTGTCGCTGTTTGGCTCGGGGCTGACCGGCTTTGCGCTGGGGGTCTGGCTGTACCAGCAGACCGGGTCGGCCAGTAATTTTGCGATGGTAGCGTTGTGCACGGCGCTGCCGCAAATGGTGCTTTCGCCGCTGGCCGGTGTATGGGTGGACCGGTATAACCGCCGCTGGATGATGGCGCTGGCGGACAGCGGTTCGGCCGTCTGCACGCTGGCAGCCGCAGCGCTGTTTTTTAGCGGCGCCATCCAGGTCTGGCAAATCTACCTGGTGACCCTGGTAAGCTCAGCCTGCGGCGCGCTGCAAGCGCCGGCATACAGCGCATTTGTCGCCACTACGGTGCCAAAAGAGCAGCTGGCGCGGGCGAATGGGATGATTCAGCTGGGCCGGGGGCTGGCGGAAATCCTGGCGCCGGGACTGGCGGGCGTGCTGCTGAACGCGGTAGGGGTGCCAGGGGTATTGATGATCGATCTGGCGACCTATGGGGTGGGGATTGGCATCCTGCTGGCTTCGCGCATCCCAGCCATGCCGCCTGCCGCTCATACAGCCCGCCAAGCTCTCGGTGTGTGGGCAGAAGCGCGGGCAGGGCTGCGCGTGCTGGCAGCCGACCGCGGGTTGCTGGCGCTGCTGTCTTTCCAGGCGCTGTTCTCGTTTTTTTGGAGTCTCTTCGCGGTGCTGGTGGTGCCAATGGTGCTGGGTTTTGCCTCACCGGCACAATTAGGACTTGCGCTGACGGTCGCCGGAGCAGGGCTGCTATCGGGCAGTCTGGTTTTGTCGGCCTGGGGCGGGCCGAAACGGCGGCTGCTGGGCCTGCTGGTTTTTGAGCTGGTCAGCGCGCTGGCATTTATTTTAATGGGGCTGCGGCCCAGCCTGCTGCTGGTGGCGTCGGCGGCTTTTATGGCCCACTTTACGCTGGCTTTTGTCTCAAGTTTTAACGAGGCGCTGTGGCAGGGGCAGACCCCGGTTGATGTGCAGGGGCGGGTGTTTTCATTCAAGCAGATGGCGACCAAGGCGGCGACGCTGCTGGCCTATATCACCGCCGGCGGGCTGGCGGACCGGGTGATCGATCCGCTGCTTCTGCCGGGCGGAGCGCTGGCTGGCAGCCTGGGACAGCTGCTCGGGGTTGGCCCGGGGCGCGGGATCGCGGGTCTGTTTGTCCTGATTGGGGTAGTGAAGGTGCTGGCTGCCGCGTGGCTGGCAAGGTCGCCCACAGCGCGCGAGGTGGAAGGCGCGCTATCGAATAGAAGCAGTGCTTCAGTAGAAGCAGTGCTTCAGTAGAAGCGGCAAGCCATTCGCCAGCGCACGGGTAAGCAGCGGGAGGATATGTTAATTTTTACTTGACAGCCTATGCTCAATTTGTTATAAATATTGCAGATTGGCGATACGAAAAAGGAATGACCGATGAATTGGTCTTTTGTCCGTGACATGAACGCTAATGCAATTCCCTCGCCGCGCATGCGTCGATGGGCTGTTTTGGGTTAGCGTAGCGCCAGAACAAACCAGGTGACGACAGCGCGGCGGAAGCCGCGCTGTTTTTTAATTTTTGGGCTTTTTCATTCATCAGGCGAGGAGGAAACAATGGAACGAACGATGATCGGCGACCTGCGCGGGCTGGTTGGACAGACGGTAAAAATTCAGGGCTGGCTCCAAACGCTGCGCGACCAAAAGAAAATGCAGTTCTTAATTGTGCGCGATCCAAGCGGGGCGGTGCAAGTGGTGAATGAGAAGGGCGCCAACCCCCAGCTCGCCGAGGAAATTTCCAGGCTCAGCGCGGAGACGGCGCTCACCCTGAGCGGGCGGGTGATCGATAACCCAATTGTAAAGCTGGGTGGGTTAGAGATGCAGCTGGACAGCCTGCGGGTGGAAGGGACATCCGAGCCCGAACTGCCGCTGGACCCATTTGCTGAAACGCAATCGGCTATCGACCACCGCATGGACTGGCGCTTTCTGGATCTGCGCCGTCCTGAGAACGCTTTAATGTTTCGCGTAGCCACAACAGCCGAGATGGCGATGCGTGAATATTGGGTGCAGAACCGTTTTCTGGAGATCCACACCCCGAAGCTGATGGGCTCGCCTTCCGAATCGGGGGCGGAGCTGTTTGAACTGCCGTATTTTGATACTAAGGCTTACCTGGCGCAGTCGCCGCAGTTTTATAAGCAAATGGCCATGGCGGCTGGCTTTGAGCGCGTATTTGAGATTGGCCCGGCATTTCGCGCCGACCCATCTTTTACATCCCGGCATATGACGGAATTTACCTCGGTGGATATGGAGATGTCGTGGATTGAGTCGCACGAGGAGGTGATGGCTTCGATTGAGAACTGGCTGGCGCATATTTACCGAAAGGTGGCCGAAAACCACGGCGCAGAAATCCAGGCCCGGTTTGGGGTGGAGATTGCGCCGCCGGCAACGCCTTTCCCACGCGTGACGATGCTGGAAGGCATGCGGGTGCTCAAGGAGAACGATTACACGCTGCCGCCCGAAAAGAAAGGCGATATCGACCCGGGCGGCGAGCGCATTCTGGGGCAGTGGGTGAAGGAGAAGTACAACCACGATTTCTTCTTCCTGACCGACTGGCCAATTTCCGCGCGGCCTTTTTACCATATGCGCTATCCGGATGCACCGGGCTTGACGAAGTCATTTGACTTAATTGCGAAGGGGTTGGAGATTGTTACCGGGGCGCAGCGCGAACACCGCTATGATGTGCTCAAGCAGCAGGCGCTGGAAAAAGGTCTGAGCCTGGAGCCGATCCAGTTCTACCTGGATTTCTTTCGTTACGGCTGCCCGCCGCACGGCGGGTACGCACTTGGCCTGGGACGCTTCTTGATGGTGCTGTTGGGGATCCCGAACATCCGCGAGACGGTGTATTTATTCCGCGGACCGACCCGACTGCAGCCTTAGACTCGATCGAAAACGTACCAAACCCACGAGCTTTCGAAAAACATGGTTTTGTTTTTCGAAAGCTCAGTTTTAATTTCATTACAAACATCAAACCCCGCGAAATATTGAGCAAAGAACGATTAATTTAGCGTATAATTCAGCACGGAGGGTGATTATCTCGCCCTGCATTTCAGCGCTCCATTGACGAAGATATTGTCATCCTTCTGGATGCATGTGTGGAGGAGGAACCATGATCTATGGTGAACGCCTTTGTTTGCGGGCTGCCGAACGCGCGGATATCCCACGTTTCACGGCCTGGTTAAACGACCGGGAGGTGAGCCAGTTCTTGGGTATGAAAACGCCCATGGCGCTGGCCGCGGAAGAGCGCTGGTATGAGAATATGATCAACGGCCCGAAAGCCGAGCAGGTGCTGGTCATGCAAATTAAGGATGGCGACGTATGGCGGCCCATTGGCAATACCTCATTCATGAATATCGAGTGGGCGAACCGTTCGGCTGAGATCGGGATCTTTATTGGTGAGAAGTCCTGCTGGAACCAGGGGTATGGGCGCGAAGCGATGCGGCTGATGTTGAAATACGGTTTTGAGACGCTGAACCTGCACCGCATTTTTCTGCGTGTCTTTGAACACAATGTGCGCGGGATCAAGGCATACGAGCATGCCGGTTTCCAGCATGAAGGCCGAATGCGCCAGGCGCTGTATCAGGATGGCCGCTATTATGATGTTTTAATTATGTCTGTACTACGAGATGAGTTCTTTCAGACATGATTATTGGTTTCTTGGCTTTTGAGGAGTAGCCTTGCATGCACCACTTGCGACATGAGAAGATGTATGGTGACATTAAGCTGTATGCCGGCACGGCTTCGTTAGACGTGGCGGCAAAAGTGGCTGAATACCTGGGGGTTGGGTTGTGCGGGGTGGATGTGATCCAGTTCCCCAATGATAATCTGTTCGTGAAACTACACAGCTCGGTCCGCGGGCAAGACTGCTATGTGATCCAGACTACCTCGGCTCCGGTACATCGCAATTTGATGGAACTGCTGATTATGATCCAGACCCTGCGACTGGACTCGGCCGCGCGCATCACCGCCGTGGTGCCATACCTCTGTTATGCGCGTTCCGACAAGAAGGATCAGCCGCGCGTACCCATTACCGCGCGACTGGTGGCAGATATGATCGAAGTGGCTGGGGCGGATCGCTACATCACGCTGGACCTGCATGCCGGGCAGATCCAGGGCTTCTTCACCATCCCCGGGGACGTACTGACCGCTTTCCATATCGAAGTCGATTACTTAAACTCGATCCGCTCACAAATGCACCAGCCGGTTGTGGTTACGGCTGACCTGGGCTTTGCCAAGAAAGGCCGCAACTTTGCGGCGGGTATCCGCGCGCCGATGGCGTTTATTGAAAAACGCCGTCTGGGAAATGACGCCAAAGCCGAAGCGCTGACCATCATCGGGGATGTTTATGACCGGGATGTGGTGTTGGTGGATGATGAAATTGACACGGGCGGGACGATTGTTCAAGCCGTGCAGCTGCTAAAAGATCACGGCGTGCGCGATATTTATGTGACCTTCGTTCACTCGGTGTTTTCCGCAAACGCAGCCCAGCGCCTGGCCGCGCTCCCGGTAAAGCAGTTTATCACGACCGATTCTGTCCCGCTTTCGCCTGAGAAGCGGGAACTTTTTGGCGAGCGCTTTGTTACCCTTTCGGTCTCTTCCCTGTTGGGCGAGGTTATTTTGCGAGCCAATCAGGGCCGGTCGGTTGGCGAAATGTTCAATGAGTAGTGGTCAGTTAACTGAAAACTGATGACACTAGACTGATAACTTCTTATGCCTGAGCTACCTGAAGTTGAAACGATTGCCCGGTCTTTGCGGCAGGGGGGGCGCAGCGGGGCGCCGGTGATTGGACGAACCGTGCGGGGCGCGGCGCTGTTATGGTCGCGCACACTGGTCCGTATGGGCCTGGAAGACGAGGCAGCGAACGAGGCATTTGCTTCCCGTATCACCGGGCAGACGGTGGTGGATGTGGGGCGGCGCGGAAAATTCCTGGTGATAACGCTTTCCATGGATACGCTGCTCATTCACCTGCGCATGAGCGGGGACCTGCGGGTTGAGCCGGGGATCGATGAAAACGGGCAGGCCGTGCCGCCGCAACCGCATGACCGCCTGGTGATCGACTTTACGGATGGCTGGCGCCTGGCGTTTAATGATGCCCGCAAATTTGGACGGGTCTGGCTGGTGCGCGATCCGGCGGTTGTATTGAGCGACCTGGGACCCGAACCATTCGACCCGCATTTTACCGCATACCAGTTATACTGCCGTTTGCAAAAAACCAGACGCCAGATCAAGCCGTTACTTCTGGATCAGTCTTTTCTGGCCGGGATGGGCAATATCTACACGGACGAGGCCCTGCATATCGCCGGTATTCATCCGCTGCGCCTGTCGAACACGATAACGCCTGAACAGGCAGGTATTTTATGGACGGCGATCCGCACGGTGCTGGCGGAAGGGATCAGCCGGAATGGGGCGAGTATCGATTGGGTATACCGGGGGGGCGATTTTCAGAACCATTTTCAGGTTTACCAGCGGACCGGCGAACCTTGCCCGCGATGCAATACCCCCATTGTGCGGATTACGGTTGGCCAGCGCGGGACTCATTTTTGCCCGGTGTGCCAGCCGTGGATCGAACCCGGGTCGTCTATAGGAAATGATTTAAGTATTGGGTGAAATTTATAGCCAATATTTGGCGCTTGTAATACAATGTAAGGGCATGACTGAAACCTTCCCGATAATATCGATCGAGGATTGATATGGAGATTACCCCTACAACAATAACCCTGGTGGGCGTGGTGTGTGTGGCGCTTGGTATTTTAGCCGGCCTGTTGATTAATTCGCTGTTAGATAGTGGCGACGAAACAGCCGGAGGGACGGAGGAAGCGCCACCGGGCGGGCGGAAGGGGCGTTATACGCCTGTTTTTCGCGTCTGGCGGGAGAAACAAGCCGGCACGCTGGTAGTGGAGATGGACGGCAAAGCGATGATTAACCCTGATCCACTGAATGAGATCCAGCGGGAGCGTTTGGAACACTCGGTACGTGATTTGCGCGCCTGGCTTGGCATGGGCCTCCCGGCAGCACAGGTTTCGCAACCTGAGGAAACTACTCAGACGGCGACCGTAGAAGATGACCTCAGTCGCGTGATTGCGCCGGCCAACCCAACGGCCTATTCCAGCGCGCCATCTGTGCCGCCTCCGGCCCGCGTTTCTCGCCCGCCAGTGGACCCGCGGGCTGCAAGCGTCCCGCCAATTGTGGGAAAGGGCAAGGAAGAGCCAATTATTCCTCCGGTTGCCCGGAGCATTGTGTTACAGATTGAAGATATCCTTCAGGATATGATCGCCGGTACCCCATTAGAGCAGCGCGGCGTTCATCTATTGGAAGACCCGATGCGGGGCGTTATCGTCCAGGTTGGGCTGGAACAGTTCGAAGGGATCGATGCGGTTACGGACGCGCACGTTCGAGGGGTCATCCAATCGGCGGTGCAGGAATGGGAGAAGAGCCAATAGGGGGCCGGAAAATGAGGCAGTGACAAAAGGGAGTTTGACCCGGACAGCGGTCAAACTCCCTTTTATGTCATATTTTACAAACGGTTTACAAAACGGTTTTTCCTATTGATTTTAAAACAGTACTATGTAAAATACTTATAATAACTAATAACTAACTTAAATAAAATAATTGCTTATTGAGCAACCGGGTGAACGGTTAGCAAATTTTCGGGGAGAGATATAGATGGATTACAGCGACCAACATCAAATGATCGTGGTAAATTCGTATACAACCGGGGCGCAAGAATGGTATTGTCCCAGCTGCGGCAGGCATTTTATTCTGCAGTGGCCGCCGAATTATAAGCGCATCATCCTGGAAGAGGGTGACAAGCAGGCTGCGCATGCGGGTGGATCGGGTGAATACAGCCTGGAGACGATTGACATACAACCGGCCAGGCCGGCCAGCGATCCTGTGGAAAGCCAAAGCGGAATGCAAAGACCAGTCAACTTCATCAATAAAGAAGACCCCTATCTTTTACCCTGGCTGCGTTGGATTGGCGACCGGGATTTTTAAGCAACCGGAATGAATTCAGACTTGTTTGGCGCGGCCTGACTGCGCCAAACAAGCTGTGTAGCCGCCAAGGCCATCGGGTGAAGCTGAAGCTGAAGCTGAAGCTAACGCTATAGCTTTGGCTATTTTTGGCCTTGCAGGTACCCCTGGTTGCGGTTAATCAAACTAATCCTTTGCTGTACGCAAGCGGCGGAGCGCAGCGGGTCGGGCGGCGTGTTCATGACGTAATCCAGCATTTTTTCGATGGTGGTAGTAACGACGTGCGTGCGCGTATCGGAAGAGGCGTAGTAGATGAATAGATCGCCGTTCGCTCGGGCGACCATGCCGTTACAAAATGTAACGTTGGAGACATCGCCCACGCGTTCTTCCCCTTCCGGAGCAATCAGGTAGCCACCTGGTCGATGCGTTACCCGCCAGGGCTCGTTTCGATCGCTGAGGAAGGCGTAAATCACATAGCGCAAGCCGGCGGCGGTAGCCCGGACGCCGTGGGCGATGTGCAGCCAGCCCTGGTCCGTTTTGACCGGCGCGGGCCCCTGGCCATTTTTTAGCTCTTTTATGGTGTGATATACCCGCTCATCGATGATGGTTTCATCGTCCACAACCGCCGGGTTCATGCTTTTTGAGAGGCCCCAGCCAATTCCACCACCGGTACCGGCCTGGATAAAATCGTCTTGCGGGCGAGTATAAAAGGCGTATTGACCCTGGACGAATTCGGGATGGAGCACCACATTGCGCTGCTGCGCGGATTTGGTTTTTAAATCGGGCAGGCGCACCCAATTGACTAAATCTTTGGTGCGCGCAATTCCGCCCTGGGCAGTGGCAGCGCTGGTATCTCCGGCGGAAGCGTTGGGATCCTTGCGCTCGGCGCAAAAAATGCCATATATGTAGCCATCCTCATGCTGTACCAGGCGCATATCGTACACGTTGGTGTCCGGGTCTTGTGTTTCCGGCATCGTAACCGGGTAGTCCCAAAAGCGGAAACCGTCGATGCCGTTGTCACTTTCAGCGATGGCGAAGAAGGATTTACGATCGGCGCCTTCCACCCGGCATACCAGGCAAATTTTTCCGTTGAATTCCATCGCGCCCGGGTTGAAAACGCCATTGATGGCCATCCGCTCCATCAGGTACGGATTGGTGGCCGGGTTGATATCGTAGCGCCAGAAGAGCGGCGTATGAGCAGCGGTCAGCACGGGGTAGCGGTAACGCTCAAACAACCCATTCGTCCAGGTTGGGTCAACTTCATTTTTACGGTTGATCAAGGTGGTATGCTGTTCGGTCAGCAGTTTTTTTCTTTGTTCGAATAGCGATTTTGCCATTGGAAATCCTCTTTGTGATGAAAATGTCATCCGGGATAAAAACCGGATTTGCATGATGCATGGAATGAGAAACGCAGCAGGGTTATTGTACTTGAAGGAACCAATCCGGGGTATAAATATATCAGGGTTTCTGAAACATTCTGGCAGCGAGGCCGCATTCCATGTATAAGGCAGTTCATATCCAGACCGGTGAGGAAATCATTATACTCAATCCAAGCTGGAAAAAACGGATCGAGGAGCTGCGCGCGCTGGACCACGCGGATCTGCTCGTGTGCCAGGGGTGCCGCCAGCCGCTGCGGGTGAAGGCCGGTGAAGTGAAGCGCACGCATTTTGCACATAAGCACCTCAAGGCCTGCTCGTACGGCAGCGAGTCGGTGGAAATTTTGAATGCCAGGGCGGTGCTTTATGAATGGCTGCTGCAGGAGTTTCCCCCTGGAGCAAGCGGGGAAGCGCGGCTGTCTCCTGTAAGCGTGGAAAAAATGGTGGAGGGCGTCGATCTGCCACGACCGATCGACGGCTGGGTTGAGGCGAGTTCAGGCGCGATTGCTTATTGGATTATCGAAGCGGGGATAAAATTGGAAGCGCGGATGGCGATCCTGGCGGCATTTGAACGGTTCGGGGTGCAGGTGCATTTTCTATTTCTCCAGGGGATGCTCAATGAAAAGAAAGAGGAGCTGCACAGCCTTTTGCTAACACCCACCGAGCGTGCGTTTCTCCAGGCAACCGATATTCGACCGGGTTCCGGCAGGGGCCGCTGAAGCGGGGAAAAGCCTGCACTACCTGGACGCGGACGGGCTGGTGCTCACTAGCTACCGCAACCTGGTGCTTCACCATTCTCCAAACTGGTATAAGGGAGTGAAGAAAACCAGCAAATTGCAGATGGTGCGGGCGGACCGGCTGAATGGGGAATTTATCCACCGGGGGGAAGCGGAAGGATTGAACGCGTACCGGAAACGACAGGCGCGCATGCAGGCAAAACGGGAGAAATATCAGGAGCGTGAAATGGCCTGGAGCCAGCGGTTATCCGCTGACCGGCAGGGCCGGGGCGCCCGGTGGACGCTGGAACCTGGAACAGATAGCGACCGCGCGGCGGACCCGCTGCCATGTGTATATTGCGGCCAGGTGACGAGCGAGTATTGGAGTACATTCACGGATAACTCCGGCAGACGGCTGTGCCGCTGCCGGGAGTGCCTGGAACGTGAGGGCTGAACTGGCTAGGGTTCCAATTGAATGGTATCGCTGGTGGTGGATGAATTAACCCCTCTGCGCAGTTCAGCGGTTACCGTTTGGGACCCAGGGGTAGCAGAAAGTAACCAGTTAAAACTGGTTTGAAACGGAACCCATTTGGTCCAGTCCTCCTGATTGTTGCGCAGGCGCATTTCTTTCCAATCGCCGTATATGTAAATTGGAACGGTGCGTGAAGCGGTCTTTGCTTTTTCCCCATCAATTATGAGCGGGTAAATACCATCGCGCCGGCCAAAATTCTGGTCCCAGTAGTAGCGATATTCGCCGCTGCCTTCAAAAAAGCCAACCCCAATTTCCCAGTAGCTGTCACTGAGAATATTATGCTTGTGGTCGGGGCTGTTCATCCAGCCTTCCATAGCGCTTTCGGGGGTGCGCTGCCCGGCGGCGATATTTTCAGCCAGGGCCTGCCAGTCTTTGTAATAAAACTCGATCCGGTTCCAGGTATCGCAGACCATGGAGAGTTTTCCATCTGTCCGGTTATAGGTATCATGATTGAAGTAATCGTTCACGCTCATATCGGCGGCATGGTAACGAGCGGAACTCGTCCAGGTTTTCCACCCGCTTTAGCGGACTATAACCATTCTGCATGCGGATCTGATTGGTCTGTTCGACAACCGCCTGTTCGTAATCTTGATTGACAGGCGAAATGATGGCTCCACCACAACCAGAAAAAGCCTTGTCGCCGGTGACTGGGATTTGCGCAGTCTGCCCGTTGTTTGTGGACCGATCGAATACCTGGGTCGTAATATCGGTGGACAGGCAGGCGCCGGTGATCAGGGCGAGAAGCGCTATGATTATTACGATACGTCTCATGGATTGAAAAACCTTATACCAATAACAAGCACGCTTCCCCGAAGCATACTTTTGGCCTTTTCCCCTCATAAAGGATTGGCAGTTAAAAAAATCCCCCTCTCTTCAAAATCTTACTATTGAAGCAGAAAGCAAGAAATCAGGGATTCCCCCATTTTATTGGGGAGTCTCCATAGCTGCACTCTCACTCAGGTCGGCCAGCCGTCCCAGGTAGCCGCGCAGGGCCGGGAACAGGTGGCGGTAAACCTCTTCATAGACTCGCGTGTAGAAGATATGCTGCGGCGGATCTGGCTCTTCCGGCTGTCCGGTCGTATGGGTCATGGCCTGGGCGGCCGCCGCGATATCGGGGTACAGGCCGCTGCCAACCGCTGCCAGAATCCCCGCCCCTAACGCGGAAGCTTCGGGCGTGCCGGCGTGGTAGACCGGTTTGCCGGTCACGCTGCTGATAATTTGGCGCCATAACGGGCTGCGCGCGCCGCCGCCCACAGCGATGTAGCGCTCGACCGGCTGCTGCAGGGCGTGCTCGACTCCACCGGTGTGCAGGCGCTGCTCGAAGGCGATGCCTTCCAGGATGGCGCGGTAAAGATGGGCGGGCTGGTGGATGCCGCGCCAGCCAACCATAATGCCGCTTGCCGCGGCATCCCAATAGGGATTCATGGCGCTGTTCCAGTAGGGGACCAGCGTGAGCCCCTGCGCGCCGGGCGGAATGCGCGCCGCGGCGGCTTCGTACATTTCTTCCGGTGACTTTCCGGCGCTCGCGGCAGCGGGGCTCAGGCGGGCGAAATTCTCAATAAACCAGGTGATGGTGTAGGTTCCACCAAGCAGGACGGTCTCAAGCGAGTAGGAGCCGGGTACGCAGCCGTAATGGGTGCGGAACGCCAGGTCGACCAGATAGCGGTCGCTGTAGGTGCCAGAGACCACTGCCGTACCCAGATTCAGGTATGCATCCCCGGGTTTCAGGATCCCTGCGCCCAACCCGGCAGCCTGGCCATCCCCGGTTCCGGCGACGACTGGTAAACCGGCCGGCAGCCCGGTCAACCGGGAGGCGGACGGTTGGACTTCGCCGATGACCGCTCCTACTGGGACCGCGGTTGGGAACTGATCCAGGCGCAGCCCGAGGGCTTCGATCAAGGTTTCATTCCAGGTGTTGTGAAGCATATCAAACAGCCCCATGGGGTCGGCGCAGCCCCAGGAGGTGACAAAGCGCCCGGTCAGCCGGTGGGCCAGGAAGGCGTGCACGTCCAGCACATGCGCGATTTGCGAGAAGAGCTGAGGCTGTTTTTCGCGCAGCCAGAATAGCTTTCCACTGGACAGGTTGGCGGAAAGCGGCTTGCCGCTTTCCTGGTGGATGCGGTCTTTTCCATAGCGGCGGTCGATCTCGGGCAGCAGCTCGCGGCAGCGTTCGTCCATCCACAGCAGGGCTGGGTGTAGGGGCTGCCCGTTGGGATCGGTTATCACAAAGGTTTCGCGCTGTTCGGTGATGCAAAGCGCGGCCAGGCGATCCGGATCGATTGTGGCGGTTACTTCGCGCAGCGCGTGCTGGGCGGCCTCCCACCAGGCTTTCGGCGGGCTGTTCGTGCCAGCCCGGCCGCGGCTTGTGCATGGGCAGGGGCGCGCGCCCAACGGCCAGCGCGCTGCCCTGCATGTCCCAGACGATGGCTTTGCAGGCTGTGGTGCTGCTGTCGAGGCCGATGACCAAGTCACGTGGGGGCATGCGGTTCAGAACTCCTGCGCGATCGAGAATTTCGTGCGGCGGCGGTGGGGAAGAGGCCAAGCTCCCACAACAGGTCGAGGATGGTATAGCGCGGGCGGTAATGGCTGCCGTGCAGCAGCGCTTCGCGGGCCTGCTCGGGCGTGCGCTGGATGGCCTCCAGCGTGTACGGCACACCGGCCTGCTCGAACGGCACGCGGATGCGGTCCACCGGGGCAATGTATGGGGTCAATTCTTCCCAGATTTCTCCCCAGCGATTGAGGATCGAGCGGATGTAGCTGACGTACTCGCCATCGGGGATGCGTTTGTTCCGCGCGACTGTCATTGAAAGAATCGGCTTTATCCGCCGTATAAAGCGCGGTTTTCGGACTCGATATCCTCCAGAGAAGGACGCTGGCGCAGCAGTTTTTGCGGGTCGATGCGGCCCGGGTCGATTTCGCGCAGGTACTGGTAGGCATTGAGCATGATCATCGTGCCAACCCCCACCTGGGTGCCGTGGAAGTTTTTGGGCAGGCCGCGCAGGTGGACGAGCAGATCCCAGAAATGGGACAGCACATGCTCGGCGCCCGAGGAGGGCGAGGTTTCGCCTTCCAAGATGGTCATCGACAAACCCGAAAGCAGGATGGCTTCGGAAAGCAGCTCGATGGCTTCCGGCTCGCGCCGGCGTATTCCTGGCGCAGCGGCCAGGTAGCGGTTCTCATTCTCGGCGGTCATCCAGTACGGCAGCGGGCAGAAGTAGGTTCCCCGCAGCAGCTCCGACAGCTTCCAATCCGCGTTGCAGATGGCGCGCGCGGCTGAGATCGCCGATGCCGGCGTGGATCATGGGCATCGGCGCGTCTTTGAGGATATCCACATCCAGCACCACGGCATTGGCCGGGTTGAGGAACTTGCTCAGCTTGATATCGTTTTCGGTGATGGTGGCGGTGATGGAGGTGTAGCCGTTCATGGATGGCGCCGTGCCGCAGATGATAAAAGGCTTGTCCAAGCGGGTGGCAATCCATTTGGTCAGGTCGCTGATTACGCCAGACCCGGCGGCGATTAGCAGGTCGGCGGAAGAGCCAATTTTATCTGCGGCCTGGTTGCCGTTGATGACGCCGGAATCGAGCAGGTGCCCCGGCTCGCCGCGCATGGGGAACGGCTCGACCGGCAAACCCAAAGCCCGCAGCCGGTCAATTACCTGGGGCTGAATGATGGCTTCGATGGCCTGGTCGTAGACGACCACCGGGCGGCGGGGAACCTGGCCAAGGATCGACCGGGCCAGGTCTGGGAGCGTATCAACCGCCCCGCGACCGCTGTGAATAGCGCCAAATGGGACGGGATGCTTGCGACCGCATACCGGGCAGGGGTCGAGGATGGTGCCGGCCAGAGCAGCGGAATCGCGGGAGAGAAAATCCTCGGTGGATTGGATTGGTTTCAGCATTGGGGGTTTGTCCATCATGAAAATCTTTACGCTAAGGCCCAGTCCACCGCCGCTTCGGCGTGGATGATGGTGGTATCGAACATTGGCACGGGGCTGTCCTCTGGTTTTACCAGCAGCCCAATCTCTGTACAGCCCAGGATAATGCCCTGCGCACCGCGTTCCACGAGGCGGGTGATGATCTCGCGGTACCGGTCACGCGAGGGCTGGCGGATGATGCCCAGGCACAATTCGTCATAGATCACCTGGTGGACGAGCTCGCGCTCGGCCGGTTCAGGGATCAGGACGCTCAACCCGAAATTATTCGTCAGGCGGCCGGTGTAGAAATCCTCTTCCATGGTGAAACGGGTGCCTAAGAGCCCAACCGTTTTTAACCCCTGGGCGCAGACGCGCTGCGCGGTGGCATCGGCGATGTGCAGCAGGGGGATGTGGGTGTTTTGCTGGACGGCTGGGGCGGATTTGTGCATGGTGTTGGCGCCAATCACCACGCAGCCGGCACCGGCGCGCTCCAGGCTCTGCGCGGCGGCGACCATCATTTCATCCGCCTCGTTCCAGCGCCCTTCCCGCTGAAGCAGCTCCAGCTCCGCGAAATCGACCGAGTACATCAGGCACTTGGCCGAGTGCAGCCCGCCCACGCGCTGGCGGACGGTTTCATTCAGGATGCGGTAATATTCAACGCTGGATTCCCAGCTCATTCCACCAATCAGGCCGATCGTTTTCATGAATGTCTCCTTTGAAGACAGAGATGGTGAATGATGCATACAAGCTCTTTAACACGAATTACGCGAATGGGGCGAATGATGCGAATGAAACGAATGACGCGAATAAGAAAGAGGCATTAAATAGTGCAATGGGTTTATCTTATCGGATAAAATAAAAGCAGGCAAGATCAAGTTCGATCTATTCTCCCGATGGTAACGTAACCTATCCATAAATTGCTGATTACAAAGGAGTGTCGAAATGCCGTTTATCAATTCTCCTCAGTCCCCTGCGCGGCTCGCGATCCAGGGGGGGGAGCCAGCAGTGCGCGCGCCGCTGCCGCCCATGTACCCGGGTGGGCTGCGGATCGATGAAAAAGAGGAAGCGGCGGTATTGGAAGTGCTGCGCTCCAAACGCCTGTTCCGTTATTATGGACCCGTCTCGGGACCCTCAAAAGTGGCGGAGCTTGAAAAGCGCTTTGCCGAGATGATGGGGGTGAAGTATGCTCTGGCTGTGACCTCAGGCTCGGCTGCGTTGATGTGCGGGCTGGTGGCGCTGGGAATTGGCCCGGGGGATGAGGTGATCGTCCCGGCGTATACATGGATCGCCAGCGCGGAGGCGGTGATGGGTGTGGGAGCAGTGCCGGTGGTGGCAGAGGTAGACGAGTCGCTGACGCTTGACCCGCTGGACGTCGCGCAGCGCATCACCCCCCGCACGAAGGCGATCATGCCGGTGCATATGCGCGGCGCGCCGAGCCGCATGGATGCGCTGATGGCGTTGGCGGGCGAGCATCACTTGCGGGTGCTGGAGGATGTGGCTCAGGCAGATGGGGCCAGCTACCAGGGAAAGCGCCTGGGCAGCATTGGCGATGTGGGGGCGTTTAGCTTCCAGTTCAACAAAATTATCACTGCCGGGGAAGGGGGCATGCTGATTACCAACGATCCGGACCTGTACAACCGGGCGGTGATGGTGCATGACGTAGTGGGCGGGCAGCGCAACAAAATTCCCACCGAGCAGATTATTCCAGGACTGAACTTCCGCATGAGCGAGCTACAGGGGGCGGTGATGCTGGTGCAATTGGAGCGGTTGGAAGGGCTGCTGCAAGAGATGCGCCGCAACAAGGCTATGCTGAAAGGGGCCATGGAAAGCGCCGTGCAGAAGAATGGGATCCGTTTCCGCGCAATCAACGATGCAGCGGGAGATGCGGCTATTGCGTTAATCTTTACCGTGCCGAATGCTGAGCGCGCCGGAAAAATCGCCAGAAGCGCTGGCGGCAGAAGGCGCCCCGGCCGGGGTGATGTACCGGGCGGACCGCATCGATTACCATGTGTACACCCACTGGGCGCCGCTGGTTAACCGGCGGACCTGGTCGGAGCAGGGCGGTCCCTGGCGCTGGCATGAAGGCGAAGTGAGCTATGGGCCAGAAGCATGCCCGCGCACGCTGGATCTGCTATCCCGGTCAATCCACATGGATATCAGCCCAGACCTGACGAGTGAAAATATCGAAGAGCTGGCAGAAGCAATCCATAAGGTGTTGGGAGCATTATGAATCTACATGGATTAACCATTACCAACAAAGATTTAGGGATCGAACACCGGCAGCTGCTGGATGAGGGACGTGAAATCAGCCCGGTGATCGAAGAAGAGTTCGGCAAGCTTGGGGCGCTGGACCTGGAAGCAGACCCTTCCGCGCAAACGCGCGTGCAGGCGCTGCTGGATATGGCCGCCGGGCTGCCGGCAGGCGCGGATTATGCATACCGGGAACCGTCTGACCTGGAGGGCATCCGCGCGGAACGCCCGCACGGCGCGCGCCAGTATGACCGCAAGCTCGGAAAAGACGAACTGCACGACCGGCTGCTGGGAGCCTGGTTGGGGCGCTGCTGCGGCTGCCTGCTGGGCAAGCCGGTGGAGGGCTGGCTGTCGACCACAATATGGCCGTACCTGAAGGAACTGGGACGGTACCCACTGCGGGATTATTTCCGTTCGGACGTTCCGGATGCGGTCATCGAGAAATATCGCATTACGCGCGAACGGGCGTATATCGACCGGGTGACGCATATGGTGGAAGACGACGATACCAACTATACCGTAACCGGGCTGGCTATTTTTGAAAAATATGGTCCCAGCTTTACCCCCGAGAATGTGGCTACCTTCTGGTTAGAAAACATCCCGATATTCCACACGTATACGGCGGAGCGGGTGGCCTACCGCAACTTTACCATGCTGGTGCCGCCCCCGAACTCGGCGGCCTACCGCAACCCGTTCCGCGAGTGGATCGGGGCGCAGATCCGCGCGGATTTCTGGGGGTATGTTGGCATGGGGAACCCCGAGCTGGCGGCAGACTTTGCCTGGCGGGACGCATCCGTCAGCCACGTCAAGAACGGGATCTACGGCGAGATGTGGGTGGCGGCCATGCTGGCAAGCGCGCCGTTTGTGAAAAATGCGCGCGCGGTCATTGAAGCCGGTCTGTGCGAGATCCCCGAAAAATCGCGGCTGGCCGAGGCCATCCTGCAGGTGATCGCGTGGCGGGATGAGAACATTGATTTTGAAACCGCCATCCGGCGCGTACACGAAAAATGGGATGAAACCTGGGGACACCATTGGTGCCATACAATCAGCAACGCGCAGATTGTGGCGCTGGGTTTGTTATGGGGCGAGGACGACTTTGAGAAATCCATCTGCCGGGCGGTGCAGGCCTGTTTTGACACCGACTGCAACGGCGCCACAGTCGGCTCTGTCTTTGGCGCGCTGCACGGCGCGCAAGCGCTGCCCGAAAAATGGATTGGCCCGCTCAACGACGGCCTGGAAACCGGCATTGCCGGGTACCATTTCGTGCGGATTAGCGATATGGCAAGAAAAACCGCGGAGCTGTCCAAAAAGAACATTTAGAAAGCTCCGTATCCGTAGAGATTAATTTTATGGTTGGCAAACGCAAACCTTGCGATTGCCAACCATAAAAAATACAGAAAACCTAAGAGGACGATTTCTTGCGCATGTAGAAAAGGCTTTGGACGCCGATAAAAATCAGGGTGAGGACGCCAACGACGATCTTGGTCCACCAGGAACTCAACGTGCCGTTGAACTGGAGGATACTGACAATCATGCCGTTGATCAGCACGCCAAAGAGGGTGCCGATTACATTGCCAACCCCACCGGTGAGCAGCGTGCCGCCCATGACCACGGAGGCGATGGCATCCATTTCCATGGCGGGGGCGTAGTAACCGTACCCGGAACTGAGGGATATGCTGAAAACGATCCCGGCCAGGGCAGAGCAAAAACCGCTGAAGGAGTACACGATGATTTTTGTGCGCCCGACCGGCAAACCCATCAACATGGCGGATTGTTCGCTGTTCCCAATGGCATACACCGTGCGGCCAAAGCGGGTGAAGAAGGCCAGGTAAATCGCAACCAGCAGCAGCAGAACGGCAATCAGCGAATAAAAGTACACATACGCGTTGGAGAGGAGCGGGACCGGTACAGGGGTCAGGGCGAGGAAGCGATAAAATGGATCGTTGATCGTGATCGATTCATTACTGATGATGGCGCCCATTCCGCGCGCGAAGAAACTACCCATCAGGGTGACGACGAAGGATTCTACTTTCAGGAAGTGGTTGATACTGCCCATCACAAACCCAAAGGCGATGCCCATCAATAACATTAAAGGGATCACGATGAGGGGGCTCATCCCGGCTCGCAGCAGGGCAGCCGAAGCAACCGACGTCAGCGCCAGGATGGAAGCGACCGAGAGATCAATGCCTTTCAAAAGGACCACAAAGGTCATGCCGATGGAAATGATCAGCAAGCTGGCATTGTTGATAAACAGGTTGAAAAACACCTGTGGCTTTTGCATCGTCGGATATACCTGACCGGCGATGAAGTAACCGATCAGAAAAACTGCTATGGTGATAAGAAGCGGGCCGTTATTGAAAAGGAAGAGTTTTAACCGCTGCCCAAATACTGGCTCCTTTGATAAGGGCAGGGATTCAATTCGTTGTGTCATGTTGGGTTCCTTTCCGTTCGGAAAACCGGTTCAATAAGCCGCGAACTTGATCAGAATAGAGGAGGATTACCACCAGGACGAGGACGGCTTTGGCGGCTTTCAAGGCGTCGGCGGGGACACCAACCGTGTACATGGTGAGGGTGAAGGTCCAAATGACCAGCGCTCCAATAACACTGGCTAAGAGGGAGAAACGTCCTCCAGCCATCAAAGTGCCGCCGATAACCACCGCTAAAATCGCATCTAGCTCATAGAAAAGGCCGATGTTGTTCGCATCCGCGCTTTTGACGTAGGAACTGAGAATGAGGCCGGCAATCGCGCCGCAAAAGCCGCAGAAGGTATAGGCGAATAATTTAATGTTCTGGTCGTTGATGCCGCTGTAATGAGTGGATTTTGGATTGATGCCAACCGATTCAACGAACATGCCAATCGAGGTCTTGCGGACAATCACCCAGGCCAGGAGGAATACAATGGCCACGATGTATATCGAGACCGGCAGCCCCAGAATAAACCCATTCCCAAACCAGAAATAGGGCGTGTAGTAGATGGTCATGATCTGGCCATTGGTAATCAGCTGGGCGATGCCGCGGCCGGCGACCATCAGGATCAGGGTTGCCACCATGGGCTGGATTTTGGCTTTGGCAACCAGCAGGCCGTTCCAAAGACCACACAGGGTGCCCGCCGCGATATTGGCCAGGATGATGATTCCCAGGGGGGTATTCGTAGCGTCGCGGGTGAGGATATCGTTGGTGATGAGCTTGTTCCCGAGGGCCGGGTTGATCAGTACCGCGCCCATAGCTGCTGAAATGGCGATCACCGCGCCTACGGAAAGGTCAACCCCACCGGTGGCGATCACCAGGGTCATCCCGATGGCGACCAGTGCCAGCGGCGCACCATCGTTGAGCACATCGATGAGATTGCCGTACAGATGACCATCCAGGATGCCAATTCTGAAGAAGGTGGGTGCAAAAATCGCGTCAAAGATCAAGATCAGCGCCAGGGCAGCCAGCGGCCAAAACAGGCGGCTTTCACGAACACGTCTGAGAAACGAGCTATTTTTCATAGCGCACCTGCCATGGTTTGCATAATGGTTTTATCATCCACATCTCCAGGGTATTCGGCGGCTTTCTTGTGGTCGCGCAGCACGATAATGCGATGGCTGCAGCGTAACACTTCATCCAACTCGGAGGAAATGAAAATGCAAGATTTTCCTTCATCCGCCAGATCCAATACCAGCCGCTGGATTTCCGCTTTAGCGCCCACATCAATACCGCGGGTGGGCTCATCCAGGATGAGGACCTGCGGGTTGGTGGCCAACCAGCGCGCCAAAATGACCTTTTGCTGGTTTCCACCGCTTAAGTTTTTGACCAATTGGTCCGCGGAAGGGGTGGCAATTCCTAGCAAGCGGATATATTTCTCCGCGATTTCGTATTGTTTGGCCTTATCGATGAACTTAAACCAACCATTGCGGGCCTGCAAGGCCAGAATAATATTCTCGCGAATGGTCAAGTCCCCGATGATACCTTCTTCTTTCCGGTCTTCCGGGCACAGCCCAATGCCAATTTTGATTGACTCAAGGGGCGAAAATTTCTCCACCTTTTTGTCATTGATCAGGAGGGTACCCTTATCGGGTGAATCGATGCCGAAAATCATGTTCACCATTTCGGTGCGGCCTGAACCTAACAACCCGGCAATGCCAACCACCTCGCCCACTTGCAGGTCGATGTCGATGGGCTCCATTACGCCCTTGCGACCCAGTCCTTTGGCTTCCAGAACATTGGCGGCCTGGCCGCTCATCTCGCGCTTGGCTTTCCCTTTCGCCATCTCATCCAGTTCGGATAAACTGCGTCCCAGCATTTTAGCGATTAGTTCAAGCTGCGGGAGAGAGGCGGTATCAAAGCTGCCCACCAGCTTGCCATTGCGCAGGACGGTAATGCGGTCGGCTACCTGGTATACCTGGTCCAGAAAGTGGGTGATAAAAATAATCCCAATTCCCTGGTCTTTTAGCGTGCGCATTACCCCGAAGAGCTGGTTGGTTTCGTTTACATTCAGGCTGGATGTTGGTTCATCCAAGATCAGAACTTTCGCCAGGGCAAATTCCAACGAACGAGCAATTGCCACCATCTGCTGGATGGCGACAGAATAGGTTCCCAACGGGCGAGAAACATCGATGTCTATTCCAAGCCGGCCAAGCGCTTGCCTGGCCATCTGATTCATTTTGCCCCAGTGCAGCCCACCATACCACGCCTTTGGCTCGTGGCCCAACATGATATTTTCCGCTACGGAGATATTGGTGCAGAGATTTACTTCCTGATAGACCGTGGAAATACCAATTTGTTGGGCGTGTTGGGGGGAATGCACCTCCACTCGCTGACCGTTGAATTCGACAAAGCCGCGGTCGGGGTGCTCAACGCCTGTGATCACCTTGATCAGCGTGGATTTACCGGCGCCGTTTTCGCCGATCAGGGCATGGATTTCCCCTTTGCGCAGGGTGAAATCGACATCCTCGAGGGCGGTTACTCCGGGGAAGGATTTGGTTATGCCTTTGGCATTTAAAATATTGAGCGGTTCGGTCATTGTACCTGCCTCGTATTCCCTGGTTCGCCTGTGCTGGATTTTGCGAAGAGAAGCGGCGTTAGCTGCAACACCGCTTCTCTCTATTATATATTCGCTATTCGTAAATCTTGTTCAAAACACGCGGTTTAATACTTGCGGGTAGGCAGGAGTTCGGCGGCCTTGTCAGGGAAGTACACGGTTTCATTGGTCAGAACTTCGCGCTCAATGGTCTCACCATTCATGAGCTTGAGGGCCATTTCGTATACCTGCGGGCCAAGCAGCGGGTTGCATTCCACGTCGGCCTGTACCCAGCCATCGATCATGGCCTGGAAACCACCGCGGGTGCCGTCAACGGAGACGATCTTGATGTCGCCGGGTTTCATACCAGCGGCTTTCAAAGCTTCGATCGCGCCGATCGCCATATCATCATTGTGGATGAAGGCGCCCTGGATCTGGCCGGCGTATTTCTTTAAGAAGGCTTCCATTACAGGCTTGCCTTCCGCGCGGGTGAAGTTACCCGTCTGGGAGTCAAGGATCTTGATGTTGGCATTGAGGGTTTCGCGGAAGCCCTTTGCACGGCCAACCGCAGCGCCGGAGCCGGTGGTGCCGCTGAGCTCGATGATATTGCCACCGCTGGGGAGCAGTTTGTTCATCTCATCGCCCGATTTCTTGCCTTCCAAAACCATGTCCGAGCCAATGTGAGAGGCATACAGGGATTTGTCGGCTTTGACGGAGCGGTCAACGATGATTACGGGGATCTTGGCATTCTTGGCTTCCGTAAGAACGGCATCCCAACCATCCTCTACCACTGGGGGCAGGGCGATGACGTCCACACCCTGCTGAATGCAGGAGCGAACGGCGGAAATCTGGTTCTCTGGTTTCTGCTGGGCATCGGAGAAGACGAGTTTCTTGATGCCAAGCTTCTCAGCGGTTTCTTTGAAAGAAGCCGTGTTCGCCGTGCGCCAGTCACTCTCTGCGCCAAGCTGTGGGTAGCACAAAGTCATATCTTTGTACTCTTTCTTTCCGGCGGCCGCTGGGGCCTGGGCGGCGGGTTTGGCAGGGGCGCAGCCAAACAAGGACAGTACCATAACGATCACTGCTGCAAACATTGCGAGCTTCTTCATGGTTCCTTAACTCCTTTTTCAACTACAGGTGATGTGGGATATGATGCGCAACCGATTTAGCGGGCTACATCTATCATAGAGAAAACGGTTTTAATTGTTAATTCAATTCTTTATGCGATCAGGTGAAAATGATACGGAAATAAATACACCCTGCGCATTCAGGGTGTATTTATTTCCGATCAGGGTTAATTCTTTTATGATGGTTCGAAACGCTAGTATTTCCGGGTCAGGATCACCTGTGCCGCATTATCCGGGTAGTAGATGGATTCCATGGAAGGGATCCATTTCGGCACCGGTTCGCCATTTACCACTTGCAGCGCCAGCTCGAAAAATTTTGCTCCTAACAGCGGGTTACATTCCACGGTAGCATTTAGTTTGCCGTCGATCATGGCCTGGAAAGCATCGCGGGTGGCATCAATTGAGACGATTTTTATATCCTTGCCCGGTTTCAAGCCATAATCCTCAATTGCATTGATGGCCCCGATTGCCATATCATCATTGTGCGCGTAAAGGGCATCAATATCTTTCCCATACTGCTTGAGCATATTTTCCATCACTTCTTTGCCTAAGGCACGGGTAAAGTCGCCGGTTTCCGAAGCAATAATATGCATTCCGGGATAGCTTTTGAGGATCTCCCGGAACCCGTGGTACCGGTCAATGGCGGGGGCGGAATCGGATGTACCGGTCAACTCGACAATGCTGCCTTTACCCTGAAGAAGTTTCACCATTACCCTGGCGGCGTTGCGGCCTTCTTCAACAAAGTCTGAGCCGAGATGGGTAGCGTACATATCCTGCGGTACATTGGCCTGGCGGTCGACTAAAATGATCGGGATGCCAGCATCTTTAGCTTCCTGAAAAACCGATTCCCAACCCGTTTCGACGACCGGGGAAACGCCAATCACATCTACCTGCTGGGCGATAAAGGTGCGGATGGCGATGATCTGGTTTTCCTGCTTTTGCTGGCCATCCGCGAAGATCAGCTCCACGTCGAGGTTGTCGGCGGCTTCTTTGATCGAACGCGTGTTGCCAGTACGCCACTCGCTCTCCGCCCCAACCTGGGCAAAGCCAACCACTAAATCCTTATATGTCTTTTTCCGCCCAACTTCTTGGGAGGTCTGGTTCGTGTCCGGTGGGTTCGGTTTATTGGCCTGGCTGCAGGATGAAACGGAAACCAGCATCAGGATCAGCAAAAGCCTGCCAATCGTTTTCGGAGAAACGTATTTTTGAAACAATAAAATCTTTTTTAAAAGCATCATTACGACACGCGCTCCTCGGTTTGGGGCTGTTCCGGACTGTCGAGCAGGGGGATGGTTACGGTGACGCGGGTGCCTTCTTGAAACCGGCTCTGTACGGAAAGACCATATTCTTTTCCGTAATACAGTTTGATGCGCTTATTTACGTTTTCAAGACCAAAACCGCTCTCTTTAAATGAAAAGTCCTCTGTACTGTCATCATCCATGGCGGCTTTTATCCTGGACAGACGGTAAGGGGTGAACCCTACGCCATTGTCCTCAATTTCAAGCAGGACGCGGTCATTTTCCGCGCGCCTGGCATGGATGGTGATCAGCCCACCGCTGCGTTTATTCTTAATTCCATGATATAGGGCATTCTCGACCAGGGGCTGCAAGGTAAGTTTCAAGATGGTTCCGTTTAGAATATCTTCGTCGACTTCAATTCGATAATCGAGAATGTCGCGGTAGCGCATCTTTTGGATGGTCAGGTAGCAGCGCACGTGCTCGATCTCTTGCTCAATGGTGATCCAGTCCTGGCCTTTACTAAGCGCGATGCGGAAAAAGCTGGACAGGGCGCGTACGATATTGATCACCTGTTCCATTTTGTTGGATTGGGCCATCCAGACGATGGTATCCAACGTGTTATAGAGAAAATGAGGGTTGATTTGAGCCTGCAAGGCCTTTAACTCAGCCTTCTGCAGATTTTCTTGTTCCTTGATTTTGGCATCCAGCAGCTGCCGGATTTTGCCAATCATGATGTTGAAGCTCATGCCTAATTCGGTGATTTCGTCGACATTTTTACTGGTCACAAGCGCTTGCAGATCATTCTTGGTAATCGTTGTGGTCACATCGTGCAGCTTTTTAATTGGCAGATAAATACTGGCGGAGATGACCCAGGCCGCCGCAAAGGAAAACCCAATCACACAGGGAAGCAGAATCAAATAGTACAGAACCAGGCGCGTGAAGCGGCTCTGGTTTTCCTTATATTCTTGTTCGGCCTGTTTTACCTCATCCAGCATAAAATCCTGGACGCTGCTCTCAACCACATCGGAAACGCCGCGTATGTTCTCCAGAACCAGCTGATTTTCTGCGACCCGGCTGCCCTGTTCGATTTGCGCGCCCATTTTATCAACATAACGGGTAAGGGTATTCATCGTCCGGCGGATGACTTCCAGTTTAATGCGCGATTTGTCGGAGCTTGCATTCGCGATCATCGACTCAACCTGGCCGTTTACCTGGGCGATGATCTGATACTGGCTGCCATCCTTAAATTCTTTTTTCCCGGCGACAATATCCCACATTTCCGCGTCGATGGCCGGTTTTATATAACCGTTCAGATTATTGGCAGTGGTGATGTTGGTAATAATGGCATCATACTTACGGTTAAAACGCACGACTTCCAGGATTAGCACCGTGTTCATGATGGCTAACAATATGATCACAGTCATAAAGGAGAACAGCATTTTTGATCGCAGGGATACGTGTATTTTGGAAAAGAAGTTGATGAACTTTTCCATGTATCCTGGGATCGGTTCACCGGTTGCCATTTCAATATTCATCTTTCACGCCTTGTTTTTTTCTTTCGCCATTGCGCGGAATTGTTGGGGAGGAAGGCCTGTATTCTTGCGGAAGATTATGCTGAAATAATGCGGGTCATTGTACCCGCACCGGACCGCCACTTCCGCGACTTTCAGATTGGTGGTACGCAGTATTTTTTTTGCCTGCTCCATGCGGGTCCGGACCAGGTAATCGCGGAAGTTTTCGCCTGTTTCACTGGTGAAAACAGCGCTAAAGTGGTTTGGACTGAAATTTACCTGCGCCGCGACTTCATTCAAAGACAGGTTTGAATTGGAAAAGTGGCTGTTGATATACGTTTTGGCCTGGCTTATGCTGGTAGCCCGGTCGTGATTCACCTGGCTGTCTCGATAGGTAAGGGCGGTGGTGAGCGGCTTTTTCGTCTCCGCGCGGATTTCATCCAGTGTCTGGATCGCGGCCAGAAATTCATCCCCGCGGTTGATTTCAGGGATGAGCTGGTCCACATTACCACCCAGGTCGCTTATGTATTGGGCGGCGGTAAAAATAATATCGATGAGGATGTAATGTTTCAGCAGGTCTGAGCGTAAGGCCGCTTCACCGAGTGGCCGGATGAAAGTATCAAAAAAAGCATCAAATTCCTCGGCCCGGCCGTCCTCCAAATAATGCATCAGGGCAGCGCGGTCGAGTCTTTGCAGCTCGCTGAAATCAAAGTCTTCCCATTTCCCTTTTAGCTGTACCAGGGCCTCGGTAAAAGAACGATAGAGGTCGCCCAGGCGCTGCTGGGCTCCGCCAACACCAATTACCAGCCTGCAGTTTGTTTTACTTTCCACATCATTTTGGATGAGCCCGGCCAGGAAGGAGCTTTCTTGTTCAAGCTCTTCCAGGTTGTCCCCTTTGAAAATCAGAACAAATTCATCCATATCTTTTTTTGTCAGCAGCGCGCTCTGATTCGCGCCGATCAGGCCCAGGATTATTTTCTCGACCTGCTGGCAGGTAGGGTAGTCAAAGGGTTTGACGCCATCGCTGGATTTGATTTTACACAGCATCACCTGGTAATACTGAGAAAGGATGTTGACCGCCAGCTGCTGGCTCTGTTCGATCGCGGCAATGGAGGATTCGCCGCCGGATACCAGGCGGAGTAAAAATTTTTCTCTCAGCAGGAAGAGATTGTCTTCCACCTGGCTGCGCAGCTGTTTCATATACGCCCGGTCGCTCTTTTCCTGATCCAATACCGCAGCGACTTTGACCAATACCTGCTGCATTTCCTGCACGCCAATGGGTTTCAGCAGGTACTCCGTCACGCCCAGTTTGATGGCGCTCTGGGCATAGCGAAAATCGTCATAGCCGCTGACGATGATGATTTTCATCCACGGCAGATGTTCGCGTACGATCTTGCACAGCTGCAAGCCGTCCATAAAAGGCATTTTTATGTCGGTGATCAGCAAATCTGGCTGAGCAGCCTCGATAAGGGGCAGCGCGATTTCCCCGTCCGGGGCCTCTCCGCAAAATTCAAAGCCGAAAAATTTCCAATCGACATTGTCGCGGATACCTTCTCTGGTAGCAATCTCATCCTCAACCAGGAATACCTTATAGTACACAGGCCAACTCCTTGGGAAAAAGGCAACGGACTCTTTAATTGGGACGTTTCCAATATATCATACTTAGAGATTGGACTCAACTGGAAACAAAATGGGTAGGGTAAACGCATCTAAATTGCAGGATGCGTTACCTTGTCCATTCCACTCCCCCCGGCCGTAACTTCGCTCCGCGAAGAGGGGGAGAAAAGATTTTCTGTGAGATATTGGCATCCCGCGGCACATGTCGTGCCGCGGGATGCCAATATCTCACACTAGACAGGCAATCTGCGCCATATTATCGCGCGTACTGCCTGTTTGTTATAATTTTAATAGGTGTTGGCGAACATGCCGACCGGCAGGGGACAGCAGCCGGACGTATTCAGGTGGGAAATATCGCCCAACCCAAGGCAGCGCGGAACCGCATAGCCTGGGGCGCGCTCATCCAACAGGACAGTGGTAATGGAGGCAGGATGGAGGAAAAACCCGGACCACATCATGGGCAGGGGAATGTCGAGTAAGTGGGCCAGCCACACCAGACCCACGCCCATGTGCGTGAATACGGCGACGGCTTTGCGGTTCTCGTGATCCACCTGGTAAACCTCTTCGCTGCGCAAAAAGCCCTGCCGGCGCATAAACGAATCTGAACCCCGGCGGATGAGGGCCATATTTTCTTCCATCAGGCATGGGTCGGGCTGGTAGAACTGCAGATTGGAGCGCGCTTCGGTAAGGCTTTGCTCGATTGGTTGTTTGACGGGGGCAATTCCAGCAACGGATCGATTGAGATCCTTTATCCAGACGCCTTCTAACTCGCGCAACCACGACTCAGTTTTCACGGGCAAACCTAACCGGTCCGCGGTATAGCGGGCGGTAGCTTGTGTTCTTCCCAGTGGGGAAGCATAAATTTCATCAATTTTCAGGGTGTCGAGATATTGAGCCAGGATTTGGGCCTGTTCGTGACCGGTCTGGGTGATGGTATCGTTCTCGTAATCCGGGTCAGCGTGGCGAATGATGTAAATACGCATAAATAAGCTTCTTTCCAGAAGAAATACCAATATACGGATAAGATAACTCTATTTTACCCGTGTTTTTCTGGATCGATGCCCAGATTATATTTACATTTTTGATAGCTTTTTACTTTGGTTATCTCACCGGAACGCTGTCCAGAATTTCTTCGGACCGGCGAATCAAATTCATCGTCAGGGATGCCCAATCTTTCGAATACAGCCGCGCGCGGCGAATAGTGATTTTTGCCAGTATGAGGGATTGGTAAAGCCGGGCACGCGCCAGGCGCCCGTTTTCATCCTCATTGTTGTAGCCCGCCAGGAAAGCCTGTTGGGATTGTTCAAGGCCCGCCGCACCGGTGCGTTTGTACCACCATTCCAGGTCGGCCAGGAATTTGCCGATATCGAGGGCTGGGTCGGCCAGGGCGCAGGTATCAAAATCGATCAAGGTCATTCCGGAGGCGCTGACCAGCAGGTGGTCGGATTTGAAATCGGAATGGGTGAACGTTGGAGTCTCGTGGGGGAGGCGAGCGTGAAGCTGCTCAGCGCGTTCCAGGATGCGCAGGATGACAGCGCCCGCGTCGGGCAGCAGGGCCTGGACATGCTCGCTGGCACGCCTGATCACCTTTATCTCTTTTTCCAGCGTATTTTCTTTCAGATCCTCGGTGAGGGATTGGGGTCCACGGTGCAAGCAGGCCAGCGCGGCGCCAACCAGCTTGAACTGGCGAGAAAGCCAGACCGGCGAGCGGTATAACTGCTGCGACAATGGGGTACCAGGAGCATGCGGGTAGAGAATGACACTATCCTCTGCGCTCATGCCTGCCGGCCTTACGCCATGGAAACCGGGCATACTCTGTTCAAGCCAACCTACCACCCGGTCCGCAATGCGGTTGGCTCTGGCTGCCGCGTTTGCATCCGGGTAAAGTTTGGCATATAACCGTTCTTGAACCGGCGAATCGCTGTTTGTGTCAATCTGGTAGCGTAAAACATGCCGCTCGCCTGGGCGGTAGCGGATCGGGGTAATTTTGACGCAGTCTTCCCCAGCGAGGGCAAGTTTTACCCCGGCGGAATGGAACAGCTGCTCAGCATGGGCCGGACTGCCCAACCTGACCAGCTGCGGAAAATCCGGATCAAGCGGCCAAACCTGCAACCGCAGCCCCCACGCGGGGATATCTTGTTGAAGATGAAGGAAGGGTGAAAGCAATCCCTGCTGGCGGGCTTCTGCCTGCATTTCTTGTACTGGTTGGTCGGGTGTTTCTTGCGGGGGAAGGGTATCGGGCGGCATCCAGGCGACTGCCAGGGGCACGGTGCGATTGTGCCGGGTTTCCGGGCCGGTTACAACGAGGGTGTAGTAGGCCAGCAGTTTGCGGCCGGGTTTATATTTTGCGCGGGTCAGGTGCAAGGGTCCAAACGTACTGCCCGGCTCGAGCATCCTGGTCAGCTGTGTGCGCAGCAGCCTGCGCGCCGGCTGGCCGCTGACGGCCCATTGGATTCCTGCCAGTCCGGCGGCGCCATTGAGAACGGTTTCGCTGTTCATCGCGGTTCGATGACCCGGTGCGTGAAAAGGAAACGTTCCATTTGATCGGCTAGATCTTCGACCTCACCGACTTTTATTTTTGTCCAGCCATGCAAAACATACGTGAAGATATCCAGCGCTTCCCAAAGGACCACGCGCTGGTAGGTCACTGGATAATGGTGCTGATAGGCCTGGATGAACTCATCGTGGATCGTCATAACGGTATCAAAGCGCTCCTGGCGGGTGACGGGTTCCAGCGGCTGGCGCACCGCATCCTCATCATTTGATTCGGCGGGGTCCAGCGCAATACTGAATGCCGCGGCCAGGAACAGGGCCAGATCATTGGCCGGTTCGGATTGACAGAATGAGTCAAAATCGATAAAGCCAATTTCGCCCTTATTCAAAAGTACCTGGGCAGGGCGGAAGGAGCCATGACTGGGCACCAGGGGATCGGGCGCCGTATCTGATGCGAGTTGTTTGAGCCGCTCGAGCAGGGGAGCAGCGGCTTCTTTCAACTCGGGCAGCGCGATGGACAGCCGGTCCAGCTGGTTTTGCACTTCGGCAAATTCATTTTCCCAGGTCCACTGGCGGCCGATCTTAATCCCGGAATTATGGAGCGCGGCCAGACCCGCGGCAGTCTTGCGCATATAAGCAGCCAATTCGGATAGGCGTTCTGGCGAGGGGGATAGGATTGCGGAAGAGAGGATGTCTTTCAGGATTTGCTCTTCCTTAATGGGACCTTGAACCAGGACTTTTATTTCGGGTAGATAGGCAAGCGGCTCGGCCACTTTCACCAGTTTGCTCGAACCGAGTGGGGAATTCCACAGCGCCGACATGCTTTCAAATGCATTCAAGCCTTTCTCGCCCCGGTAGGTTTTAGCGACCACCAGTTCGGGCCAATGCGGGCGGGAAAGATTTGAGTCGTATTCCAGGTGATAGACAATTGTGCAGCGGCTGCCGGGTTTATAGCGGACAATTTTCGGCGTGCAATTTTTGATGCTAAAATCCCGGTAAGCAGCGGAATTGGCACGAATGCTGTCTTCGAGCAGCCGGCGCGATTCTTGCGGGTCGGACAGCGCCTCGAGCGCGGAGAGAACGCTTTCGGGTTCGAGGGCGCGCAGTTCGAGATTAATCGCCGGAAGACGGGCCAGCCAACCATCCATGCCCAGACTGCCCTCGACAGATGACTGGTTACCTGACAGGATTCCAGGTGGGTAGATGCGGCCCTGCAAGTTTATGATGGTATCGCTGGCCGCGCCTGGCTTGCGGACAGTGAGCGTATACAGCGCGGTCCAGAAATCGGTTTTATAGCGGATATGGCCAACATCACAATTCTTTAGCTCCCAGGCCTGGGTTCGAAACTCAGGGGCAGACTGGGTCAGTTCTTGACAGACCCGCTGAGAATTCCGCGCCAGGGCAAGCCAACCGGGGAGGGCAGCAAACTGCTGTAGACCTTTCCAGATGATATTGTCCTGCCGCTGGGTCATTAACTTACCTGTTTCAGCCATTTATATCGCTCCTCGAAAATGGAAAGGGCCAGTTTCAACCGGCTGCCCTTGAACTTCTGCCAGCTGTGCAGCATCAGTCGAATTAAGCTGATCAGCTCATAAACGGAAACACGCGCTCGCAGCAACTGCTCATCATGCACCCACCCGCGCGCTTCAGCGATATAGGTATCCAGGAATATTTCGGAAAGACGATCAACGGCATCGTGCAGCGAGGGATGATCCTTCAGGATGGTCAAGCGCTGGTACGCCAGGAACTGGCCCAGGTCGAGTGCCGGCTCGGCCTGGCAGATGGTATCAAAATCGACCAGGCCGCCTTGTTTGCCATCAAAAATGAGCTGCGTATAGGTGTAGTCTCCGTGGCTGAGACAGAGGGGCATGGGTGGAAATTCCTGGGCATACTCCAAAATCTCATCCATCCAGTTGCAGAGTTGATCGCCTAATTCCGGGTACACCTGCTGGACGGTCCGGATTTCTTCTTTTACTGACCCGGATTTTGTTTCCAGCGAATTGCGCCGCCCCAGCTTTATTCCAGAGCTGTGCAGTGTGAGCAGCATCCGGGCGCAGACTGCCATCGACTCTTCAACGGTGAAATTGCTTTCCTGCCATGTGCCGCTGTCATCTTTGCCTTCTTTAATCAGGCGTTTGATCACCGGATCGCCAGGCAGCGCTTCCATTAGCAACAGGTCGAGATCGGGCAGATAGCCATAGGACATGGGCACGCGGAAGTAGTAGGGGAGGTTGGGCTCGCGGAGCTTTTCTCGCAGCGCGCTGATCACCTGTACCGTCAGACCGCCCTGTCCATCCGCATCGACCTTCCCGTAGACAATTTTCTGCTGCTGCTCATAGGTATCGGCAAGCTCTCCGTCCAATTTATAGCGCAAAACGCAGCGCTGGTAGCGCCCGTAATGCGCCAGATCCAGTTGGACTTTATTGATGGAGTATTCCCCAGAAAGGGCTTCAGGTAGGGTATCGTTGAAAATCTCAACCATGCGGCGGGTGTCTGTAGCGGCGATCAGGGTCGGCAGCATTCCATCCATCGGGAACACCGAAATCACCATTTTTAGGGGTTCGATGACCGCGGCAGGCCTCGAAAAAGGTTTGACTTCCGGCCGCCCGTTCATCTGGCGCATGATCGGGATCAGGTTTTTCTTCAAGAACATTTTGCAATCGGCAAGCTCGGGGAATAGATGCGCGTTCACCAGCGCATTGAAAACTTCTCCGGTGGCATTCTCTTGAATTTTTAAATCGAACTGCATATTGCATTGATGGTTCGCCAGGTAAATGGCTTTTCCGGGCTCGCATTCCGTGATGGTGTACGCAGAATTTGACCGGTCAAACAAGATTCCCTGCAAAATACCCTTCATTTTGTCCGCGTCGAAAGCTTCCGCTAAAGCAGGCAGTTTTTGCAGAAAATGTTCACTGTGAGGTAAATCGTAATCCATCTTTTCAAGTAAGTTTTTCATGGCAATTTCCAATTCCGCCTGGCGTTTCCCATTCCCGGATTGTGGGATCAATACTTCCGCGGACAGCCCGGTTGCCTTGCTGACCTCGGTTGGCCCATACTGCTTGGTATATAAACTGGCATATAAGCCGCCGGTACCCAGCAGTTCCTCGTGCGTACCCATTTCTTCGATCTCGCCGGCTTTAATGACCAGGATCTTGTCGGCGTTGCGGATCAGGTTCAGATCGTGCGAGATGATAATGGTCGTTTTGCCCTGCATTAATTTGCGCAGGGCGCGCAGCACAAGGTCGGATGATTCGGCGTCTAAGCCGGTGGTCGGCTCATCCATTACGAGGATCGGAGTGTTGCGAATGAATGCGCGGGCAATGGCGATACGCTGGCGCTGCCCGCCGGAAAGGTTGGACCCGCGCTCGCCCAGCATGGTGTAGTAGCTTTCTGGAAACTTCTCGATAAACTCGTGGGCATTGGCCTGTTTGGCAGCCGCGATGATTTCGGCTCCGGTGGCATCTGGACGCCCGTAGGCGATATTCTCAACCACACTACCGCTGAAGAGAATGGATTCTTGCAGCACCATACTGATCTGAGAGCGCAGCGAATCGAGAGTATATTCTTTGATATTATGCCCATCGATCAGCACTTCACCGGATGCCGGGTCGTACAGGCGTGGAATAAGCTGGACAATCGTGCTCTTTCCGGCGCCGGTATAACCCACTACGGCAATTACCTGGCCGGGTTCAATTGTAAAGTTGATATCCTTCAGCGCGGCCCGAGGTTTTGCGTCGCCTTGTGTTGAGATGCCCGGGTAGGCAAAGTACACGTTGCGAAATTCGATCTGCCCGCGGAATTGTTGGGCATCGAGTGCGCCGGGTTCATCCTGAACGGCGGGTTTCAAATCTAGTAAGTCGCTGATCCGTTCAACGCTGGTGTACAGTTTGCTGAAGGTATTCCACTCCGGCAATGATGCGTTTGGTAGGTTTGAACATATCCTGGATATACTTGATGTAGGCGGACAGGAGACCAATCCCGGCGGCGGTGATCGGCTCTCGAAAGATCAGGTAGACAGCCATCCAGATGATCGCCGCGGTGGAAACCGCGCCCAAAACACTCACGACCCAGCTAAAGCGGGCCTGGTACGCGGCGGCTTCCAGGGCTGCATTCATGGCCTTTTGGCTTTGTTCGGCAAAAAGGGATTGTTCATAACTTCCCGCACCATAGGTCTGAATGACGCGAATGGAGGTAAGCATTTCCTGGGCGGCAGAAGCTAATTCACCTTCACTGGCCCGCCGTTTTTTCGAGGCCGCTTTGATGCGCTGGGTGAAGTAATTCGAGACCAACGCCATCATTGGAATAATCACCGCAGCCACCAGTGCGACCTGCCAGGCATTAATAATGATCGCGACCAGGATAAAGCTAATCAATAGCACGCTGCCTACGAAGTCCGATAAGGAAGAAACGATAAAATCTTCCAGCGCCGCGACATCCGAGGTAACACGGGTAATAATATCGCCGGTGCGGCGCTGGTCGTGAAAGGCCAGGGACAGCTTTTGGAGATGGGAGTAAAGCGAAACCCGCAGGTTGTAGCCCAGGCTGCGGCCACCTTTGGCCAGGTAAATCTCGGCTATCGAATCGGCCAGGCTGTTGATCATGGTCAGGACCACGATGCCGAGGGTTACCAGCAGGATGGTGTCTACATCGGCGTTTATTAAGTTGGGGAGTCCAAGCCTGCCCAGTGGGCTGAGGGGCGGTTGGATGGCTTTGCCATCGATTTGCGACAGGCGCAGGGTCAGGTAGGTGATTACAAAAGCACCAATCAGCGGGATCAGAACAGCAGTGACCGCCTCAAAGGCCAGCAGCAGGCCGGCCAGGGTGAACTGGTGGGTTTGCCCGCCCATAAAGCGTCCAATGAGTCGGATCATGCGAAGCATATTGACCTGTTCGCCCGCAGGTTTCTTATCCTTTGATGATTTGCTCATAAATCAATTCTCTCAAATTTTTTCCGGTAATCTGACATTCTTCTATCCGCCGGTTGGAAATGAATCGTGGATCAAGAACAGCCGTCCTTTATTGCGATCGCAAACCCAGATGTTCGCCTGGTCGTCTGTGGTGATACAGGAGGCTTTCAGGGCCGTATCGGCAGTCCCCAACCGCTTGAGGATGAACGGGGAAGCAGGCACGGGCGTGGCAGCCTCTCCCTCAGTCGTTGGGGTCGCCTTGGGAGATGTGGTTGGGGTAGGCAAGGTAGATGAGTCTACGATTGCAAAGATTGCGACGATGGCGCTTGCCCCGCTGGGAAGATAGAGGTGTTTTTTCTGCGGGTTGTAGGCAATTAAATTGATATCCCCGCCGTAGCTTTGACTGGTGATTTGGGCGCCATTGTGGTTGATATCCATCATCACCACTTTGCCTTCGTTGCAAGCCACAAAAAGGAAGCCTGCCTCTTCATCAATCGCCATTCCCCGGGCTTTGGAGCAGCCGTTTCCCCAATTGAAGATGATATTGTGGGTGATAACCTGAATCACGGCTGTCGCTCCAACGGTGGGTTGGTTTGTAAACGCCAGCCCGCGGGTGCGATCAATAAGCAGCCCTACTGGCCCATCGGGTACTTTAATGGAGGTGGACTTATTCAGTTTTGGGGGTTGTTCTGAGGATAGTTTGAAAATTTCGATCTGCTGCCCTTCGGGTTCAGTTACCCATATTTCGTTCGTGGCGGAAACGAAACGGATATACTCGGGCGCATCCACTGTGCCCGCAGAACCAACAATTTGCCCTGTCTCTGGATTGATGATGTTGATTTTCCGTGCCGCCTGGTCTGGCGCGAAGATCAAGCCCTTTGCCACCGCGGCTGAGGTAGCGCCGATTCTGGATGCGGTCTCCGTTTGCCCATTCCGGCTGGTAAAACCTTCAATCACCTGAGCGTTTTTCGTGACCGGGTCGACAAGCGCCAGCGCGCCTGTTTCCGCGGCTGGAACAATGACCTTTTCCAGACGGGAATCGTACAAAATCTCATTGAACGATATCTTGGTCTGTCCAAAGGGCAGGTCGACCACACTGGTTGGCAAGCTGGATGGGTTGAGCCGGAGATCACATCCGGCCAGCAGGCTGGCAATGAGGAGCAGTGCAGAGATCCATCGGGTCTTCGATTGTACAGTTTGGCGCATAGCCATCCTTAACTTCTGAATCCAAACCCTTCTGACTGAGTAAGTTCCCGATATTCCGGGGACAGCATGTTCCGGGTAAACAATTCTTTGAGTAGAGTGGCAGACGTATGTGAATCAAACTGCTCCATTACCCTGGCCCGGGCGGCTTTTCCTAGCCGTTCGCGTTTGCTCTTATCAGCGAGGAGCTCGATAATCCCCGCGGCGATCCCGTTGATATCGTGCGGGGAATAGAGCAGGCCATTTTGGTTATGGGTGATGAGTTCTGGGATGCCTGCGGTTATGGTACTGACCACGGGAAGACTGACGGCCATCGCCTCCGCGATTACATTGGGGATTCCGTCCCGGTCGCCATCTTCGGTAACTGTGGGGGTTAGTGCAAATACCGTGGCGCTCTGAAATATTGAAAGGAGCTGCGTTTGATCGCAATTTCCCTCCAGACTGGCCCAACCGGTCAATCCACGCGCCTCAATCGACTGGTTGATTTCTTGCTGAAGCGGTCCTTCTCCGTAGATAGCGCAATGAAAACGGTATCCCCGCGCTTTTACCAGTTGAAGAGCAGCGAGGAGATCCAGGTAACCTTTCTTTTCTACCAGCCGCCCAACCGACAAAATCAGCGGAAGCTCCGCTTTTGCCTTTGATCTGGCTGGAGGGCGGAAACGACGGACATTCACGCCATGATAGATCATGGAGAATTTGTTCTGTTCCCCCGGCGCTACCTGGTTCAGGTAGGTGAGATTGTTCTGGCAGCAGGTAACCACCGCGGTGGCGTGGTTGATGCGGTCGGTTAGGGCCGTCACCGGCACCTGGAACAGGTCGCGCGCATGCGCGGTAAAGCTGTAGGTTATGCCGGTGATCAGGTGAACCAGCTGCGCGATGAAGGTTGGGTCGTGCGCAAAATGCGCGTGGAGATGATCGATCCGGGCATGGCTTTGCTTGCCTGATTGGTCAAGCGTTCGCGCCAAATTTACCGCCAGCCTGAAACATTCCATCCGGCTGCTGCTGGTGTAGCCACTGTCAATCTCGTGTTTCCGCAGGGTATAAGTCAGCGCGCGGATGTATCCGATTGGGTGGCGCCAGAAAACCTTCGCATGCTCTTGCCAGGCCTTTCGAGAGGCGTTTTGAGGACCCCGGGTCAGGTAGTGAACAGGCGCGCGAATCTGTTGGACCTGCGGCTGGATGATTTCCTCTTGTGGATCGGTTAGCGCAAAAATGTGAATATTCACGCCAACCTGTTCCAATGCGAGGATTTCGTTCAGGATAAAGGTCTGTGAGAGACGTGGATAGCTGCGGAGGATGTAGCCGATTTGCTGATTCGTTCCGCTTTCAACCATCCTGACCTCCGGATCTGTGAAAACTCAACGATCGGTAACGCGCCTTGATCATGCACTACGGCGAGACTTGGCATATGAAAGGGTGGCCAAGCCCTGTTCAAGCATCAACCAGACCTGGGCATGCTGTTCTTCTCCTTCGGGCCAGGGACGGGGACCGCGCAGTTTGCACAACTGCTTGGCAATTTTTAGGCAGGAATAGATGTAGAAGAACAGGAATTTTTCTGTCAACTACCAGCCGGTCTGGTCGGCATAGGCGTCGAAGAAGTGATTTTGCAGAGCTGAGAACTGCGCGGTATGTTTGTGATTGCGGTAAGCCAGCAGGTAGAAGTTGGCGCAGAAGTGGGCCAGGTCAAAATTGGGATCGCCCAGGCGCATCTCATCAAAATCGAACACTTTCAGCCCGCCGTTCACCAGGATATGTTCGTAATGGAAATCTTTATGGATCGGAACATGCTCGTCGAAGTCGAGCGCGGTTGCCTGGTCGATCAGGTAGGCGGCGATATGCCGTACTGCCCTGGCTTCGTCTGGATATTTTTGACTGATCAGATCAGCCCATTCGCGGATATTATCGATCTCGTTTTCGACCTTGAATTGTTTTTCGAGCGGGAAGCGGTGGGTATGCAGTTGGGCCAGCCATGCTCCGGCCAGTTCCATGGTGCGGACCACTTCGGGGCTGTCGAGGCGGTGATGAGAAATCATCTCGCCCAGCAACTGCCCTTCGGCCGGGATAAAAACCAGCATGGAAAGCTGCGGGATATAACCTAATGGTTTTGGCACGCCCAGGTTCGGAAGGTTGTTGAACACATCTTCCGACAGCGTGTGCATCACCCGGTAGGCGCGCTCGCAGAGATACGGCTCGGGATATAATTTTCCAAATAACGGGCCTTTTTCTTGACAATCGGCGCTCTCGATTTCGTAGCGGATCACGCCGCGTTTGCCTGGTTTGTAAGCCAACAGTTTTGCCCGGCGCACGGATGGCTGGAATTTCTGAGCAGACAAACGATTCGAGGATCGGTGTCAGCTCGTCATTCATGATCTCAGCATTGAGCGCGCTCCATAACGCCGGGAATTCTTTATCAATGAAGGTGGCCGGAAACTTGGTCTTGCTGGTGGAGGTGCTCAAGATGGGCGATCAGGGTTCCCCGGCGATCTTCAATGGTGCCCAGTTCCAATTGCCCAGATCTTCTTTTAGGGTAGCAAAGGCGGCGTCGATCAGGTGAATGACCAGCGGCCATTCGAGGAACGTCAGGCTGCGGAAGCGGCGGCCGGCGATTTTCAACAGAGACGCGGCCTGATAGATGGAAAGCCAGTGTTCGTCGATATCCGGCTGGATTTCCAGGTAGCCCTCCAAAAAGGCTCGGCCGGCTCGCTCTACATACTGGCCATGTTCTGGCTGGCGGATCGCTTTCCAGCACAGGTATGCCAGGAAATTGCCCAGATCGCGGGCCGGGTTGGCCCAGCAGTAGCCATCCAGATCGATAATTGCCAGGCGGTCGCCTTGCAAGATGAACTGGTCCGTGCGCATTGCCCCATGGCTGGCGACCGCCTGGGGTTCTTTCTTACCATCAATTTTGGTGATGATCTGTTGGATCGCTTCTTCGTACTGTTCCGCCATTTTTGGTTTTACCCGGATCATCATGGTGGTGTATTCATGCAGATCGCGCAGATCATCGTTGATGGTTCTCAGCTCGCCCGGCACGGTAGAGGTATGCAGCGCGCCTAAGGTTGCTCCCGCTTTGCGCATCCATTCCTCTCGTTCGGCGGCCGGGTAATTGGTGTCATAGGCGTATTTGGTAAACTCGACGCCGCTGGCCACAGCCGGCTGCAAAACCATATTCATATCCGGCCAGTAGGCAACCGGGCGCGGTATGCGAGGCAAGTCGAGGTTCTCTTCGCTGGTCTGGTGCAGTTCGGCGATGGTTTTGATCAGTTCATCGATGTTGTGAGAAAACAACTTGCCATAATACACCTGCTTTCCGGAAGATGTGTCCACTGTATAGCGAAAAACGCAGTGCAGCCCGGGTTTGTAGCGCACAGGTTCAATATCCAGGAGTTGGATATCGCCGCTCTGCTTCTCAAAGTTTTGCAAGGCCTCGCAGATGCGTTTGTGCATCTCAATGGGGTCCGTTGCCATGGTGAGCCAGGGTAAACGAGGGTCATCGAGATAGATGCGCGGCTTTACGCCATCCGGGGTAAACTCGAGCACGCCAATTGTTTGGAAGATCGGTTTGCCGGGCGTTTCCACCTCCACTTCATAGGTGGTGTTGCAGCGCTTGGATGGGTGGTACTTTGTGTCTTGCAACTTATGCACGGTAACCGTACTGGTTGGTCCAAATAATTTTTCCTTGAACACTTGAGCGACGGCATCCAGGTCGAAGGCGATTGGCAGATCGGACAGTTGATCATCGAAATCAAATCGGTATTCCATAGAATTTCTCCATAAAGGCAGCTGGCAAGGGTCGGTTTATGGGTTCGCCAGGAACCAGGTGCCGTTCAAGCCCTGGCCGTTGATATCGCCCGTTTTCAGATCTTTGGAATATAGATACAGCGGGACATTCGCGTATGTGACCTGACGGGAGCCATTGGGGAGAATGATTACCCCTAACCGGTCTGAGGATACGCCCGCGCCAGCAATGATCTGGCCGGTTGCCACGAGCGGTTTCCAGACTTTCTGGCATTCTTCATCGCAATTGCTTTTTCCGCGGGTGTCGTTCAGAGAGACGTACAGGCTCATCCCACGAATATCAACGAGATGAACGCCATTCCCGGTGTCGAGACTCAAGTTGATAACCACATCGCTTTCGCTATTGTAGGTAACTCTGAAAGGCGGGTTGATGTCTTTTCCGTTCACCGTAACCGGCACATCGGCGCCGGGGAATTCCAACTTTCCTTTCTCGCCCAGGTCGGCGTGAAGCATGGCATACATGGTGCTGGATGTGGAGTTGGTGTTTACTTTCACTTTAACATTGGTGTTCAGGCCATTCTTCACATACGCATAACCTACCATTGCCCCCATAATCCCATCGCCATTCTGACGGTGGATCACCAGCCAGGCATCTCCGTTGCTGACCACCTGCGGGATGATTACCGCCGAATCTTTAATGGGTTGGTCGGCTACGGTTATGGATGGGACGATCGCCGTTGGCTGGGGCTCGCCGCCCGGTTGGGCTGCTACGGCTTCGTTTATTTGGAAGACACTCGCAATCATTTGCACGCCGACCATCAGCGGCGCATCCGGTCCTGGAAACTCATATGTGCCCACTTTGCCAGCGTCAACATGCAGCTGCGCATACAATTTCCCTTTGGCTTTGGCGGGGTCGACCGGTACCATCACGTTCTGGCTCTGGCCGGCCTTCACCGCTACTTGACCAATGGGCTGGTCAGGCTGGACGCTGGCGTTCGTGGTGTAGATGACGACCCAGCCAGGGCCACTGCTATTTACCTGGTCAACTTTCACCATGCCATTCTCAAGCGGCTGGTCGGAGATCTTAATGGATGACGGGGTATCACCGGAGGGGGACTCCATTACCATACCCATGCCATCATCGGCAGCGGTGGTCGGCGTGGCGCCGGGGACAGCCGCGGCTGGCGCCGTGGTAGCCGTTGCCTGCGCCGCTGCGGGTGCTCCGGTAGCCGTTGCAGCAGCTTGCGCAACCCCATTGGTATTGAAGGACGGCGCGACCATGACCCCGTTGATCTCAACCGGTGAATCGGGACCGGGGAATTCATACGTGCCAACCTCGCCGCCATCCGTATGCAGCATGGCATACATTATGGCTGTCACCTTGGAAGGGTCGACGGTTACGATAATGTTCTGGTTTTTGCCCGCCTTTACAGCCGTGAAACCGATATCGGTGCCGGGGGTACCATCTGCTTGCTGGACATGCACCGCCACCCAGCCTGGCCCGTCAGACGTGACCTCGTCGATCTTGACCTTGCCATCGACTACCTGCTGGCTTGTCACCACAATGGAGGGCGTCAGGCCGGTAGTAGCGTTGTGCACTAAGGCTTTGAACGGTGGTGAAACCTGATGACCGTCTTTTGATAAGACAGGGATATCCGGCCCCGGGAACTCATATTTTCCCACCACCCCGGCATCTTTATGCAGCATGGCATACATTTGGGGAGTGGCCTGCTGAGGGTCAATTTTGACGGCGACATCGGTGTTCTCACCATCTTCTACTTTTGCGAAACCGATCGGGGGGCCTAATGATTCCCCATCCTGGCGGTGAATAGCAATCCAACCTGGTCCATCACTTACCACACGCGCTACTACAACGGTGGTGCCATCGTACTCCTGGTCGTCTACTAACACCGCAGGCACTTTTCCGGTGGAAGGAATTTGTGCCGTGGATAACGCCTGCCGGGTAGGAGCTGGTCGCGGCACCAGTGGTACACATGCAGCGCTCAGCAAGAGGCTTAGTAGAATTACAATCGTGCCATAGTGGTCAGTGATCCAATTCTTTTTCATATGACAGAACCCCTTCTCGACTGAATCCCAAATAACGCGAAGATCAGAACCAGGCTCATCCCAATCAGGATTAACCATTTTTGGATAGGATCAACTTGCAGACCGTGCCCGTATTCGGAAAGCGCAAGGCCGATTACACCCTCCGCATTTCCAATTACCAGCGACCGGGTCCTTTGCCAGTTGGTAAGATTTTCCATGTACTTTTGAAAATTGCTGCTGTAGGTGCTTAACCTGTTTTGATACTGCTCTACCTCAGAGGTGTATTCATCTACCAACTTTTTGTATTCTTCAGGCGTCATTCCCTGGCGAAGCGGGGGCTGCACCGGGAAATTGTTCAGCTCATTATCCGCGGGAGGCGGATTAGGCTTGGGCTGTTCGATGACGAACGTGAAGAATTTGTGGATGCCAGGAAACCTGCATTGAGAGAAGATGTTATCGCCAAGGCAAATGCAGTTCTGCTTTTGCTCATCGGTCAACTTACTGCGCTCTTCATCGGAAAGCTGCCAGCAGGCGTCGGCGGCGATATCTTGCCCATAATCACTCAATGTAAGCAGTGTTTCAAAAATATGGCGCGCAGGATTGGGCTGCGTGATCAGCATTGCCAACGGACTCAAGCGCGGTAAGGGAAGAATGGAACCACTCAGGATCAACTGAGGAATGATGAGGATGAGCACCCACATCACAGCCGTATGTGCATGGCGAGCGATGGCAGAGGCAATTAATCCCAATATCCCGCCAATGAATGCCGCTAAAATTAGCGTTATCCAGGTGGCGGGGAAGTATTCGAAACGGTTGAACAACCCGGCAGCGATGAAGTGGATGATGGTCCAACACAAGCCGATGTAGATGGCCAGCAGGAAGGCCACCCAGGTTTTTGACAAGATGTAAGGGAAGGTCAGGCGGGTTGTGCGACTTTCGCGTTGGTATACAACGCGTTCTTTCGTAATTTCATTATGGAAGAGCAGCGCTGCCAGAATCATTTCCAAGAAGACAAGCAGCCCCAATGCCACCGGCGGACGGCCGGGGTCGCCAAGAAGCGGGTCGGACATCCACGGGGTAGATAAAAGTAAGTCGGTCAGGGCGACAACCGGTGGAGCTAGCAGCATAAAAACCCCTGCCCGTTCCCGTGCCAGCAAGCGGATGGCACGTTTGGCCAGCAGATTAAACTTTACAAGACCAGAAGCTGAAGACTGCCTCGGAGGGGGCGTTTTTTCTTTGGATGCCCCGCGGAACCGGCTCAATGGTCGATCCTGCAGTAAAAGGTCAGGCCGTTTATCATTTAATGGGTCATCGACGTATGTGGTATAGGCTGGTTGGGATCGAAACCGCTTCGACCAGGGCTCTGCTTTGGAAAGCTGGGGGTTTTCCAGAGTGATCAAGAGGTCATCATACGAAAAGACCTCTTCTAAAATTCCTTCTTCTTGCAGCAGATCGCTAAAATAGGTAAGGGCATCGCCGGCTGGTCCAAACCAGGCCAGGGTACCATCTGGCGCCAGGACCAATACTTTATTGGCCATTAAGGCGCATCTGGACACATCCGTCGCCTGAACGACCGTCAGACCCTGCTTGGTCAACTGTTTCAGCAGGGTGGTAACTTTGATTTCCTCCGCCGGGTCCAGGGCCAACACAGGCTCGCTGATGAGAAGCAGGCCGGGATGGTTCAATAATTCCACGGCGATACTGGTTACCCAGCGTTTGTAACTGCTTAACGACCGGAGGTAAGCGCGTGTTTCTGCCTGGAGGCCAACGAGCTCGAGCACCTCATCAACACGCTGCTGGCGGGCTTTTTGGGGAATGTCGCGGGGTAACCGCAGTCTGGCCTCATCATTGAGAATCTCAAGTACCCGAAGGTTTTCGGGCAGCGAAATTTCAGGTGGAACGAAACCAATGTAGGATGGATACACCTTGCGGTATTTGTAAAGGTCTACGCCATCTAATAAAATATCCCCCTTGGATGGCGGCTTTATTCCAGCGAGCGCTTCAAGCAGCAGTGACTTTCCGAGGCGGCCAGAACCGGTCACGGCAACGAGTTCATGCGGCTCGACATGGAGGGATACACCGGAAATCCGGTGTATCCCCCCTGGAGCTAATATTTCCAGATCACGGGCTTGAAGCTGCATCCCGCTCATTGTGATTCCGTTTTTGTTGACTGAGGGTAACGTTGATTCTTGGATGGTCATAACCCCGTCCGTTGTATTTTGTTCTTCAAGCGTTTTATTCTCACTTTCAAACCAAACTGCAAGTTCGCGAACTCCTTATACCATTCCAAAGTTAGAACGTTATTCCCGCCGGTTCCTTTTCGCTTTCCTGGGATAACAATGCCATGATTTGATTGGCAGCAACATCCACCCCGTGTAGATCGGGGCGGGTGAATGGTTGGACTTTAAAGGTGCGCCCCAACCTGGAAGCGATCATCTGGCTCAGGTTTACGGCGTTCAGATCGTCAGGGTCGATCGTATCAACCCAGTGTCTTGCGGCAAAAAGTCTGGCGCGGGTGCGCTGTTCGGCGCTTGGGCCAGAGCGTGGAATCAAAATGGCCGGCTTTTTCATGCGCAGGATTTCAACACTGGTGTTGTAGCCAGCCATGGCGATCACCAGATCGGCGGCGGAAATGAAACTGAGGGTATCGTCGACCGATTCCATTACCCGCACAGGAATATGTTTGGCTTTCTTATTGAGATCGCTGATCATCGCTGGGGGCATAAATGGGCCAGTGATCAGCGCCAAAACGACCGGTAGTTCCTTTTTTAAGGCTTTGATCGATTCCAACAACACGCTCATCAAGGGGTAGGCATCCGCGCCACCTCCGGCCATTGCAACGATAAAGCGGGTGTTTGCGGAGGTGCCGGCCAGGAACCTGGCCCGGATGCGCGATGCGCCGGTTGGATTTTCTGGCGTCGATACATAGCCGCAGTAGCGGACAATATTGGCAATGGAATCGGGGAACTGGTATTGGTTGACGACATCGAAGACATCCCGCATTCCGTAAACGAGGACTCGAGAATAATATTGCTCGATGGCGTCATACGCGCCTTCGATATTCCATCGATTGATCGTAACCTCTGGAGCATCGAGTATGTCGCGCAGGCCTAAAACAACCTGGGGCGGCGTTCTGGATTCGCGCAGTGAATCGAGCGCGGGGACGAGTTCGCCCATGGCTCCATGCGGCATATGATCGACCAGGAGAATTTGAGGTGAAAAACTTCTTAACGCGCTGCTGATCAGCTGCTTGCGCATTTCAAGAACTTCTTCAAAGGATACCGCCAGATGAGATGCTTTCCAGTTGCCGGGACCGGATTTGACAATCGAAGGGAGTTTAACAAAATCGTGATTATTTGAAGTGGGAAAGAACTGACCCAGTTGAGAATCGGAAATAGTAAGGATGCTTACATCAGAACGCATTCGCGAGATCTGACGCGCAATAGAACTGGTCCGGCGCATATGGCCAAGACCAAAACCGTCTTGTGAATAGATCGCTATTCTTTCAGATGGAGATTGCCGTGTTTCCATAATTTTCAACCTCCAGAGGCTTGCGAAGCATGCCGCCAGTAATGGTAGAGGTATTGGATTTGTTACTGATACCGGTAAGGGGGGAAGTGAGGAGAACTACCCTCCTAAACGTAAGGGGGTTACGCTGGTAGGGAGTTCATATGTCGTGCAGTTTTCTATATACCCTGCATGTTTTTGTAATCCGAATAAGTGTGGTTTCCCTGAACTTGAGCATGGTGTGCTCCTTGATAGAAAAATCAGGCCCTGGCAATTGTGAACTTTCATTCGCCAGGGATAATCTGTATTTGTTCAGAGATAAAAAAATGGCAGTTATACGCTTTTCTTTGTTTGGTATCGGTGACTTATCGGGTTTGGCTGCGAAGGGGCGAAAATGAGTAAGCGGTACATGCCAATTTTTGGTTACAACGTATTGTTAATACAATTAATGGGATTATAACAATTACTATAAACAAAGTCAACAATCATTTTGGGACTGTTTATCGGCAATTTCTCTTGAAATCAGGTCTGGCTCAGGTCATTTATGAAAAGCTACCGCACCACGATATGGTCGATGTTAATGGCCCAGGCGGCATCGCCCCAGCGTTCTGGGAGTAATCCCTCGATCTGCTGAATCATTTCCCCAACGGTTGGCAATTCTTGCTTGATCTGTCCTTGTAAAGGCAAGACGATACAGCAGCACTGTGAAAGAAACAGTACGCTAAGTAAGGACAACAGGCGGAGTTTCTTTTTGGCAAAAATCATTTTATTTCCTATTGTGATCGCTCATCGATGCATAGGATTCAGGGTGATACGAGCAGCTTTTTATAAGAACGGTATGCAGCGTCCAAATCAATCCCCCAGCGCTCGCGTTCAACGTTTATTATGTTGATCTACAATGATTATTATAACAAAGAAACCCTGTAGGAAAATACCTGTCCCACAGGCGCTTTTGGAATTGGCGTGGTCGAGGTGTAGTGGATTGCGCCAGCACAAAGAAACCTTTTCCCGAAACTGGTATAAACAGCGAGAAGGCGGTAGGATAAATTATCTCCCGGGCTAATTTGGAGGAGCTGTGGAAATTGAACGCATTTCTAATCGTAAAACCCTGGTGCGAGCTCATATTATGCTGCCTGTGGAGCACGGAGCCTGGGTGTTCTTGCTCAGCCCGCTTGCGATCGGGCTTGGTTTGGGCGGGCGGCTAACCTTTGCCAGCGGACTGCTGATCCTCGCGTCGCTGGCGGTTTTTCTGGTGCGCCAGCCGGTTACCATCATCGTCAAAGTGCTGAGCGGCCGGCGCCCAAAGGGGGATTTGGGAGCGGCGCAGTTCTGGCTGGTTGTGTATGCCTTATTGGGTTTGCTGGCCCTGGCGGGCTTGCTTTGGCTTGGCAATGCGTTTATTCTTCTGTTAGCCGTCCCGGCCCTGCCGGTTTTTGGCTGGCACCTCTGGCTGGTGAGCCGCAGGTTAGAGCGCCATCAAATGCTGGTGGAGCTGGCGGGTGGGGCGGTCTTAGCCCTGGCCGCGCCGGCCGCTTTTTGGATCGGAATAGGCCGGTATGAACCGCTGGGGTGGTTATTGTGGGTTTTGGTATCGCTGCAAACTGCCGGTTCGATTGTTTATACCTATCTGCGGCTCAAGCAGCGCAAGCTGACCCGCATGCCGGAGGTTAAAGAACGCCTCAGAATGGGGATCCCCGCGCTTATTTTTAACACAGCCGTACTCCTCTTTGCCGCAGGTTTGGCGATTGGCGCATTCACCCCGCCCTGGCTGCCCCTGGCGTTTGCCGTCCAGTGGTTCGAAGTGCTTTGGGGAATTTCTCATCCGGCGGTACGGGTGAAACCCATCGCGATTGGGATGCGCCAGCTGGTGGTCAGTATCCTGTTTACCCTGATTTTTATCCTGGCCTGGATGTGACGCTACGATGAAACCTCGCCGAAAATCGCCGGTACACACAATCACCACCGAACCGCAGCACTGCTCGATTAACTTGCGGTTGAAGATCCTGGGAAAACTGCCTTTTTTTGACGGGCTTTCGTCAAAAGCGTTGAAAGAAATCAACGAACGCTTTGTAGAGACGGGTTACCAACCGGGAGACAGGATCTATTCCGCCGGCGACCCGGCCGAACGGCTGTTTGTGGTCGCGGATGGGAAAGTGAAGCTCTTGCAACATGCCGCTAGCGGCCGGAACGTGCTGCTGGATATCCTGGCTTCGGGAGAATTCTTTGGCAACCTGGCGACGCTGGGGGTAGGGGAATACGCCGATACTGCCCAGGCGCAGACCTCGGCCTGCGTGCTGAGCATCCGCTCGGAAGACTTTCGTGCGGTGCTCGATCTGCATCCCGGTCTTGCGTTGAAGACGCTGGCGATTTTGTCGGAACGCCTGAATGCGGCCAACCTGCGCGTGTTACAGTTCAGCTCGCTACCGGTCGAGCAGCGCATTGTGCTGGCGCTCTTGAAGTTGGGCGAGAAGCTTGGGCTGGAGAAGGAAAACGGGCTGTTGATCGATGTTCCCATTTCCCGCGATGACCTGGCTGAAATGACCGGCACCACTCCCGAGACGGCGAGCCGGGTGATGAGCCAGCTGCAAAGCAGCGGGTTGATCGAAAGCGGACGGCAGTGGGTTTCCTTGATCAACCGGGGACGTTTGGAAGCGCTGGGGATGGAGAAATAAGCCTTATTTGACCTGGATCAATGACATTTGCGCGCGGCCAGGGTATATTGGTGGAAATTCCAATTTGGAGGAACTTCCGATGAGCCAAATGCTCGTAGTTGATGTACGCCAGACCCCGCCCGCGAAACGCCACCCGATGATTTTCGGGGCGTTTGAACAATTAGAGTCCGGGCAGGGGTTTGAGCTGGTGAACGATCACGACCCGAAACCGCTGTATTACCAGTTCCAGGCCGAGCATACCGGTCAATTTCAGTGGGAGTATCTCGAACGCGGACCGGAAGTCTGGCGGGTGGAGATCAAGAAGGTTTAACGCGTTTATGCGCAGAAAGGCCAATTTGCGGCGCAATCCGCCGCAAATTGGCCTTTCTGTGTAAGTAGGGTGCGGTTAAATGATCTGGATCATGGAAGCCGCAGGGAATGACCGGTATAGTAGCTGTGAAGTTCAAAATACAAGGAGAAACGAAGAATGAAAACCATTTTACGCAGTAAAGAATTGACCTGCCCCTCCTGTGTGGCAAAGATTGAAAAAGCGTTGAAGGCCGTCGAGGGCGTTGAGGAAGCCAAGGTGCATTTCAACACCGGGCGGATCGAGGTGCAGCACGACCCGCAAAGCGTGCGCGGAGAAGACCTGGAAAAGGCGATCCGCGCCATAGGCTACGAAGCACGCGTTTCGGTTTATTAAAAAAGTACATCAACTCGTTATTCGGCGAGCATGTGAGGAAGGCATGAAGTATATAAATATTTTCCAGCAGTGGATGGGTAACCCCAGACAGCGGCAGGCCGGGCTGTCGATTATTTCCGGCAGCCTGATCGTTTTGGGCCTGGCCGCTCGATATTTGGCTGGGCTGCCAGCCTGGCAGGATGTGTTCATGGCTGCCGCCGCGGTCGTGGCCGGCGCGGATATCGTACGGCGCGCCTGGGCTAATCTACGCAACCGCGCTTTTAGTATTGAGCTGCTGGTCAGCATTGCCACAATCGGCGCGCTGGTGATCGGCGAGTTTTGGGAGGCGGCGGCGGTGACGTTCCTGTTCATCTTTGGGGCGTATCTTGAAGCTCGCACGCTCAGCCAGACACGTAAGGTGTTGGGCGAACTGCTGGATCTGGCGCCGGTCACCGCCTGGGTGCTGCGGGATGGGCAGCAGGTCGAAACCGCGCCGCAAGAGGTTGTGTTGGGCGAAACGGTGCTGATCAAGCCCGGGTTGAAGGTGCCGGTGGATGGTGTGGTAATTGACGGTCACTCGGCAGTAGATGAAAGCGCCATCACCGGCGAGCCGATCCCCGAGGAGAAGACCACCGGGGACCCGGTCTACGCGGGTACGGTAAACCAGAATGGGATGATCAAAGTGCGCGCGACGGGGGTGGGCGTGGATACAACCCTGGCGCGGATCATCCGGCGCGTCGAGGAGGCCCAGGAAGAAAAGGCGCCCACCCAGCGCTTTATCGAACGCTTCTCGCGCTGGTATACCCCCGCGATCATCGTTCTGAGCGGGTTGGCTTTCGTGATTACACGCGACCTGGAGCTTTCGCTGACCCTGCTGGTGATCGGCTGCCCGGGCGCTCTGGTCATTTCCACCCCGATCTCCATCGTGGCCGGGATCGGCCGCGCGGCGAAAAAGGGCATTTTGATCAAAGGCGGCGAGTACCTGGAAAATGCCGGGAAGATCAGCGCCGTGGCGTTTGACAAAACCGGCACCCTGACCCTGGGAAAGCCGCGCCTGACGGATATTCTGGTGCTGCAAACCATGCCTGCGGCCGTGGGAGCTGGTTCCGTGACGGGTGTACGATCTGGCGGTAGATGGGACGCGGATCAGATGGCCCTATTGCATTGGGCGAGTATCGCTGAAGTGAGCTCGGAGCACCCCCTGGCGCGGCCTATTCTGGCGGAAGCCAGCCGGTTTGAACCGACTCCCGAGCCGGACACATTCGAGACGATCACCGGGAAGGGGGTAAGCGCTACGTATCTGGGAAACCGGGTCGCGGTTGGCACAGTCAACTTTATGGAGGATCTCGGCGTCGAAATATCCCCGGATGCGCGGCAGAAACTGGACGGCTTGAAAGCTAGCGGGAAAACAGCGGTGATCGTGGCGCTCGATCAACACACGATTGGGATCCTGGGGATTGCCGATTCGATGCGCGAAGACGCGGCGGAGATGGTGGGCAGGCTCCGGCGGAACGGTGTCCGCAAAGTGGTGATGCTCACCGGGGACGACCGGAGGACCGCCGAGGCGATTGCCAAAGAAGCCGGGATTAGCGAGGTATACGCCGATTTACTCCCGGAGGGCAAGCTGGACGCGATCCGCCAGTTGCAGGCGGAAGGTCACGTGGTTGCCATGATTGGGGACGGCATCAACGATGCCCCGGCACTGGCGGCAGCCGATATCGGCATCGCCATGGGCGCCGCGGGTACAGGCATCGCGATTGAAACGGCGGATATTGCTTTGATGGCGGATGACTTACAGAAAATTCCGCAAGCGATTGCGCTTTCAAAAGCGGTTTTACGCAACATTCGCCAAAATGTGCTGGTCGCGCTGGTTACGGTGACGATCCTACTGGCGGGAGTGCTGTTAGGACAGGTGCACATGGCGGGTGGAATGCTCATCCACCAGGCATCCGTGCTGCTGGTGATTGTAAATGGCATGCGGCTGCTAAAAGCCTGAGTGAAAAAAGAAAATTGCAGCGTGGGGTACGCTTGCTAAGCAAGCGTACCCCACGCTGCAATTCTAATTATTTCCAATCGCTGGCCTGATCGATGGCCTGATAATCCTCCGCGGTCAGCTGAATATTTACACTTCCCAGCAGATCGCGCAGTTGTTCGACCGAGTTGGCGCCAATAATAGGGGCGGTGATGGCCGGGCGGTGCAGCAGCCAGGCCAGCGCCATTTGCGAGACGGTGGCCTGGCACGCTTTTCCGCGCTCCTCCAGCAGGTCGATCAGGCTGAAGTTCTTTTCGGTGCTGTACTTTTTCAATTCACTCGCCCGCACGCTGTCCGGGGTGGAATCGCGGCGGTACTTCCCGGTGAGAAAGCCGCCTTGCAGCGGGCTGTAGGGGATCACGCCCACGCCCTGATCGAGGCAGACGGCCTCATGCTCGCGCTCAAAATCAGCGCGGCGGACCAGGCTGTAGGGCGGCTGCGAGCTGATCAGGCGGTTGAGGTTGTTTTTCTCGCTGATCCACATGGCTTTCATCAAGCGCCAGGCGGGTTCGTTGGAACAGCCGATATAGCGCACCTTGCCCGCCCGGATCAGATCATCCAGCGCGCGCAGGGTTTCTTCCTGCGGGGTGTCGTAATGCGGCCAGTGGGTCTGGTAGAGATCGATATAGTCGGTTTGCAGGCGCATCAGGCTGTCATCGACGGCTTTCATCAGATGGCCGCGGCTCAAGCCATCGCCATTGGGGCCAGGCCACAAGCGGCCGTTGAACTTGGTGGCGACTACCATCAAATGGCGGTTGCCGCGCTCTTTTAGCCAGCGGCCGATGATTGTTCTCGCTTTCACCACCCTGGTTTCCAGGCACCCAGGCGGAATACGCATCGGCCGTATCGATGAAATTGCCGCCGGCCTCAGCGAAGGCATCCATCACCTGGAACGAAGTGGGCTCATCGGCGGTCCAGCCAAACTGCATGGTGCCGAGGCAAAGCGGGGATACTTTTAACCCAGAATTCCCTAACCGGCGGTACTGCATGTCATTTCTCCTTGTAACTGTTTTTGAAAAGGATTAATCGCTGATTTTTACCAGGGTAACATCCGGTATGGCTGCCAACAGATCCACAACCATTTCGACAGGATGATCGGAGTGGATACGGACAAGCATGTCCAGGCTGATTTTATTATCCGCCAGGTTTCGTTCGATGTTTACCGTCCCAAGCTTGCCCTCGTTCTGGCGGAGCAGGCTTCTGACATCCTCAACCAGACCCTGCCGGTAAATGGCTTGCAAGGTGATATGAACCCGATTGAAGGTGAATAAAATCCGGTCTTCAAAGAAGTTTAGGATCGTCAGGATGATGAGCAAAATCACCGTGGCGGTGATGCCGGCCAAAAACAAGCCAGCGCCAACGGCGAGCCCAACAATGGTGACCGTCCACAGGGAGGCTGCCGTGGTCAGACCGCGGATACTGGTGCCATAGCGGAAAATGACACCGGCGCCCAGGAAACCAATTCCAGAAACGACCTGGGCTGCCAACCGGGCCGGGTCCCCGGCCCGGTTTTCCACGCCCAAGATGAATGCCAGGTTGATAGAAATAGTCATCGCGAGAGCCGCTCCTACAATCAGGATCATATGGGTGCGCAGCCCCGCCGCGTGATCTTGCCGCTCGCGCTCGTAACCAATCACAAGGCCTAAACCAGCAGCAATAAACAACCGAAGAATAATCTGGCTCTCGGAAATCACCGCAAACCTCCCAAATAATATTTACTCATAGTATCGCACAATTCTGCGAAACTATCCGCAAGGTATAAAATGTTAAAACAACTGTCTCCGCGCAGCTTAGCGCCAGCAGCAGCGACCCGGAACCTTTGCGCAGCGGGATAGATCGCGTGTTGGGCGCGGATGACAACGGTTGGCGGGCCGGAAAAAATGAATATGCTGCTTACACCTTTGCCGCTGCGGTCCCTCTCAACCGGGCCCGGATGACAAGCGCTTGCCGTGCTGGTATCCCAAAGAAGGGAACCTGCGCCGGATGCCGCCGATGCTGCCGCGCTCGTTTGCCGTCGAAGCAGTGGATGCGAGTGGAACGTGGCAGCGGCTTCGCCTGGTCGAGAACAACTGCCAGCGCGTGGTCCGGCTGCCGCTGGAGATCGGAACCAGGGTGGTGCGGCTGGTTTTGCTGGAGGCCTGGGGCGGCGAGCAAAGCCATGGGCTGGCTTTTGATGTCTCCAAATAACAGGCGCTTATTTTTTTAGTACGTGCACGCAGCCTTCCAACAGGTTGATACCTACTGTCTCGCCTTCGGCAAAAATCTGCTGGCGGGTCGGGTTGGTGTCCTGGATGATCAAAGGCTGCCCGGCGACGTCTACTTCGTAATCGACGGCGGAGCCCAGGTAGGTGGCGCGACGGATCGTGCCCTGCCAGGGGGCCGCTGGTTCGCCGATGCGCACGGCCTCCGGGCGCACGACCAACGTTGCCTGGCTGCCAGCCGGTAATGTGCCATCCGGTAGGGCAACGCGGAACGGCTTGCCCATGACTTCCACCAGCATGGTGGTATGGTTGTTTTCCAGCACGCGGCCTTCGATGAAATTGGCCCGACCGATGAAGTCGGCCACAAAACGCGAGACCGGCCGGCTGTACAGCTCGCTGGGCGGGCCAATCTGCTCGATCACTCCCTGGTTCATCACCACGATGCGGTCAGACAGGGTCATCGCCTCGACCTGGTCGTGGGTGACGTATACGCTGGTGATATTGATATTTTTCTGGATGCGGCGGATTTCATTGCGCATCTGCTCGCGCAGCTTGGCATCCAGGTTCGAAAGCGGCTCATCCATCAAAAGCACCTTGGGGCTCATCACCAGGGCGCGGGCCAGGGCCACGCGCTGCTGCTGCCCGCCGGAAAGCTGGTTGGGCGCGCGAGTTCTCGTAGCCGCGCAGCTGGACCAGGTCCAAAACTTCCTCGACGCGCCGGCGGACTTCCTCCCTGGCTACATGCTTGACGTTCAGTCCATAGGATACGTTTTCGATCACGTTGAGATGCGGGAAAATGGCGTAGGATTGGAAGACCATCGACATTTCGCGCTGGTGTGGAGGCAGCATATTGATCGGGCGGCCATCCAGGAGGATGCTGCCCTGGGTAGGGAATTCAAAACCGGCGATCATGCGCAGCGTGGTCGTCTTACCGCAGCCGGACGGCCCCAGCAAAGTTACCAGCTCGCCCTGCTGGATATCCAGAGAGACGTGATTTACAGCCACGACTTCCTTGTTGCCACTTCGGGCTGGGAATACTTTTACGATGTCTTGCAATCTCAAATACATAACGCGCTCCATCCAGGGAAAATTAGCCGCCCCCTGATAATCCAGAACCAGAACCGAGTTCCCCGCCGAAACGACGGGTCAGCAGGTAAATGAGGCCAATCGCCAGCAGCACGATGACGATGATGACCGTGGAATAGGCCGCGGCAATACTAACGCCGCCCTGCTCCCATTCAGACAGGATCGAAGCGGTGACGATGCGCCAGCGGGCAGTGACGAGAAAAATGATCGCCGAAAGGCTGGTCATATGGCGGGTGAAGCTGAAGATCAGCCCGGCCAGCAGTGCGGGGGTGATCAGCGGCAGGGTGACCTTGCGGAAGGTAACCTGCGCATCGGCGCCCAGAATATTGGATGCTTCTTCGATCGACGGGTCGATCTGGTGCAGCGCTGCAACTCCGGCGCGCACCGAAGCCGGCAGGCTGCGCACGATATACGCCGCGAGGATAATAAAGGGCGAGCCTACCAGTGCCAGCGGTTTGTCGGTGAAGATCAGCGCGCAAGACAACGCCAGGCAGGCGACCGCCAGAAGAAGGCGCAGCCGGGCGGTCTCCTTGCGGAACACGAAGGCGCAGCCAATCAGCAACAAGACACCCAACAGCATGGGTGGGGCCTGGAAGAAAACTTTGAGGTAATCCGAAAACTGGAAGATCGCATTGCTCCAGAAACCGCGCGCCATACTGCGGCTCAAGATGGCAATCGGGCTGGAAATAAAATCCACCAGGTTGTGCATCAGGATAAGTCCGCCCGCGGTGACCAGCAGCCAACCCAGGCGCTTCTGGCGGGCAATATAAACTGCCAGCAGTCCAAATACCAGGGATACCCCACCCAGGATGTACATCAGGTTCCACAGCCCGATCAAGCGGTCGAGAAAGCTCAATGCTACGCCAACCAGCGTACCCAATCAGAATCACCAGCATCTGCTCGCGCCGGGTCTGGCCAACGAGCTGGCCGAAGAAAATGGCCATGAGGATGTAAAGGAAAGCGACCAGCGCAACCTTGGGGGTATTGAACGCCAGCACAAAGCCCATACCCAGGATCGTGCCAGGAACTGCACCGCCCAGGTTGGAGACAAAATCCAGGGTTTCCTTGCCGCTGAAGCGCTTGCGCACCACCAGAAATGCGATCACCATGCCTAGCAATACGGCAACCGGTGTAGCCAGCGCGCTGAGAAACGTGGTATCGAGGATGGCTTCTACCCCTCGTTCAAAGGTTTGCTGCCACCAACGCAAGGTTGGCGAGAAATCCGTGCCCCAGGCGGCGCTGAACGAACCGTAAAAGACCGTCAGGTACAGTGTGATGATCACCAGGCAGGTAAGGTACGTGATGGCAATCGCGCCCCAACGGATCAAGGGTTGGTTCTCGGTGATCCGCCCGCCGGTCGGTTTGCCGGTGACCGAGATGTACGAGCGCCGGTTGACATAATAACGCTGGACAAGGAAGATCACCAGGGTGGGTAGAAGCAGCATCAGCGATAAGGCAGCGGCTTTTTGATAATCGAACTCGCCAATGATGGCGAGGAATATTTGCGCGGAAAGCACGGTCACATTGCCAGAGATAAAGAGCGGGTTCCCCAGGTCGGCCAGGGATTCGACAAACAAGCAGCAAGAACGCGCCCGCCGTGCCGGGGATCAACAACGGCAGGGTGACGGTACGAAAAATGGTGAGGCGGCTTGCGCCCAGACTGGCGGCAGCTTCTTCCATCGAAGCATCCAGGCGCTCGAGCATGGCGCTTAACATCAAGTAGGATACGGAGAAGAAGGTGATCACCTGCACGAAGACCAGGCCGTCCATGCCATATACATCATTCATGCCCGGTTGGAATTCGATGCCCAGAATGCGGCGGGTAATCAACCCGCTGCGGCCCACCAGCAGAATGGTCGACAAGGCGATGGCAAAGGGCGGCGATACGGTCGGCACCAGCGCGATGAGGTGAACAAGCCGGCGAGCGGGCATCTTACAGCGCACCATGGCGTAGGCGAATATAAAACCGAGCAGGGTGCCAAAGGTGGCTGTCAGCATCCCCATCAGCAGGGTATCCAAGAAAATGCGCCGCGAGAGCGGACCATAATACGCATCAAAGTAGCGGCCAAAATACTGCAGGTCGATCGCGCCGTTCGGGTTAAAAAAACCGGTGATGGTCGTTTTAAAGATGGGGTAGATGACAAAGACAAATAAAAAGAAGCCGCTGAGGATCAGGCTGACCGTCAGGATTGGGTCGCGGCCGAGTAAAGCAAATTCGCGGAAACGGCGCTCAATGCTGGTTAGAAATGAAGAGCGGGGGACAGGTTGGGTTTGTGGGGCCATGATTGGCTTTCTATGATTAAGAGGGCGCAGGAACTTGCTTCGCAAGTATATCTGCGCCCTCTTAAATCACAAGGTTTTATTTGAGGTTTTCAGCGTTCGCGATCTCGTTGGTGAATTTATCAACGAAGGCTTTCTTGTTCTTACCTGCCCATTGAAAATCATAATTGATCAGGTTTACCTGCAGCAGCTCGGGATGGGAAAGTTTTACGCCATTGACCGTGGGGGCCTGGTAGGCTTTGTACTTTGGGCCAAGCGATTGGCCTTCGGGGGTAAGCTCCCAGTCAAACCACGCGCGGGCAGCCTGCGGGTGCTTGGCGCCCTTAATGATTGCCATCCCACCGATTTCATAGCCGGTACCCTCTTTAGGGAAGGTGAGTACCAGGGGCTGTTTGTTGTTTTCAATCTCGTTGACGGTATCGTGCGAGAAAACGATCGCCACCGCTGCCTCGCCTTGACCGACAAACTTGGCCGGAGCTGCACCGCTCTTGGTGTATTGGGCCATCTGGCCGGCATACTGCTTGATATATTCCCAACCAGCCTGCTCGCCTCTGATTTGCAGGATCGTCGCCAGGGCGGTATAGGAAGTGCCGGAGGTGGAAGGATGGGCGACCATCACCTGGCCTTTGAATTCTGGTTTGAGCAGATCATCCCAAGATTTGGGTGCTTTCGTACCTGGGTGCGCGTCGAGCCAGTTTTTGTTGGTCGCAAAGCCGAGTGAGCCAACGTATACGCCAGCCCAATAGTTTTCAGCGTCTTTGTACAGCTTCTGATCGCGCAGGTTCTTCATATTGGGGGAGTTGTAGGCCTCGAGCACGCCTGCTTCCTTGGCAGCCACGAAGGAATTGATCGGGCCACCCCACCAGATATCGAACTGCGGGTTGTCTTTTTCGGCTTGCAAACGGGCCAGCGCCTCACCGGCGGACATGCGCACGTAGTTTACCGTGATGCCGGACTTGGTCTCAAATTCTTGCTTCATCCCCTGGCACCACTCTTCTTGTGGGGTGCAGAGCACATTGAGCTCCGTATCCTTGATGGCCTGCGAGCCGCCGGGTTGGCAAGCGGTCGATACCAGCACCAGGAATAGGAGTAATGCCATGCAAAACTGCTTTTTCATTGATTTTCTCCTCCAAAATATTGGAAATGTGGCCGCCAGCAAGGGAATCAGCGTTCCCTTACAAAGCGCATGCAGCCTGGGTGTTAAAAAAATTGTAGCATAAAAACCAAAAGGCACCAGGAAAACAAGGATAGAACTTGCGAACGCAGCCCGTATCATTGAAGCAGCGCGCGGGGGGGAGGACGATTTTCCTTCCGACGGTCAAACAGTCCCAAGCATATAAAAAATATGGAATTGGTACTATAAAGTGCTAAAATATTTATGTGTCAGCATACCAATCGAATAGTTTGGGGGTATTTGACAGTGCAGGAGAATCTCTAAAAAATGAATAGCCAGAAGAATGACGGAACGAATTTCATTTGCCGGACCTGCGGCACACAGTTTCCCGCTTCTCAGCAGCCGCCAGAGCACTGCCCAATCTGTGAAGATGAACGTCAATACGTTGGTCTTCAAGGACAGCAGTGGACCACCCTGCAAGCGCTGCAAGAAGATCACCATAATATCATCCGTACCGTTGAACCAGGACTGAGCGGAATTGGGACGAGTCCCAGCTTTGCCATCGGGCAGCGGGCTTTGCTGGTGCAGACGCCAAACGGCAACGTCTTATGGGACTGCATCACCCTGCTTGACGAGGCAACCATTACGATGGTCAAAGCACTGGGAGGCATCTCCGCCATCGCCATTTCACATCCGCATTACTATTCCTCGATGGTAGCGTGGAGCCAGGCATTTAACGCGCCCATTTACCTGCACGCGGCGGACCGGGAATGGGTCATGCGGCCTGACCCGGCGATACGCTTTTGGGAAGGGGAGACCCACACCCTGGGCGGCGACCTGACCCTGGTGCGCTGCGGCGGGCATTTTGCGGGCGGCACAGTGTTGCACTGGCCCGGCGGCGCGGAAGGCCGGGGAGTGCTCCTCACCGGCGATATCATCAATGTTGTGCAGGACCGGCGCTTTGTCAGCTTTATGTACAGCTTCCCGAACCTGATCCCGCTGTCTCCGGCGGCAGTGCGGCGAATTGTGCAGGCGGTTGAACCGTATACATATGACCGCATTTACAGCGCCTGGTGGGAGAAGGTGACCTTTGAGAACGCCAAACAGGCCGTCCGGCGCTCCGCGGAACGCTATATCGCGGCAATCGAGCAAGAAGTTCAGGAGGTTCGCTAATTAGCCGATACACATTATGAAGGTCCACCCCAGACAGTGTTTGATGTGACCGTGCGTACCGCGGAACAGCGCGGTGTCCCAACGCCGGACGGAACCCTGGCCAAATGCGCGCTTTCGGGGGGGTTCGGAATGTATGCATCGATTGTTCAGAAACGAATCAAGAGGAGATAATCAAGATGCGTAAGATGCTGATCACCATACTATCATTACTCACCATCCTGGTGTTTTCGGTAAACCCGGTTTTCGCGGTTACCGACGGTGAATTGGATGGCAACGGTCATCCTTATGTGGGTCTGATGGTCGCTCAAGATAAAAATGGCGCGCCGCTGTGGCGCTGCAGCGGCACCCTGCTTTCTTCCCAGCTGTTTCTCACGGCCGGGCATTGTACGGAAGCGCCCGCAGCGCACGTTGAGATCTGGTTTGACGCGGATGTGGAATCGGGCATTCCGGCCAATGGCTATCCCAATACGGGAGATGTGGGTGGCACGCCCTATACCCATCCCCAATATGATCCGAACGCTTTCTACCGCTTCGATCTTGGCGTGGTTGTGCTGGACAAGAAGATGAAACTCAGCAAATACGGCGCTTTACCCAGGCAGGATGTGCTGGACAAGCTGGCCACTCGGCGCGGTTTGCAGGATGTGACGTTTACGGCAGTCGGCTATGGTCTTCAGGAGAGCTTCCCCGACGCGGCTTCATGGAAGGAAAACAACGTTCGAGTCCGGATGGTGGCTCACCCGCATTTGCTGCAGATCAACAGCTCTTTAACCGGCGATTCCTCCCTGCTTCTGTCCAATAACACCAACACCGGCGGGACTTGCTTTGGCGATTCTGGCGGTCCCAATTTCATTGGCGACTCCAACGTGGTTGGCGGGGTGACCTCCTTTGGTCTCAATAGCACCTGCGCCGGGACTGGTGGGGTATACCGCGTGGATAAGGCCGATGATTTGAATTGGCTGTATGGAACCTTTGGAGCATATTTGCCCTAAAGGATAACCTGCGTCCAGCCAGTTGCACTGGCTAGGAGCGAAATAACAACGGCATGCCAATGACCACCTCTGGCAATCGATCAGAGGTGGTCATTGATTCTCGCGTAAATCGAGCCAGCATTATTAATCCAAAATATTCGAACCACACGATTCACGAATAACAAGTTCCGCCGGTAAGACCATCTGGCGCGGCTGGCTGGAGCCGCTTTCGATCATATCGATCACCGTTTCAGCGGCCACTGCGCCAATGCGCGAGATTGGCTGGCGTACTGTGGTGAGCGCAGGAACAGACCGGCTGGCCTGCGGGATATCATCAAAACCAATCACGGCAATATCCTGTGGAACGCGCAAGCCGTGCTCCTGGATAGCTCGTATGGCAGCGAATGCCATGGTATCACTGGCGACAAACACCGCATCGGGCTGGTGTTGAAGCAGGCGCTGCATGGCGATATACCCCCCCATATCGGTGAAGTCGCCTTCGGTGATCAACTCTGGAATTGGGAGAACTCCACGCTCGCGCATTGCATCCAGGTAACCCTGGTAGCGGTTAGTCCCGGCGATCATATTCTGGGGGCCGGTAATGCTGGCAATCCGCCGGCGGCCTAACCGCAGCAGGTGCAGCACTGCCTGGCACGCACCACCGCGGTTATCTACATCCAGATAGGAAAGGTTTTCATATATTGGGTGACGGCCGATCAGCATGAACGGCAGTTTGTTCTGGCGCAGGCTGTCAATGATGGTGTCATCCATCAACATGGACGCGACAATGACGCCATCGGCCAGGCCGTTATACAGGATCTTGGTGATCATCTGCCGTTCATAATCCGGCTCGGCCAGCCACAGCATAACGGAGTAGTTCAGCACATTGCAACGAGAGGATACCCCCTGTATCAGCAGCGAGAAAAAAGGCTCCTCGAAGATCGCCTGGACGCCTTTTGGGATCACTAAGCCCAGTACCCGGGTGTGCCCCACCGCCAGCCCGCGCGCCGCCAGATTGGGCTGGAAATCATACTTCTGAATAATTTCCAGTACTTTTTTGCGCGTTTTTTCGCTCACATTCAGGTCGCCATTAATAACCCGAGAAACGGTAGAACGTGAAACGCCGCACATATCGGCGATATCCTCAAGAGTCAGCGTCATGGATCGCAGCCTGCCGATGCTCCGAAAAGCAAAAAAAAGTGATTTTTTGGGGTAAATATCTTTGGGTTTTTGGGAGCGCTCCCAAAATAATTTTAACATATTTTAATAAATTGTCAATGACAGGAGATAGAAGTAGTAGACAAATTATCCGTCAAAAGAGAACATGCAGAATATCAGGGCAAATCTATGATAAATACGATCTTCCGTGATCGTCTTTTCTCATTTACAATACATTCGTGCGCATGAATATATCCACCCCTGAAATTCCCGAAGAACAGATTTCCAGGCTGCTTTCTTTAATTGGCCAGCCGGCGCGTATTCAAATTCTGTTGATCATTGCCAAACAGGAAGCCTGTGTTTGCCATCTGGAAGCTGTTTTAGGTATGCGCCAGGCCAGTATCTCGCAGCATCTCATGACGCTGCGAAAAGCCGGCCTGGTGACTGCCCACCGAGACGGTCGAAATATCTTTTACCAGCTGGCCCACCCGAAAGTCGTCCTTATCTTGCAGCAAGCAGCGCAGCTCATTGGTGTCGACATGGAACTGCTTCAAAAACAAACCCTAAGACCTGTTCCTGGCTGTCCTTGCCCGCAGTGCAATCCAGGCGCAGATCCGGGCCTGTCCTGCCAGTCCCTTCATCCTGGCTCAACCAGGTAGACCTGCTTTTGTTATCAAACTTCAGAACGATCATCTTAAAGCGAGGAGAATTTTTCGATGGAAAATGCGAGTGTAACCAAACGGCTGTCTTTTCTGGACCGCTACCTGACGTTGTGGATCTTTCTGGCAATGGCAGCCGGCGTGGGGCTTGGATACCTGCTGCCCCAGGCGGTTGAAGGCTTTAATACCGCGGTCTCGGTCGGAACAACCAACATCCCAATTGCCATTGGCCTGATCCTGATGATGTACCCGCCTCTGGCGAAGGTGCATTATGACGAACTCGGTAAGGTCTTCCGCAACTGGAAGGTGCTGGGTCTCTCGCTGTTGCAAAACTGGATTATCGGCCCCATTCTGATGTTTCTGTTAGCCATCGTTTTCCTGCGCGGTTATCCAGAATACATGGCCGGCCTGATTATGATCGGCCTGGCGCGTTGTATCGCGATGGTAATTGTGTGGAACGAGCTGGCCAAAGGCGATACCGATTATGCCGCCGGGCTGGTGGCCTTCAACAGCATATTTCAGGTGCTGTTCTACAGCGTTTACGCGTATGTCTTCATCACTGTGCTGCCAACCTGGTTTGGGCTACAGGGTGTGGCCGTGCGCGTTACCATTGGTGAAATTGCGAAATCCGTCTTTATCTATCTTGGCATCCCATTCCTGGCCGGTTTTATCACGAACATGGTGTTGACTCGCGTGAAGGGCAAAGGCTGGTATTACAATACCTTTATCCCCAAGATATCACCCGCAACCCTGATCGCCTTGCTCTTCACTATCCTGGTGATGTTCTCTCTGAAGGGCAACTTGATTGTCACGATTCCGCTGGACGTCGTGCGTATCGCCATACCGCTATTGATTTATTTCGTGGGGATGTTCCTGGTCAGTTTTGTGATGGGCAAAGCCATCGGAGCGGATTATCGCCAGACGACCACGCTCTCCTTTACGGCGGCTTCGAACAACTTCGAGCTGGCGATCGCCGTAGCAGTCGCGGTCTTTGGCCTCAATTCTGGACAGGCCTTCGCCGCGGTGATTGGCCCGTTAGTGGAAGTTCCGGTCATGATCGGCCTGGTCAACGTGGCTTTCTGGCTGCAGAAGCGGCTGTTTCGGCAACCCCTGGCGGCAGTAACACCAAGTTCCAATTCGCTCTAGCTTGCACCGGTAATGAAGGGCGGCTGGCATCACCCAGTCGCCCATTTTGTGGCGAACTATGCGAAAACGCTCGATAATCACCGTTGAAGTGGATGGCCAGGGTCGTTTTGTACTTCCGGCTGAAGTTGCAAAACGATATGGTTTTACCGCCGGTGCGAAAGTGCGTCTGGAAGAGAATGAGGTTGGGATTCGGTTTTCCCGCACCTCTGAAAATTTAGCGCGTGTTTATATCGAGCCAACCAACCAGTGTAACCTTGACTGTGTTACCTGCATGCGCAATGTGTGGAGTGAATCGCCCGGGTGGATGAGCCAGGCGATTTTTGAACGTATTCTAAGCGGCCTGCAAGCATTCGATCCGCTGCCTTCGGTCTTTTTTGGTGGGTTTGGCGAGCCATTAACCCATCCCCTGATATGTGAAATGGTCGGGCAAGCGCATCAAGCGGGGGCGGGGGTGGAACTAATCACCAACGGCATTCTGCTCACCGAACGGATGAGCCGGCGCTTGATGGAAGCAGGTCTCAAGCGGTTATGGGTGTCACTGGACGGGGCGACCCCGGAAAGCTATGCGGACGTGCGCCTGGGCGCTGCTCTGCCCGAAGTGATCGCAAACTTGCAGCGGTTAAAGGCGCTGCGCGCATCTACGAGCGCAGCCGCGCCCCGGCTGGGGATTGCTTTTGTGGCGATGAAACGCAACATCCATGATCTGCCCGAACTGGTGCGGTTGGGAAAAACCCTCGGCGCTGACCAGTTCTCGATCAGCAACGTTCTACCGCACACGCCCGAACTGCGCGATGAAATGCTGTATGCGCGCTCCTTGTATGAAAGCAACTTGACGTCCTCCGAATGGTCCCCGCTAATTGCCCTACCGCGTCTGGATATCAATGGGCTGACAGTAGACCCCCTGGCGGAGGTATTGAAACACCGGCACATGCTCTCCATCGCACATCAAGATGTAGATGGTGGGGTGAATGCCTGCCCGTTTGTGGCGAAAGCCTCGCTGTCGGTGCGCTGGGATGGGGCGGTTTCACCCTGCCTGGCGCTGCTGCACTCTCACGAGAGTTATCTGGACAACCACGTGCGAACATCCGCCGCTTATTCGGTGGGCAGTTTAGGGGATCATTCCCTGGCTGAGATTTGGAAGGATCCCGCTTACCGGGCTTTGCGCGAGCGCCTGCTCCAATTTGATTTTTCGCCTTGCACAACTTGCAACAGTTGTGAGATGGCCGACACCAACCAGGCTGACTGCTTTGGCAATCTCACCCCCGCATGCGGCGGATGCCTGTGGGCTCAGGGGTTTATCCAGTGCCCCTGAGCGCGAATAGTTTCCATTTGTTCTGCGGCAGATTAACCCCGGGCGGCCTTTCCACGGAATTCGGTGCCGATATGAATGCCAAACTTTGGCAGTATGGTGCGGTGAACCAGTAGAATGAGGAGGGTGGCACCGAACGCAATCCCAAACACGACCAGCGAGCTGGATAAATTGTTCATCAGGTTGGGATTGATCAGCATTACCCCAGCCAGAGCGAGCATGAGCATTCCACCGACCAATTTCAGGATGCGGCCCTGCTTTTCTTCCAGCTTGCTGGCGCGCATTGAGAAAACGGCCACAAAGAAGATGCCCAGTTCATCCAGCTGGTAAATGAGTAGATAAAACAGGAGCAGGAGTACAAAGGTAAGGGCCGAAACATTCTGGGATACCAGGAGATTGGACCACAACACCGGGAAACCCGCGGTACAGGAGAACTCGACCAGCGAAACGCCCGCCGCCAGCACCACGGTTCCGCCCGCCAGCCCCCAGAAGGATTGGCTGGCATCCATCAGCCGGCGAATACGCTGGAAGATGCCCGGCTTCTTATCGTCCGCGATGGTGAAGGAAATGCCTTCTTTGTACCAGAAATAATCCTTGATGTTTACCAGGGCAAAAAAGAGCGCTACCAGGGCTACGACCACCTGGATCCAGCCTACAAAGCTAATTACTTTGAACATGGTAAACAGCCCGGCGATAAAGAGCCCATAAATGCCAGCGGTAACGGTGAGGAAGATGATGCCGATCAGCAGGACTTTTTTGCGCGAACCGGTGTGCAGGGTGAGCGCCAGGAGCATGGTCAGAACCCAGATGGAACAAGGATTGACCCCATCCACAAATGAGATGAGCAGGGTGCTGACAAATAACGACTGTGTGGAAAGATCGATGGCGCCAATTAACGGTATTTGGATTTTCTTATCCGCTGGATCAACTTCTGTTGTGCCCGGGCCTGTCGCAGGGGATGCGCTTTTCGCGCTTACAACGCCCGGAATGATGCCGGCCCCTGGATCAGGAACAACCCGTTTTCACGCAGGCATCCACGGCTGCCTGGATTTCTACCTGGGTTTGATCGTTGTAGCCTTCCCAATATTTTTTGCCAATAAAAATCGTCGGCACGGCGTGTGGCTCAAAGCCATAAGCCGCTGCCATTTTCGTAAAAAGTGTCTGGTTTTCATCAACGTGCCAGACCTCGTACATGCGCAAACCTACCTGATCGGAAGACTGGGCGAGTCCCTCCAAAAAGGGTTTTGCTATCGCGCAGTGCGGGCATCCGTCTCCCCAAAACAAATAAATGGTTACAGGCTCGGCCTGTGTCTTTGGGACGGGGCCTTGTTTCGAATATTTGGAGTCACCTGACGGCTGGGCCGTACTTTCGGCGCCGGGTGCGCAGGGTGTTTCCGCGCGAATACTGCATGTACCGCTGCCAGCAGGCGGCGTGGGTGTGATTGCGGTTTGAATGGCGACCTGGCCTGGAATATGGCCGGCTGGCGCGCCAGCGGATACCCAGGAGACTGGCAATAAGAGAGTCAACCCAAATATGAGAACCGCGATATTAAATGGTACGTAGGATTTCATGCTTCGCAATATATTTATTTCCCCTTTGAACCTCATCATTCGCAGCAATTGTTTCTTGGTCATGGTCGATTTACTTACTTGTCCCTACACCCGCTTTAGAATACAAGCGCTCGACCAATCTTGAATCCAGCATTTCCAGCGAAGATAATATCTTAATCTCGATCGTGCTCATCGTCAAGTTTTTTACCAGTCAGGCTTACACCTGGTCCCCTGGCCAGATCGTTTTATAGGGCCGCCATTACCAGCCCAAAAAGATAACCCGCCAGGGTTGCCATCACTGCCACCAGCGATACGTATACAGCAGTCTTACGCTTTCCCATGACCGTGTTGAGCACCAGCATGGACTGTAAAGACAGTTCGGGATCGGCGAGAAGGTAGGCCAGCAATGGGCCGCGCGCCATACCCAGGTCGAGGAACATCTTCGCCACCGGCACCTCCACCAGGGTGGGGAAGTACATAAAGATGCCGAACACAACGCCGACCAGGTTGGCCCAGATGGTATTCTGCCCGGCCAGGGTACGTACCCAGCTTTCTGGAATAAGCACCTTCACCACGCCAGCCAGAAAGACGCCTACAATCAACAGCGGGAAGATCTGCTTGACGAACTTCCAGCTCTCCCATACCCAGCCGGACAATTCATCCTTCGTGAAACCGCGGGCTGCCACAACCCCGGTAGCCGCCAGCAGCAGCACTTCTCCAATAAAGCGGCCATTGATTCCCACGCTGATGCTGCCGGTTTTCTCGACCGGGGCGGCGATTAAAATGGTTAGAGCGATTGCGGCAAACGCGGCGTAGGTCCAGGCGCTGAAGCGATCGAAAATGTTTTCAAAACCTTTCCAGGCTAACAGGCCAATCACGCCCAGCAAGAAAATAAGTACGACTCCTTGTAAGGAGAGATTGACTGCCGTAAGAGCGCCCGACAGCCCGCTGGGCAAGTCGAATGGTAAATGAATGCTGGTGTACACATTCGTCAGGAGCGGGATTTGGAGCGTGCCGACAACCAAAACCGCGACCAGCAGGCTGAACAACACCCAGACGGCCGGGTTCATCTTCGCAGTCTGATCAAACATCCCGTTATTCGCCATTTCGACTGCGCGGGCGGTCTCTTCTTTCCGATAGACCCACGCCATGCTCAGGCCGATTGTGATCCCAAAGAAAATGGACAGTACGAGGCGCGCGATGGCAATATCAAAGCCGATGGTTGCGCCAGTGTACGTTATCGCCAGAATATTTATGGCCGGGCCAACAAACAGGAAGGTGATGGCCGGTCCGAGCCCGGCGCCGCGCTTCCAGATACCGGCAAACAACGGCAGGATGGTGCAGGAGCATACGGCAAGAATAAACCCACCAAAGGCAGAAGCGGGGTAACTAACCCATTTCGAAGCCCGCGGGCCAAGGAAGCGCGTGATGGCTTCTTTCGGGATCATGGAGCTCATAAAGCCGGCGATCACAAAGGCAGGCACCAGGCAGAGCAGCACGTGCGCGGCAAGATAGTCGAGCAGCCCTGTCCAACCTGACCAAAGCAGCATGCCGAGATATTCGATAACGTTTTCCATTAAGCTTAACCCGCTTTCAATTCTTTGTGCTTGCCAGCCTATCCTGCGACCTGTTTAACCAGCCTTCGATCTCGGTTTTGCTCGGAATGCGCCCGGCGGAAACCAACTGCTCATTGACGACCAGTCCTGGCGTGGTCAGGATGGGGTACTGCATAATGTCGTTGTGATCCGTGACTTTGGTGATTTCGGCTTGCAACCCGAACGAGGCAACCACTTCGCGGGTCATCGCTTCCAGCCGTTTACAGTTTGCACAACCACTTCCGAGAATTTTGATGTTCAGCATGTGAAACCTCCGAAATATATTCAAGATTTTGAATGTTATTTGACAAAAAAGAGAACAGTTCTCTGATTGCTATTCTTTGGGGCTACATTTCGGGCAGATGCAGGAAACGGGCTGACGCGGCTGGGGCTGCTGATCTTGCGGCGCAACCACCTGTTCAACGGCGGTGAGAATGGAAAAGATGCGGGGTTCGGAAACGTGATAGAAAACATTCCAACCGTCTCGGCGGTCCTGGATCAGGCCGGCCTCACGCAATACCATCAACTGTTGGGAGATATAGGCCTGCCGGTAGCCCAGAAATGCCTCCATGTGACAGACACAGTGCTCGCCATCGCGCAGGATGTTCAAGATGGCCAGCCGTGCAGGGTGGGTGAGCACCTTGAGCAGCTGCGCCTGGGCTTCGTACGGGTGCGGGATGGCGGAAGTATCGGGCATCATATTCATAACTCCGAATAAGATAATAGCATGCTCCTGGCAGGAAAGCCATGTGCATCTGTCATCCTTTTGGGGTGACAGATGCACATGGGAGTAAAGCAGGTATGTTATGCCTGGTTTTGACGTTCTTTAATAATGCCGCCGAAGAGGTGGATGGTAATGTAAATGAACAGGAACAGCAAGGTAAACAAAATGGTAAAAACGTAGGTGGGCAGGTTTGAGATTGGGTGGCGGACAATCGCGACCATATCTTTGGCGATTGGAATGGGATCGTAGAGCAGGTCCCAGCTGTTCCAGCGCAAAAAGCGGCCCAGGTAAATCCCGATGCTGCTAAGGATGGTCGCGCTAATGGCGAAAACCCACCCAATCCAGGGGGTGAAGGTATCCGCTACAATCTCCTGCATCAGGTATAGGGAGGCGATGCCTAGCAGAAGACCGGTCCAGGCAAACCAGAGCATGAGAATCACATCAAACCAGAGCGGGACGTTGCCATCGGTGTTCGCAAGGTGTTGGAAATCGGTGAGCAGGTAGGGAGCATTGGGAAAGAAAATGAGCCAGATCAGGGTGCAGATCGGCATGACCAGAAAAAAGGTGATCCGATTTCGCGCGGTGATGTACGCCAGCACCGCGGCAGCTAAAGGGATCCAGGCCAGTTTTAGATTAAAGACGAGGTTCGAATAGCTGTCTGAGCCGTTGTAATGGGTATGTACTTTCACCAGAATCAAGGAGAGCACAGAAGCGATGACCAGCAGGCTGCCCAAAGCTAATTTGTACTTCACGCGGGTATAAATTTGAACGAGAATCGTTACCCCTCATTGTATATTCTGATCCTCATTCGCCGGCAGATCTATCCCCAATGCAGTGGGGGACCCCCATGTAATGGCGGAGCCAATTGTCATAACCAGAGGAATTGTACCAACTCCTCCGGTTCTATGGAAGCCAGAGGGTGTTTCTAGCCAGGGCTTTCGACTTTGTGAAAGCCCTGGCCCGCGGAAGAAGAACCATCACCGGATAAAGGCAAGGGACTTGTTGAAAACCGTGCATATCTAGCAGGATCTTTCGCGCAAGGTTTACTCGAAGCTCTTTTTTACCGCATCGCGGACCACATCTATTTCGTACCGGTCACAATAAACAAGGGCTACCTGCGATGTTGTATCCATTATTTCACCTGTCTGTTTTGGAATGGTGTTATTTCAGAAGGCCCTGCCAGCTGGACAGGATCGATTATTCAATCCAATGGCCCTATGGGGTGAATGCTTGTTCCAAATGGTAAGCGATTTCCACCTAGAGTCAAGGCTCGGTTTGGTGGAAGACAATTCGTTGCGAAGCAGTATCATAAAATGATCGATGCGGGCTGCGGCCGGTTCTTATTTCAGACTATCCGCATCCGTTACCGCAAAATATGTATTAAAGGTGTATAATAAGGCATAGTTGTGAAAATATTTTTCACAATGACTGGATAACCCTAAGCATCTCCAACAGCTGTGAACATACAACCGCACAAACGTAGAGATGGCACCCTTCTCTACTTATTGTTTGTTTCCAAAGATGATTTCTTCGGGGGAATTTTAAGGCGCCGGGTAAGGGTTGGCTCTCTGTAGGGAGCGGATAGAACCCCACGGCGGGGAATCTGGATCAAGAAGCAAGCTGGTACGTGGTAACCATGTCAAACGTGGCTGTGCTTGGCCTCGCGAAGCACAGCCATCTGGCGATGGTCGATTTTCAGGCGGAAGCGGTGGCTTGATTGCTTTTGGACCTGGCCCTACCTGGCTTTCCTGGGGTAAATAGGTGCTCCAGCAAAAAACCAGGCGGCTGTTGTTCGCTTCTTCAAACAGTACCTGTCATTGCAGATGGTTTGGTCGCGAGAAAACCATCGAAAAGTAGATCTGGAGGCGGTATGAATCAAATGGAAATGTTGAAGATTGTGGAACAGTTCAGCCGAAATGCTGGAGTGGTGGAAGGGCAAATGAAAGTTACCCGAGTGCCAAACTCTAAGACTACGTTCGTAGAGACCATTGGCGAAATGGGACGCTCCATCTACTTTAGCGAGTACAAAGTGGATGGGAAGACGTACTGGGCTGGATACAGCACGCGCAGCGACACTGTATTTGTCAGCGAGACAAGGTGAGACTGACTGCTTCCAATGTGAAAGTGGGATCTTTATCCCAATCATCGGGCTGCTTGCTGTGTGGCAAGAGCATTTTATTCGTTTATGACAGAACTAGGAGATATTAACCATGGCAGACAAAAAAAATACCGTACAGGCCAAGCGATTATCCAAGGGACAGCGCACGCATGCACGCCGGTTGAAGCAAGCGGCGCGCAAGGAAACCGCGGTTGTGCAGCCAAAGAACTAAGCGCGTATATCGCGTTATCCAATAACCGGGGCGCAGGCGGCTTCCTGGCAAAGCAAATTTCCAAAGGAGAGACCTATGAAACGAGAAGTTGGGTTATGGATCGACCATCACAAAGCGGTGATGGTCACCATGCTAAACGAAACGCAAGAGACTCGGGAAATCAGGTCGAATGTTGAAAAGTATGTAAGACTTTCCAGCAATTTGCAGCCCAAGAAGCCGAAACAGAGCGCCATATCGAACACCGAAGAGAAGATGGATCGCGGGTATGGAAACCACCTGCATAGATATTTTGATGGGGTGGTTTCCATGCTCCGGAACGCCGATTCGATTTGGATTTTTGGCCCTGGCGAGGCGAAGGTTGAGCTAAAAAATCGTCTCGAGCTTGAAGACCTTGGCGGGCGAATTGTTGGTGTGGATACGGTGGAGAAAATGACCGATCGCCAGATTGCGGCGAAGGTTCGCCTGCATTTTCAACAATAGCGCTGGGGTGCGGCAAACGAGGCAGCCTAGTGCACGGTGGCATAAATGGCTCTATGGTTACGGTACGGCGCGGTGCACGCGCCAATTTCATTGGCGAAAACAGTCGGGCGGACACAACGAATAACCGCCGAAGTATTTGCGCCCGACGGTACCAGGTACTTCATAGATCAAACAGGAAACCCGTAACAATCCGTGTTATGCGTATGCATGAGAAGATGGCCTGTCTCCTTCGTACGAATATTGCTCAGGAGCAGTTTGACCATGAAAAATGATGTTTCGTCGATGACTTTACCGAAAATCAAGCGCATGCTCAGGCTGCGCATATACATTATGGTCTTGTCGGTTTTGTTTTCTGTATTGACGGTTGCATTTTTGTTTGGAAAACAAGTTTTGCACTGGCCCTGGTCTAGATCTTTCCTGGTTGCAGCAGTTTGCTTAACCCTTGTGGTGGCATGTTTTGGTGGGTTTTTGTTCTTGAATAATAAGCTTGCCAGAAGCGGGCTGTGATATCGAGGGGTCGGCCAGGCTGTTATTGGTTGTGTTGGCAAAGGAGCACCCAATGAAAAGAGAAGTTGGTTTGTGGATTGACCATACAAAAGCAATAATTGTGACTGTGATGGGGGAAAAGGAAGAAACAAGGCATGTCAAGTCAGACATCGGAAAGTATGTTTATTTTTCAGGTGGTTCTTATGCAAGTCCCCTGTATGGAATCTGCAGTATTACTGGAAAAGGCAAACAAGATCTCGCGTTTCAGGATTTTCTCAGCGCTTACTACGAGGGTGTAATCGCAATGATCCGGCATGCTGATTCGATCTGGATTGTTGGACCAGGGGAGGCGAAAGAAGAGCTTGAAAAACAACTTCAGCACGACCAGCACAATGCGCATACGGTTGGCATTGAAAGTATGGGAAAGCTGACCAGTCGCCAGATTGCGGCAAAGGTTCGCCAGCATTATCAAGTTACCCCGTGAGGTTGAAGGTTGCTCGATGAATTATGAAATTGGCGATACGGTTATTCACTGGACTCACGGCCTGGGAACGGTGATCGCGATCGATCAAATGGATTTGGCTGGGATAACACGTGATTATTACGTGGTCAAGATCGATCACCTCAAGCTTTGGGTGCCGGTTGAGGAGGCCGATGAAGGTTCGATTCGCTTTCCAGCGCAAAGCCTTCAATATCCGGTGCTTTTCGATATCTTGCGGGCGCCCGGAAACCGGCTGCCTGATAATCAATACCAGCGCAAGATCGAACTCCGAAAACGCATGGAAAAAAGTACTACAGAAGGCCTTTGTCATGTGATACGTGATCTGACGGATCGATCCCGCCAACACGCCTTAAATCAATATGATGCTTCTGTTTTGTATCGCGCCGAGGAACATTTTCTGGATGAGTGGGTGCTCTCACTGGGGGTTGACCGAACCAGCGCCCTACAAGAGTTGGAGGTTCTTCTGCAAGGAGAGCCAACCGCCGGATAGGATGATCTCTGAAGCATGATTGGCTTGCAGCCAGGCGCGCCACTCACCGGCATTGATAAATTGGATCGGTTGTACGTTCCCATTCCTATCCATTTTTTCAACCACCAATCCCTTTCAAAAGCGCGCCGATTACATACGCCACTCCCGCGGCTAAACTTCCCACCAGCAGCATCTCAATCCCGCTGCGGATTGCGCTGCGTTGGGTAACCAGGACTTTTGCGGCGCCTAACCCAAACAAGGCTGCGGCGGATAACCCCAGAGAAATGGGGAAGGCGTCTTGTGCAGGGATTGGGACCACGAGACCGAGTAAATAGACCACAAGCGGGAGGGATCCTGCAATAATAAAAGCTACGAATGTGGCCAGCCCACTCAGCAGAGGTTTTCGTTCATCTGGCAGCATACTAAGTTCATCGACCATCATCGCATCCACCCAGCGTTTTGGGTCGCGGGACTGGATTTCAACCAGATCCTGGGCATCCTCTTCCGAATACCCCCGGCGGCGATAAACCTGGAGGAGTTCCGCCCGCTCACCGTCCGGGAAATGTTCCACTTCCCAGGCCTCGCGCTGCCGTTCACGCAGGTAGTATTCCTGATCGCTTTTGGTAGAAAGATATGAACCAACTGCCATCGAAAATCCGTCGGCGAACAAATTCGCCAAACCCAGGATTAATATAACTTTGCTGCCCAAGAGGGCGCCCGATACGCCGCTCACAACCGCAAAAGTGGTCACAATGCCATCCAGTCCACCAAAAACCATATCCCCAAGATACTGGCTGCTTGCTCCACCGTGTTTCTCCTGAGCAAAGGCGATATCATCTCCTTCAAACAGGCTGCGATCGTGGGCCTGGGCAGAAGCTTTGATATCTTTTTGCGCAAATGCATCGCGCGCTTTTTCTAATCGTTTTGATAACCCCATTTTTTCTCCCTGATTTTATTCATTTTTTGATCATAGATCATTATATTTATACCTTGAAACTTTGGTCAAGGGATAACCGGATAAACCTGATTATTGTCTATTACTTGACCAGCCAAACTTCTTTTTGAGGAATGCTCAAAAACCGGCAGCCGCTTTCGGTTATTGCGACATCCTCCTCCTGGCAAAGCCTGCCGTACGATGTGAGGATCGCGGGCTCCATCGTGAAAACCATGCCTTCTTCTAAGGTGCAGTCAAGCTCATCGATCGAAAAATCGGATCCACACCGGACACCGCCTTCGTGCGCAAACGTACCCACTTCGTGGCCGAGACCAGAAACTTTGGGATAACCAAGGCTGCTAAAAACCTCGTTGGCTTTATCCCGCGGCACGGTCGTATATACGCCAGGGGCGGCAACTTGCACGGCGCGCGGATTGCCGCCTGCACTGCTTCAAATGCGCTTTGCACCTCATCCGGAACGCGGGTCTCGCCGTTCCTTAATACATAAAACGAGCGCTGATTATCCGAAGCGTAGCCGTCAATGCGCAGTCCAAAGTCCACATTGATCAAATCACCGGGCTGCACATAAATGTCGGCGGGTGGGCGCTTGCACAGGTAACTGGAGCGCGTACCAATGGATACAAATGGATTAACGGGCCTGGGCCATGAATAATCTGCATCCAGTTCATGCACCTTAACCTGGAAGAAGCGCTGAATATCGGTTCCGGACAAGCCGCTTCGAATGTAATCCCGGGCGGATTCATAAATATGCATGGCAGCCAGTACGGTGCGCTCGATCCCCGCGACTTCCTCGGGTGATTTTTGCCCCCGTACTCGCTTCATCAGGTTGCAAGCAGAGATGATGTCGCCCTGATAGCCTAAAGTATCCAGGCAGCGCATCACCCGCTTATACTGCGTAAAAGATAATCCATCGGCAGAAGGATCTACCTCGGAATAATTGAGGGCGATCTTTTGCGCCGGCAGAAAGCGCTTTATACCATCCATTAATTGGGCTTCGAAATCCGTGCGATAAGGCACTACTTGAGAGACCGCGCCGTAGGCTTCGATTTCTTCGGCATCAATCGCACCTGCAATACACACGCTCTCGCCTGTTTTCGAAATTAACAGCGCACTCAGCGGCAGCACGGTTGCGGGCAGCAAATACATCAATGAAGGTTCGGGCGTAAAATGGGTTTCCCTCCCAAGCATTATCCACAGTTCTATATTGAATTCATTCAACGCGGCATAGGCACGATCCATTCTCTTTTGCAACATCGGTTTGGAAAACATGGGCAAATCCTCCTTATTAATCTGCTACAATGAAAATGTCACCACCCAATTTCGGAACATCTAAAAAGAACAGGTCTTCCAATGAATCCAGAAAACACAAAACTGGTCTTGCGTGATTACCCCATCCTTGGTTGGGTTTTTGGGGTTGCCCTTTTAATTATGGCCGCCAGCAACCTGGTGATCGGTACCTTTACTTCTGGAGCCCCTGCGCTCGTAGTCCGGGGAATCCTGGCGTTAGCGGGCCTGGGGATTCTTTTGTTAGCGTCCGCGCTAACCGTAACCGCCGACCGGGTAGGACAGCTGCTGACTCTCCGCCGACGGTCCTTCCTAAAAGGATCGACCCAAGAAATCCTATTCTCACAGATCGATGCGATCCAGTTGGAAACGAGCTATAGCCAGGAAAGTTCTCGTTCCAACAGCAGCCCGACTTACCGTATTGTCATCGTCCTCAAAGATGGGGGAGTCGTCCCATTCCGTAGTTATTATACTAGCGGGGCGGGCGATAAAACTCGCAAGATCAAGCAACTGCGCGAATTTATTGGCGTAGGCGGTTCGGATATGGGTATGGGCTTGATGGGTACCCTACGCGAGGCGACGAAAAAGGCTCAGCAGGAAATGCAACAACAGCAGGAGGCATTGACCGGCAGCCTGGAGGATGTGCACCAGACGGATGGAGTTTCATGGCAGGTTCAGACGGTGGTCTTTGGGGGCTCGCCAGTCACGCGCTGGTTCTCGCCCGATTATCAGATCCCGGATGGCTTCGTATACGTTACCCAGTTAATCGAGGGGCAAAAAATGGCCGGAGGGGGCCTGCTGGCGAGTCTCAGCGGGATGCTGTTTCGACAGACGATGGCGATGTACGGCTTTGGGCAGGAGGATACGCCTGAACCCGAACCGGCCAATATGCTACGCTTGCCTGATCCGTGCCTGGCTGCTTTTTCGGTATATACCAGCGCGCCGACTACGGCTCAGAAGCTGCTGAATCCCTGGGTCGTGGCTGCATTAGCTGATTGGGTCCGGCGCTATCCACTCAAAAAGATCCAATCCGAGGAGATTTTCTCGCAGCTAGTGGTGATGTTTTCCCCGAAAGGTGTATATGTGGCCAGCCTGGGAACGATGATCCCGGAGGCGGTTGAGGATATGGCTCGGCTGGGTGTAGAACTGATCAAAACGCAGCCGGATGCGCAAAAAAAGGATGCCGCGGCGGGCGCATGAGCTTTTGAAGGCTTGCGCAAGAAGGCCTATTTATATGCGACACAATGTAAATGTGTATAATGGTGGTACTGTTTTTTTCTATCCTATTAAGGTAAGAATCCATGGAACAAGGACCAAAAATAGCAGCCCCAAAAGTAGTCGCCTTTATCGACCTCGGTACCAATTCCGTCCGTTTGCTACTTGTCCGGATTAACCCAGATCTATCTTATACGGTGTTGTCCAGGCAGAAAGAAGTGGTCCGCCTGGGCGAAGGTGAATTTATCGATCAGGCATTACAACCTGAAGCAATGCAGCGTGCAGTCCGAATCTGCCGACAACTGGCCGATTTTGCCCGCTCTCGCCAGGCCCAAGAGATCGTCGCCGTCGCGACATCGGCTACGCGGGAGGCAACGAACCAGGCTGAGTTCGTTCAACTGCTTCAGGAAGAGGCCGGCCTGGATATGCATGTTGTTTCGGGGAAAGAAGAAGCGCGCCTGATTTATCTGGGCGTTTCCAGCGGGATCAATCTCGGTGAAAATAAAGCCCTTTTTATTGACATTGGCGGCGGCTCAACCGAAACCATCGTTGGAGATCAGAACCAATATGACTTCCTGGAAACCCATCGACTGGGCGCCATTCGCCTGGCAGCGTTGTTCTTTCTGCCAGACGAAACCGGGCCGGTTGACGCGGTTCGCTACGAACTCATTAAGAATTACGTACGCAATGCGATTGTTCGCACCGTCCAGCACCTGAAAGAATATCCGCTCCAACTGGTACTGGGCAGTTCTGGTTCGATTACGAACCTGGCGGAAGTGGCGTTCCGGAAGGCACATAACCAGGATTTTAAGCGTGACGACACCGTTACCCGGGATGAACTGAGCGATGCAATTCGTATGCTGTGCAAACTATCCCTGGATGAACGGCGCGAGGTGCCTGGGATCAATGCCTTCCGCGCGGACATCATCATTCCGGGCGGGGCGATCCTGGAGACTTTTTTAGAAATGCTGAGTCTGGATACCCTGCGTACCAGCGAGCGCGGATTGCTGGATGGTATGCTGGTCGATTACATGAACCGTCATGACCACGGCCATGCGCTGGCGGGGTTGTCCATCCGCGAGCGGAGCATCCTACACCTCGGCAGGGCGGTAAATTTTGAGGAAGCTCACGCCCGAGTAGTCGCGCGCCTGGCCCTGGATTTATTTGACTCGGCCGGGCTTGCGGGACTGCACCAACTGGATGCACAGGAGCGCGAGCTGCTAAAATATGCCGCGTTCCTGCACGACATCGGCACTTTCATCTCCTATTCTAACCACCAGGCCCATACGTATTACCTGGTGCATAACGCAGATTTGCTCGGTTTTGATGAAGCTGAAATTGCACGGATTGCCACAACAGCGCTGTTCCATCGCCGGGCGTCGCCTGGGAAAAAACATAAAGAATTCGCTGCCCTCGACGATGACTCTCAGGAGATTGTGCGTGTTCTCAGTATGTTACTGCGCCTGGCCGAGAGCCTTGATCGCAGTCATTCCGGCATCGTCCAACACGCTCGACTGGCAGTACCTAATCGGAATACAGCCTGCCTGGAAGTTATTGCTGAACAGGATTGCAGCCTGGAAATGGCTGGTTTGAAGCTGCATGTGGATACCTTTCGGAAAGTCTTTGGTAAACGCCTGGAGATCAAACAGATCGAGATGGAATAACGGGCGATGGCAGTTTCGGTGGGGTCTGGCTAGGGTTCAGGGGAAGTCACCACCCGATCGTTTTGCCTGTTATCCTGCCGGTTCGCGCTCCATGCTACTGCGACGGTCGCGATGAACAGCAGGGCAGACATGATCGTTTGCCCCACCGGAAAGAGAAAGTTGCTCAGAACAAAGGCCACCGTCGTGATTGCATATACCCACCCGGCCCAGCGCGGGAAGCGGCCGGAGGCAGCGATGGCGATGCCGGTGAATATCCCTCCTACGATGAACAGCAAGAGGGACACAAGAACGGTGCCAAAGAGGGGGGCGGCATACACACGGTTGTAGAATTCGAGTGCGTTTTGCTGTCCCGCCAGAAACATTTGACCCATGGCAGGCTGCGCGAAAGCGGCAGCGCCGAAAACCGAGGATGTAAGGGTATTTCCCAGCACGGTAGTCACCATACCGGTGATCGCTCTTCCGGCTGCCCGGGAGTCTTGCAGGAAGAGCATTAATGCAATGACGCCAATCGATCCAACAGCCGCACCCGTAATACTATTCAGCAAATGGGAAAATAGAAATTGGCTGGTCGTTACGTAGGCAGCAAAGTCGGCGAAGGACGTCTGGGGATCGGGCTGATGGGTAAGGGTACCGAGGAACAGCATTGCTGCCCAGACCGGCAGCGCCCAAAGGGCAACGCGCGCAAATTTGCTTACGATAAGGGTCATGACTTTATCCTCGATTGCAAGAAAGGTAGTAACCGTATTTCACCGTCGAACTTGCTCGACCATCTTTACAATGGCGGCGATGGCGGCCTCCGGCTGGTAAAGTTGAATAATGTGGCCGCTTTTTTCCGCGGTCAAATGCTGGCTGTTGGTGGACAGTTCAGCCAGCCTTACTTGCCCGGCAGTATCACTGGGGTTCAAATCTAATCCACGCGACAGGACGATCAGGGGGATATCACCGAACGTCTTTACGTCACCAGCCTGCGCCAGACTGCTCTCCATTCCCTGCGTTTCGTCTACGAAAGCCTGTATATTTTTTCGCGTTACATATAAGGATAAATAGGCTTGCTTATCGGGCAGCTCGTAGGGCGCGAGGTTGAGCGTTTTTACCAGCAGCCGCGCAATCCCGAAACGGGCCAATGCCGGAAACGGCGAAAAAGCACGGGTGAAGCTGCCTGTCTGTGGAATGCTGCCCGCCTGAGATTGCGTGGTAGGCCCAGGACTCATCGAATTGATCAGTACCACGCCCGCCACTTCCGCCGCGTATTCATGCGTGAACACGCGCACCGGTAAACCACCCATTGAGTGCCCAACCATGACATACGGACCCGGAATATTGGCATTTTGCAGCAAGGTGTGCAGTTCTTTGGCAAATTGTCTGGCGTCGCGCGGCAGCGGACCTTGATCGCTCCAGCCGGTGCCGGCGCGATCATAGGTGCAGACGCGGGTTGTCTTTGCCACGCCCGGCTGCACAAACCCCCACATGCTGGACCAATCCCCCAGGCCAGCGTCGATCACTACGGTGGGACTGCCCGCGCCGGTACAGTTGATATGCAGGCGGTAGCCGCCCACATCCACCATCTGACCTGGCGGTGGGTAGGCACGTGCATCCGCCGCTTCCGTTATCAGTTCGTACACCGCGCCTGCCGAACAGGAGAACCAAAAGACCTCCCACAATTCCACCCAGCCAGCGCAATAGTTTTCGGCCTCGACGGATCGGGGTTTGTTCCGGATGGATTATTATTTTGATCGCTCATTCGACAGTCTCCATTAGGTAACGGGGTAAGCCTACTTGCTTCTACAATCCAGGTTCCGGGTACAGCAGCAGGCCAAGGTAATCTCCTGGCGTCCCGACCGGTTGGCTCACCGCACAACGATGTGGTAAAAAAAGATCGGGCTATCCGCTTGATGAAGCAGATGGCCCGTCCGGGGTTCCTGGATCAAGATGAATATCTATTGTTGACTAATTATATCATATTACATCATTTATAAAGGGCAGACCGGTCTTTGTGTTGCAATTCGGTGTGAAAAATATGGACTTAATTGGTTATAATTTTTTCAAGGCTCAGGCCGCGACAATCGGTTCATAGTGTTTGTGACAGAAAGGATGCTATCAGATGTTAAATCTAAATTCCGTCATGATCGGAACGAAACAGTCTAAAGTTATGGCTGCTTTCTATGAAAAGGTGCTTGGAAAGCCGGCAGATATGGTGGATACCGAGAATGGTTTCTTTGGATGGCAGGTGGGCAGCGGCTATTTTTCGATTCTCGATCATTCCGAAATGGGTGGGCAGACAAAAGATCCTGGACGCGTGATGCTGAATTTCGAAACCTCGCAGGTCAAAGAAGAGTTTGAGCGGATCAAAGCTTTGGGCGGCAAGGTGATCAAAGAACCCTATACCATGGGCAGCGAAAGCGGCTGGATAGCGACCCTGGCGGATCCGGATGGAAACTATTTTCAATTATTAAACCCCATGTAACCGGTACGTTTGGGGTAGAATGCACACCTTTGCAGTGCGCTCACCCTAAAAGACCTTTTAAAGCCCCTTCCTGATTATTGGGATGGGGCTTTTGCTGTACTGCAGGCTCAATTCGGGTTTCCGAATTGCCCAGGCATAGATTTACTGTATTGACTTTTTTTATATTTATTTGTATAATACAAATATTCATATGTACAAGTAATGGGACTATGGAAAAAACTTCTTCACTGCTACTTTATGCCGACACCCTTCAACAGCTGACCTATGATCTGGTCCGTTATTCCGCGCTGTGTGACCGGGTTTGTACGGAGGAGTTGGGCATAACCGGTTCCCAGGGGTATACGCTGCTTGCTATTCCAGAAGGTGAAAGTATATCGATGAATGACCTGAGCTCGAAGATGAAGTTAGCCAGCAGCACCATGACCCGCATGGTCGACCAACTGGTCCAGCGCGAGCTGGTGGGACGCCATCCGGACGCTGAGGACCGGCGCATTGTTCGGGTGCGTCTGACGGAACAGGGAGGGCAAGCCAAAAAGCATTTACATAGCACGCTGCAAGCGTTCTTTTCTCAGGTGCTGCAGGCGATTCCAGAAGGCGAGCGCGAACCGATGCTCCGCAGCCTGGAAAATTTGAACCAGGCGATAATGAACACCCTCAAGTCCTGCTGCGGGCAAAACGAGGATTAGCAAGCTGCCCTTTTTTTATCCTATCACTTGCTATATACAAATATTGTAAGCAGCAAGCTTGGGAAATGGCAATACAAACGAAAGGTAGGAGAGCAATGAAACCACCCGTGATGATCGATGCCCGCCTCACACAGGATGAGGTGAAGAAAGTCTATGATAACCTGGCGTGGATGTATGATGGCTGGGGCGCGCTTACCGAGGGACGGGCCAGGCGGCGCGGAATTGAGCTGGCCAAGGTTCAGGATGGCGAAAGTGTGCTGGACGTTGCGGCTGGTACGGGTCTTATCCTGGCCGATATTGTGAAGATCAACCGGACCGGTTTGAACGCGGGGATCGATATTTCCAGCGGTATGCTACAAAAAGCGCGGAACCGGGTGCAGAACACCCCGGCTCGGGTGGAGTTGAAACAGGCCAGCGCATTTGCGATCCCATACCCGGATGCCGCCTTTGACCTGTTGATTAATGGGTATATGTTTGATTTGATGCCGGTGGAAGCGATGCCGCGCATTCTGGCAGAATTCCGACGCGTACTGAAGCCGGGAGGGCGGTTAGTGCTAATGAATATGACCGAAGGCGAGCGTCCGGGCAGTCACATTTACCAGTGGATCTACCAGCACGCCCCGGCTCTAATGGGCGGCTGCCGGGGAGTACTATTGGCCGGATTATTACCGCAAGCCGGATTTCAGGTGCTGGTTCGAGAATATCATCAGCAGTTTTTCTTCCCGTCCGAAGTAATCCTGGCCAGAGGCCAATAACAGCGACCGTCCATTCTGAATACTGTTGTAGCGGCCGGATTTGCCTATCGGATGGGCAGGTCCAGGATCGATACCACAAATGAAAGAAATGCACGATCTTTGGTGCATTTCTTTCATTTTACTCAAGGTTGGCGCATGGACAAATGCTGGGCCAGCATTTATGTTACCGGAGTCGATGGAAAATCATCTTGCTGGAGGGCTTGCTTTTCAATCGCAGCCATCACCGCCAGCGCCGTGTGTTCCCGCCAGGGCCGGGCCGCGACCTGCACGCCAACCGGCAAGCCTGCGCTGTTTTGTTCGACATGGTAGGCGGCATTTTCCATCCTATCTTTGGAAGCGCTCCGGCCTACCTGCTCGTTCTGCCTGACACGCGTAAAAGGTACTACGCCAGCAGGGTAGCCCAAAACGTTGTACAGGATCGTATAGGCGCCTGCCGTCCCAAGCTCGTTGCTCGACCCGTGGGTAAAGGCCGGCAGCGGACAGGCTGGAGAAAGGATGATATCCACCTGGTCCCGTTCCATCGCTTGCGCAAAGCGCTGTTGGTAATCCATGTGCTCCTCCACCAGCTGCCAGTATTGATCGGTTCGCGTATTTCCAAAGTGATTCAGGAAACTGGACATGCCTGGCTGACCGGCCAGATGAAGCAGCTCGCGCGCCACTGCGCGAACGGGTAAGGGCAGGCTGGCGAGTGTCGTTATGGTATTTGGCCGGGGATCACGCTTACTTTTTCCCCAGGCCCGGCGAAAACCGGCGCCGCCGTCGGCGGATACCAGGGCGAAGAAGAGATGAAAAGCCTCGGGTAAATCGGGAGGCGTCCAGTCAAACACATCCATGCCCTGCTGCCGCAGGCTGTTTGCGGCTTCTTTCACGGCGCGGTCTACCGCAGGCGCTGGGGCAAGGATGCCATCGTGCGTATAGAAACCAACGCGCAGCCTGGAAAGGTCAACCGTCTGGTAATCCGGAATTGGCAGGGCGGGTTCCATATTCAGGCCGTTGAGCACATCCAGGAGCAGGGCTAAATCCTCTACGCTGCGTGCCAATGGACCTACCTGGCTGATGATCGCCCGCTGGCCGATGGGGATGCTGAGCCGCCCGGGGTCATTGAGCCGTCCGGTGGTCGGCTTCAGGCTGGTAATGCCGCAGAAAGCGGCCGGGATGCGCAGGCTGCCGCCAATGTCGGTGCCAATGCCCCACGGAGAACCACCCGCCGCAATGATGGCTGCCTCGCCACCGCTGCTGCCGCCCGGTGTCCGGTTTGGATTCCAGGGATTGTTCGTGCGGCCGTAGACCGGGTTATCGCTTTCGTAATAGAGCAGCAGCTGCGCCACATTGGTCTTCCCCAGAATAATCGCGCCAGCCTGGCGCAGGCGCGCCACCGCCTGCGCATCTTGTTTGGCGAGCGCAGTTGTTTGCCCGGTGAGCCCAAAGGTGGACGGGGTGCCTTCGACCGCCAGGCATTCTTTAATGGTCACCGGAACACCGTGCAGGGGCGGCAATCTTTCACCGCTGGCGCGCCTTGCATCCGCAGCCTTTGCCTCCGCCCGGGCTTGCCCGTAGCGTTTGACGACTACGGCATTTAAGCGCGGATTGACCTGCTCGATCTGAGCGATATGGGCCTCAACCACTTCCTGGGATGAAACCTCGCCGCGCGCGATCTGTTCCGCAAGTTCCACGGCGGATGCATGGGTAAGATCAGCAAGCGTTTCTAGCCGTTTTCCAATCATGGGTTCCTCCTGAAATATCGGTTTTATTTTCCAAGAGGATACTCATTTTGGATTCTCAGCGCATCGGGAGATCACCTGATTTTCTTAATTCAGAGGAGATTATGTTCCATCGCGTACAGTGTGGCGCCGGCACGGGTACCCACCCCAATTTTGTTGTAGATATGCTGGATATGACTGTCGACTGTTTTAGGCGAAATGACCAACCGTCCGGCCATATCTTTTATGGAATGGCCGCGGGCAATCAGGCGCAGTACCTCCACCTCGCGCTCGCTCAATCCGCCCGCGAACTGCTTTTTGGTGGATCTCTGTTCGCCCATCGCTGCCAGCACACAGTTTGTAGCCTCCCCGTCCAGGCGGCCGGCTTTGACTTCGGACCGCAGGATTTCGGCGGCCATTTCCGGCGTCAGCGCGGGCCGGTGCGGGCGGGGTTCCGTCAGGGCCTGGTAGACATCCGCGGCGGCCAACAATCTCACGGCGGGTGTCTGCATGGCCTCTATGGCATTGCGGTGATACCCGCTGCCGTCCAAGCGTTCGTGATGCATGGAGGCGATGCGTGCCAGCCGGGACAACGCTGGAGAATAGGACAAAATTCGCTCGGTATGGTAAGGGTGCAAGCGAATTTTCTCCCAGTCCCGGTCGGTCAGCGGTTCCTGTTTTCCCCAAATGCCGGCTGAAACGCCCACCCGCCCAAGGTCATGCAAGAGCGCGGCCCTGCGCAGTTCGGTTACCTCGGCGGCAGGGAGTCTGTACTGCTGCGCTGCTCCTTCTGCAATCCGGGCCACCCCCGGAGAATGACCCAACAGGTAAGGCGACTTCATATCGACGAAATCCGCCATGGCCTGGCAGGCGCGCTCAAGCTCATCTTCGGTGAGCGTTTTCTGCGGCTCAGGTTCCAGCGCAAGGATGTCTTTCCAGCGCATCTCGGTACCAGCAAGGATTTCCCTGGCGTGAAGGCAGAAGAGATCAACGTGCTGCGGTGCGTATAACGTGCCTTTGCGCTGTTGAACCAGGTTGACGGCCATTTCTACCCCACCCAGGTGAAGCATGTAAACTGCGTCCTGCGCCAGCGAAACCACCAGCATGCCGGGCGCGATCGCTTCGCCTTTGAGAGCGGGAATGCCTTTGCCATCCCAGCGGGCGTAAACCTGTTTAATCGCCGCAACCACAGGTTTATCAAAACCCAGGCGTTCTGCCAGTCGCTCGGCGACTTCGCAGTGACCCGCATAAAATTCTTTCGAGAATCGATTGGCTTCCATCATCCCCCGGGTTATCGCCTGAAGCATTTGTACCGGAGGGTTCGATGGATTGGCGGATCGAATTGCTTGAACTGCCTGCCGAAGAAAATCGAGACTGTTATTGTCGGCGTGGATGAGATCCGTTCGTAACGTTAGTTCATCACCAAATACGGCTGCGAGCAGGTGGGTCTCGATGTTGCAGCCAATATAGCGCAGCAAAGATTGAAAATAAACCACCCGCCGGTCCTGCGCAGTCAAATTTAATTTGTCCGCCAGTCGCATGGCTGCCTGGCAGGACTGCATGGCAAACTCCAGCGGCTGCCCCATGCCCAGATCGGTTGCCACCGAAAGGGCGGTGACGAGTTCTGCCTGCCGCACACCGCTGGGGATTGCCTCAGGTTTTGCATCCATTGATATAGTATACCTGACTGGTTATTTCAGCGCATTTGCCATTCGCTTAACGCGTGGCGGGGAGGCCTGCACCTGCCAAAGGCGATATTCGGGGGATATCTGCAGGAAGCAAGGGTGTCAGGGAAGGATACCCATCTGCCGGGCGCGTGCCACTGCTTCAGTCCGGTTGGTGACATCCAGCTTGCGATAGATGCTGGCCGCGTGGGCTTTGATGGTGCCCGGCGCCACGATGAGCTGCCGGGCGATCTCTGGATTGGTTTTGCCCAGAGCCAGTAGCTGAAGAACTTCCAACTCACGGCCTGAGAGTGGTTCAACTAGCCCGGCTGGCTGCGAACCAGGAGAACCTGCCCGGCTTAGTGGCGAAAACGCAGCCAGCACTTTCTGAGCGTACTCTTGATGAACCGGAGCATCTGACCGTCGATAGGCGGCCAGCAGTTCACGAACCGGTTCCCCAATATCTAAGAAGACGCGCATATAGCCTTCCGGTTCAGCCAGTGAAAGGCACGCTTCGATTAATCGAAAGGCTTCTGGCAGGCGCTGCTGGCCAGCAATCGCCGCGGATACGAGCAAATTGGTTTCGATCTGCCTGGTGATGCGATTGCCAGCCAAATCTTGGGAGGACATCCCAGTCAGCATTTTTTCCACGTCGGCAAACCTACCCTGCGCCAGGCGGATAAGGGCCAGCATGGGCACGTAATGTTTCTCGTGGAGGTGGAAATCCTCGCTGTGCTGGATTTGATCTGCCCAATTGCATGCGGTTTCGAGATCCCCAGAAGCCAGCTGCACGCGGATGCGCAGGGTGCGAAAATCTTCTCCAAATTCAACCGGTCGGGATTGCCCTTGCAGCCTGGTTTCAAATTTCTCTACGATCTGCATCGCCCCGGAATAATCTCCCTTCACCTGCAGGATATGCGTCAGGGATAAGAGACCAAAGGCATCCGTCATGATATTTCGCCAGGGTTCATTGGCTTGCAGCCCGTCTCGGATATGCTGCTCGGCCTCTTCCAGGCAATTCCATTCGTACAGCACTCCACCCAGGATGATATCCATATTGCCGGCAGTAGAAACCCGGATGCCCTTCTCCTTGATGGGATCCAGAAATTCGCGGCACATGGATGCCGCTGCGTGCAAACGACCCTGGAACCAGTACATCGTGGCAAGAAAGGGCACCAGCGTGGGGATCGCCTGCGTTCCAAGAGGCGCCGTGCTACTGGACGCCGACTTACTGGAATCCTTATCCTTCTGCATTAGCCTGGTCGAGAATTCTACGGCGCGGTCGATTTCCCCATATCTTGCCAGGGTCATCCCGTAGAGAATATCCGCGGCGTCACGCATGATCGGCTCTTCGACCGGGATCTCCTCGAAAAGCTGGATATCGGGGAGCGAGTCCAATCCAGACGGGTTTGCCCACTGGACAAGAAAAGCCAGAGCCAACCGGACAATCGTATGTATCCACTGCTGCCCAGAATGGGAGGCTGCACCGGCGAGGTGTTGCGCCAGGCCATTCAACAGCGGGAGGGCTTTTTCGATCTGACCCTGGTTGATGAACAGCCAGGCCTGGTAGAGACCGATTTTTGGACGGGTAATGAGCATTCCGCGCGGCAGGCTGTCCGCCATCTGTACCACCGAAAGGTCACTCTCTGCCCAGCGCGCAGGTCCGTAGCGCTCGATCAGGTCCGCTGCCTGGTTGTCCAGATGAGCGGCGAAGAGGTGTTGGATCGCTTCGGGGATGTATCCAGCCTGCTCTAACCAGGCGGATGCCCGGATATGCAATCGAGTGACCAAATCAGGTTGAGCCTGGTGCAGCCGGGCTCTGAGTAGATCGGCAAACAGGTGGTGATAGCGGTACCACTGCCGCTCATCATCCAGGGATATCAGAAAAAGGTTTTCCCGTTCCAGGGTTTCCAGAACTGAAACGGATTGGCGAAAGGACGGCAGTCCCGAATGAGGCTCTTCATCCTTACCGCTTAACGCGGGTCGTTCGTCGCTTGCCAAAAGCGCATCACAGAGGGGACCCGTCAGGCGCTCTAAAATCGAGGTAACCAGCAGAAAATGCTGGATTTCTGGCGGCTGGCTGGCCAGGACCTCCTCCAAAAGATAGTCCAGAATATAGCGGTTTGTGCCGGAGAACCCTTCGATAAATCCGATTATGTCTTTCCGATCGCGCGTGGAGAGATGCGATTGCAGCGCGATTGACGCCATTTGCAAGCCGGCCACCCACCCTTCCGTACGCTCTTCGAGTACCGCGATCGCTCCGGCATCCAGGTGGAGACCCACGATGTCATTCAGGAACTGAACCGCCTCGGGCTCTGTAAAGCGTAGCTCGGCCGCCCGGAGCTCCACCGTCTGGCTGCGCGCGCGCAAGCGGGCCAACGGAAGCGGAGGGTCCGAACGGGTAGCGATTACGAGATGGAAGGTACTCGGGCAGTGCTCGAGTAAAAAAGTCACTTCCGCATGTACCGCCTGATTGTTCATTAGCTGGTAGTCATCCAATACCAGGGCTATCTCCGTGTTGGCGCTGTCCAGGTCATTAATGAGGCTGGTCAGAACCGCTTCAGGTGGCGCTTGCTGTATTCCCGCTATGAGTTGGGCGGCCTCACTGCCGATCCGATTGTCGGCAGCCTGTAGGGCGGCGATCAGATAGGTCAGGAAACGCCCGGCCTGATTATCATTCGGATCGAGAGACAGCCAGGCTACCGGCATTCCACACCGGGCGACACAGGATGCCACCAGGGTGGTCTTGCCAAAACCAGCGGGGGCGGTAATCAAGGTAAGCGGACCCCGCAGCCCCCGCGTGATCTGTTCCTGGAGCCGCGGCCGGGAAACCAACCCTGGCCGGATGAAGGGCTGGCGCAGCTTTGTGCGGATGAGCGAGTCGGTTTTTAGCATACGACAACTGTTGTTTCTTTGGAATTCTTCCCACGCAAAGTTGAAGCAGTATTTATTATTATATCCCCAAGAGTACAGAGTGCTCCTTGATTTTCCAACAGTGGAAATAGATCACCTGGGAGAAAGCCTGGTACCAGACTATTTCAGTACCAGCCAAAACAGGCGCATGCGAGCGTACGAAAACCAAACCGCCGGACAATCGTTTTCGCTTCAGTTTTCAATTACACCTTTTTGCGTTCTACTTTATAACAGGCGAGGATGTTGCCTGAATCTTGCCAGGTGCGTGTGCTGAGTAGTTTGAGTGACACCGGCCGGCGCCAAGAAGTCGGATGACATCTAATTCTCGAGGGCTGAGCGGTTCAGGGAAGGGTTGGCTGCCTTCCTTGCGAGGTGGTCGATCTGCCGTGCAGCCATCGGCAAAACGGGGCGATTGGCTCGTGGCAGCCTGTATAAGAATGGTTCTTTCATGCGTGCTAAATAATCAAAAATTTCCGATAATTTATGGAACCTTTGTCGCCTTTCGGCGTCTTACCTGTAGTAAGGGCAGCGGACAGGCACAAAGACCGTCCTGAGCCCTATACATCAAACAACAACCGAAAGGCGAACGAAAATGTTTACCAGGTTTTCTTCTCACAAATTTATAATTCGTTTCCTCGCAGCGAAGGTTTTTCTCGCCTTGCTCATCTTCATCCTCGCAGCCTGCGCCCCGGTTCCTGTGCCGCAGACCGGCGCGGAACCCACTAAACCGACTGATACAGCGGCCCTACCGCGGAACCTATCAAACCGGCTGCTACAGCAGCGCCAGCCAGCGTGGTTTCCGGACTGGATCCTGAAGAGATCCTCATCCAGCTCACCTACGAACCGGGCTTTCTCGCTGCCGGAATACCGCTTCCCCTTTGGCCGCACGCCCTACTTTACCCTGCTGGCGGATGGCCGCGTCATCTACATCGATGAAAACCAGGACTTCAAGGTGATGCAGGCGCAGCTCTCGCAGGATGAGGCCGCCGCGCTGCTGCAAAAGGTCCGCGACATGGGCTTTGCGCACCTGGAATCGCACACCGATATGTGCGGTAAGATGGCCGACGGCTCCGAACCCTGCATCGCGGATGCCTCCACCAGCGTGATGCGGGTGCGGATGGAAGACGGCAGCCTGCGCGAGATCCGCAACTACGCCAACTTCTCCAATGGTCCGGTGACGTACGAAGCCATCTACAACCTGCTGAACGAGTACACCCACCCCAAGGCCGCCATCTACGTTCCGCACGCCGCAACCCTCTTTGTCCGCATCGTGCCCCCGCCGGAAATGGCCTCACCGGCCGATTGGCCGCTGGATCCCGCCTACGTGAAGCGCGCCCAGGCCGCCCCTGACCAGTCCACCGCCGTGGCCCTCAGCGCCGAAGAAGCAGCCAGGTGGCAGAAAGACGTGGGCATCAACAACGGCAGCATCACCTTCCAGCTCGATGGCCAGCCCGTCTCCGGTTTCTTCGTCCCCTGGCTGCCCGGTGAAGACTTCTCAGCAGGAAATCGCAGCGGAATTCCCTGTTCAGTAATATTCCTCAACACTTAATCAAGCGATAGAGCGGAGCCGGGAAACCCTGGCTCCGCTCCCCTTTTTGATTAGCCCAAATGTCAGGCGCAGCACGGAAAGCTTTTGCATGCGCTGGGAGGGGTACAGACCGGTATTTATCTTCATGGAATCTTTAGGATTCCTTCGCCAATATTTCAAGTTCGGAAAGTAGAATTGTTATGATATGCGTTGTTTTGTAAGTGAGCGGGTTGTATGCTTTGTTATTCACAGAATTTGGGAAGTTGTTAGAATAATGGGTAGGGATGATGAAGCTTCAACCCGGGACGGGAAAAACGGGCTGGGTCGCGGGTATGCCTGAGGAGAAAAAATGGCGAATGCAAAGGTGCTCATCGTGGATGATGAGACGGCAATCATTAACCTGGTTTCGGCGTATCTAAAGCCGGAAGGGTACGAGGTATATATGGCGACGGATGGCCCCGCGGGTTTGCAAGCCGCCCGGGCTTACAAGCCAGATCTCATTGTACTGGATGTCATGCTGCCGGGGATGGATGGCGTAGAAGTGCTGACCCGGCTGCGGCGTGAATCGGATGTATATGTGATTTTGCTCACAGCCAGGACTGAGGAGACGGATAAAATCGTCGGTCTCTCGGTGGGAGCCGATGATTACGTGACCAAGCCTTTCAGCCCCCGCGAGCTGGTTGCCCGGATTAAAGCGGCGCTCAGGCGCATGAAAAGTGAGGGGGAGGTTCGAACGGGAAACATCCATCACTTCAAACATGTTCGCATCGATACCGGCAGCCGCCAGGTGTGGGTGGATGACCAGCTTATCGATTTAACCCAAACAGAGTTTGATCTTCTGGCAGCGCTGGCAGAACACCGCGGTATGGTGCTCAGCCGGGAACAGCTGGTCGAAAAAGTGTGGGGATATGACTATTTTGGTGATATGCGTGTAGTGGATGTGCATATGGGGCATTTACGCCAGAAATTGGGTAATGATCAACTGATCACAACGGTGCGCGGGGTTGGCTACCGGTTCGAAGACCGGGCGGAGTAACGTATGCTGCAATCGATTCGGAAACGATTGGGTTTGAAACTGTTTCTTTCCTATTTGGTGGTCATTGTGGTCGGAATGCTTGTCCTTATCACCACAACCCGGCTGGTGATTCCCACTGCATTTCAACATCATATGGCTGATATGGGTCCTAGCATGTCTCAAATGATGGGCCAAAATGGGATGATGGGGCAAAGTATCTTTGGGAATTTTCAGGCAGCAGTCGTCGAAGCGCTCCTCTGGGCTTCTCTGGCTGCTACACTGGCTGCCATTATCGTGAGCTGGTTTGTCAGCCACCAGGTGGTGACCCCGCTCCAGCGGATGATGCAGGCCAGTCAGCGGATCGCCGATGGCCATTATGATGAACGGGTGCAGGTGCCGGGGAATGTACAGCGCGATGAGCTGGATGAACTGGCGCAATTGGCCTTGCGGTTTAACCAAATGGCGGCAAAACTGGATCAAACAGAAACCATGCGCCGCCAGCTAATTGGGGATGTGGCGCATGAGCTGCGCACGCCTCTGACGGTGATCAAGGGTACGATGGAAGGGCTGATGGATGGGATCTTGCCGGCAGAAAGTGAGACCTACCAGCAGATGCACAAGGAGGTGGACCGGCTCCAGCGCCTGGTAGCCGATCTTCAAGAACTCAGCCGGGTTGAATCAGGCGCCGTGTCTCTGAATCTGCAACCTATCCCAGTGGAGCGCCTGGTGAAAACAGTTACCGGCCGGCTCGAGCGTCTGTTCGATGACAAAGGTGTCCGGCTGTCGGCGAATCTGCCAGATCATTTGCCAGCTGTTCTGGGAGATGAGGATCGCCTAATCCAGGTGCTGGTGAACATCGTTGGAAACGCGTTGAAATATACCCCGCAAGGCGGGCAGGTCGAGGTAACTTGCCAAGCAGGTTCATCCGCCAGCCAGCAGGACCGTTTTGTTACCCTGGCGGTAAAGGACACCGGGATGGGTCTTTCGGCTGAACACCTGCCGCATGTCTTTACCCGTTTCTACCGTGTTGATAAATCGCGGGCGCGAACCAGCGGGGGCAGTGGGATTGGGCTAACCATTGCCAAGTCGATTGTAGAAGCGCATGGTGGCCGGATCTGGGTGGAGAGCGCAGGCGAGGGCAAGGGGAGCATATTTTTCTTTACCATTCCCATTGAAAAACGATCTTAATTTGTAGCGCCGCATGGATTGGTTGAGCAGGCGAGACAGCTTTAAGGCTGCCCGCCTGCTGTTTTCTGGTAGAAATTTGCGATCAAGGTGTCAAAACAACCGCGGATCCATGCATTGGAATCGCTTATAATGTTTATTGAATTGATCTATAATACCTTTCGCATAACCGCGATTTATTGTAACCAGGAATGATTGCCATGCATCAAAAATCGTAGACCGTGCAAAAAAATCCAGGGTTCTCAACCCTCAGTCTCAAAGTCTTTCGGGATTGAAGGAGAAACGCGAATGATTATGGATGGGATGACTCGAATATGAATGGACAGGATGAAAACAAGCATCATGAATCCCATGAAACCCATGCGCTGCCTGATCGTCACCCGGCGCACAAAGAGCATTCTGAACATGATGAACCGGATCCTGGGCGAAAACATGCCGGCGGCATGACGGATACCAGCGGTACGCACCCAGAACAATCGAATCAAACGGATCACCGTATGCCCAATACCGGCCATGCAATGGCGCGCCATGAAATGGCGATGGAACACGGAGCACACGCTGGTCACCAGGCGCATACCGGGCATGCCGAACATGAGGGTCATGCAGAGCACGGCGTGAGCCACATCGGTCACGAGCAGATGTTCCGGAAGCGCTTCTGGGTTTCGCTGGTGCTGTCGATCCCGGTGCTGCTTTACAGCCAGGGCTTGCAGATGCTGCTGGGCTTTACGCATGCCGGCTTTCCCCGGCTCGCAGTGGATTGCGCCGATCTTCTCGGTGATCGTCTTCGCGTATGGTGGGCTGCCGTTCTTGCAGATGGCGCTGCCTGAGACTGCAAAACCGCCAGCCGGGGATGATGACCCTGATTTCGCTGGCGATCAGCGTGGCGTTCATTTACAGCGTGGCAACCCTCTTCCTGCCGGGGCAGATGGACTTCTTCTGGGAGCTGGTGACCCTGATCGATATCATGCTGCTGGGGCATTGGATCGAGATGCGCAGTGTTCGGCAGGCCTCCGGCGCGCTGGATGCGCTGGCGAAACTGATGCCGGACACAGCCGACCGGATTGGCCCGAACGGGCAGGTGGAGCAGGTAGCGGTTTCTGAGCTGCGCCAGAATGACCTGGTCCTGGTCCGCCCGGGGGCGAGCATCCCGGCGGATGGCGAAGTGGCGGAAGGGGAGTCGTCGGTCAACGAGTCGATGATCACCGGCGAATCAAAGCCGGTCCATAAGCACCCCGGTGAGAAGGTGGTGGGCGGCTCGATCAACGGCGATGGCTGCCTGCGCGTGCGCGTGACCGCCACCGGCGAGCAGACCGCCCTGGCCGGGATTATGCGGCTGGTGGAGCAGGCGCAGCAGTCAAAGAGCCGCACGCAGGTGCTGGCGGACAAAGCCGCCGGCTGGCTGTTCTATGTAGCATTAGGCATCGGCGGTGATTACCGCGATTGCCTGGACGATTGGCGTCGGTTTCAACGTACAGGTGATCGAGCGGGTCGCCACCGTGCTGGTGATTGCCTGCCCGCATGCGCTTGGGCTGGCGATCCCGCTGGTGGTGGCGATCACCACCGCGATGGGAGCCAACAACGGCATTCTGGTGCGCGACCGGCTGGAGATGGAAGCGGCCCGCGATATCAACACGGTCATCTTCGACAAGACCGGCACGCTGACCGAAGGCCGCTTTGGGGTGGTCGGACTGGAAACGGCATCGGAGATGGGAGATGGCATGAACCCGGATGAAGCCCTGGCGCTGACCGCTGCGGTCGAAGGTGACTCGGAGCACACCATTGCGCAGGGTATCCGCCGCTCGGCGGAGCAAAAACGGTTGAATTTGCCGGCCGTCACCGATTTTGAGGCGATCAAAGGCCGTGGCATTCGAGCGCGTTCGAACGGGCAGGATGTGTATGTGGGCGGCCCGCGCTTGCTGGAAATGCTGAAGGTTCAACTGCCTGAAACACTGGCGAAGTTTGAACGTTCCGCCAGCGCGAAAGGACAGAGTGTGGTGCACCTGGTGCGAGGATGGAAAGCCGGTGGCGTCTCTGGCTCTGGCAGATGTCATCCGCCCGGAGAGCCGCGAAGCGGTGAAGCGGCTGCATGAGATGGGCGTCCAGGTGGCGATGCTGACCGGCGACAGCGAAGCCGTGGCCAAAGCGGTGGCGCAGGATCTGGGGATCGATACCTACTTTGCCCAGGTGCTGCCGGAAAACAAGGATCAGAAAGTCATCGAGCTGCAAAAACAGGGCAAGAAAGTCGCCATGGTCGGCGATGGCGTCAACGATGCGCCTGCACTGACCCGCGCGGACGTGGGCATCGCCATTGGCAGTGGCACGGATGTGGCGGTGGAGAGCGCCGGGATTATCCTGGTCAAGTCCAACCCGCTGGATGTGGTCAAGATCATTGAACTCAGCCGTTCCAGCTACCGCAAGATGATCCAGAACCTGATCTGGGCCGCCGGGTATAATGTGGTGGCCATCCCCTTGGCCGCCGGGGTGCTTGCGCCGTGGGGCATCCTGCTCTCGCCGGCCGTTGGAGCCATCCTGATGTCGCTCAGCACCATCATTGTGGCGATCAACGCGCAGCTGCTGCGGACGCAGAAATTATAACCCGCGGTTTCCATTGATTGCTTTTTCATCGAGGTGGATTTCTTGTTGCTGGATGATGTCGTTCATGCGAGCCTGCCCATTTTGAATATCGAAGAAATACGGTGAGCCAGATAGCTCACCGTATTGATCTTAAGAGCAGGTTTTTAGAAAGACGGGTTATCGCTGGTCGTCTAGTTGTTATCGTTGCAGCCGCCCGAGCCAGGACCCATCATGCCACTACCGGTACCGGGTCCCATCATCCCGCCGCCATTTCCTGTGGCGCCGCCCATGTTGTTGATCATCCATTCATACTGGCCGTCCATGTGCTTGAGCATCAGGTCAGCTTGTTCCTGGGTGAGTTTGCCATCCTTGACAGCCTGCGCTAACCCGGTTTCCATACTTTTCTGCATGGTGGCAGCCAGGTCGTTTGGTGCTCACACCATTTTCCTCGGCGATCTGCGCGAGGGTCTTGCCACCCTTGATTTGCGTGGTCAGTTCATCGGAGGTCAGGCCTAACTGTTCGGCCACAGCGGCCCAGACGGTATCGTGCACGCCATTTCCTGTAGCGCCGCCACCGCTCTGGTGCATCCACTCGTGCATAGCGCCCATCCCGCCGTTCTGGGTCATCTGGTTGTGCATTGCTGCAGCCGCCATTATTGAAGGTGCTGCCGCCCATCATACCTCTGCCGCCATTGGCCCGCATCATATTCCGCATCGAATTCCACCATGGGGGATCCGTGGGCGTGGGTTTCTGAGCAAAAGCCAGCGTAACACCGAGCACGGCCAGGGCAATCACAACAATGGTGGTGACACCAGCGATTTTTACGAATTTCATCTGAATTTCTCCTGTAGAGGTTGATTGTTTATTGCTATGTGGTTATCTTAGCAGGCGAATATGAAGATTATGTAAAGGTTATTCGGAGGCTGTCTAAAGAAATCCTGGGTTTTCCGCCAGGCGGAAATCGCCTACGGTCACTGGATCAACCCCTGGCCCCATTACGATATTCTTTTGATTGAATGCTTGCCGCTCAATTTCGCGTATGTTCCAGGATTTGGAACAGGATTTTTAAGTGCTTCCCGGCCAATGCCACCGGCATCACCGGCTGTGCCTGTCCCGTGATGCAGTCGAGGAAGTGTTCAACCACTGGGATATGGTCATGCTTGGGATGCGCGGACATATCGACACGCAGGGTTTTCTTATGCGGGCGGTCATCGGCGTAGAAATAAGCAATGGCGTTCGATTCCCACGCGGGGTACTTAAAGCGCAGCCCACCGCGGGTGCCATAAATGCGCGTCTCGAAGGGGGTCTGGTTATGGACGCCCGCTCCGCGCTCATAGGAAAACGTGAGACCGGTATCAAACGTGAGCAGGGCGGCGCCATGCTGTTCTACATCCGCCTGCGCGCCCCAGGCGGACATATCCCGCAGGCCGTGGATGGCGAAAGCGTTCAGCCCGGTCAGTTCCGGCCGGTCATCCAGAATCCCGAGATGGAAGGAAAGGTCATAAACGCCCCAATCCAGGAACGGGCCGCCGCCCGCCAGGCGTTTCTCCAATGCCCAGGTACCCTGCGGGTTATATTCCACGAAGGTGGTTTGTCCCATCCCAGAGAAGTGGATGTGGTAAATCTCCCCCAGCTTGCCGCTTTCGATCAGGTTTTTCACGAAGGCAAACTTGGGCTGCAGGCGGGCATGGCGGCAGGATCCTTCCAGCACCACCAGGTCCGGGTGGCGCTTGACCGCCGCTTCGATCTGATCGATTTGATCTACATTCACCGCCATGGGCTTTTCGATCAGCACGTGTTTTCCAGCCGCGAGCGCTTCTAAGGCGATGGGGACGTGCAGGTAAGGTGGGGTGGAAATCACCACTGCCTCCACGTGTGGATCGGCGAGGAGATCGTGGTAATCCGGGCTGGTTTTCTGCACCGGGTATTTGGCGCTGACCGCATCCAGCCGTTTTTGGATGGGATCGCAAACCCATTCGACCGTTGCGCGGGGTGCCTGGCAGAATTTCTCCGTCTCGACATTTCCCCACATCCCCGCCCCAATAACCCCAACTGGAATTTTCGCGCTCATCGGTTTCTCCTGATTTGGTATGAACGAACACGCGGAACCGCCGCAATGCGCCCGGAATCCCGCGGCAGGCAGATGTCTTGCCGGTGGAATGCCATACAACGCAAACACGGGAACCGAGAAATTATACAACACTTATTTACGGTCGTTTATTATGCTTTCGGGTAACTTGGCAATCCAGGTCTTCCATTTTAGAAAGGCTTGGATTGCCAAGGGGAACGAATTTTGATAAGACAGGTATAGGTTATTGATCCATTGCTCGAAAGATCGATCACAAGTACTATATACTATAATTACAGTCATTAATGCCGTATTACAAAAGCGACCTGAATGTGATCGGCATAGGCGGCGAATTTCGATTTTGAAATGGCGAATGGTGGATCAATTTGCAGTTTGATTTACGTAAGACCGCGAATGCATATGCAGCCGGGGGAAAAACAATGATGCGAAAGGAACGTATGTCTCTGCTTCCAACGGGTACCGTCACCTTCCTATTCACAGACATGGTAGGCAGCACCAATCTGGCCCGAAAATATGCGGATGTGTGGCCAACAATCCAGGCACGTCACCACAGCGTACTGCGGACAGCGATTAGCGCACATCACGGGTATGTCTACGAAACGATTGGCGATGAGTTTCATGCAGCTTTCGAGACGGCTCTTGATGCTCTGGCAGCTGCCCTGGCTGCACAATATGCCCTACGAACGGAAGACTGGGGGGAAATTGGATCGATGCATGTGCGCATGGGCCTGCATACAGGGCCAGCAACGCCACTCGCTGGCAAATACGAAGGTTATCTGACGCTCAGTCATACCAAACGCTTAATGTCTATGGCCTATGGGGACCAAATTCTGCTCTCAGAAGCGACCAAAGCCTTGCTGGGCGAATCGTTGCCACATGATATCACCTTACGCGATCTGGGAAAGCACCGCCTGAAGGACTTTGAGCGCGGTGAACATATCTATCAAGTCGTTGCACAGGATCTACCTTCTGAATTTCCACCGCTCAAATCGTCGAACATCCCACCGAATAATCTTCCGGTTCAACTGAACCAGTTTTATCGGGCGATCGAGAGAACTCCTTGAAGTCAAGCAGTTGCTTTCCACCGAGCGCCTCCTGACGCTGACGGGTCCGGGTGGCAGCGGCAAGACTCGGTTGGCATTGCAAGTTGCTGCTGAGATGATCGAGCATTTCAAGGATGGCGTGTTTTTCGTTGCCTTGGCGCCCATTACCGAACCAGGTCTCGTCCCTTTGACCATTGCGCAATCATTAGGCATCAAGGAGATCCCAGGACGATCCATTGTCGATAGTCTAAAAGACTATCTGCAACCCAAATCTTTGCTGCTATTGCTGGACAACTTTGAGCAGGTGATCTCTGCGGCGCCACTCGTCGCCGAGTTGTTAATGGCGAGCAGGGAATTAAAGGTTATTGTTACCAGCCGCGAAGGACTGCGCATCAGCGGCGAGCGCGAATATCCGGTACCACCGCTGGAGCTGCCAAATCTCAAACAGCTGCCGCCTCTGGAATCCCTATCGCAATATGCGGCGGTTGAATTGTTTCTCCAGCGAGCAAAGGAGGTCAAGCCGGAATTTCGGATCACGAACGATACGGCTCCAGCGGTTGCTGAAATATGTTATCGGTTGGACGGGCTGCCGCTGGCAATCGAGTTAGCGGCGGCGCGCATCAAGCTATTGCCGCCGCGTGCCATGCTCGCCCGCCTGGAACACCGCCTGGAATTTTTGACCGGCGGTGCGCGAGATTTGCCGGAGCGCCAGCAGACCCTGCGGAATGCCATTGCCTGGAGTTATGAGCTGCTGGATGAAAACGAACAGAAATTGTTCCGACGTTTGTCCGTTTTTGTCGGCGGTTGTACGATCGATGCGGTTGAGGCAGTGGCAGGGGATAATCCAGCCCAAACTTCGATATTGGATCAATTAGGATCGCTGTTGGACAAGAGTTTGCTGCAAGAGGTGGACGGCACGAACAACGAGCCGCGTTTTGTGATGTTGGAGACGCTGCGCGAGTTTGGACTGGAGCAATTGGAAGCGAGTGGTGAACAAGACATCGTTCGACACCGTCATGCGAGCTTTTTCCTGGCGCTCGCAGAACAAGCCGAAGCAAGATTAGAGAGTGCAGGGCAGGTCCAGTGGATGAATGCAGATGGAGCAAGAGCACGACAACTTGCGCGCAGCGCTCGAGTGGAGCAAGACAGTGGAAAGTGAGACGAAAGGCGCGCCCGAAGGCAGAGCAGAAATATGTTTGCGATTGGCTGGCGCGCTCGGATTATTCTGGGAAGCACGTGGTTATTATAGCGAGGGGCGTGAACGGCTGGCTGCCATACTTTTGACAGAAGCTGCCCAGGAACGAACGGCTGCACGCGCCAGGCTGCTTGCCAAGGTCGGCCGAACTTGCCTATCGGCAAAGCGATTATCCGGCGACCACGACATTCGCCGGAGAGAGTCTGGCAATTTACCGCGAAGTTGGGGACAGGCAAGGGATGGCATCCGCGCTCATCAAGCTTGGAAATGCAGCTACGGAGCTGGGTGATTATGCGACTGCATCCGGGTTTTTAGAAGAGGCGCTGATGATCTGGCGTGAACATGGGGACAAACATGGCACCGCCCGCGCACTCATCAGTTTCGGGTGGGTCGCCCTGCGGTCCGGAAATTATCCATTGGCAAAGGCGCGGTTGGAGGAAGCATTAGCTATATCCCGAGAGTTAGGGGATACAAGGAGTATTGGCTTTGAGCTGTCTGGCCTGGGTGAGGTGGCGCTACGGCAGCGGAATTACAGGCGTGCGACACAACTCGTAGAGGAAAGTCTGGAACTGCGCAGGCAGCTTGGCAACAAATGGGGCATTGGCGTTTCGCTTGGCATTTTGGGCTGGATCGCAATGCGCGAGGAAAATTGGGATCGCGCGATGGTCGCTGCTGGGTGAGAGTCTGGAAGTTCGACGGGAGATTGGCGACCAGAGCGGCAGCGCCTGGTGCCTCGAGCGACTGGCGGCAGTTGTTCAGGCACAGGGGCAGACGGAGAAAGCGGTGCGCCTGTTCGGCGCCGGGGCAGCGCTGCGAGCATCCATCACTCCGTTATTGATCCTTCAGATCAGCCTGCCTATGAAAGCAAGATGCAAACACTGCGGGCGGAATTAGGCAAGGAGCGATTTGCGGTACTGTGGGATGAAGGGCGAGCGCTGGCGCTAGAGCAGGCGGTCGATTACGCATTGGAGAGATAGATCCCACGCTTGTCCATTACGGATTGACCAAAAGGCCAACGGATCAGGTGAGATGGTCGCTGGCTACGTATTGCTTTACCCCCCCTCCCTCTCGATCCTGTGGCGCGTACCCCAGGCGAGCGGAAATAGTGCTGGTTATATCCAGGACCTGGGAGGAGACTTCCTCAATATGCTGAATGGGAAACCGGTAAGCTGGGGCTGATACGCTGATGGCTGCGATGACATGTCCAGAACGATCGAAAATTGCTGCACCAACACAGCGAACCCCCAACTCGTTTTCCTCATCGTCGATGGCGTACTTTTGTATTCGGATTTTGGTTAACTCCTGAACTAAGGCAGCTCGGTTCACGATCGTTTTCGGTGTGAGAGGTTTGAACTCGATCTGTTCGATCAACCAGGCCTGTTCATCCGCAGGGAGAAAAGCCAAAACAGCTTTTCCCATCGAAGTAGAGTACAGATTGTTGCGCGTACCGATAATACATGATGTCCGTATTGCCTGCGTGCTTTCTATTTTGGCTATATATAGAATTGCCGTCCCATCTAGCGTAGAAAGATAAACTGTTTCGTTGGTTAAATCGCCCAATTTTCGCATATAAGGCCTCGCCAACTCGGTCAAATCGATCGAGTCGAGCAGTTTTTTGCTGAGGCTCAAGGCCTGATTGCCGAGGCGGAAGTAGGACCCGTTGACTTGGGTCACGTAGTCACGGACTGCAAGGGTCGATAAAAGCCGGTATGCCGTCGGCCGTGATATTTTACACAGTTTCGCGACTTCCGCGGCCGAAAGTGGCTGGTCGGCATCGGCTACACATTCTAAAACCATCAGAGCCTTCAGCACTGTTTGAGAAAATTCCAATTCGTTGGTTGCATCTTTTATTGGCATACACTCACTCAATCGTTACCTTAGCTTTTATCGAAGACATGCTATTGTATCATGTGCCTTATGGCAGGTTTATTCTTGAACGGATGCCGGGGTAGATCAATTGAATAAAATCTATCCCGGTGTCTAAAGCATGATATTGGTTGGCGCGGCGTCCATATCATTGAAATCCTGGTTTTCGCCACCCATCGCCCATACGAAACTATAATGACTGGTTCCGGCTCCGGCGTGAATCGACCAACTGGGGGAGATCACAGCCTGTCCATCCCTGACCACGAGATGCCTGGTTTCCTGCGGTTTGCCCATCAGATGAAAAACAATATTATCACCGGCCAGATTGAAATACAAATATACTTCCGACCGGCGTTCGTGTGTATGGGCCGTCATGGTATTCCAGATGCTACCAGGCGCTAATTCCGTAAAGCCCATCACCAGTTGGCAGCTTGGTACGCCGCCATTGTGGATATACTGGAAAATCGCGCGCACATTGGCCGCCTCTTTCGTGCCGGAGTCAATCCGCTTGGCCTGAGCTCGGGTTGAATGGGTGATTGGATACGCTTTGTGAGCCGGGAGGCTGACGATATAGAATCGGGCAGGCTGGCTGGGATCGGCGCTCGAGAAAATGATCTCTTTGCTGCCCCTGCCAATATACAGCACCTCCTGACAGGCCAGAGCGTATTCCCGGCCGTCAACGCTAATAAAGCCCATCTCGCCAATATTGAAGACGCCGATTTCGCGTCGTTCGGCAAAGTATTCGGTCCTCAGCTCCGGAATGGCGCTGAGACAAAGGGGTTGGCTGGTTGGCACAGCGGATCCAACGATCATGCGGTCAATGAGAAGATAGATCAGCTTGATCTCATTGGGTGTGAAAAGATCCGCAATTAAAAATTCCTCTCGGATTTCAGATGAATTCATCCGTTCGAAGCTTCGCGGATCGCGTGAGTATCGGGTTTCCATAGATCGTCCCCTCGCAGCCTCCGGTTGGAGCGGCTGATTTAGATGTTCATATTATTTTCCGATGCCTCGCAAAGTCAGCTCACCAGCCCGGTGACAGGCCACATAGTGCTTTGGCTCGATCTCTTCCTGCACTGGTGTCTCTTTGCGGCATATCTCTTGCGCATAGCGGCAGCGCGGATGAAAATAGCAGCCCGAAGGCGGATTGGCCGGGTCGGCGACTTCACCCTCCAGGACGATGCGCTGCGAGCGCAGGCGCGGGTCGGGCCGGGGCACAGCCGAAAGCAGCGCTTCGGTATAAGGATGTTTCGGATTGTTGAACAAGGGCAGTGTGCTGGCCATTTCGACAATTCTGCCCACATACATCACCGCCACCCGTTCGCTGATGTGCTTGACCACGCTCAAGTCGTGCGCCACGAACAGATAGGTCAGGCCAATTTGCGTTCTGCAGTTCGAGCAGCAGGTTGAGAATCTGCGCCTGCACCGAAACATCGAGCGCCGAGACCGGCTCATCGGCCACGATCAGGCTGCGGGTTTAACGCCAGCGCCCGCGCAATGCCAATGCGCTGGCGCTGCCCGCCGCTGAAAGCGTGCGGGAAGCGCTGCATGTACTCGGGTCGCAGTCCCACCAGGCGCAGCAGTTCGGTTACCCGTGTCCATCCGCTGCTCGGCGGTCTTTCATTCCGTTCACCAGCAGCGGCTCGCCGACGATGTCGAGCAGGGTCATGCGCGGGTTGAGCGAAGAAAAGGGGTCTTGAAAAATCATCTGCATCTTGTGGCGCAGCCGTTGCATCTTGCTTTCGGGCAGCGCGGCCACATCGATCACGTGTGCCATCTTCCTGGTGAAAGAGGATTTGCCCGGAAGTCGGGTCAATTGCGCGCAGGATACAGCGCGAAGTCGTGGTCTTGCCGCAGCCGCTTTCACCGACCAGCGAAAGGGTTTCGCCCCGGTTGATGTAGAAGGTGACATCATCCACGGCGCGCACATTCCCGACCACCTTTTGCAAAAAGCCTCTCCGGATGGGAAAGAATTTGCGCAGGTTTTTGACTTCGAGCAGCACCTCGCCGTTCGGGGCCTTCACGTGTGTCCGTCATTGGCTCTATCATCCTTTCGATCATCTTCGATACAAGAAGCAGCTCACTTTTTGCCGTTCACTCACCGGCATCAGGGCTGGTTCTTTCTGGTCACACGTCCGGGCATAAATTCTGAGCAGCGCGGGTAGAACGGGCAGCCCGACGGGCGGTTATAAGGATGCGGGACAGAGCCGCTGATGGTCGGCAGCTTGACGCGCGGGGTCGACTCGATGCTTGGAATGGAGCGCAACAGCGCCTGCGTGTACGGGTGCTTGGGAGCATGGAAGATATCGTCCACCGGCCCTTCTTCGACCACCCGCCCCAGATACATCACCACCACGTGGTCGGCCATCTCGGCCACCACGCCCAGATTGTGGGTGATCAGCATGATCGCCATGCCGCGCTGCTCGCTGCAGCTGGTTCAGCAGATCGAGAATTTGCGCCTGAGTGGTCACATCGAGCGCCGTGGTCGGCTCATCGGCGATGAGCAGGCGCGGGTCACAAGAAAGCGCCACCGCGATCATGGCGCGCTGCCGCAGTCCGCCGCTCAACTCAAAAGCATATTCGTCGATCCGGCGCTCGGGCTTGGGAATGCCCACCTGGCGCAGCACCTCGATCGCTCGCTCGCGCGCCTCGTGTTTATTCAGGTCGCAATGCAGTTGGACTGTTTCGATGATCTGATTCCCAACCGTATGCACCGGGCTGAAGGAGGTCATCGGTTCCTGGAATACCAGGCCAATCTCGGCTCCGCGGATCGCGCGCATTTCTTTGCTGTTGGATTGTAATTGGGTCAGGTCGATCTCGCTGTCATCGGCGCGGTGTAAGAGTGATCTTGCCTTCCACAATGCGGCCGGGCTGGTCCACGATGCGCAGGATCGATTGGGCCGTTACACTCTTGCCGCAGCCGCTCTCGCCGACGATGCCGAGCGTTTTCCCGGCATATACGTTAAAGGTAGCGCCATCGACTGCCTTGACGATGCCTTCATCCTGAAAGAAATAGGTTTTCAGGTTTTGCACCGAAAGTAATGTCTGTTTATCGTTTTCCATTCTTCTAACTCTTGGCACTACTCGATTTATCCGTAAGGGTCAGCCGCATCGCGCAGGCCATCGCCGACGAAATTGAATGCCAGCACCGCCACGATGACCGGGATGACGGGGATCAGCAGCCACGGAGAAATGGCCAGGGACTGGATGTTCTGTGCATCCTGCAGCAACACGCCCCAACTGATCGCAGGCGGGCGCAGCCCCAGGCCCAAAAAGCTGAGCGAGGTCTCGCTGATGATCATGGCCGGCAGCGCCAGCGTGGTCGCCGCGATGATGTGGCTCAGGAACGATGGAACCATGTGCCGGAAGATGATGCGCATCCGGCTGCAGCCCGCCAGCCTGGCCGCCATCACAAAATCTTCCTCGCGCAAGGAGAGAAATCGCCCGCGCACCACGCGCGCCAGCTCGGTCCAACCGAGCAGCGAGATGATGATGGTGATGGCAAAGTAGACCTGGTTGACGCTCCAACTGCCGGGTAGCGCCGCGGCCAGGCCCATCCACAGCGGAATGGTGGGGACAGAGCGCAAAATCTCGATGACGCGCTGAATGATCGTATCGATCATGCCGCCGTAATAACCCGAGATGCCGCCCAGCATCACTCCCAGCACCAGGCTGAGGGCGACGCTCACCAGCCCAATCATCAGCGAAGTTCGCGTGCCGTACATCAGGCGCGACCAGAAATCCCGTCCCTGCATATCTGTGCCCATGATAAAGAGGGTCTCGCCCGCCTGGGCGCCTTCAACGCCGATCAAGTGAATGTTGCTGGGGATCAGGCCCAGCCATTTGTACTCGAACCCTTTCGCGAAAAAGCGGACCGGGATTTTTTTGTCAGGGTCTGGCACGTACACGCGCTTGAAGGTTTTGGGATCGCGCGAGCCTTTGAGCGCGTAAACATGCGGGCTGAATTTGCCATTGTCGATCCAGTGGATCGGCTGAGGGACCATCAGAGAACGCTGCGCTTCGGAAGCGTCAGGGTCGGCGTAGGCCAAAAAATCCGCCGACAGCACGATCAGATAAAAGAGGATGAGAACAATTCCACCCGCCATCGCCAGATGGTGCTTGCGGAACCGCCACCACATTAATTGCCATTGGGTGGCGACCGCAACCTTCTCTTCGGCTTGCGTGGTGACAAATTCCGGTTCGGTTACCTGCGGTGGAAAAGGAGCTGGCGCATGCTCTGGAGGATTGGGGATTATTTCTGTCATTACTGCCTCCCCAGGCGAATACGTGGGTCAATCCACATCAGCAACAAATCCGAGATGAACGTGCCGATGACGGTCATCACGCCAAGCATCAAAACGATGGTGCCTGCCAGGAACATATCCTGGGCGATCAGCGCCTTGAGCAACAGCGGACCCACCGTTGGCAGGCTCAACACCATCGAGACGATGATACTGCCCGGACACGATGTACGGAAACAGATAGCCAATCGTGCTGACGAAGGGGTTGAGCGCCACGCGCACCGGATATTTCAGAATCACGCGGGTCTCGGAAAGCCCGCGGGCGCGAGCCGTCATCACGTATGGCTTGCGCAGCTCATCGAGCAAATTCGAGCGCATGATCCGGATCATCTGTGCCGTGCCTCCAATGCCCAGCACAATGGCCACGATGGGGAGATGTTTGAGCAGATCGATGAACTTCGCCCAGCCCCATGGCGCGTCAGCAAGCTCAGCTGAGAACAATCCTCCAACGTTGGCATTGAAATACTTGAAGCCAACGTACATCACGATCAGCGCCAGCATAAAGCCGGGGATGGCCAGACCGATGAAGCCAATAAATGTGGCGATGTAATCGCCAATGGAATAGCGCTTAACTGCGGAATAAATGCCGATGGGCAGCGCCAGTCCCCAGGTAAAGATGATCGCTGCCAGCGAAATCACCACGGTCAGCGCCATACGATCGCCAATGACGTGAGCACAGGGCGGCCCCATTCGATTGCCATGCCAAAGTTTCCCTGCGCGATCAGTCCCATCCATTTAATATACTGGATGTGCATGGGTTGGTCTAAGCCGTATTGCATGCGCAGAGCTTGCGCCTCTGCTTCTGTTACCCCAACCCCCGAGGCAGACATCGAGGCGATGTACGAGGTCACATAATCTCCCGGAGGTAATTGGATGATAATGAACGAGATAACCGTGATTGCCCAGATAGTCAGAATCGCCAGAATTAGGCGGCGCGCAATGTAAGCTAACATATGTTATCCCTCTCGGGTTTTTGTTCATCACATGTAGGAGGCACGCAGGAAACCGGCCTCCTACATGTGATTTACCTGGCAAACGGAAACTCCAGGGTTACGAATTGAGCTACGATTTAAAGAAGAAGGTGACTGGTCGCGAAGTGCATGGAGTGCGCGCGTGCTGTGCGTTTACCTGGCGCTCGGGTATGTTGCCCATATTGTTCTTGACGATGCGAACGCCCATAAACGCCGGTGATTGCCCAACGGTGCCAATGCTCCACTGCTGCTCGACAATGATCTTCCAGATTTCTTTCGCGTTTTGAATCTGGCCTTCTTCGTCCATTCCGAATGCGGCTCGGTAGAGATCAAAAGCGCGCAGCATTTCGGGATCATCTGGCTTGGTGCCCTGGGAGCCATTCGAGGCATACCACTTGGCAAACGCCATACCCATGTGGCATTCCGCCGGGTCAACCGGCAAGCGCGTGGCGGGCAAAGAGGTAGAGCATTTCTGAGCCATCGTTCGCCCAGGTGAGCATCTGGTTTTCGTCTTTGGCATCCTTGCCAAAGGCCAGGTTGCGCTCCAGTTCCTTGATGTCCACATCGATGCCGATCTTGATCCACTGCTGTTTGATCATTTCGCCGACCTGGGTGTAGGGGACAAACTGCCCTCCAACGGTGACCATCTCGAAGCGAGCCGCCCCTTTCCATCGGTGCGCAGGCGGTATCCCTGCTCGTCTTTCTTGTCCAGCCCGATCTGGTCGAGCATGCTGTTGGCCTTTGCGACATCATATTCAGCCCATTTCTTATTCCATTCGGGGCCAGGGCTGTAGATGGTATCAGGTGATGGCGCGACCGAGCCCGGGGTGCCCACGCCAAGCCAGAACGCCTCATTGAGCTGGTCACGGTCAATGCCCAGCGAAAGCGCGTGGCGGAAATCTTTCGTTCTGAGCCACTTCGCGATTTCGAGCGTCGCCTGTATAGGCGTTGCCAATATGAATCGCAACGTCTGAGCCGTTAAAGGCCGGGTCGAGGTGAACAGAATAGTTACCCTTCTCTGCATTTTCCAGGAAAACCGGGAGTTTGGCAAGACCCATGTGGCGTTCCTGAAGGTCATATTCGCCCGCAATCGCGCGCAGGTTGGCAACTTCGGTGTTTTCTGCCAGGGTAAACGTGATCTCGTCAATATAAGGCAGCTGGTTACCCTCGGTGTCCACCGCCCAGAAGTATGGGTTGCGTTTCATGGACCAGGTGGGGGTGTTGATGGGCGATGTGGTAAGCCAGGGCGTCATCGTTGGCACTTCGGGGTTGAGCGCCCAACTGTACTTGTTTTTGAGCAGCGACACCCAGTTGTCGAACCCGCCGTCTTTGGCCAGTTTGGTCACTTCGGCTTCCGAGGAGTACTTGGGCAGGAATTGCTTCAGGTAATGCGCCGGGCAGCATGCCCCGCCCCAGTTTTGGAATCCGCCGCGGGTAGCAAAGCCAGCGCCAATGCCGGTGCTGCCGGCCAGCTGGTATACAAAGTATGCGTATGGCTCGGGGAACTCGAATGCGACGGTAAAGTCGTCGATCTTTTTCATGACGCCCGGTTTCCCATTGATCTGCATTTCAGGGAACGGCGTTGGTACAATGGCAGGGTTTGAATAGATATCCTCGAACCAGAACATAAAGTCGTCCGCAGTCAGAGGCTCGCCATCCGACCACTTGGCGCCTTTCCGCAGGTAAATGGTGATCGTCTTTCCATCGTCGCTGACTTTCCATCCTTTGGCCAGGGAAGGCATGATGTTATTGCCTTTATAGTCAAAGTGCAGGATTTTGTCCATCGAGTTGATGCGATTGCCGTTCTCGTGATCCGCAGGTCCGGTGAAGGCGCGCCGCCAGGTCCCACCGTATTTGCCAATTTCAGTCAGCGGTTTAATGACCATCAGGTCTTCAAGGTCGGGCAGGCGTTTTTCAACTGCGGGCAGTGTGCCGGCTTTAACCATTTCGGCTAGCTTGGGTGATTCACCAAACTTCTTCGGGAATTGAGCAGCATCCAGGAGGAACTCAGGCCCTTCCAATTTTCCGATCAATTCTGAGCCTATCTGGGGTTCGGCGGCTGCGGCCGTTGGGGCAGCGGTGGGAGCAGCGGTTGGAGCTTCTGCTGCGGTAGGAGCTTCTGCTACTGATGGAACAGCGGTAGGAGCTTTTGTTGGCGAGCCAACAGGTGCTGAAGTCGGAGTGGAGGGTAGAGTGGTTGCTGGGGTACAACCCGCCACCACTGCTCCGGCGGTACCCATTGCCATTAATTGAAGAAGCTTACGTCTGGTGATTTGTTTTTTTCCTGACATCAGGGGACCTCCCATGGGGCAAGTCAGAGGATTGGAACGCAACGGCGAAAATCCTTCTGCAAGTAGTTCATCCTGCACCGAAAAGGTAATGCCATGAATCGAAAGATACGAGAGGATTTACACCGCGTGTCGAACCGGTTTCAGATTGAGTGTTCCCAAATTGAAACCAACACATAAATCACACTCTTCTTTTCACCTCCTTGGCCCTTCGGCTTTGCAACGTGGATGTTGTCCCGAGCAAGGACAATCCATCCTCATATATAGCGGGCTATTGCAAATCAGAGCCAACTGCCTGTTTTATGTTCGATATTTGGACATCTTGTTCAAATATAGCACGAAATAAATTCCTTTGTCAAGTGAAGGTCGTCATAATTTAGTTCTTTGATCGCAACTTTTGGATTAACGAGAAAGAGCGCCAAATGTAACTGGGCCAGCTCGTTGAGACAAGCTTATTGAACATCATGGTGTTAGAAATCCCCGACCCACGCGGTCCATGGGGCGCGGCTGGTCAAGCTGTTCGGGCGCAGAAATTGGGAAGAATATCCCCCATCATCAATTAGTGGTTGAACCGTTCGCTATTTGATTGAATGGTACGTTAATTATGAACGTTGAACCCTGCTCTGGGCTGCTATGTGCTGTGATCGTGCCGCTATGACGCTCAACAATTTTTCGGCAGATTGCCAATCCCATCCCACTGCCTTCATATTCGCTCTTGCCCACCAGGCGCTGGAAGGGTTGGAAGATTCGTTCTGTCTGGCTCTCATCAAAGCCGATACCATTGTCTTCGAGTAGGATTTGAACCGCATTCTGCGGGATCATGTTGCTGGTAATTTTTATCAAGGGGGGGACTTCCGGCCGGTGATATTTTAACGCGTTACCGATCAAGTTTTGCAGCAACTGGCGAATCTGCAGTGGGTCGGCCTGAATCACTGGCAGATTATATGCCTCGACAATACCACCTGTCTGTTGAAGCTGCAGCTCAAGATCAAACAGCACTTCACTCAGGATCTTTCCAATGTCGACGGGAACGAAGGGTTGTCCATTGGTCGTTACGCGGGACAAGGATAATAATCCATCCACCATTTGCCGCATCCGTGCAGCCGCGTTCACCATCCGCTTGATATAATCCAGTTCGCGGTCATCCAGTTGGGAAGCAGACCGTTCAAGCGTTTTTCCAAACATTTCGATCTTGCGCAGTGGCTCATTCAAATCATGGGAAGCGATAAAGGCAAATTGTTCTAATTCGCGATTACTGCGGTCCAATTCCTCCGCTGATTTTCGAACCACTTCTTCAGCCTGTTTACGCTCGGTGATCTCAATCCCATACATGCGGATGCGACGATATTCCTCACTATAATAAATCGATTGCTGGTAATACCGGTCACCTACCTGGACGTCGCGGTGCAGTTCTAATCCTGGATCGTTCCGGATCTGTTCCGCAATTTCCATCCATCCGGAAAGGTAAGGATGATCTACTCCGAGCTTCAAAATATCAGGAAACAGCGCTTGCGCTTTTGAATTGGAATATTCAATTCGACCGTCCAGGTTGATTTCCAGGATTGGGTTAGGGTTGCGCATCGGGAAGGAAGCCAGCCACGCTTGCTTGCGCTCCGCCTGCCGCCGTTCGGTAATATCTCGGAAAACGAGAACTGCCCCGGTGGTTTGGCCATCTTTTCCCTGGATCGGCGCCCCACTGTCGTCAATAGCAATCTCCGTTCCATCCTTTCGCACCAGCAAGGTGTGGTTATCTAAACCGGTAACGGCGTGGGTCTGGAGTACTATTCGGATTGGATGATCGACTGCTTGTCGGGAATTCTCGTTGATGATCTTGAAAACATCCTCGACCGGCAGTCCCATTGCTTCGGAGAGGGCCCAGCCGGTTAGTTCTTCCGCCACCTCATTTAAGAAGGTTACCTTGCCAAGAATGTCGGTTGCGATGACTCCATCACCGACACTGGCGAGAGTGGTTGACCAGCGCTGCTCGCTCTCTCTGAGCGAGTTCATCAAGATTTCTCGTTCGGATAACGTTTGGGCTAAATGCAGGTTACTGAAACTGAGACGAGAAATTATATGGGCCAGCTTGACGAAGAAAGACATTGTGCGGTCGATTGTCTCCCGGCTCAGCCGCGGGGCTTGATCTAACGCGGTGATATAGGCATCCTCATCAAAGCCATACTGCCTGGCCTGTGCACGGAAGAGTTCATAATCGGGCAATTCATCGTCAAAAAAGAACTGGCCAGAAAATAGGTTCCCGAAATGCCGCCCGCCAATCATAATCGGGGTGGCAATATCCCACATATTATTCCGGCATTTATAAAGTCTAAATTCTCCGGCGGGAACCCCTTGTGTGAGCAATAGGTCGCTTTCCAGACAATGCGTGCAGGTCACCGGATGGGTCCGGTGAAACTTCAAGCAGACCTGCTGCCATCCGATCCCAACTAATACCCGGCCTTTGAGATCGATAATCGACATTGGAACGTGGGCGAGAGCATAGAAATCATCCATTAGCGACTGAAGAGATTGCGCGTCTATCAAGTCCGCAAGCTCCAGCTTCTCAATCTCTTCGGTAGAGAAATGAATATTATCCTGCATTGCTTGAAGACGATGGGTGATACCATCGCTCACCGCCCCTATTCCTGCTGGGAATTCCATATTACGATCCTATTATCCGGATGATAATCCATTCACAATCATTATTTTGTTTCCAATGATTATGCTCACGCAGGAGCGCTTTTAGAAGATGTGAAAGGTAATGGATTTGATAAATAAATATCCCTAAAACGATCTGAAATCCAGGAATCTTGTAATGCTTTGTCCCCCTGTATCGCAGGGAACGGGGGCGACGGGCATCGCTCCATGTGCAAGCAATTTAGAAGCAGTATGATCGCAATACCAAGGCCAGACACACCATGTTGGGCGTGTCTGGCCTGCTTGTGCAAAAAGCGTTTCGGAAAAAGTGAACGTAATGTAATTATGAATGGTTTCTACCTCAGTGCATCCACGGCGGCTCTTTCGATGATCAGTCCCTTTTTGTAGCGTTCCATGAACGCCGCAAAGCTCTCGATATCCCTTTGATCGGGGGCGATCGTCGTGCCATTTTCCCCTGCAAAGACCTTGTTGGAAAGATAGGCTTCCAAGGGCTCGTTCTCTGTCTTATGGAGCATATAGGCGGCAAGCAATGCAATGCCCCATGCGCCGCCCTCGCCCGCGGTCTTCATCACGGAAACGGGGACATTCATCGCCGCTGCCATGATCTTTTGACCCACATCCTTTGTTTTGAAAAAGCCACCGTGACCGAGGACCTGGTCGATCTTCACTTGCTCCTGTTCAAAGAGGATGTCCAATCCGATCTTCAATGCACCGAGCGCCGAGAAGAGATGCACGCGCATGAAGTTCGCAAGCGTGAAACGGCTTTCGGGTTTACGGACGAACAGCGGACGCCCCTCCTCAAAGTGGGTGATGTGCTCGCCTGAAAAATAATTGTAGGCAAGGAGCTCGCCGCAATCCGCATCGCCCTCGAGTGCCTTTTGATACAGCATTTCAAACAGCCTGGATTCACCGACCTCCACGCCGAGCGCATTGGTAAATTCTCGGAACAGGCCGATCCATGCATTGAGGTCGGAGGTGCAGTTGTTGCAGTGTACCATGGCGACGGGCTTGCCTGTGGGCGTCGTCACCATGTCGATCTCGGGATACACTTTCGACAGAGCCTTTTCCAAAACGATCATGGCAAAGACGGAGGTCCCTGCGGAAACATTGCCCGTTCGCTCTGCAACGCTGTTGGTCGCAACCATGCCCGTGCCTGCGTCACCCTCGGGCGGGCAGAGCGGGATACCCGCTGGTAGCTGTCCCGTGGGATCGAGCAGCCTTGCGCCTTCTTCGGTAAGAACACCTGCGGCATCTCCTGCGGCAAGGACTTTGGGCAGGATGTCTTGGAGCTTCCACGGGAGGTTTTCCGCTTCGATCCGTTTGTTGAACAGCTCGATCATGCGTGCATCGTAGTCGTTGGTCTTGCTGTCGATGGGGAACATGCCCGATGCTTCGCCAACGCCGAGCACTTTTTGCCCCGTCAGCTTCCAATGGACATAGCCTGCAAGCGTGGTCAGATAGCTGATATCCTTGATATGGGGTTCCCTGTTCAATATTGCCTGATAGAGGTGGGCAATGCTCCAACGCTGGGGGATGTTGAATTGAAACAGCTCGGTGAGTTCCTTGGATGCCTGTTCGGTCATCGTGTTTCGCCAGGTACGAAACGGGACGAGCAGATTTCCATCCTGATCGAAGGCCATATAGCCGTGCATCATGGCGCTGAAGCCGATGGCACCAATGGTCTGGAGCGGGGTGCCGTAATTCTCAAAAACCTCGTCGCTGAGCTTCCGATAGCTGTCCTGCAAGCCTGTCCAAACATCCTCGAGGCTGTATGTCCAGACGCCGTTTTCGTATCGGTTTTCCCAATCATGGCTTCCCGATGCGATCGGTGTATGATCCTCGCCGATCAGCACCGCCTTGATGCGAGTCGAGCCGAACTCAATGCCAAGAACGGTCTTTCCGCTTTCAATTGCCTTTTTGAATGTCGTTTCGATCCATGCTCATGTTCGACCTCCGAATGATACGTAATCTTCCAAACGCCACTCATCTTTCCACGGGATCACGGGCTTTTCGCCCTCCCATTCGATGAGCAACCAAACATTGTCGGTAATTCGCGTGTTATCAAAATGCCGGTTCTTTTTCCAAGGCAGCGGGTTGCTTCCTCGGGTGACCTGATGATCATTATATTATTGTACGCACATTTTATAGGCCCGGGTATTGAATGAGGAAAGGAAATAGCCTTTGCTCGTCTGCTTCAAGCTGTTCCTGCTTATTGTATTGGTTCGCCAACAAGATCACCGATAAAAGGTGGGCCAATTTTACGCGAAAGATATTACATATTTCATTTCATGAAAGTACTAGACAAACAATCGCAAGGAACATATACTTGTTACGCTACATGTTTACAAACAATCCTTTTAAACATACTAATTTCTTTCCCCAGGCTTTTTACCGAGGTATCTGGATGTGAGCAGTGCGCTGGTTGAAATTATCCTTTTATCTTTACAGGTGTCGGGCGTTGCATTACTGCTCAGCACGCTGATTGGCATCCCAATTGGTGTTGTCCTGGGACTGAATCGTTTCAAAGGCCGCCGCCTGATGATCGCCCTGCTGTACACCGGCATGGGCTTCCCCCCGGTGGTAATTGGGTTGTTTGTCTATCTTCTACTATCTCGCAGTGGACCGCTGGGTTCGCTGCACCTGTCCTTTGTCCCAGCGCTGTTCACACCGGCAGCCATGGTGATGGCACAAACCATCATCGCCTTTCCACTGGTATCCGGATTCACAATGGCAGCTGTGATGGGCGTTGACCAGCATCTGCGACAGCAGGTGATGGCACTGGGCGCGACCAAACAACAGGCCGCCCTGGCTGTGCTGGTGGAAGCTCGTATTGGAGTAATCGTCGCGATTATCGCCGGGTTTGGCGGGATCATCTCCGAAGTGGGCGCGGTGATGATGGTCGGTGGAAACATCGAAGGGCGGACGCGAGTGCTGACAACCGCGATCGTGCTCTCCACCCGTCAGGGAGATTTCAACCTGGCCATTGCGTTGGGCCTGATCCTTCTAGCAATTACCTTCCTGGTGAACGTTACCATGCTGCGGCTCCAGGGGAAATCCTTTGACGAGTAGGTATTGATGAGCAGCCCCGTTTATTCATTAGAACAAATCACCAAGACCTACAATACCCGTAAGGTGCTGGAAGTCGAGTGCCTATCCGTCAATAAAGGCGAGATTTTGGCACTGGTAGGTCCCAGCGGGGCGGGCAAAAGCACCCTGCTGCGCCTGCTCAACTTCCTCGAGCCACCCACTCAGGGGAAAATTACCTTCCACGACCAGCCATATTCCGCCGAGACCGAAATGCCCCTCGATCTACGCCGGCGGGTGACAATGGTCTTTCAACGGCCGATGCTGCTGAACCGTACGATTGAAGCAAACGTCAAATTTGGTTTAGAGCTGCGCGGGATTGGCGATACAAAAGAGCGGGTGCAGGCGGCCCTGGCCGAAGTTGGGTTGGATCACCTTGCTCACCAAAAAGCGCATACGCTTTCCGGGGGCGAAGCGCAGCGTGTGGCTCTGGCTCGCGCAATCGTTCTGCAGCCCGAAGTGCTGCTGCTCGATGAACCAACGGCCAACCTCGACCCGTACAACGTCGGACTGATCGAGAAAATCGTCCTGAATCTCAACCGGCTGCACCACACCACGCTTGTGCTGGTAACGCACAATGTATTCCAGGCGAAACGCATGGCACAGCGCGTTGCGCTCTTGCTGGATGGAAAAGTGATTGAAGTATCCGACGCGGATACTTTCTTTAATCGGCCACACGACCCGCGCACAGCAGCCTTTGTGCGCGGCGAAATGGTTTATTGACTTGAGGAAACTGAGAAGGAGGAAGAATGTACAAAAAGATGTTCTCACTGTTGATCCTGGCTGTGTTTGTTGCCAGTATGTTCGCCGGGTGCGCGCCTGCCGCGACACCCACATCTGCCCCGGCAGCCGAAAATCCAACCGCCGTAACTGAAAAACCGACTGCCGCACCTGCGCAGCCGACAGTCACTGTTGCACCAACCATCCGGGCCGGCACGCCCGACCGGTTGATCCTAGCGACCACCACCAGCACGCAGGATTCGGGCTTGCTCGATTACCTGCTGCCTGACTTTGAGAAAGAATTCAATACCAAGGTGGATGTGATCGCGGTGGGCACGGGCCAGTCATTACAGTTGGGTAAAGACGGCAATGCGGATGTGGTGCTGGTTCACGCCCGTTCTCAGGAAGATGCATTCATGGCCGATGGCCATGGCACGCGCCGCGAAGACGTGATGTACAACGACTTTGTCATTGTTGGTCCCGCGTCGGATCCGGCGGGTATTAAAGGGATGACCAGCGCTGTGGAAGCCTTCAAGAAGATTGCTGCCAAAAAGAGCATCTTCATCTCGCGCGGCGACAAATCAGGCACCAATACGAAAGAATTAGCGATCTGGAAGTCCGCGGAAATTACTCCGGAAGGCGACTGGTATGTCTCGGCCGGGCAGGGCATGGGAGAAGTACTGACCATGGCCGCCGAGCAGGAAGCCTACACACTTAGCGACCGGGCCACCTATCTGGCGCGCACGAAGAAAGGATTGGCGCTGGAAGTCCTGGTGGAGAAGGATAAGAGCCTGCTTAACCCATATGGGGTGATCGCCGTCAACCCCAACAAGGGCCCGCAGATCAATACCGACCTCGCGACCAAGTTCATCGACTGGATCATCTCGCTGCCGGTACAGGAGAAGATCGGGCAGTTTGGAAAGGAAGAATTTGGCCAATCGTTGTTTGTCCCTGACTCTGCTGCCTGGCGTGCGAAGTAGGGCGGCGCTTTCTCGGATGAAGCACCGGCGCCCGTCGATTTCGCTTTGAAGGTAACCGGCCGGGTTGACAAGGAGACCGGTATGTACCACGTACTGCCTTCGGATAACCTCCGAAGGCAGTACGTGGCTGAAACCCAAGAAGGTGCGCGGAGATGTCTCTGGTAAAAGACGCTCTGGCCGGTTACACATTGAGACTCGCCTGATGGCGGAGGCCTTGATGGACAGACCGCATCTGGAAAGCACGGAAACGGAGCGACTCTTTCGCGCGCTGCCAGAATTAAATGTATACAAATGGATCGCTAGAATTTGACGTTTCAAGGGTTGCTGCAGGCTGACAGCTTGCGAACAAGAATGCCAAAAGATAATCAATGGGAGCAGGAATTTTTACCAGATCAAAGAACCTGATATACTAAATGTATCGCTACATTCAAAAGGACAGCTGTGGAAGATACAATCCTTTATCATCAGATTGCCGATTCCATTCGCAAAGAAATTTTGACTGGTCGGTATAAGCCGGGTGACCGGCTGCCTTCCGTGCGCCAGCTTTGCGAGAGCTGGAACTGCACCCCAGGTACCATTCAGCGCGCCTATAACGAGCTCGCCCGGGAAGGCTTGCTGGTCAGCCGGGCGGGACGAGGGACGCAAGTGGCGGGTGTGGTTCCGCAAGCCAAGGTACAGGGCCAGGAAACCATTCGCCGGGCTAATCTTGTGAACCGCGTGGAAGCCATGCTATTAGAAGCAATAACTGCCGGGTACGATCTCCATGATATTCAGCAGGCAGTGGATTTGGCAATGGATCGCTGGCGTACGTTCAGTGCTGAGAAAGATACACCGGCGGCCGAAGAAGTCCGGTTTGCCGGGAGCCATGATATGGTCGTGAATGAACTGGCTCACACCATCTTTGGGCAGGTAATCCCTGGGATCAGCCTCCAACTTACTTACAACGGGAGCCTGGGCGGCCTTATTGCAATTGCAGAGGGCAAAGCCGACCTGGCAGGCTGCCACTTATGGGATGCGGAAAGCGACTCTTACAATATTCCATTTGTTCACCGGCTGCTGCCCGGCAAAGAGGTGATCGTTGTTACACTGGCACATCGTCGCCAAGGATTGATTGTCGCCCCAGGCAATCCGCTCGGTATCCAAAATCTGGCCGATTTGGTACGTCCAGGAATCCGCTTTGTCAACCGCCAATCCGGGTCAGGCACGCGCGTTTGGTTGGATGCGATGTTAGCCAGGCTGGGGATTGATCCAAAAAAAATTGATGGTTACGATGACGAGCGGATGACGCACTCCGATGTCGCGCGGATGGTGGCGGAGGGGAGCGCAAATGTTGGTTTAGGTCTTGAGAATGCTGGTGGAGCCTTTGGATTAGACTTCGTATTTCTTAATCGCGAGCGATACGATCTCATATTGAAATCCGAAACGGCAAAACAACCTGCAATGCAACAGCTGATCGAGTGGTTGGCATCGGATGCAGGCAAGCAGTTCGTTGCAAAGCACCCCGGCTATGAAAGCCAGGATACTGGCTGCATTCAAAACTGATGCAGCTGCGGTGGCAGGAGCCCGTGAATAACAATTTCGTATCGCTGGCTCATTTCTGTGTCTCCATAGATAAGTCCTGTCCTTACCTTCAGCTTAGGGCTAAACAACCCCATCTGTCTTCTATCTCCAGATCGGTTTGGTTGATGAGAGGATGGATCTGATCGTATTCTTACCGCTCTGCGCTATAATAATGGTTGCCTTTTCCTGTTATTTGGGACGGGGGGAGTATGGCTGTAGATCTGACCTCCCAAAATCGGTTTGCGTACCCACTGCTGGCGACCCGTTTTTTTTTGCCGCCGCTGCCCGTGGCATGTGTCCCGCGCCCGCGCCTGATGGAGCGCCTGCAGCAGGGACTACATGTCCCGCTGACACTCATTTCTGCCCCACCGGGGTTTGGCAAATCGGCGCTCATCCGCCAGTGGATCCACGCTCAGCAGAACCTGAACGCCGGCTGGTTGTCATTAGAGCCATCCGATGCAGATTTTGGCCAGTTTTTTCGATACCTGGTAGCGGCCTGGCAGCGCATTTTTCCACAGGTTGGGGAAACGGCTCTGGCAGAATGGAAGGAAAACGCTTCCATTCGCAAGGAAATCCTGCTCGACTTGCTGCTCAACGATATCCTGGCGGGCCAGGAAAGGTCTGGAACCGGTCATTCGCTGCTGGTGTTGGATGATTACCACCGAATTGAATCGCCCGAGATCCATGAAACAGTCTCCTACCTGGTGGAGCATCTCCCGCCTGGATGCCACCTGGCCCTGCTGACCCGCGCTGACCCGTCTCTGCCCGTGGCACGCTGGCGCTCGCGCGGCCAGGTGCTGGAAGTGCGTGCCGACGATCTACGTTTTACTTTTGGGGAAGCCGCCGAATATTTTAACCAGAGGTTGAATCTAGGGCTAACCGGAGCGCAGATCGCAGTGCTCCAGGACCGTACAGAAGGTTGGATTGTGGGTTTGCAGATGGCGGCACTTGCGCTGCAAGGGGCCATTGCTTCGCAAGGGACCGTTGCTTCACAAGGGGCGCTGTTGACGAATGAGCGCAATGATACCCGCGCGTTCGTCGATGATTTTGGCGGCAGCAACCGCTTCGTAGTCGACTACCTGGTTGAAGAAGTTGTTCGGCAGCAGCCGGTCGAAATCCAGCAGTTCTTATTGAAAACAGCGCTGCTCGATCAATTTTGCGGCCCGTTGTGTGATGCGCTGCTGGGCACACGCGATTCTCGGCAGATGTTGGAACGCCTGGAGAAAGCCAACCTGTTTCTGATCCCATTAGATGAATGCCGTTACTGGTTCCGATATCATCACTTGTTTGCCGACCTGCTGCGTGTGCGCTTGCGGCAAACCGATCCGGAACAGGTTCCGGTGCTCTACCGGGCGTGCCGCGGAATGGTTTGCCCAAAATGGCCTGTGGCGAGATGCGGTCCGGTATGCGCTGCAAACGCAGGATATGGATTTCAGCGCAGACATGTTCGAAGCGGCGATCCTGAAAGGCGGTCTGAATTTCTTATACAGTGGGATGCGGCCATTGGTCGAGTTGTTCCCAGCTCCTTTCGTGCAAAAACGGCCGCTCTTGAGCCTGGCGAAAGCTGTGGCTATATTTGATAGCTCGCAGTTGGAGGGGATTGAGCCGCTGCTGCGTTCTGTTGAAGCGGGTATCCGGTCGCTGCCGTCTTTTCCGGATCAGGCGGATGTGTTGGGTTGGATTTACATTGTCCAGGTCGATGCCGCGCTTCAATTAGGCAATCAACCCTGGGCGATGGAAGCCGGCCAGCAGATACCCAAGTGGCTCCCCAAAGATTTTGAATTGAATGTAGAGGCGCTGGTAAAGCTTGGCCTTTCCGCCTATTACGAGGGGAATTTGAACCAGACTGAGATTTACTGGCAGCAGGGGCTCGATCTGAGTCTGGCCAGCACCAACACCTACCACATCATCGCCATGCTCAACTGCATGGCTCGATTAACCTACCTAAAAGGGGAACTCAAACGGTCAGAGGGGCTGTTCCGGCGAGCCTTTGACCTGTTAGAAGAGCATCGCGGTCACTATCTCATCTGGCTGGGTGCGATGCAGCGGGATTACAGTGATTTGCTCAGAGACTGTAACCGGCTGGAAGAATCCCGCGACATGATCGCCGCCGCTATCCCGCTGCTGGAAAAATGGCACTCGATCAGCGCTTTAGGCTATGGGTTTTTCTCCTGGGCCAGGAATCTGATGGCTTCCGGTGATTTGCCGGCGGCGCATGCCATGCTCAACAAAGTGGAAGACCTTCACCGGAAATATACCCTTTATCCTGACCTGGAAACCCTGGTGCAGGTGACCCGCGCCCGGCTTTACCTGGAAGCGGGCGACACCGGGCAGGCCTGGCAGATATTGGAGACCCGCTTAAATTCTGCTTGCGGCCAGCATAAGTTTCTCCTCGAATGGGTGTTGATTGTCCAGGCCAGGATATTGGTCCGCACCGGCCGCCCGGCTGAAGCACTGAGCTTACTTGCCGGTTGGCTGGAGCGTGCGAAAGCGAACGGTCGCGGCCGGAACTGGTTAACGATTTGCCTGATCACAGCACTTGCATACAACGCTTTGAGCGAAAGGGAAAAGGCATTTCACCTGCTGGGCGATGGACTGGTATTTGCCCAGGCACAGGGCCAGCGGCGCGCATTGATTGAGGAGGGTGAAGCAATGCAGGGTCTGCTCGAAGCCTTCCGGGTGCAGTACCCCCAGTCGCCCTTTGCAGATTATATTACTGAGATCCTCGCCCTCTTCCCGGAACCGTTCTCGGGCAAACTCGGAACTTTCGTAAAAGTGGCGGGCTCTGTACGAAGCACTTTCACCCCGCGAGCAAGAAATTCTCCGGCTGGTGTGTCAGGGACTGTCGAACCAGGAGATCGCCAGACAACTGGTGCTCTCGGTTGGAACAGTCAAATTTCACATCCATCATATCTTTGGCAAACTGGGTGTGCGGGATCGCCCTCAAGCAATCGCGAAAGCGGTTCAACTTGGTATGTAAGTTATTGAAAAAGCGATAAGTGGTGCCGATATGGTGGAAACCCTGGGATGCGCATTTCTGTGAATTACCAGATCGTGGGTTGGATGCTAAATCGAAAAGTTATGCGATAATTAATTTTAGAATGTCTGAGCCACTTCTCCTCACGAAACTTTATATCCCCCCACCGCGGCCTAAAATTGTCCTCCGCCCCCGCCTGATCGAGCGGCTGAACGAGGGCCTGCAGCTGTAAACTGACCCTCATCTCGGCCCCCGCCGGTTTTGGGAAAACCACGCTGGTCAGCGAATGGGTCGCTGGTTGCGGCGCTCCGAACCAGAGGTTCGCGCCGCCTGGCTGTCGCTGGACGAAGGGGATAACGACCCCGCCCGCTTTCTGACTTACCTCGTCGCTGCTTTGCAGACGATTGCGCCAAAGATTGGAGCAGGGGTGTTGGCTGCACTCCAATCGCCTCAGCCGCCATCCATCGAATCGATTCTGACAACCCTGCTCAATGAAATTACCGCCATCCCGGATCATTTCATCCTGGTCCTGGATGATTACCATGTGATCGATTCTGAACCAATCGACCATGCCCTCACCTTTCTGCTCGATCACCTGCCACCGCAGATGCACCTGGTGATCACCACCCGCGAGGATCCATCCCTGCCCCTGCCCCGCTACCGTGTCCGGGGTCAATTGACCGAACTGCGTGCTGCCGATCTGCGCTTTACCCCTGAGGAAGCCGGTGCATTTCTTAACCAGATGATGAACCTCAACCTCTCGGTGGAAAACATCGCCGCCCTGGAGACCCGCACCGAAGGTTGGATCGCCGGTCTGCAATTGGCCGCACTCTCCATGCAAGGCCGGGAAGACATCGCCAGTTTTATCCAGGCTTTCACCGGCAGCCATCGTTTTGTGCTGGACTATCTGGTCGAAGAAGTTCTTCAGCACCAGTCTGAACATATCCGCAGCTTCTTACTGCAAACCGCAATTCTCGACAGGTTTTGTGCTCCGCTGTGCAATGCTGTCACTGAGCGGGAAGATGGCAAAGAAATGCTGGATGTCCTGGAACGCAGCAACCTGTTCCTCATTCCGCTGGATGATCAGCGCCAGTGGTATCGCTATCACCACCTTTTCGCCGATGTTCTGCAAGCACACTTGATGGAGGCGCAGCCTGATCGGGTAGCTGCCCTGCATCGGCGGGCGAGCGTGTGGTATGAGCAGAACGGTCTGCGATCCGATGCCATCCGCCATGCGCTGGCTGCAAAAGACTTCGAGCGCGCAGCCGGCCTGATCGAACTGGCCTGGCCGGCAGCAGAGGAGGGAAGTATCCAGCCCGCTGCATGGCTTGGCTGGGTGAAGGCGCTGCCGGAAGCGTTGGTCCACGCCCGGCCTGTGCTCAATGTTGGGTATGCCTATGCATTATTGGGTCGTGGTGAGATGGAAGCCGCGGAGGCCCGATTGAAGGACGCCGAACGATGGTTAGAACCGGCAGATACCCATGAAAGTGCAGCTGGAAACCCCATCCGGTGAGATGGTCGTTGTAGACCAGGAACAATTGAAATCTCTACCGGCGGCAATTGCTGTCGGCCGCGCCTATATCGCTCAGGCACTCGGCAATATTCCGGACACGGTCCGGTATGCCAGCCGGGTACTCGAGCTCCCCGAAGCAGATCCTTTCAGGCACAGCCAGGCATCCATGCTCCTGGGGATGACCTACTGGGCAAGTGGGGACCTGGAAGCTGCCGGCGGGTCTTCGCCGATTACACCATGAAACTGCGGACAGCCGGCAACATCCCGGATGCAATCAGCACAACCGTTGTTCTGGCGGATATCCGGCTGGCATTGGGGCGTCTCCACGAGGCGATCCGTACCATCGAGCAGTTATTGCAATTTGTCATGGATCAGGGTGAACCCATTTCTCCCGATACCGCTGACCTGCATCGGGAATTAAGTGAGCTGTATCTTGAACAAGGGTAATCTGGAGGCTGCCGCGCAGCACTTGCAGAGAAGCAAGGAACTGGGGGAGAAAGCGGAATTACCTGTTTGGCGATACCGTTGGTGTATTGCCCAGGCCCGGCTCAATGAAACACAGGGTGACCTGGATGGGGCTCTCGCACTTTTGGATGAAGCGGAACGCCTGTATATCCGGACACCCTTGCCCGACTTGCGTCCCATATCTGCGATGAAAGCTCGGATATGGGTTGCGCAGGGCAGGTTGACCGAAGCTCTGGAGTGGGTGCGTGAACAGGGACTGTCCGCTGACGATGATCTCGGTTATCTGCGCGAGTTCGAGCACATCACCCTGGCCAGGATCCTCATCGCCCAATATCAGAACGATCGGATGGATGGCTCTATTCACGCGGTCATGCGGCTCCTGGATCGCCTGCTGCAAGCAGCGGAAGAAGGCAGCCGGATGGGCAGCGTGATCGAGATCCTGGTGTTGCAGGCGCTCGCTCACCAGGCACAGGGCAACATCACGCCTGCGCTTGCGCCGTTGGAGCGTGCGCTGACCCTGGCCGAGCCGGAGGGCTATGTCCGCATCTTTGTGGACGAAGGCAAACCAATGGCGGAGTTATTGACAAGAATTGAAGCGAAAGACGGAACACTCCGCGTAAAGGAGTATATTCGCAAATTGCTTTCTGCTTTTGAGATGCCCAAAGAGATTGATCCCTCCGGCAGCACCTCTGTGGAAAAAAACAGGTCTTCACTCCTGCGAAGCAAGCAGTCAGCCCGCAACCTTTGATCGAGCCGTTAAGCGAACGTGAGCTGGAAGTGCTCAGGCTGCTCAGAACCGATTTGAGCGGCCCGGAAATTGCCCGTGAACTCATGGTGTCTCTGAGCACCGTGCGTACCCACACCCAAAACATTTACGCCAAGCTGGGGGTGAACAACCGCCGGGCTGCCGTCCGCCGCGCCGAAGAACTCGATTTGTTGTAACAATCCCTCAATCATAAATCCACGGTACCGGCAGGCGGTTCAAAACCCCTGCTGGTTCTTTTTTGTTTCCCTCACAGCCCTCCGATCCATAAATCATCACCTCCATCATCACATGTAATGATGACGCCTCATCATATTACCTTGTATCTTTTGATTGAAGAAATGAATGAATGCATAACTGTAGACACGAGGCGCAGCATGAGTGAAACACACGCATTACCTGAATACCATGACGAGTCTGGACTTTACGAGATTCGCCTCAAGGGACACCTGGATGACCGGTGGGCCGACTGGTTTGGGGGCGTGACCATCACTCTGGAAGAGAACGGCAACACGCTTTTAACCGGCCCGGTGGTCGATCAGGCCGCGCTGCATGGGTTGCTCAAAAAAGTACGTGATTTAGGCATGCCCTTGCTCTCGGTCAATTTCGTTAACCCCGGCCAGGCAAGACCCCAGGAGGACAAACGATAAAACATATCAATTTTAATTTTCATGTTTACCAATCCAATCAATTCATAAAAGGAGATTAAAAAATGAATACGTACAGAATGAATGCAGTAATGGCAGGCGTCCTCTACTTCCTGGGGACAGTCTTTGGGGTTTTGGGCGGAGTCATTGGCGGCGAAGTGCTTACCTCGCTCATTTCCGGCAAACCGCTTGCCGGTGTGGATATGCTGGGCCTCGTTGCCGCCAATTCGTCCCGGCTTACCGGGGGTGCATTTTTAACCCTCATGATGGGGATTTCGCTGGTGGCGATGACGGTTTTCCTCTACCCGGTCTTTAGAAAAGATAGCAAAGAACTGGCGATGGGGATGGTCCTTTTCCGCGGGGCACTGGAGGGAATCTTTTATTTTCTTATCGACCCTCACTATTTTGACACTTGTCGCGCTTGGCAACGAATACATTGCCACCGGGGCTGATTCGGCTGCTTTACAGTCCATGGGCAATGTCTTGTATCAGTTCCAAAACCTCAAAGCCCCGGTCAGTTCCATCATTTTTCTCATTGGGGCTACGTGTTTATACCTCTCCTTCTACCGCACCCGGCTGATCCCCCGCTGGTTGTCCGTCTGGGGCTTGATCGGCGTGGTTTCCTCTATGGCTTCCGCCCTGTTGAATTTCTTTCACATGGATACCGGCTATTGGGTTTTATTTGGAAATGGTGTTGGTGCCACAGGAAATAGTAATGGCGGTCTGGTTGATCGTGAAGGGATTCAATCCATCTGCGATCGCTGCCCTGTCTGCCAAAACAGGAAGAAACGAAGTGTATGGCGCAGACCCGAGGGGCTCACTCGCCAGCTGATGGTCATTCTGAATGAAGGGCTCTCAACTCCTGAGAGCGGAGAGCCCTTCACCTTTACGGTGGTGTCAACTACCAATAAAAACCTGTGATACCAGGAGAAAAACAATGACTAACAAAGAAAGAATTAATTCGCCCCAAAAGACCGCAAGAGTTGCAGCGTTCGTGTTTCTAATCATATTTTTTCTGGGGATGTCCACTGAACTTTTTATTCGTCCGGGCATGATTGTGCCGGGAGATGCCGCGGCAACCGTCAAGAATATTGCGGCTTCTGAAGCGCTCTTCCGTCTCTCCCTGGTGAGCGATCTGATCCGCCAGGTGCTATTGATGGTATTGCCGCTGATTTTATACAAATTACTCAAACCGGTTAACAAAAACATTGCATCGCTTATGGTTATATTCGCTCTGGTCAGTGTCCCGATCTCGATGCTCAATGAGCTTAACCATTTTGCTGTCCTGCTGCTATCGAGTGGCGCTGGTTATTTAACAGCATTCAAAGCAGATCAATTGAATGCCCTGGTGATGTTCTTTCTCGAGCTGCGCAAATATGGAACATTTATCCCCCAGGTTCTTTCCTTTTGGGTACTTCTCCTTGGTTATCTGGTTTTCAAGTCGGGTTTCCTTCCCAGAATTCTGGGCATCTTGTTGATGCTTGCAGGTTTATGCTATACGGTACTGGCTGTTTTATTCTTTCTTTTTCCCAACTTCGATGCGATGATATTTGGCTTGTTTACGTTTATTGGAGAGTCATTATTTTACTTGTGGCTTTTGATTAAGGGTGTAAACGTCGAAGAGTGGGAAAAACAGGGTTCTTGAATTTGCCTGAATAGTACCCATGCCGATAACAGGGATTGTATTTATTACAAAAATGATGTAATTAGAGAATTTCTAGTCAAATAAAAAGGTGATCGATTTGATCAAGCACGACAGGTCAACCATCAAGGAGACTAAAGTGAAAAGTACGAAAACAGTGAAGGAAGCCTATGTCTTTCTAGGATTAACCCTTGCATTTTCCTATTTCGTTTTCTGGGGTCCTCTGGCTCTTTTTAAGATCCCAACCATTAGTTTCGTGAGTGATGTTAAAGGTCCCGCCTGGGCAATCGCGTTATTTCTCGTCGGAGGATTTGTACCCTCCCTGTTGGCGATTTTTCTGACCTGGAAAAAGGAAGGGCTGTCTGGATTACGCTTATTAGGTCGGCGTATCATTCAATTCAAGCTTGGCTGGCGTTGGTACGGGTTTACCTTCCTGATCGTTATTGCTGGAACGGCAGGGCAACTGACCATTAACAAACTCCTCGGCAATACTTTTAATGGGACTCTTTTTTTGGCGCAGTTGGGCAGTTTTTTGCCGCTTCTGATCCTTGGTCCGCTGTCAGAAGAAATCGGTTGGCGCGGATATGCACTGGGAAGACTTCAGACGCGCTGGAATGCGTTGACTTCGTCCTTGATTGTCGGTTTGGTTTGGGCATTGTGGCATCTACCGTTGTTTATGATGGTGGGCACTTCTCAGCATGAATTGGGAATCCCGTTCATTGGCTTCCTGATAAAGCTGATGGCCAGTTCGATTTTATATACATGGCTTTACAACAACACCAAACAGAGTCTCTGGTCAGCGATCCTGCTTCACTGGTTATATACATACGCTGCCCAAGTGTTGTCTTCCGGGGTAACCCGGTCTCCTCTCTATAACTGGCTGGAATATTTACCCTATGTGATCATGGCTGCCATCGTGGTCTTGATCTGGAAACCTCAGACGTTGAGCAGATCGCAGAAAACATTAGGTTATACCGATAATAAAAGCGACAGCAGTGATGACGTCCATAGGTTCGCTAGAATATGGCAATGATGAGATTCGGGTTACGTCGTGGCACTGCATACACAAGAGGCAACATCCCCAGCGTTTGCATGACGAATATCCTATGAGGAGTAAAAATGACAAATAAGAAGATTAAGCAACTTTCAATTAAACCATTTGTGCGAAAGGTGATACGTATTATGCTGACTATACCTGCTGTTTTACTTGTTTGTGTATTTATTCTTGTGGGCGTGCTGCTGGCATGCAGTCCCGGAAAACCTGAACCTTTCGTGGATGAAAACGGAAGTCCGCTGGCGGGCAGCATTTCGGAGAAAGTATTTGTCAACATCAACGGTGTGGAACAAGGGATGTTTATCAAGAGCAAAGATGCAACGCATCCAGTGCTGCTTTACCTGCATGGGGGTATGCCTGATTACTTCCTTACACAGAAATACCCTACAGGTCTTGAAGACTATTTCACCGTCGTTTGGTGGGAACAGCGTGGTTCAGGAATCTCCTACAGTGCCGACATTCCACCAGAGACGATGACGCTGGAGCAAATGATATCTGACACGCTGGAGGTGACGAATTACTTGCGCCACCGCTTCGGTAAAGAAAAGATATACCTGATGGGACATTCGGGGGGAACCTTTATTGGCATCCAGGCGGCTGCACGGGCGCCGGAGTTGTACTACGCCTACATTGGCGTGGCTCAGATGTCGAATCAGCTCAAATCTGAAAGACTGGCGTACGAGTATATGCTTCAGCAGTTCAAAGAGAACGGAAACACAGAAATGGTGCGAAAACTTGAAGCAGCACCCGTCACGATGACGGGCGGCACACCGGATGCATACCTTGCATTGCGTGACGAAGCCATGCACAGCCTTGGCATTGGCACGACACATGACATGAATTCGGTTATCACCGGTATCTTTTTACCGTCGCTGACAAGCCGAGAGTACACGTTAATTGAAAAGGTCAATATGTGGCGCGGCAAATCCCGCTCCGGCGTTAGCTCTACTGTGGGATGAGATGCTCGCCACGGATCTGACCAAACAGGTGCCAGAGCTTGACCTTCCCGTCTATTTCTTTGAAGGCATATACGATTACACTTGCTCCTACACGGAGGCAAAATCCTATTTTGAGAAACTAAAGGCGCCAGTAAAAGGATTTTACACGTTTGAGCAGTCTGCTCACAGCCCCATGATTTGAAGAACCTGAAAAAATGGGAAAGATTTTGCAGGAGGACGTGCTGGTAGGAGCGAATAGCCTTGCTGACCCAAAGTAAGGGCCATCCTCTACAATTATCGGAAGGGGATAACTGTAGCTGCATCTTATTTTCCTTTTCCTTCCATCGGCGGTTTGATATGTCTTTGTGTGGTCCACGTCACTTGCGTGCGGCTCTATTGGGCTGAGTAGCCTGCTATTTTACCAGATTGGCCTATAATGTGAGTTACCTCCGCTGATTCTGGCTATAATTAATTTTAGAATGTCTGAGCCACTTCTCCTCACCAAACTTTATATTCCCCCACCTCGCCCTAAAATTGTCCTCCGCCCCCGCCTGATCGAGCGGCTGAATGAGGGCCTGCACTGTAAACTGACCCTCATCTCTGCCCCCGCCGGGTTTGGGAAAACCACGCTGGTCAGCGAATGGCTCGCCGTTTGTGAACGACCGGTTGCCTGGCTGTCATTGGACGAAGGAGACAATGATCCCACACGCTTTCTGACTTACCTCGTCGCAGCGTTGCAGACGCTGCCGCCAAAAACCGGCGGGGCGAAGATTGGAGCAGGGGTGTTGGGTGTTCTCCAATCCCCTCAGCCGCCATCCATCGAATCGATTCTGACAGCCCTGCTCAATGAAATCACCACTATCCCGGATAATTTCGTCCTTGTCCTGGACGACTACCATGTGATTGATTCCAAACCGGTTGACGAAGCCCTCACCTTTCTGCTCGAGCACCTGCCGCCACAGATGCACCTGGTCATCACCACCCGTGAGGATCCACATCTGCCCCTGGCTCGGTTACGCGCCCGGGGTCAATTAACCGAGCTGCGCGCCGCCGACTTGCGTTTTACTCCCGCCGAAGCCACCGACTTTCTCAACCAGGTGATGGGCCTAAACCTCTCAGCGGAAGACATCGCCGCACTGGAGAACTCGCACCGAAGGCTGGATTGCCGGGTCTGCAATTAGCCGCACTCGCTATGCATGCAATGCAGGGAAATCAAGATACCGCCAGCTTCATCAAATCTTTCACCGGCAGCCACCATTTTGTGCTGGATTATCTGATGGAAGAAGTCCTGCAGCAGCAGTCTGAAAGCGTCCAGGCCTTCCTGCTGCGCACATCCATCCTTGACCGCCTGTGCGGCCCGCTGTGTGACGCTGTTCTTGGGATCTCCTGTCGGCGACTCCGGGTCAGAAGACCCTGGAATATCTCGAACATGCCAACCTGTTCATTGTCCCATTGGATAACGAGCGGCACTGGTACCGCTATCACCATCTTTTTGCGGGATTTGCTGCGCCAGCGGCTGGGCCAGAGCCTGAAAACGGAAGCGATCGCCGAACACCACATCCGTGCCAGCCAGTGGTATGAAGACCATGGCCTGGAGCTTGAAGCGTTTCACCATGCGGCTGCCGCTAATGATGTTGAGCGCGCTGCGCGCCTGATCGAAGGAAAGGGGATACATGGCAAGCCCGACTTGCCCCTGTACTTTCGTGGCGTGCTGGTGCCTGTGCTGAACTGGCTAGCGTCGCTGCCAAAGACAGTACTGGATGCCAGGCCCTTGTTATGGACGACGTATGCCTCGGTGTCACTGGCTACAGGCCAGCCGGCTGGTGTTGAACAAAAACTACAAGCGGCTGAAACAGCGATAGCAGCGAATGCTGCTTCGGCTGCCATCCTGCAAGGCGCCGAGCCGGATGACAAAACCCGGGACCTTATCGGGCGGATTGCCGCGATACGGGCTACGCTGGCGATCTATCAAAACCAGGTAGAGACGATTATTTGCCAGTCACGCCGCGCCCTGGAATATCTGCACCCCGACAACCTGGCTTTCCGCACTTTCACTACCTGGAAGCTGGCGGTTGCCTACGATCAGCAGGGAAACCGCGTCGCAGCCGGCCAGGCGTATACGGAAGCTTTAGCGATCGCCCAGGCGTCGGGGAATACCATCACCACTTTCGTGGCTTCATCCAGCCTGGGCAGAGTACACGAAGAAGAAAACCAGCTCCATCTGGCGGCTGAGATCTACCGGCGCGTCCTGCAGCTGGCGCGCGATCTGCCGCTCCAGGTCCCCTTCTACCAGGCGAATCTGGGCCTGGCTCGGATCTGCTACGAATGGAATGACCTGGAGGCCGCTGAGCGGTACGGGCAGCAAAGCGCCGAACTGGCGGGGCACATCGGGAAATCTGACGAATTCATACCCTGTCAGTTGTTCCTCGCCCGCCTGAAACTGGCCCGGGGTGATGCGAGCGGTGCGGCGGCAATGTTGGCCCAGGCTGATCAATTTGCGCGGCAGAAGAACTTCAACCGGCGGCTTCCAGAAATCGCTGCTGCGCAGATCCTTGTCCTGCTTCGCCAGGGCAGCCTGGCAGCAGCCGTTGAATTGGCAAAACAATACGAACTTCCAATGAGCCGGGCTCGCGTCCTCCTGTCCCAGGGAAATCCATCCGCGGCGCTGGCAATGCTGGAGCCATTGCGCCAGCAGATGGATGAAAAAGGTTGGCAGGATGAACGGCTCAAGGGGATGGTTTTGCTGGCGATCGCTCACCATGCGCATGGCGAAAAGGACCAGGCTGCGCAGCGGCTGGGCGAGGCACTGGCGCTGGCCGAGCCGGGTGGTTTTGTTCGCACCTTTGTGGATGAAGGCGAAGCCATGCGGTCGCTGCTGGCATTGTTGATCGAAAAACGGTCGCGCAATCGAGACCATCCGCTGAGCGGGTATGCGGCCAAACTCCTGGCCGCCTTTACACAACCGCTGGCTGCGCCAAAATCAGGCATGGTAGAGCCAGCGGCTCGCATAGAGCCGGCGCCTCTATTCGAGGCGTTGAGCGAGCGCGAGCTGGAGGTGCTCAAGCTGCTCCGCAGCGAATTAAGCGGCCCCGAAATGGCCCAACAACTGAGCGTGTCGCTCAACACCTTGCGCACCCACACCAAGAACATTTTCAACAAACTGGGGGCCAACAACCGCCGGGCGGCCATTCGCCGCGCCGAGGAACTCGGTTTCTTCTAGCTGGCCCGAAATCAGCAACCCTGGCAGGTATCCCAAACCACCTGCTGGGGCCTATTGTTATCCGCCATTAATCACCACATCAATCACATCATGTGGGGATGACGCATCCCCACATCGGGCGGTATCCTTTGGGCAGATCAACAACGAAAGGAAAAATAGGGATTGTGCTGCTGCGCAGCAATCCGGGCCGGGCAGCACAAAAAGCCGGATGGGTTATCGCATCAAGGTAAATCCAACATGGAGAAAACGATGAAAATCTGCATTATTGGGGCATCGGGAAAGCTCGGTACCTACATGGTCCAGCACGCGCTCGATCGGGGTTATGAGGTGGTGGGCGTGTGTAGGGAGCGCAGCGTGGGCAAGCTCGTGGCATTCAAAAGGCGCATCACAATACTGCCGGGCGCGACGAATGACCGCGCGGTGATCCAGCAGGCGGTCGCGGGGTGTGATGGCGTGCTCACCGTGCTGGTCCCGTGGGGCGCGCAGCACTACTCGGCGGGAACAGCGCAGGCGGTACTCGATTATGCGCGTCCGGGCGCGCGCCTGATCTTTTCCTGCGGCTGGCACATCACGCGGGACGGGCAAGATGTGTACTCGCGGACCTTGAAAGTGGAGGAGAAGTTTTTCCGCTGGTTTGGACGGCTCACCCGCTTCGTGGACATCGACGATCAGGTGGAAGCATGCCGGCGGGTGTTTGCCAGCAGCACGCGCTGGACTGTCGTGCGGGGCAGCGACCTGGAAGAGGGCGAAAGCCAGGGTTTGCCCGTGTGGAGCCGCCACGTAGGTGATCCCATTCTCGCCAGCAACATCACGCGCCGCGTGGACTACGCCTTGTTCATGGTAGCCGCGCTTGAGAACGACTGCGTTAATCCACGAAGCCCCAGCTATTGTCGGCTGCCGCACCCCCTCGGCGCTCGCACACGCCGGTGCTCAATAAAGGAAAAACCGGATGACTTCAGTTATTATGAATTTTCCGCTTGCCGTGCAAGAGATGGTTTTCGCCGTCTGGCAAATTGCAAAGGGAGTCAATTCATCGCAGCTGCTGCCGGGTCTGCAACGATAAAATTTGGCGCAAACCTTTCTGAACACCTGGCTGTATATATTGGTGTGAGCGCCCACAATATCAATGGAGTCAGAGATGGATGATCTGCAAGCTATTCGCCGCCTGAAGAATGGCGATATCGGAGGACTGGAAGTTTTGATCGTCTGTTACCAGGTCAAAGCCGTTCAAACGGCTTACCTGGTGACCCGCAATGAACCAATGGCTGAAGACGTGGTACACGATGCCTTCGTCCGGTTCTACGAACGTGTGCGCCATTTTGACGAGACGCGCCCATTCGAACCGTATTTCCTGCGCAGCGTGGTCAACAGCGCCTTGAATGCAGTCGAGAAGGAACATACAGCAGCCAGCTTCGATGATGATCTGGATGCGCCCGTATTGCAGACTTTGCTAACCCGCGCAGTTTCGGTCGAAGCACAGGTGGAGTATGTACAGCTGAAAACCGAGATAGCGAGGGCGTTAGATAGCCTGTCGCCGCGCCAGCGTGCAGCCGTGGTACAGCGTTATTTTCTTGAGCTGAGCGAAAAGGAAATGGCTGAAACGCTAAAAGCCGCGCCAGGAACCATCAAGTGGCTTTTAAATGCCGCCCGCGGCCGGTTGCGCATTCTCCTCCGCTCGCAAAGGATTTCAGAATGAACGACAAAACCTATTCCCAAGTCTTGATTGATGTGGCTCAAGATGGCATCCCCGCCGGTCTGAACCTGGCTCCCCAAATCATTGCACAAGTTCAGAAAGGGAAAAGTGTAACCATGCAACCGCGTATAAAGTTTTTTGGAATTCCGCTGGTGTTGGTGATGTTCTTGATGACCGCAACAGTTGTGGTAGCGGTCACGCAGCACTGGTTCGGATATGTACCAGGCTTTGGGCTGGTGCGTAATGGACAGCTACGTGAATTGGCGGAGCCGGTCAGTATTACTCAGAATGGTTTTACCCTGAGGGTGGATAAGGCGATTCTCAGCAGTGAGAAGACGTTGGTGACGTATTCGCTGGATGGAGTTATAGCCGGCATGCAGGCCGAGCCTGGCGGCTGCCGTGATGGAAATTCCGACCCGGTCCTACGCCTGCCCGATGGAAGCAAACTTGAAATGAAAGGATTACTCAGTTCAAAAACATACAATGTGGAGGCAACTTTTGCTGCCATGCCGGCAGACGTGAATGAGGCCGCTCTGATTATTAACTGCATCGATTTCGTCTCGCCGGAGCAAGTGCCCCAGCACTGGGAAGTGCCGCTGCGATTTGTGGCAGCCTCACCCGCGCTGACGGTTGTACCGGTGCTGGATGCCCCGGTAACAGATGGGCCGACCGTTGTCGCAACCGTTGAATCGCCATTAACAACGACAGCGCAGCCAGTCGTCTCCCGGGACGGGTTGATCCTCAAAAATGTCATCCCTACTCAGGGAGGAACCATCCTCTCTGGGACGATCATGGTCGTTCCACCGGCAGGCTACACCGTTGTCGAGAACTATGGCGGCTATCTGGAAGATGTCACGATCACGGATGCCAGCGGACAAGCGTTGACAGTTGATATGGCCCCAGATGATTTTATAAATTCCACACTCCCATCTACGCTGCCAGAGAATATCTACGGCTGGGCCTGCCAGGTTCACGGCGAAAATATCCAGTGGCCATTGACGATGACAGTTCACTCCCTGGCGGCGCGCGGACCGCTCCTTCCGCAGTCTGAGTTCCAGCTTAATGTTGGGTCGGACCCCAAGGCGGATCAGGTCTGGAAATTAGACCAGGATGTGCCCTTAGGCGCGAAAACCGCCCACATCGTCTCAGTCCGGCGGCTCAAAGGTGAACATGGGATATCTGGTTACGAATTTACCCTGGTCTATGATCCCAGGCTGGATTTTTGGCCGGAGATCGAGGGATACCAGAGAATGGGCGGAGGCGGCTCTTTGAAGGATGATGGCACCTATACCCGAGTGCTGGGCTACCCGGAACCGGTCCCCGCAGGGGTGCTGACGGTGCTAGTGAACGGCAACGAGTTGATCCAGTTGCCCGGCCCCTGGCAGGCGACCTGGCAAGCGCCGGCGGACGCAGGGCGTACTCCCACGCATTAGTTGGCATCGATGCAAAGGGGCTGGCAGTAAAGTCCCCGATTGAGGCGCTACGCGAAAGCGGCAAGATCGTTATCAGTCAGGCACATTAATCAGTAATGTGCCTGACTTTTACAGCTCGCAGTTCCAGGTGGACCGTATCGAAGTTGAAGGGTAACGAGCCATACAAACCAGGTCCCCGAGTTCATTCACCTCGGCCGGGAATTGTCCCGCGCCCGCGTCTGGTGGAGCGGTTGAATGAGGGCCTGGCGGCAGCCCGCAAACTGGCCCTCATCTCAGCCTCTGCGGGTTTGGCAAAACTACGCTGGTCAGAGAGGGGATTCCTACCCTCACCCCTGACCCATCTACCCTAACAGGAGGGAGATGTGGTCATTCGGTTTTTTCGATCACCGCGACTTGCTCGTCATAGAGAAAGCAAGCTGCCTGCTGGTCTGGTCCATCGATCTTGAAGAGTGGTGGACGATTTTCCGCGCAGCGCGGCATCCGGCTGGGGCAGCGCGAATAGAAGCGGCAGCCGCCGCCAACCGTGGCGCGCATCAACTCGTCGGCTACGCCTTCCAGCTGCGTGGTCCATTTTATCTTTGGATCCGGTACCGGCACCGAGTTGATCAACATCTGCACGTAGGGGTGCTTGGGATCTTCGATCACGTTGACCGTTCGGCCGCGTTCGGCAGTACTACCCTGGTAGAGCACGTAAATGTTGTCGCCGATCTGGTAGGCAGTGGAAAGATCGTGGGTGATATAAAGGAAGGAAATCCCAGCCTCGTCACGCAGGCGGATCATCACATCCAGGATCATGGCGCGCAGCGAAGCGTCCACTGCTGAGACAGGCTCATCCGCTACGATCAGGCTGGGTTTCATCATGTAGGCGCGAGCCACCATGATGCGCTGGCGCTGACCACCTGAGAGCTGATGAGGATATTTTTCCAGCACTTCCTCCCCCCGCAATCCAACCACGCGCAGTGACTGTTCGATTAAATCCCGCGCTTCGGCCTTGCTGGAGGCCAGATTCAGGTGCGAAACCACCATATCATAGATATGCTTGACCCGGTAGAAGGGGTTGTAGACCTCGTAGGGATCCTGAAAGACAGCCTGAACCTGCCGGCGGTATTCTAATAGGTCAGCGCCTTGTAGATTGGCGATGTCTTTGCCTTTGTACAAAATTTGCCCGGAGGATAGGCCGATGAAGCCCAGGATGGCGCTGGCCAGGGTGGTCTTGCCGCTGCCGCTTTCACCGGCAATGGTGGTGATCACAGCGGGTTTGTCCGGAATAGACATGTTGAAGTCTTGCAGGGCTACCACCTGGTCGCCCGATTCTAGAAAACCACCCCCATAAATCTTAGTAGCGTTGCGAACTTCCAGCAGAGGTGTGCTCATAATGCCTTTTCCTGCTCTTCTTTTTTATCATAAAGGTGGCAAGCCACAAAATGTTCTGGGGCCTCCTCCAGCAACAAGGGAACCACATGGCGGCAAACCTCCATGACGTGCGGGCAGCGGAACTGGAAAATGCAGCCCGGGGGTGGATTGCGCAGGTCATGGGTGATGCCCTCGGTGATTTTCAGCGGCTTGCGTTCCTTGATGGATGGGATGGAGGCGATTAGCAGCTGGGTGTAGGGATGCAGGGGGTGTTCAAAAGCCGGCCCGACCGGCGTCACTTCGACGATATTACCGGCGTACATGACGATGATACGGTCGACCAGCTGGGCTTGCAAGCCCATGTCATGGCCGATCAGAATCATGGAGACGCCCAGGCGGTTTTTTACATCCAGCAAGGTCTGGGCAATTACGCGCTGCACGACCACATCCAGCGCGCTCGTCGGTTCGTCGGCTATGATCAGCGGTGGCGAGAGTGCAATGGCCATGGCAATGCACACACGCTGCTTCATGCCGCCGCTCAATTCGTGCGGATATTGATCGTACACACGGGCTGGCAGCCCGACCAGGTTGAACAGGTCCAGGATGCGCAGCTTGAGCTTATCTTTTGGCTGGCGGCCTTCGTGCGTGGTGATCGCGTCCGCAATCTGGTTGCAAACTTTCATCACCGGGTTGAGTGAGTTCATCGCGCCCTGCGGGATCAGCGACAGGTCGCGCCAGCGCCGCTGGCGCAGCTGCTGTTCGTTGAGGCCGAGCAAGTTTTCATTATTGATGCGGATTTCACCATCGATGATACGCCCGGGTGATTGGACCAGCTGCAAAATGCCCATTGCAGCGGTGGTCTTGCCACAGCCTGATTCACCGACCAGGCCAACGATCTCTCCGCGGTAGACTTTAAAACTGATCCCATTGACGGCAATCACATCGCCGCGGGGTGTTTCGTAGTGGATCCGCAGATTTTTGATCTCCAGCACCACTTCTTTCTTGGAGGGTTCGGCTGGAGTAACGGAAGTATGATAGAGCGTAGCCATTAGCGGACTCCCCGTAAGCGTGGGTTGGCGATTTCATCCAGCCCGGTTGCCATCAAGAACAGGCCCAGGAAAATGAGCACCAGGGTCAGGATGGGGAATCCCCACCACCACCACATGCCGCGCAAGATGGCCACCGCGCGGATGGAGTAGTAGATGGTCATACCCAGGGTGGGGATGCGGGTGGGTCCCAGACCGAGCGCTTCCAGGCTGCTGGCGGCCAGGATTGCGCCGGAGATATTGCCGGACATGCTCGCGGCCAGCCAGGGCAGCATATTGGGTACCATTTCCTTGATCATAATTTCCAATGGCGGCACCCCCGAAAGGCGCGCCATGCGCACATAACCGCGTTCACGCAGGGTGAGTACCTGAGCGCGCACGTAGCGGGTAGGTGCCGGCCAGGCGAACAACGCCAGAATGAGCGCCATGGTACTCAGCTCAATCTGGCGCACGTAGGCTGAGATAGTGATCAGGACCGCCAACGATGGGATTGTGATCACCGAGTTCTGACAGGGTGCGCACTACATTATCCACCCAGCCACCCAGGTAACCGGCAGCCGAGCCCAGAATAACGCCAACTGTCATTCCAATCAGGGCAGTCAGGATGCCGACCTGCAAGGACATCGGCGCGCCGGTGATAATCAACGCCAGCATGTCGCGGCCATTGCTCTCGGTTCCCAATGGGTTTTTCATGGTGCCAACGTACTTAACACCATCCACTTCAATCGTGATCCCAACGGGAGGGAGGTTTAGCTCGGTGGAGCCCACGCGGGCCAGCTTGGTATCCCAAAACAGCGGTCCAACCAGGCCTAAAAGGATGATGAATAAAACCATGCCGCCCCCGATGAGAAGCTTAGGGTTCAACCAGGGGTTATCCCAGCGGTTGATCCGCTTATTCTTTGGGGCAACTACTACATGTATAGGTTTCTGACTTCTCGATCGCTCCCATAATCTCTTCTCCGGGCTATTTCTTTTGATACGTAATACGCGGGTCAATCAGCGGGTAGAGCAGGTCAATAATCAATACCGCTGTCGAAGTCATCAAAATGATCATATAGGCGATGCCCTGGATCATGGTGTAATCCAGGTTGGTGATCGACTGGTAAAAGATATAGCCCATGCCGGGGTAGGCAAAAATATACTCTACCAGAATGGTGCCGCCGGCAATCCCGCCCAGGCTGAGCGCTAAGGCCGTCATCTGGGGTAAAAAGGCGTTGCGGACCGCGTAGCGCCAGAAAATGCGCGCTGCGGAGAGCCCTTTGGCCTGCGCCAGGATGAGGAAATCTTCGCTGTCGGTGGTAATCATCATGCCGCGCATGCCCAGCGCCCAGAACCCCATGGTGACTACCACAATTGCCAGGGCCGGCAACGTGCCGTGATAAATGAGATCCCGGATAAAATCAAGATTCCAGCCCATGGTGGTTTCATTGCTATACCCCTTGGAGAACGGGAACCATTTCAGACCAAAGGCAAAGAAGTAAATAAAGCCAATCCCCATCATGAAGGGTGGAATCGAGGTGAACGTGAGCGTCACGGGCAGCACCGCTTTCAAAACCCGCGGGGTCCGGCGCCAGCCTAATAACGCTCCAATGGTATTGCCCAGCAAGAACGAAATAATGGTCGCGATGAACAGCAGTCCAAAGGTCCAGGGCAGGCAACGCTCCAAGGCATTTGACACGGTTTCAGGGAACTGCGAAAGCGAATAGCCCATGTCAAACGTGACCAGATTGACCAGGTATTTGCCATACTGGATCATAATTGGTTCGTCGAGGCCGAATTTTGCCCGCCAGGCTTCGATTAATTGGGCGCTATTTTCAATATAACCGGACTGGTTGATCATACGGCTGATCATCGCGGTAACCGGGTCGCCTGGGGATAGACGCGGGATGATAAAGATAATCGTTGCGCCCAGCCAGACGGTCAGAAAAAACATCAGCACGCGCCGGAACACATAGCCCTTGGTAAGACCACGCATACCTCACCTCTTTAAGGTTTCCGGTAGGTTATGCCAATCAACCCGGTTGCCTGGCATAACCTACCTGTGTCGATCTTATTCCGCCGGGTGGCGCATAAAAGAACCACCCGGCGGACAGTGTAAAGATTGATTATTTAGCAGGTTTCAGGTTCACCAGGATGATGAACGTGCTCTGCCACCAGGTGGTCGAATGCAGGTAATTGTTCTTAGCATCCGGCCAGTTGGTCCAGTACGTTGTGTCGAACGGGATCAGCTTCTTGGCCTGGGTAATCGGGATGGTGGGCAGTTCTTTGTAGTAAATTGCCAGGGCCTGTTTGGTTAGTTCGTCGATTTTTGGATCGCCCAGAGGCAGTACGCCGATCTGCGCAACCAGGTCAGAGAATTCCTTGTTGTCCCAGCGCCAACCATCGTTGTTCGCGCGTTCGCCAACCGGCTTCAGCCAGCGGTTGCTCATCGTGTCGAGGGTGGCCCAGGGCTCGTTGATCGAGCCGCAGTTCTGCCAGCCCATGCGAACTTCGAACTTACCGAAGTTCAGGTTGTCGCCCCAGGTGGCGCCCGCCAGCTTGCGGTGCGTGGCGTTGATACCAGCGGCCTGGAACATTTCAACGAGCTGATCTGCAATGCGCTGCTTCTCGATAAAGGCCTCGTGGGTCTCGATCGCCATAGCCAGCTGCTTGCCGTCCTTCTCGTAGTAATCGCCCTTCATCGCGTAGCCCTTTGAACTCGATGATCTTCTTGGCGGCAGCCACGTCAACGGTCCAGAGCTTGTCGAAGTTGGCATCACCCTTCATCAAATCCACGTAGTGGTTGAGCGGCGGGTAGGCCGGGAAGGGCGACTTGGAAGCCACGGTGGTGCCTTCGTAAGCGATCTTGACGATCTTTTCGCGGTCGATCAGCATGTTGATCGCCCAGCGCATTTCAGGATCGTTCCAGGGCTCTACAGAAGTGTTGAATTCGAAGGTGCGGGAGCAGGGATCCAGCCAGGCATACGGAAGAGCCGACTGCCAGGCGATCACGTTCGGGTTCTTGGCCTTCAGGGCCTGGAAAGCGCCCAGGGTCACATCCATGAGGCTGTCGAGTTTGCCATCCGCCATCATCGCGGCGCGGGTTTCCTCAGGGCCACCCCAGGTCCAGATCAGTTTCTTAGGCGCAGGTAAGGGTTTGAACCCGGTCTTGGCGCCCCACCAGTTGTCATCGCGGACGTAGCTGAATTCGGTTTCGCTGATCGAGGACAGTTTATAGGGGCCGGAGAATACGGGCCAGCCCTTGGCGGGATCGTAGTTCTTGAAGGTCAGCGGATCCTGGCCTTCCCAGATGTGTTTGGGCAGGGGGAATACAGAGCCCCAAATCTTTACTGAGAAGTAATCCAGCTGGAAGCGGGGGTTGGGCTCGTTCAGATCGAACTCAACGGTCAGGTCATCGACCTTTTTTACATCCGTTAGCCAGCCGACCAGACCCTGGTCACCAAAGGTATTGTTCTTCATCATCAACTGGACGGTGAAGACCATATCGTCAGCGGTCATCGGTACGCCATCACTCCAGGTGATGCCTTTGTGGAGTTTGAGCGTCCAGACATCCAGTTTATCGTTGGAGGTCATGCTTTCGCCCAACCACGGTTCGATCTTGCCGGATTCGTAGTTGAGGATGAACAGCGGTTCGGCCATCGCCTGGTGCAAACCATGGTCGCGGCGGTTGCCGGGAACGTATGGGTTCCACAGGTCGGGAGTTGTCACACGACCACCGTCAATATCAAAGATGACGGTGTCTTTGCGTTCGGCTTTGGCGTAGTCCTCATTCGATGGGGCCGGCGCTGCTGCTGCCGTGGTGGCCGTAGGCTCAGCCGGTTTGGCAGGTTCGACTGCTGCTTTTGTTGGCTCGGCCTTAGGCTGTTCGGCAGTCGGGACGGTCGCAGGTGCGGGCGCGGCTGGAGCGCAGGCGGTGAGGAGCATTCCTAAAATGATCACCAGACTGAAGATCGTCATTATACGGGACTTCATTTTCTCGGACTCCTTGTTTATTCTCGGGTTTAGTTGACTTGCACGAGATAGGGTGAAGCTTGATGTGGACAGCATTCTAATTTGGACAGATCGAATGACTGGCCGGCAATCTCCCTTTTTGCAACAAATTCTTTTGTATACACTTATGCACGACCTCCTTGGTTGAAACGAATGGGTTTATGGAGTGACGGCTGGTTTGGCCTGACCACACGATTCGCGGATTACCAGCTTCGCAGGAAGGATCACCATGCGTGGGTCACTCACCTTTTTTTCCTGTAAATTCTTCTCGTACATCATCTTCCATAACATCTCGGCCGCCTGTTTGCCTAGCCCATAACTGGGCTGTGCGACCGTGGTCAGAGTGGGGTTAAAGGCTGATAGCCAGACAATATCATCGAAGCCAACGATGGCGATATCCTGCGGGCAGCGCAGCTGGCGCTCTTTGAGGGCTAAGAACAGCCCAACGGTCATCAAGTTATTGGTGGCAAAAATGGCAGTCGGCAGCGGGTTTAGATTCAACAAGGTCCGACCAGCAGCGACCCCGCCTTCGAGGGTGGATTGGCCCTCCACCATCAAATCCGGATCGGTGGCAATCCCAGCATTATGCAGCGCGGCTTCGTAGCCAGCCCGGCGGTCAATGGATGTACTGATATCCATCTTGCCCAGGAGTATGCCAATCCGGCGGTGTCCCAGGTGGAGCAGGTGTTGAGTAGCCTGGTAAGCGGCGCATTCATCATCCACCAGGACGGTATTCAGTCGGTTGTTTGGCAAACGCCGGTCGACCAATACAATCGGCATACCAGCCTCGGCGGTTTCGTAGAATGCATCGGCATTGGCTGCGGTGGCGACGGCAATCATTCCATCGACTTTCTTCTGGCGCAGCAGGGTTAGCGTTTCCAGCTCGCGCTGAGCGGACTCATCCGTATTGGCTAATATCAGGGTATAGTGCCTTTCTGATAACACATCCTGAGCGCCGCGAACGATATCAGCGTAAAACGGGTTGGTAATATCCGAGACGATCATGCCAACCGTCAGGGTGCGCTTGGCGCGCAGGCTGCGGGCTACAAAATCGGGCCGGAAATCGAGCTCTTTTATCGCGTCGCGGATGCGCGCTTCCGTCGCCGGGCTGACGTAACGTGTTCCATTGAGCACGTAGGAAACCGTGGTCGGAGAAACTTTGGCAAGTTGTGCAACATCCTTGATCGTAGGCACGATAGCGGACCCCAGGTACATTCTTGAATTGAGAAATGTCATTGCCGATAAACGCAGTACAACAGATGCGGACCTGTATCGTTAAGGGGCGAGATAAACGCCATGTCGAGCAAAGACATACCTGGTAAATGGCGGCTATGTCACAGATAGCCAACTGGTGAACGACGACTCCGGTCGTAAAACCAGCAAGGATGCTTCATCTTTTTACAAATATTGGAGATCTATCAGTAAAGAGTTCCAGTTAATCGATTGGACAATCGATTTACTAAATAGTATACGGATTTTTAATTATTTGTCAATAATTAAATGGTTGCAAAGCCACACAAATTTTAATGATTTTTAGTTCAAAACCATGCTTTTGGGGCTATTGGTTGGGCAAATAAACCCAGGTTCCGGCCAGATTAGTCTTGACGTGATAATTTGCCCAGATGGTGTTGCGGATTTGCGGGGTCCAGCGCGAGACAATCATCGGCGGGCCGTAGTTCGGCTCATACAGCAAGATGACGGAAAACTTGTGCTGTTGGATGGCAGCCATCAGAGACTCTGGGCTCCACAGGTTGGCCAATTGCAGCTGCGAAAACTCGAAGGGCTGGAAGTACAGCCTCTGCCCGACCAGGGGGGATAGGCCCATATATTCATCACTGAGCACCGGGCCGGGCGACTCACGCACCAGTTGGGCCATTTGCGCCACTTCATCCACCTTACTCACCTTGGTCAAAACAAAAGGCACGTACTCGGTTCGCGACCAGCTGACCAGACCGCTGACTTGGATGGCGATTAGCAGGATGGCAGCCGACTTGAGCAGATAGTTGCGCTGGGGCCATGCGACCACCGCCCCGGCGACCAGGCAGAGCGCCGCGACTGGCTCGTAAAGATAGTTGATGCTTGCGCCTGCTTTGCCAACCAGGAAGGTGGTGGCCGCGGCCAACAGAACGTATGGTAAAACCAGCGGCCACGAGCGCGTGGGATACCACCAGCGCTCGACTACGAGGAAGCCGACTGCTCCTAAAACCAGGATCCAGGCGTTGATCAACAGCCCGGTCACAATGGACATAAACCCAATGTGAGACATCGGGTTGGCATTGGCGGTGACGATGTTGAAGAAAAAACCGCCCTGTGTTGCCAAATTTAAGACCAGGAACAGCGCCAGGCACACACTTCCCAGCCAACCGGCGAAGAGCAGCGCTTGCCGGTACCGCTTGCCTTGCAGCAGCCAGATCAGTATCGCGCCCGGCCCGGCTAACCCATAGGATTGTTTGGTATAGACAGAGGCAGTAAACAAAATGACCGCCAGGATCAATCCACGCCGGTCATTCGGCCAGCGGACCATTGCATATATACCGGCCCAACTTAACGCAAGGGCCAGTGTATCCACGCGGTCAAAGGCCGACCACTGCAGCAGGTAAGGGAAGGTCAGCAGCAGCACGCCAGCAATAACCGCGGCAATACGATCGTCGGTCAGGGTATGCACGGTCAGGCCGATAAAAAGCGCGGCTACCAGCGCGCTGATCAACGAGAGCGCGCGGCCATACCAGAAGGCCGGACCAACGAGCCAGGCAATGGGAACTTGTAGCAGGTGAAAGAGCGGTGGGTAATTCGATATGGTGTATGGAGGGGTGGAGATATCACTGCGGTAGATATTCTCGAAGCGCGCCAGGCGCAGCACTTGATCAAGGATAGGGCCTTCGCCATAATCCAAAGGATAGGGGAATTTAAGCGCCATGAGGGCATGTTGGGCATACTCGAACAGGGCTATACCCACCTGGATGGCCAGTACAATCAACGCAATGGAATATAGTATCCCAATGAAGGAGAAATTTAGACGCTTGAGCATAGTCCACCGTTCGAAAAAAGAATTCGCCACTTGTGTTTTACCCGCAGCAACCGTACCTGCAAATTGAACTAAAAGCAATTTGGGTAATTTAGAAAATTATAATACCTTTACCGGTTCATCTGGTCGCTAAGGCTAAGGCCGGTTTTGATCAGGTGTTCGGTAGGATTCTCTGGACTAAATCACCCACTCTGGCTTTTGGGGATTCTTTGACCCAGTAACGGCTCCGGCTTCGGCTCGCCGGGTTTTTGTGGTTAGCCGCCCTGGCCATTGGGCTCTTGAAATAGTGATTCTTTCTGGTTAGCGCTTAGGGAGAGACTTCCCGTCTCACTGAAACTCCGTCCGGCGGATAATCTCATCTTGCAAGTTTTTATCCAGTTCGGTGAAATAGGCGCTGTAGCCGGCCACGCGTACCACCAGCGAGCGGTAGTCTTCGGGGTGTCGCTGGGCATGGCGCAGGGTATCCGCTGAAACAACGTTGAACTGTACGTGGGGGATCTTCAGCTCGCAAAATCCGCGCAGCAGCAGGGTAAACTTTTCCAGCGCGCGTTCGCCCGCAAAAAAGGCCGGCAGGAACTTCATGTTGAGTAGGGTGCCATTGGAGGCCAGCGCCAGGTTGAGCTTGCTGACCGAGCGCAGCACTGCGGTTGGCCCATGCAGGTCGCGGCTGGTCATAGGGGACAGGCCGCCATCGGCCAGTGGCTGGCCAGCGTAGCGGCCATCGGGCATTGCGCCTACATCCGCGCCCATGGGTATGTGCGCAGAGACGGTATAAAAGCCCGGCTGGTATACCCCGCCGCGAATATTCTGGTATTGTCCAACAAGGTCGCAGTAGCGGTCGCCCCAACGGCGGACGAAATCATCCGCACGGTCATCATCGTTGCCATATTTGGCGGCGCGATTTATTAGCTTTTGGCGCAGGATTTCGGCGTTCTGAAAATTATCGCGCAGCCCTGCCAGAAGATCCGTTGCGGTCACCCAGCGCTCCTCAAAGACGGCCGTTTGCACAGCGGCCAGACTGTCGGCCACGTTGGCCACCTGCACACCCTGCACGCCGGAGAAGTTGTAATGCGCGCCACCGGCGGTCACATCCAATCCGCGGGCCAGGCAGTCTTCGATCACCAGCGAGAGGAAGGGTGAGGGCAGCACCTCGGCGTGGATGCGGTCGACTACATTGCAGCCTTCGACCATGAGGTGGACGAAATGCGCCAGCTGCTGATCGTAGGCCGCCTCCAACGTCTGGATTGATTGCATTTCATCAAGCGGCGGCGTGACCAACCCGATCTGCTGTCCGCTGTGCGGGTCTTTGCCGCCATAGAGGGTCAGCTCCAGCACGCGAGTCATATTGAACATGGCTGCGTCCGACCAGCCCAGGGCTTTACCGGGTGTGGACAGCTCCACGCAGCCAACTACGGCATAATTGCGCGCATCCTGCGGCGTGACACCGCGGTAAATCTGCCCAGGGATAATCACCTCATCGTTGAAGACCTGCGGCATGCCGCTGCCACGTGCAATCACCGAGGCCGCAGCGGTGAGGAATTCCTTCGGGCTGTTTTTGTGGATGCGAATGGACAAGTTTGGCTGGGTCAGACCTAGATCGGCTTGCGCGCGCAGGCACATATAGCTGAGATAGTTTGTGGCGTCGCTGCCATCCGAGCGCTGACCGCCCAGGATGATGTTGAATCCGATCGGGAAGCCGGCGAAATAGCGCGCGCTGGAACTGCTGCGCAGCAGGACGATCTCGTTGAATTTGAGCCACAGAAACTCGAGCAGCCGCTGGGCTTCAGGGAGTGTCAACCGGCCCAATTCGAGATCCTGGTCGAGATAGGGCAGCAGGTACTGGTCCAGCCGCCCGGGCGAGAAGCTGCTGGCATTTGACTCGATTTGCAGAAGCACAAACAAGAACCACAGGGCCTGCAGGGCCTCGCGAAAATTCCGGGCCGGGTGGGTGGCAATCCAGCCGCACACTTCGGAAATGCCCAGCAGCTCTTCGCGGCGGTTGGTGTCTGGGGTCTGGATGGACTGGGTCTGTGCCAGCTCGGCATAGCGCTGGATCAATTCCTGGGCGGCTTGCAAGGCAATGCAGCCGGCTTCGTAGAAGATTTGCTGTTCTTCGGTCAGTGTTTCTGGATCGGAACGCGCCGCCTCGATCTTTTCTCGGAGGCCGCTAATACCCAAACGCAGCCAGCCAGCTACATCTGGTAAGATATGCCCCTGGGCGTGATCGGTCTGGTTGACGCTGAAGGCTTTGCCACGGATCACCGCGGCGACTTGCTCGGGCATGCGCTGGGCGACCAGGTCTTCGAGCGTGCGGCCGCGCCAGTAAGGGAAAATGGTTTCGCGCAGCTCGTTGATCTCTTCTGGCTCGATGTTAAACGGATCCTGAGGGCGGGTAGGCAGGCTGTCTAGCTCGCGGTCGACCCAGTTGACGGCCCCTTCTGGTGCAATCACGCCCATGCGCGGCAGGTGCGTGCGGTTGCCCACGATCATTTCATCTGGGTAAATGGTGATGGTCAAATTGCGCACCAGGTGGAGCAGCATTTTGGCTCGGCGGACGGGCATGGGCTCGCCCTCGGTCTGCTGGTAGATTTCGGTGGTTAAGCGGGCGCGTTCCAGGTCGATGCGGCGCTTGTTTTCCAGCAGCCGCCGTTTGATGTTCTTCAAACGCTCATCCGGCAGGCCATATTGCGCGTAGTCAACATGGAAAACCAGGCCAGGATTTTTTTGTATATCGGACAGGGTTAGCTCAGCCATAAATTTTCTCTTTACCCGCCAATGATTACCCGCAGACCGCGCGCCTGTACAACCTCGGCCAGGCGGTTCAGCTCGTCTTGGGCAATAAGGTCATGGCCCTCCCAGGGATAATCACGGCCCAGGGAAGCGTATTTCGCGCGCCCGAGCGTGTGGTAGGGCAGCAGACACAGCTCTTTTTTTTAAGCCCTCAGTTTCCATGACAAATTCGGCGATCTCGCCCAGGCTGGTCTCGTCGGCGTTGAAACCGGGGATGAGCGGCACGCGGATCTGCACTGATGGGGCGCCTGTGGTGGCCGCGGCCAGCCGGTGCAGGTTAGCCAGGATCAAAGCGTTATCCGCGCCGGTGTACTTGCGATGGATGGCGCTGTCCAGGTGTTTGACGTCAAACAAAATCTGGTCCAGATAGGGTGTTAATTGTTCGAGCACCTTCCAACGGGTATGCCCGTTGGTCTCCATAGCGGTGTGGATGCCTTTGACCTTGGCCAGCCGCAGGATAGCCTGGCTGAAGCGCGGCTGGAAGGTCGGCTCGCCGCCGGTCAGAGTCAGCCCGCCGCCATCCTGGTAGAAGGGCTGGTCCTTTAGCACTTCGGTGATGATCTCGCCGGCTGTCCGGTGATCGCCGAGCCAGCGGATGCCGCAAGCCGGGCAGGCCTGCACTCGCTCGCCGTACTTCTTGCGCGCAGCCAGGGTATCGCCGCTGATCCAGCTATCGACGCAGGCGTCGTTAAACTGCCCGCAGCGGATACAGCGCTGAGCGGAAAAGGCCAGCTCGAGTTGGGGCCGCTGCGATTCGGGGTTGGCGCACCAGGCGCAGCGCAGCGAGCAGCCTTTAAGGAATACATTGGTGCGGATGCCAGGTCCATCGTGAACCGAGAAACGTTGGATATCAAAGATCGTGCCCTCGACCGCCTCTAGCGCGGCCAGCCCGGTCTCAGGCTCGTTCGATGAAAAGCCCACCGGATCGGGACTCACGAGGGCGGCTACTTCCGCAGCCGGCAGCCGGGGAGTTTGCCCATTGGTCTGACGGGCCAGCCATGCGCAGCCCAGTATGGGGCCATCATCGCCGATCTCCGAGGCGATCAACTGGATGCCGCTGCCCACCGATCGGTAGGCGTGGTGTTGGATTTCGCGCCGGGCGGGTTCCAGCAGTAAATCGCCGGACTTGGCCACGCTGCCACCCACCACGAACAGATCCACATCGAACAGCATGGCCATGGTCGCCACAGCCACGCCCAGCGCCTGGCCGGCTTCGCTCATTACTTGCAGGGCCAGTTGGTCACCTTGTCCGGCCAGGGAAGCGACTGTCTCGCCGGTGATCGGCCCTTCTGTCAGGGTCGGTTGGACCGCGGCTTTTGCGGACAGGGCTTTCTCATAACGGCTTGCCAGCCAGGGACCGGCGATGAAGGTCTCCACGCAGCCGCGTGAGCCGCACGAACACAACTCGCCGTTGCGATCCAGGGTGATATGGCCGATCTCACCGGCCGAGTTGTTGTTGCCGCGCACAACCTGGCCGTGCTCGACAATTGCAGCACCAACGCCGGTGCCAACGATTATGTAAACCATATTGGGTGCGCCTTTGCCAGCGCCGAAGTAGTACTCGCCCAGGGCGGTGGCCTTGGCATCGTGTTCCAGGGCGACGGGGATGCCCAACCGCTCGGCTAACATCCGCTGGAGCGGGGCATTGTGCAGACCGGGCAGGTTGGGCGGGTCGCTCAATGAGCCCGATTCATGATCCACCGGTCCTGGGCTGCAAATCCCCAGTGCGGTAATCCGGTCACCGGGGCCCAGCCTTTCAGCCAGCTCGCCAATGCTGTGAGCAATCCGATCCACCACAAACGCCGGGCCTTTGATCGATTGAGTCGGCATTCGCCGCCGATCAACGATCTGGTTGCGCTCATTTACCAGACCCACTTCAATTTTGGTCCCGCCCAGATCCACACCGATAACCCAATCGCTCATTGCTTATCCCTTCATACAGCTATAAAGCCTAACGCATTACCTGCTAAATAACGAACAGTAAATTTACACATCCGGTGGAGATCAGCTCCACCACCATAATCACGAAGGCAGCGCCTTCCTGGAGACAAAAACCACAATTCGTGCGTTAATGATTGACCCGTATTTATTATAGTCTCATCTTTTCTTTTATAATAAAGTTGGTAGTAAAAATCAGATCGAGGTTGGCAGTGTAATGGAGCACGTGATTGGCATCGATGGGGGCGGCACGAAAACAGCGGCGGTGATCTTGAACCGGCGGGGACAGGTGCTGGGCTATGGCGAGGGCGGACCGTCCACTTTTGGGGTAACACCGGCGGCGGTGACGCAGGCTAGTATCGCCGGAGCAGCGCGGGCAGCAGCTACCATGGCTGGTTTGGACTCATTTACATTCGCCGCGGCCTTCCTGGGGCTGGGGAACGTGGTCAGCCAGTTGGACCGGGACGCGGTTCGAGAGATGGCCCTGGAACTGGGCCTGGCCGGCAGGGAGCGGGTTGGCGTGGATCATGATATTCGTGTGGCGCTGGCAGGTGGACTTGCCGGGCGGCCGGGGATCGTGATGGTTGCCGGTACAGGTTCCTCCTGTTTCGGCGTCAACCCGGCCGGCGCAGCCTGGCGAGCTGGCGGCTGGGGTCCATTGATCGATGACGAAGGCAGCAGCTACTGGCTGGGGATCCAGGCCATGCGCGCCGCTGTACTGGATTACGATGGGCGCGGCGAACGCACGCGGCTGACCCGGGCGATATCTGAGCGGCTGGCGCTGGCGGAGATGGACGAATTGATGAACCGCCTGTACGCCGCTGAAATGACCCGCACGCAAATCGCCGCGCTGGCCCCGCTGGTCTTTGAGGCGTCCGCGCAAGGCGATGCTGTGGCCCAGAATTTGATCCGGCGCGGGTGCGAAGCCATGGCCGATTGCGCCCTGGCAGTGGCGCGCAAACTGGGGATGGACCGGGGCACCAGCGAGCTGGCCATCACCGGCGGGCTCACGAACGCGGGCGAGGCGCTGTTCAATCCCTTCCGCGCAGCGGTGGCGCAGCGCCTGCCAGCCTGCCAGGTGCAGAAGGCCAGGCTGATCCCGGCAATTGGGGCGGCGCTGCTGGCGTTAGAACTTACCGGGACACAGCTGGACAACGAGGTGATTGCTGTGGTCAAGCAGAGCGGCACAGCATTCGGTCTGGTTGATGAATAGGTCCTGTCGAACACAAACATTTAGCACAAAGTGAGGAAACCGTGAGTAAAATTGAAACCGTCTACCTGATCCATCACAGCCACACCGATATTGGCTACACCCACGACCAACCCATTGTGTGGGATTTACACGGACGCTTTATTGAAGAGGCAGTCCGGCTGGCGGACAAGCACGCGGGCTCGAACACCGATGGGGCCTTTCGCTGGACGGTGGAGAATACCGGCGTGCTGGCCGAGTGGCTGAAGCATACCACGCCGGAAAATATCGAACGCTTCGTGCGGTTGGAAAAGGCCGGGCGGATCGAGGTGACCGGCATGTTCGCCAACCTGACTCCGCTGCTGGATACCGACCAGCTGATCGAGTCACTCCAGCTGGTGGGAAAGCTGCGCGAGCAATATGGCTTCCAAATTACCCATGCCATGAACTGTGACGTGAACGGCGAATCATGGTCGCTGGTTGATTTGCTGCTGGATGCCGGCATCGAAGGCTTCACCATGGCGATTAACACCCATTTCGGTGGCGCGCCGCTGCACCGCCCGGACGTGTTCTGGTGGCAAGGTCCCAGCGGGCGCAAGATTTTGGCATACAACGGCTGGCCGTACGATACCGGTTGGCGCTTCGGCATCGGCAACGAGGAAAGCATTCTGGAAGAGTGGTGGCCGCGCATCCAGGCGCGCATGGATGAGATCGACTATCCCCTGCCGGTGCTGATGGTGCAGAGCTACCACCCCTTTGGCGACAATGGCCCGGCCTTCGAGGGCTTTACTCCCTTTATCGACCAATGGAACGCGGCGGGCAAGTCACCACACCTGGTGCTGGCCACGCCGCAAATGTGGTGGAACGCCGTACGGCCCTACGCTGACCGGTTGCCCACCTACCGCGGCGATTGGACCGATTTCTGGAACTTTGGGTCGATTAGCAGCGCGCGCGAGCAGGCTACCAACCGCACCAGCCGTACGCGCCTGCGTTCCGCAGATGCCGCCGCGGCGGCCACGCTGGGCTTGACCAGTCCACTGGCGACCAAGCACCTGGCGCGTACCATGGCGCAGTACCGCGAGGAAGCCTGGAAGGCGCTCAACTTGTGGGATGAGCATACGTGGGGGGCGGATCTGTCACTACGCGCGCCGGAGAGCGAAGACACCGTAACGCAGTGGTATCACAAGGCTCAATATGCTTACCTGGCGCGCAGTCTCAGCCAGATGCTCCAGCGAGATGCTGTGGCGGACCTGGCGAGGCACGTGCAGCGTGAGAACGCGGCGGAGTTGCTGGTGTTCAATCCATTGCCATGGGCGCGCACCATCTTTGGTGAAGTGCCCTACCACGTGGTTTATCCACGCGGTAAGCCAGAGGATGCCACCGCTGGGCGGCATTCGCAGGACCGGGTCTGGTCCACCGATCTGTACGCCGAGGCAGCCCAGACGCGCGAGGGCAAGACTGAACAGGGCCGTCTGGGGCTTCCGCGCGTGCAGGTGCCCGGATTTGGTTTTGTCACCGTCAAACGCTCCGATCTGGTAGAACTGCTTCCCGAGGGCTTCCGCGAGGAAGCCGTGGTGGAGAACGGCCGATTCCGAGTGACCTTTGATACGGATTATGGTGGGCTGTTTTCGTTGTATGACAAGTTGCTGGATCGCGAACTGTGTGATCAGGCGAGTCCTTACCCGCTGAACGGCTTTATCCATGAGGAGGTGGCGGATAAGGAGCATCCCTGGCCGCGCTGGCTGATGTTCAAGATGGAATGGAGTTCTGAGCTTGTGGAGCGCGACCGGGGTTGGAAGCCCAACTGGCGCGCCAACCGCCAGCAGCCGGAACGGGTGCGCATCCACCGCGTGTACGATACACCTTACGGACAGCGCATCATTCAGGTGCTGGACGCGCCGGGGATCAGCGGGCCGCTGGTGCAGAGCGTGTTTCTGCCGAAGGATGAGGGCTACGTGGAATTCGAGTCCTGGTGGGTGATGGGTCAGACCACGCATCCCGAAGCCACCTATCTGACCTTTCCCTTTGATGTGCCGGAGGCCATCACGCGCATCGACCTGGGCGGACAGCCGATGATCGCTGGGGTTGACCAGATCCCGGGCGTGTGCTTCGACTATTATACAGCCCAGCAGTGGGTGGATTTCTCCAACGAACAATTTGGCGTTACTGTGGCACTGCCGGATAACCCGATGGTGCAGTTCGGCGACTTCCACTTTGGCCATAACCAGCCGGGTTTTTCAATCGACCGCGCTCTGCTGCTGGGCTGGGTGACCAACACCTATTGGGAGACGAACTTTCGCACCCACCAGCCGGGCGGAGTCCACGCGCGCTACCGCGTTATTCCACACCAGGGTGGCTTTAACGCCTCCGCGGCATATCAACTGGGGCAGGAGGCGGCTTCTGCGCAGCCGCTGGTACAGCACATGGGCGAGCCGTTGGAGAGCGAAACGTATTCCGCCGCGGGTTCGCTGCTGTGCCTCCCGGAGCAGAACGACTCCGGCAGCCAGGTCGTGACTCTGCACATCAAACCAGCCCGCCAGGGTGAGGGTGTGGTAGTGCGACTGTATAATACCGCTGAAAAAGAGCAGTCTGCAAAGATTGGCTCGGGTATGTTGAAGATCGAAGAAGCAACGCTTTGTGACATGCACGAGAATCCGACCGGGGTCCTGGAGGTGACGGAGGGTGAGGTTATCATCAAGGCGCAGGGACGAAGAGTCACCTGCGTGCGGTTGTCGGTGCGGGCCACGAAATGAACGATGCCAGATACCGCAAGACCTCCCAGTATCTTCTGCCCTCAATGGCACCCCAGGCGCCTACTGGGCAGTATAACCCTTACCCAGCCTTTCCCCTTGAACCGGGGTTGATCGCAGCCGGTTTTGATTTGCTGGCGGCAGAGATCGCCCGGCATAGGCTCGTTGTAATGGATGGCTACCCGGGCGTGCTTTGGGTTAATTTTCAGTCCCGGCTGGATGAAGCTTTGCAAAAACTGGCCCGGCAGGTGCACTGGACACCTGTTGAGGTGGCCTTACTGCCGCCGGAAGAGATCGATGCTCGGATCTCCCCTCACCTGGGCGGCGATGATCCGCTGTTTGGCTTCCGCTACCCGGGCGGGCTGGCCGATTTCTTCGATCCGCTCAAACTCGCGGCGCTGCATCCAGAACCCTCTGCAGAAATCAACATTCTCTATGGCACAGGCGCCGCGCTTGCGGATTGGGAGGGGGCTCTCTTCTATGTGGATGTGCCCAAGAATGAGATCCAGTTCCGTGCGCGGGCGAGATCGGTAAAAAATATCGGCGCGGCGCAGGCTCTGGATCCAAAACTGGCCTACAAGCGAAGCTACTTCGTCGATTGGCCGGCGGCTAACCGGCATAAAGCTGATCTGCTGCCGCGCCTCGACGGCATCATCGATGAGCAGCGGGCGGGGGAGCCAACCTGGATGCCAGGGGACGTGCTGCGCGCAGGGTTGGCGCGGATGGCGCGCAGCTGGTTCCGCGTGCGGCCCTGGTTCGAGCCAGGTCCGTGGGGCGGGCAGTGGATCAAGGAGCACATCCCACAATTGCCCCAGGATACGCCTAATTACGCCTGGTCGTTTGAGTTAATTGTCCCCGAAAATGGATTGTTGTTCGAGGCCGGGGGGAAACTGCTGGAAGTCTCGTTTGATATGCTCATGTTCCAGGAATACGAGGCCGTGCTGGGGGAGTGCGCGCCTAACTTTCGGTACGAATTTCCGATCCGTTACGATTTTCTTGACACCTTTGATGGCGGCAATTTATCAATCCAGTGCCACCCGCGCCCCGAGTATATCCGCGAGAATTTTGGAGAAACCTTTACACAGGATGAATGCTACTACATCCTGGACTGCTCTCCGCGGTGCGCGGGTGTACTTAGGCTTTCAGACGGGTATAGACCCGGAGGCGTTCAAGGCTGAGCTGATTCGCTCCGCGCAGAGCGGTCAGGCGGTCGATATCGACCGCTTTGTTCATTCCGTGCCGATCGAGAAGCATGACCTGCTGCTGATTCCAAATGGAACCATTCATGGCGCGGGGCGCGGCAATCTTATATTGGAAATCTCAGCCACCCCCTATATCTTTACCTTCAAGATGTACGATTGGCTGCGAATGGATCTGGATGGTAAGCCGCGCAACCTGAACATCGAGCGAGCCTTCCAAAACCTGTACTTTGACCGGCAGGGCGAACGGATGGAGCGGGAATTCGTCTCGCATCCCCAGGTTATTGCTCAGGGAGAAGGCGCTTCAGAAGAAGCGGCTTCTTCTGAAGCGTACCGCATTGTTCACTTGCCTACCCATCCCAGCCACTTCTATGATGTTCACCGTATTGAGTTTAGCGGCTCCGTTGAACTGAATACGTCTGGATCGTGTCATGTCTTAAGTCTGGTCGAGGGCCAGACGGTTTGGCTGGAAATTGATGGAGTATCCCCAGCCCGGTTCAACTACGCGGAGACCTTTGTTGTTCCAAGTGCCGCGCAAAAGTACCGGCTGCGTAGTGAAGAAGGTAAATCCGCTCAGGTTGTGGTAACCTATGTAAAACCGGCACACCTATGGATGCCGAAGGTGGTACCAGGTACGTAGATCAGTTGGCAAACACAAGGACTTATAACGAAAATTTGTAATCGATGGTGGCTCAGGCGGTATTGTTCCGGGCCTGAGCCACCCAGCCTGGCGCGGGAGCAACTTTCTGGCCGAGCAGCAGGTTCAATATAAAGCGTGTCTGATTGTCCTTCCAATGCTCGTTGTTCCGGAAGCTAGTGGGCAATCTCCCAAATGTACCCCCCGGGATCCTTGAAACTGGCCGTTCGTATCCCCCAAGGCCGGTCGATCGGTCCGTTTAGCAGTTCAACACCGCGGGCAATCAATTTTTTGCACATTGCATCGACATCCTCGACATGGAGGGTGAAAACGAATCGAGATCCAGCCAAGCGGCTTGCCACTTTTGCAGGCTCGATGAGCTGATCAGCCTCTTCGATTTTCAGTAGATTGACCAGGCTGCTCCCAAACTTGAACACGGCTGAGTTACCATCTTCAAACACAATGGGCAGGTCGAAGACAGTCTGGTAGAACTGCTTCGTGGCATGCAGATCCTCCACAAACAGAGTAATGGCATATATGCCGCCCGGCCAGGAATTCACTCCCGCATCGCTTTCGTTCGTCGCACCCATGTACGTTCTCCTTTTCTCCCCCAATAATATTGGAGTAAATATATCTTGTTTATATTTTATCAAACATTTGTTCTGCTATCAAGAAAGTAAAAAATGGAGTTTTTTTACGTAGGGAAACCGGCAGATCATCCATGGGATAGGGTGTATTCCCAACCCTCTTGCCATTGATAGTCAACCCCAACGAGATCCTCTAATGGGATTCCGGCAAGCAAGTGCTCGAACGCATAGCGGGTCGCGAGATGGCCGATCACGAGCACCCGCGCATTTTCCCAGCGCAGGTACAGATCAGGAAGGAAGCGTCCCACCCGTTCCACAGCCTGCCGCCAGCTTTCTCCGCCTGGGTAGGGCGCATCCAGGTGTTCTTGCCGGTGATGATGCACCTCGTTCGCAGGATGCCCGTTGAGAATGCCGTAATCACATTCACGCAGTCGCCAATCAGCAAGGATCGGTATCGCTCCTTCTGGAAAAGCAATCCGGGCAGTTTCGACAGCTCGCCCAAGATCCGAGGTAAACACCGCCTGAATGCCATCCTTGATGCGGCGGCGGCCCAGCTCGCGCGCTAAGCCACGTCCGCGCTCGGACAGACGCCCATCGCGCCAGCCGGTCGCAAGACCTTTTTCGTTATCTTCACTAAAGGAATGGGTCTCAAACACAATCTGGATGGTCACTGTTATTTACCTCTTCTGAGGAGCTTCCTCTCTCTTAATCTTGCTACCAATCTTAATTATACTTATCCAAAAAACTCTTTACCGGTAAATACCCGCGTTCTGGTTAAGAAAAACCGATAATGGGATGGGGCCGGTAAGCTTCTTCTAGCTGCTGGATCTCTTCCGGGGTAAGCTGGACCGAAAGGGCTGCAACGGCATCTTCCAGGTGATGGGGCCTGGTGGCGCCGATGATCGGGGCGGTGACGATGGGCTTCGAAAGCATCCAGGCCAAAGCCACTTGCGCCATCGGCAGGCCGCGCGCCTCAGACAGCTCACTGACCCGCTGCACGATGGTCACATTATCTTCACGGTCATAGCGCTGTTTTGTGAGGGCATCGGCCTGCGCTCGCAGGGTTTCGTTTTGTTCAGGCGACGGTTTCCGCGCCAGCCAGCCGCGCGCCAGCGGCGAAAACGGGATGACGGCGATCTTCTGATCCTGGCAGAGCGGCAGCATTTCGCGTTCCTCTTCGCGGTAGATCAGGTTGTAATGCGGCTGCATGGATACAAAACGCGTCCAGCCGTGAAGGTCCGCCGTGTAAAGCGCTTTCGCGAACTGCCAGGCAAACATGGCTGACCCGCCGATGTAGCGTACCTTGCCGGCGCGGACCACATCATTCAGTGCTTCAGCGGTTTCCTCAATGGGGGTTTGATAGTCCCAGCGGTGGATCTGATAGAGGTCGACATAATCCGTTCCCAGGCGCTTGAGGCTGGCGTCGATGGCGCTGAGGATATGTTTGCGGGAGAGACCCCGGTTATTCGGCTCGGTTCCCATTGGCTGGTACACCTTGGTCGCAATCACCACCTCGTCGCGGATCGCAAAATCGTGCAATGCCCGGCCCAAAACGACCTCACTCATCCCTATGGAATATACATCAGCCGTATCAAAGAAATTGATGCCTAATTCCAGCGCGCGCTGGATGTAAGGACGGCTTTGTTCTTCATTAAGCGCCCACGGGTAGCGGTTGGTCGGATCTCCGTAGCTCATGCAGCCCAGGCAGATGCGCGACACTTTCATGCCGGTGTTTCCAAATCGGACGTACTCCATGATTTTCTCCTTTCGAGGGGTATCCTGTGTTTGCCTTTCCTGATGGCCTTGATTTATGCCGGATCTACGGCCTTCAGGCGCGTCTTACGATCTAAATACAAAATGTACATTACCGGTTTGATTGTTGCGGCACGCATCAGGTGGAAAAAGTACGCTTCATTGATTACGGAGTAAACGGGTGCTTGCTCACTTACGAAGATGCAGACATATGCTTTTCCCAAAAACGGACGGCATCTTCGTAACTCTTCTCTGTACTGGCAGGGATATTGGAAGAGAAAGCTCTTTCACTTACCCGCCCGTGTGTTTCAGCACAGATTCAGGCAGCCGGGCCCCCTGCACCTGGATCTGTGCCGCGGCAGCTTCAATCGCTCGCAGGTCTTCGGACGTCAGTACAACGTGCGCCGCCCCAATATTTTCTTCCAGGCGCTCCCGCCGCCGGGTGCCTGGGATCGGAACAATCCATGGTTTCTGGGCCAGCAGCCACGCCAGTGCAATTTGAGCCGGCGTGGCTCCCTTTTGTTCTGCAACGCTTTTCAACAAATCGACCAGGGCCAGGTTTGCTTTGCGATTCTCGGGTGTAAAGCGCGGTGAGATATTGCGGAAATCCGTGCTGTCAAAGGTTGTGTTCGTGTCGATTTTTCCGGTGAGGAATCCTGCGCCCAGCGGGCTAAAGGGTACAAACCCAATGCCCAGTTCCTCGCAGGCCGGCAGCACTTCTGCTTCGGGGTCCCTCGTCCACAGCGAGTATTCGCTCTGCACCGCGGCGACCGGCTGGACGGCATGGGCGCGGCGGATGGTCTTCGCGGCAGCTTCAGACAGACCGAAGTGTTTCACCTTACCTTGCTGAATCAGGTCTTTGACGGCTCCCGCTACGTCCTCGATGGGGACATCCAGGTCAACCCGGTGCTGGTAGAACAGATCGATCACATCCGTCCGGAGTCGCTTGAGCGATGCCTCAGCGACTTCCTTGATATGCTCGGGCCGGCTGTTTAAACGCCCTGTCCGCGCGCTCGTGACCGGGTCAATCTCCCAGCCAAATTTGGTGGCAATGACGACCTGATTACGCACAGGCTCGAGCGCCTCGCCCACCAGTTCTTCGTTTTTAAACGGACCGTAGCCCTCTGCCGTGTCAAAGAACGTGACCCCAAGCTCCACGGCGGTACGTATAAACGCGATCATCTCCGGCCTGTCCGGCGCCGGCCCGTAGGACTGGCTCATCCCCATACAGCCTAATCCAAGCGCGGAAACTTCCAACCCGCCGTTTCCCAGGATTCGTTTTTGCATGACACATTCCTTTCTATTCGCAATCGGAGGTGTTTCTCGATCCGACAACCCTGTCACATTTTCATTCTATCCGGTTGCATTTCTATATCGAGCAACCTTATCCATACCGCTCGTGCCCGGATCCGCGAGCACCCTGGATGTCGATTTTTGCGGTAGCTGTGTTGATCTCCCGCAGATCATCAGGGGTGAGCTGAAGGTCCGCAGCGCTCAGATTCTCATCCAGGCGCTCCAACCGGCGCGTACCCGGGATCGGAACGACCCACGGCTTTTGGGCGAGGAGCCAGGCCAGCGCGATCTGGGCGGGCGTCGCATGCATCTGATCGGCAAGATCGCTGAGCACCTCGACGAGCGGCTGGTTGGCCTGCATCGCCTCGGGCGTAAAGCGTGGAAACCGGCTGCGGATGTCGGTGCTTACGAAGGTCTGGCTGGTGTCGACTTTCCCCGTGAGGAAGCCCTGCCCAAGCGGGCTCCAGGGAACGAAACCAATCCCGAGCTCTTCGCACGCGGGCAAAACTTCTGTTTCGGGGTCTCGCACCCAAAGGGAATATTCACTCTGCACAGCAGCGACCGGTTGGACCAGGTGGGCGCGCCGGATGGTATTGGCCGCTGCTTCGGAAAGGCCGAAGTAACGGACCTTGCCTTCCGCGATCAGATCCTTCACCGTTCCCGCCACATCTTCGATCGGCACATTCGGGTCAACGCGGTGCTGGTAGTACAAATCGATCACGTCCATGTTCAGTCGCTTCAGGGAGCCCTCGATGGCCTGCCGGATGTGCTCCGGGCGACTGTTGATCCCCCGGAACCCGCCTGTTCCGAAATCAAAACCAAACTTGGTCGCAACCACCACCTGGTCACGAACCGGGGCCAGGGCTTCGCCCACCAGAATTTCATTGGCAAACGGACCGTATGCCTCGGCGGTATCAAAGAACGTCACACCGCGATCGACCGCCGCCCGAATGAGCGCGATCATTTCCGGCTTGTCGGGCGATGGGCCATAATTCGCGCTCATGCCCATACAGCCCAGCCCAAGGGCTGAAACTTCCAATCCACTGTTACCGAGTTTTCGTGCCTGCATTTTCTTTTCACCTGACTGATCATTCCGGGCTTCTAAGGGTTTTAGGTGTTGCGTCTTGCCCCGCTCAACATTTTCACGATGTTCGGATCGCGATGATCGAAGAAGCTGCTCGTTTTTGTGTCCAACGTGACAATTGCAGCCATGTCTTCCGGGCTGAGCTCAAAATCAAAAATATTGAAATTCTCTTCAATTCGCTCTTTTCGAACGGATTTGGGGATCGCCACGACGCCGCGTTGGGTCAGCCAGCGCAGAATGATCTGCGCGACGGTTTTCTGGTATTTCCCGGCCAATGAAACCAGCAGCTCGTTTTGGAAAATGTTGTTTTTGCCTTCGGCAAACGGTCCCCAGGATTCAATCTGCACCCCATTCTCCTGCAAGAACTTTTGGGTTTCAATCTGCTGGTTGAACGGATGGGTTTCGATCTGGTTCACGGCCGGCGCTACGGTATGATGAACGATCATATCCATCACCCGGTCAGGCTGGAAGTTGCTAAGGCCAATGGCGCGGATGCGGCCTTCTCGATACAGTTCTTCCATCGCTCGCCAGGCGCCGTATACATCTCCAAAGGGCTGATGGATCAGGTACAGATCCAGCGTGTCAAGCTGAAGCCGGTTCAGAGACCGTTCAAACGCCTGCCTGGTGCTTTCGTAACCTGCATCCGAAATCCACAGCTTGGTGGTGATAAACAATTCTTCTCGTGGCACCCCACCTCTCTTGATGGCTCGTCCGACCGCTTCTTCATTGCCATACGCCGCTGCCGTATCAATCAGGCGATAGCCGGTCTGGATGGCTTCGTAAACACTCCGTTCGCATTCTTCGGCATCATTGATCTGAAAGACGCCGAACCCGAGGATGGGCATTTGCACACCGTTGTTCAACGCGATCGATGGAATAGCTGACATTTGTCGTTCTCCTTATAAGACTTGTTACCCTAATTGTTTTTTGCAGCGAGTTCAATGCACCTGCCTTCTTATGCGCTTTGTCTCTTTGCAAACGCAAAAACAATGAATTGCTGTTTGCGATTTCTTGTTGTTGCCATTGTACATTTCCTTGTTTGAAAATGATTGCAGAATTATGCAAGATGATTGGACGATTCTGCTTTTCCTCGCGAATGCCAAAAAAAGTTATCAACTTTGTACGATACTGTATTCCTCTGCTAGACCGATTTTCGCATCCTTCCAACCGCTTTAGTCCATGATTCCAGCGTTTTTTTTGTTGAATATGAGCTAATGGTGGGTATTATCAAGACCTTTCATCTTGCGGTGGTAGAATGACCTTGTCGAATGGTTGGATTATTCTGTAAACCCGTATCAACGCGCTTCCGGTACCAATTGGTGTGGACGGTTTAAATCGTCCAACCGTGTTGATGGACACAGAAAATATTGGAAAGAGGTTACTGTATGGATGGGATCAATCAAAGGCTAGTAGATCGTGATCAGGACGCAGCGGGTTACAAAACGCCTAATGACGTACGTGAAGCGCAGGCACACGAAGTCGAGCGGAGGCAGATCAATCGTAAAGAATTGATTGAGCGGATTACGCGAGCTGTGCCAGAGGATGGGGTTGTCCACGTGTTGGAAGGTCTTTTCCTGGCCCGTGCAGCCTCACCGCTGGGATTGATTCACGGTGTGGTGAAGCCGTGCTTTTGCGTGATCGCGCAGGGGAGCAAGGCGTTTCTGCTGGGTGAAAGCCGCTATCGCTATGACCCCGATCATTATCTGATTGCCACCCTCGAACTGCCGTCCATCAGTCAGATCATTGAAGCCACTCCGGAGCAACCCTATCTCAGCATTCGGATGGACCTTACCCCTTCCTTCGTCGAATCGGTTATCGAGGATGCCGGACAGGGATCACTTCCAGGCAATGTGGATGTACGGGCGATGGATGTCAGCCGGTTGGATATCAACCTGCAGGACGCTGTGGTGCGGCTGGTCCGGCTGCTGGATTCGCCCGCGGAAGTGCCGGTCTTGATGCCACTGATCAAACGGGAAATTGTTTATCGGCTGCTGATGGGGAAGCAAGGCGCCCGGCTCCGCCAGTTGGCAATCCAGGGAAGTTACGCCCCGTATATCGCCAAAGCGGTCGAGTTGATCCGGCAGGACTTCGACCAGACACTGCGCATCGAGGATCTCGCGCGCGAGCTGGGCATGAGCATTTCAGGGCTGCACCATCGCTTCAAGGCTGTCACGGCCATGAGCCCGTTACAGTTCCAGAAGCAGCTGCGGCTCCAGGAGGCCCGCCGTCTGATGCTCAGCGAAGACTTTGACGCGGCCAGTGCGGCCTATCGTGTGGGGTACCACGATCCTGCATATTTCAATCGTGAGTACAAAAGGCTGTTCGGTGTTCCACCCATCCGCCATGTGCAGCGACTGCGGGAAGCGGTCCAGGCCGGCGCGGAAGGATGAGCCAGAGAGAACCAATTCACATTACCGTTTTTGTTTTCTGGATGAATCTGCTTATAATGGATTCAAGCAATCCATAAACTGTGTATCATTACTCGCTGCCCTATTCTATGACTTTTTCAAAGACAAGCAAGTATCTGTTAAGAATCATTGTTTTGGCTGTCATTTACCATTTGGTGGCACGTTTGGCGCTCCAAATGGCTTATGTCCAGGCCAATACTTCGCCTGTTTGGCCACCCTCTGGGATCGGATTGGCCGCATTGTTAATCCTTGGTATTCAGTATTGGCCAGGGATAGCGCTTGGGGTGATCGCGGGCTCGCTTCTGACCGGCGCACCATTACCCATCGCACTCGGGTTAGGATTGGCCAATACTTTAGAAGCTTTGATGGCGACTTACCTGCTTCAACGATGGCTCCATTTTCATCTGGTGTTAGATCGGATTCGCGATGTGGTCGGACTGGTGTTTGCCGCAACCATCAGCACTGCGATCAGTGCATCCATCGGCGTGGCAACTCTGTATCTGATGGGCACGGCGAGTCAAACGCCGTTTTTTACCCTATGGGGCACCTGGTGGGTAGGAAACCTGTTGGGCGTTCTCGTAGTGACCCCTTTTCTGCTGGTATGGTACCACCAGTTTCCGAAAGCCGTACACTGGAAATGGTTCTTGGAAGGCAGCCTGTTCTTTATTCTATTGGTTCTGGTTACCGGCTACGTGTTTGAAAACCCAGGCGGCAGCGGAATTTTGCATCAAGCGCTGATCTATGTGATTTTCCCATTTGCCATCTGGGCTGCATTACGTTTAGAACAACGCGGTGCGGTAACAACGATTTTCGCGGTTTCTGGCATTTCGATTTGGGACACTGTCCACGGGATGGGTCCATTTTCACAGCTGTCAATGAACGAAAGCCTGATCCTGCTGCAAACCTTCACTGGGGTGGTTTCGCTGACCTCGCTGACGTTGGCCGCATCTTCGACAGAACGCAGGCATGCGGAGGAGGCGCTCAACCGCCGCGTGGAAGATTTGGCAGCACTCAACGATTCCTCCAAAGAGTTTTTGGGAAATCTGGAACAAACCGCTTTGTATGAATCCATTTGCCGGCTGGCGGTGGAGCGAATGGGATTACTTGCTGCCTGGATCGAATTGACTCCTGCTGAAAAAAACACAACTGGCACAGTCCCACCGGTCGCCAAGTACCAGACCCTCGAGGTTCATCCGAATCTCATCGCGGATATTCGAGCCCAGACAGCCATTCGGAAGAATATTATTCGCGGTGAAGAAAATGGGAAAAGCGCTGTATTGGAAAATGTCGGTGAAGTAGAAGGTCTGTGGAATCGGGCCAGCGGTGGTCTACCGTCCGGTGATCGACCATCCCTTTCCTTTGCGGTTTTCCCTCTCGGTTATGCAGGAAAAGCGGCTGGCGTGCTTTGTGGGGTGACTGCTGAGCCAAATGGATTTCCAAAAGAAGAAATCCTCCTGCTGGAATCGTATGCGAACCTGGCTGCGGTAGCGATACAAAATGCCTGGCTGTTTGATAAGGTCCGGCTGGGCAATGATCAATTGCATGCATTATCCCATCGCTTGATGGAAATCCAGGAAGAAGAGCGGATGCATCTTTCACGGGAGCTGCACGATGAGTCCGGGCAGATATTGGCGGCGCTTATGGTGCGGTTAGGGTTGTTGGAACGGGATGTCGAGCTGCCGGAACAACGGCAGGTACATATCGCTGAGTTACGCAGGATCGCTACTGAAATTCTTAATAATTTGCATAATCTAGCGGTCAAGCTGCGTCCGGCCAGTCTGGACCATTTGGGGCTGATCACTGCCCTGAAACAATATGCCGAGGAATATTCCCGCCAATACCAGATGGAAGTTCAGTTCGATGCATTGGAGATCGAGGCCACCCGCCTGCCAGCCGAAATTGAGACGGCCCTCTTCCGGATTATGCAAGAATCGCTGACGAATGTCGCCCTGCATGCCCAGGCCAGCCGAGTGGATATTCTACTCAACTGGCGGAATGGCTGCCTGGTAATGACCATCGAGGACAACGGCGTTGGCTTCAATCCGAATGAGCTGGCGAATGTAAACCGCCTGGGGTTGTTTGGCATGCGCGAGCGGGTGGAAATGCTGGGTGGAAATTTATTGATTGAAAGCTCCCCTGGACGAGGAACGACGATTTCAGTGGAGGTGCCGCTATGACGGCCTCTAATCGGGTGCGGGTTCTGATCGTCGATGACCATACCATCGTGCGAACCGGCTTAAGGGCGCTCATTGGCGGTGAAACGGGTATGGAACTGGTCGGTGAAGCTACCTGCGGCGAAGAGGCCATGCAGTTGGCCAGAACATTGCACCCTGAAGTGATCGTGCTTGATCTCAGCCTGCCGGATCTGGATGGCATCCAGGTGACCCGCATCATCAAAAGCGAACAGCCGGATCTGCGCGTGCTGATCCTGACCGTTCATGAAGATGAAGCCTTACTGCGGGAGGCCATCCGGGCAGGCGCCTCAGGTTATATCATCAAACACGCAGCTGAATCGGAGTTGATCGCTGCCATTTATGCGGTCAAAAAAGGGGATTTGTATGTTTACCCCAGGATGATCCAGGCTTTATTAACGGAACCAGAAAAAACCAAAGCACCTAAAGAAACACAGTCTGCTCCGGAAGAAATGTTGACCCCGCGTGAAATTGAAGTGCTGCGCTTAATTGTTCAGGGTTATACCAACCGCCAGATTGCGGAAGTTTTAACGCTCAGTGTCCGGACGGTTGAAGGTCACCGCAGTAACCTCACGGATAAACTTGATCTGCACAGCCGGGTGGAACTGGCCCGCTACGCGCGCGAACATGGTTTGAACACTCCTCCGGCCTGATCACTGACCTCATTTTTCGCCAAATCCCCCGTAGAAAATACGGGGTTATTTTTATTTCACAAAGTAGTTTCTACGCCCTTCATGATTGATAAAACCCCCATTATCTACGCTTCTCCTCGGCCGGCCATTTTTTTAGAATGGGAATGACAGCCCAAACAATTGCGACCAATCGAAGATTTCATAAAGGCCATCTGAACGATTTGGAGTGAATGAACACAATCATGCCCTCTTCTGATTTAAACGCATCCATGGTTCAGCCCCTGTTGACCATGCGTGGCATCACCAAACGGTTCCAAACGGTGGTCGCGAACGATGGGGTGGATTTCGATATCTACGCTGGGGAGATCCATGCCCTGCTGGGTGAAAATGGTGCTGGAAAAAGCACGCTGATGAAAATCCTGTATGGATTTTATCGGGCAGACGCCGGTGAAGTGCGCCTACGCGGCGAGCCCATTCAGCTCCGCTCGCCCCAGGATGCCCGGCGAGTCCAAATTGGAATGGTTTTCCAAAACCTCAATCTGATCCCCGCGATGACTGTGGCGGAAAATATTGCCCTGTTTCTGCAAGACCTTCCCGCCGTTTATCAGCCCAAGAAAATCAACGAAAGAATTGAGCAGTTTTCAAAACAGTACGGGTTGGAGGTGAATCCTCGCGCCCTGGTATCCCATCTGGCGATTGGCGAGCAGCAGAAAGTGGAAATCCTGAAGCTGCTGCTGTCAGATGCCCGCCTGCTGATCCTGGATGAACCCACCCGGGTGCTGGCGCCGCATGAGATCGAGGCGTTATACCAGGTACTCAGTCGACTGCGGGCGGATGGATATTCCTTTGTGCTGATCACCCACAAGATGAAAGAAGTCCTTCAGTGCGCCGACCGGATTACCGTGTTGAGCCGCGGCCGTTTGGTCGGAACGATCATGGGACGGGAAGCAACCGAAGCGAAATTGGTGGGCATGATGTTCGATCAGCCGGTTGCCACCCGCGTAAGCCGCCAGCCTGTGATCACCGGGCAGGTCCGGGAACCGCTGCTTGAGCTGAAGGGTGTGGAGACGCACGGTGAAGGCGCGTCGACCAGCCTGAAAGCGATTGATCTGGTGGTCTACCCCGGTGAAATTGTGGGCATCGCCGGGGTTTCCGGAAATGGACAGAAAGAATTGGGGGATGCCGTACTGGGGATGGAGCGCATCGTCCGCGGTCAGAAACTGCTGTTCTGCCGGGATTATTCGCGCCGGTCCATCGGGGATCTGCGCAAAGACGGCGTCAGTTTTATCCCGGAGAACCCGCTGACGATGGCGACGGTGCCCTTTATGACCGTGCTGGAAAATATGGCCCTCACCAACACCTGGCGTTATGCCCGTTCTGGTGGCTTGCGCGTGGACTGGCAGGCTGTCCGTCAGGATATGGAAACTGCCCTGGCGAAGTTTGGATTTTCGTTTTCGCCCTACACGCTGGCACGCTCGCTCTCTGGCGGCAACCTGCAACGGCTGATCATTGCCCGAGAAATGGATCATCATCCCAGGCTGATCATTGCCTCCTACATCACCAGCGGGCTCGACGTGCAGAGCGCTACGGTGGCTCGCCAGGCACTGTTGCAAGCCCGAAACGAAGACGCTGGCGTTTTGCTGATTTCCGAAGATCTGGAAGAGCTCTTTTCCCTGAGCGATCGCCTGGTGGTGCTCTATGGGGGCCAGATCGTTGGCGAATTCAAACCCGCTGAAACGGATGTTTATACGGTGGGTCATTTGATGACTGGTTACCAAGGGTAACCGCTTCGCCCGTTGACAAAATCGAAGGGATAGCATGGCAGCCTTGACGACAGCCCAATCAAAACCATCATTTTTACGTTCGAAACCAGTTCAGACCGGGACTCGCTATCTGGTGATCTTTATTTTCGCGTTCCTCCTGTTCGGTGTTATTTTATGGCTGGCGGGTAAAAATCCAGTGGAAGCGATCCAGGATACGTTAGTTTACACACTGGGAACGCCGTCTGGTTTTTCTGAAGTCATTGTGCGGATGATCCCTCTGCTGTTTACAGCAATTGCCGTCGCATTGCCCTCGCGCGTAGGTCTGATCAATGTTGGCGCAGAAGGCCAGCTTTATATCGGAGCGCTGCTGGCAGCAGGCGTGGCATTGGCCTTCCCGCAGATGCCTACCTGGCTGTTGCTGCCTCTCATGATATTGGCCGGATTGGTCGGCGGGGCGCTGTGGGCTTTTATCCCTGTGTTCCTGCGGGCCCGTGGGCTGGCAAACGAGACCATTACCTCTCTCCTGATGAATTATGTCGCCCCAGGGATTGTCTCGTTCTTCGTCTACGGTCCCTGGCGCTCGCGCGGGGCAGCCAGTACCCCTCAAACGGTGGACTTCTCCGCCTCTGCCCGGCTGCCAACCTTCTTTGATACCCGGGTACACCTGGGTCTGATTATCGCACTGATCATCCTGGTCCTCTACTGGTACCTGATGAAATACACCCGCTGGGGCCTGGAGATGCGGGCGGTGGGCGGCAACCCGCAGGCAGCACGGCGCAATGGGATCGCCTGGGCGCGATATCTAATTATCGCCATGTGTATCGGCGGCGCGATTGCCGGCCTGGCGGGTATGTCGGAGATATCTGGAATCCACGGGCGGCTGCGGCCGAACTTCTCGCCGGGCTTTGGCTTCACCGGTTTCATGATCAACTGGCTGTCGGGTGGCCATCCAATGGGTATTTTAATCATGTCCTTTGTGATTTCGATCATCACTTCGGGCGGCGACATTCTCCAACTCAAACAGGGTCTGCCCTACGCGGTGTTGAACATCCTGCTGGCGATAACGCTGTATGCCGTTTTAGCCAAGCCATCGCTGTTTGAAAGGAAGAAAGCATGAACCTCTTAGCGCTTCTCGGCGTTCTGGCGAGTGCCATTTATTCTGGCACTTCATTACTCTACACCACGCTGGGGGAAGTGATCAGCGAACGGGGTGGCATCGTTAACCTGGGCCTGGAAGGGGTCATGCTGGTCAGTGCAGCGATGGGATTTGCGGTAACCAGTTCGACCGGCAGCCCAACCATCGGGGTTCTGGCTGCCACACTCACCGGTGGGTTGACGAACCTGCTGTTTGGCTACCTGGTCATCTCTCGCAAAGCGAACCAGCTGGCCAGCGGGCTGGCTACAATGTTCTTGGGCTTTGGCTTGAGCGCCCTGATTGGGGCGCCGTATGTGGGTGCAAAAATCCGCAGCCTGCCGCGTATCCTGTTTCCTGGTCTGGGAAGTCTTGAACCACGCTATACGGCGCAATTTCAATTTGATTTTCTAATCTACCTGGTCGTTCCGGTGGCCTTCGCCGTCTGGTTCTTGCTCTTCCGCACACGCTGGGGCCTAGGACTGCGAGCGGTGGGGGAAAGCGCGGATACCGCCTATGCGGCCGGACGTAACCCCAATATCCTGCGCTATCAGGCGCTGTTTCTGGCCGGAATGCTGGCTGGACTGGGCGCGGCGCACCTCTCGATTGTCTACACCAAAACCTGGAAGGAATACATGACCGCCGGCCGTGGCTTTATTGCCGTGGCGTTGGTCATTTTTTCGAAGTGGCACCCGCTGCGCGCGATTGCTGGTGCTCTGCTCTTTGGCGGCGCGGTGGCCTTTCAACTGCTGCTGCAAGCCAGCGGCGTGAATGTCTCCCCATTCTTGTTGGATTCGATCCCGTACCTTTTGACCCTGCTGGTTCTCATGGCCTGGGGCGGAACACGCAAACATGCTGCCCCTGCCGGATTAGGGCGAGTGTATCAAGGTTCTGAATAGCATGACGGTATTCCGTTTCTCAATAAGGAGGTGGCAACGGACCCATTTTTGATAGCGAAGCGATGCTTTACTTCAACCATTCGATTGAAACCCGATCACAAACCTCAGGAAGGGAAAAATGAAAACGAAGTCAACCTTAGTTCTTGTCTCACTGATCCTTGTTCTATCGATGCTGCTCACGGCTTGCCAGCCTGCCGCTACCGCTACCCTGGCAGTTGAAGCGACCAAACCGGTGGAGCCAGCGGTTCAAGAACCGGCCGCGAAGCCGACCGAAGTACCACCAACCGCAGTACCTCCGACGGTTGCACCCACCGAAGCTCCGAAAGCCGCCGAGCCTACAAAAGCGGAAGGCCCCTGCCTGACCATTGGGGCGCTGTATGTCGGTTCGGTGAAGGATGCCGGCTACAACCAGGCCATGCATGAAAGCATCATGGACATCAAGAAGAATATTGCCTGCGTGAATATCATCGAGGCAGAGAATATCCCCGAAGGCCCCGATGCTGAGAAGACCATGCAGACCATGATCGACCAGGGCGCCACCCTGATCTTCCCGACCAGCTTTGGTCACCAGGAACCGGCGTTCAACCTGGCCAAGAAGAACCCCAAAGTCACCTTTGAGCATGTCGGCGGCTACATGATGGCCGATAATTTTGCCAACCTGTATGGCAAACCCCCGGAAGCCTTCTATATCCTCGGCGCAGCAGCCGGGTTGGTGACGAAGTCTAACAAGCTGGGCTTTATCGGGGCCTTCCCGATGGGCTGGTCGGTCACCTTTATCAACGCTTTTGAACTGGGCGCGCAGTCGACCAACCCGAAAGCGGAAACGATTGTCAGTTGGACCTTCGGTTGGGCGGATTCGGCAAAAGAAGCTGCGGCGACCGATGCGCTGATCAACCAGGGGGTGGATGTGATCGCCATGCATGTGGACGCGCCAGCCACCATCATCCAGACGGCTGAAGCACGCGGCGTGTACTCCATCGGCATCAACTCGCTGGCGGCCCAGCAGTTTGCCCCGAAATACTGGCTCTCCGGGTTCGGCTTTACCCTGGGTGGTAAGATGACCTGGCTGACATCCACTGTGCTGGATAAATCCTGGAAGCCCATCTTCCTGCGCTGCGGTGTGGCGGATGGCTGTATGAAGTTTGCGCCCTTTGGCCCCAATGTTCCGCAGAACGCTCAGGATAAGTTCACTGCCCTGGTGGGTGACCTGAATGCTGGCAAGCTGGCCATCTTCAACGGCCCGCTCACCGATCAGGATGGCAAGGTCCGCGTGGAAGCGGGCAAGGCGCTGACCGATGAGGAAATGGGCAATGTGGACTGGTTTGTCAAAGGCGTGATTGGCAATCCGAAGTAAGATGATCTGACCGATTGATCAAGAGTGATGGCTACCTGGGGATGCAAGGTCCCCAGGTAGCCATCGGCGGGACAGTTAATCGATCCAAACAAGACGAATGGACCTTGAAACGATGGAAGCATTCGGTCTGCCGCCGAAACCTACTGGTTTCGCAACTTCCCGGTTGCGCAGCGGATCTAAGGCCTTCATAAAGCGCAATGTATTTTCGATGAGGAGTGAAATCATGGATCTCAAACAAAAGATTGAAGCGGCCAATCAGGTCGCCGTCAAACGGATGATGGATGGGGACCCGGTGCTGGTGGATATTGCCCCGGCCATTGAAGTGATCCCAGGCATGAAAGATAAGATGATCATCCATTCCGGTCCGCCCATCCCCTGGGAAAAGATGTGCGGGGCGCAGCGTGGGGCAATTATCGGCCAGGTGCTGTATGAAGGCTGGGCGAAAACGCCGGATGAGGCGATCAAACTGCTGGACAGAGGGCAGATTACTCTGGAGCCCAACCACCATCACCAGACGGTGGGGCCGATGGCAGGCACGATTTCCGCCAATGCCTGGGTATATGTGGTGGAGAATAAAACCTTTGGCAACCGGGCCTACTGCCGCCAGGTGGAAGGCGCGCAGCAGTTTGGCGATTACAGCGAAAAGGCGCTGGATGGCCTGCGCGGCTGGCGGGATATCTTTGCACCTTCCCTGCGCGCTGCCCTAAAATGCGAAGGCGAGCTGCCTTTAAAACCGATCATCACCCAGGCGCTGCAAATGGGCGATGAGCTGCACAACCGCCACAGCGCGTCTTCCGCCTTGTTTGGCAATGCCATGGCGGTCGGGCTGGCCAAAGCGGATATCTCCCGCCAGAATCAGATTTCCACGCTGTACCTACTCAAGAATCACAACCTGATCTTCCTGGGCATCGCCATGGCCGCCGGGAAAGCCATTGCCGACCCGGCCCGGGATATCGAATACAGCTCGCTCGTTACTGCCATGTGTCGCAACGGGGTGGAATTTGGCATCCGCGTCAGCGGATTGGGCGATGAATGGTTTACCGCCCCGGCGCCGTTTGTGGATGGCCTGTATGTGCCCGGCTACTCGGTCGAGGATGCCGGCTTTGATATGGGCGACTCGGCCATCACCGAAACCGTGGGCTGGGGTGGGTTTGTGTTGGGCGGCGCGACGGGGATCCTATCCCTGGTCGGCGGCACGCCCGAAGAGGCGCTGGCCTATACCCGCGAAATGCGCACCATTACTGCTGGCGCGCACCCGGTTTATAAGATGCCAATCTTTGGCTTTGAGGGTGCGCCGATTGGAATCGATATCCGCAAAGTGGTCCAGACCAACAGCACGCCCATTATTGATACGGCCATCGCCCATAAAGACCCGGGTTATCCTAAGATTGGCGGTGGGCTGGTGCGCGCGCCGTTTGAGTGCTTTAAGAAAGCGCTGGTTGCATTTAGCCAGAAGTATGCGGGAAAGTAGGACGTTATGGCATCCGGTTTTGTGATCCGAAAAAGTCAGTACTACGACTCGGTCTTCCTGATGCGCATTGCGAAGACGCTCAGCGATGAGCCCGGCGTGAAACAGTCGGCCGTGGTGATGGCCACCGAGGCCAATAAAGAACTACTGGCGGAGATCGACATCCACGGCGCGCTCATCGACGCGGCCACGCCGAATGATCTCATTGTGGCAGTGATCGCTGAGAACGCCGCAATCGTTGACCGGCTGCTGGCCAGCATCGATGACCGGCTGCAATCGGTTTCGAGCGCCAAGAAAAGCACCAATTACCGATCGGTGGATGAAGCTGCGGTATCCAACCCGGAGAGCAACCTGGTGGTGATTTCTGTGCCAGGACCGTACGCTGCTCGAGAAGCGCGTAAGGCAATCGAACAGGGGAAGCATGTTTTCTTGTTCAGCGATAATGTGCCGCTGGAGCAAGAAGTGGAGCTGAAGCAGCTGGCCCGAGAGCGCGGCCGGCTGGTGATGGGGCCGGACTGCGGTACCAGCCTGATTGGTGGGGTGGGCATCGGGTTTGCCAACCGGGTGAGGCGCGGTCCCATTGGCGTGGTGGGCGCTTCCGGCACCGGGATCCAGGAATTTACCAGCCTGGTCCATCAGGCTGGCTCAGGCATCTCACATGCCATTGGCACAGGCAGCCATGATCTTTCCAATGCGGTGGGCGGCATCACCACTTTGATGGGGATCGATGCGCTGGAAGCCGATCCGGGAACGCAAATGATTGCGATTGTGTCAAAGCCGGCAGGAAAAAATACGCTTGAGAGCCTCATCGAGCGTATTCAGGCCTGTCGAAAACCGGTGATTGGGTGTTTTCTCGGTTTAGGAGACCGGCTTCAAGGTGTCGGTGCGCATTTCCATCAAGCGCTGACGATCGATGAAGCTGTTCAACTCGCGCTCTATTATGGGCCGGGAGGAAATCGATGGAATGAAACGGGATCGCCATCTGGTCAGGAGACACTTCAACAGGAAATTGCAAGCTGGCGAAGCGAGCAGCGCTATCTGCGCGGTCTGTTCGCTGGGGGAACCTTCTGCTATCAGACGCAGCAGGTGCTGCGGGATGCCGGGTTGGCGGTTTACTCCAATGCACCGCTGGATAAACGCTATAAACTGGAAAATCCGGAAGTCAGTCTGGAGCATTCGGTGATCGATCTGGGGGAGGATTACTTTACCCAGGGCAAACCGCATCCGATGATTGATGCCACCGAGCGGCGGAAGCGAATCCTGGCGGAGGCAGAAGATCCTGAGGTGGCCATTCTGCTGCTGGATTTCATCTTAGGAGACATCGCTTCACCCGATCCGGTCGGAGATTTGGTTGAGGTGATCCGGGAAGCACGGTCCATTGCTGACCGGCGCGGTGGCTGCCTGACGGTCGTAGCCTCCATCTGTGGAACGGACCAGGATGCACAAGGATTGGAAAAACAGCGGAAAATGCTGGAAGGCGCCGGCGTTTTGGTCTTCCCCAGTAATCTACAGGCGGCGAAAGTTCTGTGCCGATTTACTTCTGTCTGCATCAGGAGGAACGCATGGAAAATAACGCGAGCGATCTATTGAACAGTCCGATCGTTGCCATCAATGTCGGCGTTCAGGATTTTGGAGAAGCGTTGGAGCAGCAGAACGTCCGAGTCATCTATGTCGATTGGACTCCCCCAGCCGGCGGCGACCAGGCCATGATTGATTTATTAGATGGGCTGCTTTAACCTTAAAAAGGAGTGAGACTGGATGGCACAAAAGGTTGCGGTCATTGCCATTGGTGGCAATTCGCTTAATCAAGGATGATAAACACGTTACGGTTGAAAGCCAGTATGAAGCGGCAAAAGAAACCTGCTATCACATTGCGGATATGATCGAGCAGGGCTGGGAAGTCGCCATTGGGCATGGCAATGGACCGCAGGTTGGGTTTATTCTCCGCCGGTCTGAGATCGCGGCGAAAGAAGGCATGCACGAAGTCCCGCTGGATGTTTGTGGGGCTGACAGCCAGGGCGCGATTGGCTACGCTCTCCAGCAAAACCTGCAAAATATCCTCTACCAGCGGGGCATCAAAAAGAAAGTCGTAACTGTCATTACCCAGACCCTGGTGGATCGCAATGATCCAGCCTTCCAGAAACCAACCAAGCCGATTGGCGGGTTCATGACCGAGGCAGAAGCGCAGCGCCGCCAGCGAGAGCAGGGCTGGTCGGTTGTCGAAGATGCGGGCCGTGGTTGGCGCCGGGTGGTTCCCTCACCGCTGCCTAAGGAGATTGTCGAGCTGGAGACGGTGCAAACCCTATTGGAAAAAGGGATTGTGACCATCACCGTGGGTGGAGGCGGCATCCCGGTCATTGATCCAGGGGACGGCAACTACTGCGGCATCGCTGCTGTAATCGACAAGGATTATGCTTCATCGCTCCTGGCCCAGGCGCTCAATGCGGACCTGTTCGTCATTTCGACCGCGGTGGAGAAAGTGGCGATTAATTATGGAAAGCCTAATCAGCAGTGGATGGATTGCATCAGGCTTTCTGTGGCAAAACAATATCTGGCTGAAGGCATCCATTTTGCCAAAGGATCGATGGCGCCGAAGATTCAAGCCGTGATCTGGTATCTGGAACACGGTGGAAAACAGGCTCTCATTACCAATCCGGAAAACATTGGCCGGGCTCTGAAAGGTGAAACGGGTACCTGGATTATCCCTGATTGATGGATTGCTTGAGTTTATGCGTTCTGGTAGGCGGCTAGAGCCATGCCAACCAGAACATCGCAGCCGGATGAATTTCCCCAAGATAATAACAGATTGGCACAGCTGGCCGGATCAAGTGTCCCGCCCAGCATGCCGTCCAAGGCCCCTATCAGGCGCTCATCGGCCAGTCCGACTGTTGCGCACTCGATTAGATTCGCACTCAGCAAGCTGGTTTTTTGATAAGCTCGTTCTACGATCGCCTGGCTAACCGTAGATAACGGAAATGGGGGACGGAGAATATCCTGGTAACGACAATAGGTCAGCAGGAAGCCATTGATGAGATCATCACCGGAAGGTGTCAGACCAGACCCCAGTCCGAGAAACGATTGCAGTTGAGAAATAACCTGGGTCTCATCCGGTGATCCCAGGTTTTTATGCAGTTCACGGTAGTCGATCCGATCAACATATTCCGGTTGGCCCGGTGGTCTGGAAAGCTCGATTTCGAGAAGATTCGCCAAGATTGGGATTAATCCAATTCCACCTCGGCCAGCAATCACTGCCTGACCAGTCGCTCGGATTCTTTCATTACGCTCAAGAGAGCTTAAAACAGATTGGGGATGGGGCGGCAGCTCCCATGCTTTTGCTTGGGAGAAATCAATCTGTATATTGGATCTGGAGAAAATAATACTTCCCGGTTGAATTTCAACGGATTGCGTTTTATCCATTCCTATCGGATTGCGTGCGACCGAACTGATGTTGAGCGTCAATGGACCACGGTTTTCTTCGTATGACAGAAAAATGACCCAACGCTCACGAATCCGAAGAAAAATACCCCGGGATGTGACTCCAAGGATGGAGGCATCTTTTGATTCGGTTAGGATTCTTTGGGCGCTTGAGCCAATGGTTGTAACCTTTAAAATGGTTTCTATCATGCCTATCCCAGCAGAAGCAGACTTCCTTTTATTGTAATTGAAGAACCACAAATAGATTTCTTATCGCACGAACCGTTTTGTGTCCAGAGATTTCGCCAAAAACCGCATAAAATGCAGATTTAGGCCTGCTGGCCGCGCCTGGATCACCGAACCAGGCCTTTGTGTTATTGTAAAAGAAAATATATAATAAGTAGATACACTATATAAATCATTAATCCACTGCAAGAACAGAGAAATGAAAGGATAACCGTAGGCGAAAGATAGAATGACTCAGACTGACTATTCCACAAATTCGCAACTATCACCATATACCATATCCCCGCCGTTCTCAGGGGAAAGTCCGGCGATATTATATTTGAAACGGGTTTAAACAAGAACGAATATGCGTATAGGTTTAATATCGTGTTTTATGCGCTGGATGGCATCCCACGGGTTGCATGGCCCGGCGCTGGCGGGCTTTTCATCTGGTGGCAAAGGATGAGGATGGAGGAAATCGAACGATGGATCTGGGATTGAAGGATCGGGTCGTATTGGTTACGGGGAGTTCATCGGGAATTGGTAAAGCCGCTGCCATCGCGTTTGGCGCGGAAGGGGCGCGAGTTGGGGTAACCTATCACGCCAACCGCCAGGGGGCTGAAGAAACCGCCCAGAAAGTACAGGATGCTGGCGGGCAGGCGCTGGTTCTGCATTATGATCTGGCGGATCAGGCTTCGATCCGCTCGTGTGTTGAGGCGCTGGCAAAAGAATGGGGTTCTCTGCATGTGCTGGTCAATAATGCCGCTCCGATGGAAATCTCCGCACCTTCGAGGCAAACGTTCGAGGATGTGCCGCTGAAGAGCTGGGAAAATATGGTGCGCCAGACGCTGGAAGGAGTCACATTGACCATCCAATGCGCCCTGCCGCTGCTGCGCAGCAGCGGTTGGGGGCGGATCGTGACCATCTCATCCGATGCCGTTGATGGTTGGCCGGGACTGGGGCCGTATGCGACTGCGAAAGCTGGATTGCATGGTTTATCTCGCACCCTGGCTATTGAGCTCGGTCCAGCCAATATTTTAAGCAATGTGGTTATGCCCGGTGCTGTGATGACCGAACGCATGCAGCAGAATATCACCCCCGAACAGCATGAGCAGATCAAGCAGCATACACCAACGCGTCAGGTTGCCACGCCAGAGGATGTTGCCGCGTTGATCGTATTTCTCGGTTCGCCGGTCAACCGGCAGATCACCGGGGAAATTATCCGCATCACCGGCGGACGGTGAGAGGAATCACAAGAGGAAACTGGCTGGACATGAGAAAAATAATTGTAGAAGCTGAAGTGTCAGTCGATGGCGCCATGGGTTCCGATCATCAGGATTTCTGGAAGCAGGTCTTCCAATTCCACAGCCAGGATGTGCAGGAATACCTCAACAACCTCTTGTTCATGCCGGACGCGCTTTTAATGGGTCAGCGGACCTACCAATCGTTTTCAGCGATCTGGCCAACCAGGCAGGGGAATGACGCGGATAGGATCAACACGATGCCCAAGTACGTCGCATCGCGAACCCTGAAAGAGCCGCTCACCTGGAACGCGACCCTGATAAAAGGAGACGTGGTTGAGGAGATCAGAAAGCTGAAGCAAGAGCCGGGGAAGAGTCTGCTGCAGTACGGCGTTGGAGAACTGACGCGCACGATGCTGAAAGCTGGCCTGGTCGATGAGTTCCGTATGCTCGTATTTCCATTTACCTTCGGGGAAGGCCCGTACATCTTTGAGCAGATGGGCGTCAACACGCTAAAGCTCCTGGAAACCAGAACATTCCAATCCGGAATGGTCGCGCTCCATTATCAGCCGATCTGAGAGAAATGTGCTGAGTTCAATTCGGGCAGAGAAGAGATCGAAAAACGGTTACCGGCGCGATCCTCATGGCGGGTTCTGTTTTGATGATTGACGGGCAATCCAGCAGAGATATGGGTAAGGAGATAATCTATGGGAGGAATCAATGAGAAAACTGATCGAGGTCACGTTTCAGAGTCTTGACGGTGTTGTCGATGCTCCGGATATCGTCCAAGAGGCACAACCGTATTTTCTCTCGAATCCTGAGCACGACCATTACGCCAGGGAAAGGCTTTTTGCCGCAGATGCATTATTGTTGGGCCGCAAGACCTATGAAGCCTTTGCAGAATCGTATCCACGCATGGCAGCGTCAACTCAGGGCGTTCCAGATGACTTCGTGGACTATATGAACAGCATCCCGAAGTATGTCGCTTCGACGACGCTGAAATCCGCAACCTGGAACGCAACCATCATTAAAGGTGACATCGCCGGCGAAGTCCGCAAGCTGAAGGAGCAGCCAGGGAAAGACATTGTCAAATACGGAACGGGGCAGCTTGACCAGGTCTTGTTCAGCCATGACCTTGTGGATTTGCTTTGTATCGATGTATACCCTTTCATACTTGGCCACGGAACGCGGCTTTTTGAAGGGATCGAGATCACGAAACACCTGAAGCTTTCCAATGTCAGAATATTTCAAAATGGAACGGTCATATTGGAGTACAGTCGCCTGAAATAGGGCTACGTAGCTCGATCCGAACGGAATCGCAATTGGCCATGGGAAAGGAAGTGAAAATATATGAGTAAGTATTCAAACCAATCCTGGTTAAAGCCGAACCCGGCGTTAAAATCTGGTCGACCGCACACAGGCCGCCGTTTTGCCTGGCGAGAGGGCCTATCCTCCTCCAACGGGAGGAAACATCCCCACCACATCACCGTCGTTTAATTTTGCGTCATTTTCCCGGATGATATTATTGATGAAGACGATTTTGGTTTCTTCGGCCGGAATCATGAGCTGATCGATTAAATCCTTCACCACCGCGCCATCGGGTAGATCTACCTCAAAGGGCCTTCCGGCTTTCGCGCCGCTTTTGAAACGGGTGAGCGTTGCAAAAAGCTTTACGGTAACGCGCATAATTCACCTCTGTTTCTTGTCTGTCGGTAAGCGGGGAGATTAAAGATCGCTGATCCTGTACACTATATCCGCCACGTTGACAGCTTCTGGCCGCCTGGATGGCATAATGCCCAGTGTAACCTGGCGGTGATCTCGGCGCAGTTTGAAGCGCGCAAAGCCCAAATCGGATGCACCCGGGAAAGGCAGGTATTCTTCCATTACCCAGCGGCGAGGGGGAAGTTCACGCAGGTAAAAGGATTGGAGCTCACCAATCCCGGCATCGCCAGTATACGCTCGCCAGAGGTGCGGATCAGGGATATCATCAACCACCGTTTGCGGCTCTGTCGCACTAAAGTTGGGCGGCAAAGGGATGTCATCAGGTGTGACCTCAACCCCATCAATCAGCGGCGGAAAGCGCAGACTTTTGATGATTTGCGTGGCGACAGGCTCAAATTGCGCGCGCACCTGTTTCGGATGCGTAACCATGAAGTGTAGAACCCGGTAATCACGCATCAGGATACCGGTCCATAAACGGCGGTTGGCCTTTTCGGGAAGCACGATCTCTGCCTCCATTCCAAAGGCGTCCCTCATGCGCCAGGGGGCCGCCCCTACATTTTTCGCGCCAAGCATACCGGCCATCATTCCGATATGCTGGTTCCACAAAGGTTCAATCTTCTGGCGCTCCCAATTCCATTCGCCGCGGATTTGTAATTGGCCAGCACCTGGGCCATCGTAATATGGGTCAAGGGCATCGATATTTGCAAGCAAAATATCCGTGTCCTGAACCCGCCGGCGAAACCAGGAATCGGGGAAGGCTACTTCGTATCCCCAAAAGATGTGCTGAAATAGGATCATCAAGTTAAATTTTGTCTGGGTGCGGTTTCTTGACCGCACCCAGACAGATCATTCGGTGATCAATCAGGCTTTCTGCTCTTCATGCACCCAGGCATACACGGAATCAAGCTGCTGATCCGTGATGGTCCACTTGACGTTGTGAGGTGGCAGGAGTTCTTCGCGCATGAATTCCGGCGGGCGGTCATCTTCGGCGGTAAAACCGGCTCGCTCATTGAACAGGCGCTCCATCTTGAGGATTTCTTTGCCAATCGGCACTACATCGTCGCCGGTGATGTTCATGCCGGTGACGCCCGCCACCGATTCGGCCATGCCTGCCCAACCCTTGGCGATATCGAGGATGGGGAATGCGATGAACAGGCAGTAGCCGGTGCTGTCAATGAATGCAGTGGCTGCCTGGAAGGTGAGCGATAATTCAGCCTTGCCTTCGTCTGACAGTGGGTCCACTTTGCCGCTGACGCCTGCGATTTCAGGCGCAATGGTGTAACCGGCGGTATGATCTGCTCCCTGCGGGGTGGTGGCATAGGTCACACCAATGCCCTTTACCGCGCGCGGTTCATAGGCAGGCATGGACTGGCCTTTGCAGGTGGGCACGCGGCTGACGCCAAACGCCTTGGCTGTGGCTTCCACGCCCTGCCCGAGGATGCGGCCTAGCGGTGTTCCCTTGCGGATGTCATCGAAGGTATTGAGTGCGCCTTCGGCGTCGCCAAATTCGAGCAGTCCGCCTTCCATGGCAATCGCAATGGTATTGCCAGCTTCGATGGTGTCCACGCCAATGTCGTTGCATTCGCGGGTCATTTGGCGATGTAGTCGAGGTCGTCGATGCCGCAGTTCGCGCCTAAAGACCAGGTGGTTTCGTATTCGAGGCAGGAGACAATGGCCTTACCCGTTTCACTTCGGGTAAATATTGGAGCACTTGATAATACAGCCGGGATGGCAGCCATGCCCCATCTGTCCCTCGCCGCCGCGTTTCTCAAACACTTCAGCGATCGCTTCACCCGAGATTTTGGCAGCGCCTTCAAACTGACCGGCGCTGAAATTGCGGGTGGGCAGACCGCCGGCTTCATTCAAGATATTGACCAGCACCGCGGTACCGAAGGAATTCAAGCCGCCATCTTTCTTCGTCAGGCCGTGTTCCTGGATGGATTCGGTCAGTTTCTTGCGACCCTGTTTGAACAGTTCCGAGTTTGCAATTTCCACGCCCGGGCCGCCAGCATCCATGATGACCATCGCTTTCACGCCGCGCGCGCCCATCACCGCGCCCATACCACCGCGCCCGGCATAGCGCCCAGGCTTATTCTCCGTATCATTCACCGAGATGCCGGCGTTGGAGAGTTTCATTTCACCGGCCTGACCGATGCCGATGACCGCCGTCTTAGGATACTTCTTCCTCAGAATCTCGTCAACTTCGTACATGCCTTTTCCCACCAGGTCAGCGGCTGATTTCGAACTTGACGCCATCCTTGGTGACCACCAGCGTATACCATTCGCCCTTCGGCGGGGTGCCTTCCAGGATAATGGCTGCCAGGCGAAGCTTGGCGATCATCTGTCCACATAGGCCGCCCGCGTTGGACTCTTTGATGCCACCCGTGAGCGGGCTTTTTCCACCAAACGATGTTCGCCCACTGCTGGGAGCCGCAGGGGAACCGGTCACCCAGCCGGGAGCAATGACGACCTTATTGTTCGGGCCGAGCGGGTGACACGTCGCGTCCACTTCTTCGCAGACAATAGCAGCTGTCAGCGCGCGACCGGCCCAACGCACCCACTCTGCGGGTACATCTTCATAAGTGGCCTTCAAATCGGTCATATTGATTCTAAGGATCTTTTTTGCCATGAGAATTTCTCCTTATTGGTCTAGAAAATCGGTGATTGGTTTTCTCAGCAAGAGTTTGAGAGTTCAGCATTACCGATAAGAATGATGGATTGCACCATTCTCTTGCAGCGCTTTCTTTAATGCCTCAGACATAGGCAGTCCATCGCGGTATTGATAAGGGTATAAACGGTCAACAGAGAATATGCCCACGTGATCGCCATCTTTCAAGGGCTCATTCGCTTTGGTGCTGACCCCAGGCACTTCATGTAAGACGGCATTAATAAACAGATAGCCACGTTCATTCTCTGGAATGCCGAAATACTCCAGCAAATCTTCTTTGCCGGAGCCTGGCTCTAGCTCGACATCGACCTGGGAAACATACCGGCCTCCGCCAAACCGCGCCAATGAACCGTATAAACTCACATTGACTTTGAGCACGTAGGTTTTTTGATAAAATTTTCGGATAAAAAAGGAAGTGGAATCGTTAATTTATTAATAACAAATTAAATATACCATACTTTCAATAGCTTTCAATTAAAAATCCCTTTCGATATTGGCTTCGCCGCTTTCCGGAGGAAAAGAAAAAGGGAAACTGCCGAGATTTTGCTGCCTCCATGGCCGATGAAGTCTACTACTGTTAGGTGATGTCTCCAAAAGAGGGGATAACGTTGGAATTATGAATCAAGACGCCCATCTGGCCTACTTTCGGGTTAGAACAGTGCGATCAAATCACTGTTTTTGATTTTCCCCATTTGTTCCTTTAAGTGGGCGGCTGAGAAGGGCTTGCCGTGCGTAGGGTAGATCATTTTTGCGCCGGCATCCAGCATCTTCTGCCAGCTCTGGTAGGCTGCTTCCATATCGGTCATAAAAACGGTGCAGTAATGCGAGCCGGCAAACAGCAGCATATTGGCGGCCGCATCGCCGCAGAACACGGCGCCATCCTCCAGCACCAACACCTGATGATCGATACAGTGCCCAGGCGTGTACAGAATATCGCCGGCTACCCCAATCTCTTTTAAAACACTGCAATCATCGCCTGTAATTAGCCAGTCCTGCTCGCGCAGCGCAAAGGGCGGAAATTCGAGGGTCCAGTGCGGATCGAAGCGCATTTTTGTTTCGGCGAGCAAGCGGATGGCCGGTGACACCCAGCCCCCACCACGTGTTTTATCGTTTTTCCCGGTAAGGAGCAGCTCTTTCGCCATCCGGTTGGCGAGGATGGTCAGGGGAGTGTTCCGAGTCAGCTCATTGAGAAACCCGGCATGGTCATCATGGTGGTGGGTCAGGAACAAATACTTAATCTCGGAGATTTCTACCCCAGCTTTCTTCAGTCCCCGCCGGTAAGCCAGGTAATCACGGGTATAGCCGGTGTCAACTTGCAGGTAACCGCAATGACAGGGGATCAGAACGATATTACCCATACTGAGCGGAATTCGGATTGTTCTCATTATTCGTGCTTTCTCCTGAGCGGGTACTCGGGCGGCCATTCGCTGACCCCCGATACCAATCTCCCGCGTTTTGCCGTGAATGTTTGTAGGCCGTTTATCTATTTCCTCCGCCGGAGGAGCAGCCAACTGGTGAGAAGGCCAAGCGACACCAATGCACCGGTCATGGCAATCATCGGTCCCCAGATCAGTTTTAGATTGGTCTGGCCTTCGGGCAGGGTTGGGTAGTTCGGGTCGAGGGAGCAAACCAGCGCATCGATGGCTGGCGTGGCTAATCCTGACTGCCGCGCCAGGACGCCGAATTCCTCAGCCAGCGTGAGCATCTCATCGCGAGCCGCGTTGGCATGGCGCGCCAGGATCAGTTCTGCCTGGGGGGTATTGAAGCCTTTTTGAAGAACCGCGACCAGCAGCGGTTCGGGAATCCAGTCCAGGGCGCGGAATTTGGCCGGAGTAATGGGGATATGGAGCGCATTGAGCACCCGCAGACCTTCTTGCACGGCCCTGACCATTAACACCAGTCCATCCCGGGTGTGCGCAAGGCGATAGTTGCTGCCGCCAGCCAGGTAAATCGCATTGGCGATGGGGCTGACCAGGGCGACATGGGTCTTTAACCAGGCATCGATGTTGTCTGAGAGGGCGACTGGGAACCCGGCATCACGCAGGGCAAGCGCGATTTGCGCCAGCCGATCGGTTTTACGCCCATCCAGTTCGCCGAGCGTGGTGGCCTGCAAGGACTGCTGTGTGATTCTGTAGTTCACAATACCGTTTGAACGCTTACCACCTGCCCCTGGGAAACCCAACAACACGCGCTCTCGGCCTAATGCCTGGACCAACGATTCGGGACCTTCGGCATTGTTGACCAGAAAAAGCACGTTTGGCGTATGGGTATTGGCGGCAAGCGCAGGCAAGACCGATGACACCTGGTTCTTGCGGACAATCACCAGCACCAAATCGTAAGAATCCGCGGGGTCCAACCGGTCGGTGATTTGAACAGAGTGTTGCTCTACTGTATAACTGCCATCTTTTTGGAGCAGCAGACCATTCTTTTTTAACTCTGCCAATCGATTTCCGCGCGCGAGCAAGGTGACTTCATACCCGGCCTGGTGAAGCTTTCCGGCATACAGGCTGCCTAATACACCTGCGCCAAAAACAAAGATCTTGCGAACCATATCCCCTCCAATTTGTGGGTTGAAAATATCTTCATTGTTCTATGGCTTTTTTAATAATATCATCCGGTATAGTCCGCGCGACCGATTATACAAAATCGCTTTTGAGTTTGTAAACACGCCCTAGTTAGAGGGGCACCCTGACTCGTACTCGGGTGCCACCCCCGGGATGGGAAATGATCTCCGCATGGCTACCTAATGCCTCGGCCCGCTCTCGCATTCCAACTAACCCGAAATGCCCACCGCGCGCCATGTCAAGCCAATCCAGCGGCATAGTAAACCCTTGACCATCATCAATAATCTCCAGCTGAAGGAAATGGTCGGTTTGCGTCAATTGAATTTCAGCCCGAGTTGCATGGGCATGGGTCACAATATTATTCAGGGCCTCCTGGTAAATCCGGAACAACCCCGATCGGACGGACTGCGGAGCGGCATCATCGTCCAAATTCGTTTCCACCCATAGAGCCAGTTCCGGGTGTTTCTCCTTAAAAGTTTCCAGATGGGAGCCGATGGCTTTGGCCAACCCGAATTTGTATAGCACTGGCGAGCGCAGCTCCTTAGTAAAGGAGCGTAATTTGTCGATCTCAGATCGCAGTCTGGTTTGCAGTTCCCGGATCGGGCTCTCCACCGGTTGTCCGGCCACATCCACAACCACCTGCTGTAGAGTAAACCCAAGGGCCGAGAACCCCTGCAAAGGGCCGTCATGCAGTTCCCGGGCAATATGCACCTGTTCTTGTTCCTGCAGGTCGATCAGCCGGTGATGGACTTCCAGTTCGGTTTTCAGCGCCCGGGCTTGGGCTTCCGCCCGGGTCTGCTCGGTAACATCGATGAACAGCACCGCAAAGCGATATTTTTCCGGGCTGTAGGCAACCACATTATAATATTTTTCCAGGGTTTTGGTAGCGTATTGGAATTGGGTAGGTAACCCAGTAAGGGCCACTTTTCCGAGAGTTTCAATCCAAAAGTCTTCGATGTCCGGCATCACTTCCCGGACCGTACGGCCCACTAGCTGCTCGCTTTTCAACCCGGTCGTGTTTTCGAAGGTGGAGTTGACCTCTAAAAAGCGGTAATCGACGGGTTGACCTTGCCCATCTAGAATAACCTCATGGTAGGCAAAGCCTTCGCTGAGCGACATAAACAAGCTGCGGTAGCGCGCTTCGCTTTCGCGTTTTTCCTGCTCGATTCGCTTCTTTTCAAGAACCGCATGGATGGTGAGTGGTAAGCGCTGGATGTGATGAAATTTCTTGATTACATAGTCCGCAGCACCCCGTTTCATGGCTTCCACCGCGATCTCCTCAGACCCGGTGCCGGTTACGATGATGACGGGGATTTCCGGATTTATCTGGTGAAGCCTATTGAGCACCTGTAGCCCTTCAAAGCCAGCAATGTTGAAATCGCTCAAAACGAGATCAAAATTCCCTTTGGCGAGCGCTGTTTCAAAATCTGCGCGCGAAGCGGCTTCAGTTAGCTCGAATTCGTTGCTTTCTATAGTCAGTACATCACGCACCAGCTCGCGATCGAGCGGGTAATCGTCGACATAGAGAATGCGGATTCGTTGCCGTTGGGTCATAAATCTTCCCCCGGCGGTTCGATATTCAACGTTAGCCAATATCCTTCGATCTCGCGAACGACACTCAGGAAACCTTCGAAAGATACCGGTTTCACCAGATAGCTGTTTGCACCGATATCATAGGAAAGGGCGCGGTCGCCCTCTTCCTTTGAGGAGGTCAGAATGACGACCGGCAGGCGTTTCAATACAGGTGTCGTTTTGACCTGACGCAGCACTTCGAAACCGTCGATCCCAGGCAGTTTGAGATCCAGCAAAACAAGCCTTGGGAAAGGATAGGCTTCACGGTCCGCAAACAGGTCGCGCCCAAAAAGATAATCCAACGCCTCCTGACCAGTTCTCGCCACGTGAATGGTATTTGTGAGACGAGCCTCATGAAATGCATCGAGAGTGAGCTCGATGTCCATGCGATTATCTTCAACCAGTAGAATATGGGAGGGCTTGGCCATGAATTTATTCCTTTGGCAGGTAAATCGAAAAGGTGGCGCCTTGGTCCACGCTTGAATCCACCGCCACATGGCCACCAAGAAGATCAAGACATTTCTTTACATTCGCCAATCCAATGCCGGTTCCCGGGTACTCGTCATCGTTGTGCAGCCGTTGGAACATGTGAAATATCTTTTCTTGATATTCATCAGGAATACCAATGCCATTGTCCCTGACTCGGATGACCACCTGATCGCCTTCGGTCTGCCAGTCGACAGTCACTTTCGGCGGCACATTGGGTTTGTGATAGGTAATGGCATTCTCCAGCAGGTTGGTGAAAACCTGGCTTAATAACGTCTGGTCGCCGATTACGGTTGGCAAATCATTCGCGATGACCACTTCAGCATGAATTTCGTCCAGATGGCTCTGCATAATCCTTTTTAGCTCAGCCATCAGACCGGCGAGCGATACAGGCAACCGGCGGACACCTTCGCGCCCCAGGCGCGAATAGGTGAGCAGCTCATCGATCAATTTTCCCATCCGTTCACTGGCTTGCACAATATTATCCAGGTAATGTTGACCTTCCGCATTCAAGTCCTTACGATGACGGCGAGCAACAATCGCAGCAAAACCGTTGATAGCTCGCAGCGGGGCGCGCAAGTCGTGCGAAACCGAATACGAAAATGACTCCAGTTCTTTGTTCGCTGCTTGCAGCTGCGCGGTGCGAACCGCGACACGATGCTCTAGTTCCTGGTTCAATCTTCGATTCTCTATTTCTGCCAGCCTGATCTCGGTAATATCATGTACCACGCCAACAAGATGTGTGCAGACCCCGGCAGTGTTCCGAAACGGAGTGACGGTCACTTCGCCGTAGAGCGTGCCGGTGGGGTACGCAGACACCTCTTCCCATCGAACAACTCTGTTTTCCCGAATGGCCTGTTTATAATGGGCGATCACCTGCGCATGGGCTGGTTCTGGCAACACCTCTTCGATCCGTTTTCCGGCAACCTGCTCGTACCGTAGACCAGTCACCTTCAGAAAAGCTGGGTTGATGGACACGAAACGGAAGCAGTTTTCTGGTTCAACCGATAAGAGAAAGATAACATCGCTCACGGTATCGAAGATCAGTGAGAGACGCTTTTCACTCGCTTCAATGAGTTCTTGCGTTTCTAGTACCGCCTGCTCGGCTTTTTTGCGATCGGTGATATCGCTAAAGAAAATCGACAGCCCGTCTTTCGATGGGAAAATTCGATTTTCGAACCAACGGTCGTAGGGCGGATAGTATTCTTCCAAATATATAGGCTGTTGTGTCTCGACGGCTTTGTAATAGGCCTGATAAAAAGGCTGACCAATCCCTTCGGGAAATTCCGTCCAGATGTGTTTGCCGATCATCTGTTCGGGAGTGCGGCCAAACGTTTGCGCCGCTTTCTCGTTCACATAGATGTAAACCCAGTTCGTATCTAACGCGACGAAAGAATCCGAGATGCGGGCCAGAACGTTTTCAATTTGTTTTTGTCCCGATAAATCTTGGGGGTCAACTGGGTACGCGGTTGACGGCTGGCCGTTTCTTGGTTTCTGATTTCTTGTTTTGTGACTCATACCTTCCTCTTTTCCAAAAGGCATGGATCGAAGAAAATGGATAAAACTTCTACTCAACAGAGTATACTACAACGGTTTTAAATGACCTAAAATAGGATCAAAATTACCGGTTTTGTTTGTACGCAAGGATCCTATTGGATATACCCAATTAAAAAGTGGTGCGCCTGCAATTGATGTAGATATTTTACTTCACTGAGGGTAGATCAATCTTAATGGAACCATCCTTGATCCCGTCGCTTGCCTTCTGGATCTGGGCTTTCAGATCGGCTGGGATCTTGCTGTCCCAATCATGGAAGGGGGCCAGGCCGACGCCGCCGTTTTGCAGGGTGGCGGTGCTGATGCCGGCTTTGACAGAACCATCGGCAACCGTCTTCAGGTAGTTGTAGACGGCGACGTCCACGTTCTTCATCGCGCTGGAGATCAGCGCCGACTGGACCTCGGGATCGGTGTTGTACTGGTCGACATCGGCGCCGATGGCCGGCAGGTTGTTTTCCCTGGCAGCCAGCAGAGCACCGTTAACGGCGTCCCCGCCAACGCCGAAGACAACATCGCAGCCCTTGCCGATCAGTCTCAGAGCGGTTTCCTTCCCCTGGGTGGAGTCGGTGGAAGGAAGGAACGTTTTCATCCGTAGTCTGAATATTAATGTAATTATTCATAAACTTCATCTCAGGGCCGGCTTGCCAGGCGGCTCCCTCAAAGAAGCTGATCATGTAGCGGTCACTTGCAGGGGTCCGCATACTGGAGACGGAGCAAACGAAGCCCGACCTGGACATGCCGCCCGCCAGGACGCCCGCCAGGAAACCAACCTGGTCTTCCGCAAACATCAGGCTGGTGACGTTGGTCAGACCGCTATTGGCGTAGGCGTTGTCGATGATGGCAAATTTGATGTCGGGATATTGTTTGGCTTTCAAAGCCGTGGCATCGCCCATCGGGGAACCGACGGTGATGATGACGTTGTAGCCTTCGGTCGCCAACGCATCGATGTTCTTCTCATAGTCGGTGGGCTGCTTGGATTCGATGAATTTCGCCTGGAAACCCATATCCGTGGAGGCTTTCTGTACACCTTCCCAGGCCAACTGGTTGAACGCTTGATCATTCACGCCGCCGGTATCGGTCACCAAACCGACTTTAATCGACGAGCCATTGGGCAGAGCGGCATTGGCTGCTGTAACAGCCGTGGCAGCCGGAGCGGTCGTTGGTTGAGCCGGTGCAGCGGTCGTTGCTCCGGACGCTGATGTTGGCGCAGCAGCAGGCGCGCAGGCGGCGAGAAGCATCGTGGTCGTTAATAGTACGGACAGAACAAGACGCAGACTGCAAAGCCAGTCCGAAAGTTTCTTTGACATTCTGACTCCTTGAAACGGATGCTGAGCCTACAAATTTTCTTCTTTGATCGTATCCACGATGTTGTCGTTGCGGATCATCGCGCCCGAGACCATCATGGTGGCGAAGACGATCGCCAGGATGCCGAGCGACGCAGGCCGCAATCGCCCCCCAGGGCAGGGTGAAGGCAAAGGTACTCACCCCGTCGAACTGGGAGTAGATGAACACGCTCAGGGCGATCCCGAGCGGCAGCCCGTACAGCAGGGCGGTCAGCCCGTAGAACAGGCTCTCGTAGCGCAGCATGCGCAGGAAGCCACCCGGCGTCAGCCCGACCGACTTGAGCATGGCGATCTCGCGCCGGCGCAGCTTGATGTTGGTATCCAGGGTGTTGACGATGTTGGTCACCCCGATCAGCGTGATCAGCGTCAGGAACCCGTAGAAGAACAGGTTGGTCATCAGCGTCTGCAGGTTGCTGCTCTTATTGAACTCCGTCATCGAATAGTACGAGAAATTGCCCCCAACCGTAGCCTGGTAGAGCCGTTCGATGGCTACCAACGCCGCGTCCGGGTCATCGCTCTTGACGGTCATGTTCCCGGGAGTGATCGGGCCCAGCTGCAGCATCCGGTCGCTCAAACCGTCGAAGACGGCGTCCGAGACGATCATTTCCGGAACCAGCGTCACCCCCATAAAGCCCAGGGGGGTCTCCTGGGTGACCGCGCCCACCGTCCACGTCAGGCTGGCCGGTGCTGCGTCCCCGGTTTGGGGAGAGGACCATTCAGGCATCTTGGAGACAGTCATCGTATCGCCCGGCTTCAGGTTGAACAGGTCGAAATCGTACAGCTTGCCGCCCTGGCGCAGGTTGGTGTGGTTGAGCAGGATCCCCAGCGGCGCGGATGGATCGGAATACTGCTGCACGTCCAGACCGAGCTGCGCGGCGTAGTGGGCAAACTCGGACGGCCCCACGGCACACACCTTGAGCACAAACGCGTATGTACCGCCTTCTACAGCGCGGGGTAGATTTTCAAGTTTAAGGCTGTTCAGCTCCTGCAGGGCCTGGTAAGCCGGGTCGGTGATCACCGCGCGCGGGGGGACGTACTGCCTCGTGGGCGCAGCGTCGTAGGCAACCCGCTGCACTTCGGGCAGCTGGCTGACCAGGTCGGCAAACTGGTTGGCGTGGCTTTGGCGGTAGTCCAGGTCGATCTCAGGTCGAAGTTCATCGCTTTGACAGCCATGCGGTGGGTGGTGTTGGTATACAGCATCAGGGCGTTGAAGGCCACGAACAAGATGATGCTGATCATGAGCGAGAGTAACGTGGTGAGGTATCTCTTGCGGTCGCGCTGGAGGGATTTGAGCGCCAGCTCGCCCTCGAACCCGAACACACGCCGGATCAGCGGGCTGGTGCGCAGGTTGAGCGGCTTGCCCTCCTGGATCTCGCCGCTCTGGCGGATGGCATCGATGGGCGAAACCCGGGCGGCGCGCCGGGCGGGGATCCAGGCCGAGAGCAGGATGGTCGCCGCGGAGAACAGCACGGTCAGTCCGATGACCAGCGGCGAGACCACCAGCGGCAGCCCCTGCTCCGCGTCCAGGATCAACTGGGAGACGATCCCCTGGGTGAGCTTCAGCAGGATCCCGACCCCGGCGATGGCGCCCAGGATGCCCAGCGGGATGCCGATCGCCGCGATGACCCCGGCTTCGGTCAGCACGATGCGGCGGATCTGCGCGGCGGTGGCGCCCACGCTGGCAAACATGCCGAACTGCTTTTTGCGCTCGCCGATCGAGATGGCGAAAGCGTTGTAGATCACCAAGGCCGAGCCGCCCACGATCAGAGCGATGAGGATGGCGATGATCACCAGGAAGAAGCGCACGTAGTTGGAACGGCCGCTGGCGCCCATCCAGGTCAGCAGGTCCTCGTTGTAGGTAATGCTTTTCAGCTTGCCGTCCGGGCCGGGGGTCACCTCCAACCCGGCGCTCTTCGCCATCTCCGGCGCGCGGGTGTTAATGCTGCGCGGATCGCGGGCCAGGATCGCGATGTCCACTTTCGGATCGCTCCGCAATTCCTGTCGCGCCACTCGTCGCGCATCCGCGTTGCGGCTGCCAACTGCGCCGGGTCGAGGTACGTCAAGGCCGGGAAGGCTGCGGGCATGCTGGTCTCATCGGACAGCGGCGTCATCACGCCGACCACCGTGTAGGTTTTGGAAACGGATGGGGGAAAGGTTTCCCCATCTTGCAGAGCGACATATTCTTCTCCGCCCCAGGCCTTGACGCGTCTCATCGTAGTTGGGGATATTCCGCTGGCCAAAAGTCAGCTGCAATGTGGAGCCGGGTTTCAAGCCCAGGCCAGAGTCCCGAATCATCACCGGCGAAACAAGCAGCTCATCCCCGTTTTGGGGAAGGCGTCCGGAGATCAGCTGGATGGAGTGGTTTTGGAAGGAAAGCGCGTCATAGGCGGTGACATACAGGTAGGGCCGAACGGTGTTGTGGCTGCCGTAGGTGGCGTTCCCGAGCGGCTGCGCTGAGCATCGCCGTCTGGACGGCGCTGTTGTCGGTGATATATTTCGCCTTTGCGTAGGGCACGGCGAGGAACTGGGCGTGCCAATTCCCCGACATGAAGATCTCGTGGTCGATCATCACCTTCTGGAAGCTGACCCCCAGCAGGAACACCCCGCAGATCAGGGCGGAGGACAGGATCACCCCCAGGATGGTCACCGCCGTCCGCTTCCTGTTCAGCCGCAGGTACTTCAGGGTATACGTCGTCAGGATGTTCATGCCCGCACCGCCTCGTCACGCACGATGCGCCCGTCGCCGAAGGAGATGATGCGGTCGGCCTGCAGGGCGATGTCGCGGTCGTGGGTCACCACGATCAGCGTCTGGTGGTAGCGCTGGTTGGAGAGCTTGAGCAGCGCGATGATCTCCCTGGCGTTGCTGCTATCCAGGTTGCCGGTCGGCTCGTCGGCCAGGACCAGCGCGGGGTTATTGATCAGCGCGCGGCCGATGGAGACGCGCTGCTGCTGCCCGCCCGATAGCTGGTTGGGCAGGTGCCTGACCCGGTCGGCGAGCCCCAGCGTGGCGACGATCTCCTTCAGGCGCGCCTCGTCCAGGCTGCGCTCATCCAGGAGCAGCGGCAGGGTGATGTTCTCTTCGACGTTGAGGATGGGGATCAGGTTGTAGAACTGGTAGATGAGGCCGATCTGCCGGCGGCGGAAGATCGCCAGTTTCGTCTGGTCGAGGGCGCAGATGTCCGTGCCATCCACCAGCACCTGGCCGGAGCTGGGCGTATCCACCCCGCCCAGGATGTGCAGCAGCGTCGATTTGCCCGAGCCGGAAGGGCCGACGATGGCGACGAACTCGCCTTTTTCAACCGCTAAAGCTAACGTCATCCAGCGCCTTGATCTGCGTATCGCCTTTTCCGTATACCTTCGAAAGGTTATGCACCTTGAGAATTTCCATGTTGTGCCTCCAAAGAATGAGTGTCCGGCGGAACAGTAGTTCCGGCGGAACAGTAGTTCCGACCGTTATTCTCAGCATACGGACGGTAAGTGACCCTGCGGTGACTGCAATTGTGACAATTTATTCACAATCGGGTCGTTCTTCGAGACCGTTGGTAGAGAAAAACGCGTTCAAATAAAATCTTCCACGTAGCCGTAGGATCGGCGCAACTCGTTGTGTAGCGCGAACCGTCCAGGCTAACCTGGGAATCTCGATTCCAAAGGGAAAAGATTCCAGACGGGTTAGCCCGGGAAGAGGAGATCGCCATAAATCCGAAATGATTCAATCTAAGAAGATATCGGGCAGAACGTACCTACACCACCCCGCGGAAAACCCGAATATCAAAGCTCGTGCCGGCGCCGGGCTGGCTGCGGACGGAGATATCGCCGCCCTGGGCGGTAAGGATGGCTTTGGCCAGGGCCAACCCGATGCCGACGCCGGTGTCACCGGCGCCGCTGTTCTCGCCCGCGTTATTACGCGCGTTCTCACCACGATAGAAGCGGTTGAAGATGTTCGGTACATCCCGGCTCGCGATCCCCTCGCCATCGTCGCTGACGGTGATCTCAGCGTACAGGGCATTCGCACCGTAGCGGATCTCGATCTTCCCGCCCTCAGGGGTATGCTCGACGCAGTTCTTGACCACGTTGGTCAAGGCTTCTGCGCTCCAGTTGAGGTCGCCGGTAAAGCTCGCGCCATCATCCCCGTGGACTTCGAGGCGCTGCTTCTTGATCTCGAGCGGGATCTGCAGCGGTTCCAGCGCCCGTTCGATCAGCCGGCGCACGTCCACCGGCTCGCTTTTAAAAGCAGCGGTGCCGGCATCCAGCCGGGCCAGCTTGAGCAGCGCGGCCACCAGCCACTGGATGCGCCCGAGCTGCGCGCGCAGCCGCTCGACAAACGCGCGCCGGTCCGCCTCCGGGGGGTCCTCGGCCAGCAGGTCGGCCAAAACGCCCAACGAAGTGAGCGGGGTTTTGATCTGGTGGGAGATGTCGGCGATCAGGTTGGATAAGGCGGTTTTATCCTTTTGCAGCAGCTCAGCTTGTTCGCGCAGCCGGACGGTGACCTTGTACAAATCGTTCTTCAACAGGCTGAAGCTGCCCTCGCCGTTGTCGCGCACGTCGAGGGAATAATCGCCGGCGTCGATGCGGCGCAGGTACGCCGAAAGCCCCGCCACCTGGGCAGATACCGCCCGCTGGTAGCGCACCAGCAAAAGAACGAACCCGGCGCAGACCAGCCCGACCAGCGCCAGTCCGACCGGCAGCAGGCGCGCCAGCAGGCCGGCGGCAACGGCGGTACCAGCGGTACCGGCGGTATCCGCACCGCTCTGGTCGCCCAGGCCATATTTCTCCAGCACCTGCGGTTCCCAGGTTGACGGAGTCGGCCCCCGGTGAACGCAGATCCTGCACGACCTGCGCCTCGGCCTGGGGATAGCGCTGCGCCACCGTGCCGACGATGCCCGCATAGGTATCTTTAACCGCCTGGTTGACGTAAGCCGCCATCGCCAGGCTGAGCGTGACTGCCGCAAGGACGGTTACCAGCGACAGGGCGATCATGGAGATGAACAATTTCCGGTCTTCCAAGTGAAAGAGCTGTTTCATGTCATTCGCCTGCCTGATACCCAAGGCCGCGAACGGTCTTGATCAGCGCCGGGTTCTGCGGGTCGTCCTCGAGCTTCTCGCGCAGGCGCTTGATGTAGACCGTTAGCGTGTTGTCGTTGACGAAATCCTCGTCCACATCCCAGATGCTGCCCAAGATCTGGCTGCGGGTGAGCACCCGTCCCTGGTTGAGGATCAACGTGAGCAACAACCGGTATTCCAGCGCGGTTAAGAGCACTTCGCGGCCGTTTTTGTAGACCTTGGCCTGCTGGGCGAAGACCGTCACGTCTCCACAGGCGAGGGTGCGGTCGCCGGCCTCGACCGGCCCCCGGCGGCGCAAGACGGCTTTCATGCGCGAGATCAGCTCGCGCAGGCGGAAGGGCTTGGTGAGGTAGTCGTCCGCGCCCAGGTCGAGGCCGAGGACGATGCTGGCCTCTTCGTCGCGGGCAGAGAGGATGATGATGGGCGTATCCCCGGCGGCGCGGATCTCCTTGCACAGCGCGTAGCCGCTGCCATCCGGCAATCCCAGGTCCAAGAGCACCAGGTCGAAGGGCTGGCGCTTGAGCAGGTCGCGCGCCTCCTCCAGGCGGTAGGCCAGACTGACCTGGAAACCGTCCTGCTTGAGCGAGTATTCCACCCCCATAGAGATGGTGTCATCGTCTTCGACGAAAAGGATAGAAAGCATGTGAAGAATCCTGGAAACCCAAAATGGGTTCCAGACATTATAACCTATGAACCTGTCCGAAAATTCGTTGGAGCAAGATGTCCGCACAGGCTAACTTGAGAAAAACTATAAATGCGGGTCAACCTCGCCCAATATCAACCTCTCTCCGGTGCAGAGGGCTTCTGCGGTAGTGGCAGGTGCGAGGGTGAGAATGGAGGCAATGATTCTTCGCGCATGCTCAACGGTCCACATATCTTTCAAGTCGCGGCCAACTTCGTACAGGTGTGTCAGAATGAGGTGGTTTGTATGGAATCTGGAATAATAATCACAGAACTGGTCGAATAGAGGCGGCTCATCCAAAGGACTGCTCATGCGGCCCATCCACACATGCCCCACAATTCCATCAAAGGCGCCGAGATGGGGTATTTTCGTAACATCAAACGATCGAACATCGCCGGGAAAAAACCAGCGCCGGCCGTGAAATTCGAAAAGGTAGCAAACGGAGGACAATCCTTTTACTAGTGTTTTGCGTCCATCTGCGGCTTGAGCATACTCCCAATGAGACCCTTCCATTGGGAGTATGCGGACCCCTTTCATTTCGATCCATTGATTGATGATCGCAGGAATGATTTGGTTCTGGGAAACACTCGTTTTCTCAACGCAGTCCTCCACCAGAAATTCGGGAACGATCCATTGTGAAGGTAGGGCTGCCAGACCTTTGAGGAAGTTCCAGTTGAGATGATCGCTGTGTTTATGGGTCAGGATTAAGAAATCCAATTTTGAAAAATCTTGCTGCAGGCGAAGGGGCAGCGTACCCGACAGCCGGGCAGGCAAGGTGATGGGATCGACTGCCCACCTGACCTCACCCACCCGGAAAATGTAATTGGCGGAATAGAGCAGCCAGAGAGCATCTGGTCCATCCTGCTGCCATTCGGTGATCACCTTCTCATAGATTGACGGGTATGCTTCAAGCGCCGGTTTTATGAAGTGGTTATCCGGCTGTGGCATGGTTGTACCACTTACTGATAAAAGCGCTTAACTCCATGGGGGTGCGGTCGTAAGGGCAGGGCCTTTCCATCTTCAGGCTGGTGACCGCCGCCGCGAAAGTCGCGGCATCTTCCGGGGATTGATCCGTTCTGGCTGAGATATACGACCCCAGGCAGGTATCGCCTCGCCCAGACCTTCCCAACAGGCTCTCGGGGTGGAACTTGCGTTGATGGGACACCTCATTGGCATAGATGAGCAGGCCGTCGCGGTGGGTGAGAACGATTTCCTTCGGGCCGAGTGCAGCGTAGAACTTCGCGGCTTCCAAGATGTCCGTTTTGCCGGTCAGGTATTCGGCTTCCACGGCATCGCTTTTCAAGACATCCACATCTGCCAGGATTGCGCTGATTTCATCCCACGGTTCATAACGCAGGTCTTGCCCGCGCAGAACGCGCACAAATCCCTGCACATCCAGCCCGATCGAAGCGCCGGAAGCCTTGGCCTGTTTGACCACCTCGAGACCGACTTCACCGCGCAGGGTGGAGCCTACAACAACCCAACTGGCGGTTAACTGGCTCAGTTCATCTGCCTGGATGGGGTCCGCCACATGGGTGATGTACAGGTTGCGGATATCAGGGTCAGTGGTTGGATATTCCAGGGTGATGTTGGTGGAGTGCGGGGTAAAGACAGGGAAACAAATCACCCCAGATGCGGTTAATCCATCTACCATGCGCCGGTCTTCTTCGGCCAGGTGGGTGATCACCGCGGTTTTCTTGCCCAGCCTGACCGCCGCGTGGGCAGCGTAATTGACCGCGCCGCCGTCAACATAGCGCGTACCGGCGGGGGTGATGATCGTATCCTTGGTGTAATTACCAATAAATGCAATATCAAACAGTGGTTGATGAATCATGAGGAAAGCTCCTGTATGTGTATGATGTTGTTAACCCGAGATGAATTTTGAGATCACCCAGTAAATACCAGCGCCGACCGCCGCTGTCGCTGGGATGGTGAGCAGCCAGGCAATTACAATCTCACCTGCCACGCCCCAACGGATTTTATTGATGCGTTCGGCGGAACCTACGCCCAATATCGCCGTGCTGACCACCTGCGTGGTCGAAACTGGACCACCCAGGATGGATGCGCCCAGGATCACCATCGCGGAGGAAAGCTGAATGCTGAAGCTGTCGACCGGGCGCATTTTGTAGAACTTCGAACCGAGCGTTTTGATTAATCGCCAGCCGCCTAAGGATGTACCCAGCGCTATGGTGCCAGCGCAAATGAAAATGACCCAAAACGGGACGACAAATTCCGTAAGATAGCCCGATGTTACCAGACCCATGGTAATGATACCCATCGTTTTTTGAGCATCATTGGTGCCGTGACTTAATGCCAGAGCAATGGCGGTAAAGATTTGGCCCCTCTTAAAGATTGTGTTAATTTTTGGCGTTGCATTCTGACATAATATGTAGATTAAATGGGTTATGAGAAACCCAATCGCGAACCCGATCAGCGGGGAAGTAAACAGCGTGATCAGAACCTTTTCGATCCCTGCCAGTTTGATTTCCTGCAAACCCACGCTGGCAATTACAGACCCGAGGATTCCTCCAATCAAGGCATGTGACGAGCTGCTGGGTAAACCGAGGAACCAGGTGAGCAGGTTCCAAATAACCGCGCTGATCAATGCGGCGATAATGACGTACATATTAATAGCCCCAGGAAGGACAATCTCATCGCCGATTGTTTTCGCCAGCGCCACGCCAAAAATAAAAGGCCCTGAAAATTCCGCGAGAGCAGTGATTGTCAGCGCCCACCTGGGTGACATTGCCCGCGAGGTAATCATGGTAGCGACAATGTTGCTCGAATCGCGAATTCCATTGGTGAGGTCGAAGATCAAGGAGAGAATAATCAATACGATTAATGTTACGGGCATTAAAAATCTCCTCAGCCAATTTTCATGACGATGCCCGCGATAACATTCGCGGCTTCGTCGCCACGGTCCGCCGCGTTGCTGAGATGCCGGTAAATTTCTCGGTATTTCAGAATTTTGATGACATGCTTGACATCTTCCGCGCCGCTGAATAACTCAGCCAGCGATTCCCGGTAGATGTCTTCAATTTTATTCTCCAGCGCCTTGGCTCGCTGGGCATGTTCGTTCGCCACACTGGGATGATCCTGAATCCGGTCGACTGCCATCAGGATTTCATTCGCCGAGTCGCGCAGCAGCGTGGCGATCCGCTCCATGTGGTTGGTAGGCTTGACCTTAAGCATTTCGATTTCTGTCACGGTGCTGTAGGCATAATCCAGAACATCATCAATCGAACGGGACAGCGAGAATATATCTTCCCGATCAATGGGCGTGACGAAAGATTTGTTCAGCTCGCAAATCAGGATGCGGCGAAACTCATCAGCCTCCTTTTCTTTCATTTTCACCGCAGCCGAAGCTTCAGAAGTCGGATTCTTGACATAACTCAAAAAAGCTTCCAATCCTTCAAGTGTTGCCTTCGCCTGGTCATGCAGCAGCTTGTAGAAGGTGTTTTGGCGCTTCATAAAAAAGGATTTCATATTCACTCCTTAAAATTGTATGACGGGTCGCTCATACACGGAATATCAGGCCGGTTTCGCTGAGCATGCGAAGGCTTGATGAGATGTCACTCAAAGAATTGGTCCCATGGATTTCCAGAGTCCGCTGGGCATCTTTCGGAACAAACGCTGCAAATCGTTGATAATCGATGTCGCCCAGTCCGGGGGAATAGTGGTCGACCACGCCCTGGACATCGTGCAAATGTAAGCCGAGGATGCGGTCAGCAAAGCGGTTCACCCATTCCATAAATGGATAAAAGCCCATCGCATCCAATGCCTGACCATGCCCCACATCGAATTGAAAACCTAAACGCTCTGGGCCTGTCAGGCTGAGCAGAACACCCATTTCATCAGGTGATGGGATATCGAACAGGTGGTAACGGTTTTCGAGCGCCAGGCGGACATTTCTACTGTTGGCATAATCCAACAGCTCTTTGATGCTTTTGATCACGGCATTGAATCTGGGTTCGATCGCCGTATTGCGATGCTTGAGCATTGCCTGTTTCAAAGCCTGGTATTCAGCCGTTCCTTTTTTACCAGCTTCGAGCAGCTTGCGCAGTAGCTTCTCATCCTGATCTGTCAATCCGGCATTGCCTGAATGAACCACGAGATGACTGACACCTAATTGGTGCGCAAGATCGATAGAGCGCATGACCATGCGCACGCCCTGCTGGCGATTTTGTTCGTTTGCGGAAGATATTAGCCAGTCCTTGCGGGTAAGCGTTGTGGTAGAAACGTCCGCGGGGCATGGTTCATGCAAACTGCGGATAGGGAAGCGTTCGAGATCGAATCCAATCAGATCGTCTGATTTGATCCTGTGGCTTAGCTCGATACCAGATAGTTCGAGGTCTTCAAGGATGGGGAGTAGATTGGGTAAGGCAATCTTGTTGTCTGTGCTCCACATCGTCGAGAGGGAGACCTTCCAAGGATGATTTCCTTTCTGATGATGGATCAGAGTATTTGGGTTGGCTGAAATCCGGATCCTTTTTGGGAAGATATCAAACAGCTCTGTCAAAGAATGGATAACATGGTCTGGCTTTTCGGCGTAAACGACGGGCGTTTCTGGCTTTTCTGGGGCGTGCCTGACAAGAATGGAAAGGTTGAACCCGGCATGCTTGCTGCCGCTAATATCCCGATCCATCTGGTCGCCTACATAGGCGCAGGTGGATGGGTCTACGCCCATCCAGTCGGCGGCGGCATGGAAGATGTCGGAGCCGGGTTTTCGTTTGCCAAAATCGCAGGAGAGCAAGATGATCTCAAAGCAGTGATGGATGCCATATTTTATCAACAGGTTGGGCGTCTCTTCTGTGCTTACGGTATTGCTGATAATGCCTAACCGGTAACCGCGCTGGAACAGCTCTTTGATCACTTCAACTGCATCCGGGAACAGCTCGCCTTCGCCGATTGCCTTGCGCCAGTAGCGGTTCATTTCGAGTGCGTTTGCCAGCACAAATTCTGATGGCAGCTCAGGGAGCATCCATTTTTGCCATAATTCTTCAGGGCGTAGTTCTACAAGCGAAACCTCTCCCCATTGTTTGTAAGCGACTGCCCGTTGTGTGAATCGCTGGGCCATTTCCGCCGGGGTCCAGGGCAGGCCTGTCATCTGGATGATTTTTTCTAACCAGGCTTGCTGTTTGACCGGGTCTTTCACATTCCGGCGCAGGGTATAGCCCATATCGAAGAAGATCGCATTAATAAATGGGCTGTTCATGCGAGTCCTGCTGTTGGGGGTGATAGCTGTCGACGATTTTTTGAATATCGGAAAAAGCATCCGCGGTATGTTCTGCAACCGCGCCATCATCTGGGTTGAAGGTGATGGTATGCATTCCTACGGCTGTGGCGCCGGTTAGCTCTTCTGGACTGTGACCGACAAAAAAGGCCTCTTCTGGCGAAAGTCCCAATTGATTTAATGCGGCGTAATAAATCCGTGGGTCTGGTTTTTCATAGCCAATTTCCCGCGAGGATATATAGCAGTCCCAGACCGCGCCAAATCCGCCGTTCTCGAACCATTTCATCTTAACATACGCCGGTACGGCAGTGTCAGTGATGATTCCAAGCATGTAGCCCTTACTTTTTAATTCCTGTAGTGTTTCACAAACTCCGTCGAAAAACTGGATGTTGTCATCTGCTTCAGCAAAAATGATTTTACCCCGCCTGATGTGGTCTGGCTGGCTGACACCATAGGAAGTAATCATCTCGGTGAAATATTTATCTCGCGAAATCTCGCCGCGATAGGCGCGCTGTTTGATCTCTGTTCGCACATCTTCACCCTCGGGGTTGATCGACAAGCCGATTTCCGCCAGGAACTGTTTCAATACCTCTCCACGGTTCGGGCGCAGGTAGAGGATGTCCCCGGCATCGAACAGCAGCGCTTTGATCGAATTGTTGGCGGCGTGCGTTTGTTCGGGTTTACTATTTTCCACTTTGATAATATCGATCAGCTCGTCCATGTGATGGATGATAGCATCGGGAACAGCACCCTCATCTATTTCGCCATGGTTGAAAGGGTGGATAATCTGAACTGCAAGCTTAAAGCCCGCCCTGCGAGCGCCGATAATATCGCGGATGACGCGGTCGCCTACATACGCGCATTTCGAGGTGGGCATGCCAGCCATAAAGGCTGCATGCCGAAAAATGGAAGGATCAGGTTTTCTTCTGCCAAATTGCGCTGAAGTGGTGATAACGGAGAAGTAATCGGCAATGCCATATTTCTTCAGATTATCCGATACCTGGTTGCGGCTGCAAATGTTGCTGATTAAACCTATAAAAATGCCCAAATCTTTAAGATCTGAAAGCACAGCGGGTACTTCAGGTCTGAGTTCTCGATGGAAGTAATTCGTGTCAAGCCAATACATCAGTTCTTCGCCATGCGCATCCAGAGCGGGAAAGAACTGGGGGTAAGCAGGCAAAATGTATCTCTTCCAAACTTCGACTGCCGGTAGTTCGTCTTCGGTTGCTACTGCTTCTTTATGGTATGCATTCAATCCGGTGGTGATGAGCTGGTATAGGCCAGGTGTGTCGAGATGAAGATCAATATGAAAGGAATGGAATAAAGAATCCAGTTCGGGTGTTACCTGTAAGCGCATCTGCGGGTCATGTGCAAATGTTTCAATCGTCCCACCCATATCAAAAAACACAGCCTGTATACTCATAATTTACCCCTTTATTGTCCTCAGGCACCTTTCGGTGCCTGAGGATTATGTGTGGCGGGAAGTATCGTTACTTGGCGAGATTTAGGAGATAAAAATCTCGTGCGGTGATCATATTGTCGTACGCATACTGCTCAGAAATGAACCAGGTCATCGAGAAGATTTCGTCCAAAGTCTTCTGACCTTCGGGAACCTCATAGGTGGAATCAGGGAAATAGGTACCGAACTTTGCCCACGGATCGCGGCCTTCGGCACTGGTGATGTAATTGATCCACAACTTCGCAGCATTGGGATGGGGAGCCTGATTGATGATGCCTACATAGCTCTGGCTCTGGATGCCAACGGTGGGGGAAAGACCCCAGCAGGGCTCAAACGCCAGTTTACCATCCAGCACGTCGGGCATGTTAGAATAGGAGGTCAAAGCCATATAGGATTGCTTCATTCCAGGGGTTGCAAAGGCAGTATCAACCTCATCACCGCCCGGTTCAGGGGTGGGGCCATTCTGGGCAAACTTCTTGAGCCACAGCCAACCAGCATCAGGCGTGTCGGCATCCAAAACAGGCTCTTTTCCGTACAGCTTTACATAAGCAGCCTTCATATCGTCAGCATGCTGGGCAATGGTGATCAGCTTACTGAGGGTGGAGGCGTCATTCATCGGGTCTTCAATGAAGAATTTCCCCTTCCATTCCGGGTTGGTGAGCTCCCACAGGTTGGAGATGGGGCAGGATTTATTCAATTCTGAGTTATAGGCGAAGACACTGGTGCCGAAGCGGCTCATCAACAGCGGCTTGGTGTACTGCTCAGGAGTGACAGCGGCAGCGCTATCGGGAATGAAACGCCAGACATAATTGTGCGGCAGAACGGTGCCAATTAGCTCGGCGCCACCACTGCTGAACCAGACATCGCCGGTGAAAGCGCCAGCTTTTTGTTCTTCCACAGTCTTGAGAAGAACATCATCACCGCCAAGGTCAAATGCCTGGACCTTGATTCCGGGATACTTTTCCATGAATGCTTCGGCTGCTTTCTCAACCTTGGAAGTGTTCGCATAAACCAGAACGGTCCCTTCCTTAATAGCGGCGGCTTCAATCGCTGCCCAATCCTGTTTGCCGGTCTCGTATTTGCCGAGTAAGTTCGCTTTCAACCATGTATCTTGCGGCGTGAGGGCTTCCACCGTCGGGGCAGGTACATCGGTGGGCACGATGACAGCAGTGGGCGCAGCAGCGACAGGTTCCGCGGGCGCAGCGACAGTGGCAGCAGGCTCAACCACGGGTGCAGCGGTTGGAGCAGCAGTGGGTGCGGCGCAGCTAGCCAGAAAGCTGATGAGCAAGACAAATGTAACGATTCTAACTAACGCTTTCATCTTCATTCCTCCGGATATGGAAAATTGATGGATTAGGATTGCGATACCTTCATGCTGGAATAGTGGTGATGCCTCCTCTTTGCCATTGTTTGATGATTCGAGTTCAGGGGAACCTTGAACAGGATGACTAGCAGTTGATCAGATTTCCGTTTTCTTGATCATAAAGGTTGATGGCTGCTTCGTTGAAAGACAACCAGATCCTTTGATCCATCATAATTTTGCTGACGCCCATTTCTCTGACCGTCAATTCTGTCTCCCCCCTGCGGGCCACGATGGTCGTTTCAGCCCCGGCTGGTAAAACAGAGTAAGCCTGGAATTCAACAGCACCATCAATAGGTTTGATGGAGATCGAGATATCTTCCGGATGAATGCCCACGACAACTTTACTGTTCTGTCCATTTGTCTTTACGGGGATTTGGAAGTTGCCGGCTTGAACGGAATATTTATCGGTGATACGGCCTGGGATCAGATTCACCTTTGGATTGCCAATAAAGTCGGCCACGAAGAGATTGCTCGGATAATGATAGACCTTATCTGGCGTATCCATCTGTTGGATAACACCCTCTTTCATTACAGCGATATTTGTGGACATAGTCATCGCTTCAACCTGGTCGTGGGTGACATAAATTGTCGTCGCGCCTGAAATGTGGTGCAGGCGTTTCAGTTCAGTGCGCATATCCATGCGCAGCCGGGCATCCAGGTTAGAAAGGGGTTCGTCCATCAAAAACACATTCGGACGGTATGCCAGCATACGCGCTAGAGCAACGCGCTGCTGCTGCCCACCACTCATTTCACGCGGGTAGCGGTCTTCAAACCCACCCATTTGCACTTCCGCAAGAGATTCCTTGACCCGCTTAGCCATTTCTTCTTTTGACATCTTGCGCATTTCGAGCGCAAAGGTGATATTTTTGTAGACCGTCATGTGCGGCCACAGCGCGTAGTTTTGGAAAACCAATCCCAAATCACGCTCGCCTGGCGGCGCAGAAATACCTTTCGCGCGAGAATAGACAATCTTGTCGCCGATGATGATTTCGCCATCATTTGGATCTTCCAGCCCGGAAATACAGCGCAGCAAAGTAGTTTTGCCGCAGCCAGATGGTCCTAAAAGGGTAAGAAACGTCCCTGGTTCGATGACTAGAGAGACATTATTGACAGCAGCAACATCGCCAAACCGTTTGGTAAGATTATTGATGACAATTTTTGTTGACATAGTATCCTTCCCTACATTCCCAGGCCTTTTTTCAGGCTGCCGCCTCGGAAACGGCTGATGATGAAATTGCCGGCCAAAACTAAAGCAATCAAAATGATGATGACTGCGTTTGCCTGCTGTTCATTTCCATTCTCGTTATAGCGCATGGTCATACTAGCTAAAACCTGAGTGGAAGGTGTAACCAGCAGGATGATCAAAGATAGTTCACGCATTGTCGTGATGAAGGTGAGCAGGAAGCCAGATACAAAGCCTGTACTGGTCAGTGGGAAAATAATTCGTTTGAACCGCTGCCATGGCCCGGCGCCTGAGATCGCCGCTGCTTCTTCGAGTTCCTTGCCGACTTGCAGCATTGCTGAAACGCCGCTGCGCGCCGAATAGGGGATGTGTTTCGCGACGGATACGACCACCAATAATGCGAAAGTACCATATAAAGCGGGTATCGGCCCTACCGGTTTGGTAAACATTGAGATGTAAACCGCGCCAAATGCAATACCCGGGATAACATACGGGATGAAAGAGAGCTGCTCTACCAGTTTTGAGATGCGTGTACCGCGGCCTTTGACGATGGCGTATCCCAGGATCACCCCCAGAATCGCGGTGAAGAAAGCTGTGAGCACAGCCAATTTGATGGAATTCCAGGCGCCCAGATAGATCCTTGGGTTGAGCAAGACACCCGGCTCGCCACTGTTAATGGAAATATCGCTTTGGCCAATCCAGTGTGCCAGGGTGAAATTGCTGAGGCTGTAGTTGCCAGTGCGCAGCATGAAAGTGCTCCACAACAGCAGCGCCAGCGGTAAGACAGCGATGATAAACTGGAAAACAATCATTACAGCCGTCAGGATGCTTTTGAAGTTGCGCAGCTTCACCTTCTGCGCCATAAAACCGCGCCCACCGATCGTCTCATAGCTCTTACGCGTTCCGACCAATCGTTGGTTCAGCATTACCGTGGTCATGGCGAACAGGATCAAGACAATTGCCAGTACAAAGCCATCCCCGTAGTTGCCCATACCCGTGTTTGAGCGCAGCATGGTGGAGAGCGTATAGTACCGCACGGGGACACCCAAGACATTTGGACCACCAAAGGTACCCATGGTCTTGGAGAAAGTCATAATAAAGCCTGAGGCCAGGGCGGGCAGCACCAGAGGCATTGTGATTTTCCGCATGATGCGCCAGCGACCTGCGCCCATTAACTCACTTGCTTCTTCCAGTGATGAATCGATAGAGAGCAGGGCAGCCGAAACAAACAGGAAGAAAAATGTGTAGTAATGCAGCCCACTGCTGATGATGATAGGGATTGGACCGTATGCCAACCAGTCTGGAGTTGCCACCCCCAGCACATATTCCAGCAGGCCGGGTGTCCCACCAGATGTTTGGTTTTTAAACATCACTGTCCATGCCATTGCAATGGTCCATGAAGGCATGATGTAAGGAACCGTCGCCAGAATATGTACCAGATTTCGGCCAGGCATATCAGTGCGCACCACCATCCAGGCCATTAAACCGCCAATGGTTAATGCCAGTGCCGTTGCTCCCAGTGAAACGGTTAAGGAATGGGTCAGGGGCTCAAAGGTCATAATCCTGCTGATCTGGCTGGATAACATCCTCAGCCAGTGGTAAAAGGTGAAGCTCCCTACCTCAGCCCCTCGAATTGCCCGCAGGTCGGATTCTGAAACCGTAAAAGTGGTTACGATCATCCGGAACAGTGGGATGACAACCATATAGAAAATCACAACGAGCATAATTAATGACAGAAATACGTGAGGGCTTGCCAGCCACCGTAGAACTCTGCGTGCATTAGCCGTAAGCTTATCCCCAGGCGTAGTCTGCGCTGCTTGATAACTGGCCATTCAGTTTCTCCCAATTCAAAAGAGTACGTTGACGTTGTTGGCAATTGATGGAATTACTCTGACCTGGCAATGATTTCTATCTGGCGCTGCCGGTACGCATCCAATGTGTCCAGGTTTGACATAACATTTTCTTCATCGACCTGGCTGAGCATCAGCAGCAGCGTGTTGATGATCGTCATGGGAACCGTCAAGGAGTGATATGCGGATACCGGGCCCCGGTGGGCGGTCAGCATGACATCCACCTTATTCTTCACTAAGGGCTCAAGAGTATCCGTTATCAGAATGACCGGCGCTTTCACTTTGTTGGCATGTTCTAAAACAATCTGCAAATTTGGCGTGAGATTATAGAATCCGATAGCGAATAACAGATCGTTCTCGTTCATCAGTAGCAGAGGTTCCAACATCTCGCGGCCTGAATACTTTAAGGGGATAACGTGTTTGGTCGAACGGGTTAGACGCACTTCCAGCAAATCCACTAGGGAGATCGACGGCCCAAGCGCAAACACAAAAATCCGTGGATGGGATTGGATTAATTCGACAGCCCGTTTGAGCGCATTCCGGTCAACTGTCTCTAATGCCTGGGTGAGGTAATCGATTTCAGAGACGACCAGCTTTTCAAAGACATCTCCAGCTTCTCTTAAGTCGTTCAACCGGCTGCGCAGTCTACCCGAATGGGTTACACGCCTGCGGAAAGCATCTTGTAACACTGCACGAAATGCTGGATAGCTCTCTAAACCCAGAGTCCGGGCGAAGCGCACCATGGTAGCTTCACTGAGATCCAAGCGTTTGGCAATTTCACCAGCTGAAAGAAACGCAGCTTCATCACGATTCTTGACGAGATAATCCGCGATGCGCTTCTCACTTTTTGTAAGATCGTTATAGTGCTCAACGATAATCTGAGCGAAATCAGCACTGGAGAGGTTTCCTTCGTCTAATTTTTCCATTTTTTTGTTTGGTTATGCTTTCATTTGCGGGAGATTATGAAAGATTACTTTCATTTGACTATCATACAACAAGATGCGGCAAAATGCAACCCTACTTTCATATCGGCGCCAATAAAGGCTCCTTTTTCTTATCCTTGCTCTAAGATGTCAGCCATTTCTGGGGTAACCCATAAGGCTGCGCCAGTGGTGTCAACGATGATGTCGCAAACTTGCATCTGCGGGCGCAGGCACTTTTGCGCCATTAAGAATTGATCACGAAAATAGCGGTTGCGCAAATAGGTCGGATCGTATTTCTTGCGGTAATCCACGTCGCGTCGCCATTTACGCTGCAAGCGGACGGGGTCATCCGTCAGGTAAACCACCTTGATGCCGATCAGCGAGAATGTTTCTTCGAGTAAAAATGGGAAATTGCCTTCGAGAAAAACAATATCCGCGGGCTCAATCTCTATTGGCATTCCGCCTGGCTTGACGCAGCCATTCAGATCGTGGCTGGAGGTGGCGTCGATAAAGTTATAGCGGGGAATGGTAATCTTCTCGCCCTGGATTATTCCGTGCAGGCTTTGCACAAACAAATCAAAGTGAATGGCTTGCTTGCCAAAAGAGTGGATGCCCCTGGCTTCACGCTGCTCGCGGTCGGTGAGGAAGTTGTCCATTTCGATCGATGATGTTTTCTGGCCGGCTGCTTCGAAGATCTTTCGTAGCCTTTCGACAATTTCAGTCTTGCCCGCGGCAGTCGGTCCGGCGATTGCCAGGAGTATCGGTGTGCCTTTGACGGAGATCAATTTCTGTACACACGAAATAAAGCAATCGTCTACTGCTGCGTTTGCTTCACGGAAAGCTTTGTACCCAATCTCGTGGCGGTACTCAAAGCCTTTCTGCAACTGCTCGAATTGGCGGTAGGGTTTTCCGTCAAAGTGGGCAAGAACGGGGCCTGTAAAATAAGCCGTGCGAGTCAAAAAGTAGAATCCGCGGATATCAAAGTAAAAATGAGCGCGCACCCACTCTGGGCTGTATTCGCAGCTGACCAGGCCAACCAGAAGCATATGCGTCAGGTGAAGGACTTTGTCATCCAGCACGATTTGGTCACCGATCCGTGGTTTGATTTGAATGCTCTCGTAAAAGCAACTGCTGTTGATGTACTCCTCGATCACTTCACGCGAGTCTATGCAGATGCTTGTCCAACCACCGGCTTCGGGATACAGATTGTTCAACCCATAACGGAACTCGTAAAGCTCCATTTCAGCAATGCCGGGATTGACCTGTTTCATCTTTTCAAACAAGATTTCCGTAAAGAGTCCAAAATTTTCGATAAAGGCAGGTACGTGCATGCTAAATCCTTTGTGGCGATGGGTTAATGGTTAGGCCCCGAATTTGGTAATGCGCCGTGCATTTGCCAGCGCAATTGGCATGATATCTTTTGCAGGGAGTACACCCAGGCTGCCGCGTGCGCAGGCACGCTCACCATATTTGGATATTCCATCTGGGCGGACATAGGCTGAATAAAGCAGGGTAGGCACCGGGTGCCAGCTGTGCGAGCGCATTACCGCAGGCGAGGAATGGTCGCCGCTGACGATGACAACATCGGGATTGAGTGCCATCAAACGAGGGATGAGACTATCCACTTCTTCGATGACGCGCACCTTGTGGTAGAAATCGCCGTCTTCGCCAGCCGTGTCAGTCTTTTTGACATGCAGGTAGAAGAAATCAAAATCATTCCAATTTTTCTCTAGCGCGCTGAACTCGGCATCAAGTGTATCACCGTCTACTTTCACCGGCTGCATGCCTACCAGCTTGGCTACACCACGGTACATGCCGTTGACCGCAATGGCTGCAGCGCGCAGCCCAAATATCTCTGCATAAGATGGTATGGCAGGGAATTTCGCAAATCCGCGCAGGAGCACCATATTTGCGGGTTGGCAGTCTGCCAGTCGTCGGCTGGCCTCTTCGATAAACAGGTTGGCAATGCGCGCGGCTTTCTGCGACTTTTTATCCAGCGCTCTCACAGGCAGAGGCGGCATACCAATTTTTTGCGGGTCGGTTTCACTTAATTTATCGTTCAGGCCTGGCCCGCGCATCACAAAGGCAAAGCGGTGCTCTTTGACCGGCTCGACAAAAAACTCGACATCTTCAATCTGGATCGTGCGCAGCATTTGGGCCAACTCGCGGCTTTGTTCGGTCGGTAGGCGGCCTGCGCGGCGATCTACCAACAACCCATCTGGGCCTACAGTGCAGAAATTACCGCGCGCCGCCACATCATCAGGTCCTAGCTCGAAGTCTACGCCCAGTGCTTCCAGCGCGCCACGACCAATCTCATATTCTATGGGGTCATAACCAAAGATACCCAGGTGCCCCGGTCCGCTGCCTGGCGTTATTCCTGGCGCGACAGGAATGGTCAGGCCCAAAGCAGACCGTGCTGCAAGCTCATCGAGATTTGGCTTGCAGGCGGTTTCCAGCTCGGTTTTCCCACCGGGTTCCATCGGAAGCCCGCCCAGCCCATCCATAATGATCATCGCAATTTTCGTTTGCGCTGGCTCGATCAGTTTTTGCAGGAACTTGTGATCCATCAATTCTCTCCCTCATGATCGGCGGATTTCTTGCCAATGCCATTGACCAGCGCATCATAGGCGCGCTTCGTTTTCGTATAGTCCCCATTGCGGTCGAGAGCAATGCCGCGGCCAATTCCGGTGACAATTTGCCCTATCCCAATCTCTGCTATTTGCGTCTCAAGTTTCTCCAGCATGCTCGGAGCGCTGCCTGGCTTTGTGCTTCGGCCATCAAAGATGAGATGCAAGTACACCTGGTCCAATCCATTGTCTTTTGCCATGCGCAGCAGAGCCAGCGGGTAATCGATTGATCCATGCGAGCTTTTTTGGGTAAGCAGACCAATCAGGTGCAGGCTAGTGTGCCGTTCTTTCACATCTTTGATCGTCTGGCACAGGGTCTCATTGGTATAAAATGAACCATCCTGCATTGCCATATCCAGGCGTACATCATCTTGCATCACCACTCGCCCCGCGCCAATATTCATGTGACCAGCTTCGGAGTTTCCAGCCTTGCCTATCTGCAGGCCAACTGCTTCACCAGAAGCGCGCAGCTGCGAGCAGGGATAGCTGCGAGTCAGGTTGTCCCACACAGGCGTTTGCGCAAGGAAGATCGGGTTGGTGTCGTCGGCTTGACCATTGCCCCATCCGTCTAGAATGATCAACAAGACGCGCCGCTGCCCGCACCAGTCGTAATCAGGCGCCAGGTTGGTTCCGGTCATAGCGGCAGGTTGGGGCACTCCAAGCGCGGCGAGTACTGTGGGGGCAATATCCGCGAGGATGCCATCATGCAGTTTCGGCTGCGTGCATGGATCAACCACGATAAACGGTACCAGGTTCGTGGTATGCGCCACATGCTGTGTGCCATCGGAGTTGTACATTTCTTCCAGGTTGCCGTGATCTGCGGTAATGAGAACCACATAGTCCTCTTTGAGCGCCGCCTGAACTACTTTGCCCAGGTGCATATCGACAATTTCGGCGCATTTGATCTTGGCCGGGCAATTCGCTGTATGGCCGATCACATCGCCATTGGCAAAGTTGGTGACGATCAGATCCGTCTGCTGGTGAATTGCTTCCATAACCTGGGCGGCAACCTTATCGAGGCTCAGCTCTGGGACCTGATCAAATGGGATGCCGCGGGGTGAGGGGATGCGAACATATTGTTCGTGAGCAAAGGGTTGATTGTTGCCACCATTCAAGAAGAATGTGACGTGAGAGAATTTTTCTGACTCGGCCACACGCAGCTGAGGCAAACCGGCGCGGCTGACAACCTCACCTAGAGTCTCATGGATTCTGGCGGGAGCAAACGCAACCGGCAAATCTTTGAATTTATCGTGATACAGTGTAAGGATAACGAACGTTAGATTGCGGAAATCGCGGCGCGGAAACCGGCCCAGCGCCGGGTCGACAAATGCTTCGGTTAATTGAATTTCGCGCTCTCCCCGCCGGCAGCAGAAGATTACAGCGTCACCATCCTGAATGAGCCCAACCGGGTCGCCGTTATTATCTACCCGAACAACCGGTTCGAGCGAATAATCGAGCTGACCTTCGTCGTACAGCTCACGCACAGTTTGGGCGATGGTGTTTCCACCGTGGGTGAGAAGTGTGGTTGAGATTTGCGTCTCCTTCAGTGGATGGTTTTATGAACGGGGAGGAAAAATTTCTAATAATTCGCTGAATTGATGAATAATCCGGTCAGGAATATTCTCTCCAGTGGGCGGTTCTTTCTCAAGCTCTTCCGCTTCCATCATTAGAATCACCATGCCGAAGCCAGCCAGCCGCGTGCCGAGAACATCGCGCTTTGGATTATCGCCCACGTATACACACTGAGCGGGTTCGACACCTGCCAGGCGCGCAGCCTCGTGGTAGATGGCCGGGTCGGGCTTGCGGCGCCCAAACCTGGAGGAGAGCACTACCGATTTAAAATACTGGCTGAGATTATCCTCTTCCAACCAATCAGGGATTTCATTTTCAGTGATTACATTGCTAATAATGCCCATACAGTAGCCCCGCAGGCTCAGTTCAATCACCACTTCGCGCGCGTTTGGGGCCATAACCCGCCGGCCCATTGATTGGCGAAATTGGTAGGTCAAAGGCCCAGAAAGCGGGAGGATCATTTCTGCCGGGTAATCGGGCAGCAGCCAGCGGGTCCATAACTCCTTTTCGGAGGCTTCGATCATATTTTCAAATGCCCACTTGCGGTAAACCTTATAACGGGCATCCAGGCGTGTGCAGAATGTTTCCGGCAGTTCATCTGTACCCACCAGCGCTGCGATCGTTTGTCTTGCTTTTGCCTGGTAGGCTTCTTCTTTCTTTAGAATGCGCAAGGTATTGCCCACATCCAGAAAAATCGCTCCGATGTCATTTGTCATGAGGAGTACCTTTAGAAAGAACAGAAGACGGTTACACGCGCGGTGGGAAGATCTCTAGCAGGTCGCTGCAATCAGTGATGGTGCGATCAGGCTGGCAGTCACCCGGCTTGGGAGTTTCTTTTGGCGGCCTGGCCGGGTCAAACAGGATGATTGTCATGGCAAACCCTGCCTTGCGCGAGCCTTCAACATCGCGGATGGGATTATCGCCAACGTATACCGACCGGGCAGGGTCAACGCACGCACGCTTTGCCGCTTCCCAATAAATTTCAGGGCCTGGCTTGCGGAACTGGACCTTCGAGGAAAGCACTACTGCTTTGAAATAATCCGTCAGACCATCTTCTTCCAGCCAATCAGGGATTTCTGTTTCAGTGATGGTATTGGCAATAATGCCCATGGTATAGCCGCGGCGGTGGAGTTCAATGACTGTATGGGATACATCTGGACGCGGCACGCGCCGGCCATCATGGTCGCGCCAAAGGCGAGTCAACTTGCCAGCCAGGGGACCAATGCGCTCGGCGGGGCAATCTGGCAGCATAAAGCGCGTCCACAGCTCTTTCTCAGATGCTTCGGTAAGGTTTTGAAATGACCATTTGCGATAGGCTTTCCAACGGGCATCCAGCAGCGGGAAAAACTCTTCCTGAGACAGTTGCAGTCCAGATAACGCGACGAGCTGCTGACAGGCCTGTGCCTGAAAATCTGCGTCTTCCACCACAATTCGCAAGGTATTGCCAACATCAAGAAAAATTGCTTCGATGTCCGGGATCATTTCTTTTGCCCTTCCTGTAATCGTTAGAATGATGAATGGTCAAAGAAGATTGCCTCTTGGGGCACTTATTGGCCACTTTTTGGTTGCTTTTTCTTACATTTTGGTGTAGTATTGAAAGTAGAATTTCATTTGACAACAATATAACATAAATACATAAAAATGCAATAGCGCTTTCAGAATTTCGTTACCATTTCTTTTTGAAATTGTTACCATTTTTTCATGATCAGGAGGTTCTATGAGCACCTCTCCCTTATTGATTGCGCCAGATTTTCAGAAGGAAGAATATATGCATGTCGATCCAGCTTCTGCCAGGTGGGAGCATCTCAATTTTGCTGCACGGATGCTGCACCAAGGCGAGACCTGGAATCTGAGACAGGGCAGGATGAGCTTGCACTGGTGGTTCTGGGCGGAATATGCTCGGTCGAATCCAACCGGGGCAGTTGGATGGAAATTGGCCAGCGCGCCACCGTTTTCGATGGCATGCCCTATAACCCGGTTGTGACCGCGCCTGGCTATGATTGTTATTATCTGAATATGTTAGCCGGGTCAGCGCAATCACTGGCTGCCAGTGATGACCCTGATTTTTCTTGGGTAAAAGGCACCTGGAACGCGCTAGACCCTCGCGTTCCGCTGGTTACCATGGATATGGGAAAACTTTAGGAGAGGAAAATGGCCGCAGCATATAAAAGCAAACTTCATCAGATGACACAGCAGTACTCAACCGATTATTGGAATGATTCCTGCTCGATCGAAGAACTGACCTACGCGGTAGAAAACGGCGCGGTTGGGGCGACAACCAATCCAACCATCGTGCATAATGTGTTGAAGAAAGAAATGCACCTGTGGAAGGAGCGCATCCTGAGCATGATTCAGGAGAACCCCATCTGGGATGAAGTTGATATCACCTGGAAACTGATCGAAGAGATGGCTGCGAAAGGCGCTGAATTGCTGCGACCAGCGTATGATCGTTACAACGGCAAAAAAGGGCGGCTTTCCATTCAGACCAACCCGGCACTTTACCGCAATGCCGAAGCGATTGCCCAGCAGGCGATGCACTTCAATACCCTGGCGCCAAATATGCAGGTGAAAGCCCCAGTCACCAAAGCCGGCATCCAGGCGATTGAAGAGGCTACCTTTCACGGCGTTTCGATCAACGCCACGGTCAGTTTCACCGTCCCCCAGGCGATCGCTGTGGCGGAAGCAGTTGAGCGTGGGCTGAACCGCCGGTCCGCTGAAGGTAAGTCCATCGAAGACAATGTCGCCGGTATGCACGATTATGGTCGGACGCACGGATGACTGGATGAAGGTAGCTGGCGAAACGTGACGGCATCGACATTGATCCATCCTATGCGGATTGGGCCGGAATCGCCTGCCTGAAAAAAGGCTTACGAGATCTATCAGCAGCGTGGCTACCGCACCCGCCTGCTGGTAGCCGCGTATCGTCACCTGGGACATGTAGTCTGAATTCATTGGCGGTGACCTGATCCAATCCATGCCGTATGAATGGCAGTTGAAAGATCAACGACAGCGATATCGAAGTCAAGGAGCGCATGAGCAAGCCGGTCGACGCGCGCATTCTCGAGACGTTGTACGAGAAAATCCCAGATTTCCGCCGCGCCTACGAGGAGGACGGCATGACGGTGGATGAATTCGATAGCTACGGCGCAACCGTGCGCACCCTGCGCGGATTCATCACCTCGGCGCATGACCTGATGGGCGTAGTGCGCGACTTCATGCTGCCCAACCCGGATGTGAAAGTAAAGATTTGCTTTCAGGAGAGTGACTATGGCAACCATTCGATTAACCACTGCACAAGCCATCATCCGCTTTCTTGAAGAACCAATACGTCCGGCGGGATGGTGAGGAAACACCTTTCTTCGCTGGCATGCTTGGGTATTTTCGGGCATGGCAATGTCGCGGGGATCGGCCAGGCTTTGCAGGAAAATCCAGATTTCCCCTATATCCTGGTGCGCAACGAACAGTCCGCCGTGCATATGGCGTGCGGCTTTACCAAGATGAAGAACCGCATGCAAACCTTTGCCTGCACCTCATCGATTGGCCCGGGTGCGACCAACATGATCACCGGTGCGGCGCTGGCGACGATCAACCGCCTGCCGGTGCTGCTGCTGCCCGGTGATATCTTTGCCCGCCGCAATGTTGCCCCGGTGCTCCAACAGCTCGAATCACCGGCGAGCCAGGATATCAGCGTCAACGACTGCTTTCAAACCGGTCAGCCGCTACTGGGACCGCATCTACCGGCCCGAGCAGCTCATCACCTCCCTGCCCGAAGTGATGCGCGTGCTTACCTCGCCCGCCGATACCGGCGCGGTGACCCTCGCCCTGCCGCAGGATGTTCAGGCCGAGGCATATGATTTCCCCGCCGAATTGTTCGAACGGCGGGTCTGGTACATTCCACGCACGCCAGCCGAACCGTATCTGTTCGAGCAGGCGGTGGACGCCATCCGTGCCAGCAAGCAGCCGCTGATCGTGGCGGGCGGTGGCGTGCTGTACAGCGAAGCCAGCCAGGCGCTGGCGCGCTTTGCTGAGCAGACAGGCATCCCGGTGGGCGAAACGCAGGCCGGCAAAGGCTCGCTGGCTTATAACCACCCGCAAAACATGGGCGCGGTCGGTGCAACCGGCACCCTGGCAGCCAACCGGCTGGCGCATGATGCCGACCTGGTAATTGGCATTGGCACGCGCTACTACCGATTTCACCACCGCTTCCAAGACAGCCTTCCAGAACCCGAATGTGCGCTTCATCAACATCAACGTCGCCGAGTTTGATGCGTTCAAACATTCCGGCATCCCCCTCACCGCTGATGCGCGCGTAACTTTGGAAGAGCTGACCGATGCCTTGAAAGAATACAAGGTTGACGCAGAGTATCAGGCGCGCATGGCCGTTCTCAAAGAAGCCTGGGAAGCGGAAGTCGACCGGCTCTTTTAGCTCGATCACCAGCCGCTGCCCGCGCAGAGCGAAGTAATCGGCGCGATCTGGGAATCTGCTGGGACGCGAGGATGTGCTCGTCTCAGCGGCAGGCAGCCACCCCGGCGACCTGCACAAACTGTGGCGCACGCACACACCGAATACGCTATCACCTGGAATACGGCTATTCCTGCATGGGGTATGAAATCCCGGCGGCGATGGGAGTGAAAATGGCCGACCCGAGCCGCGAGGTGTACTGCTTTGTGGGTGATGGCACCTACCTGATGATGCCATCCGAAATTGTCACTGCAGTGCAGGAAGGCATCAAGCTGATCATCGTGGTGGTGAATAACCACGGCTTTGCCAGCATCGGCGGCATTGAGCCGATCCCTGGGCAGCGGCGGATTTGGCACACGCTTCCGCATGCGCAGCGAGCAGAGCGGTCAGCTGGATGGTGCGACGCTCGCCCATTGATTTCGCCGCCAATGCGCGCAGCCTGGGCGCGGACGCCATCTGCGGTCTCCACTATCGCCGGATTTCCAGCAAGGCGCTGCAAACCGCCCGCGAAGCTGACGCAGACCACCGTCATTGTGGTCGAAGCAGATCGCGAAGTGCGCGTGCCGGGCTACGACTAGTTGGTGGGACGTGGCGGTAGCCGAAGTATCGACGATGGAGAGCGTTCAGAAAGCGCGCGCGGAATACGAGGAAGATCTGAAGAAGGAACGATATTTCCTGTAGCAGCGGGTTTCCGGCTGTTATTGTCGAATAAGAAACACCTATTTTGTGAGGAAAATCTATGAGCATTCGAATGGGATTGATTGGAGCTGGACGCATGGGGAAGGTCTTTGCCCACACCCTGGCCTTCACCGTAGCAGAAGTGGATCTGGTTGCCGTGGCAGATGCAGATCCGAAGACGAGTGCGGAAGTGGCTGCCCGCTTTGGGGCAAAGCATTCGCTACACCGATTACCACGAACTACTGAAGCGGGATGATATCGACGCAGTGGTTGTCGTCACCCCGACCGCCACGCATGCCGAGGTGATCAAGGCTGCCGCGGCTGCGGGAAAGCACATCTTCAGCGAAAAGCCGCTGGCGCAGACCCTGGAGATGTGCGATGAGGCCATCGCAGCGGTCGAAGCGGCGGGAGTCAAGCTCCAACTGGGTTTCATGCGCCGCTTCGACGCGGCCTATGTCATGGCGAAAAAGAAGATCGACGAGGGCGCGATTGGCACGCCGGTGATGTTCCGCTCATCAAGCCGCGACCCGAACCGCACCAGCCTGGAATTTGCCCGGCGCGAGAACAGCGGCGGTCTGATCATGGATATGGGCGTGCACGATTTCGACCTGGCGCGCTGGCTGATGGGCAGCGAAGTTGCCCGAGTTCAGACCGAAGGCGGCTGCCTGGTCTTCCCTGAGTTGAAAGATGTTGGTGATATTGACAACGCCATGATCAACCTGCAAGTTTGCCAACGATACTGTTGGCAACATCGATGTCAGCCGCAACGCCGTCTATGGCTACGATATCCGCACCGAGGTGCTGGGTTCGGAAGGCGGGCTGCTGATCGGCACCCTGCAGCAAACTTCCACGCTGGTGATGACCCGCGAGGGAGTCACGCACGACACCGTTCCGTATTTCATGGAACGCTTTGGAGATGCCTATGCCGCCGAAATCCGCGATTTTGTTGCCTGCATTCTCGAAGACCGCGAGCCCAGCGTAACCGGCCTGGATGCCCGCAAAGCCACTGCCATCGGCATCGCTGCCACGCTGTCACTGGATGAAGGACGACCCGTTCAACTGTGCGAGATCGAGTAAGCCATGGAAACCATCAAGAACTATATCAATGGTGAATGGCTCGAACCGAAGGTCGATGAATACTGCCAGGTGATCAACCCGGCCACGGGTGATGCCATCGCCCAGACGCCTCTTTGCGGCGCTGATGCAGTGAATGCGGCGGCCCAGGCGGCAGCCGCGGCGCTGCCTGCCTGGCGGCGCACCCCGGCTCAAGACCGCGTCCAGTATCTGTTCAAGCTGCGCGACCTGCTCAAAGCGAACATGGACGAGATTGCCCGCACCATCACCAAAGAGTGCGGCAAGACCTTCGAAGAAGCCAAAGGCTGAGATGCGTGCGGGCGATCGAGAATGTCGAAGTGGCCTGCGGCATCCCGATGATGATGAAGGGCGAGATTGCCGAAGATATCGCTCCCGGCATCGACGAGATCATGCTGCGCCAGCCGGTGGGAGTGTGCGCCACGATCTGCCCCGTTCAACTTCCCCGGCATGATCGCCTTCTGGTACCTGCCGTACGCGGTCGCCTGCGGCAACACCTACATCATCAAGCCTTCCGAAAAAGTGCCGATGACCATGCAGCTGATCTTCAAACTGATCGACCAGCTTGGGCTGCCCAAGGGGGTGATCAACCTGGTCAACGGGGCGAACGATGCGGTGGATGCCATTCTCGATCATCCAGCCATCCGGGCGATCACCTTTGTAGGCTCTTCACCGGTGGCGCGCTATATCTACCGCCGCGCAGCCGAGCAGGGCAAGCGCGTCCAGGCGCAGGGTGGGGCCAAGAACCCGGTGATCATCCTGCCGGATGCGGATATGGAAATGGCGACCAAGATCGTCGCCGACTCGGCCTTTGGCTGCGCCGGGCAGCGCTGCCTGGCAGTCTCGCTGGGCAGTGACGGTGGCCGAGGCGCGCAGCAGTTTTCTGGAGATGATCTGCGATGCAGCGCCAAGCCGGGTGGTTGGCTACGGGCTGGATGCAGGCGTGCAGATGGGACCGGTGATCAGCCAGGCAGCACGCCAGCGCATTGAGCGCTTGATTGGCGTTGGCGCCAGCGAGGGCGCTGATGTATGCGTGGATGGGCGGAATACGATCATCACCGGGTACGAGAAGGGTTCGTTTGTGCGCCCGACCATCCTGGATAACGTCCAGCCGGGCAGCGAGATCGCCCGCACTGAAATCTTTGGTCCGGTGCTCAGCCTGATGCATGTCAACACCATTGATGAAGCAATGGCGCTGGTCAACAGCGGGCAGTATGGCAACCAGGCCAGCCTCTTCACCTCCAGCGGGGCGGCGGCGCGCAGGTTCCGCTATGAGGCGGAAGCCGGCAACATCGGCATCAACATCGGCGTAGCTGCTCCGATGGCGTTTTTCCCGTTCAGCGGCTGGAAAGAAAGCTTCTTTGGCGATCTGCATGGGCAGGGCATGGATGCTGTGGAATTCTTCACCCAGAAGAAAGTGGTCGTCGAACGCTGGCCAAAAGAGTGGTCGCGAAAGTTCTAAAACTTGTTCTGCTGACAGACTATTCAATCACAACAAGGAGAACACGATGATCAAAATTGCCAATGCACCCTGTTCCTGGGGGGTGCTCGAGTTTGACCTGGAAGGCAAGGCTGCCGGTTACGCGCAGGTGCTGGATGAAATGGTAGAAACCGGCTACGCAGGGCACCGAACTGGGCGACTGGGGCTTTATGCCCACCGATCCGGCGCAGCTGCAGCAGGAGATCCATGGCCGCGGCCTGACCCTGCTGGGCGCATTTGTGCCGGTGATGCTCAAAGACCCGTCGGCCCACGCTGCCGGGATTGATGCGGCGGTGCGCACGGCGCGCCTGCTGGCAGGTGCGGAAGGGCAATATGCCCTTTATCGTCCTGGCTGATGATAACGGCAAAATCCCGGCACGCACGCAGAATGCCGGGCGGATCACGCCCGAACATGGGTCTGAGCGACGAGGAATGGAAAATCTTTGCGGAGGGCGCGAATCAGGTAGCCGCTGCGGTCAAAAAAGAAACCGGGCTGCGCACCGTGTTCCACCATCACTGCGCCGGGTATGTCGAAACACCGGCGGAAATCGAGATGCTGCTTGAGCCTGACCGACCCGAGCCTGCTGGGGCTGTGTCATCGACACCGGTCACTATCGCTTTGGCGGCGGCGATCCGTTGACCCTGCTGCGCCAGCATGCGGACGGATCTGGCACGTGCACTTCAAGGACTGCCACCCGAGGTTCGGCGCAGCAATCGCGCGAGAAGTGCTGGGATTACTTCACCTCGGTGCGCAATGGCATTTTCTGCGAGTTGGGCAAGGGCGAAGTTGATTTCCCCAGCGTCAAAGCCGAACTGGAAAAGCAGGGCTACGACGGCTGGATTGTGGTGGAGCAGGATGTGCTGCCCGGCATGGGCAAGCCGAAGGAATCGGCGCTGCGCAACCGCAATTACCTGGCGAGCATTGGCCTGTAAATGGTAATCGATCAAACCTAACGTCACGATCTATCGTTGAGGAGTTAAATCATGAAAGAAAATGGAATCGTCCGCTTTGGCGTGATTGGCGCCGGGCGCATTGGCAAAATCCATGCAGAAAATCTGGCGAACCGCGTACCAGGCGTGGAAGTAGCCGCGATCGCCGATATCGACCAGAAATCTGCGCAAGAGACTGGCTGCTCGCTTGCACATCCCGACTGTGCTGAGCGATTATCACGACATCCTGTCTGACCCAACCATTGACGCGGTGGCGATCTGCTCATCCACCGATACGCACGCCAAAATTGTCGGTGAGGCCGCCCGAGCGGGCAAGCATATCTTCTGCGAGAAGCCGGTCGATCACGACCTGGCAAAGATCGACGCCGCGCTGGAAGCCGTCGAAGCAGGCCGGGGTAAAGCTGCAAATTGGCTTCAACCGCCGCTTTGATCCCAACTTTCCGCAAGGTGCGCGAAATGGTTGCCGAGGGCAAAGTCGGCGAGCCGCACATCCTGCGCATCACCAGCCGCGACCCGGCACCCCCGCCTGTATCTTATGTGAAAGTATCCGGCGGAATGTTCCTGGATATGACCATCCATGATTTTGACATGGCGCGCTTCCTGATCGGCAGCGAAGTGGAAGAAGTCTTCACCGCGGCTGGCGTGATGGTTGACCCGGGCATCGGTGAGGCCGGCGATGTCGACACCGCTATCATCACCCTGCGCTTTGCCAACGGCGCGATCGGCACGATTGATAACAGCCGCAAGGCCGTCTATGGCTATGACCAGCGTGTGGAAGTGTTTGGCTCCGGCGGTATGGTGCAGGCCTTCAATAACACCCCGCATAATGATGTCTACGCCAACGCGGAAGGCGTCCAGTCTGCCAAACCGCTGTACTTCTTCCTGGAACGCTACATGGAGTCGTTCATTGCTGAAATGAAGGCATTTGTTGACAGCATACAGAATGACACCACACCCATGGTGAGTGGCATGGACGGGCGCACCCCGGTGGTGATTGGCATGGCAGCCAAAAAATCATACCTGGAGAACCGCCCGGTCAAACTGAGCGAAATCCGATAATCAAATACGGATCTACTCCGATAAAAGGGCATCCGTTCAAATGTTATGAGGATGGTTGCCAACTGCAAAACAATCAGAGGCTGTCCGAAAAGTCGGGCAGCCTTATCAATAGCGCCCATCGGATTGGCAGAAATAGGTCAGGTAATACCTGCTGTGAAGCGTCTTAATCGCGGTATGTTCATTCGGACGCCCAGCAAGCTGTTCCGCGGCAAACTACCGGATGAGATCATGCAGATCATAACGCCCTGCACCGCTTCGCCGGATGATGGATTTCATCACCATGGCAGAAAGCACGGAAAGGGTAGCGCCGGATACCGACTCAGCTGCCTCACGCCGGAACCCAGCGCGGAACACGGAAAGCCGGAGCAAGACGCTTTGTTCTTCTTCCGTCAAGAGTTTCCACGATTGGACAAAGACAGCCCGCATAGATTGGTGACGGGCAGGTTTGTCACGCGAAGATACCCGCAGAAAATCCATCCCGCGTTCGATTTCCTGCACGATCTCGCCACAAAACAGAGTCCGCACCCAGGCGGCAGCCAGTTCGATCCCCAAGGGATTTCCTTCGACCAGGCGGCAGATGCGAACGATAAGCCGGATAGTCCATTGTATACATTTGGAGTGCATTAAATCGTGATGGAAATCCAGTATCTTTGGTCTCCTTGATCTTTTCGGAAACAAGGTTGAATATATTAAAACTCCTGCAGGGGCATGCTTGAATTTAGCAGAGCCAATACCAAACCCTTGTGATAATTATTATTAATTTGACAAAAATATTTTACGATATAGAATGAAACATATACTTATCAGGCCAAATTTAGAGTATTTCTGCGAAAGGCCCTTATTTCCAGCGGAGCAGCGCCAGCCTATTTATTGGTTGTAATAATGGATTAAATTAATCCGCACCGGATCGAGGAATAGCATGCGTTAGCTTATCCATCCTGATTGCAGCCAGCGGTCGGTTTCTCCTGGCCAGGATAACAGCAAACCTTAGGCGGTTGGCAGCCGAGATTCGTTACGCACTGGTTACCTCCATAGGATAGAAATTGGAGAGGGCTATGAGCATAAGTAGAAAACAACTTGTTTCACTCTTCTTTTGCAGCCTGGTTCCCTGGATCGTGGGATTGGGTCTGATCCCGTTGCTTCCTGTTTATGTCGCCCAATTGGGGGCGAACTCCGCTGTTGTAGGATTCTCCCTTGCCTTTACATATATTGCCATTGCTCTGGGCACATTATCAGCTGGGTGGGTATCAGACAGGCTTCACCGCCGGAAACTTCCGTTGATTATTGCGGGCCTGATCGCCATTCCAACACCCTGGCTGATGGGTCAGGTGAGTACGGTTTGGGGATTTGCGATACTCACTGCATGCCTCTGGTTTTGTGGCGGGATGGGATTCACATTGATCAGCATTCTGGCAGGCTTATCTTCCGGTGCGAATGAACGTGGCAAAATCTTCGGTATCCTCGCTCTGACAAATGGGTTGGGTGCATTGATCGGCAACCTGGGATCCGGCTGGCTGGTGGCCCGCTGGGGGTACACCGCTATGTTCAATAGTCTATCCATCTGCCTGACCTTATGGCCCCTGATGGCGTTGCTTTTGAAAGAAAAAGATGTAAAGCAGTCGAGGGTAGAAAAAAAACCGGATCAAACACTGCCTGGGTTGGGGAAAAACTTTTATTTGTTGTTTACAGCCACCATTTTGTCTTCCATTACGGGGTTTTTCGTTGTGCTGATTCGGTCAATTATGATGAATAACTTGAAATTTAGCCCGCTTGAAATTGCCAGTACGGGCGCAATCGGCGGTCTGGTTGCGATGCCGTTCCCGTTGCTGATGGGCTGGCTCTCCGATCGGTTCGGTCGGAAGACTCTCCTCTTTACAGGATATCTGGCAACATTTGCTTCCATAATTCTGCTAGCCTTTTCTAAAGCGCTCTGGAACTTTTGGACTGTATTTGCGCTTCATGGGATCGCGACGGGAAGCACCGGAATCGGGAACGCGTTGGTAACCGACCTGATCCCCAATGAATCGTTGGGTAAAGGTCTGGCGGTTTTCGGTTCAGCAGGGTGGATCGGTGGAATGATTGGTTTTTCGGCGGCAGGAACATTGCTGCAAAATTTTGGTTTTGGTCCCACCTTTATCATCGGCGGTTGTCTGGCAGTGATAGCCATAGGATTATTAATCCCGCTTCAAGCTAGAATACGGAAAATAGGGCAGCCTGATACCGCTTCCATCTGATAAGCTGTTGGTAGCAAAGGGTAACTCTATGCCCGCAGAGCTGTTAACCTCCAAACTTTTTATCCCTCCGCTCCGGTCCAACCTGGTGCCGCGCCCGCGCCTGGTCCAATTATTGAACGAGGGACTGTCCACAAAACGCAAGCTGACCCTGGTCTCAGCGCCAGCCGGATTTGGGAAAACCACCCTGGTGGTTGACTGGCTCAAGCAGATCGGGCTTCCGGTGGCATGGCTGTCCCTGGATGAAGCCGACAACGACCTGCCGCGCTTTTTGGCTTACCTGGCAGCCGCGTTCCTGAAGGTAGACGAGGAAATCGGTGAACTTCTACGCAGCGCCCTCCAATCTCCACAGCTTCCGGCGGTGGAGATTGTCTTGACGGGCTTTCTTAATGAGATTGCTCTTCGTACGGATCCACTGATCCTGGTGCTGGATGATTATCACCTGATCAAAGAGACGGCTGTTTTTGAGGTTATGGAATTCTTGCTAAATCACCAGCCCCCCCAACTCCACCTGGTGATCACCACCCGCGAAGACCCCGATCTGCCTTTGGTCAGGCTGAGAGCCCGCGATCAGCTCAATGAAATCCGCGCCAGGGATCTGCGGTTTACCCAGGCGGAGACGGATATTTTTTTGCGAGGCGTGATGGGATTAGCCCTCTCCGAACAAGATTTATATGCGTTGGAGGGTCGCACCGAAGGCTGGGTGGTGGGCTTGCAGCTGGCCGGGTTGTCGATGCAAAAACAAGCCGACCTGAAATCGTTCATTGCCGATTTCTCGGGCAGCCACCGGCATATATTGGATTACCTGACCGGCGAAGTGATCCAGCAGCAGCCGGAGGATATCCGGACTTTCTTACTGCAAACTTCCATCCTCGACCGCCTAAGTGGTTCATTGTGCGATGCGCTGTCCGGGCGGAATGACAGCGACAGGGTATTAGCGCATCTGGAAACCGCCAATCTGTTCGTCATCCCCCTGGATGAAGAACGGCGCTGGTACCGCTATCACCATCTTTTCGCCGACCTGCTGCGCAGCCAACTGACTCGCTCGCAGCCGAACTTACTGCCTGACCTTCACAGTCGCGCCAGCCAGTGGTACGCGGATAATGGGGATATCCAGGCCGCGGTCGAACATGCACTGCAAAATCCCGATCTAACTCAGGCAACTCACCTGATCGAGCAGAACGCCATACCCATGTTGTATCAAGGCCAGGTCGCCAGGGTTATGGGATGGTTCGAACGGCTGCCGAAAGAGGTCCTGCTGTCTGCTCCCATGCTGTGCATCAGCAAGGCATGGTCGTTGGCCTTGATGCTGCGAGACAGGCGCAGAGGCGAGGCAGAGCTGGCTTTACAAGATGCTGAGCAAGCCCTGGATCAGGCGAATGCCGGGGAAGCGCTGCGCGATCTGGTCGCCGGACACGCGGCCACCATCCGGGCTTATTTACTGCGATCGCCGGGACTGAAGGGCGAAAAACCGGAAAAGCTGATCGCCCTTTCCCATAAAGCCCAGCAGCTCTTGCCGGAGCAGGAAAGGGGGATTCGCAGTGTGAATGGTTTGAACATCGGCTACGCCTATTTGGCGCTGGCGGATCTGCCGGCGGCTGAACTTGCCTATCAACAAACCCTGGAGGATGGTTTGGCTGGAGGCAATTTATACGCCGCCATCTACGGGCCGATCAACCTGGTGATCATCGCACTTCTGACGGGACGCTTGCAAGAAGCTCTGAATATCTGTGAAACGAACATCGCACGATTCAATAAGATCCTGGCCGGTCATAATTTCCCACCGATCGGCGCGCTGAATATCTCAAAGGGCAGCATCCTTTTAGAATACAACTGCCTGGAGGCAGCCGAACCGGTATTGATGGAAGGGCTCGATTTAATCCGCTGGACAGGGGAGTATGAGGCAACCATTACAGGCTATACCGCCCTGGCGCGCTTACGCGCCATCCGCGGGGACCGGCCAGCCATGTTGAAAGCTGTAAAGACCCTCGAAGAGGTCTGGCCGGAAGGCGCATTCTATGCTCAGGCTTTGCGCCACCGCCTTTCGATGTGTTATTGGTTCAATGATCCAGATGTGCAGCAAGATGCCCGGACCTGGTTGGACAAGATAGGGATTGCGTTCGAAAAGCTGGCTGTCATTCACAGCGTTGACCCGATGAGCACCGCCTATTTCGAGAGCTATATTAGCGCGGCTCACGTTCTTGCGCGCCTGGCAAAAGGGAAGGTGGGTGTATCCATCCCTATCTTATATACACTCAATAACGTTCAAGCTTACCTCGAGCGCCAGCAAGATTTCGCCGCAACTCATGCTTTCGTTAGCCCGGTTGTGGAAATTGCCATCGCCAGAACCCTGCTGTACCAGGCCGCAGGGATGAAGGATGAGGCGCTCAAAATGCTCGAGGGTGGGTTAAAGGCAGCAGCTCCTACGGGCCTCTTCCGCATCTTCCTGGATGAATGTGAACCCCTGCAGCCATTGCTGGAAGAGATTAAATCCCGACTGGCAGACGAAGCTGTGATCCTGTATGCCAACCGCCTATTGGAAGCCTTTAGCTGCGGACCCATGAAACCCGAAAACGGAGATAGGCACGATGCGCTATTAAGCGAGCGCGAGCTCGAAGTACTGCGTTATCTGGCCGGGGGACTGACCTACGAAGAGATTGGCCGGCAGCTCTTTCTCAGCTTGAACACGGTTCAATTTCACGTCAAGAACATCTATAGTAAATTGATGGTCAAAAAACGGGTGCAGGCGATTGAGAAAGCCCGAGAGATGAATTTGATCTGACCCCATCCGCGAAACCACATATTTATCGGTTTTGGAACCACATGATTATGTGGTTCTTTTTTTTACCCGCATCCATAGAATGTAAACAAAAAGGATCTCTTTTGAAGAGAAAAAGGAGAAACGAACGATGAAAACAAACCATCTTTTGATTGCCATCGGAGTTATCGCGGCGATGCTGCTTGTCGCCTGCAATCCCAAGGCTGCCTCAAGCCCAGCAGTTCCGGAGGGCGCTCAAGCTGGCGAACTGATCGGTATGCAAGCTTGCGAACACCAACCGGCCGGAACTAAAACAAAGTACAACGCCGAGTGTGGAACGCTGGTGGTCCCGGAGAATTGGGACAAGGCTGGATCCCGCCTGATTGGCTTGCCCGTAGTGCGCATCCCCGCCAGCGGGCCGAACCCCGCGGAACCCGTGTTCTGGCTGGTGGGCGGCCCGGGTGGATCAAACCTTACTTGGGCACCACCGGCCTGGCTGCTTGAAAAGCATGACGTTGTGTTGGTGGGTTACCGCGGGGTGGAGGGCACGGTGGTACTCTCATGTCCCGATGTGGGCCGCCTGTTGAAAGCCAACATGGGCAAAGACTTATGGAGCGAACAGGCAAACAAAGAGTATGTAGCTGCTAGCAAGCAGTGCGCTGTGGACCTCCAGAAAACTGGTGTTGACCTGTCGGGCTACACGATCCCCGGCGTTATCGAGGATATGGAAGCAGCCCGTAAGGCATTGGCCTATGGCTCGATTAACTTGTTTAGCGAAAGCTACGGCACCCGTGTAGCCCAGATTTACGCATATATGCATCCAGATAGCCTGCACCGGCTCGTCTTGATCGGCGTCAACACTCCCGGCCACTTCATTTTCAACCGGGCTGTCTATGACGAGATGATCGGAAAGCTCAGCAAGTTGTGCGCTCAGGATGCGACCTGCAGCAGCCGGACAAGTAATTTAGCCCAGACCATGTACACCGTCACCCACAACATGCCGAAGCGCTGGTTGTTTTTCAACATCGACTCAGATACGATCCGCCTGTATACCCAATTCATGCTCTTTTCCAACCCGAATATGGCAATGGCATTCGACGCCTATCTGGCGGCGGCTGAAGGCGATCCCTCCGGTTTGGCGATGGCAAACCTGATGGTCCCAATGCTGTTTCCAGCAGACCAGCTTATATACGGCGAATACTTCAACGTAGGCGGGACGACTGAAATAGAGAAGTATGGTGGTATCGAGAGCATCAACCTGGGGGATACGATCCTGGGCGCGCCGCTGTCAGAAATGATCTGGCCGATGGTTGTAGAATGGCCGATTGAGCTGATCGATAAAGACCTGCGCGAGTTCCAGGAGAGTGATGTCGAGATGCTGCTCGTCAATGGAACATTTGACTTCTCCACGCCACCCAATGCATTGGATGAAGCCAGGCCTTACTTTCACAAGGCACAGACCGTGCTCCTGCCGGAATTTAGCCATGTTGACGATGAGTATACGATCCAACCAAAGGCCTTCGAGCGGCTGATCATCAGCTACTATGATACCGGCGTTGGAGACGACTCCCTGTATATATACCAGCCGCTGAGCTTCAAACCGAGCATGAGCCTGCCCGTGATCGCCAAACTGCTGGTGGGGGGGATGGTGCTTCTGCCAGCGCTGCTCATCCTGGGCGTCGTGTTGGTGGTACGCCGCATTCGACGGAGCCGGGTCAGGTAAAGTTCGGCTGAAGTGCAGCGAATCAACCCGACCTGTTTACCTGTAGACCTGCACCTGTAGAGCGAAATCGAAATGGAACTAAATAAAGAGAAAAAGGAAAAGCGAACGATGAAAGCAAACCGTCTTTTGATCAACCTCGTACTTTTTGCAGCGCTGCTGCTCGCCAGCTGCGGTTCGGAAACCAGGGTCGGCGCATTACGGACTGAGTCCCAATCGGTCGAGCTAGGAGATGCCAGGTCTGTCCGCGTCGAGATCAATATGGGCGCCGGCGACCTGCAGGTGACGGGTGGCGCCCAAAAGCTGCTGGAGGCCGACTTCACCTATAACGTCGCCAGGCTGAAGCCAGAAGTGAAATATACGAATGGCACGCTCGTTGTTCGGCAGCCCAAGGCCAGCGGCATCCCAGACTTGTCTGGCATAACGGACTTCCGGAATGAGTGGGACCTGCGCCTTTCCGACAGGGTGCCTTTGGATCTCAGTGTCATTGTGGGCGGCGGGGCCAGCGGTCTGCAACTGGCTGGCTTATCGTTGACCGGTCTCACTGTCAATCTGGGCGCAGGCGTATACGCGGTGGACCTGAGCGGCGACTGGGCGCGTGACCTGAGGGTCACCATCAAATCCGGCGCTGCGAACATCAGCGTGCGGCTGCCCAGGAACGTTGGTGTCCGCGTCAAGGTTGATGAAGGTCCGAGCAAAATCGAGGCCACCGGCCTGACGCAGGATGAAAACGTCTTCACCAACGCTGCCTACGGCGTGTCGCCTGTGACGATGCAAGTAGATATGGAGCCCGGTATCGGCCAAATTAAACTGGAAGTAGAAGCGGCAGCCGCGTCTTCGGCCTCTTACAGACATTGAAGCGTGATCCTTGCGAACCATGATACTCATAGGAGAAAAGAGCATGAATTCAAATGAATTGGTAATCAATACTGAAGGTTTGAGCAAATCTTTTGGCGCAGTACATGCGCTTAAATCGCTCGATCTGAGAGTCCCTCAAAAATCGATCTTCGCCTTCCTGGGGCCCAATGGCGCCGGCAAAACCACCACGATCAAGCTGCTGCTCGGCTTGATAAAACCGACCGGCGGGGGCGGCCAAATCTTTGGCATGGATATCCTCCACGATAGCGTCGACATCCGCGCCAACATCGGCTACCTGCCGCAAGATACCCGTTTCTACGAACACATGACCGCCCGCCAGACGCTGGAATACACGGCCAGGTTCTTCTATGCCGGGCCTCAATCGATGATCGACAAGCGCGTGAATGAGATGATCGAACTGGTTGGGCTGGAGAGCAAGGCAGACCGGCCGATTAAGGGCTTTTCAGGGGGCGAGCGCCAGCGGTTGGGTATCGCCCAGGCAGAGGTTAACCATCCAGACCTGTTGATCCTGGACGAACCCGCTGCCAGCCTGGATCCGCAGGGACGGCGTGATGTGCTCGAAGTGATGTCCCGCATCCGCAAATATGCCACGATCTTCTACTGCACCCATATCCTGGACGATGTACAACGGGTCAGCGACCAGGTTGCGATCGTCAACCAGGGGGAACTGGTCACACAGTCATCGATCGAAGAACTGCTGGCAGGTACGGGCGATACGATCTACACCGTAACACTGGCAGGCGATGCCCAGCGTGCCTACGCCCACATTCGCCAGCAACCCTGGATTTCCGGGATCGAGGTCAGCCAGGAACGGGACCAGATCATTTGGCAGGTGAGCGTCACGGACGAAGCCATTGCGAAAGACCAGCTGATGAGCCTGCTGGTATCAAGCGGATTGAAGATCTCCAACTTCGGTCGCAAAGAACAAAATCTGGAGGATATATTCATCAATATCATTGAAAGGAATCAGAAATGAGCGCCAATGCATCGGTTCAGTTTCAACCTGTCCAAGAAAAAGGTTGGATGCGGGGGTTGGGTAACTTGCTGCAAGGCGAGTACTCGGCCTGGTTCAAATCCTCCAAGTGGTGGAAACACCTCATTCTGTGGTTTTTGATTATTAACATGTTGATGGTCATCATGATCATTGGATCTGCTGAAGCAGCCAAAAGCGGACAGGAGGGTCCCCCAATCCTGTTCATGTACGGAATCTTTGGCGGGATGTTCGTCGCCTTTGGGGTGATGATCATCATGCAGCGGGTCCTGGTCGGTGAAAAGCACGCCGGCACAGCGGCCTGGGTGCTCTCCAAACCGGTTACACGTACGGCTTTTGTCGTCTCCCGGCTGGTGGTCAATTCAATCGCCATCCTGCTCACCTCGGTGATCATGCCTGGCTTGATCCTCTATATCACCCTGGGATTATTTAGCAGCATTGGGTGGCTTTCTCCCTTCGGGTTTCTTGCCGGGCTGTTGATGGTTTCACTGCACACCTTCTACTGGATCGCGTTGGTGCTGATGATGGGGACGCTCTCTGAATCATCGGGTGTGGTAATCGCGGTACCGATGGCCCTTTTCTTTTTCTTTTGGATGGGGACGAGCCTGGTCCCCGCCCTGATCTATATCTCACCTTTGCTGCTGACCTTTAGTCCGGCTCCAGAACAGATGAGCGCCCTGTCGGTTGCTTTTATGACCGGTGCGCCGGTGTTCTCGTGGCTGCCGTTGATATCGACGGTCGTCTCTTGCGTCATTTTTATCGCCGTAGCCATCCGGCGCTTCAATCGCTATGAGTTTAATCCCCTAAGTGATATCTGGCGGAAATATTGGATAAAGGATAAAGAAAATGGATAACCAAATCATTTTGAAGAAATTCATGGCGTTCTCTACAACGATGATTTTGATCCTGGCGGTCCTGTTATCGGTGGTTGGATCAGCAAGGGCTCAGGAAAACAAGGTCGTGCCGGGCAGGAGTGGACCCGCTGCGTCATCCCAACCAAAAGGCCCGGCTGACCCCGTCGAACTGGAAGCCTTCCTGGATCAGTTGTTCGGTCAGCAGATGGCAGAGCACCACATTGCCGGAGCAGCCGTGTCTGTCGTCAAAGACGGCCAGTTATTGTTCGCCAAAGGCTACGGCTACGCCGACCTGGAGAAACGCATCCCGGTCGATCCCGAACAGACGATCTTTCGCATTGGCTCTGTCACCAAGCTGTTCACCTGGACGGCGGTGATGCAGCTCGCCGAGCAGGGAAATCTGGATCTGGACGCGGATATCAACACCTATCTCGACTTTCGGATCCCGAATACTTACCCTCAACCGATCACCCTCAAGCACCTGTTGACCCATACGGCAGGGTTTGAAGACCTGCATTTCGAGAACCTGGCGTTGGATAGCAAGGATGTGATGCCCTGGCGCGAATGGATGGCTTCCCATATACCGGCGCGGGTTCGTCCGCCTGGCGATCGTGCGGCTTATTCAAACTATGGTGCAGCCCTGGCGGGGTACATCGTAGCGCGGGTATCGGGCCAGCTCTACGACCAGTACATTCAGGAACATATTCTGGACCCATTGGGCATGGCGCACACCACGGCCCATTGGCCGGTGCCGCCGGAACTTCGCGCACGAGCATCCGTGGGATACGCGTATGCGGATGGCGCCTTTCAGGTATACCCCGACTTAATCGGTCAGTGGATGGCCCTGCCGGCCGGTGGAATGGGAGCCAGCGCCACAGACATGGCTCGTTTCATGATCGCCCACCTGCAGAACGGCCGTTACAGCGACGTAAACATTGCTGAGGCACGCATCCTGAAAGAAGATACGGCGCACCAAATGCACAGCACCCTGTACACGCCTGGCCCGCGCCTCTTGGGCACCACCTACGGCTTTTTTGATTTTAGCGACAACGGCCAGCGAACGATCGGGCACAGCGGTGAAGCGGAGCCGATGCAAACCCTGCTGCTGCTTTTGCCCGAGCAGAAATTGGGTATATATGCGGCTTACAACAGCCTGGGTGGTGCGGAACTGACCATCCAACATCTTGGGTTCCAGCGAGCATTTTTCGACCACTACTTTCCCGCGCCAGCGGTCGAGCCAATCCAGCCTCCGGCAGATTTCTCGAAGCGGGGCGGCCGGTTCGTGGGCAGCTATCGAGACACGCGGGGTTCTTATACCACACTCGAAAAGGTCTCCGGACTCATGGGCGGCGCAGTTGAAATCAGTCAATCCAGCGATGGCACACTGCTCTTAATCACGCCGTGGGGCGCGTGGCGGTTTGTCGAGGTGGAGCCGCTTACCTTCCACCAGGTCGACGGTCCGTACAGCATCGCCTTTCGGGAGGACAACCGCGGACAAATTACCCACCTGTTTACCGACCTGACGCCCATGCTTTCTTTTGAAAAACTGGACTGGTACGAAACGTCTGGTTTCAACATGGCATTGCTCCTGGGCTGCGTCTTGATCTTCCTATCCATCCTCCCTGTAGGATTGATCCGCTATATTCGGAACCGCCGCGTGAGCGATGACCGGAAACCTGCGCCTGGTGGGGCTCGCGTGGCTCGCTGGACTATCGTGGGTATCAGTGTTCTGAACCTGCTGTTCGTCGCCGGCACAGTGCAGTGGGTCAATACGTTGCAAATGTACGGCGTATCGCTCGGCGTCTCAATGTTCTATCAGATCGTGCTGGGACTGGGTGTCCTGGCTGCTGTGCTGACCGCCGGTGCGCTGGTCTACACAGTGCTGGCCTGGAAGAACAGCTACTGGGGCATCGCCGCCCGCGTATATTACACGCTCATAACGGTTGCGGCGGTCGCTTTTGTATGGTTCCTGAACTACTGGAACCTGTTAGGTTGGAGGTTCTAGAGGCCAAACGTTTCAAGGCTGGCGGGGAGATCCTCCGCCCCCCGCCAGCCAATCATAAAAAACTCGATCTTCGAAAAGGCTGACAACCTTTGTTCAGAAATCAGATAAATGGAGAATAAAATGACAACAAATACACTTTCACACCAGGCAAACCAGGATCGGATGAGCCGCACTGAGGCGGAACAAGTAGATCAATACACCCTCGGGCATATCCTCGGTATATGGGCGTTCGTAGCCTTGCCCATGGCGCTGCTCGGTTGGGTGGTCGCTCCCGCCATCATCCCTTACAGCCCGCTGCATCCTGGCATTACTTATTGGCTGATGATGATCGCCGGCATGGGCTGGGAGATGATCGTATGCCTGGTGATCTTGTACCGCGAGCTCGGCACGCTGCGCTGGAGCGCCATACGCCAGCGGATCTGGCTGCAAACCCCGCTTGATCCAAAGACCGGCCAGCCGAATCCACGCCTCCTCTGGTGGGCGCTGCCTGGCATCCTTTTCTCTTTTATTCTGGTGGGTATGGTAATTGGGAATTATCTGGATGCGCCGATGACCTGGCTGTTTCCTGCTCTGCAGCCTGCCCCGTACATGGATATCACCCAATTGGCTGCCCCCGAATTTAAGGGCCAATGGTGGCTCCTGGGAGTTACTCTGGTCGCTATAATCCTCAACTATTTCTTGGGCGAGGAACTGATCTTCCGCGGCATCCTCCTGCCAAAGATGCAAGGGGTTTTTGGAAAGTACGATTGGGTGGCAAACGCCGTTCTCTTCGGTCTATATCACCTGCATAAACCCTGGATTATGCTCAGCACCATTGTGGGTAGCCTGGGGATGACCTGGCCCACCAGGCGTTTTCGCAGCTACTGGCTGGGGGTCATCGTGCACGGTATAGAAGGGTTCTTTGTGGTGATCGTCCTGGCTGTCATCCTGGGGTGGTTGCCTCGTTAGGATGAGTCGGTGAATGCAAGAGGTAAACCATGAAAAATGCGCAACCCTTATTCGACTCAGCAACACACTACCGAATTGAAGTAAGGGGTCGAGTTGATGTGGCCTGGCTGAGTAGCTTCGACGGTTCGGCAGAGGTCATCGTTGATGAGACACAGCAGATGGAAGATATCTCCGTGCTCATGATGCACACCGATCAATCAGGGATCGTCGGGCTGGTGCGCAGGCTGCACGGGCTGGGTATCACGATACTTCAATTTCAGATCATTCAAAAAGGCGGATGATCCATGTGATCAGGAGAAAAAATGAATGTAACATCCCTCACCAAATATTTGATCCTCGGCCTGCTGGTCTTTATTACCGCCTGCTCGCCGCTGGTCGTGGTTGTCCAGCCGACTGCCCAGCCCCCTCAGGCAGCCAGCACCATAGCGACAGTTCCAGCACAGCCGGCTCTACCGGCGCAAACACGCACACAGGCTGTTGTTACAGCAACTTCTGTTCCTCTGACAGCCACCCAGGCCGAAATCGTACAGCCGGCCGCAACCTCCGCACATGCAGTTGCAGTGGGATGCCAGGATTCAGCGCAGTACATCACCGATGACGGTCTGGACGGAACCACCTACGCCCCCAATACCGCTTTCACAAAAACCTGGACGCTGAAAAACACCGGCTCCTGTACCTGGGACGACCGATATCTGGTGTCTCAGGTATCCGGAACGTTTATGACCCAATCACCAGGCTATTTGTTTATTCCGCAGGGTCAAACGGTCGCGCCCGGCCAAACCGTGAACATCAGCGTTGGCATGACCTCTCCGGTCGAAAATGGTAGTTACCGGTCCGATTGGGGCTTGCAGAAAAGGGATGGGCCGTTAATGCCCATCCAGGGCGGTGTAAATGGGAACGCGTTCTACGTGAAGATTTGGGTCAATGACGACAGCAGCACGCCTGCCGGAAAACTTACGGCTGCATCCATAAACATCGAACGCGAAGAGGGCTCAAGCGCGGTCTGCAGCGCAAAAGCGACCTACTTTGTGCATGCTTCCATTACCACCGACGGGCCGGCGACTGTCTCGTATGAAATCCTCTCCTCTTAAGGGTGGACCCTATTCCCCACCACAGCGCACCCACTCCAGGGTGAGCTTCAGCACATTGATCAACGGTTCCAGGGTCATATTTTCTGGTCTATCCCACCTCTGATGGTAGAAAGCAACCATTTGCTGCGGCATTTTGAAGGGGACCAGCGTCGTAGCCTTGAGGCCGGCCTGGCTGAAGGGGGCTGCATCCGTTCCGGTCCCGAGGGAAGCAGCCTGCACTTTATAAGGGACCCCGGCGCGTTCCGCCGCCGCGACCACGCTTCTCACCATCTCCGCCGAAGCCTTCACGACGCCGTTCTTGTCTGATCTGAGAATGGTGATTTCAGGATAAGCGACCATTTCTATATTGAGCAGGCGCGCATCCAGGCGTTTCAGCTCGGCTAGGTGGCGCTCTACGTAATGCCGCGAGCCTCGCAGTCCTGCTTCCTCGCTGCCGAAGGATACGAAGCGGATTTCTGTATCCTCCGGAATATCAGCGGGGTTTTGTACCAGGAACCTGCACAATGCCACGGTAAGAGCGCTGGCCGAGAGATTGTCCACCGCGCCTGGCACAACGCCTCCGTTTTTCCCTCTCTGATGAAAGAACATTGCAAAGATAATGGAAGGCACGATTGGGAAGACCAGCAGGAGCCAGCCCAGGGTACCGGTCCGAACGATTTCAAGGCTGCCGGAGATCATGCCTATGAGTTGTATGAAACTCATCACCGGCAGGACGATCAGCCCGAGAAAAAAGGTCGCGGAAGCGAAAAAGAATCCGTAGCCGATTATGCGAATCCAGTTGTTTTCCCAGGCGCTGTCGTGGTGCCCGCTCAAAATGAGCAATCTTTTCACATTTTGGGTTCCGGGCTTGCGCAGGGTGCCGATCACATTGAATGATGGTTCCTTCTTGAAAAAAGGATCGATGACTTCCAAGGCCAGGATGAACTGAAAGATAAACAGCAATCCCGGGATGATCGAGAATGCCAGCGCGGAAGCGGCAGTTACCCAGGCTGGGATTCCGGGGAATTGCCCGATGGATAGGTTCAACAGCGCGGCAACCAGAATGAAAATGGCGCTCATACGCTGCGAGCCTAAGAAGGCGCCTGGAGCTACATCAAATTCCTCCATGGCAACGTTGGCGGGGCCCAGGTGCGTTTCCATTTCACGCTTCAGCATTTCGGCCCGTTCCCGCTCCTGAGCGCTTCCCGGCAAACCGGGGCCTACCTGCGCGCAAATTTTCCTGACGATATCAAAGGCATAGACCGCATCACTTTCTGAGATGAGCCCCGGCATGGGATTGTCCTCCTAAAAACCCTACGTGTTCATCAATAAAGAACCTGTCTGCGCGGTTGGACCAGCGAATTGGGCCAGAGCATAGCGGCGATGAATTTGGATAATACCCCACAGGGAGATACATCCAATCACAAGAAGCACAGCCTCCAGCAACCAGAGCACAGCCAACGTAGGGGTACCCAATAGAATGGCAAAAGTAGCGATGGCATCCACCAGGCATTTTAAGGCGAAAGAAACCCACAACCAGCGTGTCTGACTGGAAGCTACTCCATAGAACAGGAGCACGCTGCCGAAGATATGCACAAGGGTTGCGGCAAAGCGATCGGTGGCCGGAGCCAGGCTGAAGAGCGGGTCATTGAGCAGCTGGAGGGAGCTGAGTGCCGCTTCCGATACTGCCTGAGGCGCCGCCAGGGCCGATAGGGTGGAAATGAGATTTGGGATTCCCTGATAGAGCGCCTCAAATGCTCCAAAACCAATCCCGAACGCCAGCGCCTGCGCCCACGATACGCGGCCCAAACGGGTGTAGCGCAAGAGCAGCCAGGTCAGCAGGACTTCGGTGATCCCAGTCAGTACGCCAACATAAACATAAAGCAGTAGGTTTCCAGGCGCGAAAAGCGCATCCGGAACGTAAAGCAACTGGCTAACCAGCGGACTGAGCTGGGTCCCCACCAAAAATTTGACGCCAACCGTCACAATCCACATCAACGCGCCAAACCCCAGGTAGCGCCAGGAGCCGCCCTGACGCCGGGCGAAGATGATAAAAGCCAGAGCGATAACGATCTTGCCAATGCCAGGCAAGGTGATCCAGGGGGATAGATTCATGGTATGTTTCCAATACCTTTCAAAAAACAGTTTTTGCCGGTTGTTCCCGTCATCCTAACGGTTTTGGCGAATGAGTCTTTGGCTGCGACCCGAGAATCAGTCCGGTGCGCAGGATGGCCCAAACCGTGGCGATTGCGCCGCTGACCTGGGCAATCCAGGCCAGGTCGGGCATAAAGAGCTGCAAAAAGCGAATCAGCCCGCTGGCACGCAGGGATATCAGGGCTGTCGCGAGGGCCAGGTTAGGGATCAGCGGAAGTAGGAGATGCTCACTCCACAGTTGGCGGCTGCCCGGGCGAAGCTCTGAGCTCCGGCGCCAGCGGGATATCCACCGCAGGGTAGTGATGATGTCCACGATCTGGAGATATGGGTATCAGCGGCAGGAGGCGCATGATCCACTGGATGAAGTCCAGCCGGACCGGGCCGGGCTGCTGACCGGCAAGCAGGGCGGTCGCACCCATCCCAACCTCCTCCGTAACCGGGGGCATTCCATACGGGTCCGCATTGAAGAGCAGGATGACGGCCTTCTTCTGTTCGGGCAGGAGCGCCATAAAGGCCGAAAAATCGGGCACGTTGCCACTGTGGGAGTACGTTTTGGTTGGCCCCAGGTCTATATCAAACCAGCCCATGCCATAGCGCCCCGCCGAGACGCCCATCATATTGAAGTCTACTGCCCCGTGATGCAGCTCTTCGATGTCCGCCGCGGAAAGAATTTGCGCCTGCCCATAGCGCCCGCCGTTGAGATGGGCGATCAGGTAGTGGGCCATGTCTTCCGCGCAGGAGATGAGCTGCCCAGAGGCAAGCGAACCCTGCGGAATGGGCAGGTCGGGGGCAGGGAATGGCAGGCTGAACCAGTGGCGGTGACCCATCGCCAGACCCGATTCTGCCTGGCCTTTGCTTTGGAGGAATAGCTGTGGGCCATTTCCAGGGGATCAAAGATGTGGTTCTGGATGTATGTGGCGTACGTTTCACCACTGGCAGCCTCGATGATCAGGCCCAGGATGTTGTAATTCAGGTTGCTGTACTCGCACTTCGCCCCGGGCGGGCGGTTGATTTTGAGACTTGAAAGCGCTCGCACCTGGCGCTCGCTGGCATCTGGTCTGTCGTCGAAATCAGCCAGAATAACAGACCCTGCCCCGGTGGGTAGGCCGCTGGTCTGGTTGAGCAAGTGGCGGACGGTCATCCTGGCAGAAACCTGGGGATCGGCGACGCGGAACCAGGGCAGGTAGCGCTGCACTGGGGCATCCAGCTCGACCTTGCCGGCCTCGACGAGCTGCATCACCGCCGTGGCCGTGATCGATTTGGTGAGCGAGCCGATAAAGAAGGGTGTTTGGGGGCAGGGCGCCTCACCGCCAGGGCGGGCCAGGCCAAAGCCTTGCGTATAGGCAATTCGGTCGCCCTCGATGACAGCCAGCGCGATCCCCGGGATGTGCAGCCGGAGCCTCTGTTCCTCGATGTAGGCGTCCAATGCAGCATAAGTAGAGGATTGCGAGGTTGGCTTTGAGGAAGCGGAATGTGCAAATGCCAGGCGGGCGAGTGCCAGCAATCCACCGGCCAACAAAGATCCCAGCAGGATTTTCTTAGAATTCATCGGAAGATTTCCTCCATTCGATCGATGCGTTCAAGACATTATCATGCGCTGCCGGCAGGGGCGATTGCCAAAAAGTCCCTCGGATAACCCGGAGGACTTCGCCCGGCTGCTCATCCTGAACATTATGACCGGCGCGATCGATGATCACCAGGCGGGAGTTGGGTATCCCGGCGGCCAGTTCTTGCTGGTGTTCGGGTGGGAACTGGAAGTCTTCGCGGCCCGCCAGGATCAGGGTGGGCGCCTTGATCTCGTTGAGGCGGTCCATGACCGACCAGCCCTTGAGTAAATGGGTTGCTGCCGTAGATCAGGGCTTCGGGTCTCAGTTTCGTCTGCAAACCGGTCAGAATCATATGAGGTATCTGCCCGGGGCTGACGTGGTCGGTGTAGGCTTTGCCTAACTTCATCAGGTCTGGGAACATCTCGCCTGGCTCAATCTGGCCGTTCAAGAAACGGCGGGCCAGGTGTCACCATTTCTGGGCTGTACCCGCGCTGCGCCAGCACTTGTGGGGCATTTTCCTGCGCCCAACGGCTGTCGCCACCCGTATCCACCAGCACCAGGTGGGAAAGCCGGTTGGGGTAGCGCAGGGCATACTCGAGGGCGACATATCCGCCAAAGGAATGCCCGAGCACAGCCCACTTTTCAAAGCCCAGCTTCTCACGCAGAGCGTCGGCATCGGCCGTCAGGTTCTCCCAGGTCAGGCTTGAGACATCCGCTCCTTCCGACCGTCCATTGCAGCGGTGGTCATAGAAGACCAGGGTGAATTGATCTGCTAATGGTTTAAAGGACATCATCGTGTAGAGGTCTGCGCCTGGGCCGCCGTGCATCAGCGCCAGGGGAGTGCCGCGCCCCATGCATTTTCATGTTGAGGGAGATGCCTCGGATCGACATTTTTGTCATCGGTTATCCTCCGGACGCGTTCCGTGAAACTGTGCTGCGGTGGTCTCTTGCGGTTCAACAATATGGCTGCCGATAAAGCGGGCGATCTCTGCCCTGACTTCATCTGCATGACCAAACAGAAAGTGTCCGCCATCCGGCACGCTATAGAGGCGCGCGTTGGGCATTTGCTCTGCCAGAGCGCGCACATTGTCGGGCAGCGCAAGCGGATCGTCCTCCGCCATAATCACCAGCACCGGTGTTTCGATTTTGGATAAAGGAAACGGGCTGGCCGGGGTCACGGACATCCAGAAATCTTTCGCGCAGGTATACGTTTCAAAATTCCAGCCGTCCATGCGTCGGCTGACGGGCAGGCTGCCGATCTGAACCTTGCTGACCAGGGCTGCATATTCCTCGGTGAGCACGTATCCTTTGGGCACCAGGCCGGTCACGGTTTGCATCTGCTTCCCAAAGCACTGGATCATCGCCCAGTATACAAAATCGTTTCCGAAGAGAATATTGGAGAGAAAGCGTGGCGGCAGCGACATATACGACTCACCCGGCGCATCGGGCCCGAGCAAGATCAGCGCCGAGACGCGCTCTGGGTGGCGCGCGGCAAAGCGCAGCGCCGAGGTAGAGCCAGCTGAGACGGCAAAGACGGCCGCCTTCCGGATCTCCAGGGCATCCAGCAGGGCAGCAAAGGCATCGGCCTGGGTGTCGAGCGTCGCGCCAGGCGGCACCGGCGAGCGCAGAAAGCCGAAGCGCGAGACGGAAATGATCTGGCAGTTGGGCGCGGAGATGTTATGAGCCAGGAAGAGACCCTGGTCAAAGCCACCCAATGCGCCGTGCACCACCAACACCGGGTCCCCCTCCCCGATGCGGGCGTACTCGACCGGCCCGTATTTCGTATCGATCACCTGGCTGCCCAGGTGGTCGATGCGCTGTAGAGCGGCCTTAATCTCTCGCGTATAGCGAAATGCGATCACCGCAATCCCGATGATAAGGAGGCTGACCAGGGTAACGACTAGATAGATCATGAATTGAGCCATGCGGTCTTTCCTTTCTTACTGTCTTCGAGTTTCAATTGTTCCTTCTACGCAGATTGAGAATCCAAACCTGGATGAAATAGATCTCGTTTTGCGATTTGTTTACGGTACCCACGACAAGAAATTGCTGTGTCCATTCATCTTTTCGAACAGCTAATTCATCACGTGTGCAGCTACTGCTATTTGTACTGGGAACGATGGAAAAAGGTTAGGTGGCAAAATGTTCTCCATGCGCTTCCTTATCTCATTGGTTCGCGCCGCGACCGCATGCGCTGCAGGGACCGCGCCGCCGGAAATAGTAACCCAGCGTCGCCACTGCCAGCGCTGCGCCCCAAATCGGGAACAGCAGAATCGGGCCAACCATGACGAACATTTCCCAGAAGCGCCCAGTCGTATCCGCCCCGCCGGCAACGGATGCAGCGCTCATCTGGTCTACGGCGGACCACATGGTAATGCCGCCCACGATCAGCAACACGGATACAAGCGAGGCGGGAACGACTGCCAGCGCAATGGGGACGCGGCGTCCAGCCAGGCCGATCATCCAGCGCGGGAATATCTCGCCCCAGCGCTGCACCAACCCAAGCATGAGCAACCCTCCCACCAGGCCGAAGGTCGCCAGAAAAAGACCCGAGGTCCAGGTTCCATTCTCTTGACCAAGACGGAGGGCCTGCTCGCTAATCCCCAGCGGGATGCCCAGCGCCCAGGCGTAGCGGGTGACGGTGTAAAAGACCGGCGCTACCATCGCCACAAGCACGGCGACCCGGCCCCAGTGCGCCGCCCGGTTGGGGGCCTGCCAGCCTTCCGGCCCGTTGCGGCGACCACAGTACAGGCAGGCATCCCCGCTCTGGCGGCTGTAGCTGACGGTGCCTGCCAGCCAGAGAAACCCGCCTGCCAGGCACAGCAGTTGGTGGAGCATCGTCCACTGCGTCCAACCCTGGAAGTAGCCCTGGCTGAAACCGGCATTCGTAAAGAGGCTGCGGATGGCATAGGGCAGATAACCAAGCATAATCAGCAGGTTGATGTCGGTCATAAGCAGCAGGAGGCCCCCGGCTAGCAGGATTCCAGCCGTGATGAGGAGCAGCCGAGCCGCCCTGCCATGCACCACGCGCAACATCGCCATGCCCAATGCCGCCGCCGGAATGCCAGCCAGAATTACCAGGATCCAGGCTACCACCGGCCCGAACTGCCAGGCCAGGGGCGACAGACCGCCCAGGCTGGGCTCGGGTTGGTACGGGAACCCGCGTCCGCTTACCGCCCAGTAGATCCCCAGTGCGGCATAGACCAGCGACCAGACGACTGCCGCGTAGGGCGCCCGGCGCTGCCAGCTGCGACCCCCTGCACCCCGAGCGGGCGCAGCATGGACCATCTCATTGGAACCAGCAAGTAACGTTTTCATGTTTTCCTTTTTGGCAGGAGTCTCCTACCTTTTTTAGTGCATCCGTTTTATTCTTCAGAGTGGAGGTTTGCAGGCATGCCTGAAATCATGCTTTCTTATCCCTCCTGATTCAGCATAGGGATAAACCAGCCTGCCTGTCTTCTATCTGCAGATCGATCCATGCCGGTGATCGGCAGCCATGCTCTTATGGCATAAAACCTCTAACCCTGTTCAGGATGGTTGCCATATCCTGGCTGGATGAATAATGGGTGACTCCTTTCAGACACTCGGCCGCTACCAGGTTCGGTATCACCTCTTTTGCGCGCCGGACCACTGCATCGCCAGGGAACATCACATCATTTTCGGCGGCGACAATCAGCGTCGGCGCGTGAAAATTCAACAGCTCCAGCTTTGTCACCGGGCGTGGCATTTCCGCTTCCACCTTGACCTGCTCAAACACCGTTTTGACCAGCTCGAGAACATCCGCTTCGATATCGTCTCCCATCCAGCCGACGGCTCGCACCAGGCGTTTTTGGCTTGGAAAGATGAGGTACATCAGAAAGGGCAGCCCGATTCGCCACATCATGGCAGGCAGCGGAACATTGACGATGCCCGAAGGGACAAACAGGGCCATCTTCGTGATGCGATTGGGGCAGTAGGTGGCCAGGCGCAAAATGATCCCGGCGCCGTACGAACCACCCAGGAAGGCGGCCCTGTCCAGCCCCAGCCCGTCTAATACGTCCGCCAGCCACTGCCCGTAGCTGTCGTCTCTTGGCGACAGACGGGTCTCAGCGCTCTTGCCAGGATGCCCAATCGTATCCGGCGCATAGATGCGGTAGCGGTTTTCCTGCAGGATGGGCAAAATGCTGCGCAGCCCCTGCGGATTGATGGAATTTCCGCCGTGCGTGACCACCACAGGCTGGGCATGCTCTGGCCCAAAAACCAAAACATGCGTGCCCCCGAAACGGGTATCGAGCATGCGCTCTTCATATGGAACATCGAGCTTATTCAAAAAGTCGTCGTAAATAGCCAAAATTTTAGCTTTGCCTTGTGGACTTTTGTAAATGGATGGTTGATTCATCGCAGTCTCCGTTGGATAATTCATCCCAGTCCTGGCAAGGCCAGGGTTTTCGGGCTGGTTTTCTTACCCTTGTTCAGTTTCCAGGCATTGACGCTGCTGCGCAGGATGCCATTGACGAGGGCGAAAATTCCGCCCATGAGGATCACCCAGGACAGGTCTGGCTGGTGGAGCAGCATCGCCGGCCAGGAGGCCTGAAACAGGACCGGCATCAGCGCCAGCATCCAGCCGGCCACCGCCAGCCCAATCAGGAGCGGCAAAATACACGGCTTGAACCAGAACCGGATGGTGCGCAGTGACCCGGCTCGCTGGATGGGTCGCCGCCAGGTGACCGCCAGGCGGGCCAGGTTGAAGACTTCGAACCCCAGGAAGCCGGTCATAAACACATACAGGAAGACAGCGGAGAAACTCGGCGGAGTGGGTGTTGGCTGCTGCCCCTTCAGAAGACCAGCAACCCCGACCGCCAGGCTGCGAATCGCATCCCCAAGCAGCACCGTGTTGGTATTGATTAGGAGCGCAACGCCCCAACGCCCCTCCGGGATCAGGATCATATCAGCATGGAAGGTGGGGGTGTCTCCGTCATGAGCGATTACGGGCGCGCCGTTCATTTCCATCACATACCAGCCCATCGCGTACGATCCGGATGGCTGTTGGTGGTACCCTTCCGGCGCCGCCGCTACGGCAGGTGTAAACAAAACCTGGCTGCTTTGCGGTGACAGGATCGAGGTATCTTTATAGCTCCCCTGGTTCATTTGCGCGATCAGGTAATGTCCCAGGTCTTCGGCACTGGAAATCAAGTAGCCTCCTGGCACCATCCCGCGTGGATAGGGGATATCGCCGGAAGCCACGGGGAGCCCAAACCAGCGTTGGTACCCGCTGGACATGCCATGCTGCTGCACCTCAGCCTGCGAGGTAAAGCTGTTTTTCATCTCTAACGGTTTGAAAATGTGTTCTTGCACGTAAGCTTCGTAAGATTGACCACTAACGGCCTGAATGACCATGCCCAGCACCACATAATTGGCATTGGAATACTCAAAGCTTGATCCCACCGCCCGGTCAAGGTGTTCCAAACGAAGGGCGCGCACATTACTTTCTAATGCTGTGTCAGAGGTGTCGCCATCAGTCACCATCTTCTCCCCGGTCCGGCGGGAAAAGCCGCTGACCTGGTTGAGCAGCTGGCGGATAGTAATGACAGAGGCTACCTCTTCTTCATCCGCAAGAATTGGAGGAGGGCCCACGCTGAACCAGGGCAGGTAATGTTGCACCGGGGTATTCAGATCCACCTGCCCCGCTTCGACTAACTGCATAATTCCCAGTGCTGTAAACGACTTGCTTAAAGAACCGAGTAGCATAGGCGTTTGTGCAGTCATTGGCCTGCCAGAAGGATCGGCTACGCCAAAACCGCGCAGGTGGACGATTTGATCTTGGGCGGTGATCGCCAGCGAAACGCCGGGGATGTGATCCTTCTGCATTTGCTGCTGGATATAGCTATCGATCACGGCAAAATCAGATTCCATTCCCGCGAATGCAGGCTGTCGTGGGATACCCCATGCGATCACAGAAGCCATTATGATGGCTGCGATGCAGAATTGTTTCATTCGTTCGACGCCTGTGCGTTTCGATCTGGAGGAAAGAAGCGATAGCGGAATCGGCTTTCCATTCCGATTGCCAATTCTTTGATGAATAACTTGCCTGGTGCAGACTGAGAAAACGATTCCATTTTCATCTCTATATTAATCCTGCTAAGCGGACCGCAGCAAAGCTGGGGCAGCGGCTTACTTTGCCTGGTTTACGGATATCAATGTCATGCCCAAATCACGCAGCTGCATCAGCAGCCCATACAGGGCAGCCTGGTCGGGTATGAACCCGCTGATTAGGGTGTTGCCATCGGCCAGGCAGATTAATTCCATTCCATCGAAGACTACTGCCCATTCAGGCGTCAGTTGCCCACGGATGATTATTTCGTATCGTTGATTCATCGCTCATTCTCGTTGATTGAGTAGATTTCTATACCCTTACCTGATCTTCACCCAGTACCCTGCCCAGCTTGAATAATCTGGTTCCCCCGAGAACTGCCCATAATCCGTAAGTAATGAGGGCCGGTACAAGAAAGGCGGCCAAAGATGGAACAATTCCATAAAATGCGCCAATCGTTCCTTCCGTTCCAGCTGCAATCGCTAATAAAGCCGTTGGTTTGTTGAATACACCTTTCAACATTACAAAGCCAATGATGATCAGGCCAACGGATGACACAAGAAAACTACAAAATGTGGCTAAAGGCAGTGTTGCAAGCGCATAGTTCGCGGATGCCAGGATGGTTGAACGTTGTAGATTATTTACAGCAGCGGTGTAATTCTGGGTGAGCGAGACAAGCGTCAGGGAATTCAGCTCTGTAATCCCAAAATCAAAGATGATATAAAGGGCCATCAACCCGCCTGCGATGAGCATCGCGTTCTTGTTGATCTGTTTTAACGAAAGGAAGAGCGCCAAAATAACAGGCAAGAACAGAAAGTCAGAAAGGGCGTAAAGCCCGAAATTAAGTTGGGCTAGAAGAGTATGTGTGGCCAGGCTTTGTAAATAGGGTTCCGCAGAGCTGGGTGCAGGTCCCAGGATTAGAGAGAGGATGGCAACCGTTATGAAAATGATGCCGGCCAGGAAGAGGCAAATTCCGCCAATCTTGTAGATTCCCTTCCAGGTCGGATCAACTTTCGATCTGGCCTCCTCAAGCGTGTCGTGTTTCATCCGTGTTATTGGCCTGTGAATCGAATTTTGGTTTGTATACATCGTTTTTCTCCTTTTGTTTCATAATGATCGTAAAGATAAACCACCCTTTCTGTCTTCTATCTCCAGATAGAGATACTCAGCGAATTGACTTCATTCTGACCTTTCTTTAAAAGTCCACTGAATTCGTCTGGTGGGTCATTATGGTTATCGATTTTTTCTATATAATGGATAATAAATTAATCAGTCTTTGTTTCGGGAGGATGAAAGATGTCTGTGAATCAGACCTCCCTCAATATTGCGCAATCTCCCCTGCTGGCAACGCGGTTCTTTGTACCGCGTTCCCCGGCTGCGTATATATCCCGGCCCAGATTAATAGCTCGTTTAGACCAGGGGTTGCAGACGCCTGTGACCCTTGTCTCTGCTCCCCCGGGCTTTGGCAAATCGACGTTATTGAGTGATTGGATCAAAAGCCGGGGGAATCTGCACGCCACCTGGCTTTCGCTTGAGACCTCCGACCACGATTGGACGCTTTTTTTCCGGTATCTGATTACCGCCTGGCAGCAGATCCTTCCAGGCGCTGGTAATGCTGCTCTCACCGAATTGAATGCGTTCCCTTCTCCAAATCCAATCGCGCTGACCAACCTGCTGTTGAATGATCTTTTGGCTGGTCAGGACGCGGCCGGACGGGAGCATTTCATCTTGGTTTTGGATGATTACCATCGGATCGAAGCCGCTTCCATCCATGAAACCGTGGCCTACCTGATCGAGCATCTCCCATCCCTTTGCCATTTGGTTCTCCTCACCCGGGCGAATCCGCCTTTTCCCGTGGCGCGCTGGCGTTCGCTGGGGAAGATTATCGAGATCCGCGAGGATGACCTCCGATTTCATCCGGAAGAATCGGCTGAATATCTCAATCAAATCATGCAGCTGAGCCTGGATGAGGAACAGCTTGGAACCCTGCAAACCCGCACGGAGGGCTGGATTGTTGGATTGCAGATGGCCGCTCTGTCTTTACAGGGGCGGAAAGATCCTTTACAGTTCGTGAACGACTTCGGCGGCAGCAACCGCTTTGTGGTCGATTACCTGGTTGAGGAGGTAGTCCGCCATCAGCCAGAGGAGATCCAACATTTCTTGTTGACGACAGCGGTGCTCGATCAATTCTCTGCCCCGCTTTGCGACGCTTTGCTGGGTGTGGCAGCGCCTTATTCACAGAAAATGTTAGAATGCCTGGAAAAATCCAACCTGTTCCTGATTGCTTTGGATGATCAGCGCCATTGGTTTCGCTATCACCATCTGTTTGCGGATCTGCTGCGCGTGCGCCTGCAGCAAACGGATCCGGCCCAGATCGCTGCGATTGATTGCCTCGCTGCGGCCTGGTTTGCCGATCAGGGCCACTGGCATGAGGCCATTGCGTATGCCCTGAAGAGCAAGAATTTCAACCTTGGCGCTGATATTATGGAGCGAGCCATCCTTTCTCAGGGCCGCCAGTTTTTATTCAGCGGGCTGCATGCGTTGATCGAGCCTTTTCCGCTCGATCTGGTGCAAGCTCGACCGCTTTTGAGCCTGGCCCAAGCCGTGGTGATGGTGGAGACTTCACAAATTAAGGAAATTGAGCCACTCTTGCGATTTGCAGAAGAAGGAATCCGGAACGCCGCGACTGGATCCGTTCAGAATGAACTGTTGGGGGCAATTTACATCGTTCAAAGCTGGGCTGCAGTCTTATGGGGGGACAGCGCCAGGATCAAAGAAGCCTGCCGGCAGGTGGCTCAATATTTGCCCCAGGATACAGGGGCGAATGCCAATGCTCTGGCGAACCTTGGCAACGCCTATTATTTTGAAGGAAAGCTGCATCTTTTGGATGAATGCTGGCAAAAGGCTATCGATATATATATATCCGCGGGGGATACCTATAACGCCGTGGAACTCATGGAAAACTTTGGCCGGGTATGCTGCCATGAAGGCGAGCTGCAGCGTGCAGAGGAGCTTTTCAAACAGGCTCGGCAACTTTTGGCGAACGATCACAACCAGTATCCTCGATTATTGGGCGCGACCGAGCGAGATTATAGTGATTTACTGCGAGAACGCAACCAGATGGCGGAGGCGAATGCCCTGATGACCCACTGCCTGCCGTTGAATGAGCAGTGGGGATATATCAGCGGCAGGGGATTAGCCTATCTTCATCTGGGACGGATCCTGCATGCGGAAGGTGATTTAGCGGGCGCCAGGGCCATGTTGGCAAAGGCTTTGGACCTGTGCCGCACCCATACCGTTTACCCGGATCTGGAGGATCTGGTGCAGGTGTTTCATGCCAGGCTTTGCCTGGATGCAGGTCAGCCAGAGCTGGCCTGGCAGGTGCTCGAGACCTGCCAGCAAGCGGATTGCTGCCGGAATGTGCTTCGTCTGGAATGGATGCTGATCGCCCAGGCTCGGGTCCTGGTGGAAACCGTCCGCCCTGCCGAAGCGCTGGCCTTGCTGTCTGGCCGGATGGAGAGCGCTAGAGAAAATGGACGCGGGCGCAACTGGTTAGAAATGTGCCTCCTGACGGCCCTGGCTTTGAAGGCCAGCGGCGACCCGCATCAAGCTCAATTGGTACTGAAAGAAGGGGTAGCGTATGCCCAGGCGCAGGGGTTCCGGCGCATTTTCGTGGATGAGGGGGAACGCATGCGTGAGTTGCTCGAAGCATTCCGGGTGGTCTTTCCTCAAGGGCAGCTTTCGGATTTCGTCGCAGAGATCCTGGCTTTTTTCCCCGCGCTACAGGACTCGGAAACCAGTCATTCCATGAAACCGGAAGGCTTGTTCGAACCGCTCTCCGGGCGGGAGCTGGAAATTTTGCATTTGGTGAGCCAGGGACTTTCAAATTCCGAGATCGCCGCCCGGCTGGTGCTCTCCGTTGGAACCGTGAAGACCCATATCCACACGATTTATGGCAAACTGGGCGTTCGGGACCGCCCTCAGGCGATTGCGAAAGCTGTTCAACTCGGCCTGTAAGTCAGGAACAGGAATGATTATCCTTTTTCTTGATAACCTTTTCCGAAAACCTATCTGCAGATAGACGCAAAGGGCAGGGGTTTACCCGTAATATAGGGTCAGGTTAAAAAGGAGAATGTTGGGATAATCAAAATGAACGATAGAAGATTTAAATTCCCTGTGTGGATTCGCCGCCGGCCAGGTGTAAGTATGAAGACAGGAATTACCGTTGTCGTTGTACTGATGCTCGGCGCCCTGATAGTCCTCTGGCTGCAGCCACGGCTTCAGCCAAAAGGACCTTACCAAAGGCCCCCGGTAACCGGCGATGGCTGGTCGACTGCCTCGCTAAGCAAGGTTGGTATGGATGAAAAGCCCATCAACGAGCTTCTTACCCTGCTGTCGCAACCGAACGAGCAGGATATTAATGGCCTGCTGGTCGTAAAAGATGGCAAACTGGTCGTTGAAACGTACTACCCGGGCGAAGATGGCACCCTGACCGATACGATTTCCTTCACCCCAACGAATTTCGATCGCGACACAAAACACTGCCTGGCTTCCTCGACCAAGAGTTTCACCTCAATCATGTTTGGCATCGCGGTTGACCAGGGAAAAATATCGGGCGTAGATGAGAAGCTGTTTGATATCTTCTCCGAATATGCGGATTTCAGCGACCCATTGAAAGATCAGATCACGCTCCGGCAGATGCTCACCATGACCTCGGGGCTCGCCTGGGATGAATCCACCTATCCTTACACCGATTCTCGTAACAACATCTTGGAGATCGTGTTTAGCCCGGATCCTGTACGGTACATGCTGGAAAAGCCTGTCACCAGCCAGCCAGGAGAAGCGTGGTTCTATAACAGCGGCACTACCAACCTGCTCGGCGCGGTGATCAACCGGAAAACCGGAACCCCGCTGGCGGAATATGCCGCAGAAAACCTGTTCAAACCGCTCAGAATCACGGATTATCGCTGGCAATCTTTCCCAAATGCGCCCGAGATGGCGATTTCCTCTTCATTTTTATATCTGAGACCGAGGGATATGGCGAAAATCGGGCAGTTATTCCTTCAGCAAGGCATGTGGGATGGAAAACAGGTTGTTAGCGCGCAATGGGTGAAAGAGTCTACGCAGGCATCCATCCAGCTGCCGATCGATTATGGCCCTGGATTTCAGAATACTGGCTATGGCTACCAATGGTGGCGTGGAACATTCGCCAGGGGGGATACAGAAGTCTTCTATTCGGCCGGGTTCGGTGGGCAGTTCATTTTTATCATGCCGAGTATTCATACCGTGGTCGTCATGACCGGCTCGAACTACGACCATCCTTATGATGATATGTTTGACATTGTCAACCGATATATCTTAAGTTCCATTATCCGGTGAAATGCTGTGCTCGTTATCCAGCGATGTGGATCTGAATGACCAATAATGTATGGTCACCGGAGAGGCTACCGCTGCACCGGCGGCAGATTCGAAGGAACCGGTAAAGATCATGATCGACAATCTGAAGAAGTACGGTATCCTTATTTTCAGCGAAGTGACGCCGGACCCCGCCAGAAAATCCACCGCGAAATCGGACGAGCGCTATCCCGTGGTGAAGGAAGGCGGCTCTCCTCCCTTCGATCTAGCGCCCTAAAAAGCGACCGACAGCGACAAGCTGAATTTCGTCCATCATTGTTATGGGTTCCTTTTGGAGCGCGTCGCTCCCGAAAAATATAAAGGGCGGCTTGCAAAGGACTGGAAATGGGCGGACGACCCACACTTCGTCGTTGACCTGTACGACTACATCAAGGATTGGGAACAACAGCACCGTCAGCGATGTCGTCTTCAGCTATCAGATTGCCATCGAATCCGCTCGAAATCCAAGCTGGCATTATCGAGACTTTTTAACGACAAAACACGAGAGGGCGAGGTCTTAAGTTGTCCACCATCAATAAAGCGGGCAGTCCTTCAAAAGACCGTTTTCCTAAGGCGTCATAATCATAGGGAGGAATAGCGTTTCTCCTGTGATGGTCAATGTGCCGTTCACAAAGGAGAATGTATAGTTGGCGGTGGTCAGCTTTTTTAGCGGATCGCTATTCTGGGTGATGCTGATGAGATATTCACCAACCGGGCTGTTCGCGGTCGCTGTGGTGGTCAGCAGCGGTTCCCCGCTCACCACATTCATATTCACCTCGCCATTAACGAATCCGGTAATTGTGTATGTCATTTGGGGTAACGGGGTATTTGCACCGAAGATTTTACTCATGGATTAGACCAGACCATTGTGGATGGCATAATGAGTGAGTTCGGCATTGGTCTTCATATTCATCTTTTCCAATATCCGTGTCCGGTAGGTGCTGATCGTTTTGGCGCTGAGGGTCAGCTCGATGGAAATTTCTTTGACTTCCTTGCCGGAAGCAATCAAACACAGCACCTGATACTCGCGATCTGACAGGTGTTTATGCGGGGGTTGATCATCCGCATCCAGGGCATACAGCACCAGCTCATCGGCGACCGCCGCACTGATGTACTTACCGCCGCGCAGTATTTTGTGGATGGCCTGCACCAGCTCTTCGGGGGCACTTTCTTTATTCAAATAGCCCGCTGCCCCCGCGCGGATGGTGCGTACTGCGTACTGATCTTCGGGAAACATGGTCAGAATCAATACTGGCAGCTGCGGATGGTCTTGTTTCATCTGTTTCAAAGCTTCCAGACCGCTGCCGCCCGGCATATTTAAATCTAATATGACAATGTCCCAGTGCTCTTTGCCGATCAGCCCCAGTACCTCATGTGCATTTTGCGCTTCGCCAAAAATAGCCTGAGGAAAGGCCTCAACCAAAATCTGCTTGACGCCCCGGCGTACCACGGCATGATCATCGGCTAAAAGAATTCTCAACATTTCTCAACTCCAATTCACTCGCCTTGCTGAATAGGAAGGGATACGGTGACGATTGTCCCTTCACCGGAGCGGCCTTGGATGTCGAAAGCACCTCCCAAGCGCTTGGCCCGTTCGCGCATTCCGAGCAGGCCCAGCGAATGCAAACCCGCGATTTCATGCGCCTGAATTCCCCGGCCATCATCCTGAACCTGGAGCATCAATGCCGCAGGCGTGGCTTCGAGACGAACTTCGATCAGCTGCGCCCCGGCATGGCGGGCGATGTTGGTTAGCGCTTCCTGGAAGATGCGAAATACCGCGATGGATTGCGCGCGTGTCAGGGTTAGTTCTTCAGGGGGTATATGAACCACGCATATAATTCCCGTGCGTTTCTCAAAGTCGCGGGCTTGCCATTCGATTGAGGCGGCGAGCCCAAGATCATCCAGCATCCCCGGTCGCAGTTCAGTACAGATGCGCCGCACGGTTTTGATCATCGTATCCATCTGCGCGGTGACGGTTTTGGCCTTTTCAGCCAGGGTACCGTCCTTTTGAGCCAGCCGGTCGGTCAACCAGGCCAGGTCATATTTCATAGCGGTCAAGGCCTGCCCCAATTGATCGTGCAGCTCACCCGCGATGCGCGTGCGTTCCTCCTCGCGGGCTGATTCCAGATTGGCGGCCAGCGCTTGCAGCTGCGTGGCCAACTCTTTCAGTTCCGCAACGGTCGCCAGGCGCTGCTGATAGGCCAGTGCATTCTGAATAGCGATAGACGCCGCTGGTGCAAGCGCCATCAGCATTTCCTGATCACCAATGGTGAAGCCATCGCTCGCCTTGTTTATTGCGGATGTCAAAATAGCCCAGCACCTCACCCATTGAATCCAGGATCGGCGTACAGATGATGGAGTGTACATCCGCATTTATCAGCCAGATCATGTTGGATCACCGGATCGTGCGCGGCATCGCTCGTGCCGTAGGGGACCTTATGTTTCAACACCCAGCCGGGGATCCCTTTTCCCTTCGGCCAGGTATGCTCAAAGGGGATGGCGATACCCTGCCGAAAATACTTGCGAACAGTCATGCCCGCCGGGGTGCGCAGCCCGGCAAATCCGCTTTCACCGTTGACAATGCGGATGGCCTCTTGTGCCAGCTCATCCAGAATGGTGCTGACCTCCAGTGTGGCATTCAATTTGTTGCTAATCCGAAACAGGGTTTGGATGGTGGCTTCTGACTGTTTTAACTGCTCGACTGCCTGTTTCAACTGTGCGACGGCTGTCAGCAGCTCACCAGTCCGTTCGTTAACGCGCAGTTCGAGCTCCCCGTTGAGCTGTTGACTCTCCCGATACAGGTGGACATTTTCTAGAAAAATGGTGATATGGCTGGCGAGATTTTCGGCCAGGGCCAGGGCATTGCGGTCGAAGCGGCGGCCCGATTCGGCGGTGACAAACGTGATTGCGCCCAGGGTTTTGGGATACGCAATCAGCGGCACGATCATGTAAGACTTAATCGCCGCCGCCGCTGCCCAGACTTCTGAGGCAGCATCGGTGACCAGTATTGGTTCGCTGCTGCGGAACACAGCCAGTAACCCAGCGGTATCATTCATTGTCAGGTGGTTTTGGAGCCAGTCGTGAGCGGCTTGCTGGTGCGCAATCTGTTTTGCTGCCAGCCCGGCCGGCGCTAAGGCGACCTGCTCAATCGAACCATCGCCTTGCAGCAGATGCACAGCGCACCAGTCTGCCAGATGTGGCACGGCCAGCTGCGCCATGGTCGTTAGCGGTGCTTCGTAATCCACGGCGTCTACCAGCAGCGCGCTGGCCTCGGCCAGCAGCCGGTTCACCTCCTGGATCTGCTGGGGTTCGGTGCCCTCACGTGAAATGGCCGACATACTGATTAGCGATTGCTGCTCAATTTGAATGAGCGAAAAACTGAGCTGCGCCATGAAGGTGACGCCGCTGCGCCGCGCAATGAGAAATTCTCCTGACCATCCCGCGCTGCCGCTCGGTAGAGCCGCGCCTGTGGCAATGTCGTGTAGTTGGGTCAGGTTTGCATGCACGGATTCCATTAACCGTAAGGTTCCGAAAACCTCGTCGATGCTGCGGCCTTGGGCCTCTTCCGCCGGCCAACCTGAGAGTGTTTCGGCATAACGGTTCCAGAAGACGATCCGGCCGGTCAGGTCAACCGCCATAATCGCCTGTTCCACCGCATCCAGCACCTGCGCTTGAAGCAGCAGTTTGGCTTCTGCGGATAAATTCACGGGTTGATACTGCATGAAACCAACTTTCGTATTCCAAACTAAAGGGACAAGGTAAAGCCTGATTTCATTATAGTCCTCGCTCGTCCATAAGCATGATGAAATGGGCCTTTTGGGCCGTTGTAGTCCAAACACCGACACCCCATCTCAAAATACACTGACATCAGCATCAGCGTTACGCTGATAGGCTGTAAAGACCGAAACGGATATAGTCAATACAGACAGCAACACAAATGATTGCTCGATCAAATATCAATCACAGATCTCAGGAGAACAAATGAACATCCTTATCTATCTCATCGTAGCAGCAGTAATTGGTTGGGTGGCGACAGAACTGATGCACGACCGCTCGAACTTGTTGATGAACATCGTTGTGGCTGTTGTCGGCGCATTTATCGCCGGTTACTTCCTGAGCCCGATCTTTAAGGTTGGCACCATCAATGATGCCTTCACCGTTCCGACCATGCTGCTGACACTGCTTGGGTCGATCATCCTGCTGGCGCTTTTGCGTCTCTTCCGCCGCTCGAAATACTCCCATTAATTCTGCATAACAGACTGCATAAATCGCTGAACCCGGCCTAAGATTTGCGGGATTTGTTCTCTCGATCTGGTTTAGAGATGTTGGAAAAAGCAGTCAGGGTAATCATGCCTTCACTGAAGCCGTGGAGGCGATACCACTTATCAAGAACTTTCAATCGAAGCAAGGAAAAACAGATATGAACGCATCCCAGGATATTGTTCTCGGGAAATGGCATGAACTCAAAGGGCTTGTGCGGCAGCAGTGGGGCAAGCTCACTGATGATGATTTCGCCAAGTTGAGCGGCAAGACCGAAGAACTGGTTGGTGTCTTACAGCAGCGTTATGGCTATGGTAAAGTACAGGCTGAAATCGAAATTAAACATTGGTTTAGCGAATACGAACGCGCCAACCTCAAAAGTTAGCGCGTCATCAAAAGGGGAGCGCTGAAAACAGCGTCACCCACAGCCCGCAAGAATAATTCTGGTAGATGTGTTTGTCAGACCCTTATTCTTGGGCATGTGACCCCGGTGATGCTGGATCAGGGGTGCGAAGAACGCCGGACCCTTGAATTGAACAGGAGATGCAGGTGGTGAAATGAGAGCCTTCTTTATATTGGTGCTATTTTTTATGGTTTTCTTGCTGGTTGCGGTGAACACCATGGCGGGCGTTGATTTGACGCCCGATACGGCTGCTGCCGCTGCGGCCCCAGCAGTTTCCTCGCCTACATCTCAGCCACAAGATGTTCAAATTCAGAAAAACCCGGCAACCAGCCAGGTCGCCGTCCTGGTGCCGGTCACCGGCGGATGCTCTGATCCCTACACCGTTCGGTCGGGGGATACGCTTTCCAAAATTGCGGTCAACTGTAGTACCACGCTCGCTTTTCTCACCCAGGTGAACCCGCAAATGCCGAATGTGGACTGCATGTACCCGGGACAGCAGATCAATATTCGCAACAACACGGCGCAGCAGTTTGCTCCTTGCAGAGTGGCGGCGGCGGTTCGCAGTGAGGTAGTGCCGGTTACAGCATCCATCCCTGTGGTTGCTCTACCAGCGGCATGCGCCTGTTATACCGGTCAGGTTCCGGTCAGCGGGTTCTATCCAATGCTTATCCCCGGTTCTGGCTTGCAAGTGACGGCGCTTAATTTCCCGCCCAACACGCCCGTCGATGTGGCAATTGGGCCGCGCGCCACCGGCTACACCGTGATCGCCAGTGGGGTGACGGATGCGAATGGCACGCTGACCACGCGGATCATCATCCCCAGCGCGCCCAATTCGCAAACCGCCTGGGTCGTCGTGGTGTTGACCACCACGCCAGCGCCGATGCAGATCGTATCCAGGCCGTTTACTATTGGGCTTTAGCGGCTGAAGCCGTGTAGGCCAAACACCGACAAACCGCCCTGATCACCGCTTACAGATAGTTCAGCCGCACGCTGATAGTGCTGGCCGATTGAAAGCAGTACAGTAAATACAGAAACAGAAATCTTTGCGGCTGACGGCAAAACCGTTCAGGCGAAAATCAAAATGGACGAAGTAGCTGGCCAGGTGCTGGCCTGACTCGTCTGACCCGTCGGGGGAAACTATCTGCGGCGGATGTGATCAATCACTCAAGGAGAAAATAATGTCTGAAAATCCACAGTACACCGAAGTCGCAGTCGATCGCCGTGCTGAAACGGTCGTTACGCAGGCACCGGGTTATGCAGCCACTGAGCAGGTGGTCCGCGATGTAGCCGCAGAGCGCCGCCTGACTTTTTTGCAGATCGACCGGATCATGTACACCTTACTCGGCATCTTAGAAATTACTGCTGGGTCTGCGCTTCATGCTCAAGTTGATCGCGGCTAACCCAGACAGCGGCTTTACCCAATTCGTTTATGGGGTTACCGGTTTATTCATGGCCCCCTTCAACGCCTTGATTGGCACGCCAACCTATAAGGGCGCGGCCTTTGAAGCCACCACGCTAATCGCCATGGCCGTTTACGCGCTGCTTTTCTGGGTACTCGTCCGGGTGATCCTGGTTGTTACCAGCCAGACATCGGCTCGCACCGTCACCCGTTCAACCCGCGAAGTGACGCGCCGGCCCTAAGATCACACGACAGTCGATGCGTGGCAGCACAGGCTGCCACGCAAGCCACCAGGCTTCATCGCCTTGACGTTCGATGTGGATGAGCCAACACATTGAAACCAGAACATTCGAATGGCTTTTGCACATGATCCGAGGAGGATCCAATGAACAACGATATCTTTGAAGGCAAATGGAAGCAGATCCGCGGCGAGGCCAAGGCCTGGTGGGGCAAACTCACCGACAATGACCTTGACCGGGCGGCTGGCAAGCTGGACGTGCTGGTCGGCGTGCTGCAAGAAAAGTATGGTTATACCCGTGAACAAGCCGCGGATGAAGTCGACAAGCGCGTCACCGAGTACGAAGCCAATCTAAAAAAGGTAACGCCCACTGAAGAAGCTTAATTCTTAATTTGACACCAGTGCAAAAGCAGGTGATCGCATCTGTTTTTGCACTGGAAGTTTCGTTTACTGACCCGAGCATTCTGGTTTTAGATTAAGTCGGTGGTAAGGTCTGAGAAGGATCATTTATGAATGACATCAATACGCCCGTCGATATGGCAGAGAGCAGTCTGTCTGGTGAGGACAGGAGCATGCAGAACCTTTCTGGTGCTGCCCCGCCGGTGCAATTGATCGAACTCAAGGTCAAACCGTCGCAGGTCGCCATGATTGGGATCACGCTGCTGGCGGTAATTGGGGCCGTTCTGCTCGTTTTTCGTTTGCTTGATCTGCTGATTCTCGTGTTTGTGGCGCTGGTGATCGCCGCCACGCTCAGGCCGATGGTCTCTTTTTTGCAGCGCCGCAAGATACCCAAAGCGCTGGCCCTGTCACTGATCTATCTGGGCATCCTGGGCGTGATCGTGGGTATGTTTGTGCTGGTCATTCCGGCCCTGGTCGACCAGGGCGGGGCGCTGGTTCGCAGCCTGCCAAAGCTGTATTCCGACCTGGTTGTCTCGCTGGAGCATAGTCCGGTTGAGGCGATTCGGACCTTACCCCAGCGGCTGCCCACCGGTGACCAGTTGGACAGCCAACTTCAGGCTGTCAGCAGTTCAGTTCTCAGTGGGGCACTGGGGATCGGCATCAGCGTGCTGGCCTTCCTGACCCAGGTGACCAGTATTATTGTGCTGAGCATTTACCTGACGCTCGATCAGTCACGGCTGGAGCGCTTCTGGCTGTCGTTGGCACCGGCTGTCCACCGCCCACAATTGCTGGCGATCTGGCGTGAGATCGAGAGCCGCCTGGGCGGTTATGTGCGCGGTGAACTGCTGTTGATGACCTCTATTGGCGTTATGGCCAGTCTGGGCTACCTGGCGATGGGCCTGCCGTATGCACTGGCGCTGGGGGTGTTGGCTGGGCTGCTCGAGTTTGTGCCAATGGTAGGCCCGACCCTGGGCGCGATTCCAGCCGTGATTGTGGCCCTATCCATCTCCCCGCAAGCGGCCTTACTGGTTGTGGGGTATACGATCGTGATCCAGATGGCTGAGAATCACATTCTTGTACCGCGCTTAATGGGGCGCTCAGTTGGCGTGAGCCCAATCATGGTCATCCTGGCCGTTTTCGCCTTTACCAGCCTGCTCGGAGTGGCGGGCGCATTTCTCGCCATCCCCCTGGCAGCCATCCTGCAGGTATTAATGGATCATCTGGTCATACATGCGGGCGATAACGAGGTCGATGAACCAGTCAATAGAACCGGTATCATGGCGACCATGCGAATGCAGATTCGCAGGCTGCGCGCTGAAGGACTGCAGCGGCTGCGCAGCGGTGATGGTCGCGTTACCCTATCCAAAGGCGACCGTGACGATGTTGATAATCAGGTGGATGACTTATTACGGCAAGCCGACCTGACCCTGACCGGGGCTACGCAGACCGCTGGTACAGATACCGACGAGGTGCACACGGCCCTTCTGGCCGAGGTTGACCTGGCGATCAACCATGCTGGTGAGATGGTCGAAGAAGCCGCGGCAACCGAAGCCGCCAAAGCAGAGGATGTTTTGGCTCAGGCGTCCTCGACCGAGGAATCCCGAACTGGTACAGGTTGATACCGTGGTTGAGGATCAAAATAAGGCCGCACCATGAGAGCCAGATCAGCGCTCAAGCTTACCTGGAGCGTGCTGGCCGAAATCATCGCTAAGTGGAATGAGCACAAATCCGTGCGCATGGGGGCAGCCCTCGCCTATTTTGGGATCTTTGCCATCGCGCCTATCTTAATCATCGCCATTGCGATTGCCGGTCTGGTGTATGGACGGGCGGCGACGGAAGGCAGTATTGTTCACTCGATCAGCGGCGTGGTTGGCATCAGCACCGCGCAGTTTGTGCAGGAACTGGTCGCGACCGCCAGCCAGCCGCGAGCGGGCGTCATCGCCGCGATTGTGGGGGTGGTCGGAACGGTGCTGGCCTCGGCCAGTTACTTCTTCCAACTGAAAGACGCGCTCAACACGGTCTGGGAAGTGGCGCCGAAACCGGGCTACCGGCCTGTAGATATGCTGTTGAGCAATGCCCTGTCCTTTGCGGTGGTCCTGGGGCTTGGCGTGCTGCTGCTGGCATCACTGCTGCTTACCGCTGGGCTGGGTGTGGCTGGGTCGCTGCTGGGCCGCTACCTGCCCGGCAGTGATACGGCCCGCTACCTGGTCGATCTGGGCTTTTCGTTTGGCTTAATCACCCTGCTGTTTGCCTGCATCTTTAAAATCTTACCAGACGTGGAGATCACCTGGAAAGATGTTTTTCCGGGAGCCATTTTGACGGCACTGCTCTTTATCGCGGCCCAGGTCGGGCTCAGCGTGATGATTCGCATTGTCAATCCGGGACTGGCGTTTGGGGCAGCGGGCGCTTTAGTGGTCGTTTTGATGTGGGTCGACCTGGCCTCGCTGATCCTGCTGTTCGGCGCGGAGTTCATCCGCGTCTACAGCTTGCGCTTTGGCTCGCATGTCAAGCCCAAGGAATACGCCGAGGCGGTTACGGCGGACGCGCGAGCAGCCCAAGGTATACCGGTGAAAGTGATTAATCCGATTAACTGACCGGCCAAAACCAAGCGAATGCGACGACTGCATTCCGAGGAACCACCTGAGCCCTGGGGTGTTCAACAGTGGCGCAGAGGACGCAAGAAGCGGTTTTCAACAGAGGGCCATTTCTGTTCAAACACATCCTGTGATTTAGATCGCATAACGGATGGGCAAGTTCAAACACTACTGGCGAATGGAAAGAATGGCACGCTGGAAGGGATCCAGGATCTGACGTGCCAGGTATGCGGAATAAATTTCTGACCAAATGAAGAGCGCGGGAGCAACGACTCGTTACAATCATCGCTCCATCTGTAAGTAAATATTGCCCCACAGGGTTTCATCCTAGAAACACCAATATTTTAGTTTCCTTTGTCTCTATAACCAAAGAAAATTGGTTGGAAAAGTTGGTTAAAACAAAAAATCTACTCCAATGAGTAGATTTTTTTCAGCGGGAGCGACGGGCATCGCTCCATCTTGAAGAAACGCATTCCTAATATCGCGGGAATGATCGTGGGATCGAAATTCTCAGCAACTTACTCGGTTTAATGGCTGTTTTGAGCTATTTTTAAGGATCAAACCTTGCTTACGTTCGATTTTACATGGTTTCTTGTAACTGAGCAAGTCAGAAAACACATCGCATTTTGGTAAGGTTTCTTCAACTTGGTGGGAACATTTATGGATAAGACAGATAAAAAAGAGGGGGTTGTCTCGCTTTTTTTGCCGGTCAGACCGACCGCTTCGATCAGTATGCCCAGAATCACGTAAATATAGACCTATCAAAGTAACCCCGTTCAGGCTTTCCTTCAGCTCTCCTTGAGCCACTTATACGAATTCGACGTTGCTGTGAAAATGCGGCATGCAGGAATTGATAATCACGTGCCAGCGGGAGGGGAAGTGATAACCAGCTCTATCGTGATCGTAAACGCCTAACAACTTAATACTCAAAGGTTACAAACACAATCTCATTCATTTATCCGTTGAAATAGTGCTATATGTCACTAACCGTGAGAATACCAGCTAGCAAGGTGTGAATTTTCGTTATAATTCTCGAAGCATTCGAAATAAGCGGAACTTACCAACCATCGGAATTCAAATTGTTCGCGGGCATTAGTGCGCAAACACCTTATACAAAGTGGTTTGATAAAGCTCCATATTTACGAAAAACTCTCAATCGACAAGGATGGATCAAAATGGATAAGCTTCGTGCAGGTATTATCGGCTGTGGAGGCATCGCTAATGGAAAGCACCTTCCTTCTCTGAAACACGTCAATGAAGTGGATAGTGGTTGCCTTCTGCGACCTCATCGAGGAACGGGCGGTCAAGTCTGCGAAAAATTATGGCACAGTTTCGGCAAAAGTCTTTACCGATTATCAAAAGCTGCTCCAAGAAGATCTGGATGTGGTTTACGTTTGCACCCCGAACCGTTCTCATTGCCAGATCACCGTGGATGCGCTGCTCGCTGGCAAGAACGTCATGTGCGAAAAGCCCATGGCCATCAACTACAAGGAAGCCCAGGCCATGCTGGATGCCGCCAAGAAGAGCGGCAAAATCCTGACCATCGGCTACCAGAACCGCTACCGCCCCGACAGCCAGTATTTGAAAAAAGAGTGCGAAGACGGGGTTTTGGGCGACATCTATTACGCCAAGGCAGTGGCCATTCGCCGCCGCGCGGTTCCCACTTGGGGCGTTTTCCTCAATGAGTACGAACAGGGTGGTGGCCCGCTCATCGACATCGGCACCCATGCCCTGGACCTCACCTTGTGGGAGATGGACAACTATAAGCCCAAGTATGTGGTGGGTACCGTCTATCACAAGCTCAACAGTCAGACTGACACTGGTAACGCCTTCGGCCCCTGGAAGCCCGAAGAATTTACGGTCGAGGACAGCGCTTTTGGATTCATCGTCATGGAAAACGGCGCTACCATCACCCTGGAAGCTAGCTGGGCGCTCAACACGCTGGAAGTGGAAGAGGCCAAGACCGTACTGTGTGGCACAAAAGCCGGCGCAGATATGAAAGACGGCTTGCGCATCAACGGCGTCCACAATAACCGCCAGTTCGTCACCAAACCCGACCTCAAGGCCGGCGGCGTGGCTTTCTATGAAGGTGCATCCGATGCGCCCGAAGTGCTCGAACAGCGCACCTTCATCAATGCCGTCCTGGGCAAGGGCCAGCTGACCGTTTTACCCGAACAGGCAATCATCGTCACCCGCATCCTTGATGCGATTTACGAATCGGCCAAGACTGGAAGGCCGGTCTATTTCAACGAATAATCTCCAGGCTGGATTTTTGCCGGGTTCTCGGCGGTAAAACTGACAAACGCGTCTTACAGGCGCGTTTGTCAGTTTTATCCTCCCCGGATAAAGGTGGCGCCCCACGCAGGGAAGAAATACCATCAAAGTTATCGGTGAATAAGAACGGGTAGAGGGGGATAGTGTTTGTGAGTTAAATTCTATCCAATATCGTGGGTACGAAGATTATAAACAGGATCAATCCCGCGATCGAAGACCAAAGAGGGTTTGTCCAAAATGGAAGTGAATATTGGAATTTTATGAAGCATAATATTAGTAAAAACCGAGGTTAAAACAAAAAATCTGTTCGTTTTTGAACAGATTTTTGTGTCAGCGGGAGCGACGGGCATCGCTCCATCTTGAAGAAACGCATTCCTGATATCGCGGGAATGATCGCGGGATCGAAATTCTCAGCAACTTACTCGGTTTGACGGCTGTTTTGAGCGATTTTCAAGGATCAAATCTTGCTTACGTTCGATTTTACATGCTTTCTGGTAACTGAGCAAGAAAAAAATGAGTTTTCAATTCCGTAAGGCATTGGGCATTGAGGGGGAACAAATACAGAAGAACCGGGTAAAGAGTATTGGATTCGTTGCGGAATATTGGGTGTGTCTATACTTAGCGGTAGATAATTGTTCAGGCAGGAGGGGGTGGCGAAATGGCAGGAGCAGTGCTCCGGGTCACGGCGAGCATGAAGTAGATTCTAGGAATCCTAAAGGAAGATTGCGATAAAATTCAAGTCCAACCGACCCCGCGGGGGGAAACTGAATGTGAAAATACCATATCGGAAAAACGAATTGCGACAAAGACAAAGCGAAAATGGCCATCTCTGAGTTCACCGAGATTTGGTACAATCGTCAGCGACTGCATTCATCTTTGGACTATCACTGCCTTGTCGAGTTTGAACAATCATCTGTACATTATTCGTGTCCTCTTTTTCGAACACTCCCAGAGTACTGCCTAAGGAGGCATCCACGCCTTTATCATCTACATACGGGCCGGCGATATATTTGATGCGGGTGGCACGGTTATTGTAATTGTTGGGTTTACCACTTCAGCAAAAACCGTATGTTTCGAATAGATAATAATAGCCATTCTAAATGGCGGGCTACGAAACTTTAAACGTTACAGCGGCGACTGATAGAGGTGTAAGATGAATAATCGCTTTCCCATCCCTTACGATACCAGCTTGCATCGGTTGGCTGATAATTTTGTAGGGATTGTCATAGGTATTTCTATCTTTAGGAGCTGGATCCGGATACCACTTCAGCGGAGAGAATGGATTAAATCTTTCCAGCGGCATGATCGATCTCAATCTCAGCTGCTTCACTAAGATTGCGATTAATCAGGAAAGCGTGCAATATCCCATCGCCCAGAATAGCACTGGTATCGATGTAGTTGACTCTGCCATAGGAGGGGCTGTCGTAAGCTGGCCCGAGGACCACGGGCTGGATTGCGACACCATCCCGCCGGCGGGAAAACATGGCAAAGGGATAGTAAATGCTCTGAAGCAGCATTTCGTCGCCCCGAGTAAGGATGGGCGCGATCACATTGACAATCTGGGCGATGTTGGCAATTTTGACCGAATCGGCATGGCGGATAAAGCTGTTGAGGAAGCCTGCCACCACCAGTGCATCTTCCAGGTTGTAGTGTTCCTCGATTAGCGGCGGCGCGAATTTACCCCGCCCATTGGTATCCTCCGGGCCGGTTGTCCGGTACCAGACATTCCACTCATCAAAACACAGGAAATGGCGCTTCTTGCTGTGCGTTTTCGCCTGGACAATGCGACAGACGGCATCCATATGTTCGATCCGCTGATCGATCGAGTTGGTCACTGCCAGAAAATCGGCAGTATCGTTGCTCAGGTTGTCAACATAACGGTGCAGGCTGACATAATCCGCATACGGGCCGATATATTCCAATACGATGCGATCCCATTCCATGTAGGAATGGCCGCTCATCGTGGAGGAACCGCAAGCGACTGTTTCAATCCCTGGATCCGTATCTTTCATCATCTTGGCGGCCTGCTGGGCCAGGATGGCATACTGTTCTGCCGGCACATGGCCCAACTGCCAGGGACCATCCATCTCATTTCCCAGGCACCAGAGCTTCACATCGTGAGGTTCTTCCGAGCCGTTTCTCGGCGCGCAGGTCAGCGTAGCGGGTGCCAACCGGGCTGTTGCAGTATTCGACCCAGTTGCGCGCCTCTTCGGGTGTGCCCGTGCCCAGGTTGACGGTGATCATGGGGGTCCAGTTCATCATGCGCGCCAATTTGATAAATTCATCGGTGCCAAACTGGTTCGGCTCAATGCTCTGCCAGGCCAGCTCACGCACCGTCGGGCGCTGATCTTTGGGGCCAATCCCATCCATCCAGTGATAGCCGGAAGCAAAATTCCCGCCCGGGTAGCGCATGGCAGTCATATTAAGCTTGCGCAGCGCGCCCAAGTACTCCTGGCGGAAGCCATTTTCATCGGCATGGCTTGATTTCGGGTCATATACGCCTTCATACACAGCTCGGCCCATATGCTCCAAAAAGCCGCCAAAGATGCGGGGGTCAACCTGTGCAATCGTATAGGCAGGGTCAAATACAATGCGTGTCTTTTCCATGATGCAGTCTCCTCTTGAAAGCCAATAGCAACGAAAACATAATCCAGCCGGCAAAATACGACCAGATTGTTCACGTGAAGGATACCGAAGTCTGGCTAAGCGAGGGCTGTGAGCCCTTAGTAATGCGTAAGCCTTCTTCTTGCTAATGATTCTTACCTCAGTAGATGTACCTTGACTGTCGCAACTGCGGCGGCTGGCAAAACCAGGTTAATCTGCGTCGGCTTTACAGTCCACGTTGAAAGGCTGGGGGGTGATCTGTGTCGGGGCAGCAAAGGTATTGTGAGCATGGATCTCGCCGCAAAGAACCTGGCCTTCTGCTTCGCCAATTTCTGCCCCGCCTAGCAGATCCAATGTCACTTCGGCGGCCTGGCTGGCGTGGCTGTTGGTGAGGGTGACGAAGAGGGTATCGTCCTTTGAGCGAGGCGCTGCCAGCCACAGTCGGCAGGCGGCCTTCCATCGCCTTCCCACTTCTGCATCGCCTCTGCCAGATCGGTTTGCAGCAGGTGGCGCTTCTGGAAGGTAATCTCCGGTGTTTCCAGGCGCACGCGCAGCGCCTTTGCGCCCTGGTGAGGGGCATACATCTCGTACACATACCCGGTCGGGGTGACCAGCATCTGCTCGCCCTGGGTCAGGATCATCGCCTGCAGCACGTTGATGGTCTGGGCGATGTTGGACATCACCACCTTATCGGCGTGGCGGTTGAAGATATCGAGGGTGTTGGCGGCGACCAGCGCATCGCGGATGGTGTTCTGCTGGTAGAGGAAGGCCGGGTTGGTGCCTTTTTCAGCCGGGTGCCAGGTGCCCCATTCGTCGACAATCAGGCCAATCTTGCGCCGCGGGTCCCAGGCATCCATGGTGGCGCGCTGCTGGATGACCAGCTCTTCCATTTTGAGACCTTTTTCGAGCAGGCGGTACCATTCTTCTTCGGTGTATTCGGTGGCGGTGCCGGCGGTGCCGCAGTAATAATGCGCGGCAAAGCCATCGATATTATTGAAAGGCCCAATAATCCTTGTTGAGCTTGCGGAAGAAGCGGTCGGTCCACTCCACATCGTTGTTGGCCGGGCCGCAGGCAATCACCGATCAGTTTTTTGCCAAAGCCGCGAACAAAGGAGGCATAACGGCGGAACTCGGTGCAGTAATCTTCCGGAGAGAAGTTGCCGCCGCAGCCCCAGTTCTCGTTGCCTACTCCCCAATAATTGATGTTCAGGGGTTCCGGGCTGCCATCCGCGGCGCGCTGCTGCGCCCAGGTGGAGCCGTTGGGGCTGGAATCAGGGAAATTGCAGTATTCGACCCAGTCGCGCAGCTCGCGCGGCGTGCCAGAGCCGACGTTGCCGCAGAAATAGGGTTCTGCGCCGACCAGGCGGCAGAAGCGGACAAATTCCTGGGTGCCCACCTGGTTGGTTTCGACCACCTCGCCCCAATGGATGTTGATCCGCCGCGGGCGCTGGTCGCGCGGGCCAATGCCATCCTGCCAGTGATAATCGTCGGCAAAGCAGCCGCCCGGCCAGCGGATGACCGGGGGCTTTCATCCGGCGCAGGGCTTCGATGATATCCGTGCGGAAGCCATCAATATTGGGGATGGGCGAGTCCTCACCGACCCAGATGCCGTCATAAATGCAGCGGCCAAGGTGTTCGGCGAAGTGACCGTAGATGTTGGGGTTGATCGTGGCGATCGTATCAGCCGGGTTGAGTGTGATTTGGGTGGTTGTCATCACAGAATTTCCTTCGTTATTGGCTTAGGTTTTGATGTAATAAAGCTCTCTGACGCATCTGATGCGCCATATTCATTAATGCAACTTACGTATCTGCTGGTGCTTGTGTCGCCGACCCTTGCGTCGCCGTTGCAGCGCTCTTTGCGGCATCCGTATACAAATAGCACTTCACCATTCGCTGTTCCACCTGCACATCTGGTGGGTCGACCTGGCGGCAGATATCCATCACATGCGGGCAGCGGCCGGCGAATTTGCATCCGACCCGGCCGAATTCCTTTGCTTCGGTTGCGCCAAGGGTAATCTCCCTCGTCCAGGCTTCTTTTTCCTTCGGCTCCGGCTCTGGAACCGATTCTTTCAGCAGTTGTGAGTAGGGATGCAGCGGCCGTCTCGAGCACATCTTCCACCGGGCCGGATTTCGACCACATACCCGCGCAGCATGATCGCAATCCGGTCACTGATATAGAAAGCGGTGGCCAGGTCATGGGTGATATAGATGACGGTCACCTTCTGCTCATCCCGCAGCTTGCGGAACAGGTTGACAATCTCCATGCGCAGCGAAGCATCCACCATGGAAACCGGCTCGTCCGCCAGGATCACGCGCGGCTGCGGGATCAGTGCCCGCGCTACAGAAACCCGCTGGATCTGGCCGCCCGACAGCTCATGCGGATAGCGGTTGCTGACTTCGGCAAGCGATAAACCAACCATCTGGAGAGCATCATCGACAACTTCGGCGGCCTCGCGGCTGGTTGTGAGCCATGCCAAAGTTGATCGCTGTATCAAACAGGTAGCCTTCTACCCGGCGCAGCGGGCTGAATGTTTCGAAAGGGTTCTGGAATACGGGCTGCACCTTCTTCATAAATGCTTTAAACTCAGCCCGTTTATGCATTTCGGCCAGATCACGGCCTTCGAAGTAGACTTTTCCTGAAGTTGGGCTTAGATCACCAAGCAGCAGGCGTGAAAGCGTGGTTTTCCCACTCCCGCTTTCACCAGCCAGGGTAAAAATCTCTGGTTTCTCACTGGAGAGAGAGAAGGACACATCATTTACAGCAATCAGCCTGGTGCTCTCCAACAGCCCACCAATATGGAATTCAACTACCGCGTGTTGAAGATCAAACAATTTGCCATCTGTGTTCATAACGTATACCTTCCTTCACCAGGTGACAGGCAACCCGATGCTGATTCTCTAGCGTGATCAGTCTCCGGCACTTCTACCCGGCATATCTCGACAGCGAGAGGGCAGCGGGGATGGAACCGGCAGCCGGATGGTGGGTTGGCCAGGTTGGGCGGAGTCCCTCGCAGGCCGGTTCTGGTCGACCCGGACCCCGATCATTGGCAGCGAGCTAATCAAGTGTTTGGTATAGGGGTGGCGGGGCGCCTTAAAGATAATCTCGGTTGGCGCCTCTTCCATGATCCGGCCTGCGTACATAATCATGACCCGGTCGGCCACATTGGCATGAACGGCCATATCATGGGTGACCAGGAGGACCGTGTTTTTACTCTCAGCCTGGATATTTTTCAGCATCTGCAGAACACCACGCTGAACGACCACATCCAGCGCGGTCGTCGGTTCATCCGCGATGATCAGCTTGGGATGGAAGATCGTCGCCAGAGCAATGGCCACGCGCTGCCGCATACCACCCGAAAGCTGGTGCGGGTAAGCGTCCAGAACTTCCGCCGGAAGACCCAGGCGGCTGATATGTGCTTCCGATCTGCTCCAGGAAGGCTTTCCGATCTTTTAATTCCCTGGTGTGAATCAACAATATCTTCGAATGTTTTAATCACTTTGCGGACCGGGTTGAGCACGCTCATCGAACCCTGCATGACATACGAGATTTCCTTCCAGCGGATGTTCCGCCGCATCTCGTCCTGCGAAACCGTCAGCATATTCGCATCGTAGCGGACCGAAATTGATAATTGACACTGCCAGAATGTGCTTTCAGTGGGGGCTTGATGTTCCCGGAAATGACTTTAATCAGCGTGGTTTTTCCGCAGCTTGACTCGCCCGCCACACCATAGATTTCATTGGGATAAAGCTCGAAAGAGACGCCATCCACAGCACGCACCGTGCGTGAAATGCCGTAGACTTCGGTCCGGTAATAGGCGGCGAGATCATTAACAGTTAAAAGTGCCACGGCTAACCTCCAATCAGGCGCAAGCGAGTCCGCGGATCGATGTACTCGTTAATACTTGCGAAGAGCAAGTACAAACCCAGGAACAGGACGATCGCCACCAGAGTCGGCGCGGCGATCCACCACCAGACCCCGGCAACCAATGCCCCATGCTGGTTAGCCCAGTAGATCGCAGTCCCGATGCTGGGGTTGGTCAGATCCGAAAGCCCAAGAACGCTCAAAGTGACTTCCATTCCAATCGACCACAACATATTGTTAATAGTGGTCGCAAACACGATGGGCAGCACAAAGGGAAGGTGCTCCCTGATCGTGATCCAAAATGAGTTAGCCCCGGAATAGACCGCCGTGCGGGTAAATGAGCGCTCCTTCAGGCTCAACACCTGGGAACGAATCAGGCGGGCATCATACGGCCAGCCAAAAAATCCCAGGATAACTCCCAGCAAGAACAGGTTCATAATGTCGCGCAGCAAGAAACCCAGCAGGATCAGAATGGGCAGCAGGGGCAATACTACGAAGCTGTCATTAATCGACATCAGCACCTTGTCAAGCCATCCGCCCTGGTACCCGGCAGTGAGACCGATCAGGATGGCGATCACGCGCGAGATTACCGCCGTTATCACCCCCATCACAAGTGAATTGCGCACGGCAAAGGTCATCCACCAGAAGATGTCCTGTCCCCGGGAGTCGGTGCCGAAGAAGTGCTCAAGCGATGGGGGCGTATCCATTGCGACCACAAAGGATTTATTTGGTTCATAAGGGGAGACAAAGGAGAGGAAAATCATAACCACAACCGCCACCAGGAAAATAAAGGCAATGCGGAAGCGGCCATCGTATTTAAGCAGATCGCGTATCACTTTAATCATAAGGTCGTCCTCCTACTGATACCGCACCCGCGGATCGAACAGTGGGTAAATTAAATCCATGAGGAAAACGCCGGTAGCAACACCGATGATCGAATAAATGGCAATACCCATGATCATGGAATAATCGTTCCGGTAGACTGCGACCATGGTCAGGCTGCCTATTCCCGGGTAACCAAAGACGACCTCCATGATAAGAGCGCCGCTAAAGACTGTTCCAAGCGACATCGCCAGGCCGGTGAGCTGTGGCAGCAGAGCGTTGCGCATGATGTATTTCGAGAGGATTTTGTTTTCCTTCATCCCGGTGGTTTCGGCATAGACCACATAATCCTCCGATATGATGTTAGAGGTAAGGGATTTCATGCCGATAAACCAGCCCCCAAATCCGACCAGCACCAGGGTGGCTGCGGGGAGGATGGCATGCTGGATGAACGTCCATGCAAACGCAAACGACCAGTTGGGACGCGTCCCGACCGGGTAGGCTCCGCTGAAGGGGAAGATTGGGATGAAGAAGGCAAACACCACCAGCAGAACGAGGGCCACAATGTAGTACGGAATGGGCCGGACCGCCTGACCCAGTACTTCGATCACGTTCAAAGCTTTGTTTTTTGGATAGTAGCTGGACAGGGCGCCGAACAGGTTACCAAAAATCCACGAAATAATCACCGCAGTGATCAACAGGCTGAGCGTATACGGCATCGCCTGGCCAAGCATCTCGGTTACTGGGGTAGGAAAATTACCAAGGGAAGGACCGAGGTCGCCCCGCAGCAACCGCCCCCAAAATGCGACATACTGCTGGAACGGGGTGCCTGATAGCCCGTACATCTCTGTAAGAGCGTCGCGCATCGAGGCGACGGACTGTGCATCGAGGGTGTTACCCCTCGCCGTCATCATGGCTATCTGCGATTCTATCGGGTCGGTGGGAGAGAGCCGGGGAATGATAAAGGTGACCGTGATCCCAATAAAAATGAGCGTCAGATATTGGATGAACCGTGGAATCAGATAACGCAGGATAAATCTTCGCATTTTCACCACCTCCATAATGTGAAAGCCCCTCCACAGCGGCTGCCATAACCGGCAACCACTATGGAGGGGAACGATGCTGCTGCCGCTTTATCTATCGCGATTATCGCATTCATTCATTGGCATCAGCTAAATTATACATGCGATCATTCAAACAAGAGGCCAGTCTAGGCCTTCTTCGGCTTGATCTTGACGAACATGTACTTGGTGTTAGCCCAGTTCGGCACTGGATCCGTATAGGGATCATCAATCGTTGGATACCCCGTGAAGTAGGTCGTATCGCAGGTGGTGAAGACATTGTACGACATGAGCGGGGTGATTGGCATCTCCTGTGCGGCGAGCTTGACGTACTGCTGTCCCAGCTCGATACCCTTGGGATCATCGAAGGAGATTTTTTGGATTTCTTCGATAATCTTGTCGAGTTCGGCGTTCTTCCAGCGCATAGAGTTGCTGCCGGCGGAATTTTGACCACTCGCCACGTAGAACTTTGAGTGCCAGTACTGGAGGAAGAAGAACAGATCGGGGTCGCCACCCCAGGTCTCGATCGTCCAGGCCAGGTTAGCGCTGTACTCACCGCTCGTCATGATGGGCCACGGCGAGGCCTGCGAATCCAGGTTGGTATCGATGCCAAACGTCTTCCAGTTTTCGACAACCGCGGCGGCAGCCCGGTTCATGGTCGGATTGGTTTCATTCATGCTCATCAGCGGCACCTTGAAGGCGCGTGCCATCGGGCAGGGCCCATTTGCCGGAGACCTTCTTCATGCCGGCGTCCAGCATCAACTGTTCGGCAGCCTTGAGATCGTATTTCCACCAACCAGCCCCAATGTATTTCTTGATGGTTTCGGCATCCGTTGGCACCAGGTCGCCCAGGGTCTTGCGGGCTTCATCGGCAATGCGGGTAGCGGCGGTCGGATCGTAAGGCTTGTAGTCCTGCCCGCCAACTTTGATGCTGAAGTCATTCAGCCAGCCCTCCAACGGATCGAAGTAGTACTTGGGGTACATACCGGTCGGCGGGACGTGGATGGCGGAGATGGTTGCCGCGCCTTTGTAGGAGGCCATGGCGACCTGAACGATATCAATTGCCAGAGTCAACGCCCAGCGGACTTCCTTCTTGTCCAGACCTGGTTTTTCGTTATTATAAATAACGGCTGGCAGGGTGGGATCGGGGTGACCCCAGGGGAAGGACTTGAACCAGCTGACCGAGGTTGGACTGGTCTTGGCCAGGGTGATGCGGCCTTCGGGAGTGATAGTCGTGGATCACATCCAGCTGGTGCGCTTTCTGAGCGATGACGCGCTTGTCGCTCGGACCGGGGTCGATGTACATGGCGTATTTGACATCCACATCACCAAGAAGGGCGACCGAGGTTTTCTTCCAATCATCGCGGCGCTCCCACAGGAACCACTTGCCATTGGGATCGAAGTCTTTAAGTGTGTAGGCGCCCAGGCTGATCGGGGGATTGAATTTAAAGGCCAGCGGATCTGCCTCTTTTTCGAAAACGTGTTTGGGCATCATGAAGACGGCGCCCCAGCGTACAGTAAAGACAGAGTGGAAGCGGGAGTTGGGGGCTTTCAGGAAGAAGACAACGGTATATTTATCGGGCTGTTCCATATGGTCGATATTGCCAGTGAACACACCAGTACTGTTGAATCCAGGCGTCTTCATCTGGATGTCGACAGTATAGAACAGGTCATCCCCTGTAAACTCCACGCCATCGCTCCACATGAGGCCCTGGCGGAGTTTGACAGTCATCTGGGTGTAGTCGGCATTGTAGATCGGTTTTTCAGCGGCTAACGCATTATCCCAGACACCATTGACACCCGCGTCCGGGTCAATATACCACAACGCATCCAGGGCCAGCTGCTGGAAGCCGGTCGAATAGGTGTTGGAGCCGCTCCGCCAACGATTGAAGTCATCGGCAGGTAAGACGGTTCCGGTTGGGTTCTCCAGGATGAGGCACTCATTCCTGGGTACACCCGGCTGAACTTCCTCTCCCGATGCAGCCGGCGCTGCCGGCGGCTTGGTGGCTTCGCCCCCTTGAGCGGGCGCCTGGGTGGTTGTCGCTGGCGTGCAGGATGCCAGGGCGGCACCAGCGGCAAATGCTGCTGCCTGCTTCAAAAACTCACGTCTTGTTCTAGCGAACTTTCTCATTTTTCCTCCATAAGCAATCAACATAGGTGATTCTTCGAACCTGCCGGCAATATCCGGCAGTCGACGATTTGGAGCGCATGGGTAAGGGTTTGCCCATTCGCTGCACTCAGCCATTGGAATTATTCAAATAAAACAATTCCAATGCAGGAACACATACCTTTCCCACACTGTGAGGAAGAATAATACCGTAAAATAAACTGGGGAGTAGGGGAATAAACTGATACGGATAAGGGATCATCTTGAAACTCTGTTTTCATTCTAGCATGAACAAAGTACGCTTGTCAATAGAGAAGTTTTTATTTTTGTTTCAGTTTTTACGAACAAAATCTACATTTGTTTGATAAGACAATTTCTAGCTTGTTCGCTAACTGTTTTTGATGCCTTTGCTATCTGGAAGAGCAGGCATTTTTTCATGCAAAATCATGGTGTTTTTACCGGATATTGCTCTAGTTTTTCATTCAATATGCTTATGGTTACAGTGAACCACTTTAGCTCATCAAGAAAAAATGGCGAGTGATGAAATGTTTTCCCTATTGCATTTGATCGAACAAATGATTAAAATATTATTACCGTTGTTCGAGTATTTTTAATGCAATTTTATATCCCATTATTGGTTGCCAAAAACAGAATTTAACGGTATAACTACCCGAGATCATTCCATCGTTTTCATGGGGAGGAGCATATCATTGGTTAATCACATCAAGTCTGATCAAAAAAAAGCACCCAACATGCGCGATGTGGCGGCCGCTGGCTGGCGTATCCCTCTCAACGGTCTCACTGGTCATTAATGGAAAACCGGGGGTGAGTCCAGACCGGCGCGAGCGGGTTATGCAAGGCGATTAAAGAGCTTGGATATCGCTGTTGGATGGTCGCCAGAATGCGGCCGCTCGGAAACAAAAGTTTTTGGTCTGCTAATGGAATCCTTGTCCGAAGCATCACGGAGTGAGGGGTTTTACACGCGCATTGTTATCTGGGATTGAGGAAACTGCCTACGAGCTGGGTTACCAGGTTCTGCTGCATGTTTTTCGTCCCGATGTTGACCCCCTCGATTCTCTTCGTGAGCTGATGGGACGCGACATTGATGGGCTGATCATTGCGAATGACGGGGATGTCACCCCTAAGGTAATCCGAAAAATTACCGAAGCCGGTGTGCCAATGGTTTTGGTAGAAAACTATCAATCTTTTCCGATCCATTCGCTGACCGCCGATAATTTCACTGCCGGTCGAGTCATGACTGAGTATCTGATCAAGTTAGGACACCGACGCATCGGGGGAATTGGTGGGCCGCTAAAGTACAGCAGTTTGAGCGATCGTATGCGCGGGCACCAAATTGCGCTGATCGAACATGGCATCCCCATCGATCAGTCCCTTCAACCCCCACCAGTCTCAGGAAATCCACGCAAAGGGTATGTGCAAATGCAGCAGTTGTTGTCGCTGCCTGAGCCGCCAACCGCTGTCTTTGCGGTCAGCGACCGGGCAGCATTTGGTGCCATGGATGCGATTAAAGATGCTGGCCTGCGCATCCCAGATGATATTTCGGTCGTAGGTATTGATGATGTGCGCGACAGTGCGTACAGCACGCCGCCGCTCACAACCTTTAGTGTGCCAAAGTACGATTTAGGCAGAACGGCTGTCTTTATCCTACATGATCTGATCAGCGGATAAAGTAATTCCTCCCTGCAGAACAGTGCTTCTCGGAAATATCGTGGAGCGCCAATCAGCCGGCGCACCTCGGAAATAGCTGTTTACCAACCTGGAGAATGGTTCCATGTCCCTTTCGGCGACATTCTATATTGATTCCCATCGAGGGTATAAGACTTACAGCCGTTTGATTTTTGGACAGTTCCTCGAGCATTTCCACCGCCAGGTATACGGCGGTGTTTTTGAACCTGGGTCACCATTATCGGATGAACGCGGCTTCCGCACCGATGTAATTGCGGCGCTGCGCGAACTGGGTGTCCCAATCGTGCGCTGGCCTGGCGGCTGTTTTGTCAGCGCTTATCATTGGAAAGATGGCGTAGGTCCGCAGCGCCGGTCAAGCTATGATAAAGCATGGCGGGTAGAGGAACCCAACACCTTTGGTACAGATGAGTTCATCGAATGGTGCCGTGAGATCGGGGCAGAACCGTACATCTGCACGAATGCCGGAACTGGCACACCTGAGGAGATGAGTGATTGGGTTGAATACTGCAACCTGCCATCTCAAGGAAATTGGGCCAGGCAGCGTCATGCGAATGGTTACACCAAACCGCATCATGTGCATTATTGGTCGATTGGCAATGAAAACTATGGTGCGTGGGAAATGGGTGCGAAGACCAGCGCAGATTGGGGCCAGTTTGTGGTAGAGTCGGCCAAAATGATGCGGCGCGTTGATCCCTCGATCCAGCTGCTGGCAGCGGCCCTGCCGGATCTGGATTGGACCCTCAACTTGCTGCGTACTGCTGGCAGTTTTCTCGACATGGTTTCCATTCATGGCTATTACGATCCTCTCTGGCAGAAGAACCAGCCTTCCGATTACCTGTCCTGTATGCTGCGCACATCGCAAATCGAATCCGCAATCCGCACTACCGAGCAGATAATAGCCATCGCAGGATATGAAGGCAAGATAGGGATCGCTTTTGATGAATGGAACCTGCGAGGCTGGCATCACCCTGATGGAAACACACCTGAGGCAATTGCCGCGCGGGATCTCAATGACCGCAACAGCACGTATACGATGGCCGATGCCATCTTTTCTGCGGGCTTCCTAAATACCTGCTTACGTCACGCGGCAACGGTTAAGATGGCTAATATGGCGCCCGTGATCAACACCCGCGGCCCTCTTTTTGTTCATCCTGGCGGGGTGGTCCGGCGCACGACATTCCACGTTCTTTCCATGTATGCCAACCTTCTGGCTGAAAAGGTCGCTGATACGTTTACCCTTAGCGATACTATTGGCCGTGACGGGCTGTCTGTGCCAGTGTTTGATGGGATTGCTACCTGCGATACCACCATGACAAGATGGCGCTGCGCTCTGATCAACCGGGATCCAGAACAAGCCTTATCTTGCAAGGTGATCCTGGCTGGACAGCCGCTGCAAGGCCAATATCAAGCGACCATGCTTAATAGCGATTCACCCGATGCCTATAACGATATCGATCAGCCTGAACGTGTATCTCCTCAACGAATCCAGATGGAATTTCAAAATGGCACAGCTACCTTACCACCGCATTCTGTGATAATCCTAGAATTAGGTGGATGAGTCAATAAAAGTTTGGGATTATAGGTTAGATAAAAACTACAATCGAGTGAATCCCGGTAGCGCCTTCCGGACCAGGGGTCGTGAGATTGGGATCCTGAAGATGTCCGTCTCCATCCGTCGCGCGTACTCGGATGGTATGCACGCCCTTAGAACTCGGTTTCCAATCATAGCGCCATTGAACCCAGGTGAGCGGGCTGATGGTCGGGCTGCGAAGAACAGCTTCAACCCAGGGAGTGGTATCTACCTGGACCTCCACCTTTTTGATACCTCGCGCCCCAGCCCAGGCAATCCCACCGACTGGCACGATGCCGGTGGCTTTCAGAAAGTTCCTGTCTACTTCATAGGTATCGATGACCGAGGTTGTCTTTGGAATTGCGTGTGGTTCCCAACCCCTATCCCCCCAAAAACCTCGGTTGGGGGAGTCTGTTACCTCCATCCCGATGATCCATTTCGGTTGTTTCATTCCATAGTGATTGGGAATGTAAATCCGGAGTGGAAAGCCATGTTCTGTAGTGAGCGGCTCACCGTTCATCGCATATACAAGCAGCGTTCGATCATTCATCGCCTCAGCGAGCGGCACGAACTCATAAAAACTATCTGCCGCAGTGATCTTGATACCCTTTGCGTCATGCAGCACGCCTGCCTGCGCTAGTACATCTTTGAACGGTACACCGGTCCAAAAATTGGTTCCAATGAGGTCGCCGCCAAGCGGATTTGAGACGCAAGACATAGTAACCGCCTGAGTGATGGAAGGTCGGGCGTGAAGCTCATCCAGGGTGAATGTCAGAGGTTTCTGGACCAATCCCTTCAATTCCAGCTTCCAGGACTGTGGATTGATGACTGATGGAAGGTTGTTTATGTCGATCCGGTAAAATTTATCCACCGAGGTAATTTCTGGGCGCGTGCCCGGCGCGGGATCAATCCGCTTCGCTAAAACATCTAGCGCCGGCGAAGCAGCCGATCCGGATGTGTATTCAGGACCAAATGCAGGCGAACGAATGGGCGAATCCCCCGGTGGAATCGGCTGACTACTGGTTCCTGGGGTCGAAATCCCTCGAGCCTTGTTGTTATAATTTCGCAGTCCAAGCGCCAACACTACCAGACTGGCCAATCCTGAACCCGCCAAAGCTAAAAATTTTCTCCGGTTTATGATACGGCTCTGGTTTGACTGGATCGGAACATCTGGAGAAGGGGAGAAAACAACCTCATGGATCGTTCCTGCCGAAAGGCGGGCTAAAGCCCAACCCCAGATCCCCATTAACCCAAGCAACCAGGCCAGACTCACTGGTAATGTAGGGGTTGTTACCGGGAGAGAGATCTCAACGATTACCAGTCCAAGCCACAAGATCAATCCTCCCAGTAGGCCAGCCCATAGAAGCCAATCCTGGCGCAGCTGTCTGACGACTGCCATAACCAGGCCGAAGCCAATTCCTATGATCGATATCAGAACCAATGCCTGGATTTGTTCGGCTACCTTGGCAATTGAATCGATCGGCCCAAGTCCTAGTGCAATGATGACCGACACCATAATCTGTATGGTGGTATGAATCACAGCCCCAGGAAGATGGCGCGTTAACCAATCAAAAAGGGAAAAAGGGAAAAAGGGAAATGTGAAAAACGCGTTCCCAAGATAGGCGAATGCCATCACAATTAGACTGGTTAATAATCCATACAACGCACCTACCAGATAAACCGACCGCTTCATTGCAACCTCGCCCTGCTCCGCCATATCAGACGGTTATTAGACTATTTTTGTCATAATTAACTTATGGTCATTATATCTAATCCGCGACTTTATTCAAGGTGCGTCCCCAATGGGCAGCGAGGAATAACACCGCTCGACCCATGATTTCTGGATGGCTCGGGCAGCATTGAAATTTCCTGGATAATCTGGAAGCTGACACTCCATTGATCGGTCAGTCTCTAGCGGAAGCGAACCTCCGCACGCTCGCCGGCGCATCATTCGTGTCGATCATCCGGAACACCCAACTGATCGCCAATCCAAAATCGATAACAGTGTAGTGACTTTGCCGTACAAATCACGGTACCAGGTCAGTTAAATGTGCCTTGCACTGGTACCGCGCTACTCATGCGGATATCCCGGCTGTATGCGCAGACCAGAATACGGTAGATGCCACCCGGAACCATCCATCGGCAGGTTTCAGGATCATTGGTTGCAGGAACAGGCGTTCAGCCTGAAACTGACCTGTTTTGCTTCCCCAGCTTTGAGGAAAACCTTCGAAAACGCTATAGACGCTTCCTCAGGCCGGAACACAGGCGGTTCGTCCTGGCTGAGATAGACCTGCACACCTTCTGTGCCATCCACTCGACCAGTGTTTTGGACCGTCATAGATACCCTCAACTCATACGGCACTTCTAGTTATGAGACGGAAATCCTCTTGTTGGGTTATGAGGTGTGTAAAATCCCGCTGATCTTTTGAGGTTTTACTAATATAGCGGGTGTGATAATTAGCAGCAACATCAAACCCGCGATATTGACTAATAAATAGTTAAAACAAAATTATAGTTAATAAAGACCGCTTTTGAACTAATAAAATGGTTTGAATAAAGTTAAAACAAAAAATCTGCTCAAAAGTGAGCAGATTTCTGTGTCGAGCGG
>CAWHBK010000003.1:0-993417 GCA_963827605.1 uncultured Chloroflexia bacterium | reverse complement strand
TGTACGCAGCCATTCATCCACAGTAGTGCGAAAGCTTCCAATCATTAGTCCCACGCCAATCGAGACAGCTATTGATACCATCAAAGCAGATACAGCAACTGAAGTACGGCTAAGGGAGCTGATCAAATTCCTCGGAGCAAGGCGTCCGCTAAGTCTGCTAATTATCTTTAGTAATGGTTGGATAAAATTTTAATAACCAGACCATTACAAGTGGGGTGATCATTGCAAAACCAATGGTAATGAATGCAATGATACCAAATCCAATAATCAAGCTTTGTGTGGGAAAATAAAGGAGGATGAAAGCCATCCCTAGGGCAACTAACCCTGCCAAAGCTACTTTCCATAATCTTTGCTTTGACCGATGTTCAACTGAATAACGTGATAATGCCTCCCGCGGTGATACGGATGCAGCCTCAAGAGCAGGTGGAATAGCAGTAATCATAGTGGTGACAAGACCCAGCAAATCCTTTGGCCAAACTTGAAGTAGAGATGGAAGTTGAATTTATGGTTGTCGTAAAATATAGATCGTTGACTGTTTGAGACACCATTTTGATCGTAAATTGACCTAACCCAATCCCCACAATCAATCCCAGCAAGCCGCCAACGATTCCAATTATTATTGCCTCAGCCATGACCATGAAGAATATTTCCCGCCGGGTGACACCCAAGCATCGGTAAATCCCAAAAAATGACCGGCGCTGAACGATCGAGAAAGTCATGGTGTTATAGATCAGGAACATACCCACCAGCATGGCCAAAAAACTTAAGGCTGTCAAATTCGTTTGAAATGCTGAAGTTAGTTGATCCAATCCCGCTGATCTTGCCTCTATTGGAGTCACTTTTACCGATCCAGGCAATAAAAGTGACAATTTTTCCTCAATAGCCATATTACCGGGGGGAAGGATCAGATCAATCCGGTCAATTGTTCCTTCTTTTTGAAGGATCTCCTGGGCTGTTGAGATGTCTGCAATGATCAATCCTTGGAATATCCGGTTCTGATAACTGTCATTAGTTGTAACCACTCCAGCAACATACCCATTTTTTGTTTCCCCGCCATAATCAACCGATATGGAATCTTCAGGCTGAAGATGATGCGAGAATCCGACTGGCCATGTTATACACCCATGCGCGTGACGTGCGTCTCATAGATCCAGGGGGTCTGCAAACCGGCTGCCTGACCGCCGGCGCGCAGCCTTTCCAGGGTCTGCTCGATCCGCGCGGGCGTGGTAAAGGCCGCGGCCGGGTCCACCCCGGCTTTTTCCAGCATATCTTTCCAATAATAGATCAGGCGCACGTCCATGCGCCCGGGCAGCGCGTACACCCCCGGAGCCGAGGAGGGCTGGTACGCCGCCGCAGGAACCCCCCCGCGGCCGGCGCCGCGACCGGGGTTAAGGAAGACGGCGAAATCATCGACGTTGGCCCAGGCGGCCGGGAAAAGGCGCGCGCCCCGCCCACCGCGTCCACCTCGGCCGGGTGAAAACGGCGCAGGCTGTTCATCGACACAAAGTCGGCCACCCACGGCGCGCCAACTTCCGAAACGTGCGCCCCCGTTTTCGAGATGGCGATGCGCACCAGCTCGCGCCAGGCATCCATCCAATCAAAATTGCGCTGTTCGAAGTCAAACCCGGGGTGGCGGACCTGGTACGTTTTCAGATGCCTGTCGAGGATCTGGATGGATGTCTCAACCGCACCCGTGGTCGTAACCTGGAAATACATGGGGGTGTCACTCAACCGCAAAGCGAGATAGGCTGATTATCTAACGGTCCGGAGCGGGTGTCAAGCGCGGGGGGATGGCAAAGGAAGAAAGGGGGTTCGATCCGCAGAAACGAACAAGAAACGAATGCGGGAGGCCGGGGGATTCGATCCTCAGAAACGAACAAGAAACGAATGTGGGAGGCCGGGGATTTGATCCCGCAGAAACGAAACCGGAACGAAGACGGTTCGGTTGGTAAGGTACTGGAATGAAGATAGCACGCTTCAGGAGAAAATGATATCCTCCCCGTGGGGGAGATGCGGGGTTTTCTCAAAGTCCTGACCTGGCCCGCCCGGCGAAACCAGTCGCCGGGCTAGGACAACCAGGCCCGGTCAAACCGGGCTGACATTAAGATTGTTCCCGTTCTTACAGCCTGGTTTTAGCGGTTGGCAATGCCAACCGTGGCTTGGGCTTAGCAGCCCGGCGACTTCGCCAACCCGGTTGGCGCAATCGCCGGGGTTGATGGCGGACAACAATTCTGAAAAATGCAATTAAACTTTGAGAAAACCCCGCAGGGGAGATGCGGGGGGATAGAAGGGGGCGGAAATTGGTATCGACTTTACCCCCTTTTTCTCTTCGCCTTCAATGATCTGAGGGAGTCCGCTTTTTCTGGCAACTCGTACAGTGTTTCTAGGGTTACTTCGATTATGTCTATTGCATAGCCTAGCTCCGCAGTAGACGGTTGATCCAATTCGTGTACTGCATCATTTCCAAGTGATCGATGTTCATGAAGGATTTCCGTACTCGCCTGGGTTAATATCCCCTTCTCACAAAGGCCGGCTATTTTCCCTTCCAGGTTGCTGTGCGTTTCGATTTTGGTACTTCCATCCTTCAACTTAATAGTAACTGGTCCCTTAGAAATTCCCTGGTCCGCACAAATACCCTCGATGATTGCTCGAAGTCCAGCAGCACATAGTGTCAGCGCATCGTTATTAAAACAATCTATTGTTTCCCGGTATATTCTTCGAAGTTTTGGCGGTACATAATAAAAATCCTTTGACAGTCCTGGTTTCATCGGATCGTTTTGGATATAGCCTAATCGTTTTGCCATCCGACAAATTGTCATCGCCAGGACCTATTGTCTCCATATCTTCCGAAAAATAACTTTCGTGGCGGAAAGGTAATATCATCACACCCCTTGCACTGGATAATCTGGTAGTTGTCGGACCAACCGATAACCGCATCTGGAACACCGTAATCATCATAAAACACCTCAGAGCCATCGTAATCAACAGATTGAAGGACAACATGATTTGTAGCACGGTGGCATTTGGAGCAAAAAACCTTTAAATTCTTGTCTTTCGTGACGTTAAACTCTTTGGTTTCGGTTACATGTCCCATATGGTTACCTCTTTTAGCATCTCATGTTTTGTAATCTGGTACCATTTCTGCATACGATTTTTAGGCGCATCCTGCTCTCTTATGCTGCCGGCTCGATAGCATCCTCGATTTGCCGGTACACATCTCGTCCCTGGTCGTCGTATTCCACGGCCATCAGGAACAGGGCCTTCCCGCCGCTGTGTTCCGCCCACAGTTCCCCCAGGTTGCGTTTCTCTTTGGAGTCATCGTTGGTAACATAGTCGTCCCCCTTGTACTCCACCACCAGGATACGCCCATCCTTTAGCTGCGCCACAAAGTCGGGATAAAAGTTATCCGTGGAGGTTGGCAGTTTGAATGAGGAAAGGGGTTGTCCAGCCAGGTTCCGCACCCAATACTTGACCTGCGGATTGTGGTCGAGGCCCCTGGCACACTCAAACTCTTCGCCTTTGCCCTTCATCTCACCAATCAACGAGTAGTAGTGTTTGTTGAACCGGTAACGCCCGTTATACGTCCAGTGCGGCGCGTACCGTTCTTCGGATGGGAAGGCAAAGGGATAATCAAAACTGGTTTCCACGGCTGCCTGTGCGCCAAACAGACTTTCCTGGTAGCCGCGATCATACGCCTGTAGTTTGTACGCGCGGATCTTCTGGCGCAGGGCCTTTTCCAACACGAACCTGGTTCGCACCAGATCGTTGAGGGGAATGTGCCGTTCCTCCACCAAATATTGCAAGGTTCGGCGCAAAAACTCCAGCAGCACCACCTGGCGAACATTCCCATCGCGCAACTTGCGGTCAAGATCCCGGCTGAGGGTGTTGATCGTCCATTCCGTGGGCGCATCCCCCAGGTCGAGTTCTTCCTGCATGCCATTGTGTTGGATGGTCAACTTTTTGCCCTGAAAGTCAATCAGGTAGGTATCGGCCTCATGGTCAATAGAAAACTCGCCAGGGGTCAGGCGGGCTGGATAATCCAGCAGGTTCCAGCCGCGCGCGTCCAGGAATAGTTCCTTTGTGGCGGGGCGCAGTTCATCGTCCAGGAATAAACACAGTTGGGGAACCTGCAACGTTTCGCCACGTTCAGCAGGTGACTGCACCTGGCGCGCCTGTTGGACGGCCAGCGTGCGGCGTACGGTGTCCTGGTCGGCCTTTGGCACGGAGCGGACGATCTTGGCCGCCAGGTCAGGCGAGATGGCGCCGGTGACTTTGAACTCCACCTGGCCCTCCCTGGTCTGCTGCGTGGTAATCTGGCTGAGTTCCGCCGGGGTGAATATGGACGTGTCAGGAGCGGCGCTGATCACCACGGCCAGCGGGGCGGGCTGGTTGAATAGGGGCAGGTCGTCGATCCGGGGGTACTGCCGGCAGGGGCAGAATGTACTGGGCGGCCTCCTGTTCCTCAAACCCCATGCTGACCATGCGATCGGTCAGCTGGGCAACCGCGTTTTGCCAGCTGTCCGATGAAACGTGGGCGTAGGCGCGGTTGAGTTCTTCCTGCACCCGTTTTTTCGCATAGGGCATGCGCAGCACACGCCCTAGAATTTGCTCCACATCCTTCTTGGAGTGGATGCTGGCCACGGAACAAAAAACGTAGGCAAACGGACAATCCCAGCCCTCTTTGAGCGCCTCCACGGTGATGACGTACTCGATTTTCTCGTTGGGGTCGAGGATGTTGATCTTGTCCAGTTCGCGCTGGTCGCCGGTAGCCACGGCAATCTTTTCCCGGTCGATGTGTTCCTGTTCCACCAGGTGGTTGAGCAGAACATCGTAGGTGATGGCATGCCCTTTTTCTTGCGCCTGGAACAGAACAATGGGGCGAATGTACTGGCGGTCATTTTGGGCCAGTTCGGCCAACTTGTCGCGCGTCTGGATGGCGGCGGCTACCGATTCCTCCCAGGATTGGTGTTCGATCAGCACAACGGGCAGTTTGATCATATCCTCGGCCTTGAGTTCGGCTGCCGATACGCTGTGCAGCACGTTGCTGTTACTGGCCGGGGTAGCGGTAAACTCGATCACGCAGCGGGCGCGAATGCGCTGTAATACCTCATAACTCAATGGGGAGGTGGAATTGTGGGCCTCGTCAATAACCACCAGGGGCCTGTGCAGTGCCAGCAGGTTGCGGAACGAGAACTTGATCCGTCCCTTTTCTGCCCCTTCTTCGATCACTTCTAGCCCGGCGCCGCTGCCGGTGTAGCCGGCAAAGTGTGGTTCCAGCGCCTCGTGGTGGGCGTATACCTTGCGACCCTCGGTTGTTCTTTCCACGCGCAAGGTTTGCACCGTGCCGATGATGATGATAGCCTTGTCGCGCAAGTCAGCCGGTCGTATTTGGGTGAAATCAGCAATGTCCAGCACCATGACGCGCGAACCAAACACCGCCTCGATGGCCTCCCGGTTGGGATGGCGGGGGTTGTTCAGGGTATCGTAGGTTTGTTTGCGGATGGTGTTGGTAGGCACCAGCCACAGCACCAACGGGTTATCCTGTTCCATGAAGGTGCGCGCGGCCACGCCAATGGTATGCGCGGCCAGGTGGGTCTTCCCGCCGCCGGTCGGTAATCGCAGACAGATGTAGGGCGCATCGTCCACCTGCGGAATAGCACGGTAGGGGGCAACGGAACAGTTGCGGGCGGCGTCGCTGCGTTTCGCCTCGAACGCGGCGGAACAGCCGTCCATACGGGCGGCGTCCAGGTACTCGCCCAGCACGCGCAGGGTTTCCTGTTGGTAGATCTTCAGTGTAAACATATTAGCGCGCCTTGATGTCGTACGGAATGTGTTTGAAGATGATATTCTCTTGTTGGAGCGTTTCGGCCTCCATCGTCGTGGCCTCGCCGTAGATCACTTTCTGCCCGGCGAAGGGCGGCAGTTGGCGCAGCAGTCGGCTGGTCAGCACGTTGCCGCCCTCTGGCCGCCTGTCGCCCAGGATGCCGTTGTACAGCAGGAAATAGGCGGTTTCAGTCGCACACGCCCAGCAGTGGTGACGCCTCGGCCCTGTTGGGCAATTTCTACGGGGAGGGCGATTTTCGTCTCTAAAAACCAGACATGGGCTGCCAGGTCGGTAAACCGCACCTGGGGGTTGATCTGACCCTCTGTGTCAAACACCATCTCGCCCAGCCGGTAGAACCGGAACCCGCCGCCGCCAGTCCAGTTTGACCATCTTACTGACGCCGCCCTTGCTCGCCGTCAATCACTTTTTTCAGGCGTGGTACACAATGGGTGACTGCATGGTCGCCCATTTCTACACCGATGTATCGCCGACCCATTTTGTGGGCCACAGCGGCAGTTGTGCCAGAACCGAGAAAAATGTCAAGTATAAGATCGCCAGGATCAGCTAGCGATTTCAATAATGTGTTTAATCAACCCTTCAGGTTTAGGGAATGCAAATTTATCTTGTAAACCGAAGAGTGCCATGCTCTCATAAGATCCATGTTGAGTATAAAACCCATCAATGATTGTGGTAGGTTTCCGCCTTCTCTCTTCGCCAGTTTCATCCCGCAAGTATTGTTTATAAGAAACCGTATACTTGCCCCCCTTATTTGTTATTACCAACCCCCCGTTTTCAGGGCCGCATTGACGCGTTCCTGTGACCACTGCCATTGTTTTTCCGGCCAAATCTTCACACCACCTTCTATGATTATTGGATACCTTAAATTTGGCCGGTCATCCATGCTCGTTGTTGCTAGTGGCTGTAATCGATACGGACCACGAGTTTCGTATTTCTCGTCCCGGTATTTATAATATTTAGAGGCCGCATTTTCATCAGGTGGTAAGAAAAGATCGGGTAACACATCTAGATTTTTTTGCATACACAAGGATATATTCGTGGAGTCCCACGAAATGTTTAGATTTAGCTCCGCCACCATAACTTTTTTTCCATATAAATGTTGAAAGCAGGTTCTTTCTTCCAAAAACCTCATCCATTACTACTTTCAAGTAATGGCATTCGTTATCGTCGATGGAAACCCATATCAAACCTGTTTCGGCTAACAGATCGCGCAGCAGTTCCAGGCGTGGGTACATCATCGTCAACCAGGTGGAATGTTCCAGGTTGTCATCGTAATGATCGAATGCGCTGCCAGTGTTATACGGGGGATCAATAAAAATACATTTCACCTGCCCCGCATAGTACGGCAGCAGCGCCTTCAACGCCTCCAGGTTGTCGCCCTGGATCAGCATATTTTGCGTCGTGGGGTCGCCGTAGGACAGCGCCGCGTCCTCGGTCAGTAGGCGGTATGGCATACCGGCGGACGCCTTACGGGCCTGGTCATCGTTGAGCCATTGCAGAATGGGCATGCTCTCACCATTTCAATAAGGATGTAATTATTATAGCCCATGCCCGTCACGGTCGTAAGTCAAACCAAAACAAACCCCGGTCGTTCGCAACTGCGAAACGACCGGGGTAACAGCGAGAGCCTCTAATTCACACGCCGGGATATAAACGAACTTATCTCCCCTTCCCGATTAGTTTGCGTACACCGGCCAGGCGCCGGCCAATATTGCCAGGGGCCGCCCCCTCTTCGCGCAGGTAATCCGCGTACTTGTGTAGCGTTTCCCCATTGAACGGTGGATTGTCCTCCTGGTAGCGCCACGATATAAAATCAGAGACGGCATGTTAGTAAGGGTAAGTTGTATCTGCTTCAAGTCCGCACCCTACAGCGCTCCGGCTTTGCAAAAGTGCGGGGCAGATCGTGGGGTGTCCCTCTCCTCCCTCTTCCCTGATCGACTGCTCACTGCTCACCGATTGACTGCTCCTCCCCCAAGTGTAGCAAGTGTAGCGGTGTAGCACCGTAGCAACCACCCCTCCAAATTATTTTGGAAAACCTCTCCAAAACAACCTATTTTATAGGACGCCCCCTCATTTTCCTCAAAAAACCAAAAGACCTTGCCCTTCCCACGGCGATTTTGGGCGGGGAAACCCCGCCCTTACGGCGCCAAAGGACATGGAGAAGCATAACGAAACCGTATGGGGGTCAGGTCCCTCTTCCCTCCCATTCTGTACTACAATACACCTATCCCCATTTCCTTCTCCAGGAGCCGCCATGCGCATCCTCTTTATCGACATCGACACCCTGCGCCCCGACCACCTCGGCTGCTACGGCTACCAGCGCGACACCAGCCCCAACATCGACCGGGTCGCGCGCCAGGGCGTGCGCTTTGAGAACTGCTACGTCTCGGACGCGCCCTGCCTGCCCTCGCGCTCCGGCCTGTGGAGCGGGCGCACCGGCTTCCACACCGGCGTGATCAACCACGGCGGCGTCGCCGCCGACCCGTTCATCGAGGGCCCCACGCGCGGTTTCCGCGACGTGTACGACGCCACCGGCTGGATCCCCCAACTGCGCCGGCTGGGGCTGCGCACCGTCACCGTCAGCCCGTTTGGCGAGCGCCATTCCGCCTGGTGGTGGTACGCCGGTTACCAGGAGATCCTCAACCCCGGCCAGGGCGGCCTCGAACTGGCCGACGATGTGACCCCGCTGGCGCTGGATTGGCTGCGCCGCAACGCGCAAAGCGACGACTGGTTCCTGCACGTCAATTACTGGGACCCGCACACGCCCTACCGCACCCCGCTGGAATTTGGCGACCCCTTTGCCTCCGGCGATTCCGCCGCCGCCGGTGCCGCCGCCGCGGCTGGATCACCGAGGCGGTGCGCCGGCAGGGCTGGGACGGCTTTGGCCCCCACTCCGCGCAGGAACCCATGGGCTACGGCTACGACCTGGATGCTCAAGCGGTGGCCCGGCGCTACCCGCGCATGCCCGCCCAGATCGATTCGATGGCCGCCGCGCAGCGCTGGATCGACGGCTACGATACCGGCATCCGCTACGCCGACGAGCACGTCGGGCGGCTGCTGGCGGCCCTGGAAGAAGCCGGGGTGCTGGAGGATACCGTCCTGATCATCAGCTCCGACCACGGCGAGAACCTGGGCGAGCTGAACATCTGGGGCGACCACCAGACCGCCGACGACATCACCTGCCGCGTGCCGCTGATCATCCGCTGGCCGGGCATGCCGGGCACAGTGCCGCGACGGTGGACCGCTCCCTGCACTACCACTTCGACTGGGCCGCCACGCTGATCGAGCTGCTGGGCGGCGCCGTGCCCGCCAACTGGGACGGGCGGGCCTTTACCGGCGCGTTTCGGGCCGGGGCGGAATCCGGGCGGGAATATGTGGTGGTCAGCCAGGGGGCGTGGTCCTGCCAGCGCGGCGTGCGCTTCAACGAAAATGGCGAAGCCTTTTTCTGCCTGCGCACCTACCATGATGGGTATAAAATGGTAGAGCCGATGATGCTATTCAACCTCACCCGCGACCCGCACGAGCAGGTGGATCTCAGCCGGCAGCGGCCGGATCTGGTGGACCGGGCCATGCGCATGCTGGCGGATTGGGAGCGCGAGATGATGCTCACCGGCCGCACCAACGTCGACCCCATGCTGACCGTCCTGCGCGAAGGCGGCGCCTTCCACACCCGCGGCTGCCTGCCCGGATACCTCGAGCGCCTGCGCGCCACCGGCCGCGCCGCCCACGCCGAGCGCCTGGAGCGGCTGCACCCGGAAGAGCGGTAAGATTTTTGGACACGGATGAAGCGGATGGACACGGATTTTTATTCTTATAAAAAGCACTTGCGTATTCGCGGCATTCGTCCCATTCGTTTCATTCGTGCTAAAGCACCATGACCTAACATGCCCCTGATCCTTCCGCGCGCAACAGATTTCCCTCTTTTCCAATAAATCCATGATCCGTGTTCATCCTCTTTATCCGTGTCCTGTTCTTTTCTTGGAGCCCCCATGAACTTCCGCGAGATGAATTTACGCATTTTTCAAGGCCAGCCGGTGCCGCACGTGTTCTTCCAGCCGCGCTTCGAGCCCTGGTACGACTGGCACAAGACCTTCAACTGCATGCCCGAGCGCTACCGCGATGTTTCGCTGCTCGGGCTGTACGACCAGCTGCACGTCTCCATGCGCACGGTGCATTACTACACCGGCATGCCCGACCCGGTCATGCGCACGTTTGGGCCGGAGGTGTGCGTGCATGAGAATTACGAAGCGCAGACCGCCACCATCCTGTACGAGACGCCGCACGGCGACCTGCTCGAGCAGCTCAAGCGCACCCAGGATCAGACCTGGCGCACGGTGGGCTTCCCGGTGAAGCAGCCCGCGGATTTGAAGAAGCTGCGCTGGCTGTACCAGCACACGCGCTATGAATTCAACGAGGCCGCCTTCGACCAGGGCAGCGACTACGTGGGCGAGCGCGGGCAGCCCTCCTTCTGGGTGCCGAAGAGCCCCTACCAGGCGCTGGCGCAGATGTGGATGCGCCTGGAAGACCTGATCTACGCGCTGGCCGACAGCCGCGATGAGGTGGAAGATGACCATGCGCGCCATCGACGAGTCGTACGACGGGCTGTACGAGCAGCTCACCGGCTGCGACAAGCTGCACATCCTCAACTTTGGCGAAAACCTGCACGAGGCGCTGATGGGCCCGCGCTACTTCGAGCGCTATTTCTTCCCCTTCTACGAGAAGCGCTGCGCGCAGCTGCGCGGGGCGGGGATTTATACCCACGTGCACATGGATGGGTATTTCCATGCGCTGCTCAAGTACCTGCGCCTGCTGCCCTTTGACGGGCTGGAAGCGCTGACGCCCGTCCCGCAGGGAGACGCGACCCTGGAAGAGATCAAGGAAAATATTGGGGACAAGATCTTGCTGGACGGCATCCCGGCGGTGATGTTCCTGCCCATGTACACGCGGGAAGAGCTGATGGCTACGGTGGAGAAAATCGTGGCGCTGTTTCACCCGCGGCTGGTGCTGGGCGTTTCGGACGAGGTGCCGGAGGGCGCGGACGAAGAGGCCATCCTGCGGGTGCAAATGGTCTCGGAATGGTGCCGGGGGTGCGTTGGTTAACGAACGGGCCAGGCCCAAAAGATTATTCGGAAGAGGAGATGACTGTGGCTGAAACGCTAGAACAAAAACGGATGAAGTCGATGATTGGCAAGCTGCCGCGCAACGTGTGGGCGGTGAGCCTGACCAGCTTTTTTATGGATATCTCCAGCGAGATGGTGATCAACATCCTGCCGCTGTTCCTGGCGAACGTGCTGGGGGTGCAGACGAGCATCATTGGCGTGATCGAAGGGATCGCCGAGGCGACCGCCAGCATTCTGAAGCTGTTCTCGGGCTGGCTGTCGGATAAGCTGGGCGGGCGCAAGTGGCTGGCGGTAGCAGGCTACGGCCTTTCGGCGGTCTCCAAGCCGTTCTTCTATTTTGCCAACACCTGGGGCCTGATCGCCGGGGTGCGCTGGGCCGACCGGGTGGGCAAGGGCATCCGCACCGCGCCGCGCGACGCGCTGGTGGCCGATTCGGTGACCAAAGAGACGCGCGGGCTGGCGTTTGGCTTCCACCGCGCGGCCGACACCGCCGGGGCGATGCTGGGACTGCTGATCGCGCTGGGGGTGGTGTGGCTGGCGCAGACGAACGCGCTGGATCTGACCAAGTCGACCTTCCAGACGGTGGTGCTGATCAGCCTGCTGCCGGCGCTGCTGGCGGTGCTGTCGCTGGCGATTGGGGCGAAAGATGTGGCGGTCACCGGCCAGCGCGCGGCGCCAAAATTCAGCCTGCGCAGCATGGGCAAGCCCTTCCTGGTCTTTTTGGTGATCGTCAGCATCTTTACGCTGGGCAACTCGTCGGATGCCTTCCTGGTGCTGCGGGCGCAGAACCTGGGCATGACGGTCACCGGCATCCTGCTCATGCTGGTGATGTTCAACCTGATCTATTCGCTGGTTTCCACCCCGGCCGGGTCGCTTTCGGACCGCATCGGGCGGCGGCGGCTGATCATCGGCGGCTGGCTGGTGTACGCCGCGATCTACCTGGGCTTTGCCTTGGCGCAGGCGGCCTGGCAGGTGTGGGTGCTGTATGTGGTCTACGGGCTGTATTACGGACTGGCTTACGGCACAGCCAACGCGATGGTGGCCGACCTGGTGCCGGAAAATCTGCGCGGCACGGCCTATGGCACGTACAACGCGGTCCTGGGTATCCTGACCTTCCCGGCCTCGGTGATCGCCGGGGTGCTGTGGCAGGGCGTGGGGAGCTGGAAAGGGTTTGGCCCATCGGCGCCGTTCCTGTTTGGCGGCACGCTGGCGCTGATCGCGGCGCTGCTGATGATCGTCTGGATGCCGCGGGTGAGAGAGGAATAACCCATCCCCCCTGCCCCCCTCCGGGGAAGGGGGATTATTTCATGAGGGCAGTGCGTCAGCAAGCTGAACACCACTGCCCTCATGGTCCCCGAGGGAAAAGATTTAGGCAGCTTTGAACAGACTGTTCAAGTGCCTCATGCTCTTTAAAGAAGCAAAAAGTCAAATTCGGTCTAGGAGTTTGGCTTTTTTGGCGCGGAATTCTTCGTCGGTGATGGTGCCGCGCTCGCGCAGCTCGTTAAGCTCGGCGATCAGGCGGGGCACGTCCATGGCCGGGTGGGCGGTGGGCGCAATGCCGCCCTGGCCCTGTTCGAGCTTGAACTTTGCGTCTACCATGGCGGTTTTGAACCGCACCGGGTCGCCGATAAAGGTGAAGCGGTTAATGCCCATCTCGCTGGCGGTCAGGATTTCGATGTCGCCAAAGTTAAAGAGGCGGCCCAAAACGGACTGGTCCATTTTGACGTCATTGACTTTTTCCAGGGAAGAGTCGGTGACGTTTTTGTTGAAGACGCCAAAAATCTGGATCACGCGATGGTTGGTGACCACGTACTTGTGGTTGTGCCAGATGAGGATATCGCGCAGCATGCTCAACAGGGGGATGAGCAGCAGCAGGAATCCGGTCAGGGCCAGGGGGTTGTTGGGCAGTCCGAACAGGTAGATCAAAAGGACTGCCACGATGGTAACCAGCGTCAGGATGATCTCAAACAGAATGGAGCGAAAAAGCTGGAACCAGTGCTGGTGCGTGACCAGTAGAATTTTTTCGCGTTCGCCAAGCAGGTTGTCGAGATAAGCATCGGTCATGGGGAATCTCCGAATTTTTTCTTAGTATATAGCAAAATGGACGCGAGGGTAATAAAAATTTGGTTATTTTGTCAGGCGGGGAAAATGGCTATAATGTGTATATAGGAGATGAACAATGTTGAGTAAACTTGAAATTCAAGAAACGGCGGAGGCGCTGGTCGTGGATGGAAAAGGGCTGCTCGCGGCGGACGAGAGCACCGGAAGCATCCTGAAGCGGTTCAAGCCGTTAGGCATCCAGTCGACGGAAGAAAACCGCCGTCAATACCGGGAGATGCTGTTTACGACGCCAGGGATCGAAGAATTTATCAGCGGAGTCATTTTCTTTGACGAAACAATGCGCCAGAATGCGGACGATGGGAGATCACTGCTGGAAGTATTAAGCAGCCGGGGAATTACCCCGGGGATCAAGGTTGACCGGGGCTTGCAGCCGCTGCCGGGTTACCCCGGGGAGAAGCTAACCGAGGGCCTGGATGGGCTGCGCGAACGTTTGATTGAGTACCGCGCGCTGGGAGCGCGGTTTACCAAGTGGCGGGCGGTATTTGAGATCTCGCCCAGCATTCCCACGCACTATGGCATATCCGTAAATGCGCGGAGCCTGGCGCTGTACGCGCGAATGTGCCAGGAGGAGGGGCTGGTGCCGGTTGTGGAGCCCGAAGTGCTGATGGAAGGCATGCACAATATCGCCCTGTGTGAAGAAGTGACCGGGATGGTGCTGCGCGAAGTATTCTACGAGCTGGAGGAAGCGCGCGTGCTCCTGGAGGGGATGCTGCTAAAGCCAAACATGGTGCTGCCCGGGTCGGAATTCCCCAAACCGGCCACCGTGGAAGAGGTGGTCAGCGCGACCCTACGGGTGCTTCACCGGCACGTGCCAGCGGCGGTACCGGGGATCGTGTTCCTTTCCGGCGGGCAGAGCCCGGAAGATGCCACCACGCACCTGAACGCAATGCATGAAATGGGGAAACATCCCTGGAAGCTCAGCTTTTCCTACGGGCGCGCGCTGCAAGCGCCCTCTCTGGAAGCCTGGCATGGCAAGCAAGAAAACGTGAGCGCCGCGCAGCGCTTGTTCGCACAGCGCGCGCGGATGAACAGCCTGGCCGCCCAGGGGAGCTACCGGCCGCAGTTGGAGAAGGAGACGGTGTCGCGGTAACTCGCTAATGCGCGAATAAAAAACGGCCCGGCGCATTTCTGCGCACCGAGCCGTCTGGATGGTATAGGATTGAATTAGAGGCGGGGAGTCGTGCCGCTAAGGGTATCGTCTTCTTCCTCGTCTTCATCTTCCAGTTCTTCATACTCTACTTCGTCATCGAAGTCTTCGTCGTCTTCGAATTCTTCATCCTCATCATAATCGAATTCGCCGTTCTCATCGTGCGCGTGGCCGTGGGACAGTTCTTCTTCGGTAGCGATGCGCAGGTCCACGATGGTTACGTCGAAGGACAGCTCTTTGCCGGCCAATGGGTGGTTGAAATCAAGTTTAATCGTGTCAGCGTTGATGGCGTTGATCGTGGCGCTCAAAACTTCACCGTCTGCGTTTTTTACTTCCAGTTCCGTGCCTGGTTCCAGGGGAATATCGGCTGGGAACTCGCTGCGCGGGACATCGATGATGTTATCTGGATCGACTTCGCCGTAAGCTTCCGTTGGTAAAACGGTGACTTTTTTGCTGTCGCCGATTTTCATTCCCGCCAGCTCGCGTTCCAGGCCGGGGATTATGTTTTGGTGACCCTGGAGGAAGTTTAATGGGGTATCACCCTCGGTCGAATCAACAACCTCTCCATCCACAGTCAGTGTGTAATCAATACTGACAACCACATCATCAGCAACAGCACCTGGTTTATTTTGCGTTTCCAAGATGAAACCTCCCTCTAAAGTCAATTCGAAGGCTGGCCGGCAACGGTCCAGCCAGCCCGCGTTGCAAGGGGGATTATATCACACTGGAATAACAGAAGTACATAATTTATTGGCGAGTGCGGAAACTAATCAGGGCGATTGCATATAACAATCGCCCTAATCCGCTCCGGAAGTCAGCCGGATCTCCAGCTCAAGCTCGTCTCGAATGGGGATGCCGTGATCGCCAATGCGCGGGATTTCGGGCTTGATCTTGCGGCTTTCAGCGACCGCGCCGGGGCGCAGGGCAGCCAGGACGAAGCCGCGGCGCTGGTAGAAGCGCAGTGCGTCGAGGTTGTCGTTGGTGGTAACCAGAAATAGGCGCCCGCAGCCGCGCTCCAGGGCGACGGCTTTTACCGCTTCGATCAGGGCGCTGCCAATGCCCAGGCCTTCGCGCAGGCTGTCGAGACTGGTGATTTCGCACTGGTGGTTCGTAATGGCATACGTGACCAGGCCGGCGACCGCGCCGTCCGCTTCCGCGACGAACCCGGGCAGGCGGCTGATGTAGAAGCGCTCGCCATGCGCGACCATCAGGTCCGCGCCCCAATGCTGGGTAGTAAAACGCTCAACCCAGGCGCGGTCCGCGCCGGTGAGTGGACGGATGGAGAATTCAGGCAATCCGGTTCACCTCAACAGGTATTTGATCCCGGTTGATTATACCCAAGAAGGGCGGTTCCCTACGGTTTCGGCGTTTTGGTGGGAGGCTTGCCGGTATCTCTGGTTGGCGCTGGCGGCGGAGGCGGTGGCTGCGTGGGCTGCGGTGGTGGCTGCGTCGGCTGCGGCGCCTGGGTAGCGCGGGCGGCTGGGTGGCCGGGACTTGCGTTGCAGGGGCTTGCGTGGCCGGCGCCTGGGTTGCGGGAGCCTGGGTTTGCGCAGGTTGCGGGGTCGTGCCGGTGGTGCTGCCCGCTGTCGCAAGGCGGCCCGGTCCGGAACTCGAAGATTTTGTGCTGGTAGAAACCATCACCCGGCGTGTTTTCGTTGGAGATACGCTAGGCGACAGCGTGATGCGCGTGAGGGTAACGGTGGGGGAGAGCGTTATGGTGGGCGATAAGGTCACTTTTGGAGGAAGGGCCGGCGCGCTGGTAGAGGTGGCAGGGAATATGGAGGTCGGGTTTGGCAGGCCGGTGTCTACCTGGGGAGTGGATGTTGTCACTATCGGGAAGAGGGTGTTTTTGGGCAGCGCGGCCCAAACCGTTGAAGCAATGACGGCCAGCAGCAGAACGCTGCCCAGCAGAGCCAATTTTTTGCGGCCCGGTAGACCGGCGCGAAGGCCGGCAAAGAAATGATCTACCCTGCGCTGTAAGGTATTTGTTTTGTAAAGGGTGTAAGCCTGGGAGATCTGGTCGACTACTTCAGTGGCTGTCTCCGGCCGGTCGATGGGTTTCTTGGCCAGCGCGCGGAACAGGGTTTTTACCGCCCGCGGACCCGCCTGCGCGGCGATTTTCTTTGGGTAAGGAACTTCAGCGGAGAGATGCTGCAGACCAATGGCGGGATACTCGGCTTTGAAGGGCAGGTCGCCTTCCAGCGCTTCATACAGCATGATGCCAAGGGCGTATATGTCGACTGCGTAGGTCTGGCGGGCGCCAGGGGTCCAGGCTTCAGGGGCGGTGTAATAGGAGGTGCCGGCAACGGTGGAGGTGTAAAACGACTGGGTCTGGCTGACGGCTCTCGAAATTCCAAAATCCGTGATGAAAGGCTCAAGCCCGTGCTCGGTCTTGCGCAGGACCACGTTCTCCGGTTTTAGATCGCGATGGACGATTTTCATCTGGTGCAAGCGATCGATGGCACTGGCAATGGGCTTGAACAGGTCCAGAATGACCATGGGGTCCGTTTCTAACGAAAACTGGTCGAGCACCTGGCGCAAGTTGCCAGCATCGGCAAAATCGGTTACCAGGTAGTATTTCCCGTCCTGGTGGCCGCTGTCGCGTAAAGCCAGGATGCCGCGCTGCGGGGCCAGTTTTTGATAAATTTCCAGTTCCTGGATCGGGCTTACATACGGCATAATTTTGATCGCGACCCAGTCGCCGGTTTGTTCATCACGCGCTTTAAAGGTTTGGCCGACTGCGCTGGCGCCCAGGAAGCTAACAATGCGGTAACTGGCAATGCGCTCGCCGATCAATTCGATCCCCGGAATGCTGCGGCGCAAATCTTCTACAATGGCAACGGCGGACTTTGGGCGGTCAGCGGCTTTCTTCGCAAGGGCGCTCAAGACCACGTTCGCAGCTTGCGGACCATATTCTTTGAGCGCGCACTCGGGCTGCGGGATTTCGCCCAGGACATGCTGTTGAATAATGGCAGGATATTCCGCGGTAAAGGGTGGGTGGCCTTCCAGGAACTCATATAACATGACGCCAAAGGCATAAATATCCACCGCGGCATTCTTCTTCACCCAGGGGTCCCAGGCTTCGGGGGCCATGTAACGGAAGGTTCCGGTAACGTTCTGAGTATAAAACGATTGGGTGCCGGCCAGGACCCGGGCGATGCCAAAATCGGTCAGGTAGGTTTTGAGCATGCCATCCTGGCGGTTCAATACGATATTTTCCGGTTTCAGGTCGCGGTGGATAATTCCCTGCTGGTGAATGGCGTCCACCGCTTCGGCGATCTGCGAAAACAGGTTAATCACCTCTTTTATGGTGAACCCGATTGGGGTATCTGTCGAGCGCTGATCCAGGTACCAGCGCAGGCTGCCCTCGGCCATGTATTTCGTTACCAGATAATACATGCCGCCGCTCTCCCCATTATCGAGCAGGGGTAGAACGCCTTTGGGTTTCCGCAGGCTTTTTAAGGCCGTGATCTCATCCTTAAATGACTGGATCGCGTCTGCATGCGTGCTGCCGGTGGAGAACAGCTTTACAACCACCAATTCATCGGTGATGTTCTGCCTGGCTAGAAAAGTCTGGCTCAGGCGGCCCACGCCCAGGCTGCTTTCAATCACGTAATTGCCGATCTGTTTCCCGGGGCCAATCCAAAAATTGTTCTTTATCGCTGGCGTGGCAGCCCGGCGTAATTCCTCGATGAGTTTTCCGGCCGAGTTTGGACGATCGATGGGGTTCTTGGCCAGCGCGCGCAGCAGCGCGAGAACTACATCCGGGTTGGACTTGTGGGCGATTTTCTGCGGGTAGGGAACCGGGGCATTTTTGTGGAGCTCGATGACGCGCATGGGGTCAGAATCTCGAAATGGTACCTGGCCTTCGAGGGCCTCATATAGAATCACGCCCAGCGAATAGATATCGATGGCATAGGTCTTGGTCGTTTGGTCATCGAATGTCTCCGGAGCGGAATAAGGCAGCGTCCCGGAAAAACTGCCTGTCTCATAAGCCCGCGACTCGTTTAGCATGCGGGCAGTGCCAAAGTCGGTCAGGAAAGGCGTCAGATTCTGGCCGGAATTGTCTAACAGGATGTTGGCCGGTTTTAAATCGCGATGGACGATCCCCATGGCATGGCAGTAATCAATCGCATCGGCGAGGGGAGAGAACAACTGCAAGACTTCCTGCAAATCCATGCCATCCGGGTACTTTTGCAGCAGGCGCCGCAGGCAGCCGCCTTTGACATAATTCGTAGCGATGAAAAAGACGCCTGCTTTTTCGCCAAAATCGCGCAGGGGATGGATGCCGGGGTAACCCTGGATCTTGTGCAGGCTTTGCACCTCGGTATCAAAAAGCACGCGCGCCTGCGGGCGCGAAATGTGGAAAATTTTTAAAGCAACGTCTGCTCCGGTCGGCTGGTGGGTTGCGCGAAACGTGTAGCAATCATTGCAGCCTTCCTGCAACTTCTCCCGTATTTGATAATCGCCAAACGCATCCCCAGGCGCGAATAAGACGCTGCCCACCTGCCATTGATCTACCACAGCTTTTCTTCCCCTCTTGCTTATTGAACGGATGGAGAAAAGTTCTACTGAAGACCAGGCGGTTTTGGGTTGCTGCAACGAACTGCCCGTGGTAGTTTCAGAGAACTATTTCCCCCATTTTCTTTAATAGATAACGTTCTGATTCAATAAATTATACACACAATGGTTGTATTGCTGGGCTGGAATTCGCGATGGAAACCTTGCGTTTTCCATCTGGTAGCGTGATAATAAGGGCGACAGCAATTGTCCGACAATTAAAATCGGTACATGAGGAGCAAACGAACGATGAGTGAACCCATCCATTCTGACCGTCGCATTACGCCAATTCCGCTGAAACGCAAAACGCCGGTGCCCAGCGACCTGGAAATTGCGCAGGCAGCGGAGATGAAGCCCATTTCGATCCTTGCGGAAGAGCTGGGGATCTTGCCAGAAGAGCTGGAACTATACGGCCCGTACAAAGCCAAGGTCAAGCTCGAAATTCTGGACCGGTTAAAGAATGTTCCAGATGGCATATATATCGATGTGACCGCGATTACACCGACACCATTGGGCGAGGGGAAGACGACCACCACCGTGGGGTTGAGCCAGGCGCTCGGCGCGCAGCTCGGTTACCGGGTGTTCACCTGCATCCGCCAGCCCAGCCAGGGCCCGACCTTTGGGATCAAGGGTGGGGCAGCCGGAGGCGGGTACAGCCAGGTGGTGCCGATGGAAGAATTTAATCTACACCTCACCGGCGACCTGCACGCGATCAGCGCGGCCAATAACCTGATGGCTGCTGCGCTGGATGCGCGCATGCTGCACGAGGCAACTTCCACAGACGAGCAGCTTTTTGACCGGCTGTGCCCGCGCGACCGAAAAGGCCGGCGGCGCTTTGGTCTGGGCTTGCAAGGCCGGTTGAAGAAACTCGGCATCGACAAGAGCGACCCGGAAGCGCTTTCCGCCGAGGAACGCAGCCGGCTGGTGCGCTTGGATATCGACCCGGAGACGATAACCTGGCGGCGGGTAGTGGATACCTCGGACCGCTTTTTGCGCGAGATTACCATTGGGCAGGGTGCGGAAGAGAAAGGCTTTACCCGCCAGACGGGATATGATATCACCGTTGCCAGCGAGTTAATGGCGATCCTGGCCTTAACCATCGGACCTGGTGGATATGCGCGAGCGGATTGGCAGGATTGTGGTAGGCATCAGCCGCGGTGGTGAGCCGGTCACCGCTGAGGACCTGGGGGTGGCAGGGGCGCTGACCGTATTGATGAAGGACACGATCAAGCCCAACCTGATGCAGACGCTGGAAGGCACGCCGGTATTTGTCCACGCCGGGCCGTTTGCCAACATTGCCCACGGCAACAGCTCGATCATTGCCGATAAAATCGCGCTCAAACTGGCCGATTATGTGGTGACGGAATCGGGCTTTGGCGCGGACATCGGCATGGAAAAGTTCTTTGATATCAAATGCCGGTATCTCAGGCCTGTGTCCCAGTGTGGTGGTGCTGGTGGCAACCGTGCGCGCGCTGAAAATGCACGGCGGCGGGCCAAAGGTGGTGGCAGGCAAACCACTCGACGCGGCGTATACGGATGAGAACCTGCCGCTGCTGCAAGCCGGGCTGGAAAACCTGGTACACCACATCAAGATCGCGCGCAAATTTGGCGTGCCGGTGGTGGTGGCAGTCAACCGCTTTGCGACGGACAGCACTGCCGAGCTGGATCTGATCCGCAAAGCAGCGGTGGAAGAGGGCGGCGCGTCGGACGCGGTGGTAGCCAACCACTGGGAATTGGGCGGTGAAGGCGCGGTGGACCTGGCGCGGGCGGTGGTGAAGGCCGCCGAGCAGCCGCGAGATTTTCAATTCCTGTACCCGCTGGAACTGTCGATTAAGGAAAAGATCGAGATCATCGCGCGCGAGGTATACGGCGCGGATGGGGTCGATTATTTGCCGGAGGCCGAGGAGCGCATCGCGGAATACACCCGCCTGGGCTTCGACCGGCTGCCGATCTGTATGGCCAAGACGCACCTGAGCCTGAGCGCCGACCCAACTTTGAAGGGCGTGCCGAAAGGCTTCCGCATCCCGGTGCGCGATATCCGCGCCTCGGTCGGGGCGGGCTTTCTCTACCCGCTGCTGGGTAAAATGAGCACCATGCCCGGCCTGCCCACCCGACCGGCGTTCTTCGATATCGATATCGATTTGCAGACAGGCAGGATCCTGGGCCTGTCGTAAGAAGGCGCCGGGTAATCTCTTTGAAGGTTATATAGCCTGTCACAAAAAAGGAGCGTACTTGGTATAATGTGCACAAAGCTGTGGCGGTATTGTTCCGTTTTTTCAGCACGATTGAATACCAGATAAACCTTTGGAGGTGAGAATGGAACCGCGCGGAAAAGAGGCAGAATCGGTTGATGTAGGCCAGCGATTGCGGGTACTGCGCGAAGAACGTGGTATATCGATGCGCGCGCTGGCGCGGCGCAGCGGCCTTTCCGCCAATGCCTTGAGCATGATCGAGCGCGGGCTGACCTCTCCTTCGGTCAGCACCCTGAATAAACTTGCCAATGCCCTGGAGGTGCCGATCACTGCTTTCTTCCGGCAAGAACCGGTGCGCGAGCAGGTGGTATTCCGCAAGGCAGCGGAGCGAACGCGCGTGCCTTTCATGCGCGGTTTGATGGAAGGGCTGGGCGGCGAATTGTTCGTCGGCCGCGTGGAGGCGTTCTTGCTGACCCTGGAAAGCGGCGGCAGCAGCGGCCCGCATGGAATGATCCACACCGGGCACGAGCTGGTCTTTTGCCTGCGCGGCACGCTGGAATATGAGGTCGATGGTCAGCGCTATTTGCTCGAACCGGGTGACAACCTGATCTTTGCAGCACAGCTGATGCACCGCTGGCGCAACCCTGGCGACGCGGTTACTAACGCGATTGTGGTCATCAGCTCATTTGAAGACAGCGAGCGGCCCGGCGAATTCCACCTGGCATCGATGGTCTCGCATTCTTCCCGGCGCATCGAGTTGAATGAAGAAGAAAACATCCCTGTGGATGATGAGCTTGGTCTGACGGGCTCCGGCGATGAAATCAATCCAGAAGCGGTTTAATCGGTGATGACGAACATGCATATTTTTCCAGTGACCGCCGGCAGAGATTCTGCCGGCTCTTTGACGATCGCGGGCCAGGCGCTGCGCCCGCTGGCCGAGAAGTATGGCACGCCGTTGTATCTGTATGACGGCGAAACGATCCTGCGAGCAGGTGCGCAGTTTGCGCGAAGCGCTGCAGAAGCATTACCCGGGCCCGTTTGAGATCACCTATGCGGCCAAGGCCTATTTCTCGCTGGGGATGGCCCGTCACCTGGCCGGGATGGACCTGGGAGTGGACGTGGTCAGCCTGGGCGAGCTGGCTGTCGCGCGGCGGGCCGGGTTTGCGCCCGAGCGCGTGCATCTGCACGGCAATAATAAATCGATTGAAGAACTGGCCGCCGCGCTGGAATGGGGCGTGCAGGCGATCGTGGTGGACAGCCTGGAAGAGCTGGAGACGCTGGACTGTATGGCCGCCGAGGCGCGGAAAAAGGTCCGGATCTGGCTGCGCGTTTCGCCGGGGGTGAAGGTCGATTCGCACAGCTACCTGCAAACGGCGCACCATACCAGCAAGTTTGGCCTGACGACCGAAGGCGGTCCGGCAGCCTCCGCAAAGGTGCGATCCGGCGGGCTCAAGCCAGCCGTGGCTGCATCTGACCGGGCTGCACACGCACCTGGGCTCGCAGATTTTCGAGCTGGAGCCGTACCGCGAGGCGGTCGCCCGGCTGGCGGAGCTGGCCGAAGAAACCGGGTTTGTGCCCGAAGAACTCAGCCCGGGCGGCGGATGGGGTGTGCCGTATCTTCCCGAGCTGCCGCCAGCGACCCGGCGGACTGGATCCGCGCGGTGAGCGAGGCCGTGCAGGCAGAGTTTGGCAAGCGCGGCTGGCCGCTGCCCAGGCTGGTGGTCGAACCGGGCCGCTGGCTGGTGGCGCGCGCGGGGATGGCGCTCTACTCCGTTGGCACAACCAAAACGGCCGGCGACGGCACGCGCTTTGTGGCGGTGGACGGCGGCATGGCCGACAACCCGCGCCCGGCGCTGTACCAGGCGCGTTACACCGCCTGCCTGGCCGAACGCCCGGATGCGCAGCCGGTGCAGAAGGTTAACCTGGTGGGCCGCTTTTGCGAAAGCGGCGATCAGCTCATCCCCGAGCTGTGGCTGCCAGAAGTGCAGCGCGGCGACCTGCTGGTGATGCCGGTGGCGGGTGCCTACCAGTTGAGCATGGCCTCCAATTACAACCTGGCTCCGCGCCCGGCGGTGCTGTGGCTGGAGGATGGGCAGGCGGAGGTGCTCCAGCCGCGCGAGCGGCTGCTCGAAAATGATTGGTGGGCAGGTGATCTATAGGAGCGATAAAAAATCCCCCGCGGGGGATTTTTTATTGCTCTATAGATTCAACCAGCTGGCGGCGGCGGCGGGCAGGTCGCGCATCGGGCCGACCTTGACGTTGCAGGGGGGCAGCGATTCGAGGAAGGCGCGGCCGTAGCGCTTGGTGAGGATGCGCCGGTCGAGGATGGCGACCACGCCGCGGTCCGACTGGGTGCGGATCAGGCGGCCAAAGCCCTGGCGGAAGCGCAGGATGGCCTCCGGCAGGCTGTATTCGTTGAAGGGATCGTCGAAGGTCTCGGAGCGGGCGGCGACGATCGGGTCGGAGGGCACGTCGAAGGGCAGCTTGACGATCACCAGCACCGAGAGCGCATCGCCGGGGATATCCACCCCTTCCCAGAAGGAGCGCGTGCCCAGCAGCACGGCCTTGTCGGCTTCGCGGAAGGTTTCCAGCAGGGTATTGGGCGAAGCGCCTTCGCCCTGTTCGTAAACGTTGATGCCGGCTTCGGCCAGGGCGGGGGTGATGGCCTGGGAGGTGCGCTGCAGCTGGGCGTAGGAGGTGAACAGCACCAGCAGGCGCCCGCCGGTGGCTTTGCTCAGGCGGATCAGGGCCTGCTCGACGGCGCGCTGGTGCCCGTTGGGATCGGATGGCTCGGGGATGTCGTTGACCAGGTAGAGCAGGGCGGAGGTTTCGTAATCGAAGGGCGAGCCAAGCGGCAGTTCGTCGGCCTCGTCGGCGTTCAGCCGGCTGCGCAGGTAATCGAAACTCACCGTGCGGTGGTCAGGGTGGCCGAGGTCAGGATGACGCTGGCTTTTTCGTGCCACAGGTACTTTTCCATCAGCGGCCCGACGTGCAGCGGCGCCATGTTGCAGGGTCAGCTGGTTGTTTGCCGGACTGGATTTCGACCCAGTAGATCGTACTCGGTTATTGGGCTCGGCGACCAGGCCGTGCAGGTTGGTGTCGGTTTCGCATCAGGCGGCGGTAGAGCATCGCCCAGGCTGTCTGAGGGCTTCGGCGAATTCGTCGTCCTGAACTTCCTGGGCCAGCTCGCCGCCGGATTTGTACAGATCGTTGAGCAGGTTGAGCAGCAGCCCGATGGTTTCGTGCGGCTTCATCCCAGGCGATCTCCACCTTGGTCCAGCACCGGCAGGGTGCGGGTGGCGGCGACGATGCGTTCCTGCTGGGCATACTGCTGACCGGGCGGCCTTCGCGCTGTTCGGCCAGGAAATCCTCGACGGCGTTGAAGAACTCGCGGAAACAGTGTTCCAGGCGGAAGAGCAGGTCGGTGGCGCGGTGGACGACCTGGTGGAAGGCGGCGAAATCGGCGGGGTGCAGCAGGTCGTCGAGCAGGGTCAGCAGGTGGCCGAGCATGCCGCTGGTCGGGCCGCCCAGCTCGCGCAGCAGGCGCACGATATCGCCCTGGGTAGCGCGGAAGCTGAGCGCGCTGGTGGTGGCGGCTTCCAGGTGGTGGCCTTCGTCGACGATCAGGTAATTGTATTCGGGCAGCACGCGGTTCCCGGTGGCGACATCCGACAGCAGCAGGGCGTGGTTGACGATCAGGAGGTGCGCGCTTTGCGCGGCCTGGCGGGCGCGGTAGAATGGGCAGGCGCCGCCGGTGCGCCCTGGCAGTTCTCGGCCTTGCAGCCTTCATCCTCGGCGGAGAGGCGCATCCAGACATCGCGTTCGGCCGGGCCGTTCAGGTTGATCTCGCTGCGGTCGCCGCTGTCTGGCTCTGCAGCCAGACCAGGATCTTGGCCAGCACGCGCATCTCATCCACGTTGTCCGGGCCGCGCTGGCGCATGATTTCCAGCCGGCGCGGGCAGAGGTAATTGGAGCGGCCTTTGAGCACGGCGGCGCGCAGGTCGAAGCCCAAGCGCCTCGCACAGGTCGGGAATATCCTTCTTGATCAACTGGTCCTGCAGGTTGATGGTGTTGGTCGAAATCACCACGCGGGTGTTGTTCTGCAGAGCCCATAGCGCGGCGGGGACCAGGTAGGCAAAGGATTTGCCGGTGCCGGTGCCGGCTTCGACCAGCAGGTGGTGCCCGTTCGAGAAGGCGCTGGGTCACCGCGCGCAGCATGTCACCTGTTGGGGGCGGTACTCGTACTGTTCAAAGTAGCGCGAGAAGGGGCCGCCGTATTCCAGCAGCGCGGCCACCTCGTCCTCATCCAGGATTTGGGGGGGCTCGACCGGGACGAGCGGGGGCAGAAAACTATCCCGACCGCGGGAGGCCGGCGGCCGTTTGGAAACAGGGTGCGGTGGCGGCCGGCTGGCGCATGTGCGTTGCAGGATCTGGCTGAATGCCCAGCGCGCGCCCCAGGGGAAGATTTCACTCAGGCGGACAAACTCCGCGACCAGACCGGTGGGCAGGTTCAGCCCGGCTTCATACAGGTGGACATAGATTGCGTGGGTGACGCGCGCATCGTCCAGCGCGCGGTGGGTGGCGGGGAGCAGGATGCCCATGCATTGGCCGAGCGCGCCCAGGTTGTAGCGGCTGGCGGTGGGCATCAGCACGGAGGCCAGCTCATAGGTATCAAGAACATCGTTTTGGAGGAGGATGTTGTGCGGCTGGAGGAAGGACAGATCGAAACGCACATTGTGCCCGAGGACGGGTGCATCACCGACGAAGTCGGCCAGCTCGTGCAAGACGGCCTTGAGCGGCGGCGCATTGCGCACCATCTCATTTGAAATCCCGGTCAGCTGGGTGATAAAGGGAGGGATGGGCCGGCCGGGGTTGACCAGGGTCGTCCATTCCCCTTCGACACGGGCTCCAGAGAAACGCACCGCGCCAATTTCGATGATGGCATCACTATGGGAATCGAGGCCAGTCGTTTCAATATCCAGGGCAACGATAGAGGGCATGTCCCAGATTATACCATCCGCCAGACAGCCCACCTGAGTTTCTCGGTATATAATGATGACATATTTGTTATTTCCTGGGAGCATTACATGAATGAAGCGCCTGCAAAACAATCGGTTCTGGAAACGGTGGAGTTTGGGGTTGGCACCTGGGCCTGGGGCGATCGTCTGGTATGGGGGTATGGACGGGCGTACTCGGCAGATGATGTCCGCCAGGCATTTGATGCGTCAATCGCGGCAGGCGTGCGCATGTTTGACACGGCCGAAGTATATGGTCAGGGGCAGTCGGAACATCTGCTGGGGGAATTCATCAAAACCGTTGAGCAGCCGCTGGTTATCGCGACCAAGTTTATGCCGTATCCCTGGCGCCTCAGGCGCGGGAGCCTGCTGAAAGCCCTGCGGGGCAGCCTGAACCGGTTGGGCCTGGAGCAGGTAGATCTTTATCAGGTCCACCAGGCTATCCCGCCGGTGAACCCGGAGACCTGGATGGAAGCCATGACCGAGGCCGTCCAGGCCGGCTTAACGCGCGAGGTGGGCGTTTCGAATTATGACCGCAGCTGGATGCAGCGCTCGTACGTGGCGCTGGCTCGGGAAGGGATCCGCCTGGCGAGCAACCAGGTGGAGTACAGCCTGATAAACCGCAAGGTGGAGAAGAACGGGCTGCTCAAACAATGCCAGGAGTTGGGCGTGCGGCTGATCGCGTACAGCCCGCTGGGGATGGGGCTGCTGAGCGGTAAATACACGCCGGAAAACCCGCCCTCAGGTATCCGGGGCGGGCGATACAACCGGCGCTTTCTGGAACGCATGACGCCGCTGCTCACGCTCATCAAGCGGATTGGCTCCGACCATGCCGGAAAGACTCCCGCCCAGGTGGCGCTGAACTGGTGCATCTGTAAAGGTGCCCTGCCCATCCCGGGGGCCAAGAATGTGGCGCAGGCAGAACAGAACGCCGGAGCGCTAGGCTGGCGGTTGGCGGATGAAGAAGTGGCGCTGCTGGACGAGGCGAGCGAGAAAATGTACGAATAATCAATTTCGGGCAGCATTGCTGCCCGAAATTGATTATTCACTTTATAATTACACCCATGGACAACAATCAGGCACAATTCTTCCCTTTCCATGGCATTAATGAATTTATGCTGCCGGACTACCGGCTGCAGGTGATCCAGGCAGTTTTCAATGGGTTCAACCAATTACCAGGCGAGCGCCGTTCGGCGATCAACGGTCTGGTTAAGCGACATGTGCAGGTGCCTGGTTTTCGCAACAGCACGCAGGCGCCGATGGCGATTAAGGCGCGTTCGGCGGTTTCGGTTTTTGAGCGGCGTTCTGACTTCGTCGCCCAGTTTTTACAGGGTTGGGCAGAGCTGAACTCCGAGCTGCGCCAGAAGGTATATGACTTCTTGAAGGCGCGCGAATGGGAACTGCTGCCGCCAGAAGCCGACCGCAGCAAGCTGCCCGGTTTTCTCACCGAGTGGCCGGATGGGCAGAACTACGATGTGCTGGGCCAGGGGTTTCAAGAAATGTTCCCCGACTTCGCGCACACAGACAATGATCTGCGCCTGATGATCGTCTGGCTGGCCGGCCGGCTGCCGGTAGATATGTATAATGATGAGGAAGCGGAAGAATAAAAATTTTTATCGAATGAAAACCGGGCTGTCAGGCCCGGTTTTCATTCGATAAACTCCAACTGCGCGTCCTCCGCCTCGCCCCAGTCGCCGGTAGGTTTTACCTCGATCTCGGAAAACAAGTCGGACTGGGACGCTTCGATCACGTGACGCTTAATCAGCTCGAGCATGGCCAGGAATGTGACCACAACTTCAAGGCGGTCGCCGCGGCGCTTGATGAAACCGCTGAAGGTACTGGCATTTAGACTGCGCAGACCATCCAGGATGGAGAGAATTTTTTCGCGGATGGTCACGCGCGGCATGGCGACCACCCGGCTGAGCGCGGGCAGGTCGGGCTTGCTGGAAAAGATTTCAAAGGCGGCGCGCGCCAGGTCGTTCAGGGTAACGCCGCTTAGATCCAGTTTGGCCTCGATCTTGATCACCGGCGGGGCGACGCGCAGGTGGGTGCGCAGGCCGGCTTCCTGGCGCTGGAGTAAAACAGCGGAAAGTTCTTTGAAGCGCTTGTAGATGATAAGCTGGCGGGCCAGCGCTTCACCGGGGTCTTCTTCTTCCTCGTCGGCGGCATCAATGGAGATGCGCGGCAGCAGCGCGGCCGACTTGATTTGCAGCAGGCGCGCGGCAATGACGAGGAAACCGGAGACCTCGGCAGCGTTGTACAGCTCGACGTTCTCAGCTTGCAGCTGCTTCAGATGAACCAGGTACTGATCGGTAACCTGGGCCAGGGCCAGGGTGGTGATGTCCAGCTCGGCGTGTTCGATGAGCTGCAAAAGCAGATCCAGCGGGCCTTCATAGACCGGGGTGTTTACGCGGTATCCTTCCACCTGGTGGGCGGCAACCTGGAGGTTCATGCGGCGTATTATAGCAGAGACCGGGAAACAGCGGTAAAAGCAGTTTGGTTTGTGAAAAGATGAAGGATAGCCCGTTGCAAGCAAGGTGCGGATACACTATAATCGAGCGCATGTCCGAAGACCACCTTACCCATCTGGATGAATCCGGCCAGGCCAAAATGGTCGATGTTGGCGCCAAGCCCGACACCGAGCGGGTGGCGGTGGCCGGCGGAGAAGTGCTGCTCAAAGCCGGAAACGGTTGAATTGATCCGCCAGGGGTTGCTGAAAAAAGGGGATGTGCTGGCGGTGGCGAAAATCGCCGGGATTATGGGGGCGAAGAAAACGTCCGAGCTGATCCCGCTGTGCCACCCCATCGCGCTGACCCAGGTGGAGGTGGACCTGCAGCTAAACGAAACCCTGCCGGGCGTTTCCATCCGGGCGACGGCGCGTACGATTGGGAAGACGGGCGTGGAAATGGAAGCCCTGACGGCCGTTTCGGTGGCCGCGTTAACCGTTTATGATATGGTCAAGGCCGTGGAGCGGACCGCGAAAATCCAGAACGTGCGCCTGATCGAGAAGCACGGTGGGAGAAGCGGGGATATCTACAATGAAAGTTAACCTACTTTTTTTTGCAACATTAAAAGATCGGGCCGGGCGGGGGCAGGCGGAGCTGGAACTGGCGCAAGGCGCCACGGTGGCTGACCTGCGCGCGCGGGTGGCGGCGCAATTACCCGGCGGTGGAGCCGCTGATCAACCACGCGCTGGTGGCAGTGAACCAGAACTATGCTTTTAACGAGGACACAATTCCCGAGAATGCCGAGGTGGCGCTTTTCCCGCCGGTTTCCGGAGGCGCGGAGAACGCGGAATCCCCGACCATCTTGCGGGTGGATCACGAGCCGCTGGATCTGGATGACCTGGTGGCGAAAATAACCCTGCCGACCAGCGGCGCGGCGGCGATTTTCACCGGGATGGTGCGCGGGGTCACCCGGCGGGGAGATCCGCACGAAACGGTTTGCCTGGAATACGAGGCGTATGTGCCGATGGCCGAGGCAAAGATGGCCCAGGTGGCGGACGAGATCCGCGAGCGCTGGCCCACCGTCGAGGGCATCGCCATTGTACAGCGGATCGGGCGGTTGGAGGCCGGTACGCCCACCGTGCTGATTGCCTGCACCGCGGCGCATCGCGATACGGGGGTATTCGAGGCGGCCCGCTACGGCATCGACCGGTTGAAGGAAATTGTACCGGTGTGGAAAAAAGAAATCGGTCCGAACGGCGAGGAATGGGTGGAAGGGGATTACCAGCCCCGCCGGGGAGACTGATGTCCTCAAAACCCTTGGACATTATGGGCGGCTGTAATAAAATACGAGTATAACAATTTATAGGGAACGAATGGACCGCAAGCTGCATCAGGCGGCGCAAACGGATGGGCAGCCTATCCGATTAGCGCGAGGGATTGAGCGGCTGGCGCTCCCTGAGTTCCCGGGAGGTCTTTGTGGAGAATCAACGCATTCAACAGGAAACGCCGCATGAGTTTGCGCGGCGCCTGGGACTACCGTTTCGGGACTGCTGCTGCTCAGCCGGGCGCTGACGCACCGGTCGTACTTAAACGAGCATTCGGATGCGCTGGAAGATAACGAGCGCCTGGAATTTTTGGGCGACGCTGTGCTCGATTTTGTGGTGGGGGCCTGGTTGTATAACCGCTACCCGGAGATGCCAGAAGGCGACCTGACCCGCATGCGCTCGGCGCTGGTGTATACCGAGTCGCTGGCGGAATTTGGGCGCCAGGTGAACCTGGGCCATGCCATGCGCCTGGGGCGGGGCGAAGCCCAGGCCGGGGGACGAGAACGTTCAGCGCTGCTGTGCGATACCTTTGAAGCGGTGATCGGCGCGCTGTACCTGGATGTGGGGATCGACGCCGTGCTGGATTTTGTTGGGCCGCTGCTGGATACAGCCTCCGACGAAATTCTGGCGCTGCGCAAGACCGAAGATCCCAAGAGCCTGTTCCAGGAATGGGCCCAGTCGGAAGGGTTGTCCGCGCCGCAGTATGTCACCCGCAATTCATTGGGACCGGACCATTCCAAGATGTTTGAAGTCGACGCGACGGTGAGCGGAAAAGTGTACGGCAGCGGGCAGGGTCACAGCAAGCAAGCGGCCGCCAAGGCTGCTGCGCGTGACGCGCTGCATAAAATGGGGTTAATGGACGCATGACGCCGCGGCTGAAGTCACTCGAACTGCACGGATATAAAACCTTTGCCAGCCGGACGGTGTTTGAATTCCCCGGCGATATCACCGCGATCGTTGGCCCGAACGGTTCGGGCAAGTCGAACATCGCCGATTCGCTGCGCTGGGTGCTGGGCGAGCAGTCGTATTCGCTGCTGCGCGGGCGCAAGACCGAGGATATGATCTTTGCCGGGTCGGAGATGCGCCCGCGGGCCGGGATGGCTTCCGCGACGATCACGTTTTACAACGAAGACGGCTGGCTGCCGATTGACTTCAACGAGGTTTCGATCACCCGCCGGGCGTACCGGGATGGGCAAAACGAATACCTGCTCAACGGGCAGCGCGTGCGCCTGAAGGAAATCTCCGAGCTGTTGGGCCGCTCCGGGCTGGCCGAGCGCACCTACACGATCATCGGTCAGGGGCTGGTGGATGCGGCGCTGTCGCTCAAACCAGAGGAGCGGCGCCGGTTCTTCGAGGAAGCCGCCGGGATTGGGCTGTACCGCTCCCGGCGCGAAGAAGCGCTCAACCGGCTGGACACCACCCGCCGCAACCTGGAGCGCGTGCTGGATATCCTCAGCGAGCTGGAACCGCGCCTGGGCAGCCTGGAAAAACAGGCCAAACGGGCGATGGAATACGAGCGCATCCGGGCTGATCTGCGCGTGCTGCTGCGCGATTGGTACGGTTATCACTGGCACCGCATCCAGCAAGAGGTTGTCCATCACCGCGAAGTGGTGCACGCCCAGGAGGGCCGCCTGGAGCGGGCGCGCGAGCGCCAGTCAGAGGTGGAAGACCAGCTGGATGACCTGCGCGGGAAGCTGCAGGCGCTGCGCGGCGATCTGAACACCTGGCATGCCAGCTCAGCCGGCGCTGCACACGCAGTGGGAAAAGGTCAGCCGCAGCCTGGCGGTGATGGAAGAGCGCCAGCGCGCGCTGTTGAGCCAGCAGCAGAGCTTGCAAAACGACCTGAGCCGGCTGGAAGAGGAACAAAAAGCGCGCCAGGAACGCCTGCAAGACCTGGTCGAAGAGCGCGACCGGCTGCAAATGGAGCTGGAAGACGCCGAAGCGCAGGTGCAGGAGGCGCGCAAAAACCTGGAGAAACGCCAGGCCGAGCGCGGTCGCATCGAGCAGGCCATGCGCGATACGCGCCGGCTGCTGGTGCAGAGCGAGACCGACCAGGTGCAGCGCAAAGCGCACCAGAGCGAGCTGTCCAGCCGGGTCGATACGCTGCGAAAGAACCAGCAGTCGCTGGCCCAAACTCTGGAGAATGAAGCGCAGCTACTCCAGCAGCTGCAAGCGCGCCTGGAGCAGCAGACCGAGCTGCAAGAAGCAGGCTGAGCAACAGCAGAAGCAAGCCGAAGAAGCGCTGCAAGCGCACCGCAAGGGGATTGCCGAGCTGGAAGCGCAGCGCAAGCTGGCCCAGGATGAGCGCAGCCGGTTCGAAGGCGAGCGAGCGCGACTGGCGGCGCAGCTAGAAGTGCTGGAACAGGCCGAGCGTTCGCTTGAGCGGGCTGGCCAATGGAGCGAAATTCCTGCTGCAGGAAGCGCGCCAGGGCCGGCTGAAAGGCCGCTATCAGGCGCTGAGCACGCAGCTGGTCGTACCGGCGGAGTACGAGACGGCGATTGCCGCCGCGCTGGGTGAGTACCTGGACGCGGTGGTGGTGGAAGGCGGCACCGACCCGGAAGATGCCCTGCTGATGCTCTCCAGGGCGGATAAGGGCCGCGCGGTGCTTGCTGCCGGTAGACTGGACGCGCGTCCCGGAAGCGCTGGAAGCGCCGGAAGATCACGGCTGTATTGGCGTTGCGTCGCAGCCTGGTGAAGGCGCCAGACCAGCTGCACAATATCCTGTGCCTGCTGCTTGGGCAGGTGCTGGTGGTGCGCGACCGGGCTGCTGCGCGGCAGCTGGCGCCAGGCCTGCCCGAAAGCGCGCGGGTGGTGACCCTGCAGGGCGAGGTTTTCCACGGCAGCGGGATCGTGGTCGCCGGACCGGAAAACCGCGCCGGTACCATTGGCCGCCCGCGTCGCATTCAGGAACTGCAAACCGCTGCTGGCCGAGGCCGAGGAACACGTGCAGGAAATCCAGCAGCGTTTGCGCGACGTGGAAGCCGAAATCGAACCGCCAGCGCGCGCAGGAAAGCGACCTGGATAAGGCCGCGCGCCAGGCAGGGCAAGCTTTCAGCCAGGCCAACCAGGCGCACCAGCGGGCCATCCTGGAAGTAGAGCAGGTGCGCCAGCGGCACGAGTTCCAGGCGCGCCAGCTGGCCGGGTTGGATGGGCAGATCCAGCGCGCCGAGCAGGAGCTGCGCCAGGGACAGGCGGAGATCGAGAAGAACAGCCAGAAAATCAGCGAGTTGAATGAACAGGTGCGCGAGCATAACCGCAAGCTGGGCAGCCTGCCGGTGGAAGAGCTGCAGACCCAGGTGGTGCATTGGAATACCAGCGTGGCGGTCACGACCCGGGCGCTAAAGGATGCCGAGCGGCGGCTGGCCGAACACCGCGAATTGATTGCGGCGGGCAAGCGCCAGATGGAGATCTATCAACCAGCGGCTGCAGGAAGTCGGCTGCCGGGCTGGCGCAGCTTGAGCCAGGAAAGAACGCGCTTGCACGAACAGGAAAGCGCGTTTGAGCGGCCAGATCGAGGAGCTGCGCAAGCAGATCGAGCCGGCCGAAGAACAGCTGCACGCGGTCGAAAAGGAATATAACGAGCAGCAGGATGTTTTGACCGCGGCGCAGCAGGCGGTCTCGGTCGCCGACCGGCACGCCACCCAGGCGCACCTGGAGCTGACCCGCGCGCGCGAAGCGACTCGAATCGCTGCGCCGCCGGATTGAAGAAGATTTTGGCCTGGTGGCGTTTGAATATCACGCCGGATGTATCCGGCCCGACCCCGCTGCCGTTGGAAGGCATGGTCGAGCAGCTGCCCGTGCTGGCAGAGATTGCCCCGGAGGTGGAAGAAAATATCAACCGCCAGCGCGCGCAGCTGCGCCGCATGGGGCCGATCAACCCGGAAGTGCAGAACGAATACCAGTCGGTCAAGGAGCGCTTTGAATTCCTGACCACCAGGTAGCGGACCTGCGCAAAGCGGATACCGATCTGCGCGAGGTGATCGCCGAGCTGGATGAACTGATGCGCAGAGAGTTCCGCAAAACCTTTGACGCGGTTGCGGCTGAGTTCAAGGGCATGTTTACCCGCCTGTTTGGCGGCGGCTCGGCGCGCCTGGTCTTGAGCGATGCTGAGAACCCGACCGAGGCGGGCATCGATATCGAAGCGCGCCTGCCCGGGCGGCGCGAGCAGGGTCTTTCGCTGCTTTCGGGCGGCGAGCGCAGCCTGACGGCTGTCGCGTTGATCTTCTCGCTGCTGAAGGTTTCGCCGACCCCGTTCTGCGTGATGGACGAGGTGGACGCGATGCTGGATGAAGCCAACGTGGGCCGCTTCCGCGATCTGCTGCAGGAACTGAGCGACAAAACCCAGTTTATCCTGGTGACCCACAACCGCAACACGGTCCAGGCGGCCAACGTGATCTACGGGGTGACCATGGGGCGCGACTCGGCCAGCCAGGTGATCAGCCTGCGGCTGGATGAGATCAGCGACGAATTGGTAAAATAAAACGGGATATTGCGCAGAAGGCTGCGCAATGCCGCCGTTTTTAAATGCGTGCGAAATGCTATGGAGCGGGTGTCACCAGTTCTACGGTCGGGCGCCGGTGGGAAGCTGTTGCTGCTGCTGCTGCTGCTGTTGTTGTTGGGCAGCGAGCTGATCGAGCTGGGACTGCACGTCGGCCGGGATGGCCGGTTCGGTGGGTACGACGCTCGTCCAGGTATCCAAGGTCTCGGCTTTGAGCTCTTTTTTGGCGTTTGTCGAGCCAGTCGGTATAGGCCTTCTGTTTGGCCTCCTGGAGCTTGGTCTCGTCCAGCGGGCGGGTTTCATGCCCGAGCGACCTGGATGATGTGGTAGCCAAAGGTGGTCTTTACCGGCTGGCTGATCTCGCCAACTTTCAGGGCGAAAGCAGCATCCTCAAACTCTTGGACCATCTGGCCTTTGGTGAACCAGCCCAGGTCGCCGCCCTGGTCTTTATTGCTGGTATCGGTCGAGTATTGTTTGGCGAGCTCGGCAAAGTTTCCGCCCGCTTTCAACTCGTCCAGTACTTTTTTGGCATCTTCCTCTTTCTCAACCAGGATGTGGCGCGCCCAGACCTGTTCGGCGCTGGTAGCAACATCTTTGGTGACCGCTTCGACAACTTTCTGGCGGAGGAGCTGCCGGCGGATCAAGCTGCGCAAATCGGCCTGCGTATACCCAACCGGTTTCAGGTTCGCCGTGAAGGTAGAAACCCGGTTTTCAAATCCCTGTTTCGTGAATGGGGTCGGCGTGGGGGTGATGGTAGCTGTGGCGGACGGGGTTTCCGTAACCGCGGGGGTGGATGTAGCTGTCGCGGTCGCGGTGGGCGGGTTGCCGGTAGCGGTGGGCGCCTCGGTGGGGACAGCCGTCTCGGTGGGGATGGCGGTGGGTGGGACGAGTGTTTGCTGGAGGGCGGAAAGCGTGGGCGTATTGATACGGCGTTGTGGTTATGGTTGGGGTCGGCGTGCCGTTCTCGTAAAATACCAAACGCTTCCTGGACAGCCTTTGTCAACCTCGGCTTCGGTTAACGTGATGCCGAGCTTCTTGGCCTCCTGGGCGATTACCGCGTCTTCGATCATTGAATCTAAAACAGACTGCCCCATGCTGGTCGTATCTGCCAACTGGCCGCCAATCTGCGTGATGTAGGATCCATAGACCTGCATAATGAATGGATCGCTCATATAAGACTTCAGCTGGTCAATTTTCTGCGATCCGTTGGAAGCGGACCTCTTTCTGGAACGCGGAGGTAGTAATCGATTCGGCTGCCCACTTTTGCAACCGGGCGTTGGGCCTTGATAACCGTCTGGTCAAGAATTCCATAAACAACGATGGCAACGACCAGGACAATGACCACAATGGCACCAATCATCAGATAGCGTTGCTGGATGCGCTCCTTCTCCAGACGGGCCAGGTGTTTCTTTGTGATAACTTTCTGGTTTGGCTCTTTAGCCATTGGCGACCTCTCGAACAAAAAAATTTAAATAACGGGGCATAAGCAAATTGCCCATGCCCCGCTTCTAAAATCGGATCGAATTAGAACTCTCCAACTTCTCCGGTAAACGAGAAGGGCAGCAGCGCCAGGTGGCGAGCGCGTTTGATCGCGGTCGCAAGCTCACGCTGGTGCTTTGCACAGGTTCCCGTTTGACGTCGTGGGCGGATTTTGCCATCTTCGGTAACGAAGCGGCGTAGGAAATCGCCCTGTTTATAATCAATTACGGCGTTCTTGTCTGCGCAGAACTGGCAAATCTTCGGGCGGGCGACATAGCGCCGGAATGAAGGTTGCTCGTTCTCGTTAATGTTATCGTCACTCATATGTCTTACTCCAACTAGAACGGATACTCGTCTTCAACCTGATCTTCTTCTGCCAGAGAGGCTTCCGCGGGCTGCGGAGCGTCGGTGTCACGGCGGTCACCGAGCATCATCATTTCGTTTGCAACAATTTCGATGCTGGTATGCTTGGCGCCTTCGCTGTCTTCCCAGCGGCGGGTTTGCAGCCGTCCTTCGATGTAAACCTGCTGCCCCTTGGTGAGATACTGCTTGCAAATCTCTGCCAGGTTGCCCCAGGTGACGACGTTGAACCACTCGGTCTCCGTATGGCGCTCGCCATCGGTGGAATTCCATGTGCGGCTGGTAGCCACCGTAAACGTGGTGACAGGCTTCCCGGATGGAGTGTAGCGCATCTCCGGGTCGCGTCCCAGGTGACCAATGATCATGACTTTGTTCAATCCTCGGCTCATCTTGTGCTCCTTGATTGACGACCCAACCCCACGTTTTGCCTTTCTGGCAAACCCTGCGATTTTTCGACAGGGTCCCTTGCCCATGCGGGCAAGGTAAGAACTATGATTTATTTGCTGATAATCGAATAGCGCATAATGGGCTCAACGAACCGCATGTTGCGATCGAGCTCAGCACTGAACGAAGGGGCGAATTGTGTCTCGATGTACACATACTGCCCTTCACGCTGCTTGCGGATCGAGTAAGCCAAGCGGCGCTTACCCCACATGTCGACTTTGTCGACGCTGCCGCCAGAGCCAGTGATCCAACCCTGGACACGATCAACAATACCCTGTAGGGCATTGTCGTCCAGGTCAGGGTGGACGATAATAACAACCTCGTAGTTACGCATTTTGGGAACCTCCTTTCCTCGGGATTGCCCTCTGACAGCGCCGTAGGCGGGCAGAGAACGGAAAGTAACAACTGGGTTGGATAACGCACCAAGTTTAACATAAAGAGGGCATTTTGGGTAGGGCAAGATTGAGTTTCGTACGCGCTTTTTGCGTTTTCCAGCGAGGCCGGAGAGTATAATTCAGCGCGGATCGACCATTTTCACCACAACCAGGAGATAGGCATGGGCGAACAAAAGCCAAACCGCGCGCGCGCGGGCTGGGACGCGGCGCTGCGGCTCGGGGAAAGGGTGTTGGATGCGCTTTTTACTTCTGGCACGGGCTCGTTCGCGCGGTGGGTAAAGGGCGTTTGGCTGGCGGGCTTGCTGCTGTTTGGCATATATCTGTGGGGAGTGTTTTACAGCTGGGGCAACATATCCCTGGATTTTCTGGATTGGGCCGAGGTAACCGGTCCGCGCTATGCGCTGCTGCAAGATGCGTTGACCAAAGGCCAGCTGCCGCTGCACGCGGCCAACCTTACCGCGCTGCGCGGGGTTACCGACCGGTATTTTGCGATCCCTGACACGCCTTTTTCCCCGGAAATCATTGCGCTGCGCTACCTGGAAATTGGGCAGTACCTTTTTTTTGACACGGTTCTGCTGTATCTGGCCGGCTTTATTGGCCTGCTGCTGCTCGGGCGGAAATACCGCCTTTCACCGCTGGCCTTTTTGCTGCTGTTCCTGCTCTTCAACTTCAACGGTCTTATCACCGGCCACCTGGCGGTGGGACATTCGATTTTCACGGCTTACTTCCTGCTGCCGTTTTTTGTCCTGCTGGTGCTGGATTTGCTGGAGCGCGAGCAGGTAGGTTGGAAATGGGTATTGGGCTTTGCCGTACTGCAGCTGGTTGTCCTGCTGCAGGGGCTTTTTCATCTATACGTGTGGTGCCTGATGTTCCTGGGCCTGTTGGTGTTGTTTAACCCGCGCCTGCTGCGCCCGGTGGCGACCGCCGGGTTTTTCTCGGTGCTGGTAGGGCTGCCGCGCCTGCTGCCGCCGGCGCTGATCGTCGGGAGCATTACGCACGAGTTTATGGGCGGCCCGGCCACGGTGACGGATCTGTTCGCCAGCCTGGTGGTACTGCTCGACCCGGACCGGGCGATGGTGCTGCCCTCAAAGATTTTCCCGCTGCGCTGGTGGGAACAGGATTATTATCATCGGGATGTTGGGGCTGGCATTTCTGCTGGGGTTTGGGGTGCTGGCGCCGCTGTGGCGCGACCGCACGCGCAAATCCGTGCAGGTGCAGCTGCTGGTGGCCTGCCTGATATTAACAGCCTTATCGATCGGGCAGGTGTTTGGGACAATTATCCGCGTGGCGCCCATTCCGCCATTTACTGGGGAGCGGGTTTCGGCGCGCTTCTTTGCCGTGCCGTTGGCGGCGCTGCTGGTGCTGGCGGCGATTTTTCTGCAGCGCGAGCTGGACCGGCGCAAGCTAAAACCCTGGGTGCAGCTGATCATTTTGGGACTGAGCGCGCTGCTTTTCCACGACCTGAACCAGCACCTGCAGGCCTGGCGCATCCGCTACCTGGACGGCCTGGTCTACCTGTTCCCCAAGGTGCCGTTTGACGCGGCCCAGCATACCATCCGCAACCACGCCGACCCGCAGTATTTTGCACTGCTGGGCGGGTGGAGCAGCGGTGGCGCTGCTGGCGCTGGCCTTCCTGGTGGTGATGGCAGTGCGAGATCGACGGAACGAATTACAGATCGATTCTGCCGATCAAATCCGTGGCGTGGAATGGGCCGGGGCCGGCGATGAGCTGGCGGGCCACATCCAGCCCGCGAGACAGGTTCCACAGCAGCACGCCGCGCACCCGGCTGCCGTCCAGGTAGTAGACAGCCCCTTTTTGGAAGGGTTCTTCCCAGTCGTAGACGACCGGCAGGCGGGGGTCCAGGTCGCCAACAGCGTCGTAGGTGAGATCAAACAGGGTGGAATAGACGCTGGGCAGGGTCTCATAGCGGCCAGGCTGCCCGGCCATCCCTTGCCCGGCCAGCATACCGGTCAGGTTGGCGTTCTCTTCGTGTTCGGCGCGCATGCGCCTGTCCAGCACGGGGCTGTAGAAATTGGCAACGTCGCCGGCGGCGAAAATATCGGGGTGCGAGGTGCGCATGGCCGCATCCACGTGGATGCCGTCGCCGGTTGCCAGCCCGGCGGCTTGGGCCAGGGCGATATTGGGCCGGATGCCCAACCCGGCGACCACGCCATCCACGCGCAGGGTCTCGCCCTGGTCGGTGGACACGGTTACGCCGGTTTCATCCGGGTCGATCGACTGCACCAGGTGGCCGGCCAGCACGCGCACGCCGCGCGCCTGGAACGTTTCCGTTGAGGTGGCGGGAAATTTCGGTGGGCAAAACGCGCGCGCCGATGCCGGTTTCGGGGAATATCATGGTCACTTCTTTGTCCTGGCCGGCCAGCGCCGCGGCTATTTCCGAGCCGATAAACCCACCGCCAATCACGGCGAAACGCTGGCCGGTTTCGACCAGCGCGCGCAGGCGCTGATAATCGGCCAGGGTGCGGAAGTAAATCACCCGCTCGCCAGGCGGGCCGAGCCGGATGGGGTCACCGCCGGTAGCCAGGAGCAGTTTCTCGTAGGTGTATTCCTCGCCCAGGTCATCGACGACTTGTTTTCGGGCCGGGTCGAAATGGAGAACCGTGCGGCCCAGGTGCAGATCGACGCCCAGGCTGGCGGTATTGCGCCAGATGCGGGAAAGCAGAAATGGGCGCGGGCCGCGCTTCCATAGGTTTTTGGAAAGCGGGGGGCGGTTGTAGGGCGCGTCCGGCTCGCGGCTGATGAGACCGATGGGGCGGTCGGGGTCGACCTGGCGGATACCGCGCGCGGCGCTGTCGGCAGCCATCCCGCCGCCAATGATCAGGTAGGGGTAGTGTTTTGCCATACGGGTGCCTGGAGCGGTGCTCAGGATTCGCAGATGGCGATATAGTGCAGCAGGGCGCGGGTGAGTAACGTGTCGGCGGTGGAGCGGTGCGCGTTGGGCAGGCTGATCTGGCACTGCTTGCCCGCGGAGGCCAGGGAGTGGTAGCGGTACGAGCGGCGGTAGGGGTCCCATTCGCCCTGGAACTCGGCATACAGTTTGAGCAGATCGAAGGTGTTGAATTTATCTTTCCAGGGCAGGCGGTAGCGGGCGTGCGACTGCTGCATCATGCGCACGTCAAAGTCTTCGTTGTACATCACCACCAGGCGACCAAACAGAGCCGCGCGCACCTGCTGGCCAAACAACCGGCCAGCTACGCGCGCCGAGCACATCCGCGTCGGTGATGCCGTGGATGCGGGTGGAGTCGGCGGGGATGGGCTGGCTGGGTTTGACCAGCGAATCAAAAACAACCTGGCCTTCATCATCGACGATGGAGATTTCGATAATTTCGTCGCTGCGTTCTAACCCGGTCGTTTCGGTATCCAGGTAGATGGGACGATTTTCGATTACTTTGCGCGCAGTCTCAATAGCGCGGCGGCGGGCAGCAGGCGAGGAGGCGATCATATTATGGCAGTTTCCACAAAGAAATTTCATCCATCTTGACGGTAAAACCGGTGGTGGCGTTGGCGGTAACCAGGGCGCCAAAGCTGCCCTCCTTGGTGAAGGCAGTGTCGGTGATCTCCTGGAGCAGGATACCGTTGGCATACAGCGCGATTTTATCCCCGTTTGCCTTTACTCCCAGGCGGTTGACCTGGTTGGAACCGGCCTGGATGGCGCTGTTGGCGGTTAGCTGGATGAGGTTCGTATCCGTTCCAGCGGTGAAGTCGCGGGCGTGCAGGTTGTACCTGCCGTCGCAGGTAACGCCAAAGAAGTAACCGGCATCGGCGCTGGGCGCGCGGAAAACCAGCCCGTACATATCGGCCCCCGAACAGGTCTGCGGAATGAAGGTGCCTTCCAGGTAAAAGTTCTGCGCCGGATGGCTGTAGGTCAGCGACCAGCCCAGCCAGCCGTTGGAAGACAGCCCGGTCAGCGCCAGGGCGCCGTTTTCCATGACCACGCGGGTGTTATCGTTTTCGTACTGGTAAAAGTTCTTGCCGGTATCCAGCGTGTTGTGCCAGGTAGGGGCGCCGAGCCCGCTTTTGGGGTCGCCGGAAGGGAAAGTAGGCGAAGCGGCGGGCGCGGCGGATGCGGCGGGCGCAGCCTGCGTCGGTGGAGCCTGAGTGTCCGCGGCGGTGGGCTCAAGGGTGGGCGTGGCCGGAACGGGGGTATCGCTGGAGGCAGCTTCCGGCGCCGGCAGGGTGAAGGTGGGCGCGGCGGTCAGCAGCTGCGCGACCTGGGTGGCAACCGCGTCGGTGGTGGGGGCGGCGACGAACCCGGTCGGCAGGTTGCAGCCGGCCAGCGCGGGCAGCAGGATGATCAGCAGGACGATCGAGATCGTTTTGTTCCACATATTCATTCCTCTTGGTTGGATAAACGTCCGGTCGTGCGGTTCTATTATAGCCGGAATTTGGCAGAGCAAACCGCTGCTGTAGAAGATATCCAGGTTCCTGGTTATGTGGGGTTTGTTTCGTGCGAAGGACGAAACAAACCCCACAATTCTCCACCCCAATAACCAGGAGGAAAACGGTTAAAATGAATCCAAATGGATGATTACGTTTACGTCGCTTTTTATAAACCCTATGGCGTGCTCACCGCCTTTACCGATGAGGAAGGGCGTGAGACGCTGAAAGGGTATGTTGACGTCCCGGACGTTTACCCGGCGGGGCGGTTGGACATGGACAGTGAAGGCTTGCTGCTGCTGACCGATGACGGCGCTCTGGCGCACCGGCTGACTGAACCGCGCTTCAACCACCCCAAGACATACCTGGTGCAGGTAGAAGGCATTCCCACGGCGGAGATGCTGGCCAGGCTGGAGAATGGGGTGGAGGTGAAGGGGGAGAAAACGCGCCGCTGCCAGGCGATGGTCGTGCCGGAGCCGGACCTGCCCGCGCGATCGAAGCCGGTCACGCCGCACGGGCCGACCACCTGGCTGCGCATCGTGCTGCGGGAAGGCAAGAAACGCCAGATCCGCCACATGACAGCGGCGGTGGGCCTGCCCACGCTGCGCCTGGTGCGGGTCGCGATTGGCCCGGTGACATTAAATGAACTTCAGCCGGGGGAGTGGCGAACGCTTGCGCCGGCTGAAGTTCGCGCGCTAAAGAGCCTGTCTGCTACGGTTCAGCAAAAGCCTGCAGCGTCTTCAGATAATACTCGGGGATCCCGATATCGAAGCGCTGGCCGTCGATCACCAGGCCGTTGAAGCCGTCGAGCTGGCGCAGGCGGTCGAGGGCGCTGGTAAGCTGGAATTCGCCGCGCTCGCGGACGTTGTTCTTAATGTTGCTGTCCAGCAGGTCGAACAGACTCGGGTTTGATTACGTACTGGCCGAAGACGGTCAGATATTCGTCTTCTGGCAAACAGGGCACGCGCAGGTTGGTCTGGGCATAATCGAGGGTTGGCTTTTCGGCGAATTCGGTGATGCTGAGTAGATTATTTTCTTCAATCCAAACCCCGGTAACAACGCCAAAGTTGCGCAATCAGGTTCTGCGGGGTGCGTTTCAGGCCCACGACACTGGTGCCGTGGCGCTGGTAGGCATCCAGCATCTGCTGCGCGCAGGAAACGTGGTTGTTGGAGCGGTAGATGTGATCGCCCAGCATCAGTAGGAACGGCTCATCGCCCACGGCTTCGCGCGTGCTGTACACGGCATGGCCAAAGCCTTCCTGGTTCTGCTGGATCACAAAGGAGATATGCTGGCCCATTTCGAGGATGCGCCGGGAGTATTCCTGGAACTGCGGGGGCAGCTTGTTGTAATTTTCGATGGAAATCTGCCGGTTGAAGAAGGATTGGAAATCATTCAGGTCGTCCTTTTGGACGATGATGATGACTTCCTCAATCCCGGCTTCCAGGGCTTCTTCCACGATGATGAGGATGGCCGGCTTGGCAATGCCATCCCGATCGATGACCGGGAAGAGCTCTTTCTTGGTGGCCTTGGTGGCAGGGAAAAGGCGCGTGCCAAACCCGGCCGCGGGGATGACCGCTTTGCGCACTTTTGGGCCGGATTGCAGGGTGAGTTTGAGCGCAGGCATGTTAAAATCGCGCTTCAGGATCTCGATCACCTGGTCCTGGTCCGCGGCGCTTTTCGCCAGGAACTGAGCCGTGCCATCGCCCTGCGAACCGACGCCTTTGCCACCCCAGATATGGGGGCGCAGGGGTGCATGGTTGAGCACTTTATGCAGGACCGGGGCGGTCAATTCTTCCGGACAGACCGGGGTGGCGTAGCGGTCAAAATAGGACTGCGCTTCCACCATGATCGCGCCCAGCTGGTCGGGTTCGGAATTCTCAATAGATTTGATCGCCCGGTGGATGATTTCTTTGTTGATCGGACCGAGCAGCTGCTGGACGTTGCGCTTCCGTCTCGTTTTCAGCGATCGGGTAGCAGCGGTTCAGGCGGTTGAGGATCTCCATCGTGTCTTTGTGGGCCTGCAGATCGACGATCACCAGGTGAAAGTCCTTTTTGACCTGGACTTCCTTGGTTTCCAGCCGGTCGCCGTCAAAGGTCATCAGCACCGGGCCGGCTGCCAAAGGCGCAGCCCTGGTCCATCCGCCCGCAGCGCGATGGGGTGGTAATTTCACCCTGGTAGGCCAGCTCCATCTCACCGCGGATGGTCAGCTTCAGGTCATAGACGCGGTTAAAGGCGCGCGCGGTGAGCACGCAAATCGCGGCGCTGGAAGACAGGCCTTTCTTGATGGGCATATCGGTCTTGTAGTTATTGATAACCAGCCCGCGGACATGGTAGTTGGTCATCACCTGGTATGCTACCCCGGCGGCATAGCTAAAGAAGCCGCCTTTTTGAGCTTCTTCCAGCAGCGCCTCAGCGCGCATGGGAATTTCGTAGGGGCCCAACATTTTCCCGTCCGGCATTGCTGAGGTCAGAACGAGGGAATTCGGATGCGACTCAACTTCCGCATAGATGCCCTGATTGGTACCGCAGATCAGAGCATAGCCTTTTTCGATTTCCGCATTAATGCGCCGGTACCCGCCGGCCCAATCTGAATGTTCGCCAAGCAGGCAGATACGCCCAGGCACAAAAAGTTTCACAAGAATATCCTCCGAAAGGGTTGCGCTATTGCTGCTGCAATTTTACGGTCTTCAACGAAATTATGCAACCGCAGCAATGACCGCAGCAGATAACCGTTCTATTGTATAATTCATTTGCCCAAAATGAAGACGTATATTGTCCAACTTGAAGATCATGATGATGTAATATCGGCCCGGGATAAGATTTCCTGGAGTAAGGCCAGGCGAGTCCTGCTGGTTTGGCCGCGGAAAGGGCGCCTGTTAGAACGGCGCGTGGATCTGCTGCTTTTACTACGCCACAGCCAGCAGCTAGGTTCGCAGCTGGCATTGGTGACACGCAGCAGCGCGGTTCGAGCACAAGCCCGTGAACTTGGAATCCCGGTTTTTTCGGATGCGCTGGATGCCCAGGAAGTTAAGTGGCGGCGGGTTCGCAATCAGCGTAAAGTTGCCTTGCGGAATGCGCAGTTAAAGAAGCGCAAGTTAGCGGACCCGCAGAGTTTGCGCGAACAGCGCCTGGCGGAGCTGCGCCGCCAAAAAGAAGCCTTTCTGGCACGGCTGGTCGAGATCCGCTGGCTGCGGCTCGGTATGTTTGCTCTGGGCGTGCTGGCTTTCTTGCTGCTGGTGCTGGCGTTTGTCCCCGGCGCAGAGGTGGTGGTTAAGCCGGTACAGACACCCCAGACCCTCAACATTGCTGTTTGGGCCGGCCCGGATATCCTCACCCCAAGTGCTTCGGGCGGGCTGCCAGTCCAGGCGATCATGGTGGTGGTGGAGGGGCGGGACCAGGTGGACAGCAGTGGGCAGGTTAAAATCCCCGAGCGGTACGCGGCGGGCCAGGTGACACTGACCAACGTAACCGACCAGGTGGTAGACATGCCGCAGGGCAGCGTATTGCTGACCACCACCAGCCCGGTGGTGCGCTTTGTCACGACTCAGGCTGTTCAGGTTCCGGCAGGCCCGGAGAAGAGCGCGGTCGCCATGGTCCGGGCTGAACTCGCCGGCAGCGCGGGGAACGTGCCGGCAGGCAAGGTTCAGGCGATCGAAGGCCCGGTTGGGCTGCGCCTGAGAGTCAACAACAATACGGCCATCGGGGGCGGAGCGGATCGTTCAGGCCGCTCGCCCACCGCGGAGGATTACCGCGCTCTGCGTGAAAAAATGCTGGCAAACTTGAAAGCCAATGCCCTGCAAGAAGCGCGCGCGCTGGTGAGGCCTGGGCAGCGTTTGCTGGATGGAATGCTGGTGCTGCGCAAGGTAGTTGAGGAGAACCGCGAGCCACCGGATGGGCAGCCGGCCGACCGCCTGCAGCTGGCGCTGCGCGTGGAGTTTGAAGCCTGGACCGTGCGCGATGCTGACCTGCAAGCGGTGGCGCTGGCGGCGCTGGATGCCAACCTGGATAATCTCTTTCAATCCGTTCCCGGTTCTCTGGAGGTGACCTTTAGCAGTGATCCCACTCTGGACCCGGCGGAACCAGCAGAATTAGACGCGATACCTTCAGGGGCCGTGCCAGGTCCTCTGACTGCCCGGTGGAATATGCAGGTCAAGCGCAGCCTTGAAAAAACTTGGACGAAGGATGCCGCGGTACGCTCCATCCAGGGACGCGGGTTGGCCGAGGCGCAGCAGATCCTGGCAACCGGTATGAGTCTGAATGAAACCCCACAAATCCACATATACCCGGGTTGGTGGGGGCGCCTGCCGTTCTTGCCCGCGCGGATCCAGCTGGTGCGCCAATGAGCCAGGCGCTGCGCGGGCGGGTGCTGGCAGTGGACCCGGGTGAGAAGCGCCTGGGGATTGCGATCAGTGACCCTACCGGGACGCTTGCCAGACCGCTTCAGGTGGTAAAGCACGTGTCTCGGGCGGTGGACGCAGCCGTGATTGCCAGTCTGGCGGCTGAACAAGGCGCGGTGCGGATTATCGTAGGGCAGGCGCTGGATGATGAAGGCAGCCCAACCCCACAGGCGCGGCATGCAGAGCGGCTGGCGGAAGCAATCCGCGCGCAGACGACGCTGCCGGTCGATCTATGGGATGAGAGCGGCAGCACCCAGGCGGCCCGCGGCGCGCGCATTGCAATGGGAGTTTCGCGGCGCAAGCGCAGCGGTCACCTGGACGATATTGCCGCGACGGTTATTTTACAAACCTATCTGGATGCACATGAAAGCACATAAACCTGAACCTGGCGTAGCGGAATCGAAACCTGCGGAAAACGAACGCGGCAGAAGCCCGCGTGCGAAGCGCGCGCGGGAGCGTGGGGAAATTACGCAGCAGGTACGAACCCGGCGATCACCGGGCAGTGGGCGCCTGGCAGACAGGATTGTGTCCTTTATTCGCCTGGTGTTGATCCTGGGGGTAATCCTGGTTTGCCTGGCGGCGGCCGCGGGGGTGTGGGCTGTGGGGCGGGTTCCGCGAATGGCGGAGGATAAATTCGGCCCGCCTGGCGCGGGGCTGGATGTGACGCAGCGGGTGTTGTATTCAGCGCGGCTGCTCGCCGCCGAGAAAAGCCTGCTGGCTCCCCTGGACGTGGAAGGAAAAAAACGCGCCTTCGTGGTGAGCCTGGGCGAAACGGTCAATTCCATTGCCACCCGATTGGAAACAGAGGGTTTCATCCGCAATGCGGATGCGCTGCGGACGTATCTGATTTACGCCGGCCTGGATAAAGGCGTGCAGGCGGGTGAATACCAGCTCAGCCCGGCGATGACGACTGTACAAATTGCCCGGGCGCTGCAAGACGCTGTCCCGGAGGAAGTTAAGTTTAACATCCTGCCCGGCTGGCGCGCGGAAGAAATTGCCGCCGCGCTGCCGACATCCGGGCTAAACGTTACCCCGGAAGAATTCCTACAATTGGTGCGCGATCCACCCGTGGACGTGTTTCCGGAAGGCTTTCCTCGGGTAGCGAGCCTGGAGGGTTACCTGCTGCCAGGGCAGTACCAGATCAAACGAGAGATATCCGCGCGTGACCTGGTTGGCCTGTTCGCCGGGCAGTTCGACAGAGTTGCTGATGGGGAGCTGCGGGATGCATTCAGCAACCAGGGCCTGGATCTCAACGAGGCGGTAATCCTGGCCTCGATGGTGCAGCGCGAGGCAGTGGTGGCGGACGAGCAGCCTATGATCGCCTCGGTATTTTTCAACCGGCTGCAGAGTGGTATGCGCCTGGAAAGCGACCCCACGGTGCAGTACGCGGTGGGGTATGATTCAGAGAAACATACCTGGTGGAAGAACCCGCTTTCCGCGAAAGACCTGCAGGAAGATTCTCGCTATAATACCTATATCTACGCGGGCCTGCCGCCAGGGCCAATCGCGAACCCAGGCATTGATGCGCTGCGAGCTGTGGCGTACCCGGCCCAGACCGGTTATTTCTATTTCCGAGCGAAGTGCGATGGCTCCGGGCGGCATGCTTTTTCGATCACATACGAAGAGCATTTGCAGAACGGCTGTCCTTGAGTTTACGGTTCCAACACAGGAGGAAAAGCATGGTGATCATGGGTATCGATGTGGGTGGGTCGGGGATCAAAGGGGTCCCAGTCGATGTTGAAACCGGCGAGCTGCTTGGAGAGCGCTTTCGCCTGCCAACCCCGGAAGAAGCCAAACCAGAGGATGTGGCTGACACCCTCGCCGAAGTGGTGAAACACTTCGACTGGAATGGTCCGGTTGGTGTGGGCTTTCCGGCAGTGGTACGCAACGGGATTGTGTATACCGCGGCCAACATCCACGAAAGTTGGATCGAAACCAACGTCGAGAAGCTGCTTCGCGAAAAAACCGGCTGCCCGGTCTATGTGCTAAACGACGCGGACGCGGCTGGGATCGCTGAAATGAAATTTGGGGTCGGCCGGAAATACCCCAAAGGCGTTGTGATGATGATCACCATCGGCACCGGGCTGGGGACGGCGCTGTTTGTGGATGGCAAGCTGGTGCCGAATACCGAGCTGGGGCACATTGAAATCCGCGGCAAGGATGCGGAAAGCCGCGCTTCGGATGCGGCCAGGCAGCGCAAAGAACTGTCCTGGCAGGATTGGGGCCGTAAATTTGATGAGTATTTATCACGCCTGGAGCGGCTGTTCTGGCCCGACCTGTTTGTGCTGGGCGGCGGGACGAGCAAGTCCTTCGACAAGTTCGAACAGTACCTGCACTTGCATACGCAAGTGGTGCCCGCGGAACTGCTCAACCAGGCCGGGACTGTCGGCGCGGCGCTGTACGCTGGAATGAAGAGCGAGTGAGTGGTAGGGATGCGGTTCGCGGCACACAGGCGCCGCAGAACCGCATCCCTGCTATGCCGCCTCAACCGCCGCCGCCACCACCGCCGGCGATGCCGCCTTCGGTGAGACGGCGCAGGTTGCCAAGAGTGCCGGTAACCTCCGCCTCGGTAACCTGCCGGTCACCATCGCGGTGTTTTAGTGCTCCCTGCCGGACCTTTTCCAGAGCGACTTCCTGGATGGTAAGGTTGCGGGCCAGCGCTTCTTTGACCAGCGCGGCGCCAGCGCTGTAACCGATGAGCGGGTTGAGCGCGGTGACAACGATGGCATTGCGCCCAGCCAGCCTTCGGCTTTCTCGCGATTGGCCTGGACGCCGCGCACACATTTCTCGGTGAAGGCGCTGACCGAGCCAATCACTACCTGCATCATTTCAAACAGGTTGTGGGCGATGATGGGCATCATCACGTTTAGCTCGAGCTGCCCGGCCTGGGCGGCCAATAGCGATGGTGGTGTCGCAGCCGATCACGTGGAACATGGCCATATCGAGCATTTCGGCCAGCACCGGGTTAACTTTGCCGGGCATAATGCTCGAACCGGGTTGGACCGCCGGGAGGCGCAGCTCATCCAGCCCGGTGGATGGGCCGGAGGCGAGCAAGCGGAAGTCGTTGGCAATGCGTACCAGGGTAACCGCCAGGGTGCGCAGGGCGGCGGAGAAATCGACCACGTCGGCCAGCGACTGCATGCCTTCAAACAGGTTGTCCGATTCGGTGAGGGGGATGGCCGAAATTTCGGTCATGCGCCTGACCATGCGCGCGTGGTATTCAGGAGGGGCATTCAGGCCGGTGCCGGTAGCGGTGCCGCCGATGGGCATGCGGCGCAATCCTTCCGCGGCCCGGCGGATGCGCTCGGCATCCCGTTCAACGGCTTTCGCATAGCCACTAAACTCCTGGCCCATGCGGATGGGCACGGCATCCTGCAGGTGGGTCCGGCCGGATTTCACGATGTCATCGAACTCGACGGATTTTTGCCGCAGGGCGGTGGCCAGCCCATCCACCGCGGCAAGCAGTTCGTCCAGGCGCCAAAGCGCTCCCAGGCGGATGGCGGTGGGGATGGTGTCGTTGGTCGACTGCGACATGTTCACGTGATCGTTTGGGTTGACGCGGTACTCGCCGGGGTTGCCGCCCAGGATTTGGGTGGCGCGGTTGGCAATCACCTCATTGGCGTTCATGTTATGGCTGGTACCGGCCCCGGCCTGGAAGGGATCTACAACAAACTGCAGCCTCCCATTGGCCATCCATCACCTCGGTAGCAGCCTGGGAGATGGCATTGGCCAGGGTGGGGTCAAGCAGGCCCAGATCGCGGTGGACTTCAGCGGCAGCACGCTTGACTAATGCCATGGACCAGATAAAGGCTCGCCAGGGGCGCAAACCGGAGATGGGGAAATTTTGCACGGCGCGCTGCGTCTGCGCGCCGTATAAGGCCGACGAAGGCACGCGCACCTCACCCAGTGAGTCGCGCTCGATACGGAAGGGAATATTCTCGCTCACGGATCACCTACCTCACCATAGGAATGGAAAAAAAGAGGAAGTCCCTATTGCCGACTTCCTCTACATTTGTTTGTTTTTGGGCTTCAGGCAGCCGTATAACCAGGACCCGATTTGAAATATTCGTAATTGGGCTCATTGTCTTTGGTCAGGTCAACCACTTCGCCGGCAGAAAGGGCGCGGGTTGCTTCCAGATGGACCGGCTCGCCTTCGTGATCGGAGCCGTCGTAGGTCTCCTCAAAACCAGCCGTGCCGACCGGCATGGCTTGGATTTCGCCACCCTTGGCCTTATAAGCAGATGGCACCTCATCCTCGGGGAAGATCGCTGAGAAGGGACACTCGGGAACACAAGCTCCACAGTCGATGCACGTATCGGGGTCGATGTAAAACCAGGGCCATTCTTCCTGGGGTTTGCCTGGCACGATACATTCTACCGGGCAGACGGTTACACAACCGCCGTCGCGCAAGCACAAGCTGGTGATAATATGAGTCATAGAAATCCTCCTGGTTTGCTATAATGCAATCTGGTTTGACTGGACGAAAATAATGCTGTTGTTTCATAACCCGGCACAGCCTGGTTATTCCTTGCGCTATGCTTGCCGAAGTTCACAGGTACCCGGCGCAACCCCTGGCATGGTTCGCGCAACGCTTCCGCCGCGTACCTGCTTTGCTTAATTATTATAGTAGACTTCCATAATTTACAAGAGTAATCAACCTTATATATAAAGTATTGATCGTCAGATTATTGGAAATTAAGATGGGTAGCGCGTTATTTGGGGTACCGGAGTAGGTTTATGGAATACAAGAATCGAAGTAGGGCTGGGTTTCGCCTGCCGCCGCTGATGGTGTTGTTTTTTGGGATATTAATCGTCTCAACCTCATCCGTCTTTATCCGGTTTGCACAGCGCGAAGCTTCATCCCTGGTAATTGCGGCGTACCGGTTGTCACTGGCCACGCTGATCTTGCTGCCCATGGTGTGGCTGGGGCACAGCGATGAATTGAGGCATTTGTCGAAGAAGCAAGGGCTGCTGGTTGCGCTTTCGGGTATTTTCCTGGCCCTGCATTTTGCTAGCTGGATTTCTTCGCTGGAATATACCACCGTGGCCAGCTCGGTGGTGCTGGTCACCACCTCCCCGTTGTGGGTGGCGCTGTTTTCGCCGCTGGTGCTGCGCGAACGGCCGGCCCGCATGGTAGCGATTGGCATGCTGGTGGCGCTGGTTGGCGGAGCGCTGGTTGGCATCAGCGAAGCATGCCAGCTTCAAGCCGGCGGTCTGGTTTGCCCGCCGGCTGCGGATCTCTTCCAGGGCAAGGCATTTTTTGGGAACCTGCTGGCGCTGGCCGGCGCGTTGTGCGCGGCGGCTTACCTGCTGGCCGGGCGGTTTTTACGCCCGACGATGTCGCTGCTGGTGTATATCTTTACTGTTTACGGTACGGCGGCGCTGGTGTTGTTAGGGATGGTGTTTTTCACGGCCCAACCCCTGACCGGCTTCTCGCCCCCGGTGTACCTGTTTTTCCTGGCGCTGGCAGCCGGCCCGCAGCTGCTCGGGCATACCTCGCTCAACTACAGCCTGCGCTATGTCTCGGCGGCGTTTGTTTCGGTGGCGCTGCTGGGCGAGCCCATCGGCTCGGCCATCCTTGCGCTGATCGTGCTAAAAGAAATCCCCACCTCGCTCGAATTGGTTGGGGGAATAGTCATCCTGGTAGGCATTTACCTGGCTTCGCGCGGGCAGGGACAACCGGCAAAGCTAGCCGAAGAAATTGCTGTGGAAGAGCTGGTATGAAGAAGAGCTGGTATGAAAAAGAGCTGGTATGAAAACAGAGGGCGTTTGACCCGTTTTGGGAGGTCAAACGCCCTCTGTTAATTTCCATTACGCTTCCGCGCTTGCCATATCCTTCGCCTTCGGGCTCACCTTGATGGCCTTGCCCGGTTCGGCGACCTCCTGACCGAGCAGCCGGCTGTACAGGTAGTTGGTTTCGTAGATGCGGCTGATTAATTTTTCATCCAGCTGTTCTGGCTCAACGCGCCAGCTCCAGTTTCCGCCCGGGCGGCCGGGGAGGTTCATGCGCGCTTCGTTGTCCAGGGCGAGGAAGTCCTGCATGGGGGCCAGGGTAAAGGCGGCCACGGATGACCAGACGGCGCGGATCATGTCCCAGGCGATATCCTGCCCGGAGCGGGCCAGGTAGCGGCGGCAGAGATCGCGTTCTTTTTCCGGCGCGCTGTGGTACCAGCCCACACTGGTGTCGTTATCGTGGGTGCCGGTGTAGGCCACGCAGTGGACCGGGTAATTGTGCGGCAGGAAGGGATCGTCCGGGTCGGTCTGGAAAGCGAACTGGAGGATTTTCATCCCCGGCAGCCCTAGTTTTTCGCGCAGCTCGATCACGTCTGGGGTGATTTCGCCCAGGTCTTCGGCGATGATTGGCAGATCTTGCAGCGCATCGCGGATGGCGACAAACAGGCTTTCGCCTGGCCCGGGGGCCCAGCGGCCAACCTCAGCCGTTGGCATGCCGGCCGGAATTTCCCAATACCCGGCGAAACCGCGGAAATGATCCAGGCGGATGATGTCGACCTGTTTGAGCGTGGCGCGAATGCGCTCGATCCACCAGGCATAGCCGGTCTGCTTATGCACATCCCAGCGGTAAATTGGGTTACCCCATAACTGGCCGGTGGGGGAGAAGTAATCTGGTGGGACGCCCGCCACAAAGGTAGGCTGACCGTCCTGATCCATAAAGAACAACTCGCGATTTGACCAGGCATCGGCGCTGTCGAAGGCGACAAAGATGGGAATATCGCCGACAATCTGGATGCCCTGCGAATTGGCATATTCGTGCAGTCTGGTCCATTGGCGAAAGAACAGGAACTGGCGGAAAATGTGCCGCTGGATCGCCTCGGGGTTCTCCTTACGGAATTTCTTCAGTGCCTTTTCATCATGGTTGCGCAGCGGTTTTGGCCAGGACCCCCAGGAGTTCATCCCCTGAGACTCTTTGATGGCCATAAACAGGGCGAAATCTTCCAGCCAAATGGTTTCCTGGGCCTGGAATTGAACCAGGTCGCTTTTCAGAGCCGGCGACGCGGACTGCTGGAAGCGCGCAAAGGCGCGGTCGAGCAGCTTGAGCTTCCACGTGATCACCGGGCCGTAGTCGACCCGGTCCGTAGGAAAATCGGGCCGGTCGGCCAGATCCTCGGCGGTCAGCAGATCATCTTCCAGCAGCAGCGCCGGGCTGACCAGGTACGGGTTTCCGGCAAACGCGGAAAAGCACTGGTAGGGCGAATCGCCATAACCGGTGGGTCCCAGCGGGAGCACCTGCCATAAACGGAAACCACATGCTTTCAAAAAGGTGACCCAGCGGTAAGCTTCTGGACCAAGATCGCCCATGCCATCCGGGCCAGGCAGGCTGGTGGGATGCAAAATAATACCCGAGGATCTAGTAAACTTCATTCGGCAACCTCCGTGTTTGGATGTACATTCCTGAGCGGATAATTTCGCTGGAGAAATCCGAGACGGCCACATCCACGCCAATCGACGCGCCGGGCTGTACCACCAGGTGGGGGGGTAGAATGGCGTTTTTCCCAATCATGGGGATGGAAGTAGCATCGCTGTGCAGATCACCGATAATTGAGTTTTCCCCTACGCATACGCGTTTGTCCAAAATGGCCCGTTCGATGCGCGCTCCCCGACCGATGGTCGTGTCGGTCAGCAGAATCGATTCGTGTACCACACTCCCGGCGCTGATGTAGACACCCGGCGAAAGAATGCTGCGCATAACCTGAGCGCCCGGCTCGATGACACAACCATCACAAATCATACTGTCTTCTACCATGGCCCCCCGCATCACCTTAGCGGGCGGGCGTTCCTCAGTGCGGGTATGCAGGACCCAGGCGCGGTCATACAGGTCGATGGGGGGCGGATTATTGAGCAGGTCCATATGCGAGCGCCAGTAGGAATTCACCGTGCCGACATCCACCCAGTAACCTTGATACGGGTAGGCATAGACGCGCGCGCCGGAATTAATCATGGTTGGAATGATATCTTTGCCAAAATCATGCGAGGAGTCCTGGCGCAGGTGATCTTCCCACAACGCCGCATCGAGGGTATGCAGGTTGAACAGGTAAACGCCCATATTGACCAGATTGGAGGTTGGGTGGGCGGGTTTTTCGATAAAGGAGGTTACCTGATAATTCGCATCGACTTCCACAATCCCAAAGCGTGAGGCCTCCTCCATCGGGACGGAGATCGTACTCATGGTGATATCGGCGCCATGATCCATATGGAATTCGATCATGGCGGTGTAATCCATGGTATAGATGTGATCGCCGCTCAAGATCAGAATGTAGTCCGGGTTTCCACGCTTAATAAAGGTGAAGTTTTGTTGAACGGCATCACCGGTGCCAACAAACCAGCTGGCCGCCCGCGAGCGGAAAGGGGTATAAATGCGGATTCCACCGGTGAAGTCACGGTTCAGATCCCATGGGCCGCCCGCGCCGATGTGCTCAATGAGAGAGTGCGGGCGGTATTGGGCCATAATCATGACGTCGAAGATGTTTGAATTCACGCAGTTGGACAACGGGAAATCGATAATGCGGTATTTCCCAGCAAACGGAACGGCAGGTTTCGCCCGTTTCGCAGTTAAGACCCCCAGACGTGTGCCTTCGCCCCCAGCCAGAATAATCGATCGGACTTTCATGGCGATCTACTCCTGTAATCGAGTGAACAGTGAGCAGTTGTACCGTTCACAGAAGAAAGAAATACGTTAAATCACTTAACCTTACTGTAGCAATTTGTGGTAAAGGGCGGCGTAGGCTTGCGCGGAGCGCTGCCAGGAGAAATCTTGCTGCATGCCGCAGCGCTGGCGTGCTTGCCAATGCTCTTGATCGGCGAAGGCGGCAATGGCGCGGCGCAGCGCCGCTGCCAGCGCCGCCGGGGTAGCGCTTTCGAAAAGGAACCCGGTACTGTTCTCAGGAAGTTGCGTATCCTGCACGGTGTCACGCAGGCCGCCGGTGGCCCGGGCGACCGGCAGGCAGCCGTAGCGCATGGCAATCATCTGGGCCAGACCGCATGGCTCGTAGCGCGACGGCATCAGCAGCATATCCGCGCCAGCGTACATGCGGCGGGCCAGCTGCGCATCAAAACGAATGACTGCACGGACGCGATAGGGGAATTCAGCCTCCAACTGGCGGCTGGCGGCTTCCAGGCCAGGCTCGCCCGTACCCAGTAATATGGCCTGCCAGGGCAGCCCGGCTACCTGGCGCAACCCTTCGATCGCCAGATCGACGCCTTTCTGGCGGTCCATGCGGGTGATCAAGATCAGCAGCGGCATCTCCTCAATGTGGGGCAGGACAAATTCCCGTACCAGGGCCTGCTTGTCTGCTTCGCGTTTTTCCAGGCTGTGGCGGTCAAAATTACCTGCCAGGGCGGGGTCCGTGGCCGGGTCCCAGGCCTGTTCATCCAGCCCGTTCAAAATGCCGGTGATGCTGGTCGCCCGCATCTGCAGGAAGTCCTGCAAATCGCAGCCAAATTCAGGGGTGAGGATTTCTCGCGCGTAGGTGGGTGAGACGGTGGTGATGTAGTCGGCGGTAGCCAGGCCCATGGGCAGCGGCTGGTAGGCGCCCCAGGCAGGCAGGCGGTTATCGTGCAGTGGCGGAATACCAAAGTCCGCCAGGGCATCATCCGTACCGGCGCCCATAAAGGGCAGGTTGTGGACGGTCAGGATGGAACGCGTGCCGGCAAAAAAAGCATCCTCCGTCCTGCGCTGGGCCAGCATATACACCGAAATGGCAGTGTGCCAATCGTTGGCATGTAGAATATCCGGAGCCCAGTTGAGCGCGCGGGCCAGCTCGAGCACAGCCAGGGAAAAGAAAGTGAACTTCTCGCCGTCTTTGTTTGTATCCAGGCTGTAGACCGGCGCGTCCGCGGGGATGGGCGGACCGCCGATCAGGTAAACGGGGAGATCGCCAACATGGGTCAGAAATGCCTGCGCTGTGACCGGCCCCCCCGGATGGGGCACGTCAAACGTGGCGACTTGTTCGAGCTCGCGGATGCGCGTGGTGATGGCAGAATGGAAAGGAATTGCCAGGCGGACATCCAGCTGGTAGCCCATCGCCTTGGCGGGCTCCAGCGCGCGCAAAGCGCGCGGCAAAGACCCGGTGACATCCCCGAGGCCACCCACTTTGATAATCGGGTCCGCTTCAGCGGCGACGAACAGCACGCGCAAAGTTTTTGGAGAGGAAGCCTTTGGTTTTGTCACGAAGGTTGTGCTCCTTTATATCGATTTTACCATTTCGATATAATCGCTGAAAGTCGTTTCTGCCTCAGAAGCCCCTAAAAACTGGATCAATTCTGTCGTTAATCGAGCTTTACGATTGGCATCCTTACGGCTCCAGGTGCGGCTCTTGATTTCCAGGAATTTCCCCAGGGCCGGTTTCTGGATTTCATCGATATTGATAAAGAACTCGGTATCTTTATAGCGTACCAGGTAACGCAGGCGGTCTTTTTCGATTTCTTTTTCCGCGTTGGGTTTGAAATATTCGCGGTAGAAGCGCAGGCTCTGGACGGCCGGAGCGAAGTAGCGGCTGCGCGAGAGCAGCACAGACTGCGGAAAGTTGAATTCCGGCGCGCCGATCAGCGTTAGCCGGGTGCGGACGTTGGTGATCTCGTTTTTATCATCGATGAAATGGTCTTCACGGAAGCGCAGGTACCCCTGGTCGGGGTCTTCGAAGGAGAAGTAGGTATCGTACTCGCGGTAATGGCGTTTGCGCAGGATCTCGATTTCCGGGCGCTGCAGCGCCTGGAGGATTGGCTGTGGATCGCGGATGCGCATCTTTCCCTGGATTTCAAAGCTTTCCTGTTCCATGGCGCCGCCAATCGCGATCAGCTTGGAAAGCACCGATTGTTCGCGCTCGATCAGGAAGGTGTCGATCTGGCGGGCGTATTCCTGGGCCCTGGTGATCAATTCGGCTTCATTCAGGGTCAGCAGCTGGCGGTCGCGCATCACCCAGTTGCCGTTGACCATCACATCGGTCACATCGGTGGCTTTTCCGGCATAGACGATCTGGGCATAGCGGGCATTGGGGTCGCGATCGAAGCGGGGTGAATTGTGCAGCGGCGACAGTTCCACCAGGATCAGGTCGGCGCGTTTGCCGGGTTCGAGCGACCCGGTGATATCGCCAATGTGCAGGGCCTGGGCGCCCAGGCGGGTGGCCATTGCATGGCAGCCTGGGCCGGCAGGGCGGTGGGGTCGCCGCTGGCGCCTTTGGCCAGGAAGGCCGCCAGGCGGATTTCCTCGAACATATCCAGGTCATTGTTGGAGGCCGGGCCATCCGTGCCAATGCCTACGTTTAGACCCAGCTCCAGCATCCGCTTGACCGGAGCGATGCCGGAAGCCAGCTTCAGGTTGGAGGAGGGGTTGTGGGCTACGCCTGCGTGGGCGTGCAGCAAGGTGCGCATTTCGCCTTCGTCGATGTGGACGCAGTGCGCCGCCAGCACTTTGGCGTCCAGCAGACCCTGCTTCTTCACGTAGGGAACAACCGGCATGCCTTGCTCGCGGCGCATGTTCTCCACTTCCAGGGCGGTTTCGGAAATGTGCGTGTGCAGGGGCACATCGAATTCGATCGCCAGATCGGCGGTGGCGCGCAGGATTTCGTCCGTGCAGGTGTAGGGCGCGTGGGGCGCGACGGAGGGGACGATCAGCGGGTGGCCCTTCCAGCGCTGGATAAAATCGCGGGCGGCGGCCAGCGATTCTTCAAAGGATTCGGCATCCGGGGTGGGGAACTTCAGCACCGTCTGCGAGCAAACCGCGCGCATCCCGGCTTCGGCGGTGGCTTTGGCGATATCTTCCTCGAAGTAATACATATCGGCAAAGCAGGTTACGCCGCTGCGGATCATTTCCGCGCAGGCCAGCTGCGTCCCCAGGCGGACAAATTCGGGGAGACGAACTCGCGCTCGACCGGCATCATATATCCCATCAGCCAGACATCCAGGCGCAGATCGTCGGCCAGCCCGCGCAGCAGGGTCATCGGCACGTGGGTGTGGGCGTTGATCAGCCCGGGCATCAGCACCTTGCCGCCGCAGTCGATGACTTGTTTCGCTGAGAAGCGCTCGCGCAGTTCGCTTTCCAGGCCAACGGCAACGATCTGGTCGCCTTGCACGGCAACGGCGCCCGGATCGTACTGGTGCATCTGTTCGTCCATGGTCAGGACGGTTGCGTTTGTCAGCAGGAGATCGAGAGGTTCCATAAGTAGTTCTCAGTTCCTCAGTTATCAGGTCTCAGAGGTCAGTTATCGGATGTTTATTCCTTGCCATTCATTACCTGGCGGCGGAGCATTTCCAACCCGGTGTTGATCGCCCAGGGAGCGCCCAAGGACCGCTCGCCGCCATAGAAGCGGGTTTGCTCGCTGATCCCATCCGGGGTAGCAACCACGATGTGCAGGATGTGATTCACGGAGGTGTGCTCCAGGCTGATGCCCAGACCCGCACCGCAGCCGCATTCCTGCTGGAATCGGGTAAGCGTCTGGCGCAGCGCATCCGGCGCGCAGGGGTCGGGGACGATCAGCACGTTTGAGTCTGGGAAGCGCACCCGCTCCATGCGCCCGCGCAGCGCGCCACCCAGCCCGCATTCCACCAGCGCGGTAGACCAATCTTTATCGCGCAGCGCGACCAGCAGGGTTTCTTCGAGGGTTTCCTGGTCGACGCCAAACAGGCCCTCGCGGATGCGCTCCCGCACCAGGGCTTCCATCTCAGCGATCAGGCGGTCGGCTTCAGCCATCGAGTCGGCTTTGGCAGTGATGCGCACATCCACCTGCCCGGCGTGGGCCAGCAGGCCGACGGTCGGGTTGGAGTTGGTCTCGAGGTCGCCGATCAGCTCATCGACCAGGGATTCGCCCACCCCGGCGACATGCAGCACCCTGGCTTTGATCGTGCCGGTCAGCTGGAAGCGCTCGCGCAGGTAGGGGATGACTACATTCTGGGTGAGGTATTCCATCTCACGCGGCACGCCGGGCAGGCTGATAATACAGGCGTTGACGGTTTCGTAAATAAAGGCGGGGGCGGTGCCAACCGGGTTTTCCACGGGGATCGCGCCGGCGGGAATCCAGGCCTGGCGGCGGTTGTTCTCGGATGGAGCGCGTCCGTAGCGCTGAAAACGCGCCTGGATCTGCTCCCACAGTTCCGGACGGAACTCCACATCCACATCCAGAGCAAGCGCCACGGCAGCCCGGGTGGGATCATCGACTGTGGGCCCCAGCCCACCGGTGGTAATGATAATCTGGCAGCGCTGCATGGCTTCGCGGATTACCTGCGCAATACGCTCTGTATTATCACCGATCAGGGTAGCGCGGAAAATATCAACGCCCAGATCGCGCAGGTTGCGGGCCAGGTAGCGGGTATTGGTGTCCTGGATCTCGCCTAACAAAAGCTCCGTACCGATGGCGATGAGTTCGGCTGCGGGCATTTTCCCTCCTCAAACAGGATTATTTAAAAGTGCAACCGGCGATCCTTAAGGCTCACCGGTAATGGAAATCGGACAGTCGCAACCTCATCCAGTAAGGTACAATTCATCCTGGGTTGGGGTTCCCGGAAGAAACGCGGGCCAGCCGGGTTGAGACAAGTTTAGCACGATTCCTGGAAATGTCAAAGTTGAGCGCTGGACAAGCCGCTCGCGCATCGTTTATTCGATCAGGAGGTTCATTGGCGCAAACACGCAAACAGCGGATTGGCCGGTGGGGAGAAACGGTTGCTTCGTACTTCCTCGAACAGCGCGGCTACCGCGTGCTGGCGCGCAACGTACGCACCGGGCGCGGAGAGATCGACCTGGTCGCGCGCCAGGTTGGGGGTGGGGTGGTGTTTGTGGAGGTGAAGACCCGCACCAATGCGCATTTTGGGCTGCCGGAAGAGGCGGTCGACGCGCATAAGCTGGAGCATGTGTTCCGCGCGGCGGAAGCCTACCTGCAAGAACACGCTGAGCTGGCCGAGCAGGAATGGCGGATCGATGTGATTGCCATCCAGGGTAAACCAGGGGAAAAGGCGGAGGATGTGCACATTGAACACTTCGAAAACATCTCTGCCTGAACATCCCCTGGTGGTGATCGTTGGGCCGACCGCGGTTGGCAAGACCGCGGTGGCGCTGCGGCTGGCCGAGCGGCTGGGTGGAGAAATCATCTCCGCCGATTCGCGCCTGTTCTACCGCGGGATGGATATCGGTACGGCCAAGCCAACGCCCGAAGAGCAGGCGCGCGTGCCGCATCACCTGGTGGATGTGGCCGAGCCGGACGAGCCGTGGAGCCTGGCGAACTTCCAACCCGCCGCGGCGGAGGCGATCGCCGGGGTGCATGCGCGCGGCAGGCTGCCCTTCCTGGTGGGCGGGACCGGGCAGTACATCCAGGCCGTGCTGCAGGGTTGGGAGATTCCCCCTCAGGACCCGGACCCGGCGCTGCGCCAGGCGCTGGAACGCTGGGGACAGGCCATCGGCTACGAAGGCCTGCACCGGCGCCTGGCGGTGCTGGACCCCGCTGCGGCGGACATGATCGATGCCCGCAATATGCGCCGCACCATCCGCGCCCTGGAAGTGACCCTGCGCACCGGGCAGCGCTTTTCGGAGCAGCGCCAGCGCTCGAGCTCGCCTTATGCGCTGCTGATCATCGGGTTGAAGCGCCCGCGGACCGAGCTGTACCAACGGGTCGACGAGCGCATCGAGGCGATGCTGGCAGCGGGGCTGGTGGAGGAAGTGCGCGATCTGCTGGAAAAGGGCTATTCACCGGACCTGCCCACGCTTTCGGCAATTGGGTATCGCGAGATCCGGGCCTACATCCAGGGACAGATCCCGCTGGATGAAGCGCTGGTACAGATGAAGCGCCAGACGCGGCGCTTCGTGCGCCACCAGGGGGCCTGGTTCAGCGAGAAAGACCCTTCGATCCACTGGTTCGAGGTTGGGCCGGGAACGGTGGATGAAGTCGCGGCATTAATTCAGGACCCCGCGGCGTGGATGCCGGCGGTCGGGTAATACAGCATTTACGGATCTAACCGGTAAATCGTCACCGTGGCCTGGTAGTTGTTGGTTGGCAGGTAGCCGAGCAGCCAGCGCTGGTAATCGATGGCGAAGACGCGTTCTTCGCGCAGGGTAAAGAACGGCGAGGCGGTCAGGCCCATTTGGCGGGCAAAATCGAACCAGCCCTGTTCGGCCGCGCCGGTCTGGCCGGGTAAGATGACACAGCGCACGCTGCGCTCGGCCAGGTAGCGGTCAATGCGCCCATCGGTGCGGTAAACCTCGCCGAGGAGCGGGTCGATCAGGCCGCCCAGGTCGACGATTGGGCGCTTCGTGTAAAAACGCATCACCCCCACGTCAAAGGCCGCGCAGGGCTGCTCGGGCAGCCGGCTGGCGACCAGGTAGCGGGCGGCGGCGATGCGCACCGCTTGCATGTGCTCCAGGTTGGCATCGTAGACGCGGTTCCAGTAGAGCGTGTTGGCGCAGGCGATCAGCAGCAGTCCGGCGGCCAGCCCGCGCTGCCAGCCGGGTCGGGGAGTAAAGCGCAGCAGGCCGATAAACAGCGCCAGCCACAATGCCAGGTGGTTAATCGTCCCGTAGCGGCTGGCGGTGCCGGGGATGGGTAGGAAGAACGCGTAGGCCAGGTTGTGCAGCACCAGCCAGGCGGCGAAGACCAGCCAGGGCCGGAAGCGTTCATCTCGGTAGGCGCGCCGCCGGGTAAAACCGCCCAACCAGCGAAAAAAGGACAGCAGCAGCGGCAGCACAACCACCGCCCAACCCAGAATGGCCAGGTAGGCGATGGTGTAGGCCGGGCTGCCTGGAGAAGCGGCGACCGGCAGGCCAGGCCCAGGCAGGGCCATGCCGCCCAGCACGAACTCCAGCAGGTAGCCGGCCCAGGCGCTGAAATAAACCAGCGCGGGGAACTGCGCCAGGAAAGCCAGCCCCGGGTTCTGCGAGACGACCAGGCGGATGCCGATCAGGCTGCTGACCTGCTTGCCGACCGCGCTGGTGGGCAGAATGTGCCCGGTGCGCCAGAGCAGGTAGCCGAACCAGGGCGCGCATACCAGGAGGCAAAGCAAGAATGGCAGGGTGGTTTTCCACAGGCGGGCGAGTATAGGGTGCGGCGCTTGCAGCCGCCCGCCCCGGCAGCGACGAAACCAGCTTGCAAACTCGATCAACGCCATGGCCGCTGCCAGCGCCAGTCCATCCGGGCGGGTGAGGGCCAGGAGCCCCAGAGTGATGCCCAGCGCGAATGGGCGGCGGTCGCGGTACAGCAGCAGTGCCAGGATGCCCAGGGCCAAGAACAGTGCGGTTTCCATGCCGCTCAGCGCGAACCACAGCATGTGACCTGAGCCGGTCACCAGCAGCGCCAGGGCCAGGGCAGGCAAGGACCCGAATAGCGGGCGCAGCAGCAGGTACAGTCCCCAGCCCGCGCCGACCAGGGACAGCAGCCCAAGCACCTTGGCCGCCAGGTGCAGCGGGACGCCCAGACGGTCCGCTCCGGCCAGCAGCAGCACCCAGGTGAGACTGGTGGTGCCGACGCCGGTTTCACCCGGGGTGTTAAAGAACAGCTGCCCGCGCTCGGCCAGATTCTGCGCGTAGACAAAGTGAATGTAGGTATCGTCCATGGGGAATTCCCAGGCCGAAGGAAACAGGAACAACGCGGCCAGGCTCAACAAGACGGCAGCAATGAGCAGGAATGGCAGCCAGGAAGGGCGGGGGGAGGTGTTTAGCATGGGAGCGTGAAAGGATTGTATCATGTTCGTGGGGAAGCAAAACCACGCTGCACCCGTAGAATTTGTTGATCTTTCTAAACCCAGGCTTTTCTTCTTGCATATAGCACCGGGACGATTTGTCCCGCGGACTATTTGTCCCGCGGACTGGCTCCTGGTGTTTTGGATCGGTACGCGCATCCCCCAAAAGCCCCGCAAGATAATACAAGTAAGCCAGAACAGACCCATAATTTGATAGAATTACCACTAATGGGGTGCAAATATGGAAACTGATCTGAAACGACCCTGGTTAACCCAATATGACCCTGGCGTACCGGAAACAATTGACTATCCGGATGTGCCGTTGTTTACCTTTTTTGATGAGACGGCCCGTAAGGTTCCCAACCTGCCATGCACGGTGTTCCGCGACGATGTAATCACGTATGTTCAGATGCACAGCCTGGTGGACCGCCTGGCGGCGGCGTTGGTGGCGCTGGGAGTAAAAAAAGGGGACCGGGTGGGGTTGTTCTTGCCCAACCTGCCGCAGTTTGTGCTGGCCTTTTATGCGGTGCTCAGGGCGGGCGGCGTGGTTGTGGCGATGAACCCGCAGTACAAGCAGCGCGAGCTGGAATACCAGGTCTCCGATGCAGGCGCGGAAGTGCTCATTGGTCTCAGCAGCGTGTATGAACTGCTCCAGGTAGTCCGGGCGCGAACCGCCTTGCGTTTGATCATCCTGACCCAGGTGGAAGATGCTTTCGCGATGACCGGTTGGGCGAGCGGGCAGGCAGCGCAGCCTGCGCCAGGCTTTACCCTGGCGCCCGGCGACCGCTGGCTGGGAGAAGTGATTGCCAGCCAACCCGCAGGCGCGCGAGCAGCAGTCCCGGTGGGAGCGGACGACGTGGCTGTTTTTCAGTACAGCGGGGGTACCACCGGGATCCCCAAAGGCGCCGTTGGGCTGCACCGCAACCTGGTCGCCAACTCGCTACAGTTCCGGCGCTGGCTGGTCGGGTTAGAAGAAGGGCGGGAGACGGCCCTGCTGGCAATCCCGATGTATCACGTGTATGGGATGGTGGTAGGGATGAGCGTGAGCATCCTGTTGGGAGCGAAGATGGTGCTGATCCCCGACCCGCGCAACCTGCCCGACCTGCTGGCCAATATCGAGAAATATCAGGCCAGCTTCTTCCCCGGCGTGCCGAGCATGTACGCGCTAATCAACCAGAATCCGGATGTGCAGGCCGGGAAGTACAACCTGCGCTCGGTGCGCGCGTGTATTTCTGGTTCCGCGCCACTGCTTAAAGAGGTGCGCGAGCGCTTTGAGAGCCTGAGCGGGGCAAAGCTTATGGAAGGCTACGGTCTTTCGGAGGCGCCAACCGCCACGCACTGCAACCCGATGTTTGGCGAGAAGCGCAGTGGCTCGATCGGCCTGCCTCTGCCGGATGTGGACTGCCAGATCGTCAGCCTGGAGGATGGCAGAACGCGGCTCCCGCCGGGTGCGATCGGGGAGCTGGTGCTGCGCAGCCCGCAGGTGATGCAGGGCTATCACAACCGCCCGGAGGAGACCGGGGAGGCGCTGCGCGGCGGCTGGCTGCACACAGGCGATATTGCCCGCATGGACGCGGACGGTTATTTTTATATTGTTGACCGAAAGAAAGAGCTGATCAAGGTGAGCGGCTTCCAGGTATGGCCGCGCGAGATCGAAGAGGTGATCGCCAGCGCACCCAGGCGTGCTCGAGGCCAGTGTCGCCGGTATCCCGGACCCTATCCGCGGCGAGGCGCCCAAGGCCTGGGTGGTGCTGCGTCCAGGGACAGTGGTTAGCGCGGAGGAGATCCGCGCCTGGTGTGAAGAAGCGCTGGTGTATTACAAAGTGCCGGTAGAGGTGGTTTTCCGCGAGGCGCTGCCGCGCACCCTGGTCGGAAAAGTGCTGCGCCGGGAACTGGTGCGAGAACACCTGGAGGGACGAAATTAAACAGCGGACCCCGGCTGCACCGGGGTCCGCTGTTTAATAAACCGGTTTATTCAACCGGGTAGCCGGCCTCTTCCCAGGCATGGAAACCGCCCAGAATTGGTTCGACGCGTTTGAAACCTTTTTCAACCAGGATTTCCGCCGCACGGGCGGATGATTCTTCAGCGGGTCAGGTGCAGTAGGTGATGATCCAGTCCTGGGGGTTCAACTCGCCGGCGCGGCCCTCCAACTGGGCCAGCGGAATGTTCAGCGCGCCGGGAATATGCGCCGTAGTGTACGATTCCGCGCTGCGAACATCGATGAAAACAGCAGACTTCTGATCAAAAGCCGTTTTGGCGTCTTCCAGCAGGACGCGCTGGATTTGCGAAAAAGGCGCGTTGGGATCATTGGTGGCGGTTGGCCGGGGTGCGGCAGCTTTTGGTTGGCCCGGGTTAAGGATCAGCCAGATCACCGCGCCCGCCATCAGCAGCAGGCCAATCGCAATCAGGATCAACGGCCGGGGTTGTAGAGCAGAAAATCGATTGTTTCTTTGATTCATAGGTATATTTTATCCAAAATCTACTTTATTGTAACTTCCTGCGCAGCCTTTGCTTTGGTTGCCCGGGAAGACATATCCATCATAAACAGCAAAAATCCAATCAGGCTGATGCCTCCGCTCAGGATTAGCGCAAAGCTAAAGCCGATATATTGGGACAGCCAGGGCGCCAGCAGCGGGGTGGCGATAGAAGATGTATATTGCAGCATTTGGGCAGCGGCGACGAATTTGGCGCTATATTCGACCGGGACGGTTTTCATCAACTCGTCAAACAGCACCAGGTTCAGCCCGGCGGTGAAAATGCCATTTAAGCCGGCATAAATGACCACCGGCCACACATGGCTGGTTAGCCCGACCAGGATCGGGAACAGCGAACCGCCAAACGTGGTGGCGACGAGCACAATCTGCGAGCCGCGGCGGCGCGACTGGCCCATCCAAAAGAAATAGCCCAGGATCACGGTGGTATTGGCGGCGATACTGATCAGCGCGATGGACGAATCCGCGGCGTGGAGCGTGCGCACGTAGTAGATCGGCAGCAGCGGCGCCGCCAGAGCCGCGCCGGTCAGGAAAACAAAGCGCTTGGCCACAAATGAGACGAATGGTTTTTCACTGAAGATACTCCGCGCGTAATCGCGCACTTCCTGCCGGATAGACTGCCGCCGGGTATGCTCATACAGCAGATTATCGGATAGGATGATCTGGCTGGAGAAGTAGTAGCTGATCAGCCCGCCGACAGACAGCGCGATAAAAACAACCTGATAGTTGAGCGGGAAGGGCAGCCAGTCGAGAATTTGCCCGGCCAGCAGCGCGGTGATCGCGTTGGTAAAACCCAGGACGGACCAGCGGTGGGTCATCAACTCGTAGCGCCCGGACGGACCGGCGACGGAATTCATCACCACTGAGAAGGCGATGTTCACCACCGTCTGGGGAACAGTAGCGAGCGCCCAGATGCCCAGGATGCCCATGACGGCCAGCGCTTGTGGCAGGAGGATCGTGATGATCCCGGTCAGAGCATAGCTGGACAGGACGGTCAGGCGGGCGATGCTGAACCAGGGCACGATGTTGCGCCGGGACTGGAGAAACTGGCCCAGTGGGATAGCCAGCAGCAGGCCGGTGAGAGCGGGCATAAACGTGAGCATGGTTACCTGGAAAGTGGTTGCTCCCAGGCGGGTGAGCAGCACGGGTAGGAATGGCGCGGCCGTGCTGGCCAGGCCAACTCCAACAGCGTCGATTTGCACGTTGCGAAAGTTGATCCGGTTCATCTCCGGGGCGCTTTGCGGTACGGTAAACCATCTGAAAATCTTTGAGCGGATCACTTTAAGGTTGGTAATGGTGCTCATCTACAGCTCGATGTCGAATTCACCGACCTGGATGGGCGCGAACTCAGCCAGCTCGATGTCAAAGCGCTGGCGCCAGCGCGCCAGATGGAGGGAAAAGTCCAGCCATTTCTTTTCAGATGCGGACAGGTGCGGGTACTTGAGGCGCTCCTGCAGCGCGGCGGACGCGCCCGGGTGGGACACTTCACCGGACAGGCGAATGGTCAGAAAGGTACGCAGATCCCAGACATTGATGCGCCCGCCGCTGTCGGCGCTGTACAGCACATCGCCCTGCGGGGAGAGCACCAGACCGGTAATCGGCTGGCGGTGACTTGCCAGCTGGTCGATTACCTGCCCGGTAGATAGGCTCCACAGGGTGATTGTGCCTTTGCTGTTTCCGCCAATCAGCACCTGGTCATTGGGGTGCATACACAGGGCGGTGAGCGGGCCGGTGGTATTCTCGATTGAGCGCACCAGGCCGCCGCTGGTAAAGTTCCACAAGCGGATAAACCCTTCACGCCCGGCGCTGGCGACCAGCTCACTGGTGGGGCTGGCGGCCAGGTGGGTGATGGTGTCGGTATGGCCGGCCATCTCGCGCGCCGCCACACCTTCGGGCAGCGTCCAAACCCGCACCAGGCAGTCGGCCCCGGCGCTGATCAGGTGGCTGCCGGTGGCGCTCATCGCCAGGCTAAAGATTTCGTCCGGGCCGGGGCGGAGCGTGTTCAACTCGGGACCGTGCGGAAAACGCCAGAAGCGGATGCTGCCATCAAACCCGGCGCTGTACAGGCTGCGCCCATCCGGGTGGATGGCCAGGGCGCGGATCATGGCCTGGTGGCCTTCAAAGGTTTTAACCAGCTGGGCATTTTCCAGGCGGAAGACGCGGATGCGGTTATCGCCGGAGGCGCTGGCCAGCAGCTCACCATCCGGGCTGAAGGTCAGCGCGCGGGTGACCGGGGCAGGACCAATCAGCGGGGTGGGGAGCAGGTCTCCTTCGGGCAGATATCCCAGCGCAAAATGTACTGGTCATTGCGCCCCGCGGCCAGGATTTTACCGCTCGGATGCATCGCCAGCGTAGGTCACTTCCGCGATGGGCGGCACGTAAAGCGCTTTGAGCGGGTGGATGGACCAATGGACTGGCCAGGCAGGCGCGCGCCAGGGAAACCAGGCGTTCAAATTCCGCGCGCTCTTCACCGCTTTCGGGCTGCCAGCCGCGTTTTGCCAGCCGGTCGAGGATGGATGCGCTCCACAGCGGTGGGGCCACCTGGGCCAGCCGCCACAGATCGGGGTGCTTTTCCTGTTCGGACAGGCGGCGGATGGTCAAATCCCAATCGGCATCCGTCAGGTCTTCCAGCCAGCGCACCTCAACCGCGCTGCCCATTCCGCGCAGCCAATCCAGTTGCCCGGTGTGGCGGCTGTGTTCGAGCAGGCGGCGGCGCAGCGAGCGCCCGGCGGTTTCGTACGCGTTGACCAGCAGGTGGTGATCAAAGTCGAGGGCGGCATACTGCGGCCATGCCTCCGCCAGGAAGAAGAACAGCGCGCGCTGTTCGGTGTCCTGGGGGAGATAGCCGCGGGAAAGGATCAACTCGCGGGCGCGAGGCTCTTCGTGGCGGATGAAGAGCAGCGCCAACGCATTCTGCGCCGCAACCCGCGCCGCGCTTTGGGCGGCCTGCGGGTCATCCGCCTGGGCCAGCCGGTCGAGTTGAGCGAGGGCTACGGCGCGCTCGGCCGGGCGGAAGGAGGGGTAGCGCTCGACCAGATCGGGCAGGAACTGCCCGGCGCCTTCCTGGACGGCGGTAATGATGCGCGCCCAATTTTCCATGTGAACCTGAGCGGCAGTGGCTGCCAGGCGGCGCTGCAGCGCCGGTGAGGCTTCTTCAAGATACGCCTGTGTCAGAAGGGGGATGCCTTCTTCGGGATACGGGGTACCCGCTTCCAGGTGGGTGAACCAGTCGAAAAGGGCGCGCAGCGCCGGAAGGCCAGGCTGCCAGCCCTGGGTGAGGATGCGCTGGCGGGCAGCCGGCAGGCCTTCTTCCACGGCCAGGCGGTAGAGGGCATCTATTGCCTGCACCGCGCCCATCCTGGGCCAGCCGCACCAGCGTTTGAAATGCCTGTCCGCGCACCCCAACCAGGGTGTGTTTGGCGGCGGCTTCGTAGATTAACGCGATGGGTGAAGAACGGCTGAGTCGAGGAGTCCTGCGCAGGACTCCTCACTCAGCACAATTTCCTCAAGCACCGCGAGGATGCCCCTTAATAGCAGTTCTTGCTGCCGTTCGCCTGAAATGGCGCCAGTGGTGATATTGCTGCGAAGGAGATCGGCGAATGCGCTCAGCTCTTCAGGGGTTATCACGAGCAGACCTTACCACTTCAGCGGGTCGATCCCACTGAGGATGATCTCGCCATCCGGTGTGACGATTATTTCTGCCTGGGGGACTGCATCCAGATCCGCGGCGGTATACCGCCCGGTCAAGAAATGCGGCACTTTGTTGGCCGAGCCGATCAGGCCCTGGGCCACGCGGCGGGCAGCATCATACCGACCGGCGATCAATACATCCACGTTTGCCAGGAAGCGGTCGATACCTTTCAAGCGTTGGAGCTCGTCCCAGTCATACCCGGTAAATACCAGGATGGAAAGGTTGGTTTTTTCACGCACCTGCTCGAGCACACGGGCCAGCGCGCGGTGCTGGTGGAGCGGCTCGCCGCCGCTGAGGGTAAGCCCTTCGAGCTTGGGCCCTTCTGGCCCGGCCTGGATTGCCAGGATGCGCTCTACCAGTTTTTCCACCGGCCAGATTTCGCCGCCCTGCAGGGTGTGGGTTTCGGGGTTGAAACAGCCCGGGCAGCCCAATGCGCAGCCCTGCACCCAGATTACGGTGCGCAGGCCGGGCCCATTGGCGCGGCTGACCGGCTCGATACGGTGTAGACGGATGGTTTTATCTTGCATGCGCTTTAATGCGATGCCTTCAGGTGCTGGTCCTGGTCGGCATCCGTCTGGTTTTCCTGTTCCAATGCTTCCGGCGTCATGATGCGGGCGAGGATTTCACCGCCCAGCGCTTCTTCCAATTCTTTGGTGATTTCCAGGCACTTCAGGCCCTGCACGCCGCGCACCTGGATCTGCACCTGCCCGTCTTTGCCGATTATTACTTCGATTTCCTGGAGTTCCATGTTACCTCAAGTGATCAGTTCTCAGTGATCAGTCCTCAGTTCTCAGAAAAGTGCAATGCTGGCTGAGAACAAAAATGGAGATATTCCGGATATTGCGTCAGGCCATTCGTCGGAGGACGATGCGGATCTGGCCGGTATCTTCGACCTTTTCCTCGACCATGTTAAAACCCTGCTGTTCCAGCTTGGCGCGGGAGGCATGGTAAGCATAGCGCTGCATCAGTTTTTGGGTGAAGTCAGCTTCTGGTTAATGCCGCGCACGCCAAACCAATCGGCGACGATTTCGTAGGTGCTGCCTTTTTTCCGCAAGCCAATATCATAGCTGAGCGGCAGTTTGATGCGGATATCGACCGGGCTTTTTTGCCCGCCAAAGCCTTTCACTTCCTGTTCGCCTTCTTCGATAGGTGAAGCCCAGGTCTTTGATGGCCATCAGGGCAAACTCTTTCTCAATCATCTTTGTCTGGATCCGTGAAAAATGGGACATCGTTATCTCCAATCAGGTCAATTTTACGACCGGATAATCTTTATGGGTCAGACGGCCTGTGATGATATCGCGCGCGGTGATGATCAGGCGTTTATTTTCATCGATGGAGAATTCTACCTCAAAGCGAGCCTCTCCGCGGCGGGCGGGCGGTTCGGCGGTGAGGAAGGTCTGGTTGTGCTCGTTCATCCAAAACATGGCGCGTTTTTCCTGTTCGGCGGGGGTCAGGCGGGTGATGCGCGCCGCGCCGCTGGGGTCGAAAACCAGCTCGACCGGCTGGGTATTCATGCGCTGGCGCTGTTCGCCCAGCTCGTAAATGGCGATGCCCAGGTGCTTCTGTTCATCATAGGAGGCTTTAATGGACAGGCGTGTGACAGGTTCGCTGCGTTGGGTAGGGCGTGCCGCGCTGGACGATGGTGCGGTAATCGTACTTGCCCTTTTCTGGGTTGACATAGCGGATGGCGTAATCGTGCTGGATGTGATCGAAGAAATCCACCCCGGCGACGAAGGCGGCCGCGCCGCGCGCCACCGCATCCAGCGGGCGGTTGAACTTTACCCGCTCGCGGCCAAAGATCTGGCGCAGCGTGCGCTGCACTGCCGGGATCTGGCTGCTGCCGCCCACCATCAGCACCGCCTGGATGCTGCTTTCATCGTAGCCGCGTTCGGTGGCGGCGTTGATTGCCGAGCGAATGGTCTGGTTGATCTCGGTGAACAGATCGTGCTGATCGAGCAGCTCTTCGAAGCCGGCGCGGGTAAAATCCGCCGCCATCACCGCGCCGGTTTCAGGGTTGACCACGCTGAGGTCGGCTTGCTCGGCAAAGGACAGCTTCTCCTTGACCCGCTCGCATTCCACCAGCAAGGCGGTGCTGATGCGGCGCACGTCTTCGTCGCCGTCGCTGCGGTGGTTCTGGCGCAGCACTTCCTGGAAAATCCACTGGTCGATGGTGGTGCCGCCGATATCGCGCCCGGCCTTGCCCAGCACCCGGCAGCGTCGCCCGCTGGCCAGGCGCTGCCCCGCCTGCCCGCTTTCTTCGGCTTCGATCAGCACCACCGCCGCGTGCAGCGTCCCGCCGCCAAAATCAAACAACAGGTAGACATTGCCCGGCTGGATATGCGCGCCATACCCCAGCGCGGCCGCGGAAGGCTCGTCGATCAGGCGGAAGCGCGGCATCCCGGCGCTCTCGGCCACCGATGCCAGCCAGTTCTCGTAATGCTCGAAGGCCTCCACCGGCACGCTCAGCGCCACTTCTTCATCGCGGAAGCCGGTTTCCTGCGCGGCGAAGACCAGCACGCTGGAGAGAAAGTCCTGCCCGGCGATGTAGGGGGTAATTTCGCGGCCGTCGATGCGCATCTTGTTGGGGCTGCGGTGGCTGATGTAGCGCTTCATCCAGCGGAAGGTGCGCGGCGACTGGCGCAGACCGCGCTGGATCACCTGGCTGCCGATCCAGGTGCGGTTGTCGGGCGCGTAATGGATGAGCGAGGGGATCAGCGAGATGGTCTCATCGCCCTGCTTTTCGAGCATGCCAAATTCGGGGATGTGCAGCGGCACGCCCTGCTGGTGGGTTTCATCCCACAGGGCGACGACGGTATTGGAAGTGCCAAAATCAACTGCCAGGCGTCCGGGCATGAAACCTCTTACTCCACCAATAGCTTTATAAATCATTTTCCCCTGGTAGGTCACCCCGGCGAAGCGGATCGTTACCGGCTGGCCGGCCTGAGGCTGGGCGGCTTCGTTGATGGGGGTGTGCTGGTTGGGGTCAAAAAACACCTGCTCGCCGGTCTGGCCGGCGAACGCGAGCCCATAGCGCTCCAGCGCGCGGAGCATCCGCCGGGCGACCGCGAGTACATCCCGCGCCTGGACGGGTTTGCCCTGCTTTTCGAGCAGGTCGGCCTGGGTCAAGATCTGGCTGGCCGGCGCCGGCCAGGTCACCGAACAGGCCGGACAGGCGGGTCTCCACCGTCTCAGCGATCATCTGGTCCTGACGCAGCCGCATGCGCTCGATCTCCTGTTTCATGTTCGCGATGCTCTGCTCGCGGTTTTCCAGATCCATGCGCAGGGCCTGGGTTTCTTTTTGCAGCGCAAGCAAGTCCGCGGTTTGATCCATACGGCTGGCTTGCGCGGGCGAGACAGGATCCCCGGCGGCAGCGGGACCCCGCGCGGGTTTCAAAAGGTTGGAAAACCAATTTTTCATGCGGGTTTTTCGGCCTCATCCAGGATAATATCGAACTCCCCAAACTGGATCAGCGGCGCTTCTTCGATCTGGATATCGTAACGGAAACGATATTGTAGCAGGGTTCGTAAAAATTTCAAGCCGTTTCGGACCGGTTCGGGCAGCGAGTTATATTCGCCGAGGGCCAGGACGGTGGAGATCTGGTCGTGCGAAGCAGTGGCCAGCGGCTGGGTGAAAAGGTCGGGGATATCCAGCACGCGCAGATCCCACAGCACCAGCGAGGCTTCGTTGGTGCCGGTGGCCATAAAAGCCCCCTGCTGCGAGACGCGCAGCGAAGTCAGTGTCCCATCCGGCGCATATACCTGACCCAGTAGATGCATTTCGGGCCAGTGGATGAAGCGCACCTGGCCTTCGGCGCCGGCGGAAATGACCAGCGGGTGACCGGGCAGGAAATGAATGCCGCGGACCGGCTGGCTGTGTTGGGTGACCACGGCCCGGCGCGGGCGCTGGGTGAGCGAGTTGTGATAGTACAGCCCTACCTGGCCGTTATACTGCCCGGCGAGCAGGAATTTCCCATCCGGAGAGAAAGCCGCATTCTGGGCCACGCCGCGTTTGAAGCCCTCCAGCTGTGGGGCCAGGTACGGCGTATCCGGGGACGATGTTCAGCTCGGGCAGGCGAACCAGGCTGACCCGGTCGTGGAGCAGCGCCGCGGACTGGTTGTCAGGCGAAATCGCAGCCGAACGCGCCCAGAACGAAAATTCCTTCTCGGCGATCTTCTTTTTCTGCGCCAGATCCCATAGGAAAACGTGGCTGTCACGCCCGGCGGTCAGCAGGAGGTCTTCGCCAACGGTTCGAGAGCGGTCACCGTGCCTTCGTGGGCCGTCAGTTGAAAGGCTTCATCGGGACCGTAGGCGTATACCGAGCACAGGGCGTGTGTTGTTGGTCCGCTCAGCGCACAGCAGCAGGCCGCGGGAGGTGAAATGCACTTTGCCGACCGAATGGAGGAAAGTATCCCAGACGCGCTCGACGGCGGCAGTTTGGAAGTTCCAGAGCACCACTTTGCGCTGGCTGGTGGCAATGGCCAGGACCGGGCGGTTGGGGGAAAAGGCCACATCATTGATCCGGCCCTTTACTTTCAACGTGGCGCGCGAATGAGCCAGCGGCAGGGTGCGGGTGAGCTCGGGGACCGGCCAGGAGGATGGGCTGCTGGGAAAGGCGCACCAGCTCATCAAACACCGGCTGGTCGGCTTCTCCGGCCGGGCGCCATGAATTTTCGTCCAGGATCTGGATGATCTCCAGGCTGAAGGGCAGGGCCAGCTCGGGGGCCAGCGGCCAGAGCCGTTCGTACTCGCGGTTTTCGGCCAGCACGCGAATCAGCAGAGCGGCTTCGCTCGGGTTGACCTCCTCGACCCGCGAGCGGTAATCCATCCCGGCCAGGATGGTCAGGTAGTCGGTCCGCCCGGCGGACTGAACGCGGGCGGCAATTCGCTGGCGCATTTCCGGCGCGCTGCCTTCGTAGATGGCGCGCAGCATGCCCTGGTCAAAATCCAGCGCATCGTAGGCCGGCCACTGTTCGGTGAGGAAGTAGAACAGGGCGCGCGTCTCAGGCGCGCGCGGGGCGTAGCCGTTTGCCAGGGCAATTTCCTTCGACTGCGCATCGTTCGATCTCGATCACCCGCACGCACAGCGCATCGCGGGTTTCTTCATCTTTCAGGTTGGCCAGCGCATGGTCGCGCATTCTGGCGAATGGTTTCGTCGGCGTCCTGAGTGGCTTCCAGCAAGAAGGGCAGCCCTGCGGGGTCACTTTTTCCGCGACGCTCAAACGACGCGGTCTTTAGCGCGACCAGCAGGCGCACTCTGGCCGGGCTGCGCGCTTTGTAACCGGCCTGGAGCAAGCGCGGTCTCAAGCAGCGGGCTGCGCGTCTCGCTCCACAGCCGGCAGAACTCGTCCACGGCGGCCTGGTTGTTGCAGGTGCGGCAGGCACTGGCGGGCGCGGCCGGCGATTTCTGGATCGGTGTCCTCGCAGGCTGCCACCAGCGGCGCGACCATATCGGCGGTGCCGTGCCATCACCGTTTCGAGCTGGTTGATCTTGAGCGCGGAAAGCACGCGCGTGCCGGCGGTTTTTGGGCCACATAGCCGGCCTGCTGCAGGATCTCAGCCAGCGCTGCGGTCGCGGTTGGCCTGCCAGGCCTGGCACAACGCGTCGATCGAAGCCTGGTTGTGCAGCTTGCAGGATCGCCTCCGGGCGCGAGCGGCAATATGCGGGTCGCGGTCAGCGCAGGCCTGGATCAGCGGTGGAATCAGGTCGGCGCTGCCGCGGGTGATGGTGTTGGCTACCTCAGGGCGAACCAGGCTGAGGCGCAGTGCGCTCAGCAGGCGCACGCTGGCCGGGTGGTCGGCGACGCGATTGAAGCTCAGCGCGATTTGTTCCAGTTCTGGATTGCGGGTTTCAGCCCACACGCCCCAGACCGCGTCGATGCCGGTGGAATAATTGATCTTCCGCAGGGTTTGCCCGGCCATTTTGCGCACATCGGCCTCATTGTGGAACACGAAGACCACCGCCAGCGACTGGGCTGCCAGCCAGTTACCAGCCAGCGCCGACTTCGTTCAACGCCGCGGTGACCCGGCGGTGCATCCAGCCGCCGATGATGGGCACATCCTGTTCCAGCATCCAGCGCCAGCGCTGGATGCGCTCGGCTTCGCTGTTTTCGGTTGGGCGGTTGGGCGGGCTCTTGGTCACGGTGTGCCTTTATTTCCTCGGCGCGATTTCCAGACGGACAAACTGCTCTTCGGCGTCCTGCGCTTCGACGAAGGAGGCGGATTGGGCGCGGCCTTCGCGCAGCCATTCGCGCAGGTAGTTGATCACTTCGCGCTGCGAGACGGAAAGCGGCACCTGGCGTGCCAGGGCGTTGAGGATATCGGCGGTGGTGAACTCGCGCTCGTTGTCGTTGAAGCCGATGTACATGGCGTCGATGATGGCCTGCTCGATTTCCGCGCCGACGTAGCCTTCCGAGGCGGCGGCCAGCCGGTCGAGATCGAAATCCTGCGGCAGGCGGCGGCGCTTGCGCAGGTGCACGGCGAAAATCTCCTTGCGCTCTTCCAGGGTGGGCAGGTCCAGGAAGAAGATTTCATCAAAGCGGCCTTTGCGCAGCAGCTCGGGCGGCAGGCTGGAGATATCGTTGGCGGTCGCCACCACAAACACCGGGGCTTTCTTCTCCTGCATCCAGGTGAGGATGGTGCCAAAGACGCGCGTGCTGGTGCCGCTGTCCAGCCCGCCGTGGGCCAGAGCCTTTTCCATCTCGTCGATCCACAGCACGCAGGGGGCGATGGTTTCGGCCAGGTGCAGGGCCCGGCGGGTGCGTTCTTCCGATTCGCCGACCAGGCTGCCAAACAGCGCGCCGACATCCAGGCGCAGCAGCGGCATGCGCCACAACCCGCCGATCATCTTGGCGGTCAGGCTCTTGCCGGTGCCGGGGATGCCGATCAGGGCGATGCCCTTTGGGCATCGGCAGGCCGTATTCGCGCGCGCGGTCTGGAAAAGGCGCGGTCGCGCAGGCGCAGCCATTCTTTGAGCACCTTCAGGCCGCCGACGTTGTCCAGCGTCTCGGTGACGGGAAAGAACTCCAGCGCCTCGCTCTCGCGGATGATCTGCTTTTTCTCATCGGTGACCAGGTCGATATCGGTATCGTCCAGCATTCCGTCGCGGACAATGGCTTTGGCAAATACGCGCTGGGCCTGGGAAGCGGTCAGCCCGATGGCGGCTTTGACCAGTTTTTCCTTGCCAAGCGGGGTCAGGTTGATCCGCACGCCGGAGATATTGGTCAGGTCTTCGAGCACCTTCTGCAGCTCGCCGGCATCCGGCAGCGGCACGGCTTCCAAAACGATTTCATCTTTCAACTCATCCGGAATGCGGCTGCTGGGCGTGAGGATGAGGATCGACTTCTTGGTGAATTTCATCTCCTGCGACAGGCTGCGCAGTTTCCGGCGTACCTGCGCATTCTGCCAGAAATCGTGGAAATCTTTCAGCACAAACAGGGAAGCGATTTGTCCATCCATTTTACCGATCTGCTCAAGCGCGGTCAGTGGGTCGCGAGCGGCGGGCAGTGTGCCGGTGCCGGACGACACCCATTGGAACCCATCCGCGGCGTCCCAGCTCATACAGCTGCGGTGGGTTTCATCACACATGCGCCTGATCATCTGCAGGGCGCGTTCCTCTTCGTGAGTCACCAGGACGATAAAGGTAAAACGGGCGCGCAGATAGGTGTCTAGCTGTTTCTCAAACTTCGGCATTTCTTTCTCGGTAGTCATCAAAGCCGCTCTCCCTGTGCTTCCGAAATAGAGCTTTTTGGTTACTTTTGTCGCCACGAAGCGTGACGATTATAGAACGCTGGGCAACGAGCGATCATTATAATAAATAGCAAGGACCTTCCTTTTACGGATGGTTGCGTAGATGGGGATTCTTGCCCCGAACAATGTATTTTACGACTTTTTACCCAACTTTTCAAATTTTCAGTTCAATTCAGGAGAATTCGTCTATGGCATTCCCTACCCTGACGGAATTACGTGAGGCGCACAAGACATTGGTCGAGTGGCAGTATGAGCTGCGCCCGGTCGTGCGCGGCTATGCGGGACCGCACGCTGTATATCAACCTTTCGGAAAACACGATTGCCGGGAAACCCGTCACCCAGCAGATGAAAGATACCTTCACGGGCGGCAAAGGGTTTGGTTTGTGGCTGCTGTGGAACGGAGTGACCGAAAATACACGCTGGGACGACCCTGAAAATGAGATCTGTCATCGCCGGCGGTCCGATTGGCGGGATTACGGCATACCCCGGCAGCGGCAAATGCACCGTGGTGACCATCTCACCGCTGACCCACTGCCCGGTGGACAGCAACGGCGGCGGATATTTTGGCCCGTACCTGAAGTTCTCCGGTTGGGATGCCCTGGAAATTCAGGGCAAGGCCGACCGGGATGTGATCCTCTTCATCGACGGCGACGAAGGCGTGGTGCGCATCGAAGAAGCACCGCTGGAAGCGGTAGATACGCACATCTGTCATCCAACAGCTGACCGAGATGTATGCGAAAGACGAACGCGACAGGCGCAGCATCTCGGTCGTTTCGGCCGGGCAGGCCGCCGACCACGTGGCGATGTGCGGGCTGAACATCAGCTATTACGACCCGCGCCGCAAGGAAATCCGCATCAAGCAGGCTGCGCGCGGCGGGCAGGGGCGCGTGTTCCGCGATAAGCATATCAAGGCCATCGTGGTGCGTTACAGCGAAACTGGCGGCGACAGCAACGGCGTGGCCGATATGGAACTGATCCGCAAAGCCGGGCAGCGCATCAACAAAGAGATCACCGATTTTGATGCCTCGCAGAACGACATGCGCCATACCGGCACGCCATACCTGGTCGAGATCATGAACCGCTTTGACCTGCTGCCGGTACAGAACTTCCGCTTTGGCGCCGATCCGCAGGCTCCCAAGATCGCCGGTGAGGTTTGGAAAGAGCTGTTCGACACTCAGGCCCCGGATGGCTGCTGGTACGGCTGCACGATGTCCTGCGCGCACAGCGTGCCGCACTATCATCTGCGCACCGGCCCGTATGCCGGGCAGTCGGTGCTGGTGGATGGCCCGGAATATGAAACCCTGGGCGCGGTTGCGCTCGAACTTGAGCATCTTTGACCCGCAGGATATTCTCGAGATCAACTTCTACGCCGATACCTACGGCATCGACACCATCTCGCTGGGCAATTCGATCGCCTTTGCCATGGAATGCTATGAATACGGCATCCTGAACAAGGAACGCACCGGCGGCCTGGAACTCACCTGGGGCAATGCCGACGCAGCCCTCGAGCTGATCCACCAGATGGCGCGCGGGGAAGGCTTTGGCATGATCGTGGGCATGGGTGTGCGCGCGATGAAGCAGATCTTCGCCGAGCAGTTCGGCGCCGACCCGGCCTTCTTGCAGGATATCGGCATGGAAGTAAAGGGCCTGGAGATCTCCGAATATATGACCAAGGAATCGCTGGCGCAGCAGGGCGGCTACGCGCTGGCTTCCAAAGGCGCGCAGCACGACGAGGCCTGGCTGATCTTCATGGAACTGGTGCACAAGCAGCTGCCCACCTTTGAGGCCAAGGCCGAGGCGTTGCATTACTTCCCGATGTGGCGCACCTGGTTCAGCCTGCACGGGCTGTGCAAGCTGCCCTGGAATGACATCATCCCGGTGAGCAATAAGACGGCGAAAGAGCCGCAAAAAGTGCCTGAACATGTCGAAAACTACACCTGGCTGTATGAAGGCGTGATAGGGAAGAAGGTCACCATTGATGATATTATTCTCGAATCGGAGAAGGTGTATAACTTCCAGCGCCTGTTCAACCTGCGCATGGGCTACGGCACGCGCCTGTACGATTATCCGCCTTACCGCGCAGTAGGCCCGGTGACGGCGGCGGAATACGAGTCGCGCGCCGAACGCTACGACAAATCCCTGCGCGAAGATGTTGGATGCGACCCGGCAGGAAAGACAACCGAGGAAAAGATGGCAGCGCTGCGCCGCTACCGCGAGGAACGCTACGAGCAGCTGGTGGACGCAGTGTACAAGCGCCGCGGTTGGACGAAGAACGGCATCCCCACCCTGAATACCGCCCGCCGCCTGGGGATTGATTTCCCGGATGTGGTGAAGCTTATCCAAAAGAAGTCGTAAGAAGAATGTGAATGCAAAAAAAATGGACCCGGCAAAACCGGGTCCATTTTTTTGCATTTAACAACCAATTTTACTTTTCTTCTGTCTCTTGCGGCTTGCTGCCAATTTCTACCATCTGGATTTGCACCTGGTAGCGCTTCCCGTCGATTTCGAGCTTGGTGTTGTTGTAAAAACCACGCGAACCGGTTTTAAATTGTTTTGACGGCAGGGCAATGGTTCCCAGGCTTTGCCCGGTGTCGTTTTTTAGTTCGGCAATGATCAGCATATCATACTCCTTGGATGTAAATTCGCAGCCGCCTGTACTGAAGTTCAGCCCTGGCGAACAGCGTTGGTTTTTTGGGGTGCAGTAGGACTTATTATACCGAGACCAGCGGTATTTCTGTATGGATTCTCCACCTGGTGGGGAGGATACCTGAGCAAGATAGCGGGCTTTTTCCCATTGCTCGCCGGGTGCGCGCCTTTTATAACATAAGAGAGTGCAATTTTTGGTTTTAAGGAGAAAGGAGGCAGGCATGCCTTTAAATGTTGGTTTTGATGAAATTGCCCGCTTGTTGAGCAGCTACTACCGGGATGGTGGTCTGGACCTGATCGATGAGTTTGGCGACCAGGGCCCTTCGCTGGCCGGTGAGATGGGTGCGATGCTTGAGGAGTTATTGAACGATGATACCCCGTTTGGTCCGATGTGGCAGGAGTATAAGGAAAACCCGGATGATTACGAGGCGGAACTGATTGGCGCGTTGGAGGTGCTAGAAGAGACCTTCCCGGAGGTCACCATCCGGCTGGAAGGCTATTATGCAGCCTTCCAGCAACTGGCGCAGCCCGGCGTACGGGATATCATCGAGACGTCCGAGCCGGAGGACACCATTAACATCGAAGAAATTCGAGCGGTCAAGAGCACGGATGATATGGACAACGATGATGAGTACCGGGAGGAAAATACCTATCTGACGGGTAACGTCGAGGACCGCTCCACATCCGCGATGTACTACGAAGACCTCGATTCAAGCGTTGAGCCGAACCAGAGCGAAGAAGATTGACGGATATTAAGAAGAGTGGGTTGCGGTTGAACCGCAACCCACTCTTCTTATTTTATTGGATATACCAGAAGATTTCAGGTTAGTCCGTGCTCGAGCCAATTAAAAATGGCTGAGACATGGCTTGAATGGGGGGCTGTCCGGTGGTAGTCACCACCACCACCCACGGGGTTTGCGGATCAGTGGCGTTGGGGGTGACGATGCGGGAAGTCAGGTTGCCGTTCGCATCTGTAATCCCACTGGTCACAACGGTATAGCCGGCACTCAGCGGCCCGATTGCAATATTCACCGGGGTGTTAGGTGGATAACCAATCCCTTTAACCTGCAGCCCCGAACCCGCTTTAACCAATGGGTATAAACCCGTCACCGGAACTTTGGCAGCAGGTACGCTCTGAACCGGTACCGCCGTGGGTTGAACGGCAGTGGCATTGGGGATAATAAGCTGCTGGCCTGGATAGATGAGGTTGGCATCCGTCACTTGCGGGTTGGCCTGCCGGATGGCAGCCAAGGTTATGTCACAGTTGACGGCTATCTGGGAAAGGATATCTCCAGACCGGACGGTGTACGGGTTGGTGCAGCTGCCGGTAACCGGGATTGATAAATTGTTTCCAGTGTTGGTCGCTGGGCTTTCTTGGATGGTGATTACCTGCGGCTGTTCCACTACCGGGGCAGCCGCTGCTGGAGCAGCCGCCTGCACCGGGACCTGCGCAGCGCCGGGGTTGTTAGAAGTCAGGTTAGCATTTCCAATGGTTCCTGAAGCAAACAACAGGAACGCGAGGAAAAATAGGACTACGATAAAAAAAGCTCTCATTGAACCACCTGTATCCTGATACGGGTACTTAGGGTCATAGCCTTCCATACTTTTAAAATCCTATCGCTTGTGCCGGGTGCAAGCCTAACAATAATAGATACCTCCGGCGTTTCTTGCGCCACAGTGGGGGAGCCATACGACCTTTCCCAGGCGCTATTGTTTCTAATATCAATATAAGACTCTTATAACTGAAATGAAACGAGGACGTATCCTTTGAATCTACAGGGATTTCCAGACAATTGACCGTCGGTAATCCTGTCAGCGCTATGGGGAATTACTTGACTCGCTTTGATCTTTTCTCATAGAATGGTTGGTGTGCGGTATTGCTTGAACAAAATTGGCAAGGAGGAAAATATGGACCCGGTTGAACACGTTGTTTCCGCGCAGTGCATGTTGGGGGAAGGGCCGGTGTGGCACCCGGTCGAACAGGTTTTGTACTGGCTGGATATTTTACAGGGCTGCCTGCACCGTTACGATCCACACAACAAAGGCCACGAAGTGATCGATTTGGGCCGGGTCACCAGTGCGATGGGAGTCCGGGCGGGCGGTGGTTTTGTGCTGGCGACGAAAGAAGGGTTTGCCCTGCTAGACGCCGCAAAAAAGCAGTTCCAGTTCTTGGGCGACCCGGATGCCGATGAGGCGCAAGATGTGCGCTTCAATGACGGCAAGACCGACCGCCAGGGGCGCTTCTGGGCCGGTAAGATGAGCTCCAGGCCCACCAACAGCCTGTACCGGGTGGACACGGATCTTTCGATCCACCGCATGGAAAGCGGGATCGGCATTTCGAATGGGTTGGGATGGAGCCCGGATAACCGCGTCTTTTATTTTACCGATTCAGAGGCAAGGGTCATTTACGCCTATGATTTTGACGCGCAAAGCGGCGCGATCAGCAACCGGCGAATTTTTACGCAGGTGCCGCGCGAAGGCCAGGAAGGTTTACCCGATGGACTGGCGGTCGATGAACAGGGATGTATCTGGAGCGCGCGCTGGGGTGGGTGGAAGGTAGTGCGCTACAGGCCGGATGGAACGATTGAGCGCGAAATTCCCATGCCGGTAGAATTCCCGACCAGCTGCGCGTTTGGCGGGCCGGATTTGAAGGATCTGTATATCACCTCTGCCTGGGTTGAAATACCCCCCGACCGGCGGGTGGGCCAGCCGATGGCGGGAGATGTTTTCTGCCTGAAAACGGAAGCGCGCGGCTTTGCGGAGCCTTTGTTCCAGGGATAAATTATACCCTTTCGCTGATCCTCTCGAGCAGCTGATAGATGCTTTCATAAGCCGGTTTGGGCTGGTAGTACGGATCGAAAATCAGGGGGGCGTCCGGGTGGCCGGTGAAGTTGGGAATCCAGGAGTAACGGTCTGTTAGACCCCACATTACGAGCGCTTTCAATTGGGGGCAGCGCAGAGCGGTGGAAAGCACTTCTTCATAAACTTTTGCTTGCTTTTGCAGCCGCTCTGCCATTGTGCCGGGCGTGCCATGGATCTGCACATCCATTTCCGTGATATGGATCTCCAGACCCAGGTCTCCCAGGCGTTTCAAATTATCAAATAAATCGCTGACAGTGGGCGGAGCGGCGAAGGCATCCCCCCCGTTCACCGCCACGTGCATTTGCAGTCCTACGCCGTGAATGGGGACACCCATCCCGAGCATGTCTTTAAGCAGATCGTATATTGCATCGGACTTTTCGTTGAGACCTTCGTTGCCGTATTCGTTGATGAATAGAAGCGCGCTGGGATCCGCCTCGTGCGCCCACCGAAAGGCATATTCGATATAATCTGGCCCAATGGTGTGCATCCAGAAAGAGTTGCGCAAACCGCTGTTCACCTCAACCGGTTCGTTGACCACGTCCCAGGCATAGATTTCACCATGGAAATGCCCCATCGTAGTGAAGATATGTTTGTGGAGCAGATCGAGGGCCTGGTTGCGGTTATAGTTATTTTCCACCAGCCATTTGGGGTTCATCTGGTGCCAAAGCAAGGTGTGACCGCGCACCTGCATATCGTTGGCCCTGGCGAAAACAACCAGCTCCTCGGCGGGTCCAAAATCATACGCGCTGGGGTGCGGGCAGAGCGGGCCAAATTTCAGCTCATTTTCGGGAGTCAGAAGGTTGAACTCCTGCGCCAGAGTCTCCCGGTAGGCCGAATCGGTGCGCAGCGCGCGCGCGCTGGCCGCGGCGCCGATAAAAATTCCGCGCTGCTCAGCCATTGCGCGTAGGGAAGCATTATGATTTGTCTGCATGAGAATCTCCTTGCCAAAGAGAACCGTACCCGTAGTGTAGCATAAGCGCGCTGCGTCATGTATTCTGTTTCGGGCGTTACATTTTACATGTTTTGTGGGGTGAGGTTATAATACCCTGAACAGGCAATTGGTCAATCAGGTGAATAAAAAGAACGGTTTTGCGTAATCACTTTTTGATTCACGGTTACCGGTCTCCGCGAAGTCAATTAAGAGCCGGATTTTATTGGAGGTAGTTTATGCGTTTAGGTGGACCAGTTTTTTTGCCAGAGGCAGACCCGGAACGTTGGATCGCCGCATTGAAGGCAGCCGGGTACCGCGCGGCGTATTGTCCCGTCGAGGCGGATGCCGGTGCAGAGGTTATCCAGGCCTACGCGGCGGCAGCGGCGCAAGCCGATATTCTGATCGCTGAGGTGGGCGCGTGGAGCAATCCGCTCAGTGCGGATGTGGAAACCCGCCAGAAAGCCATAGAACACTGCAAGCGCCAGCTGGCGCTCGCGGACGAAATTGGCGCGCGTTGCTGTGTGAATATCGCCGGGTCGCGCGGAGACGTGTGGGACGGCCCGCACCCGGATAATTTTAGCGCGGATACGTTTGACCAGATTGTTGTGATAACGCGCGAGATTATTGATACGGTGCAGCCCGCGCGGACCTGTTACACCATTGAGTGCATGCCGTGGATATTCCCCGATTCACCGGACAGTTACCTGGAGCTGATCAATGCCATCGACCGGGACCACTTTGCCGTGCATCTCGACCCGGTTAATATGATTAACAGCCCGCGGCGCTATTTCAACAACGGCGAGTTTTTGCATGAGTGTTTTTCCAGACTTGGGCCATATATCCAGAGCGTGCATGCCAAGGATATCCTCTTATCCGATCAACTGACCACGCATCTAGGCGAAGTCAGGCCTGGGCTGGGAACGCTGAATTACCGCACCTTTTTACGCCAGATGGCGCGCCTGCCAGGGGATACACCCATCATGCTGGAACATCTGCCAGGAGAGCAGGAATACCAGCTGGCAGCGGATTACGTGCGTTCGATCGCAGGCGAATTAAGCCTGGATTTATAGGCAAAAGCCCGGCCAAGGGTTCGGCTTTTTAGCCTTGGGTTTCCATTCATAACAGGAGAATAATAATGGCTGCAGGATTGGGTACCGATATCGTTGTGCAGGTTGGCATCATCGTCAAGGATATCCAAAAAACACTGGATGGTTACGTGGACGTTTTTGGATTGGAAATGCGCCCAGAGGTCCAATTGACGGATGGGCCGGAAAAGTCCAATATGAAATACTGCGGGCAAACCTCGGCGGCGGTGGCCAGGCTCGCCTTTGTGCACCTGGGCCAGGTGGATATCGAGCTGATTGAGCCGGTGGGCGGCCCCAGTACGTGGAAAGAGTTTCTGGATGCGCACGGTGAAGGCGTCCACCATATTGCCTTTTTTGTCAAAGGCACGGACAAAGTGGTGGCTTACCTGGAAGGCAAAGGCATCCCCATGGTCCAGCAGGGCGACTATACCGGCGGCATGTATTCCTATATGGACAGCGCGGCAAAGCTGGGGGTTATGCTGGAACTGCTTGAAAACTTTTAGTGGCTATCCCGAAACACGGATCGTGTGAAATCGGATAGGCTATAACGTCTGTGATGGGGTGAGCGGAGTTGGCCCGCTCACCCCATCTTTGTTCACATAAAATCCCCACCGGATCTGGTCTGCTCTCGCAAAACGAGCAAAGCGGTGGTTGTATTTGTGTGTAGGTTAGTGTTGATCAATGGAAAAGACGAAGCGGAAACGGGCATCGTCTTCGTACCACATCGGGAAGTTGGTGCCCCACAGGTTGTTATGCAGGTTGAAGTGCAGACCCTGGCGCAGGTTGGGCTGGCGATTGTTGAAATCCAGCAGTGCGGGCTTGCCAGGGGCGAGCAGGGCCGCATCGAGGGATTGGATATGCAGGGCCTTCTGGCCGTCCGTCCAGCGCGCGCTACTGTCGAGCGCGTGCAGGTGACGGTTCCCATCCCGAATAACCTCGTGGGGCGAGACCCATTGCCCGAGTTTCTGCATGCGCCAGGCGCGCGGCTGGCTGATGCGTGGGATAAACGAAAACCAGGCAGCTTCAGGCAGGCGAGAGGCAGGCTTTCCAAACCACTGCAAAGTGAAACTTATTCGCGGCTGGCGGCGGTCGAAGGTCATTTCGAGCGAAAGCTGGCGTGGGGCGCCGTAAGCCTGCCAGCCTTCTTCAGGCATTTCCAGGAGGAACAGAAAGATATCGCCGGAATCTTCCGCCCGCTGCCCAGCCCAGACCAGGCGCGGTAGAAAGGTTTTGTGTACTGCGGTGGCAGTCTGGATGCCGGGCTTGGTGAAATCGGGGATGGCCCAGGCATGGGTGGTGCGTTTGTTGACGTTGTACTGGCGGTAGAACCGCTGGTAATCGGTGGCTGAGAAAGTTTCGTACCAGAACTGGCCGAGCGGGTTTTGCGGCCCGGCCCATTGGCTGCCAGCCAATGGGCTGCCGGCCAATGGGTCGCCTTTTGTTGCCAGATGGTTCAGGCAGCCGGTCTGCGGGTCGAAGGTCACGCTGAACTGATCCAGTGTAAAGGGTTTTGAAGCGTCCGGCAGGCTGGTGAACTTGCTCAAATCTGGTCGCGAAGGTTCCAGGGCAGACAGTCGCTCTTCGGCAGCTCTCTGTAACTCTGACGGCAGTGATGTTACTGCCGATTGAATGTAGGCGCGCTGTTCCTTCCAGGAGGCCTCCATTTTCTGAAAGTTTTCCCCTGCGCGGGCAGCCTGAAAATCTTTCGCACTATAGTTGGTCCAGTCGTTCAGGTGGGTCTTTACATCCAGTCCCCAGGTGTGTTCGGGAACAGACAGTAGTTTGCGACTGAAGGCATGCAGCGCTTCAATGGAGGTTCCGGTCTCGAGTAGTTGCCGCCGCCAGCGCAGCAGCTCGCGGTATTGGGCCATCTTTTTTGGATCCGTGCCCGCACCGTGGATCCAGGTATCGCCGATCTCCTGGGTAACCACCGGGAGTTGAGCACGGATGGTGGGAAGGTGGGCAGCGAAAGCGTCCATGGTTGAGGCGGAAATTTCAACGGATGGGAAATGCTCCCGCATTTCGCCGTAGGTTCTCTGTAACTGCTCGATCGATTGTGGACCCAGGTTGTCGCCGGTATGTGCAAAGGCGATCGCATCGGCCAGACCAGGGACGACCATCAGGTCACCGTAGGTACCTTTGTGGTACATCACCACTACCTCCGCGCCGCTGGCGGGGTCATGCCAGACGAAGACAGGCGGTACATCTGGCGGGGTAGAAGCGGCGTTCACGCCGATGTGGAGAAACTGCACCCCGGCCTCGTCCAGCAGCGGGACAATACCGCGGGTATGCCCGGGTACGTCCGTCATTTTCGCGGCGATGGTGCGTTTCCCAAAGCGCTGGTCCAGCGCCTGCGATAGGCTCAGCCCAAATCGAAACAGTGAAGCATCCATAAGCTCACTGTGAGTCGTGAAGGGAAGGGCATGCCAGGTGATATCGCCGCTGGTGATAGCCGCTTCCATGCGCCGGCGCTGTTGAGGACTGGCCTGCTCCAGGTATTCATAGATCAGCCAGGATCCGGTGGTCCAAACAAATCGGTCAGGTGAGCCGCTTTCACGCAGTTGTTCAGCCAGCGCGATCGCCTTGGGGATGTAATGGTGAAAGTAGCTGTCGACCACATTGGCGGCAAAATCGGTGAAGCCAACATCCAGATGCGTTTTAAAGATCAGGTGGATGCGCTTAATTCCTGAGGCCTGTAAATCATCCATATCATTCCTGGTCGCAAATCGCGTAGGCTTCTTGCAGGGTATCGAACAGATCGCGGGTTGGGCGGTATTCGTGGCCGATAAACAGGTTGTACGGAGTGGCGGCTAGCGCTTTGCACAGGCCGCGGTAGTTAATTTCCTGGGTATCGTCGATTTCGTTCCGCCCGGGAACCCCGGCGGTGTGGAAGTGACCAATCCACTGGATGTTATCGACAATGGTGCGGATCAGGTTGCCTTCCATGATTTGCATGTGATAAATATCATAGAGCAGCTTGACCCGCGGGCTGTTGACCCGTTTTACCACCTCTAACCCCCAGCTCGCATGGTCGCACTGGTAGCCGGGGTGGTCGACGATCGTATTCAACAGTTCCATGTTGAGGTTGACGCCCTTTTGTTCCGCGTATGGAGCCACCCTACGAAAACCTGCCGCGCAGGTCTCGATCGCTTCTTCTTCGCTTTGCCCGGGCCGCCGGTTGCCGCTGAAACAGATGACCCCCGGTACGTGATATTGAGCCGCCAGGTCAATCGAGTCGCGCAGCTCAGCCGCAATGCGCTCGTGCTCACCAGCATCGTTCAGGCCGACGGGCAGGCTGTCGTGACCGCTGAAGCTGGCGATGCGCAGCCCGTTTTTTTGCGCCAGGTTGGCGAGGGCTGGAAAGGACGCGTCCGGTTTCCAGATTTCGACGGCAGCAAAGCCGAGTTCCGCCACGCGTTTAATAAAGTCAGGCAATGGGATGGGCAAGGGTTCCATCATCGGGAAACAGACTGACTGTTTAATTCTCATCGAGGGCTCCTGGGGTTGGAAGGATTGGGCATTCATTTGGGGAAGGTTTAAATATTTGGTTATGGAACTATTATACCCACGGCATGTTTTTTTAGCGGGTGAAAGGCAGGCAATTTATATTGACTCTACTAAAACTTTAGCTATAATAAAAGTAAGTTTTTGATAAAATTCCGGTTTTTAAAAAGAGTAGACACTGCCCATGCCGAACTCGAGAAAGAACCGCGTAAAGTTGTTGGATATCGCTCAAGCGAGCGGTGTTTCCTTAACGGCTGTTTCTTTAGCTTTGGGGGATAAGCCTGGTATTTCTCAAGTCACTCGGATACGGATTATGGAAGTGGCGCGCTCCCTGGGCTACCGGTTTAAATCGCCGGTGTCGATGACGCCGGTGAGAACGCTCAAAACCATTGGCCTTTTAGTAAAATCCAGTCCTGAGGACGAACCCCACGCAAATTACTTTTATTCGCACATCATCACCGGGGTGGAATCGACCTGCCGGCAGATGGGCGTTAATTTAATGTTCGCCAACCTTCCGGTAAATAGTGAAAACTATCCGGTGGAGACCCCGCCGCTGCTGGAAAAAGGCGAAGTGGATGGGCTCTTGCTGGCTGGCGCCTTTGTAGATGAATCGATTGCCCGAATACTAAAAAACCGTCCCAGCCCAATTGTGTTAATTGATTCCTACAGCAAAGGGAATACCTATAATGCTGTCCTTTCCGATAATGTTTATGGAGCATTCCAGGCAGCAGAATATCTGATTCGTAAAGGACACAAGCAGATTGGGTTCATCGGCGGCCATGATCAGGCTTATCCCAGCTTTCGTGACCGCCGAATTGGTTACCGGAAGGCTTTGGCGGATTATCAACTTGGCCCGGGGTATTTCGCCGACTGCTCGCTCAACCGGAGCGACATCATCAGCGCCAGCCTGAACCTGGTTCGGCAGCATCCGCAGATTACCGGACTGGTGTGTGTAAATGACGAAACCGCCATCACCACCATGTACAGCTTAATGGAGGCCGGGTTTTGCATTCCACGGGATATTTCGATTATCGGTTTTGATGATATTTACCTGGCCCAAAATGTGATCCCTTCACTGACGACCATGCGGGTCAATAAAGAAAGCATGGGGAGATTAGCGGTACAGCTCTTGTTCAATCAAGTCTTCCAGGCGGATGGGGGTTGTATCACATCCATCTTTCGGCCATCGCTGATCGAGCGAAATTCGGTTGCTTCGGCTTGCCCGAGTGAAAATGCGGGGGCAGGAAAATAACAGCTCGCTCAAGCAGCATCATTTTCTTTTTTCGATTCCCCACAAACAGAACCAGCTCGAATTTCTGGCTTTATCCATCATTACCCTGCTGGGAGCTGGTTTTCGCTTTCTAAAGATCGGCAAACAGCCCCTCTGGCTTGACGAAGCGTTTAGCGTCTGGATGAGCAGGCATTCCATTCCCGATATTATCAAACTGACCATTGATATCGATCAGCACCCGCCGCTCTATCACATTCTTTTGAGCATTTGGAATGCTTTGGGGGGATACAGCGAGGCGTGGGTGCGGTCGCTTTCTGCTGTTTTTGGCATCCTGACGATCATCGTAATCTTTTCCCTGGGGAAGACCCTCTCCGGACCGCGGGTTGGTCTGCTGTCCGCGCTGCTGCTGGCGCTATCGCCGTTTCATATACAATATGGGCAGGAAGCACGCAGTTATGCTCTGCTCACATTGTGCGCCAGTTTGTCTATGCTGATGACGGCGCGTTTGCTGCTCGACGACCGCGCGCGCACCCAGCCAATTGGGCAGCAGTTTGGAGAGTTTCTCCAGCGCTGGAAACGGCGTAGCACTCGGGATAATTCCGGAGACACTATAAGTGAGGAAGGCGACAAGCGCGCCCAGCGCGGCGGATTATCTTTCCGGCAGGTGGAGACCGACCTGACCTGGCTGGGGTATATGGTTTTTACCGCCCTGACCCTTTTCGTGCATAATACCGCTGTCATGCTGCCGATTGGGCTCAACTTGTTTATGTTTGGCCTGATGCTCTTCCGCCGGTTCTCCCCGGCCGGAGAAGGCCAGATGCAAGCGCCTTCCTTGCGGAACTGGCTCCTCGCTCACGGTGGGGTATTCCTGCTCTGGAGCCCCTGGCTGCCGGCTTTCTTTTTGCAGTCTGTCGCTGTATCCGGGGATTTCTGGATCCAGCCGCCCACATATGAAGTTGTCACCAATGCCCTAAAAACATTCTTGATGGCCTTTCTTCCCAACCAGATCGGCTGGCGGTGGCTTATCTGGGCCGCATATGGCTGCACATTTATTCTGGCTTTTATCCAGTATCGCCGGCGGGCGGCGCAATTCCTCTTTTTGGCAGCCCTTTTCCTGACCCCCTTCCTGGGAGAGTTGCTGGTCAGCCTCTTCCGCCCAATTTTTTATGATCGCACGCTCATCGGAACCACGATCCCGGTATACGTTCTGATTGCCGTTGGGATCAGCCAGCTGCGTTTCAAGCCCTATATTGCGACAGCGCTGATCATCCTGTTGACGCTCAGCTTGCTTTCGATTGACAATTATTTTCGAAATTATGAAAAGGAGCGCTGGGACCTGGCGGCGGTGTATGTGGGCGACCAGGTGCAGGACGGCGATATGATCGTTTTTAATTCCGGGTGGACGCAAATTCCATTCGATTACTACTTTGCGCAATATAATCGCAAGGTGATAGAAGTTGGCGCTCCACAGACGATGTTTGAAAATGGCGAGCTGGAGCCGCGCATGACAGAACAAGACCTGCCGCGCCTGCGGGAAAACCTCCGCGGGCGCACCCGAGTCTGGCTGGTGTACAGCCATAACTGGTGGACAGACCCCGATTCGTTGATTCAGAAGGAGCTGCGTAGGGAACTGCGCCTGATGGAAACAAAGAATTTTAACGACATGCAAATCCAACTTTACGCAGGGCCGTGATGATTCAGGTGGCATACAGCTTGGGCCACCTGTTGAAAGAGATTTCCCGGTTGAGCGAATTGATTGTGGAAACGAGAATGGATATGGATGGGAAAGGGTTAAGCGCGGCGCCTCTCCAGGCTTTTCAATGCGCCGCGGCAGCATTGATGGAGCGAGTGCATGGCTGAGGCAAAAGACCCCAAAGTGGTGAACCGCGCGCAGAGCGCTGCGCAGGACCGGGTAACCCGAGGCGCCAGGTCCCGGTTGATTATTTCCGGGATGGTTTTAGCAGCTTTTTGGGGCGCGCTTCTTTACGATTACTGGCCGGCGTTATTGCCCGCTGCCCTGCGATTATTTAACTCGGCCCGCTCGGTTGGGGCGCAAACGCTGGAAAGCCCGTACTTCGAGGTGCACAATAATTCCGCTGCGAGCGAGGACCAGGTGCGGAGCCTGGTGAAAACATTGGAGCAGCAGTACAAAGCCATCCGCGCGTATACGCAGACCAAACCGGCCGGCAAGCTGCAGGTGCTGCTGGTGGATGGGAGCGGTCCGGCGCTGGTCGATGGGTCGCAGATGGTCATCAGTTATGATAACGGATTGATGGACATTGACCTGGCGCCGCTCTACCTGGCTGTCCTGATCCAGGGTATCCCGGTCGATCTCACCGGCGGGCTCGTACCGGGGGGCGGGCAATCGCTGCAGGTGGTGGAGGCCGCCGGTCTTGGGGACGGCCTGATCCGCCAACCATTGGATGCCTGGACCGTTCTGCTGCGCCAGAGCAATGCTTATGTGCCTTTGGAAGAAGCCTGGATTGTAACCATGCCCAATAACGATGATGGCTATTACCTTCTTATGCGCGCAATGTTGGAAAGCGGTTCTTTTATGGGCTGGTTTAGCACCCAGTATGGTCTGGATGCGGCTCAACGCGTGGCGCGGGGTGAAGGGGTGGATGCTGCCAGCGGTAAATCGTTTGGTGAGAATGAGGCCGAATGGCTGCAGTGGCTTGACCAACAAAAGATCCAGCCGCAGGCCTGTGACGCGGCGATTCCGCAAGAGACTTTGTTCCGTTTAATTTGTAGAAAGCTGGATGAAGCGTATAATAGACCCATTAACCACTCAACTTGAAATACCGATATTCGCGACCGCGAAGCCGGTTGAATAACCCTTACAGAATGGAGAATTTTATGCTGTCCCTATCTTTAGCTGGAAGCTGGCAGCTGCGCCAGCTTGGCGAGTCGAAAACGTACCCGGGTCAGGTTCCGGGGGGAGTTCATACGGATTTACTGGCAGTGGGTTGTATCCCCGACCCATTTGTGGGAGATAACGAATTAGGTGTGCAGTGGGTGGCTCAAAAGGACTGGCAGTATTCGCGCACCTTTACAGTATCCAAAGCACTGCTTGGCGAAGAACGGGTAAACCTGGTGTGTGATGGGCTGGACACGCTGGGCAAGGTTGAGCTGAATGGACAACCGGTGGGCAGCTTCCAAAATATGTTTGTCCAGTACCGCTGGGATGTTAAAAAGTTGCTTAAGGAGGGCGAAAATCAGCTCGTTTTTACGTTCAATTCGCCTGTCCAATATGCCAGGGAGCATGAGGAAAAATCCCCTTTGAGCGGCGTGCAGCCGTGGAGCATCATGGGCGGGCCATATCTGCGCAAAGCGCCCTGCCATTTTGGCTGGGATTGGGGTCCTATGCTGCCCCCGATAGGCATCTGGAAGGATCTGCGGTTGGAAGGGTACAGCACAGCGCGCATTGAGGATGTGCACCTGCGCCAGCACATGCAGGAAGGCAAAGCCATCCTGGAGGCCACGGTAAAGGTGGCGCGCTGGTCGAGTGATCCACTAGAGGTAGGAATAAAAGTGGTTGCCCCAGACGGAAAAACCTGGCAGCAGTCTCTTTCCTTGCAGGCAGCTTCCGGTACGGTGACAGTTGAAATTGCCGACCCGCAGCTGTGGTGGCCGAATGGATATGGAGAACAACCGCTTTACAACGTAAACGTCTTCCTGATCACGAGCCAGCGGGACCTTGACCAGCGGTCGTTTACCATTGGCTTGCGCAGCCTTGAACTGCGCCGCGAACCGGACGAATGGGGCGAATCGTTTACCTTCGTGGTCAATGGCGTGCCGGTCTTCGCGAAGGGGGCGGACTGGATTCCAGCCGATTCCTTCCCCACCCGCATGAGCGATGCCTATATCGAACACCTGATTCGCAGCTCCGCGGATGCGCATATGAATATGCTGCGGGTGTGGGGGGGCGGGTTTTACGAGGAAGAACGGTTTTATGATCTGTGCGACCGTTACGGGATTCTGGTTTGGCAGGACTTTGTGTTCGCGTGCAACCGGTACCCCACCGACGAGCCGTTCTTCGACAATGTGCGCGAAGAAGCCGTCCAGAATGTGCGCCGCCTGCGCCACCGCGCCTCGCTGGCGTTGTGGTGCGGTAACAATGAGATGGAGCAGGGCTGGGCCGACTGGGGCTGGAACAAGCCGGCTGACCCGGCTAACCAGCGCCTGAAGATTGGCTACGACCGCATGTTCCACCACCTGCTGCCGGATATCGTCGCGGCGGAAGACCCCGACCGCGCCTACTGGCCCAGCTCGGCCTCGTCCGGCATCCCCTTCTCCGAACCCAACAGCCAGCAGCGCGGCGACTGCCATTATTGGGACGTCTGGCATGGGCGGAAGCCGTTTACGGCCTACCGCACCCAGTTCCCGCGCTTTATGAGCGAATTTGGGTTCCAATCCTTGCCGCCGTTGGAAACGGTCAGAGCATACGCGGAGGAAAAGGATTGGAATATGACCTCTTACATCATGGAGCACCACCAGCGCAGCTGGAAGGGCAACGGCCTGATCGTGGGCCAGATGACGGATATATTCCGCATGCCAAAGGACTTCCCCATGCTGGTGTACTTAAGCATGGTGCTGCAGGCGGAAGGCATCCGTTATGGCGTTGAACACTGGCGCCGGCACAAGAACCGGGTAAATGGCATTCTTTACTGGCAGTTGAATGACTGCTGGCCGGTGGCTTCCTGGTCGAGCATCGATTACTTTGGGCGGTGGAAGGCGCTGCATTATATGGCGCGGCGCTTCTTCGAGCCGGTGCTGCTGTCGATCGAAGATCACGAAGAAAACGCGCAGATGGACGTGTGGGTAACCAGTGACCGGCCCGCTGCCTGGCAGGGTTCGATGGAGTGGAAACTGGTCACCCTGGACGGTGAGGTGCTGGAATCGGGGCAGGTTGACGCCGCGCTGGATGCGCAAGCATCGCGGATGATCTTCTCAAAGACTTTTCAGCTGACCCCCGAAGAAAAGCGCAGCGTGGTATTCCACTGCACGCTGAAACAAGCCGGCCAGCCGGTCGCGGTGCGCCTGGCGACGTTTATGCCAGTCAAGCACCTGAACCTGGCTGATCCACAACTCAAAGTGGAAATCCAACCGGAGGGCAGCCAGGCCGTTTTCCATGTTACTGCCCGGTCGCTGGCGCGTTTCGTCGAGCTGAGTCTGAGCGGCGCGGATGTGGTTTTTAGCGACAACTACTTCGACATCCTGCCGGGTGACCCGGTGCAGGTGCGCTGCCCGGTCCCCGCGGGCTGGAGCTTTGAACAACTGCGCGCAGCGCTGCGAGTAACGAGCCTTTACCAATCCTTTTAATTTATTATAGAGGTTACGAGCCGTTCAATAACGTGCCAGGCACGTTTTTGAACGGCTCGATTTATAATACTGTATGCGAACAATCATTACGCAAGATCCCTTTCTACATCTGAACGTTGGCAAGAACTGGCGTGAGCAGGGCCTCTGGCCCTGCGCCTGGGTGAGCTGTCCGGATGCGGGCCTGCCGCCCTTTGTCACTGCGTACCGGCGGTGTTTTTCGACTCTCCAGCCGGGTCAGGCGCGCATTCACGTTGCTGCCGATGAGCGCTATGATCTCTACCTGGATGGCGCCTGGATTGGGCGGGGCAATGAGCGCGGCGCGCCGGATATGTGGTTTTATGAAAGTTACGATCTCTCGCTTTCCGCCGGTGATCACGTCCTGGTGGCGCGGGTCTGGTCGCTGGGTGATCAGGCGGCACAAGCCCAGATGAGCGTCCACCCGGGGTTCCTGCTGGCAACCGAGGGAGAGTGGACGGAGATCCTTGGAACCGGGGTATCGGCCTGGGAGGCGGTGCGCCTGCACGGGTATGCGTTCCTATCGCCCAACCCGGCCCACTGGCGCGGGGCGCGTGTGCAGGTAGACGGCAAGGAATTTTTATGGGGTTATGAGAAGGGTGAGGGCGCGGGATGGAAACCGGTCACGGTTTTACAGCCGGGGGTTGGCCGGCTGACCGATTGGGAGTTCCACCGCCAGCACTTGCTGCGCCCGGCGACCTTGCCTCCGTTACAAACGCAACCTGTTTCCGGTGGAAGGGTGCGTTTTGTAGGGCAGGAGTTTTCTGCTGCTACCGCGCAGGTGCCGGTACGCGCTGCCAATCACCTGCCTGCGGAGGAAGCCCAATGGCAGCGGATGGTGGATGGCCAGGCGCCGCTGCAAATACCAGCCCATAGCAAACGGCGTGTGGTGATCGACCTGAAAAACTATTACTGCGCATACCCTGAGGTGGTCATTTCGGGTGGCAGCGGCGGATTGGTGCGCGTCCATTGGGCGGAAGCCTTGTTTACCCGGCCAGATCGCAGCAGTTGGGACAAGGGCAACCGCGATGAAATTGAAGGGAAGTATTTTATCGGGTTCGGTGAAACCTTCCTGCCGGATGGCGCGGAGCAGCGCCACTTTGACACCCTGTGGTGGCAGGCAGGCCGTTATCTCGAAGTGTATGTGGAAACCGCTGCACAGCCCATGATCCTGGAGCGTTTGCGCCTGCAGGAATCGCGCTACCCGCTGGAATTGGAAAGCAGCTTCACCGCCAGCGACCCAAGACTGGCAGCGGTGATCCCCATCCTGACCCGCGTGATGCAGATGTGTTCGAATGAAACGTATTTTGACTGCCCGTACTATGAGGAACTGCAGTACGCCGGTGATACGCGCCTGGAAATTCTCACTACCTACATCATGACCCGCGACGACCGCTTGCCCCGCAAGGCGCTGCGTATGTTCGACGCATCCCGGCTGGCTTCCGGATTGACCCAGTCCCGCTATCCTTGCCGGGTGATGCAGATCATCCCGCCATTTGCCCTGTGGTGGGTAATGATGGTCACGGATTACGCCATGTGGCGCGGGGACCTGGGCTTTGTGCGCTCTCTGCTGCCCGGTATGCGGGCTACGCTGGAGGGCTTCCAGCGCTTTATCCATCCCGACGGCCTGTTGTACGGGCCGGAGGGCTGGAACACGCTGGATTGGGTGCCTGCCTGGGATAAAGATGCCGGAGTCCCCCCGGATGGTCACCAGGGGGCCAGCGGGCTGATGAACTGGCAGCTGGTGTATGCGTTAGCGCTTGCAGCCGGTCTGGAGGAGCGCCTGGGCGAGCATCTGCTGTCCGAGCTTTTCCGCCAGCGGGCGGTTCACCTGGCGAAGAGCGCAGTGCAGGCTTTTTGGGAGGGCGAGCGCGGGCTGCTTGCAGATGACCGGTCACACCAGCATTATTCGGAGCACACCCAATGCATGGCAGTATTGAGCGATGATCTCATCCCCGGCCTGCTGGATCCTGACATGCGCGCGTTGCTGGCCGGTGGGCTGTTGAATGACCCACAGCTAGAGCGAACCACCATTTACTTCAGCCATTACCTTTTCGAAACGTACCGGGTGTTGGGCCGTGTAGATGTTCTGCTGCAGCGGATGCAGCTGTGGTTTGACCTGCCTGGGAAAGGCTTTAAAACGACTCTGGAGATGCCCGAGCCCAGCCGCTCTGACTGTCACGCCTGGGGAGCGCACCCGCTGTATCACTATTTTGCCACGATCCTGGGGATTCGTCCGGCGGCGCCTGGGTTCGCGCAGGTGGAGATCCGGCCGCAGCTCGGGCCGCTGGAGCATGTTCACGGCTGCCTGGTACACCCTGGCGGAGGGGTGATCGAAGCGGAATTCAACCAGCAGGACGGGGCACTTTCTGGTAGGGTTTGCCTTCCGGCAGACGTTTCCGGGCGCCTGATTTATCGCCAGCGGATCATCGATCTGCTACCCGGTGAGAATCTGATAAGAAGTTAAAACATCGCTGGCCTGGATGAGGGGGGCATCCAGGCCAGCGACTTGTTAGAGTATACCAGACTATGCAAAAATAGCAAGGGTTTTAAAGAAATGGATTTAAAGTCAAATCTGTGCTATTTGTAGGGCGGGAAGAAATTCTCTGACCTCCGCTCAGTCGCGGATGGATATTTTGCATAAAACCGCCCCAACGATTACAAGCCCTGCCCCCAACCATAGCGCGATACTCGGCTGGACATCTAAAACAATCGTGGAGAATACGGTCGAGAGCAGCGGGGTGAGATACGAAAGCGAAGCGACCAGGATAATTTCGCCTTTGCGGACGGCGATGTCCCACAATATATAGGCGAGCATCCCTGGGAATACGGCCATGTAGGCCAGCTCGAAGGCTGCCGGCAGCGACCAGTGGGTCATTTCCAGGGTGAACAGCCGCAGGCCCCCTAACAACAAGCCGCTGGCGAGCAGGAACAGCGGCACTGCGCCGCCATCGTTGTCACCGGCCCAGCGCCGGCTGAGATTTGAATATAAGCCCCAACAAACCGCGGCAAACAAAGCCAGCCCGTAGGGCAGCAAGTTTTGCTGATCTCGCAGCATGGCCTGGATGGAAAGTGTATTTCCCCCCGTAGTGGCGAGCCAGACTCCGGCCAGCGCCAGAAGGATTCCAACCGGTAAGATTGGCCGGGCGCGTCTTCCCAGGATTGGGATCGAAAAGATCAGGCTGAGCCCGGGCCACAGGTAATTGATCAGGCCGACCACCAGAACCTGTTCCCGGTTGGCAGACGCGCCAATCGCCATATACAGGGCGCTGATATAGGCGACAAATAAAACGCCGCAGCCAAGCAGGTATAAACGTGGAAGCTGGAGCATGCGCAAGAGCGCCCCTGGGCGCAGGCCTGTATAAAGCAGGCCAACCAGGCCGGCAAGCGTGTAAATCAGCGCGGCGGCGGTCAGGGTTCCGAGCTGTTCGGTCAGGCTGCGTGAAAAGGCAATCGTGGTGCTCCACAACAGAATGGCGAGTAAACCCAGCAGGCTGCTGCGCCGGACGGTGGTTAGGCTGAAAGAAAAAGGCATGACGTTTCTCTCATCGAAGAATTCTGGACAAGCCCGCCCCTTTCGTTGACAGAGGGCGCAAAAATTTCCGGATACCGAGAACTATACAGCGCGGGGAGTTGTAGTGTAGAATTATAGCGGTATTACCCCCCCTCGAAAATTATTGTAGGCAGGAGCTGAAATGAGCGTTCAAATCATCAACGGTTCATCGATCCCAAATCTTCCCTGGGAAGACCGGCCTGCAGGCTGCTCGGATGTTGTCTGGCGTTACAGTCAAAACCCGGTGATTCCGCGCAACCTGATCCCGCGTTCGAATAGTATTTTTAACAGTGCGGTTATCCCCTATAAAGGTGAGTTTGTGGGCGTATTTCGCATCGATGATACCCGGCGTGTGATGAATATTTACTATGGCTGCAGCCGGGATGGTTTGAAATGGCAGATCAACCACAACCCCATCGAGTGGGTCTGCGATGAACCGGAGATTGCGAGTTTTCAGTACCGTTACGATCCACGCCTGACCTGGCTGGAAGACCGCTATTATATCACCTGGTGCAATGGATATCACGGGCCAACCATCGGGGTGGGATATACCCACGATTTCCAGACCTTCCATCAGATGGAGAACGCGCTTCTGCCCTTTAACCGCAATGGCGTACTCTTCCCCCGCAAAATCAATGGCAAATATGCCATGTTCAGCCGCCCGAGTGACAACGGGCACACGCCCTTTGGCGATATCTTTTTACAGTGAAAGCCCGGATATGATCCATTGGGGCCATCACCGGCACGTGATGGGGACGGGATCCTGGTGTTATACCAAGGTGGGCGCCGGCCCAATCCCAATCGAGACATCGGAAGGCTGGCTGATGATTTTCCACGGCGTGCTCACCTCCTGCAACGGCTACGTGTACAGCATGGGCGCGGCCTTGCTTGACCTGGACCAGCCCTGGAAGGTGATCTGCCGAGCGGAACCATACCTGATGTCGCCGCAGATGCTGTATGAATGCGTCGGCGACGTGCCCAACGTGGTTTTTCCCTGTGCTGCCCTGGTAGATGCTGATACCAACCGTCTGGCGATCTACTACGGCGCCGCGGACACAGTGACCGGTATGGCTTTCGCAAAGATCGACGAAATGGTTCAGTTTGTCAAGGACAACGCCGTTCGATAAGCACACCCAAGAAAATACGGGCCAATCATTGCCCTATCGCGCAATGATTGGCCCGTATTTTTAACGATGGGATATTCCCATAAACAAACAATTTCACTGGACTCTCCTATACTAATCATAGGGTAATCCCTACAAGTTTTCAAAACGCTTCCGATTATGATCGAAAGCAACAGGGGGAACTTTTTTATTGTTAAAGGGATGCCTGAAAATTGCGAGACTCGTTTCGTTTGGTAGGCGCGCGAGCGGAAGCGGAAGAACTGCTTGACCTTGGACGGGGAACCAGCCGGGATGTGGCTGAAAACCTGGCCGAAATGCAGCGCATTAACGATATGCTGGGTGGGACGCGCGCGCTGACGCGCCACCTCTTCCCGCGCCTGCGGGGGCACAACGAGCCCGTAACGCTCCTGGACCTGGGCACCGGCGGGGCCGGCCTGCCGTTGGCGCTGGCTGCCTGGGCCCAACAGGCTCAACTGCCGCTGCGTATCCTGGCGGTAGATTGGTCGCGCCGCAACCTGATGGCCTCCGCGCGAAAAGCCCGCCTCCGCCCGGAGATTCTACTGGTGCAGGCGGATGCGCTGTGCCTCCCATTGAAGGCTGGTCAGGTGGACTACGTGATCTCGTCCTTGTTTATGCACCACCTCTCGCCGGAGATGCTGGTGGATGTGCTGCATTCATCGTTTGCCCTGGCCCGCGTGGGCGTTATTATGAGTGACCTGGTGCGCGGCTGGCTGCCATATGTGGCTTTTCGCATGATCCAGCCGGTGTTCGCGCGCAATTTTCTGACCCGCAATGATGGCGCTCTTTCGGTGCGCAGGGCCTATACCCCGCAAGAAATGCTGCTCCTGGCGCAGCGAGCCGGCCTGCCGGACGCGCGCGTGTACACGCATTTCCCCTGGCGCATGACCCTGGTGGTGGAAAAGTGAACGCAGCTGCCTGGGATGTGGCCGTAGTGGGGGGCGGACCCGCAGGCTGCAGCGCGGCGATTACGCTGGCAAAACGCGGGTTGCGTGTGATCCTGTTCGAATCGAAAACCTATCCACATGATAAATTGTGTGGTGAATTCCTCTCGCCGGAGTGCGTCCCCTTGCTTGGGGATCTCGGATTGGGGCAGCGCCTGGGGGAGCTCCAACCGGTGCCGATCCAAACCGTTTCTTTCAGCGCCCCGGATGGAACCGCCTGGGAGACGCGCCTGCCAGGCACCGCCCTGGGCCTCAGCCGGAAACGCCTCGACGCGCTCCTGGCGGAACAAGCCCAACTGGCCGGGGTGACCGTCCGCGAGGCGGAAACGGTAGACGGATTGTCGGGTGACTTGACGGGCGGTTTCGTCCTGCGGACCACCGGGAAGGAGCATGCCGCAACCATCCAGGCGCGCGCGGTCCTGGCGGCGCACGGCAGGCGCAGCGGGCTCGACCGGGTGCTTGGGCGGCGCTTTCTGGAAAAACACCAGCCTTATCTTGCCTTCAAAGCGCATTTTCGCGGCCCGCCCATCCCAAGGCGGATCGAGCTGCATGCTTTCCAGGGCGGCTACTGCGGAATGTCGGAGATCGAGGGCGGGGAGAAAGTTGTCTGCATGCTGGTGCACGAACGAACCTTTCGCGCGGTAGGTGGTGGCGGGCAAGAGGGGATCGAGCGCTTTATCAGCTGGATGAAGGCGCAAAACCTGTACCTGCGTTCCTGGATGCAGTGGGCGGACCGCATCCACGAACGCTGGATAACCATTGCCCAGGTGCCCTTTGTGCGAAAACCGGCCATAGAACAGGATGTTTTGATGACCGGCGATTCAGCGGGAGTCATTGTCCCCCTGGCTGGTAACGGGATCGCGATGGCGCTTGAGGGCGGGATGCTCGCGGCCGAACACCTGGCGCGCTATCTGAGCGGGGAAAGCCAGGCCCAGGACGTACGCCGGGAATACCCGCGCGCCTGGCAGCGGCGCTTTGGAACCCGCTTACGCCTGGGGCACATGCTCCAACCGGTTCTGCTGCGCCCGCGCGCCGCTTCAATGGCATTGAAGTTTTTTGACGCGTTCCCAAATATTGGTCGTTTCTTGATCGAAAACACACGCAGCAAAAGGCCATGTGGTCCGGGGGAGACGCAATTTTAACAGGTATCTGAGAGGAGAAATCGTAGAATGCAAAATGCTTCCATCCAAAGCCTGGCGACGGTAGTCCCAGAACGGTGTTACCCGCAGGAAGAAATATTATCCATATTACGACCCTTCCTGAGCGGCAACCCGCGCACAGAAACCATTTTTGCGCATGCCGGGGTTGGCTCACGCTATCTGGTGGTCGATGGAACCTATTATAGGCAGGAGCGAAAAACCCAGGAGCGTAACGAACGTTATATGGAAGCGGCCATTGCGCTCGGCGAACAGGCGATTGCGAAATGTCTGGCAGGCGCGGGTCTGGAGGCGAAGGAGATCGATGACTTGATCGTAGTTTCTTGCACCGGAGTTGATACCCCCGGCCTGGACCTGCACCTGGCCGGCAGGCTGGGTATGTCGCCCTGGCTGCAGCGCACCTGTGTGCTGGGGATGGGCTGTTATGGCGCATTTCCCGGCCTGCTGCGGGCGCGGGAGGCGGCTCAAGCGCGTTCTGGCAGGTCCGCGCTGGTGCTGGCGGTGGAGATTTGTTCGCTGCACTTCCAGCCAGGCGATATGAGCCTGGAAAATGTAGTCAGCTCGGCGCTGTTCGCGGACGGCGCCGCGGCTGCGCTGGTCACCAGCCGGGCAGATGCTCCCGGGCCGCGGCTGGTCGATAGCGCGACCTACTGTGATTACCAGACCTTTGACCATATGGCTTTTCACCTCACCGATCACGGCTTCCGCATGAGCCTGTCCGCGTACGTGCCCAAACTGCTGGCAGCGAATGTAGAGACGTTTGTCGATACACTGTTAGCGCGCAATGGACTGAACCGAGCGGACGTGCGGCATTGGGGGGTGCATCCGGGCAGCAGCAAAATTTTAGATTACGTCCAGGAGCGGGTTGGGTTGGATGATGCACAGCTCGCGGCATCCCGTAAAGTTTTATTCGATTATGGCAATATGTCCTCTGCCACCATATTATTCGTGCTGGAAGAAATCCAGCGCCAGAGTCAGCCAAAACCAGGCGAGTATGGGGTATTAATGAGCTTTGGCCCTGGCCTGACAATGGAGAGCGGGTTGGTACGGTGGTAAAAGAACTATATATATGGACTATCTTTGTCCTATTTGTCTTGAATTCTCTCTGGGTCTGTCTATAATAAATTTAATATTTAGCGGTGCCTGATTTAACTGTGGATATTTGGGCCAAAGGATAAGCCGAGCTGTAGTCGAGTCCGGTATATCCGCTTGTATATCCTATCCTAATCTTTGTCACAATAAGGACATTGATCATGTATCCATTGCCTCCTAAAAAATTCCTGTTGCGCGTAACGACTGTTCTTTGTATAGCTGTCTTCATCGCTGCTTGCGGCGGGGTGCTACCGGCCCTGCCGGCCAAACAGCCAGAAACGCAGCTGTCGCAGCCAGAGATGAACCCCGCTCTTGATACAATGGCGCATGCAGAAGAAAACCCGGTAACCGCAGCGGGAACAGAGCCGCAGGCCGTTGTCCCTTTGACCGGAAAGGGAAAGAAATTCAATATTGAAATCCAAGAAGAGGCCTTCAAAGAGCAAGAAATCTTTATCCCCGCTGGAGCAACCGTTTTGTGGACAGAAAAAAGCCAGCAGCAGCACAGCGTCACCGCTGATGATGGTTCTTTTTCTAGCGGCGCTTTGAAAAATGGCGCATCCTATGAGCACACCTTCAACCAGGTCGGGACATTCCTTTATCACGATGCGGTGAAAGGCAGCGCGGGGGGGAAGGGCATGGCTGGCGCGGTGATCGTATATGCTGAAGAGGCGGCCATGCCAATGGATACCACATCGGCGCAGGCTCCGGTAACCGCCGCCGAGCCGGCCCAAAAGCCTGGGGTGCAGCGCGTTTATTATATTGGGGCCGTTGAGGTGGAATGGGATTATGCTCCAGCGAATAAGAATCAAATAACGGGTGAACCGTTTGGGGAAACGGAAAACGTGTTCGTCGAGCATGGGGATCTCCGCATCGGCAAAGTGTATACGAAGGCCCTCTACCGCGAGTTCACCGATGACACCTTCACCACCCAGAAGCCGATCGCGCCGGAGTGGCAGCACCTGGGTTTTCTAGGTCCCGCCATTCACGCCGAAGTGGGCGACGAGATTATCATCCACTTCAAGAATATGACCGAGTTCCCGGCAACCATGCATCCTCATGGCGTATTCTATAAAAAAGACTCGGAAGGGGCCGGATATAACGATAATACGAGCGGCGGCGACAAGGAAGATGATGGGGTGCCTCCACAGGGCACGCATACCTACACCTGGGAGGTGCCTGAGCGCGCCGGCCCAGGCCCCATGGACCCAAAATCCATTATGTGGATGTACCATTCCCACGTGGATGAACCGGGAGACACGAATGCCGGGCTGATGGGGGCGATCATCGTATCCGCGCGCGGCAATGCGAAAGCCGACGGCACGCCGAAAGACGTCGACCGGGAATTCGTGACGGTATTTAGCGTGATGGATGAAAACACCAGCCTGTACTTACAACACAATATTGAGACGAAAACAGGCACGCCCGCCAAGGTAGAGACCGGGGACGAAGCCTTTGAGGAGAGCAATTTAATGCACTCGATCAACGGTTACGTATATGGCAACCTGCCGGGGCTGGTAATGAAGAAGGGCGAGCGGGTGCGCTGGTACGTGATGGGGATGGGAACCGAAGTCGATTTGCATACCCCGCATTGGCATGGCAACGTGGTCACGCTGAGTGGCATGCATATGGATGTCATTGAGCTTTTGCCGGCCAGTATGAAAGTGGTGGATATGGTTCCCGATAACCCGGGCGTGTGGCTGCTGCACTGCCACGTGAATGATCATATTGTTGCTGGTATGCAGGCGACGTTCACCGTAGAGCCGTAGATAGAAACAACCTTGTTAGAAAGGGGCCGTCCAAATTGCAATTTTTGGACGGCCCCGGTTTCATTTATAACAGCCCGGTCAGGCGAGCTTCAATTTGAACGTGACAATCTCAAAAGGTCTGAGGGTGAAGGCAAGACCATCGTTTGGCCAGCCGGCGGGCGCGCCAGGCTCGGGATCTTCGAGCAGATTGCAGCGCTGCACCGATTGGACGGGCAGGCTGGTGAGCAGGCGCGCGCTGGTATTCGCGCCGCGAGCTTCGTATAGGCGAACGACAATCTCATCCGAATCCTCCGCCTTTTTTACGGTATCCAGTACTACGGCCGGGTTGTTGACGTGGAAGAACGAGCGCTGCCCTATTTCCGCCCCGGTCGGGAAAATATGCAGAGGAGCGTTAAAGGAATACCCCGCTTCGATCACGCCAGCGGCCTGTGGAGCGCCAGAATGGGGCAGCAGCGCGTAGCGGAAGATATGATGCCCCTGGTCCGCTTCCGGGTCAGGCGAGGTGGGCGCGCGCAGCAGTGACAGGCGCATCACATTGCCATGTGTAGCATAGCCGTATTTGCAGTCGTTGAGCAGGGCCACGCCAAAATCCGTGTCGGACAGGTCGCCCCAATGATGGGCCACCACCTCAAAGCGCGCCATATCCCAACTGGTGTTGAAATGGGTGGGGCGCTGCAAATGGCCGAACTGAATTTCATAGGTAGCATTCATCGCGCGGATATCCAGCGGGAACTCCACTTTGAGGAACCTGTGGCGCTCGTGCCACTCCACCTCAGTGTGGAAATCCAGGCGCGGAGAGATGGCGGTCAGGGATACGGTCTGGACGAGGGTGCTGTTCGGGCTGAGATCGTATTCGAAGGACACCGAAGCGCGCAGCGGTCCGCGCTCGATTACCCGGCAGGATTTCGCGGGCGGGCCTTCCACGCGTTTTTCCAGGTGGAACACGTCCACATCCCACGCGTCCCAGAAGTTTGGCTGGTCATCATACAGAACGAAGTGATTGGCCGCCTGGCCCGGCTGGATGCTTTCGCGTTGGGCGCGTTTGTCGAACAGGCTGGAAAGGCTGCCATCGCTGTGCAGCACGGCGCGTACGCTTTCATTTTCCAGCAAAATGCCGCCATCCTTTTCCACGACTGAGACCTTTTGCGACAGGTCCGCGCTGGGCTTGAAAATGGAAAAACCATACGGCGGCGCGCTGGCCAGTCCAAGCCGTTTTCCGTCCACACTGGTTTGCGCGGCGCCGGCTCCGTCAGGCAGCTCGACCACTTCGTTGCGCTGGAAACCGGTGGTGTTGAACGCGCACACCTGGCTGCCTTGTGGAACCGGTTTGCCAAGCAGCGCAACCAGCGCCTGGTTGCGCAGGCTGGCCCCGGTGCCCAGAACATCCTGGTACTGCATGTTGGAATCCTGGTAAACCAGGTTGATTGACGAGCCTGGAATGATATCGTGAAATTGGCTGGTTAGCACCAGTTTCCACAGGCGGTCGATTTCCGCGCTCGGGTAGGCCTGGCCCTGGCTGGCATGCGCGACGGCCGATAGGAACTCAACATCGTGCAGCATGAACTCACTCAACCGGTTGTACTTCTTATTGTTAGCCTGAGTGGTGTATGTTCCGCGGTGCAGCTCAAAATACAACTCGCCCACCCAGGTGAGCAGGTCCTGGCTGTTCCGTTCCAGGCGGGTAAAGAACTCGTTGGGAGAGCGCATCTCAACCCGCGGTAGGCCGTCAACATCCTTCATGCGCTGGATATGTTCGAGCATGGGGCGGGTCGGGCCGCCGCCGCCATCGCCAAAGCCAAACAGGAAGTAGGCGTCATTCGAGCGGTCCAGATCCTTGTAGTTGGTCATGCTGAAAAGGGCTTCCTTCACACTGGCGGCCGCGTTATAGGTATCGGCCGGCGGGAAGTGGGTCAGCACGCGGCTGCCATCCAGGCCTTCCCACCAGAAGGTGTGGCTGGAGAGCTTGTTGAACTGGTTCCAAGACAGCTTGATGGTCAGGAAATACTTCATGCCCACCTGGCGTAGGATCTGCGGCAAGGCGGCCGAATAGCCGAATACATCCGGCTCCCAGAATTCTTCGCAGGTGATGCCAAACTCGCGGCGGAAGAAGCGCTGCCCGTAGAGGAACTGCCGCACCAGCGCCTCGCCGGACGGCAGGTTGCAGTCCGGCTCAACCCACGAACCGCCGGCCGGCACAAACTGCCCCGCCTTCACTTTCTCCTTGATACGCTCGTACAGGTCAGGGTAATGGTCTTTCATCCATTCATACTGCTGGGCCTGCGAGCAGGCGAAACGGTAGTCAGGGTATTCGTCCATCAAGGTAACCGCGCTGGAAAAGCTGCGCATGCACTTGCGCACGCGTTTCGGCCAGCGGCCACAGCCAGGCGGTGTCGATGTGCGCGTGACCAACCGCGGATAGGTTGAACTGGCCGTCGCCGTTCGCGGCGGCGTAGAAATCCGCCGCGGCTTTCCGGGCGGCCGGCCAGGTGCCGCGGTCGGACAGGTCGACCATGTTGACCATCCGGTTGGCGGTAAAGAGCGCCTGCCCGCCGCGGGGTGTCGTCCGGGGCAGCTCCTGGGCCATGTCGGCGATGACCTTGAAGTCCCATAACAGATCCCAGGCATCCCGGTCGAACAGGGCAATTTCGGCCTGGCGCAACACACCTACCTGCGATAGGCGGACGGAGTCGCTGCCATATCCAAGGCCGAATAAATTATTGACCGCCATTTCCACGTAGAGGGTGATCGCCTCTCCGCCCTTTGCTTTGCGGGTGAGGATATATTCGGGCCGGACGGCGCCCCAGGCAAAGCCGGGGTAAAAAGCTCCCCCGGTACCCGTGAGACCCTGAATCGGTTTCCCATCTTGCCAGACCTGGGCTTCCGAGGAGGAATCCCATAAAAAGTGCACTTCTTGACCGGCCCAAGCGCTGGGTACATCGATCTCAACTCGGAACCAATGCGTAGACCAGAAAGGCCCAAACTGCTGGCCAACGATGGCTGGTTGGTAGGCGCCTTTTACTGCATCGGCATATGAGATGCGATCGGGAGCAGGATAGATGGACAGTTTGACCGGCGCGCGGTCCGTGTAGACTTTGCTGAAAATGCCGCGCTCGGTAGCAAAGGACTGGATGCGCTGGAGGGTGAGATCTGGATGCTTTTGCATGAATACAACTCCGCGTAAGCAGATTAATCCACCGGCGCAATGTACGCGCCGGCGGTGACTGATATCGCGGTAATTATAGTATGGATTGGTGGGTTGGAGTTAAAGCAAGGCAGTGCTGAAATATCGTTCCGCGCGGTCGGGTAAAACCGTGACGATCTTGTTGCGCCCGTTATCAATGTGCAGCGCCGCGGAGATGTTCGCGCCGGAGGAGGTTCCGACCAGCAAGCCTTCTTCACACGCCAGACGGCGGGTGGTATCGATGGCATCCTCATCCGAAACGGCAAAGACCATATCGATCAGGTTTACATCCAATACTTCGGGGATAAAACCATCGCCAATGCCCTGGATTTGATGGAACCCCGGCTCCCGGCTGAGGAGCGCCGTGGAATTGCGCGGCTCGACGGCGACAACTTTCACGCGGGGATTTTGCTCCTTCAAATATTTTCCAACGCCTTGCAGCGTTCCGCCGCTGCCAATCCCGGCGATAAAAACATCCACTTCCCCATTGGTGTCGCGCCAGATTTCTGGGCCGGTGGTTTGGTAATGGATGTCCGGATTATTCGGGTTGGCGAACTGGTTTACCCAAAAGAAACTCCCCGGGTCGCTGTGCATGATCTCCTGGATGCGCTCCAGGCAACCGGTCAGGTTCTTTTCCGCGGGGGTCAGAATTGCTTCACCGCCCAGAGCCTGGATGATGCGCTTGCGCTCTCCGCTGACGTTGTCTGGCATAATGCAGATCACGCGGAACCCGGAGCGCACGCCCACCAGGCACAGCCCGATGCCGGTGTTACCAGAGGTAGCTTCAATGATGGTCATGCCGGGCTTCAACTGCCCGTCGGCGATCGCTTTTTGAATGATATATTTGGCAACGCGGTCCTTGATGCTGCCGCCCGGATTGAGGAACTCCGCCTTGGCGAATACATTGCCAGACGACATCTTGCTCAGGCGAACCAATGGAACATTACCCACCGAGTCAAGGATTGTATCGATAACCATAATAGCCCCCTAAATGTGTCAAGTATGTGAGAAAGTAATACTCTGGTTTGTTTTGTACTAAAAAAAGTATAGCATGAACATAATCTGGAGTCAATTACAGAAAAATTTAATTTTTACAGCGCTGAAAAGCGGTCAACCGGGCCTTTCCAGGAATGGAATTTTTTATAAGCAAAACCTCCTTTTTATGATAGTATTCAAATCGACCGGCGCGGAAAGGGTAAGGTCCGCGCTGGCTAGTTCATGACAATGAGGGCAGGCATGGTCAAAATCCCGGATGCGGAAATTCTTCCGCTGGCATTGGAGCACAATTTCTGGACCTGGTCGGCTCAGGCGCATGTGAGCCCGATTGCGATAAAGCGGGCTGAGGGAGTGTATTTCTGGGACGTAGAGGGGAAACGCTACCTGGATCTGAATTCCATGGTGATGTGCGTGAATATCGGGCACGGCAACCAGCGTGTAATCGAGGCAATGGTGCAGCAGGCGCGCGAGCTGCCTTTTGCCGGGCCGGGGATGGCCACCGCTCCCCGCGCGCTGCTGGGGAAACTGCTGGCGGAAATCGTCCCTGCGGGATTGACGAAATTCCTGTACACCCTGGGTGGGGCGGACGCCAACGAGAATGCCATCAAGCTGGCGCGCGGCTACACCGGGCGGCATAAGATCCTGGCGCGCTACCGCTCGTACCACGGCGCGACGGCCGGAGCCATGGCGGCTACCGGCGACCCGCGCCGGTTGGTCTGGGAGCCGGAGCTGATGCCCGGCGTGGTGCATTTCCTGGATCCATACCGCTACCGGTCCACGTTTCACCGCGGGAACCCGGGGATCTCGGAGGCGGAGTTTACCCGCGATTATCTCAACCACCTGGAAGAGATCATCCAATATGAAGGGCCGGATACCATCGCGGCGGTGATGCTGGAAACGGTCACCGGCACCAACGGGGTAATTATCCCGCCCGCAGGCTATCTGCAGGGCGTGCGCGCGATCTGCGACCGGTACGGCATTCTGATGATCTGCGACGAGGTGATGAGCGGCTTTGGGCGGACGGGCAAGTGGTTCGCCGTGGAACACTGGGGCGTCAAGCCGGATATTATGACCATGGCCAAAGGCCTGACCTCCGGCTATGCGCCGCTGGGAGCAGTGGCGATGCGGCCAGAGATCGCCGCCGCGTTCAATGAACGCACCTATCAGGGCGGGCTGACCTATAACGGCCATCCCATTTCGCTGGCGGCCGCCATCGCCACCATCGAGGTGATGAAAGACGAAGGCCTCGTGACGCGGGCTGCGCAGACCGGCGCGGTGATGGCGGATATGCTGGCCGAGCTGGTTGAACGGCATCCCTCGGTGGGCGATGTGCGCTCGATTGGTCTTTTTGGGGTGATCGAGCTGGTGCGCAGCCGAGCAGACGAAAGAACCGATGGCGCCCTACAACGGCTCCAGCCCCGAAATGAACCGCCTGAAAAAGTACATGCTCGATCACGGCGTGTTTTTATACACCCACTGGCATACGGTACTGCTGATCCCGCCGCTAATCATCACGCCCGAGGAGTTGAAGGAGGGTTTTGATGTCCTCGACCAGGCGCTGGAAATAACGGACGCAGCAGCGCATGCATAACGCATAGCGATGTAACCTTTTGAGAAGAACTTCATCTAAATAAAGGTTATATTGCGAATTATGGTTTTATTATTCATTCGGAAAGCGTTTTACCCAACACGGATCCCGATCACCAGGAGTTGTTTTCATGGAACTGAATTTATCGAATATGAATGGAGCAAACGTTGAACCAGGCAAGCCCTTGAAAGTTCTGATCCTTGGATCTGGGCCGGCGGGGTTATCCGCGGCGCTGTATGCCGCGCGCGCCGAGATGGATCCGCTGGTCATCACCGGGATGGAGATGGGCGGGCAGGCGGCCTTGACGCACACCATTGAGAATTACCCTGGCTTTCCGGAAGGGGTGGGCGGCAGCCAGCTGGGCGAGCTGTTCCAGAAGCAGGCTGAACGGTTTGGGGCGCGGATTGAATTCGACACGGCCACCGCGGTCGATCTTTCCAGCCGGCCGTTCCAAGTCACGGCTTATAACCAGGAATACCTGGCCGAGTCGCTGATCATTGCCACCGGCGCCAGCCCGAATAAGCTGAAGATCCCGGGTGAGGATGCATTGACCGGACGGGGCGTTTCGTGGTGTGCTACCTGCGACGGCTGGTTCTTCCGCGAGAAGAACGTGGTTGTGATCGGCGGGGGTGACAGCGCCCTGGAAGAGGGCCTCTTCCTCACCCGCTACGCCAAGACCGTGACGGTGATCCACCGCCGCGATACCCTGCGCGCGGGAGCCATCTTGCAGAACCGGGCCTTTGACAACCCAAAGATCCGCTTTGTCTGGAACACTGTCGTTAACGGAAATCCTCGGTAAAGAAGCGGTGGAAGCGGTGCGGCTGAAGAATGTGCTGACCGGCGAAGAGAGCGAGCATCCTACGGATGGAGTGTTCATCTTCATCGGCCATACCCCCAATACCCAGCTGTACAAAGGCCAGCTCGAGCTGGATGACCTGGGCTACATCAAGACCAACATGCTGATGGAAACCAGCGTCCCGGGTGTATACGCGGCGGGCGAAGCAGCCGACCCAAACTTCCGCCAGGTAATTACCTCGGCGGGCATGGGCGCAGCGGCGGCCATGCAGGCGGTGAAGTACCTGGAAGCGCAAGGGGTAGAATAATACAAAAACTCCGCCGGTTGCGACTGCGACCGGCAGTTTTTAATTTAACCTTATGGCTTCGGTGTTGGTGTTTCCGTTGGCTGCTGTGGAGCGGGACTGCCCGTTCCGACCCAGCTAAAGACGCGCTGACCGCTGACCGCGCCGCCCGGTTCCCAGATGGGGTTGCCGCTGTCTTTATCGGTGCCGACCTGGCGCACGGAGAGCACTGACCAGCGGAAGACGTGCGGGGAGGTGCTGGTCGGGCGGAAGCTTTCCGGGACGATGAGCTTGGTGTCGGTGACGTATTGAACCAGCTTGCGGGCATTCCCTTCGGTCACATCCTCGATCGTTACTGCGTAGGCTTCATTCTGGCGCAGCGTGCCGACGGAAGACCACTGTAAGGTAATCACCTCAGACGGGTTGACGTAGGAAGCGCCATCGGCGGGCAGCAGCAGGTTGGGGCGGCATACGGCGGCACCGGGGTGGGCGAAGCGGTTTCCAGACGCTGCTCGCATAGTGGAATAATGAGTTTTTCTCCCTCATAAACCACATCGTTGGGCTTGTTGTTGTACGCCTGGATCGACTCTGGGCTGACAGCATAATTGGCCGCAATTCCACCCATCGTGTCGCCGGCTTTAACGATCACCTCAACCTTGCTGCAATCGGCTGCGGCGGCTTCTGTTGGGTTGAGCGTGTTGGTTGGCGCCGGTGATGGCGTCGGGGTGGGCTGGGGGATCTTGAGTACCTGCCCGACCGAAAGCACATCACAGTTGACGCCGTTGAGCTGGATGATGCTGTCCACCGAGACATGGAAGTTGGCTGCAATAGCAATACATGGTCGCCCGAAGCAACTTTGTACTCGAGTGGCGGTTCCAGCGTCCAGGTACTTATCGGGCTGGGGGTCACGGTAATGGTAGGGGTCAGGCTGGCGGTAGCCGTGGCGCTGGCGGTAGGGGTGATGGTAGCAGCCACAGCGGCTGTGATTGGCGCTTTGTCTCCCATGCTCTTGAGCACGGCAAAGACGACCCCCGCGCCAATCACCAGCAGCAGAATGGCCAGGCCAAAAACGACCGGCAGGCTGAGGGTCACTTCTGGAATACGCGGCCCTGTTACGGGTTTGGCGGAAGAAACCGCCACGCTGGGGGCAAGGTTGCTGCCACACACCGAGCAGCGCGTGGCATTAATGCCCAGGCGAGTCCCGCAGGTTGGACAAATTTTTGTAGTGTTTGGTTGATTATCCGGACTCATAGTTCCCTTAACGAAATACCGGGGGGATCCCCGGTCCGGCTGGGGATTATACCACAACAGTGGAAACTGCTTTGTGACGGGTCAGCAGCGGTTCAGGCGCTGCACAGGTTCACAAAGTCCTTGCGCTCGGGTCGGTAGCTGAGGCGGATTTCCGCCCAGCATTCCTGAACGTGCCTTCCGGGCGAAGCCCGAAGGATCCGATGTCTCCTCCGCTCAGGGCTTCGACTTTGTACCGTACCGCTTTGACTGTCCATGGAAACCTTTTTATGTTATGCTTACCCGAGAAATGGACCTGTATAGTCTTTATTTGCATGTACCCTTTTGTCGCCATCGCTGCAGTTACTGTGATTTTAACACGTTTGCGGGCCAGGAGCGTTTAATCCCGGCCTATGTGGAAGCAATTTGCGCTGAAATTTGCCAGGTGAGCGAAAGCGCGCAGCGGCGAATACCCGTACACACCATATTTTTTGGCGGCGGAACGCCTTCTTTGTTGAGCGCGGCGCACCTGAGGGCGATTATGGACACGCTGCGCAGGCAGTTTGATTTCCAGGAGGAAATGGAGATCACCCTGGAAGCCAACCCCGGCACGGTCTCCTATGCCTATCTTCAGGAGCTGCGCGGACTGGGGATCAACCGCCTGAGTTTTGGCATGCAGTCGGCGCATCCCGATGACCTGCGTCTGCTGGAACGCCAGCACGATTTTTTTGATGTGGTCCAGGCGGTGGAATGGGCGCGCAAGGCGGGTTTTGATAATCTGAGCCTGGACCTGATCTTTGGCCTGCCCGAACAAGATCTGCCGCGCTGGCAGGCGACCCTGGAGCGCGCGTTGGGGATGGAACCAGAACATCTCTCGCTGTATGCCCTGACGATTGAACACGGCACGCCGCTGCAAAAACGCTGGGCGCGCGGCCTGGTGCCCACCATCGATGATGACCTGGCGGCGGATATGTACGAGTACGCCATGGACCGCCTGGAACGGGCAGGGTTTACCCAGTACGAAATCTCGAATTGGGCGCGCAAGGATGAAAACGGAAAGCTGCTTTCCAGCCAGCATAACCTGCAGTACTGGCGCTGCTGGCCGTATCTGGGCTTTGGCGCCGGGGCGCACGGCTTTGCGACCGCGCTAAACGGGGCCGGGGTGCGCACGATGAATGTGGGCGGCATCCGGCCATTTATCGAGCGCTGCGGCCCGAATGAAAAATCGGCCGCGGCAGCGCCGGTTTTCCCGGCTGGCCCGGCGGCGCGGCGCACGATTGCCATTGACCGTCCGATGGAAATGCACGAGACGATGATGGTCGGCCTGCGCCTGACCCAGGAAGGGGTGGCGGAAGGCGCGTTCCGAGAGCGGTTTGGTCGATCGTTGGACGAAGTGTTTGGCAAAGAAATCGAGCGATTGGTGAAGCTGGGTCTATTGGAATGGATCGACGAAGACGGGCTGCGCCTGCGCCTGACCCGGCGCGGGCGCCTGTTGGGCAACCAGGTTTTTATGCAGTTTGTCTAAGAAACGATAACCAGGGTGCCGTAACCGGTCTGCTCCCAGGTATCATGTGCGGTAACCGGGGTAGTCCAGCGGAAGACCCATTTAGCCACCTCCGTAGGCAGGTTCACGCAGCCGTGGCTCATGGAGATGCCATAGTTGGTGTGCCAGTAAGTGCCGTGCAGCGCCACACCGTGTGGCGCGAAGAAGGTTGTCCAGGGCACCCCGGGCAGCTCGTAGGCGCTCAGGTCGCTGGTCAGTCTCCCGTTGCCCATATGTTTGGACGCCATTTTTGAATTGACGTGAAACTCACCAGTCGGCGTGTCCGTCGAGATGATCTTTGGATCGGTGCGGCGGTCAGGAATTCCCGTAGATACGCGGGTTTCCATGACGAGCGTATCGTTTTCAAATGCCTTCATGGTTTGCTGGGAAATGGATACTTCGATGTGCTTGTGCCACGGGTCGATCTCGGGTGAGATTGGCGCAAACTCTTCAGCCGGGATCAGGCGCAAATGGGTCGCCGGCGTGTGATATTCCACCTCGGTCAGCTCATCGTGCAAGCGGTACCAGGGCGCGCCGTCTGGACCTTCATCAATCCCCTTCACCCAGTGCGTAGAGCCATAATACAGGCGGTAGAGCGGTTCCCAGCCCTTGATCAAAGGCTGGTAGCGCATCGATTGGGTGAGGGGAACGGTAACCTCGGCCAGCTGGCCGCGTTTTTCGGGAATTTTTTCGGCCACTGGGTTAAGTTGTATTTTCACCCGCTGGAGATGACCGCTGTGGACATATCCCCGCCAGACCTTGTACCAGACCGGGTTCCAGACCGGCCCATCCGCAGAAATTACTTCATCGTAGATATTGATCAGCTCATCGCGCGTGCGCTGGTACAGCACTTTGCTTTCGTCGGTTGGCTGGGTGTAAACATTAATCGAGCGGGTGGCAACGCGGGCAATATTGCCGTTATCCGGGTCGTCTCCCAAACCAAACAAGGGGCGAAACGCCAGGCTGCCCAAACCGAGAGCAGCGAACTTTAAAAAATCTCTACGAGAGAATATCTCGGTCATGGTTTTGATTATACCAATCGGGGTCATAATTTCAACAAGGTTTGGTAACGCTGTGGTAAACATGCTTATACCCTTGTTATAATATATAGATAAAATTTATTCAGAATTGCTTCGAATTCCGCAAAACAGGAATTTATGGGGGCAATCCAATGTTTAGGAGCAATTTCAAGGAGAATGATATGACGCAAGAGACAATATGCCCGGCATGCGGGGCGCCCTTAGTCATCACCAGCCAGGAACAAGATGTGCATTGCACTTTCTGTGGGGCTGACTTGCATATCGATGGCGAGGGTGGGCAGGCGGCCTTCCGGGTCGTAAACCAGCCCGAGCCACAAAAAGAGACCCTGTCGAAACCGGTGGAGGGGCATGGAGATGTGACAACCGGGGCGCGGGTGTATGCCGAGTCTGGGATGGGAGCTGGCAGCGCTACGGAAGGCGAGGGACCGGTCCGAACCGCGATGGGGTACAATTCCACTGACCCATCCTTTCAGCCGGAAGTAGTTTCCAGCGGAGCGGCGGTTTATCCGGCGAGCCCGGAGCGGAAAGGTTTATCGGGCGCGAACCGCTGGTTTGTGATCGGCGGCGCCGCGCTTCTGGGCCTGTTCTTGCTGTGCGCTTGCCTGGCGGTGGTGGTTATGGCGGTGCTGCGAAACAGCAACTTTTAAATGCAAAAGGCCGCTCACACCGGGGAATTCAATCCTTCCTTTTTTGGGGGTGTGAGCAGCCTTCTGCTTGTTATTCGCAATTCAATTCGCACTGCAAATAGCGGCCGGCTACTTGCAGCCTGCTAAGCGCAGCAGCTCAAGACGGTTTAATTTGTCTCGTCTTGCATATCTTTCTCACGGTCGCCAGTTTCCAGCCAGGCAATTACCGAAACAGCCTCAGACTGGGCCTCCTCGGAAGGAAGAAACGTACCATCCACATTGGTTGGTTTCAGCAGCCGCAGTAATGCGATGACGTAGGCTTCATCCATATCATCAAGATATGGGAAACCGGTGACGAACTCCAGGTACCGCTCCAGGTCATGCTCTTCTTCGAGCAGGCCGCTCAGCGCGCCTTCGGTGATGGTGTAATCATCTGGCCCAAGCTGCAAACCTTTTGCCTGAATGGTCGCGACCGCTTTCGCGAAATTCGCGCGCAGCATCTCCGGGGTGAAGGGCCGCTGGGTGGTAACGCGAGTTTGGGCTATATCAGCGCCGTTTTCCTGAACGCCAGCAGCAGTATGGGCCGTCGTGGCAGGGTTATCCGCCTGCTCCATTTCCTCGGTCGTATACAGACCGCTCAATTCGTGCGGGAAGGCGCGGCGCAGCCCGAGCGCCTCGGCGCATTTGGCCAGCATCCCAGCCGGGTCCGTCTTCCAACGGCTGACCGGGTCGCCCTGAGAATTGGTTTGAACATAGCTTTTGTAAAGGGCTATGGCAAACAAGGGCTGGTGGAAGTCGTGACGCAGCACGCCAACTTTGGCGGCGGTGGGCGCCTCGTTCATCAGCCAGACTTCTTTCCATTCGCCATCCGGTCCGCACCACCAGGGTCCAACCTGTCCGGCATATTTATGCGTGCGGTCCGCGATCAGGCGAAATCCGTCGATGGAGACCTGGATCACCTGGGCCTCTTCAAAAGAGCGGCTAAGCGAGTTCCATTGTTTGCGCCGGACTGAATAAATCTGGCGGGCGAATGGGTCAAGGCCGGTGCGCCGGCACTGTTCAACGAACAAGGCCAGTTCGTCTTCCGAGGCACCGCGCGCGATTGTGCGGCGAATTAATTGGACTTTTTCTTCATCCAGGTCAAGCCCGTACAAACCGTTTCCATTCGCCTGTTCCGTAAAGGAATAAGTTGTCTGAGTATCCATATCTTTTCTTTCTTTCACCTGTTCTATATGCGCCATTTCTAGGGTTTAATTCTACAGGATCAACTACAGGTAAGCCAGATTATAGCACGAATGTTCTATAAATGAAAGGGTGAAAAAAGATATTTTAAGGTTGAATATTTAGACGATCTGGATCAATGTCCCCACTCCGTTGGTATACCAGTTGGAAGGATCGTATACGGGATCTGTCCAGCGGAACAACCACAGCGCTTCCGAATTGCGCATATTTACGCAGCCATGGCTCATGCGGTTGCCAAAGTTGTCGTGCCAGAACGAACCATGCAAGGCGGCGCCGGTTTCATGAAAACCCATCGTCCAGGGCACACCCGGCAGCTCGTAAGCGTCAATCTGGCTGGTTAGCCGGCCATTGCCCATGTGCCGAGAGGCCATCTTTTGGCTGATGCGCCAGTAACCAATGGGCGTGTCTGTCGGAATATCCCCTTCTTGTAAATCCTTACTGGGCACGCCGGTGGAAATTTTTGCCTGCAAGACAACCTTCTCGCCTTCATACGCCGTCAGTGTTTGCGCTTCAATGGAGACGATAATGTGTTTCTGGGCGGCTGGAATGTCCTGTGCAATGGGGCTGAATTCAGATTCGGGGATCGGCCGCACGTCCGCCGCGGGAACATAGTATTGCGAGTCATTCTTTGGATCAAACAGGCGGTACCAGATCAGGTTACCCGGTCCTTCGCACACCCCTTTGATCCAGTGGATCGATTCGTAATACAGCCGGTAGAGCGGCTGCCAGGCCGCCTGCCTGCCTTGATAGAATGTGCGTGTGAATGGAACGCTAACCTGGCCCCAAATGCCATGCGCCGGGATGGACGGCAGCGGTTCATTGGGCGGTTGAAAGTCTACGCGCTGGATATAAGCGCTGTGTACATAACCTGCCGCAATCCGGTACCAGCGCGGGTTGTATTTGGGACCATGGGCAGATTGGGTTTCCTCAAGCAGGTTCAATAATTGGTCGCGGAAACGTTTGTCCAGGCGCTCGCTGCTGAAGGATGGCTCTTTATACACATGCACGAGCGCGCTGGTCACCCGGCCAATTGCAAAAGGCCGCTCTCTGGTTTCGCCGCGCGGAGCTGGATAGCCAGCCGCGAGGATAACCAGAGCGCTGCGTTTGAGAAAATCACGCCGCGAATAGAAAATTTCGCCCATCAGGAAACAGGAACGCAGGGATCTTTTGTGCTGCCGTACAGTTCTTTTACAATCGAACAGTTTCGCCGGTTTTTTTTATTCATGGCCGGTAACTGAGGTATAGCTAAAAGCTCCATAACCGCCTGGAACCGGGAACCCTTCCCTGGAATAGAGTTGGAAGTACCAGACGTGCTTCCCCATCATTTCCGCTCCGAATGCCCACAGGTCGAACTCGGCTGCTTTTCCTGCTTCGATGGCCTGGCCCAGTTCTGCTTCGGTCTGCACGGTGACCTCACCCTCAAAACCGACCAGTTTGAGCCGGTAACCGGGCGACCATGCGGAAGTACCGTTATTCTGAAAGCGGAGCGCCAAACTAAATTGTTGGTTTGGAATAAATTCGCGTTTGTTATCTGGGAACGTTCCGGCTGAAAGGAATTTGGCTGAAATCGCCGGGGCGGTTGTCGCGGCGCTGGTTGGAGTCATCGAAGGGGCGGAGGGGGTCGAGGTAGGGGGGATGGGCGTTTTTGTTGGAACGGGGGTTTCTGTTGGGACTGGCGTGGCAGAAGGGTTGCGCAAGGCTTCCGCGGTCATTTCCGACCGCATGGTCGCAACGGCCGCAGCGATGATCGCGGCCGGATCTTGCGTTGGCGCTGGGGTAACAGTCGCGGTCGGGCTGCACCCCGCCAGGGGGATGCCAAATAGAAGCATGATGAATAAGAGTCTACCAGTGAAGGAGTGCGTGAATTTCATTGTTGTTCACCTGATTTTTAGGAAGTTGCCCGAATGATACCATAATAAATAAAGCTCGACCGGATTTTTGTTCCGGTCGAGCCATGTTTGAACCAGGCAGCGAGCTTACTGCGACCAATAATCGCTGTTCCAGCCCACCGAATTCCACCCGACACTGTTCCAGCCTACTGAATTCCAGCCAACGCTGTTCCAACCCACCGAGTTCCAACCAACGCTGTTCCAGGTGATGGGTTGCGATCCGGTAGTAAGGAGGCTGCTGGCCATGGTGCCGGTATTGGCGCTCTGATTGGTGGCGCCGGTCACCGCTCCAAATACATCTACACAACCGGCGCCGGCTTTCGCCGAACTGTAACCGGACCAATTTTTGTTAGCAGTCGCCATCAGGCGGTACTTTACCTGGTCTGGGGTAAGACCCGGCTCATCCTTGAGCAGGATGGCGGCCGCAGCGCTTACCATGGGGGCTGCCATCGAAGTACCCGACATGCGGAAGTACATGCCGTTTGCAACCTTGTTGGCCGGGTGCGCGCCCGCCAGACCCATCGTATTATTTACAATGCGGGCGACGATATTTGTTCCGGGCGCTACCAGGTCTGGTTTTACAGCGCCTTTTTCGTCTGTGCCATACGCGGAAAACGATGCGACTTTATCATCCGAAATATTATTGGTGCCTTGATCGTCGGTTGCCCCAACGGTGATGACAAATGGGTCGTTAGCCGGAGGAAAGATGGAGCTGGCGCCCTTATTACCGGCGGATACTACTACCACGATGCCGTTGAACCAGAGAATCTCAACGGCTGCATCCAGCGGGCTGGTGTGATAAGACTCGGCAACCGCGCTGTTCAAGGAGATGTTTACCACGCGGATGTTATAGGCGCCCTTGTTTTGAAGGATCCACTGCAAGCCCTGAACCACATCCTGCATCCTTGCGCTGCCATCATCATTACTGACTTTTACGTTGATGATGTTTGCCATCGGGGCGACGCCAATGTATTGGCCGTTTGATTCACTGCCATCCCCGCCGATGATGCTGGATACGTGGGTGCCATGCCCATAACCGTCCGTCCAGTTCTGGTTATAATCCGAGTTGAAGCGCACATTGGCAATTTGCCGGTTCACTCCCATGTTGGTATACAGATCGCCGTTAGGGTTGACCCCACTATCCAGCACTGCGACACCAATCCCCTGGCCTTGCAGATAAGGAGCGCTGTTCCAGACTTTATCCGCCTGGATTGTGCCAATGTAGGCGTTCAACAGCCGGGTTGTGTCCACACAACTTGCGCAGGCGCTGGATACCACCGGCGCATCCAAACTCACCCAGCGAACGGCAGGATCCGTTGAAAGCGCAGCGGCGGCCCGGGCGGTCATATCAGCGGCGAAGGCGTTAATAATTGATAATTGTGCTGTAACATTCCCGCCGGCTCGCTGCACCTGAGTTTCCAGGGTATTGGACGCGGTTTGTTTTTGGACAATTACGCTAACGCGTTCGGTAGGCGACTGCCTGGCAATTTCCGCCAGGAGCGGCTGGATACGTGCAGATGATTTCGCTTCGAACCCCATGGCACCCGGAGAAAGGATGTTGAGGAAGAGAGCGAGTACCAGTAATGAATAGAAACTTTTCACCCGAAGTTTCATTTACTCCCCCCACTGTTATATATCGAAACTGAACTGGTATATTGAAATCACATGTTGGGAACAAGTGAAAGCTAAATATATTATAGTTGGTGAATGGTTATATTTCAATAGAATAGTGTTGCAATAGCCTTATAAAATTCATTATTTGTGCGTTATATTGGTCCTAAGAAGCGCCGCGAAACACGGAAATCGCCTCTTCTACACCGGGTAAGGGCGCTTTTATCCGATTTTTCGTTGAAAGATTGTTAAATTGTTGCAGGTGAATTTTCACCCGGGCAGGGCGTTTTTAAGAACCAGCAATGACCAACCGGGCTTATTTGCCCCGTGTTTCCGGGGGAACCGGTTTGACGGGGAGGTAGCTGGCATGCGCGGCGGCGTAGGTGGTACCCGGATCAGGGGGATCCAGTAACAGGTCTTGGGCTTCCGAAGCTTCGGTTTCCCCTGGGATAATGCCCTCAAAGGCGCCGCTGTTGTAAATAAACGTTCGGTTGCGCCCTTTTAGCTTGGAGTGATACAGCGCTGTATCCGCGTTGTGGATGATTTCTTCTTTTGTCTGGTTGGAATTCTCGCGACTCGCAATACCCATGCTGATGGTTATTTGGATGGGGGTAACGCTGGTTGGAATGATAAATGCAGCTTTTTCGATTGCCTGGCGCACTTCTTCCGCTCGGCGATAACTCGTTTCTAGGGTGGTTTCTGGCATGAGGATCACAAACTCCTCACCGCCAAAGCGCGCCACGATGTCGTAATCCCGCACCGACTTCTGGATGATCTTTGCGACCCCTTTTAATACTTCATCGCCGGCCAGATGGCCGTAGGTATTATTGATGTTACGCAGTAAATCCAGGTCAGCCATAATGACGCACAGGGGCCGGTCGAACCGGTCGGCCCGGGCAAGTTCGTTATGGAACTGCTGCATGAAATAATTGTGGTTATAGATGCCGGTCTTTTGGTCGATTTCCGTTTGCCGTTCCAGGGCGGGTACGCGCAAGGTTGAGTAGATCAGGTAAAGTGGGATGAGGAATAACAGGATCGCGTAAGGGTTATAGTTCCATATGATGTTAAGACTGGCGCCCATTACCAGCATTGTCAGGTCAATCACCAGGGGCATGAAATCAAAAATACCGGACTGCGCGAAGTTTTCGCCCCGTGCCAGCCAGATGATGCCCCCTACCATAAGGTGATTGAGTAGAGAGAAGAAAGACATGCTGACCACAATAGCGATTACAGTTTGCCAGTCCTGCAGCCCACCCGAAGGGTTCACGCCGGAATAAATCGCCTGCGTTATTTGCAAAACGACGATATAACTGGCGCTATTAAAAGCAGCGATAAACCAGGGCGGGCGATTCCATATCCATTCCGCCAGATTGGAAAATAACACCACCAATATGGTTTCCGGTAACCCCAATCGGAGCAGCGAGAAGCTGTATACGACAAAGCTGAACACATAATGGGAGCGGTTGGTCGTGCCTTCGACTTTAAATATTTGAGCGAGCGCGGCTGCCAGGATCAGCGCCAATACCATTACCAACCGGGGGAACGCAAGGTTTAGATACTGCATATCCAACCCAATTAAAAATAAACCTAGCACCAAGGTTCCGTAAAGGTAGGCTTTGGTAAATGCGGAGAACTCCCTCATTTCAGAAATCCTTATGAGCACGCTGTTCTCTTGTCATGCCCCATGTGCACAGCCGTGGTGTTCATTTTATGAACCTATAACTCAAAACGTTGTTGGTTAGTATTATGTTACCATAACCGGGGGCGCAAATGCCATCCAAGGGGTACCAGGCAGGCATCATTGCAAAATTGAAAAGGCGCCTGCATTCAAAAGAAATCCTTCTAATACCTGCAAGTATGGTCACCAGCGCGGCAGTTGCATGTCATCAAAAAACTCCGTTATAATTGCTGCGTGCACCCAAAAATATCATTCCGATACTTCCTTCTCATTGCCTTGATGGTCGTTTTGCTGCACCCCGCGTCAGGAGCGCAGGCCTCCCAACCGCCTTCCAAACCGGCGCAGACCGCGGAAGTTACCGCGTTTGACCTGATCATTGCGATGAATACCCTGCGAATATCCAACGGGCTGCCCGCACTGGTGGAGGACCCGATCATCAGCGCTGTCGCCCAGTCTACTGCCCAGATTATGGCGGCAAACCAGATGTCCTGGCATATTGGGGATGTTTCGGGCCGTTTGACCTCCGCCGGTTTTGGCGGTGGATCGAAGGTGTGGGGTACCGAAAATTTTGCTGTGGGCAATATGTCCATCGATGAGATCATGCTGGTCTGGGCGGACCCTTCGCATATGATCCCCGCGGTCAACCCAGCCTACTGCAATGTCGGCGCAGGCACGGCGAAGTCCTCCAATGGGCTGACGTATTACGTGCTGCAGGCGGCTTATACGGCCGGTAAATCGTGCGGCGAATATAAGGCTCCAGAAGGCTTTCCCTCCCAACCCGGCAGTACGACTGGTGGCTCGACCGGCGGCGTTTCCCAGCTAATCGTCCCGGTAAAAATTGCCACCCCAGACGCAGACGGGAAGGTTTTCCACCTGGTTCAGGCTGGACAGTCATTCTGGTCCATCGCGGTGGCGTACAAAATCACCATAAAGGATCTGGAAACCTGGAATAATCTCTCCAAGGAGTCAAAACTCCAGATTGGCCAGAGCCTGTTAATCCCCGGCAGCAATACCAAAGGCTATTCTACGCCCACACCGGTGGGGATGATCAACATCAGCCAAGCGGACAAAGATGGGAAAATCATCCACACCGTGGCCTCCTACCAGACACTCAGCACGATATCCAAGGCGTATAACGTACAAATCGATACGATCCTGGCCTTGAACGGCATTCAGCTGGATTGGCCGCTGCAAATTGGGCAGAAGCTCATTATCCATGCTGGCAATGTGACGCCCAGTGCAACCCCTCGCCCCCTGACGCCGATTGAAAAGCTCACCCCCCAAAGTGACGGCAAGTATTATCACAGCGTCAACAGCGGCGAAACCCTTTCATGGATCGCCAAACTATACGACATACCTCTGAATGACCTGATGGCGTGGAATGGATTGAATGAATCCTCCATTCTACAACCACAGCAAAAACTGGTTTTACAGGTGACCCCGCCCGCCACGATAACGCCTACACCTGCTCCAGCCACAGCAACCCCCACCGTCACGCCGGCGCCGCCAACCCCAACGACCAGCGCGCCGCCTACCCAGACGCTGCCTTCCGGGGCGGCGCCTAACCAGGCGTCCATTATCCCAACTGCCAATGCCAATCCTGTGACCGGGGATGGCTCCAGCACAATCTGGATGATTTTGGGCGGTTTGGCCGCGGGTGGGCTGTTGTTGGTAGTTTTGTTTTCTCGGAAACGATAAAACCGGACCTTCGCCAAATCCACGGCTGCCGGTTCCGGCAGCCTTTTTTTTATCATAAGGGGCAGATGACCCTAAGACAGTAGGGTCATCTGCCCCTTTCTTGTGGATGGGGATTCTGTATATTGATTATTAGAAAGGCAACAGCCATTTCTTACCAAGGAGGTATATCAATGGAAGTAAACAGTCGTGAAGTATGGACCATTATCCATGGGATGGGTTTTGGGGCTATTTTCTTGCTGGCTTTTGCGGGCGGGCTGGCTGAGCTTTATAGCTTGCGGCCGGAATGGATGACCGCGGAGGGCACGCGCACCCGCGTTTCTCGCATGAAAACGGGTATGTGGGTTATGGCGATTGCCGTTTGGCTGACGGTAATTACCGGGACGTTTATTGTTTACCCCTGGTATCGGGCCGCGCCGCCCGCAGGGACCACCGACTTAACCGCCTTTCCCCGGTCGCTGCTCCTTTCTCAGCCGAACACTGCGGATTGGCACCGGTTTGGGATGGAGTGGAAGGAACACGTTGGCTGGCTGGCTCCGATCGCCGCTACCGTTGTGGCAGCCATTATCAACTATTATGGTCCCGAAATCTCACGGCGTTTTAATGAACGCCGGGCAGTGACCATTTTCTTCATCGTTGCCTTCCTGGCCGCTGCTGCCGCGGGTGCATTTGGCGCCTTCATAACCAAGAGCGCGCCGGTGCATTGAGCTGATTTGTGATGGAACCAAAGGAGGATAAATGACACCCAAAGCATCCAATGTCTCGAAAGAAAGCAGTCTTCCCAATGGCCCGGCGGCTGCCGCTCTATTGGCCGGTGGGATCGGAGCAGCGGTTTTGGGGATCGTAACGACCATATCGGAAGCTTCAACAGGCGCCGCGGCTGCCATGAACTGGTCCGCGCCAGTCGGTCCCCTATCTGGTAAAGTTGGCATCACGATCATCGTATATCTGATCGCCTGGGCCATTCTACACTTTGCCTGGCGCGGCAAAAATGTGAATTTCAACCAGATTGCGACGGTTGCCTTTGTGCTGCTGGCAATTGGCCTGTTGGGAACCTTTCCGCCGGTGTTTGATCTATTCGCCCCGGAATAATCCCCACGGGAACCGGCTCGTTCGTATGCGGGAGCGCTGGCAACGTGCTGGCGCTCCCTTTTTATGAAATGAGGCGGTCGGTGATATGGTGCCTGACTGCAAAGGTTGCCAGCTCGATCCGGTTGGTCAGGTGCAGCTTCTCTAAAATAGTGCTGACATAATTTCGGACGGTCTTTTCGCTCAGGTCGAGCGCTAAACCAATTTCGATGTTGCTCTTCCCTTTCGCCACTTCGGCCAGCACTTCCATCTCGCGGGTAGATAATTCTCGAAACGCATCTTCATTTATTTTGCGTTCATTCTGGCGGATTTTGTTTATCAACCGGGCGGTCGTTTGGGGATCCAAAACGGCTTCTTGCCGGGCGGCGGCCCGGATGGCGCGCAGCAGTTCTTCATTTCCAACCTGTTTCAACACATACCCGGCTGCCCCAGCCTGGATGGCCCGCACCAGCAGCTCGTCGTTCACATAGGAGGTTAGAATCACCACCTGGACGGTTGGGTGATTTCGTACAATCTGTTCCGTTGTCTCAATCGCGCCTTCGCCCGGCATACGGATATCCATAAGCACCACATCCGGCGGGTCTGCTGCAATCTGGCGCAGCGCATCCAGGGCTGTGCCCGACTCGCCGGTTACAACCATATCCATTTGATCGTTGATCAGGGTCATCAAACCCAGGCGCACGATCTCATGGTCATCCACCAGGAGAATGCGGATCTTGCTCATCGTTGCTCTTCCAGCGGTATGGTCAGATGTACAACCGTACCCTTCTCCGCGCCGCTCTCAAACGCTATCTTGCCTTCCAGCAGGCGCGCCCGGTCGCTCATGTTACGCAGGCCATATCCATTTACAGGATTCTGTGGGAAACCGGCGCCATCGTCCTGTATCACCAGGTCAAGCAGTTTCCCGCCATTTTGGGAGAGATGGATTTTTACATTCCTGGCCTGCGCATGCCGGATGATATTTGACAGGGCGCCATTGACGATGGCGATCACGTGGTCGGTGCGGAGTGGGGAAAGCGTGGTGCTTTCCGGCACGCCCATTTCCAGGTGGATATTAACCAGCGATCGAAAGCGAGGATCTTCGGCGATCTCTTTCAAGGAAGTCGCCAGCGGCGTGCTGGTCGGGGGAGAGCGAAGCTCACCCAGATTATGACGCAGGTCAATAATGGCGTCATTAAGAGCGGTTGCAGCTCGCTCGAGGCGAGAGGAGATTTGCTGGTTTTCTCTGGTAATTCGAGCCGCCGATTCGACTAGCAACCCGGCGGTGTAGATTTTCTGGATGGTTCCATCATGCAGCTCGCGCCCGATCCTTTCGCGTTCCTCTGCCAGGATCTGCTGTTGCGACATGGCTGTCAGGATTTGCTCTACCTCCAGGCTAAATATTTCCAGCCCGCGAATGATACAAATGGTCAGGATCAGGCCGGCAAGCGAGCGCAGCATAAAGGGGGGTACACCGGTCACTGTGGTAAAGGAGACGGTGTTGAGGGAATTACCGGGGAAAAAGGGGATGGGTTTTGGGATCAGGCCCGCCAGGCAGGCGTATAAAGCCAGCGCCAGGCTGGCAGCCGTCAGCACGCGGATATAACGCTGCTCTGTCACCGGGGCGATTTTCAGACGGGTCTGCTTACCCAGCCCATAGGCTGCCAGAAGGCCCCCTGGAAAGCCAATAAAGTAACGGGCGGTTGCGCCGGCCGTGTTTAGCCAGGTTTCGCGGTTGGGAATAAACGGAAGGATAAAGAAAAAGACGACCACCAACCAGGTAATGAACAGGCCCAGAGGCAGCCCATGCCACCAGCGCTGGCGGCCAAATGGTCTGAGCAAGGCCACTCCAAATTCAAAGAGCGCGGTAAAGGAAAGTCCCAAAAAGACAAGATGAACCAGCTGTAACAGGCGCACAATGGGGATGCTCAAGTAGTTCGCCTGTATCGGGATAAAGATGTCTCCCCACTCGTATAACCCGTGGATGATCCCAAACAATGAGAGCCAGCGCAGGCTGCGCGCCAGATCGAGACGCGAATGGCTGCGCGACTGTAATGCAATCGCCATTCCCAATTGAAAAAAGATCAGCCCATAAATGAACTGAAATATATCTCGATTGTAGGAAAAGAAATCGATCATTGTTTTGCTGTCAATTCAATAACCATAATCCACAATGTATATCTTATTTATAAATAATAACACAACAATTTCCTGGACGTTACCACTAGAATCGCAGCCTGGTCGATTGGGTAGTTTTATTCGATAATATAATTGGTATACTTTTATGGGGGAAATGAGACGATAGGCCAAAAGTGTATGACAGGCGAAAAAGAGACGAACCAAATTCCCATTTTCTGGCGCCGGCTGGATGTGCCCGGGCACGAGTCTGCCCGGCTCTCGAAACGTGAGGAAAAATGGGTCCTGGAAGGCGGCGCGGTATTTTTCGATCAGCAGAAACCCTGCCGGCTGAATTATGTGGTTGTCTGCGACCCCGGCTGGCGGACAACCTCAGCCCGAGTGGAAGGCTGGGTCGGCGAGCGGTCCATTGGGTTGGAAATTTCCGTGGATGCCGCGCAAATCTGGCGCATGAATGGGGTGGAATGTCCTGCCGTGGCTGGTTGTTTGGACCTGGACCTGAACTTTAGTCCTTCGACCAACCTGCTGCCAATCCGCAGGACTGCCCTGCGGGTAGGCCAATCCGCGGAAATGCGGGTGGCCTGGCTGCGCTTTCCGAGTTTCACCCTGGAGCCGCTGCCGCAAATCTACACCCGAACGGGCGATTCCACCTACCATTATGAATCCGCTGGGGGGGCCTTCACGGCTGACCTGACGACCAACCCGGTCGGTTTTGTCATTGCGTATCTCCCGTTTTGGGCCGAGGCCTGAGGCGCGCGCTGATCGCCCCATTGAAACAAACTTTTTGGAGGATAATCATGGGTATCACGAGAATTAATCCCGATACATTGCATAAGAATCCAGTATTTACCCAGGTAGTAACCGTTACCAACCCGGCGGCGCTTGTTTTCGTGGGTGGGCAGAATGGCGTGACCGTGGATGGCAAAATCGCGGGCAACGACATTGCCAGCCAGGCGGAACAGGCCTACAAAAACCTCATCGCTGCCCTCGAAGCAGCAGGCGCCACGCTGCAGGATGTCTTTAAAATGACCATCTATATCGTGCAGGGCCACTCCGTGCAGGAGGCATTTGGCGGAGTTCAGCGCGTTCCCCAGCAGCGCACGCCGCCTCCCACGGTGAGCGTGATCATTGTTGCGGGCCTGGCGAACCCCGAATTTTTGATTGAGATTGAGGCGGTTGCCGCGCTCGGCTGAGCGCAGTGCTCTGCGCGCCTGTATTCGCAACCGCACAGTAGCGTGCTTACTATTTCTTAACCAGGTATTTCTCGGGATCTTTATCGAAGTCGCGTTTGCAGCCAGGGGAACAGAAATAATAAGTTTCCCCCTTGTACTCGGACTTGCCCGCGGCAGTCTTGGGGTCTACATCCATCCCGCACACCGGATCTTTTGCCATCCGTTTCCTCCTCTACCGAAATGTTTATTTATTAGGTAACATTATAACGCGCTGAGGTTAGCTTTTCCATCTTATTATTTCAAGCTGACCGGGGATCAATCCGGAGATCGCATTAATCCTTTTATAAAATTGCACACCCACCGGCTTTATAATGGGTGATATTGTTAATTGTCTTCCTCTGCACCTGTTTGTCCATTCCATGCCGAAGGGATTCTTGAGAAACCGCGATGCATATTCAACCCCTCGACCGGTGGCGGCACGCGCACCACTATTATTCGCCAGACGCCAGAAATGAGCGCAATACCCGTTGGATCGTTTTCCTGACCGTTTCCATGATGGTCGCCGAGATTGCCGCCGGGTCCATCTTTGGCTCGATGGCATTACTGGCGGATGGCTGGCACATGGGCACGCATGCTGCCGCGTTAGGCATCACATTAATCGCCTATGTTTATGCGCGGCGGCTGGCAAATGACCGCCGGTTTACCTTCGGCACCGGGAAAATGGGGGTGTTGGGCGGCTTTAGCAGCGCGATCGTCCTGCTGGTCGTGGCACTGCTGATGGGGTTCGAAGCACTCCAGCGCCTGTTCTCGCCCCATGCCATCCGCTATACCGAGGCGATTGTGGTGGCAGTCATTGGCCTGACCGTTAATTTGTTCAGCGCGCTGCTGCTGAAAGATCATGATCACCCCGACCACTCCAATCACGAACATGCGCACCCCGCGGATCACAACCTAAAAGCGGCTTATTTGCACGTTCTGGCCGACGCGCTGACCTCCGTCCTGGCAATCGCCGCCTTGTTGGCGGGCAAGGTGTTTGGCTGGGTCTGGATGGATGCCGTGATGGGAATGGTGGGCGCGGGGGTAATTACGCGCTGGTCGCTTGGCCTGCTGCGCGAGACGGGCGGCATTTTACTGGACCAATCGGCGGATGCGCATATCCTGCAAGAGGTCCAGCAGCATCTCGAAGCCGACGCGGATAACCGCCTGGCCGATTTGCACGTCTGGCGGATCAGTTCCAACCAGTATGCCGGGATCGTTTCGCTTGTGACCCATGATCCAAGGCCCATCGATCACTACCGGACCCTGCTCGGCTCAGTTGATGAACTGGTTCACCTCACTATAGAGGTTCACCGGTGCCAGAGCGAGCCCTGTATTCAGGTGGATCTCCTGCCGGCAGATTAGCAACCGGCTCTTTAATCGATTGGCTGTTTTCAAGCGTTGTAAACCACAGCTTGTGCGGCGGGTCTGGTTTTGGTTGTACGAAAAGACTTCAGAAGCCGGCCAGCCTGAGGCTAAGTTGGGCTGGTTGTGGTGCGCTTTCGCGGGCGGGGCAGCCTGCCTCGTAACCCCGCTCCTGGTTCTTATCTGCAGCTCGTTGCGCTACCTGTCCGATATCACCCTACTGATGGCGGGTCTGACAGCACTGAGTTTTTGGTGGGGGTTGGACTTTTTTCATAACCGGCCCAGGCAGCGAACGGCGCTCATCCTACTGTCTATCCTCGCCAGACTGGTGGTAGTGTTTAATACCGGCGCTATGCGTTTCGCGGCTGTCCAGCCTGAATTGTATGCCCGGATCGCGGATTTTCTCCGCAGTCTGAGATAGGTAAATCCTTTCTTCTCAAGTGAGGATAAAAAGAACGGAACGTTATAGAAATTTCAAAACATTTTATTTTGGGGGAGTTTCAACGACAATAAAACACTCAAAAACCTTACTGGAGCAATCCCACAAGAACAGCCTTTAAATTGCTTCCGATAATAAGAAATTATCAACAAACAAAAAGCATGTTATCAGCCCGATAATGCTAATTTTAGGGCTATGAGTTCTTTAACATTTCTATCAAAGATTACTTCAAACGTGGTTTGACTCTTCCGTGAATTTATACCATGAATCGGTTGGAGCATAAATATCAAAACCGATTTTTAATTTTCGGTCTGATAATTTCCTCATTGTATTGGGTGATAACTCAAATCCTTTATTCCATCCGTCTAAAAATAAACCGCAGAAAATATCTGCTTTGGCAATTCCCGTAACCTCATTCCAAATATTAATATCATTGGTGAATAAAACTAAAAGTTCCTCAATTTTCTTTTCAAGAGGTATGGTCTCCTGATTTAAATATGTTATTACCCAAACAACTTTACCGCTTTTCAAGGTATTGATGGTTGATTCGGTTTTTTCTGATTCTTTGAAACGTAACGAACTGCCGATTTCCTCAGGGTTTAAACCCTCTCCGGAAAACCTTATCGAAACAGAAGTTTTATCTACTTCAGCCATTATGGTTTAGTGTCTCCTCGTTGGTTGTTAATTGAGGATAATTTTATACCGCATATAATGATAAAGCCATACAAAAAATAGAAGAATGATATTTTCCGAAGTAGAGTTTACCCGGTTAACCCCCTTCTGGAATATAATTTTCCTATTCTTAGAGAATAGGGGGAAGGCATATAAGCAAAATTCGTTAACCTTAAAGAACCATATGGCTTAATGTAATAAGTCTGAGATTATCAGACTTGTTACGTCTTAGCTAATCTCAGACCTATTACAATGGCTCTTTTACTATGATACTTGTCTTTAGTCGGGGCGAAAGGATTTGAACCTTCGACCTCTTGCACCCCATGCAAGCGCGCTAGCCGGGCTGCGCCACGCCCCGATTTCTTCCGGCGAGGTGTATTATAGCCTCGTTTTGTGGTTTTGACAACCTTTTCCGCAAAGATATATTTGCCCTTTTGCAGCGGCTGTTTCCCCCCACCTTTCAAAATCATAAAGTCATTTCGTAATTTTCACCTTATTTATACGGTTATTCATGATTTGTATCTGGTAAGATGTGGGTTGCGATAAAGTAACTCCCATTTGTCTGATACCAATCATGCACGCTCCATTTTTCACGGCCCGTTCTCCGTATCAGCAAAACCCGAAATCTCCACCCAAATCCATTCGAGGAGGTATCAATGGAAGACCAACAATCCTTAACGGATAAGCTCGCGAAACGGGGGGTAACGCGGAGACAGTTTCTCAAGTTCTGTGGCGTGATGGCCGTCGCGCTCAACCTGCCGCCTAGCGCCGCCGGTATGATCGCAAAAGCCCTGGCGTCCGCGCCGCGGCTGCCGGTGGTCTGGCTCGAATTTCAGGGCTGCACGGGCGACACCGAGTCATTCTTGCGCGCCTATCAACGGCCGGATGCGGCCGTTCCAGCGACGACAGATGCCGGCCTGACCGGATTGATCCTGGATGTGCTGTCGGTTGATTATCACGAAACATTGATGGTCCCGGCGGGGGCCGGCGCGGAAAAATCGCGCAGCGATACGATTAAGAAATTTGCCGGTCAATATATCTGCGTGGTAGAAGGCGCGATCCCCACCGGGATGAACGGCTATTTCTGCACCATTGGCGGGCGCACCGCACTCAGCATTGCCCAAGAAGTGTGCAGCCAGGCCCTGCTCACCGTTGCTTTTGGCACGTGCGCCTGGGAAGGCGGCCTGGCTGCCGCCCTGCCGAACCCAACCGGCGCAAAAGGCGTCAAGGACGCGCTCCCCGGCCTGGCGAACCTGGTCAATATTCCTGGGTGCCCGGGTAATGTGGTCAACCTGGTAGCGACCATTGTTTTTTACCTGACCAACCATGCCCTCCCGGCGCTTGACACCAAACGCCGCCCAAAATTTGCGTATGGCCAGTCCGTTCACGATCGCTGTCCGCGCCGGGGGCGCGATAAGGCCGCAACCTACGGCGACCCAACGCACCGCTCGGCGGGCTGTCTCATGTCGATGGGCTGCCGCGGTCCGGTCACCTACTCGAACTGCCCCACCGTTAAATTTAACGGGGGCACCTGTTGGGCGGTTGAGGCGGGTCATGGCTGCGTTGGCTGCACCGGCGAGCGTTTCTGGGACAAGATGACCCCCTTCTACGGGTGGAACGTGAACGATTAACGGAAGGAACAGCGATTATGACTGAAAACCAAAACAACACAACCGATGGCGGCAACAAGGTTTACCTGCCCATCGTTCAAGCAGTGGGGCCAACCGTGGAACCCCCCAATCAGATGGTAGTGATCGACCCATTGACCCGCATCGAAGGCCATCTGCGGATCGAAGTAAAAGTAGCCAATGGCAGCATCGAAAATGCCTGGAGCACCGGCCCCATGTTCCGCGGTCTGGAGCTGATCTTGAAAGGCCGCGACCCGCGCGACGCCTGGGTGTTTACCCAGCGCATCTGCGGGGTCTGCACCACCGTTCACGCCATCGCCTCCGTTCGCGCCGTAGAAAACGCGCTGGGCGTAACCATCCCCGATAACGCGCGCCTGATGCGCAACCTGATCGAAGCTGCCCAATTTGTGCATGACCATGTCATTCACTTCTACCATCTGCACGCGCTGGATTGGGTCGATTTGCTCGGCGCGCTCAAGGCGGATGCCGCCAAGACCAGCGCCCTGGCCCGCTCCATTTCCGACTGGCCCAATTCCAGCCCGGAATATTTCCAGGGCATCAAGGACCGCTTGCAGAACTTTGTCAACAGCGGGCAGTTGGGCTTGTTTGGCAATGGATATTGGGGTCACCCGGCTTACCGCCTGCCGGCGGAAGGCAATCTGTTGGCGGTGGCCCATTATCTCGAAGCCCTCGAATGGCAAACCCAGTACATCAAAATCCATGCCCGGCTGGGCGGGAAGAACCCGCACCCGCAGACCTATCTGGTGGGCGGTATGGCCGCCCCGGTGGACCCTTCTGCCGCCGGTTCGATCACCCCGGCCCGTATCGCCGAGCTGCGCGCGATGGTGAAGAACGGCCTGGATTTTGTAAATAAGGTCTATATCCCCGACTTGATGCTGATTGCCTCATTTTATAAAGAATGGGCCAACACCGGCGGCGGGTACGGCAACTTCCTTTCCTTTGGCGATTTCCCGACCAGCAGCGCAAGCGGACCCGCGAACCTGTGGATGCCGCAGGGGATTGTGATGAATAAGGAAATCGGCAAGGCCCCTCAGCCGGTTGACCAAAAACTGATCCAGGAATACATCGCGCACTCCTGGTATGCCTATGGCGATGGGGATTCGGCTGGAAAGCATCCTTACCAGGGCGAAACCGCGCCCAACTATACCGGCCCGCAGAAGGCGTTTGACACGCTGGCCGGGGAGCAAAAATACTCCTGGCTGAAAGCGCCGCGCTACAACAACCAGCCGATGGAAGTCGGTCCACTGGCGCGGGTGGTAGTGGCTTACGCCGCCGGGCACGCGCGCATCCGCAAGATCACCGATTGGGTGCTGGCAGGCTTAGGGTTGGAACCCGGCGCGCTGTTTTCCACGCTGGGCCGCATTGCCGCCCGCGGCATTGAAACCGTCGCAATCGCCGAGCAAATGACCGGCTGGCTTGACCAGCTGGAATACAATATCGCCCATGGAAATTTGGAAATCCACAACCGCACGAAGTGGGAACCCGCCCAGTGGCCCGCTGAGGCCTGGGGCTATGGCATGACCGAAGCGCCCCGCGGCGGTCTCGGCCATTGGGTGCATATCCTGAACGGCAAAATTGAGAATTACCAGGCCGTGGTCCCCACCACCTGGAACGGTTCTCCGCGCGATGCAGCCGATGCGCGCGGTCCGTGGGAAGAGGCGCTGATTGGCGTCCCCGTGGCCGACCCAACCCGTCCGCTCGAAGTGCTGCGCACCATCCACTCCTTTGATCCTTGCATGGCCTGCGCCGTCCATATCGTTGACCCGAACAGCAACGAGGTGATGCGCGTATGGGTCGAGCATTATTAGTGGGAGCGAATGAAATGGCGGAAAATCGCATCCTTGTGCTGGGCCTGGGGAACATCCTCTTTCAAGATGAAGGCGTTGGCGTGCGCGCGGTAGAGGCGTTGTGCAATCAGTACCGGCTTCCGCCCGCGGTCGAAACGCTGGATGGCGGTACGCTGGGCCTGGATCTGCTGGCCTATTTCACCACAGGCATTCGCATGCTAATCCTGGATGCGGTTCGTTCGGACCAGCCGCCGGGTCACCTGATGCGCCTGGAAGGGAGCCAAATCCCGGCCGCGCTGTCCCAAAAGATGTCGATGCACCAGTTAGGGCTGCAAGATTTGCTGGCCGCCAGCGCGCTGCGCGGAGCAATGCCGGAACAGGTGGTGTTATGGGGCATCCAACCCGCCCAGATCGACTGGGGCATGGAACTCTCCCCTCTGGTTTCCGCGGCGCTTCCCCGGTTGGTTGAAGCCGCTGTCGGGGAGCTGCGCTCCTGGAATGTCAGCCTCGCATAAGATCGCTCCATATAAATCCCATCATAAATATCCGTTAATGACAGCGATCCATATCCATGGGATGAGGTATGAATTTTAACCGCGGGAGGGTTTTAGGAGATCTGATACGCTACAGCGTTTTCACAAAACAGAATACGGTGGTAAATGAAGTCCACTGGCTTTGTTTGGTATCACCTGACGGAAGGGGGCAAATGCTTTCCCATTTTTTACATTACACGGTAGGAGGAACAAATGCAAATGCAAATGCACATTCCCAAGAAGGTGACACAGAAAGTCCTTTCGATTCTCTTTATGTTTACCGGTGCGATCCTGCTGGTGTTGGGGCTGGTCTTTGCCCAATCGCCACAGCCGGTGCAGGCGGTGAGCAGTGACCTTGCCAATGTACGCGCCGCTTTTCCAAGCATCACCGGAACCGACCTGGATTCCTGCACGCTATGCCATACATCCGGTTCTACCCTGAATTCCTTTGGCCGCGCCTACCTTAACAATGGCCGGAGTCGGGCCGCCGCCGTCGCGATTCAAAATCAGGACTCGGATGGCGACGGGTTTACCAACCTTGCTGAAATTAACGCGCTCACCTTCCCAGGTGACTCCAGCAGCGTGCCCATCCAGCAGGCGACACCGACGAGAACGGTAACGCGGACGGCGGCGCCGACAAGGACGCAGACCGCGACGCCCATTCCGACCAATACTCGTACCGCGACCAATACGGCTGTACCTGCCAATACGGCAACCCATACGGCAACTCAAACTCCAACCGTCCTGGTTGTTCCATCTGGTACTGCCACTGGCATCGCTACTAGCAATGCTACCAGCGTCGCTACTGCAACTCAATCTACTACCGGCACCCCTGGCGTGACGCCCACAGTCAGTACCCTGGTGCTGACGCCAGAAGCAGATACCTTTACCAGTCAGGCGAACCGGTCGAAGAACTATGGCACCCGCGACTTCCTGCGCATCGATAAGGATCCCTTATACCGGGCGTATATACGCTTTGACCTGCGCGGTGTGAATGTTCGCGCGATCCGTAAGGCCGAACTGCGGGTTTATGTTGTGGAAGAATCGGATACCGGTTTTTCCGTCCGCGAATATAAGCGGAACAACTGGGATGAGCGAAGGCTCACTTTTTCAAATGCGTCCGGCGCCGGTGATTTCGTTGCCAGATCTCCCATACCTGCGGCCGGCAAGTGGATTACGGTCGACGTCACTTCCTTCGTGAAAAGTGCGAACGCTGGTGAAGAGAAAGATGGTGACGATGATGATCGTGAAGGGGACGATGATGATGACAAGGACAATGACGGCTCCCGGGGGCGCATTAGTATAGCGCTTTACGGCGGCTCGAACAATGGGGTCAGCATCGCTTCCAAAGAATCAGGCGCCAACGCACCCCAGCTCATCATTACCCGATAGACGCTGGTTGAGAATTCCATAAGAAAAGGGATGGATCGCGCGAATACAGATGCGGTCCATCCCTTTTTATCGTTAAGGTGAGCGCTGATTTTAACCGGTAATTACTTCCTGCCCGCTGCGAAAAAGGTGGGCACGAATAACACGCGCTGGCCGGTTTGCCAGGCGGTGGTATCCAGGCGGCGCAGCTCGCGCAGCCGGCCGGCCGGAAACTTTCCGGCCAGGTCGGCCTCCAAAGTCGCCCATTCCGAGCCGGTCTCCTCGGGCGATGGCCGGCCCTGCCACTGTGCCCCCAGCACGCCGGTTTCCACATCCCGCAAGCCGGCGTCATGGAACAGCCCGGAAAGCTTGCGTCCCATGTCCGGGTCCGCGCCCTGCTGGCGCAGGGCTTCGGCCTGCAGGCGGCCCAGTTCTACCAGCGCCGGTGGATGATCGATCCGCCCGCCGTAGTCCGGCTCGGCAAACGCGATGACCGCTCCGCCCGGGCGCGTGACGCGCAGCATTTCCTCCACCGCGCCGGCGGCTTGCGAAACCCACAGCAGGAAGAAGTGACACACCACCGCGTCAAAGCTATCCTCCGCGAAAGGCAGGTGCAGCGCGTTCCCATTCGAATAAAATGTGGCGGGGTCATTTTGATGGGCCAGGCGTAAATACGCCGGGTTAAGATCCAGTCCAAACACCCGCGCCGGCGTATCCGCGCGCAGCGCGGCGGTAATGACCCCGGTACCGCAGCCGGCTTCCAGGATGCGGCTGGCAGGGGTAAGCCCCAGGCGCGCGAGCAGATACGTGCGCAGCGGCCGGGTCCAGCCGGACTGCTGGAGAAAGCGGCTGTGCCAGTCCTGCGGGGACAGGCTCATTTAAGCGAGGCGTTCTGCCAGATGGTTTCCCAGGGGTCGGTGAGCAGGTTGCCCAGCACATCCTGGTAATAGCTCTGGCCGGGCAGCACATCCCCATCCGGCTCCACATACAGCCAGGCTTTGCCCGGTCCGGTGAAGCTCACATCCACGTCTGGGATTTCTTCCGCCAGTTCGACCGCCACGGGGTGGTAAGAGGAGTATGGAACCGGCAGATCCCACACCAGGCGCAGCTGGCGTTCGGCGATCTGAGCCTGTTTGGCTCTCAGTTCGTTTTTTAGCCCGAGCGTATCCGTGCTGAGCGAGATGCTTTGCACGCCCATCTTTGCCAGGCGGTCCAGCACTTCATCAAAGCGCGCCAGGCTGCCGTGCGTGAGCGTCAGGTGAACGGTCACGGCGATATCCTCGGCCAGCGTATCGCGCAGCGCCTCCCAGCTCTGGTCTTCGTCCGGGTCCAGCAGCAGCATGATGTAGTCCAGCCCCGACTGCAGCAGCTCGTGCAGGTATTTGCTCTCCGACAGGCGCAAGCCGTTGGTGATCAGCCCGGCGACCATGCCCAATTTTTCGGCGTACGCGATCAGTTCGGCCAGGTCGGGGCGCAAGGTGGGCTCGCCGCCGGTGAAAATCACCTGCGGGACGCCCGCCTCCCAGGCCTTATCCAGGATGGTCTGCCATTCCTCGCTCAGCAATTCGCGTGCGACGCGTTCCAGCGGCGCGTAATGGCCTTTGCGCATCCTCTGGCAGCTGGTAGGTCAGCGCGCAGTCCAGGCGGTAGGGCGCCGAGCTGGCGCCGGTGTAGGGCGCTTCCTGGCTGAAGTCGAGGAAGGCGACCGGGTCGAGATCGTGCGTTTCGATCAGCGTCTTGAGCCGGTCGATCAAATTCTGATAATCCCGCCGGATCACGTCTTTGCGCACATTGTAGCGTTTCGCGATTTCGGTTACCGCCTGCTCTTCGGGCGTATTTTTCACCAGGTGGTAGGCATATTCGACAGCCGTGTTGTTCAGATGCACCACCGTGCTGGCATTGACGATCAGGATGCCGTGCCCATCCGGCTCAATGCGCAGGTGCAGGCGGTAAGGGAAGGGGGCATCGGCAGGTGCCTGGTAATGATAGACGCCGGCCGGCAGTGGTCTGGATCGGTGGGAAGAAGCGCTCCCAGAATTTACAAATCCGGTTCATAATTCCTCCTCGGTGTGGCTTTCGCCTCTTGCTGCATTCACTGGGTCTGAGGCGGGTTGCGGTTGGACTCCAGGAACATCGGCGTAGATGGTGTGCGGGCGCAGGTGCGGGTTGGCCTGGCGTGCCAGCGGGCAGCCTCCGCCGCATTCCACCAGCAGCGCGCAGGCCTGGCAATCGATGGGCAGGTTGCGCCGCTCGCGCAGGGCAACGGCCAGCTCGTGGTTCCAGATGCGCTCCCAGGGGTCCAGCAGCAGGTTGCCCAACGGCTGGTAATACGACTGGCAGGGCAGCACGCTGCCGTCTGGCTCAACGCACATGTTGTACAGCGCCGCGGTGCAGCCTTTGACGCCCAGGTCCAGCTGCACCGGGTCGAAGTGACAGTACTGGGTGGGGGTATACCAGATCAGGCGCTGACCGTGGCGGTCGGTGGCGGCGCGGGCCAGGTCCAGCAGGGGCGGCAGTTCCGCCTCTGGCAGCCCGGTGTCGACCTCCAGGCCGCGCCCGGAATAGATCAGCGCGTTCAGTCCCAGGTTGGCACACCGCGTCTCGGCCAGGAAATCCAGCGTCTGGGCCAGGAAGGGCGCGTTCAGGCGCAGCAGGGTGGTGTTGGTCATCACGTACAGTTGTGTCGCCAGAACGTTTTTGCAGCCCTGCCACCGTATCTTCCCAGGCCCCAGTGGCATGTACCATGGCATCATGGATGGCCGCGTCATGCGATTCGAGCGTAATCTGCACGTGGTCCAGCCCGGCATCCACCAGGGATTGCACGAAAGCCGGGTCCTTCAAGCGCCGCCCGTTGGTGTTGATGCCGGTGATCTGGCCGTTGTGTTCCGCATGGGCGATCAGCTCGGGCAGGTCGGGGCGCAGGGTGGGCTCGCCGCCGGTAAAGACGATGTGCGGGATGCCAATCTCCCACAACCGGTCGAGAATATGCTTCCACTGCCCGGTGCTCAGCTCGGGGTGCTGGCGCGGGCGGGCATTGTAGCAGTGCGCGCAGTCATTGTTGCAGCGATAGGTAAGCGCCAGGTCCATGCGGTAAGGCGCGGAAGGCCGGTCGGAGAAAGGCGCCGTGGTTTCCAGGTCCAGCTCGCAAATCGGCGCAGTGCTCATCCGGGCTGATCATCACCGCCAGCTGACCGGTGAAAGCCTGGTAATCCTGGCGCGCGGCGGCTTTGGATACTCGAAAATGGCGCACCAGCGCCTGAACGGACGGTTTCTTCGGCGTGCCCCTCCAGGTTCAGGTATGCCATACAGGCCGCGGTGGGGTTGAGGTGATAGGCGCGGCTGGCGTTCACCAGCAGCAGCCCGCGGCCGTCGCTTTCCAGGCGCAGGTGGATGCGGGCTTTTCCGGCGGTTGTTTCGCGCAGGTAATGGTACACGCCTGCTCCAGGGAGCGCGGGCAGGCCGTTACCACCGGGCAGGGCTTTGCCCGGCCAACCGAGCGGAATCCGCGAACGCAGGTTGCTCAAGAATTGCATGCCGCGCGGTCCTTATCGCCCGCCGCCGGCGCAGGCGCAGGCGCAGCCGGCGCACGCACAGGCACACGCGCAAGAACGCCCGCCGCCTCCACCGCGCGTCCCGCTGCTGGTAGGAACGGGTGGTGGGTTGGTTTTCTGCGTTACGCCGCCCGTAAAGGCGGTCAGGTCGCCGACCACGTTGCCTGCAAACGCCTGCATGCCCGTGACCATCGAGGCCGCGAAATCTGAGCCGGGCAGGCTGGGCATGGAAGTACCCGTCGGAGGGCGGTTGCCGCCGGTAGAGACGGATGGCCCCGCAGGCCCGGAGGTGGAAACCGTTGGCCGGGCGCCGCCGCCAATGGTTGGATCAAAGCGCCACCACCAGCCGGGTAAAATCACCGGGCCCGAGCCAAACGTATCGCGCGTGCGGTCGTCGAAACGGCGGTCTAGCATGGTCCAGTCCATGGCGTCATCATACATCTGCATCTTCATTTCGGGCGTGTTAGCCTGTTCCACCTGCTGCCAGGCTTTGGTCATGATATCCTGGTAATAGGCAACCGTATCTTTGCGGCTGAAACCGCGTATTTTCTCCGAAACGCTCTTAACCAGGTTGGTCATCATATCCTGTAACGCGCGGCGCTGTTCGATCGGCTTTTCAAACGCCATCGCGGTCAGAAAGTCAGTCTCATAGGTGCGCATGTCAGCCGGGGCAGGTTGGGTGATTTCTAATTTCATCGGGTCGCGCGTGACCACCTGCGCCGCGCCCTTTTTGACTACCGAGAACAGAATCATGGTCAGGATCTTATCCATGGGCTGTTCCATCAACAGGGCCGCTTCCACGGCCGTCAGGCCGCGCTTAATGCCATTGCCTTCCACCGATACTTTCGGGGGCAGGTACTTTAGCTTGCGCTTGCGGTCCCCGACGATGCCGGTGTAAATCGAGAAGATGGTAAAGCCGGCAAAGCCCAGGCAGAACAACCAGGGGCACAGGTTCTCAAAGTTAAAGTTGATCTTTGGGGTCTCGGTCAGCAGAGCGCCTTCTGGGACCAGCCGCGCCGGGAAGGCCGCGCCGAAGGTGTACTGCGCGGAACTGTTGGCGTTGGCGGCGTGCCAGCGATAAAACACGCGCTCCTGATCGTCAAATCCAGACTCGGGTTCCTGCTCTCCCGGCCAGTTGGTGGGCGGAAAATAGCGCGGTTCTTCCTGTTTCAGCCCGGGCGGCAGGTGCAGCGTGACCGTCATATCCGTTTCGCCGGTCACAAACTCCGAACCAAAATAGTTCGGCTGGAACTGGAAGCTGCCGTATGGTTCAGCCTCTTTGGAGCTTGCTTTAAACAGCATCCGCCGCACGGTGCCAATGCGCGCCTGCACTTCACCGGTAGCGCCGGCGGGTATAGCGCGGCTGCCCAGGTTTAGCGCGACACCTGGGTCGACGTAGGGCGATTTCTCAATACTGTCGACGGGCTGCCCGTCAATCGTCCCGCTGACGCTGTTCAGATCGTAGCTGGTGGTCGGCGTGCCAATGTCCACCGCGTCGATTGGGTCCGCCCCAGGCTGGTTGGTAAAAGTATAGGTGTACGCGATTGAAGCGGTCCCGTCCTCGTTGATATACACATCCGCAGTAGAGCGCGGTACAGCGAAGCGGTAAGCCAGGCCAAGCACCGGCTGGATGCTAAAAACAAGCAGCCCCACCAGCGCCAGCAGCCCCCCGGCCCAGCGCCATGCCGTTCGCGTACCCCCGCGTGTTTTTGTCTTTTCTGGCATTCTTCACTCCCTGAATTATTTAACGTTTCTATTTTTATGAAAGCAAAGCTTTCATAAAAATAGAAACAAACCCTTTACCATTTTGGTTCTTCCGCAAGCTGGTAGGTGCTGCCGCAGTACGGGCAGGTAACCACTGGCGCCCCGGCAACCATCTTAATATTTTCCGAAGACAACGCGCCCCCGCAAGACTTGCACTTCATCGTTTCCAGGCTAACATCCCCAGATAGATCGACTTTATAGGTAACATTGTCAGGCAGTTCCACCTTTGGCTTGCGGGACGCAAACCAAATCAGGCCGAAGGCGATGGCGACTAAAACAATCCCCACCAGCAGCCAGCCAAGCTGGCCCTGCTGGCTAAAGGTGGCCATAATAAACAGCACTCCAAATAACAGGCATAAGCCCGCTGCGATAAAAGCGACGATCCGGCCAGCGTTCATTGCACCTCCATTTTCAGACAAGGAAACGGCACAGCCCTTCTAACCATCCAGCCAACCGCCGTCCAGGTGACCAGAGAAATCGGTTTTATCTTTTTTAATACCCAACCATAAATCCTACCGGTTATTAGTTTAGCATCAACCCAACCGTGAGGCAACTGAATAGCAGTCATTTCTCCCAGACGCATGTCATCTGCCAGATCTTCGTGATCTGCCAGATCTATGTGATCTGCCAGATCTTCGCGATCTGCAGATGGCGGGCAGGATAGAACCAATGGTACAATAAATTCGATTTTATAACCAGGAGATAATATGGTGAACGAGCCCGGTATCCTTCAAGAACTCGAACAGTTAAAGCGGGAAATTCATTTCCATCTCTATCGTTATCATGTCCTGGATAACCCGGTGATCAGCGATGCTGAGTACGACCGGTTGATGAACCGCTTACGGGAAATTGAAGACCGAGCACCCCGAGCTGGTCACCCCCGACTCGCCCAGCCAGCGGGTGGGCGGCGCGATTGCCGATAAATTTACCAAAGTACCCCATCCTGGCCCCATTCTTAGCCTGAACAATGCCTTCAATCTCGATGATTTGAAATCCTGGTACGAGCGCGTGATCCGGCTGGATGACCGGGTGCAAACCGCGGATTTTGTGATCGAGCCGAAAATCGATGGGCTATCGGTGGTGCTGCATTATCAGGATGGAGTGTTCGCGCTGGGAGCCACGCGCGGCAATGGCGAAATCGGTGAGGATATCACCGCCAATCTGCGCACCGTCCGCGCGCTGCCGCTGCGCATCCCGGTGGATGCGAAGTGACCCGAAACCGCCCGCGTCTCTGGTGGTGCGCGGCGAAGCCTATATGAATGTAGCCGATTTCGAGAAGCTCAACCAGCGCCTGCAGGAGGCCGGCGAGCGCACTTATCTCAACCCGCGCAACACCGCTGCCGGTTCGCTGCGCCAGCTCGATCCGAACCTGACCGCCTCGCGCCCGATCCGCCTGCTGACCTACCAGATCGTCACCGCGCAGGGTCCCACTCCCGCAGACGCAGTGGGAGCTGCTGCAGTATCTCAAGGCGCTGGGATTTCCGGTCTCGGAGAAAGCGGAGTACTGCGCCAACTTTGACTGTGTCATCGAGGCGATCGAGCGCTGGCGTACGCTGCACGATGAGCTGCCCTTTGAGGCGGACGGGATCGTGATCAAGATCAACGATCTGCGCCTGGCAGCCGAACTGGGTTTTGTCGGCAAGGACCCGCGCGGGGCGATTGCCTACAAGTTCCCAGCCCAAGAAAAAACCACCGAGCTGCTGGATATCGGCGTGAATGTGGGCCGTACCGGGGTGCTGACCCCCTACGCCATCCTGGAGCCGGTCGAGATTGGTGGGGTGATCGTCAAGCAGGCCACGCTGCATAATTTTGATTACATTTCCGAGAAAGATATTCGCATAGGCGACCGGGTGCTGGTCAAGCGCGCCGGCGAGGTGATCCCATACGTGATTGGCCCGGTGGTGGATGTGCGCGACGGCACCGAAAAGCCCTGGGAGCCGCCCACAGTCTGCCCGACCTGCGGCCAGCCGGTCGAGCGCATCGAGGGCGAGGTGGCCTGGTACTGTGTCAATACGGCCTGCCCGGCGCAGCTGGTGCGCAACCTGGAGCATTTTGTCTCGCGCGGCGCGATGGATATTGTTGGTCTGGGCATCCGCATCGTTGTCCAACTGGTTGAGGCTGGCCTGGTGCATGACCTGGCCGACCTGTACGCATTGAAAAAAGAGGATCTGCTCAAGCTGGAAGGCTTCGCCGAGAAAAAGGCGGATAACCTGATCCAGTCCATCGCAGGCATCCCGCGAGCGCCCGCTGGGCCGGCTGATCAACGCCCTGGGCATCCGCAGCGTCGGTGAAGTGCTGGCGAACGATCTGGCGCGTCATTTTCGAGATCTGGAAGCGCTCAGCCAGGCCGGCGTGGAAGACCTGGTGCGCATCGATAACGTTGGGCCCAACACGGCCAAAGCCATTGTCGACTGGTTTGCCCGCCCGGCTAACCAGCAGGTGATTCAAAAACTGCACGACTTTGGTGTCTGGCCAACCTCAGGGAAAAATGGTTCTGAAAATAGTGGCCCCATGCCGCTGGAGGGGAAGACCTTTGTCATCACCGGCACCCTGCCTACCTTTTCGCGCGAGCAGGCGAAAGAGCTGATCCAGAATAACGGCGGCAAGGTCACCGACAGTGTCAGTAAAAAGACCGATTATCTGCTGGTCGGGGAGAACGCCGGGTCCAAGCTGGAAAAGGCCCGCCAATTAGGGGTGACAGTACTGGATGAAGCCGGGCTGCTGACGTTACTTTCATGAAATCGCTTTTACTGCGGCCTACCCGCGAACGCTCTGTTCTGCTCCACCATCCCTGGGTGTTTTCGGGCTCGATTGCCCAGCTCCAGGGAAAACCCGATCCGGGTGAGACGGTGGCTGTGCGCGGCCCGCAGGGCAATTTCCTCGGTTGGGCAGCCTACAGCCCGGACTCGAAGATCGCCGCGCGCATGTGGTCCTGGGATGAAACGGAGAAGATCGACGCGGACTTCTTCCGCCGCCGCCTGCAGGCCGCCTTGGATTTGCGCCGGGTGCTCGTCCTGGAAAGCGAAACCAACGCGCTGCGGCTGGTGCACGCCGAGTCGGATGGGCTGCCCGGCCTGGTGGTTGACCGGTACGCGGACCTGCTGGTCGTACAGTTCCTCTCCACCGGGGCCGAGCTCTGGCGGGATACGCTGCTTGAGCAGCTGGTCGACCTGACCGGCATCCAGAATATTTACGAGCGCTCAGACGTGGAGGTGCGCCAGCTGGAAGGCCTGGCGCAGCGCGAGGGTCCGCTGCGTGGAGATGGCCCGTTTGCCCCACTGGTGATCCGGGAAGGGGGCTTTGAGTTTATCGTTGACCCAACCCATGGCCAGAAAACCGGTTTTTACATCGACCAGCGCCGAAACCGCCTGCGCCTGGGCCAGTGCTCCGCCGGGCGGGATGTGCTCAACTGTTTTTGCTACACCGGCGCATTCAGCGTATACGCGCTGGGCGGGGGGGCGCGCTCAGTGCTGTCGATCGACACGTCTGGCGAAGCCTTGTCCGTGGCGCGCGAGAATATGGCCCGCAATGGGTTGGATGGTCCAAATGTGGAATGGCTGGAAGCGGACGTCTTTCCAGGCGCTGCGCGCCTTCCGCGACCAGCAGCGCAGCTACGATCTGATCGTGCTCGACCCGCCCAAGTTCGCCCCCACTGCCGCCCAGGCGGAACGCGCCGCGCGTGGGTACAAGGATATCAACCTGCTGGCCTTCCAGCTGCTGCGGCCCGGCGGGCTGCTGTTTACCTTTTCCTGCTCGGGCGGCATCTCGGCGGAACTGTTCCAAAAGATTGTCTATCGGCGCGGGGCTGGATGCCGGGGTAGACGCGCTGATCATCGAGCAAATGACCCAGGGCAGCGACCACCCCATCGCCTTGAATTTCCCCGAGGGGGCCTATCTAAAGGGTCTGATTTGTTATAAGAAGTGAGCCGTCCGCCGATCGGCGAGCAGGTAACGATAACCCTGCTGCCTTTGATTTCCGCCGAAGCAGGCGCGAAAAGATCCAGCACTGCCTGGCAAACGGTAAGCCGGAGGCTGCAAGCCTCCGCCTGCGTTACAATGGGTTCGAAACCACATCGACTGAAAGAGGCATGCCATGGATACACCGATCTTTGAAGGCGCGGTTCCAGAAGGACTTGAAGCGATCGCCTCCGCCGAGCTGCGCACGCGGCTGGGCGGGCAAGAAAAACTACTCCACCCGCCAGCCCAATGGCCGGGTGTGCTCCAGTTCGCCTATACCGGTAAAACCTCCCGGCTGCTGCAATTAAAGTGCCTGCTTTCGTTGTTCTCCGTCCAGCAATTCCCGGTTCCGCGCCCGCGCGCGCTGCTGGGCCACCAAAATTTTCAGGCCATTGTCCAGCAGGTAACCGAGGTGGTGAAACTGTCCCCACGCGGCGCCTACCGCACCCTGCATTTGGCCGCCGCCGGGTCTGATTCAACGGTGATGGCGCGTTTTGCAGAAGCAGTCGCGGCCCAGTTTGGCCTGGAACTCGTCCAGGGGGACGGCGACTTGCTGGTGCGCGTGCGCCATCCGCTGGATGGCAGCGAAGGTTGGGATGTGCTGGTGCGCATGTCGCCGCGCCCGCTCTCCGCGCGCAAATGGCGCGTGTGTGATTATGAAGGTGCGTTAAACGCGGCCGTGGCGCATGCCATGGCCCTGCTTGCCCGGCCCGCCGGGGATGATCTTTTCTTGAACCTCGCTTGTGGTTCAGGCACGCTGTTGATCGAGCGCGCATCCGCTGCCACCGCCGGGCGCTTGATCGGCTGTGATGTAAATGAAGAAGCCTTGCGCTGCGCGCGGGAAAACATCGCCGCCAGTGGGAATGCAGCCCGCATCCAGGTTTACCCTTGGGATTCGCGGGCACTGCCGCTGGCAGATGGCAGCGTAAATATCATTTGCGCCGATCTACCCTTTGATCACGACGTGGGCTCGCACCAGGAAAATGTCCCGCTCTACCCGGAACTATTAAGGGAAGCCGCCCGCGTCACCCGGCTGGGCGGGCGCGCCGTCCTGCTGACCCACGAAATCCGCTTAATGACCTCCCTGCTGGAAGCCTCGCCGGATTGGTCCGTTGAGGATGTGATCCCGCTCACCATCAACGGCCTGCATCCGCGCATTTTCCGCCTGGATCGAACAACCAGTGCATAGGCACGGTTTTGATACCGATGACGGATTGTTAAACCACAACATCCCATCTTTCGATGGGATGTTGTATCAAGGTGGAGATGGCGGGAATTGACACATACAGCCCCTGATTTTCATCAGGGCGTTGACTATCTCATGAAGTAACCGCGCTTTGTTACTCGGTAACCGTTCGCGGTTACCCCCCCGGCGTATTGTAAGGAGGTCCCATTGATTAGCGACATAGAGGCTGCTTATGCCGCAGGGATATTAGATGGAGAAGGTTCAATTTCAGTAACTCGAAACCATTCGGGCCGTTGGCCTTCTCCCCAGGTTTCAGTCGCTTCTACTGATCGTGAGTTGCTTGAATGGCTACAGGTACGTTTTGGCGGATCGATTTCTACCAAACAACCGCGCCAACCGCAGCACTCACTCTCATTTGATTGGAAGCTGACCGACCGGCGCGCATTACGTTTTCTCCTGCTGGTGAAACCACACCTGGTGATTTATCGTAAGCAGCGCCGCTGCGACTTGCTTCTTCAGGCTTACCTGGAATGCACGCCCAGAAACGGGCGGTATACCGAGGAGATGCTCCTTAAAAAACAAGCCTTCTTGGAAAAATTTTCCTCCCTACCCTAGTGCTCCATATTTATATTTCCTTTAGGAGTTTATGAGTCGATGCAGGGCTTACCCCTTTCGGGTTCACCCCTCAGGATTGGCATGCCTTGGTTTGCAAGGGGTAGCTTTTCCTGATAAAGCCGGGTTTTACCTGGTATGTCACCATACCAGGGGGCTCTATTCTTTTGTTAAAAGAACCCGCGTCCGAAAGAATCGACCCTCGAGCATCTACGAGTGTAGTTTATCCCTGTTGTCGTCGTACGGTCGAGAATAAACAGGGCGGCCGTACGACCAGTCACTCAGGCCCGAAAGCCCTCTATTCGTTCAAACCGTGACATTTTTGAACGGCACTCTGACGTTGGTTCGCCAGTCCAGCGAGCGGCCAGAGAACGTTGCCGGCTGACGTGGCTCGAAGAGCCAGTTGCTCTATCTCACTGCGTTAGGCAGCGAGGGGGAGAGCGGAGTAAGTGTTTTTGGCACTTGTTTTTTGAGCTGATTTTACGAGGTCGGCTCCTCTCGACTCGCCACCCGGGACCAGCCTCTCCCGTCGAAGCCTGTCATCCCCATGTGGACCTATATTATATATTCGAAAAGGTCCAAAGTCAAATTTTTGAGATGATACATGGTTTTTCAGGTTTCTAATTCCCAGAGAACCATGATACAAGAGTTTTACAGGAGCGAGGCGGGTTGGTACAATGACCTGATGAATAGGCGAAGCGAATCGATAAGCATCTCAAAAAATGGGCAGGTCGATCCCAAGGCAAAAGCAGCGCAAAAAAACGAACCGCAAGATTTTTTGCGCCTGGAAAATGTCAGTAAAAGTTACCCGGAAGGTAACCGCAGCCGCACCGTATTCCGCAAAGTGAGCCTGAATGTAGCCTGGGGAGAGGTGATTGCCATCCTCGGCAAAAGCGGCAGCGGGAAAACCACCCTGCTCAACCTGGTCAGCGGCATCGACCGCGTGGACGAGGGCGAAATTACCCTGGAAGGGCGCCGCCTGACCGGTCTGAACGAACGGGCGTGGACCCTGTTCCGCCGCCAGCGCATCGGTTTTATCTTCCAATTTTTCAATCTGATCCCCACCCTCAGCGTGTGGGAAAACGTAATTCTCCCCCTGGAATTGAACGGCCTCACCACCCCGGCGGATTTGCAGCGGGCCGAGTCGCTCTTGGAGACGGTCGGCCTGGTGGACCGCAAAGCGGCCTTCCCGGACCGGCTTTCGGGGGGCGAGCAGCAGCGCGTGGCGATTGCCCGCGCGCTGGTGCACGATCCCTACCTGGTTCTGGCCGACGAACCCACCGGCAACCTGGACGAAGAAACCGGCCGGCACGTGCTGGCGCTGCTCGACCGGTTGACTCGCCAGTCTGGCAAGAGCATGCTGCTGGTAACCCACAGCCCGGAAGCTGCGGCCATCGCCGACCGCGTATTCACCTTGCACGATGGTCACCTGGTGGAACAAAACCCGCTTCCCGCGCCGGATACGGTGGCTGGATGATGCGCGTGCCTGTCTCAAACCGGCCGGGCTGGGCCCCGGCTGCCCTATGGCACGTGGGCTGGCGCTACCTGCGCGCGCGCCGCTGGCAAAGCGTTCTGATGGTCCTGGGCATTGCCCTGGGGGTGGCAGTGGTGATTTCCATCGACCTGGCCAATGCCAGCGCCGGGCGAGCTTTTGCGCTCAGCACCGAAACGGTCACCGGCAAAACCACCCACCAGATCCTGGGTGGGTCGGGTGGAGTCGCTGAACAGTTGTACGCCCGCATCAAACGTCAGAATTTCGTCGAATTGGCTGCCCCGGTAATCGATGAATACATTACCTCCCCGCAGTTGGGCGGCCTGCCCATGCAGCTATTGGGGATTGACCCCTTCGCCGACGCGCCTTTCCGCCGCTTCCTGGGCCAGTCCGGTACTGCCGCGGTCCCCGATTTGCAGAGCCTGACCGCTTTTTTCACCCGCCCAGGCGCCGTGTTGATTTCCAAACCCCTGGCCGACCGCTACGGACTGCGCCCGGGCGACTCGCTGACGCTGGTGATCGGCGGCTACCGGCGCGCCGCCCTGATTGCCGGTCTGCTGGTGCCGGATGATGATCTCAGTCAGCGCACCCTGGATGGGTTGGTCCTGGCGGATATCGCCACGGCCCAGGAGCTGACCGGCAAGTTGGGCCAGTTGACCCGCATCGACCTGATCCTGCCGGAAAACGACCCTGGCGCCGCTCAACGCATCGCGGATTGGCTGCCGGAGGGGTACCGGGTCGAGCCGGCCTCGGCGCGCAGCGGTACGATCCAGCAGATGTCGCAGGCCTTCCAGCTCAACCTGACGGCGCTCAGCCTGCTGGCTCTGGTGGTCGGTCTGTTCCTGATTTACAACACCATGACCTTTTCGGTGGTCCAGCGCCGCGGACTTTTTGGTACGCTGCGCTGCCTGGGGGTCACCCGCCAGGAGATTTTCGCGCTGGTATTAAGTGAAGCTTTCGTGGTTGGACTGTTAGGCGGTCTTCTGGGCATTGGGTTGGGGCTGCTGCTGGGGCAGATAACCGTGCGCATGGTCACCCAGACGGTCAACGATCTCTATTTTGTTACCACTGTCCAGGATGTGGGTCTTTCGCCGCTGAGCCTGCTCAAAGGCGCGCTGCTGGGTCTGCTGGCAACGGTTTTTACCGCGGCCTTGCCTGCCTGGGAAGCTGCCTCCGTTCCACCCCGCGCCGCGCTGCTGCGCTCGGGTCTGGAGGCCAAAGCTCGCCGCTCAACCGGTTGGGCTGTTTTCGGAGGTGCGCTGCTGAGCGGGCTGGGCGTTTTGTTGTTCGTTATTCCGTCCAACAGTGTGGCGCTGGGATTTATCGGTACGCTGCTGGTGGTGGTTGGGTTTGCATTGTTTTCATCCGCCTTGCTGGTGGTGTTGATGCGCGCGCTGGTACCCGTGACCGGGCGGATGTTCGGGTTGATCGGCCGGATGGCTCCCCGTAACCTGATTAACTCCCTCAGCCGCACCGCCGTGGCCGTGGCGGCGCTCATGGTCGCCGTCGCGGTGATTATCGGCGTGGCTTTAATGATCGACAGTTTCCGCAGCACGGTAGTCGTCTGGCTGGAACAAACCCTGCAAGGCGACATTTACGTCACGGTGCCGGGTTTCAACGCTACCACCACTTCCGCCGCGATTGACCCGCGGGTGATCGCAGCCGTCCAGGCCTACCCGGGTGTAGCCCGAGTGGACACGCTGCGCTCGACCAGCGTGGATTCGCCGGTGGGGACGGTCAACCTGTCAGCCACGGAGAATCCACACGTTGGCAGCGAGCGTATGTTTGCCAGCCTGGCGGTTGACCGCGACGCGGTGTGGAGCGCGATGCAGGCGGGTGGGGTGCTGATATCCGAGCCGCTGGCGAACCGTCTGGGCCTCAAGCAGCCGGGCGGCGAGCTGCGCCTGTTTACCGGGCAGGGCTGGCAAAATTTCCGCGTGCTGGGCATTTATTACGATTATGCCTCCTCCGAAGGCACCGTGTTTATGGCGCTGAATGTCTACCATTCCTACTGGCAGGACGATGCGCTGACCGCCCTGGCGCTGCGCTTGCAGCCTGGGGTCAACGCCGACCAGGTGACCCGCGGCCTGCAGGAGCAGCTGGCGGGCCAGCAGCAGTTGTTGATCCGGCCCAATGCCGCCCTGCGCCGCGATGTGATGGTGGTATTTGACCGCACCTTTGCTATCACCGTGGCCCTGCGTGTCCTGGCGACCGGGGTGGCCTTTATCGGGGTGCTAAACGCGCTGCTCCTGCTGCAGATGGAAAAACAGCGCGAAGTCGGCATTTTGCGCGCGCTTGGGCTGACCGGGCGCCAGCTCTTGCGCCTGGTAATGGTCGAGACCGGCCTGATGGGCCTGGCAGCCGGGCTGCTGGCTATGCCCACCGGTTATGTACTGTCTGTGATCCTGGTGTACGTCATCAACCGGCGCTCGTTTGGCTGGACGCTGCAGCTGGCGCTCCAGCCGTCCACGTTTCTCCAGGCGCTGGCGGTGGCGCTGGTCGCGGCCCTGCTGGCCGGCATTTACCCGGCCTTGAAAATGGGCCGTATGGCGGCCGCTGAGGTAATCCGTTATGAATAAACAAATCGCGCGCGCGGGTATTTTCGTGCTGCTGTTGGGAGTTGTCTGCGCGGTAGGGTGGGGGATGCTTTTTCGCAAACCGGCCCAACCGGTTCAGGCCAGTGTCATCGGCATGCCCGCCGTGCCCAAAATTGGAACCTACGCCCAGGTAGAAGGCCCGCAGCCACTGGTCTTCCCCCAGGCCTTTGGCCCGCACCCGGATTTTCGAACCGAGTGGTGGTATTACACCGGCAGCCTGGCGGCGGAAGATGGCCGGCGCTTTGGTTTCCAACTGACCTTTTTCCGGCGGGCAGTCACTACCCCTCAGGAGCGTATCTCGCGTCCTTCCGCCTGGGCAGCCGGCCAGGTGTATATGGCCCATTTTACCTTGACCGACGTCTCGGCGCGCGAGTTCCATTATTTTGAGCGCTTCGAGCGCGGCGCGCTGGGGTTGGCGGGCGCTTCGCTTGAGCCGGCCTTCCAGGTCTGGCTGCACGACTGGTCGGTCGAGCAAACGGGCCCGAGTGAATATCATTTACGGGCGCAAGAACAGGGCGCCGCGATTGACTTGCGTTTGGTGGATCGGAAAGGTCCGGTCTTGCAGGGCGACCAGGGCTACAGCCAGAAAGGCCCCCAACCTGGCAACGCCTCGCTGTACTTTAGCCAGCCCCGCCTGGAAAGCCAGGGCACGATCACGATTGGCGAGAATTCGTACGCGGTAAATGGAACGAGCTGGATGGACCGCGAGATCAGCACCTCCGCGCTGAGCAAGGGCGAGGTGGGTTGGGATTGGTTCGCGCTGCACCTGGACGATGGCTCTGAGCTGATGGCGTACGTGCTGCGCCGCTCGGATGGCTCGATCAGTGAATTTTCCAGCGGCACGCTCATCGCGCCGGACGGCGAAACTCGCCATCTGGCGCGCGAAGATTTTCAAATCGAGGTGGAAAATACCTGGAAAAGCCCGCATTCCGGGGCCGTCTACCCGGCGCGCTGGAAGGTGCGCGTGCCCTCCGCCCGCCTGGAACTGGATGTGCAGCCCTTGCTGGCCGACCAGGAATTGAATGTGTCCTTCATCTATTGGGAAGGCGCTGTGCAGTTTCGCGGTACGCGGGATGGCAAGCCGGTCGCGGGTCATGGCTATGTCGAGCTGACGGGCTACGCAAAGTCGATGGAGGGTACGTTATAGGATTAATATCCGCGCTGCTTATCCACCACATTTCGGAGCGGTTGTCCTTTGATGTAGCGCTCCAGGTTATCGATGAAGATGCCCATCGCGCGCTCGCTGTAGTGCGGGGTCAGGCCGGAATAATGCGCCGTGATAATCACATTGGGCATGTTCCACAGCGCTGAGTCGGGCGGCAGCGGCTCGCTGGCAAAGACGTCCAACCCCGCCCCGGCGATCTGCCCGGTTTGCAGGGCCTGGATCAGCGCGGTTTCATCCACGGTACCACCGCGTCCAATGTTGACCAGGTAAGCGGAGGGCTTCATCCGGGCGAATGCCTGCGCGCCAAACAAACCGCGCGTATCCGCGGTCAGCGGGACGGTGAGCACCACGAAGTCCGCTTCCGGCAGGGCGGCTTCCAGGTCTTGTTGTGCAAACATGCGCTCGATACCGGGCACACTCCTGGAAGAGTCGCGCCGTACGCCCAGAACGCGCATCCCCAAAGCACTGGCGATTTGCGCTGTGCGCTGGCCGATGGCCCCAACCCCCACCAGCAGCATGGTTTTTCCGGCCAGCTCGAACAGCGCATTATTCTCGGTTTTTTGCCACACGTGCTCCTGTTGAGCGCGGATCGCGGCGGGCAGGCAGCGGGCGAAGGCCAGCAAGAAGGTCAGGATGTGTTCGCTGATCGGGATGGCGTGCACGCCCGACGCGTTGGTCAGGATAAAGTCAAGCGCGGCAATTTCTGGGTGGCGCAGCAGCCAGTCGACCCCCGCGCCCCACTGCTGGTACCAGCGCAGCCCGGGTGCGCGAGTGATGCAGCCAGGCGGAAAATGCCCGGCCGCAATCTCAATTTCTTCCAACAGGGATGCGAAATCTTCCGCCCGGTTGGAGACGATCAGGCGCGCGTCCGGAGTGATGGCGCGGATGCGCTCCATTGCGGCCGGGGGCACCGTTTCAGGCTGCAGGGTGATCAGGATGGTTCTGGTCATTTGGTTTGTTTTCGTTCATCCTCCCTGACCTCTTCTTTTATCTCATCCTTTTTCATCAGCAGCGGGTTCTTCAACGCCTCTTTAATCTCTTGCTTTTCTTCGTGCGGCACCGGCTTTTGGCTTGCTGCGGGCGCAACCGGCTGGCGAACAAAGAAGCGTGCCTTGCCCCAATGATAGAAAATGACCGAGAGGGCCAGCAGCAGGCTGCCTAAAATATACCCCCCCAGCACATCGCTGGCCCAATGCTCGCCCAGGTACATGCGCGAAATTCCCACCAGCGCAATAAAGGCGATTAACAAGGTATTGACCAGAATGCGCGCCCAGGAACGTTTGAGCAGGGTGAAGCTGAGGAAAAGCAAAAACCCAAAAAAGGTGGTGTAAAACATCACGTGCCCGCTGGGAAAGCTATAACTGTTCAGCACTTGAAATACATGTACCAGGTCGGCCCCTGGCCGCGGGCGCGAGACGACCACCTTGATCAGCGTATTGATTGCGGTACTGCTTATCGCGGCAAACAGCACGGCGATTGCTTCCCAACGCAGCCCAATGACTGCAAATGCCCCGACAATCAGGGCAATCATAATCCCCGATTGGATGGGAAACCCCGGCCAGCTGATCACCTGCATGATCCCACCGAACCAGGTGGGCAGTTCTTCCTGCAAGTTACGCGTAATGGTTACGTCTGGCTGGAAAACCGGTGTGGTATTTGCCAGCAGGGCCAGCCCGGCGAAAGCCAGCAGCGCCAAAAGCACATAACCCTGAAAAATATACGTGCGCACCCGCCGCAGCCGCTCCGAGGCAATCCATTCTCGGGCAGCGCGCCAGCGCAGTGCAATCCAATTCTGTCGTATCTGTTCTGTAGCCTTGGTTTCTTTACGATATGAGGAGCTCTTAGCCACCAGTACCTACCTCTAATTGGGGAAATCAACCGTTCAAAAACGCGCTGACCGTGTTTTTGAACGCTTTACCTCGATACCGTGATTTTAGCATGCCAGGCGTCAAGATTTTATATTGACTTGCTCCAGGATTCTCTTCAAAGCATCCGTGGCGGTGCGGAATAAATCCGGCGTAGTGCGCCCGTAGCTGGCTTCGGCGACGGAAAGGTGCGGTTCCAGGGTCAGGAAGTTATCGAAACCGGCGGCAAAGGCCTCTCCTAAAATCCGGGCCACATCCCCATCGCCTTGCCCGGCCGGCACCACCTTACCGGTGTCCAGCAGGGCATCTTTGATGTGGAAGTAGCGGATATACGGCTTCAGTTGAAGCCAGCAGTCGCTGTAGGGATGCTGACCGCACTGCACAAAGTTGGCAAAATCGAAAATGCCGGTGAAAGCGGGCGATGAGAGCGCGGTATACAGGTCGAGACAGCGCGCGCCGGTATCGCCGTAAATGCCTTTTTCATTCTCATGCGCCAGCACTACCGGGGTTTTTTCTGCTTCAGCGATCATCTGCCCCAGCCAGTCCAGGATCTGGTTACGGGATTCGGCCGGGTCCGTATCTTCCGGCGGGTAGAAAGAAAACATGCGGATATAGGGCGCTTCGAGGATCTGGGCGTACTGGAGAGCTTTTTTCAAGCCTTCCATTTGCAGCGTAAAATCGCCGTCCATCGGAAACTTCCCCAGCGGGGAACCGATCGCCGAAAAACCAATCCCGCTGTCAGCGGCGCGGCGCTTCACCGCGTGTACTTCGGCTTCACTCAGGGCGAGTACGTTCTTACCCCACACCCCCCGCAGTTCGATATACCCCACATCGTTTGCCTGCAGGTTCTGGATCTGAACATCCAGATCATCGGAAATTTCGTCGGCAAATGCGCTGATCTTGAGCATGATTTTTCCTCATTGTAAAAACTCGAATATAAAAATCCACGTTCATTATGGTGTTTGTTTCCATAATTATCGTGGATTTTTAAAAATATGGGTAAGATTGGGTGCGATCCGGATATCTATTTTGCAAGATTTATCAGGTGTCTTGTGCACGGGGGCATAAATGATCCTATGTTTGTGGTGTAGCATCGTGTACTTACGCCAGAGTACTGGCGCATAGCTGTGCAAAACACCTGGTCTACTTGCAGCGGTATTAATGCCCGGCTGTATTGGCTGCGGATGTAACACATCCGCAGCTCTCGTTGGTTTCGGATGAAGGGCAGGTTTCTGTCACCAGCTACTTCTGAATGGCGGGCATAAAGGAACCGAATACAACAGGCGCATAATACATTACCCGTAAACCACAGAACTGCAACGTTGGGGAGGCGCCATTAAACCGGACAGCCAAAATGTATCTTCTGTTATATGTATCGATTGAAAAACCCTGCCTAGCAAGAGTTTTGCTTGACAAACCAGATCAACCTCGTTATACTAAGTCATATCGGAATATAACGAAATGAATGAGCAAAAACAATTTTCACAAAGTGTGACGGATTTCTTGAAAGCCTTCGGCAACGAAAAGCGGCAGGAGATCTTTTTATCGATCTTTGCGGATGGGAAAGAACATAACATCACGGAGGTCTCGGAACGAGCCGGGATTGCCCAGTCAACCGCTTCGGAGCATCTGGCTATCTTGAAGCGGGCAGGGATTCTGGTCTCGCGGAAGGTTGAAAAAGAGGTGTTCTACCGGCTCGACCGCCGCGGGATTGTGGCGAAGATCGATGAGATAAAGTCTTACCTGACCTGCTGTCTGGATGCATAAATTTTTTTGCCTTTTTATATCGTTATTTTCCGAAATAACGATATAAATTGCGGTAAGCCTTCTACGAAATATGGTGCATTCAAAAAGGAGATGAACCCATGAAATCGAGTATGGTGGAAGCCACCCATAACACGGAAAAAGTTCGCAACTATTATGCCTGGCGCGCTTCAAACTACGATGCCGGAGCCAGCTTTGAGGTTGAACACCACGCCGAAGCGCTCCGCCTCGCAGTTATCGAAACGGGGCAGCACGTTCTGGACGTGGCCTGCGGCACCGGGCGAGGAACGGTTGGGCTCGCCCAGGCGGTCGGTCCAACGGGAAAAGTGGATGCCCTGGATTTATCCGATGCCATGCTGGCCCAGGCGAAAGCGAAGCTCGAAAAGCTTGGGCTGATCAACCGGGTGGAGTTGCGGCAGGGGAATGCCAAGGCGCTGCCCTACCCGGATGGGACATTCGACCTGGTCTACAATGGGTATATGTTTGACCTGATTCCCCTGGACGGTTTTTCACCGATCTTGCAGGAGATGGCCAGGGTGCTCAAACCGGGTGGAAAATTGGTTCTGGTCAACATGAGCAAACCGGATGAACGCAAAACCATTTACGAAAAGATTTACGAGAAAGGCTGGGCCATCATGCCCTGCCGCCCGGTGCTCATGAGCCCGTATCTACCCGCTGCCGGGTTCACGGATGTGCAGCGATTCTATCGACCCACACGCGGCTCGCTCATCGCTCGCTTATGGGGACAGGAGATCGTTCTGGCGTACAAAGCGCCTCATTCATGAAAGATATGGACCCGATTTGACACTGCTCAGCTGTACCAGCCCTTCTGACGAAATGGCGCCAGAAATTCGCTGGCTGACCAGCAGGGCACCCGTGCTGTTGCAGATAAACACGTATTCCCGTATCGCGATTGGATCGGGGGGTGGGTAGCCGCCCTCCGATCGAGCGATCTTACCGTTGTGTAGGATTGCCGGCCTTCAAGGATGGAAGAGTGGATCTGGTGGGCAGTGTTTACCCAGGTGCAGCGAGCCGATCTTTGCGGGAAGCGCCACATAAGATGGTAATGGCAACAAAACCTGATCCAATGGCTAGTTGACAGATCGGGGGGATGATCGTTATATTACGATGATCCGGTGAGTGATGCCGGTGCGATCTTATGGAACGATTTCCGCCCGGTATCGCTGACGCGAATGGGCTGTAGATGCGGAGTGGTGTTCGCTATGGAATCCTTTACCGATACCTTCGAAACGCTTTGGGCGCAGACGCATACCTGTCTGTGCTGGTTTATTTTCAGCCGGGTCGGGAGTGAAGAAGATGCAGAGGATCTTCTGCAGGATGTCTTTCTCCGGGTCTATCGCCAGTTGGGAACGGTGCGCGACCCGCAGCGGCTGGAAAGCTGGATCTACCAGATTACCCGCAACCGCATCATCGACCATTACCGCAGCCGGCGGCAGTGGGCGGATCTCCCGGAAGACCTGGTCATAAAAGAGGATTTGGCGGAAGAAACAGCGGAGGTAACATCGATCCATCTGCTGCCGCATGTGTGTGCCGTGATCGATAGTCTTCCCGAACCGGATCGAGAAGCATTGCTCCAGGCGGACTTTCAGGGCAAGACCCAACAGGAGCTGGCCTGCCAGCTCGGCATTAGTCTTTCTGGCGCCAAGTCACGCGTGCAGCGGGCGCGCCAGAAGGTCAAAAAGGCGCTGCTCGATGGTTTCGAAATCGAGTTCGATCCCCGCGGTGGGATCATGAATTACCAGCAGCACGGCTGTCGCTAAACGGAAATTGGAAATCGGGATGCAGGGGAAAAAGGACCGAAATAGCGGTCCTTTTTTTGCGTCTATTGGACCGGTGTTCCGTCCATGTCGTTCGAATACAAACGAACGATATGGTTTTGAGGAGAAAATGCAATGATTTCCATACCCGATATCCTGATCCAATCCCTGGAAAACGTCTGGAGCACCTTTACCCACACCTGGCCGTTCCTGCTGGTCAGCATCGTGATTTCGGTCGGTCTCCGGCTGTACACCAATCCGCAAAAAGTCTCGGCCTTCCTCACCCGCTACCGGCGGGTAGGCGTGATCGGCGCCACCGTGGTGGCAGTGACAACGCCATTGTGCTCCGGTGGCACGACCGCAGTGATCCTGGGCATGCTGGCCAACACCATTCCCTGGGCACCGATCGTCGCTTTTATGGTCGCCTCGCCGTTGACTTCCCCGGAGGAACTCATCTACAGCGCGGGGTTGTTTGGCTGGCCCTTTGCGATGGCTTTCTTTGTTTCTTCCATTCTGCTGGGGCTGCTGGGCGGAATGCTGGCGGAGTTCTTTGAAGCGCGCGGCTGGTTCGCCAACCAGGCCCGTTTCGCAATGCAAACAGCGACCATTCCGGTTGCTGGGGTGGACCCCCAAAATCCAGCCGAGGCCGCGAAGGATCCGGCAATGCCCGGAGGTAGCACGCCCTGCGGCGAGCCAAAACATCCGGGTTCGCGATATCCAGGCCAGACAGCCGGGGCTGGTTGCCAGTTTAGCCCTGGCGCACGATCCCTGGCCTGGCTCTGCCATCGACATCCTCCCGGGCAGCGATGACATTCCAGCGCCAGTCGCGGCCCGGCCAGGAACCTGCGGAACGGAGTCTGGCCTGACGATCGCAGCCAGCTTCGAGCAGCGCTCTGCAAAGAAACCTTGCTCCCCGATCCCGGGCGCCCGGCCGGTCACGGCGCGGCAATGGCTCATCGAGATCGTTCGCACCGGCAGGCAGCTCCTGGTGATGTTCCTGGGCTTTGCCTTCCTGGGGTATGTGTTGAATGGCTTGATCCCGCCGGCCTGGGTGGCCGCGATATTTGGAACAGGGAACGCCTACAGCGTGCCGCTGGCGGCGACATTGGGCCTGCCCTTCTACATCAATACCGAAGGGTCGCTCCCGCTGGTGCGCGCGCTCATCGATGGTGGGATGAGCCAGGGGGCCGCGCTGGCCTTCCTCATCAGCGGCGCGGGCACCTCCGTGGGTGCGATCGCCGGGGCTCTGACCATCGCGCGCTGGCGGGTGGTTACCCTGGTGATCGGAACCCTATGGGTGGGGGCCATAGTGATGGGGTATGCGTATGATCTCCTGCTCGCAGCACACCTGTTTCGCTAACCGGTTCGCTAGCCCGGAGAGAAACCGGATCCTGATCCTCTTCCATGCAGGATCCAGTCGTGGAGCTTCGCCAGACTTTCATACTCGGCCGCCGAAGCGGCCAAATTGCGCAAGGCACGCATCCCCTGGAAATCACCTTCGCCTTCCAAGTACGAGGGGATCCCGGCAAGGGAGAGCAGACGATCTATTTTATGAGATGTAGTTTCGTTCGCTTCCACGATCAAAGCACCCTGTTTCCGAAACGCCAGCAATTCCTGCGCGCGCAGGACAAGCTGCGGTGGAAAAGAGGGTGGATCCCCGGCGACATCCTCCAGGTGTTTCCAGGCGAGGGCGTTCTCTCCGCGCAGTTGGCGGCGCAGGCGCACTCCGATCCGGGTGGGCGGGTAGTTGAGGATGCTTTCCAATGCATGCGTGTTGGTGGGATCTAGCGCCAGCTCCAGATAGCCCAGGGCAGCGAGGATCTCGGAGCGGGCATAGAAGTCGGAGCGATCGCCGACAACCCGGTAAGGCAGGTTGCAGGCGCGCAGCAGATCCTGGATGGGGTAGTGCAGGGCGTGCGCGCGGGTTTTGCCTGGGTTAAAAAACATCCTGGCGGGTAATATCCCACATGCCACCCAGGGCTGCCAGCACCCCGCCGGCCAGGCCGATCAGCAGACAAGTCATCTGTTCGGGGCCAGTGACACCGGTAGCGACCATGCCGGGGATGGTCCAGGGATAATACGCGGCATAATCGGAGCCGAAGGCAAACACGGCGGCTACGGTAGCGGCAATACCGGTGGCGCAGGCCACCACAAAGTTCGACCAACGCAGGCTGACCCACACGTGAACACTGATGATAAACAGCGAAGCGGCAAATACCATTCCAAGTAGCCGCAGCGTCCACAGCCAGGGGAAACCGGCGTCAAACGAATATTCTGGGAACAGGGTGTGAACAATGCTGCCGCCGAACAGCATCATTCCCAGCAGGATGACCATACTGAGGGCAATCAAGGCCACGGTGACGATCCATTTGGCGGCGTAGATCGTCCAGCGTGGGATCGGCTGGACGTACAGCAGCTTCCAATTGTGGCGGGCATGCTCCAGGTTGCCCACCAGGGCCGATTCGAGCGTGACGAACAGGGGTAACATCATAAACGACCAGTAAACGAGCATCGTCTGGTTAAAGGTTTTCCAGGGGTTGAGCCCGTCCTGGCTCAGATAGTACCCGGCATGGTCGCAGTACATGGCCAGCTGGAGGAGCAAGATCACAGCCGGGGCCAGGAAGATCAGCCCGAAAGCCAACGTGCGTTTGAGTTTGCGCGTTTCCGCGTGAAGCGCGATGAATAATAAGGAAGCCATAGAATCCTCGGATTGGTCAATTGGGTGTGGTGATTTTCAGGAAAATATCTTCCAGGGAAGGTTTTTCCAGGCTGGCGTGATAAATCTTCGTCCCCACCTGGACAAGCTGCTGGATGATGAGTGCGACATCGGGGGCGTCATTGGTCTCTACCTTCAGCCGGTCTGGGCCATTTGGCTGGCGCTCCATCGACACCTTCCAGCCAAGGTGAGCCAGGGCATCCCGGGCGCGTTCGGGATCGTCGGTGATCAGCGTGGTCGTTTCGGCATATCGGGCGCGCAGGTCATTGACCGTCCCCTGGAAAACGAGCGTCCCGGCCAGGACGATGCCGATATGGCTGGCGATCTGCTCCACCTCGTTCAACAGGTGGCTCGATACAAAAACCGTGATGCCATGCTGCTGGGGCAGGTCGCGGATCAATGCCCGGACCTCGTGAATACCAGCCGGGTCAAGACCGTTGGTGGGCTCATCCAGAATCAGCAAGTTGGGCTGGCCAAGGAGCGCCATCGCGAGTCCCAAACGCTGGCACATTCCTAGCGAGTAGTGCTTCACCAGGCGGCTGGCAACGTTTTCGAGATCGACGATGTTAAGCACGCGCTTGATTTCATGATCTGGCAGGCGGCGCAGTCCGGCGATCAGCGCCAGGTTTTCTCGACCGGTCAGATGCGGATAAAAGGAGGCGGTCTCGACCAGCGCGCCAATCCGCGCCAATGCCTGGTAATTGACCGGCCCGCCAAACACCTCAACCTGCCCGGCGGTCGGGCGGATCAGACCCAGCAGCATCCGGATGGTGGTGGTCTTCCCCGCGCCGTTGGGTCCGAGGAACCCGTAGATACTGCCCTCCGGCACGCACAGATCCAGCCCGGCGACGGCATTAACCAACCCATTCTTACGCGTGCCAAAGACACGCGCAAGCCGCTGCGTGCGGATCACAGGACGCTCAGGTAATTGGCTGATCATACTATTTACCTCCATGGACATAACCCGGGTCCCATTCCACCTGCACCGTTCGCCCGGTCTTGTAGCGAAAATCACAGCAAGCATCGTCGCGCGCCAGGGTTTGCGTACGCACCAGGCCGGTGTTCATCGCCCGGCTGATAGGCGCATCCAGCAGGCACATATAGGGGGTCAGTTCTTGCGCTCCCTGCGCCTGGAAGTATTTGCAGATCCCACATTCGGTGTAATTGATCCCAAAATCAAATTCCCCATTGCCGGGAACGAATTCAAAGACCCAATCCTCGGAATACGCACGCTTCTGCGAGGATTTCGGCCTCTTTCTTGATCTTTTCCTGGGCCTGGGTGCTGTTGGCCAGCCGGCCCATCATCTTGCTCATCGGGTCGGCGGCGTACAGGCTGGTGACGGCCTGAAAGAGTATTCGCCCGGTTTCTTCAACCGATGCGCCACACGCCTTCATTTCCTGATAAAACGCCAGGGCGACAGCCGAATTGGTCAGATTGGCAGTCAGATCGTTCTTTGAGCCGCCGATATACGGCAGGACGGGCAGCAGCGTATCGAACCGGCGAAAAGTAGCTTCATAAATGCGATCCGCTTCGCTTTCGTTGAATTTCTCGGCCAGCAGCGGGCGGATGGCGGTGAAGATCTTGCGGTTCTCCTTGATCATTTCATCCCGCCGGTCGGCATAATAGCTTTGCGGTGTAGATATCGATCTGGCCTTGCAGCCGCTCAGGCCCGCGGCTGCCGCCGCACCGCCCACTGTGACGAGCCCCAGAGTTCGTAGGAACACCCGGCGTGGCATAGTTTGTTTCTTTTCCATAAAAAGATCCTTTCTGTGATAAAGGTTACAGAAAGGATCTTATCCAGCCAACGTCGCAATCAAATCGCCGTTATGTCTCAATTATGTCGCAAGGGGGCAGGATCACCCAGAACGTACTGCCCTCCCCAGGGCTCGATTCGACGCCCACCTGCCCACCCATCGCCTCGGCCAGTTCCTTGACTAGCGCCAGCCCAAGCCCAGAGCCATCCCCAGCCTGCCGGGCGGAGGATGAACGGTAGAAACGTTCCCAGATGTGTGGCAGATCGGCGGGATCGATGCCTTCGCCCGAGTCTTCCACCCGGATCCGGATCCTGGCTGGGCCAGCGGCCGTTTCTACCGAAACGCCGTTTCTACCGAAACGACCGTTTCGGTAGAAATGAGAACGTAACCGCCGGGCGGCGTGTGGCGCAGGCTGTTTTGCACGAAGTTCCCAATCATCTGTTCCAGGCGCACCGGGTCGGCACGGGCGACCAGCGGCAAGGGGTTACCAGCAAGCACCACCTGCACACGGCGCAGCTCCCAGGCTGGTTTTTCAACCATTTCCACCAACCGCCGCAGCAGCGGGTCCACTTCGACCGGTTTGATATCCAGGCTGAGGCGCTCCATTTCAACCCGTGAGAGGGTAAACAGATCGTCGATCAGGCGCTCCAGCTGGTTAACCTCAGCGGATAGAATTTGCAGATCATGCCATACGTCTCCGGCCGGATCGTCAAAGCGGTGTTCGAACAGCGCATCGAGATAGGTGCGGGCCGTCGCAACCGGCGTGCGCAGTTCATGCGAGACGGAAGCGGTTAGCTCGCGGTGGGCTATTAGCAAAGCGGCTGTACGGTCGCGCTCCGCCTGCAATTCCACGGTGCGCACTTCAAGATCTCGCGTGCGCTGTTCTAGATCTGCGGCCATACGGTTGAAATTCTCCTGAAGCTGTGCCAGCTCATCCTGCCCTTCGACAGGCAAGCGCACGCTGAGATCTCCCGCACGCACGCGGGCAGCGGCCTGCGCCAGACTCTCGACCCGGCGGGTGAGGCCGCGTGCGACCAGATAAGAGAACAACAGCGCCAGTGGGAATAAGACCAGGATGCCCACCGCAATAAACAGCAGCGTGAGAAATGCCAATCCCAGCAGCCAGATGATCACTTGCATAATTACCGAATAGGGCGGGCTGCCGGGCAAAGCAGTGAGATTGACCAGCTCAACATAAACGGTATACCCAATGATCCCCAGTCCGCCCAGCATAAGCAGCAGTCCAACCAGCACGACCACCGTGAGCTGTGCGTGGGTGAGTGCCCACACAAAGCGGCGCTGGCGCAGCGCATCCCACCAAAGCAGCAGGCGGGCCAGGGCGCGCAGCGACAGGCAGGCCGGGATGCACATGCCAATTACCAGCAAGGTGCCGGAAGGATGGATAGCGCTGCTTTCGAGCAGCCAGAATGCGCCGCCCATCCATAGGATGCCAGTGCAGAGAAACGCTAACAGGACAGCCAGTGGAACAGACAGCAGCGCCTCACGTAGGAGCGCCGCCCGCCAGGGACCGGGGACCAGGCGCATGCGCAGGCCAACCAACACGCCGCACAGCAGGGTAAAGAGCAGAAAGGTGGCCGGGATGACCATGTTGGGCGCGCTCTTCATCGGCGGCAGCGCCACCACCAATAAGAGAGCCATCAAGAGGCTGGCTTCAGCCCAGGCGCGCAAAGGTGAGACCATCCATAAGCACCGGCGGATACCTACCCCCAGACGAATCGCAGCTGCGGACCACCAGTCTGCAAATCCGATCATTTGCTCAGATAGCTTCACCGCCGCCAACGGTACCCCACGCTTCGCACCGTTTCAATTGTTTCCCCTAATGCACCCAACTTTTTTCGCAGGCGTAAGATGGCATTATCCACCGATCGGTCTCCACCCAGGTAAGTTTCATTCCAGATCGTATCGAGTAGGTACTTGCGGGTAAAGGTGCGCCCGGGGTTGCGTACCATCAGGCACAGCAGTTCAAACTCGGTATGGGTCAGATCGAGCGGCGAACCATTCAGCGTGGCCTGGTAAGCCGCCGGATCCAACATCAGCCCCTGCCAGTGAAGTGCTGGGTGTGCCGAGACGTCCGCGGTGGAAGAATGGTCTTCTAACAGCATTTCACGCAGGCGTTCGCCGCGCCGCAGTAGTGCGCGCACACGCGCCACCAGCTCGCGCAGTCCAAAGGGCTTGACCAGGTAATCATCCGCGCCAACTTCCAGGCCAATCACTCGGTCGGTCTCGTCGCTGCGCGCGGTTAACATCAGCACTGGTACAGCGGAAGACTGTCGGATACGGCGCAGCACTTCCAAACCGTCCAGCCCCGGCAGCATCCAATCCAGGATGACCAGGTCCGGTTGGGCGGATTGCAGGATTGCCCACCCATCCAGTCCATTGTGCGCCAGGTGGATGGTGTAACCGTTGGCTTTCAGCTCGCGAGCGATCCCACGCGCCAGATCAACCGCGTCTTCGATAATGAGGAGAGTGGACATAGGTAGGTGCAGGAATAATTTTAGGATTGTCCTTGGTAATTATACCCGCATTCCCGTTTTTGATCGGACCCGGGCGCTCGGGAACGCGGCCTTGCGTTCGTTTGCGAATGCTAACCTTCGGCGGCGTTTCCTGCAACACCAAGCGCCGATCGACTTCCGCGAAGTAGCGCAGGATGATCGCCGCTTTTTGCCTGGGTGATCGTTTGGTAAAGGCTTTCCGGATTGCTTCACGCACTTCGTTCCGTTGAATGAATTCCTCCGGCGCTTTCGTCGTGGCATTCAGGTACTCGGCCAGATGCTGGTATGCTTCATCCTCTTGCGTGTCAAGCGAGATGTGACGCTTTTGCCTCGTGACCATCTTGAGGGCGTCATTAGCTACCATGCGCAAGAACCAGGGCCGAAATAGTCGTGCGAAATCGAACTGGGCGTTACGCACGTAGCAGCGCAAAAATGCGCTCTGCACAATGTCTTCCGCGCAGTCTTCACATATGTGGGTGGAAAGATATTCATAGATATATCTTTGGGCTTCTTCGACCCGTCTGGCATTGGATTCTTTGTTGACCCGCTGGATATCCTCTTTCTTCTCCTGGTACCTGGCACGGCCCAATTCCGCCATACAGTCTTTGCAATACGGCTGCCGGGTACCTTTCTTTTGTCATACCAGTGGAAATCTTCTTCCTCTTTCCATAGTTTGCACCGGCCACATTGTTTCACTGTATCCACTCCTTCTACGATCTGTTTTGCGTAAGCTAACTCTCAAGCTAACTCACGGGAGTGGGTTAAAAGCACCACCCCCATATCTGGTGGATAGGGGGTGGATTTGACTGAAACTTTCCCGTATTTAGGTGGGCAAGACAGGGCTCGAACCTGCGACCTCATCTGTGTAAGAGATGCGCTCTGACCAACTGAGCTACTCGCCCGGCATTCCTACTGGACGGCCTTATTATAGCATGGAGTGCCTTTTTTTTGAAGAAATAATCCATTTAAGATTGTTCGCTTTGCTCCGTGCGGTACGGCTGGCGCAAATGTACCGGCTCCGCCTGGCGCTTGCGCGCGCGCAGGTTGAGAAATTCCACAAACACCGAGAAGCCCATCGCGAAGTAAACGTATCCCTTTGGGATATGGAAATGCAGCGCCTCGATAATCAAGGTGAACCCGATCAACAGCAGGAAGCTGAGCGCGAGCATTTTTACCGTGGGGTGGCGGTTGACAAAACTGCTGATGGTACCGGAGGCAAACAGCATGATGCCCACCGCAATAACCACCGCCGTGATCATCACCCACAATGCCTGCGCCATGCCGACCGCGGTAATGACCGAGTTGAGCGAGAAAACAATATCCAGCAGGGCAATTTGCAGGATTATGCCCCAAAATGAGGGTGCGGCTTTCGTTTCCCGTTCGCCCTCCACCCCTTCCAGACGCTCGTGAATCTCGTGCGTGCTCTTCGCCAGCAAGAACAGTCCGCCAATCAGCAGGATAATATCCCGCCCGCTAATTTCAAAACTCGCTGCCCTAAACAGCGGTTCGGTAAGACCGATTACCCAGGAGAGGGAAAGCAGGAGCAGGATGCGCGTCACCATCGCGGCAGCCAACCCCAGGCGGCGAGCCTTCGGCTCCTGGTCCCCAGGAAGTTTGCTGGAGAGAATGGAGATAAAGACGATATTGTCGATACCCAGGACAATCTCCAAGGCAGTCAGGGTCAAAAGGGCAATCAGGTTCTGAGGATTCAGGATTTGATCCATAAATTTAAATACAACACCTTTCTGAGAATAGTCCGCGGCTGCTGGCTGCCTGCCGTCTGCCTTGTACAAATAATAACATAGACATGGCTCAAATATATCAAAAAATAATACAGAGGGACAAAAAACGATATTTTCGGAGTATTGATCAAATCTTGATGATTTCGGTCCAGTAATTAATGTGAAACGCATTTAATCTCTTTATAATGTGGAAAGGAGAAAAACGAAATGAGTATCATTGGTTGGATAATTCTCGGAGCAATTGCTGGCTGGTTAGCAAGTATCGTCACTGGGCGCAATGCCCAGATGGGCGCCCTCGCCAATATCATTGCAGGTATTGTCGGCGCGCTGGTCGGTGGTTTTCTCTTTAGCCTGTTGGGTGGAGCCGGAGTCAACGGCTTCAACCTCTACAGTTTGCTGGTCGCCTTTATCGGCGCGGTCGTTGTGCTGTTGATTTGGAATGCCCTTGCCGGCAGGCGTACCCTTTAATCCATCTATATTTATTTCGATGATGCGCGCCTGATCTTCAGAAGTACCCCTGGCGCAGCTTTCATCAGATGCAATCCATAAAGGCCCGAGGATTTCTCGGGCCTTTATCATTTTAAACCTGCTCTAACCGGCAAATATTATCGGGTCTCTGGGCTTTGCCGTGGTTGCAGGAATGCGCGGCGGAGCCGCGCATTCCTGCAACCACGGCTGTTCCTAAAGAGCTATATTATCAATTATGCGAAATAGCTTTATAATGCAACCTGAAACGCCGGAGGAAACTCCGGCGGTCGATTTATAACCCAAGGAGATTCGAATGTTTTCCAAGAAACTGGTGTGGAATATCCTGTCCGTTTTGGTGCTCGCCGCGGGGTTAGTTGGCTGCGGCAGTGCCCCAACGGCAATCGCCACACCCACCACCATACCGACGGTCGACCCAAAGCCGACCTTTAATGCGGTTTCGACGCAAGCTGCCCAGACTGTGGTAGCCGACCTGACCAAAAACGCACCCACCGCCACTGAGGTGGTCCCGCCCACGCAAACGCCTGTCCCAACCAATACGACAGCGCCCACCAATACCAACACCCCTGCGCCCACCGCTACCAACACCCGTGTTTTCATTGCCTGGACGCACACTCCCACGCCCACGCAGTCTGCTTACAGCTGCGTGGTTACAGAAGTCTTGCCGAAGTCTGGCGAAACGCTAAAAGTAAACCAGGATTTCGATGGAAAATGGACCGTGAAGAACAGTGGCACGAAGACCTGGTCGGCGGGGAATGTTGATCTGGGATTTATCAGCGGTGATAAGTTCCAGGCGGGCAGCCTGACGTATGACCTGGGGAATGATGTAGCCCCGAATGGCACATACACCTTTGCTATCGATATGAAAGCGCCGGCTAATGACGGCACGTTCACTTCCGTGTGGGGTCTGAACCTGGAAGATGGCTCGGTTTGCCAGCTAAGCCTCAATATCAATGTAACCAAATAATTAGGAGCATCCCCAACAAGACCGTAGGGATATCCTGGCTTGGTTCGCTTGTAATAATCGGATAAACTAAAAACAGAAAAGGATCGTTCAACGGATAGAACGAATCCACTCCCTGTCACCGGGAATTCCGAACGTATTCAAATCGCGGTGGCCGTGGTAATTTTTTCGTTCTCATTTTGCCGGGTATTTGGGGGGCAAATGACCAGGCGAATACGAAAGAACAAAAGGACCGGGCAGCCGGTCCTTTTTTTTGGAATTTATTTATAGAAACATAGAAGGTGTTAAATGAGTATTCGAGTGCTTCTTGTTGATGATCATCCCATTATTCGCAATGGGATAAAAAATATGCTGGTAAAGACGATGGATATTGAGGTAGTTGGTGAAGCAGAAAATGGTGAGGCGGTCATCGGTCTGGTAAAACGGTTAAAACCAGACGTATTAGTTTTGGACATGGACTTGCCTGGAAAAAATGGCATCCAGGTAACCGAAGAATTAAAAGCCATGGGGTCCCCGGTTCATATCCTTGCTTTTAGTGGATATGATGACCGGCAGTTTATCGAAGGGGTGCTCAACTCAGGCGCATCCGGATATTTAACCAAAGACGAGCCCATTGAAACCGTCATTGAAGCGATCCGGGGTGTAGCCGGTGGGCAGCAAGGCTGGCTGAGCCGCAAGGTGAAAGCAGCCATCATGTCCATGTACCAGGATGAGGAACGCACCAGCAATCGCATTTCCCCACGCGAGGCCCAGGTATATGGATTAATTTCTGAAGGAAAAACAAACAAACGCATTGCGCACGAGCTATCGATTAGTGAAAAAACCGTCGAAAAGTATATTTATAACCTGTTCCAAAAATTTGATGTGGTCTCCCGGGTGCAGCTGGCCGTTCTAAAAGCGCGCGAAAAACAAGATTGATTTTCAAAATTCTCGTTTTTTTTACTACTTGACATTTTAATTTCCTGCCCTATAATGGAGTTAGCGCTAACGGTAACGCTAACGATAGCGCTAACAACGCGAATTTCCATTCCCTAAGGGCAGAACAGAATGAACCGTGTAACCATTGCGGATGTCGCAAGAGAAGCCGGTGTTTCTTTAATGACCGTCTCTCGCGCGCTCAATAACAAAGATGGTATCAGTCTGGAAACGCGCGCGCATGTCCTTGAGGTAATCGAACGCCTTGGTTACCGTCCCAGCGGTGTTGCCCGCAGCCTGGTCACCCGCCGGACAGGCACCATTGGCCTCATTGTCCCGGATGTCTCCAACCCCTATTTCTCCGGGATTGCCCATGGTGTCGCCGAAGTAGCCAACCAGAATGACTTAAGTGTGCTGCTCTGCGATACGGAAGAGCAGTCAGAACAAGAGATTGAGTTCCTCAGAGTTTTGGAAGAAAAGCAGGTGGATGGCGTTATTGTTGCGGCTCCCCGCCATTCCAGCGAACAAATCGTCCCCCAAATTGCTCGGCATCAGAATGTCGTCGTGGTAAACAGGGTCTTTCCAAATTCCCCTGATTTTACGGCATCCGGATATGTCGTCAATGATGACCGTATCGGCGGACAGCTGGCCACAGGGCATTTGTTGGCCAGTGGTCACAAATGCATCGGCTACCTGGGCGGGCCGCGTTCCTCGTATGGCTCCCAGCGGCGTCTGATTGGCTATAAGGCAGTCCTCGCAGAGGCGGGCATTCCTTATAACGAAAACAGCATCGTTTACTGCCCCCCGACGGTAAAAGGCGGGTTGGAAGCCACGATAACGGTTTTAGAAAACGATCCGGAAATTACGGCCTTATTTTGTTTCAACGATATGGTGGCGATTGGTGCCTTGCAAGCGATTGCAAAGCTTGGGCGAAAAGTTCCCGATGACCTGGCGATTGTCGGCTATGACGACATTCCCATGGCCTCCCTGGTCACGCCCGCTTTGACGACTTGCCGCGCGCCATTTGAAGAAATGGGTCGCCTGGCAACCAGACTTCTCATTGCCCGGTTTCAAGATTGTGAAGAGGGGTGCCAAAATATTGAGCTGCAGCCTGAGCTCATTGTGCGCGCTAGCGCGCCCTGATCATGCTAATCATTTGGAAGGAGGTGCTGGAAGATTTGAGATGATTTCGCCTGGTAGCTGCATAAAATTATCCCGCCTGTATGGCAAACCGTTCAAATGTTTCAGGAGGAAGAAATGTCAAAGAAGCTAAACCGTCGTAAGTTCTTGCAGTTATCAGCCAGCGGAGCCGCTGGGCTGATTATTGCTTCCTGTGCGCCCGCTGCTGCTCCTGCTCCTGTAAAGGAGACAGTTGTCGTCGAAAAAGAAAAGGTGGTTGTTGAAACCTCCGTCGTCGAAAAAGTCATCACACCCGAACTTCCCTCCAAATATAGTGAGGCTCCCGCGTTAGCCAAGCTGGTAGCAGATGGAAAGCTGCCCAAAGTGGAAGAGCGCCTTCCGGTAAACCCGATCGTCGTTCTGCCGATTACAGATATCGGTCAATACGGCGGCACCTGGCACCGTGGTTGGACCGGGATCAAAGATTACCACTGCTTTGGCCGCCTGATTTACGAGCCTATGCTGCGCCTGCCTCGTGATCCCAACCAACCCATACAGCCTGGCCTGGCGGAAGCCCGGGAATGGTCGGATGATGGCAAAGTGCTTACCCTGCACCTGCGCAAGGGCTTGAAGTGGTCGGATGGCGAGCCCTTCTCCGTGGATGACATCGTCTTCTGGTGGGAAAACATCGAAAATGATCCGAAAGTCACCAAAGCCCCCCACGCCGAATGGGTCGTGGCCGGCAAACCGATGGAGCTCGAAAAGGTTGATGACCTGACCATCAAGCTGAAGTTTGCTGCCCCGAACGGCCTGGCCGAAATCCTTAGGTCTGGCTTTTCACGGCAACCAGTGGCCGTTAGGCTTCGAACGCTTTGGCTTCTTCGCCCCCGCTCACTACCTCAAGAAGTTCCATCCCACCTTTACTCCCACCGCTACCTATGAAGAATTCGAGAAGATGGCCTTGGAATACAACACGGAGCGCCCGGCGATGACCTCCTGGACCATCACCGATTGGAAAGATGGCGCCGACCACATGACCGCCACTCGCAACCCGTATTACTGGAAAGTGGACGTGGAAGGAAAGCAGCTTCCCTACATCGATGAGATCTACTTCTATCTTGTAGAGAATACAGAAGCCATCAATACCCTGGCAATCGCTGGCAAGATCGATATGCAGGACCGCAGTATCGACCTGGCCAAGTACACCGTCTACCAGGAAAATGCCCAGGCCAATGACTATCACATTCTACGCTGGAAGACTGCCCAGGCCTCCAACATGAGCTTCTTCCCCAACCAGAGCTATCCAGACGAGAAGTACCGCGAGTTGTTGGTAAACCCGAAATTCCGCCAGGCGCTCTCGATGGCCATGGACCGCGACCTGATGAACCAGGTGGGCTACCTGGGCCAGGCCACCCCGCGCACCATCACGGTGGTAAAGGATTCACCCCTATTCCAGCCAGAACTTGAAAAGCTGTATGCTGAATATGATCCCGAGAAGGCAAAAGCCCTGCTCGACGAGATCGGTTTGAAGCTCGTTGGTGGCAAGCGCGCTTTCGCGGATGGCACTCCCGTCGAACTGGTCGTCGAGACCTATTACTCCGGCGCTACGCTGGATGTGATCGAGCTCGCGTTGGAAAACTGGAAAGCGATTGGTCTGAGCACCACCGTCAAGACCGAGTCACGTGATATCTACTGGCCAAAAGCGTGTGGTAATGAAGTTATGATCGCCACCTGGGGAACCGACCGCGGGCTGACTCCGATGATCGACCCGATCTACCAGTTCCCCTTCGACGAACGCTCCTGGATGGCGCCTGCTTATGGCACCTACTATAAGACCGCCGGCAAAGATGGCCTGGCGCCTTCGCCCGAAATGAAAGCGCTGCAGGACCTGTACGATCAGTACCGCGGCACCGTTGATACCAACGAACAACTCAGCATTGGCAAGAAAATTGTAAAACTCTCCACGGAAAACCTGAATGCAATTGGTACGGTGGGCGAGTCCCCCGCGATTGTGGTGGTGAAGAACAACTTCCACAACGTGGCCTCGCAGCATAACGCCGACTGGCTGGTCATGACGCCAGGCACAATGGATCCATCGCACTTCTGGATCGAGCAAGCATAAGTAACTGCACCACAACGATGGCTGCGCTGCCCCGGCGGCGCAGCCATCGGTCTCGTATAATTCCCGCTGTAGCAGCGAAACGGCTGGGCGCCTTTCCCGGTCGATCGCTTGGTGCTGGAAATGGTACCAAAAAGGAGCGAAGCCTATGTTGGCCTATATCGTCCGGCGAGTATTAGCGATGATCCCAACGCTGCTCCTGATCTCGATGGTGACGTTTATCGTCATCCAGCTTCCGCCTGGTGATTACTTTACCACCTTGCAGGCCGAGGTAGCCGCCACAGGCGGGGGTCAGGATAAGGAAACGATCAAGAAACTTGAAGAAATCTATGGCCTCGACAAGCCCGCGTATGTGCAATATTTCAAGTGGGTTTCCGGTTGGCCACGGATGGATTTTGGTTATTCACTGGAATGGAATGCTCCGGTTTGGACGATCATCGGCAGCAAACTTTCCTACACGGTTTTTCTTGGCGCACTGGCGCTGATCTTTATGACGGTGGTCGCCATGCCCATTGGAATTTACTCCGCCACGCACCAATACTCCATGGGTGATCACTTGCTTTCGGCGGTGGGCTTTATTGGGTTGTGTCTGCCTGGATTCCTGGTGGCCTTAGTCTGGATGTTCCTAGGTGTGGTGGTGCTGCACTTCGATGTAGGGGGGATCGTTTCACGAGAGATGGCCGACGCGCCCTGGAGCGTGGCCAAGGTGCTCGATTATCTCAACCACCTTTGGCCGGCTGTCGTGGTGCTCGGTTTGGCCAGCACCGCTCAGATGCAGCGTATTATGCGCAGCAGCATGCTGGATATCCTCAGCCAGCAGCATATCACCACCGCCCGGGCAAAAGGTCTGGCCGAGAATAAGGTAATCAACAAATATGCGGTGCGCGTAGCCATCAATCCCATCATCAGCATTCTGGCGTTAGAAATCCCCAAGATCATCGATGCCTCAGCGCTGGTAGGGATTGTGATGATGCTGCCCACCACCGGCCCGATCTTTTTGCGCGCGTTACTAAGCCAGGATATGTATCTGGCTGGAACCATCTTGCTGTTTACCAGCCTGATCCTGATGGTTTCCAACCTGCTGGCGGATATCGTACTGGCGTATGTTGACCCGCGCATCACCTACTCATAAGGACCGGAGGAAGTGAAACGTATGAGCACAACCAATCGATCCCAAGAGATCTTCGACCTTTATGAGAAGCTGGCCGGGCGCAAGCGTGCCGCGGATAGTGATACCGCCGATAAATCGCTGAGCGATGTCTATGCGGCTTCACAGTGGCGCTTGATGTGGCGAAAATTCCTGCGCAACAAGGCTGCGCTTGGCGGGGGAGCGGTCATCCTGGTTTTTTACCTGGTCGCGCTTTTCGCGGATTTCATCTCGCCCTACGGCCTGACGACCCGCTTCCGCCTGTACATTTATATGCCCCCCCAGCCGGTCCACTGGTTAGACGAAGGCCGTTTTCAACCCTATGTAAATGACGTAAAGCTGGTAATCGACGAGAATCTGCGCAAAAACTACACTCCCGATTTAGACAAAAAGATTCCGCTGCAGTTCTTTTTCAAAGGCGAACCGTATAAACTCTTCGGTTTCATCCCGGCGGACGTGCATCTTTTTGGCGTCCCGGAAGGATCCGTATCCCTCCTGGGCACTGACCGGCAGGGGCGTGACCTGTTCTCGCGCATTTTGCTCGGCAGCCAGGTTTCCCTGACCATTGGCCTGGTGGGCGTTTTGATGAGCCTGGTGATCGGCTCAATCTTAGGCATAACCTCGGGCTTTTATGGTGGTTGGGTCGATAACCTCATCCAGCGCCTGATCGAGCTCATCCGCTCATTCCCCAGCGTCTCATTATGGATGGCGCTGGCTGCGGCCATCCCCATCGGCTGGACGGTTCTGCAAACCTACTTTGCCATCAGCCTGATCTTATCCCTGATTGGTTGGACCTGGCTGGCCCGCCAATTGCGCGGTAAGGTGTTAGCGCTGCGCAACGAAGATTACATCCTTGCCTCTCGCCTGGCCGGCGCCAGCGACACCTGGATGATCTTCAGGCACCTCATCCCGGCTACCTTAGGGCACATCGTTGTGGTTTCCACCCTTTCGATGCCTTCGATGATCCTGGCCGAGACAGCCCTCAGCTTCCTCGGGCTGGGGCTGCGCCCGCCGGTGACGAGTTGGGGCGTGTTGATCCAGGAGGCGCAGAACTTCCAGACGTTGGCCCTCTACCCCTGGTTGTTCATACCGGCGGCCTTCATTGCTGTGGCCATCCTGGCCTTTAGCTATTTGGGTGACGGGCTGCGCGACGCAGTGGACCCGTACACGATCTAAGGATGGCAGCCATGCATGCACCTACTCTTGAGCAACAGCGCTATCTTATTCGGGTCGATGACCTGAAGACGTACTTCCGCACCATGGACGGTACCGTCCGCGCGGTAGATGGTGTGACCCTCGATATCCGTCCAGGGGAGGCCCTGGGCCTGGTAGGCGAATCGGGCTGCGGAAAGAGCGTGACGGCCTTTTCGATCATGCGCTTGCTGCCGCCGAAAACCAGCCGCATCGTGCAGGGCAGCATCCTGTTCGACCGCGGCGATGGCAGCCAGTCCGTTGACCTGGCTACCATCGATCCCAACGGCGAGATGATCCGCAGTATTCGCGGCAATGAAATTGCCATGATCTTCCAAGAACCCCTCACCTCGCTTTCACCTGTTCACACGGTGGGCAGCCAGATTGCCGAAGCGGTTGAGCTGCACCAAAATGCCTCGCCGGCCGAGGCCCGCCTGCGCGCCATCGCCATGCTGGAATCGGTTGGGGTGGCGATGCCGGAGCAGCGCTACGGTGAATTCCCGCACCAGTTTTCGGGGGGCATGCGCCAGCGCGCCATGATTGCCATGGCGCTCTCCTGCCATCCCAAGCTGCTGATCGCCGATGAGCCAACCACCGCCCTGGACGTAACCATTCAGGCGCAGATCCTGGAGCTGATGAAATCGCTTCAGAAGGAAATGGGCATGTCCATCTTGATGATCACCCACAACCTGGGTGTGATTGCCGAGACCTGCTCGCGCGTAGCAGTTATGTACATGGGCAAAGTGGTCGAAACCAGCGACGTGCGCACCATTTTCCGCAACCCGTTACATCCTTACACGGTTGGGCTGATGCGCTCCATCCCTCATCTTGGCAGCCGGGTAAAAGATCGCCTGACTCCGATTCCCGGCAGCGTCCCGGATCCCTATTCGATCCCCAAAGGCTGCGCCTTTGGCCCGCGCTGCCCCGCCTACCGGCCGGGCCCCTGCGATGCGGAAGTCCCACTGCAAGAAGTGGAACCCGGCCACCAGGTCCGCTGTATTTTGTACCAGTAAGGGAGGCGCGATGACCACACTCAATACCGATACTCCAAAACAGGATGGACAAGAGTCCATTGACCTTAAAAAAAGCGGCCTAAAACTGCTCGAAGTACGCAATTTAAAGAAGCATTTTCCCATCCAGCGCGGCTTGCTGCGCCGGGTTGTTGGGCAGGTGCGCGCGGTAGACGGCGTTGATTTCTTCATCCGCCAGGGCGAAACGCTTGGCCTGGTGGGCGAATCGGGCTGCGGCAAAACCACCACCGGGCGCCTCATCTTGCGCGCCCTGGATCCCACCGAAGGGGAAGTGCTGTATTGCAAAGATGGTAAAACCGAAAATATCCTCAAACTGACCCGCGATCAGATGAAGCCCTACCGGCGGGAAATGCAGATCATCTTCCAGGACCCCTACTCGTCCCTGAACCCGCGCATGACCGTGCTGGATCTCGTCAGCGAACCGTTGATGATCCATGGCGTCGCGAAAGGCGATGAGCTGAAAGATCGCGTGCGCGAGCTGCTGGAGGCGGTGGGCCTGCGCGCGCAGCATATGAACCGCTATCCCTATGCCTTTAGCGGTGGTCAGCGCCAGCGCATTGGGATTGCCCGCGCGTTAGCCCTGCGGCCCAAGCTCATTGTTTGTGATGAACCCGTCTCCGCGCTGGATGTCTCCATCCAGGCCCAAACCATCAACCTGCTCGAGGATTTGCAAAAAGATTTTGACCTTACCTATCTCTTCATCGCCCACGATCTTTCCGTCGTTGAGCATATCAGCGACCGCGTGGCGGTGATGTACCTGGGCAATCTGGTGGAACTGTCCGGATCGCAGGAATTGTACGCCTTCCCGCGCCACCCGTACACCGAAGCGCTGCTCTCTTCTGTCCCGCGTACCGACCCGGACCATATTTCCCGGCGCATTGTCCTGGAAGGGGATGTGCCCAGCCCGGCGAACCCGCCCTCCGGCTGCAAATTCCACCCGCGCTGCCGCTATGCCAAAGATATCTGCAGCCAGAGCGTTCCGGCTTGGGAAGAAATCTCCCCGGACCATTGGGTGGCCTGTCACCGCGCCCACGAGTTATCCCTTACCGGTCTCGAAGAATAGTTGTTAGCAAAAGAATGAAGGATCTATGAGAAACCTTGCCAGTATTTTGAACCTTTCCACGCCCGCCGACCCGCTTTTGGATCAGGTCCGTCGCTCGCCCGGTACGCCAAAAATTCTGGCCTACCTGCGCCGCGTAGTGCCCGACCTGCACGCCATCCCGCAGACCACCTACAGCCAGTACCGCGAATTTGAGTACACCGGCGAGCGCGAAGGCTACCAGCAGCCCTTCTATATCAAGCGCTCCCAGCTCACCCGCGCCGTCATCGAGATGATCATGGGCGATGAAAGCATGCGTTCTGTGGTCAGCGACCTGTTGTGGAGCATCTGTGAAGAGACCACCTGGGTGCTGCCGGCCCACGAGGAACAGGGGCCGGACTTTTGGGAATTGAAACCCTCCCCCCGCAAGCATGCCTGGGGCGCGCATACCGCTCTCACCCGCGAGCCCGAACTCGATTGACCTGTTTGCCGCCGAAACCGGCGCCAGCCTGGCCGAGACGGTCTACCTGCTGGGCGACCGGCTGCCGGCGGAGGTCTGCCAGCGCGTGCGTCAGGAGGTACAGCGCCACATTTTCCGGCCCTACCTGGCATATGGCCGCCAGCACTGGTGGTACAAAGGCGCGCTGAATTGGAACGGCGTGTGCAACGGCTCGATCGGTTTGGCCTTTATGCGCCTGGAACGCGACCCGCAGACCCTGCTCGACGCCCTCACCCAGGTATTGGAAGGCTTTGAAAGGTTTGTCGCGACCGCCTTCGAGGCGGACGGCGGCTCCATCGAGGGGCCGGGCTATTGGAACTACGGCCTGATGTATTACGTGACCCTGGCCGAGCTGCTGCGTGAACGCACCGGCGGAGCGCTGGATTTGCTGGCCGCGCCTCGTATGGTCGACATTGCCCGCTATCCGCTGGGGATGGCGCTTTCGGAAGGACTTTGCATCGACTTTGGCGACGCGGTGGAGCGCACGGCTTTTGAGCCGGGTATCCTCCAGCGTATCGCCGAGCGCACCGGGGTTGCCGATCTGCGCCATCTGATCCTGCCCGCGGAACGCCTGGAGGGCTTTGGCGTTGCCACGGCCAAGCTGGGCATCATGCTGCGCGACTGCGCCTGGTGGGACGGCGAAACCCAGCCCTTCCCGGCTGCTGCCCGCGCGGATTTCTACCTGCCTGCCTGTGGCGTAGCCAAATTTGCCGGTCAGACCCCCCAGGGCAAGCCTGTGATTCTGGCCGCCAAAGCCGGGCATAATGACGGCCATCACAGCCACACTGATATTGCCACTTTTATCTACCACATCGATGGCGAAAGCCTGTTGTGCGACCCCGGCAGGGGCCGCTACAGTAAGGAATATTTCCGTCAGAACCGCTATCAGAGCATTTTCTGCAACTCCATCGGCCATAATGTGCCGCGCATCGGCGGGCAGCTCCAGGCGGCCGGGCCGGAGTTTGGCGGCTCGCACCAGTACCATGGGACCATCCTCAAACATGAAGCGGAAGGCCCTGAGAAAGAAGTGGTGATCGATTACCAACCCGCTTACAACCTTCCCGCGCTCCGCAAAGCGCTGCGCACACTGCGCTTCTCCGCCGCCGGTGGCGTGACTACCCTGGAAGACGTGTTCGATTTTGCTGGCCCACCCCTTGCGGTGGAAGAGGCCTTCGTCACCTGGGAAACCGTGGTAATCCAGGGCGCTGCCGCCCAGGTATGTGGCAAGCGCTCCGCGTTGGAAATGACCATCGAGGAACCCGCCGGGGCCGCGTTCCAGGTGGAACGCCTGGAAGACGATTGCCGTGAAAACCGCCGCGAAGGCACGCTCTCGCGTATCACCGTTACGCTGCCCGAAGGCCAAAAAACCTTCCGCATGCGCATCACCCCAAAATAACTTTCATCAACAATGGCCTTTTATCACGAATGCCACGAATTTTACGAATGACACGAATAATAAAAGAAAGGACTTTTTATAAGAAACATTCGCGTAATTCGTCCCATTCGTGTAATTCGTGATTAACGATTAAATAGCACACAAATGAACGAAATCCCATACTATCTGGAGGCTCGCATGAAATACTTTGCATCCGTTCCAAATGAACAAGGCCTGAACCGCCTTCCACAAAACCCCTGCCGCCTGCTCGATTTTCAACTGCTCCGGCTGGCGCCAGGTCAACAGATCGATCTGAAGACCGGCGACCGCGAGGTGCTGGCGGTGATCATGGGCGGAAAGGCTACCTTCGAGGCCGGTGGAAAACGCTTTGAAAAAGTGGGTGGGCGGCCCAATCCCTTCAATGGCAAGCCGCACTCGGTCTACCTGCCCGCCGGGCTGGATTACTGCATCCGGGCCGAAGGCGCGGTGGAAATTGGCCTGACGAGCGCTCCCAGCGACCTGCCCGGCGAGCCGTATGTGATCGGTCCCTCCCAGGTGACCAGCGGTTTTTGGGGCGCGGCCAACTTCAAGCGCGCCTTTAACCAGATCCTCACCCAGGCCGGTCAGCCGGACCTGCCTGCCCGCCGCCTGATCGTTGGCGAAACCTTCACCCCCAGCGGCAACTGGAGCACCTTCCCGCCCCACAAGCATGAGGTGGACGACCTGCCCCGCGAAGCCTTCCACGAAGAAATGTATTTCTTCAAAGTCAGCCCGGGCGATGGCTTTGGCCTCTGCCACTACTACAACGACCAGGGCGAAGAGGAAAACTTCACCGTCAAAGACAGCACCATTATGATGGCCCCCAAAGGCTTCCACACCGTGGTCAGCGCGCCGGGCTACACCACCTACTACCTGTGGTTCCTGGCTGGCGAGCACCGCGTTCAGGCCACCCAGGACGACCCCGCCCTGGCTTGGGTCGGCAAGACGGTCCCCATGTTGAAAGAGCTGGGGCATTAAGATGAGCGTACTGGATTTGTTCCGTCTGGATGGCAAAGTTGCCCTGGTTACCGGCGCCGCGCGCGGGTTGGGCCAGGCTATGGCCGCCGCGCTGGCCGAAGCGGGCGCGGACATCGTTGCCCTCGACCGTACCGGCTGCGGCGAGTCCGCAGAGCAGATCGCCCAATCGGGCCGCCGCTGCCGCTCCATCCAGTGTGATTTGCTGGAAGCCACCCCCGCCGACCTGAGCCACGTGGTCGATGAAGTCGTGCGCGAGATGGGCCGCCTGGATATCCTGGTCAACAATGCCGGCATCATCCGCCGCGCCCCGGTGCTCGAGTTCAGCGAGAAGGACTGGGACGATGTCTTGCAGATCAATCTCAAGGCGCTCTTCTTCCTCTCGCAGGCCGCGGCCCGCGTGATGGTCAAGCAGGGTGGGGGCAAGATCATCAACGTGGCCTCCATGCTGTCCTTCCAGGGCGGTATCCGCATCCCCTCCTATACCGCCACCAAGAGCGCCGTCGCCGGGCTGACTCGCCTGCTGGCGAACGAGCTGGCGGCGCAGGGGATCAACGCCAACGCCATTGCCCCCGGCTATATGGCCACCGATAATACCGCCCCGCTGCGCGCCGATGAACAGCGTGCCGCGACCATTTTGGATCGCATCCCGGCCGGGCGCTGGGGCGAGCCGTCCGATTTGCAGGGCGCGGTAGTCTTCCTGGCTTCGCCTGCCTCCGACTATATGAACGGCGCGATCGTCCCGGTCGATGGCGGGTGGTTAGCGCGATAGCTTTCCCAAATAAAACCGCATATCCACACCCGTTTCATCGCTCTTTGTTAAAACTATTGCAAAACAGAGGAAAACGCATGACAGCGCTCAAGTATCAACAAATGCCGGTAGAGCAAGTAAAGGAAGACGTTCAGCGCCGCGAGGCGCATACCGATCATCTCATGATCGTGATCGTGGACTTCACGGACGGGCCAAAACCCCAGCCAGACCCGCCCCATTCCCATCCCCACGAGCAGGTCTCCTACGTGGCGGAAGGCGAGGTCTCCTTCATTATCGATGATGAAGTAACCCACCTCTGCCCGGGGGATGTGTTCGTGGTGCCTTCCAATAAAATGCACACCATCCAGCTTTTATCCGAGCAGGCCCGCCTCATCGACTGCTTCACCCCCATCCGCGAGGATTTCCTGAAGTAGCATACGCCGATATCCTGGTTCGTAGGATATTATCCGAGATGGATGATGGCTCCTTAACACGAATGACGCGAATAAGACGAATGACGCGAATAATTAATTCTTATAAAAAGCCCTTTCTTATTCGTGTCATTCGCATAATTCGTCTTATTCGTGATTAAAAGCTACATCCTCCATCCCTCTCACACTTTTAAGCAGCAACCCTTTGGAGGTTTTTGAATGATAGGCCAGACGTGGAAGTCGGAGATTCGTACATTCAATGATGCCAAAACCGGGCGCATGGTCCGCCAGCTGACCGCCACCGGCAACAACGTGCACCTGTATTTCACCGAGAACTCATTCGTCGCCGGCAAGAACGAGATCATCTTCCTTTCGGATCGCGCCACCGGCGAGGACAAAGCTCCCCACGAACGCCCGCACTACAACCTGTTCCGCATGAGCCTCGACAGCGGCGTGATCACCCAGCTGACCGACGAACGGCCGGCCGGTCAGGCCGAAGATGAAGACGCCCTTGGCGGCTCGGTCGGTTCCGTCACCAAGACCCCCGACGGCCAGATCATCGTCTACCGCTCCGGGCAGCGCATCCGCAAGCTGGACCCCGCCAGCGGCGCCATCACCACCCTCTATGAAGAGACCGGCGACTACAACCTGGGCGCGCCGTCCATCGCCTCCAACCGCCGCTACATCGCCTTCTGCCGCAACGAAGATGTCAAGGTGGCGGACGGCCCCAACTACACCGGTTTCAAGGAGCGCTTCTACCTGGTCAAAGACGGGCGCATCACCATGGCCTATCTCGACGGCTCCGGCTGGTTTGACGTCTTCAAAGACACCCACCAGGTCGGCCACTTCCAGTTCTGCCCCGACGACCCCACCATCGGCACCTACTGCCACGAAGGTCCCTGGAACCTGGTCACCCAGCGCATCTGGCTGCTCGACCTGGCCTCGCGCGAAGCCAAACCCTGCTTCCGCCAGGACTGAGCAGGACTTCGATCGGCCACGAGTTCTGGACCCAGGACGGCTACATCTTCTTCGACGACCGCGGCCCCGGTCACGACGGCACCATCACCTCCGACCGCACCCAGGCCGTCGCCACCGACGTGCACGTCAACGCAGAACGCCATGATCCCCTTCGTCGGCCTGGCCGACCGCGACGGCAACCTGGTCGCAGGCATCGACATGCCCTTCTACTGCAACCACTACCACGCCAACCCGGATAACACCGTGCCTGGTCGGCGACGACGTCGACGACCTGGTGCTGATCGACATCTCCGGCGAAACAGCCAAGCTGGAAGTGCTGTGCAACCACGGCACCTCCTGGCACACCCAGAGCGCCCACTGCCACCCCACCTGGAGTTGGGACGGCAGCCGCATCCTCTACGCCTCCGACAACGGCGGCAAAGTCAACCTCTACCTGATCGAGCCGTAAGATCATCCAATCTTGTAGCCCGGGCATCCCTGCCCGGGTTTTTTTTGGAGTTTCCTCCCCAGGCACAGCTCGGGTTAATGGATGCGATCTATCAATACCTTCGCCAATAAATCCTGGAGGCAAAGAAAATATCCAAGAAATCACCACTTAAAGTTATCTATGAATGTGCAAACAAAGCCCGCACTTTTCCAATGCTTACCGAATTTGGCAACCGTGTCTTTGCTCTCTCAAGTGGTTAAGTATTCAATCACAGCTACAATAGATTTATCAAAGTCATTTGAAATTTCAAAATACTGCAACTCATAATTTTCACATTCCTCGCGTAGGTTCGTACTTACCAATTTAAGCCGTTCCAGTTCACTTCTTACAGTGTCATCGTCAAATTGCATCATCCAATCATCCGGACCGCCACCAAACTGTCTTACCTGCGCAAACTTTTCTTCTATCACGGCTTCTGCATAGCCCACAAAACAGGCATGTACTACTGAAGGGCAATCGGATAATAAATCATTCACATTTTTGGGCTGAAGCAAAGCGCCTTCGAGGAGATAATCGATTTTATCTTTGATAATCAGCGTTGCCACTGATTTAACGAGCGGCCAAATTTTTTCTCCTACACAGGCATCGTCGCTATCTAAATCGATTTGAAGTTGAGGATAAGTATTTGCCGCCCCAATAGCGAGATGATCCAGGCAGAAGAATGGTATTCTTTTTTCAGCAAGAATACGTCGAGAGATAATAGATTTTCCGGAACGTGCTGCACCACCAAGCATATAGAGCATTCTTCAATACTCCCGCCTTGAAATTAGTTATAAAGGTAGAGCTAAATCGAGTAAAGTTGTAGACTCTCTAAACGCAACCTACTCAAAAAAAACCATGACAGATATTCTAGCACTTTTACCAACCATTGCGCCTCGTGAAGAAAACGACTTTTCGCCAGATGAGCCAGATCATTTTTGGAATACTGATTTCAAGCGGACAAATTACCATGTTAGGTGTTACACGCTGAACAGAGATAGACAGACGTTTTCAGACTAATGTATTTTGGACTTATATCGTTCGACTGGGCTCTATTCATCCTGTTTTAAAATCTTCTGGTAACCCATATTTGGCGAAGGTATTGATCTATGAAAAGGCATAATGTTTCCTTTTAGAATTGGTCTTTCTATTCCTTACGCTCCCCCCAAAATGATTTTTTTCCAGGTGTAGCAAGTGTAGCAAAGCCCTTGCTACACTTGCCTGCCCCGCTTTATTGGTACAAACTGGCTCAAAACCCCCGTTTTATACAACCAGACCGCATATTTTCCCCTCTTTTGCGCCGAAAATGAGCAAGTGTAGCAAGTGTAGCAACCGTAGCACCCCTTTGTCACCATTGTCTTGTACATTTAGCCAAATATAAACTAATATATTGCTTGCCCCGTCACTGCCTGCCATCCGCATCCTCCAAAACCGCGTCCACCCCCTCCTCATCCCCTCCATTCTGTGCTATATTAACCCCGTACTACCGCTTTTCCTGTCCAATAATTTATCCGGATCAGAGCCACTTCCTTCATCACGCCTCCCTCTCATGTCCCGACTCACCCGCGCCTCCCTCCTCGTCGCCTTCTTCTTCGGCATTGACAAAATCATCGGCTTCGGCCGCCTGATCCTGGTGGCGCGCCAGTTCAAGCTCACCCCCGAGTTCAGCGCCTACAATATCGCCAACAACATCCCCGACCTGCTCTTCATGCTCATCTCGGGCGGCGCGCTGGCCATGGCCTTTATCCCCATGCTCACCGAAACGCTCACCAAACAGGGCCGCGACCAGGCCTGGGAGCTTTTCTCGCGCATCGCCAACCTGGCCTTTCTGGTAACTGGCGCTTTTGCCATCGCCGTTGCCCTGCTGGCCGGACCGCTGGTCAAAGGCCAGATCGGCGTGGCTCCCGGCTTTGGCCCCCAGCAGCAGGACCTCGTTATCGAGCTCATGCGCCTCAACCTGGTCGCCACGCTCATCTTCTCCATCAGCGGGCTGGTGATGGCCGGCTTGCAGGCCAACCAGCATTTCCTCTTCCCCGCCATGGCGCCCCTGTTCTACAACCTGGGCCAGTTGTTCGGCGCGCTGGTCCTCGCCCCGGTAACCCCCATCCGTCTTGGACCTGTGACCCTGCCCGCCTTTGGCCTGGGCATCCACGGCCTGGTCTACGGCGTGCTGATCGGCGCCGCCCTGCACCTGTTGATCCAGGTTCCCGGATTAGTGCGCTACGGCTTCCACTGGGTCCCGCGCATCGGCCTGAACACCGCGCCCGTCCGGCGCGTGCTGGCGCTGCTCGGCCCGCGCGTCATCACCATGCTGCTCGTCCAGCTCACCTTCATCGTCCGCGATAACCTCGGCATCGCGCCTGCCCGACGCCGGCTCCGTCACCCTGCTCACCTACGGCTGGACGATCATGCAGGTGCCCGAAACGCTCATCGGCACCGCCATCGGCATCGCCATCCTGCCCACGCTCTCCGAGCTGGTTGCCCGCGAAGAACGTGAGGCCTTCCAGGGCGCCATCCAACGCGCCATGCAGGTGATCATTGCCGTCACGGTGCCCATTGCGATCCTGCTCATGGTCGGCCTGCGCCCGCTGCTGTCGGTCGCCTTCGACTTTGGCGAGGCTGGCACCGAGAGCTTGCTGTGGGTCACGCGCGGCTTCCTGCTTGGGCTCACCGGGCAGTGCCTCAAGGAAGTGGCGGTGCGCTCCTTCTATGCCCGCCGCGACGCAATCACGCCCGTATTTACTGCCGGGATCAATCTGCTGCTCTACATCGTCTTAGGAATAGCCCTGTTCAACCGCCTGGGCCCCGCCGGCATCAGCCTGACCGATTCGCTGGCCTTCACCAGTGAGGCCATCCTGCTCATCCTGCTGCTCAACCGCCACCTGATCCGGCGGCTTGATCCGGGCGGCGCGCTGCTGCGCGCGCTGCTCGCCGCGCTGGTCGGGGGCGGGGTGATCTTGCTGGTCGGCCTGCTCCCGCTTTCCGCCAGCCAGCCGCTGGTGATGGGCGTGGCCGCCCTTGCGCTGGGCGGTCTGCTGGCTCTGCTGCCCATTTCAAAAGAAATCCGCTTGCTGCTGCGTTTGTAAATAACGGATGCTTTCTCCCCCTTGAGGTATAATAGCCACCATGCAGGAACCAAACACCGAGAATACGCAACCCACTCGCCCCAACCCTGGGGCGGAAGAAACCATGCCGGTCCAAATCAACCGGCCAGTCGAACAGACCGCCCCTACCCGGGTGCAGCCCGCGGCGCCTGCCGCATCGGCCAAAGATCCCACCCTACCCGTCACGCCGTCCGCCTTTCCACCCGCGCCTAAGAAGGTGAAGAAAGCCGGTCGCCGCCGCTGGCCGTTTGTGTTGTTGGGCATCCTCTGCCTGTTCCTCTTTACCGGGGCAGGCGGCTGGTTGGGCTATCGCGCCGCGATCCAGCTGCGCAAGGCGCGCATGGAAGAGCAGCGCGTCACCACCGCCACGGAGCATTTCATGCTGGGCATGCAGGCGCAGGCCAACAAACAGTACGAGATTGCCCGCCAGCAGTTTGAGTACGTCATTCGTCTGGACCCCAGCTTCCCCGGCGCCGCGGATAAACTGCGCGAGGTGATGATCGCCATGGCGGTCGTCAACACGCCCACGCCTGCCCCCACCGAAGCGCTGCCCACCCTCACCCCCACGCTCGACAGCCGCCCGCAGGAAGAAATCTACAACCAGGCTGTCGCCCAGTATGCCGCCAAGGATTGGGAAGGCCTGTTTGGCACCATCGATTCGCTGCGCCGCATCGACCCCAAGTACAAAGCCGTCGAAGTGGACGACATGCTCTACGTGGCCCTGCGCTATCGCGGCGTGGATAAGATCCTGCACCTGGCCAACCTGGAAGGCGGGCTGTATGACCTGGCCCTGGCCGAGCAGTTTGGCCCGCTGGACGTGGATGCCCTCGGTTACCGCGCACTGGGCGCGCCTGTACCTGAACGGCTCCACCTTCTGGGAGATCGACTGGCTGAAGGTGGTGGAAGCCTTCGAGCAGATCTATCCCTACTTCCCCAACATGCGCGATTCTTCCGGGCTGACTGCCATCGAGCGCTACCGCATCGCCGCGCGCAATTATGGCGACCAGTTGATGGAAAAGAAAGATTACTGCGCCGCCTACGATTATTATCAGAAGTCGCTCGGTGCGGTCGCCGACGCCGAAGTTGAGGGTAAATCCGCTGCCGCTTACCTGAAATGCTACCCGCCCACGGAAACCCCGGCTCCCGTTCTTCCCACCGAACCTGTGCCTACGGTAGCAACCGTGGATCCCTTGCCCACGGAACCTACAATCGCGCCCGTGCCTACCACCGAGGTCTCCCCGTACCCCGCCCCATGATACTGCTCCGCCAGCTGGCAGCACAGATCAGGCTTACGCGCCTGTTCGGGTGGTCATAAAAGCCACCCCGACAATAGCATATTGCGAATGGTTTTCATCAGGAAACATAATGGATACAACCGCCGCTCCGTCGCTTGGGATTACCATTGCCTACTGGCTGCACATGCTCGCCACGGTAATTTGGGTCGGCGGACTGGCAGCCTTATCCCTGTTCGTCCTGCCCGGCGCGCGTAAAGTCTTAGACCCACCGGCATACGGTGCCCTGCTTGCGCAGATGCAAACCCGCCTGCAGCAGGTAGGCTGGTTTAGCCTGGCTGTGCTCACTGTCACCGGCCTGTTCCAAATGAGCGCCAGCCCGTTTTATGAAGGCTTTCTTGCCATCAGCAATCCCTGGGCCGTAGCCATTCTGGTCAAGCACCTGGTCATTGGCATGATGGTTCTGGTCAGCGTTTACGTCACCTGGGGCTTGCTGCCCAGCTTGCAGCGCACCGTTCTCATGCGTTCCGCCGGGCGCGGCGTGGATGAAGCTCAGGCTGCTTCACTCCAGCGCCGCGAAGTCTGGCTCTTACGCCTGAACCTGGTGCTTTCAGTGCTTGTCCTGGCCCTTACCGCGCTGGCCCGCACTGCAAAATAAATAAGCGCACAAAAAAGGAGCGGTGGTTGCCGCTCCTTTTTTGTGCAAAAATTTAACTACCTGCGCGCCCCTTCCCATGCGTGGCGAACGGCATCGCGGATGCGGTCCCACGTATTCTGGCCATAGCGGCGCTCCCAGGCTACTCGGGCTTCTGGCTCGATACCATCCCAATCATAATCCTGGAAACGACGGTCGCGCGCCAGGCTGTAACCGTAGCGATACGCTGGCATTACGTCATTGTATTCCATACCCTGCGCGGCGTAGTAGCGGTCGAAATGACTGCGGAAATCGCGGTCAAAACCCTGAAATTCATCCGCATCCGTTCGCTCGACGTTTACATCTTGCTTGCGTAAGGTGTCGCGCACGGTTTCGGTTTCCGTTTCAATATCCTTATCAACATGCACTTCCTCGACCACTTTGCGACGTTTTTCGGCTATCACCTGTTCTTCGGACTCTTTGAACTCCATCGAGCCTTCTTTGAAGGCGTTCAGATCCTCGTCGGTGGCATCGCGGTTCACCGGGCGGCGCTCTACGTTTACCCGCTCATGGCGCAGTTCAACATCCTCTTCGTATGGTTCTTCGCGGATGTCCGATTTGATCCGCACCCCGCCGGTATCCACCGTGCGCTTGCCCACGTTCAGCTCTTCTTCAATCACCGGAATATCCATGCCCCGGTCGCTACCGGTGACGGGGATATTCTCTCTCAGGCTGGTTTCCATTTCATCCATTTCGTAGGGCCCAGCTTGCTCGTCAAAGCCCTGCCAGTTTGTGCTTCTCCATGTCTGCACCTGCTGGTTTATATCCAGCGGGTTGAAGTGTTCCAGTATCTGCACAGCATCGTCAGAGCGGTCGTCTGGTGTCCGGACTGTCACCAGCGTCCCACCCCGGCGGATGCCTTCGGCGTAGGCTTCCGCGTGTTCCTTGGGGATACCCAAGTCGACCAGCGAGCCTACGATTCCCCCAGTAACCGCTCCCGCCCCGGCTCCAATTAACGTGCTGGCAATCGGTCCCGCCGCCAGCACCGGTCCAATGCCGGGAATAGCCAGCGCGCCCAGGCCCAATAAAAGGCCACCCAGCCCGCCAATTACTGCGCCAACCCCGGCGCCCGCGGCGGCTCCTTCACGGATGTCCTGGTTTTCGCCCTGCTTGGTGCTTTCAACATGGCGAGAATATTCCCCCTTTGCATCGCGGGCAATCAGGTTAATATCTTCCCGATTGAAACCTGCATCCCGCAGCATCTTTATCGCCCCCTGCGCTTCTTCGATTCGATTAAATAAACCTACAACGGTTCGCATATTCTACCTCCTATGAAATGTCCCCTATTTTGTATGGCGTTTCCCGCCGGAATTATCGGCCAGTTTTCCGCCTTCTTCATCCATCCGCTCGACTTTCACATCTTCAGAGCGCAGTTTTACCGTTTGCGGGTTGCGCGCCTCCTTGCGCTTGCGTGTAACCCGCACTTCCTCCTTGATCCGGATTCGTTTCTCAACCACCAGCACTTCCTCTACCACAGGGATGATAGTGGTATCCCCCTCCACCTCTACTCCAGGTATCGTTTCAACGAACCGGTTTACCGGAATGCGTTCCACTTCAACCTCGTCGCGAAAACCGGATTCATTAATTGTCTCGGTCCGTTCGGAAACTTGTTTGGTAATACGCACTTTCCCGGTAGTCACCTGTTCTTTTGAGACATCCAATTCCTCCGTCGTAACTGGGATTACGTGATGCGTTGAACTGCCGGCGTCAGCGGAACTGGTTGAGCCGGTCTCCTGCTTGATGATAACGTCAGCTTCCTGTTGGCTCACCGCCAGCCGGGGATATCTTAAGGTGGATTTCTTCGATTTCTTACTCGTCGTGTCTTCCTCCCTTCTATTGCCAAGAGAACTGCTTGAAATAAAATCGCCTGGGATTTGTATCAAATACACACCCGTAGGCGATGAACCTATTAAAACATTCTGGTTCTCAACGGACAACACGACAATATCCCCATCATTCAGGGTGGGGAATTCCCTGATAGTTATGTCAAAAAAGCTTTCATGAAGAAAGCAATCCGTTCCTTATGAGGCTGCTATAGCGGTAATGGTCCCCTCACGTACTTCCCAGATCTCGGTGGCATAGCCTTCGATGAAATACCGGTCGTGCACTACCGCAAGGCAGGTGCCGTCAAACCCGACCAGCGCCTGCTCGAAGCTGGCCCGCGCGGGGATATCGAGATGGTTAATCGGCTCATCCAGCAGCAGAAAGTTACAGCCCTGTGCTACCAGGCTTGCCAGGCTCAGGCGGGCGCGCTCGCCATAGGATAGTGACCTGGCTGGGATGAAAACATCGTCGCCTTTGAACAGGAACTTCGATAAAAACGCGCGCGTTTCGGTTTCAGGTTTGCCGGTGAGGTTTTGCAATGTTTCCAGCGCATTCAAACGCTGGTCGAGATGCTCGTGTTCCTGGGCCATATAGCCCACCCGAACATTGGCGCCCAACCGTATGGTTCCGGAAAGCGGTGGAATTATCCCGGCGATTGTGCGCAGCAAGGTTGTTTTCCCCGCGCCGTTTGGCCCTACCAGCGCCACCCGCGCGCCAAAGCGGATTGCCTGGTTGAGTTCTGCCAGCAGCAGATTGCCCGGGTAGCCTGCCGATAAATCTTCCAGCGCCAGCACCATCCGTCCGCTGGCCTGTACTTCGCCAAAATCCATCTTCATCTGCCACGTCCGCCCTGGCTTATCGATGTGATCCTCGTTCATTAACCGGTCGATGCGTTTCTCCATGTTTTTGGCTTTCTGCACCGTTTCTTTTCCGCGGTTGGCGAAGAACCCTACGCTGAAACCGTCTGTGTTTTTCGGGTCGGCCTTCCCACCTTTGTGGAATTTCGCCAGCCCGCGCATGTGCCGCGCCGCGCCTTGCAGGCGCGCGATTTCGTCCTGCTGGTCCTGATAGGCCTGCCACTGGCGCTCGCGCTCGACTATTTTTTGTTCCAGGTAGCTGGAATAATTGCCCTCATAGCGCTTACTGGTATGGGTCAGCGGGTCCATCTCAATGATCCCCGTGGTCACCTGGTCGAGGAAGGTGCGGTCGTGCGAGACGATTAGCGCCGCGCCGGAGAAGCTCACCAACCAGTCTTCCAGCCAGGCCAGCATATCCAGGTCTAGGTGGTTGGTGGGCTCATCCAGCAGCAGCAGCCGCGGCGCGGAAAGCAGCACGCCGGCCAATGCCAGGCGGGTCTTTTGCCCACCGCTCAACGCCGAGACAGGCAGGTCCGGCGGCAGTTGGGCGAGGCCCATGGCAGCCAGCATGCCAGGCGCACGCCCGGCGTTCTCGGCGGCCTGCTGCAGCTGCTCCAGCGTGCTGTCATATTCCTGCTGCAGCCGCGCGTTCCCAACCTGCTCTACCAGCATCGCCGCCAGATCCGCGATTCGAGCAGACAGAGCCGGCACATCCCCTTCCATACGGGCAATAAAACGCTCCAGGGTGTCTTCTGCCTGGAAGGCCAGCCCCTGCGAAAGATAGCCCACGCGTAAATCGGCGGGGGTGCGCTGCACCGTGCCGGCATCGGCTTGCTCTTCGCCGGTCAGGATACGCAGCAGAGTGGTCTTACCGGAGCCGTTGGGTCCCACCAGGCCCACTCGCTCGCCGGCCAGAACGGTGAATGTCACGGAGTGAAAAAGGGGTTCAATCCCAAAGGATTTAGAGATTTGATTGACTTTAAGCATAAAACCGGTCCTATGGATAAAAAAAACCGGGGGCAGTCGCCCCCGGCAGTCATTTCCAACCAACTGGCGCATAATTAAATACGCCAACTCGTTCGAAGCCGTTGCGCTTCCCAAAAGTAGTGGTTTTTACCGGTTAATGCCTGTCATTGCCTGTATCCTTGGTTAAGTACCTGGGCTGATTATACTATATCTCCATGCGCCGTCACGATACCGTATCGTCCAGTTCCATCCCTAGACTTTCGTATAGTTTCCGCCGGCCGATTTTGTCGTTTTCCAGCTCGCGTTTTGCGTAGCGCGCTACCTCGACGGCTTTCGCGCGCGGTACCACAATCACCCCGTCGCCGTCCGCCACCACCACGTCTCCTGGCGCGACCATTACCCCGCCCACATTGACCGAGATATTATGCGTGTCGAACTGGAGGCGCCCCTGCACCATACCCTGCGAGATCATCCGCGACCAGAAGGGCACCTTTTGCAGGATCAATTCATCTGTGTCACGCACGCCGCCATTGGTGACGACTCCATGCGCGCCGTTTCGCTTGCACTCCAGCCCGTTATTCGAGCCCATTAACCCGGCGTTTACCCCGCTCTGGTCGATTACCACAAAATCACCCGGCTGGATTTCCTTTACCCACGGGTATGTGCAGACATTGTTGTAGTACCAGCCGCTCCACTGCGTATATTCTTCCGGGCCGGCTGCTGGGATGCTGCCCTGGTAGGGCAGGTAGCGCGCGGTGCGAGCAATGCCATACGCGCGCGTACGAAAGAGCGGGCGGATCTCGGGCCACATCGAGCCGGTACTGTGCAGCAGATTCCAGTCCAAACCATCGCGTACATCGGCAACGCGCAGGTCTTTAAAAAGGTCAAGCAGCGTCATCCGCTCATCTTGCGACATGTTCATCATGTGTCTCCTGGAGAAAGAAAAGGGTAATCAGCAGTAGAGAAGCCAACCCTGCATGATTATCTGCTAATTATAGCGCATGGGAAAGTCCTGTTGGTTGATAGGCGTTTCCCCACTTGAAGCAGCATGCTAGAAGCGGATAATTTTTATGTGGGGTATCTATGGCTTTATTGGGGGGATCTGTTTTTAAGGAGGCATATCAACAATGGAAAATCGACGCAAAACAACTCTACCGATATTTACGGCAATTCTTGTCGTTTTGTTAACTTCATTGGCTTGTTCGTTTGGAGTGGGGAACGTACCTTCAAATTCGCCCTTCACGCAGCCAACACGCACTTCTGTGAGTCCAGTCATTCGGCCAACCAACACTCAGGGAGCCGGTAACATTGTAGAGACCCCCGCGGCGCAGGCAACTACCCCGGCGATCCCTGAAACAGGCAACCAGCCTCCTGCCAGTGCGCCCATTCAACCGCCCCGTAATCTGGAAGAGGTGTACGCTAATTCCAACCCCGGCGTAGTCAGTATCCTGGTCCAGGTGAACCAGGGCGGGCAGAGCGGGCAGGGCGCCGGTTCTGGTTTTATTCTGGATAACGACGGCCACGTGGTCACCAATCACCACGTGATCGACGGCGCCAGCACCATCATTGTGCGCTTCTATAATGACGCTGACAGCCAGGCCAAAGTGATTGGCGATGACCCCAACGCCGACCTGGCCATACTGCAGGTGGAAAACGTGGCGCAGGACACGCACCCGCTCCCAATGGGCGATTCGAGTAAAGTCGCCGTGGGAGACAGCGTGGTTGCCATCGGCAACCCGTTTGCCCTGGGCACCAGCATGTCTTATGGGATTGTTAGCGCTATTGGCCGCACGATACCTTCCGGCTTTACGCCTTTCAATATCCCACAGGCAATCCAGACGGACGCGGCTATCAATCCAGGTAATTCTGGCGGCCCATTGATCAACATGAATGGCGAGGTGATCGGTATTAACGCCCAGATCCAGACCGGTGGACAGAGCGAGGGCAATGTTGGCATCGGCTTTGCCATCCCGGTGAACATTCTCAAAAACATTGCTCCAGATCTTAATCTCCAAAGGCTCATACACCTGGCCCTATCTCGGCGTAGCCCAGTCGGTTAACCCCCTGTCAATCAATGCAGGTAGTGCTGAACAGCAGCAGGGCGCTCTAATCGATCAGATTACCCAGGGCGGCCCGGCGGCCAGTGCTGGAATGCGCGAAGGGGATGTCGTCATTCAGGCCGACAACCAGAAGATTAAAAGTTTTGACGATCTACTGACCTTCATCGCCTTCAAACATCCTGGCGATAAGATTCAGCTTACTGTGCTGCGCGGCAACCAGCAGCAGCAGCTTACCATCACGTTGGGTGAGCGGCCGAAGGACTTATTGCCACAGCAATAATTAACCGTAGTTTCTCCAGGCGGTGAAACCGGGTCTGTTTCAAAACAGGCCCGGTTTTCCATTATGATACAATCATTGTATCCAGGGTGTTCTAAAGAGGTTCAACATGCTAAACCGCAAGGGCATATTCTCCTTCCTGCTGATTACCTTTGGCATCACGTACCTGATCGAAGGTGCAATGATCATTTCCGGCTTCCGGATTACCCAGATTCCAGCCGTGGTGGGGCAGTACATCATTGCAGCGGTTATGTGGGCCCCGGCGCTGGCTGCATTTATCACCTGCCGCTATATTACCCATGAAAAGTTGAGCACCACCGGGCTGCGCTTTGGCCGTTCGTGGAAGCCGTACCTGGTAACTGCCATCCTTATCCCGCTGTGCTTTGTAGTTACTTATCTGATCACCTGGGCAATCGGTCTCGGTCAGCCTGACTGGGGACTGAAAAATTTTTATGCCTCGATCGCATCTTTGGGTACGGATATGAATGGGGCTCCCGACCCCACACTGCTCTTGCTGGGGCTGTTTTTTATCTCGCTCATTTTTGCGCCCTTTATCAATTCTTTCATAGCCTTTGGTGAAGAATGGGGCTGGCGTGGTTATCTACTGCCTCGCCTGATGCCGCTGGGCAAGTGGAAAGCCTATCTACTGCTGGGGGTTATCTGGGGCCTATGGCACGCGCCGCTGGTGCTGATCGGCTTCAATTACCCGGGCTACCCTGTGCTTGGTATCCTGAGCATGATCCTGCTTACCACAGCCATCAGCATTTACCTCAACGAACTCTCCCTGCGCTATAACAGTTCCATCCTTGCCGGCTGGATCCACGGCGTGTTCAACAGCCAGGCGTATGGCATCTGGCGGCTGCTCTTCCCAACGGTCAACCCAGTGCTGGGCGGACTGACCGGACTGGTGGGTGTGCTGGTATACACCGTCGCCGGTCTGCTGACTATTCAGTGGCAGAAGCGTGCCAGTACAAGCCAGCCTATCAGTAAGGCGGTTTCTTCAGCTAGCTGATAATAACCCCTGGATTTAGCAGGATGATTAACAGTTATTTTTTAAGTTGACAAATTATATAAAAATTATACAATTAAGCCATACCCCATCTTGAAAAATGGTGGGAAATCATTTTCCAGTTTGAAAAATTGAATAGGATGGACAATGGCTACGATGAAAGCGGTCCGTATTCATGGTTATGGCGGTAGTGAGGTGCTCTCGTATGAAGATGCCCCTATTCCACAGCCAGCAAACGATGAGGTTCTTATCCGCGTAACCTCCACCTCAGTCAACCGGTTTGACTGCGCGGCGCGCAGTGGTTACCTGACCGGTTATTACCCTTACCTTTTCCCACATATATTGGGACTGGATGTCTCAGGCGTTGTCGAAGCAGTTGGCTCGGATGTTCAAAATTTCTCAGCCGGCGATGTGGTATATGCACGGGCGCAGCCGGCGCGCGCCGGCGCCTATGCCGAGTTCATTGCCCTCCCGGTCGGGCTGGTAACCCATAAACCGCGGACTTTGAGTGATATCGATGCTGGAGCGGTTCCGCATGCGGCAGTTTCAGCCTGGCGGACTGTGGTGGACCTGGCGAACTTGTCGAGTGGACAAACAATTCTTATCCACGCCGCGGCAGGTGGGGTTGGCACGATGGCGGTGCAGCTTGCGAAGTGGCGCGGCGCACGGGTGATTGGCACTGCTTCAGCACGCAATCTTGATCTGGTTCGCAGCCTGGGCGCGGATGAGGTAATCGATTATCCCAATAGCCGCTTTGAGACAGTCGTCCGCGATGTGGATGTGGTTCTTGACCTGGTCGGGAACCAGGTGGATAGCACACTCGACCGTTCATGGCAGGTGCTGAAACCAGGTGGGCTGTTGATCTCGCTGGTGGAATTCCCCTCTCCACAAGTCGCCGCGGAACACGGCGTGCGCTCCGCGTTTGGCATGGGTGATCCGTGTGATGGGGAGCTGTTGTCCCAGGTGGGTGCGATGATCGACCAGAATATAATCCGCCCGGTCATCTCTGAGGTGATTTTGCTGGAGAATGTCCGCAGGGCGCACGAGCTGGGCGATAGCCGCCATGCGCGCGGGAAGATTGTTTTGCAAGTAAACCATCATTAAGATTGACTTTTCAGTCCACGCATGTTAACATCTTTGTGTACGACTATACTTTGCTGAAAGGAGGCACAATGCACAAGGCGATATCGAACAACCCCATCAACTGGATAGTGCAGTCTTGCCTTGGCTGAGTGTGCCTCCGATCCTTTAACCTGACCTCTCCATAAGCACAGGTCGCGGGCGCTCTCACCGGTTCCGCGACCTGTTTGGTTTTAAACAGCTCTCGGGTGGCATTTCTGCTTCATAGATTGTTTTTAGCGTCATTGTCGCGACATATTTCCGGTTTTCGCTTGCACGCGCTTTGCGACAATGCATCTACTGCTTTTCGAGAGAGAATTATGCCTACAAAAATTGATCCTGATGCTTATCTGAATGATGATTTTGACCCAACCGTAAACGCGCAGCGGAAGAAACACCCTGGCCGGCGTTACCTTCCAGAAGGGAAGGCGGCTCGCACCAAATACGTCGCAGAAATGATCGACGTGGCGGAAAAAGTCGAAATCGATTTGCACCAGAATTTTTCACCGAGCTTTCACTCTTCTTCGCATGAGCGCTTCTGGATTTTGAATTACCTGGAGGAGTTCTATAACGCTCAGGTGATCACCGATGTGCTTTGGAAAGTAAAAGGCGGGAAGGAGGCCAATGTATATTGCTGCAAAGCCCATCCCTCCACCGGCCTCGACCTGGTTGCCGCGAAGATTTACCGGCCGCGCATGTTCCGTAATCTACGCAATGATTCTCGCTACCGCCAGGGACGTGAGATTCGGGATGAGAATGGCAAGGTTACCAGCAGGAGCCGCGAAATGCTGGCGGTCCGTAAGAATACCCGCTTTGGCCAGAAGCTGCGTCATATCTCCTGGCTGGAAAATGAGTACGAGACATTGGAACTGCTTTACCAGGCTGGCGCGGATGTTCCCAAGCCCCTGGCCCACGGCAGCAATGTGATTTTGATGGAGTACATCGGCGCGGTGGACCAGCCCGCCCCGAGCCTGAACCACGTCACCCTCCGGCGGGGAGAGGCGCGGGCAATGTTCGACCGGCTGGTGGAAAATTTGTCGATTATGCTCGGACAGCACCGCGTCCACGCCGATTTTTCCGCCTATAATGTGCTGTACTGGGCAGGTGATTTCACGATTATCGATTTCCCCCAGGCGGTTGACCCGCGCCGCAATCCAGATGCCGCTGATCTGTTCACCCGCGATGTGGAACGGCTGTGCCAGTATTTCACGCGCTACGGGATAAAACAGAAGCCGTATACCCTGGCAAGTGACATGTGGAGTCAGTTTCACCTGGAAAATGCGCTGGATGCCAGTGCAACGATTGTGTTAGAAGATGAAGAAGAGGAGTAATCACCAGCCATTGGTGTATAATTTTTTTAACTTCTGTATCACAGACATTCAACCTGCAGCATGGCGGTCCTCGGAAGGACAGTTCCATGATCAACTTATGGCTTTCGGTTTTTGGAAATCAGCCTTCCCCGCTGCACGATCCAACCTTCTTGCTGAATGAGTTTCAATTCCAGCGAAACGTGACCGTACGGGTCAGCCAGATGGTGTTCGATGAAGCCTGGACGAAGATGCTGCATTATGCTCTATATGGCGGTGGCCCGCATATTTCGCTGATCGGTTCGATCTGGGCCAGCACGCTGAAGCCGATGAATACCCTGCGCCCATTTTCAGGCGCGGAAATCTACAACCTGGGTATGGATGCGGATCGTGAACGAGCTGCGCACCGTCTATGACTCAATCACCGTTGAAGTGCTGGAGAACCAGGACGAGGAAATCGAGCAGATTTTGCGGCGAAGATTGGATCCGCTGGCATACAGGCTGAAGTTGATGTTATCGTGAAGCGGTAAAAACCAGATATGGTCAACCCTTAATGTTGTCTATACCGGCGGCTACGATTTGTTCCAGACAGGGCGTTTTTATGCAAAAATAACGAAACTGTTACGCCACATGAGTAATCCTTGGGACTTTTTATCGTTATAACTACCAGCTAAAGGATTACAAATGGTTGTGGTTTCCCGTAAACTCCCCGCGCGTTTCTTATCGCATTCAATTAAAATTGCTGCGCTATTTTTTTTCCTTTACCTGGTGGAGTTATTTCTATTACGGGAGGAGCAACAGCGCCTGGTTGCTACCGATGTTACCGCGCCTTTGATCAACATCTTTGCGGTAGCCGGGCTTTATCTTGCCGCGTATTATTCCCTGAAGAACACCCGGCGCTCGGCAATGGCCTGGCGCTTTTGTTTCCTGGCCCAATTCTTTTACCTGGCGGGCGATATCGCCTGGGCAATTCTAGAAGCCGGCTTTGGCATCGAGCCTTTCCCATCCATTGCGGATGTTTTTTACATCATTTTCTATCCGCTCTTGTTTATAGGAATTCTGCTTCTCTCCGAGCGGAATTATTCGCGCGAGGAGTGGATGAAGAAAGGGCTGGATATTGCCATCATCACGATTGCCTCATTGTTGATCTTCTGGAACTTTTTCCTGGGGCCCCTCGCGGCAACCCAAATGGAAGAACCTTTCTTCACCCAGGCGCTCGGGCTGGCTTACCCTATTGGCGACATGCTTATCTTATGGGCGCTTTTCGTACTTCTATACAATGGTAGTTGTATTCATGACAGTATACCCATCTTATTGCTCGGGACGGGTACGCTGGTAATGGTTCTTACCGACAGCGCCTTTAGCATCCAATCAATATCAGGAATGTATGTGAGCGGCGGGGTGATTGATATCGGGTGGACGGTCGTCTATCTGCTATTCGGTCTGGCAGGCATAAGCCAGGCAGTTTACACGCAAGCCGATATTGGGCTGCCAAAGCAGCACGTTTTATCCGGTCTGTTCCGGAAAATAACGCTGGCAATCCCGTATATGCTGTTGATCGGTGCATTTGCACTGCTTGTGCACAGTTACCTGACCCCCATGCCGATGGGATTTTTTCCGATTGCTTGCGGCGTTGCCCTGACGATTGGGCTGGTACTGCTCCGGCAGATGATTACCCTGGCAGAAAATACCCGCCTCGTCAGGCAGCTGAACCTGGCTGTAGAAAGAGTACAAAACCAGGCCGCGGAAGTTGAACAGTTTAATCAAGACCTGCAAATCGAAATTGCCGGACGGAAGCGCATGGAAAGTCAGCTTGCACACGATGCCCTGCACGACGGCTTGACCGGGCTTCCTAACCGGGTGCTATTTATGGACCGTCTGGAACACGCGATCGCATATGGAAAACGCCATCCCGAAAATTCATTCGCCGTGCTATTCCTCGATCTTGACCATTTTAAAGTGGTGAACGACAGTCTGGGCCATCCAGTGGGGGATAAGCTGTTGATTATCCTGAGCCAGCGTTTGAGCAGCTGCCTTCGCAAAGGCGATACCCTGGCCCGCGTGGGGGGAGATGAACTGGTTGTTTTACTGGAAGATGCAAAGGACGAAAATTCCGTCGTCAGGGTTGCGGATTGTTTCCAGGCGGCGCTTCGCGAACCGTTCTATATCCAGGGCAAAGAGGTTTTTACCACCGCCAGTATTGGGATTATATTCTCCGGAAGTGAATATACCCGGGCAGATGAGATTCTGCGCGATGTGGATATCGCCATGTACCACGCCAAGGCGCAGGGAAAGGCCCGCTACGCCATCTTTCGTCCTGAAATGCGCAATCAAGCGATGCTACGGTTAGAGCTGGAGAACGAGATCCGCTGCGCAATTGAAAATAAGGAATTCGAGCTCTATTACCAACCGATCTATAAATTGTGGCCCGAAAAGGTGGCCGGCTTTGAAGCCTTGATCCGCTGGAACCATCCCAAGCGCGGCATGCTTTTGCCCGATGCATTTCTCCCAATTGCCGAGGAGTCAGATCTCATCCTGACCATTGGTGAATGGGTGCTTCGCCAGGCCTGCGGTCAGTTGAGCCGCTGGCATGCCGCCTACCCGCATCTGCTCGACCTGACGGTGAACGTAAATATCTCAAGCAAGCAAATTGCCCAGCATGATTTTGTCGAAAAGGTGCAGCAGGCGTTACAGGAAACCGGTTTGAAGCCGCAGGCATTAAAACTTGAGATTACCGAAACCGCTGTGATCCAAAACCAGGTTGTTGCAAATGCGTTCTTCACCCGCTTGAACCAACTTGGCATTCAGTTGCAGGTAGATGATTTTGGCACCGGTTATTCGTCCTTGAGCTATTTGCAACATTTCCCCATCCATTGTATCAAGATTGACCGTTCATTTATCCAGGAGATTGGCAAACCGGGCAAGAATGCCGACCTGGTGCGCACGATGATTATGATGGCCAAAGACCTGGGCATGGAAGCCATCGCCGAGGGCATCGAAACGGAAGAACAACTGCGCCAGTTAGAAGGCCTTTCCTGCAAGTTTGGACAGGGCTTCCTTTTATCCCGGCCAATGGATGAACGGGGAGCAGAAAATATTCTCCGCGACAGCCGGGAAAGCGTCCGCTCGGGAGGATAAGGTTTAATCTCCCGAAACGGTTAATTAATTTAGCGCCTTAAAAACAGGACTCGCCAGTGAATGGCGCCGCGCAACCGCCAGAAGATCGACAAGAACGGGATGGCTATCGATGTTAAAATCATTTCAGCCACGTGGGCGGGAGTGCGCGTGGTATGCTTGAGCCTGCGGTAGATGAAAGCGCCGGTCAGTCCCAACCAGGTGAGAAATCCGAAACCGGCCAACAGCGGTAGGGCCAGCACCAGCCCGGCGACAGCCAGAAGCACGGCCAGCAGGATGGCGTAATAATTCCACGGTGGAGCGGATTGTATGTAGCGCCAGTAGAGCCGGGGGTGTTTTTTATAGAGCAGAGCGTTGTAAAAGCTCTTACGCTGCTGGCGCAGGCTGCTGCCCCATTTCTCAGGGCGCACCGGGTGAACGACAATCGCACCACTTGCCCAGCCCAGGGGATAGTTCCGCTCGCGAACGGTGAAGTACAGGTCGGAATCTTCTCGCCAGGCAGTTGCGAAGCGTTCGTCAAAACCGCCCACATCTTCCAGCACCCAACGCCGGTAAAAGCAGTTGGCGGTGATAAAGTCTGAACGCTGCAGATGGGTGACGTTCAATTCATTATCCGTGGGATGGGCAGGCATAGGTACCACCGTCCGCCCGCTGACCGCCGCTACCCCATCCACAAAGGCTGCCACACCGTTTGCCAACCAATCTGGCTCAGGGATGCAGTCATCATCGGTGAAGGCAATCAGCTCACCGGCGGAGGAACGCCAGCCCAGGTTGCGCGCGGCAGCCGGACCATGCTTACCCCCGCGGGTAGACTGGTAGACGATGCGCGGGTACTGGATCGAACTGGTCTTTACATGATAGGTAACTTCCAATTCCTGGCGATTTTCCGTTCCGGTTACCGGAATAGGCGTGATAACCGGCGGGACCAGGAAGGCATAACTGGAGAGGAGCCGCTTCTGCCATTCGGCCACCAGCTCGCGCGCCGCGCTGCCCTCCCGGCTGTCATCCACAACGATAATTTCATAAGCATGCGGTGGAAAATTTTGGGAAACCAGCGCTTGCAGGCAGCGCTCCAAAAAATGCTCGCGCCGGCAGGTCGGGACGACAATCGATACCAGGATACTCATTTTTTTGTACTTTCTTTTTCCAATATGAACGGGCCGATTACCAGCGCATCTAATGGGGATGTCCAGAAACATTCGACCGCATCGCGTGGAGAGCACACGATCGGTTCGCCGCGCGTGTTAAACGAGGTGTTTACCAGTACGGGCACCCCGGTGCGCTTCTCGAATGCCTTAAGCAGGTCGTGATACAACCCATGCTGATCCCGATTGATTGTCTGGATGCGTGCAGTACCATCCACATGCCGCACGGCGGGAATTTGGTCCTTGCGGTCTTCACGCACATCGAATACAAACAGCATGAACGGCGAGTACTCCGCGTTGACAAACCAGTCCGGGGCTGATTCTTCCACTACCACCGGCGCCACTGGCCGGAAATCTTCGCGGTCCTTAATCTCGTTCAGGCGTTCCTGCATCTCCGCATGGATGGGCGAGGCCAGAATCGAACGCGCTCCCAGCGCGCGAGGGCCAAATTCCATGCGCCCCTGGAACCAGCCGATTACTTTATTATCCGCCAGCAGGTCAGCGGCTTCTTCAGTCACGTTTTCCGCGCGGCGGTATTTTAGTTTCGACCAGCGCAGGAACGCCTCGATCTCTTTTTCGCTGTATTCTGGGCCAAGGAAGGCATGCTCCATCCGGTACTTCCCGCGCCTCCCGCGCTCTTTTGCGTCTACCCATAATGCGGCGCCCATAGCGGTACCTGCGTCACCGGCGGCAGGTTGAACCCAAATATTCTTGAACGGCCCCTGGTCGCGGATGCAAGCATTCATTACGCAGTTCAGTGCCACCCCACCGGCCATGACCAGGTTCTGCGAGCCTGTTTCTTGATGCAGCCATTTAACAATCTTCAGCGCGGTTTCCTCCAGGGCAACCTGGAGCGAATGCGCAAGGTCATAATGCATTTGGGTATATGGGCCGCCTTTCAGGCGGGCAGGGCCAAAAGTTTCCACCAGATCATGCGGTTCAATACAATACTGACCATTCCCCAGGTATTGAATGATTTTGTTGAAGTAATCCAGGTAGGTGGGCTTGCCGAAGGATGCCAGCGCCATGACTTTGTACTCGTCCGATGAGTGCAAGAATCCCAGGTACTCGGTGACCTGCTCGTACAACAGCCCGAGCGAATGAGGCATATTCACCTGCCCGAGTGGATCAATTCGCATTCCGTGGCCATGACCGTAGGTCGTAGTAGCTTTCTCACCGCGACCATCAACCGTGAACACTGCCGCCTCATCAAAAGGCGAGGGCAGGTACGCGCTGGCAGCGTGCGCAAAGTGATGGTCAACGAATTGCCAGCGGAAGTCACTGCGTTTTGCACCCAGGAAGCGTTCTTGCAAGTGGTGAGGATACCCGCTCACCAGCTGGCGGGGAGCGTTAACGATATAAGATACGAACAGGGGATCCCATGGGGCTTCCCAGGCTGTGTCCACCGGGTGAGCGCTGGGCTCCAGAGGCAGTGTAATGGTGGCATCCTCGGAAGCCTCGCCGAGCAGCTGCGACGGATCATAGGAGTACGCTACGTGGTCGATATCTTTTAGCGCAATTCTTGCAGTTTTCAGGCAGTAATCGATCGCAAAATAGGGTAGTTCGTAGGTCGAAAAGGGGATTGGGCGTTTCGCGTGTTTCTTACGGGTAAAGCGCTCCTCTTCGGCTGCTGCTAACACTTCTCCATCTTTTATGAGGCAAGCCGCCGAGTCGTGATAAACGGCGTTGATTCCCAATGTATACATAAACTGTCTCCTTCAGATTCCCACCGCAAGACATCTAACAATAAAAAAAGAGCCGCTTTGGCCCCCTACACTCTAAATTAAGGGTCTCGGAGAGAAGCGGCAAGTGGGAGTTTGCCGTTAATATGCATGGGAATATCCCTATCGTAAAAGCATAGGGTGAAACGTAGTATTCAACGTGGTAGAGGAACAAAATTATGGGTTAAATAACCGGGCTTCCAGATTGCTGATTGCTTCATACCAGGCATCGGCAAACTCAGTACCCTGCCATATACCAGACAATTCCGAGCCTGTTTTTATCTTTTCGATGGCTGCTAAGGCAATTTGGATATGGGTTTTGGAAGCTTTGAAAGAATGCTTCTTGATCCAGGCCTTGATCTCGTCCGGGACGCCTATGTCGCCCTTTCCTTTTATTGCAGCAATTACCTCCGCCGCAGCGATGGCCCGATGACAGTCTGGAGCTTCCAGATAATCTTGGCAGCGGTTAATTGTCTTCAGCGTCTCGACCAGATAAGTCAGGTTATCGGTTTCCGCAACATCATATGCCCAATCGTAGGCATCATCATTCTCAAAACTGCCAACGCCCCATGCGCTCATGCGCTTTCCCTTGTTTATCGCGGTTATATCTATCAGTATAAGATAATATGCGTTACCCGCAAATATTATCCGGACAATTCGTTAACGTTTCTCGGGTGGAAAATAAAAAGGGTCTATACCCATTCTTGGCGGGGACAAACCCTCTTCTCAGCTTCTTTTCAACAGATCGCGGGCCTTATCCCATATTCTTGATTACAGCCGTTGCAAACTCCGACGTCTTTAGCATGGTCGCTCCTTCCATCAGGCGGTGCAGATCGTACGTGACCGTCTTGTTCGCAATCGTAGCCTCCAGCCCGCGGATGAGGAGTTCCGCGGCTTCTTTCCAGCCCAAATAGCGCAGCATCATTTCGCCAGAAAGCACCAGCGAACCGGGGTTAGCCTTATCCAACCCGGCGTGGATGGGCGCGGTGCCGTGGGTGGCTTCGAAAACGGCGATGCCGGTGTCGTAATTGATATTGCCGCCTGGGGCAATTCCAACTCCGCCTACCTGGGCAGACAGCGCATCGGAGAGGTAATCGCCGTTGAGGTTCATCGTGGCGATTACATCATACTCGTTGGCCTTGGAGATCGTCTTCTCAAAGATGATGTCGGCGATCATGTCCTTGATCAGTAGTTTCCCAGAGGCCTGCGCGGCTTTTTGCTCGGCGTCAGCGGCTGCCTGGTCTTTCTCGGCTTTGGTATGGTCCCACTGTCGCCAGGTGTACACCTGTTCGGCAAACTCGCGCTCAGCCAGATCGTAACCCCAGTTGCGGAAGGCGCCCTCGGTAAACTTCTGAATATTACCCTTGTGTACCAGGGTGATGCTCTTGCGCTTATTTTCGAGCGCGTAATTGATCGCCGCGCGTACCAGCCGCTCGGTGCCCTGACGCGAGATAGGCTTGATGCCGATCCCGGAAGTCTCGGGAAAGCGGATCTTGGCGAATTCCTTGGGGAAGTTTTCCTCTAAAAATTTGATAAATTTCTCGTTATCGGGCGTACCGCATTCGAACTCGATCCCGGCGTAGACGTCTTCGGTATTCTCACGGAAGGTAATCATGTCGACATATTCCGGATGCTTCACCGGGGAAGGCACGCCCTGGAACCAGCGCACCGGGCGCACGCAGGCGTACAGGTCCAATTCCTTGCGCAGCGCGACGTTTAGCGAGCGCATCCCCCCGCCAATGGGCGTAGTCAGTGGGCCTTTAATGCCTACGATGAACTCGCGGAACGCCTGGATGGTTTCATCCGGCAGCCAGCTATTGAACTTCTTATAAGCCTTCTCGCCGGCATACACTTCCATCCAGGCAATCTTGCGTTTCCCGCCGTAAGCCTTTTCCACCGCTGCATCCAGCATGCGCCGGGAGGCCGGCCAGATATCAACGCCAATGCCATCCCCTTCGATAAAAGGCAAGATAGGCTGGTCGGGTACCTGGAGTTTCCCATCCAGCATGCTGATTTTCTGTCCCTGTTCGGGAACCTGGACATTTGTGTACGACATGGTATTCCCTCCAATTTAAAGACGCCGCATGGATGACGTTAAGAATTTTGATTTGTTATATCGAATTATACTATTGACCGGTGCTGACATAAAGTTATTGCAGATTCTTCCTTGATGCGTGCAAGCAGTGTGCGTCTTCCTGGCGGGTGCGGTCCTCGTTGTCGCCTTCTGTCCGCAGGTATGCCCTCAGGCAACCGTGTTTTCCAACATCAGCTCTCCCACCTTAATTTGCACCTCATCCCCCACTTGTAATGAGAAGGTTTCGGGCGGGACGATGCCGGTTCCGGTCATTAGCAAAGCGCCCTGGGGGAATTCCAGCTCGCGGAACAGGTATGCTGCCAGGTCCGTCCAGGTGCGTTTCATCAGGCGAGTGCTGGTTTCTCCGCTGAAGCCCACTCCACCGCCACGTGAAATGGTAAGGCGGATGGGCAGGTCGCGCAGTGCCTCGCCGTTCTCCACCAGCCGGATGAACGGGCCGAGCGCGCACGAGCCGTTGTACACTTTTGCCTGCGGCAGGTACAGAGGGTTTTCGCCCTCGATATCGCGCGAGGAGACGTCATTTCCGGCGGTATAGCCGCAAACTTCGCCGTGGCAGTTGATCACCAGGGTCAGTTCCGGCTCGGGTACGTTCCACCGGCTGTCCTTCCGCACGTGAATGGCGTTACCCGGTCCGATCACCCGCCACCCGGCAGACTTAAAGAACAGCTCGGGCCGCTCTGCGGTATATACGCGCTGGTAAATATCCGCGGTGGCAGACTCAGCCTCGCGGGCTTCCCGGCTGCGCTGGTAAGTAACCCCGGCTGCCCATACCTCTTGGTCAGTGTCAATCGGGGCCAGCGGGATGCCCTCGGCAAGTTCACCGGTAACCACGGAGCGCAAGCTTTCTGCCTGCGCCGGGGCCGGAAGCTCCATCAGTTTTCCAAATGAAAAGTCAACGGGCAGGAGTTTGCCATCCAGCGCCCAACGCGGCCCATCCTTTGTCTGCAAGCGAGCAAGGTCCATCATCCTATCCTTGAAAAAAGAGTTTGCGGTTATATGCTTTGTTTTTCCGACAACCTGAGAAATTCCTCGCACATCACGTCGATCGCTTCCTGCTTATGACCGGCGCCGACCGGGTCGGAGTACCAGCGCGGGATAAAGCCGCCCTTTGGCCGGCCCAGCAGTGTGGCCATTTTACGGCAGTAAGCGCGGATCTCATCGGCTGACCCGTATACCATCGTCTTCTGGATGTCCACCGGTGCAAAGAAGGTTAGTTTTCCGCCAAATCGCGATCCCAGCAGCTCCAGACCCATGTTTTCCTGCTGGTCCATATGCACCGCATCCAGCCCAATCTCGATCAGGTCGTCGAGAATATCCACAATATAGCCGCAGGAATGTAAAAAGGTTAGCAGACCAGCCTGATGCGCGGCAGCATAGATGCGCGCGTAACGCGGCTTCCAGATCTGCCGCCAGACCTTAGGCGCGATCATTAACCGGTTCTGTAAGCCCCAGTCATCGCAGAAGAACAGTCCATCCGCACCGGCTTGCGCATAGTGCTGTATGGCGGCGATGTTCATCTCCACCAGAATATCGATCAGGCGGCCCAGTTCGGTGGGGTGGTCGTAGATATCCATCCATGTATTTTCCAGGCCGCGGATAAAATGCACCCGCTCGTAGATGGAGACGCCATCTGCCAGCATAAACCGTTCCCCGGCCCGCTCCCGCGCACCCGCCAGGCCTTCCCAACGCCGGGGATCGTGGATATCGGGGATGGACAGCCGGTCGAAATCTTTCCAGTCCTTGAGTGGATATTCTTTTACCTCGCCCAGGTGGGTCTGACCCAGGTTCTGCCACACCGCGCCCCATTCATCCACGCCTTTGCGCGGGCGGGCGTCTGGAGAGGGCGACATGCCAACCCAATAGAAATCCGAGCCGTATTTTTCGGGGAAATCATACGGCAGGCGCTCAGCGCCCTGGAAGCGCACCGTGCGGTAAACGAGTTCGCGGCTGTTCAATGAGGTCTACCTCCGGATGGGAATTTTGCCTTCCTGTCAACCAAATATCATTGTACCAGACAAGCAAAACGCGACGAAACTTATACCGGCTTGATTGATCGGTCTAGAAAGGTTTGACCGACATCAAGAAAATGATCACTGCCATCAAAACCAACTCATATACATGCGCCGCGGCAACCGCACGATCGGAAAAGGCAGCTTTTAATTCCGGTGTGACCCGGTTTTGGACCTGCGCCTCGGTCAGGGCTTTTTCAAATATTTTTCCACGAGGAAGAAAAACCAATGGGATTATGGGGATGCTGGTCAGGTAAAGCACCAGCGAGGCCAGCAGCCAATTGGTCTGGCTGCCCTGCAAAAAACCAATCAGGGGCGCTCCCTGCGCCCAGGCAGTGAACAGACCCAATCCAAGCACAACCATCGAGCCTGGAATGACCATATATTTTTCAAATACGTTGCTGAACTCCATTAAAGTCGTGGTTTTGTTAATATCCTGGCTCGCCCGCGCCGCTTGCTGGGTTAATCCGCGGCCCAATAGCCCGCTGACCATCCAGATCGCGCTCAGGATATGCAGATATTTCAGAAGAGCCGCCAAAATCATTCGATCTCCTGTCGATGACCGGGGTTTGGATTTGCTGGTCAACAATTGCTAATAGTGTATACAAATACTACACGATAGGCAAGTGGTTTTTTGGATTTCCAGCGCATGGTAATCGATCCCTGAGCTTTCCCCAAAGTTTCAAAAATCGCAATTTACAACCCGGAAACTCTAGATACTACCTTAGGTAGAACGATGGACTTCGCGTAGCCGGTTGGCTCTATATTTCATAGATTTATTTCAAACTTCGATATAATGGACGAATATTCCAAAGGTGAGTAAGGATTTGTACCGTTATGAAAGATTCTCGAATTATCGAGTTCATTCGTGGCATCCGAGACGAATTACCCATTTTGTTGGGCGTCGTTCCATTTGGGATGATTTTCGGCGCTCTTGCTGTTCATAATGGGCTGTCTCCATTTGCAGCACAATCCACTTCATCCATAATTTTTGCGGGGTCAGCCCAGTTTATTGCCGTTCAGTTGTTTGGGGCAGGCGCTTCAATAGCAGTGATTCTAATGGTTGTGTTTGTCGTAAATATCCGGCATGCGCTGTATAGTGCGTCCGTCGCACCGCATATTGCCCACTTGAAACCCTTTTGGAAATATCTACTTGCATATTTTCTTACCGATGAGGCATATGTAGTTGCGATCACGAACTATGATAAAAACGGGGTCTCTAAAACAGGACATTGGTACTTCCTTGGAGCCGGAATTACATTATGGAGTGCGTGGCAGCTAAGCACCCTGGCCGGAATCCTCGTTGGTGGTGGCATTGGTGAAAACTGGCCGATTGGGTTTGCTCTTCCATTAACCTTTATCGCCCTGGTAGTTCCAGGGTTGAAAGATCGACCATCCGTTGCAGCAGCGATCACTGCCGGAATAGTCGGGTTGTTGTCGGTAGGTTTTCCTTATAAAACCGGCTTACTGTTAGCTGCCTTCTGCGGTATTGCTGTGGGGCTCTTATTGGAGAAAAAACGAGCATGAAACTTTGGTGGATAATTGTAGCGGCAGGGGTTATTACGTATTCGATCCGTTTATCGTTCATTCTCGCCCTGGAGCGCTTGAAAATACCCGATTGGTTCTCTCGTGGCTTACGTTATGTACCGCCCGCGGTACTTTCTGCCATCATTGTGCCAGAACTGGCAAATTGGAACGGGGCAATTCATATTTCGTGGAACAACCCGCAGATCATTGCGGGTATTGTCGCCATATTGGTTGCCTGGCGTACCCGAAACGTGGTACTTACATTAGCTGCTGGGTTGGCCTGTTTCCTGGTTCTGATTTTAGTATTTCTAAAGTAGCTGCACAGGAGATCGGGGAAAAAATAATGCCAAGATTCATCCGGTTGTAACCGGGAAATCAACCTGTCCTGGTTACTTTTCCTTATTTCTTGTGCAAATGCATCTTGCCAGGCGAATATTGCGAATACGATCAGCGCGGCGCCGGTCAGCCAGCCGCCGGCGGTGAAAGCGCCGGGCAGAAGCATTATGAATGCCACCCCCCCGCCGATTAACACTGCCGCCAGAATAGCGTACTGCCACATGCCGTACAGCGTCATAAAGGGCAGGTAATGCGCGCCAACCACGACCATAAAGGCCGGGTAGAACCAGTTTATGTTGCCGCGCGAGGCTGCCCAGATCACGGGGATCAGCAATGGGACAATAAATGCCACCTGCATAGCGAGCAGATTGAAGGGGTTTTCGCGGCTGAGCGTAGCCCGTCGGCCCAGCAGTTTGAGCGCCAGCTGGGTGAGCGGGAAGATGGCGACCCCGCCCAAAACGAGAGCGAGCATTCCATAATACACACTGACCCAGGTACTGAGCGCGGTGGAGATAAGCCAGATCAGCCCGGAAACGGCCTGACCGACGGAGCCGTTGATAAAAACAGTGCGGACTTCTTGTTGTGCAGTGCGGATTTCCATGTGAGGCTCCTGATTTACCGGTCGAAAAATGGGATAGGGATCTCTCCCCGCAGCATTTTAAACACCCAGGGTACCCGTAAGTGATGACCCTGTGAAAGCGGCGGCAGGTTTTGCTCCGCGAAGAAGTCTACTGCCAGGGTTTCCTGAAATGGTGAAAGCCCATCAACTTGCGCGTCCCCATCCGTATGCAGTGCGGGCATTTCCTCCGTTTCCAGCTGGAACACGGCAGTTACTAAGTGCATCTTCGACCGGGTTTTCCAGAACCGGGTGTCGAACAGCGCAAGCAGGCGGGTGATATTTCCGTGGACGCCGGCTTCTTCCCACAGCTCGCGCTGCGCCGCCTGCGCGGGCGTTTCACCCACCTCGGCCAGACCGCCCGGAAGCGCCCATAACGTATCGTCCTGGCGCTGGATGAGCAGGATTTTGCCTGCGCGCATCACCACCGACTCTACGCACAGCACCGGGCTGATGTGATACAGGTTATCGCGGAAATGGGTGAAAATTTCATCCGCCGGCTGGTCCTCCAGCACCCCCACCAACCGCGCGCTGGCTTTCATGATCTTCTCATAGCGCTCCCGGTCATACCCCCCATCCGTAAAGCGCAGTCCCTGCGCGGCAATCGCCCGCAGCTCATCCGCGATCAAATACAATTCCTGCTGCGATGACATCCACCCTCCGATTCTTCTCAGATAACCCCGTATTCGTCAATGACCCAAGGGCTTCCGAAACCCATCAGGTCTTCTTTTTAAAACTGGATTTCTCCCTGTTTCAACCGTTCTTTCAGCGCTGAGAATCTCCGCGCCACGCGGTTGTTACTCACCGCCGCCGCGATGGCTTTCCGGTTGGAAATTAACACGCATAACTGCTGCGCGCGCGTGATGCCGGTGTAAAGCAAGTTGCGCGCGAGCATCACGTGGTGCTCGCCGAGCATCACCACCACCACGCATGGGTATTCCGAGCCCTGGCTCTTGTGGATGGTCGATGCATAGGCCAGCACCAGCTGCTCTGCCTCACTGAACTCGTAAGTGATCCCGCGACCATCGATCTCCACCAGCAGGGTAGCCTCTTCCTCATCAATCTCCACCAGCCGGCCAATGTCGCCGTTGAACACCTCTTTATCGTACTCGTTTTTGATCTGCATCACCCGGTCGCCCTCACGGAAGCGCGTGCCGGCCAGCGAGCGCTCCTTTTTCCGGCGCTGGGCGGGGTTGAGGGTATCTTGCAGCAGTGTATTTAGTCCTTTTACCCCCGCGTCGCCGCGGTACATTGGCGAAAGCACCTGGATCTCTTCTGGCCGCAGCCCGAATTTCTTGGGGATGCGTTCTGTGACCAGCGTCCGCACTTGTTCAGCGGCGTCGCTGCCCAGCTCCACGTTCACGAAGAAGAAATCCCCCTCCGCGGCGTTACTCAGCACCGGCATTTCGCCCTCGTTGATGCGGTGCGCATTGGCCACGATGCGCGAGCTGGCCGCCTGTCGGAAGATCTCCGTCAGCCGCACGACTGGGACAATTTCGCTGTCGATTACGTCTCGCAGGAAGTTGCCTGCCCCCACCGAAGGCAGCTGGTCCACATCACCCACCAGCAGCAGGTGGCAACCGCCCGGGATGGTCTTTAGCAGCCGGTATGCCAGCGGCAGGTCGAGCATGGATGCTTCATCCACGACCACCAGGTCGAAGTCCAGTTCCTCCGGCTCGTCAAATACCATTAATTCGTCATCATCGTCCTGGTTTGGCGCGAATGACAGCAGCCGGTGGATGGTGGAGGCCTTGCGGTTGGTCGACTCGCCCAGGCGTTTAGCGGCCCGTCCCGTTGGCGCGGCCAGCGCGTACTTTTTGCCCATCGCCTCCAGAGCGGTGATCAGCGTGGACACGGTGTAGCTCTTGCCCGTGCCCGGCCCGCCGGTCATCACGCTCACCGGGTAGCGCAGCGCGTTTTCTACTGCCTGCTTCTGCTGCGCGGTGATATCCTCGTCGGCAATCAGCGAAGGCAGCAGCAGTGTGCTCCCGGAAATGCGCGAGCGGCGCTCGCCGCGTTCGATCAGCCAGTGGATGCGCTCGGCAACGCCCACCTCGCTGGCGTAATAGGGCAGCAGGTAGATGCGCTGGGCGCCGCGCAGCGGGTCATAGGGCACATTCTCGCCCGTTTCCGGTAACGGATCCAGGGGAGCCGGCTCTACAATGATCGCGGCTGGATCGATCTGCTGCTTGCCTTCCTCCGCTGCGCGGTCGATGGCTTTGGAAACCTGCTGGATGGGCAGGTTGAGCAGCTCGGTGGCCTTTTGCTCCAGGATGGGGCGGGGAGTGTACACATGGCCGTCAGCGACCATCTCGCGCAGGCGGTAGACCAGCCCGGCCAGGATGCGCGAAGGATGGTCCGGGGGCAGGTTGAGCGACTTGGCGATGCGGTCGGCGGTGACAAACCCGATGCCCTGGATATCGCGTGCCAGCTGGAAGGGATCGCTGCGTACCATTTCCACAGCCCGCGCGCCGTACCGTTTGCAAATCTTAATCGCCAGGTTGGTGGTCACCTCGATTGACTGCAGGAAGGTCATCACCTCATAGACGTTCTTCTGTTCGCGCCAGGAGGTCGCGATCAACTGCACCTTATGCTCGCCGATGCCGGGCACTTCCAGCAGCCGCGCGGGCTGTTTATCGATGATCTCCAGCGTCTGGGTGCCAAATTTGCGTACGATCACGCCGGCAAAGTGCGAGCCAATACCTTTGATCAGCCCCGAAGCCAGGTAGCGTTCGATTCCCAACACATCCACCGGCATGATGCGGCGGAAAGATACTGCCTTGAGCTGTTCGCCAAAACGGGCATGGTGGATTAATTCCCCACTAACCTCCACCTCCTCGCCGACCGCCATTTCCGGGAAGGTGCCCACCACGGTAACCATATCGTCCTGGCAGTTGATTGCCAGGACGGAATAGCCGTTCTCGGGGTTATAGAATATGACATCCTCGACGCTTCCGGAAACCGTGACCATAAAAAAATTATAACCCGTTTACTGGGTGGCAAACGGGTTATAAAACGAATTTTCTAATATTTTAAGCTTAAAATTTGAACCCGGCGCTGGTCAATCCAGCGCCGGGTTCGATTTGAATTATTTGGGCGGCATGCTGAAGACCATTACTGTCTTCCCATCCACGGATGAGAGCGTCAGCTTGCCTGCTTCCGTCTTGAACTGCTGCACTTTTACCAGCGCTTCAAAATAAGCGCTCTCCAGCTGTCCGCCTTCCTGGCAGGCCATCAATGTTGATGTGATCGGGCTAAAGCTGAACTTGCCATCTTTACCGGCTTTGTAATCTGCGCCAAAACTGTTGCAGCCGCCGCTGCCGTTCACCGTACCATCCTCTTTAAACTGGATCGTGATCTTCTGTTGGTCAGCGGGGAGATCCACCTTTTGCCCGTTCAGGGTCAGCTCTCTAAGGAACCAGCGCGGGATCAACAGCTTCTGTGGGTCGGCAGCGCCGACCCCTTGCGCGGACTGGGCGCAGCCAGCCAGAAAAACGATCATTACCACGGCCAATGCACCGGTCAGCGGTGCGAGAAATGTTTTACGCATCTTCAATCTCCAATCCTTGTCGATATTTTCTCGTACAGGGTTAGGACGAAGTTTATCAAAAAAAGTTCCCTTTATTTTTCAAAACCTTTATCCCCTGCTGTTTTCTGGACGGAGCATATTTTTTATTAATGGGATACAGATGTTAATTTATCAACCAATTTTTTCTAGTCCGAACATACATCAACGGACAGGTGCGCTTTATCATTTTCGTTGATTTTTCCACTCAGCCGGCCAAGGTCGGTGATTACCTCGGCGTTCATATCAAGAATCAAACGCACAGACTGCGCGCTTTTGGGCTTTTTCACGATTAGATAGCCCGATTTAATGCCAAGCAAAGGCTTGTTTCTTTGGCTTTCGAAATCCCAACCGCACTTTGGCTGAAATAGTCCAAACCCTACAATCAGCGGTTCGATTTTCTGAAATCGGATGGAGGTTACAATTTCGCCAAGCTTGCCTTCCACCTGGGCGCCTTGCAATGCCGAGAATTTCAGACTGGGGGAAATATTCACCTTCCACTCGGATTCGGTCTCGTTATCAATATTCCGCGGGAAGATATCAAAAGCAACCGGATTTTCGCTGCCTGTCCTGGGCTGCAGATAAGCGTTTAAACGCGCCCAGGTAACCCGTGCGTTTCGCTCTGGTAGAAAGGAGCATGCCAGCTCAAGCAGATAGAAATCGGCATCGCGTAGTTGGAGGATCAATTCAGGTGGTAGGCTCTCTCCTTTTTCCCTGGCGAGTTGGGCCAGGTTCCAATATTGTGGGTGTCCAAGGGAAATCACCAGACCGGCCGGTGCGCGGCGGATCGTCGGTTGGTCAGCACGAGTCACGCCGTCTGGCATTGGCTCAACTGCTTCTAATAAGCCCTCATATAAAGGCTGCTTTATATCGGTCGGAGCGACAATCTCGTACATTGGTACAACCTCTCAGGTACAACCTCTTGGGTACAACTTTTGAAAACGATTATGGATGATCCCGGCTTAAAGGACCATCCCGTTCAGGGCAAACGCGGCCCAATGATAGGGATGTTTTTTTACTTTCCGGATTCCACGCATCGCTTCTCGCAGCGCGGCTGCCTTATTCATTTGCGGGGTCATCCCGGCCTCTTTGTCCCCGAGCCATTGATTGTAAAATTCCAGTGCCATATCTCCGGCGGTTTCATCATTTACAAGCCATAAAGTACCCAGCACCGAAGAGGCGCCCGCCCGTAAAAAGGATGTCGGCAAACCAGTACCGTTTATCGACAGCAGCGCTGATTCACAGGCGCTCAGGGTGATCAGGTCAGCGCTGATGCTCGCCGACATGATATCCCCGGCCATCAGCGCTCGTTTTCCCGCGAGAACCAGGCCTGATTCTAAGGGGTAAAGGGGATTGTGGTAGCTGTGACAGGCAAGATGGATCAGATCCTTTTCTTTCAACTGTGTGCGGATGCTGACTTTGGTCGCTTCTTTTCCGATCAGGGGGCGCGTTGCGAAACGTTTTGCCACCTGGAGCGCTTCATTTTCTGTTTGGGGCAAATCCAGGGTTGGGTTTCCAACGACAAGCGCGTTCCTTGGCAAGCGTGGCAAATCGATGCCTGATTTGGCAGGGTATAATGGCCCATTCGCCGCGCGCCGCCGGATGACTTCATCCAACAAAATCATGTCCGAAACATATGCAATTGGAAAATAGTCGATCAGGTAGTTGCCATCCACTTCCATGGCGTGGAAAGGCAGGTAGCGCAGGGAATTATGCGGCACCAGATAGACCAGATCGGCTCCCTTAATATATGGAAATACGCCTTCTAAAAGAAAACTGGCCAGCTCTTGCCAGCGCATGCCAATATCACCGTGGATAGGATACTCGATGATTTCTCGGTGATACAGCGACAAAAGGCGCATCAGTTGTTCATCGGATATTGGATGTTGAAGCCCTACCGGATCTTTTTCTCCTGCCCGCAGTACAAAAACGACCAGTTGGTTTAGAAGGATAAAGAACTCAACAAAAGCAGCGGAGGGGCTTGTGCCATCTACCATTTCTTGGATGCGTTCATAAGCCACGGGTTGGTTCTGGATTTTCAGATTTTTAAGATCACCACGAAAATCTGGCATCATCCAAAAATATTCTAGATCAGCCTTGATATCGATCATCGCTTCATCTCAATCTGGCCGATCATCGCCAGCGCAGTTGGTCCATCGTGCGGGTCGCCAAGCAGAACGGTCCTGGTAAGGTAGGTGATCGCTTCATCAAGTCGCCCCAGCCCGCGAAGAGCTACTGCCAGGTTGAGGTTAATGGTCGAATTTACCGGTTCAAGCTGTATGGCTTTCTGCAGGTCGACCAGGGCCTGGCTGTACCGACCCAGAGAATTTTTCGCGAATCCACGGTCGTTCAACGTTCCCGCGTCATCTGGTTTGAGTTCAAGTGCATGGTCGAGCGCTTCGATCGCCCGTTCGTACTGCTTCATATTTGCGTACGTTTTCCCCTGGACGGCATAGGTCAAGGCAGTATCGGAGAAACCCAGCCGCATGGCCTGGTCAAAATCTTCCAGCGCCTCTGGATACTGCCCCATTCGACCATAAGTCAGGCCACGGTTGAAGTATGCCTTCGCATAGGTTGGCTCAAGTTGGATTGCGTGGTTGAAATCCGCAAGGGCATCCTGGAATTGTCCCATACCGTTGTAAACAGTGCCGCGGTTGGAGTATGCTTCGGTATAATCCACATCTAAATCTAAGGCACTGGCGTAATCGGCCAGAGCTTCTTGATCTTGATTCAGGTCGGCATACGTATTTGCCCGGTTTAGATAATGCAAAGCGTTGTTCGGGTCCAGGTTAATTGCCTGGGTGAAGTCATTGAGAGCCTCCTGGTACATTCCCATGGCTGCGTATGCGTTACCGCGGCTTCCATAAATCTCGGAATTGTTTGCACTGAGCTGGATGGCCCGATCGTAATCAGCAATTGCTTCCCGAAAACGATGCAGCAGAACATATACATCGCCGCGCTCCCAATAGCGGTCAGGTTCATACGGTCGGTCTTCAATGTCATGGTTTAAAATGGATAATGCATCAGCATTGCTATCCATGCCTTCATAACCAGATAGCCCTGATCTCTCAGACATTTAAAATGCTCCTTTTCACCCCCATATCCCCATAGAAAGAAAATCCATTAAAAATATAAGAATGTTTATGATTAAAGTCAAATTAATGTTTTAATTCACAATAAAAAGGGAGATCCTGTACAGTAATGCCGTACAAAATCTCCCTCTCAGGTTGTTTCTTCTCGCGGATGCGGAAAGGTAACACCAGGAGAGCCGCAACCGTGGGGTTAAGTCCTTATTTCCCCTATCCTTTCAACCGGTCATACAACACGTTGTGCAAGATTCCACCGTTCTTATAATAATCCACCTCGATGGGTGTATCGATTCTCGCGATAGCCTGGAAAGTGAACTCGCTGCCATCTTCGCGCCTGACGCGGACCGTTAGCTCCGACCCTGGCTGCTGGATCTTCTCGGTACCCTCGATGGTATAGGTCTCGCGCCCGGTTAATCCCAGGTTCTGGACGTTCTGCCCAGACTTGAATTGCAGCGGAAGCACGCCCATCCCAACCAGGTTGGAGCGGTGAATGCGCTCGTACGATTCGGCGATCACCGCTTTGACGCCCAGCAGCAGGGTGCCCTTGGCAGCCCAGTCGCGGCTGGAGCCGGTGCCATACTCTTTTCCGGCGAATACCAGGAGCGGTACGCCCGCGGCTTTATACTGCATGGCTGCGTCAAAGATCGTGGTTTGCGCGCCATCCGGCAGGTGCACGGTGAAGCCTCCCTCCACGCCTGGGACCAGCAGGTTCTTCAGGCGAATGTTGGCGAATGTGCCGCGCGTCATCACCCGATCGTTGCCGCGCCGTGAACCATACGAGTTGAACTGCGCCGGCTGGACGCCGTGTTCGATCAGGTACTGACCGGCCGGCGACTTCACCGGAATCGACCCGGCTGGAGAAATATGGTCGGTAGTGACCGAATCGCCCAATATCGCCAGCACGCGCGCATTGCGGATTTCAATCTTTTCTGGCGGTGTTGCGGTCATTTCCATAAAGTAAGGTGGTTCTTGTATGTAGGTGGAGCTTTCCTTCCACTGGTAGGTGCGCTGGCTTTCGCTGGGGATCTGGTTCCAGGTTTCATTCGCATCGAAAACGCGCGCGTAATTGTTCTTGAACATCTCCGGGCGCACGTTGCGTGAGAATCGTTTCCTGAACTTCCTGAGTGCTCGGCCAGATATCGCGCAGGTAGACGGGCTGGCCATCCTTCCCCACCCCCAACGGTTCCCTGTCAAGGTCGATATCGATCGTCCCTGCCAGTGCATAGGCTACGACCAGTGGCGGAGAGGCCAGGTAGTTAGCCAGAGTATTCGGGCTGATCCGCCCTTCAAAGTTGCGGTTACCGGAGAGTACCGCGGTCGCTACCAGGTTGCCCTCGTTGATCGCCTCTACCACCGGCTCGGGCAGCGGACCCGAATTGCCGATACAGGTGGTGCAGCCGTAGCCAACCAGGTCGAAACCCAGCGCGGCGAGGGGTTCGATCAGCCGGGCTTTTTCCAGGTAATCTGTTACCACGCGCGAGCCGGGCGCCAGGCTGGTCTTTACATACGGCTTGACCTCCAGGCCCTTTTCAACGGCATGTTTGGCCAGCAGTCCCGCGCCGACCATTACCGTGGGGTTCGAGGTATTGGTGCAGGAAGTGATCGCAGCAATCACTACCGCGCCGTGCCCGATCTTTCCACTATACCCGTCCAGTCTGACATTCCCGGTGCGGGAAAGATCCTCTGGGGCGAGTGCGAAACCGCGCTCGTTTTTCGGCTGTACCAGGGCGCGCTCAAAATTCTCGCGCACTTCGCTCATCGCTACCCGGTCCTGCGGGCGCTTTGGTCCGGCCAGGCTGGGCTGAACTGCGCCCAGATCCAGTTCCAGCACATCCGTAAATTCTGGGTCAGGCGTGTCATCGGTGCGGAACAGGTGTTGCTCTTTGCAGTATGCTTCTACCAGTTCCGTCGGCCGGCCGGTGAGGGTCAGGTAATTCAATGTGGCCTGGTCAACCGGGAAGAAGGTAATCGTCGCGCCATTTTCCGGCGACATATTGCTGATCATCGCCCGGTCTGACAGAGATAAAGAGGACAGGCCGGGGCCAAAGAATTCGACGAACTTCTCCACCACGCCCCGTTTGCGCAGCATTTGAGTGATTGTCAGCGTCAGGTCGGTGGGGGTAGTGCCTTCAGGCAGCCGCCCGGTTAGCTTGAAACCGATCACATCTGGGACGAGCATTTCAATCGGCTCCCCGACCATCACGGAAATGGCTTCAATACCGCCGACGCCCCAACCGACCACGCCCAGACCGTTAATCATGGTGGTGTGCGAGTCCGTGCCTACCAGGGTATCCGGGTAGGCAACGGTTTCACCATCCCCTTCTTTGGTGAGCACCACTTTCGCCAGGTATTCGAGATTCACCTGGTGCACAATGCCGGTCGCGGGCGGGACGACCTGGAAGTTATCAAAAGCTTTCTGGGCCCAATGCAAAAATTCATAACGCTCGCGGTTGCGCTCGAATTCTAATTCAGCGTTGCGGCGCAGGGCGTCCGAGTTGCCGTAATAATCTACCTGCACCGAGTGGTCGATCACCAGGTCGACCGGCACGGTGGGGTTGATTTTTTCGGGCTGTCCACCCAGCCGGGCCAGCGCGGAGCGCATGGAGGCCAGGTCCACTGCCACCGGTACGCCGGTAAAATCCTGCATGATTACCCGCCCAGGATAGAAAAGCATGGAGGGACGCTCGCCATGCGCCTGCCAACCGGCCAGGTTGTCAATGTCCGCTGGGGTGACTCTTTTGCCGTCCAGGTTGCGCAGAACGGATTCTAGTAAAATACGGACAGAGAAGGGCAGGCGGTCGATTTTTCCACCCCTGGTTTGTTCAAGCCCATCCAGCCGGTAGATGATATATCTTCCAGAGGGTGTGACCAGCAGGTCACGGGTTGTAAAAGTATTCAGGCTCATTTCTACGCCTCCATAAAAATAATCAGTGCGTCTGCAAATTCCGAGGTCTTTAACAGGGTAGCATCTTGCATCAGGCGGAACAAGTCGAATGTGACATGTTTGCTCACCACGGCTTGCTCGATCGCGTGTACGATCAGATCGGCCGCCTCTGGCCAGCCTATGTAACGCAGCATCATCCCGCCGGACAGCAGCAGCGAGCAGGGGTTAGCAACATCCTGATTGGCAATGGTCGGTGCGGTGCCATGCGTAGCCTCGAAAACCGCCGTTCCGGTGACAAAATTGATGTTGCCGCCTGGAGCAATGCCGATGCCGCCCACCTGGGCCGCCAGCGCGTCCGAGAGGTAATCGCCGTTCAGGTTCATTGTGGCCAGCACATCGAACTCCTCGGCGCGGGTGATGGTTTGCTCAAAGACGATATCGGCAATCACATCCTTGATCAGCAACAGACCCCTGGCCAGGGCGGCTTGCTGTTCCTGGTTGGCGGCTTCTTCGCCGTGGGTGGCTTTTGTCGCTTCCCACTGCCGGCGCGTATACGCCCACTGGGCGAACTCGGTTTCGGCTACATCGTAGCCCCAATTACGGAATGCGCCTTCGGTGAACTTCATGATATTGCCCTTGTGTACCAGCGTGACGCTGCGGCGCTTGTTCTCCAGCGCCCAGTTGATTGCGGCGCGCACCAGGCGCTGGCTGCCTTCCTGTGAGATGGGTTTAATCCCAATCCCCACGTTTTCTTTGAAGCGGATGCGCTCGTACTCGTCTGGGAAATTCTCGCGCAGCAGGCGCAGGAAGCGCTCGTTTTCGGGTGTGCCGGCGGCAAACTCGATCCCGGCATACAAATCCTCGGTGTTCTCCCGGAACGTGACCATGTCTACCCGTTCCGGGTACTTGACCACCGAAGGCAGATCCTTGAACCAGCGCACCGGTCGCACGCAGGCATACAGGTCCAGTTCCTTGCGCAGCGCAACGTTCAGCGAGCGGATTCCGCCGCCAATGGGGGTAGTCAGCGGGCCTTTGATCCCAACGATATACTCATGAAAGGCCTCCAAGGTTTCATCTGGCAGCCATGTGTTGTGGTTTTTGAAGGATTTTTCCCCGGCGTAAACTTCCATCCAGGCGATTTTTCGTTTACCGCCGTACGCTTTTTCTACGGCAGTATCAAAGACGCGCCGCGAGGCGCGCCAGATATCCGGTCCGATGCCATCCCCCTCGATAAAGGGAATGACCGGCTGGTCGGGAGTGAAAAGCCTGCCATTGCGCATGGCAATTTTTTCACCTGTAACGGGTACCTCGGCAATCCTATATCCCATACGTTTTACATCCTCCGCCCTGTCGAATGGTTTTGATTTTTTACGATCCGAAAATCGATATTCGGACCGGCTCATTATGATTATGCCCGTCAAGTCTTTTGGAAAAAATGATCCAAATGGGTACTTGACGTAACCTATTTTACTCTTTATAATGGTTTTTGTAAATACTGGGACGCTGTCCCACTTAGTGGGACAAAAGGTTTTCCATGCCCGCCGAATCTTCTCAGACCCTCAGCCGCGCCATCGCCATTCTCGACTGCTTCACCCAGGATAAATCCGAACTTGGGGTGCGTGAGATTGCGCGTATGGTGGAGCTTTCTAGCAGCGCCACCGGGCGGCTGTTAGCCGCCATGAAGGAACTGGGCGTCCTAAGCCAGAACCCGGATACTCGTGCATACTCGCTAGGTGCGCGCGTCTTGACCTGGGCGGGCACGTACAACGCCGTTCTCGATGTGCGCAACCGCGCGCTTCCCGCCATACAGGAACTGCACCAGACGACTCGCGAGTCGATCAGCCTGTATATCCTGGACGGCAACGAGCGTTTATGTATCGAGCGTCTGGAAAGCCCGCAGACTGTGCGCATCATTACGCGGATGGGGCGGCGGCTGCCGTTGTATGCCGGTTCTGCGGGGAAGGCGATGTTAGCTTTTTTATCTCCCAAACAACTGGATGAATATTTCAAAACCACGAATATGGTGCCCCTGACGCCCATGACAATCATCGAGCCCGAGGCATTACGCTGCGAGCTGCAGAAGGTGCGCGAGGTAGGGTTTGCCATCAGTTATGGGGAGTGGATCGAAGATGCTGCCGGGGTAGCCGCTCCCATTTTAGATCAGAACGGCGAAGTAGTCGCCGCCCTATCCATCTCCGGGCCCATCCAGCGATTTAATGAAGAAAAAGTGCTGATTTACAGCGAAGCGGCAAAACGAGTCGCCGCGCAAATTTCAAAGAGTATGGGGTATGGCATCCGGAATTTCGCCTGATGTACCCTGCCTGGTTTATCGATTTAAATCTGTAGGAGATAGGACATGATCATTCAAGAGAAAATCGCTGCCCAATTACCGGCCTGGCGCGAACGCGTCAAAACATTGCTCAAGAGTCACGGGAGCTATAAAGTTGGGGATGTCACCGTTGAGCAGATTTACAGCGGTATCCGCGGTGTGCAGATCAACGTCAGTGATATCTCTTACATCGACCCGTACCAGGGGATCCGTATCCGCGGGTACTCGATCCCGGATCTGCTCGACATGCTTCCCAAGGCGAAGAATTCAAACTATCCATTGGCGGGCGGGATCTACTATCTCTTAATGATTGATGAGGTACCCACCTACGAAGAAGCCATGGAAGTCGAGGCCGATTGGAAGCGGCGCAGCCGGGTGCCAATTTACGTCTACGACCTGATCCGCGCCATGCCTGCCTGCACGCACCCGATGACCATGTTCGCTCAGGCCATCCTGGCGCTCAACTGCGAGTTGATATTTGCCGAGCGTTATAACAACGGCATGCAGAAATCCGAGTACTGGAAGGCCACCCTGGAAGACAGTATGAACCTGATGGCCAAGCTGCCTTATATCGCGGCGTTCATTTACAACCTGCGCTACAAAGGCGCTCGCATGGTGCGTCCCGACCCGGATCTGGATTGGAGCGCCAACCTTGCCAATATGCTGGTGCCGGGCAACGCTGAATACCAGGATCTGATGCGCCTGTTCATCGTGCTCCATTCGGATCATGAGGGCGCCAACGTCAGCGCGCATACCGCGCAGCTGGTTAGTTCGGCGCTGTCAGACGTATATTACGCCTCTTCAGCCGCGATGTGCGGGCTGGCCGGGCCGCTGCATGGGCTGGCAAACCAGGAATGCCTGCGCTGGCTTGAAAGTGTATACGCGTACTTCAACGGTCTGCCCACCAGAGACCAGCTGGCCGAGTTTGCTCGTGACACCCTGCGTTCCGGGCAGGTGATCCCGGGTTACGGGCACCCGGTTCTGCGCGTGACCGATCCACGTTTTACCGCCCAATTGGAATTTGGCGATCTCCATTTTCCGGATGATGATCTCTTCTGCCTGGCCAAAATGGTCTTTGAAGTTGTCCCGGATGTGCTTAAAGAGACCGGCAAAGTGAAAAGCCCCTGGCCAAACGTCGATGCCCTGAGCGGCTCCATCCAGCGCCATTACGGAGTGGGCGAGCATGATTTTTACACGGTACTGTTTGGCGTCAGCCGCATCATGGGCCTTACCGCGCAGTCGGTCTGGTCGCGCGCTTTAGGCAAACCCATCGAACGGCCCAAGTCGCTGACAACGCGCATGCTCGAAGAAATGGTCGGCCTGGCGGAAAAGAAAGAAATGCTGACCCAGGAATAAACGCGGATCAAGTAGATAATAAGAATTACGCGGATAAGAAATAATTTTTCTTATCCGCGTAATTCGTTCCATCCGCGTAATCCGTGATTAATTCTTTCTCTTTGGTGGTACACGAAAATCTTTTTTCCCGTATACTTAATTATTAAGTTCCGACTTTCGAGGCATTCAGCGTGGTTTTTACAGAGCCTGTTCCATATTTAATCGATGTCACCGGAAAAGAGCATCAGCTGGCCGCCGGGGTCTCCACGATTGGGCGCGGTGTGGAGAACGATATTGTTATTGTCAGCAAGCGTGTTTCTCGTGAACATGCTCGCATTCGCCGCGATGGGCGTAAGTTATTCCTCGAAGATCTAAATAGCACCAACGGCACCTTCCTCAACGAACAACGGGTGTTATCTCCCCAACTATTGCGGGACGGCGACCAGGTGATGATTGGGGATATCCTATTTACGTTCCACGACCCTGACACTACAACCCGCGAAACGCCGTTCCCCGACCTGGAAATTGATCCGGCGGCAGGGCTGGTGCGGGTAAACCGGGTGCCGGTTTCCTTATCACCCAAGGAGTTTGCACTGCTGGCCTACCTCTACCAAAACCGCGGGAGAGTATGTTCAAAGGAAGAGATTGGCCAGGTTGTGTGGGTCGAATACCAGGAGGGCATTTTTGATTATCAGATCGAGAACCTGGTGCGCCGCCTGCGCACGAAAATTGAGATAGACCCCAATTCTCCGGTCGTTCTGCTTACGGTGCGTGGGATGGGGTACCGTCTGGTGGCTTGAAATGGAAATCGATAACGGACCATCAGGTAGTGAATAGCCCATTGTTAGCGAATGGATAGGTACGATTTTTCAGGGCATGCTATCATCTTCTCAATAACAAAGCGCTGATCTGGTAACAAAAGCGGATCTCGTGACAAAGGCGAAGGAACTTTACTGGCAGCTATGACACTAAAAACGTTAGAGGGACAAACACTCGGAAAATACCGCGTCCTCGAACCGCTGGGGCAGGGGGGCATGGCCCAGGTGTACCGCGCTTACCACGCTTCACTAGACCGGTACGTAGCCATCAAAGTCCTGCGCTCGGATCTGATGGAAGAACAGGAATTCCTGGCACGGTTCTCGCGCGAAGCCCGCTCTGTGGCGGCACTGCGCCACCCGAATATCGTGCAGGTGTTTGATTTTGACCTTCAAGACGGGCTGTATTACATGGTAATGGAGCTGCTGGAAGGGGATACGCTAAAAGCCTACTTGAACCGCTTTCGGGGAAAAGGTGAATTTATTCCCACTGGCGAAATCGTGCGCATTCTTAGCGATGTTCTGAACGGCCTTGCGTACGCACACAAGGAAGGCATTATCCACCGGGATATCAAGCCAGCCAATATCCTTCTGACCCGTAAAGGGGAGGCCGTTATCACCGACTTTGGGATTGCTCAGATTGTGGGAGGTACAAAATACACCGTTGCCGGCGCATTGATGGGCACGCTCCATTATATGGCCCCTGAACAGGGGATTAGCAAAAATGTCGATGCGCGCAGTGATATCTATTCCCTGGGCGTGGTGCTCTATGAAATGCTCCTCGGGAACCCCCCATTCGATGCTGATACGCCGCTGGCAATCCTGATGAAACACCTTAACGATCCCCTGCCGCTGCCCAGAGAGCCAGGGAGGACCATCCCGAAACCATTCGAACGCGTTGTCCTGAAAGCCCTGGCCAAGCAGCCTGAGGATCGTTATCATACGGCCGTGGAAATGCTCGAGGCGCTGCAAGAAGCAGCCTCCGCCTGCGCGGATAGCGCAAACAACCCGGCCTTTGAGCCTGCCCAGGCGGGTATGCCGGACCCCAACGTTCCAATCGTCTTTTCGGGTACCGATCGCCACAACATCACCGATAAGCAGTTTGCGGTCGATGACACCGACGCGAGCCTGGGTCAGCGCTTGCGCGGTGAAAGCCAGCCCGGAGTTTCCACGCCTGCTTCAGCGGAAGGAACCCTGAAAGATGTATACAAAGCCGCCGAGAACTTATTCACTTCTGTTGGGGGCGTTGTCTCTGGGGCCTTGAATACTGCCGCGGAAAACGTCAGGCAAGGCGTAACGGGCCAGGAAAGCGCGTCGTTTGTTCAGGAGACGCCGGATCAAAAGCCCGCTGCCGAGCCGCAGATCACACGCACGGCGCTGTTTGGGGTGGGGTTGCTGGTAGGGGCCAACTTGCTTGCCGTGGCCGTGGGTACTACAACCGGCTGGTGGGGGTTCTTCCAGTACGGCTGGCCCGCCGAACTGCTCCTGGTGGCGATTATGCTATCCTTGCTGATGGGTGCGCTGGGCCAAATCTGGATGCTGATCCCGGTCGGAATCCTGGCGGGCAATGGTTTTATCCTGGCTTACTGTTCTTTGACCGGTAACTGGGGCGCCTGGGGCTTTTTGTGGCTCCTGGAGCTGCTGCTGGTTGGGGCTGTTATCTACCTGGCCGTATTTCTTTCACGGAAACACCCAGACTCAGGCCGCTCGTTGGCGCGCCTTCTCGGAACGCCAGTGGCCCTGCTTTCAGGTCTGGCCCTGATCATCCTTGGTTTTGGAAGTATGCTTGCCAGCGTTTTTCACCGGCTGCTTCCCTAGCCGCACTCTGTAAACCCGATTGCGTAGCAAACGCCGTTTGTACAGCAAACGCCGTTTGCACTGCAAACGCGTTCCCTTCGACAAAGCATTACGCTTTCGAGGTTTGTTCAATGCGCCCATGCTCAAACTGTGGGTGGCAACAAGTTTTGTCAAAATGCATATTTCAAAATGGAGGAAAAAATGCAAAGGATATCGTCAATTCTCGTGGGTGTCATATTGGTCCTGCTTGGGATGTTTGCACTGGCTTTCAATACCGTCGCACCGTCGCTCGGTCTTTCATTGGGCTGGTTAATGCCCTGGCGTTTCTGGCCGATGATCATCCTGGGAGTGGGCACGTTTCTCTTCTTGCTTGCCCTGCTTTCCATCCGCACGCCTGGCTTGGGTGCCTTATTTATCCCGGCGGTGCCATTGAATATGGTCGGGGCCATCCTGCTGTATGCCAGTGTTTTTGGCCAGTGGCACGTGTGGTCGTTCGCCTGGTCGCTGGTGGTTCTGGCGGTCGCGGTTGGGTTCCTATTGGCCATGATTTTCTCGCGCGTTATTTGGTATGGCATCCCTGCCATCCTGATCGGCGTGAACGGTTTGGTGCTGGCTTTTTGCAGCATCACCGGCCTGTGGAGCTGGTGGTCTGTGTTGTGGACGATCGAACCGCTCGCACTCGGCCTGGTCCTCCTGCTGGTTAGTTACAAGACTTATTCCTCGGCGGTAGCCACGCTGGGGCTGCTCGCTTGCGTCTTCGCGGCATTCGCCTTTTCATTGATGACCGGCCTGGTGGTCTTTGGCAGCTGGTTCTTCCGCCTGTCCGGTCCCGCGCTGCTGGTCCTGCTGGGAGTAGTCTTGATCGGTTGGGACGTTATTCGCCGGCCCGCCGCGAGATTAGCAGAGTAGAAACATTATCATCCAGCAGGCTGCGGCCCGCGATACTGTCGCGGGCCGCAGCCTGCTTTTATTATTTATGTTATGATTGGGTGCTTATACCTGGTCAAAATGGATAACGCCAATGAAGAATAAAGGTATCTGGTACGCGGTTTTCTGTTATTTTATCTGGGGGTTCTTCCCGCTCTATTGGAAACTGCTGAATTCTGTTTCTGCGGTGCAAATTGTCGCGCACCGGCAAACCTGGTCGTTTCTTTTGCTCATCACCATAATCCTGGTGGGCGGGCACTGGCAGAAGCTGCGCGGCCTGATCAACCGCCGCACCCTGTTGTTCTACCTGGCCGCCGGCGTGCTGCTGACCATCAACTGGCTGGTGTACATTTATGGCGTAAACGCCGGTTTTGTGGTTGAGACCAGCCTGGGCTATTTTATCAACCCGCTGGTCAGTGTCCTGTTTGGGGTCATCTTTTTTGGCGAGCGGCTGCCTATCTCCAAGTGGATTCCAATTGGCATCGCCGCGATCGGCGTAATCTATTTAACCATCAGCTACGGCGCGCTGCCCTGGATTTCATTAGCCCTGGCAGTTTCCTTTGGCTCCTATGGCCTGGTGAAAAAGCTCTCCCCGCTGAATTCTTTGTATGGGCTGACCCTGGAAACGGCGACCATGTTCATCCCTGCGGTAGGGTACCTGCTGTTTGTGGAAACGCAGGGTAGTGGGGCATTTGGCCATGCCAGCCTGTTGACCCACCTGCTCATTATACTGAGCGGCGTGGTGACGGCCATCCCGCTGCTGCTGTTTGCTTCCGCAGCGCGCAGCATTCCGCTCTCGATGATTGGCATCCTCCAGTATATCGCTCCGACCCTGCAGTTCCTCCTCGGCGTGTTTGTCTTCCATGAAGCGTTTACCACCGAGCGCCTGATCGGTTTCTGCATCATCTGGCTCGCCCTGCTGCTATTCTCTATCAGCGGCTTCTACGAACGCCGGAAGACGTTGTTAGCAACAACGCCAGCCGGCTGATATTTTTCTATTCTGTGCCTGGCACCTGGCCCACCAACGCCGCTCCGATTAGCCATTCCCGCCACCCAGGTTTATTGGGCGGCGGGCTCTTTCATTTTCCGTTATAGCCCGTGGAAGCTGATCCAATCATTAACGATCTGCCGGTTGACCGGCACGTCTTCCATCCAGCTCCGGCGCACTTCGGTGTCGCGGATCTGCCCGGCGACCTGCATCACCCGCTGGTACGCCTGTTCCAACAGATCATTGGCCTCTTCCTCCTGGCCGTTTGCCCACAGCGCGCAGACATGCACATACTGGTACCCTTCGGGCTTGACCGGGTCGTCGGCCAGGCGGTCAAGCGCTTCCTGCGAATAGGCCAGAGCTTGTTGCGCATGGTCGTGCGCCAGCTCGATCCAGGCGGCGGTTTGTAATGCCAGCGCCAGGTCCAGCACCCAGGGTGTATCGCGCAGCAGTGCCAGCGCCTGTTCGATCTGGACAGCGGCCCGCCGGATCTGTTTCAGGTCACCGGCTTCCCACTGCAAGCGAGCGATCTCTGCGGCGGTGATATAGAGTGCGGCAGTATCCGCCATGCGCTCGAACTTGCCGGACAGCTTCCAGGCGTCGTCTAACGCTGCCTGGGCTTCATTGAAGTGGCGGATATCGGCGTACAGGCGGGCGGCGGCCAGGCGCAGGCTGGCGCGCACCAGCGGACCCGCATACCGGTCGGCCAGTGTAGAAGCCTCGCGCAGCGCATCAATCGCTTGCGCATATTGCCCGATCTGCTGCAGGAGTTGCGCCTTAACATTCAGCATATTGGTGACCAGGAAGGGGTCCTTCTTGATATCCTCTCGGGCCAGCATCTCGTTGGCAAAGGTAAGCCCATCCTCATACAACCCCTCGCGGCGGTAGTGGTACCATTCCAGGTTGGCAAAAACCATCCAGTAGCCCATATTGGTGCGGATGGCCTGGGCGATTTCAAAGGAGCGGCGGAACTGCTCGTAGGCCTCCTCGTGCCGGTTCAGCCAGCACAGGATGACTGCCAGCGCGTTGAGCGCCATGCCTTCCTCATACCGGTCGCCCAGCTCGCGGTGCAGGCTGAGCGCCTGTTCGGCAATCGGCAGGGCTTCCTGATATTTACGCTGGTCCATGTAGACAATCGCCAGCCGGCGCAGGCTGATCGCCTCCTGGCGCGGATCGCCGGCCATGCGGCTGAGCTGGATCGCGTCTTCGGCGAACTTCAGCGAGACATCCAACTCGCCTAATCCCTGCGAGCCGGTGACCAATGAAAGCATGTGCAAACACTCGGCGGCCTGCATGAGCATGCCGGCCTGGCGGAAGCGGGCAACCGCCCCCTCGATATCACTGACGCTCTCGTGAAAATCGTGGTGGATCCAGGCACCCCAGCCCGCGTTGCGCAGCGCGCGGCCTTCGCGCACCGGGTCCTGAAGGCGCCGGGCGATTTCCACAGCCCGGTCGGCGGGTTCTTTCATAAGATAGTTCTGCGTCACCAGGTACAGGTCGGCCAGGGCGATCAGTGCGTCGCAGCGCATCGCATCATCATTGCGGTCGTCAGCGATTTGCAGCATGGCTTCAATATCAGCGCGCTGCAAGTCGCGTTCCGCCAGCACATCATACACCTGGGCACGGGCCGCCAGGACGTGGAAACGGTCGGGGTGGTCTTCGCCGGTTAGTTGGAAGGCCTCGTTATAGAAATACAGCGCCTGTGTGTTGTCATACAATTTGCGCGCGCGGTCTCCAGCGCGCATGGTGTATAGGCGTGCTTTATCCTGGTCGCCGGCCTGCCCAAAATGATAGGCCAGCTCTTCCAGGTCGTCAGGATAGGCGCTCTCGATCGCATTGGCGATGCGGCGGTGCAGCCGGTGGCGCCGCAAGCTGCTGACCTCTTCACGCAAGATCGCCGGGATAAGCGCGTGCGCAAAAGCAAAACACTCGCATGCCGAGGCTAACAGCGCGGGCGCTTCGCCTGCCCCGCTGGGGAGCGGCCCACTCCGCCCATTGCTGCGAATTTCCTTAATCAAGCTGGGCGCGTTCGGCCTGTTCGAGCGATTCGATCAGCTGGTCCTCATCTTGAATCTCGCACGCCCGGCGTAAAATTTCATAGTCAAAATCGCGCCCAATGATCGCAGCCAGCCGCAGGACTTCCTGAGCGCCAGAAGAAAGGCGGTTGATGCGCATTTGTAACGCCATGCGCACGCTCTGGGGTAGTTCCAGCTCTTCGATCCCGCTGAACTGCCACTGCCCTCCATCGCAGAACAACTTACCCTCTTCAATCAGCGCCTTACAAATCTCTTCAATAAAGAAAAGGTTGCCTTCCGTGACCTTGTAGATCGCATCGACAAACGAGTCGGACATGCTTTCCATAAACATTGCCGAAAGCAGTTCGCGGGTTTGCTCGCGGTCAAAGGGCAGCAAATCCATGGTAAGCGACAGCCGCTCCAGTTTCAAGTCCGTTAATACATCCCGCAGCACGCTGTTGCCTTCCAGCTCACCGGGCCGGTAGGTAATGAGGATCATCAAGCGCAGATGGGTCGCGCGGGCGCGGCGCGCCATGTGGCGCAGCAGCAGCAGTGAGTTTGCGTCTGACCAGTGGGCGTCTTCCAGGGCCAGCACCAGCGGTTGGCGTTCGGCCAGAGTAGCAAAAAGGGCAAACAGGCTCTCAAACAGGCGCTGCTGTTCCGAGAGCGGGCTGAGGGATGGTTTTACCGGCACCGGTCGCACTGCCAGGTCGGGAGAAAGGCTTTGCAGATCAGCAACGACCAGGTCGGGCAGCCCTTCAGGCAGCGGTTGCGCGGCGCGCAGAATCTGGATAATGGGCGAATAAGGCGCGGTTTCGCGCGCGTAACACTCGCCAAACAGGGTCCGCGCATTCGACACCTGCGCCAGCGCGCGGACTTCCTTAACCAGGGGGGTTTTTCCAACCCCGGCTTCACCATTGATGACCACCACGTTCTCAACCGGGGTGTTGCTGTTTTCTTCGGCCAGGATCTGGCGCCAGAGCAATTTCACGCGGTTGAACTCTGCCTGGCGGCCCACCAGGCGTCCGCGGGCCAACCGGTCGAGCGGGGACAGCAAGGCCAGGATCTGGGTATCGTACTCGCTTGGTTCTTCGTATAGCCGGTCGAGCGCTGCGTGTACCTCCCCGGCGGTTGCCGGGCGGTCTTCAGGGCGCTTGCTAAGCAGGCGCAGGATGAGCGCGTCCAGCGCGGGTGGGATATTGGCATTGTGCGTGCTGGGCGGCACGGGTGGTGCATTCAGGTGTTGTGAAATGACGCCCAGCGGATCATCGGCGGTGAACGGCAGCCGGCCGGCAATCAGCTCGTACATCATCACGCCCAGTGCATACAAATCGGCTCGTGAATCTACATCCTGGCGCAGGGCCTGTTCAGGCGCCAGGTAATAGACTGTGCCCACGATTGAGCCTTCTTGCGAAATGCGCGAGGTCAACGAACGTGACAGGCCAAAATCAGTCAGCTTAGCCACACCCTTCGAAGTGACAATGACGTTTTCTGGTTTAAGATCGCGGTGAATAATGCCGTTGGCATGCGCGTGCTCGAGGGCATCGCACACCTGGTGGAGAATACGCAGCGTTTCTTCCAAAGACTCTGGTTTATGCTCGTAGAGCGAATCGCCGTCCAGCAGTTCCATCACGATGTACGAAAGGCCATCGGTTGCCCCGGCATCAAAAATATTGATGATGTTGGGATGGTTTAACCGGGCGGCTGCCTGGGCTTCCCGCAGCAGGCGTGCGCGGCCCTGCGAGCCAAGCGTGCTGGCCCATAATACCTTGACGGCTACTTCGCGCTCCAGAAGCGTATCCTGAGCAAGATAAACTACCCCCATGCCGCCGCGGCCGAGTTCGGATTTTAGCAAATAGCGGTTGTTGATCAGGGTGTTTTGCATATCGCTCTACAAACGCTTTACCATCAGGAGCGTGATATCGTCGAATGGGGTGATATCTCCAGAGTGTTCAATAATTGCTTCTTCCAGCCGGTTAATGACCTCATTCACCGATGCGTGACGGTTCTGCCGGATCAATTCTTCCAGGTGCTGCACGCCAAATTCATGCCCTTGTGCGTCGATAGCGTCGGTAAGCCCGTCTGTATAGAGAAGCAGAAAATCCCCGGCTTCGAGTGCCAGCGTTCGCTGTGTATAAGGTGTCTCAGGTTCAATTCCCATCACCATTCCCGTGCGCGCCAGGGAGTGCAGGCGGTCTTCAGCATGCTGGTAATACAACGGCATGTTGTGCCCGGCGTTTACGTATGTGGCCTGCCCGCTCTTCAAATCCAGCTGCACGTACACCAGCGAGACAAACATTGCGTTCGGCGATTTCGCGCAGATCAACCGGTTTGCGTTCGCCATAGCATCCACCGGAGCGATGGAAGGGTGCACGCTGCCGCGCACGATGCTGTTCGAAAACACCATGAATAAGGCCGCCGGAGCGCCTTTATCAGTGACGTCCGCGATTACCAGCCCGATGGAATCCGAGCCAACCGGGATAAAATCGTAATAGTCGCCGGCCACTTCCCGCGCCGGGTGCCAGCGTGAGGCGAATTCCCAGCCGTGCGCCTGCGGAACTTCCTGCGGCATGAAGGTAGTCTGCATTTCACGAGCCATCTGCAGCTCGCGCTGCATACGCCCTTGTTCTACCGCCATCTGGTAGAGCCGTGCATTTTCCACCGCGATTGCGGCGATGGAAGCGATGGCGCTCAATAGATCCAGGTCGGCTGGGGTGAAAATGGCCGCTTCGAAGCGGTTATCGGCGTACACCACCCCTTTTACTTCATCTTTTACTTTTAGCGGCACGCATAAGATTGAACGCAGCCCAAGCAGCATTACACTCTGGCGCATATTGAAGCGTGAGTCAGACTGCGCATCGCTGGTGAGGATGGGTTTACCCTCGCTGGCTACCTTCTGCACCACACTCTGCGAAACCTGTGACTGCGGCTGGTCGATTGTCCTGCGTTCCAACCCGCGCGCCACACTAAACGTCTGGCTGCCATCTGGTCCAAACAGCATAATAAATCCGCGCTCGGCATGCAGAATCTCAATTACCTCATCGATGACTCGGTTGAGCACCTCGTTTAAGTCGAGGGATGAGTTGAAATTTTGCGAGAGCCGGTAGAGTAATGCCAGGCGATCGCTGGAGTGCTGTGCATTCGTCGAAGCAGTCATAATCCTGAAAAATTATATCAAGTTTTGGCAAAGAGAGGGGGAAAACAGACCATCCATTAACTGGCATTCTATTTCGATCGATAAAATCTTGATTCTTCCGGCGGTTCATGTTACCCTAAAAAAAGTACGTACAAAAATATAGGAAAGGGGAAATAGACAATGGCAGAAATTCAACGATCGGCTGAAGCTTTTTGGCAGGGGGATTCGCGCAGTGGTAAGGGACAGGTTTCCACGCAGAGTGGAGTATTGAATCAGGCGGCATATACATGGAGTGGTCGCTTTGAGAGCGCGCCCGGCACCAACCCGGAAGAGCTCATCGCCGCGGCCCATGCTGGCTGTTTTACCATGGCCTTCGCCAGCAGCCTGGCGAAGAAAAATCTCACCCCGGAGAGCCTGCACACCAGCGCTACCCTGATTATGGAAAAGATCGATCAAAGCTGGACCATTACGAAAATGCGCCTGGAAGTGGAAGGCAAAGTCCCCAACATCGATCAGGCCGCCTTCAAACAGACCGCCGAGGAAGCTGAGCGAGGCTGCCCCATCTCGCGCCTGCTCCGTCCAGGCCTAAAAGAAGTTCAAGTGATAGCGAAGCTTTTATAACGATTTTGTGAGTAGGATGGTTTGAACGGGACGTGCAAACCATCCTACTTATAATAGAAACGAGTCCAGCCAGGTAATCGTCTGCGCGCTGTTCTGGTGCAGCAAAGCGTTCAGCCCCGCTGCCTGCGCGGCAGCCACATTTTCGGGGATATCATCGACGAATAGCGTTTCTTCTGCCGTGACACCCAACCGTTCGAGCGCCAGGTGGTATAACTGTGGGTCAGGCTTGGCCAGGCCTTCCTCGGCGGAAATGATCAGCTGATCGACAAAGCTTTCCAGCGTATACGCCTGCCCGAACGTGGCCCGAAAATCGCTGCCGGCGTTGGTCAGGATGGCTGTGCGGTAGCGCGGACGCAGCCCTGCCAGGTATGCCGACAATCCGCGGTCCAGCCGGCGCTGCGCAAGCCCGCTTTTGCGAAAAAGGCTCAGCAGTGTAGGCCGGATGCCCAGGTCCCGCGCCAGGCGGCTCCACAGCTCGTGCTCTGGCAGTCGTCCGGTCATCAGATCCATCACCAATTCCGACTCGAGCGGTGAGGCGATTGCCATGGTAATCGGCCCAGGATCGCGCACGCCGAAAAAGCGCAGCAGCCGCTGCATATGCCGCGGGCTGGGCATGCGGTATAGCACTCCGCCAAAATCGAACATCACCGCCCGGATGCGATTTTCGTCCCGGCGCGGTCCGTCCAGGTTCGGACCAATCATTCGCGCTTTACCCAGCGGTCTAACCCGGACGGTATCTCATACTGCTGGATTTGCTCCAACAGGTCCAGCGGATCAATGGAGCTAAGTAGCAGCGTGCGGTGTTCGGCGTAAATAAAGCCTTCCTTGAGCGCGTGCTGCACCAGGTTAATCAGCGGGTCATAATAACCCAATGTATTCAACAGCCCAATGGGTTTCTGGTGAAGCCCAATCTGCGCCCAGGTGAGTGATTCGAACAGCTCTTCGAAGGTTCCGTAACCTCCTGGCAGGGCGATAAAGGCGTCCGCCAGCTCGCTCATGCGCGCCTTGCGCAGGTGGATTGTCTCTACTACTTCCAGTTCGGTTAAACTGGCGTGGATCAGCTGCGGCGAGTTGAGGTAAACAGGCACCACCCCGGTCACGCGGCCCCCGGCCTGCAGTGCGCCTTCAGCCACCGCGCCCATCAGTCCCGTTTTTCCGGCGCCGTAAACCAATCGCAGCCCAGCCCCGGCCAGCGCCCGCCCCATCGCGAAGGCTGCTTCCAGGTATTCCTCGCGCAGCCCATCCGCCGAGCCGCAGTAAACACAAATCGATTCGATTGGGCGGCTGTTCTTTTGTATCTTGGGTTCCATGTTCATTTGTTAAATCCGTGTCCGCATCCCTTTATTTTTCGAGGGATTCGCTTATTTTTTGGTTTTCAAGATTTGTTATAACCGCTACGTGCCGCGGGTCTCTCACCATCCAGCGGATCACAACCACCGCCGCCGCCCCGACTACCGCCGAGAGTAGGAACATTACCGGATACCCGGCAGTTTTTGCCAGCAGCCCGCCTAACAATGGGGCGATGGTGCCAGCTACCCCGGGAATGGTGTTTGCCAGTCCCATATAAGTGGGCCGGTTGTCAGGGTCGGTAAATTCCATCACAATCGAAATCCCAGAGATAAAGTTGGCGGCAAAAGTAACCCCGCGCAGGAAAAAGATGGGATAAAACCACACTGGATCGGGGGCTACCACAGCCAGGGCGAACGATAAAAAGTTGATTGCCGCGCTGATTTCCAGGTTTATCTTGTGCCCCTTGTGGTCGGCCAGGAAACCGAATAACAGGTATGCCGCCGCCTGCCCAGCCTGCATCACGATCCCAAAGATCACCGCCTCGCTGTCCGGCAGGTTCCATTTTTGGGCTCCATACACAATCAAGAACCCGCTGGCCATCCCACTTGTCGCAAAGATGATCTGGAAGATCAGGTAGCGTAAGAAGTTTGCGTCTTTCCGTACCACATTGGGCAGCGAGCGCAGGTACTCTGTCTGCGAAACCGGCGGTTTGCTGGTTTCCAGGGCTGGTTCGCGCGCCAGGCTCAAAAAACCCCAGGACATGAAGATGAGCACCGTCGCGGCGGAAAAGGCCAGTACATAGCCCTGCGGAAAGGGGAAGCGCTCCAGCACGAACGGCACCGCTATGGCGCCCAGGATCCCGGCCAGATTGCCAACGAAATTGGTGATGCCAAAGAAACGCCCGCGCCGGTTGGTTGGAATGATCTTGGCGATCATTTCTTGCCAGCCAACAATGATCAGGCCTGCCCCGGTGGTGTACCAGGTATAACACAGCAGAAACAACACCAGGGCAAGCAGAGGCTGGCTTTTGGCGAAGAAAGCCGCGCTCAGGGTAAACGCCAGCACCGGGACCCGTTCGGTCCAGAACCCCAGGTTGACCGGGAAAAATTTCTTGCGCGGGGTGCGCTCGACGATGTTCGAGGTGAACAACTGGGGCAGCAGGAAACCGGCTGTGTTCAAAAACGGGATCAGCCCGATGATCAGCGGGTTATTCGTAAAATGGCTGATATACAGCGGCAGGATGATCGTCGGCGCGATAAAGCTGTATCCAAACCAGTAAGTGGCGCCGTCCAACGAATTGACGATAAAGTTGAAACGGTAATTGCGTTCAACTTCCTGCTCGAATTCGGACAGCTGGCTGGGGGATTGGGTATTACTCATACCTGGATGATCTCTTTCAATTCAGGAATACCGTGACCTGGTTGGATGTTCCCACAGGCAAGGAATTGTATCACATCGCGTGGGGAAGCTATATCGATAGACTGAGGCAGTCATTTTATCGCATAAGAACACGGCAACCGATAACCCACCTGCGGGAAATTCCTATCCCGCAGGTGGAGTTATACCGGGATGGAATTAAACCTGGTTTTGTTATGATGCTTATACATTACCGCTAACATTGCTCAAAAATAACGTGTTTTTTGTGATAAGGAGGTTTTTATAATGGAAGACATGCTGAAAGGCGCATGGAAGCAGTTGAAAGGGAATGTAAAACAGCAGTGGGGCAAGCTCACCGACGATGATCTCATGGAGATCGATGGAAACAAAGATAAGCTGGTTGGCAAGCTCCAGGAACGCTACGGCTACTCTCGCGTTCAGGCGGAGAAGGATTACGATACCTGGATGATGAGTCAGTCGCGGAATCGCGACCGCAGTGGCTATTAAGCCTCGGCTATTTCGTCGTAGCGTTTTTAATGAAAAGGCTGTCCGGTTTGCGGACAGCCTTTTCATTATTTTATCATCCCTTTCTCCGTTATGAAACGGTACAGCTCCTCCGCCATTGCCTGGTGTTCTACCCGGTTAGGGTGGCCGCTGACCCGGAAGCTGAAGCGGCACACTTCCGTTTGCAGCCCTTCGGCGCATAGCGTATCGGCTACCTGTTGAACGCAGGGGTAAGCCTTATCCGCCGCCGTCTCAATGGCAGCCACAGTGAACAAAATGGGCACGGCGGAGCCATATTTCTGGCTGATGGCGCGCACGATGGATAGATAGCTTTCCTTCCAGGCTGGCAAATCATCCAGAGCGCCGGTGGAGGCGTCATTGACTCCCATCGCCATAATGATCAGATTTGGGGTGAAGCGGGAGAAATCCCAGGCCGGCATATCGTTGTAGGGTTTTACCTTGTCCCAGGTTTTTTCTAGCCCCGTGTGCGCGCCGTCATAATAACCGGTCTCGTTGCATACTGCCAGCCCGCCGATACCCAGGTTGTGGATCTCCGCATTGAGCATGCGCGCCAGGATATTGGCATAGGACAGCCAGCCGCTGCCGTCACCGCAATCGTGGGTGCCTTCTAAGCAGCCGGCGCTTTCCCCTTCGGTCACCGAATCACCGTACACCTCAATTTTCGTTATTGGGCGGGGCGCCGGCGCTTCCAGCATTTTCCCATCGTCTAGAGCAAGTCCTTTAAAGACCAGAGTGCTGCTGCCCTGACCCGGCCCAACAAGCTTGGCGATTACTAACGAATGGATTGTGTCCTTTAGATCCGCAGCCACCATCACATCCTGGCCCGGCTGGCCTTTCTCCAGCACATTAACGATCATCGTGCCGTTATCGAGGATGAAACCTACTTTATTTCCGCTCACATTCCACCGGTCGCCCAGGTCGTCAAACACGGCGCGCAGCGATGTGCCTTGAAAACACGTGCTGATATAGCTGCCGGCGTACGAAAATTTCGGCGCGCTTGGATCGCGAAAATCGATGCGACCGGAATAATGATAATAAGCATCGGCTGGATCGATGGGGTTGCCTGGCATAGTAGAATGGCTCTCTACACAAACTGAAAAAATATCTCAACGATCTGCGGGTCGAACAGCTTGCCGCGCTGTTCGAGCAGGTATTGTTTTGCCTCTGCCACGGACCAGGCCGGGCGGTAGGGGCGATCGTGGGATAAGGCGTCGAACACATCCACCACTGCGAAGATGCGTGCGGGCAGCGGGATTTCCTCGCCTTTCAACCCTTGCGGGTAGCCAGTTCCGTCCCAGTGTTCGTGGTGGCTGTAGGGGATGGCCAGGCTGGGACGCAGATATTCGATATCGCTGAGCATCGTCCGCGCAAAATCAGCGTGTTTGCGCATAGTTACCCACTCGTCGTCCGTCAGCCGGCCGGGTTTTAACAGAATACCGTCTGGAATGCCCATCTTGCCAATATCGTGCAGCAGCGCGCCGCGCTGCACATGGGTCAATTCCTCCCCCGAGATACCCAACGCTTGCGACACTTGCATAGTCAATTCTACTACCCGGCGGCTGTGGTTGGCTGTTTCACGCTCGCGCAGCTCCAGCGCGCGGGCCCAGCCCCGCAGGGTGGCATCGTACGCCTGTTCCAGCAGGTGGTGCGTCTCTCGCAGCTCTCTTTCAGCCTGGATCCGTTCGCTAATATCGCGTGTAATCGAAAGGATGCATTTTTCTCCCTGGACCATGATTACCCGCGCTGACATTAACCCAATTCCGATGTCGCCGCTCTTGCGCCGAAAGCGCGCTTCCAGGTTTTCCACCACGCCATTTTCGAGCAGACCCTTGACCAGCCGAGCCCTGTCCTGTGCGTCGACCCAGATATCCAGATCCAGCGAGGATTTGTTCATCACTTCTTCGCACGTGTAGCCCATCAAGCGGGAAAAACCCTGGTTGATATCCAGGTATACCCCATCCGCCAGCCGGTTGATATTGATAGAATCTGGCGAGGTAAGAAAAGCCGTTGAAAATTTTTCTTCGGACAGGCGCAGCGCCTCGGCGGCCCGAATGCGCTCGGTCACATCGGCAAACACCGTCACCGTGTGCCCTGGCGTGGTCTGGAACGTGCGCACCTCGTACGCTCCCCGAATGACGCCTTCGGCATAGTCGATCTGATCGTTTTGCCAGATTCCACCTGAGCGAGCCACTTCACGATAGGCTGGAGGGATTTCTGACCCGATCAGTCCAGGGAAAGCCTCTTCGATGGTTTTCCCCAACAGCAGGGCATGGTCGATACCCAGGATCGAATTTGCCGCCGGGTTATATCCGCTGAACACCAACCTGCCGTCCTCTTCCAATGTGTACATGTGAATGCCTAGCGGCAGCGATTCGATAATCACGCGGAATTTTTCTTCCGATTCTTGCGTTGCCTTTTCCGCCTGTTTCTGCATCGTAATATCGCGGCCGGCAAGCACGTAACCGGTATGCTGCCCCTGTTCATCGTACAACGGATTGCCAGATATCTCTACGCAAATATAATGCCCATCGGCGCATCGTGAGCGCAGCTGGATTATGCCGGGTTTGTGATTAACGACTGCCTGGCGGGCGGTTTCATAGGCGGCAGGCAAGTCGTCGGGGTGGGTCAGGTCAAAGCCGTTACTCCCCAGCAGGCTTTCCGGCTCATAGCCTAAGATAGAACGGTAGGACGGTGAAACATAACGGATGATGCCGTCCACGTCTATTTCAGTGATCATATCGCTGGTATTTTCGGCCAGCCGGCGCAGCTGCGCCTCCTGCTCCCGCTGCGTTTGCTCAGCCTGCTGGCGGCGGGCCATCTCGGCGGTGAGGGTTTCGTTGGCTGCGATTTGCGCCTGGAGCGCCTGCTGCATGCGAGAATGCGTATACCACTGGAGCAGGAAGATGCCTGCCATGCTGGAAGAAAACATAATCATATTCGACAACCTGTCAAAAGACAGGCCGTCGTGAAATGTACCAAAGAGAATGTAAGACAGGACGCAGGCCAGCGTCATCAGGAAGCCGGCCCGGTTGCTTAACAGCATGCCTGCCACGAGAATGGCCATCCCGTAGAAAAGCACGAAAGTGGTATGGAAACCGTTGGATATCGATCCCATTAACCCTAGCGAAAAACATAAAACGGCTGGAAAATAGCGCGCCCAGCGCCAGCCTCCCCGCCGCGCACCCCACCAGGCCAGTGTGGTTAGCAGCAGCAGTATATAGATCGGTATCGTTTCAATAAAAGTAAAAATACCCGCCAGAACCCCGGTCAGGATAATGAGCGTGGCGATTAGAATAACCGCGGTCATCAACCCGGTCACGTCGCGAACCCACTGCGCTTTGTTGCTGCGTAAAAGCGAAGAGTTGTCATCCGCTGGGGAAGCGACGCTGGGGATGACAGGAAAGCCATACTTCATGTTGATCCCCTTCTTGGGTTGAAAAACCTTTGACGAACTGCAATAACAGTATATGAAAGAACCTGAAGCGGGTCAACTACGGAAAATGCAAAGTTGCCCCTTATGCCTGCTTCAATACGGTCGCCTTCGAGCGAGTCGACTGCAGCTTGCCGGTCACCGGTTGGTGCTCAAGGATCTCCAGCGAGAGATCGACCAGTTCTTGCGCCTCTTCCGGGGCCATCGTTCCTACCGTGACCATGTCACATGCTCGGATGGCATTCCAGGTAAAGGTCAGCGCCTGGTAAGGACGGATCTGCCCGGCCGCCATGGTTTTGATCGTCATGACCGGTTTCTTCGCGTTCTGGATAATGCGTCCCACCCAATCCACTTCTAGCTGCATCAGGTAGCCCATCAGATTGAAAGGTTGAATATAAGTTTCTACGTCCAGTCCGCTCTCATCGGCAAATACCACCGTCTCCGGGATATGCGTGCTTAGGCCCGGAATCATCTCTCGCTCGCGGATCAGGCGGCACAGCGCGTCCATCTTGCGCAACTCGCGGGTGCATTTATCCACCATCAAGTCGGTGGTGCTGGTATGCGGCATGCAGATGGTCACACCCTTGGCCACCTCGCCATCCAGGATGCGCTCCGCTTCCCCCAGGTCGAAACCATCCAGGGGCGTGCGCGGGCTGGTTGGGAAGCTTGGCGTTGAGACGATGATGGCGCCGACCCCCGTGCGCTGCTCGGCCTCGTGGATGGCATCGAACATGCAGGTTTTGGTATGCGGGCACATAATCGTATCTACACCTGCTCGTAAAAAGACTTCGATAATGTCCGCGATCGCGCCCGGGTTCGTCACCAGGCGCTCAACCGAACGGCTCTTGCTTTCCGTGCAATGTGTATATCCTAAGAACCAGTTCGTGCCAATGATCATGCGCGATACAGAAATATCGCCTACCAGCGTACGGGGAAAAGCGGACATGTGGTACTCCTTGTTTTTAGTGAAGACTATCGATGAACCGGCAATAGAACATCTTAATGGGACTTTAGCGTCAAATTCAATCTCCGCGCGGCGCCCTGGATAATCTGCGGGATCGCAGCGATTGGGTTGTCGCTGTCTGGGTTGAGCAAATTTGCGCCGATGGCGGCCAGGGCTTCGGTAAAACGGTCTTCAACCAGCCCCCAAAGCGGGACGGATGGGTAGCTCCGCCCGCTGCGTGCAGACTTGCTGACCACCTTGAGGATGGGGTCATTGCAAATAATCCGGTCCGGTGAGCACCGAAAGCCGGGCGGGCGATGTGATCATGGCCTGGGAGCATTCATAAACCACCTCAGGCTGGTTCAGGTACTGGATCAGTTGCTGGGCTGCCTGCTCGCGGCGGCTGTACTTCCAGATGACCAGGTTCATCCCTCCAACGAAGTGCGGTCCAGGCAGCGCGGCGGCCGCCCAGTTGTCGCGGATCGTCGTAGAAATCGTTTCCGGCGCGTATTGGAACGAGCGCGTCCCAAAAGCAATTGCTGCCTGACCCTGGCGGAAGAGACTGGCGCAGTCAGGGGCGGAAAGCCGCTGGCGGGCCGCCGGTGAAAGGTGGCGGGCCAGGTTGAAATACTGGCGGATGCCTGCCAACCCTTCAGGCTGGTCAAACAGCACGCGCTTGCCATCTGGAGTGCAGAATTCACCACCCTGGCCCCATACCCAGGCGGCCAGGGTGTGCATCATACAAAAGCGGTCGTACAGATACGGCAGCTGGATAGGGATGGAGATGTCGGATTTGCTCAGACGGTACACGGTTTCATCCAGCTGGGCCAGGCTGGCAAATGCCGTACGCTCGTCCACCCCAGCCTTTGCCAACAGATCGCGGCGGTAATGGATAATGTACGTATCCACCAGCCACGGGGCGGCATAGGGTTGCTCATCCTTTTCATCGCGAGTGGTCTTCCAGGCCGCGTCGATAAAATCGCCGTTCCTGGCTAGCGCGGCTGCGCCCTGGGAACTGAGCGGTTGCAGCGCGTTCATACCGATCAGGTCGGCTACCCAGGTGGTGCCCATCGCCGATACGTCTGGCCCCTGCTGGCGGATGGCGAATTCCTTGGTCTCCTGGCGAGCGGTTTCCCAGGCCAGCATTTGCAGGTTGACGCGGATGGCATGCGCGCGTTCGAAGTTGTCTAACAACAGTCGCAGCACCGGCTCTGTTTCTTGGGTGTTCCGCATGACCGAAAAGGTAATTTCATCCATGGCTGATGTAAGAATTATAGCATTATTCGGTCTTCTGTTTTCACCGCCGTACCTGTTATATGGCTGCTCCTGATGGGCAATGAATAGGTTGGTCGACCGGTCTAGCGCTTAGATGCATAATGGCGCCTCTGTTTTTTGCGGTCGCGCGCCTCCTTTCAATACCCCTTTTGTAAATTTAAACGTAGATTATGATAAGAATTTGTCAATGTTTTGCTGAAAGAGTGCCTAAAAGAACCAGAGAACTATGTATGGTGGTTGATTTCAGAACCACAGTATGCTAAACTGTATGAAATTGATCTAAATAGGCCGTATCATTAATTTTAGCGGAAGAACCGTTTATCCGCCGAGGGTGATGATGGTCTTTTGTTTTATTCAGGGGGTAACTGATTCCAGGTGTGATCCTTTTTGATCGTCATTGGTCTGTAGTTTAAGGAAGAAACTGCGGATGATCCGCATCCGAGTTCACTGGGAGACAAAATGAACATTCTCGGGTTGGCAAAGCATGGGCTCAATTCATTTGAGCAAGTCGCGGTCGTTGCTGTGCTTATTATCGCGGTGATCAGCCTTTTATATGCCTGGTACCTGCGAGGAATAGTGCTGCGGAAAGACAAAGGCAGCCCAAAAATGCAAGAAGTCTGGGGCGCTATCCGGATTGGGGCCAACAGCTATCTGAGCAGCCAGCTGCGCACCATCTTGCCTGCGATTGGCGTACTGGCTGTAGCGCTTTTCTTGAGCGTTTATGTGGTTCGGCCCAGTCAGGAAGCCTTGGAAGAATTTCCCCAAAATACCCAGATCATCATTGCTTTTGGGCGTATGTTGGCGTTTGTCCTGGGTGCTTCGTTTTCACTGCTGGTTGGACAGTTAGGGATGCGGATGGCGATCCAGGCCAATGTTCGCTCGGCTGCCGCAGCGCTGCAAGGGTCGCTGACTGAATCGCTGTCCATCGCATACTATGCTGGGACGATCACCGGCATGCTGACGGACGGCCTGGGGCTGCTGGGCGGCACGGTCATCTTTATCATCTTCGGGAGAGCCGCTCCAGATGCCCTGTTGGGCTTTGGCTTTGGCGGCACGCTGCTGGCGCTGTTTATGCGCGTGGGTGGCGGGATTTACACCAAGGCGGCGGATGTTGGGGCTGATCTGGTGGGGAAAGTGGAGAAGGATATCCCTGAAGACGACCCTCGCAATGCTGCTGTGATTGCTGACCTGGTGGGCGACAACGTGGGTGACTGCGCCGGGATGGCTGCCGATATCTTTGAGAGCTATGAGGTCACGATCGTTTCGGCTTTGATCCTGGGGCTGGCGCTGGTGGCCGTGGACCCCACCCATTCGCTCAAGTGGATCGTTTACCCGCTGATTATTCGCGGTATCGGTGTGATCAGCTCGATCTTAGGAACATTCGCCGTCCCGTTGTGGGAGAACTTCCCTGTGCCTTTCCTGCGCGCGCACAATGCGGAAGAGTCGATGTTTCGATCGTATGAGGTCTCCAGCATCAACACGATTGTCTGGTCGTTCCTCGTTGCGATTCTGTACGGTAATGATTGGAGACTGGCCATGCTGACCACCATCGGGGTCGTGCTGGCGGTGGCATTCAATCCCCTGACCAGTTACTTTACCTCCACGCAGCGGCAGCCGGTCAAGGATATCGTTGAGGCCACGAATTTTGGTCCGGCCACGACCATTCTCTCCGGGCTGTCCTCCGGGATGGAGTCGAGCGTTTGGGCGCTGGCTATAATCTCGGTCGCTTTTATTGGGCCGTTGACCTTATATGGTGATCAAGGAGCCCTCTTTGTGCTGTATGGGGTGGCGATGATCGGGATTGGCATGTTGAGCCAGACGGGTAACAATGTTGCTATGGATTCCTACGGGCCGATTTCAGACAATGCCAACGGCATTGGTGAAATGGCCTGGCATGGTCAGGACGATAAAGCCACCCTCAATGCTCGCCAGATCCTGGCCGACCTGGATGCGGTAGGCAACACCACCAAGGCCATTACGAAGGGCGTCGCTATTGCATCCGCGGTGATTGCCGCGGTCAGCCTGTTTGCCTCATTCCTGACCGATGTTGGGCGTGTTCAGCTCAGTTTGGGCCAGCCGGTGATGGATGCCATCCGGGTGTCGGATACCAAGGTTTTTATTGGTTTCCTGTTGGGTGGGGCGCTGCCCTGGTTGTTCTCTTCACTTTCGATTCGAGCGGTGGCGCGGGCTGCGGGGATGATTGTCCAGGAGGTGCGCGAACAGTTCCGCATTCCTGGGATTATGGAAGGCACGAAGCTGCCTGATTATGCCCGCGTGGTGGGCATTTCCACTCGTTCGGCTCAAAAGGAGCTCATTCCACTGGCGACAATTGCCATCCTCACCCCCGTGCTGGTGGGGTTGGTGTTACAGGTCGAGGCGCTGGGCGGTTTCCTGGCAGGCGTGATTTTATCCGGGCAGCTGCTGGCCGTATTTATGGCGAATGCGGGCGGGGCCTGGGACAATGCCAAGAAAGCCATCGAGGATGAGCCGCGGGGTCTGGGTCTGATACCCATTACTGGCAAAGGTTCAGAAAGGCATAAGGCCGGTGTGGTTGGGGATACGGTTGGCGACCCGCTCAAGGATACGGCTGGTCCGGCCTTGAACCCCATGATTAAGGTAGTCAACCTGGTCAGCCTGATCGTCGCGCCGATCATCGTCCAAAGCCAGCAGTTAGGGCCTATTGGCTGGATCATTGTTCATCTTGCTATTGGGTGGTCTTATTTGGGGGATTCTCCAGAGTAAAAAGCCAGCTCCCAAGATGCTCTCCGCCGATGCCGCGGCGAACACTACCACTATGAGTTGAGACTTTTCTATAATCATAGAGTGGGTCGTTTGGCAGGTTCAGGTTCTTTTCTAATCCCGCGATTACCATCGCGCCGCGGTTCGGCGCACAGGGTCTATTCTTTATGGAAATGGCAGCCTGCGCTGAACCGTGCCCCCTCTCCATGATTGCTGTGCTAGCTCGCCTGGCGCAGCGATCATGGAGAGGGGGGTTGAAGGAGTGAGAATGTTTTAGCGTGTTGTACAACCTGACAAAGGTCCTGGGGTTTCTAATACCGCTGCAAGAGATCCAGCAGCTTGCGGTCCAGGCGGTGACCGTGCCAGTCTTCGTACTCCACGTCCGGGCGGTCGCTGTCGAGCAGGCCAAACGCGCCGCGGAAATTCCACAGCGCATAGCCGATATTATTCGTGGTGAGGATATCCAGCACATCGTTGAGCCAGCGCAAGTAAACCGGGTGAGGGGTGTGGTTGAACGCGCCGCCCTCCCCGCAGTGCACGCCCACACCCTGTTGGGCCAGTTCGATCCAGGGGCGGTAATGCGCTTCCAGCCGCTCGCGGTTCCAATACTCCCCATCCTGCATCTCGCCAGGCCAGGCCGGTTCGGGCCAGTTCTCACCGCCCACCCAACTGGCCTGGTAATGACTGATGCCCATCGGCGCGTAGGCGCGGCAGCTCTGCGCCACTGCCGAAGAAGCCAGGTCGGCCAATTCGGGCAGCGGTTCGTTGCCCCAGCTCACCCCGTCAACGAGTACCAGGCGTTCAGGGTCGATGGCGCGGATCGCGCGAACCGCCGTGCGTACGACGGTCTCATGGTCAGCGCGGGTCATGCCCTCCTCCGATGGGCGCGGGGGTTCGTTGACCAGGTTGAAGCTCAGGCTTTCCAGTGCGACTTCGCGGTAGCGGCGGGTAAACATTTGCCAATGGAAGCAAAACGCGTCTAACGCGGCCTGGTCTTTCCAGAGGTCGAACGGTTCCGCCCGTTCCGGGTTAACCGAATAACCCGGTGCGCGGTGAAAATTAAACGAGATATGCACGCCGTACTTTTCACCATATTCCAGGATGCGGTCCACCTTTTTTAACTGCGGCTCAGACACGCGGTACGTATTGCTGCCTTCCGTCCACAGCGTATAGCAGGCGGGGATGCGCACAAAGTTAAAGCCCCATTCGGCGATCCAGCGAAAATCATCCTCGCGAAAATTAGCGTCGCTGTTTACAGTGAACAATTCCAGCAAATTAAACCCGCGCCAGCGGGGAAGCACATGTTGAGCTGGTTCCATTGAAATTCTCCTTGGATCGAGTCTCGCTGTTGGAATTCGTAAATCCGGTGTTTATCGCGCCAACGGATGCGCTGCCGGCGCGCGCTATCTGATTATAACCCTACGATAATCTCAGGCACCCCACGAATTGAGGGGCAATAAACCATTGATCTTGCCTCACCCAACATTATTTTGTAAAATCACCTTTTCGGGGGAGTTTCAGCGGTGTAATCAGGAGATTAACCTTATCGAGACGGATATGCTTTCACAGCTGTCTTCCGCGCGTCCCGATGCGCTGCCGGTTGGCAGGTTCGGTACGGTGGAAGAAGTCGGACAGGTAGCGGTCATGCTTGCCAGGAACGGCTATATTACCGGCCAGACAATCAACGTTGACGGCGGCAGGTACCCGACCTGATGATGTCGGCAATTGATCGTATAGAGGAAATATCAATTGTGGCGGCGGCTTGAGTGTACCAATCTTGATGAAAAGCCATATAATGGAGCATGTTATCCTGCCAGAAAGTCCACCAGTTATAAGAACAGGAGTACTGTATGGGGATGTTCAGCCAGCCTAATAAGATCGCCAGCCTTCTCTTGATCGGGACAGCGGTGATGATCATTGGATTGAACATATTTTTCGGTGGTACGCTCAACGTGGCCCTGCCGCTGGTTTTTCTTATGCTTGGGGGAATGTTTTTCATCCTGGTTTTCATTTCCCGCCAAAAATGGACCTGGGCGCCCATCCTGTATATTCCCGGTTGCCTGCTCCTCGCCTTTGGACTGATTTTTCTGCTCAATGTGCTGACCAACGACTGGAACGCCTGGGCTTACGCCTGGCTGTTGCTCGTCTCCGGCATCGGGGTCGGAATGGCTCTGGCGAACCGTCAGCTGGCCTGGCGTCCAATTGTTAACCTGGTTGGCTGGGGAATGGCGACCGGCGGTGTTACCTTGTTTGCCCTGTTTGGCGCGATTGCCGGCGGGCTTTTCATCCAGGTGATGGCGCCCATCCTACTCGTACTGGGTGGGCTGGTCCTGTTCTGGACTCGTCCCGAAATCCTCCTCCCTGAGCGCATTCTACAGCGCTTCCGCCAAAAGCAGTGGCTTACGCCGCAGCAAGAGCCCAAGCCGGGTGAAATCGCAGCGGCGCTTCCGGATCAAAACGATCTGGTCGAGCCGTTGAGCACACGCGAGCTTGAGGTGCTGCGGCTGGTCGATCAGGGTTTATCCAACCAACAAATCGCCGTGAAACTCAATATCGCCGCCAGCACCGTGAAGACCCACATCAATAATATCTACGGCAAGTTGAGCGTGGAAACGCGCGTTCAGGCCATCCGGCGCGCGCGCGGGTTAGGCCTGTTGGATCGTTAGAAATAAGTGGTATGCAGGCAGGCAAAAAATAATCGGCTAAAGCCAGCCGGTAATCAATACCATTACATATGGCGCCGAAAAGTTAAAAGAACGTTTATTCCGGTACAAAAATCGTTAAATGAATTTGTGCCATCACTTAAATTTCAATTGGAATTTCTCAGTAACCTCTTTATCAAAGCCGGATGAGAATTCCTCGAAATTCTTAAGCAGGCGTTCTCCTTCATGCGTAAGCCTGACTTCCTCCTTCTCATCTGCACAGGGGATGTACGTTACCACCTTATATCCTAATCCGGTCTCCATTTCATCCAATTTCATTTGAGCTTCATGGTAAGAAATATTCATCTTCTCGGCAGCCTTTTTAAGCGAGTGAGAAGTGTTTATGGCATGTAGAAAATTGGCCCGCCAAATACTCATTACCACGTTGCCATCATTTTCGATCCACACATTGAATTTTGCTTTCATACAGGTCTCCATCAGAAATCATAATCAGACTTATTTTATCTATTATAACTATATTTTTTCGATTATAACTGGCTATGGAAACATGTTTATAGGCATGCCGTAAAGCCGCTATCAGCCCGGCTATGTGTCGATCACCCAGAAGATCGCCCAAACCACCAGCACCAACCCCACCAGCCAGGCCAGGCGATGACCCCATGGGGCCAGCCGCTCGGCTGCTAAAATCCCGCGGCAATTCTCCCACCTGGTTCAAGACACCGGGCCCAGCAAACCCTGCTTCAAGAACTGTAACCCCTTCCGGATATACGCCTGGGGGTCGGGGCAGACGTTGTGAAACATTCCGCGCTGCCAGGCGAAACCGGGTATGGCAGAGTTATAGGTTTCCATCATTACGTAGCCATCAAACGCCATGTCCTTCAGCGTCTGAAAGATCGCCGGCCAGGGCACCAGGCCGCCGCCCGGAACGCCGCGGTCATTCTCACAGGCGTGCATGCCCCATAAATGGTCCCCGACCACCCGGAAGGCTTCGGCGTAATCCCGCACATCCACAACCATGTGATACGTGTCCAGCAGCACGTACAGGTTCGGATGGCCGGCCAGCGTGATGAGCTTCAGCGCCTGTTCGGGCTTGTTGACGAGATGGGTGCGGAAATGGCTCATCGGCTCGAGAACGATGGCGACTCCCCGCTCCTGGCCATACGCCGCCAGGTGGTGCAGCCCTTCTGCGATACGTTCATATTCGTCTGGCTGCGGAGGATGAGGTTTCACCACCCCCGTGTGCCCGTAGATACAGCCGCAGTAGGCCACTGCGCTCAAATCGCAGGCCAGGTCAATCTGTTTTTTATGCCAGGCCAGCCCGGCCTTCCGGTCGGAGATTTCTTCGGAGGACAGGTTGCACTCCATCGGCCAGCGGCCACCGGGCCCAACCGTCAGTTCCAGGCCAAGCGCCTGGGCCCGCCGGCGGGTCAGCGCGGGCGAAAAAAATACATCGTCGCCAACCGAAACCTCGAAACAATCCAGTCCCAATTCCCTGGAAATATCGAGAAAATCCAGGCTTTCATCGGACCAGCGCTCGGTGAACATGTATGTGTGCGATCCAAATTTCATAAGTACCTGAGAAGACAAGACAATATACAGCATTGATGATCATTCATACACGACCACTATAATCCTCAGCTAGCCCGACAGGTTGAGGAACACCTTTTTCGGCGTCTCGAAGAACTTACCGTTGGTCATGTGTCTTTGTTGTCATCCAATACTCGCTTCATCCCCGCTGCTAATGGTGCTAGATCATTTTTGATCGTATACCAAATAATCGGCAGGCTAACGCCGAAGTATTCGTGAATCATGATGTTGCGCATTCCGCGCATTTCCAACTAGGCCAGGTCAGAATAGACCCCCTGGATATCTTCCGGGATATATCCCGCCGCTTCGCCGATAACCTCAAAATTCCGTATCACAGCATCTACTGTTTTCGCGTCGGATTGGAACTGCTCCAATGTCATCCCTTTCGTATACGCCTGGATTTTTGTGATGCTTTCCAGGATATCGCTGACCCGCAGTCTCCAGTTTCGGCCTGTCTTTTCAACGGACATAAATTGCCTCCCCCAAAATTTGATCTTTCAAAACTGGGTGGAGAGCATCAGGGGTAACGAGATCCACGCGGCGACCGGTGACCCGTTCCAGGAAGAGTTTTAGGCGAATGAATTCAAAAAGACCGATAGGGCGAATAAATTCCACTAACAAATCCAGATCGCTGTCCGGAGAGGAATCACCACGAGCAACAGAACCAAACACAGCCAATGATGATACTCCCCGGTATGTCAGCTCGCTTTGATGTTCGCGGATGATCTGAAAAATTTCTTCCCGGTTCATGCCGTGATCTCCTTACAAAAGTATAGCATGGAACAGGATCACTCACTCATCCACCACCACCATATTCCCTAGCACGCTCCACGAGTTTAGAAACACCTCTTTTGGCGTCTCGAAGAATTTGCCGTTGGTCATATACCTGATCTTCGTCTCATTAAATCCCGTCACGATGACCACATGCTCGTACGCCGCCACGGTGACCTTTCTTCCCTCTTTGTCCGTGTACTCATATGGTATGCCACCCACCACATTTCCGATCACCCAGGCGATGACGGGTTTGTCCTGCGCGACTTTGGCGATGATCTGCTCCAGGGTGTAGCCCTTATACGCCTTGGCTGGGATGCCATATTCATTCAGCAGATCCGCTACCGGCCCGGCGTGGACGCCGTAAGCGTAGGGAGGCACCTGTCCCCAGGGTGAATTCACATCCCCTACGAAGCCGAACTCTGGGTTGTCGGAGAGGGGCAGCGCATATTGAAATTCAAATTCGTTGAAGTCTTTGTCAAAATAGTTGGCCCAGTCTTTGGCAGTAGCGGCTTCACAGCCCAGGGTGAAGTACTGCTTATGCCCGCGGATACCGCGAATGTAATGCTCAGCGGGTAGCGTAGGGAGGGCAGGAATCGTCGGGCCTGGTTCCTGCGCGGTGGGCATGGTCGGAGAAAGGATTGGGGGCGGCGGGGTAGATGTAACCGCGGTCGTTCCCGTGAAAACCACAGTGGCCGTTGAGCGGATTGTGGCGGCGGGCAGCAGCGCCATTGGGGTCGGGCGGATGGCGCAGGCGCACAGGAGCGCCAGCAGCAGGGAGAATAGCGGATTACGCAACGTCGAAGCAGTCATAGGGTGGAGTTATATGGCTCGTCTAATACCCTAGAGCGGCTTCCATGCCCAGGATGCTGGTGAAATTCGCCACATCCAGCGTGAGGAAATGCGCCCACTGCCACAGCATGACTGTGATGAACACAAGCGCCAGCCCCACCAGCCATCCTCCACGCGCGCCGGTGCGCTGCCAGGGAATGCCATTCAACGCGCCGGAAAATAACGGCAGCATGACCGGCAGCCAGTAGTGATCGGGTTTCACCGCGACAAAGTACGCCAGATAGACGGAGTAAGGCAGGATCCAGGCGAGGATCAGGCGATTGGCAAATTTACTTTCTCCCCAAAAGCAACCGGTGACAACCAGCCCGAGCAGCAGCAGCAAGAAAGGCGGGGGACCGTACCATTTTTCCAGAGTCGGTACCCACCACTGCGGTCCCTTTTGATAATAGGTCGGGTCGTCATGAGTATATCCCTGGGACAGTTCCTGGCTTTTTTGTGCCTGGATGCGCAGCATTTTCTCTCGCTGGGTGGCATAGAATAAGAAAGGGTTCGCCAGTAATATGACCAGACTCATCACCAGGACAAAGCCCAGCGAGCGAACAGCCGCCTGTTTCAGGCTTGCGCGCTGGCTGATCCAGGCTGCCAGAACGTAACCCGCCAGGAGAAAAACGAAGAAAAAGCCGATCAGTTTAATCGCAATGGACAGCCCGCAGGCTGCCGCTGCCAGAAAGAAGAACCTTCCCAGGCGCAGCCGGTCGCAGGTCAGAAAAAGCAGTGTCACCACCACCGCCAGGACGCCTATTGCGTCCGGGTGCCACCACCAAAGGTTATTTCTGAAGATGCCCGGCACCGAGAGGATAAACACAAAAAGCGCTGCTGAGCGCAGCGGAGCCCGGAAGCGCGTTTGCAGAAAGACGATAACGCCGGCAGCGAGAATCATCGGCAGTACGCTGATCAGCTGGCGCAGCAGCAGCAAATTGAGCTGCACGTATTCAGTGAAATTCGATCCAGCAAATAGTTTTACCGGGAGAATGGACAGGAAGGAAAAGAAGTAGAACAGGTAACCGTAATGATAATCGCCGTAAATAAATAGGCGCCAGACAAGATCGTGGATATCCTTTGGGGTGGTCAGCATATGCACCACGTAAGGATATGTGATCGTCTCATCACCGGAAAAAACGGTCAGCATCTCCACGCTGCGCGCGCCGCGCGCGTTGGGGAAAATAAAAGCGGTAAAGTACATCAGTCCAATAACCGCCAGGAGAATGGCTGTTCGTTTTTGAATAAAGTCCATGCGATAACCAGCCTGCCGCTGCGCCAATCCCAGGGTGAATGGCTGGATTGTAACATAAATAGGGCAATAAGAACCCGGTGCTGTGCCCTACGCCCCGCCGTTCCAATCCAGCAGATGTTCTTCCACATGCTCGTACGTATTATTGCCGATCCACTCGGCGAAGGGAACCGACTTCATCCAGGCAAAACGGTTCGGTTCAAACAGATCCGCGCCCGGTGCGGTGCGCGCGATTTCCAGCAGCCGCTGGTATGCGCGTTCCTCTCCGGCGCGGGCAGCAGCAAAAGTGGTGTCACCCGCTTGCTCCAGGATCAATGCGTTGACCTCGTCCAGACTGAGGCGATCGAGATCCCAAACCGGGGTTTCCCCGGCTGCCAGGGAGAGGTAAGCATCCGCGATGCGTACTTCCCAGCCGCCCAGGTGCGCCAGCCAGTCGCGGGCCGTCCAGCCGTTGGTCAGCACAGCTTGGTCGCGGGGAGCGTTGGCTATGGCAGCCGAAAGCGCGGCCCGCCCAGCCTGCATCTTTTCCAGCAGTTCCTGGCGGGCCCATTCCACACGGTAGTTGTCTTCTTCTTTCGCGGTTTCTTGTGTGCGAAGGTGCATAAAGGTTGGGTTCCTGATTGGTCAAAATGGATGATGCTTGATTATAATTCACCTATCAATTGAATGGAGGCGCGCGATGACCCCACCCATCCCGCCGGGCTGGCAGGCACAGCTTGGCGACGAAGTCCACAAACCGTATTACCAGACGCTGCAGGCTTTCCTGGAGCGCGAGCGGGCGCAGCACACCGTATTCCCGCCCGATGCAGACGTGTTCAATGCGCTCAAGCTGACCCCCTTCGAGTCGGCCAAGGTGCTGATCCTGGGCCAGGACCCGTACCATGATGACGGCCAGGCGCATGGGCTGGCCTTCTCCGTGCGCCCGGGGGTACCTCCGCCGCCCTCGCTGCTGAATATCTTCAAGGAGCTGCGCGAAGACGTTGGTTTCCGCATTCCCAACAACGGCTACCTGGTGCCATGGGCAGAGCAAGGCGTGCTGATGCTCAACGCGGTGCTGACCGTGCGCGCGCACCAACCCGCTTCGCACCAGGGCAAGGGTTGGGAAGTCTTCACCGATGCGGCGATCCGCGCGCTGAGCGAGCGGGAGCAGCCGCTGGTCTTTGTGCTGTGGGGCAACTATGCCCGCAAAAAGCGGACCATCATCGATGCCGCGCAGCAGTCCGCCCACCACCGTGTGATCGAAGGCCCGCATCCCTCGCCGCTCTCCGCCAACCGCGGCTTCTTTGGCTCGCGCCCGTTTTCCAAAATCAACGCCTACCTGAAAGAATTCGGCGAGCCCGAGATCGACTGGCAGCTGCCGAATATTTAATGATTTACCGCAAAGGCGTGACTACTTTCGCGCCTTTGCGGTAAATTCCTACCCCTTTTGATTCTCAAAAAATTTACATGCCAAATATGAGTGAAAAATAAGTCCTCCTTGAGAAGGATTGGTTTAATCCTGAGTGCAATCCGGTTTTTTTAATTGAGCGCTCAGTCCGGAAGAGTTCACGAAACCAAGATCAAGGAGAAATATGATGGTTACGAAGCCTGCTGAAGAAGTAAAAACACCCCAAACCGAAGTGGTGATCGAGGCCGAGGAAAAAGTGGCGCAGAAAACTCAAGCCGTGCTTGAGGCTCTGACGGCGCAGATGAAACAGAAGTCAGAGGCCTACGTGAAGCGCATGGCATCCGCGGAGATTGCCGGCCCCATCTATCCCTATGGCTACCAGTATTGGAACTGCCTGACCTATGGGCCGTACCAGACAATTTTCAACCCGCCCTACTTGCCCAACAAGATTATTGCCGCGGGTGATCCGTGTACGTTCTGGTCACTGATCTGGATCAACCCCATTGCGCCTCCAGGAGCCGGGTTGCCGCCATCCGTTGTATTAGGCGGGCGGCCCTACACCGTGCGGTTTGAGACGGTCGACCTCACAGCGGTTGCCAAAGGCCCCGCATACACGTACGCCTCTACGTTTGCGTCACCGGCGCCTGAATTCACCTGGGTCCAATGGGATATGCCCACCCCCGACCCTGGTGGCACGCCCCATCTGTATGAAATGAACGTGACCATGGATGTGACTCTGAGCGGCCAGCCGTTTGCCGGCTTTAGTACCTGGCACTTCGATCCCGATATGGAACCGGCGTTCCTCGGGATGCCGCAGGCGAACCCCGAATGGCAGTTCGAGCGCCCGGCGCGGTTCCTCCTCTATCACCTCTAAGTCATTCCACTTGCGCGGAAAATCGCGGATCACTGGCCCCGGCAGCGGGGCCAGTGATATCGCGTACGATGACGATTGAAAGGGAAGCAGATATGGATGATACCCCCCTGATCCGAAATGCCTTGTATGCCCGCGAAGTGGCTTCGGCCTATTACCTGCACAACCCGCGCGTGACCCTGATCGACGTGGGCTGGAAGATTTCCGATGGAGTCTATACTGGTGACCTTGCCGTACGTGTGCACGTGCGCAAAAAACCAGTGGAGGCCGCGTTCGAATCTCTCAGCCTGACCAACCCCAACCTGGTGATTGACAAAACGAAGATACCTTTCCTGGTAGACATCATCGAGGCGAGCTACCCGCTGCACCAGTTCTGGTGGACACCCGCTCCAGCTGATCCCCGCACTTTAGAGCGCGATCCGCTGCAAGGCGGGATCAGTATCTCCGGTGAGTGGATCTTTGGCTCTGGCACGCTGGGCGGCATCGTAGAAGATCGTGAGACGCACGAGAAGATGATCCTCAGTAACTGGCACGTGCTGGCCGGATCGGATTACGCGGTTCAAGGGACGCGCATCTTCCAGCCGGGCTTTGGCGATTATGGCACAGGCGCAAATACGGTGGGTTCCCTCGAACGGCACAGTTTTGCCCAGGAAATCGATGCCGCGGTCGCGCGCCTGAACGGCGCGCGGGACTGGGTCAACGACCAGCTCGACATCGGCCCGGTGACGGGCGTAAAGGCGCCTGATCTGGGCATGAAGGTGACCAAGTCAGGGCGTTCATCCGGGGTTACCCATGGACTAATCGATGGCTTCGAGGGCGAATTCCCTCTGACCTACCAGGGCCTGTGGCACAGCATCAAATACGTTTACCGCATTGTCCCCCGGCCAGGATATAACGAAGTAAGCCGGCCAGGGGATTCAGGCTCGTGGTGGCTAGAAGAAGACACCAAAAAAGTAGTCGCTTTGCATTTTGCCGGGCAGGACGAACCAGAAGAAAGGGCCCTGGCCATCGCCATGCCGCAGGTGTTGAACTCGCTGAACGTGGATATTGTTTCGACTCAAATGGGTGTTCCGGAGCTTGCCGCCCCATCACCCGCACCACAGGCAGCTGTCCAAACGCTCGAAAGCGTGAGAGGATAATATCCGATGGATTCCATCGATGCAGAATTTCTCGATAGAGTTCGCCGGGCGCGGCAGCTGCTGTCCGAGCAATTCATCCACCAGCCGGGGGTCAGCCTGATCGACATCGGCTATGACCCGCAAGATCAGAGCGGTACTCCCCGGCTGGTGCTGCGCGTCTATCTGAAACATTCCGTGTCTGCCCAGGCGCTTGGCATCCCTACCGAAATCGATGGCATTCCCGTGCGTGTTTTAACCGGGGATTATCGATTGGAATAAGGATTCCACCCATCATGAATAATCGCGATAGATCATTTAAGGAGAAACCTGATGGCCGAATCAGAAGCGAATGGAGCCATGCTCCCCGCAAACCTGGATGACTTCCGCAAAATCAAGAAGATCACCCAGCCGGTAGCCCGGGCGCTGTACGAGCTTGAGATCCGGCGCTATGCAGATCTGGCTGCCCTGACTCCCGGAATACTCGCTGACCTCCTGCGCGCGAAAAATGTTCCCTTTGTTTCGGCGCAGCGCATTGAACGCGAAGACTGGATTGGGCAGGCCCGGCTCCTGGTCGAAAAACAGGCGGAAAATGCAGCGCTTGCGGAGCAGGTAGCACCGGTTGCTGGCGCTGATCCTTCGCAGGATGCTCCCTGCCTGGAAAATCAACCGGCCAGGCCGGCGCGGCACGATTGGCGCGAGCTGGCAGACTTTTTTGTCTCGTTTGGTGAGCAAATTTCTGCGGATGGGAAGGCGAAACGAAAAACCAAGGCCCATTTCTCCCAGGGCGACCTTCCATTTGAACGAGACGGTATCGCTACGGGCGAGTTAATCCAGTGGATGCTCAGCCAGGCCGGGCTGACCGCCGCGGAGTCACCCGAACTGGGAACCGATACACCAGCCTCTCCAGTGAAGCCAGAGACGCCTCCAATGGTTGAAGCGCATGCTGAAATTCATAAGCAAGAAGAAGAACCCGGCCTGTTGACTGTCTCGAATCTATGGGTTTCGCAAGCGAACCAGCCCAGTCCATCCCAGCGCATGGTGCGGGTTGAGGCGGATGTGAATGTTTCGGCGGAGGCTGCCATTTTTCTGACCGAGCCTATCTCTTTTATGATCAGCATCTACCTGGTCAATACCCAGACCAACGGATCAATTTTTATCGAGACATCCACCATCACCATGTCTCAGGGTGAACTACCCTATGCCTTCAAACATGACTTCCCCGTGCCGCCGCCCGGGCGCTACCAGCTCTATCTGCTGGCTGGACTGCCTTCAGCCGGGAAAGCGCCCATCCTCCAGCAGGGCCCGATTGTCAGAGTGGAAAGGTAGTTATCCGATCCTTTGCTCGTTGCCCGGCTGCGCGTTCATAATCAGCGTATACAGCGTGCGGGTCTCCTCGGAGGGGGCCAGGTTTAGCTCCTGTTTCATTACATGCACGCAGGTTTGATATTCGCGGATGGCTAGCTGTCGCTGTCCCTGTGCCAGGTAACACAGGATAAGATTGCGGTAGGCTTGCTCGGCGCAGTTGTCCTTGGCCAGGATTTTCTGGCAAAGGATGATGGCCGGGTAATATTGTCTCTGTTGGATGAAGTACGCGCATAAGCGGTCGAGCAAATCCATATACATGCCGCGGTAGTACGTGCGCTGTGCGTTTGGCCAATCTTCGTATAGGTCATCCTCTAAGAAGTCCCCCGGATACAGCTCCTGAGCAATACTATATTCCGTCATCGCCTGTGAAATGCTGCCGGTTTCTTCTAGCCGCCGGCCAGCCTGGATGTGGTTATCAAACGCTTCAAAATCCAGCCACAGCTCGAAAGCAGGGTTGAGCAGGTAGCAGTCATTTTCAAACAGAATTGAAGCGATATTCGGCCACCCGCGCTTGAGCACCTGGCGCAAGGCATAAATGGCCTGGTGCAGGTTCCGCCGGGCAACTTCCGTTTCGGCATCCGCCCAGAAATAATCCATCAGGATATCCTTAGCGACCGGTTTTCCCCGGTTTGCAGCCAGGTATTTGAAGATTGCCAGGCTCTTCTGGCTGGGCCAATCGGCAACCAGCTGGTCATCCTGGTACAGGCGAAACGATCCGAAAAAGTACATCGCCAGAGCCGGTGGGTGGGGCGCCGCCAGTGCTGGGGAGTGCGGCGCGTGCTCCTGTACCGCCGAGAGGGTTGCGGCCTGGGGGATTTCGACTGTTGGCTCGGTCACAATATTGCTGCTTAATGCGATGCTGGTACCAGCCGGTTCTGGAATTTCCCTGGCATCCTCTTCTGTGCCCTCGGATTTGGGGAGCGTCACGGTATCTGCTGTGCCATTTGAGCCATGATGCCCTGGGTTTCCGCCAGAAACGGGCATGGGTAGAAACAATGGCAGCGCGGGTTCGGCAGCCGGCGCCTGGCGCACCCAGGTTCCCATGCCATTTCTTCCTGGTTGAAGATTGCCGCGCACCCACTGCAGCAGTCGCTGCCAGCCCAGGCGCCAGCGATTCGTCGGACCCAGAGTGATGGGCGCCCACTCAACGGTGAAAATATTCTCGCCGTCTGTCGAACCCTGTACCTGGCCCCATTGGAACAGCGCGCGCAGTACGGGTTGAAGATAGGGATTTGTGAGCAGCGGAATATCCGCGCTCAATGCCGGCCTTCTGCCGCCGCCAGACATTCTCTCCAGGGCCTGAGCGATCATTTCGACCAGGTCGGCTAACACCCAATCGCCTGTTTTGAGCATTGCTTGCAAGTAGCGTAAGGTATCCGCGGAACGTTGGAATTCACCCTGCTGGGCGTAGATCGCGCCGGCTCCCCAATATCCCCAGACCGCATCCTGCGGCAGGTGGCGGCGTTTGGCCAGTTTGAGTACCTGGGCAATGCTTTCCAATGCCCCGGGGTAATCACCAAGCCATGCCTGCCTGGCCGCGCACAAGAACAGAACCGAACAGGTTCCAGACACATCTCGTTCTGCCAGCATTTGTTTAGCGGCGCGCATCAACGGTTGGATCTCCTCAGCGGGCAGGCTGTGGGTAGAACCAGCAAACCGGATCCACACCGGGTGCAGGAACACATCCGGTGAGAATTGGCGAAGAGCGCGTTGTACTAGTAGTCCATCCGTTTGACTTTTCATTCAGTAAAACGGCAAAGAACTCCAGCGATTTCGTAATCCCGCTGCTCCTGCTGAGCACAGATGGAATAGCCCCTTTCAGTGCAAGCCAATGGGGCAGCAGGCTATGTTAATTAACTGCCGTTGTCATAGGGCAGCGCTAGGTACACGTACGTACATCAATTGAACCGGATTAAGAATTTGGATAATAAACCGCCCGTGACCCATGAAATTGCCTCCTCAAATTACGATTACCTCGTTAATTATCCATTTTCCAAAAGGAAAGGATTCAGGGAGGGGTTCTACGATACGGGCTGGTAGCCTTGGAGTTTCGTCGTGTGATGCGGTATTCGATTGATTTAAAAACAGTGTAGCACAGTGCCAGGCGAATTACAATTCTTTTGCAACGATTGCCATTGGCAACGATTGCCGTTTCGAAAGACTGCTTTATCTTACGGCTTCCAGGCCGGTCGCCAGTCATATACCATTCCACCGGTATTGGTCAGCTGGCGAGTTTTACCCGTAGCCACTTCGACCACGAACAACTCGCCGTAGTCGTTGCCCCGGCTGCCCGAGCGGTTCGAGACAAAAGCGATCATCTTTCCGTCAGGCGACCAGCTGGGCGCGCGTGACCAGAACTCCGCTGGAGTGCTGGTGACTGCGTGCAGGTCGCTGCCATCGGCGCGGGCGATCCAAATTTCGTTGATCCCTGGAGCGCGGTTCAGGTCAGACTGGAAGGCCAGCCACTGCCCATCGTTCGACCAGGCCGGAGCATAACCCTCCCCACCCGTATCCACCAACCGACCGGCGCCATCCGGCGCGCTGCTGACCGCCACTTTATAGCTCGATTCACTTTGCTGGATAAATGCCAGCTGGTTGTTCTGCCGGTTCCACACAAACATGTTGCGGTACGCATTGAGGGCCGTTTTACCAGTTTCTTCTCCAGAGGTCGCGTCCGCGGTGATCAGGTAGTTCCCGCCCCCACCTGAAGCCCAGAAGGAAACCTGCCCCCCATCCGGCAAGAAGGCCGGCGCGGAAACTCGCTGGTACGTTTCTCCAGCCGGAAGCTGGTACGGCTCGCGCTCGGTCATGTCCATTACCACCACATGCGAGCGACTGTTGTACTGGCTGATCCAGGTCAGTCGCTGGCCGTCTGGTGACCACTGTGGCGCGTTGGAGCTGCTGGTATTGACATTGGGGACAGTTGGCAGCGCGTCCGTCTGACCACTGCTTGGGTTAACCAAGAACAGTTTGTCTACCCCGGCAGCCCGCTGCGCGATGACGATCTCGCCAGAGATCGGAAAGTCGCTTAGTCCGCTGGCCGGGGGCGTTTCCGAAGCCCGAGAGGGTGTAATCGTGGGGGTGTTGGCTGCCGGGCTTGCAGCGCCGGTTTGGGTCTGGGTTGGCAAAGGGAGATTCGGCGCGCCTGCCGGGCGGAAAGCGCGCAAAAGCCCGGCGCTGGCCAGGGTGCATATTGCCAGTACGGCCAGCCCGGCCAGCAGCGCCACCAGCCGCGGAGAAAGCCGCGCGCGCGGATGCAGCGCGGCGCCTGCCGCCGCGGTAACCGGGCTCTCAGGCAGCGGCCGGGGAGCTGGCGGCAAACCGGGCAGCGTATCGCCGGGTTCCGCTGAAACAGAACCGGCGGGTTCGTAACCGGGCGCCCATTCGCCCACACCAGGCGCTTCCGCTGCGTAAGCAAACTCTGCGCTTTCCCCGTTCTCCACCGGCGGTGGTTCCGGCCTCCATCCTGCGTCCTGGCGGAACAACTCTTCTGGAAGGCGTACCCGGTTGGGCAGCGTTTCAAAACGCGCGGCTACCACCCCGGCAATCTCGTTCGCCATCGCCTGCACGGTATGGTAGCGCTGCTCTGGGTCCTTGGCCATTGCGGTTTGAAGCACCTGGACCAGACCATCTGGGACCTGTGGGTTCAGGCTGCGCGGGTCAGGGGGTTGCACATATAACTGCTGGTAGCGGATGCGATCGGAAGGGTTTTCGCCCACTTCGGGCGGTACATCCACATCGCCGCGGAAGGGGCGCGCGCCGGTAAGAAGCTCGAACAACACCACGCCTAGCGCGTAAATATCGGTGCGCGGGGTGAGGCGCTCACCCCGGATCTGTTCGGGGGCCATGTAGAGCGGGGTGCCCAATCCAGAAGAGGTGGTGACGGCTGCGTCCATAAAACGGGCGATGCCGAAATCTGTGAGGTAGACATGCCCGCCCTGGTCGATTAAAACATTGCCGGGTTTCACATCACAGTGGATAATGCCCTGGGCGTGCGCATAGCCAAGAGAGGTGAATAAGGCTTTGAAATACACCAGCGCTTCCACCAATGGCAAGTTCCGGCCGGCATGCCAGCGCAGCACCTCGTCCAGGTTGGGACCGTCGATGTAGCGTTCCAGCAGGAAAGTCATCCCATCCGCCCGGTACAGCCCATAAAATGGCACGATGTGCGGGTGGATAAGCATTTGCAGGGAACGCGCTTCGCGCTCAAAACGCGCCATAAAGGAAGGGTCCGCGGCCATGTCTGGGTGAAGTACTTTCATCGCCAGCGGAACGCTGCGCTGTAGATCCCACACGCGGTAAATTGTCGCCATGCCGCCTGCGGCGATAAAATTTTCGATCCGAAATTGGTTAAGGAGAGTCTCTCCGATTAGATCACGGGGCATGGCATCCTGCGTGCTGCTCCAACGCTGGGGTTCGGCGCAGGCTATGCAATGCTTCCCTGCACCGCGGGAGCGGAGTAGAAATATTATATCATCCTCAGGATGCCGGCCTCGTTTTGATTTAATTCGTTTCTAGTAATAAATTAGAAAATTTTTGTTTTAATATCTGTATTGTAATTCTTGAACCGATCAGGTATACTATATCTAATACATAAGGAATGGAGCGCTGCAACATCCGATATCGGGGGATATGGATAACCCATTCTTATAAAAACCATATTTCATCATCCATCCTTACTTAGCACTAGGTCCATTAGGAGTGGCGATGTTTCCTCAAAATATAATTGTATCGGGGAAACAAATCCTTTTAATCCTGGAAAGTATTAAAAGTAAGCTGGATCAGCTGCCAGATTCTTGCCTGGAGACGTTAGCGTCTGATCTCCAAACGATCAACAGCCGCGTGGATTTAATGGTAGATGGAAGCCGTGACTGCAAGCAGGATTCTGTTGCTGGTAAGGAATTATTGGTCAACAAAGCCATGGCTTTGTCGAATATTGCCTTGCGCAAAAGCCAGGAACTGCTCCGGGTTGCGTTGACCAACGCCCCGGTAGCCGTGTTTCAAACCGACCTGGAGCTGCGCTATACCTGGTTTTACAGCCCCTATATGGGGAAGATTGCCGAAAAGCTGCTGGGCAGGCGGGATGATGAAATCTTCCCCCGCGAAAGTATTGCTGAATTTCTTGATATTAAATGGAAGGCGCTGAAAAACAAAGAGGTGGTTCGCCAGGAACTGTTTCTGAACTTTGGCGACCAGTTGCAGAACCTCATTGTCTCAGTTGAACCATTTTACGGCCCTGGGAATGTGATCAGTGGGGTAGTTGGTTCTTTCCTGGATGTGACCGAGCAGCGCCGCCTGGAAGCCCGCGAGGTAGAAAGCACCTTTAAGTTGGAGGTAAACCGCAGGTTGCTGGAAGGCCGCGAGCAAGAGCGCCAGCTGATTGCGCGTCATATTCACGATGGCCCCATTCAGGACCTGTCCAGTCTGGGTTTTAGCATCCAGCTTGCTCGCACGCTTTCTTCGAATTCGGAGGTCTCCGGAGTGCTGGACCAGGTGGGCAGCGGGGTAAAGCACCTGGTTGGTGAACTGCGTGAAATGACGAATGAACTGCGGCCGCCCGGTTTGATCCGCTTTGGTTTGACCAATGCCATCCGGATATGCACGGAGGATTTCAAACGCAGGCAGGCGCAAATTACAGTGAAGCTTTCTTTAGCAAAGGCGGTTAACCAGGTCTCGGAAAATATTAGCCTGGCGCTCTACCGTATTTTCCAGGAGAGCCTGAATAATATTGCCCGCCATGCCAGGGCGACTGAGGTATCCGTTAAATTGATCATCGAACAAGAAGAGGTTTCGATGGAAATTAAAGACAACGGGCAGGGATTTCAAATGCCGCGTTCATGGGTCGAATTTACCCGCCAGGGATCGTATGGCCTGGTGTTAATGAAAGAGCGCGCCGAATCAGTTGGTGGAGAGCTCAAGATCTATTCGTGCTTACACGAAGGCACTACCTTGCTCGTTCGAATCCCGCGCAACCCGCTGCTGATCCCAGCTACCGGGGGAGAGGAAAAGGGTCTGATCCGCTAGCCGGTCATACCTGCGCTGCTTCACATCAATCGACGCGACCAGCGCATCCAGCAGTTCCAAACCGGGGGTGAAGCTGCTGGATGCTTCTGCGTTTTGGCTGGCATCATACCTGTACTATAATATTGGTATGAACGAAAATCCACCCTCCGCAGAACTTCCGCTCTATGAGCGCATTTATGCCATTGTCCGGCAGGTGCCTCCTGGTCAGGTGGTTACGTATGGGCAAATCGCCAATATTGTCGGCGGATGCAGCGCGCGCATGGTCGGGTATGCTATGGCAGCCCTGCACAGCGGTGAACACCCAGACGTCCCCTGGCAGCGGGTGATCAACCGCAGCGGCAAAATCAGCATCCACGACCCCTTTGGCAATATTCGCCAGCGACAATTATTGGAAGCGGAAGGCGTATATTTCGACCAGAACGACCAGATTGATTTCAAAGAGTTCGGTTGGGTTGGCCCACCATAATAATATGCAACCGCCCATACAATTCCTCTTTGCGTCTTTGCGGTTAAATCTTTCTTACATCGGAGAAAAATCATGTCCATTGTACAGGAACGGCGGGAAGTAGCGGGGTTTGACGAAGTGATACTGGAGGGCAGCGGTACCATTACCCTCACCCAGGGAGATCAGGATGGGCTGGTCATCGAGGCCGATGCGGATCTGCTCCCCAGGCTGAAAAGTGAAGTCAGCGAGGGGCGGCTGCGCCTGGGACTAAAAAGCTGGCTGGATTTCTTTACGCACCTCTCTCACCCGCAGGTGCATTACTTTGTGAGCATGCGCGAGGTTCGCGGAGTAATGATCTCTGGCTCAGGAAAACTCCAGGCCGGCCGGATTGAAACGGACCGCCTGCGCCTGAAGGTCAGCGGTTCGGGTGACATGAATGTGGCGGACCTGCGCGCCGGAGACCTGGAAATCAGTTTCTCGGGTGCGGGCAAGGCTGTGGTGAGCGGCGCAGTGCAGACCCACTCCGTGCGCATTTCCGGCTCGGGCGAGGTACGGGCGGAGAACCTGGAATGTGCTGACGTGCGCGTGCATATCAGCGGCTCGGGTACTGTGCGGGTGCGGGCTGCCAAACGCCTGGATGTGCACATCAGTGGGTCTGGCGACATCGGCTACATCGGGCAGCCCAACGTTACCCAGCAGATTAGCGGGGCGGGGAAGGTCAGGGAAATCCAGCCGGCCTGAAGGGAAGCAGCATGCCAACCATCGCAGAAATCACCCGCATCCAGGATTACCTGAGAGAGAGTGCCCGCCGTAATTACCAGGCAATGCCGCTGGCTCCGTTCACGGTGTTTTTTCACCCGCACGATTCGCTCAAATACTTTAACTATGCAATCCCGGATTCCGCGGACCTACCTCCGGCTTCCGACTTGATTGATATCTTTGCCCGCCTGCGGGAAGTTTTTCGCCAGCGCGGGCGCGTTGCACGCTTTGAGTTCTTCGAAGCCTTCGCCCCAGACCTGCCCGCTGCGCTGCGCGCGAACGGTTTTCGCGAGGAAGATCGCCAGTGGAGCATGTTGTGCACGCCGGTCGCCTTCCGGCCTGCGCCCGAGGTGGGTGGGCTGGAAATCATCGCGATGCATCCCGATTCGCCAGACGCCGATCTGCGTGATTTTATTACCACTCAGCGCCAGGGTTTCAACCCCGGCGACAACTCAGAGCCTTCGGAAAGCGACCTGGCTCAGCTGCGCGCCGATTACCGCGAGCGCGGCTGGGGAGCCTTTCTCGGGCGGGTGGGCGGTGAGCCAGCCGGGGTGAGCGTGTTTGGCCGGCCAATTGCTGGGGTCAGTGAAATTGCCGGGATCGCCACTCGCCTTCCTTTCCGCCGCCGGGGCATCGCTGCCCGCCTCACCGCGCACGCGGTGCAGGCTGCCTTTAACCTGGGGGTCGAAACGGCCTGCCTGACCGCCGCGGATCAAGCGGCCGGGCGGGTTTATGAAAGGGTTGGTTTCGAACCCTTCAGCACCATGCTTGCCTGCATCGACGAGGGGGCGGAATAACGTTATGACTGCCAACCCATTTCTACACAATCCGCATTTGTCCGGCCAGCCCTTTGATTTGGAATCTGCCGGCAGCAGGGCAGTGCTGCTCTTCCATGGTCTGACGGCTACGTGCGCGGAAGTTGCCCGGCTTGGCACGGTTTTGAACCGGGCCGGGTTTGCTACCCGTGCGCCGCTGCTGCCCGGTCACGGCACGCGCCCAGCCGACCTGAAAAAAGCGCGCTGGCAGGATTGGGTGTCCGCCGGTGAAAGCGCCTACCAGGATCTGGCCAAACGTTACCCGGTTGTATTCGTGGGCGGCGAATCGACCGGCGGGCTGTTAGCGTTATACCTGGCCGCGCAGCACCCCGAAATTGCCGGGGTGCTGGCCTACGCGCCGGCCCTGCAACTCAGGCTCACCCGCTGGCAGCGGCTTCAGCTTAGTCTGGTAGCGCCCTTTATTACCGAACTGCCCAAAGGCGATTTGGAAGGCAACACCACCTGGCAGGGATACAAGGTCAATTCTCCCCGGGCCGTTATCCAGTTATTACGGCTGGAGGCGCAGGTGCGCGCGCGGCTGCCGGAGATTCGCCAGCCGGTCCTGGTGGTTCAGGGACGGAAAGATACCACCATTGACCCCCGCAGCGCGGAAATTGTCTATCAGCAGGTAGGCGCCGCGCTCAAAGAGCTGCATTGGATGGAAAAATCGCGCCACTGCGTGCTGCTGGAAATTGAGCAGCCCGAGGTCACCCGGTTGACGCTGGATTTTCTTTATAAAGTATTAGCGCTCAGGCAATGAGGCGGTTAGCGAAACCTGGGCATCACCTCTTTCATAAATAATTCCACGCCTCCGGTATTGGGAAAATCTACGAAGCGGAAAATGAAGTGGGTGAACCCCAGGTCAACGTAGGGTTGGATTTGCGCGGCTACCTCATCGGGTGTGCCGGAAAATGAATGGAACTGGTTGAAAAAGCTGGCCTGGCGCTGGTGCTCAGCTTCGCCGTGCGTCGCGGCAACGGAAATACAGTCACAGGAGTAGGTTTTGACGATCGAATTGAAATCGCGCCCAACCGCCCGGCAGTGCTCGCGCAGAGTTTCCAGGCGTGACTGGCAGAATTCGATTTCCGCGTTGTTCAGGTTGCACCAGTCGCCGTACTGGGCCACGATGCGCAGTGTGCGCCGCGGACCGGCGCCGCCAATCAGCAGCGGCGGCTGCGGGTCTGGCCGCGGCGAGCAGTACGCGTTGTCAATATGATAATGCGCCCCATGGAAGGTGGGGTGATCCTCGGTCCACATTTTGCGGATGATTTGCACTGCTTCCTCCAGCTGGTCGAGGCGCGTTCCGGCGGAAGGGAAATCGTATCCGTAGGCATGGTATTCGTTCTCCTTCCAGCCCGCCCCAATGCCGAGGATGAAACGCCCGCCGGAGAGCCATTGCGCAATAGCGGCCATCTTTGCCAGCGCAGCCGGGGGCCGGTAAGCCTGGCTGAGTACAATGGTGCCATAGTACATGCGGGGATACCGCGCCATCAGGTAGGTGAGTGTGGTCCAGGCTTCAATGGTATCCATCGACTGCTCCACCTCACCCGGCCAGGGAAAGAAATGGTCGCCGACCCAGGCTGAGTGCAGCCCACCTGCCTGGAGCACATCCATGGTATCGAAAATCTGTTGGCGGAATTCCGCGCTGTTTGCACCGCCCTCCGGAAAATCCGGTACGCGCCAACCAAACGTGATAACAGGGGCCATGGGATATCTCCTATTCGATCCGATCGTTTGCGCAGTCCGCGCTATTTGATCCTATCAAATTTTGATCACATTTACCATTCGGTGTATAGTACACTTAACCAACCCTTATGCCTGACTTGCTTGCATTCCTCAACGATCAATACTCCGCCGGTCCGTTTACCATCCTGTCAACCATGCAGACAAATGGGCAGCGCAAAGCCTACTGTTTGGAGGCGCCGGGCGGAAAGCTGGTAGCCAAACTTACCGATCCGGGGCGATCGGAAGCCGTGGTACAGGCGGATGTGGGTACCCCACAGTATTTGTGCTCGCAGGGCTTTCCCGCGCCGCGCCTGCTGGCGGCTCGCGGCGGGCAGCGCTACTTGCCGTTCGGCGATCGCTTTGTCTATATCTATGAGTATATTGAAGGCGTGCATCCGCAACCGCGCGAAGATTTCTATCGCCAGTTGGGCGCGCTGCTGGGGCGCCTTCACGCTGTTCCCCAGTCCGGAGCTGTCCCACGGTCAGGGTATATTCCCTCGGAAATACTGGCGGAATCCGAGGCTGCATTGCGGCTTGTGCAATCGTTCGTTGGCGACCCCGGTGATCTTTTACCAGAGATGTTTCCCAAGATCATTCCCGAACTGCTGGAAATAATTGACCGTTTCCCGTCCTTTTCTGCGCTGCCCCAGGGCATCATCCATACCGACCCTTACCTGGTCAACCTGATCGAATCGCCGTCCGGCGCGCTGCATTTGATAGACTGGGAGGATGGCGGCATTTCGTACCCGCTGTTGGATGTAGGCTACGTGCTGGCGCACCTGTGCTCTTTTTCCGCGCGCGACCGAAAAATTTGGGGCGTGCCCGGCCCGGCGGAAGGTCCGCTTTTGCGCCAGGATTGGGTGCAGGTGTTCCTGTCCTCCTATAATGCCGTTCACCCGCTTACCATCGCGGAACGCGACCTGCTGCCCGACGCCGTCCGGTTGAGTTTCCTTGCGTATATGGTCGATTTCGATACCGGCGCGTTGATTCTCGATAATTACCTGCGCATGAAGTTATTCGACGAACCCGAATATAGAATCGGCCCCGAATGAACCGATCCGGACTCACTGGATCGGATCAACGGATATGCCAGCGATTAATTCGATTGCACCGCCGCCGCGGCAAGTGCATTATCGGTGTATGATCGTCAGATAATAACGCCCGACGTAAGTAATGGTAAGCGTAAATTTCACGACCTGAGGCTCATAGGGTGTATCGCTAAAGATACCCAGATAACCGGTATATTCACCAGGAATCAAACCGGTTGGGTTGAACGTGACCGCGTGCTTGTTAGAGATGCCCGGGGCGGCCGATCCACTGGGTGGGCTTACACTCAACCAGGGAATCTCCAGTGAGGAACATACGCCGTTCTCTAGCGGTTCTGTTTTGAATACATAGGGCGTTGAGACCACCCATAACTGTCCCTGGCAGTCAAATTCGATCCCCTGTTTGGAACCATTCAGACCGGTAATATTGAAGGCATCGATCAGGTCATAATTGTTTTTCGTATCCAGGACAAAAATATCCGTCTGGTCGTAAGTATTCTCGCTGACATACAGGTGGCCGGTAGCCGGATTGTATGCCAGTCCGGCGATATCCAGGCCGACGTCTTTCGAGTCCAGGATTACGCCATTCGGGGCAAAGTGATGGATTACACCGTCGTTCCAGGAACCGGCATAAAAGGTGTTGGTAACCGGGTCATATGCCAGCCCGCGTTCCGATGTGCCAAAATCTGGGCAGATCGCGCGGCCGGTGACAGATCTGGTATCCGGGTCTAGCTCGTAAATGCAGTTATCACCGCCTACATTCACCTGCCACAGCATCTCAGTGTAGGGATCATAGGTCATGTCGGCGCCAAAAATATCAACCCAGGGAGAGATGTTAATCGTATCGCCTGTGTTGACACCATTTGTGGTAAAGCGGTAGTTCATATTATCCCCACCACCTGCCACGGCGTTCCCAAGCCACAAATCACCTTCGTTCGTATTGAAACCGATTCCCCAGGGAAATGCCAGATCGGAATCCCAGTTGGTCGCCGCTTTATCTGGGCTTTGCGGGCCAGGGACCGGGCCCATATAGCTGACCACGTCTTCTAGACTTGGAAGGTTCAGGTTTTTCGGACCCACATGGCGATGGTTGGCGGCAAAAGGTCCGCTGGGCGACCCGTTGAACACGGGCTCGCTGTCCTGATAAAATTCTTTAACCTGATAATTAAGGCCAAAAGCGCCAACATTTCCGATGTTCAAATCCATCGTTACCGGTGTTTTACTCAAAACAACGTTGACCGATAAGCTCGGTGGATCCACGGATAATTGCCCCGCCGAAAGGGCAAAGTTATGCTCGAGGACCTCGTTTGAGCCAATGCTAATGCTAGCGGTAACGGTGCCATATTGTGCGTAACTGGCGCTGATACCTGTAGCGCCAGATGGCGTCCAGGCATTATAGAACCCATCCTCAATGATTAGGTCATCCGGGGTGGCGGTGCTGAAGGTTGTGCCAGAAGGCGAACTGATCTGCGCGCCGACCAGTGGGCTGCCATTCAAAGCATCCTTTACGAAACCGGTAACCCGCCCGCCCTCAATCACCTCACAAACCTGATCGACGATCCGAATATTATCGATGAACCACTCGTCCGAGTAGTTTCCTTTATAATAAAAAGCCAGGAAAACATCCATACCGGCATAAGCCGAGAGATCTACCTGAGTGCGCTGCCAGGCCGTATCGCTGCCAGGGGGTAGCTCGGCAACCTCGACATAATTAGAAACCCTTGGATCCGGGTCCGCCCCGGTAGTCAACCACACGCCGTGGTATACCGAATAACTCCCCCATTTCTCTCGTTCATAAAATTCCAGGACCGGATGATCCGGAAGGTTCTGGATGGGCATGATCATTGTATCGATGGATTGCCCGCTTACCCGATAATCATCGTGGAAGGCGCTGTATGTCCCCTCGTATGCGCTTGTGCTGGTGCTGAATCCCTCGCCTGGATCCCCCAGCTGGTATTCATACCAATCCGGCGGCGGCGCCTGTCCCTGCTCAAACCCCTCGAAATCCCGCGCCGTTTGTTGGTAACCGAGCGGGCAGCCCAGCAGCGCGGATATTTTCAACTGGAAGCTCTCACTGCCGGTTGCATGGGTATAGGTAGCAGTGCGGCTTTCCGGCAGGTAATTTTCAGCCGCCGCAGTCAAATAATATGGGATATTTTGGAACAGATCCACAATCACCAGCCCGGTAACCGGGTTGGTGTAGAAACGCTCCACCGGGGTATCCTCGCTGGCAATGTCTACCCAGCCGTATAGTGGCATTCCCAGGTGGTCTGCGCCGTCTGTCAGGCGGATGGTTACGGATACCCTTTGAAGGGCGGTCAAAACAAAATCCTGTTTGGTGATCGCGCCGTTCGTAACCATTACATTGTTGGCGGCAGCCGGTTGGTAACCAGACGCTTTTGTCGTCATGTCATAGGTGCCGGCGGCTACCCGCGGGAAACTGTAACTCCCATCCGCCCCAGAAACGGCCGTATATCCCACGGCTGAAATGATGGCGCCCAGGATCGGGTTTCCGCTGCCGTCGGTCACCTTTCCGCTGAGAATGCCGCTCGGACGCGGGGTACAGGAAGGCAGCTTAAAGGCCAGGATGCGCGTGGCCCAATCCCACCCACCCCGGGCATATTCTTGGGTATACCAGAATGTGCAGTCGTCCAGCGGGTCAACCGACATACTGGAATAATCCCCCCAGCGATTGACGTCACTCTGCGAAGCCGTGCCGGGGAAGGCGATTTGCTCGCCCTGTGGCAGGCTGTTGAGCGGATCGCCGGTCAGGCGCCCGGTGTACCCAATGGACGGATATCTTGTTTCGCTCGCCAGCGAATAACCCAGGGCCATATTACCCTGCCAGTCCATCGCAATCGACCCCATCCAGCGGTTTTGGAGATCGGTTGCCGGATCGTCTCCGGCATAGGTGCCCTGCTGGTGGACCGAATATACGTTGTTGGTGCGGCGGATTTCGTACCAGCGCACACCCGCCCGCCCGTTCACCAGGACAGTATGGTTGACGACCATCGCTTCGTATGGTTGTGCGTTGGGAAAGTAGCGGTAGGCCAGGCGGAACATGAGCCGGTCGCCAATAGCATCCAGTGCCTGATTGGAGCCTGCTTGTTGAATACAATCACGGGTGCTCTGGCAAATGATATTGAAATTTTCAACCGGCAGGACGGCGCTCGGCTCCCCAAAATTTGCTGCCTGCCCGAAGGTTAGAGAAGGATGGATTGGATCCCAATCCACCTTTGCTTCCCAGATTCGCAGCGCGTCCACAGGTCCCAGGGTAGACGAAGAATCATCCACCTCGGCAAAGTAAGCCGGGGTGCCGGCCGGAGGTGGGTTACCATCCAGGTCAGCGGGTAGCATGCCGCCATAATTCGAGTTGGTATCGAATAGATCCAGTTGGATTAGACGAGCCGGTTGGCCGAGCAGCATTCTTTGGCGCTCAAAAACCCCTACACCAGCGCCGGCCCAGTCAGAACCGGTAAACAGGTTGGCGGTCATATAATAGCCATCTGGCCATACGCCAAACTTGGGGTAATCGTTCATCTTTACACCCCAGTTGTAGGCGTAGCGGTAATAGGCGCCGGTTGGGTCATGCGTAACAGATACGGCGATGCATTGGTAGAAACCGCCGGTAACGGCAAACTGGCTGAGGAACCAGCGATCGGCTAACGGATCGTAGAGGACGATCGGGTCGCCGTCATTGTCATTTTCGCACGGACCGCCAAAACCAAACCATAGCAGGTTGCCGTCAATCGGTCCAAGAACCGTGGTCGCGGTGCCTGCCGCCCGGTCGATCTGCCAGACTTGCAAGCCCAGGTTCACCCATTGCACATAATGTTTGGGGCCAATATCGCCATTGGTATCTGGTGGAGCCACAAAGTAGGTATTATGGATCCCATCGAAATTTATCCCAGGGACGGGCATCTGTCCGGTAACCGGTGCGCTTTGTAGCGCTCGATCAGGTTGGGTGGCCAGGCCAGCAGCATTCGCATTCGTTTTGGGTAGCGCGCCCAGCGGAACAAGCTTTCTTTCCGTTGGGGCGTTGATTTTCATAGGCAGAATATTTGCCAGGGGCGGGGATTGGTCCACCTTCGTTGGTTCGATAATTTTAAATTTCGGCGAAGGGCCTTTGGTTGTCTCCAGGTCTGTTGAGGGAGGGACTGCAGCCTGTACCGGGGTGGGAACACCCAAAAGGCTGGCAAGGAAGACAAAAATGCAAATAAGACGCCAAAACATGCTCGATTCCCCCCTTTTACAGGACCAACAAGAAGACTGTTTTACAAAAAGGTGCATCCTTAGTATAACCGTCAATAAAGGGCTGTCAACCTGCGCGGCTTTGAACCAATGCTTCCATTTTTGTAAAGCATCCTGTTTCTGATAGAATCGGGATGCATCATTGTGAACCTACATCCCAACCGTCATAGAATGAGGAGAACCCCGCAATATGCCGCAAGCCACATTCAGCTTCCCACCCGGTTTCTTATGGGGCACGGCGACTGCCGCGCACCAGGTTGAAGGGAATAACAACAATAACAACTGGGCCTATTGGGAAAACCAGCCCCACCGCATCCATAACAACGACAAAGCCGGGCGGGCATGCGACTGGTGGGCCGGGCGCTGGCGGGATGATTTCGACCGCGCCAAAGAGACGCACCAGAACGCCCACCGCCTGTCCATTGAGTGGAGCCGTATCCAGCCCGCTCCGGATCGCTGGAACGAGGATGCGCTGGATGTGTACCGGGAGATGCTGCGCGGGTTGTATCATCGCGGGATTACCCCCTTTGTCACGCTGCATCACTTCTCGGACCCGCTCTGGCTGTTCGAGCAGGGTGGTTGGGAAAACCCGGATTCTCCCGTATTATTCGAGGCCTTTGTGCGGCATACGGTCGATGCATTGCGCGAGTACTGTACCAGTTGGATCCCGATCAATGAACCCAATGTCTACACCTACCAGGGGTATCTCGACCGCGGCGGTGCTTTCCCACCCGGCAAGAACGATATGGGCGCGGCTTTCCGAGTGATGACCAATCTGCTGCGCGGGCATGCCCTGGCCTACCGGGCGATTAAATCGATCCAGCCCGAGGCGCGCGTGGGAACAGCGGTAAACATCCGCTACATGCAGCCGGCCCACAGCTGGAACCCATTGGAGAAAACCATTGCCGGGCAGATTTCCTCGGCATATAACGGCTCCTTCCTCGACGCGCTGGTGGACGGCCGGCTGCGTTTCCTGACCCGGTCCACCCGCGTGCCCGAAGCCATCGGCGCCAGTGATTTTACCGGCATCAACTATTACACTGGTGATCTGGTAGCCTTTAACGCGTTCAATCCGTTGGAACTGTTCAGCAAGCGTTCGTATCCAAAGGATGCGCTCCTCAGCGCGACCGGGTTCCTGGCCCACTGGCCGCAGGGACTGTTCGAGGTGATCGGCTGGTCGCGGCGTTACCACTTGCCCATCATCATTACCGAAAACGGCATTGAGGACCCCGATGACAGCCAGCGCCCGCGCTACATCCTTGAACACCTGCATCAGGTCTGGCGAGCCATTAATTTCAGCTGGCCAGTCAAGGGCTACTTTCACTGGTCCCTGGTGGACAACTTCGAGTGGGAACGGGGCTGGTCGCAGCGCTTTGGCCTGTGGGGTCTGGACCCGGTAACCCAGGCTCGCTTCCGCCGTCCGAGCGTGGATCTATACGCGGCAGTCTGCAAGCAGAACGCAATATCCTCGGAAATGGTGGAGAAATACGCGCCCCAGCTTATCGAAAAGCTGTTTCCCGGTTAACCGCCTGGCTCGTTTATCTGGGCTGCGAAACCGCGCTTTACCAACCTGAAAACCCACGGAGGTTTAATATCCGCGACCAATCACCATCACCGGCGAGCGGGCCAGCGTATCCTCCTGGCCGAGTGCATCGGTAAAAACATCCACCACCCAGTTATCATCGTTGCGCGCCAGGGTGGGCAGCTTGATCGTTATCCGTAAGCTGCCGCGCGCGTCGGTCGTGGCATCACTGTAGATGCTTAAATTATCATCCCGAATAATCAGTTCCGTCCCGGCATTCTTGATCCCGCGCATAACTTCGTCTTCACTGAGTTCGTGCAGGCGGATCTTCACCTTTGCATAGGGTGGAAAATCGACCACCCGCACCTGGATAGAGCTTAGGTATGCCGGGCCAAGGCTGGATACACCCACCCAGCCCTTTTTGCGGCGCGCGTTCTCAGGCAGGTGGATACGCTGCCCTTTGGTAACCACCGGACGGCCACCCAGGTCGGGGTTTGCCTGATATAGGTCCCACAGCGTGGTGCTGTACAGGTAAGCAATGCGCGCCAGCGAGTTGCCGCTGCGCACGATATAAATTCTGTCCGGCTGCCAGCCATCCGGTTGGTTCGGGCCGCTGATGGGTTTGGTGTATTCGGGTATTGGTTCCTCCGCCGTCAGGCGGATGGTTTGCCCTGGGCGGATCAGGTTAGGGTCGGAGATTTCATAATTGATATTGATCAATACCACATAGCGCAGGTTGCACTTTTCGGCGATCGAGTAAAGCGTGTCCCCTTGTCCAACCGTGTAGGTCGCGCCGCAAGCAGCGTGTACCGGGGCAATGCCAGCGCTGGCAGCCAGAATAACGGTGATGAGCAAGATGGCAAACGCCTTCATAAAGAGATCCCTTTAGTATTATACGCTTTTTAATGATCTAAAAAATTGTTAGAAGAAATCATTGTCCGATCCCCCAAATCCGGACCGTTCCTTCCGATCCTTGGGAGGCCAGTAGGGTTCCGTCACGAGTGAAGGTCAGGCGCTGGACGGCTTCAGGATGGGCTTGCCAGGAACCGAGGAAAGTACCATCCGCTGCCCAGTAAAAGCGCATTTGCCCGTCGCTCCACCCCACCACCAGGAAGGCGTTGTCCGGTGAATATGCCACGGACCAGGGCAGTGCGCCATCCGGCTGGGCCCCGATGGTATAGACCGTCACCTGGGTTCCCGGTTCGATAACCCTGACGATGCCATTGCCAACCAGCGCCAGGTTCTCCTGCCCAGGGGAGTAAACCATGTCGGACAGGCCTACGCCGCCCACATTGCTTACCAGAGAAAAGGATGCCTGGCGCTCGGTGCCGGTAATCTGGCGCAGGTTAACCCCCGATGTGGTGAGCGAAGCCAGCTGGTTGCTGTTGGGGGAGAAAAGCAGCTTATAGGCCACAAAGGGTTCCTCAAAGCCGTTGATTTGCACGCCGTCATCCAGGCGAAAGATGCGGATAGCCATATCCTCGCCAGCTGACGCAATCCAAAAGCCGTGCGAAGAGAATGCCACGCTGCGGATGGGGTAGGTGGCTTCACCCAAAGTGTCCAGGTAGCGACCGTCGTAGGTGCGGTACAGGCGGGTAGTGCCATCCTGGCAGGCGGCAGCCAGGTAATTGCCGTCCGGGCTAAAAGACAGCCCGTTTACCGGACCGCTCATCCCGGTAATCGACATATCGCGGCTGCCATCCAGTGCTGAGCGAAAATCGATCGTATTATACTCAGCCAGCGCCAGCAGAGCGCCGTTGGGAGTGAACTGCATGTCGAACAGCCCCGGCAGATACTCATTATCGGCCGCGAGCAGGGCGGTCTCTCCACCTGGCGCGGCGGTTTCCAATTGCCAGATCTCCAGTCCGCCCACAGCCAGCCGGCTGCTGCCATCCCCCCGGTTGAGTGCGCTGTCGTGCGGTTCGAAGGCCAGCAGGCGTGGCAAGCTGCCGCTGGTCAGGCGCCGATACACCGGACCCGCAGCGTTTTGCCAGACGTGCACGCTCTGGTCAGCGCTCCCGGCGGCGATAAACTGCTGGTCTCCAGACCATGCCAGGCTGATCAATGTCTCTTCGCTGCCTTCTGGCCGGGTGGCATCGTTCAGGCTGGTAACCAGATCGGATAGCTCACCGGTTTGGGCTGGTACGGCCCACACGCGCACCTGGTTGGTGTTTTGCCCATCATCCATCTCGTCCGGGTAACCAACCGCCAGCAGCTGCCCATCCGGCGAAAATGCCAGCGGCCCGGCCTGCTCGCCAGACTCGCGCGTGGTCGCCAGGTTCACCCCATCCGAGAGCCGCCAAAGGCGCACCGGGCCCTTCTGGCCGCGGGTAGCAGCGCGGGTGAAATCACTGGTCAGGTCGCCTGCCGCGGCGGTTTCGCCGCCCAGCAGGTTGATCGCCTGTAACCGCTGCCCATTGATCACATCCCAACGCTGGAAGCTTGCTCCACCCTTAGCGCGGGCCAACACGACCATCTCATTCGGGTTGCTAAAACGCAGCGCAAGTGCCTGCGTGCCGGTGTCCAGTGTCACCAGCGGGGCGCTGCTGGAAGCGCTTGGGTCCCAAACCTGCACCTGGTGCGGCGGAATGGACAGGTCTGCGCCAGAGCCGGGCCCGGCTGTATCCACCGCCAGCCGTTTGCCGTCTGGCGACCAGGCCAGGCGATAAGCCGGTTCTTGGGTCTGCAGCCAGATAGGGGCAGCCAGGGTCGCTGCATCATATACGAACACGCCCAGTGGTGTGGCTACGGCTACCCGGGTGCCGTCCGCTGACCAGGCCAGGCCTTCTACCCGGCCGCGTCCCCACTGTGCCAGCATGCGCAAACGTTCCAGGTTTTCCTGGATAATCTTCGGATTGGTTATCGGCAGCGCCGTGCCAGCCGCGGCGGGAACCAGTGTTGCGGTGGGCGTGGGCGTGAGGGTAATAGTAGGGGTAGCGGTGCGCGTGGGTGTGGCTGTGGGGGTCAGGGTGATCGTACTGGTTGCCGTGGCCGTAGGCGCGGGCGTTTCTGTCGGCGTGCGCGTTGGCCGCGGCGTCAGCATCACCGGCGTTGGGGAAGAACATGCGGACAGATTGAAGAAAAGAAACAGGACGATAACGAACAAGCGGGAACCGGTAAGTATAATTTCTTTCTTACTCCCCCTTCCTTTTAGGGAAGGGGGGCCCGGTTGCGGTAGCAACCGCGAGGTCAGGTCCTTTTTCTTCTTCATTTCCATTCCCACATCCTCAGCGGCTCCAGCAGCGCGTGCGCGGTCAGGTCGAGCTGGACGGGTGTGATCGATACATAGCCCTGGTGCAAAGCGCCAATATCGGTACCGTCATCAGGCACACCCCCTGGCGCTTCGCCGCCGATCCAATAATACGGCCGGCCGCGCGGGTCATTACGCTCGACCAGTGCATCCCGGTAGATGCGCAGTCCCTGGCGAGTGATCTGGATACCGCGGATCTCCTCCAGTGGCAGGTAGGGCACATTCACCGACAGCAGCACGCTTGGCGGCAGCCCGTGTTCGATGACGTTGGCCGCCACCTTTTTGGCGATGACCGCCGCCGGTGAGAAATTAAGCGCGCCTTCCAGCAAAGGCGGTGTATCCAGCGAGACAGCGATACCTGGCAGCCCGGCGATGGCGGCTTCCATTGCCGCGGTAACCGTGCCCGAATAAGTCAGGTCGTGCCCCAGGTTTGGCCCGCCGTTGATTCCTGACACAACCAGGTCGACCGGTTCGGAGAGCAGTCCCAGCACCGCCAGTGCCACGCAGTCAGAGGGCGCTCCGTCGGATGCCAGGGCAGAGGTACCATCGGATAGAATGGCGGCTTTTACCCGCAGCGGTCGTTCGAGGGTTTTTACGTGCCCCGAAGCAGACCAGTTGTGATCCGGCGCCACAACGGAAACTTTGCCCAGTTCGCGCATCGCCTGGGCCAGCGCGACCAGCCCGGGAGCGTTTACCCCGTCATCATTGGTGACCAAAATATGCATACGGAAAAATCCCCAAACCTTCGATAGGGAATTTTACCGCAAAAAGGGGATCAAGGCAGTTCTACGGTCTTAAACCAATACTTCTGGATATTCTTCATCAGTTCCACCAGCTCGTGATATGAGTTTGGCTTGGTGACAAACCCATTGCCCCCCAGTTCATAGGAACGCGAGATTTGCTGCTGCTCCCGTGAGGTAGTGAGCACCACTACCGGAATGGTGCGCAGCGCCGGGTCCTGTTTGATCTCTGCCAGTACTTCCATGCCGCCTTTCTTGGGCATATTCAAGTCTAGCAGCACCAGCTCGGGGTGCGGCGCATTCGCTGTCTCACGAAATTTACCCCGGTGGTATAAGTAATCGAGCATTTCGGCGCCATCCTGTACAAAAAATATCTCGACCGGTTGTTGGCTGGCTTCTTTGATTGCATCCATAATCAACAGCCGGTCGTCCGGATCATCCTCGGCGATAATTACCACCGTTCTTTTTGATGGGCGTTTTTCCATTAAACTTTATCCTTGAATTGAGATTTGCGCTGGCGCGGTGGATGCACGGGAAGCGCAATGATAAATGTGGTTCCTTTTCCGGGTGTACTGCGTGCTGTGATTGTCCCGGTATGGCGCTCAACAATTTTTCGGCAGATTGCCAGCCCCATCCCGCTGCCCTCATACTGGCTGATCCCATGCAGGCGCTGGAAGGGTTGGAATATGCGCTCAAGGTACTGTTCCTCGAAACCAATCCCGTTATCTTCGATGTAGAGCATTACCTGCTGGCTGTCTTTTGGGCACTCGGCATATACTTTTACCACTGGTCGTTCATCTGGTTTATGAAACTTCAGCGCATTGCTGACCAGATTTTGCAAGAGCAGGTGCATCTGAAGCGGGTCTGCTTCGATAACCGGCAGATCCCCAATTTCAACTTTGCCGCTGGTGCGCTCGATGCGCGTTTCCAGGTCGGAAAGCACCTCTTCGGCGACCGCATTCAAGTTTACTTCCTCGAAAGGCTGCCCCTGGGTCGTCACGCGCGAAAGAGAGAGCAGATCATTGATCATCGCGCGCATCCGCCCGGCGGCATTGAGCATGCGCTCCAGGTAATCCCGGGTTGCATCGTCAAGCTGATCTTTCAGCCGTTCATTTAGCCGTTCCCCAAAAGCCTGAATTTTTCGCAGCGGTTCTTGCAAGTCGTGTGAAGCAACGAAGGCAAAATCTTGTAGCTCGCGATTCGATTGCTCCAACCGGCCGGCGTATTGGCGGACCGCTTCTTCCGCGCGTTTTTGCGGCGACAGGTCTAGGATGAACCCGACGTACGGCGCCAGGCCATCTTCGGCGTGGTAGGCGTAGCCTAACAAGACCGGCACCCGCGTGCCATCCTTGCGGATAAAATCTTTTTCGTAAGGTGTGCAGGCGCCCCGCTCAGCGATTTCAATCATTGCCTGTTTATCCAAAGGGCGGAATTCCGCGGGGGTAATGTTGTTCCAATCAATTTGCCCCGCCTCATACTCCGCGCGGGTATATCCAAGGATTTCGAGCAAAGCGTCGTTTGCCAGGGTAACGTTGCCTCCACCCCGCGAGTAGATAATGCCAATAATATTCGCATCCACCAGGCGGCGCAGGCGTGCCTCGCTTTGCCGCAATGCGTCCTGGCTCTGGCGGCGTTCAGTCACATCGATGGTGAGTGTGGCAAAGAAGTTGCCCTGAATTGGGTTGATTAACACCTCCAGGTATTTTCCGGCCAGCCGGCTGTAATCTTCGACTCGGATGGGTTCGCCGCTCTCCACTGCCTGCGAGAAATGCTCTACCCAAACCTTGAATTCCCCAGGCAATTCCACATCCGGGGAGATTTCGCTGCGCTTCTTGCCAAGCATCATCTCTCGGGTAACCCCCATCATGCGTTCGAACGCCGGGTTTACCTCGTAACACACGTAATCGACCGCCCGGCCCTGCGCGTCATACAGCAGCTCGAACAACGCAAAGCCTTCCGCCATACCCTCAAACAGGCTGCGGTAGCGCTGCTCGCTCTCCTGCAGGGCTTGCTCGGCGTGCACTCTGGCAGTAATGTCGATGAAAGCTCCAACCGCTCCTCCAGGCTGGCCGTTTTCATCAAACAGGGGTGTAATGCTGCCGTACAGGTGGCGTTCGGTGCCGTCCTCGGCCACAATGGTTTCTTGGGTTTCGCGGATGGTTTGACCAGTGGCGGCTGCAACGTGCAGTGGTAAGGTATCCGGGGTCAATTCCTGTCCGCTCGCGTCATAAAACCGGAACCGCCCGGCCACCTCCTGAGAATAGCGCGAGTGATTTGCGTTGGGCGGCAGGCGCAGCAGCTCCGATGAGGCGCGGTTGCCGGTCACATTGCGCGAGCCGCGATCATGCGCAATCCACACAATGGCTGGCACCACGTCCATAATGGCCTCCATCTGTACCGCCCTTGACCGCTCGCGTGTTTCGCTGGCGCGTTGAGCTTCTTCGCGTTGGGCAAGCTCCCGAAAGAGCAGGCTGTATGGCCGCAGCAGCCCGGTGACGATGATTGCCTCATAGATCAAATACACCGCGACTATTTTTAAGAAATGCCCGGATAGATTGATGAAGTCATTCACCGCCAGGTATCCGGTGAAAGCCAGTTCAGCAAACACGTTAAAAGCGATGGAAAGGGCCAGCAGGTTGCGCACGTCTTTATCAAAATAATCGGATACCGGCTGGACGCCCAATAGCAGCACCAGACCGGTGATGTAGAACAGGATGATAACGTATTCGCTGATAATCTTGAATTGGGTCAGGCCGCTGCTGTCGAGCATGCTGTTCGGAAAGATGCCCCAATAGATGGATAGCAGCAGCAGCGTGGTTACCAGTATATAGGCTGCCAGGATTGCCTCAGGCTGGATCTTCATGCGCTTGCGAAAGATCAGCGCCAGTGGGGCAAGGGCCATTGTGATGCTCTGCATATAGCGCGCCGCGATCCACAACTGCGTGGCCAGGTTGGCTGCGTTGGGCTGGCCCACACCGGTGGTAGGGAAGATGCCCACTCCCTTAAACGCCAGCGTGTGCAGTAAGTCCAGCACCCCTATAAAGAAAAAGGCGATGCCCAAGAGCATCAGGTAGCGGTTATCGATGAAGCTGCGTGAGTTCCATACCAGCACAAAGATGGTCATGGTAATCACCACGCTAAAAAGCTCAACCAGGGTGTGGAAAAGCAGGTAATTCTGGAGGCTAATAAGGTACAGCCCGGTCAGGATTGCCAACCCTGCCGCGATCATCGGAAACCTGGCGCGTAAAAATTGGTTTACCCTGGGATCGACCTCGGTCATTTAAAGAACCTCCACGCGATTTCGCCCATTTTCCTTCGCCTCGTACAAGGCTTTGTCTGCATCCGCCAGCAAATCTTCCAGCTTTTGATGTTCTTTGGTAGCGTGGGCAACGCCCAGGCTGGCGGTAACATGCACCGGCCCGCGCTCGGTCATCCATGGCGTGTTGGTCAGCGATTCCCGGATGCGCATAGCGATATGCTCGGCAGTCTGCAGATCGGTGTCGGGCAGCAGCAGGGCAAACTCATCCCCGCCATAACGTCCAAAAATGTCGGTGTCGCGGATGATGGCGTGGCAGCGCTCCGCCATTATGCGCAGCATATGGTCGCCAACGGCATGCCCGAAAGAATCGTTTACGCTTTTGAAGTTATCCATGTCGATCATCACCGCCGACAGCGGGTGGTTGAACCGTAAAAAGCGCTCCATCTCCCGCTGTCCCAGGTCGAAGAATGCCCGCCGGTTATACTGCCCGGTGAGCGGGTCGGTTACCGCCAGTTGTTTGATTTCCGAATGCAGGATGGCGTTCTGCAGCGCCGCGGTAGTGGTGGCGGCGAAGCTGGCCAGCAGGCGTAAATTCGAGTCGCTGAACGCATTGGGCTGCGCGGCGCTGAGAGACAGCGTGCCAAGCACCTGCTCGCCGTAATAAAGCGGCGCCAGAATGATCGAGCGCACCAGACCCATCTCCGGCACGATGCCTTCCAGGGCGCCATCCGGTGTCGACCCGGCCTGCGCGTCATTTACCAGCAGCGGGCGGCGCTCGCGGGCGACCTGGGCGGGGAACCCCGGCCCTTTCGTGGAGCGGATAATGGAAATGCGCTGGTCATTAAAGCCCAGTGTAGCGCGTACTTGCAGCTGGCCCGTGGATGGGGAGATCAGGTGCAGCATCCCCTTTTCAGCAGCCGGGATAGCGCTCTGCGCCGCATCCAGGATCTGCCGGAGCAGTTCATCCAGATCGAGCGTGGAGAGCAGCGCGGCGGTAGCGCGGTGCAGACCTTCCAGTTCCTCGGCGCGCTGTTGAGCCTCGCGGGCCGCCTCCTGGGCGCGTTGTTCCAGGTTGCGCTGCGTAGATATATCCTGCGTCACCGCAACCCCACCCGTAATCCGCCCATCCGGGTCGATGATAGGTGTTGCGGAATACATAACGGTCTTGCGCTGCCCGGCCAGGCTGAGGATATCAATGATTTTCCCAAGGATGGTTTCGCCCTGACGAACCGTAATGTTGATCAGCCACTCGCGCAGCGAGAGAGCCTCACTGGTTTCGGTATCCCAGGCTTGCAGCGTTGGCCATGCGTTCGTGTCCGCTGGCAGCGGTTCTGGCGCATCCCATAGCGCCTGGAAATCGGCGTTGGCGCTGGTAATCTGTCCTCGTTCGTCGGCGATGAAAATGCCAACCGGCAGCGTGCGTAGCACTGTCTCAAAACGCTGGCTGGCCACCTGGACTTCGGTATTCCGCCTGGACAGCTCGGCAGTCCGGTCGGCAACGCGTTCTTCTAACTCGTCGCGTGCCCGACGTAACTGCGCTTCGCTTTGGCGCAGCGACTGTTCGGCCTTATCGCGCTCCGTGATGTCGAAAGCAGTGTAGACCAGCGCCGGGCGGCTGGCGTACTGCATATTCCCGGTGGTCAGGTCGACCCAGCGTTCTTCACCACTTTTGGTGATGATCTTGATCTCATATCGCGCCGGGTGGTTTCCGGTCCAGTGGGTGGGCAGCCGCGAATTTTTCAGCGGCTCGTGATACGCGGGATGGGCCAGGCGCCAAATCTCTTTCATGAGCAGTTCTTCTGGCAGATACCCGGTGACGAAGCGCGCCGCCGGGTTGGCATAGCGGATCAAACCATCCTGGACGATGAAAATTGCCGCCGAGGTAGTTTCTGCCAGCGCGCGGAAGCGCGACTCGCTTTCCGACAGCTCGCTGGTGCGCTCGCGCACCCGCCGCTCCAGTTCTTCCTCGGTCTGGCGGCGCTCAACGGCATAACGAATGGTACGTTCGAGCAGCGTTTCGTTTAGCTGGTCTTTCAACAGATAATCGTACACGCCCTCTTCCATCGCGGCCAGGTCCAGCTCGTAACTACCCTGCCCTGTCAGCAGAATCGAAGGCGCCTGGCAGCCTCGCGCCTCGGTTTCGCGCAGCAAGTCCAGGCCGTTGTGGCTGCCCAGGTGATAGTCGATGAGGTGGATATCATATTGCTTGCCGCTGCACAGTTCCAGTGCGGCATCATAACTGGATGCCCATTCCAGCGAATAGCGCACCCCGTTTCCTTGCCCGGGTAAGCGTGCAAACATATCCCGCATCAGGATATATTCATCCTCATCATCGTCAACCAATAGTACGTGCAGGTCTCTGTTCATGGTTTGGAATAGCCAGATGCAAAAACCAGCTCTGGCAATCATCCCCCCGCTGTGACGAACGGCTTCTAAAGAGGCAAGCGGTGTTGTGCTGTGCGCTCCCAAAAGCCTGGTTTGTTCCCGATATTATAACGCATAAAAAAAGGTTTTCGCCTGGGTGCGAAAATTTACTCCCAATCGCATGGTAATCGATCAGCATATGCTACAATTTCATTAGTGCAACCTGTGGTTCCGTTTGGCTTATCGTACTTTTCCTCAATGTCTCGAAAATCCTAACTGACAGAGCGCCTGATTTCCTGGTTATTGGAGGTTCTTATATGATCATCATTCGCCCCGAAGAAGCAGAACATGCCGATGGGGTATACCAGGTGGAAGAAAAGGCCTTCCACCGTCCGGCGGAAGCCGACCTGTGTGTCTCCCTGCGCAAGCGCCGCGCGGTGACCCTCTCACTGGTCGCGCTAGAAGACGGTGAGGTGGTGGGGCACGTGTTGTTTTCCCCTGTGACCATCCGTGGAGAAGCCGGGGACCTGCCCGCGATTGGCCTGGGACCGGTGGCGGTGCTGCCCGAGCACCAGAACCAGGGCATTGGCTCGCGGCTGATCCGCGCCGGGCTGGAAGAAATCCGCCAGCAGGGGCATACCGTTGTCGTCTTACTGGGCGACCCGCGTTACTATTCGCGCTTTGGCTTCGAACCGGCCAGCCGTTATGCCGTCCGCTTTCAGGACCCCAACGCGCCTGCCGAAGCCTTCATGCTGCTGGAGCTGCGCCGCGGCACGCTGCAAGATCACGGCGGCGTAGCCTATTACGAACCGGAATTTAATGAAGTGTAGGTATTGTGGTTATTAGCTGCGGCTGTGACCCATACCATTAAATCCTATGTCCAAAATCCTCGTTTCTGGCCTGATCAATATCGAAACGACCCTGCGGGTGGAAAGTTTCCCCATCCCATACACGCCGGTGGTCTACCCGTTTTTCGGGGTCAACAGCACTGTTTCGGGGGTGGGCTACAATATCACCCGCGCGCTGACCCTGTTGGGCGACGATGTGCGCCTGCTTTCGATTATCGGGCGCGACTTGCAGTCGACCCTGATTCGCATGGCGCTGGAACACGATGCAATCTCCGGTAAAAACGTGCTCGACCTGGTGGAGCAGACCGCGCAGTCGGTGATCCTGTACGATGGCGAAGGCCGCCGGCAGATCAACGTCGACTTGAAAGACGTGCAGGAAACCGCCTACCCGCAGCTTAATTACAGCCAGGCCGCTTCCGGCTGCGACCTGCTGGTGCTGTGTAACGTCAACTTCTCCCGGCCTTTCCTCGAGCAGGCCCGGCGAGCGGGAAAGCGCATAGCCACCGACGTGCATGCCATCTCCGACCTGAATGACCCTTACAATGCCGACTTTATGCGCGCGGCCAGCGTGCTCTTTATGAGCCAGGAGTGGCTGCCGGTTTCGCCAGACGAATGGGCCAGGCGCGTGTGGAACCGCTACGCGCCGGAAGTGCTGGTAATCGGCATGGGGAAAGAAGGCGCGCTGCTGGCCGTGAAAAAGGACCATTTCATCGAACGCATCCCGGCCGTAAACACCCGCCGAACCGTCAACACCATCGGCGCGGGCGACGCGTTATTCTCGGCCTTCCTGCACGGTTACGTCAAAACCGGCGACCCCTACCTCTCGCTGCGCAAAGCGATGGTGTTTGCCTCATACAAAATCGGCGAAACCTCTGCCTCGCAAGGCTTCCTCGACGAAGCCGGTCTGGAAGACCTGTTCAACAAGGTCATCAAGATGGATGAGTAAGCACCTTTATCGCGAATGCGCGCAGGGCGCATCGCGAATTATTCGAATAGCGCGAATAAGAAAGATCTTTATAAAAGAATTCTTATTCGCTTTATTCGTTCCATTCGCGTCATTCGCGATAAAGTTCATAGTTTATTTCAAGGATCAAAATCCTCAGGAGGTTTCCTTGTCTATCCTCTCCCCCGAACTCCTCGCCAAACTGCGCAGCTTCGACACGCCCACCATCTGCAACGTGATCGAACTGTTCAACATTCGCCCGCGCAACACCGGCTTTATGGATAGCCGCATCCGCGCCTGCTTCCCCGAAATGCCGCCCATCGTCGGCTTCGCCGCCACCGCCACTTTCCGTTCCTCGGCCCCCCCACCGCCCGGCACGGATGTCTACGACAACATCGAGGTACAGGTGGCGCGTTTCAGCGAGCTTTCTGGCCCCCCCATCGTTGTCTTCCAGGACCTGGATGATCCGGCGGTATCGGCAACGTTCGGCGAGATCATGTGCACCACCTACCAGACCTTTGGCTCGGTAGGGCTGATCACATCAGGAGCAGGGCGTGACCTTGACCAGGTTCGGAAGATCGGCTACCCGGTCTTCACCGGTGGAACAATCAGCGCGCACGGCTACTGCCACACGATGGGCATCCACGAACCGGTGCGCGTGGGTGGGGTGATGGTGTATCCGGATGACCTGCTGCACGCCGATGTCAACGGGGTAACGACCATCCCGAAGGAGATCGCGGCAGAGGTGGCTGAGGTCGGGGATGCGTATGTGGCGGCGGAGATGGTGATTTTGGATACGCTGCATCAGTTCGGGCCGGATGCGAAGAAACTGCATGAGGCAAGGTTGGAGAGCAAACGGCAGATGGATGAGCTGAGGAAGCGGGTTTCAAGAAAAGGATAGTCTTGGAAAGAGTATATCTGAAGGAGGATTTTCATAATCGATTTTTTCCCCTTCCCTTTTATATTTGGCCTTCTGCTTGTCATAATGGCTTGTTATTTCTATCGGAAGCGGGGCAAATTATATATTCTGGGCCTGTCCATTTTCGGGCTTTACCTTTTGATAGGAATTGCCCAGGTATTTTTTCCGATCCCGCTGGCTGAAAATTGGCCTGCGAATATAACCTGGGAAAACACATACCAGAGATTGACCCGCATAAATCTGATCCCGTTCAATTATGGAACGATGTTTTTATTCCAAATCAACCCAAAGATCATTTTTTGGGAGATCGCCGGGAATATTTTGTTAACCGTACCTTTTGGGATTGGGATCTGTTTTCTCTCCAAAATCCCTGGCATACACCTATTCTGGTTAGCGTTGACTGTTGGACTGGCAATCGAGGCTGTCCAATTATTTATTGGCCTGGTGGTAGGCTCCTATTACCATTCGGTAGATATCAATGACGTAATATTGAATGCGTTCGGCGCGCTTGTAGGAATTGGCCTTTATCGGGTGGTGTATTGGATTGTTCATAGTTTAAGGATGAGGGTCCTAAAAACTGGTTGAAAAGATTGTTTAAGATCGATCAGGAATGGGGTGTTGTTCCCAAGCTTGTGGAAACAATCGTAAAGGTGGAAAGTGAAAATACCACCGAATAGGGGAATTTCATCGCATTGCGTTAGGATTGTCTGTACCACCTACTAGACCTTTGGCTCGGTGGGGTTGATTACCAGCGGCGCGGGGCGTGACCTCGACCAGGTGCATAAGATCGGCTACCCGGTGTTTACGGGTGAGACCATCAGCGCGCACGGCTACCGCCACACGCCCGACGTGCACGTGTCGGTACGGGTTGGCGGGGTGATGGTGTATCCGGACGATCTGCTCCACGCGGACGTGAACGGGGCGACAACCATCCCGAAGGAGATTGCGGCGGATGGAAATCTTGAGGAAGCAGATGGCGAAAAGGTAAGAAATCCTCATCCCCTCGGTCACCCCCCTCTCCATTTTCGCAAAGCCGAAAACGGAGAGGGGGATGCCTTTTATGGATTTTGCGGGTGATTTTTCTATGCGATAATCGTTCTATGACCAAACATTTTCCACCGCAGGATCCAAAACTACGCGGAAAATTGCGAATTGTGGCAAGGCATATGCGTCAAGCGCCTACGCTGGCGGAAGATTTGCTGTGGCAGCGCTTGCGCGCCTTTCGGCCCAGCGGTTATATATTCCGTCGCCAGTATTCGATAGACCGGTTTATCGTTGATTTTTACTGCCCTGGCACGGGGTTGATTATCGAAGTAGATGGAGAGGTTCATCGGCAGCAGGTGGAAGCTGACCAGGAACGGGAACAGATTCTTGCGGGGCTTGGTTTTCGGGTCATACGGTTCACCAACGCACAGGTGCTTGGACAAACGGATCAGGTGTTACAACAAATCCTTAATGCGTTAGAAAGCTCCCCTTCTCTAAAATCGGGCTTTGACGATTTTGGAGAAGGGGCCGGGGGATGAGGATCCGAAGAAGCTGCAAGATGTGTGGAAGGGATAAAAAAGAAGAATAAGCGGCGATTCCCCGGAGAAAATTTCAGTCCGACGGTTTTATATCTCCGTCCTCGTTAGACTTGAGGAACGGACGCGCCCAGGAGACGCTCTCTATGTTGCGGCGCCAGGTGTCTTGTGAACTGCCAATCCCGGTTGCGCTCGCCGGGCCGTTTGTCAACGCATTTAGAAAGAGGATCACCTCTTTCAACGAACCTTCAATCAGGTTAGCGCCGACCGGGCGGCCGAACTCAGTCAGGCCAAAATGAAAGGCATGGATCAGCTGGTCGATGAGCAGCATTTTTGCGTTGGACGCAGAAGTCTGTGGAAATGCCTTGTGATATGCCTCGAAGACCTCGACAGCGTTAGCGCCGAACAGTTGTTTGCCGCGGTAAGTCTGGTGGTACGCTGTCCATGGCAGCTGCCAACCGCAGCTCCCGCATTGAATGGTATCTTCCTCACGCCATGGTGTAGAGCGTTCCCCGGCAGTTTCCGCACTCGCTGAGGGATGTTCAATGACTGTGCCGCAAGTTGGGCAGGTCACCCGCCCGTAATGGGCGGCTGTGACTGTTAAAATGCTATCGCATCTCGACCAGAGCTCCCATCCAACCTCATCGATCAATTCCTCGTCCAGGATGCCATTAGCGTCTGAGGTGTAGAGGCGCTGGATCTTTGCTTTGGAAACCTTTGGGGCCCAACTCGGTATTCCGCTATGCATTGTCATATGCTGACCATCCTTTTCGCTAACTACAGCAAGCGCTAATTTTATCAGGAGTCCTGCTTTAAAAAACAGTGCTGATGCGGAAGAAGTATGGAAAATTAGTACAGGACTAATTGGTAGAACTGTAGAAGTACCGGAGTAGGAAATGAAGCGATTATTTAGGCTAAAATAGATCCAAGTGTAAAGACTTTGGTTTCAAGCTGTGCCGATATTATCTGAAATGCGGTTAGCGAGATGTTCAGTGAGTAGGAGCTGATCATTACCTCGCCATAGGCCTCACTTCAACAGGGTTCGCCGCATCTCTTCCCGCAAGCAGCCATAATAGCAAGGCGAGACAGCCCATGTCCCAATCCGCCCCCAACCTTCTCTGGACCCAACCCGAATGGATCGCTCAGGCCCACGCCTGGATCAAGCAGTCCCTGGCGGCTGCCGGCGTCACCCTCACCGGTCCCATCGAACAGATCCACGCGCGCATCTGGTCAACGGTGATGCGCTGCCCCACCGGCGCCGGGCCGCTCTTCTTCAAAGCCTGCGAGCCAACTACTGAACCTCGCCTGACCATTTTCCTGCGCGGAATCCAGCCGGAAAATCTGCCCGACCTGGTTGCGGTGGACCTGGAACGCGGCTGGATGCTCATGCGCGACGCCGGTCCAATGCTGCGTACATACCTGAAATCACCCGCTGATTTGAGCATCCTCGAACCGGCCCTGGTGCTTTTTGCCAACCTGCAAATCGCGGTTTCGGATCACGCGGAACAATTCTTGCCCATGGGCGCCCTCGACCGCCGCCTGCATCGCTTGCCCGGCTTGTTTGAGAACCTGTTATCCGATCCGGAGATATTGCGCATTGGTCAGGCCGATGGTCTCTCCCCTGAGCAGCACCACCGGCTGTTGGCCGTCCTCCCGCGTTACCAGGAAATGTGCCGGCAGCTTCAAACCTGCGCGGTACCCCAAACCCTGCACCACGATGATTTTCATGACGGTAATATTTTCGTCTCGGGCCAACCCGGTAAATACCGTTTCGTCTTTTCGGACTGGGGCGAAAGCTGCCTGGCGCACCCCTTCTTTTCGATCATGCTTTGCCTCCGCAGCGTGGGCTGGCGCTCCGGGTTCCCCGATGAGGCCACCGCGGCGCCCGACCGCATGCCCCCCGAGTTGAACCGCCTGCGCGATATCTACCTGCGCCCCTGGCAGCGCTACGAATCCCCGGACCGGCTCATCGAAATATTCAACCTGGCCTGGCGGGTGGGCATGGTCAGCCGCGCCATCACCTGGAGCGAATTCGTTTCCTCCCTGGCGGCCCCACTGCGCGCAGACTTCACCTACATCGTTCCCGCCTGGCTCCAGGAATTCTTAGCTGCCATCGATTCGTAATGAAGGCTGGCTCGGGGTAATGCTCCTGCTAGTCCCGCGGGTGCTCTGTTATGCCAGTCCGCGTAGTCGGATTATGAAAAATGACCCTTGAACAAATCCGCAAATTCTCTGTGGTTCATCAGATCCATCTCCGATTATCATATTTGATTACAGGAGAATCTCCCATGCAACCGCTCTATGAACACAGGCAGTATGGAATGGCAATGCTGGTGATCATGTTGTTCCCAGTCGTTGGATTAGTTTTCGCGGTAGCACTGACCGGCGAGCCGGGTTCGTTTATCCCTCTGCTGTTGATTTTAGCGTTCATGCTGCTCACTGCCGTCATATTCGGCTCTCTGACCGTGAAAGTCGATCCGGAAAAGGTACGGCTTCATTTTGGTTTGAACAGCCTGGGCCGTACATTCCCGCTCGATCGCATTACCGCGGTGCGCGAAGTGCGCAATTCCCCCTGGATGGGGCTGGGCATCCATTTCATCCACAATGGCATGATCTACAACGTCTCTGGTCTGGACGGCGTGGAGATCACCCTGGACAATGGCCGCCTGGTCCGCATTGGCACCGATGAGCCGGCTGCGCTTGCCCAGGCGATTGAAGCAGCCCGGCGAAATCCCCAAAGCCGTTCCCACTAGCGTGAGCTGCTCAGCGCGTATTGTATTCTCCATCAAGGTTCAACCGCGACCACAAACGTCAGCGCCCGGTCTGCCGCCTTTGCGGTCACTTCCCAGCATCCGGGTGTGGGAAAATACAGGCCCGTGGCTTGAAATCGAGTCGGGTAGCAGCAAGGAACATCGGCCTCAAGCGGTGCTGCCTGGCCGTCGATGCGCCGCCCGGTGATCTCTAGCTTGGCTCCCTCTGGCCGAAACCAACCCTCCTTATTACCATCTTCACCCGCATGCAGTGCATAGCCAGCCTGCCCTGTCCACCCTGCGGACGCCCAAATGGAGCGGTCCTCATTCACAAAATAGTAGCCATATTCAGGCGCATTCAGCACCGCGGCATCCTCTGGCGGCTTGGCCCAGACCGCTTCCGTCATTGGGCAATCATCCATTGGGCTGCTTTCCACCGCTGCAGCGCTTGGGGTAACCAGGGATGCTCCGGTTATCGGTACGCCAGTACCCACGCACCCCGTCAGAAGAAAACTCGCCAGTAGTAAGAAAATGAAGCAGCGAAGCATTTCAACCTCCGATATTTGCGACATGCGCCGAACTGCGTTCACATTTAACCTATATACACCGTCCATGCTCGAATGGTTCCGGCGGTATAATTCCCCTCAGTCGTTACTACGATCTCCCGGCGACAGCTAAAATCTACGCAGCAAAGAGGGCAATATTGGACTGGTACAGCTATGTTTTCGTCTGTTTAGCCGCTGCCGCGGCCGGCTTTGTCAACGCGCTGGCCGGCGGCGGAACCCTGATTTCTTTCCCCGTGCTCACCGCGGTAGGCATCCCGGCGGTGGTGGCCAACGTCACCAATACCGTGGCGCTGGTGCCCGGCTACCTGGGGGCTACCTTCGCCCAGCTCAAGGACCTGCGCGGGCAGCGCACGCGGCTCATCTTTTACATCCCCGCCGCCGTGATCGGTGGGGTTGTGGGCGGTATCCTGCTGCTCAATACCGGCGAGCGTCTGTTCCGCGACCTGGTGCCCTTCCTCATTCTGCTGGCCTCCCTGCTGCTGGCCGTCTCTGATCCGCTGCGTGCCTGGATGCTCAAACGCGCCGGAAAAGAACGCTCCGAAGCCAGCCTGGCGGCGGTAGGAGCGCTGCCGGTGGCGCTGGCGGCCGTCTACGGCGGTTATTTTGGCGCCGGGCTCAGCGTGATCGTGCTCGCCACCCTGGGGCTGATCCTCAACGACAACCTTACCCGCCTCAACGCTCTCAAGCAGGCTATCTCCTTTAGCACCAACCTGGCCGCGGCCATCTTCTTCGTCTTTTCCGGGAAGGTGGTCTGGCCTGTGGCGCTGTTGATGATGGTCTTCGCGCTGGCCGGCGGCGCGCTGGGCGGGCGGCTGGCCGGGCGGATTAAACCAGTGGTACTGCGCTGGGTGGTCGTCACCATCGGCCTGCTGGTAGCAATCATTTACTTCATCCGCTAATCGCCTGCGGGCTTCGCAGTTTGGAAGCCCTGAAACCGGTAACCAACGATTTACTGGGCTCCAATTGCATTGCTGTAATTGGACCTCTATGCTTCCACAACCTGGTGAAACCAGGCTTTTTAACGTCCTGCTAGCACCGGGACTACTTGTCCCGCGGACTTTTGTCCCGCGGATTGGCTCCCAGCTCTCGACGCGCCTTTTACAAACGCTCCCGATTTTTGCCTTATTTTCGCGGTAGAATTATTTTAATGAAACAGAAATTTCTTGGCTTCCTGCTGTCCGCGGCCCTGTTGGTTGGCTGCTCTTCCCCGACAGTGAATACAAAATCACCCCTCCGCACCATAACAGCTCTGCGCGTCCTTCCCACCGCGGTGCGCACGCTGGTTCCAGCAACGACTGCTTATCCTGCGGCTGCCCCGACCTACCCATTCCCATCGGATGCTCCCTATCCTGTGTCCCAAACCGAGGCGGCGCTGGTCGGAACTGCTTATCCCATCCCGCAACCCCTGGTCGCTGCCAGCCCATCCATCCAGCTTACCGCCGTGCCCTTCCAGGACTGTGCCCGCACGCCTGGTCTGGTAGGCTGCGCCCCGGACGCCATTCCGCTGAAAGCCCGCCTGGCCTACATGGATACCGCGCCCGCCCGCCTGGTGGCGCTGGATCTGGAGAATGGACAGGGCTGGCAGGTTCCCCTACCGCCTGGGTTATCGCCAGATGGACTGGCCTGGTCACCGGCCGGGCCTGGCGAGCCGCGCTTGCTTCTCTCGCTGGGCGATCATCGCTACGAGGTTCTCTCAGCGGGCGGGAAATCATTGGAACATGTGACCAGCCAAACGCCCCTCTCCTGGCAGCCGGATGCCGCGCTGAGTAAGGATGGCGCCGTGCATGCCGAAAACGGAGACCAGGCCTTTCTCGAACAGACCGCGGATTTGCATTGGCTGCTGCACGTCAAAACAGCCCAGGGGGAAAAGAGCCTGCCACTCGACTCCGACCCTGGCGATATTCTCTACGCCTTGCTTGGCTGGGTGCCGGGCGCCCAAACGCTGCTCGCCCAATCCTATTTTGCCGGTAACCAGGCCATGACCCAGGGCGGTCAGGTAATTACGATTGATTCGAACAGCGCTGCCATCCAAACCTATCCCGCCCGGCTGCCCTTGAGCGATTCCCCCGCGCAATACTATGCCTGGGACCCAACCCGGCCCGCGCGCCTCGCATTCCTCGAATCCAGTGAAACCGGGGTCATTACCCCGCGCCTGGCGCTGCTGGACCTGAAAACCGGCCAGCTACAATACCCGCTGCCCGAAGGACTGCTGCCCACGAACCTGGCCTGGAACCCGGACGGTAGATTGGCCTTCGCCGTTAATCAGATCGACGCTTTGACTTCGCCCGAAGCGCGTAAGAGTTTTCCCACCGCGGGTATTTACCTGCTCGACCCGCGGAATGGCCAGGTGCAGTCCCTGGTTTCCTCCCCGCCTGGTGCCGTCGACACGTGGCCGCACTGGACCGCAGATGGGCAAAACCTGCTGTACGCCCGCGTGCTGACCAGTCCGAATGGCGCTTCGCCGATGCAAGTGCGCGCCCGCCGTCTCGGCGACGGCGCCGAGTGGGTTCTGGTCGAAGGCTTGCCCGGCTCTCAGACTGCAAACGAGCCGGTGTTTGCAAACCGGTGGTTGGCCTTCTCCGCCAAGTGACCGCTCCTATCGTGCGGCTATCGACATCACGGTTTTCATAAGGTCACTTGCACTTTTCCGGGCGAAGCGCAGGAAGGGGAACAAGGGGATGGTTCTTCCTTCGCGGGTCAGGGCTTTCGACTTTGTGAAGGCCCTGGGACTCCAGAGATTCTCTGCTTGCGTAACATTTCCCGGCGTGGTACGGTTTAACCACTGGAGAAATGGCCTTGAACAGCACCGAATTGAATAACGAACTTCTTGAGATCCGCGAGTTCATTGCCGAGCGCAGCCGCTTATCGCGCGAGCTGGACCGCGCGGAACGCAGCCTGCTCGATGAACGCCAGACCTTGCAGCGCCTTTCGGAAATCCTGCGCAAGGAAGACCAGGATGTGCAGCGCCTGGAGGGCGCCGGCCTGGTTGGGCTGTTCTACGCGGTCCTCGGCAGCAAGGAAACGCGCCTGGATCAGGAGCGGCAGGAATTGCTGGCGGCCAGGCTCAAGTACGATTCTTGCCAGCGCCGGGTAACCGCCCTGGAGCGCGATATGGCCGATCTTCGCGAACGGCTGGACCGGTTGGGGGACGCGCCTGTGCTGCAGGCCCGCTATGAGGCGCTGCTGGCTGAGAAAGAGCGCCAAGTGTCTGCGGATAACAGTCCCACCGCGCGCCGCTTGCTCAATTTAAGTACGGATTTAGCCGGGCTGCGTTCCGCGGATCGTGAGCTGCGCGAAGCAATCCAGGCTGGCGAGCAAGCCCAGGCAGGTCTGGACAGTGCGGTCGCATTGTTGGAAAGCGCCGGTAATTGGGGCACCCTCGACCTGTTCGGCGGCGGGATGATTGTTAGCGCGGTCAAACATTCCAAGCTGGACGAAGCCCACGCGGCGGTACAGGAAGTGCAGCCGCTGCTGCAGCGTTTTGAGCGCGAATTGGCGGATGTAAGCGGGTTGGAGGGCTTGCAGTTTGAGACGGGTGGGTTGTCCGCCTTTGCCGATATCTTTATGGATAATCTCCTGATCGATTTGCTGGTGCAGTCCCGGATCAATGATTTGCTGGAAGCTGCCCGCGGTGTGCAGCGCCAGGTTAGCGACCTGCTGGCTCGTTTGAAAAAAAATCATGTCCAAACGGACAAGCACATGCAAGCATTGGAAGCGGAGCGCCGGAGCCTGCTGGAGCAAGGATAAATGGCGGTGTGATAAAATGGGGCATGTTATCCAGATAGATCTTGGGAGGTCGTTGCCGTATGAAAATGGCTGAGCCGCGCACATACCGCGCCACGACAGAAGCCTGGTTAGGCCAGCTGCTGCTGCCGCTGTGCTTTTTTGTGCTGCTGACCATTACCGCTGCGAATACTGCCGCGCTCAGTCCCATCACTGCTATTTTAGGTTTGGCGATTCTTTGCCTGGTGGTCGCCTTCGATTATCTGCTGCCCATGCTGCGCAATTGGATCTCTCTGGATGCGACTTCGATCGAGGGCAGCCTGAACGGGCGGTATTTCCGGGTCTATTGGACGGAATTAAAGGCCACCTGGCTGCACGAAAACCGCCGCAGGCGCTTCTTATGCCTGGGCACTCGGGATGGTACGCTGGTCATCCCTTTGCGTTTCTTTGATGAAGAAGCAGTCTGGGACCGCGTGTGCGTGACGGTGCCGCCGGAGGCCCTGGAAGAGAACGCGCTTCTACGCCTGCCGGACTACCAGGATTGGTTATCCACCCGCAAAACTACCCTGGATGATCCCGGCCCTCGGCAGGTCACCGACCACTGGTTGGTGCAGGTAATTGGCTGGTCGGGGATATCCTTCTTTATGTTTGGCGTCATCCAGGCTGTTCAGGAAAATCAATTGGTTCTGGCGCTGGTCCAGCTTTGCCTGGTAGGGTTAAGCCTGGGTGTGCTGTCCAGTTGGGGTATAACCGAAGTCGGTCCGCAGCAGGTTTGCCGCTATACCGTGTTTGGCCGCTGGGCGATTTCATGGGATGAGGTGCGCTGGATCGAGATCGACCTGTTGGGCGCGGTGATTGTGCTGGGGAGCGAAAACCGGCGGCTGGTAATCCCCGGGCCCGGGGTGTGGAGCGCGTTTGGAAAAAAAGAGGCTATGGCCTTACTTTTGGCGCAGGCTGAGCACCGCTGTATCCCCATGCGCCGCTCGATGCTGGCCATGTTCAGGGTTTCGCGCAACACGCGCAAGCACAAGAAAAGTGAAGACAAAAGCTGATCTGCCCCTGGCAGCCTTTGGCGGGCGGAATCTTTCCTCCCTGGTTGCAGCCTATTTTGAGCTTGACCATCTTAAGCAGGTGTACCGCCAGGGCTGGCTGCGGCGCGGCATCCCCCCTGAGCGCTGTGAAACTGTTGCCGAGCACGTTTTCGGGATGGCATTGCTCGCCTGGTGGATCGCCGACGCGCATTTTCCCCACCTCGATCGCGATAAAGTCATTCGCATAGCCTTGGTCCACGACCTGGGCGAAATCTACACTGGCGACCTGGTCCCCGGTGACGGAGTGCCGGTGGAGGAAAAGCATCGCCGCGAACGCGCGAGTCTTTGGCAGGTGGTCGCCAAGCTGCCCAGGGGAGAAGAATATCTGGCCCTGTGGGAAGAGTATGAAACCGCCAGCACCCCAGAAGCGCGCTTCGTCAAACAAATCGACCGGCTGGAAATGGCTTTCCAGGCCCGCGTCTACCAGCAGCAGGGCTTTGCAAACATGACCGAATTCTTCGCCAGCGCCGGCGCCGGCGTGCAGGATGCGGTTCTACGCGAAATATTGGCCGAGCTGGAAGGGCTATAGGGTCCGTTAGAGCCAGTCTTCCGCATGGCAGTGTTTCTTAAGCGCCGCAAGGGCTTTTTCCCTGCCACGGTGCAGGCGAATTTTCACCACATCCACGCTCAGTCCAAGGATCGTTGCGATTTCTTTGGCGCAGAACCCTTCGATTTCGCTTAGCAGCACGATCACGCGGTAATTTTCCGGCAGCTCATTGAGAACGCCGCAGTAGCATTCTTCGCGCTGCTTGCGATGTACCTGCTGTTCAAGCGACTGCGCCGGTTCGCCGGTCCAGAAATCGAGATCCGCGATCTCAACCGCTTCAGCGCTCGCGTCATCCAATGCCAGGTCCTGGCGCGTTTGACGGAAAGAAGGCTGGCGCATGCGGTCAAAGGCGGCGTTGGCGGCAATGCGAAAGATCCACGTGGACAGTTTTGAATCGCCCCGGAAGGTTTGCAGGTTCTGGCTGATCCGGGTGAACACCACCTGCGCCAGGTCTTCTGCCTCATCTTCCCCTACCAGGTTCGTCAGGTAGCGCTGCACCCGGGCGTGGTAGTCTGCATAAATCTTGTCAAAATCCAGAGCAGTTTCATCCATTGTTCTTTTCTGTAGGGCGCGATCCTTGTGGTCGCCCGGTATTTGCCATTACAACTTGTCACACAATTATACTCCGCGGCTTTACGCTGCCCATTCCACGGATTTTGTGGAACGGGCAGCGCCTTCTACGCTTATGCCGCTTCTTCCTTGCCGGAGTATGGAAATAGCAGCGTCATCCATACCACCAGGCCGATGACCATCAGCAGCAGCGCAAAGGAAACGCCTTCTGGAAAACCCAATAAGCTGCGTGCCTGGTCCAGCGCGCCCCACGCCAGCGCGATGATGCCCATGACCGTGGTAGTGCGCACGGTTCGCACGCCTTTGAGCATCCGCGCCGCGTTCATGCTCAGCAGTATCAGGCCTGTGCCAATCGCGCACATACCCATGGTCAGGGGATCAATGGCAATCGCCGCCCCCCACCAGATCAACAACGCGCCCCATCCGGCGATGGATACAGAATGGCTGAATTGTTTTTTGCTCGACATACTTCCCTCCTCAAAAGGTCAATTCCGAAATCCGGTTTCCGTTTCTACTTAAATAGACGGAATGGAGGAGGGGAAAGATACACCTGGGTAACGAGTTCTTCCTACGGCAAATACAGGAAATTTTCTCCGTCTTGCACCCATAACGTCGGCTCGCGGTCGCGCGGAACGTACCACAGCGTCTTCCCGCTTTGTCCTAGGTAAAAGGCAAATTCTCCTTCGGGGTCCTGGTAAAACGGCTCTTTGTCCAGGTCAGGGCGGTGTGCTCCGGGCGTGGCGGTTGCCTCAGGTACCCGCGCCTCTTCCCACGGATACTGCTTGCCCGTTTGCCAGTCGAGCGCCAGAATTTCGGGCGCATCCTCGCAGTCCAGACCGTACAGCGCGCAGCGGACCGCTGGCGTGGTTCGCTCGGCGGCCGGGAAGCGCACGGATTGGTAAGGCTGGCGCAGCACGTGCAGCCAGGTATCATATGTCTGCTCGCAGGGTAAACCCACCGCGTTGCTGTCCGCCAAATCCGCCGCGCCGCATAGGTGATAGTTGCTGCGCGCGTCAAAGGCCAGCAGGCTCTGGCTGCGCGTTCTCGCGTTCATCAGGACGATCTGGCGCGGACCATTCAGAATAGCGTCCTTTGTGCTTTTATCATACTTGAACGGTTGGTGTTGGAAAACAAAATGGTCGCCGTCTGCCAGCCAGATGGGGGTGTCTTCGATGACCATTTCTTTGGAGGGCCACATGAACACCTTGGATGTTTCCAGATGAAAGCCCCATAACCCGGATTGCATTTCGGGTTCACCCTGCACCTGAAAAATTACCGCTGTATGAGTGGGGTTCCAAAACGCCTTACCCACCTTCGCAACCCCAGCCTGCTTCCCCGTATTGGGGTAGTAAAGATAGGCCGTCTGCGATTCGCAGTCCCCCAGCGCAAAGATCAAGCTCCCATTCTCAAAGAAATATGCCCAGTGTACGTTTTGCCAGGTGCTGGCCTGCTTTTGCGCCGTGATATCGTACAGGGTCAGCACGCGCCCGCACGAATCCGGGCCTTTAAAATATGCCAGCATATTCCCGTTATAGGAGAATTGAAAGCCGCTGCAGCTCGCACCGCCCGCTTCCCCACATTCTTCTGGCATTTGGACCGGCTCGATTTGTTCGCCTGGCGATTGGAACCCATTTGCAAGGACCTTGCTCTTTTTGCTTGATGCTTCAGGCACAAACAGCGCCGTTCCCATGCCCTCTGGGCTCACCCGCCCGGCGCGCACGCCATCCGTGGAAATGGCCCACAGGTACCGTTCAGCGTTCGGGTTGCTGATCGTTGTACCTTGTACATTCTGAAAGGGTTGTTCGGCAGTGCTTGTGAAAAGGATTAAACCATGCGGTGGGTTTTCCGGATCGTTGAAATCCTCTGCGCTGATCCCTGCCTCACCTACCGGTTGGTCTGAACCGGCGGGTACGTTCACATCCGAGGTCGCGGAAGGCGACTCTTCCGCGTCTGCTCCACCGGGCGCCGCGCCGCTTTCCGGAGTCCCGGTTGGCAGTCCCTTCACACCCCCCAATGTGGGTAAGGAAAAACTGCACGCGCTGAGCATGAGCAGCAGCATAAGAGCCATGAGTGTGTACCCAATGCGTTTTGGCGAGAAAGACATCATTGTTCGAATCCTTGTACGCGGTTTTATTTAGCAGCCAGTAGTCAATACGGAAGAGAATACCATCTTATTGTACAGACCTTTTCTCGATTCACTTTTTACAGTTGGTTAACGAAAAGCGGCAAAATCCCTTGATTTTGAGGCAAATTTTGCTATACTATGCACATGTTATCGTTCTACTTCCCTACCCAGTTGCCTGCCAGCCAACCCCACGGTTGGGCTTTCGGTTTACACGGGTAGGTAGCGTACCGCTTTCACGGTTATCCACACCCTCGGGACCAAAGCCCGGGGGTTTTTATTTTGCGATTGGCATCTGGTTTTTGCGAAAAGCCAACAACAAGCAGTTCTTAGGAGATCGATCATGCGCATGTCACGGATATTCAGCACCACGTTGCGTGAAGCCCCGTCAGAAGCCGATGTGGCCAGCCACCAGTTTTTGCTGCGGGCAGGCTTTATCCGCCAGCTTGCCACGGGCGTGTTCAGCTACCTGCCTCTGGCGCACCGGGCCATGGCCCGGATTGAGAATATCATCCGCCAGGAGATCGAAGCCATCGGCGGGCAGGAAATCAGTATGCCGGTCGTCCATCCCGCGGAACTGTGGCAGGAGAGCGGTCGCTGGTATGAGATCGACGCTGAGTTGGGCCGCTTTAAAGACCGCTCGGGCCGCGACATGGTTCTTGGCATGACCCACGAAGAGGTGGTGACCGACCTGGCGCGCAAAGAAATCCGCTCCTACCGCCAGCTCCCAGTGCTGGTTTACCAGATCCAGACCAAGTGGCGCGATGAACCCCGCCCGCGCTCCGGGCTGATCCGCGGTCGCGAATTCATCATGAAGGACTCCTACTCGCTGGATGCCGACTTCGCCGGGCTGGACCGCCAGTATCGCAGTCATTACCAGGCCTACTTCAATATCTTCCACCGCTGCGGATTGCGGGTGATCGCGGTCAGCTCGGATGTGGGCATGATGGGCGGCGAGCTGGCGCACGAGTACATGTACCTGGCCCCCATCGGGGAGGATACGCTTATCTTGTGCGATGCCTGTGGCTACGCCGCGAACCGCCAGGTAGCAGCCGCGCGCAAGGCCCATAATGATGATATGCCGCCGGCCCGCTCGATGGAAAAAGTTGCCACACCGGACTGCAAAACCATTGCCGACCTGGCTCGTTTCTTGAACATTGCTGAGTCCCAGACTGCCAAGGCGGTCTTTATGGTCGCCTCCATGGGTGCCAAAGGCCAACCCGCCCGCGACCAGTTTGTGTTTGCCGTGGTGCGCGGGGACATGGAACTGAACGAAACCAAGCTTGCGAACGCTCTCCACGCCCGCGCCTTGCGCCCGGCCACCGAGGAGGAAATCATCGCCGTGGGCGCCGTGCCGGGCTATGCCTCGCCGGTTGGCTTAAAGAACGTGCTGGTGGTGGTTGATGAGCTGGTCACCCGTGAGTCGAACCTGGTCTCCGGCGCGAACGAAGCCGGCTACCACTTGCTCAACGTCAATTACGGCCGCGACTACACCGCCCAGATTGTTACCGACCTGGTCGCCGCGCGCGAAGGGGATGCCTGTGTCAAATGCGGCGCTCCGCTGCGGGCCGTCCGCGGTGTGGAAGTCGGCAATATCTTCAAACTTGGCACGCGCTATTCCGGCGCGCTGGGCGCCACATTCTCCACTGCCGATGGCCAGGAGAAACCCTTGGTGATGGGCTCGTACGGCATTGGTATCACTCGCCTGCTGGCCTGCGTCGCCGAGGAGCACCGCGATGAAAATGGCCTGGTCTGGCCAGTGACCGTCGCCCCGTACCCGGTTCATCTGATTGTTCTGGTTGGCAAAGCGAGCGGCGCGGCCAACATCGCGGAAGCCGATCGTCTCTACCAGGCGCTGTGCGCAGCCGGGCTCGAGCCGCTTTACGACGACCGCGAGGAGTCGCCGGGGGTCAAATTCAAAGACGCCGACCTGATCGGCCTGCCGCTGCGCCTGACCGTTTCCGAGCGCGGCTTGCAGGCCGGCGGGGTGGAATTGAAGCGCCGCGACTGCGCCGAACGCGAAATTGTTCCCTTAGAACAGGTGCTTGCCCGCGTGAAGCAGGAGCTGGCCCAGATGGAGTTGCAGATCGCAGCAGCAGTCGTTGAGGTACCCTATCAGTAGTGACCGCACGCAACCTGCCTTAATCCTTTGTTAACGATTCTCTTAATCGAATTACGCCAAAAATTGGGTAAAATCAGTTCGATTATGCATATATTTATTGTTACTTATTGTTATAGGGGGGTAGGATGAAACCCTTCGATTATCAGTCAGATCATTTGGAAGATTTCGAAGCGCTGGGGAAACGAGCCCCCCAGGAGAAAAAACCACCGGTTCCGCTTCCTCCCCAGGAAGATGAATCGCTGCCCGTTTTACCTCGCCCGGTCAAGCGCAGCGCTGAGGCGTTCCTGCCTGAGTGGCTGCGGCGCCTCACGCGCGGATAAACCCGGATCTGGTACAATCTCTATGCCGAGGGGGTGCATGGAGAGGGTGTATGTTTGACAAGTTAAAATATTGGATTGTCGGCTCGCCGCTGCCGTCCCGCATGTTGGCTGAGAAAAAGCTTAACAAGGTGCAGGCGCTGGCGGCATTTTCACCAGATGCTTTTGCCTCGGTTGCTTATGCCAACCAGGAAATTTACCTCGGGCTGCTCGCTGCTGGCGCGGCGGGATTATCTTTTCAGTTCCCAATTGCGACGGCCATTGTCATTTTGCTGGTGGTGGTGGCGCTGTCCTATGCGCAAACCATCCTGGCCTATCCGTCTGGGGGAGGGTCCTATGTGGTAGCCCGCTCCAACCTGGGCACCCTTCCCGGGCTGGTTGCTGGCAGCGCGCTGCTCCTGGATTACATCCTCAACGCCGCGGTCAGCTTAACCGCTGGCGTCGCGGCGCTGGCTTCGGCCTTCCCGGAATTGTGGACTTACCGAATATTCCTGGCCTTGGGGCTGTTACTCTTGATTACCATGCTGAACCTTCGCGGGATGCGCGAGACCGGCACCACGCTGGCCGTCCCGGTTTACATGTTCCTGGTTACCTTCATTGGAATGCTGTTGGTAGGCATTATCAAGGCCCTAACGGGTAGTCAGGCGGAGGTTTCCGTGCAATCGATTGCTCCATTGCCCGTTCAACCTTTGACTTTGGTCATGATTATGCACTCCTTTGCTGTGGGCTGCACAGCGCTAACTGGCATTGAATCAATCAGCAATGGTGTTCCAGCATTCCGCCGGCCTGAGGCCAAGAATGCCCGTCAGACTTTAGTCATTATGGCCGTTCTGATGGGCCTGATGTTTGCCGGCAGCGTGGGCCTGACCCAGTTCCTGGGCGTTATTGCCGGTCCGGATGAAACGATTTTATCCGCGCTGGCGCACCGTATTCTGGGTTCGGGAATAGGGTATTACCTTGTGCAGATTACTACCCTGGGCATTCTGACAGTGGCGGTAAATACCAGCTTTGCCGGTTTCCCGCGCGTGGCAGCCATCCTGTCTATGGACCGGTTCCTGCCGCGTCAACTGGCGAATATTGGCGACCGGCTGGTTTACAATAATGGCATTATGCTTTTGGCGGTGATATCTGGGCTGTTAATTATTCTATTTAATGGAGATACCCATGCCCTGGTGCCATTATTTGCGGTGGGTGCTTTTAGTGCCTTTACACTCTCGCAATCTGGTATGGTCGTGCATTGGTTTCATGAGCGCTCCGCTGGTTGGCATCTCAAGTCGTTACTCAACGGGCTGGGCGCACTCGTTACGGCCATAACCCTGTTGATTATTGGGATCACCAAATTTGTAGAAGGGGCCTGGATTTCGATCCTGATCATCCCGCTGTTGGTGATTTTATTTCTGCGCATCCGCAACCATTACAAATCCGTTTCCGCCCAGCTTTCGCTGCACGGCCTGCCGCCTTCACTGCGCCCATTTCCCAGGCCGCGGGTCGTAATTCCCATATCCGGCGTGCACCGCGGGATGATCAGCGCGGTCAACTTTGCTCGCTCGATCGCGGAGGATGTAACCGCAGTATATATCGATACCGACATCAACCCGGACGAAACAAAAATTCGGAAAATCTGGGAAGCCTGGTTCCCCGATATAAAGCTGGTCGTTGTGCCTTCGCCGCTGCGCTCGATCGTTGAACCGCTGCTCAGCTTCCTCGAAAAAACGGATCAGGAGCATAACGATGGCCAGCAGGCCGTGCTGGTTCTGGCCGAGCTTATCCCGGCCAGGCCGTGGAATAATATTTTGCACAACCAGTCGGCGGCGTTGATCAAGGAAGCCCTCTTATATCATCGCCATACTGCCGGTTTCACCCGCGTCATCATCGATGTGCCGTATCACTTAGCGGAAAAGTCTGTTAACGGCTCAAGATAATCGTGTGCTTTACGAACCGGTCAGGCGGTGGCAAAACCCTGCGCAAAATAAACCGGACTCCTATTTGCCTGTGGTGTTTTCCATCACCAACTTTAGAATCTGGAGCGCATTCAGGTTGCGTACCGGCCACGCATTTTTCATATTGGCCGGGTCGTTAAAGCGCGTGTTGCCAAAGGTGAGATGCACGCCGTCCTCTTGCAGCCCTTTCTTCGGCAGATCCTGGAGGGCGGCCCAGAAATTCCACACCGGCACGCCGTATTCAGCTCCCAGGCGGGCGATGGTGGCATTGATGAAATGATCCTTTTCGACGTTGTCAGCCTTGGTGCCCAGCACTGGCAGCACTCCCTGGCGGATAGAGTACTCGATTATTTTGCGCATGTGCCCTTCGAAAGTCTTGGGGTTGGAGGCGTCATTCGTGCCAAGCATGACAAAAGCCATGCTCGGGCGCTGCAAGCGATACTCGCAGGCCAGCGGCCCTTCATTCTTCTCGCACAGCTCCTTGTTGGCCCACAAGGGCGCCATCAGCGAAGCGGAGGTAAAACCCTGGCGGGCAGCCAGGCTGACGCGTTTGAACGATCCGTTGTAATACGCAACCACCGGGCTTAATTCTGCTTCATAGGCGCCCAGTGAATAATACTGCGCGTCCCGGTCAAAATTTTCCAGGAACCAGGAGGCCTGACTCTCGCAGTCGCCAATTTTTGAAAAGGCGCGCGGGTTGTTGCCTTTGGCAAGCCCATCCCGCAGTATTTCCACCGCGCGCGGGCTGAATGCGGGAATCACGGGCAAATCAACCCAGGTTTGTGGGTCAAAGGTCGGGGTAGCTGGCGCAAGCGTGTGCGTGAGAGGGGGAGACGGAACCGCGGTGAGTGTTGCTCCGGGATCCGTTGGTGCATGGTTCGGTACAGCGCGCTCCGTTGTTGGCTCCAGGGTAGAAGTAGCGGAGTAGGAGCTAACCTGCGCCGGCGCCGTGGTCAAAAAAACGGCCGGCTCTGTTGCCTGTCCCCCGCACCCCGCGCCGCACCCCGCTGTGACTAAAATCACCCCGATAATCTTCCATACTCGCCAGACCCGCATCAAACCCACTCCTCCCAAATACCGGATAACAGATCACAAATAACATGTCGCGCTTTCCCCTCACATTTCACGCTTCACCGAACCGTCTGCCCTCCTCACGTTCCTCCACCTCTTCGCGATCCACTTTCCAGTACAGCATATTCTCACCCGTGCGGTCCAGCGTCAGCCCGGCTTTTTGCAGTACGCGCTGCGAGGCAAAGTTATCCGGCAGCGTTTCGGCCGTGACCCGCTGGCAGTTGTCATGCGTGAATGCCCATTCCACCAGTGCCTGGACGGCCTCAGTCATATAGCCGTGGTTGCGGAAACCCTCGTGCATCGCGTAACCCAACTCAACTGAGCCAAACAACGTGGGCGCGCCTTTAAAACCGCACACGCCAATTGCCACCCGATCTTTGGCGTGCACCAGCAGAAAGTATGTGTACCAGGGATGCATCTGCAGCTCGGCGTGATCCATCCGCGATATTTTGATCATCATCGCCTGGCGCGACTCTTCGGAAAACACATCCGGCGTGGTAGCCACTTCGAGTTCCGTGGACAACCGGGGTATATCATTTAACGCCATTTCCAAATGATCGCGGGTCAATGCATACAGGATCAGGCGCTCGGTTTCTAAAATTAACATCCGCTAACACTCCATAAGCAGTGGGGAAGAACTCCAGACGGTCGGCTTTTCTCCTCGCACCGTAGGTCGTTTTCCAATGGTTCCATTATACGCGATGACCAAAATGTGGACAAAAATTGACCTCAATAGTCCAGGATTACTTTGATCGCGCCGTCTTCTTTGGTGTGCGCCATCTCCATGCCCCGCTGGGCGGCTTCGATGGGCAGGTGGTGAGTGGCGATACCGCTCACATCCACCTGACCGCTGGTAGCCAGCGCGATGGAATCGCGCACGTCCTGGGCATTTGCCATCGTCGACCCGATAATGTGCGCCTCCTTGGCGATGACTTTGAAGCCCATAAAATTGAGCGGCGCTTCCGTCAGCAGGGCTACCAGCACGATGGTACCCCGCCGGCGGATGATCTCCAGCGCCAGGTCGACCAGGGCTGGCTCATCGGCGGCGACCACGACAACATCCGCGCCCTGCCCACCGGTCAGCGCCTTTACCGCCTCGGCAAAGTTTGGGTCTGGCAGCCGGAAGTCGTGAGTTGCTCCCATGCGCTCGCGGGCCGCGTCCAGGCAGTGCTGGCGGATATCCGCGGCGATCACCGGGCCTGCTCCAAAGGCCCGCGCGGATGCTGAAACCATGCCCCCAATGGAACCGCTGCCCAGCACGACCACTGCGGTTCCCGGCCCAATCCCCGCGCGCCGGGCCACGTGCACCCCCACGGTTAATGGCTCGATCAGGCTTCCCTGTTCAAAGGAAAGGCTAGCGGGCAAAGGAAACACGGCCGCCTGCGGTGCGGTGATGTATTCCCCAAATGCCCCCGGCCACAACTGTGTTCCCAGCACGCGCTTGGATGGGCACAGGTTGATGTCTCCGCGCCGGCAGTATTCACACTGCCCGCACGTCCACTGCGGGTCGACCACCACGCGCTCGCCGGGCTGCAAGCCGGTTACATCCTTTCCTACCGCTGCCACCACCCCAGACATCTCGTGACCCAGGATGGCCGGCGCTTTCCGGAACGGGTGCGTGCCGTGGAACGCGTGTACTTCTGACCCGCACACCCCCACCATTTTCACCTGGATCAACACCTCATCCGGCCGGGTAATCTCCGGTACGGGCACATCTTTCAAAACCAGTTTCCCTGTAGCTTCGAGAACTGCTGCGCGCATATCTGCCTCCTTTCATTCCCCCTCTATTCTATCCCGAACCAGGCATCCTGTAGGGTGCCGTTTGCTACCGCGGTTGCTACCGCAACCGCGGTCTGGTACGATATTCTGAAAATAACCTTTGTCTGGTAAAAATCCGCCGTTCAATCCCTTTGATCTTTGTCCCTTTACTTCACCAGGGGCTTTAACTCCCGCCATACCGCGTCCAGGGCTTGCAGGCCGGTGAAAGACCGCCGGCCCCAGGCGTCCGGGATCAGGTAACCCCCCTCGCGGGTGCCGTCGATGCCCTTGCCGGGCAGATCGCGGATCGACAGCCAGAAGTTCCAGAAGGGCAGATCGTAGTCGTAGGCAATCTCTGCGATGGACCGGTTAATGCGGTGATCGCCTTCCTGGTTGTCGCCCTTGGAGGAGAGCACCGGCACCACGCCCTGGCTGATCGCGTAATCCACGATGCGGCGCATATATTCGGCGTGCTTCACCTCGTCGCCGCCTCTCCAGTTGGTGCCCAGGCTGATGATAACGATCACCGGCTTATGCAGGCGGAACTCGCATTCCAGCGGCGTTTCCTTGTCCTGGCACTGCGCGGGATCGGCCCAACTCGGTGCAAACACCGAGGCCGCGCTCATCCCATCTTTGACCGTGATGCTGTCGCGCTGGAAAGAGTTTTTGAACTGCTGGATAGTTTCTTCCAAATATCCGTACTCATCGCCAAGCTGGTAGCTGCTGGTCCCATAGGTACCCATTAAAATATTCGGCTCGGATTGGCAGTCGCCGATGGTGGTAAAGGAGTGCGGGTCGTTGCCCAGCGCTTGCCCGTGCAGGAAGATCTCCTTCGCCCGCGCGCTCACCGTGGGCACCAGCGGCCACTCGGGCCAATATTTGGCCGGCTTGCGCGTATCGGGCGCCGGAGAACCGGCCGGGGTGGTGGAAGAAGTTGGCCGCACCGGGGGTTGTGTGGCTGGGATTGGTTGGGTATCCATAACCGCTGGAGAAGGCGTCTCGCTGGCCTGCAGAAGCGTACCTGTGCCCGCCCGGTTGGCGCTCTTCGCCTCGCCAGTAGCGGCGGCATTTGCCGCGGCAAATGCCGCGGCCGGCGTCTGCCCCATCAGCGCGGTTGCCTCCCCCTGCCCGATCCCAGCCGTTGGGCTGATTGTACCTGCCGTGCAGGCGGAAAGGAACAAAGCGGCTGCGAGAATGAGAGATCCCATCCTTAGGGCGCAGGCCCTGTTCCCACCTGCCGTAATTATTCTCCCGGTGGGATCACTTCTGGTAGGGCGGCCATCCCTGGCCGCCATCTTTCCTCGTCCGCAAACCCGAATGGCGAGCAAGGATACCCGCCCTAACCCTGCGAGAAAACGCTTCCCCTGGGCCGCCGTTAATACCCGCATACCTTCCAACTACCGTTCTGCTCCTGCACCTTATGCACCCGGTCCTGGATTGGGAAATCCATCTTCTCGCTGCCGTACGTCGCCACGATCTTTCCGGCGCACTTTACCAGGCGGGCGTCGCCTTCCTGGCCCGCTTCCTGGCAGGAGAAGCCTTGCAGCTCGGTCTTCACCCCCATAAACGAGTCCAGTTCCACCTGGGCCGTGTCCAAAAACGGCGTGCAGGTAACGCTCGCCATCTGCTCCGCGTCCTGCGCGATGATCGCCTGGTAATAATTTTCCACAGCCCCTACCGCGCCGCTCTTTCCGCCCGCTCCCGAACACCCGGCCAGCGCCAGCGTTGTAATGATAATGAGTAACAAGAATCGTTTCACGACCACCTCCAAAGTAGGCTCTATTTTAGCCCGTTTCCTTTGTTTCAGAGCCCAATTCATACCACTCCCTGCCACAACTGGTACATCCCAAACCCCAACAACGCCAGCGCCGAGAGCCCGATCAGGGCGCGTTTGACTTTTGGGCCAAGCTCGCGGGTTGCGCCAAACAGCACCACCAGCCCGGCCAGCCCGCCGATCATCGCGAAGTAGAAACCGGACAGAAAGATCAGACCGTGGGCGGGGGTCTCCTTCCAGCCATTTACCAGCACCGGTCCGGCCAGCATCAAGGATCTCTACGCGCTTTTTCGCCCCAGCGCCTTCACCAACCCCACGCTCAACACCAGGCAGGCTGCTGCGGTAACCCAGAACATGGGCTGAATTTCCATCCGGTTCGCCAGGATGCCGCTCAGCCACGGACCGGCGAACATGCCGATGGCATACACCGCCTGGTGCAGTCCCATAGCCGTGGTGCGCTGCGCATCGTCTACCTTCTCGATGCTCATGCCCATGCACAGCGGGTAGCCGATGCCGTTGGCCATCCCAAGCAGAACCTGAGCCACGATCACGATTGCCAGGGATTGGGCCGAGGCCAGCACGATGATCCCGCCAATGAATAGCACATAAGCGGCGTACAGCATGCGCATATTGCCCACCCGCCGCGCGATTGCGGTGGTAAGCAAGTTGCCCGCCAGCCCGATACCCAGGTTGAGGGTGACCAGCAGGCTCTGCATTTCGCCGGTCGCGCCCAGGTTGCGGGCCAGGATGGGCAGAAAACCAAAGGTGGTGGCCCAGGTGATATACTGCCCGACCGCGCTGAGCAGCGCGGGCAGCAGCACGTCTCGCCGGACGACCAGCACGCCAATATCGCGCAGGGATGGGCGTTTGGGCATGCGCACCGCTTCGCGTACGGGCAGGGTCACCAGCATCGCCAGCCCGGCTACCCCGGCGGCCACGCTAAATGCCAGCCCATATCCGCCCACCCGGTTGAGCGTGCCGTTCATCCCGGTAGCGGTCATCCGCGCCGCGCCGTTGACCAGCGAAAGCAGCGCCGTGGCCCGCACGGCGTCCGCCGAGGGGAACTGGCTGCTGAACAACACCGTCAGCGGCACCCAGGCGGCTGCCGCCAGCCCGGTCATTGCCCGCCCGGTCACCAACCCGCCGTAACCGGTCGCGCTGGCCATCATCCACGCGCCCAGCGCCGAAAGGGCAAACCCGAGCAGGATAAACGGCTTGCGCCGTCCCACCCAGTCCACAATAATGCCCAGCGGCAGCCGCACGACCGCCTGCCACAGCCCATACATTGACAGCACCACTCCCACCTTCGCCAGGTCGCCGATGCGGTCCTGCGTATATACCGGCAGGGTCGGCACGTAAAAGTACAGGCTGCCCCAATAAAACGCTACCGCCGCCGAGATCAGGATGATCATCCACCGGCGCCCGATAGCCTTTTCACCTTCTTGCGTAGAAACCGTTTCTGCCATTAATAACCTCTGAAAAGAATGCTCCGCAATGACGCATCGCGATTACTGCCGCCGCGATTACTGCCGCCGCGATTAGTGTCGCCGCGATCTACTGTCGCCGCGACTACTGTCGCGCCTTTGCTGTAAAAATCTTTATTCCTGCATCAAAACTTCCACAATCTCACTCGGCTCCCCATCACGCACTACCGGCGCGAAGCCGCCCTTATAATCCCAGTTGGCCCACGCGATATCATGCGCTTTGAAGATAGCCAGCATGTCCCGGTACCACGCCAGGCGCAGCGGCAGCGGGGTGGTATGGTAGGCGCCCCATTCCCCGCAGTACAGTGGGTGACCCGTGCGGCGGGCCACGCTCAGCGGCAGCTCCAGATCCTGCTCGATGCGCGCGCAGTTCCAGACCTCGTTGTTCCACTGCGGCGTTTGTTCCAGGAAGGCCGGGTTGAGGTAGCGCAAATCTTCATCCGCGATCGGCCGGCCCGGGTAATGCACCGGTCCGCCCCAGAAGCCACCCTCCCACCACAGCGCCTTGTAATGCGTGATCAGCATCGGGCGGTAGTAGTGGTAAGTGAGGATCAGGTTTTTATCATCGGGTACTTCCAGCACATCGAATGTGTGTGTCTGGTTCCATGTATTGGAACCCAGCACCACCGTGCGCTCCGGCTCGCGCTGGCGGATCGCCCGGAAACCCGCCATCGCCACCCGATTCCAGTCCGCCGGGTCGCGCGCAACGGCTTCGTTCATCAGCTCGTAGGCTACCTGCTCGTTCGTCCGCCGCCGGAGATGGTCGGACAGCTCCACCCACAGACCGGCAAAGCGCGCCGTTTCCGTCGGGTCGCTGAACAGCCTGGGCGTGGTAGCCGTGACGAAATAATGCGTGCGCAGGATGTGCAGATCGACCACCACCCGCAGCCCGTACTGCTCGCACCAATCCAGCGCCGCGTCCAGCAGCCGGAAGGCCTCCGGGTCGCGCTGGCCCTGCTCGTCCCACATCTGCTCCTCGTCGATGGGCAGCCGGATGTGATCAAAGCCCAACCGGGCAATCAACCGCACGTCCGCTTCTTTGAAAAAGTTGACCCGCTCCACCCCGCGCCGCCTGCTCTGGCTGAGCCACTCGGAAATATTCGTACCCCGCCGGATCGTAAAGGCCATCCTTTGCCTCTCTGTGGAAGTTTTCCTGCTAGTGTATCACAGGCTGCGATTGCAGCATCACCTTAATCAACTCTTTGGCTTCTAACACCATCTGGAAGGCATCCGCGTGTTGTTCCAACGGGAAGCTATGCGTCACGATCTCCTCGGCTGGCACCTGTTCTTTGAGCAGCATGTCTATCGCCAGCGGGTAGCAGTAGGGCCCCAGGTGCGCGCCGTGGATGTCGAGTTCCTTGGTGTCGCCGATGATGGTCCAGTCCACGCGGGCAGGTTCGTTGAATACGCTGAACTCCACAAACGTACCCATCCGGCGGATCATGCGCAGCCCCTGGCTGACGCCTTCGGTATGCCCGGTGGCTTCGATATAAACGTCGCAGCCATACCCTCCGGTCAGCCGCTTCACCTCGGCGATCACATCCACTTCATGCGGGTTGAGCACCAGGTCCGCGCCGCAGTTGACGCGCAACCTCCAGGCGGTTGGGGTGCAGATCCAGCGCGATCAGGCAGCCCGGGTTTTTGAGCCGCGCCGCTGCGACCATCCCCAGCCCGAGCGGCCCGTTGCCTGCGACTACCACCGTATCGCCCAGCTCGATATTGCCGCGCTGCACGGCGTGGATGGCGCAGGCCAGCGGTTCGATGTACACTGCCTGTTTCACCGAGAGGGCCGGCGGAACTTTGTGATTGATTGCATCCGCCGGGAAGCGCATATATTCGGCCATCGCTCCGGGTGTGCGCTGGCGGAAACCGTACACATCGTGTTTGCCGTCGCACATCCAGTACTGCCCGCGTTTGCAGAACCGGCATTCCCAACACGGCACAATCTGCTCCGAAATAACCTGGTCGCCAAAAGCCAGGCCGTATTTCTCCCCCGCGCCAGCGCCCAGCGCGACCACTTCGCCAACAAACTCGTGCCCGGGAGTGATGGGCGGCTGGCAGTACGCCTCGCGAGTTTCATCTCCCCAGAACAACGGCGCGCCGGCAAAACATTTCGCGTCCCCCGCGCAAATCCCTGCGCCCAGCACGCGCACCAATACCTCCCCTGGCCCAGCTTGCGGCACCGGAATTTCCTCCAACCGGTAATCCTCCGGCCCGTGGCAAATGATCGATTGCATCGTCTTTGGAATTTGGGTCTGCATGGCATTTCTCCTGTAGGGATACTTTATCTTTGTTCATCTGCTTACATCTACGGATGCATGGTTTTAGCATGGCCCGCGGTTTTGTGAGCGGATGATCAGCCCGCGTACCATCTCCGCCACCATCTCCGCGCTGCGCCGGAAGTTGCCATCCCCGCGCAAGATCAGGTCGGCAAAACGTCGTGAGGGCTCCACATACTTTTCATGCCCCACCTTGGCCAATTCCAGAAAATAATTGGCGATCCCCTCCGCCGAACCATCCGCGATTGGGTCGTAATCGTGCCCCAGGTTGCGCACCATCCGGCGCAGCGCGCGCTGGTCAGCATCCAGTTCGACAAACAGGCGCAGGTCAAGCCGTTCGCGGATCTCCGGCAGGTGCAGCACCGTTAACCCCTCCACCAGCAGTACATCCGGTCGGGTGGGCGCGCCGCGCTGTGTATCCAGGTCACACAGCAGCCTGTCCAGATTAAGCGAATCGGGCCGGTTGTAATCCGGCAGCGCTTCTCCCCGCGTTGGCGAGACAAAGCGCGGGATGACGTCATGGGACAAGAAGTAACCATCCGTCGATATAACCGCTGCCGATAGCGCCAGAGTGCTGCCGGTCAGTTCCTGAACCAGGGCATCGCAAAAGGTGCTTTTTCCAGATGCCGATCCTCCGGCAATTCCAATAATAAAAGAAGAGGGGGCAGGTTTCATCTGTTTAACCTTAATAAACACCGTCAACGAATAACGAATCCCATCTCCTCTATTCTATCCCCAACACCTTTCTTCCACCCTGAAAAAACAGCATCCGAAACATCTCCGCCATCTGCTCGGGTGGGTAGGGGGTGTCGGTTTCCAGCCACCAGGTGATGCTTGCCATCAGCGACCCGGCAAAGTAATTGGCGAACACCTCCATCGGTACCTGCGGGTGCAGCGCGCCCTCTTTCATCCGTTCGCTGACCAGCTCGCTGGCTTTCTGGCGGATGATGGCATGGATCCGGCGGTTAGCCCGGCTCGCGCCTTCGCCCCGCAGGATGACCCGGTAAAACTGCGCATTCTCAGCGGCGTGCAGAAAGGTGACCAGGATAGCATCCATCACCCGCCCGTCTACCCCCGGCGGCTCGGACACATTCCAGGCGGGCGGCGGTAAATGGGCGATCAGGTCACTGGCGATATTATCAATCAACTCGACCAGCAGGTCTTCCTTGTCCTTGTAGTGCAGGTAAAAGGTGGTGCGGCCCAGGTCAGCCCGCTCGGTGATATCTTCGATGGTTACCGAATCGTAGCCTTTTTCAAGAATCAGCGCGAACAAGGCTTCTTTTAGCTGCCGGCGCGTGCGGCGCGCTCGCCGGTCGATGGATTTGCTTTCCGGTTCATTCATTCCTGTACACCTGTTGATTATTAGACACCCTGACAAAACTGATGGTTGACAAAACAATCCCTACCCGGCTAAAATTGAACGTAGTGTTCATTATTGGATAGCGAGTCCATTTTAGCATAGAAACGTTTGCAGCGTTACTGACATAAATCCTCCTTTCCTTCACATCGCATTACCCTTCATCCCCAAACGATATGCCACCTGTACCTTCTGGCGAAAGCCTGATCTCCCTTCGTCAAGTCACCAAAAACTACCGTACCGCGGCAGGGGTCTTTCAGGCGTTAAAGGGCATCGACCTGGAGGTGTATCCGGGTGAATTTGTGGGCGTGATCGGCAAGTCCGGGGCTGGCAAGACTACCCTGGTCAATATGATCACCGGCGTTGACCGAATCACCGCTGGGGATGTGCAGGTAGCCGGAACGCCGGTGCAATCGCTGGACGAGAACCGGCTGGCGCTGTGGCGCGGGTTGAACCTGGGCGTCATTTACCAGTCCTTCCAGCTCATGCCAACGCTCAGCTTGCTGGATAACGTTCTGCTGCCGATGGACTTTCTGCGGGTTGTTCCGCGGACGGCAGAGTGTGCAGCGCGCCTACGAGCTGCTTTGTTCGGTTGGCTTAGAGGAACATGTCGATAAACTGCCCGCCGCCGTTTCTGGCGGACAGCAGCAGCGTGTAGCCATTGCCCGCGCGCTGGCCAACGACCCGCCCGTCATCATCGCCGATGAGCCTACCGGGCGGCTCGACTCGCTGACCGCCGAGATGATCTTCGCCATCTTCGAAGACCTGGTCCGCCAGGGCCGCACCATCCTGATGGTCACCCATGACCATTCCCTGGCCAAACGCATGTCGCGCGTCATCGAGCTGGAGGACGGCCAGATACGTAATAATCCACCCCAGATGTTTGTGACCCAAAGTAAGGTTGTCAATCAGAATGTACCAGGCTGTTCTTCCGTAAAAATCATAACCTGCGAATGTTCATCTTCATTCGTTCCCAGTCTCATGAATAAGAACAAACCAATGCGTGAAAAACGATCCTCGAAGAAGACATTGACGCCACCGGCGACCCCTCCGCGCTGATCGAACTGCGCCAGGTGGTGAAATCCTTTAAAAACGCCGCCGGTGAGTTTACCGTGCTCGAAGGGCATCGATGCGGCTTTCTACGAGCAGCCAGTTTGTCAGCATTGTGGGCGCTCGGGCAGCGGCAAATCGACCCTGCTGAACATGATGACCGGCATCGACCATCCCACCTCGGGCACGGTGCGCATTGGCGATACCTTGCTGCACACGATGGACGAAGGGCAGATGTCGGTCTGGCGCGGGCAGGCAGATGGGCATTGTCTTCCAGTTCTTCCAGCTGCTGCCCATGCTGACCCTGCTGGAAAACGTGATGCTGCCGATGGATTTCTGCGAGATGTACGCCCCTGCCGAGCGCGAGCCGCGCGCCCTGGATCTGCTCAAGATGGTCGGGCTGGAGGGGCTGGAACATCAAATACCCGGCGGCGGTGTCGGGCGGGCAGCAGCAGAGCGCGGCGGTGGCGCGCGCGCTGGCGAACGACCCGCCCATCCTGGTGGCGGATGAGCCCACCGGCAACCTGGATACCCGCACCGCCGAGCGCGTGCTGGAGATCTTCGAGGAGCAGGTCGACGCTGGGCAAGACCGTGCTGATGGTGACCCACGACAACACCCTGGCCATGCGCGCGCAGCGCAAGCTGGTCATCTCGGACGGCGAGCTGGTCAACGAGTGGCTCTCGCGCGCCTTCCCCAACCTTTCCCACAACACGCTGCTCAAGCTCAGCCACGCTGCCAGTACCGCGATGATTCTCCGCCGGTGAGGATTCTGCCAGACTGGCAGCCGGGCGCCCGGACTGCTGCTGGTCACCCACGGGGCGCTGGAAGTGATTGTCGCCGGGCGCTGGGGCAAAGCGGCACCTGCCGGGCGGATCGAGCCGGGCGATGCTCTTCTCCTCCGCGGACTGCAGTGCTTTCGGACGCGCCTGTGCAAACCCGGTGCGCGCCGCAGACTCGTGTCGAAGCGCTGGTCATCGAGACCCTGCCCGATGCTCCCGACCTGCAAGATACCCTGCAAGATCCTGGCTCAGGAGCGAGTCATAGACCTTGCGGACTCCGGGAAGAAGAGGGCCGGGTAGTGATAGAAAGCGAACCTGACCCCGGTCGCAGGACGCAGGTGCACCGCGACTTCTGCCTCACCTGCCCTTCCACGCGGCCGGGAACGGGCGCGGCGGGTAGGTCCTCGCCGCTGCCGCCCGCGCTGGAACAAGGTGCTCTCCGACCTGTGGGGCAACAAGGTGCGCACGCTGCTGGTGGTGGCTTCGGTCGCGGTTGGCCTGTTCGCGGTCGGCATGATCGCCACCATCCATGCCATTCTCATCCACCGATATCCGCGCCAGTTACGCCGCGGTCAACCCGGCCAATATCCATGATCTACGCGGACAACTTTGACGATGACATGGTCGATTATGTGCGCAACGTGGACGGAGTGGCGGATGCCGAAGCGCGTGCGCTCGTTCGACCTGATGGTGCGCACCGGGCCGGACGAATGGAGCCGCATGGCCGCTGCGGGCCATCCCCGATTTTGAGCAAATGACACATCAACCGGTGCAGTGGAGCAGGGCGCCTGGCCGCCCGCGGACCACGAAATTGTCATCGAGCGCAATAAGCTGGGCGACCTGTACTGATCGACGCAGCCCGGCATCGTCGAGGTCAAGCTGCCCTCCGGGAAAATCCGCGCAGCTGCCGCTGGCGGGCGTGGTGCACGACCAGACGGTCGGGATTGCCTCCACCGGCGGCGGTTTCTTTATGGCGCCCATGCAGGGCTATATCACCACCGATACGCTCGAATGGCTGGAGCAGCCGGACAGCTACAACCTGCTGTACGTGACCGTGCAGCGACCAGCCGGACGATCGAGCCCACATCCGCGAGGTCGCCAACCGGGTCACCAAAGCCATCGAGGATAACAACGGGCTGGTCTACAACTGCGATGGTGCGCGGCGCGCATGATCATCCCAACGCAGCCTATGTGGATGCCATGACCGGGGTGCTGTATGTGCTGGGCGCGCTGGTCGTTTTCCTGAGCGCATTCCTGATCACCAACACGCTCTCGGCGCTGCTCAACCAGCAGGCCCAGCAGATCGCCATCATGAAGACCATCGGCGCGCGCAGTTTCCAGGTCACCGGCATCTACATGGCGCTGATCGCCGTCTTTGGGCTGCTGGCGCTGGCGCTGGCCGCTGCCGCTCTCGCGCGAGGCTGCCTTCCGCTGCTGGCCTTCCTCGCCGAGCCGCATCAACTTCGACGTGCTCGCCTACCGCACCGTCCTGGCGGCGGTCCTCCTGCAGGTGGTCATCGCGCTGATCGTGCCGCAGGTAGCCGGGATCGTGCCGGTGCTGCGCGGCGCGCGGATCAAGGTGCAGGATGTGATCTCCGGCTGCGCTGACCGAAAGCGACCCCATGCGCCGCGGTTGGCTGGACCGCCAAATCCTCGACCCGCGCCTGCAAGCCCGCCGGCGCCGGATCGTCGCCCGCTGCTGATCTCGCTGCGCAACACCTTCCGCCACAAAGGCCGGCTGGCGCTGACCCTGATCACCCTCACTCTGGGCGGGGCGATCTTTATCGCCACCTTCAACGTGCAGGCTTCGCTGGAAACCTACATCCGCAAGCTGGGGCGCTACTTTATGGCCGATGTCAACCTGACCATGGACGGCCCGTACCGCATGTCCGAAATCCAGGAAGCGCTGAGGCACGTGGCCGGGGTGACCCGTGTCGAGGGCTGGGCGTACGCGCGCAGCGAGCTGCTGCCTGGATAATGACAAGGCGGCGATGCCGTGCAGTTGATGGGACCGCCGGTGACCAGCGACCTGATCCAGCCCATCATCCTGAACGGGCGCTGGATTCTGCCGGGCGATCGGAATGCGATCGTGTTGAGCGAGCGCTTCCTCTCGGCCTACCCGGATCTGCATAGTTGGCGATACACTGCGCCTGCGCGTCAACGGCGACAAGACCAGTTGGGTGGTGGTGGGCTTCTTCCAACTGGCCGGCAAGAGCGCCGGGTTTGTGGCCTACACCAGCTACGATTATCTCTCCGAGCGCATCCACGAACCCAATATGGCCGTCACCTACCGGATCACCGGCGACCGCTCCAGACGCGGCGGGCAGGAGCTTTCCATGGATGAGCAGCGCGCGCTGGGCGCGCGCGTAGAGGCTTATCTGCAGGGGCGCGGCTTTGGCGTCACCGAAGTTCAGGCCGGGCAGTCGATCGTCGACCAACTCGGCCATGGGCCTCAATACCCTGACCACCTTCCTGCTGGTCATGGCGTTCCTTACTGCCATAGTCGGCAGTATTGGCCTGATGGGCACGATGAGCATGAATGTGCTTGACCGCACCCGCGAGATCGGCGTGATGCGCGCCATTGGCGCCTCCGACCGTGCCGTGATGAACATGGTCATCGTTGAAGGCATGCTTGATTGGCTTGATCAGCTGGGTGCTGGGTACACTGCTGGCCGTGCCCATCAGCAAGCTGCTCTCGGACACCATCCACCTGGCGATCTTCGAGGCCCGCTCCGATTTCACCTTTACCCTCACCGGCCCGCTGTACTGGCTGGGTCTGGTGATCCTGCTCTCCATCTTCGCCAGCGTGCTCCCCGCCCGCTCCGCCGCCCGCCTGACCATCCGCGAGGCGCTCGCGTATGAATAATCATAAGGAAGGAACCCATGAAAACAAAACAGCTTCTCTATTTTCCTCTCCTGCTTGCGCTCGCTGCCAGCCTGATTGGCTGCGACCGCATGCCGGTAGCAGGCGCAGCGGTAACCGCGACGCCCATCGTGCCTCTGGTGCAAATGGAAGGCGGGGTCGTCGTTGTGGAGGGCAACGTTGTCCCGCGCGACTTTGTCCGCATTTACACCCGTACCGGCGGCAAAGTTTCGGAAGTGCTGGTTAGCAAGGGCGATGTCGTGAAGAAAGATGCGCCCCTGCTGCGTCTGGTGACCTATGATGATCGCGAGCAGGCCGAGGCAGCCCTGGCGGCGGCGAAACTTGAACAGATCGACGCCCAACAAGCCCTGGATAAGCTCAACGAAAAATCAGGCCTGACCAGCACCGAGCTTCTTGCCGCGGTCACGACCGCCAGCAAAGCACTGATCGACGCCCAGCAGCGCCTGGCCAACCTGGATACGACCCTGTATCGCGACGATCTGGACAAATATCAACAGGATGTTGGCACGGCCAAAAAAGAGCTGGATGACGCCCAGAAGGAATGGGACAAATACAAAGATATGGACCCGTCCAGCCAGACGCGCAGGGACCAGAAGAAGAAGTTCGATGACGCGCAGAAGAAATACGATGACGCCGTGCGCGTGCGGGATTTGCAGATCAACGAGCTGGATCAGGCCAAAGCCGAAGTCGAGCAAGCCAAATCCACGCTGGAGGATGCGCAGCGCGAATCCGGAAAGCATAAGGATGGCGGCCCCGCCGCTGATGACCTGGCCCTGGCCCAATCCCGCCTGGATAACGCCAAAGCCCAGGGTACCGCCGCGCAGAAGGTGCTGGATGGCACGCAAATCCTCGCCCCCTTTGACGGCACAGTTGTTGAGCTGGATCACGAGGCAGGTGAGACCCTCCTACCCAACCAGCAGGTAGCCATGGTTGCCGACCTGAGTGATCTCTATATCGAGACCACCGATTTGACCGAAATGGATGTGGTCAAGCTGAGTGAAGGTGACACGGCGCGGGTCAAGCCGGATGCACTCCCCGAGCTTTCCCTACCCGCCGCGGTCACCGAGATCGCACGCAACTCGGGCAAAAAAGGCGGCGACGTAACCTATACCGCACGGCTCAAACTGGACAACAGCGACCCCCGCCTGCGTTGGGGCATGACCGTCGAGGTGCGTTTCGCCCGTCCGTAAAACAGACCCTGCCTCGGATATCTTATACCGGATGAAGGGGTTTGCAGCGCAGTAATGCGCCACAAACCCCTTCCAGGGCTATTCGCAATTACCTTGACAAAAATGGGGCTTGGGGCCATGCGGCTGGCTTAGCCAGCCGCATGGCCCCAAAAAGAATCATTGCCCCCTTTGAGGGGGCAGCGGCGAAGCCGCAGGGGTGGCAAGGGGCTATTCGCAAAGTCCCGCGAATAGCCCTGAAACCCCTTCAAGCATTGTTGACACATCTTCTACAGAATTTTATAATGAACCGGGATGTTAACGATCGCGTAATCCAGGAGGGAAAAATGTCACTTTTTAATGGCAAGGTAGCGGTAGTGACAGGGGGGCTTCCGGCATAGGCCGGGCGGCCTGTTTTCTGTATGCCCAGAACGAGGCCAAAGTTGTCGTTTCGGATATCGATGAAGCCGGCGGCAGTGAAACCGTGCGCCAGATCCAGCAGGCCGGCGGCGACGCGTATTTTGTGCGCTCGGACGTATCCCAACCGGAGGATTGCCAGGCGCTTGCCAGAGTGACCGTCGAACGCTATGGTCGCCTGGATGTCGCCTTCAACAATGCTGGGATTGGAGGAGAGTCCAATCTGGTGGCGGACTATAGTATTGATGCCTGGCAGAAAGTGATCGCGGTCAACCTCTCAGGCGTTTTTTACTGCATGAAATATCAAATTCCGCAAATGCTCAAAACCGGCGGCGGTGCCATTGTAAACATGGCTTCCATCTTAGGGCAGGTTGGTTTTGCCGGTGCGCCGGCCTATGTGGCTGCCAAGCACGGGGTCGTTGGGTTGAGCCAGAACGCGGCCGTAGAGTATGCCCAGCAGGGCGTGCGCGTCAACGTGGTTGGCCCGGCCTTTATCAGCACCCCCCTGATCGCTGCCATCGAGCAGGATGAAGCGGCGCGCAGCGGCCTGATTGGACTGCATCCCATCGGCCGGTTAGGCCAGTCGGAAGAGGTTGCCGAGCTGGTTATCTGGCTCAGTTCAGACAAAGCCTCCTTTGTCACCGGCGCGTATTACCCGATCGATGGCGGCTATTTAGCACGCTAGGGTTTTGTAAAACTGATCGCGCTGTATATCTCATGCAAGAAGCGGCTGGGATAGGTGGCTAACAGGCGGGTATGGATAAACCCGTTCCGTCGCGCCAGCGCTTCCCACGTCGGATACGAAAGCGGGTGGGGCACCCACGGGTTGCCCTGATCGCTGTTGTATTCCACCAGGAGCAGGCGCCCGCCTGGTTTGAGATAGCCGCGTACCTGCGTCAAAACGTTGTCTTTTTGACGCTGAAAGTGCAGCGAGTTCGCCATCACCACCCCATCCAGCGCTGGTAGATCCAACGGGCGGGTAAAGTCCGCCTGGCGGTACTCTACCTTGATTTCCGGGAAGCGCGCCCGCATTGCCTGCTGCTGGGCCCGCAGCGCTCCCGCGTCTTGATCAATGGAATAAATCATCCCTTTTGGACCAATCAGGTCGGCCAGTGCCAGGGTAAAAGCACCTTCGCCCGCGCCCAGGTCTGCCCATACCCCGCCGGTTTCATTGACGCCCGCTTGCAGCAGGCGCACGTGATCGCTGTGGTTCATCGACTGCTCCCTGTGGCGGATGGGAACGGGCCAAAACAGTCCGCCGGCGTGCTGCCCTCTTTCAGCCGGGTCGTAAAGCGTGGATATTGTTCCGCCGTCTGGTGGATAAATGAAACGCCGGTTGGCTCCATATATATCGCCAGGATAAACAAGGGTTGGTAGCGCTCGATCAAGCTGTTTGCCAGTGCAGGGCAGGATCGGGTCCCCAGCAGCAGGAAGACCTCGATCGCTCGCGTCATCGCCACCAGCCGCGGGATGCGGTCATCCACCCGCCCGCGGATGCGCGTCTTGCGCGGCGGTTGGGCGCTTGCTTCGAACAGCGCCGCCAGCCTGCGCCGCAAATTCACCGTCCCTCCCACCAGCCGCGCCCTGCCATTCCCATCCCGAATGATAAAACACCCGGGAGTTGTGGAATAACGTTCAGGATCAAAATGAAAATCCAATTGGGTATCGCCGATCTGTGGCATGAAAAACCTGTTTCAGCAGCCTGTCGCTCGTACCCATATTATCGTCACCTTTATCTTTTCCAGCAAGAGATAATATATGCCATCCCTGCATCTTTCATTTCCTGTGGGGGCGCAGGCGCTGCGAGTACGCAGCGGGACGATGAAAACGCCTTTGCCGTCCAACCCCCGCTGCGCCCTCGTAAATGCGCCAACCATTGACTCCTTGCTACCACCGCCCATTTTCTGATCCCCGCTCCGGGGTCTGGTCCCCACGCCTCCGTGGGACCTCTCCCGCTCACGAGGTGTAAACCCAAAGACCCGCCTCTTGACACCCGCGCCGCTTACCCGCATAATTCCCACTGCTCCATACCCCGCCCCAGGAATGACTCCCAATGACTTTTTGGAAACGAACCTATCTCAGTGCTTTGATCCTGCTGTGCGCCTGCACCACCCTGACCCCCACCCCTCAGCCCGCGGTTGAACCGCTTACCGCGCGCCTGCTCCCGCAGCGACCGCTCAGCCAACCGGCCCGCTGGTATTTGTCGGCACCTATACCTCCGGCCCGGGCAAACAGGATCGCACCGAGGGCATCTATGTCTACCGCATGGACCCCGCCACCGGCACGCTCACCCAGTTGAGCCAGGCCGGCGGGCCGCCCAATCCCTCCTACCTGGCGCTCGACCCCAGCGGGCGCTACCTGCTCGCCGTCAGTGAATGGGGCCAGTATGCCCTTCAGCCTGGGATCGGCATAAGCTCGTACTCCATCAACAAAGCCACCGGCGCATTGGCCTTAATCAATAGCCAGCCGGTGGGCGGGGAGAGCCCCGCGTACGTCAGCATCGACCCGGCTGGTAAATGGGTGCTGGTCGCCAACTACATGGGCGGCAGCGTCACCGTCCTGCCTCTTGGAGAGGATGGCAAACTGGGCGAGCATACTGCCCTGATCAAGCACCAGGGCTCTGGCCCCAATAAAGACCGCCAGGAGGCCCCTCACGCCCATTCCGCCATCCTGGCTCCCGGGAGCAACTTGGCCATGGTCGCCGACCTGGGGATCGACAAGGTCATGCTGTATGACCTGGACCCCGCCAAAGGGGCCCTCGTCCCCCACGCTGTTCCCGCCCTGGAGCTGGACCCTGGCTCTGGCCCTCGCCACATGTCTTTCTCTCCCGATGGCCGCACCCTATATGTGGTCAATGAGCTGTCCTCAAGCCTTTCATCCTACCAGTTCGACGCCGCTTCTGGGACGTTCCAGGATCTACAGTCCGTCTCTTTGCTGCCCGCCGGCTTCACCGGCAAGAACACCAGCGCCGATATCCACATCACCCCCTCTGGAAAATTTTTGTACGCCTCCAACCGTGGCCACGATAGCCTGGCGATCTTTGCCATTGAAAAAACGACGGGCAAGCTCACCCTCGTTGGGCACCAGCCCACCCAGGGCAAAACCCCGCGCAACTTCGCCATCGATCCCACGGGCGCCTTTCTCCTCGCCGCCAATCAAGACAGCAACGCCATCGTCTCCTTCCGCATCGACCCGGCCACCGGTGCGCTGACCCCCACCGGGCAGGTGACCAAACTGACGATGCCGGTGTGTATTAAGTTTTTGGAAGAGTGATTGGTTTTTCAAAAAAGTCCTTCCCTGATCCCTGATTTTCTGATTGGCTTCCCCCCAGAGTGATACAATCCTGGCATGGCGATGCGAAATCAGGTACAGCTAATCACCTATCCCGACTCGCTGGGCGGCAGCCTGCATGACTTGCGCGAAATCCTGCGTTCCCATTTCCAGGATATTTTTTGCGGCGTGCACATCCTGCCGCCTTACCCATCTTCCGGTGACCGCGGCTTTGCCCCGCTGACCTATTTCGAGATCGATCCCCGCCTGGGTACCTGGGAAGATGTCCGCGATATCGGCGGGATCTTCGATGTGCTGGTGGATTTAATGGTCAACCATATCTCGCGCCAATCGCCGTATTTTCAGGATTTCATTCAAAATGGGCGCGAGTCGAAGTACGCCGGGCTGTTTATAACTCTGGATAAAATCTGGCCCGGCAGTGTGCCCAATCCAGCGGATGTCGCCAAAATCTTTCTCCGCCGGCCCGAACATCCTTTTTCCGATATCCTTATCCAATCCAACGGGCAGGTCGAACGCGTCTGGTCCACTTTTGGAACCCGCGACTGGTCCGAGCAGATGGACCTCGATGTGCATGACCCGACCACCCGCTACCTGTTTCGCGAGATCCTCGCCCATCTCAGTCATAACGGTGTCAAAATGGTCCGCCTGGACGCGATTGCTTTTGTGATCAAGAAACCCGGCACCACTTGTTTCTTTGTCGAACCCGAAATCTATGCTTTTATCGACTGGATCGAAACGGAGGCCCGGGTAGTGGGCATCGAACTGCTGCCCGAGGTGCATGCCGATTTTCCAATCCAGCTCAAGCTGGCCGAGCACGGCCATTGGGTATATAACTTTGCCCTGCCGCTGCTGGTGCTGCATACCCTGCTCGACAAAGACAGCACCGCGCTAAAAGAGCATCTGCGCGTCTGCCCGCGGCGCCAGATCACCATGCTGGACTGTCATGACGGCATCCCCGTCCAGCCCGACCTGGATGGCATTCTGGGCGTCGATGAAGCGCAGAAGGTGGTCGCTGCCTGTCTGGCGCGCGGCGCGAATCTCAACCGTATCTATTCCGTCGCCCATCGCCTGCGCCCCGATTTCGATGCTCACCAGATCAACATCACCTATTATTCCGCCCTAAACGCGGATGATGCTGCCTACCTCGCCGCTCGCGCGATCCAGTTCTTTACTCCCGGCATTCCCCAGGTGTATTATGTGGGATTGCTTGCCGGTGAGAACGACCCGTCCGCCGTTCTCCAAACCGGTGAGAATCGCGCCATCAACCGCCATAACTACACCACCGCCGAGGTGGAGACCGCCATTCAAAAACCGGTGGTGCAGCGTCTCATGCGCCTGGCTCGTTTTCGCAACACCTACCCTGCCTTCGATGGTGAATTCGAGATCCTTCCCACCGGCGAACGCCACCTGCACCTGCGCTGGCGCAAGGACCCCTATTGGTGCAGCTTGCAAGTCGACCTGAACCACCCCGCTCTCGCAAATCCATTACCGCGCCGAAGATGGCACGCTCCAGGAGCTGGAGTGATTTACACAATAAATTCTTATTCGCGCTATTTGTTTCATTCGTGTCATTCGTGTTAAATCGCCATAATTTAGCAGAGGTAGCCCATGCCCGAAAAAATCCGCGTTGGCGTAATCGGTACCAGCTGGTTCACCGAAACCTTCCATCTCCCGGCCCTTGCCAGTCACCCAAACGCGGTGATCACTGCCATTTGTGGCCGCGGTCGCGAGCATGCTGATGCTGTGGCCCGTAAGTTTGACATCCCATCCGTATTCACCGATTACCGCGCGCTGATCGAACGGGCCGCCGTAGATGCCGTATTGGTCGCCTCTCCAGATGACCAGCACTACCCGATGGCCCAGGCCGTCCTGGGGGCCGGTAAGCACCTCATGTGTGAGAAGCCCGTTGCGCTCCACGCGGACCAGGCAAAGGCGCTGTACGAGCAGGCCCAGGCTGCCGGGGTGATCCACCTGGTCATGTTCACCTTCCGCTGGGCGCCCGAGTACCAGTACCTGCGCGAGCTGGTTGAAGCCGGCGCTGTTGGGCGGCCCTACCACTGCCAGGTCCGCTACCTCAGCCAGTGGGGCCTGGGCGGCGGCTACAACTGGCGTTACGACCGCCGCCGGGCCAGCGGCGCGCTGGGCGACCTGGGCTCGCACGCTATTGACCTTGCCCGCCTGTTCTTTGGCGATATCCAACGCGTCTCCGCTCGCCTCGAAACCTACATTGACCGCCCCGGTGCGGATGGCGGGGTGATTGAACCGGCCAATGATTCTGCCGTGCTGCTCCTGAAATTTAAAAACGGCAGCCAGGGCACGCTGCAAGTTTCCGCCGTCGCCCACACCGCCGATCTGCAAACCATTGATGTCGAGCTGCATGGTTCAGCCGGGTCGCTCTCCGTGACCCTGCCCTGGCAGCAGGGCGCGCGTGTTTCTACCGTTGACGGACCCGGCCAACCCGCGCGCGAACTGCCCGTCCCCGAGCGTCTGTGGTGCGGCACCCAACCGGGAGGCAGTTATATGGACCGTTATACCCGGCTCCTGCAAACCGCCTCCATTGGCGACCGCTTGTTCATCGATTCCATCCTCGCCGGTAACCTTCCCCAGCCCAACCTGTACGATGGCTGGAAGGTTCAACAGGTAGTCGACGCCGCGCTGGCAGCGAATCAGGATGGGAAGTGGGTGGAGATCGAATAATCCCTACACCTTATACTCCGCTACCGTTTCTGTCATGCTGCGCGCCAGCTCGTTTAGATTCTGCGCTGAATGTTCTGCCTGGCGTGTGCTCGACAGGTTCTGGATCGTGGCTTGATTGATATTTTGCATAGCCTGTACCACCTGCTCGATCCCGATGATCTGCTGTTGCCCGCCCGCCACAACCTGAGTGGCGATCAGAGCGGATTCGTCGATCACCTCGCTGAGCTGTTCGATTGCCAGGCGTGTCTGTGCTGCCAGCTGGACCCCGCGGTCCACCCCTTGCATACCTTCTTCGGTTGCAGTAACCGTTTCATTTGTGGCTTTTTGGATCTCGTTGATTAAGGTGCGGATCTCCACGGTAGCCTGGCTGGACTGCTCGGCCAGGCTGCGAACCTCCACCGCCACCACTGAGAACCCTTTCCCCTGTTCCCCGGCCCGTGCCGCTTCCACAGCCGCGTTGAGTGCCAGCATTTTGGACTGCGACGCAATATTATCAACCGTTGTGATAATCTCGCCGATTTGCTGGATCTGTTCGGCCAGCGCCTGGATATTCTCGGCGATGCTCACCACCTGCTTTTTAATTTGCTCCATGCTTTCGATCGTATCCTCGACCGACTGCTTTCCGGAACGAGCGACATGCACCGTGCGCTGCGAGGTGCTCACCACTTCCTGGATCCGGGCCGAAGCTTGCTCGGAAATCGTCCGCACCTCCTCGACCGTGGAGGTTGTTTGCGAGATCGCCGCGGACTGTTCGCTGGCCCCAGACGCTTGCTGGGTGGTTGTGGATAGAATCTCACTGGCCGCTGCGCTCAGGTTGTTGGCTGAGTTCGAAAGTTTCAACAGCATATCCCGCAGCCGGGCGCTCAGCGTGTTGAGATTATTCTTCAAAATCTCGAAGTTCCCTCGGAATTCACCTGTGATCGGCTGTGGCACTTCACCCCTGGCGATGCAATCGACGAAATCGGCAGCCATATTGAGTGCCTGCAGCGATTCCACTGTTTGGAGCAGCGCCGGCGAGATCTCATCCAGGTGATCTTTCGGGCTGATGGCCACATCCAGGTTACCATAAGCCATTTTCCGCAGGTTGCCAATGATGTTGTTTTGCAGATCGTCCGCGAAGGCATCCATCGTATTGGCTAATGCGCCAATTTCATCGCCCCTGTTGAGCTGCAGCCGGTTCCCCAGATGTCCTTTGCCCATTTCGGCGATCACCCGCACCACTTTTTCCAGCGGTAGGGTAATATCCCGGCTGATCGCAAAGGTGATGGCAAGCGCGATCAGACTGGCGATGATGCCAATCGCGACGGTTTGCAACCGCATCCGTCCGATCACTGCCTGGGCTTGCTGGTTCGAAATCTCCGCGAAATTACGGTTTACCGCTGAGAGGGTATGGAAAGCGATTTCCATTTGCGTCAAATAACTTTCCACCCATGAATAATCCGGTATTTGACCGGACAGCAGCGCTTCTTGCTGCGATTCATATCCCTTGATGGCGGTGTTATATTGGTTCAGCATGGTTTTTTCGCGCGTTTGCAAGTAACCTCTGCCCATGCCGGTGAGCTTTTTTCCAAACTCTGGTAGCTTCGCCGTATTCCATTCGTCTTCATATTTCTTCATGGCTTCTACCATCGTTTTCTCATCGTTGCGGGCTTTTTCAGCCAGAAGTCTTAAACTCATTCGTGGGCAGCCCGCGCCGGGTCAGCCGGTACACGTCATCCATCAGCCGCAGGCAGGCAGCATGGCCCTCATCCAACGTGACAATCGGAATAAGCGACCGTGTGTACAGGGTATCATATTCAGACTTAAGGTTGGTTGTGCTGACAAGCGCGTTCCCAGCCGTAAAGAAAACCGCAACTGGGATCAAGATGGCTACGATCGCAAATTTCCAAAAGACTTTTAGGTTTCGAAACATATGGATGATACCTGCTGTGGAAATAATGATGGGCCTTTCATAATTTTACTATTTGCCTGAAATTAGGAGAATAAAATATTCCATAAAACCCATTACAAAAATGCAATCCCGGACGAACTGGTATAATTCATCTTGCTCCCTCTGCCACACATACGGAAATTTTCAGGTGCGAAATTTGTCCAATGCTTGCAAATCAGTTTCTCGCCACTAAGTTTCAACCTCCACCGCTTCGTCCCGGACGAGTGATCCGTACCCGCCTGGTGCAAAAACTGGAACAGGGCTATATCGCCGGCGCTCGCCTGACGCTGATCTGTGCCCCGGCCGGTTATGGGAAAACAACCCTGGCGGTTGAATGGCTCCAACAGGAAAAAACGTTTTGCTGGATTGGACTGGATGCAAGCGATAATGACCCCCACCGTTTTTTTACCAGCCTGGTAACGGCTTTACAAAAAATCGATCCGGCCCTGGGCATATCTACCACCAGCTTATTGAGCATTTCGCCCCAGCCGCCCGTAGAGAGGTTTGTGAGTGAGCTGATCAACGAACTAAGCACTTCCAACCAGGCCTTTCTGCTGGTACTGGATGACTATCACTCCATCCATACCCAGGCCATCCACGAAGCGATGGAAAGCCTGCTGAACCACCAGCCCGCCAACCTGCACCTGGTGGTTACCACCCGTGAAGACCCGCCCTTTCCATTGGGCCGCTTGCGTGCCGGCGGTCAGCTTACCGAAGCACGCCAGCGCGATTTGCGTTTTACCGGCGAAGAAGTCCAGTCTTTCCTGCACCAGATGCACCGCCTCGATCTGCCTCCTGCCGCGCTGGAAAAATTATTGGCGCTCACCGAAGGCTGGGCGGCTGGTCTCCAGCTGACCGGCATGGCTTTCCAAAATGAGCAAGATGCGGAAGCATTCCTTGATACGTTCCGTGGCACCCACCAGTATATTATCGAATACCTGCTGGAAGAAGTGCTTCGCCGCCAGCCGGAGGATATCCGCAGCTTTCTGACCCGCACCTCCATCCTGGAACGTTTCAATGTTAGTCTGTGCGAAGCCCTGGTTGAAGGTGCCGGTGACCATCCCATCCCAGCCCGCGAAATCCTTGCCTCCCTGGAACGATCGAACCTGTTCCTCACCCCGCTTGATTCCACCCGAACATGGTACCGCTATCACCGCCTGTTCGCTGATGTACTTCGCTCCGGGCTGGACCAACCGGCTGAGGTGGAATTGCATCTCCGCGCGGCGCGCTGGTTCGAGCAGCACGAGCTTCTGGGCGAAGCCATTCCGCATTACCTGGCTGCCGGAGAAACCCGGGCAGCCGGGCGGTTAGTGAGCAGCCTGTCCGCCAGCCTGGTAAAAAACGGCGAATTGCAAATTTTACTGGGCTGGCTCCAGGCCTTACCCGAGGACGAAGTGCGCGCTTATCCCCAGCTGCTGGCCAGCCATGCACTGGCCCTGCTGCTGACCGGCAAAATTCAGCAAGCCGCCGCCGTTCTCGAAAGCGCCATTCCCCCTTCTGGCAAGCAGGCCGGCAGCGGGGCGCTGCTGGCGGTAAAAGCCTGGCTCGAGTTGGTTTGCGGTGGCAGCTCCGGCTTGCGCGACACTGCGCAGCAAGCCCTGGCGGAATTAGCCCCAGAGGAGACGATCTTCCGCGCGTTGGCGCTGTTATCCCTGGGTACGGGGTTCCAGGTGAGCCAGAACCTTAGCGCGTCGAATGAAGCTTTTCAGGAGGCCTATCTCCTGGGCTTGAAAATGCAGCATCCCTTCGCCGCGCTGGCCGGGCTTACCAACCTGGTTTTCAACCTGTTCGATATGGGCCAGCTGCGCAAAGCGCGTGCCATGTGCCTGGATGCCCTGCCGCGCTTCGCCAACTCGCGTGGCAACCCCTTGCCGTTACAGGGTATGATTGCCATTCCCCTGGCAGCCATTTTCCTGGAACAAAATGACCTGGCCCAGGCTCGCCAGTATGCCCGGCTAGGGCGCGACCTGTGCCAGAGAATGTTTTCTAGCGGTATGATGGGCGGCGACGCCGAAGTGGTGCTGGCGACGGTCGCTTTCCTCGAAGGTGATCGTGACCAGGCCTTTGCCATTGCCGATTTGCTCTACCGCTTTGCGGTAGAACACCAGGTAGCCTTCCTGGAGGATAAAATGACCGCGCTGCAGGCGGATATGTACCTGCGCGCGGGCGATCTCGAAGGCGTGCGTAACTGCCTGACGCGCTTCGAGATCCAGAAGCGCGCGCTGATGGCCACCGTGCCGCATTTCAAGATCATCCTTGAGGCCCAGGTTCTGGCAGCCGGGGGGCGCCTGGCCGAAGCCTTGGATTGGTTGGCGCCCGTGGAACATGCCCTTCGCCAGGAAGAACGCATTCGCGCATTACTCCATTTGCTGGCGTTCAAGGTGACGCTGCTCAACCGGTTGGGCCGCCGCGCTGAGGCCCTGGAAAATCTGGCTGAGTGTATCCACCTGGCCGCGCCGGAAGGGTATTACCGGGCGCTGCTTCGCTACCCGGCAGACCTTGCCGCCTTACTCCCCGCGGTCCGCGATCTTGCCCCGTCTTTTATCGACGAGTTGATGGCTGCTTTCACGACTGCCGCGCGGGCGCCCCTCCCCATCCAGGCGGAACGACCCGCACAGAAACCCGCTCCCGGAGCGGGAGCGCTGGTAGAACCGCTTAGCGACCAGGAATGTAATGTGCTGCGCCTGCTGGCTGCCGGCCTCTCCAATCAGGAAATCGCCGAACGTCTGGTGATAACTCCCGGCACTGCCAAATGGCATGTGCATAACATCCTTTCCAAACTGGGCGCCGCCAGTCGCTCACAGGCCGCAGCCATGGCGCGCGAGCTTGGACTGCTTTGATATTTGTAACCTCCCTATCCTCCAACCTATCCTCCGATAGGTGACAGCCCTACCCAACGGGCCGTATAACCATTACAGCAAGAACAAATCAATGGTTATTCCACATCGGAGGATAAAATGAAAACGCAAATCAAGCACCTGATCGTCGTCCTGGTCGTCACCGTACTGTTAGCCGGCTGCGCTGGCTCCCTGCCCAACAAAACATCTGCCCAAGATGTCGCCAAAGCCGCTGCGAACATTGCCGACTTTACCTTGCCAGAAGAATACCAGCCCGAATACACCCTTACGCTGGCCGGTTTTACCATCGTCTCCTATAATCCCGCCGGCGGTTACAGCCACCTGTTCCTCGTCCAGGCCCCCGCCGATTACAAGGAAGACCAGGCAAAACTCGAGGAGACCCTGCATCAGGCGCAGTCCGGCAAGAAAGATGATACCACCCGCATGACCGTGGTCGAGAAACGCTCTGTTGCCATCCGCGGACAGCAAACCATCCTGGTCATCAGCGAAGGCGTCAATTCCAGCGACCAGCCGTACCGCCAGGCCACCGCCACCTTCCAGGGCAAGAACGGCCCGGCGCTGCTGGTGATTTCCGAACCGGCCGCGCGTTGGGACACCGCTCGCATCGACCGGTTCATCGCTTCCATAAAGTGATCGGTCGATCAGAGCCAAAAGATTATTCGGATGCAAGACAAACCGCACACCTATGAAATCTGCTTTCGCGGGCAGCTAGCCGAACGCCACGCCCGTTGGTTTGATGAACTGACCATGACTCGCCTGCCGGATGGCGACACCCTCCTCACCGGCGCGCTACCAGACCAACCGGCGCTGCATGGCATCCTCCACCGCATCCGCGACCTGGGTTTGGAGCTGGTTTACATCCGCCAGATATCCTAAGCACGAATAAGCAACGCAAAATGCAATGACAAAGCAAAATGCGGCGGTCACGCCGCATTTTGCTTTGTCATTGCATTTATGAAAAATTCATTGACTTTTCCCGTAACATCATCATAATAGAATGTATCCCGCCATATTGGCTCTTTTTTCTGAAAATCATAAATTTCGAGCGAATTGTCCTTCACGATTCTTTCTCCTCAGGGGGTATATATGATTCTGCGTATGGGTACTGCCGCGGCAGTAGTAATACTCCTCACCCTCACGGCCATTCTAACCGTACCAGGCCGGGAATTATCTCCTCTTTACCGTTCCGCCATGGCCCCCGGTGGGGGGCAGGCCTTTGGGGGAGCGCAGGCCGATTTTGTGCCCACGCCCGAGCCAACCCCGGCAGTGCTGATCGGAGCGGGCGATATCAGTGTCTGTGGCCTGGATGGGGACGACAAGACCGCTGATCTGATCGAGCGTCTGCTCGATCGGTATCCCGACGCGTCAGTGTTTACCGCCGGCGACAATGCCCAAACCATGGGAACGGCGCTTGAATACAGCGAATGCTTCCAGCCGTCCTGGGGGCGTTTCAAGAGTCGCATTCATCCCAGCCCGGGCAACCACGACTGGTTTACCGAGGAAGGCGGGCCGTACTTCGACTATTTTGGCGAGGCCGCCGGGGAACCCGGGCTCGGCTACTACAGTTACAACCTGGGTGATTGGCACATCGTTTCGCTCAACAGTAACTGCGCCGCCGCCGGCTGTGACGTTCAGTCAGCCCAGGCCGTCTGGCTGCGTGCGGACCTGGAACAGAACGACAAACGCTGTTCCATGCTCTACTGGCATCACCCTTTATGGAGTTCCGGCAAGGTGGTAATCGACCCCGCCGCTACGGCTTTCTGGCGCATCGCCAGCGAGTTTAATGCCGAGGTGGTCGTCAATGGTCATGACCACATCTACGAGCGCCTGGCTCCCCTCGGTCCCAGCGGGCGGCTGGAACTCGATACCGGCATCCGTCCTTTCATCGTTGGCACCGGCGGCGCATGGCATTTCGAGGAAGGCCAGCCGCTTCTTACCAGCGAAGCGCGCGCAATCGGAGTACACGGTGTAATCGTCTTCTTCCTATACCCCGGTCGCTACGACTGGCGCTTTATCCCCGTGGATGATGGCAGCTTCACCGACAGCGGCTCCGCTTTGTGCCATTAACTTCTCAATATCCGGTAGAGGCGCAGGCGCTGCGAGTACGCAGCGGGACAAATAACACCTCTATACGGTCCAACCCCCGCGCTGCGCCCTTCGATGGTCCGTTAACCCCGGTTTGATTAAAAGCAGCCGGACGATCACACACCTCTATCATCCGCTATCGCTCTCGGCCTGCGAAATTTTTCCCCCGTGTCCTCTTCTTTAATGAACGATCAATACAAACTCGCTCTTGCGCTGCCCGATGCTCTTCTCCGCCTCCGCGATCGTCCCGCGGAAGATCGTTTCATCGGCTAGCGTCAGATCCATCGCCAGCGTGATGCTCGCCCCACCGCCGTACGCCTCGGCCAGGTCAGCCAGCAGCGCGGCCAGGCGATACGGCGCGTCCATTAAAATGATCGGGAAGCGCGTGGACCGCAGGTGCTTTAGCGCCTTCTTGCGCTCGGCCCGGTCGCGGGGCAGGAAACCCGCGTAAATGAAGCGGTCCAGTTTCACGTCCAGCACCGAAAGGGTCGCCATCAGCGAGGAAGCTCCTGGTACCGGCACCACCGGGACGCCCTGTTCCACCAGCAGCTTGATCAGCGTTGCGCCCGGGTCCGCGAACACCGGTGTCCCGCAGTCCGAGATTAGCGCCAGGGCCTGTTTTTGCAGCAGTCGCTCCACCACCAGCGGCGCCTGGCTGATCTCGTTATGCTCGTTGACCTCGATAATCTCCTTCTGGATGCCCAGCCGTTTCAACAGCGTGCTGCCCTCGCGGTACTCCTCGCAGATCACCGCGTCGACCTCCTGCAAAACATCCAGCGCCCGCAGCGTAATATCCCGCGGGTTCCCAATCGGCGTCGCCACCACATATAAACAGCCTTTTTCAACCATAGCTCGCTCTATTTTCCAACGATGATATCTCGAATATACCTGAACCTCACACCCTGGCTCGGACTGCCAACGCATGTCGCCTGGGTGTCACCAGAAACGTCACCAGGAACACCCCCGTTGCCACCAGCACGATCGCCGCCCCGGAGGCGATGTTGGCATAATAGCTCAAATATAACCCCACCACCCCCGAGAGCGCCCCAATCAGCGCCGCCAGACCCATCATCACCGGCAGGCGGTGGGTGAGCAGGTAAGCCGTTGCCGCGGGAGTGACCAGCATGGCTACCATCAGCGCCACGCCCACAGTTTGCAAGGAAACCACAATCGTCACCGCGATCAGCACCAGCAGCAGGTATTCCAGCAGCCGGTTGGGCAGCCGCAGGGTTGCCGCCAGCAGCGGGTCGAACGAGATCACCACGAACTCTTTGTAAAAAGCCACCACCAGCAGCAGGATCACAGCCCCAAAAGCAGCCGTAAACAGCAGGTCATTATTCGTAACTCCCAGCACATCTCCAAACAGGAAGTGCGTCAGGTCCACGGTATAACTGCGCACGGTCGAGATCAGTGCGATGCCCAGCGCGAACATCCCCGCGAAGATGATGCCGATGGCAGTGTCCTCGCGGATGCGCGTGCCCCGGCTGATTGCGCCGATGCCCAGCGCGCTGACCACCGCGGTTGCCAGCGCCCACCAGAACAGCGGCTCGCGCGCGCCCCCGCTGACCAGATACCCCACCGCGATCCCCGGTAGGATCGTGTGCGAGAGTGCGTCGCCGAAGAAAGCCATCCCACGCAGCACGATAAAGGTGCCCACAATGGCGCAGATTACCCCCACCAGCCCGGCTGCTGCCAGCCCGCGCACCATAAAGGCATACCCAAACGGGGCAAACAGGAACTCAAGCATGTTCATCCCCCTCGCTGCAGCAGCCGTCGTCCATCGCCAGCCACGCATTGCTGCCGCTGACCAGGTTGCCCGGTACGCGGTGGCTTCCATAGGCCTCCGCCATATGCGCCTCGCTGAACACCTCCTGCGGCGTGCCCAGCCCGATCAGGCGGTGGTTGAGCAGCATCACGGCTTCGAAATGCTCGGCGGCCAGTTTCAGGTCGTGCAGCGCCACCAGCACGGTCACCCGCTGCGTGCGCAAGTCATCCAGAATGTGCAGGATATCCTCCTGCGAGTTGATGTCCAGCCCGCTCAGCGGTTCGTCCATCAGCATGATCTCCGCTTCCTGGGCAATCGCCCGGGCGATAAACATGCGCTGCTGCTGCCCTCCCGAAAGCTGGCTGATCTGCCGTTTCCCCAGCCCGGTCAGGTTCACCGTCTCAAGCGACTTGTCGACCGCTTCCCAATCCGCGCGTCCCGGCCGGCGCAGCAGTCCCAGCTTGCCAATGCGCCCCATCATCACCACGTCCCGCACGCTGACCGGGAAATTCCAATCTACCTGGCTGCGCTGCGGCACGTAAGCGATGCAAATGTGCTGCCCGGGCTCCTCGCCAAACACCTGCACCGTTCCCTGGCTGGGCGGCAGCACCCCGGCGATAACCTTGAGCAGCGTGCTCTTACCGGCCCCATTTGGCCCCAGCACGGCCAGCCGCATCGCCCGCGCCAGGTCGAAAGATATCTCGCTCAGCGCGTCGCCGCTTTCATAGCGCACCGTTAAATCCGTCACTCGCAAAATCGGCGCTTCGCCCCGGTGTTCCGCGTGCTGCCGCCGGATGGCTTTATTGGTTCGTTCGAATTCTTTGATTATTGCCATTAGTTCATCCTTTAAGAAAGTGAGCAGTCAATCAGTGAACAGTGATCAGGGAAAAGCAGAGTATCCCTCTTCCCTGATCGACTGATTGACCGATCGCCTGATCGCCTGCTCACTGCTCGACTATTCACTTCAACCCTTCCACCATCTTCCCCACGTTATACTTTATGTAGTCGATATAGGTGGCTCCCGGCCCGTTCTTCTCGCTCAGCGAGCCGGTCAGAATTGGCACCAGTTTGGTGTGTGTGTCCTGCGTAACCCGTTCGCTCAACGCCGGGTTGACCGTGTTGCCCACGAAGATCACCGGCACGCCCAGCTTCTGGATGGCGCTTTCCAACGCGGCCAGTTCCTGCGCCGAAGGCGCTGTCATCGTGCTGTAACCGGGCACCACAGCGCCCACCTGTTCAAAACCGTAGCGCCTGGCAAAATAGGTAAAGACCAGGTGATCGGTTACCAGCTTGCGCCGTTCCGGCGGCACCTGGCTGACCTGCTCGCGTACCCAGCTGTCTAATTCGTGCAGCTGCTGGCGGTACTGTTCGGCATTCTTCGCATAGTCCGCGCTGTGCTGCGGGTCGGCCGCCTTGAGCGCCTTTTCGATATTGTCCACCCACACCAGAACGTTATTCGGGTCGGTCCACACGTGCGGGTCGCCTTCGGATGAGGCATCTGCGGGAGCCTCGCCTGCCGCCCCTTGCAAAAGAGGAATGCCGTCTGAAACGGACACCAGCTGGCCCGGGCTGGCGGCGTTCTGCATCAGTGGTTTGATGAACTGCTCCAGCCCGGCTCCATTGATAAAGACCAGGTCGGCTTTTGACACCTTCACCACATCCTGCGGGGTGGGTTGGTAGCCGTGCTCGTCGGTGCCCGGAGCGATCAGAACAGCCACCGCGATATGTTCCCCGCCCACGTTCCGCACCACATCCGCCACGATGGTGGTCGTTGCAATTACGTTCAGCTTGCCGGTCCCCGCTGCCTGCTCTAACGGTGCCGTCGCCTGCCCGGACGGGGTGCAGCCGTTTAGCAATAGTGCGAATAGGAACCCTAGGATGAAAAGCCGCTCGCTCATGTTCCTAACCATTTTGTGTTTCCGTCCGGCACCCGGCGCACAGCCCAAACAACTGCAGCCAGTGATCCCGCACCTGGTAGCCTGTCTCCTGCCCAATCGACTGGAACAGACCTTCCAGGTTATCGCCGTCAAAAAATTGCACCTTGCCGCACCGCGAGCACAGGATCAGGTGCTGGTGCCCGGTAAAGGCCGCGATAAACGCCTGGCAGCCCTCCGGCTGGTGCACGCGCTGGATCAGGTGCAGCTCCTCCAGCTTCTCCAGCGTGCGGTACACCGTCACCAACCCCAGACCGGCATGTTGGCCGCGGGCCAGGTCGAAAATTTCCAGCGGGCTCAGCGCGCGCTCGCTGCGCGCCACAATCTCCACCACCGTCCGCCGCGACCCGGTCAGCCGGTACCCGCTCTCCTGCAATTTTTGCAGCCATGCTTCCCATTGCTCGTTCAAATTCCCATCCTCTCCCGCATAACGATATTGAAAATCATTTTCATTTTACCAATGGTGGACGGTTTTTGTCAAGGAAAGACACGCAGCAGCTCAGGTCTTCTCAAACCCCAAATTCCCACGCGGTTTTTCCTGCGCAACATTCTGCAATCGATATAGCCAGTCCGCTCGCTCATGCGATAATCAAGGAAAAGAGCACCAATCGGGTTGCCCTTGCGCAGATCGCACAATCTAGGCCTTTCTTTCCGGATCCCTGATTGACTGATCGACTGATTGACTGCTCACTTTTATAGGAGTTTGACCATACAAATGGAAACAAAAAAGTATTCGCAGATCGATATCCATGTTCCAGCCCGGAAAAATGGTTACCTTGAGAAAGCCCTCGAATTAATCAACCAGGATGTGGAAATCAAAACCTTATGGCGCGTAATCAACGTAAACGCCATCGACCGCCTGGGCATGACCGACCACGGAGCGGTTCATTTTCAAATAGTCGCCAATATCGCCCTCCGTCTGGCGCGCATCCTCGCCAAGAGCCAGGTGATCATGTCCATCACCCGCTATTACGATCTCTCGGAAGACCATGCTGAGCTGGTCATCCTGCTTGCCAGCCTGTTCCACGACCTGGGCATGTCTATCAGCCGCGATGGTCACGAGGAATTTAGCCTCATCCTCGCCAACGGCATCCTGCATCGCATCCTGGATTTCTTACCCATAGAAGAAAAGACCATTGTCATATCCGAGACCCTGCATGCCATCATCGCCCATCGCAGCGGCGGGGTGCCCTACACCGTTGAAGCCGGGATCGTGCGCGTAGCGGATGCCCTGGATATGAGCCAGGGCCGTTCGCGCATCCCTTACCAGGCCGGGAAAATTGACATCCATGCCGTTTCAGCCGCCGCCATCGATCGGGTAGAAATCCTGGACGGCACCGATAAACCCATCCAGATCAACATCTGGATGAACAACATCGCCGGAATCTTCCAGGTGGATGAGCTGCTCCGCCGCAAGCTGCTTGGCTCAGGCATCGAGCGCTATGTCAAAGTGAGCGCTTATCTTCCGGAAGGCGAAGAAAACCGGCTCGTAAAAGAATTCGAGATGCCTTAGATTTTGGTCCCCGCATCGTTTTTATTCATCCCAGCGCACCGCAATAATATTGCGAGTGTCAGGGTCTGACCACGCCAGGTCGGTCAACCTGCACTTCTTTATAAATCACCTGGCTCTGGTGTGACTGGGTCCGCTAAGGCAGCGGCAGCGCATAGACACCCAGATGGTTCGCGACCGGTCGTTGGCGCATCGGGATGCGGGTATGGATCGGTGCGTTCAGGCTGCGAGCGCGATTCTTTGATGTTATCAAGGTTGTCGAGCCGCCGCCATCCAGATTAAGCGCCTCTGTTGCGCCCAACTGGGCGATTAGGTCGGCCAGTTCATTCAGATCGATGCCCTCACTATAACCATCTTGCCGTCCATCGACCACAATCAACCACAAGCGTTTCCCCTCCTCACCAACCGCCACCGCGCTCCGTGGATGAAGACCATCCGCGTAATCGAAATACGCCGCCGCCCGGTTCCGGACCAGGATTTCACGTCCCGCAATGGCCTGAGAGGTTCCGTTTGGGCAGCTATCTTCCGTGATTTGGGCCTTCGCTTCAGTAAAGCAAATTTTGGCAAAGCCATCTTCGTCGTCTGAATACTGTACGCCGTTGGAGATGGACAACCCCTGGATATCTGTAGGATCGTTCGTGTGAGGGTAAAAATCCCAAAAGGTTGTCCCAACCGAAAATGGCGAGAAAAAGCTGCCATTCATGGCTAGCTGAAGATCGTTCTTTTTCAAAAACTCGCCGGTGGTCATGGCGCAGGTTTCCATGCCGCAGCTTGGGTCGCCGCCAGTGACCAGGATGTGTACCCCCGGCGCCATCAAATCAATCTCCACCACGTGGATGACCAGCTTGCGTGGGCTAGATCGGATGCGCCGGGTGTACGTCACGCCCTGGAAGAGCTTTTCGATGGTTTCAGTTCTCGGCGGACGGCTGCCGAGATCTATGGCCAATCCAAGCAAGCCTACCAGGAGCAGAATGAGCAATCCTTTGACCGTCAGAAAAGTATAATGATTGAGACGCTGATAAATGGTTTTAGACATGTGTGATCAAAGTAGAATAGCTAGTTAGGCTAAGTAACACTATTTAGGAAACAGGGGTAATATGGTAAGTGTGCATATTCCCAACTCTGCCTGCAAGGATATAGGAACATCTGAGAGTGAATTATCTCAATTGCATGATTTAAGAAGAAGTATATGATCAATCTTGTATATGTAAAAAGAGGTATCGATGGAGCAACAAAAAGAAGCCGAAAATATTTTCTTAAATATTGTTATGAATTATGTTTTTTTATCCACTGAAAAAACAATGTATGATATTTTGTCTAAAGAAGCATCTGGTAACTTTCAGGATGTAGAAAGAGCCGAACTTCAAAAATCGTTTTTGAACCTTGATGAAAAACAAAAGGAATTATTTCTTTTTGCCATAAATCAAACTATATCAAGGACAATATTTAATTTCCTTGTCCTTCTTGACAATAAGCTAACAGGCTACCCATTAGGTAATATCCCTTCTGATTTTGGGGTTTATCTACATGGTTATAAAAATGAGGATGATCTTTACAAATATTCACCCTCTACATCAGTGAGAATAAATATGTCATACACAGGATCCGATCTACATGATAATTTTCTAAGTTTACTACATAGCAGAAACAACGATGTAAGATGAAAACTGTGTCGATAGAGAGCCAGATATTTTTAAAAGAAATCCATCTCAACGCATTGACCTTTATTTCTTCTAAGTGTAGCAAGTGTAGCGGTGTAGCACCGTAGCAACTGAGCGATAAATAAACCGTGTGATTACCTCGATATTTTACAAATATATTGGCTCCCCTCCTCCGCCTCTCGTCTTTGCTGTCCAAAGCGCGGTTCTCATTCCCTTTGCAAGCAGTGATACAATACACCTATGCCGTTTCGCCGGGTAGTTCCCCGGCGCTAGATACCATAACAGCATTTCTATGTTTCGTTCAAACCTTCCACCTGATTCGACAAAACCCGCTCCGGATTGGGGCGTCCCCCTCATCATCCTCCTGTCCCTGGTGCTGGCCACCCTTGCCGGGATCCTCACCTTCGGCTGGTCGCGCGATTTCTTTGCCACCACCGCCGTAATCCAGGTCGGTGATGCTCCCCCCATCCCCGAAGACCCGGTTGTTCTGACGCCCGGCGCAGCGACCCCTGACATCGCGACGACCCCATCCGATCCAGGCAGCACCCCCTCCGCGCAGCCGCCCGCGCTGCCGGCGGCCCCCGCGCCTGTCAAATGGCAGGGCGGGCGCCAGGTGACCTTGCTGGTGATGGGTATGGACTACCGCGATTGGCTGGAGGGCGTCGACATTCCGCGCACCGATACCATGATCCTGTTTGCCATCGATCCGGTCAAGAAGACCGCCGGGATGCTCTCCATTCCGCGCGATATGTGGGTCAATATCCCCGGGTTTGGTTACAACCGCATTAATACCGCCTACCGCGATGGCGAAATGTACAAAATGCCCGGCGGCGGCATTGGCCTGGCCATGAAGACGGTCGAGAACTTCGTGGGGGTCTCCGTCGATTTTGCCGCTCTGATCGATTTCAACGCCTTTGTCCGCTTCTTCGATGAGCTTGGCGGGCTGGATATGCACATCAGAGAGCCTATCAAGGTTGACCCAATCGGCCCGGGTAACACCCGCACCCTCGAGCCCGGCGTCCAGACCCTGGACGGGGCCACCGTTTTGGCCTATGCGCGTAACCGCTACACCGAGGACGGTGACTTTGATCGCTCTCGCCGCCAGCAGGAAGTCATTATGGCATTGCGCAGCCAGATCCTCGATTTTAACCAGCTGCCCATGTTGATCCAGAAATCGCCCAAACTGTACCACGAGCTTTCCTCTGGCATCCGCACCAACCTCACCCTCGACCAGGTCATCCAACTGGCCTTGCTGGCAGCCGAGGTAGACGAGAAAGACATCCAGCGCGGCGTTCTCGACCCCCACAAAGACGTGCAGTACGCCACCGTGATGACCAAAGATGGCGCGGCCAGTGTCATTTTACCCAACCGCGACCGGATTCGCATCCTGCGCGACCAGGTTTTTGGCGGCGGTCCGCTGGGCCCTGCCGCCGGCGGGGAGCTGGTGGACTTGATGAAGGCCGAGAATGCCAAGGTGCTGGTGATGAACGGCACGCGCAAACCGGAACAGGCCAAAGCCGCCAGCCAGCTGCTGCGCGAGAAAGGTGTCACCGCGGTAGGCGAGAGCAGCGCCAGCCAAATTGTCGGCCAGACCACCTTCATCGACCATACCGGTAACCCTTACACCATCCGCTACATAATGCAAGTCCTCAACATATCCGAAAGTCGCATCAAGAGCGCCTACGATCCCGCCGCCGATGTAGATGTAGAAGCCATCATCGGCCCCGATTGGACCGGGGCTGCCCCATAAGGAAGCACCTGTAGGGGTGTGGTTTCCACGCCCTATCGTGGCCTTCACTTCGATGACCCCTGCCATAAAAAAATCGTTGCTCCAACACCCCGTTTCCGGGTTACAATTATGCTGTTCGCTCCGAATTTCAAACAAGAGGTTTTTCGTTACGCATGTCACTTCCAAATAAACCGACAACTCGCCCTGCCTTTTTCAAGGAACGGGGCACAATCATTCTGCTGGCTGTTTTTTTTGTCCTCGCCATTGTCGCCGGGCTGGTAACCTATAACTTCGCCCGGGCATTCTTCCTGGAGACCAGCATCATCAACATGGGGAACACCCTGCCGGTGATGGCTCAGGCCACCGGTAAAGAAACTCAATCTGCTGCCAACCCGGGTGACCCGCAGACCACCGCCACGGTTGGCCCCGGCGAGCTTGCCCCGCTGGATACCACCGGGAACGGCGTCGAGATCCCCAAATGGAATGGGACCGACCGGGTGACCCTGCTGTTGATGGGCATGGATTACCGTGATTGGCTGGAGGGCATTGACATCCCTCGCACCGACACCATGATCCTGCTCACCGTCGATCCAATGAACAAGACCGCCGGGATGCTCTCTATCCCGCGCGATATGTGGGTCAATATCCCTGGGTTTGGCTATCACCGCATCAACACCGCGTACCCGCTGGGCGAGGGCAGCAAGCTGCCGGGCGGCGGCGCGGGCCTGGCGATGAAGACCGTTGAGCAGTTCGTTGGCGTGCCCGTCGACTACGCCGCGCTGGTCGATTTCAATTCCTTTGTCAAGTTCATCGACACGCTGGGTGGGCTGGATATGCATATCAAGGAAGAGATCACGGTCGATCCGGTGGGCAAGGGCAACACCCGAAAGCTGCAGGTGGGCGTGCAGGCGCTGGATGGTGCCACCGTGCTGGCTTATGCCCGCATGCGCTATACCAAGGATGGCGATTTCGACCGCTCCAAACGCCAGCAGGAAGTAATCATGGCGCTGCGCGACCAGATTGTGACCTTCAACCAGCTCCCTATGCTGGTTTCCAAGGCCCCACAGCTGTACAAGGATCTATCCTCCGGTATCCGCACCAACCTGACTCTCGACCAGGTGCTCCAACTGGCCTGGCTGGGCACGCAGATCGACCCGGCGAAGATCAAGCGCGGGGTCTTCGACCCGCACATGGATATCAACTACGTTACCGCCAACACTGCGGACGGTAAGCAGGAAGTGCTGGTGCCCGTTCCAGACCGCATTCGCATGCTCCGCGACCAGGTGTTTGTCACCGGCAGCCAGTACGGCCCCAGCGCCGACAGCGGCTCCGCGGTTGATTTGATGAAAGCGGAAGGCGCGCGAGTGATCATCAAAAATGCCACCAGCCAGGCAGGCACGGCCGCAAAGGCCAGCGAGCTGCTGCGTTCGCTGGGCGTGAATATCGTCAGCGAAGCGAATGCCGACCGGGCGTATACCAATACCACCATTGTCGATTACACCGGCAATCCCTATACCATCAAATTGCTGGTAGAGACGTTTAAGGTGCCGGAAGCGCGCATCGAAAATAAATTTGACCCCAACGCCCCGGTGGACATTGAGATCAACGTGGGCGGAGACTGGCAAGGACAGTAAATATGCGCTTCATTCGCTACCAGACTGGCTCGGATGCCCCTCGCTATGGCTGGGTCTATGAGGATAAAATCGGCCCGATTGAAGGCGCGCCGTTTGGCGAGTTCCGCCGCCTGGATGCTGAGATCCCAATGCATATGGCCCGTTTATTGGCTCCTGTGCAGCCAGGCAAGATCATTTGCGTGGGGCGCAATTATGCCGAGCATGCCCGCGAGCAAAACGTGGAAGTGCCTGAAATCCCCCTGTTGTTCCTGAAACCGCCGTCAGCGGTAATAGGGCCGGGGGAGAGCATCGTGCTGCCCCCCCAATCACGGCAGGTAGAGCACGAAGGAGAACTTGCCGTGGTGATTGGGCGCAAGGGCCGCTGGATCCAGGCCGAAGAGGCGTTGGAGTACGTCTTAGGTTATACCGTGGCAAATGATGTTACCGCGCGCGACTTGCAGCGACGCGATGGGCAGTGGACGCGCGGCAAAGGTTTCGACACCTTCTGCCCGCTTGGACCGTGGATCGAGACAGAGCTTGACCCGGCGGACGTGTTGGTGCAAACCCGGGTGAATGGTGAGATGCGTCAGATGGCCTCGACCCGGGAAATGATGTTCCCGGTTGAACAGTTGATCGCCTTCATCTCTTCGGTCATGACTCTCGAACCGGGTGACCTGATCCTTACTGGCACACCCGCTGGAATCGGTGCGCTGCAAGCCGGAGATGAAGTTGAAGTTACGGTAGAAGGTGTCGGTAGTTTAGTCAACCCGGTTGTGCCGAGCAGCGGAAAATAGAAAACGCAATTAATTGAAAACGAGGGCCACCAGACGGTGGCCCTCGTTTATTTTTGGATAACAGTCTATCGGGTTGCTACACCGAAGCTGGGGAATTTGAGCCAGAAAGAAGGCTGTTGCGCAGCGGATGTTTGAGGTGCCGTCGCAGGTGCGGCGATGATGAACAGGCGGCCCCAGGAGGCATCGCCATTGGCATCGATGCAAGTTTGGAAGACCAGCCGCTTGCCGGGTCCGTAGACGCGGGTGAATAATTTAGCGGCAGTCAGGCGCTCACCAGAACCATCCATATTGATGAAATCAGAGAAAGTGCTGGTCGGGGATAGCGCCTGGTATTTTTGAAACTCCGTGACCTGGTAATGGTCCTCGTGACCGTCCCCATAAATCACCACGACATATTGGTTGAGCTGGATCTCGGAAAACTCCGCTCCGGCAAGGTCATTATGGGCCAGGATGCCAACCGTGCCATATCGCCCGGCCAGGTTGAATTGGGTAACCTGATTGGGCTTGCGAGTGACGTATCCAGCGTTGTCTTTGGGCTGCTGCCCAACCGGCAGCGCCAGAATTCCAGGAACGTAGATTCCCACGATGGAATTCTTTTCGCCATTTTTTACTGTACGCACAAAATCTTCTAATGGGGGCACCGTGTCGGTGCCTTCTACTGCACCTGGAATGTAGCCTGTGTGTGGTAATGGTGTTGTTGTCTGAGACATACCGATAATGCATCCTATCAGCGAAGCGGCAAGAATCGATACGAGCAGAAATTTTGGCATGTGGAAAGCCAGCATGTATAAGAACCTTTCATCGTAGATTTCTGCGGTCCGTAATTTCTGAGATAAGGAGATAGTTACATTTTAGTAACAAATTAAAAAAAATGGGGCGGTTGATGCAGTTGTAAAGTAGTTGTAAACGAATCGTATAGCGGTCACAGTTTAAACGTACAGAAAGCGTAGGGTAACCGTAGCGTAAACGTTCTCTACGTTCCATTTCGAGCGAGTATTTTGCTTTTGGATGGCGGGGTGGGGTTGCGTGGCGCTCACCTGATCCGATTTTTCAAAGGGAAAAGAGCAGTTTACCAACAGGCCGCATTTCTTGTGTGACCGCAAGCATGGTATAATCAAGCGCAGGAGCGACTCCCATTCTTGTGTGTGATCTAGGAGAAAAAAGGTATGTCTGGACATTCAAAATGGGCTACCATCAAGCGTAAGAAAGGTGCGGCGGATGCCAAACGCGGCCAAGTTTTTACGCGCCTGACGCGCGAGATTGTTCTGGCAGCGCGTGAGGGTGGCAGTGATGTGGATTCAAATTTCCGCCTTCGATTAACAGTGGAACGCGCCAGGGCGCAGAATATGCCCAAAGATAATATCGAGCGGGCAATCAGGCGCGGAACGGGTGCTGACAAAGAAGGAGTAGCATTCGAGCAGGTTTTTTACGAGGGTTATGGTCCGCATGGGGTGGCCATAATGGTCGAGTGCGTCACAGAAAACCGTAACCGTTCGGTCGCAGAAATCCGCCACATCCTATCGCGCAGCGGTGGAAATATGGGGGAGGCGGGCTCGGTTGGCTGGCAATTTACACGCCAGGCATACTTTTCCATTCCTGCCAAAGGGATGGATTTCGATACCATCTTTATGCTGGCCGCCGAGGGTGGGGCTGAGGATGTTACCCAAGAAGATGATGTGATTGAGATTGTAGCCCCTGTTGAGGCCTTTAAATCGGTCAGCGACCAGATCCGCGCGGCGAACATTCATCCTGATGAAGCCATGCTGCGCATGGAAGCTAACCAGGAGGTTGAACTGAGCCCGGAGCAAACAATGCAGGTGATGCGCTGCATCGAAGCGCTCGAAGAGCTGGATGATGTGCAGAACGTATACTCGAATTTGCACATCTCGGATGAAGTTATGGCCGCTTTGGAGAACGAAGAATAACGGGCCTATGTTGGTCCTAGGGATTGATCCAGGCACTGCTACGACCGGTTATGGTTTGGTTCGCGAGACGGAGCAAGGAGGCTACGCGGTAGTTGATTACGGCGTTATCCTGACTCCGGCGGGTGAAGCTCTGGAAAAGCGACTGCTTTTGTTATATAACCGGCTGCTCGAAATATTGCTTCTCCATCACCCTGACCATGGGGCGGTGGAGAAGTTGTTTTTCCAGCGGAACGTGACCACCGCGATTGCGGTCGGGCAGGCGCGAGGGGTGGCAATGCTTGCCCTGGCACAAAAGGATGTTTTTGTTGCGGAATACACCCCCCTGGAAGTTAAGCAGGCTGTCACCGGTTATGGCGGGGCGGAAAAGCTGCAAGTGCAGATGATGATCCAGGCCATATTGGAGCTTGCTGAACTTCCTCGCCCAGATGATGCCGCGGATGCCCTGGCTGTAGCAGTATGCCACTTGCAGAACTACCGGATGCGCGCGCTGTTAAATTATCCCAGGGATTGAGCAAAGTAACCACTTCCAGGGCTTTTCTCCGCAAGGATCGATCGGCCAGGACTGGAGGGGAAAAAGAACATGATCACCAGTCTGGCAAACGAACGAATTAAAGCGATCCGTAAACTGCAAGACCGTAAGGCTCGCGAGGAGAGCCGGCTGTTCACCATCGAAGGGCTGCGTATTGTCGCAGAAGCGGTGGAGCAGGCGGATGCCGGTGGGGTGACGATCGATACGCTGGTGGTCGCCCCGGAACTGCTCAAAAGCACTTTTGGCCGCAACCTGGTTGCTGAGCAGGTATCACGCGGTGTGCCTGTTTTAGAAGTGAGCGCAGAAGTATTCGAGCGTATATCGAAAAAGGAAGGGCCTCAGGGTCTGGCGGCTGTGGTGCGTCAGCGCTGGCTGCCGTTACAAGATGCGCGCCTCGAGTCCGGTCCCGCTGTGGCGAGTAATACCATGGTAGCGTTAGATGCGGTTGCTGACCCAGGCAACCTTGGCACAATTCTGCGCACGCACGATGCAGTTGGAGGGCAGGGTGTGATTTTGCTGGATCAATCTACGGATCCATTTGATCCTTCGGCGGTGCGCGGCAGTATGGGCGCTCTCTTTACCCAATCCCTAACCCGGGCAAGCTTCAATGAATTTGCCGATTGGAAGCGCAGGCATGGTTACCTGGTGGTGGGAACTTCCGACAAGGCCAGTAAGGATTTCCACCACTTCAAGTACCCACCCGCGCTGGTACTGCTGATGGGGAGTGAGAGACAGGGCTTGCAGGAGCATCACCTGGCGTTATGCGATGAAGTCGTTTCCATCCCAATGTTGGGAAAGAGTGATTCGCTCAACCTCGCGGTAGCAACCGCGGTTGTATTATATGAAATTTTGAACCAGAGGCGAGATAACATATGATCGCTACAGTCGAAGGCGAAGTCATTGGAATTGGAGATCATTCCCTGGTTATTCGGGTGGGGGGCGTAGGGCTGCAGGTTTTTGCGTCCACCCCGCTGCGTGCCCGGCTGCGAATGATGGAACGCATCTTCCTGTTTACGCACCTGATTGTTCGTGAGGATCTGCTGGCTTTATACGGATTTGAGACCGAACAGGAGCGCGAATACTTTACCTTGCTTTTGGGAGTGGATGGGGTAGGCCCACGACTGGCCATGGCAGTCCTGTCGACCCTATCGATTGATGCGATCCGCAGGGCAGTGGTCAATGAGCAGGGCGAGGTGTTTTCTCGCGTGCCTGGGGTTGGTAAACGTACCGCCCAAAAGATTCTGCTGCATATGCAGGACCGCATCCATGCCGGCGATATGCTGGAGATGGTGGGGAGCAGCGTGGCAGGGATTGATGAGGCGGTTTTGGAAGCACTGACAGGCCTGGGTTACAGCGTTGTCGAGGCGCAGACTGCGATTCAGGCCATCCCGCGGGATGCACCGCAGGATGATATTGAAGAACGTCTCCGCCTGGCGCTGCAGTATTTTACGGGGTAGATCCACTTCTGGACAATTGTTGGGCTTTCAGGTATTATAGTACTCGCAATACACCATTTCTTAAGAATTCTCTGAAAACAAAACCTGCATGTACGCGACGGATAGTCGCGTAATATGCTCAGTATGGGGCAAAGCAAAAAGGAATTATCTTGGACAAAACTACCCGCCTTTTGCAAGAATTGACCGAAGCACATGGTGTCCCGGGTTATGAAGCCCCGGTACGCGCAGTTACCCGCCGATTAATGGAAGGGCTAGGCGAGCTTTCACAAGATCAACTGGGCAGCATCATATGCCGTAAGACCGGCCTGGAAAATGGGCCGCGGGTTATGCTCGCCGGCCATATGGATGAAATTGGCTTTATGGTCAAGTTGATCACCGCAGAAGGATACATCAAGTTTATCACGCTGGGTGGTTGGTTCGATCAGGTGTTATTGGGCCAGCGGGTGGTGATCAAAACGCGCCTGGGGGATGTTGTCGGCGTTATCGGGGTCAAACCGCCGCATATGCTTTCGGCTGAGGAACGCAAAAAGGTTGTCGAGCGCAAGGAGATGTACATCGATATCGGGGCGACCAGCCTGGAAGAAGTTGAAGCCGCCGGCGTGCGTGCGGGTGATCCAATTATTCCCCGCGCCGATTTCGTCATCCTTGCGAACGGCAAGAGTTATCTTTCAAAGGCATTTGATGACCGGGTCGGCGTGGCATTGATGATTTCGGCGCTTCAAGAACTACAAGAGCAGCCCCACCCCAACGTGATTTACGCTGCCGCGACGGTGATGGAAGAGGTGGGTTTGCGCGGGGCGACCACCAGTGTCGCAGCGGTAAACCCGGATGTAGCAATTGTGCTCGAGTCGGATATAGCCGGGGATGTACCTGGGGTGAGGAAAGACGAAAGCACCGTTCAACTTGGCAAAGGCCCAACCGTATTAATGTATGATGCGCGTATGATTCCAAACCTGAAACTGCGCGACCTGGTCATGGACACCGCCAAAGAACAGGGTATTCCGATCCAGACTTCGGTGATCGAAGGCGGAGCCACCGATGGAGCAGCCATTCACCTGCACCACACAGGCGTTCCCACCGTGGTAATTGCAGTGCCGGCCAGGCATATTCACTCGCACAGCTCGATCATCCATCGCGATGATTACGACCAGGCAGTGAAATTGCTTGTAGCACTTTTAAAACGTATGGACGCTTCCTGTGTGGAAGATATTCGAAATTATTAATGAGCTATCTATCGTTATCCTTATCCAACCGGGAGGGTAAATGTCTGATCTGATACAGCGGATCACCTCGGATTTGCAAAAGAAAATCGATACGTACCAATCGGATTACGAGGTACGGGATGTTGGGACCGTGACGGAAGCCGGGGATGGTATTGCCAGGGTGCGCGGGCTTTCACAGGTTCGTTCGCAAGAGCTGGTAGCTTTTTCGAACGGTGTAATGGGCATCGCCTTCAATCTGGAAGAGGATAACGTTGGGGTTATTATCCAGGGTGAGTATTCGACCATCATCGAAGGCATGACTGTATATACCACCGGCAGGATCGCATCTGTTCCGGTTGGAAATGGTCTGGTGGGCCGCGTGGTGAATGCTTTAGGCGAGCCGATCGATGGCAAAGGCCCGATCGCACACAGCGGCTACCGGCCGATCGAGCGGATTGCGCCTGGGGTAATTTACCGGCAGGACGTAAATACACCTGTCCAGACCGGGATAATCGCGATCGATGCGATGATTCCGATTGGCCGCGGGCAGCGTGAATTGATCATCGGCGACCGCCAGACGGGCAAGACGGCCCTGGCGCTCGATACGATCATCAACCAAAAAGGGAAAGATCTGATTTGTATCTATGTGGCCATCGGTCAGAAAAAAGCGGCCGTGGCGCGCTATATTTCCGTGTTGGAAAAAGCCGGCGCTATGGAGCATACGATCGTCGTTTTGGCGGCAGCGGATGAACCGGCCGCCATGCAGTATATCGCCCCATATGCAGGCTGCGCAATCGGCGAGGAATTTATGGAAACAGGCCGTGACGCGCTTGTGATCTATGATGATCTCTCGAAGCATGCCTGGGCCTACCGGCAGGTCTCCTTGCTGCTGCGCCGTCCGCCAGGACGCGAAGCGTATCCTGGTGATTTGTTTTACCTGCACTCGCGCCTTTTAGAACGCGCCGCTCGCCTGGCTGATCAATATGTGATTGTACCGAAGGATTTTAGCGGCGATCTCGCCGCGGAGACGGACGCGGTGAATGCTAAAGTGTACGGCGGGCCGCTTTCGAAACACGATGCGCAGATCGATCAAAAAGATAGGACCGATGCGGAGAATTGCAAACCGGTCAAAGTTCGTGGCAGCGGCGGCTCATTAACGGCGCTGCCAATCATCGAAACGTTACTGGGCGATGTTTCAGCCTATGTACCAACTAATGTTATATCGATCACGGACGGCCAGATTTATCTCGAGTCCGATTTGTTTAACGCCGGCATCCGGCCGGCCTTGAACATCGGTATCTCGGTGTCGCGGGTGGGCGGCGATGCGCAGCGGAAAGCCATGCGCCAGGTAGCAGGCCGGTTGCGTCTGGATATGGCTGCGTACCGGTCCCTGGCAGCCTTTGCCCAGTTCGGTTCTGACCTGGATAAGGCGACGCTATCTCAACTCAGCCGCGGGCAACGCCTGCAAGAAGTGCTCAAGCAGCCCCAGTACAAGCCCTACCAGCTCGATGAAGAAGTGATTTTGCTGTTCGCCGGTACCAATGGCTTTTTAGATGGGATTGGCGTGGATCGCGTGCGGGCCTGGAAGGAAGATGTACTGCGCTACATGGAAACCAGCTATCCGGAGATCAACCACGACATCCTGGAGAAAAAGCTGATTACCCAAGAAACGGATGCCAAAATCCGGGACGCTTTGAATGAATTTAACTTGAGCTGGAAGTAGAACGTATGCCATCTACTCGAGAACTGCGTCTGCGTGTGCGGAGTATCAAGAACCTGGCCCAGGTTACCAAGGCCCTGGAAACGGTCAGCGCCAGTTATGTGCGCAAAGCCGTGCAGGCTACCCTGGCCACACGCCCTTATGCCGAAAAGGCGTGGAAGGTGCTGATACACCTGGCAAGGCAGCCGGGCCATACGCATCTGCACCCGCTGCTTCGAGAACGGAATGAAGTTCGCAACGTGTTGGTGGTGTTGGTCAGCGGGGACCGCGGGTTGGCCGGTGCATACAACGTGAATATCATGCGCGAGGCCTTATCTGCATTTGCGAAGTCGCCTGTCCCGGTTAGTTACGTGACCGTGGGACGCAAAGGCCGCGATATGCTGCTGCGGCGTGGGAAGAGCGTAGTGGCCGAATTCACGAACTTGCCCAATCCACCCACTTTTGCGGATGTCTCAGCGATCGGCCGGTTGGTGGTTGAGGATTTTGAAAAAGGCATCTTTGATCAGGTGTATGTAGCCTATACGGAGTTCGTCAACATGGTGACGCAGCGGCCGACCATGCGCAAGCTTCTTCCATTAGAAGTGACATACAGCGAAGATAAAAACCTGCAAAATTACAATGTCACCCATCATCAGTCGAGCGCGGTATTTACCTACGAGCCTGACCAGGAAGAATTGCTCAATCAGATCGTACCGCGTTTTACCGCAATACAGATTTATCAGGCGATCCTTTCCGCGCAAGCCAGCGAGCATGCCGCTCGCATGCTTGCAATGCGTAACGCAACCGCGAGTGCGAATGATCTGATCGGGAATCTGCAACTAGAATATAACAAACTGCGCCAGCAGTTAATTACCAACGAGATGCTGGATATTTCCGGCGGCGCAGAAGCGCTGGAGAACGGCTAAACCGAGGAAGATTTTATGGATCAAAAAAATATAGGGCGAGTGGTACAGATCCTGGGTGGTGTTGTGGATGTTGAATTCTCGGAGGGTGATTTGCCCGAGATTTATGAGGCAATTGAAATCCCTCTGGATGATAAAAAGTTGCTCGTTTTAGAGGTACAGAAACACCTGGGTAATAGTCGGGTCCGCACGGTTTCGATGGGCGGCACGGATGGCTTGCAGCGCGGTGTGCCGGCTAGGCGCACCGGCTCGCCGATCATGGTGCCGGTAGGCGATGCTGGCTTGGGGCGAATTTTCAACGTGCTTGGCCAGCCGGTCGACAATAAGGGACCGGTTGATGCGAAACTGTTTTATCCGATCCACCGGCCGGCGCCTTCCTTCGAAGAGCAGTCGACGCGCGTAGATGTGTTTGAAACCGGTCTCAAAGTGGTCGACCTGATTGCGCCATTCACCAAAGGCGGAAAAACCGGCATTTTTGGCGGCGCGGGTACAGGCAAAACGGTCATCATTATGGAATTGATCCGCTCCATTGCTACAGTGCATCAGGGCAATTCCGTATTTGCCGGGGTCGGTGAGCGCACTCGCGAAGGGACACAGCTGTATCGGGAGATGCTTGAGTCAGGCGTAATGAAGGACACCGTAATGGTTTTCGGTCAGATGAATGAACCATCTGGCGTACGATTGCGTGTCGCGTTGACTGCCCTGGCGATGGCGGAATATTTCCGTGACCAGAGTCGGGACGTGCTCCTGTTCATCGATAACATTTTCCGATTTACCATGTCTGGTTCTGAAGTATCGGCGCTGCTGGGACGCATGCCTTCAGCAGTGGGGTACCAGCCGACCCTATCGACCGAAATGGGTGAGTTACAGGAGCGGATCACCTCGACAAAGAACGGGTCGATTACCTCCATGCAAGCCGTCTATGTCCCGGCGGATGATTACTCCGATCCGGCGCCGGTGGCTACTTTCACGCACCTGGACGCAACCATTGCCCTTGACCGGGCAATCGTAGAAAAATCGATTTTTCCAGCCGTCGATCCACTCACATCTACCTCGCGTATCCTGGACCCGCTAATCGTAGGTGAGGATCACTATAATACTGCGCGTGAAGTGCAGCGGATGCTGCAGCGTTACAAGGATTTACAGGATATCATTGCTATCCTCGGGTTTGACGAATTGAATGAAGACGATAAACTGATTGTCTCAAGAGCGCGCAAGATCGAGCGTTTCTTGTCACAGCCGATGTTTGTAGCGGAACAGTTTACCGGGCGCCAGGGGCGGTATGTACCGCTGCGCGAAACCGTGCGCGGCTTCCGCGAGATTCTAGACGGCAAGCACGATGATTTACCTGAACAGGCCTTCTACATGGTTGGCGGGATCGAAGAGGTAGTCGAGCGGGCAAAGGAATTGGAAGCGGCGCAATAGTAATTGCGGCGCAATAGTAATTGCGGCCAATAGTAAATGCGATACAAATATAAGTGTCGCGGTTCGCGCTGTAAGGGTAAGGTAGGAGTTTTCATGCCAATTCGCTGCGAAATCGTTTCACAGGACCGGATTGTCTACCAGGGAGAACCGGATATGGTTGTACTTACCCGGGGCCGCTGGAGAAATGGGCATTCTCCCGAACCATTCTCCGGTTCTGACCGTATTGCAGTTTGGTGTAATTCGAGTTCGATCAAAAGGAGAAGACGCGTATTTTACCGTCTCCGGTGGGGTGGCTGAAGTGCAACCAGACCAGATTACGGTATTGGCGGATGCGGCAGAAAATGTTGCCGAGATCGATATCCATCGTGCGGAACAAGCCCGCAAGCAGGCCGAAGAGTCATTAAAGGCAGGGGTTGGGAAAGACCCTGACACATACCTGAAATCCAGGCCGCGCTAAAACGCTCAAATCTACGACTCGATGCAGCTCGCCGTTTCCGTGAGGGCCGGCGCTCCTAGTCCCCAATAAGGGAGAGAACCGTAACTATATGCCACTCTTTAGCTTTAGCAGAGAACTCGGAATCGATCTCGGCACCATGAATACGGTGATTGCCGAAGGTAACCAGATTCTGTTGCAAGAACCAACAGTTGTGGCGATCGTCGTGAACGAACAGAAAATGGTCGAGGCGGGCCAATCTGCACGCGATATGCTTGGGCGCGTTTCGGATAATATTGAGGTTGTCCGGCCGCTTCAACATGGCGTAATTGCGCGGTTTGAAGTGACTGAGAACTTTTTAAAGCACCTGCTGAAAAACAAGATCGCTGGACCGATGCAGATTTTCCCGCCAAAAATCATGCTGACAGTGCCGTACGGAGTCACCAGCGTGGAGAGCCGGGCAGTGCATGAGGCCGGGTTAGGCTCGACCGGCTCGGTCTTTATGGTTTACCAGCCCCTTGCCGCAGCGTTAGGCATCGACTTACCCATTGCAACCCCCTCAGGGAACATGATTTTATCATTAGGGGGCGGGACGATCCAGGCAGGGGTGCTGGCCATGAATGACATCGTCCGGGCTGATACATCACGGACCGGTGGCTTCAAAATGGATGAAGCCATTACCAGCTATGTACGCAAGAAGTATGGAATTGTGATTGGTCAGCCCACCGCTGAGTTATTAAAGATCCGAATTGGTGCTGCTGTTCCGCAGGACCAGCAGCAAACCATGGAAGTACAAGGCCAGGACCAGGTGAGTGGTCTGCCACGACCAGTTTCATTGACCACGGATGATATTGTTGAAGCACTTCAGGAACCGTTGAACGAGGTAGTAAACACCGCCCGGCGTGTTTTGGAGCGCACCCCCCCTGAACTGATCTCGGACATTATCGACCGGGGAGTGGCGTTGTGTGGCGGCGGCGCACTGCTGCGTGGTATTGATAAATTCCTGACTCGGGCGCTGGGCATACCTGCCTATTTAGTTGATAATCCAACCACATGTACGGCGGAAGGCGCCGCGCGCGCGCTGGCGATGCGGGATGTCCTGCGACGAAGCCTGATCGCTACCTGATGATAAAAAACGCGAGCCCGGCTCGCGTTTTTTTATGGCAACCAACGATTGGTTATTGGCGATCAAATTTACAAAACCAATGCGTTTCCCTTTTAATCCAGATAATACGTCATTCGCTGGAGATAGATAACCGGGTCAACGTATTGGACGTGGACGTCCGGGGGAACGGCGATCGTGATGGGCGCGTAATTGAGGATCGACTTAATCCCGGCTTTGACTAGATCGTTGGTAACCGCCTGAGCAGCGGATGCTGGTACGGTCAGCATAGCCACCTTGATCCCAGCCTGTTGTACCGCGTCGATAACATCCGCCGAATCCTGGATGGTGATGTCGGCAATCTTTGTACCGATGCGTTCTGGGGAGTTATCGAAGATCATCACCACGCGGAAACCGTGATTGATAAATCCCTGATAGTGAGCGATGGCATGCCCAAGGTTGCCAGCACCAATCACGACCATGTCCCAAACACGATCGACATGCAGGATGGAACGTAACTGCTCGACCAGATAGGGGATGTGATACCCCTTCCCTTGTTTGCCAAATTCACCAAATTGGGAAAGGTCCTTACGGATCTGGGCTGCGGATATATCAATAACCTCACCCAGTTCTTGAGATGATGTAGTGAAAATGCCCTTGCCGAGCATATGCTCCAGGGCTTGCAGGTAAACCGGCAGCCGTCCGACAATGATTTCAGGAATAGAAGTAGAAGTTTCCATCCCGCTTCCTCCATTTAGATGTGATCTGTGTCTATTTACCGTTCGCTACATTCTCAAATCTGTAATTACTTGAAGATACTTTATCACAAAGGTGAAAATTGTGCAAATCGACACAATAGAGAAAGGCTCCATTAGTGCTTGCCCAGGTGAATTTCGACCGAATAATTTCCTTGCGGTTGAAGTTCAATGACTGCCAGGGGAAAGGGTATGAAATGTCCAGGAGGGTAGCCTGTGTTTGGGTCTTCTGGGTCCTTGAGCAGCCGGCGGCTGTCGGCAAAACTGTGGATTGTCCCCTCAGCGCCTTTCGTTGTGATCTGTAAGCCAATCCCTGATTCCAATTCCCAGGCATTGATTTGTGATTCGGAAGATAACGAAGCCTGATTGAGACGATAACGACTGAACCCACCCGGCTCAAAGGATTGGCGGTCAATAAGGGCCAGGGGGATATGCGTGAGACCTGTCTGCTGGCTCTCAATGGATACCAGGAAGCCTTCCTCGGTCAGGTGGAAAATTTTTCGCGTGCCATTAAGCGAATTTGTCAGAATTATCTCACCCGGTTTGGTTTCCGTCTGGTACCTTTGCCAGATTTCAGATGAGTCAGCAAATGCGCCGGGGATCTCTTGTGGATCGCCCGCCAGGCCGAGTTCAGGACGCCATTCGAGCGCATCGCCAAGGCCAACGACGAATTGGGAACGCGGACCGATAATTTCAAATGGTTCATTACCAATGCGAGCCGCGGCAAAAACCAGGCGTCCGCCCACTGGGTCGAGGAGGAGAAAGCTGTTTTGAGAGGATAGAATGCACTCGGCTGTCCCATCCCAATTGACATCCTCTGTGCAGGAAGCTTGGTCTGCTGGCGCGGCGTTCCAGCGGGCGGCGGCCAGGAGCGGCCCAACCTGCCCCAAATATCCGGCGCGCAGTGCTCGCAAACGAGGATCGGTTGTGGGCTCCGTCAGGCTGAGGTAGGTTTGCCACGCCAGGCTGCGGAACAGCCCAGCGGGTGCAGACTGCAATGACTGGCGAATCTGCGTCTGAGGTGGGTAGGCTGTTTCTTGCGCGGGTAGACAGAGCAAATCGGGGCATTCGGGTACGCCATCGATGGTCGGGAAATGAAGCAGGTCATCCGCATCCATTGCATGGATCCAGGGATGCCCGGCAATATAACGGAAAGCAGGCCCGGCGATCAGAGAATCGCCCCACGGGCTGTTGGGTAGGTCGCCGCCTAATACCACCAGATTGGCAGGGTCAGGGGAGAGGGCCGCGTTTATCAATGCAGCCCGGGTAGCAAGGGTCAAGCCTTCTTCATCCACCTGAACATCGTCGAGCGTGGTGAGCCCCTGTATAGGAACCAGGCGAATGTTGTGCCACTTGAGTACATGACGGTCGTCTTGTAGAAGCGTAAACGCTGCCCGGGTCGTTTTATAAAAATCCTGAACGTCTGTTGAGGTACCCGGTGTCGTACTGTAAAGAAATGGGCTGGAGGAGAGGCTGAAGCGCTGACCTGCTGTACGGCTCATTTGCAGGCTGGCTTGCGAAACCTGCGGGTCACCGTATGCCAGATCGGGCAGTAATAGTAAGTTGTCTTGCTGAAGCTGCCGGATGGTAGTCATACCCCCGACCGCCTCTAATGCCGAAAGCTGCTCGGGGCGTTTTATATCGAGGATGGCAATGGGAATGCTGCTTTGTGCCGCTGCCTGTAACAGAATGCTCAGGCCGTGGCGCTGGCCATACGGGCCGGTATGGGCGCCGCTCCAGCGGCGCAGTGCCTGCGCCGGCGTGGCGGCTGGAAACGCATCCCAAAAGGCGAGCGATAGCGGCGCCTGTATCTCTTGTGCTGGGCCAGCAGCGAGCAGCGGGCCAATACGATCTGCCACCTGGTTTTCACCAGCTTTGGCGATAAATGCATATACTTTGTAACGCATTGGGTCGCCGGACAGTTCTTTCCGGCTCAGCCGGACGGTAGCTGCGTCCAGAACGCTGTCTCGTTGGATGCGCGGGCGGATTTGCAAAGCGCTTCCATTGACATCGAAAGCCCTCGGTAAACCTTGAGCAGGAAACCCCAGCGCAATATCCCAGTCGATGTCAGGTTGGGGGTTTAACGGGAGATGGCCATTCCCTCCCTGGCCGGTCTCGATTATCACATATAGATCGTAATCAAACGGGTCCGGAGAACCAAGCAGGTCGAAACGAAGTTCGAGATCGGTTGCGGTAAGGCGGGCATAGGCAGCAACCAGATCGTAAGACGGATCGGAAAGGTTTGGCGCTTCGAAAACCCGCAGATCAGCCGTTTGCCAGGCAGCATTATATTGAACGGGGATGGGAATGGGCTGGCAGGCCGCGAGCAAGACTGCTGCGAACAGGCTTGCTCGCAGCAGGATGAACCATTTTGATAGAGACACCGCGTAATTATAAACAAAAAAGCAGTGGGAGGCTTGGGCAACCTGGCCAAAACCTCCCACTGCCTTACCGAACGGCAATCTTATCGCCGCCGGCTTCCGGATAGTAAGAACACGTAATAGAGTAAGGTTGAGACGGCTTGAACCGCGGCCGCCACGTATGTTAGCGCGGCAGCGTCTAGCACAGAATTCACCCCTCCCATTTCGTTCTGGTAAAGAATCCCACTGTCAGCCAGCCATGCTTTTGCCCTGCGGCTGGCATTGAACTCGACCGGCAGGGTGACGATGGCAAAAACAGCTACCGCAGCGAACAAAATCAGACCTATCTGGGCAAGCGGGGTATAGTTCAATAACAGGCCAACGATAAAGATAATGGGCCCTAACCAGCTGCCAATCTGTACCGTAGGAACAATCGCCGAGCGGATCTGCATAGGCAGGTAGGCATCCTGGTGTTGGAGGGCATGCCCAGCCTCATGAGCGGCGACACCAGCAGAAGCCAGGCTGTTCCCGCGATAAACATCGGGACTGAGGCGCAGCACCCGGTGAGATGGGTCATAATGGTCGCTCAAGAACCCATTTGTCATCTCAACCGGAACGTTGTATAACCCGCTCATATCCAACATGCGGCGCGCAATTTCTGCGCCGCTGAGACCCACTATGCTGCGCACCTGAGAGTACTTCCGAAAGGAAGACTGCACCTTGAACTGCGCCCACATTCCCAGCAGCAGCGCGGGAAGGGCGAAGATAAAGTACATCGGATTCCAAAACATCTAGCGCCAATCCTTTCTTTTGCAAAACAACAAATAATCGCAAATATTCCCTTATAAAGGTACTATATCATCGAAATATAAAAATCCGCTTAAAGTTATGTATAAATTTAGTAACATTCCATCAACGGTTTGACAAGAATGATCAATAATAGGTTCGCGTCCTATGATTTCTCAATACCCGCGGCTTTTAAATATTGATAACTGATTTGTAAGCTCTCAAATGGGTCGCGCTGGCAGACATCCTGTTCAACAGCATACCATTCCACATTCGCTTCCTGGCATGCCGCCAGCACTTCCTGCCAGTTTAGGTTTCCCTCGCCGACTTCCGCCATGATCTGCTGCACGTTCCAGCCTTCAGTGATGACCGCCATATCTTTTAAGTGAACGACCGGCATACGGTTTTTGACTTTTCGAATCCAGGCAGCCACATCGGCGCCCCCATGTTGAATCCAGTACGTATCCAGCTCAGCTTTCAGATAGCGCGGATCGCTCTCCTCAAAGATAATATCCAGGCCGGTGCGATGTCCGTAGCGAATGAACTCGAAGCTGTGATTGTGATAGCTGAACGTGAGCCCCGCGCGGTCTAACTCCTGACCAATTTTATTGGCCTCCATAGCAAAGCGATGAAAGCCTGCCTCGCCATTTCGAAATTCTACCGGCATGCTGCCAACGGCGACGTGCTTGCAGTTCCACAGCTGGTGCTGCTCGATAACTTGCGGAAGGTTATTGTGTAGAATATCGTAAGCAATATGGGTATTACAAATGGATAGATCGTTATCATCGACAATGCGCTTTACTTCTGCCGGAGAGATGGGGCCAATCCCCGAAACCTGCACACTTTTGTAGCCAATTGCCCGGATCTTCTGCAAACTCTGCGCAAGTTCTTTGGCATTTTGAGCAAATTGGCGAACGGTATATAGTTGGGCGGCTAAAACGGATTTCGACATGCCTATCTCCTATTTTTAACGATCACAGTGAGGTATTGCCCAATTAGGTTGCATCGAACCTTCGTTGACACGTGAAAGGATCGGATAGCGGCTGTTGTACTTTCCTTGCGGTTCCGCATGAGCCCGCATCAGGATGGCAAAGATACGGGAACGAATTATTCGGTTTTGGTGTTAAAGCCGCACTTCGAAGGTTCGAAGGGACAATTGGCGATTTGTGCGCCGTTAAATTGCACAATAATATTATCCCTCCAAAAGCTGTTGCGGGTCGTAAGGATCTCGCCGGTCGGGTCACAGCGTACATTCGATGGAACTTTGGGAGAGCTGCCCTCTAGGAATACCCCCACGCACTGCCCGGGCTTGAGCGCCTCGATGCCCCAGTCAGGGCCGGATATTACCTTTTTCTCCTGGTTGTCAAACAATTCAAGCGGCGCAAGGGGAATGGTGCTCTTGCCCGTGTTGACCAAAACGAAACCATCCTGTTTCTGATGCGCCAGGAGAAGATAAAAAACCGGGCTGCTGGTGGCAGGCACCCCGGTAGCGGTTGGTGGTATGGGAGTACCTGTAGCAGTTGGTACAGGTGTTTCTGTGATAGTCGCCGTAAGCGTGGGTGGCACTGATGTGGCTGTAGGTGCATTGGTGGCGGTGGGGGCGAGCGTTTCCGTCGGCGGGACTGGCGTGCCGGACGGTTGAGATGTTAGGGTTGGGGTAGCCGAAGGCTCCGGAGCAGCCGCGAACAGGGGTGCAAGAAGCTGGGCAATCGAGAGGTTCGGAAGTTTTAGGGAACTGGCAGCGGCGCTGGCAAATATCGCCAGGACCGCCACCAACAGCAGCAGTCCCAGGCACCCGATAAACCGCCCCCCAAAACGGGACCGGCGGGCGCTGAGTGGATCCGCTGGAGGGAGTGAATTTCCATAGGTAACAGGCGGCGGGGCGGAAACATAAGCCGGCCGAACGTTGGCGGCTCCAGTGGGAGGCAACTGCCCGGAATTCGCATAGCCACGCACTTGCGTATGCGTTTGCCCAGGATACACGCCAGCATCCTGGACAGCAGTTTGGCCCTCGTTTCGCGGGTAGCCTGGCTGCACGACCGGTGGATTAATATGGGCCGGCGGGGCTTTGCGCTCTGGAGGGGTAGTGCGCGAAGTGCGAAAAACCTGGGTTTCTTGTGCGATCGGCTGCGGAACGGAGGCATCTTGAGTATGAAGGTCCGGTGCCAATGCGTGTTCCAGAGCAGAGAGCATTTCTCGACCGGTAGCATATCGCTCCATTGGCTGTTTCCGCAGAGCCCGTAAAAGAACCGCTTCAACCGCTGGGCTGAGACGCGGGTTGAGCAGCCGCGGGCGGGGTGGCTCTTCAGTGAGGTGTTTGAGCGCCAGCGCCGCTGGAGATGGATCGTAGAACGGCACAACTCCAATGAGCATTTCATACAACATTACGCCAAGAGAATAGACATCCGATTGGGGGACGGCCCCCGCAGAGGAGCGGGCCTGTTCGGGAGAAATATAGGTTGGCGAACCGAACGTTTCTCCCATCGTTCCACGGTTGATATCCATGACCAGGCCAAAGTCGGATAACAAAATACGCCCATCGACACAGATCAACACGTTAGAAGGTTTGACATCCCGGTGGATCATTCCATTGGCATGGGCGAAATCGAGGGCATTGGCAATCGCCCAACCAATCCGCACAACCTCGTTATATGGCATCAGCTGACCTGCGTTCAAGTACTGGCGCAGCAGTTGGGCTAGATCCATTCCGCGGATGAATTCCATCGCGTAATAATAGATGCCATTTTCCTCGCCGGCGTCGAAGACATTTACAATATTTTTGTGGTTCCAGGAGGCAATGGTTTGCGCTTCCTGAATAAAGCGGTTCACATAAGCCGGTGTATCGCGATAGCGCTCATCCATAACTTTTAGAGCGACGGCGCGATTATTCATTGTATCCCAGGCAAAATACACGGAAGCCATACCGCCGCGGCCCAGCAGACGCTCAATCCGATATCCGGCAACCTGGCTGCCTAGTAGAGAATCATTCATGCCAATATTATCCCACAAAAAAGGGTGATTATAGTTTTTTTGTTCACTTTTATTCGACTTTTTTTGTGATCCGTCCGGAGGATGCGGCTGCCTTTAAGGTATAATATTTATATATTGATAATCTCGATTGGACTGCTGGAGAATACAAAGCAGTCCAAATCGTTGTTGATGACCACTGGTTTGCTTATGACGGAGAGTTTGTCTTCTTTTTTTATTCTACTGGGCGGGCTGATCGGGGTGCTGCTGCTTTGGTACGCCTCGTACCGGCTGGTGCGCTGGGACACGAACCGGCGGGGTGTGCGCGCAATCGAGCGCAAGGCCTGGATTGCGGTGACGGTCGCGCTGCCATTATTTGGTTTTGCGCTATACCTGTTTATGCAAGCTCTCCGGCGTTACCTGACGCCGCCGGCAGGCGATAACACTCCTGCTGGAAGTGCCAATATGTATGTCCCGCCAATGAGCCTGGATCGGGATCTGGAGCAGGCAACGCCAGACCAGGCGAACAGGCAGGCCTTAAATGCGATGCTGCAGCAGGTGCCCATGCCGGAACCAGCCTGGGGAAATACCAATCCTGCGCATTCCAATGGGAAAGCGCATGCCTTCGCGACACCTGAGACAATTCGATCACCATACCAGGCACTCCGCACCCGGTACTCACTCTTTGTTACCGATGGGCCTCATCAAGGTCAGCAGTTTATTGTAAAATCGCTTCCGCTGCGGATTGGGCGTGGTCCAGAGGCTGGAATTGCCTTGGATGCCGACTTGAACATCTCACGCGCGCATGCTGAGTTATATGAATGGAATGGCAAGCTGCGAATCCGGGATTTGGGGAGCATGCATGGAATTCATATCAATGGTGTTGCCGCAAACGACCAGGCATTGGGCCCTGGTGACCGGATTACGCTGGGCGGCACCGTGCTTATTCTTCGCGAACTTCCGTAAGGGGGTGTATGGCAAATTCAAAACCTGAAGAAAAGTGGCAGGTCCGGTTTATCCGTCCTGGTTTGCCTGGTATGGATCGCTTGCCTGAATTGGGCTTGCCAGATCTATCCCGCCTGCCGTGGATGAACCGGCCCATTCGCCCGGCGGATATTGGCAGCCAGCTGCGCGATGCAATGTTGACGCGCGAGAATATGCTCGAGGATGTAAATTATCAAAAAGTGGTGCCAAATCGGTATGTGGTAGAGGTGAGCGAAGCAAATTTTGCTCGCCAGTTCCACCCTATCGAAGGGCAGATTCTACACCAGTGGCGCGAGCGGTTGCTGGAAGAACTGGTTACCGCCAATAGCCGGCAGGGCCGCAAAGAATTCCATTTTGGGGGCCGGCTGCAGCTAGAAGTACGCCCCGCGAATGACCTGAAGGATAACGAAGCGCGCATACTGAGCAGGATCGAGCCGGATTTTGCGCCTGGCGTTGTCCAATTACCCCAACGAAAACAGACTGGTTCGGCTCCGGCGTCGCCTGGGCCGCGGGTAAACCCTCCGCCTGCCGCAAGGCCCCACGTTGTTCCGCCGTTGCGGCATGGAGGCCCGCCCACGACTGTGCCCGAAAATCCGCGGGCGCGACCTTCTGGAAAACCAGCGCCACCAGGTCAAGACCCACAGAGAGGAACATCAGCAGCCTTTCTGGAACTCATTCCAACCGGGCAGCGCTGGGCGCTTTATCCGGGGATCAATACAATTGGGCGAAGTGATACAAGCCAGATATTTCTTGATATGCCGATCATACAGGAGAAACGCCTGGTGAGCGGCCAGCATGCATACATCGTTATGCAAAATAATGTTTGTATGCTTTACGATGGTTCCCCCGATGGTCGGCCCTCCGCGAATGGAACGTATGTAAACCTGCGGAGAGTCCCACCTGCCGGCTACCGGCTGCAGAATGGGGATGCAATTGTGCTGGCCGCGGTTGATCCGCTGTATCCCCGCTCGGATACGCCCGGCGTAGTGACATTCTATTTTTGGTCGAACCGTTGAGGCCACGATATGGATTGGAGCATCTTCCTATTCGTGATGAAGTGGATCTTTCTCGGCCTGGTTTACCTGGTTCTCTTTCTGCTGCTGATTGGAGTGCAGCGCGAAATGCGTCTTCGGCTGCCGCAAGCAGCTTCATCCAATACGGCTGCGTCTTTTGGCCGTTTGCGGGTCATACAACCTGGAAATGACCCGCGCCTGCGCGCGGGGGTGATTATTGCGCTTAAACCAGAAACCAATGTAGGATCCCAGGCGGGGAATGATCTGGTGCTGCGAGACCAGTTTGTCTCGGGCCAGCATGCCCGCCTGCGCTGGGATGGCGCTTCCTGGTGGGTGGATGATCTGAACAGCACAAACGGTACGTTTATAAATCATCAGCGCCTTACTCCGGGTGTACCCGCCGGGTTAGTTTCGGGTTCTATACTGGAGGTTGGTGATCTGGCATTCGAAATGATTGAATGAAGGATAGTTCCCTCATACGATTTCTTAGCCAAAGAAGTCGAGAGGGCTAGAAAGATGAATATGCGGCGAAGACTGAATATCCAATGGCGATTTTATGAGGCATCTCTATTAGCTGTCATCTTCCTGATCGGCGGGGTAGGTTTTGTTTCTGCGACAGTCGCCGGCGCCTACCGTCAGGGGATTGACACACAGCCGGAGTTCGTCCCAGCAATCATCCCCGTTGTAATTATTGGATTGTGCTTTAGCATCATTCACATTGCGCTTTCCCTCCGCAAGGTCATGTTTGACCAGCTGATCTTACCGGTAACGGCGTTGTTGTTCATCATCGGGGCCACAATGGTATGGAGGTTACGAGGCATAGAGGGTATCCTTCAACAAATTACGCGCGGTTTATTGCCGGGCGCTATTCTATGCACGATATTTATAGCCTGGCCGCCGTTGATCGAGCGCATCCGCCGTTATGCTGTTCCAATTGGGCTGGCGGGGTTGGGGTTGCTCTTCTTAACCGGCCTGTTTGGCGTGGTGGATGAGACTGGAGCCCGGCTTGCGTTAAAGCTGGGACCGCTGCCATCGGTGCAAACGTCTGAACTGATCAAGATCGCGTTGATTATATTCATGGCCTGGTATATCGACCGAGAAGGCCGCGCCGCGGAAGGCAGGGCGATAAATTTCTTATGGTTCCGCCTGCCCTCGATACGGTATATTGCTCCAGCGGCAATGTTCGTGGGCGCGGCGACTCTGGCGCTGGTGGCGATGTCGGATATTGGGGCTGTGCCAATTCTTGGAGCGCTATTTATCGCCATGTTGTTTACCGGGTTTGAGACACGCATCTTCATAACCATCGCTGTATTGGGCCTGGTGATGGGTTTATTGGTCGGGTTGGTATTGTCGCAAACCTGGCATCTTCCCGCGACGATTCAATACCGCTACCTGGCATTTCAGAACCCCTGGAGCACACAATTGATGCCAAATGGATACACAATCGCCGAGGGACCGGGGTATCAGATACAACAGGCATTATATGCGGTTATTGCGGGTGGCGTGACCGGCACCGGTGTGGGTCTGGGGATGCCGACCTTTGTCCCTTTGGCCCATTCCGATTTTATTTTAGCGGCGATATTCGAGGAGATGGGGTCGGCCGTTGGGATTGCCTTGCTGGTGTTGTACGCAATCCTTGTACTGCGAATTTTTCGAGTGGTGCTGCTGCTGCCGGGCGGTCAGGTTTTTGAACGCCTATTGTTGATCGGAATTGGCGTGCATCTTTTTACTCAGGCATTTATTATGGCAGGGGGCACATTCGATATGTTCCCCTTGACGGGCGTAACGCTTCCATTTCTCAGCCTGGGGGGTGTATCCCTTATGGTAAACCTGACGGAAGTTGGCGTTGTGCTGGCAATCATGCAGCGGATAGAGAAGAGGCTGGTATGAACCTGGAACGGCGCATTTGGGTTATTGGCCGGGTCCTGGCGGTATTACTGATCCTGGTCTCGTTGCGAGCAGCCTACTGGCAGTTATGGCGCGGGTATTCATTAGATCCCGTGGCGCTTGACCCAATAAAGGCGGAAAAAGTGTATGCCCAACTCCGCGGGCAGCCCACGACTGCCCCAGGAGCTCCAGAAGCGTCCAGCCTGGCACGGCTTCCCCAACCGGTGATCCAGCGCACGATGCAGCTGTTGTCTACCATTCAACGCGGAACGATTTATGATCGCAATGGCCGGGTATTGGCCCAGGATACCGGTCAGCAGGGTGAGTATACGCGCGTGTATACAGAACCTTCTTTAGCGCAAACTGTCGGGTATGTATCGGCGTTAAGAACGGGGGTAACTGGGTTGGAAGCAACCTACAACCGCCAGCTGCTTGGACTGGACCGGCCGGATACGGAAATTGCCCGCATGCTGCATCGCCCAATTCGCGGCAGCGACCTGGTATTGACCGTTGACAGCGACCTGCAAAACACAGCTGTTCAGGCGATGGGTGGACGGGTAGGTACGGCAATTGTTCTGGATGGAAAAACCGGCGCAGTTTTGGCAATGGTCAGTAATCCAGGCCTGGATCCAAATCGCATTAATGATCCAGATTATGTAGCAACGCTCGAAGGGTCGACTGCGCTGGTGAACCGCGCAACACAGGGTTTGTATACGCCTGGTTCTACATTCAAAACCGTCACATTGATTGCTGCGCTGGATTCAGGACAGGTGAAGCCCGACACTGTCTTTGACTTTGGTCAACCAAGGACTTCTCAAGATGGCCGGATTTACTATGTTTATACGGTTGGCGGGTTTGATATTGTAGACCCGAACCATAAGGAAAACCGATTAACCCTGACAGATTCGTATGCCGTTTCAGCGAACGCAGCCTTTGCCAAACTGGCAGATGTTATGTCACCGGATACATATATTGAATATGGTGAAAAACTCGGCTTCAGCACCCCAGATTACACACAGCGTTTTCCACTTGAATTACAAGTCAGCGAGCCACAACTCGCGAATGATGTTAATGATTTGCGCACGAACAATGTTCTGCGCGCGTCGACCGGGTTCGGGCAAGGCGAACTGCTGGTCACTCCAATCAGTATGGCGATGTTAGTCGAGTCGGTGGTGAATAATGGATCCATTCCGGTGCCATACTTCGTTGAAAGCATCCGTGATACGAAAGGGAATGTGATTCGCAGCCAGCCAGTGAACAAAACTGTCCAAGGGGTGATGCGCACGGAGACTGCGGACCAGGTACGCCAGATGATGATCCGCGTGGTCGATCACTTCCAAATCGGACAGAATTTGGTACCGGGGGCTGTAACCGGTGGAAAGACCGGAACCGCTCAACTGGGGGGCAGCCAAAACCCGAATGGGTGGTTTATTGGCTTTTCGGAGATCAATGGGAAAATGGTCGTTATTTCCATTCTGCTGGAAAATGTTCCCGGCGGAGCTGGAGAAGCTGTCCCGATCTACGGCATTATCGCCAAAGCGGCGCTGGGTTTGGAACAGTAGACGATTTTTATGATCTGGCGGGATGAACGAATATGGACGTGCCAATTTGCTTAGAATAGGTTAGAATTTAAGTCCATGATGACACAACGTGTTCAGCTTCGTTGGCTAATCGGCGGAGATATCGCAGCTGTTTTGGTCGTTACGATGATCGGGTTTTTTAATCATTACGGCGCAATCCAGGAATGGCGCTGGCTGACAACATTTTTGCCGGTGCTGGCGGCCTGGTTTGCCATTGCACCCTGGCTGGGTGGTTACCGCAGCGACCTGGTTTGTCAACCCGGGCAGGTGTGGAGACCGGCATTGGCGATGCTGCTCTCCGCACCGCTGGCAGCCACGCTGCGGGGTATCTGGTTGAACACTGCCGTGCCGCCAATTTTTGTGGCAGTATTAGCATTTACGAATGCGCTTGGTTTCATAATCTGGCGCCTGGCATGGGCGCTGTTCATGCAACGAGCGATCCGTCAGGCGGGATGATAACATGGATGAGGTTGCGTTAATTGGACTGGCCCGCGAAGGGGACCTGGACGCCTTCAACCGCCTGGTTCTGGAATACCAGGACATGGCGTTCAACCTGGCTGCCCGGATGCTGGGCGATGACGATGCGGCTGAGGATGTCACTCAAACGGCATTCTTATCGGCTTATCGCAATCTGGCCAGCTTTCGGGGCGGCTCATTCCGGGCATGGGTGATGCGGATGGTATCCAATGCGTGTTACGATGAACTCCGCCGGCGAAAGCGCCGCCCGACCATCTCGCTTGAGCCGGTTAACGAAGACGAGGAGGAGATCGAATCACCCGCCTGGCTGGCAGATGATGCTCCCTCGCCGGAGGTTGAACTTGAACGAGCCGAACTGGATCAGGCGTTGCAAACCTGCCTGCACGGCCTTCCGGAAGAGTTTCGCGCGGTGGTATTGATGGTAGATGTTGAGGGGCTGGATTATCAGGAGGTGTCTCAGGCAACCGGCAAACCGTTAGGTACGATCAAAAGCCGGCTGGCGCGTGCCCGGTTGAAAATGCGCGATTGCCTGCGGCAATATTGGGAACTTTTGCCCTCTGTGTTTCGTCTAGATGATGAGGTAGTATCATGAGGGCACAAGTAACCAACCGCGATTACGAACAACTGTCTGCTTATATCGATGGGCAGCTTTCTCCAGTAGAAAAAGGCAAACTGGAGGAGCGTCTGCGCATGCATTCTGATTTGCAGGCGGCTTTGGATGAAATGAGCCGGACAAGGGCGCTGCTCCGTTCGGCGCCTCGCAGGCGTGCCCCGCGTAACTTTACGTTGTCCCCAGCGATGGTAGGGGTACAGAAGCAAAAGCGCAGCGGCTCCTGGTGGAGCCTTTTTCCGGTGCTAAGTTTTACATCCGCGCTGGCGACGCTCGCATTGGTAGCCTCGATTTTGTTCCAACTTATTCCCGCGCAAATGAGGGCGGGAACGAGAGGGATGCAGCCGCAGCAGGACCAGGTCGCGAATATCGTGCAGCAGACAATGACGGCTATGCAGGTTACCATGCCAGCAGCGCAAGCGCCTTTGCCCGCCGCGGGGAACCCTTCACCCGAGAGCGGTCGAACCATGAGCGCCACGGAAGATCAAACAGCTTCGCCAGCGGCTGAAAAACAAGCCGCACCGACAGCCACCGCAGCAGCTGCACTGGCTGTACCCGCTGCGCCGGCTTTGGAGGCTACGGAAGCACCGGCCCAACCCGTACCAGAAGCCACCACAGTTCCCGACCAGTTCCTCCAGCAAGATAATAGCCAGCCAGCGACGCCGCCGGTTGTTGCCTGGGGAAGCGAGTTGGGGCCAGCCGGAATGGGTGGCGGCGGAAGTGGTGGCGATGGGCAGGGCGGAAGCTCAGGCTCATTACTGGGTCCTCCCGCAGCAGCAGAAGCAGGCATTGAAATGGGCAAGGGTGGCGGCGGTGGTGCCGGAGACGCGTTACCACCCTTGGGTCAGAATATTGTGATCCCGCAAGAGAGTGTAAACACTCAGGATGCCACCACATTATCACAACCGGAAACTGCTCCCAGCGAACCGGCTCAGGCTCCGGCGCAGGCAAACCCTCAGATTACCGGTCCTGGTCCTATTCTCGGTGTACCTTCAGCCGGTCAGGGCGGTCAGATTGTTGATAAAAAAGCAATTCTTGGACAGCCAGGGGCAAGGCAGAGCGTTAACAACCCCTCTGCACCACCCCAGTCCGCTGAACCATACGGTACTGGTGAAAGCGCCGTAGAAGCAAGGCCCCAAACGCTTTTCGGCTTCCCTGTCGTGCTTGTGCTGCAGGTGCTATTAGCGCTGATCGCGATCGCGACCGGAGCAGCAGCTTTTATCGTACGCAAGCGGGCGAGATAGAGGGAAGTTTTGAACAGGTTTGGGAATGTTCGATATTGTATTCAGTGCGGGGCGCGGCTAGAACGGCGGCAGGTATTTGGGCAGGAACGGCCGGCCTGCCCGGCATGTGGTTGGGTATTCTTCCAGGATCCCAAAGTGGCAGCCGGGGTGATTGTAGAAAAGGAAGGACTGGTGCTGCTGGTACGGCGGGTGAATGAGCCCGGCCGGGGGATGTGGAGCATTCCCGCGGGTTTTGTCGATGCATATGAGGATCCGGCCCGCGCAGCCGAACGCGAATGTTTGGAAGAAACAGGGCTGGTAGTGGCGGTAACCAGTTTACACGAGGTATTTGCGGGGCGCGAGCACGAACGCGGGGCAGATATCATCCTGGTTTATCATGCCCGAATTATTGGGGGAGAGCAAAAGGCGGGAGATGACGCGGATATGGCGCAGTTTTTCCCCAAGGCAAATTTACCCCCGTTAGCATTCCGGGCAACCCGCCTGGCGCTGGGTATTGATTAGAATATCCCTCGCAAAACAGCAGGTAGCTACTTTCTTAACAAATCCCGCCGCAAGCTTTCCAACGCGGTCCGATAATCCTGCACGTTGGGCGGGTTCAGCGAGATGATCGTTTCCAGTAGATTGATGGCTTCGTAATGTTTGCCTGAGCTTAGGAGCGCATCCGCCGCAGCGTCGAGTTGTGTGATCGCTTCTGGAGTCTGGTTGTTATGCAGGAATAGATCCGCCAGCCGGCGGCGAAGATCGACGCGATTGGAATGATCTACGAGCAAGTCGCTAATAAATGTGATGGCATCCGGGCGGCGGCCGGCGTTTTCCAGGAGCGCCAAATACTCATCCAACTCTTTCATCGCGGCCGGTTCCAGGCCCAGGCGGAAGTTGAGATTTACAATTTGCGAACGCACCATCGAGTTGTCTGGTTCAATCGCGCGGATTTGTTCGTAAACCCGCAGCGCCTGGCGAAGGTTGATGCGCTGCATATCAATATCGGCTACCTTTAAGAGCAGATTGACACCCCAGGCGCGGTTTTCCTTCGACTTCTTCGCGATGGTAAGGGCATCCAGGTAGGTCTGGCGTGCCTTATCCAGCTCGGCCAGGCGGTAGTATAGATCCGCCAGGCTGGTATATTCCTCGAGCGCCTCTTCGACCTTGTCCTGGGCGACGAGTAGATCAATCACCCGCTTGCGGACAGTGAGATCCGTGGGCATGATCTCGGCAATGCGCTTTAGCATACGGACTGCCCGGCTTACCTCACCTCGTACCGAATACAGTTCGGAAACCACCATGTATTTCACCACGGCTTCATTCGGCCTTCCATCTTGCAGATGCAGATCCCCAATCAGCACGTGTAAGGGCAGGTAGGTAGGGGCATACTGCAAAGCGTAAAGGGCTTCCTCTAAAGCGCTCCGATACATGCCCTTGGCAGCCAGTTGCCGGACCTGTGCCATGGTTTCCACCACCTGGGTTGAACGGGCTTCGAGCACCATTTCCGAAACGGGAGCCGGGGCTGAGCCTTCTGCCTGTGGAGGCAGGTGTTCGCGCGCTTTATTCAGATAGGCGCGCCAGTCATAACGGGTGAGCTGGCTGGATATTGCCTTGCAAATGGATTGCAAGGAAGCTGTATCGTCATTTGAGATTGAGTCGTTTAGCGCGTCGTACTGGCTGAGTAAATCGTCAACCTGATCGGCTGGCACCATTTGCGCGTCGGCCAGCGCCAGAGATTGAATGTAAGCGCCGGCCGCTTCCGTCCACAGCGCGTTCCGCTCATAAATTTGAGCGGTCAACAGATGGGAGGCCAGGGCAAAGTCGGGGTGTTTGACCGACTGCTGTAGATAACGCTGTGCGCGGTCCGAATTCTCATCTTTTAGCAGCAAACCGAGCATGAAATACGCGCCCGGCTGGCGCAGGCCCAGGTTTAAGGCGTGTTCCAACTCCACCACCGTCTGATTGGCATCGTCCATTGTCTGCGAGTTGATGGCCTGACCCAGGTGCAGGATGATGCGGGTTCGATCGCTGTTCTCTGTGGTGTCAGCCCCGCTCAAACCGCGCGTGAGGGCAGATAAGCCGCGGCCCCGTGAGGCCGCACTGGTAGTCGCGCTTTCGTCTGCCTGGTCGAAGAGGAGCGCGGCAAGCTGTACCATCGCTTTTTTGCGAGTCTCACTGATGGGGTCTGCGGCAACGGAACTGCCTTCGACCTTGCCTTCTTTCTCCCGGATGCTGGCCATGCGCACCGGGCCGGTCCCGCCATGCGGGCGGGCGGGCTTTGGCAGCGATTGACCACCGCGCAGCATCGAATATGCCAGGCGTACTTCCTGGTTGTCAGGGACAAGCTGGCGCGCATACTCAACCAACTTTGTTGCGCGCGGTATGTCGCCGGAACGCTGGTAGATGCTGGCCGAGCTAATGTACTCGGTGACCGCATCGTCTTTTCGCCCAATCCGTTCATATACGGCAGCCAGGCGAGTGCGCACATTGACATTTTCAGGTTGAATGCTGAGCACGCGAATCCAGTTGTCGATGGCTTTATCGGCCGAGCGCGCTTTGAGATGCATTTCGGCGGCTTGCAATGACGCGCTAATCGCGTCATTGAGTTTGCCCATTCGTTCGTAAATCCGGGCAATTTTTTCCTGTGGGACGGGGTCTTCGGGTGCAATGCTGGCAGCCCGCTGGTAGCACTGTAGGGCGGCTGGAAAATCTTGGAGCTCAAATAATGCCAGCCCAAGACTGGACAGCGCCTGTGGATGGTTGGGAAACTCTTCTAGAGCTGTGTTGTAACAGTCAGCAGCCTGTTCCCATTCCTGGTCCCAGGCGGCGGAGTGGCCCTGGTTCATTGCTTTTTGGAACGCTTCTTTATTGCCAGCCATAACCCTCTGAATGTGGACTTAAAAAAAGCCGATAAGTGGATTGTAAAGAAAATCGTATATAGAGAGTGTACCCGGAAAGCACACTTATTGTACACGATATTTGACTTACATTTTTGTTGGGAAGGCGATTATTCCTTTACGGAAAGCGGTTCCATAGTGCCCCAATCCTTGCCGAATTTCGCGTCGGTTTCTAAGGGAATGGACAGCTGATATGCATTCTCCATTACTTGCTGGACAAGGCGGGCTGTTTCTTTTAGCTCTGCGCGGGGGGTTTCTAGCACCAGTTCATCATGAACCTGGAGGAGAAAACGGGCCGGGCAATGCTCTTGTGCCAGGGCAGGTGGCAGTTTGATCATAGCCAGCTTCATAATGTCAGCAGCCGTACCCTGGATCGGGGCGTTGATTGCCTCGCGTTCTTCCCGGTTGCGCACATTCACATTCATGTTGGATGGGTTGGACAGGTTGGGGAAGTATCTCCGGCGGCCAAGGAGCGTTTCGACATACCCCTGCCGTGAGGCGAGCAGGCGGATTCCATCCAGGTAACGTTTGACGCCTGGGAACTGTTTGAAATAAGCCTTGACGAAGTTTTCGGCTTCGGCCAGGGTGATCCCTGAGTAGCGGGCGAGACCAAACGCGCTCATACCATACACCAGGCCAAAGTTAATGCTTTTGCCCAGCCGGCGCATATCCTTGGTTACTTTGTCGAGCGGGGTATTGAGAACGGCCGCAACGGAAGCAGCATGGATATCCAGACCCTGGCGGAAGGCATCTAGCATGGCCTCATCCCCAGACATGTGCGCCAGGATGCGCAGTTCGATCTGCGAATAATCAACCGACAGGAGCACGTTGTCTTCCGAGGCGATAAATGCCTTGCGAATCTGGCGGCCCAACTCCGTGCGCGCTGGAATATTCTGCAAATTTGGCTCGGAGGAGGCCAGGCGCCCGGTAACCGAACCGGTCTGGCTGAAGGAGGTATGCACCCGCCCGGTTGCGGGATTGATCTGCATGGGCAGCGCTTCCAGGTAGGTAGAACGCAGCTTGGACAACTCGCGGTACTCCAGCACCATATCAACAACCGGGTGCTGGCCGCGCAGGTCTTCCAGCACTTCGGCGGAGGTTGAGTAGTGCCCGGAAGCCGTCTTCTTCCGCCGGTCGGGAGGGTCAAGCTTGAGCGTTTCAAAAAGAACTTTGGAGAGCTGCTGGGTGGAGTTGATGTTGAAATTGTAGCCGCAGGATTTATAAATGTTTTGCTCGATTTCCGACATGCGCAGCAAGAGGGTGGCAGACATACTTTGCAGGAAAGGCACATCCAGCCCAATGCCTTCTCTTTCCATATCTGCAAGAACATCAATCAGCGGCATTTCGATATCATAGAACAAGCGGGTAGCGCTGACCTCATCCATCTTCTTTTCAAGGATCGGAAGGAGTTTGAGAACAACTTCGGCGTCCGCAGCCGCATACGGGGCGGCATCCATGACCGGGACTTCGGCCATGGTGCGTTGGGTCTTACCCCTACCGATCAATTCCTGGATGTGTGTCATGGCGATGTCCAGATAGTGTTCGGCCATTTCCTTGAGACCCAAATTGCGGGAGGCCGGGTCGCGCAGCCATTCCGCGAGCATGGTGTCGAAGGAAAGAGGGGTCACTTTCAGCCCATTGCGTTCCAACATCAAGCAATCATACTTCAGGTTCTGACCGACTTTGCGCTTATGCGGGTCGGTCATCGCCGGCTGGATCGCATCAATCACCTGTTTTAGGGCCAGCTGCTGCTCGCCGGTGGTATGGCCGACAGGAATGTAGTAGCCTTCCCCTTCCCGCACGGCCAGGGAGATGCCAACCAGATCGGCGCGCAGCGGGTCGGTGGAGGTGGTTTCGGTATCGAAACTAATCGTTTCTGCCTCAGCCAGCGCGCTGACCAATGCTTGCAGCGCCTCGGGGGTGTCTACTACTTTTACGTCTATCTGATAGGATGGCACGATGCCAATGCGGGTGGTATCTTCACCAAACAGGGAAAGCTGCCCGCCGGAAGAAATAACCGGGGCAGCGGTTTGCGCACCGGGGCCTGCAGCCGGCACCAGCTCGGGCTGCAGGCCTGAAAAGGCATACGGCAGGTTGCGCAGGCGGGTTTGCAGTGAGCGGAACTCCATCTCGCGGAAGAGGGCATCTACTTCGGCGATATCCGTCAAATCCACCCGCGCGGAGTCCAGATCGAGGGTTACTTTTAGATCAGTGAGGATGGTAGCCAGTTGACGAGAAAGATAAGCATTTTCTCGCCCCGCTTCCAGTCTTGTTTTTACGCCTTTTGACTGTTCATCCAGGTGATTATAGACTTCATCCAGCGTGCCGTATTTTTCGAGCAGCGTGCAGGCGGTCTTTTCGCCAATCCCGGCTACTCCAGGGATATTATCGGACTTATCACCCACCAGGGCTTTATAGTCGACGACCTGGTCGGGGCGAACGCCGAGGTGTTCGAAGACATCCTTGTCGGTGTAATCTTTGGCATCGGCGAGTTTATTCCCGGCCAGGTTGACCACGATGCGATCATCAACAAGCTGTAGAAGATCCCGATCTCCCGTGATGATTTTGACGCCAAAGCCCATTTCGACGGCCTGCCTGGCCAGTGTTCCGAGAATATCATCGGCTTCGTACCCTTCCAATTCAATGCGAGGGAATTTGAAGGCATCGATCAACTGGCGGATGCGGCCCATTTGAGGGCGCAGATCTTCGGGCATCTTGGCCCGCGTGGCTTTATATTCCGCATAGATCTGGTCCCTGAATGAGTGACCGCCATCAAACGTAACGGCGAGATATTCAGGCCGCTCTCTCTCAAGCAGGCGCAGGATAACGCTGGCGAAACCAAATATACCGGCGGTAGGTTCACCGGATTGCGTTTGAAGACGTTCGGATGTTGAGCCAGAGATCGCAAAATAGGTGCGGTAGGCCAGGGCGTGACCATCAAGTAGGTAGAGGATAGGTGGCATAAGAAGTTATCTGTCGACTGTCAAAGGGTCAATATTTACAGTTGCAGGGTCTTACTGCCCGCATACTGTAAACATTGTTGGTATATGTTATTTTACCTGGAAATCGGGAAAGACCTATAATGACAAAAAGAGAAGAATGAAGGGGGTGGTCAGGCTTCCAGGAGTTGGGTTCGTTTCTTGGAAACGAATAAGAAACGAACCTGGGTTTGCCAGCAATGCTGGATCAAAGGGTTATGAAAAATAAAAAGTCCTACATGAAATTATAGGACTTTTGTTCTGTGTTGTCAATTTAGCTGGACCAAAAACTATTTATTTGCCCCCTGGCGCTTGCGGGTTTGGGCGATATAATCGCGCAGAAGCTGTGCCGAAGGGGGTTGGGCGCCAGAAACAATCAGGTAGCCGGTCGCCCAGAAGTCGCCGGACGGGTTCTGCTCGGCAAGGTGGGAGTAGTTGCCAAAAACGTGCAAGGAGGTGCGCTGGCGAACGATGCGAACCAGGTTTCCAGGGGAAATCGCCGGAGCAACCTGCACCGTCCACTGAAGGTATTCGGGGCGGATAGAGATCCCTTCCAGCCGCCAACCAAAGGCCAGGCAAAGTTGTTGAACCCAGCCGGCCATCCGGTCGGCCAGTTCTCCCGTAAGATAATGTTGGGGTAACCGTGGGACAAGAACGCAGGTGTAGTTAAGCAGGCTGAGCGCGGGTGATGCTGGTTCAAGCTGCCCCAGACTGGTAATGGTTGAAACAACATTCGGGTGCGTATCTTCGATGGGAATGGGCAACTGCTCGTTCTCTGCCAGAAGATCGGTGTTGTTCCCGGACGGGCGTGACTCAATGGCAGCCGGCACGCCTGGGGGGGTAACCGGAGGTTCTGTTTTTACCTCCAGGCTGGCCGGGCGGCCTGATACAGCCTGAAGGAAATCCGCATCTTCGATATCAATGGGAGGATCATAAGCGGGGGGCGCATAATCTTTTGGCAAGGCCGGGTCGGCGGTCAAGGAATCGAGTGGCATCGTCTGTGGATCGAGGGGGGCGGTGCGGGCAGCCTTCCTTACCGGTGGTTGTTCTTTGGTCCAGGCGTTCTCATTTTGACTGTCAGGGCCGGTTTGTGGATCAGCCTGTTTTTCATTGGATTTATTGAGCGAGTCACTCTCATCCGGAAATTGCCAAACAGGAGGAAATGGAGGAGTGTTCTCTGAAGAAGCACCATTTAACCCGCCGGCAAGGGTTGGGGTTGGATTACTTGCAGACCGCTCCGGGAACCAATCCGCGCCGTAGATCGGTTTGCGAGGTTCGTTCCTTTCGGGGTCGGGGGGTGGGACAGACCCTAGCAGAGCAGTGAGGTTGATCACTCCGCTGTCAAAACCGTCTTCTTCCTCGCCTTCGTTCGGTTCACGCGGGTCATCCACGGGGTCTGACGATGAGGCAGTGTCAACCGGTTCTGGCGTGCTATACAGTAGATTTGAATTCCCATCTTCTTCCGCTGAAAATTTTGTACCAGAAGCGGAGATGCTCGGATCCGTAAAGCTGTTATATACGCGGCCAAAGAAAAGATTATCACTGAGCGGCTGCGTTTCGGACTCGCTCGGGTTTGAAATAATCGAATTATCGGCGGCAGGTGGGACCGGCGGCGCGCTGATGGGAAAATCGGCCGCGGGTTGAGTCGCCGGTTGGCCGGTAGTCGCGTCAACTGGGGCAGCGTGGGGCTCCGCTGTATGCTGCGCCCCGAATTCTTCGGGGGGTATGACGGCCAGCGCATGGGCCATGGCTTTTGTCTGCGGCCGGATCTGAGAAAGAGGTGCTGCTGTATCAAAAATGAGGATGAGGGCTAATTCGTCCAGCACATGGGTCGCGTAAACCAGATAATCCTTTTTGTCTGCATTCAGCCGTACAAAACGCATCAGGTCTGTTTTCTCGGCCTGATTCCAGTGGCGGAAAACGACTTCAATTAACTCCTGGGCAGCAGCATCGTTCAGGTTACCAACACAGGCGCGGATAGCGCCACTTAACCCGGCAATTGCCGCGATGGCCTGCGTGCCTGCAATTTCTTTCTGCAGGCAGCTGCGCAGCATCAACGGTTCCTGAAGCCAGGGCGGAATGGTTGTGGATGGATAGTCTCCTGGAACTGCTTCAATGCTTGTCGGCGTCTGCGACTGGAACTGCCTTTCCCGATGGGCAAGCAGCCGGGAAACAGTTTCGATCAATTCCGGCAGGTAAAAAGGACGAGAAAGATAACCGTGCGGCATGAGGCCGCCCAGAGCCGGGTGATTGGGGTTGTTATCGGGCGGGATGACAACCAGCCTGACGCCAGGCTGCTTGTCCAGTATATCCATGCATAAGGGGATGAAGGGCTCGTCTTCAAGAACCGCATCTAAAATGACAAGATGATAAACGGTATGCTCGGAAGACGCACGCGCTTCACTCGCGGACCGTACCAGATGAACCTGGTACTGACCACTGTCTATAAGGCTGATGCGTAACAACTCACCAAAAGCGGCGTGGGGGGTTGCTACAAGAATAGTAGCAGACATAATAAAAGTGTATCATGCCCGTGAACATGTGGCAAGAAAATGAACATAAAAAACCAGGGCTTTCAAAAAGTCGAAAGCCCTGCGTGGTAAGCCCGGGAGGAGAGAATAAAATTACTGGTCCAATTCAACGTTGGATTGGGAAGAGGAACTGGTAACATTCCTGGACGATTTTCGCAGTTCGCGTTGTTCACGGCGCGCCTGTTGACGAGAGATTTTTTCCTGCATAGCTTTGGCCCGTGCAGCAGCCCGATCCTCACGGGATAGGTTTGCCGCTGTGGAAATAGCGCTGCTTACAAAGATTGCACAAATTAGCGCAATAAAGAAAATCGCTACCAGATCATAATAGGTTAGCGAGACTTGCAAAAAGGCCGGTCCATTCTTAAATAAATTCACCGTTGGGTTTGCGGCAAAAAATACCAGGGTATTGGCCACGATGGCTAAAACGCGCATTTCGGTAGGGCCAAGTCTGGCATAGGAGATGCGGAAGATGCCGTTCACATAGGTTACCAGGTACACATACGTGGCAAGCAGCATGTAACCGACGAGCGCCAGAAGGGCCAGATCGAAGCGTAAATATGGCGAGAGACCGAGGCCAATAAAGATTAATATCTCGCTGACCGAATTGATGATGTGGTCAACAAAAAAACCATAGCGCGGCCGCTCGATCTTGCGATGCCGCGCCAGGGTACCATCCAGGCTGTCTCCAAACCAGTTCAGCAAGAAGCCCAAACTGGCCAGCCAAAGGAAGTTTTTATGAAAATATGTCAATGCATAGCTTGAGAAAATGAGGATGGAGGCAACCAGGCCGATAAGCGTAAGGGTATCGGGTACGATCCAGGCAGGCATACGCGAAGCCAACCAGAGCAGGGCTTTCTTCTCAAAGTTTCCAAGCAGGGTGTCGTTTATGCGGGTGTGGTTTTGATCAGCGTGGGAAAAATTATTTGCGTTTTGCACCGTGCATCCTTCCTTTTTTGGTTCGATATGCTTCGATTGGGCGAGCCGATTACCAATTGGGAACTTTATCGAGGATTTCCGGCCAGACCGGGTAAAACATAGCCCACTGGTCGGGAGCCCTGCGGACGTTTTCGGCGATCAAGGCCAGGATTGCTTCGGCGTTTTGGACTGTTTCCTCTATTAAATCCTTGCGGCGCTGCATTGGGATGGGGTCAGAGGCCCAGACCGTATAACAGCCGTCTGGTTTCCGGGCTCCTCCAATGACCGTAATGGGCAAGTTGTGCTTGAGCGCCAGTCGGATGTGGAAAACAGGCAGGCTGGCGGGTCGGCCAAAGAAGCGCGGGCGGTATTTGGCGTTTTCGTCGGTTGGAAGCGGCCGGTCAACTCCAGTCAGCACTACCCGATTATCGCGCAGGGTTTGGGACGCCTGACGCAAAGCTTCGATCGACATGGGTGTGACCAGCATACCGGGCAGTTGGCGCAACCGGTTTTGCCAGCGATAGCCCCCTGGCGGCTGAGGATAAGAAAGTAAATGCAGTTCCAGGCCGCGCAGGGCTGCTGCGCGGCCAATCAGATCGAAGTTGCCCATGTGTGGTGCAACGAGCAGCGTGCCGTTTTCCTTTTTCCGGGCGCGCTGGATGCATTCGAGAAAACTGGGTTCGAAATCCACCCGATCAAGTACTGCCTGAGGATCTGAAAAAAGATGCCAAAATTCATACAAACTATGAGCCGAGCTGCGAAATGTCTCGCGAACCAACGCGTTAAGCTGTTGGGCGGTGATGCGCATATCATTGATCACCCACTGGTTGGATCGCACAGCGCGAACCATCAACGCCCTGTGGCGGTCAGAAATGATGTCGGCTGCCCAGCGCGCAAGGGGATATCCAACGCGAGGTTTTACAAACCAACTGAGCCCCAGGCCCATTGCAAAGCCTAGCCGACTATTGAGAAGTTCATTAAGTCTCATCCTTCTCATTCATTACCCCACCAGAGTATAGAAATAATAAAGCGGAGGGCCAGGGTACCCAAACTCTCGAACCCCCGCAATCTTGCTTTAATTATATTCAAGAGTACAAATTTTGGTATTAAGAATTGATCCAGATCAATAAGATAAAATTATGGCAAAAAGCTGCGCTTGCTGATGAAGGTAGGGTTTCCCGCGGGCGAAAATTTTCTTCGTGGTATACTCGTAAATGATAACGTTGACCAAAAGGGGTGCCTTTGTCGGGTGCCAATGGGAGGTAAATCATGGCAGACGCTCAGAAGAATGCATATGAATTTTGGAAAAAACCGGAAACGGAAGAACTTTATATGTTGAGTGGTTTTCGGCAATGGGCAGACGCTGGATCGGTATCGTCTGGACTGCCGCATTACCTGGTGCAGCAAACCCATGCGGTGTCTATTGGCCGGATTCGCGCAGAGGGGTTTTATCTATTCCAGGTGCCCGGGACCCATGACTTAATGCGACCAATTGTGCGTTACAGCGAAGGTTACCCAGAAGCATTAGATACCCAACATAACGATTTTTATTATACAGGTGACTCGCAGCACGGTCTGGTGATATTTGAAGGTGATGAACCGCACATGGATGTGGACCGGTATGTGACTTCCTTGTTAGATGCGGCGCGTATGTTGAGGGTCAGGCGGATTGTTGGGCTTGGAGGAGTGTATGGCGAACTGCCATATGACAAGGAACGGATGATTTCCTGTACATACAGCCAGCGCGGAATGCAAGAAGAACTGGCAAACCTGGGCGTTACCTTCTCGGATTATAACGGTGGGGCGAGTATTGATTCGGTGATTGCGAAACGGGCGGGAGAGCAGGGGATAGAGTTTGTGGGTCTGTATGCATTCGTTCCAGCGTATGATTTTTCGCTGGTTTCGCAAGCAGGGAACACCATCCGGATCGAAAATGATTTCACCGCGTGGTTGGGAATTATGCGGCGAGTGAATTACATGCTGGGCCTGGGCATTGATTTGCTGGACCTGGAAACCAAAAGCCACCATCTGGTCGATTTGGTGCGGACGAAGATCGAGGAACTGGAAACCGCCGCGCCGCAGCTGGGGGTCCAGGAGTATTTGCGGAAGCTTTCAGAGGAGTTCCAGGAAATTGCTTTTAATCCACTGGACCCTCTTTGGGACGAAGAGTTAAAAAAGCTGCTCAATAAATTGGATGATGATGAGGAGGATGGGGAGAACGAAGCTTAAATAAATTCTCTAATGTTCATGAGGGAATCTTATAGGCTTTTAAGACGATTCTTGTACTATAATGTAATCTGATAATTATTACATTAGTTATCAGTATTGACCATTGGGTTTTGTTGATTCGAAAGGAAAAACAGGTTATGAACCTGGAAGAGTCAAAAAACACACAAGAATTGTCCGCTCGCCTTTCCGATTTAGACGCGCGATGCCGCCATGAGGCTCGCGAGCAACTTGTGAGCATGGGGGTAGCGGTATTGCCTGTGCTATTTGAAAAGCTTTCGTCGCCAGACTGGCATGTGCGCTGGGAGGCAGCGAAGGCGCTGGGTGAGATCGGCGACCCGGCGGGGGCCAAAATGCTGGTTAGTTTGCTGCAGGATGATGATACCAGCGTGCGCTGGGCGGCGATGGGCAGCCTGATCCTTCTGGAGCGCGCCTCACTCCGGTCGTTATTAGAAGCCTTGACCCGCGATTTCCATTCATCGCGACTCCGCGAAGGTGCGAATCACGTGTTGCACACCTTGCATAATCGCGGAAAATTGACCGAAGTGGAGTTGGAGGTTTTTCGCGCCCTCCAGGGGGCAGCCCCAAGCATCCAGGCTGCCTGGGCAGCAAACAAAGTATTGATCGAGGAACGCGATCTCTAGTATTGCTGTCGAAATAGGCTTGTGCCTATGCCCCTTAACCAATAAATAATCGAGGCGCTTCAAGGCCGAAAACCATGAAGCGCCTCTTGTGTTTTGCTGGCCTGAATCCGGTCAGCCCATGTGTGGTTGTTCGTATTCATGAAAAGGGTGGATGTTTCCTTCCTCTTTTTCCTCCACCCGATTTTTGAATAACTTCAAGGTAAAGATTTCCTCGCGCTCCCGTTCTTCCAGGGTGCTTACAATGAAGGTGATCGTTTCTTCATAATCAGGAATAAAGATATACTGCAAGGCATTCACGCGCCGTTGGGTCTTCCGCAGCTCAACCGCGAGGCGCCATACGGCGGTTATTAGCCGCGACAGTTCCGGAATTTCCCGAAGAACTTCACGGAAAGCCTCGCTGGCTTCATCGAGCGATGCAGTGGTATCGCCCAGGCTGTAGGACAATTTGGATGGTTCTCCGCGTGATTCGATTTGGGGTATAGGCACGCCCATGATACCGTGAACTCTTAACTGGACATCCACGGTTTTACTGGCCGCGAGGGCAGACCATTCCACGCGCTCGCGCCCCATGGTCAGCTGGGCTGTTTCAATGGCCCGGTAAGCCTTTGCCAGCATTTCCCAAACTCGCTCCTGGCGATCCTCGGCGTCTCGAGCTACCCGAACAAGCTCAGCCGCGATTACCTCGCGCTTGCGGTTCAAAATGTCGTACCCCTCGCGGATGAACTGAAGTTCTTGCTTGATGCGGATCAGGTTGCTGCGCGTTGGGGGAAGGTTAATGCGTGCCATGGCCGCCCTGATAATAGCGATTGATCTCTTCCTGATTAACCCGGGTAAGCTCTTCTTGGGGCAGCAGGGAGATCAAGCGCCAGCCAATTTCCAGGGTTTTTTCAATCGTCCGGTTTTCGTTGGCCGATTGGTTGATATACTCATGTTCGAACGCGCGGCCAAATTCCAGGTACTGCTGGTCAACCGCGCCCAACTCTTCTTCGCCGATGACGGAAGCCAGTGAACGCACTTCTTGCACATGGGCGTAGGCGGCATACAGTTGGGCGGAGATGTGGGGATGGTCCGCGCGGGTATGGCCTTCTCCGATACCGTCCTTCATCAATCTGGAAAGACTGGGCAGCACAGCAATCGGCGGATAGATGCCTTGATGGTCAAGGTTGCGCCCGAGAGCGATCTGTCCTTCGGTGATATACCCGGTAAGATCAGGCACGGGGTGGGTAATATCATCATTTGGCATGGTGAGGATAGGGATCTGGGTGATCGAGCCTTTACTGGATTTCACCCGACCGGTGCGTTCGTACAACGAGGCCAGATCGCTGTAGAGATAGCCCGGGTAGCCTTTCCGGCTGGGCACCTCGCCGCGAATGTTCGAGATCTGGCGCAGCGCCTCGCAATAATTGGTCATGTCCGTCAAGATGACCAGCACATGCATCTCACGTTCGAACGCCAGATGCTCAGCCAGGGTAAGCGCTGCGCGCGGCGTTACAATGCGTTCCATTGGGGGATCATCGGCCAGATTAAGGAACATCGCTACGCGGTTTAGCGCGCCGCTTTCTGCAAATGAATCGCGGAAGTAGTCGGCGACATCGTGCTTCACGCCCATCGCGGCAAATACAATCACGAATTGTTCAGCCTGTTGAGTGGATTCTCCAGCCGGCGCGCCGAGGGTCGCCTGGCGCACGATCTGGGCAGCCAGCTGATCATGCGGCATGCCTGCGCCGGAGAAAAGGGGAAGTTTTTGACCCATCACCAGCGTGTTCATTCCATCGATCGCCGAGATGCCGGTCTGGATATAGTCGCGCGGGTAAACCCGCGCGGTGGGGTTGATCGGCTGTCCATTGATATCTTTAAATCGGTCGGTCAGGGGCATGGGACCACCGTCAACGGGGGTACCCAGGCCGCCAAAAACGCGCCCTAACATCTCGTCCGCGACGGGGATGAAGAGCGGGCCGCCTAAGAAACGGACATTGGTTTGGTCTACGGAAAGGCCAGTGGTTCCCGCAAAAACCTGTACCACGGCCATGCCGTTCCCCACTTCCAACACGCGGCCGCGGCGCAGGTTGCCCTGCGCATCTTGCACCTCAACCACCTCATCGTAGCCGACATCCCCAATGCCTTCAACCACGATAATAGGCCCCTCGACCCGGCTCACGCCAATAATTTCATGCAGTCCGTGCCCAGCTGATTCACTCATTTATACTCCATCTCTAGCTGTCCCATCTGTTCATCAATCCGGTTGCAGATATCATCCAGACGGTCCAACTGGTCGTTTTTCACCTGCGTCTTCATGCGGATAAGTTCGTCCCACCACGGGCAGGTTGTGGATAGCCGATATTGGCGCACCGCGTTTTACAATCCGCTGCGCGGTTTGGTGAAAATGCAGGATTAAGTCCAGCATCCGAATTTGCTTTTGGACGGTTGAGAATGCATCCACGGCGTCCATGGCGTTCTGCTGTAAGAAACCCTCCCGGAGCAGGCGGGCGGTTTCCAGGATGAGGCGCTGCTCGGTCGGCAGCACATCTTGACCGACCAACTTCACGATTTGTGAAAGACGGCTCTCCTCGCTCAGAATTTCCATCGCCTGGTTGCGCATCTGGAACCAATCCTGGCCTGAATTTTCACGCCACCAGGGAGCAACGCCCTCTAAGTACTCACTGTAGCTGTCTAACCAGTTGACAGATGGGAAATGGCGCGCTGAAGCCAGCGATTTATCCAGCGCCCAGAAACAACGGATAAAGCGTTTGGTATGCTGTGTGACTGGTTCCGAGAAGTCGCCGCCAGGAGGAGAGACTGCCCCGATAATGCTCACAGAGCCTTCCTTGCCGTTCAAGGTTTGTACGTAGCCGGCGCGTTCGTAGAACTCGGCCAGGCGGGCGGCCAGGTAAGCGGGATAGCCTTCCTCGGCAGGCATTTCTTCCAGGCGGCCCGATATTTCTCGGAGCGCCTCAGCCCAGCGAGAGGTGGAATCTGCCATGAGGGCGACATGGTAACCCATGTCGCGGTAGTATTCGGCGATGGTAATCCCGGTATAAATACTGGCCTCGCGAGCGGCAACCGGCATGTTGGATGTATTGGCGATGAGCACTGTCCGTTCCATCAATGGATGACCGCTGCGCGGGTCGATCAGCTCCGGGAATTCTTGCAGCACCTCGGTCATTTCGTTGCCGCGCTCACCGCAGCCGATGTAAACGATGACCTGGGCATCGGCCCATTTGGCGATGCTGTGTTGAGTTACCGTTTTTCCAGAGCCAAAGCCTCCGGGGATGGCGGCCGCGCCGCCTTTGGCCAGAGGGAAAAAGGTGTCTAATACGCGCTGACCGGTGATCAGGGGCGTATGCTGCCCGAGGCGGGCTGTATATGGGCGTAACCGGCGCACAGGCCAGCGTTGGAGCATGGTCAGCTCCCGTTCGCCCTTGGCGGTGCGCACCCGGGCGATGGGTTCATCAATCATATATTTGCGAGCTTCGGCAATCCAGGTGAGGGTTCCGGATACGTCCGGGGGAACCATAACGCGATGTTCCAAGGAAGCGGTTTCTGGGACAGTGCCAAGAATAGCTCCGCCGCTCACCTCATCACCTTCGCTGAGCAATGGCGTAAAACTCCAGCGGTCTTTGCGATATAACGGGGTCAGGTGGACGCCGCGATTAATAAATGTTCCGCTGCGCATCTCGATCACCGGCAGCGGGCGCTGGACGCCGTCAAAAATACTCCGCAGCAAGCCGGGTCCGAGTTCAACGGATAACGGCAGCCCGGTGCCGTATACGGGCGAGCCAGGCTGCATGCCGGAGGTTTCTTCATATACCTGGATGGTGGCTGTATCGCCATCCAAGCCGATCACTTCGCCGACCAGATGCTGATCACCGACTTCGACCAGCTCAAGCATACTCACTTTTCGCGAGCCCCTGGCGCGTATCACCGGTCCACTGATCCACGTAACCGTTCCAATTTGTTGGCTCATAATTGTTCACCCATTAAGAGGTGATGTATTGGGGATCGAGATGAATTCCACATCCGCTCCAGGCGGGTTTCAAGCGTGTTATCGTACTGCATATGGCCATTCGCGGATTCAACAATCACCCCGATGCCCCTGGTAAGTGGTTCCCCACGATGGATTTGTTTGTTCATTTCCCTGGATAATTCATCCAGTAACCCATCGGAGAAAAGACTCATGGTTTTGGGGTCCGCCTTGATCTTTACGTCATTTGCACGCAGCTGGCTCAAAGCCTCTCGCAGCAGCGTTTGGGCTATCTCTGGATAATCTGTCCACTGCTGAACGGTGGGCAGCTCCTGGAGCGCAGTTTGATAGACTTTGTCGAGCAGCTTTTCGCGACTCCCCAACTGCAGATTGCGAGCTTTCAATTGGGTCGAGGCGACCTTCTGCCCGCGGATACGTTCCGCCTCTTGCTGGGCGCGTTCCAGAATTTGCCTGCGCTCTCGTTCTGCCTGTTCATAGGCCTGCTGGCGGGCTGCATCGGCTTTCGCCTGTGCATCGGCAAGCACCTGATCCGCCTCACCGCGCGCTTCACCCAGAATGGCGCGGGACAGCGAGTCGATGTTTTCTTCTACTGATTTCATTTTCAATCATCCAGTCTGCTTCTTGAGTTGAGAAATTTTAGATTCGTATTCCGATTGCCCGGAGCACGATATCACTCAACGTGGGCTGGTCTGGACTGACTCCCTCGGGACCGGGGATCTCAACTACCAGTGGGACGGTGCTGCGCAGTTTCAGACGGTCCATCCTCGTTTCGATCAGTTTACCCACATCCTGGGTTACCAGGATGATCCCCACATCCTTGGCCGCAAGGGCATCATCCAGCGCTTGATTGATCTCATCGGCGGAGGAGGCTACCTGGCCGTGAACACCGACCAATGAAAAACCCTGCACTGCTTTTGGGTTACCAATTACCAGAACTTTCATTTGCCCCTACCGATTGAGAACCAGGAAGGAGATAATCAGTCCGTAGATCGCGATGCCTTCCCCAAGACCGACAAAAATTAACGAGCGGCCAAACGATTCTGGCTTTTCAGCGATTGCGCCAATCGCCGCGGCGCCTGTGCCGCTTACAGCGATACCTGCACCGACCGTCGCCAGGCCGGTGGAGATTGCCGCGGCCAGTGAGGCATACTGGTCAGCAGTGGCGCCCTGCTGCAGTCCGGCGGCGAGCACCGCAGGGGGTGAAGCCAGCCAGAAAATGCCGAATCCGGCGGCCATCAGCCCAACCAAAATGTTGAAGCTGTTGAGCCCCAAAATCAAGCTGCGCGTGGCTGTGGAAGGCATTTGCTTGCGCAAACGCAGGAAGTAGAACACGGCCGGAATCATAGGTACCAGGCCTAAAAGAATAGCAGTAATCAGCATCATTGTTTCTCTCCTTGATAGATATTGGTTTTACCTATCCCCCGATCGTGGAGATCGCGATCCTTCCGATCGGTGTATAGCTACTCATTTTCTGAAGGGCGCAGCGATAGAGGTTCATATCTCATCCCCCCGCCTTTAAAGAACTTGCTGAAGAATTCGTAGTATTCCAGACGCATCGTCTGAATGCCGACGATCAAACCTTCAAAACCGATGATAAAGATGTTGCCCAGGATAACCACAATCCAGTACCCCGGGCCGGCTAATTCGGCCAGGATGAAGATTACCTGGCTCAAACCGGCATGAGCTACAGCGAAGGCGCCCACACGCACATAGGAAAGGCTGTTGCTCAGGAAGCTGATCAGGGTTTCGAACAACTCAAAGAAAGCCTGGATGGCGTATGTGCCCAGCCCTTCTGGCACCAGGGGCCGGTGCCCTTCTACCAGGCGTTTAAGCACCTCGGAAACCATAATGACCAGACCGGAAATCCCAGCAATAACCAGCAGCAGTTGGAGGGGGAGAACCGTCTGGCGAGTAAACACCTGTACGACTAATATGATCAGAGACAGGTAGAGCAAGAACCCGGCAAGACCATTCCGATCAAAGAAGAAGTGTCCCCAATCGCGCGCCACGTAGGCATTGAACATGCCGATAATGAACCCGGCGATCAGCAGCACAATGCCTGCGCCAATCGCCAGGATGAGGATTTCCATGATATGTTCCAATGGATGCAGCCAGAGCGCGGGGAGCACATGCTCGAAGCCAAAAACGCTGCCATAAAGAAATCCAAATATCGTGGCGGAAAGCCCGCAGGCAGTAATTAAACCGCCCAGGCTGGCCATGCTGTTTAATGCCTTGACTCGCCGGCTGCTTAGCAGACCACCCAGTAAAGCCAATACCAGGCCCTGGCCCACATCGCCGAACATAGCCCCAAAAAGGAGCGGAAATGTTATCGCGATCAGAATGGTCGGGTCGACTTCGTTATACTGGGGGCGAGCGTAGGTAGTAACCAACTGTTGAAAGGGGCGCAAGAATTTGGGATTCCGCAAGGCGACAGGGATACTTTGGGCGCCATCACCACGTTTGAGCGGTGAGGTTTGGATGAGCGTATCTTTTGAAACTTGTTTCAGGCGCAGGGTGAGCTCATCCAGGTGCGCAGAGAGCACCCAACCAACGATCAGGTAGGTATATTTGAGCCGGCCAAAACGCACAATCGCATCCGCCATTAACCGGCTGGCGCGGATTTCCCATAACAGGTCGCGCAGTTGTTGTTGATAGGTCTGGCCTAATTCGTAGCATTGTTTGTCCAGTTCGGATATTTTCTTACGGGTTTCCTCCATGTCGGTATGGATCGAGGCGATAATTTGGGCAGGGGTGCCCCGATAATCTTCCGGTAAGCTGACCGGGTTCAGATAGGCGCTCCGTGCTGCCCGGTCGAGAATGTCGGCGTGGTTCTTAGAGCCAGTCAGCCAGACAACCGCTTTTTGCGCATCCTGGCGGAGATTCATGAACACATAGGGGACGCGGGAAAGGCTGGTCTGGAGCCGGTCAATATGATCGGTTGGCATGGTGCCAAGCGCAGAGAAAAGGTAACGAGGGTTGCGCAATTCGCTAATATCCACATCCACATCGGCAATCGGCTCGATCTGATTGCGTATGCTGTCAAGCTGCTCCAGGTGTTTATGCTCATTTGCCAGGCGGTCGCTAACGTTCCTGACCTCCTGCTCAATCTGCTCAATGGTGGGACGAATCGCGTCGGTATCGACCAACGCTTCGATGTCTTTGGCGGGTGGGTTTCCCTCTTCAACGTCCAGGGTCTGCATAATGGATTGGACGCGGCGTTCCAGGGTGGCGTAAGCGGCTGCTCTTTCTTGCCATGAATGATCTGACTTAATTCCGTCCGCGGTGCTCACGTAGCCAGTATCCGCCTGTTGGAAAACACCCTCGCCGCTCAGTACCTTTGTTACTGCCAAAAGATCCTTCGTAGGGACGATCAGCTCGATTTCAGTCATTGCTTGCGGATAAAACATAACCTCTCCAGTTCCAAAATCTATGCGTTTAGCTGCTCGGGGCTCATCAATAAATATGCCTGGAAGTCTTCCAAGGGCATCTTCGAGGACTTGGCTTCGATCAGCACAATCAAATCTTGGATTTCCATTTCATGCAGGATGAGGAATGCGATGGGAATACCAATATGGAAAGGATTGCCAAGAAATGCGATGCGGCACTGCTCGATTACCTGACGCTGCAGCAGCACCTCCAGGATTGGCAGTCCCTTCTGGGGATCCTCCAGCAGGCGATCTACTTCCGTGAGATTTGGGTAAATGTGTTTCACTACCTGGGCGATATTTGCACCAGCGGCAATGCTGCGGATATCCTCATCATGGACGCGGAAGCCAAATGGCAAGGTGTAGTTGATCAATTCTTCTTCGGACAGATGATGAAATACGCGGTAACGGATTGCCCACATCAGGTTGGTGGAATCGAGCAGCGGTCCGATAATGCGCAGGGCATGTGACCGATCTTGCACGGGAAGCCGGTTAACTTCCTGCCATAATGCACGCCAATAATCCAGATCTAAAGCCACTTCGATTGGGAACAGGTTCTGTTCTGCGCTGTAGCGTTTCATTGCAAATGAGAGCGGGTCGTAGTAGCGCGTGCCGCGAAGCAGCTCAACGGCTGCGGCGACGTTGCCCGATTCCATCATTCCCTGATACGGGATTACCGAAATCGACCCCATGGGAAAAAGAACGAACCTTACCTGGTCCCAGGGTGCGCCAACTACAATTCCTCGCAGCACCGCCTTCAAGTTATCGATTTCATAGAGGCGGTACAGTTGAGCGAGTAAAGAGCGGGTGTGCACCGGGGCAGTATGGATAATGTTGCTGTACGCATCTGCTAAACGGGAGCGGATCTCGAAAGCAGCCCGGCGAGGAGTAATCTCCTTGTCTTTTGCGCGGTCCAGGTAAGGACCGTATGGGGTGCGCTTTAGAAGGTTAATGAGCGCGTCAAAATCAGGCGCTTCGAAAAGGCGGTGAAAATCGAGCGGGGAGAGCAGGGTGGAGTACATACTACGCACCCGCGCATTTGTGGCAGCGTAGCCTGAAACACTACTGGCGCCCATAAAGCTTATTCCCTACCCACTACACGGCATAACAAGTGTGTTACCGCCCGCTCAAAGTTCCTCGTGGCCAGCGCCTCCGTGTGCCGAACTTTTTCCTCGGTTTGGGTCAGGATGCGCGCGCTTTCCTCATCCGACTGGGCGTTTTCGATCAATTGCCGGGCCTGTATTTCTGCTTCAGCCCGCGCCTTTTCGACGATGCGCTGGGCATCTTGTTCGGCCTGCCGGGGAATTTCCTTGGCTTCATTCAAGGCTGCTTCGTACGCATCCCGGGCTTGCTTTTCAATCGCCAGAACCTGTTGAATACTTTTTTCGTTCAATCCGTCTACTCCCAGATTGTTTTTTGGCGTTGCAGCCAACACTTTGACTCGCGTCCGGCTGGCTGCTGCGTTTCTGTTTCTCGTACCTGTTCCATTGAATCACGAACTGACTAAAGGGTTTATGAGGTAATGAACGGGGAAGCGAGCGACAATGGCATAGATTGGCGTATTCGCCGAACCAGCTTTATCCGGTGAATGGCGCCTGCCGCTGCTTCCTGACCCCCTGCCAACACACATCCGTTATAAAAAACCTTGTGTACCAACGTACGCATGAGAACAACGAACTGGTTTGGAACCAGTGAAGGATACGCCGTTCCAGGTTTACTGAATATAATTTTACTTCTATTATCTATATATTACAAGTCTAGGCATTATAAATGTAAATGTTATAAACAAGTGGAATCCTTAAACCGGATGAATATTGCACTATTCCATATACTGGCGATCCTGATATAATGGTTTGCGCCAGACAATGACAAATCCTGTGAAAAATAGCGGATTAGAAACTCGCATCGATAATTTCAACAGGATTAAGCAGCCTTTAATCTAGGTATGACAGAATTAGAAACAGATCGAATTGGGCCAATTCCCGGCCAATCGGGTTGGACAGAGAGGGACTTCGCGCAAAGGCACTGCCGTTCGTTGGGCGAAAACCTGTTGATCCACCGGGATTTTTCAAACAAATGCGTTGCTCGGAGGTGTTGTTATGGATATCGCTGAAAATCGTGCAATGGATACTGCCCGCGTGAAGACCTCTGGCGGGAGGGCCAAGTTTATTATTGGTGGCTTGTTAATTGTTGCGGCTGTCGTTTACCTGATCGCTTCTTCGTTTCAGAGTTCGAGCCAGTATTTTCTGACAGTCGATGAGCTGCGCGCAAAAGGCGCGGCAGTGGCTGGAAGGGAAATACGGATCTCTGGCGCGGTGATAGGGGATACGATCCAATACGATTCCAATACGCTAACCCTGCGCTTTACCATCGCCAATACCCCCGGGGACCAAAAGGAAGTAGACCGGCTGGGTGGACTGGCAGCAGTCCTGCACCAGGCTGTTACGGACCCGAAGGCGTCTCGATTACAGATAGAGTACAAAGGCGTCAAGCCTGATCTTCTCCGCAATGAGGCACAGGCGATCATGACCGGGAAAATTGGCGAGGATGGGGTATTTCATGCGCAAGAGCTGCTGTTGAAATGCCCGACCAAGTATGAAGATGCTGTGCCTAACCAGGCGGTGAACAGCACCACTGATAACGGTGGGAGTAAATAATGATTGCTAATTTTGGTTTTGGCGTGCTGATCATCACATTTTTGGTCGCGCTTTTTGGAATTGGTGCAGCAGTATATGGGGCAATAAAGAACCGAGAGGACTGGGTTGAATCGGCTCGCCTGGCGATGGTCTTGACCTTCCCGCTGATCTCCGTTGCGGCGCTGACCCTGGTTTACCTGCTCGTCACCGGGCATTATGAGGTGGCATTTGTGTATAATGTTTCATCCCTCTCGATGCCATTCTATCTGCGCGCCACAGCTCTGTGGGGCGGGCAGGCGGGCTCGCTCGTTTTCTGGTCGTGGTTGATGTCGGCATTTGCCACCGCGGTCACCTTCCGGAAATGGAAGCGCGACCAGGAATTCCTGCCCTGGGTGATTGTTGTTTCCCTGGTGACGCTGGCCTTTTTCCTCGGCATGACCATCTTTGTGGAAAATCCGTTTCAACGCTTCTGGTCGACGCTAGGCGGAGAAATCCAGGCGATGTTCCCACCGGTTGGGGCGCAGCTGATCAACCCACAGGATGGGCGCGGCCTGAACCCGCTGCTTCGGCATCCCGGGATGATCATTCACCCGCCCATGCTTTACCTCGGTTTTGTATCTTTTGTAATCCCATTTGCCTTTGCTGTTGCAGCCCTGGTGACGGGCCGCACGGACGACCGCTGGATCCGCTTGACCCGGCGCTGGACTCTGATTGCCTGGATGTTCCTCTCGATCGGTCTGGTTTTGGGGATGCGCTGGGCATATGATGTTTTAGGTTGGGGCGGCTATTGGGGCTGGGATCCGGTGGAAATTTCCGCGCTGATGCCCTGGCTGGCCGGAACAGCCTTCCTGCATTCGGTGATGATCCAGGAAAAACGCAAGATGTTTAAGCGCTGGAATATGGTGCTGATCACCCTGACCTATTCGCTGGTCATATTTGGCACCTTCCTGACCCGTTCCGGGGTGCTTTCTTCCGTGCATGCCTTTGCGCAAAGCGCGGTTGGCCCATTGTTCTTTGGCTTTATCGGCATCACCTTCCTGACAACGCTGGGCCTGCTGCTCTGGCGCTGGAACGATCTTCATTCCGAAGGGGAGATGTACAGCGTACTTTCCCGCGAAGCGATGTTCCTGGTGAATAACCTGCTCTTTATGGGCATTTTGATCGTCTGCTTCTCCGGGGTAATCTACCCGCTGGTTTCAGAACTGTTTACCGGGCAGAAAGTAACTGTTGGACCGCCGTTTTACCAGAAAGCGACCGGACCGTTATGGGGAGCGTTGATATTTTTGATGGGGGTCGCGCCACTTTCCGCCTGGGGCATCTCGACAATAAAGACTTTGGGGCGATCCATCTGGAAACCAACCCTTGTTTCGCTGATCGCTCTGGCAGCGGCGTTTGCTCTGGGGGTGCGTGCCTGGGCGGCGCTGCTGGGTTTCTGGCTGGTTGCCTTCAGCGCATGCATCACGTTGTATGATTATGGGCGCGCCGTACTGGCAAGGCACCGGAGGACCGGTGAAAACCTGCCGCTTTCGCTGTGGAACCTGGCCGGTCGCAACCGGCGGCGGTACGGTGGTTACCTGGTCCATCTGAGCGTGGTGATGATGGCGCTGGGCGTGATTGGGATTGACATGTTCCAAACCGAAACCCAGGGGACGATTAAAAAAGGTGAAACACTCCAATTGAACGGCTATACGGTCATGTTTCGCGACCTGGCCGTGTTTGACACGGAAGATGGGCGGAATGTCGCCCGGGCTGTGGTAGATGTCTCCAAAGATGGGAAGGTGCTGGCTGAACTGCATCCACGGCGAGATTATTATTATGCCCAACAGCAGCCGATGACGATCCCAGGGGTGCGCAGTTCGATGGAAGATGATGTGTATGTGCTGCTGGTCGATTGGCAACCAATTTCAACCAACGGGGCCACCTTTAAGGTGTACCATAACCCCTTGGTGAACTGGTTGTGGGCCGGCTGCCTGTTATTATTCTTCGGCGCTTTGGTATCCGCCTGGCCGGATAAAGATCCGGAGCCCACCCGAGCGCGCGCGCCGGTGCGGCGTGAGGCGGCAAGCCAGGTCTAAAATCCGGTTCAACAAACAACTGCCCGGCAAGCGCCGGGCAGTTGTTTTAAAATTCAGTTTTTCATAAAGGGAAAATAGTACCAGATGTAGAACGGCAGCCGCGCTAATGAAAAGGTGGTCGCCAGCGCCGCGCGAGCCACATCGAAGCTGTAGGGCAGAGTGAGGTTGCTGAAGGTATCGGATGCCTGGTGATAGTTCGGGCTCGGGTCCCTGCCGGTGCAGCCGGTGGCGATCCCATCGTCCCGGTAGTTTTCCAGGACCTCGATTGCGCCAATGCCGCGCGACCAGAAGGAGGCATGATCCGAAGCGCGGATGGCGGTGGTGGTCAGGTAATCATATTTCAGGTCCAAATTGTATGCCTCAATGGAATCAACGAAGCAGTTCCCAATGATATTGGAGGCAGGCAGCGTGCCGACGTGCAGTTCCAAACACCGGTCAGCGTTACCGTCATAACCGATCATATCCACGTTAACCACCCCAATCACACCCGCCCAGGAAGTCACTGCGTTGGCGTATGCCTGGCTGCCCCACAAACCCTGCTCCTCGCCGGTAAACCAGATCATGCGCACCGTGTTTGGCAGCGGGTTCGCTTGCAGGACGCGGGCGGCTTCGAGCAGGGTGGCTGAACCGGTCGCGTTGTCGTCGGCGCCGGGGGCGTCCAGGGAAGACGGTGCAGTACTATCCAGGTGCGCGGTGAGGAGAACAATATTCTTGGGCGTTTGCGCACCCGGGATGTTAAGAATCAGGTTCTTCCAGGTCTGGCCTGAGATAGCAGGATAGGAAAACTCCGTTACCTGGCCGGGATACCAGATCGAAATCTGTTCTTTTACGAATTCATAAGCCGGGGAAACCCCATTGAAAAGATATGGGCTGTAGCGGGTAGTGATGGTAGGCCCGCCGGTAGATAGCGGTTCAGCGCCGGAAAGTTTGCGGACCCAGCCGGACCAATGGGTGAGATCCACCTGAGCGAGCAGGTCGGCGGTTGGATTGGAGAAAGCGCAGCGGGTTGGCGCAAAGCTCCTGGCAGGTGGGATGGGGTCATAGGGTAGGGCGCCGCGCGCGGATGGGGTGGATGTGCCAAGCAGCAGCGCGAGAATGAGTCCGATTGCGAGAAGTCTATTCAAAGCATTTCACCTATTTATTATTGAATTGGCCCGGCAAAGGCCAGCAGGGCAGCCAGACTGGCACTAACAATGCGGATAGCCAAATCGGGGTTGAGGCGGTCGTATGTATCCTGGTCCGAATGGTAGCCGCTGTTTTTATCCGCGTTCGGGCAGCCGTTTGCCAATCCGTTGTCAAACATGTTCTCGAGGATTTCGATTGCGCCAATTTTGGCCGTCCAGAAACTGCCGTGGTCAGAAAGGCTGGTGGCGCCGTTCGTTAGATAGTCGGGGTGGGGCAGGCCCAGGTCGTAAACATTGATGGAACGCAGAAAGCACTGCCCAATCCGGTCCGATTCGGGCAGTGTGCCAACATGCATTTCAAAACAGCGGTCGTTATCGGAATCATAACCAAACATATCCAGGTTGATCACGGCCTGGACCGCGCGGGGATTTTCTAGCGCTTTCACATAAGCCTGGCTGCCCAGCATACCCTGTTCTTCGCCAGTGAACCAGATGATGCGGATGCTGCGCGCGAATTGGTGGTTGCGTAATAGGCGGGCGGCTTCCAACAAGGCCGCGGACCCTGAAGCATTATCCTCTGCGCCAGGGGCGGTTTTTTCGGGCGCGCTTTTCGCCGTACTGTCGAGGTGGGCGGAGAGGATGACGATCTCGTCTTTTTTGACGGTTCCTGGGATGGTAAGAATGAGATTTTTGGCAGAAAATTTCCGATCATTAACGGTGGCGGTGTAGGACTGGACTTCGATTTGGTCTTTGGGGTACCAGCCGGCAACGGTTTCATAGACAAAATCCAGGGCGTTTGGACCCGGCGCGGTAAACATTGCCGGCGTGTAGCGAGTAGTAATTGTGACCTGCTGCCCACCAACCGTCACCGGTTCTGCTCCGGAAAGCTTTTTGACCCATTCTAACCAGCTGGAGGCGCTGGTCTCTTGCAAAATCCGGGGAGTGACAGGATTTGCCGTACAATTGCTAACATCCACTGTAGGAGTGTTCGCAATGGGGGTGGCGGATGGAATGGCCGGGATAGTGGATGCTGGTTTTGCGGGGGCCGGCAGGGATGGCGCAGGTGCCGGGGTAGGCGTGGGTGGGGTGAGCATCGTGGGCTGTCTGGGTTGCGAAGGTGGTTCGCAAGCAGAGATGAGCGCGAGAAGCAAGAGGAGTAAAATAATCTTGTTCTTGCCGGGTGACAACCGGTAAAGGTGGTTCTGCTGATGCATGGGTTTGCCAATTATGCCTGGGTTATTCCATATGAGCAAGGTAAAAAGCGAAACCCAGCCGATTTCCGTGAAAAAACATAAAAAAGCTTAAGGTTCTACTTAACATTGCTTGATACGATAAGACGGTTCTATTATTGGTAAGCATTGTAAACCACACCTGGGACGGCAAAATATGACGAAGCGTACATTCCTTGTTCTCATCGGCCTGATTCTGGTAACCGGCGGCTTGCTGATACCCGGCGTTCGAAGCGTGGCTGCTCAGGATCCAAAGCCGACTCCATCGGATAATGAGGTGAACCGGGTTGCCAAACAAATGTACTGCCCGGTATGCGAAAATATTCCATTGGATGTATGCCCGACCCAGGCTTGCTATGAATGGCGAGAGCTTATCCGCCAAAAACTTGCTCAGGGCTGGACGGATCAGCAAATCAAGGATTATTTCGCGAAGCAGTATGGAGATCGGGTTTTGGCTGAGCCGCCTGCCACCGGATTGAACTGGCTGGTCTATATTTTGCCATGGGTGGCTTTTTTGGGTGGCGCGATAATCGTCTGGCGGGTAATTACTTCAATGCGCCGCAAACAGAGTACCGCCCCGGCAGTACTGCCAGCCCCAGCCTCTGCTTCGAAAAGCACGGATGACCCTTACTTACAAATGCTGGAAAATGAGTTGAAGAAGAAGGAGTCGAAATGACGGACGTTGCGAACTCTGAAACACCCGCTACGCAACCACGCCGCCTGCCGGTCTGGGTGATTGTGTTGGCGTTCACACTGTTGGTTGGCTTTATGGCCTTGATTGGCTGGGGATTGAATCGCTCGATGCGCGGGGCGATTTCGATTGGCGATCCGGTGCCAGGGTTCCAGTTTGCCACATTTGACGGCGAGAATTTGAGTACAGGTCAATATGCGGGGAAGGTGATCCTGGTTAATTTTTGGGCCTCCTGGTGCAAGCCTTGCGAGCAGGAAGCCCGAGAATTAGAAGAGGCGTATCAGCATTACAAACCGGATGGAAAGGTCGTTTTTCTTGGTTTGACCTATGTGGATACGGAGCCGAACTCCCTTGTATATATCAAAAAATTCGGCATTACCTATCCCAATGGACCGGACCTGGCAACGAAAATATCCCAAACCTTTCGCGTGCGAGGTGTGCCAGAGACCTTTATCATCGACCAGGAAGGACACCTGGCCTATTTTAAGGCCGGACCTTTCTCCTCAACGAATGAGATTATTGAAACGATAGACGGGATTTTAGAACAATAAGTTGTTGGCTGATCAGAGTTGGGTTTCAGCAAACAGCAAATCGCCATTTTGGAGGTCTCATGGAATTGATCGGGTCGCTTTTTCTCATCCTTGCCCTGGCAGTAATTGTGGCGTTGTATATCGGGCGGCCATTTTTTCTAAAAACGGAACAAGGGGTCACAGGTGAACTGAGGTCTGCTGAGCATGATCGTGAGCACCAGATCTCTGCTTTGCTGGCTGAGCGCGACCGGGTGTTAAACGCTTTGCAGGAATTGGATTTTGACTATTCTTTGGGTAAAATCCCTGCAGAAGAATACCCTCAACAGCGTGCCCTGCTGCTCAAGAGCGGGGCGGATGTGTTGCGCCGGTTGGATGAGATGACCGCGACTGGTACAAGTGACCGGGCGGCCGAGGATCGCATCGAGGCAGCCGTGGCCGCGCGCCGGGCGGACGCTTTCCGGGCGGATGCAGACCCGCAGAATGAGCCGGTGCTCGAAATGCAGCCGGCAGTAGCAGGCGCGGTGAATGGCGGCGCGAAAGGAAAAGATGAGCTTGAAGAAATCATTGCCCTGCGAAAGCGCCAGCGTAAGGAGTCGGCAGCCGGTTTTTGCCCGCGCTGTGGGAAACCGGCCCAGAAATCCGACCGGTTTTGCTCCAAGTGCGGGGCAACTTTATCGGTTTAATGTTGTGAACAGGTAATAGAAAGACCAGGAAAAGGATTCGTTATATGCATTTGCATCCGAGAATATGGACCGCTGTCGCTTTTCTGGCAATCCCTCTGCTGACCGGTTGCGGTTTGTCACTGGCTGGAGATATAACACCCCCGCCCAATTACATTGCACCAACGGACTCCCCCGTTGAGAACTCCTACGAGCATAAAACCGGAAAATCAGCAGGCTGTTTTCCCGCTCGTTCCCCCTGATCCTGCCCAAGGAGCGGCCATCTTTGCTCAAAAATGCCTGCCCTGTCACGGCGAAAAGGGCATGGGCGATGGACCGCAGGCAGGCAATTTGCCAAACCCGGCAGCGCCAATCGGCAGTGCAGAGCTGGCCCGCAAAGCACACCCGGCGGATTGGTTTCAAATGGTCACAACCGGAAACCTGCAGAAATTCATGCCCGGCTTTTCGGAAAGTCTGAACGACCGCCAGCGGTGGGATGTGGTGGCATATGCGTTGACGTTGAGCACACCCGCAGAAGATTTGCAGAAGGGTAAGCTGGTATACGAGCAGAACTGTGCGGCATGCCACGGCACGAATGGTCAGGGTGACGGCGTGCAAGCCGCCGGCAGTTCAACGAAACCGGCGGCCTGGGGCCAAAACCAGGCCCGGCTTGCGCAGCTTTCAGCGGACGATATGATTTCAGTCATGACGGGAAACAGCCAGGGCCATCCCTCGTTTGCGGACAAAGTCGATGCCGGCGATCGATATGCCCTGGCAGGATATGTACGCACATTGAGTTTTTCCAGCGCCGGGCAGCCGGCTGAAGCCGCTTCTTCCGGAAACGGCCAAAGTGCAAATCCGAATCCGTTGTCAACGGACGCGTCTACCGGCGCGTCTACTCCTCAAGCGCAGACCACAGGCGAGGCGGTGAGCCAGGCGAACAAGAAAGTAACCATTACCGGCAAGGTGACCAACGGTACGCCTGGAGGCAAACTGCCTGCGGGGTTGAAAGTAAAACTAGAGGGTTTCAAGGGCATGCAGTCCGCTTTTGACCAAACCGCGGAGGTAACTGCGGATGGCGCCTATCGTTTTGAGGATGTGCCTTTCGAGACGGATTATGTGTATTTCGCGCAGGTAGATGCGAACGGGCTGGTTTATAACTCCGATATCTTGCATGGGACGGATATAACCGGAGCGGAGGCCAGCTTGCCGCTACAGATTTTCGAGAAGGCTTCCAATCCCGATGTACTGCAAGTTGACCGCATGCACGTTTTCTTTGATTTCTCCAAGCCGGGTCTGGTACAGGTCGTGAACCTGTATGTCATTTCGAACCCAACCGACCGGGTTGTGGTTGCGGAGCCCAAGGAAAAACCGATCATTGAGTTTTTCGTTCCGCAAGGGGCGTCAAATTTGCAGTTCCAGGATGGGCAGATTGGCGATGGACGGTATGTGCAAACCGAAAATGGCTTTGGCGATACCCAGGCAGTTATCCCAGGTTCCGGGCAGTACCAGGTCCTGTATGCTTATGATATGGCCTATGACCGCAAGCTCGACATCCCCTTCAAAGCGCCGCTGCCCGTTGAAGCGGCGACGGTGATGGTTCCCCCAGTCGGTGTGAAATTAAAGAGCGATCAGCTTACCAGTGCCGGAAAGCGCGATGTTCAGGGAATGTCATTCGAGATGTACCAGTCAACCGGAAGCTTCAAGAAAGGGGACACGCTGACCGTAAACCTGTCGGGGGACGCAAACACGACCACAACGGGTACGGGGGCAGTTGCTACGAATGCTCTGGATCCATTGCTGGTTGGAATTGGTGTTTTTGGTCTGGCATTGGTTGGCGCGGGAGTCTGGTTGTATCTGCAGCGGAAGGCGGTTAAACCGGCGGTAGTGGATGGGGCTGAACTGGAAGATGAGTTTACCGGCGAAAAAGGTGAATCGAGCGACACGATTTTGGATGCGATCTTAGCACTGGACGATTTGCACGCCAGTGGAAAATTACCCCCGGCAGCCTATCAGGAACGCCGGGCGGAACTAAAAACTCGCTTAGCAAACGTGCTGGAAAGGGAGAAGGGACGTTAGCGTACAATCCGTTGGCTAACCGTCAGACCCTATGATTGAAGTACACCGGCTGGTAAAACGTTTTGGCCCGAAAGTGGTTTTACGGGATCTCGAATTCCAGGTGAAGGCGGGAGAATTCGTAGCACTCTTGGGGCCGAATGGGGCAGGGAAGACGACATTCCTGCGCATTCTAGCCTCGCTATCCAGGCCTACCTTGGGCGTGGTGCAAATCGGCGGGTACGGTTTACCCCACCAGGCCGCGGCGGTCCGCCGGCGGTTGGGGGTTGTGTCTCACATGCCGTTGCTATATGGAGACCTGACCGCGGAAGAAAACCTGGCATTTTATGGGCGTATGTATGGTATCACCGGGTTGGAGGGGCGCATCACCCGCATCCTTGAAATGGTAGACCTTTCTCCGCGGCGGCGCGACCTGGTACGCACCTTTTCGCGCGGCATGCAGCAGCGCCTCGCAATCGGCCGGGCGGTACTGCATGATCCTGAGGTGCTGTTATTAGACGAGCCGCACACTGGTCTGGATCAGGATGCCTGCGCAATGCTGGATGATGTGCTGCGCCAGGTGGCTGCCCGGGGCCGGACGGTAGTGATGACTTCGCACGACCTCTCGCGGGCCGCGGACCTGGCAGAGCGCTTTGATGTGCTGTCGCGGGGCAAAATCCTGGCTTCCGTACTTGCGAGCCAACTGCCACGCGATGGTCTGTTGGCCTTTTACCGGCAGACATTAGAGGCCTCACAAAATGGAAGAGTCGCGCAAGATAAGGCCCCCACAGCCGCTTTAGGGGATAACGAATGAGCCGGGAAACGATTCAGCCGGCAACCATCGCTATGGAACGCAGTGGGGTTACTTCTTTCCTGCAAGCGATGATGGCGGTGATCTGGAAAGACCTCGCAGCCGAATGGCGCAGTCGCGAGCTGCTATCGGCGATGCTGGTTTTTTCCCTATTGGTCATTTTTATTTTTAACTTTGCGCTTGAACTCGACCCGGCTACCCGTTCGACGGTTACTGCGGGGGTGTTATGGGTTACCTTTATCTTCGCGGGAACGCTGGGGCTGAATCGCTCGCTGGCGATGGAAAAGGATCGCGGCTGCCTGGATGGGCTGCTGCTCGCGCCCGTCGACCGTACGGCAATTTACTTTGGCAAAATGATCGCAAACTTGCTATTTATGCTGGCGGTTGCACTGATCGTGCTGCCCATCTACAGCGTGCTTTACAACGTGAACCTTTTCAACCTCGGGCTGTTCGGCATTATTTTTCTTGGAGCGGAGGGCTATGTCGCGGTGGGTACGCTGCTGGCTGCTATGGCGGTTCAGACCCGTACGCGCGACATACTGCTGCCTATCCTTCTCTTCCCGGTGATTGTGCCGGTGCTGGTGGCGGCAGTAAAGGCTTCCAGTGGGTTCTTGTCCGCTATCCCTATGGACGAGATCACCCCCTGGATCAACCTGCTGCTGGTTTACGATGTGGTATTTACCGCATTGGCATTTATGGTGTTCGAGTATGTAGTCGAAGAATAAATCCAGGCCTGCCGGAAACAAAAACTGGATTCATCCGGCAGGCTGGCAAGCAAATCAGGAGGTGTTTATGAGATCCACTCCCCGTCTGCTCATCATCATTGACGTGATCGCTTTTGTATTCGTGGCCGTCGCGACAGCCATGGTCTTCCTGTACGCGCCTATTGAAGCGGTGATGGGACCGGTACAAAAGGTGTTCTATTTTCACGTGGCCAACGCCTGGGTAGGAATGCTGGGTTTTGGTGTGGCAGGAATTGCCGCCGTCATTTATCTGATCACCAAAAAAATGGATTGGGACCTGATTAGCCTGGGCGCAATTGAGATCGGGCTAACGTTTATGTTCATTACGATCGTCACCGGGTCGATTTGGGCGCGGCCCATATGGAATACCTGGTGGACCTGGGACCCGCGCCTGACCACGGCCACCGTGATGGAGCTGGTTTACCTGGCTTACCTGCTGCTGCGCCAGGGTATCGAAGAGCCAGAGCGGCGGGCACGCTTTGGCGCGGTATATGCTATTCTTGGCTTTATCAGCGTGCCGCTCACTTTCTTCTCGATCCGTTTTTCGCGCACTATCCACCCGGTAGTGATTGGATCGGGCGACCCGGGCGCGCAGGGCACATTTGCTATGACACCTGCCATGGGCCTGACCTTCGCAATCAGCCTGGTGGCTTTTTCTATTCTTTTTATCAGCCTGTTATGGCACCGCATTCGCCTTGGCGTACTGGCCGATAAAGTGGAACAGATGAAATTAAGAATCATCCAGTAACCGGCGGTCAAAGCCTGGAGAAACGGAGGAAAAGATATGGATGCACCAGCCAATACGCTCAATTACATGATCGCCGGATATGCGGTGATCTTTTCGGTGAATATTATCTATCTGGCCAGCCTGGTAATCCGCTGGCGGAATCTTCGCCAGGATCAGGAGATGCTGGAACAGGTGGATCAGGATCAAGCTTATGAGGCAAGCACAAGCGCGAAGATAAAGCCTGTATGACCGATGAGGTATCCGGTCTTGATCTGCCCGCCCCATGGCAGGGGCTGCGCATAGCTGTGACCGCAGAGAAATGCGTACTCAGCCAGGCAGTTTTCGAACGCATCTGGCAGATTTTTGAAAATCATTATACGGGGGAAAATCAAACGCCCGAGAGCCTGACTCAAGAATACGCGCGGGAAGAGTTCTTGCTCGTGGTCGACCAAGATGGTAAGGAGTCGGGAACGTCACCCGGCAGCCTGCGAACCTACCGGGAAAGCGTATCCAGGATGCCTGTTTTCGCAAAGTGGCTCAACGAGGCTTGCTTACCGGGTGGGGAGCATGCCTTGCTGGCTGCCCGCTGGTTGTGCCACCTGATCGGACTGCGGCACCGCACCGTAGAAATATTTATCGATCCCCCACATCTGGTAGGGCATACCCTGGTGCAGGTGCGGGGCATGGGTAAATTTGAGGCGCCAGGCGCTTTTGATATCCCCTGTGCCGGTCACATCAGCGGGGTTGATCCGGTGGAAGAGTCGCTGCGCAAGGAGCTGATGGAAGAGCTCAACCTGTCTTTGGAGGTTTTATCGGATTTTCGTTTGTTGGGGCAGTATAACTCGTATACGCGCAGCCGGGGCGGGGGAGCCCTCAATAATGAATACAGGTATTTATACCGGGCGCGTTTGAGAACCAGCGCCGCGCAGCAGATACGGTTTACCGATGGGGAAGTGGCTGGACTTGCGGTTTTCTCCGTCCCGGAACTGCGGGCATTGATCGACCGGTTTCCAGACCGAATTGCCAGCGGGCTGAGCGACGCGATGGTTTACTATCATTAATTCTGCCGGTTAAAACGAAGAAGTCTTTTGGCGATGACCTACTCTCCCGGGAGTCTGCACTCCAAGTACCATCGGCGCTGACGGGCTTAACGACCGGGTTCGAGATGTAACCGGGTGTACCACCGTCGCTCCAATCACCAAAAGACTTAATCTTTAAGGAAGGATTGCGAATTCGATGTGCAGGCGCATGCCAAAGCATGGCTGAATGAAAAAGGATACAATTCTCCGCACCACGCGGGAAGCCTTCGGTCATTAGTACGACTTAGCTCAACACATTACTGCGCTTCCACTTGTCGCCTATCAAGCAGGTGGTCTACCTGCGACCTTACTTCCTTACGGAAGAGAGGGATCTCATCTTGAGGCGTGCTTCCCACTTAGATGCTTTCAGCGGTTATCACTGCCAGACATAGCTACCCAACGATGCCGTTGGCACGACAATTGGCACACCAGCGGTCTGTCCACCCCGGTCCTCTCGTACTAGGGGCAGCTCCTCGCAAATCCCTTACGCCCACAGCGGATAGAGACCGACCTGTCTCACGACGGTCTGAACCCAGCTCGCGTACCGCTTTAACGGGCGAACAGCCCGACCCTTGGGACCTTATCCAGCCCCAGGATGCGATGAGCCGACATCGAGGTGCCGAGCGAAGTCGTCGATGTGAACTCTTGGACTTCACCAGCCTGTTATCCCCGGGGTAGCTTTTGTCCGGTAAGCCACGGCCCTTCCACTCAGTACCGTGGGATCACTAAGCCCGACTTTCGTCTCTGCTCGACGCGTTGGTCTTGCAGTCAAGCTCCCTTATGCCTTTGCACTCTGCGGTTGGTTTCCATTCAACCTGAGGGAACCTTTGGGCGCCTCCGTTACCTTTTAGGAGGCGACCGCCCCAGTCAAACTGCCTGCCTGGCACGGTCCTCGTCCCAGCTAATGGTGACGAGTTAGGGTCTAAACATGCTCAGGGTGGTATTTCACCGCCGGCTCCACCGACGCTAGCGCGCCAGTTTCCCAGCCTCCCACCTATCCTACACAGACCATGTCCAAACTCAATGCCAGGTTGCAGTAAAGCTCCACGGGGTCTTTTTGTCCTGCTGCGGGTAGGCCGCATCTTCACAGCCATTTCAATTTCGCCGGGTCCTTCGTCGAGACAGTGCTCTAGTTGTTACGCCGTTCGTGCGGGTCGGAACTTACCCGACAAGGAATTTCGCTACCTTAGGACCGTTATAGTTACGGCCGCCGTTCACCGGGGCTTCAGTTCAAAGCTTTGCCTTGCGGCTAACCTCTCCCTTTAACCTTCCGGCACTGGGCAGGCGTCAGCCCCTATACGTCGTCTTTCGACTTCGCAGAGACCTGTGGTTTTGTTAACCAGTCACTAGAGCCGCTTTGCTGCGACCCCCCCAGGCTACGTATTGCTACTCACCAAAAAGGGCACCCCTTATCCCGAAGTTACGGGGCTAATTTGCCTAATTCCTTGACGAAGGTTTCCCCGTTCGCCTGAGTGTTCTCCACTCGTCTACCTGTGTCGGTTTGCGGTACAGGCACCCAACGTTCATCGTTTAGCGGCTTTTCTCGGCAGCTAGGGTCAACTCACTTCCGCCTTAAAGGCTCGCTCACTTGTCTCAGCTCAAGCGGCGTACTTTACTACCGCTCTCATCGCCTGCCACAAGCGACACCCACACCACCATTCGTGGGCTGGCCTACCTTGCTGCGTCCCCGCTTCACTCCCGTTGCGTGGTCCCGGAATGTTGACCGGGTATCCATCACCTACGCCTTGCGGCCTCGGCTAAGGTCCTGACTAACCCGACGCGGACTGACCTGGCGTCGGAAACCTGAGACTTTCGGCGAACACGGTTCTCACGTGTTTTACGCTACTCATGCCTGCATTCTCACTTCTGCCCGCTCCACACCTCCTCACGGTAGTGCTTCTCCGCTGGCAGAACGCTCCCCTACCACTCCTCCCACAAGGGAGAAGTCCATGGCTTCGGTATCAAGCTTAGCCCCGTTAAGTTTTCCGCGCAGGATCACTTGACCAGTGAGCTATTACGCACTCTTTAAAGGGTGGCTGCTTCTGAGCCAACCTCCTGGTTGTTACAGTAACCCCACATCGTTTCCCACTCAGCTTGAATTTGGGGACCTTAGCCGATGATCTGGGCTGTTTCCCTCTCGACTACGAATTCTCATCACCCGCAGTCCGACTGTCATGCTCTGGAACAACGGCATTCGGAGTTTGATTGAGTTTGGTAAGCTATAAGCCCCCTAGCTCATTCAGTGCTCTACCTCCGCTGTTGAACACATGACGCTAGCCCAAAAGCTATTTCGGGGAGAACAAGCTATCTCCGAGTTCGTTTGGCATATCACCTCTACCCACAGCTCATCCCCTAATTTTGTAACATTAGTAGGTTCGGGCCTCCACGGGCTTTTACCCCCGTTTCACCCTGGCCATGGGTAGCTCACCCGGTTTCGTGTCTAATCCCTGCGACTTTCGCCCTATTAAGACTCGCTTTCGCTCCGGCTTCGACTGTCACTGTCTTAACCTCGCCACAGAAATTAACTCGCAGGCTCATTCTCCAAGAGGCACGCCGTCAGGCCTGCTGGCGCGCACACGCGTTTCCGCGCAGCACCGACCCAGTATTGCCCTTCGACTGCTTGTAAGCTTACGGTTTCAGGTTCTATTTCACTCCCCTCAACGGGGGACTTTTCACCTTTCCCTCACGGTACTTGTTCACTATCGGTCGCCAGACGTATTTAGCCTTGGAGAGTGGAACTCCCCAGCTTCCTGCCGGATTAGCGTGCCCGGCAGTACTCAGGTTCCCAACGGGAGACAACGCGCTTTCGCGTACGGGGCTCTTACCCTCTTTGGCAGGCTTTCCCACACCTTTCCACTAGCGCTTTGTTTTGTAACTCCCATCCGTCGGGCCCTACAACCCCGCTCTGTTTCCAGCGCGGTTTGGGCTGCTCCCTTTTCGCTCGCCACTACTCAGGGAATGCTCTCTTTTCCTCTGGGTACTGAGATGTTTCAGTTCCCCAGGTTCCCTCCAGCCTGTCTATGTGTTCAACAGGCGGTGCAGGTGGTTCGCACCTGCGGGTTTCCCCATTCGGATATCCTCGGATCAACGCCTGTTCACGGCTCCCCGGGGCTTTTCGCAGTGACCCACGTCCTTCTTCGGCATCTGGCGCCTAGGCATCCACCGTAAGCCCTTGGTAGCTTCTCACGTGATGCAGAGAACTCTATCCTCTTTCATCATTCTACGTTCCACGCGATCTCACAATCGCGTGTTCTTTCGGATCTGCTCATGCGCTGCTCGCAACCGCCTCTACTTTGGCTATTTCGATGCGCCTTACACATCTATTCGCTTGTTAATGTACAGTTCAGTTGGAGCCGGATGGACAAGCCATCCGCCCCTTAACAACTGAGGAGTGACAGGAAAACGATCACAGGAAAGACGTTGGGGAGACCGCGTCACCGCTGACGAGGATTTGGCGGTAGACTTGCGCCTACCGCGTACGCAGCTCGTTTTCACCCGGTTAACGCGCGCCCACCGGTTCGGCCGGTGGGGGAGAGAATCGCAGTCGGGTCCAAAGACCCGTCCACTCCCGTTCTCCCTAGAAAGGAGGTGATCCAGGCGCACCTTCCGGTACACCTACCTTGTTACGACTTCGTCCCAGTCACCAGCCCCACCCTCGACGGCTCCCTCCTTGCGGTTAGAATACCGGCTTCAGGTGTTACCAGCTCCCATGACGTGACGGGCGGTGTGTACAAGGCCCGGGAACGTATTCACCGCAGTATAGCTGACCTGCGGTTACTAGCAACTCCGTCTTCATGCAGGCGGGTTGCAGCCTGCAATCTGAACTGAGACCGGCTTTGTGGATTGGCTTCGCCTCGCGACTTCGCGACCCATTGTACCGGCCATTGTAGCGTGTGTGTAGCCCAGGACATAAAGGCCATGCTGACTTGACGTCATCCCCACCTTCCTCCAGCTTAAGACTGGCAGTCCCGCGTGACACTTGTAACACGCGGCGAGGGTTGCGCTCGTTAGCGGACTTAACCGAACATCTCACGACACGAGCTGACGACAGCCATGCAGCACCTGTGATTGCTCCCCGAAGGGTCGCTCCGCTTTCGCTTCGCTACCACAACCATGTCAAGCCCTGGTAAGGTTCTTCGTGTAGCATCGAATTAAACCACACGCTCCGCTGCTTGTGCGGGCCCCCGTCAATTCCTTTGAGTTTTAACCTTGCGGCCGTAGTCCTCAGGTGGTGAACTTATCGCGTTTGCTACGGCACTGATCGGTTTTACCCATCCAGCGCCAAGTTCACATCGTTTACAGCTAGGACTACCGGGGTCTCTAATCCCGTTTGCTCCCCTAGCTTTCGCGTCTGAGCGTCAGATGCAGTCCAGAAGGCCGCTTTCGCCACTGGTGTTCCTCCGGATATCTACGCATTTCACCACTACACCCGGAATTCCACCTTCCTCTACTGCTCTCCAGTCGGCCAGTCTTGAGCGACCTCTCCTAGTTGAGCCAGGAGCTTTCACACCCAACTTAGCCAACCGCCTGCACGCGCTTTACACCCAGTAAATCCGGATAACGCTCGCCTCCTACGTTTTACCGCGGCTGCTGGCACGTAGTTAGCCGAGGCTTATTCAGCAGGTACCGTCCTTCCTCTTCCCTGCTAAAAGTGCTTTACAACCCGAAGGCCTTCATCGCACACGCGGCGTTGCTGCATCAGGCTTTCGCCCATTATGCAATATTCCCTACTGCTGCCACCCGTAGGTGTATGGACCGTGTTTCAGTTCCATTGTGGGGGGTCACCCTCTCAGGTCCCCTACCCGTCATCGCCTTGGTAGGCCGTTACCTTACCAACTAGCTGATGGGTCGCAGGCCCCTCCCAGAGCGAAAGTAAACTTCCTTTACAGTAAAGCTGCTATTCCTCTACTGCACATGGGGTATTAGCAAGCCTTTCGGCCTGGTATCCCTCACTCCGGGGCAGGTTACCAACGTGTTACTCACCCGTTCGCCACTAAGAGCATTGCTGCCCTCCGTTCGACTTGCATGTATTAGGCACGCCGCCAGCGTTCATCCTGAGCCAGGATCAAACTCTCCGCAATAATGTTTTGGTAACTTCCGTTACCTACATTCTTACGAATGTCTGTTCCGAGTCAAAACTCTCCATTATCTCTCAGGTTCCCGTCTTCCTGTCACTCTTCAATTGTTAAGGTGCTTCTTACTTTCGCTGCCACCAGATTCGGGCGACAAAAAACCGATGCCCTTGGAGAAAATCAGAATTCTGTAGCACCGGCCCCGCGTCTCACGACGCAAGTCACTCAAAAATTATGGCTTTTCGCATTTTATTGATCGTGGTGTTTTCGCACCGCGGATCCATCATTGCTTGCGAGGTTGCTATTTTACATCAACTTTCGGATTTGTCAAGGGTTTTGAAAAAATGCTGTAGCTTTTTGCGAAACGCTGTTTGCTATTTGCTTTTCGTTCAACCCAGTTGTTTCTCTTACACAACGAGGCGAAATTTTACCTGCCCGGGAACCCTTTGTCAAGGGTATTTCTGAAGGAACTTAAAATTCAATTACCCTTTCCGCTCATGCCCAAAGGCAGTGAGCAGCAGCACCAGCAGCCCAATGATGCTTATCCCGATAAACGCATAGGCCATGATCGGCCGAGCAGGGCCAAGCTCTTCGAGGGTCGGGAGGTTGATAGGTGGTTCAACCGTATCGGTGCGGGTAGGAACGGGAGAATGGAAGGGCGTAGCCGTCTTTGTGGGGCGGGGGGTGCGTGTCGCGAGCGGGGTGCGTGTCGGCGGGCGAGGCGTGAAGGTTGTAGTGATGAAGGGTGTTTCGGTAAAGGCCAGCCGGATGATCAAGGGTTGGTTGGCATAGTAAACCGGTTTCTTGGGGTCCAGTTTGTTGATCCCGATTAGCTCATTGAGTGAGATGCCGTACGCCTGGGCGATGTCGACCAGCGTTTCGCCATATTGGATGATATGCACGATTGAGCCATCGCCGTTGGGTGTTACGACAACCACCGAGCCAATGACGGGTTGGGTGGGGTCTTGCTGTTCTGGACCCGGGCCAGGGTTTGAGGGCGGTTGGTAGTTAAAGTCGCCGGATAGCCGTTTCACTGCCAGGGTATAGTAAACACTTCTGCCGGAAGTGGCAACCCCCGCGCCAACCAGCCCGGTGGTTGGACCAAGCATCGTGGCAGTATGCAGCGCGTCTGACCACTGCTGGAGTGCGCCCTGAATGGGCAGGTTGGCCCCGCAGGCTATATTTTCAGCCGAGATGCCGTAATCGGCGGGACCGCTGCCGTCCGCGCGGGCGTGTGTGCAGGTCTCGATAGATGCCTGGTACTGGGCGTGATCCTGGGCCAATGACATCAGGCCATTATCAATATCATAAGGCGCCAGGTTTGTGGATGCGCGGTAAGCGTTGACGGCGCTGATTAAATCAACTGCCGAACCGGATTGACCGCGAACCGAGGCAGGTGGGATTAGTGAGAATACCAGTGCAGCAAAAAGCACAATTCCCAGCAGCCGGAAGAATATACTATTCAGGATGTTTTTGGTATGCACGGCAGTAATTATAATGGTCTATAGGAACGCGGGCAAGGTCGCCGCGCCTGCGCCAGGCAGCACTTTGCCTTCCGAAGGATATGGAAAAGATTCAAACGGTGAAAATTCCTATCCATGCCGGGGTAAGGCAAATTGCACCAGACCCCAGCGGCCGTTAATCATCCATTGCGGGTCATGCGCAGGAATATTTTGAGGAGGGATGCCAACGGCAATCTCAGACTTTAGCGTGCGCAAAGCGAGGATGGCGCATGGGAAGTAATCGACAACGCTGGAAAAAGGCAAGTTCACCGGCCAATGACGGTCACCCAGGAGACGGCGATAATTGGCATCGCCTTTTGCAATGAGAATATCTGCCTGGCTGATTTCGGAGGTGAGGTCGTCCGGCATTTCCCAGGCGGGCAGCGGTGAGGTCCAGAAGGGGTGGTAGCGGAGTGCCAGGCTGCCGTTCACCAGGGATTCACCCAGCCGGTCTGCCAGAGCCTGGGTTGGAATGTGGCCGGTAAGGCCCAGGAAATCCAGCGTGTCCTTAAAGTCTTTTTCGATTACATCGGACACAAAGACAGGGTGCGATTTCGCATGTAGAGTCACCTGAACCGCCCGCCGGCTGGTGATCAGATAGTCCGCCAGTACCAGGTCACAAACCAGCTCGTATCCGGCGTTGTCGAGCAGGATATCGACCCTGGCAGATGGTTTGGGGAGGCCATCCATAAAATCCAGCGCGGTAGAAAGATCATCGGAGAGGATGTTTTTGCGGGCGGTACGCAGCTCATCTGTATCGATCTCGTTTCCCACCCGGTCTTCATCGGCCGGTAAGTGGACCGCTTTTCCGCCGGTCAGCCCATCCCCGTGGTCGGTTTTTTGAATCGGCCACATCGACAGATCGTTCTGATTACCCCATAAATCCATCAACAGCAGGCGGGCCAGCGAGTCGCGATGGGTATCCGCGGAATGAACCTCAACATAACCAATGCGGTCTGCCAATGTGTATATCGTTTCGCGGCTGCTAACCAATCCTAAACGCTTCTGATCGGCATATGGGTCCCGGCCCTGGCCGGGTCCTGGATGATAATAACCGGTTGCCTCCAGGATACGCAGGTAAAAGTACTCTTCGGCGAAGAACCAGGGAATCTCCAGCCAGTTCATGCGCGTATAAGGGAGAATGTACGCATTCCACCTCGCTGCATCCGGCGCAAGTGGGATACTTACCGGGCGGATTATTCCACCGGGGATTTCGGCGATCAAAGCCTCGATCCGGGCAGAAACATCAGGGGCGAAGTTGTTTTCTTTCAAGGTGCGGCGAGCAATATCGGGCAGGCGCACCACAACGGAGTAGTTGGTGAAGGAAGGTATTTCCGACGCGCGTAACGGTTCCGGCAGGGGTACTGCCGGGCGAGAGATGGATGGCATTTTCCTCACTTCTGCTTCAGTTTTGGCCCCTGCGGGGTATCGATGACCTCGTAGCCAGCCGCATTAATCTGGTCACGGATCGCGTCGGCGTCCTTCCAGCGTTTTTCGGCGCGGGCTTTTTGCCGCTCTGCCAGCAGCACCTGGTAGGCCGCGGAGATTTTCTCATCTTCTTTTGGCTGCCATTCGCCCAGGCGCAGACCATAGACGCGGTCGAAATGCAGCAAGGTGGCCTTTTTGACAGCGGCCGGCCGGTCAGAGCGCAGCACATCCCAGGCCAGGGCGATGGCTCGGGGCATATTCAGGTCATCGTTGATGGCCGCGCAGAATTGATCCAATAAGTTTTCATCCACAGCGCCAGGTTCGCCAAGTTCATATACCGCGCTGCGCAGGCGGGTGAGGGCCGTAGCGGCGCCGTCCATCCCTTCCCAATTAAAGTTTAGTTTTGCCCGGTAGCTGGCGCTAAAGCAGAAGAAACGGTACGCCAGCGGATCATATCCTTTATCGATGAGCACTTGCAGGCGCAGAAATTCTCCGCTGGATTTCGACATCTTACTGCTGTCCAACTGCAAGAAGTAGCCGTGCAGCCAGAAATTGGCCAGCCGGGTGTCGTAGCAGGCCATGGTTTGGGCGATTTCATTGGTGTGATGGACCGTGATGTGATCCTCGCCGCCGCAGTGAATATCAAAATAGTGGCCGAGGTATTTCGCGGACATGGCCGAGCATTCGATATGCCAGCCTGGGAAACCCACTCCCCAGGGAGAGTCCCATTCCATCTGGCGCTGCTGGCCTTTCGGGCTAAACTTCCACAAGGCAAAGTCGGTTGGGTTATGTTTCTCACCCATTTCAATGCGCGCGCCGGCTTGCAAGCCTTCGATATCCAATCGCCCGAGCATGCCGTAATCGGGCATCTTGGCGGTGTCGAAGTAGATGCCGTCCGAAGTGCGGTAGGTGTAGCCTTTGGCTTCGATGCATTGGATCAGAGCAATTTGCTCGGCAATATGATCCGTAGCGCGGCACCAGATGGTTGGCTCGAGAATGTTCAACTGCTTTAGATCGTTTTGAAAGGCCTGGGTATAGAATTCGGCGATCTGCCAGGCGGTCATGCCGGTGCGGCGGGAGCCTTTTTCCATCTTGTCCTCACCGGTATCCGCATCGGAAACGAGATGACCGACATCGGTGATGTTCATTACATGCTGGACCGGGTAGCCGTTAAATTCGAGCACCCGGCGGAGGATGTCTTCAAAGATGTATGTGCGTAAATTGCCGATATGCGCGTAATCATAGACGGTCGGGCCGCAGGTGTATAAGCCGACGCCAGGTGGGTGAAGCGGCTGAAATTCGCGCATTGAGCGCGTGAATGTGTCAAAAAGCGTGATTGTCATGGAATTCAAACCCCTTTTTGTTGATTTTGATTTTATTTTCAAGCTCGGGTTAGGGTGACGCGCATTACATCCCGTTTCTTTGCGCCGAAGCGGATTTTGTAATCCTCATCACCACGCATAAAATCGAACGTTTTCTTGCCATTTTCGATGGCCCATTTAAGTAATTCGCCTAGCAGAACCCAACCAGGGGAATATTCCATATAATCAAAATCGATCCCTGAATTATATACCCACAATTGGTTAATGTAGTCAAAGCTGAGGTATGCGGCAGCCTTTTTATTGTCGATTTCAAGAAAGGCTAGCAGCAAACAGGTCTCATTGAAGGCGCAGCGGATTGTTTCGCGGAAGTTCTCGCGCATTAAGGGGGTGAGGAAACTGGCCTTTTCGGGATCGGTCCCCATTAATAGCATGAAGGCGTCAATCTCGGCGTCGATTGTCGCCGGGTCATTGGCCATATACCAGCGAACGGCCACTTCACCATTATACGCGCGGCGCATTTTGCGACGAATTTCATGGCGCTGCTTTTTATCAATGCCAGCAAGATAGGTCTCCCAATCGGAAGGCAGCGCAATGGTCATCGCTGGGCGGAATGGTTCATCTCGATAGCCCCAGCCGTATTTTTGGGCGGTGTATTGCAGGCACTGTAGAACGGGCGAATCTTCAAGAACATTATATAAATCCAGCCGTTCCCACCCTTGGAGCCCATTCTCTGGATTGGCCAGGAAGGGCAGCAATTGTTCAATAAAAGGAGACAGATCATCCGGGCGAGCGATCAAGTCGAGATAATCGGAAATTTCGATGCTGCCAAGCAGCAGCAGCGTAGGTTTGCCCTCCCACTCGGCGGTAAAGAGTGGGGCGATACCGGATAACCGGCCGTTTTGACGAGCTACCACGATAGCAAGTTGGGCTGAATCTGGCCATTCCCCACCTCCACGGGTTTGCCACCAGGTTTTCAGATACTCGTAGCGTAGAAATGGAACGTGCGTAACAGATTCAGCTAAAAGATTATTCCATTCATCTTTTAGGGTATCGGGAAAGGTTTGATATAGCTGTAATTCCATTGAGGGTTCCCTGGGGTGCCATCGTTTTTTTGATTATACCTTACCTGCCCATCAAGAAAAATCCATCCGGGCGCCGGTGATGGTCTGAAACTTGCATATAAAATCTTTGTATATTAATATTTCAGGTGGGTAGAAACCTGATACCTTTGGTACAATGGAACACAGGGTAACCAATTTTGTTTGATCTCACCATTTTCCCACTTTCTCTCGAAACCGGTCGCGAGCAATATGAGCTGCCCGGCCTGCTTGTCGTTTCCGCGCCGCGGAGGGCAGCCCGGATGCGCGCGCAGGATCACCTTGTGTTGTATTGCAAATTGCGAACGATCGCGGGGAGTGGATCAAGCGGAATTTCAACCGCCCAGTCGAACAGCGCGGTTACCCCGGCCCAGCTGCAAGAGATTTTGTCCCGTCTGGCGGAAACATATTTTACCTTCTCCGGGTCGGTTACCGCCGGACTGCGCGTCGTGGTGGGCAGGCTGAATGATTTTCTGTTGAACCGGAATTTAAAAGCCGCCCAGGAAGGCCAGACGGTGGGTACCCTGAATTTGGCCGTCATCCACGGCAATCGCCTGGTGGTTGCGCATTTGGGTACAACCCACTCGTTTGTGTTGACCAAAAACGAGGTGCTGCATTTTGACGATGGGCAGGCAGGTCGGGGACTGGGTCTCAGCCGCCAGATCATGCCGCGTTTTTATCAAACAGCGCTGGAGACAGGTGATCTGCTGGTGCTGTGCGCCGATCCTCCGGCTGCCTGGAACACGAAAATGCTGGCCAACAGTCCCCAGCTGAGTTTTGATCACCTGCGGCGGCGGTTATCCAGCAATGCCGGGTTGGAGCTTCAGTTTGGGATCATTCGGTTCCAAACCGGAAAAGGGCAAATTTCGTTTTGGCGGCCTGGAGAAGCAGTGCATGCGGCGGAAAGACCGGCGGAAAAACCAGCAGGAAGGCCTGCCGGTCAGCGACAGCGACCTGCCCATCCCGTCCAACCAAAGGAAGTGGCCGCCTATCCAGAGCCAACCGACGAGCGCCAGACAGCGGTTGATAGAATGCCGGATGCTTTGGAAGAAGCAGAATCCGAACCCCATGAGACGGAGAACACCCCCGCTCTGGAAATAAATAGCCCAACGCCCGACCAGGAGCTTTCCTATTCGGTCCCTGAGCTTCATGACGAGATACCCACGCAGCCGGAGGAAGGCGCTGCCGTCTTTGAGGGCGAACCAGTCCAGGATGAAGCGGAGAAAAGCGCAGCCCACCCTGGTGTTTTCCTCGGAGAAACGGTCGCTGCCCATGGGGCTGAACCGGCAGCCTCTGTTTCGACACCGCTGGTCAGGCCCGTACGAGGCACGCATGCTGCTCAATCCCTGGAGCGCCAAACTGAAACCGCCGCTGCGGCTGCCCAATCGCGAACAACCCGGCGCAGCGAACAAACCAAAAGCGTTCTCCAGAAGCCAAAAGCAAGACGCGCCCCGGTTGTTCGATCCACCCCGCGGAAACCTGGCGCTCTCCAAACCGGATTAGCGGCGGTAGGCGGAAAAATCAAGCTGGCCTTATTAAGGACCGCCCAGTTCCTGTCGAAGATTTCGAGCACGGTATCTGGCACGCTGGCGCGGGCTGTTCCACGGCAGGTGGATGCGCAAGGGCGGGTGATCCCGTTTTTCAATCTTTCATCTGCCCAGATGATCGCGATCGCGATTTTTGTGCCCCTGATCGTTGTGGCTGTGGGAACCACCGTATACGTTCGCTCAGGACTATCCGAACAGTTCCTGGGTATCCTGGCGGATGCGCAGCGATATGCCCAGCAAGCTGCCCAGCAGCAGGATCCGGTTCTGCAAAGAGAAAGTTGGAAGCAGGCTTACACGCTGTTGTTGGAAGCGGAAAAACTAAAGACGAGCGATGAGTCGCAGGCTTTAAAAAAACAGGCCATCAAAGCCCTGGATGATCTGGAAGGGTATGTGCGCCTCGATTACCAGCCCGCCGTCAGCGGGGGATTTCCGCCGGATGTATCAATCACCCGCATGGTGACCACGCTCAATGATGTCTATCTGCTCGACTCCAGCCAGGGACGCATCTTGCGCCTGTACCGCACTGCTTCCAGCTATGAGGTCGATCCGAAGTTTAACTGTGGCGCGGGGAGCGCGGGCACCATTATCATCAATCCATTGATTGATTTAGTCGCGCTGCCCCCCAACAACGAGATGCACAGCACCGTGATGGGCATCGATGCTGGCGGTAACCTGGTGTACTGCGCGCCAAACCTGACCGGTTTTGACAGCCGCCCGCTGGCGCTGCCCGATTCCGGGTGGGGAAATATTGTTGGGATAACGTTGTACGGAAATACCTTGTATGTATTGGATCCAAAAGCAAACGCTGTTTACCGGTTTGAAGGCGCGGATGGTGTTTTCACCGAGCGCCCGCATCTGTATTTCGACAACGACATTCCCCAAATGGGGGATGTCGTTGACCTGGCGGTTGATCAGGAATTCCTATACATGCTGCATGCCGATGGTCGAATGACAGTGTGTGAATCGAGTGGATTTGCATTTGCGGCCACAAAATGTACCGATCCGGCTCCGTACGGCGATTCACGACCGGGTTATGATCCGGCTCCATTGGCTTTCCCCGGCTCGCGTTTTACCCACATCCAAACCACGCAGCCTCCCGATCCATCCCTCTTTGCATTAGATGCAGCCAACAAGGCCATCTACCATCTCAGCTTGCGCAGGTTGAACTTGCAGCGCCAGTATCGCTCTGTAGTTGATGCAAATTTCCCACTGCCGAACGAAGCCGCTTCCGCCTTCGCGGTTGCCCCCAACCGGCGCGTTCTGATTGCGTTTGGCAATAAGGTATTTTTTGCTCCCTTCCCTTGATGCGGGCTACCTGCTCTTCAACCAGTGGACGATTTTGGATGGTTCCCAGGTGTTGATCACCACCTCAGGGGAAGCCCAGGCACGCCGGGCAACGGATACCCCATAAGGTGTCTGCGCCAGATCGGCGGGCGTATGCGCATCCGTATTGATCACCAGGGGGATACCGAGCTCGACAGCCCGCCTGGCGTAAACATCGTTCAGGTCCAGGCGGCTGGGACTGGCGTTAATCTCCAGCGCGATCCCAGCTTCCTTCGCTGCCGGTAGGATCACATCCCAGTTCAGGTCGGCGCCTTCGCGGTTTGGCAGCAGCCGCCCGGAGGGGTGTGCAATTATATCGACGTGCGGGTTGCGTATGGCGCTCAACAGCCGGTTCGTGACCGCCTCGCGCGGCTGGCGCAGGTTCACGTGCAGCGATGCGATGACGATATCCAACCCGGCCAGAACATCATCCGGCAGCGCCAGGCGGCCGTCCGATAGAATATCCACTTCGATGCCGTGCAGCAGGCGCAGCGAATTGCCAAGCTTAGATTGTACTTGCTCGATTTCTATGTGCTGCTGGGCCACCCGTTCGGGGTCTAGCCCACCGGTGATGCCAAGGCTGGCATCGTGATCGGTGATTGCGTAGGTGGTATAACCGCGCTCGATTGCCGCATGGGCCATTTCCAGGATGGAAGAAGTGCCATCCGACCAGGTGGTGTGGGTATGCAGCTCGGCCTTAAAATCCCCAACTTCAACCAGGCTCGGCAGGCGTTTATGCAAAGCCGCCTCAATTTCTCCCCGGTCCTCCCGCAGCTCTGGGGGGATCCAGGGCAGCCCCAGAGCGGCATAGACTGCCTCTTCTTCTGCATACTCGCTTAGCTGTCCATCCTCGGTCTGGAGGCCCCGGTCAGAGAGGGAAAGCTTTTTCTTCAATGCCAGCTCGCGCATGCGCACATTATGGGCTTTGGAGCCGGTGGCGTAGGCCAGCATGCTGCCAAAGCGGGCCAGCGACGTGACCCACAGCTGGATATGTACGCCGCCTTTTAATTCCACCGAGGATTTGGTATCCCCCTGGCCGAGAACATGGGTAACTTCCGGGTGGTGGATAAAATTGTCCATCACCGCGCAGTCCTCGGCAATCGCGGCAATCAGGTCCAGGTCGCCGATAGTTTCCCGCCAGCGGCGCAGCGAGCCGGCCGGTTCGGCGCGCAGCACGCCGGGTTGGGCGCTCAGCCATTCCAGCCAGCGATTGGCGGTAGTCCAGGCCAATCCGAGCGTCATGCGATCGGTGCGGCGAGACAGAGCTTCGATCCCGGAGATAATGCGCACTTCCGACTTCTCCCCCATCCCAGGCAGGGTGCGTAACTTGCCGGCGCGCGCGTTCTGCTCTAACCCGGCCAGGTCGGTGATGCCAAGCTCTTTCCAAAACAAAGCTACCCGGCGCGGGCCAAGGTCCGGCACTTCCAGGAGCTGGAGCAGCGTAGGTGGAACTTCCGCTTCCAGGCGTTCCAGAAAGCCCAGTTTGCCGGTGGCGAGCAGTTCCTGGATTTTTTCGGAGATGGCTTTGCCAACCCCGGGAATCTCATTCAGGCGTCCCTGCGCGGCGATGATATTGATATCCTCGCCCAGTGCGCGCAAGCTCTCCGCGGCGCGCTGGTAGGAGCGGATTTTAAAAACCACTTCGCCTTTGATTTCCAGCAAATTGGAGACGCGGTCGAATACTTCCGCCAGTTCGTTGTTTGAGAAGTTTGTTCCATCAGATGAGGTAGTCATGGCAATCCTATCGTTCAAATTCCGGGTTCCGGCATCATTCGTTGGTTTTATTGTAACGAATTTTATACCCTGTTTGTATACATTGCAGCCTCGATATATAATGCTGATTAGACGCTACGCCTTCTCCCACCAGGATTGGGCTGCGAATTGAAAATCCCAAGCCCGATAAAACAACCTTTACTTCCCCGGCTGGTGAATAAATGTTTGATTTTGTTTGAGAGCATAGCTCTCAAACAAAATCAAACCCAAACACTTCCATTGCTGGCGGCAAAATATCCGGTTACCGCCGGATGGTTGGGAGGAAAAGCGGGATACCGTTGACAATAACTGTGGAACTCAACTGCCAGGTACGTCCCCGGTTGTCATTCGCAGTGGCGGTATTGGTCAGCACTTGCGTTTGCCCGGGCGGTGGGTTGGCTGTCACCTGGGCCGTGTAGCGAATGGTAACCGGTGCGCCGGTGGTGACCGTCCCGCTCCAGGTGATGACGCCACCCGCGCCGGTTACCGTACCGGTGGATGCGAACGGCGTTCCGGTAAGCGCCAGACCCGCCGGCAGGGAGTTGGTCAGGGAAGTTTGCACCCCCGTTGGGCCCAGACTAAGCAACGTGAAGGTGTAAGTGAGCGTATCCCCTGGCTTTGGGTCTGCCCGGTTCGCGTTCATGCTCAGGCGGCGCAAATAACCCTCAATAAGTGAGCCGCTGCGCTGGTAGCTCCCGCGCCCGGTGCCCCAATAAACCCTGGCATTTGCCGTCCCGGGCAGATCATAGGCCACCAGACCGGAATGGGCCGTGTTCAGCACGACTTCCAGGTCCGGGTCGGCGTCGATATTGGCCAGGGTGGGCGCCGCCAGCGCGCCGTTCCAGGTTGAGCCGGTATCGTGTGCGGGCAGGCTGACCTCCCAAATGGGCACGCCCTGCGCGCTGAGGATATGCAGCTTGCCGCTCTGCCCGGAGCCTTTCTGCGTCCAGGAGGAGAAGATCACTTCGGCCTGTCCGTCTCCGTCCAGGTCGGCAACCACCGGCTCGGACGCGAACCGGATAAATCCCTCGGCGGGTTTCGTTACCGAGTAAGGCCAGGAACCATGTTGGGTGCGGTCGAGCCAGTAGGCGTGCAGGCGACCATCGTATGAGGGATATAGAATTTCCATCAACCCATCCCCATCCAGATCCGCGGGGACCGGGTTGGGGTGGCTGTTTTCAATCTCATCATAATCCTCGCTGAGTGGGTTGGAAGCAGGTTCCGGCAAAGGCGGCACCGTCCAATCGAAACCAGAGGCTTTCCAGCGGGTGCGGTCTCCATTGAAGATAAAAGGAATTTCGTACAGGTCGGTATAGGGGTCGGTGCCGCAGTTGTAAACATTGCCAACCACGATGGCTTCCTGCACGCCATCGCCATTCACATCTACGATGACCGGGGCAGAATGGGCAAAATTGGGGCGGTGCTCCGAACCGCAATTTGCATAGCCACGCAGGTCCACGGTGTGGCTGACGTGTACGCCTACCCGGCTCCAGAATTTATTCGTCCCGTCCGGGTTTTTGCCGTAAATCGCGCTGGCAAGCATCTGGCTGCCGTCATCCTGATAGGCGGCTACATAATGGGTGTCATTTGGCCCAATGATTTCCGCGCGAGCATCGCCGTCTAAATTGCCGGCCGCCAGGTTCTGGTTATAGCAGCCGGCCGTGTACCCATTGGTGTTCGAATCAGGACCGTGCTGGGGCCAGCTTGCTGCGCGCAAAGTGCCCGTGTTTTCATACACGTACCATTGGTTTTCAGAGCGCGTTGCTGCCACCAGGACTTCCAACGATCCGTTTCCATCCAGATCGTATACGCCTAACGAGCGCAGCTCGCTCCCTGGAGTGGCTTGTTTTGGCCAGCCAGTTTTGAACTTTCCGTCTCGCTCGTAAACCGACACCCAGCCATTCGCGTGCGCGGTGATGATTTCGGGAAAGGTATCATTGTCAACATCCGCCACGGCCACATCCGGCCAGGTGCGGCCAACATCACCGGCGTTGGGTTGGGTGCTATCGTGTCCGGAGGGGATGTCCATTTCCAGGGCGCCGGTGCTGCCGTTCAGCACGAAAATCGAGTAGGCCGCGCCGATTACCTCCGGGGTAGGGTCGCCATCCAGCTCGGCAACTGCCGGGGAAGAGTACCAGCCCGTCTGGCACCAACCCGCATTGCAGCCCCCATAGGCCCATTTCAATTCGGGTTTGGCAATCGCGTTTAAGGGTTTTGGCAGGGGGGTGGCTGCCGCAGGCACAACCGCTGCGGGCGATGCGAAAACCAGGCATAGCAAAAGGAATACAGACATGGGGAGCGATGTTCTCATGGTTGTTTGGTTAAAATCCTATTTTTGGAATGGCTATTTTCCGGCTTTTTGGAGCAGGCAAGTCAATCCCTGGGTGCCCATTGGAACAAACCTTTCCTTCATTTCCCAGGCGCTCATTACCTGAACCGGCCAGCCAACCAGGTTATCTGCCCCTGGCGCAGGTGGTTCTGATGGATCGTATGTGCCATAAGCGATCACATTTGCAAGTTTTCGGGTGCCAATGAAGCAAACATCCACGACGACTTCATGATTCTGATCATCCAACACGGGCAGGGTCAGGGCATCCGCGATTTCCCAATAAGGCAGGCCGCGCTCATCCCGGCAGGCGACTTTCTGAATCCAGTACATTTCCCGCCCTTCAACTCGCACATGCACCCAATTGATGGTATCGGTTTTTATACTGCCATTATCAAGCCAGGTTATCTGGGCCGGCGCGTTGTTGGGATCGTAGTGCCTGCCAATAAATTGTTCGGGTGTATCGGGGCCTGGCACCGTTGCATCGGAAGTGCCGGATGTGCAAGACACCCGAACGGTTTCAGTTGGGAAGATGGTGGATGTTGGGATTGGCGTATTGGTAAATTTGGAGCGAGTGACTTCAAATCCTGGCGGAGCAGGCGTTTCGGTGAGGTCGCCGCGCGGCGTCCTGGTCGGATGTGGGGTAAAGGTAGGGGGGGTAGCGGCGAACGGCAGCTGGGTTAATGTAGCCACCATGTTCCCTTTTGGTGCACAGGCGGAAAACAGAAGCGTAAAGGATAACGCAAGCGTCAGGAAGATGGCGCCGAACGAACGCTTCATATGTTTCTCCTTCGGGTGCTCGGAAGGTTGGTCAAGGGTAGCCATGGGATCGCGCGGTAGAGAATGGATAAACTGCAGTTATTATAATTCTGGATGGCTTTCTTTTGGTGGGATTCACACTTTGAAGATATTGTCTGCTCTTCGATTTTGTCATTTACAAAATAATTATTAAGCTAGCATTAAGGAAAATTCGGGTTATAATACACTAAATCTCATATTTCTTGTATTTGAGAGGTGTACCCTATGAAGCGTTTCTTCGGAGCCGTTCGCCGCTTCTTCTTGCCCCCGGCAGATGCGAAGGTATTTACGCGCATCTTACCATTGTTTGTTGTCGCCTTCGTGATCGTGCTTTTCTTTGCATTTAGCAATTATGCATGGGAAGCAAGTAATGCTCCATCGTTTTGCGGTCTGACCTGCCACACGATGCCTCCAGAATATGCGACATACCAGCAGTCGCCGCACACCAATGTGACCTGCGAGGATTGTCACATGGGCCGAGATACACTGGGCGTTATGATTCAGCGCAAGGTCACATATTCCTGGCAAACAGGAACGGCGATGTTGTTCAATACCTACAAATTCCCCATTGTGGCCAAGAATATGGCCCCGGCGCGGGAAGCCTGTGAGAACTGCCATAAACCAGAGAAATTCTCTACGGACAAACTGGTAGAAAAGAAAAGCTATTCGGAAGATGAGGCTAACACGCTGAATTCAACTTTCCTGGTGGTGAAAACGGGTGGGGGTACCCAGCGCCAGGGGTTGGGATTTGGCATTCACTGGCACATTGAAAACCCGGTTTATTTTTACACCGATGACCTCGAGCAGCAGAACATTCCATACGTGGTGGTTGACGGTCCCAATGGTGAGCAGACGGAGTACGTAGATGTAGAATCTGGGTTTAACCCCGCTTCGGTCAAAAAAGAGCAGCTGCATAAGATGGACTGTATCACCTGTCATAACCGGACGGCGCACCTGTTCGATAATCCGCCCAATACGGTGGATAGTTTGATCACCCGGAATCTGATCTCCATCAAGATACCCGAGATTAAGAAGAAGGCTGTGGAGGTTCTCAGCGCAAATTACGCCTCTACTGAGGCAGCCATGGCTGGTATTGCTGATTTGGCGAATTATTACAAAGGCAAGCAAGCCGACGCAGCCGAGGTAGATGCTGCCGTCAAAGCATTGCAAGAGGCCTATCAATCGAGCAATTTCCCTCTGCAAAAGGTGGACTGGAAAACCCATCCAGATAACCTGGCGCATAAAGCTTCGCCCGGCTGTTTCCGCTGCCATGATGGGAAACACCTTTCGAGTGAAGGAACGGCAGGTGGCGCCACCACAGGTGGGACTACCACAGGCGGGACCACAACAGATGGGTCCACCCCGGATGGAACCACCAATGCGAATAACTCGGCGGGCAGCGCCAAGGGTTTGAGCAGTACGATCCGCCTGGAGTGCAACTTGTGCCATTCCATCCCAGTCGTTTCGGCTCCGAATCAGTTGACCGCCAATTTGCAGCTGAACAAAGGCTTTGAACCGGAATCACACACCAACCCCAATTGGATTGCCTTGCATCGGGACGTGTTCAATGACACTTGTGAGGGCTGCCATACGACCGATGATCCCGGTGGGGTCAGCAACACCTCCTTCTGCTCGAACAGTGTTTGCCACGGTGCAAATTGGGGATTTGCCGGCTTTGACGCGCCAAAACTGCGCGATGCCCTTTCCGAGCAGGTGAAAGCCCTCAGCCCGACACCGACGCCAAAGGCTGATCCCGGTAATCAGACCGCGTCATTAGGCCCGGCTACTTTTGCCACGGTTAACACGATTTTGGTGGAGAAATGCGGGGCGTGTCACGGGGATTCCGCTATGAAAGGGCTCAACATAACCACCTACAAGGACCTGATGAAGGGCAGTGAAAACGGAGCCGTCATCGTACCTGGGGATGCGGAAAACAGCCTGCTGGTCAAGATCCAATCCGATTCACAGCCACATTTTGGACAGCTTAGCGCGGAAGAGCTGGAATTGGTAAAAGAATGGATCCAAAAGGGAGCTGCAGAGCAATAGATCGCCTGAAACAGGCAGTTCATCCCAATAAATGATAAATTCCCGGTCCTGTCGTTTCACGGCAGGACCGGGAATTTTATACGCATCATTTTATTAAAATGACATTTGTCTCATCTGTTGAATACTTCCTTAACACACCTTAAGGTATAATTAATCTTGTTATCCCAGAACGAATCCCAATTCGCTTATTGGGTGAATATTCCCCTCAGGAGAATGCGAATGAAAGGAACAGTCTACAAAGTTGCCCTTCCATTACTGGCTGTTCTGACACTGACCCTGGTTAGTGTCGGGCTTTTTCTATGGGCTGGAAATTTATCTACGGTAAGAGCAGAAGGCATCCAGTCCCCGCCAGTTCAGAAACCAGACAATGCCAAGTGCCTGGCCTGTCACAGCCAGCCAGACCAGGTTATGAAGTTCCCGAACGGTGACACGGTTTCGGTCACGGTGGATGAGCAGTCGTATGATCATGCCGCGCATGCAAACCTTGCTTGCCAGGTCTGCCACACCAACATTACCGATTTCCCGCACCCAAAAAACCCGGCTGGATCGAGCAAGGAATATACCCAGCTGTATGCGACCACCTGCGCGCAGTGCCACCCAAATCAGGTAAAAGAAACATCTGATAATGCCCATGCCAAGGTAGCCCAGGCGGGCAATCCGAATACACCCATCTGCGCCGACTGTCACAACCCGCATGCCCAGAACCCAATCGCCAAAGATGCGAATGGCGACCCGGCGCCTTCTGAACGGACGGCAATCGCGGATATTTGCGCGAAATGCCACAGCGAAATTGTGAATGAGTATAAGGAAAGCGTCCACGGGTCTGCGCTGATTAAGGAGTCCAACCAGGATGTTCCTGCTTGCAACGACTGCCATGGGGTTCACAATATGCAGCAGGCGCGGACGGTAGAATTCCGGCTCAATTCTCCACAGCTGTGCGCGGAATGCCATACTCGCAAAGATATTATGGGTAAATATGGCATCTCGACGGATGTGTTGAATACCTATGTGTCCGATTTCCATGGCACCACGGTTACCCTGTTCAGTAAGGAACGGAGCGGGGCAGATACCAATAAACCGGTTTGTTATGACTGCCATGGCGTGCACAGCATTGCGAAAGTTGATGACCCGAAGCGCGGGCTGGAGGTCAAGCAAAATATGCTGGCAACCTGTCAGAAATGCCATCCAGATGCATCTGAGAATTTCCCTGCTTCCTGGATGAGCCATTACATCGCCAGCCCAACGAAGTTCCCGCTGGTTTATTATGTCAACCTTTTCTATAAGATATTTATCCCCGTCGTTTTAGGGGGAATGGGAATTTTTGTGCTGAGTGATATCCTCCATCGGTTGGGGATCACCGGGCGCAAACCCAAAGCCGCAAATACTGTGGCTGGATCAGCGGGCGATACGGGCCGGAAGGAGTAGAGCCATGAGCGAAGCAAACAAACCCATTGTCCGGTTTTCGGTTTTCGAACGTGTCGAACATTTCGTGCTGGTGATTTCGTTTACGCTCCTGGCAGTCACCGGTTTGCCGCAAAAATATGCGTTGAATGCTATTTCGCAGGGCGTTATCCGGCTGTTTGGCGGCATTGACGCCATTCGCGTCATCCATCACATTGCCGCGGCAGTCTTTTTGCTGGAAGCGGTGTATCACATCGTAATCGTTGGATATAAAATCTATGTCCAGCGCAAAGAAGCCAGTATGCTCCCGGGTGTAAAAGACGCCACAGATGCGGCGACATGGTTTGGTTATAACATTGGCATCCAGAAAACGCTTCCAAAGATGCCGCGCTACAACTTTATGGAAAAAGCTGAGTACTGGGCGATGCTGTGGGGTCTGATCTTAATGGGGCTGACCGGCCTTATGCTGTGGAACCCAATCGCCGTCACCAATCTCCTGCCCGGTGAATTTATCCCGGCGGCGAAAGCCGCCCATGGGGCTGAAGCGGTGCTGGCAGTGCTGGCGATTATTCTGTGGCATTTCTATAACGTGCACATTAAACATTGGAACTGGGGCATGATCAAGGGTACGATCACGCACCATGAAATGGAAGAGGAGCACGCGGAAGAACTGGAAAGGATGCGGACGGGCAGGCTGCCGGCAGCGCCAGAGCCAGAAACCTACCGCCGGCGCTTTGCGGTATTCGTACCCGTCGCGGCAATTTTCTCTTTGGTATTAGTCGGGCTAACCTATTTCTTCCTGACTTTTGAGACCACTTCCATTACCACTCTGCCCCCGGCGGAACAGGTAAATGCTTTCGCCCCCCAAACACCCACCCCAGCGCCAACCGAAGCACCTAAGCCAACATCGGCGCCCGCGGGAACAGGCGGCGCGGTTGCCTGGAGCGGCACAATCGACCAGCTGATGCAGGAAAAATGCACTTCTTGCCATGGGAGTATGGGTGGGTTTAACGCCGAGACGTATGCTGAAGTTATGAAGGTTGTCCAGCCCGGCGCGCCAGCAGACAGTAAGATCATCCAGGTGCAGCAGGCAGGCAACCATCCTGGCCAGCTTACCGAAGATGAATTAAAACTGCTGACCGAATGGATCCAGGCTGGTGCGCCGCAAGAAGCAGACGGATCGAGCGGCGGGCAGACAGCTCAACCTGCCAGTCCATCCGCCAGTAATGAAACCTGGTCTGCCGGCATTGAGACGCTGTTTACGGAACGCTGCGGTACGTGTCACGGCACAACCGGCGGCTTTACCGCAACCACTTACGAGGATGTGATGAAGCAGGTTACGCCGGGCGACCCGGAAAACAGCAAGGTCATCGGCGCGCAGAACGCAGGTACGCATCCTGGGCAGTTCAGCGAGGAAGAGCTCAACCGGGTGATCGAATGGATCAAGGCGGGAGCGCCAAAGTAGAATAGAATGAAAAAAGGACCCTGGTGAAAAACCGGGGTCCTTTTTTATTACCTAAGCTTTGTTCCACACGCTCGACAGAAAGCATCCCCAGGTGCGGCTTTTTTGCCACATTGATAGCAGAAGGTTGCCTCCCCGCTGCTTTCGGCTGTGGAAACCGGTTTTTCGGTTCGTTTGCCGGCATGGCGCGCGCGCCCGGATGTGTTCCTGTTCGAGGAAATGCGCCCGGTCTTCCAGTACCAAAACGATCCGGCCGCAATCAACAGCAAGCCCAAACCACCCACCCCCCAGGGCAAAAACTGATCGAGCGCAACTCTGCCGGGCGTTCCGCTGTTCAAGGGCTGGTTAGGCTGCGCTTCTTGAAATTGGTTGGAGTTGGTCAGGGTATCATCGGGTTTGTCATACCACATATCTAATTTAAATGCTGTTCCGGCGTTTACTTTTCCAACCAGGTATGAAAAATACTCCAGGCCAAAATTCCCGGTGCGCCCGCTTCCAATATTGGGTTCAAAGCGCATGTTTGTCGCGTTCGCGGGCTTCTGTACTTGCAGTGACAGGTTTTGGACGGTGTAATTTCCAGGCCAGCCAAAGGTGAAATTTCGCTGGTTGCCCGTTTTCTTTAACCCAGGATCATAGTATTCAATTTGGACATCCGGCGCGGGTGTGCTGAATTGGATCTCAATCCATTCCCCAACCGTTTTTGTCTCGTACTTCAGATCGAAGGTACTTTTATCGGGGGACTGCCAGGCTACGGCATGGGGTTTGCCTGCCGCTGCCGGAATTTGGAAGCCCAGATCCGCTGGCAGGCTCACCTGGTCCGACAACGTGATGTGGTAAATTACCAACACGGAAGGTTTATCATATTCTGGCCAGATGTCTACACTGACGTTTTCAAGAACAACGCCTCCCGTTTGCTTCGCATAGGCAAGACCCGGGCTTTGCAGTACAATTGCGAACAATAGGACGAAAAGAAAGCGCAAGCGCGATATCGTTCGGGACTTTGTGTGAACAATTCTCATACAATTTATCCTGTTGGCAGTATCGTGCCTAGTATATCATTAAGTTGCGAAGCGGTTTATGCCTTGAACCGATCGATATGGTTTACTTTTTCATCTATAATTGAGGCGGGGGATAGATTTGTTATCTAGGAGAGAAGAATGATGCATGCACTGCGGTCTTCCTACCGCTGCTCCATAAAGCAGTGGCTCATGATTTTACCGATTTTTTTACTGCTCACCCATAGTTTCCTACCGGCGAAACCGGTTCTGGCGGTCAGGTCCCCGAACCTCACCTACCAGAAAAGTGTGCCGCGTTTCGAACCCGGCTCCTGTAATTATGATGTAACCACCTCCCTGGTTGAAGGGCGGGATCTGGAATGCGGTACCCTGGTTGTGGCAGAACAGCACGCGAAACCCAATGGGCCGACCATTCAATTGGGCGTAGCAATCATAAAAAGCCATGCATCCAGTCCTGCCCCGGATCCAGTGGTTATGCTGCAGGGCGGGCCAGGTGGTTCGACCATCGATACCTATCTTCAACTGATACCTATGAGTCCCAACTTGCAGGGCATCAACCGGGATATTGTTCTTTTTGACCAGCGCGGCACCTTATATTCGAAGCCGTCTTTGTTTTGCGAGCAGTATTATCAAGAAGGTATCCAGCAGCTAAACGAAGATATCAGCAAGGAAGAGTCCAACAAACAGGCGCAGGCGGCATTAAAAGCGTGCCATGACCAGTTTGTCAGCCAGGGAGTGAACCTTTCGGCGTTCAACAGCTTTGAGAACGCCGCGGACGTGGAAGATTTGCGCCAGGTGATGGGCTGGAACCAGATCAACCTGTACGGTGTCTCGTATGGGACGCTGCTAGCGCTGCATGTGCTGCGTGAATACCCGCAAGGCCTGCGCAGTGTAATTCTCGATTCCGTCGTCCCACCCCAGAAAAATTTTATTCCCGATGCCCCGCAATCGCAGAACCGCGCCCTGGAAGCCGTTTTTAAAGGCTGCGCCGAGGATGGAGATTGCAGCGCGGCTTACCCGGCCTTAAAGAAAAGTATTCTATGAAACGGTCGACCGGTTAAATGCCAACAAAGCGCATATCCAGGTAAACGATTCAAAGACCGGAAAAACATACCCGGCGCTCATGGATGGCGATACGTTCATAAATGCCGTTGTGCAAATGCTGTACCTCACTGATTGGATCCCGCTCATCCCGCGGGTGATTTACAGCGTGCGCGCCGGGGATTATTCTTTTATCGAACGCGTGCTTTCGTTAGTCGTTTTTGACCGCACGCTGAGCCTGGGAATGTACTTCTCAGTGCTTTGCACGGAGGACGCGGATTTCCAACCCCAGGACGCAAATTTACAAGGCTTGCCCAAAGAGCTGGCCGAGATGGAAAAGGACAGCGCCGCACAGTTTTTAGAAACCTGTTCCCTCTGGAAGGTCAACCCTCTTCCATCCAAGGTAGACGAGGCGGTGACAAGTGACGTGCCTACACTTGTACTTTCCGGCGCCTTCGATCCGATAACACCGCCGGCCTACGCGCAAGAAGCGGCCAAGACCTTAAGTAAAAGCTATTACTTTGAATTCCCGGTCGGCGGGCATGGCGAATTAACCAGCGGTGTTTGCCAGGATCAAATATTTCTCGATTTTATCGACGATCCCAACCAAAAACCGGATGGCAGCTGTGCCGCGGCGCAGAAGATGAAATTTTCAACCCCCGGTTCCATCATACCCCTCCCAAAGTTGATCAGCCTGCTCAACCTGCAAGGCACTTCCGGTTTGGAGCTTGGGATGTATGGTCTGGCGCTGCTATTCTTGTTATCGGCGCTGCTGGTTTACCCGATCGCCTGGCTGGTGAGCCTTTTCCGCCGTCCGGCGGAGCCGGTCATGCCCGGCGCGGTCGATCCTGCCTGGGAGGGTAACAACAGCCGGGCGGTCTCAATCCCCGGTCAGCGGCCCTGGTTATACCGGCTGGGACCCTGGTTGGCCGGCCTGGCTGCGATCCTGCTGTTGGTCTTCATCGTCGCCGTAGCTGTGACTGCCGTGCAGCTGGCGCTAAAGAACGACAGCACAGTTCTGCTTGGGCTTCCTGGTTCGACCCGGCCATTATTCCTCCTGCCCTTGATTGTGCTTATCCTATCCGTGCTGATGATTGCCGCGGCAGCATCGGCATGGCTGCGAAAAGCAGGCTCGCTATGGAGCAGGCTCTATTTTAGCTTGCTGACCGTATCTGCATGGACCTGTGTAGCAGTCTTGTTTGTATGGGGCATGCTGACGGCGTTTTTCGCTGGATAGCGGGTAACCGCTGTTGATAACTGCTGCTTAAATATTGAGCACCCTGGTAGGGAAAAAACCAGGGTGCTCCAGGGTCAACGTTTTGTGTCCAGCGGCATGGTTCAAAAGCCCCCTTTGTTCACCGCGCCGTGTTGCTGGCATGTTTATTCCCGGTACTGTAACAGCATAACCGATATCAGAAGCAAGAGCACTCGCCGAAAGTTGGGGATTCCGCTAGACTTTTGACCAGAATTTGCCTTTTAAACGCGTTTCGCCACTAACCTTGCCCCCAATGTTGTGGCGAGAACCGTGAGCAGCGAAGATAACCACACACCACCGCGATAATTTTATTTGGGCTGGGCTTCCCGGTGGCTGGGAGTAGGGCTGCTCAGAAAGTTTGAACTTTATAATGCTATTATAAAGTCCCGGGTAGGGATAAACAGGTGGGGTTTTTCCGGCTTATGGTAGGGAAATCCCTACCGGTAAGCAAGAATGGGATCGGGAAAACAGGTCTTCCATCGGCGTCAAATTAAAGGTCTGCTAAACGGTATGGCGCGAATAGGAACCTAAAACCCGGATATCGGAAGCATATTCCTCCAGGTTAACCAGTGCCCGGGCAGCAACCGGGTCATCCATGGCGCTTAAAAAATCAATATAAAACAGGTATTCCCACGGGCGGCCGACCAGGGGACGAGATTTAATTTTCGAAAGGTCGATATTGCGTAAGGCGAAAACACTCAAGGCTTTGAAGAGCGAGCCAGGCTGGTTATTGAGGGTAAATACGATGGTCGTTTTGGCATTTTTGCCAGGCTTTTGGGGCTCGCGGGCGATGACGAGGAAACGGGTGAAGTTGGCGGGGTTATCTTCGATGCCTTCCTCAAGGATCTGCATCCCGTAGACTTCAGCCGCCCGGCGCGAGGCAATTCCGGCCAAATCACGCGCGCCGGTTTCTTTCAAATGCTTTACCGAACCGGCAGTATCATAAAACACTTCGGATGGCAGGTTGCGAGCGCGCAGGTACGCGTGGCACTGCGCCAGTGCCTGGGGATGGCTGATCACCTTGCCAATATCCTCAAAACGGACCCCGGGGTTGGTAATCAGGCAGTGGCGCACGCGCAGGTAATGTTCGCCGGTGATCCATAAGCCGTGTTTGAGGAGCAGATCGTAGTTATGGTGAATGCTCCCGGCCAATGAGTTCTCGATGGCGATCAACCCGCAAGCAGCTTGAGTCTTTTCCACCGCGCTGAAAACATCATCGAAGGATTCGCATGGCAGGGTTGGGGTTCCGGGTCCGAAATGCTCCAGAAGCGCTGCTTCCGAGTAGGCGCCCGGTTCGCCCTGAAAGGCGATCGGAAGGGAATTGGAATTGTTCATCTTATGGATTCTTCAGGCATCCAGGCGCCGAGGCACTTAGAAATTTTTCCTAAGTGCCTCGGCGCGTGGCTAGCATTTCGATTAGACCGTTCCAATACTTTCCTTTTGTCCCACTATATCCAGCCAGGCGGCGGAAAGTGGGTGCCGCCCATGGATAGCTTCCTGGTACGCTTGCTGTACTTGCCGGGTGAGCGGGCCCATTTTCCCCGCACCGATGGTGCGGAAATCAATCTCACGGATGGCAATTACTTCCGCGGCGGTTCCGCAGACAAAGATTTCATCAGCAATATATAACTGGTCGCGAGAAACAGGCTGCTCGACAATCTCGAACCCCAGGCTGCCGGCGAGCTGGATGACCGTATCGCGCGTAATGCCTTCCAGAACGGGGGCCATGGGCGGAGTAATGATGCGTCCATGGCGCACCAGGAACAGGTTCTCGCCGGTGCATTCGGCCACATAACCCTGTGAATCCAGCATGATGGCTTCATCAAAGCCCAGGCGCAGCGATTCGGTCTTGGCCAGAACGCTGTTAGGGTAATTGCCGGTGACCTTCGCCTTGGTCATGGTGGCGTTGAGGTGGTGGCGGGTGAAAGAGGAGACATTGGCGCGGACGCCTTTTTCCAGGGCCTCCTCTCCTAAATATGAGCCCCATTCCCAAACTGCGATGCCCAGGCTGACGGATCCGTTATCCAGATTCAGGCCCATCGAATCGGAGGAAAGGTGAAAAAGCGGGCGAATGTAACATTCGCTGAAGCCATTGGCCGCGATGGTTTCTTTGATGGCCGTGCAGACCTGGGCTTCGGTAAATGGAAGCGTACGAAAGCCGAGAACGCGCGCCGAGTCGAACAGGCGCTCAACGTGCTCTTTGAGGCGGAAAACAGCCGGGCCATTTGAGGTGTTATAACAGCGGATGCCTTCGAATACGCCGATGCCATAATGCAAGGTCCGGTTGAGGAAATGTACGGTTGCCTTCTCGAACTCGACCAATTTCCCGTCCATCCAGATATATTGAGATTGAGTGCTCATCTGCAAGGTTCTCCTTAATATTGATAAAAACCGCGCGATACTATTCGATTCTGGTAAGGATTGCTTCAGTCATCTGACTGGTGGTCATAGCGCCGCCTAAATCGGCGGTGCGACAGCCATCCGCAACGGTGCGATGGACGGCCGTTTCAACGGCTTTTGCTTCTGCTTCCAGCTTTAGCGAATGACGCAGCAGCATGGCTGCGCTCAGAACGGCGCCTATCGGGTTCGCGATGCCTTTGCCGGCGATATCCGGTGCGGAGCCGTGGATCGGCTCATACAGGCCGGGGCCTGCTGCCCCGATCGATGCGGAGGGGAGCATGCCCATTGACCCGGCCAGGACGGAGGCCTCATCGGTAAGAATGTCACCAAACATATTTTCGGTGACGATTACATCAAACCCGGCCGGATACGTGATCAGGCGCATGGAAGCCGTATCGACCAGGAGCACGTCAAGGGACACTTCCGGGTAGCGCGCGGCGACCTGGGTGGTAACCTGCCGCCATAAGCGGGAGGACTCGAGCACATTGGCTTTGTCCACCAGGGTAAGTTTCTTGCGGCGGTTTTGCGCCAGGCGGAAGGACAGGTCCACCACGCGCTCAATTTCATAATCAAAATATTCCAGCGTGTCAACTGCGCGCTGGGCGCCGTTCACCGTACTGCGCCCTTTGGGCTGGCCAAAATACAAGCCGCCGGTCAGCTCGCGGATGAAAAGCATGTCGACGCCTTGCAGCCGTTCGGGTTTGAGGGGCGACGCGTCCACCAGGGCAGGATGAACGGAAACCGGGCGCAGGTTGGCAAAAACACCCATTCCTTTGCGCAGCGCCAGCAAGCCCTGCTCCGGGCGAACCGGGGCCGTGGGATTGTCCCATTTGGGCCCGCCCACCGCTCCCAGCAGCACCGCATCGGCTGCCTGGCAGGCGGCCAGCGCTTTATCCGTCAGGGCCGTTCCATATTCGTCGATGGAACAACCGCCAATTGGTTGTTCTATAGCGTTTAGGGTATGGCCTGAACGGTTGAGCACTGTTTCCAGAACGCGCACGGCGGCAGATGTCACTTCCGGGCCAATTCCATCCCCAGGAAGGAGGGTGACGTTAAATGATGCCAATGAATAGTTCCTCGCTTTCTACGATGTTTCTCTTTATTCGTTCCCAGCCCGCATACCCCATTCAGCGAAAGGGGTATGCGCAGTGAGAATACTTACTTACCGGTTATGGCTGCGATGCAAGGAGCGGCTCGGCCAGGTTTTCTTTATTCCCGTTTGCCACCGCTACTGTCAGGGCATAATCATAGGCATCTTTGAGTGCTTTCCAGGAGGCCTCAATAATATTTCCACTGGCCCCCACGGTAGACCAGCGAATGGCGTGCAGGTTGGGAGTGTCCAGGTGCGTGTCGATCAGCACCCGGGTCGTTGCGGCTGTACCGGCATCACTATCCAGGATCCGAACTTTATAATCCACGAGCTTGATGTGCTCGATCATTGGGTAATACCCAACCAGCGCTTTTCGCAGCGCTTCGTCCAGCGCATCCACCGGACCATTGCCTTCCGCGGCGGTATGGATCGTCTGCCCGTCCACGCGCACCTTCACAGTCGCCTCGGCTAAGATGCCGCGTCCCTGGCGGTGTTCGACCATCACCGAGAAGTCGATGAGATCGAAAGGCGGTTTGTAATCCGGATGCTGGCGCTTCAGCATCATCACCACAGACGCCTCGGCGCCTTCGAATGAGAAACCCTGCGACTCGAGCGCTTTGACTTCCTGGAGCACTTGCGGAACGCTCTCACCATTGCCAATTTCTACGCCATATTCCTCAGCCTTGGATAACAAATTGGCCCGCCCGGAAAGTTCAGAAACCACCACGCGCATCTGGTTCCCAACCAGATGCGGGTCGATATGGTTGTAGGAGCGCGCGACCCGGCGGATCGCATGCACGTGCACGCCGCCTTTATGGGCAAAGGCCGACCGGCCAACATAGGCCATATGCTCGTTGGGAGCCAGGTTCGCAACTTCCGAGACGAAGTGAGAAAGCTCATACATCCGGCTTAAGGAACCGTCTGGAAGGCAGCGTAATCCCATTTTAATTTCCAGGTCGGGGATCACCGCGCACAGGTTCGCATTCCCACAGCGCTCGCCGATCCCGTTGATGGTACCCTGCACCTGTACAGCGCCCTCACGTACTGCAGCCAGTGAATTGGCAACTGCGCATTCGCTGTCGTTATGCGCGTGGATGCCCAGCGGCGTTTGGAGCCCCCCGGTTCGGACAGCCCGCATTGCATCGATAATCTCCCAGGGCATATTCCCGCCGTTGGTGTCGCACAAAACCACCATTTCGGCGCCACCGCGGGCAGCCGCCCGCAGTGTTTCGAGCGCGTATGGGCTGTCCGCCTTATAGCCGTCAAAGAAGTGCTCGGCGTCATAGATGACCCGTTTGCCCTGCGCAATCAGGTAAGCAACCGAACTCCTCGATCATTTGCAGGTTCTCATCCAGGGTAGTACGCAGTACCTCGGTGACGTGTAAGTTCCAGGTCTTGCCAAAGACCGTGCAAACCGGTGTGCGCGCATCCAAAAGCGCCTGGATGTTCTGGTCATCTTCGGGCGGGGTGTGGGCATGGCGCGTTGCGCCAAATGCCGCTATGAGCGCGCTGCGCCACTGCATGTCTGCCGCGCGGCGGAAGAACTCAACATCCTTCGGGTTCGAGCCGGGCCAGCCGCCTTCGATAAAGGCAACGCCTAGATCATCCAGCTTTTGGGCAATGCGGATTTTGTCGTCTAGAGAAAGGGAAACGTCGCTGCGCTGGGTACCATCGCGAAGGGTGGTGTCGTAGATATGGATTGGAAAACGCATCATTTTCTTACCTCGTAAGCTGCGATTTTATCGGCAAACGATAATAAATATCCCAGCTCATCCACGCCCTGCAGCAGGCAGGTCCGGGAGAACGGGTCAACTTCAAATTTAAATGTGTCGCCGGTAGGCAGGCGCACGATCTGCTCTTCCAGGTCAATCGTCCATTCGCCGTTGGGAATCTCCTGGACAATCTCAAACAACTGTGCGTGCAGGTCAGGCGTGACGACGATGGGAATCAGGCCGTTTTTCAAGGAATTATTGCGAAAAATATCAGCAAACGAAGTGGAAATAACGGCCGATATGCCCCAACCGGTGAGCGCCCAGGGTGCGTGCTCGCGAGAGGAGCCGCAGCCGAAATTGTCACCGGCCAGCAAAATCTGGGCGCCCTGGTATTCGGGCCGGTTGATAATGAATTCTGGGTTGGGCGAGCCATCCGGCAGGTAGCGCCAGTCACAAAACAAGTTTTGACCGAGGCCAATTTTGTCGGTTACCTTCAGGAAGCGCGCAGGAATAATCTGGTCGGTGTCGATATTGTTGACCGGTAAGGGGATAACGCGGGAAGTGAGAGCGGTAAATTGGGGCATGTTAAAGGTACCTTGGATCAGCGATACATCCACGGAGCGCGCTGGCCGCTGCCGTCAGAGGGCTGGCTAGAAAAGTGCGCCCGCCTTTGCCCTGGCGACCTTCAAAATTGCGATTAGAGGTGCTGACGGCATACTGGCCAGGTTCAAGCTGGTCGCCGTTCATCGCGATGCACATCGAGCAGCCTGGCTCGCGCCATTCCGCGCCCGCGGCGCGAAAGAGCTGATCTAATCCTTCGGCCTCGGCCCGGCGTTTCACATCCTGCGATCCGGGAACGACCAGCACGCGCAGGCCTTGGGCAATCTGGCGGCCTTTTAGCAGGCTGGCGGCAGCGCGCAGGTCGGCCAGGCGCCCGTTGGTGCAGGACCCGATAAAGACTACATCGATCTTTTGCCCCAGCAAAGGCTGTCCAGGGCGCAGGTTCATATACGCCAGAGATTTTTCCAGAGCTGCTTTCTGATTGGCATCGGCAATGCGGGCAGGGTCGGGGATGCATCCGCTGACCGGGACAGCCATGCCAGGATTCGTGCCGTAGGTGACCATTGGCTCGAGGGCGGAAGCGTTTAGCGTGACGGTTTGATCATATTTTGCGCCCTTATCGCTGCTGAGGGTTCGCCAGCGCGCTAAAGCCGCGTCCCAGGCTGCCCCAGACGGCGCAAAAGGCCGGCCTGAAAGGTATTGGTAGGTGGTTTCGTCGGGGGCAATCATCCCGGCTCGCGCGCCCGCTTCAATCGACATATTGCAAATCGTCATCCGGCCTTCCATGTCAAGAGCGCGGATGGCTGACCCGGTATATTCCAACACATGCCCGGTCCCTCCGCCAACGCCAATCTGCGCGATAATGGCGAGAATTACATCTTTGGCAGATACTCCATCTGGAAGGCTGCCTTCCAACCGGATTTCCATTGTCTTGGGCTCACGCTGGAGCAGGCACTGCGTAGCCAGAACATGCTCCACCTCGCTGGTGCCAATACCGAAGGCCAGCGCGCCAAAGGCGCCGTGTGTGGCGGTATGCGAATCGCCGCACACGATCGTCATACCCGGCTGGGTGTACCCTAATTCAGGCCCGATAACGTGCACAATCCCCTGGCTGGTTGAGTTGAGCCCATAAAGATCGATGCCAAACTCCGCGCAGTTAGCTTCCATAAGCTCGATCTGCTTCCGGCTTTGGGCATCCGCATAAAATAATCGATCCGTCTTATTCCCATCTGGCCGCACGCGGGTTGGGATCCCGTGATCGACGGTAGCGGTTGTCCGTTCCGGGCGGCGTACCTTTAAGCCGCGCGTCTTCAGGCCGGCGAAGGCCTGGGGAGAGGTTACCTCATGGACCAGGTGCCGGTCGATGTAGAGTACGGTGGGCGCGTCGGGCTCTTGATGCACAACATGACTGTTCCATATTTTTTGAAACAGGGTCAGCGCCTGGTTCGTCTGCGTCATAACCACATCCCGGACAAATCCCAGGCAGAGGGGAATGGATCCAGCCGGCGGGTGAAAAGGCTTTCCGTTTCATTTATTGTGATTTCCTGCCTGCAATCTGGATCAACCGGATAGGATTTGCCGTTGACTTTTCCAAATGTCGTGCCGGTTGCCGGAACCGGCATCGTGTTCTGCTCGAGGGCAGCGCCGCTCGGGTCAGAAACGGACCCGCTGCTGTTATACACTTCCATCAATGCATCCATGATCCAACCATCCGGGATGGTCGTGGTCTTGGGGAAATCTTCTTCCTTGCGGGAAGGGGGGTTGGGTTCTTTTGAGGTCGACATTTTTTTCTCCTTAAAAAGTGAACTGAGATAATTGATGAGGTTTTTTTGTTATCTACTGCTGCAAAGAACCGGCAGGGATGGCAATTTCAGCGGCTGCTTTTTCCGATGGACCATATTCACCGGTAGCCACCAGGACTTTGTTGAGCGCGGAAAGGTAAGCCTTTGCGCTGGCGACCACGATATCCGTATCTGCTCCATAGCCGCCAAAGGTACGCAGCTGGCTAATTTCCGATTGGGCGTCCATCGTTTGGGATGCGGTATTGCTCTCGATCCGCACCGTTACCTCGCCAATCGCATCGATCCCTTCCGTTACGGCGTGGACGACAAATTCCAGCAGCCGCGTTTGGGACAAGATCGCGTCCCGGCTGATGACCAGATCGATCGCCTTATAAACGGCATCTACCGGGCCGGTACCCACGGATGACTGAACATGGCTTTTGTTATCTGGGCCGACCAGGCGAACCGTAGCGGTAGGCATGCCCATGGTGCCACAAACAACCTGCAGACCATCCAGGGCATAAATTTCGCGCGGCTGGTAGATCGTGTCGGAAAGGAGCGCCTCTAAATCCGTGTCGGTGATGGTCTTTTTCTTATCCGCCAGGGTTTTGAAGCGCTGGAACAGCTTATCAATTTCCTGCTCATCCAGGTTATAGCCCAGGTCCTTCATGCGGGTTTTGAAAGCATGCCGGCCAGAATGCTTGCCTAAAACCAGTTTGGATTGGCTTACGCCTACCATCTCGGGCCGCATGATTTCATAGGTCTGTGAGTGCTTGAGCATGCCATCCTGGTGGATGCCGGCTTCGTGGGCAAAAGCATTCGCGCCCACTATGGCTTTATTGGGCTGCACGGGGATACCGGTGTAATTGGAAACCATCTTCGAAACCCGGGAGATGTGGGTGGTTTCGATGCCGGTGGCCAGTTCGTACATATGCTTGCGCGTTTGTAGCGCCATAACCACCTCTTCCAGAGAAGTGTTACCGGCGCGTTCGCCAATCCCATTGATGGTTACCTCAGCCTGCCGGGCGCCTGCCTGGAGGCCCGCCAGGGTATTGGCCGTGGCCAGCCCCAGATCGTTATGGCAGTGGACGGAGACTGTACATTTCTCGATGCCCGGCGTATGTTTCAGGATGCCATCGATGAGCGCGCCAAACTCCTCAGGGGTCGTGTAGCCAACGGTGTCGGGTATATTCAAGGTGGTTGCGCCGGCTTTGATCACCTCGCCGAGCACCAGGTAGAGAAATTCAGGATCGGAACGCCCGGCGTCTTCTGGGGAGAACTCAACATCCTCGCACAGGCTGCGCGCGTGGGTAACCATTTCTACCGCCCGTTCAATCACCTGTTCGGGATCCATCTTGAGTTTGTACTGCATGTGGATGGGCGAGGTGGCGATAAAAGTGTGGATACGCGGGTGGGCAGCGTAGCGGACAGCTTCCCAGGCTTTGTCGACATCGCCGCGGGTAGCGCGCGCCAGACCGCAAATTACCGGCGGGTTCGGGATTTCCGCGGAGGGCTGGCCCACTTCGATTGCAATGCGCCGGACAGCTTCCAGGTCGTCAGGGGATGCGGCGGGAAAGCCCGCCTCCATCACATCGACGCCCATGCGAGCCAGCGCGCGAGCAATCTCCAGCTTTTCCGCTGACGTCAGGGTCGCGCCGGGAGACTGCTCGCCATCTCGTAAAGTGGTATCGAAAATTCGGACATAGTTGTTCATAAAGGATCCTATTGGCGTTCTGCCGTGGCTCAACCACGGCAGAATGCCAAAAAGTTATTTATTCCAGTTTTCCGGGCGCAGGGCGCGTACCGCCGCGCCGGCCTGCCACATTTCAGAGTCGCGCATTTCTTTTAGCTCGGCGGCGAGCTTCTCGCGATAGTCTGGGGCTGAGTTGACCGTTAGTACAACGCGTGTCTCTTCCCCAGACAGGACGGATTGGTAGAGTTTTGCAAAGACCGGAGCGACTGCTTCGCGGAAGGGACCTTTCCAATCCAGCGCGCCGCGCTGAGCCGTCGTCGAGCAGTTGGCATACATCCAGTCCATCCCGTTTTGAGCCACCAGGCGGATGAGCGACTGGGTAAGTTCTTCTACCGTCTCGTTGAACGCCTCGGATGGCGAATGGCCGTGGGCTCGCAGGGTGTTGTACTGGGCTTCCATCACGCCGGCCAGCGCGCCCATCAGAATGCCGCGCTCGCCGGTCAGGTCAGAGTAGACCTCATTTTCAAAGGTGGTGGGGAACAGATAGCCCGAACCGATGGCAATCCCTGCCGCGACAGTCCGTTCCCAGGCTCGCCCGGTAGCGTCCTGATGGATGGCGAAAGAAGAGTTGATCCCGCTCCCCGCCAGGAAGTTCGCCCGCACGGATGTGCCCGAACCCTTAGGCGCGACCAGGACAACATCCACAAAATCCGGCGGAACAATGCTGGTCTGTTCCCGATAGACAATGCCGAAGCCATGCGAGAAGTACAGAGCATCCCCCGGTTTAAGGCAGGCGCAAATCTTTGGCCACATGGCCACCTGACCAGCGTCCGAAACCAGGTACTGGATCATCGTCCCGCGCTCGGCGGCTTCTTCCAGAGAGAATAAGGTTTTGCCAGGGACCCAACCATCGGCGAGGGCTTTCTCGTAACTGGCTGACCCCGATTTCTGCCCGACGATTACGTTGATGCCGTTGTCCCGCATATTCTGCGCCTGTGCCGGACCTTGCACGCCGTAACCAAGCACAGCCACCGTTTCGTTCTTCAGCACTGCTTTGGCTCTTTCCAGGGAGAACTCTTCCCGGGTGACAACTTCTTCTTCTACTCCACCAAAATCAATTTTCGCCATTCTGTTTCTCCAATAAAATATTTTTCGATCTAACCAAGCATCTTGACCATTTTGCCGTTACCATTACCGTTGCCGCTGGCTGCAAAAACATGTCCATTGGTTGGGGCAACTGCGCCGCGCAGCATGGATACAATGCCGGTGCGAACCATTTCCAGGATGCCGTAGGGCTGCAGAACTTCGACGAAACCGGTGATCTTATCTTCGTCGCCGGTTATTTCGATGATCAGCGAATCGTTCGCCACATCGACAATCCGGGCGCGGAAAACGTCCACAAGCTGGATGATTTCCGTACGGTTGGCGGCTGTGACAGAAACCTTAATCATCGCCAGGTCCCGGTTCACCGAGGGCCGGTCGGTCACATCCTCAATCTGGATGACGTTGATCAGTTTATACAAATAGGAAGTAACCCGTTCAGCGCTGGCGTTGTCACTATCCATCACAATGGTCATGCGCGAAATGCCTGGCTGGTCTGTGTGTCCCACGGTGAGTGATTCGATGTTGAAGTTCCGGCGGCGAAACAAGGAGGATACCCGGTTGAGGACACCAGGTTTATCTTCGACAAGGGCGATCAGGGTGTGCTGCATCATTTTTCTCCTACACTTAGATTTCGTCGAATTCCATTTCCGGAACTGGCCTGCGGATCATCTCATTGAGCGCTGCACCAGTTGGAACCATTGGGTAGACAGAGTCTTCCGACTCAACCCGGAAGTCAACAACCACCGTGCCTTCCGTCTCTTCCGCCTTGCGGATTGCGCCTTCGACCTCGGCCCGGCTGGTAACTCGCAGCCCGCACAGCCCGTGAGCTTCAGCGATTTTGACAAAGTCTGGGCTGCGCATGGGGGTGCCAATGTACCGGCGCTCGTAGAAGAACTCCTGCCACTGCCGCACCATGCCCAGGTAACCGTTGTTGATGATGGCAACGTTCACTTTGATGCCTTCCTGGGCGGCGGTAGCTAATTCCATTTGCGTCATCTGGAAGCCGCCATCGCCGCATACCACCCAAACATTCGCGTCAGGTCGGGCAAATTTTGCGCCAATGGCAGCCGGGAGGCCAAAGCCCATCGTACCCAGTCCGCCAGAGGTGATCAGGTGATGCGGTTCGTCCTGCCAGTAGTACTGAGCAGACCACATCTGGTGCTGGCCAACATCCGTCACCAGCAGCGCTTTGCCGTTTGTGTAGCGCCACAAATCATTGATGACGTGCGCGGCGAACAACTTGCCAATATCTGGCAGGTTTTGGATGTCGCGCGGCCGGACTTCATCTTTCATCTTTTGGATATGAGCAACCCATTCCTGGCGGTCGCACTGCTGGCAGGTTTCGAGATGCGGCAAGATCTGCTCGAGTGTTTCGCGCAGGTCGCCGATCAGAGGCACATCCACCTTGACGTTCTTGTTGATTTCAGAAGTATCGATGTCAATGTGGATCTTCTTCGCATTTTGGGCATATGTCTTCAGGCTGCCGGTTACGCGGTCGTCAAAACGCATGCCAAAGGCCAGCAGCAGGTCGGCTTCCTGGATGGCATGGTTCGTCCACGACTCGCCGTGCATGCCCATCATGCCCAGCGCCAGCGGGTGGCTGGCGGGGAAACCGCCCAGGCCGAGGAGCGTCATTGCTACGGGCGTACTCGTTTTTTCCGCAAACTCGCGCAGCTGGGTCATCGCGTTGCTCAACAACACACCCCGCCCGGCCAGGATAACCGGTCGCTTGGCGGCGGCGATCAGCTCGACGGCGCGCTGCAAATCGGCTGGCATGGGACGCATATCGGGGCGATAACCGGACAGGCGAATGGGAGAGTCATCGTAAGCCCACTCGATGGCGGCTTGCTGGGCATCTTTGGTAATATCCACCAGTACGGGCCCAGGTCGCCCGGTGCGGGCAATGTAGAATGCCTCCCGGACCGTGTGGGCAATATCATTTACGTCCGTAACCAGGTAATTGTGCTTGGTGATTGGCAGGGTGATGCCGGTGATATCGGTTTCCTGGAAGGCATCGTAGCCGATGAAGTAGGAGGCAACCTGACCCGTCAGGCACACGATGGGTGAGGAATCCATCATGGCGGTGGCAATCCCGGTGACCATGTTGGTAGCGCCTGGTCCGGAGGTTGCCAGGGCTACGCCTACTTTTCCGCTCGCGCGGGCGAAACCGTCAGCCATGTGGGTGAGGCCCTGTTCGTGGCGCCCAAGAACGTGATGGATGGGATAGTTTCCCAGGGCGTCATAAATAGGGAGGTTGGCTCCCCCAGGGTAGCCAAAGACAAGGTTGGCGCCTTCGTGAAGCAGGCTTTCCAATAGAATTTGGGCACCGGTATATTTCATCTGCAATTTCTCCTTCGATAGGGTTCGGTCTTCTTTCGACCGTTTTCAATAAGAATGCAAACCTTTTATTCGGCTAGAACCGCACCGGTGTCGGCGCTGGTAACGAAGTGGGCATAACGTTTCAGCCACTTGCTGGTCGTGCGCGGTTGGAAGGGAGGCAGCGAGGTGATACGGCGGGAAATTTCCTCTTCCGTGAGGCGGACGTTTAATGAGCGGGCTTGCAAGTCGATGTCGATTGTGTCGCCCTGGCGCAGGGCGGCGATTGGACCGCGCGCGGCAGCTTCGGGAGAAACGTGGCCGATACAAGCGCCGCGCGTGCCGCCCGAGAAGCGCCCATCGGTGATCAAGGCCACTTTGTCGCCCAGCCCCATGCCCATCAGCGCCGAGGTGGGGGACAGCATTTCCTGCATCCCCGGTCCGCCCCGCGGGCCTTCGTAGCGGATGACCACCACGTCGCCGGCTTCTACCTGACCGCTCATAATGCCATGCATGGCGGCTTCCTGGGATTCAAAGATGCGGGCGGGGCCGGAGAAGTGGGTCATTTTGCTATCGACGCCGCCCGTCTTGACCACGGCGCCCTTGGGGGCCAGGTTGCCAAACAGGATTGCCAGCCCACCTCGCGACGAGTGCGCCTTTTCAGCGGGGTGGATAACTTCCTCGTCGCAGATAAAGACGCCGTTGATCGAGTTGGCCAGCGTGCGCCCGGTGACGGTCATCCGGTCGAGGTGCAGGGTGCCGGTGGCGCGTTGGACTTCGTTGAGGATCGCGGGAACGCCGCCGGCGCGGTGCACATCCTCGATGTGCCACTGCCCGGCCGGGGAAACCTTGCACAGATGGGGTACCCGGTCGGCTACGGTGTTAATCCGGGTGAGTGGATAATCCAACCCGGCCTCGTTGGCGATGGCCAGGGTATGCAGGACGGTGTTGGTTGAACCGCCCATGGCCATATCCAGGGCAAAGGCATCATCCAGGGCTTCGGCCGTGACAATATCGCGCGGCCGAATGCCGCGGTGAACCAGGTCAAGGATCATTGTGCCGGCTTTGCGGGCCAGGGTTTCGCGTTCGGCGGATTTCGCCAGGGCTGTGCCGTTATACGGCAGGGCCATGCCGAGGACTTCCATCAAGCAGTTCATGCTGTTGGCGGTGAACATGCCCGCGCACGAGCCGCAGGCAGGGCAGGCCGTATCTTCGAGGAGCTTCAGGCGGGCGCTGTCGATCTTACCGGCCTGGTACGCCCCGACCGCTTCGAAGACGGAGATCAGGTCAACGGCCTGTCCATCCGGCGTGCGCCCGGCGGGCATCGCGCCGCCGGATATAAAAATCGCCGGGATGTTGACTCTCATTGCAGCCATCAACATCCCGGGCACGATCTTGTCACAATTGGGGATACACACCATTCCATCGAAGGGATGGGCCTCCACCATCGTCTCCACGCAGTCGGCGATCAGTTCCCTTGAGGGCAGCGAGTATTTCATGCCGGCGTGTCCCATGGCAATACCATCATCCACGCCGATGGTGTTGAATTCAAAAGGCACGCCGCCGGCCGCGCGGATCGCGTCTTTAACCAGCCGGGCAAAACTCTGTAAATGATTGTGCCCTGGGATAATGTCAACATACGAGTTGCATACAGCAATGAAGGGTTTTTTCATGTCAGCGTCGGACAGGCCAACTGCCTTGAGTAAAGCGCGATGGGGGGCTCGCTCGATCCCTGACTTCATCTGGTTTGAACGCATCTCTTCTCCTGTGTTACCAATATTTCTATTCGTTGTCTAGACAAGAAAAGAGCCGACCTGCTGCGGCTGGTCGGCTCTGGTTGTACCTGGTTTCTGTCTGGCTTATCTCTTTTCGCGCCTTTCCTCAACCTTTACAAATCCTTTCTGCCTCTCAACCGCAATTTGGCTCTCAATAAGGATGAGAGCCGCAATAAGTACCAGAATAAACAGGGAGACAGAAATCATGTTTTTAGCAATCCATTTATTTGCTTTCAGTATATTAGAAAGATAATACGAAAATTGGAAACCTTTGTCAAGTACCCAATCTTAAAAAATGCTGACGAATATGTAAACTGTAACAAATCGACAACACTCTATTTCCGAAAGCGACATAATCAGGCCGATTTATGGTTAAATCGGAAGTAGTATAGCGGCAATTTTAAAGGCAGGTGTTTCTATAGAGTTCGGTTTGAATGGAGCAGGCCTTTTCGCGGGCGAATAAACCTGTTTGATGCCCGAGAGTTATTCGATCACCACAACTGCGTGCGCTGAAATCGGGGGCAGTTCAACCATAAGATAGCCATCCGCATAGGTATGCTTTAGTGGGGACCCTTCGGGAGCCAGGGTTACCCGCCCGGGCGCCTTCGCAATCCGCACTTGAAAACGGAGACCGCAGGTAGGCCAGGACTGGTCAACATGCGGGATGGGCTGCATCGAACGGCGCGGGTGAAAAACAACCACGTGTACCATCTGCCGGGCAGGATGCTCGCTGCTCTCTGGCTGGGCGTGCAGGGTATATTCGACCCAGCCCGGCCCGCCGGGGATAAGCAAGGCAGGCGGTAGGAAGTTCTTGAGAGCGTTGCGAGCAATCTCGCGATAAGCCCAGTAATCGTGGGCGCGATAGGCGGAGAACAGCGGCGCGGCGATATATAACACGTTCTGGTTTTGCACCGTGAGAGGCGCATCCAGCGATTTGCCCACCGGTGCATGCTGGTGGCTGGTAAAGTGTTCCCAGGTGCGGTTGAATAAGGCGCGCTTGAGCATGCCGTGCTGCTCCGCGCCGGGTAGGGGTTCAACCAGGTAGGCCGGATCATAGAAAACATAGTCGTAGTCGGTAGACAGGTTATTTGCATCGCCCTGGTTTCCCCCGGTCAGGTGTGCGTCCAGATGCAGATAGCTGGGCTGCGTCGGAGCCGTTCCGTGGAAAGTGACCGGGATTTCTGGCAGCTGGAAACGGCCTGAAGCGGGATCCAGCGCGGCGGTGCCGGAGAGCACCAGGCGCCCGCCTTTAGCCAGGTAGGCTCGGATTTTTACTTGCCAGGCGGCATCCAGAACGGCAGCGTCAGGCAGGATCACGGCGGAATATCGGGTAAGATCCGCCAAGTGGTCGACAATATCGAACTGCACGCCGCACTCCAGCAGCATCTGCCCGGCGCCTTCCACCTCTGGGCTGTGCGCGCCCACACCAGGCGAGGTATCAAGCGGCTTCCCCAGCGCGAGGACGGCTATTTCCGCGGCCGGCCTGGCATCCGTTAACCAGGGCTCGAGCTGTTCAACGCGGCTGAAGGACTGCCCAATCAACCGGTACACGGCTGGATCCAGCACGCCGCGCGGGTGCAGCTGGTCCCCGACACAAATACGCCCCCCGGCGGCGAGGATCGTTCCGCATTCGTAATCCAGCTGATCGTGCGTTTTTAGCCCGCCAAAGTCGGCCCAGGATTTGTGGAATCGTCCGGTCATGCCGATGATTTCTTTGCCGTAGGTGCGCGCCTGGCGGCTCATGATCGGATAGTGCAGGTAACCCCATGCGCCGCCCGAAGTAGGCAGCGATTCGACTTCGAAATGCGTTACATAATCGACCACTTCGGCCATGTCGGCCGTGGTAGTGCCGTTGAAATAATAGGTTGCCTGGGGCGCTTTTTGTTTGATTAAATCGGTCACCCGGGCAAAGAATTGGAGATCCTGCTGGCGGGCATAGCGCCAGACGGCTGCATCGTCCGCAATGTCAATCCCGGCCTTTCGTAACTGCGCCTGTCCCCAGGGCGAATAGTTTGGCTGGGGAAAGCAGATATCCAGCCAGAAACCGTCAACTGCGCTGCCAAAGCGGTCGCAAATCTCCGCGATCTGGGCCAGGAAAGTTTCTCCATACCCACTGGATACATCCATGGTGGTCCAACCCGAATTTCCAGATGCCGGTGGGCGCATAGCCATCCGGCCTTCCTTGTCTACCACGACCCATTCAGGGTGCTGAATACCGGCGAGATCGTCCCATTTAACCGAGACATAAATCGGGCAGCGAATATCCGCTTTGTGCAGGGCGTCGATTTGCTGGCCGAGCAGATCAAACTTCAGGTTAGGGTGCATGGCGCCAACCTGGGTGGGGTAATACGAATATCCGTGATGGCATTTCGCGAATACATTGATCGTATCGACGTGCCCCATTTTCAGCGTATCGACAAAGACCTGTGGGTTGAAATCGGCGCCCACATCTTCGCATTGGAGTGCGGTGTGAAAATCGAGGTGAACCTGGCGGAAACGGTGGCTGAAAGGCATGGGATTCTCCTTTTGACGGTCTTTTTTCAGGATTTACATTACTTACTTTGGATGGTGGGTAAGGTTTTTTACCTTGTGCAGGTGGTCAAGCGTTTTCCGCTCCATCTCCGTGGGATAAAGGTACCCTAAAGTACCGCCAACTTCAGTAGCCACTTTGCGCATTAAGGCGATGGTTTTGAAAAGCGCTGCCCAATTCTCTTCCAACCTGGCGCCAACATAGGTATTTTCCAGATCTTCCCATAGATCAGGGCGAAGCCATTTTTTCATCCGCCGCCCATACGGGCCGGGTTTTACCGACCAGTCATGCGCTGTCTCAATGTGCCATTCCAGCACTGGGCGTAGATGTTCTTGCTTCATAAAATTATCAAGAAGGAATTTCGCTGCCATGACATCGTCCCGCCACAGGAATTTTGCCACATACGTGGCATCGAGGAGGAACATTTCTACTCGCTCCCGAAACTCAGTTTCCGTTGGTGGTTTGGGAATAAAGGCTGCAAAGGAAGGGGGCTGCAGCCCATCCGTCAGATGATCCTTATCCAGCAGGATGCGGTACCCGGCATCCAATTCGGGCTCCGGTTGCGGGCTGGCCACGATGCGGCGTAAAATATCAATTTCCCACAGAGAGAAATCAATCTTTAGTCCGTCTTCAAACTGGACGACATAACCGGATTTCAAGGAACCAGCATTTCTTTCGATCGGATCCCGGTACAATACCAGCACTTGCCCAAATTCCTCCAGCCAGCCGCGTTCTGAATGAAAGGGATGGATGTCCGTCAATACGAGAATGACATCATAGTCGGAGAGGATGTCGATGGGCCCATTGGGGACGGCCAAAGAGCTGGTCAACAGCATGGCGCGCACCAGGTGCTGCTGTTCTCCCCATTGAACCAACCGCATGATTACGGCATCTTCATTGGTATCCAAATTTTTATAACTCCTGAATTGTTCAGAGGGTGAGCGAGTTGGCCATTCAATTTAATTATATGCGCTTTTGATAGCCGGCCAGGTGGTAAACTAATAGCATGGCTGTACATTCCAACCATAGGAATTTTATCTCCCTTGCATCGGCTTTTTTTCTCGTTCTATATTTAAGCCAACCGGTTCTGGCGCAGTCGATAGGAATTCGGGCGGCTGTGAACCGGGCGCAGCAAAAAACCGGCAAAACCGTAACATTCACATTAGGCGCCATTAGCCCGGCGAAGATCGACCGGGTTGAAATCCTATATGGAGTCAGCAGCAACAGCTGCCCAGAGCTGAGTCTGCGGGGAAAACCGGACATCGATCCAGGTTTGCAGGTTAGCGCCCGGTACGAATGGAACCTGGAATTGGACGACGCTTATCTGCCTGGAGTAAAAATATGGTGGCAGTGGGAGATCCACGATGAGGCCGGGAATGAACTGGTGACGGAGCCAAAAAACATCGTGATGGAAGACCCCGAATATACCTGGCAGAAGTTGGAACAGGGACAGATCACGCTGTATTGGACGGGGGGTGAATTAGATTTTGGAAAGCGAATGATAGATATTGCTGGCAGAAGTATAGACCGGCTGGCGGAAAAAGCCGGCATTCAGTATCCGGGCAAGCTGCGCCTGGTAATCTATCCCTCGCTGGATGATTTGCTGGATGCCGTTACAGGGGTGCCCGATTGGGCGGGTGGGGTCGCCTACCCAAAATTGGACGTAGTGGTGATTGCGATCTCACCGCAGGATCCATATCAATGGGCGCAAAGGGTGATCCCCCATGAATTGGCCCACCTGCTCATATCGACGGCATATACCAACTGCCGCAATGACCCGCTGCCGCTTTGGCTGGAGGAGGGTTTAGCGGGATATGCGGAAGGGAAAATGCCTCAGGAAGAACGCGACCTGATCATCCACGCGCTGGATGATCAGCAGCTCGCGGGACTCGAAACATTGAGCAGTACCTTCCCGGCTGATGAACAACAAGCGCGGCTGGCCTATGCCCACAGCCGGATGGTTGTGGAATACTTGATTGAAAATCAGGGCGTCGAGAAAATGAACACGCTGTTGGGGCGCTTGCGGGATGGGCAAGTGATTGATGCGGCTTTACGCCCCTTGTATGGTCTCGATACAGCCGGCCTGGACCAGGCATGGCGGGCAGCAGAGGGCTTTGGCAGCGCGCCAGAATTGGTTTTTGTCACGCTCACCCCAATTCCTACGCTAACCCGAACTCCCATCCTGAAAACAATCACCCCATCGCCAACCCAAACGGAACTTGTGATAACAACAACCGCTTCAACCAGCCCAGAACCGTCCGGGACCACCCAATCCGCTGCAATGCCGGCCCAATTTCCAGTGGTTCTGATAGGTTCGCTGATCTGCGCTGCTGGAATCGTCATTATTCTATATTTACGCAGCGCGCGGGACCGGTGATTCACCGGTTCTCTGTTTTCGTCTGGAAAAATAAAAATGGCGCTCTGGTACGCTGCCAGTCACCATTTTTTTACTTGAGGCGACGATGGGATTTGAACCCATGATCAGGGTTTTGCAGACCCTTGCCTTGCCACTTGGCCACGTCGCCGATTAGTTGGGGATCGAACTTAATAAATTGTAAAGGAAGGTCAAGAAATTGTCAACCTTTGGATAGACGATTTTGCTACCTCAGTCGATTTTGGGGGACCTTTATAATGGGATACATCATTGAATACAATATGCTGGATAGAATCTGGGATGCTGAGTAATGCTCGGGTGAGATATCCGGGAAAAAGCGGAAGGCTGGTAAGGACACCCTCATCAATGGGGAACCATTGAAAGGTTAACCGGTGATCATGTTCCTGACCATAAAAGGGACCATCACTTTTCAGAAGCTGCGAGTTGGGGTCGATTTGCATAAGGAAATAAAAGCTAAGTTCATGGATATCTTTGCTCTTGTGGAAAAAGTTCTCCATAACCCAAAGCAGGCGCACAACTTCTACCTCAACGCCGATCTCTTCAGTCATTTCACGGCGCAAGGCATCCGCCATCGGTTCCATCATTTCAGGGTGCCCGCCAGGAAGAACCCAATACGTATTCCGGGAGTTGCGGTCCAATAAAATACGGCCGTTGTGGAGCGCGACTCCAGCAACACGGTAGTTGAAATGGGCATGGTCCTTATCCGAGGCAACCATTACACTCCTCCTTTGCCTTTTCTTTTATTGTACATGAAACCGGAGGATATTGGTTTGAGAGTTTTTTAATATATTCAAAAAGACAAAAAGTTTAATGGACCCAGCGTGCTTCTTTATGGAAAAAGTCCGCTGGAATATCTTTCCCGCTGTTTTCTTCTACCGCCTGGACGTTTATACCCTGGTTTTGGATCCAAAAACGATATGCTCGAATGCCGGTGATCAGAGCGGCATTGATCGCTTCCTGTACCACCTGGGTTACTTCTTCCTGGCTTTGACTGCTATTATCAATCGTTAACTGGAGCATTTCCATGTAAGCTCGCGTGGCTTCGTCAACCTCTTCTTTAAACATTAAAGCCAATCGCAAACTATTCTGGATATCATCATCAGGATCAAGGTTGAAAAAACCTAGCAGTTCGTGGGGCATGATATCAAAAATCCCTCTCTGCGCTCCATTGTACAGAAGAAAAGAGCCAGCCGTCCATAAAAAAAGAATAAAGCCGCTCACCGTTGAGCGGCTTTCAGAGCGGGCGATGGGACTCGAACCCACGACCTCTTCCTTGGCAAGGAAGCATTCTACCAACTGAACCACGCCCGCATTATACTTCCGAACCCCCCGGTTTTTTGCCCGAAGTATTTATATGATACTTGAAGCCTGGAAATTCGTCAAGGGTAGAATAAAACTATGAAATATTGCAAATCATCCCCCGAATCGGTTGCAGTTTTGATAGAATATTATACAATTCTTCCAATTGATGTCTAACTTCCCAATGAAGGAGGTGTGCATGTCTTCGTCATCCATACGAACAACTGTACAGGGTTATACGAAGTACCGCGGTCGAGAAGGGCAGTGGTCCTTCTTGCTGCACAGAATTACAGGCCTGGGCGTGTTGTTATTCCTGGCGATCCATATTCTCGATACTGCCACGGTTTATTTCCTGCCCAGTTTCTATGATGAGGTGATCAACCTTTATCGGTCAACCTTATTTGGCTTAGGCGAGGTAGCACTGGTTTTCTGCCTGTTCTTCCATGGGGTGAATGGCGTCCGGATTGCCTATCTGGATATTTTCAAACCCGCGGGATGGATGCCTGAAAGTGAGCGCCGCTCGGCCATCATCGCATTGGTGGTGACGCTAATATTGTTCATCCCCTCAGCGGTGTTTATGCTGCGCAACCTGCTGATCCATAACTTCGGCCTTTTTGGCGGATAGGAGGATGTGAACATGGCCGTGGACAAAGTTTCTTCACCAGCAGTGGCCGCCCCCAGACAGAACCGGGTGGCAACGCCGCATAATTTTGAAACGACTGCCTGGTTGTTTATGCGCTACAGCGCAATCTTGCTAATCCCCCTTGCTTTCGGACATCTCATTTTGCAGGATGTTATCGTTGGGGTGCACAGCATTGATATCGATTACGTGCGCATGCGCTGGGCGCTCGTCGGCTGGCGCATTTATGATGCTGCCTTATTGGCCTTCGCGTTTGCGCATGGCATCAACGGGTTTCGCCAGGTGTTGATGGATTATATCCGCAGCGATCGGGCTTTCCGCATTGTGAGCTGGATACTGCTGATCGGTTGGCTCTTGATCACATTGGTCGGAGCAGTGGCGATCATTGGCGGAGTGCGTACTTAAACCGCGAACAACGCTCTCGAACGCATTCTTATACAGGAGGAGATCGGATGGCACAAATCCACCAGTTTGATGTGGTGATCGTTGGCGGCGGCGGCGCTGGGCTCATGGCGGCACTGAACGCATCGAAAGGCGCAAAAACGGCTGTGATCAGCAAGCTTTACCCGGTTCGTTCGCATACCGGCGCGGCGCAAGGTGGCATCGGCGCTGCCTTGGGGAATTATGAGGAAGATCACCCGGAATGGCACGCATTCGATACGGTCAAAGGCTCTGACTACCTGGGAGACCAGGACGCAATTGAATTTATGTGCTCCGAGGCCGTCCAGACGGTATACGACCTGGAACATTTTGGCCTGCCTTTTTCGCGCACGCCGGAAGGCCGCATCGCGCAGCGCCCGTTTGGCGGTCATACGAATAACGTCACCGGAAAACCGGTGCGGCGTTCTTGTTATGCGGCCGATCGCACCGGGCATATGATCCTGCAAACGGTGTACCAGCAGTGCATCAAGAACAATATTCTTTTCTTTGATGAATACCAGGCGATGGACCTTTTGATGGTCAATGGGGCGGCTGCCGGGGTAGTTGCGGTGGAACAGGCCACCGGCGAGATCCATGTGTTTCACAGCAAGGCGGTGATTTTTGCCACCGGAGGTCACGGGCGGATGTGGGAAGTGACCTCGAATGCGTACGCATACACAGGGGATGGGGCGGCAATCACCATGCGCCGGGGTCTGCCCCTGGAAGACATGGAGTTCTTCCAATTTCACCCAACCGGCATCTACCGGCTGGGCATTCTGATTACCGAAGCAGTCCGCGGCGAGGGCGGCGTTCTGCTCAACAGCCAGGGCGAGCGATTTATGGAGCGCTATGCTCCTCGGATTAAAGATCTGGCTTCACGCGATGTGATTTCGCGCGCCATCTACCTGGAAATCCGCGAAGGGCGCGGGGTAAATGGACAGAATTACGTCCTTCTCGATATTACGCCGGAAACCGTCAACCGCTATGCCCAGGCGGATGGTCGTACAAACCCGGATGGATCGCCCTACCAGGTAACCGCCCAGGAGATTCTGGGCAAGATACCGGATATTGCTGATTTTTCTCGGACATACCTTGGGGTAGACCCGGTTAAAGCGCCTATGCCGGTGCAGCCAACCGCGCATTATGCCATGGGTGGTATTCCAACGAACATGTATGGCGAAGCAATCTCCAACGCCAATAATTCCGTTGTTCCTGGGTTATATGCGGCCGGTGAATGCGCGTGTGTTTCGGTGCATGGGGCAAACCGCTTGGGAACCAACTCGCTGGTCGATATTATCGTGTTTGGCAAACATGCTGGTCAACGCGCCGCGGAATATGCGCAGGGCGCCAACTTCCAACCCCTGCCAGCCGACCCGGATGGCTTTGTCCGCGAGCAGATTGAACGTCTGCATAAGGGTAGTGGAAAAGAACGCGCTGCCCAGATCGGACGCGAATTACGCCACGAGATGTTTGAGACAGTGGGCGTCTTCCGCACGGAGGCGGGGCTGCAGCATGCGGTCGAGAAGGTGCGCGAACTGCGTTCCCGCTTCCTTCAGATTAAAGTGGATGATACCGGCCGCGCTTTTAACCAGGAAGTCATGCTGGCCTGGGAGCTGGGCAACCTGCTGGACCTGGCCGAAATCACCGCTGAGGCGGCTCTGGCGCGCACCGAAAGCCGCGGCGGGCATGCCCGCGAGGATTTCCCCCGGCGCGATGATACCAACTGGCTAAAACATTCTCTGGCCTGGATGCAGGATGGTAGTGTTTGTTTGGATTATAAGCCGGTGGTAATTACCAGGTACCAGCCGAAAGAACGGACGTATTAGGATAAAAGGATCTGCCATGCAAATACAATTAAAAATATTCCGGTTACCAGCCGGAGAAGAGCGAAAAAACCTATTACGACACGTTTGAAGTAAAAGCCGAACCAACCGACCGGGTGCTCGACTTACTGGAATATGTGCGCGGCGACCTGGATGGAACACTTTCTTTCCGGCGCTCCTGCGCGCATGGCGTTTGTGGCTCGGATGCCATGCGGATCAACGGGAAAAACGCGCTGGCGTGCAAAGTGCTGATAAAAGACCTGGGAACGACTGAAATAACCATTGAGCCAATCCTGGGATTGAAAGTAATGCGCGACCTGATCGTCGATATGGAACCCTTTTTCAATCAGTATAAAGCGATGGTTCCTTATCTGATCAATAATGAGCCAGAACCAGAGAAGGAGCGTTTGCAGACGCCAGAAGAACGCTTGTTAATCGAAGATACCACCAAGTGTATTCTGTGCGCGGCCTGTACCACTTCTTGCCCATCGTACTGGTCAAATAATCGCTATATCGGTCCGGCTGCAATTGTCAACGCGCATCGTTGGATTTACGACAGCCGCGACCGGGGCGCCGCGCAGCGCCTGAAAGTTCTCGGATCGCCAGACGGGGTCTGGCGCTGCCGGACTGTCTTTAACTGCACCCTGGCTTGCCCGCGGGATATCAAAATTACCAAGGCAATTGCGGACGTTAAAAATACGCTGCGCACGGGGCGATTGGATCTGATTGAGCCGGTAGGCGAGGAGGCATCCGGCGCCGGTTAGGTTATAAGGAAGGGATAATCATTATAAGAGGGTTTTTTGCCCATTATGGGACGAAAGACCCTCTTATTGTTTAAGAGGTTCGGGGTTGTTTAGTTAATGCGAATAGCCACGAAAGATAATCAATCCTTAATATTGGTTACAGTTTTTAACCAGATTAGGATAAAGCACATTTCTTTCTACGCAGTCTATCACATGACATTTCTACCGAAGTGAAGTATAAGCGTAGAGGTCATCTGCACTTTATTATTGGAGGGTAGCCATGATTGTGCACGGGATTGTCGTGGCTGGTTTGCTGGTGTGTGCCGTACAGGCTGCGCGAGCGCAACGGTTACTGCTTTCCGCTTTGTGGTTAGCGGGCACGAGTGCGCTGGTCGCGTTGGAAATGTATCTTTTAGGCGCACCGCAAGTAGCCGTTATCGAACTAAGCGTTGGGGCTGGGCTGGTCACTGTCTTGTTCGTCTTTGCGATCAATATCGCCGGTGAAGAAGCAATGCCGGCCCTTCCTGTTTTACCCAGGCCGCTGGCTGGTATCCTCGTAGCAGCATTTGTGCTGCTTTTTGGTTGGTTAACCCAGGATATCCTCTGGATGCATGTCCCGGTCTTCGATCCACTTTACTTCAAAACAGTGTTATGGCAAAACCGGCTTTTGGATGTGCTTCTTCAACTGGTTCTGATGTTCGCCGGGGTGATGGGAGTGCTTGGGCTGCTGGCAGAAATACATCCAGCAAAGGAAAAACCCGCAAATAAGCCGGAGACCGGAGCAGATGGGAGGAAAGGATGAGTAACTCTATCCTGCTGGTGGCGATTATCGGTCTGCTGGCGATTGGGCTATACGCGCTGTTGATCTCACGCAATTTAATCAAGATCGTGGTTGGTTTGCAAATCCTGGTCAAGGGCGCGATGCTGGGGTTGATCGCGGCGGGTCAGTTAGCAGGCCAGGCGGAGGTTGGCGAAAGCCTGGCGCTGACAGTGATCGTTGTCGACACCATCGTGGCGGTTGTCGGCCTGGCATTGGCGGTACAGGTGCGCAGGCACTTTGGCACGCTCGATATACGCGCTCTTTCGACGTTGAAGAGGTAAGCATGGCGCCGATACTGGTACTCCTCATCATTGGATTGCCCTGGCTTGGTGCTCTGCTGGTATGGTGGGTGGGTGATCGACATCCCCGCTGGCAGCACAGCCTGGCAGTTGGTTTTTCTGCGGCAGCGGGTGTGGCCGCTCTGGCTCTTTTGCCTTTTGCCGGAGAGAAGTGGACCATTAGCCTGCCTGCAGGCGGCAGCTTCGGCGATTTTACCTTTGCGCCAGATGGTTTGGGCATTTTTCTGGCGGTGGTGGCTACGGTAGTTGGTTCGCTGGCGGTCGTGTTCTCCATCGACTATATGAAAGGCGAAGCCCAGCTTGGCCGTTATTATGCGCTGGTGCTATTTTTCATTGGCGCGATGGCTGGGCTGGTTTTGACCAGTAACCTTCTGCTGGTGTTCGTTTTCTGGGAGATTACGGCGCTCTGCTCGTACGCGTTGATTTCCTTCTATAATGATGACCCCAAGGCAGTCGCTGGTGGGATGAAAGCCCTCATCATGACGCAGCTGGGCGGCGTCGGGTTGTTAATGGGCGCGCTGTTATCCTATGCATACCTGGGAACAGTCGATTTGCTGGTTTTCTTGGAGCGCGCCGGCGAGCTGCCAGGCAATGTTCTGGCTGTAACCGCTTTTGGTTTCCTGATTGCCGCGGCGGCAAAATCGGCGCAGTTCCCCTTCCAAACCTGGCTGCCGGATGCAATGGAAGCCCCGACACCCATTAGCGCGCTGATCCATGCCGCAACCATGGTCAATGCCGGGGTATATCTGTTGGTGCGTTTCTATCCGGCCTTTAAAGATGTAGCCTACTGGCGCGATGCGGTGATGATCGTGGGCATGCTTTCCGCGCTGCTGGCGGCGATCATGGCTCTGGTAGCCACCGATCTCAAGCGTGTGCTGGCTTACTCGACGGTTAGCCAGTTAGGCTATATGGTATATGCCGTGGGCGCGGGTGGGTTATTTGCCAGCCAGTTCCATCTGCTCAGTCACGCTGTGTTCAAGGCCTTGTTATTCCTGGCCGCGGGTGCGGTGATCCACTCCGTCGGCACGCGGGATATGCGTGAGATGGGCGGCCTGGGTAAGAAAATGCCGGCGGTGCGCAATGTGTTCTTGATCGGCGCGGCTGCATTGGCAGGGCTGCCAATCTTGAACGGCTTCTGGAGTAAGGAGCTGGTATTAGAAGCGGGTCTGCAAGGCGGCCCGGTGTGGATTTACAGCATCATGCTGTTTGGGGCTGGTCTGACCGCTCTCTATACCTTCCGCTGTGTATGGATGGTCTTTTTTGCTCCGGCGAAATCGGAAAACAAGCTGCACGATGCCGGCCGCGCCATGCGCGCAGCCCTTTACCCATTAGCGCTGGGCACCCTGACAACCTGGCTGTTGGCTGGTCCCTTTAGCCAGATGCTGTCCAACACGCTTCCCTGGCATCATGTGGAAGCTGAGACAACCCTGCAGCTTGTGGAAGAAATTGTGTCTGCTCCGCCAACCTGGCTGGCGCTGGGGGTGGTTGTGCTTGGTTTGGTTGTCTGGTGGCAGCGCAGCAAGCTGGCATTCTTTACCGAGGCGCTGCATGATGTGGGCTGGCTGGCCGGAGAAAGCTTTGGTTTTGAAGCGGCCAACCGCTCCATTGTAAACATGGTCCAGGGGACGGCTGAAGACCTGCGCGGTCTGCAAACGGGCATGTTAAATTGGAATATCGCGGCCATTGTCATTGGGCTGATAGCCGTTATGCTGCTTGTCGCGTTGGGGGCATAAGACAATGAATGAAAACAATATAATTCTCTGGCTCCTGGCGCTGCCGGTCCTCTCATCCCCAATCGTTTACCTGGTTGGGCGTTTGCGTGTCAGACTGAGTCCTGGATACAATGCAGCCCGCCCGGCCCGATGGCTGGCATTCGCGGGGCTGCTGTTCACCTGCGTGCCGCTATTTTTGGCGGGCCGGATCGTTTTGCAAGGCGGGATCATCCAAACGTTTGTGGGGGGTATATCCTTACACCTGGATGGGATCAGCCTGCTGCTGGCGGGTACCGCCTTGACCCTCGGACTGCTGGTGACGATCTTCTCGATGCCGTACATGGCCGGCGAAGAGGGCGAAGAGAAATACTACGCCCTGCTGCCATTAATGGTTGGCTCAATTATTGGTCTGGGCTGCGCGAATGATCTCTTCAACCTGTGGATATGGTTTGAAGCGATGGCTTTTTCTTCCTACCTGCTGGTAGCCTTCTATACCCACGAACGCGGAGCATTGGAAGCCGGCGTGAAGTACCTGGTGCAATCAGCGATTGGGTCGACATTGGTGCTGGTAGCCATCGCCATTGTATTCTCACAGGCGCGCACGCTGCGCCTTGACTCGATTGTTTCCTCCTATGCGGGAATAAACCCGGGCTCGGGTCCGGTTAACCCGATTATCCTGGCAGCCGGGGCGCTTTTTCTGATCGGTTTCGGAGTGAAAACGGCCCTCGTACCGATGCATACCTGGCTTCCCGATGCCCATTCACAGGCGCCGAGCGGCATCAGTGCCATGCTATCCGGCGTGGTAATCGAAGCTGGACTGATTGCCATGCTGCGCGCGCTGGGCAACCTGCCGGGCGGAATGACGGTGTGGGGTGGACTGCTGCTCGGTTTTGGCGCATTGAATATGCTGGTCGGTAACTTAATGGCTCTCCGTCAAACCCAGGTCAAGCGACTGCTGGCCTATTCCAGTCTGAGCCATGTAGGTTATATGTTAGTCGGTTTTGGCGCGGCCGCAATCTACCATACGGCAGATGCAGCCGCGGGCGGTTTCTTCCACCTGTTCACGCATGCGTTGATGAAAGGTATGGCCTTCCTGGCAGCCGGGACGCTGCTGTATGGGCTGCATATCGCGCAAGGCAATCACGTGCCATTGACGGTGGATGACTTGAACGGCGCTTCGCGGCGCTATCCACTCGCGGCCTTCGCATTGAGCGCAGCCGTGTTGGGTCTGGGTGGTCTACCGCCGCTGGCCGGGTTTATGTCGAAGTGGCAGATCTTTAGCGGCGCGGTCGAGACGCGCAGCCTGGCAGTGATTGGGATCGTTGCGTTTGCCGCTTTGAACAGCGTTCTTTCCCTGGGTTATTATGCACCCCTGGTCAACCGGATGTACCGGTGTGCCCCATCAAAAACGGTGCTGGCCGGGATACCCGCGCCGGCTTTGATGAACGCCCCGCTGGTACTCATGGTGGCAGCGGTTGTAGCGCTTGGTTTCTGGCCTGCGCTGGTGCAGGCAGTTACCAGCCCGGCGGCAAACAACCTGGTTGCGATGTTTGGCGGCCAGGCAATGGCATGGTTACGTTAGTCTTATAGGAGGCGACGAATGGAAACTATTCTCACTCCCCCCATTGCGTTCCTGATTTATATCCCATTGGTGTTATTGATTACATGGGTTGGAAAACAACTGGCCGGTCCTGAAAAGCCCAGCACGGCGAAAAGCAGCTCATACGGCTCTGGGGAAAAAGCGTCCAGCATCGCCGCTGCGCCCGGATACCGGCCGTTTTTTCTGGTCGCATTTTTCTTTGCCATCCTGCACCTGGGGATGCTGGTGCTCGGTTCCGGCGAGCTGAACGGACCCCAGGCAATCTACGTTGCCGGTTTGGCCTTGGCGCTCATCGCGTTGATTTTAGGGTAAGGAGGGAAATATGGCGAATACGGATATTCCGCTACGCTCACCCTGGCAGCGAACGCTGGACCAGGTTCGCCGCTGGGCGCTGACCAATTCTCCGTGGGCCATCCACTTCAACAGTGGATCGTGCAATGGGTGTGATATTGAGATCATGGCTACACTGACACCAACGTATGACCTGGAGCGTTTTGGCGTCAAGTTGCAAGGATCTCCCCGCCATGCGGACATCTTAATTTGCACCGGGCCGGTTAGCCGCCTGGCGCGTGAGCGCCTGCTGCGCACCTACGAACAAATGCCTGAGCCAAAATTTGTCATGGCGGTCGGCTCGTGCGGTACATCCGGGGGGGTGTTCTCCGGTTGTTATAACATTATCGGTGGGATTGAAGAAGTTTTGCCGGTGAATGTCTTCGTGCCAGGCTGTCCCCCGCGCCCTGAAGCCATGATTGATGGCATGGTACAACTGCTGGAAAGTTTAAAGAAAAGTAAATAAGCGTTATGGCGATGTGTTACGATGTTCTTACCCTCTGCGCTCGTAACCCATCACCCCGCTTTTGATGAGGAGCTATGGACACAAAAAGCTTACTACAATCCGCGCAGGCGCTGCTGGTACCCTGGACCGAACGGGTGGAATCCCCTGAAGAAGAGCGGCTGGATGTTTACTTAACGGTAGAAAAAATCGTTGATGCGGTGCAGGTGATGGTAGATGCCGGCGGCTGGCACCTTTCAGCGATGACCGGGATGGATATTCCGCAGTCTGAAACATCCGATGGGGCGACCGAGATTCTGTATCATTTTTGCCAGGCCGCCGCGGTGGTTACATTGCGAATTCAGGTAACCTATGGCCTGCCTGAGGCGCCTTCGATTTGCGGTGTTATCCCCTCAGCGACTTTGTACGAACGCGAGCTGATTGAGATGTTTGGCGTAATGCTGGTTGGCACGCCCGTTCGCGATCGCTTGCTGCTCTCGGATGACTGGCCGGATGGGGTTTACCCCCTGCGGAAATCCTTCAAAGGTTTAGAGTAATTCCTTGAGGAAATTATGGAAGATTTAAACAATCCCGAAAAGTTTATTATTCCGATCGGTCCGCAGCATCCAGCGCTTAAGGAACCGGGTCATTTTGAATTTACTGTGGATGGTGAAATCGTCACCGGCGCAACGGTGCGGCTGGGATACGTCCATCGCGGAATTGAGAAAGGCGCCGAAGCGCGCAATTGGGTTCAGAATCTCTACCTGCTCGAGCGGGTATGCGGGATTTGCTCCCATGTGCACGCTACGGCTTTGGCGCTGGGTGTGGAAAAGCTGGCGAAAGTAACGGTTCCCCCCCGGGCCCAGGCCATCCGCACGCTGGTGGCCGAGCTGGAGCGCATCCACAGCCATATGCTGTGGTTGGGTATCGCTGCCCATGAAGGCGGTTTTGATACGCTGTTCATGTATTCCTGGCGTGATCGTGAAACTGTGATGGATCTGTTGGAAATACTGTCCGGAAACCGGGTGCATTATTCGGCGAACGTGATTGGCGGGGTGAAGTTTGACATAAATCCGTCGCAGGCCGGTGAAATCCGCAAGGCAGTCGACTTTTTGGAAGAACGACTGCACTTTTACCTGCGTGTCGTTACGACGGACGAAACTTTCCTTGCCCGCACGCGCGATGTTGGCACAATGACCAAAGAACAGGCGATTCGGTTCGGTACGGTAGGACCGACGGCGCGCGCCTCGGGCGTAGAAATGGATATTCGAATCGCGGCCCCCTATGCGGCATACGCGGATTTCCCGGTCAATGTGGTCACCAATACGCGCGGCGATCTGGAAGCCCGCTTTGTGGTGCGCATTCAGGAACTCTTTGAAACCTGCCGATTAATCCGCGCGATTCTGGAAAAAATGCCACCCGGTGAATTGACGACCAAAGTACCCCGCCGCCTCCCGCCAGGAGAAACCATCAGCCGGGTGGAAGCCCCGCGCGGTGAGCTGCTGTACTTTCTAAAAAGTAATGGCAGCGATAAACCCGACCGGCTAAAGATCCGCACCCCCAGCCTATGTAATTGGGCTTCCGTGATGCAGTTGGCTGTGGGTCATAAGCTGGCCGACATGCCCATGATGTTAGCTGGGATCGACCCCTGTTTTTCGTGTAACGACCGGCTTTTCGCGATCAAGCCGGCAGGGGGAAAAGGTGAAAGCCAGGTATGGACCTGGGAAAATCTGCGGCGCTATGGAATCGAGTATTATCAACGATGAACGAGATTATCATTCCTCCCTTGATTGCCCTATTGTTTTTCCCCGGCGGGTTGACCCTGATGGCCGGCGGTTTACTGTATGAATGGGTAGATCGCAAACTACTGGCGCGCTTTCAGAACAGGGTTGGACCACGCTGGTTCCAACCCCTGGCCGATGTCGTCAAACTCCTTTCAAAAGAAGAGGTTTTGCCCGAAGGCGTAAATAAGACCCTGTTCTATATTCTGCCGGTCGCGGCCCTGGCTGGCGCGCTGACCGCGGCATTATACGTACCCTTTGCCGGGTTGGCTCCATCCTTCAGCTTTGACGGGGACCTGGTCGTATCCTTATATATGCTATCGCTTGTAACCATGTGCCTTGGCCTGGCTGGGGCAAACACGGTCAACCGATTTTCATTGATTGGCGCGACCCGCACCCTCACCCAGCTATTCTCGTACGAAGCGCCGTTTCTGTTGGCGCTGCTTGGCCCGGCGCTGGCAGCCGGATCATGGCAGATCCTTACGGTCAACGAGTTTGCCGCTACGAAATACTGGATGATGCTGACCCAGCCAATCGGATTTTTGGTAGCGCTGGTTGGCCTGATGGGGAAAGTCGAACTGACCCCCTTCGATGCGCCCGAAGCGGAAACGGAAATTGTGGCTGGCGCGTTGACCGAGTACAGCGGGCGTGGTTTTGCCCTTTTCTGCCTTGGCAAGAAGGTTGAGCTGATCATTGGACTGACGCTGGTGGCCGCTTTTTACATGGGTGGGCTGCACAACCCCCTCGATTTTCTGCTAAAAACGCTTGGACTGCTGCTGGTACTCGCGTTCCTCCAGTCCTTGTTTGCTCGCTTGCGCATTGATCAGGTGGTTGGTTTATGGTGGCGGATTGGCGCGCTGGCAGCGCTGGCGAACGTGCTGCTGGCCGTATTTCTCTATTAGTAGTAGAGGGTGGCGATATGAAAATCAAGATCGACATACCGATTGGCATGATGGTGACCGACGTGGTGCGCTCCTTTTTTCAAAAGCCGGTCACGCGCAGATACCCCTTCGAGCGGAAAGAGGCTCCCGAATCCTTCCGCGGCAAGCTGATGTGGGATCTGTCGAAATGCACCGGCTGCCAGTTATGTATCCGAGAGTGCCCGGCAAACGCGATCGAGCTGATTGTCATCGACAAAGCCAGCAAACGCTTCGTGATGTGTTTTCACGCGGACCGCTGTACATACTGCTCTCAGTGTTCGATTAACTGCCGGTTCAACTGCCTGAAGCTGTCGCATACCGAGTGGGAGCTGGCTGAATTATCCAAGGAGCCCTTTACCGTGTATTACGGCCTGGCTGCTGATATTGAGCCATACCTGGAACAGGCAGGAGAAGTTGAAGAATAGGGCGCATTTCTTTGGGCCCGAAATAAAGTCTCAACGGATTGCCATTCTTGGGATAGGCAATGAATTGAATGGTGATGACGCAGCCGGGGTTCTGGCTGCGCGGAAACTGATCGAGAGTAGCGGGGGTTGGGAAACGAAGACCGGCTCCCAGCCCCCGCTGCTGTATATTGTCGAAGCAGGTATGGCGCCAGAGGCATTTACCGGTCCCCTGCGCCGGTTTCAGCCCGACCTGGTGGTGCTGATTGACGCCGCCGAGCTGGATGAACCGCCTGGAACGGTAGCATGTTTCGATTGGGCCCAGGCGGAGGGAATGAGCGCTTCGACCCATACGCTTCCGCCCACGGTACTGGCTCAGTTCCTGATGCGCGAGATGGGTTGTAGGGTGATGTTGATCGGGATCCAACCGAAAAGTCTTAGCTTTGATGCCGTCGTATCGGAAGAGGTGCTGCTCGCGGTGCGGCAGGTGGTAGAAGAATTTGAAATTTTATATTTAGGGTGATATAAAAAACGATTTAGAGGAATGATGTCATCGTTACGGATGATTTTCAACCGTTGAGCGGCCTTCAAAATGGAATAGAATTATCATTTATATAGTTGTGCTGGCGCTGGCAATGAGCAAAGAAGAGCGCCAGACTTTTTTTTGTGGGAGTATGGAGATGGGCGTCTATTCCGCTCAAGCGGAGCATGAAAAACAATCCGCAGCGCTTAGTTCGGTTGTCGCAGCAATTGGACTGACTACCTTTAAGATTATTGTAGGGATTTTGACCGGCAGCCTTGGTATTCTTGCTGAGGCAGCGCATTCGGCATTGGATTTGGTTGCGGCATTGGTGACGTTTTTCGCAGTCCGTATCTCCGGGAAACCCGCTGATGAAGATCACCGCTACGGACATGGAAAAATTGAGAATCTATCCGCCTTGTTTGAGACTGCACTGCTGCTGATCACAGCCGTTTGGATTATTTACGAAGCGGTCCAGCGCCTGTTTTATAAGCCGGTGGAGGTGGAAGTTTCGGTTTGGGCTTTCCTGGTAATGATTGTTTCGATCGTAATCGATTTTACGCGTTCGAGAATTCTGTATAAGGCGGCCAGGGCGCATAACAGCCAGGCGTTGGAGGCTGATGCGCTGCATTTCAGCACCGATATTTGGTCATCCAGTGTGGTGATTTTGGGCTTGATCTTCGTGTGGATTAGCAAGATAGTACCCTCATTGCGGTTCCTGGAAAAGGCAGATGCAATTGCCGCCTCGGTCGTAGCATTGATTGTCGTTTATGTAAGCGTGGAGATGGGATTGCGCACCATCAATGGCTTGTTGGATACAGCACCCAAAGGACTGGCTGACCGGATAAGGAATGTAGTTGAGGCGACGCCCGGTGTATCCAACTGTCACAAAGTCCGCGTACGGTACGCTGGCCCACTGCTTTTTGTGGATGCGCATGTTTTGGTCGATGGTGAACAGACGCTAGCCGAAGCGCACGCATTGACAGAGCGGATCGAAGAGGCGGTCAATGCGATCGTCCCCGGAGCCGATGTGACAGTCCATCCCGAGCCGGCACCGAGTATAGAAACCCCGGAGCCCGGCAAACTGGAATAATTAAATATAGGGAGAGAATTTTTCAACCAGACGGTCGCGCGGCTGACTGCCGCTAAGCCGCTGGCAGGCTTCGCCGTTGACGAATAAAATGAGGGTGGGCACACTCATTACCTGGTACTGAAGAACCGTCTTGACGCTTTCATCAACATCAACTTTCGCCAGGCGGACTTTCCCATTCCACTCAACGGCTAATTGTTCAAGAATCGGCTCGATCTGGCGGCAGGGCCCGCACCATACGGCGCCAAACTCTACCAGAACCGGAACATTCGAGTGCAGCACCTCCTGATCAAAGGAGGCATCATTGATATTTGTAAACGAAGACACACGCACCTCTTTGAGATTTTGTTATTTTCTATGGACCGGCTAAGCGCTATAGCCAATGTCCAGGCCGCCAGAAGGTTCCTACTTTTTTTTCTTTCTAGCCGTGACCTCGGCCTTCTTTTTGCCCTTCTTTTTCTTGCTTTTTTCTTTGTCTTGTTCTGGCTCTGACTCTGCCTTGGGAAGTATCTCTTTCGGGCGCCAGATATCCACTAGCTCGCCGTTTGTTTCGGAATTTAGCTCCGTCCAATGATGAATTGGAACGGCTATGTGAGCAATTACAGCGGTAGGCAGGGATTCAATCTGGTTGGAAAGTAACTGAAGGAGCGTTTCCAGACCTGGGTTATGCCCGATCACCATTACCCGTTCGATGTTGTCTGGCAGTTCGCGCAGGGTTTCAATATATTCCTCTACCTCAGCCATATACAGGCGGTCGAGATAGGTGATATCCACGTGGATCTCTGAAGTTTCGACGATCGCTTCCGCCGTCTGGCGGGCGCGCAGGGCAGTGGAACAGAGGATTTGCTGCGGGATCAGCTCGCGGTCGCACAGGATCATTCCCATCAGGGGTGCATCATGCTGCCCGCGCTTATTAAGCGGCCGTTCATGATCGGAAAGTTGGGTGTCTTTCCAGCTCGATTTGCCGTGTCGCATTAGTAAAATTGTTTTCATCGCTTTCCCCATTCATTGCTTCTTTGAAAAGTACCAAACCGGGTTAGTATAACATAAATTCGGACGTGGAAAAGCATCGAGAGCCTTGACGCACAGAGGTTGGGTGGTATAATACCTGTCTACTCGTTGCGGGGTAGAGCAGAGGCAGCTCGTCAGGCTCATAACCTGAAGGTCATAGGTTCGAATCCTATCCCCGCTACTAAAACCAGACCGGAGACAAAGTCTCCGGTTGCTTTTTTAAATGTTATACTCAGGTGAAGCAGTTACCAGGAGGAATGGAATGGCAAGTGCGGATGATTTATCCCTGAAGGTTTGGGCTGGCAGGCACGTAGAACTGGAGCTAAAATACGAAACCTCCGAAGTGGAACGCCTGAGCCTGGATGTTGTCGCTGACAATGCTGCCGATTTTGAAAACGGCTTTCTTGGGGAGAATACCCCGTTGGCAAAGGCCATCCTGGGGAAACAAGCCGGCGCGGTTGTACCCTACCGGGCCGGTGATGTTGTGGAAGTGCGCTTGCTGTCCGTTTCCCCTGGAAAAAATACGCAGCCGGCCGACTTGAGTGAAAGGCGTGAAGAGGTCAACCGGAAAGCCATCCAGCACGCTGACCATACCAGCCTGGTGATATATGCATCCTCGATGAACAGCAAATGGGGCGAATATGACCCGGGTGCGCTCAAAGAGGATGATGAATAATTGAATATGCCGCTCGTAACATTGAAGGCCGTGGAAAATCATCAAGCGTCAAACTTGCAGAGGAGCACAGCGGGCATGCAGACCAAATACCGGGTAGGAATCATCGGCGCAGGAGTCAGCCGGAACCACGTCTCAGCCTTTCAAGAACTGGGAGAATGGTTTGAGGTGCGTAGTATTTGCGATATCGACGCGACCCGGGCCCAAATCCTCGCCGAAACGTGCGGCGCGCGAGCAACAACGGACATTAATGAAATAATTGCCCGGGATGATTTGGATATCATCGATGTTTGTACGCCTTCCTACCTGCATCTCGAACAAACCCTGGCTGCGCTGGAGGCCGGTAAAAATGTCATCCTGGAGAAACCGGCCGCGGGATCTTTGCGCGAGGTGGATGCCCTGATCGCCGCGGAACGCGAGTCCGGCAAGTGGGTCATGCCGATTTTCCAACAGCGTTTTGGGAGTGGAGTCCAAAAACTGAAACTTCTTCAGTCCCTTGGCTTAACCGGGCAGGCCTTTCTGGGTGTCGCTGAAACAGCCTGGCGTAGGCGCGAGGAATACTACGCGACCTGGCATGGACAGTGGAAAACGGAACTGGGCGGCCCGCTGGTGACGCTGGGGATCCACGCCCATGATGTTGCCTTGTATGTCCTGGGACCCGCAAAACGGGTATCCGCGCAAGTTGCTACGCTGGTAAACCCGATTGAAACGGAGGACTGCGCGGCAATTTCATTACAAATGGCGGACGGCTCCCTGGCATCTTTTTCGGTTACAACCGGGTGCGCGCGCCAGATGACGCGCCACCATTTCTGTTTCCGCAATCTCTCAGCCGAGAGCAACCTCGAACCATATGGAAACACCGCGGATCCCTGGACATTCATCGGAGATACGCCGGAAATTGACAAAAACATTCATCAGGTCCTAAAGGAATACCAGCCTCTGCCGCAAGGTATGACCGGGCAGTTTTATCGCTGTTACCAGGCCGTTCAGCAGGGGACCGATCTGCCGGTAACACTGCAAGACGCCCGCAGGGCAATCGAACTGATTACCGCGGTTTATTATTCGGCGCGGGCGGGGCAGGCAGTCGACCTGCCGGTCGGAGCAGATCACCCGTATTACAACGGGTGGTTTTAAGGAAGTTGCGCTAAAATAATTCGGGGAATCCCCGAGCCAAAAAATCATCCAGATCCTTGAGGAGGATTGCAACCATGAAAAAATCCCAACTCCCACGTTGTACTCCAGAATCGCAGGGTATCGCATCCGCGGCGATCCTCGGGTTTGTCGAGGAAGTCGAAAAGAACATTCACGAACTACACAGTTTCATGCTGCTGCGCCACGGCGCAGTGGTGGCGGAGGGATGGTGGTCCCCATACGCCTCCGAGCACCCGCATATGTTGTTTTCTTTGAGCAAAAGCTTTACCTCCACCGCGGTGGGGTTGGCAATCGCCGAAGGCCGCTTTTCAATCCATGACCCGGTCATATCCTTCTTCCCGGAGGAAACCCCGGCTGAGGTGAGTGAAAATCTGGCCGCGATGCGGGTAAAACAGCTGTTGTCGATGTCCAGCGGGCATGCCGAGGATACAACGAGCCGGATGACGGAAGCATCCGATGGTAACTGGGTAAAAGCATTCCTATCCCTACCGGTGGAATACAGGCCGGGCACCCATTTTGTATATAACAGCGGAGCTACGTATATGCTCTCGGCTATCGTACAAAAGGTGACCGGGATGAAGGTCCTGGATTATCTGCAGCCGCGCTTATTCGAACCGCTGGGCATCAGTGGCGCCACCTGGGAGACATCTCCACAGGGGATCAATATGGGCGGCTGGGGCTTAAAAATCACCACCGAGGATATTGCCCGCTTTGGCCAGTTGTATCTGCAAAAAGGGAAATGGAATGGAAAGCAAATCATTCCGGAGCCCTGGGTGGCAGAAGCGAGCATGCGCCAGGTATCCAATGGGAGTAACCCGGAAAGCGATTGGGAGCAGGGCTATGGCTACCAATTCTGGCGCTGCCGGCATAACCTTTATCGCGGGGATGGGGCATTTGGCCAGTACTGCATCGTAATGCCCGAACAGGATGCCGTGGTAGCGATCACCAGTGGGGTGAATGATATGCAGGCCGTCATGAACGCCGTTTGGGAGCGCTTGCTGCCGGAACTGGGACCGGCTCCACTGCCCGTGGTTGCCAGCGCCAGTTTCGCTTTGGAACAAAAACTTGCCGGGCTTGCGCTGTGCCCGCCTCAAGGAATGGCAAGCGCTCCGCTGGCAAAGCGGGTATCCGGAAAGCAGTACAAGCTCGAAGCGAACGATGTTAAAGTCGAATGCGTATCCTTTGCATTTCGCGAGAACGCGTGCGATTTCAACATCCAGGGAGCAACCGGACCGGATACCCCGGCTGCGCTGCGCTTAGGAGGCGTTGTTGGGCAGCACCAAATCACCTGTGGGACTGGCGAATGGCGCCAGGGCACGACCGAATTATTTAATCACGGTGAAAGGCAGCCGGTTTTTGCCAGCGCTGTATGGACTGCCGACGATACGCTCTTAATAACCATTCGCCTGGTTCACACCCCCTTTTACTTCACCTATATTTGCCGGTTTAGCGCTGAGCAGGTGGAAATTAAGATGAGCCAGAACGTTGGGTTTGGGCCAACGGAAGCGCCGGTATTGATCGGGCGCAGCAGTTAACCGTATTCAGAAGATGTATGATTCTTTTAGCAGCGATTACGACAGGTTTGTGAACTGGCCCAACCGCCTGAATTTTGAGCTCCCGTTTATCGAGCGGGAAATCCAGGCGGTTGGCACGCCGCACGCTCCGGCGCGGGTTCTGGATGCGGCGTGCGGTACGGGGATGCATGCCGTCGCGCTGGCGAAACGGGGCTATCGTGCTGCTGGCGCGGATATCAGCGCCGGAATGGTGGCGCGCGCCGCAGCCAATGCTGCGGAAGCCGGCGTTGAAATCCCTTTTGTCCCGGCCGGTTTTGGTCAGCTCGCGCTGGCCTTTCGCCAGAATAATCCCGCTTACCTCCCCTTCGATGCGCTGCTCTGCCTGGGCAATTCGCTGCCCCATCTGCTCACGCCTTCTGACCTATCCGCGGCGTTGGCCGATTTTGGCGTGTGCCTGCGCCCGGGTGGGCTGCTGCTGATCCAGAACCGCAATTTTGACTCGGTCATGAAACACCGCGAACGATGGATGGAGCCGCAGAACCATCGCGAGAGCAGGCCCGGCGGCGAAGCCGAGTGGATTTTCTTGCGTTTTTATGATTACCAGCCCGATGGGCTGATTAACTTCAACATCGTCACGCTGTATCGTGAGGGTCAGTCTCCCTGGCGGCAGCAGGTGACCAGCACCCCCCTGTACCCGCTGCGAGAAGCTGAATTGACCGCCGGGCTGGAGAAGGCTGGGTTTCAGCAAATTGACCGGTATGGTGGCATGGACGGCGCTCCGTTCGATTCGGATAGCAGTGGGAACCTGGTCATTACCGCGCGCAGGTTGTAGGCGAAGCTGGGATGTGGAGTGAGAAAATGATCCCTTTCCGCTATGATGAGGCAGTTTTAAACCGTTTTCAGAAGCTTTCGGGCGGAGCGGTGTTGGGCAGCGGGTTCGAAAACCGCCCGACGCCAGAAGCGCTGCGCAAGGATTATCTGGACGAACAACGCAATGTGCTGGCGCGCATTGGCGGCCAATCGTTCAGCGAGATCGAAACGCTGGCCGGCTGGCGGGCAGCGTTTCGACTGTTTGGGGTTGACCCAACCCAATATCGCAGCGCGGCTGAGGCGCTGCTTCGCCGGCTGACCAAAAAAGGCGACATTCCCTGCATTAACGCGGTGGTCGATATTTGCAACCTGGTCAGTATCCGCTACGGCCTGCCGGTCGCGGCGTTTGACCTTCGCGAGGTTCAGGGGGTGATCACCGTGCGTTTTGCCACGGGCAGCGAGGCTTTTACCCCGCTGGGAGAAGCGGCGGCGGAAAACCCGGAACCAGGCGAGGTCATTTTCATTGATGAGGCCGGGTTAGTGGTGGCGCGGCGCTGGTGCTGGCGCCAGAGCGCGGAGTCCGCCTCGCAAGTGGATACGAATGCAGCGTTATTTACCATTGAGGCGCAGCATGCCGGTGGGCGCGGAATGGTCGAGCAAGCCCTAACCGACCTGCAGGGGCTGCTAGAGAAGTATGTTGGCGGTATATTCCAAAGTGCGCTCCTTCCCTGAACGCTGCCCGTATTCTATGCGGCCGGGCGGAAGGAACGCAAACGTGGTTAACGGCTGAAGTCCGTTTTAGGCTTAGGAAATGAGTGAAAAAATGGTCAATCGGGTGGCTGCGGAGTCGATCTGGGTGCTGCCGTTTTCATCAGAAGAAGCGGCATCTGAGGAAAATGGGGTGTTGATTGTGGGCGGTAAGGGTGCCAACCTGGCCCGTCTTACCCGTGCCGGTTTCCCGGTGCCAGACGGCTTTTTGATATCCACGTATGCTTACCGGACGTTCGTAGCAGAAAACCAGCTCGAAGACCCGATTTTCGCAGCGCTGCCAGAAGGCGAATTTGCCACGCCGGAAAGTTTGGAAGAGGCTTCTATGAAGATTCGGGCCATGTTCTCCGCCGGGCGCATTCCAGGCGAACTGGCCGGGCATCTTCTGGCGGCCTACCAGAATCTGTCCGGAGTGCCCCAATCGAATGGGACATCCACTGCTCCTGGCACGACCGCGGTTGCTGTGCGTTCTTCCGCTACCGCGGAGGATCTTCCGGAAATGTCCTTCGCCGGTCAGCAAGATACCTACTTGAATATCGTGGGCAGCGAGAACCTGTTGAAAGCCGTGATTGACTGCTGGAGCAGCTTATGGACTGCTCGGGCAATTGGTTACCGCTTGCGTAATCATGTGCCGCAGAGTGGGGCTGCGCTGGCGGTGGTCGTGCAGCGCATGGTGGAAAGCCGGGTGGCCGGGGTCTTGTTTACGGCCAATCCGTTGACCGGGTTGCGCACGCAAACGGTCATTGATGCTGCTTTTGGGTTGGGCGAGGCGCTGGTATCCGGAAAAGTGGAGCCGGATCATTACGTGGTGGATGCCGTTCGCGGCCAGATTGTATCGAAAACACTGGGAACCAAAGCCATTGCGATCCATGGACAAAGCGGTGGAGGCACGGCTGAAATATCTGGAGACTATAAGACCCACCAGGCGCTGCCCGATGCGCAAATTCTGGAGTTGACCCGATTATGCCAGCAGGTGGCGGAACGGTATGGTTTTCCACAGGATATCGAATGGGCCTGGGCTGACGACCGGCTGTATCTGCTCCAGTCGCGGCCGATCACTTCCCTCTTCCCCACACCGCAAGGGATGCCTGCTGAACCATTGAAGGTATTGTTTTCCTTCGGAGCAATCCAGGGATTACTGGACCCGGTGACTCCATTAGGACAGGATGCGTTGAAAGTGATTTTTGCCACTGGCGCGAGGCTGTTTGGGATCCCGGCCACATCCGAAACACAGACGGTGTTGGTGACTGCCGGGGAAAGGTTATGGGGAAACTTCACACCCGTCATGCGCAATTCGGTGGGCCGGAAAGCAGTGTATGAAGCGGTGGGCATCATCGAGCCAACGATTAAACAGGCCCTGGAGGAAATCTGGGACGACCCCCACCTGCAACCAGAGCGGAGAGGCATCCGTTTGCGGGCGATCTTGCAATTGGCGCGAGTTTTTGTTCCCATAGTGGCCAATCTTCTGGTAAATATAGCTTCGCCGCGCGCGCGGCGGGAATACATTGTGAACCAGGGTGAGCAAATCCTGCAAAAGGTGCGCGAAGGTAGTAACGCGATTAGCGGGGACCGTTGGTCCAGGTTGGCCCTCCAGGCAGACTTGCTGGAGCAGGTAACAAGAGACCATCTGCCGCGCGTGTTGATCCTGTTCTTCTCCGGGGTTGTAGGGGGGATGGCCTCCTATAATTTCCTTCGTATGACGGCGAACGGTATATCGGAGAAAGCGGCAGGGAAGCATGAGCCGGTAAAGAATTGGAGCGACCTGGTGCTTGAGACCACCCGTGGATTGCCCAATAACCCAACCACTGAAATGGATCTGGCGCTGTGGGCCATTGCCCGGGCAATCCAACACAACCCCATTGCACTGGATGAATTTCAGGGACGTACGGCTGCGGAACTGTCCGGTCGATACCTGTCTGGTCAAATGCGCGCGGAACCGCGGGGAATGATCGAAAAATTCCTCGACCGCTATGGCGGGCGCGGCTTGGCCGAGATCGACATGGGCCGTGAGCGTTGGCAGGAAAACCCTACGCATGTAATGGAGATGCTGTCCGGTTACTTGAAGATTGAAGATGGCAACCGGGCCCCCGATGTCCTATTTGCCAGGGGCGCGGATGAAGCACAGCGAGCGGTGGATCAGCTGGCAGCGAGTCTGGGCCAGACCCGGGGCGGCTGGTTCAAGGCCCACCGGCTGCGTTTTATTGCCCGCCGCATGCGCGAATTGATGAGCATTCGCGAAAGTCCAAAATTCTTTGCAGTCCGGCTGATGGCTCAAATCCGCGATGAACTGCTCAAAAGTGGAGCGGCATTTGTGGAAGCCGGGGATCTGGAACAGGCGGATGATTTGTTTTACCTGTCCTTTGCCGAAATTCGACGCTTTGCCAAAAAAGACCCCCGGGATTGGCGATCGCTGATTGCCGCGCGGCGAGAGGGTTACCGGCGCGAGAAGCTGCGCCGGCAGATCCCTCGCCTGCTGCTCAGCGATGGTCGGGCATTTTATGAAGGCATGCGCGCGGCGGGCGAAGGGGGAAAGGGGCTCACTGGCAGCCCGGTAAGCCCTGGCAGCGCCGAGGGACAGGTGCGGGTGGTTTTGGACCCTCGCCAGGCAAACTTGCAGCCGGGCGAAATCCTGGTTTGCCCGGGAACCGATCCGTCCTGGACGCCGCTGTTCTTAAGCGCCGCGGGGCTGGTGATGGAAGTGGGCGGCATGATGACGCATGGGGCAGTCGTGGCCCGCGAATATGGCATCCCGGCAATTGTGGGTGTGGACCGGGCCACCCAGCGCCTGCAAACCGGGCAGCGCATCCGCATAAATGGCTCTACTGGGCAGATCGAGCTGTTAGAAGAATAGAGCAACGATTTTCTTTTTAGCCCCACACCACTTGTTGAAACGTACCGTCCGGCGCAAACAACCCCAACCCGGTGCGGGGCGGCTGGATTCCCGACGGGTCGCGCTTCATATCCTCAACCAGGCAGTCCAGGACCGGGCGGGTGTTATCAATAATATTGAGCGCGGCAAACTCCTCCGCGTACTTCCAGGAAAGCTCACCTTCCGGGCAGTAGGGGACCACTGCCTGGGTTAGTGTTCCGGTGAAATAGAGCAGTACGCCAAAGGGCCGTCCAATCCGGTTGGTCAGAAGCACGCGCCGAAGAACAAAGTCCTGCACATCGTCCAGCGTAAGCCCGCTTTCTTCATGCAGTTCTCGCAAAGCGGAGGCATACAGATCGGTGGTTTCGTCCGCTTCTACATGCCCCCCGATCCCCGTCCACAGGCCGGGCGCGAAAGATTTCGTCTGGCTGCGCTCTAAGAGCAGATAACGGTCCGCGCAGCGTAAGAGGATGACGGTATAGCCCTGGAGTTCGGCAGTTTTTTGCATCAGATGGGCAGCCTCCAAAATAAAACCAGGCCAGCGATAAGCATAAGAAAGCTCAGGATCGTCAGCGGCCAGCCGATACGCATAAAATCGCTGAAGCGGTAATTGCCCGGAGCAATCATGATGATATTGACCGGGTGCGCCATCGGGGTGAGAAAAGAGGCTGAACAACCGATCGCTGTCGCGACCGCTATCGCCTGCGGATTTGCGCCCATGCTAATCGCCGCGCTAATCGTGACCGGACCTGTTACCAGGGCAGCCACCTGACCGCCCATGAACTGCGTAAGCAAGGCCGTCAGCAGGTAGGCGCCGGCAGCCAATCCCAATGGGCCAAGCGGGAGAACCAGCGCCAACATCCCTTTCCCGAGCAGGCCAGCCAGACCGGTCTGCACCATCGCCTGGCTGACGGCATACATCCCGGTAATGAGAAAGATCGCCTGCCATTCGATCGAGCGGTACGCCTCTTCCATGCTGATAAATTTTAACAAGAGGATGATCAACGCGCCGCTAAATACACTCAGAAACACCGGCGCCCCCGCGACAGAAGCGGCGACAGCAGCCAGGGTGATTATCAGGGTCAGCAGCGCTGCGCGCGTATCGACGGGTTGGTCCGTATTGCTGGGCTGGATGACGATAAAGTCTGAGCTGCGCTGGAAGGCTTGCAGCGAATCACGGGTACCGATTAACAGCAGCGAATCGCCATAAGCAAGCGGAATATCCCCCACATCCGTGCGGTAGCTGCGCGTCAGGCGTTTCAGCGCCACTGCGGTCAGGCCATAATGCCGGCGGAAGTTCATCTCCTTGAGCGTTTTGCCCACCATGCTAGAGTGTGGATTTAGGATAGCTTCAAGCACGTTAATCCCGCGCGGGCTGAGATATTTGTTTTGCCTGGCTGCCTGGATATCCATTCCCAGACCAGCCAGATGGACAATTTTTTCCTCCCGGCCTACCAGGAGGATTACGTCCCCTTCTCCGAATTCTTGCTCGGCAGAGGGCAGTTGAATCTCCCCGTTCCTGAGCTGAATGGCCGCAACCGTCACCCCCCATAGGCTGCCGATTCGGGTGTCTGACAGGTTTTTCCCAATCAGCCGGGAATCTTTTTGAATGACGCCTTCCCACATCCGTTCGCCTAGCTGGTAAAGGTTCTCTAACTCGCTGCCCGTATGGCGGATCAAGGTTTGTTCGGCGGATGGATCACGGTCGGGCAGTAAACGGCTGCCCAACAGCCAGAAATAGAGGATGCCTGCCAGGGCGATCAGCCCGCCAGTAGCGGTAAAGTCCAGGATATGCAATGGAGCCAGGGGAGGATTGGCAATGGGCAGCAGATCGCTCATGATAATATTGGCGGTCGTGAAATACGTCGCGGAACCTCCCAGCAGGCTCCCGTATGCGACCGGGATGAGTAATTTACTGGGCCGAATCCCCGATTGTCTGGAAACTTCCATTGCGCTCGGCAGGACCAATGCTCCAGCCGCAAGATTGTTCATAAACAGAGAAAGAAAGGCGCTGGTGCCCGCAAACAGGGCAATCTGGCGGCGTTCCTGATTGCTGCCAAGCCGGAGAAGCTGATGGGCAATCCAGCCGGTTACCCCGCTTTTTTCAAGCCCGTGTGTGATGATAAATAATGACAACAGCGTAATGACAACCGGCTGGCTGAACCCTGCTAACGCTTTAACCGCGTCTTTGGGTGAGTTTTCTGGGCCAAGGACTGCCAGGCCGGCATACTGCAAAAAACCCAGGAGCAGGGCCATCAGCAGGGCTGCCAGATCCATGCGCAGGCGGTTCGCGGCAACAAATATCAGCGGCACGCAAATAATGATTATCAGCAGCCATTGGTTGAACAGCATATATTTTCCCGAAATGGGGCTGGCGGATCGGACCGGCGCCAGCCCCTTGTTCTTTTATAAACCCATCAGGAAACTGAATATGATATCGTTCACCCCTGGCAAACCTTCATGGCCGAAGTCAGGGTAGATGACCATGGATTTTGGTGAGGTGATTTTGTTATAGGCCGCGAATTGGGTTGAAGGCGGGCAGATCGTATCCATGAGCCCAATCGTCCAGCAAACATCCCCGCAGATCCGCGCCGCCAGGTTCTGAATATCAATATAGCCCAATTTCTCAAAGACTGCATCCTCATGCAGGTGGCGCGGGTCAAAGTGGCGGAAATATTCTTTCAATTCGACGTAGGCTCGTTCGGCCTGGTCCATCTCCCAGACGCGTTTATAATCGCTCAAGAAGGGGAACACCGGCGCGGCGCGCGCGATGCGCGGCTCAAGCGCTGCGCAGGCAACGGTCAATGCGCCGCCCTGGCTGCCGCCCGTCACACCCACCCGTTTTGGGTCAACGTCTGGCATTTCAATAACGATCTTCGCCAGCTGTGCTGTATCCAGAAAAATCTGGCGGTACAGCATCTTTTCCGGCTGGCCGGCCAGCGCATCATCCAGCCCGCGAATGATATGCCCGTGCAGGGTATTCCCGGTAACCCCGCCGCTGTCCTCCGAAAGCCCGCCCTGCCCGCGGCAGTCGAGCGAGGCAACGGTAAAACCCTGCCCAACGAAGGTCAGTTTATCCGCCCAGTCGCCTGAGTCACCCGAGTAGCCGTGGAACATGACCACGGCGGGGTGGGGCGCATTAACCTGCTTTGGCCGCAGCAGCTTGGCATGTATGCGCGCGCCGCCTACCCCGGTAAAGTACAGGTGGAAGCATTCGGCGTTGGGCGCCTGAAACTCAGCCGGAACCAGTTCCACCTGAGCGTCGATTGCGTGCATTTCTGTCAGGGCGTGGTCCCAGTAGGTGTCAAAATCGGCCGGGCGCGGATTAATCCCGGTATACGTTTTTAAATCGTCAAGGCAAAAATCAAAGGTTAGGGGCATGCCATTTCTCCTAGGGAACGTTTGAGTACTGTTTTTTTAATGTCATTCCTGGTTGATATGATTTTACCAGCGAATGAAGCCAGGTCAAATTGCCCGGTAGGGCAATTCTTCATTTGTGAGCCGGATTTCTTCAGGCAAAATTGTGCGGAGTGAAAACCCCTTGAAATCAGACAAAAATCGGGATCCATTTTCTGATCCAATCCGCATCCCTCCCGGCGGCAAAAGGCATCCCCCGCTCCGTTTTCGGCTTTGCGAAAATGGAGCGGGGGGAACCGAGGGGGTGAGGATCTTGCCTCGGAGTTTGGAAAAGCCATTTCCAATAACAAAATCATTGTTGACTTAATGAAATATAATATGCTATAATTGATTTCGTTGTAGCGTCCAACAAACAAACTCATTCCAATTCAATCTATGAATAAATACAAGATCTCAGATCAGGCTTTTGTGCGCGAGTTCAATACCTCGGTGGTGATGGATCATATTCGTCTTTATGCGCCCATATCCAGGGCTGAGCTGGCTGTACGCACGGGGCTCAACCGTAGTACCATCACGCTCATTATTAATGAATTGATTGATCGCGGCTATGTACATGAGACAAACCGCCAGGATGCAAGCATTGGGCGCCCAGGGATGCTGTTGCAGTTCAATCCCAATGGGGGGTTTGCGATTGGCGTTGAAATTGGAGTCGATTTTCTTTCTGTTATTCTAACCAATTTTGTGGCGGATGTTTTATGGAGACGTCACGAAAAGATAGCGCCTGGCACAGATCGCATTGCCATGATGGAGATGACCGAAAATATCATTAGCCAGGCATTTGCGTATGGGAAAGAAATTAACTTGCGCCCATTGGGCATTGGGGTAGGCATCCCGGGCCTGGTCGATGCCAGCCAGGGGAAGCTGGTGTTTGCGCCAAACCTCAGGTGGACCGATATACCCATCCGGTTAATCTGGATGAGTCGTTTCAATGTACCGGTTTTTGTGGAGAACGAGGCGAACTGCGCTGCATTGGGTGAGTATTTCTACGGTGTGGCCTACGATACCGGGAATTTTCTCTATCTCAAAACCGGGGCGGGTTTGGGCTGCGGAATTGTGATTGGCGGCCGTTTGTTTAAAGGGACCAATGGTTTTGCCGGAGAAGCAGGCCATACGACCCTTTATAAGGGCGGTAACGTGTGTGGCTGCGGCCGGAGAGGATGTTGGGAAACGTATGTAAGTCCATCGGCGATCATCCGCTCAACCGTATCCAGGCTCGAACAAGGGTCGACCAGTATTATCTCGGACCTGGTAAAAGGCGACCTGACCAGAGTATCGCTGGATACCCTGGTTGAAGCTGCGGAAATGAAGGACCCGGTTGCCTGCGGCATCTTTGAGGAAACGGGTATTCACCTGGGAATCGGGATTGCCAACCTGACGAATATCTTTGACCCTGGGTTAATCGTGCTGGGTGGGGCCTTAAGCCTGTGCGGAAAATGGCTGGCACCGGTGATCTACCAGGTCCTTCAGGAAAATGTTCTTCAACCCCTGCGCGACAAAGTGCGCGTTGAGGTATCAACGCGCGGAGAAGACGCCTGCGCGATTGGTGCAGCGGCCCTCGTATTGGACGATCTGCTCCGAGAGCCCATGAGCTCCATGTAGGGATCGCCGTCAACTTTTCCAGAACTGGAAGTACTTGTTTTCTATGAAAGGAGTAAAAAAGGAGAGATACGTTAAAGACGAAAAAGAAGAGAAGCTCCAAGTTTTCTACGAAGGTAAGATATCCACCCGTCTGTAACAACATAACAAGAGGAAAACGATGAAAACGAACGCAAAACTTATGAAGATCATGATGGCGGTGATCCTGATTGCCAGTTTCTTATATGGCTGCCAGCCAGCCGCGCCGACGACCGCTCCAGCTGCGCCTGACCAGCCCACGGCGACAACCGCTGCTGCTGCCCCGAGTGGCGGTAAAGTAAAAGTTGGACTATCATTCTCGGATTTTGCGACCGAGCGGTGGAAGAACGAAGAAATATTGCTGCGCAAGGGTTTGGAAGAGAAGGGTTATGAAGTTCTGACCCAGGAAGCCAACCACGATGTCAAAGCGCAGAACGACCAGATCGACAACATGGTCAGCCAGGGCGTGAAAGGCCTGATCGTTATTGCTGAAGACGGTGATGCCGTTGTGACCTCGGTGGACAAAGCTGCGGATGCGGGCGTGAAAGTGCTCGCCTACGACCGGCTGATCAAGACCCCCAAGATTGCCGCGTACCTGTCGTTCAATAACGTTGAGGTTGGCCGCCAGCAGGCGGATGGCGTCATGAAAGCCATCGACATCGAGAAGTGGGACGTCGCCGCGAAAGGCAAAGTCCAGCTGGTGAAGCTGGGTGGATCGCCGACCGACAACAACGCGATCCTGTTCCGCAAGGGTCAGGATGAGATCCTGGACAAATACAAGGACAAGCTGGACATCGTCGCTGACCAGTGGGTCGACAACTGGGATGCAGCCAACGCGCTGAAGCTGATGGAGAACATCCTGACGGCCGCGAACAACAAGGTGGACGCGGTTGTGGCTTCGAACGACGGTACGGCGCTGGGTGCGCTGCAGGCGTTGAAAGCCCAGGGATTGGCTGGCAAGGTCCCGATCAGCGGGCAGGATGCCACCGCCGATGGCTCGAACAGCATCGTCAAGGGTGAGCTGACCGTTTCGATCCTCAAAGACATCCGCAACCTCTCCCCGCTCGCCATCGACTCCATGGACAAGCTGCTTCAGGGCCAGGCCATTGAAGGTCTAAAAGACTACACTATGGCTGATCTGACCAACGATCAGACCAAGACCGGGAATGTCCCCAGCCTGTTCCTCCCCGTCCAGCAGGTCAATAAAGACAACGTGTTCGATCTGGTGGTCAAGAGCAGCTTCCAGAAGTACGATGACGTCTATCGCGACATCCCCGATGCTCAGAAACCGCCCAAGCCTTAATCCAGTAAGTCGGTGATGTAATCCCTCCTGGTTTTTGCAGGAGTGGGAAAATGGGATTTGTTGCGTGCGAAGCACGCAACAAATCCCATACCCGCACCACCTTGATATCCTTGTGAGCCGGTCTAGAATGTATAATACTGGATATCCAAATATAATGAATGCTTGTTTCTGAGGAACCTGGTTTCCCCAGCGCTTGCCCGGATTTGAATTCCTCCAAGGAGCATTTCGTGAGCGAAGATATCATACTTGATATTCAAAACGTCACCAAACAATTTCCCGGTGTAACCGCTCTTAGCGATGTGTCCATGCAGATCCGGCGGGGAGAAATCCATGGTCTGTGTGGCGAGAATGGGGCTGGAAAATCAACCTTGATGAAGATTCTTTCGGGTGTGTATCCTTACGGCACGTATGAGGGCACCATCTTATACGAAGGCAAGGAACTCAAGCTCGGGGAAGGTTCGATTCGCCAGGCCATTCAAGAGGGCATCGCCATTGTTTACCAGGAATTGACCCTGGTGCCCCATATGACGGTGGGCGAAAACGTTTTCCTGGGCAAAGAGCCGACCGAAAACGGCTCGATTAACTGGAACAAGCTCTACTCCGATACCCGCGAGATTTTGCAGAAGTACCAGTTGGATGTTGAGCCGCAGGTGCTGGTCAAGCACCTGGGCGTGGGCAAAATGCAGATGGTTGAGATTGCCAAGGCGCTGTCTGAGAACGCCCGCGTCTTGATTCTGGATGAACCGACCAGCGCTTTGACGGAGGCGGAGATTGAAAAGTTGATGGAAATTCTACGCACGCTCAAGCAGCACGGCGTAACCTGCATCTACATCACCCATAAGTTGAACGAGTTTTTCCGCATAACCGATTCGGTAACCGTCTTGCGCGATGGAAAAGCCGTAATTACCAGGCCGACCAATGAGCTGACTCAGGAAGAGCTTGTCCGGTATATGGTGGGCCGCGAAATGAAAGAGCGTTTCCCAGGTGGGAACCGCAAGCCTGGTGAGGTGATTTTTGAGGTAGAGCACCTGTCCGCCGAAGATCCCAATGAGAGCGGTCGCATGGTTTTAAATGATGTTAGCTTTAACCTCCGCCGCGGTGAAATTTTGGGCATAGCCGGGCTGATGGGTTCCGGGCGTACCGAGTTGGTTACGACGATTTTTGGCGAGTACGGCAAGATCACCGCTGGTAAAATGCGCATGGAGGGGACGGAGATCAAGAATAACAGCGCCCGGCAGGCCATGCATAATGGCATCAGCCTGGTTCCTGAAGATCGCAAGGGCCAGGGTCTGGTGCTGATCCAGTCTATCCTTAAGAATATCTCCCTGCCCAACCTGGACCGGTTTGCTTCATTTTTCCGCATTAACGGCGACGCCGAGCTGTCTGCTTCCAATCAGCAAGCCAAGAGCCTGTCCATCAAAGCGCCTAACCTGCAAATTGCTACCGATATGCTTTCAGGCGGCAACCAGCAGAAGGTGGTCATTGCCAAGTGGTTGATGAGCAATCCCAAGGTGCTGATTATGGACGACCCGACGCGCGGGATCGACGTTGGGGCGAAGTATGAAATCTATAAGCTGATGAACGACCTGGCCGAAAAAGGCGTGGGTATCATTATGATCTCCAGTGATCTGGAAGAAGTGTTGGGGATGAGCGATCGCATCATGGTCATGAGCGAAGGACATTCCAGCGAAACCCTGGATCACGAAGAAGCTACCCAGGAACACATCATGAAGCTGGCAACCGGTATTGCCTGAACGTTCCACGGCTGTTGAGCCATTGAGAGAAAATGGTATTTGTAGGAGGAGGATGATATGGCTGTTACTGAGATGAAGGCGCCCAGCGCCGCAGCAGGCGTGGTGGAAGAGCTGTCCAGGCGGTTTCGCCAGAACCTGCAAACGTACACAATTATTTTCGCGCTGGTGGGCATCTGGATTCTTTTCGCGATCCTGACTAAAGGTTCTTTCCTTTCCGCGCAGAACTTTTCCAACCTGTTCCGCCAGATGACGGTCACTGCGTTCCTGGGCATCGGCATGGTGCTGGTAATCGTGACCGGTGGCATTGACTTATCGGTGGGTAAGGCAGCCGGGTTTGTCTCGGTGATGGTGGCATTCTTGCAGGCCCGCTTCTGGATCGAGTCCGTGCCGATCAAGGACCCCATCCTGATGGCTGCAATGTCCATTGTAATGGGCCTGGGTGTTGGTACGCTCTTTGGCGCTGTCCAGGGTTACCTGATCGCTTACCTGCGCATCCCGCCCTTCATTGTTACCCTGGGTGGGCTGTTCGTAGCGCGCGGATTGATCCTTTGGCGCACCGAAGGCAAGACGATCCCCGCCAACCAGGTTGGCATCTCTTACATCGCGCAGGGCTACCTGCCCAAAGAGATTGGCTGGATCCTGGCGCTTCTGGTGGTGGCCTTCTTGTTCTTCAATATGTTCAGCAGCCGGCGGCGCAAGCGCCAGTACGGGGTGGAAGTGCCCAAAATCGGTTACGATATTATGGTCACTGCCTTTTTCTCGATCCTGGTGGTAGTCTATGTATCCGTGGTTAACCGCTACAACGGCGTGCAGGTGCCGGTGGGCCTCCTGGCAGTGGCAGCGGTAATCATGACCTATGTCTCGAATAATACCCGCTTTGGGCGCTATACATACGCCATCGGCGGTAACCGCGAAGCGGCGCGCCTATCGGGGATCAACATCAAACATACCTTGTTCATGGTTTATACGTTGATGGGCTTCCTGGTCGGTGTGGGTGGAGTGGTCCTGGCCTCATACGTTGGCTATGGTACCATCGCCGCCGGCGAAGGCTACGAGTTGGATGCCATCGCCAGCGCAATCCTGGGCGGCACCTCCACCCTGGGTGGCGTAGGCACAGTCTTTGGCGCGTTGATCGGCGCCCTGATCATGTCTAGCCTGACCACTGGTTTGCAGATGCTCAATGTTGCTCCTGCCTGGCAGTACCTGGTGAAAGGCCTGGTGCTGGTTTTGGCCGTATACATTGACGTATCCTTCAAGAAAGGGAAGTAGGAGCCGAGCGCTCTTTCAATCGGTAAAAGAGGGAAAATCCAAGAGGGTGTTTGGCCTGCATTACGGGCCAAACACCCTCTTGACTCAAAAATCCCCTTTCCCTTATTTTTCTTTTCCAGCCGGAATAAACCCATACCGCACCAGGGTTTCCTGTCCGGCTGGAGATAAGACAAACGTGATAAATTCCTGGGCAAGCGCTGGCTGGTGGCTGTCTGTTATCGGCGCGACCGGATATTCGGCGACTACGTTCAGCGAATCCGGAATCGGAATTTGACCGACTTTCTGCCCCGCGCTGCCAAAAGCATCACTGGTGTAGACGATGCCAGCATCCGCCTCGCCCAATGACACTTTTGTCAGCACGCCTTTGACATTGTCTTCATAAGACACCACGTTGCCCAACACGGCTGTCTTAAACGAAGCGCCAAGGGTTGGGTCGCTCGCGGTATTCGCAAGGAAATCCAGGCTGTACTTACCAACGGGAACCGCTTTGGACGCAAGAATGATTTTAATTCCTGGTTTGGATAAATCTTTCAAGGAGCGGACAATATGCCCGTCTTCTTTTGGATAGACTACAACCAGACGATTTTGAACGAAGAGATGCACAGCCGCTTTATCCACGCGCTTTGCGGCAATTGCGATATCCATCTGGCTTCGATCCGCGCTGGCGAATAAATCCCCAGGTGCGCCATTGCCAAGCTGCTGGGCAAGCTGCTGAGAGCCGGCAAAATTATATTCGACCCGTACACCCGGATGAAGGTCTTCAAATTGCTGCCCCAATTCTTTGAACGCCTCGGTCAACGAAGCAGCTGCGAGTACTGTCAGCGTAACCGGTTGTTTTGAGCCAGTACTTTGGGTGGGTTTTATACCGCACCCTGAGCAGAACAGGCAGATAATTAGGAGAGCAGCCAGGTTATGGACATTTGAAAGTTTCGACAATTGCAACCCCTTGCAGAGCGAGGATCGACAGAAGTATAGAAGAAATTGGCTGGGCTGGCAAGGAAAATCGCTACGCAAGCGAGGCGAGGTCCGTTATAATTTCTATAATCAGTGTTTTCGCAAAACAATCCGAGGGGAAAGAATGTCCATTGTTGTGTTGGGTAGTATCAATATGGATCTTGTCGCCCGGGTCGGCAAGTTTCCAGGGCCGGGGGAAACAATCACCGGCAGCGCATTTACAACCGCGCCAGGTGGCAAAGGCGCCAATCAGGCGGTTGCTTGTGCGCGCCTGGGCGCAAGTACGCGGATGGTAGGCAGGGTAGGCCGCGATACGTTTGGAAAAGTCCTAAAAGATCATTTGAATCATGAGGGCGTCGATGTAACGGGAGTGCTCGAGGATCCGTCCACCCACTCTGGTGTTGCCATGATTCTGGTCAACCAGCAAGCTGAAAATAATATTGTGATTATCCCCGGTTCAAATGGCGCGGTTGGTCGAGACGACCTGGCGCGCCTGGAGCCTATCCTGGCAGAAGCGCGGGTTTTGTTGTTACAACTCGAAATACCGATGGATATTGTCGTTCATGCTGCGCAAATGGCTCGCGAGCGTGGTGTGAAGGTTGTCCTGGATCCGGCCCCGGCGCGGGCTTTGCCATTGGAACTGTACCGCGCCGTTGATTTTCTGACCCCCAATCTTGGCGAAACGGGTGCCCTGGTGGGCTTTCCAATTCGGTCTGAAGGCGATGCTCTCCGGGCTGGTCAAATCCTGCGCGAGCGGGGAACAGATTGGGTAATGATCAAAATGGGATCGCAAGGGGTATATGTGGCTGGCAGCGCTGGACATCAATTGGTTCCAGCGATTCCAGTCACTGCTGTTGATACGGTTGCTGCCGGTGATGCATTCAACGGTGCGCTGGCTGCAGCGCTAAATGAAGGGCACGCTGTTGAACAGGCCGTCCATTGGGGGGTGGCCGCGGGAGCCTGGGCAGTAACCCGGCCCGGCGCTCAGGAAGCGATGCCATACCGGGAAGAATTGCAAATAATGCTAAAAAAAGGGGGCTCCTGAAAGATGTGTATCAGGCCAGGAAATTGCATCGGCGATAATTCATGCAGTTTTTATACATAACCGCTGCCTCATTTTGTACTCTTTATCAAGAGATAGACTGACCGTATAAAGGCTTCACGAATGGGTGATTTCATTCCGATCACTCGGACGAAAATAATTGTTCCACGCCGGCGAGCGGAGCTGCTTTCCCGTTCTCGCCTTCTTGGGCTTCTGGATGAGCTGCTGGATAACCGGCTCATCATTGTTGCCGCGCCGGCGGGATACGGAAAAACCTCCCTATTAGTGGACTTTACCCAATCTACGCAGTGGCCGGTCTGCTGGTATTCGTTAGATAACCTGGATCAAGAACCGCAAAGGTTCATCGCCCATTTCGTTTCTGCGCTAAACCAGCGTTTTCCGGGTTTCGGAAAGAGCTGCCTGGCAGCCCTGCAAAGTATGGGGCAGGATCGCCTGGATCTGGATGTGCTGGTTTCGTTGATCATCAACGATGTGTACGACAATATCACTGAACACTTTATTCTGGTGGTAGACGATTTTCATCTCGTCGAGAAGAGCCAGATGGTGGTGAACTTCGTAAACCGCTTTCTACAGGATGTCGACGAAAACTGCCACCTGATCCTGGCTTCGCGGTCGCTGCTTACCTTACCTGACCTGCCGCTGATGGTTGCGCGTTCGCAGGTAGGGGGCTTGAGCTTTGAAGAGTTGTGTTTTCAACCGGCCGAAATTCAGAGTTTACTGCGTCAGAACTATCAGTTAACGCTGACCGATACGGAAGCCGCAGAACTGGCTCGCGATACCGAAGGTTGGGTTACGGGGCTGCTTCTGTCCACGCAAGTGATGGGAAAGACGATTGCCAACCGCCTGCGCGTGGCGAGGGTATCCGGGGTAGGCCTGTACGAATATCTGGCGCAGCAGGTGCTCGTCCAGCAGTCCGTGGAGGTGCAGGAATTCTTGCTGCGCTCCTCTATGCTCGAAGAATTCGATGTGCACTTATGCGGGGAAGTCATTGCTCGGGCGCTGCATGTTGATATGAATTGGCGCGAGCTGATGGACGCCGTCATGCGTCATAACCTTTTTGTGCTGGCGGTAGGCGAAGACGGCGCCTATCTGCGTTACCACCATCTTTTTCAGGAATTCCTGCGCAACCGGTTCCGGCGCGAACGTCCCGAGGAAGCCCGCCTGATTCTGAGAAGGCTGGCCGATGTGTATATCGAGCGCAGCGATTGGGAACGAGCCTATTCCATCTATCAGGACCTTGGTGAAACTGAGGCAACCATCTCGCTCATTGACCAGGTTGGTTCGTTGATGATTGCCCACGGCCGGAGAGTAACGCTGTCGGATTGGCTGGAAGCCCTCCCTACTGACCTTTTGAACCTGCATCCCAGCCTGATTTCGCTACAGGGCGCCGTGGCAATTTCACGGGGCGATTGCAATAAGGCATTAACGCTGCTTGATCATGCCGCGGCTGAACAACGGCGGAGTGGTGATTGGGTTCAGTTAGCAGATACGCTGTGCCGGCGTAGTGTGGCGAACCGGCTGCTAGGCCAGTACCGCGAGGCGTTAACGGATGCGGAAGAAACTCTCGCGCACCTGGAGATCAAAAGACAAAATAATGTCGCATATGCGGACGCCTTAGTCAGTAAGGGCAATGCTTTGATTTCGTTGGGACGCCCGAATGAGGCACTGACCTTACTCCAGCAGGCGCTTGTGGCCTACCAGCCTTTGGATGATGCCAATTCTGCCGCAAATGTGTGGATGGAAATCGGCCGCGTTTTGCGGACCCTTGGCAAGTACAGCGCGGCTGAGGAAGCCTTATTAAAAGCCTTGGAGCATTATCAGTCCACCGGAAACCTGATCTGGCAGGCCAACCTTTACAACAGCCTGGGAATTCTCCAACACGCGCGCAGTGACTATGTTACCGCCACCTCCTCTTTCGAGAAAGCCATCCATTATGCGAAGATTGGTGGATCACCGCGCCTGGAGGCCTATGCTCTGACCAGTATTGGTGATCTTTACCAGGAATTGGATGCGATCCAGGAGACCCTGGAGGCGTATCGTCAGGCGCGGGTGATTGCTCAACAGATCCGAGATGGGTATCTGTTGTTCTACTTAAACCTGGTCGAATCTCGCTTAAAACAGGCTCAGGCAGAATTCGCTCGCGCCCAAGAATTGCTCGAGGCTGGACAAATGATGGCGGAGGAACGCGGTTCTCTGTATGAACAAAACCTGTGCCGTCTGGAATGGGGCCGTCTGAAAATCAGGCATAATCAGTATTCACAGGCTTTGTCTGATTTTTCAACTGCGCTGGCTTTTTTCATCCAGGAAGGATACCAGATTGAAACGCCCCGCACCCGGCTGTATGTTCTTTTATCGGCCTGTTTATCCAGGGAACCCCAGGAGGCGGCCAGGCAGGTGGATGAATTGTGGCTTTTGCTGGAGGAGACAGACAAGCGCAAGCTGTTGACTGCGGCTGGCCTCGAGGCAAGGTCAGAGCTGGAACAACTGCGCGGTAATTCATTCCTAAAAGTGATTAATGGGGAAAGGCTTTTCGCTGTTCTCCTGGATCATATCGGTCGCTATGAGCAAAATATTCCCGTACAACGCCGCCTGATCCGCCGCCAGGCCGTGGTGGTGCCTTTCGCCCCACCAAAGATGCTGATCCGTTCTCTCGGCCGCATACAAGTAAAAGTATCCGACCACATGGTAACCTCCTCGGAGTGGCAGGTGCAGACAGCCCGCGATCTTTTCTTCCTCTTGCTGGCGCATCCTGAGGGACTTACGAAGGAAGAGATTGGCGAAATATTTTGGCCTGATTCATCCTCTGCGGAGCTAAAACTTCGCTTCAAAAATACCATTTACCGCCTTCGGCATGCTGCTGGGAAAGATGTGATCCAGTTCCAGGGTGAGAGTATTTACCTTTTTAACCGCGGTTTAGATTACGAATACGATGCGGAAACCTTTATCAAGGAAATTTCTCTGGCAGAAAAAGCCAGAGAAATCGGGCTGAAAGAATTGCACTATCTCACCGCGCTGAAACTATACAAAGGCCCTTTCTTACCCGATTTGGATGAGACCTGGGCAGAGATCGAGCGCGAACGGCTGAATCAACTATACATCGACGCGCTGCTCCGCCTGGCGAACATATACATAGAGTCTCATAACTACGAATCGGCGCTAACCTACTGCCAGCGCGCGCTGGATGATGACCCTTGCCAGGAAGGTGCCCACCGCATTGCCATGCGGGTATACGCCGAAATGGGCAACCGGGCGCTTGTAATCCGCCAGTATGAACAATGTCGCCTGGCGCTCCTAAACGAGGTCGATGCGCCGCCTTCATTACAGACCCAGTCTTTGTTTGAAACCTTGATCCAATGATCGATTGCTGCTGTAGGGTGAGCCCCACCCATTCCCGTTTTTTGTGAAACCCGGCTGTGAGAGTGCCACAGCCGGGTTTCATTTTCTCTTATAGCTATTTTATTCCCACTTCCCTACTATTACCTAACATTAGTCCGAAGTTGGTGCTTTTAAAGCCCTGTTTGGAGCCTATTTTGGAGCCTACCTGTCGGTAGACTAAATATATCTAACGCAGATGCAATAATCCAAATCCAGGAGAATGAAGATGACCACACGTAACCTTTTTGCCGCCGCCCAATGTGACTCACCCGATGCTGGTGGGGACGTAATTCGCCGCACACACTCAGATTCCCCCGACGCTGGTGGGGATGTCATTCGCCGTTTTCATTCCGAATTGCCCGATGCCGGCGGGGATGTCATTCGCTAAGCTGAGATGTAGCTTTGCGGTCCGATCTTTCTGGACAACAGTTATTGGAATGGTGGCTGGCCATTTCTTATACCTGGTACGTCCAACACAGAATTGTTTTTGATAATGAGCTAGGGTTTGTAGTTTAGACTGTTTTTCTTTTGATTTTTCGATCCTTGGGCAGGTTTAGCACCGGCCCAAGGATCACCGGGGGAGAGAGATTTTCCTTCCAAGCAACCCCCGGCACGCTAGTGCGCAGCAAGATCTCGACGGATGCCTGACAGATATCTTGTTCTTTATAGCCTCGGGGGACAGCAAGATTAAAAGGCATGAAGATGTCCGTAAACTTTTATACATCATGCAAGCCGACATAAACCGATAATCAGGATTATCAGGAAAGGAGTATTCTATGAATAACAACAGGGCACAAAAATCAACGCTCACCGGTACCAATGGAGCATCCCGAACGCAGCAGGAATACAGCCGCATACTTACCGCCGCAGTGATTAATATCCAATTCCGGCAGCTGCTGCTCACGAACCCTGGCAAAGCCATCGAGAGCGGATATGGTGGCGAAGTTTTTGCCCTGGCTCGTGAAGAGAAAAGCCGGGTGGCCGAAATTCGCGCGACTTCGCTGGCTGATTTTGCCTCCCAGCTAAGCCAGGCGCTTAATTATGGAATTGGCGCTTCGGCAGGTGATTGAAGCCAGTCAGACGGCCTGCCAGGAATATGGGTTTTGCGGTATTTTTAGATCTTCTGCTCGTAATCGTCCAGCCGGATGAGCGTAAAGGCCCAATGGGCAGTTTTATTTGTTTTTTAGGTTTATATCCCTAAGTTTTAAAGTACAACCGTTATAAGGTATCGACGGTAGAGGGCTACAATCCCGGAGGGGGTCAGGAGGGAAAAGGCAAGATGAACAGCGCCATACCAGTATCACTAGAAAATAATTCTCATCTAACCGGTATTTTTCCACAAGAGAAAATAAACGGAATTTATGATCTTTGCAAGCAGCTGGTATCCACAAACATGCTGGATGTTTTACTCGACAGCATTGTTCGAAAGACCGTTGATATACTCCGGGTGAAATTTTGCCGTATTTTGATTCTCGAACCAGATGGTAATTTTCTCTGCCAGGCTTCCTGTGCCTCCGGCGCCTTCGATTTATCCCAGCTGCGGTGGCGGCAGGCCCTTCCGCTGGCGCAGGCCTTGTACCAGCGGGTGGTGTTAGGTGAAGCGCCGGTGATTATCGGGAATGGCAGCCAGCTTTCCCGAGATTTACGCTTCGCGTTACGCATTAACCCCTCCGAGGGGCTTTACCTGATCCCTATGCGTGTAAACCAGGAGGCCGTCGGCATACTTGCGCTCGGAGAGGAACGGCGCTTATTGACGGAAACGGCGCTGAAAGAGAAAATTCGGCTGGCAGTGTTAATCGCTGATCAGGCTGCCAGCGCCGTTTATCGCGCGCGCCTGTCCTTCCGGTTGGAGGAAAGCCAGCTCCAAACGGTGCTGGCGCTGGCAAAAGTGATGGAATCGCGTGATGCCTACATTGGTGGTCACTGCCGGAAAGTTACGGCAATTGCGGTTCATCTTTCCCAACATATGGACTGTTCCCCGGCTGAAGTGCAGGTAATTCGCTGGGCGGCGCTGCTTCATGATATTGGCAAGGTGGGCATTAGCGATGGGATTTTGCGCAAGAGTGGCGCATTAAAATAAGCGCGAATGGCGGGAAATGCGCCGGCATCCGGAAAGCGGCGCTGAGATCGTCCGCATGGCTTCTAACCTCGACTATGTGGCGGCCCTTATTTTAGCGCATCACGAACGTTATGATGGAACAGGCTACCCATATGGTTTGCAGCGCGATATGATTCCGCTTGGCGGGCGTATCCTCGCGGTCGCGGATGCATTTAGCGCCATCACGGATGATCGTCCTTACCGCGCTGCTTGCCCGATAGAAGAAGCCGTGCAGGAAATTAAACGCTGCTCAGGCACCCAGTTCGATCCACGCGTCGTCGAAGCGTTTATCTCGCTGTATGGAGAGTACAAGCAATAACGCGCTGCGTTTCCGGTTGATGGTGTTGGGGTCCACGCAAGCTTGAGGGAAATTCGATTGCATCCGCTTAATTGTCGAACAGGTTCTCATCTTCTTCGTTGTCTGGATCCTCATCCTCCAAACTTTGCAGTAAAGGTTGTTCGGTAAGAACCACCTCTTTATGATAATAATACGGCTGCGTGCCCCATTGTTCCGGGCTGTGCAGCATCACGCCCGGCAGGTCGAACAGCTCTTTCCCTTCGGCGATCCATTCGAGAACCGACTGGCGCAGAGAAGTGTCTTGGGGAGCAGTGGTTGGGTCCGGGTATTTTTCCCCAAAAACGTAACTCCACAGGAATGCCTGGTTGCCCGGGTGTGGAAACAGGTAAAACTCGCGCTGAAACTGTACGAGATTACTTTCTGGGGGGAGGATTTGCTGCAGCTGGGGTGTGAAAAACCAGGTGTGACAGGATACGCCTTTATACGGTCGTTCGGGGAAGAAATTGGGGAAGAAAGAAAAGGCGCGGGTGAAAGAGTCACGGCAATTTTCCACGGTTAGCTTCTCGCCGCGGGGAATATGCAGATCCAGGACCGTATCGCCATGCCGGAGGACCGGCTCCCATTCAGAGCGCAGCAGAAACACTTGCTCTCGCAAGGTATACCCTTGGGGAGCAATCCGGTTGCCGCGCCAACCGGCCGGGGTGGCTTCAAACACGGCAAACCAGCGCTCATCCTCGACGACTTCTTTCCCACCGGCGCCCTCAGCGTATCCGTCCGCGCGCAGCGGGAGGGTTGGATCCCCCAGGAGAAGAACATGCCCGGATGAGCGGTGCCGAAAGGCCGTGACTTTCCACTCAAATGCTCCTAACGCAAATTGCAGCCGCCCCAGGCGGAATAGTTTGCATTCCACGTGCAGTACGATCCAGGCGAACTGATTAAAGCCCCAGGTGCCGTGAACATCATAATAATTCGTCATCCAGATGGTTATGTCATAAAACGTAGCCAGGAAGATCTCCCGGCTGATTCCCATCCTGCGGTATACACGGCTGGTATGTGGCAGGGCAGCCATGGTCCCCAGCAGGTAAAAAAGCGAAGCCTGTGCTTCGTCAAATTGATTTTTGACAGCAGGGTCCATTGGTAGAGGCGCCCATTCCCGGAACCATTCGCCCCGAATAGAGGTTTGCTCGTAGAAAGCGGTGAATACCTGGAGCAGAGTCTCATTAGCGCGGATCTGATTGGCCATTTCGACCAGGGCATCGACTGCCTCTGCGGGCATTTGTAACCATCCGCACCAGGTGCGAAGGCGGTCCTCATGTAGAATTTCGATATCCATGATGCGGTCTCCCATTATTTTTCTACCGAGGCCTTCAGTACGCGTGCCTGGCCAAGGGGGCGAACCTGATAATCACCGCTGCTGGCGGGGATCAGGGCAGTCTCGTAGCGGTTAAATGTTTGTTGCCATCCCTGCCCGCGCAGTTCCACCTGGCCTTCAATTACGGTCAGGGTATGGAAGCTCTGCCCGGCCGGGTTTTGTGAAAGCGCGGTCTGTTCGAGGGTGAGCAGTGCGAGGGAAAAGTAAGGACAGGCCACCAGCGCATGCTCGGCTCCGTCAATAAACTGCGGTGGTGGAACTGCTTTGCCGGTGGCGGATGGATCTATGACTGCCAGGGATTGCTCAATATGCAGCTTGCGTCCGGCAGTAGCTGGCCGGTTCCAATCGAATACCCGGTAGGTAATATCCGATGTCTGCTGTACCTCGTATACTAACAAGCCGGGGCCAAGCGCATGCATGGTGCCAGGGCGGATAAACACCGTTTCTCCGGGTTGGACAGCCATGTGCTGCGTATAGTCAAGGATTGTGCCGTCATAGACGGCCTGCTGCCAGTCGGATTGCAAAGCATTGGGCTGGAAACCGCATAGAATTTCCGCGCCAGGGTCAGCCGCCAGGATGTGCCACGCTTCCGTCTTACCAAAGTGTCCTGGGCCTTCTAAATGGACGGCCTGCTCGTCATTGGGATGTACCTGGAGGGACAGCCATTGAGCGCAGTCAAGCAGCTTTACCAGCAGGGGGAAGCGCTGGCCGGTGCGGGCGACCACGCGCTGTCCGAGCAGCGCCGGGCCGAATTCGGCGGCGGCTTCCGCCAGCGTTCGTCCGGCAAGGGGGCCGCTGGTGATATGGTTGCCTTCGTAAACAACCCAGGCTTCCGCGGTAACTTGACCAGGGCGCAAGCGGTTTCCGCCCCACACATATTCGCGATATTGCGGCTCCAATCCTAAGGCACCTTGAAGCATGGTGGAAGTAGTCATACGTTCTCCTTCAACGATGGTTGATAACGCTCAGCCAACAGCTCACAATCCGAAGTGATGAGACTGCAAGGGTAAATGTTATCCAGCTATCATTATAACGGATCTGGTAGCGGAATTAGGAAAGCCCCGCCTGTCGGTTGGGAAAACGAATGCGAGTGTGAAATGCGGTGAATATTTGAGCCCGGCTTCGCGAATAACCTTGCTCTTTTCGGGGTTTGGGGCTGCGGGGTTGTAGGGCAATCCCGCAGCCCCAAAGAAAGATTTATCTCCCCTACCGGCGGTGCTTTCGCCAACCCGGTTGGCGCTCGCCAACCCGGTTGGCGCAGCCGCCGGTAGGGGCCTTGTGCTTCTCGGCTTAACTAATGATTATTACCAATGGAGGTATTAATCAAAATGACAAATGAAACCAGCATGGCGATTCCAAGAAGGATCCCCAGGCCGAAGAATGCGCTGAACACACGGTGATCGGTACGCAGGTGCATATAAAATAAGGCCACTAAAGCGGCTTTGATCACCGAGAGGGAAATCAGAATCGGAGCGTGCGGCAGAGGGAATTGGGTTACCAGGATCTCCATTACCGTTAGCGCAGCCAGTGCGAAAAAGACCAGCAGGTAGTTCTGCCGTTTTTTGGGTTTTTTCTGTTTTTCCTCGGTTCGTTCCATTTCATTCCTTCAGTACAAACGAAGAGACCCGCTTGGATATGCGGTTGTGCATCATGGATGGAGTAGATACACAACCGTAAAAATAATGATCCAGATGAGATCGACAAAGTGCCAGTAGAGGCCGGTCAATTCAACTTTCATAGCCGCCTGTTCGGGGCTGCCGTGAAACCGCAGCAGTTGAAAGATGATCAGTGTGATCCAGATGATCCCGGAAAGAACGTGCAGGCCATGCGTTCCGGTGAGGGTAAAAAAACTTGCCCCGAATAGGCTGCGGCTGAGCGAAAGTCCATCCTGATATAGGTGAACGAACTCGTACGCCTGCCCCCCTAAAAAGGCCAACCCCAGTCCGGCCGTAGCGACTAGCCAGCGGATCGTTTTACGCAGGTTGTTTTCCTGAGCGTTCGCGAGTGCGGTCACCATTGCCAGGCTGCTGGCAATCAAAATAAAGGTATTGGTCGCCACCAATGGTAAGCTGAGCACATCCCCAGGGAGGGGACTCTGTTTGTTACGCGCGATTTCAACCACATAGGTAGTAATCAAGGCGCTGAAAAACACTGCTTCGGACGCGAGGAAAACCCATATACCCAGCTTGCGGTTATCGACCCCTAAAAAAGTGTGCTCGCTGGTTTCGGAGAGGAAGGAATGCTGGTGTTCTTCCATCGTTTATGGCGTCTCCCAATTCCACAATATGATGCCTGCCAAAATAACGGCGATGCCCACCGGTAACAACCACAGCGCATAAACAGCCGCATACGCAGTGATCGTCAGCCCAAATGCAATCAGAAGCGGGTTATAGGAAGTGCCCGGCAAATGGATGCTGGCCGGGAGGGGCTCTTCTTCCAGGTAGCTTTCCCGGAAGTTGGCTGGCTGTGGGCCTTTCTCTTTTCCTTCAGGTATTTCTTCTGAGACTTGCATATCCGGATGCTTTCGCTCCCAGAGCGGGCGAAGGCTCTTAACCTCCGGGATGCGAGTAAAGTTGTAAGCGGGTGGTGGGGAAGTGGTAGCCCATTCGAGGGTATATCCATCCCAGGGATCATCCGCGGCCTGTTCGCCGCTGCGCAGGCTGCGGATGACATTCCAGACAAAGATCAAGATGGCGAAGCCGATGATAAAGGAGCCGGCCGTTTCAATGCTGTTCCACAATCCCCACCCCGGGTTATCCTGATAGGTGTATACGCGCCGGGCCATACCGTCCATACCCAGGATGTGCATGGGTAAGAAAGTCAGGTTCAATCCGATAATCATCAGCCAAAACTGCCATTTTCCGAGGGTTTCGCTCAACATGCGCCCGGTCATCTTGGGGAACCAGTAGAAAATGCCAGAGAAGACGGCCAGTACCGTCCCGCCAAATAACACATAGTGCAGGTGGGCCACGATGAAGTACGTCTGGGTGACCTGCTGGTCAAAAGGTACGATTGCCACCGCTACACCGCTCAAACCGCCCATGATGAACATCGCGATGAACCCGACTGCGTACAGCAGTGGCGTCTTGAAATTCAATCGCCCGCCCCACATTGTGGCAATCCAGTTAAATATCTTTATACTGGTTGGAACTGCGATCACCATGCTGCTCAAAGAGAATGTAGCATCCGAAGCCGGCGAATCGCCTACCGCAAACATATGATGCGCCCACACCATAAACCCCAGGACGCCGATAGCAATTCCCGAATAGATCAAGGCCCGGTAGCCAAAAATGGGCTTCTGTGAGAATACCGGGATAACCTCAGAGATAATGCCAAAGGCGGGCAGGATCAAGATGTAGACTTCCGGATGACCAAAGAACCAGAACATATGCTGCCATAGCAGCGGGTTGGCTCCTACGGTCGGATCAAAAAATGGCGCCCCAAACCGGCGCTCCAGGAAGATCAGGAGCAAATCGACCGTCAGGCTGGGCAGGGCAAATAGCATTAAGAATGCGGTAACGAGAATTTGCCAGACGAATACCGGGATCTTAAACAAAGTCATGCCAGGGGCGCGCAAGTTGAGGATGGTTACAATGAGGTTTACCGCCGTGACGATCGAACCAACGCCGGTCAGGATGATTCCCATTGACCAGAGGTCCATTCCGCGTGAGGGGGAGAATTGCTGGTTTGTCAGGGGAGCATAGGCGAACCAGCCGGCATCCGGTGCGCCTCCGAGAAAAAAGCTGCTGTACAGTACCAGGCCGCCCAGTAAAAACACCCAAAAGCTAAAAGCATTCAGGCGTGGAAAAGCCATATCCCGCGCGCCGATCATCAAGATTGCCACGTAATTGGCCACGCCAATCAAAATCGGCATGCCGAACAGAAAAATCATGGTCGTACCATGCATGGTGAAAAGCTGGTTATACAGTTCGGGGGAGATGATACGCTGTCCGGGCTGGGCCAGTTGTATGCGGATGAGCAGTGCTTCGAGACCGCCGATCAGGAAAAAGACGATGCCCGAAAGAATATACAAAATCCCAATATCTTTGTGATCAGTCGTAGTAAGCCAGCGGGCAACGCCGGTTGCCCGGTGTTGCTGCATGGGAATAGTTTTGAGTTGAGTTGCCATTGAAACGGTTGCCTTTCAAGAACAGCCTTTATTTCAGGCTTTCCAGGTACGTGACGATCGATTGAACCGCCCCGGAGGTCATGCCCAGGTTCGGCATCAAATTGCCAGGCTTCATCGCCTGAGGATCGTGCAGCCAGGCGGTTAGATTTTCTGGATTATTGTCGAACGCGGCGCCGGCAAAAGTCGCGCGGCTCCCAAAGTGGGTCAGCTCCGGTCCGAGTTTCCCATTGGCCTCCGTCCCCCGAATGGTATGGCAGTTGATACAGGGCGACGCCAGAAATGCGTCTCTGCCTTGCGCTGCCGCGCCGGTCACCGGCGCGGCCGGTGCCTGCTCATTGGCCACCCACGCCAAAAATTGATCCGCGGGTTCCACTACCACATCCATTCGCATGAGTGCGTGTTCGGCGCCGCAGAACTCCGAGCACTGGCCCTTATACTGCCCGGTCTTCGTTGCCCGATACACCGTGTGGTTCAGTAATCCAGGGATCCCATCGATCTTATTTCCGAGTTGTGGCACCCAGAAACTGTGGATCACGTCCACCGATTCGACCTGCAAGTTCACCGTGGACCCCACCGGGATATGCATCTCATTGGCTGTGGTAATCCCTAAATCGGTATATTGATATTCCCACCACCATTGATGCCCGATTACCCGAACATTCAACACTTTGGTAGGCTGGCCACCGCTTTCTGAAGCAGCCGGCGAGTTGGAAATTGAGAGGAGCGTGCCCAGTGTTAACGCAAAAACGATGGCCAGAACAATGGCTGGGAAGGAAGTCCAAATGATTTCCAGTGCCAGGTTCCCATGAATTTGTTTTGGCAGTCCTGCGCCTGAGCGCCGCCGGTAGCGGAAAGCTGTATAAAGAAGCAGCGCCTCCACGATGACGAAAACAAAGGCGGCAATTGTGGCAATTGACCAGGTAAGATTGGCAATGCGGGTTGTGTTTTCGGATGCTGGTTCGAGCATCGCGGGGGTGCCGAGGCACCCGGTTGTTACCAACGAAAAAAGTATCAGGATTGAAGTTGACCGGAACGCTCGCAGCCCAGCTTCGCGTGCCCAGCGTTTTGAATTGTTTATCATGCAGCCTTCTTCTAACCCACCATGACCCTTTCCCCAAAAAGGATAGCGATCCTATACGATCTTAGTACAAAACGATTTAATTGTCATTAATAATTACCAATAATTACATAAATAATTGATACAGATTTGACGAGCACCGCAGGTTCTTGTTTTGAAAATCAACGCGTCTGGCCAAAATTACCCTATAATGGGATAAGAAACCTACTTACTCAGACAAGGGAGCAAAATATGCGCATTGGTGCCATCTATCCGCACTTTGAATTTGGTTCGGACCCCGTCGCCATCCGGGATTATGCCCAGGCGGCTGAGGAACTGGGTTACCAGCATATTGGCGCGGACGATCATATTATTGGACCGAACCCTGACCGGCCCGGTGGTTGGAAAGGCTGGGTCACCTACCAGACGCCTTTTTTTGAACCGTTTGTCTTATTTAGTTTTATGGCCGCGGTCACAAAACGGATTGAATTTGAGACCTGCGTACTGCTTCTGCCCCAGCGCCAAACCGTTCTGGTGGCCAAACAGGCCGCCGGGCTAGATCTTTTGAGCGGCGGGCGTTTGCGCCTGGGAATTGGGAATGGCTGGAATGTCATTGAATACCAGTCATTGAACGAAGATTTCCATACCCGCGGAAGGCGCATGGAGGAACAGATTCGATTGCTGCGCCGGTTGTGGACCGAACCGCACGTCGATTTTACCGGGAAATGGCACCACATTCCTGACGCGGGCATTAACCCCCTGCCAGTCCAACGCCCAATTCCCATCTGGTTTGGCGGGCAGTCGGAGCCGATGATCCAGCGTGTGGCGCGCATGGGCGACGGCTGGATGCCGCTGTACACCGACCCCGACGAGTCCCGCGCGGGGGTTGCTCTGTTAGACAATGAATTAGCGGCTGTGGGCCGCTCGCGTTCCGAAATTGGGCTGGAAGCCCGTTTGCCATACGGCAAGGGCAGCCCGGGCGAATGGCAGCGTCTGCTGGATGGGTGGCAGCAAATCGGTGCGACCCACATTTCATTGATTACGACCAACTGCGGTCTGTCGACCCCGGATGCCCATATCCATGCGCTGCGCAAATTCGCGAAAGAGGTAGGAGTGCCTTCCGCTTGAAACGAGACGGTTCCACTTGGATATGACAATTCATTCCCTCACCGCTTTTCCTGAAGTCAACGCAGTTCTTGCGGAGCTGCTTTCCGGCCTGCAGTCTGTTCTTGGCGAACAGTTTGTTGGCCTGTACCTGTATGGCTCTTTGGCTGCCGGCGACTTTAATCCTCTCCGCAGCGACATAGACTTCCTGGTAGTTACGCGGACAAAATTACCCGCTGAAACACTCGCTGCTTTGGAGAAGATGCACGCGCGCATCACCGCCTCTGGCATGGCCTTTGCCCGCCGCCTGGAAGGCGTATATATCCCCATCGCGCTGCTGCCCCGCTACGAACGGGAAAGTGCAGTGCATCCTTATCTGTCTTGTGGTGGCCAATTCTACCCCGAAGCCCAGCAAGACAGCGACTGGATCATCCAGCGCCATATCCTGCGTGAACATGGGCTGATTGTCGCCGGCCCGCCCATCCGCCCGTTGATTCGCCCGGTCCAACCCGACGAACTGCGTGGAGCGGTGCGCGGCTTTGTGCGTGAATGGTGGGCCCCGATGCTCGAAAAATCGGAGCGCCTGCATGACCGGGAATACCAGGCATACGCCATCCTGACTTTCTGCCGGGTACTGTACACCCTGCATTATGGTGAGATCGGCTCGAAACCGGTTTCTGCGCATTGGGCAGCGCAAGCTCTTGGCCCGCACTGGCAAGCGGTGATTGCTCGTGCTTTGGCATGGCCTGACGCGCCCCAACCCGATGAATTTGAACAGGCGTTGGAACTGTTACGCTATACCATTCGGAAAGCACCCATTTGAGGAGAGTATTGTGATACGTATTGCAGGGTCTCATTTCGAAGATGAACACGGTCGCAGGTTGATGCTGCGTGGAGTTAACCTGGGCGGGAGCAGTAAAATTCCATATACCCCCAATGGAGCTACGTATATCCGTGAAGGCTTTTTTGATCACCGGCACGTTTCGTTTTTAGGGAGACCGTTTCCACTGGCAGAGGCGGACGAACATTTCAGCCGGCTGCGCGAATGGGGACTGACCTTCCTGCGTTTTCTGGTCACATGGGAGGCAATCGAGCATGCCGGCCCCAATATTTATGATGAAGGCTATCTCGATTACATCCGCGAACTGGTGAAAAAAGCCGGAACCTACGGCATTTCAATGTTTATCGACCCGCACCAGGATGTCTGGAGCCGCTTTACCGGTGGGGATGGAGCGCCCGGCTGGACCCTGGAAGCCGTTGGACTGGATATGACCAAATTCGCGGAAACTGGCGCAGCCATTGTCCATGCTTCGCATGGCGACCCGTTCCCGCGCATGATTTGGCCGACCAATGGCAGCAAATTAGCCGCCGCGACCATGTTCACCCTTTTCTTCGGTGGCAACGATTTTGCGCCGCGAACGAAAGTTGATGGCGAACCCGTGCAAGAATTCTTGCAGCGCCATTATTTCAAGGCCGTCCGCCAGGTAGTGGAACGGTTGAAGGACCTGGACAACGTGGTCGGTTATGATACCTTCAACGAGCCGTTGGCCGGTTATATCGGTTGGCAAGATTTGAACCAACCCGGTGGAATTATGCTGCTGGGCGAATGCCCAACCCCCTACCAGGCGATGCTTTTGGGGTCGGGTATGCCCCAAGAAGTGGGCATTTGGGAACTGGGTCTGACCAGTCTCAAGCGCACCCGCACCCGCCTGCTCAACGCCGGGAAAACCCGCGCCTGGAAGGATGGCTGTGCGTGTATCTGGCGAGAACATGGCGTGTGGGACCTGGATAATTCCGGAACTCCCCAATTGTTGCGCTCCGATTATTTCGCGAAGGTGAAAGCCCGCCCGGTTTCCTTCGAGCAGGATTACTATTACCCCTTCGCGCGGCGCTTTGCCCAGGCAGTGCATGCCATTGACCCGGATGCAATGATCTTTATCGAGGGCCAACCCAACCGGCTCCCGCCGCACTGGACGGCTCAAGGTCGGGAGAAGCTGGTCTTTGCCCCTCACTGGTACGATGACCTGACGCTCATCCGGAAAACGTTCACCCCCTTTATGGCAATCGATTCGCGTACCTTAAAACCTGTTTGGCTGCCAGGCAATATCCGCAAGTCCTTTGCCGCCCAGCTCGATTCCTTAAAGCGCGATTCGGATGAGCGGTTGGGTGGGGCGCCGGTGGTGTTAGGTGAGTTTGGCGTCCCGTTTGATATGGAAAACAAGCGGGCGTATCGCACCGGAAACTTCCGCAATCAGATCCGGGCCCTCGACCGCACCTTCCGGGCCCTCGAAGCCAATTATATGGATGGAACTTTGTGGAACTACACCGCCGATAATACCAACGCGCGCGGCGATCTTTGGAACGATGAGGATCTATCCTTGTTCAGCCGTGACCAGCAGACCGACCCGTCCGATATTTCCTCCGGCGGGCGATCTCTTCAGGCGGCTGTACGTCCTTACCCGCTTGCCACCGCGGGCGAACCGCTGCGGCTGGCGTTCAACATGCAGCAGCGCATTTTTGAGTTCTCCTTCCGCCATGCCGCGCAGATCAGCGAACCGACCGAAATTTTCGTTCCCCGCCTGCAGTATCCCCAAGGATTCCGGGTTGAAGTGAGTGACGGGCGTTACGAAGTGCAGGCTGGGGAACAGCGCGTGTTGTACTGGCACGCGCTAGAAGAACCAGAACACAACCTCCGCATCACACCAATCGGATAAGATAAGCGTACCGGGCAACCATGCACTCTGCCTGGTTGCGGGTCGGATTGATTTTGTAGCTGTCATTTTATGCCACCCGGAAGTTTGCTATTCTGCATGGAGTACCGAACCGCGAAACTTTTTTGTACAATAGAAGCAATAAGCAGAGCTGCTCGTGCCTCGTCGTTGGTTGGTACGGGCGCTGGTACGGAAACCGCGTAATGATTGCCTGAATTTAGGAGAGCATGGCATGACAGACATGTATCAACCAAAACCCGAGGACAGGTTCACCTTTGGATTATGGACGGTCGGTAGCATGGGGCGAGATCCATTTGGTGAGCCGGTGCGAGCGGCCTTAGGGCCGGTGGAGATCGTTCATCTACTGGCAGAAGCCGGTGCATACGGCGTAAACTTTCATGATAACGATCTGGTTCCAATCGATGCTGCGCCCGCTGAACGAACAAAAATCGTAAAAGACTTCAAAAATGCGCTGGCGGAAACCGGTCTGGTAGTGCCCATGGCGACCACCAACCTGTTTTCCAACCCGGTATTTAAAGACGGCGCATTTACCGCCAATGACCCACAGGTACGCGCATATGCGTTACAGAAAACCATGCGCTCCATCGACCTGGGCGTCGAGCTTGGCGCGAACATATATGTGTTTTGGGGTGGTCGGGAAGGTGTTGAGACGGATGCCTCAAAAGATCCCCTGGAAGCCGGGAAGCGTTTTCGCGAAGCGCTCAACTTCTTGTGCGATTACGTAATCGACCAGGGATACCACCTCAAATTCGCTTTGGAAGCCAAGCCAAACGAGCCGCGCGGCGATATTTACCTGCCCACCACCGGCGCAATGCTGGGCTTTATAACCACGCTTGACCATCCGGAAATGGTTGGGGTGAACCCGGAATTCGCGCACGAGACAATGGCGGGCCTGAATTTCCTTCACGCAGTCGCCCAGGCCTGGGATGCGGGAAAACTGTTCCACATCGATCTTAACGACCAGGTTATTGGGCGCTACGACCAGGATCTTCGCTTTGGGTCTGTAAATATCAAGCCGGCTTTCTTCCTGGTTAAATTCCTGGAAGATGTTGGGTACGCGGGCAGCCGTCATTTTGACGCGCACGCCTACCGCACCGAAGGCCCCCAAGGGGTGAAAGATTTCGCGGGGGGCTGCATGCGCACCTACCTGATTTTAAAAGAAAAAGCGCGCCGGTTTAATGCGGATGCGGAAATTCAGGGCATGTTGCAGGAAATTAACCGCGAAAACGCGGACGTGTCCATGTACCGGGGCAAATATACCCGTGACAAGGCGGAAGGACTGAAAGGCCAGGAATTCGACCGGGCCGCCTTAGCCCAGCGCGGCATGATGTATGAGCGCCTGGATCAACTGACCGTTGAGGTGTTGTTGGGCATCCGCTAACTGAGGGGATCTCAAGAGGGTCCGGTTGCGGCGCATCGCGCCGCAACCGGACCCTCTTCACTATTGTCCCAGGATTGCTCGGAATTGGCGCCGTGCGCGCGCCAGGCGGCTTTTTACGGTTCCCAGCGGCAGGCCAAGGATCTGCGCGACTTCCTGGTAATCCATTTCCTGAATATCGATCAGCACCAGCACCGAGCGAAAGGCTTCATCCATGCTGCACAGCGCAGCTTCTATCTGCTGCGCCCTTTCGTGATTTTCTACGAATTGCTGCGGCGAAATGGGCCGCGAGGAAAGGGGATCCCATTCCGGCTCGAAATTATCGTTTCCCTCGAAAGAATCCAGGGAATACGCGCGATGCCGTTTCTGCCGGCGCAGCTCATCAAAACACGCATTTTTAATAATCTTGAACAACCAGCTGCGGAACTGCGAGCCATGGAAGGCATGAAAGTGCAAATATGCGTTGATGAAGGCCTGCTGCGTAACGTCTTCGGCCGTATCTGCGTCACCGAGAAGATAAACGGCAAAATTATAAGCTGAGTCCTGGTACTGCAGGATCAGCGCATTAAAGGTGTCCAAACTCTGCATCGGAACGCCATCTGGTTGGGTTGGAGAATTTTCATACGCTATCGAAAGAACAGCCATTTGGGTCTTCTCGCCTTGGTTTGCCATCTGCTTTATTGTAGAAGCAGAATAGCAAAGCTGCCCCCTGCTGCGGTTGAGAAAGCGCAAATCATTTGGATAGTCTTTTCCTGGACAAGCGGCCAGGGGGTATTTTATTTGTTGGAAATTACCAGTAACCGGTAACGAAACACCGTCCGGTTTTTCCGTCAGGCAAACTCATAATTTGCGGAGCGTATCCCAGGCCAGCGTATGCGCCGGATCGAGTACCAAAACTCGTTCCAGCGCCGCCCGCGCCTCCTGTTGGTGACCCAGCCCCGTGTGGGCCAGGCCGGCCAGGTAGTTGGTTTGGATTTGTGCCAGGCGCTGTAAGTCATCCTCGAATGTGGGACTGGGCAAAGCCTGGTAAAAGTAATTGGACTCTGGCTCGCGCTGCATGGCGGCCTCGGTCTGGGCGAGCATGTTTTCCAGTTTCTGCGCTGCTTCCGCTGATCGCCCCTGGCCGCGCAGGGCCAGAGCCTGGTAATATTCAACGGAACCCCACCCATGCAAGCCAATAACCCGGCCGTACGCTTTTTGGGCTTCTTCCACCTCACCCAGTGCTTCACAGGCTCGCCCGGCCTGGTACATCAGCGGGGCGATCACGCTGTCAGGCGGTACCTCGCCAAGTGTTTCGGGATAATTCAACCCCTGCTGAAAGTGTTCCAGCGCCGCGCTTGCATCTCCCGACTCCAGTGCCTGGCGCCCGAGCAGCAGGTGAGCCAGGCAGTATTGCTCGCCAATCGAGCCTTCGCCGCCCTCCCATGGATGGAAGCTGCGCGTGGCGATGATTTCCAGCACTTTTTCCGGCCGCCCCAGGCGGTTGTTCAGCGCCGTCCATTCCATCGTCAGGTCGTCGCGCAGCGCGATCAGGCCGGGGTGCTGGTCGAGCAGGGCCAGCCGGTCCGCTGGCGGGCACGCTTTGCGTTTCCGCAGCTGGTCGAGCTCAAGCAGGATGCGCGGGTCGCGCGGGTTGGCTTCCAGGGCGCGCTTGAGATATACCTCCGCGGCGTCCAGGTCTCGTTCCAGATTAAAGGCCGCCAGCCCGAGGTTGCGCCAGGGGATAGCAAAACCGGGCTCCAGGCGCGCAGCCTCCTGCCACAGGCCAACGGCTTCGGTATGCTGTTTTTTGTCATACAGCAGGTTGCCAAGGTAATAGCTGGCGCGCGCGTCTTGTGGATTTGTGGCTAATACGGCGCGTAATGCCAGCATTTCCTCCAATCGCGTGGGGAAGCAGTAGTCTGGGTTGGCTTCGGCAGCCCGCTGATACCAGGCCAGAGCGTCCGCCGGCTGGCCTTTGTGATCGCGGATCCAGCCGAGGATATAAGCAGCCATTGGGTAAAGCGGTTCAGCTTCTGCCCAGTCCATCAGGAGTGCTTCGGCCTCGTCCCATAGACCGGCCCCGGTGAGATCAAAGGCGACATCAATCGCTGTCTGCACGTCCTCCCGCGAGATGCGCTTGAACTCTCCCAGGGTTTGCGCAGCCAGATCACCCTGCCCGGCCGCCGATGCTGCTCGGAAGGCCTCCAAACGCGACCAGGCATCCAGCAGATCCATCGTGCAGGTCTCTTCTGCGATCTGGCTGGCTTCCTGATAGCGCCCAAGGCGGTAAAGCACAGCGGCTTTGAGATTGCGAGCTTGCAAATGGGCAACGTTGGTTCGTAAGGATTGATCCAGGTGCGCCAGTGCTTTGGACCATTCACCCCGCAGGCAGTCGATTTGGGCCAGGGTGTAATAGGCCGGGGACTGCCAGGCGGCGTTCCAGGTCGATTTATACAACCGTTCATACGCCTCATCCAGCGCGCCCTGGTACTTGAGCGCCAGGCCAAGCTGGTAATGGGCTTCGCCGTCATAGGGGTTGGGGTTGCGGGAGGTCAGTCGTTTAACGGCGGCGCGCAGATGTTTTTCGGCGCGGGTGAAATCGCCTCGTTGTAGGGCCAGTTTCCCCAATGCCAGGTTGCAGCGTGATTCGTCCGGGTCGCGGTGCAAGGCTTCCTGCCAGTAGGGTTCGGGGGGAAAAATCGGGTGGCGGTACTGCTCCAGGTGCAACCCGATCAGGAACAATTCCTCGATCGAGGCTACCTCGGCGGGCTTGGCGGGCGGCTGATAAGGTTCAGCCAGGGTACCATCCCATGGCTTTTCCGGCTTAAAGCGGATGATTTCCGCGCCTTCCCGGTCCAGCACGCGCAGCAGCAAGCCTGTTTCCGGTATATTCGCTGGTAGGGAAACTTCTCGCAGATAAGGCGCGCCGGGAGCCAGGTCAACGCTTTCATCCAGGATGGAACCGGAAGGCCCATCCAGGAGGATGCGCGCCCCGGTGAATACGGTAGTTGCGTATACGCCCACCCTGGCCTTTCCATCGGCGATCTCCAGGTTCACCGCCGCGGAGGTGTTGGCGTTCTTCATTGGCCCAATCTCCTGGATCGGGAACCAGAACTGGCTGAAGGTGCGCGTTTCATGGGGCATGATCCAGGAAAAGTCCGGCTGGTTATCGGTAAAAGCGCCGGCCATTAATTCCAGATACTCACCCGTATCGTCCATTAGTTGCCGCTGCCAGGTATGCCCAAAGGGACCGTTGCCCCAGGTGAAGAACTTTTTCCCCGGTGACACGTGCCGGTCGGCAACGTGCACCACACCTGCCCGGCGGTTGTGATCATAACCCCCAAAGAAATTATATTTCGAGGGCGCCGCAAAAAATGACGTCGCGTGCGGAGAGTTGGCCCAGTAGCTTACGTCGCTGCCTTCGCCGTAGTCGTTTCCGGCGAAGGAGCCTTTGGCCACCGGGTAACTGGTGATGAATTCTTTGGTATGAAATTGGGCATAATGAACATCCGGCGGAAAGACGACCTGGTACTGTTCGTCGATGGGCACACCGGCATTTTCCCACCACAAAAAGGTTTGCGGGAACGGGGTGCGGTTGTACAGGCGTACTTTGGTCTCAACGATGGCGCTGCCTGGGTGCAAGCATACGCCCACCATGCCTTTGGTCCGGTTGAGCGGGTCGTGCTCGCCCATCCACACGGTCGCGCTGCCATCCGGGTTCTGCTCGAGGCTGTAGTCCGCGGGCATGAATGTCGATGGTCGGTGGTGTTGGGGCCAGTTGAATTCCACCCCGCCTGAAATCCACGGCCCGAGCAGCCCAATCAAGGCCGGTTTGATCACCTTGTGACGGTAAAAGAAATCATACCCGTTCGTTTTATCCTTCCCGGCAAAGATGCGCCCGCCCAGCTCGGGTAGCATTACCACCTGGATGTACTCATTTTCCAGGAAAACCGCGCTGTACGACCGGTCAACTTTCTCGCTGGAAAGGCAGTCGGTGAATGGTTGCGGGTAAATGTTCCCTTTGCTGCGTTGCACATCCCGGCTGTCAAAGAACATCGGGTTAGGATCAGGATCCAGGGTAGGATATGTAGGCAGGCGCAGGGTTTCGACCCAGGCCCGGACGGGTTGGTTGGCGGGGGATGATTTCATTCCTGATTATCTCTCCTATAGGATAGCGCAGGCGTTGCTTGCCTCACATAATTATACTGGTAAAGGTTCGAAACAAAAAAATGAACATTTCTTTGCTGCAACTACTATTCTAGCCTGAATCAGGAAAGACGTAGGGTAAAAAATCTTAAGCAATGGGTATAAAGCGAATTTTCTATTGACACATAACCTTGAAAAGGCTACCATTATTGCTCGGAAGGGCCGCATTGACTGATCAACAACGCCATCCCCCGGAGGTTCCACCGGCAAAACAACGCCTGTATGTATTGTGGCTGCTGTTTTTCTTTCAATTTGCCGCCATTGGCGTCTATTTTACCTATCTGAATGTCTATTACCGTGAAGCCGGATTAAGCGGTACCCAGATTGGGTTGATCAATATGAGCACTGCTCTGGTTGCGATGGCCGGGGTAGTGTTGTGGGGGTACATCAGCGACCGCACCGGGCAATCCCGCCTGTTAATCGCCATCGGCGCATTTGGGGCGTTATCCGCTGGCCAAATCGTCCCATTATTGCATTCTTTTACGGCCTTCCTGATCGTAGGGATATTGGGCAGCGTGTTTGGTTCGGCAACCAGCGCCCTGGTTGACAGCACCACCATGCTGATGCTGGGGGACCGGCGTGAGGATTACGGGCGTTACCGCCTGGGTGGAACGATTGGTTACATTCTGACAACCGGGTCGGCAGGCTTTATATTTGACCGGACGGGATTGAGCTTGATGTTTCCCGTCTATGGAGTTGTGATGGCCCTGTTCGCGGTGACCGCACTGCTGCTGCCCGCCATGCCCGTCCATCGTGAAGTCCGTTCTCGCAGTGAGATTGGCGCGATGGTGCGCCGTCCAGACTGGTTGTTATTTATTGCCGTGGTGTTTCTCTGTTGGATCGCCACCAATGCCGCGATCATGTTCCTGGGGGTCGCTTTAAGTTCAATGGGCGCAAACCAGGCCTTGATTGGTGTGGCGGTGACCGTTGGGGCCGTGGTCGAAATTCCATTTATGGCTTTCAGCGGCAGGCTGCTGCGCCGTTTTGGCTCCACGCGGTTGTTAATGCTCGCGATGGCGCTGATGGTAACCCGCTACTTCCTGCTGGGTTGGATGCCGGCGCCCGAATGGGCGATCGCGATCAATGTGTTGAATGGGATTGCGTTTCCGCTGTTTTGGACCAGCTCGGTGACATATGCCTATAAAATGGCCCCGCCGGGCCTGGCGGGTACCGCCCAGGGTCTGGTAAGCTCTGCCAGCAGCCTTGCCGCGGTGATCAGTTCGCTTCTGACCGGCTGGCTGTTCGACAGCCTGGGACCCAACGGGTTGTTTGTGGTGATGGCCTTTTGCACCCTGGCAGCGTTGATCATATTCATCGCGGGAAGCATATGGCGCCGGCGTGTTATCCAGAGGGAAGCGCCTTTCTAAATCGGTGGAAATCCCATCGAATTGGTGATGGATACTGTCTCCATTTACCCTACCACCCATGTGTAGCACAAGTGTAGCAAAGTGTAGCAAACCGAAAATTTCCCCCTCCGCGCACCACTTTATTGGTTTAAAACCCATCATTTCGTACAACCAGACCGCCATTTTTGCCCCATTTTTGCCCTCGCAAGTGTAGCAAGTGTAGCGTAGCAAGTGTAGCAACTCCCCGTCCTATAAACCGTAGAAAACTTGCCTTTTTCTACAAATAAAGCGCATAACACGCTCTATACTAAAAAGCCCTTGTGCATAAGTTCGCCCCTTCTGCTCCCCGACTACTGTCGTGCCCATTCTCGTGTTGGGAAGGGGGTTACGGTTGCCTCGCTTCGGTAGAAGTGCAGCAACCGCGGGTTAGGTCCATTGCTCATTCGAACCAATAAAAAAGCTCTTGTGCAAAAGCAAGAAGAGGATAACCAAACCCGCGATCGATTATAATAATCGGCTATGGACCCAACCCCCGCATCACTCCTCAAGAGCGTTTTTGGTTACGATCAGTTCAAACTCCTCCAGCAGGAGATCATCGAAAACGTGCTTCTTCGCCGTGATAGCCTGGTTGTGATGCCGACCGGCAGCGGAAAATCATTATGCTACCAGCTCCCGGCGCTGATCCTCCCCGGTCTGACCGTAGTCGTTTCCCCATTGATTGCCTTGATGCAGGACCAGGTGACCCAGTTGCGCGAGTTGGGCGTCCCCGCGTTGTTTTTGAACAGCTCGTTATCACCGGAAGAATATCGCCAGAACATCGCTCAGGTGCGCAGCGGCAAGATCAAGCTGCTGTACGTAGCCCCTGAGACGCTGATGTTGCAGCGCACCTTCGATTTGCTGGCTTCCGTACCATTTGACTGCTTGACAATCGACGAGGCCCACTGTATCTCTGAGTGGGGTCACGATTTTCGCCCAGAATACCGGCAGTTGATCGCGGTGCGCCAGCGTTTTTCGCATGTGGTATGCATTGCTCTGACGGCCACCGCCACCCCGCGCGTGCGCGAAGATATCAAGACCAGCCTGCGCTTTGCGGACTCGAACGAGTTCATTGCCAGCTTTGACCGCGATAACCTGCTGATCGAAGTTGCGCCTAAGTCTGATCCATTGGAGCAAACCCTGGCTTTCCTCAGGCAGTATAAAGGTCAGTCTGGGATTATTTATTGTTTTTCGCGCAAGCAAGTGGACGACCTATCCGCTGCCCTGGCAGCGCGCGGATATTCAGTCCGTCCCTATCATGCCGGTTTGGAGGACAACGAGCGCCGCAAAAACCAGGAACTGTTCATTCGGGATGATGTGCAGATCATCGTAGCAACGATCGCGTTTGGGATGGGGATCAATAAGCCCAATGTGCGTTTTATCTTGCATTACGATTTGCCCAAGAGCATCGAGGGCTATTACCAGGAAATTGGACGCGCCGGGCGCGATGGCCTGCCCGCGCACTGCCTCATGCTTTACAGCTACGGCGACATCCAGAAGTTAAAGTATTTCATCGATCAAAAAGAAGGCCAGGAACGTCAGGTCGCATACGAGCATCTCAATGCGCTGACGCGTTATGCCGACAGCGATATCTGCCGCCGGGTACCGCTGCTGGGCTACTTTGGTGAGCGTTATGCCACGGATAACTGCGGCATGTGCGATAACTGCCGGGCGGGCGAGAAAATACAGGTAGATATTACGGTCCATGCGCAGAAGTTTCTGTCCTGCGTAAAACGCACCGGAGAACGATTTGGCATGGTGCATGTGACGGACGTGCTGCTGGGCTCGGAAAACCAAAAAGTATTGAAGTTCAGTCACCAGAACCTTTCTACGTATGGGATCGGCAGAGATATAACCCGCGACCAGTGGATGCTGGTTGCCCGCCAGTTGGTCCAGAAGGAATTCCTCGTCCAGGACGAGCACGGCAGCTTGCGCTTAAGCCAGAAGGCATACGATGCTTTGAAGAACCGCGAGACAATCCTGGGGATTCTGGAGAAGCGCCAAACCGCCGGGCAAGCGGAGAAGCCCGGGCATGATCGCGACCTGTTCGAAATCCTGCGCGGCAAACGGAAAGAACTGGCAGATAAGGCCGGGGTGCCGCCTTATGTAATCTTTTCAGACCGCACCCTGGTGGAGATGGCAACCTATTTCCCATTGAGTCTGGAAAGCCTGATGGGGATGAACGGCGTCGGGTCCGTTAAACTGCAGCGCTATGGCGACATCTTTCTCGATCTGATCCAGGCCTATTGCGCTCACCGCGGAATCGTCGAAAAGCCAAAAGGGGCCGGAAAAGGAAATGGCCGTTCTGGTACGCAAGGGGCGGAAACCAAATTACCCGGTGCGACCCGGATGCGCCACACGGTGGTGGGGGATGCATACAACGCCGGAACTTCGCTGCATGAATTGATGGAGCAGTATGGGGTAAAAGCCAGCACGATTCTGGATCACCTGACGCGTTACGCTATGGAAGGCAAGCCGCTGCGTCCGGCGGAAGATGTACGGCAGCTATCCAATCTTTCCGAAATGGCCCAGCAGACGGTTCTTTCCGCAATTGCAGCAGAGGGTGTCGATTTTCTGCGCCCGATCTATGACCGTTTGAATGGGGCGATAACCTTCGAGGAGATCAAGATCCTGCGTTTATATTTCTTGAGTATCCAGTGAAACAGGATTTTCTTGAATAGAACCAAATCATACGGTCGTAAATAAAGTAACGACCAGCATAATAAGGGAATACACCACCCGCCGGTAGGGCTTTCCGGGGTAGATAAATAACCTGTTGCTGTCCATAATGGTGATTAAACAGGAGGAATCTACCGATGGAAAGCAGAGCCAAAGCCTTTGGGCACCCGATCCACCCGATGTTGATTGTGTTACCGATAGGCCTGTTCGTGATGGCCGTAATCAGCGATATCCTCTACTTAATCACGCGCAGCTCCATCTTCCCGACTGTGTCATTCATTAATATCGCCGGTGGCATCATCGGCGGGCTGCTGGCGGCCGTCTTTGGACTGCGTGATTATCTGTCCATCCCGCCGGGAACACGCGCCAAGGCGATCGCTGCAACGCATGGCATCGGCAATGTTATCGTTGTCGTTTTGTTTGCAATCAGCTGGATAATCCGGAATGGAGCGGATACTATTTTTCCACCCGCTCTGGCATTGTTCTTTTCTTTTGCCGGGATAATCCTTGCTACAATTACTGCCTGGCTGGGCGGTGAACTGGTTGACAGGCTGGGAGTAGGCGTTGATCCTGGTGCAAATCTGAACGCCCCCAGTTCGCTTTCCGGAGAACCGGCTGTTGCTGCGCATACCCCGGCGCCTGCAGGAGTTTATTCTGCGCAGGCTGTCCCGGTAACCGGTGAGAACCAGCCGATGACTGAAGAACCGCTGCGAGCCAGCCATGACCGAATTCGAGATGCGGATCTTCAGTCGGGCGATCCCCTGGACCCAAATGTGGATGATCGGGAGATGGACGAACCTTAAGAAGTAGATTGCTTAAAGATGCGTAAATAGGCGATCCGCCGCCGGAATTCCAGCGGCGGATCGCCTATTTACCATTTTATCGGGTTCGCTTTCCAGATTTCCTCGCAATACTGCTGCACAGCTCTATCCGAGGAAAAGAAACCGCATCGCGCGGTATTGAGGATGGACATTCGAGTCCATGCCTCGCTATCGCGGTACGCCCGGTCGACATCGTCCTGGCGGATGATATATGCTGGGAAGTCGATCATGTGCAGGTATGTATCTCGCATCATCAGCTCATCCACAATAGGTCGGAAAAGCTCCGTATAGCCGTGCGAAAACAAACCGGATGAAATTGCGTCCAAGGCAGCTTTCAACTCTGGGTTGCGCCGGTATTCCTCCATAGGCCTATACTGCCCACTTTTTAAAGCCAGCACTTCAGGAGTGGTAAGGCCGAAGAGGAAAAAGTTTTCCGCGCCAACCCGATCGCGAATTTCTATGTTGGCTCCATCCAGTGTGCCGATCGTCAGCGCGCCATTGAGGGCGAATTTCATGTTGCCCGTACCAGAGGCTTCGAAGCCCGCCAGAGATATTTGTTCCGATAAATCTGCCGCCGGATAGATCTTCTCACCCATACTGACGTTGAAGTTCGGCATGAAGACTACCTTCAACCGGTTTGAGATGGTTTCGTCCTGGTTTATTACATCTGCGATGGAGTTGATCAGCTTGATGGTCAACTTTGCCATATGATATCCGGGAGCGGATTTTGCGCCGAAGATGAATGTTCGTGGGACCAGATCGAATTCAGGGTCCGCCTTCAACCGCTGATATAGGGTGATGATATGCAGCGCTTTGAGCAGCTGGCGCTTGTATTCATGCAGGCGTTTCACCATAATATCGAACATTAAATCTGGACTCACCGTAATACCGGTTTGTTCCAGGATCAAAGCGGATAAATCCACCTTATTTTGGCGCTTAATTTTCACCCAACTGGCCTGGAATACGGGATCCTTTGAAAAAGGTTCCAGCGCTGTCAGCGCCTCCAGGTTTGTGGGCCAAGCATTGCCAATTGTTTGGGTGATCAGGTCTGACAGACGTGGATTAGCCAGACGAATAAACCGGCGCGGTGAGACGCCATTTGTTTTGTTATTAAATTTTTCTGGCCACATGGCGAAGAAATCCCGCAGCACCTGTCGTTTGAGCAAGTTCGTATGTAATTCCGCAACCCCATTGATCGAAAAACAGGCAGCGGCAGCCAGGAACGCCATGCGGATCGACCGTTCGGGCTTTTCTTCGATGATTGACATGCGTATCAGGCGTTCTTTGTCACCGGGGAATTGAGACAATACGGTATCTAGAAAGCGCCGGTTGATTTCATAAATGATCTCGAGGTGGCGAGGGAACAAGCGCTCGAAAAGCGCAACCGGCCATTTTTCAAGCGCTTCGGGCATCAGGGTATGGCAGGTGTAGGCGAATACTTGCGTGGTTATTTTCCAGGCTGTATCCCAATTCAATTCATATTCGTCAACCAGCAGGCGCATAAGTTCAGGGATGACGATCACAGGATGGGTATCGTTGAGCTGGATCACGACATTTTCGGGAAATGTAAGCCAATCTTCGTTAAACGTGAGGAACCGGCGGATAATATCCCGTAGGGAACAGGAAGCGAAAAAGTACTCCTGCTTAAGGCGCAGCTCGCGGCCTTGCGGTGTATTATCATTTGGATAAAGCACTTTGCTGATATTTTCCGAGCGAATTTTTTGTTCGGCAGCGCGAGAGTAATCACCAACATCGAAAAGTTGAAAGTCAAATTCTCGGCTGGCTTTTGCTCGCCACAACCGGATCATATTCACCGTTCCAGTTTTAAAACCGGGCACCAGAACATGGGCCGGTTCTCCCAGGATTGTTTCAGCAGGCACCCAATGCACCCGATAACGGCCCTGATCATCGGTAAAGTGATCAATGTGACCGCCAAAGCCAACTTCAACACGGTTATCAGGCTGGGGAAACTCCCATGGGTTGCCATAATAGAGCCATTCATCCGGACTTTCAACCTGCCAGCCGTCCTTAAAGGATTGCTTAAAGATGCCAAACTCGTAATTAATCCCATATGCGACCGACGGAATATTAAGCGTCGCCAGCGAGTCCAGGTAGCACGCGGCAAGGCGCCCAAGACCGCCGTTCCCAAGAGCCGGCTCGGGTTCTAATTCGATCAGTTTGTCCAGGTCAAAACCCAACTCAGACAAAGCCTGGCGGGCTGTATCGGTCATATCCGTATAAAGCAAATTCTGGGTGATCTGGCGACCGGGCAAGTATTCAGCTGACAGGTAGTAAACGAATTTTGGGTGCTGCGCCACATATGCATCGATCGTCTTACGCCAGCGATCCATCAAAATATCTCGGATTGTATACGCAAGAGCTACATAAACATCATATTGGCCAGCAGTATACGCTCCCTGACCGCGAGCGTAGTAAAGGTTATCAACCAGTGCACGTTTAAACGCTTCTACTGTCTGCCCGCTGCGGCCGTTCGCCGGCTGACGAGCAAGAATATGCCCATTCGGTGTTTTGGGATCCAAGAATTTCCTCCGCTGTGTGATTGATCGATCTTACCATGGAATTAAGCGAATTCAGATTGCTGATGGGTTATCGAATTTGTTTTTAATGATCGGCTCGGAAGGGTTTAACCTAACAAAATTGGATTCGGATTTCATACGGAACGACTACAGTGTTTTGCCGACCAGGCAGCGATTGCCATAGAAAACGCGCGTTAATATTGGGCAATCAGGTTTTACAGGCGGTCGCAAAAATCTACCAGAGCTGTTTGCCCGGTATAGTGAGGAAGAACCTGTCTCCCTTTATGTCATCAGGTTATTTCAGAATCTCGATCACTTCCGGATGGCCGCTTTCCAACGCAAGATCAGCTGGGGTTTTGCCATTGGCGTTTGTAGCGAAAGGGTCGGCTCCGTGCTCGAAAAGCAGGCGGACCATAGCTGCTTGCCCATTTTGAGCGGCGCCATGCAAGGGGGTGAAATCCTCACCCTGGCGAGCATTAGCGTCTGCTCCGTGTTCCAGCAGAAGCTGGGCAATTTCCAGATGCTGCCCGGCAACCGCCGAGTTTAACGGCAGAACTTTCATGGGATTGCGCGAAGGCGAGTTCACCTGCGCGCCGCGCATTAGAAGCATCTCGACGATGGAAGGGTGTCCGAAAAAGCAGGCCAGCCCAAGGGGTTGGAATCCATCCTGCGCCCAGGCATTTACCAGAGAGGGGGTTTCATCGAGGTAATCGCGTACCTTGTCTATCTTTCCTGCCGCGCAGGCCTCAAATATATCCAGTGGGGCGCCAAGATCGATTAACCTGTTGGCAATGGTGGTCTGGCCGTAGTAAATGGCAGTCAGGACGGCCGAAAGCCCACCAGAGTCATGCGCTTTGGTGAGCTCTGGATCCTGGGCAAGCATCGCTTCTACTGTGTTTATGTCGCCTTGCTTAATCGCTAAAAAAAACGAAGCGGTAGAATATTCCATTTTCCGAACCTATCCAAAATATGCCAGGTTATTGTTTTGTTTGTGAGTCCAGAATGGCCTGGAACATTGCCAAGATATTTTCCGCTGGCACGCCGGCCTGGATATTATGGACCTGGCTGAATACAAATCCGCTGCCAGGCGCAAAAGTTTCGATGTTTTGGCAAGTGTGCTGGTAAACTTCTTCTGGAGTAGCAAAAGGCAGCACGGTTTGAGTATCACATCCGCCGCCCCAAAAGCAGAGTTTATCGCCAAACTCACGTTTGAGGCGTGTGGGATCCATCCCGCGAGCGCTGATTTGAACTGGGTTCAAAATATCACATCCAGCATCGATGATACCAGGGAGTAATTCATAAATGCCCCCACAGCAGTGTAAGAACACTCCGATCTCTGGTCTGAGCTGGTGAATTTGTCCCCACAGGGCCTTCTCGCGCGGCTGGAAGATTTCATAATACGTTTTTGGACGGATCTGTGGACCGTTTTGGGTGCCCATATCGCCGCCCATTTGGATGACCTGGATATAGTCGCCAACGGCATCCAGGTACAACGCGACGTTGCGGAGGGAATTTTCCAGCATGCGGTCGAGCAGGGCCTCTGTGAATTTCCGGTCTCCGGCGATATCCATCATAAACTGGTCCCAACCACGCAAGCCCTGCCCGCCTTCCAGGAATGCGCCGCCAAATGAACCGAGAATGGCATAATCCGTTTCCTCATATAAGCGTTTGGCTTCTCGGTGCAGCTTTTCCAGGGACTCATCGGTAAAGGTATTCCATTGGTAGCGGTCAAGGTCTGCGATTGACTCGGCCTCGGCCAGCGGTGGAATGGAGATGGTATCAAAATAGAAACTGTCCGCAGGGCGGTGCCCGCTACGGCTTCCCGTACTGTCCAGGGAATATTCCCCTCCTGTACCGTCTGGTTCTGTGCGGAAAGAGGCGGTAATTTTTGCCGCTGTTCCGTCTGGGAGAGTATAATCGCGCCAGCCGTCCAACAGGCCACCATCGAGGATGACCACATCACAGCCAAAACGCTGGCGTATCGGTTCTTCTACATACGCTAATTGCTGACCAGTATCAAAAACATAGAGGTCACCTTCCTGGATTCCCAGATGCTTTTTCAGGCGATCATAGGCGATCGCCATAATCCCGGTTGAGCGCATGCCCCCCAGGTCAACTGGCAGGCGATCTACAGGTTGGTGACGGATGGCAGCAACAACACGTTCGCGATGGTTCATTTATCCTCCAGATTATGATGCGATAATACCAGGCGCGGGTTGGGTAACTTCCTTTTCTTGCTCTACGGGAGTTGTCGCGCGGACAAAGCCAATAAACATCAAGATCGTGCCGAGCAGTTCACCGATGTAAAGCGCATTCGGGATGCCAAAACGGCTGAAAGCGCCGCCAAAGGCCGGAGCAATCGCGCCCACAGCAATCAGGATATTGCCGATGGTGCGGTTTAGCAGAACGCGTTTGCGCCAAAACAACCAGGCGGAATACATTGCACCGCCCACCAGGGTGATGGTTCCATACAGGTTGAACAGAGGGGTCAGGCTGCGCACGCCTGGTGTGACAATAGCCTGACCGCTCAACTCGCTGCCAGTATGAATGCTGGCGATCATTTGGGATGGGTCGAGTTGGGCGGTGAAAACGCGCCCAGCCGCGTAAAACGATCCTAACGCCAGCAAGATCATTAAAATATTGGCGATGTTTCTACGCGCCAGCAAATAAACGGTGCCCTGGCCCAACCAGGCCGCGACCAGGATGGCCCCGCAAAGATACCATAAGCGGAATGCCAGGTCATCAAAACCCAGAGCGCCATAAAATGCTTCGCAAGCCCCGCCAATGGCATAAAAGACCATGCCAATGCCCCATAACAGCAGGTGTGCGCCGCGCTTCTTTATATACCGGTCGAAAACGGCCACCGCAAATACACTACTGACGAATGCGGAAACAAAAGGGATCCAGAAATTCAGATTCATTTTTAGGTAGCTCCCGTTGAAAATTTAAAAAACACCGCCGCGGCCAGCTGCTACAATGAAGATTATAACCAGCAGGGTAAGAACGGCCAAGCCTAAAATAGCAAGGAAAATAGGGACGCTTTTTTCCCAGAAGGGTGGGTACTGCCGGGGAGGTTTTGGTTTGCCAGATGGATTGGACATCATGCGACCTCGCAGATGAAGATGACGGTGTCAATGGACATGCGAAATCTGAAGTACTGATATGTTATCAGCACGAACAATCTTATGGATGTCAGCTCTTATGCGTTTATTCACCGCAATTGTAACCAGTATCGATTAATCAGAAATGAGAGCATTTATGGCTCACTTGTGCCGAACAGCATAAATAGCGCTTGGTTCTGATGGCCTCATAGATATTTGGTTCCACAAGACAAAGATTATTCACTGACGATCAAGTGGTCGGAAAAATATTTTTGCCAGGGGCCGCATTCGCGCAGGAACGGCTGCATGAGCGCTCGTTCCGCCTGGACGGTATGGTTCAGGTCATGAGCGGCCCACTCGTTGATCATCTGCTCAAGTGTGACCGGGCCAAGCTCAGCATGACCGGCATGCAGGCTGAAATCGGTCGGTCGGAAACGATCCAGGCGGAGCAGGCTCGCGGCGCGCTGGCTGGCGAAAGCCTCAGCTATGGCAGCGGGGGAGGGATTTTCAAGTTTTGTTCCCTCTTCATCGGGATTAAAGGCGGGAAAGTCACGTCCCTCACGGAAAGCCAATAAGCGCGACTGGAAGATATTTTCGGTATCGATCAGGTGCTGCAAGCAATCCAACGCTGACCATTCGCCGGGTAAGGGCTTCTCCAAGAGTAAATCTAATGGAATATTGCTGGTTATTGCCCGCCAGCGGTCAGGGGTGGTGGTAAGTATGGCAATTACACGCGGTAAGAGACTGCTCATTTTATTCCTCCATGAGTAACGATTATATTGCAAATCTAAGAAGAATTATAAGAGCGCTGGAAGATAGTTTCCCAGTACAGGCTGGATTAATCCCCAATCGTGGCTTCCGCCTTTTTGCGGCGACGGGCCAGGGCGCTGAGGATGCGCGCATGCCTTTCGCGGGTCAGAGGGTAGAACCAGGCCACGACAACCGCGCTGACCAGGAGCAGGGCGCCCACTGGTCCGGTCATAAATCGGATGGCGGCCAGCGTGGAAGCTGATTGGGAAAAGTGTGTCACACCTGAAGGCGGGGACTGGTAACCGAACCAGCCCAGCGCCTGAAGCGCGATGAAGGTAGCCAGCGCGCCGGTGAGCTTGCGGATGAAATTTTTCACCCCATAATAAATGCCTTCATGGCGCTGGCCGGTACGCAGCTCGTCCCACTCGATTACATCCGGGAAGATGGCATCTGGAAGAACGTGGGCGGTGGATACGCTCAGCCCAGCCAGAACAGCCAGCAATACGATGCGATTGATTTCCCCTGGCAACAAACTGAAGATGAGCAGTTGGACGACTACCCAGAAGCTCATTCCGATGATGTACGCAGTCCGTTTATCCAGACGATTGGCAAGCCAGGTCCAGAGCGGAACAGCAATTACGGCTGTGACTAACAATAGTCCCAGCACAAGCAACTCAAGGGCAAGGGTGCCTCCAAAAAGTGGGACTACCGCGACCAGGTTGCCCTGCGCAATCCAATAGGTGAGATAGAAAGGCAGCATTAATGCAACCAGGTCAAAGGTGATCCAGTTAAGCATGTATAGCAGAGTGGCGAAGCGAAATGGCTTATTGCTCCAGGCGGTCCGTACAATTTGCAGAAAGGGGGGCTGCGCTGGGGAATTTTTCTGGTCCGAACTGGTTTTTTCCCGAACGGTGAAGAAAATAGCTAAAAATGGCAGGATGGCCAGACCACCAAACAGCGCTGAGACGACCAGGTAACCCTGCTGAAGTGTCCAACCGGCACTAAGGCCCGCTTTAACGATCATGGGCGCAGAAACTGCGGTAGCCAGGGATGCCAGCAGGTTAAAAACCATGCGATACCCGGCCAGAGTGGTGCGTTGGTCGTATTGCGGAGCAATCTCCGGCATCAGTGCATAAAACGGAACGCTTACCAGGGTTTGAAAGGTGTCGCTAATCATAAAGGCCGCCATCACGGTGACCATGCGCGCGACCTGGCTCTCCCAAGGGGGCGCCCACCACAGCAGCATAAAGCATAACCCGAATGGTATGGAGAAAAATAGCAAAAATGGGCGGCGACGCCCCCAGCGGGTGTGGATCCGGTCACTTAAAGTGCCAACCAGCGGGTCGTTTACCGCATCCCAAATGATGCCGGCAAGCGCGGCAAGTGACGCCAGGCGGGCATCCAGGCCAACTACATCCGTGAGGAAAATTGCGTAGAAAATTTGGCGGAGGGTGCCAAAACTGGCGATGCTCCAATCACCCGATCCATATACAAGCCGGTTTAGCAAGGAAAGCTGGGGAGTTTGTTTTTTTTCCATCGAGAACCTTTGGAGAAAAGCCAATCAGTCAATTCATCTGGTTTTTACGCGCGTCATTTGATCGATAAGATCGAGAGCCATTTCTTTTAGATCACCCCGGTTCGGGAGTGAGCCAATGAGACCGTAAAGCGCCGCAGAGCGTTCAGGTAGGCCACTTTCGCTGCCTCCCAGGAGGGATGAGGCTCGGGCAGTCAATCGGGAGAGCCATGCGGCAGGCAGGCAGCGCGCGAACAGGTTAGCGGTTGAAACGACCAGCGTATTGGCGCTTTTCCGCATGTTGGGCCGGCGCACTTTTGCAGCAGCCTTCGCCAGGTCGGCCAGGAATGCATCGGCGACTTGAGCGTGGATTGGGCTGAGAGTCAGGTGCAGGCTGGGCGGGAATTGCTGGCGATCTAACTGCCAACCGAGTTGGGCCATCTCGTCGCCAACCTCGTAAATATTCATAGAATCCGATGCAATAGCCATGATGCTCAGTTCTGGATCGCCTAAGATTTTCAATCCATGAATACATTGAATTCCGGATTGGATTTTCCTGGCTGCTTGCATCACGCTATCGGTTAGCGCCAGGTAGCCTTCTTCGCCCAGGAAGTTCATCACCGCCCAGGCCGCGGCGATGGGTCCGCCTGGACGGGTACCGGCGAGGGTTGGCGAGGCGTAAACACCGCCAGCCCAATCCGTGGTGGCAAAGAACATGCAGCGGCGCAGCGCGCTGGTGCGAAACAGGATCAGCGAAGCGCCTTTGGCGGAGTACCCGTATTTGTGCAGATCAGCAGACATCGAGGTTACGCCGGGAATGGAGAAATCAAAATCCGGCACCGGGTATCCCAGGCGGCGCACAAAGGGCAATATCAGTCCCCCAACGCAGGCGTCTACATGAAAGAGCAGATCGTGTTCCTGTGCAATCCCGGCCAGCTCGGAGATAGGGTCGACTAATCCATGGGGGTAGGAAGGAGCGGAACCTACCATGAGAATGGTATTGGCAGTGATGGCGGCTTCCATTGCAGCAGGGTCCGCGCGGAGATCCGCACGGGTAGGGATACGGACAATGCGAACACCAAAATAATGACCGGCTTTATCAAAGCCCGGATGGGCGGAGGCGGGCACTACGATTTCGGGGTGCGTAACCTGCGGCCGATTTTGCTTAGCCCACTCTCGGGCTGCCAGAACGGCCAGGAGCAAACTCTCGGTGCCGCCTGAGGTGAGGTTGCCAATCACTTGGTTACCCGCATCAGCCGCAGAATTACCGCCGCCCAGCAGGCCTACGCACATGGAGACAACCTCTGCTTCGAAATTTTTCAGGCTGGGAAAGGCAGTTGGATTTAAACCGTTCTCCGAAAAGAACAGCGCATGGGCCTCCTTGAGCAGGCTGGTTATCTCTTCGCCAGCGTTAAAGACCAGACTGAAGACGCGCCCTTCGCGCCAGCGCACATCATGATCCCTGGCAGCTCGCATGGCAGCCAGGACTTCATCTTTCGAACTGCCGGTATGGGGAAGGCGAATACGGGGTCCGTTTATGGAGGGCATGCAATGCCTCAATTCAATGGGGTTTCGGTTTAAAACCCCACGGAACCGGCAAGGTTGCGTATAATTGTTTCCAATCAGAGGAATAGTGATAACTTTCAATGAAGCGATGCAAGGGAAGTTTGCCTGGTAACCGTACATCTGGCAGCTGCGCCAGACCTTTCCAGGTAAATGGGTATCCTTTGGTCGAAGAACGATTCAACGATCCAGAAGCTTCCCTAGCGCTTCCCAGGAACGGGTGTTGAGCACATCGCCTGTCTCGAGCCAGCCCCGGCGGGCTTGCTCAACGCCATAGTGCATATAATCCAACTCCGAGGGAGAGTGCGCGTCCGTGGAGATTGCAAGCTTTACACCGATGTTCTTTGCCAGGCGGGCGGCGGTATCGTTCAGGTCCAGGCGTTCAGGGTGCGCGTTGATTTCCAGAAAACAGCCGCGCTGCTTTGCGCCAATCAGAATGCGTTCAAGATCAATTTCGTAACCTGGGCGCTGATTTAACAGCCGACCGGTAGGATGGGCAAAGATGTTGAAATACGGGTTGTCCATGGCGCGCAAAATACGCTCGGTCTGTTTTTCGCGAGGCATACTAAATAGCGAGTGTATAGAGCAAACGCAAAGATCCAGGCGAGCCAGGATTTCGTCCGGCAGATCAAGCGAGCCGTCTTCAAGAATATCGACCTCGCAACTTTTTAACAGTCGGAAATCATTCCAGTTCTCGTTGAGCCGGTCAATCTCATCCATCTGGCGCGCCAATGCTTCATTGGACTGGCCATGGGCGATACGCAGCGATTGCGAGTGGTCGGTAATTGCCAGATAGGAGTAGCCAAGCCCGCGGGCGGTATTTGCCATCGTTTCGAGCCCGGCGCGACCATCGCTTCCCCGGGTATGGGATTGCAGATCACCACGGATGTCCGCCAGAGTCACGAGCTCTGGCAGGCGCTCTTGCTGCGCTGCTTCGATTTCGCCGTTATCCTCGCGCAGTTCTGGCGTGATCCAGGGCAGGCCGAGGGCCTGGTACATGCCTTCCTCTGTCTCACCGGCAATCTGCTTTTCACCTTCGAATAAGCCGTACTCGTTATTTTTCCAACCCCGCTCGATCGCCATCAGGCGTAAATGCAGGTTGTGCGGCTTAGAACCGGTAAAATAGAGCATTGCCGCGCCATAATTTTTACGCGGCACAACCCGCAAGTCGACTTGCAGTCCAGAGCTGAGGATCACGGTTGAGCGGGTTTCGCCCTGCATCATTACTTCCCGCACGCCAGGATATCGGGCAAAATGATCGATCACCTCTCCCCCAGCCTCGCTGATTGCCAGGATATCGATATCTCCAACCGTCTCTTTTCTACGCCGGTAACTGCCGGCAATTTCTAGTTCTTCGATCTTGCCCGATTGGTGCAGGTATTCGATCAGCGGGGCGATGATCTTTTCGGCTTTGTCGATGCGGAAACGTTGCGAACCGGGTTGTTTGTTGTGCAAGTCAGCAAGGATATTGCGCTCGATCTTCTCCCCAAAACCAGACAGCGCTCGGATTTTGCCCTGTTCGGCAGCCTTTTGCAGGTCCTTGACATTTTTCACGCCCAATTCTACGTAAAGGGTCATCACCCGGCGCGGGCCCAATCCGCCAATCTTGAGCAATCTGACCATTTCAGAAGGTGTGCGCTGTTCAATTTCTTTCAGTTGTTTCAGATTGCCGGTTTCGACGATTTCCTTGATTTTTTCGGCCAGGTCTGGACCGATGCCGTGTATTTTGGTGAGCGGCGCATCATTTTTAACCATGTCTGCGATATTGTTGGGCATGCGGCCAATGATATCCGCTGCGTTACGATAGGCCCGTACCCGGAATGTATTGGCGCCCTCAATCTCCAGAATATCGGCCACGCGGCTGAAAATTTCGGCGATGCCACTATTACTGATCGTCTGGCTACGTACCTTTGCCATTCGTCATTTCTACCTGTTTACGACCATGCGCCTTTTGAGCCGCTTCAACAATTCTCACTGACGTCAGGCCGTAGGCTTCTAATAATTCTTGGGGAGCTCCGGATTGTGCATAGGTATCATGGATGCCAACAAATTCCACTGGCACCGGGTTGTGCTCGACCACACAGCGGGAGACCGCGGCACCCAATCCCCCCTCCAGCAGATGCTCTTCGGCGGTGACAATTGCACCGGTTTCCAGGGCGGCGCGCTCTACAGCGGCCTGGTCAAGCGGTTTGATGGTGTGCATATCGAGCACGCGAGCCTGAATACCCAGGTGGCTAAGCTGCTCAGCTGCCTCAAGTGCTGCGGCGACCATAATACCGCAGGCTATGATGGTTAGATCCTTTCCATCGCGGAGCTGGTTGGCTTTCCCTATCTCAAAAGGCACGCTGTCGGAATAGACGATTGGTACTTTTATCCGGCCAGTGCGCAGGTAAACCGGGCCGCGGTGCTTGAACATGGCGCGCGTGGCAGCGCGCATGGCCGGTTCATCAGCGGGAACAAGAACGGTAAAATTCGGGAAGGCGGTAGCCAGGGCGATATCCTCAATAGCCATCTGACTCGGTCCATCCTCGCCGATGCTAATACCACTATGCGAGCCAACCAGTTTAACATCCAGGTTCGGGAAAGCGATGCCCATCCGAATCTGGTCGTAGGCGTTATCCAGCAAAAAAACGGCAAAGCTGGCGACCAGGGCCGTCTTGCCAGCAGCAGAAAAACCACTGGCGACCGAAACCATATTACTCTCCTGGATGCCTAACTGGAAAAAGCGGTCAGGGAAGGCCTTTGCGAAATATTCGGTGCGGGTGGAGTTTCCTACATCGCCATCAATTACAACGATATTGCGGTTCTCGCCCCCGATTTCTTTAAGCGCTTCGCCAAAGGCATCCCGGGTGGCTTTGCCCGTCTTCAAACCGAGTCCTTTTCCTATCTCCATTTTTACCTACCTTTTTCTTTATTCGTTCCTCGCTCGCGGAGATTCTTTTCGTGCTGCTGGTCAAGCTCGGCGAGGGCAACTTTGGCTTCTTCCTCGGTCAATGGCACACCATGTTTGTGGCTCGCTTTATCCTGTGCGAAGGGGCTCAGGAACCGGCCTTTATCCGTATGGGCGATAATAATCTGCGGCTGCCCATGCACTTCTCGTGAGCGATTAAAGGCATCCAAAATCTGACGATGGTCATGGCCGTCGATTTCAAAAACTGCCCAGTCGAAGGCTTCCCATTTCTTATTGACCGGCATCAGGGTGGGCATAATCTGGCTAACGGGACCCGTTTGCTGGTACCGGTTGAAGTCAAGGATACAGGTGAGGTTATTCACCTTATACTTTGCCGCAGCCATAGCTGCTTCCCAGATCTGACCTTCATCGGATTCGCCATCGCCGATCATCACATATACGCGATAGTTCCGGTTATCCACACGGGCAGCCAGCGCATGACCGAGGCCCATGGAAAGGCCCTGTCCTAAAGAACCCGTGGACGCTTCAACACCGGGAAGTTTCCCGTATACCGGGTGGCCTTCCAGTGGGCTGCCGAACTGGCGCAAGGTGGGCAGCATATCTGGGGAAAAATAGCCGGCTTCTGCCAGAATGACATATAGCCCTGGAGAAGCATGCCCCTTGCTCAATATAAACCGGTCGCGATTCGGCCATTCTGGATGGTCGGCGTCGTAAACCATTACACCGCCAAGGTAGAGCACAGTGAGTATATCGATGGCGGAAAGCGAGCTGGAGGGGTGACCTGAACCAGCCAGGGTCGTAATCTCAATAATCTCACGGCTCAAGCGCCAGGCGGTATCCTGCAGCTCGTCCATTGACCGGGTTTGCGTCTTGGCCCGGGTTTGAGAGCGCGTGTGCGTGTTTGTATTCTGATTCATACACTGTTACCTTTCTTCGGGTGGATTTTCTTCGTTGGCGGCGGTGATGACCACTTGTTTTTCTTCATCGACCAACACTTTGACTGCCGGCAACGCCTCACTCCCCAGAGCATCCAGAAAAGCTGCTCCGCCGGTGGAGATATAATCAAATTGTCCGGCAAGGTCAAGACGATCCAAAGTAATTTTGGTATCGCCTCCAGCAGCGATCTTAAATGTGCTTTCCAGACTGGCGATTTTCCGTGCTAGAGCATCGGTTCCTTTGGAAAAAGATGGGAATCCGACCAACCCCAAAGGGCCATTCCAAATGATGGTTCCTGCATTTTCGATGATCTGGCTGTACCGGTCGATGGTGCTCGGACCAATGTCAACGATATAGGTTGTTCGGGGTATATGCCGGATGTTAACCACCCGGCGCCGGGCCTGTTCGTTGAGCGCGTCGACGATTACCACATCGACAGGAAGTTCTATATAGCTGCTTCTACTGACCAAAAACCCACGGGCAAGCCCCATAACCTGGTTTTCTATCCTGGATAGACCGGTTTCCAGGCCTTTTGCGCGCAGGAACGTATTTGCCAATACCCCACCCATAAGAACCTGGTAATCCTGTTCGAGACAATCGTCGATAAAATGGCTCTTATCTGCCAGGCGGATGCCTCCCAACAAGACCACGACCGGCGGACGAAGATTATTTCTGATGCGCAGCAGTTCTTTTAACTCGCTCTCCATCAGCATCCCAGCCACGGCCGGGCGGTAGCGGGTGATTCCAACGGTTGAAGCCTGGATGCGGTGGGCCAGTGAAAAAGCATCGTTGACGACAACATCCGTGAATGAGGCTAGCTGAGCGGCAAAGTGTGTGTCGTTTACAACTTCACCGGGGTGAAAGCGAACGTTTTCCAGGAATAAAACTTGCCCGGGCTGCATTGCCTTAACCGCTTCCACAACTTCGGGGCCGATACAGTTATTGACTTTCGCCACCGGCTGGCGTAATAAGTCGGCCAGGCGTGCTGCAATTGGGTTCATGCGCAGGTTCTCAACCACATAACCATTCGGACGGCCGAGATGCGAAAGAATGATTACTCGGGCTTGTTGTCCAATAAGGTAGCGGATGGTTGGCAGGGATGCCCGGATGCGGGCATCATCGATAATCTGGCCATCTTGAATAGGGACGTTAAAATCAACGCGCAGTAGCACTCGTTTCCCAGAAACTTCGATGTCTTTAACAGACTTCTTCATGCCCCGCCTTCTTTATAGGAATATCTTGACTATGTCCTGCATGCTGTAAGCAGACGTACAAAATCTAATCCTTGTTATTCTTCCGCATCCGGTCGGGCATATCTTCCGCGTATGCCTTAAAATCTCGCAGGCCATCCGCAATTTTGTTGCGCGGATTCTCCAATACTTTGGATACCACCGCGCCCACCTTGCCTGCTGGAGGAACGTACTGCATCATAACGGTTAGTTCGGTTTCGTCATTTGGCAAATCCTTGAAAGTGACCTGCCCGCTGGTTTTAATATCCCCCTCCAGGGTGCGCCAGGCAATCCGGCGGTCTTCATCGAAGCGGGTAACTTCAGCGAGCCAATGAAAATCTTTGCCCAGTGGCCCCTGTACAACCCAATGAGAGGTCAACTCATCGATTTGCGAGACTTCTTTGAGATCTTTAATAATGCTTGGAAGCATTTCCAGATCCGACCATAGCCCGAAAATTTCCTCAACCGGGCCTTTTACGATAACGCTTTCGGTAATCTGAACGGGTTCAGCCATGTTTCTTTCTCCTTATTTGGGTGACCATCGTTACTATATTTCACAACAATAAAATATGCTTCCTATTTCCAAATACGCAAGAATCAGCTGTGTTCTGGTCCTCTGCCTGAGCCATTTTCTGGCAGGTCAGAATGCAGCTGTAGCCAGCGCATAATGTCGCGACGACGCAGCAGGCCAATGAATTCGGTATTGGAAGGAGCGTTGATTGTGAAATCCGCGCCAGTGTTAGGAATCATTGCGGTGTAGCCAGCCGGAGCCGGGCGAACCACCGGTAACTGGCGTACATCGCGTTGGATTAGTTTTTCCAACGCCTGAGAGGCATCCTCATTGGGGGTAACGGTCACGAGGTTCTGGTGAGGGGTCATTATGTTTTGAACCATAACGCGGTCCCATTCATCCTGAGGCACGCGTCGAACGTCATCCAGGGTAACGATGCCAACCAGACGATTGTTTTGCAAAACCGGGAAGGCCTGATCATCGGATCCCATCACATGTTTGTGGACGAGGTTTGCCACGGTGCAATCTGGTTCCACGGTGGGTGGGTCCTGGCGCATCATCTTGGAAACTGGCACGCCTTCGAGGATGTCTTGAATTTCAACCTGCTGGTAACTTTGTACAGCAGCGCTGTTGAGGAACCAGCCGATAAATGCAAGCCATAGACCGCTGATCAGCCCGGTACCAAAAAAGGGAATGCGCAGCCCAAATGCCATAGCGATACCTGCTACGATCATAACCCAGGCAATAGCCTGCCCGACGAAGGCGGCCATGCGGGTGGCCTTGCGCAGATTGCGGGTGACAGCCCATAGGATGGAACGCAGTACGCGCCCGCCATCTAGCGGAAAGCCGGGGATCAGGTTGAAAATTGCCAGAATCAGATTAATCGAGCCCAACCAGAGAAAAATTATGTTGAGCGGAGATAGATTGCGCGCATTTAAAGCCGCCTGGCCAAACCGCCCCGCCAGGATGAAATCGCCGGCGCTGACCATCAGCATGATGGCGCCTAAGACCAGGCTTACCGCCGGGCCTGCAATAGCCATCCAGAACTCATCTTTGGGGGAACGCGGCTCGCTTTGAATGTTGGCTACCCCGCCAAACAAGAATAAGGTTATGCTGCGAACCGTAAGCCCCTGCGATTTTGCGACCAGGGCGTGGCCAAGTTCGTGAGCGAGGACAGAAGCAAAAAACAGCAGCGCCGCAAAAAACGCCAAACCCCAGTTCGATGCCGGCGACCAATCCGGATGAAGCTGGCTGAAGACGGAGGTTAGGTTCCAGGTAATTAAGAGGAATATAAATAGCCAGCTCCAATCGACACGAATGCTGATGCCGAAGAGCCGGCCAATGCGAAAACCTTTACCGATCATGAATGTAATCCTTAACCATAATTTTCAACATTAAATCGAACTTCCTTATAATGGGTTATAAGGATGTATTCGCATGGGTTACCCGAGATCCCATAAGGAGAAAGCCAGGATGACGCAAGCAAACCTGCGGACCTGGATTGCTAGATCCCTTATCGGGTTCATCTTGCTTGTAAACGTTCAGTGTGCTGTGGCATTTCTAGTCTCACCAGATATTTTCGCGCCAGGGTTTGAAATGGGGGGTGTCGTTGGTTCAGGGATAGTGCGTGGAATGGGCATTTTGTTTTTAATGTGGAACGTGCCCTATGCAATGGCTGTCCTGGACCCGATCAGGTGGCGGATTTCTTTGTATGAAGCTGTGACCATGCAAGCGATTGGATTTGTCGGAGAAAGCCTTTTGCTGGTCACATTTCCACCTGGACATTTGCTTATCCAGGCTACCCTGAGGCGCTTTATCCTATTTGATGGTTTCGGTTTACTGGCACTGCTTTTGGCTGCCTGGCTAACACGTAACACCCAACAACCGTAAAACCGGCAGCGCAGGTGGAAACCTTCCTTCCTCCCAATGAGTATACGTAGGATGGGAGCGGAAAGAAATCCCGAATGATCCTCAATGGAATGTAGGAATATCCCTCACTTCACCTAAAAAAGGTCCGGCATGGCCCAACCTTGATGCGCAATTTCATCTGCCAGCACATTGACCGTAACCTGAATGCCGTCATATTCACAGGAGAAATAGGGTACATAAATATCGCGCGCCAGGGGACGGCTGAGTAAGAAATCTGTCCTGCGCACTTCTTTGATTCGTCCGATGCTCTTTCCTTCGCGGTCCACGACTGGCAAACCTGTGGTAAGAACGTGTTCAAGGAGGTCTTCCTGGGCTTCGGCGCCTGATTCTTTTATCGCATCCACGGCTCCGGCGTCCATTATGCTGCTGCCCTGGCCGGTCGATGGAATAGCGATCTGCGCCGCCTGGTCGGCAGTAATTCCGGAGTCTATCCCGCCAGTCACATCTTCACGGGTTTGTGACTGCACTTCAGTGAACGCAGTCGTACTGGGGTGGTGCAGGTTTGGATCTCCGGTGTTGGATGCTTCGCTGACCTGTATATCATTGGAGGACAAGTTCTGTTCCGTAACGTCTTCCCCTACCCGCCCGATGCCCAATTCCAGATTGTTTTGAACTTCCTGGACTCCAGGGACCCCGGAGGCGACTTCTTCAGCCAGGTCGAGCAGCAGTGGGGCGGTTACCGTGCCTTCCAGCGCGGCGACGCCGCTCATAACGGTTACCTGGATATTATGCTCCTTAAGATATTTCTCTTCGGATAATTGTCTTTCGACTTCTTGCTGGATTTTCCGGTCCGCGCGGCTCTGCTTTTGAGCCTTTTCGTTCGTCTGCTTCTTTTTGAAAAATGGAAGCATGGGATTATCCTCCTTTAAGAGACAAAAACAGACTACCGATAGTAATGTAGCCTGTTTCCTGCCTTCTGGCTATTAGGACTCTCCGTCTTGCTATCCCAGGGCTTCCCAGGATAGCGACTATCCTAACGCGTTAGACTGCGGTATTTTATGCGGTGGGGCTGCTCGGCGTCTTTGCCTAAGCGGCGCTTGAGGTCGGCTTCGTAGTCGGACCAGTTGCCGTCAAAGAAGCGCACCTGCGAGTCGCCTTCGAAGGCAAGGATGTGGGTGGCGACGCGATCGAGGAACCAGCGGTCGTGGGAAACGACGATGGCACAGCCGGCGAAATTATCCAGGGATTCTTCCAGGGCGCGCAGGGTATTGACATCCAGGTCGTTGGTGGGCTCGTCGAGCAGGATGACGTTGGCGCCGGAACGGAGCACCTTGGCCAGGTGGACGCGGTTGCGCTCGCCGCCAGAGAGCATGCCAACCTTTTTCTGCTGGTCGGAACCGAGGAAGTTGAAGCTGGAAACAAAGGCGCGCGAGTTACGCTTGCGCCCGCCCAGGTCGATCTGCTCTTCACCACCGGTGATCTCCTGCCAGACGGTGTTTTCATCATTCAGCGATGCACGCGACTGGTCGACGTAGGCCAGGTTGACGGTTTCGCCAATGCGGACGGTGCCTTTATCGGGCTTTTCCTGGCCGGTGATCATGCGCAGCAGCGTGGTCTTCCCGGCGCCATTGGGACCGACGACACCAATGATGCTGCCAGGGGGAACCTTGAGACTGAGGTTATCGATCAGCAGGCGGTCCGCCGTAGGCTTTGCTGACCCCATCCAGCTCGATGACGACATTCCCCAGGCGGGGGCCGGGGGGAATGTAGATTTCCAGGTCCTCACGGCGTTTTTCGGTTTCCTGCGAGAGCAGGCTTTCGTACGCGTTCACGCGGGCTTTACCCTTGGCCTGGCGAGCCCTGGGCGACATGCGGATCCAATCCAGCTCGCGCTCAAGGGTCTGCAAGCGTTTGGCCTCGGTTTTTTCTTCGCGGCGGATGCGCTCCTGTTTTTGTTCCAACCAGGAGGTGTAATTGCCTTTCCAGGGGATGCCATAGCCGCGGTCCAATTCCAGAATCCAGCCGGCGACGTTGTCCAGGAAGTAGCGGTCGTGGGTGACGGCGATAACGGTGCCTTTATAATCGCGCAGGTGATGTTCTAACCAGGCAACCGACTCGGCGTCGAGGTGGTTGGTGGGCTCGTCGAGGAGGAGGATATCTGGCTCGGTGAGCAGCAGGCGGGTGAGCGCCACGCGGCGGCGCTCGCCGCCGGACAGCACCTGGACAGACGTATCCCCAGGGGGACAGCGCAGGGCATCCATAGCGAGTTCCAGGCGGTTATCGAGGGTCCAGGCATCGACTTTATCCAGGGCTTCCTGGAGGCGGCCCTGGTCGGCGATGAGCTGATCGAAGTCGGCGTCGGGTTCGGCAAACTTATTGTTGATCTCGTCGAACTGGTGGAGCATGTCCACGATGGGCTGGACGGCTTCCTGGACCACCTCTTTGACGGTCTTGTTTGGGTCGAGCTGCGGCTCCTGCTCGAGCAGACCAATGGAGTAGCCGGGGGAAAAAACCACCTCGCCGATGTAACCATCGTCGCGGCCGGCGATAATACGCAGCAGGGTGCTTTTCCCAGCGCCGTTGAGGCCGAGCACGCCGATCTTAGCGCCATAGTAGAAGCCCAGCGAAATATCGCGGAGGATCTGTTTATTGTTGGGTGGGACGGTGCGGCCTACGCGCACCATGGAGAAAATTACTTGTTGGTCGGTCATAAGAAGTTCTCAGTTATCAGTGAACAGTTATCAGTTATCAGGGAAGAGGTTGGAGATGCATTATGGGTGGAGTGGATTGGCGAATGAACAAGGTGAGGTTAGCCGCCGGCTTTTTTTGCGCGGATGCCTTTGGATTGGAGGGCGGCGATGAGGGCGTCGCGGTGGTCGCCCTGGATTTCGATCACGCCGTCTTTTAGGGTGCCGCCGGTGCCGCAGCGGCGTTTTAGCTCGGCGGCCAGGATTTTTAGGTCTTCGTCCGAGCCGGGCAGGCCGGTGATGAGGGAGACGACTTTTCCGGCGCGGCCTTTTTTGTCTAGGAAGATGCGCACGACGCCGTCGCCGACGGGGCGCGCAGGCTGCCGCTTGCAGCGACAGGCGGCAACGGGCTGCCCGCAGTTTGGGCAGATGCGGCCGGTTTGGGTGGAATAGACGGTACGGGCGTTATCGGGCATAGAAGAGGTTCATCGTTTTCAGGGTCAGAGGAGCGGAACCGGCAGGTTGGAATGGATGCATTGGCCGGCGCGAAATTGTTAAGGGGTATTGTACCAGATTGGAATGCATAGTTATCAGTGAACAGTGAACAGTTATCAGTAAATAGTTGTCGGGGCAGGGAGAAGGAGGACGGGTTGCTATACTTGGGGGAGGGGGAGAATTGGGAAACCGGCGCGGGGAAGGGTGGGTAGTCTGGGCGGTGGGTGAAGATGGGCGAGGGAATACCCGCAATATTGTGGATAAAGATCCTATTGAAGGGGTAGGTAGTAATCGGGTATAATGCAGATATGCTGGAGTATGGAGGTGGGAGAGCAAAGACTGTGTTTCCAGGGAAGTAAAGCGCATGGCCTTGCGTAGGGGGTTTGATCGCAGGGTGACGAGGAAGAGGGTTCGCTGCCGCAGGGCAGCGTTTACCGGGGAACGGACAGGTTGCCAGCCTGCTCGCCGGGAAAATCGAGAGATCAGCGGAAGCCCTCCAGGTCGAATATAGGTTTTGCGCAGGTGGGGTTGTTTCACCTGTTTGTGGACCTGCATCTTTCCCTTGTAGAACAATTGAATGCCTGCCGGTAGGCGAACCTGGTTCCGATGGGAACACGGTGGTGTCTCCATATGGAGAGGGCGCGGTGGCGTCAGCGCCGCTGACGATGCGCCCTTATGGGTGGTGAGTGGTGTTATCCTGGGTGGTCATGGGCCTTGCCATTGTTTGAGTCGGGCGGGCGTGGGGACCACGCCCCTACGGGTGTCTTCCATGCGGTAGAATGGGCGGCCACAAGGGGCGCACCTTATGGTATGGGATGCATGGATGGGCCGGCGGCGGGCGAACCGTAAAGTTGATTTTATGGAGGGATGGTTATGTGTGGAATTGTTGGTTATATTGGCGAACAGAATGCGACGCCGATTATTTTGAATGGGTTGAAGCGGTTGGAATACCGCGGGTATGATTCGGCGGGGCTGGCGGTGCTGCAAAACAGTCATATCGAGCTGCGCAAGGACGCGGGCAAGCTGGATAAACTGGTGGAGCATGGTGCACCGCCAACCGATTGAGGGGAAGGTGGGCATCGGGCACACGCGCTGGGCAACGCACGGCGAGCCGAGCGCGCGCAACGCGCACCCGCACCTGAGCAGCGACGGCAAGATTCGTGGTGGTGCATAACGGGATTGTGGAAAATTTCCTGGAGCTGCGCGAAGAACTGGCCGCCGAAGGGACGGTGTTCCAGTCCGACACCGATACCGAGACGATCGTGCACCTGATCGACCGCTATCTATGCGATCGAAAAAGACCTGGTCGAAGCGGTGCGCAAGGCGCTGCTCAACCTGCGCGGGCGCGCACGGGGTGGTGGTGATGTCTTCGCTGGAGCCGGATAAGATCGTGGCGGCGCGGATTGGCAACGCCGGCGGGGTGGTGATCGGGCTGGGCGAAGGCGAGATGTTTGTGGCCTCGGACATCCCGGCGATCCTGGAACACACCCGGCAGGTGATCTTCCTCGAATCGGGGCAGATGGCGGTGGTGCAGCGCAGCGGGGTGCGGGTGCACGACGCTGGAGGGCGAGGCGGTGCAGTACAAGGTGCACACCGTGGCCTGGGACCCGATTTCGGCGAGAAGGGCGAATACCGCCACTTTATGCAGAAGGAGATCCACGAGCAGGTGCGCTCGCTGAACGATACGCTGGCCGGGCGGGTGGATTTCGACGAGGGCATGGTGCGCCTGCCGCAGCTCAACCTGACCGCCGGAACTGGCCAGGCGGATCAACAAAATCGTCATCACCGCCTGCGGCACGGCGGCGCACGCCGGGATGGTGGGCAAGATCCTGATCGAGAAGATCGCGCGCATCCCGGTGGAGGTGGATATCGCCTCGGAGTTCCGCTACCGCGACCCGATTGTGGACGAGAACACGGTGGTGCTGGCGATCAGCCAGTCGGGCGAGACGGCGGATACGCTGGCGGCGATGGAAGAAGGCGGCGCAAGAAGGGCGCCGTGCTGTGGTCGATCGTCAATGCGATTGGCTCGCAGGCGATGCGCATGGCGGATGGGTATATCTCGATGCAGACCGGGCCGGAGATCGGGGTGGCCTCGACCAAGGCCTTTACCGCGCCGCTGGTGGACCTGTACCTGCTGGCGGTGCTGCTGGCCGATCTGCGCGGGGAGCGATCAGTGAAAAACAGCGCCGCAGCCTGGTGACGGACCTGGCGCGGGTGCCGGACCTGGTAGGGCGCTGCCTGGACCGCGAGGAAGAGGTGATCCAGGTGGCGAAGGAACTGAAGTACACGCGCAACGCGCTGTACCTGGGGCGGGGGATCAATATGCCGATTGCCTATGAAGGCGCGCTCAAGCTGAAGGAAATTTCGTATATCCACGCCGAAGGCTACCCGGCGGGGGAGATGAAGCACGGGCCGATCGCGCTGGTGGACCGGGATATGCCGGTGATCGCCATTGCGCCAAAGGATCCGTGGTACGAGAAGATGATCAGCCAGGTGGAGCAGGCCAAGGCGCGCGGCGGGAGCGTGGTGGTGGTGGCGACCGAAGGCGATGAGCGCGTGCCGCGCGCTGGCGGACCACGTCTTCTGGGTGCCGGATGCGCCCTGGCTGCTCAGCCCGGTGGTGACGGTGATCCCGCTGCAGATGCTGGCGTATCACATCGCCGCGGCTGCGGGGGCTGGATGTGGACCAGCCGCGGAACCTGGCGAAGAGCGTGACGGTGGAGTAAGCGAAGCGAGAGCATCAGGGATCCGAATTGACTGCCGGGCAGGCTGGAGAACGAATGAACGACCTGCCCGGCAGCGGAAGCTCCACGGGAATGGGGTCCCCGGCGGCGTGGGGATCATGCGGGGGCAGGGGAGCCTGGATGGATTGAGCGGCATCCGGCCGCGTTAAGCGGCTGCGTGGACGAGGAGGCAGCAGCGATTTCCAATGGAAATCGCTGTTTCATTTAAGGGCACCGTTTCCGAAGGAGATGCGCCGGCTGGAACCGGCGGGCCGGCTGGAACCGAAGGGCAGGCAGGGCGGCGGGTAGGAGCACTTTCCGGGGTTGGCTCCATTTGCACGGGGAAGAGGGCGGGCTGCGAAACAGCCGGTGGAGGAAGCGTTTCGGCGGATGGGACGGGGGAGGGCGAGATGGCATCCTCATCTGGCCCGGCTTCTTCATCTAACTCAGTTTCTACCTCTAACTCAGTTTCCACCTCTGGCTCGGCTTGCTCCCCGGTCAAAGATGCTGCCCTGGCTCTGGCATCGCGCCGGCGAATCTCTTCGATTACGGCAAAGGACTGCTCTAAGGCTGTCTCATAGGCGGATAAAACTTCTCCTGGAGGGGTGTTCTTTCCGTATCTCCAGTAATATCGTTCGGCAAAATCATCGTAGGCAAACACGGGATCTTCGACAGCAGCAATATCATCGCGCTCCTGACGGAGTACGCTGACGGTGGGCGTGGCATTGGCGGTGAGGCAGCGATGCTCGCGGGAAAGGCGGGCAAGGGTAGAAAAAGCCTGGCTGAGGGCGCGGAGGATGGCGAGGCCATGTTCCATTCTGTGGTAGCAGCCGCTCTGTTCGAGCATGCGGCGAATGTAGACGCGCAGGATGAGGATCTCTTCTTCGAAGCCGGGGAATTCGGTATCGAGGACTTCGAGCGCATCGGTCCTGAGCTCGGGGTTACGGCGGGCGTAGAAGCCATGCTTGAGGGCATTGGCGTTGCCGGGCTGGCCGCCACGGCTGCGTTCGGGGGAAGAAGGGGTTTGGGTCATGGGTACCTCGGGGGGGAAAGAAGAGAGAGAAGAGATTAACCGCAAAGGCGCAAAGAAGAGAAGAAGTTTTGGAACCGGAAAACGAATGGAAACGAATAGGGGCGGATGCGGTTGGTAAGGTTCTGGGGTGAGAATAGCACGGCGCGAGCGGGTTGGATAGTCACCCGCGCAGGGGATAGGTGGGGGGATATTGAGGGGACGGGGTTTTCTGGCTGCTCAGCCCAGTGGTGACGGCGGAGTAAGCGAGGAGAGAGCATTAGGGATATGGATTGATACAATAAAGTCTTGCCCTCGACAATAAAGTTTTGCCGTGTGACAAAATAGAATTTCTGTCATTTACAAACTCCACTGTGCAAACTCTCGTCTCTCTATTGCAAAACATAGGGAGACTTTTTTTATATTAATGAAAGCCAGTAGAGACATAACAGTGACAAAAAGGAATATAATTTATGTACCAAAGTTTTATCCTTTTTTATAGGCGGTATTCTTGTTATAAGTATATTCACTCCTTCGTTCATTGCTTGGCGATCGTGATCGTTTTCCATATACACAATGATTCTCAAAAGCTGATAAAAAAATGGAAAATCAAGGAACGCTCTTCGTTTTCATATTTGTTTTTGCTCTTGTATATCTGTTTTTCATTCTTCCAGTTTCCGCCAGTCGTGCATTCCACAGAAATGTTATTGCTCGGAAGGATTACGAAGATCGGCACGACAAAATACAGCGTGTCAAGAACCACATAAAAGGGCGTGTTGAATTGAAGTGGCCAATCTGGCCGAGGCCCATTTTATTTGATCGCATAGATAAAAGTACACAGTTAGCTTTTGCTAAGGCAGAGCAAGCAGCACAAGTGATTTGAGAAATCAATCAATCTATAGAATCCGTCAAGCCTGTTACTTATCCATTAGAAATTATTATTAATATTTCTAGAAACTTTCAGATTTTACAAGTATGGTCTCAGAATAAGAAACGTATAAACCAGTTCGATTTAATGAGCCAGGTAATAATTGAAGCCTCTCAGACAGTTGATGAAAATCGAAAACGCGTCAAAGCCCTAAAAAAAGACATTTCCGAGAGACTGGATGAACTTGCAACGGAATACTCAACTGCTTTTGAGAAATTATCATTTTACAAAAAACTTGGAGCTTTTCGATTTGAGGGCATAAATAAAAACTTGCAAATTGTTCAGAATTGTATCGATACCGCAAAGTTTGAAATCAATAATGCTTCACAGCCTGGTGATGTTGAATGGGCATGTGCAAATCTCATTTGTCGGTTTGGGGATATATCGTTAGCAATATATCACTTAAAGGGTCAGTCCTATTCTTATCAAGAAAATTATGAGGCGGATGAAGGTTTAATAAGGTTGGAAGATTTAGCAACACAATTGGATTTTGCACTAGATTATCAAGACGGTCATGATTGGAAGCAATTGGTTGAGCTTCAGAATTGATTAGAAGTTTTTGAACCAGAACTTAAAGCTATTGAAGAGTTATTAATTGACTTTGAATTTCAGTTTCAAAACCTGCAAAACCATATTTATTCACTAATGGCTATTGAAATAAGTGCGTTATTCAACAGAGCAGTAGATGCAGAAAGGGGGCTAATGAACTATGTGAGCCCTCCAGCGAAAGATGGGTATATAAGAAAAAATTATCTTCGAGGGAAGGAATTGCCAAGCTTATTGTTAGAGGCACAAAACACTGTGCTTGAAGAAAAGATTGCCCCATCTATACATGGTATTGTAATCAAGCAAAGCCAGATGAATTTAATTTTGGCAATGATCGATAATTTTATCAAGCAAACCCAGGCGATTTAGAAATTAATTCAGAAAATAGAGACAATTTGGCATCATTACATTCGAAGTGAAGCAGATGTCAAACGGCGCGTCACTGAGAACGGCGAGACAACGATATTGGTAAATAGACTTGAGAAATTCGCAACTAACTCAACAATTGAGATTATGAAATCCTGTCGGATTTTAGAAACCAACTTCGAGGAATATAAGGAGAGAGCAAACGGGCTGAGAGACCAAGCAGGTTATCCGACTTTACAAAAAGACATCATGGCATTAGAACGAGATGCAAGATTATTAATTCAACAACATGCATATAAGGTCACGAGGTTACAGAATGAAGCATATGAACAACGCCGAAAGGTTACAGGATTGCAGAGTAATTTTAATTCTCTTAAGGGGAAAACGCCTCTTGTAACATCTTATAACTGGTTAGGATTATTTAGCGATTTTATCGAGATAGAGCAAGAATTCAACGAGACTGGAGATGATTATCAGTTGCTTCTCGATTACATTTCTCATGTTGAGGTTTTTTTAGAGGAAAAAGAAAAAATAAGAAGGAAAATAGAGCAACAGCATACTGATTTCCAGATTTTGTATAGCGATATAAATATAATAATTGATCGTGCGGTTAATCGAAATTGATAGAATGGTAGGGAGATTAAGAGGTACCTGCTGGGCAAAACCTCTGAAAGATCAAATTATCCTCTTCACGAATATTCAGCAGACGTACCGCCACATTGATGCACAACTGCAATCTACAATGAGTGATATCCATCTTACGATGAATGAAGCGGATAAGTGCTGCAGAATGACACTACAGCAAGTAGACACACTTGATCAGAAGAAAAAAGCAGAGCTTCAGAACTCACAAAGCATCTTGCGTAGACTCGACCAAATAAAGAAAATCGTCGATAGTATGTTAAGGGATAAGAAGGTGAGGGATGTTAATCCTGATACGGTTCAAGCGGCAAGGATACGGGTTAGTAATGCCTTAGAGGCAAGTAATGCAGCAGAGGCAGAGAAATTCTTGATCGAAGCAAAAAATATACTCCAGAACATACGTTTGTATGCACCTGTAAACGTGAATTATGAAGACCACCGTTCAGCTAATACTTTACTAGGAGATATAGTTTCTGGGAATAGAGTAGATCTACGCAATATTAGAGATTTTAACGTCAGAGTCTCTGGAAGGGATATGTATCAAAAGGACAAGCCTGAGAAACGGAGAAGAAGGAGGTGAGGAGATAATGAAAAAAGGAAATAATTCCCATCAGGTCAATATTAGAAATGTGTCTAAAAGTCACATAATAGCTGCCGGCGGTGACGTTCACATTGATACAGGTGGCGGTGACTTTGTTGGAAGAGATAAGATAAAATCAGAGTTGAATTTGGATGAAATTAAAGGATTGTTCGAGACCTTTTACCGTTGTATAGAATCAGAACGAAATATCTCGATTCAGAAAAGGCTTTATTACGGACGAATATTAAGGAAATTCAAGGAGAAATAGAAAAGGGTGACAAGGCAAATAAAGGTTTTATAGCTCAGAGATTTCGAGCTATAAAACACATGGCACCTGATATTTTAAGTGTTGTTGTTGCTGGGTTAGCCGGGCTTTTAGTGAAACCAGAGATGGGAGGATGGGCTCTAATAGTAGCAATCAAAAAACTAGCTGAGAAAATTAAAAACGAGAAAAATTAACATTGATCGCTTATATGCCATGTCTTAATCACTCTTGATCCAGGAAACCGAATGTGTTGTTTACAATCGATCCTACCTAATTTTCGATGTAAATGAATTTGCTAAACCTGTAATGAATCATATCTTATATTAACCGCCAGATTTTGATGTTTTCGGTTCTTTCTTGTGTTAAGTTCAGGATTGATAAGCAGCCGGTGGGGAAACGTTTCGGCGATGGGACGGGTGAGGGCGAAGCGGCTTGCTGCTCTGGCTCGGCTCTCTCAAAAAAATTACTACATCGTGGAATATACCGTCACGTGTTCTTATTCGGTAAGATGCTCCTGAAATGACCCAACCTCGATATAATTCCCCTCGGGGTCCGTAATCCAAAAATTCCTTTGACCCCAAGGTTGTGTTTTTGGTTCCTGGACAGAGTGAACACCTAATGCCATTAATCGAACATATTCATGATCGACATCCGCTTTCGTTGGTACACCGATACCGATTTCCATGGTCAGATTAAAGCCTTTCGGAGGATCATAAGGCTGATTCATCGTCTTCAGCAAATTGTTTTCTGTCAAACATAAATAATCCACCATCGTTTACTTTGAAACTGGCAAACGGTCCGCCGTCCCAATCTGTTTCAAAGCCCAAAATATCTCGGTAAAACAGCACCATCTTTTCGACATTTTCAACAAATAATCCCGTGTGAACACTATTGGATAGAATACTCATACTGAACCCCTCCTAGTATATTCCCTTGCGGTAGCCTACATGACGATAAGAGCTTTTTCGTCCATACCATCGAGCAGGGTTTCAAAAAGTCCGCGTTGTGTGTTCTTGATTATATCCCTATCTCTGACAGAGAGATTTTATCGACTACTTTCCAGGCAAGGTTTGAGCAAGGCCGACTCTATATGGGTATAATTGAAAAGTGCCCCTTCAGCTCTGAAGGATGGCCCAAGCTAGGAGGCATGCGATGAAACAGAAGAACCTCGACATCTACGGTGACGAGCCGATCCCCTGGTCGCGGGCGGTCGAACAGTTGGAGGCCGGTTCCGCGAAGTCGTTCTGGCTGGCAACGGTGCGCCCGGACGGACGGCCGCACGTCGCCGGCGTGGGTGCGTTGTGGGTCGATGGAAAGATCTACTTCACCAGCGGGCCCCAGACCCGCAAGAGCCGCAACCTGGCCCAGAACCCGGCCTGCGTCCTCTCGGTGTCGCTCCCCAACCTCGACCTCGTCATCGAGGGCACGGCGGTCCGGGTCACCGATGAAGACACCCTCCAGCGCCTGGCGCAGCGCTACGCCGCCCAGGGCTGGCCGGCGCGCGTTAGCGACGGCGCCCTCACCGCCGAGTACAGCGCGCCCAGCGCCGGGCCGCCGCCCTGGTTCCTCTACGTCGTCACGCCCATCACCGCCTTTGGAGTTGCCACCGCGGCGCCAAACGGGGCCATGCGCTGGCAGTTCGAGCGCTGAAGCGGGTATGCCTAGGTTTATCCCAGGCAGCGTTCATTCGCCAATGAAACTGAGAGCACACCGCGGATATGGGGCTAACCAGGCTGTGTAAGCGGCTTCATGCCAGCAGCTGCCTGGTATTCCTCTCATCGACAACGGCGCCAATCCGGATAAACCGTTCCAGGGCCTGCTGCCAATCGTTCCGGGCAGGGGCGGCTGCGCCCTGGGATTGGTGGAGCTTGCCGCGCTGGGCTAAGGAGCGGGCGAGCTCGAGGCTGCAATCCAGATCGGTGAGCAGGGCGATGGATTGGTTGACGGCAGCCAGGGCCTTTTGCGGCTGGCCCTGGGCGGCATAGACGCGGGATTGGGCGCGCAGGGCCTGGGCTTCGCAATAGCGCGAGTTGGCGTGGCGGGAGACGGTCAGGGTGCCGGCGAGGAGGCTGGCAGCCTCGTCAATCAGGCCCATTTCTACCAGCACCTGGCCCATGTAGGGACGGTACATCATGGGCATCCAGGCATTTTCGGTGCTGGAAATTAATGCTTCGGCGCGCCGGTAGTGGTCGAGGGCGGTCTGGAATTCGCCCTGGCCGATGCGCCAGTAGGACACCGCGTGAAGGGCCTGGGCCTGGATGGTGACGTGCTGGATCTGGTCGGACTCTTGCAGGATTTGGGCGGCGAGGATGCCGGCCTCTTCATCCCTGCCCAGGTCGCCAAGGGCCTGGACGCGCAGGCTGTTGGCCATGATGGCAACGCGGGTGTCGCCGATTTCATCGGCCAGCCGGCGCGTTTTCCGGGCATCCTTTTCGGCGGCGGTCAGATCACCGCCCACAAATTGCGAAAATGCGCGGCAGTAGGTGGACCAGGTGATGCGGTCTTTGGCGCCGATTTTCTCGCCAATCTCCAGATCCTGGCGCGCATATTGGATGGCATCGCGCCAATCGCCCATCGCCATGGAATCCTCGGCGAGGAATTCGTAGCCATACGCGGCGGCGAGGGGGGCCTGGGCGCGCTTTTCCAGGTGAATACATTTGCGGGCCCAGTCCATGCTTTCCTCAAACTGGGTGAGATGCTGGTGGGCGCCTGCCAGGTAGGAATAGATGAGGCTCAAGGTGGAGGCATCGGCGGATAGGATCATCCGCGTGATACGGGTGCATCCGCGGATGAACCATCCGCCGATGGACCATCTGGCGATGGGTTATCTGGGGAGGGTTCGGCTAAGGCACGCGCCTTTTCCAGATACGAGATGGCTTTGGAATGCATGGCGCGGTAATGGTAATAGCGCCCGAGCATGGCGGTCGCCAGGGCGATTTCGTTGGACTGGGTCGCAGGGTCCAGCTCGCGCAAGGCGGCATTGATGTAATCAATCCCGCGGGCGTCGCCCACGCTGGCATATTCTGTTCCGGCCCTGACTTTGATGGCGGCGCGTTTGGTGGAGTCTTCGGTGAGTGAAATTGCCAGATCGTAATGTTCGACGGCTTTGTTGACCGGCCCGCGGATGGAATACACCTCGGCCATGGCATTATGGATGCGGGCCAGCTCGCCGGTTTGATCCAGGGCTTCGGCCGTTTCACGGGCCTGGTCGTAATAGCGCAAAGCATCATCCAACGCGGATAAGCGGCGGGCATGGCCGGCCGCGGCCAACGAATAGCGCAGGCTGCGGGGCAGGTCGCCGCTCTCGGTGAAATGATGGGCAAGCTCCTGGGCGTGGCCGTGGATTTCCGCGGAATACATTTTTTCGAGGCCTTCCCCGATGCGCTGGTGCAGCCGCTTGCGGCGGACCGGGTTCAATTCTTCGTAGAGAACCTCACGGATTTTGTCGTGCGAGAACACAAACGATTTCGCGGCCTTCGGCGTGCAGAAGCTGGGCCGAGGCGGCCTCATCCAGAGCATCCAGCAGCAGATCTTCATCCAGCGGGCTGGCGGCGGCTAACTCGGAGAAAATAAAGTCTTTCCCCAAGGCCGCGGCGGTATGGAGCATGTCGGCGCAGTTCTTGGATAAGCGGTTTAAGCGCCGGCCGATGGCTTCTTTGACGCTTTGGGGGATGGCCAGCTCGGAAATATCTTTGCGCTCCCAGGTATCATTCTCGCGGTAAATTTGGCCCTGTTCGATTAAGGCTTTGACGACTTCTTCCAGGAAAAATGGGTTGCCCTCGGTCTCGGCGTACATGGCCTGGGCGAAATCCTCGGACACCGTATTCTGGCCGAACAGGGTGGCGAGAAGAACGCTGGCATCTTCGTAAGCGAGGCGATCCAGGGGGATGCGGGTGGCGAGCCGATCGCGGTTCCATTCCACCAGCGCCGCGGCCAGGGGATGGGCGCGGTCCAGCTCGATCTCGCGGTAGGCGGCCAGGAGCATGACTCTTTCTTTGCGCAGGTCGCGCAAAATATAATAGAGCAGCGAGAGCGTGCCCTGGTCCGCCCAGTGCAGGTCGTCGATAAAGAGGAGCAGGCCATGTTCGGCGGCGATGTGGTGGAAAAAGCGGGCGACGTTATCAAATAAACGCAGGCGTTCCTCGTTGGGCGGCAGGGGCGGGTTGGGGGGTAAGGGGCCCAGCTTGCTCTCGATTTCCGGCGCCAACCTGGCCAGCTCGCTGGCTGTGCCGTTCAAGATGTGGCGGATGGTGTCCGCGCTTTGCAGGTGGACCCATTCCCGCAGGGCTTCGACGATGGGGAGATAGGGGGTGGAGGCTTCGTATTCATAGCAGCCGCCGCGCATGACCACCGCGCCGGCGAGCTGGGCGGAAACGATCATCTCCCGACAAAGGCGGGTTTTGCCGATGCCGGGCTCGCCGGAAATCAGCGCCATGTGGCCTTTTCCCTGTTGGGTGCTGGCCCAGATTTCGCGCAAGCGGTTGAGCTCGCTGCGCCGGCCGATCATGCGGCCGCGGGCAAGCTGCTCGAGGAGCGCCCCGGCAGCCGGGATTGGAGGCAGCCGAAGCCCCTCCGAAGGAACCGGCAGGTCGGGGTTGGGGGAAGCGGGCTGCTTTTGAAGGAGGGCCTGTAAGGCTTCGGCAACTTCGCGAGCCGACGCGTACCGGTCGGCCGGGTTTTTCTCCAGAAGTCTGAGAATGATGGGCTCGAAAGGCAGCGCCCCGGCGCGATGGGTGCTGGGGGGCACGACAGGTGCGTAGAGGTGCTGGGAGATGACGGTGAGCGGATCGTCGCCTGAGAAGGGCAGCTGGCCGGTCAGCAGCTCGTAGAGGATGACGCCCAGCGAGTATAAGTCCGCGCGGCGGTCGACTTCTTTCCCCAATGCCAGCTCAGGCGCCAGGTAAAAGACCGTGCCAACGATGGCGCCTTTACTGCTCATTCTGGATGTGAGGGAGCGCGCCAGGCCAAAATCCAGCAGTTTTATTTTCCCTTGCGCGGTGAGAATGATATTCTCCGGCTTGAGATCGCGGTGGATGATGCCGCTGGAATGGGCATGGTCCAGCGCAGCGCAGATCTGTAAAGCCAGCTCGATCAGCTTTTCCTGATTTTCGGGGCGGTAGGAAAAAAGGGTTTCGCCTTCCACCAGCTCCATCACCACGTAGGGCTGCCCCTGGATTTCGCCAGCGTCAAAAATGGAGACGATGTTGGGGTGGTTCAGGCGGGCGGCAGTCTTGGCTTCGTGGAGCAGGCGCCGGCGTCCTTCGGGGGTGATATTATCGGAAAGGACTTTCAACGCGACGTCCCGATCCAGGAGGGTATCGAAGGCACGGTAGATCACGCCCATGCCTCCACGACCAATTTCAGGTCCAACTTTGTAGCGATTTTGATCCACAATCATATTGCCCTCCGGATGCCTGCGGAACTACAGACCGTTTTCATTATAAAGAAGATATATTATATCAACAATAGGCCATTGGATCAGGTTAGAGAAAGGGATTGACGTTATAATAGAATTATCCAATCCGTGGCGAGATATTGATGAAACAAGGAATGATCCGAGGCTGTACCGGTTTTGCGGCGCTCACGAACCTCATTTTCTTGGTTGGGGTTCTGCGGCTGATGGTGCTCGTTCTGGACGATCGAATCATTGGGTATGCCAATACGTGGGACATGTACCGCATCCAGGATTGCATGGGGATTGCGCCACAGCCGGTGGGGCGCGTGGTGGCAACCCCGGAAGCAAGTATTCAATATTACATCGCGAACGTAATCATCCAGGAAGGTTTTTGCACGCCATCCTCGCAACTGGTGTTACTGCTCCCGGCGAACCTGATTCTGTCCGGGCTGTTCGTGGATGTGTTTGACCTGCGCCTGGTTGGGGTTACCCAGGCGCTGCTGGTTTCAGCGCTGGTAATGGCTGGAACGTATTTTTTGGCGCGGCGACAGGGGTATGGCGCGGCTGTGTTTAGCGCAATCGTTTATGCCGGAGTGTACGCTGACCCGGTCAATGCGCTCTACTTGAACACGTTTTATGCCGAGCCCGCGGCGGGGGTATTCTTCTTGCTCGCGATGCTGCTTGGATGTGCCATTCTGGCAGTCCCAGCGCCAAATGGAGGGCAATACTTCGCGTTTTCGGTTTGCCTGCTGCTGCTTGGGCTGGTGAAAATGCAATACGTCTTTTTCCCGCTGCTGATCGGGCTGGTTTTCTCGATCGCGGTTTATCAAAAACACCACGACAGGCGGCTGTTTTGGATGGCTCTGGCTGCCGGGCTGGCCTGCCTGATCGGGTCGTTATACATTTACTTCCAACCAACCCGGGCGGCAATCCCCATGCGGCGGGCGAATATCACCGATACTATCACCGGCGCGGTTCTGCCCTTAGCACGAGACCCGGCACGCGCGCTGGCAATCCTGAATTTGCCGCCGGATTGCAAGATGATGATTGGGAAAGATTATTATTCCACAGGCGTGCAGCGGAATAACCCGTGCCCCGCGCTGTGGGAGCAAGGGTACCGCCGGCTGCCCTATCTCCTGGCGGATGACCCGCTGATCGTTTTGCGTTTGGTGCGGCAGTCGATCCATGTATTCACGGAACAAGGCACGCAGGGAGCGATTCTGGCGTACCTGGGGCAGGATAAAGAAGGCAGGCAGTTCCTGTCTGCTTCCTGGGGATATGCATTCGCAGGGTTTGGCGAGGTCGGCTGGGCGATATTCCTGGGGCTGCCGCTGGTGGTACTCGTCGTTTCATCGATCAGGCTGGTGCGAGACGGGCGAGAACGGAAGGTAAGCGCATTTTTTTTGTGCAGCTTCGTACTGGCGAGTAGTTTTTACCTGGTGTATCTTTCCAGCATTTTTGGGGATGGGTGGCACGAATTTATCAAACATAACTGGATGGCATTTAATCTGTTTGCGGGTATGGGACTGCTCTGGTTGGCGAGAGCCATGAAAAAAATATTGGATAACCGCCGGCAGGTGGGCTGATGGCGGAAAAGCCAGTTTGGTATAAAGTCGATTGACCTGATGAAGGTTACTTGCAGCCGAGCCCGGCTGCATCGCCGCCCAGGCGTTTCCAGAAATCGCAGGTGGGGGCGGGATACTCCTGCGCCGCGCGGAGGGCGAGATTTTTGGCATCCTCCCAGCGGCCCAGGCGGGCGTAGCCTTCGGCAATCACGAAACCTTCCATGGAACGGGATGGGGTAAGACCCTGGGCAGCGGCCTGGTCGCCCAGGCTGGCGACTGCCGGCCAATCCGAGACCTGCGCGGCGAGGCTGGCTTTTTCGAAGAAGTAACACCAGGTATGCGCGGGCTCCGGACCGACGAAGCCTGGAGGGGCGGCTGCATGCTGCGGATCTGGATCGATCAGCGCCAGGTTGGTCAGGGTCAGGGATTGGGCGAGTTCCTCGGACATCTGGATCTGCCCGGCCTGATCGGGGGTGAGCACGCGCACGCAGCCGGTTGGGTCGTACACCACGACCAACACGCGCCCGGTATCGCCATGGAAGGCCAGGGTGCCGTACGTAAGGGTCAAGGGGTCGGCGGCAGTTTTGGGCGGGAGGGTGCTACCCCACAGCTTGTGGAAGTCGCGCAGGCCGTAGGGGGTTTCAAGCGAACGGCTTTCGGGCGCGTAGGTCCAGTTCAACAGCGGCCAGAGGAACTTATCGACGTGATAATTGAACGGCGGCTGGTCCAGAATCAGCAGCGTGCCAGGGGCCAGGCCCGGCGCGCGCCAGCTCAACTGCCAGTAGAAGTTGGTGAGGGTGGTCCATTCCCGGCGAAAGGCGTTGGCATTCTGAAAGTGCAGGCCAATCGAGGCTGCCACAAGGACGGCCACCAGCCCGATTTGCACCGGCCGCCAGCGCAGCAGACCGACCAGCCCGGCGGCCAGCAGGCAGGCGCCGGTCATAAAGGACAGGCTGGTGCGGTCCCAGGGAAAGTCCAGGCTGAGGGGCAGGTTGGTGATCCAGAAAGGCCAGCCGGCCGCCAACATGGCGAACAGGCCGACACCTATGTATTCCAGCGCCCATAGGCCAGGAGCGGACAGGGTCCGGGAGGTTTTGTCCGGACTGCTGGAAGGCTGCGGCCCGGCAGGAGCGGGTTGGTTCTCTAAGACCGGCGAGTCTTTTTGCTCGACGGAACGATGCCGGGGCGGAAACCTGGTGAACCAGCGGGGTAATGCGACCGGATAAGCCCACAGGTAGGCGCCCATTGCGAGCAGGGCAGCGCCGACCAGGGCGACCCAGACCAGAAGACTGCGCGGGCTGGCCGGCCAATTGACCAGGGGCTGGACCCAGGCTGCGAGGCCCGCGGTCCAAAGGTCGCGGAGGATGGTTTGCCCGATCTTCAGCAGGGCGGTAAGCGGCGAGGCGGATACCTGGTCGAGAAGGACAGGCTGGTAGGATGGAAAGCCGACCACGAATACCCGCCAAAGCAGGAACCCGACCAGCACGGGCAGGTAAGGCAGCCAGAGGCGCGCGGCCCGCTTTGCCGCACTCCGGCGATCCAGGCGGCGCGAGAGGATCAGCCAGACGATCAGCGGACGCAGCGCTTCCAACCCGACGAAATACTCCAGGATGAATACCTGGAGCGACCCCAGCCAGGCGAGAATGCTCCAGGCTGCTCCAGGGATCGAATGGCGGAGACCGCGCGCTGCGCTCGCGGGAAAGGATTGGGGATCCCCTTCCGCGGTGGCCAGGCGGGCGCTGATTTGGAGCGAGGAAAACAACAGGGCCAGGGCGACAAAATGGGGCACATACTCCAGCGCCAGGGGCTGCTGCTTAAAAGCCGGGTAAACGGAGAAGAGGAGCGCGGCCCAAAGCGCCGGTTGGGGACGCTGCGGCCAAACACTGCGCAGCAAGCGCCAGAGGAGCACAGAGTCGAGCCAGCGCAGCAACAGCAGCAGCAGGTGAACCAGCCAGATGTTTGTTCCGACCAGCGCGCTAGCGGCGGCAAACACCCAGGCGGCGACCGGGCGCACCCAGGAGATAAAATCAACCACCCCGCGCGGGCCTGCCAGGTAGTTTACATATACAAACGGCCAATCGTCGGCGTATAACCCCAGCCAGGGGATGGTGATGCCGAAGGCCAGAATGCTTGCAGCCAGCAGCGCAAGCGGAACCGTCCAATCAGGTAGAGTGGTATGTTTCATACGGCTTTTTTGGGAATGGAGTGCGCCACAGCGCCACGTCGATTGTATCACCCAAAACGGGAAAACCGTCCGTTTCTGGCGGCCCCGGAGTGCGTGGATCTGTGCAACTTTTTGATGCTGGCGGCGTATACTTTAATAGAATTGATAATCGAATAACCTGCTAGCAAGAAGCTGCAGAAGTCTAGAAGGAGATAAATGATGAGAACAAGAGGTGTGTTGCGTCGTTCGCGAAGCAACCGGTGGGTCGCCGGTGTATGCGGGGGGTTAGCTGAGTTTTTCGGGATCAGTTCGTTCTGGTTCCGGCTGGCGTTCCTGATCCTCCTTTTACCCGGTGGTCTTCCAGGTCTGATCCCTTACCTGGTGATGGTATTGGTAATTCCGAGCGAGTAAAAAAAATAATATCGTGCGCCGCTGATCAGCGGCGCACGATAAATTTAAAGGCGTGGATTATTGCTTTATATATTGGTAGTCGACGGTGTCTACGGCATGATAATATCCGCGGTAGCGTTCGGGGAGGAGTTCGGCGACTTTATACATGATTTCGTCGGTAACGACCTGGCGGGCATCCCGGGATAGTGCCGCGCCGGAGGTATCCAGGCAGAAGGGTTTGCCGACCACGATGTGGAAATCGGTGCGGCGCAGGCGTTTGAGGTTGGCCCAAAAGTTTTCGTAGCCGTAGAAGGCGATGGGCAACAGGGGGACTTTGCTGCGCATCGCCAGGGCAACGACACCGGGTTTACCCTGCAACAGGCTGCCATCCTTACTGCGGGTACCTTCTGGGAAGATGGCGAGGATCTTGCCTTGTTCCAGCGCCGCGAGCGAGAGGCGGAACGTTTCCTGGTTCACCTGGCCGCGGTCGATGGGGATGATTTCCCACAGGTCGAATAAGAAGTTAAATAGGGGATTCTTCCAGCTCTCCCGTTTGGCGATACCGGTCACAGGCCGGGGATCGAGATGCGGGAGCAGCACGGGGGCTTCTAAGAAATTGATATGGTTGCCGACCAGGATCAAAGGCCCTTCTTGGGGAACCTTGCTCAGTTCGGCAATATCAATGCGGCAGACAGCCTGGAACACGCGGCGCAGAAGCCAGTTTACGATATGGACACCGCGCATCGGGATCACCTCTCGTTTTGCGGAGCAACTACTTCGAGCGCGCCGGGGCGCATCTCAACGGATAGGGATTGGCCCGCCGTGCATAATGTTTCTCCATCGGCGTGGGCGGGGATGGTGCCCTGGATGGCGCGGATATTGATCTGGCGGGTGCGGCGCATTTCAATGGCGGGGTGGCTGCCCTGCGTACCGCTGATAAAGGTCAGCGCTAAGGGCAGGATGCGAACCTGGCTTACCTGCCCGGCGAGACATAGATCGAACCTTCCATCCCCAGGATTTCCGTCGGGGGCCATGAGAAACGCGCCGCCCATGCGGCGACCGTTCATTACCGAGACTAACAAGAAGGGCCGCTGCAAGATGACGCCATCAAAGTCCAACTCATAGATGGGGGCATGCGCGTATAGGAAAATGGTTTTGACCATGGCAGCCAGGTAGGATGCCGCGCCGGATAACCACTTGATTTTGGCAGCCTCGAACCCCACCACCGTGTCAAAACCCAGCCCGATGCCGTTGCCAAAGTAACGTCCCTCGGGGTAATCACCACCGGTTACCAGACCGATGTCGATGCAACGGCGCTGGCCGTTTACGAGAACATCACAGGCCAGGCTGATATCCTGGGGGATACCGACGCCGAAGGCGAAATCGTTGCCCCGACCCATGGGGAGCACGCCAAGGGCTGGACGCCCGTTACCATTGGTATGCGCCTGCATCAGACCGTTGATGGTTTCGTTCACGGTACCGTCGCCGCCGGCTGCAATCACCAGGGGACAGCCTTCTTCAGCAGCCTGGCAGCTTAAGCGCTGGGCGTGCCCGGGGCCTTCCGTCAGTACCAGGTCGAAATCAAAGCCGCGCTCGTCAAGCAGCGCCTGAACCTTTGGCAAATTCTTTCCAGCACTGCCTTTCCCAGCAGCGGGGTTTACAATAATCTTTGGTTTAAGTGGCATCTGGTGGGTTCCCTGGCGGTACATTATAACCGTTTATAGGGAAAACCCCGAATGATCCGATTGGGTTTGACAGGGCTTTCATAAAGTAGTGGTTCCGCGCCTTTCGTATAATTACTTTGTGCAGGCAAATCCGGGGATGGGGGCAGGGCCATACACTTTTCGGGTGACGGACTGCTATGGAAATGTGCTAACGGATAGTGGAATCCCTCACGTGGAAAATGGAACGGCCAACGGGAAAAGCCAGTTCCCTTCGGGACCGTAAAGGACTTATTCGATCTCGTTTTAGGATTATGGATAGTACACTATTTATATGAAATCCCGCCAGCCCAAACGCAATACGGTACTGTTGATGGTGTTGATCGGGCTGGCGGGTATTTATTGTTTGTGGTTGTCCTTCAGCCGCCCGCTTACGGGCAACTGGAAAGTGGATGGGATTCTGGGCGTCTTGTTTGGACTGTTCACGGCTTCGCAACCGGCTGCAAACGTGCTGGACTTGCTTTTCTTTGCGCGCAGCGATCTGCGTAGAGGGCTTTCGAGGCGAGTTTACGCTATGTGGTGGTTGTTGAATGGGCTGGCATTAGCAGCGGGCTGGTTCGCGATTGTTTTTGGACTTATCCGATTTACGGCGCGGTAAGATAATTCAAGGCGTTTGGCCTCAAGGAGAGGCGGGCCTCCAGCAGAGGCGGCCCTCAAGGAGAGGCGGCCTCTCGGACTGCGCCTACCTTGATTATCCCGTTCAGGCAAAGAATTCGTAGCGGCGCAGCCAGGATTGACTTTGGCCAGGGGACAGATTGATGTCGTTGAATATTTCCGCGCTAACCACGTGGCCAGTGCCCCATAATGTAACCCGGGTGGGTGCAAAATCGTCGTATTCGCGCATGCCCACTCCGCTGGGGGTATAGATTAATTCCCACTGCGGCTGGTCGGTTTTCGAATATCCCAACGGACGGCAATAAAAAGGCCTGACTGGGGTGAATTTCCAACTCACCTGCTGGTCATTGATATCCAGGACATCCATTCTGAGGCTGCGTTTTACCAGGCGTTTGAGGATAAAGCTGGGGATAATTGAACGCAGCAAGGGAGGCAAGAGGCCGCGGTAGGTTTCGTGTATTTCCTCAAAAGTCACCTGAAAAGGGAAGCGTAGTTGGTAGGCTGGCCCAACCGGCTGTTGATCGATGGCGACGAAATTATGACAGTATTCGTGAGTGGCGATAGGCCGGCTGCCAACATTTTCGAGATGGTAGGCAATTTGCAGACAATTTTCCTCGACACTCACGGTCTTCGTGAGGCGCGTGGCATAACCCCGGCAGTCCAGTGGATCAACAACGAAGCGAGCCTGTTGGGATGCGGCATCGATGCGGATTGGAAAAGGCTGGGCAATATCATAGGGCCGGAAAAAATTGTAGGGCTGATCATCGTGGCGGGTGAGCAGGCCAATGCCAAGTTTGGGGAAGGTCTGGCCAGGTTTTGCATCATCATAGCCAATGGTTTTTTCGATGCCAAACTCGTTGCATAACCCGATTCCGCCGGTACCGGCAGCGGGGTTGTAATCTTCGGGGACGCAAAAAGTGTGACTCCCATCCAGGGTTACCTGGGTGATGAAACCCGTCCAATCGAAACGGGTGCGGTGATAAACAGTACCCGGGGCAGCGATCTCAACCATAAGCCGGTTCGAGCGGATCGTAATTGGTGATCCTTCACCTTCACTCAAGTTCATCCGTATTCCTTTCTATCGTAGTGGGAGCGGTTATTTCTTTTTGGATCATTTCAATAAATACAGGCACAATCTGGGGATCAAAAAATTTGCCGGACTGCTCCTGAATATACTCCATAACAATTTCTTTTGGCCAGGCAGGCCGGTAGGGACGAATGGAACTGAGGGCATCCCACACATCGACAATCGCGAACACGCGGGCGCTCAAGGGGATGGCTTCCCCTTTCATCCCCTGCGGGTAACCGGTTCCATCCCACTTTTCGTGATGGCAAAGTGGAATATCCAGCGCAGGGCGCAGAAATTCGATGGAGGATAGCAGATCGTATGCGTACAAAGGGTGCTTGCGCATCATTTCCCATTCTTCTTCGTTGAGGGGGCCCGGTTTGCGCAAAATATTATCAGAGATCGCCATTTTTCCAATGTCGTGGAGCAATGCCCCACGCCGGACCTGCGCGATTTCCTCTTCCGACATGCCAAGCGCGGTCGCCAGCCGGACGCTGGTGCTAGCGGTTCGCTCGGTATGACCATTGGTCTCCTGGTCGCGCAGATCCATGGCGCGCGACCAGCCCTCGAGGGTGGATTCGTAGGCGTGGATTAATGCTGCTTCACTCTCGCGCAGCGCAAAGTTGGCTCGTTCCAGGGCAGCCATTTTACTTTCGAGCTTACGGATGAGGGTTTCATTGTACTCTTTCAGGTAGAACTCTTCTTTCACCACTTCCTGCGCCGGTTTTCTTTCTAACTTTCCAGCGTTATATTTCGCCAATACTTCTTCGATTATGTGCATGAATCTTACCGGTTCCATTGGCTTGATGATGAATTGGTTTGCGCCCAGGTTCAAACCAAATTCTTCATCCCTTGGATCGGTATAGGTGGCGGTATAGAAGACAAAGGGGATGTCCTTCAAGAGCGGATCTTGTTTGCATAGGCGGCATAAAGTGAAGCCATCCATTACAGGCATGAGGACATCCGCGATAATCATTCCTGGAGGAATTTGGCGGGCCAATTTTAGGGCTTCAACACCATTTTCAGCGGATTGGACGTTGTAGCCGTGACCTTTCAGGATCACTTCTAAGAGATAGCGATTTTCGGCTTTGTCATCAACAATTAATATCGTGATCATAGGGGATTGTCTTTATCAATTGATAAACCTGAAATATGCTCTTGTACCTGGTTTACGAACGTCTCCGGGTTGATCGGTTTTTCCAGATAAGCACTTGCCCCAGCAGCGAGCGCTTTTTCTCGATCCCCAGGCATGGCGTATGAAGTGACCGCAATGATCGGTATGCCTGATAGATGGCTGATTTTCCGAATTTCCGCAGCAACCATATATCCGTTCATCCCTGGAAGCTGGATGTCGAGAAGGATTGCGTCTGGGGTCTGGCTGGCGGCCAGTTGGATGCCGTTAATTCCTGAATTTGCTGATATTATTTTATATCCATTTTTTTCCAGCAGGAACTGCATCAGGTATAGGTTTTGAAGGTTGTCTTCGATGATCAGGATTGTGTCGTTCATTTTTGTTCTCCGCTTTGGATTGGCACATAAATGGTGAATGTGCTACCCATACCCCACTGACTTTCTACATGAAGGCTTCCACCCATCATTTCGACTAGCCGTTGTGAAATGGACAGTCCTAACCCGGTGCCTTCAAATTGGCGGGTCAGGCCAGTATCAACCTGGCTGAACGGCTTGAAAATGGTTTCTATTTGCTCCGGTTTTATTCCAATCCCGGTATCCCGAACAGAGACTTTCACCATTTGATTCTCAAACAGGGTTGTAATCTCTACTTCTCCTTGCAATGTGAACTTGATGGCGTTGTTTACGAGGTTGATCAGCACCTGTTCAAAGCGCCTGCGATCCGCGCAGATTTCTCCAACCTCCGGGGCGATATTGGATCGTATCCGCAGGTGTTTTTTTTCTGCCAGAGGCGCGACTAATTGGAGAACTTTGTTAATGGATGGGGGTAGGGGAAAAACCTCTGGCGCCAGCTTGATCTGATCGGCTTCGATTTTTGAAATGTCCAGAACCTCATTGATTAATTCGAGCAGGTGATGGGCGCTGTTTTTAACAAAGCCAAGTTGTTTTTCTTGCTCGGCATTGAGCGGGCCGGCAAGGCCCTGCCGCAATACGCCGGTGAAACCGATAATCGAGTTCAGCGGCGTGCGCAGCTCGTGGGACATGGTGGCGAGAAAAGCCGATTTCAGGCGGTCGGCGCTTTCCGCCGATTCTTTTGCCAGACGCAGCTCGGAATTGGCCTGATCGAGTTCGATGGTGCGGGTGGCAACGAGGTCTTCCAGGTGCTGGCGATAATGGTTTAACTCGGCATGGGCACGTAGATTGATAATGCCATACGCCAGGTCATTCACCAGTTTCATCAGGAGGTTTACCTCGGTTTCATCAAAAGCATCTTTATTGGACGCATAAATGGTGAGAGCTCCAAGAATTTTGTCCTGGCAAATCAGTGGCAAGCCGATGAGAGAAGCGTACTTCCTTTTTTCGGTTTCCTGGATCCAGTCGCGAAATTGGTCGGAGGAAAAAATATCCCGGATGATGGACGGCTGGCGGGTGCGGATGGCCGTCCCGGTGGGCCCTTGGGCATGCTCCGAGTCGTCATAGTGAATGTTTATGGTGTTCAAATACCCGGTTTCATAGCCTGACCAGGCAACCGGGCGAACGCTTTTCCCTTCATCTTCTTCACAATATCCAACCCAGGCCATGCGGTACCCACCTTCCAGGACAATCAGCCGGCAGATCTCGTTCAGCAGGCTGGTTTCATCGGTTGCGCGTACCAGGGCCTGATTGCATTCACTTAACGCCCGTAAGGAACGATTTGTCTGATACAAGCGGGTATAAAAATGGGCGAGCTGGCCAGACATTTTGTTGAATTGGGTGCCCAGGTCTTCGATTTCATCGCCTGTTACCACTTCGATCTGGGTGTCTAGATTCCCATCGGCTACTCTTCTGGCGGCGTTAGTTAAATCAATAAGCGGGCGGGTGATTTTTCCAACGCCAATCGCCAAAACAACCGCCGGCAGGGCCAGACCTAATATCAGCAGAACGAGAAGGGTCAAACCATATTCGCGACCGGGGGCGAGAAGCAGCGACCATTTCTGGTCGATTACCAATCCCCAGGTGGTATGGGGCACAGGAGCAAAGGAGGTGATAATCTGCTGCCCATCTTCATCCTGATCGCGCATCGCGGCGGAAACGCCAGATGAGACCAGCTGGACTGGCTTGCGCGTGGAAAAATTACTCCCGATATTGGTTAGTTCTGAGTGGTAAAGAACATTCCCGGACTGGTCTACCAGGTAGATGGTTTTATTATCACCCAGTCTCAGCCGGACGATTGCGCCATAAAATGCGCTGTCGGAATATGGGCCAAGTTCGAACATCCCGGCCATCAATCCAATTTGCTCGCCGTGTTTTCCGAGAATTGGGACGGACAGGATGGTTACTTCTGGGAAAGAACTGTGGGTGACGAAGTATTGGGTGAAGATCGGACCTGTGGCGTGTACCATTTCGTTATAGAAACTCATGCCGGACCAGTCCTGCCCCAGCGTGCGCCCGGCCAGGGCGTTCGCCGCGGTAATTTTCCCTTGATCATCTAGGATAATGACCCCACGATCAAAGATCGCTAAACGGTCGGCGGTTTGATCGAGGGCCGACTGTTGGGCCTGGGGGTCGTCGGATTGGATTTCAGCGATGCGGGCAGTGGATGTCAAAATATTGGTGAAATCCAGGAACTGCGCATCCAACTGAAAGGCGGCAAGGCGCACAACTTCACGGCTGCTGGTTAAGCTTAGTTCTTCGGTGACCCGTTCATTTGCATATATTCCGACAACCGCGACGATCAATACAATCACAGCGGCAGGCACAAATGACCAGGCAATAATTTTTGACCGTAAGGTTCTCCAACGGATACCAATAAACATCGTTAACCCTATCAGGGGACCTGAGCTTGTTCGATTTTCAGGCTAACGGTTTGCATGGAGGCGACCGGAGCCTGTCCCAAAACGAATATTTTCTGCCAGGCCTGGTTGGCCAGGTACTGGGCCTCTTTCTGATTTTCAAACACTTCGGCAACTACAGAATACCCTTTCTGATGGCTATCAGCAAAGGTTGCTAGGTCAATGCCTTTGGTTTTGACCGGGTAATCGGCCTGGATAAAGCGAACCCATTCATCCACTAACGAGGCTCTGGCAGGCTGCAAGTAGTGGATTTTTGCCATCTCCCGGCCATACTCTTTACTGATTAAAAATTTCAGCAATTCCCAGGCTGCCTGGGGGTCTTTCGTGCCGGCATAAATTCCAAACCCATCCGTGGTGGTCAGGGTCGCGCGGCGAGCCGGGCCGGCGGGAAATGAGGCAACTCCGAGAGAAAACTGCACGTTGGAAAGAATGGTTTTTAACGACCAGGAGCCATCTTCAATCATCGCCAGTTTCCCGGAGAGAAAGGCAGTCACGGGGTCGAGTTTCTGTAAATCCAGCGGAGTCGCCATTACTCGATCATCCTGCAGCCGCGCGCGCAACCACTCCAGCGCTTGCAAGGCGGGCGGATCCGCCATCAGGCTTTGGGTAGGGTCCTGGGGATCAACAAAATGGCCGCCCCATGCATTTACATGGACTTGCAGGCGGTCCCAGGATATATCGAGCGTGGAGCCCCAGAATTTGGAAGTGGCGTCTTCTTGGTTGTCCCGCAAGGCGAGCATTGCAGCCAGGTAATCGGTATGTGTCCAGGTCTGATCAGGGTATTGAACATGGCAGCGGTCGAACAGATCTTTGTTGTAATAAAGCCCCAAAGAGCCATGATACTTTGGTAAGCCGTATATCTTCCCCCTTATGGATTGAAGGGCCTGGTACTGGACAGGGTCCCAATCCGCTATGGTGGACTGGTCGAGATCCGCAATAAAGGGGCGCAGGTCCAGGGTATAGCCCTCCTGCTCCCAGATTGGGAAATAGCTGCAACAGCCCTGGAACACATCCGGAGCAGTGCCCGATTTGAAGCCGGCGATCATATTTTCATTAAAGGATTCGGATGGAGGGTCGAGGCTGTAATATACGCGGATATTGGGATGGTTCGATTGGAACGCATCCAGCATCCGCTGCGCCATGTGAGGGAACCAGTCGGTGCGCCAGTCTTGATAGACCAGCTGCGTTTTATCGCTATTGGAAGAGGATTTTTTGGGGGATCGTGGAGTACAACCGGGCAGCAGAGAGGCTGCAGCGGCTCCGGCGGCGGTAAAGCGAGCGGCTTTTTTTAAAAAATCGCGACGGGGCAAGAGCGCAACGGATGGGCAGACGCCAGGCGGTGGGAGGGGTTTCGAAGGAACAAGATTAACCGTTTTCTTGGTCGCCATAATCTGTTACTCCCCCTGCCACACAACTCCATTTGTAAAGTAAAGAGGATGATCGATAATAGCTTTGTTCCGAAAAGGTTTCTATGTTATTGGATAAAATGGATTTTTGTTGACGAAGCTCACTACTAGAGGAGCAATTATAAAGAAAATCATCAACTGATTATTATTGTACTACTAAAAACTAATTTTGCACCCAGGGCGGGGGATGTAAACAGGGCTTTCACAAAGTCGATTGCTTTGTGAAAGCCCTATCCAGAAGGCCATCCCCCGCCCCTTCCTGCGCTTGCGAAGCTGTGCTTGCTTCGCAAGCGCGGGAAGGGGAGAAAAGAGATTTTGGGGTAGCGATGGCCGCAAAGCGGCCACCGCTACCCCAAACCCCGAAAAAAGGGAAGTGACTTTGTGAAAACCGTGGGCATTAAAAAAGCGTTTGCGGCGCCTGATTGCCGCAAACGCTTTTTTGCTCTTTCTTTGCGAACCAGAACTCTTTATTTGTAGCCCTTTTCCATTGCAATTGCATCGAGGTGAAGGGTGGCGAGGTCTTCGGCGAGCAGCCTTTCGGTTGAGAGGGGGTCGAAGGTGGCGATGGTTTTTATGTAGCGCTTGCAGCGGTCGCAGGTATGCACGTAATATTTGTGCGTTTCCCCATCCAGCTGAAGGATGCCTAGAGAGTGGTGATCGTTATTGCCGCAGAAAGCGCACTTCAGGTTGGGATATGGCCAGCGGGCGCCACACTGCAGGCAGCGCAGATAGCGAGCCCTTTCTACGCCCTGGACTTCTGCCAGGCCAGGGTCTGTTCCGCAGAATGGACAAGCGCCGCGCTGCCAATTCGCCAGATTAACCTGGGTCTGAAGGCCGCTCCGCCAGGCGTGCAGGTATGCTTTGAAGGTGTTTTTGGCAAGTAGATGGAGAAGGCGGGGCTCGTGGCCTAGCCGGAAGGCGGTCTCTTCGATCAGGCTGCTGCGATCCTGGTTGAAGGCTGAAAGCAGCGCGAGGGGATAGAGATTGTCGTTTTCGATATTGGCGATGATGCGATCGAGATGCAGCACGCACGGATCCGGTCCGTGAGGCAGGTATTCGCCGCGGCTTTGTATGTCACGGCGAACTGCCCGGGTGATGGAAAGAAATATTTCGCGGCAATCTTGCGGATCGATGCTCCATTCTTCACCAACCAGGAGCGGAACACCGGAGTTCAGCTTCTCTTCGATTACGGCAGCGGGCAGGCGGATGGGCTGAATGCAGGCACTGGCCGTGATGAGGGCTGGGGCAAGGCAGCGGTAAAGCTCAAGGATCTCGGCGGTGCGAGGGTTTTGGCCGGGAGGGGGGGGCTGCCGGGCAGCCGCCGGGTCTACTAAGGTTGTTTCCATTAGAGAAGTCCCTGCCCACCCATAACGACGGCCGTGCGGAACAGGAGCCCACCCAGCAGGGTTAGGATCGAAATGATCAATACCAGGTTTGCATGGCGATCTGCGGCCTGGCCAACCCACAGATAGAGAATGAACGGCACCAGCAGGCCGAGAATGGCCACACCACCAATCAGCAGCACCCCGGTGAGCCCGGTTAGCAGCGGTAGGGCGGTGCGGCCCAGGAAGGCGATGAAGGCCACCAGCAAGATCATTTCCACCACCATTGCCAACATATCGGTCCGGCGCAGTTTTTGCCAGGTTGTTCCAAGCGGAGCGCGGCTGATGACAAGGCCCAGGGCAATGGCGGCCATGCCAGTAGCCGCACCTGATGCGGCAAACAGGGCTCCGAGGAGGGGGGAATTGGCCCAGATGGGCATCTGACTGGTGGCAAGCAACTCGCCGGTATACGCGGTGAGGAAGAAACCAAAGACGGCGCCAATGACGGAATAGACGAGGCGGGGTTTTCCACTGTATTTCTCGCGAAGCGGCGCCCAGGGCAGGCGCCCGGTCTCGACCAGCGCGTCTAAAAACGACAGGAAGCTAAACACGCCAAACAGCAGCAGCGCGACTGCGCCAACCGACATGGGGGAAACCCAGTTGATCCAAGGCAGGAGGGTGCGGCTGTAAACCATCATGTGCCAGAACCGGTCTGGGCGACCCAGATCGATGATCAGCAAAATGGCGCAGATGATGACCAGCGGGAAGGCGATGTAGTAGCCCATGCGGGCCGCCGGGCGGTCGGCGGGTGAACCAACCAGCTCGATAATGGTCGAGAGGAAGTAAGCGCCACCGGCAACTCCACCCAGGAAGAAATACGCGACAATCCACCATTCCCACAGCGGGGCTTGCAACTCAGCGGGCATTGGGGGGCTCCTTTCTTGTTGTTTCCGGGGCGGCCTGGTCATTCCTGCGCTGGCGGAACGCGATCAACGCGGAGAGACCCAGAACGACGGCGGTCGCGGCACTGACCAGGGTTCCGGCAACGAGATTGCGTTGTGGAAGCTGCGGGTTGGCCGGTTGACCATAAACCTGGGGGTCGTCCAGGAGCAGGTAGAAAACATTCAGGCCGCCCAGGATATTCTCATCACCGTAGATTTGGGCTTTCGCAAACCCAGCCTGGTGCAAGGTATCCACTCGCTTTTTCGCTTCGGCGCGTAATTCACTCACCTCGCCATACTTGATCGAACCGGTGGGACAGACCTTGGCGCAGGCGGTTTCAAGGCCCTGGTGGATGCGGTCGTTACAAAGCGTACATTTGGCGGCTACGCCGGTCTCCTTGTTATAGCTGATTACCCCGAAGGGGCAAGCGGCAACGCAGTCGCGGCAGCCGTTGCAAATATCCTGCTGAACCACTACGTTTCCCAGATCGGTACGGGTGATGGCATGGGTGGGGCAGACGTCCAGGCAGCCGGCCTGAACACAGTGCTTACACGAGTCGCTCATCATATACCAGGCGCCATTGGAGCGGTCGACCGGGATGGATTCGATGAAGCGGACGTGACGCCAATCGTAAGCATTCAGGTGCGCGGTGTTATCGTAGGAATTGCCGGTGAAGTTCACCGCCTTGAGGGTCTTGTCAACCGTCTGGAAATGGCTGGGGGTGCCGCCCAGACTGTTCCATTCTTTACAAGCCACCTGGCAGGCTTTGCAGCCAATACAGATGGAGGTGTCGACAAACATTCCTTTAGCCATTGTAACCCTCCGGGTTGTTTTCCTCCTGAACGTTTGCGACCTGGTCGGGGGTATTATCTTCCCGGGCAATCAATTTCTTGAACAGCTCCGGGGGCGATGCGGAACGCCGTCCCGGGCGAATATTGCCAGAGAATACTTTGCCTTCGTGAATGCCGACGTTTGGGTCCGCAACCAGCGCGCTGATGTCGTTGGTGACGTCGCCACGGGCCAGGCCAGAATAGCCCCAATGCCAGGGGACGCCAATCTCGTGCACGGTTTTGCCGTTGATGTTGAATGGGCGCATACGGCGGGTGACCAGAGCCCGGCCTTCGACTTCGCCGCGGGCGGTATAGACGGTTACCCAGTCGCCGTTGGTAATCCCTTTTTCCAGGGCCAGTTCAGGGCTCATTTCAATAAACAGCTCGGGCATCAGCTCGGCTAACCAGGGCAACCAACGACTCATCACGCCGGAGAGATAATGTTCGGTCAGGCGGTAGGTGGAAATCACAATGGGATATTTTTCCGAGTCGGCAGCCTCGTGATACGGGTTGCCTTTGACCGGGTAGGTGGCGGCGACCGGGTTGCGCTGCTGCTTATAGAGCGGGTTCTGCACAGGCGACTCGTACGGCTCGTAGTGGGTGGGCAGCGGGCCGTCGACCAGGCCGGTGGGGGCGAACAGCCAGGCTTTCCCATCCGGTTTCATAATGAAGGGGTCAGCGCCTGAATGCGCATCCATGCCGGCGCCATTTGGTTTGGGTTTTGCGTCGGGCGGCTTGGTGATGACGAAGTCGACCACATCTTTGGCGGCATTCACCCAAGAACCGATGATCGGGTTGCCGCTGGCATCCTTTTGGCCGCTGTCTTTATTAGGGTCCCAATAGGAATATTTCTTGCGCTCGCTCCACGGGTTGCCCTGGGGATCGGCGGAAGCGCGATTGTAAAGGATGTGACGGTTGGCTGGCCAGGCAAAGCCCCAGTCCGGGCTGACATAATCATCCGCCTTGCGTGAGGCGGCCCGGTTTTTTCCTTCTTCCGGGTACACGCCGCTGTAGATCCAACAGCCGCACACGGTTGAGCCATCGTCTTTTAGCGCGGCAAAACCAGGGACCAATTTTTTATCCGCCCAAGTGTAGCCATTGATTTCTCGCATCATCAGGTCAGCGCTCGGCTCGTCTTTAATGCGCCAGCTGGCGTTCTCTTCCGGTTTTTCGTAATCCCAATAGAGGTTCTGGATGGGCCAATCGCGCGGGTTGGTACTGTTTTTGTAAAGCGCAATCAACCGTTTCCCCAGGTGATAGGTGAACCACTGGTCGGAGCGGGCATCGTCGGGCGGATCAACGGCTTTGTCATGCTGCTGCAGCAGGCGCTGGGTGTTTGTAAAGGTTCCCTGGCATTCGGCAACCACGGCGGCGGGGAGGAAGTACACTTCGGTCTTGATCGACTGCGGGTCGACGCCGGGGCGTTTCCAGAAGGAGGCAGTTTCGGTTTCAAAGAAATCGCGCACCACCATCCAGTCCAGGGTTCCGAGCGCCTCGCGCTGAAATTCGGCGTTCTGCCCGCCTACGGCCGGGTTCTGCCCGATCACCAGAAATCCCTTGATCCCGCCTTTTTGCATCAGAACAAAGGTGGGCAAGTGGGCGTGGTCGGCGGTGATTTTGGGCAGGGTATCGTATCCGAAATCGTTTTCGGGCGTGGCGGCATCGCCGAACCAGGCTTTAAGCAGACTGACGGCGAATTTGGGCGTGTTCACCCAGTAACCGGTGGGCAGCGTTTCGGTCAGAATATAATCTTTGAGGGTGTCGTGTGTCTTGCGCGCGTCCGGGTTACTGATGTAACCAGACCAGGAGTGATAGAGCGTGGGGATATCGGTGGAGCCCTGGATGGAAGCATGCCCGCGCAGCGCCAGGATGCCGCCGCCGGGACGGCCGATGTTACCGAGCAGCTGCTGGACCAAACCGGCGGCGCGGATGATTTGCACACCGACCGTGTGCTGGGTCCAGCCGACGGCGTAGACGAATGCGCCGGTGCGCTCGCGCCCTGAATTCGCCAGTAAGACTTCGGCAACCTCGATGAACTTTGCTTTGGGCAGACCGGTAACCGATTCCACCATTTCTGGGGTGTAGCGGGCATAATGACGCTTCATCACCTGGAAGACGCAGTTGGGGTCTTGCAAGGTTGGGTCGGTTTTCGGGGCGCCGGGGACTTTGGCCGCGATCATCTCGGCATAAGTTTTTTCATTCCCTGTCGGCTGCCCGGCGGGCCCGCTGCGCTGGTAGGCCCAGACTTTGTTGTCGTATTTCTTTTTCTCCGCGTCCAGCCCGGCAAAAATGCCTTCCAGGTCTTCCGCATCCTTGAAGTCGGTGGTGATCAGGGTAGCGGCGTTGGTATAGTTGATAACGTACTCGTTATAAAAAGGATCTTGCTGCCATTTGGGTGAATTGATGATGTAGGTGATGAGACCACCCAGGAAGGCGATATCCGAGCCAGCCCGGATGGGGGCATGGATATTGGCCATCGCGGAAGTGCGGGTGAAGCGCGGGTCAACGTGGATGAGCGTGGCGCCTTTTTCTTTGGCTTTCATCGCCCAGCGGAAAGCAACCGGATGACACTCGGCCATATTCGAACCCATGATCATGATTGAATCGGAATTGGAGATGTCACGGGCAAAGGTGGTGGCCGCACCGCGGCCAAAGGAGACCCCCAGACCGGGGACCGAGGCGGAGTGTCATATACGGGCCTGGTTCTCGATGGAGACCAGGCCGGTAGCGCGGAGCAGTTTCTGGTGGAGGTAATTCCACTCGTCATCGATGGTGGCGCCGCCCAGAGAGGCAATTGCTAACACCTGATTGACGGTTTTTTCCTTGTCGCCAACCTTTGTTTTTTCGATAAAGTTGGCGTCGCGGGTTTCTTTATATTTTTGGGCGATTTTGTCCATCGCCTCTTCCAGGGAAATGTCTTCCCAATGATCGGAGTTTGGCGCGCGGTATTTGGCTTTGGTCCAGCGGTTGGGGTTATCGGCTAACTGGAAGGTGGCAGCCCCTTTTGGGCACAGGGTGCCCTGGTTAATGGGACTGTCGGGGTTGCCCTGGATATCGATCACCTTGCCGTCCGCGGTGGTGATGATCTGGCCGCAGCCAACCGCGCAGTATGGGCAAACACTGGGCACTTGTTTGCCTTGCTTGACCTGGGCTGGCGGCGCTGCCGAAGCGATGCTGGCCGGGTCGATTCCCAATGCAACCAGCTCAGTAACGGTGGCACCTCCGATAACACCCCCAGACAGTTTCAAGAACTGCCGGCGGGTCAGGTTATCTGTCATGAGAAATTCCCTCCTTTCTCCTAACACCCTGGACCAGAATCAACAGAATAGATTGATTTTTCTGGTTCGTTATTCAATTGTTGAAAATAGGCTTGCCGGGTCTTTTCCGTGCGAGTGGATGGCCCCCCCGGCCTTTTGGATGGTAGGACAGAGGAAAAGCCCCAGAAGTGAAAAAATGGAACGAATATCATTTAAATAATAGACCGTTTGGTTTGCGTTGTCAATCGGTAATTTGCTAAAAATTGATCTTTGGTAAAGTTATTGATTCCATTCCGGTTTTTTACTTTTCGCCGTTTGGAAACTATCGATATAATAGATAAGGAAACGATTTGTATGGAGGCGATCCAATGCGAGCGATACAATTTCACGAATTTGGGGATGCAAAACAGCTGGTGTATGGTGAAGCGCCGGTAACCGAACCAAAAGCAGGCGAGGTGCGGGTGAAGGTCGCGGCGACCGGCTTGAACTTCATTGAAATTTACCAACGGAAAGGCCAGTATCCAGGGCAGCTGCCGTTTACACCGGGGTCGGAGTTTGCCGGAACCGTCGATGCGACCGGTGCAGGCGTGACGGAATTCCAGGTTGGCGACCGGGTTGTTACTGCCAGCGGCGCAGGCGGATACGCGGAGTATGCGATTGCCCCGGCGGCTAAGCTTGTACATGTACCGCCCGAGATAGCGCTGGAACAGGCCGCGGCAGTGCTGCTGCAAGGGATGACGGCCCATTACCTGACGCGATCCACCTATCCACTCAAGCCGGGGGATACGGCGCTGGTGCATGCCGCGGGGGGCGGGGTGGGACAGCTGCTGCTGCAAATTGCAAAAAAATGCGGAGCCCGGGTGATCGTCACCGTATCGAACGAAGAGAAAGCCCAGATAGCACGCGAGCTTGGCGCGGATGAGATCATCCGGTACACCCAGGAGGATTTTGAAACCGAAGTTAAGCGGCTGACGGATGGCAATGGCGTCGATGTGGTATACGATGGGGTGGGGAAGGAAACGTTTTCCAAGGGGCTTAACTGTCTGAAACCGCGCGGTTATATGGTGCTGTACGGTCAGGCGAGCGGTCCGGTTGAACCAATCAATCCGCAGCTGCTCAATCAGAAGGGCGCGCTGTTCCTGACCCGGCCTACCCTGGCGTACTATATCCTGACGCGGGAGGAACTGCTCAAGCGGGTGAATGATCTTTTTGAATGGATGTCCGCGGGAGAATTACTGGTGCGGATCGACCGAAGGTTTGCGCTAAAGGATGCTTCCGCTGCTCAGCAATATATGGAGAACCGGTCCACCAAGGGGAAGGTGCTGCTGGTTCCTGAACAGTAATGGGCTGAGGTTGAAATTCGCTTTTTTGTTTCTCCTTTTGCGTATCTGGAATACAATAGGGGTAGATCCTTATTGATTCCAATAGATGAATAGAGAAAGTATAATGTTACCCAGTATCCCGCGGTTGGTAATTGGTGGTTTGTTTTGGCTTTGTTTGTTGACCCTTATGTATATTTATGTGGGATACCCCATGCTGATCTTTTGCCTGGCGCGGTTTAAGCGTGGGTACCGGGAAAAAACCGATGCGGGCGAGCCGCCAAGCGTGACCCTGTTGATTGCCGCATATAACGAAGAAACGGTCATCGCGGACAAAATTAAAAACTCCCTGGCCTTAGATTACCCGGCTGATAAACTGCAGATCCTGATTGCCGCGGATGGTTCGAATGACCGGACGGTGGATATCGCCAGCCAGTTTACGGATTGCAATGTGACAATCTCTTACCAGCCCAAGCGGGAGGGAAAGAGCAAAGCCATTAACCGGGCCATTCGCCAGGCAAATGGGGACATCATTCTTTTTTCTGACGCCAACAACCAGTACAACCCGGCCATATTAAGACGGCTGGTACCCTATTTTCAGGATGATCGAGTGGGGGGAGTGACAGGAGCCAAGCATATTGGTGAAGGGGAAACCGCGCTGGGCGATTCTGAAGGCCTGTACTGGAAGTACGAATCCTTTATTAAGACGCAAGAATCGCGGCTGCAAAGCTGTGTGGCCGTGGCAGGGGAAGTTTTCGCAATCCGGAAAGCGCTTTTTGAGCCCATCCCATCCAATATCATCAACGATGACTTTTTTATTGCAATGATGATCCTGGCGAAGGGCTACGAGATTAAGTATGCGCCACAAGCAAAGTCGTTCGAACGGATATCGCAAACTTCGTCAAACGAAAAAGAACGCCGGGCGCGGATGATGGCCGGTTTAATTCAGGCAATCCCCCTAACCGTGCAGCCCGCGATTTTAAGGCACGCACTGGTCGTGTGGCAGGTTGTTTCGCACAAGTTTTTGAGGATCGGCATCCCATTTGCAATGATTGGGATGCTGCTGGCAAACCTGCTGCTGGTGTTTTGGCCGGGTTCTGAAACGGGGCCGGCTGCGCAAGCTGTTATTGGCCTGGCGGCTCCGGCGAGCGGGCTATTTTTGGCGGTACAGACGCTGTTTTATGGACTGGCCTGGGTGGGTAGTTTTGTGGAATTAAAAGGCAAGGTTGGGAAAGTCCTTTATCTTCCCCATTTCCTGTATAACAGCAACTATGCTACCCTGGTTGGGCTGGTACGTTTTCTGCAGAAGCGGCAAACGGTACTGTGGACAAAGGCGGAACGGAAATAAACATGGCCGGTTCCGAAAAAAACTATCCGGGCCGGCCATGTTTCTCCTTATAGCGAAAGCATGAGGCGAGCTATTTCGCCGGGCTCTTAAAGAAGACTCGGAAAGCCAGGTAGACCAAAATTGCCAGGATGAGGGCAATGGTGGCAATCATGGCCGGTAGAATCCAGGAAGCCGTCCGCGAAATGGTTTTCGAGGGGGCTTGCGGCGTGGCGATTACGGCCTGGGTCGCTTCCTGACCGCTAACCGTGGCGGGCTGATTTGCACCCATTTGTATGTCGCCAACATATACCTGGTCATTTTGAACGACTACAAAATTGCCCGACATCTTGTTGAGCGATGCCGGATTACCCAATGCTTTTTGCGCCCACTCGACCGCTTCCGGCGAACTGCCGGTGACCGCAAGGACGAATTTGTTTTTATTCCATACCGACCCTATGTACTGCAAATAGCCCAGGCTTGCTTCGGGTGGGAAGCGGTATAAAATACTGGAGGCTTTTTCGATCACCTGTTTGTTCACCGCGTCATACATGCCGGGCAGGATTGCATTTATCGAGGGCAAAGTGGATTGGATAGACGTCTGGCCGATCAACACAATATCGGAGGCGCTGAAAAGCGCCAGGTTGGCTTCCGTCTCCAGGTTTCCATTGCTGAAGATAACCTTTGGCTCAAAGCGCTGGTTGTTCGTCTGGTATCCAAGGTCAACCATCATTGCGTTTGCCACATTCCAGGCGGAAACATCGTCCGCCGGGACAATGAAGACCGTGTTCGCCAGGGATGGGTCTGCTGCCAGCATTTCCGGAAAGCGCTCCAGGTTGGTTAGCAATGATTTTCGCGCTGGCTGCTGGCTGAGGGGGATGTGGAGCAGGGATTTGGGGGAAACCGCAGCCCATAGATTACTCGTGCCGGGTTGGATACAGCTAAAGCGAGGATACAATTCACTTTGGACGCGCAGGAAATTCATCCCCGGTTTTATGGCGTGCCGGGGTAGGGCTATTTGAACCTTTTTCTGATTAGAGGTTTCGTCGCTCAAACGAAAAGTTACTACCGGGATCTCATTGAGGCGAACGCTGAAGCCCGATCTTTCATAGTCAATGACCTGTGAGTGACTGAAGATCATTTCAAAGTAAGAATCGACCGCCGCGGTCTTTCCGAGGGGGAAATAAAATGGAATGGTTTTGGAGATAATCCCGCGCCCGGTAAAAACCAGGTCCGGCTCTCCTAAATCGGCCAATGTCCGATCCTCGAGAATATTATTCGAGGGGAGCAGCTCATTTATTTCTGTAATGATGGACAGATCCTTTTGCTTCTCCACCCGGATCTTGCCATAACTTGCCGCCTGGCCAGCTTTGTATAATGCCGCATCGGACTGGCCGCTAACCAGCATAACCACGCGGGATGGGTTCCAGGGGGAAACGGCCATTTGAATGACCCCATCGTCCGCAGTGATTAAAGGATGATCAAATCCACTTTCTTTGACTGGGGCCGGTAAAGGCACCTGGCTGAGATCTGGAAATGCGGAGGGTTTACCGACAAAAATGATGTTGGCATCCTTTTTTTGAACCTCGGTCAATGAAGCGTAGTTGTGGAGTGAGAGTTCCAATTTGTTGTCACTGAGCCTGCCCAGGCCACCGGATATCGCAAAGGCAGCTTGAAGCTCTGCTTCCGACGGGTGGTCTGGTACAACCAGGTGCGCTTTTTGACCTTCTATTTTCCCCAGCTGATAAATGGGGCGAGGATAAGCAGTGAGATCCGGGACGATGGGGATGATGGAATGGGGCAGGATGAGCGAGGAGGTCGTCTTGATAATCAGGCTGGAGGTCCAATCGAAGTAGCAGGTATCGCCGGCATCGAAGGCAAGGTATAACTCATGCTGCCCGCTGGCATTTTTGGCAGTTAGGGCATCCGGCGAAAGGGAAAGTGTAATGCGCTGCGGCTCATCGCCGACCAGGTTCGCAATGCCAACCAAAACATTATTGAGGTAGACCGTCAACTGACCGCCAAAGGTGTCCTTCCAGGTCAGGGAAGGAACACTGGTCGCGGCGGCGCCCTTCATGGTAAAGGAGGTTACAAGGTCAATATTAATCTCGGCCCCCTGGTTTAACTGCCAATCCGCGGGCAATACGAAGGAGTAGTACGCCGTATCATACGGACCGCGCAGCGTATCATCCTGGGTGTAACCAAGCTGGGTGAACGTTATTACGTCACTTTCGCCCGCCTGGGCGTAGGGCAAAACGGCCGCAGCGGGCGCAGCTGCCGCAGCAGCAGCGGACAAAGAAGGCTCCTGCGCCGGGTCGTTTGCCTGAGCGGAGGTTAAATTTATGGATAAAAATCCCATCAAGAATACTGCGATTAAGATCATGTTCAAAAGGCGTCTGTTCATACCGTAGTCCCTTTCATTACTGATAATCTTCAAGATCCTCAAGGCGCAGGGTTTTGCAGCCTGCGAGAAAATTGATTCTTCTTCATTGCCAGTTGTGTATAAAAAGCCACCAGCCGGTCACACACGCTGGTTATGGAATAGTCCTTTTCGACTTTGCTGCGCGCGTTTCTGCCCAGCTCCGCCTGCATGGTTGGGTTCCGCAGTAAGAAATCCAGGGCATTTTTAACAGCCTGGACATCGCCTGACGGAACCAGCAGGCCGTTTTTTTCGGGGGTGATGACACTGCCAGCAGCCCCCACATTGGTTACGACGACCGGCAGGCCAACTGCCATGGCTTCGAGCATGGAACCGGAAATCCCTTCCGCATTCGAAGGCAAGACAAAAATGTCTGCGGCCTGCAAATAGGGGCAAACATCATCCACCGGACCAACGAAATGGATATCAGAAGTTGAGCGCGCTTTGAGATCCTGCTCCAGAGATCCGCCGCCCACGAGGATGACATTTCCGGAAAAGCCGTGCTCTTCCTTGAGCATTTTCCAGGCGTCGATGAGGAGATCCACGCGTTTTTGGTGCTCCAGCCGGCCGGTAAAGACGATCAGCGGGCCTTCGGGGAGGCCAAGTGACTGTCTCCGTTGTGACTTCTGCTCAGGATTTACCGGGTGGAAATGGCGCGTGTCGACGCCGTTGGGCATGAAGAAATGTTTGGCTGTATCGATGCCCGCCGCGGAGAGTTCCTGGTCAATCTCGGTACTTTTCGCGATCCAGTGGTCGACGAACTTTCGCAAAAGATAAATCCGCGTGCTGCCCATAAACTGGTTTTTTAAGCGAATAAATTCGCCGAATTCGCCCCCGCAGGAGGGTGAAATGGTAACCGGAACCCGGAACAAGGCTTTTGCCAGCAGAGCCGTGGTACCCGGTGAAAAGACTTCATGGGCATGGACAACGTCCGGTTTGAAACGGGCAAGCGCAGGCTGCGCGTGAAGCGTAAAGGAGATGGAAGCAACCGGGATTGGGCCGGGGATGGGGAAGCGATGAACGGGTACGCCGTGGATGGTTTCTTCCTCCTCGAGGCCTGGATAGCGCTTGGTGAAGATCTGGACGTCGATGCCACGTTCTCTCAGGAGCGGGGCTAAGGTGGCCTGTTGGTGTTCGATACCGCCGATTAAGGGATAATAGCGCTGCGTGATAATTGCCACTCGCAGACTGTTTGGGTTCATCGCCTGTTCTCCTCAATCGTGTATTGGTAAATATGCATCAGCTGATCCATCCATTGACGGGTGTTGTAGTTGGACAAGACATGTTTTTGGCCGGCCTGGCCCATTTCCCGCATGCGCAGGGGGTCTTTGCAAAGCTGGAGGACGGCTTGCGCGAGTCTTTCGGGTTCTTTGGGTGGGACAAGCCGACCCATATCCTCTTTTACGACCATAGGGATGTCACCGACGTTTGTGGCAATCACGGGTAACCCGGCAGCCATGGCTTCGAGGACTGCCAGCGGCAAACCTTCCCAATGGGACGCGCTGACAAACAAATCGCTGATCGAGAGTATGTCTTGAACATCGCCGCGCGCGCCTAACAGGGTGATGGAACTTTGCATGCCCAGCGCCTCTATCTGGCGGGATATTTCGCCCTTGAGCTCACCATCCCCAACAATCAGCAGGTGGATATCCGGAATTTCACGGACAACCAGGGCAAAGGCTTGAATCAAGTCGCTGTACCCTTTTGGGGCGGCTAACCGGCCAACGGCAACTACCAGCCGCGCATGGTCTTTCCCGATCAGGTCGATTTTCGACTTTGAAGGAAGGCTGCGGGGCGCACTGACCGGGTTGGGCAGGAGGATGATCTGTTTGCCTTTGAGGTGCGGCTGGTAAGCCGTTTTCACCGATTTGCCCACGGCGATTACCGTACCCGCTAAATACCGCAGGCACATCTTCTCGGCCCAGAACCGCACAGGGTGATAATACTCGTTGTGGATATTCGAGGTGTGCAGCGTGCTTACGACGGGTATGTTCAACAAACGGGCCGCGATGGAAGCAACGATGTTTGGGTATTGTAAATGGGTGTGGATGAGATCCGGTTTTGCGCATTGAAAAAAACGCACCAGGCGGACCAGGCGTTTCAGATCGAATAGTTTCCCGGCCGGGAAATACACCACCGGAATGTTCAGATCCAGAAGCTCTTTACTTACCGGCTGGTGATTATGCGGGCCAAAGCTAACCTGGGTAACCTGCATGCCTCTTTCGCAAGCCGCCTTTGCAAAAATCACCTGAAGTTTTTGCGCTCCGCCAATCGCCATATCGCTAACCACGGATAGGATGTGCATTATGCGCTCCGGTTCCGCGCCGCGGCCAGGATGCGGACAGCTTCTAATAATGCTTCGCGGTTGATGATGTATAACGCGGTGATGTAAACGAGACCGCCGGTAAAGATCGCGATGAATAACCCGAACCACAGATTGGTTGAAGCGAACAAGCCCTGCACCGAGATCACTGCCAGGGTCATCAGGATGCCAGAAAGCAGCGAGGGGAATATGGCAGCCAAAAAGGATTTGAAAGAAGTTTTCAACATCCGCAACGCGATTGCACTGCGCACCAGTCCGAAAACCAGGGCGAAAAAGGCCTGCGTCCATCCAACAGCCGCAATGGAATGGAAGGTGGTAATCACCCAGTAAAGGGCCGGCAGCAGAATGATGTTTTCAATGATGATGATTTTGATGAGCAGCGCTTGTTGAGCTTTGGCTTTGTAAACCACGCCCGCGAAATAGGGTAAGGCCCTGGCAAGCGTAAATATTGAAATCGCCTGCATAACGGGGATCGCTTCGACCCATTTTTCCGAGAACAATAAGAGCACGAGCGGTTTTGAAACAAGCGCCAACCCTGCGCCTAAAGGCACCACCATGATTAACGTATACTGGGTGGCCTGGAGAAACCCTTTGCGTAAGGCGCCGGCTTCTTCGCGCAGCAGTGTAAATACGGGGAATATGACATCCGTAATCGCGCTGCATAGCTGGAGGATGGCGATCTCTGGTATTCGAAACGCCAGGGTATAAACGCCCAGGGCCGCCGCGCCCAGGAACCGGCTCACCAGGAGATAGTCCAGGTTCATTTGAAAGGCGCTGACGATATTCACAAACGTGGAGTTAGCGCCATATCCCAAAAGCCTGTGAAACTGGTCCTTCACAAAATGGAATGCCGGGCGCCACGGCAGAACCATCCAGTATACAAGCACGGAAACCAGTTTACTGGCGATCTGACCAATGATCAGACTCCAGGGCCCATATCCCATAAAGGCCAGACTGATGGAGATGACGCCTTTCAACAGGGCAAAGGCGAATTCTGGGATGAACTGTCTTCCAAATGAAAGGTTCTTTTGGAGAAGCGCAAAATGGACATTGGAAAGCGCCGCGATGGGGTAGGTAAAGCCCAGCGCCTGGATTACCGGAACGGCCCGGGGATCTTTGAAATAAAGGCCTGCCAGAGGCGCAGAAAACCAGGTAACGAGCAAAAGAACCAGGCTGATGGCGATGCCGCTCCAGAAAGCGGTATCTTTTATGCCAGGTTCATCTTTGTGATAAATCAGAGCCTGGACGATGCCGAAGCCGGAAAGCACGTCAACAAAACTGGTGAAAAGCAAGGCATAGCCAGCGACGCCAAAATCATCCTGGGTTAGCAGACGGGCCAGGACAATGGTACTGAGCAGAGCGATAAACCTGCCGCCATAATTGATCGCATAGGACCAAAAGGTCCCGCGCAGCATCATTCTGGGGGTGGGTTTACTGAGTACTTGCGTCAAATGGAAGCTCCCCCATGCGAAGACGTGCTAATTCATTTCTGGCGATGTTTTCCGAGGCCAGCGCAATGCCAAAAAGTAACCAGAGATAGCGCGGAAACGCTCCGTGGAGAAAGAACGATCCGACCAGGAAGGCAATGATGCCATAGGCAACCCCGCGAAATAATTGGGCCTGCTCGGTCAGGCCAGCCTTTTTTAGATCCGCATATGCCGATAACGGCCGTTTCAGCATCTGGTAAAGCATGGCGCCGAATATCAATGCGCCCAGGAGACCATGTTCAGCGAGAACCTCCAGGTATAAGTTGTGCGGTGAAAAGACTTGACGGGAGGGGCTGACGCCGGTTTTTTGGGCATATTCCACATAGTAATCCGGGTAATTGCCTTTGCCGACCCCAATCAGGGGATGGTCCAGAAACATTTCGGCCCCAATCATCAACTCGCCATAACGCTCGAGGAGGGAGGAGTCAGGCTCTACCCGTTCGGTATTTCCAGGCACGATAGTGAGGAGGCTCTGCATCCGCTCGGTATATTGGGGTGGGGCAAACTGAATTGCCAGGATGAATATCAGCACACCCATGAGAATAAAGTAAATTGGCCTCCCCGGTGTGCGCAGCAGCATCACCACGGAAACAACGATCAGGGCTACAAAAGCACCTCGAGAATAGGTGAACAGGATCGATAACAGGCAGACCGTCATGGCGATGGAGGCGATGATTTTTAACGACCATTTTTTCTCGTTCACCATTCTTTCAAATGCCAGGGGGAAGAGGGCCAGTAAAATCAGGGCGAAGTAGTTTGGGTCCCCGATTGGACCGGCAATGCGATAATCTTCCGTACTACCGGTAATTGACTGCATGCTGGAGATACCGAAACCCCAGTAGGTGTTCTCAAATGTTCCGGTCAGGTATTGATAGACACCGATGGAGCCAAGAAAAAGACCCGCAGCCAGCAGCCCCCAGATTACTTTGCGCAGCGTTACCGTGCGTTGGAGCAGAAGAACCGTCAGAACCGCAATTAAGGCATCCTTGATATAGTTCAGCAGGGCATCCAGCGAAGTGGCGAAATTGACGGCATATAGGAGGGATGCACCGATTACCAGCCCATACAAAACCATTAACAAAATGACTCGTTCCCATCCTACGGGACGCTCGTGGGCAAGGACCCAACGCAGAAAAACAACCCCGATTAAAAGCAGCAGGAAAGGCTGGAGGATGGAGGGCAGTCCATAATAATGCACCCCTACATCCGAGAGGCGCAAATAAATCATCACTGTCATGATGATCAGACCCCATTCTTGACGGGTAAAAATGCCGATCACGACCAGGATTCCCAACAGGCCAAGCACAATGACCAGAGGGTTGTTGATTTTTGGGGCCACAAAGCCTGCCGCGATACCGGATCCAATCGTCAGGGTTGCCCAGACGATATTCCACCATCGAAAAGAATGGACCGCTCTAATTTCCATCCGTCTTCCTAGCTCAACTCAGGCTCATTTTGACTGAGGATGAATTTCTCCAGGTCCTGGTTATAGAGGACGGTAGGTTTTTCCGCCAGGCGGGCGTGTTCCAAAGCGAATTCGGCCTGGCGGATCAGGCTGACGGTATTGGCCCCGTTTTCACTAGTTGCGATTCCAGCAACCGGCGCAAGGACAACTTTATCCATATTGGAGTCGATGGAGACGGGGGAAACAAAGGTGCTTCGAATTTTCTCGATCGTGCGGGTAGCAGGTTCGGCCGGGGTATCGGGTAACAGAATGCCAAACGTGGTCTCATTCCAGCGACAAACGATATCGTTGCCATGCAGTTGAAAGCGCAGTTTGCTGGTGATGTTGCGCAGCAATTTTATGGAGAGGGCTTCAGGGAAACCTTCCATCAAGTCCTCCAGGCCGGTAAAGGATAACAAGGCCAGGGTTATCGAGGAATCCGGCTTTGATACGCGCTCCTTCTCAAGACTGGTTAGGAAGTACTTTTTGCTTAAAGCGGTTGAGACGCGGTCCGTGATCCTGCGCTCGCGAAGCGATAATAATGGAACGCGCAGTTCTTCACTGGTAATGGCAAGTAAACAGCCTACAACAAGGCCTAAGGCTGTGGCAATTCCGGCATCGCGGAGCGGACGAGGAGAAGCGGGTGATTCGGGCTGCCTGGCAATGTCGAGAACGTTGACATCGTAGGCCTGGTAAGCCCTGCTGATATAGTCAATGGCATGCTGGCCCAGGTTGTTCGCCAGCCTAGTAGCGATTTCCGGGTCGGGACCTTCTACGGTTAATTTAAGAATATTCGAACCCGATACAACCGTGGCCTTGGGGAGATACAACGGGATGCGCTTGGAGGCGCTGTTTAGCTGATATTCGGCGCCCAGACCGAGGGCCAAGGCCGTCTCGTTAAACAAGCGATCACTGGTCGCGATATCGGCGTAGGTGGAGATAATTGACCGTTTGTCGAGGACATCCAGGCTGTAATATACATCTCCGCCCTGGGTCATGGTGGCTGAAGGCATCACGATAAACGTGGTGGTCGCCTGATATTTGGGGGTGGATATTAAGGATATGGCGAAGCTTATGGCAATGGCGGTTAATGTTGTGAGCGCTACCCAGTACCAGCTTTTAATCACCATTTGAAGGTAATGTCGAAGTTCCATGCTTACTCCTCTTTTCACCAATAGAAAAGGCACCTAAAATCACCGGTAGAATGTTGTGCAGCGATGCACTAACCCGATGTTGATTTCATGACTGCTGTTTTGCTCATGCAGTAGTTTTTTTTGATCGTCGTCTGGTAGAAAAATAGTTATTACTATCCTCATATTTATTATACTTAAATAACCAGCAAATCGAATTTACTGTTACCTTGCAAGCATGGAGGGAAGAAAGCCATTTACCGCAAGGGTGAGCAGTTTCATGTCATCGGATTGATTTACATTAATTCGCGGCAGGCAGGCAAGGTTGTTTCGAGCGTAGGATGTTATGTTCCCGGTCATAGTCGATGTCGCGGTGGCATAACCAGTCTGGGCGATCATCTGTTTTTCTCGATCACCGAGCTCGTTTCTGCCGCCAAATGGGTACGAGAAATGCCGGATCGGGGCGCCCGTGCATGCTTCGAGGCGCCGCTTTGATTCGACCATTTCAAACTGCAAATCGGATGGAGATAGTTTGATCAACGGGTGGTGATGAACCGTATGCGCGCCAATGGTGACCAGCGGATCTTCACTCAACCGTAAAACATGGTCCCAACTGATCGCCAGCTGCGCCGTTTTATCGTACAGGTGGTCAGCGTAAGCGGCAAAGATGCTTTGTATTAGTTCAGTGGGATCGCAGGTGCGGTCGGAAACGATCATCCAGCGCAGGTGTTTAAAAACGCGGATTTTTTCCGGCAGGGTACGGCAGGAATAGTGGAATTGGGCGCCCTGGATTTGAAATGCGATGGAATTGTTCTTGAGCAGAAGATCTTCTAACAGGTACCACCAAAGGACAGCCTTGCCATCTGGAAAATCGGTGGACAGGTACAGAGTGAATGGGATGGCATGTTTTTTGAATATTGGGTAGGCCAGGGTGTAATTATCTTCATAGCCATCGTCAAAGGTAAACACAACAAATTTCTTTCGATCCCCCGGGTTTTTAAAACGCTCAAGCATCTGATCGAGGGAGATGAAATCATAGCGCAGGTTTTTATAGAAGGCGATGACGCGTTCCAGAAATTCGGGGCTGACCTCAAGCAGTTCGTTGTCCGGTATCCTGGCTGCGCCATTCCTGGGGCAGACCCGGTGAAACATTAAAATCTGCCCGTCAAAGGGGAACAGCGGTTTGGCCAGCAGGTAGAGCTTGCTTTTGACCAGCAAGGTTTTGACCAGCGTTTTTTTAAATCCCGGTTTACCAATCAAGGCATCACCTGTCGAAGTTTTCCTGTTTCTGAAACAACGCTGCAATAGCGCGGACGTTTTTATGCAAGTCAAACGCTTCGAGAACCTTTGCATGACCCGCCTGGCCCATTTTTACTGCCTGGTCAGGTTCATGGAGTATCTTTATTAGCGCGTCTGCTAAGGCAGCCGGGTCGGCAGGGGGGACGAGATAACCGGTCTGGCCAGGAATGACAAGTTCGTGCAGGCCGGCTCTGGAGATACAGCGGACCGCCAGGGCGCGGGCTATTTCACCGGCTTCCGGGACATCGCGGTAAATCCTGGATAATCCCTGGATCAAGGTCCCGGCTTCCGAAGGATCTACGGGATAGCCGGCTTGTTGGCGTGGGATGGTTGTCTTTGCGCCGGAATATACAGTGGCTACCACTGGCAGCTGCGTTACCAGAGCTTCCATAACGGCCACAGGTAGGCCCTCGCCAATACTTGGCTGAACAAAACAGTTGGCGGTGGGCAGAAGTTCCGCTACTTCTTCTTCGTTCTTTGCGCCCAGTAGTTCAACGCTGTCTTCTAACCCATACCGGGTAACCAGGGCGTTGATCGAGTCGTATTCTGGCCCGCTGCCAATAATGCGGCAGTGGAAGGGAACGGCTTGCTCTTTCAAGATTTTGCATGCCTCGACCAGGTACTTTTGTCCCTTGATTGGCTTTAGGCTGCCAACACTGAGAATATCGAGATGAGAATGAATGGATTGAAGGTTGTTCGCGGGGATGTACTTTTCAGGCAAGATGCCGCAGTGGATCACATGGGTTTTGGATCTAACCCAGGGGCCAACGAGATAGGCCATGTGCTCGCGGTTGTATTCGGAAATCGCGATGATAAAGGCTGCCGCGCGCAATTTGGTGGACAGCATCGGAGTACGCGCAAAGATATCGTGCGCGTGCGCGGTGATACTGTAAGGGATCCCGGTAAGCTCGTGGATGATCCAGGCAACCAATGCCGGGTGTGAGGCATAATGCGCATGGATATGGCCGATGCCTTCTTTTTGCATTTTTCCGGCAAAGTAGACTGCCTTGGGGAAAAGCAGCACCGCACGGGGGAAGAAATTCAGGTCGGTGAGGTTGCCCGCAATGGTTTTTAGCAGGACTTTCAGATAGGTAAGCGGCTTTGCCAGAAACATGCGCAGGTTGGCAAGCAAAACTTCGCCGGATAGATAGGGCGAGGCATTTACCTCGGACAGCCACTGCTGCGCTTCTGGGTGAACCACTTTCTCGGATTGGAGGATGAGCGGGTACAGGGCGATTTGCCAGCCCAGATTCACCAGTTCATTTATTTCCCTCAGGATGAATGTCTCGGGCAAATGAGGGAAGCGAGACATAATATAAGCGATTTTCATAGGTCGGGTTTCAGGCATGCGGAATTGAACCAATCGATAAATGACCGGCCGAATTTATTAATACGATCCTTTGCCGGTTAAGACTACCCAGCCTGTACGGGAAAAGATGTGAAGGTCCAACCAGATCGACCAGTTTCTTACATAATATTCGTCGAGGCGCACGCGGGTGTCGTAACTGACATCATTTCGCCCAGACACCTGCCACAAGCCGGTAATACCAGGCAAAACTTTGGTATACAGGTTGAACCGCTTGCCATATAATTTCACTTCATCTTTTACGATCGGGCGGGGACCCACCAGGCTCATTTCGCCTTTTAGAACGTTAATCAATTGTGGAAGTTCATCCAGACTTAATTTTCGCAGGAGCTTTCCAGTCCTGGTGATGCGCGGATCATTCTTTAGCTTATGCGTCTCATCCCATTCTATTCTGGCGTCTGCGTTGTGCTCCAGGTAATTCGCGAGCACTTTGTCTGAGTCGGTGTGCATGGTGCGGAATTTCAAGACCTTGAATACCGACCCGCCGAAGCCAATTCTCGTGTGGGCATAGAACGGCCCACCCTTTAAATCCAGGCATACCGCCAGAGTGATGAGTAGAAATATGGGTACCAGGAATGGGGCGCAAGCCAGGATGATGGCAAACTCGGTAGCTCGTTTGATTAAATTTTGCCATTTGTCCAGCAGGTTATGCTTTACCTCCAGGCCAAGCACCCCACCGATGTCGTAGGGTTGGACCCACAGGCTGCTCATCTGCTGCGCTTTTGACACAATAATCAGGCGGTTGAACTTAAATACCTGGTCTTCCATGACCAGGTTGTAAAATTCTTCTGAAATCTCGGATGTGATCAGAATCGCGGTTTGAATTCCCTCAAAAGCGGCGGCGCGGTTCGGGTGATCGATGATTTCACTGGCCCGGATTACGGCGTATTTCGGTTTTATTCCGCGATTATCTTTCCGGCGGTCGATCACTGCAACCGGAACAAACCCGGTTTTCGGATTCTGTAACAGGAACTCAGCGATTTCACAACCAACCAGGCCATTACCGATGATGATCACCGGTTCGCCCCATCTTTTTAGGCGCACCAACACGGTACGGGTGATTTCTCTGGCTAAAGGAACCGCTATTAAAGCAATTACCCATGCCAGAAGGTACGATAGGCGAGAAAAATCAATTGCATTGCGGAACCAGAAGGAGAGGGTCGCTAATGCCAGGAAGTTGACACTGGTAGATATCGTCAACTTGCGAAGCTCGTCCACCGGGCCAAGGCCCGAAACATACACGCCAGAGAGGATATAGATGACACAGACTAAAACAGCGACTTGAAATATCTGCGCATAAACATCCGGCACCGGCTGGCTGATCAACATAAACCGGATGCGGACGGCTACACCAATGGATATGTACAGGCTAATGAAATCCGAAAGAATTAAAGCCAGGATTTTTATCGACCGAGCATTCCGCGCCCAAAGATCAATCTTTGCATCGGGCAGGGAAATTGGATTTACCTGAATTCTTGGAGATGAGACCTCCATAGCAACCTTTCCTTTGTATACGGCTGTATACGTCGATACCTGATAAAAATCGAAAGGTGCATCGCCCAGGGTTATTCAACGGGGGGACCGCTGATCATCTAGCCATTATTAACGGTAACGCTTATATTCCATGCGAAATTCAGTTTCCCTCTTTTTAGAACTGCATGAGAATAATGAATAAAACCCCCAAAGAAACCGGATAGCGCGCTTCTCTCTACTGGTAATTTCTTACAAATTAAAACGAGGATCGTTCTTATATGTTACATTCCACCGTGAAATTACCACGCCTGGAAGTTTTCGCGTGAACACAGCCGTTAAGATCCCGAAAGGCGCAAGGGTCAAGTAATCGAGTCGAATATGCCCCGTAATTCTTCGATCAATCCGGAGGGTGGGCTGAGCGGGACGCGCAGGTTGATTGTAGCAACGGACAGGCGTAACCCGGCAGAGGGAATTTCGATCAGGGCGCGGACCAGGTTGGCGGATGACTGCGGGTACAGCAGCAGACCAACGGGACATTTCAGGCGGGTGGCATAGGCGAGCATCTGATAAATATCTTCCGATGAGGCGCCGGTCTTCCTCTGGGTTGGGTCTAAGCGTTTGTATTTTGTGTCTGCTACCAGCAGGGGAGTGGAGTGGTCTTTGGTTGTGAAGAGCAGGTCTGGGCGCAAGCGGATCAGATTCTTGCCATTCCTTTGGCCCAGATACAAGGGAACACCCTCTGCCTGCTGCAGCAAGATACTATCCTGCCATGCGGTGGGGAGTATTTCGCGGCGAAAATGGGTGAGGAACCCGGCGACGAAGCGCTCAAAGAGGGCATTCATATCGAACACGAAGGCAAAAGCAGGCAATGCGCCGGCCGTCAGCTGGATAATACTGCCGGAGAGGAACATGCGGGCGAGGTTAAAGGACGGTTGGAAGCGCTCGTTTAAACGGTTGAAAAGGATGCTGTCAAGAACACCGGGGGTAACCTGCGGCAGTAAGGTTACCGGGCGGAACCACGCAGAAAGGTCGGCCAGTAGGGACTGGTTGCCGGGGTCCTGGCTGATTATTCGCAGCTGTTCGATGGCATAGCGAAAAACCTGGTTCAGGGGGACATCGGAGGAAAGTTCGTCGTAAATGACATCGAAGGCCGCCCGGGTGTGGCCCGGGTGGCGCAGCTGGCGCTGAACGTCCCAACGCCCGCGAAGAACGGAAAGGGTTTCTGCCTGGGTTACATACTGCTGAGAAAGGCCAGACCGGATTTCGCGCTGCAAACTCGTCGCGAACAGGCGGGTAAGGAATTCCAGCCAGGATGCCTGCTGCGTGCCTAACCCGGCCGTATCCTGCTCAAGCAGATGCAGGCCGAAGGCATAGGATAGCATGGTGATCAGGTTTCTGGAGGCCGAAAATTCCATGGAATGCAGAGATGGATTGGCTTGCGCTGCATCTGGCTGGGGCTGCCAATCAATTTTGGGTAGAATCTCGAAAGCAAAATCCCCCACGCTGACAACCCCAACCAGTGCGTTGGCGTGCAGGCCTTTGCGTTCCAGGTGCAGAATTTCCTGCCCGGCGCGTTCGTTGATGCGCTCTAACTGCACCAGCGCTTGTTCACGCCGGGTGGAGCCGGCCGGGTAGAGGCCGATCTCATTATAGGAGCGAAACTGGTGCTCATAGAGGGTAACCGTGTTTGAAGGCATTGCGAATGATTGTACATACAGCCGGGCAATTATTCCAGGGTAAGGCGAAAACCGTTTTCCTTCAGCCAGCGGGTATACTTCGTGTAGTCACCCATCATTGCGGCGACCTGGTTCCAAAAATTTTTCGAATGGTTTTTCTCCATCAGGTGGGCTAACTCGTGGATCACGACATAATCGATCACCGGCAGCGGCGCCATCACCAGCCGCCAGCTAAAGCTGAGGGTACCATTCGAACTGCATGAGCCCCAACGGGTGCGCGCCGAGGAGATTTTGATTTGCTGGTAGGTCAGGTTATAGTGGGCAGCGTAACGCTGGACGCGTTCTTCGAGCACCTGGCGCGCCTGTTTTTTATACCAGGCAATAAAGCTCTCTTTGGCACGGGGAAGGGCGGTTTTTTTGAGACGGAACTGATCCGCCTCCAGGGAAAGGGAAACCCGGGCGCGGTCAATAATCACCAGGGGGTAGGCGCTGCCAAGGTAAAGGAAGGTTTCGCCGCTGGTGAACTGTTTCGCGGCGGTTTGATCCAGGCGCACCTGCGCCTGCGCCTGTTTTGCGCGGATCCAGCCGGCTTTCTTTTCAATGAAGGCCAGGATCTGCGCGTGCGAGGCGTGATATGGCGCGCGGACGAGCAGCTTGCCATCCTGCCCGATGATGAGGGCGATGGTTTTGCGGCGGGAATGGATGATGTCGAAAGGGATGTCGATTTTCATAGACTAACCAGGTACCGACAACGGATAATAAATAAGGGTATGCGCGGGCATCCCTTTCGTTCGTTGATCGATATCGTGGGAGGCAGCATGCTTGCTTTGGTCAGTGGTTACCAGAACGTGGGCAAGTACTGCTTATAGGTAACCAGATAATCGTCCAAAATCTGCTTCGCCACATCCAGGTCGGTGATGACCGGGTCGAGGAGCAGGCATTGGAGCGCCTTCTGGCGGTCGCCTTCGACGACCGAGTCGATGCACAGTTTGACTACGGCCAGCTCGCGGCGCAGCAGCTCCGCCACGCCTTCGGGGAGCGAACCAACGTTTACGGGCAGGACGCCCATCCCAGACAGGACGGCGGGGGTTTCAACGATGGCGTTTAGGGGCAGGTTGGCAACCTGGCCCTGGTATCGGACGGTTAACGGCGAGATGATAATCATTGCCCGCGCCGGAAAGCGCTTCGACCACTTCCAAGGCGCCTTCGCTGTCCGCTTCTTTTAATTCATCGATGCCAACTGCGCCGGCGACCATCTGGCCGATGCGCCGGTAGCCCTCTTCGCGGCCCTGTTCGGCGCGCTCCCAGTCATACAGGCGCAGCTCATACTTTTCCCAGGGTTTTGTCTGCGGGTCGGAGCACCAGGGCAGGTATTCATCGAGGTGCGAATCGCCGGGGACGGGGAACAGGCCAAAGGCATCGTAAACGCGTTTGGTGAGGGGCTCAAAGTCCGGGGCAACGTGCTGCATGGCATGGTGGAGGGCCGGGTAGAGATCCGCGCCGGTAGCGCGGTCGCGGATATCGATGATCCAGGTAAAGTGGTTCAACCCGGCGGCTTTGATGTCGATCTTGTGGACGGCCTGGCGGGCGATTTTGCCCAGCATGTGCCAGAATTTGGGATCGGCATGCGTGCTGAACTGACCTTCCGGGATGTCGATGCCCATGTCCTTGCCCAACAGGTAGCCGGCCATGCCATACCCGGCGTAGATCTGGTGGCATAAACCAACTACCTTGATCTTTGTGTAGCGGTTGATCAGGTCGCAGATGCGGACCATCGGGTTCGTGAAATTGATATACCAGGCGTCCGGGCAGGCGGCTTCCATATCGCGGGCGATTTCCAGGATGGGCATCACATTGCGGGCGGCGTGGGCAAAGCCGCCCGGCCCGCCGTTTTCCGCGTACGGCTGGCGCACGCCGTATTTCAAGGTAATATCGAAGTCCGAGCGCCATAACCGCTCGCGCGGTGGCACTTCGATGGCAGCGATAACGAATTTGGTCCCCGGCAGGGCTTCCTGGTGGTGCGTGTAAGAGGTGATGGTCATCTCCGCGTCCCATTCGCGGTTTAGCCGCTCGGCCAGGCGGCATACCAGGGAGAGGGTATCCGGGTTGCGGTCCACCAGGGCAATCTCACTGCCTTTGAGCTTCTTTGAGCGCATGAGCGAGCCGAGTGTGTTGAGACCGAAGCTGGCGCTACCTGCGCCGATAACGGTGACTTTTGTTTTCGCCATTCTGCGTTCCTTCTATTTGGACAATATGCGTTCCATATAAAGTTGAAACAGAGGGTTTACATCCAGACGCGTTTTAGAATTTGGACGAGCCGGTCGTGGAGGATGGAAGCCATGGTACCAACCTCGATGGCAACGATGGTGAGGCCAAAGATCAGGCTCAGGTTGCGGAGCTGACCGCTAGCGATCACGGGGATCAGGGGCGGGAGGGCGACGCCTTTTTCGCCGGTGAAGCGAAAGAAGGGAACGAACAGTTCAGAGGTGACCAGGCCAATCATCGCGCCGGCCACTACGCCAAACAGGGCCAGAAAGGCGTATTCCATCACAACCTGGGACATAATCTGTTTGCGAGACAGTCCGACAGCGTTAAGAACCGCCAGGCGGTAGGCGCGTTCTTGAAGGGAGGCATAACTGTAAACCAACAAGCCAAGAATGGCCATTAAAGCAGCAGCCAAAAAGCCAACCGAAAGCGTGCCAAAGATACCGACCCTTTCCATGCGGCCCTGTTCCTGGGTGACCATCGCCCGCGCATCGCGTAACCCGCCTGTGGTCGTTGAGGCATAGATTTGCAGGGTTTCCCGGATGGTTTTTAGCAATGTTTTGGTATTGGTTCCGGGCGCTAACTTAAGCCAGATATCGTGCGGAATGGTCAAACCGGTGAGCGTGGAGAGGTATTCGAGGTTGCCAATGATGGTCACCGTATCATCGTATACCGTGGGGAAGTATTGGTAGGTTCCGGCAATCAAATATTCGGAGGGGACGCTCATCAGGTTTTCGATAACGACCGTGATGGTGAGGGTATCTCCGACAGTAAGGTTATTGTTGGTAAGGAATTGATTGGAAACCAGAACGCTCTCCGGGGCAATCGCCAGACGGTTCATCATTGCTCCAAGGGACTCGCTGGCAAAATCGGGGCGGAACCAGGCGGTAGAGGCAAATTCAGCGCGGTCGATGGCAAGGAAACGCCCGCGAATTTCTTTGCTGCCCTCCGCGCCAGGGGTCATGCGCATGTTAAGATCGGCCACGCGCGTTGCGCGCTCCACGTTTGGAATGTTCTGGAATTCTCCAGGCAGTGGAATCCAATCCCCGCCCACGAAGGAGCTGTCTTCTGTGGTGGTTGAGCCGCCAGATCCGGAACCCATATTCGGGGTAAAGGCAAGGTCGGCGCCGCTGCGGTAATACATGCGGTCTACCGTCCACTGGTCCAGGCTGGCGGCCATCGAAAGGGTATATACACCCATGGCCAGCGAAATCAGCACCAGTAACAACGGCTGGACGTAATCGAGGCTCTGGCGGCCAAGCTGGCGCAGGGCCAGGTGCAAAGTCAGCCAGGGAATGCGGCCGGCAACCAGGTCGACCAGGCGCATGAGAATGGCAAAAAAGCGCATGGTGATCAGCGCGGTGGTCAGGATAAACAAAGCAGGGATCACGATCAATAACGGGTCGCGGTAAAGATCCTCGGGCCGATCGGTAACCAACCCGGCAAGCGAACCACGTTTGGCCATCTGATCATAGGCGTACCAGGTAGGGAGGAGCAGGAACAGGTCCAGGTACAGGCGGTACCAGAAGGGTTTGTGCATTGGGCGGGCGCGCTCGCGTTCTTCCGATACCAGGCTGGAACGAGCGGTGTGGATGGCCGGCCAAAGCCGGAATACTAACGAAAAGGCCAGCGCCAGAAAGGTCAGCGGCAGGCTGAAACCTTCCATGGAGACCGGCAGCGGAGTACGGATGGTAAACGTCAGAAAACTTTCGGTGAACCCCATCGCCCAGGCAATGAACATGCCAAACAGGATGCCTAAGGGGTAACCGATGATGAAAAGGATGGCTTGCTCGATGAAGGTCAGGTTGAGAATTTCGAGCAGGCTCATTCCACGACTGACCAGCATGACGGTTTCACGCCGCTGCCACTGTACCATAATTGCCGAGGTAAGGGCCAGGAAGTAAAGGAGAATGGCAAATGCGGGCAAATTATAGCCCAGCAAAAGCACGGTCAGGGTGGAACTGCGCTGGATGAATTTTGCCAATGGATCGAGCGGGGGGGTATTCATCTTTGCGCCGGGTAAAAATTTGTTGATGATATCCAGCGATCGCGTAAACCCTTTCAGATACTGCGCGCTATCCTTAGGGGTGAGTTTCTCATGGTCAAGAATGACGTACCAGGCCGCCTCCCCCGTACCCGAATCGACGATGGGCTGGACGATGCGCAGGTAGTCTGACCGGCGGACCAGGAGGGCATCTTTCAGTTCGGAGTCGGGGTTATTGAACCAAAATTCAGCCTGCGGATCTTTTGCACGCCAGACGCCGACAACCTGGATCGGCAGCTTTTTTTGGGAGAGGGTGACGCCTACCGCAAACTTTTCACCAATGTGAATGCCCATGGACTGCGCCATGTTCTCGTGCATCCACACATCCAGCGTGTCTTTCGACGCGCCGCTTTCCTCCAAGGGGGATCCCTCAACGATCTGCATCTGATTGGAAACGTCCGAAATATAGGTCACCTGGACGTTGCCAAGATAATTTTTCCCCTGGGCAAAGAGGGCCGAGTCGGTGGCCGGTTGGAGCATCAAGCTGCCACTACTGACCTGAAGTCCCTGATGCCGGAGAGGCAGGCCAATCTCGGATGAGAGGGTCTGACCCATGTGCTGCGCCAACTGTTCGGCGGTTTCAAGCGTCAATGGTTTGCGGCGGGAAGGAAAGATGTATATCGAGGTGGAGAGCGGCGGCCTGCCGGTGACCGTAGAAAAATCTTTTAGCTCCTGGAGGAGGACCACCCTGTCGACGGCCTGGGAAAAGAAGGACGCATTGGTGATCAGTCCGACCGCGAGAATAATGTCAACTAACGCCAGGAGGGATAGACCCAGGTAATGGCGCTGACGTTTGAGGATAAGCTTTACGATGCCGGGAAACTGGTAAAAAGGTCTGAGCAAGTTAAACTTGCGCCGCTGCGGCGGCTTGTAAGTAAGGCTTGTCATCCAATTGAATTCCTTCCGAGTGTGAAACAGGTCCAACCACAAAGGCGCAGGAAGGCGCCCTCCCTTCCGCAACCGGGCGAACCCATATTTTTAATGGTACCACCGATCAGCAAAACCTCATAGGAGGCGAAAAGTTAAAGACAGAGCTTTCACAAAGTCGATCGCTTTGTGAAAGCCCAAACCAGAAGGCCATCCCCCGCCCCTTCCTGCGCTTGCGAAGCAAGCTGGAAGGGGAGAAAAGAGATTTTGGGGTAGCGGTGGCAGCATTACGGCCACCGCTACTCCAAACCCCGAAAAAAGGAAGTGATTTTGTGAAAACCGTGAAGTTAAAGAAACTCATGCTGCGGCATGCGCATGCCGCAACATGAGTTTCTCTTGTTTCTTTCATATTTTGGTTATTACCTGTTCAGAATTTCGACGGCGCCAGAGAGATTTAACTCACGGGCACGGTGGCATTTTGCGAAATGACCTGGGGTAATTTCCTCGAAAATTGGCTCTTCGGTGCGGCAGCGGTCGATGCAGTAGGCGCAGCGCGGATGGAAATAACAGCCGGTAGGAGGGTTGGCCGGGTTGGCTACCTCACCGGTCAGTAAGATGCGCTTTTCTCGCTTTTTGGGGTTGGGAAGCGGAATGGCGGACATCAAGGCTTCCGTGTAAGGGTGCAGGGGGTTGGTGTACAGCTCCTGGGTAGGCGCCATTTCGACCATTTTTCCGACATACATTACGGCTACCCGGTCGCTGATGTGGGCCACAACGCTGAGGTCATGCGCGACGAAGAGGAAAGTCAGCCCCATATCTGCCTGCAGATCCTGCAGCAGGTTGAGAATTTGGGCCTGCACGGATACATCCAGGGCCGAGACGGGCTCATCGCAAACAATAAACTTTGGATTGGGGGCAAGAGCGCGGGCCAGGCCGATACGCTGGCGCTGTCCACCGCTGAAGGCGTGCGGGTAGCGGCGCATATATTCGGGGCGCATGCCAACCCGGCGCAGCATTTCGGCCACGCGGTCTTCCAGTTCTTTCCCGCTGGCCAGATTCATTGCTCGCATTGGAGCGCCGACAATATCGAGCAAGGTCATGCGAGGGTTCAGGGAGGCGTAGGGGTCCTGGAAGATCATGCGCATATTGCGCCTGACCTTGATGAGCTGTTCGTGTTCCAACTCAGCTACATTGACCTTGCCCAGCTCGGGATCCTGGAAAATCACCTGGCCGCTGGTAGGCGGAATGGCCCTGAGGAGCGAACGCCCGGCGGTTGTCTTGCCACAGCCACTTTCACCGACCAGGCCAAGCGTCTCACCCTCGTTGATGTAAAAGCTTAAATTATCAACCGCTTTCACATAACCGACAACCCGCTTGAAAAAACCGCGCCGGATGGGAAAGTACTTTTTTAGCTCGACAACTTCCAGCAGAGGTTCTTTTTGAATTGCTTGATCAGACATAATGTTGCATCCTCTCTGATGCTCGATTTGCAGTTTTGCCGGCTAGCCGTAGAGGTGGCACCTGACCATATGGTTTGCATCGGTGTAAATTGGCTGGGGTTCTTTTTCGTCGCAGATGCCGCTCATAAATTTCGGGCAGCGCGGATGGAACGGGCAGCCTTTTAACCGAGAATATGGATCGGGAACCATGCCCTTGATCACTTGCAACCGTTTGTGCTCGCTTTTCGCGACGGCGTCACTCAACTGTGGTATGGACTGGAGCAAGCCCTGGGTATAGGGATGCTGCGGGTTGAAGAAGATGGAATTTACATCGGTTTGTTCAACGACCCGGCCCATGTACATTACGGCGACGTTATCGGCCATTTCCGCAATCACGCCCAGGTTGTGGGTGATGTACATGATGGTCATGCCGAATTCTTGCTGTAGATCCTTCATCAGGTTGAGGATCTGGGCTTCGGTGGTTACATCCAGAGCAGTGGTCGGTTCATCGGCGATCAACAGGCTGGGACGGCAGCACAGGGCCATGGCAATGACGGCGCGCTGGCGCATACCGCCGCTGAGCTGGAAAGGATAATCGTCCACCACACGTTCGGGGTTTGACATGCGAACGCGGCGCCAGCATCTCGATGGCTTGCCGGCGGGCCTCTTCCTTGGTAACTTTCTGATGCAGGATAATGGCTTCGATGATCTGCTGTCCAACGGTGCGGACCGGGCTCATGGCGGTCATGGGTTCCTGGAAGACCATGGAAATGTAATTGCCACGCAGGTGACGGATCTCAGGACCACCCGGATTCAGTTTGGTGATGTTGACCACTTCCGCCTGACCAGAATACTCGCCTTTGGGCGTCTTATAGAAGAGAATTTCGCCACCCTCAATTTTACCGGGTGGTGAAACCAGCCTGAGCATGGAATAGGCGGAAATACTTTTCCCGCAGCCGCTTTCACCCACAATCCCAAGCGTTTCACCCCGATGGATGGTTAAATCAACGCCATCCACTGCGTGAACGACACCCTCGGCCAGATGGAAGTAGGTGCGTAGATCTTTGATTTCAACCAGCACGTTTTCTTTTTGTTTTGCCAACGTCTGTTCTGTCATACGACACCTTCTAGGTTACATACGGGTCGGCTGCATCGCGCATGCCATCGCCCAGGAAGTTGAACATCAATACAGCCACCACCACGAACGCGCAAGGCCAGAGCAGCCAGGGGAGCTGCGAGACGGTCTGCAAAGTTTGCGCGTCTTGCAGCATCACGCCCCAGCTGATGGTAGGGGAGCGCAAGCCAATACCGAGGAAGCTGAGCGATGTTTCGCCGAGGATCATGCCGGGGATCGAAATCGTCAAAGAGACGATGATGTAACTGGCAAAGCCCGGCAGCATGTAGCGGGTGATGATGTTCCACTCGCTTTCTCCGTCCAGCTTGGCGGCCATAACATAATCTTCCTCGCGCGTGCTGAGCATTTTGCCGCGCACGGTGCGCGCCAGGCTCGTCCAGCCGACGATGGAGAGGATGATGGTGACGAAGAAGTAGGTGCGGAGCTGAGGCCAGTCTTGAGGCAGCGCGGCGGCAAGGGACATCCACAAGGGGATTTGTGGCAGTGATATCAGCACATCGATAACGCGCATAATCACTTCATCGGTCACACCGCCAAAGAAGCCGGAAAGGCCGCCCAGCAGCAGCCCGAATACGAAGGATGCGAAGACGCCAATGAGGCCGACGGTGAGGGAAATGCGCCCACCAAAAAAGATACGCGAGAGCAAATCGCGGCCAAGGCTATCCGTACCCAGGACGAAAAACGGGACTACCTTCTTTTCCGGGTTTTTTATGCCAAACAGGTGAATATTTGAAGGAATCAGGCCCCACAACTTGTACGAATCGCCTTTGACAAACAACCGGATCGGGTTGATTGACCGGGCATCCTCGGTGTACATTGGGCGCAGGGTAACCGGATCGCGCTTCATCACTAAATCGTAGACGAACGGGAGGCGGAAATTGCCTTGCCAATCCACCAGGCGAATATTCACCGGCGGCATCGCGGCGTACTCTTTCATGCGGTGCAGCGGGTCGAACGGGGAGACGAACTCGGCGAAGACGGCGATGAAATAGAAGATGGCAAGAACCACCATCGCCATTTGGGCCAGCTTATGGCGGCGAAATTTCCACCAAACGAGCTGCCACTGTCCAGCCCGGTAGAACGCCTCGTCTTTGGTCGCGGGGCTTCCCGGTGCAGCCAGTTTCTTTCCCTGGAGGGAACCAGCGGAACTGGGTGTTCCTGTAGTCTCGCTCATTATGCCTCCAATCCACCAAAGCGGACGCGCGGGTCAATTGCGGCCAGCAGCAGGTCTGAAACCAGGCTGCCAATCGCTGTTAGCGCTCCGACGATTACCATATAGGCGCCAGCGGTATACATATCCTGGGTCATCAGAGATCGCCAGAAAATCGGGCCGGCGGTATCGAGATTGAGCACAATTTCCACGACTGTCCCACCGGAGAAGAACCAGACCAGCAGCCAACCAAAGGTGCTGACGATGGGATTGATGGCGATACGCACCGGGTAATTGATCAGCACGCTGAGCTCGGACAGCCCTTTTGCGCGGGCGACGGTGACGTACTGCTTGCGCAGCTCATCCAGCATGGTGGCGCGCATCGTGCGGATCAGGTTGGCGGTTCCGCCAATGGCCAGAATGAGCACCGGGAGCCAGATGTGGCTGCAAAAAGTCCACAAATCTGGCCCAGCTCCAGGGTGCGGTGATCATGGCTGGAGAAAACAATCCACCCACCTTAATCCCAAACACTGAGAATGAGATATACATCAACACCAGCGCCAGCAGGAAACCGGGTACGGCCAGGCCAATAAAACCCAGGAAGGTGAAGAAATAGTCGAGAACTGTATACTGCTTTACCGCGACTAATATCCCAACCGGTATGGCAAATGACCAACAAACAACGAAGGCCAGGAAGGCGATAAAGAAGGTGGTGCCCATGCGCTGGCCAATGATTTTGTTGACATCCATGCCAAAGGCGAAGGAATAACCAAAATCACCTTTAGTGACGATGTTGGTTATCCACCGGACGTACTGGTACCACATCGGTTTGTCCAGACCATACATCTTGGTCAAGCGTTCGACTTCAACGGTATCGATGGTCAGACCGGTAGCCTTCAAGCGGTTAATCCGCTCGGTTAGGAAGTCACCTGGCGGGAGCTGAATGATCACAAAAGCCAGGACGGAAATGATCAGAAGTTGCGGGATCATCCGCAACAAACGTAGCAAGACGTAGTTCAGCATTGGAGATCACCTCCATGTCTGTTCAGTTGAATCGAAAGAACTACCGGACGTAAGCCAAAACGGCTTACATCCGGTAGTTTACTCTTACTCAGCAGGCATTACGCACGCTTGCCGCCCTCATAATAGAAGGCTTCAGGGTGGAAAGTAGAGAGACCATAGGAATCCCAGCCGATGTAGGCTTTGGCTTTGGGCAGGTTGCGCAGGTTCTTGTTGAACAGCAGCGGCGCCGGGCATTCGAGCACCAGACCAACCTCGAGCGGGTTATCCTTCAGATAGTCGAAGATTTGCTGACCGAACTTGACGCGCTCGTTCTCATCGACCACAGCGGTCATCTGATCAAATGTATTGAGCAGTTGCTTGATATCATCTGGCGGTTCAATGAGACCCTCGGCCTTCCGATCCAGCTGCCAGGTACCAATCAGCCCACTTGGGCGCGGGACCGCCCTGGCCGTCTGGTGGCCAACCGGGATGAACCAGTCCGGCTCGATGTGCAGGAGCATATCGGTGCAGCGGTCGGCGTGCCAGACGGTCACATTCACCAGCGATTGACCCTTGCGCTCGACCAGGAGGGAATCCTGGATTTCCTTGGTGGTTGCATCGATGCCAACCTCGCGCCAGTAGCCAACCAGCATTTCGGTAATCTTGGGGACAGCGGGACCAACGCGAATGCCGGAATGTTCCAGGTTGTAGGTCAGTTTGGAGCCATCCGGGCGAGAGCGCATGCCATCGGCGCCCTTCTTCAGGCCCATTTCGTCCAACAGTTTGTTGGCGGCATCCACGTCATAGTTCGCCCAGGCGCTGCCGTATTCTTCCTTGAAGTACTTGGAAGCGGGCATCGGGCACATCGCGCCCATCCGAGCGGTGCCGAAGAAGATGCTCTCGTTGATCTCTTCGCGGTCGATGGACATGGAAAGCGCCTTCACCCAGCGATAATCCTGGACGATCTTGGTCAGACCTTCGTCAATCTTGCCATCTTCGCCAAAGGGTACGTGGTTCGGGAATACAGTCACGCGGTCGCCCATGCTGGAGATGTAATCGCCCACCATGTAATTGGCTTTGGGCTCGTTCTCTTTGTAGAAGGGGTATTCCATCATGGTGACTTCGTGCTGGCCGACGATGTCCAGCTCGCTCTGGACGATCTTCAGCTTGGTTACTTCGGTGTTGGCAGAGTAGTCCAGGCGGCAGTTGTCAATGTAGGGAAGCTGGTTGCCTTCAGTGTCCACTTTCCAGTAGAAGGGGTTGCGTTCCCAGACATATACAGGCCTTCCTTGGGGATTCTCGTTACGAACCAGGGCATGTAGGTTGGGTAGTCAATATGCCTTCCGGACCGCCCCATACGCCAGGGACGATCTTGGAGTTGTAGTACTGGATCCAGGTTTCCAACTTTGCGGCCTTGGCGGCTTCTTCCAGCTTGGCCTTGTCGGTGTATTTGGCATGGAACTGCTTGAGGTAGTGGCTGGGCATAATGAAGGGATCATTGGTGGTCCAGCGGGTCATGTGAGCAGCGAAGTTGCCGAATGGGGCAGCGAAGGTGAATTTGACGGTGAAATCGTCAACGATTTCAACCTTCATATTCTCGCCGCCGAAGCGGAACTGCCACCAGGGGGCCGAGTTGATCTCTTTGTTGGCCATGTGGTCTTCCCACCAGAAGCGGACATCCTCGGTGGTAATGGGCTCGCCATCGTTCCACTTCATGCCCTTGCGCAGCTTCATTGTCCAGACTCTTGCCATCGGGGGTGACTTCCCAGCCTCGAAAACGTTGGGGACGATGACCGAGGTATCCATATCGGAGTAGACCAGCAGGCGGTCGACGATGATATCGTAGAAGCTCGTCCACCACACCGGATCGAAGGTGTTCATGCGGATTTCGCCGCCGTAAACGCCAACCGAATCACGATTTGCGGTGACATATGGAGCTAGCTGGCAGGCGCTCTTCTACCGGGGGCAGCTTCCCGCCCTTTACCATATCAGCGAGCATGGGGGCTTCTTTGAAGCCAGCAGGCGCGGTGGGCTGTTCAATTACCTTGGTTGGCTCTGCGGGTTTGGGCGCTTCGGGCGCTTTGGTGTCGGCCGGTTTGGGAGCTTCAGGGGCCTTGGTTGGCTCTGCTGGTGGTGGCGGCGTTACCTGGGGGGCGCAGGCAGCTGCGACTGTCCCAAGGACGGCTACCGAAGAGAGCTTGATGAAATCACGTCGTTTCAACTTGCGATCCATTCTCTTTCCTCCTAAAGAAATTGAAAAGGGAGACACGAATCACGGTTGGTGCAATACACCCTACTGTATTTGCGTACTGTGGGGAGTGAAGCACCTGCCTGCGCGGGTGCAAAGCGCTTTTTTGGATGTTAATAAAGAACTGTGGAGCGCGGATGCATGCGTATTCTTACAGTACTATCCTGATGACAAAAAATCTTTCATTTTACGGACAAGGTTTTGGATTATTGGGACAAGTCTCGGATGGCTGACTTTATTATAGCGCATCAAACTTTAATCGCAGTAAGTAATCCTGTGTTTTTATTTCCATTTCATTGCAGGGTAGTTCTGCGACTGTAAAGGGGTTTTCAAAATGCTTGAAGCCGCTCAACGGCTGGGCTGCTCCATTGATGCGCAGCGGCGTTTCCCAACCGAAGCTAAGGCTTTCACCCCGCAGAGTCTGGCATTCAAGGTTCAGATTGTCGAAGGAAACCTGCGCGGCCAGAACTTTTTTCTGAAAGGCAATGAAATCGCCATCCAGGGCGGCCCGCCCCATCTGGCATAACCAGATATTTTGGTTGCCAACCGAACGCAGCTCGCGATAGGCGGTGTGACCGGTGGTCACCAGTTCGAGACCCCGTGAGGCAGTCAGCGCCAGGTAGCCGTCGCCCTTGCGGGCAAATGCGGTGGATAACCGGGCGGGATGCTCAGTAATGCTGTACTCATCAAAATCGGATGTGGGGAAGCAGGCATGGGTAAATTTCAGCCAGGCATTTTCTGGGAAGTTGTATAGCGCAACGAGCGTATCTTTCCACTGGGCAACCCGGGGGAGAACCGCGTTTCCGAGCCAGAAATTAGGCGCGTGCGCATCGGTCTCTGAAGAGCAGCCCGGGTGGGTAACAAAGACGATGCTTTGCGGCCCGAGCGTGGCCTGCCAGATATGCTCGCGATCCCCTCGCTCACCGGGCCGGTAATCCTGAGCGGAGCTGAGCATGTAATCGGGCGTGCGGTAGGTGACTTTGTTGACCGGGTGCGCTGCGGATGCATGTTGTTCACGGTTCCAGATTTCTTCGGGTGCACCGGTCGCTATATCGGCGAGAATGGAGGGCAGCTCGTATTTCTCCATACAGGCCAGGCTGACCAGGCCGGCAATGTGATGGTTGTAAACACCCAATCCCCACATCAGGCGGGTAATGCCGGAGGTTTCCTCCAGCAGAGCACTCTTGATTGCCGGGGCGCCGGCGCAGCCCTGCGCGGCCCCAAATACGCCTTTGAAGGAATTCAAAGCGATGGAATACAGGATTTTATCCATCAAAACCGAGGCCAATTCCCAGAGGCTTTCGGTTTTTGATAAATCGACCAGGTACGAAAGGGCCATCAGAACCTCTGCGTAGGTGGCTTTGGTGTCCCATTCAACGAAACCGCTGGCGCCGCGCGCCTGCATCCAGGCCAGCGCCAGCGCCTCACCTTTTTTGCGCAGCTGCCGGCCGGTCAGGCCGCCGCGGGTGAAGGCGCCGGCAGGGTATAACTGCCCGGCCAAAACAGCACAGGCATAGATGATGATTTGGTGGCCTTCACGGCCCAGGTGTAACGCGCAGCTGCCCGGCTCATCCGGTCCGTAGCAGAAGTTCAAGGCGCAGTTCTTTATTTTTTCTTTGATCGCTTCCGGAAAGTCGGGCTGACTACCATAGCGGACCAGCAGGCCTAATAAGCCAAGCAGCTGCACATCGCTATCCCGCTGGCGCTGGTTGACCATTTCGATCGCACGCTCCAGGACCGGGTGTTCCATCAGACCGGCCCTTTGCAAGGCGGCTTTTGCAACTTCGGCGAACAGGTTATCTTCGGTGCGAGCCGCGCGCATCAGGGCTTCCTGGCGACGCTCTTCCAGGGTGTTATAGGGCTGGTCCGAGAAGCGGTTGAGGCCCATGGACCACAAATTGAGCGCCTTTGTTATGCGGATGTTTGATTCGTAGTATTCCCAGGCGCGCGGCATGAGAAAAATCTGGTAAGGACCTTCTGGGATCGCGGCGGGGCTGCCCATAATATGCACCGCCCCTGGCTTGCCAATATCCTCGGCCTGACCGTAGATGCGACCAGAAGGTGTTTGCAGGCGCACATCCTGATAAGCCGATTTTTCGATCCCCGCTGGCCAGCGCAGCGTGATTTTATCGTCTGGGGCGTAGACATCCCGGTCGAGGTAAACCTCCTCATTGACCGCCTCAAGCTCATTGCGGCGCGCGATGGAAGGGATGAGGGTTGGGATATGGACGGAAATGGCAGCGGATTGCAGACGCAGGGCAACGGCCATCTGGCAGTCTGGGGCAGCTACACCGGCGAAACGCACCAGGATCTGATTTTTGCCACTCTTTAATGCCGCAGTGAAGGGGATATCAGACAGGTGATCTGAAAAAACTTCATGATGGCAAACGTTTTTCTTATTTACCCACACATCCACCGGCCCAAAGGTGGACAGGACAAGGTTGGCTGCCTGCTCGGCCGGGTTTGCGTTGGTCACCTGAACATAAGCCCACGAACGCAGGGCGCTGCACGAGCCAAGCGTGATGGAATGATCAATGAGACGATCCTCGCCGCAGCGGTGATACTCCCAATGCCCTTCGTATTCCCCGATCTTGAAAACCCCTTCGTGCAGCGGCCCTCTCTCTACCGGGGCAGCGCTTATGCCGGATTTTTCCTCATACAGCGCCTGGGTTACTTCAAGCTTTGCTTTGGCCCCGGAATAATCTGTCTGGTTATCTAACAGGATAACTTGCGGACCGGCGACCAGCCAGTTCATAACGTAACCATCCTGTAAATTGAAGGCAAGGGTTGAAATACTCATCCAATGATTCTCCCTGGTTTGGGGTATCGAAACAGCAAAATAAACTTCATCTAGGGTGAAGTTTTCCTATTATAAACCGGCACCCGGCTTTTCCTATAGATTCGCTTTATTGACCTGCACGGAGGCAAGACGGGGCTTTAATTTCCCCGACAGCCAGATCAGGCCAATACCTAGAATGAGCTCGACGAATAGGAAGAGCCAATCGAGGATTGTGGTGGGGCGGCCCAATGCGAGGCCAATATTCGCAATGCCTAATAAAAGTAATTGCGGACCAATCAACCGGGCAATGCGCCTGTATAAGGTGCCTTTTTTTACCGCAACCCTGAAGTCGTTTTCAACGATGATCATCAGAACCAGCCCGACCAGCCCAAGGATATAAAAATAGCCCTGATTAAAGAACTGTAATACTTTCATCCTGGTAAAGCTACCGTCGAGGTAGTAAAGAGTCAACAGACGAGTAATCGCTTCCCGGCTCAGGAACATGAAACTAAGCCATAAAAGAAACGATACGATCCACATAATGTATGCGAGAGCATAGTTGGCGAACAGCTTCAGCTTTGTCATTTTTTAACCAGGCTTTCTCGGACCTAAATGCCCAGGTGGTTTATTGCGGCCAGGAAATCTCCAAACAGGATTGGCATTCTCAGGCAAACATCCGCGCCTTCTTCAATCCCGTCTGAACCCTCATCGTTCCAGGAGCATATCACAATGGGGATCCGGTTGGTACCCTGGTTCAATTTGAGAGTTTTTATCATTTGCTGCCCTTTGGTATCCACGAGGCCAGATTCTAAAATAATCATGGCCGGTTTTCGATGTTGAGCCAGCTCGAGCGCTTTTTCATCCGGACCAGCAAACAAAAGCGGATGGGCGCTTTCCCGTACATAACGGCGCATTAAATAACAGAAGTGCAAATCTGCTCCGATGACCATTATAATATTGGCGGAGACACGCTGGCTCATTTATTTTCTCCTCACAATAGCGAATCTCTCATCGCACTTGATTTGCTTCCATTAAACAGTGTGTGACTTTACTTTACCTTTCGAACGCATTAAATTCTTTCATTATTCGGACTAACATTTGCATTTCTAGGACAATTCCCCGAATGCGTAAAGAATCAAAGGCGGTCGTTCGCTTTTTCGCTGGCGAACGGCCGCCTTTGCCATTACGACCCTGGCTACGGAATATTGTTCCTATGTATGTACTCTCGCGGCGAGAGGCCTTCCTCATCTCGGAATACGCGGGTGAAATATCCTCCGGTAGAAAAGCCCACTTCCATGGCGACTTTGGTGATGCTGATGTGGCCTGTATCGAGAAGGAGCTTGGCGACCTTTACCCGGAACCGGTTCAGATACGTGATCAGGGCCAGGCCAACTTCCTGTTGGAAACAGCGTGCCAGGTGCCGCTCGCTAACGCCAACATGGTTGGCAATATCCCGGCGTGAAATGTTTTCCTGATAATGGGTGTGAATATAAGTCATGGCTTTAAAGACCAGCCGCTGAGTTTCCGTGCCAGGGCGATGCTTGCGAGAAAGCGCCGCGGTAACATGTTCCAATGTTTCCTGGGTGCTGAACATGCCTTTATTGAGCACGCTCACAACGCCGCAGTTAAGACGCGCCGTGTCTTCTTCCGTCAAAACCTGGCTGGTTACGACAATGGTCAGGATGCCGCGCAAGGCTTCTTCGGACTGCATGGTTTCCAGAACGGTGAAACCATCCATTTCGGGCATCATAAGATCGAGCAGCATGAGGGCAGGGCGCTCTTTGCGCGCAATTTCTAGCGCTTCACGCCCGTCATGCGCCTGTAGGACCCGGTATCCAGAAGCCATGCTTTTCAGGATGCGGGTATGCAGCTCAAGAATATCCGGGTCGTCATCCACGATGAGAATGGAGCCAGCCTGGCTGCCATTGTTCTCGTCATTGACCAGACCCTGGGCAACCAGCTCTTCGGCTAACTCAGCCGTATTAATGGGTTTGGTGAGGATGTTCAGGTCAAGGAATGCACCGCTATTCTGGCCTGTTTCTAATGAAAAGAATACTACGGGGATTTCTCGCGTGGTGGGGTTTTCTTTTAATACCTTGAGAATTTCCCAGCCTCGCTCGGAGGTTAATCCGAGATCCATAACCACTTTATCCGGGTAGTTGGGTTTTAGCCAGGCGAACCAATCGCTGCATTGATCGACGGTGTGAATTTCGACCTGGAACCCCTGGTCCGCGAGATAGGAGCGCAGCTGTTCACCGCCAGATTGTTCTTTTACCAGTAGAAGAATGCGCTGACCGGCAATATCAGAAGGCAAGGTTTCAGCAGCCTGCCCGGCTGCCTCAATGGCAGGAAGCGAAAAGAAAAATGTTGATCCGGAGTCTTCTTCCCCAGAAGAGGTGACTCCAATTTCGCCCCCATGCATGTCTACCAGGCGCTTACAAATAGCCAGGCCTAACCCCAACCCGCCAAAGCCACGCGCGGTGGTGCGTTTCGATTGGTGAAATTCATCGAAGATGGCATGCTGATCTTCTAAGGGAATGCCCAGGCCGGTATCGCTGACCGACACAATTACCGATCCAGCATTGAACCGGGCGGAAAGAGTCACGCAGCCGTGCGCGGTGAACTTTACCGCATTGGCAACCAGGTTCAGGACCACTTGCCTCAGCCGGGTGCGGTCGCCGCGGACAAGGGGTAGATTCGGAGAAATTTCGTACTGCCAATTTAATTCTTTGTCTCGGGCCAGCTGTTCGCCAATTACCGCGACCGCCTGGAGAACCTCGCGGAGATCAATGAGCTCGTACGCCAGGGTCAGGCGTCCAACGTCGCTGCGAGCCAGATCCAAAACATCCCGGATCAGGCTTTCCAGGTGCTGCGCGCCGATGTAGATACGCTGCAAATCTTTCGGGTTGACGAAAAATTCTTGCTCGGTGCGCAGTTCGCCACCTTCCAGCATCATGTTGCTCAGTCCGATAATCATGTTCAGAGGGGTCCGCAGCTCGTGGCTTACCACGGACAGGAAGCGGCTTTTCAGGTGGTTTGCCTCTTCCGCCAGTTTTCGGGCAGCAACGGCCTCCTGGTACAGATGCACGCTTTGTAGAGCGGCAACCAGCTGGCGCACGATGACGCCTAAGGGCTCTAAGATATTGGTGTCAAAGGCAGCAAACCCAAGCATGCCCTCCTGCCCAATCAAAGGTAGTACGGCCAACTGAAAGGGATATTCCGCTGGATATAGTCCGGGCGGCGGAAACTGGCGGGTGGCAAAACGCTTCTGTTGCGGCCAGGAAGATGGCGGATTTTTTATTTCGCACCAGGCTGTAGAATCGTCGCCTTCTGGCTCGTAAAAAGCAATAGATGCCTGCTGAATACCCAGCGCCAACAGGCATTGGTTGAAGATTTCGAAGACTTCCTGTTCCGTCTGGGCGGTCAAGAAACGCGAGGTCATTAACCCGATCTGATTGGTGATTTCCGTCTGGCGCATTTGTAGGCGGGAGTAGCGCCCGCGGGAGACTTCGCTCACCGCAATGCGCGCCTGGTGCAGCATGTTTTCGATCTGCTCGGTGGAAAGCGAATACGATAAAGGCGCGAGCAGCGTGGAAACGGAATTCTTTTAAGACGGAAATTGCTTCCTGGAAGGGGAAAAGGTCATCGCCAGCGGCGGCGACATGCTCGAGGATTTGCTGGATCGCCAGGCGAAAGGTAGTCGCGTTGCCGTGCGCCAGGCTGTGTTGGAATGCATCCAGCAGGCGAAAGCAAAGATATTCAACCTCGACGCGGGTCAACCGCTGCGTTTCCCGGTAGACTTTTTCGGTCATGGTTTGCGCTATCTGCGCGGAGGCGTTCGCCCCATTCGTTTTGCCTGTGGAGGGGGGCCGCGCGATCGGGCCGTCCAAAGCCGCCGGACGATCGGCAGGGGCGCGGCATATTCAGGAGAGACCGTAACGGTATTCATGTCCAACGAATTGCGCGGCGTAGCGAACCGGCTGCTTTGCACAGGCAGCGACTGGTTCTCACTGCTTGCCCCAGGCAGGCAGCCGCAAGATTCGCGCACCACCAGGTGGGTTGGGATGCGGGAGATGGCGTCGCGGGGGCTATTGCCCTGGATGATGTTCACCAGGAGTTCCGCGGATTGGTAGCCTAATTCGAACATCGGGTGATGGATCGTGGTCAGCAAGGGGATCTGTGCCCGCGACTCTAGCCGGTCATCGAAGCCAATAACAGCCACATCGTGGGGAACCACCAGGCCAGCGTCACGCAGGGCCTCCATTGCCCCGACTGCCGATTCATCGTTGCTGGCGATGACGGCCGTAAAGGGTTTGTTCATCCGGATGATTTCTTTCATGGCATTGTAGCTGTCATCCGGAAGATGATAACCATACCGGACCAGGTCCGGATCATACTGCAGGCCATTTTTTTGAAGCCCGGTCCGGTAGCCACGCAGGCGCGCCGCGCTGTCGCCACCGGGGCTGTTATGGCCGGCGATGTATGCAATGTGCCGGTGCCCGTGCCCGACGAGGTGATCGATTGCCTGGTGGATGCCGCCTTCGTTGTCTACCACTACGGAAGGGCCGGTTTCGCGATCTCCGGCGAATACGATCGGGAAACCCGAATCGATCAGGCGCTCAAAATAAAGCAAGCCTTCATCGAAGAATAATGGGGCGCAGATGATGAGCCCATCCGTGTTCCAGGGACCAACCGGGACAAAATCGACGTTTGGCAAGGATACCGGCAGGGCAGTGTAACTGGTCCCGCTGATACGATGAACCGACCCCGCAGCCAATCATCAAGTTGCAATCGACGGTACGAACAGCAACCTGTATTCCACGGTACACATGATCCAGGAAACTATGGATCGTTCCCGTATAGGACTGCCAACCTGCCAGTACGCCTATTGTTGGTCGATTTCGAACCAATCTTCTCATTTTCGAGAATTCGCTCATTTCTAGACAGGGATGGACAATGTTGTCGGTTTGTGTTCGTGGGCAGCGAGAACGATAACGGTTGTAATTATAGCTTAGATTGTTGAAAAGTGGGATGTATGTTACAATGGGTCCTGGTTTTACAGGGAATTGGTTTCCTGTCCTGCCGGGCGCGGGCAGCCCAAACACACGAAAAGCTTTACCAATGCGGAGGTTGGAGATCTATGCGTTTGTTTTTTATTCGACATGGGCAATCCGCAAATAATGCATTATGGGACGACAAGCGGATCGAGCAAAGGTCGGAGTGATGATCCGGAATTGACGGAAATGGGTCATCAGCAAGCCCGGCTGTTAGCTGATTTCGTGTTGGCAAAGGACAACGAAGCGCGCGTAGATGGAAAAAATGGCGAACCAAAACGCGATTATTTTGGTTTTACCCATCTTTACACCAGCCTGATGGTGCGGTCCGTAGCGACAGCCACCTATGTTTCTCGGGCTATCGGGCTGGAACTGGTGGCCTGGCCGGAAATCCATGAGTGCGGTGGGATCTACATGGACAGCGATGAAGAAGAAGAGCGGGTGGGCTATGCCGGGCAAGACGCGCGCATACTTTGCCGAGCATTATCGGGATCTGATTCTACCGGAGACGGTAACCGATCATGGCTGGTGGAACCGTCCCTTTGAAGTCGCATGAAGTCGCGGCCGATACGTGCTCAAAAGGTATTAGAGACCCTGCTAGAACGGCATGGGAATACCAATGACCGGGTGGCAATTGTCAGCCACGGCGGTTTTTATATGGAACTGATGCGGGTGATGTTTCGAATTGGGGAGCAAAAGAGCTGGTTTATGATGTATAACACAGCCATCTCGCGTTTTGACTTCCACGACAACGGCGAGATTACCCTGGCGTATCACAACCGTACGGATCACCTGCCAGACCACCTGATCACGTAACGCCGGCCTGTTTGGCAAAGTCGACGATTTCGAAGGCATCCAGTGCGGCGAGGATATCCGGTGGGTTCATCATAATTGCCAGGCCGCGCTGACCGGACCCAAGCGATACTTCCGGCTGGTCGAGGATGCCCTGGTCGACCAGGACACGCATCGGGCTGTGGCAATCCAAAGGGGGTAACCGTGCCGGGTTGGTAACCGGTTGCCTGGAGCAGCTCTTCTTCACTGGCCATGGTCAGGCGGGATTGTCCCAGGTAGCGGCGCAGCGCTTTCCAGGGCACCTGAGTTGGACCCGGGCATCAGCACCATGACAAACTCCTCTTCGGCCAGGCGAAAAACAATGCTGCGCACAACTTGCTCAGGCTGCTGGCTGCGCTCATGGGCGGCCTGTTCGAGCGAGCGGACTGGTCCGGGATGCTGAAAAATGCGGAATGGAACGCCGCGCGTTTCAAGATATTGGATGGCAGGTGTTTTATTCACAGCTTGATTTTACTGCATGGTTTAGTGTTAGAATCAACCGAATTGTCCCGGAGGGGGAGTGGTCTCTTTCACCGGGGCTTTATTATGAAAAGTGACTTTTCGAAAACTGCCTTTGGGGTGAATGGAAATGACTTACGCTGAAACCATTGCAAAGCAACTCGGGCTGCGCGCGAACCAGGTGGCCGCCGCGATTGAGTTGTTTGATGAAGGGAATACCATCCCGTTTATTGCCCGGTACCGGAAGGAAGCCACCGGTACGCTGGATGAAGAACAGCTGCGCCAGATCGAAACGGCCATTGAACGGGCTCGCACACTGGATGAGCGCCGCGCGACGGTCCTGGCTTCGATCGAAGAGCAGGGCAAACTGACCGATGAACTGCGCCAAAAAATCCAGGCGGCAGAAACGCTGACCGCGCTGGAAGATCTCTACCAGCCGTATAAACCCAAACGCCGCACGCGGGCGAGGATTGCCCGCGAGAAAGGGCTGCAGGGGCTGGCCGACCTGATCCTGAAGCAGGCGCACACCCGCGAAAGCGCGGAAGCGCTGGCGCGGGGCTATCTGAACGAGCAGGTCGCGACGGTTGAAGACGCGCTGGCCGGGGCGCGCGATATCGTGGCTGAGACGATCAGCGACCACCCCGAGGTGCGCCGCCTGACGCGCGAAAAGGCGATGCAGTGGGGCAGCCTGCAGGCGGAAAAAATCGAGGACGCGGAAGATCCGAAAGCGGGTCTATGAAGCTATACTACTGCTTTGAGTTCCGCGTCGACCGGGTGCGCCCGCACCAGGTGCTGGCGATCAACCGCGGCGAGGAAGAAAAGGTGCTGCGGGTAAAGGTGGCCGTGCCCGAGCGCGACTGGCAGGAAGCGGTTTTTATGCATTTCCGCCCCGATAAGCGCTCGCCCTTTTTTGATCAGCTGGAGCAGGCGGCGGTAGATGCCGCCGAACGCCTGCTGCTGCCGGCCATCGAGCGCGATGTGCGCCGCGCGCTGACCGAGAAGGCCGAGGCGCATGCCATCGCCGTGTTTGCCGCCAACCTGCGCGCGCTGCTTTCCCAGCCGCCGCTGGCCGGGCAGGTGGTGCTGGGGATTGACCCGGGTTTCCGCACCGGCTGCAAGGTGGCGGTGGTCGATCCGACCGGCAAGCTGCTGGATACCGGCACAATCTACCCGCACGAGCCGCAGAAGCGCTGGAAGGAGTCCCTGGAAATCCTGCAAAAGCTGGTCGAGCAGCTACAAGGTCAGCCTGATCACGATTGGCAACGGCACCGCTTCGCGCGAAACCGAACAGCTGGTGGTGGAGCTGATCAAAAAGGTCGGCGGGGATCTGCATTACCTGATCACCAACGAAGCCGGGGCCAGCGTTTACAGCGCCAGCCCGCTGGCGCGCGCGGAACTGCCCGACCTGGATGTGTCGATGCGCGGCGCGGTTTCGATTGCCCGCCGGGTGCAGGATCCGCTGGCAGAGCTGGTCAAGATCGATCCCAAGTCGATTGGGGTGGGCATGTACCAGCACGATGTCGACCAGGGCGAGCTGGCGCATTCGCTGAGCGGGGTGGTGGAAAGCGTGGTCAACCAGGTGGGCGTGGATGTGAACACCGCTTCGCCGGCGCTGCTGACCTATGTCTCGGGCATTGGGCCAAAGCTGGCGGAAAAGATCGTGGCCTACCGCGATGAGAACGGGCCGTTCAAAAACCGCAAGCAGCTGAGGGAGGTGCCGGGGCTGGGCCCGAAGGCGTTCGAGCAGTCGGCCGGTTTTCTGCGCATTCGCGATGGCGATAACCCGCTGGATGCCAGCGCCATCCACCCGGAGAGTTATGCGATTGCCGAGGCCGTGCTGAAGCGAGCCGGGCTGACCGCGCGCATCCCGGCGGAGCAACGCCAGGCAGCGCTGGAGCGGCTGCGCAAAGAGAAGCCCGTTGAGAAGCTGGCGGAGGAACTGGGGGCGGGCGTGCCGACCCTGGCGGATATCTTTGAACAGCTGGTCCGCCCGGGGCGCGACCCGCGCCAGGATATGCCGCTGCCGATCCTGCGCAGTGATGTGTTGAAGATGGAAGACCTGGCGCTCGGGGATGTGCCTGAAGGGCACCGTGCGCAACGTGGTCGATTTTGGCGCGTTTGTGGATATTGGCGTCAAGCAGGATGGGCTGCTGCACCGCAGCCAGGTTCCGCCAGGGGTAACGCATGCAGGTGGGGGAAGTGATTGACGTCGAAATCCTGAAAGTGGAACCAGAGCGCGGGCGGATTTCGCTGAAGTGGGCACAACAGGCCGGATAAAACAGGAGGGGGTATGGCTGCATCTTCCACGAAAGCCGGTTTCCAGACTGAATTTACCCTAAAAAACCGCTTCCAGGGCGACCGCCGCGGACCGGTGCGCTGGATCTTCTCGCATGCCGTCCGGCACTGGGTGTTGTGGCTGATCAACATTGGCGGAGCGCTGGGCAATGCCGCCCTGGCGGCGGTTGCCCCGTTCCTGATCGGGCAGGCTTTCAACGCTATCCTGGCCAGCCCGCCTCAGGTGGAACAGCTTCCGCGGCTGGCGCTGTGGATGGCGGGCACGCAGGTGCTGCGGGGCGTGCTGCAGTTTGGGCGCAACTTTGGCGCGGAGCTGCTGGCGCAGGCCATGGAACGGGAAATGCGCGACGAGCTGTATGTCAGCCTGCTGGGCAAGAGCATGACCTTCCATAACCTGCAGCCGGTCGGCGACACGATGGCGCGCGCCACCAACGATGTGCGCGAAGTCAACTATATGTTCAGCCCGGGCTGAACCTGGTGATCGGCTCGCTGAATTTCCTGATCATGCCGCTGCTGGTCGCGCCCAGGATCCACCCGGCCTTGATGCTGGCCCCGGCGATTTTTATCGTGGCCTATTTTTTCGCACTGCGCCAGTACCTGGGCTCGCTGCAAAAGGTGACCGATGAGGTGCGTGCATCCTTTGGCGCGCTCAATACGCGCCTGGCTGAATCGCTGGACGGCATCGAAACGGTCAAAGGCTCGGCGCAGGAAAAGGCCGAGGTGGAACGCTTTGGGCAAAACGCGGGCCGCTACCGCGATGCCGCGGTGAAGCAAGGCGATATCGAGGCGCGCTTCCTGCCGCTGCTCCTGTATATTGCCACGCTGGCAGGCGGTCTGCTGCACGCGCTGATCCTTTTCCGGACCGGGCTGCTCAATGTTGGGCAGGTGGTGAGTTATTTTGGCCTTTTGCTGCTGCTGGATTTTCCCACCTGGACCTCGATCTTGGCCTATTCGCAGATTTCCCTGGGGCTGGCGGGCGCGCGGCGCATCCTGGAGCTGATCAACCGCGAGACCCGGCTGGATCAGAATGCGGGCGGTCAAGCGGGCGCGATGCGCGGGGAGATTGAATTCCGCAATGTAACCTTTGCCTATGATGGGCACGAGCCGATCTTGAAGGATATTTCCTTCAAGGTGAAGCCAGGGCAGACGGTGGCGATCGTCGGGCAGACCGGAGCGGGGAAAACATCGCTGGCAAAGCTGGTCAACCGCACGTATGATGTTAGCGGTGGGCAGGTGCTGGTGGATGGGGTGGATGTACGCGGAATGGAACCTGGAAGCGCTGCGCCGCCAGATCTCGATCATCGAACAGGATGTCTTTCCTGTTCTCGCGGACGATCGCGGAGAATATCGCCTTTGGCAAACCGAGTGCCGGGCAGGAGGAAATTGAAGAAGCCGCCAGGGCTGCCCAGGCGGATGAATTTATTCACTCGTTCGCGGAAGGATACCAGACGGTGATTGGCGAGCGCGGGGTAACGCTTTCCGGCGGGCAGCGCCAGCGCCTGGCCCTGGCGCGGGCTTTCCTGACCGACCCGCGCATCCTGATCCTGGACGATTCGACCAGCGCCATCGACAGCGCCACGGAGGATAAAATCCAGCGCGCGATTTACGCGGCGGCGAAAGGGCGCACCACGCTGATCATCACCCACCGCCTGTCGCAGATCCGCTGGGCGGACCTGATCATTGTGCTGCGCAAAGGCAGAATTGCCGCCATTGGGCAGCACGAAGAGCTGCTGAAGACGTCTGAGGCATACCGGCGGATTTTCAGTGAATAACTGGATATCCATTGGATGGAACTCAGGCATAAACTGATGACCGTGAACTGATAACTGAAAACTTATTATGGGCTTTTATTCAAGTTTGACAGCGGAAAAATATGACCGGCAGTATTCGGACCGGCAGTTGTTTGCGCGCATCCTGCATTATTTCCGGCCGCAGTTGCTGCGGCTGCTGGGGGTGACGGTTACGCTGCTGGTGATTTCGGGCGCCGGCGCGGCGCAGCCATGGGCAGTATCGCGCGGGGTAGATTTAATGAAGACCCGCCCGACCGGTCTGAGTATCGCGGCGATTGCCGGAGTGGTGCTGGGGATTGGCCTGGTTAGCTGGCTGGCGAACTACGTTCAGCGCCGGTTGATGGTCCGCGCGATCGCGGACACGCTGCTCAAGTTGGCGACGGACGCTTTCCGGGCGGCTGCCGAGCATGACCTATCTTTCTACGATGAATTTTCTTCGGGGCGGATTCAGTCCCGCATTACTTCGGACACGCGCGATTTTGGCAACCTGGTCAGCCTGATCACCGAATTGGTCTCTCAGATGATCACCACGATCATTCTGGGAGGCATGCTGTTTCGCATCGAGCCGAGGCTGACGCTGTACCTGCTGTCGATGGTTCCGCTGGTGTTTGTCCTGACCATTCTGTACCGGCAGCTGGCGCGCAAGGTTACGCGGGCCGGGTATCCGGGCGATGGCAAACGTGAATTCGACGATCAAAGAAACGGTCAGCGGGATTGCGGTGGCAAAGAACTTTCGGCAGGAAGCCAGCATCTATGCCGAGTTTGACCAGGCGAACACGGCATCCTACAAGGTAAACGTGCGCCGCGGGCTGGTGCTTTCATTCTTGTGGCCCACGCTGAACACCATCGGCGGGGTGATGAGCGCGCTGATGATTTACTTTGGCGGGCTGAGCGCCGCGCAGGGGATGGTGACCGCGGGGGCCTGGTACCTGTTCCTGCTCAGCCTGGACCGGTTTCTCTACCCGGTGATGAGCCTGTCCTCGTTCTGGACCTCGGTGCAGACCGGGCTTTCCGCGGCGGAACGGGTCTTCGCGCTGATCGACGCTGACCCGAACGTCAAGCAGGTGGAGCACCAGCCGGTGCCGCGCTTGAGCGGGAAGATCGATTTTGAGCACGTTCATTTCCGCTATAAAGAGACGGAGCCAGTGCTGGAGGATTTTAGCCTGCATATCGCGCCCGGCGAAACGGTTGCGCTGGTGGGGCATACCGGGGCGGGGAAATCGTCCATTGCCAAGCTGATTGCCCGCTTCTATGAGTTCCAGGAGGGCAAGATTCTGATCGATGGGCAGGATATCCGCACCTTCGACCTGGTCGATTACCGCCGCCAGTTGGGGATTGTCTCGCAGGTGCCATTCCTGTTCTCGGGTACCGTGCTGGAGAACATCCGCTATGCCTGCCCGGAGGTGACTGAAGAAGAAATCGAGGTGATTGCGCGCCAGATCGGCGAGGGCGAATGGCTGGAGACGCTGCCGCAAGGGTCTAGCCACGGAGACCGGCGAGCGCGGCGGGCGGCTGTCGATGGGCCAGCGCCAGCTGGTGGCGCTGATGCGCGTGCTGGTGCAGAAACCAGCCATATTTATACTGGATGAAGCAACCGCCAGCATTGACCCGTTCACCGAGTGGCAGATCCAGCAGGCTTTGAACCTGATCCTGGAAAAGACGACCAGCATTCTCATCGCCCACCGTCTCTCGACGGTGCGCTCGGCCGACCGCATCATTGTGATGGAGAACGGGCGGATCATCGAGACGGGCAGTCATGAAGGGCTGCTGGAGAAGGGCGGGCATTACGCGGATTTGTATAACACCTATTTCCGGCACCAATCCATCGATTACAAACCGACAGGTTTAGACGAGTTTTTGCAGTATAAGATGCGGTTGGAATTCCGCGCGGACGAACTGGATTTTGGCGATAATTAGAGGTAACCGGGAGGTTGAAAAGCCTCCCGGTCCTATTTTTGTTTTTACAACAGGTCATTTATTATGGGTTGTCAAGCCGTTCTGGATCAAGCACTGGTTCAACTGCTCTTATCCAGTTCAATCCATAATAATCTGCGATACAATTATTCACCCAATACCCTTTAACATCTGAAATATCAGATAGCCCGGCAAGGCTGTCTAAGGCTCGAACTGTTAGTTCTATTTCTCCATTGTCACGGGCTCTGATGATCTGCGATTGACGCCAATCCCAAAGTGCTGCCCGCTGCTGCAAAATGGGATATTCATGAAGAATTCGGGCACCCATTAATCCGGGCTGGATCAAATAGATGAGCATAAGGAGGGCTAATGCCACCTTGGTTTTGTATTTGAAGAAGATCAAACCAAATAAAATCGTGCTCAAAACAACCAGGATTATCATAAACTTTATATGCAGTTGCAAAAACAAACGCATTTCCGGGTATGCGGGTGGATAGAAATGTTCCGTCATCCCAGACAGCCACAGTGCATTGATACTAATCATTCCAGCACCGGCCAAAATAGCCACGGTCGAAAACCTGCAGTCTTTACGCCAACCTGATAGAAAATTACCCGTCAAGCAACCAGTGGAAGCAGCCAATAGAATACTTACAAAACAGGGAATGATTAAAGCCCGTTTACCAGGATAACTCGACTCTGCATAAAAGCTTGGAGCCAGCGCTGCCACTGTTAATAAATAGGCGACCAAGATGGACGCGAATAATCCTAAGAGATATTGCTTCCATGAAAGCGACGAATTTTCATGAGGAGAGGATTTGATTAGCCCTACAAGGCCAAAAAATATCAACGCAGATGCATAAAGCAAAGTTGGCCGGTACGCCGTTGCAATATAGAAGAAGATCCCGCCTTTCAGCGAATTCACGATCGTCGATTGCAGACTGGAAGCGGTTCCATAGGCCATTCTCAATCTTTCCCCATTCATTGGCGAAGCGATGAGCAACGCCATAGCAATTGTGGTTCCCAATAAAGCAATTCCAGCTGGAAGTGCCATAAACCGCCGTGTGCTATTCAAGAAGCAGGTTATGCCAAAATTGACCGCCAACAGAACCATTTCAACGCAAACAGCAGTTTCTGAAAAGCCACCAGTGAGAACTGCCAAAAGAAAGACACCCAATAACAACAAGGGCCGCCGTTTTGCTGCCTGACCAGCGATCAGCATCAATAGGAACAGATAGGTCCCAGTCACTATAGGGGCAAAATAGGGAAACATACCCGGGCGCCAGAAAAAGATTTGGATCCAATTTGGCGCCATGCTCAAAGTAAACAAAACCAACGCTTCAGCGATGATGAAAGCTTCCAGTCGATTAAGGCTTACCAGGATATTTTGATTGGAAATGCGCTGAATGAGTGAATATAGCCCGAATAACCAGGCAGATAACATAAGTCCTGGTAAGACAGATACGTTCCTTGGTCCGGCCAGCTCGCTCAGTCCCATTCCGAGCGTTAATGAAAAGCGATTCGCTGAATAGCCCGTTTGATACATATAAGAGTTGTATTGTGAGAGAAAGAAATTGTCTCTCTTCAGAATGACTGAATAACAATAGTCATCCTGAAGATAACGAGAGGTAGTTCCGATGAGTGCGTAAAAGAACAACCCAACGGAAAACACAAAACATGTAAGGATTGCTATTATCTTATACATCCCGTTCGACAACTGATTAATCATGATAGGTGGGTAGTGGCACGCTGGTGGGTGGCGGCATTGTTCGGGTTGCAGTCGAGCTATCCTGAGGTGCTAGCGCACAGGACGCGAAAAAAAACTATCATTGTGATGAAGACCAAAACGGATAATGTTGGTTGAATAGGCATCATTGTAGGAATACAGTTTTCTTAGAGATGGACCGAAGATATTATAGCAGCGGATGGTACTCTAACTCTCAGGCAATGTGCTGTTCATTGACCTGCCCAACGAATTTATTGGAAGTCTGGTACATAACGATCAGAGTTTGGAGTACAAACCGGAAGGACTCGATGGATTCCTTGAGTACAAATCGAAGTTATGAATGGAATTTTGGGCCGATGAACTTGGTCTGGATACGGACCAGAACAAACGGTAACCGATAGGCTCTTCGGCTCCAAAGATAAACATCCTTGGGGTAGTAAGCCCATAGCTACTTGCCCCGATACTAGCACAGAGATAGACGTTCATTCCTGTTAAACTGGCCACGGTTTTTCCCCGGCCGTGGTGACAATCACCACCCGGGCTTCTTCAGGCGCGAGTGCCAGTTCAAGCTGGCCTGTTTGGTATTCTGCTACGACTGCGTGCCTGCCCAGATCGTACAGGTCGCGCGGATTTTCACCCACGTCGAGCGTCACTGTCTTTGCCTCTGCGTAGGGGTTATAGTACAGGTAGGATGGGTGGGCCCGGGGCTCGAGGAAATCCGTGCGGGCCAGGTCCAATTGTAAAATATACGGGTCTTCCGTTGCATGGATCAGAGCGCCCCACCACAGGGCATATCCGCCGCCGTAAATGGATTTATGCCCGGCGAAATCGCCGGCGGCATACGGCGCTAACCCGTTGTGCATCTGGTAGAGGCGTTCGTAAGGCACCAGAGGGGAGAGATCCTGGCGGCTTTCATGGGGGGTGAAACCGGTATAGAACAGGCGGGCATTCGCGGCGGCATTAAGGGCATACTTTCCCACAACGCGGGCCAGACCGGGCGACCGGCGGACGGCGGGCAGCAGATAAGGCAGCAGCACCAGGCTTTCCATACTGTAAGCCGATTCTGGCTCAGAATAGCGCCAGCCGCGCACCAGCCCATTGACCTCCTGGGCGCCCCAGGAGCCTACAACCAGGCCAGCCTGCGGGTCCAGAGCGAACTGGACAGCTCGTTCAAGATCCACTGGCACGCCGAGGGCGCGCAGATGCGCGGCGCAGGCGACGCCCATAGCGCCTGAGGGGATCTCGTACCAGGGGTTTTCGGGAGGCGCCAGATAACGCGCCATAGCGGTTTGCGCTTCGGACAAGAATACCGCCTCCTCAAAGCGTGTGTAGGCCAGCAGCATCAGGTAAGCATAGGCGGCGATCGTATCCGGCTGACGGAAAATATCGCGATCTGTCCAGGGCGCCTCGGCCCGGAAGTCGTAGCCCTGATGGTTGAAATCGTAATTTATCCGGCGAGCCAGTTCAATCAATCGCCTGGCCGCGGCATGCCAATATTGGAGGAACTCAGCATCGTTGGGTAAAGCCAGCAGCACCAGATGCGCCGCCATGGCGTTGATGTTGCATAAATACCACCATTCCACGCGGGGCTGACCGGGGCTGTTTAGGAAGATCCGCTCGGCCGGGTCGAAGAACATGCGCAACGAGCCCGCCAGCGGACGGACATCTTTACCCAGCAGAGCCAAACCTGACACGGTCGGGCCGAAAGCGGTTAACTCGTGACGGTTTGTGTTGTAGGCGCGGTCTTCCAGGAAGGCAGTGAAGGCTGTATGACCATCCGGAGTAGTAAAGCGGACCTGGTTGGCCGGGTCCAGTACAAAACGGGCAAAGTCCTCGGCCAGGCTGCCCCAAGCAATTGGAGGCGCCTGGGGACGGCCTGGCAAACCGGGCAGGTCGAAGACTGGTTTTTCCATAGGGTTTGCTATAAAGCAGATCAGCCTTTGATCCCGGTCAGCGTGACTCCTTCGATAAACTGTTTCTGAGCGAAGAAAAACAGCACCAGAATGGGAATAGCGATCAGGGTTGACATAGCCATCAGCCAATGCCACTTCGGCGCTTCGTTGGCTCCGCCCAGGAAGAAGAACATGCCCAAGGTCATGGTGTATTTCGGCAGGTCGCTCAAATAGATCAATGGGGCCAGAAAGTCGTTCCAGAAGCCCTGGAAGCTGAAAATCCCGACCGCCAGAAGCGCGGGGCGTACCAAAGGCAGGATGATTCGCGTAAACGTTTGCATTACATTGGCGCCATCGATACGGGCGGCCTCTTCCATTTCGATGGGAATCGTCATCATAAACTGGCGCATGAGGAAGATGAAGAATGGGCCGCCGCCAAACAGCGCGCCAATTACGAGTGGATCATACGTGTTAATGAGATTGAAGTTGCGCCAGATGAGGAAGGTGGGGATGAGGGTGACGATGTAGGGCAGCATCATGGTCGCAAGCAGCAGGAGGAACAAGACGTCTCGCCCGGGAAAACGATAGCGGGCAAAGCCGTAGGCCACGATAGCGGACATAAAGATGTTCGCGAGCATGCCCAGAACAGTGATGAAAATCGTGTTGAAAAGGAAGCGGGTGAACGGTAGGGCCGTCCAGGCGTCGACATAGTTTTCCCAGCGGATGGGGTTTGGGATCCATACGGGCGGCTCGGCAAAGATCTGGTACTGTGGCTTGAGGGAGCTTGAGAGCATCCATAAGAAGGGCACCAGGAAGACAATGGCCCCGGCGGTGAGGAGTAAATAAATCATGGCTTTTGAGAGCGTTTTCTTCCATTGGTTGTTGCTGCGCCGGTCGGATAAAGCGGCGGAAACTGGACGGGCGCGTTTAATCGGCAGGCTTTCTTCTTTCATGACATTACTTTCTACTTCCCTCATAATAGACCCAGGCGCTGGAAGAACGGAACACCAGCAGCGTCAGCGTCAGGATCAAGGCGAAGAGGATCCAGGCCAGGGCACTGGCATAGCCCATGCGAAACTGCTGAAAGCCGGCCTGGTAGATCAACAGGTTGGCAAACTTTCCGGCGGAAGGCGTGGGGCGGACAAAGGCGGCCACGGTAAAGATTTGCAGCGCGCCAATCATACCCATCACCAACTGCAAGAAAATCACAGGGGTGATGATCGGAAGGGTCACTGCCCAGAAGCGCTGCCAGGCGTTGGCGCCATCAATCTGGGCAGCTTCATGCAAATGTCTCGGCACGTCTTTGAGCGCCGCAAGAAAGATAACCATGTTGCTGCCGGCAATGCCCCACAGGCTCATAATAACAAAGGCTGGGAGCACGTAGACGGGATTGCCGAACCAGTTGGGGGCAGGTTGGTTAAACAGGTTGAATACCGGCCGGAGGGCCGCGTTTAGAAGGCCAGCATCGGGGTTGAACAGCCAGCGCCACAGCAGCGCCGTTGCGACAGCGGGGAGAATAGACGGGAGGTAGTAGAGGGTTCGGTACAGGCCGATACCGCGAATATCGTTATTCAGCATGATCGCAACCAATAACGAACCGGCGATCCCTAAAGGCACGCTGAACAGAGCGTATAACACGGTGATACGGATGGCGGGCCAAAAGTCAAAATCACTGACGATAATATCGCGATAGTTTTGTAGTCCCAGCCAGTTGGGGGCTTGCAGAATGTTATAGTCAGTGAAGCTTAAGTAGAGGGAATCGAAGATGGGGAAAGCTGTCCAGATGAGGAAGCCCAGCAGCCAGGGTAGGATGAGCGTGTAACCGATAGCAGCTTCATTGTTCACCTTCAGCGCGCGCAAAACCACATTCAAAACCACCATACTGACCCCAATGCCAACGGCTACGAATAGAAAATGAAGTAGGGTTGTTACGTAATCTTGCGGGATCATTTTTCACTCCCATTGCACAAGAACGGGCGGCCTGTGATCAGCCGCCCGTTCTTATTGAAAATTTTATTTGACCGTTTTTTGCAACTGCTGTTCCAGAACCGGCCGGATCTCTTTGCCTAGCTGATCGGCGGTACTGGTGCCGCGTACTAAGGGATCGACATAGCGCTCACCGAAGATGGTTGACCATTCGGCATAGCCAGGGAAGATCATGGGCGCACGCATGTTTTCCATGTTGGCAATAATATTATCGGCGGAAATTTCTTTATACGGGGTGGCTTTGATAATCCCTTCCCGGGTCGCTAAGGATTTGCGCGGGGAGGGGACTTTCCACTCCTGGATGGCTTGTGTCAAATCCATGAACGCAGTGAATGCGGCATCGGGGTTCTTCGTCTTGGCGTTGACTGACATCCCGCCAATGTATGCCCAAGACTGGCGGTTCGCCGGGCCTGAGGGCAGCAGGAAGGCCTTAAAGTGCTTGCCCTCCGTGCGTTCGAAGTCATCGGCTGCGCCGCCCATGAACATGGCTACCTGGCCGCCTTTCATCATTTCGCCAAAGCCGCGCTCGGTGATGACGGACTGAGCGGGGGTGCATTTGCTTTTGGTGGTCAGGTCCGCCAGGAATTGTGCCCCCTGCACAGATTCAGGCGAGTCGAGCGGAACTGTTTTCATATCTTTCGATATCACTTCACCACCTGCCTGCCAGATAAACTGCTGGACAGGCGGCCAGCCGGGCACCACGCTGAAGCCATACTGGCGGACGGTATTGGTATCGAAGCTGGCTGAATCGGGTGTGTTACCGTTTGCGTCTTTGGTCAACTTAATACAGGCGTTGCGGAAATCTTCCCATTTCCAATTGTTGATTTGCGCTTCGTCGATGCCAGCGTCTTTAAGGTAATCAAGGTTTACGTACAGCATCACCGGCATGCCAATCCAGGGTAAACCGTACATCTTATCCTGGAAACGGTAGGCATTGATAGTGGTTTCGAAGTAGTCATCCAGCTTGGCGGCTGGCGATTGGCTGGTGGAGAGATTATTCGTAATATCCAACAGCGCGCCGCGCGAAGCCAGATCGGGCAGGTGCTCCTGGTCCACCCATAACAAGTCGGCAGCCGTTCCACCAGCGATGGTCGTCTGCACTTTGGTCCAGTATTCGGAAGGACTTGATTCCTGGGTGATGGTGTAAGTCGTAGCAGCCGCGTTGAGCTTGTCGATGATCGCTTGCAGCTCCTTGGCCTCATCTACACCAGCCCAGGTGGACAATTTCACGGGCACTTTCTCACCGGTGCCCCCGGCTGGTTGCGTTGCGGCAGCCGGCTGTGTTGATGCGCCTGCTGGCACTGTCGCGGTCTGGCCTGTCCCCGGGGCACCAGTGGTGGGCGTGGCCGCCTGGTTTCCACCGGGAGAACAAGATGTAACCGCCAGGGCAAAAATCACCCAAAGCAGTAGAAGGGACAATACATGCTTCTTCATTTTGGTTTTCCTCCTGATTCGACGCCCCCATACCTAAAGATCTACTATGTAGATCTATGATTAGTATTATATCCTAGTCAAGTAAAAAGGTCAATTATTGTTTGATAATGTAACCAGATATTGGTTATAACGTATTGGAAAGGTTGTATAATCCTTATTACTAGTACACGGCGGCATCAATGATCCTATGTTTTGGGTGTAACGCCGTATACTTAACAGTCGGGCGGCACAGGCCAATAACCATAGAGGTATTTGCGCCCGACTGTACAAGGTGGAGGATGAGAATGGAACACAACGCAGGCAGAAAACTGGAACTGAATATGCCCTATGGGGTGGCAGTGGAGCGCCTAAATGGCGGTGAGCCGATTATTTCGCCGACGATGAACTGGTGGGAAACGGGAGTGACCTTCAATGCCGCAGCGGTTTACCTGGGTCGACAGCCGGAAAATGAACATATCATCCGCACCCTGCTGCCCATGCTGCCCGCAGATGATCCACGACTTCGTGAAGGGCGTGGTGGCAATCCACTACCGGGCCCGGCCTGAGCAGGATCCTAACACGCCCTTTGGGCGCAGTTTTATCGGGTTGGCGGTGTTTACCCCCACTCTGGAACTAATCTATCGCTACCAGGAGCCGGTGATGCGCCCATCCGCTGACCCGCAAGGAATCGACAGCCTGGGGGTCGAGGACCCGCGTATCACTCGTCTGGGCGAACCGTTCTATATGGTTTACTGTGGAGTGCAACCCGACCCAGCCCACACCTGGAAAGCAAATTTATGTCTGGCCACCTCAAGCGACCTGCTAAACTGGCAAAAGAAGGGCGTGATCTCGGGCGACCCGAGCCAGTACAACAATAAGGATGGGGTGCTGTTCGCGGAACCGATCCATGGAAATTTCTATTTACTGCACCGGCCCTTTGATGAACATTTCCCACGCGAAGCCATCGCAATTCACTTAGCGGTTAGTAAATCACTGGAAGGGCCGTGGCAGGAGGCAGGCGAATTGCTGCGGGCCTTCCCTAACCCCAAAATGCACAGATCATGGGTAGGGGCGGGATCCGTGCCAATTCGAGTAAGGGAGGGACGATATATTGAGATTTACCATACGGGGAATCTTCTGAATGGGAAAGACCTGGAGTATGATTTGGGCGCAGCACTGCTGGACTTCAATGTATATCGCCCGGATGATCCAGCCAGTCTGGTAGTCTCCCGGCTGGAGCCGCTGATGGTGCCTGAGACTCCAGCCGAGCTCCGCTCCAAGTCGCAGCTCCAGGTTGGGAATGTGTTGTTCACCTGCGGTTCCTACGAATATCAGGATTGGATTTATATCATTTATGGTGGGGCAGATACCTATACCCTGGCAGCCCGGGTTAAAAAACAGGTGCTGCTGGAAAGCCTGGAAAAGGCAAACACCGATAACCCATTTTTGATCGACCGGTAGAGATTTTGACAGGGAGATGGCGCAAGCAAGATTCTGTGTTTATCAATCCGGTTTAAATCTTATTGCTACCAACCGGGCGGATCGGAAGCAGGGAAGCTCTCGTCAACTGCCTCATCGTGTTGGGCATCGGGGTGACTCTTGCCGCCGCTGGCAAGAGTCGCATGGTTGGAGGGATTTTTTTCGGTTGGCTTTGGCTCAGCGTCGTGGAGCAGCGCGCCAATGCGCCCGTATGGTTCGAGGGCATGGCGGGTTTCTGGACTGCGCAGAACATCCACCTCTCCGCCTTCATCCAGAACGCGTTTTAAAGCCGCTTCGATGATGTCCGGCTCGGGACGCAGCGCCATCTCGCAAAACGGGCAGGTACCCTGTTCCCATTCTCCCAGGTAGCCGCAGTTAGGACACCTGCCCCCTGCCTGGTGAAAGTCTTCTTCGGCGACCAGCAGGCGGGCTTTTTTGGCCCGCACAGCTAAGAGGGTTTGTTCTTGACCCAGTACCGCGGTTTCCCCAGACCCGTCCCTGGCGCTGGCGATAAGCAGCTCCACGCGCTGCGCCTCAAGGCGCCGTTCTTGCTCAGCTTCCATTTCCTGTACCTGAGCAAGGATCTCCTCCATCCTGGTCTGAGAGCGATAAGCGCACCGTTCCGATAAGCTGCTCGCTCAGGGTTTCGGAAAGCGCCGCGCGCAGATTGCGGAGGGGCTCATCCGGGCCACCTATCGCCAGAAAGGCGCAGGGCAGCTCTTGCCAGGCTGCTTCTGCGCGCTCTGCGATCATGCGGGCAACCGGTTGAAAGCCACTTCCGAAAGCGTCTCCGGTGACCGGCATGGCCTGGATACTGGCGATTTCTTCGGCGGTACCGAGGGTAACCTTTATCAAGCGGGCTGTCCCTTCATCGATCAGGACAAGCAGGGTACATTGGGTTTCGCCAAGCAAAATTTCGAGCGGGCGCACATAGGCGCGGTCGGCGGCGATCAACCGGTCAGATACCGGGACAGGCAAGAGGAATGTTTTCCAAAGGCCGGCAACCTGACTCGTGAATACAACCAGGCCTTGCGCCTGGTCTGGTTGGACTGTCCTGAGCCAGCCGCGTACCTTGCTCGGCTTCACCTGCCCACCGCTGCTTGTACGCGCTGGGGTCCTGGTCCAGTTTTTTCTGCTGTTCGGTCTGCCGCAGCAGATTTTCAAAGCGAAGCAGTAGATCTTTGGCGTTTTGCTTGTCAGGGCGCAGATCCAGATACAGGCTAAAGACTGGCTCCTGGTCACTGTGTATTTTGGAGAGCGCCTGAAGATCTACTGTCTGGATCGACTCGTTTGATTGGCTGGATAACTGCATTTCTTGGCCCTCCTTTTTGAACGGCTACTTTTGTAACCCTTCGTTCTCGTTTCATTCTGAAAGAAACGAGCGGATAATTCTGCTAATCGCCGGATGATCCCGTTTGAATGCAGTTGCGCAAGGATTCCAGCGACGGCAGGCGTTTCGATCGTTCTAGCCGCGCAAGCTCATGCAGGAGTTCATATTCCTCATGACATACTTTGCACTGCTGGATGTGTTGGGTCACCTGGGGCAGCAGCGCATCGAATGGCTGTCCATCTAACTCGATATCGACATAGCGAGAAACCTGGTCCAGACACTCGGAACAAAGGATTTCCTGCTCCAGTGTGTTGTATATTTTCTCGAACAACGATTGCGCTTTCATAAGCACTCACCTTCAGGTTGGACCTTATTTTCGATGGGGGATGATACGCTAAACAACTCCAGGATTTCATGGATGGTGTAGCCGTGCTCTTGCAGGCGGTGGCGCATTTTCTTGCGCGCATCGTGGAGCATTTTGTAAATGGCATTGCGATTTGTATCCAGTCGTTCGGCTACCACATCCATTGGCACTTCGTCAAAAACCATCAGCTTAAATACCTGGCGCTGGCGTTCGGTCAATTCCAGGCAAATCACCTGGCGGACAATCTGCCAAACTTCTGTCTGAACCGCAGGCGCCTCGGGGTCGCCTGATTGTACTGAATTCGGCAGGACCCATTTGCATGTGTTGGTTTCCTCAAGGAGCGGGTCAAGAGAGCGGCCTTTCCAATGTTCCCGGCGGGCCGTCTCCAGGGCCTTATGGACGGCGAACTTATAGGCCCAGGTGGTAAAACGACTCTCTCCGCGGAATTCGCCCAATTGCCTAAGAATGGCGATCAATGCATCCTGCGCGCAGTCTTCCGCGAGGGCCAGCGCTTCTGCTTGACTGTGCCCATTAAGGTCGCTCAGGTTACGGTGCATGGTATACAACGCAGCCCGCAGCAGAAGCTGGCGTAAATTTTCGATGGTCTCAACCTGCCGCAGGCCGTCGCTTTGTAAGTGGTTTAACCATTCCGCATTTGTCAGCTCTTTTTGCCCCATATCTGCCTGTTTCCGCTTGCCTTCCGAAATGTATTTTCTATCCTAGAGTGTACCGGGGTATGGGAAGCAAAATAAGTGGGGACAACGCGATACAGAATGTACGGGTTTCCCTCCTACAGGAAAGATCCATGCGTTTAGGGCTTAACCCTGCCTTCCGCGGCGTAAAGACCGCAGGCCAACTACAAGGTCGGCGGCGCCAACCGTAACGAGGCCGGCGCGAAACCGATAAACAGGCAGGCTGAGCGGTTTTGGGGGATGCTCGCCGCGCTGGTTTCCATCTGGGGAGATACGCCAGAGCACGCCGGTGCTTTCTTTTATATTGTTTGTTGCACTAATGGCGGAAATCTTACCCTGGCTTCGGTGTATAATCGTAGCAATGGTCCGAATGGGAAAGTGAGGTCCAAATGGCGGTGATTACCATTTCACGTCAGATGGGAAGTCTGGGATGCCAGGTAGCCGAACAAATCGCGCGCTGCCTGAACTACCGGGTGGTCTGGCGGGAGGTTATCAACGAAGCGGCCATCCGGGCAGGGGTGCCGGAAGTAGCGCTGGCAACGATCGACGAACTGGACTTGCTGGGACTGCGCCCCTCCGTGGATGCGCGCAAAGCGTACCATAAAGCCGTGCGCGAGATTATGACGGAGCTGGCCAGAGAAGGGAATGTAGTCATTGTAGGGCGGGCCGGGCAGGTGATTCTACGCGGCCGGGCGGACACGCTGCATGTGCGCGTATATGCCCCGCTGGAGCTGCGGGTGGGGCGCGTCGCGGAACAGCATAATGTTTCGGTAGAAGCAGCTCGCGCGCAGGTTCTGACCAGCGATAAAGCCCGCACCCATTATCTCAAGCGGTATTATGAATCCCGCTGGGATGATCCAGATTTATATGATGTGATGGTCAATACGGAACATCTCAGTATCGAGAACGCCGCGATGGTTGTTTGTAAGGCATTGGAACAAGGCGCCCGCGTAGACGGCGGCGGACAAGCGACGGCCGCCGTTTGACGAGCGCTACCTTTGATTCGGGTACGAACAGCCGGCTGATTAGCATTCTTCAGCCGATCGGTAAGCGGAAAGCAGCATTTTTCTTTGGTCAGGGAGAGTATCGGCTTGGAAGAATCCTCAAAGAAGCCACAGCCAATTTTTGTGCATCCAATTGAAGAGGCGTTTGCGCGTATCCTCGATTTTTATGGGGTGACCTGGGAATATGAGCCGACTACCTTTCCGCTCCAATGGGATGAGAAAGGCAACGTTCTCGAAGCCTTCACGCCCGATTTTTACTTGCCGCAACAGGATTTGTATATCGAATTAACCACCTTGCGGCCAAAGCTGACTCTGCGTAAAAATCGCAAGCTGAAAAAGATCCAGGAACTGTACCCGGAGATTAATATCAAGCTGCTAAAACGCAGGGAATTGCGCAATATGATGCTGCGTTTTGGCATGGTTGAAGAAGCCGAACACATCCTGGGGACGGAAGCGCAGGAGGAGTGGGATTAAACGTGGATGAATTATGGAAAGAAGCGGACAACGAGCTGATGAAGGATATCCAGCAGGTTTTTGTAAGCACAGATGTGCTGCAAAAGCGCGTGCGCGAAATCGGGCAGGCAATCTCAAAGGATTATCAAGGAAAGAACCCGGTTCTGGTAGGCGCGCTCAAGGGGGTGATATTCTTTATGTCCGACCTGCTGCGCGCAATCACGATCCCGGTTGAAGTGGATTTTATCGCGATTTCCAGCTATACCGCTGAAGCGCGCGACCGGGGGGTGGTGCGGGTTACCAAAGATCTGGATCTACCAATCACCGGGCGGCACGTCATTTTTGTGGAAGATGTGATCGATACCGGGTTGACGTTAAACTACCTGGTCGCCAGCCTGCGCGCGCGCCAGCCGGCCAGCCTGGAAGTGTGTGTCCTGTTCAATAAGGTTACCCGCCGGCTCATCAACCTGCCGGTGCGCTACAAGGGGTTTGATCTGCCCGATTATTTTGTGGTTGGCTACGGTCTGGATCATCACGAGCGCTACCGCAATTTACCGTATGTGGGGATATTGAAGCCGGAAGTATTGTTTACGAAGAACCAGGGTCATTAAAAGCAGACACTCAAGCGTTTAGCACTTCAGATCCTATCCTATCTGTCTATCGAAGTGCCCGGGCGCCTGAGTGCCTGGTTAAAATATAGGGGCCCCAAGTAACCTTTAGCGTTTTGACCTCTCAAGCTTTTGGCCCTTTGTCTATTTTCGTTAGTTTCTGCCACCATTTGGGTATGTATCTCGTACATCCCGGGCAAACAAAACCTAATCGGTTTTAGACTGGGCAGTTGAGAGAGCGCTTTCCGTATTTCTCGGGGCTCCCTAACCATTGGATTTCGGTTTGATCTTCGGATCTTTTCGATCGTCATTAGATCAGGTTGATTTCCTCTGGTAGCCACATAGTAGCACGAACATTTAGCAGAGTCAATAAGTAGCGCGGGTAAAAAAGGAATTTTAAGGTTGTTAAGATTTCTATGCCGGCTGATAAAAACGCAGGCGCCTGGTTTGAGATCGAAGGGATGAATTTGCGCGGTTTGCATTAAGAGGGGTCTGAAGCATGGTTTCCAGCAGGAACCGGTCCAGATCACACAGCTCGGGGTGGGCGGGGAGAATCGCGGCATAAGGGCAGTTGCGCAGCAAGATGCGCGGCCCGCTGGCATACGCTTCCCAACGGGCACGGTAATGAACGCAGACTGAGGTAGGCGCAGGCCTGGTTTAAGCGCTGGGTCAGGGTTGGACACGCGCACAAAACTACTCGCCAGCTGGCCGGCCAGAACCCGCAGCACTGGCTCGCGGTCTTCAACAGGCAGCGGGGCCAGAAGCACATGCAGCAGCGCAGCGCATAACGCAGGGAAGTTGTCCGGGGACGAGCTGGCTGCCAGGCGGTACTGCTGTTCCGGACGCCCGCGGCGGGCGGGCTGGTTCAGATCGCGCGGGACCAGTTCGATAAGACCATCGTCCACCAAAGCGTTGAAATGGTAGCGGATGTCGGCGCGCGTCAGGCCCCAGGCACGGCTCAGTGACTGGACGGATGCCACCCGGTTTTCCTGGAGATAGGAAAGGATCCGCTCGCGGGTAGGCGTTTAACCGGGCTGGCAGGCAGGAGCGCTTTGTTTTGCTGGGGAAGAATGGCTGGCATAGATTGATTATAATGCCCCGAAGGATTAAAGCAAAGGATTTTTATCTTAATTAACATGACGGATGTTTGCTTGACACCTTTGGGCTGGGTGATACAATAAGCTTGCAATTCATAAGTAGGATCAACGTCAAAATCCCACGGATGCTTTTCTATTCGGGTAACGGTCAGCGTTCCCCATGAAAGGTCAGGCTATGGAACAAGATAATATCAACACACCCGGGTATCGATATTCCACCAGAACTACAGCACCTGGTCGCGCTCACCTCACTCGACCGGGTCTACAACTGGTGCCGCCGGAATTCTATCTGGCCGATGATGTTTGGCCTGGCGTGCTGCGCGATCGAAATGATCTGCATGGCTGCCAGCCGCTTTGATTTTTCCCGCTTTGGCATGGAAGTGATGCGCCCCAGCCCGCGCCAGGCAGACGTGATGATTGTGTCCGGCACGGTGACGAAGAAGATGATCCCGCAGATCGTGCGCCTATATAACCAGATGCCCGAGCCGAAGTACGTGATCGCGATGGGCGCCTGCGCTTCGGGCGGCGGCCCATTCAAAGAAGGCTATTCGGTGGTTTCGGGAGTGGACCGCTATATGCCGGTGGATGTGTATATCCCGGGCTGCCCGCCTACACCGCAGGCGTTGTTGAACGGTCTGATTGCGCTGCAGAAGAAGGTGGATACCGAGCCGATCAAAGGATCGCGCTGGTATTCCAAGGAACCGGCAGTTGAGATCCCGGTGCCGGTGCTGGGACCGGACCTGATGGATCCGCGGAAGTTCGAGTTGATCCGGCAGGCTGCCCGGCAGAAGGCGCAAGCCGCTGCCCAGGAAGCCCAAGCGGGTGGCAATGGCGCTTCCGATACCGTGAAGGCAGGGTAGGAGGTAGAAAATGGAACAAACACTGGTAACACAAACTCCGGACCTGGCCGCATCGTTTTCCAGGCTGGCTTACGCCCGATCCTCGCCCTGGTTACAAGGGATATCTGGTTCAGGCCGACCGGCTGGTTGATTTTGCCCGGCAAGCTGCGCGATGATTTTGGTTATGACTACTTGAATTCGCTCACCGGCGTCGATTACATCGCCGAGAACAAGATGGAGGTGGTGTACCATGCTTCGCGGACGACCGGCGGAGCGGGGGTGGTGTTCAAAGTGCAGGTGCCGCGGGATAACCCCGTGGTTCCCAGCCTGACCGGGATCTACCGCGGCGCTGAATTCCAGGAGCGCGAGGCCTACGACTTGCTGGGCATCCGCTTTACCAAACATCCCGACCTGCGCCGGATCTTGACCTGGGAAGGTTTTGCCGGGCACCCACTGCAAAAGGATTGGAAAGAGCCGTTCTTTGAAGAGGAAGTAAAGCCCTTTAAGAGCCGCTGGCCAGACCCGGCCCCATGGTGCGCTCGGAAGATGAAAACACATTTAGCGATAATATCCAATATCCGGAGGGCTTTGACGACCCGGAAAAATGGGTCTTCGAGGGCGATGAAGCAGTTTACAAAGCCTTGCGGCGCGTACATGGGTCGGAGTCGGATATGGAAACCGACCGCATGATCGTCAACCTTGGTCCGCAGCACCCATCCACGCATGGCGTGTTCCGCATGGTGGCGCTGCTGGATGGCGAAACGATTGTCGATCTGAAACCGATGATTGGTTACCTGCACCGCAACCATGAAAAAATTGGTGAACGGAATACCTGGCTGCGAAATATTCCCTTTACCGACCGGCTGGATTACGTTTCTTCGATGAGCAATAACTTCGGTTATGTGCTGGCGGTTGAACAGTTGATGGGCGTTACAGGTCCCGGAACGAGCGGAATATATCCGGGTGATGATGGCAGAGCTGACCAGGATTGTGCAGTCACCTGATCGCGACGGGCTTTCTGGGGAATGACCTGGGCGTATTCTTTACCCCGGTGCTGTACTGCCTGGAAGAGCGAGAGCTGATCCTGGATATTTTTGAAGCGGTTTCCGGCTCGCGCATGATGTGCAACTATTACCGCTTTGGCGGGGTTGCTCGAGATCTGCCGGATGGCATTTTAGATAAGATCAAAGCTCTGGTGTTCGACCGCCTGCCGCGCAAACTGGATGATATCGACCGCTACATGACCGGTAATGATATTGTACAGATCCGCACTCAAGGAGTGGGGGTGCTGACCGCGGAACAGGCGATTGCCACTTCGGCAAGCGGGCCAATCCTGCGCGCTTCCGGCGTGCCGTATGATATTCGCCGCGCCGTTCCCTACAGCATTTATGACCGGCTGGAGTTTGATGTATGCACGCGCAACCATGGCGATTCGTTTCGATCGCTACCTGGTGCGCCTGGATGAGATCCGGCAAAGCCTGCGCATCTTGCAGCAGGTGCTGCGCGATATCCCGGAAGGGCCAATTCTGCCGGGAAAGCCATCCTACATGGTGAAAGTTCCCGCGGGCGAAGCCTATGGGCGGGTGGAAGGACCGAAAGGCGAGCTGGGATACTACGTCGTATCGCAGGGGAAGCCAAACCCATACCGCTACCACGTACGCGCTCCATCCTTTATCAACCTGACCAGCCTGGCAGACATGTGTAAAGGCCAAAAAGTGGCCGATACCGTGGTCATTCTTGGCTCGATTGACATTGTTCTCGGTGAAGTTGACCGGTGAGCAGGCATCCGAAGGATCAGGCGAAATAAAGGGAAGGAGCTTTCAATATGAATGGAAAAGGCGTTATCCGCGGTCTGGGTGTTGTCCTGCAGCATTTCTTTGACACATATATCGTTGATATTCAGTCCCGGCTGGCGGGTCGCAAGCGGTATTACACGCGCGAAGGAATCGCCGAACGATCGAGCTCGAAAGCGCGCGGCATCTTCACGGTCCAATATCCTGAAGAAAAGCTTCCGGTGCCAGAGGAGTTCCGCTATATCCCGTTCCTGGTATACGAAGAAGGACCGAACGGCGAGCAGAACCAACGCTGTACCTCCTGCGGAATTTGCGCCAAAGTGTGCCCGCCGCAGTGTATCTGGATTAAGCGCACCAGCGACCCGGTGACCGGGCGCCCGGTGCCGGCTCCGGCGGAGTTTTTCATTGACGTGGATATCTGCATGAACTGCGGCCTGTGCGCCGAATTCTGCCCGTTTGACGCGATCAAAATGGATCACGATTACGAGATTGCTTCGTACAACCGGCATCGTGAAAATATTTTTGATATTACCAAGCTCTCCAAACCCGTCTCCTATTATGCGGAAATTCGTCCAACGAATTATGCTCGTGAAGAGGCAGCACGCCAGGCGGAAAAAGAAGCCAAAGCTGCCAAGAAAGCTAGCGCAGCAGCCGCAGACTGAATTATAATGACCGCATATTAAAAGACCGGGATGGTTGTTTGCATGTACAATTCAGATACTGAAGTTCTTTTTCCTTCGCGAGTGATTCCACAACTGCGCACGCTGCATGGGGAAGCATGGCGCGAGTTATCGGACCGGGTTTGCTCGGCTGAATCCATCCCTGCCGAGCGGTATGCCTTTGTTCTCATGATGGTACGCCTGTGTGGCTGTGTTGGCTGCAATGCCGATTCCTTCCGGGCAATGCGTGGCTGCACCCAGTGCGCGCGGCAAACGGTTCGCCGGATTCGCGGTGGCGACAAAGAGATCATGGAGCAGTTCCAGCAGATGCAGAAAGAAGTGGATGCGCATTTGCAGAAGAGCCGCCCGGATGGGTCACCCGAAAAGAAGTAAACGCGCGCTAAAGCGCGTGCGCTAATGCGCGTGCGCTAAAGCTCGAACAATTATTGTTGGAATTAACGATACATCATAAAGGGGATGTGCCGAATGACAGAAACTGTAACACGCGAAGCTGTGATGGCTGCGTTGAGCAAAGTGCAAGAACCCGAACTGCACAAAGACCTGGTGACCTTGAATATGATCCGGGACCTGACGATTGAAGATGGCAAGGTCGCTTTTACGATTGTGTTGACAACCCCGGCCTGCCCGCTGCGGGGGCGGATTGAAAAAGAAGCCCGCCAGGCGGTCATGACCGTAGCGGGGGTTCGGGAAGTGCAGGTACGCATGGATGCCAGTGTTCCTTCGGATGGACGTCCGCGCGGGCTGCTGCAACTTCCAGTACAGAATGTGGTGGCGATCGCTTCCGGCAAGGGCGGCGTGGGCAAGAGCACCGTGGCGGTGAACATTGCCGTGGCGCTGGCCCAATCTGGCGCGAAAGTTGGCCTGCTGGATGCGGATATCTACGGACCGAATGTGCCCACCATGATGGGTGTGAAGCAATTACCCCCCCAAAACAACTCTGGCAAACTGGTGCCGGCCGAAGCGTATGGCGTTTCGCTGATGTCGATCGGCTTCCTGGTGAAACCGGGCCAGCCGCTTATCTGGCGCGGGCCCATGCTTCACTCGGCCATCCGCCAGTTCCTCAGCGATGTGGAATGGGGCGAGCTAGATTACCTGGTGATTGACTTACCGCCGGGAACCGGGGATGCTCAGCTCAGCCTGGCCCAGTCCGTGCCCTTGAGCGGTGGCGTAATCGTGACCTTACCCCAGGCGGTATCGCTGGAAGATGCCCGGCGCGGCCTGGAAATGTTCCGCGAGCTGAATGTGCCCATTCTGGGTGTCGTGGAGAATATGAGCTATCTGGAACTACCAGATGGCACCCAAATGGATGTGTTTGGATCTGGCGGCGGCCAGAAGCTGGCCCAGGTCGCTGGAGTGCCATACCTGGGACAAATCCCAATGGATCCGGCTGTGCGGGTTGGCGGAGACGAGGGGACGCCGATCGTTGTCTCAAATCCCGATTCTGCGTCTGCCCGTGCAATGCGTGCACTGGCTGAGCAGATCGCTGCTGCCCTGAGTGTTGCCGCATTGAAAGGCGGCAGCGGGGTGAAGATCAATATGGTAGGATAGCCTTTTTAGGACCTTTTATGGAACAAACGACTGAACCCGTAGTGGTGGTTGGCGTTCGATTCTCAAAGATTGGGAAGATTTATCATTTTGCCGCTGAAGCCATGACGGATATAAAAGTAAGTGATATGGTTGTGGTGGAAACCAGCCGCGGCTGGCAGCTTGGCCAGGTGGCGCAGATCATTCCGGATGCCGACCCTCCACCGGAGGGTTGGAAACCGATCGACCGGCGGGCGACCCCGCGCGACCTGCTGATGCGCCAGATGTGGCAGATGAAAGAAGCGGAAGTTGTATCCAGCTGCCGGGCGAAAGTTACTGACCTGCGCCTGGTAGGGATTAAGATTGTCTCGGCTGAATACAGCTTTGATGGTTCGCGGTTGACGATTCTTTTCAGCAGCGAAACGGAAGAAAAGTATGAGCTGAAATCGCTGCGGTCAGATATGCAGAAACTGTTTGCTCCTTCACAGGTGGAGATGCGCCAGGTTGGCCCGCGCGATGTGGCCAAGGTTAACTGCGGAATGGGCGCGTGCGGTCTGGAAACGCGCTGCTGCTGCCTGTTCTTGACCGAGTTCAGCTCGATTTCGATCCGCATGGCCAAGGAACAGGGCATATCCCTAACCCCTACGGAAATCACCGGCATGTGCGGTCGACTGCGCTGCTGCCTGATCTACGAATATGACACATACGTAGATGCGCGCTCGAAACTGCCCAAGCGGAACAAGCGCGTGCGCACCCCGCAGGGTGAAGGCAAGGTAGTGGATGTAATCCCCTTGCGCAGCGCGGTGATGGTTGACCTGCCAGAGGTTGGATACCGTGAGTTCCCCGGTGCGGATGTACAACTGGTGGATGGCGAGGGCGGACAGCCGCCTGCCGGCACGGTGTTTACCGGCACGCAGCGGCCCTCGGAGATGGATTCGGCCAGAACGGGCGACGAGCGAGAAGAGCCTTTTGCCATTTCAACCGAGAGCCCGCCGCCTGCTTCTCCCTGGGAGAACCCTCCGAAACCGGATGAACCGCGTTCTATGCCGCGCCCTGACAGGCCGCAAAGAGGCGGCAGAGAGGGCCAGGGCGGAGGGAGACCTGACCGGGGCCCGAGAGGCGCCGGTGGACCTGGGAAAGGCGGGCCAGGCGGTGGATCTGGCGGCAGGCCTCCGCAAGGCGATCGGGGCCAACGGAAAGAGACTCCGCCCACCGGGCCATCTGGCGAGCAGCCGAAGCCGGGCGGTGAGAGAAGCGGTAACCAGCCAAGGGGCGGACGTGATCAACGCAGAAGAAAAGGACCCCGTAGTGACAACAACAATACCGAAAACCGAACCTGAGGGTTGGGAAACGCCGCAGACGATCCTCGTGATCCTGGCACACCCGGATGACCCGGAATTTTTCTGCGGCGCGACCCTGGCGCGCTGGACCAGTATGGGACATACGGTCCATTACTGCCTGCTGACACGCGGTGATAAAGGCGTCCGGGATGCGACAGCGGACCCGGCTGAGCTCTCTCGGGCGCGCGAAGTTGAGGAACGGGGCGCGGCGGATGTCCTGGGGGTCCAGCAGGTGGTGTTTTTAGACTTCTCGGATGGTTACCTGGTGCCTGACCTGGCATCACGGAAAGCCGTGGTGCGGGCGATGCGCCGTTTTCGCCCGGATGTGATCGTCAGTTGTGACCCGACGTATATCTTTGGGGAAAACTCGATCAATCACCCGGATCACCGTGCGGCCGGGCAAATTGTGGTGGATGCGTTTTTCCCGGCGGTGGGAAACGCGATGTATTTCCCCGAGTTGATCGCGGATGAAAACCTGGATCCCGTTACTCCAAAGGAAATCTGGCTTTCGGTGACGGGTACTCCCAATACAACCCTGGATGTTACCCCATTTTGGGAAAGGAAGATCCAGGCGCTGCACTGCCATGTGAGCCAGGTTTCGGATATGAACCAGCTGGATGAGCGCATGCGTTCCCGGCGGACAGCGGACAGCACACCCGAGAGCCCGCGTTACGAAGAAAAGTTCAGGCGCCTTAAATTTCGATAACCGGTTGAAGCGAGCAGATTGAAAAGATGGATGATCTTTCAGCGGCCGCGGCACAACTGTTTGAGTACACCCGCTCCCTGCGGCGGGATTTTCACCGCAACCCTGAGCTGGGTTTCCGAGAGGTGCGCACGGCGGGGATTGTAGCGCGCGAACTGGGCCAGCTGGGGTTGGAAGTAACAACCGGAATTGCCGAAACAGGCGTGGTGGCGCTGCTGGAAGGCGCGCAGCCTGGTCCGGTGATTTTGCTGCGGTTTGATATGGACGCGCTGCCCATCCAGGAGCAAACTGGTGCGGAGTATGCCTCTGGCACGGCCGGGGTCATGCATGCCTGCGGTCATGATGGGCATGTTTCGGTTGGGCTGACGGTCGCGCGCATGCTCAACCAACGCCGGGAGCAGATGCATGGCTCGGTGAAATTTGTGTTTCAACCGGCCGAGGAAGGCCTGGGCGGGGCGGAACGGATGCTGGATGCGGGCATCCTGCAAAACCCGCAAGTGGATGCGACCCTGGCAATGCACCTGTGGAATGAACGCCCGGTGGGGTGGGTGGGGGTTACTACGGGCGCGCTGATGGCGGGCGGTGATATTTTTGCGGTGCGGATCGAAGGCAAGGGCGGGCATGGAGCACTGCCGCAGGAGGCAGTTGACCCGGTGGTGGCGGCGGCGCATGTGATCACGGCGCTGCAAACGATTGTTTCTCGCAACGTTTCTCCATTGGACACCGCCGTGGTGAGTGTGTGCAGTTTGCACGCCGGAGATGCTTTTAATGTGATCCCGCAGTGGGCCGAATTTAGCGGAACGCTGCGCACGTTTGACCCGACCGTCCGCCAAAAGGTGGTCGAGCGGTTTGAGAAACTGATCACCGGCCTGGCGGAAGCGCTGGGCTGTACGGCCCGCGTAAAAGTGGACCGCCTGACCCCGGCGGTAATCAATGATGCGGTTGTTACCCAAGGTGTGCGTGAAGCGCTTGAGGGGCTGCCGGGAATACAGATTGAAAGCGGCTTCCGAACCATGGTCTCGGAAGATATGGCCTATATGATGGAAAAGGCGCCCGGCTGCTACATCATGGTTGGTTCTGCCAACGCGGAAAAGGGCTTGAATTATGGCCACCATCACCCGAAATTCGATTTTGACGAAGCCGTACTGCCAACCGCGGTGGCAGTAATGACCGCCGTCGCACTTGGAATGCTATCCAAACCAGCATGAAGGCAGAATTTCTCACAGACCCAACGGTTGCGTTTGATGCGGCTGCCCCGCGCCGGGTGGTATCGCTGGTGCCATCCGCAACGGCCAGCCTGTTTGACCTGGGATTGGGCCGGGCGCTGGTGGGTATCAGCGATTACTGCACCTATCCCGCGGAGCAGCTGGCCGGTTTGCCGCGGATTGGCGGGCCAAAAGACCTGCGTGTAGCGGATATTCTGTCTCTACAGCCCGATCTGATCATAGCCAACCAGGAAGAAAATGATCGCGCGGCGGTTGAGGCGCTGGCGGCGGCTGGCGCAAAGGTCTGGTTGACCTTTCCGCTCAACGTGCATGCGGCGATCAAAGATTTGTGGACGCTGGCGAACCTGTTTCGCAGTGATGTGGCCATGCAGCAGGTGGATTTCCTGGAACGGGCGGTGGAGTGGGCTGAAATGGCCGCCCAGGCGGATGCGCAGTCCGCGCTAGCGCTATTTTTGCCCAATCTGGGAGGACCGGTTGGAAAGCGGCGAGCGCTGGTGGATGACCTTTAACGCGCAAACTTATCCAAATGATGTCTTGCGGATTGCGAATGGCGCCAATATCTTTGCCGGACGCGAGCGGCGCTATCCATTGGCGGCGGACCTGGTGTTAGCTGAGGCAGAAGACCCCGGTGAACGGGATACCCGCTACCCGCGGGTGAGCCTCGCGGAAATCATTGCCGCCCAGCCCGAGATCATTGTGCTGCCCAGCGAGCCCTATGCCTATACGGAAAAAGACTGCGCAACCTTTATGCAGCTGTTTGCGGAAACTCCCGCCGCTCAGGCCGGGCGGGTCTATGCAATCGAAGGCACGTATATTACCTGGCATGGGACGCGCCTGGCGCAAGCATTGGAAGAACTGCCTGGAATCTTCAATCACTAATTCTTCCCATAATATTTAATACGAAACCGCACTCCGAAACCGCCAGCTTCTTGATTGACTCTCGCTGACCTGCGTGCTATAATCCATTTAATCATCATATGAATATGATTAATCGAAGCAATCGATTCGGCTAGCATGTCTGCTGAGGGTTCGTTTATGGAATTATCCGAGTTTATGCGGTACCTTGCCCGGGAAAACGCAGATGGCGACCGTTTGCCCTCTCTGGCCGGCCTTAGCGAGCAGCTGGGTGTCAGCATTGCCTCACTGCGCGAGCAGTTGGAAGTTGCCCGGGCGCTGGGATTGGTGAAGGTGCAGCCGAAAAAAGGGATTCGCCGCCAGCCCTATCAGTTTACGCCAGCCGTGAGTAAAAGCATGGCATATGCCACGGCCGTTGACCCGGATTACTACTTTCAAGCGTTTGCCGATTTGCGCACGCATGTTGAAGCAAGTTACTGGCATGAAGCAGTGAATTCGCTCACCAAGGAAGACCATGCTGCGCTGTGTCTTCTGGTTGAACGAGCGATGGTCAAATTAGGAAGCGATCCTATTCAAATACCGCACGCGGAACACCGCGAACTGCATCTGTCCATTTACCGGCGGCTGGATAATCCTTTCGTTACCGGTATTCTGGAAGCATATTGGGAAGCCTATGAGGCAGTAGGCTTAAATACATATACCGGTCTCCGTTACTTAAAGACTGTCTGGGAATATCACCGCCAGATGGTAGAAGCCATTTGCAGCGGAGACCATGCCGCCGGATATCGCGCAATGATCGAACATACCGACCTGCTCCATCAGCTTACCCGGCAGGAGCCGCGGCAAGAGCCGGGTTCTGTCCCACTGTCCAGGGCTGCTACCCGGCGATTTGAATAGGCGGCCGCGGAATGCTGCCCGGCCAGAGCAATGAAGTCTAGTAAAAATATCGCATTGCGTTTTCTGTCCCCGTCCTATCCCTTTGATTAACCGCAAGGAGAGCGTATGTCACAACTTATACCCACCGCGCAAGAAGGCCTGCCGCCCGCCCCTGGCGAGCCCATCGTAAACGACTTTGGGATTACATTTTGTACGGTAAACGGCTCGGGCTCGGCCACAGCCAATAACACCGTTTTGCGTGCCCTGTTTAAGATGGGCATCCCGGTATCGGGAAAGAATATATTTCCCTCGAATATCCAGGGACTGCCAACCTGGTACACCATCCGGGTTAACAAAGACGGCTGGCTGGCACGCATTGAACGGGATAATATCGTTGTGGCGATGAACCCCACGACCATGGCTCGGGATATGGAATATCTCGTCCCGGGAGGCGTCATCTTTTATGCGGACGATATCAAACAACCCATCACGCGCACGGATATCATTGCCTACCCGATGCCGGTGAAAGCAATGATCAAGCAGTCCGATGTACCCCAGAGTTTGCGCGATTATGTGGCCAATATGGTTTACGTGGGGGTTGTGGCCCAGATGCTGGGCATTGATCTGCAAGCGATTTACCAGGCGCTCGAATTTCATTTCAAGGGAAAGAAAACGCCGATCGATTCCAATTTCAATGTGGTGAAGGCAGCCGCGGATTGGGCGGCAGCCAACCTGGTGAAACAGGATAGTTACCATATTGAGCGGATGAATGCAACGACCGGGTATATCCTGGCGGACGGAAACACGGCTGCCGCGCTGGGCTCACTTTACGGCGGCGTGCAGTTCGCGGCGTGGTATCCGATAACCCCGGCCTCCTCACTGGCCGAGTTGGTCAACCAGTATCTGCCAGATTTGCGCAAGGACCCGGAAACCGGGAAAACCACCTGCGTGGTCGTCCAGGCGGAAGATGAACTGGCCGCGATTGGTATGGCGGTCGGGGCCGGTTGGGGCGGGCTGCGCTCGATGACTTCCACTTCTGGCCCGGGTGTCAGCCTGATGGCGGAATATCTGGGGCTGGCCTACTTCGCGGAAGTGCCGGTGGTGTTGTGGGATGTGCAGCGGGTTGGCCCGAGCACCGGGATGCCCACCCGCACCGCGCAAGGCGATATGACGATGGCTTACTATATCAGCCATGGGGACAAAAACTTTGTGCTGCTTTTCCCCGGCTCGATTAACGAATGCTTCGAGTTCGGGTGGAAAGCGCTGGATCTGGCGGAGCGCTTGCAGACGCCGGTGATTGTGCTGAGTGACCTGGATATGGGGATGAACCAGTGGATGACCGAGCCGTTCCGCTACCCGGATACCCCGCTGGATCGGGGGAAAGTGCTGTGGGAAGAAGACCTGAACAGGATGATCCAGCAGATGGATGGAAAATGGGGCCGCTACCTGGATGTGGATGGGGATGGTATTGCTTACCGGACGCTTCCAGGCAACCGCAACCCGAACGCCTCCTACTTCACCCGCGGGACCGGGCATGACGAGTACGCCAAGTACAGCGAAGAACCGGATGTCTGGGAACGAAATTCAGCGCGTCTGGTCAAAAAATATGAGACGGCGAAACAGTATGTGCCTAAACCGATCTTGAAGGTAATGGAGGGGGCGAAGATCGGGATCCTGGCGGTTGGTTCGACAGACCCGGCCGTTGAGGAGGCGCGTTTCCAGCTGGCAAAGTCCGGCTTACCGACCGATTATCTGCGCGTACGAGCCGTGCCGTTTACCGATGAGGTTGAGCAGTTCATCCGCGACCATGAGCGGGTATATGTGGTTGAGATGAACCGGGATGGGCAGCTGCGCCAGCTCCTGCTGGTGAATCTGCCGGTGGAATTAGCGCCCAAACTGCGCAAAGCTGCTCACTCGGATGGCATGCCGCTGAGCGCCCGCTGGGTGCGCGAAGAGATTATGGTCGCCGAGGGAATCGCGGAGCGTGGAGAAGCGCTGAAGACCCGGACTTTGGGTGACGCGGTTGTGGAGGAGGAGTAAAATGCGTAATATCATTTCAGAAAAAATCAACCTGGCCGGTATGTCGCGCGCAGATTATCGCGGCGCGCCGAGCACCTTATGCCAGGGCTGCGGTCACAACTCGATTGCCAACCAGATTATCGCGGCCTGTTATGAACTGAATATTATTCCGGAGAACGTGGTTAAGTTCAGTGGAATCGGGTGCTCGAGCAAGAGTCCAACCTATTTTCTCAGCCGCTCGTTTGGCTTCAACGGCCTGCACGGCCGCATGCCCTCGCTGGCATTAGGGGCAATGTTCGCGGATACCTCCCTGCGCGGGATGGGGATCAGCGGGGATGGTGATACGGCTTCCATTGGCATGGGCCAGTTTAAGCATCTTATGCGCCGCAACTTACCCATGATGTACATTGTCGAAAACAACGGCGTTTATGGTCTGACCAAAGGTCAGTTCGCGCCTACCGCTGAAATGGGTTTAAAGCTCAAGCGGGAAGGAATCAATCTGTATAAGCCGGTGGATATCTGCAAAGAAGCAATCGTTTCCAATGCTTCATTTGTGGCGCGCTCGTTTGCCGGCGATCCCAAACAGGTGAAGGAACTGATCAAGGCGGCCATGCGGCATAAGGGACTGGCCATCCTCGACATCATCAGCCCGTGCGTTACGTTCAATAACCAGGATGAGTCGTTCCATTCCTATGCCTGGGGGAAAGATCATGAGGTGCGCCTGCATGATATCGCCTTCCTGCCTGTTCCCGCACGGGACGAGATCACCGTGGAAGACTTTGAGGAAGGCACCTTCCGCGACGTTGAACTGCATGACGGGTCGATGATTAAGCTCAAGAAACTCGAGTCCGATTATGACCCGACCGACCGCTGGCATGCGCTGCGCGTCCTGGAAGACGCGGACCGCAATAACTACATGGTCACCGGTTTGATCTATGTGGACGTCAACGCGCCCACTATGTTTGATCTGTACGATCTACCCAAACAAGCCATGAACCGTATGACGGAGGCCCAACTGCGGCCCTCTAGAGAGTTGATCGATGAGATCAACGCGATGATGTTCTAATAAAGTACAAAAAAGTCCCCGGCGCTGCGCCGGGGACTTTTTAGAACACGACTTTAGGCTGGATCTTTTGCACGCTTTGGATCGCGGATCCACTCGCTCCAGGAACCAACATACAGGCGCGCGCCGGGCAGGCCGGTCAGCTGCATGGCAAGAATATGGTGGATGGAAGTTACCCCAGAGCCGCAGTAGACGACCACATTTTCCGAGGGGGTATTTCCGACCAGGGCTTCGAATTCCGCGCGAAGCTTTTCCGGTGGCAGGAAAACGCCCTCCGGGGTGAGGTTCTGGCCGTGGAAACGGTTGACCGCACCCGGGATATGCCCGGCTACCGGATCGATGGGTTCCTTTTCGCCGCGGTAGCGCTCGGCGGAACGGGCATCTACCAGGCGGTAGGCGGGGTCCTGGCGGATGCGCTCAACATCCCCGGCAAAGACGACCATAGACCAATCCGGCTGCGGCGTGAAAATCACCGGCTCCCGGCGCTCGACACCGCTGTTGACCAGCCTGGACTCGCGCTGCCATTTCTGAAAACCGCCATCCAGCACCGCAGCCCGCGGGTGACCCAGGAAGCGCAATAACCACCACAAGCGGCCGGCAAAGGCGCCGCCGGCAGTATCGTAAACCACCACCTGGGTATCCTGGCGGATGCCCCAATATCCTAGCCGGCCGGCCATCTCCGACACGTCCGGCAGTGGGTGACGACCGGTTTGTGGGGTGACGGGACCGGCCAGGTCGTGGTCGAGATGCGCATAGCCAGCGCCTGGAATATGGGCTTCCTGATAGCTGGTAAAACCCCAGTCGGGTTTGGCAAGGTCGAAACGGCAGTCGACTATGACCCAGTCGGGGTCATTCAGGTGGTTGGAAAGCGCTTCGGTTGAGATTATAGTGGTGTACATAAGGTTAGCGGCCAGAAACCTATTTTAAAACTGAGCCAATGGTATACAGCAGCGCGAAGTTTGGTTCGCGCATCATGCCAACCGGGAAGCCGGAGATAAGCACCACCTGCTGGCCGGGAGTCAGGTCGGAGGAGGCCAGCAGGGCGGTTTCCACGTGCGCGAGCATGGTTTCGACCGTGGTGGCAAACGGCACCAGGAAAGGTGTCACGCCCCAAAAAAGCCCCATGCGGCGGAAGGTACGCACTTCCGGGGTAAAGGCGAGGATGGGCACGTTTGGGCGCGTCTTTGCCATGAATAACGCGGTGCGGCCCGTTTCGGTAAATACGGCGACTGCCGACACGTCCCGGTCGTGCGCTAACTCGCGGGCGGCCCGGGTGATCGAGAGAGCATCGGTTTGGGCGGTGACTTCATCGGGGAATTTCTGGTAGATGCCCCAGCGATCGTAATGGGCTTCGGCCTCCTGGACGATCGCGTCCATGATGGTAATGCTCTCTACCGGGTACTGACCCGCGGCGGTTTCCCCAGAAAGCATCACCGCATCGGAGCCGTCGAAGATGGCATTGGCCACATCGGAGGCTTCCGCGCGCGTGGGCCGGGGGTTATGGATCATCGATTCGAGCATCTGGGTGGCAGTAATCACCATTTTGGCATGCCGGTTGGCTATTTCGATGATCTGTTTCTGGATGTTTGGCACCACCTGAGGCGACATTTCGATGCCCAGGTCACCGCGCGCAACCATCACCCCGTCGGCAGTATGAATGATCTCGTGCAAGTTCTCCACAGCTTCTGGCAGCTCGATCTTTGCGATAATGGGGGTGTTGGCGGCCTGGGGCGAGAATTCGCGCGCGAATTCCTGGATCGCTGCCCGGACCGTCTCGACATCTTCTTTGTTGCGGACAAAGGAGATTGCCACAACGTCTACCCCGGCCTGAATGCCAAACTTCAAATCGGCCCGGTCTTTGTCCGTGAAACCGGGGATAGTGAGGTTGGCGCGGGGCAGATTGACACCCTTGTGGGATTTCAACGGCCCGCCCAGAATCACACGCGCTTCCACGGAATTGGGGCTCACGCCTACCACTTCAATTTCTAATGCGCCATCATCCATCAAGATGTGGTTCCCCGGACCAACGCTTTTTTCAAGATCCGGTACATCAAAGGGGATGATCTCTTTATCGGCGTAATTCAGATCCTGTTTTGCCGCGGTCGTATTCGAAGACAGGACAATCAACTCACCCGGGGTAAGTTGTACCTGCCCGCCCGGCAGGTCGCCAACGCGCAGTTTGGGCCCCTGCAAATCCTGCAGAATGGTCAGGGGTTTGTTCATCTCCGTGGACAGCTCGCGTAACAGCTGAATTAGCTGGCTGTGTTCCTCATACGTGCCATGGGAAAAGTTCAGACGGGCAACATCCATCCCTGCTTGAAGCATGCGGGTAAGTGTTTCCCGGTCACGGCTGGCCGGCCCAATGGTGGCGACAATTTTCGACATGCGATGCATAATGTTTCCCCTGGAAAGGATATTCCCACAAACCAACGGCCTGTGGGAATGGGTACGGCGCTAGATATAATTCAATTTTTTTGCCTGGTTCGTTAACTCGGGCCGGAAATCAGGGTGCGCGATTGAGATCAACAGTTGAGCGCGCTGGCGGAGCGATTTACCGTACAGATCGACCATGCCAAATTCGGTGACCACGTAGTGAACGTGGTTGCGGGAGGTAGTAACACCCGCGCCTGGTTTGAGCATATTGCACCATCCGGCTGACCACAGACCCATCCCGCAGCGTGCTGGTGGATGGCAAAGCGATGATGGGCAGCCCGCCTTCGGACATGCTTGCGCCATAAATGAAATCAAGCTGCCCGCCGACACCGGAATACATTTTGGGACCGATGCTGTCGGCGCACACCTGGCCGGTGAGATCAATTTCAATGGCCGAATTCATGGCGACCATGCGGGTGTTCTGGGCGATGGTGAAGGGATTGTTGACATATTCGGTGCGGTGCAGCTCGATCATGGGAAAATCGTTAGCCCATTCATACAAGCGGCGCGTACCAAGCATAAAACCGGCAATAATTTTTCCGGGATGGAGCGTTTTTCGGGCACCGGTAATCACGCCGGCTTCGACCAGGTCAATGATACCATCCGAGAACAGCTCGGAATGCACCGCCAGGTCTTTCTTGTCTTGCAAGAAGCGCAGGACCGTGTCTGGGATCGCGCCGATGCCGGTCTGCAGGGTCGCACCGTCGGGGATGCGCTCGGCGATCAGACAGGCGATCTTCGCGCAAACATCACTACAACCTTCTTCATTCATGGACAGCTCGGACAGCGGGTAATCCACCGGGATGATGTAATCCAGGTCGCTGACGTGGATCAAGGTTTCGCCGTGCGTGCGCGGCATCTGCTGGTTGACCTCGGCGATCACCATTTTCGCCGCATCCGCGGCTGAGCGCGTCAGACCGGCTTCGATGCCGAGGGTACAGTAGCCATGCTGGTCGGGAGGGGAGATGTGAACAAAGGCCACATCCACCGGCAAGACGCCTTTCTTAAAGAGCAGCGGGAACTCAGAAAGCAGGACCGGGGTGAAATCGGCCCGGCCTTCCTGGATGGCCTTGCGCACGTTGCTGCTGATAAACAGCGAATTCACCCGCAGATGCCCTTCCATTTCCGGCGCAACATATTCGGATCCCGCTACGGTGAGGGCCTGGCAGATCTCAACATCGCGCAAATTGGGCGCATACTCGATCAGCGCTTTGAGCAGCTTTCGGGGTACCGAGCAGTTACCGGTAAGAAAAATTCGGTTACCGGACTGGATTGCGCGAACAGCTTCTTCGGCAGTGACCACGCGCGACTGGTAGATATTCTCCCAATCCATAGCCTGGTTCCTCCTGGTTTATTTGATGTTGAGGGCCGCGCGGATCCTGGGCAGAGCCCAGTCGATGGTGCTGCGATCGATAATCAGCGGTGGGGCAAAGCGGATGACATTTTCGTGGGTCTCTTTGCACAAGATCCCATTGCGCATCAGGTTCTCGCAGAAACGCCGCGCACCGCCGGATTCTTTCTTCAACTCCACACCGATGAGCAGGCCTCGCCCGCGGACCTCTTTCACCCATGGGCTGGGGATTTCGGCCAGCTGTTCCATGAAATATTCGCCTTGCACGGCGGAATTTTCGATCAAGTTTTCTTCCACCAGCACAGACAACGCGGAGCGCGCGACGGCCGCGGCCAGCGGGTTGCCGCCAAAGGTGGAGCCGTGCTCGCCCGGGGTGAACAGGCCAAGGATGGACGCGTCGGCCAGAACGGCGGAAATGGGGTAAAACCCGCCCCCAAGCGCTTTGCCGATGATGACGATATCCGGGCGAACGTTTTCATGCTCGCTGGCGAACATCTTGCCGGTGCGTCCCAGCCCGGTCTGAATTTCATCCGCGATCAGAAGAACGTTATTCTGCGCGCAAATTTCCGCGACCTGTTTCAGATACCCGGCGGGTGGGATGATCACGCCGGCTTCACCCTGGATCGGTTCCACCAGAAAGGCAGCCGTGTTGGGGGTGATGGCTTTTTCCAGGGCGGCGGCATCCCCATACGGGACGGCGATAAAGCCCGGCGTGAAGGGTCCAAAATCATCCCGGTAGGAAGGCTCGGTGGAGAAAGAGATGATGGTGGTGGTGCGCCCGTGGAAATTTCCCGCGGCGACGATAATCTCGGCCTGGTGTTTGGGCACTTTCTTTACCTCATAGGCCCATTTGCGAGCCAGCTTGACGGCAGTTTCAACCGCTTCAGCGCCGCTGATTCATCGGCAGCGACATGTCGTAACCGGTCAGATCCGAGAGCTGTTTGTAGAACAGGGGCAGCTGGTCATTGCGGAAGGCGCGCGAGGTGAGGGTAATCTTGCTGGCCTGTTCGACCAGGGCAGCCAGGATCTTCGGGTGAACGTGGCCCTGGTTGAGCGCCGAATACGCGCTCAGGCAATCGAGGTATTGGTTCCCATCGACGTCCTAAACCCAGACGCCTTCGCCACGGGTCAAGAACGACATCCAGGGGATGGTAATTGTGCGCGCCGTACTGCTCTTCCAGCGCGATAAATTCATTTGTATTCAACATAGGTTTATGCTACCCCAAAAACTCGGGCGAGAATGGCTTTTTGTGCGTGCATACGGTTGTGTGCCTGTGGGAACAAGACAGAATGCGGGCCATCGGCCACTTCATCGGTGATTTCCTGCCCGCGGTGGGCGGGCAGGCAGTGCATGACGATCACATCCGGCGTCTGCCTCAGAAACCAGCCGGGCATTCACCTGGTAGGGTGGGAAGACTTGCTCGCGTTTTTTTGATTCGGCCTCCTGGCCCATGCTGGTCCAGGTATCGGTATAGATTACCTGGGCGCCTTTGACCGCTTCATGCGGGTCGCGCAGCTGGCAAATCTTGCTGCCGGTCTGCTTTGGCAAATTGTTCGCCCAGCTGCGACTGCCTGGGGATTGATATCATAATCCGCGGGGCTGGCGATGGTGAAATTGGCGCCAAGTTTGGCGCAGATGTGCAGCAGCGAAACGGCCACGTTGTTGCCATCCCCAATATAGGTAACATTCAGGCCTTTGAGATTGCCAAATTTCTCCTGGATGGTCAAGGCATCCGCCATGGCCTGGCAGGGGTGGTTGTAGTCGCTCAGACCATTGATCACCGGGACATCTGCCCAATGCGCCAGGTCAAGAACGTGTTCGTGATCGAAGACACGCGCCATAATGGCATCGACATACCCGGACAGAACCCGCGCAACATCCGCGATCGACTCGCGCTGTCCCAAGCCCGATCTCATTTGGCGAAAGGTAGAGGGCATCGCCGCCCAGCTGGCGCATCGCCATATCAAAACTCACGCGCGTGCGCAGGCTTGGCTTTTGGAAGATCATGCCCAGCACTTTGCCTTTCAGAAGGGGCTGGTTGCCACCCGCTTTTAATTCCTTCTTTAACGCAACAGCCAGGTCAAGCATGCTTTGCAACTCTGCCGCGGAAAAGTCGGCAACGGCGATGAAATCATTTTTCATACGAGTTCCTCATAAAGGGTCATAAAAAGTGAGCCTACCGTCTAAAAGTATAACACAAGCAGTTATCAGACAATATGGGAGGAAGGCAATGAAGAAGAATGCCTAATGTCACGAAGCGCGCTAAGCTGGGGTTGATCCCAATGCCTAAGGCCCTTCACAATCTGGTTTAATGGGCGTATCATTCAGGGGGAATAAAGGATAATTTCGATCAAAGGACTGCTGGATGAATCTTTCCCTTTCACGGTTTGCGAAATACGCGTGGGCTGTTCTGGCATATAACGTGTTTGTGATCCTGTTTGGGGCGTTTGTACGCGCCACAGGTTCTGGGGCGGGTTGTGGGGCGCATTGGCCGTTATGCAATGGGGTAGTCGTCCCGCGCCCGGAGCGCATCGAGACAGTGATCGAATTAACCCACCGGCTGACCAGCGGGATCGCGTTAATCCTGGTGGTCATCTTACTGGTGTGGGCCTGGCGAAAATATCCAAAAGGCAGTCTACTGCGTTGGGGCAGCGCCGCGGCGATGTTCTTTACCATCACGGAAGCGCTGGTCGGGGCAAGCCTGGTATTGTTTGGGTGGGTGGCAAAGGATACATCCGCGGCGCGGGCTGTCTCGGTGCCGGTACACCTGGTGAATACTTTCTTGCTGCTGGCAGCGGTCACGATTACCGCCTGGTGGGCAACAAACGGCGAGCCGCACAAATTGCGGCTGCAAGGGGTTTCGGGCTGGCTGGTAATTCTTGGCGGGCTGGCTATTTTGCTTTTAGGCGCGAGTGGGGCTGTGACCGCGTTAGGCGATACTTTGTTTCCATCCAACTCGCTGGCGGAAGGTTTCCGGCAGGATTTTTCGCCCACGGCCCATTTCCTGATCCGCATGCGGGTTCTTCACCCAGGGATCGCCGTGGGGACTGGAATTTACCTGTTCCTTGTAACGCTCTTTGTGCGCCGCCAATTGAGCGAACCGCGCATGGAAGCGATTACCAATGCGCTGTTCGGACTGTATGTTTTGCAGATCATCCTCGGGGTGAGCAATGTTGCGCTGCTGGCGCCGGTATGGATGCAGATTGTGCACCTGCTGGTGTCGAATCTGGTATGGATTGCGTACGTACTAATGGCGGTGATCGTCTTTTGCAGCGCCGTCCAGGTGCGCGCGGCTGCGCAGCGAGCGCTGGCCCTGAGCGATCATGAAATCCATGATCGGGTAGACAAGGCCAAAAAAATTGGTTAATTGAAAGTACAGCGTGCTGTCGAACCCTGGGGTGATGATATAGCGCTTGCGGGCAATGCCTTGCAGAACTGCTTCAGCGACCATATCGGCTGACAATATTTTATTGGATTTATCAAGCTCCACCAGGAGGGGCGGTTTGAAGGGCTTTTCGTAGTCTAATTGGGGCGTCTGCGTGTCGGGTGGGAAGACGACCGAAACGCGGATGTCATGCTCTTTTAGCTCGTAGCGCAACGTATCCGACAACCCGCGAATGGCAAATTTACTTGGGCCATAGGCGGAATAACCATAAACGCCAAACATACCTGCTAAGGATGAAACATTTACGATGTGACCTGACCGGCGTTGGATCATCCCTGGAAGGAGCGCTTTGATAACGTTCAGCGTCCCGAAATAGTTTGTTTCCATTTGGGCACGGAAGATATCCAGATCCAATTCGGCAAAAAAACCCGGGTGGGTGATGCCAGCACAATTTACCAATAGATCAGGGGCACCCATGGATGTGGAAGAATTCAGCAGCGCCGCCTGTACTTGTTCATTATCAGCGACGTCTGCGACAATCGTTCCAACCCGCTGGCTGGTATTGCGCCTGGCAGCCGTGATTTCCTGGCATGCAGCATCCAATCTGTCAGCATTACGGGCCAGGATCCATACATGCGCGCCTTGCGCAGCAAGTTTTTTGGCCAGGGCAAGCCCAATACCGCTGGATCCTCCGGTAATAAGGGAAATCTTGTTGTCGAAAGTTTTCATTTGTGGCGTTTCAGGCTTGATCAATGGATGGTTTAATTATGGCTTCCGCAGGAGGAGCAGCTCCCGCCGGAACATCCGCCGCAACCGCCCCCGCTGGACGCCACAGCGCGGCCTTCCGAGGAGGCAAAGAAAACGGATAAAGCGCGAGAAGTATGCTCGCCATGGCAGCTCCGGCATTGGATGGTCTTGTCAGCATCCTTCATCGAGCGCAGCGCATCAAAATGGTGCCCGCAGTCTTTACAGGTATACTCATAAAGAGGCATAGCAAAACAAATCCTTTATTCTAGAAATCAATTAATCCGGTCAACGCAAAACGCGCGAGTAATTTTATCGCTGCCTCCATTATAGCCAAAAAGTGTGTTTTTGGGGAGCTGCGATGCAAACCTTAATCGGGCAGGCTTTCAACCACCCGGTTGAGCGCTATTTCTTTTCACTCTCGCGAACATCCGCAATTCGGATCACGAGCGGCCGAACCGCGGCGACCAGAGCTTCCATGGGAACCCCATCCACCTTTACGGTGATTTGACCGGTCTCGCTCGATTCGCCCATAAAGGTACCCAGAGCAAGAATATCGCCGCCCAACTCGAAGATGGCCCTGGTCAGTTTTGCGAGCTGCCCGGGCGCCTTTGGAACTTCCACGGTCATGCGCACTCCAGATTCCCGCGCGCCAAACAATTCCAGGAAGATTTTGAAGATGTCCGTCTCAGTAATCAGTCCGACCAGCTTGCCGTCCCGCATTACGGGCAGTCCGGAGATATCACAGTCTGCCATGATACGCGCGGCTTCTTCGATGGGCGTATCCTCTGTGACGGTTACCACATCGGCGGTCATGATCTCTTCCACTTTGACCTTGCTGGTTAGCTCGCGTACTTCATATACACTAAGCGTGGTCGCTTCGGAAGGGGATGCCTTGGCCAAATCGGTTTCCGTTACAATCCCGACCACCTGGCCGCGCTTGTTAATTACTGGAAGCCGGCGGATGTGTTCCCTGCGCATCTTATCCAGCGCGTCTTTCATGGAAGATTCAACGTTTACGGTGATTACCGGATGAGACATGCGTTCTCGGATTAACATAAGCGCCTCCTTCTTGGAAGGATGAGTAGGTGTTGCCGGAAAATGTTTTAGTTATGAAGTTTTTATACAACAGATGCCGGGATAATACAAGTAAAAAGCGGAGGCTGATCCAATCAGCCTCCGCTTTGCGTGTTTTTAATCCGCTGTCGCGCGGTTGGGCGCCTGGTTTGGCAAGATGTGCTGCTCGAATACGCGGGTGAAATGAAACCCGTAGATCGAAAAGGTGATTGCCAGGGGAAATTTCTGCGGCTGTTTAAACAACGCCCAGAAAAATAGACGCCAGTATTCCACCCGCTCTTTTCCCCGAATTCCAAGCCAGTAGATGGATCGGAAGAAGGCTAAGATTTCCTGCCATTCCAGGCGAACAGTGGATTTCATTGGGCGATATTCTTCCAGGAAGCTCTTTACCCGCTTGTAGAATTGGTTGGGTGCGTAAATCTCTTCGAGAATGTAGTGATAGCCTTTCTGCAAAATAGGCAGATCCATCTTGGGGATGATGTTGGTCAGACCATCAGCGTTGTCGCCATTCATTGCATCCACCACCCGGCCTTCATCCTGCAGGCGTTCGTAAAGCTTCGTCCCATATGGCGCCTGGAGCAGCCCGACCATGGCGGTGACGATGCCGCTCTTTTGAATAAAATCGATCTGGCGTTGGAAAATAGTCGGTGTATCCGAGTCAAACCCGACGATAAAGCCGCCCATCACCTGCAGCCCATTGCGCTGCAGCCGTTTTACGCTGTCAATCAGGTTGCGGTTTTTATTCTGCGTCTTATGGCATTCCGCCAGCGATTCTTCCGAGGGGGTCTCGATGCCCACAAAGACGGAGATAAAACCAGCCCGGACCATCAGATCCATCAGCTCGGCGTCATCGGCCAGGTTGATGGATGCTTCGGTGATGAACAAACAGCCGACTTTATTTTTGCGCCACTCGATCAAGGCGGGTAGGATTTCTTCCTTCAGGATTTTCTTATTGCCGATGAAGTTATCATCAACGAAGAAGATATTCCGCCGCCACCCGAGCGTATAGAGACTGTCTAACTCGGTGATGATCTGATCTTTGGTTTTGATGCGCGGGAGATGGCCCAACAAGGCGGTGACATTGCAAAAATCGCAGTTGAATGGGCAGCCCCGGGAAAACTGGATGCTCATCGAGTCGTACTGTTTCAAATCGATCAGGCTCCACATCGGCGCAGGGGTCTGGCGGAGATCTGGATATTCGCTGGTCATATAGAGGTGTTGAGGTTTTCCCTGTTCAAGATCGGCCAGGAAGAGCGGCAGGGTGAGTTCAGCTTCATTGAGAACCAGGTAATCAACCGCGGAAAAGTTTTCATGTTCTGCAGTGAAAAGCGGCCCCCCGGCCACGATTTTTTTTCCAGCCTGCTTTGCGCGCTCGATCACCTTATTGGAGGATGCGCGCTGGACAATCATGGCGCTGATGAATACGTAATCCGCCCAGGCCAGGTCTTTATCCTGAAGCGGGGCAACGTTCATATCAATCAGGCGCTTATTCCATTCCCTGGGAAGCATCGCTGCTATGGTTGCAAGGCCGAGGGGCGGGGAGGACGCCTTCTTGCCAATGAAGCCCAACGCATGCTTAAAGCTCCAGAAAGTATCAGGAAATTCAGGGTAAACCATCAATATATTCATTAATTCCCTCCGCAGAAATCGCAAACCTTTCAGGTTTGTGTTACCAGTAGGTTAATGGCTGTGAAGGAGCACGGCATGTGCCAGGAGTCATATTATCCGATCCTATTTCCAGGCATGCCAGGCGCGCCAGGATATGACCAGTCCAGGACCTGCTCCCCCCGCTTCAGATGCTATAATACAGGGCATGGAACGACCCTTTCGACCATTTAAAACCGGCAGCGACGCAGACGTCGCTTTTGCGGTAGTCGTTTTGGCTTCATATTTCACCACTTTTAGTGGGATCCAAAACGCCACGAACTTTGAGCTGTTGTTGATGATCGGATTGGGGATCGCCTATATTGCGATGGGCATTTATGGCTATGCCTTTGTTGCCCACTCGGGACTGCTGGCTTTTCACCTGATCTACTTTGCCATACAGTTTGGTCTGGCGGGTGCGATCATTTACCTGGGCCGGGGAGTCGGTTTTAATGCGATGGTACTGCTCCCATTAGCGGGCCATAGTGTGGTGCTCTTACCGCGCAGCTGGCGGTTTGTGGTCAATATTGGCATCCTGGTAACCTATGCGCTGGCCTTAAACCCTTTCGCGGGGAACAACTGGGGCCTGGTATGGTCTGGTATGCCCTTGTTTTTGGCCGGACAGATATTTATCGTAGCATTTACCCAGATGGCAGTGAGCGAAGAGAAGGCGCGGGCGGAAGTGGAACTACTGGTAAACGAGCTGGAGGAAGCCAACCAGCGTTTGCGTGAATTTGCGATGCAGGTGGAAGAACTGACGATAACAAAGGAGCGAAACAGGTTGGCACGGGAGATCCACGATGGGCTGGGGCATTATCTGACCACCATTTATATGCAGATCCAGGCGGCCCGCGCGGTAATGAAGGCCGATCTGAACAAGTCGCAGGATGCGCTAAAGACAGCCCAAAATCTCACGCAAGAAGCCCTGGTTGATGTTCGCCGGTCGGTTGCCGCACTGCGGGATATGCCAGGGGACAGCTTTTCGCTGCACGATGAGATTGAGAAGATGCTTCGAGGCGCTGAAGGCACTGGCATCACTTCGGAGATCAAAGTACTTGGCTCACCGCGCGTACTTACCCCGCAGGTGCTGATGACGATTTACCGCGCAGTACAGGAGGGCATAAACAATACCTGTAAACACGCGCACGCCAGGCGGTTATCGGTTATTGTCGATTATACCCAGAGCAGCCGGGTGAAACTCGTTCTTCAGGACGATGGGGTGGGCGCAGAGCAAATGGATGGGGGCTTCGGGTTGTTGGGGATGCGTGAACGCGTGCAGATGTTGAAGGGCGATTTAGCGGTGATAACCGGCCCGAACAAGGGTTTCCGGTTGGAAATCAGCGTGCCAGGTTGACAAGGAATTTTCGCATGGTAAAAATCTTGCTTGTTGATGACCAATCATTGTTTCGGGAAGGGCTGCGCACTTTATTATCGGTGCAGCCGGATTTCGAGGTTGTTGGGGAGGCCTCCAATGGCGAGGAGGCCTTGCGGATGGCAGTGCGGCATATACCGAATATTATCCTCATGGATCTGCGAATGCCGGTAATGGATGGCGTAACGGCCACGCAGCGGCTGCGCGAAGTACTCCCGCAGTGCAGGGTCATTGTGCTGACCACTTTCGACGATGACGAATATGTGTTTGATGGGCTGCGCGCCGGGGCAGTTGGCTACCTGCTCAAGGATGTATCCTCTGAAAAGTTGTTTGAAGCAATCCGCGCTGCAGACCGGGGAGAATATTTTTTGCTGCCATCCATTACTGCCAAGGTAATGGCGGAATTTTCGCGGCTGTCGCGTATTGCGCCTGCGCCGGCAAGCCCACTGGAAGAACCGCTTTCGCCGCGCGAGATGGAAATCTTGCATCTGGTGGCGACTGGAGCAAGCAACCGGGATATTGCGGAAACCCTGGTGATTGCCGAGGGGACGGTAAAAAACCACCTGACCAACATCCTTGGCAAGCTTAATGTAAAAGACCGCATGCAGGCAGTCATAAAGGCTAGAGAATACGGGCTAATCTAATGGACATGATCGACCGTTCAAAATCCGTAAGAACTTACAATTTTCGCACCGTCACGGGCATTCTTCTCCTCCTGGCGGGGGGGATATTGTTCCTGGACAGGTTCCTAAAAACAGGCTGGCTTTCGCTGTTGGTACTGCCAGCGGTTGGCGTGTTCCTTTACGTTTGGGGCATCCGTCAAAAGCATATGGGGCTGGTTATAACGGGGAGCCTTTTAGGGTCGGTTGGCCTGGGGAGCATGGTGGCCTGGGGGCCGGCGGTGCGGCTAAGCCTGCCCGGACAAATTCAACTGGCGATCATTCCGCATTCACTGCTGGTGCAGGTTGGATTGATCGCGTTGTATACCGGTATCGGTTGGGGGGTGGTGACCATCACCAGCGCGGTGATAACTTCCCGGCCCGCTTTGTGGGCGCTTGTTCCGGGCGGTATTCTTGGGGCGCTGGGGATCTGCCTGTTGTTCAGCCCGCTGCGTTGGGTTGACTTTGTCCTGTACCTTGCGCTGGGCATCGGATTACCGCTGCTGCTGTGGGGGCTGATCAACCGCTTGATTGGGCTCGTTATTCCAGGCTGCCTGTTACTGGGCATCGGGCCAGGTGTTTATCTGGCGTGGCGCATGCCAGCCGCCGGAAATGGCCTCACGCAAACCGGGATTATGCTGGTTTGGTTCGCATTTGGATGGATGATGATCTCCGTTTCGGCGCGGCGGATTACCCCGAAATCAGTCTGGTGGCCGCTTATCCCTGGCGGCATCCTGGCGATGGTGGGCACCGGATTGTATATTGGCGGGGACCCAACCCATGCGATTGGCTTTATCGGCAATACCGGCTCGATCGCCCTGATGATATTCGGGCTGTACCTGCTGTTGATGCGCAAGGGCATCCACCACTAATTCAACCGGCTAACAAGCGCTGGATTTCGGGAAGCGCTTCTCTGGCGGCGGTTTCTCCGGCAGCAATTACTTCCGGGATGCGTGGAAAGCCGAGAAACATGTCGATATCCAGCGGAATGGGGGGGCGCAGGAGCAGCTCTGGAGGATTGACTTTCAGGCGGGCCTGGGTCAGCTCAGCGATCATAATCAATTCCGCGCGGTAAAAGTCGAGGAAGAAATCCGGCAGCGGTACGGCAAAGCGCGGGCGTTCTGGCAGGTCTTGCCAGGGTTTTTGGGTATATGGGTTGAACTGAGCATCAATGGCGATGACGATATCGGCGCCAAGCTCGCGCACCCGGTCCACCGGCAGATTGTTGAGCACACCGCCGTCTACCAATCGATAGGGACCGATCTCCACCGGCTGGAAAAGCCCTGGAACGGCAATAGTTGCCAAAACGGCGGGCAGGAGCAACCCGCTGGTGAAGACGATTTCGCGCGCCTGGATCAGGTCTACGGCTGGAAGCGCCAGGCGGATGGGTAAATTTTCGATGTTGCGGTCGATAAATAGGCCGGCTAAAAAGTCACGGACGCGCGTTCCTTCCAATAAGCCGCGCCGCTGGGTAGAAACGTCCAGCAATTTCACCAATTCGTGCATATGGGATAACTGTAAGGCTTTTTCTTCGATATCGCACACCGGGATGCCGCAGGCATACGCCGCGGCGATTACCCCGCCCATGCTGGTTCCGCTCACACAGTCGATGGGAATGCCGGCTTCCGCCAGCACCTTAAGGACGCCCACATGCGCCAACCCGCGCGCCCCGCCGCCGCTCATTGCCAGTCCTATTTTCGGTCGATTAGTCATACGCTTATTGTATCCGCTCTGGGCCAGGTGTGGTAAAATATACCAGCTCGTGGATGCGGTCCCGGTCAAAGGCCGGGATCGTTGTGTGTCCACATTTATTGTCTTTTTTTGTTAGAAGGTATACTGATGACTGTTGAACGAAAAGATCTACGAAATATTGCGATTATTGCCCACGTCGATCATGGGAAAACCACGCTGGTGGATGCTATGCTCAAGCAGGCGCGGGTATTTCGCGAGAACCAGCAAGTGATGGAGCGCGTAATGGATTCCAACGCGCTCGAACGCGAGCGGGGAATTACCATCCTGGCCAAAAATACTGCCATCATCATTCCTGACCCGCTCACCGGCGAGCTGGTGAAGATCAATATTGTCGATACCCCAGGCCATGCCGACTTTGGCGGCGAGGTCGAACGGGTTATGAATATGGTGGACGGCGTGCTGCTTTTGGTAGATGCGGCGGAAGGTCCGATGCCGCAGACGCGCTTTGTATTAAAAAAGGCGCTCCAGATGGGTCACAAGGCAATTGTGGTGATCAACAAGATGGACCGGCGGGATGCGGAACCCGACCGGGCATTGAACCTGACCTTTGACCTGTTCATCGAGCTGGGCGCCAGTGAAGAACAGGCTGACTTTCCCGTTATTTACACGAATGGATTAACCGGTCAGGCGGGGCTTGCCTGGGATATGAGTCCGAACCTGCAGCCGCTGTTTGAAGCAATCCTACGGCGCATACCCCCGCCAAAAGTAGAACCGGATAAACCGCTGCAGCTACTGGTCACCAACCTGGGGTATGACGATTACCGCGGTGTGACGGCGATTGGGCGCGTTTTTGCCGGTACGATTACGGCCGGGCAGCCTTTGGCGCGCATGATGCTCAACGGAGAAGTCGTTCCTGAACGGGCGCGCTACCTGTATGTGCACCAGGGACTTGACCGCATCGAAGTCGAACGAGCTGAAGCAGGTGAGATCGTTGCTCTGGCCGGGTTGGAAGGAATTGCCATTGGTGAAACCCTGGCCGACCCCGAGAACCCGGTGGCGCTGCCGCGGATTCAAGTGGAAGAACCGACCGTGCGCATGACCTTTGGCGTGAATACGTCGCCATTTTCCGGTAAGGAAGGCAAGTGGGGCACCTCGCGAAAACTGCGCGAACGACTGTTTGAAGAACTGCGCAATAATGTTGCTCTGCGGGTTGAAGAAACGGAAAGCTCGGATACCTTCCTGGTATCCGGGCGGGGCGAGCTGCACCTGGCGATCCTGATCGAGACGATGCGCCGCGAAGGGTATGAATTCCAGGTTTCGCGCCCGGAAGCGATTTTCCGGCAAGGTGAAGATGGCGAACTGCTCGAGCCTTTTGAAGAAGTCCATATCGACACCAGCGCGGATACGGTTGGTGTGGTGGTAGAAATGCTGGGCGGGCGGCGCGGCAAGATGATTGATATGATTAACAATCCTGACAACACCGTCCACCTGACCTACATCGTTCCGACCCGCGGTTTGCTGGGTTTTCGCTACCAGTTCCTGACCGCCACGCGCGGGATGGGCGTAATGAACACGATCTTCCACGGGTATAACCCACTGGCCGGGCCAATTACATCCCGCGCCACCAGCTCGATTGTTGCCTGGGAACCGGGAGTCACCACGAACTTTGGCCTGAAGAATGCCGAAGAACGCGGTATGCTGTTCTTGGGCCCGGGCGTCGAGGTTTATGAGGGCATGGTGGTTGGAGAAACGCAGCGGCCGTCGGACCTGTCGGTGAATGTGTGCAAGAAAAAGCATCTTACCAATATGCGCTCGTCCAATAAGGATATCGAAGTCCGGCTGACCCCACCCCGGGATATGAGCCTGGATGAGGCGATCGAATACCTTTCCGAAGATGAGCTGCTTGAGGTTACTCCGTTGAATTTCCGCATCCGCAAACGCATTCTGAATACGGAAGAGCGCGGAAAGTCACAGAAGAAAGAAAAAGAAGCGCTTGGTGAATAATGCAATCCGGAAATTCCCGGCAGGGATCGAAACCTGGGTTTTGCTCACTGCCGGGATCACCGTAATAGGTCGCTAAATTCCCTCGATCCTTGTTTTTAACCGTTCCATTTCCGTGCGGATGTTCTCCAGCTTTTCATTTGTTTCCTGAAGCTTGGAGCGTTCGGCGCGGACAAAGCGGGTGTAGGGGGCAATGGCCTCGTTAATATCGTGGAGCGAGCGATCAATCTCGCGCTGGAACTGTTCGCGCAGCGATTTGGAAAGGCTGTCGCGTAGTTCTGTGACCTTTGTATTCATTTCCGCTTTCGCCTGGCGGCGGCGAGCGGGGATAACGAATAAACCAATCGCGGCGATGACACTGGCCAGCAAGATGCCGGTGACATCCGCCGCGACCGTGGTTGCCAGGGCGGTCACCAGAGTGCCGAGACCGATGGCCCCCACTTCAATAGCCGCCGAAGCAGCCACGGCTTCTTGAGCGCCTTCGGCAATTTGGGTAGCCTCGTAGACACGATCGTATGTATCAACTACATGGCGCGCCTCTTGCCCCACCGCGTCCATGAGGCGGTCACGGTCGTACTGAAAGGTTCCGGCGGTGTCGCCAACGATGCGCGACTGGTGTTCGCGGCGCCGTTCAGCCAGGTGTTCGTTGACCGCCTGCCACTGGTGCAAGTTGGCTTCCACCAACCAGTCGATCAGCTCATTGACCTTGCGTTCAATGCGTTGGGGAACATCCGCGACGACCAGGCGTTCGAACTCCTGCTGGATGCGGCTTTTGTTCAGCAGATCGATGACGCGCCCCAGGCGGAAGGTGTCTTCAAAAAAAGTGTCGCCGCGCTGTTCCATCTCGAAGAGAATATTTTCAATGTCCGCCATGCGATAGTTGAAATCACGGAGCATGTCTTCGCCGTATACATTCAACTGCGCGTCGACATCTTCCAGCATGCTGAAATCGGCCTTGAGCAAGTCCAGGCGCCCGGTGGTCAAATCGAGGTAACGGCCGACCAGGTGGCGACCGACGCCCAGCGGATTAAGCAGTTTGAGCTGAATGCGGCTTTTTTCATCCAGCGTGTCATGGATGTAATTTTCGAGCGCTTCAAAGCGGCTGGTGGGCCATACAGACGGTTCCCCCTGCTTGGCGCGCATTGCCAGGCGCGCGCTGACCGGGAAAATTTCCGGTAATACGCCGAGTAATGCGCGAGCGTTCTCGCCTACAAACTGGATTACTTGCTGAAGATCTTCTTCAGTTTGCAGGATGTCAATTTTATTAATGATGATGACGACTTTCTTCCCCCAGTCGCGGATGTTTTTGAGGAAAGCGTTTTCACTCTCAGTAAACGGCCGGTCAGACGAGGTGATGAACAGGACCAGGTCTGAACGGGGCACAAACTCCGAGGTAATTTGCTCGTGCTCGCGGATAACAGCGTTGGTGCCCGGGGTATCTACGATGCTGATATCTTGCAGCAGCGGCGCTGGTAAGGTGAGAACATGCAGATTATGGTGGATTACCTGGCGTTCTTGATTTTCACCATAGTGCAGTAAGTTAATCTGCGTTGTTGTGGGTGTAACCCCTTCCGTGAGCAGCTTTTGGCCAAGCAAGGCATTGATAAAAGCGCTTTTCCCAGCATTAAATTCCCCCACAATAACGAGTAGAAAAATTTCTTCCAATTGCTGGATGGAATCAGACAATGTCTCCTGGTCGGCTGGATCTGTGCCGGTTTGCACCAGGGCGACTCGCAGATCATTAAGCAAACGGCGCTCGTCCTTGAGCAGTATTTCTTGTTGTTCATTAAGGATTCGCATAAATTCATTCCCTCTGGAAGGTATTATAGCATTACAGGCGTACCTTTATTTGTTGAGCTTGTATTTGGTAGGAAAAAAATTAGCCCACCGTCGGCAACCGGTGGGCTATCTAACTGGAAGGGAATCAGGGGGAGCCCTTCCGGATGTAGTCTATTTTATTTAGAAAAAGTTATTTTCCTTTGCCTTTGCCTTTTCCTTTGCCTTTCCCCCATTGTTCGCCATTATGCCCGGATCCTTTTTGCCCGAATTACCATTGTTAGCAGGTTTCGCGGATGGTTGGTCAGGGGCAGGATTATTCGGGCTCGGTTTTACCGCCGGTTGAACTGGAACGGGTTCATTGATGCTCGGTTGCGCCGCAGGAAGCGGTTCTTCAGACGGTTTGGGCGGCGGGGGAGGCTCGTTGTTTTGTTCTGGTGGTTTGGGGGTACTGGTTGGGAATACGGTGACTGGGGTTATCGTGGGGAAGGGTGTGTCAGTAGGGATATTGGGGACATAGATCATCTGGCCAGGAAAAACGACGGTTTGATCATCGAGACAATTTACCTGTTGTAATTGTTCTACAGGTACGCCATAAATTACACTCAGGCGGTAAAGTGAGTCGGTGGGGTTTATCCGATAGGGTTGCCAACCGGTTGGCAGCGGGCATTCGGTTTTCAGCGGTTGGGCGGATGGTTCAGATGTCGGCGCCGATATTGATTTTCTGGGGGTACCCGTCACCAATAAAGACCAGTTTCCGGAGGCGTTCATGCCGGTAACCGGCATAGACCCAGTCGCTCCGGCCCGGCTGCTGAAAACATTCCATGCCATTGCCAGAGCTGCCGTTCCTGCAAGCAGGAACGGAATGACGAAGATAGCCAGAATGCGCTTTGGTTTTGTGCTTAAGTAGGATGGAGCCGTCAGAGCGACAGGCAGCGGCTGGGGCTGTGCTGCCAGGAAAATTGGACAGGCCGTATGGTCTGCCGATAAGCAGTATTGCTGCTGGTAATTACCATTTACGGGCGCGATTGGCCGGGCATGATGGCAAAAATTTCCTTCGGATGGGTAGTTTAAGGCCGTTGTGGGATCATCTTTCAATCCCAGAAACGGACAGGTAGTTCTCTTTATCACTTTCTAAGTCTCCATAAAAAAGGCAGCGGTGGAACGCGACATACTTGTCAATGGATTGCGTTGAATAGTAAGAACTGTGGGAAGAAGTATGGGCTCGGTGGCGGTAGTGGGTGTTGGCAGCGGCTCGGTGGTAGGCAAGGGAGGCTCAGTGGGCAGGAGAGAATTTGTTGCAGCAGGCGCTATGGAGGTAGCAGGCACTATTGAGGTAGCGGGCATTGCGGTGGTTGAAGTGGGCGGAGGAGGATTGGTTGCGGTAGCCGGTGGAGGTGGGGGCGGGCTGGTCGCAGTGGCCGGCGGTGGCGTCAGGGGACTGGTCGTGGTAGCCGGTGGAGGCGGAGGAGAATTGGTTGCAGTAGCTGGTGGAGGTGGGGAGGTTGGTTGCGGTAGCTGGTAGAGGCGGGGAGGATTGGTGGCAGTGGCCGGCGGAGGTGGAGCAGGATTAGTCGCGGTGGCTGGTGGAGGCGGGGGAGTGTTCGTGGCTATGGGAGATGGTAGATCGGTGGGTGTCGCCAGTGGAGGGAGGGTAGCAGTGGGGGGAATGGTACTAGTCGGTGAGGGAGTACTGGTGGGTTGTTCGGTTGGCGTAACAGGCGTATCTGTGGGCAGAGCGGTCGTCCGCAGGCGTTGGTTGAACGGGCGGCGGGGATGTGTTCACTGGTTCTGTGGGAGGTGGATTGGTAGGCAGCACTTGCGGCGCCAGGGTCGGTTCATTGATCGGCGTGCTGGTGGGAATAAATGGAATATAGATCACTTGCCCGGGCAGAATCACCGTTTGATCGCCCATACAATTGGATTGCTGTAATTCTTCGAGGCTCACCCCATAAATTACGCTCAAACGGAACAGGGAATCCGTGGGTTGTACAATATAGGCTACCCAGTCCGTTGGCAATGGGCAGTCCTTTTGGGAGACCTGAGGGGTGAGGTTTGTGTTTGATGGAGAGAAGGGGGCCTGGTTTTTTGTTGTCCCAGCCCCGAGCAGCCCAAAGTTGTTATCGGCAATAACTGGCCCGGTATTTGGAACAGGATGGAGCAGCAAATTTTGCAAACTGAAATTGTTCCAAAGGTAGGTAAAGACCGCAAAGGCGACAACCATTGCGGGAACGCCTAACAAGGCCACCAATTGCCGACCGGTGAAGGATGGCGCTGTCGGTGCAGCGATGGAAGCCGGGAGCGGCATTGGATGGTTGGCCCGGTAGAGCGGGCAGGCAGCGTGTCTTGCCGTCAGGCAGTACTTTTCTTGATAGGCTCCTTTGATGGGCGCGATCGGGCGAGCCTGGTGGCAAAAGTTCCCTGGCGATGGGAAGTTTAACGTTGTTGTGGGATCATCTTTTAACCCCAGGTACGGACAGGTGTTTCGTCTCATGGCTTCTTTGTAATACCCGGCTGAGTCTTTTCCACATCGTAGGCATAGGAGGAATAATTCTTCAGGTCACCATAGTAGTAATATGACTCCTTCGTGTTAATCCGGTTGAGTGCAACCCCTACAACTTTGGCGCCAACTCGTTTTAATTGCGTAATCATCGCAGTCGCGGCGTTGAGCTGGGTCTTATTTGACTGGATGACAAGCAACACGCCATCCGCGCGCGCAGCGAGAACCGATGCATCCGCCAGCAAGGATGGCGGGCTGTCGATAATCACGATATCCGCGATGTTCTTTAAGTCGTGCATCACCTGCACCATACGCTCGGAACTAAGCACTTCGGCCGGGTTGGGCGGCAAACTTCCACTGGTGATGACCATTAATTTCGTATTGCCCCATGGTTGGGCTACCTCTTGAAGGGTGGCATGCTTTCGCAGCACATCACTCAACCCCATGACATTGGAAATACCAAGGGCGCGGTGAACGCGCGGACGCCGCAGGTCTGCATCGATTAGGATTACCCGCCGGCCCAACTGTGACATTACGATGGCCAGGTTGGTCGCGATGGTCGTTTTCCCCTCAGCAATCGTCGAACTGGTGACAACAAGTGTATGAATAGGCCGGTCAAGATCAACATATTCTATGTTTGCGCGTAGTGAGCGGAAGGCCTCAGTGACCGGGGAGCGCGGCTGGGCCAATACATAAGGCATTTCCCGGGCTTTCCCGTTGGCTCTCAACTTGGGGCGGTCCATATCGCCGATAAAGCCGAGAACCGGGAGGTGCAGAATTTCCGAAACCTCATCGGGGGAACGCAGGGTATCATCCAGGTATTCGGTGACGAAGGCGAAGCCGCCCACGAGGAGCAGGCCCAGGATTCCGCCAATCGCCATATCCACCAGCGGCTGGGGCCGGACGGGGTTTGGATTTGGAGCGGCCTTATCTACCTGAACAATGTTGGTCGTGCTGTTCATCTTCGCCAGCCGGACCGCCTCCAGGTTCGCTACCAGGTTAGAGTAAATCTGTTGGTACTGGGTCAGGGTTGCCTGAATTTGATCGATGCTGCGATTGGGATTTGGGTTGTTATTGTTGGTCTGGTTGGTGGTTAAATCGACGTAGATGCGCTGGTACTGCTCGAGCAGGCTGCGCAGCTCCGTCAGGCGATCCTGTTTTTGGGTTAGTTCGAGCTGCTGTTCGACGGTGGGTAAGGGACCTCCGTAATAGCGCCCTGGGAAACGCAGCGCAGGTGGGTTGACGATATAATCAAGCTTGACTACATCCTGCTGCAGGGTACTGATCTCATTTTGCAAGTTTGCAATGGTGCGGCTAACCTCATCCACCTGCTGGTTATAGGTGTCTTCCGACTGCTGCGCGATCTGCTTTTGCAGATTGGCAATCTTTGCATCAACATCCTGAATTTGAGCCTGCAAGCTCTCCTCGGTAGCCGCAAAACGGCTGGCCTGTACGGACTTGTTTTGTTCATCGAACACGGTAACCATCGTATTCGCAATATCGGAGGCTCGCTGTGGATCGGTATCGTCCACACCTACCTGGATCAAGTCTGCGTTTGGTACGGGCTGCACACTAAGATCCTTTTGTGAAATGGGATAACCCAATCGTTGAGATGTGGTCTGGATTACCGGCTGGGTGATGATCATTTTGGTCAGTGTTTGGGTGACCTGGTTATCATTGATGTCACCGAACAGATTATCCGGCAGGTTGTTTTGGGCAGTTTTTAAAACCAGGATCGTTGTCTGGGCATGGTACACAGGCGTCTGATACCTGCTGAAAATATAGCCGGCAGTAATACCAAGGGCTGTCACCAGAATAATCAGCCATACCCAACGTTTGAGTAGATGAATATATTGTCGAATTTCCATCATAAATCCTTTATGGGGCAGGGAAAGAGTGCGGGAAGCGGGCAGGAAGAACAGCCAGGGTTTCTTGTCCCCTGAGAGGATGATCAGATAGAGGAATGCTGCATGGCTTGCTCATGTTTTTCCTCGGGTAAAAATTCATCACGCATTTGCTCAAAATCGGTATTGGCCTGTTCATAATCATCCGGGCGACCAAGATCTTGCCAGTACCCCTCAAATGAATAACCGACGACTTTTTCCCTGGCTCCCAACAGTTTATGCACCAGGTTTGGGAAATCCAGGTAGTCGCCAGGTGGAATATATGAGAGCACCCGGGGCTCGAAAATATAAATCCCCATACTGACAGAATAGTCGTAGGTAGGTTTCTCGATATAGCCAACAACATCCGGGCCGCCGTTGCAAAGGATTACACCCAGATCGATCTTTACCTTCCGGCGGTGCATCGCGATAGTGGCGGCAGCATTCTGTTCTTTATGGAAGCGCAGCATCTCACCCACCCGTAAATTGGTGAGGACGTCTCCGTTGGTAACGATAAAAGTTTCGTCCAAACCTTCCACCAAAGCCAGCGGGCCGGCTGTGCCAAGCGGGATGTCTTCGTAACTGTAGCGGATGCGCAGCCCAAGCTGTTCGCCGCCATTGAAAAAAGCTTTCAACAGTCCTGACATATGCCCAACGGTTAAAACAACTTCATCGACCCCTTCATGCTTCAATTGGCGGATGAGGATTTCCAGGATAGGCATATCACCGACCGGCATCAGCGGCTTGGGAAGGATTTTTGTATAGGGGGCCAGGCGCGTTCCCTTACCCCCAGCCAGGATAACGGCTTTCATGGTCTACTCCTTCTAAAACTCAGCGGGATTATTTGAGGCTCGAATTGCTGATTGCAACCGCCTCATTGCCTTTTCGGACAGCGGAGAACGGCTCAAGCAATCGGCCCAACATTGATTCCAGGTCAGGGAAATCTTCCTGCGTACTGGTAACCAGATAAATGTCCACCAGAGTGTGCACCGGTCCCCGGTTCGTTTCTACCGGTTTTCCGGTGATAAATTTTTCAATCCGATTGGCAACCCAACTGGCTGCCTCTTCGTTGGTTTCTGGGAGCAGGATGACCAACAGGTCATCGCCATACCGGCCCAGTAGATCGATGCCCCGAATGTTTTTCAGGCAATGGCGCGCGGCAGATTGCAGCACCTGGCTTTCCACGGTTTTTGCGAAACTGGTCTTTTGCGGGCGAACATAGTCCAGGTGCAAAACCATCAAGGAAAGTGGGTGGCCATAACGCTGCGCGCGGTTGAACTCTATTTCGCCAAGGCTGGCAAAATGATGCTGGTTGTAAGCTCCGGTCAGCCGGTCAATCGTTGCGTTGTGCAGTACTTTGTTGAAGTGAATTTCCCGTTCCGTTTCGTTCTTGGGGAAATGCGCCCGCAAGCTATCAATGATGTCTGGGATGGGGGTGATGCGCGCCTGGGTTGACTGGCAGAGGGAAAGGATGCGTTCTTGTTCAGCGGGCTCAATATCGGAAATGGCGAACAAGATCAGGCCAATATCATGCTTCTTGACCATCTCTGGGATTGAATTGGTAGTGCTGATGATCGGATAGCCATCTAGTTTTGTACCAATCTTCCGCGGATTATCATCCACCATGCCGACGATTGAGAACGCCTGTGCCATATTTTCATTGGAGAGCAGCCAGATGGCGAAACGGGCAACCTGGCCAGCGCCTACGATCAGAACCCGCTCGCCAAGGGAACTCAATGTTGATTGCCCACGCACGCGGAGCCAGGAACGGGCAATACCCGTTATCAGCCTTCCGCGGTAGCGGACAGTGACAAATCCGAAATAGGAGAATATCCCCGAGATGATAATTACACTGATGGGGAAGCGCGCGCCGTGGGGGAAAACCAGGTTGGCAACCAGAACCACCGCGGTAACAATTCCACTTGAAAATGCCAGGTCGAACGCTTCTTGCGGGCGCGCCTTTGACCAGCTGATCCGATTTAGGCCGGCGAGGGCATTGATCAGGCTGAATAAAAGCGCTATGGCCAATGCGATTGCAATTGCAACGCTAAGGCCCAGGTCAAAAGGCGTGCTCAAGCGGCGAACGACACCTGCCGTCGCCACGGCAATAAAAGAGACTAGAAAATCGAGGATAAACCAAAACAAATAGCGATAGGTGAAACGGGATAGAGGGCCCCAATACAGCAAGTGTTCCGGAACCGAGATCCCATGCAGGCGGGGTAACAGAGCAACAGCCGTCCAAAAGATTACATCTAAATCGGTCAACGCAGATCGACTGCGTACATAAATCTGATCCAGACGTAGTTTGGAAGGCAGGATATCCCACAAATAGGTATCCATCAGGTTGGACGACTGGAGTAAATCCTCTTCATTCCGGTAAACGACCGAAGCCGGACTGGTAATCCCAGGTTTTACCGAATAGATCTCGCGGCGAACCTCTTCGGGCCACTCAGCGGCAATGGTTGGGTCCTCAGGCCGGGGGCCAACCAGGCTCATGTCGCCTCGGAAAACGTTCCATAACTGGGGAAGCTCGTTTGCCTTGGTCTGCCTTAATATGCGGCCCAGCGGCGTAATCCGCGGGTCATTTTCGGCGGTGACTTTTGGACCCGCGTAACTTTCCTTACGCTCATACATGGTGCGAAACTTCAAAATCTTGAAAGGCTTTTCATCCTTTCCGGCACGCAGCCCCCAATAAAACACGGGCCCCGGAGAACTGCGTTTAATCGCGATGGCGATGAGTAAGAACAGCGGCGAAAGCACGACCAATCCAAACAAAGAAAGGACAATATCGAGCATTCTCCGGATTATGTTATCAAAGCGGATATAAACTGCTGAGTGGTTGGTGTAAATTATCCCACCTGGTTTCTTGGTTTCAACAGCACCCATCCTAAATCTCTCCCTTCCCCCATCCGTGGATGGGATCAATCATCACCCATTATCATTATTATTATCACTATGGTTAACGGCCAACTGGTAAACGTGTAACACCTTTTGCGCCAGAATATGTTCATCTAGCTCAAGAACGGATGCACGGCCATCGATGCGCTCGTTCCGCTGCAAGACTGCCTGCAAAGTATTCGCAATCGTTTCCGGGCGATCATCATCCAAAATGAAGCAGCCCGTGATGTTCTTCACTCGCTCCCGAACATCCCCTACATTGGTGGATACAACCGGTAAATTGCAGGCGAGGGCTTCCTTCACGACATTGGGGGACCCTTCGTGGATTGAGATAAGCAGCAAGACATCACTGGCGTTCATGTAATCGGGAATTTGTTCGTGCATTACCTGGTCCGCGACCAGCAGCCGGGTGTTCAGCGCAGGGGGTAACAGGTTGACGGCTTGCTGCGCCAGCGCAAAGCGTTTGCGAGGATTTCCAGTTGCGCCAGCGAATAAAACGTAGCGTTGGTTGAGATCCAACCCGAGCTTGCGGCGGGCATCTGCCTGTGGCGCAGGGCAGAACAACTGCATATCGATTCCACTTGGAATTACGTGGTAGTTTCGACCAGGAATGGCGCGGGCCAATGATTCGGAAACGACGATGATCTGATCCGCGGCCTGTGCAACCAGGCGAGAAGCCTGCTTGAGTACGCGGCCTGCCAGGGTTGGTTTTCCATTTTCACCAATGACGCCTTCTAAATCGTCTCCGCGAAATGTGACCACGAGTGGAATATGTTTCGGTAAAGCGAGCAAACCGCTCTGGCCCCACTGCGCATGGACCAGATCAAAATTGCCACGAGTAATCTTCTTTTGGGCTTGCCGCCACGCGGAAGCATACCGGTCCAGACGCTTACCTCCACGAAATGGGAAAATTTCCAGCTCAACACCGGCGCGTTTTAAAAAATCTGCCTGCTGTACGATGAATGGGACCTGATGGGGCTTTTCAGGCGCAGGCCACTCGCTGGTGATCATAAGAACACGCAGCGGTTCACCCATCATTTCCTCTCGGTTTCCAGCGCTTGAAGAATTTTGCAAGACCGTACAAAAAACCGGCCCCATAGGAAATGTGCAGGGCAGCGAATGCAACCGGGAGATAGAGGAAATAACGCCAGCCTTTTTTGGATGCGGTTATGAATGCGGCGCCAAGATTGGCTGCGATGTAGGTCCCAACGGTTAACGCCAGGAGCAGGCGGGCGGCGAACAAAAATGGCGAGAGCAGCGAAAGCACGATCAGTGTCGTTACAAAGAGGGGTGGAATGAACTGGCGCAGGCTCATCTGGAGCGGGTGTTTTTGCATGACACGTACCTTCCAGTAGCCATATTGGAAGTACTGCCGCCAAAGGGATGAAAATGAACCCCGGCTGTAATATCGGGAGCGAATTTCCGGAGTCATCAAGATGCGACCGCCCATCTCGCGCAACCGATAGTTGTATTCATCATCCTGGTTGCGGATCAACTCTTCATCAAACATGCCGACTTTCTGAATGGTCTCACGCCGGTATGCCGGGAACGCCACGGTGTCTACGAACATTTCACGATCCTGTACGGTCCGAAAGGATGATCCACCGACTCCGAACGGAGAACTCATGGCCAGGGCGATGGCTTGCGAAGTACGGTTCTCGCCAATCGTTTCCATTGGGCCGCCGACTCCATCTACATTTTCTCGCCTCAAATATTCAACACAGTTGCGAATATAGTCTGGCCGGATCACACAATGCCCATCCACGCGCACAATAATTTCTCCCTGAGCCTGGGCGAGGGCAAGATTCAATCCGGTCGGAACTATTTTGCCGGGGTTGTCAATCAGGCGCAGGTTGGGGTGCTGGGCCTGCATTTGGTGGACGACAGAACGGGTCTCATCCGTTGACATGCCATCCACAACGATTACTTCCATCCGATCGGAAGGATAATCCTGGTTTACGACTGCCGATAAGCTTTCACGAATAAAACCAGCTTCGTTTCGAACAGGCATGATTACCGTTACGATCTTTCGCTGAGACTTGTTTTCTTCAACTCGATGAGGCTGCTTGGTAATCCAGTCCAGCTCTTTGAGGTTGTCTTTTTGGGATTTCATGACCTGTTCGCCATTATTTCCGATGTGCAAATTTTCAACCGGCTTGCCTGGCGATTTTTGATCTCGCATAGCTTTCTCTCCAAAATTAGGTAAGGGTTAGAAATAACTACCAAAAAATTACCGTTATTATTATAAATTTGGTTATATAGCCAACCAAAATTCCACTAATCCTATCACTTTCGTAAGTGAAAAATGGTGGAATTTACTTATAATTCGCTTTACAGCAAGATGGAAAAAACGTGCTGAGAGTTAGGGAAATATTTTGGTCTTTCGTACGCAATTTCCCAGACCAATGTAAAAGGAGCTACAAGCTACAATGCACTACCTCTTCAACAAGAAAACCTTTTTTGGTTTGGCTGGATTGCTTCTGGTAGTAAGCCTGCTGGTTTACCCAGGGAGCGTCAGTCAGGTTGATGCAGAGGGGGGAAGCAGAAACTATTTACCGGCGATTGAATTCGCATCACAATCCACCGGGGACGCCATTATCTTTGGAATCAATGCAAGTTGGAAGTATCACGATAAGGGCATCGTACCAGGCTCAAGCTGGAAGGTCATCTCTGGATACGATGACAGCTCATGGGCATCTGGGTCAGCCGTGCTTGGTTACGGAAATGGTGGCGAACGAACCATTGTCAATTACGGCTCGGATGCAAACAACAAATACATCACCACCTATTTTCGAAAAACATTTACCATTAGCAATCCTGCTGCAGTTTCATCTTTATTTGTCGATCTGATTGTCGATGATGGGGCGGTCGTTTATCTGAACGGGAAAGAAGCCCTGCGCCAGAATATGCCGGCCGGAACAGTTGGTAACACAACGCTCGCTGCTGCATGCGTTGATGGTACGGCATCAAAAACGATCGCGATTGATCGCGGGCTGCTGGTTTCAGGAAATAACTTACTGACGGCAGAAGTACACCAGTGTAGTGCTTCGAGTTCGGATATTGCTTATGGATTGGCACTGCATGGTGCGGATGGAGCAGCTAACCCTGTTCCGACCAGTGCGCCGACCAGTGCCCCAACAGCACCGCCGGTTCAGCCAACCGCACAACCAACCAATCCACCTTCACCTACTGCGCAACCAACCAATCCACCTTCACCTACCGCGCAACCAACCAATCCACCTTCACCTACTGCACAGCCTACCACTCCTCCCACATCGGGGCATTCATTCTATGTGACCACGGGTGGAAATTCGGGTGGCGACGGATCATCGAGCCAACCGTGGAGTTTAGCATATGCCCTTTCGCACCCCGGTGCTTTGCGCCCAGGCGATACAATTTGGGTCCGCGGCGGTTCATATAACGGCACTTTCACAAGCAAAATAAAGGGGACCTCCAGCGCGCCAATTACCGTCCGGGCATACCCTGGCGAGCGGGCGATACTGCGCAACAGTAACAGTCTGATCCTGGATATTGCCGGTACCTCATACGTCAACTTCTGGGGCCTGGAGATTGCCGGGACGGAAACGAGCCGCGACTCAGCCGCCAATCCGTCTACCTACGGCATCCGGGTGAACCAGGGCGCGCAGTCCAATAACATTAAGTTCATCAACATGATCGTTCATGACGTCCAGGCCATGGGCTTTGGCTGGTGGCAAGCATTGGTAAACTCCGAAATCTACGGTTCGCTGATTTATTTCAACGGCACCGGCAAGCTGGATCATGGCGTCTACCTGCACAATGTGAGCGGAAACAAGTACCTGAGCGACAATATGATTTTCGATAACGCCAGTCACGGTGTGCACGGTTACGCCGAAACTGCCGAAAAGGGCCTCAACAACATCATTGTGGATGGCAACACCGTCTTCGACAACGGTACCATTGGTGGAACGCTGAAGCGTAACATTCTGGTGGGCGGGCTGACGCGCACGAATAATGCGGTCGTCACGAACAACTACACGTACTATTATGGGAGCAGCGGGCAGGCGCTTAACCTGGGCTACTCGGCCGGTTCGAGCGGTGGAAAGGTGACGAATAACTACTTTGCCGGCGGCGCTTTCGAAATTGGCGGTGGTTATTCCAGCCTGACCATGACGGGTAATTACGTTTATGCTCCAGGCGGCTTCTCTGGCTTTAGCACCGGCAGCTTTGGCAGTAACACCTGGACGACTTCCAAGCCCAGCGGTGTCAAGGTCTTCGTGCGCCCGAACAAGTACGAGTCAAACCGGGCGAACATCACCATTTACAACTGGAACAAACAAGGTACTGTATCGATCAGTGCTGCCAGCCTGACGGGCGTAAAGATCGCGGCCGGTCAGACATACGAGCTGCACAATGTGCAGAACTTTTTTGGGGACGTAGTAACCGGTGTATACGATGGGTCCGCAATTAATGTACCCATGAGCGGGCATTCGGTTGCCCAACCGGTGGGCGGAGTAAGCAAGCCCCCTTCAACCTTCCCCGAGTTCGGCGCATTTGTCTTGATTGTCCGGTAACAGTCTCGAACGATCGTCGGATAGATCGTAGCCGCCGAAAAACAATTATCGGCCGATAAACAAATATCGCTGCTAGAGTGACGGGTTCCAGGCAAAGGCCCGTCACTCTGCTATTCTAAAAATGCGTTGAGGTGGGATTAATTTCCGGACGGGTTTTTGGGAAGCACAATCAACACAAAGGTCCCAAATTCAGGGAAGGTTGAATCTGGTTTGAAGTCGAGGCCCGTGGGCTGCGCAACCGTGTGATTGGTCATCGGTAAGACGATGCTGCTGCCGTCAAATGTACCGGGGATTACATCGTTATAGTAATCCTGTACATTATGCAATTCATAGCGGTCACCTTTCTGGATCTGGATACCTTTCAGGCTGGCGCTGGTCACGGTTAACTGATCTGTCTTTCCCCAGTTATAAACGGTGATGTTCCCCCGGCCTGGCTCATATTGGTTTGGGCGCACAAAGATTTTTGGGCCGGCCGGTTCAAGCACAAGAAATTCATTTCCTCCAGGAGCCAGACCCAGCCCCTGGATGGACGCCAGCTTGTGCCCTGAGACGGTGTTCTGCGCCATTTTTACGCCAGCGTTTGGTCCAGCCAGGGTTACTTCACCGCCAGCGAAATAATTGTCCTCAACAACGGCGTCCACACTCCCGGCCCGGTAACCCAGGTTGAAGGCTTCTCCCGTGGTGCTGGTGCTGGGGAAGTAGGTGTAATTTTCTTTGACGACCGGCTTCTCCGCCACCTGCAGCCCGCCGATTAAAATATTGCGTTTGTAGACTCCCCGGAGGCCTGTTTTGGTGTTATACCCGATGCTGCCGTTATTGAATACGGTATTCCCTTCAATGAGAATATTATTCAGTTTTTGGTATTCCTTTTCACCATATGCGTGAATCCCATGACTGGCATTATCGAAGATAATGTTATCGATAATCTGTTTTTCCCCATCGGTGTTATGCACGTAGATCCCATGATCCAGCTGCGTGGTGCCGTTGTAGAAGATGAGGCTGCCATAAATCTCAGAATTGGTGTTCGCCTGCCAAAATCCAAACCCTTGCGCGGGCATATCATGAATAATCAGGTTGATGAATTTTATATCATGGGAAGATTTACCTTGATTAATCCGGATGCCGTAAGCGCTCGTATTTGGATTATTCGGATCGCGGGTATTGTTGATCGAGGTGATTTCCAGGTCCCAGAAGTTGACGTAGTATGAATCGCCAATATCGATCACGAGATCACTGCTTTCCAGTGTTACACGCTGGCCTGGAAGGGCCCGAATATTGATCGGTTTGCCATCCGCGCCTTTCAACTGGCTGGTAAACGGCCCGGTATATTTCCCCTCCGTCAGCCAGATGGTGTCGCCTGGGTGGATGGTGGCAGGCTGATCGAGCACATATTGCAGGGACCAGGGGCTTTTCTTACTACCGTCATTCTTTTCATTTCCCCCTGGCGCGACGTAGAAAGAACGGCCCGGTGGCGCGGTTGGGGAAACGGTACCCGGGGTGGTCGCTTTTGGAGTAGGCGAGGGGAGCGGGGTTGCTGTGGCGCGCGGTACAAAGGGTGTAATTGTCCACGCGGGAGAGGGCTTTGGAAATGGTCCAGGAAACGTCTGCTGCTGACCGGCGCGCAGGATGAACAGGGTCAGGGCAAAGAGGACGACTGCGCTGGCAACGATTATGAGAAAAATTCTTTGTCTTCGGTCCACAAGTTATCCGTTTCTGCTGCTAAGGAAGTGGAGAATCTTGCCCGGCGCCAGGGGCAATTGGCTCATACCGGGGAAAGTGCGCATCCAGGCTGGATAACGCCGAGGAACTTTTTACCTGGCGAGCAATTTCCCGATAGGTATGGATCAAGTTATTTTTCAGACGCGGGTAGCTAAAGCGCTGCTCGACAATCCGGCGGCCTTGCGTACCGAAACGATTCCGCAGAGCCGGTGATTGGGCTAACGTAACCAGGCGGTCTGCTAAAACCTGGATATCGTCAAATGGAACCAGGAACCCATTCGCGCCTTCGGTGATCAGCTCAGGCGTTTCGCCAGCCGGTGTTGTAACGATGGGTAAACGGGCCGCCATCGCTTCGAGCAGCACATTTGGGAAGCCCTCCCGATCGGAGGTTAAAACGAAAAGATCCGACAAAGACAGCAGTTGAGGAATATCGTTCCGCTCGCCGAGAAAGCGAACGCCGGCCTGGGGTTGATCGGGTTTCAGGCCGATCGCTTCCGCCAGAGCGCGCAGTTCCGGAGTAGCGGGTCCGTCCCCAACAATGACGCCTACCAGACCTGGCACTTGCCGGCGAGCCAGTTCCAGCGCGCTTAGGAAGCGCTCCATGCGTTTTACCGGTACTAACCGGGCAACCGTAATGGCATATAGACTATCCGGACTGAGTAGATTCGCCGGAGAAGCGTAATACTGGCGATCGAATTCGTCGAGATTGATGACGTTGTGTAATACGTGCACCCGGCTTTTTGGAAGACCCAGACGGTGCGCATTTTCACGCGCATTATTGGAATTTGCCAGGTAAACGTCTGGTAAGCCGAGCAGGTAGCGCCCCATCCGCCCCACGCCTTCTAAATCGAGGTGAAGGTCGCTGCGCACTGCGCCGATGGAAGGGATATTTAACAGCCTGCCAACGGAACCTGCATAGAAGCTGGCAAAAAAATGAGAAGCTTGCAGGAAATGCGGTTGAAATGCCCGGACGGCTTGGATGAGATTAACAATGCGCTGTACCGGTTTTGAACCAGCATAAATCGGCCGGAACCCCAGCCGCGCCAGAGCATTTTCATAAAATTCGCCCTGCGTCAGGGAAATCACCTGGACGCTGGCGTTCAATTCCTGTAATGCGCGCAGCATGTAAAGGAATTGTTTCTCGGCTCCGCCTTTGCCAAGCCCGCCCGCGATAAAGGTGATGCGAATGTTATCTCCTCCGGCCAAAACGTACCCTCCTGAGCTGTTCAGAATAAATCACCTCGCTGCGCATCTCTTTTTGCTTGAAGTATGCCAGGATGGCTCTTGGGTGGAGCAGGACAATCCCACCTGCCGCAAGGAACCAGAGGCTTTTTCCGCGGAATTCTTTTGCGATAAAGGCACTGGCCAGGATCATGGTGATAAACAAGGCGAACAACAGCTTTCCTTCCGAATGTCTCCGAAAACCGACCAGCGCATAGGAACCGACAAACAAGGTCATGAGCAGTATCCCCAGAACCCCATTTTCAGCAAGAACCTGGACCCAGGCGGAATGTGCGGGGCGATCCCTTGCCAGAAGACCCGTTTGGGCGGATGCACTCTCAAAACTGCCCGTCCCAATTCCCATCGGGTTCTTTTGAAAAATCTGCCAACCCGCATCCGCAATTACGGAACGTTTGCTGGTCCGTTTGGTGGGGGATAAAGTCGGATCGAATAACTCCTGAATGCGGGTAACGGTCGCAATTTGCTGCTCGGCAAAACTCGCTGAAACCCATACGGCCGCCGCAACAACGATCACAATCATGATGGTTTTCCAGGTGATACTGCGGGTGGATAGAAACAAAAAAGCTCCCGCAATTAAAGCCACCAGCAAGCTGCCGCGGCTGGCGCTTAAGAAGATCCAGGCGAAGTTTATGACCGCCAGGAATAATAAAATCAGGCGATTCTTGTGAAGCTTGATGGCGAAGGGATAACTGATACAGATCGAAAAAAGACCGGTTAAGGGGAAGTAAGTCCAGTCATTGGGGTTTGCATATGGTAGACTGTTCATCTGAAGGAAGAACACCAGCCCGCCCAATCCGGTCAGAACACCATTTACAATTCCAAGCCAGTACAGGGATACCTCATCCTTTAGGGCTTTGGCGAAAAAGGCAACCATTCCAAAAGTTGCGCCGATGTTGAGAATATCCTGCACCCCATTACTGATATCTTTACTAAAGGCGAGCTCGACCGTCATCACCAGGAGAAGAAGCTGGAGCGCGCGGGATGATAGATCATTCAGGCGCAGAATGAGCGGGATGTTGAGAAGAATAACGAGTAATAGAAGGTAATTGAGCGTATTGTAACGAAGCAGGCCGCCCGTTAATAGAAATATATTGGCCATGGAGTTGAGTGCTGCTACCATGCCAATCGCCAGCAGGCCGAGAGCCGGTGAAATAAGCCCCGCGATGACGAGGATCAGACCAATGGCCAGCAGCACGGCAAGCGAGGTTTGAAAACCAACCAGGAAACCTGCCCCCCAGGCTAGAACGATCAGGAGAACCAAAATTAATCCCCAAAGGTTGGCAGAAGACTTGCTCTGGACCGCGGTTTGTTCCCATTCTCCTTCAACCATAGAATTGCTCGGATCGGGTTTCCGATGGTCGCGGAACCCCGGACGGACGGACGGATTGAGCCGTTTCCGCGAGGGTTCATCGCGGCTGCCAGCGCCTGGCGAAGAAATGACAATAGCAGCATTGCCTGCCAAATCGGCAGGCAGCCGGTCACCATTATCATTGTTGGCCTGATTTTGGGATTGTTTTTTTGCCAGCAATTGCGGACGAATATTTGAGCGGTTCAGTCGACGCGCGCCATCACTCATTGTTCTCTTTACCTTCTACCAACTCAATCGGTACTTCTGCATCCAAAGTTCTAACGATAACAAGAAGAACAGCCTTTGATAAAGCCCTTCGCGGCTGATTTCGAACGCGTAGCCGCTGCGGGATTTCTGATCGGATGATTTGTTCTCGAACAAGTCAATCCAATGCTGGATTTTTTCCTTGTCCATGAAAGCATGCACACACGCCCCCGGCGACAGAAGATATTCTTTGATGGTGTTTATCAGGCTTTGCGCAGCAAGGACATCCAATGGAATACCAAAACCATGTTTCCTGGCTTGAGAAACCTCGGCGGGCAGCCAGCGCTCAGCCAGCGCTCGCAGTACTCGCTTGTTTTCCATACCGTTAGACTTTAACCGGTAGGGCAGCTGCATGGCAAAGTCAACTAAGGTTTCATCGAGCAGCGGGACGCGAATTTCGACCGAGTTTTTCATGCTCATCATGTCAACCTTTCTGAGCATTTCACCCGGCAGGGAAAGCGCGAACATGGCGGAGGTCAACTGCGCGGATACATCCTCGAGCTCCCAACCCTGTTCAAACGGTTCAAAATGCCTGTCGGCTGGCAGCAGTCCATCCCGGGCTTCCGCGAAAACAAGTTCCTGTTTCTGCTTTTCGGTGAGATAGCTGACTAATTGGGATAATAACTGGCTGGGAGTTTTGCTCCTGGCAAGGTCAATGGCTCTCCGTACTTGCCTGGCGCTGCCTGGTTTTATCCGCCGAAAAATGGCCTGGTTCCCGGCCAGAGCAAGCGCCTTCGAAATATCTGGCAGGCGCTGTATTGGTAAAAGCCGGCGTAGATGCCCATAAAATGCGTATCCGCCAAAAGCTTCATCACCGCCATCCCCCGAAAAGGCGCAGCGCAGCCCATGGTCATGAATACCTTTCGCGACCAGGTTCACGGCAAACAACGAGGTGTCGGAAAAAGGCTGATCAAAGTGCGATAACAGCTCAATTGCCTCATCACCTTTTAACTGCCAACCAGTACTTGAAAGGATGGTTTGTTTGGTATTCAAATGCCGTGCGGTTTTGGCGGCTAACGCGCTTTCATCGTACTCAGCATCCGGAAAGCTGGCGGTGAATGTATAGAAGTCTTTCTGGCTTACTTTCGAATAAGCCGCGGTAACCAGTCCAGAGTTGATTCCTCCGCTCAATAAACTGCCAACGGAAACATCGGCTACTTTTTGGTACCGGATAGCTTCCTGTAACTGGTCGGATACGGTTTCAACCGCCTGGTCCAGTGTTCCGGTAAAGCCTGGCTGCGGGGTCACTTCATAATACGGTTGGGTCGTAACATGGCCCTGCTGGATATGCAGGTAGCTGCCTTTGGGTAACGCGAATATGTTCTTGAACCCGGTGGCCGGTTCGGGGATGTATCCCCAGCTCAGAAAGTCGTAGCAGGCCTGGCGGTCGATTTGTGGCGTAATGCCATTCCAGGCCAGGATCGCTTTTAGCTCACTGGCGAAGATCCATTGACCATCCAACTGCGCATAGTACAACGGCTTCGTGCCAAAACGGTCCCGAGCGAGTAGCAGCGATTTCTTTCTTTGATCATAAATGGCAAAGGCAAAAATGCCTTTTACCCGTGAAAACAAATTGGTTCCGCACTCCTCATATAAATGTAACAGCACTTCCGTGTCGGAAGTCCCGCGGAAAATATGCCCTTTCTGGGTCAATTCCTTGCGCAGGGATTCATACCCGTAAATTTCCCCATTAAAGATAATCCAGATCGACTGATCTTCATTCGCCATGGGTTGGTCACCGGTGCTGGTGAGATCAATGATCGATAAACGGCGGTGGACCAACTGGCAATTCGGATCGGTAAAGAAACCTTCACCATCCGGACCACGATGTTTCAATAAATTCGATGCACTTTGCGCCCATTCTGCATTTTCAACCAGACCCTCCGGGTGAAAGCGACCTGCAATTCCACACATAATTGTATTTTTCCCTTACCTATCCATTAAGATTCGCCAGGGTAAGCATCTTCTCAATAAAAACGTTTTCAGAAAATTGTTTGCCATGCTCATTAAGCGTAAAACGAATGGCGTTTAGCTGCTCAGGGGTTCGCTGAAGCAAAGCGGAAAACTGCTGAAAGAACTGATCATCCGTAAAGCGCAGGCGGGGATCGGGAACAACCTCGCGCTGCCCGCCTGAATCATGCACGAATGGGATTGCGCCCGAGGCGATGGCTTCCGCCGTGGCCATTCCAAAATGCTCGTTGATGGCCGGGAAGATATAAAAACGGGTGCGGGCCAATTCCTCTTTCACTTTACGGTCGGATGGATTATCGAAGAAGAAGGTGTTGTTTAAACCCATGGATACAGCCTGCTTCCGCAGCGCTTCATAGAAGGCCCTGTTTTGTGGTTTGACCCCGCCCATCAGGGCGAAGCGATACTGCGGATAACAATCGGCCAGTTGGAGCACCATCTCAGGGCGTTTATAGTCCACAAACCGTGAGAAGAAGGTGATGGTGTCGCGCTGGTGAATATCCTCAGCGCTAAAGCTGCGACCGGTGAGATCGATAGGCGGGTGAACGACTGGCAAGCGAACCCCGTGGGCTTCTTCGAACAGCTGGGCGGTGTAATCGGAGTTAATTACGTAGCGGGATTGACGGTGAAACTCATAGGCCGGAAAGCGACGGAATAACATCCTTTGGTAAACCCAGCGAATAAAGCGAAACGGCAGCCCGCGCAGCCCCGGACGGGCCAGGTCTAGTTGGGGCAGGAGCGGCGGACCGTTCAGGTAGCGCAAATGGGGTACATCCCCCGGCACAAGAAAGCCATTATAGAAAATGAAGTAAAAATCATACGATTGGGCGACTTGCCGGCTGGTGAGGGTGTTCGCCAGTGTCAAAAAATAACGGACGGTAATGGGCACCTGGTCGAGCAGATGGGAGGGGACCGGAAAATGAACCGGTTGAAAACCAGCCTGCACACCTTTTGCTTCCAGAAGGCTGGAACTTGGTGGCACGTCCCAAACCATTTCGGGACGGATGCCATGCTGGTTGAGCCCTTTAATGAGGGACAGGACAACCGACTGCACCCCGCCGGGTTGGTCCAGCCGGGCAATAATCGCTACACGGGGATGGTTATTCCCTGGCCTCGTGAGTGGCGCAGAGCTGCTCAATTAATTCCTCCTGTATCTGTACGTGCTTGCGGCTGGCAAAAGTACTCAGAACCCGTTCGCGGGCCTTTTGCGCCAGGCATTCGCGCAGATTGGGATCTTGAAGAAGGCGGGTGATCTGGCGAGCAAGCTGAATTTCCGCGTCCGCCGCCTGAGATGAAAAATGCAACCCGGTTACTTCATTCTCAACGATTTCGGCTGGGCCACCCGTATCCGGGACAACGACTGGCACCCCCAGGATCTGCGCTTCAAGGATTACCCGGCCCAATGGCTCACGCCCCGAAGCCAGGCAGGCTACCGTCATTTCCGAAGTGAGTTCAATAACATCGTTCCGCTGCCCGAGAAAAGACACTTGCGCCTGGATGCCCAGTTCGGCGGCCTGGGATTTTAACTTTTCCGCATACGCCATTTCGCATGATTGCGCCGAGCCGATAAGAACAAAGCGCGCATCCGGAACATGCGCGAGTATGGGTGGAATTGCGCGGAGGAAAAGGTCAGGCTGTTTATAGGGGGTAATCCGACCAACCAGGCCAACCACCGGGTGGCGTTTATGGAAAGGAAGCAAGCGCTCTCCGGAGGCGAGATGCGCGTCCAGCCGATCGATAATGGGACCGGAATTGATCACATTGTAGGCCAGGCGGAACCGGGCTGGGTCGACCATTGCGGCGTGCTGCTGGATGACATCTTTTGAAATCGCGAAAAGCAAGTTGGCCTGGTTGAGGATCTGGCGATGCAGCGGCACATCCGGGATGTAATCGCGCATGTAGATAGCATAGGGGAGGTGCGCTATCTGGCAGGCTGTAGCGACCCGGCTGGCAGCCGGAAACGTGTTGCACAGAACTGCGTCCACCGCGCGCTTTTTTAAGTCTCTTGCCAGTATCCAGGATTGCATCTGGTGCAAACCGGGGAACATCCGGCGGGGCGTTTCCACGGGCTTGACCCATACCTGGAGGCCGCGCTTGCGATAGAAGCGGGCCAGGTTGCCTTCGGCAGGAATTAGCATGGTGATCTGAAAACGCGGATCGACCTGTGCCGCAAAATCAGCAATTGAGTTTTCCGCTCCACTGATGATTTCAGATTGGTAATGCGCGACAACGATTTGATAAACCCTGGACATAAGCGGTTTCAGGTTGCAGTAAGGAGATCGACGTGGAGGCCAATCTTTCCGGCCATGCCCTGGATCTCTTCCCGATAGATCGGGTTCATCACGATAATGGTATCCGGGCGATAATCGGCGAGAAATTCAGGCGATACGATTTGCTGCCCGGCGCCGGTGACAAACTTGCCGTGCTTGCGCGGATTGATGTCAACGATGTATTCGATCTCATTTTCCACATGCAGCATATTCAGAAAGCTAATCCCTTTCGAGCCGGCGCCCCATAACACCGCCCGCTTGCCGTGCTCTCGTAAGCTGTTGAGTTGATCCTTCCAGCGGGTCAGCTTTACCTGACTGTTATTGGCAAAACGCTCCACCTGGGCCGCCAGGTCATGCAACGGCAGCAGTTTTGAACCATTGGCCGGTGGGGAACTCTGCCCGGGTTCGGCCTCGATATAAAGGAATTGGCCTTCGAAAGCATCTGACAGGTTAAGAATATTGAAGCCGTTGCTAGCGAAAAGCTGCTTCAGGGAGTTTGCGCTGAAGTAAGAAACGTGTTCGTAAATGAGGTCCCATAGGGCAGTATCGCGCAAGATATAGCCAAAATTCGGTACTTCGCAGAAGACAACCGTTTGGTTTCCCGCACCGATCGTATGCCGCAAGCTTTGCACAAATTCGGCCGGCCGGTAAATGTGTTCAAGAACATGCCGGGAAAGCACCAGGTCAGCCTGGTATCTGGAATAACGTTCTGAATAAATATCTTTGACAAAGGACAGCGCTGGGTGTGATTCTTCCGCGGCCGCAGCATAACTGGGATCAAAACCGACGCCCGTGTTCTGGCCAAACTCGCATAACATGCGCAGAAATTCGCCTTTTCCGCTGCCAATCTCGATAATTTTTTTCCCGTTCAAACCATAGCGGGCGATCAGGTAACGGGCCAGCCAATCCGCGTATTGTTGAAAACGGGGCGAGAAGTGCAGCGAATTTTCATAATGCACATCATATTCCATCAGCGCCGGGTCGAAAGCCCGATTAAAGACATGCCCACACGTTTCACAAAACGTAAGCTGCATATCGCCGCGTCGAGCGGCCAATGCATCCGCGCGGTTATCCCATAAAACGTTTGCTAATATGGGGATTTGCGGTATTTCGAGTACCGGCTGGACATTGGTTGTGCTGCATACCGGGCAGGGGATAATGGTATTCATTCGATAATCGGTCTGGGTTTGTTTTTCCATGTTAATTACTTTACCCGTTCGTCCGTCAGTTCATGGTACACCCTGACCACCTGCTTCAATGCCAGGGAAATTGCTATGGGCAGGCTAAATTGGGCTATTTGGCCGGTTTGTATAAATTGGACGGCCAGAAACGATGCATCCAATAGTCCTCGTTCGAGCTGCGCCCAAAGGTAGAGGCGCCAGTTTTCTTCGAATGACAGATCCTTGCACGGTGATGAATTGGACCCTTTTGGAGCTTCGATATATCTTTGAAAGGCTGTTTTCTCACTTTCTCGCGGAAGGCCTTTCAATAAAGAGGCCAAATCGGCATGCGGAAGTCCATAGCCGGCCCATTCCCAATCCACCACTCGGAACTGGAAGGGGTCCTTATTATGAAGATGAAGGTTGGTAAAGTTCGTATCTCCATGGATTGGTTCATCGGTGAAATGATTGATAACCGGATCTTGCAACCGAAACAAAGCCACCTTGGGCAGGAAATTCAACACGGATTTCAGATCCGGATCATCTGAGTGCTGGCTGTAATTTTCAAGTTTTGCCTGAGCATACTTTTGTAGCGTTTGTAAAAAATCCTCTCCGTATGGGAGAAAACCTTTTGGATTTACCGCATCTGACCATTCTCGCAGCGCCTGGTGCAGGCGAGGCAGATGATAGCTGGACTGGATGAAATCTTTTTGGCCGGTAATGCTGTGGTGATTCTGGCCGAGATCCTCGAGAAGGTACCGGTAATGCTCTCCTGGAGAAATCTCTTCAGCCAGGTAAACCTGGGGGAGAAAGGCGGCTAGCGCACCCATTGGCTGGCTGTAAACCGCGTATTCGGGAGGCCCCGGACGAATTGGGAGGTCTATCAGCGCGGGGATCTGATCTTGATAATAAGCGGCATCCTTATAAACTAAGCGGATTTCTTTTCCACTGCGTGTTTTAATAAGCAGCCGGAATGCGCCGGAGGATTTCCAACCAGACAAATGCTGGTGAACATAGGAAAGCGCCTGTTCGCCAAATTGATCCTGACAGGTTGTATTTAAAACATCGGGTGTAATGCCGGCGGGTAGGCCCGGGACAAAATAATGGGAGACCTGCCTTCGCTTCTTTTGAAAGCGCCGGCGGATGCCAGAGAGAAATTGGCGGAAATACCGAAAACTTCCTATCTCGCGTGTCTCCTTATTCACCGACGCTGACCACATGGGCTGAAATTCCCCTCTGATGCAGCTCTTTTTGAACTTCCTGACGATAAACAGGGTTCATGAGGATCACCAGATCTGGGCGGTACGCGCTGAGAAAATCGGGTGAGACAACTTTCTGCCCGGTGCCAGCCATATACGTTCCGTGTTTGTTTGGATTGATATCCACAGTGTATTCAATCTCGGTGCATAAATTCAACGTGGTCAGGAACGCAACCCCTTTTGACCCGGAACCCCACAAAACAACTTTCTGGCCCTGCTTGTAAGCATCCTGAACGGTGTGCTTCCAATGATCCAATACTTCGGGGGCGCTGGATGCGAAGGCGGCTACTTCCGCGGCGATCTTTGCTACATCCATTTCCTGGGTGAAGGGCCTGGGGGTCGAACCGCTTGCAGGCCGGGCGTCGATCATAAGATACTGATTGTCATAGGCGCGCCACAAGCGGTTGACATCAAAACCCTGGCTGTGGAACAGGCGGGCCAGAGACGCCATGCTGAAGTAGGAGCAATGTTCGTAGTAGATGTCCCAGAAGGCGACTTCCTTGAGAACGCGGTCAACATCGGGGACCTGGAAAAAGACGGTCGTATTCTGCTGATCCCCTATCGAGCGGCGGACAGTGGCGATGAAATCGGCCACATCGCGGATATGCTCCAGGGTCATTTTACAGCAGACAAAGTCCGCCTTATAGCCTGTGTATTTTTCTGAATAGTAATCCGAGATGATCTCTACCCGGCTGCTTAGCGCTACAGAAGGCCGGGCGGGATCATAGGCCGGGTCAAAGCCCGTTCCACGGTTATCGCCCAGGTCGCACAGCAGGGAGAGAAATTCACCCTGCCCGCAACCAATCTCAATAATCTTTTTGCCGTGCAGATCGTAGTGCTCAATTAACTGCCGCGCCAAACGGTGGGAAAAAGAATTAAAGGTGGCGGAATATGCCTGGGTCAACTCGTACTCGGCCGAATAATCCTGCAATTCGGGTTGATACGAAATATTGCAGATGAACCCGCAAACCGGGCAGTGGGCCAGGTCCATTTGACCATTTTGAAACTGTATGGCTTCCTCTCGCGATCCGATCAAACGAACGCTGTGGACGGGGATATTTTTTTTGGAATAAAATACCTGCATGGCTTCAGCGCCACAGGCCGGGCAGCGATTACTCATAAAACCCTCTTATGCTCAATGTTGTTTGATTTAGGTGTAAGCTGCGAGATTGCAGCTTACACCCATATCCTTTACATAGTGCTAATTAAAGATGACCGGGAGACGGATTTTATAGGGTTGTTCCAGCGGCTGCCCGCTGAAAGTAGCGGTGACGGCGTACGATTTGGTCATGGGCAACGTGATAGCAGCTTGTGTGCTGACCATATCTCCACTCCAACCCGTAAAGGTAGCTCCAGGGGATGGCAAGGCAGTTAGCGTTACCTGGTTGTCCGTGCACTGCTGGTTCACGGCCCCACTCCCCACTTTCTGGACGGTTAACTTGATGGGATCATCTACGAAGGCGGTGTTGGAAAGGCTTTTGAAATAATCGACCTCGGTGATAATCCCTGCCGGTGTACCAGTGTCATCAGGGGATGTGCTGGCGGCAAAAACGCCAATACCGGTGGGTTGGAATGTAAATCCACCCACAGGATCCGCCGTGTTGCCTTCTTGAAAACTGTATGGGTACTGGAAGTTTGCTGGATCAGAGAAGGCATACCCAAGGGACCAGGTGCCGGTAGGTTGATCGTACTTTACCCGCAGGTAGAGTGGGCTGGCATCCATCTGCGTGCCAAGACTCTTTGGGCCGATGAGACCGTGCAGCTCCCCGGTCTCATCGAAATATCCAATGTAATAATTGATATTGGTGCTGTTTGTGTTCAGATCGAAGCGCAGCCATTTCGTTTTCCCGGGCACGGAGACAGCATCCCGGACCAAGATTCCCTGAATATTGAACGTACCTGCCGGTTGCTGGCCTAGCGGGGAGTTGAACTTTACCTCAACTTCAAAGCTCGTATCGCTTGCAGTTTGCATAATGCGTGGAGCTCTTTTATTTTTTCCTGAGAAAGTGTAATCCTGACCTGACGGAACGCTTAGTACTACGGCGGAGTTGCCAGAATAAGAACCGCTTATTAAAACATCTGGCAAACCCATGGCTTTTTCATACGTCCAAACCGAAGTATCCAGACTGCAGCGATTGAAATCGTCAGATACGAAAGGTTCGACAGCCCCTCTGGAAGGTGTAGCATACGCTACTACCAGCAAAAGGATGGCTAGCATGGAAACAACGCGAAAGAAGCGCAGTTCAATCGTCTTCATAGCATTCCCCTTACGATGTATCGCACCATTGAAATTTTTTTATTTAATTGTTATGTTTAGCAAATTGGCCAGATAGAACCGCCGTCACAATGACCGCTGGTAACGGAGGCCGCCGGGCGGTCTTATTCCGTTATTGGTCAGGTCTGTCAGGCGCCAAACTCTGGTCAATAAGAAACGATGGATTTATCCCCCATTTATTCGATAGGTCCTCCTTTTTCGTTCGATAGAATGAACTCAATAGAATAATATAGAAGATTACTGTGCCACAATAGACGGCAGGTAGGATTTATAGGGCTGCACCTGGCCCAGACTAAAATTAGCTGTGGCGGAAATAGACTGGGTCATATTGAAAGAGATGGTTTTACTTTGCCCAGAAATATCCCCGCTCCAGCCGGTGAATACCCAGCCAGGGCTTGCCTGGGCGGTTAATGTAACGCCTTCTCCGCAAGCATAGCTGGTTTTCACCGGCTGCGCCGTGACCGATCCACTGCCAGAATGATTGATGGTTAGGGAATAATTAAGATCCAACGGGCATATGGTGACGTTGCCGAAAGTGGCATCCACCCGATGCGCGACCAACATGACCGACCCATTGAGTAAATCGCCGTTTGAATCAACCACATTCACAAGATTCGCAAAGGAAGAACTATTCCAGGACGGCTCAGGCTGGCCTCGCTCCCACACCTTGAAACTGTAGCGCCCGCCTTGGGCGGCTGTCTCTACCCGAAGTTTGAGCAGATAAGGGGTATTGAGGCGGAATGAAAAGCCCTGCGTTATGGGGTCGCTTCCGTTTAAGCGCAGCGCGAGTGCATTTAAGCGGTTGCTGTAGTATCCATATGCGCCCAGGCGAGTCCAGTCCGCGGGAGGCTGGCCGGAACCGATATGCCCCTGCCAGCGCGCTACAACTCCAACTCCACCGGCATCGTTCGGGTTAGCCGGGTCGGGATAAAAACCACGCACGGTGATTGGAGCCAGGATTTCATAATCCTTCCAGCTGATATCACCGATTGCAACCAGACGGTCATATGCAAAGATGGTTGGTTGAATCCCACTAGCGCTTTTGCTCCAAAGGCCATCCAATATTTGGGCCTGATCTTGAATGCTGCCCGTGGTTGACCAATTGGTTGAAAAAGGCAGAGCCTGGGGGGCCGCACGGGTGTAATTCACGATGATGGTTTTTGTTTGTGTTGCCCCGCTGTTGTCTATGGCAATAAATACCAGGCTGTTATTGCCATTCAGGAGGGCGCTGGTTTGAATTGCGGCATTGAAATCCCCCGCATTGGCCAGTCTTTTCCCATCCGGGCCGATTGAAATGGTCACCGGGCTGCCGTTGTTTAGTCGATACGCCATTGAAGAAACGGAACCATCCGGATCCTGCGCGTTGCCGAGAATGTTAATATGGGTTTGTGGGTTTCCCAATTGGCCAAACCTGAGGCTGGTTTCGTACCACACAGTAATTGCGGGAAGTTGATTGGCTGCCGCCAGAACCGGATCATTGCCGGTAAAAATGAAAAGCAGTATAGCCGCTGCTGTGATGACATTGAAACAGGTCTTTCGCATTGCTCCCCCTACGATATTCGGTTCTATGCGATAACGGGTTCTGGAATGGGGATGATGAACTTTCCTCCCCGCTGCCGGTATGCATCCTGCTGGCGCAGGATCTCCTCCGCGAAATTCCACACCAGAAGGAGGGTGTAATCGGGCAGGTCTTCTACTAATTTTTCTGGAGGCAAAATGGGGAGGTGGTTCCCACTAAAATACCGGCCCTGTTTAAACTTGTTTAGATCGACGATATAGTCGACAAACCGGTTGTCGATACCGCAGTAACTCATCAGCGTGCAGGCCTTGGCCGCGGCCCCATACGCAGCAATGCGATGCCCCGATTCTTTCACGCTGGTCAGGATTTCCAGGACGCCTTTTTTAATATCGCGGACGCGGTCGGCAAACTGGCAGTAGTAATCAAGCTGGTCTGCACCAGTCTCTTTTTCGGAGCGAAGCATATTTTTTACGGAATCTTGCACATTTTCACGCTTCTCGATATACAGGCGCAGCGAGCCGCCGTGGATGGGCAGGCGGCGAATATCATTGAGATACAGGTTGTGCTGCCGGAACAACGTATCCAGTGCAGTCACGGAGAAGTAACACAGGTGTTGGTGGTAGATGGTGTCAAATTCGGTCTTCGCGATTAGATCGATTACGTACGGCATTTCCATGACCGCCACGCCGTCTGGTTTCAACAAAGTGGAAACCCCTTCAACAAACCCGTTCAGGTCAGCGACATGCGCTACCACATTGTTGGCAATGATTACATCCGCCTGTTTGCCCTCAGAGTGCAGTTGTTTTGCCAGGTCGAGGGAGAAGAAGGTATTGAGGGTTGGCACACCGGCTGCAAGAGCGGCTTCCGCGGGGCCTTTTGCCGGGTCGATGCCCAATACAGGAATTCCCCGCTCAGCGAAGTTGCGCAGCATGTAGCCATCATTGCTGGCCGGCTCGACGACCAGGCTGTTCTGGTTCAGACCCCGCGACTCGATCAGTTCAAGCGCGTTCTTGCGCGAGTGATCGAGCAGCGCCTGGGAGACCGATGAAAAGTACGGGTATTCTTGTCCGAAAAGGATTTCGGGCTGTACGGTTTCGAGGATCTGAACGAGAGAACACTCTGGGCAGAAAGCTAGGGTTAATGGAGCAGTCAGCTCGGGTTGGGATAACTGTTCGGTGGTGAGCAGCCGGTCGGCCAACGGGGTTTCGCCGAACGATAAAATCGTCTGCAATGGACTGGCGCCACAGGCCCGGCACTGCTTCTCGGTGATGTAATAATCCATCGGTATTCCCCCTCTTTTATATGACCCGGCCGGCGGTTTCTTTTGTCCAGCGGAGGGACTTATCCAGCGCGCCGGTTTCGAGTAGTTGTTTAATGTGAGCGATACGCTTATACCGCGGGCCTTCAAAATCTTCGAGGGCCAGGCCAATGCTGCGGTACGAATCGTATAATTCCTGCGCGCCCCGGCGAGCGTTCCACTGGGGTTTGAATTCAGGCAAGACGCGCTGAATGCGGTCGCAGTTTACCCGGTAGTTGCGCTTGTCAGGCCCGGCATCCGGAGCAAAGCTTACCTGGCAGCCCGGTACGGTCTGCGCGACAATTTCGGCCAGCTCGCGGACCCGGTAATTTTCCGTTGTTTGCCCGACGTTAAATGCCTGGTTATGAATCAGGTCGGTTGGGGCATGTAACGCGGCCAAAAAAGCCCGTGAAATATCCTCAATGTGGACGATGGGCCGCCAGGGTGAGCCGTCGCTCTTCATGTAAATCTTCCCCGTGGTAAACGCCCAGGCGACCAGATTATTCAACACCAGGTCGAAGCGCAAGAATGGCGACACGCCGTACGCTGTGGCATTGCGCAGGAACGTTGGGCTAAAATCAGCATTCGCGAATTTCGCGACATCTTGCTCAACGTGAACCTTTGACTCGCCATACGCTGTAACGGGGTTAAAAGCCGAGTTTTCGTCGAGAAAATCATCACCCGCCGCGCCGTAATTGCTGCATGACGAGGAGAAAATAAACCGCCGCACACCTGCTTGCCTGGCCAGCTGTGCCAGGCGAACCGAAGCCTGGTGATTTATTTCCATGGTCAAATCAGGGTTGAGATCCCCAAGCGGATCGTTGGATAGACCCGCCAGGTGCATAACCGCATCAAACCCCCGTAGATCATCCTGCTCAACATCGCGTACATCTTTGTGGATCGATGGCACGCTTTCAGCCCAAGCCCCATAGGTGCAGGGGATGAAAAGATCGCTGTCCAAACCTACCACTTCGTGCCCGGCCTGTACCAGCATGGGGGCCAGAACCGCACCAATATAGCCATGATGCCCGGTAACCAGAACGCGCATGGTTTTAATCCTCCCAAATTTTCCATGGGGCTCTGTTGGATTGCCACATCGACTCGAGCAAGTGCTTTTCTCGAAGGGTATCCATGCATTGCCAGAATGCTTCGTGTTTGTATGCCATCAGCTGCCCATCCGCGGCCAGGCGCTGGAGGGGCTCGTGTTCCCAGACGGTATCGTCTCCATCGATATAGTCGAATATGCCTGGTTCCAGGACGAAGAAAGCGCCGTTGATCCAACCCTCGCCGATTTGTGGTTTTTCAACGAATTGAACAATGCGCTCCCCATCAAACATCATATGCCCATAGCGGGCCGGAGGGCGTACGGCAGTGAGGGTGGCGAGTTTACCGTGCGAGCGGTGGAAATCGAGCAGGCAGTTTAGGTCAACGTTGGAGACGCCGTCCCCCCAGGTGAGCATAAAGGTTTCATTTTTCAGGTAGGGGGCTAACCGTTTGATCCGCCCGCCGGTCTGTGTCCGCGGACCCGTATCTACCAGGTCGACCTTCCAATCCGGGCGAGGCCCATCATGAACGGTGACTTTGCCTTCGGCGAGGTCAACGGTCAGATTGCATTCCAGGGAAGCATAATCGACCATGTAGCGTTTGATCACTTCCCCTTTATAGCCAAGCGCAATCACAAAGTGCTTGTGATTGTAGAAAGCGTAATGCTTCATAATATGCCAGAGAATGGGCTTACCGCCAATCTCTACCATTGGCTTCGGCTTAATCTCGGTTTCTTCAGCCAGACGCGAGCCGAACCCTCCTGCCAAAATTGCTACTTTCATATCCCACCTTTTTTTGACGACGGTTGTAAAAGACTTCGGATGAATTTAACCAGACCGAGTGAAAACGGAACCAATTGAACGATCGCAGCTTTGAAGTCTTCAATCAGTACCCGGCGGCGCATGACAAACCAGCGCAACGCGCTCTTGTAACTCTGTACTTTCTCTACCAATGGCAGGCTGACCTGGTTAATCGCTCGCAGATACTCCCAACCAACCTTCCAGTTCACCAGGTTGATGCGGCTGCGTTTGGAAGGATCGAACCACGCCAGGCGGTTATAGATGTTGAATAACCGGCCAGAAGCCTGCGGATGATCGCGGCGGTGAAACAGGTACTCAGGAATCTCAACGAAACGCCCGCGAAGACCCAATTCCGCCAGCAATACCCGATCTGAGCCCACGTATTTGTCGATCAATGGTGTTTTGGCCAGTACATCCCGGCGCATTACCCCGAAAACCGCGATACAGAAATGGTTTACCAGAATGAGATCCGAAAAACGCACGTGAGCGGATGGGTCGTTGACCCGCATTGGGTAATCGTACATCCCGTCCAGCTTGCCGGAGGAATTGATCCGGTCGGCTTTGGAATAACTAAGCACAACGGAAGGATCCTGATCGAGCACTTCAATGCATTTTTCCAAGAAGGTCGGGGAAATGATGTCGTCGGCTGCCGACCACTTAAAATATTGTCCGCGCGCCAGATCGAATACCCGGTTGAAATTTGCCGCTGAGCCGATATTTTCCATGTTGCGGCAGTAACGAATGCGGCTGTCGCGCGCGGCGTAATCCTGGCAAATCAGCATGGTGCTGTCAGTGGAAGCGTTGTCCGAAATAATCAACTCAAAATCACGGTAGGTCTGGTTCAGGATGGCGTCCAGAGCAAAACGAAGGAAACGCTCTCCGTTATAAACCGGCAAGCCGATGCTCAATCGAGGGGGGAGAGTTGCTGCCATATCTCCCTCACCGGCCCGGGTAGATGGCTGTGACAGGCTCGTGGAGCGTAGACCAGCGCAAGTACGGGCGAACAACGCCGCGCATTTTGCCCGCGTAATCAACTCGCGCCGAATCTCCTTCTGGGCTTTCAATGATTTGGAATGCAACCGTATCGAATTCGTAAAAGTGGAGGATATGCGGCGCCTCGGTGCGCATTCCCACGCCGATGGTTATGGTTCCCTCTGCCAGTAGATTGCCAGGGATCCAGGCCACGCTGGTATACCGTCCGGGTGGGCGGGTCTGGTTTCGCCAATCTGTATCCGTGTCGATGGAGGTGAATAGAAGGACTTCCTCTTCGTTATGGGCAGTAATAAATGGATACAGCGGATAAGTAGTGGGGCGCAGGACATCAAAAGTGACTTCGATGCCTACCGGCCGGCGGATATCAAAGCTAAAATTCGTATTTCCTTCCTCATTAATCACCCGAACGCAGCGGAGGCGGGCATCCTCGCTGCTTGGGGCGAGGTTTATGTCCGGCCAATCCTTATAAGCCGAGGTGCCAAGGTTCGCGCTCAAATAATCTCCTACCACTTTCTCCGCCGGGCCGCTTTCTATGAGCGTGCCATGATTTAGCAGGAGAGCTCGTTCGCATAAGCGGGTGATCGAGGGCATATGGTGGGATACGAATATGACGGTGCGCCCGGCTTTGCCGACGCTTTCCATTTTTGAAAGGCTCTTTTTCTGGAACGCAGCATCGCCAACCGCAAGGACCTCATCGACGAGGAGGATTTCCGGCTCCAGGTGCGCGGCAACGGCGAAGGCCAGCCGGACCGTCATTCCCGAGGAGTAGAATTTAACCTCCGTGTCTATAAATTTCTCCACCTCGGCAAAGCTCACGATTTCGTCGAACTTTTTCGCAATCTCAGCTTTATTCATTCCAAGGATTGCGCCGTTTAAGTAGACATTGTCGCGCCCGCTTAGTTCCCGGTGAAAGCCGGTGCCAACTTCAAGAAGCGATCCGACCCGTCCATATATATCGATCACGCCGTGCGTTGGTTGGGTGATACGGGTAAGAATTTTCAGTAAAGTGCTTTTTCCCGCGCCGTTCGGCCCGATTAACCCGACCACTTCACCGCGGTGCACATCGAAGGAGACATCTCTCAGAGCCCAAACATAATTGTCAAAGAGCTGTTTCCCATTTTCATTACCATCGGTTGAATTGCTCAAGCGGCGAACAGGCACTGAGAACGCTTTTACGACCTGGTCGCGTAATGTCTCGTAAGTCGGCTTTACGCCCTGCTGAATCCGATATTTTTTGCCTAAGTCACGTACTTGTATGGATATATCACTCATGGTTAAGCTGATTCCTGATTGGTAAGTTTTGGCGCTGCTGTTATCAAGCGGGCGGCTGGTTTAGATTACGTCCGCGAAGGTTTTCTCTGTACGACTAAAGTAAAGCAGCCCGGTAATGAGCAGGATGATCGAAATGACAATCGACAGGAAAAGCATTGCCCGAGGCGGTTCGGTCCCCAGCAGCGCCCACCGAAAGCCCTCGACAACCCCCACCATGGGGTTTAACCCATACAAAGTTCGCCATGGCTCGCTCAAAAGCGAACTGGGATAGGCAATGGGGGTTGCGAAAAACCAGAAGCGCAATAGAAAAGGAACAATGTAACGAACATCGCGGTATTTTACATTCAGGGCCGACATCCACAAGCTGACGCCCATTGCCGTTATAAAGGCCAAAATCAAGAATAAGGGCAGAAGAAGCACCCCTAAATTTGGGGTGATGTGATAAAAAATCATCATGCCGATCAGGACAATAAAAGCAATAAAAAAATCTACCAGTCCAGAAAGAACGCTAGAGATGGGTATGAACAAGCGGGGGAAATACACTTTTGTGACCATATTGGCATTGGTCACCAGGCTGTTGGTAGAGGTCGTGATGGAGCTTTCAAAGAACTGCCATGGCAGCAGCGCGGCGTAGTTGAAAATGGGGTACGGAACCCCTTCGGAGGGGATCTTCGCCAATTTGCCAAAGAACAGGGAGAATACGATCATGGTCAAAACGGGCTGTAGAATTGCCCAGGCAAAGCCGAGAACGGTCTGTTTATAGCGGATTTTGATGTCCCGCCAGGTGAGAAAGAAAAGCAGTTCGCGATAAAGCCACATTTCCTTCACACCGAATGACAGCCAGGAACCGGTGGGCTCGATATGCGTGTGGTAAATATCGGCCTGGGTTTGTTTTAACGTTTGTCTTTCGAGCATAAATGGGTTCTCCCTCGCAATGTTTTTGTACTGGTATCATCCGGCATGCCTGTAAATGGGCATGCTCCGCCATTCCGACAATTGCCCGTCCGAAAACGGTATATGGGCCATTTCGGCGAAATCTGAAATTTGAACGAATCAAGCAATCAAGTACCAGACCTTGCCGGGCCTGCTACTGGCGTGTTCGTTTTCCTAAAAATGTTTATGGGGAAGTTACCCGAGCAGTCTGCTGTTCGGAAATGATGGATCAGGCGACTTGCCTTTTGGTTGGAAGGTAAGCACGACCTGAGATAGCAGGGGCCTGCATCGTTGTTTGAAGGCGCTTAAATACTAAACACGCCCTATGCGTAAATGGTGTAATTGAAAACTGGGACCCTATACCCCCATGGGTATACTATCTCCCACCTGATCTTGCATCAAATCCTTATTCAACCTCGTTCGTAAATTGCCCGCCTAACAATAATGCTCTTGCCCTTCAGGTTGCCGCCATCTGGGTCAGATACTTGTGCGGAAAGGCTCCCATAAACATTGGTGGCCGGTTTCGCAATTGGCTACTCGGGAACATTGCCTGCAGGCAGGCGCAGCGACCAGCGGTGTTCCCGGATCAAAGCCTCCATTAAGCTAAATATAGCACATCGGAAATGTGATGTCAATAACTAATAAATATAGAAATAATCAAGTATTGAGTAATAACAAATGGTTTGCTATTTCAAACCATTTATTACAACCCCATCCAAAAGCTGAGGCGATTAAGCGTAAAGCGGTCACGCAGGTAATGTGCAGCCTGCAAGCCCTGGTTCGTTTCTGCCTGGCTCAGGCCAAGATCGGATGGCTGGATGGGAGCCTGAACTGCCGCCAGCCAATTCTCGAGCTGCTGTGGGGCGGGAACGGTGCCGGCAATTTCCTGAACTTCATCCCAATGAGACAGGATACTGGCTTTGAGATCATCCAGATCCTGGATTGTCAGGTTAAAAAGGGGCGCCTGGATCTGAATAATTTGCTCTGCTACCGAGCCGTAATCAGCCTCAATTTCGGCCCGCATTTTTTCATGGCTGGGAAGATTGCGTGCTTCCAAAAAACCAACAGCCTCCGCGCTGGATATCTTGCGCAGTTTCGCGTAACGCCGGGCAGACAGGACAGTCGCGACGCCTACCTCGGCGCCGTGCAAATTGGCCGGGCGGCCTTCCATAATTCCCTTCATCTCCCAGTAATGCGCGATATGGTGCTCCGAACCGGAAGCGGGGCGGGAATCGCCAAAAGCGAGCATGCCAAACCCTGACCCTACCAATCCATCCATCAGGCGCGTGATTCCATCGCATGAAGCGCTGCCAACCGAATCGATTTCCGCAACCGTGGCATCCACCGATTCACGGATATACTGGTCGATTTCCGCGCTGTATGGTTCTTGATAGAGAAGGGCGCCCAGGCGCCAGTCGGCCAGCGAGGTGTATTTTCCGAGCAGGTCGCCTAGACCAGCCGCGATCATTCTGCGCGGCGCGGCGCAAAGTGTGGGCAGGTCGGCGAAGACGGCTACCGGCGGCTGCGCGGGAACGGGCATTTTATATTTTCCCACCACCATTGGCGCGACGATGGATGTAAAGCCGTCCACGGAGGGCGCGGTCGGTAAGGAAATGAAAATTTCTCGCGAGCGATGGCTGATAAACCGGGTGATATCGGTTACCGTACCGGAGCCAACCGCGATAAACGCGCGGTCCTCGCCTTTGGTTTCCACCAAAGCCTGGACGATATAGTGCTCATCCGTGATAATCTCATCCCCTGTGATCAGGATGGTTTTACTATCGATCCCATTCGCGCGTAAGGCGGCCTCTACGCGCTGGCCAAGGACCTGGTACGTGTTTGGATCGGCAACCAGGAAGAAACGATGCAGTCCTTGTTCACGAATGAAATCGAGCAGTGGCGGAACAGCATCCGGGACAACGAGGTAGGGGATTGGATTTTTCATAAGGGGAGTTTCACCGGTTTTCCGCCTTCTTGCGAAGATAGGCGTATAGCAAGAATTAATTCCTGATCCAGGCGAGCCTGGAGAGGTCCGTAGGTTGGTTCGCGATGGGTGCGTACCGCCTCCACCAGGCTCATCAGGCAGCCAGCGACACCAATTTCATCGTCGTGCCACTGGACACCGTGTCCTTGCTGGTGGGGGCGGAAGGGATTTTCCCAGGCTACCAGTGGCAAAACCGGGCTGCCGGTATGCGCATAGACACCCATTAACGCGCCGCCGTCAACCCGCTCATAGCGCCTTTCCACGGTGATCAGCAGCGGGGCTTCGCCATCGGGGGAGAGCAGGGAGAGCTTGTCTTCAAAATCCAGGGCACTGCCGATTGAAATCCCCATTCCTTTTTCAGCCAGGAAGCGGCTGCTGCGCCACCAGCGCAGAGGTGAATCATATCCAACATTTGTCCAATGGAAGATGCCCACCTGTCCGCCATCAAAATCAATTATGGCGTGTTCCTGGGTTTCGGTACGCGGCCCGGTGGAATTTTCCAGGCGTGACCAATGCGAAGCGAGTGGAAATTCTCGAACCAGGCCGGTAACCTGGATAGGCATGGCATCGAAGCCTAAATAAGAACGCATAACGCTGATGCCATGGTAGCCGTGCCCGGCAAAATCGCTGAAAGAAGTGTGCACTTTACCAAACAGGCCCGCTTCGATCAGCTTTAGTTTTAGCTGTTCATGCGGACGGCGGTGAAACTGCTCGGCCACCTCAATTTTTACGTTGTTTTTTTTCGCCGCGGCGATGATGGCATCCGCCTGTTTGAGATCATGCGCAATCGGGGTCTCCAGCAAAACGTGCAGCCCGCTCTCTACCGCCATCAGGCCAACTTCGCCATTGGAGGAATAGCTGACGGAGACAATCCCGATTTGAGGAGCTGTTTCGCGGATCAGACTGTCCAGACTGGTATACCAGGGTACGCCCAGGCTTTCACCCAGCCGGCGGGCTGAGTCCGGGCTGCGCCCCCAGATGGAAACCAGTTTTACATCTGCGGGGAGCGCGGCAAGGATTGGTCCATATAAATAGTCTGCCCGTTTTCCCGTACCAATGATGGCGACCCGTAACGGTTCTTTTTCGGTCATAAGGAAACCTGCCTCCGGAACAAAATAAATATGCTCCTTGATTTTAGCACAGCCATAAGAATGAATAGCGGTTCCAGGTGATATAATCGGCGCGTTTCGATGGAGAGCCAATTTGGACGCTGCAATAAAATCAACGAAGACGGATCGCCGAAACTTTCGATTGGGTGTTGCCAACGGGTTGTTGTATATTACTGCCGAAACAGTGATGGACCCAACCCTGGTTATGGTCGCATTTTTGAGCCATCTGACCCAATCGCCGCTGTTATTAGGATTAGTGCTGCCAATCCGAGATGGGGCATGGTCGCTGCCACAGCTGTGGGTATCCGGATACCTGCAAAATGTGCCGCATAAATTGAGTGTTTATCGCCTGGTATCTATACTGCGCATAGCCACTTGGTTAAGCATTGCCCTGACAATGAACTTGATCCACAACGCAGACTTGCTGCTCATTCTGTTCTTTACGGCTTTTCTCATATCCGCTTTCGCCAGCGGTTTTAGCGGGCTGCCATTCCTGGAAGTGGTAAGTAAGACGATCCCCCCGGAAAGACGGGGAGAGTTCTTTGCCTGGCGATCAGGGTTAGGCGGTTTAGGCAGCCTGGTGGCCAGCCTTTTTGTGCGCTGGGTGCTGGACCCGGCTGGCCCGCTGCCGTTTCCGTACAATTACGGATGTCTGAGTATTATTTTCCTGGTTCTGGCCGGGATTTCCGCGCTGTCCTTTTCCCTGATCCACGAACCGGTGGAGGAACAGGTGCCCCCGCGCCAGTCATTTCCCGTTCAAGTGCAGCGGGCAGTGGCAGCCACCCGGGAAGACCACCGCTACCGGGCTTTCCTGTTCCTGGAAAGCTTGCTGATGCTGGGCGGGTCAGCTGCGCCCTTCTTTGCTATTTACGTGCAGCAGGAGCTGGGCGGCAGCCAGGCAATGATTGGCATTTACCTGGCCGCCTTGACGGCGACTAATTTATTGTCGAATATTTATTTCGGCCAGTTATCCAGGCGCGTAGGGAACAACCGGGTAATGATAATGGGGGTAGCAGCTGGCCTTGGCATGTCAGGTCTCGCACTGCTGCTGGCAATCGCAGGCAAGCCAATGCATCTGTCTCCCGCGTTCGCATCCTTCTGGTTGATTCCGGTTTTTGTGCTTTCGGGCGTGCGCGGCTCGGCAATGGGGGTAGCTACAAACAGCCTGCTGATGGAAATCGCTCCGGGAACAAAACGGTCCCTCTATCTCGGTTTTACCAATACCGTAATGGGGACTGTCTTACTGCTTACCGGCGTGAGCGGGGTAATCGTGAAGATGTTTGGCTTTCCAACACTGGTCGCAATAACGCTTTTCGCGCATTTCCTGGCGCTCCAGGCCGGCCGGCAGGTGAGCAGGTTGGCTGCCTACGTGCCGGCTTAGGCCCGGAAACTGTACTTGGAAGAATTTTTACGATCCTTCGTGATTGGGATTGTTCCCCAGGATTTTTTCGATCCGCTCCACAACTTCACTCGTCAGGGCGGAGGTGAATTCGGCGGCTTTCATGTTTTCATGAACCTGCTCGGGCCGGCTGGCGCCGGTGATAACGGTGCTGACGTTGGGGTTCTTCAAACACCATGCCAGAGCAAGTTGAGACATAGAGCATCCCAGATCTTTTGCGACCGCCACAAGCTCTTTGACTTTCCCCACGCGCTCTGGCGTGATGACTTCCTTCCGCAGCCAATCATAACCGGGCAGGGTTGCCCGGCTGCCTTCTGGAATGCCGTTGTTATATTTGCCCGAGAGCAGCCCGGAGGCCAGCGGGCTCCAAGATGGTAGTGCCATACCCTAATTCACGGAAAACAAGCTCATATTCTTTTTCCATGCGCTCGCGCTCGAACATGTTGTACTGCGGCTGTTCCATGCTGGGTGGGGTCAGACCGTACTGGCGCGCCAGGCCGTCCGCGCGCATAATTTCCGCCGCGGACCATTCGGATGTACCCCAGTAAAAAGCTTTCCCATCCCGGATGATCTTATCCATTGCCCGCACGGTCTCCTCGATGGGCGTATTGCGGTCTGGACGGTGGCAGAAAACCAGATCAACATAGTCGAGCTGCAGGCGGCGCAGAGAATTGTTGCATGCCCTCGATGATATGTTTATGCGAGAGACCGGTGTCGTTTGGCCCTTCTCCACCCCAGAAGATCTTGGTCGAAATTACGATGTCTTCGCGCTGCCAGCCTAACTTCTTGATCACATTCCCCATGACGATTTCGGCCTGGCCGTTGCCGTAGCCTTCAGCATTATCAAAGAAGTTAACCCCGTTTTCGTACGCGGCTGCCATGCATTTTTCGGCAGTCTCCTGTCCCACATGTTCCCCATATGTCACCCAAGCGCCCAGTGAAAGCTCGCTGACCTTGATGCCTGCTTTTCCTAATCGACGGTAATTCATGCTTCCTCCCTGTTATTTGTCCGGTTGAAATGGATTTTGTAATATAAATCCATGCTGATTAAAACATAAAAACGTAAAAATATTATTCTTTGTACAACGTGCAACAATGTTGCATGCCAGCTGGCCGCAACCGGCCCTGCTGCAAACGTTGCGTTTATCAGGCAATCGGAGTAAAGTTATGGCGGTCAACCATTTCATCCCCGTTAGAAAGGAGCAAACGATGCCTCGACCTGTGACTTTGTTTACCGGCCAGTGGGCCGACCTCCCATTTGTAAAACTTTGCGAAAAGGCCAAATCCTTTGGTTATGATGGATTAGAACTGGCCTGCTGGGGCGATCATTTTGAAGTGGATCGCGCGCTGGAAAATGATGGCTATATTCAAAGCCGCTGGGATATCCTCAATAAGTATGGTTTGAAGTGTTTTGCGATCAGCAATCACCTGGTAGGCCAGGCGGTATGCGACCGGATTGACGAGCGTCACAAGGGAATTGTCCCGGCCTGGGTGTGGGGCGATGGCAAAGAAGATGGCGTGCGCAGGCGCGCGGCGGAAGAAATGAAAAACACCGCCCGGGCCGCGGCAAAGTTCGGCGTAAAGGTGGTCCCAGGCTTTACCGGCTCATCTATCTGGCCTCTGTTATATTCCTTTCCATCCGTCCCGCCTGAAATGATTCAAAAAGGGTACGATTTTTTCGCGGAAATGTGGAACCCGATTCTGGATGTATTCGATGAGGTAGATGTGAAGTATGCCCTGGAAGCCCATCCAACAGAGATTGCCTTTGACATTGCCACGGCAGAACGGGCGGTGCAGGCATTGGGCGGGCGGAAAGCCTTTGGGTTTAATTACGATCCAAGCCACTTTGGATACCAGGGAGTAGATTATGTCGAATTTATCCGCCGCTTTGGCGAGCGCATCTATCACGTGCATATGAAAGATGTGTACTGGTCGCAAAAGCCAACCGAGGCGGGCGTATTTGGCGGTCACCTGGATTTCGGAGACCGGCGGCGCTCCTGGGATTTCCGCTCACTGGGGCGCGGGAACATCAATTTTGAGGAAATTATTCGCGCGCTAAATGCAATCGGGTACACGGGCCCGCTTTCGGTGGAGTGGGAGGACGGCGGCATGGACCGCGAATATGGAGCCCGAGAAGCGTGTGAATTTGTCAAGCGGATGGATTTTCCGCCTTCCAATATCGCCTTTGACGCGGCGTTTGAGCACAAATAAGCAGGTTCGGAAGCAACGAGCAGGTTGCAACCGGGAGGGTGAATACGATGCCTGACGAAGTTGGATTTACCAGCATGGCTGGCGCAAAGGCCAGCGGCAAGGCCCCGGAAGTGGGCGTTGGCATGCTGGGCTATGCCTTTATGGGCAAAGCCCACAGTAATGCCTATAAGACCATCCCCTATATGATCTACCCCCCGCCCGCCATCCCCGTGCTGGTAGCCATCGCGGGCCGGGACGAGGACTCGGTGAAGGAAGCGGCGCTGCGCTACGGCTACGCCAAATACTATACCGACTGGCGCGATATGATCAAGGATGACCGCGTGCAGCTCTTTGATAACGGCGGGCCAAATGATGTCCACGCGGAACCGTGCATTGCCGCCGCGCAGGCCGGTAAACACATTTTGTGTGAAAAACCGCTGGCGCGCACCGCAAAAGAGGCCGCGGCAATGCTGGATGCGGTCACCAAAGCCGGGGTCAAGCACATGGTCTCGTTCAACTGCCGTTATGTGCCGGCCATCCGCCAGGCCTACGAGTTGATTAAATCGGGCAAGCTGGGCGAGATTTATCATTTCCGAGCGGTCTATCTCCAGGAATGGATCATGGATCCAAACTTTGGCATGGTATGGCGGCTGGATAAGAAGCGCGCCGGAACCGGCGCGCTGGGCGATCTGGGAGCGCACATCATCGATCTGGCGCGCTTCCTGGTCGGCGAGCCAAGGCGGGTTTCGGCGATTACCCGCACCTTTATCAAGGAGCGCCCGCTGGCGGATGCGTCTGGGACGGGCAGCGTAACCGTCGATGATGCCTTTGTCTCGCTGTTCGAGTTCGAGAATGGCGCTCTTGGAACACTGGAAGCCTCGCGGTTTTGCGCCGGGCGGAAAAATCACCAGGTGCTGGAGATCAACGGCTCGAAGGGCTCGCTCGTCTTTAACCTGGAGCGCCTGAATGAGCTGGAAGTCTTCTGGAAAGACGAACAGCCAAAGGAAACCCAGGGCTTCCACAATGTGCTCATTTCTGAATCCTACCATCCCTTCTGGGAAAATTGGTGGCCGCACGGGCATATGATCGGCTGGGAGCATACGTTTATCCACGAAATCTCGCATTTATTGGATGCAATTGCCAACAACAAAGAAATCGCCCCCTACGGCGCTACCTTTGAGGATGGGTATAAGAACGCGGTCATCTGCGATGCCATCCAAGAGTCGGCTGAAGCTGGCCGGCATGTTGATATTCGTTACTAGCAGAAAGACAGGAGGATGAATTTTATGCCAAACCGGATAGCTTTACAACTATACTCGATCCGCAAAGATGCTGAGAAGGATTACGAAAGCGCTGTCCGCAAAGTAGCGGCGATGGGATATACCGCGGTAGAAACAGCAGGTTTTCCGGGCTCCACCCCAGAAAAGGCAGCCCGGCTGTTTCAGGAACTTGGCCTGACGGTCACCAGCGCGCACGTGCCGCTGCCGGTGGGTCCAAACCAGCAAAAAGTGCTGGAAACGATGCAAGCGCTGGGAAAACCTGTGCTGGTCTGCACGCAGATTGGGCCAAAGGATGTCGAAACGCTGGAAACGATCAAAGGACTGTGCGACCGGTTGAACGAGGGCTATGAGATCGCACATGCCAATGGCTTGGCCTATGCCCTCCATAATCACTGGTGGGAATTTGGGCAGGTGGAAGGCCGCCTGGTGCACGACATCATGCTCGAACAGCTCGCCCCAGGTGTGCTTTTTGAGATTGATACCTACTGGACCAGCGTCGCGGGAGTAGACCCGGCGAGGGTGATCCAAAAGCTGGGCCAGCGCGCGCCGCTGCTGCATATTAAAGATGGTCCCATGCTAAAGGGCCAGCCACAGACCGCGCTTGGGGAAGGGAAAATGGATTTTGGTCCCATTCTTGCGGCGGCGCAGCCGGGCGCCTGGCAGGTAGTTGAGCTTGACGAGTGCGCCACCGATATGATGGAAGCGGTTCAGAAGAGTTATACTTACCTGGCACGCCATTGATGGACAACTGTGGCAGGTCGCGCTCCCTACGGGGGCGCGCGCTGCCGCAAATTCATAACAGATCAGGAGTCAGGAATATGAAGTCTGCATTATTTGTATGGGGTGGCTGGGACGGTCACGAGCCGAAGCAGTGTGTGGATATTTTTGCTCCAATCCTGGAGCAAGCGGGCTATGCCGTTACCATTTGTGATACCCTGGATGTCTATCTGAACACGGATGCTTTGATGCGCTATGACCTGATCTCTCAGGCCTGGACGATGGGCGACATCACCCGCGAACAGTTGAAGGGTCTGACCCAGGCCATCGAGTCGGGTGTTGGGTTTGGCGGATGGCACGGCGGGATGGGCGATTCCTTCCGCAACCACCCGGATTACCAGTATATCGTTGGCGGGCAGTGGGTCGCCCACCCAGGTGGGGTGATCGACTACCGGGTGAATATCACCAATTCCACCGACCCAATTACCGCCGGGTTGGAGGATTTTGATATGCATTCCGAGCAGTATTACATGCACACCGACCCATCCAATGAGGTGCTGGCAACCACGACGTTCCATGGCGATATCCTCCCCTGGATCGAAGGCACGGTGATGCCGGTCACCTGGAAGCGGCGCTGGGGCCAGGGGAAAGTGTTTTACTGCTCGCTGGGGCACGTGGCAAAGGATTTCGATGTGCCGCAGGCGAGAGAGATGGTCCGCCGCGGGCTGGTCTGGGCCACGCGGTAACAAATTCTGCTATGATCAAAAAAAGGCGCTGCATCTTTCATGCGGCGCCTTTTTTTGAATTCAATCGATAACGCGAAGGTTATTCTTCGCGGCTATACTTTCAATTGTGAGAACTGCGGAAGGTACGCCTTGTTCTGTTCGAACATGCAGTTGACCATTTCTTTCGCTTCCGCCATCGATAGAACCGCCGCAGTCAGCGGGTCGTGAACAATCGCCTGGTAGACCAGGCGCGGGTCGCCGGTGAGCGCGCCTTCAACCGCCATCTCTTCCACCTGGGCAGAGACGCCGGTGAGCATGGCGCACTGCGCCGGGAGCGCGCCAACGCGCACGGCTTCCAGGCCCTTCTTGCTGGCCCATACAGGCACTTCCACGCAGCAGTTCTCGGGCAGGTTGGTGATCAGGCCGCTATTGGCAACGTTGCCGTTGAAGCCGAATGGCTCGCCGCCCATCAGCGCGTTGATGATATAGGCCGCGTATTCGTGGCCGCGTTCGAGTGAAATGGGGGTTTCCTGATCAAACCACCTTGCGCATCTTCTTTCCAGGTACCGGCGCGTTTGCGTGTACTCATCCAGGATGTAACGATGCAGGCCAGGGTTCCAGCCGGTGCCGTCGCGTGCAGTATTTTTCGATCAGGTCCGGGCGCTTGCGGAACCACCAGTTATATTCGGAGTTGTGGCCGGACGATTCGGTCACATAGTAATCGAGGTTGAGGAACATCTCATTGCGAACAATTTCCTCGTTGTAGATTTCCGGGTTCTTCGCTAACCGCTTTGCGGATCAGCGGGTAAGCATCCTGACCATTCCATTCGTACTTCAGATACCAGGCCATATGGTTGATTCCAGCGCAGGTATAGGTGATCTCTTCATAATCGGCGCGCCAATCCATTTGGCCAGCATTATCGCGGTGCCCTGTACGCTGTGGCAAAGGCCGGTGACCTGTATGTTGCTTTCGTGCTGCATGGCCCGGCAGAGCATAGCCATCGGGTTGGTATAGTTGAGCATGGTGGCGTTGGGGCATAGACGCTCCATGTCCGTGCATAATATCCAGCATGACCGGGATGGTGCGTAAGCGCCCGGAAGATGCCGGACGGCCCGCGCGTGTCGCCGACGTTGATATCGACGCCAAAACGTTCGGGGATAAGGATATCATGCTGCCAGACATCCACCGCGCCGGCCAGAATGGTAACGATGACGATATCCGCGCCGTCCAGTGCTTCCTGCGCGGTTCAGCGTGGCCTGTACTTTGGCAGGATATTTGCCCAGGTCGACGATTTTCTGGACGGATTTTTCGGCAAATTCCAGGCGTTCCGGGTCGATATCCATCAGCGCCAGGGTGGCATCTTGCAGCAGTGGGAACGTCAGAACGTCGCGAACCAGACCGCGCGTGAAGCCGTAGCTTCCTGCGCCAATAAAAGCGATCTTTGTCATGCTGTCCTCCAAGAAACAGGGATTATGGGGTAAGGGTTGTACAATTCGATTAGGCGATGTTTAGCAAATCGCTTATCTGTTCGAGCGGGGCAAACCGATTTTGTTCAGGATCGAAAACGCCCTTGTCTCGGCTGCAAAAATAGAGGTGCATCCAGCGCGTTACCGCCGTATCGAGGCGCGCGTTTTCTTCCAATTCTTTCCGAACACTGGCATCGTAACGCCGGACAACCGTTTTACGCACCAGCAGATAGGCCAGCACGCTGCCTGCGATTAAGATCACAATGATCGGAAGCTGGGCGGGTTGGGAAACGGCAATCTGGTAGACCAGGAGCAGGGAAAACAAGGAAAAAAAGATCACCATCGCATCCGGATGGATCCGGCGCGTGGTATGCTTTTCGCCCAGCGGAGGCGCAAAGGAGCGGACAAATTGGTTGAGCAGCTGACTTCGCGGCTCCTGCCCATTGCTTTCCGAACCCAAATCATCCAGCAAGCTGTCAAGCTCTGGTTGGTTTGCCGTCTGATTTTGGTGCAGGCGCGCTGCGCTTTCCAGGTAAAGCAAACTTATCTTATATGTCTTGTCAGTCTCGCCGCAGTGCGGGCAAGCAGGGCTGGTATTAACCATGGAGATTCCTTATGAAACAAGCACAGGTGAATTATCGGCGACATTTCGGCGGGTGTCAATGGAAAGGTCGCAGTGCGACGTGGTGACAATATTGCAATTAAACTGCATTTATCGGGGTATAGACAATCAAAATTTATTATGCTACACTAGCTTGGTTGTCCATACATCTTACTGAAAACGAGATAGAGCGCTTCAAAGCGGCCAAATCAGTGAATCTAAGGTTTTGGCGCAGGCAAAAACCGGGTTGAAACGGAGATCAATTGATGAATTCTTTCTTGATCCAACAACCAATAACGACGCACGGGGTTTAATACTTCCAGACATCTGGGAGTATTTTTTTATCTATTGAGAACGACTGCCACTGGAGAGGGAGAAAAGGAGGTGTGTCCTGGGTTTCCTTGTCGTGATCTATGCTCCGCGCACTTGTAGGAGAATGTCATCTTGGCTTTGGGATAATGTCTTGTTTTGTTTAATGATAGGAGAATGACAATGGCCTCACGCGTGTATGAAGACAAAAAAATAATCAATGGGGAGAAGAAAAGTGTTTTTGGGTATTTACCTCAGGATGTTCCGCCCATCGGAGCGATGCTTAGCCTGGGTTTCCAACAAGTCCTGACCATGTTCCCAGCCACTGTGCTGGTAGCGCTCCTGACCAAATTTGACGTGGGTGTCACCCTGCTGGCTACAGGGCTTGGCACCATAATCGCGCTTTTGGTGTCCAGGAGGCAGATTCCAATGTATTACGGTTCGAGCTTTAGTTATATTACAGTCGTCGTCACGACCATGAGTTTGTATGCGAGTGATTGCTTCAAGAACCCAGACGTTCTTTACTGCCCAGATGGCGTGCGAATTGTGCAAGTTGGCATTCTTGGCACAGCGGTTTTGGAAATTCTGGTCGGCCTGTTGATTATGCAGGTTGGAAAGAAAGCGCTTGACCACGTGCTGCCTCCGATCATTACCGGTTCAGTCGCCATCGTAATCGGCATTGCTCTGGCAGGAGCAGCGCTCGGGATGGCTGGGAGCAACTGGTTGGTCGCGTTTATTACGCTGATCGTGACCATTGCGTTCTCCGTCTACCTGCAAGGCAAGGGACTGTTGGGAATGCTGCCAATCTTGTTTGGCGCGCTGGTCGGATACCTGGTTGCATGGGCCATGGGGGTGGTAAATTTCACCCCACTGGTTACCGAGCAGTGGTTACGCATTCCGGCGATTACCTTCCCGGCCTTTACGGATCCACGCGCATGGGGCGCGGTGCTGAGCATTGCGCTGATTGCGATTGCCACCATTCCTGAAAGCACCGCTCACCTGTACCAGATGAGCCTGTATATCGACGCATTGGCGAAGGAATTAGGCCGCGCGCCGCTGGAAATCAAAAAGCTCATTGGCCTGAACCTGGTTGCGGATGGCGCGGACGACATCGTGGTAGGCATGCTGGGGGGCTGCGCTGGAACAAATTATGGCGAGAACAACAGCCTGATGGCCATTACCCGTAACTACTCGATCCCGGTGCTGATGGCTGCGGGTGGAATTGCGATCGTAATGGGTTTTGTCGGGAAACTGGCCGGGTTGGTAAACACGATCCCAACCGCTGTTACCGGTGGTCTGGCAATCTACCTGTTTGGGATCATCGGCATGCAGGGCGTGGCGCTGATCCAGTCCGAGAAGGTGAACCTGTTCGAACCGCGCCAGCTCGCTGTGGGGGCAACCATCCTGATCTTGGGCATCGGCGGAAACCTTGGCCTGCCCAACGGTTTGTTCCCCTTCAAAATTCCGCTGATCTTCCCCGATGGCATTCCGGCGATCGTATTTGCGGCAATTTTCGGTATTCTAATGAACTTGCTTTTCCTGCTGCTGCCGCCTTCAATGTTTGGGGTGAAAGAGCGGGAGAATATCAACCTGTAAAACCAAACAAACCTTCATTCCTGCGGTAGTTACGAACTGGGGCGCTTTCCGGATTTCTCGGAAAGCGCCCCAGTCCTTTCGCGCAACAGCGTTTAGGGTTTGAAGAATTTTTTCACCTGGTCTTGAAATTCAGGCGTCAGATCCTGGATTGACCGAAATTCCGGGGTATCGTGGATGGTTGATTGTTTGAGATCAACATCCATTTGGGAGCTGGTTTCGTTGATCTTCTTTACCCACGTGGGAGCGATCAGCACTTTCTTGCCAGACAGCAGGCCGCCAGTCTCAACCACCAGGTAGAGAACATTCCAGTCCTCCGCCTGGGCAACCATGTCGACAAGTTTCCCGGCGTTGCGATCGTCGTTGGTCGTATGGATTGTGCCGCCAAACAGCGCCTGGGTGCTGCGCAGGTGTTGGGCCGGTTCCTCCTGGCTGGAAGTTCCAGTTTCCGGGATCATTTCTTGCTCTTCGACCTGTTTCTCCCGGTCTAACTCCAAGTTAATCAGCGGGACAGACGTCAGATCGCCCGGCAGGGTATTGGGCACTTCGTCCGGCTCCCAGTAGTAGGGCCATTCAAAGTGATCGCTAAACCTTCTTTCGATTTCACGTGACACTGGTTTGTCGATATCGAAGGTTGGGCTGTTCATGATCTTCTCTTTGAGAACATTCACCGGGAGAAACTTCTCTCCGATCACGGGAGCGCCCAGGGCCGCGGTGGAAAGCAAGACATGCCGGCTGCCGGCCTCAACCACAACATAACGGACGACCCAGGCAAAGTCATCGATCAGGAATGTTTTGATTTCACCAAAATCGCCATCTATTGCACGTAACCGAAAATCGTGGATCTCTTTTAGGGTAAAGAGCATATTCAGTCTCCTTGTACGGCGCCGGGCTCAAGCCGGCACGTACCACTACTCCTACTAATAGAAAAATTATAAACACCGAGGATTTGTCCCACAATTGAGGAGTTTCCCGGATTACTGTGGGGATTCCCACTTGGATGATATTCCGAAATTATTCGTGCCTTATCAGAAGGGTTGAATGTCCAAATTCGATTAAAATGTCTTCATATCAATTTGGAAGGAGTTCCCTGTGATCGCAAGACGGGTCGTATTTGCCATGCTGGTGCTGATCTTTTTAGGAGCCCTCGCGACCGTACTGTATCGCTTGTCGGGCGGGCTTGTTTAGATATACGCTGTTCGGATTAAGACAAAAAAATGGAGCAGCGAGGGTTATCTCGCTGCTCCATTGCTAGTCGGTATGTGTCGGTTTATGCCGGGTCGACCTTTTCGAGCGGCTGAGGGCAGTGTACCCCGTCTGTGGTGGCTTTCGGGCCGTGGATAGGCGCTGCCCATAACACGGCATTGTAGATCACATGTTGAATCTCTGGCTGGTAATAGGTGGGTAGGGTTTCGTGACCTGGCCGGAAGTAGAATACCTTGCCGGCGCCGCGGTTGAAACAGCAGCCGCTGCGGAATACCTCTCCGCCCGCGAACCAGCTGATGAAGACCAGCTCATCCGGCGTTGGGATATCGAAATGTTCGCCATACATTTCCTCATGCGGGACCTCGAAATATTCAGGCAGACCGGCAACAATGGGATGTCCAGGGTTTACCACCCAAATGCGCTCTTTCTCCCCAATCTCGCGCCAGCGCAGGCCGCACGAAGTGCCCATCAGCTTGCGGAAGATTTTCGAGAAGTGACCAGAGTGCAGAACGATGAGCCCCATGCCCTGCAGAACGCGTTGGTATACTCGTTCAACGATTTTATCCTGCACATCCTGGTGCGCCATATGGCCCCACCAGGTAAGCACATCAGTGTTATCCAAGACTTCCTGGGTTAAGCCATGTTCGGGGTCATCCAGGGTGGCTGTGCGGGCTTGCAGACCTTTTTCACGCAGCGCCTTCGCCAGAACGGCATGTATGCCGTCCGGGTAAATGGCTTTTACTTCCGCATGTGTTTGTTCGTGGCGTCCTTCGTTCCATATGGTTACGCGGGGTTGAGACATGAATGTTTGCTCCTAAAGTTGGGGGAGTTGGGTTGTGTTTTACCAGATGTTAGGATGATCGTTTCGAAACATTGGCTATCGCGGCTGCCGCATGTGCGGCCCGGATCTCACGATGACAGGAAATGTTCTCCAGATAAGTGCGCCGGAATGGGCTTTCGGATGGAATCATTTCATATTTGCGCATCATTTCGGTGTAAGCCATTTCCAAATAGTGGGCTGCCTCGGAAGCCTTTCCATTGGCCGCCAGAGCGCGGCTGTGCCGCAGGAAGACTTCCTCGGAAGCGCATTCAATGATATTGACGTACCCAAACGCATTAAAGGTTTCCAGCGCCATTTCCGAGGTTTCTAAGGCAGCGCGTAAATGCTCCTGCCGGTCTGCCTCACTACCGGCCAGGCGAGCCAGGCTGAGGTGCGCGGCGGATGCTTCGCAAGCGGCGGCCATTACATACTGGCGGGATACCAGCTGGTTAACCTCCATCTGGATGATCTCGCTGGTTAAACTAATCGCCTGTTCCAGATGATCGGCATCCCCAAGCGCGTTATAGAGGAACACCTTTACAATCTTTAAACCAACCCGGCTCAGGTCATATACATTTCGTTCCGCAACCGGACTGGCGATTTCCAGGGTTTGTTGGGCATCTTCATACCGGCCGGTGGCAACCTGTATCTGGGCCAAACGCAGCAGCGGAAAGACTTTTCCAGAAAGTGCGTCCAGAATTTTTACCGAATCTTGCACCTGGACCAGGCCGCCTTCCAGATCGCCCAGGTTGAGCGCCTGGATCTGACCGCAGAACATGAGCGAATTGCCTTCTTCAAACCGGTCACCGATCTCTCGGGCAATTTCCAGACGCTTTTGCTCATACTCTACCAGGCGCCGGTAATGGTCACCACTGCGTTCTAACTGCGCCCCCAGTACCCGCAGCAGCGTCATATCGGCTACTTTATCGTCCAACTCTTTTACGATTGGCAAGGCCGCGTTGAGATATTCCATCCCTTTTTCCAACTCGTCGCGCCCGACGTACGCATGACCCAGGCCAAGCAGGATCATGGCTTCGTACTGCTGGTCGCCGATTTCGCGGGAGAGAGCCAAAGCCCGGTCTCCAACTTCCACCCAGGTGGGGTCGTTGAGCAAATTACGCTGGCTGGCGATTGCCAGCAGGCAGTTCATCTCCCGCCGTTTGTCGCCGGTTTTCTGGGCCAGTTCCAATGCCTCTAACGCCATGGAGACGCCTTCGTCGAGTTCATCGCGGCTGTCCGCGGAAGAAACCCCGGGCTGCTGTAAGAGCGCGTCAATCAACCAGGTCGGGTCCTGTTCCATCTGCCGAGCAAGGGGGAGCAGAGCGCGAGCATCATTCCAGCCTGCCTCAACATTGCCCATCAGGAAGTACACCGCGCGGCGCCCATTCAGCGCTTCAAATTTCTGGGTGTGAATAGCGTACCGCTGGTGACCATTGGTCACATTTTGGCTTTCAATTTGGTCCAGCAGCTCGAGCGCGCGGGTATAGTACCGCAGGGCCTCCACGTTGGCATAGATGCTTTGCGCGCGTTCGGCTGCCTGCAGTGTGTAGAAAAGTTCTTTCTTGATATCACCGGCCAGCCGGTAATGATGCGCCAGGGTATTAAAGTAGCGCCGTTTCCCTTCGCGGAAAACAATCTCTTCCAGATATTCCGCCACGCGCATATGGTACGTGATGCGCTGGTTATTCAGCAGGCTTTCGTATGCCACCTCGCGAATGAGGGATGAGTCGAAAGCATATTCCATTCCAAGGTCTTCCACAAAAGCCCGTTCGTGGATGAGCCCTGCCCGCTGCAAGGCTACCAGGTCTGTCTGCAGCTGGTGAAGCGGAACAACAGTCTCGGCCAGACGCCTGTAGCGCATTCAGCCAGAAAACAGAGCCGACTACGGCCGCCATCTGTAAAACGCGCCGCTCGTTTGGAGCAAGGCGGTCAATGCGGGCCATCAACAGGCTTTGCAGGCTGTCCGGTAAATCAAGCGATGTGACTGCGCGGATCTGCTTCCAGCAGCCGTGTTCTCCCTCAGGAGTCAGCGCGCCTTGCGCAACCAGCGAGTAGATGAGCTCTTTGACGAAATACGGGTTGCCTTCCGATTTTTTGATGATCAAAGCGAGTGTCTCTGGGAAAAGCACGTTTTCGCCCAAAAACTGATTGATGAATTCCTCATTTTCCTCGGTGGAAAGGGGTGGAACGTTCAGGCGCGTCAGCCGGTGGGGGTAATTTGTTTCCAGGCGGTGTTGGAATTCCCAGATGGCTGAATCGCGATCTGACCGGTAAACGAGCAGCCAGAGAACCGATTCGGTGTCGCATAAGGGAAGACAGTACTCAAGCAGCTCCAGGGAAGTGGTATCGGCCCATTGCATATCGGCAAACGATAACACCAGCGGCCGATCCTGGGCCAGCTGCTGGATCCATTCGCGGACCGTCTGGAAGAACTGGCGTTTTATCCCTTCCGCATCGAGGTGTTTCACCCGTTCTGTGGCCGCTTCTTCCATCGAGGTTGAGAGGAACGTAGCCAGGTTGGGATAATCTTTTTCTACATCACCGTCCAATTGCGCCCCTAATTGGGCGCGCAGGACAGCCTGCACTTCGCTGGCCTGGTCTTCCGGATGCGTCCCCAGCCATTCATGCATCAGATCCAGCCACATCGAGTAGGGGCGCAGGTGACCGTAGGAACGGCATCGCCCATGCAGCCAAAGGATTGGGCCGTTGGATTGCCCAGATCCATCCACGGGCGGTTTTGTAAGGGCCGGCTCTTTACTTTGCGCCGCCGCCAACAGCGCATTCTGGCGGGTAAAATGCTGGCGGACCTGATTAACCAGGAAGGATTTTCCCATCCCTTTCACGCCGGTCACCTGGATGATTCCGCCGCGCCCGCTGTATAAATCTTCAACGCCATTTTTGAGAATTTGGAATTCGTTCTTGCGTCCGATCAGACCATGGGCGAAACCAAAACCCTGCAGCTCCTGGCCTATCTCCTGGCTTTCCCTGGGGGATAAAGGCCGGTAAACCGGTATGGGATGGCTGATACCCTTCACCATGATTTCGCCTAATTCCAGCCAATCAAATTCATTCCGTACCAGCCGGTAGGTACTGTCACTAATCAGTACCGTTCCTGGCTCGGCAGCGGTTTCCATGCGCGCGGCCACCGCAAGCGCTTCTCCCATGGGCGTATCATCGCTGTATTGCGCGTCCCCTACGTTGGCAATGATCACCTCACCGGTATTAATGCCCACGCGCATGATCAGCTCAATGCCCTCTTTGCGCTGCAGTTCGGCGGCATACGGCTTGATCGCTTCCTGCATCGCCAGAGAAGCCAGAACGGCGTGTTCCGGGTCATCTTCATTGGCGGATTTTGCTCCAAAGAAAGCCACCAGACCATCCCCGCGGAACTGTCCTACCTCACCGCCAAAACGGTAAATTTCCGTTTCCAGCACCTGAAACAGGCTGTTCATCACCTCCACCCATGCTTCGGTGCCCAGGCGTTCAAGCAGCTCGGTTGAGCCTTTGACATCCGCAAAGATAACCGTTGCTACCCGGCGCTCGCCTTCAAGGGCCGGTCCGGTGGGATTGTTTTCTGCCAGGTTAAATTGCGAAGGGGGAGATGGAGGGGAGACCTGGCGCGCCGGAGTGGACAGCGCGAATCGTGGAGCTAAAGCCGGGCGAGTACTGACTTCGGTCTCCAGCACGGTCCCGCAGTTTCCACAAAAACGGTAATTCACCGGATTTACAAACTGGCACTGCTGGCATGTGCGGGTAAGACTGGTGCCGCACATGCCGCAGAAACGCATTTCCGGAGGGCAGTCAAAGTCACAATTCGGACACTTCATAAATTTTTACTTGACAAAAACGAAGCGCCCTGATCTGGAGCGCCTCGTTTATTGATTAACTCCCTGCAATAGCGTTTATAGCTGGTTTAAGGCAATGCGGAAACGCCTGGCAATCTCTTGCAAGATTTCGACAGCCATATCAGCATCTTGACGAAGCGTGGCCAGAAAATCCCAACGAGTCAGAACCAGGCAGGTAGTAGGTTCGACTGCGGCTATTGAGGCGGTGCGGACGCCGTCTTCATCGAGCAGCGCTAATTCGCCAAAATAATCCGTCGGTCCAAAACTGTTGACTTGCAGTTTCTCGCCATCCGAACGCTCCCGTGTGGCCTCTGCTTTTCCGGAGATCAACACGTAAAAGCCCTCACCACCCTGTCCTTGTTTGACAATCAGATCGCCGGCCGCATAATTGCGTTCAACCATGCGATCAGCAAGCCGAAGCAGCTGCCGGTCCTTTAGACCCTGAAACAAGGGAACTTTCGCTAGAAACGATTTCTTTTGATCCGCACTCGCCATGGTAAGACTCCTGAAGACAAGATTGTGGTTGTTCGATCAAGATAACATCTTTACCGGTTTTGGTAAAGTAGCCCGACATATGAATAATGATCTTCATTACCTGCGAACGATATAGCACACGAAACGTTGACAGTATAATTATACTGCGAAACAAAAAGATTGAAAGTCAAATCAAATGCGATATTAAAAAGTTTGGTGCGGCGAAACCGCACCAAACAAAAGTATCGTTATTGCTTCTGAATTGGGTTTTAATCGCTGCGCCGGTAATTTGGCGCTTCGCGGGTGATGGTTACATTGTGCGGGTGGCCTTCGATCAGCCCGGCATTTGTAATCCGGGTCAGGCGAGCTTTGGACCGCAGTTCAGCAAGATCCTTTGCGCCGGCATACCCCATTCCAGAGCGCAGCCCGCCAATCAACTGGTAGATAAAATCTGCCAGGGATCCTTTGTGGGGGACCATGCCTTCCACACCTTCTGGAACGAGTTTCCCGGCCTGTCCCTGGCCGGTGCCATAGCGGTCTTTGCCATAGCCTTGCAGGGCCCCCATGCTGCCCATCCCGCGGTACTGCTTATACCGGCGCCCTTCAAAGAGAATGATTTCCCCCGGCGACTCTTCCAGGCCCGCCAGAAGGCTGCCCAGCATCACCGTACTCGCGCCCGCTACGAGGGCCTTGACGATATCACCGCTGTATTTCACCCCGCCATCCGCAATGACGGGGATGTTCTTTGTGGCAGCGGCGCAGGCGCATTCGTAAATGGCCGTCATCTGCGGCATGCCCGCACCCGAGATGATGCGCGTGGTGCAAATGGACCCGGCCCCAACGCCAACCTTGACGGCATCCGCGCCGGCTTCAATCAATGCCAGCGTTCCTTCCGCGGTGACCACATTCCCGGCAATCACGGGCAGGTTGGGCCAATGGGCTTTCACCCGTTGGATGGCCTTAATCACTCCCGCGCTGTGACCATGCGCTGTGTCAATAATAACAACATCCAGGCCTTTCGGAACCATCTTTTCCAGGCGGGTTTCCAGATCCGCTCCCACGCCAACCGCGGCGCCAACCAGCAGGCGGCCTCTGCCGTCGATCGCGGCGTTTGGATAATCGCGTTTCTTCTGAATATCCTTCACTGTGATCAGGCCGATCAGGCAGCCCTGGTTATCCACCAGGGGCAGTTTCTCAATCCGGTGCTGCTGGAGTATCCGTTTTGCTTCTTCGAGGGTGGTGCTCACCGGGGCAGTCACCAGGTTCTTCGAGGTCATAAAGTCACTGACCGGCCGGCTGTAGTCGCTTGCTTCGGCGAAGCGGGTATCGCGATTGGTCAGGATGCCGACCAGTTTCGCGGTTTCGGGGTCCACAATCGGCAGGCCGCTGACGTGAAAACCGGCCATGATATCTTCTGCGTCCTGCAGCGTGGCGGTCGGGGGGAGCGTAATCGGGTCGGTGATCATGCCCGACTCGGAGCGCTTCACCGTGTCCACTTCCTTGGCCTGGTCCTCCGGGGACATATTACGGTGAATGATGCCAATGCCCCCCTCGCGCGCCAGCGCAATTGCCAGCCGGCCTTCGGAGACGGTGTCCATGGCGGCGGACAAAACAGGGATATTCAACTGGATCGTCTGCGTTAACCGGGCCCGAACATCAACATCGGAAGGCAAAACTTCGCTGTAACCCGGAACAACCAGTACATCATCAAACGTCAAGGATTCGTTGGAAGTAAATATCTTTTCGTTCATTTTTCGTTTACTGGGAAAGGATCTTGGATAATATGGGTGAGTGTCTGGACCAGCAAGCGGTGTTCCACCTGGTGGACCCTGGTTTCCAGCGTTTCCAGGCTGTCGGTTTGGAGAATCGGTACAATCTCCTGGGCAAGGACCGGCCCATTATCGACGCCTTCGTCAGGAACAAGGTGAACCATAACCCCGGTATGCTGGATCTGACCGCGCTGGAAGGCTTCCAATGCGCGTTCGATGGAATGGGTCCCGGGGAATGTACCCGGCAGCGCCGGATGCAGGTTAATCACCCGGCCCTGGAAGGCCTGCAAAAACGCAGCCGATAGGATGCGCATCCACCCGGCCAGTATGACCCAGTTGGGCCGATAGGTGGCTACCAGGTCAGCCAGTTCCAGGTCGTATGTAACCCGGCCTTGCTCCTTTGACGGCATCATTGTCACCGTTGGGATCCCAGCATGCGTGGCACGCTCCAGACCATAAACATCTGGTTTGTTAGACACCACCAGCACCACTCGGGCTGGAAGTTTCCCGGTTGCGCTGGCGTCGAGAATGGCCTGTAAATTCGAGCCGTTGCCTGAGATTAACACGGCCAGCCGGGCAAGGGGGAGTGCAGCCTGGCTCATTTTAAAACAACTCCTTTCTCTCCGGAAACCAGTTCGCCAATTACCCACATGGTTTCGGAGACTTCTTTTTTGAAGGCGTCCAGCGCTTCTGGCGCGACGACCGCGACCATGCCGATCCCCATATTAAAGACCCGGTACATCTCGGCCGGGTCGATCTTGCCGCGCTGCTGGATGAACGGGTATAGGGGCGGAACAGGCCAGCTGCCCAGATGGATGACGGCCCGCAGCCCATCCGGCAGAATGCGGGGAATATTCTCGATAAACCCGCCCCCGGTCAGGTGCGCCAGGGCCTTTACCGGCCGGCTGTCAGCCGCCAGGGCTTTCGAAAGGATGGGATGGTATGACCGGTGGGAAGCGAGGAGAACATCGGCCAATGGGGTTTCCAGTTCTGGAAAAACAGTATCCAGGGAGACCCCGGCAAAAACCTTCCGAATCAGCGAGTAGCCATTGGTGTGCGGTCCGCTGGATGCCAGACCTACCAGCAGATCGCCGGGTTGCAAATCGTGGCGCGGCAGGATCCTTTCGCGTTCAACGACCCCCACAATCGTCCCGGCCACATCAAACGCATCTGGTTCGTATACTCCTGGCATTTCTGCTGTCTCTCCACCCAGTAGAACGCAGCCCGATTCGCGGCACGCGGCGGAGATCCCAGCCACTACCTGGGCGACAATTTCTGGGTCGAGCTTACTACAGGCGAAATAATCCAGGAAAAATAATGGCCGGGCGCCCTGGACGAGAATGTCATTGGTGCAGTGGTTGACGATATCGGCGCCGATGGATTGGTAGCGTTTGGCCTCCGCGGCCAGGCGGACCTTTGTGCCAACACCATCGGTGGAGGCGACCAGTACCGGAGCGTTTATGGATTGGAGCGCGCCGGCATCATACAACCCGCCAAAGGCGCCGATCCCGGCCAGCACGGCGGGCGTATATGTGGAACGCACGGCGTCTTTCATCATCGTAACGGCGCGGTTTCCGGCGTCGATATTTACACCCGAAGAAGCATAGGCGCTTTCGGATGCATCTGTTGCAGGCGGGTGGAGGGCCGGCGCGGTTTGGGCAAGGGCGTCGGTGGGCGATGTCGCGGCGGTACTGCATGCCGTCGAAGTGAATATTCTGAATGGCCGCATAAGCCGCTGAAAGGGCGTCTTTGAGGGTTGCGCCGCAGCCGGTGACGTTTAGCACGCGTCCCCCGGCCGTCTGCACTTCGCCATCCACTGCTCGCGTTCCGGCGTGGAAGATGATTACATCCCCATGCGGCTGTTCCAGGCCGGTGATCGGTTTACCGGGAATGACTTTTCCCGGGTACTCGTGCGAGGCAAGCACAACGGTGGCAGCGGAGCCACCACTCCAGCGCGGGATATGCTCATCCAGGCGCTGATCGATACAGGCCTCCATCACCTCCACCAGATCGCTTTCCAGGAGCGGCAGCTGTACCTGCGTTTCCGGGTCCCCAAAGCGGCAGTTGAATTCCAGCACCTGCGGCCCGGTCGCGGTGAGCATCAAACCGGCGTAAAGCACCCCGACGAAAGGCATACCCTCAGCGCGCAGCCCATCCACTACCGGCTGGAGAATGCTGCGGGTAACCTCCTCCACGAGCTGTGGGGGGCAAACCGGGGTCGGGGCATAAGCGCCCATTCCGCCCGTGTTGAGGCCCAGATCGCCGTCCAGAAGGCGCTTATGATCCTGGGCAGGCGGCATAGGGCAGACGCGGAGCCCATCCGTAAACGCCAGCAGCGAAACTTCTTCCCCCTGCATGCGTTCTTCGATAATCACCGCTTCACCCGCGGGCCCAAAGGCATGCTCGATCATCATTGTACGCAGCGCCGCGCGGGCTTCTGCAGCGCTATCCGGGAGGATTACGCCTTTCCCGGCTGCCAGACCGGACGTTTTGATCACGAATGGAAAATCCACCTGGTCGAGGTATGCCAGAGCCGCCGGGTAGGAAGTAAAGGCAGCAAAGCGGGCGGAAGGAATTCCGTGCCGCTGCATAAAAGCCTTGGAGAAGGCCTTTGAGGATTCAATCTGCGCTGCCGCGCGGGTCGGCCCAAACGCTCGAATACCCGCCGCCTGCAGCGCATCTACCATGCCAGCCGCCAGGGCTGTTTCTGGGCCGACAACCACCAGGTCAATCGCATTTTCGCTTGCGAACGCGGTCAGGGCGGGCACGTCTTCCGCGTTTATGGGAACATTTTTGCCTGACCGGGCTGTACCTGCGTTTCCGGGAGCAACAAAAAGCGCTGCGCAGCGCGGCGATTGGGCAATTTTCCAGGCAATCGCATGTTCTCTCCCGCCCGAACCAATAATAAGTATTTTCATATTCCCTCTGCGATTAATCGGCAATCGACTTCTCAAACCCGGTCTTTAAATATGAGGCATCGATGGGGATCGGGTAATTTCCAGTGAAACAGGCGCTGCAGTACCCGGTCTTCCGCCCGACGGCCCGCATCATGCCGTCTAACGAAAGGAAGTAGAGCGAGTCACAGCCCATATGGTCGCGCATCTGCTCGACGCTCATGCGGTAAGCAGCCAGATCTTCTTGAGCGCCCATATCGACACCCATATAACAAGGATGGGTGATCGGCGGGCAGGTAATCCGTACGTGCACTTCACGCGCACCGGCCTCGCGCAGCAGCTTGACTAACGGGCCGGTGGTGTTGCCCCGCACGATGCTGTCGTCGATCATGACCACCCGCTTTCCTAAAACATTTTCCACGATTACGTTAAATTTCAGCGCCACACCTTGTTTTCGCAGCGAGTCGGTGGGTTGGATAAAGGTGCGCCCAATATAACGGTTCTTGATAAACCCATCGTTGTATGGAATGCCGGAGCTGGCGGAATATCCAATGGCCGCCGGGATGGAAGAATCGGGCACCGGAATGACAACATCCGCGTCGATGGGATCTTCCTGGGCCAGCTCCCGGCCCAGTTTCTGCCGGACATGGTGAACACTCTGCCCGTCCCAAAAGCTGTCTGGACGGGAAAAATAAATTTGCTCAAAGACACAGCGAGCCAGCTGCGGAGCCGGGGGGAGCGCCTGCTGCACGCTAAGAGCGCTGTTCGAAAGGGTAACGATCTCACCTGGTTGAACTTCTCGGATGGCCTCGCAGCCAAGGGTGCGCAGCGCGCCGGATTCTGAGGCGGCTGCCCAACCGCCCGATGGCAGCAGACCAACGCTGAGCGGGCGAAAACCCCACGGGTCGCGCACCGCCAGCACGCCATCTCGCGTGAGGATGACGAGAGAGTACGCGCCGGTCCAGCGGGTCATGCTGTTCTTCAGACGCTCGTTCCAATTCTTGCCCTCCGCGCCAGCCAGCATCATCGTCATCACTTCCGTGTCAGATGACGAATACAGGCCGCCCCCGTGATCGAGCAGTTCCTGGCGCAGGCTGGCGGCATTAATCAGGTTGCCGTTGTGCGCGAGGGCTAACGGCCCGTGCCGCGTTTCAATCAAAAAGGGTTGGGCGTTGCGGGCCGAAGAAGAGCCCGTTGTGGAGTAGCGCGTGTGGCCGATCGCAAAATGCCCGCGCAGGGGAGCCAGGTTTTGAGGGTTGAAGACCTGGGCAACCAGGCCAACTTCCTTGTGCAGGCGTACCGTAGCGCCATCCGAGACGGCTATGCCCGCGGCTTCCTGCCCGCGGTGTTGGAGCGCAAACAACCCAAAGAAGGCCATCCGGGAAACATCTTCATTAGGGGCGAAGATCCCGATAATACCGCACTCTTCATGGGGAGAATCATTCATCATTGCGAAGCTCACCGTCATCCTGAACGATTTTTTCTGCTTGCTTTTGCTGGAAATGCTGAACCGCTTCCAGCACGTGCGGGTCGCACAGCGCTAGAATTTTTGCGGCCAGCAGGGCAGCATTGGCCGGCTCCAAAACAACGCCCGGCGCGATACCCGACGGCATGCGCAAGGAGGAAACCACGTCCGCTCCGCCAAAGGTGTCACTGGGTGGGGGACAGGCGATCACGGGGGCGCTAACTGCTCCGTCGGTGAAGCCAGAGAGGGCATTGCTGCGCCCCGCGACGGTGATATAAACTTTCGGGCGGGGATTGGCTTCGTACTGCCTGAGCAGATCCAGGGTGTGCCCGGCCGTCTTGTGCGCGGAACCAACTCGCAGCACCGCTTCCAGACCAAAGGAACGGGCCGCATCCGCAATTCGTTCGCAGTGCGCCAGGTCCGCTTTGGAGCCCATCAGAATGACGACCAGCGGTTTGTTCATGCGAGAATGCCTGCTTTTTGGAGATTGCTCAATAACCGCGGCTCGACCGGGTAACTGCCCGGCTGGAACGTTTCGCCCGTCAGCATTTCATAAATGGTAATGTAGCGCCGGCTGGCGGCGATCCACAAGTCAGCCAGCATGGTGGGCGCTTGACCCTCGCCGCGATAGCCTTGTTTTGCATAGGCCAGGCGGATAAACTCTTTGTCAAAATTTTCAGGTTCTTCCCCTCGCTCAAAACAGGCCGGATAGGTGTCCGCCTTCCAAAAACGAGACGAGTTCTGGGGTATGCACCTCATCGATCAGCATCACCTGTCCATCCGAGGCGCGGCCGAATTCATATTTGGTATCCACCAGAATCAACCCGGCCTGTCGGGCAATCTGCTGCCCGCGCTTGAACAGCCCAATGGCGGCTGCCTGGACGAGATCCCAGGTGCGCGCGTCCAGGTGACCCTGTTCCACGACCTGTGCGCAGGTCAGGCGCTCATCGTGCCCGGTTGGGCCGCCTTTGGTGGTTGGGGTAATCATTGGTTCTGGAAGGGGCTGGTTTTTACGCAAACCATCCGGGAAGTGGTAACCATAGATTTCGCGCTCGCCAAGCGCGTACCGGTACCATAACGCTGTGGTTGTCACTCCGGTAATATAGCCGCGCACGATGACTTCTACGGAGAACGGCGCCACTTCTCGGGCGATCAGCGCGTTTGGATCTGGCAGGCTCAGCACGTGGTTCGGGATGATGCCGGCTGTTTGGCTGAACCACCAGGCGGACAGTTGGTTGAGTACCTGTCCTTTGTAAGGAACCGCGGCCAGGACGCGGTCAAAGGCAGACAGGCGGTCGGTGGTAACAATCAGGCGTTTCTCGTCCGGGATTGAATACCAATCGCGGACTTTCCCCGACTGTTTCTCAGGTAGAGGCAAGTCAACCCCATGGAAGGGCTGTGCAATCAGATCGGATGGATCAAAGCCTTGTACCATTAATTATTTCCTGTGTAATCTATATTATAGTTGTTTTGCATAGCGGACTCCGTTCGAAAACAATGCCAATCCTGATCCTGAAGACTCTCCTCGCGTCCAGCGCGGGTGCTGGTAAGGAAAGATATGGTTCTCGGGGTGGGGCATCAGTCCCAGTATATTGCCTTGTTGGTTGCATACCCCTGCAATATCCGCATACGAGCCGTTTGGATTATCCGGGTACGCGCCGTCTACCGGGCCTTGATCCGCAGTGGTGTAGACCAGGGCAATCTGGTCGTTGCGCTGCAGCTGCTGGCCCGCGTGGTTATCCGCTACCTGGAAATTCCCTTCACCGTGCGCCACAGGGCAGTAGATAGGTTCCGCGAGACCTTGCGTCCAGATACAAGCCTGTGAACGCGCTGTGAGGGTTACCCAGCGGCATTCGAAGTGACCTTTGGCGTTGAAGGTCAGGGTAGCCTGAGGATGCGTGGAGCCGGGCTGACCGCCAGGCAGGAACCCGGACTTGACCAGTGCCTGGAAGCCGTTGCAAATTCCAATAATGGGTTTCCCTTCGGAAATGAATGCACTGACCGCATCCGTGAAATAGGACTGTAGATCCAATGCAAGCAGTTTCCCCGCGCCAAGCGCGTCGGCGTAGGAGAAACCGCCGGGGAGAACCAGCATTTGGTAATCTTGCCAGCGGCGCTCGCCGCTGCGCAGGCGATTCAACGGGACAATTTCTGCCCGCGCGCCGGCCATTTCCAGGGCCTGGGCAACGTCCAGGTCGCGGTTTGTTCCGGTGGCAAAAAGGATCAGGGCCTTTGGAGTGGTCATCATGTTGTCCCTTTAATTCGGCGCCTGCCAGGCGCGGATAATTTGATCAGCAGGCGCATCGATCAAAAGCTGTTCGCCTGACCGGATCCACAAACCTTCCAGACGCGTCACACTGCCTAATTTTCGGCAGGCGAACCTGGCCAGGTCGCTTTCAAACTGGGCGGCGTTTTCTGGCGCAATTTCCACCAGCAGGCAGCCATTGGTTTCCCCAAACAATGCCCAGGTGGGGTCTATTTCTTCCAGGATCTGCGGATCCTGCATGATCTGTAAATCAAGACCCAGGCGCCCGCCAATGCACATCTCTGCGGCGGAAACCGCCAGCCCGCCCTCGCTCAGGTCATGGCAAGCGCGTACCAGCCCTTTTTGAATGGCAGCGTAAAGCGCCCGATACAGTTGGGGAGCCTGGTCGGGCAGACCGGGAACAGTATCCAGGTAGGATGGGTTGGCGACCAGGTTGAAATGGCTGCCCACCAGCCGGGGCTGGAATTGTCCCACCAGGTAAAGCCAATCGCCGGGCTGCTTCAGATCCATGGTGGTTGTGCGGGTAAGGTCTGGGATCACGCCAATGGCGGAAATGAGCAGCGTGGGGGGGATGGCATGGCGCCGGTTGTCCTTTCCCAGATACTCGTTGTTTAACGAGTCTTTCCCGGAGACAAAGGGGGTGCCATAAAAACACGCTGCGTCATAACAGCCGCGCGCGCTTTCAACCAGTTCGCCCATCACGCCCGGATCTTTTGGGTTTGCCCAGCAAAAATTATCCAACAGGGCAATTCGTTCTGGGTTTGCGCCCACCGCGACTGCATTCCGGATGGCCTCGTCAATCGCGCTGAGGGTCATGTTGTAAACGTTGAATTTCCCGTATTCCGGGTTGATCCCGGCGGACAGGACGACGGCGGTGCTGCCGGCGGTGTTTACCGGCTTGAGCACCACCCCATCGGATGGGCCATCATTCATTGCGCCGGTTAGCGGTTTGATCACCGTCCCCCCCTGAACCTCGTGATCATAGATGCGGATAACCGCTGCCTTGGAAGCAATGTTTGGATGGGCCAGTAAACGGTACAGAATATTCGTATAGTCGGCCTCTTCATAGCGCTTGCCTGGTGGAGATGCATCCCTTCTCAGGTCAGGTTCAAGAACCTGTCGGGTTGGTAAAACGGCCTGCAACTGGCGCTGCGGAATCCCATCGTGGAGGAAATCATTGTCCAAATCCAGCACAATCGCATCCCCATAGCGGACAACCAGCCGGCTGGAACCGTTAAAGCAGCCGATATCCATCAGATCTACATCGAACGTACGGCACAGCTCTTGAAGCAGGGGCAGGGTGGTGTTCGGAACGGCCAGAACCATCCGTTCTTGCGCTTCCGACAGCCAGATTTCCCAGGGCGCCAGGCCAGGATATTTTAGGCGCACGCCTTGCAGGTCAACATCCGCGCCGGTGGGGTTGGCCATTTCGCCGACCGCGGAGGATAGGCCGCCCGCACCACAATCGGTAATGGCATGATACAAACCCAGGTCACGCGCCTGGACGATAACGTCGATCAGGCCTTTCTCAACGATTGGCGCGCCAATCTGGACAGATGCGCCGGCGACTTCGCCCGTCTGCGCATCCATGGTCATCGAGGAAAATGTCGCGCCGCGCAGGCCGTCTCGCCCGGTGCCGCCGCCCAACACAATCACCCGGTCGTCGGGAAGCGGCTCGCGCGGGTGGCTTCCCTTGGGAGCGATACCCACGCAGCCGCAGAAGACCAGTGGATTGGATGTGAAACCGGCGTCGTACCAGATCGCACCGCTCACCGTGGGCAGACCGATTTTGTTGCCGTAATCCTGCACGCCAGAAACGACGCCGGAGCGGATCCGGCGCGGATGGAATACCCCCGCCGGCAGATCATCTATCGACGCATCTGGCATGCCAAAGCACAATACATCCGTGGCGGCAATTGGTTTCGCGGAGACGCCAATTACATCCCGGATAACCCCGCCTATGCCGGTATTCGCTCCGCCAAATGGTTCAATGGCGGAAGGGTGGTTGTGCGTTTCAACCTTGAAGGATACTTCGTACTGATCATCAAAATCGATAATCCCTGCGTTATCAACGAATGCCGAGCGCACCCAGGGGGCATTGATTTTATCGGTTGCCGCGCGCAAGTACGTTTTCAGCAGGTTATCCACCTGGCTTTCCGCCGGGCCGCGGCCTGAAATACCTTCGCCTGGGTTTTCGATGGTGATGCGGGCTTTGAACGTTTTATGGCCGCAGTGCTCGCTCCAGGTTTGGGCAATGGTTTCAAACTCGATATCGGTCATGTCGCGCTGTTTTGCCTGGAAGTAGCGCTGGATGGCAAGCATTTCCTCGCGATCCAGCGCCGCGCGGCGCTCCGCAGACAGCGCCAGCAAGCCTTCCCCGGTCAGCTCCCGGATGGGCATCCACTCGACTTTTCCACTGGCGCTGGCCGGGTGTGGGAATATTGCTTCGATGGCGCCCAGTGCAAACCGCTGGATGGTCGGATTGGCCAGCAGGCGGCCGGCAAGCTGGTTCAATTGTTCAGCCAGGATGTCGCGTCCCAGGATGATAAACTGCTGCCCGGTCGATGCTCGCTGTACGCCGTGAATGCCGAGAACATGTGCGGCGCGTACAATTTGTTCCGCCACCGGGTCGGTTACCCCGGTCCGTAAGGCAACTTCGACCACGCACTCGGAGGAGCGCGCCAGGCGCTCTACAGCGCGTGTGTGTTCCTCCGCGCCCTGGCTGGTTTGGAAGAAAGAAACGGGCGCGGCTGGTGTGTCTAGCCGCGCCCATTCTATCGTTTGGGTTAGAGGGTCAGAAAGCAGTCGGGCGGCCAGGAACGCCGCCTCTTCGTTCTTCATATAACCCTCGATAAAGAACAAATCATAACAGTGGATTTGTTCGATGTTGGAAAAGCCAAGCGCATGAGAGTCGGCCAAATAGCCCATCGACCGGGGATCATCGCCAGCGATTGGGCGGACAATAAACCGATAAACGCCCTGATTCGAACCAGAAGAAGTGAGTTCGCTCATACGGATAAACCTTATTGGAATGCCTCAAAAACCGTTATACGCGATTGTACTCCGCCAAAGTTGTCTAGTCAACCGAATCGGCGTTGAAATTCCCTTACAATTCTCAATAAAATCAATAGGGCAGGGGGAAGCAATTTGCGGCGTTTTCGTGTTTAATAGGAAGGGGAAAACAATGGGGGAAGTGACTGGAAAGCAGGAGCATAGGATGAACAAAGTACCCTTGGATATCGATGTGGTAATGGAACAGGTTCGGGAAGCGGTAAAACCGTACCCGAAGGCGGCCATGTTTGAACTCGCCGACGATGGCTATCGTTCGCCCTTTGAGCAGCTGGTCGCCTGCATGATTTCCATCCGCACCCTGGATGAGGTTTCCATTCGCCTGGCGCGGCAGTTGTTTGCCCGAGCGCGAACGCCGGAGGCGGTCAGCCAGCTGACGGTTGCGGAGATCGACCGCCTGATTTACGGCTGTACATTTCACGAGCGGAAGGCGGTCCAGATCCTGGCAATTGCCCAGCGTTTGGTCGCCGATTACGGTGGTGAGCTGCCTTGCGATGAGGAATTAATTCTTTCTTTTTCCGGGGTAGGCATTAAGTGCGCCAACCTGGCGATGGGCATCGCCTGCGGGGCAGAAAAAATCAGCGTGGATGTACACGTCCACCGGGTTACCAACCGCTGGGGATATGTGCGGACCAATTCACCTGAACGAACGACCCAGGCGCTGGTGGAAAAGCTGCCAAAGAAGTATTGGCTGCCAATCAACCAGCTTCTGGTTCCGTTTGGCAAACACATCTGTACGGGAGTGCTGCCGCGCTGTTCTACCTGCCCGGTGCTGGATATGTGCCAGCAGGTTGGGGTGACCCAGCACCGCTGAGTCCTTTTCTGACTAGGTGACTTGCAGGTTGCTGACCGTCATTCGGATCTCAATCTGGCCTCTCAGAGCGCGGTGCACCGGGCAGCGGTTGGAGATCTGTTCCAGACGCTGCATCTGCTCCTGGGTCAGGGGGCCATGCAGGGTCAGGCTCGATTCGATCCAGCTGTGGCGTACTTTTGCATCCTCGCCACCCGTAACATTGGGATCAATGGCTGCGGTACTTTCCATACTTTGCATCCCCATGGAAAGCTCCACCCGTTCGAGCGGCCAGTTTTTTCGTCGCGCGTACATATGCTCATCCGTTTATTCCCTCCCTTTTTTAGCTGTTGAAGTACAGCCAGGCATAGCCGGCCAGCCAAAGCCCGGCGGTGATGGCAAACAATCCCAGGGCTCCGATTGTCAGGTTATGATAGTGCAAGCTGGCCCGGTGCAAGTAGCGCCGGATGGTTGCGGACTGCCATAAGGCCAGTGGGAAAGCCAGCCAGGCAAACTGCGCGCCCGGCCAACGAATGATCGATAGTCCAACCATCGCGCAGAACGCCAGCACAATGGCATAGTTATGCAAGCGCGCCACCTGTTCTTCGCCGAAGCGCACGCATAAGGTTCGCTTTCCAACGGCTTGATCTGCTTTATAGTCGGGGATCTCAAACGCGATGAGCATCGCCAGGTGGATCAATACCAGGGGCAGGCTGGTGATAATCACCGTGCTGCTGATGCTGCCGCCCGACTGCATCGCATATCCAACGATCGGAACCAGGAATGCAACCACCATGGAAGCGGATAATTCCCCCCATCCAGTATTCACCAGGGCAAACGGTGGGCCCGAGTAGGACCAGGCCGCGATGAAACTCACCAATCCCAGGATGAATACGACGGGCACTTGCAGGCCCGCATTTATGAGCGCGAGCAGCGATATTCCAACCAGAAGAAACGCGGCCTTCCGTGCAACTGCCGGTGAAAGATCGCCGGAAGCGAGCACGCCACTGCCGCCCGAAAACCAGGTGCGCGAGCTGTTTTGCCGGTCGCCTTCCTGATCAAAGTATTCGTTTGCGTAATGGGTCATCAGTTGGATCGCGGTCACCAGCACCTGCCCGCTGATGAAGCGCAATACATGGAACTGCGCCCCTTCGAAAATTGCGATTACTCCCCCCAGGGAATACAGCATCAATCCGCCCATTAAAAAAAGCGGGCGGGTCAATTTTATAAAATTCCAGATCTGTTTGCGCCTCACTTCCCTTACCTTTGCCAATACCACCCTAATATTTATCAATTTTACCTGATTTGCAGGCACAAAGCTATTCGGGAACTATCCTATTAAGAAGGGCATATTTCTACCCCGTAGGTTTAATCCGAATTTAGGCGATATACGTATCACTTATTACTGAATCCGCCTGGTGAGGAAGGTGTGTCCGCTGGTTGTGTCAGCGGCGTCGATCCAACCTTGATCCAGGCAATTGTCAAGACCCCCTCTGATTACTATGTGAACGTCCATACAACTGAGTTTCCATCTGGCGCAATCCGGGGACAATTACAGTTATTAAAGTAGAGGTAGGGTAATAACAGGGTTGCGGGCACTAAGCGTGCCCGCAACCCTGAAATACATTATACATTATACACGCTGTGTACAAAAATAGGGGAAGCATTAAATCCGAGAAAATCAACGCAGTCATGTGGAACGCTACATTTCAAGAGGCGACTGGGGGGGCGCCTGTCATGATCAATGGGAACAGAGTAGCTCTAATGCATGCGGGTCTGCTCAACCGGTTCTCAAGGATTTTCCTACAGATTTTGCAGCGCTAATATATGTTTTTCATACCTTGCCAAAATAGTCCATCAAATAGAAGTAGGGGTATCCTATCGGTCTTGTATATAGGGTAATTTATGCTTTTGATAATGATAGTTATCAAAAGCATAAATTTGCTTTATCCCCGGTAGGGACAATTCCAGGCGGAAATAACCCCTACCCCGACAAACTCCGCCGCATAACATAGTCGTGCTGCAAATCACTGCCCAGCAGAAAGGTTTGTGTACCCGCGATCTCAAACCCACTCTTTTTGTAAAAAGCAATGGCTCTTGCATTCTTCTGCCATACCCCCAACCACAGCACATCCCCTCCCCTACCCTGGACTTCAGCAATACAGGCTTGCATCAGCGGAGCAGCCAACCCCTTACCGATCCAATCCCGCAATAAATAGAAACGGGACAGCTCCACCGGCCGGCTACCTGTAATACAGGTTGGCGGCCGGCTTTCCTGGACGTGGGCATACCCGGCCGTCTTCCCAGCCGATTCGAGGATAAAAAATGTTGATCCCGGGCGGGACAGTTCTTCGGCCTGCCTGGCAGGGCTAAAAGAACCGGCCAGATACGCGGCCATATCCTCGGGGGTGTTATCTTTGCCAAAGGCCTGCGAAAATGCTTCTGCACCGAGTTCGGATAAAAGCGCTGCATCCTCCAGGCAAGCAACGCGGATGGTAATTGAGTCTGGGGTTATCATGTTACAATTATATCTTGTGATCTTCCTGGCCCAGGCGCCAGAGACTGCTTTGTCGAAATTCCCGTTGAGAGATTAGACGCAATGCAACGTCCAGACTTAAGTAACCTTGACCCTTCGATAATTGCCTACATCGAATTCCTTGAGAAGAAGACTGGTGTTCGTCAGGCACGCATTGGTAGTATTCCTGAAACCGAAAGCGGCGAACTGGCCGCGGAGCGAGCGGCAGAGGCGCTGCCTGCTGAACATGAAACCACGGTCAATATCATCATGGTCAGTCATTTGGGGCTGGCCAAGCGTGCTTTTCGGCATTTGTACTCTCGCCAGCACCGCGGCGGCATGGGGGTGTTTGGTTTTGATATTGATCCGCCGGACTTCCCCGTTCTACTTAGCAGCGCGGAAGAAAACCAGAACCTTTTATTTTTCACCAGCCGGGCCCGCGTCTTTCGCCAGTCGCTGAATGCGATTGCCGCTACGCCCATCTTTGCAAAAGGCAGTCTGGCTACTGAACGGTTCGGCCTTGAGCCCGATGAGACGCTGGTAACGATATTACCAGAGCAGGCAAAAGGATATATCGCCCTGGTCAGTGAAAGCGGGCGCGTGCGCTGCTTGCGCCATCACCTGTTTGGGGAACATATGCGTCCCGGCACCTCCCTTTTCAACTACAACGATTTTGGCCCGCTGGCAGGGGCATGTTGGACGCCAGGTGAATCAGAATTATTCGTGATTACCCAACAGGGTATTGGGATCCGTTTCGCGGAGAAATCGATTGCTCCTCAGGGCGATCAGGGGATCCGCTTATCAGGCGACGACCGGGTTGTGGGCGTGACCTCAGTGTACCCGGATAGCAGTGTTTTTATCCTGGGCGCCGATGGTCGTGGAACCATCCGCCTGATGAGCGGATTTGCGCCGAACAAATCACCTGGCGGCAGCGGAAAAATTGCCATGAAATGCAATAAAGTTGCTGGCGTCGCCACCGTCGAGGAGAATGATGACCTGTTCATCGTTTCGCGTTTAGGGAAAGTGATCCGTTTCCCATCCAGCGAGATCCCCCCCACCGAAGGTGTTGTGCAAGGCGTCAATTGTATGGGCTTGCGGGGTGATGAAGTCGTGGCCTCGTTGAGAAGCGGGCCAATTTATTAAAAAGATACCCCTTATCGGGATATGGGAAAATGAATATGCCTGTCTTCCACCTACTCTATGGTCATGAACAGCAAAGCCTGGAAATCCCTGCCACGTATTGCGTAGATTGGATTGAACCTCCCTATGTTCAACCCGCTGAAAATCCATTGCAGGTGGTCCGCGATGCTCTTGACCGGCCTGTCGATGGTAAGCCTTTATCCGCATACCTGCCAGTAAAAACGGTGGCGATTGCGATCAATGACAAAACCCGCCCTGTGCCCCACGAGCATTTGCTGCCGCCCTTATTGGATGCGCTGCATGCCGCGGGCGTACCAGAGGAAGCGATTACCTTTTTTATTGCTACCGGGACCCATCTGCCCTTACCCCCCGCCGAATACAACCGCATCCTCCCCGGCGCGGTTTTCCACAAATACAAGGTGGTTTCGCACAACTGTGATGATGCGGCAAATTTGGTAAATCTGGGAACCACCACCCGCGGCACGCCCATTTGGGCTAACCGGCGCTTTATTGAATCCGACCTGCGTATTGTGGTAGGGAATATCGAACCCCACCATTTCGCGGGCTTTTCGGGTGGTTATAAAACAGCCGCAATTGGCCTGGCCGGCCGCGAAACGATCAATCCGAACCATGCCATGCTCAGCGAGCCGGGCGCGCGAATTGCTGCATTTGAGCATAACCCGCTGCGCCAGGATATCGAAGAGATAGGCCGCGCAATGCAGGTACAATTTGCGCTGAACGCCATCCTGAACGGCGATAAAAAGATTGTGCGCGCGGTCAGTGGTGGGCCAGATGCGGTCCTGCAGGCCGGGATTCCCATCAGCCAGGAAATTTGCCAGGTGAAAGCCGGCAAAAAATACGACCTGGTCATTGCCTCGGCAGGCGGCGCGCCAAAAGATATCAACTTCTACCAGTCCCAGAAAGCCCTCACCCATGCTTCGCTTTTCACACGGGATGGTGGGGTGATCATTCTGGTAGCTGAATGCCCCGAAGGCAGCGGCAGCCCGGCGTATGAAGAATTTATGCATGACGTAACTTCTCCTCAGGATGTGTTTACGAAATTCCAGCGCCTGGGTTTCCGTGTTGGCCCGCATAAAGCCTTTCAAGTAGCTCGCGATGCAGCCAGGGTAACGATTATCCTGGTATCCAGCATACCGGCCGGGTTGGTTTCCGGGCTGTTGATGACGCCTGCCGCAAATCTGGATCAGGCATTCCGGCTGGCTGCCGAACACCTGTCCCCTGCCCCATCCGAATTGAGCAGCATCGCCATTCTCCCTCGCGCAACCAATACGATCCCCACGTTCTAACGCAAACCGCACAAGAAATACATCACATAGAAAATCTCGTTTGGAATATAATAAAGCGAGTAAAGAAACACAATTTTCAAATTGCGGAGAATTTATGGAGAATTTGCCTCATCCGCCTGGAAAAACAACCATCGCTCCGGAAGTGCTAATTACCATTGCGCGCCTGACTGCTCTGAGCATCCCAGGCGTCAGCCGGTTGAGCACAGCCCCCGGCGATGTGAACCAGTTCTTCAAGCGAGGATTTAATGTGAATGAAGGCGTTCGCATCGATGTTGAAAATGACAGCGTATACGCCGATATTTACGTGATCATGCAGCACGATATTAATGTACGAGAAGTGAGTCATAATATCCAGGCCCAGGTTGCCCGGGCTATCTCCGAAATGGTCGGGATGGAAGTGGGCAAAGTAAACGTTCACGTTGAAGACATCGACTATAGTTCGCAGCCTGAGACCTAACCCTATGAAGTCTAGAACCAAGGCACGTAGTGTCGCCTTGCAAGCTCTTTACGAAATTGATATTTCCGGTCACTCGCCAGCCCAAGCCCTTGAAGAACGGCTGCTAGACGAGCCAATGGATAACAGCCTGGCGGAATTTGCCCGGCAGATCGTATTTGGTGTTCTGCCAATTGTCCCCAAGCTGGATGATTTTATTGCGCAGCACGCGCCAGAATGGCCCATGGACCAGGTGGCAGTTATTGATCGCAATATTCTGCGCATTGCCTTATGGGAATTTGCGGTTACTGGCGTAACGCCCATAAAAGTGGCGATCAATGAAGCCATTGAAATGGCAAAAATGTACGGTTCCGACAGCACCCCGCGGTTTGTCAATGGGGTATTGGGCTCTCTGGCTGCCCGGCAGGATGAAATTTTACAGGCTTTCCGGACCTCAACATCGTAAATAGCATGCTCTCATTCCCCAGGGTTTATTCCTCCTGGGGAAAATTTATTGCATATATCTGAAAGGGGAAAGTTGATGTCGGCGCTTCGCACCTTTTCTCATCGCATTCTCGTCAGCCTCGTTCATTGCGTCATCATTGCAGTGCTTCTCGCCGGCTGCCAGGATATTGGTCTGACTGGCACGAACGTTTCCCCAAATCCCAAGGAAAAAACGCAAGAGATCCCACAAGCCGAAATAACCTTTGCGGTGCAGGTACCGGCTGCGCTTGATGAGGGCCAAAATTTATACATTGAGTTTCTTGACGAAGTCACCGGGCTGGCCTTGAATCCGGTGCGGCACAAGTTACAAGCGAAGGATGGACGAAATTTTGAACTGGCCGTTCCTTTCGGGGTTGGGTCGGTTTTAAAATATCGCTACCTGCGCGATAATGACCCGATTGGGATTGAATATACCAGCCAGGGAAAACAGGTCCGCTATCGCTTATATACCGTAGATGGACCCGGCGTGGTGCATGATCTTATCGCCGCCTGGAAATCGATGGCGACCAGCAGCCAGCTGGGCCGGATCCATGGGCAGGTCGCAAACAAAAGCAATAATGCGCCGGTGGTGAACGCGCTGGTAAGCGCGGGCGGAATGCAAACCCTGACCGCCTCGGATGGCAGTTTCCTGATTGAGGGCCTGCCGCCCGGTACGCATAACCTGGTGGTTTACAGCCTGGAAGGAGCCTTCCGCCCGTTTCAGCAAGGAGCAGTGGTGGCACCCGATTCAACGACCCCGGCCCTGGTCCTGCTTGAGCCTACGAAAACGGTCAACGTCACTTTTTTTGTCCGCCCGCCGGAGGATAACTTAAAAGGGGTGCCAATTCGGCTTGTGGGGAATACCTTGCCGCTCGGGAATACCTTTGCCGATCTAAAAGGTGGGGCAAGCGTGATTGCTTCTCGGGCGCCTTTAATGGCAGTTATGCCGGACGGACGCTACTCGATAACACTCAAACTACCCGCCGGTCTAGACCTGCGCTATAAATACACGCTTGGGGATGGTTTTTGGAATGCCGAACGAAGCGCCGGAGGGGCCATCCGCACCCGGCAGTTCATTGTCCCTGAACGGGACACGACCATTGAAGACACCATTGATACCTGGAAAACCGGTGATTTTGCCCCCGTTTCTTTCACTGTAACCGTTCCAGAGAACACGCCTGTTTCCGATACCATTTCCATCCAGTTCAATCCATTTGGTTGGACAGAGCCCATCCCGATGTGGCCGATCAGCAAGAATCGCTGGTTCTACGTGCTCTACAACCCCTTGAACGCGTTTAGCAGCGCCAGCTACCGCTACTGCCGCAATGACCAGTGTGGCACGGCTGACGCGGTCGATACTCAGGGAGACGAGGCACAGGGAAGCACGTTTTCGCCTAAATCTACCGACCAGGCGTTTCAAGATACCGTGAATGCCTGGGCATGGTTTGATCAGGTCAGCGAGCCGGTTATTGTATCCGGCACGAAGATTGCCGCCCGGGATGCAAGTTTCCAGGCCGGCGTAGAATTCTTGCCGGGTTACCACCCCTCCTGGCAGCCCTATTTTGTTTGGGCCTTTGAAAGTATCCAGGGAATTGGCGCCAATACGGTTATGCTTACACCAACCTGGCGCCTGACCCATAAAGTGCCGCCAGTGATTGCGCCTGTTCCAGGTCAGGACCCGCTTTGGTTTGACCTGACAAAAATAGCCGTTCAGGCACAACAAAAAGGTTTGGGAATCGCTATCCACCCGGTTCTCCAGTATAACGAAGATCCCCAAAAATGGTGGCAATCGGCTGCCCGCGATGAGGGTTGGTGGCAAAGCTGGTTTGACCGCTACCAGACATTTCTTCTTTACCACGCAGACCTGGCTACGCAAACGGGAGCCCAAACATTGGTAATAGGCGATGAAACACTGATCCCGGCGCTTCCTGGAGGGACGCTGGTAGATGGCACGTCCTCAAACGTTCCCGGTGACGCCGGCGAGCGCTGGCACAAGCTGCTTTCGAACGTACGCGCGCGCTATTCCGGGAAAATTGCCTGGATGGTCCCGTATGCGGGGGCGCTCCCGCCTATCCCTGAATTTATCAAAGAGGATGTGGACCTGCTGTATGTTCAACTCTCGGCCCCGGTCATAGCGGCAGATCAGGCCAGCCAGGCCGAGCTTGAGGAGAGCATCACGAAAATCCTGGATACCGATATCCTCGCACTGCAAGAAACAACAAATCATCCCATTATTCTTGGTCTTCAGTTCCCTTCTGTCCACGGGGCCTTTGATGGTTGCGTGGATAGTGATGGAACTTGCCTGCCATCTGATGCCTTCCAACGTCCCGCCCAGAAATATGCGTCGGCGGAACTCTCTTTCAAAGACCAGGCGCTTGTTTACAGTGCTGCTCTCACTGTGATCAATCAACGTTCCTGGATCACCGGTTTTTATGCTTCTGGTTTCTATGCGCCGGTGGAGTTGAAAGATGGTTCTACATCTACCCGCAGCAAACCAGCCGGCGATGTTTTATGGTATTGGTATCCGCGTTTGTTAGGCAAAGTGGCGCCCTAATCCGTTCTTTAATAAACAGGAGAAATCCAGAATGCAAAACATTGGTTTATCTGGCCCGTATGGGCTGGAAATCCACGGTTTGCAGAATTTAAAGAGTGTCTTCTGGAACCTCGTTCCAGCCGAACTCATTGAACAAGCGCTCCTTCGCCAGGAAGGTCAGCTGGCAGCCAGCGGACCTCTGGTGGTCCACACGGGTAAGCATACCGGTCGATCACCCGATGATAAGTTTGTAGCGCATACCAGCAGCCTGGATGATGAAGCCATCTGGTGGGGGAAAGTCAACCAGCCGCTCGCGCCTGAAAAATTTCAACAGATTTATCAAAAAATGAGCGCGTACCTGCAAGGACGGGATGTATTTGTGCAGGATATGCATGTTGGCGCGCACCCGTCTTACCGGACTGCCGTGCGAATTGTTTCCGAGCGGGCCTGGGCCAGTCTCTTTGCTTATAACCTGTTCCGGCGCCTGACGAATCACGAGATCACCCACTATAAGCCGGACTATACCGTTATCCACTGCCCGGACTTTCAAGCAAGTCCAGAAGAGGATGGAACCAATTCGGGAACCGTGATTGCCTTTGATTTCGATCGACGGCTGGTGCTGATCGGCGGCACCAGTTATGCAGGGGAGATCAAAAAAGCCGTCTTCAGTGTGATGAATTACATCCTGCCCAGGCGCGATATTCTCTCGATGCACTGCTCGGCGAATATCGGTAAACATGGCGATGTAGCGCTTTTCTTTGGCCTGTCTGGCACAGGGAAAACAACCCTCTCCTCAGACCCAGACCGCCGTCTGATCGGTGACGATGAACACGGCTGGATGGACCAGGGGGTGTTTAATTTTGAGGGCGGCTGCTATGCCAAGACCATTCATTTGAGCGCGAAGCTTGAACCGCAAATCTGGCAGGCCGTAAACCATTTCGCGACCGTGCTGGAGAACGTGATATACGATCCCCAAACCCGCATCCCAAACTTTGATGATGACCACTTAACAGAAAATACGCGGGCTGCCTATCCGCTGGAGTTTATTCCGAACCATTCCGTCGATGGATATGCGGAGCACCCAGAAAACATCTTCTTCCTCACCGCGGATGCCTTTGGGGTCCTGCCACCTCTCGCCAGGCTGACTTCGGAACAGGCGATGTATTATTTCCTCTCTGGCTACACCTCCAAGCTAGCCGGCACAGAAAAAGGCCTGGGCAGCGAACCTCTGGCAACATTCTCGGCTTGTTTCGGAGCGCCATTTTTACCCTTGCACCCGCATGTTTATGCCGACCTGTTGGGAGAAAAGATCCGGCAACACCAGGTAAACGTGTGGCTGATCAACACCGGGTGGACGGGTGGACCCTATGGGCTGGGTCACCGCATACTTTTGCCGTACACCCGTGCGATTATCAAAGCAGTGTTATTGCACCAACTGGATGATACTGCCTTTCAACGTGAAGAAAGTTTTGGCTTGTGGATACCCGATGCCTGCCCTGGAATCCCAACAGACCTGCTGCACCCGATCAAAACCTGGACGGATGCCGAAGCATACCGAAAGCAAGCCCACATGCTGGTCGAACGGTTTGAGCAAAATTTTCACCAGTTTGAAGATGCCGTTCCCGCCGCGGTGATTGAGGCTGGCCCGCATTAAAAATAACAGATATACTGCCTGGTCTTTCAACAGGGAATAGATCGTTTCATAGGCCTGTATATTGATTAAGTGAAATGAAGCAGCCGGTAATCTGATCAAGATCACCGGCTGCTTGTGTTTTGACTGCCTATTTTATCAAATAGTAAGGTTCGTTGACAAAGAAAGGTTTACCGATACAGGTTCGTCCGCAGTGCGCCATGTTCGGTAGTACCGAGATATAGGATTGACCACTCGGCAGGGTCTGGGTTGAAATTGATCGATGAAATCTGCATACCGGCAGTACTGCTATCAATTGCGGTCCAATTGTTCAGGTTGCGGGTGTAAAAAGCACCCCCGTTCGTTCCCGCAAAAATGATTCCGGATAACTGCGGGTCAGCAACCAGGCTGGTTATCGTATATCCCTGTAGGCCCGCCGCTTCCCAACTGGTTCCGTTATATCTCCACACGCCATTCGTTGTACCCGCGCAGACTTTGTCGGTCTCGCCTGGCCACATAGCCACAGCGTTTACTTCTTTCTGGATTTCTGAATCTGGCAGTACCAGGCTTGCCCAGGCTGTTCCGCCATCGGAAGACCGTTTCACAACACCTTTCGTGCTTGTGGAAACATAGACGATGTTCGGATCGCTCTTGTTTACGGCAACACTTTTGATGACTTCGTTCATCAGGCCCTTGGGAGCAAAATTGGTGCCGCTGTTAGTGCTTTTGTACACTCCGCCACCGTTGGTGGCCAGATAGGCTATATTAGAATCTGATGGGGCAAAGGCCAACCCATTGACGCCCACTGCGGTAGATGCCACAGCCGTGGTAGGATCATCCCGCAGCGCAAAGTTTGCTCGCTCGAACTGCAAAGGAAGCCCTGCGACGGGTGACCATCCAGTCGTTGTATTTACGTCATTCCGGCGTAGCCCGTTGCTTACAGTGAGCGCATAAATGATATTGGGCTGAGTAGGATGCTGCACCAGGCCATTAAGATTTAAATCGCCCAGGTTTGTGTTGAAATCTGTCCAGCTTGCGCCTGCGTTGGTCGACTGTAAAATTCCTCCGCCGTACGTAGCGCTGTAGTAAGTAGAAGTACCCTTGAACGCCATCCCGGTCACATAGGACGCGCCTAAACCGGATGCGCTTCGAACCCAGTTCGCTCCCGCATCCACGCTCTTAAAGACGCCTTCCTGGTCTGTTCCAGCATAAACTGTATACAGGATCCCGCGTGGAACGGCGACGGTATTCACCTTTTTGCCATTCAGCCCGGCCCCCGACCAGTTCTCTCCCTTGTTGATCGATTTCAAAACACCCGCGACGCTGCTTTTGCTTGCGGCCAGGTAAACCGTGTTCGGGAGGTTTGGATCGATTGCAATCCCATTTCTGGAAATATTCGTATCACTTAGCCCGGTATCAGAGAGCGTCCAATTTGCGCCGTTGTTGACAGAGCTGTAAAAATCATTATTCCAGGCGCCAAAGTAAGCCCGGTCGGTTCCGGATCGCGGATCGAACGCAAGGGCTGTCCCGGTGGTTCGATCGCCAGCAGTAATGGTCGTTCCACCCCATTCATTCAAACCCCCATAAGTGGTAGAGATGATCGGGCCATTATACTCAGTCGCCGCCAGGATAATATAGGGTTTATTGGGGTTGATTGCCAATGCGTTAAACCAATTCCCCGTTCTGGGCAAAACGGCTGACCAGTTGGCTCCCTTATCAACCGATTTATAAAGATTGCCATTATTCGTACCTTTCGTTCGCGTGCCAGCATAAATAAGATCGGTGTTTCCCGGGTTTACCGCCAGCGCATAGACGGACTCATTCGCGGAAATCCCCTGATTCACTGCAACCCAGGTTACACCGCCATCCAATGATCTGTAAACTCCCTGTCCGTCTGTACCCGCAAAAATAATATAGGTTTCTACCGGATCAATCGCCAGCGAAAGGATCTGTAGAGTCTTGATATTGTTGTTAATCGCGAACCAGCTGAGGCCACCATTTGTTGTCTTATAAACACCGGATGCAACGGTCCCAGCATAAAGAATATCCGAGTTGTTTGGATCGGACGCCAATACGTTAACCGTTCCGCCTTCTGGGCCAATCCAACGCGAAGCGATCGGTTGAGTGTTCGCTATAACCGGAAAATATGATTTATACGGCGGGGCCAGCAGTTCCTGAGCCCGAACCGATACTCCCACAGTGACCGCTATTAGTAGGAAAATAGCCAATGGGAATAGTACCTTCAACTGCCTGATTTTTTTCATTGTGTAATCCCTTTCCCTTTGTTGTTGGTTGATGCAGGCGCAAAGTTTTACTGCCCCCCGCACGTTTTTTGTGACGCTCAACAAAATACTAATTTTGGAGAAATACTGCGCCCCTCGTGGATATCCTGAATTATACCCGCCAGAAGCGGGGCAATGGAAATTACCTCGATCTTTGCATTCCTTTTTTCTTGCGAAACTGGCAATGTGTTGGTTACCACCACTTTGCCAATCCGGTCATCTTGCTCGATTAACCGCAGCGCTTTTGGTAACAGGACCGGATGAGTGATGGCCAGATACGTTTTCCCAACAGCGCCATTTTCGTAAAGAACATCCAGCTCTTTTAAAACGCTCCCACCTGCCATAATATCGTCGATGACAATTGGCTGCTTACCACAAATATCTCCCACCAAATGCGTAGCGCGGGTTTCTGAAAAATTTTCTCTTCGCTTGTGGATAATCGCCAGGGGGAGGCCCGTTAATTCCGCATACTTGCCGGCTACTTTGGCGCGACCAACATCTGGGGAAACGATGATCGAGTTCGAAAACTCAGCTTTGTGAAAGTATGCGCTTAACAGCGGCACCGCCGATAGTGGGTCTACCGGGACTTTAAAGAACCCTTGTATGGCCGGCGCGTGAATATCCACGTACACCACCCGGCTTACCCCCTGGTTCTCCAACAGATCTGCGACCACCCGCGCGCTAATTGCCTCGCGTCCTTCTGACATTCGTTCCTGGCGCGCATATGGGAAATATGGAATTACCAGAGTCACCGATTCCGCGCTGGCCCGCCGGAATGCATCCAGATACAGCAAGGTTTCAACAATATGGTCATTTACCGGATGGCTGCCCGTTTGCAGAAAAAAAATGTCCTTCCCCCGCACAACTTCATCGACACGGACGTGAATTTCACCATCTGGCAGCGGTGTGGTTATCGTTTGTCCAAGGGGAATATTGAGGATTTGGGCAATTTCGATTGCCAATTCAGGATGAGAGGAACCGGTAAATACTTGGAGAGAATGAGATGGCATACCTGGGTCCTATACGGATGCGACATCGACGGATGATGCATCAGCGCACCGCATGACAAGCTTCTGGGTGAAGATTTGGTCAATGGCTATTATAAATGATGGGATTGAAAATGGGGAACTTTAAATTGACTGAACTGCCCGCAGTCCAAGGCCCGCGGTGACGCTGCTAAATGCGCTGCTTGCCTTTACCTTTTCCGAGCCGAAGATTTGCCCCAGCATGTGTGAAAAAGCCGGGATGTTGGATGATCCACCGGTTTTTACCACCGCATCGATCTGTTCCAGGTCTAGCCCGGAAGCACCCACGGTTTCGAAGACGACCTGCTCGATCCTATCCCGATACTCGCGAATGTCCCTCTCAAATTGAAAGCGGGTGTAAAGCTCCCAAATATCAATATCCTTATCTTTCAGGCTAATCACCGCAGCGCCTTGATTGGATAAAGCGATTTTTGCAGCTTCCACCGTATTGTAGAAGGAAAAAGCAAGATCGTTGAATATGAGCGTTTCCAACGTCTTCAACCGCGCCGGCGCTTCCCCTTCAAGAATCGCCTGAACCAGCTTGAGCCGCGCCTTTGGGAGACTTAGCTCTGGCAGGACCATCCAATCGGAAACTGCGTTTACCAGTTCCATAATATCATGCCGGTGATCAACCTGGCCTTTACCAAAGTGAGTCAGCATCCGCTTTTGAATAATTGCCCGGTCAAAGTCACTCCCGGCTATATCGATGCCGCCGTTAGCGTATACTTTCCGGTTCCGCGGGTCCCCCAGGCGCATAATCGTAATATCCAGTGTGCCACCGCCGAAGTCAAAGATCAACACATTTTCCGGGTGTTGTAGGGTCAGCTCATAATATAACGCGGCGGCTACCGGCTCGAATTCAAAGCGCACATCTTTGAAACCGGCCTCGTAAGCGGCCTGGCGGAGGGTTTCTTCCGATTTCCGATCTTGCTCAATTTTATTGGAAAACTTCACCGGCCGTCCAAGGGTTACACCGGTGATATCGTCCCTCAATAGCGTCTCAGCACGCTGCTTAAGTTCGCGCAAATAAACGGTGATGATATCCGCGGTGCTGTAAAAACGATCAAAAATCAGCGTGCCCTCAAACCCTTCCGTGCGCAAAGCCGTCTTGAGAAACTGCAGCAGTCGACCCGGCATCAACTCATCGACATATGCGTATACATCGGTTACATAAAACATGTCTGACCCGCGGTACTCCACTTCCCCAACCCACTTCTTTACGTACCTGCGCTTCCGGTTTACATTTTGCCGGTAATACGTTTCAACCGCTTCCTGGCCGATAAAGCACTTGTCGTCGCGGGTTATATACAGGATGGTTTTTACAACTTCTGGCACGATATTCTTATGATCGATCGGTAGGATCGAAACCTTGCCATCTTTGCTGTAAGAAACGCCAGAGTTGGAGGTTCCAAAGTCAATCCCAACATTCAAGCCCATGCTTTTCTCCTCTGTTCGGCCGGTTGGCCTCCCACTCAGGATTTGGTCGCGCCGGATAAACGGAAAGCGATAAACTCCGTTATCTCCAGGGAAGGGTCGTTGGAAAGGGAACCGCTTTCCAGCAGGTCAGATACTTTGTGCAATGTTAATTCCCCTTTGCTGTTCAACGCAGCACTCCAATCCTCCTCGTTTACCGCTACTGCACCGGCAATACGCGCCCCAGCCTCTCTTCTTGCCTGTGAGAAAACGGCCTGACCCCGGGTTTTATAGGAGGTGGTTTTTTCCAACCAGCTTGCTTCACGGTGGATCACTTTGCCATTTTGGGTAAGGACCAGGATGGATAAATTTTCCGCTGGCTTTTGGCCGGAGGCCGAACCCAGGTCGGGAGGAAGCGCAAAGCTGGTCACGAGATAATCCGTGGTGCTTAGTTTTAACACCTCCTCAATCGTATAGGGCAGCTGGTTGACCTCCAGGGTCCATAAAAATCCCTCCCGGCTGGCCAGCACCAACACATCCTCTTTCTCGCATAGAACCAGGTTGCAGGTCCGATCCGGCTTACCTTTTACTCCAGCGCCAATAAAGCCTTTGCTTACATGGGATGCGAAAGATGTCTTCATCATTTTCTTTGTGCAGCCGCGCCGGCTGGTCTGAACACAGCAGTCATGCAGCGACATGCGCGCCACGGGAAGAATTTCTACGAGTTCTTCGCCACCGCGCGCTTCCACCAAAAATGCATCCTTCCAGGAGATTCCCCCCATCGCCGTCTTTCACGGGAATGGCTGTGACCGGCTGTGTCTCGGTTCGCCCGCTGTCGAACACAAATAATAGTTCTTCGGTTGGGATGGTTGCCAGAAGCCTGAGCGGGCCTACCCCTTCTGGGGGTTGAGCAAAGCTTGCCAGAACAGTTCCCGAACCCAACCCCACGGTGGCAGATTCAGTCCGCAGCACCTGTCCTTTGGTCGTATAGACCAGGAAGCTGAGGGTATCTGCTGCCGGTTGGAAAGCCCCCTTCCCGTTCACCTCTCCGCCCATCTGGCGCCTGAGCAGATCGAGCTGGTATTCGAGATTAGCGATCCGGCTTTCATAATCTTCAATCTTTTGATTGGTGCGCAGCTCGATATTTTCAGCCAATAACGCCTCGTTCCGGCTGGTTAAATCGCGCAGGCGGGTTGCGATGTAACGGATGATTACAGCCGCCGATGTGGGCCTTCCCTCCACTTCACTGATCCACTCTTCAATCTGTTGGGGATTGATCAAGGCTGCCTCCTTATTTGAAGGATCGATCTTACCAGTTATTTATATGCCAAAACCCATGGGAAGTGTGACATATTGGCGAAAAAAAAGAATTTTGCGGCACGTTCGTGCCGCAAAATTGCATTCCATTAAAACTATTTAGTTTTTCTACATACCTGGTTCAGGCAGGGTATGGTAGCCAGCACCCTTCCTGTGGAGAGAAATAAACAGAAATGTCCTTTCCAAATAAGCGGACAAGTCCGACCCGTAATTTTCCGCCATTTTGGTTCACAAATTGGCAGTCGAGCAAATCACAGAAAAAACAGTTTTGGTCAGAAGATTGACAGTTACTTCGCTTCGCCAGTCGAGCAAAATCCTTATCCCCCAGGAATACCCGAACTTTTTTGCCCATACGCTGTCCTTTCTCTTTAGGTACTAAAAAGAAGACCGTCGCTTATTAATTATACAGAGCGAGTCAAGACCTCCATCTTAACGTTTTTGAAGGTTGATCATCTTTAAGAATTAAAGAGTTTCCCTGTTCTTCTGCTCCAGGATCCGGATGATTTGGAATATGGTTTGGTTCACCGGGGTTGGAATCCCGTGTTCCTTCCCCAATTCAATCACCTTTCCGGCAAAAAGTTCCACTTCAGTTTTGCGATTTGCCTCAATATCTTGCAGCATGGATGTTTTCCCCGCCGGCGATAATTGATTGAGAACAGGGTACCAGTTATCAATATCTTGTTGATCCAGGTTTACATTTCGCTCCTTCGCCAGCGTGACCACTTCTCGCATCAAGGCTTCCATGAGACCCTGCGCATCTGGATCGGTTTGGAAAACACCATAAGGTGCGTGCATGACCGCGGATGCCTGGTTGATCCCCACATTCACCATAAATTTCCACCACAACCAGCGGAGCATATCCTCCGGCGTTTCATAGCGTATCCCAGCCCGATCAAATGCTTCCTGAACGCGCCTTACTTTGGGGCTGATGGAGAGGTTCTTTGCTTCCCCAAAGTAATAAATCCCCGGTTTGGTATACGAAATCCGATTCTCAATGCGCACCGCATCGATCCCAAGTGAAATAGCGTACAGGATTTTCTCCATGCCGTAGATTGCCCCAATCGTTTCTTCACTTTCTAATCCATTCATCACAGAAATAAAAATCGTCGAATCGCCCACCAGTTTACCGAGACTCCGAACAGCTTCTGCGAGATGATGATGCTTCAAAGCCACAATAATCAGATCGACCGTAGAATCTACATCCTCCGGGTGAATGGCGGGGATAAAATAGGATTTCCCATTTACAACCAGGCCATCCTGATTTAACTTCACAAGGCGCTGGCCTTCAGCAATTAAAACGGTTGAAAATCCAGGGCTATCAAAAAAACGTGTTGCAAAATAAGCGCCCATCGCTCCGGCGCCCAGGATGGCCACTTTTTGTATCGCTTGCATAGGACTTCCTTTTTTGCTATGGGTTTCCAGTAAAGGATATCCACTATTTTCCCACAGAAACGCATTGGAGGTCCGGTAAAATACCAATCGCTACCGAAAGAGGGTTATATGCAGCGAGAACCCTAATCCTTTTTGGGACGCCGGGAGCCGGAAGGCCTTTTCTTGAAACTCACCGGATGCGGTCCCTGATATTGATCTTCAACCGCCGCTTCGCCAGGTGGTCAAACGTCTCCTGGTCAACCGGGGATAAGTCCTTGCGACTCACCTCTAGCACAGTGTAGCAGTGCGTGCAGCTCAAGAACATGATTGCGTTTGTGTCGTCTTCGGAAAACGCGATGCTGTCGGGGATGAATTGGTGTTTCCTGCAAATCCCTTCCATACATTACCTCGACATTCTATGTACTAAAAATCGGCGGTTTTTCAACAATCCAATAAAAGAAACCGCATTTTATATCGAACATATTTTCTATTATAACCCAAAAGTAGGAGAAGAGAATAATTTTCTCGAACTTGCGCGCCGCATGATCTAGCCTATAATATTCTCCGAAAGAGAGGATCCAATGAATATGCAGACAGGCCCTGCCCCGAAACAATCCCTGGACCAGTGGTTGGTGTGGACCGGGATCATTGAAATTGCCAACATCCCCATCTTTTCGTTTCTCTGTTGGCAGGTCAACCGTCTTATTCCTGGTGAGCGCGATACGTTATCGATCTTGGGGCTTGTGACATTGAATCTGATTTTGCTTGAAGGCGGGATCTACTGGCTGCTGGCCCACGCCCGCTTCTTCCAAAAGACCCCTGCCCGCGCGCGCCTGCACCTGCTTCAGGCAGTGTATCTGGTGAATATCTTGCTGCTGCTGCTCTTCCCCGCGCTGGTGCTCTGGCAAACCATTTTGGGGCCGCAAGCCGAGCTGCCGGACGTGCTGCTCGGCGCCGGTTTTTATCTGTTTGGCTTCGGTGAATTCCTGCACTACTTTGTATTCAAAATCAATATGCGTCCTTACGAGCGACAAAACGCGGTGCGCCGCGGACAAATGGTTCCGGCGCGCATTCTACGTGAGCTTCGCCGGGCAGAGAACGAAGTTCAAACCCAACCCCAGTCATTTCATTAATCTGTGCTAAAGCAGGCTTCTAGCCAATGATCTTCAGGTATCCCCGCCTTCCAAAGGACTCCTTATGCGCTTTCTACTTCTTGTCTCACTCATCTGGGCTTTCTCATTTGGCCTGATTAAAACCAGTCTGTCCGGAGTCGATTCAAACCTGGTCGCAGCCATCCGTTTAGGGATCGCGCTGGTGGTGTTTCTGCCCTTTTTCCGCGTGGGGTCGGTTGACCGGAGCACCAGGGCGCGATTGCTTCTTGCCGGGGCGATCCAATATGGTGGAATGTACATCGCTTACCTGTACGCTTTCAACTTCCTCAAGGCGTATGAGGTAGCGTTATTTACCATTTTTACCCCGCTGTACGTGACTCTGGTAAATGATCTGTTCCAGCGGCGCATGCAGTGGATCAGCCTGGGCGCGGTGGCGCTGGCGGTCGCAGGGACATGGCTGGTGCAGGGCCAGACAATGCCGTGGGGTGCGCTGACCGGTTTCCTGGTAGTACAGGCGTCCAACCTGTGCTTTGCCTTCGGGCAGATCTACTACCGCAAAATCTTGACCGGGAGAAAAATTGTGGACCGGCAGGTCTTTGCATTGCCCTACCTGGGCGGGTTTCTGGCAGCCGCGCTTTCAGCGATTGTATTCACCCGTTGGAACGCGATCACGATCAGCGGGGCGCAGTGGTTGACTCTGCTTTACCTGGGCGCAGTTGCCTCAGGGCTGTGCTTTTTTCTGTGGAACCTGGGCGCACGCCAGGTAGATGCCGGGACGTTGGCAATCTTCAATGATCTAAAAATCCCGCTCGCCGTGGTGGTTTCGTTGGTCTTTTTTGGAGAGCAGGCCAACCTGCTCAACCTGGCGGTCGGCGGTGGGCTGGCTGCTCTGGCGCTTGTGGTGAATCAATGGGGAATGCGTCGCGAAGCAAGAGAGCGTCCCCCGGAACCCATCTCAGAGTCGCTATGATCGATCCTGAATTCACCTGGATTTCCTGGGTTGAACGAAGTTTCTTTCACCAGGCAACACAGAATATTGCTCTTAAAAAAACAGCGCCCAGATCCCCGCGGCGACCAGAAACGGCCCGTAAGGAATGGCCTGGAACGCATGGTAGCGTTTCGTAAAGAGCATATACACCAGTACAATCAGGCTTCCGACCCCGCCGATAAGAATCGCAAAAACCAGACCGGCGGTGATGCCCGGCCAGCCCAGCAGCAGTCCTAACACCCCCGTCAGGTTGACGTCCCCAAAACCAAGCGCGTCCTCGTCAATCGACTCGCCGCGCAGCCGGCCTAACCCTTTCGCAAACAGGAACCCAAAGAAGTACAGGGCCAGCATAATTCCAAACCCTGCCAGACCGCCAAATAAGGTTGACTGCCAGCCATGCAGCCATAATCCGATCCCGGCCCCCAGTACAGCGCCTACCAGGCTGACCGGGTGCAGGATTAAGCGGTGCTCGATATCGATCACTACCACAACTCCGAAAAAGGTCAGTAAAACTGCTCCCACCCAAAAACCCAACCGCTCGGGTGGAGAGGATTGTATCACCAGCAGCGCGGCCACTGCCAGGATCTGTACGACCCAGGCCCGTATTCCCCGGCGTTGGCCGCAGGATCGGCATGGGCGCACCAGGAGGTAATCTAGCAAAGGCTGCTGGGTCTGGCAGTTGGCGCATACCACCGGGCTAAAGCGCCGGGTGAATGGCAAAACATCCGCCACATAATTGATAAAACAACCCACAAACCATCCCAACAGGATGACAAAACCAATCGTAAAAACGGTCATAGCGATATCTCGAAAAAGAAGATGGACTTAAATTGAGTATACCCGACAACGCGAAAAAACTTGTCACCTTGTAGGGATTTTGTAACCCGTTATGGGCTCGCGGGAAAGCAGAATCCTTAGCCACCATCCGGGGCCAGCCAATTACTTGATATTTGTTCTAAATTGAGGTAAAACAGGACTAACCATTCTATGCGCCGGGCGCAGCTGCATCACCGCTGCACTTTTCCGGTTCATCCCGATAGCCGGCAAATATACCATGCTTGTCTTACCTTCCAACCTGCCAGGTCACCTGCTCGAACTATGGAAACGAGAACCAACGGTCGCTTCCAATGTAGTCGATTGGCATGTTGAGCCCGAGCGGAGCGCGCGTTACTCAGACTTTCCACCCGACCTGCACCCGCATCTCCTGCATTACCTGCAAGGGACCACCGGGATATCGCGCCTGTATTCGCACCAGGTTTCAGCCTGGCAGGCTGCCCAGGCCGGCGAAAATGTGGTGGTGGTAACCGGAACGGCCAGTGGAAAGACCCTGTGTTACAACCTGCCCGTGCTTGACCGGGCCATGCGCGACCCAACCGCGCGCGCCCTCTTTCTTTTCCCTACCAAAGCACTGACCCAGGACCAGTACCAGGGGTTGATCAATGCCACTCGCTCTGTCACTGCCGGGAGCGATCCCATCCCGGTGTCCGTGTACGATGGCGATACCCCCACGGATGACCGCCCGGCCATCCGTTCGAAGGCGCGCCTGGTGCTGAGCAACCCGGACATGCTGCATACCGGTATTCTCCCGCACCATACGCGCTGGGCCGAGTTCTTCCGCGGCCTGCGTTATGTGGTCATTGATGAAATCCACGTCTACCGCGGTGTGTTTGGCTCGCACATCGCCAACCTCATTCGCCGTCTCAAACGGGTGGCCGCATTTTACGGCGCTTTCCCGCAGTTCATTCTGACTTCCGCGACCATTGCCAACCCCGGCCAGCTGGCGGAGCGTTTGATCGAGCTGCCCGTAACGGTCATCGACCAGGATGGCTCTCCGCGCGGAAAACGCCATTTTCTGTTATATAACCCGCCAATCATCAACCCGGACCTTGGCCTGCGCGCCAGCTCCATGCAAGAGTCGATCCGCCTGACCAGCGATCTGCTGGACATGAATGTCCAGACGCTTTTGTTCTGCCGGGCTCGCCGCACCGTGGAAATGATGTTGAAATACCTCCAGCAAAACCGTGGAGATACATCCGACAGCTTGCGCGGTTATCGCAGCGGCTACCTGCCCGGGGAACGCCGCGAGATTGAGCGCGACCTGCGCCAGGGTACGGCCCGGGCGGTAGTAGCCACCAACGCCCTCGAACTGGGCATCGATATTGGCGGCATGGATGCGGTCATTCTGGTGGGGTATCCCGGCACGATTGCGTCTACGCGCCAGCAAGCCGGGCGCGCGGGCCGCAAACAGGGCGCGTCCCTGGCTGTTCTGGTCGCCTCTTCCAATCCCCTCGACCAGTACCTGATGCAGCATCCTGAATTCATTTTTGACCGTTCGCCGGAGCAGGCGCTGATCAATCCGGATAACCTGCTCATTTTGCTCCAGCACCTGCGCTGCGCGGCCTTTGAACTGCCCTTCCGCAAAAGCGAACGCTTTGGAGGGTTGGATCCCGATCTGCTGTCTTCGATCCTGGACCTTTTGGTCCAGTCTGGTGATATCCATGCTTCGGTCGATAAATACTTTTGGATGGCTGACCGGTACCCGGCGGAAGGTGTCTCCTTGCGCAGTTCATCGCCCAACACGGTGGTGCTGCAGCTGCACAATGGGGGCAGCCCGCGCGTGATCGGCGAGGTCGATTACGAAAGCGCGCTTTGGATGGTTCATCCCCAGGCGATTTACCTGCACAGCGGCCAAACATATGAGGTCGAGACGCTGGATCTCGAGAATAATACCGCCAGTCTCAAACCTGCCGAGGTTGATTATTATACAGAAACCCGCAAACAGGTCGAGATCGAAAAGCTTTCCACCATTCGCCAAACGGAAATACCCGGCGGGAACCGCAATTACGGGGAAGTGATGGTTACGACCCAGGTAACCGGTTTTCGGCGCATTCGCTGGTATTCAAATGAGATCCTCGGCGAAGCGGATCTAGAGCTTCCGGCTACCCAGCTGCGAACCACCGGGTATTGGCTGGCGCTCAACCCCTGGACGGTTGACCATTTACGCGACGCAGGTTTGTGGAATAATGACCCGAACCAATATGGCCCGGCCTGGCCGCGCATCCGGAAACTGGTGCTGCAGCGCGATGGGTACGCCTGCCAGGTATGCGGCGCGCCAGAACGGGATCAACCCCTGCACGTGCATCACAAGGTTCCATTCCGCGCCTTCACATCCGCTGAGCAAGCGAACCAGATGAGCAACCTGGTTTCCCTTTGCCCTGGCTGCCACCGCCAGGCGGAAATGTCGGTCAAGATCCGCAGCGGGTTATCCGGGCTGGGCTATGTGCTGCTCAACCTGGCGCCGTTGTTCCTGATGTGCGATGTGTCCGACCTTGGCGCGCAGTCCGATCCGCTCTCCCCATTGGCGGACAAGAAACCGGCTGTTGTCCTGTATGACATGGTGCCTGCCGGGATTGGCTTGAGCGAAGCGTTGTACGATATGCACGCCGAACTGGTCCAACGCGCCCACGAGCTGGTTACCCACTGCGCCTGCCAAAACGGCTGCCCATCGTGTGTGGGTCCGGCAGGGATTAACGGCATCGGCGGTAAAGAAGAAACGATTGCGCTGCTTTCTGCCTTATGCGGGGAATCACCTCAGAAGGAATAGCATATGCCCGACTCAGACGAATTATTTGACAAGCTCAAGTCCATGGGCGTCCACCTGGGCGCCGGGCATATCCAGCAACCCGCTCAAAAACCGCGCCGTAGGGATCATGGTATTGAGACCGTTGTGCAAGGTACTGATTTTGAAACAATTTACGGCCTGACCTTTATCACCCAGGAGCAGTATCCGGCTGATTATCAGCATGGCCTGATCTCCCTGTGCGCTGAGCGTGAGATGGATGTGCTGGCTGCCTACAGCGGCACGCCGCGCATTACTCAGCCGGATGGGTGCAATGTCGTTTTTCTGGACACGGAAACGTCGGGTCTGGCTGGCGGAACGGGTACCTATGCCTTTTTGATTGGGATTGGTTACCGCACCCCAACGGGCTTTGAAATTATCCAGTTCTTTATGCGCGACCCGGGCCAGGAACCGGCCCTGCTGGCCGCGCTGGACCAGTGGTTAGCGCGCTTCAACGCGGTGGTCACGTTCAATGGGAAATCGTTTGATCTTCCTCTTCTATCCACGCGCTATACCATGAATGGATTCAGCGTCCCTTTTGGGCGCTATGAGCATGTGGATGTCTTGCACGTGGCGCGGAAACTGTGGCGCGACCGCCTGCCCAGCCGCGCATTGGGCGAACTGGAGAAGGAGATCATTCGCTTTTACCGCACCGGCGAAGATATTCCTGGTTGGATGATTCCCCAAATGTATTTCGATTATTTACACGACGGCGACGCGCGGCCGCTGTCCGGTATTTTCTATCATAATGTGCGCGACATTCTTTCCCTGGCGGCCCTGTACGGCCATGTCGCCGGGATGTTGAAAGATCCCCTGAACCAGGCGGCCGGTTACGGCTTCGACCTGGCTGCCATCGCACGTTTGTACGAGGGCATGGGTTGGATTGAGCAGGCCGCCCAGTTGTACGAACGCAGCCTGGAAATGGGCGACTTGCCCGAGGAATTCTTTTTCAAAACCATGGAACGCTACGCCCTGCTACACCGCCGCCAGGGCGACTGGGAAAAAGCCGCCCAGATTTGGAAAAAAGCCGCCGAGCATGGTCAGGTATTTGCCTGCATCGAGTTGGCGAAGTATTTTGAGCACCGCCAGCGTAATTACATGGAAGCACTGGCGTGGGCGAAAAAGGCACTTGAGTCACTGGAAATCGACCACTACTTCAGCGGCAGCGGCCGGTCGCAGCAGCGCGAAATCGAGCGGCGGATTGGCCGGCTGTACCAGCGTGTTTATCATGTGGTGGATGGTGGTTAGTAAGGTTAATGGAGTGGCTATGCGCATTTTTTATAGCATATCCAGCTCTTTCTCCAGCAGGGCCTGATACCCCCGCATCAACTGGTTTGTGATCGGCCCCGGTCTTCCGCTGCCAACAGGCTGCCCATCAATCTCCGTCACCGGCAGCACTGCCCGGCTGGCGCTGGTAATAAAAGCTTCCTCCAGACTCGCCAGTTCTTCCAAACGCACCCCTTCCAGCCGCAGCGGAATCCCCGCGTCACGCACAACATCGAAAACCAGCGATCGTGTTATCCCCGAAAGAACATCCTTCTCCGCCGTCCAGATAGCTCCGTCTTTCACGGCATAAAAATTACTGCTTAACCCCTCCAGCAATTGGTTATCCGCGCCTACCATAACTGCCTCGTTCACCCCGTCCGGCAGTTCTCGCCGCACTGCTGCCGCGGTTTCGATGAAGTTGGTTAGCTTGGCCTTCGGGTTATTACGCTGGAGCCGTCGCGTGACTACCTTCACCCCATTTTGATAATCGGACAATTTCGGGGTATGTAACGCATCGATTAAAATAAATATCGTTCCAGGCTGCTGCTCCAGATCGAGGATGACCCGTACGCGCATATCTTGTGCCGGGTACAGCGAGATTGCCTGGTGCAGCGCCTGGATAAAGCGCGCCCGGTCGAGATGAACCGGGCTGCTCGCCAGTCGGGCGGTTTCTTCAAGCCGGTTGAAATGGTTATTCAATCGCAGCACGCGGAACCGGTCAAAGGTGCGAAAGGTGGTATATCCGCCGCTTGGCAGTCGCCGGGTGGCATCATCCAAAGAGATGGGAGCCGGCCGCATCAGCATAGGGCTCAACCAGCGGCTCCCCAGTACTGTTCATCCGCCAGACAACGATGTTATTTTCCATATGGTTCAAAACCATTCTTTTTCCGAAATTCAAAAACCGATTATACTCAAGCATCCATTTAAAAACAGGTTTTTGAGGAAAATCATTTTATGCGACAAGAGGCCTTACCTACATCCACGAACCGCCGGTTACCGTCGGCTGTGATGCTGCTATTATTTGTAATTCTCCAATTCATGATCGTGGGTGTGGCCTTTTTAGGGGGGTACGTATATAGTGAGTGGCAAACCGGGAACCCGCTCATCGGCCCGCGTTTTCCGATTGTATCGGAAGCCTTTAAACTGCTGAAAGATAATGCCTATTTTGAGCTTCCCAATGACAAAGCGCTTGAGTACGGCATGATCAAAGGCATGCTGCAAGCCTACAACGAGCCTTACACTGTTTTTGTCGAACCGCCCCAGCATGAGCTGCAATCCCAACAGCTGCAGGGGAAATATGGTGGGATTGGTGTGCGCACCGAAAGAGACGAGCAGAACAACGTTTATCTCTATCCCGTAAAAGACTCCCCGGCCGCGAAAGCAGGTGTAATCGACGGCGACCGGCTAATCAAGGTCAACACGCTGGTCATATCGCCAGAAGTCAAAAATGATGATATCCAGGCCGCTATCCGCGGGCCTGTCGGGCAAAAAGTGAACATCACCATCGGTCACAGTCCTGAATACAATCCCATTGAGTTATCCATCGCACGCGCCGAAATTGGCCTGCCATCTACCACCTGGAATCTGGTTCCCAACCAACCCGCCGTGGGAATCATTCATATCCGCATTATCGCTGATACCACCGCGGATGAAGTGGCCAAAGCCATTGAGGATTTGCAGCAGCAAGGCGCGGCGCGTTTTATTCTCGATGTCCGCAATAACGGCGGCGGCCTGGTTCAGGCGGGTGTAAAAATGTCGCTCCTGTTCCTAAAAGAGGGGACGGTAATTGAAGAACAGTATAAAGGCCAACCGGTAAAGCCTTATAAAGTAACCAAACCGGGAAAATACGCCGACTTACCCATTGTCCTCCTGGTGAACCGGGGTACCGCCAGTGCCGCCGAGATTTTTGCCGGCGCGCTGCAAGGGCAGCAGCGCGCAAAAATCATCGGTACCCGCACCTATGGAAAAGATACCATCCAGCTTGTGTTCAGCCTTTCGGACGGCTCCAGCCTGCACGTGACTGCGGCGCATTGGTGGGTCCCAGGGACGACCGAGCGGATTACCGGGAAGGGCTTGCAGCCCGATCTGCTGATTGATGAAACGGCGGATGATAACCAGGCGCTGCAAAAATCAGTGGAAGCGTTGCTAAAGTAAATTTTCCCCTGGCAGCGCAAACTGCTGTTTGCGCGTTAGTTTTCCGGCCGCAGGCGCTGATAATCTTCTGGCGTATCGAGATCATGCAAAATTCCCGGTGTTTCCACCGGAATATACCTGATTTCATCCGGGTGAGCCTGTAAAAAATCGCGCATCGATTGGTCTTTGTCTAAGGACAGGAGTTCGGGCCATAGAGCGCGTGCCACCAGCCAGGGATGCCCCCGGTGCATGCGAAAGCTTGGTATGGTGATCGCCGCTCGCGTATCCAGGTAGGTTTCCATAACCTTCTTCACCACTTCGCTCTCAATCGTAGGTTGGTCGCCAAGAACAACCAGCCCGGCCTGGCAGGCCGGTGACAGCGCCCGGATCCCAATTTGCAGGGTAGTGATCATCTCCGATTGGGCATACTCGGGATTAAAGGCCAGGCTGACCGGATAATCCTTCAATACGGTTTCGACCGCCGCACTGGCTCCGCCCGTTACGACCACGATTTCCGGAACCCCGGCCGCCAGCAGAATCTGAACCACGTGCTCGATTACCGTCCGGCTGCCCCATGGTAACACCAGCTTTGGTTTCCCCATGCGCCGCGATTGTCCCGCGGCCAGGACCACTGCTCCAATCGGATGGATTTCGGCGCCCGGCATCGCTTATTTCATTCCTTGTAACCGGGCATAGTCATCCGGGGTGTCGATATCGAACAGCAGGTTGGGATCGTCCCAGTCCACGAATTCTACCGGATACTGGTCCAGGATGGCTCGCCCGCCGGTGTCGCCTTCTAGCTCCAGCAAGCGCGCGAAGGTATCCTGGTCGAATAAAACAGGGTTTGCCCGCCGCCCGGCGACGTGCGGTGCTACCACCGGCGCAAGCGTGGCGGCATGCCTATCGACCAGCGCGCGCAGCAGCGCCGGTTTTACCAGCGGTTGGTCCGCCAGCAAGAACACCGCGCCAGTGACGTTTTCCGGCAGCACCTGCATCCCGGCTCGAATCGAGCGGCTCTGGCCCTGCTGCCATTCTGGATTATAGGTAAAAATAACCGGCAGCCCATCCAGCGCCTGACGGATAGGCTGGTCAACTGCACCGGTAACCACCACGATCGGGTCAAGTCCGGCTGCCAGTGCTGTTTCAACCACATGATAAATCAACGGCTTTCCCTGCCAGTCCAGCAGCATTTTCGGCTGCCCGAACCGGCGCGACTCCCCCCTGCCAGGATAACTCCGGCCGTTGGTTCAACAGCTCGCCAAACCTGCTGTTCGCTCAGCGATGCAATAAGAACCGCATCAAAACTGTTTTTTACCATTATGGCTATGCGAATTCCAGCTTCGATCAGATCTGCGTCATCCGCCTGGTTCAGCAGCGCTATCTTCCTGGCATGAGACGGTATATTTTTTAACCCGCCCTCCGGGTGGATCAATAATGTGGCAATCCGTTCAGGAGTGATAATTTCGTTCAAATTCATCCCGCCCAATTCGGCAAATCGTTCTGGGCGGTGCACCACATCCTCACCCAAAGGCTTTCCCAGGCCAGACAACCCCGCTACCACTACCACCATATTGACCCAACCAGGGATCACCGGCTCATGCTCACCGGGAGCTTTTAAAGGCCGCCGGCGAGAGCCATCCGCTTCCACCAGCACCGGAAACTTCAGGCGATCTGCCATCTCCTGGATTGCTTCCAGGGTTTCCAGATCCAGGCCTTGCAATCGCTCATCCCCGCCAGGCGCGCCGCAAAAGAGCGTAACGCCTTCCACCTGTCCTGCGAGATGCTCCACATCCTCTGGACGTGAGACGAGCAGCTGCCGGTCCGCCAGATCTGCCTGCCAGGTGCCCAGATGCGTGCTGCTCGTAACCACGACCGGCGCTTCCAGCGCGCGCGCCAGTTGGAACACACCCGTGGTTTTCCCACCCGCGCCAACGAAGGCTACCCGGCTGGAGCGGGTAATACGAAGGGCTTTGCCAAGCTCCATCAAACATCCCTTTCAAACGGTCGCGGAGGCAACCCAGCAGCATCCCGGCTGTCTGCCGGAGGTTCCGCGGTATATAATTGCCGGCGCAGCGGCTGCCAGGATAGAATTGCCTCCAATACCCCGCCTCCAATCGCCAGCCCTTTGTCGGATACCAGCCGGCTCAACCGGGCGTCATCGCGTGGATCAACATCCCCGATCTTGGCTCCCGCGTGAACAAACAGCCCGCCGCGCAGTAGACCGCGCAGTACGCCATCAAAAGGCGCTTTCACCGACCGGTCAGCTACTCGAGCAATTTCCTCACCCGCCCGGATATGGGCTCCAATCTCAAGAATTGGTTCCAGCATGCCGTCCACCGGGGCGCGCAGAACACGCTCTGCCTGGTATTCACCCACCCGCTCCGGAATGCCGGTATCGGACTGCGCCGGACCATGCCAGATTACCCGGCCCAGGAACGGGCCGCGGTTCGTTTCAATCACCGCGTGACAGTCCTGCCCGGCATTAAACCCGGGTCCTAACCCAATCACCAGCGGAGCGGCATTTATTGTCAGTTCGGGAGGTGCTTTGCGCATCCGGCCGTCCACCAATACGTGCGGGGCAAAGTCCGCCAGCACGGCCAGATCTGGATCCACCATTACGGCCACCCTGCCCTGCGTAATAGCATTCTGCGCTTCCCCAAAATTCTCCACGCGCCGGGCGAGGATCTCTTCGATTTGAATTTCACCGTCATAAACCGCCTGGGCAAAGGCAACCGTACGGCGCACTGCCAGCGGCTGAGGCAGCTCGGCCACAATTACCTGCCAGCCGGCCCGGTGCAAACGGGTCACGACTCCGCTTGCTAAATCTCCCCCTCCCCGTACCAGGATACGCAGCGTCATGCCCTTCCTTTCCCTTCACCCGCCGGCCCGATCCTTCGGGCCGCACGGCCTTTAAGGCCGCAACCACGGCGATAAACGTTACCCTTCCGCTTCCAGTTGGTCCAGAACCCGTTCCGGCGTCAGCGGAAATTCATTGAACCAGACTCCCGTTGCGGCATGGACGGCCGCTACGGTTGCCGGAACCAGCGGTAGATAAGGCATCTCGCCCATTCCCCGCGCCCCATAGGGGCCAATCGGGTCTGCATACTCGAGGATAAGCGACTCAATCGCTTGCGGAATATCCAGCACGGTCGGGATCAGATAGGTTGATAAACCGCGCGTTAATGTCTGGCCATCCTTTTGAACGAAGTTTTCCATTATCGCATACCCGCCTGCCTGTACGATCGCTCCCTCGATCTGACCCTGTACCTGCTGTGGATTAACCGCCTTGCCCACGTCATCCGCGCAGATCACCTTGATCAACCGCACCTGTCCGGTTTCCGTGTCCACTTCCGCTTCCACCGCCTCGGCTACGTAGCCATACGCGAAATTCGGCTCCGATTTTCCCGTTTCAGGGTCCAAAGGAGTCGTCCGCGGCGGGCGGTACTGGCAAGTAGCCCGAGCCGGGCGCTCTTCACCCTGCCAGCGGCCCAGCGCCTCAATCGCGGCGCCTTTTATCGCATTACCGGCCATAAAGGTCATCCGTGACGCGGATGCGCTGCCCGAGGTTTGTGTAAAGGCAGTATCCGATACGACCAGCCGGATCTTATCCAAGGATATTCCCAATGCCTCAGCCGCGACCTGTGCGAAGACGGTATGGGCGCCCTGGCCGCAGTCTGCTCCCGCATGGTAAACCACCGCCTGCTCGATCTCGCCGTCCCCTCGCAGTTCAACGGTCGCCCAGCTCTGCTCAGGCGCGCCAAACGAAAAGCCCACATTTTTATAGGAGCAGGCAAAGCCCAAACCCCGTTTAAGATGCGGCTGATCCGTGGGCTGCTGCGTTAAGGAACCTTCCGCGCGGGACCATCCCTGCTCGCCTTTCTGCCATCCCGCCGCAAGCGCGCACTTTTCTACGACCTGGGAAATGCTAACTCCCTTTGGCAGCGGGGTTCCCACCGAGAGCAGGTCGCCTTCACCCAGCAAATTGCGCATGCGAATTTCCACCGGGTCGAGGCCCAACTTTTCCGCCAGCTTGTTCATCTGCGATTCGGCCGAGAAAGCAGCTTGCGGACCGCCAAACCCGCGGAATGCGCCGTTCGGGATATTGTTGGTATAAACGGCGTAAGCGTCCACTTTAACATTGGGGATCAAATACGGCCCGGTGCACATCAAGGTTGCATTTCCCAACACCTTGGTCGAAGTATACATATATGCGCCGCCATCCGCCACTAACGTTACCTCGGCTGCCATTAACTTGCCCTCTCGGGTGGCGCCCCAGCGCGAGCGAATGTGATATGGGTGGCGCTTGTGATGGCCAATGATCAATTCTTCCCGGCTCCAGATGATTTTCACCGGCCGGTTGATCCCTTTTTGCTGCAAGCGCCAGGCCGCCAGAGCCAGCACAATCTGCACCGACATATCCTCCCGCCCGCCAAATGCGCCCCCAATCGCCGGGTAGATCACGCGGATCTGTTCGAGCGGCAGTCCCAGGGCATGTGCGATCTGTTCCTGATCCTCATGCGTCCACTGCCCGGCGACCATAACGGTCACCCGGCCTTCCTCGTCGATATAGCCAAGCCCGGCTTCGGGCTGAAGATACGCATGTTCCTGAGCCGGCGTCTGGTAGATCTCTTCAATGATCACATCCGCCTGGGCAAAAGCTGTGTCAATATCCCCATGCCGGATGCGGTAATGGCAGAAAACATTGCTGTCCCGGTCCGGATGCAGCAGAGTCGCGTCCGCCTGCATTGCTGCAAGCGCATCCGTTACGACCGGCAAATCTTCATATTCCACAACAATCCTGTCGCGAGCGCGGGCAGCAATTTCTTCACTTTCGGCAACCACCACGGCCACCTGGTCCCCAATAAAGCGTACCCGTTCCGCGTTCGGTTTGCTCGAACCTGGCCCGCAAAGCACCGGTTGGTCCGGCATAATCAACCCATACTCGTTTACCGGCACATCCCTGGCGGTATACACTGCCAGAACACCCGCCATCGTTTCCGCCTGGCTGGTATCGATCGTACGAATAATCGCATGCGGGCGATTGGCGAACAAAATCTTCATGTACGCCTGGTTGGGTAAATCAATATCGCCCGGATAAAGCGTTTCACCGGTTACCTTACCGACCGCATCTACACGGCGGGCAGAAGAACCAACAATTTGCATAAAAAACCTCCAGACCCCCTCTCATCCGCAAAAACCCAAATTACCGGCGCTTGCGTGGAGTCGTCCTCCGTACGGGTGGCACATAAAACGGGTCTTTTTTCTCAGTCACTCCAAACATACTGTTGGCAGCGAACGATACGAGCGAAAAGAGAGTAAAGAAAACAAGCAGGCATACAAGAAATATCACGATATAAACGTAGATCATCGGATCCGGATAAATCCTGTACAAGAATTGTCCCGGAACGGCCAGCATATCGGGGGTGATTGGGATCCAGGCAAAACGTTCGTTTTGTTTCAACAAAACGCTGACAGACGCAAACGACATTACCGGAATCAAGATCATCATAGCAAACCCCACCCCGCGCCAGACGGGATGCGCCCTCTGCTTATCTTCCCTGGATGTATCCCGATCAAATTTGTAACTGCCATATTTTGAGCCCATTAAACAACTCCTTTCTCTGCTGCCAAATCGATTGCTTGAATGATTTTATAATAGCCAGTACACCGGCACAAATTGCCTGTAATTGCCTGGCGGATTTCGTCTCCACTGGGATGCGGGCGCTCTTCTAATAACTTAGCACCTGCCATTAAGAAGCCGGGCGTGCAGTAACCGCATTGAACCGCACCCTCTTCAATAAAAGCCGCCTGAACCGGGTGCAGCTGCCCATTGGAAGCCAGTCCTTCCACGGTAACAATCTCGGCGCCGTGAGCACGCGGAGCCGGAACCATACAACTCATTACCGCGACCCCATCCAGAAACACAGTACATGCTCCGCACTCGCCCTCCGCGCAGCCCTCTTTGGACCCCACCAGACCCGCATCCTCGCGAAGCAATCGTAGAAGCGTCTTATGCTGCCCGCCTGGCAGGTTGTACTCTTTTCCATTGATGCGGGTGACAATCGTGTCGAGATCGGTGTGACGGACTGGAGCGGGCAGTGCTGGGGTAGCCCATATATTTTTGCTCATCAGCAGTACTGGATCCTCCGGCAGGCCTTCCCGCTCCTTGTGCGCCGCGATCGACTGCAAGGCGCGCCGCACAACCACCTTCACCATACGCTGCCGGTATCCAGCCGACCCGCGAACGTCACTAATCGGCCGGGCCGCTTGCAGCGCGCGTTCCGCCGCCTCGCGGATCGTCTCATCCTCCAACACCTTGCCGCGTAAAAATTCCTCGGCATCCACCGCATGCACGATGGTCGGCGCCACCGCGCCCAGCGTGATGCGCGCTTCCAGGACGATAACCTCGCGGCTGCTAACCTCATCCACTGTCAACACCACCGCGACATTTACCAAAGAGATGGCCTGTGCCTGGCGTAGCGCGAATTTCACAAAAGTGCCCCGTTGATTTGCCCGCAGCGCCGGGAATGCAATATCCACCAGCATCTCGTCCGCCTGGAGCAGCGTCCGGCGCACGCCGGTGTAAAAATCTTTGAGCGCCACCACCCGCTCGGTAATCCGACCCTCTTTAAGGGACTGGAGCGTGACGGTAGCATTCAGCGCCATCAATGGGGTAATCGTATCGTTGGCCGGGGAAGCGGTGATCAAGTTCCCCGCGATCGTCCCACGGTTGCGAATCTGCGGAGAACCAACCTCCCAGCAGGCCCGGGCCAGGGGCAGCGCATGATCGCACATCATTTTGGAGGCAACGCAGTGATTGTGTGTAACCAGCGGCCCCAGATGAATCATCCCGTCTTCATCATACGTTATCTGGTTCAACCTGGGGATGCGGGTAACATCGACCAGGACTTCGATCCCCTTACGCTGGCCGCGTTCCATTTCCAGAATCAAGTCGGTCGCCCCGGCCACTACCCGCGCCTGGCTGCCGTGTTCCCGAAGAACCTCTAAAACCTCTGGAATACTTGTGGCGCTGACGTACTCCTTCCACATACAACCTCCAATAAATTACATTTTCATCTGCTGGCCGTTGCCGCCATTTCGCAGCATGATAATCTCCGCCAGGATACTGACCGCAATTTCCTCCGGAGTCTCGGCATTTAACTCCAGGCCCATTGGCGAATGCACTCGCTCCATCTTTTCTGCCGGAACGCCAGCCTCCAGCAGCCCTTTACGTGTCACCGTCCAGCGTCGCCGCGATCCGATGACTCCAATATAGCCCGCCGGGCTGTCAAGCAGCGCGGGCAGCCCCTCGATATCCACTGAAGCGCCGCGCGTGGTCAGTACCAGGTACATCTGTGGGGTGATTTTTAGATGCTGTGGCAGATCCGCCATGGCTACCGGGTAAAAGGCATGCGCATCCGGGTTTGCCTCAGGCGTGCAGAACTCAGTCCGGTCATCCGAAACAAGCACCCGAAAGTCCAGCCAGCGGGCCAGATGCGCCACGGCTTTTCCTACATGCCCGCCGCCAATAACCACCAGGGTAGCCTGCGATAGAATTGGTTCCACATACACCTCCAACTGCCCACCGCACACCCCCGGGTCGCCCTGGGAAGGATCCACCATGTCATAGGATAACAAGCGCGGGCGGCCTTCCTTCAATGACTTCGAGTGCTTCGCGGATTACCCGCGATTCTACCTCACCTCCGCCAACCGTGCCGATAAAATGTCCATCTGGGTAAACCAGCATTTTACTCCCCACGTGGCGGGGCGTTGAACCCTGGCTGCTGACGATCATGCACAGCGCCCCACCTTCACCACTCTGCTCAAGTTCAGCGATGGCCTGGAAAATTGTTCCTTCCTGGCGAGTCATGTCACGTCTCCAATAAACTGAGAATACCCGGTAAAAGCTGCTTCTTCCGCGAAACCACCCCTTCCGCCAGGCGCGTGCCATCTTGCATCGGCGGGTAAGGTAATTCTTCCAGGATCGCCGGCGCGGAATCGGTCAGCAGCAGCCGGCTGGATCCCCGCACCACATCGGTAACCATCAGCATAGCAAAATCAAGGCCTTTCGTATCTCGCAGCGACTTCAGCGCCTTGTTGAGCGCATCTAACCGTTCGCTCACTTCATACAGATCGCTCACTTCGGCCTGGGCGATGGCAAAATTGTGTCCCCCGGCGCTGTAAAGTTTCATATCACTGCTTACCACATCCTGCGGCTCTCGGGTGCCTAACCCGGAGCTGGCGGCAAGCAGCTTTTCGCCATAGGACTGGACCGTCTCGCTGACCAAAACGCTCCGGCCAACAAAAGCCCAGCGTCCTAGTCGTTCCGCGGCTTGCCTATCCCGGTCGGTGGTGGTTGGCGAGGTGAGAACCAGCGTATCGGACAGCAAACCTGCCAGCAGCATACCGGCCAACTGGGGCGGAGCGCTCAGCCCCGCCTGTTCAATACGCTCAGATACCAATGTGCTCGTACTGCCAACAATATCGACTGTGAACCGGATCGGAACATACGTGGAGGGATTCCCCAGGCGGTGATGGTCTAGAATCTCCAAAAGTTCGGCCTCTTCCAATGATCCAACCGCCTGCTGCGCCTCATTATGATCCACCAGAATGAGCTTCAGCCGCGGAGGGTTGAGCAGATCGCGCTGGCGGCAGATGCCGACATACTGCCCGCCTTCGTCAACCACGAAGAATTCATCCCGCTCTTCGCGCAGCAGGCGGTTGAGTACATCCCGGATGCGGGTTGATGATTGGAACTTGGTGACTTTTGTTTCAGCGGCCTTGTGACAGGGCTGCTCAAGTAACTCACTGATCTTTGTTTCGTTGTTCTTGGGGTTCGGGCCGACCATCTTCCCCAGAAAAGCAAACAGGCTCTCGCCGGTAATCATCCCGTACGGCGTACCATCCTGGTTGACCAAAGGCGCAATCCCGCCGGTCCGGTTGGCGATTACCCAGGCATCCCGCAGCGGGCGGTCTGGCGAAGTGGTGTCATAGCGGTGCACCACCGACTCAAACCGCGGCGAAGCATCCGTCAGCAGGAACGGCGGTTCCAGGTCTAATTGTTTCAGAACCCAGGCAGTTTGCGGGTTAATGGCCCCCGCCCGCGCGGCAACGGTATCCGCGCCATCTCGTTCGCGCAGCAGCCAGGCATAGCCCATTGCGGCGGCGATTGAGTCAGTATCCGGGTTGACATGTCCGGTCACATAAATCGGTGATGCCATAATCTCCTGGTTCAATCGGAAAGCGATCGAATGGATTACTGCGCAGGCTCCCTTTCCGAAGGTTGCGCACCGCGTTTATTTTGGTTCTTGCGCCTTTAGCGCATTCCAAACCCGTTCTGGCGTCGCTGGGTTCACGTTTACCTGCGCGCCACAGGCATCGAAGATTGCATTTCCCACCGCCGGCGCCACCCCATCCATCGGGATTTCCGCCACCGCTTTCACCCCAAAGGGATGCGACGGCTCAAACGTTTCGACAAAGATGGTGGTCAGCTCGGGCATTTCATTGGCGCGGAAGATGTGGTAATCGCTCAAGTCGCGCTCCCGCGCTCTCCCCTGGTCATCATACACCATTTCTTCACAAACCGCATAACCCAGCGCCTGGGTCATTCCCCCTTCGATCTGCCCGGAGGCGGTGAGCGGGTTGACGATCACACCCGAATCGACCGCCATAACCAGTTGATCCACCGTCACCTGCCCGGTCTCGATATCCACCGTCACCTCAGCAAACTGCGCCGCGAATGGTGGCGGAGACACCGGCGACATATAGGAAGCCACAGCCATGATCTGTTCCTGATCCTGGTGGTGCAGCGAGTCATAGCCAACCTGCGCCATGGTCACGAAGCTGTCCATCCGGGGCAACCGCCTTACGATCTACCAGGCGGATATCTCCGGCAGTGAGCGGGTTCCCACCTTTGCTCAACATGCGCGCTGCCCGCACCCGGATGCGTTCGGCCACCTGTTCGGCAGCCTGGGTGACGGCGGTCCCAGAGATATACGTGGTGCTGGACGCGTATGCGCCCTTATCAAATGGTGTAAAATCCGTATCCGAGGAATAGACCAGAATATCTTCCGTTGGCACCCCCAGCACTTCGGCGGCCATCTGGGCCAGCACAGTATCCGAACCGGTGCCCAGATCCGTTGCGCCGATCAGCAGGTTAAATGAGCCATCATCATTCATTTTCAGGCTGGCCCCGCCCATATCCAGGTAGGGGATCGCCGTGCCCTGCATCACCATGGCTACGCCAATACCGCGCCGCAGGTGTGGTTTGCCCGGTACGGCATGCCAGGCAGGGTTGCCAAATTTTTCTTCCCATCCAATCGCCGCTATCGCCCTGGCGGACGCATTCTTCCAGCCCAACCGTATGCACGATCTCCGGGCGGGGTTCGCGCCCTTCACTCCAGGCGGTGCTGAATGGATGCAGTCTCACCGGCGCGGATGGCATTCTTCAGTCGGAATGCGATTGGGTCCAGGTCTAACCGCCGGGCAATCTTTTCCATATGCCGCTCCAGCGGCCAGAATCCCTGCGGCACGCCATACCCGCGAAAAGCGCCCGCCGGCGGAGTGTTGGTATACACCACATCCGCGTAAAAGCGGATATTCGGCGACTGTGCGATACGCGCCATCCCCAACATACAAAGCCATGGCTTTATGCCCGGTATTGCCGGTCACCGTCAGCGCGTGGCAGCCGTAGGCGCCCGTATCACTTAAGGCGTACATTTCATTCGCGGTGATCGTGCCATCCTGCTTCACCCCGGTCTTCATGTGTACCCGCATCGGATGGCGCGACCGCGCTGCGATAAATTCTTCCTCGCGGGTGTATTCGTAGCGCACCGGCCGCCGGGTCGCAATGGTTAAGTGCGCGGGCACATCTTCCATCAGGATTTCTTGCTTTCCGCCAAAGCCGCCGCCAATGCGCGGTTTAATCACCCGGATGCGCTTGATCGGCAGACCAAGGACCGGCGCCAGGATGCGCCGGGTGTGGAACGGCACCTGCGTGCTGGTGCGGATTACCAGGCGGTCATCCTCATCCCAATAGGTGACGGCCACATGCGGCTCGATATGCGCCTGCTGCACCTTGGGTACCTCGTAATCGCCTTCGAAGATGAAATCCGCTTCCGCAAAACCCTTTTCGACATCCCCAATATCGATCCGGATCTCGGCGGCCAGGTTGCGGCTGGGGTCTGAATCGGCAAAGTTCACATACTCCGGCTCATCGTGCAGGATTGGCGCGCCTGGTTTCATCGCCTCTCGCGAGTCGATCAACAAAGGCAGGGGTTCATATTCCACGTCGATCAATTCCAGCGCTTTGTTGGCAATCTCCTCGGTTTCCGCCGCGACAAACGCCACCCGGTCGCCGACAAAGCGCACTTTCCGGTCCAGTGAGAATGAATCCAACGGGCCAGGGATGGGATCAGATTGCCCGGCAGTCGAATAAACCACCCGCGGGATATCCTGGTACGTCAGCACCGCTGCGACGCCTGGCTAGCGCGCGCGCCCTGGACACATCGATATGCCGGATCACCGCATGGGCGACCGGGCTGTGCAGCACCTTTGCAACCAGCATACTGCGCATTTCGATATCATCGGTAAAAGCCGGTTTGCCTTGAACCAGCTTGACCGCATCCACCTTCTTTTCTGGGTGGCCAACCGTTGTTCGCTCGGCAGCTTCCGGCGTTGTCCAAATTTGGGGCATAATGCGCGTCTTTGCCGATAATGCTCGGGCAGGCGCCCTGCCTTCGCCCAGGCGGGACGGGATTTCTGCTCCACCCGCCGGGGTTCCTTTTTCCCCTAACCATTCCGCTGGGGCAGGCTCGCCGCCGGTGCGGTGGTTCGCTGGCCACTGGCGTCCCCGAAATGGGCAGCACCGTCTCCCCGCGCAGAAGTGCCGCCGCGCGCAGAATCGCCTGGACGGGTTTCTGATACCCTGTACAGCGGCATAGAATCCCCGAGAGCGCCTCCCGGACCTGACCTTCGTCCGGGTTCGGGTTCTCACCCAATAATGCCTGGGCCGCTAATACCATCGCCGGTGTGCAGTAACCGCACTGGATGGCGCCAATCTCCACAAAAGCCTGCTGGATAACGCTCAGGCCTTCTGTTTTTTTCCAGCCCTGTTCCGGGTGCTGGCCCGAGCGCTCAATCGTTTCCACCCGGTGACCGCTGGCCTGGGCTGCCAGCATGGCGCAGGAATTCACCGGCTTTCCATCCAGCAGCACCGTACAGGCGCCGCATTCACCCTTCTCGCACCCGCCAAACTTGGCTCCAAAATATCCTTCGCGCCGCAGCAAGTGCAAGAGCGTATCTCCTGGGGCCGCGGCCCAATTCTTTTTGAACCCCATTTACCTGGAGCGTTATATTCATCATTCCCTTTTCCTCGTTACCATCCGTTGTACCAGTTTTCCGGCGATATCCATACGATATGCGGCGCTGGCCCATGCATCCTCAGCAAAGCGGTATGCCTCGCGGGCGGCCACAGCCGCTCCCACCGGTTCTGGGCCATCCATTGCCAGAATCGGCGCTTTGCCAAACCCGCCCAGGCTCACGCGCGTTCGACCCGATGGCCAGGCGGCCACCGCGGCGCACACCACCGGGCGGTCCATCGGCGAACGGGCAACCGTCGCAAAGCGCAAGGTTGCATTCAACGGGAAGCGCACATCGACGATCATCCGGTTGCAGCCCAAATTCTTCCCGCAGCGGAAGATAATCCCCCAGGGATTGGGCTTCCTCACCCGGCGCCCAGACCAGGCGTGCATCGAGCGCCAGCAGCGCGGTCACAAATGACGAGCGGCCGTCGCAGCTTGCCAGGCAGCCTGCCACGGTCGCAACCTGGCGCAAATTCAAAGCCGTTTCATGCAGCAGGCTCTCCCGCATAGCTTCCTGGATCGCCGCTGGAATGTTTTCATACTCGAAAATCTGCTGCAATGTCACCGTCGCGCCGATATGAAGCAGCTGGCCTTCATTGTCGATCTTGTTTAACCCCAGGCGCTGCAAATCGACCACGGCGAAGTCGGGCTTGCGTACCCGGCTGAGCACCGACCCGCCGCCCAGCGGGATAGTTCGGCGGAGTCTTACGCGCCAGCAGCGCCAGCGCATCCGCTAGATTTTCCGGACGGTGATATTCAACGATCATTTACCACCTCTCTACTTCAATCAGACTTGAATCGTTTCTGGATCTCAGGCGGAAGCCGCCTCTAGAGATTGCTCAGGCTATACCTGCCAGCTTTGACTGGACAGCATCGCCTCGCCAAAGAAAGAAGGCTCCACCTCAACCAGCGTAGCTTCCGCCTCGGCCAGCAGGGTGCCTTCGGGTCCCAGGATTTCCCCGGCGACGGTGATAACTCTCCCTTTATCCTCGACCACCCGGCCCGTCAGGCGCAGCGGAGTCTCCACCGGTACCGGCTTGCGGTAACGGACCGACAGGCGCGCGGTAACCACAAAGCGCGGTGGGTCACCGCGAAAAACTGTCCGGGATGTCACTTCATCCAGCATAGTCGCGACAATTCCGCCGTGTACAACGCCTGGGTAACCCTGGTATTGGGCCGGGACCGTATATTCGGCCAGTAACCTGTACTGGATCCGTGTCGCTCTCATAAAAACGCATGTGCAGTCCGGCCGGGTTATCGACCCCGCAAACAAAACAATCATGTGAAACAGGTTGTTGGTTCATTGCTGAGCAAATGTGTCGATCAACAGGCGCACATCTCCACCGACCGGGTAGAGAATCGGGCAGGTGCAGCCATTTTTGCGGTATTCATCCACCTTGGCGCGCGCTTCATCCGGTGTACCTGAAGCCGTGATGCGCAGGATCAGCTCTTCAGGTACCAGGTGCTTGGCGCTGTCGGATCTGTTCGTGCGTGGCCGGCCAGCCCAGAATGGATTGGATCTGCTGCACCACCTCTTCGGAAACGCCCGAAGCTTTGGCAATATGCGGCTGCTGGGCCAGGTACTGCGTGAGCAGCTCGCGCGTGGTATCGATGGCTTTGTCATGGTCGTAGTCAACCGAACAGACCACCAACTGCGGCCGGTCGATATCATCCAGCGTTTTCCCCGCCTTCTTTGCGCCCTGGGCTAGCAGCTCCAGCGCCTTCTCATTATATTCCGGCGGCACGCAGTAATTCAGCACGGCGCCGTCCGCGATTTCACCGGTCAATTCCATCATCTGGTCGCCGGTTGCGCCAATATAGATCGGCACATTGCGAGGTTCTCTGCGGCCATGCACCACATCCAGCTCGATCCCATCCACGTTGACAAAACTGCCGTGGAATGTAACCCGTTCCATATTGAGCAGCCGGCGCAAAACAATCACCGTTTCCTTCATCGCCGTCAGTGGTTTTTTACGATCAATCCCCACATTCCGCGCCAGCGGATCCCACCAGGCGCCAATCCCGCAAATAATCCGGTTTGGAGCCAGATCATCCAGCGTCAGGAAGGTAGCTGCCAGCAAGCCGATATTGCGCGTCCAGTTGTTGATCACGCCTGAACCGATTTTGATCTGCTCCGTCACGGCCGCATACGCAGCCATCGGCACAATGGCGTCCCGTACCAGGCGGCTTTCCGCCTGCCAGACTGCCTCAAACCCGCATTTTTCAGCGTAACGCACGTAATCCAATCCATCCCGCAGATCGTGCGCATCTTGCAAATACAGCGCAACTCGCCTGGAATTATGTTCAGTCATGTTATCCTCCATGGAATTGTGGATCAGGGTTCCTGCTCAAACAACACCGGAAAATCGTTGCCTATTAAAAGATCCATAAGGTTTCAGTGTTTTTGCAATCGGGCTTCCGTTAAAAACACATCCCGATTCTGAAATAATAAAACATCCATCTGCCGTAGAAGAGCAAGATCCTCCGGTATGTCAAGATCCAGACCCAGCTCCGGTAGTTCACATACCTTAACCGGAATATTGAACTTCCGGGCTTGTTCTACATGCCGGTAAAATGAACCCGGGCCAAATTGAAAATCAATCAGACCTGCCGGGTTGATAATCAATGCGTTTGTCCCATCCTTCCGGCGGTCTGGCGCCACAACGACCACTGGCGGGCTCTGCGACAGCCGGACGAGTTTTTGAAGCACCTCAGCGGTAATCAGTGGCAGGTCCGCTGGAAGGATAAGCACAGACTGCGCCGCATAAATCTGAGCGACTACGGCTGCGCGTTTCACAGCCATATTCAGATTGTCCGCGCTTCCATCCTCTTGCAAGGTCTTCGCATTATATTCCCGCGCCAGGGCCAGCGCGCTCGTATCCCGGCTGACAACCAGTACCTGATCCACCTCCGGCGTACTCTTGAGCGCTTTTAAGGTGCTCCCTAACATAGTATAGTTTATAAAGGTTCTTTCATCATCCGTCAACACGCCAGCTAAGCGTGACTTTCCCCGCCGTAATGGCTTGATGGGTACGATTGCCCAAAGGCTCATATCAGTCCGTTCCCTCCCATAAGGTTCGCACAAAAACTGAGTACCTCTTCCGCCAGCCGCTGCCGTTCATCAACCGATCTCATAATCGTATCGGTCACCCGTACCCGCATCCCCATCCGAGTAACCTGGTCCACCTGGGCCCTGTCCACCTCATCCATCACAAACCCCTGTAAGAGGGGATGATAATGCCTGGCAACGGCCTCCGCGCTGGGTTCAATTCCCAGTTCCTGATACATTTTCGCCGCTGGGCCCTTGATCGCCTTCCCGCCTACGATCGGTGAAACAGCCAGCACCCGTTTCGCCGCCAAAATCTTCTGGATCTGTCCAACTGCCAGAATAGGCGCGATACTCACCCAGGGGTTCGAAGGGCAGATAATAACCCAATCGGCTGCCTGGAGCGCTTCAACCACTCCCTGAGCAGATGCGGCTGTTTCCGCCCCTTCAAACCGGAACTGGACTACCTTCGGCTGGCATTGTTGGTGGACAAAATATTCCTGAAAAGGCAGCCAGCCCATTTCCTGCGTTTCAACCCAGGTCGCGACCCGCTCATCCGTCATTGGCAGTACGGTTTGCGCTACTCCCCAGGCCCTACAAAAATCCTGAGTAATGCCCGATAAAGGCTCACCCAGCGCCAACCGCCGGGTCCGTTCCAGGTGTGTGGCGACATCCTGGTCGCCAAGCCGAAACCAGGTCGGGCCTTTGAGCCGTTCCAGGTTTTCCAGCATCGTATAGCTCTCACCCGTTCTCCCCCAGCCGGTGACCGGGTTGGCAAGCCCGGCCAGGGTGTAACAAACCGTATCCAGGTCCGGGCATATGCGCAGTCCCAGGTGGGTAAAATCGTCGCCTGTGTTCACCACAATCGTCAGGTCATCCGGGCTCAGTACCCTGGCCAGCCCGTGGGCCAGCTTTGCCCCGCCGACTCCACCGGCCAGCGCAACAACTTTCACTTTAATTCTCCCCCATGGGTAGAAATTCCTCGCTGAACCCAAAGCGGCTCTTCAAACCGGATTGATCGGCCGTATGAGCCAGCACAGCAAAATTATCAATCAAAATTTCCATCTCAATCTTCTGAAAGGCGATACTGGACACTGCGCATGCCAGCCGGTCGGGTTCTACATCATACAACGCCAGGGTGATATGGGGGATCCAGTTTTCCGGGTTGTAATAAAAGTTCAATCCGCCGGTGAAAGGCTGTAAACGCTCCCAGAGCATTTGATGAATATGTAACAAGGTCTCATTCTTAACCAGGCCCAGGTAAACAATAGGCTTATCTCCAGTAAAAACTCCCAGGTTGGTTGCACAGACGTGGAATGGCTTTACTTGCCGAGATATCTCTCGCAAAATATTTTCCACCGGCTCAAACTGTAGCGTTTCGGCGCTTTGCCAGGAAAAATGCGGTAAGGGCCATAACTTCACACCGGTCAGGCCGCAGTCTACCTCGAATCGCTTCCAGAACTGCTGAACAGCTTGCCCAGAAACCGGATCGAGCAGCGAAGCAATAGCGAACATCGCCTTTCCCCTTTACCGAAACATATCGAGCTCTTTTGCTCGGATTAACTCCTGTAAGCGCGACTCCCGCAGCGGGTATGGGAAACCGCGCACATGCACCACCGGCTGGCGCTCGGCCGCCTGTCCCATCACCAGTGAAGCCGCGGCCGCCAGCTCATCCGCGGCGGCAATCATCGTGACCCGCAGCTGATAACCAAACAAATCCGCCTTACCGCGCATATCCACGATCCCTGGCACGTTCGCCAGGCCAATTGCCGCGCCCACGGTTCCATTCCGCCAGGCCCGGCCGTGTGAATCAATTACCATGACACCCAGAGACTGCACGCCGCTCAGTTCGGATACTCGTTGGCGCACTCGCTCGGCGGATGCATCCGCGTCTTCTGGCAAGAGTAATACCCAATCATCCGGGTTTCCCCAGGAACCATGCACGTTGGAATGATCGATCCCGGCATTTGCGCATACAAAACCGCGCTTATGCTCCACGATCACGGTTCCCGGCCGGGAGCGCAGCACTTCGCTGCTCTCGCGTAGTACCAGTTCCAGGAAACGAGGATCTTTCTCGGTACGTTTTGCAAGCTCCATCGCCTGCTCTGAAGGCGCAACCTGGGTCAAATTCACCAACCGGTTTTCTGCTTTGGAGACAATTTTCTGAGCAATGACCAGAATATCCCCTTCTTGCGGATGGTTGGGGGTATTCTCAAGCGCCTGAAAAATAAGTCTACCCAGGTCATCGCCTGGCTGGATCATTGGGATATTTGGCACGGGTGAAAGTGTTAGCGTCATTACTTCATTGCACTCATGCAGCAGACTCGCGTGGAATGCCGGTGATCTTAACCCCTGATGATTGTACACCAAACTGTTTGTTAATACCAATCAGGATGGAGGTCAGCCCCTCCACGACCACGGAGTTTTCGATTGGGCCGGCGTCAAAACCGGTCATACCTGCTGCCCGGACCAGTTCCAGTACGGCGGCGCGGGCGGCTTTGCTGGTACCGCACACCAGCACATCGCACTCGATCTCCTCGTTGTGCAGCAATTTTTCATAGGAGATATTTTGAAATGCGCCAACAACCTGGACGCCTTCCCCCACGATTTCCAACGCTTCCTGTGCAGCGCTGCCGGCGGGCGGCATTTGTACCCTGGTCACCCTCGGCGGAACCAGCGGCACAGTGACATCCACTAAAATTTTTCCCGCCAGGCATTCCTTCAATCCTTCCAGGGTTACCCGGTGCGCGGAATATGGCACGGTCAAGCACCACCAGATCCGCCTGGCGCGCGGCATCCGGGTTGGCGACGCCGCGTACATCCGCCTCTTCGCCAGCCAGCGCCCGCAGCTCCGCTGCCGCGGCCTGCGCCTTCTCCACCTGGCGCGAGCCAATCAACACGCTGTACCCGGCCCTCAACCAGCGGTACGCCAGACCCTGTCCTTCTTTCCCCGTCCCGCCAATAATTCCAATCGTGCGAATGCCAGCAGTTTGCTCGCTCACAAAACCTCACTTTTTTATTTTATTGATGCTGAATGCTTTTCTTCTGAATTCCTGCCCGCGGCGTCACACTGGATTCATCCAGGTTTCAAGCAGCCCGGCGTGCCTGTTCCGCGTAGCGCTCCCAGATCTTGGGAGCCCGCTGGCGCGCTTCCGCCGCAATTTTCGCCTCATCGAGCCACAGCAGCTTGCGGTCGCGCATCAACACCACCCCAGCCGCTATGGTCGTTGTGATCATACTCTCATGGAAACCAAACACAATATGCCAGGGTAAATTATCAACGGTCAGCGGCGTATAGGGTTGATAATCCACAAAGATCAGGTCGGCAGCCGCCCCAGGCGCTATAACCCCAATGGGCAGTCCTCCAAACAGCGCGCTGACCAGTTCGCTGTTGTTGTGGATGGCCATCTGCTCGATCTGGTTGGCTGGCATCCAGCGCGGATCGCCGTGGAGCAGTTTATGTCCCAGGTATGCCGCTTTCCATTCTTCCCACATGGCGTTCGAAAAACCATCATTTCCCAGGCAAACCCGCACTCCGGCCCGCAGCATACTATCGACCGCCGGGAGCCCCACGCCGTTGTTCATATTCGAGCGCGGCTGGTGGCTGACCCAGGTACCGGTTTCCGCCAGCAGCGCGATCTCGCGCGCATCCACGTGCACGGCGTGACCAACCACCGTCCGCGGCCCAAGAATGCCCAGCCTCTGTAACCGGTCAACCACCCGCGTGCCGGATTTTGCCAGCGAATCATATTCGTCTACGCTGTGCTCGGCCACGTGGATGTGGAAACCTACCGCTTCTTGATGGCTGTTTTCCGCCAAAGCATCCGCCGCCGACCGGCAGGCCATAAGCGTTTCATCTGACAGCGTCAGGCTGGCATGCAGGCCAAAAAGCGCCGCCAGGCGCCCGTCCAGCGGCTTTTCCCGCCGGACGCGCTCGATAAAGCGAACATTTTCCGCGATGCCTGCCTGGGCTTTCTCCGGCCCATCCCGGTCGGTGACCTCATAGCACAGCGCCACGCGCAGCCCGCTCTGCTCGACCGCTTTCGCCACCTGATCCAGTGAACCAGCAATGGCGTTTGGTGAAGCATGGTGGTCCACCAGCGTAGTCGTGCCGTGTTTGACCGCATCGATCAGGCAAACCAGCGCGGAGTAATAGCTGTCTTCCGCATCCAAAGCTTTATCCAGCGGCCACCAAAGCTTGCCCAATATTTCCGGGAAATCCTTGGGCGCCGCCCCTGGAATGCCCATGCCGCGAGAGAAGGCCCCGTAAAAATGGGTGTGCGCGCAAATATTACCCGGCATGACAAACTGCCCGCCCGCATCCAGGCGCTCTTCATCTGGGTAGCGATTGATAAACAGCTCTTGAGGTCCAATCGCAACAATTCGCCCCGCATCAATTAAAACAGCCGACTCAGGCAAGATTTGATTTGGCACATCCCAGGTGATTAGCTTGGCATTGGTGATCAGCATCATCCCTCCTCTTCAATCGGGACAATTTTAGCATATCAATTCTCTGGTTGGTTGGAAATTACCCCGGGCTGTTCAGGCGGTCTTCCAATAACTTCGCCAGCCCTGGTTTCGAACCAGCGCATTCGCGGGTATCTGCAACAGCACCAGCCAAAAACCAATGATATCCCCGCATGCGCTGGCGCCGTTGAACAGGGCGACGCCTGCCAGCAAACCCTGCGCAACGATCGTGCCGGGAAAAGGAGCCAGGATGGCCAGAAGCACGAGCGGCAGGCCGGTCAACGCCAGCAGCGGGCCGGCAAAAACAAGCAGGAATCGATTACGCGTCAGTGCACCCAGGTGATAAGCATAAAACAACAGCTTTTCCGGCCAGACGGCGATCAACGTCCGGGGAGACCGGCCCCCATCTGGCATCAGCAGTGCGTGAACCAACTCGTGAATGAAAATCACCACCAGCATGCCCGCCAGCAGGACCAGCAAGTTTAGTAGAAAAAAGCCCAGACCGGCCCAACCACCTTGCCCACCTTCCGGCAGGCCAAAGGTCAGGCGAACCTGATTCTTGGAGCCGCCCAACCCTGGCGCAATCGCCAGGGTTGCCATGCCAAGCAGCGCCAGGGTCGCCAGCGCTACCGGAATTGCGAGAATTTGCAGCGCCACTGGCCCCGGTTCGCGGATACCTCGCCAGCCATCCGCCTGAGGATCAAAGGTTGGATCTTCGGGGACGGCGCCGTAATGAAAACGCATGCGATGCTCCTTGAACCAGAATTCAGTGTTGTCTATCCAGTTGGACTTCACTCGCCTGGAATAGTATAATCCCTCTATTCTACATCAAGAGGCTAAGGCTATGTCTGACTCACGCACAAAGGCGCTTGAATACGCTCATCAAAACCAGGAGAAGTTTCTCGACAACCTGAAGAACCTGGTCACCATCCCCTCTGTTTCCACCAGTCCGGAGAATCAACCCGATATGCAGCGGGCTGCCGCATGGATCGCCGGGTACTTGACCCGCTTGGGAATGGATCACGCGCAGGTGATGCCAACCGCCGGTCACCCGGTTGTTTACGCGGAATGGTTAAAAGCCGGCAAGGACGCGCCCATCGTGCTGATTTACGGGCACTATGATGTGCAACCTGCGGAACCACTGGAATTATGGAAGACCGGCGCGTTCGAACCCACCATCCGCGAGGAGAACCTGTATGGCCGGGGCGCTTCCGATATGAAGGGTCAGGTGATCGCGGCGCTGAGTGCGATTGAATCCATTATCAAGAATGGCCCGCTGCCAGTTAATGTCAAGTTCATCATTGAAGGGGAAGAGGAAATTGGCTCCCCCAACCTGCCGCCGTTTCTGAAAGAACATAAAGAGCTGCTGGCCAGCGATGTTGCGCTCAACCCCGACTCCGGCATGATCGCGGCGGACGTACCCACCATTGTTTACGGGCTGCGCGGGCTGGCCTATTTTGAACTGCGCGTTTATGGTCCAGCGCACGATCTGCACTCTGGCATGTTTGGCGGTGTGGTTCACAACCCTGCCCAGGCGCTGTGCGAGTTGATCGCCGGAATGCATGACTCACAGGGCCGCGTGACCTTACCCGGTTTTTACGACCGGGTTGTGGCGCTTTCGCCGGTTGAACGAAGCGAGCTTGCCCGACTGCCCATGAATGATGCCTATTATCTGCGCCAGACTGGCGCATCGCAGGTGTGGGGCGAGGATGGCTATACATCCGCCGAGCGCGTAGGCGGGCGCCCGACATTAGAAATCAACGGCCTGCTCTCTGGGTTCACCGGCACAGGCACCAAAACCGTCCTCCCCGCGGAGGCCATGGCGAAAATATCCATGCGCCTCGTACCCGACCAGGACCCGGAGGAAGTCAACCAGCAGCTGCGCCGGTACCTGGAAAAGAACGCCCCCGCCACTGTACGCTGGGATCTAATCTTCTACGGCGGTGGCCCGGCCAGCATGGCCGACCCGCAGATACCCGCCGCCAAGGCCCTCGCGCGCGGTCTGGAGCAAGTTTGGGGAATCCGCCCGGTCTTTAAACGGGAGGGCGGCAGTATCCCTGTGGTTGCGGACATGCAAAAAATCCTTGGCGTAGAATCGGTGCTGACCGGCTTTGGCTTACCCGATGATAACTTGCACGCGCCGAACGAGAAACTGCATCTTCCCACCTGGTACCGCGGCATCGACGCGCTGATCAACTTTTTCTACAATCTCTAAAGGAGTACTGTTGAGTAATTCTACCCCCAACCAGGAACGCCTCCCGCTTTATGGAGGGCAGGCGCTGATCGAAGGTGTTATGATGCGCGGGCAATACGCAATTGCCGCAGCCATGCGCGCTCCAGATGGGACGATCACCGTCCACACCGAACCTTTAAGCGGTATTTACAAAAGCAAATGGATTAAAGTTCCTTTCGCCCGGGGTCTGGTTTCGTTATGGGATGCGCTGGGTCTGGGTATGCGTTTCTTAACCATGTCGGCCAACCTCCAATCCGGTGAAAATGAGAAGCTGGAAGGGAAAGATCTGGCGCTAACCATGGGCGCAGCCTTGTTGATCGCCGTGGGACTTTTCTTTGCCGCGCCGGCATTCCTTGGTCACCTGGCCGAGCTGTATCTGGGCTTTTCTGCGTTTGCCAGCAATGTGCTGGAAGGGGTAATCCGCCTGGCCGCGATCATTGCCTATATCGCCCTGGTGGGCAAGATGCCGGAAATCGCCCGTGTTTTTGCCTACCATGGCGCTGAGCATAAAACCATCAACGCCTACGAAGCCCGGGCTGAGTTGAATCCCGAAACGGTGCTGCGCTATTCCCTGGAACACCCGCGCTGCGGCACTGCCTTCCTGCTTACTCTGGTGCTGCTTTCCATCATCGTTTTTGCCGCCATCGGCCCGCTCTCCGGCGTAATGCGCATCCTCACCCGCATTGTTTTCCTGCCCATCCTGGCCGGCGTGGCATACGAGTACATCCGCTGGACGGCCAAACACCTGGGAAACCCGTTCGTGCGCCTGATTGTGCGCCCCAATCTGGCCCTGCAGCGTATGACTACCCGTGAGCCAGACGCGGCCATTGTGGAAGTAGCCATTACCGCCTTCAATGCCATGATCGAACAAGAACAACTGCTTGCTGCTCAGGCTCGCGGCAAGACCGCCGTGGTTCTTGAGGAGGCCGCGCCTTCTTAAGGCGCGACTTTTGAAGTCGCGCCTTTACTGCCGCGCCAAACTTGACACCCTCCCAGTCCCGGTTATACTGGTAACCAGGAATCTTATTCCCAACACGTACCGGGCGGACCAATGAAAAACTGGCAACTGATGCTCCTGGCGCTATTCCTCGGTATGATTGCGACCGCCGTTCTGTACCTGGTTACTTCACCACCCCGCGGGACATCCATCGAGCTCCTCCCCGCTCCAACGCTTGCTCCGATGATGGTCCACGTGGATGGCGCTGTGATGCAGCCGGGTGTTTATGCACTACCCCGAGACGGTCGGGTGGTAGATGCGATCCAGGCAGCCGGTGGCCTTGGCCCAAAAGCGGATGAAGGCGCCATCAACCTGGCATCTCGTTTACAGGACGGCGACAAGCTGACCATCCCGGCGGTTGGAACGCCCGCTGCCCTGCCGTTCTCCAGTACGCCGCCCCCAGGCCGGTCAAATAGCATTCCAGAAAGTACGCCCGGCGCATTGGTAAACATTAACACTGCCGCATTGGATGAACTTCAAACCCTACCCGGGATTGGCGCTACCCGCGCGCAAGATATCATCGACTACCGCGTTGCGCATGGCAGCTTCGCAACCATTCAAGACCTGGAAAAAGTAACCGGCATTGGTCCAGCCACCTTCGAGCGCCTGAAAACTTTGATCACGGTCAATTGAGCTCACAATTTAAGGATAAATTCCCCCAATTTCATTGGATTGGAGAGGTATAATTCACGCCATGGAAACCCGACAGAAACTCGAGACGGCGCTCAAAGAAGCGATGCGCTCAGGCGACAATATGCGTAAGCAGAATATCCGCATGGTCTTGAGTGCGGTAAAGTTCAATGAGATCGAGAAAGGCGCCCAGATGGATGAAGCCGGCGTTATCTCGGTCATCCAAAAAGAGCTCAAGTCCCGGCAAGAGGCCCTTCAGGACGCGCAAAAGGCAAATCGCCCTGACCTGGCTGAACAGGCCCGGAACGAGATTGCCTTCCTCGAAACGTTCCTACCCAGGCAAATGAACGAAGACGAACTTGCCAGCCTGGCTCGCGAAACCATCGCCGAAGTTGGCGCATCCGGACCGGCTGACATGGGCAGGGTGATGAAAGCCCTCATGCCAAAAGTACAGGGGCGAGCAACTGGCGACCAGGTCAGCCAGGCAGTTAGAAAGACCCTACAAACATAGCGAATGACCCAGGCCAGGACGAAAACGTCTCGTTTTCACGCTTTAAACCGCCGGCTGGTCCAATTCGCCATTTTGATCGCGACAGCCGTTCTCTCGTTTGCCGCTCTGACTCTGCCGATTGCGACTCGCCCTTCGTATTATCCAATGAAAGAGGGCGATGTTGCCCAACAGGATATACAGGCGCCAACCGCCCTGAGCTATATCAGTCAGGTGCAGACTACCCAAATGCGCGACGATGCGGAATTCCGCGTTTCGCCAATTTATCTCCCAGCCGACCCCGCCATCGCCCGCCAACAGATCGAGCTGCTGCGTTCAACGTTGAATTACATCAGCGCTGTGCGGGCGGATACGTATGCCAGGCCCGAGCAGAAATACGCGGATCTCACCCAACTGCGCGATAACCATCTCAACCGGGAAGAGATAGAACGCATTTTAGCAATGAGTGACCCGCGCTGGCAAGCAGTCCAGCAGGAATCGCTCGCCGTGCTCGAACAGGTCATGCGCAACACCCTCCGTGAAGGGCAGATTTATGATGCCCAACGCAGTATTCCTACGCTGATCAGTTTTACCCTTACCCAGGACCAGGCATTGTCCGTAGCCAGCCTGGTCACTCCCTTTGTGATTCCGAACAGCCTTTACAGCGAAAATTTAACCGCCGCGGCGCGGAAAGAAGCCCGCGATAACGTTCAGCCAATCACTAAAATATTTGTCACCGGAGAAACGATCGTGCGCCGGGGGCAGATCATCAGCGCCAGCCAGTATGAAGCCTTGCAGCAGTTCGGGTTAATCGAAACCCCGGACAACTTCCGCAGCCTTCTCGCCACCGCTTCGCTGATCATGGTCGTTTTTGGATTTACCTCGTTATACATGATCCGCCGCAAAATGGCCATCTTAGAGAGCCTGCGCAGCCTGGGCCTGCTAGCGGCAACATTCCTTCTGTTCCTCTACTTTGCCCGGCTGGTCATTCCAAACCGCACGGTGATACCCTACCTGTACCCGCTGCCGGCATTTGGGCTGACCATCGCTTGCTTGTTCAACATCGAGCTTGGGCTGGTGCTGTCGCTGGTGCTGAGCATCCTGGCCGCCTATGGCTTGCCCAACAGCCTGGACCTGACCCTTTTCTACACGCTCTCCAGCCTGGTCGGCATTCTCATCCTGGGAAAAGGCATGCGTATCGGCAGCTTCTTCTCGGCCGGGTTGGGCGTAGGCGCGGCTGGGGCGGTAACGGTGCTTGCGTTACCGCCTGCAAGATAACCTGGCGGACCTGGTTGGCATCACCACCCTGACCCTGGCAGCCTTCTTCAACGGCATGGCATCCGCCAGCCTGACCTTGATTCTACAATTCCTGTTTGCTCAGCTGCTTGGACTGGCAACCGCGCTGCAGCTGCTCGAAATTTCGCGGCCTGACCATCCCCTGCAGCAGTTTATTCTGCAAAACGCGCCCGGCAGCTACCAGCACAGCCTGCAGGTGGCGATCATGGCCGAACAGGCCGCCGATCGCATCGGCGCAGACTCACTGCTGGTGCGGGTTGGAGCGGTCTACCATGATGCCGGCAAAGCCCTCAACCCGCTGTTCTATATCGAAAACCAGATCCCCGGCAAACTTAACCCGCACGATGATCTCGACCCGGTGGTCAGCGCTCAGACCATCATCCGCCACGTCCCAGACAGCGTCCAACTGGCGAAAAAATACCGCCTGCCTTCGCGCATCATCGATTTTATGCGCGAACATCATGGCACCATGCTCACCCGCTACCAGTTTGCCCGGGCGCTCGAGGCCGCGCGTGATGACCCGGAAAAAGTCGACATCAACCTGTTCCGCTACCCTGGACCGCGCCCGCAGTCGCGCGAGACAGCCCTGCTGATGCTGGCCGATGGCTGCCAGGCTCGCGCCCGCGCCGAGCTTCCCCAGGATGAAGAGGAACTGACCATGCTTGTCCGCAAGGTTATCGCCTACTGCCAGCAGGAAGGTCAGCTAGATGATACCCGCCTGACCCTGCGTGACTTAAACGTGATCACCGAGGCCTTTGTAAAAACACTGCAAAACACCTACCACCCGCGCATTCGTTACCCTGAAATAAGCGCTCCCCGTACCGAACAGCGGTGCGGAAGGCACTGAGGTGGAGTCTTCCCCAGTAATCAACCCATCCCCTCGCTAAGGTTTTCGATGATCCATATTGTTGTTGCCGATCCATTTGTCAATCTTGTTGAACCGCCAAAGCTGGAGCTGGCCGCGGTGGCCACGCTGCTGCACGAGGTAGCGGAAATCGTCCCGGACCTGTCCATCGTCATCGAGGGAGACACCCGGCTGCACGAACTCAATAAAGAATTCCTCGATATCGACGCCCCTACCGATGTGCTTTCGTTCCCATCCGGGGAGGAGGACCCTGACCCAGAAACCGGCCGAGTTTACCTGGGGGATATCATCATCTCGTACCCCCGCGCTGAGGAACAGGCCAATGCGGCCGGTCACCCGGTCCTCGCCGAATTACAGCTGCTGGTAATCCATGGAACCCTGCATCTGCTCGGTCACGATCACGCCGAGCCGGAAGAAAAGGCCATCATGTGGGCCGCCCAGGCGAAACTCATCGGCGACCTGGGCGTTCCGATTGCCCGCCTGCCGGAGTAGAGCCCGTGCTGGCCGAATTCATTCGCCTGCGGGCGCGCTCCTTCCGCTACGCCTTTGCCGGGTGGTGGTATGTGATCCGCACCCAGAAAAACGCCTGGATCCACGCAGTGATATCGTTCGCAGTGATCATCGTTTCTCTGTGGCTCCAGCTGCTCGCCCGCGACATGGCCGTGCTGGTACTGGTGATTGCCATGGTATGGATCGCCGAATTCCTCAACACTGCCCTCGAGGCCGTGGTCGACCTGGCCAGCCCCGAGCTGCACCCCCTCGCCAAAGTGGGCAAAGACGTTGGCGCCGCCGCCGTGCTGATCGCCGCGCTGGCCTCCATCATCGTCGGCCTGCTGATCATCGGCCCGCCGCTTGCTGGCAGCGGTCAGGGGAATGCTTGGCTTCCGATAATGAACCATGAATAGAGAATGCGGTTTTCTATGCCGTGTTTTTCCTGGTATCTTTTCGTATAATATAGGCAAGGATCGAAGGGGAAACGGCCGCGGCCGGAACGATCTTACCTACACACCGTATGATATTTGCTTTAGGACATTATGAGCAGATTGGATGATTTCAAGTTTGGTACCGTCGGGTCTCCCAAAACCACCCCCAAAAAACCAGGCGGCAGCGTTGGCGCGATCCTGCGTCTCAAAGAGCTGGAACTCAGCGCCTTAGAACTCGGCTGGGTCCAGTCCGTGCGCGTTTCCGAAGAAACCTGCGCCCTCATCGGCCAGACCTGTAAAGATAACGACTTCCGCCTGTCCGTCCACGCCCCTTACTTCATCAATCTCAATGGGACAGACGAAGAATGGCCCAGGTCGCGCAAGCGCCTGATGGATGCTGCCCATTATGGCAACCTTGCCGGGGCGACCGATATCATCTTTCACCCTGGTTCCTACTTCGGCCAGCCGGTTGACGAAGTGCTGGAACGCTCCATTGAGCGCCTGCGCGGCTGCGTGGACGAACTGCGCGCCGCGGGGAACCCGGCCATCCTCCGCCCCGAGACGATGGGGAAAAGCGCCATGCTCGGTTCCCTGGAAGACACCCTGCGGATGAGCCAGGCCATTCCAGGCGTTGAACCCTGCCTGGACTTCGCCCACCTGCACGCCCGCGGCGGGGACGGCTCGATGAACACCAAAGCGGAATGGCTAAAAGTCCTTAGTGACTATGCGAAGGTTATGGGAGCAGGCGCACTAAAACGCCTGCACATCCACCTCTCCGGGATTGAGTACGGTGAGAAAGGCGAGCGCAACCACGTTCCGGTGGCCGAGTCAGACTTGAACCTCACTGACCTGTTCGAAGCCTTGTATGAGAAGGGCTGCGCCGGGCGCATCCTGTGCGAAAGCCCCGCGATGGAAGAAGACGCGCTGCTGATGCAGCAGGAATGGGCAAAAATCGCGGCATAAACCGAAAATTGCCTTTACTGCCAGCCGCTTTGCATAAACCGCGCTGATTAGCGCGTGCGCACCACGATCAGATGATCGGTGCCCGACTCGGCTCCCCACACCTCGCCCGGTCGTCCCAGGATTTGGCGCACATTTGCCGACGGCCGGGGTAAAGGAATCTCCTGGAACGTTGCTTTCGAAGGGTCAAAACGCACCAGCGCATTGGCCCCAAAATCGCTCAACCAGACGATATCCTGGTCATCCACATAAACCGCGTATGGCTGCGGGTTATTACCGGGCAGTTCCCATTCCTGCCATTCCTCGGATGCCGGGTCATAACGCGCGAGCTTTCCGCCCGACCACTCACTCACCCACAGGCGGCCCTTCGAATCGGACCACACCCGCCGCGCGCCCTGATCGGGTGTAGGCGGTTTGATCACCGTCGCCTGTCCGGTCTGCGAGTCCAGGCTGGCGAGATACCCTCCGGCCAGCGAAACGAAATACACCCCCCCGGCCGGTGTGGTCGCAATCCCATAAGGCCCTCGACCGCCAGGCGCGGAGAAGGCCTCCACCTTGCCTTCGGCCGGGTTCAACCGCCCGTACACGCCGCTCTGCCCGGTGAACCAGAGCACCCCCTGCTGGTCGAAAGTGGCCGTATTCAAATTTGCTCCTGGAAAATCTTCCGGCAGTAGGAAGGCCTGCACTGCTTCCGTGACGGGGTCCACCCGCACAATCGCGTTCAACCCGCCGTCTGTAACCCACGGCGCGCCGTCCGGGCCGATGATTACCCCATGCGGCGCCGAGCCATCGCCAAGCCGGATGTGATGCGTCTCTCCCGTCGCCGGGTCAAGCCGGCCTAACTCGCCCGTGGCCTGCGCCGTGTACCAGACTGCCCCATCCGGAGCGGGTGCCACATCATGCGGGTGCGAACCAGCCGGGACCGGGTAGGCTTCAACCTCAAACCCGGCTTCCGCCGGTGCTGAAGTTGAGCGCTGGAGCGGAGTCAGAGCCAGCGTCGCTTCAGGGCCGGTATGCGGCACCGGGCGGGTTTCGGCTTCGGCCAGTGTTGGAGCAGCAGTTGGTGGTTGCGCCGCCGGGCCGCAGCCCACCATCAGTAGCATCAAAACCATCCAAATTACACCGGTATTGTACCTGGGCATTCCCTGACTCCTCATCCGCTCTTCACCAATAATAAACCCAAGCGGTTCTTCGATCCCAACTGCCAGCCTGGGGAGGCTAGATCCAGCTCTTTAGCGCCTCGTCTAGTGACAGTTCGCTGTACCGCTGTCTAAAGTTCGTCCATCGATCGATATAAACTCCCAGGTGTAGCTCGCCGCATGGAGCGTGAGCTTCAGGACGCCAAAAACATCTTCCACACTGGCTGCGCTGTTAGACTGGAGCGGTTTTACCAGGGGGGTAAAATTACCCCCGCCCGTTCCTACCACAAACTGGGTGATCCCCTTCGCGCGATCCAATACTCCGCGCTGATCTTGTGGAGCGAAACGTTCGTAATTGTGTTCGTGACCGCTGAGCACAACTTCCGCCCCGGCATTATATAAATCCTGCCAGATAGTGAACATCTGTGGCGTGTTGCCCGTTGACCCGGATGAGTAAAATGGATGGTGCCAGTACGCCAGGGTGCACTTCGCCTGGCTGTTTGCCAGGTCAGCCTTCACCCACGTATCTTGAGGCGTATAAATCCCGCACCCACCCACTTCGATTACAGTTGCTATTAATGGCCAGGATATGCCAGTCGCCCAGGTCATAACTATAATAACCCTGGTTGGGGTCACCCGCGCTGGTACCAAAATAGTTAAAATAACCGGAAGCGCCGCCGGTAAGATAGTCATGGTTGCCTGGGATCGGTTTGGTTCGGTCCTTAAAAGTCCCCCAGGTGGGGTCGTAGCAGGAGGCATAATCTGCCGCGCTGCCGTTGTCATAGGCATTATCGCCAAGCGCCAGAACCGTCCCGGGAATGCTGTTTACCAGGGTCGCGGTTTCCGTGGCGCCTGGAAAGTTACATTTCGCGATATCACCCGCTGCGATAAGCACAACATCCTGCGCAGGGGGTAACCCGTTGCTGATGGTTGGAAGGTACACGGTCGATCCAGCGGTCGCCGCGGGCTGTGAGCTAGAACCCAGAAGCAGTGCCGCCAGAGGGATTAGCGTGAAAAATCGAAACAAGCTTGTAAAAAACGATGTTGAGTTTGCGTTCTTCATTTTTCCCCACTCGAACAGATATGCAAATATTATGTTAATATATTTTATCATAATTGTTATATTTTAATCAGCAAACATCGGCTGAGTTTGGTTACAAATTGTGTATAATGGAAGAATGATTGATCCTTCGCTACCTGATAAAACGCTCCTCCGCCAGCGCGAGATTGAAAATCACCTGGCCGCTCTGCGCGCTCCGCTTGCAAGCGCCCGCTGCGCGGCTGCCCGGCGCCTGGGCGATTTACAGGCCGGCTGCGAAGCGTTGCTGGCAGCCTTGAGGGATCCGCACGAGAACGTGCGCAGCGCTGCCGCGCAAGCCTTGGGCAATTTTCGCTATAGTGAGAACGCTCGGGAGATCATCGACTTATTGCTCGCGGCCATCGATGACCCCAGCGAAAGGGTCTGCCAATCCGCCATCCGTTCACTGGGCGCGCTGCACGCTGTGGATGCCCTCTCCGAAATCGAAGAATTCCTGAACGATTCCAGCCCATACGTGGTCGGCGCCGCCATCCTGGCCCTGGCGCGCCTGGGCGCTGTTGATAAAGCCGCCGAATTGGCAGCATTCCTGGAAAGCGAGAACCGGTACGTAAAAATGCAGGCGGTTCGCGCGGTCAGCACATTCATGTACGCGCCTGCCGGACCGGTGATTTTACGCCTGCTGCAATCTACCCGCCAGGAGCGCCTGGCCACCGAGCCAAATGACTTACAGTCCCGCCTGGAATGGCGTGAAGATGATCTGTACAGCTTGCAAAACCAGCTCATCCGCGCCGCCGGAGATTTACGCCTGCAAGAAGCCGTACCGGTGCTCATCGAGATTGCCCAAAAAGATATTGGGCTGCGCGGGCTGGCGGTTGAGGCGTTGATTGCCATCGGCGCGGAAATTGCCCCTGAACTGCTCAATAATCTACTGGCCGATCCAAGCGTTTCCCTGCGCAAACGGTTGATCGCGCTGATGGTCCAGCATAACTACCGCCAGGCGCTCCCCCTCATCCGCCCGCTGCTGCGCGTGGAAAATGCCTCCACCCGCAGCGCTGCGCTGCAGGGGATCACCCAGATGGCGGATACCAGCACTATCGCCGAGGTGGTCTGGATGAGTTTCCATGAACTCGAACCCCTTCGTGCGCGTGCAGGCGGTGCAGTCGCTGGTCACCCTGTGCGGGAAAGAGGCGCTCCCGCATATCCTTGCCCTATCCGGCGACGCGAATTACCAGGTGCGCCGCGCCGCGGTCACCTGGCTGGTGGAATGGGCACTGGCGGAACAGGCCGCGCTGGTGGCCCTGGCGCGCTTCGTCCAAGACTATCCCGATGACGAACTTACGCCGCAGATAGCTGCCCATCTACAACGCAATGACTTCCATCCGGGCAGTCTCCCAGCCGAAAAAGCTGCCATTGCGTCCCTGATACCAGGCGAACTGTCAGCGGAAGTTCCTCACCTGCTGGTTTCGCTGGATCGCTGGCGGCTGCTGCTGCGCCAGTCGGCTGGCCCTGCCGGCCCAGAGGCGCAGCAGCTGGAAGAAGCCCTTTCCCTCCTGATCGAACACCTTGGGGAACCGGGTAACCAGTAATCTGCTTCAAGCAGTACTCTGCTTCAAGCAGTACCCTGCTTCAGCCGCCCTCCAGGATCCCTTTCACAGCATAAAGCGCCAGTACATAGGACTTCCAGCCAAAACCGGCAATCGAGCCCGCGCACACCGGCGCAATCAGTGAGATATGCCGGAAAGCCTCGCGCGCCTGCGTATTGGAAAGATGCACCTCCACCACCGGCAGCTCGATCGCAGCCACCGCATCCCGCAGCGCCACGGAGGTATGAGTATATCCGCCTGGGTTGAACACCACGCCCTTGGCCCAACCGCGTGCTTCGTGCAGGGTATCGATCAACACACCCTCGTGGTTGGATTGGAACGGGCGCACTTCCAATCCCAATTCTTCTCCCTGGGCGGTAATCCGCCGGTTGATCTCATCCAGATCGACCCGTCCATAAACGTCCGGCTCGCGCTGCCCTAACAGGTTTAAATTTGGCCCGTGCAAAACCAGAATTGGGATCATGCTGCCCTCTTTTCCAATAGCTCCTGCCAGTTCTCTACCACCACCCCGGTGCGCACTTCCCCAATCCGCACCGGCAGCGCAAAGCGCAGCTTACCCGCTGCGCGCTTTTTATCATGCTGCATGGCCTGTTGGATCCGCTCAATGGAGATTTCATGTGGAATCTCCACCGGCAGCCCTAACCGCGCGATGGCTGCCGCGATGCGCCCGGCCAGCCCTGGCTCGGCCAGACCAATTTTTTCCGCCAGGCGCGCCTCTGCCACCGTGCCAATTGCCACTGCTTCGCCGTGCGACAGGCGGAATTCCGACGCCAGCTCCACCCCGTGCCCAATGGTATGCCCCAGGTTCAGCGCCTGGCGCAGGTTCTTCTCGTATGGATCTACCGCGATCACCTTCAGCTTTACGGCCATCGCCATGCGCACCAGCTCATCCAGGTCTTCCCGCACCACCGGAAGACCCGCCTCACACGCGGCAAACAGGTCCGGGTCGGCAATGATGCCGTGCTTGATCGCTTCTGCCAGCCCATTGCGCAGCTCTCGTTCGGGCAGCGTGCGCAGCACCTGCGGGTCAGCCAGCACCAGCCGCGGTGGGTAGAAAGCGCCCACCAGGTTCTTTGCCTGCGGCAGGTCGATACCCGTCTTCCCCCCGGTACTGGAATCGACCATCGCCAGCAGCGAGGTAGGCAGGTTGACCCAGGCCACGCCCCGTAGAAACGTTGCCGCGGCAAAACCGGTCAAATCGCCAACCACCCCGCCGCCCAGCGCCGCGATGGTGCTGCCGCGCTCGATCCCCACCCGAACAAAGAAATCCCACACCGCCAGCACGCTGTCGATCGTCTTGTGCGCTTCCCCCGGCTCGATGCAGTATTCCTCAACCGTATAACCGGCTTCTTTCAACGATGCTGCGGCCTGTTCCAGGTAAAGCGGTCCAACGTTCCGGTCGCTGACCAGCGCGACCGGTCCCTGCAAGCCGCGGGCCTGGAAGTGCAGCCCCAACCGGGCCAGCCCGCCCGCCTCGACACGCACATCATAGGCCGGTCCCATTCCGGCCACGCGAAACATGCCCAGCATGAGCTGCGCCTGCCAGGCCAGCGCCGTGCCATCCAGGTGGGCGGTGTCCAAACGCAGCGGGAAAGAATGATAATGCTCGCGTCGCTCAGCCAGCAAATGGCGCAGCCGTTCAGCCGGGTCCCCGGCCAGCAGCGGGCGTACGCCCTCTTCCACGGCCAGCCGGTCCAGAAGCGTTTCAACATCCGCTTCCAGGCACAGCACCTGCCCGCTCCCCTCTGCGACGGCCCGCGCTTGCGGGTTCAACAATGCGCCCCCGCCCAGGGCAATCACTTTAGGCGATTTTACCTCGGCTGTACCCGCGGCCTCGCGCAGTGCGGCCAGTTCTTGCCGGCGGAAACTTTCTTCTCCCTCGCTTGCAAATAGTTCCGCGATTCGCTTCCCCGCCTGTGCTTCGATCTGGCTGTCCAGGTCACAGAACGGTAGGTCAAGCGCTTTTGCCAAATCGCGCCCGAGCGTTGTCTTGCCGGTTCCCGGTGCTCCATACAGAAAAATATTCACTATTCCTCCCCCGGCCAAAATACCCGCGGCCCGCCGTCCATCCGCAAGTCCGAAAGCCGCGCCTGCCGGAGCGCTTGATAGCGCGGGCGCATTTCATCCAGCGAATCCCCGCCCAGTTTTTCCAGCAGCGCATCCGCCAGTACAAACGCGATCACCGCTTCCAGGACCGGCACTGCCCGCGGCACCGGGCAGAAATCCGAGCGCTCGTACTTTGTTTCCGTTTCCGCGCCGGTCGCCAGGTCAACCGTTTGCTGCGGCGTAAGCGTGGTGGCAATCGGTTTCATCGCCGCCCGTACTACCAACGGCTGCCCGGTACTGATCCCCCCTTCCACGCCACCCGCCCGGTTGGTGTCGCGCACCAACCGCTCCCCATCCAACTGGATTGCATCGTGGACGCGCGTACCCGGCTGGAGAGTATTTTCAAAGGCTGGTCCAATCTCCACCCCCTTCATCGCCTGCACGCTCAATACGACAGCTCCCAGGCGCGCTTCCAGGCGCCGGTCCCACTGCACATGCGAGCCCAGGCCGGGAGGCAGCCCCAGCGCGACCACCTCAATCACCCCACCCAGCGTGTCGCGTTCGTCCATCACCTGGCGGATGCGCGCGCGCATGGCGTCGGCAGCCTGCGAGTCTGGGCAGCGCACATCCGATTCTTCCGCCAATTGGAAACGCTTTTCGTATGACAGATCGGCCAAAGCAGATTTGACCTCTCCAATCGAAACCACATATCCCCCAACCTGAATATTGAACTGGCGCAGCAGGTGCTTGCATACCGCGCCCACTGCCACGCGGGCCGCCGTCTCGCGCGCGGAAGCGCGTTCTAGCGCCGGGCGGATGTCCTCGTAACCGTATTTGATCGCCCCGGCCAGGTCTACATGCCCCGGTCGTGGAATGGTAAACGCCTCGACCGCTTTGCCACGCCATTTGGCATGATCCAGATTTTCAATCTGGACTGCCAGCGGAGCGCCGGTCGTTTTGCCTGCCATCACCCCGCCCATAATCTGGCCATGATCGCGTTCCAGCTTCATGCGCGGCCCGGCCCCATACCCGGTCTGCCGGCGCTGGAGCTGTTCATCGATGATCGCCTCATTTACCGCCAGCCCGGCCGGCAGACCTTCCAGAATCGCCAGCAGCGCGGGGCCGTGCGATTCACCCGCGGTTAAATAGCGCAGTGTCATAATGCATCCCCATAAAATGCCTTTTCCATTACCGCGAAGGGCGGCTCCTGCCCGGTCCATTTCTTAAAGGCCAGCGCGGCCTGGGCGATGAGCATACCTGCCCCGCTGGCCGTGATCAGACCTGCCTGCCGCGCGCGCCTGACCAGGCGCGTTTCCAGCGGGTTATATACCAGGTCATATACCGCTGCCCGCCCTGGCAAAGGGGTTTCTTCCGGCCAGGGGCAGGCGCCGGTATTGGGCACCATCCCCAGCGGAGTGGTGTTCACCAGCAAGTCGCAACCCTCCGAAAACCGCGCCAGACTTTGCTTCTCCATTTCACCGGCCTGCAGTCGCTCGCCCAACCCGGAAGAAGCGCCAATCTCATCCACCAGTTGATTAGCCTGGTCAATCCGCCGCGCCAGCACGCGCACCTGCCAGCCTGCCTGCGCCAGGGCGTAAACCACCGCGCGGGCTGAACCGCCCGCGCCCAGCACCAGTGCCCGGCCGCTCCCGGTACCAACCAGGCGGCGGATGTCCCACAAGAAGCCCGGCACATCCGTATTATCCCCGGTCACCTGGCGGCTGCCATGGCTGTCAGGAGCGACATACAACGTGTTTACCGCTCCCACGGCCTGGGCGACCAGGGTCTGCCGGTCCAGGAAGGGCAGCACATTTTGCTTGTGCGGGATGGTTACATTCAAGCCATGCAGCTTGCCCGCGCACAAATCCTCGATTAATTTGCTAATCTCCACCCGTCCTTCTGGCGTGGGTGGAATGGCAAACAGGCGGTAATCCCCTGGCAGCCCGGCTGCCGCCAGCGCGGCCAGGTGCAGTTGTGGAGAGAGGCTGTGCCCTAACGGGTAACCAATCAGTCCCAGGTGATAACAGCTAGGCTCCATATCCCTTATCCTGCTCCTTCTTGCACATCGGCTCCCAACGAACGCAGCACATCGACAAACCCCGGGAATGATTCATCGATCATCTCCGCGCCTTCCACCGTTACCGGCTCTCGCGAAGCCAGGCCGGCCACCAGCATAGCCATCGCCAGGCGGTGATCACCGTGCGCCTGCGCCAGCCCGCCTGCCGGCCGCCCGCCCTGGATGGTGAAGCCGTCCTCCACTTCCGTCGCGGATACGCCCAGGGCTTGCAGTTCCCGGCATAATGTCGAGATCCGGTCCGATTCTTTGTAACGCAGCTCCGTGGCCTCGCGCACCTGGGTTTCCCCATCCGCACAAGCTGCCGCCGCGCCAAACACAGAGAACTCATCGATCATGCGCACTACCTGCGCGCCGCGTACCTGTGTGCCTTTCAACCTGGTCGAGCGCACCCACAGATCCCCAACCGGTTCGCCCGCCTGCACGCTTTCATTCTGCACCTCGATGTCCGCTCCCATCGAGCGCAGCGCATCGATCAAGCCGGTCCGGGTCGGGTTCAACCCTACGCCAGGGATCCGCACATCCGAGCCAGGAGTAATGCTGGCCGCCACGATCAAAAAGGAAGCCGCGGATATATCACCCGGCAGGGCCAGGTGCAGCGGTCGCAGCCCGGTGGTGGGGGGTTCCAGCGTTGTTTCGAAACAACTCGTGCCCGCCAGGAGATCCGCCGGTATCTCCCGGCTGGTGATCTTCACCCCCATGCTGCCCAGCATCCGCTCCGTATGGTCGCGGGACGGTCCCGGCTCGCGCAGCACCGTCTGACCATCCGCGGCCAGAGCCGCCAGCAGCAGGCAAGTTTTCACCTGAGCGCTGGCAACCGGCAGCGTTTCAACCAGCGCGTGCAGCTTTTCCGCGCTCCGCCGCGCTTGCAGCGTCAGCGGCGCGGTACCCTCCGTTCCCTTTGCGGCGACCACGGGCACACCCATTCGCCGCAGCGGTTCCACAATCCGGCCCATCGGGCGGCGGCGCAGCCCAGGCGAGCCGTCCAGCACCGCAGGGGTGCCCGCGGCTGCCAGAGCGCCGGCCAGCAGGCGGATGGTGGTGGCAGAGTTGCCGCAGTTCAGCGCCTGTTCAGGCGCGCGCAGCCCGCTGAACCCGTGACCATCAACGGTCAGCACATCCCCGTCCAGCGACCACTGCACCCCTAAAGCGCTGAGCGCATCCAGCATCACCCGGGTCACGCCCGATACCAGGAAGTTTTCAATCCGGCTCTCCCCTTCGGCCAGCGCGGCAAACAAAACCGCGCGGTGCGAAAGCGACTTATCGCCCGGTACGGCAGCCGTACCTCGCAGAGGTGTTCCGGGAACAAGGGTTAGCTTCATAATTTCTCACCTTCCTCAGTATTTTATCCCGTTAATTGATGATACCGGCGGGCGCCTTCCTCAAAACCGTCTGCCAGCCCATCCAGATTGCCCGTGGTGAGCAGCGCTTCGTATTCCTCGATGACAGCGCGCGCGTTACGCAGCGCTGCCAATACATTTTGCGCGTTCGTCGCCACAATATCCACCATCATGCCGGGCGAGCTGCCTGCCAGCCGCGCTGTACTGCGAAAGCCGGGTCCCACCAGCCCGGCCGCATCCAAAGGGGTTGCCCGCGCCAGCGCGCTGGCCAGTAAAAATGGCACATGACTGGTCGCCGCGACATGCCGGTCGTGCTCCGCCGCATTCAACCACACCGGCCGCGCGCCGGTTGCCAGCACCATTTCTGTCACCAGTTTCCGCGCCCGCCTGGTTGTCCGTTCCAAACCGACCAGGGCAAAAGGCGCCCCCTGATACATTTCGGCCTCGGCATATGCCAGGGAGAATTTTTCCTTCCCGCACATCGGGTGACCGCCCACCGGGTCGAAACGCTCGGGCAGCCTGTCCATCGCCGCGACGATTTGCTGTTTGGTAGAGCCCAGGTCGACCACCACCGCCGGGCCCGGGCACAGCGCGGGCAGCTGTTCCAGAACGGCCAAAATAGCCCGCACGGGGGTAGCCAAAACGATCAGGTCGGCGCCTGCCAGGGCATTTTCCGGATGCGCCTGTACTTCATCCACCAGCCAGGCCGTGTTAACAATTTCTCGCTCGCGCGCCATCTTCACAGTTGCCGGGTCAGCATCGATACCCACCAGTCCACGGCACTTACCTTTCAAGCTCAGCGCCAGCGAGCCGCCCATGAGGCCTAAACCCCACACCACCACTCGACTGGCGCTGAGAAAGTCGCTTTCAAAGCCAGGCTCATCCATGCCGGTTAACCTTTCGCCGGCGGTTGCCCCGGCAGTACCTTCGCCGCCGGCAGTTCGACCGCCGCCGGGACCGTGCGCCCGACCGCTTCCGCGATCACACGGATCTGGCGGACCAGTTCGGCAAACCGTTCCGGTTTCAAGGACTGCCCGCCATCTGAGAGCGCCTTCTCCGGGTTCGGGTGAACTTCAATAATCAGGCCATCCGCGCCGGCCGCGATGGCCGCCCGGGCAATTGCGCCAACATATAGCCAGTTCCCCGTGCTGTGGCTTGGGTCCAGGATCACCGGAAGATGGGTCAGATTTTTCAGCACCGGGATGGCATTGATGTCCGTGGTGTTGCGCGTGGCAGTCTCGAAGGTGCGGATGCCGCGTTCGCACAAAATCACCCGCCGGTTGCCGTGTGACAGAATATACTCCGCGGCCATCAAGAACTCCTCAATTGTTGCCGCGGACCCGCGCTTGAGCAGTACCGGGTGCTGGCTTTCACCGGCGGCGTGCAGCAGCGGGAAGTTCTGCATATTCCGCGCGCCAAGCTGCAGCACATCCGCGTAGCGGGCAACCAGCGGCACCATCTCCGCCGACATTACCTCGGTGACCACCGGCAGCCCGGTTGCCTCGCGCGCCTCGGCCAGCAGTTCCAGCCCTTCTTCGCCCATGCCCTGGAAAGCGTACGGTGAGGTGCGCGGTTTATACGCTCCCCCGCGCAGCGCGCTCGCACCGGCTTCACGCACCGCGTACGCCGTTTCCAGCAGCTGGCTCCGGTCTTCCACCGAGCATGGCCCGGCGATGATCACCAGATCCTGCCCGCCAATGGTTAACCCATCGATCGGGAAATACCGAATCCTGTGGGATAAACTCGCGCGAGGAAAGCTTATAAGGCCGCGAGATCGGCACAATCCCATGCACGCCTTGCAGCAGCGTGAACTGTTCGCGGTTAACGAAGCGAATATCCCCAACCACACCAATAACCGTGCGTTCTTCCCCGTGAACCAGGTGGGCGCTGCAGCCCCTCTGCCTCAACCCGCGCCACCACATTGGCGATCTGATCGGTGGTTGCTTCGGTAGACATAATGATCATCATAGCGGTACTCTCCTGGGATCCAATAAGTGAAAAGAGTTACGATAAACCGTCCCGGGCCAGGTCCGGGCGGAGCTGAACGGCATTGTGCAGATATACATGGTGGACATCGTTCTGCGCCAGGTCGGTATTCCATAAGATCATCACGCGGATGCAGCAAGGCAGGCTGCCTGGCACCGGGATTTCCTGCGCGCACATCAGCGGCACTTCTTCCCAACCCAACTCGCGAGCTGCCTGAGCCGGGTATGCGGAACGAAGATCGTCGGTGACGGTAAAAAAAACGCTGGCGATATCCGCCGGCCTGTAAAGAAGGGTTGGCCGCGCATACCGCCAGCAAAAGCTCGCGTGTTGCCCGTCGGATGGATTCAGGCTGATCCTCACAAATGGTCGTCGCGCCACGAATTCCGCGCACAGTCATAATTTCCTCCACAATAACCTGCAAGAACAAAAAACCGCGAGCCATTGGGCTCGCGGTTTGGGGTACTGGTTCTACCTTCTCTGCTTAAGCGTCGCCAATGGCAGCCTGGGTCCGGGAGCCATAATAAAAGGCAAACGCAAAATAAAAGCAATGAGAAAGAATTCATCTGTTTGGGTACTCTTTTTTCGTATTTCAAAGTAGTATAGCGTGACGATGCATCACTGTCAAGAACCAATTCTCATTTTTTTGTGATCTTTAAATTCGTCTTTTATGCCTGGCAAAGGATTTTTTTGCACCGTTATGGTATCATCTGCCTATGTTAGCAAGCGAACCCCCTGTCTTCCGGGTCGGTAATATCCCGGTATACGGCGACCTGATCCTTTCACCGATGGATGGTTATTCGGACCTGCCCTTCCGCTCCCTGGCCCGCCGGCTGGGCTCAGCCATGAGCTATACCGAATTTATCAATGCCATCGATGTTGTCTATGGTCATCCACACCTGGAACGCAAGCTGGCCTATCTAGAAAGCGAGCGCCCGGTGGTTTACCAGATCTTCGATGATGACCCCGAGCGTCTGGTAAAAGCCGCCCTCAAGCTGCGCTCGCGCAACCCGGATATCATCGATATCAATATGGGCTGCTCCGCGCGCTGCGTGTCCGGGCGCGGAGCCGGGGCCGGACTGCTGCGCACGCCCGAAAAGATCGCCCTGATCTTCAGCCGCCTGTCAAAAGAACTGGATATCCCCGTCACCGGCAAAATTCGCCTGGGCTGGGATGATGCCTCCCTCAATTACCTGGATATCGCGCGCATTATTGAAGACAACGGCGGAAAATTGATCGCCGTGCACGGGCGAACCAAAATGCAAGGCTATACCGGCAGCGCCGATTGGGATGCCATCGCCGCGGTTCGCCAGGCTGTATCGATCCCGGTCATCGCCAACGGTGACGTAAAAACCGTCGCGGATATCGAGCGCATCAAAACGCACACCGGCTGCAGCGCGGTGATGATCGCGCGCGCCGCGATTGGCAACCCCTGGATTTTCTCCCGCCTCGATCGCGAGCAGGTCTCCCCCGATTTGCTGCGTGAAACCATGCTCCTGCACCTGGACAGCATGCTCAGTTTTTACGGCGATGAGCGTGGGCATCGTCCTGTTCCGCAAATATGCTTCCCGCTACCTGACGCCTTTTCAACTCACCGGCGATCTGCGCCAGACGCTGATGACCAGCGAGACCAAAGAGGAATTCCTGGCGCTGCTCGACCAGGTCATTTTTGAGAGAGCGGTATAAAAAGTTGGTCTCCCATCCCTACCGGGTAGTAACGTGAGACCAACCGGTTAACGGAACTTATCCCCGGCAGGGGCCGGTCGTATCGCGCACGATCAGGCGGCTTTCCAGCAGTGTAAACCCACCACCCAGCCCCAGGCGGCGGTCCATCAGCTCGCGCAGCATGCGCATGGCCAGGCTGCCCATATAAGTTTTGGGCTGTTCGACCGTGGTCAGCGGTGGGTTGGAGTGCGCCGCGGCGGCAATATCATCAAAACCAACCACCGAAATATCCTCCGGCACTTGCAGGTGATGCGCCCGGATCGCCTTCAGCGCACCCAGCGCCATCAGGTCATTATAGCATTGCACGGCAGTCGGGCGCTCGCCTACCGGAAGCGATAACAGCGCGCTCATCGCCTGGAACCCTCCGGCGACATTTGGAAAACCGCTGGCCATCCATTCCGGATGCAGATCCAGACCAACCTCGTTCAGCGCATCTTCCAACCCTTTGCGCCGGGCAATCGACATTTCCGTCGCTTCCGGACCGCCCAGGTAGCCGATGCGCGTGTGCCCCAGGCTCAGCAGGTGCCGCGCAGCATGGTAAGTAGCCTTTTCAAAATCCACCCGGATGCAGGCCACCTCCGGGCAGCACTGCATGCTGCGGTTGATCACCACCAGCGGAATGTTGTACCGCTTGCAGTGCGCCACCAGATCATCCGTCGAAATACGCGATCCGGCGACAATTACCCCGTCCAGGTTGCGGTTGGTAACCATGCGCAGCATATGCTCTTCGGGCTGGGTATCTTCACCGGTATCATACAACAGCAGCCCGGTGCCATCCTGGCGAGCTTCCAGGTCCACTCCGCGCAGCAGTTCTGGGAAAAATGGGTTGAGCAGGTCCGCCACGATCACCGCGATCGTGCGCGTTGTAGCGGCGCTGGAACGCGCCGGGGTGATATCGTACCCCAGTTCTTCCGCAGAGCAACACGACCTTAGACCGGATACTCTCACTTACCGGCGCGCTGTTGTTCATCACCCGCGACACCGTCGCGGGTGAAACACCCGCATGTTGGGCTACTTCCAGTAAACTGACCCGCACTCGTTTTGTAACCACTGTTTACCCTTATTCGATAAGAACATTTTGCTTTTTACGGAGCGGCTTAAGCTTTTCGAAAAAAGCTACCAATAGTATGAAATCTTTCATAATGATACTCCGAAAGGCAGTTTTTGGCAATTTGATCTGTACACCAATATCGCTTCTGTGAGAAATTTGTGGTATCCTCGGGTCATTGTTCTTTCAAAATCAGCAGCGATAAACCTTTGCTGATCGATCATGCAGGAGGGAAACCAATGACGGAACAGGATAATTACGGATTCGAGCTAATCCGCGACCAGTACATCTCCGAGCTGAAAACCCGCGCGCGTATCTACCGGCATATCCAGACCGGCGCAGAACTACTCTCGCTGGAAAACGATGACGAAAACAAGGTGTTTGGGATCACCTTCCGCACTCCGCCCAAGGATTCCACCGGAGTGCCCCATATTATGGAGCATTCGGTCTTATGCGGTTCGCGCAAATACCCGGTGAAAGAACCTTTCGTTGAGCTGATGAAAGGTTCGCTCAACACCTTTCTGAACGCCTTTACCTATCCGGATAAAACCTGCTACCCGGTGGCCAGCCAGAACATCCAGGATTTCTACAACCTGGTGGATGTTTACCTGGATGCAGTCTTTTTCCCCATGCTCACGCCATACACCCTGATGCAAGAAGGCTGGCATTATGAATTAGAAGATCCCAGCCAACCGCTGACCTATAAAGGCGTGGTCTTCAATGAGATGAAAGGCGCCTACTCGGAACCTGATGGCGTCCTTTCCGATCAAATCCAACATTCGCTCTTTCCCGAAAATACCTACCAGCATGATTCGGGCGGCAACCCGGCGGTCATCCCTGACCTAACTTTTGAGCAGTTCAAGAGCTTTCACGAGACCTACTACCACCCCTCCAATGCGCGCATCTTCTTTTATGGTGATGATGATCCCGAACAACGCCTGATCGTCGTGCACGAATACCTGCATCTGTTCGAGCCCATCCCGGTCCAGTCGCAGGTAGCGTTGCAGCAGCCCTTCCTGGAACCGCGCCGCGCAGGTGGTTCCGTACGAAATTGCTGAAGGCCAGCAGGATCCCAAGGCCTACGTGACGGTCAACTGGCTGCTGCCGGAAACCGGTGACGCCGAGCTGGTATTTGGGCTCAGTATTCTCGAACAGGTGCTGATTGGCACCCCGGCCGCCCAGCTGCGCAAGGCATTGATCGACTCTGGCCTGGGCGAAGATCTGACCGGGCGCGGGCTGGAAACCTCCTCGCGCCAGATGTTCTTCTCCACCGGGTTGAAAGGCGTCGACCCAAAGAATGTTGAGCAGGTAGAAAAGCTAATCCTCGATACGGCCGCCAACCTGGCGATCAACGGCGTCGACCCGGACAACATTGCCGCGGCGATCAACACCATCGAGTTTCGCCTGCGCGAGAATAATACCGGATCGTTCCCGCGCGGTCTGGTGGTCATGCTGCGCGCGCTGGATTTCTGGCTGTATGACAAAGATCCCCTGGCCCCGCTGGCATTTGAAGAGCCGCTAAACGCGATCAAAGAGCGCCTGGCGGCTGGAGAGCCCTATTTTGAGCACCTGATCGAAGCCTATCTGGTCAATAATACCCACCGCACCACCGTCATCCTCACCCCGGATGCGCAGTTGGGCGAGCAGCGCGCGGCGGCCGAACGCGCCCGCCTGGACCAGATCCGCGCGGCGATGAGCGAGCAGGAGCTAGAACAGGTGGTTGAGAATACCCATACGCTCAAAGCCATGCAAGAAAAACCCGACTCACCCGAAGCGCTGATGACCATCCCGATGCTCGAACTGGATGACATCGACCGCGATATCCGCCGCATTCCGATCGAACAATTGCAAAATGGACCGGCAAAGGTTCTCTTCCACGATCTGTTTACCAACGGCATCCTCTACCTCGACCTGGGTTTCAACCTGCACGTTTTACCCCAGGAGTGGATCTCCTACATTCCCCTGTTCAGCCGCGCGCTGACCGAAACCGGTACCACCCAGCAGAGCTTTGTCCAGCTGCTCCAGCGCATTGGGCGCAACACCGGCGGCATCCGCCCCAACACGCTCACCTCCGCCGTCCGGAACACCGGCAAGAGCATCGCCTGGTTATTCCTGCGCGGCAAGGCCATGGCATCCCAGACCGGCGAGCTGCTGTCGATCCTGCAGGATGTGCTGACCAGCGCGAACCTCGAAGACCGCGAGCGTTTCCGCCAGATGGCGCTGGAAGAACGCGCCCGCATGGAATCGCGACGTGGTCAACGCCGGGCATGCGGTGGTCAATAACCGTATCCGCGCGCGCTTTGACGAAGCCGGCTGGGCTTCCGAACAAATGGGCGGCATCAGCTACCTGTTCTTCTTGCGCCAGCTCGTCCAGCAAATCGACCAGGATTGGCCCGCCGTGGTAAAGATCCTTCAGTCGATCCGCGATACGCTGCTGACCAGCGCGAACGCGATCTGCAACATTACCATCGATGCCGAAAACTGGAAAACCCTCCAGCCGCACATCGAGGATTTCCTAGCCGGCCTGCCCGCCCAGCCGGCCTCCGACAAGGCCTGGGCGCTGCCCAACTTGCCCTCATCCGAAGGCTTGACCATCCCATCGCAGGTCAACTACGTGGGCAAAGGCGCGGATCTGTTCAAGCTTGGGTATACCTTGAAAGGCTCCGCTTTTGTCATCAACAAATACATCAGCGATACCTGGATGTGGAATAAGGTCCGCGTTCAGGGCGGCGCGTACGGCGGCTTTTGCGTCTTCGACAGCCAGTCGGGCGTGCTCGACTTCCTCTCCTACCGCGATCCCAATCTGGTGCAAACTCTGGACGTCTACCATCAGACCGGGGATTTCTTGAAATCCCTGGAAGAAGAGGAATCGGAGCTGACCAAGGTGATCATCGGCACAATCGGCGACCTGGACACCTACCTGCTGCCAGACGCCAAAGGCTTTACACATCCCTGCGCTGGTACCTGCTTGGCACAACCGACGAAGAACGCCAGCGCCTGCGCGATGAAGTACTGCGTACGTCCATCGAGGATTTTCACCAATTTGGCGAATTCGTTGAAAAGGTGGACAACCAGGGCGCGGTGGTGGCGCTGGGCGCGGATGAAGCGGTCAAATCGGCCGGCATCTTCCAGGAGATAAAAAAGGTGCTCTAGCCATGCAGAACAACCAGGAATATCAACGCGACAACTACACCATCAGCACCGACCCTGCCCGGCTGGACATCCCCGTCATCCATCAATTTCTATCCACCGGCTCGTACTGGGCCCAAAGCCGCCCCCTGGAAGTGATCCAGCGCTCGATTGAAAACTCGCTCAACTTTGGCGTCTACTGCGACAACCGGCAGGTTGGTTTTGCCCGCGTGGTAACCGACTACGCCACCTTTGGCTGGGTGTGTGATGTCTTTATTTTGCCCGAGCAGCGGAAAGCCGGGCTTGGGCAAATGGTTGGTCGAATGTATTGTCAACCACCCGGATCTCAAGCCCATCCGCCGCCTGCTCCTCGCCACCCGCGACGCGCACGAGCTCTACCGCCGGTATGGCGGCTTTACCCCGCTTGGCAATCCAGACCGCTGGATGGAAAAGACAAACCTCTAATCTGAAGTGAAATGCACCGAAACCTCGGGAGTCACTCCCGAGGTTTGAACGTTAACAACGAAATCAATTCACTGACCGGTACCGGCTCGAGCAGCTTTGGTTACGCCGGGGAACAGACGGATGGCGCCGGCTTGCAATTCTTGGGTTTATCTCCCATGACCCGTTCCCGGGTTTCCTGTCCCAACCGTCCACGCTCAACGCCTACGCATACACGACCAACAACCCCGTCCTGAACAGCGACCCGAGCGGGCTCCTCGCGCCCTTCATCGCCGCAGGAATTGTGGGGGGAGCGATCGGCGCGGGCATCAGCATTGGCTCCCAGCTCTACAACATGCAGCCCAACAGTCTCGGTGAGGCGCTGCGTTGTATGAATTGGGGCGAAGTAGGTACTGCCCTTGCCGCAGGCGCTGTAGCAGGGATGACCGGGTTCTTTGTCTTTGGCGGAATGAGCGCCATATTCGGAACCGGCTTTCTCGGGAGTGTTTTCTCCGGGGCAATTTCGGGCATCATCTCCGGGCAATATGCTCGGTTAACCGGTTTGGTGCTCTCCGGGCATATCAACCAAATATCGAGTGCCATGTTCCGCCCACAGGATATGGTTCTCGATGCGACCCTCGGCGGATTGTTTGGTGCAGTTAGCTATGGACTACAACGTGGTTTGTCTGGAATTGCAGGTGATATTCTACAAGGTATGACAGATGCTGCTAACCAAAGATTGGCAGGAAATCCAGGAATAGCTCGATCTGTATTATCTCCACGTGAATATGCAGCAGGACAATCGAGTGCTGGAGTTGCTCGTATGCAATATGGAAATGCAGTTGAAAGAATGGTTGCCCAACAGATTAGAGATACACCAATTATTTCTCGCCTATTCCAACATGTAGGCGGTCCAAACAATCCAGACTTTGTTGGGCGAGGGTTATTTTCCGGTCTCAGGTTTGATATCACTACAAATACATTCCGATCTATTGCTACACATCTTTCCAGATCTTACGGTCAGGGATTAATGTATAATTACCTACCAGCGGCCGATCGCCTTTGGAGTATTCCCATGACAAAAATATATACCAATAAAGAATTTAGTGATTTTTACGATAGAAACTCAGGGCGTTTATTCCAAGATCTTGAGTTTCGAAAGTGTCGATTTATTAGTTCATCACTATCCATTACACGGAAACCAGAGCGCAGATCGATAGTTAGAAATGTAAGGTTGACACAATGTGAAGAAATAGGTTGTGCATTAGATGCAGCAATTGTGGAGGACATCATTATCGACGGCTTGAAAACTGGTGATTTATTTCAAAGCTGGGGGGCAGTATTTAAGCACATCATTTTGAAAGGCAATATTGGGCGAATCATGATAAGCCCATATATAGCAACGGCAATGGCTAAACCGAAAGAACAGGCTGCATTCGATGAAGCAAATGCAAAATACTATAATTCGGTTGATTGGGCTATAGATATTAGGGAGGGCTTATTTTATGAGTGTGAGATCCAAGGGGTAACCGCGAGGCTCATTAGACGTGATCCGGAAACACAGGTGGTAATTAAACGTGAGAAAGTAGTAACAGGCGAATGGAAGAAGCTCGATTTATCCAAGACATATTGGGCCACATCCATTCAGTTTTTCATAGACCGTGGTGATCCAGATCTCGTTTTGGTAGCGCCCAAGCGCTACTCGAAATTCCAGGATTTATTAGATGGGCTAAAAATGTTGCGGGACACTGGGATAGCCGAACCAGATTAATATAATACAAAAGCGCTGATACCGAAGTTGCCCCCCTAAGCGGGTGAAAAACCGATCCATGAAATCCGCCTTGGTGACCAGGTCTGGGCATATAACGAGGTCAGCGGCGAGAATGACTATTATCCGGTTACCGGATTGATCTCGCATCAAGACCCCTCAGTTGTAAAACTGACCCTGGATCGCGAAACGCTAACTACGACACTGGGCCACCCCTTCTATACCCTGGAAGATGTCTGGCAGAAGGTTAGCGATTTATCGGTCGGCGAGCACGTTCGCCGTGCAAACGGCAGCTATGGCGAAGTAGAGGCTGTCCAAGTGGTGCAAGATCCACAGCCGATGTACAATTTGTCTGTCGATCAGGCACACACCTTCTACGTGGGGGATCAGGCATGGCTCGTTCATAATGCTTGCGGTGAACCTTCAATGGTGGCTCCAGGCAGCTTCCCACCCAATGAGGAAGGTGCAATCCTAAACACGATCAGGCAAATTGAAACCAATACGACGCCTTCAAATCCAATTCAAGCAAATCATTGGGGCATTGAGTTTCGGAATTCGGAAGGTTATTTACCTACTCAAAGGCCAGGATATTACCACGAATATAGAGTGCTACTCGGTGGTGAAAAGGCGGGAGGATTACGAAGGATCGTTACGGGGTCTTTTGGCGAAATGTTTTATTCCTGGACGCATTATGGAAAGGTTGGTTTTCCTCCCTTTGTTCGTATCCGCTAAATATAAAATAGGATGAATTCGTAATCCAACACATAAATAATTTCTGGAGATTACAATGAGAATTACAGATGAATACTTGGCAGGCTTGAATGGTAGGGTAGCTCATCTATTTACTGCCTCCCAAGACGCCAATTCGCTTCAGCAGAAGGTTTTAATAATTTCTCAAAGGCATAATTACTTTTTTGCCCACATAGACGGAAATAAAATTCTCAATAAATGGGAACTAGTGAAAACTATTGAGGATGTTTTAAAATTTCCAGATGAGATTAGGTCTAAATTTCCAAATTGGGATGCAGCAAGAGATGATCTATTAGATCTCTCTTGGCTATTTGATCCTCCTCCCAATGGACCTGGCTATTTGGGAGCGGTCATTTTTTTCACCAATCCACAAACGCTACAATTTAATAATAAAAAGGATCTCATTATTTTTCTGGAATTACTCGCCGAGGCTTCTGAATATTTTCCGCAAGTCAATCATCTTCCATTCTATATTGTTATCGGCCCAGTCCATCCTTCTTTTGAAGAGGTAGTAAAACAGGCGAATATGAGAACAAGTTGGATTGAGACCTGATAAGTTATACGGTTTGTGGGAAACCAGGTACCCGAAAGGCCAAAAAGGTATCTTAGAGATGATGGAATTACGCCCCTCATTAAGGTCTGTAAATCCAAAAGATGTGAGATATGGGAACGGGCAATATTTATCAGATATTATTCCCGGATCAAAAACACCTGCACAGCTTTCACGGGAATTTTTTGGGATACCATTTCGAGGTGACAGGTTCACTCACCATGTTGAAAAGGATATAAGTGGCTTAAACGTTATTCAGGGGAGGCCAGGTGTTTTTGTTATCCCAAACAACGAGCCACTAAATATTATCAAAAGGCTCATAAGTTATGGAGAAGTAACAAAATGAAATACCTATTTGTGAGATGGATACACAATTTTCCTGACGAGCCGGTTTTGCTATACAGTGAACTTGATGAATCAAGGTTCGAAACTCGAAAAATTGAAGTTTTTCCTGACGGGAAAAAGGATATGCAAGTTTAATGGAGAGATCTGGAACGACTATGCTTGGAATTGAGCCTGTTCCGCCTATTTCTGATATTGCTAAGGATAAACAATTTCAACCTAAAGAAATAACCAAAGCGGAATTCGAAAGGGTTTGGGTGGAGTATTTTGCCAGATCCTAATATTCCAAGGATGTCAAATTCATCAGTCATTGATTTAGCTACAGGCTCGAATCCATATTATATTATTAATGTCCACGGCTTTCCTTTATATGAGCCTGGCATAAATCCAACATTTTATGATTGGGCAGGGAATTTGATCAGGTAATAGATATGAATCCTTTATTGGACAATGTAAACAATCTATATCTCCAACTGGAAAGTTATTTTGACCCTTCTCTTGATTTGTTTTTAAGCCTTTCAGAAGAGAAGCGAATTGAATATATGGTCAGAAAGAATGAATTGACTAATGAATATAAGACCGCTATAGAAATGATGCGGACCACTATCACAATACTATCAGAACAAGAAATTCTGGAAGGGTACCAAGAAGGTTGTAAGCTATTGCAACGAAGCCTTAGTGGTTATATGTGTCAGAATTATGATCCCATATATGCGCAGGCAATGGTAAATGCCATTGAAAGGGATGAATCTCACGTAGCGCCCCATTTTTTACAGACGCTTGCAAATAATCTTGGCCGGGAAATTATACCCATTGCGATTCATGCATTGAATAGTAACGTGACCTCGATCAAGCGAACGGCTTTATCTGTTGCGGATCAATTGTTGATTGTTGAAGCGTTGGATAAAATTCAAGAATTAACGAATGATGGAAATGAGGAAATTCCCTATCTGGCTAAAGAAGTTGTTAGAAGGCTTGAAAAGAATCAACAAATACTTGCAACCATAGACTATTTGAACCTTATTAAGCGAGGTTTCGATGTGCAATGAGGATTTAAATGCATTAAAAAGATTATTACCACAAGAAATTCTAGATAGAGGAATTTACCTGGGTACGATTGGAATAGACGATTTTGCGTGGAAATGGCAAGATGCGTTACTCGTCATCGAATATTTATCTCTTAAAAAGACTTTTATTTTAGGTGGTGATGTTTATGCACCAAGAGCTAACCGTATACGCCCTATAGGGGATGGCTGGTATGCCACAAAATCCGGATACCTACCAACCTTTGATGAGATCGAAAATTCGAGGACCAAGGGTTTGGAATATATAAATAAGTACGTTGAAAGGAACGGAGACGATTTCCTGTTTGCAATCGTTCCGCTTACCTAGCATACTAGCATAATCCAATACCTGCTTTGTTAGCATGTGGGCACCTTCTTGGAGGATATAGCAACTACTGAAGAGCAACTCGAGCGCCGCTCAGGTGCCGAAGCTAGGGGGAGGGACATGGATGTCTCAAACTTACTTTGTTTAAATGGACCAGATTCCTGTCTAGCGTTCTTTTCTGAAATTGGTTTTAAAGGGCTATACCGGCCAAAGTAGGTTTTATATGAACTCTGAACCAGATTATTCGTTTCGTAATGTTTTCAATTCCGAACTCATCAGCTTGCTCAATAATCTACACAGCGGACATGTCGAATTATTTAAGTCTGCGGTAACCAGATTAAGAACAATGGATCCTCGAACCTCAGAATTATTAATTAATGAAATAAAGCCAGTACTAACACACCCAGATCCTGAACGCCGGTGCGATTCAATAGAACTACTTCTTTTAATAAATACCACGGGTACAATCTATTTCGTCCTACCATTACTTAATGACCCTGTCGATTATGTTCGAAATTGTGTTTTACAGGAAATTGAATTTAACGGCTATTACGACCGAGGTATTGTAAGCTACATGATGAATTCTCTTAAGGCAGATAAAAACAATGATGTTCGTTATCGAGCTGCAACCCTTTTGGGGAAAATCAGAGATCCAATTGCCAGGCCCGTTCTTGAATGGGCCCAGGCAAATGATCACGGTGAAAATTATGAAGGAGATACTGTAAGCGCAAGAGCATCCTGGGCTTTGAGCCACCTTGAGTAATCGAAAGATTAGAGGTTAAGGGGTGGAATAAGCAGATTATTTGGAACTGGCTTTTTCGCGGGCGAAAACTACAACAGTTTCATTGCTGATACCGAAGTTGCCACCCAAGAGGGCGAAAAACCCATCCGCGAAATCTGCCTTGGTGACCATGTCTGGGCCTACAACAAATTTAGTAGAGAGAACGGTTTTTATCCGGTTAACGGGCTGATGATGCAACGGTCGTTCTCCTCACCCTGGATCACGAAACGCTAACTACTACGTTGGAAGATGGCTGGCAGACAGTAAGAGAACTGGAGGTTGGGGAACACATCCGCCGGGCAGATGGCAGTTTTGGCATCGTTGAGGCCGTTCTGGTAGTGCAAGATCCCCAGCGGATGTACAATTTATCTTTCGGTTAAGCCCCGCATCTGCCGGTACTGGTCCACCGATTCCACGGCGTGCCGCAGGTGCGGAATGACGATGCTCCCGCCGACCACCAGCGCGACATTGAACGCATCGTACAGTTCCGCGTCCGTCCAGCCCGCGTCGATACACTGGATCACATGGTAATCGATACAGTCATTGCAGCGCAGCACCATGGATGCCACCAGGCCCAGGATTTCCTTGGTTTTACCCGGCAATGCGCCATCCTGGTACGCCGTGGTGTCGAGATTGAAAAAGCGTTTGATCCCCAGGTGATCGATCTCGCCAATCCGGGCGTTCATCCGGGTGCGGTATGCTTGGAATTCGTCTAAACGGTTGGGCATAATTCTCCAATAAAGAAATTCAGATAATAAGTGATGCACGGAAAACAGAAAGCATCCTGACGCTCCGATTCTACCAGCATCCCCCTCCGTGCCTGGCCCGTTCTTCTCCCCATCTGATAAAATAGCCCAATATCGATTGGAAGCGACCCTGATGGACAAAATTATCCGCGTTTTATTCGTTTGTACCGGCAACATCTGCCGTTCCCCCATGGCCGAGGCCGTATTCCGCCACCTGGTAAACGCAGCCGGGCTGTCCGGCCAGATCGACGTCGAATCGGCCGGCACCGGAAGCTGGCATGCCGGGGAACGTCCCCATTCCGGCACGCTGTCCATCCTGAGCCAGCATCACATCGCGGTTGGCGGCAAGCGCGCCCGCCAGCTCAACCGCTCGGACCTGCGCGAGTTTGATTACGTGATCGCCATGGACGAGGAGAATGTCGCCGACATTCAGGCCCTGTACGGTCGCCGGGTTCCACGCCTGCTCGACTATGTCCCTGCTGCTGCCGCCCGCGACGTGCCCGATCCCTACTACAACGATCGCTTCGATATCGTTTACGATCTCGTTCAGGCAGGCTGCCAGGCCCTGCTCGACCATATCCGCCAGAAAGAAGCGCTGTGAATGATCTTCCCGGGTCGTTAACCGAGCCGGTCCGCGCTGCCCTCGCGCAGCTTGGCGACCCGACCCCGCTCCGCCGCGCCGGCCCCGTTGGCGGCGGCTGCATCAACCACGCCATGCGCCTGGAAACCGGTCAGGCCATATACCTGTTGAAATACAACCGCGCTCCCCTGCCCGGGATGTTCCAGCGCGAAGCCGAGGGCCTGAAACGCCTGGCTGAGACCCATACCGTGCGCGTTCCAGAAGTCTACGACTGCCAGGAAGCGGATGCGCAACACCCGGCCTGGATACTGCTTGAATACCTGGACGGACCGCGCGCCGGCGACCCCGCCCGCCTGGGCGAGCAGCTTGCCGGGCTGCACCGCCAGGGACAATCCCCGCGCACCCCGCCCGCGTACGGGTTGGATGGCGACAACTACCTGGGCAGCACCCGTCAGGTCAACGCCTGGGGGACGGATTGGGCCGCCTTTTTTGCGCGCTGCCGCCTGCAGCCGCAGATGGAATTGGGCCGCCAGACCGGGCGGGTCGGCGGCGCGCGCCAGAAGCGCCTGGAACGGCTGATCGAGCGCTTGCCCGGTCTTCTCGGGGAAACCCGGCGCCGCCCCTCCCTCGTCCACGGCGACTTGTGGAACGGCAACGTCATTCCCGGCCCGGATGGCCTGGCTTTGATCGACCCGGCCATTTCCTACAGCGATCGTGAGGTGGAAATCGCCTACACCGAACTGTTTGGCGGGTTCAGTCCCCGATTTTACGCCGCCTACCAGAACACCTGGCCGCTCGACCCCGGCTACGCGGACCGCCGCGACCTGTACAACCTCTACCACCTGCTCAACCACCTGAACCTGTTTGGCGAAAGCTACGGCAGCGCAGTGGATGGCGTGCTCAAGCGCTATTCGTAAGGTTTTCCCGCTGGAACCGTAGGATCTACCCTAGGGCAATTGCATAACCAAATGATTGTTTATTATGCACAATCGCGGCTTGCTATTTCAACCACCAGAAAAGTTTTTCTGCGTGTTTTGGCGAGCCTCCAGCTCGCCAAAACACGCTCTTTTCTTTCTCCCCGCCCAAGATTGGGCGGGGCCGGGGGTGGGTTGACCCATCAAAGCCAACGCAAAGTTTTAATGCGATTGCCCTGGGATCTACCCGCTCGCGGGCGTCCAGCAGGAATACTTTGTGTTAAGATAGGAAGAATGAAATCGATTCATTACCGCGGAGCGAAGTATGACGGATAAAGATGGGTTTTCCAATAAGCTGCCGCCCGGAACGGCAGAAACGGCTCGCCTGGTTTGGAACCGGCTTTCCCCGGCTGACCGCCGGGCCATCCAGGATGTCATCGAAGCCTTTCCTTCCCAGGGCAACCTGATTAATCTGCTGTTGAAACTTGCCTCCGGGCAGTTGAAAATGGCCTTTGGCAACAAACACCGCGTTGCCATCCTTGGCCCAACCAACGTGGGCAAGTCTACCCTGTACAACCAGCTTGTGCGGCGCAAAGAAGACCGCGCGGAAGTCAGCCCGCTGCCGGGCACCACCCGCCAGAACCAGCAAGCCGATGCGGGTCTGTTCGCCATTGTGGATACTCCCGGCGCGGACGCTCCCGGCGAAAGCGGCGCGAATGAGCAAGAACAGGCCATCACCGCCGCCGCCGAGGCGGATTTTCTGGTGATCATGTTTGACGCCATCCAGGGCATCAAACGCACCGAGCTGGAAATTTATGAGCGGCTGGTCGGTTTGAACAAGCCCTTCATCGTGGTGATGAATAAGATCGATCTGGTGCGCAAGGACAAGCAGCGCGTGATCGAGGGAGCCGCGAACAGCCTCCATCTGCAGCCCGACCAGGTCATTCCCATCGTCGCGAAAACCGGCGAGAACCTGGAAGACGTGCTTATCGCCATCGCCGTCACCGAGCCGGAAATTGTCGCCGCCCTGGGGCAGGCCATGCCGCAGTACCGCTGGCAGCTAGCCTGGCGCGCGATTGTCAGCGCCGCCTCCGCCTCGGCCGTGATCGCGCTGACCCCACTGCCGGTGATCGATTTTATTCCCCTGGTCGCGGCCCAAAGCATCATGGTGCTCAGCATCGCGCGCATCTACAATTACCAGATCACATTGCAGCGCGCCCGCGAGATCGTGGCTACCTTTGGCCTGGGTTTCCTTGGCCGCATCCTCTTCCAGGAACTGAGCCGTCTGGGCGGCATCCCCGGCTGGTTATTAGGCGCGGCCATCGCCGCATCCACCACGGTCGCGATGGGCTACGCCGCATCTGTCTGGTTCGATACCGGCGAGCGCGTCTCGAATGATACCCTCAAGCGCATAACCGGCGATATCACCCGCTACCTGCTCGACACGCTGCGCAACCTGGGCAAGCGCCGTCCCAACCGGCAATCCCTGAAAGAGCAGATCGAACAATCGCTCCAGGACCTGCCGGTCGGCGAGGATCGTTCCCGGATCGACCCAACCCCAGCCAAGGATGACCCAACCGGTTCCGCGCCATCCAACCCGGCCTGATTCTGTTTTCTTTCCAGTGGTTGCATATTGGGACACCATGTGTCCCAATATGCAACCACTTTATTCTTTCTCTTAATGAAACTGAAAACTATTTCCTCCCCCCATATGTCCCTGAATCCGTTATGATTAACCCAATTCCTTTGAACGAGAGGCTGCATGCCTGCCGCGATCACCAATTACGGGTATAACCTGATCAATCTCTTCCGCCGCGGGCGGCTGCTGCGCCCGCTGGCAGTGACTTATTACGTCACCACCCAGTGCAATCTCAACTGCGCTTACTGTGAGGATTTTGGCGCGCGGCGCAATGCGCAGAATGCGCCCCCGCTGCCGTTGGAAGACGCCTTGCAAGTGCTGCGCGTCATCCGCACCGCCACCGACCGGGTGATTCTAACCGGCGGTGAGCCGCTGCTCCATCCCCAGATCGATGCGCTGGTTGCCCGCGCGCATCGCGAGCTGCATTTCCGCGGCATCACCATCCTGACCAACGCTTCGCTGCTCCACGAACACGAAGCCATCCTGCCCCACCTCAGCCGGCTGGTAGTCAGTCTCGATTCCACCGATCCGGTTTTCTGGAGCTCGATCGTCAACGTTCCGCTGCACACGACCAGCCGCATCCTGGACAACATCCGCCGTTATGCGGGCCTGCAAGCCCGCTACGGTTACCGCATGATCCTCAACTCCGTCATTACGCCACAGACGCTGCCCGGTGCGCGGGCGGTGCTGAAGCTTTGCCAGGAGCACGGGCTGCTGGTATCCTTTTCGCCCCAGGCCGTCATGAACTGGCCCAGTTATGACCTGCTGGTTTCCGCGGAATACAAAGCCTTTCTCACCGAGATCATTGCCCAAAAGCAGCGCGGCGCGCCGGTGCTGGGCAGCCTGGCCTATCTGCGTACGCTGCTGGATTTCCATCCGTACGCGTGCTACCCAACCCTCGTTCCGCGCGTGATGCCCGCCGGGGAGCTGGTATACCCCTGCCGCCCAATCCAAAAGGATAACAACGGCCACGGAGGGCAGCCATGCAACCTGCGCGAGGTCCGTAACTGGGATGAGGCCATGCAGCGGGCCATCGCGGAGTTCGGCCCGCCTCCGCTGGTCTGTTCGAGCTGTTTCCAACAGTGTTTTGCCGAGCCTTCGCTGATGCAGGCGCGCCCGTTGGAGTTGCTTTCGGAATGGCTGCGCTATCCCTGCGAACCGGGACGCCAGCCTGCTCACCTTCGCCCCCGGTTAAAGAGATGACCCATGCAACCCAGCCAATAACCTTGTTTGGCGCAACCGGTTACACCGGTCAGCTGGTCGCTCAGGCGCTGGCCCGCGCCGGATTGCCATTCCGCATTGCCGGGCGCTCGGCCAGCAAGCTGGCCAGGTTATCGGCCGCGCTGCCAGGCCAGCCCGAATGGCTCACCGCGGATGCGGCAAAGTCCTCCAGCCTGGCCGCGTTATTCCAGGATACCCGCTTATTAATCAACTGCGCCGGTCCGTTCACCGACCTGGGAGAACGAGTAATCTCTCAGGCTGCGCTGGGCGGCGTGCACTACCTGGATATTACCAACGAGCTGGGGTATGTTTTCCGCGCTCGCGGTTACAACGATCTGGCGCAAAAAACAGGCGCCGCCCTGGTTCCCGCCTGTGGATTTGAAGTTGCCCTGGCCGACTGCGCCGCGCACGTGGTCGCCTCCGCCCTGACCGGCCAAAACCAACGCACAGCCAATCGATGCGATCAACATCGTTTACCAGCTAAACTGGACCGGCGCCAGCGCCGGTACGCGCCGTTCGGCCGTCCGCTCGCTGGCAACCTCCTGGGTCACCTACCGGGACGGCGGCTGGGATGGACAGATCCCGGGTGGGAAGGTCAGGCGCTTCAATCTTCCCGCCGGCAAACGTTCCGCGCTTTCCTTCCCTTCCTGCGAAAGCATCACCCTCCCGGCCCACCTGGCGGTGCATCAAGTCAACGCCTGGATGACCACTTCCCGCGGTGTGCGGGTTTGGGGGCCGTTGTTCATTCCGCTCCTCGCTCGCTTATCGCGCAGCGTCCTGCGCGGCCCAATCCTCGCCATTGCTTCGCTGGGGGGCAAACCTTCCTCCGCGAGCTTTCTCTCCGGCAGCACCAAAGACGCCGCCCAGCGCCAAAAATCCAGCTTCAGCATTCTGATCGAGGCTCGCTCTGGAAAAGACACCCGCTCTGCCCTGCTCTCCGGCAGCGATCCGTACGGCCTCACCGCCGAGATCATGGCCTACGCTGCTCGCGCGCTGACCCAGCCCGAATACGACCGAAAAGGGTTCCTGGCTCCCGCGCAGGCATTGGATCCTCGCGCCCTGCTTGACTACGCGCAAGAACACTGGGGATTGACGTTCGTTGAAACAAACCGCTGAGGAACGCTTCCCGGTTGTCATCGTGGGCGGCGGGCTGGCCGGGCTGACCGCTGCGCTGCATCTGGCGGAGCGGAATGTGCCGGTGCTGCTTCTCGAAGCCGATGCCGCATGACCTGGGTGGGCGCGTCTCCGGGAAAGCCGCCGTGGAGGTCAACGGCTGGCGGTTCCCCGGCGAGCACGGCGTCCACGGCATCTGGTCGCCCTACCTGAACTTGCAGGCCATGCTGTCCCGCCGCCGCATTCGCCCGGTGTTTGTCCCCGCCCAGGAAGAGGATTGGCTCTACCGCCGCGGAAACAAGATCAAAAAAGCCAAAGTGGGCAGCGCCATCCGCGAAAGCTGGATCCCGGCCCCCTTCCATTACCTCAACCTGTTTCTGCGGCCCAGTTTTCTGGCCTCCCTGGGGATCAATGACTGGATCTCGCTGGTGCTGGTCTATTACACGTTAATCTTCGCGGTGGGCATTGATCCGCTCCGGGAAGAACAGCATCTGGAAGGCATGCACATGAGCGCCCTGCTCAACGGCTGGTCGCCCGCCCTGCGCGCATTTATGATCGGCCTGACCCGCAGCGGATTAGCCGGCCAGCCCGAGGATATCCCTCTGTCCGGTTTTATCGCCTTTTTACGTTTCTACACCGTTTTACGCCGTGACTCCTGGGCCTTTTCATACCTGCCCGCCGATGCGGGCACCAGTCTGATCCAGCCCCTGGTAGAGCAAGTAAAGCTGCTGGGTGGAAGCATTCGTACCGGCGCCCGGGTCACCGCCGTGGAGCAGGCGGAAACCGGCTGGCGGGTGCGCTGGCAGGACAGCACCGCTGCGCCGGAGGACGGTGAACGCGCTGGCGGGGAAATCCTCACCGAACAGCTCATTCTCGCCACCGATTCACCCAATACCGCCGCGATCCTGCGCGCCAGCCCGGGCACAGCGCCGCTGGCCGCGGAGTTGCACTTCCCGGTTGGGATGGAAACCGCGGTTGTACGCCTGTGGTTCGACCGCGCTCCGCTGCATACCTCCGAGGCCGGCATCTTTAGCGGCGATTTCACTTCGGATAATTTCTTCTGGTTGGACCAAATCCAGGAAGCCTACATCCGCTGGCGCAAAGCCAGCGGCGGCAGTGCCATCGAGACGCACATTTACGGGCCGCCCCAGGTTCTGGCCGAGCCGGATGCGGTCCTGCTCAGCCGGGCCATCGGCGATGTGCAGGCTGCTTTTCCAGAGCTGCGCGGCCACCGGATCCACCAGGTGCTCCAGCGCAACCCGGCCACCCATACCCTGTTCGGCCTTGGCCCGCCCGGAACGCACCTGGGCGTCGAAACGCCCTGGCCCGGCCTGTTCTGCTGCGGCGACTGGGTGCGCTACCGCAATCCGGCGCTTTTCCTGGAACGCGCTTGCGTCACCGGCATCGCGGCGGCCAACAGCGTGCTGCGCATCCGCGGGCTTGCGGATTGGCCGCTGCTCGATCACCCCAAACCCGAGCCGTTTGTCGGCTGGATTGAGCGCCTGATCGTGCGCGGGCGCCAGGCGCGGCGCAACCGCCGCCGGTAAGCCGGGAAACCTTTTTCTCCCTTTTCAGGCTGTTTCCACGGCTTTCGCCTGGGTAAAAAGCGAGGAAACCCCAAAACCCACCCTTCCGTTCAACTATATTGTGGATATAATTAATACATGATTGATCGAACGAAGGTAAAAATATTTCCTGATCCGCAGATCCTGGCGCGAGCCGCGGCCGAACAGTTTGTGCAGCTTGCCGAACAGGCCATCCAGGCGCACGGCATTTTCAGCGCCGCGCTCTCGGGCGGATCCACCCCCCACCTTTTATACCGCCTGCTGGGCTCTGAGCCCTTTAGCGAGCGAGTCGATTGGTCAAGAACCCACTTTTTTTGGGGCGATGAGCGCTGCGTCCCTCCGGATCACCCGGACAGTAATTATCTGCGGGCCCAGCAAGTTCTACTGGCGCATATCCCCATCCCGGAAGAAAACGTCCATCGCATACTGGCCGAGCTCTCCCCAAAAAAGGCTGCCGAGGATTATGAAGAGACCTTACTGCGTTTCTTCACCTCCCTGACCGATGATCAGGATCGCGAAGAGGCCAGCTTCGACCTGGCCTTGCTCGGTATGGGGGACGATGGCCACACCGCGTCGCTTTTCCCGGGCACCGCGGTGATCCACGAGGAAACGCGCTGGGTGGAAGCATTATACGTAGACAAGTTAGCCGCCTGGCGAGTCACGTTAACCCCCGCCATTCTCAACCGGGCCAGGCATATTCTTTTCCTGGCAGCCGGGGCGGGCAAAAGTTATACCCTCCAGCGCGTCATTTACGGTTCCTACCAGCCCGACCGCTACCCCGCCCAGATCATCCGCGCGGACAAAGGGGATCTGCTGTGGATGGTGGACGAAGCGGCTGCGGCATTATTCTAAAACTGCCGGCGCGGGCTCATTCCTGCAGGATATTCTGAAAAATTCGCAGCCAGTTCCGGTAGGTGATTTTTTCCACATCCCCCGGCGCGTAACCCACGCCGCTTAGGGCTTGCGCCAGGTCCTGGTAGAGCGATGCATCCCGTATCTCGGCGGGCATGTCCGCGCCGTCGAAGTCCGACCCAAACCCCACATGTTCCACGCCTATCCGCTGGACAATGTAATCAATGTGCCGGGTAATATCGGCCAGAGTTGCCCCCGGATTGGGCTTCCCATCCGGGACAAGATTCATCGGTTCGAACATGATCCCAATCAGACCGCCCGACCGGCCAACCGCGTCAATTTGCGCGTCGGTCAGGTTGCGGGTGGATGGACAAATCGCGTGTACCGCCGTATGGCTGACCACCAGCGGCGTCTCCAGAATTCCCGCGGCATCCCAAAAGCCCCGCTCATTGATATGCGCCAGGTCGACCAGGATTCCCAGCCGGTTGCATTCTCGAACCAGTTGTTTCCCGGCCTCGGTCAACCCGGCCCCCGTATCCGGGCTGCCGGGGAAGCGGAACGGTACCCCTTCTCCAAAAGCATTCGGACGGCTCCACACCAGGCCTAACGAGCGCACCCCTTGCTGGTAATACCAATCCAGGTCGCTCACATCCGGTCGGATCGCTTCGGCCCCTTCTATATGCAGGATAACCGCCAACCGGTTCCTCGCCATGCAATCTTCGAGTTCCGCATAGGAGCGGGCAATGCCAATCCGCCCCTCCGAGCGCGCCGCCAGGGCATGGACATAGTCGATAACCGCGCTGGTGTATTCCCGTGCGTACGCCCGATCGACCGGTTGGCGTGGAGACACTTCATAGCCTTGATCGGTGAATGTTACCCCGCTCATCATGTCCCGCTCCGGCGAGTCGGGCGGCGGAGGCGTAAAAATCGCAAAAATACCTCCTTTTAGCCCGCCGGCGGCTGCCCGCGGCAGATCCAGATGCCCCTTCTCGCCCCAGTCGAAAAACGACCGTTTTTCACCTGTTTCCGGAGAATAGCATTCCGTCAGGGTATCGTTATGTCCGTCAAAGATAGGGATCTTATTCATGCCAGGATTATAGTATGTTTCGGCGGGTGGATTCAGGTACATTCCACAAAAGGATCCCACGGTTTTCACAAAGTCCCCGGCACTTTTCCGGGGTCTGGGGGATCCGAGGCGGGCTTTCCGCCTCGGATCCCCCAGAAAATATTATTTCCCCTTCCGGGCGAAGCCCAGGAAGGGGATCAAGGGGATGGTTCTTCCTCCGCGAGTCAGGGCTATTCGCAAAGTATGCGAATAGCCCTGAAAAGGATCCCCAATTCTGTTGACGAGACCTTGCATCCACGGGTAAGATTAACGATCACTCGCAGAACCCTGTGCATTGGGATGTGCCCCTTGAAAATTCTTGTGACCGGTTTTGAACCATTTGGCGGGTCGACGATCAACCCATCCGAACAGGCAGCCTTCGCGCTGGATGGAAAGACCGTTGCGGGCGCGTTAATCGCCAGCGCCATTCTCCCGGTAGACTGGCAGAAGGGCCCCCACGTTCTCCTGGCTGCCTTGCAAACCCACCAGCCTGACGCGGTTCTGTGCCTGGGCGAGGCGCCCGCCCGTTCCGTACTCTCGGTCGAGCGAGTGGCCATTAACCTGCTCGACTTTACCATCCCTGACAATTCTGGCGCTGCCATCACCGACCAGCCGGTAATCCCCGGCGGGCCGGATGCCTATTTCGTCACCTTACCCGTTCGGGCCGTCTTAGATGCCATCCAGGCTGCCGGTATTCCGGCTGAGCGGTCCCTTTCCGCGGGCGCTTACTTGTGTAATGCCGTCCTGTACCATCTTTTGCATTCCCAGGCCGGTCAGGCGCGGCCGGTACCCGCCGGTTTCATCCACCTGCCCCGCCTGCCGCAGCAGGTCGCCGCTTCTCAGCAGCCCGCGCCCAGCATGAGCCTCGACGCGATCCTCACCGGCCTCCGTGCCGCCCTCGGAACGATCAGCGCGCGATTGGCTGATTCATCCAACTGACCCCGGAACCCGTGTACTCCCACCTCCACGCCCACTCGTACTACTCCTTCCTGGAAGGCCTCCTATCCCCGGCTGATCTGGCCCGCGCGGCTGCGGAGCAAGGCATGCCGGCCCTGGCCCTTACCGATCATCTGAGCCTCACCGGTGCGCTGGCTTTCTATCGCGCCTGTCAAGACGTGGGGGTTAAGCCGGTCCTGGGGCTGGAAGTCGACCTTCTGCTGCCTTTTCACCTTTCGCATGCCCCAGACGCCGCCAATACCGGCGCGCTGGTACTGCTGGCCGCGGACAGCACCGGCTGGAAAAACATCACGCGCATCAGCAGCCTGCTGCTCACCCAACCCGAAGATATCCCTCCCTTCTGCACCCTCGAACTGCTCGCCAGTCACGCCGCCGGGCTGATCTGTCTCACCGGCGGCTGCCGGGGCGCCACGCAGCGCTTACTCGATCACCCCGAGGGGGATATCGAAACCGCCGCCTTATTAGGCCAGCTGAATGAAATCTTCCCCGGCCGTCTGTATGTTGAGCTGCACCAACAGTCGCCCGCCGATCCGGTCGCCAACCGCCGGCTGGCCGGGCTGGCCCGGCAGTCCCGGCTGCCTCTGGTTGCCGCGCATGATATCTTCTACCGCACCCCCAATCAGGCTCCGCTCCAACGCACCCTCACGGCCATCCGTACGATAACCCCACTGACCGCCCTGCCTGGCGGCCCATGCGCGCCCAATGAAGCCTATTTCCGCTCTCCAGCGGAAATGCAAACCGCCTTTGCCGGTTACCCCGCGGCGCTGGCGGCCGCCGCGGATATCGCGGCCGCCTGTAATCTGGATCTGGTTTTCAACCAGCCCCACTATCCGCAGGTTCCGCTCCCGCCGGGAATGTCTGCCGCGGACCTGCTGCGCCAGAAAGCCGAAGCAGGCGCGCGCAAGCTGTACCCCGCCATGCCCCTTCCCGTCACCCAGCGCCTGGAAATGGAGCTGGATGTAATCGCCGCGCGCGGGTACGAACCCATCTTCCTGATCGCCGAGGAAATGCTTGCCTTCGCCCGCCAGACCGGCGTGCCCTCCGCCTCCCGCGGCTCGGCTTCCTCATCGCTGGTCGCGCACTGCCTGGGCATCACCACCCCCGACCCGCTGGAACTGGACCTGTTCTTCGAGCGCTTCCTCAACCCGGCCCGGGCAACCCCGCCTGATATCGACACCGATTTCTGCTCCCGCCGCCGCGACGATGTCATCAACCATCTGTTCGAAACCTACGGGCAGGAACAGGTCGCCATGGTTGGCACGGTGAATACCTTTCGCCCGCGCTCGGCGCTCAGTGAAGTTGCCAAAGCCCACGGCTTACAACCGCCTGAGATCCGCGCCATGGTGAACCGCCTTGGCTACCGCTACTGGGTCAACCGCGAAGAGGCCCGGCCGGGGCATCCCAACCCGGGCCCTTACGCCGCCCTGACGGCCGAATACGGCAGCCGCCCGCGCTACGCGCAAATCTTCCAGGAAGCGGAGGCGCTGCTCGGCCTGCCGCATCACCTCTCCGTCCACCCGGGCGGCGTGGTGATTGCGCCCGGCTCCATGGTTGATTTCCTGCCCGTCGCGCGTTCGGGCGGAAAAGGCGTCACCATCACCCAATTCGACCTGGATGATGTAGAGAAGGTAGGCCTGGTCAAGCTCGATCTGCTCGGGATTCGCGGCCTCACTGTGCTTGGCGATGTCTCTGAAAGCATCCAATCCTGGCGGCGCAAAGAGTTCTCCCGCCCCATGCAGTTACTCGATACCATCCCCGGTGTAGACCCGGAAACCTCCGCGCTGATCGCCGCCGGGCGTACCATCGGTTGTTTCCAAATCGAATCTCCGGGCATGCGCGCCACGCTCAAGGAAATCCATGCCCGCACGATACCGGATCTTATGGCTGCCCTGGCGCTCTACCGTCCCGGCCCGCTCAAAGGCGGGCTGCGAGATGCCTTCGTTCGCCGGTACAAACACCTGGAACCGGTGGAGCACATACACCCGGCCCTCGCGGATCTGCTGGCTGAGACGTACGGGGTCATCCTGTATCAGGAACAGGTGCTGCGCATCGCGCACGACCTGGCCGGGCTTTCGCTGGCTGAGGCCGATTTACTCCGCCGCGCCATGAGTCACTTCGACCCGGGCAAACAGATGCAAATCCTCAAGGAAAAGTTTATCCAGGGTGCGCAGTCGCATAACCATGTTCCCCAAGAAACTGGCGAGCGCATCTGGGAGATGATGGCGGCTTTTGCGGGGTATGGCTTCCCCAAGGCCCACGCCGCTTCGTATGCCCAGGTTGCCTGGCGCTCGGCCTGGTGCAAGGCGCACTATCCGGCTGAATTTATCGCCGCGGTATTGGCCAACTGGGGCGGGTTTTATCCCCAATCCATCTATCTAAGCGAAGCCCGCCGCCTTGGGTTCACCGTGCGGCCTCCCCACATTAACTTTGCTTTGCCGCAGTTCGCAGTGGTATACCGCGCCGGCGCTCCCGTGCTCTATATGGGCCTCGACCAGGTCCGCGGCCTGACCCACCGCACGCAGGAGCGCATCTTGCGGCACCGCCCTTTCCACAACCTGGCCGATTTTCTTTCGAAGGCCAACCCGCGCCTGCAGGAAGCGGAAAATCTGATCCAGGTCGGCGCTTTGGAGGGGCTCGGCGCCATCCCCGATTTGCTGCGCGAGCTTTCCACCGGCCAGCCGCGTCTGGGTCAGCTGTCCCTTTTTGACCTGAGCGAGCCATCGGGCGAGGACTGGGATGTGAGCCAGAAGGTGACCGCCCAACAGGCGCTGTTGGGCGCCAGCCTGGACGCGCACCCATTAGAGGCTTTCACCACCCTTATGGTTAGCGCGGGCGTTATTTCCACCGTGGAAGCCGCGGCAAAATTGGGCGAGACGGTACGCGTGGCCGGGATGCGCCTGATCGTACACCGCACCAACACCCCCACCCGCGAGCGGATGGCTTTAATGACCCTCGAAGACCTGGAGGGGATCCTCGATGTAATCATCCTCCCTGATGTTTTTCGCCGGATGCAAACGGCTCAGTTTCCTGCCACGCAGCCGCTGATCATCGAAGGTCAAATCGAGCGCGATGCAGACACGGGCGAGCCGGTTCTCATGGCGAAAAAAGTGTGGCCCCTGCGCCAGCCATAAAAAACAGGCTGGCTCAATCCTGGAAACCGAACGATCGTACCAGATCCCCAATCACCAAAGCAGCTTCTGGAGATGGGGGCGAAAATCGAAAGCCGACCGCGAAATAATTGGGGTTGACATCCTTATGGCACCAGATGGTTTCACCGACCACATCCAGATGCCTGGCTGCCTCAAAAACGGCCGGCAAAATCAACCGGACCGGGATCTTTTGGCCAACCGCCAGCTCATTTTCACAAATGATCATCATGCCAATGGGCGATATGTCCACCAGGTGACCGATTAATTCGCTCGATTCCGGATGCACAACTTTCAAGTAAAAGATCAGGTGCCGGCGGGGTTCTCTACGTTTTTCAGCTTGCATTCTTCCTCCATGTCTAATGAGGCGTTTGGGTGATTTTCTGGGAGGATCAAGGATCAAACGAAAGCAGAAGCTGCTTTTGGTTGGGTGTTCCTTTAGTGTATCATTAAAGTTTGACTTTTACTCTGAAACCGGCTAAAATTAATCTAGCAAATTATACGGAAAGGAGGCGCACAAGCGAGGATGACGATGAGCCAAAAACAGGTAATATTTCCCATTCCTTTGCGAGTGCACCTTACCGTCCGGTAGATAGGCGTCGCCATAGCCTTGGCGCTTCTTTTCGAATGATTATTGCCGCGGGTGCACTTGCCCCGTGGCTTTTTTATTGCCATCCGGAAACATCAGCCTGGACCTTCGTTCCGGACCTTTTGTTTCCAGGCAAGCTTGCCACGCTGCTCGTGGCATTTTTATTTTCTACCGAATACGCTTTGTTTATCAAAAAAGAAGGATTTTAATGCATTTGGATAACACGCAATTCACCGCGCCGGAAACAGGCATGGTTGTTCGCAAAGACCGTGGTCATTACCTTGTTCAGGTTGATGGGAAGACCATCCCCTGCGGAATCTCCAGCCGTCTGCGCAAGACGCTCATCTACCCCACCGCGGCGCCCACCTCGCTTCATCACCGCGTCCAGCGTGTGGAAGATATCGAAGTTATCGACCCGATCGCGGTAGGCGATCAGGTTGCATTCATTTCTGCCGGTGACGGCACCGGCGTGATCCACAACGTGCTGCCGCGGAAATCCCAGCTTTCCCGCCGCGCGGCCGGAAAAATTCCACTGGAGCAGGTACTGGTTGCCAACGTTGACCAGGTGGTAATCGTCTTCGCCGCTGCCAAACCCGCGCCTAAGTGGGCCCTGCTCGACCGCTACCTGGTCACCGCCGAATCGGCCAACCTGCCCGCGGTAATCTGCATGACCAAGTTGGACCTGGTCGATGAAGCCGAATTAGAACAACAGCTAACCATCTATCACCAGGTTGGTTACCAGATCATTCTGACCAGTACCAACGAAGATCGCGGGATCGCTGAAGCACGCCAGGCATTGGCCGGTCGTCTCTCGATCCTGATGGGCAAGTCTGGCGTTGGCAAAAGTAGTTTGCTCAATGCCATCCAGCCCGGGTTGGGCATAAAAATCAGCGCGGTTGGCTTGGGGGAAATCGGGAAGGGCCGCCATACCACCACCCACCTGGAAATGTTTCCCCTCGAAGCAGGCGGCGCGGTTGTTGATACGCCCGGGATGCGCGAATTTAGTTTATGGAACATTCCTGAAGGCGGGCTGGCAGCGCCTGTTCCCGGAGATGCGCCCACTGATCGGCGGCTGCCAGTTTCAATCCAACTGCCAGCACGAGCATGAACCCGGCTGCGCCGTCCGCAAAGCCGTCAATGCTGGAAAAGTTGATCCCCAGCGCTATCAAAGTTATCTGAAACTGTTACACGAGTAAGACCATGCAGCCGGGTGCGAAGGGTACGGCTTCGCTCCACCCTTCGCACCCGCTTCTGAAGGCTTCTTAATCTATTTCTTTAACCGCCTGACCACATCGATTACAGGCGCGGTCCAGTACTGCTTCGCGTTGTCGCGCAAGAACTCCAGCAGCCGCCGGTGCTCTCGAACACGGATGTGATGGTTATGCGCCGTTTCTCCAACCCCATGGAATGTGTAAATCACCCAGCCCCCATTGTCGGCGATCTCTTGCAGTTCCCCGGTAAAATCCTCAAACGAGCGCCTGTCGGCCCAGATGGTGCCAAGATTATTGTAATTTACGGCGGCCAGATTAACCGGCCTGCCGGTTGCCTCGCCGCGCGCGGCAAGAAACACCTGCGCGATCAACGGCTCCAGGCAAACCGGGTCTTCCTCAGGCCCCATGTAATTGTCGAAGCAGGTGTTGCCAAAGGTACGCTCGCTCCGGCCGTCGACCAGCTCCAGGGCCTGGTTGGCCGTGTGGATTTCGTCCAACCAGCGTTCCGCGTCATAATGCTCCAGGTTGAATTGGTCTGGCAGCCAATCCGCATACTTGCCTCCCACCGACCAGCAGGGGTGGAATACCGTATGGTTGCCCAGTTCGTGACCGCGACCGGCCATCGCGCGCCACGGAAGTGGATTTTGCATTACATCGTCTTTGATCGGCACATAAAAGGTGCCGCGCAGCCCGTGTTCTTCAAGCATCGGGGCGACCAGCTGCGGATGGTTGGGGATGCCGTCATCATACGAAAGGCTAACGGCTGCCCGGCAGCCCTTAGGCCATGCGAAATGGGTTTGGCTCATCAAGTTTTCCTTTACAGTTAAAATCAAAACCAGGGAATGGTTTCATGAATATCGGGGCAACGCAAAAGAATCAAATACAACTTCCCCTATTTTACAATGATTGCTCCATACCGGTTGTATCCTGGCCGTTCCTGGCGTACAATTTCCGAAGACCTTCCTGATTATTGTTATACGGGGAATATCCATCACCTAAAATGAACCTGAAAGACTTTTTCCAAGCGGATCAAAACCGCCGGGATGCACTGGCAGCTGCCTATGTCGTTCCCGAGCCAGGCCGCTGCGTGCAGTGCGGGATCTGTTCCTATAACTGCCCGCTGGGCATCGATGTTCGGCGGCATGCCTGGTCAGGCGAGCCCGTCCGCGACAGTCACTGCCTGACCTGCGGTGAATGCGTTAATCGCTGCCCGCGGGTTGCGCTGCGCTTTGAGCGCACCCACCTCTTCAAAGACGAGGCCGCCAAATGATGGCGCAACAACCACCCCGTCGCTACATCATAATCGGTTCAGGCGTAGCCGGAATTGCGGCTGCTCAGGCGATCCGGGCAAAAGATAGCGCCGGTGAAATCAACCTGGTATCCGATGATTCCGCCGGGTATTACTCGCGCCCTGGCCTGGCTTATTACCTGACCGGTGAACTGGGGGAAAGCCTGTTATTTCCCTTCAATAAAAAAGATCTCCACGATCTACACCTGCGCTGGCATAATGGGCGCATCGAAAAAATTGATCCTATCGGGCATCGCGTACTCTTAAATAACCATGCCACCCTCGTCTATGATCGCCTGCTGATCGCCACCGGGTCACAGGCCGCCGCACTAAACGTGCCCGGAGCCAACCTGCCCGGTGTGGTAAAGCTGGATAACCTGGAAGACGCGCGCCTGATCCTCAAATGCAGTCGCCGGGCTTCCACGGCGGTAGTCGTAGGCGGAGGGATCACAGCGCTTGAGCTGGTCGAAGGCCTGCGCGCGCGCGGAATCCAGGTGCATTACTTTCTGCGCGGCGCCCGATATTGGAACAACGTGTTGGACGAAACCGAATCAAGCATTGTCGAATCACGCTTGAAACACGAAGGCGTGCACCTCCATTACCAGGCAGAATTGGCCCAAATTCTTGGCGGCCCAAAAGGGGTGACCGGTGTACGCGCAAAAGATGGTCAGGAGCTGCGCTGCCAGATCGTCGCTTATGCGATTGGCGTTCGCCCGCGCATGGCGCTGGCTGTGGATGCCGGCCTGCGCGTCGAGCGCGGCATCCTCGTCGACGAGCAGCTCCAAACCAGCGCGCCCGATATCTTTGCCGCCGGGGATGTTGCCCAGGTGTTTGACCCTTTCAGCGGGCAAAGCGTATTAGACACGTTGTGGAGCACCGCTCGAGAACAGGGAATTGCCGCCGGTCGCAACATGGCCGCCCAAACGACTCAATACCGGAAAAATGCTCCGCTCAACATCACCCGCCTGGCCGGGCTTACCACCACCATCATCGGCACTGTTGGAAATGGCAGCGATCCCTCCCTGTCTGGCATTGCGCGGGGTGACAGCGAAACCTGGCGCCAGCTTCCTATCCACACCGTCGCGGAAACGCACTCGGATACGAATCGTTTACGCATCCTGGTCGGCGACCGGCGCCTGTTGGGAGCGGTGATCATGGGGGATCAGGAGTTCTCGCTGCCCCTGCAAAAGATGGTCGCCCAGCAGGTTGATATCACGCCAATCCGCCAGGCAATCCTGACCCCCGGAAACCTTTCCACCACCCTGAAAGCCTATTGGGATCAAGGGAGAACCTCCAATGCTGCCGAGAAATCGTGAGCTGTGGTTTGCGCTTTTAACCATTTTCCTGGTCACCCTGTTGTACACGGGTGTCGTGGTTCGCACGGGATCCTATCCCGCCGCGCAGGGTTTTTTTGGGCATTCTCTGGGCGTGATCGGCTTCATTCTCATGCTGCTAACCGAGACCCTCTACTCTCTGCGCAAACGCAGCCGCCTCGCGCGCTGGGGGAGAATGTCGGTCTGGCTGCAGTTTCACATTTTTACCGGCCTGGTCGGCCCGTATCTGGTTCTGCTGCACACAGCCTGGAAGTTCAATGGGTTGGCCGGAGTGGTCTTGCTGTTGACGCTGATTATAGTGATCAGCGGCTTTATCGGGCGCTACATCTACACCGCCGTTCCCCGTACCGCGGATGGTGTCGAATTGCAGGCCCGCGAGCTGGCCGCGCAAATGCAGCAGGTGGAAGACGCGTTTGCCGAGCAAATGGCCCAACAACCGGCCGAAATGCAAGTGTTCGTCCGCCGCCTGACGCCCTTACCTTCCGTCCAGAACGGCAGCACCGCTTCTGTATTCGGGCGAGTCTTTCAAGATATCGGTCACCGCCTGGATTGGCAGCGTGAGCAGCGCCACCTGGCTCCCGCCGCGCGCGCCCAGGCGGCTCAGCTAGAACGGATTGCCGAGCAGCGCCGTGTTTTGCATCGCCAGATGGAATCATTGGCAATGGCCCGCCGCTTGCTGGCCACCTGGCATGCCGTCCATATCCCAATTGGCATTGCGTTGTTTATTTCAGCTTTCGTCCACATTGTTGGAGCCCTTTATTACGCGACCCTGCTTCACTAAAGGAGAATGCGATGCGCTCACAACGGCTCGGTTGTCTCACTCCCACTGGATTGGTCGCCGCGCTGGTTACGATTCTCATCCTGGCCGGCGCCGGGTTGGTTCAAGGAGGCGCGCTTTTCTCCCCCGGCGATCTCAATGCCCGCACGAACCAGGTGATTGGTGGCGTCCGATCGCACGCCGAACTGAGCTCAAAATGCGATGCCTGCCACACCGCGCCCTGGGATTCGCTGGGCATGACCGACCGCTGCCTGGCCTGCCATACCACCATTCAAACCGACCTCGCGGACCCAAAGACACTCCACGGCATACTGGCAAAGCAGCCCGCCGGTGACGACTGCCAGACGTGCCACACCGAGCATCACGGCCCGCAGGCCAGCCTTACCCGTCTGGACATTGCGAGCTTTCCCCACGAGCTGACCGGTTTTTCGCTGAAGGGCCACGCCCAGCGCGCCGATGGCTCGCCCTTCACATGCCTGGATTGCCATGCGCAGCGTTATACCGAACCCGTTAACCCCGTCTGCGCGGACTGCCATTCCCGCGCCAGCCATGATACGATGCAAAAACACATGCAGGCCTTCGGGCAGGAGTGCCTGGCTTGCCATGATGGGATCGACCGGTATGGAGCATTCGATCATAGCAAAGCCCGTTTTGCCTTATCCGGGGAACACGCGCAGGTGGACTGCGCGGGCTGCCACCAGAACCAGACCAGCCCTGCCGCGCTGCGCAGTACGTCCTCCACTTGCGCCGTCTGTCATCAAAAAGATGACCCCCATCAAGGTGCTTTGGGAACCGGCTGCGCCGCCTGCCATACCGCCAATGGCTGGAAACCTTCCACCTTCGACCATACCCGAGCGAGCTTCCAGCTAACCGGAAAGCACCTGCAAGCCGCCTGCGCGGACTGCCATACGGATCTTACCTACCAGGGCGCACCTACCCCGTGCGCAGGCTGCCACCAGCAGGATGATGCGCACAAAGGCAGCCTGGGCGCCGGTTGTGCCGGGTGTCATTCAACCACTGCCTGGAAGCCGGCTGCCTTTGACCATAACAATGCTGCTTTCAAGCTGACCGGCGCGCACACCAGCGTAACCTGTTCCGCCTGCCATACCAACCAGGTGTTTAAAGGCACGCCGTCCGGCTGCTTCGACTGCCACGCCAAAGACGATGCGCACAATAGCCAGTTTGGCACAGATTGCGCAGCCTGTCACGCAACCGACGCCTGGAGCAACATCACCTTTGACCATGCGAAATCACAATTCCCATTGACCGGAGCGCACAGCGGCCTCCCCTGCCAGCGCTGTCACAGCAGCGGTTTTCGCGGCACATCCACAGCCTGTAGTGCCTGTCATCAAGAACCCGCCTTCCATGCGGGACTATTCCCGGCCGAATGCGCCGCCTGTCATGCCACCGCAGCCTGGCTCCCGGCGGGGTTCAATGGTGCCCATACCTTCCCAATCAACCACGGTGACGCAATCGGCTGCCGCGACTGCCATACTTCCTCGCTCAACACCTATACCTGCTATACCTGTCACAACCAGAACGAGATCATCAACCAGCACCGCGAGGAGAATATCAGTAATATCAACAACTGTATCGCCTGCCACCCAACCGGCAATGCAGAGGAGGGTCATGGCGGCGGCGGCGAACATGATTGAACCATCCGGGCAGATCAGTACGGCCACCGGAGGCTGACCTGCATCCGTCCGCCGGGCTCAAGCGTTCGAGATCCGCGTTCTCAGGCGCGCCATAACCGGGCGGCTGCGGAACCACAGCCAGCCCATCTGGGAAAAACTGGCCAGCACGAAACCAACCATGGCCACGTATAACCCGGTCCAACGCCCCGCCGCCACTCCCATGCCCAGCACCAGCAAGGCCGCGGCGAAGAAAACCATCACCGACTCCGGAACCCCGCGAGTGCGCCGCCCCACCAGGATAGCGCCCTGGAACCAGCTCTGCAGCACCGACAGCGCCGGCAAGGGCAGGGCCAACCAGATACTGTTTTTCGCCAGTTCCACCAGGCCGCCGGGTAATGCGGAGAACCAGGTGAAATAAATTCCTGCCAGCGGCGTAGCCGCCACCAGCAGGTGGATTGTGATAGTCGCTGCCGCCATCCATCCGGTGAAACGGTGCAGGCTCGCCCAGGCATTTTCCTTGCCTAACAAAGCCACAACCGCTTCGTTGTAGGCAGTGCCAAAGCTGCGCAGCAGCATAATCAGCCCGGAGACCACCGGCCAGGCGGCCAGCGAGTTGAGCGCCCCGGGCATCCGGCTGAGCGCCGCGCTGCCCACCGGCTGCCACAAAAGGGTAATCAGGGAGGTAAACGCCAGCGGGATATAGAAATCGGCAAACATTCGCCAGGTGAGCCGCTCGCTCACCGGCGCCTCATCCAGTTCGCGGCGGAGCACCGGGCGGACGCGGATCCCCGCATAAACGGCCTCGCTGATCACCCCCAGCGCCTGAGCAAGCGCCCCCACCGCGATACCGGGCAGCTGGTGTGTGGAATACCCGATCCCAAGCACCAGACCACCCGCGGCCAGCCGCACCAGTGTTCCCACTCCTATCGCTCCGGAATATCCAAACCGGATCAGCACGCCCTGCTGAAAACGCCGGTAGGCAATCGACCAGGTCCAGGGCAGCATGAGCATCAACCCAATCCGCGCCGGCTCGACAATTTCAACTGGCACGCCGATCACGCCTTTGACTACGCTGTAATACAACGGCGTAAATGCCACCAATGCGTGCAGCCCGGTCAGCACAAACCCGGCCCCCATCATATACCGCCACACGAGCTGATAGGCCTGCTTGTGCTTGCATAATGCCACCGATGCTGCCAGCAGCATGATGATCGGCGATTCAATAATCAACGACAGCGGAAAGACAATCCCGCCATACGCTGCCAGGTTGATTTCCGGATTCTCCAGGCGGGCGATTACCGCGCTCAGCATGGGCATCTCCACGCTCATTAACAGCCAGGAGAACGCCAGCGGCCACCAGGTTTTCAAAATTTGCCGGTACGAAAGTGCCATCAGGGCTGGATTATACCCGAGGAGCAGCGAACGTGTCTGCGCTCGAACCCCTATATTTCATGGTATATTTATCAGCATTCATTCAAACAAACACCTGGAAATGCAGTGTTAACATGGTCTCTTCATCCATCCCAAAATGCCTTGCCGGTCTGTTGACAATCGCCCTGCTGGCCGGGTGCCAGACGGCTCCGCCTGTCCTCCCGACCGCGACCGCCGCCCCTTCCAGCACCGCCGCCGCATCCCTCACCCCAACTCCAACGCAGACCGTTACCGTAACGCCCACCCACACCGGCACGGCCACGGTGACGGCTTCGCCCCGGCTTCGCCTACCATCACCCTCACTCCAACGCCTTCAGATACCCCCACCATCACGCCTACGCCGACCATTACCCCCACGCCCACCCCGGATTACCCGGACGTAACCGTAAAGATGCAGGCCAACTGCCGCTACGGACCCGGGACGGCCTATCTCTACCGCTGGGGACTCTACCCTGGAGACCAGGCCGATGTGCGCGGGCGCAACTGGGACGGCTCTTGGTATTGGATCCACCCGGCCAACCTCCCGGACCGGCAGAACTGCTGGGCCTCCAAAATTGTTTTCAACGAAAAGGTGGATAATTCCAAGGTCCACTTCGTCACGGTCAAACTACCCCATACCACGTTCGCCGGGCCGCCCGGCAGCGTGCACGCCGTACGGGATGGCAACCATGTTACCGTTTCGTGGGATAAGGTCGATCTGAGCGACGACAAGCGCCGCGGTTATATGATCGAGGCGCAGATTTGCGAGAACAGCCTGTTTTACCCGGTGATCGTGCATACGGATGAAACCGAATACACCTTCCAGGACGATCCCGAGTGTGAACAAACATCGAACGGCCTGTTATATACCGCCGAAAAGCATGGCTATTCCGACCCGGTCAAGATTCCCTGGCCACAATAAGCGTGATTTACAAACCATGTCAGCGCTGCTTTTTTGCCTGGTAATCGCTGTAATTCCCCGCGTATTCTACCAGCGCGCCTTGCTCCAGCTCCACAATCCGGTTGACCACCCGGTCCAGGAAGTACCGGTCGTGCGAGATCACCAGCACCGTGCCCTGAAAATCTTCCAGCACGCTTTCTAACACCTCCGCCGAGGCGATATCCAGGTGGTTGGTCGGTTCATCCAGCAGCAGGAAGTTCGCCCCGGAGAGCATTAACAGCGCCATTTGCAACCGGCTGCGCTCTCCCCCGGAGAGCGTACCCACCCGGGCGCGCGTTTGCTCGTAGGTAAAGAGGAATTTAAGCAAGAACGCCACCGCGCCTTCTTCGCTCATGCGGTCAACCGCGTGGCGGACGGTATCGATCAGGGTCTGTTCGTTGTTGAGCGTCTCGTGCTGCTGCGCATAATATCCAGTGCGGATGCTTGGGCCGACCACAACCGTTCCACCGCTGGGTTCATCCTCCCCCCGGATCAGGCGGAACAGCACCGATTTTCCCGCGCCGTTCGGGCCGATCAAGCCCACGCGCTCGCCATGCATAATGCGCAGATCTAACCCGGCCAGCACCAGGTTCTCCGCGCCGCCCGGCGCGCCCTCCGGCGCTGGGAAAGCCTTATCCAGGTTGCTGATCTCCAGCACCTTCTGGCTGCCCACCCACCCGGAAAGCTGCAAATCCATCCGGCGGCGTTCCAAAACCGGTTTGTCGATCCGGTCGATCCGCTCGATGCGCTTCTGGATATTTACCCCGCGGCGGATGAACTTGTTGTTATCGTAAATGCGGCCCCACAACAGCAGGCGTTTGGCAGCCTGCTCCAGGCGGTCGATCTCGCGCTGCTGCACGTTGAACATCTGCTGCTGGCGAAGCAGGCGCGTTTGTTTATCAAACGCATATTCCGAGTACGAGCCGGAAAAGACAGACAGCTTGCCATCTTCCAGCTCCGCGATTTCATCCACTACCAGGTCGAGTAGAAAGCGGTCATGCGAGACGATCACCACCGCGCCGGTATAGTCCTCGATCATCTTCTCCAGGAAGGCTTTGCCCTGCAAGTCCAGGTGATTATCCGGCTCATCCAACAGCAGCAGGTCGGGCTGCAGCACAATCAGCTTGGCCAGCCCGGCCAGTTTCTTCTGCCCGCCGCTCAAAGCTTCAATGGGCAGGAGAAAGTCCGCCTCGCTAAAACCCAGGCAGCGCAGCGTCGAGCGCACCCGGCCTTCATAACCCGGCCCGCCGGCTTTTTCGAAGGCCGCCAGCAGGTGTTCCTGGCGCCCTAATGCGCGCGCAAGCTGCTTTTCATCCCCATACACCTGCGGGTCGCCTAACTGTTCTTCGACTCGCGCCAGGTTGCCCTCGATCTCGCGCAGTTCCTCTGATGCAGAAAAGACCTCGTCCCATAAGGTGCGCCCGGCCTCCAGGCGCGGATCTTGCGCCAGGTACCCAATCTTCATCCCGCGCCGCCGGATCACTTTTCCGTCCTGGCAGGCCAGCTCGCCCGCGATCATACGCAGCAGTGTAGACTTTCCACTCCCGTTCGGCCCGACCAGGCCCATGCAGCGGTCATCATGGATTTCCAGCGAAAGCCCGCTAAAAACGGGGATGGTGGCGTAGATATAACTGACTCGGTCGAGGTGGATGGCAATCATCGTGCTTCTATTGTAATCGATCGAAGAGTAGATCCGCGCCGCGAACTATTCGACCGTTAGCTCCACCAGCCATTTCACCCATTGACCTCCCGGCTCATTTGGAAAAACAGCCCGCAGCGGAAAACCATGTAGGATCGGCAGCGGCTTTCCTTCCATTTCATATGCCAGGAAATTCTTCTCGTCCAGCGCACCTTCGATGGGTACCTTCACAGAGTAATCATCCCCACTGGTAAATTTAACCATTTTCGCGTCTGCCTGGACGCCCGCTTTTTCCAGCACCGCTTGAATGGGCACGCCAGACCAGGTTCCACTATCACTGAAAACGCCGTAACACGTCAGGTCGCTGGTGGCGGTAATTTTTTTCATGCAGCGCAGATCATCCAGCGACAGGCTGAGCGGGTGGTCAACCATCCCATTCACCGTGAGCCGGTACGTCGCCAGGTCAATCACCTGGACCGATCCGGTCATATGCAGCCCGCTTGTCTCGTCCAGCTGAGTGATCCCAGGAATCTTGGCCGGCATGGTCGGCGCAATGAATGGAGCCAGTTTGCATTCCCCATCCGGTGACGCTGACATCCCCTGCTCCGGCTGGAGCGATGGCAGCCAGGTGGCGCTAACTTCTTGTTGCAAAGGGCTCGCCGTTGCGGTAGGCAATGCCGTCGCCGTGGGCATTTCACCCACGCCTCCGCTGGCTTCTGGTGAGACGGCCCCTTTTAGGCTTTGCGGGGTTATGGAACAGGCGCTAAGGAACACTAGAAAAATGGTCAAAATTCGCAGATTTCTCATATGGGTAGAGTAGGCCTTTTTTGGCCAAAGTGGAAGTGCCAGCTGTCACCGGATATTATGATAGAAGAAAGAAATATTTTTCTCCCCTCCCGGGGAAGAGCTCTTCTGGCCTGCGCCAGGGCGATTCGCCTGCGTTGCGAATCGCCCTGCCCCCATCTTGATAAAAGGATTTGACTATTCCTCTAACCTATAATATGCTTCTAAACATATTGATGTTTATGGAGGTACCATGGACTCTGTTCGCTGGGGGTTAGTATCTACGGCTCGCATTAACCGCCGGTTGATCCCGGCCATTCGCGCATCAAAACGCGGCCAGCTGGCAGCCGTGGCCAGCCGCGACTTTGCCAAAGGCCAGGCATACGCCAAAGAATGGGAAATCCCGCGTGTGTTTGGCAGTTACGAAGAGATGCTGGCTTCGGATGCAGTCGATGCGGTCTACGTCAGCCTGCCCAACCACATGCACGCCGAGTGGAGTATCAAAGCCATGCAAGCTGGTAAGCACGTGTTGTGCGAAAAGCCTTTTGCCATTTCCGTGGAAGAAGTGGACCGCATGGCCGCAACCAGCCGCCAGACGGGGCGCGTGCTGCAAGAAGCCTTTATGTACCGCCATCACCCGCAGACCCGGCTGGTGGGCGATATGCTGCGTGAGGGACGCTTGGGAGAAATTCGCCTGGTTCGGGCAGCCTTTAGCTTCTATATGGGCGACAGCCCGGGCAACGTGCGCCTGGTGCCTGAATATGGCGGCGGCGCGCTGTGGGATGTAGGCATTTACACGATCAGTTTTGCACAGTTCGTCTACGGGCAGCTTCCCGAAACCGCAGTCGGGCAGCAGATCATCGGCGAGACCGGCGTGGATGATAGCTTTGCCGGGCAGCTGGCCTATTCGAACGGCCGCGCAGCCCAGCTCTTTGGCGCCTTCAATGTCCCCTTCTTTTCCATGGTCGATATTTTCGGCAGCCTCGGACGCGTCTCGCTTAACCGGCCCTTTACGGGCATCAACGATAAAGAACGCGAGATCCTCTTTACCCCGGTAAACGGCAAAACGGAAAAGCTAAAAGTCAAGTCGCCCGAACTTTACCTGGGAGAAATCGAAAACATGAACGCCGCTATCCTGGATGGCTCGCCCACCCTGATTACGCTGGAGGAAAGCCGAAATCATGTTCGCACCGCCTGCGCATTATATGATGCGGCCAAGAAACGGGAGACTGTGCGGGTGTAATGGCCTACGAAATCTCCCTTTCCGGCAAAATCGCTCTCGTTACCGGCGCCAGTCGTAAAGTTGGCATCGGCGCCGCAATCTGCCGCCTGCTGGCTCAGTCTGGCGCAAGTGTCTTCTTCACCTATTACACCCCTTACGATCAGCAGCGGCCTTGGGGTATCCACCCGGAAGAGCCGGCCGAACTGCTGGCGGAGCTGCGCAACCTGGGCGCCCGCGTGGAAGCCGCCGAAATCGATCTGTCCGGCACTGGCGCCGCCGAGAACCTGTTCGAACAGGCCGAAACCGCGCTCGGGCCGGTGGATATCCTGATCAACAACGCCACCCACGATGTTGAGACGGACATTTACGGTTTGACGGGCGAGATAATGGACCAGCACTACGCCGTCAACGTGCGCGGTACCGCCCTGCTGTGTGCTGAATTCGCCCGCCGCCACGATGGCCGCACCGGCGGTCGTATCCTCAACCTGGTGTCTGGCGAATTGCTTAGCCCGATGAAAGAGAATTTGCCGTATGCCATCACCAAGGGCGCGGTGGATGCGCTCACCATCACCTTGAGCGGCAGCCTGGCGCCCAAACACATCACCGTCAATGCCATTGACCCGGGCCCTACCAACACGGGCTGGATGAACGCTGAATACCTGGTTTGGCACCAGCAGAACGCCCCGTTGGGCAGGGTCGGGCTGCCCGAAGACGCTGCCCGCCTGATCCTGTTCCTGGCTTCCCCGCTCGGAGATTGGGTCACCGGGCAAATCATTCACTCGCGGGGTGGTTTTTTGTGAAATCCCAGCCAGGCACGCAGTCGAAGGCATACGATTTTATCATTGCGGGCGGTGGAGCGGCTGGTCTCGGTCTGGCCTACCAGATGGCTATGTCGCCCCTGCGCGGGCTGCCAACCTTGATTGTCGACCGGGATGCAAAGGAGCAAAACGACCGCAGCTGGTCTTTCTGGACCGACCGCCCGACCCGCTTTGACCACCTGGTCTACCACACCTGGGATCAAATTGAAGTAGTCAGCGAAAATTTCCAGCAGGTATTCAACATCCACCCCTACCAGTACAAAATGATCCGCGGGCTTGATTTTTACCAGGGGATGCGCGAGACGCTGGAAAACGTACCCGGCCTGAACTTCATGCAAGCCCGGGTCACCGAGATAGGCGATGCGAAAGATAATACCAGCGCCAGTGTACTCATCAATGACGAACCCTACAGCGCCCGTTTCGCTTTCGACAGCATCTTCAAGCCCTCCAACTTTACCAGCGGGCCGCCCGGTTCCCACTATCTCAAGCAGCATTTCAAGGGCTGGGAAATCGAAACGCCCGTCGACTGCTTCGACCCGCAGACGGTGACGCTGTTTGATTTCCGCACTCCGCAGAAAGGCAGCATGCGGTTTTTCTACATCCTGCCTTTCACCCGCCGGCGCGCCTTAGTGGAATACACCATCTTCTCCGCCGACGCGCTCAAACCGCATGAGTATGACCGCGCCATTGCTGAATATCTGGAAAACGTGCGCGGCATCCGCAAATACCGCACAGAATCCGTAGAAACCGGCGTGATCCCCATGACCGACCGGCGCTTCCCGCGCCAGCTCGGCCGGCATGTGATGGCAATCGGCACCCGAGGGGGATTGGTGAAACCATCCTCTGGCTATGCCTTCCTGCGCATCCAGAAAGACGCCGCGGCCATTGTTGATTCGCTGACCAGTTTTGGCAACCCATTCCAGGTGCAAGACACCCCGGGCCGCTACCGCTTATTCGACACCTTGATGCTGCAAGTCATGTACCGCCAGGGCGGGCTGATGAAAGATATCTTCACCCGCCTGTTCCAGCGCAACTCCGCACAGGATATCTTCCGTTTTCTCGATGAAACCGCCCCCCTGGAAGACAACGTTCGCCTGTTGGCATCCATGCCATATGCACCCTTCTTAAAAGCACTATTCCGGGTAAAATTGCTACGGAAAGTTTAAGGAACAAATGTGCTAAAAAAAGAGCAAGCTGCACCCGGCACCCCACCCCAACTGCAGTACCTGGAAGGTACGCTGGAGCGGTTGACATTCCAAAACGAAGAGAACGGTTATACCGTTGCCCGCCTGATCCCCAAAGGCAAAACCTACGAAGTCACCGTGGTTGGCACCCTCACGGGCGTCAATGTAGGCGAGCTGCTGCACCTGGAAGGCATATGGACCAGCCACCCGCAGTATGGACGCCAGTTCGAGGTGCGCTCGTTTAGCGTGCATTACCCGGCCACGGTTGAGGGGCTGCGCAAATACCTGGGCAGCGGGCTGGTGCGCGGCGTTGGCCCGGTGACCGCCAGCCGCATTGTCGATCATTTTGGATTGCAAATCCTGGAGGTGATCGAAGCCGCCCCGCACCGCCTGCGTGAAGTGCCCGGCATTGGCGAAGTCCGCGCGCAGACCATCGCGCGCGCCTGGGAAGAGCAGAAGCAAATCAAAGAGATCATGATCTTCCTCCAGGGACATGGGGTCAGCACCAGCCTGGCCGTGCGGATTTACAAAAAGTACGGTCAGGAGTTCGATCAGTGTCGTGCGCTCCAACCCCTACCAGCTTGCCCGGGATGTATTTGGCATCGGCTTTCGCACCGCCGACAAAATTGCCCGGCAGATGGGCATCTCCCCTTCCGCACCGGAACGCCTGCAAGCCGGTCTGCTGCACACCCTCAGCACCCTGAGCGATGAAGGCCACTGCTTCGCCACTCGCGACCAGCTGCTGGATGAAGGCGTGCGCCTGCTGGAGGTGAGCATCCCGGCCTGTGAGGAACAACTGGATGTGCTCATCCGCCAGACGGCGCTCATCGCGGAAGATGCCGACGATAAGCTCCCGGCCAATCAGGCTATCTTCCTGCCGCCGTTCTTCATGGGCGAGCGTGGCGTCACCAGCCGGCTGCGCCGCATTCAGCTGGCGGAGCGCGACCGGATGGGCGACTTCCAGACCGTTGACTGGCAGCGCGCCTTCGCCTGGCTGGATACAAAGATCACCATCCAGCTGACCGACCAGCAAAAAGAAGCCGTGCGCATGGCGCTCACCAACAAAGTCAGCATGCTCACCGGCGGACCGGGCACCGGCAAGAGCACCATCACCGGCTCGATTATCCAGCTGCTCAAGGCGCGCAATCACTCCGTGCTGCTGGCGGCCCCTACCGGGCGGGCCGCCAAACGCCTCAGCGAAGCCACCGGGCTGGAAGCCAAAACCATCCACCGCCTGCTGGAATTCAAACCGGGCGCCGGCGGTCCATTCCTGCGCGACCAGAAAAACCCGCTGGATGCCGACCTGGTGATCATCGACGAAACCTCCATGGTCGATATCCTGCTGATGAACCACCTGCTGGGCGCCATCGACCAGGGCAGCCACCTGCTGCTGGTCGGCGATGTTGACCAGCTCCCATCGGTTGGGGCCGGGCAACGTGCTGCGCGATGTGATCGCATCCGAGGTTATTCCGGTCACCCGGCTGGAAACCATCTTCCGCCAGGCGGAAGACAGCTTCATCATCGTCAATGCGCACCGCATCAACCAGGGCGAAATGCCCATCTTCGCCGAGAACGCGCGCGACTTCTTCCTCTTCCCAGAGAAAGACCCCCAAAAAGCCAGCGATTGGGTCATCGATCTGGTTTCCAGGCGCATCCCCGAGAAGTTTGGCTTTAATCCCAACAAAGATATCCAGGTGCTCAGCCCCATGCACCGCGGCGCGGTGGGGGTCTCCGATCTCAACCTGCGCCTGCAGGAAGCGCTCAACCCGGCCGATACCAGCAAAGCCGAGTTCCGCCACGGGCAGCGCGTCTTCCGCGAAGGCGACCGGGTGATGCAGATCCGCAATGACTATGAACGGCTGGTCTTCAACGGCGATATGGGCCGCATCCAGCAGCTCAACCTGGAAGATGCCCTGGCTCTGATCGACTTTGACGGGCGCATCGTTCAGGCCGAATTCTCCCAGCTGGATGAACTCGTTCACGCCTACGCGGTCAGTATCCATAAATCCCAGGGCTCTGAATTCCCGGTGGTGGTCATCCCACTGCTCACCCAGCATTACATGATGCTGCAGCGCAACCTGCTCTACACCGGGGTGACACGCGCGCGGAAACTGGTGGTGCTGGTGGGCAGCAAACAGGCCATCGCGATGGCCGTCCGCAACGACCGCATCGCCGGGCGCAACACGAAACTGGCCCGGCGCCTGCGCGATTATGCCCTGCCAAAAGACAGTAAAGGCTATCTGACTTGAAATTGGCAACCTGTTCGGCTCCCGCTTCGCGCACTGCACGTTTATCCCACATTCCTCTCAAAACCGCGGTAATTACATGCCTCTAATCTTATTCATTGTCACATTTTTCCTCTTCCTTCTGGCCGGCGGCTATCATTTCGCGCGCATGGTGATCTACCCACAAGTTACTCCGTTCGAGGAAACCCGGCGCAGGGAAGTGGAGACCGGCCGCCTGATTGAAGCAGAATATCTACCATGGCCCAAGGAAGAGGTGCGCATCCGCTCGCCCTTTGGCTATGATCTGGCAGCCGTCTACCATCCCCTGCCGGGCTCGCAGCGCACCATCGTACTGACTCACGGAATCACCTGGAGTCTATATGGGATGGTCATCTACGCCGGGCTGTTCCGCAAGCGCGGGTTCAACGTGCTGTTATATGATATCCGTCATCACGGGCGCAGCGGCGGTCCAAACACCTCCTTCGGCTACTATGAAAAGCAGGACCTTAAAACGGTGGTGGACTGGGCTTTCTCCCGCCTGGATCCCGGCGGCATCATCGGCACAGCCGGGGTTTCGCTTGGCGCGGTGACCACGTTACAGCACGCGGCCATCGACCCGCGCATTGCCTTTGCCATCGCCGACTGCCCGTATTCAAACTTGAACGATCTGCTTACCTACCGGATGCGCCAGGATTACCACCTGCCGCCGTTCCCCCTGCTTAACCTGGCCAACTTTTTCGTCCGGCGCATGGCCGGCTGGACGTTCGAAGAAGCTTCCCCTATCCGCGCAATTTCACAGGTAGAAACCCCGGTCTTCTTCAGCCACGGGCAGAACGACCGCTATATCCTGCCCCAAATGAGCATCGACCTGTACAACGCCAAAACGCGCGGCGTGCGCATGCTCTACCTGGCTCCCAACGCCGGGCATGCCGAGGCGCTCTGGAGAAATCCAGTGGAGTACGAACAGAAGCTCGAAGATTTTCTCGTAGTTGCTGGCATCCAGCGCGAAGACAGCCCGGCAGCGGTCCCAGAACGATAGCAGAGCTGCCTTCTTGGCAAATATCAGGGGAGGCGGATATGCCACGCTGCAAGGATCCTAGCGCTTCTCCAGATCGCTCAAGCGGAAGTTCAGCGCGTCCACCGAGATTTGCACCTCGCGCAGGGACAACGCCAGCGACACCATTAACAGCAGCAGGCTGATGCCAAAGATCACCTGACCGAGAATTTCCTGCCCGGCAAACAGCACCAGCATGCACAGCACGCAGCCAAAGAAACTGGATACGCCGTAGATCTGCATATTGCGGATCAGCTTGACCCGGTAGCGCAGGTTGGATAACTGCGCCATGATGATCTCTTCCGGGTTGTCCTTATAGCTGCGGTGCAGCTCGCGGATCAACGACGCCAGGGTAAGAAAACGGTTGGTATAGGCCAGCAAGAGCAGCGAAATGGCCGGGAACAATAATGCCGGGGTGGTTAGTGTAAGATCCATGAAAGATACCCTCCCCCATAAATAGAATGTGTTATATACGACCCGAATGGATATTCATCCTGTCATCCGTTTGCGCGGTACCGCGCAAACGGATGACAGGAAACTAGCGTCTACTTTCCTTCGATCCTGATTGTGCTCTGCCCGAAGTAGTTCAACTGCACCACCCAGGGATTGTGCTCGCCAAAATCGGCTTTCGGGCGGTAAGCCATGAAGCGTGGAGCCGGTTCGCTGGCCCAGGGGTGCCGTTCCGGGTAACGCCACCAGTGATGCGTGCGCGCAAGTGCAAACAACTGCGTGATCTTTTCATCGTTGTGGTTGTTCCACACCACCACCAGCGGGTCGCCGGTACTTTCGGTGATATCCAGACCCGCGCCGGTGATTACTTCCAGCAGGGCGCGCAGCTGGCTCTCGGTTAACAGCGGCAGGTAGCGCGCTGCCCGGGCAGGCGCTTCGATCAGGCCGGGCAGCTCGGCAGCGATGCTGGCCTTAGCGCCCGTCTCCAGCTTGAAATGTTTTAGCATCTTCAGGCAGGTGGCCAGGCGCGCATCGTCCCGATTGGCCAGGTCGCCTTGCGCTGACAGCGCCACTTCCAGGCGATCGGTGGGGGCCAGGGAAATGCCAGTCAGGGCCAGGGTATGGCTATCCGCATGGTAATGGGCCGCCACCTTTAACGCAGCGCCGTTCAACCGCGCGTCCACCTCTCGGGGTTCGTTGAAACCGCGGAAGAGCAGTTCTACCTGTCGCTGCCGCGGCAGCAGATCCAGCGTCCCTTCTGCCGGTCCAATGGTCAATGTGGTGCCGTTTCCGGACCATTTCTGCGCCAGTGGAGTGATCGCGTATGCGCCGTCCAGGTACGCGTTGCTGTTGCCCTCATCTTCGTACAGCTCGAACGCTCCGTCCGCACCGGGGAATATGTGCACGAGCAGATGTTCCGGCGCTTCGATATTGTCCCAACCTGCCAGCGGTCCCTGCGGGACAATTGCGCCCGCTTTGGCAAACACCGGCACATCGCGCAGCGTGCCGTACAGAGCATGCCAGCTGTCGCCTGTATAAGTACTGCCCGTTGAAATAGTTGTACCAGTCGCCTTCCGGCAGCCAGACCACGGCCCGGCTCAGGCGGGTGTCTGGTATCTCGCGGAGAAATGAACGGCGCAACCACCAGCTGGTCGCCAAACTGGTACTGGTTCGGGCAGGCATAGGCTTCCTCCTGCTCGGGGTGCTCGTAATACATCGGCAGCAGCGGCGGGATGCTGTCGCGGTGGTAGCGCCAGGCCATGCTGTAAAGATACGGGATCAGCGCATGGCGCAGCTGCAGGGCTGCCCGCGCCGCCACAAGCGTCTCGGCATCATAGCCCCACGGAGCGCGCTCGTGATAGGCATTCTTGGTGCTGTGCAGGCGCAGCACCGGCAGGAAGACGCCCAACTGCACCCAGCGCGTATACAGCTCCGCATCCTCAACCCCACCCATATGCCCGCCGATGTCGTGACTCCACCAGCCGTAATTGACATTGGAAGACGTGGCGGTGAAATAGGGTTGGAAAGCCAGCGAAGCCCAGCTCACCACCGAATCGCCCGAGAATCCGATCGGGTAGCGGTGGTTGCCCAGCCCGCCCCAGCGCGAGAAGATGAACGAGCGGCGCTTGCCATCCCGCCCCAGATCCAGGAAGTGCAGGTGGTTCAACCACCACAGCGGATCCAGCCCAGATAGGCGCGTGCGCGCGCCCTGCTGCCAATCCATCCACCAGAAGTCAACGCCTCGTTTTTCCTGCGGGTGATGCAAAATGCGGAAATAGGCTTCCACAAAGATGCGGGTTGGTAATGTCGAATTCCACCGGCTCGCCCAGCTTCGGGTCGCTGCCCAGCGCGGTGCTCATTTCGGCATACATCGCTTCGTGCCGGTGAACGCCTTCGGCGGGGTGCAGGTTGAGCGCTGCCTTCAAACCCTTCTCGTGCAAGAAGCGCAGGATGCCTTCCGGGTCGGGGAAGAGCTTGCGGTTCCAGGTATACCCGGTCCAACCGGTTGAATCGTTACCGGTCTTGGTAATATGCCAATCCATATCGATAATACAAACCGAAAGCGGCACTTCATGTGCCTGGAAATCATTCATCAACTGTTTTAACTCCGCCTCGGAATATTCCCAATAACGGCTCCACCAGTTGCCCAGGATGAAGCGCGGGATCATCGGCACCGCGCCGGAAACCAGGTTGAACTCGCGCAGGCAGCCCAGGTAATCATGGCCGTAGCCGAGGAAGTACAGATCGAGCTGTCCGGCGGCGGCGTGCGCGCGCGCTCCAGCCAGCCCACTTCGTTAAATACCAGGCTGGCCGAATCATCCACTACCGACCAGCCGGTGCGTGAAATCAGCCCCAGGCTGAGCGGGTGCTGCGCCATCCACCTCATCCACCGTCCGCGCCGTGCCAAGCAGGTTGCCGGGGTCCGGGTCGCCGTAATGCCAGGTCGCATCCATCTCCTTGAGTTCCACCTTCAGGCTCTTGGCGGAGAATGGCGCATCGGTCTCGTAGATCAGGCGCAGGGCTTCCGTTTCGATCACCAGTTCGCCTTCCGGGCGGCTGACCGTAAACTTCGGCACTGGTTGGGCGCGGAACCAGAAAGCCTGGCTGGCGCGATCCTCAAACTGCCCATCAGGGCTCCACTCCATCCGGATCAGGCGTGGGGTCAGCACGGTAAAACGAGCATGATCGGTCTTGATCACCGCTTCTGGGTTGGGGCGCGGGTTTAACTTGATTTTGAAATGTTCTGGGATGGTTTCCATTCGATTGGGTCCCGGCAGTTTGGGTTTCTATGAAACGCGCGCGCGATGAACGAGCGCAATTTTCATGGTTGCATTAATTATAGCCTATGGCCTTTCTAGCGTATACTTACTCTGTCACATCGTTCCCCATTCGAAAAAGCCGAGGGAGGTACCAATGGCTGCAAATGTCACACCGAAAGCCGTGCAATTGGAATTAGAAAAAGCCTACGATGCCACCATCTCCGGATGGATCAGGGCTTTATCGTTGAAGGATCACGAGACTGCCGGACACAGTGAGCGGGTGGCGCAAATGGCCGTATTCCTCGCTACCGAATTAGGTGTGCCCGAAAAAGACTTGAATGACATCCGGCGTGGAGCGCTGCTGCACGATATTGGAAAACTGGCTGTTCCGGATGCCATTTTGCAGAAACAGGGACCTTTAACCGAAGCGGAATATATGATTGTCCGCCAGCATATCCAGTACGCAAAGGAAATGTTAGCCCCCATCGAATTCCTCAAGCCGGTAGTCGAGATCATTTCCAATCACCACGAGCGCTGGGATGGCCTGGGGTATCCAAAAGCATTGAAGGGCGACGAAATCCCCCTGGCTGCCCAGGTTGTCTCCATCGCCGGTGTATTTGACGCGCTCCGCTCCGACCGGCCCTTCCGCAAGGCCTTTTCCGAGAAAGAGGCAGTCCGCTTTATACGCGAGGAGAGCGGGAAAATGTTCAACCCGCAGGTTGTCAGCGCTTTTCTACATATCATTGAAAGCTCCGTTTTACCGTAACAAGAACGTTGTGGTAAACTCTCCACAATAACAAAGACGCCCTCCAAAATTTTCCCGGGCCAGCGGAAACCCGCGGTATTCAGGGGTAGCATATGACCGATATTCAAGATTTTGTGAACAGTATCATCGATAATGTCGAGCATGTCATTGTTGGCAAACGCTCCGTGATTGAAATGCTGATGGTCGCGATGCTGTGCGAAGGGCACGTGCTGCTCGAAGATGTGCCCGGGGTAGGCAAAACCATGCTGGCCCGCTCGCTGGCGATCAGCCTGGGCGGCCATTTCAACCGCCTGCAGTGCACCCCCGACCTGCTGCCGAATGATGTCACCGGCGTGTCAGTATATAACCAGCAGTCGGGCAAGTTTGAATTCCGCTCCGGGCCGGTTTTCGTCAACGTGCTGCTGGTCGACGAAATCAACCGGGCCACGCCGCGCACGCAGTCCGCCCTGCTGGAAGCCATGCAAGAACAGCAGGTGACGGTAGATGGGGTCACCTATGCCCTGCCGCGCCCATTCCTGGTGCTGGCAACCCAGAACCCGATTGAATATGAAGGCACTTTCCCGCTGCCCGAAGCCCAGCTCGACCGCTTTCTGATGCGCCTGTCGGTTGGCTACCCCTCCGTGGCGGATGAGAAAATCCTGCTCACCCACCTGCAGCGCGAGCACCCGATCACCCACCTGAAAGCGGTCGTCGAGGCCGGCCAGCTCAGTGAGCTTCAGCGGCAGGTATGGGAAATCTATATCGATGACAGCCTGCAAGACTACATCGTTAAACTGGTTACCAGCCACCCGCCAGCACCCCGACCTGGTACTGGGCGCCAGCCCGCGCGCCAGCCTGGCGCTGTTCAAGGCCGCCCAGGCGCTGGCGGCCATCCGCGGTCGCGATCACGTCATCCCGGATGATATCCAGTATCTGGTGCCCGCGATCCTGACCCACCGTCTGCTGATCGCGCCAGAAGCAGAGCTGCGCGGGCGCACGCCGCAAAGCGTGCTGGCAGATATTCTGGAGAAAACGCCGCTGGAAATTGGAAAACTGGAAGGATAGTATTCTCCCGGCTGGAAAGCCGATTTTTCCACCGGCCTGCGAAATATGGGCGACGCGTTTACGGCTTTTCTCTTTGTCCTGATCCTCCTGGCGATCATAACCCGCGAGACCTTTGTCGTTGTGCTGCTGTACCTGTTTGTAGGCGCCCAGTTGCTTGGGCGCTGGTGGACGAGCCGGGTCGTCAACCGCCTGATCTTCATCGCGCAAGTACGATCACAAGGCATTTCCGGGCGAAACCATCCCGGTGCAGTTAGATCTGCGCAACGGCAGCCTGCTGCCGGCCGTCTGGCTGCGCGTGCAGGATTTCTACCCGATCGAAGTCGCCGAGACCAGCAGCTTTTCGCAGGTAATCAGCCTGGGCCCGCGCGAAAAAACTCGCCTATCGTATAACCTGCGCACCGCACAAACGCGGCTATTACACCATCGGCCCGCTGCATATCTCCTCCGGCGATCTGCTGGGAATGAGCTCGGAGCGCCAGAGTGAAGGCGCCACCGACCACCTGACGGTCTACCCGCGCGTGATTCCGCTGAGTGAGGTAAAGCTACCCTCGCGTTCGCCCATGGGTACCATGCGCCATAAACAGCCCATCTTCGAAGACCCGACCCGTCCGATCGGCAAGCGGGATTACCAGAGCGGCGATTCGCTGCGCCGCATCGACTGGAAGGCCAGCGCTACAGCCGGGCGCCTGCAAACCAAGCTGTTCGAGCCTTCGATCGCCCTGGAAACCGCCATCTTCCTGAACCTTAACCTGCAAGATTACCAGCTGCGCACGCACTTCGACGCGACCGAGCTGGCCATCATCGTGGCCGCATCCCTGGCCAACTGGATCATCGCCCAGCGCCAGTCGACCGGGCTGATGGCCCACGGGCTGGACCCGCTGTCGGCCGACAGCCGCCCCGTTCCGCTTCGCGCCCACAAAGGCCGCGCGCACCTGATGCGCATCCTGGAAATCCTGGCGCGCATCCGCGCCGTCGAGATTGAGCCGTTCCCCGGCATGCTGCGCAATCAGCGCGTGCACCTGCCCTGGGGCACCACCATGCTGGTGATCAGCGGCTCCGCCGACCGGGCGCTGTTCGATGAGCTGCTCGCCGCGCGCCGGGCTGGGATCAACCCGGTACTGATGCTTTGCGGAGAACACCCCAATCATCGCCAGGCCGCCCAGCAGAGCAAGCTGTTGGGCATCCCGGTTCACATTTTCCGCAGCGAGAAAGACCTGGATATCTGGAGGGGCTAGAAAAGAGATCGATGAATAAAACCTCCTACGACTTGCTTACGAATGTGCGCAACAGCCTCGGACACAACATCCTGATTGGTAAAGTGATGGTCGTCATCATGATGATGATCATTGCCATTGGTGTTGTGCTTTTGGGAGAGCGTATCGTACCCGGCTGGCGCGGCGGCTACCTGGTATGGGCCAGCCTGGTGATCGCGATAGAAGCCATGGTCACCCGCGATCACGCCAGAGAGCTGGAAGGCCGGGAGCGGATTATCTTCCACCTGTCCGAGTGGGTCGCGATTGCCGTGGCGTTGAAGATGTTCATCTACCTCATCCGCGGACCGGCCCAACTGCTGCAAGATCTGCCCCTCTGGCAGGCCAATTTCCTGGAAAATTTCTTTAACGGTGAATATATCCTGGCGTTATTCATCGCCGGGCTGGTATGGGTAAACAGCCTGGGGTACGCGAGTGATTTGGAAAGCTTGTATGAGCGCGATATGGACACCCGTTGGGACGAATTGGGCAAGCTGCAAAACGCCCTGCACGATGTCCGCCAGCGCATCTCAACCCGCATCTTTATCATCGGATCATTGGTTGTGCTGATGGCGGCTTTATCCCGGGTAGACGCCACAACGCTGTTCCGCTCGATTGGCAAACCGCCCCCGGGATATTACGCTCCGGTGGTTAACGTACTGGCCTATTTCATCATCGCCCTGATCCTGCTCAGCCAGACTCAGTTTGCCCTGCTGCGCATTCGCTGGCTCTGGCAAAAAATGCCGATCAGCCCGAACCTGGCCAAAAACTGGCTGCGCTACAGCTTGTTTTTCTTCCTCTTTTTGGCCATCCTGGTTTTCTTTTTGCCCACCGAATACTCGATCGGCCTGTTCGACGTGCTGCGCTATGCGGTGAACCTACTCCTGCGCGCCGCATCCATCCTGATGATGTTGATCGCCCTGCCTTTTACGCTGTGCCTATCCCTCTTCAAACTGAGCGGCACGCAAGGAGCTCCGCAACCCGAGCAGCCGAGCATGCCCCTTCTCATAGGGGGCCCATCCCAACCCCCCATCGCCTGGCTGGAATTTTTACGCTCGCTGGCTTTCTGGATCATCTTCCTGGCAGTGATCTTCTTCGCGCTGCGCTTTTACCTTTCGCAGAACGCGGTGCTGTGGAAAGCCATCACCGGCTTTCCCCTGTTCCGCTGGGTCAACAAGGCCTGGGATGGTTTTTGGAAGTGGCTCAGAGGCGCCAACCGTCAGCTTGCCGCGCTGGTGCAGACCGGCATCCAGCGCATGCGCGCCCAACGCATGGCATCGCCCGCCCAAACCATCCGCCGTATGTTCAACTTCAATCGCCTGAACCCGCGCGAGAAGATTATCTTCTTCTATCTCAACCTGGTAGCCATGGGTGGTCAGCAGGGTCTGGAACGCAAGCCCTCCCAAACCCCCTACCAGTACGAAGACCGCCTGCGCGAGGCAATCCCCGAGGTTGACCAGGAACTGCACGGCCTGACCGGCACCTTCATCGAAGCCCGCTACAGCCGCCATCCGGTCGAACAACCCAACGCTGAACAGGCCAGCAGCCTGTGGGCGCGTATTAAGGAAGTACTAAAGAATTGGAAGCGGGAGCGGTAAAAGCGGCCTGCTTGTTACGAATGAGCTTCCTGGGGCTTGGTGCCATACACAATATCCCACAACGGCGAGCTGACGCCAAAGCGCTGGTTGGGGGTTTTGTAATGGTGCTTCAGATGGTAGCGCTTCAAGTAGCGGCCAATGCCCGAATGCATGGGGAAGTGATGCGTGGCGTAATGGATCAGGTCGTAGGCCAGGTAACCCAGGGTAAACCCACCCACCATGGGGTGCACCCAATGCGGCAGGCCCAGCAGCCGCCCCACCACCAGGCTGAATAAAGCGTAAAATAGCGCGGAGAGCGGTATGCTGACCGCCGGCGGCATCACCAGGCGGGTCTTGCACTGCGGCTGGTGATGGTGGATGCCATGGAACAGGTATGTGATGCGCTCCTGGGCGGGAGTTCTGGGCGGGTAATGAAAAACAAAACGATGCAGGTTGTATTCCGCGAATGTCCACAAGAAAAGACCAGTCAAAAATGCCGCCAGAACGTACCATAGGCTGGTCTGGCGCGCCAGCCCGGAAAGGATCTCGCTGATCAGCATATACCCGGCAAACGGCAGCCAGATGATTGTGACCGCCACGGGCGAAATATGGGTGAAGAATTCCAGAAAATCGGATTTAAACAAACGGATTGGGGTCGGATCGTGGTTTATTTCGTAATGGCCCATAGGAAATCCTTATTTGTGGGTATCTTTTTATCATCCAGTACAGGGAAAAGCGATCTTGATCCGTAAAGTATAGCATAGGCAAGCAGCGTCAGGCAGAAATAATCCCATGCCTTGCGGAAAATAGTTTTCTCAATACAATTTCATTATCCTCGCCCGTTTTAGGATCACCCAATCATGAATGAATTCTTCATCAAAGACCCCACTGGGGGACCATTTGTTTTATTCTCAGCTACGCATTGGGCTGCGATTATCGTCATCCTGCTGTTAAATCTCAGCTTTTTAGTCCTGCGCCGCCGCGGCAAACCAGAAACGCCCCGATTTTTACGCACCTCGCGCGTGTTGCGCTACTCAATGGCAGCCTTGCTGATTGTCAATGAACTGGCGTGGCATATCTGGAATCTTGCCACCGGGCAGTGGACGCTGCAGACCATGCTCCCGCTGCACCTGTGCAGTGTTTTCGTCTATTTGTCGGCCTATATGCTGGTCAAACGCAGCTACAAGATTTACGAGTTCGCGTATTTCCTGGGCATCGGCGGCGCGCTCCAGGCTATCCTGACCCCCGACCTGGGAGCGTATGTTTTCCCACACTTTCGCTACTTTCAGACGTTCATTTCACACGGCCTGATCGTCAGCGCCGCCCTATATATGACCCTGGTAGAAGGATACCGTCCAACCTGGCGTTCTTATGGGCGCGTGCTGGTGTGGAGCAACGTCTATATGCTGTTCGTTGGCATTGTCAACGCACTGATCAGCAGCAATTATATGTTTATCGCCCATAAGCCGGAGACTGCCAGCCTGATTGACGTTCTTGGACCGTGGCCGTGGTATCTCCTGTCGTTGGAGGCCATCGGGTTCGGGTTATTTCTTTTGCTCTACCTGCCCTTCGCCATTCGAGACGTCTTCGCCCGCCGGGCTGCTTCCAGCCCCCCGACTGCTGTCGCGAACTGAGCCACTCGATTCGTTTTTTCGGTCAAACTCCGGTACAAATATTCGCGCGCCTTGCTCAGCCTCGATCTCCTTGGGGGTCTTTTCGCGTTGGCGCAGGCCAAAAGCCACCAGGCGATCTTGCATTCCGCGGTAGCCCAGTACCGGAATCAGTCCCGGCAAGCCCAGGAAAATCGGAAGGATGATCACGATGCTCAACACAGCCACCACTCCCGCGAAAATCATGATCACCACGGTAAAAAAGGGCGCGGCCAGGGTGGTTAGCAAACCGTTTTTCAGCGCGAGATACAGGTTTTTGTTCTCCAGTTCCATAAAATAGGCCAAACCGTAAAACTGGGTACAAAACCATAGATACCCGATCATCAGGACCAGGATTTCCGCATACAGTCCCCAGACTGCATTAACATTGATGTAAAACCAACCCGCGAACCCGGTAACGAATAACACCAGCAGATTGACCGCGCCCCACTGCCAGGCCTTCCCAAAGTAGAGGCGCGCGCCCTCAATCATCCCGCGCAGCCCCACCGACTGGCCATTCATCATATCATGCACCACGTAGTAATAACCAAAGGTAGCCGGTGGGCCGAAAACGATGGTGATCTGGGCCAGAAACCACACGATAGACACCAGCACCATATCCATCCAACTATCCCACCAGTCGACCACCGACCGGCCAATTACGCGCAGCGAAGCGGGAAACCGAGGCGTCATTTCTTGTGTGCTCTCTTTCAGAGAATGATAAAAGCAATCATATCACAACCGGGTAAACTACAGATCAACGTACTTGGTTCTCCGCTGACCCGCCAGGCCCATGACAAAATGATACAGCGCGTACAGTTCCAGGGCGAATGGGAGATAACCGCCAAAACCCAGGAGCGGCATTTCGAAAACGTGTAAAACATCCACTCCCGGAACGCTGTAAATCCACTTTGGGTAGGCGTAGAAGTTCCACATTTCCCAGACGAACCCCGTCACCAGCACCCCCAGGAACAGGCTGACCACTGCGCGCCAGTCGCCGCGCCGGGTCCCCTCCGCGAGCGAGCGGTTCCCCAGCCACACATTCAGCGGCTCGGTGATAAAGTACACCGACATCCACACAAACGGGAAAAAGTACAGCGGCCATGCCAGCAGCAGCGCCAGCATCACCCAGCCCGCGCAAAAGAAAGCCAGCGTTGTGCGCCGGTCATCTCGAATAATGATCCAGGGACGCATGCGCCGGATGAAAGCGAAACTGCCGGTCAGCTCGGCCATGCCAAACACCGCCGGGATGACCGTGGAAAAATCCAGACTGGCCAGTAAAAAATATGCCAGCGGAGAAAAATGCTCGACGCCCAAATAATCCCAGTTCTGCGTGCGCAGATTGAAGGCCTCAAACAGCCACCAGGCCGGCGCCGAGATAAGGAACAGGCCCACGTAGCGCTGCCAGGACCGCGTCAGCAGGGAGGTTCCTTTGCGCACAAATACCAGCCCATCCACGCTGAGCGCGAAACCGAGCCAGAGAGGGAAGAACAACCAGGAGGTGCGCGTGCCGGGCAGCAGCCAGTTTAAAGGCCAGGCTACCAGTACCAACCCGATCCCAATCCACCCCTGTTTTGGAAGTGCCCGTCTCCTCTCGACGCTTTCCGGCATGCTCTGAACAGAATCCATAACCCTTCTCCTCTCCTTCTCTATGGTTCCCCATTCAAAGTATTATAACCAATAGTAAAACAATCGTGTGTCCGGCGCGCCATAGTAACGCCAAACACACGATTTATCATCAATTTCACAAATATATTATATTGTTTCCTGGTACAACTCCACCAGCACGCCGTTGGCGCTCTTCGGATGCACAAAAGCAACCTTGCGCCCTTCAAGCTGCATGGGCGTCTCGTTGATCAAGCGGATGCCTTTGGCTTTCAGATCGGCTAGCATGCCATCGATATCATCCACCTCGAAACACAGGTGATGCATGCCCGCCCCGCGCTCCGCCAGGAACTTGGCGACCCCGGAATCTTCCGTGGTTGGTTTCACCAGCTCAACCTCGCTTCCGTCCACCGGTAGAAAAGCCACCTGCGAACGCTGGCTGGGCACATCTTCAACATGATCCAGTTCCAATCCCAGCGCATCGCGCCAGAAACATAACGCCCCTTCGATTTCAGGCACAACAATCGCCACATGGTTGATTTTAATGATTTTCGCCATACAATCCTTCTACGCTTGCAGATGATATTCGCCCCAGATGCTGCGGAGAACGCCGCACACTTCACCCAGGGTAACATTTTGCTCCATGCACTCCACGAACAGCGGCATCAGGTTTTCCTGGCTGCGGGCGGTCGTGTCCAGCCGGCTCAACAGCTCGCTGACCCGCGCGTTGTCGCGCCGCGTGCGCAGCTCTGCCAGCCGCGCGCGCTGCTGCTGCTCGATGGTGGGGTCGACTTTCAGGCGCTCGAGCTGGAGCGATTTCATCCGCGTGGAAAGCATTCACGCCCACCACGATTTGTTTTTTGCTTTCCACCGCTTTCTGGAAGCCGTAGGCCGCCTCCTGGATTTCATTCTGCATATACCCGTGCTCGATCGCAGCCAGCGCGCCGCCCATATCGTCGATTTTCCGCAGGTATTCCGTGGCCCGGTTGGCGATTTCATCCGTCAGGTATTCGACCACGTACGAACCGGCCAGCGGGTCGATGGTATCGGCCACCCCCGACTCATAGGCGATGATCTGCTGCGTGCGCAGCGCCACCCGCACCGATTTCTCGGTGGGCAGCCAGAGCGCTTCGTCCATGCTGTTGGTGTGCAGCGACTGCGTCCCGCCCATCACGGCCGCCAGGGCCTGCAGGGTCACGCGCACCACGTTGTTTTCGGGCTGCTGGGCGGTAAGAGTTGACCCGGCAGTCTGGGTATGGAAGCGCAGCATCCACGAGCGCGGATCCTGCGCGTGGAAGCGGTCGCGCATGATCTGCGCCCACAGCCGGCGCGCCGCGCGGTACTTGGCCACCTCTTCCAGGAAATTGTTGTGCGCGTTGAAGAAGAAGGATAGCTGCGGGGCAAACTCATCCACCTTCAACCCGGCTTCCATCGCCGCCTGCACATACGCGATGGCATCCGCCAGGGTAAAAGCCACTTCTTGCACCGCCGTCGAACCGGCCTCGCGGATATGATACCCCGAAATACTGATCGTATTCCAGTTCGGCACCTGGTCGGCGCAGTAGCGGAAGATATCCGTAATCAGGCGCATGGACGGTGCGGGTGGGAAGATATAGGTTCCGCGCGCAATATATTCCTTCAAAATGTCGTTCTGGATCGTCCCGCGCAGCTTCTTTTCATCCACCCCCTGTCGTTTGCGCGACAGCGATATACATCGCCAGCAGGATGGATGCGGGGGCGTTGATGGTCATGCTGGTCGAAACCTTGTCCAGCGGGATGTCGTGCAACAGGGTTTCCATATCTTCCAGGGAGGAAATCGAAACCCCCACTTTGCCCACTTCCCCAATCGAGAGCGGATCATCCGCGTCATAGCCAATCTGGGTCGGCAGGTCAAAAGCAACCGAAAGCCCGGTCTGGCCCTGGTCGAGCAGGTAACGGTAGCGGCGGTTCGAGTCTTCCGCGGAGGCATAACCGGCATACTGGCGCATCGTCCAGAACCGCCCGCGATACATGGTCGGCTGCACGCCGCGAGTAAAGGGATATTCGCCGGGGAAGCCCTGCTTCTCGGCATAATTCGATTCGGCCGGACCCAGGATGCGCGGCAGCGGTATGCCAGAGGGTGTCATGAAATTCGCGGCTGCGCTCCGGGAACTTGCTGATCGCCGGTTTGAGGATTTTCTCTTCCCAACGTTTGCGTTCGTCGTCAAAACTCATCGGTTTCCTCGTTATAGGTTGCCATGTTCAGATTGTTTGAAAGGTAGGGTTGGCATTCGCCATGAGTATACATGAAAGGTCGGGCAGTCGACAGTGAAGAAGTTTATGGTAAACTTCGGACATATTTCCTTTGTTCCACCATATCCCAATGAAAACCGGTGGAAACAAAGAAAACGACCCGGCGGGGAGAGCGAATCCATGAAAATACTGGCAGTCGATGTTGGCACCGGCACGCAGGATATCCTGCTCTTTGATGCGCGGCTGGATGTTGAAAATGCCTATAAACTGGTGCTGCCGGCCCCCACCATGATCGTTTTCCGCCGCATCCAACAGGCCACGCGCGAGCAGCGCCCCGTACTGCTGACGGGTGTTACCATGGGCGGCGGACCCAGCCAGTGGGCGGCGGAAGCGCACGCGCGCGCCGGGCTGCCCATCTACGCCACCCCAGACGCCGCGCGTTCGTTTAACGATGACCTAAACGCGGTTGAAGAGATGGGCATCCGCGTCATCGGCGAAGACGAAGCCCGCCGCCTGCCCGCGGATGTGGAGCGCATGCGCCTGCAGGACTTTGATTTGCCCTCCATTCGCGCCGTTCTGGAAGCCTTTGGCGTTGACCTGGATGACCTGGCCGCCATCGCCGTGGCTGTTTTTGATCATGGCAATGCCCCCCCGGATGTTTCGGACCGCCAGTTCCGTTTTGATTACCTGGATGAACGCATCCGCGCGCAAAACCGTCTGAGCGCTTTTGCCTATCTCCGCGATCAGATCCCACCCATCATGACCCGCCTGCGGGCAGTCGCCGGATCCGCGGGCGACCTGCCGGCCCCGTTGATCGTGATGGATACGGCCCCCGCCGCCGTCCTGGGCGCGACCTTCGACCGGCAGGTTGCTGCCCACCCGCGCGTGATGATCGCCAACGTGGGGAATTTTCACACCCTGGCGTTCCGGTTGGGTCCAGGCGGAATCGAGGGTGTTTTTGAACACCATACCGGGCTGCTCACCCAGTCCCGCCTGGAAAACCTGCTGCGCGCCCTGGCGGATGGCAGCCTGCGGCATGCGGATGTCTTCGAGGATCACGGTCATGGCGCGCTGATCTACCATCCCCAGCCCCTCGCGCTGGACGCCCAGGCGGGCAGCCTGGTCGTCACCGGGCCGCGGCGCAACCTGCTGCGCTCTTCCGGTCTGCGCCCGTATTTTGCCGTGCCGTATGGTGACATGATGATCGCCGGCTGTTTTGGCCTGCTGGCCGCCACCGCCGACCTGCTTCCCAACCTGCGCGAGCAGCTGCTGAATTCCTTACGCAATCCCTCCGGAACGGGCCGCCCGCCCTGGGAAGTTTAAACCGCGCTTATGGTATAATTCCGGTCCTACAAAAAGTAATCTACATACTTTATATTTTGCCCCGCAGGATTCCATGGCCACGGAGAATAAATGATTCGTTTTATATTCAGGGATATAAAGCCAGTCTTTATGCCGGTCCTGATCATTTTTTTCGCCAGTGGACTATGCTTCCTGCCGGGTTATGCGCCTGTCCTGTATTCAGACGATTGGGCCGTCTTCGGCCAGTTATATATCTTTGGCGGCCTCCCGATGATCGACTGGAATAACCGCCGGCCGCTGGTGTACTCGGGCTTTAAACTCTTGCTCGACCTCTTTGGCTTAAATTTGAAAGCCTTATATTTTGCCGACATTTTTGTCATTTTCCTATGCGCAGTGCTGGTTTTCTTTCTGGCCCGGCGGCTCTTTCCCAGGCATAAATTCCTGGCGCTGCCCGCGGCGCTGCTGTTTCTCGTTTATCCTGTCGATTTGACCCGCATGTGGCTTATCCAGAACTATACCTGGATTATTTACCTGGGTACATTATTCGCCCTGCTTTTACTGTTTGATTTCGCTGTAGAAGGACGGGGTTGGAAACTGGCAGCCGCGCTGCCTTTGATCGCCCTTCCACTCGGCGCCTATGAAGCCCAATTAGGGATCGTGATGGCCTGGTGTGGGCTCTTGGCCGCATTCACTCGGAAAATCCCCTTCCCGCGGCGGCTGCTGCTCCTGCTTCCCCTCGGGATTGGAGGAATATTCGCAGTGTGGCGGGGCTTCATCCAACCGGCAGTATTTAATATCCATGATCCATATATGGAATTCCAGGTAAATCTTTCCTTTTTTCTGCTGCTCCTTTACCGGTTCATTGCGGCCATTCCAGTGTTTGTGAACTGTTGGGTTCAGCCGTTTTCCAACCTCCTCGGTATATCTATGCGCAGGATGCTGTTTTTCTGGGGCGCGGCGGTCGCTTTCAGCGCATGGCTGGCGCTGTGGGTCAGCAAAGAACACATCTCGTCTGCCGCAAAAGACGGCCAGGAGCCGGCGGCGCACGAAAACCCGCCCTCTCAAGCCGCCTTGCCGGATTTCCAGACGAATCGATTATCCTGGCATGAAAAGAATCAAGAGGCTTGCCATCTTTTAGCGCCTTTCGCTACGGGCGTGGTGATGCTGCTGGCGGGCTATTTCCCGGCCGTCATCGCTTTCACACCCTCCCTGACCGGCGTGGCATCGCGCGCGAACATGTTCGCAATCTTTGGTGGCACGCTGGCGCTGGCTTCCGTCATTGCATTAATCGCCATACTGGTCACCGCGAACCGGTCGCAGATGCGCATCGTCGTCCTATCGGTGCTGATCCCTTTGCTGCTGGTTGGCGTCACCCAACAGATATGGAATCAAAATGAGGCCCGCCTGGCCTGGATGGAGCAGAAACATTTCTGGCGAGCCCTGATGCAGGCGCTTCCAAACCTGAAAGACGGCACCACGCTAATCGTAGTGAAGCCGCATAAAATCCTGGACCGCCCCTTCCAGCGTTTACCCATTACCATGGAATGGGAAGTAACTGCCGGTCTGCAAGTTCTTTACAACAACCCTTCCCTGAGAGGCATGTTATACACACCCGGCCAAATACAGGTTCCCGGGGATGCTCGCTTAAATCCTGACGGTGTCCAGAGTTTCTATTCAAACAGCCGGATCCCATATGACCAGGTAGTCTTCGTTTATTACCTTCCAGGCGCAAAAGAAGTAAGGGCAATTGACCGGATAGATTCGGAGATTCCGGTCGAATTCCAGGTTCAAGGATATGGCCCCCAAAGGCTTATCCTGCCAGATCCTCCGCAATCTACGCCGTATCGCAGCCTGGTTCTACCATAAAGGGTTCCCCCGCATTGCGCGTGATGGAGCAAACGCGGCAAAACCCGGCGACCACGCTGGAAAATTTATGGTAAAATCAACCCGCTCTGCGCGTTGTACCCTTCGCGCGGGCTGCCAACGGGCAAATCCTCACTATTCAGCACGAAAGGGCTTGAAGAATGAAAGTATTACTTCTCAAAGATGTGTACAAGTTGGGTCGCGCTGGCGACGTCAAAAAGGTAGCCGATGGTTACGGGCGCAACTTCCTGCTTCCCCAGGCTCTGGCCGTCCTGGCAACCCAGGGCGCTATTAAACAGGCAGAAGGCATCCGCTCCCGGGCAACCGAGCAGCGCACCGCGCTAAACCAGGAGCTGGGTGGCATCGCTGACCGGTTGAAAGACCTGGTCATTGGTTTCCCCGCCCGGGCTGGCGAGACCGGCAAGTTGTACGGCTCGATCACCACCCAGATGATCGCTGACGAAATTTCCCGCAAAACCAAAACCAAGATCGATCGCCGTCAGATTGAATGCGAGCCGATCCGTGTTTTAGGCGAGCATAAATGCACCATTCGCCTTACCGTGGACCTGACCCCAGAAGTCAAAGTCATCGTCCATCGCGAGGGTGAGACACCCGCCGCCCTGGTGCAAAAAGCGGCTCCCCAGGCGGAAGCAGCCCCAGCGGCTGCTAAGGCGGAAGCTCCAGCAGCCGAAGATACGGCTGTGGAGACTGAAGAGCCAACCGCGGAATAAACCCGCGCAGCAATCGATTTTCACCGGCCTGGGTGCGAGAACGCACCCAGGCCGGTTCGTTTTTTTCCACCGGGAGCTTGAATGCGGTGTTGGTTTCGGGCTACGCCCGAAACCAACACCGCATAATTATCCCACCTTGCGCCAATCCCTGGAGACCCAAAAGCAAGGAAAGGGATAGAGTATAATAGCCGGTACGGTTTATTAGTATGGCATACAGCATTGGCGAGCAGCTTAAAGAGAGGCGCATCCAGCGCGGGCTGACGGTAGAGCAAGTTTCTCAGGCCACGCACGTTCGCATACACTACCTGGAAGCGCTCGAAAACGATCAGCGTGAAGCCCTACCCTCCCCGGTTCAGGGCCGTGGTTTCTTGCGCCTGGTTGCCGGCTATCTGGATCTGCCCGTCGGCGAGCTCTTAGCCGCCTGGGATGGAAAAATACCTGACAAGCCTCCCATTCCCACTGAGCCGGCCGCCGCGCAGAACGAGCGATCCGGTCAGGAGCCGGTTTCCGAAGACGACGCGGCCCTCGATCCAGACCGGGCGGCCGTCCCAATCTTTACCCCGCCTCCTGCAGCCAACCTTTCCTCCGAGAATTTCACATCCGAAGGCCAGCAAAGCTCGCTGGCGATTTTCCGCGAGATCGGCCAGCTGATGCAGAAGCAGCGCGAATCCCTTGGCTTATCCCTGGCGGAAGTAGAGCGCTTTACCCGCTTGCGCCAGCATTACATCCAGGCGTTGGAGGAAGGCCAGATCGAGCATTTACCCTCCCCGGTTCAGGGGCGCGGCATGCTCGGCAACTATGTGAAATTCCTCAACATGGATGAGGAAAAAGTTCTCCTGCGCTTTGCCGAAGGACTGCAAGCCCGCCGCATCGAGCGCATCCCAAAGCCTGAGCCAGGCAGTACCCCGGCAAAAAAACGGCCGGCCCGCCAGGCGCCTTTTTGGAGGCGCTTCCTCACCCCAGATCTGATCTTTGGGGTTGCCGTTGCCGGGATTATCCTGTTCTTCGCTTTGTGGACCACCGCCCGCATCAGCAACCTGCGCACCACCCAGGCCAAACCCACCCCCATCGGGGTTGCCGGGGTTCTGCTAACCCCCAAAGCGGACCTGACGGGTACTCTGGCCGCTGCTCTGACGCCGGCCGGTACACTGGTGGCTGGGGAAACTGCCGGAACGCCTGAGCCCAGCGCCACCGCTACCCCGGTCAATGACCCGAATGTGGATGTCACTCCCATCGATGCGACGAAAACGCCGTCCGGCGGCGGGCAGGCCAGCAGCCAGGGCCAGCCCATCACGCTGACCCCCGGCGCGATCACCGCCCCCACCCTTGCGCCGATCAACAGCGATCCCGTGCAGGTGTATATTGTGGCCCACAAACGCGCCTGGCTGCGCGTGGTAGCGGACGATAAAGTTAAGTTCCTGGGCCGGACGGTTCCCGGCAACGCATATGCTTTTTCTGGCAACAAACATATCGAGCTGCTCACCGGAAACGGGTCAGCCATAGAAGCTTACTATAATCAAGCCCCCCTGGGCTTGTTGGGCAGCTCCGGCGAAGTGGTTGCCCTGATCTTCGCGCCGGAAGGGGTCGTCACCCCCACCCCGGCATTCACCAACACTCCCACCGCCACCCCACTGGCCAGCCTCACTCCCCTACCAACTCAGACGCCCCAGGCTACTCCATCCATTACTCCGTTTATTCCTTGAGAAATACACGTTATGAATAAAAAGAAATTTTATTTGGTATCCTTAGGCTGCGCGAAAAACACAGTCGATTCCGAATCCATGGGCAGCCTGCTGCAAGGCGCCGGTTATACCCCCACCCAGCGGGCCAGCGAAGCCGGTCTGCTGATCGTCAATACCTGCGGTTTTATCAACCCGGCCCGCCAGGAATCCTACGCAGTGCTTGGCGAGCTGGCTCGAAAAAAACGCCCGGGTCAACTGCTGATTGCCGCCGGCTGCCTGACCCAACGGTACGGCGAGCGCATCATTCAACAGGTGCCGGGCATCGATGGCCTTTTGGGAACCCGCCGCTGGATGGACATCGTAGATCTGGTCCAGCAGCTAAACGGCCAGCAGCGCGACGAAAACGGCTACCTGAAACCCATCTACCACTTGCCGGAAGTCGCCACCGTTGGCACAGATGAAAAAGGCGTACCGCGCGTGGCTCGTCAGGGCGGCAGCGCGTACATCAAAATCGCGGATGGCTGCCGCCGTCCGTGCGCCTTCTGCGCGATCCCCCTCATCAAAGGCACCGCGGTCAGCCGTCCGCCGGAAGACATCCTCAATGAAGTCCGCGCCCTTTCCAAAAACGGCGTGCAGGAAATTCTGCTGATTGCCCAGGACACCACCGATTACGGCCACGACCTGGGGATGAAAGATGGCCTGGCGCAGCTTCTTGAACGCATCATCAGTGAGGTGCCCGCGCTGCCCTGGATCCGCATCTTGTACGCTTACCCTGGGTACGTCACCGAGCGGTTGATTGAGGTAATGGCGAACGCGCCGCAAATCGTCCCATACCTGGACATGCCCTTGCAACACGCCCACCCGCTCACGCTGCGCCGTATGCGCCGCCCGGCAAATATGGACTGGGTGCATAAGACCCTTAGCACCATGCGCGCCGCGATCCCCAACCTGGCCCTGCGCACAACCTTTATTGTCGGTTACCCGGGCGAGACCGAAACGGAGTTCCAAACCCTGCTCGACTTTATCGAGGAGATTAAGTTTGATCACGTGGGCGCGTTCCCGTTTTCCTTCGAGCCGGGTACCACCAGCGAACCTCTGGGAGACCCGGTCACCGCCGAGGAAAAAGAGGACCGCCTGCAGCGCCTGGTTGCCATTCAGGAAAACATTTCGCTCGCTCGCAACCAATCCTTCGTCGGGCAAACCCAGTCCGTGCTGATCGAGGGCTATAATGATGGCATTTCCGTCGGTCGGGCTTATCACGATGCCCCCGAAATTGATGGGATGGTATTCGTGGAAGGAAAAGCGGAAGTCGGCCGGATCATTCCCGTCCAGATCACCGGCGCAATGGTGCATGACCTTACCGCCCGGATAATTTAATAATAAAACCACTTGACGGCCTATCGACTTTCCTCTAAGATTGAGACAGTCGGTATCGTTATCGGGAGACATGGATGAATTCATCAGCCAGTTTGAACTTTCAAATTTTGAACTTTCCGGTTCGTGTCCACATCTCTTTTTTTATCATCGCCATCCTCCTCGGACTATATGTCGGAAACGTGATTTATCTGGCCCTATGGGTTTTGATCGTTTTGTTTTCCGTTTTGCTGCATGAGTTAGGTCACGCAATTGCCGCCGAATACTACGGGCGTTCGCCCAGGATTGAGCTGTACTCGATGGGCGGGCTGACCATCAGCACGCGCTATTCACTTTTATCCTATCCCAAGGAAATCCTGATCAGTTTTGCGGGACCGCTGGCAGGCTTTTTGCTCGGTGGTCTATTATTCCTCGTGTTAAATCTGTTTGGGCCAATTGAAAATCAATACCTGCGTTTCATCGTTGGGCAGCTGTTATGGGTAAACATCGGTTGGGGGATTGTCAATTTAATTCCCATCTTGCCTTTGGATGGCGGTCAAATCATGCGCAACGCGTATCATTGGCTGCGCAACCCTTATGACGACCGCGTGCCATTAATTATCTCGATTGTTTTTGGTGTACTTCTCATCATCGCCGTGCTGCTCTTTTTGGGCCGCGGCGGGCTATATATGGCTTTACTGGCTGGTTGGTTGACGTATAACAACGTAAGAGCCCTTCGTCAGGGATACTCGACCGATAGTTTAATTTAGGGTGATGCTCATCCTTCGTTGTGTTTCCAAGCATTCACCAAAAAAACATGACTTCTTAGAGGAGTAGTGATTATGTCTGTTGTCGAATCAACCCCTGCCTATCTGGATACAAAGCAGCCGACTGCCAGCCGGGTTCAAGATTTGCTCGCGCGCATGACCCTCTCGGAAAAAATTAGCCAGATGCGCAATGGGGCTTCAGCGATCCCCCGCCTTGGAATCCCGGCCTATGATTACTGGAATGAAGCGCTGCACGGCGTAGCGCGTAACGGGCGCGCCACCGTTTTCCCACAGGCAATTGGCATGGCTGCTACCTGGGATCCCACTTTGATCCAGCAGGTTGCCAGCGCGATCAGTGATGAGGCGCGCGCCAAGTACCACGAAGCAGTCCGCAAGAATGGCTTTCCATTAATCTACCAGGGACTGACGTTTTGGAGCCCCAACGTAAACATTTTCCGCGATCCACGCTGGGGTCGCGGCCAGGAAACCTGGGGCGAGGATCCCTACCTGACCGGCGAAATGGGCTCGGCTTTCGTGCGCGGTATGCAGGGTGATGATCCGCGTTACATGAAAACCGCGGCCTGCGCGAAGCATTACGCTGTCCACTCCGGTCCAGAGCGAGATCGTCACATCTTTGATGCGGTGGTTACAAAACGCGACCTGTACGCCACGTACTTGCCGGCCTTTAAAAAGCTTGTCATGGATGCCAAAGTGGAGGCCGTAATGGGTGCGTACAACCGCACCCTTGGCGAACCCTGCAATGCGAGCAAGCTCCTGCTGGAAGATATCTTACGTGGAGAATGGGGTTTTGAAGGCCATGTGGTATCCGACTGCGGAGCGTTAAGTGATATCCACAAGAACCATCAACTAACCGCGGACGGGCCCGAATCGGCCGCCCTGGCGCTCAAGCACGGCTGCGATATTGGTTGTGACTGTGTCTATTATGACCACCTGGAAGAAGCCATCCAACGCGGCCTGGTCAGCGAGGCCGATGTGGACCTGGCGCTGACCCGCACGCTCACCACGCGCTTCAAGCTGGGCATGTTCGATCCGCAAGAACTGGTACCCTACGCCTCCACGCCCATGAGCGTGGTAGAAAGCCCTGCACACCGCCGGCTCGCGTATGAAGCAGCGGTGAAGTCCGTGGTTCTGCTCAAGAACCGCAACAATATCCTGCCCATCAATGACAAAATCCGCACCATGTTAATCGTTGGGCCCAACGCGGGCAGTGTGGATGTACTGTTGGGCAACTATAATGGCATCAGCAGCACCTTCAGCACCCTGCTGGAAGGCATCATTGGCCGCGCGCCAGAAGGCGTAAAGATCGGGTATCGCGCTGGCTGCACCCTGACGACCAAAGGGAACAATCCCCTGGATTATTCCGTGTTCGAGGCAGCCGAAAGTGATATCACCATTGCGTGCATGGGCCTCGCCCCCATCCTGGAAGGCGAAGAAGGCGATGCGTCCCTTTCCGATCAAAACGGCGACCGGCTGAAGATTGGATTGCCCGGGGTTCAGGCCGAATATGTCAAGAAAATGTGCATGATGGGCGCGAAAGTGGTCCTGGTTCTGACGGGTGGCAGCCCCATCACGTTGGGTGAAATCGAGGACATGGTCGAAGCAGTCGTGTACGTCTGGTACCCGGGCCAGGAAGGCGGGCAGGCCGTGGGCGATGTTTTGTACGGCAAGGTGGCCCCCTCTGGAAAGCTGCCGCTGACCTTCCCGAAATCGATTGACCAGCTGCCGCCCTTTGAAGATTACAACATGACCGGGCGCACCTACCGCTATGCGACCGCGGAACCGCTCTATCCGTTCGGGTTTGGTTTGAGCTATACGCAGTTTGCCTACACTGGACTCAAGCTCGATAAAACCACCCTGTCCGCCGGCGACTCGCTGCCGGTTTGCCTGACCGTGACCAATACCGGCAATGTCGACGCGGAAGAAGTGGTGCAGGTGTATCTGAGCGACCTGCAAGCTTCGGTAGAAGTCCCGCTCGCCAGCCTGGTTGCTTTCCAGCGCGTGGCGCTAAAGGCGGGCGAAAGCAAGCTAATAGACTTTACCATATCGCCCGAAATGATGATGCTGTTCGATGACGATGGACGCCAGAAGCTTGAGCCAGGCGATTTCCAACTGACCATTGGCGGGTGTTCCCCCTCCGCGCGCGGTCTGGCCCTTGGCGCGCCCGCGCCGGTCAGCGCAACCTTTTCCGTAAAATAAGCGCCTCGAAACGAAAGAGGTTCCTGAACGGCCTTAGCGCTGTTCTGGAACCTCTTTCGTTTATTCCACCACAATCGTTACCTGGAACAAGATGCTTGGTCGTCCGCAAGGCGGTTGGGCCTGGCGGCAGGCTGGTTCGCCCACCGCATGAAGCACTGCCTGGCCCCGCTCCCGGGCAACAAAAACCCCCTGCTCGCCTGGTTCTGGCGTGATTTTTACATTCTGGCTGATAATGCTCTGCGGGCCCACTTCCACGCGCCATTCATATTCTTCGCCCAGGTCCAGTAAGAAACTTTGGCCCTTGCGCAGTGATACGGTTTGACCGACATTATCCAGGCTGACCGTCAATCCACCATAGTAATAGTCCGGGTCTTCATTCCGGGTAGCCGTTGGCTGCGCTGTAACAATCACATAGGGCGTTTCGGAAGGCCTGGGAGTTCGATATGTCAAAACCATCGATGTTGGCTCACTCGCGCCTCCGGCCCCACCCAGGCTCTTGAATACCTGCGCGACTGGCGAACAGGCGGCCAACAACATCCCCAAATCGATGAGCAGCACGGCAGACAAAATCCTACGCTTTCGTACCATCGTCAATATTTTACGATCTTTGTCCGTTTATCGGAATAAATCCTGGGAAAGAGCCTTTTTTTATAGCGGCGGGTCTGGTTGAAGAAATACAGATCCCCAACCAGACCCGCAAACGAACGTCTCGCGGATCTACGATTTCGTCATCTTGCCTTTATCGGCGGCATCCGCCATTTCACGAGCCGCGGCGGCAGTCTGCTGCCATTTCTTCCACCGTCTTGGTATGCAGGCGAGCAGCGCCCTGCCAGTCGCGCGTCTTCACCCGCGTGCCCTTCTGCTCGGCTTCTGCCAGGCGGCTGGCTGGCCTTGTCGATCTCATGGGCAAAGTTGGGCAGCCACTGGGCCTGCGCCACCAGCATTTCGTCCGTCATCTGCCAGATCTCTTCCGGGTTGCAAACCGCGCCGGTCAGCGGGTCGTGCAGCATGGCCTGTTTGAGCAGGGTCACATCGCCGTGCACGGCGGCTTCCATGGCCATCTCCTGCACGCGCGCTGTGATCGCGCAGGTCGCCGCGCAGGCCATCGGCAGATCGCCGACCACGGGCATATTGATCCCGGTGCGGTCCACATAGCCGGGGATTTCGACCACGCAGCCGTCCGGCAGGTTGGTGATATTTCCGCGGTTGACCACGTTGAAGTGCCCGCGGTAGGTGCGCCCGGTTTCCAGCGCTTCGATAATATACGAGCCATGCTCCTCGGTGCGCTTGTAGGTCTTCCAATCCAGCGGCGGCTCTGCCAGCCAGTTCGGGAAGTCGGTCTCGAACCAGTTGCGGCCTTCGGTGCAGACCCGCAGGTAACCGCCGGTCTCGCCGTTGATCCAGCTCGACAGGTCGATCCACTGCATGATCTCATCCGGGCGTTTGCGGTACCAGGGCACGTACTCGCTCAGGTGACCGTTTGACTCGGTGCTGTAATAGCCAAAGCGGCGCAGCACATCGATGCGCACTTTTTCGGTCTTGGAATATTCCGGGTGCTGCTCGAACAGCTCCAGCAGCTTGGGCAGCATATCGATCCCGCGCCACTCCACCTTGATGAACCAGGTCTGGTGGTTTAAGCCGGCGCAGATCACATCCACCTCGCGGCGGTGCATCGTCATAATCTTGCGGCACCAGGCCCTGCTGCTTGGCCCAGCGGTTGACGCAGTCGGTGATCTGCCAGTGCGCGCCCTGCACGCCGTGGCACAGGCCGATCGTCTGCACGCCGCCGTACTTGTTGCAGGCCCAGGTATTCATCGCCATCGGGTTGGAGTAGTTCAGGAACAACGCGCCGGGTTTGGCCACCTCGCGGATATCCTTGCAGAAGTCGAGCAGTTCGGGGATGGTCCGCGCGGCATACATGATGCCGCCCGCGCAGAGGGTATCGCCCACGCACTGGTCGACGCCGTATTTCAGGGGGATATCGATATCATGCTGGAAGGCTTCCAGCCCGCCCTGGCGAATGGTGCTGATGACGTAATCGCTCTCGGCAATGGCTGCGCGGCGGTCGAGTGGTCGCGTTGAGTTCGGCCGGCAGCGCCGCTGGCTTGCAGATCGCGGCGAGCCAGCTGGGTGACCATATCCAGGTTGCTTTCTGAGATATCCATAAAAGCAAATTCGGTATCGGCTAGCTCGGGGACGGTCAGAATATCCTGCATCAACCGGCGGGTAAAGCCAATCGATCCTGCGCCAATCATGGCAATCTTAATCGCCATTCGGACCTCCTTGTAATAAATTGGATGATATAACGGCAGCAGCATGGTTCCGTGTTTAAAAATTGTAACCCATGTTTGAATAATTCGCCGGGTAATACGGCATTATTACAGCCTATCAAAAGTCAGTATAATTAATAGTTGGCTTGTCCCTTGCACAACATAGTTAAGGAAAATCAAAGTTTATGAATCGAAGTCACATTTCATCAATTATTCAAGCCTTAATCGCCGCTCTTTTGTTTGGTGCAAGCGCACCTTTAGCAAAATTACTTTTAGGTGAAGTTGAGCCAATTCCGCTTGCGTCTTTTTTATATTTGGGTAGCGGCATTGGTTTATTGGGCGTAAAAATTTTCCAACGCATTAATAAGCAAGGGTTAAATAGTGAAGCGCAAATTAAAAAGCCTGATTATTTATGGTTGGCGGGAGCAATTATTGCTGGCGGTATCGCCGCTCCAATTACTTTACTTTTCAGTTTGCAAAACACACCCGCCGCAACAGCATCTTTACTCTTAAGTTTTGAAGGCGTCGCTACAACTCTTATTGCATTTTTCGCTTTCAAAGAATCAATCAGTCGTCGTGCATGGTGGGCAATTGCGTTAATCACTCTTGCAAGTATCTTTCTTTCAGTGAATCTAAATGCGGAATGGGGTTTTTCTTTGGGCGCATTAGGCATTATTGCCGCATGTATCCTTTGGGGAATTGATAATAACCTTACTCGAAATATCTCTACAAAAGACCCAAAAACTATTGTCATTTTCAAAGGCTTGGGAGCGGGAAGTTTTTCTTTAGGAATGGCCATGGTTTTAGGGAATAAATTCCCCGCTTGGGAAGTTGTTTTAGGCGCATTGGTATTGGGCAGTTTAAGCTATGGGGTAAGCATTGTATTATTCATTCACGCTATGCGTGGCATTGGAGCGGCTCGCACAAGTGCGTTGTTTAGTTCTGCGCCACTCGCAGGCATGATATTATCTTTTCTTGTATTTCGAGAATTTCCAAGTTGGATGTTTGTCATTGCTTTTCCGCTCATGGTTGCTGGAACGCTATTTTTAGTGAGTGAAGAACATGAACACGACCATGTTCATGAAATGACAATTCACGAACATGCACACGTTCACGATGATGGACACCATGAACATGAAGGGGATTGCACTCAAAAACATTCGCACATCCATAAACACGAAAAGTTAGTCCATGCACATCACCACATGCCCGATTTACATCATCGGCATACTCATCCATCAGGGTCTTAAATTGCATAGGCTTCTGCATGGCAAAAAGCAAGCCAACAAAGCGTGCATTTGTCAGATGGGATTCGTCGCCTTTTTCAAGCATTGTTCTGGCTTCGAGTTTTTCCTGCTTCCAAACAGAGTCCACGCCCGCCCACTTGCCAGTAACGCAAACCGTTAATCAAGCGGGACTGTTGTCCTTGTTCCCTCGTTATTTTTTCCTTCCTTATGCCACCATTTTTCTCGGCTGTTGAAACCACAGAGGACGATATAAAAAAAACCGCGGGATGGTTTACAATTCAAGCAGGAAATCCGCATCCAACCAGGAATTCAAACTGATGAAAATTATCATCGCGGCAATTGGCTCACGGGGAGACGTACAGCCCTATATCAATCTCGCGCGCGGCTTACAAGCAGCCGGGCATGCTGTGACCCTGGCAACCAACCCCACCCTGTGCTCCCTGGCCGAATCACACCAGGTTAATAGCGCGCCCATCGGCCCGGCGATCGATATGGGCGAAGCAGGCGCCCGGCTGATGGAGCAGTCGTTTGACAATATGTGGATCGGCATGATCCGCGTGATGCAGCTTGGCGCCCGGCTGGTGGAAGAAGCCTTCCCGGATGTGCTAAAACTGTGCCAGGGCGCGGACCTGCTGATCACCACCGACACCGGCAGCGGCATTGCCGAGGCTGAAAGCCTGAAAATTCCATGGATCAGCGTCACGCTTCAACCGGCCCGTATTCCGCTTCCCAACCAAACCCCGTCTCTGGTCGGCCGGCTGGTCTGGCCGCTGCTGTCCAAAGCCTTTATTGCACCCACCAACCGCTTCCGCAAGCGGGTGGGCGCTCCCCCCGCCAAAGACATCACCGACCTGCTGTCAAAGCGCATGATCCTGCTGCCGGTCAGCCGGCACGTCGCGCCACCCGACCCGAACTGGCCCGCTTATGTAAAGCCAACCGGTTACTGGCTGAACCGGTCCCAGGACGGTTGGTCGCCGCCCGCGGACCTGCTGGATTTTCTGCGCGCCGGGGAAAAGCCCATTGCGGTTAGCCTGGGTGTGATGAGCATGTCGGGCAAGCAGGCGCGCGCAGGAGCGCGGATTGTACTGCAAGCCATCCGTGAGACAGGCGTGCGGGCCATCCTCCAGGGTTGGGATGAAGTGCTGCGTGGAGAAGAACTCCCCCCGGCGGTGTACCATGCTGGCGCGCTGCCGCATTCCTGGTTGTTCGAACAGGTCAGCGCGGTGGTCCATCATGGTGGGTTTGGAACCACCGCTTCTGTCTTGCGCTCGGGTGTTCCCGGGATTGTGGTTCCCCACGTCATTGACCAGTTCTACTGGGGCCAGCGGGTATACGAGCTGGGAGCCGGGCCAAAATTCATCACGCGCGGGTCTTTGACCGCCGCTGGGTTGAGCGAGGCCATATCCCAGGCTGTTAACCAACCTCGCATCCGCGATCGGGCCGCAGAGTTGGGCAGAAATATTTGCGCCGAAGAAGACGGCGTCATTGCGGCTGTCCATCTGATCGAGCAGTTCCCAGCCGGTTGATCTTTGCCACGGCTTTCCGCTGGTATTCCATGTTATACGATATAATAACGCCGGGACATTGATATTTGCACCCATGAAAACAAAAATGATCAACACCCACCCGCGCCTGGTTCGCGAGCGCAAGACCATCGCAGCCATGGCCCATTTATACTGCCAGAAAACCCACCACTCCCCCAAAAACACCTTGTGCCCGGATTGCCAGGCATTGGTGCAGTATGCATCAGAGCGTCTGGCTCGCTGTCCGTTCCAGGAAAACAAGCCCACCTGCGCAAAATGCACGGTACATTGCTACAAACCGGTCATGCGTGAAAAGGTCCGCCAGATGATGCGCCGCGCCGGTCCGCTGATGCTCTTCCACCACCCGCTGCTGACCTTCTTCCATCTGGTAATTGACGGGCACCGCAAACCGCCCATCTTGGAGCGTAAAAGCTCCTCGTAAGGATTTGCTAATCCTCAGGATCAGACAGTATCCTCAGGATCTACCGATCCTCAGGATCTACCGATCCTCAGATCCAGCGGTATTATTCCCATAATTGGAGTTGATGATGAAAGATACCCCCGCCTGCCTGTACTGCGGCAAAAGCGATAATGAGATCCCCCTGGTCAACCTGACCTTCAAAAGCCAGCCGATGTGGATTTGCTCCACGCACCTGCCCATCCTGATCCACGAGCCGGAAAAGCTCGCTGACCGGCTTGAAGCCGCGCTGAAGAAAAGTTAAGGTTTTTTGCCGGGCGGCTGGCAAAGCCCCATCAGTCCCCAACCACAAAAAACGACTGCACATCATCATGACTGTTTAGATACCAGTCCTGGACGTATGTCGAATCGTCGGATTCGCCTAAATCGATGATGATGGTCCCGCTTGCAAAGGTAACAATCGACTGTCCGGGTTCAAACGGAAAATCGGCCAGGATATCTTCGGCGGGATCAATGACGCCCGGGCGGATCTGGATGTGTAGTTCATTGGACATATGCCTATTGTATCCTGGTTTTAATGGAACAGCCGCCGATTTTCATCGGCGGCTGTTTTGTAAAACCCCCATTTGCCCCTGATAGTTGGTTCGTTACACAGCCCGGTTGCCCCGCTCCCGCTGGTAGCGCGCATATTCGCGAATTTGTTCTTTGGTCATTCTGACCGCATATTTGCGGCTGGGATCATGGCGGTAATAAATGTACCCGCCGCTGCCCAGCGCTGCCATCCCGACCAGAACCGCCAGTCCAAGACCCAGCTGGTTTGGAAGTTTGTCTGCCTGAACCGGCAAGCAGATCGCTTTGGAATTGCGCTCAGCAATTTCGGTTTTGGTGTTCTTGCCGCCCACAACCGGAATTTGCGGTGTATCCTGTTGTAGCTTCACGTACTGCGCTTCGAGCGCCCCGTAGCGGACCTGCAAGCCCGTCATCTGCGCCCGCAGATCGCTGGCTTCCTTCGCCAGGCGGTCGATTTCCATCTGGCGGGTCTCCGCCTCGCTGTGCGCGGTCTGCAGGTCGAGCGCTGTCTTCTGCAAGTCGCCCTGTAGGGCTGCGATTTGCGCGTTCAGGCCATCCAATTTCGTGACGGCCTCATCCCGCACTTTGAGTGCCGCATCTCGCTGTTCTTTCGCTTCCAGGGCCACGTTTACGGTCGTATCGCGCTGGCTCATCAGCGCGCTGATTTGCTGCGCCTGCTGGGCTTCCATCTGCTGCGCGCCCACCGCAACCGCGATCAGGACAACCATCAAAAGGGTGAAAAAGGCTAACCATGTACCGTTCATGCCTGTTGCTCCTTTCGGTCTGCGAACCCTGAAACTTGCTGTCGATCAACGAAACGGGTTGATTTGTACTCTTGCTGCGAAGTCATCTATATATTACACAGACGCCGAAGCAGCCGCTTGAGTTCCATCTGACAAAAGAATGACAATCATCTGACATATCCCAACGCAAACTACCGGGCCGCCGCATAATGTCTTTGCGGCAGCCCAAAAGGTGATGGACTGGTTTTACCGGACCCTACGCTCAGGCCGCGATTTTCAGCAAGGCGGCCAAAATTTCCGCCGGAGAGGGCGGGTCGCCGGGGATGTGCGCCACGCATGCGGCAGCGATCTCTTCCGGCAGCGGAATGACGGCATCAGGAATCACCGAAAATGCCTTGCCCGGTAAATGCATCCCCGATGGTGACCACCCGGCGCGGGTCGGGCATCGCTTCAAAAGTCGCCAGTAAAGCGGCCTCCATACTGCGAGTGAGCGGGCCGCTCACCAGCAAGACATCCGCGTGGCGCGGTGAAGCAGCCAGTTGAAAGCCATATTGTTCCGCGTCATACACCGGGTTAAAGATCGCCAGTATTTCCTGTTCAACCGCACCACTCGAACCGCAATCGATCACCCGGATGGCAATCGACCGGCCAAAGCGATTAGCGGCTTTCCTCAGCAGCAGACCGCCGAGGGATCGGCGCAGCCAGCCCGCTCCAAAATGCTCCTGCCGTTTGTCGCCCGCGCGTATGTCGCGCGCGCGTATGTCGCGCGCGTCTTCTCTCATAAATCATTCCCCGAAACCGAGAGATTGAAGCTTTTATTGATTAACGGAAAATCCACCAGGGCGGTTTCCGCGCCTTCAACGTCCAGGCCTTTGCTCCCAGAAACGACCGCGGCTCTCAGGCCTGGCCAATTCAGGGTGGATGGGTCGCGGACTTTGCAGCGGTAAATGCGCTCGAATTTGTCTTTCATCACAAAGTACACAATATCGCCCCGCCAGCCCTCCACATATCCCAGGCCCCATTCAAAGTTCGCGATCCGCTCCGGAAATAACGGCACGCAGAACTGCGTCTCCTCTCTGCCGGTCCAATGATCCAAAAAGATCTCCACCATCTGCTGAGAAACCTGAACTTCCGCGATGCGCTGCACCACGCGGCTGAAACAATCCCCAACCACCCCCCGGTGGGCCGCCTCCTGGTGGCCCACCTCCCGCTGGATATTAAGCAGATCCGTCACAGGTTTAGCCAGCAGTGCTTGGACATCGGGGAAGGCATACGGGCCAAAGGGATGCTGGAGGCGAAAGTCGCGCTGCACCCCCGATGCCCGGGCAGCCAGGCCCGTGACCCCAAGTTCGATCGCCGTTTCCCGTGGTAACACGCCAATACCCGTAGTGCGCTCGCGGAAATCCTGCCGCTCCACCAATTGCTGCGCCAGGCGCGCAAAGCGCTTCCCGATTTCGCGGGTTTCAATCCGGATTTTCTCTGCTTCCAGCGGACCCGGTAAACAAATCCCGCCCGGCCGGTTGACACCCCGCAGAAAACGGCTGCCAGACAGGCTGCTGCAAAGCGCGAGCATGCGTTCGCGGGTAGCCGCCATTTCGGCCGCGCAATGATTGAGCGCCAGGTCGCCCGCCAGCAGTGCGCAGTCCCCAATGTGGTTCGTCATCCGTTCCAGCTCCAGCAGCACAGCCCGCAGCAGATGCGCCTCTTGGGGAACCGCCGCGGATACCATCACCTCCACGGCTTTGGAATAGGCCACATTATGTGCGAATGAAGAATCGCCCGCCACATGTTCTGCCAGCTTCCATCCTGTGCAAAGGTCATAATTGCGCTGGTACAGCCGCTCGATGCCTTTGTGTTTATACCCAAGCAGCAGCCCCATTCCTTCAATCGTTTCGCCGCTGACCCGGAAGGTAAAGTTTGCCGGCTCGAAACCATCCCCTTGCACCGGACCAAGCGTCACGAACAGCTCGCCGGGCGGCGAATGCTGCACGCCTTCCAGCACCGGCGGAAGCGTCATCACCGCGCTGCTGCCCGCCATCAAACGCTGAAAGGATGCCTGGGTACAATCGCGGCGCAAAGGCGTTAGGCCGGCTGGATAACAGGAATGGAGATACGCCTGCGGGATCACCCGCGGCTCCTGCTGCTCTGGCAGAAGCCCAAACAAGTCCGCCATTTCACGCTCAAAGGGCTCGACGGCTGGATAAATCGTAAAGATGGATGGGTAGATTTCTCGGCCCGGCTGCAATCCGTATTCCACTACCAGGAAAACGTTATCCACTGCGTGTGAAAAAATATAATACAGCTTGAAGCAGTCATCTTCCAGTTCGCGCTCGTCATTGCCGACCAGCGTAACTAGGTAACAATTTTCATCCCGCAGGCGAATGCACAATTGCATCAAGTCCATTGGGTTCTGCACCAAAAAATGCAGCTGGGTGATACCGGGCCGGTAAATTTGAACGCCAAATTCCTGGCCAATCGCGCGTAAATGCTGGTAACTCGCATCGCTCATGGCACACCCGTAAACTTCGCCTGCGTGACCCCATTTTCGACGATCCACACACTGCGTTGAAGCAGCAGCGGAAGATCGACCGGCAGCCTGGGTAACAGAAAACCAAACAGAACAATGCCGGCCAGTAAAATCAAGAACGGCGCCAGCCCGCGCAGGCGCTGAGGAGTAAGTTTCACCGGCGCAAAAGGCGCCGGGCCAAGCAGAAGACGCGCCAGGTGCCCCACCAACCCGCCAAAGATGATCCCAATGCTGACCACCACACACGCGAGAGCCAACCCCAGCAGCGGGCTGTTTCTCGCCATAACCTCCCGCAAGGCTGCCCACAAGATCACAAATTCACTCATAAAAATACTGAAAGGTGGCGAACCCGCCAGAGCCAGCCCCCCAAAGGCCAGGATCGTACCTGAGAGCGGCATCGCCTTTAGAACACCCTGAATAGGCTGCGCTTCCCCGCCCCGCTCCTGATACGCTTGCTGGATCGAGCCGTATACCAGAAACATCAGCGCCTTGGTGAGGGCATGATTGAGTGTATGCAGTAAAGCCCCGAACACGGCCACCGGTGTTCCAATCCCAATCCCGATCGCGATTATCCCGATGTGCTCCAGGCTGTGGAACGCCAGGGTGCGTTTAAAGGGGTTGCGTTTCACGATAAACGGGGTCGCCAGGATCAAGGATAAAACGCCTGTCGCCAGCAGCAAATTGGATGTGAATTTCGATGAACCCTCGAACAGGCATAAGTTGGTAATTGTGGCAAAGCGCAGGATCGCATACAGCGCTGTTTTCAACATCACGCCAGAAAGCAAAGCGCTTACCGGCGATGGCGCCTCCCCATGGCTGTCCGGCAGCCAGCTGTGCATAGGCGCCAGGCCTGCTTTGGTTCCATAACCCAGCAGGATAAAAAGGAAAGATAACATCACATAATTCTTATTCAAATGCGTGGCAATATCCCAATTTGCCAGAAATGACCAGTTCATCCAGTCAACCATCGGTTGATAACCAAAAACCTTTTCGGGAATTGCATTAGCCATAAAGAGCGTTCCCAGCAGCGCAAAGATGATCCCAGTCGTGTTGATCATCATGAATTTCCAGGCCGCTTCCAAAGACAGGCGGTCCCGCTTGTAACCCACCAGAATCGCCGAAAATACCGTGGTCAGTTCAACCGCCATCCACAAGGTGACCAGGTTTTCAACCATCGGTGCCAGCAGCATGGTCATCTGGAAAAGGTTAAAGAACAGGATAAAGCCCCCCGGGTTATGCATTAAATTTCCGCGGGCACCCGACTTAAGGAATTGAGCGATTGAAAATGAGGCAAAAAATGCTACCAGATTCACCAGCAGGACAAAATAAAGGCTCAATGCGTCCAGGTACAAATCCAAAAAGGGCATGACCGGGATCTTCAACCCGCGATCCAGAACCTGTGGAATGACCAGTAACGTGGCAAGTAAAGAGATACCCGAGCATATAGGCGTGACCCAATTTAATAACCCCATCCGCCGCTTGAGCAGCAGACCCAACGTTGCCGCGGCCAAAGGAGCCAGCACGATAATGAGCGCTAAAACCCTTACCGTTTCTTGTGCATTCTCCACAGATGCAATACTGAAATGCATGCGCTATCCCTTCAGCTGCCCTTGCTGCTCGATATCCAAAGACCCCGATTTTTGGTGCAGTTCGGGTAAAAGTAAGACGAGGATGGTGAGCGTGATGATCGTATATAGAAACAGGCCCAGCACGAAAACGATCCGGATCTCATTTCTTAAAATACATCGCACCGCCGCCAGAAACATACCTTGCTCCATCATCAATAAACCGATCACCTGGGAAATAATATCCTCCGTGAACACCATGGTGGATAACCCCAGCAGAAGCAGGGCAAAAGAAACTGCCAGCACCAGCGCGTTGATCTGGCTCATCGCGGAGCCGGCGAAGGTATAGGCCGTCACAAAAGCCAAAGCCGCGATTGCCAGGTCAACTGCCAGCAGCGTCACGATCCCCTGGCGCGCGCGCCGGCTTTGCAGCCAGCCAGGCAGGACTTCCTGGCGTGCTTTGGGTTGAATGGACCACTTGAACCAACGCATCAGCCTTTGACCGGCCGGGATGTTTTCTGTCACAGTCGCTTGCGCCAGCAGCGGCTCGATACATACCGCCAGCAGGATTGGGATAACCACAAACAATCCTGAACCGATCTGTAATCCTCCCGCAGGCTGTTCCAATGCCGTCAAAAATGTGACCGCGGCCAGGCAAAAACACTGGTATCGATAAAACTGGATCATGCGCCGCACCGTGCGGGTTAATGACAACATCAAGCCCATAATAAGCATTAAGAATGCGAGTATCTCCACCAGGTTATCGATACGTGTTTCCATAGGTTTCGCTCTAGAGATAGTGCCAGACAAAAGCCAAAACAATCGCAATCATGGATAAAATGAGCGCCAGGCCGGCCGGCGCAATAACGCTGCGCAGGCGCATCTTTGCCCGGGTCTCTTCCCATAATGCCAGGAGACCAATCATCACCAGCATTTTTAAGGGATATGCAAAGATCAGTTGCAAATTGGTGAGGTTTCCTTTCCCCGCGGATGCCAGCCAATCTGGAAAAAACAGGTTCACCAGCAGGGTCATAAAGAAAGTAACCCGCAGCGCCTCAGCCCACTCCAATAACCCCAGATTGACCCCGCCGTATTCAAGATGAATCGCTTTCCTGCCCATCCTCAGTTCCTGGTGGTTGGCCGGGTTATCAAACGGGATGCGGCCGGCCTCCGCCAGCATAACCAGCACCAGAGCCAGCGAGATGAGAAGTAATACGGAGTCCGAAAAGTGCGCCACCAGGTTTGGCAAAAATGCAGTTTCCAGCGTTGTCAGGCTTCCGGCCTTTATGCTCATCGCGCCCGATACACTGGTCGTGTATGTGGTAAGCGCCAGCCCATACGCCGCCATGACAAAAACCGGCTCCGACAACACCTGCACGAACATCTCTCGACTGCTGCCCATTCCCCCATAGGGCGAACCGGTATCCATCCCGGCCAGTGCAATCGCAAAACGGGCCAGCCCGATCAGCGCCACAACCACCAGGAAATCAGCCAGCGGCGGTCCATTGGGGTGGTTCAGCACCTGGTCATAGGATGGCAAGGATACCACCGGCACCAACGCGCCAATCAAAGTGTAACAGCCAAAAACGATCACCGGCGCGGATAAAAACACCCACGAGGAGGTTTCCGGGATAACCGCCCGCCGTTGAAACAATTTCCACAGGTCCAGATAGGGCTGCCAGCACCTGGGTCCTCGCTGGCCTCGCAGGCGTGCTTTTATCCAGCGCAGCACCCCAATAACCCCTGGAGCAATGATAAGGGTCAGGAGCGCCTGAGAAAGTGTTTCAAACAGGGATGGTAGATTCATTCTTACATCCCTCCAGTCCTGCTCAGTCGCAAGTAAATAACGAGGACCAGCACAAAAACGATGAAAATATACAACAGGTACTGGCGGATGTCGCCCGGTTGGGCCCAATCTCCAAAACGCTCCGCCACGCGAACCAAGCAGCCGGGTGGCATAATCATACAAGAAACGGAAAACGTCCGGGACCGCGCGCTGTTCGGTAAGCTGCTCTACGATTGGAAATACGGGGCCGGCGATTGTTTCTGTTTCCTCGCCCCTGGCGACCTGGCTCTTTTTTCGGGCTTCAAATGCAGTCCATACCTGGGATGAAAAAGCGCTGCTGGTAACTTGCATGACTTCGGGCCGGTACGGTGCGCCCCCCGTCCAAACCGGTCCCCGGCGCAGATGAAAATCTCTTCCCCGTTTTGAATATCGCCTCACCATGGTCAGCAGAAATGGGCTCGCGAGGATGCCCGCCAGCGCCCACAACATGCGCACCGACAGGCGCGTTTTGTAGCCTGATTGCACTTCCGTTAGCTTTTCCTGGCTCCCTTCGGAGGCTGTCACGGAATGCAGTTGGAACACCGGGATATGGATTGCCAGGTTTAAGGCACTCATCGTCAGAGGATCATCCTGCGGGACGGCGGAGAAATCGCGCGCTACCTGGCTCAATCCATGCGCTGTTACGGCTGGCATCAACCCCATTATCAGGCTCAGAAGCGCCAGCACAACCAGCGCCGAACGTATCCACCACGAAACTTCCCCTGGTTTTGACCGTCGCGCAACCTCCGCGTCTCGCGGAGCGCCAAGCAGTACTTCACCGGCGATTTTTACAAAGCTCAGTGCCGTTATCCCAAAAGACAGCGCAAGGCAAAGCAGGGCAAGCGTTAGTCCTGCCAGCACATACAGCCGCGGCCCGATTCCTGGAAGGAACAAATTCATGCCGCTAAAAACGGCCTGCAGCGTCAGCCACTGGCTAACAAACCCGTTGAACGGCGGCAGACCGGATATCGCCAGCGCTCCCACCAGGAACGCCGCTGAGGTCCACGGATAGCGTTTGATCAGCCCGCCCAGGCGGTCGAGGGCTGTCGTTCCCGTGCGATTTTCGATTGCCCCGCTGGCAAAATACAAAAGTGATTTAAAAACGGCATGGTTGACCAGGTGATACAGGCTCGCAATCAAAGCCAATACCATTCCCAGGCGGAATGACCGGGTAATCGTTGCTAACGCCGCTTGCGATTGGACAAAATCGAGGCCTGGGAGGGTGGCTGCCGCCGCAGCATACCGCTCTGCCGAGCGGAAAATCATCGCCAGTCCAATCCCGGTCAGGATAATCCCCACATGCGCTACGCTGTACGAAGCCAGGGCGGTCTTCAGATCGCGCCCCAACATGCCATAGAAAGCCCCCACCAGAGCCGAAGCGCCCGCCAGCAACAGGACAAGCAAGCCCCACCAGATTTCCCCAGGGCCGGTAAATTCAAAAAAGACCCGGTACATGCCGTACAACCCGGAAACTGCCAGCCCAATCCCAGACATCAGCGCGGGAAAACTGGACGGTGAAAATGGATGCACCAGCGATACCCAGATATGGGTTGGGAACACACCCGCTTTTATGCCAAACCCAACCAGCGCCAGCAGGAAAATCAGATTGGCCGCCGGCTCCCTGCCCCCGCCCCCCTGCCAGTTTGCGCAGCGGAACGCATCAAAATCAAATCCCAACGGCTCCGGCATCCCGCCATGCAGTTCAGGGGCGCACCCGCTCGTAGACAGGCCTGCGCCCGGCGACTGGAGCGAGATCAACATCAGCGCGATGAGTAAAAAGATGCTGCCAGCGTGTTCGAAGATCAGGTACGTTTGAAAGGCCGTTTTTGCGGCTTTCATCGTTTCGGCGGGTGTGTTTTCATCCGCGATATTCTGGTTATGCTGGAACAGTACCAGGTAGGCGTAGGAAAGCGTAATGCACTCCAGGGCGAACAGGAACAAATAAACCCCGTTCGCCAGGATCGTAAAAACAATTGCGAAGACAAAGAAGTTGTATGCTGCGACAATCCGGTTGCGGTCCAGAACCGCCTCCAGCCCATCGACCATATGCAGCACCGCCGCGATGCTCAACCCTCCTGTGAGCATCAGAAACAGGGCCGCCAGCCGGTCGGCATACACGCTGATCGAAAAATCAGGCAGCCCATCCATCCACGCTGGAAACCGGTACAGCGAGATACCCGAAGTCATCGGCTGGAGAATGAAAAAGACCCCGCATCCAAAAACGATCAGGCTGCCCAGACCGGCCAGCGCCAGGGAAATCCAAAATTTTCGCTCGCCTCCCCAGGGTAGAATCGAAAGTCCGCTGCCGGAAAGAAAACACCCCATGATCAAAAGAAGAATCAATGCCATAAAATTCCTAGAAAACCTTCAGGCCATCCTGTTCCATTTCCTGCTGGATTTTTTCGTAAACTTCGGCCATTAAATCCTGGAATTGGCGCCGGCGGTGAAGCCAGCGGCGGAACAGCGGTACGGTAAAAACATACCTGCGCTGCTCGTCCAGCGTGGCTGCGTTGACAATTTTTTCAACAAAATCAATCCCCTCCTTGAACTCGCGCTCCTGCCATTCAATCGGGTCGCCGGATTGGTCAAGTACCCGCTGGCTGGGCGCGCTGCCAAATTTGACGTTCAACCGTGATTTCACCCGGCGCTGCACTTCTTTGCGTGGGATGGGCACTTCGCTGTCATCCAGAATCAATAAAATCATCTGCCCAATCCCGCCCGTATCCAGCCAGTAAAATTCAAAGTGACTGGTGGCGGTTTCTTGCTCGTTGACAATTTCGTCGGCCACCGTCAGGATGCTCTCTGCCAAAACATAATTGGTATGCATGCGGTTCAGGTAGGCAATCACCCGCGCGCAAAACAGTTGGGTAAAAGCCGGGTGGCGCCCGGTTTCGGCCAGCAGGGCCAGCACCGCGTCCGACCGCCAGAATACTTTTTCATCCTTACACGGAACCTCGACCAGCGAAACCGCTCCGTCTTCGGCCAGCCGGCCAAGCTCCAGGATCGAGAAAACGTTGAACCAGGGAGAGCTGATCGTTTTTACCTCGCGGTAGAGCGCCAGAGTGCTGGCAATCACCCAGGTAAGGCGCTGCTCGGCGGAAACAAATTCACGCAGGTGCCGGTCCAGGCTGCCCGTCTCTGGCCGGTAAACCTCGTCATACTCGTCCAGCAGCACCGCGATCCGCTCATCGGGGTATTCGTCCAAAATCCGGCTGACCTCTTCCAGAGCCGCATTTACCGCGCCGACATCCTTCACCCGTTGTTCGTATGCCACCAGCGCCTCATCCAGCGTTTCTTTCGGCAGGACCAGAACATGCGCGATCTTTTCTAATAACGTGCGGAAGAATTGATTTACGGCCACAAAACCTTCGCCCAAGTCATAAGCATGCAGTGACATAAAAACTGGATGCACCTGGTCGAGCTCCAGGTCCCAAACAGGCGGCAGGTTGAAGAAACGCCGGGTCGCCGGCTCAGTCAATGCGCGTTGGAGCATATACAACAGCGAGGTTTTGCCCATCCGCCGCGGCCCGCGCAGCAGCAGGTTTTGTTTGCCACCCGAGATCATCTGCGACAGGATATTTTCTAGCTCATTCCGCCGCCCATAAAATTCGGTCGGTTCCTGGATAGGCCGCCCAAACTGGTAGCGGTTGACCTTTACCTGGAATGGTTCCTCGTCCAGGTTGCGCACGCTCAGGTGGTTGGTCCACGTATCCTTGTGGTCTTGCCCGCGCCGGTCGCGGAAGTTGTACGCCACCCGCAGTTCCGCATCTTCCCGGATTGGGCGAATATGGTAATGCACCTGTTTCGCCTCCCCTGGGAACAACACCGGCACCTCTCGGATGGTTGACTCATCCAGCAGCTGGATTCCGCCCCCCAGGTCCAGCATCATTTCCACGCCTTCCGCTTCGACCCGCCCCAGGTTGCTGATTTCCAGTGTCAGGTCCACCTCTCCATGTAAATCGACCCACGGGTTGCGCAGGTTGATGGTCAGTTTTGCCGACGTTTCCAGCTCGCGCAAGAGGGTTTCAATATGGTTAATTTCATGTTGATAGGCGTACGCGAGGAATTTTTGTTCGTGCGCGGGCGCGAATAAACGCATCTGTTCTTTGCGAAGGTTCTTGCGCAGCTGGTTCAATTGTTCGATCAGGTGGTCAATTACGCGTTCGCGGCTGGTTAACTGCTGGCGTTTATAACGGGCACTGAGCAAGGTTTCCCAGGCGGCTTTAAAAAATTGTGAAATGAATGGCAGCGGTTCAGAAAAATTTACTGCCTTGCGCAGCCCATCGGTTACACTCAGTCGCCTGGTTTTATCAACCGAATGACCGCTTTTGCTTTCAATCATTAAGTTCGCATATGGAAGGCGCAGCAGCGCCTCGCAAATCTCGATAAACTGACGGCTTTGTCCCAGATAGGGTCGTAAGTCCATCCCGGCTGGCGGCCGGTCGCGCATTCTGCGCTCGAAACCTTGCAAGAGGTTGAGCATCTCGCGCAGTCTCCGTTCCGGATCCTCTGCCGCGAAACAGTCGTACCAGCACGCTAAGGCCCGGTAATACACCCCCAGCGGCTGTTCCAACTCCAGTGCAGCCCGTCGCAGAACGGCGACCGGGGTGCGGTAGCAGCCTTCCAGGTAAACCCGCCAGCGGCCCTGGCGCCACTTCCACGGGTTGGAAAGGCTGTACAGAACGCAGGCCCGCAGGGCCGTATCCAGGGTGGCTTCCAGATAGGTCAGGTTGCCCGGCATCGGTCCGCACAGCCCGTTCATCAAATCATACGATACCAGCCAGAGGCTGCGTGCCAGGGTATTGCTGTCGCCGATCTTCCATAAAATATCACTTAAAGATTGGAAATCGCTTACCGGCTGGTTGCGCAAAAAAAGACGCACCAGGGGAAATGTAAACACCGTTTCTCCATACCCGGCGGGCAAGCCCTCCTTTACCAGCTGCGCCATGGAAATTTCCGGTCCAACACTCCGGGCTGGAAATACATCCCCTTCTTCTAAAACCCGGTAAACCCGCACGGCGTCTCCCGTCTCCAGAAAATGGTGGATGTCATTATGCGGGCAAAACGCGATTAAATCTTCCAGCTCGCTCTGTGCCAGCCAATATTCCGCCGCCAGTGCCCTGGCGGCCGGCAGGAAAGGCTGGCTGGCCTCCGCCAGCAGGCCGCGCAGCCGAATTTTCTCCTGGGCATTCAACAGCTCGTATGCCAGAGTCAGGCGGGTGGCTTGCAGCGCCGCTTCCTTCCCGGCGCTGCGCAGAACCGCGCGCATTTCCAGAAAAAGCGGCTGGTCAGGTATGCACCACCGGGCTGAACAGGGTCGCCTCTTCCAGCGCGACCATCCAGCTGGTATGGGTGTCTATTTTTAACCCGGGCAGGTCTTCGAGCGTCAAAAAGCCCTGCACCGCCAGCTGCGGCGGCAAAGGCGTCTTCGGCGTGGGGCTGTATAAAAACCGGAAGCTCTTTTTGGAAATAAAGCGATTCAATTGTCCAATTGGTAAAACCGCGACCAGGTTCTCGCAAAACTGCTCTTGCAGCACCAGCGGCAGCGACATGCGCAGCGCCCTCGCTTCAACCCACTGGCGCAGTGGAGTCGATGCCTGTTCGCCCTGCTCGCTCAAATGCCGCATCAGCTCAATCGACAGGTTATCCAGGGTCTGGTACAGGGCAGATATTTGAGCGCGCTCGCGAAAGACCTGTTCGATCGAAAAGAACCAGGGCCCCCTGGTTACCAGGTCATCTCGCAGAAGGTTCAACACCGAAAAACCGACCAGAGGCCCGTCATATTCCGTCAGGTCGCGCTCCAGCATATCGCGCAGCGTGATCACTTTGACGCCCTCGGTTGCGATCAGCGGCGGTGTTTCCAGATTGAACACCTGCAAGAACCGTTGGCTGTTCTTCTGGCTAAAAACAGCCACCAAATTTTCCATTACCGTGATAGAGTGCTGGATTGCCAGGACCTTTTCGTGCGGCAGGTCCAGCAGCCCCCCTTCGGCCCCCGCGCTACCGGTAAAGTTCATTATTGATCGTTGTGTTGGCAGGCTTGTTTGCCAGGCCATTGGTAGAAGCGGTCCCCTCATCCTCCAGCCAGGGGTTTACCATGCGGTGAACCCGCAGGCGCTCGATTTCCTCATCGAACTCCACCCAATTACGCAGCCAGTATCCCAGGAAACGCGCTTTCAGCAAATATTCGCCATCCCGTTCAATCAAATAATGGCGTTTCTCCAGGTTCTTGGCCGCGGTTAAGCAAGATACGCCGGCTACGCGCAGTTCACCGATGTCTACCGGCTCATCCCGTTCTGCCAGGTACAGCAGCACCCGCTTTTCATCCGCGTTAAGATGCACCCGGTAGATATTCTCAAAAGCATAATGCGCGCGCGGATCATCTACCGCCGCATTGACTGCTTGCCTGAGCATTTCCGGGCTGATCCGCGCCGGACTTTGCAATTTTGGGACCTGGTTGAACAGGTTGGCCAGCAGCAGTTTGGTGATATATGGATGCCCCCCTGAGGTAACATGCAGCGATTCCAGTTCCGCCGGGGTAAAAATCGCCTGGTCTTGAACCAGCCCAAGCACCATATCCGTCGTATCCTGGTTCGAAAATGGCCGCAGCTCGATCACTTCGCACTTTGCCAGCAGCGGCGACGCAACTTCTTTACTGGCGCCTTCCGGAAGGCGCGTCATCGTCAAAAACAGGCTCAGGGGCGTGATCGTTTTCTCCACCAGATGATGAATGATTCCCATCAGCTTCATCCGCTCGCCATTGCCTGCCTCGCCCGCGATGCGGATCAACTCGTCAAATTCATCCACGCATAACAAAAAACGCTGACCCGCCGAGCCGGTACTCAATCGCAGAAAGGCTGCATCCAGCTGTTCTGGGGCTTCGATATGCACGTGGTTATCGGCGCAAACCAGGCCGCAATCGCGCAGATCATTTTTCGTGCAGGTTGCCAGGCGGATCAAAACGCTTTCAATAAACTGGTCCACCGATTGGATTCCCCTCGGTTCGATGATCAAGGGCACGAATGGTTCTGGGCTTTGGTTTTTCAGGTGCTGGATTGCTACGGTATGGATGGATGTCTTTCCAACCCGCCGCTCGCCAATGACGACCACCGGTACGCGTTGGTTGGTTAACAAGCTCGTTTGAATCTGGTTTCGTTCTTGCCCGCGGCCAAAAAAGCGGTCTTCACTCGGAACGGCGTTTGGAAAATCCAGGGCAATCACTCCACGCCTCCTTCTTTCGCCGCTTGCCTGTGCATTGCTTCCGCGATCCGTACCGCGCGGTTGAGCTTAAAACCCTGCCCGGGGACCGTTTCAATATACTGGCCCTGATCCGCGATCTTTTTCCGCAGCCGGTAGAAAGCAGTATCGATTACCTGGTCGCTGACCCCCTGATCGGTCCCCCAAACCCGGTCAACCAGCGCTTCCCGGTGAACAAGCTGACCGCCCCGTTCTGACAAAAAGTCAAGGATGGCAAACTCCTGGGCCGAAAGTCGCACCGGTACGCCCAGCACGCTCACCTGCCCGGTGGTTAAATTGACCTCAATTTCTCGCGGGACGGCTAATCTTTTTTGGAGCGTTGAATATAGAGCGCACTCCTCTTCAAAAGCAATCCAGTTGCGCAGCCAATCTCCCATAAAAGCGGCCCGAAAATAATACCCGCCCTGGTCCACCAGGTAATGCCGCTTTACCAGCCTGCGCGCCGCCGTAACCCAGGCGGCTCCTACATTACCAAGCTCTTTACCCGGCAGCGGCGTTTGCCGGCGGGCTAACAGCAGCACAACTTCTTTTTCATATGCAGAAAAATGGACTTTATAGAGATTCTCAAAAACATGATCGGTCCGCGGATCGTTTAGCGCCTGCTGAATGGCGTCTTCAAACACCACCTGCGTTACCCTGGTTGGCTCTCCACAATCCGGGCAAGACTGGAGCACATGCGACAAAACCAGTTTGGTAAAATATGGGTGTCCGCCGCAGGCTTGAAAGAGATGCTGCAAGCGTTCTTCTGCCCAGCTCAACCGGCCGCCGGTAACCTCGTTCACCAACCGCGTTAGCTCTTCAATCTCAAAGGGGCGCAGTTCCAAAACCTGCGCCATCGAGATGAGCGTCGAGGGGAACTCCTCTTTCAATAAATCCGGCACCCGGGTCATGGTAAAGAAAAAGCTGATCGGCAAATCCGCTCGTTCCAGCAGGCTGTTGATCAGGCCAAGGATGCGCGCCAGCTCTGGGCCGTGCGTTTGGCGCACGATTTCATCGAATTCATCGATACAAACCAGGAAGGTTTCGCGCTGGTGATTTCGCAGCATGCCGGTAAAATGGGCTTCAAACTGTTCGATCCCGTCGATTTCCGGGACTGCCACATGCGCCCGAATGCTGCCCCCCGGCTGCGTTTCGGAAGCATCACTCCCCTGATGCGCGCTCATCCGCAATAAGATGGCCCGCGCAAATGCGCCAAAGGTGACGATTCCCCGCGGCTCAACGGGCAGAATAACAAAGCGGATGGCGTCGGTTTTCTCCGATAGACCCTGCAGCCGCCGGATAGCCACATTCATCAACGATGTTTTCCCCGTGCGACGCTCGCCAATCACCAGTACCGGGACGCGCTGGTTTTGAAGGAAAGTCTCCTCGATCAGGCGCAGCCCATCCAGACGGCCATAATAATCCTTCACATCCGTGACCGCATTTGGGAAATTTAAATCAGCCATGCGTTCGCCTTCACGAAACAAACACTGTATTTTCACCCCGACCACGCCGATCCCTGGAGAAATCAGCAGCAAAATGGAAACGAAATGAATGCGTATGTTGAAATGGGTTTGAGTTATTATCATGGCTTTTGGCGTTTCATGCAACAGTTCTGGACCAGGGACTTTCTTTTCCATCCATAAAACCCCGCCGCAGGCCCCACGGCCTGTCGTTGGTTATAGGATACCCGCCTGGGACGCATCGAGCTTGAGGGATGGCTCACAATCCTCTAACGGTTAACTAACAGTTTTCCGGGATAACGATGGCGGTCTGTTTATCTGGAAAAAACCGGCTAAATGTGCAGAATTTTCGTGTAAAAATTGGCTTCCATTTTCCGAAGTCGTGCTACAATGATCTACAATACCTTCCGTTATCGTTATCATTTGCATTTTTGTCTGGCGAATGCCATCCGCCAGGGAGAAGTCTGGTATGTTCTGGGTCGCAACAAGCACCGGTTTTGCAGGCAGGTTGTCAAAGCAAAACCGAAAGCAGCTCGAACAATGATCAATCGCAAGGATGCGAAAAAGGAGGTGAGATCACCGGCCTATCGAAACGTTCCACCAACGACCGCACGGATTTTCGTTGTTTCGCCAATTCAACAATTTTCGGGAGAAAAAGCATGAAACGCGTCCATATTTTTTTGAGCCTGGTTGCGGTACTCGCGATGATCCTTACCAGCTGCGTCCCGGCTACCCCAGCCGCCCCGGCAGCCAATCCAAACTCCGCTGCCCCTGCCGCTGACCAGACCACCGATCAGATTTGCACCGGGGTAAATATCGTCTTCTTCCCCGGCGGTGATGCCGGTACCCCCTTCACCAACAACGTTTACAATGGCGCCAAGCAGGCCGAAAAAGACCTCGGCGCTAAGGTCGATTACGTCTTCTCTGGCTGGAGCGTCGAAAAAATGGTTACCCAGCTCAAAGAAGCCGTTGCCAAAAAACCGGATGGCATCGCTATCATGGGCCACCCTGGCGATGACGCTTACGGACCCGTTGTTGAAGACGCTGAGAAGCAGGGCATCATCATCACCAGCCAGAACACCGATCTTCCCAAGCTGGAAGGCCAGTTCGGACCGAATGGCTTTGGCTACGTTGGCGCGACCCTGCATAAGGCTGGTTACGATCTGGCCAAAGAGGCCGTCAAACGGGGTGGGTTGAAATCGGGCGATAAGGCATTTGTCTGGGGTCTGGTTTCACAACCCGGCCGCGGGCAGCGCACCCAGGGCATCCTCGATGGCCTGAAGGAAGAGGGCCTGAAAGTCGAATACCTGGAGATCGATGAAGCGACCAACAAAGACGCTTCCGCCGGAACCCCCACCTTCACCGGTTTTATGTCCGCGAACCCCGACACAAAACTGGTCGTGACGGATCACGGCGCGCTGACCTCCACCCTGGAGACCTACCTGAAGGCCGCCGGCAAAGGCGCGGATGAAGTCTACGCTGCCGGTTTCGATCTTTCTCCTGCGACCCTGGCTGCCATCCGTGGTGGCTGGACGGATCTGGTCATCGACCAGCAGCCGTACTTGCAGGGCTACCTGCCGATCCTGCAAATCTGCCTGACCAAGAAATACGGTTTCGCCGGTCTGCACATCGACACCGGCTCTGGCTTTGCCTCGAAAGATAACGTGGAATTCCTGGCTCCGCTGGTGGAGAAAGAAATCCGCTAATCGACAACGGCGCTCTGATTCGATCGAGCGCTGGACGACTAATAAAATTTCCGGGGCGAAAGGCTCCCCGCCATTCGCCCCGGAAAAACCGCCAAATTCGTGTCCTTCCAGGAATGTTATCCGGTGGATGGCGTTCCTGGAAGAACAACTCCTGCAATATCAGGCGCGGCATACCCGCGGGTAGCGCTGCGCGGAATGAGAAGAGGTAACCGGATGGAATATATGTTGAAAATGGAGAACATTTCCAAGTCCTTTGGAGAAGTTCGCTCACTCATCAATATAAATTTCGACGTCAAACCCGGCGAAGTGGTGGGTTTGCTCGGTGATAATGGCGCCGGGAAATCCACGCTCGTAAAAATCATCACCGGCTACCACCACCCGGACTCGGGTGGCGCGATGTACTGGAAGGACCAGCCCATCGATCACCTCAGCGTCAACAAAGCCCGCCAGCTTGGAATTGAGACCGTCTACCAGGAACGCGCCCTGGCCGACCTCCAGCCCATTTGGCGCAACATTTTCATGGGCCGCGAGATTGTCAACCGCTTCGGACTGCTGGATATCAAGAAGATGCGCGAGGAAACCCGCCGCTTGATGGGCGAGTCGATGGGTTTCACCTCCAGCGCCGTGACTCCGGATAACGCGGTAAAAACCATGTCTGGCGGTGAACGCCAGGGAATCGCGATTACCCGCGCCCTTTACTTTAACGCCGAGCTGATCATTCTCGATGAGCCGACCATGGGATTATCCCTCTCCGAGACGCGCAAAGTAATCGAATTTGTCGCGGGCATCACCCGGCTGGGGAAATCCTGCATTTTTATTGACCACAACATCTTCCACGTGTACCCGGTCGCCGACCGCATTGTGGTACTCGACCGGGGACAAATCGCCGGGCAGTTTGCGAAATCCTCGGTTACCCTGGAAGAATTGACCGACCGTTTATACCGGGTAGCCAAAACCGGCTCGATGGAAGAAAACCTGGCAGATTTATCGTAGGAGAAGCATCCAGATGACCGCAACCACACAATCCAACAAAAAAACACCTGGCCGTGATGTGCAGCGCTCGCCCCTGGCCCGTTTCCTCCGCAAATGGGGCTTGCAGCTTGGCATTACTACGGTCGGACTAATCATCTGGGTCTTCTTTGTGATCGGGTCGCCAATCACCTTCTTGTCCGGCCAGATTTACCAGGCATTTATGCAGTCAACCCCCTTCTTCGCGTTGTTGGCCCTGCCGCTGACCCTGGTGGTGATTGCAAAAGAGATCGACCTGTCCTTTCCTTCCATCATGGCCTGGGGCATGACCCTCTACGTGCTGGTATTCAACCTGACCGGCAACCTCCTCCTGTCCTTTATCGCCTGCCTGCTGGCGGGGCTGCTCGCCGGCTATTTGAATGGCGTGTTGGTAGTGAAAGTTGGTATGCCTTCTCTGGTGGCGACCATTGGCACGCAGTTTCTCTGGCGCGGCGTCGTTCTGATCGTCAACAGCGGCAAAGGCTATTCGCTCACCGGCGTAAAAAACTCCTGGCTGCACGAGCTGCTCGTTGGCCGGTTAGGTCCCGTTCCGGCCCAGTTCTTATGGACCATCGCCTTTGCGGTGCTGATCTGGTTCTTCCTCAACCACACCAACCTGGGCGGGCACATCTACCTGATCGGCGACAATATCGACAGCGCCAGGCTGATGGGCATCCCCGTGGACAGCCGGAAAATTATGGTCTTCTCCATTCTCGGCGTTCTGGCCGCCTTTGCCGGCATCACCTCCAGCATGGAGGTAACCTATTTCTGGCCAACGCTTGGGGATGGCGGCCTGCTGCGCACCATGGCCTCCGTCTTTCTGGGAGGCACGTCCGTATTCGGCGGAACGGGCACCATCTACGGCACATTTGTCGCCTCGTTCATCATTGGCGCCATTGAAGCCGGCATCGTGGCCTCTGGCCTGACCGGGTTCTGGACGCAGTTCATCTATGGTCTGATCATCGTAATTTCGGTGTCTGTCCAAACCATCCTTTCCAACCGGCTGCGCTGAGCCTGACCCGCTAATCCCTGGAGGAAACAATGAAGCCTCGTGAACGCGTCCAGGCTGCCTTGAACCACGAAACACCTGACCGCCCGCCGATGCAGGTCAGTTTTACCCCTGAATTCGCCGACCGGCTGCGCGGTGATTTGCGCCTGAAAGGAAATTCCCTGCACAACCCGCACGGCGGCGGTAATACCTACGAGCTGGAACGCGCCATTGGTGAAGATATGATCCTCACCTCCGTCGGTTGGGCCAACTCCTATTATCAGGCCGAACGCCAATACACCGATGAATGGGGCATCACCTGGAAGTCGATCGATTACACCACGCGCTTCGGCGAAGGGCGTTACACTGAAATCGCCTCGCATCCCCTGGCCGACCAGTGGGCGGTCGAAACCTACATCCCCCCAGACCCCAACCGTCCCGAATTATACACAGAGGCCGCCCGGGTGATCCAGGATTTTAAAGACGAATACTGGATCGTGGGAGTCACCGTCACCACCATCTTCGAAACCGCCTGGGCGCTGCGCGGCCTGGAACAAATGCTCACCGACTTTCTGACCAATCCCGAATTGGCCGAACGCATCCTGGATATTCCATACCAATATCACCTGGCGGCGGCAAAGAAGCTGGTGGCGATGGGCGTGGATATGATCTGGACCGGTGACGATGTTGGCACGCAGCGCGGTATGCTGATCTCACCCAACACCTGGCGGAAATTTTTCAAACCCCGCATGGCCAGCTTCTTTAGCGAGCTGAAAGCCATCAACCCGGCGGTAAAAATCGCCTATCACTCCGATGGAAGCATCTATCCCATCCTGCCCGACCTGGTGGAAATTGGGCTGGACGTGCTGAACCCCGTCCAGCCCGCCAGCATGGACCCGGCCTTGCTGCGCAAGCTGTATGGTGATCGGTTGTGTTACTGGGGAACGATCGATGAGCAGCACACCCTGCCCCTCGGCAGCCCCGAAGATGTGCGCGCTGAAGTGCAAAATCGGATCGAAATGGTTGGCAATCGGGGCGGCCTGATTCTAGGCCCAACCCATCACGTCCAGCTGGATACGCCGTTGGAAAACTTTTGGGCCATGGTGGATGCCATCACGGAGAAACCGGAATAGCCTAACCCAGCATCCGCTCGACCTGCTCCCTGGTGATCGCGCCTTCCATCGGACCAAAGGCTGCCGCGTTCAGCGCCCCGGCTGCCGCGCCAACCCTTGCGCAGTCTTGCAAGGGACGGCCTTCCAGCAGCCCGCATAGGAACCCGGCGTCAAAGCAGTCTCCCGCCCCGGTTGGGTCGACCTCGTCAACCGAGTAGGCCGGAACATCGAGCGGGTTTTCCTCCCGCGCGAACACCGTGCAGCCCTGTTTGCCGCGCTTGAGCACGATCACTTCGAGCGGGTAGCGCTCGAACATGCGACGCGCGCCTTCCCGAATGTCCTGCGTGCCGCTCAGCAGGGCCAGCTCGGTTACCCCCGGCAGCAGCACCGCGCAGCGCTCCAGCACCGGCCCGACCACCGCTTCCAGCGCGCGTTCCCGCAGTAATTCGGCGCGGATATTCGGGTCAAAGCTGACCTTAGCGCCCTGCTGGGAAAACGCGCGCATTGCCCGGAAAATCTGCTCGCGGAAATCGTCATTCGCCATTAAGGAACAACCCATCACGTGAAAAAAACTTGCCTCGTGCATGCTGTCTGACCCGTTAAAACCGGTCATTACCGCCGGAGTGCGGTCAATATGGTACAGGAATTTGCGCGATCCGTCCGCGAAGTAGGTCACAAAAGCCACCGCGGTGGCATGCCCCGGGTAGCGCTGCACGGAACGGCAGTCCACGCCGTCTTTTTCCAGCCGGCGCAGCACGCACGCGCCGAAATCGTCCGCACCCACCCCGCCAATGATCCCCGCCGGGTGACCCAGGCGGGCCACCGTGTCGATAAAAATGGCCGGCGCGCCGCTTGGGTATGGCCCCAGGAATTCGCCCGCCTGGTCCAGGGGCATATCCGCTCGCGGGCGCATCACCTCGACCAGGATTTCTCCCATCGTCCAGATACTTTTCATCATCAACCCCTCGTTGGTTTTCTCTATCCTACCCTTAACCACTCCCCAGCGCAACCCATAATTCGCGCACGATAATAATTGTCTCGCGCCGGTTTCTACCGTATAATCGGTGCAGCAACCTTGCTATGGAGGGTATATGTTCGGCCTTGAACTTCCGCCAACCGCGCGAGACGCCTTTTTTGAAACGGTCTGGAAAATTGTCCGGCAGGTCCCGCCGGGGCGGGTAACCACCTACGGGCAGGTCGCCGGCTACATTCCAACCCCACCGGGCATTCTGCCCGATGACCACCTGGCCAACCGGGCGCGCTGGGTAGGGCACGCCATGGCAGCCAGCCCGGACGGCGTTCCCTGGCAGCGGGTGATCAACTCCCAGGGCAAAATTAGCGCCCGGCAGGGATCCGGCGAACAGCGTAAGCTGCTGGAAGCCGAAGGGATTGTCTTCGATGCCCGCGAGCGCATCGATTTAAAACGCTTTGGCTGGCAAGGCCCCGCGCCCGAATGGCTGCGTGAAAACGGCCTGCTCGCCCCGGATGAACCTCAGCAAATGAGCTTGCTGTAGCGTCCTAATCCGCGGAAGGCTTGACCGACCCGGCCAGGGCCTGGCGTTTTTCAGTGCGCAGCAGCCAGGCAGCGAACGCCGCCAGACCTGAAAATAGCAGGCCGCTGAGAGCCACGAAGGAAATCTGCATCAGCGCCAGCAATCCGAGAAAAAAGCTGACCGGTTCGGGCACGTTCCAGCGAGCCACCAGCCCGTTGAGCAGGTAGTTCGTCAAGGCCGGCAGGGCTAAAATAGCCAGCACGGTCAGCGAATATTTCAGTGATTTTACCGCCGCTTCGTATGGCGCGCAGCGCAGCAAGTTTGCCCGCCAGACGTACACCAGCCAGCTCAAAAACAACGCGAATGCAGTCGTGATCCCCACATATTCGAATAACTGCGGCAGGCTTGAGACCGAGCTAAAAGAATAGGTCCTGCCGTCCATCACGGCATAGCGCAGGTTGAATACCAGCAGGTAAATCATTGCGCAGGCTGCCCGCCAACCCGGCCGCCGCCCGCCCAGGCGGCGCAGCATCCACAGCAACGCCGCCGCGCCTGCCAGAGCCAGCGGCCCGCGCCACAATCGCTCGCGCGTCAACCGGGCGGTTTGGGCGGCTTGCAAGGAAGCCTGCCACCCGTTTACATCCTCAGTCACCGGCCGCTGCACTTCTTCACCGATGCCGGCCCCATAAGCGTTTACCATTTGCTCCTGTTGCGATGCCAAAGCCGCGGGCAGATGGGCAATCGTGACCGCCGGCAGCGCCAGCATGCCGGTTTGCGCTAATCCCTGGTTGCTGGCCGGGATGTTCACCCCCAAAAGCGTTGCGATGGTGGGGGCCAGGTCAACCATTTGCACATCTTCATACGCGCCTGGCAGCACGCTCGCACCTGCCAGAACGAAGGGCTCCTGTAGTGTGTCCGGGTCGTAACCGCCGTGCCCGCCTCGGGCAATGTGCCCATGATCGCTCGACACCAGTATCGTATCCAGCGTCAAATCAAGTTTTTGGAGAATTTTATCCAGCAGCCCGTCCGTGCGCTGGGCAGCCGCGGCCCAGTTCTCGCTGCGCGGGCCGCCTTGTTTATGCCCCGCATAATCGACCTGCATAAGGTGGATCAGCACAAACTGGTAAGCGCGCGGGTCGTCCAGCCAGACAAGCGCCGCATCCACAATCGACGTGTCCGAGGCTGAATCGCTGTCCTGGCTATAGAATGAGGCCGATGTATCCTCGCTCGGGATCAGCTTTTCGAACCAATGATACGCCGAAACAGCTGTTTTCATCCCGGCCCGGGTGGTTGCCGAGAACAAATTATCCTGCGTCCAGGTGGGGATTTCATAATAGTCCCAGTTCATCACCGGGCCGTCATTGATCCCCGGCCACGCCCCGGTCATCAGGGTCGAATACCCCGGTTGGGAATACGAAGGCGGGCGGCTGTGTCCCTTCGCGGATGCCCCCGCCTGGCGCAGTTGGGCCAGGGTAGGCATTATTTCGCTGTTCATGGCCGTGTCATACCGCAGCCCATCCACCAGCACAAAAACCACCCGCCGGGTCGCGGGCGGGCCAACCGGCTCACCCGGTGTGATTCGCTGATCCTTTAAAGGCGAGCGCAAGTTATACAGCGAATCGAGCATTTGCGTCACCCAGATATACGATCCTACCGCCAGCGCCAGACATACGAATATAGCAATAAGAAAACGGTTAATCGGTTTCAATAAAAAGCTCCTTGACCCAGGTCGCAATTGCGAGATGCATCCCATTCCTACGAGACCGCGCCTTCCGGCGCCGGCATAAACCCGGCTTCAATTAATGCAATCATCCCCAGCAGCCCGCCCCAATGATAAAACGCATCGCTGTTGCCCACGTCGCAGCCCTCGCCTGTGTCGCCGTTATAATTCTCGTGCACGTGACCTTTTTTCAGCCATTCCTTCAGTAGCAGTTTCGCCGATTTTTCGGCCAGGTCCTTGCGCGCTTGCGGTAAATCGTAGTTGCGCAAGCCCAGGTAAACCAGGAAATTCATCGGCCCCCAGATCCGCCCGCGCCAGTAATCCTGATCCGCGTAGGCCGGATCGTTGCGCGCGATACTCGGGAGGATCCACTCCCCCCAGAACTCTTCCGAATTGTAGAAATGCTCGCGCAGCATGCGCTCCGCCTGGGCCTGGGTGGGCGCTTTTGCCAGCAGCGGGTAGAAGCTGGTCGGGGCGATGCGCTGGCTGAACGTGCCGGTATCCACCCTCCGGTTGCGGTAGATCCCGCTTTGTTCATCCCATAACCGCTCCAGCGCCTGGCGATACACCTCCGCCCGCAGGCGCAGCTCATATTCTGCCACCTGCTCCCCTAACACCGCGGCGATTTCCGCCAGCGCCTCGCAGTCTGCTACATACAGACCGTTCAGCCCGGCATCCTGGATCAGCATCAGGTGCTTTTCGCCGTCAAAACCGATCTCATCGTATACCGGCAGGTTGTCCAACCCCGATTCCCAGGCCGCTCCCTGGCGGTGGTTGACCTCCCGCTCCAGCTCGCTGCCCAGCACAGGTGCATACGGCTCCGAACCCCAACACAGCAGGCCATCCAGGCGGCGGTGCTCGTGCCACCAGCGGTTCCAGCGCAGCAGGTTCGGGAACACCTCTTTCAAGAACCAGCGCTCGTCGAACTTACGGTACAGCTCGCGGCACATCAACGCCCCCACCGGCGGCTCCGAACGGTCGCGCGAGGACATCCCGTTCACCGCGGCGAAATTGGGCACCAGTCCGCTTTCGGTCGCTTCGCGGGTCATTTCCACCGCGTTGGCATAGGCGATTTCCTTGTTCTCCGCCGCAGCCAGGTACGCGGCGAAATACGTGTCCCACTCAAACAGCACGTAACCGCCCCACCCTATATTCCAAATCCGGCTGACCGGTGAAACCACCCGGTCGTGTTCCGGCTCGTATATCGTATCCCAGGCCACGGCAGTCTGGATGGCTTTGCTTACTTCCGCCAGCGGTCCGTACATGTCAAAGTGCTGCAAAAATTCCTCCCGGCGAGCGGCAGTAATCTGCTGAATTTCCTCGATCGCGCGCCGGCGCCCGGTCGAAACGCCCACCGCGCTGTCCAGAGACATCGACAGGTAAGGCGTCTGCGATACGATGTGCGGATCAGGCGTCAGCGTTTTCGTCCCATACACCCAGACCGTTCGGCTGGCGAAATGGCCTTTTAAAGCGCCATCTTCTAATGATAGGAACCCCGAACGGTTCCAAAGGATACCCGACTCCACCACCAGCAGCGGCGGCCGCATGGCTTCCGGGTGGATCGACAGCGGGGTCGCCAGCAGCACCAGCTCGTCGCCGTCACACGCCGACTGTACCAGAAGCGTATTCCCCTGCCACGCGAGGGTTAGCTCGGAATAACTGCCGTCGTAAGCGTGCGGGCCGGGGTGAATGCGTTCTTCCTCCGCTCCCCGCCGCCCGATCAAGGCTTCGGGTAAATTGCGCCGCCCCACGTACTCGCGCACACCCAGGTTCAGCGCGAAACCTTCCGGCAGCAGCACGTGCGAAAGCACGCTGCGCGTGTTCCAGGTGTTCCAACCCCGGGCCAACTGTTTCTGCATCGCCTCGTATTCGGTCATATTTGCATTTCCTCTCTCCTGGGTGTGAACACTGGCCCCGGTCAGGCTGGCCCGGGGGTGTTATTACCTTTCGTTTTCGCTATGTTCCGGATACGCGGTACATTAAACGCCATGTCGACCTTCAAACCAACCGAAATCATGCGCCGCGGATTACGTTTCGTCCCAGAATAATCCTTCAGGAATGCCAGGATACTGAATTATACCAATTATATCCGTTTCCGGAACTTAGTATCCTCTGCCTGGAGCCCCTATTCATTTAGTTACGGCTGGCAAATAACGGACAGCGACTTCTACCTACCCGGTTTTCATATTTACTTTGAGGATATAAGCATGCAGTTCCGCGAAGTTTTGAAACCGCCAATCCGCCGCGGACTCATTCTTCCCAAACAAGCAGGAGAACAATCCCGCGCCCTGTCCCGCGCTGATGTCGATTTCTCGATCTCCAACCGTGATCGTCTCTTCCCGCGACAAGCCGTATTGCCGTACGGCCGCTTCGAATGCGGCGGGGTCCGGCTTCTTGGCGTACCCGTCATCACGGGTGATCCAACCCGCAAACAGCCGGGTCATCTTGTGCGCATCCAGCAGTTCCTCGGTACTCGCCCGCCCGCGGTGGGTCACAATCACATTTTTTCCGCCCATGCCGCACATCGTTTCGCAGATGGTGACCACCCCAGGGAACGGAGGCTGGTCTTCCGGTTTCACCAGATCGTAATAAAAATTAAATTTCTGCCCGATTTCATTCTCATTCAGATGATATTGCTCCGCCAGCGTTGCGACGCAGTGTCCAAGCGAAACCTGCGCAAGCTTTGAAATCCATTCGATTGGCGCCGCGGTTCCGCAATCGTTGAGCGCCGACTGGAACGCCCTGGCAATGGCAGGATACGTGTCAAAAAGGGTGCCGTCCACATCCCAGATAATATTTTGAATCATCCTTCACCTGCGCGTCTAAATCTAAATACTCATTTCATCCAATTCATCTTCGCGCACCAGGTGAATATGGCGCTGACCGGCCCATTCGTAGGCGCGCTGGGTAAACGGCGCGGAAGCGATCAGGTACCCGGCGGCGCTGCCGCTGCTCGTCACCAGTGCGAATAACGCGCGCACATCCGCCGCATCTACCGGGTCGGCGCCTTCCAGGACTAACAGGCTGTACGGCAGCCCTTCCTGTGATTGCACCCGCAGGATCCCCCGGCTGCCGCTGGCATCCTCGCGCTGGGTGTCGATCTCCACCTGGGCGCCCTGCTGGTCCAGCAGCGCGATCACCCGGCCCAACAATGCTCCCGTCTCCGGAAGATCGCCGACTGCTGCCGGCGTCCGTCCAACCGGCGGTTCCTGGGTTTCGTTACCAGCCGCGGATGATGGGGGCTGCGGCGCGGTTGACCGGCGCCGGACTTCCGCCCGCAGTCCCGGTGGGATCGTGCGCCGAAAAATCGGGCTGGGCGGTTCAGCCGGCTTTTGCCGGGCGGGCTGCTCCTTTTTCGAATCCAGGTTCGGGTTGCGCGCGGATAGGGCAACCCCTAACCCAACAAATACAATCAGGGTGCTGCCCAGCAGGCACAACACCTGGTCGGCGTACGCCACCCGCGAATACACAAAAGCAGCCGCGCCCGCTACCATCAACAGGATTGCCAGGTTGCGCCTGGACAGCGGAAACCGGCCACCCCCCGAACTATTCCCTGAAGACGGGCCCACAGTATTGTTCATAGACACGATTTTAGCATGGAGGCAAAAGAAACAGGTAGAAGGTTACCCGGGCAACTTTGCCGGTGGTACACTATTCATGCAAGTTTTCACCATTCCATCCCATTCAATTCGAGCAAATATGACCCAACCTCCCCACATCCTGATCTTCAACCCCGACCAGTGGCGGGGCGACACGCTTGGCCACCTCGGACATCCCGCAGTACAAACGCCAAACATCGACCGGCTGGTCGCTGCGGAGGGTGTCTCCTTTTCAAACACGTTCTGCCAGAACCCGGTCTGCACGCCCAGCCGCTGTTCCTTTATGAGCGGCTGGTACCCGCGCGTGCGCGGGCATCGCACCATGTTCCACATGCTCCAGCCCGACGAACCCATGCTGCTCCGCGATCTAAAAGAAGCCGGCTACTTCGTCTGGTGGGGCGGAAAGAATGACCTGGTCCCCGGGCAGAATGGGTACGCCGATTACTGTACCGTGCGCTACCAGACCGGCAGCCGCGGCCACCCGCTCCGCCAGGATCTGCACAACGATCCCTCCTGGCGCGGCAGCCCGGACGGCGACCGCTACTACTCGTTTTATGCCGGGCGCATCCAGAAACCGGCCGGCTTCCCGCCCGAGGAAAATTTTGTCTACGACGGCGATTGGGACGTGGTTTTTGCCGCCATCCAGCAAATCAAGCACCGCCCGCCGGATCAACCCCTGTGCCTGTTCCTGGCCATCGGCTACCCGCACCCACCCTACGGCGTGGAAGATCCCTGGTACAGCCAGGTCGACCGGGCAGCCGTTCCGCCGCGCGCTCCCGCCCCAGCCGATTGGACCCGCAAACCCAGCATCCTCAAAGGCCTGTCCGGCCGCCAGGGCCTGGGTAGTTGGAGCGAAGAACGTTGGGCCGAGCTGCGCGCCACCTATTACGGGATGTGCGCCCGCACCGACCACCAGTTCGGGCTCATCCTTCAGGCCCTGAAAGAGGCCGGCATCTATGATGATACCGCCGTCTTCCTCTTCGCCGACCACGGCGACTTTACCGGCGACTACGGGCTGGTGGAAAAGACCCAGAACACCTTCGAAGACTGCCTGACTCATGTGCCCTTCATCGTCAAGCCCCCGGCGGGCGTCCCCGTCCGGCCTGGCGTGAATGACGCGCTGGTCGAGCTGGTCGATTTCCGCGCCACCGTGGAAGATTTTACCGGTCTCCAGCCTGGCTATACGCATTTTGGCCGCTCGCTCAAACCCCTGCTCGCCGGCCAATCCGTCACCCACCGCGACGCGGTCTTCTGCGAAGGCGGCCGCCTTCATGGCGAAGTCCACTGCATGGAGCGCGAATCCCCGCGCGGCAAAGACTTCCTCTACTGGCCGCGCATGAGCCTGCAAAGCGAAGCAGGCCCCGCCCATACCCGGGCCAGCATGTTCCGCACCCGCCGTTATAAATACGTCCACCGCCTCTATGAGCTGGACGAATTGTACGATTTACAGGAAGATCCCCGCGAGCTGCACAACCGCATCGACGACCCCGCCCTCTCCGCGGTCCAGGCCGATCTGAAACAGCGCCTCCTCGATTTCTACCTCGAAACCAGCGACGTAGTTCCCCACAAGCCCGACCAGAGGGGATAAGCGAAACGACTGGCGGATGGCGAAATTTTGCCATTTAAATAAGTCACTACACGAATATACAGTCCACGAAAGCAACAAGCTCGCTGCACTCGTGGACTGTAAAACTACACGCGTTTCTATCTTCTAGTCCGCGTAGGCGGATTTTGTATACGCGACTAATCCTGTCGCGCGTTGCCGCGGTTTCAACCGCCTGGGGTATCTAGGGAAATTCGGGCGATATTAAAAAGATCACCCCATCATCTTTACAAATACTCTTTCAAATTATGCTCCACCGCATACGCCGCGGCTTCCGCCCGGTTGCTCACCCCCAGCTTGGAAAGAATACTGCTGACATAATTGCGCACCGTGCCCTCGCCCAAAAACAGCGCTTTAGCGATCTCGCGGTTCGTCTTGCCTTCCGAGACCAGCAGCAGCACATGCCGCTCCTGCTGGCTGAGGTTGACGAAGGCCGAGGCTTCTTCCTCTTTCACCGCCCGGCGTACTTCCTGGAATACCCGCTGGGTAACCCCGGGGTCTAACATCGCCTCGCCGCGGCCCACCGCTTCCAGCGCGCGCACCAGGTCTTCCCCGCCAATTTGTTTGAGAATGTACCCCGAGGCTCCTGCCCGGATCGCCGAAAAGAGCATCTCATCCTCGGCATACGAGGTCAGCATGACCACGCGCGTCTCGGGATACTGCTTGATGATTTCCTCGCACGATTCGATCCCGGAGGTTCCCGGCAGCCGGATATCCATCAGGACAATATCGGGGTGCATCCGCCCCACCTGCTCCAGCGCCTCTTTTGCATTGGAGGCTTCGCCAACCACCTCGAACTGGGCATGATGCTCCAATAATGCCTTCAGACCCAACCGGACTACTTCGTGATCGTCAACCAACAGTATTCTCTGTTTTGCCATGCTTGCCAGACCCTCCAGTACGGGTTGCCCATCAACTTTTACAATCAATCAAACCTTGTCCAAATTATAACCTATTCTTTACCGGATCGCTCAGGGTTTATTCGGTTGACAGGCGATGAGCACCCTATCTCCATCCGCAAACCCCATACACCCTAATCTTTCAACACCAGCGTCACCGGGCAGTGATCCGAACCAGGAACCTCATCGTGGATGAGCACATCTTCCGCCCGGGCCGCCAGCGCCTCGGAGATCATAAAAAAGTCAAGCCGCCAGCCCACGTTCCTGGCCCGCGCATTGGTGATAAATGTCCACCAGGTATACTGCACCCGCTCAGGATACAAGATGCGATAAATATCGACAAACCCGTGCTCCAGGTAGCGGTCGAGCCAGGCGCGTTCCTCCGGTAAAAATCCGGAGATTTTCTCGTTGGATTTCGGGTGTGCCAGGTCGATTTCGCGGTGGGCCGTGTTGAAATCCCCGGTGATCACCACTCGCTCGCCGTCGGCATGGAACTGGTCGCACTGCTCAAGCAGGCAGGCGTAAAAGTCGAGTTTGTACGTCACCCGGTCCTGCCCGCGCCCCCCGTTGGGGAAGTAAATATTATACAGAATCAACCCTGGATAATGCAGCCGGATCACCCGGCCCTCATCGTCAAAACGCTCATCGCCCAGCCCGTATACCACCGATAGCGGCTCGATCCGGCTGTAAACCGCCACCCCGCTGTAACCCGGGCGCTTTGCCGAGTTCCAGTAACTGGTATAGCCGGGGATTTCCCGGTTTTCATCGGGGAGCTGTTCGCGCTGCGCCTTGACCTCTTGCAAGCAAAAAACGTCTATCGCCCTTCCCTGCGCCGCCTGCCCCAGCACCCAATCCAGCGCCCCTTTCTTAATCGCCGCGCGAATGCCATTTACATTCCAGCTAGTGATTCGCATGGTTGTTCCTCCTCCTTCATCGCCAAACGATGCATTTCTATACCCTGTGGCTTTCTCTACGTTCGTTGAATTTTACGTCACCCGTTTCCGTTTGTAGGGGTTGCCCCGCAACCCCGCAGCCCCAAAGAAAAATTTTTCTCCCTTTCCGGCGGTCTTTTCCAGCCGGGAGGGGCCGGTGGAGGGCTCTCCCGGCCTGCGCCAGGGCGTTTCGCATACTTTGTGAAAAGCCCTGTTCCTACCCCACGGTTTCCACAAAGTCACTTCCCTTTTTTCGGGGTTTGGGGCAGCGGTGGCCGCTTTGCGCCACCGCTGCCCCAAAATCTCTTTTCTCCCCTTCCAGCGCTTGCGAAGCTGTGCTTGCTTCGCAAGCGCTGGAAGGGGCCGGGGGATGGCCTTCTGGTTCGGGCTTTCACAAAGCGATCGACTTTGTGAAAGCCCTGTTCCTACCCCATTTCCGGTTGCCTGATTATATCCCTGTGTGGTAAACTTACTTGGAAACAATAAGAGGACAAATCATGAGCCAAGAGACCTCCCGCCGGGTTGTATACATCGAAGATGATCAGGAGATGATCGACCTGGTCGTGCTGATTTTAAACCGTCGCGGATTCCAGGTAAAGGGTGCCCACGGCGGACGAAACGGTCTGGACATCATCTCCCAGGAACCTCCTGACCTGATCCTGTTAGATCTGATGATGCCGGGTATGGATGGATGGGAAGTTTACCAGCAGCTAAAAGCCAACGAGAAAACCCGCGACATCCCGGTGATCGTTGTTACCGCGAAAGCACAGGCGATCGACCGCGTTCTGGGTCTGCATATCGCCAAAGTAGATGACTACGTCTCGAAACCCTTCCGTCCCCAGGAACTGCTCGACAGTATCGATCGGGTGCTGAACCGCAGTTCGCAGCAAACGTCTTGATCGATCCGTTACCCATCCATGCAGCTCGTTCTTATTCATAACCAGACCCACCCAACCAAAGAACCCCTCCAGGCCCATTATTGCGCTTCGTTCCTGGGCCGGCTGCGCGGGTTAATGTTCCAAAAATCGATTCGCCCGCATGCTGGCCTGTTAATGGTTCAACCGCGCGCCGACCGGCTGGACGCCGCTATCCACATGTTCTTTATGAACTTCGATATTGCCGTCGTCTGGGCCGATGAGCAGTTGCGGGTCGTTGACTTAAAATATGCCCGGCGCTGGCGGCCGGCATACGCCCCGGCCAAAGCCGCCAAATACGTGCTCGAAACGCATCCTGACCGGCTCAAAGATTTTGAGATTGGTGACCAGCTGGTGATCGCTCAATGCTAAAACGCATTTCCAGTTTGCTTTTCCTGTTGCTCCTGTTCTACCCTCACCCAATTGTCAAGGCCCAGGATAGCCCCCCCAGTGGACCCATTTATTTGATCCAGAGCGGGGATACCTTCTATTCCGTCGCGGTTATGTTTGGGGTAACGGTGGATGACATCGTCAAAGCCAACCCCAGCGTCGACCCGAACATGCTCTCCATCGGCGCTCCATTGGTAATCCCAGGCCTGGAAGGCGTCCAGGGCACGCTCATGACCGAAAGCATTTCCCTGGGCGAATCCCTGCGCTCGTTGAGCATCCGCAATCAGGTCGACGTAGACCAGATTGGCAAACTCAACCGCATCACCAGCCCGGCCGAAGTGTTTGCCGGAGCAAACCTGATTGTCCCCGAAAAAGAGAATTTCAAGCAGCCGCAAAGCCGTCACCTGCTGGCCGAGAACCAATCCTTGTTTCAAGTAGCAGTCCAAAACAAACAAAATCCCTGGCTGCTGGCGGAAATAAACCAGTCTAGTTCCACCTGGGATCTCCTGCCCGGGGAAGCCATTTTTGACCAGGCGGCGGACGCGCCAGCCTCTGAAACACCCGAGAACGTTGGCCTGATCTCCCCCGTGATTCAAACCCTCCAGGTAGACCCGCTGCCAATCCAGCAGGGAGAAACCGCGGTCGTAAAAATCACGACCACCCAACCACTCGAACTGACCGGCAGCCTGGCCGGCCGGGAGCTGCATTTCTTCCCTGGACGGTGAAAATACCTATGTGGCGCTCCAAGGCGTGCATGCCATGGCCGACCCGGGCATCTACCCATTCACCCTGCAAGGCAAAATGCCAGACGGCGCCCACTTCTCCTTCGAGCAAATGGTCATCCTGCAGTCGCTGGGCTATGCCCAGGAAAAGATCCAGGGCGTGGATCCCATCACGCTGGACCCGGCCAACACGAAGCCCGAAGAAGACCTGGTCAAAACCATCATTACCCCCTTTACCCCCGAAAAGTACTGGGACGGCCTTTTTGCTGTTCCCGGCTATGATCCGGAATGGATAACATCCTGGTTTGGCACCCGCCGCTCCTATAATGATGGGCCAATCAGCGCCTTCCATACCGGCGTCGATTACGGCGGTGGTATTGGGCTGCCGGTGAAAGCCCCCGCCCCAGGCATCGTCGTCTTTGCCGGCCCGCTCACCGTGCGCGGCAACGCGACCTATATCGATCACGGTCATGGGGTCTACAGCGCCTTTTTCCACCAGGATGTGATCGATGTCAAAGTCGGCGACCGGGTGGAAACCGGCCAGGAAATCGGAAAATCAGGCGGCACCGGGCGGATCACCGGCCCGCACTTGCACTGGGAAATTTGGGTCAATGGCGTGCAGGTAAACCCGCTCACCTGGCTGGAAAAGGTCTTTCCATAAACTTGCCCCCTTTGGAAGCTGGGGTATAATAAACGCGGCAAGTTTTGTGAATTTTATTACCTTCCCCAAATATGGGGATAATAAGTGGGATTCGAATGGTTATAGCACCTATATCGCTGCGCAAAGACTACTGGACGCAATTTGAAGTCACCGACCAGGATCTAGATTTCCTTTATAGTTATTTACTCGAGGTTGAAAAACCCCAGACCTCCGCAGAGCTTCTTCGTGCCCTGGTTCCGGTGCGTATCCAGCAAGAAAAAGACGCCATGCAGAAGCAGCAGCAGGCAGGCGGAGATATTTACTATCCCAAAGAACATTACCAGGTTGGCCGGACGCTCCAATTTCCGGCCCTGGATTGGCAAAAAGGGAAAGTCGTCAGTGCCCGGCCTGGAAGTAACCCGGAACTACCCCCGTTTGAAGTGATTGAGGTAGAGCTGAAAAATGGCGAAAAACGCCAGTTTGCCGCCGGGGTCGAGAACCATAAACTAAACCAGCCGGTCAGCTTCAACGCGGATGATCCTCTCTTAGACCCTGACTACGTTCTAAAGAATTATGGCAAAGAGCTTAACCGGCTTCTGACCGATGCGCTGGAGAGCAGCCCCGGCCTGGTCCGCATTGCCTGGATGTGGTTTCCGCGCGCGCTGCTGGTGGATATTAACGCCGGCCATTTGAACCTGGCGGAAGCCGTGCTCGACATGATGGGCGGCGGCCCGTTACCTACTCAGGCGCTGATGGAACAGATCGACCTGCCGCAAGATGTGGATGCGAACCTGAATGAATTCTCCCTGAACCTCGCGCTTCAGGAAGACAAACGCTTCGACGAAGTTGGCGCGGCAGGCGAAGTAACCTGGTATCTGAACCGCCTGGAGCCGGAACCAGTCCGGGAAGTCCCCATGTTCCTGCGTTTCCCCAACCCGCCCCAAGCATACCGCGATGACACCTATGCCATGCTCAACGATTTTGGCCCCGATGTCCTCGATGAGCTGGAGCCGGCCCTCAACCCACCCTCCGAAAAACCGGTGGAAGAAGTAACCCTCAGCCTGCTCTACCCCCACTGGCGCGCTGGCACCCTGCCCCTGGCAGGGAATCTGGTCAACCTTTTTCCAACCGCCTACGAATCCCCGCGCATCCAGTTCACTTTCGTGGACAAAAATTCGAACGAGAAGTTCTCCGGCTGGGTGGTGCGTAACAACCAGTACGTCTTTGGACTGAGAGACTGGTACCAATCCCAGGGATTAATTGCCGGCAGCCTGATCCATATCCGTCAGGGCAAGAACCCCGGAGAAATCATCATCCGCGCGGATAAAAAACGGCCAACCCGCGAATGGATCCGCACAGCCATCATTGGCTCCGATGGCGGAGTTGTTTTCTCCATGCTAAAACATAACAGCGCCGCCGCGGTAGATGAGCGCATGGCAATCGTCACGTCAGACGTGGAAGCGCTGGACAAGGTTTGGGACCGCAATAACAAACAGCGCCCCCAGCTGTACCAAACGGTCCGCCAGACGCTGGTGGAAATGGCCAAGCTCAGTCCCCAGAGCCACGTGCATGCGGAAGAACTATATGCCGGTGTAAATATCCTCCGCCGCTGCCCGCCTGGCGCCATCCTCAACCTGCTGCTCGAAAGTACCTGGGCCAAACACCTTGGAAACCTGTACTTCCGCCTGGACGATACCTCCGGAGGTGACAATGATTGATGCCAAGCGCTTCAGCCTGGTAAAGCCCACTGTGGAAACACCCTTCCAAATTGATTTCGACTGGTGGAAGCAGCACGATAACAACTGGCGAATTTTTCTTTACAGCTACCTTTGCCAGGAACATCAAGCCGCCTTTTCCGATACCGGCCAGGAGATCCGCGTCGATTGGATCGATCCCGAAACGGCCGAGATTCGCACCGTGGATGGGCTGCAGCATATTCTAATGTCCCACTGCGCCCGGCAGCCCGATTTTGTAACCTCGAACATGGCCCTGGTAGATTCTGTTTTCCGGGTGCTGCTGGCCAATGGCAACGAACCCATGACGCCCACCCAACTCGGCGAAGCCATACAGCGCCCGCCGGAAACCATCCTGCGCACCCTTTCTGGGATGCAGGTTTACAAAGGTATCCGGCCCAGGTACGCTTAAAAAAACCGCCTCTTACCTGATTTTCGAAACCCCCGCACAATAGGCGGGGATTTTTAATCCATGTTATCGATTTGTTAATGTTTTCCAACGGCCAGCATTGGGAATATAATTCATTTGGGAAGTTGCCTCTCATCTTGTAGGGCTCTAGCGCTGCGGGTGGCAAGGCCAACTAACTGTATGCTGCGCCCGCGCAGTCCATCGCAAGCCTGCCCGGGCGTGCCCCAAACGCTCAAAATAAATCAATTCGTACGCGCCGGGTCCGATCATCGGCAAATGAAGGGGAAAAAAATATGAAAACCTTACTCTTAATGCGGCATGCGAAGTCCAGCTGGAAAAACAGCAAGCTTCCTGATAAAGAGCGTCCGCTAAACCGCCGCGGAGAAAAAGACGCTCCGAAAATGAGCGAACTCCTCCAGGAAAAAGAATTGTTTCCACAGGTCATCCTGACGTCCACTGCCCTGCGCTGCCGGGAAACGGCCAGTGTGCTCCTCCAAAATTGTTGCGAAGAGCTCACCTTGCAGGCCATCGAAGCCTTATACATGGCCGAGCCCCCCGCGATTATCGACGCGCTGGTGCATGCCCCCGAACAGGCGGACCGCGTCATGGTCATCGGCCACAACCCGGGTCTCGAGAGCCTCCTCCAGCAGCTAACCGGAGAAGTTGAAAGCCTGCCCACCGCCAGCGTCGTTTATATGGAACTGTCCATCCAGCGCTGGGCAGACCTTACGTTTGATTCAAAAGCATCTGCCTGGGAGAAGTGGAAGCCAAAAGACGCGTAGCAGGCTTCCCGCATGGATGGAATAGGATCTACCCCGGCTGGGTTATAGTCCGCTTTGGTTCAGAAGGAGGATGGATTTTTCGCGGCCTGGCTGCGATTAACCGCACAATCCTTCTTTTTTTGATAAAATTTGTTATGATATACCCAATTGATTTTCTGCTTGCGCATTCTGTTTTAATATTCCAACGCAATCGATCTGGAAAGGGTTTTGCTGTATGGATGTTCATTCGCCTGAACCAGCCCCATCCAATAAACCGTGGAAAATCCTCATCATTGATGATGACGAAGAAGAATTCATCCTGGTGCGTGCGATGCTCGCTGAAGCCAAAGGCAGAAAATATATCATTGAATGGGCTTCGGATTTTCAAACAGGGCGCGAAAAACTCCTCACCCGCCGCCGGGGCCCAACGGAAATTCATATCAACGCCCGCATCCAAATGACTCCGCTGCCAGCGATTACCAGGCAGTTCTGATCGACTATGAACTGGGCATGCACAACGGGTTGGAGCTTATCCGTGAGGCAGCCGCGCGCAACTACCCCGCGCCGCTGATCCTCTTCACCAGTCGGGGCAGCTATGAGGTTGACCTGGAGGCGATGCGAGCCGGTGCAACCCTGTACCTGACCAAGGATGAGGCCAATCCTCTGCTGCTCGAACGCGCCATTCGTTATGCCGTTGAAATTAAACAGAAAGAACACGCCCTTCGCCAGAGCGAAGCGCGTGAAAGAGCCAAACTGGCCGAAATAAATGCGCTTCTGGATGCCGTTCCCGCCATCGTGTGGGTGACCCATGACGCGCAAGCCAGGGAAGTATTTGGGAACTGGGCGGCGCACGAATTTTTACGCATCCCACCCGGCGGAAATCTTTCGAAATCCGCCGGCGAAGGGCGGGCGCCGGGCAATTTTCGGGTATTTCAAAATGGCAAAGAACTGGCCCCCCAAGAACTACCCCTGCAAATCACCGCGGCCACGGGAAAACCCATCCGCAATTTCGAAGAAGATGTGGTCTTCGATAACGGCAGCCAGGTGCATCTGCTTGGCAACGTCACCCCCTTGCTGGGCGAAGACGGCCAGCCGCGCGGAGCCGTCGCCGCTTTTATCGATATCACCGAACGCAGCCTTATTGAACGTTCGCTCCAGGAGCGGGAGGCCCAGCTGCAGCTGGCCTTAGCCGAGGCTGAAGAAGGCCAGCGCACCCTGGCCGCGCTGATGGAAAACGTGCCCGAAGGCATCACCATTGCCGAGGCTCCGGATGCCACCATCCGCATGGTTAGCCGTTATGGTCAAGAAATCCTGGGTGGCCCGCACGCTCAGAAAACCGCGCAGCAGGTTGCCGATGAATGGAAAATCTACGATGAGAGCGGCACGCGCTTGTTACCCATTCAGGAGCTCCCCCTGGTACGGGCCATCCAGCGCGGAGAAGTCCTGAAAAACATCGAAGTAGTCCAGGTCAACGCGAACGGCACGCGCCTGCCCCTTTCATGTAATGCCGGCCCCATTCGGGATACTTCCGGCAAGATCGTGGGCGGCGTAGTTGCCTGGCGGGATATCAGCGAGCGGAAGAAAGCGGAAGCGCTGCTGGCGGAACGCAACGCAGAACTCCGTGAAAGCGAAGAACGGCTGCGGGCCGTCATTGAGAACCTCCCAGAAGGGCTTGTGGTGGTCAACCCGCAAGGCGCCGCGCTGCACTGGAACCGTGCGGCGCTGGAGATGCATGGCTTTGACCGCCACGACGCTCAGGTAGACTTCCTCCATAACGTCCTGGAAATGTTTGCGCTTTTCACCCTCGCTGACCAGCCCCTGCCTTTTGAACAATGGCCGGTCTCCCGCCTGCTGCGCGGAGAAAACTTCCACCATTATGAAGTGCTGGTTCGCCGCAGGCAAACGGATTGGCAGCGCGTCTTCAGCTACCAGGGCACCCCCATTCGCGATAATGCTGGCGAAGTGGTGATGGGGCTGCTCTCGATCCACGATGTCACCGAACAGAAACAGGCAGAAGCAGCTCTGCGCGACAGCGAGCGAAAACATCGCGAGCTGGCCCGTGATCTGGATGTGGAACGTGGAAAACTGGCCGCGGCTATTGACAACCTCCCGGTTGGCGTAGGCATCGGTGACTCGCAGGGCAATACCCTGACGTTAAACAGCGCGGGACTGAAACTGCATGGTTTTCAATCCCTGGCAGATATGTTTGACCGGCTGGATAAGTATATTAAAGTGTTCGAGCTGCTTCACCTGGATGGTACGTGCATGCCAGTCGAAGAATGGCCGGTCTCCCGGGCGCTGCGCGGCGAGTTTGTCCAGGATAATGAGCTCCGCCTGCGCAATTTGCTAATCGGCCACGAACGAATCGTATCGTACAGTGTTGCGCCGGTGCGCGGCAGCGCCGGGGAAGTCATTCTGATCGTCTACGTCATCCAGGATCTCACCGAACGCAAGCGGGTGGAAAATGCCTTGCGGGAGAGTGAGAGCAACATCAGCCAGCTGGCGGATGCCCTGCCGCAGTTGGTCTGGACGGCCATGCCAGACGGTTCAGTCGATTATTACAACCGGCGCTATCTTGAGTATAACGGCATCGCCCCGCGGGATGGCGAAAAGTGGGAGTGGGGACCCGTTCTGCATCCCGATGACCTGCGGTTGACCATGGATGCGTGGCAGCATGCAGTGACATCCGGCGAGGTATACCAGGCCGAGCATCGCGTGCAGATGGCCGACGGCAGCTACCGCTGGCATCTCAGCCGCGCCTGGCCGGTGCGCGACGGCCAGGGCCAGGTGGTCCGCTGGTTTGGCACCGCCACCGATATCCATGAGGTGAAACAGGCCGAGACCATTCTGGCGGACTACGCTGAAAAATTACAGCGCTCCAACCAGGAATTGGAGCAGTTTGCCTTCGTTGCCTCGCACGATCTTCAAGAGCCGCTGCGCAAGATCCGGCTGTTTGCCAATACCATCCAGCAAAAAATGGCTGGCAAATTGGATGCCGGCACGCAAGACAGCTTCCAGCGCATGGTCAGCGCCAGCGAACGCATGCAAGCCATGATCCAGGATCTGCTTGAGCTGTCCAGGGTTAGCACCCGGGGCCGGCCCTTTACCCAGGTGGACCTGTCGCGTGTGGCGGCAGACGTTGTTTCGGATCTCGAAGCCCGCATCCACCGCACCGGTGGACAGGTGATTATCGGATCCCTGCCGTCCATTGAAGCCGATTCGATGCAGATCCACCAGGCTTTGCAGAACATCATCGCCAACGCGCTCAAGTTCCATAAACCGGGCACCCCGCCTGTGGTGCGGGTAACGAGCCAGATCATCCAGGGGAATAGCCCAAACCAGCCGCTGGTATGCATCTCGATTGAAGATAACGGGATTGGGTTCGATGAAACGCACTTCGACCAGATGCTGCAGCCTTTCAAACGCCTGCAAGGACGCAGCCAGTACGAAGGCAACGGCATGGGATTGGCAATCGTCAAAAAGATCATCGACCGCCATCAAGGTGAAATTATTGCCCGCAGCCGGCCCGGTCAGGGCGCGACTTTCATCCTTACCTTGCCGGTAAAGCAAAACAAATGAATTACGGGTGATTGTTCATCTGCAGCGCCGCGTCTGCCTCGTTCAGGTGCTCGTTGCGGTGCAGTGAGCGGTCCACCCAGCGGTTATTATAGATTTGAACTTCCGTTAGCAGTTCAAAGGGGAAAGTTTCCAACCGTTTATCCAGTGCCTCAGCGGCCTCAACAGCCACCCGGACGGCTTCACGCGCGGGAATGGCGGCCAGCAGCGGAAAGGAATAGTCATTGACATACATATCCGCCTGGTGGGCGAACAGCTTGCCATCTCGCTCGGTTTGATCCAGCGCGAACAGCACGCGTAGGTCCCAGAAAGCCAGGTGCGCCAGCAGAACAGCCACCGTCCAGTGTTCCCCCACGGGCGTTTGCAGCTCGGCGTCCCCCAGGCTGCCCATTTTGCGAACCCGCTCTGTGGCTGCGCGGTTGCGCTCAATAAAAGATCGGTCGGGTGTCATCGCCTCATCTCCTTGAATTCACCATGCTTCCCCAAGTATATACCCACCCTCATCACCCACCATCATCCTCCAACCCGTAATCCGACCCGTAGGGGCGCAGCGGGACTATCCAGCAACCTATATCTTTCTAGCCCCGCGCTGCGCCCACGATAATCCTCCAACCCCGAATTCAAACCACATATGCCCCCACCTACTCCTTCAGCGCGAACTTCAATCCCATCCACAATGCCCTATGGGCAAATTTGCCTACCTGGAAATGCGCCACATGGCGCTGACACCCGTATTGTAGAAAGGGTAAGCTTTATCCGAACCCAATTGTTTGTTTCAAGGAAAATCGTATGGCCCGTTATCGTACAAAAATGAAAGCCGAATCAAAATCAAAACCCAGCCTGCTGCCGCTATGGCTGGTGCTGGTCGGCCTGGGGCTGGTTCTGTTTGCCGGATGGGCAGTCTTGAGCAGCGCTTCCCAGGATAAAACCAACATTACGGTAAAAGGCGCGCCCCGGCTGAAAGTGCAGACCGATACCATCGACCGCGGGGACATCAAACTGGGCACTCCCGTCCGGGATGACATCCGGGTCACCAACATTGGCGACCAGCCGCTTCGCTTTACCGAAGCCCCGTTTCTGGTCATAAAAGAAGGCTGCTGACCTCCCACCCCGGCCATCGGTTCGATGACCCTCCAACCCGGCGAAAGCACGCTTGTTTCAATCGAATATGTGATGCATGGTGAAATGGGTGGTAAGCACGATTTCCGCCTGCACCTTAAGACGAATGATCCCACCCAGCCCGATAAGGAAGTCAAGATCCTATCCAATTGGGTCCAGTAAATGCTTCCCCACATGCAAACCACCGTTGGTGTTTCTCCCTCAAAACAATCCACCGCAATTACACTACACCGGTTGGCCTACCGCCTCTGCCGCCATTGGATGGCGATTTTCAGCCTCCTGTTTGGGTTGTACGTTGGCCTGCCCTTCCTCGCTCCCGTTTTCATGTCGGCTGGGTCCACCTCGCTCGGGCAATTAATCTATACGCTGTATTCTTTCCTATGCCATCAGCTCCCGGATCGGTCGTTTTTCCTTTTCGGACCAAAGATTATGCTTCCTCTGGCCGATATCCCCATCCAATGGAGCGCAGCCCATAACCCGCTCATCCTGCGCCAGTTTGTTGGCAGCCCGGCCCTGGGCTGGAAAGTGGCCTGGTCGGACCGCATGGTTTATATGTTCACCAGCATTTTAATAATGGGCTGGCTGTGGTGGTTGTTCGGCCGGAAAATCCGCCCCATCTCCTGGAAAGGTTTGCTGGTATTTCTCCTCCCCATGACACTGGATGGTACGACCCACCTGGTCAGCGATCTGTATGGCCTGCACCAGGGCTTTCGCGACAGCAACGCCTGGTTGGCCGCGCTTACCCAAAACGCATTTCCCCCCACCTTTTATGCCGGTGATGCCTGGGGATCCTTCAACTCGATCATGCGCCTGGTTTCCGGTGTTATGTTCGGCATTGGCATCGTCTGGTTTGCCTTTCCCTACCTGGACGCCTATTTCAAAGACCAGGGTGTCTGGATCAAACACAAGTTTGAACGGGCAAACCTGGAACTGTAACGGAACTCCCTCAACACCTCCAGTAGAGCTGGGCTATAATGAACAAAGGCCCATTGCAAATCAAACACCCACGCACCAGTTAAGAATTAAGTGAAGGTATCATGCAGCTATTCACCTGAACCGATGCAATCTGGGCAGCCAGTTGGCTGTCCTTAATCCGCCTGCCCCACCACAAAGGCGCGCAAAGCCGGTCCTGAGCCTGTACTATGGATCCTCTTGATCGCTGCCAGCCGATGTGCCGGCAGCGTTTTTGTTTTCCACCGGCCAGTTCCACTGTCCGGAATAACCACCCATCAGGAGGGCAACACATGAATAACCAGACCGTTTTACTTTTTACCCGTTATGGCATGGGTGAGGCGCCCGAGGATTTGCAGAGCAAGCTGGCCCAGAAATTCCTATCCCTGCTCAATGAGTTCCGGCCTGCTCCCGGCCAAGATCCTGTTTTATACCGGTGGCGTCAGGCTGGCCTGCACTGGCTCGCCTGTCCTTGACCAGCTAAAACAGTTTGAAACCAAAGGGGTTGAGCTGGTTTTATGCAAAACCTGCCTGGATTATTTCGACCTGGAGCATAAAGTGGAAGTTGGCATCGTGGGCGGCATGCCGGATATTATCGAGGCTTTGGCCAAAGCTGAGAAAGTCATTTCCCTGTAAAGGGACAAACCCACCGTCGAACCGGCAGCGGACCGTTGAATGGTCGCTGCCGGTTAGCGCTTCATATTTTACCGGGTCATCCAGAACGAGCCCGCCTCCACCCAGATCAATTCGCCTGGGGCTGTCTCAAAAGGCTTTTGGCTGCTGTGCCGCAATCGCCCCGTTATCGCGCGCCTTCCTCGCTGCTTTTCTCTGGGGTTTGGGGTTATATTGCACAATAAAATTGTGCAATATAACCCCAAAATACAAATAAAGCCCCCCTTCCCGATTTTTGGGAAGGGGGGTTGGGAGGGTTGGTTTTTTTGCGAAAAAGGAGGCTGTCTCAAATCCTTTTTGAGACAGCCTCGCACGGTCTCACAACCATGCTGACCAGGCTCCCCACGCCAAGGGCAATGCATAACCATGCGAACCAGTCCCCCAGCCTGCCGTAAAGGGTCGTGACCCCCCGAGTTGGCAGATCGACGACCATCACCCGCGCGGGTGTGGTGAAGAAATCTTGCGCCGCCAGTAGATGACCCCGGTAATCGACCGCCATGGATGTCCCTTCGTTCACCATCCGCGCCACCGAGAACCCATCTTCGACCCCACGCAGCAGCCCGACTTCGCTATGGTACACCCGTGCCGCATAGGTGTCGAAAGCCGGGATCAGCATAATATCCACCCCTTGTTGGGAACCTTGGCGGATCAGTGGGGGGAAGTCCAGGTCAAAGCAAACCGCTGCCCCAATGCGCCCGTATGGCGTTTCCACCGAATGCAGCACTCCATCCGAGGTGGTCGCATACCAGGACATCGTTTTCTCATAGGTGTAGGCTGCTTCTCCGGCTGGCGTAATCATTGTCAGCCCGTTGAAACCGCTGGTATCCCCGTAGCGCAGCACCTGGTAAGCGGGCATAAAGTACACCTGGTGCTTGCGGGCAAAATCGCGCGCCCGCTGCAAGAAAACCTGTTCCTGCCCGGGCAGGATGAACGCATCCGCCTCTGACCAGAAGATTATCTTTGCGCCGCTGCGCGCGGCGTTCTCGCTTTCCACGAAAAGCTGATCCTCAAGCCGCTGAAACTCCGCGGCATAAGCTCGCGTTAGCGCTTCGGGGGTGCCTTGATCGATAATCACATCCCAATAATTCCGCGCGTGCGCCACCGTCACGCCGGCCACCCGCACCGTCTGCGTGACCGGGCGGGTAAACACCAGCCGCAGCCCGCCGGCCAGGAGTAATCCCGTCAGGCACAGGCTGTAGGCAATGACGGGAACGCGCACCGGCTGCACATCCAACCCGCTCTCCCACCAGGCATTGATCACCGGCGCGGCCCACAACACCAGGAATTCGATGCCCCAGATCCCGGTAATCGTCGCCATCTGCAGCAGCGGTTCCAACTGAAACTGGCTGGCCGCCAATGAAAACGTTGTGCCTAACGGCAAGAAGCTGACCGCATAGTCCAGGCTGACATAAACCGCCGGGAAAACCAGCGTGGCCCACAGGGGCGGCAGCCGCCGTGCGGTAAAACGGTCAGCGGTCAGCGCGGCGATCATCGGGACCGCCGCGATCCCCAGCAGAACCACCTCCAGCGCCGGTTCCATACTCCATACGCCGGTCTTGTTAGCATAGGAAGCCGCCCACAGCAGCCCGGCCGCCGGCAGCGTGGTTACCCAGCGCCGCTGACCGCGGTAATAACGCATCAAGAAGATCGGCGCCAGCCAGGCGGCGATAGCCACATTCCACTTCCACGTGACCAGTGTATAAAGCCCCACGCCAAGCAGCAGGATAAGAAAAGAAGGTATAAACTTTTTCACGCGTTTGGTTCCCTTTCAAAGATTGAATGCGTTCGATGCGTTCAATATACCGCCCACGGGGGTGGAGCCGGATCCACCCTACGGTGGATCCCAGGGATGGAGATATATCAGCGCGTACATCTACCCGGTTCTTTAGAAGGCACCCCTCCGCGACTACCGTCGCGCCGCCCCGGGAAGGGGCCACGGTTGCTACCGCAACCGCGGGGTCAGGTCCTTTCCTTTCCCAACAATATGAAACGCGCCCGGAAAATCCCGCGGAATTCGGCAAACAAAATGATATGATTACGCCAGTTTCCCCTGACAAGATTGTCCCATACCCAAACCCGAGGTGATAAATCCAGCATGCAAAAGCCTGTGACTCTGCCAATGAAAATCAAGGGCGCCATTCAGATCTTTCGACCCGAGCTTCCCTTCGCCGCCGGAATATGCGTCGTCATCGGGGAACTGCTCGCCCTGGGCGAATTTCCCCCGCTGCGCCTGGTACTGTTAGGGTTTGCCTGCGGCTTCTTTCTGTCCGGCTCCGCCCTCATCACCAATGATTATTTCGATCTGGAAGTGGACCGTATCAATGCGCCGCAGCGGCCCTTGCCTTCCGGCCTCCTCACTCCAGCCGAAGTGATGGCGTTGGGCATCCTCGCGGGCTTGATCGGGCTGGCAGCTGCCTGGGCCTTAAATCCGCTCGCGCTCGGGTTTAGCCTGCTCGTCTGGGTCCTGGGTTTCCTGTACAACTGGAAGCTGAAAGCCATGGGCATCTGGGGCAACCTGATCGTGTGCGCCTCCGTCGCCATGACCTTTGTGCTGGGCGGCATTGGGGTCGGCCAATCCCTCAACAAGCTGGTCTGGTTGTTTGGCCTGATTGCCTTCTTCTTCGACCTGGCCGAAGAAATCGCCGGGGACGCCATGGACGCCGAAGGCGACCGGAAACGCGGCTCGCGCTCCATCGCCATTCAGCGCGGGAAGCAGGCTGCCCTGCACCTGTCTGCGTTTTTCTTTGGGCTGGTGGTGCTGTTAACCTTGCTGCCGCTCGCCTGGGGCGCGTTAGGCCTATCCTACCTGCTCCCAATAGCCCTGCTGGATCTTCTGATCATCTTCTTCGTCGCCCGGCTCTTGAAAAGCCCATCCATTGCCGAAGGCCGCCGCTGGATGCGTGCATTGTACCTGAGCGGCTCCTTTGGGCTGCTGGCTTTTCTGGTTGGCTCATTTTTTGGGTCATAAAATCTTACCTGCTATCGGTTTACCAGAATAGCCAGGGCGGACGTGCAGTACAATTGCAATATCGGTGTTGGTACCGCTTCAAACATCAAACCCTCCATAAGGAGCGCGCGGGATGGAAATGCAAAAGAAGGTCAATGTACGCGTCGATGCGGGACAATGGCTTGGCGATCTTTCCCACAACTGGACCTATATTGGTTTTGACGAGTGCAACTACACCTACACCCCCGAAAGCCAGGAACTGTTGGCCAAATTCCAGCAGTTCCAGGAGCAGCCCTATTACCTGCGCGCGCACCACCTGTTCTGCACCGGGAACTGCCACGGCGTTCCAAAGTGGGGCTCCACCAACGCCTACCTCGAAGATGAGCATGGGTACCCGGTTTACAGTTGGAAATACACCGACCTGATCCTGGATACCATCCTCAAATACAACTGCAAGCCCTTTGTCGAGCTGGGTTTCATGCCCATGGACCTGGTCGACCCCGCCTACCTGGAAAAATTTCCCGCCATCCAGGGCTTTTCCGGCCCTTATAAAATGTACCAGCAGTACGGCTGGGCCTGCCCTCCCAAAGACTATGACAAATGGTACGGCCTGGTTTATCACTTCGTCAGGCACTGCGTAGAGCGCTATGGCGAGCAAGAAGTCCAGCGCTGGTACTTTGAGCTGTGGAACGAGCCGGATATCCCTTACTGGCACGGCACGTTCGCCGATTTTTACAAATTGTATGACTACACGGCCGCGGCCGTAAAAGCCGCCTCCCCGGCAGCTCGGGTGGGCGGCCCGAGCGTAACCAATCCCGATTACCAGCAAAATTCGGCCCGCTTGCTGGAGGGTTTCCTGGATCACTGCCGCAATGGCGTCAACTACCACAGCGGCGAAAAAGGCGCCGTGCTGGATTTCACCACCTTCCACGTCAAAGGCGGCGGCTACCCCATGGACCCCAAGGCAAAACAAGGCCCGCCCCCCTCCGTGAAACGGATCATGGAAGGCATCCAGACTGGTTATGACATCCTCCGTAAACACGGTTATGAAACCCTGGAATGCATCCTCTCCGAAATCGACCCGGATGGTTGGGCCGCCGGCGGCGTGGGCGATAACATCAACTTCACCTTCCGCAACACCGAATACTACCCCAGCTTCGTGGCAGCTGCCTTCGACAAGGCCAGCCGGTTCGCCAAATCCAAAAACTGGGATCTGCGTTTCCTCACCTGGGCTTTCCTCTTCCCCGGCGAGCGCGCCTTCGAGGGCACCCGCGCCCTCTCCACCCAGGGCATCGACAAAGCCGTGCTTAACCTGTTTCGGATGTACGCCCGCATGGGCTCCCAGGAAGTGTTCTTCGCCAGCAGCGGCGCCAAAGATCCACTCCAGTACCCCGACCTGAACGGCATGACCCGCACCCCGGACGTGTCCGGCTTCGCCTCCCTTACCGGCAGTAAGAGCCTGGAGATCCTCATTTACAACCACCACGACAACTGGGACCTCAGCGAAGACTGGCAGATCGAGCTCGAAGTAGCCAACCTGCCCTTCGAGACTTCCACCTTCCGGCTTGCCCACTACCGCATCGACCGCGCGCACAGCAACGCCTACCCCGAGTGGGTCCGCCAGGGCCGGCCGCTGTTCCCATCCGGCGTGCAAAAAGAGTCCATCCAGGCCCGCGCCGGTCTCGAAATGCTCGCCCCACCCACCACATGCACCATCCACGATGGCATACTCAATCTCTCCTTCCCCCTCCCCGTCCATGCCATCTCCCTCCTCATCCTTACCCCCGTGAATAATGGGGCAGGGGATTGCGACGCATCTCCCGTCGCAATCCCCTGCTTAACCTCGCGCCCCCTTCCCGAAGCGGGAAGGGGCCAGGTCCTCTTTGCTCTCCTGGATTATCATTGCCCTATGACAAAAATCCGTACTGCCCTCATTCAAATGCGCGTGACCGCCGATAAAGCCGCCAACCTCCGCGCCGCAGCGGACTGGATCGCTCGCTGCGCCGCTGAAGGTGCAGCATTGATCATGCTGCCCGAAATGTTCTGCTGCCCGTACAACTCCGCCGCCTTTCCTCAATACGCCGAACCCGAGGGCGGGCCTGCCTGGCAGGCCCTATCCGCCGCCGCCCGCCGCGCCCAGGTTACCCTGATCGGCGGCTCCATGCCCGAAATCGACCCCACCGGGCGCATCTACAACACCTGCTACATCTTCGACCCCCTCGGCCAGCAGATCGGTAAGCACCGCAAAATGCACCTCTTCGACATCGATGTTGCTGGCGGCCAATGTTTTCGCGAGAGCGACACCCTTTCTCCCGGCAGCCAGGTCACCGTGGTTGATACCAGCTTTGGCCGCCTGGGAGTCGCCATCTGCTACGATGTGCGCTTCCCCGAGTTGGCCCGCCTCATGGTGCTGCAAGGCGCGAAAATCCTCGCTTACCCGGGCGCCTTCAACATGACCACCGGCCCCGCCCACTGGGACATCCTCTTCCGCACCCGCGCGCTCGATAACCAGGTCTACACCCTCGGCTGCGCCCCGGCCCGCGATGAAACTGCCGGGTATATCTCCTATGCGAACTCCCTGGTCGTTTCGCCCTGGGGCAGCCCCGTTGCCCGGTTGGGCGCTGAAGAAGCCCGCCTCCTGGCCGAGCTCGATCTGGACGAAGTCGAGCGCGTCCGCCGGGAGCTGCCCCTGCTCCAGCACCGCCGCACAGATATTTATGATCTGATCCAGCCGGCCTGACCGGGCTGCTTTCTTTTCCTTGTGCCCCTTTTTCAGTTGTTTATATTTAGCCTGCCACCTGGCAATTGTGCGCTGACCAGATCTTATCGCGTTCTTTTTTCCAATGCCAACGCTCACCAATCCGGCTTTGTGGTTTGCCAGGTCTTACCATTTGGTATGTTTGGAGTAGATTAAGTCGGCGTAAAAGGGTGGAATTTGGGGTTAAAATAGGTTTTCCTGTAGTTCCTATGTTAGGGAACCGCCCAAATTGGGCGGCAGCCGCATCACTGGAGAAAAAAATGAAACCTGGAGCCCGAAGTTCCTTCTTCCTGCCCCTGCTGCTCACCCTGTTGCTGGCGGGTTTGATCGGCCAGCCCGGCCTGGGCCGCTCGTTGGCAGCCCCCGCCCTTCAGACCGGTCAACCGAACAAAGCCTACCTGCCCATCGTTTCCAGAGTCAATCCCCCGCCCCCACCAGATCCATCGCCGGCTCCCCCGCTGGTATCCACCAGCCTGTACATGCTGACCAAAGACCCAACCAAACTAACCAATGAAGGCTGTGCCCTGGGCAAGCGCGATCTGAGCCTGCCCGGCAGGCAGGACAGCGTTGTCGTCCTGGCCTTTGGCTATCCCCAGAAAAACGCCAGCGGAGTCTACGGCACGCACGGCTACGGCTACCCGGCCCAGTCCTGGACCATCGCGGAAATTACCGCCGCCGTCGAGAATTTTGGCTACGCCTATTGGACCTGTGTAGGCGAGGATTTCGACTCCCATTTGCGCATCGCTGTTGGCACCAACAACTATCAGGGCGATGTCAACGTCGCCGTGAATTATAACCACGGAATAGTCTGGGCAAATATGGTCGGAGCGGTCAATGATTGGTTCGTCAGCAGTTGCACGCGTGGCTGCGATGGCCAGGTTGACGCCGTCGGAGCCAACGATATCGAGCTAACCTGGAATACCTACACCGCCACCAAAAATTGGCTCGATGGCTATGCCGCCGTCACCAAATACCCCCTCTATAATTTCGGCGCCGTCGAAGGTTGTCCCTGGTTTTCGCATCCCAACTACACCTGCTACTGGCAAGATCTGGAAAAAGTATGGTATGTCACCTGGGGATCGCCCCCCGTCCAGCCTCTCCCGGAAATCTACCTTACCAGCGGCGTCAACGCCCAGCAGTGGTACCTCATGAGCGTCTATTCCTATACCAGGCATGGTCAAAAAATGCAGTTCGTCGGCCCCATGACACAAACCCAGGCTTGCGAGCAGGAAGGTAGCTGCCTGCAGCAATTGGAAAATCCGCCCGCGGATGCCTGGTGGCAGTTCTTCAATTTACTCAACGGAGATGCGCGCACCGCCGGCGAGGCCCTGCCCTTCTCCACCGATATCAAATGGCTGGGATGGTAACCCTATGAAACAATTCACCCGCTTGCTTGCAAACACCCGCCTGCGTCGCTCCCTGCGCCGCTTCCTCTGGCCGCTTGGCGCGCTGGCCTTGCTCGGCCTGCTGTTCGCCGCCAGTGTGATCTTTACCCCCCGCGAAATCGCCGCCGGCCAGGCCCCCGTTCCTACGCCGCCGGCTGCCACCTCCAACGTCGACCAGTACTTTATCCAGGGACTGCGCCAGGCCCTCAGCAGCGACCGTTTGAACGCGTCCGATCGCCAGTCCCTCCAGAAAAAGCTGGCCTACAGCGAGCGGTTAGCAGCCCAGCGCGGCGCGCCATCTGCCGCCCGCGGGCCCAAAGGCGCCCTGCTCGCCCCCGTCCCCATGCCGCAGCCGCTCCAACAGGATTCCACCCTCCCCGTGGAGCGCATCCTGCCTGGCTCGGAGGGCATGCTCCATACCTGGGAAGCCAGCGTCACCAACCGCTGGGAAGGCCTGTACCGCGACCTCCCAACCCAGGTATTCGCCGGCGCCACCCCCGCTGACCCCGCCCAGGGCCTGCTGATCGTCATCCAATACCCCGCCGAAACCGGCCAGCCCGTCCGCCGCGCCTACCTCGCACCCTCCCGCGCCGGCGCCCTGACCATCCTCGAACGCCAGGGCGACCTCCTCCGCTGCGCCGTCGCGGACGGCTCCACCCTCCTGTTTAATCTGGAGACCCGCGCCTTCCAACCCTGATCATCTTTTCGATATAGCTTTTCCAAAGTGGATTGAAATCAGACAAAAATCGTGATCCATTTTCTGATCCAATTCGCATCCCTCCAGGCTTAAAAGGCATCCCCCTCTCCGTTTTCGGCTTTGCGAAAATGGAGAAGGGGGACCGAGGGGGTGAGGATCTTGCCGCAGACTTTGGAAATGCACCCATTTCGAACTTCGTTCTTTGCGAAACGCGCTTCCTATGTAATACTTTAAGTTCCTCTGCGAATTAACCAGGAGAAGAGCAGTCCCCGCAGCATATCATCGATCAGGGGAGTATTGAACCGCATGACAGAAACGAATAAGCCCAAAGCCGGGAAGCCCTGTCAGGACACGCAAACCTTCACGGCCCTGTACGAACAATACGCAGCCCAAATTTTCACCTACTTCCAGTACCGTTGTGACGATTCCGCCACTGCCGGCGATCTCACCATGCAGGTATTCGAGCGCCTGTTGCGCTGCCTCCCGGACTATGACGCCGCCCGCGCCCCCTTTTCCGCCTGGTTGTTTTCGATTGCCCGCCATACCTTCGTCGACTGGCAGCGCCGCCAGTATCTGCGCAAATTCATCCCCTGGGAGGACTTCTCTCGCCAGCCTTCCGCGGACCCCGGCCCGGAGCAAGCCGCCCTGGAAAGCGAGCAGCGCCGCAGTCTTCGCCGCGCCCTGGCCCAACTCTCCACCCGCGAACGCGACCTGGTCGGCCTGCGCTTTTCCAGCGGATTGACCAACCGCGCCATCGCCGGCCTCACCGGGCTGAGCGAAACCAACGTGGCGGTGATCCTCTACCGGGCGTTGCGCAAGCTGCGCCAGCACCTGGTGGATCCGCTCGAAATACCCTGCCCTGACACCCTTCCACTCACCGAGGTGGGCCATGAATGAAAACGAACATGCCGCTCGTCTTGCGCATGATCTGGATATGCGCCTCTCCCAGCATCAAACCGATCCCGAACAGACGGCCCCCGAGGACCGCCCTTTGTTCGACCTGGCCGGTAGCCTCTTCGCTCGCGCGCCATTTGCGCCAACCCCCACCGAACAGGCCCGCCTGCGCTCCCGGTTCGAAGCGTTGAAGACATCCCCGAAAAACGCGCGCCACCCCAGATCCGCATTTTTTCAGGCCCTTCTCCGCGGTTTTCGGCCCGCCCTCCAGACCGCCTTCTGGGCAGTCCTGTTTATCAGCCTCTTCATCGTCACCGCCCTGCTGATCGCCAACTTGCTCGGCCGGCCAACCGTCGCCGGCCCCGGACCGACGCCCACCCCAACCCCGCCGCAGCCATCCGCCACGCCCACCCCCATCGCCACCCCGACCCCCGAATCTGCTCCCCCAGACCAGCCGCTCACCATCAGCGACATCCGCCTGGAACTGCGCGAGCTGGCCAGCATCGGCGACAGCCTGCGCGCCACGCTGTGCTACCAACCGCCCAGCCTGGGGATCTGGCAGCTGGAAGGCGTTGACCTGAAAGCCGCGGACGCTTCCCTGCCCTTCTATCCCTCCAGCAGCGCTCCATCCGCCCCCGGCGCAGACGGCCTGGTTTGTGAAACCTTCACCGCCGCGGCCCCTGCCGCCGCCCCCTCTGCCAATACCGGCGCCATCACCGTCCGCCGCCTGCTTGGCCCGCGCGAAGCCATGCCCGGCTGCGCTCAAGTCAACCACCAGCTCGCGCAGGACTTCCCCGGTCTCTCCGTCACCTGCGAGACCACCGACGGCAGCTTTAGCTTTTCCCTGAATGCGCTCCCGGTCGGCATCGACATGGGCGAAGCCCAACGCACGGCGCGCTTGTATTTCGAAACCGATGTGCGCAGCGGTCCCTGGGTTATTCCCTTCCCTGTCGCGGATATCAGGCCAATCACCCCTGCCGGCCTTCCGGCCAACCCGGTGGTTGTGCCCTCCGCCTGCGACACGCATTCCAACCTGCTTGCCGATCCGTCATCTGCCTACCTGCCCTTTCACCCGCAGCCCGTTGGCATAGCGGGCGGGGGCACGTTGCAAAGCGGGCTGTTTACCATCCAGATCGGCCTGGCCTGCGACCCCAACTTCGGCCGCTTGAAAATCGCCGGCGATGAGCGCAGCGAGATCAACGGCTGGGCCTGCTGTGGAATATCACCTACCAGGGCGAGCCGGTCAGCGCCGGAGTCCAGCAGTACAGCGGATTCTCGCCATACATGACCAATACCGGCGCGGGCGGCATCCTCGACTCCCATATCGCCTTCGGGGGCTATCAAGGCATGCAGTTCCCCGATACGGTCCACCCCGACTTCACCCAATCCGATGTCACCCTGCGCTACCTGGTCAAGATCCTAACCCCGGATGGAACCATCCAAGGCGCGGCGCTGGTCTTCACCCTCCAGCGCGCCCCCGAAGGCTACCGCCCGCAGAACGTGACCGTTGAGCCCCTCACCGGCGCCGAGCGCCAATCCATCGAGGGCGGACCGCAGCCTTAAGCGCGCCGCTGCCTTACGCGGTCTACGAAAAACCGCCTGGATATCTCCTATATTACGGAACTGTAACCCGGCCATAATCGGGCTGTAATCCGCCCCCGCTATCCTGATACCAACATCACAGATACGCTCCTTTGGCTTTGCTGCGCCTGAACAGGTGCAGTAATGCCATAAGTAGCCCCTGATGCAATAAAACAGGATGCGGAGGATCGATTAATGAAGCCTTGGAAACTCACCATGATCGGTGTATTGTCATTAGCTGCCATCGGTGCGGCCGGTTATTTTGGATATTTTGGTTTTCAACCGCCCTCTCCCAGCCAGGCCGCTGCGCAGGAAACGCCCCCAGCCACGGTTCCCGTCGAGAATGGGAGCGTCCGCCAGCTCGTCAGCGCCCCCGGCCAGCTGGTCGAGACCCAACAGACCAACCTGACCGTTGGGGTCGAGGGGCAGATTGATGAAGTCGACGTCCGCCCGGGCGATGCGGTGAAAAAAGGCCAGGCGCTGGCCCGGCTGGGCGACCAGGGCAAGTACGAAGCCGCCGTCGCTGCGGCGCGCGTCGATCTGCTCACCGCCCGGCAGGAACTCGAGGAGCTGCGCGCCAACGCGCCCAAGGAAACGGCCGACGCCCACCAGGCCTTGATCCAGGCCAAAGATGCGTATGAAAAAGCCAAAACGCTCGTGCAAGCGCTGAAATACCCCCGTGCCAGCCAGGAGCGCCTCGACGGAGTCTACGCGGATTACCAGTTGGCGCTGCAAAACGTCGCCATCTCCCAGGACATATTCGATAATGTCGCCGGTATCGCCCGCGATAACCCGCATGTATGTGGATGCATTAAAGCGCCTTACCGATGCCCAGAAGGAAAAAGACCGCCAGCTCGGTCTCTACAACTGGCTCACCGCAAAACCGACCGAAAAAGACATCGAGGAGACCAATGCCAAACTGGAACAGGCCACAGCCGTCTACGACAACGCCCAGCGCAAGTATGAGCGCGTGAAAAATGGGCCCGATTCGATGACCCTCGAGCTGGCCCAGGCCAAAGTCGCCGATAAGGAGCAGCAGCTTGCCCAGGCCCAGGATGACCTGGCTCACCTGACGCTGACCGCCCCCTTCGACGGCGTGATCACGGATGTCAAGATCAAAGTCGGGGACCAGGTGACCCCCGTGGCCGTCGTGATGACACTCTCGAACCCCAATGCCCTGGAAGCCCAGGTGACCGTGGTGGAAGAAGATTATTCGCTCATTCAACCCGGGCAGTCCGTCCAGTTGTATTTCGACGCGCAGCCCGACGCACAGGTGACCGGGCATGTCACGCGCATCGTCCCCAGCCGCACCGACTCCACCCAGCCGCAGTACCCCGTGTACATTGAAATCGACCAGATGCCCGCCCGGGTAGCCGCGGGCATGTCGGTGGACGCCTCGATCATTATTGCCGAGAAAAAGAACGTGCTGGTGCTGCCCAAGGCGCTGGTGCGCGCGCGCACCGATGGCACCGCCACGGTTCAGGTCTGGGCCAACGGCAGCGAAGAAGACCGCGAGATCAAGATTGGCCTGATCGGCGACTCAGAACGTGGAAATTGTCTCTGGCCTGCAAGACGGCGAACAGGTGGTGGGCCGATGACCGCCGGCCCGCAGCCACCCGGTGTCCAGGCTGCCGGCATCAGCTGCCAGCATTCAGGCTGCCGGCCCTGTCGTCATCGAAACCCACGACCTGACCCGCACCTACATCATGGGCAGCAGCCAGGTCCACGCTTTGCGCAGCGCCAGTTTCCAGGTTGCCCAGGGCGAATTTGTCGCCTTGATGGGTCCTTCCGGCAGCGGAAAATCGACCCTGATGCACCTGCTGGGCTGCCTGGACCGCCCCACCAGCGGCCAGTACATCCTGGAAGGCACCAGCGTCGACCGGCTGACCGAGGAGCAGCGCGCGCGGATCCGCAACCGGCGCATCGGTTTTATCTTCCAAAATTTCAACCTGCTCAGCCGCATGACCACCCTGGAGAACGTGGGCCTGCCGCTGCTCTACGGCGCGGATGACCGCGACTGGCAGGACGCGCGCAAAACAGGCCCTCCGGCGGGTGGGCCTGGTGAAGCGCATGCAGCACCGCCCGAACGAGCTTTCCGGCGGCGAGCGCCAGCGCGTGGCCATCGCGCGGGCGCTGGTCCATAACCCGGCCCTGATCCTGGCGGACGAGCCCACCGGCAACCTCGACAGCGCCAACGGCGACGAAATCATGCGCCTGCTGGCCGAATTATGCCGCGAAGGCCACACCCTGCTTATTGGTGACCCACGACGCCCACTGCGCCAGCTACGCCGGACGGGTCATCAACATGCGCGATGGGCGCATGATCACCGGAGGAGAATAACATGTCACTGATCAATACCATCCGCACTGCCTTTCGAGGCATTGCCGCCAACGCGCTGCGCTCGGTGCTGACCGCGCTGGGCGTCATGATTGGGGTGGCCTCGGTCATCACCACCCTGGCGCTGGGCAACGGCGCGCGCGCCTCCATCGATGCCAGTTTCCGCTTCCTCGGCTCAGACCAGATCCAGATCAACTCCAAGATGGAAATGTCCAAAGGCGAGTTCAAAGCCGCCGGCAAGGAGCTGAGCTATGAGGATGGGTTGAACATGCCCGCCGCCGCGCCCCTGGTCGACCGGGTGGATATGAGCGTCTCGACCAGCACCAAGGTGCGCAGCGGCCGCAATGTGCTCGATATGGCCGTCACCGGCACCACCGCCGACGCCTTCGACAAGCTGGCCGAGGGCGAGGGCCTCCAGCCGGTCGGCTGGCCGGATGACAAACCCCTCACCCGCGGCGATTTAATCAGCCAGGGCCGCTTCTTCACCTCCGCCGAGGTATCCTGCGAATACGGATGTCTGCGTGCTCGGCTACCAGACCGCCCAGGATTTGTTCGGCGGGCTGGACCCGATCAACCAGACCGTGTGGGTCGGCCGCCGGCCCTTCACCGTCGTCGGCGTGCTGGTCGAGTTGGAAACCGCTGGACGCCAGCCAGCGCCAGTACAGCAAGCCCAACGATGCCCTGCTCATGCCCATTGGCCCGGCGATCAACTACCTGTTTGCCGAACCCCCCATGATCAACGCCGTGGCCCACGTCACCGACGCCTCCCGCATGGCCGAGGCCAAAGAGCAGATCCGCGCCTACCTGCGCAGCCGCCACGCCATCATGCCCGACGGCGAAGGCAATTACGCGGACGATTTCGAGCTGACCACCAAACAGGATTTGCTCGGCGCGCAGTTGGAAGCCGCGCGCACCTTCTCGACCCTGCTGACGGCCATGGCGATTGTTTCCCTCAGCGTGGGCGGCATTGGCATTATGAACGTCATGCTGGTCAGCATCACCGAACGCACGCGTGAAATCGGCGTGCGCATGGCCATCGGCGCCCGCCGCAAAGATGTGGTCTCGCAGTTTCTGCTTGGAGGCCATGCTGCTCAGCGCCGCCAGCGGCGTGCTGGGCATCGCCCTGGGCGTGCTGGTGATCCCCCTTGCCGCCTCGCTAAACCAGGGCAATGCCCTCCTCGACCCGACCAGTATCCCGCTGTCGTTTGGCGTGGCCCTGGCCACCGGCCTGATTTTTGGCCTGTATCCCGCGCTGCGCGCCGCCCGCCTCGACCCCATCGAAGCGCTGCGCTACGAATAAAAACTTCACCGTTTAGGAGCAAAATCTACCTGCACACCACCCCCACCATCCCTGAACCGCGCATGCCCCCCGCGGTCATGCTGTAGGCGATAAACCGGGTGACCGGCCCATCGCCAAAATCATCATAAACCGTTATTAGTGTAAGAGGAGAAAATATGAACAGCGATAACCTTTCGACCCCCGCGCAAGAAACGCCGGAAATTCAACCCGTGGCTGAGGAAACCATCATTCCTCAGGAAACCATCCTTGAGGACGAAACCTTTGAGGAAAAGCCCGCCCGCTCGAAGAAATGGTACATCATTGGCGCGGTCCTGATCGTTTTTCTGGCTGCGGCAGCCTTTCTGGGCGCGCGCCTGCTCAACCCCCAGGCGGCGGCCGGCGATCTCATGGGCGGTAACGGCATGTTCCTCACCTCCAAAGGCGGGCCGGGCGGGGGAAAGTCCGTGCGCATCAACATGACCCCCGCCAAAGAATTGCCCCAGGACCGGCCGGCCGCCTCCGGGCTCTTCGTCCGGCGCGATGACCAGAGCATCTTTATCGGCACCGGCAACGTGCGCATGACGGCCAAGAAATCCTCGGACGGCGGCAAGCCCGCGGATCTCACCAGCGACTACGATGGCCCGGTCGTGGAAGTGGTGATCAACCACGAGACCAGGATCTACCAGGACATCACCGATATGCCCGAACCGGATAAGGCCGAAAACGGGGAGATCAAAGTCCAGCAATCCGTCAAAGACGGCTCGCTGGACGATCTGGGAACCAACAGCCTGGTCACCGTGTGGGGCGATAAACAAGGCGACCGTTTCATCGCCAAAGTCATCGTATTCCGATAAAAAAAGGGTAAACCCGGCAGGGGATGCGCGGCGCCGCCGTGCATCCCCTGCCTCAAAATATGTACGCAAACACCACCATGGGAGCAGGCTATGTTTCGAACCATCCGGGTCCGGTTAGTGCTGAGCTACGCGGGCATTGCCTTTTTGGTCACCTTAGCGTTGGGGGCGGTTCTGCTGGTTCGCCTGCGCTCCTACTACGCCAGTATGGAGCAGGATTACCTGTTCAGCAATGCCAGAGCCATCGGCTCCCTGGCGGCGCCCATGCTCCTCAAAAAGTTACCCAGGGATGTTCAGGATGCCCAGGTCAGCAACCTGGCCTTTCTATCCCAGACCCGCGTGCGCATTCTGGACCCGCAAAAGAATGTGCTGGCCGACTCAGGCCCCTGGATGTCCCGGAAAATCGGCTTTGGGGTGATGCGGGAAAACCCCAAAATGAAAATTGCCGCGCCTGGGGACCCCGCTTCCAAAGATCGCTCCACCTCGGTGATCATCATCCAAAACGGGTTTGGCGTCTCCAACTCCCGGCCAGCGCAGGATCAAAGCATCCCCGCCCTATCCGCGGATGGCAGCCTGTCCGTCGAAGGGCAGCCGGACGTGCAGTACTTTAGCGCCGCCGTCCCGGTCACCAACGGTGTCTATGGGCTGTATCTCAGCCGCTCCAACGGCGATATCGGGGAGCGCTCCACCCAGACGGTGCAAGTGCCCATCTTCGATTCGCTGGGCTTTCCCATGGGATTTGTGGAATTATCCGAAAGCCCGGCCTATGGCCGGGAAATCGTCAGCAGTGTCGCCTCTGGCCTGGCGGTGGCCGGTGGGCTGGCCATCCTGCTGGCCATTGGCGTGGGCTGGCTGACCAGCCGGCGCCTCACCGCCCCGCTGTTGCGCTTAACCGAGGCCACCCACCAGATGAGCAGCGGCGACCTTTCCGTGCGCGTGCTGGAGGCGGAGCGCGGCGACGAGTTCGGCATGCTGGGCAAATCCTTCAACCAGATGGCCGGCCGGATCGAAGAGACCGTCCAGACCCTGCGCCGTTTTCTGGCCGATGCGGCCCACGAGCTGCAAACGCCGCTGACCGCGCTGCGCACCAACCTGGAGCTGGCCAGAAGCGAAGAAAACAGCCTGCCGGCCGAAAATTACCTCACCCAGGCGCTGGAGCAGATCGAGCGCCTGCAGCGCCTGCTCAAGGATTTGCTCAGCCTCTCGCGCCTGGAAAGCGCCGCCGGCCAGGAAGACTTTCAACCGGTCGATCTGAAAGTCTTGATCCGCCAGGTCAGCGAGCCGTTCGCCGCCCGCGCCGAACAGGCCGGCCAGGTCTTCGAGCTGCATCTCCCCACCGGCGACCCGCAGGTGAGCGGCAGCCCCGAAAAGCTGCGCAGCGCCCTCGCCAACCTGCTCGACAACGCCCTAAAATTTACCCCCACCGGCGGCGCGGTCCGCGTCCGCCTGGACGAAACCCCAGACAGCCTGTGCCTGACCGTATCCGACACCGGCATCGGCATCCCCCCCGAAGAGATCGACATGCTCTTCAACCGCTTCCACCGCGCCCGCAACGCCTCCGCCTATCCCGGCTCCGGCCTCGGCCTGGCCATCGTCCGCGCCATCGCCCAGGCCCACGGCGGCAGCGTGCAGGCCGGCAACAACCCCCACGGCGGCGCCACCTTCACCCTGCGCCTGCCGCACCCCGCCAACCCCAATGCGAATTAATCCCCACGCGGCTGCCTACGCCATCCTTACCCCCTCTTCTTCTTGTAGCCCGGGCATCCCTGCCCGGTTCTTACGCTGCCATTAGCCGCCTATCCCCGCGCGTCCCCCCTCCGCCGCGTCGTCCCCCGCCATCCCTGCCCGCCGTATTTGTAATCGCGCATGTGAAACTTTACCCCTGCGCCTCCGCATACAACCCAAAATACAACTTTTGGCGCATGCCGGTTATGTACAAAACCCTAAAATAAGATCAGGCAAGCCGGACAGCGGCGCGTAAGAAAATCCGAATGGGTTGCGGGAGGCATACAAATGCGAAGAATACTCCAGAACGGTTCGCGGGTGAGATCGCATATTCCCCAGGTTGCGCTTTCAAAGGGCCTGGCATGCGGGGCGGTCGGCGGCCTGGCCGCCACAATGGTCATGGACCTGGTCCTGATGGTAGTCTTCTCCGCGCTGGGGCTCCCGGCGCTCACCTGCTTCACCATCGTCGGAAACACGGCCGCGCGCATGTTTTCGCTCCAGGCCCTCCAAACGTCCGGCAGCGCTCCACTCGGCGCGGCTGTGCACTACCTGGTCGGTCCGCTGATCGGCGCAATTTTTGGCGCCCTCGTCTCGCAAAACCAGGCCCTGCGAGTGCGCACCCTTCAAGAAAGGCATCCTGCTCGCCGTTCTGTATGTAGAGATCCTGAGCCAGCCGATCCTTGCCACCACCCCCATCCTGTTGAATTACACCACCCAGGAGACCATCCAATGGTTCGCCGGAGCCTTCGGGATGCATTTCATCTGGGGCGTCGTTCTGGGCGCCATCGTGAGCATCGGCCTGCGAAGTAAAGGGTCATTTCCCGTTTCTCACAGCTGGAAATTGAAACGGAAAAATACAGAAGCGATAGTGATAAGACATTGATAATAAGTCCAACTTTTCATAGCCTTTAATAGATCTTATTTTCCGATAAAACAATTCGGCTAGCGCATCTCTACCGGAACATGGTTCATGATTTATATGATCTTGATCAAAGAAGGAAGGTTGCTCTTTTCAATTGGAGGGCATATTCTATTTTCAATAATATACCTTACAACCAGCGCAAAGATCAGAAAGCTGTACTAGAGAATATTCCTTTGAATTCGGCTAGGTCTACTAACATTATGGATTCTGACAACTGTTTTCGTAAAGTGGAGGATAATGCGAGTTGAAAACGAGGAGCAATGTCGTTATGAATTTTCCAATTAAGAACATTTTTTAGTGTACTTATATCGTACGAATGCCCTTTGGCCCCAAGGTCATGGTTATCAATTAATATCTGACATGGACTTTGTCTTATTTGGCGTTTTATGACGGTATGCAAAAGGAATCGAAAATAGAGCATGAAAAAGAAATTATGTTTGTTGTCTGGCTGTTGCTTTAAAAATTCTTTCTCCACCCTGTCATATTCAGTTTTCTCTAGATACATACAGGCAAATGAAATTTTTTTACATCGCATCCCTTCAAAAAAAATATCAAGGAATTCCTCGTACCTACTTATAGCCCCACGCTTGATCGCATTCTTCCATTCTTCTTCTGCTTTATCCCATTTAATCTCAACAAACCTATCTTTTATAAATAAACCTCTAGACTTCTTAAAACGATCAATTTGAAAAAGGATATTTTCTTCCTCCTCTTCCTCTATCATTACCCCATAATAAACAAAATACATGGAAATTTGCATTTTGAATAAGGCGCTGTCCAGGTTTCATCACAAAAAATTTATACATTCATCCCCCAGGAACTGCTTTTGGATGGTTCAAAAGATTGAATCTGTGGCTTATAGCACGATTATAACGATGAGTTCTTATTTTCCCCGTTAAAATTTAAAAAACCACGATTAAAATCCCATTTCGCCTTTCGCCTTCGGACAATACTGGAATTTTGAAGAGTTAGAATTAGCTTTCCTCAGAAAGACGTTGGTGGCGAATTAGACCAAGTTTTACTTTTCGGAAAAGGCTACTAAACTTTGCCTGTTTCGTGATTTTCTGTTATACATTTTTCTACGCATCGTCATCTATGTCAGAACTTTTTACTTCTTCCAGTGCATCGCCTGCTGCATTTTCGAACGCGATCAAAAATGCTTCATCAATAGCTTTGGGCTGGTTTCGAGCGTTCTTTGCACCTTTTCAAAAAAATCATTCATACGCTCTATTTCTTCATCAAGTGTGTCTTTTCGATCTGCAATATTTATCTGAACTAATGCACACAGAGCTAATATAATTAAATATTGTTTATAAGGGGCACGGGTATCGCCTAAAGACGCGCAAAAAAGATTAACTGATTCTGATCTTGCTCGTATGCTTCTTTTGTCCACTCCGCTGTCCTTGTCCTGCAGCAAGATGAAGTTCGAAGACGTATGTTAAATATTTTCTGTATGGATGTGTCGGACTGGGAAATAATGAGCTAGAAGTTTGTCTTGAACTAAATCCCACCTTACATTGAACATATTTCCGGGTTCTTTACTAAAGGCTCCAATAAATAATATTCTAATATTCCTCCATGTTATTGGTTGATGGTTTAAGACATCCAGATCGAGGTAACATTTTAATTGCCACCACCGATTGGCACGCCAGCGAGATAACTTTGCCGACGTGCAACTTGTGGTCTAATATACATAGCTAATTCCAAGTCGATTCGCTTAATTTCATTTTGGAAGTTTGCGGCTTTTGTTACATTCCAGCCTTCCGTTGGGTTATCCATTACACTATCGATTTCTACAACTTTCACTTGAATATAAGGTTCTGAATTTGATGGGTATTGACAATACTAAGTGTTGTTTGACAACCATTTACGATGCTTGCTCTTTCAAGTTTTAATTTGCAATCATCGATTTCTCTTACCTTAGATGTACTAAAGACAATTCCATTATTTCTCTGAAGGAATTTGTCTGGATTTTCTATAATTGTTTTTGCTATTTCTTGGTTTGGACATCAGTCATACCACTAAATCGACATTTTCAAAAAAAATAGAATCTCGAGCAATTTCATAAATGCGCCTCAACTCAGATGCTGATATTACCCCCATCCAAACATTACCAAAATGTATATGCTTACTTACAAAGGTTAACGTATGATCCTGTGGTTGAGCAAAATTTTTACTGTAATGCTCGCGGAAAATATTAAATATTGAAGGCCCATCTATTATTTCTACTCTTTTTTCTGCCAACCACATTTTTAAGTATTGTGCAGATGGACGTTGGCTTTCAAGATATCGAGGTAAAATCGCGCTGCGCAAATCGCTAATAGTGACCAATGAAAACAAAGTATTCGCACATCCATATTCTTCGTCAGCCAAAGCTAAGGATCTTGGCCGGGAGTAATACCTGCCAATGGAACCCAATTACTAACAACACTATCAAGCCGTATCATTAACTGTATATTTGGCCTGTACATAAATTACCTTTTGTCATCGTCTCTTCCAATGATGTCCACCCTTTATCTCTAGTCTTTTTGGCATTATCGTGATAATAATCCTAATAATTGGCACCGATTTCAGTTATTGGCATAATTTTCTTTGAAAATTCTTGCCATGGGTCGCCTTTCGCATGACCTAGTAAACCCTTCAATTGCCCTTCAATATGCTGATGAAAAGCGCCGAAACTTGACAGAATAGGTGGATAATTAGTAGCCATATTATATTCCCCCCTTTTTATAGAGTGGTGTCCATTATTTCCGAATTGTGCCTTTATTATGGTTGCTTTCACGATACAGCAAACATTATAAAAAGGCAATCAATCCCCCATTTCCTTCGCTTTCGACCTCTCCATTATCCGCCATCAAACCTCATGAACCTGGGGGCAAGATCATAGTTCCTTGAAATTGATAAAGAGCCAAGAAATAACCACCCACCCATCGGCTGCAATATTATCCAAATAGCCCGACTGGTAAATCGTTCACCCACCACGATTCTTTAGCAGGCACCCCCCGCGACTACCGTCGCGCGGGGTCAGGTCCCCTTTTCCCCCAAAATGGGCACATATTGACACCTTGACAATTCTCCGCTCCGCGCTATTCTGTTACCGGAGCCCCCATGGACACAACCTATATCCCCGACCTCAACAACCTGCCCCCCGATTCCGCCCCCTACATCCTCGCCCGCCTCCTCGCCGGTCTCGACGTCCACCCCTTCCTCATCCCCTGCCTCCCGCCACCCTTCAACCAGATCGCCGCCACCCTCTCCCAGTGCCCCGACCTTTCCTCCCGCCGCTGGGCCCTCGACCAGTTCCTTGCCGCCGATGCGGATGCCCCCCGCATCCGCGCCGCCATCGCCCGCATCGACCCCACCGCCCCCCTTCCCCGGCCTCACCGTCGCCGGTAACCTGCCCGCCGACCTCCTGACCGACCCACCCCTCACCATGTTCGCCCTCCCCCCCGAAGCCGACGTCCCACCCGGTTGGGACTGGAACGCCCCCGACTCCTTCTGGCTAAAAGAGTACATGGCCTTCGCCCGCACCGTCGCCCCCATGTCCGATAAATACTTCCACCTCGCCGTCGGCCTCTTCATCCTCTCCACCGCCGTCGCCCGCCGCGTCTGCCTTCCCATCGCCACCCAGTCCATCTACCCCAACCTCTACCAGATCATCATCGCCCCCTCCACCCTCCACCACAAAACCACCGCCCTCCAGTTTGGCCTCGACCTCATCCGCGCCGCCCACCTCGACCTACTCCTCCTGCCCCAGCGCCACACCCCCCAGTCCCTCCTTGCCGAGCTTTCCCCCTCCAGCCGCCCACCTTACTCCGCCTGGTCCTATCTCGAGCGCCAGCGCTGGCTTGCCGAGCGCCCCTACGCCGCCCAGCGCGGCTGGCTCCTCGATGAAGCCTCCCCCCTCTTCGATTCCCTCCCCGGCTTCCTCCCCCTCATCCTTTCCCTATACGACTGCCCCGACCGCCAGGTCGTCCAAACCATCGGCCGCGGCCGCCAGACCGTCGACCACCCCTACCTCTCCTTCCTTGCCGCCGCCACCCCCGCCGCCGTCGCCCCCCACCTCGCCAACCCCGCCAACTGGACCAACGGCTTCTGGGCCCGTTTCGCCTTCGTCATCCCCCGCCAGGCCGAACCCGCCTGGCAGTTCTTCCCCCCGCTCCTCCCCACCCCCCAACCCCTCATCGACCACCTCAACCACCTCGCCTTCACCGCCCTCACTCCCCCTCCTGACGCGACTACCGTCGCGCCTACCGTCGCGCTCCGGACGCGACTACTGTCGCGCCTCCGCGTCCCGCCCCCTCTTCCTACCCCTCCCCTCCCCGCAACCCTCGCCCCCCACGTCCAAACCGCCTGGGAAGCCTACGCCAAAGCCACCTCCCACGACTTCATCCTCCGGGGCGGCCTCGACCAGCGCCTCTGGGCCTCCTACGGCCGCCTCCACATCATCGCCATCAAAATCGCCCTCCTCCTCGCCACCTCCGATTGGTCCGCCGTCCCCGCCCCCAGCCGCCCGCCCGCCCCCACCGTCCAGCTTGCCCACTGGTACCGCGCCCAGTCCCTCGCCGAAGTCTGGCGCGCCAACCTCCACCTCCTCCTCGAAGACAACCCCACCCCCACCCGCCGCGAAGAAAACCTCCTCAGCCTCCTCACCCGCGCCGGTGAGCGCGGCCTCACCCTCCGCGAGCTGCGCCAGTACAGCCACCTCGACCACGATGAAGTAAGCCGCCAGGTCAACCGCCTCATCAAAGAATGCGTCGTCGAAAAATACGCCGCCCCCAGCGGCAAAACCAGCTACTACCACCTCATCCAGCCAACCCCATAAAATTTCTATTTTGCAGTTTTGTCGCGCATCGTATTATCCCTCCGTTAGCCCCCATCCCCCGCCTCCGGGCAAGTGTAGCAAAGTGTAGCACCGCCTCCCCGCGCCATCATTTGTTACCCGTTTATTGTTGTCATCCCTCGCCACCTGTACAACCACATAGTTCCATTTTCGCCTAAAAACGCCTTTACAAGTGTAGCAAGTGTAGCGTAGCAACCGTAGCAACTTGCAGTCCTCTTTATTATTTATTTCACCCAAATTTATACAAATAAACCGCTCCAGGTGCTCTTCGCCACATTTCTGATGGTCTTATTGAAGATATTGGGCAGGTTCCGCCCCACCTTGATCCGCCCTCACATGTCATGTCATTTTGCAGAATAGTACAATCTACCCCATGACCATTACCTGGTTTGTGTTGGCGCCCTGGCTTTCGTCGCTGCAAGCCTGCTGTACCTTGTAATTCGCTTAACCCTCAAACCGCGCCTGAAAGACGCGGCCAAAATGAAATGACTAACCAGGCAGCTACCAGAAATGGTAGCTGCCTGTCGATTACGATTTCTAACCGGCCAGGCCGGCGAACCGGCCGCGGGCGTGGAGGGCGATTAAGGGATCAGCCCGTCCCGAGCGTATACCCCGCTCTCCTGGATACCGGCATACAAACGGCCCGAAACCAACGGGTCAACGGCCAGAGCGGTAACGTCTAATTTCAATAATCCCTGGCTGACCTGGCTCCAACTCCCGGCGGCATTGGTAGTCCGAAAAACCCCCTGGTCGCCTGTTCCCACATACAGGACTGCGGGATTGTTCGGGTCAATCGCCAATCTTTTGGCCCAGGTGGAAGATAACCCATTATTGGCGGCGTTCCAACTGCTGCCGCCGTCGGTACTTTTGAAGACACCCGTATTGCACATCGCGGCGTACAGGTTCGCAGAATTGGACGGGTCAACCACGATATCATAAACGCAAGTGTCATCCAGACCGTTATTCACCGGCTGCCAGGTATCTCCGCCGTCCGTGCTTTTGTTGACGCCGTTCGAACCGATATAGAGTGTATCAGGGTTCGAAGGGTCAATTGCGGCTGCGTTCAGGCCCATCCCGCTCCAGCCCGTAGGCTGCCAGGTATCCCCCCCATCCGTGCTTTTGAACAGGCCGTAATCAAAATCTCCGACATATACGGTGGAAGCGGATTTTGGGTTGAAAAATACCAGCTGGATTTCGCTAAGGTGTAAATCTTCACCGACTTTCGTCCAACTCCGCCCCGCATCCGGGCTTCGAAAAATGCCGCTTCCATCGGTCGTTACAAACACGATATCCGGATTTTGCGGGTTGATCGCTGCTGCAAGCACGTAGGCAGAAGAGAGGAGCGTGTTTTCGCCCAGATGAGTCCACGATTTTCCCAACCGGGACCCTTTGAAAACTCCCCTGCCGGAAGTGCCCACATAAACAGTGTCCTTATGAGCCAGGTCGACTGCCAGCGCATAAACGCTATAGGTGCTGATTCCTTGACTGGCGCTGGCCCAACTTCCACCCGAATTGCGCGTTTTGTAGATGCCTCCCAGGTCGGTGCCCGCATAAATAATCGCGGGGCTGAGCGGATTGAGCGCCAGGTTCTGGATCCGCTCCCCAGCCAGACCCGTATTAACCGCCAACCAATGACTACCCGAGTCGGTGCTCTTAAAGACGCCATTATCATAAGCGGCAGCATATAGTGTAGTGGGATGCGTCGGGTCTAGCACAACGAAGGCGATCGAATTGCTGTTGATGCCTGAATCAGCGTGCGACCACTGGCTGCCGCCATCGGTGCTCTTCATCAGCCCGGTATTCGCGGTTGCCAGGTAAAGGATGTCTGGATTTTGGGGATTAATTGCCAGGGCATGCGAAGTATCATCCGGGGCGCCGGTCTTGCTCCAATGCTCGCCGCCATCGGTTGATTTGAATAATCCTCGGGGACCATCGTTGGAATACAGGATGTCAGGATTAGAGGTCTGAATAACCACGAATTCACTGAAGGTGGATTCAATGCCAGTGTTCGCCGCGAACCAGCTTTGCCCGCTGTTACTGCTCTTATAGACACCATTCCCAAATGTACCGGCGTAGAGGATGGAAGGGTTCTGAGGGTGAAATGCCAGAGCCGAAATCGTGGTAGAAGGCAGGCCGCTGTTCGATAAGGTCCAACTCTGACCGCCGTTGCTGCTTTTATACAGGCCCTGGTTCTGCCCCACACCTGCGAAGAGCGTATTTGCGTTGGTAGGGTCGATTGCAATGGAATATATCAGCAGGTCCGCCAGCCCTACACTGGCTGAAATCCAGTGAGACCCGCCATCGGTGCTTTTATAAACGCCGCTGGATGTTCCCGCATAGAGAAGCTGCTTATTCTGAGGCGATATTACGATGGTCCGGATATACCCTCCCCAGGGGCCAATACTGGTCCAGGTGCTTGTGGCGAGGTTCGAAGCAGACTGAAATCCCGTTGAAGAGATCATCAAGACCGCCGCGATGATCAACCGACCGATCAGCGATTTTATAAACGCGTTCATCTAACTGCCTCCTTCCGGTTGTTCCGGAATTAAACTATTTGGTTTTCCCTGGATCAGAAAGCGAACAGAAAGAAAGGTTGAAAGGGAAAATTCCCACCTTGGTACTTCACCTATTCATATCTATTATACAGTTTTTATAATTTTTTAATCTTAAAAATATTATGTCAGATAGGGCTGCCGTCAGAATTACCTCGCCCCCACAGCGCAACGGATAGCGTATCAGCCTTCTATATAGGCGCTGTTTCCAAAACCTAGCCCCACATAGGGCAAATGTATGCTCTGACCTGAGATGGATCCGGAAGGGTGTTAACCCAAATAGGCGGAGCCTGCTTACGCGCAATCGGCCGGTTTGCTGGTGTGAAAAGGGATGCCATCGTTTTTACAAACCGCCTGGATGGCTTTCCTCCCCGATTGCGCGGCGGTCGTGATGCCTCCCCAGGCTTCGGCCCATTGTCCGGCGACATACAACCCCGCCACGCCATTCACCGCATAGCGCGGCGATCCCTGCATCAACGCCTGGATCATGTTGGCGTTTGGTTTGCGGGCCTGCATAGCCCCCATCCAGTTGCCGGTATAGCGCTCGCGGGTCAGGGGCGTGGAAACGTCGATCACTTCCACCCGATCCCGCAGGCCAGGGTGGTAACGCTGGATCACCTCGATAACGCTGTCCGCGCAGTGCTGTTTCTCCGCTTCATACCGCTTGGCCATCCGCGGCAATCTGTTTCCACCAGTCGTAGTCCGAATCCAGGAAAATGGTGAGCGCGCTTTTGCCGCTGGGCGCAGCCTCGGGATCATAATACTTATTGTGCACCGTGATGCGCGTATGCGCCCGCCCTGCCGCGGTAAAGGGTTGGCTGAGGATATAGGTCATCGCGCCGTCTTCGCTCGAAAAGTCTTCGGCGACCCCCAGATTGACCTCCACCGGCTGGTCCGACAGATCGGCCGGGTGGAAAGAGCGCGCCAGGTCGCTTTCACGTACCCCCGGTAGGAGCGACTGCGTAAAACGGCCATCTGCCGCCGATACCACGCGGCTGGCAAAAAGCGCTGTGCCATCCGCCAGAACAACGCCTTTCACCCCGCCGTTTTCGATCACCAGCCGCTCCACCCGGGCGCGGTACTGGATCATCCCACCCAGCTCCAGGTACCGGCGCTCGATCGCCCGGGCAAACGACAGCCACCCGCGCAGGGGAATGCCGGCCATCTTGCGGTGGGCGTACGCCAGCGGAAGCAGGACCGTCAAAAGGGGCACGTCCAGACCGCCAAAATGAACCAGGTTCTGAAAAACGGTCACCAGCGCCGGATCTTTGATCTTTTGATTGAACTGGCGAATGGTCAGCGTGCCGTACTTTAAGAGAACGGGCAGGTGCGTAATCGAAGAAAGAAACGTGCGCAAGCCCGCCTGCACTGCTTTCCAGCCCTGCGCGTCCGAAAAGGGAATGTCCAGATCCAAAACCGCCCGGATGGCCCTAATGAATTCACGAATAACCGCGCCTTCGCTTGGAAAATGCTCGCGGAAGTGCGCCTCCAGGCGGTCCACGTTGGCATAAACGGTGATGGTCCGCCCATCGAGCAGGCGGATGTGACCAAAGTTTTCGCCGTAATGCAGCGGGCAGTAGCTGGCCACCCCAATCTCTTCCCATAGTTGGTACAGCGAGCTTCCCGGAGCGGAACCGGCCAGCCCGGCGACGCTGCCGTCAAAAAGGTAGCCTTTGCGGCGCCAGGAGGTGCACAGCCCGCCCGGAGTATCCTCCATTTCCAGGATGGTTGTGTTGTACCCATTCATTCGGGCATAGCAGCCGGCCGTTAGCCCGGCGGCGCCGCTGCCAATAATAATCATCGTCCGATCCATGCTTCGCTCCTGTTTATTTCCGCTGGGTTTCGCCCTCAATTCTTGTCCACAGATACCATCCGGTTGATCCATTGTCTTCCCTCAGGCATACCATGCAGTCTTTGGAGATATGCATTCTTTCGCGGATGATCCCGCTCCCGGAAACCGGCCAGAGAAATTACTGTTCTGCTTCCAACAGCCCGGACCGCGGCTGGGCAGATCATTAAAATACATTGTTCCCAAACTTGCCAGAGGGATAACAGCCAGGTTTTTTATCATTTTACCTGTTTGGGAGGAAAAATCGCAATAGAAAACCGGAGGAAAGGCGGTCGAACCTTGCTTTATGAAAACCATAAATAGGGTAGCGACCACCTTGCATTTTTGTTAAGCTTACTCTAAAATAAAGGGGAGGTTGACGGTCAATAGATGGATAGTAAGTTTCATGTATGCAGGAAGCTGTCGCACTCAAATTGGAAAATTACCAACCACCCCGACCGTATTGGCAGGCTGACCGATATTCAAAAAACCATCCGTGGAGAATAGCATGAATAAACATCTGTTCAAAGTGTTGTCTTTGGTAACGATTCTGGCGTTGATGCTAATGGCGTTGCCGGTGCCAGGCGCAGTGGCGGCAGGCCCGATTAGCCTGACCACCCTCGGGAGCGCATACACCCAGAATTTCGACACGCTCTCAAATACTGCCGGTTCGACAACCAACATCCTCGCGATTACCGGCTGGGAGCTGACCGAATCGGGAGGCGGAGCCAGAGATAACGAGCTGTATGCTGTCGATACTGGTGGGAGCACTACCGGAGATACATACAGTTATGGCGCGGCAAGTAGTACAGAGCGCGCCTTGGGCGGGCTGCGCAGCGGCTCACTGGTTCCGATCTTCGGCGCCAGTTTCACCAATAATACCGGCGCAACCATCACCGCATTGGATATCGCGTATACCGGCGAACAATGGCGGCTGGGGACGGCTGGACGCACCGATCAGATCAATTTTGAGTACAGTACGAATGCGACCGGGTTAACCTCGGGTACCTGGACTGCTGTTGCACCGCTTGAATTTTGTCACGCCGGATACGGTCACACCTGGTGCAAAGAATGGCAATGCGTCAGGTGACCGAACGGCCATGTCAGCGACCATTTCTAGTTTGAACATTCCCAATGGGGCCACGTTCTGGATTCGCTGGACGGACACCGATGTCACCGGCTGCGGACGACGGTCTCGCGGTGGATGATTTTTCATTGACACCGAACGGTGCTGCGGAAGCCGATCCCACGGTTGCCAGCACCTTCCCGGTCAACGGCGCGACGAACTTCCCGGTCGGTTCCAACCTGACCGTCACATTTAGCGAACCGGTCGATGTGACTCCAGCCTGGTTTACACTGGTTTGCTCGACCAGCGGGAATGTGACGACTACTTTCTCGGGCGGCCCCATAACCTTCGCGCTTGACCCTGGCGTCTTGCTGGTCGATGGTGAAACCTGCACCCTGACGGTTCTACGATCTGAAGTGACCGACCAGGATGCAAATGACCCGCCCGATAATATGGTCTTCGACTTTACCGTAGGTTTCACGGCCTACGATATTTGCCTGGACGATAACTATACCCATATCTACTCCATCCAGGGCAGCGGGCTTGCCCTCCCAACCGCTGGCATGGTTTCAACGAAGGGGGTTGTGGTAGGTGACTTTGAAGGAAGCGCCGCGGCGTCCGGTTTCTATATCCAGGACTTGACCGGTGACGGCGACCCAGCCACCTCGGATGGGATTTTCGTTTTCACCGGCGCATCCGATCTGGTCAGTCCTGGACAGGTGGTGAGCGTGACCGGCTATGCCCGCGAACGCTTCAACCAGACGGCGATCAACGGATCGAACAGTAACACATCGGCTGTACCCGCTGCGAATATTGTCAACTGCGGTTCAGGCTCTGTTGCCCCGACCGATGTGAGCCTGCCTTTTGGCAGCGCAGATTTCCCCGAGCGCTATGAGGGCATGCTGGTGCGCTTCCCACAGGCACTGGTCATTTCTGAGTACTTCAACTATGACCGCTTTGGCGAGATCGTCCTTGCCAGGCCGCTGGATGGGGAGACGCGTCCCTATACCGGAACCGCCATTGACGCTCCCGGAGCCGCGGCAAATGCCCGGACGCTCGCGAACAGTCTCAGCCGCATCACGCTTGACGATGTTCAGAGCGCGCAAAACCCCGCAACCCTTCGCCATCCGAACGGATCGCCATTTTCGCTCAGCAACCTGTTCCGCGGCGGTGATACCGTTCAGAACGCAACCGGCGTGCTCGCCTTCGACTTCAGCCTTTATCGCATTTTCCCAACTGGCCCGGCAGATTACACCGCAGTAAACCCGCGCTCCACAGCGCCGGAACCTGTCGGCGGGACTGTCCGCGTGGCCGCAATGAACACGCTCAACTATTTCCTGTCGCCGGATAATATTCAGGAATCAAGCAGCCGACCCTGACAACCCGGCGGATAACATCTGCGGGCCTGTTCCAAGCCTGGAATGCCGCGGTTGGGATGGGGACCAACCGAATGAACTCTCACGCCAGCGCAGCAAACTACTGCAAGCGCTTGTAGGGCTGGATGCTGATGTTATCGGTCTCAACGAACTCGAAAATACCCTCAATGTTGAGCCGCTGGCCGACATCACAGCCGGGCTGCCTGGCTACGCTTATATCAATACAGGCACCATTGGCACAGACGCAATCAAAGTGGGCATGATCTACCGCCCCGCCGTCGTCACCCCGGTTGGCGCCTTCCAGACGCTCAATTCCAATGACAACTCCCGGTTCATCGATACCAAGAGCCGCCCCTCGTTGGCGCAAACGTTCGAAGTAAATGCTACCGGCGCGCGCTTTACCATCATTGTCAACCACCTCAAATCCAAAGGATCGGACTGTATCGATATCGGCGATCCCGACCTGGGTGACGGTCAGGGCAACTGCAGTCAAACTCGCCGGGCTGCGGCAGAAGCGCTGGTCGACTGGCTTGCTACCGACCCAACCGGCAGCGGTGATCCTGATTTCATCATAATGGGCGACCTGAACTCCTATGCAATGGAGGATACGATCACTGAGATCAAAGCCGGTTCCGATAATACTACCGGCACCAGCGATGATTTCACCAACCTGATCGCAAATTTCCAGGGAACCGCTGCCTACTCGTACACGTTCGATGGGCAGGCAGGCTATCTGGACCACGCGCTGGCCAGCGCGAGTTTGTTACCCCAGGTCACTGGCGCGGCAGACTGGCACATCAATTCCGATGAGGCGGACGTGCTGGACTACGATACATCCTTCAAGCCAGCAGCCCAGGAAGCGCTGTATGAAGAAAATGCCTACCGCACCTCGGATCACGACCCCGTGGTAATTGGTCTTGATCCAGTCAATTATCCACCGACCGCCGACGCTGGCGGTCCGTATAGCGTAGTTGAAGGTAGTTCCGTCGTATTGAACGCGACCGGAGCCGACCCAGAAGGAACTGCTGTCACATTTGAATGGGACCTGAATAATGATGGCGCCTTCGAGACCCCTGGACAGAGCGTGACCTTCTCCGCTGCCACCATCACGGCTCCTGCCACCCTGACAGTCAAAGTGAAAGTAACCGATGCATTCGGCAATTTCACCGTGGATGATACAACGGTATCTGTCCTCTACAACTTCTCCGGTTTCTTCCAGCCCATTGATAACCTGCCTATCAAGAATACATTGAAAGCTGGTCAGGCAATTCCGGTCAATTTCAGCTTGACCGGCGATCACGGTTTGAATATTTTTGCCGCAGGGTATCCAAAGATCGAATTCGTATCCTGTGCTTTGTCCTCAGTGGATGCCATTGAGACAACCGTTACCGCGGGGAATTCGAGCCTGTCGTACGATCCAATCACGGACCAATATACCTACGTCTGGAAAACGGATAAAGCCTGGGCCAACAAGTGTGGAACGCTGTTTGTTAAGTTCAACGACGGGACCACCCAAACAGCCCTGTTCCAGTTCACCAAGTAAGGTCTGAACCAAAACATGATTTCGGGTTATGCCTACTGATGACATAACCCACCAAATCTCATAAATCGTGTCACCCCTGGCGGGCAATTGTTGATAGTACAATTGCCCGCCAGGCTTCTAAGGATGATTTTTCGCCTGGCCTGGATGCTCTTCCGAAAGTTTACGGCGGCTGTGGATGCATCCGAACGGGACTTTACCTGCCCTTTTCCGGCTCCTTGGTACCCATTCGCAGTGGCAGTGGTTTGCCCGATTCGAGATAGGTCTTCAGCGAAGAGAGGATCGGCGCCCAGCCTTCGCGGAAGGCCTCCGCCATTTCTTCGTTGGGCATCTCATCGTGGATGAGGGTCAATTTCACCAGGCCATCGCGCGTGTCGATGGTGAACGTCACGCGGGTGGTCGGCATATTGTCCCCTACCTGATGGAATGTATAGGACAAACGCCTGGGCGGATCGCTTTCCAGCACCACCCCATCGTCGGTGAGCACATCGCTATCACCGTCAAAGAAGCGCACCGGGGAACCGCTTTGCCAGTCGGATACAATGCGCCGCCCAAACCAGTATTTTTGCGTAAACTCACCCCGGGTCAGGGCATCCCACAGCCGCTGCGGGGTTGTGGCGATGTAGGAAACATAAACAAACTGCGGTCTATTCATTCGTTTTCTCCTTTTCATCGTTTTCGAGAACCTGCTTTAAAGCGCTCAGAGCCTCTAACCGCTGCTGTTCGTACTTGCCCAGCCAGCGCTCCACAATTTCATGCAGCGGGGCAGGATTGAGATAATGCAGTTTCTCGCGCCCATGCCAGACTATGGCTGTAAGATTGGCAGCTTCGAGCAGCACCAGATGTTGGGTGACCGCCTGGCGAGACATCCCCAGGCCAGCGCACAGTTCACTTAATGTCTGTCCATTTTTTTCGTACAGCCGGTCGAGCAGCGCGCGGCGGGTGGGGTCAGCGAGGGCTTTAAAGACAGTGTCCATGCAAGTATTATATGCAAGCAAATACTTGCATGTCAAGACCTATTGTTACGTCGGCGCAGCACATAGCAGGTTGGCAGCCGAATCGAAGGTGGCAACTGCTGGCGTTTTTCCCGCAAATGGACGGAGCAGCAAACCCTTGACTTGCTGGCCAGATCATTTCCAGATCAAAGGACCGCAGCTATATAGATATCTTGTTACCCTGGTACAGATATAAGGTGCCAAACAGGTTGGCAAAATTGGGCGTGCCAGTAATCACTTCAAACCCTGCATGGCGCAGCATGGTAAGCAACAGTCCTTTATGGTTATCCGAGACTTCTTCCACCCGGGCCATGAGGGGGGAAACTAGCCTCGCCCAAAGCCCCCGTGGCGGGCCATAATCGACGACCAAAAAGCTGCCGCCTGGCCGTAACACCCGGTAGACTTCATTGATCGCGCGCTGCTTGTCCTGTGTGGTCAGGTGATGGAACATCAGGCTGGAGAGCACCCGATCGAAAGAAGCATCCGGGTAAGGGAGTTCGTACGCCATACCGAGATCCAGCGTCAGGGCAACCCCAGCCTTTTCCGCTTTTGCCCGCCCAATGCGCAGCACTTCCGGATCACCATCTAGCCCGGTGACTACCGCATCTGGGTGCGCCAGTTTCACCATCACGGTCAGAGTCGCGGTCCCGCAGCCCAGATCCAGGACTTGCTGGCCTGGCTGTATCCGCGCCTGCCGAATCAACGCGCGTTTGAAATTTTCTTCTTGCATTACCCAGCGCAGGACAGCATCATAAAAGGGCGTCAATCCTTTCCAGCGCAGGGCGGGAATATAGGCGGAGTTCGTTTTCGTCTCGGCGGTGCTCTTGTGATCCATTTCGAATTGAGGCATAGTTTCCTCACAATTCAAAGAAAATCTTACCGGCAAAAAGGAGTTCAAAAAGACCGTTGACAGTCTAGCACATGTCCAACAATTCATCTATAAGCATAATTGCTTATCAAAAAAGCGCCGAAATGCGGATGATCAGAAGTTCATTCCCAGGTAATATTGGCAAGTGCATAGTCTATCGTTACAAAATAGCCTGTGGTAGCGCAAATGTACTTTTCAGGCTTTCACAGAAGATAGGAAAGGATCCCATGTCCGATACCCGATTAATCACCCTCCCCATTACCGGCATGACCTGCGCCAACTGCTCGGCCGCCGTCGAACGCAACCTGAAGAAGGTAACGGGCGTGCAGAGCGCCGCCGTCAACCTTTCCTCTGAGCGCGCCACGGTCGAATTTAACCCGCTCGCTGCCACCCTGGAAGACCTGATCGGCCGCGTGCAGCGCGCCGGGTACGGCGTCGCCGAAGGCGAAGCCGATCTGATCATCAAGCGCATGAGCGACGACAATGATGCCCGCCGCCTGGAAAAAGCCCTCTCCGCGCTGGAAGGCGTGCGCGAGGCGCAGGTCAGCTTTACCACCGAGCGCGCCCAGGTCCGCTATATCCCCACCCTGGTCAGCCAGACCGACCTGCGCCGCGCGATCAGCGCGCCGGGTTTGAGGTGCTCGAAACGGGCGGCGACGCGGAAGACGCCGAAGCGCTGGCCCGCCAGAAGGAAATCGACCAGCAGAAGCGCCACCTGATCATTGGCCTGATCTTTGCCGTCCCGCTGTTTATCATCGCCATGGCCGGCGATCTGGGCTTCCTGCCCATGGAGATCTCCCATTCCGCCTGGATCAAATGGGTCATGCTGGCGCTGGCGCTGCCGGTGCAGTTCTATGTGGGCTGGCAGTATTACGTCGGCGCGTACAAATCGCTGCGCAACGGCTCGGCCAACATGGATGTGCTGGTTGCGCTGGGCACTTCGGCCGCCTTCCTTTATTCCCTGCCCGTCACGCTGGGACTGTTCTCGGGCCATGTCTACTTTGAAACCGCCGCGGTGATCATCGTGCTGATCAAGCTGGGCAAGCTGCTGGAAGTGCGCGCCAAGGGCCGCACCAGTGAAGCCATCAAGAAGCTGATGGGCCTGCGCGCCAAAAGCGCCCGGATCGTGCGCGGCGGGCAGGAGATGGAAGTGCCGGTGGAAGACGTGCTGGTGGGCGATGTGGTCATCGTCCGCCCCGGCGAGAAGATCCCGGTGGACGGCGTGGTGGTCGAAGGCCGCTCCTCGGTGGATGAATCGATGCTGACCGGCGAGAGCCTGCCGGTGGAAAAAGGCCCCGGCGCGACCGTGATCGGCGCAACGCTCAACAAGCTGGGCATGATCAAGTTCGAAGCCACCAAGATCGGCAAAGAGACCGCCCTGGCGCAGATCATCCGCCTGGTGGAAGAAGCGCAGGGATCGAAAGCGCCCATCCAGAAGCTGGTTGACCGCATCTCGAACTACTTTGTCCCGGCCGTGATCGCCATCGCCCTGCTCACCTTTGCCGCCTGGATGCTCTTTGGCCCGCCGCTGGCGATCAACTCGGATGTGAACGCCTTCACCCGCGCGCTGATCGTGATGGTGGCGGTGCTGGTGATCGCCTGCCCGTGCGCGATGGGTCTGGCGACCCCGACCGCGGTGATGGTTGGCACCGGCAAAGGCGCGGAGATGGGTATCCTGCTCAAGACCTCCGAAGCCCTGGAACGCGCCGGGCAGGTCAAGATGATTGTGCTGGACAAGACCGGCACCATCACCCGCGGCCAGCCTTCGGTGACCGATATTGTAGTCCACCAACAGCCGCGGTGTGTATAATGAAAACGAGCTGCTGCGCCTGGCCGCCTCGGTCGAAAAAGGCTCCGAGCACCCGCTGGGTGAGGCCGTCGTGGCCGAAGCCGGCAACCGCGAGCTGAAGCTGTCTGAGCCGGAAGGCTTTCAGCGCCACCGCCGGGCATGGCGTGGAGGCCCAGGTGGATGGCGTGCAGGTGCTGGTCGGCAGCCCGCGCATGATGGCCGAGCGCGGGCTGGATACCAGCGAGCTGGCCGCGGAAGTCAGCCGGCTGCAGGGCGAAGGCAAAACCACCGTCCTGGTGGCGGTGGACGACTGCGTGGCCGGTGCGATTGCCATCGCTGATACGGTCAAAGACGGCTCGATCGAAGCCATCCAGACCGCTGCACAAGATGGGCATCAAGGTGGCCATGCTGACCGGCGACAACCAGCAAACCGCCCAGGCGATTGCCAGACAGGTGGGCATCGACCAGGTGCTGGCCGAAGTGCTGCCCGGCGACAAAGCCGCCGAAGTGAAGAAGCTGCAAGCCCAGGGGCTGGTCACCGCCATGGTCGGCGATGGCGTCAACGATGCGCCCGCCCTGGCCCAGGCGGATGTGGGCATCGCCATCGGCACCGGCGCGGATGTGGCCATGGCCTCCGCCCCGGTGGTGCTGATCAGCGGCGACCTGCGCGGCGCGGCGCGCGCCATCCAGCTCTCGCGCGCAACCATGACCACCATCAAGCAGAACCTGTTCTGGGCTTTCATCTACAACATCATCCTCATCCCCGCCGCGGCGCTGGGCTATCTGGTCCCGGTGCTGGCCGCCGGCGCGATGGCCTTCAGCAGTGTCTTTGTCGTCACCAACAGCCTGCGGCTGCGCGGTAAGAAAATTCAATAACCGATCCCCATTCTTTAGGAGACCAATCCATGTTTCACGTCTTTACATCGCTGCACCGCAAAATGATCCTCTTTAGCCTGTTGGCCCTCTCGGTTCTTGCTGGCCGCCTGCAACGCCCAGACGCAATCCACCGGCTCGTATGCCACGTCCCGGCTGGCAGAGCCTACGCAGAAGGCAAAGAGATCTACTTCACCCATACCGAAGCCTCCGACCCAGGCATTGCCGAGAAGCTGACCAACATGATGAAATCGCCGGTCATCTATGTGCCCTCCCTGGCGAAGGTACCCGCTGAAGCGCTGGCGGATGTGTATGTGTTTGAAAACGGCATTGCGGGCAAAGGCCCGCTGGGCTTCCAGCCGGACGTGTTCAACAACCCGCCCGGCACCGAAGGCTATTCGCCCCTGCGCCAGATCATCCTGGTCAAGTGGGCGGATGGCGCCGAAGTCGTCCGAACTGAAATCGGTGGCGGAGATCCAGAAGGCTGAGACCGATGGACAGCTGACCACCAGCAAGCCCGGTGTGGTCGTCAACATGCCCTTTATGGTTTGGGACGGCGGAAAACGCTAGATCCGTTAATGAAGACGGGGATCTAGCATAGCAATGACAGATCCCCGTCTTTTTTGCATCGAAGCCTATATATTAAGATAATATCAAATATGCGTAAAGAAAAACGAGGTCTTCACCTCCATTAATTCTGTCACGACCAGCAAACTAAGGAATTAACCTATGCCAGCATATTCATCCCTATCGATTCCGAATCTGGAAGACTTTATCTTCGGCACTAGCCCAAAACCGGTGACGCTCAAAAATGGCCTGGTGATTGGCGGCGGAACGGTGTACCCGGAGCTCAACTTCACCCTGCCGAGCATGGCGATCACCCCAGAGACCATGGACGAAGTGCGCGCGCAGTACACCCAGATGATCACGGAGGCCTGCAAGCGGGCTGTCGAACTGCACGCGCCCGGCCTGGTGGTCGAATTCGAGCTGCTGCCTGAGCTGACCCAGGTGCCGGAATGGGGCGCGGAAATCACCCGCATCCTGCGCGATACCCTGCGGGAAACCGAGGCCAAGCACGGGCTTAAGACGGCGCTGCGCGTCACCCCCAACGACATCCGCGAATTTGCCCGCCCGCCACTGCTGCGTCAGGGGGTGCATTACGAGAACATGTTGCGCAGCTTTGAGTTGTGCGCCCAGAACGGGGCGGATTTCCTGTCGATCGAATCGACCGGCGGGAAGGAAGTCCACGATGAGGCCATCCTCAACGGCGACCTGCCGCTTTCGGTATTCGCCCTGGGCGATTCTCGGCAGCCGCGACATGGCTTTCTTGTGGGAGAAGATCGTCGCGATCAGCCAGCAGTACGGCGTCATCCCAGCCGGCGATTCGGCCTGCGGGTTTGCCAATACCGCCATGGTGCTGGCTGAGCAGCAGTTTATCCCGCGGGTCTGGGCGGCGGTCATCCGGGTGCTGACCGTGGCGCGCAGCCTGGTGGCCTTCGAGCAGGGCGCGCTGGGTCCCAACAAAGACTGCGCCTACGAAGGCCCGTATATCAAAGCCATTACCGGCTGCCCGATCACCCTGGAAGGCGCCGAAGCTGCCTGCGCGCACCTTTCCCCCATTGGCAACATCGCCAAAGCCGTTCCGGATTTGTGGAGCAACGAGTCGGTCAACAACGTCAAGCTGCTGGGCGGCATGGCGCCCACCGTTTCGCTCGAGCAGCTGGTATACGCCACCCGGCTGATGAATACCGCCGCTGGTCACGGCAAAGAAGCTGCCCTCCAACTGCGCGACTGGTGGGTGGAATCCGATGCCGGTCTGGATCCGCAGGCCTATGTGCTGCGCCCGGATGTCGTTTTATCACTGGCGGGACAGATCATTGCCGAGCCCACCCCTTACCTGCGTACGCGACGGGCGGCGTTGGCCACACTCGAATGTTTGCGCCAGGCTGCTACAGATATGCAGTTCCCACTGACGAAGCTGGAAGCACGCTGGTTGGAGAAACTCTCCACACAGGCAGATACTTTACCCGAGGATGAGAACGAATTCATTGCACAGATCACCCCAACGTTGGATTTGTCCAATGTACATTTGTCAGAATACAGCATTTCATAAAGGAACGAAATCTAAGGGATATTTGGCGGATATGTTCTCATAATTGGAACCTTCTTCCTCGGTGAACACGCCGTAATATACGGTTCCTTCCTAATCATCATAATGGGTGGAGCTATTCGAATCGGTATGCTCGGGCGCATTGGGCGCGATCAATTGATGGCTTTTATTCCCTCATGGGCGGGTAAAATAGCGCAGCGATGCGTGGTATGCCAGGTTGAGCGGCAGCGTCCACCACAAGCCGGCGGGCGAGCGAGAGAGACGTTTAGCGATGCTCCCCAGCGAGTAGAAGCGCCGCACCGCGGATTGGAAACCGGACAGCAGTTCCTCCGGTTGCATATGTTTCGGACGGAAAACCACGTCCGCCCGGCTGTTGTACTTGCTCCAGTCATAGGTCAGGATGCGCCCGGCGGCGTCCAGCTCTTGGAACAAGCGCGTGCCGGGGAAGGGAGTGAGGATGTTGAAGGTAGCATTCTGCACGCCGTTCTGCTCCAGAAAATCCAACGTTTCACCAAAGACGGCCGGGGTATCGCTGTCGAAGCCAAAGACGATCCCGGCCTGCACGGCGATGCCGTGCGCGTGGATGCGCTGGATGATGCGGGCGTAATCCTCGACGCGGTTGAAGCGTTTGTGCACTCCATCCATGCTGGCCTGGGATACCGATTCCAGCCCGAGGAAAAGCTGCTTGCAGCCGCTTCGGGCCGCCAGATCCAGGAACTCCTCATCCTGCCCGGCATGGATGCTGGCCTGGCTGCTCCACCATTTATGATAAGGGGTAATGGCTCGGAACAAGTCTTTGCCATACTCCAGGTCGCCGGCGATATTATCGTCCCAGAAAATGATGATCTTCCCTTTGAAGGAACCGTACTCGGCGGCGGCTTCTGCCGCGGGACGGTGGCGGTGGCGGTTATGATACATCACCGCCAGAGTGCAGAAATCGCAGTGGTTGGGGCAGCCCCGAGTGGCGAACAGCACGCCGTTGGTGTGGTCTTTACGGTGATACAGGCTTTTCTGCGCCTGGGGCAGGCCGTCCAGCGCGGGAATGGCGGTTGGCTGGTACCGGCTGCGGTAATCGCCGCGCTCGAAGGCCAGCAGGAATTCTTGCCACAGTCCCTCTGCTTCGCCCACAAAGATCACGTCCGCGTGCTGCTGCGCCTCATCGGGGAGCAGGGTGACGTGCGGACCGCCCAATACCACCGCGATCCCGCGCCGGCGGAAACGCGCGGCGATCTCGTACGCGTGATACGCGCTGGGGGTGTGGAAGGTGATCGCCACCAGGTCCACCGGCGCGGCAAAATCCACCGGCTCTACCGCCTCGTCCACGTGCGTCACGTGCCAATGCGGGGGGACATACGCGGCCAGGTACGGCATGGTGATCTGCTGGAAATTAATCACGCGATATTTGCGAATGCGCTGGATCTCGGGCGCCGAGGCAGTAATCAGGAGAAGTTTCATGGGCGGATAATAGGAAGCATCGAAGAGATAGACTATTATACTGGAGGTTATTGGTCATTTTCTCGCACACAGGTGCCGCTCGTCGGGTAAAGCGGAGAGTCCGGATCAGGCCGTCGTAATTCTCAGATGGCTAATAGATCGAAAACCTTCGCTCAGCAACTGTGAAAGAGTCGGGTTTGTATGTACAATAGGTTATCCAAGGCGTGGATGATCTGTTTCCCAAATCCGCAGTACAAATACTGGTTTTTATGCATAAAGGCATCGTTTTCGATATAAAAGAATTTGCGGTCCACGATGGCCCAGGACTCCGCACCACGGTGTTTCTGAAAGGCTGCCCGCTTGCCTGTATGTGGTGCCACAACCCGGAAGGCCAGTCTCACGAGCCGCAAGAAATGCATGGGCCCTCCGGCAACCGTATCGCAGGAGTGGAGTATACTTCTGCGCAGATCGCTGCCATGCTCAACCGCCAGGCGCCCATTTTCCAAAAGAATGAAGGCGGGGTAACTTTTTCAGGCGGCGAGCCGCTGATGCAGGCAGAATTTATCGCTGAAGTGATCGACCAGCTCGATGATGTTCATGTGCTCCTGGATACTTCCGGGTTTGGCAAAGAAAGCGATTTGCGCCTGCTCATTGAGCGGCTGAACATGGTTTATTTTGATATCAAGCTGGTGGATGCCCGGGCACACCGGGTCTATACCGGTGTGGACAACCATGCTATTCTCCATAATTTGCAGGTGGTCAATGAAAGCTGCGTGCCCCTGGTGATCCGCGTTCCACTGGTTCCCGGCGTAACCGACACGGATGAGAACTTTCGCCAGATCGCAGCATTGGTCAAAGACATGCCTGCCCTGGTTAGCGTAGATTTGCTCCCTTATAACCGCCAGGCGGGCGCCAAGTACCCGGCAGCCGGAATGAAGTTTCAGCCTAACTATGCCGAAACGCAAGTGATGCGCACCAACAAAGACCTATTTCAAGACGCAGGGATTAAGGTGAACGTGCGATGAACAAACGACTGGAAGAAATGAAGATACGGGTCCGTGAAGGCCAGCATCACGGGGTGCGCAAAACGGTCCCCGAGCAAATTGCCACTGAATGTGAAGCCGAGAACCTCTCCTGGATGCGCCGGGCTGCGCGGCTGACCGTGCGCCAGTGCCAGGCCGAGACCCCCGTCATCGCAGCGGACGAGCGCATCGCATTTACACGCACACTGCCAGCGGCCATCCCGGCGCTGTATTCAGCCGAAGAGTATGCCGCGATTACCGCAGGGCATACCATGCACGAGTTAGGACCGATCAGCAACATCAGCGCGGATTGGGGTAAGGTGCTATCACTGGGCATTCTGGGGCAGATCAAAACCGCTCAGGAATTGCTCGGACGCTGGCAAAAGGATCCCTCCGCCAGCGCGCAAGAAAAAGCCGAGGCAATCGAGTTTCTGGAAAGCGCAATCGAAACCCTGCAGGCCGTTCTCGACCTGGCAGCCCGCTATGCCGCGCATGCTCGCTCCATAAATCGCATGGACCTAGTGAAGATGCTCGAGCGCGTGCCGGCTAACCCGCCTCGGACCTTCCTTGAAGCGCTGCAATCATTGCGGCTGATGCATGCCGTGGTCTGGCTGAGCGGTCACTACCATGTGGGCCTGGGCCGCTTCGACCAGTACATGGGACCGTACCTGGAAGCCGACCTGGAAGCGGGACGGCTGACCGAAACAAAGGCCTATGACTTGCTGGCGGAGTTCTTTATCTCGCTCAATAAGGACAGCGACCTGTACCCGGGCGTGCAGCAGGGCGATAATGGGCAGACCATCACACTGGGTGGAGTGGATAAGACTGGCAAGCAAAGCATAAACCGGCTGACCCGCCTGGCCCTGGAGGTCTCCCGCGACCTGGCGATGATTGACCCAAAGATCAACCTGCGCATGACCGGTGAGACAGATCTGGAACTGCTCTCGCTGGCCACCGAACTAACCCGCAAGGGCCTGGGTTTCCCGCAGTATTCCAATGATGATATCGTCATTCCCGGACTGGTGGCGCACGGCTACGATCTGGAAGATGCGCGTTCTTATGCTGTCGCGGCCTGCTGGGAGTTCCTCATCCCTGGGCGCGGCATGGAGATCGTCAATATTGGCGCGGTTTCCTTCCCGGCTGCCGCCGACTGCGCCATCCGGGCCGGATTGCAGGCCGGAGATGATATGGAAGGCATTTACCGCCGCACCGAAATTGACATCGCCGGACAGGTGGACCGGGTGGCCAGCGCGTACGAAAAACTGCTGCTGCCCCCGGCGCCCTACTATTCCGCGCTGATGACAGACTGCCTGGAAGAAGGCCGTGATCTTTCAAAGGGTGCGCGCTATAACAACTTTGGCATTCACGGCGCGGGAGCCGCCAACGCCGCGGACGCCCTGGCAGCCGTGCAGATGTTTGTCCTCGAAGATGGCTCGATCCACCCCGCGAAGCTGATCGCGGCGCTGGACAGCGACTTCGAGGGATATGAGTTGATCCAGCAGCAGTTAACTGAAAAAGGACCCAAGATCGGGAATGACGATACGAACACCGATCGGATCATGGTGCGCTTGTTCGAGATGCTGAGCGGCGCCTGCGAGCGCTACGGAAAAACCGCCCGCGGAGGGATTTTGCGCCCCGGCACTGGTTCGGCCATGTATTACATCTGGCTGGCCCAGGGCCACGCGGATATGCGCGAGCCCGTGGTAGGCGCCACCGCCGAAGGCCGCCGCAAAGGTATGCCGCTGGCAGCCAACCTGGCCCCCTCGCAAGGCGCGCAGGTGCGCGGGCCGTTCAGTGTGCTGTATTCCTTTAGTAAGCTGGATTATCAGCATATCTGCAACGGCGGGCCGGTGACGATGGAACTCTCTGATTCTGTCTTTCGCGATGAAGAATCGATCCGCAAGGTAGCAATGCTGGTGCGCACCTTTGCACAGGTGGGCTGCCAGCAGCTGCAGTTGAACAGCCTGAACGTGGCCCAATTGCGCGAGGCACAGCGGCATCCAGAGCTGCATAAAAACCTGATCGTGCGCGTTTGGGGTTGGAGCGGGTATTTTTGCGAGCTGAGTCCAGAATACCAGGAGCAAATCATTGCCCGGCACATGTATTCCATCACCTGATCAACGGGTGGGTACATTCAATGTGTGGAGCATGCACTGCCGGTTGCGGGGGTATCTTTGTAAGGTATTACGATCAGGATTGCAGCACGGCCAAGGGGAAAAAATTATCCCATCGTGGGGAGATGAGGGGGATAGACGGGGAGGAAAAACAAAACTGTCGGGTAGTTCGTGATAAAATGAAAGCGTAACGCAGGTGCATCCCGCCCCTGTAGCTCAATGGATAGAGCATCAGACTTCTAATCTGCAGGTTGAGGGTTCGAATCCCTCCAGGGGCGCCATTACCTTACTTTATTTACCCTCCACACCTATTCCCTGATAACTGTTCACCGAACCCTGTTCACTATTCACTCTCTTTTCAAGGAACCCAAATGATAACCGTTGCGTTGAAACCCAGCCAGCGCCGGAACCCACCCGTACCCGATAATACCGATTTCGTCATCGTCAACTGGCGGATCTCCTCCCATCCGCACACCTGGCGTCCGCCAACGGACGTGTACGAGCGTGAAGATAGTATCATCGTGCGGGTTGAGATTGCCGGGATGAACGAAAACGAATTTGTCATCAACCTGGACCAGAATATCCTCACTGTGCGCGGCGTGCGCTCGGACGTCAGCGAGCGGCGCGCCTACCACCAGATGGAAATCAATTTCGGCGAATTCTTCACTGCCGTTGAAATCCAAACCCCCATCGATTTCGAGCACATCCAGGCTGAATATCAGAATGGGTTCTTATGGGTGAACCTGCCCAAGGCCCAGCCAAAAGTTATCAAAATAAAGGAAAATGAGTAAAAAGTGTTATGACAGTATCCCGCCGGAACCCCGCCACTGCTCACCTTCCACCCGCAATGGATGAAAACAAATCGTTTATTCGCGACCACATCACCAGGCTGGTCGAAAAGTTTGAAGAAGATGAACTCGGAGGCGAAAACGACCTCCTGAACCCGGAAATCAACCTGGATGATGCCCAGCCCGCCAATATCCCCAACGAGCTGCCCATCCTGCCGCTGCGCGGGCTGGTCGTTTATCCGCAGACCGCTGTCCCGCTGACCATTGGCCAGCCGCGCTCGATCCGCCTGGTGGATGATGCGATGGCCGGCGACAAGCTGATCGGCCTGGTGACCTCCAAAAACCCGGAGCTGGAGAACCCCGGTCCGGACGATCTCTATCCCATCGGCACGGTTGCGGTCATCCACCGCATGTTCCGCGCCCCGGATGGCACCATCCGCCTGCTGGTGCAGGGGCTTATCGCGCTTCAAGCTCGAAGAATTTACCGGCATCGAACCGTACCTGAAGGCCGACATCCAGCTCTGCCCCGGAAATCGTCGAGGAAGGGCTGGAGATCGAAGCGCTGGCCCGCAACGCGCGCGACCAGTTCACCCATATCGCCGAAATGATCCCCTCCTTCCCGCGCGAGCTGGTCACCTCCATCTCCGCCATCGAAGATCCGCTTGCAGATCGTCTACACCATCGCCAACTTCCAGCGCATGGAGCTGGCCGAAGCCCAGGCACTGCTGGAAATTGACTCGGTCAGCGAAAAACTGCGCCGGCTGGTCGGCATCCTGGCCCGCGAATCGGAAGTGCTGGAGCTGGGTCAGAAGATCCAGAATGAAGCCCGCTCTGAAATCGAAAAGATGCAGCACGAGTACTTCCTGCGCGAGCAGCTCAAAGCCATCCAGCGCGAGCTGGGTGAAGGCGACGAGCAGGCCGCCGACATCGAAGAGTTCCGCAAGAGCATCGAAGAAGCCAACATGCCCGAAGAGGCCGAAAAGCAGGCCCGCCGCGAGCTGGACCGCCTCTCGCGCCTGCCCACCGCAGCCGCCGAATACGGCGTCATCCGCACCTACCTGGACTGGCTGGTCTCGCTGCCCTGGTCGCAGAACACCGAAGATAACCTGGATATCCCGCACGCCCGCCAGGTGCTCGACCAGGATCATTACGGGCTGGAAGATGTCAAAGAGCGCATCCTCGAATTCCTGGCCGTGCGCAAGCTGCGCCTGGAGCGCAAGGATGAGCTGCACGCCGGGGCCACCACCGATTTCATCCGCCGCGAGCGCGAAGGCGTGATCCTGTGCTTCATCGGCCCGCCCGGGGTGGGCAAAACCTCGCTGGGCCAATCCATCGCCCGCTCGCTGGGGCGCAAGTTCGTGCGCATGTCGCTGGGCGGCATCCACGATGAGGCCGAGATCCGCGGTCACCGCCGCACCTACATCGGCGCCATGCCCGGGCGCATCCTGCAGGCGCTGCGCCGGGTGGGCACGCTCAACCCGGTCTTTATGCTGGACGAGATCGACAAGCTCACCTTGGATTTCCGCGGCGACCCGGCCTCCGCCCTGCTGGAAGTGCTCGACCCGGAACAGAACGTCGGAGTTCCGCGATAACTACCTGGAAGTGCCGGTCAACCTCTCGCAGGTGATGTTCATCACCACCGCCAACAGTTCGAGACCATCCCCGGCCCGCTGCTCGACCGCATGGAAGTCATCCGCATTTCCGGTTACACCGAAAACGAAAAAGTCCAGATCGCCCGCAACTACCTGATCCCGCGCCAGCTCAAGGAAAATGGGCTGCTGCCGGATGAAGCTCAATTCACCGAAGAAGCCGTCCAGACCATCATCCGCTCGTACACTCGTGAAGCCGGTGTGCGCAACCTGGAACGCGAGATCGGCGGCGTCTGCCGCAAAATTGCCACCAAGCTCACCGAAAATGGTCCCGTAGACCACGAGATCAGCGGCCAGGATGTGCGCACAGCTGCTCGGCCGCCTGCGCTTCCATGGGCAATGAAGAGGTTGCGCTGCGCACATCGCTGCCAGGGGTAGCCACCGGGCTGGCCTGGACGCCGGTTGGCGGAGACGTGCTGTTCATCGAAGCCACCCGCATGCCCGGCTCCAAAGGCTTTATGATCACCGGTTCGCTGGGCAACGTGATGCAAGAATCGGCCCGCGCGGCGCTCTCCTACGCCCGCTCGCGCGCGAAGCACCTTGGCATCGACCCGGATTTCTTTGAAAAAACCGATATCCATCTGCATATCCCGGCCGGCGCCCAGCCGAAAGATGGCCCTTCCGCGGGCGTCACCATGACCACCGCGCTGGTATCGCTGCTCACCGGCCGCGCCGGTCCACTCGGATGTTGGCATGACCGGCGAAATCACCCTGCGCGGGCAGGTGCTGCCGATTGGCGGCGTCAAAGAAAAAATCCTGGCAGCTCACCGGGCAGGCCTGAAGAAAGTGATCCTGCCGAAATTGAACGAGCCGGACCTCGAAGACATCCCCGAAGAAATTCGCAACGCCATGCAGTTCGTTCTGGTCGAACAGATCGACGAGGTGCTGGAAAATGCGCTTGAACCCGCGCCATCCACAGCGGAACCCCAATCTGAAACGAGCACAGAGAGCGACAATGGCAATGAGCAGTAAAGTGATGCTGGTGGAGGATGATGCGACCATGCAGGCCGTCCTCCGCACCCTGCTGGAAATCGAAGGCTATCAGGTCGCGCTGGCATCCGCCAGGTTACAGCTAGATGAATTGATCCAGTCGATCCGCGATTCGAAGCCAGATGTGCTCCTGCTCGATGTGCACCTGCGCAACTTCAACGGCTATGATGTGGTGCAGCGCATCCGCGCGGATGCGGAAATTACCTCAGCCCGGGTGATTATGACCTCCGGGATGGATGTAAAAGATCGTTGTATGGCAGCCGGCGCGGATGATTTTCTAATGAAACCCTATATGCCGGATGAATTGATGAAAAAGCTGCAAGGGTAGATTTGCTGGTGATGGATCAACCTGTTCGCGTTGCAATTCTGACAGTTTCCGACCGCTCATCCCGCGGCGAGCGCCCGGATGCTTCTGGCCCGGCGCTCGTCCAGCTGGCCCAGGAGCTGGGCTGGCTGGTTATCGAAACTGCCGTGGTTAGCGATGACCGGCCCGTCATCGAGAAGACGCTACTGGACTGGTGCAGCTCTGCCCAGGTCGACTTGCTGTTAACCACGGGCGGCACCGGTTTTGCTCCCCGCGATGTTACCCCTGAGGCAACTCAGGCCGTCATACAGCGGGGCGCGCCTGGTCTGGCCGAAGCGATGCGCCTGGAAAGTCTGAAAGTCACGCCGCATGCCATGCTTTCACGCGCCGTCGCCGGTATCCGCGACCAGACGCTGATCATCAACCTGCCCGGCAGCCCAAAAGCCGCTGTGGAAAACCTGACGGTACTCCTGTCTGTACTGCCCCATGCCATCGAGCTGCTGCGAGACAGCCCGTCTGCCGAAGCCGGGCACACATAAACAAAAAGGGCTGACTGCGCGGCTAATCCGCGCAGTCAGCCCACCGTCAAGATCTGCTTAGATAATCGGCTTTTCCAGGGTTTCTCTCAGATCATCACCCTTGGACAGCGCCACTATTGGCACGCCGCGCTGTTTGATGCGTGAGACCATATCGCCGCTGCTGATATCAGACCCAAAGGTGCTGCCGTCAACGAATACCATCACCGGGCGCAGGTTGCGCATGATCAGATAATCGACCGCAAATCTACGGTTGGGTCGGTAGAAGCCGTAATGATTACCACGGTGCTGGCCCGCGGCAGGCTGGGCGCCTGCGCTTCGATCAGCGCGATCAGCGGCAGGTTCCCATTGCTGTTTAAAAAGGTCAGCGTTTCCAGAATTTTATTGAGCTGGCGTTCACCGCGCTCGGGTGAGATCACGGTAAAGACATCGCTGGCGCAAACAAAGCCAACTGTCCGCCCCTGTTTGATGTAAAAATTGGCCACCGAACCGGCGGTACTGACCGCATACTCAAAGGTATCGCCGGGCAGTTTCACCTCGACGTGGTGCTGCCACATCCAGATTTGGTCGATACGCTGTAAGGGGGTCAGGTCTTCCTCTGGGACGCGATAATGGATTGGCTCGTAGGCATCCAGGAAGATCCATACATCCGCCTGGGGATCCTGGTCAAACTCCTTGGTCATTAACCGGTCTCGCCGCGCGGAGGTAGGCCAGTGGATGCGGCGCAAGGCATCGCCAGGGGCGTACTCACGCACCCCAGACGCCTGTGGAGTCACATCCATAGCGCGCCTGCGCATCGCCCGCCCGCCGGGGAACATACCCGCCGGGGATGGAAAAGTTTGCAGGTCGACCACATACGGCAGGACAACCAGCTCATTTTTCGTCTGGATTTCTTTGACATTCAAGAACAAGCCAAATGGATCGCCTGAGATCAGATTGCGTCGGTCCCAGGTGGAAGGAACCGCGCCGGTTCAACTGGGTATACGCAATATACGAGCGCTGCTGGCGAGGGCCGATCAAGGAAAGCACCCGCGATCCAGTTTTTCCAGGCAGCTGCTGACTCATCTCGTATTTCAATCCACAGGCGCAAGAAAGGAAAGCGGTTGCTGACCTTGAAGCGTTCCTCAAATACTTCACCGACCTGCTGGCGCATCACGCGCGCCTCGCGCAGCAGGCTAAAGCCGCGGATCGAAAAATACGCCCACAGCCAGCCAAGGCCAAGCAGCAGCAAGCACAGATATACCAACCGGGTGAAGAAAACAGGCGTCGGCGTCCCCGAAACCAGCGGGGTAAAGTATGCTGCGGCGGCGCTGAGGATTAACAGAATCAAAACACCCCAGAATGAGCGCCGGAGAGTCATCACTCCCTCGCGTTTCCGGTCAAATCGCCCCCCGGCACGGACAGGTTCAACATGATTTCTTTCACGATCTGCGCAGAAGTCAGGTTCTTCAAACGCGCGGCCGGGTTGGTGACGATGCGATGAGCCAGTACCATTTCGGCCAGGGCTTTTACATCATCCGGCAGTACATAATCGCGCCCCTGCATGGCGGCGCGAGCCTGCCCGGTGCGGAAGAGACCCAGGCTGCCGCGCGGGCTGGCGCCCAGGTAAACATCCGGGTTCTCGCGAGTCGCGCGGGTCAGCTCAACAATATATCGCTTTACGGCCGGCGAAACGTAAACGTGCCGTACAGCTTCCTGCATCTTCTGCAGCTCTTCCAGCGTGACCACCGGCTTAATCGATAAGATCGGGTGCTGGTACTGCTGGTCGCTCAAAATCTTCACCTCGTCATCCAGCGCGGGATATCCCAGGTGGATGCGCAGCATAAAGCGGTCGAGCTGCGCTTCCGGCAGCGGGAAGGTGCCTTCGTATTCAATTGGGTTCTGGGTGCCCATTACCATAAAGGGGCTCGGCAGGATGTGTGTTACCCCATCCACCGTCACCTGGCGTTCTTCCATGGCTTCCAATAAAGCCGACTGTGTCTTGGGCGTAGCGCGGTTGATTTCATCCGCCAGCACAATCTGCGCCATGATCGGACCTTCGCGAAACTCAAACTGGCGGGTCTGCTGGTTGAAGATCGAAACCCCGGTCACGTCACTGGGCAGCATGTCCGGTGTAAACTGGATGCGGCTGAAGGAAACCCCGAGCGAACGCGCCAGACTGCGCGCCAGGACGGTTTTCCCGACCCCAGGCACATCCTCGATCAGGATGTGGCCCTGGCACAGCAAGCCAATGATGGTTAATTCCAGGGCCTGTTCTTTGCCCACGATAACAATGCGAAGATTATCCATTATCCGGTCAGTAAACAACTGGACATCCGAAACCGTCAACTCCGCTTCCATAAATTACTCCTGTGCAATTTATGATTTTCTCATTGAATAGGACGGCTATCAAACAGATTTTCGTCCCCAACTTTTGAATAAAGATAGTACACACAACAGTACAAGTATACTAAACAACCCGCTGAAATAAAACCCTAAAGGACGGTATTTGATTTCAATATGATGATTACCTTCTTCAACCGCCACCGCCCGGAACAAGCCGTCGGCCTGGTACAGTTCCTTCCTGGTTCCATCGATGCTTACCTGCCAGCCGGGATACCAGGTATCGGCAATCACCAGCCAGCCAGGGTTGGGGGCATTGACTTCCAGTACCATCCTGTCAGGCAAATCGGTGACCCAGCGTACCGCAGCAACGCCGTCGCCGGTACAGCGATCTTTCGTCACTTCCGAAAGGTTGTAATCAAATAGGACTACCGCCCGGTCAGCCCGCGGCGGCGCGTTCATCTCTTCTTGGAACACGTCCCAGGCATTCCCGGTACGCTTGCAGTTGTACCAGCGCCAGCGCTGCGCGCCCTGGATCGCATCAAAACGTACCCCACCCGGCCGGCTGACATCGACGTGCTCGACCGCGCCGACGCCCATATAGGCCAGCCAGCCTTTCTGCGCGGCCGGGCTCAGAGTCTCAACTTTCGCCATCCAGTCGGCATAATCGCTCACCAGCAGCGGGTCAAAGTTATTCGCGGAAGGGATGCCGTCCAGCAGGTTGAGGTTCGGAATTAACGCGGCGCGCATATTCCTCCAGTCTTCGAGCGCGCGGAAATCCTTGAAGCGCAGGAAACGCGAGAACTTGAGCTCGTACTCTTCGCGGCGGCTCAGGTACACACGCTGGCCGGCGGCAGCGGCCTGCACCTGCGCCAGCGCGCTAGATTTTCCTGTGTAAAAATCCAAACCCACGCCCGGGTTCAATCCCCAGCCGGTAAACAGCAGGTCGGCCAGCGTCCAGGCGACCACTCCCCAGCGCCAGGTCGCGAGCCAGCCTCGTTTTTGGGCAAACGGCAGCACCAGGGTCAGCAGTCCAAAACCCAACGCCCACAGCCCAGTCAGCGCGGTGGCGCGGATAAAGGTGAGCTGGATGTTCTGCATGAAAACGGAAGCCAGCCCGGCCCCCAGGGTCACTGCCAAGGCTCCGGCAGTTCCCAGGCGGAACCAGTACAGGCCTTTACCGGTTGGGCAGCGCCAGTGTTCGATACTTACGCCTGCCAGCAGCGGGATGGCGAAGGCGGCCCAGATCAAGTAACGCGCCGGGGCCTGGAACATGTCGAATGTTGGCACATGCTGATAAAGAAATGGAAAGACTGGCGTGTTCTTGCCTAACGCCAGGAGAATTGTCACTGCGAGAAGCAGCCAGGCAAAGACCGTAAGAGCCCAGCGCTCGCCAGGGGCAGCTTCGAAAGGCTTTGTCGTCGAGCCATTTGCCCGCAAGCGCCTCTCCCTAAAAATACCCCGGATCAACAGCCAGAGCGAGGCCAGCACCAGGAGCAGCGGCGTCAGCCCGGCATACAGGTGGTCTTCCCAGTAGCTGGCATAGCCCCAAAAATCGCCTTGGGCCGGGCTGCCGAAAAAATCCGGCGAGAACAGGGTAATCAGGCGCCAGGGCCAGAACGAATATGTCATAGCATCTTCATACGCATATGCCCCGGCGCGCTGCGACAGCTTGAGGAATTCAAATGTAGGAACAAGCTGGACAGCGGCCAACCCGGCAGCCAGTGCGACGGCCGCGGCCAGGGAAGCCCATACCAGCGGCAAGCGTTTCGCTTCGCCCGAACGCAGCGCAGCCACGGTTACCCAGGCCCCGGCCAGCAGCAAAGAATACCAGGTAAGCTGCGCGTGCCCGGCCAGCAGCTGCATCGCAATGCAGATCACCAGCCCTGGCAACAGGCGGAAGCGCACCCACGTTTCCCCCACGGAACGGCCCAGGCTGGCCAGTTGATCGGTAAAATAAATCACCCATGGCAACCAGGCTGCAACCCAAACCATGCTAAAAAAACCCAGGCGGGCGACCACATAGCCAGACAGTCCGAACGCCAGTCCACCCACAACCTGCCCCAGCCATGGGAAGGACAGGCGCCGCAGCAGCAGCGCCATGCCAAGCCCTGCCCAGGCCAGGTGCAGCATCGCCAGAAAGGTGTAGCCCCAGGCCACCGCGGCGGCGGCCTTTGCAGGGCCGCTCAGGGCAGCCAGCCCCAACAGAAGCCAGTTGGGGGGGTAAAAAAAGGCAACCTGATAATTGGCCAGAAGCGGCGCGCCCATGCCATTCAACGGATTCCATAGGGGCAGAACACCCTGGCGCAGGCTGTCCCAGGCAAATACCCACCAGGCGACAAACTGAAGCGACGGTGTTCCCCAAAAGAGCGCCAGACCGCGCACGAACAAAGGTCCCACCAGGAGCAGCGGCGCGAATAGAACGACCCAATAATCATGGAATATGCATTTCAAGGCACGTCGAGTAATCATACGCGTTACCAGACCTGTTTCACCTGGAAAATCCAATACCCATTTTCCTGATAAATGGGTTTCAGAAACGCCGCGCTACGGGGATCCCAGTCGCCCAACTGGCGCTCGTTGGGGCCCCAGAATACGAACTGTACTCCCAGCTCGCGGAACAAGGCGGTGCGCTGCAAATCTGTGCAGCCGTTCCGGTAAAAATATTCGAACTCTTTGGCGAAGCTCAACGCCGTTTACGCTTTCAGGACCATGCCCGGTAACCGCCCGCACCGGAGCCCAGGCCGGCAAGGGGTTGGATGTTTGGAAGGATGCCAGAACGATCTGGTCTCCGCGGCTGTTATTCCAGCCGGTGCCTTGGGCAAGGAATTCATAAGCGCGGACTGCTTCGGCAGGCACAAAGATGGGACTGCGCGCCGACCAGGCCGTCATTACGCCACCGGTAAGGATAAATATCGTAGTAACAAATGACAGAAAAGCCCAACGCGGCGCCCAGCGCTGAACGCGCGTGCCGCCTGCCTCAACCCATTTCAGGAACAGGATAATGATCGCCACCCACACGCCTTCAGGCAGCCGGCGCTGCAAATTATAAGGCGCATATGCCAGCAGCGGGAATACTGCCACCCACCCGATCACCAGCCAGGCATTCCATTTCGCCTCCCGCAAGAGCGGGGAAATTCCGAGGATCGCCAGCGGCAGGAGCATCCCAAAAGCCAGCACATAATGGGTTATCTGCGGAGAGAGAATCCGGTTCTGGCCTTCCCAGCTTTTCAAGAATGGATCCAACTGAAAGGCCACGAATGTATAAATAACCATGGGTGCGGAAAGAAAACCGGTCCACACCGCCCGCCTGAAGACGTCCCGCCAGGCGCCCCAATCCGCCGCGCGGCCCAAGCGGCTTTGCCAGGCCTGCCACACCCCGCTGGATACGATTTGTGCGCCAATTACCGCCCAAGCTGTCAGAATGCTCAATGGCTGCATCAGCCCAACACCCAGCCATAACAACCCGGTGCGCAGCCTGGTTTTCCAGGTGGGAGGCTGTGGGCTGGGGAGCAGGTAGTCGCGCAGCCCCCACAGCAGGAATGCCCTGGCAAAGGCCAGGTGCGGCAGACCGTAGATGATCAGAAAGCCAAAAGTTTCCGGCGAATAAAATTCCAGCGGCATTCCCCTGGCCCATAAACCACCCAACCCCAGAAAGGTCAGCCACCCCAGGCCGCCCCCCAGGCTTACCAGAGCCGTGCCGAGGCGGCGCCAGCGCGTTTCCCGGATGAAGACGGCCATAAAATCGTAGGTTGACCAGGTATACGCAACCACACCGGCCAGGCGAAAGAGGTGAAATACCGCCACAAGCTGCTCGTGCTGCCCTGGCGGCGCAGTCAATTTTCCGAGCAGGATAAAGGGCAAATACACCAGGGCGCCGCTTTGCGGATAGGGTGAATAAGGGGTCCGGAATAACCAGTCACTATTGGCACCGCGCAGCATTTTAGCGATGTAGGTATTGCCGTCTTCGACGCCAAAGAGCATGCCTGTATAACGCCAATCCTTATCCTGGCGTGAATACCCAACCAGGTACGGCAGCGTGGTGAGCAGCATCACCACCAGGGAAAAAGCCCACAACCATTTACGCTCCGCCCTTTTAATCATGCGCTGCGTTTCCTTTGACTGTGGCGCGGCGCGTTCTCCCACGGTATAACCCAGTAACGAGCAGGGTTACCCAGGTGAGCGCGGAAATGCCCAACCCGATATATACCGGCCACGGACGGAACAGAAACTGAACGACATGCTTGCCGGGTTGAAGTCGCACCCCCCGCAAAAGACCGCCCACGGTTTCAACCTCCGCCGGCTGACCATCAATGGTAGCCTGCCAGCCCGGGTAGGCAAGCTCTGAGAGCACCAGCAAGCCTGGCCCGGCGGCATTAAGGAAAATAAAATCGGGCTGCAACATTATTTGCGGCTCGGACAGAATCTGCTGACCGGGCGGAGCGTCCGCCGCCTGTACCCAGGCGCGCGGCAGCGCGAGCTGGTTCTGGTAGATGCGCGTCTGGTCAATTTTAGCCAGTAATACCAGCCCATCTTCTGTGAGCGGAAAGGCCGAGACCAGGTATTTTACATTGAGCAGCCCCAATAACGCGGCGTCCGGTGAATAGCCCTGGTTGTCTGCGGCGGGGTTCGCATTGGCGAAGGGAGGCAAAGTAACGCTGTAGCCCTGCGACGGAACGCCAGTGGCCCCTTCCATAAAGCGCGCGTATGATGCCAGCTGGAGTGGATCGACGCCATCCGCCAGATCCAGGCGATATTCGGCGGCGATATGCTGCGGAAGACTATACGAAGGCGAGTAAATTCGAAAAGGCGCCGTATCGCCCTGTTCGCGCAGATACTCGGCTGTCACACGGCCAGTGGAAAAGACCGCGTCAAACGAGCGGAAATCCAACGAAAAGGCATTGACCCCGGCCAGATCGACCAGAGCCATACTCATCAACAGCACCATCAAGCCACCCGCCGATATGCGCCGCGCGCGGGCCAGCAGAATGGCGATTGCGCCAACCAAAAAAAAGAATGCGCCCCAGGCAAACTGAAAACGCGCCAGCGCTTTATCCACTAATCCCCAGACGGCAGCCGCGAACAAAACGACAAAAGCCGCAACGGCAAACAGGAGCAGGCTAGACCGGTCGCGCACAGGCTGCACCAAGCGTTGAATTTGATCCAATAGTTCATCCAAGCCCAGCGCGGCTATGGCAGCAAAACAGAAACCAGTGATAAAAAGCACGCGTGGTGGAACGCGCAGCAGGTCCATGCCCGGCAGGCGGGCAATCCACTCTAAGGGAGGTAAAAACGAGCCCAGTGAAAAAATTAGCGTCGCCAGGAGAGCCGTCAGCCAGAAGACCGCCCGGCGGCGCGCAGGCGCCCGCCCCAGAACATACAGAGTCAGGCCGAGAAGGATGGCGCCAGGGTAAACCATCCATTCGGCTGCTCCGCCAATGTTGGGAAACACGAGCCCTAGGATCTGGCTGGGCGGCATGGAGAGCACAAAGCTGTCCTGCGCGGTAAGTGCGTTACGCGTGGTGAGCCGGGTATACTGAACCAGCGGCAATAGCAGCGGAGCGGCAAGGAAAGCGGCGATCAGGATATTCAGCACACATGATGGCAGCCATCCGCGTATGCTGATGAGCACATTTTTGAGCCGCTTATCTGGGACAGCGCTATTCTGGGAAAATGCGATCCACCCAACCAGGCTGTATGCCAGCCAGAAGAGCCCAGAATAGGCGGCCCAGCGCACATCCGCCAGCGCGATTATCCCAAGTACGATGCCCGGTAGGAAAAAGAACCGGCGCGCCCTCCACGCATGCGACTGCCGCTCGGCATACAACAGCCAGGGAGTCCAGGCAACCGCGTAAATCAGGGTAATATGCCCGGCGCCCAGGTGACTATACAGCTTGGGCAGCGCCTCAAAAGCCAGCGCTCCGAACAGCGCGGCGCGTTCTGAAAGACCTTCCAGGCGCAACAGGTAGAACATGCCGATCCCGGCCCAAATCAAATGCAGGGTCACCGCCAGCATAAAACCAACTGGCAGCGGGAACAGAAACGCCAGCCACCCTGGCAGGTAATACAGCCCGGAAAGTGGGTTCGCTCCGAATGGGTAGCCACTTAATATCGCAGGCGACCAGAGTGGGATCGTTTTCCACACACCCAGCGCGCGCTGCAAAAAGAGGCCGTTTGGATAATGGCTCACCACCAGGTCGGAAAAAGAAGCGCCGGGTTGAAATGGGAATTCCGCCAAATGGGGCAGCAGAATCAGGACGGGCAAAATAAACAGCGCAGCCCGAAAAGCTTTATGCATCAACGCGCTCCCTGGACGGCATACAACTGAATGGTTCCTGATTCATAAACCAGGCGCAGGGCAGAAAAATCAAGATTGCCACCCAACAGCCTCTCTCGCGGCCCATAGAAGACATAATCCACTTTACGGTCTTGAATAAGCGGCACGGCTGCGGTCACTTTTACTGGCTGGCGGTAAAATTCGCGCACCCTCTGCTCTTCCTGTACGGCATTTGTCGTTTCAAAAGGGTGCCCGTAGATGACCCTGCGCCCGGTGAAACCTGGGATCAGGCTGCCCATATCCGGCGCGGCTAACACCAGAGACCGGGTAGGTGTCTCTTCCCGGATCCAGGTGAGGGCTCGAGCTTCATCCTGCCCGAGGTAGAACAGCGGCGAGCGGCTCATGACACCCATTAACCCGATGAGAATGAGCAGCAGGTTGGTGGGAAGCGCCAGCGCAAAGAGCGCTGGCGCAAGCACGCGAGCCCGCCGGGCGTATTTTTGGCGCAAATAATCGATGCCCAGGACGGCCAGCGCCGCTGCCGGAATGTAAAAGCCAAGCATAAAACGACGCTGGAGAGCAAAGGGGAAATATACCAATAGGATGCCAAGCCCCAGCCAGGAAATCAAAATTTTCCGAGCCGGGCTGCCGCGATCTTTGAACAAATGGTATATTCCAAAAGGCGCCAGGATCAGGGCTGGGGAAAATGCCAACAAAAAATCCCATACCGGGGGTGAAGGGGTCAGGTTTTGCTGGTTCCAGATTGCCAGAACGGGGTCAACATGCACCGCCCATAAATAATAGAGTATCACCGGTCCACCCAGCAATCCCAGGCAAAAAATCGGTTTCCATTCCAGACGGCGTGTTTCCAACCAGGTCCAACCCACTTGCACAAGACATCACCGAACCCGCGACAACCAACCCGAATGGCAGAATCACCGCGATCAACAAACCGGCCAGGAGGAGTTTCCCTTCCTTGAAGCGAGCGGCGCGGATCGAGCATCAGCGTAAACGAAAAGAGAATCAGCGCCAACCCGATCGGAAAATGAGGGTTCGTGTACATCGCCAGGAACGGGTAAGCTTCCGCTACCCAGAAATCGGTCGGAGGCGGGCCGAGCGCCAGAATTAACCAGCCCATTCCAGAACCTATGACCGTCAGCCAGAAAGCGATCCGGTAAAGATCTGGGCGACCAGCAAATACATAATCATAGAACCTGGCCAGCGCAAACAAAAGAAGGCCGGCGCCCAATAAACGAGCAAGATGAAAGATAATGATTAAAGGAAGACCCAACCAGCGCGCCAGGTGGCCTAAAAAAAGGTAGAACAGGAACAGGTAGGCGCCACTGCCGGGTTCCGCGCTGAATGGCAGCTGAAACAGCCAGGTACCGGACCAACCCTGGTACATCTTGGCCAGGTAGGTAATGCCGTCGGCCGGGTTTGCCAGAAAGCCGATAAACACTTGCTCACGCCCACCGATAAAAGCCGCCAGGGCAAAAGGAAGGGTAAGCAGCAGAAAAACCACCACAAGGGCCACAACAATGTTTGGTCTATTCATATAAGTTGTCAATTCTGAGGGTTATGCGGTTAAGAGTATACTTGAAATACCATTCCCCGGCAATCAAAAGGCTGGCGCTATACTTACGAGCATCTTACAATTTTACTCTGAGGGCAGAAATCACTTGCCTTGCATAGCATCAGCCTCTATAATCACAACTATGAATCAGGCATTCCACCTGTACCGCCTCCAGCAAGTCGATATACAAATAGATCAGCTCGAAGCGAGTTTAGCCGAAATCAACCGGATGCTTTCCGGCGATGAGGCGATTCGCCAGGCCACGCAGTCGGTCGAGAAGACCGAGAAAGCGCTTCACCAACGCGAGCAATCGCTTAAAGAAACTGAGTTTGCCGTGCACGAACAGCAGATAAAGATTGGGCAAAGTGAGGCGTCATTATACAGCGGTAGGATCCATAATCCGAAGGAACTCCAGGACATTCAGAAAGAGATTGCCTCGTTAAAAAAACACCTGGCAGTGTTGGAAGACCAGCAGTTGGAAGCCATGCTGGCGCTTGAGGAAGCTGAAGCCGCCGATAAAATGGCGCGCAGTACGCTTGATCCAGGCGCAGGCAGCCTTCGCTGAAAAATCCGCCGGCTGGCTGGGCCAAAAAGATGTAGCTAACCCACACTCTGGAAAGGCTTCGCGCGGAACGGGCCCCCACCCTTCCGCTGGTATCCAAAGAAGTCCTTCAAATGTATGAGGGGATGCGCAAGCGAAAAAGTGGGGTAGCGGTCACCAAAATTCAAGAAGGTTCATGCTCCGTTTGCGGGGCCTCCATCCGGCCCTCTGAATTACAGGCCGCCCGCTCTGCGCAGGAACTCGTTTTCTGCAACTCTTGCGGGCGAATTTTATATACCGGGTAATCATGCCAAGTTTTCAATTCGCTGTTGATCGTCTATCCTTCTGGCTTGGTTTTATCGCCGCCAGCCTGCTCTGGTGGATCTTCCTGCGCATACGGCCAATGTTCCCGCAGTGGCGCGAACAGATTCGCCAGAATATCGACACCATCAGCCAGCGCAACCTTTCCGGCGTGGAAGTTTACCTGCGCCGGGAAACCTTACGGCGTGCCCAACGCCAGCACCTGGCCGCACGACTCTTTGCTCTGGACGAAATCCTGATTCCGCCCAAGCTGCTGGTGCCCCCATCCGGGCAGGACCCCACCGCGCCGGATCCACAACTCTCCATTGCCGGGCAGTATTTGCCTTACCTGCCCGATTGGCCCGAACTGGTTGCTCCACTGGGTGCGCCAACCATCACCCCGCTACAGGCGATTCAAACCGGGCGGCACCTGGCAATCATTGGTCAGGCCGGCAGCGGACGGTCAGTGGCCCTGGCATACCTGGCTTCCCAAATTGCCCGGGGAGACCCAGGCGCTGGGCGGTATACCACAGCGGTGCCTCTCTTTGTGCACGCTATGGAACTTGACCCGAACCTGGCGGAAGACAAAGATCCCTTGCTCAACTTGATCAAGGTTATCTCCGGAAATGCCAGTGTGGTGATGCAGCCGCAGATCCCGCGCTTCTTACAATCGGTTTTTCGAGAGAAAGAACGCCGCGTGGTCCTGTTTCTGGATGGGCTGGATGAACTCGCCCCAGATCAGATGGCAAAAATCCTTGTCTTCCTGACCGCTTTATTAAGAAAACACGCCCGCCTTCAGGTGATCACCACTGCCTCTGCCGATTACCTGGACGGTTTATCCAAGGTGAATTTTTATCCGCTGGGCCTGGCAGCCTGGAACCATTCCCAACGGATGACGCTCGCTAAAAAATGGGGCGAGCTCTGGACGACCCAACTGCTGCCAGAAATTAAGAAACCAGAATTATCTGTTGGGATTGACCCGCTGCTGGTTGAAAACTGGCTGGCGAATGAATACGCCTACGCCTCTCCACTAGAATGGACGCTGCGGTTGTGGGGCGCGTATGCCGGAGATTTGAGCGGCAGCGGTCCGATCACTATCCTGGATACTCACCTGACGCGTTTTCTGCCCAACCCCGCCTTAATCACGGCTCTGGAAGAGCTGGCTCATCAGATGGTGTTGAAAGGCAGCCCCAGCCTGAGTTTTAATGAGATTGATGAAATTCTCTCTGCTTACAAAGCGCAAACCCCATCCATGCCCCTGGATGAGCAAGTCTCCCAAGAGGTCACGGCGGCTGCAGCTACGAGTGCAGCATTGGATCCAAACGCCATCGAGACTGCTCCGGTTGACAGCGCAACCGGCGATGAACCGCAGCCGGCGGATGCGCCGGACCAAGCGGCCGCAAAGAAAAAATCGCCCAAGAAAAGCCGCCGCGATGCAACGGCTTCCATGGGAGAAAAGATCGTCAATGCGCTAACCGACGCAGGCATCTTGATCGAGTTTGCGAACCACCAGATCCGGTTTGCCAACCCAGTTTTCCTGGCCTTTCTCGCCAGCCTGCGCATGACCCATGAAGAAGCTGCCAAAATGGCGCAAAGTATTGTTAAGAAGCTGGATTGCCCGCTGTTCCCGCTGGTACTTCAATACAATGCAGCCTGCAGCGATAGCCCGGAATGGATTTATACCCTGATCGAAGAACCTGTGGCGCCACTCTACCGCAATTTGCTGATCGCGGCACGCTGTTTGCGGGACGCGCCGGCAAATTCAGAGTGGCGGGCGCACATCATGCGCATCCTGGTAAGCCTGTTACAAAACGAGACGCTCCCATTAGGATCCCGCGCGCGTGTGATCGCTGCCTTTTATCTCTCCCGTGACCCCTCAACCATGAAACTATTCAAGCAACTCCTGGTATCCCGCTCAGCGGTGGTCCGCCAGGCAGCACTATTGGGCTGCGGAGCCATGGGTACTCCACAATTAATCAATGATATCCTCGGTATGCTTGCCGATCCCATCCCGGCGGTACGCTACACAGCCTGCCTGGCCCTGGCAGCAGTACCCGTCGAAGCAGCGCTGAACGCGATGGTTGAAATTCTCCTTTCCGGTGACGAGGAAATTCGCCAGGCAGCCGCCGAAGCGCTGGCCCAAATTCCACCCGATGGTCATAAGGTGCTGGAAGAAGCCGCCACTGTAGATGATCTGCTCACCCGGCGCGCCGCGGTCTTTGGATTATTTCAGATCCATGAGTCGTGGGCGCAAAAGGTGCTTGAGAAGATTGCCGTTGAAGATGGACAATGGGTTGTGCGCAATGCTGCCGGGCAGGCATTGGATGCACTTCAACAAACCACACCCTTGCTGCCCAAATCCCTCCCCAAGCCATCCGAATCCCCCTGGCTGATCACCTTTGCCAGCCGCTTGGGGATGGGTCTTTTGCCGGGACAACCTGCCACGGATGTGCTTTTGTCCGTGTTAAAATCGGGTTCGGTAGAGGAACAAATCGCGGCGTTGTTTTACCTGCGTGAACAGGCTGACGAGGGAGTCATCCGCTCGATCTACGATTTGCTATACAGCGGCCAGGAAGAGGTGCAAGAGCCGGTGCTCCACGCGCTGTGGTGGATTGGGGCGACCGGGTTTAAGTTACCCTCCCCGGCGCAGTTCGGCCTCGGTTAAAAAAATTCGAGGATACCCTATCAGGATATCCTCGAATTTTTATTATGCGCTGCTAACCATCAGGCGATATTCTTTAGGATGCGCTCCTGAACCTCAGACTTATCCAAATCGGTGATCGTCACCAGTTTATCGATCCCGGTAGAACCGGCAACGACCTCCACCTGAGACTGTTGGACGCTAAGCACCTGTGCAAGAAAAGCTACCAAAGCTTTGTTGGTCAGCTCTTCATTTGGCGGAGCCGTCAGGCGGATTTTAATCGTCCCATCGTCCAAAATCTCACTGATCTCATTGCGGCTGGCTCGCGGCGTAATGCGCACGGTAATCGCGGAGCCTGTCTTCCCATCATGCAGATTAAATTCGCGTTCCTTCATGGCACCACCTATTTGTTAACGAAGTAGACTTGCGGCGATTTGTGAAACCACCTGAACCAGCAGAAGCAGCACAAGTGGTGTGATATCCATCATTCCTAAGGGCGGGATCACCCGGCGGATGGGTGCATACATCGGTTGTAAAACACGTCCCAAAGCTGCCCGAATTGGATGAAACGGCGCCAGAACCCAGGACAATAACGAATCGACGATGATTAAGATGGTTAAAATATTAGCCAAGACGGTAATGATCGTAAGAAGAATCCCACTCATTCGAATAATTATACCCTGAAGGCAAGCTGAAAGGACAGTGGAATTTACTCTTTTTTTGGGCGCGGTCCAACAATCGCCGTGCCAACCCGTACCAGTGTCGCGCCTTCTTGCACAGCCGCCGGATAATCCGCGCTGGTGCCCATCGAGAGCTCGCCGAAATGCTGTGCTCCATACCGCGCGGCCAGAAACTCGTTTAGCCGGCGCAAACGGATGAAGAACGGCCGGGTCTGTTCCGGGTCTCCATACAGGGGTGGCATGGTCATCAATCCGCGCACAGACAAGTGGGGCAGCGCCAGGAGCGTTTCAACATCCGCCAGCAGCCTATCCCAATGGTCTTCTTCCCAGGCCGGCCAGCCAAACTTGCTCTCCTCGCCGCTGGCGTTAACCTCCAACAGAACCGGCAGGACCCGGTTCCTTTCGGCCAGCTGGCGTTCGAGTTTTTCCGCCAGGCGCAGGCTGTCCAATGAGTGCAGCAGGTCGAAATGTTCCGTCACCAACCCGGCTTTGCGGCTCTGGAGATGCCCGATCATATGCCAGGCTACATCCACTGAGCGACCTAGCGCCTGGATCTTGGGCAGGGATTCTTCGGGATAATTTTCCCCAAAAATATGGGCTCCGGCCTGGACGGCTGCTCGAACTACTTCCACAGGTTGGGCTTTGGTTACCACCACCAGATGCACCCCGTCCGCATTGCGGCCGGCTGACTGAGCGGCGTGCTGAATATGCTCGTTTACTGTATCGATGTTGTGCTGTATTTGACCTGCCAAGGCATCCATAAATATCCATCCGTTGCTGTCACGCCGTTCAAATAGGGTATTCGCCTGGTTCAATTGCGGGTTGGTATTGCCAACAGCGCGCCATAACGGCCGGTTTTGCCCTTTTCGGCGCGGTGGGAATACCAGTCCTGATTATTGCAAAATGTGCACAGGCCAGATTGCTCGATCTTCCGGACACCGGCCGCCTCCAATACCACCTGGTTTGCTTTCCAGAGGTTGAAGTGAATGGAGCCGTTGGCGCGCAGCAAAACGGTCGCGGCATCCTGGCCAAAAGAAGCGCGGACCGCCTCTACTACCGCGGCGCTTTGCCCAATCTCATAATGATCTACGCAGATGGATGGGCCTATGCCTGCCAGGAGATCCGCCGGGCGCGATCCATACCGGCTGGACATACATTCCACAGCAGCCGCGGCTGCGCGATCGACCGTCCCACGCCAGCCCGCATGGACGATGCCGATAACTTGTTGAACGGGGTCATATAAGAAGATTGGCACACAGTCCGCAAAGCGCATAAATAACGTGATTTCCCGCCGGGAGGTCAGGATTGCATCGGCTTTCTGGTGTACGCCATCCAGCGGACGCGGCTGCTCCGCACAGATTACCTCGCGGCCATGCACCTGCCAGCTGTCAAATATGGATTCCACCGGGCGGTCAAAAACCGCAAAGATCCGCCGGCGGTTCTCAATGACATTGTCGCGGGTGTCCCCAACCGTCCCGCCCAAATTTAACGATGACCAGGGAGCCGGGCTGACGCCCCCATGCCGGGTGAAAAGCCCATGCAGCAGTCCATGCTGGTCAAAGTGTTCAAAGGTATAGTAGCGCAGACCGCCAGCCTCGTTGAAACGCATGCTTCTCCCGCGCCGGCGCTTAAGGCCGGTCCTTGTTTTCGATCTGCCGGATAACAGCAAACTTCCGCTGGAAAATCAAGCGGGCTTCGCGCGCTGTTTCTTCCAACAGCGGGAACAAGTACCAGGCCGTCATCCAACCAAACAACCCTCCGGTGAGGGTGCGCAGCAGCGGCGTGCTCTCACGAACCGGCAGCCAGGCAGGCAAACCGGGGATTATCCCGGTAAACTGCGAAACGCCATCCAACCCAATGGGCACCATGCCGATGAGAATCCAAAGCCACATCGGGATCGAGCGCAGCCGCCGCCTCGTTGCCCAAAATGCCAGCCCAAACAAGAGCATAAAGCCGTACAATGCCAGGCAGCGCTCACATATCGCAATTTTATAACCGGCCACCGCGTTACCATTGAAGCTGCGAGCCGTAAACAGGTCGATTTCATGCGAATCGACCAGCGTTTCGTAGGTGACCACACCGGGGATACCGGCCAGCTCGCGCGGGTAGTATGCCTGCTCACCAAACAAGAACCACGAACGAAACGGCAGCTGGTGGCAAAGCGGGCTGAAAATCTTATAAATTACCGATGCAGCCACCGGGTGGCCGGTTTTCATAAACACTGGGGCCAGGAATGGTAAACCGACATAAAGGAGCAGGACAAGGTTGGCGACGGCCAAATAATGAAGCGAAACGAAGTTCGAGATTTTGTCACTGGTTGAGACGGTGTGACCTTTTTCAAGGCGGTCCTGATAAGATTCTTGATCGACACGCTCCATCTGGCCAATCCGGTCTTGCGCCGCGCTCAGCAAAATCTGGAGGTCCTGACGGGTAAATGGTGGGCTGAGGTGGTAAGGGCCAATCTCAACCACCGGCAGCTGCAGGCCAATTTTTTCCCGCAATCCCTGGTCATGTTCAATATTGACAACCGCCAGCTGGTGAGGAATAGCCGACTGGAGGACACTTAAGTCCGCCTGTGCCTGGTCGCATGCCGGGCATTGATCGCGCGTGTATAAAGTAACCGTAATCATGGTTGTATTCCTATTGTACCCAAAAACCGGACGAGCTTTTCTTCCGATAAAAGACCGAGGTGCTGCCCGCGCAAGATGCCGCTTTCATCAACAAAAAACGTGTATGGAAAATCCTTTACAAAATAACGGGCGGAGACTATTCCGGATTGATCCAGCAGGATTGGGAAGGTAATTCCCATTTGGTTTACAAAGGGTTGGACAATTTCAGCACTTTCCTGGCTGTCTATTCCCAGTATGACCAGCTGCCCGGCATATTTCCTGGCATAGCGTTCGAAAATCGGCATCTCTTCTTTGCAGGGCGGGCACCAGGTTGCCCAAAAGTTGATCACAACCGGCTTGCCCTTAAAACTGCTTAGCCTGAGGCTTGTTCCATCCAGACTTTTTAGCGCTATATCCGGTGCGGCGGTACCCACAGTGGGCGGAAGCTGACGGACTGATTTGGGATTACCGGCTGCGCCAAACTCTCGCAGGAGAACCCAACCGAGAAGAACGCCGATAAGGAGGCCACCCAGAAGGAACGCGACGAGCTTGAGCTTCACTTATTCTACCCTCGAATAGCGGGGAGCCAATAACGTCACTCGGTAACAATTACTCTCCCGCCCACCGGTGGCCATTGAGCGCTGACATCGATATCCCCCGGCTCGAGGCCAACATGCGGATCCGTCCAGCGCCAGACCCATTTCGCATCATCCGGCGCAGTGTTCACACAGCCATGCGAGCGCGGGACACCAAAATAATTATGCCAGTACGTTGAATGAATGGCTACCCCTCCCGGCGCAAAAATCTGCGTCCAGGCCACTGCCGGCCAGTCGCCAGTGGTTTCACCGCTCATATGCAGCGAAACCAATTTTCGTGAGATCGGGTGATCACCAATGGGGGTTGACCACTTATCCACTACGTTGCCCTCCGCATCGAATTTGGCCCCGGTAGAAACCTGGCAGAAATAGACTTCATTTTTCCCTTCAAAACAGGAGAGCGTCTGGCGGGTCAGGTTTACTACCACCTGTTTATCTGCCACATCAGGGTGAATTGGGCTGATCTCCTCTGCCGTCAGCGGACGCATCGCCTCCGCCGGAACCCAGTAGATATCGCCCGGGTTGCCATAGCGCTCGTTGACCCGGTACAGCACCTTGCCTTCGGGAGTGGTTTCCATAGTATCCACCCAGAGCACCATACTGTAATAAATCCGCGGTGGCTGGCCAATCTTCTGGCGCTCTTTATAAATCGTGGAGCTAATTGGCTGGCGCAAGATGATGTCCACATACGGAACGGATACTTCAGCCCACATGCCGCTGCCTGTACCACCCGGAACCGTATTTGCGGGGAGCTCTGGCAGGCTTTTTAACGGGCTGGTTCGGGTGGTTCCACACCGGCTGCAGGCGGGGGGCATAAATATAGCCATCGGGTGTCTCCACCCAGCGGCTGCTGCCATAGCCATCGGGCGCTTCGCCAACAACCTCCCGCAGCCAGGCGACGATCGCATCGTCGTAGATTGTTTTTGTGACGGCTCCGTCTACATACGGTTTCGCGCGTACCTTCACCATTCCCTGGGCAACCCGGCCCATCTTCTCCACATCCGGGAACTGCGCCTGGATTTCGGCCCAGGGCTGCAAGGGACGGAAGGCAAGCGAACCAAATGCGAGCGCCGATGTTCCGGTTAATTTCAGGAAATTTCTACGGGTAAATTGTTGGTTTGCTTTAAACATAGGACTAAAGATACCGAGAAAACCGGCGCTTGTCAACCTTCTTTCCACTTATGAAAGGGGTTGTGGACATTAATCGGGGTCTTTTAGTGACCCAAACGCATGCGTATTAATCAGCGCATGCACCTGTTCAATTTCCGGCCCCCACCAGGCATCCCCCGGCTGGTAAGGCACACTCTGGCGCAGGCGCCGATAGACCGCATCCGTCCCTATCCCAGTGCGAGCATCCGGACAACCGCGCAGACGCAAGTCGAGCGCGCGGGCCGCCGTATACAATTCGATGGCCAGCACGTGGGTCGTATTTTCCAGGATCTGGCGGGCATGGCGCGCCGCTGTCATCGAATTGGCGTTGTGGTCTTCCTGCTCGGCGGAGGTGGGCAGCGAATGGACCGAATCTGGGCTGGCCAGGGTCTGGTTTTCCAGCACCAGCGAAGCGGCGGTATACTGCGGCATCATCAAACCCGAGTTCAGCCCGGCGGCTTCCGGATGGTCGACCAGCATCGCCGGCAGGCCGGAGTTCAGCTTGGCATCCGTCAGGCGGAAAATGCGCCGCTCCGAGATCGCGGCCACTTCACTCATCGCGATGCCCAGAAAATCCATCACCATCCCTACCGGCTCGCCGTGAAAATTGCCACCAGAAAGCACATCCGCAGATCCAAAGATGAGCGGATTATCCGTGGCAGCATTGATCTCGCGCTCGATGACACCCACGCACAAATGCCAGCGTATCGCGGGCCGCGCCCATCACCTGCGGGGCGCAGCGCAGCGAATAAGCATCCTGGATGCGCCCGGCGCTGTCGAGCAGCGTGCTGCCGGTTGTAATCGCCTGGACGTGTTCCGCGACGCGGATCTGCCCGGGATGTGCCCGCGCGGCGTGCAGGCGCAGATCAAAAGCAGCCCGGCAGCCCAGCACTGCTTCCAGAGTCATCGAAAGCGCATAATCCGCCATATCCAGCAGATATTCGGCGTCAGCCACTGCCAGCGCGGCGATGGCCGCGGAAAAGGTCGCGCCGTTATTGAGCGCCAGGCCTTCCTTGGGTCCCAGGCGGATGCGCCGCAGGCCGGCTTTCTGCATGGCCGTCTTGCCATCCATTAGCTGGCCCTGGTAAGCAGCCGTGCCCGAGTCTTCCGCCCGGTCAGCTTCATCGGTCGTAAAAACCAGCGCCATATGCGAGAGCGGGCACAGATCACCGGAGGAACCCAGCGAGCCCTGCGAAGGCACCACCGGCGTGACGCCGGCGTTGAGCATGTCCAGCAGAGTCTGGACAATTTCCACCCGCACGCCAGAATAACCTTTGGCCAGCGTATTGGCCCGCACCAGCATCGCCGCGCGCACCATTTCGTCCGCCAGGGCCGGGCCAGTGCCAACCGCGTGGCTGAGGATCAGGTTGCGGCTGAGCGCGGCCGAATCTGCCCAGGCAATACGCCGGTCGGCGAAAATGCCAAAGCCGGTGTTAATCCCGTACACCGGGCGATCGGTGGCCATAATCGCCTCCAGGTTTTGCCGGGAGGTTTGAACGGCCTGGAAACCGGCGTCCGAAAGCCGCACACTTTCTCCATACCGCGCAACCTTCAACACATCGGCGAGTGTCAAACGCGAACCATCAATTTCAAGCATAAAATATTCCTTACAATATCACTTCTATTACCGGTGAGTATTAACGAAAGAGCAGGTGTCCAAGCGCAACCGCGACAGCGGGAACAGTCAGATTATCCAGATCGTTCAGCGGCAGCGATTCGACTGCCGTGGCAGCCAGTGCGATAATGGTCAGCGCCGGGAGGTAAGTCACCAGACTGCCTTCGAATACGCCTGCCGCCAGGTAAATGCCCAAAACCAACACGCTCAAACAGCCAGCCGCCGGCGAACATGGCCAGCGTCCCAGCCCAGGATTTATTTTTGGACCAGGGCAGGCGCACTGTCCCCAACCGTTTCCCGATCACATCCGCCAGGCCATCACCGCCGCACAACAGCATCAGGGCAACGATGCCAATCGGTGAATCCTTCCAATAAATGATCGTCAGCAGAACGAAGACAATGCCGTAAAACAACGGGCCGCGCAGGATTTCACGCCGGTCGCCGGTACGCGACATGGCCGCCACAGCCGAAGGGTCGCGCCATACGCCCAGGCCCACCAGGGCAAACTGGAGCGTAATGGCCAAGGGAATCAGTGCTGCCAGGAACCGCGCGGCAGGGTCATCGCCAAAGAAGAGCCAGGTGAGGACAAAGATCGGGCCTGTGCCGATATGGATGATTTTCCGGCTGAGTCCACTACTGACCCAACCCCGGTGGGCAAAAAAATCGTTCAGCCGCAGCCATGCCAGGGCCAACCCAAAAGAAATGATGAGCGAAATTGCGTTATTCATGAAGACTGGGATGCCCTTTTCCGAAAAGTAAGTGCGGTTATTCGCGCCGGCTGTGAGACTTCGCGGGCCATTCCCGTTCTGCATCGCGCTTGGCGATCTCGTGACGTTTATCGTACAGCTTCTTACCCCGGCCAATCGCAAGCTCGATCTTGGCGCGGCCTTCTTTTAAATAAACCTGAACCGGGACAATGGTTACCCCCTTCGTCCGCACCGCTTCCCACAACTCGCGGATTTCATCTTTGTGCAGCAGCAGGCGGCGCGGACGCACAGGATCGTGGTTAAAGCGGCTGGCCGGGTCGTATGGGGCGATGTGCGCGCCGATCAGCCAGGCTTCGCGGTGATTATCATCGATGTCGATATAGGCCTCCTGGAGGCTCATCTGGCCGGCGCGGATCGATTTGATCTCGCTGCCTTGCAGAGAAATGCCGGCTTCGAAGTGCTCCAGGAGAAAATATTCAAAATGTGCTTTCCGGTTGTTTGCAACGACTTTTTCGCCCATAGAAGCCATTTTAACATACAATCGCTAGCCCCACTTAAAAATCGCTGCCCCGGCAAGGAACCGGCCGATGCCAAATAGTACCAGCGCGAGCGCTGGACCAATGCTCAAGGCAATCGCCGGTCCTAACAAAGAACCGATCAGAATGGCCGCGTTCGAGACCAGGCTGTACCAGGCAATATGCGCCGGGCGATCGTCAGCAGGAACGTTTTCCAGGATGTAGTTATATATCGCCCCACCAGCCATTGCCCAGGCAAAACCGCCGACCAGATTGGCGACCAGATACCCGGCCGGGCCAAGCGAGGTCAGGATGGGGTACAGGCTAAGGCCCATGACCCCCATCCCGGTCACCGATTTATTGCCAAAGCGATTTGCCGCACTATTCAAGCCCAGCGAGCCCAGGAACACCGTCATATTGAACAGCCCGGCCGATAGGCCAATCCACTGGTCGGAGAGATGCAGATGGTTGACGATAAAGGGTGTCACGGTGGGGATTGCCATAAACTGCATCAAATGCCAGCCAAACAACAGCGCCATGATTCGGGCAAAATGCCCGCGCATGGCATCCAGGCGCAGGCTTTGCACGCCGCGCTGGTAGAGCGCGCGAGCCTCGAGGGCCAGCTTTCTGCTCGCGGCTGTGCGCGGCTGGGAATATCCATTGCCATTAGCCGGGCGCGATCCGATGGCCGAGGATAACAAATACAGATGCAGTGATGACATCCCCGCGCCAATGATACCAATGGCAAACACCACCTGGTAGCCGGTAGGGAAAGCCATCCGGTCCAGGATCCAGCCCGAGAGCAAGGTGAACACCGTGGAAATCACCGAAAGGAGCGCGTTGCGTGTGCCAGCCACATAGCCGCGCCATTCGAGCGGGACCACTTCTCCAAACTGGGCATTGAACCCCACAACCAATGCGGTGCCTGGGATCGTCATCAGCAGAGTCATCATGATGATCACCCACACCTGCGCGTGCGGCATAATCAACATCGGGAGGGGGACCAATGCCAGGTAAAATACCCGCTGCATGACGGATGTCCAGAACACGGCCTTTCCCAGGGAGCGCTTACTCAGCCAGCTCCCGGCTGGAAGGGCGAACAGCAGGTTTACCAATGCGGGCGCGGCGCTTAGCAGGCCAATCTGCCTGTCGGTGGCACCCTGGCGGGTAGCGTATACGGCCAGGAAAGCCACGGTTGAACCACTCAGGAGGCCAAACCAGGCTATATCCAGAAAAAGATGCAAAAAGATGGAACGATACGCAGCTGGAACCGGTTGGGAGGGTTGGAATATTTTTAAAAAGCGGTGGATAAGTGCTGACATAACCGTTCCTGTTGCAGATAAGACCATTCGCTTCAAATGATGGACACCCGGCCGTGAAAATCGGTCCGCCCTTCTGGGGCCGCGCCAGGTACAAATACCAGGAATCTGGCACACCGGCCCATTGTGCATGATCAGGCGGAGTTGTAAATGAATAATCCGCTAATATCACCGCCTGGACTAACCAACCCCTTCTGTTTATAATTGCCCAGCATTGGCGCAGGAGCACAGTCCCTTTTCACACCTGGCATAATCATTTTCAAAAGGATTCACCGATTATACTTCCAGGTTTGATATCCAGTAAGAAAACCGCGCGCATTGGGCAAATCCTGGGTGGCCATTTGTTGCCAAAATCGAAAGTACATTAGAATTGAAGTCACCCAAGTTTCCAAGGGCTCAACTTGATTTCAATAAAAACCAAACCCTGGCGATGGAAGGAGATTGGATATGAAACGCATAGCAGTATTAACCAGCGGGGGCGATGCCCCCGGGATGAACGCCGCCATCCGAGCGGTGGTGCGTTCTGGTATTGATCGAGGATGGGAAGTGTTTGGGGTATATCACGGCTACGCCGGGTTGATCGCTGGGAATATTCGCCAGATGGGCGCCCGGGATGTGGGCGGAATAATCCAGCAAGGCGGAACGATCCTGGGCAGCGCGCGGAGCGCGGAATTCCGCACGGAGGCAGGCCGCGTCCAGGCTATTCGTTCGATGTACCAGATGGGCATAGAAGCACTGGTTGTGATTGGGGGAAACGGCTCCCAGGCTGGGGCTTACGAGCTCTCGAAAATGGATTTCCCGGTATTAGGGGTCGCTTCAACCATCGACAACGATCTGTATGGCTCGGAAATGACCATTGGCGTTGATACGGCCCTGAACATCGCGCTGGAATCGATTGACCGGCTCAAGGTGACCGCCTCCTCGCACCAGCGCGCGTTCCTGGTAGAGGTAATGGGCCGCGATTGTGGTTACCTGGCGTTGATGTCAGGGATCGCCGGCGGCGCGGAAGTGATTGTGATCCCTGAGATTGAGACGGATCCAGAACAGGTAGTTACTTCCATCCGCCGGGCTTATGAGCGCGGCAAAGCCCACGCCCTGGGTGTTATCGCGGAAGGCGCGAAGTATAATGCTACCGCGCTGGTGAATTACTTTGAAGAGCACAAGGAGCGACTGGGCTTTCAGGTCCGGGCCACCCAATTAGGGCACGTCCAGCGCGGCGGAGCACCTGGCGCCTTTGACCGCATCCTGGCGACTCGATTAGGCTCCGGGGCCGTTAAATTCCTGGAACAGGGCTGTAAAGGGGCGCTGGTAGGGCTCAACAGGAGTGAGATAACCGCCACCCCGTATCCTGAGGTAGTCGAGAACAAGAAACAGCTTGACCTGGGCCTGCTGGAACTGGCTAAAGTTCTGGAACGGTAGTATGCCAAAACTGGGCCGCTGTATCAAGGGGTGACCGAACCATGGGGAATTGAGACCTTCGCAAGTATGCCCAACAAACCAACGTTCGCTTAATCGTTGGCGCGCTGCTGGTTCTTTTCCTCATCGGCGATGGGTTGATATACCTGTTCTACGGCCTTGGGGCAGCGCTCACAGGACTGCTGTGCCTGGCCGGCGGCTTGCTGCCTATTTTCTTAATTTACCTGTTCTTTTTGCTCCTGGATTGGGTGGTGAAACGTGCCAACCGAGAATGAACCAACGACAATCTACGAGCGCGGCTGGGTCGTCCGCATCCAATCGCCGCGAAGCGCCTCAAAAGATGGCGAAACCGGTCAACCGGGCGCGGAAACACGCGTACCGGCGCGCAGTCTTTTGCTCTTGCACGGTTGGACTGGCGACGAAACGGTCATGTGGATTTTCACCCGCGGCGTGCCAGCCAGTTATTGGATATTTGCCCCTCGCGCACCCGTCCAGGCACCTGAAGGCGGGTACGGCTGGGTGCTGCGCGAGGATGGCTGGCCCAGGCTGGACCAGTTCAAGGATGTGGCCGGTACGCTGCTGGCTTCTTTCCGCCGCTGGGCCGTCGACCGGGATGCACCCCAAGAACCGTTTGACGTGATGGGATTTAGCCAGGGAGCCGCGATGGCATACGCGCTGGCAGCGTACTACCCGCAGCAGGTCAATCGCATTATAGCCCTGGCGGGGTTTCTACCAAACGGTGAAACACTCCCGGGCAGCTACCGCGGGTTAGGTGGAAAAAAGATATATATTGCCCACGGAGTCAAAGATGAAACCGTCCCGGTGCAGATGGCCCAACAGGCAGTGCGGAACTTACAGGCGGTGGGGGCGCAGGTTACCTACTGCGAGAGCGAGGTAGGCCACAAGCTCAGCATAAACTGCCTGCGCGGATTGGAAACTTTCCTGGCCTGACCCTCGATAATAAACCTAGCGTCCTTGCGCGAGGGCGACCACCCCGAAAAACAAGCCCAACGAGGCCAGCCCCATGATAATAAAGCCCATGGGTAGACGGGTCAGCGAAGGACCAGTCTCGGCAATATAGGTGGGGATGGCTAACGGCGGCGGGGGCGTAAAAGTGGGCAGGCGGGTAGGCGCGAGGGTGACAACAAAGCGAGCTGCCAGGGTGGGGTCGATCGTCGCCGTCTGAGCCAGCGTGGGCGTGGGTGGGGGTTCAACGATGGGCAGCTGCGTGGGCGGTTTAATCTCTACATAAAGAGCATAGACCCAGGCCGTGCCGCCCGGCACACCCGCATATTCCACCAAAATCCATTCACCCTTCGGTGAGCGCCCTTTTGCCGGAACAGACTGTCCAATCAGTAAGACACCCACCTTGTCATACAGCGAGCCTGGGCCAGAACGAAGGTTAATTTGAGGTTCATTTATTGCACCAACGACTGCCATAGGACCGGAGGGTGTACCGGTTACGGTCGCGACCGCAATCGTGGGAAGCTGGCCGTGCTCCTCTGGCAGGCTGCTGGCTTCCACCGGGGTAAGCCAGGAAAAAACCAGGAAGGTCAACAAAAAGCTGGCAAATAAAATGGGAGCAACCCATCGACGCAGCATAAACGCTCCATAATAAACTGTTAGAATAAAAGTTGTGGTCCGCAGAACCTTGATTATAATCGAGAAATAGCGCAAATGATTTGCCTACCCTCCGATGATGAAAAACCATCCACGCCTAATGAACTTCTTGAACGCTTCAGCCAGTAGGAAAATCCTCTTCCCGCTCTTGTATTTCACGATACTGACCGGATGGATTACCTGGCCGCTGGTAAACCATCTGCGCAGCGCAGTCGTTGGGTGGCCGGGGGACAATTTATACTACGTCTGGTTGATTGGTTGGTTTCAAAAGGCGCTCTTTACCCTCCACATTAATCCTTTTATCGTGCCCTTCCATAACTACCCGGATGGCTGGCCGCTGGCATACACAGAAACGACTCTCGCGAACATTCTTGTTGCCTTGCCCTTCAGCCTGCTGGGTGGAGCCACGTTTGGCTACAACATCACCAACCTCCTCTCGTACATTCTTTCCGGATGGTTTGTTTACCTGTGGAGTGATGCTCTATTTCACAACAAAATGGCTGCCGTCCTTGCCGGGACGATTTTTGCATTTGCACCCTACCGGCTGGCCCACGCGATGGGGCACCTACCTCTGATGGGTACCCAATGGCTGGTGCTCTTTTTCTTTGGACTGACGATGGTGTTAAACAAACGAATTTGGGAATGGAAGGCTGTCCTAAGCACGGGGATTGGCCTGGGAATGATGAGCCTTTCGTCCATGTATTATCTTTATATGGGTGTGATGGTTTCAGCCATGGTGTTCATCGGATTTATGGTCTTTATAAACCGCCAGGTTTTATTCGAGCGCCTGTTTTGGAAAAAGGTGGCCGCGGTAGGGATCATTGCGCTTCCACTCCTGGCCGCTGCGCTGATACCCTATCTACTGCTTGCGGACCAGGGCGCCGCAAACCACCGCACCATTGAATCAGTCGATCTATGGTCAGCCAGCATCACTGATTTTCTGCTGCCCTCGCCAAGCCACTTTTTATGGGGTAATTGGGTAACCGAGCACATCAACCGTCCGTTGTGGGTCGAGCAATACATCTATCTGGGGGTAATTCCGATTCTAATGATGGTCGCCGCGATTTTTCCGGTAAAGCGTATAGAAAGAGAACGAAAACAGCAAATCGGCTGGTTCGTGTTCATCATGTTGAGCTCGATAATCCTGGCAATGGGCACCACCCTGCACTGGCTTGGCGAACCGGTGCTGGTCTCGCTTCCGGAATTCCTCAAGAAAAGTTATGTGCTTTCCCAAGGATTAATTCCGCTGCCCAATTACTTTCTATTTAAATATCTGCCTTTTTATAATGGAATGCGCAGCTGGTCGCGGTACGGGGTTTACGTCATCCTGTTTGGCGCAATCCTCGCCGGCATTGGTTTTGCGCGAATTTCTACGAAGATGCAGCACCGCATGCTCCAGGTCAGCGCGCTGATCCTGTCCATCCTGTTGATCGGGGTCGATTACCGGATCAATGTCCCCCTGGCATTTACCCAGCCCAGGCCAGTGGATCTCTGGTTAAAATCCGCTCCTGCCAGCGGTTCGGTGGCACAGTTTCCCATCATGCAGTCTGCCAGTCCTGAAAGTGTGTTAGGGTCGCTTACCCACGATAAACCATTGTTTGGGATGTTTTATGGGGCTTATTTTCCCAAGGAATTCGAAGCGCTCTTACCAGCACTGGATGCCTTCCCTGCAGAGGAATGCATTCGCATCCTGCAACAGCGGAAGGTAAGCTATGTGATCGTCGATGCGTCCTTTTATAAAGATTGGACCAAAGAACAGGTTGCTGCCCCCGCGCCTGAGTTATCCTTGCAGCAAAAAGTCGACCAATATTTGATCTACCGGTTAGGTCCGCCTTGAGTGGGCCCCAGACTATGCCCCGTTATGATTTTCGGAAACATATGAAAATCCAGGGTATGTTGTACCGAAATATGACTATAATCGAGAAATATGAACCAGCGAATTCTATCACGGCAACCTTCAACCAATTGACCTGTCCAATGCGCTGTTGGGTTATTTTAACCGCGGCAACTACCGCGTCCAGCGCATTGGTGACAGCGACAAACTTATCGTCCAGGTAAAAACCCAGGACCGGCCAATGTCAGGCGGGCAAACGGCGATGAGTGTGGTCTTGCAGCGCGTTGAGGATGGGGTATCGGTTCAGATCGGCCAGCAGGCCTGGTTAGGGGTGGCTGCCAGCCTGGGGGTCAGTGCAATTTCGATCTTGAGTAATCCGTGGAGCCTGCTCAACAGGCTGGATGATATCGCCCAGGATATTGAGAATTTACAACTTGCGGAGGATGTTTGGAAAGTATTAGACACCACGGCCCGTTCGTTGGGTGCGACGCAGCAGCTTTCTGAACGCCTGCGTCGCATTACCTGCGAGTACTGCGGCACGGCGAATGTGGTTGGAGAGGGGCGCTGCATCGCCTGTGGAGCCCCGATGGGGAATGCGCAACCGAATACCTGCGCTCAGTGCGGCTTTGTTGTGTTTCATAACGAAGCAAACTGTCCAAACTGTGGGACCAGGTTTTAGAACAAGCGTGATAAAATATTGGGCCGAACACGAACGATTCTTTCCAAATGTTCGGAATTCGGGGCAAGTAATCGGGCATAGTTCAGGAAGTTGTTTATGCAAATTCACGATCCGGAAACGCATTCACCGATCCAACGGTCGGTAAAAACTACACCGCCTAATTCCTGGCGGTCCTGGTTAATTGGCCGGCCGCTACCCACCGCTGACGCAGCCCACCAAACCATCGGAAAGCTGGTGGGCCTGGCTGTTTTTGCTTCGGATGCGCTTTCCTCTACAGCCTATGCAACCCAAGAAATTCTGGTGATCCTGGCCGCCGCAGGCACCCTTGCCCTGGGATATGCTTTCCCGATTGCGATTGCCATCGTTAGCCTGATGATCATCGTGGTTCTCTCCTATGAACAAACGATCCATGCTTACCCAAGCGGCGGCGGCGCATATGTTGTATCCCGAGAAAATTTAGGAGAAATCCCGGCCGAAACTGCCGGGGCGGCGCTCCTGACAGACTACATATTGACGGTGGCTGTTTCGATCTCCTCTGGGGTCGCCCAAATTATATCTGCCTTTCCAGCCTTATTTCCTTACCGGGTTGAAATAGCGTTAATCCTGGTTCTCCTGGTTATGGTCGTGAATTTACGGGGGGTGCGCGAATCGGGCATGGCGTTCGCTATCCCGGCCTATATATTTTTGATCTTTATGCTGACCATGGTGGCAGTTGGCATTATCCGTGCGGCGACCGGGTCACTGGGTGTGGTTGTCAACCCACCAGAGATTTATACCTCGTATGCCACCTTACAGATGCTTACCCCGTTCCTGCTGCTGCACGCCTTTTCGAGCGGCACCTCAGCCATGACGGGCATTGAGGCAATTGCAAACGGCATAACTGCCTTTAAAGAACCGCGCAGCAAGAACGCCGGCATCGTGCTAATGTGGATGGCTTCCATCCTGGCGGTCCTTTTCCTCGGGATAACTTTCCTGGCCAACCGGGTGGCCGCGCTGCCATCCGAAGTTGAAACGGTGATTTCACAGCTCGCCCGGACAATATTTAATGGTGAGGGGTTCGTCTACCTGGCAATCGTTTCGATGACCGCCATAATCCTGGTGATGGCGGCCAATACCGCTTTTGCCGGATTTCCACGCCTGGCCGCGATCCTGGCCCAGGATGGTTTCATTCCCCGCCAGTTTACCTACCGGGGCAGCCGCCTGGTCTATTCCAGAGGCATCATTGCATTGGCCATCATCGCTGGTTTCTTGATCATTATCTTCGATGCCAGCGTAAACCGCCTGATCCCGCTCTATGCCATCGGTGTATTTCTCTCCTTTACCCTTTCCCAGCTTGGGATGGCAATGCGCTGGTGGAAAGCCGGGCACCTGCAACCAGGCCAGGAAGTGGTTGAAAAAAGCTCCATTTTGCGTTATGACCCGAAATGGGTTTTTAAAATGATCGCAAATGGGGTCGGCGCCTTTTGCACAGCAATCGTTACCCTGGTCTTTGGAATAACCAAATTTCCGGACGGCGCATGGATCGTTGTGTCTCTGATCCCACTGCTGGTGATCATTTTCACCGCAATTAACCGGCATTATCGGGATCTGGCCCGCCGGCTTTCCTTAGGCCAAAACCGTTCTTTCCCACGAATTTACCGCCAGCGGGTGATTTTGCTCATCAGCGGTGTGCATCAGGGAACACTGGCCGGGCTGCGTTACGCACAGACTCTATCAGATGATGTAACCGCCCTTTATATTTCCCTCGATCAAGACGATTCGAATAAGATCCGCGAAAAATGGTCTGTTTGGGGTGAAGGGGTGCGTTTAGTGCTGCTCGAATTCGCCATACCGGCTGCTGGTTGAACCAATCCTCGAATATATCGAGACTCTCACCAAGATCCGGCAGAGTAATGAGGTGATTACGGTGGTCGTGCCCCAGTTCGTATCACGACACTTATGGACTGGATTTCTACATAACCAGACAGCCTTTATGCTCCGCCTGGGCTTAATGTTCCGCCCAGGGGTCATCATCATTGAGGTACCGTACCAGGTCGACTAGTGCACGGCGGCATAAATGGGTCTATGGTTACGGTACCGCGCCGTGCACTTTAACAGTCGGGCGGACACAACGAATAACCGCCGAGGTATTTGCGCCCGACTGTACTATTAGGCGGCAATCTATAGCACTAAATGAATGCGCATCAGGCAGGGCTGCGCCAGCCCCAGCGATCCTGTGCAATGAAATCATCCGCACCAGGCGGGCCCCAGGTACCAGCTTCATAGACCGGCAGGTTACGCACCGGGTGCTGCGTCCAGGCTTCGATGATTTTGGTCGTGAAACCCCAGGCCGCCAAAACCTCATCACTGCGGGTAAATAAGGTAGCATCACCAATCATTACATCCAGCAGCAGGCGCTCATACGCTTCGGGAGGCTCGATCCCAAATGCCTCTTCGTAATTAAAATGCATCTCCACCGGAGCAATCTGGTTCACCGGCCGGGGCGACTTGGCTCCAAAGGTAAGGGTAATGCCCTCATCTGGCTGAAGGTTGAGGATCAAGACATTGGGCGCGTTTCCGGCCATATTCTGCCAGTTGAACAACGAAAGGGGCGGTTGTTTAAACTGGATGGCAATTTCTGTAACCCGGGTAGGCATGCGCTTCCCGGAGCGTAAATAGAACGGCACCCCGGCCCAGCGCCAGTTATCGACAAACAGGCGGGCAGCCAGGTACGTTTCGGTCACCGATTGAGGCGCAACCCCCTGCTCATCCTTATATCCCGGCACACGCTGCCCATCTTCTGACCCGGAGGCATATTGGGCCCGGTAGGTATTCAAGATTGCCTCGCGGCCGTTCAGCGGGCGCAGCGCCTTGAGAACTTTCACCTTTTCATCGCGTACTTCATCGGCATTGAAGGCCACCGGGGCTTCCATCGCGGTTAGCGCCAGCAGCTGCAGCATATGGTTCTGGAAAATGTCACGAATCACACCTGCAGATTCATAATATCCGGCGCGAGTGCCAATCCCCACCGTTTCGGCCACGGTGATCTGCACAAAATCAACATAATTTCGGTTCCATAACGGTTCGAAAATACCGTTCGCAAACCGAAAAACGAGGATATTTTGCACCGTCTCTTTGCCCAGATAATGATCAATCCGGTAGACCTGATCTTCACGAAATACCTTGTGCACCGCATTATCCAGCTCGCGGGCCGAGGCAAGATCCTCGCCATAGGGTTTTTCGACAACCAAACGAACCCAGCCCGGGCAACGCTGGATACAACCAGCCAGGCCTATTTTGTCGATGATCTCGTTATAGGACTCGGGCGGCGTGGCCAGGTAAAACATGACATTCTTGATTTGGTGCTGCTCAAGCACGTTCTTTAGCCGGCGGTACCCATCAGGATCATCGAAGGTCCCGTGCACATAATAAGCTTTTTCGAGCAGGTCATCCAAAACAGTCATATCTACAGGGGTGGTACGAGCAAATTCCATTACCCCTTTGCGCAGCGTTTCCCGCAAAGTTTCATCTGACCAATCCCGCCGGGCAAAACCAATAATATAAAAAGGCATCTCTAACCGCCCCGCCAGCTTTAACTCATAGATGGCTGGAATTAATTTGCGCCTGGTAAGATCGCCGGTAACGCCAAAAATGACAAATGCTGTCGGATCAGTACCACTCAACCCACTGTTTTGGGTAATCATCGTTGATTTATCCTTCATTTTCCGAAAATAGTTCCTAACGCATGACTATTTTTCTATTCAATAATATTATAGTCTGTCACGCGCCGGTTATATGGAATTTCACCATCCAATTTGCACGCTATCCCTACCAATCGTTTATAATCGTAGCGAGCCAGCCGTTCAATCATTTCATTGGATCGGACATTTTCTTTTGGATCATTTCTTATTTGCGAAAAGGATTCAACCGTGATTAAAATCATTGCTGATACGCTGTCAAACATCTCTCCAGCCGAGGCGGCGAAATTTGGGGTCGAATATCTCCCTCAAATCATCGTGTTTGGCGAAGAAACCTTCCGTGACGATACCGAAATGGATGCCGCCACCTTTATGAAGCGCTTGCGCACCAGTCAGGTGCTGCCAAAAACCGCGGCTCCCCCCCCGTCCCTGTATACACCAATATTCAATAAGCATGCACTGCCAAGGCAATACAATGATTGTTGTGGCGCCAACTGCTGAGATGAGTGGAACATTTCGCGGCGCTTCGGTTGCTGCGCAGGATTTTCCCAACGCGGATATCCGCATCGTCGATACCAAACTGATTGCCGGCGGCCTGGGAGCGGTGGTGAAGCAAGCGGTGAAATGGGTGAACGCAGGGTTGGCCCCCGAGGTGGTAGTTGAAAAAATCGAGAAGATGTCTGCTCGCCACCGGGTCTTTTTTGTGGTCGATACCCTGGAATACCTATACCGGGGAGGACGGATTGGCGCAGCGAAAGCATTGTTTGGCAGTCTACTGCAGGTAAAGCCGATCCTGACGCTGAAAGACGGTCATACCGAGGCGTTTGAGAGCCAGCGCACCGCACAAACGAGCCCTGGCCCGATTGAAAGAAGTGGTACTCTCTGACTGCCCGCGCGATCCGGAAGCGCATTTATGCGTCATGCACGGGGACGCCGAAGACCTGGCGCATGGCGATTGCCGGCGAACTGGGCGGAATCCTGGGGATTCCGGTTGCCGACATCCCCATCTATGACCTGACGCCCGCCATCCTGGTGCACTCGGGCCCAGGAGTGATCGGGATCAGCTACTTTGTTGCTCCAGGACAACCATAGACAAAGCAAAACAGGGGCCGGCTGTATCAAGCCAGCCCCTGTTTTATAATGCCATTTCCAGAATTTGACGCAGCTCCTGGGGAGTCAGGGTGAGCGGGTTGGCCTTCATGCTGCTGGCAGCAGCGCCTTTTTCCACCAGAACATCAAAATCAGACTCCCGGATGCCGTACTCGCGCAAACCCGGGATGCGCAGCTTTGCGCACAGATCCTCTAAACACCGGTCAAATTGGCGACCGCTGCGCCCGGGTCCCCGGTGACCTGACGGGCGATTTCCATATAGCGGGCCAGTGCCGGGTTGTGCGGCTCGCGTTCGGCCAGCGCCCTGGAGTTGACGCTAACCACCGGCGGAAAAAGCGCAGCGCAAACCGCACCATGCGGAGCATCAAACATTCCGCCAATTGGTCCGGCAAAACCATGCACCGCGCCCAGCCCGGCGTTTGCCAGGGCTAAGCCACCCATCAAGCTGGCAAACGCCATATCCTCCCGCGCTGCTCGATCGGCTGCCATCCTGGTACGCGCGCAGCAGCGAGCGCGTGACGCGGGCAATACCCTCCCGGCAGTACAGGTCCGTCAGCGGGTTGGCCCGCCGCGAAACATACGGCTCGATCAGCTGCGCGAAGGCATCCATGCCGGTACTGGCGGTGACGGCAGGCGGCAGGCTGTAGGTAAGTTCGGGGTCAACCAGCGCCACCTTCGCCAGCATCAGCGGGCTGCGCAGGCTGACTTTCACCTGCTTCTCCGGCACCGACAGTACCGCGTTGCGCGTTACCTCACTGCCGGTTCCCGCGGTGGTCGGAATGGCGATAAATGGCGCGGGAAGCGCCTTCAAGGGCTGTCCGCGCCCAACAACCTCCAGGTAATCCAGCGGGTCACCCGGGTTGGTCAGCAGGGCTGCCACCGCCTTACCCGTATCCAGCGCGCTGCCCCCGCCAAAACCAATCACAAAATCACTGCTGGCTTCACGCGCCGCCTGGACGCCTTGCAACAGCAGGCTGATGGACGGCTCACCATCGACGGAAAAATGAGCGCAGTCAATGCCGCTCGCATCGGAGAATGCCGGTCAGCTGCTCCAGCCCGGCGCCCCGGAAGCCGGTGGTTACCAGCGCCTTACGGCCCAAACTGGCCGCGATGGGGCCGAGCTCCTTTAACTTCCCTGCACCAAAAATTATTTGCGCGGCGGTAGCAAACTCAAAACAGGCAGGCATTACCAACCTGCCTCATCCGGAAATACATTCTGATATTTAATACTGTAGCGCGGTTCGGCCATCAAATCGATGGCCTTATCTCGCCAGGCCAGGTAATGCGCGGTCTCCTTATGTTTTGCCGGGGCATCGTTATCCCGATACACCTCTACGAGCACAAAACGGGTTGGGTCATCCGCCTGTTGGATCACATCAAATCGGGCAATGCCTGGTTCCAGTACGCTATTGCGGGCATTTTCCAGCGTGATGGCCTTAAACTCCTCAATCGATTCCGGTTTGACATGGACGTAAACGAGTACGATGTTCATCACTTTCTCCTATTCGTTCGATTTCCTCGTCGTTTCCCCGACGGATGGGCAGAAAACTTTTGACTTTTTTGATATACTAATTTTAGCGATTTCTGCAAATTTCGTATTCCATTTTCAAGGTCTTTAAGGCGAGAATACGAATAAATCTTCGCAACAAACTTTTTCGAGCGAGCAAAGAGCCATGGATTTCAATCATTATTTCACCAATGAAGAGCTTGAAACTGTTCTGAAAACATGGGCAGAAAATTATTCTGGCCTGACTCATCTCGATATGATTGGCACCAGCCATGAAGGCAAACCAATCTGGCTCTTACCATCACGAATTTTTCCAGCGGGTCGGATCTGGAAAAGCCAGCCGTATGGCTGGATGGGAATATCCATGCTACGGAATTGGCCGGGACAACTGCCGCGTTATATATCATCCACCATCTCTTGGATCAATACGGGAAAGATGAACAGATAACGCGCTTGCTGGATACATGCACTTTTTATGCTGTCCCGCGCATTAACCCGGACGGTGCGAGCGCTGCGCTCTCAAAAAACCCGCGTTTTGTGCGTTCGGGAGTACGCCCTACCCATGGGAAGAGCTGGACGAGGGGCTGCACGTCCAGGATATCGATGCTGATACGCGTATTCTGCAAATGCGAATCCCTGACCCCAACGGCGATTGGAAACCCTGGGACCAGGATGAGCGCTACCTCATTAAACGCGAGCCGTCCGATTTTGGCGGCGTCTATTACCGCTTGCTGCCGGAAGGTCTGATCGAAAACTACGATGGTTATGTGATTGATATTGCCCGACCAGCCGCCGGGTTGGATTTCAACCGCAACTTTCCCTTTGAGTGGCGACCCGAGAGCGAACAGCGCGGCGCCGGGCCCTATCCGGCATCTGAGCCAGAAATCAACGCCGTGGTTAATTTTCTATCACGGCACGCGAATATCAATATCGCGCTTACTTTCCATACCTTTAGCCGGGTCCTGCTGCGTCCGTTCAGCACGAAGCCGGATGATCAAATGGAAACCGGCGATCTGTATGTGTTCAAACTATTAGGTGAAATCGGTACAAAATTAACCGGTTACCGCAATGTATCCACGTTCCATGACTTTACCGTTGGACCCAAAGATATCACCACCGGCGCATTTGACGACTGGATATACGATCAGTTTGGTGCATTTGTTTTTACCGTTGAGCTATGGGATCTCCCGACGGAGGCAGGCGTCCAGGAACGCAAGTTTATCGAATGGTTCAGCAAACATCCCGTTGAGGATGATATTATGATCCTGAAATGGGTGGATGAAAATGTTGGTCCACAAGGCTACGTGGCCTGGTATCCCTTCGAACATCCGCAGCTGGGGAAAGTGGAACTGGGCGGCTGGAATACCCTGTTTACCTGGCGCAATCCTCCGCCCGCACTCATGGCCCAGGAAGCCCAGCGCCACCTACCTTTTACGCTCACCCTTGCAGACTTGCTGCCGCATCTTTCCTTGAAAACCCTGGCCGTTCAGAAGGTCAGCGAGAACGCATGGACCATCGACCTGGTTGTCGAGAACACGGGATACCTGCCTACATTTACCAGCCAGCAGGCGCGCAAGCGAAAGGCTGCCCGGCCAGTGATGGCTGAACTGAAGCTCCCGAAGGATGCTCAGGGCGGGCCATGCCGGATCAGGCTGGGAAAAGAACGCATGGAAATTGGGCACCTGGAAGGCCGCAGCAATAAGGATGAAATGTCGTCTGTGTTTGGGGCAAGCCCAACCGATAACCGCGGGCATATTCAATGGGTGGTTGAAGCCCCAGCCGGGAGCCAGGTGGACCTGTTGATCCGCAGCGAGCGGGCCGGGCACATCCGGCGGTCCTTTACATTAGAATAAAGCGAGAAAGAAGCGATTTCTCGACCATACGAAAAATACTAGGAAAGTGTAAAAACAGGAGATCGAAATGGAATACACGCATCTGGGACGAACGGGGATGAAGGTAAGCAAGCTGTGCCTGGGTACGATGAACTTTGGCCCACAAACCAGCGAAGAGGACAGCTACGCGATTATGGATGAAGCCCTGGAACTTGGGATCAACTTCTTCGACACAGCCAATGTTTACGGCTGGAAACGCGGCGAAGGCGTCACCGAACAGATCGTCGGGCGCTGGTTTGCGCAGGGCGGCGGACGGCGCGATAAGGTGGTGCTGGCTACGAAAGTATATGGAGACATGGGTGAATGGCCAAACCAGCAGAAATTATCTGCTCTGCACATTCGCAAAGCCTGTGAAGACAGCCTGCGCCGCCTGCAGACCGATTATATCGATATGTACCAGATGCACCACATCGACCGGGAGACCCCCTGGGAAGAAATCTGGCAGGCCATGGAAGTGCTGGTCCAGCAGGGTAAGATCATCTACGTGGGCAGCAGCAACTTTGCCGGCTGGAATATTGCCCAGGCGAATGAAATCGCCAAACGGCGAAATTTTATGGGTCTGGTCAGCGAGCAAAGCCTGTATAACCTGAATGCGCGGATGGTCGAGCTGGAAGTAATCCCGGCCTGCAAAGAATATGGCCTGGGACTGATCCCCTGGAGCCCGCTGGCCGGGGGACTGCTGGGCGGCGTGCTTCAAAAAACGGAAGCCGGGCGGCGGGCATCCGAAAGCATGCAGAAGGCGGTGGATAAGAACCGCGACAAAATCGAAGCGTATGAGAAACTTTGCGGTGAACTGGGCGAAAACCCGGCCGATGTAGCCCTGGCCTGGCTGCTCAAGAACCCGGTCGTCACCGCGCCGATCATTGGCCCGCGCACCATGGACCAGCTCAAAGGCAGCCTGCGCGCGCTGGAGATCCAGTTCTCAGATGAAACGCTGAAGCGCCTGGATGAGATCTTCCCTGGTCCCGGCGGACAGGCACCAGAAGCGTACGCCTGGTAAGCCAAAACCCGCCTGAAGAGAACGCATTGGATTACCAGGTTTTGTGGGAAGACGAATCCCTCCTGGTGATCAATAAGCCGTCCGGACTGCGCACGATACCGGACGGCTATGACCCGTCCCTGCCCCACCTGTCCGGGCTGCTGCAAGAACGTTATGGGCGAATTTGGGTGGTGCACCGCCTGGATAAAGATACCAGTGGGGTAATCCTCTTTGCACGCAGCGCTGAAGCTCACCGGGCGTTAAACCAGCAGTTCGAAGAGCGTAAAACGCTAAAGGAATACCACGCGATCTGCGTGGGCATGCCGGAATGGGAAACGCTCTCCATTGCTCTGCCATTACGAGTCGATGGGGACCGCAAACACCGCACCATCATTGACCACCAGACCGGGAAACCCGCCAAAACGGATGTGGCTGTATTGCAGCGGCTGGGCGTTTTCACCCTGTTGGCTGCCATACCCCACACTGGCTATACGCATCAAATCCGGGCTCACCTGGCAGCGGTGGATCTCCCGCTCCTCAAGGATCCACTGTACAAAAGCCTGAAGCCTGAAACACAGGTTCAAATCCAGGCACAACGCACCAGCGAACAGGCTGCCAATCCAGCGAGTCGCTTTACACGCTTTCCAGATCACCTTCATCCACCCGGTAAGCGGCGAAGCGCTAACAATTGAAGCCCCCTACCCGAACGATTTTCAACAAACAATCCTTGCTTTGCAAAAAGCGTAGGCTTGCCTTATATTTATCAAAGCTGGATATAAAAAAGGGCCGGATATCTCCGGCCCTTATCGTTCATTTCAAACAGGTTTAGTCGCCAGATACAGGCGCAGGAGCAACCACATCCTCGCCAATTTCGGGAGCCGGGCGCTTGCTCTGCAAAATCGCCCAGACAATCGCTGCCAGCGAACAACGCTGCGATGATGTAGGTGATAAGCTCGCCCTGGTATTTGACGATCAGTGGAGCAAACAGCAAGGAAACCAGGTTGACGACTTTGATCATCGGGTTCAGGGCGGGGCCAGCGGTGTCCTTCAGCGGATCACCAACGGTATCGCCCACCACACCAGCCTTGTGGCGCTCGGAGCCTTTGCCGGTATTTGCGGCCAGGTTGCGCGGTTCATCTTCGATGGCTTTCTTGGCATTATCCCAGGCGCCACCAGCGTTGGACATGAACACCGCCAGCAGCTGACCGCACAGGATCACGCCCGCCAGGAAACCACCCAGCGCTTCAACACCCAGCACCAGACCAACCACCAGCGGCATCAGGACCGAGATGGTCGCCAGCGGGATCAGTTCTTTCTGCGCAGAAGCGGTGGAGATATCTACCACGCGGGCATAATCCGGAGTGACAGTGCCTTCCATAATGCCAGGGATGCGGAACTGCTTGCGAACTTCTTCCACGATCTGGCCAGCAGCGCGGCTGACGGCGCGGATGGACGAGCGAGCTGAACAGCCAGGGCAGTGCACCACCGAGCAGGAAGCCGATGAAAACCGTGGTATCCGAGATGCGGATGCTGTCCATGACGGGCACATTCAGCTGAAGCTGGACTTGGCCAATATCCGTAATGTACGAAGCGAACAGTGAAACCGCCGCGATCACTGCCGAAGCAATGGCCACACCCTTGGTGATGGCCTTGGTCGTGTTGCCAACCGCATCCAGGTCGGCCATAATCTGGCGGGCCGTATCGTTTCGGCGTCATTCATATCGTGCCAGGCCATCTCGCCAATGCCATTGGCATTGTCGGAGATGGGGCCGTAGGAGTCCATCGCCACGTTGTTGCCGGTATGGCTGAGCATACCAATACCGATCATCGCGACCGCATACAGCACGTACAGTGGGACCAGCGCTGCCGTAGATCAGCAAGGCCACAGATGAAGCTGATCACGATCACAACCAGCGCCCAAACACTGGATTCCATACCGACCGATAGACCGGAGAGGATGGTGGTTGCCGGACCGGTGCGGGTTGATTTGACGATTTCCTTTACCGGTGGTTTCTTGGTCGAAGTGAAGTAAGAAGTCAGCGGGTTGAAAGCAACCGCCAGACCAACGCCAATGGTGGTCAGCATGCCCAGCCGCCAATCATGCCCGTAGGAAAGCGCCAGCACGAAGGCCCAGATAATGGTGTTGACGCTGGAAACTTCGTAGGAGCGGAACATGGCTTCTTCAGCATCATGCGCGCGCAGGGCTTTGATCGGGAATTTCTCCCAGATCGGGACGGTGAAGGTACCCAGGATCGAGCTGATCACGCCGATAGCGCGGATGATCAGGGGGTAAACAATCCATTTCAAGCTGTGGGTAGGATCGTTTGCCACAAGCGCCAGGCCGAGGATCAGGCCGAAACGATGGTGATTTCGTAGATTTCGAAAATGTCAGCCGCCATACCAGCGCAGTCGCCCACGTTGTCGCCAACCAGGTCGGCAATCACGGCCGCGTTGCGCGGGTCATCTTCGGGGATGTCTTTTTCAACCTTACCAACCAGGTCAGCGCCAACATCCGCTGCCTTGGTATAGATGCCGCCACCCACGCGCATGAACAGCGCGATCAGCGTGCCGCCAAAGCCGAAGCCCAGCAGTGCATCCGGAGCAGCCGTACCAAAGATAATGAAGATGATGGTGCCGCCGAACAGGCCCAGGCCGTCGGTCAGCATACCGGTAATCGTGCCGGCATAATAAGCGATGGATAGCGCTTCGGTGAAGTCACGGCGCGCAGCGGATGCAGCGCGAACGTTGGCCTGGATCGCCATGCGCATGCCCAACTGGCCAACGATCAGCGAGAAGGACGCGCCCATAATGAAGGCTAATGTGCGGCCAATCGCAATGATGATTTGCGTATTTTGGGGAAATTCGATCGGAAGCTTCAGCGCTTGGTGGGACAACATAAACGCTCAAGAAGAGAGCGATCGTCAGTAAACCAATCGCAGGTAAAATGGTCCGCAGCTGGCGGCCAAGATAGCCTCCGCGCCAACGCGAATCGCGTTCCAAACTTCCTGCATCTTCTTGGTGCCTTTGTCTTTCTTCAGCACTTTGCCGCGCAGCAGCCACGCGTAAAGCAAGACTAATGAATGAAGTAAGGACAACTAATAAGATGGCCATCTGCTCGAAATCATTCAAGCCGTGCCTGGCTAAACCGAGAATATTCATGCTACCTCCTGAAGAAGTAAAGTGGAAATGTGCGGGAAACTTCTACCTGCAAATTAAGAAGGATAAACCCGTTGTATTTTACATTAGCTCCTCCTAAAACACATGCGATGATTAGCATTAGATTAATGTTATATACGTTACTATTTTCACAATTCATCAGTCCATGGGTGTTAATTGTCGAATTGTGAAGAAGATTAGCATTAGATTAGAGTTATTAAAAGTTATTGAATTGAGGTTTGGTCTGATGTATAGTGTATAGCGGCCTGTTTCCAGGTCTCAACGATAGTCACCAATGCGAGCGGGATGGGCTTCCGCTCCTTAATTAAAGAAGAATATCCCTTCAAAAAGGATGTATTAGGAGACACGGATGATTCGTGTTTTTGGGCTAACCAAAGATTACGGGTCTCGCCGCGCGATTAGCGACTTGACCTTCAATGCCGAGAAGGGTGAAATACTGGGTTTCCTGGGGCCGAACGGCGCCGGGAAAACGACCACGATGCGCATCCTGACCGGTTATATGCCGCCTACTGCTGGGGTTGTCACCATTGGTGGGCATGACGTCATCGACGAATCGCTGGCGGTCCGGCGCATCGTTGGATATATGCCAGAAACCGTTCCACTTTACCCGGATATGACCGTGTATGAGTACTTAAAATACATGGCCGATTTGCGCCGGGTGAAGAATGCCAAACAGCGGATCTATGAGACCCTGGAAAACGTTCAGCTAGAAGACCGGGCGAATGGCTACGTTGGCAAGCTTTCAAAAGGCATGCGCCAGCGGGTCGGTTTGGCTCAGGCCCTCTTGCACCAGCCCGAAGTCTTAATCCTGGATGAACCAACCATCGGTCTGGACCCAAAGCAAGTGGTGAAATTCCGCGAAATTATTCGTTCAATTGGTAAAGATCGGACCGTGCTCCTCTCAACCCACATCCTGCCCGAAGTCCAGCAGGTCTGCGATCGTGTTCTGATCATCAATAAGGGCCGGATCGTCACGGAAGATAGACCGGAACAGCTGCAGGCCCGCCTGACCGGGGCACAACGTGTTTCCGTGCGTGTGCGTGGTGAACTAGGGGATCTTCCAAACCAGCTTTCCAGCATTCCGGGTGTTAATCTAATAACCCCGAAATCGGACGATCGTTTCGAATTTGAGACATCGCCCGGCCAGGACTGCCGGCCCCAGATTGCGCGCGCAATTGTATCGGCAGGATATGATCTGCTTGAACTCAGCCCGGTGAATCTGAGCCTTGAAGATATCTTCTTGCAGCTTACCCGCGATGAGGCAGATTCTATGGAAATAGATGAGACGGATCTTCTCGATGAAGAACCGGCTATGCCCACATCTGAGAATTTATAAGAAGGAGCGTAGATCCTTATGCGAAATATCTGGATCATCGCCATGAAAGAATTCAAACAGTTTGTAATCAGCCCAGTCGCTTATGCGATTGCTTTTGCCATCCTGCTGATCCTGGGAATTCTATTCTACGCCAATATCCTGGCTGCTTCCGCGCAGCAATATGCACCCACCGTCCAGGTGGTCATCGGGCCGCTGGTAACACTGCTGCTCTTTTCAACCCCGGCGATTACGATGCGCGCCCTGGCCGAAGAGCAGAAGAATGGCACCCTGGAGATCCTGCTGACTGCCCCTGTTCGGGATTGGGAGGTCGTAGTTGGAAAATGGCTGGGAGGCCTGTTGTTCATCCTGGTGCTGCTATTGCTCACCTGGTTCTTCCCCATCATTCTCAACCAGATAATCAAACCGGGTATCGACCAGGGTTTAATGGCTTCCGGATACCTGGGATTGGTCCTGCTGGCATCCACCTTCCTGGCTATCGGCGTGATGACCTCATCGTTCTTTAGCAATCAAATCGCGGCTTTCTTTGCTTCTCTGGGTATCCTGCTCGTACTTTGGATGATCAGCTACCCATCTCAGGCAATGGGCGCGACCGGGGCGAGACTTGCTGCGCTACCTGGATCTAAGCGAACATTTTTACAGCACCTTTTTCCGCGGCATTATTGAAGTAAAAGACATTGTTTATTACCTCAGTGTGACTGCCCTGGCATTATTCCTTGGCTCGGTTTCCGTGGAAACACGGAGGTGGCGATAATGACACTACGTGACTTGCGGCGTTTCGCCCCCATTGGTTTATATATTTCCGGTCTCGCTGCCCTGGTAACGGCCGGTCTATTTATCGTGCAGAAGAGTTTTACCCTGCCGATCCAAATCAGCCTGGGTTTAACCGTAGTTGGGCTGGCCTTGTTTGTTCTTTTAGACCCGCAGCGCACCCGTGAGGCGCTAACCGGGCGGCAGGCGCGTTACGGCAGCAATGCCCTGCTACTGACCCTGGCGTTCACCGGGATCGTCATCGTGATCAATTACCTGGTCAATAATAATTCCAAGCAGTGGGATCTTACGGAAGATCAGCAGAACAGCCTGACAACCGAATCCATCCAGACTCTGGGAAGCTTGAAGTCAGCGGTAAAGGCGGAGGCATTCTTTACACCGAATATGCCCTCCGAAACAGCTCGCAACCTGCTGATGAATTACAAAAACAAAAGCCAGGGAAAGTTCGACTACGAATTTGTAGACCCGGTCACCAATCCGATCCTTGCACAGCAAGATAAGGTCACCCGGGATGGAACCATTGTGCTGAAGATGGATAACCGGATGGAGCAGATAACCTCCGCCAGTGAAGAAGATATCACAGGCGCGCTGGTACGTCTGGCAAACCCAGGCAAGCGAGTGGTGTATTTTCTTACCGGGCATGGCGAATATGCCACGGACAGCACCAGTGAAAATAACTACAGCCAGGTGCAGTTTGCGCTGACCGCCAAGAACTACACGGTCAACACGCTTAACCTGTTAGCATCTCCCAAGATTCCCGAGGATGCGCTGGCCATTATCGTAGCCGGACCAACAAAGCCTCTTTCGCAAGAAGAGATTGGCTTAATCAAAGCCTATCAAGAGAAGGGTGGTTCACTCGTCTATCTGGCCGAACCGCGTCCGGTGACTGAGTTTGGAGACCAGCCTGACCCGATGGCAACCTACCTGGAGCAGGTCTGGGGCATCAAGCTAGATGAAGACCTGGTGGTAGACATGAGTTCAAACCAGCCTCTGGTTGCGATTTCACAGAATTTTGGCAAACACGCAATCACCCAACGGATGAGCACGCAGGCCGTAGTAATGCCCAGTGCGCGAAGCCTTGAGGTAAGTGGTGAAGTGGCCGGAGTTACACTGACTCCGCTGGCTTCTACATCCGACCAGGCCTGGGGTGAAACGGATTACGCGAGCATCCAGAAGCAGCAGGTAAAACCTGACCAGGGCAAAGACATTATGGGGCCGGTAAACCTGGCAATTGCTGGGGAGAATGCCAATACAAAGGCGCGCGTGTTAGTAATCGGCGATTCGGATTTTGCCGGCAGCCAGGGTTACGCCAACTACGGTAACAGTGATTTCATCTTAAACAGCATCGATTGGACTGCTGTTCAGGATAACCTGATTAGCCTGACTTCCCGCCAACCAACCCAGCGCTTCCTGGCCCCACCGCAGACCTATACCTTTGGGTTGATCTTACTTGGATCGGTGTTCTTACTCCCCGGCCTGGTAGTTTTGACCGGCGTCACTGTCTGGCTGCAGCGCCGCCGCCGGGGTTAATGCTATGGTTCGAAAACAAACCTGGATCCTTCTCATAATATTTGCCCTGCTGCTTGGCGCTACCTTTTACCTGCAAAAGAACCCGCTGCCAAAAAACGAGGCACTTACCCCCAGCCCAACCAGCGCACCACGGCTTTTGCAAGGATGGGAAAGCAGCGATATCGCCTGGATGGAGCTGAAAGAGGGCCAGGGCAGCTCAATCCAGATTGAGCAGGACAAGACAGGAAACTGGACGTTAGGAGACAAAGGAAAAGAGAAGGTTGAAACTGGTCAGGCTGAACAGCTCCGCACGGAGATCGCGGAGATGCGCACGATCGCGGCGCTACCGGCCGATTATCAACTGGAGGCTGTGGGTCTACAGTCCCCTACCCGCACTCTAACTATACGCGATACAAAGGGCAAGCAAATCACGATTAACGTAGGCAGTACGGACCCGACCGAGAGTGGGTATTATGTACAGGTTGCCTCTCAGGCGCCTGTGGTTGTTGACAAATATACCCTGGATGGTATCGTTGACTTATTCAACAAGGCACTGCCAACGCCAACACCTGAACCGGAGACACCAACCGCAACGGCTGACCCACAATTACCAACACAAACGCAGTCTCCGTAACCGAAAATCGACGCGAACATCACGATTGTGATACAGAGCAGTACAAGGTATTGATTTTTACCTTAAAAAAGTGTATTCTGGAAGGACGAAAAGCTTCGTCCTGACGTTGTAGGACGTAGCTGTTTAGGAATTTTAAACAATCATCTCGAACTGAGGTGCTAGAAGGCGATCTATGGATGACGTATTGATTAATGTTGTGGATGAGGATGAGGAATACCCTGCGATTGCCCGCTTGATCGAGCTTGGCCGGCAGAAGTCTTATGTTACCATTGACGATATTCTGCATTTCTTCCCAGAAGCGGAGCAGGATGTTGAACAATTGGAAGAAGCTTTTGCCGCTCTCATCAGCGCGGGTATCCCGTATGTGGAAGATGAGGCGGTTGAAGAGCCTTCTGAGGATGAGCTGGAGATCGCAGGCGCGGCAAATGAGGAAGACGAGCATTTAGGCAAAGCCCTCTCGCTCGATGATCTTGCCAATATTGACACGGACGATACTATTGGGCTTTACCTGAAGGAAGTCAGCCGTGTTCCGCTGCTGACCGCTGAAGAAGAAGTTGAGCTGGCGCAGCGGATTGAACGCGGCCGGATGGCCCGGGAAGAGCTGGCGCGCGGTAACGTAAACGTTCGCCGCCGGCACGAACTGCGCCGCCTGATTGAAGATGGTTGGGGTGCTCGCGAACACCTGATTACCGCGAACTCGCGCCTGGTGATCAGTGTCGCCAAAAAGTACATGGGACGCGGCGTGCCTTTCCTGGACCTGATTCAGGAAGGCAACATTGGGTTGATCCGCGCGACAAAGAAGTTTGACTACCGGCGCGGTCATAAGTTCAGCACGTATGCGACCTGGTGGATCCGCCAGGCGGTCACCCGAGCCATTGCTGACCAGGGCCGCACCATCCGCGTGCCGGTCCATATGGGCGACCAGATCAACAAACTTCTGCGCGTGCAGCACCAGCTTACGCAACGCCTGGGGCGCGAGCCCAGCGTGGAAGAGCTGGCCGAAGCCCTGGATGTTCCACCCAAGAAGGTGGAAAACATGATCCAGGTTGCGCGCCGCCCGCTTTCACTCGAAACGCCGACCGACGACGAGGAAGATTCTGTCCTGGGTGACTTTATCGAAGATGACGAAGCGCCACCGCCTGATGAAACGGCTACGTACAACCTGCTGCGCGAACACCTGGAGGAAGTGCTAAACACCCTGCCACCGCGAGAAGTTCGTATTCTGCAACTGCGCTATGGACTGCTGGATGGCCAGGCATACACACTCGAAGAGGTTGGCCGCAAGATGGGCGTTACCCGCGAGCGGGTTCGCCAAATTGAAGCGCAGGCCCTCAGCCGCCTGCGGCATCCATCCATCCGGCGCAAACTGCGCGATTATTTGGGTGATTGATCATTACCAAACGGGGGCCTGAAAAGTAGCGGTTCAAACCGGGTAATTCGTTTTGTTCGAAGCGAATTACCCGGTTTGCTTTTTTGTATAGTCTGTCGCCCTGGGGTAGACCGATCGTCTAAACAAAACCACTTGCACATTCTGCTACTTTATTGCATACTTAACTGGCGGAGGCTGTCTTCTATGGCGAAAATTCCCTTGCGTGCTTATATTAAAGATATCGAAAACCAAATTGAACGGGGAGAGATTGAGCAGGCCATTGGCCATGCGAAAAATATTCTCAAGTCCTATCCCAAAAACATCGACACATACCGGCTTTTAGGAAAAGCATTTCTAGAAAGCCAGCGTTACGGCGAGGCCGCGGATATCTTACTGCGCGTTCTTTCGGTGCTGCCCGATGATTTTATTTCCCAAATTGGGATGAGCATCATCCGTGAAGATGAAGGCAACCTGGATGCAGCAATCTGGCATATGGAACGGGCATATGAGGTGCAGCCATTTAACCCGGCTGTTCAGGAAGAACTGCGCCGTCTATATGGGCGTCGGGACGGTATTGAACCGCCCAAAATCCGCCTGACGCGCGGCGCGCTGGTCCGGATGTATGCCCGCGGCGAGCTCTATTCACAGGCCATTGCCGAGACACGCGCGGCACTGGCCGAAGATCCCCAGCGCCTGGACCTTCTCGTATTACTGGCTCGCCTGTATTACCTCTCAGACCATAAAAATGATGCTGCGGAAGTATGCAGCGAGTTACTCCGCAAACTGCCCTACTGCTATGAAGCCAATCACTTACTGGCGGAATTTCTCCCCTCAACCAACCGCGCGGAAGAAGCTCAAAAATTCTTGCAGCGCATCTATGCGCTGGACCCGTATGCGGCGTTCGTTTCTCCGAACGCCGCCACCAGCGATCAGGTCCCTGACCAGGCAGTGATGGTTGAACAATTTACCTGGGAATCGGCGATGGAAGATGCCCGCACGCCCGAATGGACCCGTAACGTTGGCGTAGCCTGGGAAGAAACCGCGGAAGAAGCCCTGCCAGATTGGTTAAATACACTCAAACCAGAAGCATCCTCCACGCGATCCCTTGCCCCGAACCAGCCATCAGAAGACGAACTCTTGACAAAAGAATCCGCGCCTGCGGCGGAGTCTGAAAACCTGCAAGCTACGAAAGATGAGAATATCCCGGACTGGATGAAAGACGCGGGATGGATTCCATCCGACCGGAAGGCCGATGAGGTGATGTCGGCGCAGGCCGATGTTGAAAGCGATGAAATTTTGCCTGGAGATCTCCCGGATTGGGTACAGTCGATTGCCCCGCGAGAAACAGGGCAGGCGCCTGAACAAGATGAGCGAACCGATTGGCTAGATACGATCCTCGCTCAGCCCGAAGGGGAAAATGGAAAAGACAGTGGAATCGTTCCTCCTCCTGAAATGGAAAAAGATAAAAGCCAACAAGGGCTGCCAGACTGGGTGACCAACGCGGGGACTGGCACGCAAATGCCTTCCCCATCAGAGCCGCCCGCCGGCGATTTGCCTGACTGGTTCTCACAGATGGATGCCGAAAAGCAGCCAGGGGAAACGGTCCCAACGGAAGATTTAAAACCGGTCGATTTTGAAGGCCTGCCTGATTGGTCTCAGTTAGGAGAACCGGCGATAACAGAACCAGCCCCGGATGCCGATGAGACACCCGATTGGCTGCGGTCATTTGATGGTTCAACCCCGGAGACACCGGCCCCAGCGGAACAAACGCCAGACTGGCTGCAATCCCTTGAACCCGAAACGCCCACCCAGGCGGAAGCGGACAGCGGCGTAACCGGTTGGCTGCAGTCAGTGCAGCCAGAAGCCATAGAACCGGCCGCTGATCTCCCCGACTGGCTTCAAACTCTATCTGGGGAAGAAGAAACCTCAAAGTTACCTGAAGCACTTGAACAGCCTGAGGCGGTAGAACTGCCTGAGGCTGTTCAAGTGCCTGAGGTTACAGATTTAACCAAGGCACAGCAACCCCTGGATGAAGCTTTGATTGTCGCGGCAAGTGATGTTCTGGCGGAAATTGAGCCACCGCAGTTTGTTGAAACACCAAAGGTACAGCCAGAAGAGGCCGCCGTTGCCGAGGCTGCTGAAGAAACTCTTGCGGCCGCGGTCACGCCTGAGAAAGCAGCCGAGAACATGCCCGACTTTTCGGATATGGACTCTGCCATGGCCTGGCTGGAATCACTGGCCGCCAAGCAAGGCGCGGATGAAGCAACGTTAGTTACCCGCCCCGAGGATCGGCTTGAACAGCCTCCAGAATGGGTAACCAAAGAAATGGAGAGCCAGGAATCAATTCCGGTCGATGCAGAGGTTGATCTGCCCGCCGTTACAGAGGAACGCCCGATTCTGGAAGAATTGGCAGCTATCCCCGCGGAAAGCTCGAGTGAGCTGCCTGACTGGCTGCAGGTGGATGAGACAGAAATTGAACTGTCCAGCGCAGCCGAGGAACCAACGGCCGTGGCAGAAATGCCGTCCGTATTTGACGAAAGCGCGAGCCAGCTGCCTGACTGGTTGCAAGCGGACGAAGCGAAAGCTGTGGAAGAACCCGTTGAATTTCCGCCCGCCGCAAAGGCAGCCGCTCAGCCAGAGACTGCTATGCCGGACTTCTCGGATATGGACTCGGCCATGGCCTGGCTGGAATCGCTGGCGGCGAAACAAGGCGCAGATGAAGCAACGTTAGTCACCCGCCCCGAGGACCGCCTGGAGCAACCTCCTGAATGGGTTACCAAAGAAATGGAAAAGCCAGAGGAAATTCCACCCGCGGCTGAGATCGAGCAGCCCGCCATGCTGGAAGAACTACCTTTACCCGAGGCTGCAGCCGAACCGGTGGTGGATTGGTTAGAACAAGAGGAAACGGCCGCTCCCGCTGAGATCATTGAAAACGTTCCGGCGGCTGTAGAACCACCAGACCAACCAGAAGCCAGCGTGCCAGACTTCTCAGACATGGATGCCGCGATGGCCTGGTTGGAATTGCTTGCCGCGAAACAGGGCGCGGATGAAGCAACGTTAGTCACCCGCCCCGAGAACCGCCTGGAACAACCTCCAGATTGGGTCACGAAAGAAATGGAAGCTCAGGCGCCGGCTGAACCGGTAGAGATCGAATATCCGACCGGGGAAGATATGCCCGCGGATGCCGAGGCATATGATGCCGCAGCATATGATACTGAAGACGTAAATACTGCCGTAGTAGAAGACCTTCCTGCCGCAGAGGAAGCCGAACTTCCCGATTGGCTAAAGGATGCGATCACCGAAGAAACCCCGGTCCCGGATGAGGGAATGGGTGTTACGGAGAGTTCAGCGCCGGTTGCCCTTGAGGCTGAGCCGGCGGGCCCGATTGACCTACACACAATAGAGACACCGGGGAGTGAAATACAAAGCGCGCCGGACTCCGCAATGGATCTTGACTCAGCCTTTGCATGGCTCGAATCGCTGGCTGAAAAACAGGGCGCACAGGAAGGTACACTGGTTACAACACCCGAGGAACGCCTGGAAACACCGCCCGATTGGGTGCAGCGGGAACAGGAACTGTCGATCTTGAATGAAGCGCCTCCTGCGGAAGCGCCGCAGTTCGACGAACAAGCGCCGTTCGAGGAACCCCAAGCAGTGGAACAACTACCGGAGGAACAACCGGCAATCGAAGAAACGGCCTCCGTGCAAGAAGATACCGTTGAGGCGGATTCCTTACACAACGAAGAAGCAATTCCAGATTGGTTGTCTTCTATCGGGCAAGATGAACCGGCAGAATCCAACCTTTTGGAAAAGACAACCTTATGGCCTGGAGAAACCGAGACGGTTTCCGATCAAACCCCTTCCAGCGAGCCAATCCCTGAATGGTTAAAAGAACCCGCACTGGACGAAATTATCCCTACCGAAACAAAGGCCGTCCTTGATGAGGCACCCGCGGAAGCTGAACTGGTGCCCGACTGGCTTATGGATTTAGAAGGGAGCGAGGCCGAAGCATACCCGAAAGATGTTGAAATGCCGTCTGCGCCAGGTGATTTCCGGTCAGCCTGGGAACCTGAAGTTGAAATGAACCAACCGGCCGCGAAAGAACTTGCAGACCAACCTCCCACCGCCAGTTCGCTTAACGCAGTTCAGGTATCTTTGAACCAGGGCGATCTGGATCGGGCGTTAGCAGGGTATAACAGCTTTATCCTGAGCGGTGAGTTTCTCGATGAAACGATCCACGACTTACGTGATGCGCTGTACCGGTATCCGGTCGATATCTCGATCTGGCAGACCCTTGGAGATGCGTACGCGCGGAACAACCAACTCCAGGAAGCACTGGACGCATACACGAAAGCTGAGGAGCTCCTCCGCTAATTCTACAGGATTGGGAGAAACAAGGTGGAACGCACACTCGTATTGGTTAAGCCAGATGGCGTGCAGCGCGGTTTGGTCGGAGAGGTTATCGCCCGGTTAGAGCGGCGGGGACTAAAACTCGTTGCAGGCAAGTTTATCCAGGTCAGCCGCGCTATGGCGGAACAACATTACGCCGTTCATAAGGGCAAGCCGTTTTATGAAGGGTTGGTGAACTATATTATCTCCGCTCCAGTTATGGCTATGGTATGGGAAGGCCCGAGCGCGGTAGCCGCTGTGCGTCAAACGATGGGAGCCACCCGCCCTACCGAGGCAGCCCCTGGAACCGTGCGCCACGATTTTGCGCTCACCATTGGGCGCAACCTTACACATGCTTCTGATTCCCCAGAAAACGGTGCGGCAGAGGTAGCCTTATGGTTCAAACCAGACGAACTGGTCACCTGGGACCGGCCAATCGACAGCTGGGTTTTTGAGAATAACTAATCAAGGAAACCGGGCGAAAAGCCCGGTTTTTCTTGCGCTAATTCCTTGACGAATCCTCGCGGGCATGATAAACTATGGGCCGTTGGTGGAAAGAAAGTTCGGGGGCGTGGTGTAGTGGCTCAACATGCGGCCCTGTCAAGGCCGAGATCGCGGGTTCGAATCCCGTCGCTC
>CAWHBK010000002.1:0-1466347 GCA_963827605.1 uncultured Chloroflexia bacterium | reverse complement strand
CGGCGTCCCTTACTTGGTTTTTATTTATGGTGTCTTCGTGCTGGCCTTGAAAGCCTATCGAAATAAAAATCAAGGACTTCAAAACGCAGGAATTATGACGTTGACACTTGCCGCTTATTTCTTTACAGTAGTGATTTCAGTCAACGCTACGACTGCACTATGTGGTTATTTATTTGTAATAGTTGTAGGTGGACTGGGCTGGGTTATGTGACACGCAATTTCAAGAATAAGGATGATTTTCTATGTGTAATCCGTTATCAATTAGCGAAAGTAAACCGTATAAGGCCCATTTCATTACAAAAATATATATATCTAAGAATTGGGGCAAATTATTGCGCTATTCTTATAATAAAAGATTCAGGATAAAAATTGTGACAACAACACTATCAATCGATTATTGTGAACTGGAACGTCTCGGAAGATTTGCGTGAGTGTTTTGAATCAATATTTGCATCTTCATTTCCTGAGGAAATGGAAGTGATTCTGTAGACAACGCTTCCATCGATGGGTCCGTTTGAAAATACACCAGGTGCTTTTCCCGATGTAAAAGTTATTTCTAATTCTACAAATGACAGGATTCCCGAAAGCAAACAACCAGGCTGACTAATTGGTTCGAAAAAAGCGAGTTTGTTTTATACGAAATCCTGATACCGTTCTTATGCCTGACACATTATATAGTTGCGTCAAATTATTGCAGCCCAAAAGGGATTGGGTTGCTAGGCTGCAAAATTTTTTACCCGGACGGAAGTATTCAATCGAATGCGCCAGGAACTTCCCCGTCTTCTACGTTCAACTCCATGGGAGGTCTTTTACCTGCATTGTTGTTTCCGAAAAGCTCCATCGTTTGGAGAAGAGATAATGGGGTATTGGGATCATGAATCGATCTCGGAATGTCCATGTCTAGCTGGCGCTTTCATGATAAGCAGACTGTCAATTCTGAAAGAAATGGATGGGATAACGGATGAAAGTGTATTCATGTTCCTTGAAGATGTTGATTTGTGTTACAGGATAAAAGAAGAGGATGGAAGTACATTACCTTGCTGAAGTTAAGAGATGATCGATAAATCAATGAAATCTCAAAAAAAATTAAAAAGTCCATGACCTACGAATGCAACAGCAAGGTATGAATTCTTCAAGGACAGTTACGGATTAACCGTCAGCAATGGTTTGTCGGCTACTTTTGTTTTACAGGATCAGTAAGGACTTATTAGTTTGTTGTTTCCCATTGTTCACCTTTACCCAAAATTTAAGCCATGGCTTCAAATGCTTACAACCCAAGTACACTGGAATTTATTGAAAACGGGTGATAACGCTACAAATCGTTAACAGGGAACTGATCAAAGTAAATGTTCAGCTCAGAACTTAATTTCGGATTATAGTTACTATGATAAAAAATTTTTTAGCTAAAACCTGGTTCTTTCCCCGATATCTGGGTCATAAATATATGCGTTAGTTGTCTTAGAAGCCAAGGATGATGCTAAGGGAATAATTATCGATATTGGCTGCGGCCTGCGTCCCTTTGAATCGGTTTTCGCAGAAAATTCAACCGCCTATATTGGATTGGATTTACCTGCATCCCCCAAGTAAGGCTCGCCAGGATGTCACTTGTGATGCAATGCATCTTCCATTGAAAAGTAATTCTGTCAATACAGTCCTAGCTTTTGAATTGATGGAGCACCTACCTGACCCTAATAAATTCTTAGATGAGGTTTCAAGGGTTTTGAAGAGTGGAGGTGCATTCATTCTTTCAGTTCCTTTCCTGGAACCAATTCATGAAGAGCCTCGTGATTTTTATCGCTTCACTCCATATGGTTTAAAGGCACTTCTGGAGCAAAAAGGATTTTTGATAAAGTATATCAAGCCTAGAGGATATTGGTGGTCGTGGTATTCGGTTCATTTATTCCTCAATCATTATATGAAATGGCAAATCCTCATGATCAGCACGGTCACCGTCATTATAGAATGATTCCCAGTGCTATCATTTTGCCACTTTGTGCTTTTTTCCAGATTGTTGGATATTCTATTGATCGAGTTTCTACGCATTCTATGGAATATACTCTAGGATACTTCATTGTTGCTTTTCGTCAACCGTAACGTCTGCTCCAAGCTCTTTTATAATCAAAACAAATTATAGCGATCGTAAACAATGCTGTATAACTTTCCGCTCGTTTATCATCGTGAGTAGCTATACGGCGGGATTGCTTCGACTAATTGATAAAGTGTTTCGCAATATCGCGTTAGCGGTACAATGCCTTGCTTGAGCTTGAAACCAAGTTCGAGTTTTCGATTTTCTTAAATTACTTATTCAGAACCATAATGTCAGAAAGGTGATAATAATGACTAATAAAAATCTTGCTTCATTTTCTAATTATTCCTTAGGGAATCATTTTTCTAAAAAGCGCGTTCTAGTCACTGGTGGACTAGCTTTCTTAGGAAGTAGCTTGGCAAATAGACTTGGGGCATTAGGGGCACAAGTTACAATTCTAGACTCGCTTAATCCTCTCTATGGTGGTAATAAGTTTAATCTTGCCCAGGAATTTTGCGAGAATATGTGTGTTGTTATCGATGATGTACGAAATGAGAAGGCAATACAAAAATGCGTCGAAATCCGCTGACATTATCTATCATTTTGCTGCTCAAGTAAGTTATATTGATAGTGGGAAAATGCCATTTGAAGATTTAGAGGTAAATCAAATGGCGACTCTCCGTATTCTTGAAGCTTGCAGACAATTTTAACTCGACTGCCAAAGTTCTTTTCGCAAGTTCGCGTCTCGTGCTTGGTGAAACTAAAGACGCCGTTAATTTCTGAAAACCATCCAACCAACCCTTTATCTATGTACGCTGTCCATAAGCTCGCTGCAGAGCATTATCACCATATTTACTACAAAGAACACGGTATTCGCACAACAGTGTTAAGAATTACTAATCCATATGGCCCCCGCCAACAAATCAAGCATAATAAATATAGCTTAATTGGTTGGTTTATCAGACTTGCGATGGAGGGAAAACCCATACCTATCTTTGGTGATGGAAGACAGATAAGAAACTACATATATGTCGATGATATCGTAGAAGCATTCTTAAGGTGTGGAGCTACTTTTGATACAGATGGGCAACTTTATCTTATTGGATCACGTGAAAATACAGAGTTTTGCAATATGGTTGAAACGGTTATTGAGACGGTTGGTAGTGGGTCAATTGAGTATATTCCATGGCCAAAGGATTATGAGCGAGTAGAGACAGGTCCGGTGATCATCGAATACTTCCAAATTAAGAAGATACTATTGGATGGGAACCAAAGTTCTCCCTAAATGAAGGCATATTTAATACTTACCAATATTACTTAAAGTATAAGGATAAATATGTTGAAAAATAAAACCAAGAAAAGGCTGCTTAATACTTGGAAGCGTGCCTCCGCCAATAGGGGGGGCAACCATATATTTTGATACTTTGCTTAAAACAGAAGTAGCATATAAATTCGATGTAATCTTTCTCGACTTAAAGTTTTCAAACTCAATTTCTGGCTACGGTCGGTTCTCATTTAAAAAAATTTTGCGAGTTGATGGGATACATAATCCGTTTATTTGTTCTCCTCATTACAAATCGGGTTGACTTGGTTTATTCAGCAATTCAGTTCAATAAAGCAGCATGTATAAAGGATATATTACTGGTTGCTGTATGCCGTCTCTTGGAAAGAAAGTGGTTGGCTGTATTGTAGGAATTGGCTTAGCTGATCCATTAGCCGATCAGGCTGGCTGATGAAATTATTTATTCGCCGAGGTGTAGGTTTGTACTACGCTTTTACTACACCAAGTCTAGCCATGTATAAACGATACTTCCCTGCGAGATTAATGCCTATCGAAAAAGCGCGCGTTGTTCCATATGGGATTTTTACAGATGCGACCAATTCGCCCCGTAGACTATATAAGGATACTGAACCGATTCATATAATCTATTACAGTCACTTTATAAAGTCAAAAGGAGTCGATGATTTGGTAGCTGCTATACCTCTTATTACCGAAAAGCATCCCGAAATTTTTTTTGTTTTGCTGGTGCATCGGAACTCGGAGAAACACAAACTCTTTAATGAAATACATCGAAACCAAGGGAATTGGAAAGTTTGTTAAGTTCCTTGGTGTAGTGACAGGTGAAGAAAGAAGGCTGTGCCTTCAAAATAGTGATTTATTTGTTCTTCCGACTTATTTTGAATTTGAAGGACTGCCACTATCCATCCTCGAAGCTATGAGTTATGGTTGCGCGATTATCGCAACCGATCATGCAGCTATTTCTTCTGCTGTGGAGGACGGTGTAAATGGTCTGCTCTGTGAAACCAATAATTCTCGAGATTTGGCTTTAAAGATTATGCATCTATTAAACAACAGGGACATGCTCCTTAAAATACAAACAAACAACATCAAGAAATTTAACGAGCAATTTACTGCAGAACATTTTGGAGAAAAACTGGCTTATGAGCTTACCCTACTAGCGGAGACTAATTATCGCTAAGGTAGGACGAACTAGTTATATCGATTTATTAATTCTAAAGGAGCATTCGTAAATAATATGAAACGAGTCTTCATCAAGAACTTTAATTCAAATTCAGAATTATCCACGACTCTCGCACAGGGATTAGAATGGCTTGGAGCTAGACAAATAGTCTATCCCAACGCGCGTGTATTTATCAAGCCAAATTTAACGTGGAAGAGGCCAATACCAGGTGTAACAGTTACCCCGTCATTTCTACGGGCTTTGATCGAAAGTTTATTGCCCCTTACTCCAAATATAATTATTGGTGAATCAGAAGGAGGACAGGCTTGCTTTCAAGCTGAGGAAGCTTTTTTATCACATGGTTTATACGACTTAAGAGACGAATATGGCATCCAGGTGGTTAATTTAAGTAAAGGAAAACATGAACTAGCAAATGCATTGATTGGTGGTGAAGAAGTGAGCGTAGAACTACCGACTTTATTGCTCCATGAGGTGGATGTGTTTATTACGCTGCCAGTTCCCAAAATTCACTCAATGACAGGAGCTAGTTTAGGGTTCAAGAATCAATGGGGGTGCCTAGGAGATAAAAATCGTGTTACCCAACATCCTCGCTTTGATAAAGCAATTCTGGCGATCAATAAACTGTTAAAACCAAAATTATGCATTTTTGATGGTACATTCTTTCTTGATTATACGGGCCCAATGATAGGTGAACCTGTTCCGATGAATTTGGTCTTGATGGGAGATGATGTTGGAGCAACAAGTTTAGCTTGTTGTGAAGTAATGGGAATTGACCCAATGAGCATCACTCATCATCGTCTTGCTAAAAGCGAAGGAATGTTCCCTGACTCGCTAAACCAGGTCGAATGTAATCTTTCTCCAAAAGAACATAGAAAGAGGCAATTTCGCCTTAAGCGTTCTCTTCTTAATTATATTAACCTGGCAGCTTTTAAGAATATCGCAATTAACCGTTTGTTCTATGATTCCACTGCCGCAAATTTCCTTCATGAGGTTCTGTGGCATGTGCGTAAAAATTCCATAGCTAAACGGGTGTTGTATGGAAAATATGGTCCTGGGGAAGCTAATCGGGGTGGTCGTGAAAGATAACGAAATACAATTTGTGATCGAGAGCTACTACAAGAAGAGCAATGGAAAACAATCTCCCAGCCTATAGCCTTCTTGGCTCGCGCATCAATGCCGTGCAGTATGATCAGATCCTCGCCCAGATGCAGGTCTGGATCGATTCGCACAATCACGGGCGTTATGTTGTTGTCGCCAACACCCACGTGGTCATGGAGAGCCGCCAAAATCCCGGCCTGCGCCAGGCGGTCGATCAGGCCGACATGGTTATTCCGGACGGCATGCCGCTGGTGGTGGCCGCGCGCTGGCGCGGGTTTCCCCTGCGCCGCCGCGCGGATGGCCCGGGGCTGCTGGTCGAAGCGCTGGCGCAGTCGGGCGCGCGCGGCTGGCGTCACTATTTCTACGGCGGTACGCCCCAGGTACTCGAGCAGCTTAATACGCAAATACAGATGCGCTGGCCGGATGCGGTCATCGCCGGCAGCGACGCGCCGCCCTTCCGCCCGCTTACTCCAGAAGAAGAGCGGGCCGCCGTTGAGCGCATCCACTCCGCCCGCCCGGATGTGTTGTGGGTCGGGTTGGGCTGCCCAAAGCAGGAGCGCTGGATGCTGGAGCATTCCGACCGGTTGGAAGTGCCGGTGATGCTGGGCGTGGGCCAGGCCTTTGATCTGGTGGCCGGGGTTAAGCAGCGCGCGCCGGGCTGGATGTGCAACCTGGGACTTGAATGGCTTTACCGGCTGGTGCGCGAGCCGCGCCGGTTGGGGAAACGCTATCTTCTTTATAACCCCTGGTTCGTGTGGCTCTTTCTGCGGGAACAGGCCGCCTGGCTGCGCTCTCAGCGTTAATAATACATAACAAAATCGCAACCCTACAATTCCGTTTTTCATTTTTTGCTCTATTTCTACGAAAATAGAAGCAATCCATTTGTATTCCTGTTTTTGTTAAAAATACCTTCATCCTGAGTGGGGTCCCCATGGCCGTCAACATCCGCGAACAAGAAGCTGCCGTTCAATTCACCGCCCGCGACTACAATTTCCTCACGACCTTCCTTTCCACGCATGCCCGCACCTGGATGTCGGGGGTGCTGGCGCTGGCGGATATCGGCGCGCTGCTGCTGGCGGGGCTGCTGGCGCTGGAGCTGCGCACCTTTTTTGGCATGATCCGGGCGGTCGACCTGTCGGTGTATGCGGGCATCGCGCCGCTGGTCTTGATCTTTGTCGCCATCTTTGCCGCGCGGGGTCTTTACCCGGCGATTGGGCTGGGGCCGGTGGAAGAGCTGCGCCGCCTGGTGATCAATACGACGCTGGTGTTCCTGATCCTGACGGCGCTGACGTTCCTGAACCAGACTCCCGCGATTTACTCGCGCTTTATCTATCTGATCACGTGGATTTTTGCGCTGGTGTTTGTGCCGCTGAACCGTTTCTGCGTGCGGTCCGCGCTGACGCGCCTGCGGGTGTGGGGCGAGCCGGTGGCGATCATCGGGCAGGCGGAATACGCGGCGCAGATCAGCGCGCTGCTGCGGCGGTCGCCGGGGATGGGGCTGAAGCCGACGCTGGTGTGCGCGCGCGGCGGGGCCGGCGGCGGGGAGCACGGCGGGGGCTGCCCGGCGGTGAGCGGGCGGCAGGCGCTGCAGATGCCGGCGACGGGGCGCGAAGCGGCCTGCCGGCAGTGCCCGGCGCCGATGGCGCGGATGGCCTTTGTGGTGTATTCGGATTACACGGAGCTGAGCGCGGTGCGGGAAAAATACCGCGAGGCGTTCGAGCGGGTGGTGCTGGTCAATCACGTGAACCACGGGCTGGATCTTTCCATGGTGAATGTGCGCGAGTTCGGCGGCCTTTCGGGGCTGGAGATCCGCCAGAATCTGCTGGACCATTGGGCGCAGCGGCAAAAGCGCCTGCTGGACATTCTGGGCGCGACGGTGGGGCTGATGCTGCTGTCGCCGTTCTTTCTGCTGATCGCCATTCTGATCTACGTGGATTCGCCGGGGCGGATCTTTTACCGGCAGATGCGGGTGGGCAAGGGGGGGCGGCACTTCAAGCTGCTGAAATTCCGCACGATGCACCTGAACGCGGACGCGGTGCTGCAGAGCTATCTGCAAAAAGACCCGGCGCTGAAACTGGAATGGGACCAGTACCAGAAGCTGCACAAAGATCCGCGCATTACGCGGGTGGGGAGCGTGCTGCGGCGGTTCAGCATCGACGAGCTGACCCAGTTGTGGAATGTGCTGATCGGGGAAATGAGCCTGGTGGGGCCGCGCCCGATGATGGTCAACCAGGTGGATGCGTACGGCGAGCCGTACGAGCACTATATCCGCGTGCGGCCTGGGATCACGGGGCTGTGGCAGGTGTCGGGGCGCAATAAGACGACGTTCGCGCGGCGGGCGCAGTTCGACGTAAACTATGTGATGTCCTGGTCGGTGTGGCTCGACCTGTATTTGCTGATCCGCACGGTGTGGGTGGTGCTGACGCGGGATGGGGCGGCATAGGGGGAAGAGGCGGGTAGGGAAGAATCTCGCTGGCGCGAGCGGCGGGTAGGGATACCCGCCCTACGAAAAAGCGAGTGGGGGTACTGACCTTACGAAAGAAACGATGAAAACGCCGGTCATCCGGCGTTTTTTGATTCCGGCAAAAACGACGCCAGCGATCCCGGCTGTTTTGTGACAATTGCTTGATTGGACCGGCTGACTTGTTGTAGAATAAAAGGAGAAAGAAGTGTAACAATTGGATTAATAATACCCTTATTCTTTTGAGGTAAACCTTACAATGAACGTGAAGAAATGGCTCAGGCGTCTTTGGGCGCGCTTCTATCGCATCTATGCTGTCCGCGCGAATGTAACGACGGGTGAGCAGTTCATGATTGGGCTTGGCTCGCATATATGGGCGCCAAAGAAAATGGTCCTGGGCAACAACGTGCATATTGGCAAGTACTGCACGATTGAGTGCGATGGGCGCATCGGGGACAACGTGTTGATCGGCAACCTGGTGGGGCTGATCGGGCGCTCGGATCATGACGCGGGGGTGGTGGGGGTTGACATTACCCGCGCGCCCTGGATTTATCAGGATGGCTTTCAAGGCAAGGCCAAGGACCTGGAAGTCATCATTGAGGATGACGTCTGGATTGGGTATGGGGTGATCATTCTCTCGGGGGTGTGCGTGGGGCGGGGGGCGATTATCGCGGCGGGGTCGGTGGTCTCGAACAATGTGCCGCCGTATGCGATCATGGCGGGCTATCCCGCCCGGGCGGTTGGCGCGCGTTTCACGCCGGATGAGATTATCGAACACGAAAAAGCGCTGTACGGCCGGGTGATTACCCGGATGGAGTGACACAAAAAAACAGGAGGGAGTTTGGTCCGCGGGGCGGGCGAAACTCCCTCCTGTCATTTAAGGAGCCGGGGGGTTAATCCTGTCCCAGCCACTCCACCAGTTTGGCGCGCACCGCATTCAGGTTGGGGTCTAAGACGGAGGCGGGATCACCGGCAATATAGCCTTCGGTGACCAGGTCGCCGCTCACTTCGTAAAAGTGGACCTGCTCCTGGGGGACGGCCTCGGACATGCAAGCGAGGTCGGCGATCATCTGGGGGGTCAGGTCGGTGACGATGGCTTTGTCAAAGGTTTCGTACATTTGGGGGATTTTGGTGACGATGCCCGCGTTGAGCATGGTGCTTTCGAGGGCTTTGACAAACAAATTCTGGCGCTGGCGGCGGGCGGCATCGCCACCCGGCTGGAAGGTGCGCACGAATTCGAGGGCGCGGGGGCCATCCAGTTTTTGGGGACCGGCGGCGAAAACCATCTGGCGCTCGCTGGTAAAGGCTGCGGGGACATCGATATCGACCCCGCCCATCGCGTCGACCATGTCGCCCACGTTTTCCATCTGCAAGGTCAGGTAGTTCTGGGGGGCCACGCCAAAATTGTCGTACAGCACCTGGCCGACCAGGGTAGTGGCGGCGGTGATGCGGTGTTTATCGGCCCCCATGGTGGCGGTTTTCATATATTCGTACGCCAGGCCCAGGCGGGTGGCGCTGATGTTCTGGTTGGCCAGCCCGGCCGTGCGCAGGTAAAGGTCGCGCGGGAAGGCAACGACGGTAACTTTGCGCAGATCGTAATCGACCTTGACGATGCGGACCGCGTCGGCCCCAAGGGGTGGGTTGCCGCCGTGGAAATCCGCGCCGATGAAGAGCAGCATCAGGGAACCGTGGTTGCCGCAGGTGCCGTCTGCCTGCACGGCCGCGGCTTTCACCACTGAGACGGTGGGCGCCGGGGCCGCCGGCTCCGTGGGGGCCGGCTGGAGGGGGGCGGCGGTCGCGGTAACCACTACCACCACCGGCGCGAGCGCGGTTGGCGCGGGGGTGCCATCCTGTCGCACAATCAGATTCATCTTTTCGCCCAACGACCCCCGCGAAAATAGCACTACCGCGGTCACGCCCAGCGCCATAACCAGCACCGCAATGACCACAGTTACCGACCAAAATCCACAAGTAGCGCGGTTCTTCATCATTATATTTAGCTCCACTATAAAATTCCAACGGAAACAGCGCGGATCGCGAGCGCTCTACATTTTATGATACCACCCGCAAAATAAAAACATTGTGAAAATAGAGTTTAAAGCGCCTAAATAAAGTCCTGGAAACGCGCTGCCCTCTCCGGTTGGAGAGGGCAGCGGGACGATTCAAAAACTCGCAGCAAGAGGAATTCCAGATCAGCCTGACACCGGGGGTTTCTATTTCCGGCATCTACACAACTTCCAGCAGGCGGTTCGAGGATCTATTCACTCCAGCCAATGAAACAACGGTGAAAGGGCGGCGTGCAGGAGTGCCCCCATGGAGATCGCGGCGATGTTGAACGGGATGGGCCGTTACGACAGCGCCGCGGTTTGAGCAACGAACTGCGCAAAGGTTGTTTTGCGCAAGCGGTCAACCAGCTCCGCCTGGGTATCGCACCACAGGGGGCGCAGCGGGCAGCTTTCGCCGAAGGGGCAGGCGCCGGTGCTATGGGTGCATTCGTTCAAAGAGATGGGACCATCAATCGCTTCTACCACTTCCAGGATGGTGACATCCTCGGGGGTGCGGGCGAGTGAAACGCCGCCGCGCGCGCCGCGCGAAGTGTGGATCAACCCGGCGATGGAGAGCTGCGAGATGATCTTGGCAAGAAATGATGGTGGGATGTGCTGTTCTTCAGCAATTTGGCTGGTGGCAGCGCGTTGGGTTGGCTCAAGCTGAGCCAGATAGAGCATTGCTCGAAGTGCATAATCTGCCTGACGAGTGATCTGCATTTTAATATTCCTCTTTTGGTAATACGGGTAAGAATACTCCCTTTTACTGTAACAGTTTATTCGAACAGAATTTATCAAGCAAGTGACAGAGATCATCCCTGTAGGATGACCTTCTACTTTGCCAGAAAGAACCGCGGCTTGCTATTATAATAAATTGGTAAGAATGCATCATTTAACCTGCCGATAGGAAACAGCACATGACCCTACCCAATATCGACGTTGAAACCCTGGTGGATTTTTTATGCCGCCTGCTCAATACTCCCAGCCCAACCGGTTTTGCCGAGCGGGCCATTGCACTGACCGAAGCAGACACTGGGACAATTTTCAGCGCTGAAGCTGCGGCGGAACCGCAAAGGCGCGCTGCTGGCGGTATGGCCGGGCGAAAGCGAGGCACCTGCCCCGCGGGCTTGACCGCGCATGTGGATACGCTGGGCGCGATGGTAAAAGAAATAAAAGCCAACGGCCGGTTGAAGCTGACCCAGATGGGTGGGTATGCCTGGAATACCATCGAAGGCGAGGGGGTAACGGTGTTCCCGGCGCGCGGGGGAGCGGCTGTGCGCGGGTCGGTGCTGCTGATCGACGGCCTCGGCGCATGTGTTTGGCCGGCAGGTGAGTGAGGCCAAACGCGATGAAGAAACCATGGAAGTCCGCCTGGACGCGCGCACAACCAACGCGGAGGAAACGCGCCAGTTGGGGATCGAGGTGGGCGATTTTGTGGCCTTCGACCCGCGGGTGGAGGTGACCAATGGCTTTATCCGCTCGCGGCACCTGGATGATAAAGCCTGCGTGGCCTGTATCGTGGCGGCGGTAAAGGCGCTGCACGATGCGGGCTTGCAGCCGGTCCAACGACACGTACTTGTTGATCAGCAACTATGAAGAGGTTGGGCACGGGGCGGCGACGGGTTTCCCAGCGGAGCTGGCCGAGCTGGTGGCGGTGGATATGGCGGCGGTAGGGGGCGGGCAGGCTTCGGATGAGTTCCATGCCACGCTGTGCGTGAAGGATTCGGGCGGGCCGTACCATTATGATTTGAACCAGAAACTGCGCAAGCTGGCCGAGGAGAATGGGATCGCTTATAAAGTGGATATCTATCCTTACTACGGCTCGGATGGCGAGGCGTTCTGGCGGGCCGGCGGGGATGTGGCGGTGGCGTCTGATCGGCCCGGGCGTGGATGCGTCGCACAATTACGAGCGCACGCACACCGAGGCGCTGGTCGCGACCACGCAGTGGATTCTGGCGTATCTGCTTTCGGATAGCCAAAAAACCGCACTTGTCCGGCTCTGGCAAGTATGGTAAAATGCAACACGCGAAAACCAGCATATCCGGCTACCAATCAGCCATATGCGGGGCACCCAGCTGCGGCGTAGACCAATGCGCGCAGCGGCTTCCCTTCAGGAGGGATGGCCGAGCGGCCTAAGGCGCCTGTCTTGAAAACAGGTATGGGGAAACCCATCGTGGGTTCGAATCCCACTCCCTCCGCCTGGTATCTCATCCTGAATGGAATGCAGCAGGTGCGGTTAACAATTTGGGGAGGTGCCAGAGTGGCCGATTGGGCTCGCCTGCTAAGTGAGTGCTGGGGTTAAACTCAGCCGCGGGTTCGAATCCCGCCCTCCCCGCTGAAACAGGGTTTTTCTTGTGCAAGGGGCAACTCCAGCTCGCGCATTGCCCCGAAGATAAGCTGCTCGGATGGCCTGTCCGAAGCGGCTTTTTCTTTGGCTAAGGAACGCAAGGATCAAAATTAACACCGTCCTATTTTTGGCCTTTTCAGCCGGGAATGGACGACAGGATTTTCCGCCAACGATAAATTATGGAAACAACATCTACAAGCATTATAGAAAATACCTATAACAACCGGCGTACGTTTGCGATTATTTCGCACCCGGATGCCGGGAAAACCACGCTCACCGAAAAGCTTTTGCTGTACGGGAACGCGATTGAACTGGCCGGTAATGTTCGGGCGCGGCGCAACCAGCGCAGCGCCACCTCCGACTGGATGGCGATGGAACGCGAGCGGGGTATATCCATCACCTCGACGGTCCTGCAGTTCCCCTACCAGGAGCGGATTATCAACTTGCTGGATACGCCCGGGCACCAGGATTTTTCTGAAGACACTTTCCGCACCCTGGCGGCCGTGGACAGCGCGGTGATGGTGCTAGATGCCGCCAAAGGGATAGAACCGCAAACGCGGCGCCTGTTCGAGGTGTGCCGCAAGCGGGGGATCCCTATTTTTACCTTTATTAATAAGATGGATCGCCCGGCGCGCAATCCTTTGGAATTACTGGACGAAATTGAGCGGATTCTCGGCATGCAGCCGGTACCCATGAATTGGCCATTGGGGGATGGTCCGGATTTCAAAGGGGTATATGACCGTGAGAAACAGGGCGTTTATTTGTATGAACGAACAGAACATAACGAGCGCATGTCACCTGAAACGTTTATGAGCCTGGATGCGCTGCGGGCTACCGGGGTTTTATCCTCCAGGCATATGGACGAACTTCAATCGGAGATTGACCTGCTGGAGGGGTTGGAGATTACCTTTGACCACGCGCGGGTTTTGGCAGGCGAACAAACGCCCGTGTTCTTTGGCAGCGCGCTGACCAACTTTGGGGTGCGGCTGTTTCTGGATGCGTTCGTAGCCCTTGCCCCGATCCCCCAGGCGTATGAAAGCGACGCGGGCCTGGTGCAGCCTGGAGACGAGAACTTTTCGGGGTTTGTTTTTAAGATCCAGGCCAACATGAACCCCAAACATCGCGACAGTATTGCCTTTGTGCGAATTTGTTCGGGCCGGTTTGAGCGCGGCATGAGCGTTACGCATGCCCAGTCGGGGAAAACGCACCGCCTGGCGCGCCCATACAAACTCTTTGCCAGCGAGCGGGAAGTAATCGATGAAGCCTACCCGGGGGATGTGTTGGGAATTCCCAATACGAATGATTTCGCGATTGGGGATACGTTGTGTGGTGGGAAGGCCTTCAAGTTCGCCCCCATCCCTCGTTTTCAGCCAGAGCATTTTGCGCTGCTGCGAAATAAGGATTTGACGAAGCAGAAACAATTCCTAAAAGGATTGCAGCAGCTGGAGATGGAAGGGGCGGTGCAGGTTCTCTACCACGTGGATGCCTTCAAGCGCGAGCCGGTTCTGGCAGTGGTCGGGCAGCTGCAATTCGATGTGGTGCAGGCGCGCCTGGAAAACGAATATAATGTACCAACCGAAATTGAACCCCTCGCGCTGGAACTGGCGCGTTGGGTGACCGGCCCGGAAGAAGCAATTTTGCGCATTACCAGTCGAAGCGATGTGGTATTGACGAAAGATTCGGAAAATCAGTATGCTGCCCTGTTCCGCGAGCCTTTTTACCTGCGCTACACCGCGGAAAAGTTTCCGGAGCTGCGCTTCGAAGCAAAGAGCTAGCAGCGCCTGGCAGCAAGAGGAGCGGGGCGCGCGACCGGCCGGCGCTCCGCGGAGCAGACTTTTCACCGGAGAATGCTATGCCTGACCTGCCCTTTGTATTTACCATCCCCTTGCCCGAGGCTGTCCCTTCTCGCATCGACGGCCACATTCAACGACGCTTGAGCTCGCTCAAAGGCCAGTTCCTCGACGCGGATGCCTACGCCGCAATGCTGGCGGAAGAGGACCGGCTGGTTTATGAAGTATACGAGATCCACCGCCCGGAGCGGTCGGGCGAGCTGCTGCACGGCCTGTCGGTGGTGCACCCGGGCAAGGTGGGCAGCGAGTTTTTCATGACCAAGGGCCACTTCCATACCGTCCGCGAAACCGCCGAGATCTATTACGTCTTGAAGGGCGAAGGCTTTATGGTGATGGAAACGCCGGAGGGCGAAGCCGCGGTGGAAAGCCTGTCGCCGGGCAGTGTTTTATATGTACCGCCGCTGTGGGCGCACCGCTCCGTGTGCACTTCCCGGCAGGAAGACCTGGTAACCTTTTTTATCTACCCTGCCAATGCCGGGCATGATTATGGCACCATCGAGCAGCAGGGCTTCCGCAAGCTGGTGATGGAAACATCCCGCGGGATCGAGATCGTTGACAATCCGCGCTGGAAAAGGTAACCCTGTTTGGGGGAGGGCGACATGGACTTAAAAAGCCTGCCGGGTGCTGGTCACGGCAACTTCTTATGGCAAGAATGACCCGACGCTGAAGACCCGCCTCGAGGCGCTCGTCGGAGAGGTGATCTACAACGCCACCGGGAAACCGCTGACCGCCGAGCAGGTGAAAAGCATGCTGCCGGGCGTGGACGGCTATATCGCCGGTCTGGACCAGGTGGACCATTTGGCGCTGTCCGGCGCGGACCGGTTGAAGGTGATCAGCCGGTACGGCGTGGGGGTGGACAACGTGGACCTGGCGTGCGCCCGCTCGAAAAACATCATCGTCACCAACAGCCCGGGGGCGAACGCGGTCTCCGTGGCCGAACTGGCCCTGGCTTTGATGCTTGCGCTGGCGCGCGACCTGACGGGCGCGGCGGCGGCGACCCGGGCGGGGAAATTCCCGCGCCTGAATGGGATCAGCCTGGAGGGGAAAACCATCGGAATCCTGGGGCTGGGCGCGATTGGCAAGCAGCTGGCCAAACGCCTGTCTGGTTTTGACAGCCACCTGCTGGCGTATGACCCCTACCCGGATCCGGCCTTTGCGGCGCGGTTTGGGGTCACCTTCCTGCCGCTGGATGAACTGCTGCCGAAGGCGGATTTCATCTCACTGCATCTGCCGCTGCTGCCTGAGACCAGGGAAATGGTCAACCGGGAGTTCCTGGCGCGGATGAAACCCGGCGCATTCCTGGTCAACACCGCGCGCGGGGATGTGGTAGATGAAGCTGCCTTATTGGAAGCGCTGCAGAGCGGGCACCTGCGCGGAGCCGGCCTGGACGCATTCAAGCAAGAGCCGCCGCCCGCGGATCACCCGCTGCTGGCCCTGCCGCAGGTGATCGCGACACCGCACCTGGGCGCGCAAACGGACGGCGCGACGAATACGATGGGGTCTATGGCGCTGGATGACTGCCTGGCGGTATTGAACGGCGAAGAGCCGAAGTACCGCGTGGTCTGAGGGTAGGCGGAAGATCGACTTTATCCATTTGGGTGCCGCTGATCTGGCGGATTGGTGGCGGCTTGGCGCCGGCGATCACTGTGCAACCGGAGATCATTGCCAGCGGTATCGGGCTGTTGGTGATCGGCTTTCTCTTGCGCCGGTTGATCCGGCGATGATAGAATTTATCTGAGCAAGGTTTCCCAAGTCCACAAAAAGGTACTGGAACCGTACCCAAATAAATAGGGAGCACTTTTCCCTGCCAAACGCCAATACAAGGTCGCTGCTATGCCCTATCACCTCATTCCCGTCCCGCTCAGCATTGGGCTGATCTCAGCCTATATGGTCGCGCGCAACCGCAACGATCTCAAGCGCACGGCCATCATCCAACCCCTGACCACGCTGGTGGCGCTTGGGATTGTTGCGCTGAGCTTCTTGAGCCCGCGCGCGAACGCGCAGTACAGCATGTGGATATTGATTGGCATGGGGGCGTGCTTTCTGGCGGATATTTTCAATATCGACATGACCAATGACAGGATTCTATATGCGGCGATCGGTGTATTTGTGATTGCCTATCTGGAGTACGCGATCACCTTTACCCGCTTCAGCGGCTTTCAGGCGGCGGATATATGGGTGGGGGTGATCTTCTTGCTGGTGTATATTTTCTTGATGCGCCTGTATTGGAAAAAGCTGGATAATTTTAAGATCCCGGTATTGATTTACGGGCTGGTGATGCCTTTTATGGTCACCCGCGCAATCTCCACCCTGTTCGGAGACAGCTTCTCAACCCTGGCGGCAGGGCTGGTAACGCTGGGCAGCCTGATGCTGTTTCTGGGTGACGTCGAATATGGCATCCATCGTTTTCGCACGCCGATTAAATTTTCCATCGGCCCCATTTGTTACGCGGGCGGTCAGCTGTTGATCGCTTTAAGCTGCGCCTATTTCTTGGCTTGAGCGGGGGAGGATTGCTATGTCCACAAAGATTTCATTAAAGACCCGCTTTGGTTTTGGGGCGGGGGAATTTAGCAGCAGTATCTTTTTTACCGTCACATCATTCTGGTTGATGAACTTTCTTACCGATGAGGTGCGCCTGAGCGCAGCGCTGGCCGGCACGGCCCTGCTGATTGGGAAAATCTGGGACGCGGCCATCGACCCATTCATCGGGCATTTTTCGGATCATACGCATTCGCGCTGGGGCAGGCGCCGTCCATACTTGCTGTTCTTTGCGATCCCGTTTGGCATCGCATTTGTGATGATGTTCCGCAACCCGGGTATCGATGACCAGACTGGGAAGTTCATCTGGGCCTTGCTCACCTACGTGTTCTTATGCACCGTCTATTCGTTTACCAACATCCCCTATAATTCGCTGCTGCCAGAAATGACCAGCGATTATAACGAGCGCACCAATATTTCTGGTTTCAAGCAGGTATTTGCGGTTACCGGCACGCTGCTTGGGGCAGGCGCGGCCATGCCGATTATGGCGATATTTGCCGGGCGCACCGCCGGTTTTATCGGCATGTCGGCAATCTTTGGCTTTCTGGCGGCGCTGTCGCTGCTGGTAACGTTTTTTAGCATCAAAGAGCCGCCCGCGGTAAAAAAGCCCGCGGGGGAAAATGTACTCAAATCGCTACAGGATGTTTTCACCAACCGCCCGTACCTGTTACTGGCCGGGGCCTGGTTTAGCAACAGCACGGCCGTGGCGATCATGCAAACGATGCTGATTTATTTCTACAAGTATGTGCTGGGGGATGAAGGCGCTGTAACCATGGCGATGATCACGCTGCTAATTGTGACCATGCTGACCATTCCGGTGTGGGTGTGGATTACAAAAAAGCTGGGCAAGAAAAGCGCTTATGTGCTGGGCATGACTTTTACGCTGGTGGCAGTGGTTGGGGTAGCGTTTTTTGGCGACCGGATTGGAACGAGCGGCACGCTGGGCTCTGATGGCGCTGGCCGGTTTTGGTTTTTCATCGCATTATGTGCTGCCCTGGTCGATGGCGCCGGATACGATTGAGTACGCTTATGCCCGGTCTGGCGTGCGCCGCGAGGGTATCTACTACTCGGTGTGGACGTTTGTGGTGGCGCTAGGCGGGGCATTGGCCGGTTTTCTGGTGGGGCAGGGTCTTAACCTGGGCGGCTATGTGCCCGATGTGGTGCAAACCGCCCGCTCACTGCTGGGCATCCGTTTGCTGATCGGCCCGCTGCCGGTGGTGTTGATTCTGCTGGGGAACCTGGCAGTGTACTTTTATCCGCTGGATCAGAAACGATATGAAGTCGTCCAGGCGCAAATCGACGCCATGGAAGCGCTGAAGGCCTTGCCAAAACCAGAGGTTCTGCCGAACGGATAAACAGATACGCCAGAGCAGTCTGGCGGACGTTTGTGGGGGATATGGCATTGGTTATCTATAAGCATTTAAGCCTATAGATGCAATGTCATAGAAATGCTACACTATTGCGAGTACCCGCTGAATGGGTGCTTATTTAAATCTGCACTCGGCAATGGAGACTCACTTGATAAATCTCGTACTCGCGTTTATTACAGGTTTAACGACCGGAGGATTAAGCTGCCTGGCTGTTCAGGGCGGGCTGCTGGCCAGCTCGCTGGCGGGCCAGATTGAGAAAGACCTGGAGACATCGGCTTCCAAAAGAGGCCGAAAAAAGCAGGGGATGGGAAACCGGGCGCAAACTCGCGGGAAACTTGCCGAGCCAATCCTGGCGTTTTTGGGCGCAAAGGTGGTGGCTTATACGCTGCTGGGGTTCCTTTTGGGGCTGGTAGGGCAGATGTTTCAACTGTCACCGTATGCCCGCGCGTTTTTGCAGATCGCAATTGGCATTTTCATGTTTGGCTCGGCCATGCGGATGCTGAACGTACACCCCATGTTCCGCTACTTTGCCTTTGAACCACCGGCTTTTCTGCGGCGGAAACTGCGCAAGACAGCCGCGGCCGGGGGCGCCGAAACCTCCCTGGCGACGCCTATCTTTTTGGGCGTCCTGACGGTGTTGATTCCATGCGGGGTCACCCAGGCCATGATGGCCGTCGCGCTCAGCTCGGCCAACCCCATAGAAGGCGCGGCATTGATGTTTGCTTTTACGCTGGGAACCAGCCCGGTATTTTTTGCCGTGGCGTATTTTGCCACGCAAATCGGCGCAAAGGTCGAGAAGTACTTTAAGCGCTTTGTGGCCGTGGTGGTGCTGGTGCTGGCGGTGATCACCATCGACAGCGGGCTTACCCTGGCCGGGTCCCCGGTTTCTTTGACGCGTTGGGTGAGCGGGATTTTTTCCCAGACGCAAGAAGTGACCGCCGCCCCTGCAAAGCAAGAACTTCAGGTTTATTACCCGTCCGGGCAAGCGGCAAAAGGCTCCAGTAACGAAACAGGGGCTGATGCGAGTGTGGTGACGGTCAATGTGGAAAATAATGGCTACAGCCCGGAAGTGGCGCATGCGAAGGCCGGGGTGCCGGTGCGGCTGCGCCTGGTGAGCGAGAACGTGCGCTCGTGTTCGAGGGCGTTCATCATCCCAACCTTAGGGGTGCAGAAAATCCTGCCGGCAACCGGCGAGACGCTGATTGACATCCCCGCGCAAAAAGCAGGCTCGCAGATGCACTACTCGTGTTCGATGGGGATGTATGCCGGGGTCATTATCTTTGACTTATAAGAGGGTGCGTGTAGGAGAAAGCATGGCAAAACGGATTACATTGAAAATTGAGGGCATGGAATGCCCAAACTGCGCGATGATTCTGGAACGCATTGAAGACAAGCTGCACGGCGTTCTGCTGGCCGAGGCCAGTTATCACAAGGCGCAGATGGTGGTTGAATATGATGAGGCCCAGGTGTCGGAGGAAAAGATCACAGCGGAAGTACAGCGCATGGGCTATGGGGTCGCGGAGATCCGTCCGACCAGCAAGTAAGGGGACCTACTTCTCGGTGATGGTCACGCTTTGCATGGCGTCACCCGGTTCCGGAGGGTTTTGCTCCGGGTTACGCAGGCGGATGCCGTTGACCACATCCATGCCGCTGATAACCTGGCCAAAGATGGTATAGCCGCCGTTCAGGCGCGGCTGCGGGCCGAAGGTGATGAAGAACTGGCTGCCGTTGGTATCGCGGCCGGCATTGGCCATGGCAACCACGCCCGGCTTGTCAAAGGTCAGGTCGCTGTCTTCGTTGACGAACTCGTAACCGGGACCGCCACTGCCTGTGCCGGTGGGGTCGCCGCCCTGGGCCATAAAGCCTTGCAGCACGCGGTGGAAGGTGAGGCCGTCAAAATAGCCCTGGCGGGCCAGGAAGACGAAACTGTTGACGGTGATGGGGGCTTTATCCGGCATAGAGCTGGATGACGAACTCTCCGCCTCTTGGCCATTTTGACCGTGGCGGTATACTGCTTGTTCTTATCGATGAGCATTGGCGGGGCGGAGGCATACTGGCGGGTAGCGATTGCCGCCGGGGTTGGGCCGCCACTCGCGGGTGCATTCGAGACGGGGGCAGGTTTTTGCGATGAGACAACAGACCAGATAATGACTGCCGCTATGAGCAGGATGATGACGAGAGCGGCAATCTGGATGGCAGCATTTGGGTTGCCCTGGGCGGCTTTTTTGGAGCGTTTTCGGTTGGACATAGCTTCTTCCTGTTGGCATTTGGTGTGATTGGGGTGATTGTAACACCAGTAAGCGGTGTTTTTGAGCACAATTGCGCTCAAAAACACCGCTTTTTTGGATGCACGGGACAAAATGGCCGGTGCTGTGGGTTAGGACCGAAGAATATCAGACGATGCCGTAGGCCAGCATGGCTTTGGCGACCTTCATGAAGCCGGCGATGTTGGCGCCAGCCAGGTAATTGCCTTTACATCCGTACGTCTCTGAGGCTTCCAGGGCGGACTGGTGTATATTCTTCATGATGACCTGGAGCTTCTGATCGACTTCCTCGCGGGACCAGGACAGACGCATGCTGTTCTGGGACATTTCCAGCCCAGAAACAGCCACGCCACCGGCGTTGGCAGCTTTGCCGGGGCCGTAGAGTACATTACTGCCCAAATAGACCTGGATAGCGTCCAGGTTGGAGGGCATATTGGCGCCTTCGGAAACGCAGTAGCAGCCGTTTTTCACCAGCGCGTGCGCGCTGGCGTGGTCAATTTCGTTTTCGTGGGCGGAGGGGAAGGCGAGATCGACTTTCAAATTCTGCTCGCGGACCACGTCCCAAACGCTTTTGTCGGGATAGTAAGGCACCTGGTATTTCTGGGCGTATTCGCTGATGCGGCCGCGGCGGAAATTCTTCAGTTCGAGAATGAAATCCAGTTTTTCCCGGTCAATACCGGCTTCATCGACGATGGTGCCGTTGGAGTCGGACAGGGTAATGGCGCGGGCGCCCATCTGGATGAGCTTTTCAATGGTGTATTGGGCGACATTTCCGGAACCGCTGACCACACTTACTTTGCCGCTGATTTCTTTGCCGCGCGTGGCGAGCATTTCGGCGGCGAAATACACGGAGCCATAGCCGGTGGCCTCGGGACGAATGAGACTGCCGCCATATTCCAGGCCTTTGCCGGTGAGCACGCTGGCATTCTGGTTGACGATTTTCAGGTAATAACCGTACAGATAACCGATTTCGCGGGCGCCAACGCCGATGTCACCGGCGGGAACATCCGTATCGGGGCCGATGTGGCGATAGAGCTCGCGCATAAAGGCCTGGCAGAAACGCATCACCTCGTTATCCGACTTCCCCTTGGGATCAAAGTCGGAGCCGCCTTTGGCGCCGCCCATGGGCAGAGTGGTGAGGGAGTTCTTGAAGATTTGCTCAAACCCGAGAAACTTGATGATCCCCAGGTTGACGGATGGATGGAAGCGAAGCCCGCCTTTGTACGGGCCGATGGCATTATTGAACTGGATCCGAAAACCACGGTTTATCTGCACCTCACCGCGGTCGTCTACCCAGGGAACGCGGAACATGATGGTGCGGTCGGGGATCACGATGCGGTCGTAGATCTTGGCTTTGACGAAGTCGGGATGTCTTGAAACGACTGGCTCAAGCGAGGTGAGAACTTCATGCGCCGCCTGGAGGAATTCAGGCTGCGCGGCTTCTTTTTCATGCAATCTGGCAATGACATCTTGGATCACGCTCATGTGGCACTTCCTATCGAAAACAATAAGGTTATGGGGTATCTTTCAACGTTTATACCATAACGGGTATGAAGACTTAATTAAAATTTGGATCAAAACATTTAAATTTCATAAAAACGAAAGGGGAGCAGCGGGTGGGGGGCCAACATCTGGAATCGAAAGAACCGGGCAGGAAATGGAAGATGGCGGCCAGGGATGCTGCGGAACGGTAGTTCTGGCACTACGTCCGGAAATTAAAGAACCGGGCAGGGATGCCCGGGCTACCCAAGAGAAGAGGGTCAGGTCTTTTCGATGAGGCCGCGGCCGCCGCGGCCATCCACTTTGATGCGCAGCGGGGCGGGCAGGCGCACATGGCGGGTGAGATCGCCCTGGTGCTGGACGGGCTGGTTCTCGATCCAGTCCCAGTCGATGCGGTACGGGCTGGTGAAGGGCATGCAGAAGTACATGACCCCAGATTGATGATGTTGTGGAAGTAATGCGAACCCTGGCTGAGCTCAACCCGACGTTGTCCTGGGTGGCTTCGACGATCACCCGGGCGCCGCAAATCTGGCCCCAGGTGACCGGAATGCCCAGCCACGGATCGAGGGTACCCAGCCGGCCAAAGACGATCAGCAGATAGGGGCGCTTTTCCGCCAGCAGGCGGTGGTTGTGTTTTTCCAGCTCGTCGGCGATCTGGCGGGTGTCTTTCAGGTCGAACCGCTCGGGGATCACGTAGACAATATCCTGCACATCTTCAAGGATGCCGTTGCCGAGGACAGTTTCGGAGGCGATCAACGGAATCCGGGCTGGACAGATCTTCACCCGAAACGTCAAGATCGCCGTTGGGGACCACCATGGGGCGCACCTGGAGGAAACCAAAACGGTGCGGATCGAAGGTCATGGCGAATTCAATTTCCACCGGGCAGCCGAAGGCTGCTTCACAGCGCGACGAGCAGGTGCGTAATCAGGCGGTTGAAGGGGATCTCATCCAGGGAAAGCAGCGGCGAGAAGGTGAGCGCGCGGGGGCCTTTGCTACCGGTGCCCATGGACAGGCGTTCGGACTGCAGATCATAGGTGGAGGCCAGGTGGTGTAGAACAGCCATCCCTTTCCGCGATCATCAGGTTTTCGCGGCGCATGTACTCGGTCTCTTTGATCGGGTTGTACTCGGGCGGCTCGCCCATGTTGACCACCCAAAACTCGTTCTGGGTTTCTTCCAGCAGCTCCTGGAGGGATTTGAATGGGCGGCGGCATATTCGGGATAGGCCGGTGAATAGATCCAGCACTTTGCCGCCATCCACGATGGTTTTGCCCAGGCCGAGCGCCAGGCTGACTACCCCATCTTCGGGACAGGCGGGTTTTACCGGGTAGTAGTTGAATGAACGCGCAACGCCAGAAAGCTCGGGGTAAAAGCGCTCGTTGTGGCGCTTGCCGACCATTTCCTGGATGACGACGGCCATTTTTTCATCGCAGATTTCAAGGCCGGTGGCCTTGCAGTAGTCTTTCGCAATTTTGAAATAGGTTGAAGCCCAGACAAATTTAATGGCTTCGACCAGTTTTTGGAAGCGGACGTCCGGGTCGTGGCGGGTTGTTGGGGATCATTTTGGTGAGATACACCCCGGCAAACGGGCGCTGGGTGGTATCTTCCAGCAGGCCAGAAGAGCGAACGGCCAGGGGGGTGGTCCAGCGGTTGACCAATCCGCGCAGCTCGCCGAGGACTTCGAAGGGCATATCCGCGCGCTGGAAGGCGTGCGCGATACGCTCGTCTGGCAGGTCAGAAAGGGCAATTTCGGAGAGGTTGTTGCGCTCGATAAAGGCGTCGAACACGCTGGTGCCGACGACAATCATGGCGGGGATATCGATCTGGATATCGGGGAACTCGTTTGGGTCGATTCCCGCGAGCACCTGGCGGATGGAGAGCAGGCCCTGGGCCTTGCCGCCTACTTCGGCGCGACCATCGAGGAGGGCGCCGGTGCGGGCAGAGCCACGTTTGAGGGTAATGAGTTGGAGCTGGGCGGTGATTGTTGGTCATGCGGGTGAGCCGGGGCTTATATCCAGCCGCGTTCGTGACAGGCACGGGCGACCCGGTCGACGGCGAGCATGTAGACGGTATCCCGCAGGGACATGTGGTTCTTGCGGGCGAAATCGCCGGCGTCGATGTAGGCGGATGTGATGAGGGAGTCGAGCTTGCCGAGCACCTCGTCTTTGCTCCAGAAATAGTTCATATTGCTTTGCACCTGTTCAAAATAACTGCAGATAACGCCGCCGGCATTGGCGAGAATATCCGGGATGACGAGGATGCCGCGCTGGTTGAGGATGGGATCGACATCCGGGTTGGTGGGGCCATTGGCGGCCTCGGCAATGATTTTTACCTGGCGGCTGATGCGTTCGACATTGTCGAGGCGAATCTGGTTTTCGAGGGCGGCAGGGACAAGGATATCGACGTCCTGCTCAAGCCAGGCTTCACCGGGAAGGCACTCACAGCCCATCGCTTCGGCCCTGGCGCGGTCAATTTCGCCAAATGGGTTGGTGATGGCGGCGAGCTGGTCGAAGTCGATGCCGTCTTTTTTGCGTGAAAGTGTAGGCGGTGCTGTCGGCCTGGTTCCAACAGGCGACGCAAATGATGCAGCCGCCCATCTGGTGGTAGAGCTGGGCGGCATGCCGGCCAACCATGCCAAAGCCTTGAAAACTGGCGCTGGTATTTTCGATTTCCAGGCCCAGGTCTTTGAGGGCTTCGCGAACGGTGATCATGACGCCGTAGCCGGGGGCCTCTTTGCGGCCCTTTGACCCGGCGTGGTGGATGGGTTTGCCGGTGATAAAGCCGGGGCTTTTCCGCCCGTGGATGGTCTCGTACTCATCCAGCATCCAGAGCATGTGCTGCGGGCCGGTCATAATATCCGGGCCGAGCACGTCCCATTCGGGGCCGGCGTGGTGGGCGATCCGGCGCACGAAAGCCACGGCAGACTCTTTCCTGTTCCGTTGGAGCTGAGGCTGTGCGGGTCGCAGGCAACGCCGCTGCTGCTGCCGCCGAGAGGCAGGTTGGTGATGGCGCATTTCCAGGTCATCCACATGCCCAGGGCGCGGATGGTGTCGACCGTCTCGAGGGGATGGAAACGGACGCCGCCTTTGGTGGGTCCGCGGGCATCGTTGAACTGAACGGAAAAGCCGCGCAATACTTTGGGTTCTCCGCTGTCGAGAAAGATGGGCAGGCTGAACTGGTATTCGCGCATGGGCGTGCGCAGGAATTCGCGGGTGGGTGGGTCGAGGGCCAGAAGATCGGCGCAGCGGTCAAACTGCCTCTGGGCCATATCGAAGATGTTGTACGGTTTTCCGTTTCCCATAGGTTAATTCCCGGCAGCCTGGGTTGGCGCAGTAACAAGCATGTAGCCTACCCCGGGCCGGCTGAGGATCAGCCTGGGCTGGGCGGGGTTGGGCTCCAATTTGCGGCGCAAAATGTGGATATAGGAGCGCAGGTAGTCAATTTCGGTGCGGAAATTGGCGCCCCAAACGGCAACAAGCAGCTGTTCGTGAAGAAGAACCTGGTTGCGATGGCGAGCAAGCTCAAGCAGCAGGTTGTACTCGGTTTCGGTGAGGTATATTTCAGCGCTATCGATGGTCACGCGGCGAGCTGCCTGATTAATGACGAGGTTGTCGCAGATAATTTCGGCGGGGGCGGCAACCCTACCGCGCGCGCGCTTGAGGACGGCCCGCAGGCGGGCGAGGAGAATTTTGGGATCGAACGGTTTGGTGATGTAATCGTCGGCGCCGGCATCAAAGGCGCGCAGGATATCCTCGGATTCGGCGCTGGAGGAGAGGACGATGATGGGGAGGTCCGAAAATTCACGAACGCGGCGGGTGACGATGAAGCCGTCGATGGGGCCGGGGAGGCAGACTTCGAGGAGAAGGAGGGCAGGCTGCTCTTTGGCGGCCATCTGGATGGCCTGCTCGCCTTTGCGAGCGGCCAGGATGGTGTAGCCAGCGGCGGCGAGCACCTGGCGCGTGAGGGTGAGGGACTTGGGTTCTTTATCGACGATCAAGATACGATCTGGGGACATTATAAAGGTCCGATCCAGGCAGATGTATCTGCCGAGCAGATGTATCTGCTCATAGCAGATATTGCTGCGTTCGTATGATTTTACTGTAGTTTTTGAAGATTATGGGAGAAAGGGGAAGCTGAATGCGAAACCCGGTATAATCCGCATATGCACACAATCAAAGCTTGCGTCATCACCTGTATCGATTTTCGATTTCAAAAAAATATCAAAGCGTACCTGGAGAAAGAAGGCCTTTTGGGCGAGGCGGATATCATCAGCGTGGCGGGCGCGGCGCATGATATCGCCACACCGATCCGAAAAGAAAGCCAGGATTATTTGATGGGGCAGGTAAGCGCCTCTATTTCGCTGCATCACCCGGAGAAAATCATTCTCATCGATCATCAAGACTGCGGAATGTATAACCTGTCGGGTAAAATTCCGAGCGGGCTGGCGCCGGACGAAGATCGTAAAAAGCACCAGGAATACATGGAATTCGCCAGAAAACAAATTCAGGATGCCTTTCATCCGATTGTGGTGGAACTTGTTTTTGCTGGGCTGGATGGTAGTTTCAAAAAACTCTAAGGTTGGCTAATCGCTCTATTTTCCGGTAGCACATCCGCGCGGTTGGGAGACATGGAGACAGCAGGTGGTGACAAATTCATGCTTGCCAGGCTGCCGAATGTTTGTACCATTTTTCACAATAATGTGGTATTATGTTTACCGGTTGGATACTGCTTCTTAACCGCTTACCCACTATTTACAATAAGGAGTTTTTAATGAGTGACCAGATTTCTTTTGATTCTTTGTTGCCCCCCGCCATGGCTGCGAAAGCAGAAGGGGTGGGTCTGAAGAAGTCCCAGCTGGATGGGATGGCCATGTTTGCCCTGGCGATCCTGGCAGGGGCGTTTATTAGTGTCGGCGCTATCTTCTGCACCACTGTGCTGGCTGGCAGCAGCGCACTGCCATACGGGGTGGCGCGCTTGCTGGGTGGGCTGGTCTTTACTCTCGGGCTCATCCTGGTAGTTGTGGGTGGGGCAGAGCTGTTTACCGGAAATACGCTTATCCTTATGGCGTTTGCCAGCGGCAAGGTTTCGCTATCTGCACTGCTGCGCAACTGGGGCATTGTCTACCTGGGCAACTTCGTTGGCTCGCTGATCACCGCGCTGATCATGTTTGCCAGCGCTCAATACACCTTTGGGAATGGCTCCATCGGCCTCACTGCGCTGAACATCGCCAATGCGAAAGTCAACCTGGGCTTCATTCAGGCGATTGCGCTGGGCATCATGTGCAATGCCCTGGTGTGCCTGGCCGTCTGGTTGTGCTTCAGCGCCCGCTCCACCACCGACCGGATCCTGGCGATAATCCCGCCCATCTCGGCATTTGTGGCGGCAGGGTTTGAACACAGCATTGCTAATATGTACTTCATCCCCATCGCCTTGTTCATCAAGGATTTCGCGCCGGAATCTTTCTGGAAGCTGAGCGCGGTGGCGGATGCCGGAAAAACGGCGGCCAGCTACGCCAACCTGACCTGGGGCACCTTCTTGATCAACAACTTGCTGCCCGTTACGATTGGGAACATCATCGGGGGTGGGTTCATGGTCGGTCTGGTCTACTGGTTTGTTTATCTGCGCAAAGCGGCCGCACCCGCGCCCGCTGCTCAAACGACTGCGAAGAAAACGGTCAAAGCCTAGTTGTTGGACTGGTTGCAAGAACCGCTGCGATATTATCCGTAGGCTTCCGGGAACTGGAAGCTGTTTGATAGCGGCTTAAGCGTTGCGCATTGGATAACGCGGCCGGTGAATGGGGAAATCTGGTCGGATTTGGAAGCACTCGCAGATGGGTTCTTGTTCGATGAAAGAATTTTTGATACGGCCGAGGCGATCCGCCACCATGTGGCGGATCGCCCGAAGCGCCGCGCAGGGGCGGACGGAGCGAATCGGTTTTAACCTTGCCAGATAGCGCGCGATGCGATCGATGCGGCCCAGCGATATGTGTATGAGTACCTTTCATATGCGCGCTGCGCGGATTGTGGCGAGTATGATTTTGCGGTGCTCACTTTCCACCATATTCGAATAATGTTGGTAAAAAATGGTAGCCGCATCGGATGTGTCTCCCGCCACACCGAAGTACTCAGACCCCTTGATTATTGAATGGAATGACGCAAAAGCAGGGCGGTTGAGTGCTACTGACCGGGCTGCCAGTGACTAAGTGGCGTTAGCTGGATCTGTTTAGAAAGATCATAAGCAGTTGCCAGGTCGCTGTCATTTTCCACGAGTACCCGTCCGAGGAGCAGCACAGCGTTGTTCGGCGAGGATATCTGCTTCATGCCGCCCGGCGCCTGTCCCTTCCAGCCTGGCCCGCTAATGAGATAGTCGCCCGCCTGCGTGCCGGTGGTGCGTTTGCCGACGTAGGCAAAATTCGTGTTTTTCGACGGATCGGTGAACTGCACGCTGTAGTAGCGGCCGGAGGAATCCGGGCCGTTCATGTCGGGCACGTGCAAGACCAGCGGCCCTTTCCTGAGATCTAACCAGCCGACCGTAGCGAGCGTGTCGTGGTTCACGCCAACCGTCATCAAATTCGAGCTCGAGGCGGTTGCTGCGAGGCGAACGGCGCAGTAAGGGCTCTGCAAAGAGTTTTTGGGGCTCCGTATAGAGGGTATTGACCGGGATGGGGCCGTCGCCGAACCCTTTCACCAGGATCGCTCTCTTGTACGCGGACAGAAGCAGGCGCGGCCAAAAGTAGATGAAAACGAGCCATGTCGGGATCATGACCGCAGCGAATAGATCAGCAAATGCTCGGTATTGAATATGCATCATTTCACCGGCATCCTGGATGCCGCCTCCACCACCGGCGGCACCGTATACTTGCCGTCCAGAATGGCCTCGCCGGGGATGTACACGCGCAGCCAGAGGATGAACTGGCCCGCAGGCGCGGGCAGCCAGTTGGACTCGTGGCCTGCCGGAGCGGCGTTCTGAATGTAAATGTCGACCGAACCATCGGGGTTCGGCACGAGCCCGGAGCGATCGCTAACACTGTACCGGTTGATCGGGTTCGCCACAAAGTGATTTCGCGCATCCCCCATCGTAATCGACCAGAAGGCATGGTTCGGCGGAAGTCCGCCTGCCGGGAAGTGCATGATGTAGTCATGCGCTCCGGAGAGCGCATGGCCCGCGCCATCGGAGTTCGTCCACCAATACATCGCCTCTTTCGATACATTCACCGGGCCGAGAAATAGCTGGGCGTGCGCGGCGCGCAGCAGCATGCCGTTGCCGGGCTCGCCTAATCCGTACATGGTGATCCAGCCGTTGACCTTCTTGGCCTTGGTCCTGGCGTAAAGTTGCGCCGAGACAAACGCCAGCCCGAAGCCGACGAGGATGCCTTGTATCACGTCATTCCGCACAATCCTTGGACTGCCAAAGAAGAATGCGTGGATGATGAAATAGACGCAGATCGCGCCCACGAGTGTCGCCAGATACGTGTATGTTCTGCTCATATTATTTTTATTTTATTCCTTTCTCAAAAAATATGACTGACGCGGTATGAAGAGGGTTTGATTAGAAAATCCAGCCTCTGCCATTTTGCCCCGTCCCGTTTGAAGTTATAATATAGCAGCATATTAAGGTCGTAATACTACGATTTATCAACAAGGAGTTTTATGAATCAGGATCGCCGCGCTCGTGAAGAGAGCAGAAAGCTAAAGAGCAGAGAAATGTCGACAATCCGTTTTGAAACGACACCGCTTAAAATTGGCGACTGGACCATTCTCAGGCTGCCCGAGAGCGCGAGCGCAGAGCTTCCATCGCGGGGGATGGCATTGGTCGAGGGAACGATTAATGGCTTCGCTTCGAAAATCGTGCTCGAACCAGACGGCAAGGGGAGCCACTGGTTTCGGGTCGACGCTGGCCTGCGGGAAGCCGCCGGTATCGACACAGGCGATATGGTAACAGTGGCCGTTGAGCCGTCTAAAGCGTGGCCGGAGCCCGAGGTGCCAGCGGATTTGCATCAGGCGCTATCGTCTGACCCGCAGGCGAACGCCCTCTGGGTAAAAATCACGCCGATGGCGCGCTGGGATTGGCTCCGCTGGATCCGCTCTACCAGCAACCGGGAAACGCGCAGCCGGCGCATCGAAGTAGCCTTATCGAAGCTCAAGGCCGGCGAACGAAGGCCATGCTGCTTCAACCGTAACCTATGCACCGAACCCGAGGTCTCGAAAAATGGCGTGCTCATCGAGCCAACGCAAACAACGAAGTAAAGACATCCAGTGGATTTTTAAGAAAAGAGAAGAAGGCGGTGAGCTGAATATGAAAGCAAGTACGAATCCTTCCCCAGAAGAGATGTCCCCATCTCAACAGATCGCGATGCTCATCCGCCATCATCCAAGAGCAAAGCGATTGGCGGGGCAAGAAATTGTCCCAGCTGCGCGCTTTGATCAAGCAAGCCGATCCTGCCGTGGTCGAAGAAGTGAAGTGGAAAAAGCCCTCCAGACCTCAGGGAGTCCCCGTTTGGTCTCATGACGGAAACATCTGCGTAGCAGATATCCTCAAGAACGCCGTGCGGCTGACCTTCCCCAAAGGTGCTCAGATGAAGGATCCGCAGAAGCTCTTCAATACGCGTTTGGACAGCAAAACGGTTCGTGCCATCGATTTCCACGAAAACGACCCGGTAGATGAGGAAGCGCTAAAAGCACTCATTCTTGAGGCGGTGGGGTTGAACACGGCAAAAGAGCAGGCGCGGTAGTGCGAGCGTGCGCGGTAGTGCGAGCGTGCGCGATTGCGCGAACGATAAATGAATTCACGATTGAACCAGGATGGACCTAAGTCATGAGAAAAGTTATTGTGCTTGAACATATCTCTCTGGATGGTGTCATACAAGCCCCAGGCGGGCCAGAGGAAGATACCAGCGGCGGCTTCGCGTATGGCGGATGGATCAGTCCATTTTCCGATGAGATTCTTGGAACGGCCCTGAGAAAGCAGATGAACGCGCCGTTCGACCTGTTGTTAGGGCGCAAAACCTTTGAAATTTGGGAACCGTACTGGCCGCAAACATGCGGACATATGGCCGGGCGTCAACACGGCGACCAAGTACGTCGCCTCGAATACCATGACGTCGAGCGAATGGCAGCCGTCCGTGTTTTTGAACGGAGATATTGCGGAAAAAGTCGCCAAAATCAAGCAGCAGCCAGGACCGGATTTGCACGTTTGGGGAAGTGGTCATTTCCTTCAGACGCTGATCCAGCATGATTTGGTCGATGTGTTCTGGCTGATGATCTATCCGATCACATTGGGTGCTGGAAAGCGGTTGTTTGCCGGCGGCACGATCCCGGCGGCGTTCAAGGTGACAGAAGGCATCGTCACCCCGAGTGGCGTGATTGTCGTGAATTACGAGCGTGCAGGCGCAATCACAACCGGAAGTTTATGACTAAACGAATCGCAAGAAGAATTCTCCATGGTTTTCCTCAGGAACGCTGCTTTAGAAAACATCCTTATTGAACACTGATCTAATGGAAAAAGATCGCGTACTCTGGTTCGTTGGGTGGCCAAAAATAGGGGAGATCATCGGGTATATCGCCGAACACTGACTGGTAGAACGGCAACCAGATGTCGTAATATCCCAGGTAGCGCTGGTTGCCTTCCGCATGCCCTTTCCGCCAGCCCTCTTTCGCCTTGCGCAGCAGCGCCGAACGGTGGCTGAGATACAGCCGGTCGTCGGCCCACCAGGGTGGCAGCTCCACCGGAGGACGGGTGGTAAAGTCAGGCAACGCTTCCGCCATAAATTCGGCGATACCGTGCGGGATGTCCTGCCCCACGCCCGCTTCCCTGGCAATCTGCGCCATCTTCTGTGCGTCCAGCGTGATGTAATCCAGGCCGCGCGCCTTTGCCGCTTGCGAAATACACCAGACATAACCGGTCAGGGCCGGAGCGTAGCCTTTCCACATCCGCACCGCGGGATGGTTTTTCCAGCCATCACTCCGGCCCGTTATCGTCCTTAAAATTCCCTCCGCCTCCAGGCGCTGCTTGAACAACCGCCTGGGATCCAGGTGCAGCATCGAAAAGGCGTAGTTGCGCCACATCAGGAAAGTCTGCATAAGCTTTGCTCGATCTCCTCCACAGGCTCGCCGTTGTTCAGAATGTAGCACTATTCGTAACACCGAGATGTTACCGGCGAAGTACCTTGACGGTGTTTAATGCTGACATAGAAAGGGATATCAATGATGGCAATTTTGCAAACCAACCCTTATGCACTCCATCATGGTGAAGGACAAAGCCTCCAGTCATTGGAATCAATGATCTCCGTAAAGGCAACCTCGGATCAAACGAACGGTGTGTTCAACCTGTTTGAAGTTACTTGCCTGCCAGGTTATACCACTTCGCTTCACATTCATTACATCGAGGATGTGGCAATATTTGTACTCGAAGGCGAAGTAACCTTCTTTTGGGGAAGTGAGAAAAAACAAGCCAAAGCGGGCTCTTTCTTTTTTCAACCGCGCGGCATACCGCATGGTTTTCGGGTAGAAGGAGAAGTGCCCATCCGGATTTTATACCTGAGCTTCCCCGCCGGGTTGGACCGCTTTGTGATTGAGCAGGAATTGATCGCCCCGGATTTCGAATCTGTCACCAACGCAGCCCAATACAAGATTGAAGTCCTGGGCCCGCTGCCCGATTGATCTATACAATCTGGTCGAGATTTAAGATTTCGTTCACGATATCATCGATGGTTTTGGACTGTACCCGCGCTTGAATCTTCTCAATCTGCCGGCTCGACAACAGCGCTTCCAATTCGCTGCGCAGGCGGGCGGCGCGATCGCGGGCATCCTGGATCGCAAAAGGATGGGCCAAGACCACCAACACCAGCTCGAAGGCGGATTCTGGGTTCCCGCGCTTTGCCTGCAAACCTGCCAAGTCTGTCAGCGCTTCCATCACGATGAACCATCCTTTGGTCTCGATGGCAATGCGTAATGATTCGCATAAAGTACGCCAGGTTTCCGCATCATTTCCAAGCGCAAAGAGGCTCCGGCTCATTTCAGCTTTCACACGCGCGACATCCTGGCGCGCGCCCAGTTCAATGAGCGTATCCAGGCTTTTATGGAACAGATCCAGCGCCTGCTGGTGCTCACCTTGAACCTGAGCGATATTCCCGAGACCCCGGTAGGCATAACTTAACCCCCAGCGCTCGCCGATCGATAAGCAGAGCTCAACGCTCTCTTCCAGGGCGGAACGCGCTTCATCGAACAACCCCATCCACAATGCGCACAGGCTGAGATTGTTTAGCCCAATGGCGATGAAGCGCGGATCACCAATGGAACGCCAGTCAGCCATAACAGCCTGAAAACGCGCGTAAGTGTCCTCAAGCTTGACGAGACTTTGGGTGATTCCGGCCAGGCCGGTTTGGAGGGTGAAGCACAACGCCGCATACCACCGGTCGTCGATCCTTTTTGCGATTTCCAACCCTTCTGAATAGAGCTCTAATGCCCTGGCATAATTGCTGGTTAATTCCATCACAATGCCCAGAAACGTGATCGCCTCTGCCAATATTCGCGGCTCGTCCAATGGGCGCAATAACGCTATACTCATTTCAAGCATCTCTTGAGCTAAATCATATTGTCCAATTCGAGAGGTAAGCAAAGATCTGGCAGTTAAAATATGTCCCCAGGCGGCTTGAATGGTTCGATCTTCCGGGGAAAGCTCATGAGCCTTTTCCAGCAGGCTGGCCGCCAGACGAAGGGTATCAATCCCTTCCTGCCACCAGCTGCGAATATCATAGAGAGTTCTCAAATGTGCGCAGGGATCTTTCGATCCATTCGAACTTGCCAATCCTGACAGCCCAATCCCACGCGCCGCGAAAGTTATCCAGCTCAGAAATTAGCTCACTGAGGGTTTCGGGCTGCGCGGAACTACACAGGCGCGCTTCAGCCAGGGCAAAATACGTCAAAAAATAATTGCTGTGGCGCGTCTTAGCCGCTGCTTGATCTTCAGGATGTTCAGCGAAGTGTTCAGCGGCAAACTGCCGGATCAGTTCATGCAGATCATAGCGCCCTTCCGCGCTTCGATGGACGAGCGATTTCGCCACCAGGGAAGAAAGCGCAGGCAGCTTTGCGCCTGCCACCTGCTTTGCGGCCTCCCTCTGGAAGCCGCCTTGAAATACAGAAAGCTGGAGCAAGACCCCCTGTTCTTCCTCAGTCAGGAGCTTCCAGGAATGGTCAAAGACCGCCCGCATAGAACGGTGGCGGACAGGAAGATCGCGGGTAGAAACATGCAGAAAGTCCAGCCCGCGCTCGATCTCTTGTGCAATTTCAGCGCAAGACAGTGCCCTGACCCAGGCAGCAGCCAATTCAATCCCCAGCGGCGTTCCATCCACCAGCCGGCAGATGCGCACAATCATGGGGTAATCGTCTGTGGTCGCGTTGAAACCCACATCCGCCCGCCGGGCGCGCTGCAAAAACAACTCAACCGATGTATTCCGAACGCTTTCCGGACCGAATTCGTTGTCAGGAATCGGTAATCCGCGAACACTGAATACCCATTCCCCCTGCAGACCCAAAGATTCCCGGGATGTCGCCAGGAATTTCACCCGCGGTGCATTGGTCAGCAGTTCCGCCAGCACCAAGATACCCTCCTCGATCAATAAATGTTCCAGGTTATCGATCAGGAGAAGAACCTGCTTTTCCTTGAGGTAGTTGAACAACTGGGTTTGTGGGTCCGTCTGGCCGGCGCCTTGAAATGAAAATCCAATCGCATCCGCAATCACTGGAATGATAAAACGGGTCGAACTCACCGGGGCGAGGGGCACAAAAAACACCCCGTCTGCGAAGACAGCCTGCGACTGCGCTGCTGTCTCGATCGCAAGGCGCGTTTTACCAATCCCGCCCGGACCGACCAGGGTCAGGAGGCGGCAGTTCGGGTCACTCAGTGAGCTCGCCGAGTTCTTCAATTTCACGCTGGCGGCCGATCAAAGGGGTTGGCAGGACGGGAAGGTTGGTGCGCGCCTGAGATTTTTTCGAGACGCTGATTGGCCGGGAGGCGGGTGGGAGGCGCTCAATATTCAACTCTCCCCGCGCCACCTTTACAAAGGTAGAGCGTTCTTCCGGCAGAATGTTTAGGCTGTTGGCAATCAACTCGGCGATTTGGACGGAAGGGCGCCGTTCACCATCCTCGATCTTGCGCAGCAAGGCGACCGAGCACCCAATGCGCCCGGCAAACTCCTCGCGCGTTAGCTTGAGATCGCTGCGGCTGTGACGAAGCCACTCGCCAAATGTGCTGGGAAATTCCATTTCTTACCTGTAACCCAACCGTAACCGCTGAAAAGATTGTAGCACTATTTGTAACACCAACTTGTTACCGGTGGAACGCACCGGCGCTGTTTAATTGGACCAGAAACGTCACATTATAAGGAAAGAGATAATGAACACGAAACCGATTTTAGTTACATACGCAACACGTTACGGCTCAACGGAGGAGGTTGCCGAGACGATCGCCTCTACACTGCGCGAAATCGGGCTTGAGGTCGAACTTCAGCCCATGCGAGCCGTCAAGAGCGTGGATTCTTATGGCGCTACTGTGCTGGGAGCGGCGATCTACGGCGGGCATTGGCACCCCGAGGCGCACCAATTCCTGTCACAACAACAAGAAGCCCTCAATCGTATGCCTGTAGCGATATTCACGCTTGGCCCGGTGAATACAAGCGCCGGAGCGATGAAGAATTCTCACCGCCAACTGGATAAAGAACTGGCGAGGTATCCCTGGCTAAAACTAGTTGCTTTGGAGATCTTTGTCGGGAAGTATGACCCATCGAAACTGGGTTTCTTCGAAAAACTCCTGCCCGCCAGCGACCACCGTAACTGGGAAGCCATCCGCGCCTGGGCAAAGGCGTTGCCTGCTCAGCTGATGGATGGGGAGAAACCGGGCATATTTCTGAACGCACGATAGATAACTCTTACCAGGAGAAAACCAATGGACATGACATTCGATCCCCAAACCCTCGCCGCTGATCTGGCCGAAGGTAACCGGATTTACGCCCGGTTTTTTGCCAGCCTGGATGAAACCAGCTGGGATAAACCAGTCAGAGGAGGACCAAAAGAATGGACCCTGCACGAAACGATTGCGCATCTGAGCGCCTTTCACGGCGCCGGGCTCGAAAGCATGCAGCATGCCCTGCGCGGCGAGCCGTACATATTCGACGGCTTCGATAGCCGTTATGAACTCAATGCTTACAACCGCAAGGGAATAAACGCCCTTCTCGGTTTACCGATGGAAGCGCTATTAACCAAATTCCTGGACATTCACAACGAGATCGCCAACATCGCCAGCAGCCTGCGGCCTGATCAAATGGGATTGACCTCAAAGATGGCCGCCTACAACCGGCCTGTCAGCATCGTGGAATCTCTCGGTATCATTTCGTTCCACGCAGGTCTGATTCATTCGGCTCAAGCAGCTGAACCTGCCGGGGTGCCGCCGCTGTGGATGCAGCTTTCGCCTGAGATCCGTCATCGCGTGATTGGACGGGGGATGCGCGCTTTCAGTTTGTTATACCGCTTTGACCTTGGCGGTTCATTGCGGAATTCCCTTGTCTTTCGCGTCGGTGGCCCCGGCGGAGGCGAATGGTATGTGAAATTCTCCCCCGAAGCAGCCACGTCGGGCGAAGGCGCTATTGATCATCCGGGGCTCGTGATCCGCCTGCGCGAAACAGACGTTTTCTGCCAAATGCTCACCGGGCGATTCAATCTCCCCATCGGGCTGATCAGCGGAAGGATGAAACTGCGCGGCGACCTGCGCCTTTTCCTGCGCATGGATACCTTGTTCAGCGTGGATGCCAGGCCGAAAGGCGAAACACCGGAAAAAACCGCACTCGCTCCCAACAGCTAACCCGGAGCCAGACAAAACACGTTATGCAACCTTATTTTCTAAAATTTCATAAGGAACATCTACCATGAACACAAATGATTTGAAAAATAGATCCTTACGGAACTTTTTCCTGCTGCTGTTCGGTCTTTCCATTCCATTATGGGTGATCGGCGCAGTTTTTAGAGTGCAACTCTTTCCCGGATTTTATCTGTTTCAATTACCGCTTGCCATGCCGGCAGTGGCTGCTGTAATTCTCCTTTACAGAGAAAGTGGTAAAGACGGCGTGGTTGCGCTTTTGAAAAGAACCTATGACTTTCGCAAGATAAAACCCAAAATCTGGTACCTTCCGATCCTGCTCATCTATCCCAGCTTTGGCTTTCTCGATTATTGGATCCTGAGGTTGTCGGGGACTTCCATTCCATCGCCACAGTTCTCATTGGTCACGTTCCTCGGTTACAGCACTGTTTTCTTTATGACCTATGGAGAAGAGCTGGGCATGACAGGATATGCCCTGGACCCGATGCAGCAGCGCTACAGCGCGCTCAAGTCAGGCCTGCTCTTAGGGCTCGTCTGGGCAGGCTATCATATTCCGGCTTTCATCATCAGCGGATACTACTCCTTCGAGTGGATTTTCTGGCATGTGCTCTACACGATAGTAGGCCGGGTTTTGTACGTCTGGGTCTATAACAACTCGGGTAAAGAGCTTGTTTTCGATGGCTTTGTTCCATTCGACCTTCGGCCTGTTTTGGATTTTATGGCCAGCAACGGGTAATTTGCAAAAAGCCCTGCCTTATTACGACCCGCGCATCTCGGCGATGCTTGTTATTTCTTATGTCGCGGTCGTAACGTTCTTATGGGGATCGAAGACGTTGGCGCAATATCGGTTTGCTCATTCAAGCGAATCTCAAGCCGTAAATAGCGAACAATGAGCCACGGTTGATTTGCTGCCAGAGATTTTAGTTTTGGAAAACACAATTGGAGATCACGATGACACAAGAACAAGGGATCATGGAAGGGAACGGCCAGCAGAAATTAAGCAGCGCGGGTTTCATCATCGGCTGCAATTCTGTTCGTGGTCGGCGGACTCTTGATGCCACACGCCACCCAGGCCACCACCAACTTGCAGGAGATGTTGAAACCGTTGGGTGAACATCCATTCCTTACCAACGTTTCGTCCCTGCTTACGACGACTGGTTTTTGGGCAGCCCTCATTGGCGTAACGGGGGTTTATCGATCCATAAAAGCAAGCGGCGCGGCCTGGGCGCGCCTGGGATTTTATTTCACCCTGATCGGAACTGCGCTTTGGACCATCAGCTTTTCATTGGATGTGTCCACTGCCAGCGCAGTTGCCAACTGGCTGTCCGCGCCGATGGATGGGAAAGACGCAGCATGGGGCGCTGTCGCCGCGGTTTCAGCCGTTGGCCGGGGAGTGCTTCCCATGACCTGGATCGTCTATTGGATGGCTTTTGCCTTCCTGGATATTGGCATCATCGGCAGCGCGGTATTTCCCCGCTGGTTGGGCTGGGCCGGACTAATCGTGAGCATTCCTATGATCGCTTTGGGCATCGTCCAGATTTTCACCGCGCGCTCGATCACGCTCACCCTCATTTTCGCGCTTCTGATGATGTTATCCATATTATGGGACCTGGTGATTGGTGTCTGGATCGCCCGAAGCGCATGGCAGCGGCCCGTGATGAACAACCAGACCTCCAGGAGCAGGCTGTAGGAATTAAGAGGGAATCGACAAACTGTACTTTGGCATGCTTCCAAGCTTCGGTGGACAAATGGACCATGATGCTACCAGTGGAGAATGAAAGACCGATCTTCATGATTGGGTTGGGTGTGCTCACAAACCTATCAATTCAAAGGAGTGAATGATGGAAAAGACTATGATCAAGCAAAGGGAAGATGCCCTGAAAAAAATACCCCATTTTACCAACAATGGTTTTACCGCGGCAAGCAATGGCTGTACCGGGGACGGAGACCTAACTGGATCGCCAGGTTTCTGAATGGCATGTGGGCAAGGACGGCTTCAAGGCGTGTAATGTCCAATGGCCTCATCGCATTGGAAGTGGTCGGACGGAAGTCGGGGCGGATCGTCTCGTTTCCGTTGGTAATGGTGAAAGTGGATGGAAATCGCTATGTGGCGTCCATGCTCGGGGATAACACGCAGTGGGTACGCAACGTTCGCGCATCCGGTGGAAAAGCAGTTCTGCGCAGCGGTGGGTGTGAAGATGTCCATCTTGTTGAGCTTCCTGCCCACGAACGCGCACCCATCCTGAAGGCATACTTGAAGGTAGCCGATGGAGCACGCCCGCACATCTCCGTAAACAAAGATGCACCGGTTGCGGAGTTCGAAAAGATCGCGGCAGATTATCCAGTTTTCCGATTGGATACCATCCAGCCGAGATAACAAAATCCAAAGAATTATCAAACAAGGAGTCTACGATGAGAAGATTTTTGTAATGGGCTGGGATCCTTCTCGGCGGATTGCTTGGTCTGGTCGTGCTGGCAGGTGTGGGGTTATATCCCATCGGGATGAAAAAACTTACCCGTTCTTATCCAGGCATCCCAATGGGCGACTACTTTTATCTCCTATGAATATGGAATAGCCCGACAGGCTAATGCCCGTAATATAAAGAATGCTCTGGACCACGTTCACCTGCCAGCGTCCATTCCCAATGTAGGATGAAGCGAAAAATGCCATCACTTCGATAAAGCCGATCACACCCGCTAACGTCCAGAAAGCCCATTTTTCACCCGCGACCAGGTTTTTACGGATCAGACGCCATGTCAAAACCGAGATCATCAGCGAGCAGGAGTTGTACAGGATCGTAAAACAATTGAGCGCTGCAATGGTCTTAGCATTCAGGCTGGCAATATCAGCTTGTGAAAATGAAGCTACCTGCAATATTGGGGAGTCCTCTTTAAGCACAATCACATAGGTCAAGATGATAAAGGCGAGGAGAAAGTTGACAACGCACCATATTGAAAGAACGGTCGAGCCTCTTTTTAACATTTTGTTTTTTGCCTCGGGATGGTTTGCGTCCGCTTTTTCGGTCTATTCCATCCGCATTTCCAATATATCGCTAAGCGGGGAGAGCGAGCGTAGACAGCCCTCCCTCTCCCCGATATAGCCAATCTATGCCGCGCTCAAAAGCGCTTTCGTCGCTTTTTTCGAAGGCAGGGCAACGATACAGATGGATTGATCCCTTTGGCGATCAGCCAGACCGCCAGAACCATCTCTTGCACCATGATCGGCAGACTGAGAATCACCTGGATTGTCCCGGCTGGCGGGATGCGGTGGAACAACACCAACAGACAACTGATGCTGGTCAATGTGATTCCAACCAGGCCCCAAACGGACAGCCAGCGCGGAACGAGTCTGTATTGATAGAAGACGGAATAGTACATCAGGGCGCCGATGCACCAGGTCAACAGCATGGCCACATCCCTCAACCAGACGGCGCTTGTGTTGATCAGTACATCAGCTGTCTGAAAGAAGGATGACTGCGGAGCCCCGGCTTTGACAAATTCCTGGCTCAATGCCAACAAGGCAACGTAGCCGAGGGCGCCAACAACATCGATAACTCCCTCAATGATCCTGAAACCAACCGCGCCAATCGCCAGACCTTCGTTATACTTTCTTAGAATTGGATACAATGCAAGGCCAATACCTGCACAGGCAATCCCCATAATGAATTTAAGCAGTGTGGCGATAACCATCTGGCTTTCATTTATGGAAATCCTGGTCAGATGATCCGGAGCATTCAGGGTGTTTCCCAATACTGGCAACATCAGTACACCCGAAACCGTCCCGATAATGAACAGCACGCCCACCACTGCTGCGGTTTTTCTGTCCGTCCTGTAAGAATTTTCGTTGGCCATTTTTGCTTTTTCTCCTTAATTCAAATCGACTGGGTAGCTACGGAAGCGGGCGCACTGCGCAAGGCAGGCGCGCTGCCCAAGGTAGACGGATTGAATCCTTTAACGATCAGCCAAACCGCCAGGACCATTTCCTGTAAAAAGATAGGAAACGCCAGAGGTATGTAGCTGGTAATCCGGTTACCGCTGAACAAGGACAGCACGCAAGCGGTCAGCATCAGGAGGATCGCAACGATACCGAAGCCCGAAAGCCATCGGGGAATGAGCCGTGTTTCGAAGAACAGGTAGTAGTACAGAAATGCACCCAGGCAAAAGGCAAACACCGCCACCAGCCCAGCCCAGTCGCGGATGCTCACCAACAAATTGCCGATTGTTTGCAGTGTCGTACGATCGGCGGCCCCTGCAGTTGTGAACTGCTGGCCGAGTGTCAGCAGGGACAGCAGACTCACGAGGCCGACCATGTAAAATGCCGCCTCCAGGGCTCTGAAGACGACCGCTCCGAGAGCCAAGCCTGAATTCTTTTCCTTCAGGACCGGATACATCGCGATGGCGATGCCGCCGCTCGCGAAAAAGGAGATGAGATAGAGAAGCGCTCCTCCCGCCACCTGGTTCGGATGAGCAGAGAGCCAGGTGAGGTTGTCTGTATCCGTCGGAACAGCGGTGAGCGCCGCAGCAATGAGATTGATGACGGTCGCGATGATGAAAATCACGCCGGTAATGACGGCAATCTTTCGAGTTGTATTCATTTTTCTCCTTTTTGAACGAGATGATTGTTATTCGTTGGATTGGACTGGAACGACCGAGACAAGGGGCAGGCCTAGATCACGCACTTTTTTGAGCAAACCATGCAGCGCGGCCTGGTCGATCACCGGACCGGTGAGAAGCGTATCGCCGTCCTCTTCCAGCGTGATCGTCAGGCCTTCAAACCAGTCAGTCCATTCCGGGCCCAGATGGCCCTTGAGCCGGATCTGATAGATCACGATTGGATTTGGTGTGGGTTTCGGTTTGCGTTCGTTTGACATCACCTTGTACCTTTTGTGGCCGGTCATTTGGGTCCGTGCCACTTGCTCATGGTCCCGATCTTTCCACGGGTATGTACAAGGATCATATCCCCCACGCAGTGTGATCGAACAGACACTTTCGTGTTGGTTATGGGTGTTGTTTTTTGTTTTTGAGGGGAAATGTTGGGGAAAATTGATCGTTACAACAAACCCAGTTCGCGGGCGCGGGCGATCGCTTCGGTGCGGCTTTGAACTTGCAGTTTGTCAAAAATATTGCGGTTATGCCCTTTGACCGTGTCCAGGGCGATGAAAAGCCGCTCGCCAATCTCGCGATTCGAGAGTCCCTGGGCAATGAGTTGCAGTATTTTTAACTCGCGTTGGCTTAAAGGCTCGACCAGCGCGCTTTTTGCTGGTCGATCCTCAGGCTCGATAAGGGGTTGGGCAGGGGTAGACCAGGTTTGTTTTCGCCTTTTTGCTTCTCAGCTTCAAATGCTGCCAGCAGCTTGCCTGTATAGGTCGGCAATCCTTGCCGCGGCATGATTTCACGCGAGGCCGCTTCGCGAAGCAGTTGCATCATGCTTGGCCTTCGTCAAGAAACATCCGGACGTAGCCCTCCGGCTCGGCCAACGCAAGCGCATGCTGCAGCGGCATGAGAGCAGCAGGGATGTCACCTCGCGCATGGTGAGCAAGCGCCTGCAATACCAGGATTTCGATCAGGCTGCCTGTCCTCCCGCCTTCCTCCGCTGCTTTCAGCAGACGCTCCAGCAGCCCCATTGCCTCAAGAATGAAGCGGTCTGCATGGTCGCTTTGATAGCGAGCCAGGAGCACCCTGGCCAGGGTAATGTGATCGAACTCGCGCAGGTAACTTAAGTTCGTTTTCAACAGACAGCCCTTGCGCTCGCGCCCAGCCCAGGGCTTCATCCAACCGCCCCTGGGCCACCCACACGCGTGTCTTCCGCGTCGCGATCGGACGCACATTCGGGGAAAAGTTTGCCACGTAAAGGCGCTCGGCCTGGTCAAGCAGGTCGAGCGCGCCATCCAGATCGCCTTGAGCCTCTCGGATGCGCGCCATCGCCGCACACCAGCGATACGGGTTTTGCGGTAACCCGGCCAGCTCACCCAGAGCCTGGCTGGTGAGCAGGTGCTGCGTGGCGGTCTTCAGATCGTTATGCTCGCGGTAAAGGCTGCTCATGCCCACGTGCATGTCTGCCGCTCCCCGCAGGACTGGCGCGCCCGGCTCCGTCGCCCACTGCAATGCTCGCTCATAGGTGGTCATGGCCTCATGGAGACGGCCTTGCGCAATCTGGATATCTGCCAGGACGATCGCGCCGCCGATAGCGGGAGAGATGTACCCGGCTCGCCGCACATTCGCCATGCCGTCGGCAGTCATCCGGCGGGCGGTCTCGAGATCCCCGCTCGCCCATGCGGCAAGTCCCAGCGTCGAGGCTGCCCCACCGAGCATCAGATGGTCGTCCTCAGGTGCGAGATCGAGCACCCGGCGTGCATTTTTCACGGTCTCAGGCATATTGCCCTGGGACAGAGCCTGCGCGGTACGGAGAAGGGCGATCATACCCGGCAGACGGCGAAATTCCTCTTCGTCCACGACGACCATTCCCGCCGCCAGGGATTCTGGTCGTTCGCGCCTGTCGGCCATCCGATCCGCCGGGTCCAGCCACCGTTCGGCGTCCCGCAGCCGGGCCTCAACGGCCTCTAGCTCCCCGCCACCAAATAATGCGTAAGCATAGGCAACGCTGAGCACCGGTCTGAAGCGGACCAGCTCGTCGGGCAGCGCCTTTAGCCAGCCAAGTTCCGTGACCGTGGCTTCCTGCCGATTCCTGCGCATTTCTGGTACTGCCAGTTCGATCAGGGTCGCCGCTCGCTCGAAATCTTTTGCCGCCAGCGCGTGGTGGATTGCATCGGCCGCCAGGCCATTGTGCTCGTACCACTCGCTCGCGCGCCGGTGCAGTTCGTCCACACCCCCTTTTTCTTCCCCGTAGATAAGGTGCTACTTCGCAGCAACCGTTGGCGCAATAAATCCGCAAAGAGATGGTGATAGCGATACCAACGTCGCTCGTTATCCAGGGAGACGATGAACAGGTTGGCGTGTTCGAGATATTCCAGGGTCTCCTGACCGGAAGAAGAGGGGGCGAGCACGCCTGTTCCTGCGGAACAGACGGCGTCACAAAGGGGGCCGCACAAACGCTCGAGAATCGATGTGCGCAATAAGAAAGTCTGAATTTCAGTCGGGCTGGCGATGTAAAACCTCTTCCAGAAGATAATCCAACACAAAGCGGTGACTGCCGGTAAATGATTTGATGAAACTGGCGGCGTCCGGATTTCCCTGCATAGAGACTGTCCCTTGCAAAGCAAGGGCGGCCAATTGCAGACCGGCAATCCAGCCTTCGGTGCGGGCCTCTAAAGCAGCGATGTCTTCCAGCGAAAGGGATAAGCCCATGATTTGATTGAGAAATTCAGCGGCTTCGGAGGAGGTAAAACGTAGATCGTCAGCGCGCAGCTCGGTCAACTGACCCCGGGCGCGTAATCGAGCCAGGGGTAAATGGGGATCTTCCCGCGTGGCGATCACCAGGTGCATCTGGGGCGGCGCGTGCTCGACCAGAAAAGTGAGGGTATCGTCAATTGATTTGGCATCAATCATGTGATAGTCATCGAGGACAAGAATGAAATTGTCCTGGATGGAGACAATTTCATTGACCAGCGCTATCAGGATTGTTTCGATGGGCGGAGGCTGAGGAGATTGGAGCATAGCCAACGCTCCCACTCCAATATTCGCGCCACCGGTTTTTGAAGACAGCGTCTGCAACGCAGCGATGAGGTAAGCCAGAAAGCGGATGGGGTCGTTATCCCCTTCATCCAGTGATAGCCATGCGGCGCGAACCGTGGTTCGCGTTGTCGCCCGCAATCGGCGATCCACTCACTAACCAACGTGGTCTTGCCAAAGCCGGCGGGAGCGGAGATGAGCGTCAATTTGCGGCCCTTCGCCAATCCCTCGTTCAGCCGCTCGATCAGGCGCTGCGCGCAGGACAACGCCGGTCCGAGGCGGTGGGATGTACAGTTTCGTGGCCAGGATCGGAATGGGCATAAATCAAGTATACAGCGCATCCCCTACAATTCAATTTTTCGGGGGCGTTTTTGTTCAGGCCCAACGCAAATTAATAGAGAATGGGGATGATTTTCTTTGTCCGTTCTTGATAATTCTTATAATCTTCGCCAAGCTGTTCCGTCATAAATTTTTCCTCTACTTTGATCCGGTAGAGGTATCCAAGCGTGACAGGGATCATCATCAATAGCATGGATAACCAATTGGATATTGAAGTTGAAATTCCAATGAAAATAATGAGCTGCCCAAGATACCCTGGGTGCCGGATGAATTTGTACAGGCCAGTTGCGATAATTATATGGTTCTCCACTTTTGCCACGGAATACGTAAAGTATTGTTTCAGGGTCAGGATGGAATAAATTCGAATCATGAATCCGATAGCAAACAAGGCCATGCCGGTGGCAAAAAAAGTATTCCAGGGATAGATCCTGCCAATTTTTGTTGCCCCGATCGCAAAGGACAGAGCATAGCCAACGGTAATGAGACCATACAACAACCATAAACTTCCTTTATCCCTTGAAGTTTTTACATTGCCGTTCCGTCTTTGCCTGAGATTCATAAAAACTTCAAAGAACCCGTATAAATAGGAGATAGCAATGATTACGATAATTTTTGGATCCACGGCTCTCTTTCCTTGATCTTAAATGTTTTTCATCGGTATTTTGAATAATGTAACCATCAGTGAAATCACATAACACAACGAAACAAATATAAATGCCGCCAACATCCCATACTGTAGCCCAGGATATAGCGAACCTTGTGGGTAGATAACCTGAAGGAATACCCTCGCCAGCCACAATAGACTTGTTGCCGCGAGCATGACAATGGTTGAATAGCGATTTGCCTTGCCTCCATAGATAAATAGCATATTCAATATTCCAAACAATACCAGGGACAACGAAAAGAACACATTAATCGCCCGAACAGCGACGATCAACTCGGTCGCCCTGGCATCCATGTAGGAATACCAGTTCCATGCTTTGGGAACAAAGAAGTGCCAGATACCAAAGCCAACCGAGATTGTGCTGCCAATCGTTACGAGAAGTTTGACAAAAAGATGCATGGCCCATTTCCTTGAAAAATTTTGGAAAAGCTTTATCGTTTGCGTCTACCCATTTCGGTTAAATTCTTTCAGGTTGGTTGGCGGCCAGCCTTCCTCAATTTTTCCTTCCTTCGCGAATCTGAAATCACATTTTTCACCACCGTTCCCAAGCGTGGTTGTTCTCGAAAACGCTATGCCAATATTCTTCATAATGACATAGTCCACCAGGCAGCAATACTTCACAAATTCGAACATGTTCTTTCTTTTGAAATAGTCGCAAATTCCGCACTTCAAATAATTTACTCCAAATTCATTTTAATTCGTTCCCTCAATATATTGGATCTTAAATCCATTTATTCCTTTTTCAAGTTGATCTGACATTTCCTGTCTTTTGAGAATTTGTCTTTTGTTCAGCCTCGAAAAAAACAATTTATTTTGAATCCATTTTCGAATGGGGGACAGGCGGTAATATTCATCTGCTGTTCGATAGATGGATTCGCCAATCTCGTATTCACGCAAGCCGAGTTCCTGGTACAGTTTCACCATTGCCATGATCAAAGCACTTAGCTTGATATAGGTCGCCAAATTCCCATGGTCGATATCCAACGCAGGGGCATCCATTATTTCTCTTGCTAAAATTGCTTTGAATCGATTCAAATAAACCTCTTTGGTGATGCTGGCTTTTATCGGGAAATGGGCATGCATTGTTTTGGTAAAAATTGCGATGAGTTCCTTTTCCATAGGGTCCTTCATAAGAATTGAATAGCTCTCCAATCGTTACTCTTCAACCGTTACGCGATCCACCTGGATCTGCGAGCCGTTGTAGTCAGGCAAATTGCTCAATAATGTGCCATAAAGATGCACAATCTTGCCGCTATCGCGCAGCGCCATGATCTGGGACTTTACCGCCGGGTCCATTGAATCAATACCATAGAAAATTTCTTGCCCTAAATCCTGCCGTTCGAAGTAGTCATCAAACTGTGCACCGGGAGGCGTGCGCTTGATGACGCCCCACCAGTTGGATATTTCTTCTGTGGCGCTTGGTGGCATGTCACCGCCTGAAGCTTGTTCTTCGGTGACATCACCATTTGCTTTTTGGGTTGGTACAACGGCCCTGGTAGGTGTTGGGCTTTCTTGTGCAGCGGGGCCGCACTCTCCCCGGAAATAGGCCCATTCGTCACACGTGCTGCCATCTGGAAATACACATACTCCGGATTGGCTACCATCGGCAGCCGTGTGAATTTCGAGTTTGTTCCCTTGCTGCGTACAATTGACCGAGGCAGGATTTGGCATATTCACCTGAGATATGTCCGTCCCAGTAGGTTCAAGTGTCTGGACCTGGAACGCTGTGCAGGCTGTCAGTGCCACCAATATGATTATGAATGGAATGATTCTTTTCATTTTTCCCTTTTTCTGTTGTCGTAGTGGCAAGTGATAACGGTCTGTACGACTTGCCTGGTGTATAGGTACTATACCTGTGCCAAAGTGTCACCGACAGACACTTTGGTGTGGATTGGAGTGTTAGCTTAAATGGTTGAATGGAGTATCGGAGTTTTTCTATTGGGGTCCAGCGTTATTACAACATTTCCATGCTTGCGTCCTTCTTCTACATAACGGTGCGCCTGAGCAGCCTGTTCCATCGGGTAACACCGGTCAATGATCGCTTTGATCTTCCCGGCTTCCATCAGCTCCTTGACGGAGTTGAGATCCTCCAGGCTTCCGGGCGAAATCGAGCAAATCACCCGCTTGCCGCTGCCCGATCTGGAAGTCCACAGCATTTGCACAAGCTGTTTCATCTTGAAACTGGCGTAAAGAAGGATGCCGTTTGGTTTTAGCGAGTTTTTAACACGTGTAAAGGAGCTTTTACCCAGGATATCAAAGATCAGGTCATAGGTTTCACCATTTTGGGTAAAGTCTTCTACGGTGTAATCAATGACATGATCTGCACCCAGGGATTTCACAAATTCCAGGCGCGGGGTGCCGCAGACCCCGGTTACTTCTGCGCCAAAATGCTTCGCAATCTGCACCGCGGCTGACCCAATCCCGCCGGAAGCGCCGTTGATCAGCACTTTTTGTCCCGGCTGGAGATTGACCTTCCGCAGCAAATGTAACGCCATGATCGCCCCATAGGGAACCACCGCGGCTTCCTCGTAGGTCATATTGGCCGGTTTGATGGCCATCACCCCATTTTCAGGCACGCAGAAATATTCCGCATATGCTCCCATGGTTTCACCGAGATAACCAAAGACCGGGTCGCCTGGCTTGAAACGCGTCACCGCGCTGCCGACCGCTTCCACTTCCCCGGAAAACTCACTGCCCAGGATCGGATTTTTGGGCCGGTTGATGCCAAAAGAGATCTTCGCCAGCAGCCAGAATAGGAACAGCATATTGAACTGGCGGGGAGAAATGGCCCGGTAGTTACGCGCCATCAAATCGCCGAAGTTGACGGTGGTTGCATGGTTTCGGATCAGAACCTCGTTGGCCTTCGGCGCAGGTTTCGCGATCTCTTCGAGATGAAGAACGTCTGGCGATCCGTATTCTCTGTATACAATGGCTTTCATTTTTTTCTCCTATTTCATTTGTGTGTAGTCGTATAGGCCAGCGCCGAAGGCGTGGAGCAGCCGACAATCGCCGGGGCTTCGTGGATGAGCGCGTCATTGGTTAGCGCATCCACCATGAACAGGGCGTAATCCACGCGGCGCGTGATGTTGCTGGCGAGAACCGGGTCGCCAACGTGGCGGCTCCAAACGGGCAGTCCCTGGCTCTCGCCTTCTTCCAGGTCGCTGCCCCGCACAACCGTCCAGCGCGTGTTACTGGCGAACACTCGCCGGCATGCTTCCACCTGGTCGTCGATGTCGATGACACGGGTCAGTCTTCCGAACCAGCCGGCGAGCTTTTCCTCAGTTTTGAAGGTTCGCGAGTAAACATCTTGCCCGTCGAGTGTGATGTGCCAGCCGCAAGAGAAGATGAGGCGCGCGCCTGGTTCGGCGAAATCGAGTACCGCCTGGGCAGTCCCAGAGGCGTAGTGCTGAGCGCCCCACGGGACCAGCACAGTGAGTACGCCCTCACACCCCGCGACTGCCCGCCGGATCCCTGCGCGGTCATTGGTCATGCCCGCCACGATGGTGATACGCCCTTTGAGCGCATCCAGCTTGCTCACGCTGCGCTCGCGGCACACCCCAACCACCTCATAACCCCGTCCCAGAGCGTGCTGAACCATGTACTTTCCGAGCTTTCCAGAGGCGCCAATGATGCAAACCTTCATATTTCTCCTCCTCTAGCTCGCTGTAACGGTTACGCCAAGCTGGTTATCCGCTGCCTCGTTCGCCTTGCCGCGCAGCAGCACAACCCCCAGCCAAACCCACCATACGATGACCCCCACCCCAAAGGCGATTCCCAGCTCGGTGAGCGCCGGGGAAATCGAACTGACGATGCCCGCAATTCCGATGACCAGCCCCAGGGTATTCAACGGCCTGGTCAGTTGCCGGGTGCGCAGGGCGGCCCAACAGGTGAGCAGCACCCACAGACAGCCCAGGAAGCGGTCGGAGGTATCGATGCCGGTGGAAATGGTGTATACCACCAGCCGGAGCGTTTCGGCCTGTGATGGATCCGTGGATGAGAGCCTGTCGATGGTTTGCCAGCCGTAGAGGGAGATGAAGCCGCTGGCAAAGACCATCCCCGTCCAGAACAGTCCAAAGCAGGCGGCCGCCAGAGACAGAGCTGGCGCGCTGGTTTTGAGCTGTTGATAAAGCGCCAGAACCAGGAGCGCCAGGAATGTACCGTTCACCAGATACATGTTGAAATGCCACACAAAAACGAGCGACTGATGGGGGATGTAGAACGCCATGAACTGGTCATAAGGCAAAGAGCTGTCGAGCATCGGGGTCAGGAGGGTGGCCACCAGGCCCATTGCCAGGATGAAGGTTCCGGCGCAGATCAGGGCTGCAATCCCGCCAACTTTCTGTAAGGTTTTCATGTTTTTCTCCTTTTTTTTGAAATCATCCGAATGAATTGTTTTGATTTAGACTGCTTGATACGAGTCAAAATGGGTTGAGGATTTATGTCTGGCGAACCTCCTAAACGAATCGCATCCTGGGAACGAGATGGCTTCGCCTTCGTATTTATGCAGGTTTCACCTTGCGATTTGTTTCGGTGTCTCGATCAGCGGAATTAACGGAGAGCAGGGTAAGGCCCAAATCGCGCACTTTTTTGAGGATGCCATGCAGGGCGGCCTGATCAGCCAGCGGGCCGCTCAGGAGGGTGCTGCCGTTCTCCTCCAGCGTGATCGTCAGTCCATCAAACCATTCGGCCCACCGGGCATCCAGGTGTCCCTTGAGGCGTATTTCGTAATATTGATAAACCGGAGTGGGTGTGGGCATCCTTTTGTGCTTCCTATTCGTTCGGTTGTCGATCTGTGCATAGGATAGCAACGCATGTGGTGATACGTCATCCCCACATGATGTGATCGATGTGGTGATTGCTGTCGGAAAACAAAAAGCCCCGGCAGGTGGATATAATCGCCTGCCAGGGCTGAAATGGTGACATCGAACCGGCTAGATCAAACGGAGTTCCTCGCCGCGGCAGACCGCCGCCCGCCGGTTGTTGACCCCCAGCTTGGTGAAAATGCTTTTGGTATGGCTCCGCAAGGTATTGAGTGACACGATCAGCTTCGGGCAATTTCCGGGCCGCTGAGTTCGCTGCGCAGCAGCCGGAGCACTTCCAGCTCGCGTTCGCTTAAAGGTTCAAGCAGCATGGTCTTCGCCGGTTGCCCCTCAGGTTCGGTCAAGCCAGGTTTTGAAGCCGTTCCCGGCTGAGGAAATGCAGCCAGCAGCCTGGCCGCATAACCGCTCAATACGGGTCTTTGGTCGCGCGATAATGCTTCGATCAAAACGCGCATTGCCTCGCCTTCATCCGCGAAGATGCGCACATAACCTTCCGGTCCAGCCAGAGCCAGGGCACGTTCCAGCGCGTCGAGCGCCTGCGGCTGGTCACCTTGCGCTTGGTGAGCCAGCGACTGCAGCGATCAAGATCTCGATCACGCTCCCAGTTCGCCCGCCGGCTTCGGCTGCTTGCAGCAAGCGCGCCAGCATACCCAATGCCGCGTGAAGATCGCCGTCTGCCCGGCCGGTTTTATAGCGGGCGATGAGCACGCGGGCCAGGGTGAGATGCTCGAACTCGCGCAGGTAGCTGAGATCGTCGTCTGGGGAAAGGTTCTGTTCGCGCACCCATGACCAGCGCTTCGGTCAGCATTCCATGCCTGGCCCACGCCCGGGCTTTCAACGCCGCGATCGGACGATCGGGTAAGGGATTACGGACGTGCTGGCGTTCTGCCTCATCCAGCAATGCGAGCGCGCCCGCCGCATCGCCCTGGGCTTCCTTCATGCGCGCCTGCGCAACACATAAGCGGTGCGGCCAGCCGGTGAGCGCGTTCCGTTCTCCCAGCTGCTGGGCCGTTAGCAACTGTTGTGCCGCGCCTTCCAGATCGCCCTGCTCGCAGAGCAGTTCACTCAGGCCCCGGTACAGATCGGATGCACCGAGAAAAGACAACATGCCCCGATTCGCGGCAAGTTTCAGTGACTGCCGGTAGGCGCTGACGGCTTCCTGAAGACGGCCCTGGACCAGCTTGATGTTTGCCAGGATAAAGGTGATGCTGATGGCATTGGCGATGTCATTGGCCTGCCACATCATCGCCTGAAACTTGAGGAATTGCTGTTCGGCAGCAGGCAAATTACCATCGGCATATTCAGCCATTCCCAGCAATGCTGTCGCCTGCGTGCGGTGGATGTTTTCATCATCTGGGACAAGCGCCAGCGCTTGACGCGCATACATTTTCGTGCCGGGATATCGTCCAATGCCAGGGCGCGATAGGCGCGGGCGGCAGCGATCGAGGCGGGCAGTACCCGAAACTCGGCTTTGTCCACAACGACCATCCTGGTGGATGAATGCTCTGCCGGGTTTTCTCCTGGTTCTAGCCAGCGTTCAGCATCCCGCAAGTGGGTTTCGCTGACCTCGATTTCACCGACGGCCAGCAGCGCCCAGGCATAGCCAACGCACAGCACCGGCCGGGCGCGGATCTGATCTCGTCGGGCAGTGCCTTTGCCCAGACAAGCCAGCGTGGCAGATTGGTAACTGAGATCCATCGCCAGCCAGACCTGTTCGATCAAGTCTGCCGCTCGCTCAAAATCGCTTGCGGCCAGCGCATGGCGAATGGCCTCAGCCGGCAGATCATTCTGCTCGAACCAGACACTCGCCCGCCGGTGGAGCATGGGCGATCCGATCGGAATACGCCTCGTCCAAATACGTCTGCAAAACTTCGGCGAAGAGGTGATGATAGCGATACCACTGGCGCTGATCATCGAGCGGGATGACGAAGAGATTGCCGTGCTCCAGCGTTTCCAACATCGCTTTGCCATCTTCCCGGTCGGTGATCGCAGTTCCGTAGGAACACGGTGTTCCTGCGGAACACAATGCATTGCACAGCGCGCCGCATAACCGATCGAGTATGGATGTTTGCAGCAAGAAATCTGCGGACATGTTCCGGCTGCCTGCGCAAAACCTCTTCGACCAGATAGTCCAGCACAAAACGATGACTGCCGGTGAAGGACTGAATAAAGCTCCTGGTATCCTGACGGTTCTGCATCGATAACGCGACCAGCTGCAACCCGCGATCCAGCCTTCTGTCCGTCTTTCCAACGTGGCGATATCCTCCGCCGATAGGGACAAGCCCATCACCTGGTTGAGGAACTCGGCGGCTTCGGTGGGGGTGAAGCGCAGGTCCACGGCGCGCAGCTCGGTCAGCTGGCCCCGGGCACGCATGCGCGCCAGCGGCAGCGGCGGATCTTCGCGCGTGGCGATCACCAGGTGCATCGACCTGGGCTGGTATTCGACAAGGAAGGTCAGAGCCTGATCGACGGCCTGGGAATCGATCACATGGTAGTCATCCAGCACCAGGATGAAATTGACCGAAATGGACGAGAGTTCATTGATCAGAGTTGTCAAAATCGACTCTGGTGCGGGTGGCTGCGAGGATTGGAGCAGCGCCAAAGCCCCAGCGCCAATGGGAGCCTCGCCGTTTTTCTGTGCCAGCGTCTGAAAAGCCGCCACCAGGTAGGTTAGAAAGCGGGTGGGGTCATTATCCCCTTCGTCCAGCGATAGCCAGGCAGCCGGCAGGTTGCAGGCTCTGATCCATTCGCTGGCCAGCCATTCGCTGATAAGCGACGTTTTCCCAAAACCGGCGGGAGCGGAGATGAGGGTCACGCCATGCGTGGCACGCAGCCCCCCGTTCAACCGCTCGATCAAGCGGAGGCGGGAGACTGCGTTGGGCCGTATCGGGGGGATATATAGTTTTGTGGACAAAACAGGCGCAGGCATGCGTAAATTATAAGTCTCAACTCCACTTCCAGGCATACCAGATCGTGATCCCATTGAACACCAGGCTGGCTGCGAGCAGGAATTTGTCATATAGCGATGGATAGGTGGGCAGACCAACCAAGTTGAACAGAAAGAAGAAGGCGGCTACGATGATATTCGCCCAGCGGCTCACCGGTTGGGGCAAGACCAGGGTCAGGAAAACCATCAAAATTGGAATAAGCATCAAGATGGCAATGCCCAACCAAACGAACTGATTGAAATTCATGTTGCCCATTGATTTTGCGAAGTCGCCGCTGCAAATGCGCAGCACATCGTCATACAGATAGATGAGCGTGACGACTACCCAGGTGGCGGATAGCAGGATTTTCGTATCCATCGTTGGTTTACGCCTCCGCCGTGATGGTGATAACCACGCTGCCACGTTTGTGGCCCGTGTCCGCGTAACGGTGCGCCTCGGCGGTTTGCTCCAGAGGGTAGCACCGGTCAATCACCGGTTTGAGTTTCCCGGATTCAACCAGTTCTTTGAGGAAAACCAGGCCTTCTGCGCGGTCAGGCGCCATCCCGGCGATCACTTTCTTCCCGCCAGTCAAACCTGTCCAGGCCATCTGAGCAAAGGATTCCAAACCACCTGCCCCGGCCAGGTACAGTCCGTTTTGCTTGAGGGAGGATTTATCACGGGCAAACGAAGACTTGCCTGGGACCATATCCAAAATCACATCATAGGTCTGGCCGTTCTCGGTGAAGTCTTCCTGGGTGTAGTCGATGACATGGTCTGCCCCAAGAGTCCGCACCATCTCCAGATTCCGCGTGCTGCACACGCCGGTGACTTCCGCCCCATAGTATTTGGCGAGCTGGACGGCATATACTCCGGTGCAGCCCGAAGCGCCAATAATCAGAACCTTCTGTCCGGGTTGAAGTTTTGCCATATCTCTCAAAAAATAGAGCGCGGTGTTGGCGCCAAATGGGATGGAAGCAGCTTCTGCCCAGGTCATATTTGCCGGTTTCAGGGCCAGGTTGGCGTCTTCAGCCATGCAAATATATTCGGCATACGCGCCGTATTTTAAACTGATGCCAAAGACCTGATCACCCTTCCTGAACAGTCTGACCTCCTTGCCAACTTCCACAACTTCACCCGACAACTCTATGCCGAGGATCGGCTGCCGGGGCTTCCGCAGGCCGAACATCAAACGAGCGATGAAACCAAAACCCGGCGGGACAAAGGTAAAACCGCGCGCATTGCAGTCCCCAGCGGTGACCGAGGTAGCATGTACCTTGATCAGCACTTCATGATCATTTGGCGTAGGCTTTTCAACTTCTTGCAGATGCAGAACATCAGCAGGGCCGTACTGTGTGTATACAATCGCTTTCATGGGGAACTCCTCATTCAATTGGCTCGAGCGGGTTGAGTTACGGGCTGGCCTTCAGGGTTGTAACGCTTCCAGGCATACCAGACGATGAACAAATTGCAAACAATCACGATCACGCTATAGAACAGGTAATGAAGGGTGGGTGTCGTTCCCAGGCCCATTGTCCCAATCTCGATGACGACCATCAGGATGGCGGCGATGATATTGACCCAGCGATTTGCCGCTCCCTTCAGTACCCGGGACAAGAAAATCATGGCAAAAGGGATCTCCATCATCAGGGCGCCTGCCAGCAAAAATCCCTGCGTGATGGTGATCTCCCCAACATTCCCCGCCAGATATCCCTGCAGGGTTCCCGGCTCCATGTTCGATAGAACATCCCGGTAAATGTAGTTGACTGCCAGGAATATCCACAATGCTGAGAACAGAACTTTTGGATCTATCTTTTTCATCGGATTTCCACTTGTATTCATCTTTGTTGCTCCTTCTTATCTATACAGAAAACTTTGATTGAACGGTCCCTGTTCCTGCTTGGGATTTGATTTATACAAAACTACGGTTGTTATCCGGTACTCGGGGGTGAAATAGCTTCAAAAGTTTGGCAAAATTCCTTTCCAGCAGGTAATCTCGATACTATTTAAGGACTGACCTATTTGCCTGATTGGGTTTGACCGGACAGACGGAGACCAATGGCATTCCCAAGTCACGTACTTTTTTGAGCAATCCATGCAACGCGGCCTGGTCTTTGACCGGACCCGTTAAAAGCGTGTCGCCGTCTTCTTCCAGTCTGATGGTCAAGCCATCAAACCAGTCGGCCCACCGGGCATCCAGGTGTCCCTTGAGGCGGATTTCGTAGTACAGATGCTGGAACCGTTTTCCTTCGAAGGTTTGGTTGTCACTCATCCTGCGCCTCGCGTTTTTCCTTTCGCTGTTGATCTGACAAAAGGATACCGCCCGATTTGATGAGGTGTCATCACCAAATGATGTGATCGATATGGTGATTGTTTTTGAAAACAAAAATCCCCGGCAGATGGGTTAAGAACACCTGCCGGGGTCGGCTTTGGTTTTTTAGGAGTTGGTTAGAACAAATCGAGTTCCTCAGCTCGGCGGACAGCCGCCCGACGATTATTGACCCCCAGTTTGCTGAAAATGTTTTTGGTGTGGGTGCGAAAGGTGTTGGGCGAGATGACCAATTGGCCGGCAATTTCGGGGCCGCTTAGTTCGGTTCTGAGCAGCTTGAGTACTTCTAGTTCGCGTTCGCTCAAAGGTTCAATCATCTCTGATTTTGAATGGATGATTGCTGATTTTGGCGCGGTCACTGGTTGTGTGAAGGCAGCCAGGAGTTTGTCTACATAACCGCTCAGCGAATGGTTCTCGATTGCGCGATTGCTTTTCAATCAACCATTGCAGCAGCGACCGCATTGGCTCGCCTTCATCCACAAAAAGGCGGAAATAGCCCTCCGGTTCAGCCAGGGTCAGGGCGCGCTCAAGTGCGGGCACTGCCAGGGGAAGGTTCCCTTGCATTTGGTAGGCAAGCGCCTGCGCCATCAGGATTTCAATGACACTGCCGGTCCTGCTTTGCGCTTCGGCTGCTTTCAACAGGCGCTCCAGCAATCCGATTGCTTGCAAGAGAGAGCCTCTGTCCTGGCGACTCTGATATTCTGCCATCAGCACACGGGCAAGGATCAGATGCTCGAACTCACCCAGGTAGTTGATTTCGCCATCAGCCGACAGTCCCCACGCGCGCGCCCAATCCTGGGCCTTTGCCAACCGGCCCTGCTTGAGATACACGTTTGCTTTCAAGGCCTCGATCGGACGGGTATCCGGTATGGGCGTCTTGACATACACGCGCCCGGCTTCATCCAACAGCACCAACGCAGTTTCCAAATCTCCCCCAGATTCCTTAAGACGGGCCTGAGCAAGATGCCAGCGGTAAGACCAATCGACCAGCGTGGTCTGTTCGCCCATCTCCTGAGCTTTTTGCAGGTGCTCCGCAGCGACGGCATCCTCCCCCATCTCATGATATAGCAGCGCCAATCCCAAATAATGGTGCGCAGTGATGTGCTGCGCATCCTGCCCATGTTTTGCGGCAAGCTGTATGGCCTGCTGATTGGTTTTGACTGCTTCGCGGAGCCGTCCCAACACAACCAGGATATCTGCCAGGGCAAAAGCGCTGGCAACGACAAAAACGAAGTTGCCCGCCTTCTCCATGCTATTCATCCAATCACCAAAGGCAGAGCGGGCCGACTCCAGGTCTCCGCTGGCCCAGTGGGTGACTTCCAGCATGATTGTGGCCTGAGCGCGCCTAATAAGGTCACCTTCCGGGACGAGTTGGAGCGCGAGTTCGGCATATTTCACCGTGGCGGAAAGATCGCCCTGCGTCTGGGCGTTATAGGCGCGGGTCATGGCAATCAACGCTGGCAGGGGCTTTAGCTGCGCTTCATCCGCCACGATCATCTCACCGGATGAACCATTCAAGCACTGTTCGGCATCGTGCATACAGGCCTCGCTGGCCTCCGGTTCGCCAGCATCCATGAACGACTGGGCCATCTGGGTGAGGAGCACCGGTCGGATACGGACCTCTTCTTCTGGCAGTTTCTTGACCCAGCCCAACCAGGCAGCAGTCTGGAAACGGTTATCCATGCCCTGCCAGACTGACTCAGCCAGCCCCGCTGCCCGACCAAAATCACAGGCAGCGAACGTATGCTGCAATGCTTCAACCACATCCCCGTTCTTTTCATACCACTGGCTGGCGCGCGCGTGATATTCGGCGATTTCTGCGGGTGACAGCCTTTGTCCCAATCGCTGGCGAAGGATATCCCGAAAGAGATGATGGTAGCGGTACCAGCACCGCTCGTTATCCAGGGGGACAATAAACAGGTTTATCCGCTCAAGATTCTCCAGGGTCTTTTGACTCCCGGTCCCCTGACCGGCGCTCTCCTGACCATAGCCCGATGTATCAGTCAAGACGGCATCGCAAAGCGGCCCAGACAGGCGTTCGAGGATAGATGTATGCAGCAGGAAGGCCTGGATGCTTTCGGACTGCTGTTGCAAGACTTCTTCAAGCAGATAGTCCAACACAAAGTGATGGCTGCCGGTGAAAGATTGGATAAAGCTGGTGGCGTCTTGATGTCCATGGATCGAAATCGCGGCCAACTGCAAACCGGCAATCCAGCCTTCGGTGCGGGCTTCCAGCGCGGCGATGTCTTTTTCGGAGAGTCTCAAGCCCATTATTTGGTTGAGGAACTCGGCGGCTTCGGAGGGGGTAAAACGCAAGTCGGCAGCGCGTAGTTCAGTTAATTGGCCGCGGGCGCGTAGCCGGGCAAGAGGCAGGTGCGGATCCTCGCGGGTGGCGATGACCAGGTGCATCTGCGGCGGCATGTGCTCGACCAGGAAGGTGAGGGCATCATCAACGGAATTCGATGCGCCAACCGGTTTGGAATCGATCACATGATAATCGTCCAGGACAAGCACAAAATGGTCCGGGATAGCGGCAATTTCATTGAGCAGGGTAGTCAAAAGCGATTCGATTGGAGGTGGCTGAGGGGCTTGTAGAATACCCAATACCTCTGCTCCAATATTCGGCTCTATCTTTTGTAATGCAGCCACAAAGTAAGCCAGAAAGTGAACAGGGTCGTTATCCCCTTCGTCAAGCGACAGCCAGGCGGCGCGAACCAGCGGTTCGCGAACCGAAGGTTCGTGAACCGCTGGTTCGTGTTGTTGTTTGTAACCCGCAACCCATTCACTGACCAGTGTAGTTTTTCCGAAACCGGCAGGGGCAGAGATGAGGATTATCTTTCGTCCAGAACCCTGGTTTGGCTGAATGCTTTCACTCAACCGTTCGATCAGGCGTGGACGGGGAACTACGTCGCGGCGCGGCGGGGGGATAAACAACTTCGTGGCTAAAATGGGGATAGACACACATTAATTATATAGGACATCCCAAAACATAGATGCCCTATATCGATTTTTTTAGGAAATGATAAGTTTAGGCTGTCGACTGCGATATTGACCTCGTTTTTTGCGACCGAATAGCCATGGTTATCAAACCAATCACGAAGGTTAAGCCTACCCATATCCAATAACGCTGCTGTGCGACCCCGGCAGCCATCACTAACGTCGGGAACAAGGGAATAAATGCATTGGCCCAACCGTGAGTGATCAACCCGGCCCAGGTACGTTTTCCAGAAACCTCACGCACCCAGGCAAAGAACCAGGAATACCCCGTTGTCAGTAATACAAACCCGGCAAAGGGCATAAATGATTGGCTCGTTCCAGCGATAAAAAATAGCGGCAAATGCCAGACGGCCCATACGACCCCCAGCGCCAGGTTCCCCAACCACGGCCCGAGGCGTGCTTCCAGAGGATCCAAAATATAGCCGCGCCACCCCAGTTCTTCCTGCCCGCCGCCGAAGAGAACCATGACCAAAACATAGGGTGGAAAAACCCATAGAGAGGGCAAGAGCATTTCCATACGCGGCTCTCCCCAAAGCTCAGGCAGCCACCACGCGATCCAGGTGCTCCCACCCAACACGAGTATGGGAAGGAGCCACGCCCGCCAGCCCAAATGAAAATCCAACAAACCGCGAAGATATTGGCGAACAGCATCTTTACCATGGTATTTTTTGAGACAGTAAAAGGCTCCAGCGGCCGGGCCAAAGGCTGCCACAATCGTGATGGGGAGGCTCAAACCGCTCAGAAGCTCTTTACCCAGAGGTAAGAACCCGGCGCTGGACAAAACCAGCGGCAGCCAGATCAGCCAGGACCAAACGAACGTTACCACGAAAAACGGATAGGGGAATTTGGCTTGTTTTTCCATTATTTCCTTTGTTTGTCAGGCAGGATCGCAACCGCAGGTGGATTGGATCCCTTCACGATCACCAGACCGCAAAGATTATTTCCTGAAGGGCAAGTGGGATCAAAATTAGAAGAAACTTTGCGCACCATTGATCCTGTAATGTAAATGCAAACTCGTATAAATAATTTTTGGCTATAGTAAATATACCGTACTATTCTGTACTTGACATTTCCACAGCTTTATCCGCAGCCCACCCATTGCACCACGGAGTTCGTCAATGATATACCGTTCCAGCCGTTCGATTGCTTCCTCTACCACACTACGGGTCACCCGTCTTCTGGCGGTCGTACTCCTCCTCTTCCTTTTCCTTACCCCACAACCCGCCCAGGCTGCTCGCAGCGATTTCGTCGGACCCACCGGCAGTGGTCGCTTTGGCGCCGGGGTATATGTTCTTCCTAACGGAAACTTCGTTGTCACCGATCCGCACTACAGCCCAGGGACGCAGGTCAATATTGGCGCAGTCTATTTATATGACGGCGACACCCACCAGTTAATCGTCCGCCTTTTCGGGGCGACCAATAACGATGGCGTTGGCTCAGGCGGAGTCAAGATCCTCGCCGATGGCAGTTTTGTTGTCGTCAGCCCACGCTGGAATAACGGAACAGCCACCATGGCGGGCGCGGTGACCTGGATGCCTGCCACAGGCTGCGCCAACCCGTCTCCCGGGTGCGCTGATGTCACCGTCTCCCCCACCAACAGCCTGGTCGGCAGTCACACCCATGACTATCTTGGCGGAACCTACTCCGCTGGGGAGGAAGTCCACTATCTGACCACGCTCCCCTACATCACCCCGATATCTGGCGGTGCTTACCTGGTGACCTCCATGTATTGGGACAGCCAGAAAGGCGCGGTTACCTACTGCGCCAGCGGCCAGACCTGTGTGGGGGTGGTCTCTTCCACCAACAGTCTGGTCGGGGCGACCGGGACGGGTGGTTCTGGGGTGGGCGATTTCGTAGGGTTCAGCGTCACCCTGGTCCCCGGCGGCGGGTATATCGTCTCCATCCCATATTGGACCAACGGCTCGGCGGTTTACGCGGGCGCGGTCACGCCATGCCCTGCCTCGGGCTGTACTGGCGTCGTTTCGACCACCAACAGCCTATACGGCGAGGAAAACAATAATCAGGGCTTCGGTTACCTGACCCTTTTATCTGGCGGAGGGTTTGCCGTTACAAACCGGAACTGGGGTGGTGGCAGGGGCGCAGCTACCTTCTGTTCCAGCCTGACCGATAATCGCTGCGTTGGCAAACCCATTTCCGCCTCCAACAGCCTGCTAGGTACAACGACCGTTGCCAACATGCAGATTGGCGGCGGTGGGATTACTGCCTTGCCCAATGGCGGCTACCTGGTTCAATCGCCGGATTGGGGGGATGCAGTGACCCCTAACAAAGGCGCGCTGACCTTCTGTTCCATCAGCAGTGGAAACAGCTCGTGCACTGGCCAGAACATCACCGCCGCCAATAGCCTGATTGGCGATCAGAATGGGGATAAAGTTGGATACGCCAGGCTGATCTCAGGTGGCGCCTTCCTGGCCTATAGCAACTCGTGGCACAATAACACCGGCGCGGTTACCTATTGCTCCAGCGCTGCTGCGTGTATGGGCAGGGTTGTCTCCAGCAGCAACAGTCTGGTGGGTGGCAAAGCTGGCGACTACGTTGGTCAGGGCGGAACCCTGGTTCTTTCCGGCGGCGCGTATATGGTCTTCAGCCCGCTGTGGTCTCCCATTGGCGAAAATACGCAGAAAGGCGCAGCAACGTTTTGCCCTGCTACCGGCTGCACCGGCAGTATCACCCTGGCAAACAGCCTGACCGGTTCAAAAACCGGCGACCAGGTCGGCGCTGGGGGCGGTCTCCAGCTTCCCAACGGGGCGATCCTCGTTTCCAGCCTCTATTGGGACAACCCGGGCGGTGCTGCCAATTCCGGCGCGGTGACCTTCTGCTCCAGTTCCAGCGCGTGCCAGGGGACCACCGTGGAGCTAAGCAACAGCCTGGTCAGCGAGCGGCCCGCCAGCTTTATTGGCTATCCAGTCCTCCTCTCCAACGGATCCTACATGGTCTACAGCTACGATTGGCCCAATGGTACCGCTACCAATGCCGGTGTGCTCACCTGGTGCCCGTCCACTGGCTGTACCGGTACAACGATCAGCTCTTCGAACAGCCTGGTTGGCAGCCATACGGATGATTATCTCGGTGGCGTGAACCAGGATGTTGGCGATGGCCTGTACATCTCCCTCACAGACGGATGGCAAAACGGAACGCTGCCCGGTGCGGGCGCCGTTACCCTCTGCGCCCAGTCCGCCGGCTGCTCGGGGCCGGTAACTTCTGCCAACAGTGTCACCGGCTCTGTCGCTGGCTATTACGACACGGATTGGCTGTACTATACCTCATTCATTTCCTATGACTACAACTCGCTCCACCACCAACTGCTGGTTGGCTTGCCCTTCGAGAATAAAGTCGTCTTCTTCACCATCTCGCAGACCCCCACCGCCACCACCAACGCCGCCACCAACGTCAGCAGCTCTGGCGCTACCTTGAACGGCACGGTCAACCCGCGCCTGGGCAACTCCACGGTCACCTTTGAATATGGCCTGACCACCGCATACGGTTCCACCGCAACTGCCGCTCAATCTCCGCTGTTTGGCGAAACCAGTGCTTCGGTCAGCGCCGTCATTACCGGGCTGGCCCCTGGTCAAACCTACCACTACCGCGTCCTCGCCGGAAACAATTCTGGAAACGCTACTGGCCTTGACCAGACGTTTACCACTTCGGCAGCTCCGCCAACCGCGACGACCAACGCTGCTACCTCGCGCACTGTTACTGGCGCTACCCTCAATGGGACGGTGCGTGCCAATGGTGCGAGCGCCACCGTTACCTTCCAATACGGCACGACCACCAGCTATGGCACATCGATCGCCGCCGTCCAGAGTCCGGTGAGTGGTTCAGGCAGCACCACTGTGAACGCAGCCATCTCCGGCCTGGCTCCTAATACCACCTACCATTTCCGCGTGGTCGCAGTCAACACCAGCGGTACTACCCTTGGTGACGATTTGACCTTCACAACCTTACCTGTCGCTCCTTCTGCGACCACTGACACCGCCAGCTCGGTGACGACCACGAACGCCACCTTGAATGGGACGGTCAATGCCAATAATGCCAGCACGACCGTCACCTTCGAATATGGCTCGACCGCCAGTTATGGCACATCGGTAACGGCCACACAGAGCCCGGTAATCGGAACGAGTAATATGCTGGTCAGCGCAGCCATCTCTGGCCTGATTCCCAACGCTACCTACCACTTCCGGGTGGTTGCAGCTAGCACCGGCGGCACCACCTATGGAACGGACCACACCTTCACCACCGCCGCTGCACCCCCCGCCACAGGCGGCGAAGGGGCTGCCGCGCCGACCACAACTGGCGTTGTGCTCAATGCCACCGTCAACGCCAATAATGCCAGCACCACCGTCACCTTCGATTACGGTTTGACGGATAGCTACGGCAGCTCGGCAATCGCCGATCAAAGCCCGGTTACCGGAACCAGCACCACCCCGGTTAGCGCAACTCTCTCAGGGCTGGTCCCCAACACCACCTACCACTACCGCGTGGTTGCCATAAATATCGGTGGCACCACCAACGGTTCGGATAAGACTTTCACAACGCTGGCGGCTGCGCCAACCGCGACTACCAATGCTGCCAGCGCTATCACCATCACCGGGGCTACCCTTAACGGGATGGTGAACGCCAACAATACCAGCACTACGGTCACCTTTGCATACGGTTTGACGAACAGCTACGGCAGTTCGGTCACCGCCGCACAGAGCCCCGTCAGCGGAGCAAGCAGCACGGCAGTCAGTGCGGCCATCAGCGGTCTATCCTCGAATACGACTTATCACTACCGCGTGGTTGCGGTCAATACGGGCGGCACCACCTACGGCACGGATCTGACCTTCACCACTACGCTCGCGAGTTATACCATATCCGGAAACGCCGGGACCAGCGGAGTTACCCTCAGTTACATGGATGGAATACTAAAAACGGTTACGGCCGATAGCGGTGGGGATTACTTATTCACCTTAACCGAGGGCTGGTCTGGTACGGTTACCCCATCCAAACCAGGCTACACGTTCGCCCCTGCCAGCCTCCCCTATTCCGACCTGGCTGCGAACCAGGCGGATCAGGATTACACTGCCACGTATATCCCTCCCGCAGTACAGACTGCCACTGCCATCCGCTTCAATCGCTTCACTGCCAACTGGTCCGCCTGTCCAGGCGCACTTACCTACCACATCGATGTGTCCACCGATGCCGGCTTCACCCATTTCGTCACTGGCTTTGAGAACCTTGATGTAGGCAACGTGACCTCCCTGATCATTACCGGCCTGGGTCCGCACACCACCTACTACTATCGCCTCCATGCCACCGATGCCGATGACACGACCGCCAGTTCACAAACGCAGGAGGTTACTACTGAATGGGGGATCTTCCTGATGTTGATCATGAGATAAAAATGTCACTGGTTGTTACCTCAAACGCACAGTGAGTAGCGAATAACAGGTAAGGTTTCCTCGTATGGTCCAAACAAACTGGCCTGGAGAAGCCCCCGTCCGGTAACGCAAAGTTATCCGTAGGCCAATCTTCGCTCATTGGAGCATACATTGGCTGAGAAGCCGCCGCACAAACGAGGCAGAGATCGTCACCGTTTCCCTGGTACAATCTCTTTGGCAATTTCCCACACGGTTGAACAAACGAGAGATCCATGAACAATCTAATCGCAAATATCACCCATGAACCGGATGTCTTCACCACTGCCCAGCTCCTGATCGATCGCGCGCTCGAGACCTATCCGGCGGAGATCGACATCATCGCCTATTACGGCTCCTACGCGCAGGGGCGCGCCACGGCCGCCTCCGACCTGGATTTTTTCTACATCCCCGCCGATGGAAAGAATCCGCCGGTCGGACACACCATTCTGGTCAACGGCATCCTGTTTGATTTCTGGGCCATCGGTTGGGATACGCTGGAAGGCTTTGCCACGGGCCAGGTGCGCGGCTGGTCGTTCGCTCCCGCCCTGGTCCACCACGCTAAGATCCTCCATGCGCGGGGCGAAGCGCAGGCTGCCCGGTTCGCGGCGATCCAGCAAAAGGTGCTGGAACTGCAGTCGCCGCCGGCCCGCCCGCAGATGATCCAGCGCGCGCTGGAAGCATTCCCGAAAGCGCTGGCGCACCTGGGCAACCTGCGCCTGGCCGTCGCCGCTGATGATATCGCCGACATCCGCTATGCAGGCTGGCAGGTGATCTTATCCATCATAGAATGCCTGGCGCTGGCCAACCAGGTGTTCTTTGACCGCGGGTGGAACGGCATGCTCGAGCAGCTTTCCCGGCTGCACGTGCAGCCGGAAGGCCTGGAAGCTGCGATTGTGACCATCAGCACCTCCGCAGACCCTGCCCAAATTGCCAGCAGCGCCGAGCGGCTGGTGCTGGGCACCCGCCAGATCCTGCGCGATCTGCAGCAGACCCTGCCGGCCCAGGCAGCGATCGGGGAGGTATTTGAGAGCAGCTACCCCGAAATCAAGGACGGGATCCGCAAAGTGCTCAAAGCCTGTGAACGGCAGCAGCCGGTGGCGGCCAGCGCTGCCGCGTGGGCCATCCAGTCCGAGCTCAGTTTTCTGCTCAGCGATCTTGAGCATCCCGGATCGCAACCCTTCAATCTCTACAGCGAGGTTGCTGCTCCCTACCGGCAGCTGGGCTTTCCCGATCTCCTGCGGGCGCCGGCGGGCGACTTCGCCTTCCTTGCGGAGCAGGCCAGGCTGCTCGACCAGCAGGTGCGGGATTGGCTGCAAGCACATTCGATCCCTTTATGCGTGTTCGAGAACATTGAGGATCTCAAAAACTCTTTGTAGGGCAATGAAATTGCCCATATCCTGGCACAACGGCCTCCCATACGGAAGCAGGATTCTGTTCAGGGAAGCGCCTTAATCACGAGATCATCAATGGATATCCCTGAGGGAATATAAAGATACACCTTTGGAATTGGGCATAAACCCGGCTATCACATCCGCAAGTGCCGTCAGCCGGCCGGGAAGGGATTGCGCTCAAAGCCATCCTGGTGCCAGTAGGGATAGATCTTGGGCTCCTGGCTGGCTTCATCGAGCAGGGCCACCTGCTCGGGGGTCAGCTGCCAGCCGGTGGCGCCGAGGTTCTCGCGCAGTTGGGTCTTCGTTGCGCGCGCCGATGATCACAGCTGGCAACGGTCGGGCGGCCCAGCAGCCAGTTGAGCGCAATCTGCGGGATGGTCTTGCCGGTCTCCTGGGCAACCGTTTCCAGCGCATCCACCACCCGGTAGAGCCGCTCCTCGGGCACCTGCGGCCCGCCTTCGAAGGCCTTTTTGCTGCGCAGGCGGCTGTCTTCGGGCAGGGGCTGGCCGCGGCGGATCTTGCCCGGTCAGGCGGCCCCAGCCCAGCGGGCTCCAGACCACGCAGCCCACCTTCTGGTCCACCGCCAGCGGCATCAGCTCCCACTCATACTCGCGCCCGACCAGCGAGTAATAGGCCTGGTGCGCCACATAGCGGGTCCAGCCGTACTGTTCGGATACCGCCAGCGATTTCATCAGGTGCCAGCCGGAGAAGTTCGAGCAGCCCGTGTAGCGGATCTTGCCGGCCTGGACCAGGTCGTCCAGCGTGCGCAGGGTCTCTTCCACCGGGGTCTGGGCATCAAAGCCGTGCAGCTGGAACAGATCGATATAATCGGTCTGCAGGCGGCGCAGGCTGCCCTCGACCGCGCGGATCAGGTGGAAGCGCGAGGAACCCACATCATTGGGGCCAGGCCCGCTGCGGAAGGTGGCCTTGGTGGAGATCAGCACCTGGTCGCGCCGGCCCTTGATCGCCTCGCCCAGGATCTGCTCGGCCTGCCCGCCGTTGTAGCCATCGGCCGAGTCAAACATGGTGAGGCCCGCTTCCAGGCAGATATCCACCAGGCGGGTGGCCGCGGCCACATCGGTGGTATTGAAGGCGTTGAAGAAGTCGTTCTTGCCGCCAAAGGTGGCCGTGCCCAGGGTCAAAACGGGGACTTTCAAGCCAGATTTTCCCAAGAGCCGATATTCCATGATGGTGACTGTCTCCTTGTTCTCTCGTGTTTGTCGAAATCCTCAAACAGGGTCCCTGCACCATTAAGTCTACTGGATTTTTGGCGGTTGCGGCATGCTGCCCGCGTTTCCACGACTGTGAGCGCTCCGTGAAATGGTCAATTTCCATTTTATGCAGGCATAATTGTGAAATTTATCTCGATTTGCTGCAGGATCGAGAAAACACCATAACGGTCCCGGGCAGCTATTCCAATTTCCCCTGTAGGGAGCGGGCAGCAGCGATAGCGCTGGTTCACCAGGAAACGACCGGCATATTTCGCTGCAGACTAGTCCTCCTTATCCGCCATCTTTGCGCTTTGCCTCCAGCACCACGCCGGGCTGATTGAGTACCACGGACTCGGCCGGGCCAATTTCAGCCACGCGGAAGGTCAGGCTGGCGCCGGTCAGGCCCTTGAGGCTGAAGGTCGTGCCCCGGTAGGGGACCAGCTCGATGGCCGGCTGGCCGGGCAAGGTGCCCACCAGGGTATCATCCCCCTTTAAGGATATGCTCAGCGGCATGCCCATCAGCTCGTACGTGCCTGCCAGCCGCTCCAGGAAGGCCTGGTCGCGCAGGCGCGGGTCGGCGACGCGCTCGAAGAGTATTTCCTTGACGCTGGGTTCCAGCGGCAGGGCCAGCCGGCTGACGTTGCCTTTCTCGTCGGTGGTGAAAGCGCCCTTGATATGAAGATCCAGCAGGTCGTAGTGGAACTCGAATATTTCGTAGTGGTATGGCTCCACGCGGAACTCGATCTCGTTGAAACGCGCCTGCAGCTTGCCCTCCTGCACGGAGATGGCCATTGTGCCATAGCCGGGGTGCTGGTAATCGCCAGCATACTCCTCCAGCGCGTGGGCAGGCGGGTGGCCTTCCCTGCGCTCCGCGACGGATGTTTCCTTGCCTTTTTCCTGGCCCGCTTTGATCTCCAGGTATTCCTTGTGAAAGCGGTCGTTCCAATCCACCGGTTCCAGGCCCAGGAGGAGATCCAAAACGCGGTAGACCACGGTGGTGGGCAGCATGGTGCCGTTCAGGTTCGCCAGCGCAACCACACCGATGTTTTCGGAGGGTACCATCGCCACCAATGCGGTGAAGCCGTCGATGTTCCCGCCGTGTTGAACCATCTGGTAGCCGCGGTAGGGCTCGATGAACCAGCCTAACCCGTATGAGGCAGGGAGCAGCTCTTTCCACTTGGGTGTGCCGGGGATGACCATCTGCGGCGAGTGCATCTGCTCCAGGTTGCCGGGAGAGATCACCGGACGATCCTCCCACTGGCCTTGATTGAGATGCACCTGCAGCCAGGGGACCAGGTCGGCCACGCAGGAATTGATCGACCCGGCCGGGCCAACCGAATCGACTACGCGGAAGGGCATGCGTTCCACCTGGTCCTTCTTCTCCTGGTAGGGAAGGGCAAAGTCATCCGACTGCTGCGAGGTGGTGACGGAGAAGTTGCTGCGCGCCATGCCCAGCGGCGCGAAGATGCGCTGGCGGGTGAAGTCCTCCCAGGGCAGGCCGGAGAGATGCTCGATCAGCACGCCGGCGGACATGAACATCAGGTTGTTGTACTGGAAGGCCTGGCGGATATCCTTGTTGGGCTCCAGGTAGCGCAGGCGTCCAAAGATCTCCTGGCGGGAGAGCGGCGAGTTGTACCACAGCAGGTCGTGGCGGGGCAGGCCCACCCGGTGGGATACCATGTCGCGTGGGGTCAGACGCTCGCTGGCCACCGGGTCGTGCAGCTGGAAGGCAGGCAGGAAATCGCGGATGGGCTTATCCCAATCCAGCTTGCCCTCGTCCACCAGCAGGCCCAGGTCGAAGGTGGTAAAGGCTTTCGTCGACGAGCCAATGGCAAAGAGCGTGTTGGGTGTGACGGGAAGCGAACCTTCCCGGTCGCGCAGGCCAAAGCCTTCGCACAGCAGGGTCTCTTTTCCCCGGACCACGCCAACGGCAAGGCCGGGCACCTTCCACAAAGCAAGCGACTCCTGGATAAAGTTACGCAGGGACTGGTTTAAATCGCTCATGGGAACCTCCTCGTAAATCAAAGATCGAGTCCGGTTATAAACCCATTGGACAGGGAAAGCAACCCCTGGAACAGTTCAATCACCGCCGGATGCAGCGAATTCTTCCGCAATCACGATTATCGAGTTTATGGATATGCAGAAACCCCGCTTCTGACTGATCCGAGCATGAAATTCATCGCACGCGGATACGAAATCCTCGCCTTGGAGCACCTCTTCCAGGGTTTGGAAGCTGGACGGAGTAAAGGCGAAGGAACGATGTACCAGCGTGCGGACGGGTTGTGGGTCGCGCAGATCACCCTGCCCAACGGCAAGCGGAGACCCAAGTACGGCAAAACCCAAAAAGAGGTGCGGGACTGGCTGCTCCGCCAACGCGAGGCGCTCCACGATGGCGACTGGGTGGAAGCGGATAAGGTCACCGTGGCTGAGTTCCTGGACCGGTATCTGAAAGATGTTGCTGCCCATACCCTGCGCCCCAAGACCCTCGAAGCCTACGAGTACCTGATCCGCCTGCATATCAAACCGGAGCTGGGATCCACCCGCCTGTCGGCGCTGCGCCCCGACCAGCTGCAGCGCCTCTATTCGGAGAAGCTGAACTCTGGCCTTTCACACCGTGCAGTTCATCCACTCCGTGCTGCATAAATCCCTGAGCCACGCCTTGAAATGGGGCCTGGTCAACCGCAACATCGCCTCGCCGCGCAACCTGATCCACCACTACCAGACCGTACTGGAACAGGCGAACCTACCGGTCATCCGCTTCCATGATTTTTCCCGGCATACCCATGCCACCCCGCTGCTGGCCGCGGGGGTGCATCCCAAGGTGGTGCAGGAGCGGCTGGGACATTCGCAGATCAGCCTGACGCTGGATACCTACTCGCACGTCATCCCTTCGCTGCAGGAAGAAGCGGCGGAGAAGCTGAATAAACTCATGGATCTGTGAACTGCCGCTGGTGAAAGCAGGCGGTTTTCCGGCGGAAATTTTTTAAACCTTGCTAGATTCGTGCTCCTGGGGTAAAATCCATCCGCCTGAACGGCATCCGAACCTTAACCAACTCCAAAAACGATTAATGCAATTGTGATGCTTACGCATTAATCCCAAATGGAAGCACTGGAGACAGTGGATGAATAACCCCAATCGATTGTGTGAAAACAAACAAAAACACACAACAAGTGGGGTAAATGGATGCAAAAGACGCATGGCTCACTAGCTCAATTGGCAGAGCAACTGACTCTTAATCAGTGGGTTCAGGGTTCAAGTCCCTGGTGAGTCACTACATATGACGGTGAGGGACACGCCGTTCCCCCCACATGTACTGGTATTAGGGCCTGCTTCATCAGCAGGCCCTTTCCGTTGGTGCAGATCTCGCTTTTGACCATCCTGCCCTACTGCGGGGGTCGGTGTCGCTGTAGGGAATTCTACGCGGAGCGGCGCAACCAGCTCATCCACCAGCCTGGCAGCCCGACCTCCTGGAGAACAGCGGTGAAATCTTTGCACAGGTTTTGCGCATCCATTAGCGAACCGACCGTGGTTGAGAAGATCAGGCTGAATTTATTCAATCATCTGATCGAGCATGCGATACGGGTAGGGCGAGCGTTCCGGGATCGTATGACGGTGCAGGCGTAGATCGGAGATGCGCAAGATGGAAAACTCTGCCAGGGTCAGAATCGCGCAGCCGGGTTCCAGATGACCGGCGTAGATTTTCATGTACGGGTCGACCATGGTGATGTGAATATGCGGCTCGTAGTTGGCAATCAATCCGTTGAAGTTGCTCACTTCCAATGGCCCGTCAATATCCAGATACAGCTCCTCCACCGGGTTAATGTTCGTCAGCACGGTATGGATGCGCGCCTTGCTCAGGCTGCCAATGCCCGTCATGAGCACGCCGGTATGAATATTGGCCTGGCGCGCTACTTCGCTGATGCTTTCGAGAACCAGATCGCCTGGCTCAAGAACGGTGAAGACGATCCCAGTTTCCTTGCTTTCAAAAAAACGCATAGATCCTCCCGTATGTTAACCAAAGTGTACCATTGATACAGAGACATGCTGTTACATCACCGGCTGATTTCCGGGTTATCTGCGAAGACCGAATCACCCATATCAACGCTTCCGGCATGCCTTATGCACCCAATTTGACAAATAAATAGACCCCCTTTATAATTTTTATCATAGTTTCTGGGTTTTGCATGTGGCTCACAACCTGCAAAATCTTCATCCTTTTTTTGATTTATCAACCCTTAAGGCAGCCGATAAGGTCGTGTAAGCACCATCGTGTGATGTAGGAAATCAATGTCGACAATCGATTTTGTAAAAGACGTCCCGTAACATCGCATCGAGACCACGGCCCACTCTTTTTTACCTGGTAATTATCTTTTCGCAATTTATATTAAGTCAGTCAGATCCTGTTCCTGCCTTTCCTTTTTCTGGAAAGTAGAACCGAGGAAAAATGGGCCGATATATCATAGGTCGCATTGGCGGGCTGCTGATCACGTTTTTTTTCGTGTCAATTATCACGTTTTCGCTGATGCATGCCGTCCCTGGCGGACCGTTTGACGAAACCAAGCAGCCGCTTCCGGCAGCAGCTAAAGCCAATATCCTGCGCAAGTACGGCCTGGATAAGCCAATATGGGAACAGTACGTGCGGTATATGTGGAATGCCGTGCATTTCGATTTTGGGATCCCATTCCAAAGCCCTACAGAAACTGTCACCGGGCTGATTGCGCGCGTCTGGCCGCCCACGCTGCAGCTGGCGGGCGTGGTCATCCTGCTTTCTTACAGCCTGGGTTTGCTCCTGGGCATTGTGGCGGCCATCTACCAGAATTCCTGGATCGACCAGTTGGTGACCATGCTGGCGACCCTTGGATTCGCCGTGCCGAATTTTGTGGTAGCGATCTGGATGATCCTGATTTTTTCGGTTACGCTGCACTGGCTGCCCACCGGCGGTTGGGGAGCGCCAGCCCAATACATCATGCCGACCATTGTCTATTCCCTGGGGCCGACAGCCATGGTGGCTCGCTACACCCGGGTAAACACGCTGGAAGCGCTGCGCGCCGATTACGTGCGCACCGCGCGGGCAAAGGGCCTGGGTCGGAATGCCATTATCTTTCGAGCACGTGTTAAAAAATGCCCTGATCCCCATGATCACCGTACTGGGACCGAAAATCCCCGATATCGCCACCGGGTCCATTTTTATCGAAGCCACTTTCCGCATTCCTGGGCTGGGCCGCTACTTCGTCACCAGTACCTTCAACCGTGACTATCCGATGATCATGGCAACCATGCTGCTGGCAGCTGTGCTTTGGGGGGTTACCTATATCATTACCGATATCCTATATACGGTCATTGACCCGCGTGTCCGCCTGACCGGCAAAAGGAATTAATCCATGACGGCTCCAACCCTGATCAGCGCTGAGGCCATTCTGTCCCAAAAGCGCACCTTGTGGCAAGATGCCGTCCGCTCCTTCAAAAAGAACCGCCTGGCAATCGCCGGGTTGGTTGTCGTCGCTGTTTTCTTTATCATGGCGATTTTCGCGGATGTTTTGACCCCATACGCTTATTACAAGGCTGATCTGGGCGCCAACCTGCAGTTTCCCAGCGCCGCGCATCCTTTTGGGACAGACGCGATCGGACGGGATGTGCTCAGCCTGATCATTTACGGGGCGCGGACATCGCTGCTGGTGGGATTTTCCGTTCAGCTTATTGCCTTTGCGATCGGCCTGCCGCTGGGGGCGTTGGCCGGGCTGCGCGGCGGGTGGATAGATTTCGTCATCACCCGCATTCTCGAAGTGATGACCGCCTTCCCTAACTTTTTGTTCGCCATCTTCCTGATGAGCATCCTGGGCACCGGGGTCGCGCAACGTAATCCTGGCCATTGGCATCACCAGCTGGATCGAAGTGTGCCGCCTGACGCGCGGTCAGTTTATCGCGCTGCGCGAGCGTGAGTTTGTCGATGGCCGCGCGCTCGTACGGTGCCGATGACTGGCGTGTGATCCTCCGCCACCTGCTGCCGCACGCGCTGCCACCCCTGATCATCATGCTTGCTCTGGGAATTCCCAATGCCATTTTCGCCGAGGCAGGGCTCAGCTTCCTGGGGGTGGGCATCAATGACCCCATCCCCAGCTGGGGCAAAATGGTCAGCGATAGCCTGGGGTATATCCGCGTTTACTGGTACCTGGGGATATTCCCCACCCTAACCATTGCCCTGGCAATGCTCAGCTTCAATTTTGTGGGGGATGGTCTGCGAGATGCGCTCGATCCAACCATGTATAACCAGTAGGGGAAGAGGTACTGTTTCACATGGAGGAAACCAGGCTCGCGTTCGCTCATATCTACCCAGGCTCTGGCCAGGCCGCTGTTCATAATCCGTTCGCGCTCGTTATCAATGAGGAGTGAAGAAATGTTTACCCGATCGAAATCCAAACTATGGATATTTCTAACCTTTTCGATGATCCTGACAACGATCCTGTCAGCCTGCGCACCGGCAGCCACCGCACTACCCGCGCCGGCAGCCACCAACACCGCCATGCCGGTTCCCCCGACCTATACCCCCATCCCCATCCAGAAGCAAGAAGCCACAGCAACCACCGCACCTACCACTGAGACGAAGCCTACCGAAACCTCGGCCCCCAGTGCAGTGGTCAATGCCTTTGGCGTGACTCTGCCCGCGGATGCCGCCCCGCTCGATCAGCAGTTGCTGCGCCTGATGGGGCCAGAAGGGATCACCACCGATTTCGCGGTGAGCGTTTACAAGCGCTCGGTAAATTCCTACAGCGATGTTCTAACCACGCCCTTCGTCCGGCTCAACAAGAACTTCGAGATCCTGCCCGCAGGCGCGCTGAGCTGGGAAGTCACACCGGACGGCAAGACCTGGACCTTCAACATGGATCCAAATCTGAAGTGGAGCGATGGCAACCCGGTGAACGCGGATGATGTTGTCTTTACCTTCCAATATCAGGCCGATCCCAAGCACGCCTGGGACTTCGCCTGGTTCTGGAGCGATATTGTCAATTTTGACGAGGCTGTCGCCGGCAAGGTGCCCACCTCTGAAATTGGCGTGAAGAAGGTGGATGACTACACCGTTCAGTTCATCACCACGGCCGCATCCCCTTACTTCCCGTCCAAGGCGCTCTATATCCGCCCGTTGAGCAAGGTCGCGTTCGAAAAAAACGGCGAATATTACAACAACACGCCTGAAACCTCCGTTTCCTCCACCCCGTACATTCTGACCGAATGGACCAAAGGCAAGCAGCATGACCTTTGGTCCCAACAAGAACTACACCGGCAAGGTCAAGCCCTTTATTGAGCGGCATCGAATTCACCTTCAGCGATAATACGAACGAGTTCCGCGCCTACCAGAACGATGAAATTGATATGGCGGAGACCTTCACCCCGGCGGACATCGACCTGATCTCCAGCGACCCGCAGCTCAACGCGGAATACCATCCCGGTTACGGCGATTTCCGCACCTACTACCTGGGTTTCAACACCTACGAAAAACCTTTCAATGATATCAAGGTGCGCCAGGCGTTTGCCAAGGCCATCGACCGCGACAGCATCATCACGAATGTGGTCAAGCGCCAGGGCATCGCGGCCTATTCCTTCCTGATGCCCGGCTTCCCGGCATCGAACGCCGACGAGTTGAAGAACGAGGATGTGAACAAGTTTGACGTCGCCGCGGCGAAGAAGCTGCTGGCCGATGCCGGCTATCCCGGACGGCAAGGGCTTCCCGAAGCATTGAACTGTGGCTGCGCAATGAAATCGGATCTGAACAAGGCCGTCGCCGCGGCGATCGCTGCCATGCTCAAGGAAAACCTGGGGATCGACGTTGAGGTGTCCAACAAAGAAACCAAGCTGTTCATGGATACGCTCAACGCCCACAAGCTGCCGTTCTACTTCCTCTCCTACGGCTTCGACTACCTCGATCCGTCCAACATGCTGGGCATCTGGACTTCGACTGGCCGCCATGCCTGGAAGAATGCCGCAGTTCGACAAGACTGGTGACCGAAGCCTCCTCGCTGGTCGGCGATGCCGCCAAGCGCGACCAGAAGTTCAAGGATGCAGAGAAGATCCTGGTAGAAGACGTAGGCGCGATCTTTATCTACCACGCCACCCCTGGCAATATCTACAAGACCCTACATGAAGGGCTCCGAGCTGGAACCAGACAAGACTGGCGTGGCTGCCTGGCACTGGCCCAGTACCGAATCGATCGGCATGCTGATGTACACGTTCTACGTTTCCAAGATGTGCCGGCAACCCGTAAGTGAGCAGCATGAAAGCTAGCCAGACCTGAGATACAAAACGGTGGCGCCGGAGGCGAGGCCTGCCAACCCTCTGTGCGCCACCGTTTTGTTTCAAGATGAAAACCCGGAATGATCATTTGAGCGAGAACCGGCGCTGGATGGTTGCCCAGTCAAAACCTACGTAGAATAGCGGGCTGATATGGAAAATGTTTTATTGGATGTACAGGGACTGGAAACCCAATTTATCACCCCAGATGGGACCGTTCACGCGATCAATGGCGTGTCGTTCAGCGTGGCCAACGGCGAAACGATCGGGCTGGTCGGCGAAAGCGGCTGCGGAAAAAGCGTGACCATGCTTTCGGTGCTGCGCCTGATCCCAACCCCGCCCGGAAAGATCGCCGCCGGAACAGCGCTGTTTCAGGGGCAGGATCTGCTGAAGATGAGCGAAGTGCAAATCGAAAAATCCGCGGGGCGCAGATCAGCATGGTCTTTCAGGACCCGATGACCTCCTTCAACCCGGTGCTGACCATTGGGCGGCAGATCACCGAGACCGATCGAGATTCACCTGGGCATGGATCACAGCCAGGCGCTGCAAGCGCGCCGCGGAACTGCTGGATATGGTTGGCATCCCCAAGGCCAAAGACCGCCTGAACGATTACCCGCACCAGTTTTCAGGCGGGATGCGCCAGCGGGCGATGATCGCCATGGCGCTGACCTGCAAACCGCAAGATCCTGATCGCCGATGAGCCGACCACGGCGCTGGATGTGACCATCCAGGCGCAGATCGTCGACCTGGTGAAGAACCTGCGCGACGAGTTGGGCATGGCGATTATCTGGATCACGCACGACCTGGGGATCATCGCCGACCTGGCCCACCGGGTGATCGTGATGTACGGCGGTTATTTCATCGAAGAAGCCCCGGTCAAAGAGCTGTACCGCAATCCTCAGCACCCTTACACGCTGGGCCTGTTGGGCAGCCTGCCGCGGTTGGATCTCGACCAGCGCGAGCCGCTGGTTTCGATCGAAGGCTTGCCGCCGGTGCTTGCGTGAAAAACCAGATTACTGCCCCTTTGCCCCACGCTGCACGCTATGCAGTAGAAAAATGCCGGCATGCGAACCCGCCGCTTGGAAGAGATAGCCCCGGGCCACCGGGTGGCCTGTTGGGTGAAACCCAAACTGCAGGAGCGCACAGCCATGAGCACCCCAGGCAGAAGTCCTGATGCAGGTTGAAAACCTGGTCAAAGCATTTCCCAGTGTCCGACGACAGCGGCCTTTTTCCGGCGCAAGACAAACGTGGTCCATGCCGTGGATGGCATTTCTTTTAACCTGTATCAAAGGCGAAACCCTGGGCCTGGTGGGAGAATCGGGCTGTGGAAAATCGACCACCGGGCGCACGATTTTGCAGCTCTACCGCCCGACTTCCGGTTCGGTGACTTTCGACGGGAGTCGACCTGGTCCACCTGGCTCCGGATGAAGCTGCGCAAGATCCGCCGCCGGATGCAGATGATCTTTCAGGACCCCTATGCCAGCCTGAACCCGCGCATGACCGTGGGCGAGATCATCAGCGACCCGCTGCTGGTCTACCACGAAGCGAATAACCGCAGCAGGAGATCGATGAACGGGTGGCCGAGCTGCTCGAGCTGGTGAACCTGAACCCGGCCTATATCAACCGCTACCCGCACGAGTTTTCCGGCGGGCAGCGCCAGCGCATTGGCATCGCCCGCGCGCTGGCGCTCCAGCCTGAATTGATCGTGTGCGATGAGCCGATCTCGGCGCTGGATGTGTCGATCCAGGCGCAGATCGTCAACCTGCTGGTGGAGCTGCAGAAGCAGTTCAACCTGACCTATCTATTTATCGCCCACGATCTATCGATGGTGCGCCACATCTGCGACCGGGTGGCGGTGATGTACCTGGGAGTGATCGTTGAACTGGCCGACCGCAACGAGTTCTACCACAACCCGCTGCATCCCTATACCCGGGCCCTGCTCTCTGCCGTCACCATCCCCGACCCGTTTGTCGAGGAGAAGCGGCAGCGGATCATCCTGAAGGGCGAAATTCCTTCCCCGGTCAACCCGCCCTCGGGCTGCCGCTTCCACACGCGCTGTCCAATCGCCCAGCCTGTATGCGCAGAAAGTCAGCCCGCGCTGCGCGAATTAACCCCCGGTCATTTCGTCGCCTGCCACTTCGCCGAGGTCCAGGACAATCTCCCGATTCTATAAAAGGCAGCCCGGAACATGGTGCTCCGTCGAATCAGCGAATGGAGCGGTATGACAACAGGGGAAGATCAAATGCGCTCTCGGCCATCGAAAAGCAGCATGATCCAATGGAACTAAATTCAGAGGTATAGCGTCCTAATTCGTAAGGAGAAATACGATGAAAAGCCCTCTCTCTTACGAAAAAATTTTGGGATTCCTGGCTGCCGGCGCTTTCCTCCTGGCGACCTTGGGACTCCCATCGTCCGCTGCAGCACAATCGAGTTGTGGAACGACCTATACCGTCCAGCGCAGTGATTACCTTACGAAAATCGCCAGGACCTGCGGCGTGAGCTACAGCGATCTGCTTAAGGCGAACCCCACCATTACCAACCCGAGCCGGATCTTCCCTGGTCAAATCCTCAATATCCCTTCGTCCACCATCCCGGTGACCGGCAGCCAACCAGGCGTATATACCGTTCAACAAGGCGATACACTATTCAGTATCGGCCAGCGCTTCCATTTCAGCGTTGCGGAACTTCGCGAAGCGAACCCGAATCTGGGCAGCACCATCACCGCCGGACAGGTGTTGAATATCCCGGCGCGCATCCAGTTTGCCACCGGCGGGACTGCTGCCAGCCTTCAAGGTCACCTGGAAGCCAACAGTAAGCATTATTACCTGTTGGGAGCCAGTGCCGACCAAACCCTGGAAGTAACGCTCAGCGCGCCAGCGGGACTCACCCTGGCAATTTTCGGAGCGGATGGCAGTACGATCAAGAGTGCCAGCAGCAACCTTACCTTCCGCGGTGTCCTGCCCAAAACGCAGGATACCATCCTGGTGCTGGCCTCTGGCGGCAGCGCAACGGATTACAGCCTGAGCGTGGATATCCCGGTGCGCATTCGCTTTGCCGCCGGTGGCACCTCAGCTACCCTCGCCGGCACGGTCCCCGCCAACCTCGCCCAGTATTTCATATTGCGCGCAGCCAAAGGCCAGACCCTGAATGTGACCGCGACCCCGCAAGATAGGCTGCAACTGGTCATTTACGGCGTAGACGGCAGCGTTCTGCGGAGCGGAATGGGCGAAGGAACCGCCTTCTCCGGTGTCCTTCCCAGCACGCAGGACTACATCCTGGTCCTGAAATCTGCCGGACAGGCGCAAGCCTTCACCCTGAAGGTGACCATCCCTGCCACGTCAACGATACCGGTTACCGGCACCAAAAGCTACACGGTGCAAAAAGGCGATACCTTGTTCAGCATCGCGCAACGCTTCCAAACCACGGTGAATGTCCTGCTGCGCGCCAACCCGGAGATCACCAACAGAAATTCGATCTCGGTAGGTCAGGTGATATATTTGCCGGGCGCCACGATTACACTGTCGAACGGGCAGGTGGTTTATATCGCCAATCGCGGTGATACACTGGCAGCGATCGCCCGGCAGTTCAACACCACGCTCAGCGCGGTGACCGGCGCCAACCCGCAGATCAGTAATCCAAACCTGATCTTCACCGGTCAGCGCATCAACATCCCATAATCTGGTCAGCCAGGTTTTTTGATGGCTGGTTCAGAGCCTATATATGGAATGCCTGCGAATTGAACAGACCTTCCTTCGAAGAAAACAACCAGCCCGTTCGAACGGGCTGGTTGCGTTACATCAACGGTGAGGGACACGCCGTTCCCCACATGCACTGGTATAAGGGCCTGCTGGTGAAGCAGGTCCTTTCCATAGGCGCAGAATTGCACTTCGGCTTTTATGGCTGCCGAGTGCTTCTTTCGCCCGTTTGGTGACAGTTGATTCTTGGGCTTTGCCGCTCCTGTCCGTTTCACGGCAGGCTGGTATTTGCGGACATTTCTGGTAGAATGCCTCATGCCTTCAAATCCATCCTTATCTACCGAAACACCCCCTGCCGAGCGGGGTATTTGGATAACAACGGGCAGCTCTTTCGTCCGGCTTTTCATGGGCCTGCTGGCAGTCGGGCTGGCAATCGCGCTGGTTACCTGGTTCGCCCCGCTGGAGCGTACGCTGGGTGAGCGGGCACGGTTGGTCTATTTCCACGGGGCCTGGGTATGGGCAGGCAAAGTTGCTTTTGGCGCTGCCGCGCTGACCGGGCTGCTTGGACTGTTCCGGGGCAGCGCGATCTGGCAGCGCTATTCCCTCGCCTTCGGCCGGACTGGCATGGTTTTCTGGCTCACCTATCTGCCCTTATCGCTGTATTTGCAGCAGGTGAACTGGGGCGGCATTTTCTGGGATGAGCCCCGCTGGCGGGTCCCGCTCATGTTTGGCATTGCGGGCTTGCTCCTGCAAATTGGTCTTGCCCTGGTCGAGGATCCCCGTCTGACCTCAGCCGCAAACCTGGTATTTGGCGTGGCTTTATGGTGGTTCCTGGGCAGCATTCAAAACGTTCTGCACCCCGATTCACCTATTTTGCAATCCAATGCGGTAAAGATTCAAATATTTTTTGCCGCGCTGCTGGCGCTCTCGGTTGTTTTTGGCGCTCTGCTGGCGCGCCTCCTTTACAACCTTGAGGCTCGCCGGCGGCATTAGGACTCCAGCGGTATGGAACCACGGCTGGTCATCCTCTTTGTTGCCGCGCGGATGGCGATTAACGCTGCCTACCGCATGATTTACCCGTTTCTGCGCGCGTTTGCCTTTGGGATGGGCATTCCATTGGAGATCGCCGCGCTCCCCCTGACCGGGCGCTCGCTGGTTGGCGCGTTGGGCCCGCTGCTGGCCCCGGTCACCGACCGCTATGGGCGAAAGGTGGGCATGCTGCTTGGCCTGGGACTGTTCTGCCTGGGGGTCGGGGTAGTGGCTGCCTGGCCCACGTTCCCTGCTTTTTTTCTCGCGCTGGTCCTGGCGAACCTGGGAAACCAGGTCTTCTTGCCAGCCATGCAGGCCTTCCTTGGCGACCGGGTGCCCTATCAGCGGCGGGGGCGGTTCTTAGCCGTGACGGAAATGAGCTGGTCGCTGAGTTTTATCCTTCTGGTGCCCCTGGCGGGTTTGATGATCGCGCGCCTGGGCTGGGCAGCTCCCTTCTGGCTGCTGTTGGGTCTTGGGCTGGCTGCATTTATTCTGGTCGCCTGGTGGGTGCCATTTGACCGCCCCAATTCCGAAGCGCGCCCAACCGCCATCTGGCACAGCCTGGGGCAGGTGCTTATTAATCCCGCCGCGCTCATCGCATTGGCGTTCAGCCTGACGATTACCATGGCGAATGAAATGGTCAACCTCGTATTTGGCGTATGGATGGGGGACACCTTCCATATCCAGATTGCCGCGTTGGGCCTGGCAGCCACCGTCATCGGGCTGGCGGAGTTAAGCGGCGAATTTGCCACGGCTGCCCTGGTAGATCGGATTGGCAAAAAGCGGGCGGTGCGGATTGGCGTCATCGTTACCAGTCTGGCGGCGCTGGCGCTGCCGCTGCTGGCAGGAAACTTATGGAGCGCGCTGGCTGGGCTATTCGTGTTCTATCTGGGTTTTGAATTCACCCTGGTTAGCTATATTCCATTGATGACCGAGGTGCTGCCCCAGGCGCGCGCAACCTTAATGGCGGCAAACATGGCCGCATTCTCCCTCGGCCGGGCGTTTGGTGCTTTACTTGGCCCAGGATTGTATGCGGCTGGTTTTGGCGCCAATGCCCTGGCTGCCCTGGCGCTAAATGGGCTGGCGCTGCTGCTTCTCAGCCGGGTACGCAGCACTGAATAAACGCGGGCTATTTTTGCTGCTCGGCCCAGTCCGCCCCAAGGATGATGACAATATCCGCGGGAGGGTTCGTATCGGAGCGATGGAATAGGAGGCTGTCTTTCAGGTTTAACTTCTCGACCAAAAACATGCGGGTAGATTCTTTTTTGGTGTATTGATAAATGGTCGTTGTGCTATAGGGCTGGCCGGCATTTTCCTCGCCAACTACCTGGATGCCCAATGCTTTCAAAATTTCACCCGCCTTGGATGCCAGACCCGGGGTTGAGGTGCCATTTTTAATCAAAACGGTGGCCTTTTCCTCTTTTACCAACCTGGCCAAATCGGTGTTTTGGGGTACCGGCAGCGGGGTGTTTTGGACAACCTGCGCACTTGTGCTCGCGCTCGCAACAAAAACCCGATCGCGCACAATCCGGATTTGATCTGGGATTGGGATCAGGATGGATTGTCCATCATCGGGGTTGGTAGCGATTTCTACCTGCAATGGCGGCCCGATCACATCCCTTTTGATATTCTTTTCGTCGATCTGAGCGGCCAACATGGCCAGCCGGATCAGCTGTTCCAGGGTCAGGTTGGTGTTGATCCCAGAGGAGATTTCCTGGTACAGCCTTGGCGCTTTCGACACCAACGTAGGCAGCATGTTAAACTGCAAGATCTGTTTGCGAATTGCCAGGATGACTTCTTGCTGGCGTTGGGAACGATCGAAATCATCGTTTCCGGCATAGCGGTTGCGCGCATAAGCCAGCACTTCCGCGCCGGTCAGCGTCTGGGTGCCTGCTTCCAATGTGCGGGTGTTGCCTGGCCCGATGGGATCGATAACGATCTCCTCGCGGATTTTCATATCCAGACCGCCCAGCTCATCAATGAATCGGACGAAAGCATTGAAATCAACGAGCGCGTAATAGTCGACCGGTACGCCAATCACCTGTTCGACCGTTTTCATAGCCAGGCCTGGCCCACCGCCCGGCAGGTTATTCATCTCGCCCCAGCGATAGGCGGTGTTGATTTTGTTATTGCCTACCCCTGGAACATTCACCCACAGGTCCCGCGGAATGGAGAGCATTCCCGCGCTTTTACTGGCCGGGTCAATCGAGAACAGGATCATCGAGTTGGTGCGGGGGATGTCCGAGTCTTCGGTCCAATCGCGATAATCTAAGCCCATGAACAGCAAGGTAACCCGGCTGCTGCCGTCCCATGCAACTGGAGGCGGGTCATTGGCGCGTTTGAGCGGGCCGGCTGGAACAGGAACCGTATTTTTGGGGTTGGTGTTCCCGGAATTTGCTTTTTCGGTTTTCTTTGCTGCCAAAGCTTCCGCGGTACCTGGTAGAAGCGTGTTTGTGGAGAAATAACTGCGAGCCCAAAAAAAAGCCAGAATGGACGTGCTACACGCAGCAACAAGAAAAGCGATCAATATAATGAGCGTTACCCGGTCAATGCGAGTTCGCCTGCGAGCCCTCCGGGTGTATGCGCGAGCCATGAAGGAGATTACCCGATTTTTGGCGGCGGAACGGGTAATGATTCAGCCGGTGTTTGAGTCCACTTATCCCCTTCATCCACAAGCATCACGGGAATATCCTCAACAATCGGGTATTTCCGGCCGCAGTCCTTGCAAACCAGCCAGGTTTCTTTTACAAGATCCAAATTTCCTTCTTTTCCCGGCTCCCGGACACAAACCGGGCAGCGCAGGATTTCAAGCAAATCGGAAGGTACCATGTTCGCTCCACCAATTTCGAAATGTTCGATAGGATATGGTTTATTTTACCACTGCTGATAAGGCCTTGGGCGGCTCGCCGTCAATGCGAATCGATTATAGAATTTTCTTACCCTATTCTGGAGGGATCTCGGTCCCTGGACCGTATTCAAACACATCCGCCCAGGGCAGGTAATGCGTATTGAAGACATCTTGCAGGTACACCGCGTCGTTGCGCGTAACCGTGCGGTTCACGGTTACATCCGCGCCTTCCGCGGAATAATCCACATGCTTGATCGTCCCACTCGGCAGGTCGGCGTTTTCACGATATACCGTTTCGGGCGCCGGTACAATGTTGATCGGACCGGTCGTCTGCCAATCCACCTTGCGGCCGTCCGAGGTCGAGTAGAATTTCCAGGTTATGCTGCTGGCCTCTGGGTTTACGTATGTTTCCATCAACAGCCAGTTGGGCGTGTCGTTGGTGAACTTGAAATCCACCAGCGGAACAAATACGGTGGCATCCAGGCCGGCCAGGTCGGAATTTATGCGGTTCCCGGCGACTTTCTCATAGTAATAAACCCGATACGCGTGGGCATACCGCTCAACAATTGGAAAGCCGGCGAAGAAGGCGGTCCGGAACAGGGTTGTACTCACCTGGCAAACACCGCCGCCGACACCCTTGATGGTCTGGTCGCCAATGATGATCAGGGCTTCCGCGTACCCATTGTCAAGGGTAATATCGCCGAGGGTGGAGGCCATCGAGAACGTTTCGCCGGGAGCTACCAGAATCCCGTGGAACTTACTGGCGGCTGTCTCAATATTTTGCACGCGCGCGCTGCTTGAGCCGTAGAAGTAGGAAGTTTCGGCATGGATCAATTCCCGAACCCCGATTTGCTCGCCGGTGGTTTTATCGGTAACGGGCGGGTCGGTATAGGTCATGTTCAACGCGATGGTATGATCGCCCTTATACAATTTCTGCTGGATATCTTGAATGCTTCCTTCTACATTAAGCTCCCGCCCGACCGCCGATGGTTGGATCGCCTCGAGCTGGTGGGTTTCATCGTTAAAGACAAAGCGGGCATTTTGGGGTTTGCGGGAGAATGTCGGCGCCAGGCTGTTCAGGTAAATGCGCAGCGCGTCGCTGTTCAGGCTCACTTCATACTGGATACTATTTCCGGTCTGGACGCGCTCAAAGGCCAGCATGGATGCCAGCGTTTGCGGTTCAATGGTCCAGGGTCCGGCCTGGTTGGCGTCCTCGGCAGGCAAGCTGAGCGTTAACGGCTGGCTGAGGATGGCGCGCGCGGTTTCGGCTTGTTTGCTGGCATCCATGATTACCGGAGTGCTTTCATCAATAAAAAGATTGAGCACGCCATCGCGCATGGTCTGTAACTGGAGGGAAATCAGCAGCAGCGATTTTTGAATATTCACCGTTCGCCCCACCTGTCCGGGCAGAACAACGACTTCCGTTCCCTTCAGCTCTACACTGGCCTCAACCATTGGCTTGTCGATCTCTTTGGCCAGACCAACCAGGTATGCGTACGCCAGGCGCTGGTCGAACACCAGGCTGGGGGGAATAGAATGCCCCGCATATCCGGTAAAGAACTGCGTCTGAAGCCTACCCAGCAGCCAGCCCGAACGCCCTACCTGGTACGCGCTGCGGGCCGAAGCCTCGGGGTCCAGGTGCAGGCCCAGCTGGGCGGGAGAGGCGGTCCAAAGCCGGTCGCCATCCCGCAGCAGGATTTTGCCCTGGTCGGGGAAGGACGCCCCTTCGGCGATGCGCTGTTCGGCTTCCTTAGGGCGCAAACCGCCTACATCTACACCCCCCACGCGCACCCCCGGAATGATTCTTCCGGCAAACCAGACCTGCGTGGCAAAGATAAAAACAAACAGGCTGACGCCGAAAATCAGCAGGCCAAACAGGATGGAAAGCAGCGCCTGCTCAAGCGAGAAACGCGAACGAGAGAGGGGAGGGTAGTAAGTGGAAGCCATTGAAATTGATTATATCATTTTTCATTTTTGCCCTTGACAAACCTGCCCGGTGGAAGTAAAATCTTGCCTCGTTGTCCAGTAACAAATTGTCTGACAACAAGGGCCAAAAAAGAGTTTCAAACGAATTTCAAAAGACCCTTGACAAAGCAAGCGTTACGAGATAAAATGAAGTCTCGTGAGCAGTACGGGATAGCGCAACGAGCGCAATCCATAATAACTGAAAGATGGCACAGCAAGACTGCCTGAGACGTTGAATGACGTGAGGCCGGTGCAAACAGAAAAAAGCTGAAAGCATCGGTTTTTTGTCGCCAATTTCCAGACGGAGTGCCTGCGGGTAGGAAACCCGAACACGAGAAAGCGAATGTACCTTAACAATTGAAGAGTGACAGGAAGACGGGAACCTGAGAGATGAATGGAGAGTTTTGATCGGAACAGACATTCGTAAGAATGTAGGTAACGGAAGTTACCGAAACATTATTGCGGAGAGTTTGATCCTGGCTCAGGATGAACGCTGGCGGCGTGCCTAATACATGCAAGTCGAACGGAGGGCAGCAATGCCCTTAGTGGCGAACGGGTGAGTAACACGTTGGTAACCTGCCCCGGAGTGAGGGATACCAGGCCGAAAGGCTTGCTAATACCCCATGTGCAGTAGAGGAATAGCAGCTTTACTGTAAAGGAAGTTTACTTTCGCTCTGGGAGGGGCCTGCGACCCATCAGCTAGTTGGTAAGGTAACGGCCTACCAAGGCGATGACGGGTAGGGGACCTGAGAGGGTGAACCCCCACAATGGAACTGAAACACGGTCCATACACCTACGGGTGGCAGCAGTAGGGAATATTGCATAATGGGCGAAAGCCTGATGCAGCAACGCCGCGTGTGCGATGAAGGCCTTCGGGTTGTAAAGCACTTTTAGCAGGGAAGAGGAAGGACGGTACCTGCTGAATAAGCCTCGGCTAACTACGTGCCAGCAGCCGCGGTAAAACGTAGGAGGCGAGCGTTATCCGGATTTACTGGGTGTAAAGCGCGTGCAGGCGGTTGGCTAAGTTGGGTGTGAAAGCTCCTGGCTCAACTAGGAGAGGTCGCTCAAGACTGGCCGACTGGAGAGCAGTAGAGGAAGGTGGAATTCCGGGTGTAGTGGTGAAATGCGTAGATATCCGGAGGAACACCAGTGGCGAAAGCGGCCTTCTGGACTGCATCTGACGCTCAGACGCGAAAGCTAGGGGAGCAAACGGGATTAGAGACCCCGGTAGTCCTAGCTGTAAACGATGTGAACTTGGCGCTGGATGGGTAAAACCGATCAGTGCCGTAGCAAACGCGATAAGTTCACCACCTGAGGACTACGGCCGCAAGGTTAAAACTCAAAGGAATTGACGGGGGCCCGCACAAGCAGCGGAGCGTGTGGTTTAATTCGATGCTACACGAAGAACCTTACCAGGGCTTGACATGGTTGTGGTAGCGAAGCGAAAGCGGAGCGACCCTTCGGGGAGCAATCACAGGTGCTGCATGGCTGTCGTCAGCTCGTGTCGTGAGATGTTCGGTTAAGTCCGCTAACGAGCGCAACCCTCGCCGCGTGTTACAAGTGTCACGCGGGACTGCCAGTCTTAAGCTGGAGGAAGGTGGGGATGACGTCAAGTCAGCATGGCCTTTATGTCCTGGGCTACACACACGCTACAATGGCCGGTACAATGGGTCGCGAAGTCGCGAGGCGAAGCCAATCCACAAAGCCGGTCTCAGTTCAGATTGCAGGCTGCAACCCGCCTGCATGAAGACGGAGTTGCTAGTAACCGCAGGTCAGCTATACTGCGGTGAATACGTTCCCGGGCCTTGTACACACCGCCCGTCACGTCATGGGAGCTGGTAACACCTGAAGCCGGTATTCTAACCGCAAGGAGGGAGCCGTCGAGGGTGGGGCTGGTGACTGGGACGAAGTCGTAACAAGGTAGGTGTACCGGAAGGTGCGCCTGGATCACCTCCTTTCTAGGGAGAACGGGGTGGGCGGGTCTTTGGACCCGACTGCTATTCTCTCCCCCACCGGCCGAACCGGTGGGCGCGCGCTCCAAACGAGGCGCGTACGGGTAGGCGCAAGTCTACCGCACAAATCCTCGTCAGCGGTGACGAGGTCTCCCCAACGTCTTTCCTGTGATCGTTTTCCTGTCACTCCTCAGTTGTTAAGGGGCGGATGGCTTGTCCATCCGGCTCCAACTGAACTGTACATTAACAAGCGAATAGATGTGTAAGGCGCATCGAAATAGCCAAAGTAGAGGCGGTTGCGAGAGCAACCGTGCGGCTGCATGAGCAGCCGAGGTTGCGCGAGCAACCGAACACGCGATTGTGAGATCGCGTGGAACGTAGAATGATGAAAGAGGATAGAATTCTCTGCATCACGTGAGAAGCTACTAAGAGCTTACGGTGGATGCCTAGGCGCCAGATGCCGAAGAAGGACGTGGGTCACTGCGAAAAGCCCCGGGGAGCCGTGAACAGGCGTTGATCCGAGGATATCCGAATGGGGAAACCCGCAGGTGCGAACCACCTGCACCGCCTGTTGAACACATAGACAGGCTGGAGGGAACCTGGGGAACTGAAACATCTCAGTACCCAGAGGAAAAGAGAGCATTCCCTGAGTAGTGGCGAGCGAAAAGGGAGCAGCCCAAACCGCGCTGGAAACAGAGCGGGGTTGTAGGGCCCGACGGATGGGAGTTACAAAACAAAGCGCTAGTGGAAAGGTGTGGGAAAGCCTGCCAAAGAGGGTAAGAGCCCCGTACGCGAAAGCGCGTTGTCTCCCGTTGGGAACCTGAGTACTGCCGGGCACGCTAATCCGGCAGGAAGCTGGGGAGTCCACTCTCCAAGGCTAAATACGTCTGGCGACCGATAGTGAACAAGTACCGTGAGGGAAAGGTGAAAAGTCCCCCGTTGAGGGGAGTGAAATAGAACCTGAAACCGTAAGCTTACAAGCAGTCGAAGGGCAATACTGGGTCGGTGCTGCGCGGAAACGCGTGTGCGCGCCAGCAGGCCTGACGGCGTGCCTCTTGGAGAATGAGCCTGCGAGTTAATTTCTGTGGCGAGGTTAAGACAGTGACAGTCGAAGCCGGAGCGAAAGCGAGTCTGAATAGGGCGAAAGTCGCAGGGATTAGACACGAAACCGGGTGAGCTACCCATGGCCAGGGTGAAACGGGGGTAAAAGCCCGTGGAGGCCCGAACCTACTAATGTTACAAAATTAGGGGATGAGCTGTGGGTAGAGGTGATATGCCAAACGAACTCGGAGATAGCTTGTTCTCCCCGAAATAGCTTTTGGGCTAGCGTCATGTGTTCAACAGCGGAGGTAGAGCACTGAATGAGCTAGGGGGCTTATAGCTTACCAAACTCAATCAAACTCCGAATGCCGTTGTTCCAGAGCATGACAGTCGGACTGCGGGTGATGAGATTCGTAGTCGAGAGGGAAACAGCCCAGATCATCGGCTAAGGTCCCCAAATTCAAGCTGAGTGGGAAACGATGTGGGGTTACTGTAACAACCAGGAGGTTGGCTCAGAAGCAGCCACCCTTTAAAGAGTGCGTAATAGCTCACTGGTCAAGTGATCCTGCGCGGAAAACTTAACGGGGCTAAGCTTGATACCGAAGCCATGGACTTCTCCCTTGTGGAGGAGTGGTAGGGGAGCGTTCTGCCAGCGGAGAAGCACTACCGTGAGGAGGTGTGGAGCGGGCAGAAGTGAGAATGCAGGCATGAGTAGCGTAAAACACGTGAGAACCGTGTTCGCCGAAAGTCTCAGGTTTCCGACGCCAGGTCAGTCCGCGTCGGGTTAGTCAGGACCTTAGCCGAGGCCGCAAGGCGTAGGTGATGGATACCCGGTCAACATTCCGGGACCACGCAACGGGAGTGAAGCGGGGACGCAGCAAGGTAGGCCAGCCCACGAATGGTGGTGTGGGTGTCGCTTGTGGCAGGCGTTGAGAGCGGTAGTAAAGTACGCCGCTTGAGCTGAGACAAGTGAGCGAGCCTTTAAGGCGGAAGTGAGTTGACCCTAGCTGCCGAGAAAAGCCGCTAAACGATGAACGTTGGGTGCCTGTACCGCAAACCGACACAGGTAGACGAGTGGAGAACACTCAGGCGAACGGGGAAACCTTCGTCAAGGAATTAGGCAAATTAGCCCCGTAACTTCGGGATAAGGGGTGCCCTTTTTGGTGAGTAGCAATACGTAGCCTGGGGGGGTCGCAGCAAAGCGGCTCTAGTGACTGGTTAACAAAACCACAGGTCTCTGCGAAGTCGAAAGACGACGTATAGGGGCTGACGCCTGCCCAGTGCCGGAAGGTTAAAGGGAGAGGTTAGCCGCAAGGCAAAGCTTTGAACTGAAGCCCCGGTGAACGGCGGCCGTAACTATAACGGTCCTAAGGTAGCGAAATTCCTTGTCGGGTAAGTTCCGACCCGCACGAACGGCGTAACAACTAGAGCACTGTCTCGACGAAGGACCCGGCGAAATTGAAATGGCTGTGAAGATGCGGCCTACCCGCAGCAGGACAAAAAGACCCCGTGGAGCTTTACTGCAACCTGGCATTGAGTTTGGACATGGTCTGTGTAGGATAGGTGGGAGGCTGGGAAACTGGCGCGCTAGCGTCGGTGGAGCCGGCGGTGAAATACCACCCTGAGCATGTTTAGACCCTAACTCGTCACCATTAGCTGGGACGAGGACCGTGCCAGGCAGGCAGTTTGACTGGGGCGGTCGCCTCCTAAAAGGTAACGGAGGCGCCCAAAGGTTCCCTCAGGTTGAATGGAAACCAACCGCAGAGTGCAAAGGCATAAGGGAGCTTGACTGCAAGACCAACGCGTCGAGCAGAGACGAAAGTCGGGCTTAGTGATCCCACGGTACTGAGTGGAAGGGCCGTGGCTTACCGGACAAAAGCTACCCCGGGGATAACAGGCTGGTGAAGTCCAAGAGTTCACATCGACGACTTCGCTCGGCACCTCGATGTCGGCTCATCGCATCCTGGGGCTGGATAAGGTCCCAAGGGTCGGGCTGTTCGCCCGTTAAAGCGGTACGCGAGCTGGGTTCAGACCGTCGTGAGACAGGTCGGTCTCTATCCGCTGTGGGCGTAAGGGATTTGCGAGGAGCTGCCCCTAGTACGAGAGGACCGGGGTGGACAGACCGCTGGTGTGCCAATTGTCGTGCCAACGGCATCGTTGGGTAGCTATGTCTGGCAGTGATAACCGCTGAAAGCATCTAAGTGGGAAGCACGCCTCAAGATGAGATCCCTCTCTTCCGTAAGGAAGTAAGGTCGCAGGTAGACCACCTGCTTGATAGGCGACAAGTGGAAGCGCAGTAATGTGTTGAGCTAAGTCGTACTAATGACCGAAGGCTTCCCGCGTGGTGCGGAGAATTGTATCCTTTTTCATTCAGCCATGCTTTGGCATGCGCCTGCACATCTAATTCGCAATCCTTCCTTAAAGATTAAGTCTTTTGGTGATTGGAGCGACGGTGGTACACCCGGTTACATCTCGAACCCGGTCGTTAAGCCCGTCAGCGCCGATGGTACTTGGAGTGCAGACTCCCGGGAGAGTAGGTCATCGCCAAAAGACTTCTTCGTTTTAACCGGCATTGATAAAACCATCCCTGCCTGGCTGGTATAATTGGCACATTCCATGAACCGTGGAGGAACGTTTTGCTGATTATCCCCGCCTTTGCGCTGGTCATGCTATTCGCGATCATCCTCACAGCCGTCCTGGACCTCCGGGTCCGACCGGCCGCTTTGATTAGCGTATATCTACTAGCGTACGCGAACATCGTCCTGGTAGGGGAAATCACCAATACTTTCTATCAATTGAATAACCCCTGGCTGTGGCTCGGGCTGCATTTCTTGCTGGCCGCCGCGGCCTGGTTGGTGTGGCGCTGGGCCGGAAAACCCTCTCTCAAAGCGCCCTGGGTGGGCGCAGACGGCCGTATCCTGCCCGCGGGCCTGCGTGCCTCCCTGAAACACTTCCCTGACCTGTGGGTGCTGGGGGCGGGCGTGGGGCTGGTTTTCCTCTTTAGCGCTGTTCTGATCTGGGTGGTGCCGCCCAATAACAATGACAGCCTGGCCACCCACATGTCGCGCATTGGTTACTGGCTGCAGCGCGGAGCCTTCTTCCCCTGGCCATCCGACCGGATCTGGCAGATAACCTACCCGGTAAATATGCAGCTGCAGATGTTTTGGACGGTGCTGTTTCTGGGCACCGACCGGATGGTGGAAATTGTCCAATGGCTGGGCGCGCTGGCGGCCCTGCCGGTGATCTTTGGCCTGGCGCGCCTCCTGGGGGCAGCCCGGCCGCAGGCATTATTTGCCGCGCTGGTGTGGGCCACGTTCCCGGAGATCATCCTCGAGTTCGACTACCACGCAGAATGACCTGGTTGCCGGGACGTTGTTCGCGGCGATGCTTTATTTGCTGTTCCTTGGGCTGTCCAGACGCCATACCGCGCTGCTGAGCCTGTCTGGGCTGGCGCTCGGGCTTGGCCTGGGGACAAAACAAACCCTTCTTTTTCTACTGCCTGGCCTGGGGTTGATCGTGGGACTGGTTTTCCTGTACCAGGGGCGGAGCGTACTGCGCGGCTTGCTGGTTTGGGGAGCCAGCTGCATGGCCGCGTTCCTTCTCCTGGGCGCCTATATGTTTGTGGTCAACCAGGTCCGTTTTGGAACCCCGATGGGGCCGGAAACCGCGGTGGATGCCCAGACCGGCGGGCAGACCGGACAATCGCTGGTGCAGAACCTGGTGTTCAATACCTTTCGCCTTTCCTATCAGATGCTCGATCCAACCGGCCTGCCCGACCCGATATGCGGGTACAGCTTTAAGCTGAAGGGACTGGTGGTAAGCAAGCTCACCCAGGCGATGCATTTCCCGGTGGAATCGGCCACCGCGACGGCTCAGGGTCACCAGTTCATCCTGCGCGAGCGCTATATCCTCCAGGAAGATTCTGCCTGGTATGGGCCGTTATTTTCCTTCCTGGTGCTGCCGGCGCTGTTCTACCAGATGGTCCGGGGCATGCGGAAGAAAGACGCCCTACGGGTGGGCATTTTTCTGCTGGCGCTTACCTTTCTGCTCATCGACGCTACCTTCCGCCCGGGCTGGGACCGGTTTCAAGGCCGTTACTTTATCCCGGTAGTGATGATATCCTCCGCTTTGCTTGCCTTTGTGGCCCTACCGGGCCGCTGGGCGGTGGTTTTCCGCTGGGCCATCACGGCGCTGGCGCTGGTGATCGCGGCCAATACATTTCTTCTGGGCAGCGGCAAACCGGTCAGCGGAGCGTATGCCGTCTGGAATACAAGCCGCATCGACCAGCAGACCATCCAGAGCTTTTATATGCGCGCGCCTGCCTATATGGTGGACGCCGACGTTCCAGCCGATGCAACGTTGGGCCTGCTAACCTATGATACATTTCTGGAATACCCTTTCTTCCGGGAGGACTTTCAGCGCCGGCTGGTGCAGATTTATCCCCCTGAACGAGCCGGGGATGAGGTCTGGCTAAAAGCGCAGGGGATTGAATATGTGCTTGTGCTGGCGCCGCCGGGGATCGCGCCTGTGGCAATGCCGGCGGGCCTGGCGCCTATTCGCAGCCTGGCCGATTGGACGCTGTATACCTGGTCCGCGCGGTAGAGATCCAATCTAATCGAAAATCAGGTGGAGAAGTTGTCTGATAAGCCCTTGACAAAACAGGGAGCAGGTTGTAAAATAAAACACGCAGTCAAGGAAGCGACCTCGCCGAAATGGCAGATCGGTAAAAAAACAACAGCCGAGGCAATTGGCAGTCCAGGGGGACGGAAATACGCGAAGCCGATGTTGGAGTGATAACAAAGACATCGGTCGTTTTGTCTGTACGCCCAGGATTGCTTTTCGGTGGAATGTTTGAATGCTGTGATGGTGAGGGTACGTTACCATAAGCACCTTAACAATTGAAGAGTGACAGGAAGACGGGAACCTGAGAGATGAATGGAGAGTTTTGATCGGAACAGACATTCGTAAGAATGTAGGTAACGGAAGTTGCCAAAACATTATTGCGGAGAGTTTGATCCTGGCTCAGGATGAACGCTGGCGGCGTGCCTAATACATGCAAGTCGAACGGAGGGCAGCAATGCCCTTAGTGGCGAACGGGTGAGTAACACGTTGGTAACCTGCCCCGGAGTGAGGGATACCAGGCCGAAAGGCTTGCTAATACCGCATGTGCAGTAGAGGAATAGCAGCTTTACTGTAAAGGAAGTTTACTTTCGCTCTGGGAGGGGCCTGCGACCCATCAGCTAGTTGGTAAGGTAACGGCCTACCAAGGCGATGACGGGTAGGGGACCTGAGAGGGTGAACCCCCACAATGGAACTGAAACACGGTCCATACACCTACGGGTGGCAGCAGTAGGGAATATTGCATAATGGGCGAAAGCCTGATGCAGCAACGCCGCGTGTGCGATGAAGGCCTTCGGGTTGTAAAGCACTTTTAGCAGGGAAGAGGAAGGACGGTACCTGCTGAATAAGCCTCGGCTAACTACGTGCCAGCAGCCGCGGTAAAACGTAGGAGGCGAGCGTTATCCGGATTTACTGGGTGTAAAGCGCGTGCAGGCGGTTGGCTAAGTTGGGTGTGAAAGCTCCTGGCTCAACTAGGAGAGGTCGCTCAAGACTGGCCGACTGGAGAGCAGTAGAGGAAGGTGGAATTCCGGGTGTAGTGGTGAAATGCGTAGATATCCGGAGGAACACCAGTGGCGAAAGCGGCCTTCTGGACTGCATCTGACGCTCAGACGCGAAAGCTAGGGGAGCAAACGGGATTAGAGACCCCGGTAGTCCTAGCTGTAAACGATGTGAACTTGGCGCTGGATGGGTAAAACCGATCAGTGCCGTAGCAAACGCGATAAGTTCACCACCTGAGGACTACGGCCGCAAGGTTAAAACTCAAAGGAATTGACGGGGGCCCGCACAAGCAGCGGAGCGTGTGGTTTAATTCGATGCTACACGAAGAACCTTACCAGGGCTTGACATGGTTGTGGTAGCGAAGCGAAAGCGGAGCGACCCTTCGGGGAGCAATCACAGGTGCTGCATGGCTGTCGTCAGCTCGTGTCGTGAGATGTTCGGTTAAGTCCGCTAACGAGCGCAACCCTCGCCGCGTGTTACAAGTGTCACGCGGGACTGCCAGTCTTAAGCTGGAGGAAGGTGGGGATGACGTCAAGTCAGCATGGCCTTTATGTCCTGGGCTACACACACGCTACAATGGCCGGTACAATGGGTCGCGAAGTCGCGAGGCGAAGCCAATCCACAAAGCCGGTCTCAGTTCAGATTGCAGGCTGCAACCCGCCTGCATGAAGACGGAGTTGCTAGTAACCGCAGGTCAGCTATACTGCGGTGAATACGTTCCCGGGCCTTGTACACACCGCCCGTCACGTCATGGGAGCTGGTAACACCTGAAGCCGGTATTCTAACCGCAAGGAGGGAGCCGTCGAGGGTGGGGCTGGTGACTGGGACGAAGTCGTAACAAGGTAGGTGTACCGGAAGGTGCGCCTGGATCACCTCCTTTCTAGGGAGAACGGGGTGGGCGGGTCTTTGGACCCGACTGCTATTCTCTCCCCCGCCGGCCGAACCGGTGGGCGCGCGTTCCAACGAGCGCGTACGGGTAGGCGCAAGTCTACCGCACAAATCCTCGTCAGCGGTGACGAGGTCTCCCCAACGTCTTTCCTGTGATCGTTTTCCTGTCACTCCTCAGTTGTTAAGGGCCATAAATCTTAGGGCTTTTAGCTCAGTTGGTTAGAGCGCGCCTCTGATAAGGGCGAGGTCTCAGGTTCGAAGTCCTGAAAGGCCCACTGAACCTGGAAAAGCCGGGGATGTAGCTTAGCTGGGAGAGCGCCGCCCTTGCACGGCGGAGGTCAGGGGTTCGAATCCCCTCATCTCCACTGAGCGGTCGAAGAGGATATAGCGATTTGAAGAGTTCGGAACTGGTAATCTAAAACAAAAAAGGCAATCCGCGAACTAATGGTTAAAACCACGGTCCGGCGGTGAGCCGGGCCGCTCTGTGTTTTAAGAAGCAAATATTCGGATTTAGCAAGTGCAGATTGCTCCTGACTGGCAGCGAGAAATCGTACTGGTGAGAGGCAGTCTGGACCGGCTAAAACGGTTCAAAAGCAAAGTCAAAAGCTTTGCAGCACATTAACAAGCGAATAGATGTGTAAGGCGCATCGAAATAGCCAAAGTAGAGGCGGTTGCGAGAGCAACCGTGCGGCTGCATGAGCAGACCGAACACGCGATCGTGAGATCGCGTGGAACGTAGAATGATGAAAGAGGATAGAATTCTCTGCATCACGTGAGAAGCTACTAAGAGCTTACGGTGGATGCCTAGGCGCCAGATGCCGAAGAAGGACGTGGGTCACTGCGAAAAGCCCCGGGGAGCCGTGAACAGGCGTTGATCCGAGGATATCCGAATGGGGAAACCCGCAGGTGCGAACCACCTGCACCGCCTGTTGAACACATAGACAGGCTGGAGGGAACCTGGGGAACTGAAACATCTCAGTACCCAGAGGAAAAGAGAGCATTCCCTGAGTAGTGGCGAGCGAAAAGGGAGCAGCCCAAACCGCGCTGGAAACAGAGCGGGGTTGTAGGGCCCGACGGATGGGAGTTACAAAACAAAGCGCTAGTGGAAAGGTGTGGGAAAGCCTGCCAAAGAGGGTAAGAGCCCCGTACGCGAAAGCGCGTTGTCTCCCGTTGGGAACCTGAGTACTGCCGGGCACGCTAATCCGGCAGGAAGCTGGGGAGTCCACTCTCCAAGGCTAAATACGTCTGGCGACCGATAGTGAACAAGTACCGTGAGGGAAAGGTGAAAAGTCCCCCGTTGAGGGGAGTGAAATAGAACCTGAAACCGTAAGCTTACAAGCAGTCGAAGGGCAATACTGGGTCGGTGCTGCGCGGAAACGCGTGTGCGCGCCAGCAGGCCTGACGGCGTGCCTCTTGGAGAATGAGCCTGCGAGTTAATTTCTGTGGCGAGGTTAAGACAGTGACAGTCGAAGCCGGAGCGAAAGCGAGTCTGAATAGGGCGAAAGTCGCAGGGATTAGACACGAAACCGGGTGAGCTACCCATGGCCAGGGTGAAACGGGGGTAAAAGCCCGTGGAGGCCCGAACCTACTAATGTTACAAAATTAGGGGATGAGCTGTGGGTAGAGGTGATATGCCAAACGAACTCGGAGATAGCTTGTTCTCCCCGAAATAGCTTTTGGGCTAGCGTCATGTGTTCAACAGCGGAGGTAGAGCACTGAATGAGCTAGGGGGCTTATAGCTTACCAAACTCAATCAAACTCCGAATGCCGTTGTTCCAGAGCATGACAGTCGGACTGCGGGTGATGAGATTCGTAGTCGAGAGGGAAACAGCCCAGATCATCGGCTAAGGTCCCCAAATTCAAGCTGAGTGGGAAACGATGTGGGGTTACTGTAACAACCAGGAGGTTGGCTCAGAAGCAGCCACCCTTTAAAGAGTGCGTAATAGCTCACTGGTCAAGTGATCCTGCGCGGAAAACTTAACGGGGCTAAGCTTGATACCGAAGCCATGGACTTCTCCCTTGTGGAGGAGTGGTAGGGGAGCGTTCTGCCAGCGGAGAAGCACTACCGTGAGGAGGTGTGGAGCGGGCAGAAGTGAGAATGCAGGCATGAGTAGCGTAAAACACGTGAGAACCGTGTTCGCCGAAAGTCTCAGGTTTCCGACGCCAGGTCAGTCCGCGTCGGGTTAGTCAGGACCTTAGCCGAGGCCGCAAGGCGTAGGTGATGGATACCCGGTCAACATTCCGGGACCACGCAACGGGAGTGAAGCGGGGACGCAGCAAGGTAGGCCAGCCCACGAATGGTGGTGTGGGTGTCGCTTGTGGCAGGCGCTGAGAGCGGTAGTAAAGTACGCCGCTTGAGCTGAGACAAGTGAGCGAGCCTTTAAGGCGGAAGTGAGTTGACCCTAGCTGCCGAGAAAAGCCGCTAAACGATGAACGTTGGGTGCCTGTACCGCAAACCGACACAGGTAGACGAGTGGAGAACACTCAGGCGAACGGGGAAACCTTCGTCAAGGAATTAGGCAAATTAGCCCCGTAACTTCGGGATAAGGGGTGCCCTTTTTGGTGAGTAGCAATACGTAGCCTGGGGGGGTCGCAGCAAAGCGGCTCTAGTGACTGGTTAACAAAACCACAGGTCTCTGCGAAGTCGAAAGACGACGTATAGGGGCTGACGCCTGCCCAGTGCCGGAAGGTTAAAGGGAGAGGTTAGCCGCAAGGCAAAGCTTTGAACTGAAGCCCCGGTGAACGGCGGCCGTAACTATAACGGTCCTAAGGTAGCGAAATTCCTTGTCGGGTAAGTTCCGACCCGCACGAACGGCGTAACAACTAGAGCACTGTCTCGACGAAGGACCCGGCGAAATTGAAATGGCTGTGAAGATGCGGCCTACCCGCAGCAGGACAAAAAGACCCCGTGGAGCTTTACTGCAACCTGGCATTGAGTTTGGACATGGTCTGTGTAGGATAGGTGGGAGGCTGGGAAACTGGCGCGCTAGCGTCGGTGGAGCCGGCGGTGAAATACCACCCTGAGCATGTTTAGACCCTAACTCGTCACCATTAGCTGGGACGAGGACCGTGCCAGGCAGGCAGTTTGACTGGGGCGGTCGCCTCCTAAAAGGTAACGGAGGCGCCCAAAGGTTCCCTCAGGTTGAATGGAAACCAACCGCAGAGTGCAAAGGCATAAGGGAGCTTGACTGCAAGACCAACGCGTCGAGCAGAGACGAAAGTCGGGCTTAGTGATCCCACGGTACTGAGTGGAAGGGCCGTGGCTTACCGGACAAAAGCTACCCCGGGGATAACAGGCTGGTGAAGTCCAAGAGTTCACATCGACGACTTCGCTCGGCACCTCGATGTCGGCTCATCGCATCCTGGGGCTGGATAAGGTCCCAAGGGTCGGGCTGTTCGCCCGTTAAAGCGGTACGCGAGCTGGGTTCAGACCGTCGTGAGACAGGTCGGTCTCTATCCGCTGTGGGCGTAAGGGATTTGCGAGGAGCTGCCCCTAGTACGAGAGGACCGGGGTGGACAGACCGCTGGTGTGCCAATTGTCGTGCCAACGGCATCGTTGGGTAGCTATGTCTGGCAGTGATAACCGCTGAAAGCATCTAAGTGGGAAGCACGCCTCAAGATGAGATCCCTCTCTTCCGTAAGGAAGTAAGGTCGCAGGTAGACCACCTGCTTGATAGGCGACAAGTGGAAGCGCAGTAATGTGTTGAGCTAAGTCGTACTAATGACCGAAGGCTTCCCGCGTGGTGCGGAGAATTGTATCCTTTTTCATTCAGCCATGCTTTGGCATGCGCCTGCACATCTAATACGCAATCCTTCCTTAAAGATTAAGTCTTTTGGTGATTGGAGCGACGGTGGTACACCCGGTTACATCTCGAACCCGGTCGTTAAGCCCGTCAGCGCCGATGGTACTTGGAGTGCAGACTCCCGGGAGAGTAGGTCATCGCCAAAAGACTTCTTCGTTTAAGCAACTGCTTTAATGAAGAGCGTTCCTTCGTTGACGAAAACCCCTTCTTAAGGTATAATTCTGTCGCTGGTACTTTGCATTTTGCCGAAGTCGCCCAGGAGGATTTCATCAATTATATGGCCCATCGCCAAGGATATTGTCGAACGTCCCCTGTTTGCGAACCACTCGGCGGAAACCAGTAGCACCAGCCGAGTTTTTTTGTGCGTATGGCGCAAACAAAAATGCGTATGCCGCATAAAGACCAAATCTCGTACCAAGAGAGGAGGTGAGAGAAACGTGACGCTAGTAGTTATTCGTCCAAATGAATCGCAGGATCAACTGCTTAAGCGCTTCCGAAAAAAGGTAGTGAAGAGCGGTGTTTTGAGCACGGTTCGCCGCAAACGCTGGTTTATCAGCAAAAGCGAACTCCGTCGTGTTGAAAAGAAGAAGGCAATTCGCCGTCTGAAACGACGCCAGTATAGCAAAACGATGGAGTAAATCGCCAGGCGCGCGAGCCTGTTCTCAATTCGTTTGGGCAATCTAAGGAGGTGTGAATGGCGAAAGAAGAGGATAAAATTCAGGTTGAAGGGACCATCGTGGAAGCTTTGCCAGGGACCCAGTTCCGGGTCAAGCTGGAAAATGGACACGAAGTTCTTGCATACCTCTCCGGCCGGATGCGCAAATACTATATCCGCATCTTGCTTGGAGATCACGTAAGGGTAGAAATGTCCCCTTACGACCTGACCCGCGGGCGCATTGTCTACCGCCAGAAGAAAGCCCACGAAGCCCCAGTTGAAATGGAAGAATAGGCACGCTGGCTTTATCTTTTGATTGAAAAAAACAAAAACACCCCTTGCCAAACGGCAAGGGGTGTTTTATTTGCGTTAAGCAGCATCTTCACTGCGCAAGCGCATGTCTTTTGAACAAATTCTCTTAGCGCACCCGGTTGTCAAAGCTGGTTAGGGCCTTCATGTAATTTGCGCGTTCAAAAGCAGCCGGCTCGGCCACGGCGCGCTGGCTCATGCTGCCTTTCATCTGCTGGATCGATTCATATTCATAGGTTTCCATCCACGTCTGGACCCCGCTCAACACCTCGCTGATATGTTTCACCCCGTTGCTCAAAAGCGCCGAAGCCATCATGGTGACACTGGCGCCGGCCATCATTGCCTTGAGCACGTCCTGGGCGGTGTGCACGCCGCTGGTCAGCGCCAGATCGGCCTGGATGCGGCCGTAGAGGATCGCGACCCAGCGCAGCGGCAGGCGCAGCTCGTTCGAGGTGCTCAGCACCAGGTTGGGGGTCACCTCCAGGGTTTCAATGTCCAGGTCGGGCTGCATAAAGCGGTTGAACAGCACCAGGCCGTTCGCGCCGGCCTGCACCAGCCGGCCGCAGAAGTTGGGCAGCGCGGTGAAGTATGGGCTGAGTTTGACCGCCAGCGGGATGTGGATCTGTTCGTGAACATCTTTCACCAGGTCGATGTACGTCTGCTCCAGCTCCTGGCTGGTCAGGCTCGAAATCGGTGGGGATGTAGTAGACATTCAGCTCCAGCGCATCCGCCCCGGCTTGCTCGATCTTCTTGGCATAATCGATCCAGCCGCCGGTTGAAACGCCGTTCAGGCTGCCGATGATCGGGATATTCACGGCTTGCTTGGCCTTGTGGATCAGATTCAGATATTCTTCCGGGCCAATGTTGTAGTGCTGTCAGGTCCGGGAAGTAGGTGATTGCTTCGGCATACGTATCCGTGCCGCGGCTTAGGATAATAATCCAGCGCCAGGCTTTCGTGGACGATCTGTTCTTCGAACAGCGAGTACATCACCACCGCGCCAGCGCCGGCATCTTCCAGGCTGCGGATGCCATCCAGCTTCTTCGAAATCGGCGAAGCCGAGGCGACCACCGGGTTTTTTAGCTGCAGGCCAAGATATGTGGTGCTCAGATCAACCATTTGACTTCCTCCAGATGTCTGTATTCTGCTCATGAACGTTCAATAGTATTTTACGTTTCTTTTTCGTTTTTATCCACATTAAAGGTTATAAAAGGGGTGTGATTTTACGGATGATTTCTCCCCCGCTAAATCACACCCCAGGTATTCTTTATAACCTCAAGACCAGGTTTTATTCAGTCTTTTCATCGCCATTGGGTTTGTACTGGATCGCCGCCATCTGCTTGTACAGGTCCCAGCGCTTGTGCAACATCTTCGCGTGGCCTGTTCCATCAGCTTTTCGGCGCGGGCTTCGTCGCTCTGCACCAGCATGCGGTAGCGGGTCTCGTTGTAGGCGTATTCCTGGACCGAAACGGTCGGATCCTTCGAGTCGATGCTCAGCGGGTTCTTGCCTTCGTCGGCCAGGGCCGGGTTGTAGCGGTAGAGCGGCCAGATGCCGGATTGGACGGCCAGGCGCTGCTGGTCCAGGCCCTTGCGCATATCGATGCCGTGGGCGATGCAGTGGCTGTAGGCGATGATCAGGGATGGGCCATCATAAGCATCCGCTTCGAGGAAAGCGCGCAGGGTCTGCTGGTCGTTGGCGCCCATGGCCACGTGGGCCACGTAGACGTAACCGTAGGCCATGGCGATCATGCCCAGGTCCTTCTTGGGCAGGCCCTTGCCGTTGGCGGCGAACTTGGCCACCGCGGCGCGTGGGGTGGACTTGGAGGACTGGCCGCCGGTGTTGGAGTACACTTCGGTATCCAGCACCAGGATGTTGACGTTGCGGCCAGAGGCCAGCACGTGATCCAGGCCGCCGTAACCGATGTCATAGGCCCAGCCGTCGCCGCCCATGATCCAGACGCTCTTCTTCACCAGGGAATCGGCCACCTCGGCCAGGTGCGTGGCGCGTCGGATCGCTGATTCCGGCCAGGCGCTGCTTGAGGGCAGCGACGCGCTCGCGCTGGGCGCGGATGCCGGCTTCGCGTTGCTCTGGTCGGCGTTCAGCAGGTCAGCTCACCAGGTCTCGCCCAATCTGGCCGGCCAGATGCCTTGAGCAGCTCGCTGGCGAATTCGTGTCTGCTTGTCGAGGGTCAGGCGCATGCCCAGGCCAAACTCGGCGTTGTCTTCGAACAGCGAGTTCGACCAGGCCGGGCCGCGGCCTTCTTTGTTCTTCGTCCAGGGGGTGGTGGGCAGGTTGCCGCCGTAGATCGAGGTGCAGCCGGTGGCATTGGCGATGATGGTGCGGTCGCCGAAGAGCTGCGAGACCAGCTTGACGTAGGGGGTTTCACCGCAGCCGGCGCAGGCGCCGGAGAACTCAAACAGCGGCTGCAGCAGCTGCGAATTCTTGACCGTGGTCGGCGCGGTGACGCAGTGCGGTCGCCGTCCGGCAGGGTCAGGAAGAACTCCCAGTTGGCGCGCTCCGTCTCGCGCAGGGGCGGCTGGTCGGCCATGTTGATCGCCTTGCGGCCGACCTGGGTCTTATCCTTGGCCGGGCAGGCTTCGACGCACAGGGCGCAGCCGGTGCAGTCTTCCGGGGCCACCTGGATGGTGTATTTCATGCCGGGCAGTTCCTTGAACTTGGCATCCATCGACTTGAAGGTCGCCGGGGCGCTGGCCAGCAGCGCGGGTTCGTACACCTTCTGGCGGATGACGGCATGCGGGCAGACAAAGGCGCACTTGCCGCACTGGATGCACAGGCTGGGTTCCCAGACCGGGATTTCCAGGGCGATGTTGCGCTTCTCCCACTGCGAGGTGCCGGTGGGGAAGGTGCCATCGACGGGCATGGCGCTGACGGGCAGCGTTGTCGCCTTCGAAGATGATCATCGGGCCAAGCACGTTCCGGACGAAATCGGGCGCGTTGATCGGCGACCGCCGGGCGGCGGGTGATCGTGCTGGTGACCTGGGCGGGAACCTTCACCTCGTGCAGGTTTGCCAGGGTGTCGTCGACCGCCGCGAAGTTCTTCTGCACCACGGCCTCGCCGCGCTTGCCGTAGGTCTTCTTGATGCTCTTCTTGATCTCCTCGATCGCCATGTCGCGCGGCAGAACGCCGCTGATGGCGAAGAAGCAGGTCTGCATGATGGTGTTGATGCGGCTGCCCATGCCGGTCTTCTCGGCCACTTCGTAGGCGTCGATCACGTAGAAGCGCAGCTTCTTGGCGATGATATCCTTCTGAACTTCCTGCGGGCAGGTGGTCCCAAACTTCGTCGGGGCCGTAGATGCTGTTGAGCAGGAAAACGCCGCCGGAGCTTGGCATAGCGCAGCATATCGATCCGCTCGAGGAAGGTGAACTGGTGGCAGGCCACGAATTGAGCCGTGGTGATCAGGTACGGAGCGCGGATGGGCTTGGGGCCAAAGCGCAGGTGCGAAATGGTGACCGTGCCGGATTTCTTCGAGTCGTAGACGAAGTAACCCTGGGCGTAGTTATCGGTTTCTTCGCCGATGATCTTGATCGAGTTCTTGTTCGCGCCCACGGTGCCATCCGCGCCCAGGCCGAAGAACACGCACTGCACGGTTTCGGGATCGAGGATCGCGAAGGTCGGATCGTAATCCAGGCTGGTGTGGGTGACATCGTCGTTGATGCCGATGGTGAAGTGGTTCTTCGGGGTCGGCCTTGCGCATCTCGTCAAAGACGGCCTTGACCATGGCCGGGGTGAATTCTTTGGAGGACAGGCCATAGCGCCCGCCGATGATCTTCGGGGCCGTCTTGAAGGGGGCAGTACCGCTTGCCAGGCCTTCGCTGATCGCGGTGATCACATCCTGGTAGAGCGGTTCGCCGGCGGCGCCGGGTTCCTTGGTGCGGTCGAGGACGGCAATTGCTTTGGCGGTGGCAGGCAGGGCCTTCAGCAGGTGCTTCGACCGAGAATGGGCGGTACAGGTGCACGGTGACCACACCGACTTTCTCGCCTTGCTTGTTCAGGTAAGCGGCGGTTTCTTCGGCCGTCTCGGCGCCAGAGCCCATCACGATGATCACGCGCTCGGCATCCGGCGCGCCGGCGTAATCGAACAGGTGATAGGAGCGGCCGGTCATGGCGGCAAATTTATCCATCGTCTTCTGGACGATCCCGGGGTGCGCTCGTAGTACGGGTTGACCGTCTCGCGGCCCTGGAAGTATACATCCGGGTTCTGGGCAGTGCCGCGCAGCACCGGGTGGTCGGGGGTGAGCGCGCGGTCGCGGTGTGCGCTGATCAGTTCGTCGTCGATCATTGCGTGCATATCTTCCATGGTCAACTGTTCGATCTTGTTGACCTCATGCGAGGTGCGGAAGCCATCGAAGAAGTGCAGGAAGGGGATGCGCGTTTCAAGCGTCGCGGCCTGGGAAATCAGCGCCATATCCTGCGCTTCCTGGACCGAGCGCGAAGCCAGCATGGCAAAACCGGTCGAGCGGGCGGCCATCACATCCGAGTGATCGCCAAAGATCGAGAGCGCGTGGGCAGCCAGGGTGCGGGCGGAAACGTGGAAGACGGCGGGGGTCAGCTCGCCGGCGATCTTGTACATATTGGGGATCATCAGCAGCAAGCCCTGCGAAGCGGTGAAGGTGGTGGTCAGCGAGCCGGTTTGCAGCGCGCCGTGTACCGCACCCGCCGCGCCGCCTTCGGACTGCATTTCAGCTACCAGGGGCACCGTGCCCCACAGGTTGGGGATTTTCGCAGCGGACCAGGCATCGGCAAATTCGCCCATCCCGGAAGAAGGGGTAATCGGGTAAATCGCGATCACCTCGTTCAGCCGGTAAGCCACGTACGCTACTGCTTCGTTTGCATCAATTGTTACCATTTGACGCGATTTCATGAGGCTCACTCCATAAAATAAATTTGATCAGAAAAAAAGCCCTGGGACTCTTCCTGAAGGATTGAAAAAGGGTCTATGCATTCGATAGACTCTGGATACTCCAATCTAAAGAGTTTATTGTGAAACGCAAGAATCCGTAAGTAATATAGGTCACCAATTCTACCTGTGACCTGTCATATTCCGACAAAATTAGTACAGATTATAAAGGTTTAGAGTGAGGAGTATTGTATATGACCGAAAATGATGGTTGTCACTACCTCTTTGTCTGACAATGACAGCATAATGAGGATAGTCGAGAACAGGAATAGTTTTTGTCGAATTGCCTGCTGCGTTCGCAGAATTTGTTTTGTAAACGCGATCTCGGAAATCCGAAAAGGAGGATGGGATGCCCCTCAAGGGTCGTATCGTTGTGAGCGAAGTGTACTGCAAGGGTTGTGAATTGTGCGTTGGCGCCTGCCCGCAGAAAGTAATGGGACTGTCAGCCGAGCGCCTGACGGCCAAGGGTTATCACCCGGCCGAATTGGTCAGCGAAGGCTGCACTGGGTGCGCCGTTTGTGCAGTGGTTTGCCCCGAAGCTGCCATCATCGTTTACCGGGAAGTCACCCGCCGCGAACCGGCGCAGGCTCCGGTAAGTTAGGAAGGATGGAACGCATGGCTCGCGAGTTAATTAAAGGAAACGAAGCAATAGCAGAAGCAGCAATCCGCGCTGGCCTTCAGGCTTATTTTGGATATCCCATTACACCCCAAACTGAACTTCTCGAATGGATGTCTCGCCGCATGCCTGAACTGGGCCGCGCCTTTGTTCAGGCGGAAAGCGAATTGGCTGCCATCAATATGGTTTACGGCGCAGCCTGCACGGGCGCAAGGGTAATGACCTCTTCTTCCAGCCCGGGGGTCAGCCTGATGACCGAAGAGCCTTTCCTACATTGCCGGCACTGAAGTTCCCATGGTGCTTGTGGATGTGATGCGCGGGGGGCCGGGGCTGGGCAATATCGCCCCATCCCAGTCTGACTATAATCAAATCGTGCATGGGGGCGGGCACGGGGATTACAACATCCTTACGCTGGCGCCCGCCAGTGTCCAAGAATCGATCGACCTGACGGTTCTGGCCTTCGACCTTGCAGAAAAGTACCGCTCGATCGTTACTGTCTTGCTGGATGGCAGTATTGGGCAGATGATGGAGCCGGCCGAGCTTCCTGAGATGCGCCCAGTGCGGGTCGCCCGCCCAGACTGGGCTGCCTACGGCGCGAAAGGCCGCCCGCGCCACTTCCTTACCTCCATCTATATGAACCCTAAAGATGAAGAAGTGACCAACCTGCGCCTGCTGCGCCGCTGGCAGGACGTGACGGCGAACGAAATCCGCTATAAAGGGTATTTCCTGGAGGATGCCAGGTATATCGTGCTGGGCTTTGGCTCATCTGGCCGGATGGCGCTTTCCGCGGTACGCGCCGCGCGAGCCGAAGGCATCCCGGTGGGTCTGCTGCGCCCGATTTCTCTCAACCCCTTCCCGGTACAAGAAATTGCCCGGTTGAGCAAGCAGGCTGAGGCCATGCTGGTCGTAGAAATGAATTCAGGCCAGATGCTCGAGGATGTTCGCCTCGCGGTCGCCGGAAGGATTCCGGTTGAATTCTACGGCCGGTTGGGTGGGGTATCCCCCTTCCCGGATGAAGTTCTGGACCAGATCCGCAGCCTGGCGAGAGGAAATTTCTCGCTCGAAGGTCACCCTCGTGACCGCTGGCTGACCCGAATGGCAAATGTGAATTAGGAGCCGATAATGGCTGTTATAGAACCAATGATTGAACAGGTAGTTTATTCTCGCCCCGAGTCGCTGGTCGATGCGACCACGCATTACTGCCCGGGCTGCACCCATGGCGTAGCGCACCGCCTGATTGCCGAGGTGATTGATGAAATGAACCTGCGCGAGCGCATGGTTGGCGTCGCCTCCGTGGGCTGCTCCGTGTTTTCATACAATTACTTCGACTTTGACTTTGTCCAGGCGCCGCACGGGCGCGCCCCAGCCATGGCTACCGGCGTCAAGCGCGTGCTGCCCGACCGGGTGGTGCTGGCCTACCAGGGCGATGGCGACATGATCTCCATCGGCACTGCTGAAATCGTGCATGCCGCCGCGCGCGGTGAAAACATCACCGTGATCTTCGTAAACAATACCAATTATGGTATGACCGGCGGGCAGATGGCCCCCACCACGCTGCCGGGACAGAAAACGACTTCATCGCCCAACGGTCGCGATGTGGAAACCATGGGATACCCAATCCGCGCCTCGGAAATGCTCGCCACCCTGGACGGCGCGGGATATGTGGTCCGCCGCAGCCTGCATGACCCCAAAAACATCCGCCTGGCCAAGAAAGCCATCCGGATGGCGTTTGAAACGCAGGTACGCGGGTTGGGCTTTTCGATGGTGGAACTGCTCTCCATTTGCCCGACGAACTGGGGTATGTCCCCGACTCAGTCGCTAAAATGGCTCGAAGACTGCATGATGCCCTATTACCCGTTAGGCGACTACAAAGTCTCCCCGGGCGTGGCCCAGATCAAGATCTAAGGCGGAGGAAAGATGCAAACCGACATTATCATTGCTGGTTTTGGCGGGCAGGGTGTGCTGTTCGCCGGGCAGCTGCTGGCCTACGCCGCTATGGATGAGGGTTGTGAAGTAACCTGGATCCCTTCGTATGGCCCCGAGATGCGGGGTGGAACGGCCAACTGCACCGTGGTGATTTCCGATGAAGAGATCGGCTCTCCACTGGTGCGCAGCCCGCAGGCGGTGATCGCCATGAACCTTCCCTCCCTGGATAAATATGAAGCGGTGCTCCAGGCGGGTGGGGTCATGGTCATCAACGCTTCCATCATTAACCGTGGGGTGACCCGCACCGATATTCGCGCCGCGCTTGTTCCGGGCAATGAAATTGCGGAATCGCTGGGCGATCGCCGCATGACCAATATGGTTCTCCTGGGGGGGCTGCTGGCCAACCTGCCCGTGCTCCCGATTGAGGCGGTTGAACGCGCGCTACAGGCGCACCTTCCCGTCCGGCACCAGCGCTTGCTGCCGCTGAACATCCAGGCGCTGCATCGGGGCGCCGAGTATATTGCCCAGGCAGTAAAATAACCGGAACATTTTCAGGTTGGGGTAGTACAGGCGGTTTTACTGCCTGCACTACCCCGGATAATTTCGAAAAGCCAGCGGATATATTTTTTATCTAATCGGGCTTTCTCGATCGAGAACGTCCCACAAAGCCGTTTCGAACTGCTTGCAAGTTTTAAAATTTTATGCTATCATAGCGCTGTCCTCACGGTCAGTTAGTCGTTGAGGATCAAGTTATATTCCTTTCGGAATCGCTCCTTTACGGAGTGTTTTTTGTCATTTAAGACCCAGGATCTTTGCTGGTACCTGGCATAAATCAATGTACAAGGAAACAAACAAGCTATGCCTACTTCTTTCCTCACTCGTGAAGGCTTTACGAAATTGCAAGAGGAGTTAGAATTCCTTCGCACGAAAAAACGCGAAGAGATAGCCAACCGCCTTCATGAAGCCATGGAAGGCGGAGAATTGATTGAAAACGCGGAATATGAAGCCGCTAAGAATGAGCAAGCCTTTGTAGAGGGGCGCATTAAAGAACTCGAAATCTTACTGGCTACGGCGCGGGTAATTGATGAAAGCGCTCACCAGTCCAGCGGCGCTGCACAGGTTGGCTCGACCGTCACCATCCAGGAAGAAAACCTGGAGCCCGAGGTTTACACGATTGTTGGGGCTGCCGAAGCAAACCCGGTGCACGGGAAAATCTCAAACGAATCGCCGTTGGGTAAAGCGCTGATCAACCGCAAGGCTGGAGAGCGCGTCCAGGTCGACGCGCCGGCCGGTTCGTTTTCGGTTACTCTTTTGAAAGTGGAATAGACCGCGGAGTTACAGTCAAAACCGCCCCGCCCGAACCAGGCGATACCTGCTCAACAGGCTTGCCGAAACGGGCGGGGCTTTTTTATTAACCGGTACGGCATTTCATTACCGGTGCTGCTCGGCTGCCATGTAATTCGCCGAAAGTATCTTTACAAAAAGAGCTCTACGGCCGGCGAATTACGAGAGCAAAACGCCCGGCTACAGGGTTTGTTTTGTAAAAATTCTTGTGACGTTTTGCTTAGTTTGCATAATTGTCGAGCATTTTCGTAACAACGGTACATTTGCACCGTTGTTACCGTTAACCGATTTGTATATAATCTAGAACAGACTATATTGGGCGGGATTTTGTCGTTATACCCTTGTTATAACATCCCTAGAAAATCGACGTCAGTAAGCATTTGAAAATGCAGGAGGGTTATTTTATGCATTCTAACACCTTGCCATTTAAAAATCATTCCGGGTGGCTGCGCGCCTTTTGCCGGCCATTTTTTTCCGCCATTCTGCTTCTGAGCCTGCTTCTACCCGCTTCGCCGGCACAGGTTTTGGCGGCGAACACTGCGCCTGCCTTAATCTTTCCCGAAAACGATGTCACCATTACGGCGATCGATGATGTAGGAGAGTCGCTGGTTGCTCCGCCCCTGGCGCTGCCGGTTTTTTCCTGGCAGCCTGTCGAAGGTGCCAAAACCTATAGAGTTCAATTTACTACGGATATTAACTTCGCCACAGTTGACTATGATATACCTACGCCTACGCCACTGACCCAATTTACACCCAGCTCCATTACGAAATTTTCGGATAAGGATTGGTACTGGCACGTACGCGTGGAATCCTGCACCCCCTCATGCAGTCCGGGTCCGTATTCGGAAAAAAGGCATTTTGTAAAGCAGTGGGCCAGCCCCGGAAATAAACCCGCGCTCAACGCCCCGGGTGATGGGACTACCGTGCAATTCTTTGACGGCCTGGTGTTTAGCTGGGAGCCCGTCGTTGGCGCGGCGTACTACCAATTCCAGGTTTCCAAGTCCTCAGAATTCACAACCCTTTATCAATCGAAAGACACGATTTCGACTACCTACCAACCCACTGAACCATTCGAGAATGGCATTTACTACTGGCGCGTGGTACCGTTTGACGCTGGGAACCCGTCTCATAAAGGTACTGCCAGCGACTACCGCGCCATTGTGATGGGTTACAACCAGGTCCCGGCTTTGATCGAGCCGCAAAACGGGTTGAGGCCCACATTTACCCCGGTGCTGCGCTGGACCGCGGTCCGCGGGGCGCTGGATTATCGTCTGCAGGTTAGCACAGACCCATCCTTTGCTACGCCGAGTGCATTTGTCTTCAACAATATCACGGATAACACCACCTATACATTTTCGGCTGCGCTTGAGAATGACAAAAACTATTATTGGCGTGTTCAGGCCTTTAATGGAAAGTCGAATTCAGATTGGAGTTCAGTCTGGTATTTCACCAAGCGCTGGTATATCCAGCCAGTTTTGTTGACTCCCGTTTCTGGCTACCAGCACGTCCGGTTCCCGTTCTTCAGTTGGGCCCCTGTTCCTGGGGCTGCCAAGTACAGGATCCAGATGAGCCTTTCACCTGGTTTTGCCACAACCGAATTTGACAAAATGACCGACAACACCTTTTATACACCGGATCATTATACTGGGACGGCCGGGATTCGTTATTGGAAGGTTACCCCATATCGATGGGAATGGCAAAGAAGGGGTAAGTGCTACAGGCTCGTTTAATAGCGATGAGACCAAAAATTCCCCGGATCTGGTTGCACCTCTCTATTACTATCCCCCCAACGCCTTCCCGGCGCCAGATACCCAGGTGAAGATGAACCCGTACGAGGACCGCAGTGTGGCCTACCCGCTGTTTACCTGGAAGCGCGTATTTGATGTCTATTCCGGTGATGATTGTGCCCAGTGCGTACCGCGTCCAGGTAGGCACAGGCATGAATACAAATGGAACGGTGAGCGGGGTGATCTGGCAGACAAATACTGAAAATCTGTCCGCGGCGCCAAATATGGGTGAGTTTCAACCCGATTCACCGGAACCATCTACTACTGGCAGGTGACCCCGCTGGATGGCGAACGGAAATGTGATCGTAAAAAACACAGCGAACGGTCCGGTGGTAGGCCATTCAGCCAGGTCTGGAAGACCCGTTTCGACACGGCAAAGGCTCTGCCCGCAACGGGCGGCCCCGTGCCGCAGCTCCTGCGCCCATTCTATTCCACTACGTATGATTCGGCATCCACCCCGGATACGATTCGGCGGAATTTGTCGAAATAACCCCCGCGCTTGAGTGGTTCCCGGTTGCCGGTGCGACGCAATACCAGGTTGAGATCAGTCGTTCCGCCGTAACCAACCCTGGCGGCGATTTAACCAACCCTGTTGACAACGCTTCGATCACCTACCCGGTGTATGCCCCGCGGGATGCCTTTGGCCAGCGCAGCCTGAACCATTTAGGCTTTGGGTCGTACTACTGGCATGTGAAGGCATTCGTAAACGGTACGTGGAGCGGGTGGAGCGAAACCTGGCGCTTCCAGATTGCTTCCCAGAGTGCATGGCAACCCTTGCGCACCCCGGGCAGTTCCGCCAGCCTGAAGGTGGCCAGCGATTCAATTTCCGGCGAGGTAGCATCTGATTATGATCTTACCGGCCTATACGCAGCCCAGGATACAAACGACTGGTACTTCGGTTTTGATTATTCTGGAACGGGAAACAGCCGGTATGTATTGTATCTCGATCAGGATAACCGTAACAACTCCGGCGCGACGGTCGGATAAGTTCGGATATCCGGTTACGTTCCAATGCGGCTCACCTGCCTGAGTATGCTATCTATCTACCAAAAAGCGGAGGAATTTTTAGCGCGGATATGATTGATATATACCATTGGACAGGATCGGATTGGGATACTGGGGTTTCCCTGGATTACCAGGGAGGTACGGTATTTTCATCCGGGACGAACTTTGTTGAAATTCAGGTTCCTTATGCTCCAATCGGTATGACCGAGTATGTCGGTACGTACACCCTGGCCCTGGCAAGTGTGGACGCTGCCCAAAATAAAGTGATCGATACCGTGCCGCAAAATACTGTGAATGTATTGGGGGCCGCTACGCTGGATTTCATTACCAGTGTGACCGAGCACCTGCCGCTTTCATCTCCGGTCAACAACCTGGCCGGGGACCCTACGCTGTTTCCTTCCGCCCCACCTTTCTTCTGGGATGCCCCCGCCGGCGCTCCCTGGGCCGGATACTTTGGGGAAGTCAAGAAGGACGCGCAATTTACATCGGTTGAAGCGGGCAAAATTGAAATAATTTCTAACGCGGCGTATTATGTCCATTCCGCCTATGGCTGGACGTCTGACTTCATGGGTGATAATACCTATTATTGGCGCATCCGGCCGCGGTACAAGGCGGGTACGGGTCTCGTCAGCGGCGCCTGGAGCCAACCCTGGCGCTTTGAACGTAAAGGGTTTATTCCCCAAAACCTGAAAGTTTCGGTGACCAAGGCCACCCCCACCTTTAGCTGGGATCGTGTGGAAGGCGCAAAGAAATACTCGCTTTTATATAGCACGGACCCCACCTTTGCCGGGGCGACACCAGTTTTAACGACCGAAAACATCTATATACCAACGACCAACCTGACGAACGCCACCTATTACTGGAAGGTGTCCGTCATACGCGAGAGTGGCGGTGTAGCCAATGACTATTCTTCACCGCTACAGGTATTCACCCTGGCCCTGCCAGTGCCTACCGGCCTGAGTGCGGATGGTAAAGGGGATGGTATTGCTACGCCGGCCGTCGTTGACCGCGCGCCGCAGCTTTGCTGGGATGTTCTACAGTATTCGAATGATGCGGGCGAACCGGTACTTTATGCCGCCAAGTATCACTTGCTGGTGAGCAAAGATCAAAACTTTACCTCGAATTGGGAAGACGTCACAACACAGCAAAATTGCTATACCCCCCTTAAAGGTTATGAAGACACCACCTATTACTGGAAAGTGTCGATGATCGATGGGAATGGCGGAGCGGGTCACAACAGCGCGGACAGCGTGAAAGCGAAGTTTGTCAAGCAGTATCCTACGGTAAAACCGCAGTTCCCGGTCAACGGTAGCCAGTCCGGAGTGATGCCCATCTTTAGCTGGACAGCCGATGATGGTGTGACTCCCTATGTGTTTGGCGCAGCATCCTATAAGATTCAGATTTCCAAATACCCGCAGATCGCACAGGGGGATGTGGATGAAGCAACAACCAATTCCACTACCTTTACACCAACCAAAACGTACCCAACCGGCCAGACGCTTTACTGGCATGTTGCTATGATTGATAAGGATGGAAAAATCGGCCCCTATACCAATGCCCTGGTCATTTTTGATGATAAGCCATATGATATCTATCTCCCGATAGCAAGAAGATAATCACGGATTGATCCCGCGCCATTCTGGCGCACCACAATGGCGCTCCAGGACATACGTATTCCTGGAGCGCCATTTTTTAACCCCGCCGCGCAAAACTACACCCGTTTGCAATCATGAACAAAAGCAGGCTCGTTCCCGATTCACCCCCATTACCCCAGCGAATGAGGCCGCCATGCACTTTTTCAAGCCCCTTCTCTCCCGCGTTCCCATCTGGATCCTGATCTTCCTTCTGTTGAGCCCCCCCGCCTTTCCCAATGTACAGGCAGCCCTGGGATTTGCTCCGCCGCAGGTGCAATTAGCCTCGCCCGGTGACGGTTCGATCACTTATGCTTCCGCGGATCAACCCAAGGCGCTGCCGCGCTTTGTTTGGACCCCGGTGGCCGGAGCCATCGCTTACCGGCTCGAGATCAGCCGGGACGCGTCGTTCGACCCGGCCGCGCTGCTGGTAGAAATGCCCTCCACGCCCTTTTCCACCTGGACGCCGGTCGATGCCAACCTGCCGGATGACGTGCTGTTGTACTGGCGCGTGCGGGTGGAAGAGCAAGCCGGCACAGCCGAGAAGGGGGATTACAGCCTGGCCTGGTCATTCCGCAAAGACTGGCGCAAGACCGGGTCTGATCTGTCCGCGCGCAACGCAGCCAATCTGCTGCTTCCCGAGGATGGCGCTGCCCTGGCTTTCACCGATCCGCCGGGTGGGGCGGTCCGCCCGGCCTTCTCCTGGACGGCGGTATTGGGCGCAACCCATTATGCCTTTCAGGTTGCTCAGGAACAGGATTTTGACCCGCTTTTCTATCAAGAGACGACCATCAGCACCCACCTCCAGATCGCCAGTAAGCTTGCGGATGGAGCGTATTTTTGGCGAGTAGTCCCCATGCAGGCCGGCGACCCGCCGCTGCCAGGCGACCCAGGCGAAACCCGCAAGGTTATATTTGACTATCATGCGGAATTCTTACCCCAACTGCTCGAGCCGGCAAACCAGTCCGAGCTGGCCTTTAATCCCACCTTCCGCTGGTCCGCGGTGCGAGGCGCGCAAAAATACGTGCTGCAATACGCGCCTGACCCTGCCTTCCCCCCTGCGCAAACGACCCAGGTGGATACTTTCGCCAACCGCTATACGCCCCCTGAGTTTGTCGATAATAACACCCGCTATTACTGGCGCGTGCGCGTGGTCTCTGGCAATTCGAACGCTGCGGAATGGACACCTTATTTCTCGTTCGATCGGATCTGGAGTCAGAAGCCCGGCCTGTTGACCCCGGCTGATAATTTTCTATATGCCAACGACCCTTTTTTCACCTGGACCCCGGTGCCTGGCGCGGCGGAATATACGCTGGAAGTCGATGACAATGCTGAATTCAGTTCCCCGCTGCTGGCAAACGATATCCGCGTGCCATTCTATGCGTTTCCTGATCCGGAAAATAACTGCCCGCCGTTTGAGCCTGATCTCGCCCTCGCGGAGCCGATGCGCGTTTTCTGGCGCGTGATCCCGCGCGATGCCAGTGAGCAGCCCGGAAGGCCCAGCGACACCTGGACCTTCGTCTGCGATGCGGCGGCGGGCGCGCCCGTGCAGGTTTACCCGAATATGTATTATGCGCCTGATCCGCAGATGAACCCGCGATTGGAGAATATCGCTCCACTGCCAGCGTTTCTGTGGAAACGCGTTTTGAATGGCGTGGAGCAGACTCAGGCGGCCCTTTACCAGATACAGGTAGCGGACACGCCCGAGTTTGCATCGACCCGGTACACATTTGATACCGAAAACATGAATGCGGTGCCTGCCCAGGCCGATGCTACTGCCGCATGGCAGCGGCCAGACGGATTTCTACTGGCGGGTTCGTTCCCTGGGCGGCCCGTGGAGCCAGACCTGGAGAATGCGGTATGACCCAGCCCTGCTTCCGGCGCCAACGGACTGTGATCCAGCCGCTGCGCCCAGCCGCCGGGTCTGAATGGGTGGAGACGGTCCCGCTCTTTGAATGGATGCCGCTTCAGGGCGCTACGGCGTATCGCATCCAGATTCGTCCTGACAGTGACTTTGACAGCTCGCCGGTCTGGTACGCGGTTGATTTTCCGGCGTACAGCCATCCCACCCGCCTTGCCGCTGGCACCTATTATTGGCGCGTGGTCGGGATGAACGGCACTGATCAACTCGGCGATTGGAGTGAACCCACCCGCTTCTACATTGCCGCGCAAAGCCGCTGGCGCCCTGCGCGCAGCCTGGGTGAAAACAGTTTGCCGGTCATTGCTGCTGACCCGCCCGGTGACACTGGCGCTGCCACCTACGATCTTACCCGCCTATCCGTCACGCAGGGCGGCGCCAACTGGTATATTGGCTTTAATGCGAACGCGGGCGCCAACATGCGCTATGCTGTCTATATCGATACAGACCGTATTCCTGGCTCGGGAGCCATCTGGGACCCGCAAGGCTACAATATCGTCACCACCCCTGTTCATCTTCCGGAGATGGTCATTTATATTGATAAAATCGATGGGCTTTTTAACGCGGATTCCGTTCGTGTTTATAACTCGGATAGCATTTCAAAAGGTTGGCACCTGCCACGAAAATTATCTGAACTGGCGGACGCTGGGATCGCATACGACAGCGCAACCGGGCACCTGGAAATCACCCTCCGCGGCAGCACCATTGCCCGGTCAGCGGAGGAAATAAGCCTGTCAGTCGCCGTTGTTAGCCTGCCATTCAGCGGCGGGCGGCCCCAAGACTCGCTCCCGACCGACCCCAATATTACCCCCGGCGAAAATGGGAGCAACCAGCTCAACAGCTTTGTCAGCGTTAGTGACCGGGTGTCCGGATTGACGCCGCCTTTTTCAGGGGGCGACAGCCGCAAAACCTTTGCCGCCCTGCCTGCTTTCACCTGGCAGCCGCTGGTGGAAGTTCCGCAGGTCAGCTACTACACGCTGAGGTTGGGTACAGACTCCCATTTGAACGGCTGGCTTTCCACCTCCAATCCCACCAGCGCGGCCATCTTTACATTTCCGGGGGAGGTCGTGGGAGATGCGGGGGAGGTCGTGGGAGATGGAACCTACATTTGGCAGGTGAGTCCGGTGTATACGCCGGGAGGTTCCCTGGGTGAGTGGAGCCAGGCTGGTGCCTTCGAACTGAAAGGAATGCCCGCGCAGGGGCTCACGATAACCAAAGACCTCTGGACGCCCGTTCTTTCGTGGACACTGACGGAAGACGCATACAGTTATGATGTTGAAATTGACGATGACGCCGATTTTGCTTACCCGCGGGTGCTCACCAGCCCGACAAAAATGAATACGTACACACCCGATGCGATCACCTTTATCGATGGCAAGACCTATTATGCGCGCGTTCGAACCAACCGGAGCCCATCCATCTCCAACCCGGTTTCGAATGTTGTTTCGTTTACCGGACAGCCCCCACAGGTAACCGGCCTGCAAACGCTCCCGGAAACTTCTGCCCAGTCACCCGCGCAATATAACCCCACGTTGTGCTGGGATCCCACGGGCGGGGCATGGAAATACCGGCTGGAAATCTCTGGAGACAGTTCTTTTAAGTTTATCGATGCTGTGGGCGGTCAAACGGAGCAGCGTTGTTATACCATCCCGGCTGGCTGGCGCGATGGGACATTCTACTGGCGCGTTACCCCGCTGGACGGCTCGTTAAAGGCCGGGCTGCCTTCTGCTCCTGTCCAATCCTGGAAGCGTTACCCGGCGCCCGGGCTGATCTATCCCACGGCGCGGGTAGATGGGACACCCCTCTTTACCTGGTCGGCAGTAGACGGGGCGGACCGCTACCGGCTGGAGATTTCCGACATGCCCAATTTTTCGGTCATCCGCTATGCGGTGACCACGGTGAATAATGAACACCAGCCGGTTCGAAAGCTAGACTTTGGCAACTATTACTGGCGGGTGAAGATCATCGATCGGGATACGATCGAAGGACCATTTTCCGGCTACTACACGGCCTATCCAACGTACTTACCCGCGGTGCTAAGGTAAACCGGTTGGGGTGGGGATTATTGAATTTTTATCGGTTCGACCCGGACGTTCCCTTCACCGACCAGCTCGATGATTTTTCGGATTAGCTCAGAACAAATACCGGTCGTGTCGTTGGGAAATTCCATTAAGAATCGCCGCCCGCCCTCAAAAACCAGAAAGGCAAATTTATCCTTCCCGGGGAAAGAACGCAATGTTCCGTGAATGCGTCTGAGGCGGCGCACATCGTGGGCTTTGTCGGATCCTGAACGCAAGATTACGGTAAGCTGGCGCGGTTCCTTGTCCTCTTCCTGCTGCCCTTCGCCGGGGGAGGTTATCGTCATAGCGGCTGTTGGGACAAAGAATGGCATGGATAGGAATGGCGGCGGCTGCGTTTCCCCGGATGGAAGAGCGCCCGGAGTGGTATTCGTGACGGAAAATTGAGCCCTGACGATCTGCTCGGGTTCTTTACTTTCCGGCCTGCCAGACGTTGTTTCCGCCGGGGATTGCGCAAATGGGTCATTGGCTGCCTGAACGATGCCAGCCATGGTCGCCTTTGCCTGGGGCGCGGGTTGGGCTGGCCGCAAATAATCATCTTCCGCTGGCGGCTCAAACTGATCCCAGTCATCTGGCCAAAGCGGTGGACCGTCGTCATCCCAGGCGGCTGCGGCGGGTTTCCCCGCGGGGAGTTTTTCCTCCGCCGGGATTCTTCCTCCCGCTGGCTCTGGGATAGGCAGGCCGGGCCTCGATTCTGCCACGCGCCGCGGCGGTTCTTTTGGGGATGGTTCCAGGCGGCTCATTCCGTTGCCGGTCGAAGCGCTTTGGGGTAATATGGGCGCTGCGCCAAACGGCTCTTCAAACAGCCCGCCGCCATTTACCGCTTCGATGGGCGCACCATCTTGCACTTCAAATGGCGCGCCATTTTGCACTTCGAATGGCGCATCATCCAGATCTTCTGCTAGCGCGCCATTTTGCTCTTCAAATGGCGCATCCTCCAGGTGGGTTGGCATCCCTTTCTCGCCGTAGACCGCCAGCACAGCCGGCGGAATAAACGCGCTGATATCGATTTCGGGGACGTTCAGGGCTTCTTCCAGGTCGATTTCATCCATCCGGTCAACCAGTATCTTCGGGTCCCCGGTGGCTGCGTCGACACTGCCTTCCACCACCAGCACGCGGTCCGGCATGATCAGCTTGCTGTACCGGTCCCAGGTGCGCGGGAAAAGCACCAGCTCGATCGGCCCCTGGATATCCTCCAGGGTCGCGAAACCCATCGTCTTGCCGGTTTTTGTCTGGTGCTGGCGGAACTTGGTTACCATGCCGGCCACGGAGACTTTTTCTTTGTCGTGTGCCTCGCCCAACTGGCCGGAGAAGTGAGTGATTTTTCGCCGCAGCGCCGGCAGGTAAGGGGTCAGGGGGTGGGCGGATACGTACAGCCCTAACAGTTCGCGCTCCCACTCCAACTGCTCGCGCGTATCCAGCGATGCGGCGAAGGGCAGGATAATTTCATCCACCGATTCGGCGAAGCTGCCGAAAAAGCTCAACTGCCCGCTTAGTAACGCTTTAAAATGACTGGTGCTGACGGACAGCATCTGGTCTAAAGCTTCGAGCAGCGCGGTACGCGGGCCAAGCGAGTCCAGCGCGCCGACCTTAATCAGGCACTCCAGCGAGCGCTTTCCCACCCCGCGCAGGTCTACTCGCTGGATAAAATCATTCAGGTTGTTAAACGCGCCGCCCCGGCGCGCTTCCAGAATTAAATCCACCGGGCCCTGACCGACGTTTTTTACCGCGCCCAGACCAAAGCGGATGGCCGCTTTCTGTTCAGGGCGGTCCTCGATAGTAAAGTCCCATTCCGAGTTATTGACGTCTGGCGCCAGTACATCCAGACCCAATGAGCGGCAGTCGGCCACGTAAAAGGCGATTTTCGCGGTATCGTTCTTTTCCGCCGAGAGCAGGGCGGTCATGTACTCGGCCGGTTAATGCGCCTTCAAATACGCGGTCTGCACCGCGATGATGCCGTAATCCGCGGCATGGCTGTTGTGCACGACAATATCATTGGCAATGAAATTGTGCGTCCCGGGCACTTCCAGATCGTAGGTCTGCTTTTCGCCAACCAGTTCGATAGAGCAAATCCTATCCCAGTAGAGATCGCTTTCGGCATATTGTTTCAGTGCGGGATCGTCAAAGTAGGTTGCCAGCCGCCCTACTGTATCTCGTTTGAAACCAATTTTTCCAGTGGAATTGGTGGGATAGAATTCCCGTTGCGCAATTCCAGCCTCCGCGTTGAGCGCTTTCCAGGTGATCCCCGCCGAACCTTTCGCGCTGCGCACCAGTGGTTTAATAGCGGTAGTTGGGATAATATCTTTTGTCCCAGCTGCACCCGGAATTGTTTCTAGAACCAGTTCCTTTAGTGTGGATCGTTTCGTCGATGGGATCATATGGCACCCAATCGTTCTGTCAAAACGATCCAGGTTCTCATTTCCCGTGACGAATAACTGGTAACCGGTCCGGCCCTCCTTATAAGGGAACGTGACTGTGCGGATGCTGCTGAGAATTCCCAACCGTAACAGCAGGTGCTGCAGCTGGTGGGCGAGGCGTTCAGAGGCTGTTGCATAAAAAAGGCAGCGGCTGGTTTGGTCGATATGTCCATCCCCCTGCCACATCCGGCTGATCAGCAGGCCAATCTGCCGGTTGGTCAGCTCGAAAACCTCGGCAGGGATTTCCTTGTCCCGAGCGGTTTTTCCAAGGCAACCAAGCCCGCCAGCCCATACAAATATCTCAGGTGGGGATTGGCGATCCACCCGCCCGGCATAGACGGACCAGGTGCCTTTGTGCATCTTTACCGAGCAATGCACATTTGCGAATTGCTCGGCGGCCTGGACGAAGTCATCCACTTCGGCCTGATCCTGATTGTAATAGTATACGGAGTGGGGGTGGCACAGGTTGCCCTCGGCCAGCAGGTGGCCCAGGCTGATCACCGCGTGCTCCGGCCATTCTCGCTGTCCTTCTACCGGGATGATGCGTGGGGTGGCAATATGGTCGCCAGGTTTCAGTTGGTCCAGTCGTTGCCACCCACTGGTGGTAAAGAATGGGTGGTTTGCTGTTGCTTCGATGCTGCGGCCTGAAGCAGTAACCAGCCGGTAGACGGGTTTGACCCCATTCTCCATCACCCGCGCCACCCGGCCGATCTTGAGCTTCAGCGTGTCTGTGTTTAATGTGACTGTCCCACGAAGCTGGATCGTTTGCTGGTACAGGTCTTCCACGCGTACCATCCGCCCGCTGCTGGCATCGATCACCTCTACGTTCCCCGGCAGGCACTTGTTGAACCCGTACCGGGCAAACTCTTCCCAATCGGTAAAGATTGCTCCCGCCGTTTCTTTGACCATGCCGCGCCTGCACGGCCCCCGCGATAAACTTTTCGCGGTGCTTCATTAGTTTATCTTTGAGCTTCTTGGCAATGGCCTTGCGCAGCTCATCCGACTCTGACATGGTATAACCGGCCAGGTCCACCGCCGCGCGCATGATCTGTTCCTGGTAGACCGGAATGCCGTACGTTTCCTGGAAGATCGGCTCCAGCGCGGGGTGGCGGTATTCGACCTTTTCCTCGCCGTGCATGCGCTTGATATAGGTGGGTATAAATTCCAATGGGCCAGGCCGGTAGAGCGCTACCATCGCAATAACGTTATCGACATTTTGCGGCTGCATCTGCACCACATAACGCGTCATACCGTTGCCTTCCAGCTGGAAGACGCCCGCGGTGTGGCCCTTATTGATGAATTGGAACGTTTCTGCGTCCTGGATGGGGATATTTTCCAGGGTCAGATCGGCCCCATGTCGTTTTTTAATCAACTCGCACGCGCGCGCCATAATGGTCAGGGTGCGCAGGCCCAAGAAATCGACCTTGAGCAGCCCCAGCGAGCCAATGATCGACATTTCGAACTGTGTAACGGTCTTGATGGGGCTGTCTTCGGACCCGGAGGTCGGGCGGTTGAGCGGCACGTAGTTCACCACCGGCTCATCCGTGATCACCACCCCCGCCGCGTGGGTGCCCGCATTGCGGATCGCGCCTTCCATTTGAGCGGCGGTGTCGATCAAATCCTTCAGGTAATCGGTCTCGTCGTACAGCTTCTTCAGCTCAGGCACTTGCTCCAATGCTTCCGCGATCGAAACCGATTTGCCCGGGATGCCTGGGATCAGCTTTGCCACCCGGTCGACCTCTGTCAGCGGAATATCCATTACCCGGCCTACGTCCCGGATAGCGGCTTTTGCTCCCAACGTTCCAAAGGTGATGATCTGGGCCACTTTATCATCCCCGTACTTCTGGGCGCAGTACTCCAGTACTTTCGAGCGTTTATCATCCTGGAAGTCCAGGTCGATATCCGGCATTTCAATGCGCCCAGGGTTGAGGAAGCGCTCGAAGATCAGCCCATAGCCCACCGGCTCCACCAGGGTGATATCCAGCGTATACGCCACCATCGAACCGGCCGCCGATCCGCGCGCGTTATACCAGATGCCCTTTTCGCGAGCAGAAGCGGCACAGATCCCAAACGATGAGGAAGTACGCGTCAAAGCCCATCTGGTGGATGACGCCCAGCTCGTATTCCAGGCGTTCGCGGATCGTCTGGTCCCGGGCGCCGGCTTCCCCATAGCGGCGGCGCAGGCCTTCTTCGCACAGCTCGCGCAAATAGGTCTCATCGGTATAACCGGGCGGGTAAGGGAAGCGCGGCAGGTGGTAGCCTTTGCTGGAAAGGTCCACATTGCAGCGGTCGGCGATTTCCAGCGTATTCGACAGCGCTTCAGGCATTTCCGAAAACAGCGCGGCCATTTCTTCCGGCGTGCGCAGGTAGAAACTCTCCACGCTCATGCGGAAGCGGTTTGGATCGGTGATTAGCGCCCCGGTCTGGATTGCCAGAAGGATATCCTGCAGGCGGGCGTCAGAGGGGTTAATGTAATGGACATCATTGGTGGCAACGTATTTGGCCTGGTAGCGCTTGCCTAGCTGAAGCAGATCGCGGTTGATCTTTTCCAGCTCGGGGATATCATGGCGCTGCAGCTCAAGGTAAAAGTGGTCCGGGCCAAACACCTCGTAGTACCAGTCCAGCAAGCGCCGGGCTTCATCCGGCCCGCGCTCGCGCAGCGCCCGCGGGATCTCAGCGGACATGCAGCCCGAGGTAGCAATAATCCCCTCGGCGTGATTTTCAAGGAATTCGTGATCAATGCGCGGGTTGTAATAGAAGCCGTCCAGCTGCGCGGCGCTGGCGATTTTCAGCAAGTTGCGGTAACCGGTCTGGTTTTCTGCCAGCAGCAGCAGGTGGTGCGAATGCTTATCCAGCTTGCGCATCCCGGTCCTGCATCCGGCGCGCGGCCATATACGCTTCCACGCCAATAATGGGCTTGACATCCGCTGCTTTGGCCGCGTTGAAAAACTCGATCACCCCATACATATTGCCGTGATCCGTCAGGGCGACCGCGGGCATACCAAGTTCTTTGGTCCGGTTGATCAGCTTCTTGATATTGCTAAAGCCGTCCAGCAGCGAGTATTGAGAATGGACGTGGAGGTGTACGAAGGACATAGAGGTTGGTGGGTTGGCTAATCCAAGGAATTTTGTTCTGTTTTGATTCTTAACAATGGCGGGGACACCTGAGAATGGCGCTCGCCCGCTTAAAAACATTATAGCACTTCAGACTGCTTCTAATCTTAAGAAGCGGAGAAGTTTACTCTTTATTAATGTAGCCATGGATGAGAATTTCCTTTCTTGCCATCTACCCCAACTATCTTTATAATTGACGAGTTATATAGGAAGCGTTATCGGTGTGTTGAAATATCAAGAGTAGTACACCATGCGGACACCCGAATTTTGGATCGAGGGAATATGTTTACGAAGATTGCAAAAGTACTGGGGATGGACCCCGATAAACGTGAAGTGGACCGTCTTTCTCTAAATGTTGAGCGGATCAACGCGATAGAGCCGGACTATGAAAAACTCAGCGATGAGGCTCTGCGCGCGAAGACCGATGAATTCCGCGCCCGCATTGCCGAAGAACTGGATGGCGTTGAGGACGAAAAGGAACGCCGCAAGATTCAGCAGGAATTATTGAACGATCTGCTGATCGAGGCATTTGCTGCTGTTCGCGAGGCCTCCAAACGCACCCTTGGCCTGCGCCATTATGATGTACAGCTTTTGGGGGGCATGGTCATGCACGAGGGAAAAATCGCGGAGATGCGCACCGGGGAAGGGAAAACCCTGGTGGCTACCCTGCCGCTGTACCTGAACGCGCTGCTTGGCCGCGGCGCGCACCTGGTGACCGTAAACGATTACCTGGCCCGCCGCGATGCGCGCTGGATGGCGTCGATTTACAACGCCCTTGGCATGTCGGTTGGCGTATTGCAGATGGCTGCGCGCACCGAGAACGGGCGCAACGCCTTTGTCGTTGATCTCGAAAAAACATCCCCGCATGAAGATCAGCACCAGCTGCGCATGGTTTTGCGCAGCGAGGCCTACCAGGCCGATATCACCTACGGCACCAACAGCGAATTCGGTTTTGATTATCTGCGCGATAACCTGACCAACCGCCTGGAAGATCGCGTCCAGCGCGGGCATTACTATCGCCATTGTCGATGAGGTTGACAACATCCTCATCGATGAAGCCCGCACCCCGCTGATCATTTCTGGCCCTTCCAATGATGAATCGGATTGGTATGTGCGCATGGCGCAGGTGGTCCGCCAGTTGAACCCCGAAGATTACGAGGTGAACGAAAAAGACCGCAGTGTTTCGCTGACCGAGATGGGCGAGGCGCATGTGGAGCAGCTTCTGCAAGTGCCCCTGCGCGACCCCGACCGGCCCGAAGATATTACCCCAGAACAGGCTCGCATGATGGGCTATCTGGAACAGGCGCTGCGCGCGCAGTACCTGTACCGCCGCAACAAGGACTACCTGGTCCAGGCCGGGAAAGTGGTCATCGTCGATGAATTCACCGGCCGCCTGATGCCTGGCCGGCGCTGGTCGGATGGCCTGCACCAGGCGGTCGAGGCCAAGGAAGGCGTCAAGGTTGAAGCAGAAAACGTCACCTACGCCACCATCACCATTCAGAACTACTTCCGCATGTATGAGAAGCTGGCCGGCATGAGCGGTACGGCAGTGACCGAAGGCGAAGAATTCTGGAAGATTTACAAGCTGGATGTGCTGCCCATCCCCACCAACCTGGAATACCAGGCCGGCCGGCCGGCATCGCCTTTCATCACCGTCGAGGCGAAAGACGATCAGGGATACAAATTTACGTATTATGCGAAGAAAAGCGACCAGCGCAAGTCGCCCATTTTCTGGCGCCGGAAAGATTTCCCGGATGTGGTCTACCGCACCGAGGAAGCCAAGCTGCGCGCCATAACGCAGGAAATCCTCCACTACCATATCATCGGTCGCCCGCAGCTGGTTGGCACAACCTCCGTGGAGCATTCGGAACGGCTTTCTGACCGTCTAGCCGCCGATACCATCCGCCGCCTGGTGCAGGTTTTCGCTGCTGCGTGATCATTATCTGGAGATGAAGAACGTCCAGATTGTTGAGCGCGCCATTCCTGAGCTGCAGCCGTTGAACCCGCCGCTGGATAAGATCGAAACCGGCGACCTGCGCCAGCTGGCGCGCGGCCTGGGGATCAACATGTCCTTCAACCCGGAAGAGCCCGCCAACGTCGAGCGGCTGCTGCGCATCCTCGAACTTCCGGCAGAGAGCGGCGAACGCCTGATCAAGACCTTGCAAGGCGGCATTCCGCACCAGGTGCTGAATGCGCGCAAGCATGATGAAGAGTCGAAGATCATTGCCAAGGCGGGCGCTTTTGGCGCAGTGACCATCGCCACCAACATGGCCGGCCGTGGTGTCGATATCAAACTGGGCGGCGACCTGGATGAGGAAATCCTGGGCGATATCAACCGCGTTCTGGAACGCGCTGGCAAAGATGCCTACAACATGACCCATGAAGAGCGCTACCAGGCGCTCCAGAAATTGACCGCGGAAGATTTCGGCATCTACGAAGAAGCGGTAAATGCCTTCTTCCAGTACATGCACGAGATGGAGCAGGTGCGCGAACTGGGTGGCCTGCACGTGGTCGGCTCCGAACGGCACGAGGCGCGCCGCATCGATAACCAGCTGCGCGGTCGCGCTGCCCGTCAGGGCGACCCTGGCTCCTCACGCTTTTACCTTTCCCTGGATGATGAGCTGATGCGCCTGTTTGGCGGCAAGCAGGTGGAAGGCCTCATGGCTCGCCTGAACATCGATGAAAGCCTGCCGATCGAAAGCGGAATTGTGGGCCGGCTGGTTGAGCAGTCGCAGGAGCGGGTGGAAGGCGCCAACTTTGACGTGCGCAAGCACCTGCTCGAATACGATGATGTGCTCAATTCGCAGCGCAAGCGCATCTATGAGCAGCGCGACCGCGTCTTCACCAAGGAAGATCTGAGCGAAGATCTGGCGGAGATGCTTCGCACCGATCTGCAGCAGCGTGTCCCCCAGGCGCTCAAGGACGAAGAAGGTCCCTGGAAGCTGGTGGCCTACCTGGATGAAATCCAGCCGCCGATTGTTTTTGAAGATCTGCGCTATCCCTCCTACAGCATGGCTTTGCTGATCGACTATCTGCTCGAGCACCGGCCGGCTCAGGGCCCCACGGTTGGCGCTTCGCCAACCGCAGTTTCGCATCTGCGCGAGGAGCTGCTCAACCTGGCCGGGCGCGCCCTGCAGGTTGAAAGCGAACACATGCTCAACAGCTTCCGCCAGCTCCTCGACCGTTCGGAGGCTTCCCTGGAAACCCAGCGCCTGGAGCGTTTTGAGTCGCTGGACACGTTCATCGATTCGCTCTCTGACCGGGAGGAGGAGGGCGCTCCGCCGCGCCTGCAGGAGCTTTCGGATGAGGTGGCAGCCATCGTGCGCCTGCCGCAGTTCCGCCTGACCGGCGAGCAGTTCCGCATGGTCAAAGAGGACCCGGAGAGCTGCGCGACCAGCTGCGCGGCCAGGTGGATGCCTATCTGACTACCCTGACCATCAACCGGGTCGTGGGCGCCATCGAGCGCCGCCTGGGTGAAGCCCTGAACATCCGCGCAAATCAGTTTCAGGATATGGATTGGCCAGAAATCACCAGCCAGCTGCTCCAGGAAGCCGAAGATTTGCTCGAGCGCCAGTTCGATCGCCTGTTGGGAGAAGGCAAGATCATTGCGCGCGACCTGGATCCATTGTTAGACCCGTTGGACGATTACACCACCGATGAGGGCCAGTTGATGGACATGCTGGGCGTGATGATGCAGGGCCAGCGCATGGTCTTTGACCGCAAGACGCCACCGCCAGAGCTTCCAGATTACCCGCCGTTTGAATTATGCCTTCCTGGCCGGGCAGATGCTGCAGGACCGTCCCGTGCCCGAAATTACCGCGCAGGTGCTTGAGCAGTTAGAAGGCGCGCAAGAGGTGCTGCGCGAGGCCTGGGGCCGTTTTGAGTGGAGCCGCCTGGAGCATAACAATATCCTGATTAACCAGCTCGATGCTCGCTTGCAGAGCCGCCTGGCGGATGAATTGGGCAAAGAATATTTTGACAGCATTTCCGCTCAGCCGCTCAATACCCTCAACGAAGAAGACCGCCAATCCGTCAAGGACTTGCTGGGCTGGTTTGACCTGAACGAAGCCATGCGCCAGCTGCTGCTGGGCGTGATCTCCGAGCTGTGGGTCGATTACCTGACCCGCGTGGAAGCCCTGCGCGTCTCCATCGGTCTGGAGGCTTATGCCCAGCGCGACCCGCTGGTGCAGTATAAGGGCCGCGCATCCGAGATGTTCCAGCAGCTCCTGGCCGACATTCGCATAGGCGTCATCAGCCGCCTGTTCTCCTTCCGTCCCCGCCCGCAGGCCCCCAACCTGGCCGAAGCCCGCGCCGATGGCGCCGCTTCTGAAAGCACCCCTGTTGGTGACAGCGGGGTACCGGATAAGGCCCCATGCTCAGGCCCCGCGCAATCGCGGCGGCGCCCGTCCCATCCGGCGGCGTGCCGGGCGGCTCAGGCAAGAAAAAGCGCAAGCGCCACTAACCGTTCTAAAAAAACAGGACTGCGGTTCGAACCGCAGTCCTGTTTTTTTTAAAATCCCAGCTCTTTCATGATGTCTGACTCTTTCTTCGCGGTGTCAAAGGCGTCGCCCTTCAAATCCCGCCAGAACTGGTCGTTATAGCGCCTGCGAACGGACCGGGATGGGCATGGGCACGCCCCAGCCCAACAGCAGCACTTCTTCTTTTGGCTGCAGGCGAGCCAGCATCCCGCGCAAGGTGTCTTTGCCTGCCAGCCCTGAAAGTACCGCCTGGATATCCAGGTCGTCGCCCAGCCAGCCGCAGATGCGCGTGCCCAGCTGCGACATCACCTCATCGTAGATCTGGGAGGGGCGCTGGTCGATGATCAACAAGCGTGACGTAATACTTGCGCATTTCGCGCGCAATGGTGCTGAAGGTGGTCTGCGCCGCCATTTCGCGGTTGAGCAGCTTGTGCGCCTCTTCCACGGCGATGATCAACTGGCGCGGCTCTTTGCTGCTCTTCCCCGAGCGGAACTCGTTGGTGGTATGTTCCCAGCGCTCGCGGATCTGGCGGGTGAGCAGGTTGGTCACCAGCAGATAATCCAGGTCGCTCTCATGCTTGCCAAACGACAGCACCACGTGCTTCCCGGCTTCCAGCGAGTTGATAATCTCACCGAGTCGTGTCTGCCGCCGGCTTGTTCGACAATATAGGGCAGGTTGAACAGCCGCGTCAGCTTCTGGTGCAGGCCTGCCGCGGCGAGGGTGTTGACCCCCGCTGCGCATGGCCCAGGCTTCCACGCTGTCTGGGGCAGGGACCTTCTTGCCCTCTTCGGTTTCGATGATCGCCCCTGGGCGCATTTCGCGGAACTCGCGGAACCAGTTTTCATGAAATTCGTGTACCAAAGCGCTGAGCGTGGTGGGAGTGGTCTCGCGCAGGTTGAGCTCGCGGGTGAGCATCTCGATGTCCGCCGGGCTGATGTCTTTTTCGGCGATCTCCAGCTGGAAGTCGGGCACCATCCCGCGCACGGTGCTGTCGCGGCCCAGGCCCACCATCCGCACCTTGCCGGGGAACTTGCTGCGCAGGCCGGGCACCTTCTGGTTGGTGTCCGACGCGGTGTCGTCCGGGCCGTATTCGTTGTGCATATCGAAGATCAGCACCGACGCCCGGTCGTGGTGGATCAGCCCGGCCAGCAGGATGCGGGTCAGGAAGGACTTGCCCGTGCCGGTCGCGCCAAAGATGCCCGACGAGCGCTGCACAAAGCTGGTCCAGATCCAGGCACACCGGGTGGCCCTGCTCGCGCGTATGCCCGATGATGAAGTTGCCCTTTTCATGCGGGTCGCCAAAAATTTCGGCCACATCGCCGGCCTCGGCCCGCCGTACCTGGGCGTGGTGCGCCGGAATGGTCTTGATCGGGATCGGCGTCGGATCATGGGGTGCGCCTTGCGCCATTCCATGTAGCGCGGGCTGCCCGGGTCCGGCCCGATTTCCAGCATCAGCGCGGGCATCACCTCCAGGTTGGTATACAGCGTTTGCCCGTGCAGCAGCCCGGCCAGCCCGCCGGGCAGGCGCGTCTCGCTCTGTTCGTCGGCAAAGCGCGGGTCCGTTGCGCCCAAGCTGCAGGTCGGTCACCAGCCCGTAGAAGCGCCAATCCGCCGCTGTCGATGATCACAAAGGAGCCTTCCTGGACTTCCTGGGCCGGCACGGTCAGGCGCACGTGCAGGTTTTCTTTCAAGCCGCCGCCGACCACGTAGCCGATGGCGGCGTTTTCTTCGTCGTTCTTGCGCAGGAGCGGGGGAAAGAGCATATTGTTCATGGCCGCCTCAACCGGTGATATCCGTCAGCGAGCCCAGCACTGTCATCAGCGTGGGATAATCGTCGCGCAGCAGCGTGATCAATTCCTGGACCGCGCTGCTGGCCCAGTTGCAGTTGTTGTACTCGAGGTGGTTCCGGTTGACCAGCTGGATGTGCGCCGCCAGCAGCTCACCGACCGGCAGGTCCGCCGCCCGCAGGATGTGGCGGAAGTAGCCAAACCGTCCGGCTTCGGTAAACGCGCAGGCTTCCTTTGGCCCGCACACGTAGATGGCATCCAGGCTCAGCGGCGGGCGCGGCGGCAGCAGGTGGTGGACGTGCCCGGCCTGCCGGTAACCCACATGCAGCACGCTCACTTCCACCGGCACGTTGCGGTTGATCCGGTTATCCTGGATCACGTCTTCGTCCACCTGTTCCGCGGTGACCAGCTGGCGCACCAGCCCATCGTCCTCGATGTGGATATCGTAGATCAGGCCGTAGATCGCATAGTCAGGGTCCAGCGGGATGCGCACCAGCCCGCCAAACTCCGGCGCATTGGCCTGCGAGACGCGGCAGCCGACCACACAGGCAGTGGTGCTGGCGCGCAGGAGCCGTCCGATTTCAATTTCGGTCATAAAAAGTCCTCAGTGAATAGTTGTCAGTATTCAGTCGTCAGTCTTCAGTTATAAAAATACAGTAGAAGCAATTGACAGAACAGGTGTCATGGCGTGCGGTGACAGCCGGGTTAAGAATAGCGGCTGTCTTTGGCGATTTGTTTGTTCGAGCGGTCGTCAACCGGCACACCCTGGCGGCGCAGCTCGGCCACAATCATGTTCTCCAGCTGATTTTTTTCGTCAAAGGAAATCACCGCGATCTCGTGCGCGCGGTGCAGGATGTAAGGGTAGGGCCGCGCCCCCAGGTGCTGCGCCTGCGCCAGCAGGCAGGCGTGCAGCAGGTTCAGCAGGCGCTCGCTGTCTGCCACCCAGCGCGGAATCTCGACCCGCGAGAAGTAGGGGTGCCCCGGGCGGCCAACGTTCAGGAAGAAGAAGTGCAGCGCCAGCCGGCCTTTGAAACTCTGCGCCGAGCCGGAATGGATGCCCAGCACCGCCGAGCGCTGGCCTGGTTTGAGCAGGGTGCGCATCAGGTAGGTATCATACACCCCTTGCAGCGGGCGCTCCTGACCGGCCTTGTTCAACTGCCCGCGCCGCTCCAGGATCACCAGTTCCAACAGCCGCACCAGCAGATCTCCCCGCGGGCGGTCAACGTACCCCGCAGTGGCGACGTCCAGGTCGGCCAGCTGGCTCAGCACCTCCTGGTACTTCTTTAACCCTTCGGTAAATTCCGCCATGCCTTTGGGCTCGCGGAACAGCTCTAACGGGCCATCCGTCAGCGCGACGGCTGGGCCTGGCTGGCTGCGCGCCAGTTCCGCCAGCACCTGGCGCTCGGCCAGGTCGCGCTTGAGCGCCACCAGATCATCGGTGAGCAGGTTGCCGCTGGCGGTAAACAGGTCCTGCAGGAACATCATCTGGCTTTGCACCAGTCTCCTCCGGCGCCTGCCCCTGACCTGGCAGCATGCGGATCGCGCCCACGTTGATCGCCCCAAATTCCACCATCGCATGCCGGTCCGGGTTGATCTGCGATCCATCCGCGGCGAGCAGCGTATAACCGCTTTCCAATGCCGGGGTGGGGAAGGTCTGGTTCAGATACTCGCACAGCGGCGCGGCGCAGCGCAGCGATGGGTTATCCGCGCCTGCCCGCTCGACCAGCTGTTCCAGCGTATCCAGCTCGTTCGGCAAACTGCACAAACAGCGCCTCTGCTTCAGCGCGCTTCTCATCCAGCCGCCTGTTGATCCTGGGTGGCCTGCTTACCCATCTCGCGGATTTGCTGCAGCGCCTGTTGAAAATTCACCGGCATGCGCACCTCAAATTAGAACAAAAGTCAAAACTACGTCACGTTGATTATACAGAAAAGCAAGGGGTAGAAACAAGCGGGTAAATTAAATTGACAGTATTGATAGGGAATGGAACATTGTTAAACCGGATTATAATAGTCACCATTGTATAGATCGAAGGCCATTCACATCGCGGATAGGTGGGGTTCAGGCAGTCGCAGGGATCTTTTCAGTGGAACTTTCCGCTTCTTTTTTCGTCTGATATACAGAAGAAGTAAACTCTGCTCGATGTTGCCTTTGCAAGGAGAAGCGCCATGAAGAACGTATTATTGTTTGTCAGTCTGATCGCCGTACTGGTTTTGAGCGCCTGTGTGGCTCCATCTGCCCCGTCCGCGGGGTCCCCGGTTCAAGCTCCGGCTCAGCAGTACAGCCAGCCTCCCCAACCGCGCACGATCTCTGTGAATGGCGTCGGACAGGTTACCCTTTCGCCGGATGTGGCCTATGTATATATCGGTGTGCACAGCCAGTCCGCCAACGTGTCGGATGCCCTCAGCCAGAATAATGACAAGGCCCAGGCAGTTTCCGGGGCGCTTAAAGAACTGGGCATTGATGCCAAAGATATCCAGACCTCCGGTTTCAGCATCAACCCGCAGCAGCAGTACGATCCCCAGGGCCAGCTGACCGGGACCGCTTATAACGTGGATAACAGCGTGTACGTCACCGTCCGCGACTTGCAGATCCTGGGCAGCCTGCTGGATGTTGTGGTTCGCTCGGGCGCTAACAATATCACCGGCATCAACTTTGATGTGCTGGATAAATCCCAGGCTATCTCAGAAGCGCGCCGCCTGGCGATAGACAGCGCGCGCAGCCAGGCGGAAGAAATCGCCCAGGCTGCCGGTGTAGCCCTGGGTGAGCTGCAAACCATGAACGTTTACTCCAGCAACCCCCCGGTTCCCGTTTTCGAAGGCAAGGGCGGCATGGCGATGGACGCTTCTTCCGGTGCCCGTATCCGCCGGTCAGATCATTCTGCGGGTTGAAGTAAACGCAGTCTATACCATCCGCTAAACGAGGTTTTAGTTCGTTGAATGGCGAGGCGCGCCTCGCCATTCAACGAACCCGGGTTCTAGTACGGAATACTGCTGATCCTGCCCAGCTTATCCAGCCGGTGCGTAGCCAGGATGCGGCGGGACAGTGCCGGTCAGCCCGCGCACCACCAGGCTCTCGGTGGTGGCCCCATGGGCAAAGTAATCCACCCCTTTGAGCAGGTCGCCGTTGGTAATCCCCGTCGCCGCGAAAAACACGTCATTCGAGGAGACCAGGTCATCCATCATTAAGCACCTTGTCAAAGTCGTAGCCCAGTTTTTCGCCCCGTTCCTGTTCCTCTGGAGTTCGCGCTACCAGTTTGCCCTGGATATTGCCGCCCAGCGCGCGCAGCGCGCACGCCGCGATCACCCCTTCCGGGGACCCGCCGGTGCCCAGCAGCACGTCGATCCCAGAGCCGGGCCAGGCGGTCATCAGCGCCCCGGCCACATCCCCATCGGGGATCAGCCGGATGCGCGCCCCTGTCCGCTCGCGTACTTCCGCGATCAATTTTTCGTGGCGCGGCCGGTCGAGGATCACCACGGTAAGGTCTTCGACATCTTCGCCCCTCGCCCGGGCGATGTTGCGCAGGTTATCCTCCACGGGCGCTTCAATATCGATCGCATCCCGCGCTTCAGGGCCTACGGCAATCTTAAACATATAGAATGCTGGTCCCGGATCAAACATCGTCCCGCGCGGGGCCAGCGCCACGGTGGCGATGGAATTCCACTGTCCCAGTGACAGCGGGCGCGTGCCGTCGATCGGGTCAACCGCGATATCCAGCAGGGGTGGTTGGCCGGTGCCCAGGTGCTCGCCGTTATACAGCATCGGGGCCTGGTCTTTCTCGCCTTCCCCAATGACGATCACGCCATCCATTTCCACCGTGTTCAAGATCAGGCGCATCGCGTCGACCGCCGCTTTATCCGCCGCGATTTTGTCTCCGCGGCCCATGTGCCGGGCAGCCCCCAGCGCCGCCGCTTCGGTCACCCGTACGAGGTCCAGCGCCAGGTTACGCGTTGGGCCGGTCTTTAAATTCGGCTCCGTAGCTCGGATTTGATTGTTGTTCATCCTACCTCCTCTCCGAAAAAAAACGGACAGTATATGATTTTCGGGCGGCCAATCCGCCCTGAACAAACGCATCAAACACCTATTTGGTTTTTTTTACAAAACAGATTGCTGGCGTGGCATCCGATGAAACAGCACAGGCCGCGCTCCGGTAAAACGGAGCGCGGCCTGTGTTGCTATATCCACGCAAAAATGATCAAGTAATAACCAATCACGACTCCCCATAACCAGGAATCGATGCGGTCCATGATTCCCCCATGTCCCGGTAACAGATGGCTCGAAATCTTTTACCCCGAAGCCGCGTTTCAACATGCTCTCACCCAGGTCACCCAATGGGGATAACCCCGCGATGACCAGTCCCACGATGAGCCCCCTGACCGGTGTTATCGCCGGCGCGCGCAAATGCCACAGGCTGGCCAGCAGCATGCAGAACAATGCTCCGCCAATGACACCCCCCACATAGCCCTCCCACGATTTCTTCGGGCTCACCCGCGGGCTCATCTTATGCCGGCCAAAGTGACTGCCCACGAAGTAGGCTGCTCCGTCCCCAAACCAGGTGGCGGGCAGCACCAGCAAAAACCACCATAAGCCGTCCGGTAAATTCCGTAAGGAGATCAGATAGGAGCCCAACCAGCCCAGATACAGGATGCCCCCCAGCGTAATATTGAAGTCAACCGCGGATGAGTTGCTTGCCCTTTTCAAATTGAAAAACCTGGCCCCCCATGGCGATCAAAACCAGAGCACTGAGGATCAGGTCGCTGCCTGAAAACTCGAAGATTTGCCGGGCCAGCGCCAGTCCGACCACGCCGGTAACAATCAATGGCGCGGAAGGGTGAAACCCTCCCTGCGCGAAAATCCGCCAGTATTCCCAGGCTCCGTATCCTAATGCTGCCATTACCACTACAGCCAGAACCCATCCACCGCTGGCGATTACGAAGATCCCTGTCGGGATGAGCAAAATGGTGACGATGAGGCGTTGGGCCAGCATAGGGTTTAAGAGGGTGTGGTCATATTCTTGCCAACTCGTCCATACCTGCGGTCGCGGCGGCTGTATTCTACCAACGCCTTGCGCAGCTCGTCGCGATCGAAATCCGGCCAAAAAGTTCGAGTTGCGTACCATTCGGAGTAAGCCCCCTGCCAGATTAAGAAATTGCTGATCCGCATTTCTCCAGAGGTGCGGATAATCAAATCTGGATCCGGGATGCCTGTCGTAAACATGTGCTGGCTGACCACATCCGGGCTGATCTGGTCTACCGGGATTCCCTCCGCGATGATCTCTCGGATCGCGCATACGATCTCGTCCCGCCCGCCGTAATTGAACGCCAGGCTGAGCACCAGCCGGTCGTTTCCCCGCGTAAGCTCGACGGCTTTGAGTACCTTTTCACGCAGCATGGGGGGGAGCGCGTCCAGATGCCCGATATGGCGTAACTGCACGCCTTCGCCGTTCAGTTCATCCAGCTCGCGGTCGATGACGTCTTCCAGAATGTGCAGCAGTCCTTCAACCTCTTCCTTAGGCCTGCCCCAGTTTTCCGTGGAGAAGGCATAAATGGTCATATATTTCACCCCAAATTCAACACAGGCGCGAATTACGCGGCGCAAGTTCTCTGTGCCGGCGCGGTGCCCTGCCAGGCGCGGCAGGCCGCGCCTGGCAGCCCACCGGCCATTTCCATCCATGATAATTGCGATATGCTGTGGAAGGTTTGTAATGGGTTCTGACTGCTCGATCTTTTTGGTTTTCGCAGTTGGCAAGGCCTAGACCTCCATGATTTCTCTTTCTTTATTTTGACCGATGGCGTCGATCTGTTGGATAAACCGGTCGGTCAGTTTTTGTAACTCTTCTTCCGCTTGTTTGAGATCATCTTCGGAGATCATTTTTTCTTTTTCAAATTCCCGCAGGTCTTTGATTAAATCTCGGCGAATATTACGGACGGCAATCCGCGCATCTTCAAGGCGGTCATGTACAATCTTTACCAGGTCGCGCCGCCGGTCCTGCGTGAGCGGGGGCAGGTTGAGCCGGATGACCTTTCCGTCATTATTGGGGGTCAGGCCAAGGTCAGAGGCCATAATGCCCCGCTCGATCGCCTTTAGCGATGTCGCATCAAAGGGGCGGATGAGAAGCGCGCGTGGTTCAGGGACACTGATACTGGCTAACTGAACGAGGGGTACAGGGGCCCCATAATATTCTACTTGCAGGCGTTCCACCAATGCCGGCGATGCCCGACCGGTTCGAATGCCATTAAGGTCCTCATCGAGCGACTGGATTGCCCCCTTCATGCGGGTTTCAGCTTCCTTGATGGTTTCTTTAATCACAGTGGCCTCCTGTCCAGAGTACTTTGGTTCAATGCAAAGTTGGCTTCCAGCCAAATTGGTTGGAACCGCTTTAAGCATACCTTAAATTGTGGAAAAACGCTATGTCCGGGTCAAGTCAAACCGGCTTGCGGTGAATTTACCAACCTATAACAAAAACAAAACATATTCTCTCCGGTTCTTTACATCCTTTTGACCTCTTTTGTGCTGAAATAAAGTGGATTTAGAATAAGATATATAATAGAAAGATGGTGACGATTCATGGACGGTAAAACGAAGACCGATAGTAACATGGCTCGTCCCGAGGCAGGATTTCATCAAGCCGCAGGGGAGATCTCGAGGGAAAACCTCAGATCCCGGGGGAAACTGAAGGTTTTTTTGGGCTATGCCCCCGGTACGGGAAAGACCCTCGCCATGTTAGAAGAAGCCTACCGCCGCCAGCAAGCGGGCATCGATGTGGTGGCCGGCTTTGTTGAGCCGCGCGGTGAACCGCTGGCGATGCAGCTGCTTGAAAAATTCGACACCTTTCCGCAGTCGATCGTGACCAGCTCAGGTACCTCGTATCTGGGGATGGATCTGGATAAAATATTGGCGCGCCAGCCCCAGCTCGTACTGGTGGATCATATGGCCCGGAAAAACCCGCCCGGTTTGCGTCATGAGGCGCGCTATCTGGAAGTGGATGAACTGTTAAGCGCCGGGATTGATGTATACACAACGCTCAATATTTACCAGCTTGAAAGCCAGGCGGACGCAGTTGCTTACCTCACCGGGGTGGTCGTTCACGATACCATCCCCGACCGGTTCATCGACAGCGCGGATCTGATTGAAATGGTGGATCTGCCGCCGCAAGAGCTCCTGACTCGTTACCAGAACGAGCAAGTATTTATCCCGCTGCGCGCTCAGGCGCATATGGAAAAATTCTTCCAGCCCAGCAATCTTTTTGCGCTGCGCGAGCTGACCCTGCGGTATGTCGCCCTGCGCTCCAATGTCTTTATGCGCTCCTACCTGGAGAACCGCGGCCTTGCCCACACCGAGACGGGCTCGGCTCGTTTACTCGTCTGTGTTAGCGACAGCCCAAACAGCAGCCGGTTGGTTCGAGCCGGCCGGCGCATGTCTGATGAAACCCGCGCTGAATGGCTCGTAGTGTATGTGCAAACCCCGGACCGCACGGACGATGTGATCGACAAGAACGCTCCGGTAACCCAACACCTGCGTTTGGCAGAGCTGTTAGGCGCGAAGACGGAGACACTCACCGGGCATACGGTGGTCGAAGCCGTACGGGATTACGCCCGCAAGAACCATATCCACCGCATCATGGTTGGCCGGTCATCGCGCAGCCGGCTGCGCGGCCTGCTCGGCCCTACCCTGGCGGAACAGCTCCTCCGCGAAGACCCGACCATGAGTGTGTTTGTGGTCGGCAGCGATTACACCCCCCATCCATTCCAGGTACCCCGCTTTTTGAAATGGATTTCGCGCATGCAGTTTCTCGGCAGCCTGGCGCTGACCGTTGTCCCTACGGTATTGGGTTTCTTGCTCACGCCCACAATCATCTCACGTTCGGCCAACCTGATTATGTTATATCTACTGGCGGTGGTCATCGCCTCCATTTTCTTAGGGCTGGTCCCCGCTTTTTTGACGGCTTTGTTGAGTATTCTGGCCTTTGATTTCTTTTTTGTGCCCCCATACTACCGTCTGGATGGTTTCGCGCCGGAATACGCCATTACATTTTTGAGCCTGCTGGTGGTGAGCATGATTATCAGCACGCTCGTATCGCGTGAGCGTTCGCAAACCCGTGCCTCCCGGCGGCGAGCGGAACAGGTAACCCAGTTGTACGAGCTGAGCCGCGACCTGGCTACGGCTGTGGATATGCCCGATATTTTAAACACGACTGTCCAGCACATCCAGAGCACGTTTGACCGGGAAGCCGTGGTCCTGCTGCCTGAAAATAATAACACTGAAAAAACCGGGTTGGTGTTGAGCGCGTCGAGCGCCGGGAAAACGCTTGACCGGAGCGAATTGACAGCCGCGGAATGGGCTTTCCAGCAAGGCCGCCCGGCAGGCTATAACACGGGTACTTTTTCGTATGCCAGTTTCCGCTTTTTTCCTCTTGAGACCAACCGTGGAATCCTGGGGGTGCTGGGTGTGCGGCTGTCCGGCAGCGAGCCGGACCTGCATCTCGAACAAATGCACCAGCTCGGCGCCTATGTAACCAAGGTAGCCTCCTCCATCGAGCGGGCCTTGTTTGCGGAAGAGGCGAGCCAGGCGGAAGTATTACGTGCCACCGATAAGCTGCAGACTGCCCTGCTAAATTCCATCTCGCATGACCTGCGCACCCCGCTGGCTTCAATTACCGGGGTTCTGAGCAGCCTGCGCATGGAAGATGATGTTCTTGACGTAGAAGTGCGCCGGGAGCTTGTAGAGACGGCTTTTGGGGAGGCGGAGCGGCTGAACCGGCTGGTCGGCAACCTGCTGGATATGACCCGCCTTGAGTCAGGGTCTCTGCGCATTTCTCTCCAACCATGCGATGTGCAGGATCTAATCGGTTCAGCGCTAAACGCGCTGGGCACGCGCCTGGAAAGCCACCCGGTAAATGTCGATATTTCCCCCAACCTTCCTTTGGTGCCCATCGATTATGTTTTAACCAACCAGGTATTGATTAACCTGCTGGACAATGCGGCCAAGTATTCGCCGGAAAACGGGCCAATCACGATCCGCGCCTGTCAAAATGGCGAAAGCCTGCAAATCGATGTGGAAGATCGCGGCCCAGGCATCCCCGAAGAGGACCTACAACGCATTTTTGAAAAATTCTACCGGGTAAAACGCTTTGAAAATGTGGTTGGTACGGGTCTGGGCCTGTCGATCTGTAAAGGGATTGTGGAAGTGCATGGGGGAAAAATTTGGGCGGAAAACCTCCCCGCTGGCGGGGCAAGGATCGCCTTTACAATACCGCTTAAACCAACGCGGTTTGCCAGACAAGAAGCAGAATCTCAACCTCTCCGGGAGGGAGTACGAACATGAATGACAAGGGACTGCGGGTCTTGGTTGTTGACGACGAGCGCGCCATTCGCCGCTTTTTGCGGACCTCATTGAGCGCTTACAACTACATGGTTTATGAAGCTTCAACGGGCCAGGAGGCGCTGACTGCTGTTATCGCGCACCGCCCTGACCTATTAATCCTGGACCTGGGTCTGCCGGATCTGGATGGGGTCGAGGTCATTCGCCAGCTGCGTGAATGGACACGCCTGCCGATCATTGTCCTGTCCGTCCGCGAGCGCGAATCCGACAAGGTCAGTGCGCTGGATGCGGGCGCGGACGATTATCTCACCAAGCCCTTCGGGATTGGCGAATTGATGGCCCGCCTGCGCGTCGCTGTGCGCCGCACGGCGCAGTTGGACCCTGAACCGGTCTTTTCGCTGGATGGGCTGGAAGTCGATCTGGCCCACCGGCGGGTTAGCTCGCAGGGTCGGGAGGTGCAGCTGACGCCCACCGAATACGATCTCCTCCGCGTTTTAGTATTAAACGCTGGAAAAGTGCTCACCCATCGCCAGCTGCTCAGGCAGGTATGGGGATTGGGCTACGAGGAGGAGATGCATTTGTTGCGGGTAAATATCAGTAACCTGCGCCGAAAAATTGAGCCGGAGCCGAGCCGTCCCTACTTTATCGTTACCGAACCGGGCGTCGGCTATCGTTTGAGGTCAAACCTGTAGCCTCAAAAGCTTGATATGTTTTTGATATAGCACTCAGATATCTTACGGTCAATTTGATCGACTGTCGGTTATTATCTGAATAACAGTGATGAACTGTTCTATGGTTGCCACTACATCCATCCTCTGGATTGGATGGGATATCGATATGTTTGATAGCGGGAATCCGAAAGGAATTCTTCATGGGAGAGAGAAAAAATTACCAGGAGAAAGTAGACGCTCAACTGCATGAGTGGCGGGATTGGATCCAATATTATAAAACCGATCTCTCGTTAACGGATCTCAGGAACACGGCCAACCGGCGTCAGATGGCGGAGCGCCTTGAGGATTGCCAGCGGACCGCGCAAAGCTGTTTGGAAGAGCTGCGCTCGTCACAAGATGCGCATTGGGAACTCTCCAAGCAGGCCGTAGAACGAGCCATGATCGAACTAAAAAAGGTGCTGGATGAAAGTGGCGCGGCGCAGGCCGGCCGGTCGCTTTCCCTTCAGACCAGCCGTTCGCATGTTTATGAGCCATTTTCAAAGCGAGGTTAAGATTTGAGCATTCCAATGGTGGATGGAAAACAGCAAGATGATACTAAATCCCAGGACCTGCGTGTATTCGTTATCCTGAACCCGGTAGCCGGGTTAACCGATCCGGTTGCCGCGAAGCAGACAATCACCAGCTTCTGTGAGGATCATCACTGGCAGTGCGATATCCATGAAACAAAAAAGGATGAGGATTTACGCAAACTGGTCCGGGAACAACTAAAAAAAGGCACGGATATGGTGATCGCGGCGGGCGGGGATGGTACGGTTTCCGCGGTAGTTTCTGGAATGGTGAATTCGAATAAGCCCATGGGTATTCTGCCTGCAGGAACAGGCAACGCGCTGGCCCGCGATCTTTCCATTCCGCTGGACCTGGATGGCGCGTTGAAACTGCTAGACAGCAAGTATGCGGTCCAGGAGTTGGATATCATGGAGGTGACTGGGACCAGCAAGGGCGATTTCTATGTGATGAACGTCAGTGTTGGGATCACCTCACTTACCATGCGCGATACGGGCCGGAAAGAAAAGCGGCGTTTTGGCTTTCTGGCCTATATCTACAATGCAATTGCCTCCATTTGGAAATCCGATTTGAATCGCTTTGAGGTTAGGACCGAAAAGAAGAACATTCGCATTTATGCCACCGAAGTAATGATCGCAAATTGCAAGTTCATGGGTCTCCAACCGCAAATGGATGGAGTCCAAATTGACCCCAATGACAGCCGTCTGGATATGTTTATCATCCGGACGAATTCGCTCCGCGGATACCTGGCCGTGCTGGCCCGGTTTGTTCTCCGGCGAAAACGAGATGAAGATTCGAAGATCCGCTACCTGGATGTGCATGATTGGATCGAGATCAAAGCCGATCATCCCATGCCTGTGCAGGCGGATGGGGAAGTGATTGGCAAAACCCCGGTAAAAGTCCGCTTGATGCCAAGCGCGCTGCGCGTCATTGTCCCTTCCAAAGAGTAAAAACGGGCTTGCCTGTCCGAAAATCGAAACCAACCGGTGCGCCGGAAAGGCGCACCGGTTGGTTTTTAATATTTAATACCCATTGACTCCGTGCATTTTGTACGCTATAATCCATTCTAGAACAATTGTACTAGATAAAGGAGTACAACCGCATACGTTCCTCAGTTGATTAGAATTGGTATTTGCGCATGAAACCGATTGCGATACGCTCAAACAAAACGCGCGCTGAACAGCGCCCTCCGCTGCAAGTCAGCCTGGCAACTGCGGCCATGCTGGCGAGTTTGGGGTTCAAAAAGGCCCATCCAATGACAAAACCGGCGAGTTTGAAGAAAACGGCGCGGAATAATAAAGCCCACAAACCTGCTTCTTTCCCTCCTCCGGCTGCCAGCCAGTCATCCGGTTGGAAAACAACCCCCGGCTGCCCAGCAGACGCCGGCTGCCCAGCAAAAGCCGGCTGGTTTGCCGTCACCCGCGGCAAAGCCGCCCCCGGTTGGCCAACCGCCTGCGGCCGCGCAGCCGCAAGCCCGTACACAGCCAGAATCCAAGGGGCAGACTCCGCCGCGAAATCAATTTCTGGTAAAGCCTTCCCCGGTTCAGAAGCCCGCTCCAGACCGGCCGGTAGACCGGCTGTCTGGTTCCAGAAATGGCGCACCGGGTTTGACCCCCCCGCCGCAAAAACCGCCTGCCAGTAAATACCTGCCGTCCTCACAACCCCCTCCGGCCCGTCCGGGCTTTTCGCGCCCCCAACTTCCTACCGGTCAAAACCCTGCGGGAAAGCCCGCGGAAATAAACCCATCTGGGCCAAAACCTGGGGAGGTGAACAGCCCGCCGCTGAATGGGAAAGAGACGCCTCCCCCGGCGAAAAACGGCCTGAATGGCGCGCAGCTCAATGGCAAAGATCACGGTCCGTCTGAGGAACCGCGTTCAGCAGGTGAGCCGCGTTCGCATGATGAGCCGCGCGCGCACAACGAACCTCGGCCGCGGGGTGAAAATGGGGCGAACGGCTTCGCAGCTCGCTCTTCCCTGTTTCGCCCGGGTGCCTTTGCCAGCATGCCGGTTACCCGCAGTTCCCCCAGGCCGAATGGATCGATCCAGCGGCCGCCGATCCAGATCCCAATGGAAGTCTACAGCCGCCCAGACAGCGAGCACACTGACCCGGCCAGGAATGAAACGCCGCCTACCGACCCGGTGACCACCGACCCGGTGCCCACCACCCCGATAACGCAAAAGGGTTCCCAGACCAGGACCCCGGGCCTGGATCAGCTGCTCAAACAGAACGCGAATCTGCCGGCGCAGTCGGCGGTTTTAGGGGTCTGCGAAGACGGTTTGCCGGTCCTCCTGGATCTATATGATCCTGCTCCGGGTGCCCTGGTGGTTATCGGTGATGAACGCGAAGCGCAGTTGGATATTTTGCGCACCGCGGTTGCCAGCCTGGTGGAGCGTAACTCCCCCCGCAGCGTGCAGTTTATCGTATTCTCCTGCGAGCCAAGCGACTGGCAAAAATGGGCCAAAGAAAAAGGCTTCGACCGGCACCGTCTTGCGGTTGAGAACGCTGAAGCAGAATCGGTTCGCGATTGGATCGTACGCCTGGCAGATTGGACCGAACAACGCCGGATGGGGCAGAGCAGCGGACCTTCGGTTGTGCTGGTTATGGACACGCTCAGCTTCCTACCCGCGCTGGATTATGATATTCGCTTGAACTTCGAATGGATGGCCAAAGAGGGCCCTCAGGCGCAAATCTGGCCGCTGGCCGTGATTTCCACAGACCTGGCCAAGGTGTTGAGCGGCCGTCGCATGCTGCGCGCCTTCCAGACGCGGGTGATGGGATATGCTGACCATCCGGAGGATTATGTTCCGCTGGCCGGGCTGGACCCACATGCTGCCGATGAATTTGGCCGTCCGGGAGAATTTATGGTCAAAACCGGCGAGAACTGGCTGCGCTTCCGCCTGCCTGGGCGATAACCCGGCTCACCTACCTTCCGCAAAGAAGCCCTTTATCCGGTTGTCTTTTCGATGCCCTTTTTCCCCGGCTGCAGGTCGAATGTGATCGTTTTGAACCCATAGGTGTTGATCACCCGCGTATTGCAGTATACCGTCTCGGTTATATCGTACTGCTGGTAAATATGGACGTGCCCGTGCAGCGCATAGGTGGGCTGAAAAACTTTAATCATCCAGCGGAAGGCTTTTATACCCTGGTGCGGCAAATCCTCTTTATCATGGATCTGCCACGGTGGGGCATGCGTCACCAGGATATCCAGGTACCGCCCGTATAAAACCCGGTTAAGCAGCAGGCGGGGGATCATGGCGAAGATCATCATCCACATCTGCTCCTGGGAATATTGGTAACGGCCTTCGTTGTACCGCACGCTGCCTTCGATACCGGCCATCAGCAGGCCGGAAGAATCGCGCCTGACGCAGCGGTGCAGATCGATGCCCCCCCACGGGTAGGTGCGCTCGCCGCCCACGCCTTCTTCCTTGAAACGCGGGGCATGGTTTCCGCGCACGTAATACAGCGGCCGGTTCAGCATGCTGATGATGTATTCGAGGTAGTAGTACGGCAGATCGCCGCAGCCAATCACCAGATCCACATCTTTGAAGCGCTGCGTGATCAGCGGACTGTAGATCATATCGACTTCTACATCACTGACGGCCAGGACTTTCATTGTTCTTCTTGCAAACCTGGTCCCGCGCTCACGATTACCAAACGATCGAGGTGCCAGTAGCGCCGGGCGGTTTCGAGGATCATTTCCGGGTTTACCGCTTCAACCAGGTCAGGATAGCGCTGATAATAGTCCAGCCCCAGCTGGAAGCGCTCGATTTTCAACAGCGCGCTCACCACCCCGGCGTTCGATTCCAGAGACAGGGGCAGCTGCCCGATATAATTTGCCTGGCTGTCCTGCAGCTCATCCAGCGTGACCGGTTCCTGCGTAAAACGCCGCAGTTCTTGCAAGATCAGGTCAATTGCGCGCTGCAGGTTGGCCGGGTTTACCCCGGCTGAAACTTGCCAGACCCCCGCGTCGATGAACGCGCTCAGGCTGGTACTGGCGCTGTACGCCAGCCCGGCCTTTTCGCGCACCACATCGCCAATGCGGCCCATCATACCAAACTGACCCAGGATGCTGTTCCCCAGGGATGCCGCCATGAAATCGGACGCATTGCGCCGGGGCCCGCTGGTTCCCAGTACCAGATCGGTCTGATATTTTCCGGGCACCAGAATATGCCGGCGCTCATTAATGGGCAGTTCGGAAATGGGTGGCAGCTCGGGGCGGGGTTCCTGTTCGGGGTTCATCCATTCGCCCAGCGCTTCCTGCACCTGACGGATTGCCTGCTGCGCTTCTACCGCCCCGGCAATCACGATTACCAGGCTGCGCGGCCCATAGTGCCGCCGGTGAAAGTCCACCAGGTCGGCGCGGGTGATTGCCTGTATCGTTTCCGGATGGCCTTCCTCGGGCCGGCCGTACGGGTGGTTCGGGAACAGAATTTCATCAAAAGCCATATCGGCCAGGTCACCCGTATCCTGGTCGCGGATGGCCAGTGAGGTGAGCAGCTGCGAGCGCAGGCGCTCAATCTGATCCGCCGGGAAAACGGGCTGGCATAGCGCTTCTGAAAGCAGGCGCAGCAGCAGGGGCAAATCCTCGGCCAGAGCCCGCCCGCCAAAGCTGGCCGTGTTCACGCTTGCGCCAAAACCGAGGCTGGCGCCGGCAGATTCGAGCAGTTCATAAATTTCTTGAAAGCTGCGCAATTCCGTCCCGCGCATCAGGCATAAGGCCGTAAAATCCGCCAGCCCTAACTTTTCCAGCGGGTCGAACATGCTGCCGGAAGCCAGGTAACCGCTGATGAATACCGACGGGCTGTGAAAGTTGCTGCGAGTCAGCAGAGTGATCCCATTGGGCAGCACCGTGCGGGTAATATTCTCCGGACCAGGGAGAGTTTTCCAGTTAACCGGCTTCATCTGGCTCATTCGCTTCTCCCCCTTCATTGATTGGTTCTCCGGTGGGCAGGTAGACGCCGGTGATCCGGTTTTTCGCGCCAAGGTAGGTTTGAGCAATCCGCTGGACATCGTCCGGCGTAATGGCTGCCAGGTTCTCTACATAGCCGGTGAACCATTCATAGCTTGCAAACATCTCGGCGTATCCCATCCAGGATGCCTGGTTGGTGATGCTTTCGCTGCCATACGCAAACAAAGCCCGCACCTGTTTGATCGCCCGCTCGATCTCTTGCTCCGAAACCAGCTGGTCTTGCAAGCGTTTGATTTCGTTATCAAATGCATCCAGCACTTCTTTTGGTTTGCGTTGCGGGTGTACAGTCAGATGCACATCGTATAGGAAAGGATCGATCGTGGCCTGCAGCCCGCCGTGCACTCCCACCGCCAGGTCCCGTTCTACCAGGCTGCGGTATAACCGGCTGGTCTTGTTGGAAATTCCGCCGCCTCCGAACAGGTTCAGGCTGGTAGGCCCGCTCAATAAACTATCCAGCACGGAAAAAGCAAAAAAGTCCGGGTCGCTCGCTTTCGGCGACCGGTACCCGATTTGCAAATACGTTGTTTCTCCTGGCCCGCTGACTTCGATATATTGTTCCCCTTGCGCCGGCGGTTCCGCCGGGGGCGATTTGCGAACGGCCTCCAAGGCATCCCGGACCGGCCCATCCGCTTTGCCAACCTCAACCGTATATAATTCGTTCAGCCGGTCCAGCATATCCTCCGTGTTGAAGTCCCCTGAAATGGCGATCAACGCGTTGCCCGGGGTGTAATTCTCCTGGTAGTGCCGGTACAGATCGTCCCGCTGGATATGCAGCAGATCCTCCCGATAACCGATGATCTCGTGCCCATAAGGGTGTACATTAAATGCGGCTATTTGAACGGCTTCACCCAACCGGAAAAGCGGCTCGTTCTCACTGCCTTCGCGCTCGGAGAGGATGACGGTTCGTTCAGCTTCCACTTCCTCCGCGTCGAAAATACTGTTGAACATCCGGTCCGCTTCCAACCGCAGCGCCAGGTCAATCCGGTCCGCGGGCAAGGTTTCGTAATAGGTCGTCCAATCCAGGTGCGTAAAAGCGTTCCACACGCCCCCTTCGCGTGAGATCGCCTTATCCAGCACCGATGTCGGGAAGGTGGGCGTCCCTTTGAACTGCATATGCTCTACCCAATGCGATAAGCCGGTTTTCCCCGGCATCTCATTGCGCGAGCCAACCCGATACCATACCCAGTGGCTGATGATCGGTGCGGTATGGATTTCCTTGAGATGTACTGTCAAACCATTGGCCAGCCGGGTCTTGGTAACAGAGTCCAAGGATTCACCTCTACAGAAAGATTAATGTATGAATTGCGCGCACAAACCAGAAGGCTGTGGACCGCACAGAGCTTCCTGCCAGTTGTCTGGCAGTCTCGTCTAGCAGTCCATAATAGGGCTCCACCACTTTGCGCAGCCCTACAAACGGTTTATGTAGTTCCGTTTCGTTGAGCGGAATATCCACATCCACGATTAAGTCCACCGGGATCTTCTGATCCACCGGCACGGTCAGGTTCAATGCCACCGGCAGCTTGCTTCCGGCGGGGAGAATGATATTCAGCCCAGCCCTGGGGATATAGAGCGCGCCGCCGGCATTCAATTCATAGATGGTGGCATTGGTGATATGCGTATCTTCCGTGAGGGTAACCGTTGTATTCGTGCTCAGCGGCAGGTCGAATTTCGCCGGCACCTGGGCGCTGACCGGGATCTTTGTGCGGATGTGCGCCTGGTCCATCATGACGAAATTCTGGTAAAGCCCGCCCAACACCTGGTTTTTCACCAGATCTTTGAGGGCAAAAAGCTGCTGGCCCAGTGAAACCAGCAGGACAATCAAAATGATGTTAACGATCATTGAAACAATGCTGGAAATGGTCCAGAAGGCCGGGCCGATTTTTTCCAGACGGATAAAGCGGCGCCTGGCGCGCGGGGCGGGGGTGCTTTCTACCCCGGTTCTTTCATCGATTGGCGAAGCCTCGGGCGCTTGGGATGGTGATGTCAGCTCGGTCATAACGGTTTCCTCTCTATCTGGTGATGACTATAGCATATTGTTACGATTTTGAAAAATAAAACAGCAGCCATTCTTTTTAAACATTCGACAGTATAATAAACAAGATTATGTGGATTACTATTGGAGGCTTTTGTGCATATCGATACCCAACCCCAGTATTACGTTGCAATAATCGGTGCAGGGCCGGCTGGATTGTTTGCCGCGCGGCAGTTGGCAGACCGCAACGTCCGCGCGATTCTTTTGAACCGGGATATCAAGCCGGGTGGGTTGGCGGAATACGGCATTTATCCCAGTAAATTCAAGATGAAAGAGGGCTTGCGTAACCAATTCCGTCAAATCCTGGCCCTCGAAGAGGTCGACTATTATGGAAACGTTCAGGTGGGCCAACAGGCGGACCTTTCCCTGGAGGATCTGCGTGCGTTAGGGTTCAACGCTTTGCTTGTTACAGTAGGCGCGCAAAGCACCAAACGTTTGGGTATCCCCGGCGAAGACCTGGTTGGTGTTTATCATGCGAAGGATATTGTTTACCATTATAACGTATTGCCTCCCTTTAGCGAGCACACCTATCGAATCGGTAAGCGGGTAGCCGTGATTGGCGTTGGCAATGTGATGATGGATATTACACACTGGCTCATCGACCACCAGGGCGTCGAAGAAGTGATTGCCGTTGCCCGGCGGGGTCCCGCTGAAGTAAAATTTGACCGCAAAGAGCTGGAGAGTGTGGTTGGCTCCCTCGATATGACCGCCCTGGATGCTGAACTGGAGCGGGTAACACCCACCATGCAAGAAATCTGCCAGGATCCCAGCGAGTTTCGCGCGATGATCGATCGCACCGCGGCCAAAGGCGTGCCGGTGTCGAGCGCGACCCGCTTCCTGCTCCATTTTCTTGCTTCGCCGGTGCGCATCCTCGGAAATAACGAGGGCCAGGTGACCGGCCTGGAACTCGAAGAAAACAAGCTGGTTCTGACCGAGGATGGCGAAAGCCGCCCAAAAGGCACCGGCATCTACCATACCCTGGATGTCGACACGGTGATTTTTGCCATTGGGGATGTAGTCGACAGCGCCATTGGCTTGCCGGTCCAGTCTGGGGAATACAGTAAAAACCCGCAGCCGCGCTTCCCGGTGGATGGCACGAGCTACGAGGCATTTGACCCGCGCGACGAGACCAGGCTGTCGGATGTATTTCTGGCCGGGTGGGCCCGCAGGGCTTCCACGGGCCTGGTCGGAATTGCCCGCAAAGACGCTACCAATGCCGCTCAGGCGGTGATCCAGTATCTGCAAACCCAGGCTCCAGCGGCTGCGCCGGTTGCGGAGTTGGTGCGCGAACGCCTGGCGCGCCTGGATCACCCCGTGGTAGATAAACCTACCTTACAGCGTTTGGAAGCCATCGAACAGGAACGCGCCCGCGCCTTAGGCCTTGAGGGGTATAAATACGGCTCAAACCGGGAAATGCTTGAAGTTCTCCAGCTGGTTTCAACCGAGCGGGATTAGGAAATTCAGCCCGGTTTGCTCGCGCCGCTGTCTTTATTCGGCTCAGTACCCAGGGGAGTGCCGCGCTTTTCCCGGTATTGGAATGGGATCAAGAGTAGAAAGCCCAGCCCAATCAGTACCTGCCCGGCTTCTACGCCTCGCGCCTGCCAGGGGCCAAAAAACGGTAGGTTTTTTGGCAGTGTATGACTGCCAAAGCCAAAGATATCCGCCATGCCGGCGAATACTGCGATTACGTAGCCGGTCGCAACCAGCCGCAATCCAATATCAGCGGCAATGCTGGTCGGCTGGTTGCCCCACAAAGAAGTCAGGCTGACGTAGCCGCCGACGCAGATGATGGCCAGACCAACCAGGAATACGGCAATTTGCACAAAGCCAATGATCGGGCTGCGGTCGATGGTGAATATACTGGGCCGCGCCCCAATCAGGAAAATCAGGAAGCCGGCCAGAGTCAGCGCCAGCCCGATCCGCGCTCGCCGCTGCCAGTATTGCAGCGGGCGGGTGGGCGGTTCGCTGGCAGGCGCGGGTCTTGAAGGTTCCGCGGGAGGGGTGGGGGCGTCTTCAGGAGCACTCATGTTTCAGGCAATGTCCTTTCCAGATGATGGCGCCAGTTGTTGCCCAGAATGTTGGCAATACTTTCATCCGAATACCCGTACTCGGCCAGCACAGGCGCCAGTTTCTGCAGGTCGGCGATCGTATTGATCTCGTAAGGTACGGCCGGCCAGCCAAACCCACCATCAAAATCGGTCCCCAGCCCGGTATGCAGCGCATCCCCCGCCAGTTGGCAAATGTGGTCGATGTGGGCTGCCAGAGTGCGCAGGGTGACGAGCTGGCGGTCGTCGGTATCCTTCCAATCTGGGCGCAGGAAGCGGTTGAAGGGCAGAACGCCCATCACTCCGCCTCGTTCGATCAAGCGGCGGATGGTCAAGTCGGTCAGTTGGCGCTCGCCTTGCACGCCTTTAATCAACGCCCGCGCGTTGGCATGCGATGCGATCACCGGTCCTTCATAGCGGTCAAGGGCTTGCAGCGCCGCGGTTTCGGTCATGTGGCTGATATCGAGGGTATATCCCAACTCCGCCATCACTTCCAGTAAGGCATAGCCCTCGTTGGTAAACCCGCCCGGCTCGTACGTTCCGCCGCAAAACCGGGTCCCCGCCCATACCGGCCCGGCCAGGCGCACCCCCAGCTCCCACCATTCTTCCATTTCTTCTGGAGCCCGGATGCCTTCCACGCCTTCCATGAGCAGCACCAGTCCAACCGGGTGGTTGATCGTCTTGCGCGGTTCGCCTTCGGTTGGCGCTGCGCCAACCGCCATTTCCCATGCCGCAAGGACCTGCGCCAGATCTTTTTTATTATAGATCAATTGGAAAGCATCCGGGTGCTCATCGCACAACCGGCGGTAATAATCAAGCTGGTTTTCCAATTTACGCCGTGCTTCGCCTGCGTCAGCAAAAACTTGCGTTTCCCAACTGCCCGCCTGATAACGGCGCGGGGCCAGGAACAGAGTCGCGAAGATTACCCCCACCTGCCCGCGCTGGTATTCAGGCCAGCCAAGCAAAGTGTGCCCCGTGCGTTGGGGAGTAGTCGTGTCCTTTTCCAGACCGCGGGTTTCTTCTGCTGAGCGCAGGTAATCTCGGCCAAACGTTAGCGCGTTGTATGCAATATCTTCGTGGGCATCAATTATGAAGGTCATAATCGGGTGAATCACCCCATTGGTCAATATAGAGAAACAGAGCGCACCGGTGCCGGTGCGCTCTGTTCGTAGTCAATTCAGCTTACTTTCCGGCCTCTTCGCCGCCTTCGTTACTGGCCTCGTTGTTCGCTTCGTCGCTGGCTTCACTGCCGGCTTCGTTGCTGACTTCGCTGCTGACCGGCTCTCGGCGCCAGGCTCGCTGCTGGGTTCATTGCTAACTTCGTTGCTGACCTCGTTACTGCCTTCGCCCAGGTCTTCCATGACCTCTTCGAGAGACAGCCAGTCAAGGTCCGCGTAGGCTTGCGAGTCTACCCGGCGCAGGCTCAGGCCAATCCGGTGGTTCTCAGGGTCGATCTTGATAATGCGCAGCGTGACGTTATCGCCTTCGTGCAGCACCTCTTTGGGGTGCTCGATGCGCTTCTCGCTGATCTCCGAGATGTGGATCAAGCCTTCGATATCGTCTTCAAGGCGGGCGAAAGCGCCGAACTTGGTCAGGCGAGTGATCCCCGCTTCGATCAACTGCCCAACCTGGTACTTAGCCACCCGCTGCGACCAGGGATCTTCCTGGAGCTGGCGGATAGACAGGCCAATGCGCTTCTTGTCACGGTCGATACTGATGACCTTGACTTTGACTTCCTGACCGACCTTGAGCACTTCGCTGGGATGCTGGATACGATCCCAGGAAATCTCAGAGAGGTGGACCAGGCCATCTGCCCCGTTAATATTGACGAAAGCGCCGAAATCAGCCAGGCTGGTTACCCTTCCGGACCGCACTTCACCTTCCTTGAGTTCATCAATCACGCGTTCTTTGAGGGATTCGCGGGTTTCGGTGCTGGCAGCGCGTTCTGAAAGGATCAAGCGGCGGCGTTCGCGGTCGACTTCAATAACCGCTACATCGATCTCTTCGCCGACCATCTTGCTCCAGCGCTGCTCAGGGGTCTCTCCACTCATGCCCGCGCGTCGTGACAGGCTGATCTGGGAAGCAGGCACAAAGCCGCGCAGGCCATCCAGCGGAACAATCAGGCCACCTTTGTTGTAGCCAATGATGCTGCTGTGAAAAGCCTGTTTCGACTTGAGCAACTCCTCAGCCTTCTGCCAGCTCACTTCTTCGCGAGCGCGCATGTAGGAAAGGACGACATTGCCGTTCTGATCTTCCGGGTTTACGATGTAAACCGGAATTTCCTGGTTGACTTCTAACTTCGCCAACTCTTCAGCCGGGATCGCCTCGAGTTCTCTTCCCGCTGATAATACCTTCAGATTTGGTTCCAATGCTTACCAAGATCTGAGAGGCACCGAGACTGGCAATAACACCAGTACGGGTTTCGCCTTGCTGTGGAAAATCCAGGCTTAAGCCTTCGTTTTCCAGCAAAGAAGCCATGTTGTTGTTGCTTTCGGCACTATTATCAGTGTTCTCGGGCGTCACTCCCTGCTCGAGCTGAGCATCGTTCTGGTCCATACGATCTTGTACTCCGGTGAATAAAGATATGTCACATTATAAAGGGGAATCACAATCTTGACAACCCTTCACCAATTATTCTTAAAAGAACCTGTCAATCCCTAACTTCCCTAAATTGTCAATACAACCAGCCAAACTCATTTTCGCTCCTTCTTCCTTCCTCCTGACCATGGATTGCACGCTGACTACGTCCATGAAATGATGAATAGCAGCGCGGTGCCCAGTCCCAGGATCACCCCTGCCAGCACCTGCGCCGGGGTATGCCCGATCACTTCTTTCAGTTGTTTGTCGGAGATGGGCTGCCCGCTAAAAAACTCATTGATTAAAACATTGATCTTCTCCGCGTGCCGTCCGGCTTCTCGCCGCACACCTGCCGCGTCGTAAATCACAATCATCGCGATGGCAAAGGCCAGGGCAAACACCGGCGAATTGAAGCCCGCAAAAAAGCCGGTTGCCAGGGTAATCGATGTAATCAACGCGGAATGCGAGCTGGGCATGCCGCCGCTGCTAAACAATAACCCCCAATTCAGGCGGTGGTGAAGGATATACTCAATGGGAACTTTCAGAAACTGCGCCAGTCCCCAGGAAAACAGACCGATGAACAGAACCGGGTTGCCAACAATTTCACGAAGTACGATAATTTTTTCATGCATGTACTCATACATCCTGAGTAAACCTGAAATGATAGCTTGTTTTTGCCTCGGCGGGTCCAGGCCGCATCTCGCATCTCGCATCCTGAACTTTGCTGGATCGGATTTAAAAATCAGTCTCTTCTTCGTCCGCTCCCTCAAGAGCGTCCGCTTCCTCTGGAACGCTTAGCTGCCGTACCTTTAATTCGGCCTGATCGAGTAAATTGGCGCAGTGCTGCGCCAGAGCCTGTCCGCGTTCAAATAAAGCAATTGCCTCATCGAGCGATTTTTGGTTCGTCTCCAATCCGTAGACAATTTCTTCCAGCTCCGCAAAAGCCTGTTCGTAGCTGAGAGATTGGATTTCCTGGGTCGAAAGTTGCATCCTTCACGCTCCTGTTGTACGCTTAGTCCGTCTCTTTTTTGGGGCCGGAGCGTTTTTCCCGGCCCTTTCCAGAGGTTGGATCCGCCTGCCCATCCACCTGGATTTGTTTAATTTGAGTAGAGAACCGGCCGTCGCGCAGCTGCACTGCCACGACCTCGCCTACCTGTGCTTCGCTTACGCTGCGTACCAGGCGGCCGTCTTCATGCAAAACCAGCGCAAACCCGCGTTCTAAAATTGCCTTCGGGTTCAGCGCGTTCAGACGGTTATGCAGCCCTTCCAGGTGCGCGCGGCGCAGCTGCAGGATGTGGTGGAGGGCTCGCTGCCCGCGCTGCTGCACCGCGTCGATTTCCTGGCGTTCGCTTTGAATCCAGCGGGTGGGGGTTGCGCGTCCCAGCCGCTGGCGCATCCCATCCAGATCCTGCCGGTGCTGGTAAGTGACGCCGAGCATGGCGCTCGCCAAACGAGACTGCACGCCGTACAGTTCGGATTTCATATCCGCGCGGTCCGGTGTAGCCAGGACGGCGGCCCCGGTTGGGGTTGGCGCGCGCAAATCTGCCGCGAAGTCCGCCAACGTAAAATCGGTTTCGTGCCCAATGCCGGTGATCACCGGCACCGGCGAGTCAACAATCGCCCGCACCACCCGCTCATCGTTGAATGCCCACAAATCTTCCAGTGAGCCGCCCCCACGCGCGACAATGATCACATCTGGGTCTGCCGTGCGGCAGAGCATGCGCAATGCGGCCACAATTTCACCCGGCGCCGCATCCCCTTGCACCGCGCACGGCCCAAGGTATACTTCGACCAGCGGGTAGCGAGCCCGCAGGGTGTTCAGCATGTCTTGCAATGCGGCACCCGTCGGAGAAGTGACAATCCCGATCCGCGCCGGTCTTTCGGGAATGGTGCGCTTGCGTTCCGGGTCAAACAGCCCTTCGGCCTCCAGGCGGTTCTTCAGGCGCATAAACTCCTGGTAGAGCAGCCCTTCTCCGGCTGGTCGCAGAGCGTCCACATAAAGTTGGTACTGGCCTTCCCGTTCGTAGATGCTGATGGCCCCGTGCGCTTCAACCGCCAGCCCATTTTGGACCCCGAAGCGCAGGCGTAACGCGGTCGATCGCCATACCACGCAGCGAAGCGACGCGCCGCTGTCTTTCAAGGTGAAATACAGGTGTCCGGAGGAAGGACGCGAAAAATTGGAAATCTCACCCCGTATCCATACATCCTGTAGAATCTCATTGCCATCCAGCAGTTCACGCAGATAACGGGTCAATTCGGTTACAGACAGCGCAGGTGTCTGAAAAAGGGAGAATTGATTCATTGTTTCATTAACATACCGCGCTTGCCCGGGGCTGTCAATAAACAAAGCTGTCAACTACTTTGCGGGTGAAGGTGCCCCCATTGGCACCGTAAACGCCATCGTCGTTCCCCGGCCCAAGGCGCTCTCAACGCTTATTTTTCCACCGTTCAATTCAACCATTTCTTTACAAATGACCAACCCTAATCCACTGCCCTGTTCTTGTTCTGTCCCAGGGGTGCTGTGCAGGGTTTTGATATGGAATAACCTGGTCTGGTCCGCCGGACTGATTCCAACCCCAGTATCCTGCACCATAACGCGCACAAGGCTCCCTGGCTCCGGGGCGTTATCCTCCACAAGCGCCCCCAGACTAACTTTCCCATGCCGGGGTGTAAATTTGAGCGCGTTCCCGGTCAGGTTGCGAATTACCGTTTCCATCATATACCGGTCCGCCAGGATCCAAATTCCACCGGGAATGGTGTTGCACAGTTCGATTTCTTTTTGGGCTGCCACCTGCTCAAGAACCATCAACGCATCCTGCGCCAGTCTTCGCAGTTCCATACTCTCCGGGTGGTGCTGCATCCCCCCTTCCTGCTGCAGCCGGGACCAGGTAAGCAGGTTATCCAGCAAGTGATAGGCAATCTTTGCCCCCGCCAGGATGCTCTCCGCCATTTCCTGGATATCCTGCAGGTTGACTTTGTCGATTGATAACGCTAACAGTTGTGCGTTCCCAATGATGACGTTAAATGGGCTGCGCAGATCGTGCGAGATAATCGAGAAGAAGCGGTCTTTGTCGGCGTTTATTTTTGCCAGGGATTTGTTGGCCTCTTGTAGGGCCTGTTCGGCCTTCCGCCGTTGTTGGACCTCCTCTTCAAGGGCTTTACGGTGCTGGTAGAGATCGATAAAGATTTTTACTTTACTGATCATGATTTCCGGAACAAACGGTTTGCTCATGAAATCCACCGCGCCGGCATCATACCCTCTGCGATGATGGTACTCGTCCGAGTAAATCGCGCTGACAAAAATCGCCGGGAGATCCGCCGTGTCTGTATTACTGCGCAGCAGCTCCACCAGCTCATAGCCGTCCATTTCCGGCATCTGAATATCGACGATCGCCACGCAGAAATCGTGTTCCAGCGCCAGCGCCAGGGCATCATTTCCTGATAATGCCCGGATCACCTCAACATCCAGCTTCTGGAGCAGTTTTTCCAGCGCGTAGAGGTTTTCGGGTTTATCGTCGACGATCAGAATCTTCGGCTTTGTTTGCGTCATACTTCCTTTGCTTGAAAAAAATACCCGCCGTGTATTAGGCCTTATTAAGCCATACTCTGAGCATGGAAAACAACCGGTCTGCATCAACCGGCTTCGTCAGATAATCGTTTGCCCCGGCGGCGATACATTTCTCCCGGTCGCCTTTCATCGCTTTTGCCGTCAGCGCCAGGATGGGCAGATTGCTGTGAGCCTGGTTTGCCCGAATCCGCCGGGTGATCTCGTAGCCGTCCATGCCCGGCAGCATGATGTCCATCAGTACCAGGTCAATATGGATTTTCTCGATCATATCCAGGGCTTTCGCTCCGGTGGTGGCAATATGCGCCTTCAATCCTCTGCCCGTCAACAGCCTGGATAAGGCGAAGGCGTTCCGCGTATCGTCGTCCACAATCAGGATCTCTTTCCCGGCCAGGATCGCTTCACTATCGTGCAGCCGTTTGATCGTGCGCTGCTTTTCTTCTGGCAAGTTGGCGATCACCCGGTGCAGGAATAAAGCCGTTTCATCCAATAACCGCTCCGGCGATTTTACGCCTTTCACAATCACGCTCTCCGCATATTTGAGCAGCTCGTTATTCTCTTCTTCGGTCAGTTCCTTTCCGGTGTAAACAATCACCGGGCACTTCGACAGGTTCTCATCTGTGTCCAGGCGGTTGAGTAGTTCGAAGCCGGTCATATCCGGCAGGGTCAGGTCCAGGATCATGCAGTCGAAGGACTGCGCTGCCAGCAGGTCCAGCGCCGCTCGCCCGTTTCCAACCTCACGAATGGTTACGTCGTTGCCGTCCAGCAGCTTGCAGATGCTTTTGCGCAGTGTATCATCGTCTTCAACCAGCAGCAGGGAGCGGATGTCCCGGTTGATAAAACCCTCGATGCGCTGGAATGCCCCCTCGAAATTATCCTGGCTGATTGGCTTGGAGAAAAAGCCAATCGCGCCGTGTTTATAAGCATTATGATCCTCATCCGAGATGGACATAATATGTACCGGGATGTGGCGCGTGTCCGGGTTTTCTTTGATCATATCCAGCACTTCCCAGCCGCTCATGTTCGGCAGGCTCAGGTCGAGTACCACCGCGTCAACCGGGAATGCTTGCACCATCTTGATCCCCGTTTCGCCATCCCCGGCGATCAGGCATTTAAATTTCTTTTTATGCGCGTAATCGTAAACGATTTTCGCAAATTTCGCATCGTCCTCGATTACCAGCAGGGTTTTATCTCCGGCTTTGATATCATCCCGGTCATCCTTCCGGCTGGGCGATGGTTCTGGAATCGCCCTGAAATCCACCTGCCGGGCTTCGCCATCTTGCGCGCTGGCCGCGGCGCGCCCGGCGAGAGGGCCGTCGAGTCCCTTCAAGCCGGTTGGTTCTGTTTCTCGTGCGGCCGGCCGATGGCGTGCGGCAGCGTGCCCGCCTGCTACCGCAGCGCGCCCGCCCGCTGCGGGGACGCCGCCGGCCCCTGGCTGGGTCTTTGGCTTTTCGATTGGCAGGCGAAGGGTAAACTTGCTGCCCTTGCCGTACACGCTTTCCAGGTCGATTTGCCCGCCCAGGCGTGTCGCCAGTTCCCTCGATATCGTCAGCCCCAGCCCGGTGCCGCCGTATTGGCGGCTGGTGCTGCCGTCCGCCTGTTGGAAGGCTTCAAAAACGATTTTCTGCTGTTCTGGCGTCATGCCAATCCCCGTATCGGTCACCGAAATGGCGATGACCAGGCTCGGGTCGATCCCGCTGCGCGGCAGCTTTGTGCCTTCATTTTCGCAAGAGATATCCAACCGCACGCTGCCTTGCGCGGTGAACTTGAAGGAATTCGACAGCAAATTCTTGACAATCTGTTCGACCCGCTGCTGGTCGGTTTCAATGGTCGCGGGCACGTCATCTGCCAGGGTAGTGATAAATTCAACCCCCTTCTCTTCGGCAAGCGCGCCAAACTGCGCGCGCATCCCGTCAACCAGCCGCTCCAGCGCCATGGGCGCGTAGCGAAATTCCATTCGTCCGGCCTCGACCTTCGAAAGGTCGAGGATTTCATTAATCAGGTTGAGTAAGTCCGTGCCGCTGCCAAAAATGATCTGCGCCGATTCAATTTGTTCAGGTGTAAGGTTGGCCTCTTCATTTTTGGACAGCATGCTGGCCAGGATGAGCAGGCTGTTGAGCGGAGTGCGCAGCTCGTGCGACATATTTGCCAGAAACTCCGACTTGTATTTACTGGCCAGGGCCAGGTCGGCGGCTTTCTGCTCCAGATCCTGCTGGGCGAAGCGCAGGTCCTGGTTTTGCCGGTCGAGGATATCCTGCTGCCCCTTGAGAATCGTACTGCTCTCCTGCAGCGCTGCGGCCTTTTCTTCAAGCTCTTTGTTGGCTGCTTCGAGCTGTGCCTGGTTCGCCCGCAACTTCATTTCGGAAGCCCGCAAGCTTTCCGCCTGGGCTTCAAGTTCCTCGTTGGTCGCGCGCAGTTCCTCTTCCTGGGCTTGCAGCTCTTCCGCCTGCTGGCGGGTCTTGGTGAGCAGTTCATTCACCCGCTTGCGCGCCTGCGCGGTAAAGAACGCCACCGTGATCCCTTCCAGTGAGCGGTTTAGAAACTCCATCTGCGCCGGGTTGAATTCATTCAGCGCTTCCATTTCGATCACGCCGATCATTTGCCCATCGTATGCCAGCGGCGCCGTCAGAATATTCTTTGGCAGCAGCTCGCCCGAGGTGACATAGATGGAGGTTATGTAATCCGTTGGGATGGTCGTCACAATGGTACGTCTTTCCAGCGCGGCTTGCCCAACCGACCCCTCTCCCAATTTGAACTGCGTGGCAGCGTTTTTTCGCCGGTACGCAAAGGTTCCGGCCAGCTTTAGCAGTTCATTATCCGCCACGTACAGCGTCCCGATCTGTGCATCCAGGTACTTGCATAATTGCTGGATGACGTTGGATGCCAGGGTGGAGATATCCTGTTCGCCGCGCATACGTTCATTCAACAGGGCCTGCCCCTCGGTTTGCCACATTTGGGAGGCCAGACTGCGGTTGGCGGCCTCCGTATCCCGGCGGGCTTTCTCGGCCTCTTCTTTGGCCTTCTCGGCGGCCTCTTTTTCACCCTCGGCCTCTCTGCGGGCTTTTTCCGCCTCACTTCTGGCCATTTCGGCGGTTTCTCTGGCTTTGCTCAATTCCGCCGCGCGCTGCTGGGTCTGTTCGAACAGGCGCGCATTTTCAATGGCATTTGCCAGCTGGTCCGCCATTGTTTGCAGAATCGTCACGTCTTCCTGGCTGAATGTGGTCGTCTTTGCGCTTTGGACGGTCAATGCGCCGACTGCCTGTCCGCGTGTAATCAACGGCAAGGTCATCTCAGAGCGCGTATCGGGCAGCAGCGGGTTGTCGTAATGCTCGATATCTTCTGCGCCTGGCCAGATACACGCCTGTTTGCTGGCGATACACTGACCCACCAGCGATCCATTGCCAATTTCGAGTTTGTGACCCTGCTCCAACATGCTGCGCCCGGCCTCGCCGGTACCGGCGCGCAGTTCCGCCCATTTCCCGGTCGCATCGACCAGGAACAAACCCGTATAGTAAAGATGAAAACGGTCGCGGACCACGTTCACCGCCTGGCGACACAGCTCACTGGTATCCAGAATACTGCTGGCCGCCCGCGAGACCTCCGCCGCCGTTTGCAGCTGGACCGCGCGGTTTTCAACCCGCTGCACCAGCAGCGCCCCTTCCAGCGCGCTGCTGATCTCGCCTCGCAAGGCATCAAAAATATTTCCTTCGCGCGAGCCAGCCTCGAATACCACGAACCCAATCTGGTCATCCTGAAAATACAACGACATGACCACATAATTGCTGGCTTTATTCTTTCGCCACAACCCTTCGGGAACCAGCTGGTGGGATGGATAGCGCTGCCCCTCCGCGGGCAGGTCCACGCGCCCGTCCTCGGAATAGGCCAGTTTCAACCGCGCCCATTCCGGGGCCGGCTCTGGGAAACGGTAGCGCCGCGGCTCCTCGAAGATCGAGAGATAACAGCTGGGAATCCCCAGGCCCGGCAGTTGATCGGCCAATACGTCCATCAGCCGGTTCATATCAAACGTTGTGATCAGCGCCTGCCCAACGCTTCTTAAGCGATCTGCCCGGACCTCAGCCTGCTGAAGTTCGTATGCCTGCACGCGCTCGGCCGTCTTACCGATCATTACCCGGGCTTGCTGGAGCAAATTCTCAGCCTTTGCCAGGGCTTTGCTGCTGCCTTTCGAAGTTAGCGCTTGCTGGCGTAAAACAGACAGGAAATCCTGCCAGGCCGCCACGTCGCCGTTAGCCGCGCTGACCTGCCGCAAGAGATGCTCCAGTTGTTTCAAAAATGCGCCGGTTCCCTGCCCTTGAATTTCTCCGTTAAAGGTGGTCAGCAGCTCCACGACCGTGGGCTGTATTCCTTCGATGCCCTCTGACCGCGCGGCCCGGATCATTTCTTCCGCCGTCTCAAGCAGAGACGCCGTCTCAGCAAGAGACGCCGTCTCAGCCTGGGAAACGGCTTCCACCTTCGTCTTGCTGCGTGCGGCCGGCGTCGTAACTGCCGCGAAGGTGATGCTGGGGTCCACGCAGCCGCAGGATTGGCGGACCTTTAACCGGTGCGAGACGCTCACTTTCTCGTCCACGGCTTTCCCATCCAGCGTTTCCAGCAGCATTTCGACCGATAAAAACCCCAGGTCGTACCAGGAAGGCTGCACCGTCGTCAGCGGCGGGGTGACAGAACGGCTTTCGTTGAAGCTGTCATAGCCCACCACCGCTACCTCATCGGGAACTTTGTGACCCATCGCCTGTACGGTTTGCATTACCTGGATCGCCAGCGCATCCGCCACACCGATGATTGCCTCTACGCCGTGTTCCAGGGCTCCTTTCAAGTACGATTCCAGCACATGCGTGTGCAGATGAATCCCATCCACTTCTTCATTGAGGAACCAGGGTCTGGCCAGAACCGGGTCAACCGGCAGGCCGTGGGCGGTCATCGAATCTACGTATGCCTGGGCCCGTTTTTGAAAACCGGCATGATCCTTATGCAGCCCGACGATCCCAATGCGCTGGTACCCGTGCACCTCGATCATGTGGTCAACCATTTCTTTCATACCCTGGTAATTCTCATAGGTTACGTTGGGTATCCCGCGCACCGCGCCTTCCATGGTGACCACTGGCACGCCGTACTGCCGGCAGAATTTTTCGATTTCCTCTTCCGTGCGCGTCATCACCAGCCCGGCTTTCCAGATGACCAGCCCGTCTAACCGGCCGCCTTTTACCAGGTCATAAACTACATTCGCCTGTTCCTCAAAGTTTTCCGTCCAGGCCAGGTTCTTTCCAAAACATGCCAGCAGGTTGGCGTCGTATTTGCGCGCTGCGTCTACCGCGCCCCACCATGGTCGCAGTGTCCATTCCAGACCCAGATCGCCATTAAAAAAACCAATCGTAGGTCGACCCTTTTGCTGTTTTGGTTGTACGGATTTTATGGTTTGTTGTTGATCGTTCATCGTTTTATCCTATCCGAAAACGTTTCTGCCTGGTTTTCGCGGTTTCTTTGAACAGATTATGCGGCGTTCGATTGGGACAGTTGAGGGATGTTGAGCAGTAACTTTCCAATCTCTTGCAGTGGAAGGATGTAATCCACTTCGGTTACCTGTATGGCTGCTCTGGGCATATAAGCGCTTTCTGCCGTGTTGGGATCCTGGACAATCGTCAGGCCGCCTTTTTTTTGGATCATGCGCAAGCCTTGCGCTCCATCATTATTGGCGCCGGTCAGAATTACGCCGATACACCGCCGTCCGTAAACATCCACGGCGCTCTCGAACAACACGTCAATGGAGGGCCGCGAATAATTTACTTTTTCATCAATGGAAAGCGAGAAGGTGCGGTCTCTTTCGATTAATAAGTGGTAATTCGGCGGGGCAAAGGTAATCACGCCCGGCAGAATTGCTTCCTTTTCATCCGCTTCTTTCACCTTCAGATTGCACATGCCCGCATAATGCTCGATAAAATACCGGTCCTGTAAGGGATGCAGGTGCTGCGCGATGACGATTGGGATCGGGTAGCTGGCAGGGAAAACGGGCAGCAGCTCGGCCAGGGCCGTCAGGCAGCCTGCCGAGCCTCCGATCACAATAACCTCATACCGCATTTCATCCCGCATGGTTATCATCGGTTATCGTTTACTTACTTCGTTTCTGGTAAATTTTGAAACGTTCGTCGACGGTCTTAAAATGGTTGTTTATGGTTGAAAATTCAATCGTTTCCTTGCTTCCCAGGCAAAGAAAACCTCCATAATTCAGGCTGTCGGCGAACAGGCCCAGTACCCGATCTTGCAAAGCCCGGTCGAAATAGATCAGCACGTTGCGGCAAAAGATCAGGTGCATTTCCCCAAAAACGCCATCCGTCACCAGGTTATGGCTCGCAAAGGTGATGTTATCCTTTAACGATTGGTTGATGATGGCGGATTCATACTGCGCGTGGTAGTATTCCGCGAACGAGCGCGTCCCGCCGGCTTTATGATAATTGGACGTATGCTGGCGGATTTCTTTGATCTCGTAAATCCCTTCTTTCGCCTTATCTAAAATGGTCTCATTAAAATCGGTGGCGAAGATCGTGGCCCGGTCATACAGGCCTTCCTCTTGCAGAATGATTGCCAGCGAGTACACTTCCTCGCCCGTTGCGCAGCCGGCGTGCCAGATTTTGATAAAGGGATACGTGCGGAGATAGGGCAGCACATTGGTCCGCACCGATTGGTAAAATTCCGGGTCGCGGAACATCTCCGTTACCGTAATGGAAAATTCATGCGCGACCTTCTCCGCAAAAACCTCATCATATAAAACCAGCGGGATCATGTCGCTGATCCTGCTGCAGCCGCTTTTCGTTAAAATGTGCCGTACCCTGCGTTTTACCGACCCCTGCATGTAATTCCGGAAGTCGTAGCCAAGCGATTGATAAATGGCTTCCAGGAAGAGATCGATCTCAATTTTTTCAATATCCTCTTTTGTGTTGACCCGCATCGTTACCCTGCCCCAAATTACCGTTTATTAGGTTCCCAAAATTAAAAAATCCGTACCATTATGCGCTTGCGAGAATGCTGAATAAGGATGACAAAATCATAGCATACCCGGTTTGCCATTGCCATTATAAAACTGTAAATAACCGGTTACAGAAATACAAAAACGGTCCAACATCGCAGCCCTACAGGCTCTTGAGCATTACCCGCATTTCTCCCATACCGGGCCAGACCCGGTTGAGAAAGGTCGCGAGGCGGTAAATGCGGCGGAAGTAGGGGGGCAGTTCCGCTGCATGGAGCGCGCGGAAACCAAACCGCAGGTAATACGGCTCTATCTGCGCCTCGCAGGTCAGGTACAGGGGCGGGGCGTTTTCCGCCAGCAGCCGCTCGATGATCGCCTTCCCGATCCCCTGTCCTTGCCGCTCCGGCTGCACGGCAATCGAAGCCAGCTCTCGCGTGCCATCCCCGTGCGGCTTCACCTGCCCCGTGCCAATGACCCGGCCCGTCTCGTCCACTGCCACCAGGAACCGCCGCCAATCCAGGCTCATGGGATTAATCCTCACGCGCCAGATCAACTGGCGGATGGCCTGCGCGTCCGCGGCCGTCGCCTTGCGTATGGTTTCCATAGATTGATTCTACCGGTTGTTTGTGCGGCATCGCCGCGCAAACAACCAATTATTTCCCCAGCATCTCTTCCAACACAGACCGGGTCAATCCCGGGTCTGCTTTCCCGCGCATCTGGCGCATTACCTGGCCCACGAACCACCCCATCAGCGTAACCTTGCCGTCCCGGTATGCCTGCACTTCTTTCGGGTTCGCCTCCAGCACCGCCTGCACCGCCGCGCGGATGGCTCCATCGTCGCTGACCTTTGCCAGCCCTTCGGCCTGCACGATTTCGCCCGGCGCCCGCCCGCTCTCCTGCACCCTGGCCAGCAGGGCCTTCCCGGTGGATGTATTGACCGTATTGCTGTCAACCAATTTGATGATCTCGGCCAGGTACGCCGGGCTCAGCTTGAGCTCGTCCGCGGGGATGCCCAGATCATTCACCATGCGCAGCACATCATTCATCAGCCAGTTGGACACGCCGTTTGGCGTCCCCACCGTAAGCCTTTACCGCCGTCTCGTAGTAATCCGAAAGCCCGCGCTCGCTGGTCAGGATGTCGGCGTCGTATTCCGGCAGCCCGTACTGCGTGGTAAAGCGCTCCCGGCGCGCCAGCGGCAGCTCGGGCAGCTGCGCGAGGATCGCGTCGCGCCATTCGTCCGTCAGGCGGATGGGCAGCAGGTCTGGCTCGCGGAAGTAGCGGTAATCCGCTTCGGTTTCCTTCGAGCGCATCTTTTTCAGCTTGCCCGTCTCCTCGTCCCAATCCAGTGTCCACGCCTCGATTTTGCGCCCGGCCTGGGTCTCGCGGATTTGCCGTTCCACCTCGGCGTTGATTGCGTCCCGCACCGCATCGATGGAATTGACATTCTTAATCTCCGTCTTGGGGTTGAGATAATCGGCTCCCTTTGGGCGGATGGACACGTTCGCGTCGCAGCGCAGGTGGGCCTTTTCCATATCCGCCTCCGATACTCCCAGCCAGCGTAACAACTGGCGCAGGCGGATCAGGTACTGCGCGGCCTCATCCGCGGAGCGCAGGTCCGGCCCGGTGACCATTTCCACCAGCGGCACGCCGCAGCGGTTGAAGTCGATCAGCCGCTGGGCGTACTCGTTTTTTGTCTTCCCGGCATCTTCTTCGATGTGCAGCTTGGTGATATTGATCCGGCGCGTGTACCCCTGCGGCATCGGCAGGTCCATGTACCCGCCAAAGGCCAGGGATTGGTCGTACTGCGAGATCTGGTACCCCTTCGGCAGGTCCGGGTAGAAGTAGTTCTTGCGGTCGAAGAACGACAGCGGCCGCAGCTGGCTGTGCATCGCCGCCGCCAGCAGCACCGCTTTTTCCACCACAACCGCGTTCAACACCGGCAGCACCCCTGGCAGCCCGGTGCATACCGGGCAGATGTTGGTGTTGGGCGGGTCGAACCAGGAATCGGCCTTGCAGGCGCAGAAAATCTTGGTGGTAGTGTTTAGTTGAATATGCGTTTCCAACCCAATGATGGTTTCGTATTCGCTCATGAAACATCCTTCATTGATGCGCTTTTCGTATCCCTGAAAAACCTATTTCGTCCCTGGGCAGCGGTACATGCTGCCGTCATTGAAGGTCTTCACCAGTTCTAATTCTTGCACCACTGCATCGCGCGCCAGGCCGTACATCTCGGTCGGCAGCTGGTCCATCAGAAAAAATGTTGCCCCACTGGCACACAGGTGATCTTTTAAGGCCTGCGGGCTGGGAAAACTCGCCAGCACCCTTGGCATTCGCCCGGTCCAGAAATAAATTCCCATCTCTCCGGTGCTGACCATTTCCAGCTCCGGGTGAGCGCGGATATAGGGTACGGTCTCGGAGTTATGCCACCCGGCATTCGCGTACCCCAACCCGGTTTCCATCGTCTGGCGCGTAAAATCGAACGCGCGGTAGGCGTAATAGATGCTAAAAACGGCCAGAAAAAGCATGGCCGCCGCCCGCATTCGCCAGCCCGCCGCCTGCCACAGCTTTCCGGCCAGCACTGCCAGCAAGATCAGGAAAACGATCAGCATGGGCACCAGGTAGCGCGGGTTGAATACGTCCAGTTGGGTCAGGCCGCGCGCCAGGTAGAGCATGAGCAGGTTCATCAAGAGGGTCGCTGCCAGCAGGAAAACGCCGGTCTTGAAGAGCCGGTTATCCAGCGCGCCCCACCGCTTCCGGTAAACCCATCCCAACCCGGCCGCGACTGCCGCGATGGCAATCCCCGCCGCCAGCCCGGCCAGTACCTCGCGCCCGCGCAGAAACCGCCCTGGGAAAAACAGGCTTATCCAGTGGTACAGGAACCAGGTCACCTGGTCGCGCGTCAGCGCTTCGAAAATAAAGCCTTCGTACCGCACCGGGTGCCCGCTGGTCAGCTGGTTGCGCAGCCAGTACAGGGCTACCGGTGCAATGCTGGCCAACCCGAACAGCAGCGCATCCTTCACCCGCTGGACTGCCCGTTTCCCCGGTCCAAACACCAGCAAGGCCAGCCCGACCGCGCCAATCAGCGGCACCGCCGCGTAGCGCGCCAGCGTGGTCAGCGCGGCCGCGACTGCTGCCAGCCACCAGAACCGGCGCTGCCCGGTTGCCAGGTACGCCAGGCACCCGTCCAGGGCCAGCAGCATAAAGGTAAACGAGAGCGCTTCGCTCATCGCCCAGCCGTGCGCTTCAATGACCACGTCCGACAGCAGCACCAGCCCGGCGGCCAGCAAAGAAAAGGCTGCCGGCGCGCCCGCTCGCTGCGCCACGCGGCCCACCAGGTAGATATTCACCCCAAACAGGATCGCGTTCAGCCAGCGCGCCGCGGCCAACACCTCGATCCCCAAACCGCTGATGCCTGCCAGCACCATGGGGAACAGCGGCGCGAAAATATAAGAAGGGTGAAACCCTTTGCCGGCCAGCAGGTCGCGCGCCGGGTAAATGTAATAATAGGTATCGTCGCTCAGGTAAGCGCCCAGGCGGGTATTCACCAGCACCAGAAGAATGCCGGCCAGAGCCAGTCCCAGCAGCAGGATGGTATTGGCCTGTTCCGCGAACCGGGCCAGCTCCATCCCGGCGGATTTCTGAGGTACGTCGAGCGTTTCTCTGGCTCCCGTCATCGACTGTTCCTCAACGCAGAACCGCCGGCTTTGCCTGCCGCCACGGCTCGCCCTCGGTGTGCTGTTCATAGGCCCGCCCGATGCGCAGCAGGCTGCCCTCCGAAAAGTCCGGTCCCAGCAGCTGGATGCCAATCGGCAGGCCCTGCCCATCCAGCCCGCCGGGGACCGTCAGGCCCGGGATGCCTGCGTGGTTGGCTGCCACGTTGAACTGGTCCGCGTACTGCATCAGCACCGTATCGCCGTACACCGCTCCCATCGGGAAGGCCGTGGTGGGCGTGGTTGGGGTCAGCAGCGCGTCCAATCGATACGTCCCGTTGGGGTCGAAAGCCCGCACAAAATCCTGCCGGATCATGGTTCGCACGCGCAGCGCGCGCTGGTAATACTGCGCGCTGTACTGCGCCGCCGAGACGTACATGCCCATCAAGATGCGCAGTTTGGGCTGTTTGCCAAAACCTTGCGCGCGCGTGTGCTTATACATCTCGCGCAAGTCATCGATTGGGTCAGGTGTGCGGTAACCATACTTGACGCCATCATAGCGGTGCAGGTTGGAAGCCGCTTCCACCCGGCTGATGACGAAGTAAGCCGGGATGCCGTAGCGCGTGTTGGGCATCGGTACATCTTCAATAATCTCCGCGCCCATTTCTTTCAACCGCCGCGCCGCGTCGTAGACGGCGTTAGCGATCTCGGCCGGGATGGGCTCTTCCCTGAACGTTCCATCCGGGTTGGGCGCAGTGATGCGGAAATAATCCGGTGAAAGCCCAATGCGCATTCCGCGCACGCCTTTTTCTAAACCGGCCAGGTAATCGCCCACTTCCACCACCGCGGCGGTGCTGTCGTGCGCGTCCGGCCCGGCGATGGCTTGCAGCAGCATGGCGGTATCCGTCACGTTGCGCGCGATTGGCCCGGGGCAGTCCAGTGAGGAAGCAAAGGCGATCAGCCCAAAGCGTGAAACCCGCCCGTAGGTTGGTTTCAACCCCACCACGCCGCAGAACGCCGCCGGCTGGCGGATCGATCCGGAGGTGTCCGTGCCCAGCGAAAGCGCTCCTTCCCCGGCGGCTACCGAGGCCGCGCTGCCGCCCGAGGATCCGCCCGGCACTCGCTCCGGGTTCCAGGGGTTGCGCGGGCTGGGCTGGAAGGCCGACCCTTCGCTGGAGGAACCAAAAGCAAACTCATCCAGGTTCACCTTGCCCAGCATCACCCCGCCCGCTGCCAGCACCCGTTCCACCGGCGTCGCGGTATACGGCGAGCGGAAGTTTGCCAGGATGCGCGAGCCGGCTGTCGAAAACGTGCCGCGCACGCAGAAAATATCCTTCACCGTGAAGGGAACGCCGCCCAGCGGGCCGGGGTCCTTCCCTTCGCTGATCTGCTGGTCCACGGCTTCAGCCTGGGCGCGCGCCTGGTCTTCGGTAAAGCTGATGAAGGAATGCACCCGCGCCGCATCTTCGCTGATCGTCAAGCGGCTCCTGGCGCTACCGTTCCCTGGGCGCCCATCTACTGCCTGGATGCGCTTCAAGGTCGATTCGAGAATCTCCACCGCCGAGACTTCGCGCTTGCGGATTAGCCCGGCCATTACGTGCGCGGAAAGGTCACAGAGTTCCATATTGCCTTCCGAAAATGTTACTCGAGATTGGTATGGGGAATATCGGGGACAATAATATACCCATCCTCAGCCTGCGGCGCCTGGCCGAGAATATCTTCCGGGTTGGGGTAGGGGTACCAGGTGTCCGCCCGTGGCGCCGGGCTGGTCGCATCCGTGTATGGCACCCCGTGCGATGTGACCGGCACGTCTTCCCCGACCGGGATTGCTTCCAGCTCGTGGATCGCGTTGAGCTGGTTGTTCAACTGCTGGCGCAGGTATTCTGCCTCTTCGGCGTCCAGCTGCAGTGCTGCCAGGTTCACCAGATGCGCAAACATTTCTTGGGTAATCGTATCCGTCATTTTTTCCAACCAGCGCTGAGAGTGCCCCACTACCGCTTTCCCTCGGGGCCGTCGCACAGTCAGTATAAACCAGATTTTGGTACTGTCAAGAATGGCACCCATCCTTGTCCCCGGTACCTTCCTGGTCTTTCTGGTTCCCAAGCCGGAACTGTTCCGCGTCCTGTTTCTGGTTCCCACGGTCTCCGTGGGAACCTCTAGATATGAATTGGAAATGGCACCGCCATATCTACTGTTTCAACGTAATCGCGTATATGGTCGCTCCCCAAATCAATTCATTCACAGCTCTCCGCGTCCTGTGACGCTCCTCTCCGGGCAAAGATAAAATGCTATAATCCCTTCATTATGACGGAGCACCAAGAGGCCCTGGACCCGATCCCATCGGACGGCGCGCTGCCCGCGCCTGTCGATGCTGCCCGGCTTGTTCAAGACCTTCGCCTCCCTCCCGGCGCTTCCCAGGTCCACCTTCTCGTCGAAGCCCCCGAAACCACCCGCCTCGAAATCGAAGTCGAGGCCCGCACCCCGGATGGGCGCCTGCTGGGCCGCCAATCGCTGGTCTTTGGCGACGCCGCCATCCCACTCTTCCCTTCGCGCCCGGGCGGTATCGCCCGCCTGGCATCCTGGCTCGACGCGCGCGCGGCTGCCATTTCGCTGCTGCTGTTCTGGCTGGCGCTGGGCGTCTACACCTTCACCCGCCTGTATGCCCTGCCAGCCTTCCCGATCTATTTTTTCACCGACGAGGCCGTCCAGACCGTCACTGCCGCGGATCTGCTGCGCGACCATTTCCTCAGTCCCACCGATGAACTGCTGCCAACCTACTTCCAAAATGGTTCGCAGTACAACCTGAGCGCTTCCGTCTATCTGCAAATCCTGCCGTATTTGCTGCTGGGCAAGTCGATCTGGGTCACGCGCGGCGTGGCTGCCCTGATGACCCTCATCGCGGCTGCCTGCGTGGGACTGATCCTCAAGCGCGTTTTCAACAGCGCTTACCCCTGGCTGGCGGTGCTGTTCTTGTCAATCACCCCGGCCTGGTTCCTGCATTCTCGCACCGCCTTCGAAACCGTTCTGGCGACCAGTTTTTATGCGGCTTTTTTGTACTTTTACCTGCTGTACCGCACCGAGAACCCCCGCCACCTGTACGCCGCGGTTGGGGCCGGCGCACTGGCCTGGTATTCGTATAGCGGAATGCGCATGGTGGTTCTGGTCACCTGCCTGCTCTTGTTCCTGTCGGATCTCAAATATCACTGGCAGCAGCGGGCTGTGCTGCTGCGCGGGCTTGGTCTGGCATTTGTATTGTTCCTGCCCTTCATCCGTTTCTTGATCAATCACCCCGACGCCTCCGATTGGCAAATGCGCCTCCTGGGCTCCTACTGGATCGTCGATATGCCCTTCATTGAAAAACTGGGCAACTTTGCCGCCGAATATTTCCACGGCCTCGACCCGCTCTATTGGTACCTGCCCAACCGTTGGGACCTTTCGCGGCATCTCATGCTCGGCTACGGTCACTTGCTGCGGCCGACTCTCCCGCTGGGCTTTTTCGGCATTGCCCTGGCGCTGCGGCGCTTTCGCAACCCGGCCTACCGCGTCCTGCTGATTGCCGTCCTGGCGGCTCCCACCGGCGCCGCCCTCGTCCACCTGGGCATCACCCGCGCGCTGGTCATGGTGATCCCGCTGGCCCTTCTCACCGCGCTGGGCGCGGAATATCTAATCGCGTGGGTACCGCCTCGCTGGAGGCTTACCCGCGCGCTCCTTCCGCTGGTTGTCTTTGCCATCCTGGCGGGCGGCAACCTGTACATGCTGCGCGATGCCCTGGTCAACGGCCCGCTGTGGTTTCGCGATTTCGGATTGACGGGTTTGCAGTATGGCGCCCGGCAGGTTTTTGGCGAGATTAAGAATTATTTGAACGAACATCCCGGCACGCACATCATTCTTTCCCCTTCCTGGGCCAACGGCACGGATGTGATCGCCCGCTTTTTCTTCGAAGATCCCCTCCCGTTTGAGATGGGCAGCGTAGTCGGCTATTTTGATGAAATCAAGCCCCTGGATGACCAGACGCTCTTTGTCATGATCCCCGAGGAATTTGTCAAAATTCCCCCATCCCGCTTTACCAATGTCAGGGTTGAAAAGACCCTCCCGTATCCGGATGGCCGGCCTGGTTTTTACTTCGTCCGCCTGAACTATGTTCCCAACATCCAGTCCGTGATGGCCAAAGAGGAGACGGAACGCCGCCTGCTGCAAAAGCAGCGCATTTTCCTCGCCGCCCGGCCGGTGGATCTGGGGTTCACGCTTCTGGATATGGGCAAGGTAACCGACATGTTTGATGGCAGCCGCGACACGCTGGTGCGAACCTGGGCCATCAACCCCATGCAGCTTTCCTTTGATTTTCCCGATCCTTATCCTATGGGGACGATCGTGGTGAACGTGGGCGGCACGGCCACTACCTTTCATCTGAAAGTGTGGCCTGCCGGTCAGGATGTCCCCATCGAAATAACCCGCCAGGCGCCTGAAGCGCCGCGCCCGCGGGACGTCCAGTTGGATCTTCCTGCCCGGTCCAATGTTACCCGGCTTGAGTTGAGTATCCAGAACACCAATGACCCGCCCGATGGGCACGTACACGTTTGGGAAATTACCTTCAAGTAGCACAGGAGCAAATATTGGAAACCGACCCTACCCCTGAACGGAAGACACCTCAGGCAGTCCCCACATCCGCACTCGCCCGCCCGTCTTGCTGGACTGCTTTGCAGCGTTGGGTCCTTCTGGCTGGTCTAGCCTATATTTTTTTGATCAGCGCGGTTCGCCTGGTAACCACCATTGATTACTGGTACTGGCTGGACTTCGCAAAAGTCAGTCCAGGCCCGCTGTATCTGGCCTTCACTGGCGGTCTGTGGGCTGTTATTGCCCTCGCGGCTTTGCTCTGGGTCGGACTGCGCCGTCCGTGGTTCCGTCTGGTTGGCTTTTCCGCCGCGCTGTTCTTCGCCCTCACGTACTGGATCGACCGCCTGTTCATCTCCACCCACCCTGACGGAACGGGTAATACTCCCTTCGCCATCCTGCTCACCCTCATCCTCCTCGCCTACGTCGCCCTCGCCCTTCGCCCGCTTGCAGAACTCCGCGCGCTAAAAAGTAAGTAACGGACCATTATCAGGTGACACTATGTCCAAAACCGAACAAGAAAATGAAGTCAAATTCCTCGTGCGCGACCTTTCCGCCATCGCCGAACGCCTGCAAACCCTGGGCGCCCGGCTGACCCATCCCCGCGTCCACGAAACCAACCTGCGCTTCGACACCTCCGACGGCGCGCTGACGCGCGAGCACCGCGTCCTGCGCCTTCGCCAGGATGCCGGTTCTGTGATTACCTACAAGGGCCCCGCCGCGCCCGGGCAGGCGGTCAGCATGCGCCAGGAGATCGAGTTCACCGTCAGTGATTACCAGTCCGCGCGCCACCTCCTCGAAGCATTGGGTTTCCAGGTTGCCATCACCTACGAAAAATATCGCACCATGTACGCCCTGGGCAGCCTCGCCATCACCCTCGACGAAATGCCCTTTGGCAGCTTCGTCGAAATCGAAGGCCCAGACGCCGAAAGCATCCAGGCTGCCGCCGCCCGTCTCCAGCTCGACTGGGAAGCCCGCGGCCTCACCAGCTACCTGGCGCTGTTCGACCAGCTCCGCGCCGCGCGCGGCCTGACCGCCCAAAACCTCACCTTCGCCGAGCTGCATGGCATACAGGCCTCCCCGCAGGATTTGGGAATGCGTTATGCCGGATAACGCTGGATAACGCCAGATAACCCAATTCCGGCTCGCTTTTAAACAACCTTCGCACATACCATTCCCAGCAGTCGTTGCTTGCTTTCAAGCACCGCTTGCGTTAAAGCGCCGCTTGCTTTCAAGCGCCGCTTGCGTTTTCCTGGGATGGGTCTCAACGGCTGGCAAAGGCGGTCCTTAAGCTTGCAAAAGTATTAACTGCGTACAAAAAGCTGCATGCTATACTCTTTATGTACATCCTTTTGTTTTAGAAAAACGAATAGTTAATTTTAGGGGGAGTGCCAGGAACGTTCGTTTTCTTTCCTTCGTGGTATCAGAAATCCCTGGGTGGCCTGCCTCTTCAATATCGAACAATAGGGGTCGTTTATGAATCGTCGCACCTTCCTTAACAGCGTCTCGGCTGCCACACTGGCCGGGATTGTCACTATTTCCATGCCCGGAGATACGGTCAGCGCATCCGTGCAACTGCCGCCGGCCCTGGTGCATGGCAAAGCCATTGGCAGAACATTCCGCGGAACCCGCGATGGCCGGCTGCTCGTGTCCGCCGACAATGGCGATACCTGGCAGCCAATCGCCAATTTTGGCTCACACTGCGCGGTTCTGTCCATTGTCGAACGCCAGAAACAGGTTTTATTAAAGATTGGCGTTGGACAGTATAGTTTTCAGCTCCAGTCCCAGGACGGTCGTGTGTGGCGCACCGTGGACGCGCTGCCGAAGGCCTGACGCGTGAAAATGCAGCAAACGCAGCCGGTAACCCTGCATCCCGCTATGCCAGAAGATGATGATTTTCTCCTGGCGGTGTATGCCAGCACCCGCGTGGAGGAGCTGGCCGTCGTTCCATGGAGCGACGAGCAGAAATGGGCGTTCGTGCAAATGCAGGCTCATGCGCAGCGCCAGCACTACACCCGTTATTACCCGGATGCGCTCTGGTCGGTTATCCTGTCTGGCCAGGATCGGGTTGGGCGTCTTATTGTCAACCGCGCGGACGACGAAATCCTGTTGATGGATATTGCCCTCCTTCCTCCATATCGTGGCGCGGGTATCGGCACAGGCCTGATCCAGGATCTGATCGCCGAAGCGAAACAAACCGGCCAGACTGTGCGGCTGCATGTAGAGACCTTTAACCCGGCCATGCATTTATATGAACGGCTCGGTTTCGTACAAACCAAAGTCCTGGGTGATGGAAGTGTGTATGTTGAAATGCAATGGCGGGCGACCCTGCCGGGTAAAGGAGAAAATCTTCAATGACCGAACTTCCCTCGCGCGAAGCGTTTGCCGCGCACTTACATACGCAGTTCTACGTGCTGGACGGCCCGCCGGGTGACTTTGCGCTGCAGCTCAGCAGTGTTTCTGCGCTGACCGTTACCCCCCACCAACAAAATTTTTCCATTCTATTCCGCGCTCCATCCGAATGGTATTTACCACAGCGCATCTACCGGCTCAAACACGATCACCTTGGCGAATTTGATTTGTTCCTCGTTCCGGTTGGTCAAGAAGAGGGATATTTCCTTTATGAAGCAATTTTCAATCATTTGGTGCCACCTACCTGACGTGGACGGGTAATAAAGGAGAAAAAATGTCAGAACCTTATATCGGCGAAATCAGGATGGTAGGCTTTAACTTTGCCCCGGCGGGCTGGGCGCATTGTGATGGCCAGTTGATGCCTATTTCCGAAAATGACACACTCTTTAATTTAATTGGCACAACGTATGGCGGCGATGGAATTGAAACCTTTGCGCTGCCAAATCTGCAAAGTCGCGTTCCCATTCATATGGGGACAGGCCCCTCCTTAAGCGCGCATGTTATTAGCGAGACGGCCGGTCAGGAAAGTGTGACCCTCACGGTTCAACAAACCCCAGCCCACACCCACCCTCCGCAGGTTTCTTCAAGCAACGGCACCTCAAACAACCCGGCCGGTAAAGTTTGGGCGAATTGGACGGGCGCGCAGTACAGCACGCAAGCCCCAACCCCCGGTGCAATTATGAACGCGTCTGCGATGGCTCCCAACGGCGGCAGCCAGCCGCATGAAAATATGCTGCCCTACCTGACCATTAATTTCATCATTAGTCTGTTTGGAATTTATCCACCTCGCACCTAACGGCAATCACGATATCCTTAAAAAGGACACTCCATGGGAACACCATACTTAGGCGAAATAAGAATTGTTAGCTTCGATTATCCCCCAAGAGGTTGGGCAAAATGCGATGGCCAGTTGATGCCCATTGGTCAGAATCAGGCCCTCTTTTCATTGTTCGGAACGATGTATGGCGGCGATGGCAATATAACCTTTGCGCTTCCAGATTTTCGAGGGCGTGTCCCGCTGCATGTTGGGGCTGGGTTTACCGTAGGCCAGGTGAGTGGCGAGGAGTCCCATACGCTGATCACCTCGCAAATGCCTGCACATACGCACTTTGGCCAGGCCAGTTCTGCTGGCGCCAGCCAGCTGGATGCCAGCGCTGGTTTATGGGCCAATGGCGGCCAGCCCGCTTATACCGCCGCTGCACCCAATGCCGTGATGCGTGCAGACGCCGTCTCACCAGTTGGTGGAAGCCAGCCGCATAATAATATGTCGCCATATCTGGTTCTGAACTTCTGTGTTGCCATCCAGGGCGTCTTCCCTTCGCGGAATTGAGGAGTGATTTATGTCAGCACCATTTGTCGGTGAAATCCGCATGTTCGGCTTCAACTTTGCTCCAGTAGGGTGGGTGCAGTGCGACGGTCAGCTCTTTCCAATCAGCCAGAATACCGCGCTTTTTTCGCTGTTGGGAACGTTTTATGGCGGCGATGGGAAAAGCACATTTGCGCTGCCAGATTTGCAAGGCGCCGCGCCGCTTCACCAGGGCCAGGGACAGGGTTTGTCAGAACACTTTCTCGGCGAGACGGGCGGGACACAATCAGTCGCCCTGCTCAATTCCGAAATACCCCTCCATACCCATACCATTAATTCCAGCAGCACCAGCGGGGACACCAATGATCCAACGGGTCATATTTGGGCCAGGGCGCACACCGGGAAAACCCCGATCAAAATGTATTCATCCAACACTGCCAGCCCGCTGGGGATGTCACCCCAGGCGTTTGGTATAACCGGGAGCAGCTTACCGCATAACAACATGCCGCCGTACCTGGTGGTAAATTTTTGTATCGCCCTTCAGGGCGTCTTCCCACCCCGGCAATAATCAGTCCATGGAGCATCGCCAATGAACCCCATCATGAAATCCCTTCGCTCCGCAATCGCTATCTTTTTGATGGCAGCGGCGGTGCTTTTTCCCTTCGCTCAACCCGTTCAGGCCGCTGGCCCCTTCAACGTAAACACATCTATGGATAGCCATGATGTGACCCTCGGTAATGGTGTGTGCGCCGATTTATGGGGCGATTGCAGCCTGCGCGCGGCGATCGAGGAGGCTAACACTTCTTTCACTGCCACCACCATCAACCTGCCGGCCGGCACGTACCTTCTCGCTTTTGGCTCGCTCTACATTGCCCCGGATGGCGGAAGAACGATTGTCATTGCGGGTGCTGGCGCCGCCACAACGATCATTCAACCAATGGCCTCGGATACCACCAACCGGGTGATCTATATCGACGCCAACTCGGTTGGCAATACCAACGTGACGATTTCGGGTGTGACGATCCGGAACGGTCATGATGGGCCTGATCTACTGGGTGGCGCCGGTATTCTGGCTGGCAGCGTCAGCAGCCCCCAAAAGGATCGCCTTACCCTGCAAAATTGTATCATTACCAATAACCACAATGCGCCAATCAGCGCTAGCTATACCGGGCAGCCCGGCGGCGGCGTTTTTATGAATGGCGGTGACCTGACCGTTACGAACTGCACCTTTTCGAATAATACTTCCGCGGCCAGCCAGGGCGGCGCTATTGCTTTTCTGCAACCGGATTCCGCCGCGCCCGCCGCTGTCCTGACCATCACTGGCTCCACCTTCACCGGCAACAGCCTGACCAATACTTCCGCCTCTGGGATTAACGGGGGCGGTGCGGTCTGGATCAATACCATTGCTGCGAACAGCGGCGCAAACGCGCACAGTATTACCAGCAGCACTTTTATAAATAATTCCGCCAAAGCTACCAGCACCGGCTACTCCTTTGGTGGGGCCATTTATGCCCAGGTTGGCAGCACCAATATCACCAATTCGACCTTTACCGGCAATAACTCTGCCGGAACAAGCGGCCAGGGTGGCGCCATCTACAATGATTCGGGTGTAATGAATATCAGCTATTCTCGCCTGGCGGGCAATACGGCTGCGGGGGGTGGCAGCGGCATTTATAACCACGGCAGCAACACTGCCGTCACAACTGCCATCAACAATTGGTGGGGTTGTAACGGCGGCCCGGGCGCCGTGGGATGTGACACGACCGCGAATGACAGCGTCCCCGGTGCAATAACCCATACCCCGTGGATCGTGCTTAGCAACACCGCCAGCCCCGCGAGCATTAACGCCGCGGGGGCCGCAGCCCCGAACGCGGCGACTCTTACGGCCAGCTTCCTGAAAAATTCCGCCGGACAGGTGCTCACGCCGGCCAATATCAGCGTTCTCATCGGCCTGCCCGTGACCTGGGAAAATGCCCTATTGGGCACCCTCACAAACCAGCAGGCGACCATCCAGGCGAACGGCACGGCTACGGCCACCTTCACTGCCGGTGCGCAGGGTGGGGTTGGCCACGCGGACGCCCGCGTAGATAGCGGTGCGGCCACAGCCAACATTACCATCGTCCCTTACGCCGACCTGTCTGTGACGTTGGCCGATACCCCCGATCCGGTGACGGCCGGCGCCAACCTTACCTATACACTGGCTCTCTCGAACACTGGACCCAACGCCGCGTCGACGGTGTCGGTTACTCAATCCACCCCGGCCAATACAACCTTCGTTTCGGCCTCAGTCTCGACCGGCACTGGTTGGACGATTAGTTCACCTGCCGTGGGGGGAACGGGCAATGTAACCTTTACCAAAGCCAGTATGGCGGCTGCGGAAACGGCCAGCATGACCATCGTGGTCAAGGTAAATGCCAGTGCATCCAACGGCAGCACCATCACCGGCACGGCTGCCGCTGCATCGCCTGTAATGGACATAAATCTAGCTAATAATACAGCCAGCGCAAGCACCACCGTTCAGACGAGGGCCGATCTGGTTGTGACCAAGACTGCTCCTGCGCAGGTGTTTGCCGGCGAAAGCCTGGCGTATACCATTACCCTGACCAACAACGGCTCGAGCGATGCCCAGACCGTAACGTTGACCGATGCGCTGCCTGCTGGGACGGTCTATGTCTCGCAAAACCAGGCCAGCGGGCCTCAATTTACCCTATCCAATACCAGCAGCAGCGTCAGCAATACCATCGCATCCCTGGCAGCCGGCGCTTCAGCTTCCTTCACGGTCCAAACCACTGTCAATGCCGATTTGGACCAGGGCGCCCTGCTGAGTAACACGGCCAATGCCTCAACCTCGACAACCGATCCAAACCCGGCCAGTAATGCCTCCACAGCCAGCACGACCGTGAATTTGAAGGCAAACCTGTCCGTCACAAAAACGGCTGCTGCCACGGTATTGGCGGGCAACAACCTGACCTATAACCTGTCGGTAACCAACCTCGGCCCCAGCAAAGCCACTTCTGTTGCGCTGGCAGACAGCCTGCCCACTGGGACAACCTTTGTGTCGCAGATTCAGAAAAGTGGGCCCAATTTTGCACTGTCCAATACCGCCAGTACAATTATTAATACGCTCAGCGTCTTGCCGGTAAATGCCACGGCAACCTTCGAAGTGGTTGTGAAGGTGAATTCCAATGTGCTCAAAGATACGCTGATCAATAACACAGCCAGCGTCTCCGCCGCGTCTTTTGATCCAGTATCGGCGAATAACAGCGCCACTGCCGCCACAACGGTGAACACCCAGGCCGATCTATCGGTGACCAAGACCGGAGCAGCGCAGGCAGTCGCGGGTGGAAACCTCGCCTACACCCTCACCGTCACCAATTCCGGGCCAAGCAACGCCGCTGCGGTTTCCTTACAGGATCTGCTGCCTGCGGGGGTTACCTTCGTCTCGCAAAGTCTGACGGGCGGGCCGGCTTTCGTTCTCTCAAACGTCGGGAATTCGGTCAATAACAGCATAACCTCCCTGGCGCCGAATACCCCGGCATCCTGCCAGGTTATTGTAAGCATCAACGGGAACGTATTGGGCGGCACGATCATCAGTAATACGGCGAGCGTGGCTTCCCCTACCAGCGATCCTGTCTCGAACAACAATTCCGCAGCAGCAGCGACAACCATTCAAACCCCGCCAGCCATTACCAGCGCCAATCACATCTCCTTTATTATTGGTACAGCGGGTACGTTCACCATCACGACGAGCGGTTATCCTACAGCAGGGATCACGCAAAGTGGTAGTTTACCGTCTGGTATTACCTTTACAGATAATGGCAATGGCACGGCTACATTAGCCGGCACACCCGCCGTTGTTACCGGCGGGGCGTACAATCTCACCATTACTGCGCAGAATGGCATTGGTTCGGATGCGGTTCAGGCCTTTACGCTCAATATCAACGCAGCGCCGGCGATAACCAGCGCTGACCGTGCCACCTTTGCCCTGGGTGAGTCCGGCCTTTTCACCGTCACGGCTCCTGTATTCCCGTTAGCGGCAATCTCTGAAACGGGCGCCCTCCCGTCTGGGGTAACGTTCCTCGATAACGGTGATGGCACGGCGGTCTTGAGCGGCACGCCTGCTTTGGGCAGCGCGGGGCCCTATCCGATCACCATCACCGCCGCGAACGGGGTTCTCCCAGATGCGGTCCAATCCTTTATCCTGACCGTAACCAAAGCCACGCCGCTCATCGCGGTAGCAACCCAGCCCGACCCGGCAAACGTAGCTCAGCAAGTCACCCTTACGGCGACAGTTTCTTCAGCGCTGGCTACCCCAACCGGAACAGTCACATTCTACATCGATGGAGAAATTGCTGGTACGGGTACGCTGGATGCCGTGGGTGTTGCCACGCTGGTGACCGGTCCTCTCCCATCCGGCAACTACCTGGTCCGGTTCGTTTACGGAAGTGATCAAAATTTTGCAACCGTGGAAAAAAGCATCCCGCTCACCGTGTCATTGATTCGCCTATACCTTCCGGTCATTTCTCGATAGACGGTCGCCCCTGAGCTTCGTCTGAACACGGCCGGTCTTCTCCCCCATCCGCTTGAACAAAGCGGTGGGGGAGAAAGTTTTATTCCAGCTTTCTGCAGCGCTTGAAAAATTCTTACCGCTTGCCAACGCTGGCTAAGTAAATCACGAACAGCTTCTCCCCATCCAGCCCCAGCGTGCTGTTCAGGAGCGTGTCATCATACGCCGCGATCGCGCATACCCCGCATCCGACCGCTTCCGCCGCCAGGTACAGGTTCTGGCACACGTGCCCCGCGTCCAGGTGCAGGTAGCGATAGCCGCGCTCGGTGTAGCGCCAGGTCATCCGCTCCGCCACCGCCACCCACGCGAACGTAACCGCGCTGTTCGCAACCTGCTTCTGGTCCCAGCAGCCGTGCGTCACCTGCTCGCGGATATCCTCCGGCGCCGGCAGCCGCACCAGCGCGTGCTGGCAGGCCGCGAAGCGGTACAACCCCGCTGCCAACCCGGCCACGTTGTTGACCAAAAGAATGGTCTCAAATGCATGCCGCGCCCCGGCGGATGGCACCGTGCGCAGCGTCACCGGTCTTTTGGACACTTCCTTCACCCCCTGGGTAAGCCACAGCAGGTACGAAAGCTCTTCCAGCGTCAGTGGTTGATCCTTATAGCGCCGCAGTGACCGGCGCCGCTCGATCGCCTGGCGCAAATCCAGCGCGGGGATTTCCAGGCTGGTGGGGGCAGGCAGCGCGATCAGCGCCGCGCCCTCAGGCAGAGGCAGTTCCAGGGGCGGCTGCGCCACCCCCTGGTCTTGCGGCGGCTCGGACGTATTCTCCGGGTACGTCGCCCTCATGAAATCAGGGCCAGTAGATTTCATTGTTTGCTTCTCCTCTCCGTTCCATTTCCTTCAAAATTAGCATCCGTGCCAATCCCAAAAATCTGTGTCCAGCTCTTTCCTATCCCCACCCGGTCAGCTTCGCCAGCAGCCGCGCGTACGCCACGAAGTTCGGCCAGGAAATATCCGGCGGCACCCCGTGATCGCAGCCTGGGATGTACCCGCCCTCCTCCAGCAGCGGCGGGACCACCCGCAGCAGCTCGGCGCGCATGGTTTCGCCGCCCGCGGCAATCGCGCGCTTGTCGATGCCGGCCAGGAAGGCCATCTGCCGCCCATACTTGCGCCGGTACGCGACGATATCATTCCCCGCCGCTACTTCCACCGGGAAGTTGCAGTTAAAGCCCGCCTCGATCCATATGGGCAGCAGCTCGCCCGCGTACCCGTCCGAATCCATCGCGATGACCGGGCAGCCGTTCGCGCGCAGCGCTTTAATCCAGGCTTCCCAGGCCGGCAGGAGGAACCGGCGCGTCATCTTTAAAGAAATCATGCTGTGCAGCTTGTACGCCATATCCTCGTTGACCATCACGATATCCGGCTGCACCCGCGCCAGGATGGGCTCCAGCACCCGCAGCACGAAGGCCTGCCAGGTGGAGGCCATATCTGCCACAAAGCCCGGGTCATCGTGCATTAACACGCACAACGGCTCCATGCCGCACCATTCGCGCATCTGCCAGAATGGGCCGGGAATCGTAATCTGGAATACCGTCTCGCGCCGGTTGATCGTTTCAACCAGGGCATCGAAATTTTCCGGCAGGCGCCCCGGCGAATTGGCATCGTAGCGCCAGGCCATCTTCTCTTCCCAGTCGCGCCGGTTCTGTACCGGGAAGCGGTGCCATTTGCGCGTCACAAAATCCTTCGCCGAGCGAATATACGTGACGTCATACTCGTCCGAAATCTCCGTAATCGCCCCCATCCAGTCCTGGACGATATAATGCCCATCCCGGTGTTCCAGCGTCTTCTCTTCAAAGATTGGCATCATCTTGAACACCCCATCCAGGTTCGGCAGCCCCGCGTTCGTTGCCGGATACGGAATACCCAGCTGTTGCATCAGAAAGGCATACCAGTCCACCCCTTCCGGCAGCCCCTGCTGGCGCCACGCTCGCAGCGTAGACTCGCGCGGTCCGCCCGGAGAAAATGGCACCCGGTCCGGCTTCCCAAACGTCAACGTCTCTCGATAGCGCTCTCGTTCGTTCATGCTTTCTTTCCCCCCCTTCCTTTTAGGGAAGGGGGCCGGAGGGGTAGGTCCTTCCGGGCCATTCTACCCACGATCCACTTCCATCCAAAGCGTACTTCTTCTACCCGCAGCAAGATCAGCAGCCCGGCGTAGATCAGCCCGCTCAGCGCGATCCCACCTGCCACCAGCAGCCCGGGCTGCATGCCTGCGCCCCACTGCATCCACAGCCACAAGGCGCTCCCCATCACCAGCGCCGCCGCCGCGCTGGCCCCCGCGGCCCGCAGGATGCCGCTGCCTTGCAGCCCATCCAGCCTGCGCCGCATCAACACCAGCAGCCCGGCCATCTCCAGCGCCGTCGCCAGCGTATTCGCCAGCGCCAGCCCGCCGTGCGGCGGCAGGTTCATCCGCGCGAACCACTGGTAAAAGACCAGGCTGAGGCCCACGTTGAGCGACATGGCTGCCACGCCCACCGTCACCGGCGTGCGCGTGTCGTGCAGCGCGTAGAAGGCCCGCGACACAATCTCCACCACGCAGTGACCCACCAGCCCGGCCGCGTACCATAACAGCGCCCAGGCCACCAGTTCGATGGATTCTTCGGTAAATGCCCCGCCGCCGTAAATCAGCGCCACCAGCGGCCGGCGCAGCAAAATCAACCCGATGCTGGCCGGGATCGAGAGCAGCAGCACCCCGCGCAGCGTGGTTGCCAGCGAATGACGCATATCTTCCCGCCGGCCGTTTGCCACCTGCGCCGAAAACGTGGGCAGCGCGGCGATCGCAATCGACTGCGCGATGGCTGCCTCAGGCATCATCATCAGTGCAAACCCGTAGGTGATCGCCGCGTACCCTGGCGGAAAAGCCGAAGCGAGCAGTGTATTGATCCAGAAGTTTAGCTGTACCACGGCTACCCCCACCAGCCGCGGGCCCATCAACAGCAGCACTTCGCGCACAGCGGGCAGGTGAAGCCCCAGGGAGAGCCGGTAGCGGAGCCTGGGCAGCCGCGCCAGCTGCGGAAGCTGGACCAGCAGGTGCAGCAGCGCCCCGGCCACCACCCCCCAGGCCACCCCGTAGATGCCCATCCCCATCTGTTTCGCCAGGATTTCCACGCCAAAGATGATCCCCAGGGGATACATCGCCGGCGCCAGGGCCGGGGCCAGGAAGCGCTGGTGCGCGTTGAGAATGCCCATCACCAGCCCGCTCAGCCCAAAGATCACCGCGGAGGCCACCTGGATGCGCAGCAGGGCCACCGTCAGGTCCACCTGCCCCGGGTTATCAAAGCGGGTCAGCAGGTGCGTTACCACCCACGGTGCGAAGATGGCGATCAACAACGCCAGGCTGGTGATCACGATCAGAACCAGGTTGCAAATCGAGGAGGCCAGCCGCCACGCGTTATCACGCTGCTCGCGGGTAAGCAGTGTGGTGAAGGTTGGGATAAACGCTGAAGCCAGCGCCCCGCCCGCCACCAGGTTAAACAGCGTATCACTGACCCGGTTTGCCGCGTCAAAGGCAGCTTTCTGATCGCTGGTGCCAAAAGCGCGCGCCAGCAGCATATTCGCCAGCAGGCCGACCAGCTTGACAAATATGAAGGTGACCATGATCGTGCCCGCCGCGCGGGCGATCTGCCGGTTGGCGGAACCAACCACGTTGGACTCGCCAACCGCGTTGGCGCTCGATTTTTGTGGCGTGGATTGCATAAATGGATTATACCGTTGATCGGTTGGTTTGAATTTTTTACCCGGCATCGCTATACTATAGAAAACAGCAAGAAGGATGCGCAATGTTTCCAATTAAAGATACGATTCGCTCGCGATCCTTTCCGATTATCACCTGGATCATCATCCTGCTGAACGTGCTCGTTTTCCTGTATGAAAATTCACTGGGTCCGCGTCTGCTGCAAAGCTTTGTCATGCAGTTTGGAATCGTCCCTACGCGCATCGATCTTCTCAACCCGTTCACCTGGTACCCATTGGTTACCCACATGTTCCTGCATGGAGGTTGGTTCCACCTGCTCAGCAACGTCTGGATCCTCTTTATCTTTGGCGATAACGTGGAAGACCGCCTGGGTTCCGATCGCTACCTGCTCTTCTACCTGATGGGCGGCATTGCCGCCGGCCTGGTTCAGTTTTATTTTTCTTTTGATTCCAATACGCCCTCTCTGGGCGCCAGCGGCGCCATCGCCGCGGTATTGGGCGCCTATATCCTCTTTTTCCCCAGGGCGCGCGTCATCACCCTGATCTTGCTCCTCATCATCCCCTGGTTTGTGGAGATCCCGGCGGTTATTTTCCTGGGCATCTGGTTTATCACCCAGTTATTCTCCGGCCTGGCCTCGCTCTCCGCGCAGAGCGTCCAGGTAGCCGGAGTCGCCTGGTGGGCGCATATTGGCGGCTTTGTGTTCGGACTGCTCTTTGCCCGTCCCTTCACCGCCGGTCGCCAGCCCCGCCGCTGGTACCCCGACGAATATTATCCCTACTAACCACCGCCCTAATTTGTACCCCTATTTCATTCCTGGCTTTTCACTTTCTTAACTGACAACTGCCAACTGAAAACTCTTTCCCCCCGGAGGCTCCATGGACTTCCTCAGCTTTATTTGGGTCATCTTCCTCATCGTGGCCATCATCCCCGTGATTCGCCAGCGCATGATCGATTCTTCCCGCTTCCGCATCATCCGCGCCCTGGAAGCAAAACGCAAATCGCGCGTCATCGCTTTGATCCATCGCCAGGAAAGCGTCTCGATCCTCGGTATCCCCCTCGCCCGCTACATCGATATCCAGGATTCCGAACAGGTGCTGCGCGCGATCAAGTTGACCGATGAAAAAGTCCCCATCGACCTGATTTTGCACACTCCCGGCGGGTTGGTGCTGGCTTCCGAACAGATCGCCAACGCGCTTAAACGTCACGATGCCCGGGTGACCGTTTTCGTGCCGCACTACGCCATGTCGGGCGGGACCCTGGTGGCGCTTGCCGCTGATGAAATCGTGATGGACGATAATGCCGTCCTTGGCCCGGTCGACCCGCAGGTTGGCCAGTTCCCGGCGGTCTCGATCCTCAGCGTGCTCAACCAGAAGCCCCCGGCTGAAATCGACGACCAGACCCTCATCCTGGCCGATATCTCCCGCAAAGCCATCCGCCAGGTTCAGGAAACCGTGCGCCGCATCGCCTGCTGCCATTACACCGTTGAGCAGGCCCAGAGTCTCGCGGAAGAGCTCGCTTCCGGGCGCTGGACCCACGACTACCCCATTTCCGTCGAAGAAGCCCAGGAGCTTGGCTTGAACGTAACCACCGATATGCCCCGTGAAATATACGATCTGATGAGCCTCTACCCCCAGGCGCAGTCTCGCCGGCCCTCCGTCGAATACATTCCCGTCCCTTACCCTGTCCGTCCCACCCAACCCGAGCGTACGCCTCGTTCCGATAACCGGCATTAACCTAACCATCCCCGGTTGCGCTAAAATCGTAAGCACACCGATTGCCCCATTGTCTTGAAACTCGATTGAATAAAGGATAAAACCGCATGACAGAGAACTCCGCTGGTCCAGACTACGAACAACCTGCCTCAACCGAACCGCCTGCCGAATCCCAGGCTCAAACACCTGCTTCCTCCGAAGCCGTTTCCGGCGAGCGCCCCAAAGCCCCCGGTTTAAAGACCCCTTCCGCCCCCCGGCGGGCGATGTATTGGATGTTTAGCCCTGAGACGCGCACCGGTCGTTTTTTTCGCGGGCTGCTGCGCATAACCGCGCTCGTTGTCGGCCTGTTTGCGCTTGGCCTGTTGGTGACCTATCTGCTCCTCTACCGGCCCGCCGTGCAGCAGCTCGAGCGCGCCAATCGCCAGGCCACGCAGACGGCTGCCGAGCTTCAGCAGTCTCGTCAGGATCTTGCCAGCGCGCGCAAGAATATGCAATCCGCCCAATCGCAGGCCGGCGACGTCCAGGCACGCCTGGATGTCGAAGTTGCCCGCAGTCAGATCCTGCGCGCCATGAACGCTGTCACCCTGGCGCGCATGGCCCTCCAGAGCAACAATAAGGCCGGCGCCGTCAAAAGCCTGGATACTGCCCAGGGCTATCTCCAGGCCATCCAACCTGTGTTATCAAAACTCGATGCGCAGCAAGCCACCACGCTCCAGGCCCTTTTCACGCTAACCAAGAACGACTTCAACCGCGACATGAAGCTGGCCGGCCAGGATCTGGATCGCCTGCAAAGCGAGCTCGAACGCGCCGAATCCAACGTGCTTAAATAAAAAACAGGCCCTGGCAGCTGCCAGGGCCTGTTTTTTATTTAAGCTTTTCCTAATAGCGCAGGATTGCGCCGATGCTGCCATTCTTTTCTAGCTCGGCGTTGGACATCACCACGTCCACTTCTCCGCCGCTGCGCATCACCTTGTTTACCATGTAGTCGACCACATCGTAAACTTTCTCGATATCATCTGCTCCATTGCATCCTTCCTCCGGCCTGGTCGTCAGCCAGCCGGTGCTTTTGCAGCGATACGCATTTTTGCGGAATCCCTCGCCGATTATCAGGGCCTGAATGCGCCCCTCGTTCAGCGCGGTGAGGGTATCATCTAACCCGGTAACTGCCCCGTTGCCCTTGGCTGCCTGGGTAATCAGGCGTTCCACCAGGCGCGCTTCGCGTTCGGTTTCGGCCTGGATGCCCAGTTCCAACGCCCGCGTGCGCACTTCATTTTGGCTGGCGGTCATGCTCATTGGGAACGTACCCATTACCAGGCTCTGCCATGCCTTTGGCAGCAGGTTGCAGAAACCTTTTACATTTTCATCGGTTCCGCCGATCAAGATCCTGCGCACATGGTTTTCCTCGAAAAAGTGCATGGCGAACGCGGCGGAATCCTTCATGTTCCGTCCCACCACTTCATCCATGCTCCGGCTGGCCTCATTCGAGCCGCGCCGGCCTGGGACCGCGGAGGCGCCGCTGCCGTGTTTGGCGCGTTTGACCGTCTCCCCCAGGACTCCTTCCTGTTCGCGGAGTTCTCCCATGTGAAAAAAGAACAGGCGAGCGCCCTGTTTATCTACCAGTACTACCCCGTAGCCGCCGTAATTATCCAGCAGCGCGGCCAGCGGTTTTACACTTGGGCGATCGCTAATATGAATAAGGTTGCGTACCGGAACTGCCAGCGGATAGGCTCGGAAAAAGTTCTTCGGGCTGCACGAAAAAACTGTAACGCCTCGTCCAGACCAGTTGTACTCGTTTTCGAAGAACCGCTCGACTGCCTGCACTTCTTGCGTTAGATTAATTTCCTTCAGCATGCTGCGTAATTGGCGAATATGGGTATCCGCGTTCCCCTCTGAAGGGTCTGTGTTCAGGTAAATGCTCAGCACTGGTTCGTCCGAAACAAAATCTAGCAGTTCCCGTAGGTCATTCTCAGACAACATGGCAACCTCCTTATTTGATTTTTAAGGTAAATATTCGTTCCGTTATCGATTTATGGGCGTTTTCCTAGAGTAATTGTCACCTCCTTGGTTTGGTTATCCCGTAGAACGGTCAATTGAATGGTGTCGCCCGGGCTTTTGTTCTCCATTAAATAGGTCAATAGATCACCAAACACATGCACCGGGCGATCATCGATGGCGGTAATCAAGTCACCGCCGCCGGGTAAGCCTGCAATGCTTGTCTGCCGGTCTCCCCCTATCAACCCGGCCTTGTCGGCCGGCCCACCGGCGACAACCTCCAGTACATAAGCGCCCGCGGACTGTGAAAGTCCCAGCGCTTCCTGTTCGATCAAGGAAATTTCCTCGCGCGTGCTGACGCCCAGGTAAGGATAGTCATAACTGCCTTTCTCGATCAGCACGGGCACCACCCGCTTTACGATATTGATTGGCACCGCAAAACCAACCCCGCTGTTGGCCGGCTCGCCTTGCTCGTTGGTGGTCGTGGTGCGAATAGCGCGGTTAATCCCAATTACGTGACCCTTCAAGTCCAGCAGCGGTCCTCCCGAGTTGCCCGGGTTGATCGCCGCATCGGTTTGGATCAGACCGCCTGCCGAGAAAGACCGGCCCTCGGGTGTTTGCCGGATGGATTCGAGCGTTCGCCCGCGCGCCGAGATAATTCCCGTGGTCATCGTGCCGGTTAATCCAAACGGGTTGCCAATTGCCACCACCGACTGGCCGACTTTTAGCGCGTCCGAATCCCCCATCACAAGCGGGAAGAGCGCCTCAGCCGGCGCTTCTATTTTAACGACCGCGATATCCGAGTCCGTGTCCATCCCAACCACTTTTCCGCGTACCTTTACCCCGGAGGTGAAATCAACTTCCAGGTCGGTCGCCCCTTCAACCACATGGTAGTTCGTGATGACATGCCCCTGTTTATCAAACACAAACCCGGACCCAAGGCTGCCGCCCCCGTCAGAAAGCACCTGCAGCGAAACAATCCCCGGGTTCACCTGCGCGTAAAGGGTGGTCAGCAGGGTGTCCTGGTATTCCAGGTCGGGGTTTTGCTGGGGTATGGAAACCTGCGACGGCGGTGTCACTACGATCACCGGTGGCGCCGGGCGGTTTGGCAGCGCGGTCGTAAGCTGGCAGGCCAGCGATGTTAATACGATGATAGAGATAAGCAAGAACCAGGGAGAATACCTTTTCATGGTTGTTTTCCGTGTAACGCTAATTAAGGATAATTTGTCGCGTCGAATGCGCGGTTGCGTGCTTATGCGTTTATGTGCTTTTCAGCGGGCGCGCCTTTGCTCGCTATCGCGTCTTTGCGCGCTATCGCGCCTTGGCAAGCTGTTCAAAGAGCTTGCGCTGTTCCGGCGAAAGGTTCCGCGGGATCTGCACCTTAATGCGCGCGTACAGATCTCCGCGTGTTTTCGGGTCGCGCAGGTGGGGCATACCCCGCCCGCTCAATCGGAACGACTGCCCGGGCTGCGTTCCAGCCGGGACGGTTAGCAAAACATTTCCTTCTGGTGTGGGTATCCGGGTTTCCCCTCCCAAAACGGCGGTGTACAGATCGGTGGTTACTTCTGTTGTAAGGTCGTCGCCCTGGCGTTCAAAACGCGGGTCCGGCGTTACATCAATCACCAGGTACAGGTCGCTTGGCTTTCCATCCGGCCCGTTTGGCCCCGCTCCCGCCATGCGGACCTTGGTACCCGTGCGGGCTCCCGCGGGGATCTTCATCGTCAGCCGCCGTCCATTGACACTTACCTGCCGTTCCGCGCCGCGGTAAGCTTCTTCCAGTGAAATTTGCACATCCTGCTGGTAAGCGACGGGTCGTGCCTGTCGCTGCGCTTGCCGCGTACGCGGCCCCGCGCCCTGTGCGCCACCTTGCGGGCCGCCTGCCGGCGCTCCGCCAAATATGGACTGGAAAAAGTCAGAGAAACCGCCTCTGCCAAACAGGTCATTGAGGTCGCCCACGTCCCACGAGACTCCTCCTCCTCCCTGTGCATTCGTCCAATCATTCCAGTTAAAATTGCCGGGCGCGCCGCGCTGCTGCCAGGTGCTGTAAGAGTCACCCAACTGCTCGTAACGGGCGCGTTTTTCTGGATCGCTCAAGACTTCGTAGGCTTCGTTGATTTCCTTGAACTTCTCCTCAGCCTGTTTATTACCCGGGTTTCGATCTGGGTGGAATTGCAGCGCAAGTTTGCGAAAAGCGCTTTTTATCTCTGCTTCGTTCGCGTTGCGCTCTACCCCCAGCGTTTTGTAATAATCCTTGTAATCCATACTACCATTTTATTCCACTGCACCGAGTTGAGTCAAGCAGCCAGGCAAGCTCTAACGCAACTCTTATGGAACATTTTCAAACGGTTAATAAAACTGTAATGCTAAAAAATCCCTAAAATATCTCCTCGGGATGCAGCTTCCATGCTATGATTGAAATCATGGCAAATTCCCGCGACCGCATACTCGTTGTTGAAAGTGACCCGGCCGTCAGTGACCTTATTGGCCGTCAGGCGCTTCAGGCCGTGGGCTATCAAGTTCAGGTTGCTACGGATGCGACATCCGCCATCGCAAAATCACTGCAATGGGCGCCCGATCTGATGCTCGTTGATTTGAGCCTGCCTGGTTTGAGTGGCAAGGATCTGCTGGTTGCCCTGGCTTCTCAAGGCATGCATATTCCGCTGATTATTATTGCCCGCCGCGGCACGGAAGCCGACCTGATTCAGACCTTCCGCCTGGGCGCCGCCGATTACCTGCTCCTGCCGGCCCGCGAGGCGGAAGTGGTCAACGCCGTCAACCGGGTATTGCAGCAGGTTCACGACCGCCACGAGCGCGAGCGGCTTTCTCTACAGCTCCAACAGGCCAACCAGGAGCTGCAATCGCGCGTGCGCGAGCTAACCACCATTTTTGCCCTCGGCAAAGCCATGACCTCCGTCACCGACCAGGCCGCCCTGCTCGAGAAAATCCTCGAAGGCGCGATCCGCATTACCCAGGCTGACCTGGGTTGGTTCTTGCTCCGCGAGGAGGTCGACCGGCCTTTTGTGGTGGTTGCGGAGAGCAATTTGCCCCCTGCGCTTGGGGTGCGTCTCCACCAGCCCTGGGATGATGGCATCAGCTCGCTGGTAGCCATGTCGGGCGAGCCGCTGTCCATCCACGGTGAGGCGCTCAAGCGCTTTAAGATTTCCAGTCTCGGTACGGCCTCCCTGATTGTGCCGATTAAAATCCAAAAGACAGTCACTGGCCTGCTGGTGATGCTGCGCAAAAAGCCCAACCCCTTTGGACTTAGCGAGCAGCACTTGCTGGATGCCCTGGCGGACTATGCCTCGATTTCGCTCGTCAATGCGCGCCTGTTCAATACTATCGAAGGCCGCGCTCGCACCCTCCAGCAGGTGGCCGATACAGCCCAGGTGGGTGAGAAGGTGAAGAACGAAATCCTGCGCGCGGTAAAGAATGAGCTGAACCGCCCGGTTTCAACAGCACTCACGGCGCTGCTGCAGCTTTCGAAGGATCCCGCGCTGCGCCTCCGGCCCGACCAGCGCCAGCAGATGGCCATTGCTCAGGATACGCTGCTCGATATTCAGCAAATTGCCGAGGCCATAACGCCTTTCCAGCTATTAAAGTCGCCCGGGCAGCGGGCGGTCAATTTTACAGATCTGCTTACCCAATCGATACACCGTATGCAGCCTGCCGCGCGCCGCGGTGGCATCACCTTTGCCACCCAGGTTCCCAATGATGTTTTGCCGATCCAGGTAGAAGAGAGTCTGTTTGCCCAGGCCCTGGATGGGATCATCAGTAATGCGGTGAAATATAGTAACCCTGGGGCGCAGGTTCAAATTTGCCTGGAAAAGACACCCGATCAAAATGCCCATATGTTCGTTATTAATCAGGGCAAAGGTCTGGACCCGAAAGAAATCGAAAAGGTGTTTGATGAGCCGTCCGCTGGTCGTACCGTGGGATTGCATGTTGGCGGCGCGGCCGATCGGTTTGGCGGCTTGGGAATTCATTTATTTCTTGTAAAAGAGATTGTTACCCGTCACAATGGAAAAATTTGGCTGGAAAGCCAGCCGGCGAAAGGCACGGTCTTGCACGTCCGGCTGCCCCTGGCGCATTAGCAGAAACGAACCCTGGCTGGGATTAGTTGACCCGCTCGTACTGGCGAACTGAACGAAACGTATCCTAAAAAAGAAAATAGAAAACAATGGCAGAAAATCAAGAACATATTCTGGTTGTGATAGCCGACCCTCAGATGAGCGCATTGTTTGATCGGGTGCTCCGTTCGGCAGACTACACCGTGACCCTCGTCCAAGATGGCAGCAGCGCGGTCAAACAGGTCACCTTAATCGGCGCGTCCATGGTCATCCTCGGTGAACGCTTGCGGGACGGCGCCGGTGTAGACTGCGCGGCTGAGTTTGCCCGGCGACTACCGGCCCTCCCCGTGGTCATGTTCGCGAACCAGGAATCGCCGGACCTGGTCCGGCGTGCGATGCGCGCAGGCGTAAGTGACATTATCTGCCCGCCGCTTAAAGCCGATGATATCCAGCGCATTGTCCACAATGCGCTCGACTTATCGAAACGCCGCAAAGATTCGCTGCTGCTGGAAGCGCGACGCTTTACCTCCAGCCTGCAGCGCCAGGTGGATGAGATGGAAACGCTCACCCGCCTGGGTCGCCAGGTCACCAGTACGCTGAATCTCGACAGCGTACTGGCTTCTATCGTCGATGCCGCTGTCCAGCTAACCGGCGCGGAAGAAGGCAGCCTCCTGCTGATCGACGAAACCACCGGCGACCTGTACATGCGCGCTTCCAAGAATTTCCAGGAAGATTTTGTGCGCACCTTCCGCCTGCCGATCACCGACAGCCTGGCCGGTGCAGTGATCCGCGGCGGTGAGGCCATCCTGATCGATGAAAGCCAGCCGCAGAAGATCAAAACCTCCTACCTGGTACAGAGCCTGCTGTACGTCCCCTTGCAGCTGCATGGGCACGTATTCGGCGTGCTGGGCGTCGATAATCGTCACAGCCACCTGCCGCTAACCCAGCGCCACGTCACCCTGCTCAATGCATTGTCCAGTTACGCGGTGATCGCCCTGGAAAACGCGCGCCTGTATTCGGATGTCTCCGCTGAGCGCAACAAGTTGGAGACCATCCTGACCGGTATCCAGGACGGTGTCGTTGTCATTGAACAGGACCTGCGCCTGGGTATGGTCAATCAGGCTGCTCGCACTGCTTTTTCCATCGATGCCGCCACCGCATTGGATGGCAAGTCCTTCAACGATGTTTTCCCGCAGGAAGAGATGGTTGAGCTGGCCAACACCGCCGAAAACAGCGTCTTCAACCGCACCGAAATTAGCCCCGACGAAAACCGCGTATACAGCGTGTTGTCCACGCCCATCCAAGGGGTAGGGCGGGTGCTGACCATGCACGACATCACCAACCTGAAGAAGCTCGACCGCATTAAAACCGACTTTGTCCATACCGTTTCGCATGACCTGCGCTCGCCGCTGACCGCCATTCTCGGCTATGTGGAGCTGATCGAGCGGGCCGGGGCAGTTACCGATTTGCAGCGCGATTTCATCCGCCGCATCCAGGTCAGCGTGCATAATATCACCCACCTGGTGGACGATCTGCTCGATCTGGGCCGCATCGAGTCCGGTTTCGATATCCGCAAAGAAAACGTTCGTCTGGACCAGATTGTGCGTTACGCCGCTGAAGGGTTGAAGAAGCAGTTGGCCGAGAAGGGCCATCATCTGCAAATCAACATCCCGGACGAAATCCCCGCCATCCTCGCCAACCCCGTCCAGATGCGCCAGATGGTTGATCACCTGCTTGAAAATGCCGTCAAATACACCGTTCATGGCGGCACCATCGGCGTAAGCGGTCGCATCGAGCAGAACCAGGTCATCTTGCAGATTAGCGACACCGGGATTGGCATCCCTGCCATTGACCTGCCGTACATCTTTGACAAATTCTACCGGGCTGCCAATGCCAGCAGCGAAATGTCCGGTACGGGCCTTGGCCTGGCGATCGTCAAATCCATCGTCGAGAACCATGGCGGGCGGGTCTGGGTCGAATTGATCATCGCCAAAGGTACCATCTTCACCGTCGTTCTGCCGCTCGTGCAGCAGTAAGCGCAGCGTGAAAATCCCCTTACCGGCGGCGCTCCCCTGTGCCGCCGGTTTTTTTGCTTCTTGACAGGTTTTCACAAAGGACTATAATAGCCATAGTGTAATAAATACACTAATAACCTTTCTCTATCATTCGCGGGCTGGTTTTTTGGCAGCCTTGCCAGGAAACCAGCCCGCGTGAATATTTTGTGGAGCTGCTATGAGCATCTTTAACGGCCAACGCCTGACCAATGCCACTTTCAAGCTCGATGTCGAGCGCATGCGCAAAGGCTGGTACAGCGACAAATACTTTACCAACATCGCCTATATGCTAACCGAGCTCTCTCGCCGTGGTTACACCTACCGGGGCAGCGATTCCCGGCTGCCTGCCAGCATCTCGCCCCTCGAAATAAAGAATGGCGACATTGAAGTAGAAATGCAGTGGTTCACCCGCCGCCCGGGGAAAACCGTCGTTGTTGGTGTAGACAAAGCCCTCACGATGCTGCGCCTGTGCACCGGTTACTGGGAGGGTGAAAAATTCGTCGACACTTCCGGCAATTTGCAGGTCTGGGCCGTTCAGGATGGCGCCGTTGTAAACGGGGACGGCGACCCGCTGGATGTCCGGCCGGTCATCCGCGTTCGCGGGCGCTACCGCGATTTTGCCATTCTCGAAACACCCACCCTGGGGATTCTAGCCCGCGCCAGCCGCGTTGCCACTAACGTCTACGAAACCTTCGACGCCGCCAACGGCAAGCCCATCCTCTTCTTCCCCGCTCGTTTTGACGTTCACGAAGTCCAGGCCGCGGATGGCTACGCTTACAACATCGCCATCCAGCGCTTCAATAGGGACTACGCCAGCACCGTGGGTCCCTTCATCTCCACCGATGCGCAGGGCGACTGGTGGGGCGGCGCGGGTGGCGGCACGGTGGCCCATGCGGCGATTGCCGCTTTCCTGGGCGATACCCCCGAGGCCATGCTTGCCTTTGCCGAAGTCCTCCCGCTCACCATTCCCCGCATCGCCCTGGTCGATTTCAACAATGACTGTGTGGCCGATTCGCTCAAAGTGTGCTGCGCTATGTTCGAGCGCTATCGTGCCTTCACCGAGGACGGCAATACCGCCGAAGCCGAACGCTACCGCCTGTATGGTGTGCGCCTGGATACCAGCGCCTCCCTGCGCGATCAATCCGTCCCGCCCCTCGGCGATCCGAATCTTGATCTGGGCGTCAACCCTCGCCTGGTCTTCTACGTCCGCCAGGCGCTGGATACCGCCTGGGAAAGCTGGAATCTCCCCCCGGAGTGGAAAGAGCGCGCGCGCAAATTCTGTCAGGCGGTCAAAATTGTTGTCTCTGGTGGTTTCAAACCCGAGAAGATCCGCCGCTTTGAAAAACTGCGCGTTCCGGTTGACATCTACGCCGTCGGCTCATCGCTCTTCAGTAACGATGGCCCCACCGTCACCGACTACACCGCCGACGTGGTGCGCATAAAAGTCCACGGTGAATGGGTCGATATGGCCAAAGTCGGCCGCCAGCCCCTTGATAATCCGGAACTCGAAAGAGTTTGGTGAATTATGGCGTTATTCGTAATCCGTGATGCGGCAATTCGTATTCATTACAAATAACGGATCACGCCTCACTCCTTTCCCCGCACTCGTCACCCCATTCATAGGACTCCCCTTGACAAATCCCCCCCGCGCCGTGCTTTGGGACCTGGACGGCACGCTAATCGACACCGCGCCCATCCACTGGCAGGCCTGGCAGGAAACCCTGGCCGGCGAAAACTATCACCTGACCCGCGAAGTCTTTCTTTCCTGCTTTGGCATGCGCAACGATACCATCATTCCCATGTGGCTGGGAGATCAGGTTACGCCCGAGGATATCGACCGCATCGCCACCGCCAAAGAAATCTGCTTCCGCCGGCTGTTGGAGGTGCTTCCGCTGCCGCTGCTGCCTGGGGTAATGGAGTGGCTGCCCCGCCTGCACGCCCAGGGCTGGCGCCAGGCTATTGGCACCATGGCCCCTCGCCAGAATCTGGACAGCATGCTCAGGATCACCGGCATCGGAAAATATATGCAAGCCCTGGCTACCGCCGAAGACGTCTCTCGCGGCAAACCCGACCCCGATATCTTCCTCACTGCCGCTGCCCGCCTCGGCGTGCCTCCGGCTGCCTGCATCGTCGTCGAGGATGCCCCCGCCGGCATCCAGGCCGCCCGCCGCGCCGGCATGCGCTCCATCGGCGTCGGCGCCAGCATCCTCCCCGGCTCCGCCGATCTCAGCGTTCCCGGCCTCCGCGCCCTCCCCGAAGACGCTTTTGAGCGGCTGCTGCAAATCCTATAACGAAGATCTTTTCTTTCTCCCCCTTCCCGCGTCGGGAAGGGGGCTACGGTTGCCTCGCTTCGGTAGAAGCGCAGCAACCGCGGGTTAGGTCCCCCTCTTCTCCATCACGATCGCCACCCAATCCCCAATCTGCCGCTGATCCACCTTCTTCAACCCCTTCTTCTCCGCCGCTTCCACCACCCCCTGCGCCTGCTCTGCCAGGATCCCCGAGAGCACCATCCTTCCCCCCGGCTCCAGCAGTTCGCCCAGTCCATCGTCGAACAGCCGGATGATCACCGGCGCCAGGATGTTGGCCAGCACCAGCGGCGCGTGGCGGATCGAGAAGCGCCCTTCGCGGATTTCCTTTACCGAGCCCAACCCGGTCTCGATTTTTTCCAGCACCGCGTTCGCTTGCCCGTTTTCTTTGGTTGAGCGGATGGAGGCATTGTCGATATCCACTGCCAGCACCGGCGCGGCGCCCAATTTCACCGCCCCGATCGAAAGGATGCCCGACCCGCAGCCTATGTCGATCGCCGGCTTGCCTGGCTGCACCGTTTCTTCGAGCAGTTCCATGCACAACTGCGTGGTGGGGTGCGTGCCCGTGCCAAAGGCCATGCTCGGGTCAATCTTTACCGCGATCCGTCCCTGCCGGGGATCCTCGATCCATGCCGGAAGAATCAGCAGCCGTTTGCCAATCTGGATCGGGTGGTAATGCTGTTTCCAGGCTGCCATCCAGTCTTCATCCTGGATCGGCCGGTAGGTTGCTTCCGGCAGCGGCGCCAGCGCGTTGGCGGCGATCTGTCCCAGGTGCCACAACCCTTCCTCAACCTGCTGGCGGGTTTCTTCGATCTGTTCGTCGATTGCCAGGTATCCGTACACCCGCACCGGCCCGAAGGGTGTGCCCTCGTCCTCGGCGTCGTTGTAGGTAACCCCGCTCTCGACCACCACCCCGTTTGAAACAAACCGGCTGAGCAGCTCAGAGACCGCTTCAGCCAGTTCGGGATCTATTGTCATCGAAATTTCCAGCCAACGCGCGTTGGCCCATTCTGGATCAGCCACCCAGCACCTCCTTGAGCTTATCTAAGAAGCTCCGTTCCTGCGGGCGCACTTCGCTGCCCAGTGTTTTGGCCAGCTGGTCGAAAAGCTGGCGCTGCTCTACCGTCAACCGGCTCGGGATGTCCACGTTGACCACCACCAGCTGGTCGCCGCGCCCGCTGCTGCGCAGATACGGCACGCCCCGCCCTTTGATGGTAAAGATCCGCCCGGGCTGCGTGCCGCTCGGAATGGTCAGCTTGCTGGGCCCTTCCAGGGTCGGCACCTCGATGTCCGCGCCCAGCGTGGCCTGCGCCACGTTGATGCTCAGGTCCACCACGATGTCGTTGCCTTTCCGGCGGAAGAACTTGTGCGGCCGCACCTGGATCTCCAGGTACAGGTTGCCGTTGGGTCCGCCAAAGATCCCCGGCTGGCCTTCGCCCGCCAGGCGGATTTGCGTACCCGTGTCTACCCCGCCCGGGATGGAAACGGTTTTGTGGACCGCCTTGCGCTCCAGCCCGCGCCCGCGGCAGGTGGGGCAGGGGCTATTGATTACCTCGCCCTGGCCATTGCAGGTTGGGCAGGTGGTAACCTGCACCATCGAGCCCAGGAAGGTCTGGCGAACCTGGCGCACTTCGCCGCGCCCGTCGCAGGTCTGGCAGCGCACCGGTGACGTGCCCGGTTCGGACCCCGTACCCCGGCAGGTGGAACACACCTCGTCACGCGTGAACTCGATATCTTTCTCAAGCCCAAATACGGATTCTTCGAAGGTCAAGGTCACGGTCTGGTTGAGATCGCCGCCGCGCCGGGGGGTATTGCGTGCCCGTCGCCCGCGCGAGGTTCCGCCGCCAAAGCCAAAAAACTCCTCGAAGATATCGGTAAAATCAAAGTTCGTGAAGTCCGCCGCGCCCGCGCCGCCCGCGCCGTTAACGCCGGCATGCCCAAAGCGGTCATACGCGGCTCGTTTTTCGGAATCCGACAGCACCAGGTAGGCTTCGTTGAGCTCCTTGAACCGTTCTTCCGCGTCATGATCTTTGTTGACGTCCGGGTGGTATTTGCGCGCCAGCTGGCGGAAAGCCGACTTGATCTCGTCGCTGGATGCGCCGCGCTGCACGCCTAAAATTTCGTAATAATCACGTTGAGCCATAGATTCTCAATGATAACATAATGTGGTGTTTGGCGAGGCAAGCCCCGCCAAACACCACATTCTAGCAAACCAATCTACGCGTTGCGGAACTCGCCGTCCACAACGTCTTCGCCCGACTGTCCCTGCGAACCGCCCGGTTGCGGCCCGTTCGGGCCGGGCCCGCCGCCGTCTGGACTGCCCGCATCGGGGCCGTTGGGTCCACCGGCTTGCGGGCCGCCTTCGGGTCCGCCTGCCTGCTCGTACATGCTGGCGCCAATACTCTGGATTTCACGCCCCAGGTCTTCGGTCTCTTTCTTGATCTGTTCCACGTTCTCGCCGTTCATCGCCTGGCGCAGCCGGTTGGTGCCGTCCTGGATCTTCGACTTCACATCGCCCGGCACTTTATCGCCGTACTCGCGCAGCATCTTCTCGGAGGTGTAGATGGTGTTGTCGGCCTGGTTGCGCACCTCGATCAGTTCCTTGCGCCGCTTGTCGGCTTCGGCGTTGGCCTCGGCATCGCGCCGCATCTTCTCGATCTCGCTCTCGGAAAGCCCGGAGGAGGCCGCGATGGTGATATGCTGGCTGCGCCCGCTGGCTTTGTCCGCCGCGGTCACTTTGAGAATACCATTGGCGTCGATGTCGAAGGTCACTTCGATCTGCGGCATGCCGCGCGGAGCCGGCGGGATGCCGTCCAGGCGGAAGTTGCCCAGCGACTTATTGTCCTGCGCCATGGGCCGCTCGCCCTGTAGAATATGGATCTCTACCTGCGTCTGCCCGTCTGCCGCGGTCGAATATACCTGGCTCTTGCGCGTCGGGATGGTCGTGTTGCGCTCGATCATGGGGGTTGCTACCCCACCCAGCGTCTCAACCGACAGGGTTAGCGGGGTCACGTCCAGCAGCAGGATATCTTTCACCTCGCCGCCCAGCACGCCCGCCTGGATCGCCGCGCCAATCGCCACGACCTCGTCCGGGTTGACGCCTTTGTGGGGTTCCTTCCCAAACAGCCGCCGCACCGCTTCTTGCACGGCGGGCATGCGCGTCATGCCGCCCACCAGCACTACCTCGTTTACCTCGCCTGGTTTCAAGTTGGCGTCTTGCAGGGCCCGGCGGACGGGTTCCAGCGAGCGCTCCACCAGGTCGGCGGTCAGCTGTTCCAGCTTGGCCCGCGTCATGGTCATCACCAGGTGCTTGGGCCCGGTCTGGTCCGCGGTAATGTACGGCAGGTTGACCTCGGTCTGCATCATGCTGGAAAGCTCAATCTTGGCTTTCTCAGCCGCCTCGCGCAGCCGCTGCAGCGCCTGGCGGTCGTTGCGCAGTTCGATGCCGTTCTGTTTCTTGAACTCGCTGATCAGGTATTCCATCACCCGCTGGTCAAAGTCATCCCCGCCCAGGAAGGTGTCGCCGCTCGTCGAGCGGACCTGGAAGACGCCGTCGCCTACATCCAGGATCGAGATATCGAATGTGCCGCCGCCCAGGTCGTACACCGCGATGACCTCGTTCTTTTTCTTATCCAGCCCGTAGGCCAGCGAAGAGGCGGTTGGCTCGTTGATGATGCGCAGCACCTCTAACCCCGCGATTTTTCCCGCGTCCTTGGTTGCGTTGCGCTGCGCGTCGTTGAAGTACGCCGGTACGGTAATCACTGCCTGGGTAATCGTCTCGCTCAGGTAGGCTTCCGCGTCCGTCTTCAGCTTGGCCAGGATCATCGCCGATACTTCTGGCGGGCTGTATTCGCGCCCGTCCAGCATCACCCGCACGTCGCCGTTTGGCGCTTTGGTAATCTGGTATGGGATGCGCTCCTGCGTGCGCTGCACTTCCGCGTCATCCTGCCGCCGCCCCATAAACCGTTTGATGGAGAAAATTGTGTTCTCCGGGTTGACGATGGCCTGGTTTCGCGCCGGCCGGCCAACGATGCGTTCGTGGTTTTTATTCACCGCCACCACCGAGGGGACCAATCGTTCCCCCTCCGCGGACGGGATCACCACCGGCTCGCCGCCTACCATTACCGCGGCAACCGAGTTTGTCGTGCCAAGATCGATACCGATGATTTTTGCCATTGTTGCAGTCCTCCTGATGTGAAAAGGTTTTCACCGAAAAGTTCTTTACAAAAAGCCATGCCCGCCCGGCAAATTACTTACGCTGTAACCTGGTTACACGTAACCAGGTTACGCGGAAAAGGCGGAGCCAGGGTAGCTTTAAAAATAATGCCTTATAGCCGTTCCTTCAGCCGCGCGCCACGCGCACCAGCGCCGGTCGTAAAACCCGGTCGCCGAGCGTATAGCCCTGCTGAACGACTTCGATAATTTCCCCGCTCTTGTGATCGGGGCTGTCTTCGTATGTAATTGCCTCGTGCCGGGACGGGTTGAATTCCTCCGTCTCGGCCGGAATGCGCTTCACGCCTTCCGCTTCCAGTATGGCCTGGATCTTGCGCATGATCAGCTCAATGCCGCTGGCCCAGGACTCAAGAGCGCCATCGCCGGGGCGGTTTTTCATCGCCCGCTCCAGGTCATCCAATACGCTCAGGTATTTCTTGACCACTTCGCCCTTGATATTCTGTGAAAGCGTCTGCTGGTCTCGTTCTACCCGCCGTTTATAATTGGCAAAATCCGCGCGTTCCCGCTGCCAGCCGTCGAAATATTCCTTGGCCTTATCTTGTGCCTGTTGCAATTCCTCGGCCAGCGCGTTGTAATCTTGCTCGGAAATCACTTCCCCTTCGGACACGCCTTCGGGCGTAGTGCCCGCGGATGCTGCATCCGCGGATGTAGCGTCCGCATCCGCCCCTTCCTCTATAATTTCACCTTCAATAATTTCATCTTCTTCTGCCGGGTTCATTTTTGCGGAACCATCCTTCTGATCTGGTTTCTTATCATGCATATCTCATTCACCTCCAGTTTCGGTTTGATCCCCGTCTGCGTTCCAGGTTTCCTCGTTCTCGGCTTCCTTATTGTCTTCCAGCAGCGTTTCCGAAACCAGCTCGCTGAGCAGGTTCGATAAAAAGCGCATGGTCGAAATAGTGCGTCCATACGGCAGGCGCAGCGGCCCCAGCACCCCCAGGGTGCCGGTGGCGAGCCCAGGGGTCCCGTAGCGTGCCAAAACCACCGAGAAATGCCGCAGCTCTTCCCACGTGCCTTCGCCGCCGATCAGTACCTGCACGGTGTTATCCTTCGTGCTGCCCATGTGCGGCATGCTGACCGTCGTTGTTATCCCCGTACCGGTGTAGAGCGCCCCACCGTTCGTCGCGCTGCTCAACACCGTGCGCGTTAGCAAGTCTTGCAGCAGCGAGCGCTCTTCCAGCAGGCGCAGCGCGCGCCGGGCGTCTTCCGATCCCGAAAATTCCGGTTCGGCCAGTACATTCGTCAGACCGTCTAAATATACCTCGCTGGCAATTGACGAACGCGCCTGGTCCATATCTTCGACGATATAATCGACGATGTCCATTTCCAGCCCGCTCAGCTGCCCGCGCAGGGCGCGGATCGCGCTGGCATTCTTCTCCAGCAGCAGGCCCGTCAGTCGACTCGCCGCCGCTGAAAGCTGCTCTTGCGCCACCGGTTCCGCCAGAGTCAACAGCCGCTGGCGCACCTCGCCGCCGAACAGCACCAGCACCATTAACACCTGCCGCCCGCGCGTGTTGATCAGCTCCAGGTGCTTAAAGCGCAGCGTCTCGGGGTGGGGCGCCGTCACCAGCGAAGCCGCCTTCGACTGGCGCGCCAGCACCGAAGCCGCCAGCCGCATCCATTGATCCACATCGTGGCGCGTCTGGTAAAACTGGTGGCTGATCGTCTGCCGCACCGGTTCCGGCAGCACCGTTTCCTGCAGCAGCCGCCCCACGAAGTAGCGGTAGCCTTCCTCGGTTGGCACTCGCCCCGCCGACGTGTGCGGCTGGCGCAGGTAGCCCTGTTCCGTCAGCGCCGCCAGCTCGTTGCGCACCGTCGCCGGGCTCATTTCCAACCGGTACTGTTCCACCAGGAATCGCGATCCAACCGGCGCGGCGGTGCGCGCGTACTCGTGCACCACCAGTGCCAGGATGAATTTTTGGCGCTCCGATAACTCGTTCATAAGTTCTGCTCGTTTATTTTTAGCACTCGGAGCCTCCGAGTGCTAAAAATCTGTTATTTATCATAACATGTGGGGAATAATGCGTCAAGAACGTAGAGTGAACGCTAATAAAACTCTGATAAACAGAATCTCGTCTCCCCAACCGTTGACCCTCTCTCCATTATTCCGTAAAATAGAACCTATGAAAGTCAGACTGCTTTGCCGGCTTCTACCGCCCCGACCACGACCCCCCATTCTGTGGCTATTTTTTTGCATTATCAACCCCTGAACGATTATCCCCCGCCACGCAACTAAGCATCCCCTATAAATTTCTCTTTGCTCTTCCTTCGCGCCCTTTGCGTCTTTGCGGTTATTTTCTCGTTTTATAGGAGTTTTGAATGCCCAACACCCCCTTTCCCTCCCGCCGGGCGCCCATTTACCAGGATGTCCCTGCTGAAAAATGGAATGATTGGCGCTGGCAGCTCAGCCACCGCCTGAATACTGTTGAAGATTTCGAGAAAGTCCTCCCCCTCACCGATAGCGAGCGCGCAGCCCTCAACACGCAGGACCTCTTCCGCGTCGAGATCACCCCCTACTTCATCTCCCTCATCGATCCCGACGACCCCAACGACCCGATCCGCAACCAGGTCATCCCCACCGCCGGTGAAATCGTCCCCTTCACCGGCATGATGGAAGACTCGCTGGCCGAGGACCGTCACTCGCCCGTCCCCGGTCTGGTCCACCGCTACCCCGACCGCGTCCTCATGCTCGTCACCACCCAGTGCGCCTCCTACTGCCGCTACTGCACCCGCTCGCGCATCGTCGGCGACCCCGCCGCCACCTTCTCGCGCGCCGAGTTTGAGATCCAGATCGACTACCTCAGCCGCACGCCCCAGGTGCGCGATGTGCTCCTCTCCGGCGGCGACCCGCTCACCCTGGCCCCCAAAATTCTCGAAGAGCTGCTCTCCCGCCTGCGCGAGATCCCGCATATCGAGATCATCCGCATCGGCTCGCGCGTGCCCGTCTTCATGCCCATGCGCGTCACCGACGAGCTGTGCGACATGCTCGCAGAAGTACCACCCCCTGTGGATGAACATCCACGTCAACCATCCCAACGAGATCACCGCCGAGCTGGCCGAGGCCTGCGACCGCTCTCCCGCGCCGGCATCCCCCTCGGCAACCAGTCCGTCCTCCTCGCCGGCGTCAACGACTGCGTCCACATCCAGCGCCAGCTGGTCCACGATCTGGTGCGCATCCGCGTCCGCCCCTACTACCTCTACCAGTGCGACCTGGTCGAAGGCGCGGGTCACTTCCGCACCCCGGTTGCCAAGGGCATCGAGATCATCGAAGGCCTGCGCGGGCACACCTCCGGCTATGCCGTGCCCACCTACGTGGTCGATGCCCCTGGCGGCGGCGGCAAGATCCCCGTCATGCCCAACTACCTGATCAGCGCCTCTGACCACAAGGTTGCCCTGCGCAACTACGAAGGCTACATCACCGCCTACGAAGAGCCGATCCACTACGAGCCGCACGATCCCAAAACCTGCAAGCTACTGCCAGGCCAGCGCCGCGCTGAAGCCGGGCCAGCAGGGCGTTCTGGGCCTGCTCGAAGGCGATTCCCTCGTCATCAAGCCCGAAGGCTTCGACGAGCTCCACAACCGCGGCGGCGGCATGCACCGCCTGCGCGCCGACACGCACAAGTGGCAGCCCCTCGGCATTGGTTCGGGCTCCACTGAACCTCCCAAACCAGATTAATGTAGAATCGGTTGGAGAGTGGCGACAACGCCGCCAATCTCCAACCATTAGGAGATCCCCATGCACTACCGCCGCCTCGGCCGTTCCGGTTTAAAAGTCAGTGAAATTTCCCTCGGCGCCTGGATCACCTTTGGCAGCCAGCTTGGCGAAGAAGCCGCCGCCGAGCTTATCCACGCCGCCTACGACCAGGGCGTCAACTTCTTCGACAACGCCGACATGAACGCCAACGGCCAGGCCGAGGAGTCTGATGGGCCGCGCCATCGGCGACCTGCCGCGTGAAGCCCTGGTGCTTTCCAGCAAGGTCTTCTGGCCGACCATGCCCGGCCCCAATGGGCGCGGCCTTTCGCGCAAGCACGTCATCGAATTCGATCAACGCCTCGCTGCGCCGCCTGCGACGTCGAATATCTCGACCTGTACTTCTGCCACCGCTTCGACCCCGACACCCCCGTGGAAGAAGTGGTCTGGACCATGAATGACCTGATCCACCAGGGCAAGATTCTCTATTGGGGCACCTCCGAGTGGGAGGCCTGCGCAGGTGTCCGAAGCCATCGGCGTTGCCCGCCAGCTGAACCTGATTGGCCCGACCATGGAACAGCCCCAGTACAACCTCTTCCACCGCCGCCGCGTAGAGCTCGAGCTGGCCCCCATCTGCCCGCGAGTTTGGCCTGGGCCTGACCACCTACAGCCCGCTCTACAACGGCATCCTTTCCGGCAAGTACAACGAAGGCATCCCCGAAGGCAGCCGCGCTGCCATGCCCGACTATGGCCTGGGTGCGCGCCCTGGTTACGCCTGAGCGGGTTGCCCTCACGCGCCAGCTCACCCAGCTCGCCCAGACCCTGGGTCTGACCACTGCTCAGCTAGCCATTGCCTGGGCCTTGCGCCGCAAAGAAGTCTCCTGCGTGATCACCGGCGCCACCAGCCTGGAGCAGCTCGACGAAAACATCGCCGCCTCTGAATACATGGACCGCATGAACGACGAAGTCCTCGAGCAAATCGAAAAAATCGCCGGCAACCTTCCAGAATAAAAAAATGGGTGTTTGTGAAATGGCAATTAGCCATTTCACAAACACCCACGCATTCTTACTGCCCTGGCAGACCGATCTGGATCAGCGTCCCTTGCCCATACTTTGACTCCGCTTTCACCGTTCCCCCATGCGATTCCACCAGCGCTTTGACGATCGCCAGCCCCAGCCCGGATTCTCCTGAATCCGTGTGCCTCGATTTATCTGCCCGGTGGAAACGGTCGAAAATATAGGGCAGCTCTTCCGCCGCGATCCCCTCGCCGTTGTCTTCCACCGTCAGAACCACTTGCCCATCCGCGCGGCAGGCCTTCAGAAGAATTTCCCCGCCTGCCGGAGTATAGCGCGCGGAATTGTTGATCAGGTTGCCAAACACCTGCATCATGCGGTCTTCATCGACCTGGATATCCGGCAGCCCCTCTTCTGCCTCGATCCGCAGCGTGATCCCTTGCTGCTCCATCCGGTATTGGAAAGGCGCGGCCACGCGCGCCAGCAGGCCCGCCGGCTCAATCGGCCGTGGGTGCATCGGCAGCTCCCCGGCATCCGCCTGCGACAACATCTTCAAGTCCCCCACCAGGTTCTGCAGCCGCTCGATCTCTGTGTAAATCAGCCCCAACCGCTCGGGGGTTGGTTTGAGCACGCCGTCCTGCATCGCTTCCACGTACCCGGCAATGACGGTGAGGGGTGTGCGCAGATCATGCGCGATGTCCGCCGTCATCTGCTTGCGCAGATGGTTCACTCGCATTATTTCCGCGCTCATCCGGTTGAAGGCCGTCGCAAGCTGGCCGATTTCATCCTTAGAACCTACCACAACCTGTTGATCCAGATCCCCCTGGGCCATATTTTGCGCGGCCTGGGTCAACGCCTGCAGCGGGCGGATCAGTGTGCGCGCCAGCACCAGGCCAATCACCAGCGCCAGCACCATCGAACCTGCCACAGCATACAGCAGCGCTTCGGTCGTCCGCTGCAGGAAAAGGGTCTCTTCCCGGTTAAACTGTGGGGGCAGCGGCGATGTCATAATCGTCCCCACCTGCTTCCCGTCCACGGTTACAGGGATGCCGGTCTTCAAAACCTTGGCCGGCATGCTCGAACCAACCGGGTATTCCGGATCATTTGCGATGATAACTTTCCCCTGGATATCCGCCAGGCCAAAAAAGGTGCGCCGCTCTCCCGCTGGTCCCCCGCCGATTTGCCGTCCCGGGCCGAAATTCTGGCCGTCGGGAGGAAGCGCCTGCGTAGCTGAAACATGCGGGCGGATGATCTGCTGCCAGTTTTCCCCTACGCCATCCCACGAGCCGTTCTCGGTGTAATAGGTTGCCAGCGCCGTCTGCAAATCGCTGCGCTGCTGGTCGATGATCAACCGCGATAACCGGTCGGCGCTGGTAATGCGGATAAAGACCGCCACCAGCGCGGCCGTGATAATCGCCACCAGCAGAAAAGCGAGGGTCAATTTCCACAACAGAGATTTATTGAACATGGTTAAGGACTTTTATGGAAGCGGTAGCCAATCCCGAAAACAGTTTCAATGTACCGCGGCTTGCTCGGGTCGGCCTCAATTTTTGTGCGCAGGTTGCGCACATGCACGTTTAGGGTACGGTCCAGCCCGGTAAAGCCGCTGTTGAGCAGGTGCTCCACCAACTGCCCGCGCGTAAAAACCTGGCCCGGTGAGCGCATCAGCACTGCCAGCATGTCGAATTCGAGCGGCGTCAATGGCACCGGCGTATCCTGGATCGTCACGGTATGGGTTCCCTGGTCCAGCATCACCTCGCCCACGCGCAGCACTTCCACCCGTTCGGCGCCCCCCTCTGCTCGCCGCAGCACCGCCCGGATACGCGCCATCAGCTCCCGCATCCGGAACGGCTTGATCACATAGTCATCCGCCCCCAGATCCAGCCCCAGTACGGCGTCCGTTTCTTCTTCCCGCGCCGTGATGATAATCACCGGCGTTTGCCGTTCCTGGCGATACTGGCGCAGGAACTGATAACCGTCCATTTTGGGCATCATAATATCCAGCAGGATCAGGTCGGGCTGCTCGTGCCGGGCAGTGTACAGGGCTATCTGCCCGTCCTCCGCCGTCACCACCCGAAAACCCTGCTCGGTCAGGTACTCCCGGATCAGCTGCCGCACACTCGATTGGTCATCCACAACAAGGATTGTATCTGGCATTTTTTCTCGTTTTTTGTCTGCTAGTTGCTCCAACCCACAAACCATTTGTGGAATAATTCTTAGCTTACAATAGAAATGTTCAGAATTGGTTTAGGATTGTATAACACCTGGTATAGGGTTTTGCTCCCGAACAATCGACTTTCACCCATTCTAAATCAAATCTCAACAAATTCCTGCGGAGATCCGATGGGGCTTTAGGTTCTGCCGGTCTCTGGAGAACCTTCATCCGCCATTCATCTATTGGAGATATACTTCGTGTGATTTATACTCGTTTCCGCTTCAGAGGTTGTGAAGGGGATCGAGTAATATAAAACAGCTTTACCCAATTGGAGCACTGCGCCATGCATGCGATAATTTTACAAACCAGGTAATGAGGAAAGAAAGTATGAGAAAGAAGTCGCTCATTGTTGTGATTGCATTTCCGATGCTGCTGATTCTGGCCGCCTGCGCGAGCCTGCAAATCCCCAGAGCGAATGCACAGCCTCAGCCCAGCCAGTCAGCCCGCCAGGGTGGATTTAACGCTGACCCGGCAAAAATGCCGGTGGAACAAAAGCTGGGGATTGGGATTCTAAAGCTGGAGGGAACTCCTCAGGCCATCACAGCCGGCCAGGCGAAGGATCTACTCACATTGTGGAAGGCGGTGAAAAGCCTGAGCAACAGTAATACCACCTCACCGGAAGAAATTTCGGCGCTGTATAAACAGATTGAAGAGGCCCTCACTCCGGATCAGGTCCAGGCGATCCAGAAAATGACCTGGACCCAGGAGGAATTACGCGCTACGATGCAGCAGTTGGGCGTCCAGTTTGCGCAGGGTGCGGGCGGTTTTGGCGGGTCGGCCACACAGGACCCATCGGCTCGCGCCACTCGAATTGCCCAATTCCAGGCCCAGGGTGGGGGAAATGGGGGTGGTTTCGGCGGTCCAGGAGGTGGACGGAATTTTGGCGGTCCCGGCGGGGGTACCTTTAACGGCGTTCCCGGTGGTGGTCAGGGAGGTGGTACTACGGTCCGGCGGACACCTGTTCCAGGCCAGACTCGCCGGGCGGGCGGCGGTTTTAATACCTTGTTCGCCGATGCAGTCATCAAGCTGTTGTCGCAAAAGGCCGGCAATTAGTTGGGGGATTTCGAGCGAGGCGTTTGTTCCGAATAATGGAGCAAACGCCTCGCTTCTTTTTAGCTTCTTAGTTTCGCACCCAGCTCTTGTTCCAACCGCTTGATGACCTTCTGGCGGACCTGGGCAGCTTCCGCGTCCGTCAGCGTGCGTTCCGGGTCCTGATAGGTCAGCCCATACGCCAGGCTTTTCTTACCCGCTCCCAGGGCCTCACTGCGGAATACGTCGAACAAAAGCACCCGCGCCAGCGTCTTCCCCCCTGCTTGGCGGATTACCTGTTCCACCTGGGCTGCGGGAACATCTTCATCCACAATGACAGCGATATCTTCCAGCACCGGTGGATGCACCGGCACGCTTTGCGTCGCATAGCGCCAGGGGATAACGGCCATGAGCGCGTCCAGGTCGATATCGGCGGCCAGTACGGGCGCGCTGCCATAGTCATAATTCTCTTTGACCAGCGGGTGCAATTCGCCGAATACTCCAATTACCCGCTCGCCTTGCGCCTCGATAACCACGATGCTGGCGGCTTTGCCGGGATGGAATGTGGCCTGTTCCACCGGGTCGTAGCGCGCTCCGGATACATGCAGCATTTCCAGCATGGCCTCGATCACGCCTTTGATATCGAAGAAATCCAGCGCTGCTTTGCCTGGCTGGTCCCAGGTTGGCGGCTGGCGCAGACCGCTGATTGCCATTGCCAGGCGGCGCGGCTCATCAGGCAGTTCGCCCTTTTCTTTTGGGAGGAATACCGGGCCAATTTCGAATAGTTCCAGCCGCTCGCGCAGGCGGATATTGCGCTCCAGCGTATCCAGCACGGAGCTGAGCACCGACCGGCGCATCACCGCCCGGTCCGAAGTCATGGGATTTTTTAGTTGGACATAATCGCCTGGCTGCGTTGTGCTGCCTTTGGGATAGAGCATCATTTCCCGTTCTGGCGTGGTCAGGCGGTAGTTGACCACTTCTTGCAGGCCTAACCCAACCAGCACATCCCGCACCCGTTCTTCCATGTCCAGGAGCTCATTGCTGCGTTGTGGGGGCAGCACGGCATTCAGGCGAGTGTCCGGAATGTTCTGGTACCCGTACATGCGCGCCACTTCTTCGCTCAAGTCCGATACGCCCACGATCCCTTCACCGATATCGGTGCGGAAGGGTGGCGTCTGCGCGATGACCGTATCACCTTGCACCCGGCATTCGAACTCCAGCCGCGTAAGCAGGCCGGCAATTTGCTGCGCGGGGAGCGAGACGCCCAGCATCCGCTGGATATCCCGCTCTGTGATTTGCACCTGCGGGTCCTTCGCCGGGAGCGGGTATTCATCCACCAAACCCTGATCGATCTCTCCGCCGCCCCATTCCAGCATGCGTTTTAGCCCAAGTTTCACGCCAGACTCCGCAACCGCCGGGTGAAGCCCGCGCGAAAACCGCCAGCCGGCTTCGCTGGTCATCTTTTGCGCCGCCATGGTCTTGCGAATGTTGATGTAATTCCAGCTCGCGCCTTCCAGCAGCACGGTGTTTGTCTGGTCTGTCACTTCGCTTTCTGCTCCGCCCATCACGCCAGCGATGGAGAGCGCGCCGGCCGTATCGCAGACCAGTTCGTTATAATCGTTTAGCTCGTGCTCGGCCCCATCCAGCGTGAGCAGTTTCTCACCCGGGTTGGCCGTGCGCGTGATGATCGTGGGGGGCTTCCCGCCGGCGCGCTGGACGAGCACGTCATAGTCAAACGCGTGCAGCGGCTGGCCGGTTTCCAGCATCACGTAGTTTGTGGCGTCGACGATGCTGTTGATGGGCCGCATGCCGGCCAGGCGCAGCCGCCTTTGGATGCGGTACGGGCTGGGCTGGATCGCGACATTCTCGATCAATCCCAGCACAAAACGCGGGTTCAGTTCCGGGTTGGTGATTTCAATCGCGACTTTTCCGGCAATCTTTGGCCCGTTGGCGGGGTAGCTTTCATCCGGCTTGCGCAGCGGTTGGCCGGTGACGGCTGCCAGCTCGCGCGCCACGCCCAGCATACAGGCATTGCGGATCATATTGGGCAGGATGCTCACTTCATACACCACATCACCCATATAATCCACCAGCGCCATGCCGGTGGGCGCATCTTCGTCTAACAGGATGATGCCCTCGTGCTCTTCGGAAATGCCCAATTCTTTCTCCGAGCACACCATCGAGTAGGATTCCACCCCGCGGATTTTGGCCCGTTTGAGCGTGGTCAGTACCTGCCCGGGCTGGTGCCCATCGTAGATCCGCGCGCCTTCTTTGGCATAGGCTACCTTAATCGGTTTTGCCAGCGGCCCCTTGCCCTTATACTCGAATAAGTTCGGCGCTCCGGTCAGCACCATGTGTTCTTGTGTCCCATCCTTTAGCCGGCACAACACCAGCCGGTCCGCGTTTGGATGTGGCATCACCTCATCCACCTGAGCCACGACAATCTTGTCCGGTTCCCAGGGAATGCCAGCCACCTTATATTCCTGCTGCTCGCTGCTTTCGCCCGCAGCCATCCCAACCAGCAGGATTTCTTCCACCTCCAACCCAATCATCGTCAGCTTTCGCGCAACCGCTATGGGTGAGATGGTGATATCAACGTAGTCTTTAAGCCAGGAAAGGAGTACTTTCATATTAGAACTGCTCCAAAAACCGCACATCATTACTGAAGAAATACCGGATATCCGGGATCCCATACCGCAGCATGGCAATGCGTTCCGGGCCCAGGCCAAAGGCGAATCCAGAGTACACTTTCGGATCATATCCGCCATTTTGCAGGACGACCGGATGCACCATCCCGCAGCCGCCGATCTCCAGCCAGCCCGACCCCTTGCAAACCACGCAGCCTTTCCCATGGCACACAAAACACTCTACGTCCGATTCAGCGGACGGCTCGGTGAACGGGAAGTAAGATGGGCGGAAGCGCGTGCGTACGCTGGACCCAAACAGGCGGTGGTATAAATCGGACACCGTGCCCTTGAGATCGCTCAACGAGATATTTTTGTCAATCGCCAGTCCTTCCAGTTGGTTGAACATCGATTCGTGGCTGGCATTGGTCTGTTCGTAACGGTACACAATCCCCGGAACAATCACGCGCACCGGTTCTGGCGCCACCTCGCGCATAAACCGGATTTGACCAGGAGATGTGTGCGTGCGCAGGATGATGCCCGGCTGCTGGGTATGGAAGGTATCCCACATATCGCGCGCCGGGTGATGCGCGGGAATGTTCAGCATCTCAAAGTTGTTCATATCCGTCTCAACTTCGGGCGAGCGGTACACCTGGAATCCCATATCTCCCATAATGCGGATCAATTCGCGCAGGGTTTGTGAAACGATGTGCATCCGCCCAAAACTGGGCCGTCTACCCGGAAGCGTCACATCCAGGCGCTCGGTTACCAGCGCGTGTTTCAATGCCGCTTCCTTCAATGTCTGGCTGCGTTCGGCCAGCGCGGCTTCCAGGGCCTGTTTTACCCGGTTCGCGGTCTGTCCAATTTGCGGGCGCACTTCCTTCGGAAATTGTGGCAGGCGGCTGAAAACCAGCATCACCTCTGAACTGCGCCCCAGATGCGTCACGCGCCAGGCATCCAGTTTGGCCTCATCAACAGCGGCCTCCAGTTCGGACATTGCTCGCGACTGGATTTCCTCTAGTTCCTTCAGTTGGTCGACTCCATCGGTCATACAACCTCCATAAAATAAAAAAATCCCATCCCATAAGGGACGGGAGAAATTCCCGCGGTACCACCCTGTTTGGCCGTCTGTGCAGCCCACCTTCCCAACAGCCGGCAAAATGCGCTGCACTTTGCCATGCGATTGGTTGCCGCGATAACGCCCGGCTTGCGGTTCAGGCTAATGGTATGCAACAGGATGATTGCTGCGCGTTCACCCAAACAGCTCAGGAGGGAACTTCAACCGGTTTTCCCTGAGCGAGAGTCTCAGCCGCTCCGAAAACGAACATTTCTCTCGTTTTCGAACCCTCGCTTCTCTGGCAGTTTCCGCCGGCCTACTTTCCTCCGTCACAGCCATTTCTGGTTGGATTTTGTTTCCTCTATTATGCCAAAGATCCTGTAGAGGGTCAAGGGTTTGGCAGGTAGTCGGCACGGCTATTCGCAAAGTATGCGAATAGCCCGGGAGGGGAGAAAAATCTTTCTTTGGGGGCTGCGGGGTTGCCCTGCAATCCCGCAGCCCCCAAACCCCGAAAAGAGCCAGGTACTTTGCGAATTGCCGTGAGGCAGTGGGCTGGGGGAGATCCCTGATAGGCGGAAGCGCTTTCCTGCGCTACACTAATCTTATGAAACCAAACCGTCCGATTCGTCGTTTTGATGTCTTTGCCGAGTATCAGCGCCTGAAAGCGCATGAGAAAGATCAACTACCGGCAGACGAGGCCAAAGGCTACGGCATCTGGTTAGCCAAGCTGGTGGCAGCGCGGAAGTTTCGTAAAGTACGCCAAAAAGAGGGGGAGAATAAGGAGAAAGAGCAAAAGAAAGAAGAGCGCGAAGAACTCATCGACAATAAGTGGCACGCACTGGATGGCATTGCTCAAACGGATGCCCTTTTTGAAAAAGAAATTATCCAGCGCATGGGGGATGATTTTTACAACAAGGTCTTTTCACCGGCGGTGAAAGATGCCTTTGGGTCCGGAAAAGATTATACCGATATCCGTGACAAAATCCGCGAAAGCTGGAAACCCAAATAAATCAAAAGAGCGGCAAAACCTGCCGCTCTTTTGATTTATGCCTGGTCGTCATCCACCAGTGTGCCAATTGGCTCCCCATTCAATGCTCGTGATAAACCGGTTTGATCCCACAGGTTGAGCACCAGGATTGGCAGTTTGTTCTCCATGCACAGAGTCAGCGCCGTTGTGTCCATTACCTTCAAGCGCAGGTTGATAGCATCGATGTAGGTGATCTTATCAAATAGTTTGGCAGACGGGTTGGTCTTTGGGTCGCTGTCGTATACTCCATCTACCTTGGTGGCCTTAATCAACACCTCGGCGCCGATTTCGGTGGCGCGCAGGGCTGCGGCGGTATCCGTGGTAAAGAAGGGGTTGCCCGTACCGCCCCCAAAGATAACCACGCGGCCTTTTTCCAGGTGGCGGATCGCTCGCCGGCGGATGTATGGTTCGGCTACCGAGCGCATTTCAATGGCTGACTGCACGCGGGTCACCACATTCACGCTTTCCAGGGCATCCATCAGCGCCAGCGCGTTCATCACGGTTGCCAGCATGCCCATGTAATCCGCGGTTGCCTGATCCATACCCTGGTTCAATCCTACCCGCCCGCGCCACAGGTTACCGGCGCCAATCACGATGGCTACATCGACCCCCATTTCACGTACGTGACGTACCCTTTCAGCAATGTCCAGCGCCCGGCGCGGATCGATGCCAAAGCCATCTTCTCCAGCCAGTGCCTCACCGCTCAGTTTTAGTAAAATTCGATGGTACTTGAGACTGTTCATTGCTTCTCCTTATAATGTTTGTTAGCAACCCGTATTCGATCGATTCAGCCTTATCACGCCAGTGCTTTCAAAAAAAGGCCCAACCTTTTGGGTTGGGCCTAAATTCTGTATTACGATGCTTCGCCTAACTGCCAGCGCTGGAACCGCCGGATCACGATGTTTTCACCCAGAGCTACCAGCGTCTGGTTGAAAAGCTCCTGGATCTTGATCAACTCGTCACGGATATACTGCTGGCGCATCAGAGACAGTCTCATCCTTGAATTTGTTGATATATCCCTCAACGATGCGGGGGAGGATTGCTTCTGGCTTGCCGTCTTCGCGCGCGCGGGCAGTTGCAATCTGGGTTTCGCGCTCGATGACATCCGCCGGGATGTCTTCTTCGCGAACATACTGCGGGGAAGATGCCGCAATTTGCAGGGCAATTTCATGGGCAAATTTGCGGAAGGCCTCAGAGCGAGAAACGAAATCCGTTTCACAATTGATTTCTACCATCACGCCCACCCGGCCGTTGCCGTGCGAATACAGTTCAACCACGCCCTCGGAAGCGGTCCGGTCCGCGCGTTTTGACGCCATTGCCAGACCTTTTTCCCGCAGGAAGTTGATTGCCTTATCGATATCGCCATCAGCCTGTTCGAGCGCCTTTCGGCAGTCGAGAACGCCGGCGCCGGTTGCTTCGCGAAGCTGCTTGATCATATCAGTCGTAATTGCCATACCAGGGACCCTTACCTTATTTAGTTTTTCAAGTCATCAATCCCTATGCAGTTATTTTTGCATAGCAGAGCGGAGGAAATCCTACTCTTCTTCCGGGTTAACCGGCTCATCGGTCACTACAGGTTCATCAACGACAGCAGGCTCACCGGCGCCCGCAGGTGCGCGGCGTCCACTCAGTTTTGCCAGAGTGGCCTCGCCCAATAGATCCTTGTCATCGACATCTTCTTCCAACCCGACAACTTCCGTTTTGGCACGCGCGCCGCGTTGAGCAGCTGAAGTAGGCATAAGTTCTTCCTCGGGTTCCTCTTCTTTGCGCGCGGCTTTGCCTTCTTGCACTGCATCGGCGATCTTACCGACCAGCAGCTTGATGGCACGGATAGCGTCATCATTGGATGGGATTACATATTCAATGCCAGTTGGGTCGCAGTTGGTATCAACCAGGGCGATCACAGGGATATCAAGCTTATTCGCTTCTTTTACCGCGGTCGTTTCACGGCACACATCGACGATGAAGACGTAATCGGGCAGGTGCTTCATTTTCCGCAGACCACTCAGGCGGATTTCCAGGCGGTCGATTTCGCGCTGGATCAGCAGCCCTTCTTTCTTGGTCAGGCGATTGATGTCGCCGGTGTCGCGCATCTTTTCCAGCCGCTCAAGCTCCTGGATTCGCTGGTACATGGTGCTCCAGTTGGTCAGAATCCCACCCATCCAGCGTTCAGTCACGTACGGCATCCCGCAGCGAACAGCCTCTTCGCGGATCGTTTCTTGCGCCTGGCGCTTGGTGCCTACGAAGAGAACCGAACCGCCGGTGGATACGCAGTCACGCACTACGTTGTAAGCGGTATTCAGTGCTTTCACCGTCTGCTGCAGATCAATGATGTGAATGCCATTGCGTTCGGTGAAAATATACGGCCGCATGCGGGGGTCCCATTTGTTTGTCCGGTGCCCAAAATGCACGCCGCTTTCCAGAAGTGATTTCATGGAAACAACAGTAGCCATCTATTCAGCTCCTTTGCGTTTTTCCTCCGTCCCCTTCATCCGGATCCCTCACCGACTGGCGAAGATTTTCGCGAGTCGGCACGCAGGAACCGTCAGGTGACGTGTGAGATAGGTAGATATTTTCTCATCGGGGTATCCCCGAATTGAGCGGGGCAAGTATATCACACGAATGTATGAACGTCCAGGAGGTTTTTGGATGGTACGGCGGGGAGGGTAGTTATTCAGCGTAGAGGTAACAAACCATACAATAGACAATCCTGGAGGGACGACCCAGGATTGTAAGCAGCATGGTTTTCAGGCGTTCAGAGAGTGCTATTTATGCACCGATTGAAAAAGCTTTTTTCTCCATCAGGTATAGAAGGCGCTTTGATCCTTCGATCTTGCGGCATTCATGGATGGTGAAGGTTTCAGAAAATGCTTCTTCAAAACCTTGCTGGTGATAATCGGTGAATATGTCGACGCGCGTCATCAGCAGGCGCTGCACCTGCGAGTCCTCTTTTGGCATGAATTCTACAATCAGCCAGCGTCCCAGTTGGGCAAAATACTTTGCCAGGTCCGGAAAGGGAACGTTATTTGATATTGCGAGGTGATGCACCAACGCCAACGCCATAACCATATCTACCGGGCCGCGCTCGGCGAAAGAGTCGCGCTCTTTATTATCCCAGCCAATGCCTGGGCTGGGATTCGTTAAGTCAAGCAGGAGTGGGAGAAGGTTGGTTTCTTTCGCGGTGCGCATCTGCCGGTAATTTTTTTCCACAGCCGCCGGATCGATATCGGATGAAATGGTCAGCGCGCCCATCTCTGCGGCCAACCGTGAAAAAACGCCAGTGTTCGCCCCCAAATCCCAAACCTGCCTGGGATTAATCTTTCCCAGGAATTCTTTGACGATTTCAGTCTTCTCGTCAAATGCTGCTCGCGTATAGTTGGTAGCGTCGTAGTAGTCGCCCCATTCGGTACCTTTTGGTTCCCATTTCAACCCTTCGACTGCCTTTTTCAAGCTGTCGATGAGTCCCAGGAAACTCATTTTGTTAAACGTGCGTCCTTGTGTTTGCGCTTGTGCCTGGTCGGGGGTATCGGAATATTTTTTCTGGGCCGATGCATGCAGGTGAATGTGCGCCAGCAGGCCAAACTGCATGCGCGTCTTAAATGGCAGCAGCTCACTGGCCAGATCCAGTGGAACCCCATCGATGTAAACTCTTAAAAGCTGGTTTAGACGCACATCGCGTAAGGCCATTAAAGCCAGAGGCGCAAGGAAATGCTGGCAGAACTGCCGGTAGGCTACCCAGGTCTTTCCTTCCTGATATGCCTCAAAAGACAGCGTGTCGATTAGCACGGGGCGCCCGCGGTGAAATTGGATATTGTACGCGCTGGCGTCTTTCAAGGAAAGACCGAATTCTAGTGCTGTTTTCTGAATGGACAGGGTCAATAACGCAGCATCTTTTAGCTGGCTGAAGCTCCATTCATAGGGATAAGAAATAAACGCTACGCTTTCTGGCTGAATGACTCGATAGGACCGGCCCGGAACGGCTGGAGCGGTTTCTACTTCCACATGAGGGATTAGCTTTTTTGCCTTAACCAGCCGTTCATATAACCCGGACTGCATCAGCAGATCGTAGTCATTTTGATAGAACTGATTCACCTGCCGGTAAAGAGCGCCATCGCGGCGGAACAGAAATCCGCTTGGATCCCGAAATGACGCGCCAAGATGCTCGTTACTCTTCATCTTTCTCATCGGTCGGTTGTATGGAGTCTGATTTGTTGCCCGCAAAGAGATTCTTGATTTTTGTCCAGTACATGCGCACAGCCACACTAACGCCAAGCAAGGCTGCAATAAGAAGCTGGATCAGGAAACTCCCGGAACCAGGGTCCAGGTAAAGCATCGGTTTCGCCAATAATAGTTCAAAAAAGAGTCTCATCGTTAATCCTCCTGTAGATGCGAACAAACTCTCAAATGCATGGTTAGCATAGCAGGCCAAACCACACAAATCAAACCCATTATACCTGCCCTTTGGTTGTCTCTCGAACGGTATTAATGGGTTTTAGACCCCTGCTATCCATTTCTAGAGGGTTACTTGTCCTGGCTCGCAATTGGCTGGCCTTCAAACCCTTCCATCCAACGGGTAAAACCGGGATACAGGACGAACAGAATCTTCACCAGCAGGGCTGCCTCGCGCTGCTTTGGTCATAGCAAAGGTAACATTTCCAATGCGCCTCGTTTTCCTCTACGGGCAGAAATGCAGTATGGCTTCAATCACCCGGGTCTGGTCTTCTGGCGTGAGGGTGTTGTAAAACGGCAGGCGCACCAACCGGTCGCTGATGTCCTCAGTTACCGGGCAGTCGCCCTGTTTGCCGCCAAATTTCATCCCCATTTCGGATAGATGCAGCGGCAGATAATGGAAAACGCTGTAGATCCCCTGCTTGCGCAGCGTGTTGATAAAAGCCTGCCGGCTATCCAGGGAGGGCAGCAGCAGATAATACATGTGATACGGCTGCTCGCAGGTTTCCGGGACGACTGGCGTTTGCACGCCGCTGCTACAGGCCCATTCTCGCAGGTGCGCATCGTAGGTATTCCAGATTTGCTTACGGCGCATCCTGGATCTGCTGGCTGACCTCTAACTGCGCATACAGAAATGCGGCCAGGATATCAGACAGTACGTAGCTTGAGCCAATATCCACCCAGGTATATTTATCGACCATACCGCGGAAGAAGCGGCTGCGGTTCGTGCCTTTTTCGCGCAGAATTTCCGCTCGTTCAATATAGCGGGGGTTGTTGATCAGCAGCGCGCCGCCTTCGCCACAGGTGATATTTTTGGTTTCATGGAAGCTTTGGGTAGCCAGTGTCGCCAAACGTGCCCAGGTAGCGGCCCTTATATTTACCAAACAGCCCATGCGCGTTATCCTCCACCACCGGAACATCGTGGTAGTTGGCCACCCCCATAATGGTATCCATCTCACAGCCTACCCCGGCGTAATGCACGGGCAGGATAGCGCGGGTGCGCGGGGTAAGCAGATCTTCCAGGAACTGTTCATCCATGTTTAGCGTATCTGGGCGGATATCGATAAAAACCGGTTTCGCGCCGCGCAGTACAAACGCGTTGATGGTAGAAACAAACGTAAAGGAAGGCACGATCACTTCATCACCAGGCTGGATATCAAGCAGCAGGGCTGCCATTTCAAGCGCGTGCGTGCAGTTGGTTGCCAGCAAAACGCGCGGCACCCCCAGGGTTTCCTGTAAGATAATCCTGGCAGCGTTTGCGTAAAGCTGCCGTCACCAGATATGTGCCGCTTTTCGATCGCTTCCTGGATATATTCCAGCTCATTGCCCATCAGCGAGGGCTTGTTGAAATCAACGCGGATATTCTCAGGCATAAATCCTCTGTTCTGATCTGTGTAGATGTGGTTTTAATCAGCTGTTCTTGCGCACGATAATCGTAAAATCATACACTTCATAATCGTGCAAGCAGGGCGACATTGCGCGAGAAATGTCGCTTGCAGTAATCAAATAGATAGCAGGGATCGGCGTAATACAGGTGCGGGCGCATATACTCCGCATCGGAATACTTGGTCAGCATATTGAAAGAAAAACCTTTCTGGCTGAGATTGTTCATCTTGTGCAGCTCACCGACCACGTACTCTGTCCAGTCTTCGAACGAGGTTTCCAGTTTCAGGTTGAAAATTCCGGAGGCAATCGCATAATCGACTGGGTTCCAGCTCGTTCAACGCTGGATGTGAAAATGCATTGTGGCGCCTCACGGTACACTTCACGGGCTTTTACCACCATGCTTTCCAGCACATCAAACCCCACGTACTTTTCCATCGGTATGCCCTAGACGCAGCAGGTATCCGCCCAGTGCGCCGTAACCGCAGCCGTAATCCAGCAGTGAGAATGGCTGCGCGGGTGGAATAACTTTGATCAAGCTGGGAAAAGCGCAGTTCCTGTGCAGTCTCTGAGTTCCAGTCCACTCCCCGTGCCGTTGCGCCGTGCGTGGTTAACCGCTCTTCAAAGTAGTTTTTCGCTTGCTCAAAGTTCGGAATATTGCTCATGCAAACCTCATTTGAAAATGTATTGGGGAGCCTCTGGCCCGATCATAAATAACAGATCCAGAATGGTGACGAAAGGATCATAAGGCGGGTAAAGCTGTGGATATTCGGGATAATTGTATTCCATATATTCCAGTGTGATACCGGCTGCCTCAAACTTATCCTGCTCGATATAACTGCTGGCAGATGGGCCTGAGATGTAATGAGTTGCCCCTAGCCGGGTAAGGATTTCGATCAGCCGGTCGGTCTTCTGACCGCTGACCTGCAGCTCGGAGGAGCGCACAAAACGGGTGTGGCAAATGCCTAACTTCTCAGCGATTTCGATGGTCAGCGGAATGGTAAAGTCGGCCAGGCGCTCCGGGCGGCGCTGGTAAACCTCTTCCAGCCAGGGTGCATACTCCTGAAAATAAGGCGCCTTGCTGTAAGCCTGTTGGATGGCGCGCCAGTGGCGTTCTGCCCAGGACTGTTCCCAGGCAATCTCGATCTCGTTGATTGGAACACTTTCAATCACCACGCCTTTGCTGTGTACGGGGATGGTCAGCCACTGCCCACCCTGGTGATTTTTGATCCGGTTGCGGTTGCGCCAGCCGTGCTTGTCGTACTGCACGTCATCGTAAAACACAAACACGTCTGCCCGGTAGATTTGGTCAAAATAACCGCGCCAGGGAATATAAGAGGGCTGCAGGATGACGCAGTTCATACCTGGTCCACGCTAAACAATTCATCGGCAGGTGGCTCGAATTGTTGGATTTGTAAACTTGTTTCCTCTCCAATCATATAGGCCGGGCGGTCCATACTGCGATCGAAGATGCGTGCCAGGTATTCGCCAATAATGCCAAGCGCAAACAACTGCGTTCCGCTGAACAGTGCGATGATGGAGGCCAGAAATGGGAAACCCGGTATGCTGCCCTCCAACAGGGTGGCGGCCAATACATAGAGGAATATTGCAATGCCAAATAAGGTAAACCCAAAGCCAAGCATGCTGGCAAAACGCAGCGGCACCGTGCTAAACCCGGTCACTACTACCATCGTCACTTTAAAAAGCCTGGCAAAATTATAGTTCGACTGCCCCTGCGCTCGCGGCCTTTCTTCAACTGTTACCGTGGCGAAGCGAGCCGTGCCCCATGAAAGCAGCACATCCAGGATAACGTTGGGGTTGCGGTAATCGGCAAAGGCATTCCGCAGTTGAGCGCGGAATGCCCGAAATGCTCCGATATCCCGGATCGTTCTTATCCCCATTACCCGGGCCAGCACGCGCTTGATGACCACCGAGAACCAGTTCCGCCACCAGGTGTGCGGGCGTCTTTGCGGAACGCCATACACCACATCGTACCCTTCGGCAAGTTTGTCCAGCAGTAAAGGGATTTGTTCAGGCGGGTGCTGCAGATCGTCATCCATCGTGATAATCACCTGTCCGCGGGCAGCACGCACCCCACACAGCGTAGCGTTGTGCTGTCCGTAATTGCGCATCAGGTTAATCCCGCGCAGCCAGGGATAGAGCTGGCACAAGCGTGAGATAACGATCCAGCTGTCATCCCGGCTGCCATCGTTGACCAGGATCACCTCAAAATCAGCGCTTATGCCTGGCATCACCTGCCCTAGTTGCTCGACCAGGGGTTCCAGGGTTTCCACGCTGTTGTAAACAGGTATAACGACTGAATAGGAAAATTGATTTTCCACGCTTCCTCGTTCGTAATTATGGAGTGGGGCAGTTTAGCAGCCCGTTTGCTTTGGCGTAAATCAATACCGATGTCTCACTATTGCCCTGCGTGAGATCGCTGGCGGTCCGGCGCCATACCGAACATAGCGCAGGACGTAATGTGGGTGCCGCATCGTATGCCGATTGGGTCAATTCATACGCGTCATCCCACAACCCTGTCCGGTTGTACGCTTCAATGAAAGGCAAATATTCCGCCGGGTCATCCGGGCGATAGCCTACGCGTATTGATTGATTGCTCAGTTCAACGATGGTTACCCAATCCCCATTCTGACGGGCGAGATCCGCTTTTTCAAAGAAGTAACACCAGCGGTGTTTGGGCTCTTTACCAAAGATATCTTCAGGTGGGGCAGCTTGCGAGCCACCCTCCCGGATCAGCTCATTGGGCCTGGATACCGCTAAATTGGAAAGCAACAAGTTTGGCAGGGAATACAGGTCGGCGTCATAAACAGGATCCAGGATGCGAACACAACCGGGTGGGTGATAATAAAAAACCAGCGCCCGGGATGTGGATCCGGTGAATTGAGTGGCCCGAAATACTTTATTAATCCCATTTTCCGAATGCAAAGAGGGCAGGTTGGCATAACGGACATTCAAATCATACAAAATATAATCCATCTGAGTAGAATGCCCGTCCGGATCGTAGGTCCAATTTAACGGCGCGGTCAGCGAATCATCCTCATAATAACGGAAAGGCAGGTTGGAAGAAAGAAAAACCGTATTGGCTTCAACCGCGGGGGCGCGCCAGGTTAGCTGCCAGAGGAAATCCCGCGCTGTGTTCCAGTCCTCGCGGTATCCGGCGGAGTTGTTGAAGTGAAAACCGGTTGCCAATGCGACGATTGTACCCACGATAAACGCTTTACGGAGGATGTTCTTGCCCAGCCCATCTACCAGGCCCGCCAGCAGCAGGCTGGTTCCCACGGCGAATGGAAGTGTAAAACGGTCTTGTGGGAAAGCGAGACGCACAGGCAGTTGGGTGATCCAGAATGGCCAGCCCGCTGCCAGCATAGTCAATAATCCCACCCAGATTGCCTGGGTCGCCCAACGGTTGTTGCTATCTTGATTACCTGGTTGACCCTTCCCTGGATATTGCACGGTCTGAATGGGTAACCGGCTAAGAAACAGTCCCGCCAGCAAACCGGTAAACAGGATGATGCCCAGCAGCCGCAGCCCGATGAAGGCACCTGAATCGAACAGGTGGCCCAACTGAAAAATTTGTCCCCAGGCATCGATCGTGGATACAATCAGATCTTTTACGATTGTTAGCGACAGCCCCCACAAGGCGACAAATGGTGACCGTTCCAGCCCTTGTAGGGTCACCATCCTGTATCCGACAAACACGTGGATAAAGCTTCGCCAAAAAACAAAGACGATCATCAAGCTCAGGTAAGGCGCCCACCAGACCGCCAGCTTTCTTGCGTTTTGAAGGAAGCTTCGCCAGCGGTATCCTGGAGATAGAGCGGTTTTCCGTTCCCCATTCTCCGCCAGGCAGTTTGGCAGCACCAGCCACAAAAGGGCAGGGCGCAGCAGCTCCAGGCCAAAAAAATATTCTGTTGAAAACATGGTGAAGGCGGAGAGCGCCAGACCAAGCAGGGTTCCACCGATCAGCCATCCGCGAGCTGGTTTCCGCCGGGCGAGCCAGAGCGTGATCCCGATCGAAAAGAACAGCGCGGCGAACAGAAAAAAGGCTTGCCCGTAGATGACCGAAATCCACTGCTGCGTAAAGCCGGGGTATACCGTAAACAAAAAAACCGCCCAGGCAGCCTTATCGGCCTGCTTTGGCCAGGTAAGCATCAGCACCCACCATAATCCCAGGCTGCACAACCAGCGTGCAAATAGCCCGAAAATCTGCCATGCCTGGATAGAATGGCCAAATACGGATAAACTTAGGATGTAAATGAAACTGAGAAAAGGCCGGTCTCCTGAGAATGCCTGGATAATACCCGAAGGCCCGAGCCGTTCGAAGAACCACAAGTACGGCCAATCATCCCAGTAAAACCCTAACGCAAAAACGCGCAGCCCATAACTGAGGAAGACCAGGATGAGCAGCGCAATCGGAACAGACCATAAAGGGAAGGAAAGGCTCCAAGCTTTGGAGCGGATTTTTTGAAGCAGCATTCGAAGACCTGAAGGGTGTTTTCTTGCCGGTCCAGCCCACGCCGGCGAGTGTGGGCAAAGTATAACAGAAAAGTGATCAAATTAGCATTTCGGCGCGCTGCAGGCGGCAGTCATCGAGCGCATCCCACAAAAAATGAATCTATGTTATAATCTGCCCCCGCGTCTTGTCATGATAAGACCGTTTTTACTGCAATTATTGAGCGTCTGTTGCTTCGCCCCACCTGTGTAGTGGCAGCGCACCATTTCAACTGGTAAGGATTGTTTCGAATGAGCGAATTAATTAAAGCCATTGAGGCACCCGTAAATCCGAATATTCCGACTTTGGGTCCTGGCGATGTGGTCAGTGTGCACGTGAAGATCAAGGAAGGCACTCGCGAGCGCATCCAGGAATTCAAAGGCATGGTTCTGTATACCCGACAGAATGGCGTGAGTTCAACCTTCACCGTTCGCCGCGTTGCAAGCAACGGGGTTGGCGTTGAGCGCACCTTTCTCACCCGCTCTCCGCGGATTGAGAAGGTTGTGGTGGAACGCCACAGTAAGGTTCGCCGCGCCCGCCTGTATTTCCTGCGCGAGCGCACCGGCAAGAGCGCGCGTCTCAAGCAGCGCTTCTCGTAAGCAGAAGATCGTCACAGATCCTACAGGGTGCAGCCATTCCAGGTTGCGCCCTTTTCTCTTTCTACCCGAGGTAAAATGTCTGCGCCACTGATTGGAATCACCTGCAATTATACTCCCGCAGAGGACGGCAAATTTGGCACCCTGTCCGCCGGGGAATCCTACGTCCAGGCCGTTCTGGGCGGCGGCGGGCTGCCGGTAATCATCCCCGTTGGCCTTTCCCAGGAAGATTTACGTTCCTTGTTTGCTCGTCTGGACGGTTTGCTGCTCACCGGCGGGGCAGATGTCGACCCGGTACGTTTTCATGGACAGCCCCACCCCAGGGTTTACGGTATCGATTTACGCCGCGATGAACTGGAGATCAACCTGGTGCAGATGGCGGCGAAGGCCGGAAAGCCATTTCTCGGGATCTGCCGGGGCATCCAGGTGATCAATGTCGCGCTGGGCGGGACGCTCTTTACCGATATCGCCGATCAATCCCCCAATTCTCTCCGCCATGATTGGTATCCGGACACCCCCCGGGATTATCTCGCCCATTCTGTTGCCATTGCCCCAGGCAGCCGCCTGGCACAAATTCTCGGCGGTGAAGTTTTTGAAGTGAACAGTCTGCATCACCAGGGGTTGGATCATCTGGCGCCGCCTTTGCGGGCTGTCGCGTTTGCCCCTGATTCTTTAATAGAAGGGGTCGAGCTGCCAGGCCATCCCTTTGGCGTCGGCGTTCAATGGCACCCGGAGTGGCTGCAAGTACACGGCGCCCAACGCCTGCTATTTCAGGCGCTGGTAAAAGCAGCGCAATAACCCGGATAAAATAACCGTCAACGGAAACAAAAATATGACCCAGTTTTCTGATCCGGTACCTCTTGGCGTCTTTGACTCAGGTGTGGGTGGGCTCTCCGTTCTGAAAGCAATTCGGGCGCAGTTATCCTGCCACCCGGTTGTTTATTTGGCCGACCAGGCGCATGTGCCATATGGAGCGCGCACGAAAGATGAGGTGCGCGCTTTTTCGAAAGAGATTACACGTTTTTTGCTGAGCCAGGGGGCCCAGTTGATTGTGGTTGCCTGCAATGCGGCGTCTGCCGCGGCGTTATATTATTTGCGTGAAACGTTTCCGGATGTGCCTTTTGTCGGTATGGAGCCGGCAGTCAAACCGGCGGCATCCTCAACTCACAGCGGTGTGATCGGCGTTTTGGCGACCCCGGTTACATTTCAAGGCGAGCTATATGCATCCGTGGTTGCGCGTTTCGCAAAAGGCGTAACTATTTTGCAAGATACCTGCCCTGGCCTGGTAAAGCAAATCGAAGCCGGCGCGATTGATTCTCCGGAGACGCGCGCGATACTCGAACGCGCGCTTCAGCCGATGATCGACCAGGGTGTGGATACTGTGGTAATGGGCTGCACCCATTACCCGTTTATCATCCCCATCGTCCAGCAAATTGTTGGCCCGCGCGTTCGGGTCATTGACCCTGCCCCTGCTGTGGCGCGCCAGGCAGGACGGTTATTGGAAACGAGCGGACTGCGCGCAACCTGCACGCAGCCCGGTGCAGTTAGGTTCTTTACAACAGGCGATCCCTACCATTTGAGAGTAATGCTCCCCATGTTATTGGGAGAGGCATATAATGTAAACTATTTACGATGGGAGTCTGGTACGTTACAATGAGGACGTGTATACTTAGTAATTAACACACAAGGAGAAAAAGTATGCCGCGCATTGAAATTGACCTGAACCCTGTCGTACATATAACTACAGATGCCATTGGGCAGCCCGGACAACGTGTCTTTTACATTCAGGGTAGGACAGATGATCGCGTGGTTACTGTGGTAGTGGAAAAGGTGCAGATACAAACATTGGCGTTAGGAGTGGATGACTTTCTGGCGGAGATCCAGCAGCGCTATCCGGATCTTCCCCCGGCTGTCCCGAATTACGAAGAGGAGATTATGCATATTGAGCCGCCCGTCGACCCGCTTTTCCGAGTGGGTGAGTTGGGTCTGGCATATGATGCGGATCAAGATTTGGCCGTTTTAGTGGTGCGTGAGATTCAGAACGCCGAGAATACCGGCGAGGTTGAAGAAGAGGAAACCAGTGTAGTGCGCTTCTGGTGTACTCGTTCTCAGTTATCGGTATTGGGCCAATGGGGCTTAGAAGTTACCGGCCGCGGCCGTCCAGTTTGTCCGTATTGCGGGCAACCAATGGACCCCACCGGTCATTTTTGCCCCAAGCGCAACGGGCATAAGCATTAATACAGAGAGTTGGCCTGGCGTGTGGCCCGCGCTTCGGAATGACCGGAGAGACCGCCCAATTCGCAAACAGATGAGCGCACGTTTTAGAAGTGGTGAGAGTAGTGGAAGAACGTGCTTCTTTTGATAAAACGATAGTCTTAGAGGCCTTGCAGAAGGGAACCTTTGACCTGCAAGGTCAGTTCTTAAGCGGCTCAAATTATACGTTTTTGGGCGATTTATCCTATGGCAAGCTTGCCTTCCAGGTGGTCTATAAGCCTGTGCGTGGGGAGCAGCCATTATGGGATTTCCCCCACGGCTCGCTGGCGCGGCGTGAAGTGGCTGCCTTCCTGATTAGCGAGGCAATGGACTTCAACATGGTACCGCCTACGATTTTGCGCCGGGAAGGTCCGCTTGGCCCTGGCTCACTCCAGCAGTATATCGAACATGATCCAAATGATCATTATTTTAATTTTGAGGAGCGGGACCGGCAGCGGCTGCGTCCGGTCGTGGTCTTTGACCTGATCCTGAATAACGCCGACCGGAAGGGCGGTCATATTATCCGTGACTACAAAGACTGCCTGTGGTTAATCGATCATGGGTTGTGCTTCCACGCCGAAGAAAAACTGCGTACCGTCGTTTGGGATTTTAGCGGAGAAGAGATACCGCCGGATGTTATGGCGTCTGTAAGCCGTCTAATCGATCAGTTGAAAGAAGGCGAACAAGCTGCAAACAGAGCTGCTCCAATTCCTGCGTTCGGGGGAGATCCTTGCCATGATGTCCCGCGCGCGGCGGTTGTGTGAAACAGGCCGTTTCCCTTCGCCGCCCGCCTCTCGCCGTTCCTATCCCTGGCCGCCGGTATAAAAAAGTTCATCGAGGAAATGCATGAGAGACCTGTCCCTGGCTCTGGTGGGGTTTGGCAACGTGGGCCGGGCATTTGCCCGTTTGCTCATCCGGAAACGCGAGCAGCTTGCCGAGCAGCATGATTTAACGATTCGGGTCACCGGCATTACTACTGGTAGGCACGGCCGGGCAATCCATCCCCACGGTATCGACCTTGCCCGGGCGCTGGAAGTCGTTGAGCGCGGGCAGGAACTGGATCAACTCTCCGCATCGCCGGCTCCGCAGGATATCTTCGCCTTTATCCGCGCTTGCCCGGCGGATGTTCTTTTTGAGAATACCCCGGTCAACCACCTGACGGGCCAACCGGCCAGCGATTATTTACGCGCCGGGCTGGAGCAGGGCATGCATGCGATTACGGCCAATAAGGGCCCGGTTGTGCATGCCTATGCAGAGCTATCGCGTTTGGCCAAACGGCAGGGACGGCGTTTTCTGTTTGAATCGGCGGTCATGGACGGCGCGCCCATCTTTTCGCTGTTCCGCTCTGCGCTTCCGGCAGTAGACCTGCTCGGCTTCCACGGTATTCTCAATTCGTGTACCAATTTGCTGCTAGGCAGAATGGAACAGGGCGAGCCATTCGACGCAGCCGTGCGTTATGCTCAATCGATTGGGATTACCGAAACCGACCCCAGCGCGGATATTGATGGATGGGATGCCGCGATTAAAGTCGCCGCGCTTTCCACCGTGCTGATGGGTATACCCCTCACGCCGCAGCAAATCGACTGTCAGGGTATCCGCGGCATAACTCCGTCCATGATCCAGGCCGCCCAGTCGGCAGGGGAGCGCTGGAAATTGGTTTGCAGCGCCCGGCGCGACGGGGATAAGGTAAACGCCCGGGTGGCGCCAGAACGGGTGAACGCCTCTTCGCCGTTATACAGCATTCAAGGCACCAGCTCCTACGTGCAGTTTGAGCTGGATGTGCTGCCTGGCCTGGGGATTGTTGAAAACAACCCTGGCCCAGATACCACGGCGTATGGCCTGCTGGCCGACCTGATTAATGCCGTACGCGAGATCTAGGAAACGATTATGAGCGAAGCCTATCTAATAGCCGCAACACACGGGAATGTCTCCTCGCTATCGAGCCATTCGCACGCCGGTCAGGTCCGCCCCATCCTGCAGGAATTGTTTAAGAAAAGCGGCGCGCCGGCCCGCCGGGTGCAGGCACTCCACTGGCATGGCGGAGACCAGGAATTCTGGCTGTCTTCGCTGGACAGTTCCCCGCGATTTGGAGAATTGCAAGAGACTATGCTTGGGTTTTTACCCGAGATGGCCCGTTATCAATGGCCGGCTGTACCGCTTCTGGTGCACTACGCACTGCAAAGTACTGCGCGAGCGATCGAGGACGAGGATGCCGACCTGGTTCTGCTTGCTCAGGAAACCGGCGATCAGGCAGTCGCACTGCTGCTGGCATCCCCGGCGGTGGTGGGGATTTATAACCTTTCACCGCGGGCGCGGATTAGCCGCAAGCTGGCTTTAAGCAGCGCGCCGGATGGACTGCTCAAAGCAGCCTGTATCGCCTTGAATAAACCGGTCCGCGAAACACCGGTCCCGGATGCGGACCAACCCAATCCGGCGGATGTGCAATGGCTGGCGGCGGCGAAGCGGCTGGCGCCGGCGCAGTCGCCTTCCCAGGATGAATATTTTCCAGGGGCGCGCTGGCTGCTGCCCGGGAAGGAGCTTCCTCCCGGCGACCTATTTTTGCTGTGCGCGCTGGTTGACCGTCTGGAAGGAGAAAAAGCCCAGCGCGGTTTGCTGCTCAGCGAAGGACCGCAAAAATCCGGCCTGGTAACCGTGGTGGAGCGCATCTAAGCATGGCAGAACCCCCGCGGACGGTTTATATTGCGCTTGGCACCAATTTAGGCGGCCGCGCGGCCAACTTGCGCGCAGCATTGGCTGCTTTGCCGCCCGATGTCCACGTTCTCCGGGTATCGCCGGTATATGAAACCGAGCCGTGGGGTTATCAGGACCAGCCGGCGTTCCTGAACCTGGTGGTGCAGGCCGAAACCCATCGATCACCGGTGGATCTGCTCGCCTACTTGAAGCAGCTGGAGAAGGAGCTGGGCCGCCAGCCTACGTTTCCGAATGGCCCGCGCCTGATCGATCTGGACATCCTCTTTTACGAGGATCAAATTGTCGAAGCAGATAACCTGGTTATTCCCCATCCGGGCATTGCTTCGCGGGCTTTCGTTCTTGCGCCGTTAGCCGACCTGGCTCCTGACCTGGTTCACCCCCGCCTGAACCAGCCTGTGCGGGACTTGCTTGCCGGGGTCGATTCCGGCGGGGTTAAACGTATCATGACCCGGATTCCGCCCTTTGGTACCCGGACCTTTGTGATGGGCGTTCTGAACGTCACCCCGGATAGTTTCTCAGGGGATGGCATTCTTCAGGCCGCCGACCCTTTGGCACTGGCTCAGGAGCAGGCCCGTCATTTTGTCGCGGCCGGGGTAGATATTCTCGATGTGGGGGGAGAGAGTACGCGCCCGGGCGCGCAGACGGTGTCCGCGCAGGAGGAAATGGATCGCGTTGTCCCGGTGATCCAGGCGCTGGCGGGCGAGTTTGATGTGCTCATATCGGTCGATACCTACAAAGCAGTGGTAGCGGAAGCTGCCCTACAGGCCGGAGCGGATTGGGTGAACGATATCTGGGGTTTGCGGGCCGACCCGGATCTGGCGGCGGTGATCGCCCGCCATAATGCGCCGGCTGTGCTGATGCACAACCGCCTTAAACCGGCTACTACCGAGCTGCAGGAGCGGCTGGGGGGGCGGTACGTTGGCGCGCAGTACGATGACCTGCTGGGTGAAATCAAAGCGGAGCTGCTGCAAAGCGCTGCGCTGGCCCGCGCCGCCGGGGTTCCGGAAGAACACATCCTCCTCGATCCAGGGGTGGGTTTTGGAAAAACTGTCGAGCAAAACCTGGAGTTGATCGATCGGCTGGACGAGATTTGCGCGCTCGGTTACCCGGTCTTGCTGGGGCCATCCCGCAAATCCTTTATCGGTTATACCCTCGACCTTCCGCCCGACCAGCGCCTGGAAGGTACGGCGGCGGCCGTTGCGGTAGGTATTGCCCGCGGCGCGGATATCGTCCGCGTCCATGATGTTGAATTTATGCTTCGCATCACCCGCATGACCGATGCCATTGTCAGAAGGGGAGTTCGCCGCCGGCAGTAGACAGCCAGTCGCTGGCGGCATAAATAGCTCTGCAATGATGTGGGCTGCGCCGGGCATCCTGGTGCAAACAGTCGGGGGGATCAACGAAAACCTGCCGAGGTATTTTCGCCCGACTGTACCAGGTTTTCAACGGTTGACGATGAAACGTACACTTTGTCTTGGTATAATTCCCCCTTGCTATGAACGATCAACCAGATGATCCCTATATCGCCCGCATCGCTGCGGTTGAGCGCTTATTGGTTGGCGAAGCCAGCCCCGAAGACTGTACCTTGCTGCAGCCGCTTTTCCTCGATAATGCTGCGATGGAAGCCTGCTCGAGCTTGAACGATGCGCGGGCCTGGCAGGCGCCGGGTGCCCGGCTGCCTGCGGCGGCCGGCCTCATGCTTTCCCTGGCTCGCGAAGCAATAAATGCGGCCTGCCCGCTGTGCTTTCACCGGCTGGCCGAGACTCTGCGTTCCCTGGCCGGGCAGGCTGAAGAGGCCGGCCTTGAGCAAGCGGGGAATATGTGGTCTGGCCTGGGCGAGTACTTGCAGGTGGCCGCTGATTTTCCCGCGGCGGAAGAAGCCTTTGAGCGCGCGCTACAATTTGACGAAGCTCGTTTTGGTGATTTACATCCTCGGGTAGCTCGCGATCTTTGCTTGCTGGCAATGGCGTACCGCGAGCGCGGTTTACCGCAGCAGGCCCAACCGCTGCTGGAGCGAGCATTATCGATCGATGAGGCGCAGCTTGCCCCGGATCTATTGAATATTGCGCGGGATCTGTATGGATTGGGAATGAATGCGCAAGACCTGGGCGATCTGGAAGAAGCCCGCCAGAAGCTTGAGCGGGCGGTTGCACTGGCGGAAAATGCCCTTGGACCGTCTAGCCTGGAAGTCGCGCGTTATCTGGACGGGCTGGGTCCCGTGCTGCGCGACATCGGCGACTATACTGCCGCGCGCCTGCACCTGGAACGGGCCCTGGCGATTGATGAGACCGCTCTGGGCCGCTATCATCCCAACGTTGCCCGCGATGTAAACGATTTGGGCGTGGTCCTTCAGTCCGCTGGCGACGCTGACGGTGCGCGACGGCGCTATGAGCGCGCCCTAACCATCGATGAGCATGTTTTTGGCGAAAATCATCCCACTGTTGCCCGCGATTTAGCCAACTTATCCGAAGCGCTGCGTGCCTTAGGCGATTATCCGCAGGCCAAAACGATGGCTGAGCGCGCTCTGGCGATCTTTAAATCGGCTTTAGGGAATACTCATCCCACGGTTGGCACCGTGCTGAACAACCTCGGCCATATCCTCCAATTACAAGGTGACCTTGCCGGTTCCAAAGAGGCCTTTGACCGGGCATTGGTGGTGATGCGGAAACGCTATGGGAAAGACCATATCAATGTGGCGCTTGTCCTGGGTAATTTGGGCGCAGTGCTGCTCGGGCAAGGCGCGGTCATGGCGGCACGGGTTTCGCTCGACCAGGCGCTGCGCACCGCCGAGAAGCACCTGGGCACGTATCACCCGACCGTTTCTGTGATGGTGAATAATATGGGCGAAGTGCTGCGTTTGAGCGGCGATCTGCCCGGCGCCAAAGCTGCTTATGAACGGTCGTTGGCGATCGATGAAAAACTCTTTGGTCCGGACCATCCCAACGTTGCCGTGCGGTTAGGCAACCTGGGCCGCGCGCTCCAGGCGATGGGCGACCTGGACGGCGCCCGGGCAGCGCTTGAACGGGCGCTGCGCATTGATGAGACGTATTATGGCGGGCGGCACCCTCGAATTGCGACGCGCTGGAACAACCTGGGCCTGGTTCTTCGCCAGCAGGGAAACCTGCCCCAGGCTCGCGCCGCGTTTGAACGCGCCCTGGAGATCGTCAGCAGTACGGAGAATACCCAAAATCCCGAGATTGCAAATGTTACCTTCAACCTCGGCCTGGTAAACCAATCCACGGGCGACTTGCAAGCTGCCCGGGCGAATTACGAAGAGGCCCTTGCATTCGACCAATCCCTGTATGGTCCCGAAAATCCGCGCGTAGCCCAGCGATTGAAAAGTTACGCCCAGCGTTTGCAGGAGATGGGCGACCTGCCGGCAGCTCGCGCGAATTATGAGCGGGCTCTTGCGATTGAGGAGGCTGCCCTTGGCGACCATCACGCCCGGGTAGCAGAAACGCTCAATAACCTCGGTTCCCTGCTCGCGCTGCAAGGCGCCAGAGCAGAAGCCCGGGCCGCGTACGAACGCGCCCTGGCTATCCTTTCCGCCGGATTGCCGCCGCGGCACCCAAGGCTGGTGGCGATCCGCCACAACCTGGAAGCACTGTAGCGAGCTGTTTCGAATGCAAGACTAGAAAGCGCTTTATTCTTTTGATCACCTTGCTTCAGCTATTTCAAGGTGTTTTGCAGCCCATCGATCAGCTGTTGTTTCTCCTGGTTCGATAACCCCGCGGTTGGATGGATAGCCACATAATACCAGGGCGGCATGGACCCATTGGCGATTACTTCGCCCATTTCACCTTCCCCGCCGCCTTCTCGTTCTCCTTCGCCGCCCCGTTCGCCGCGCTGGTTGTCAATATCGGAAAAATTAATTCTCCCGCGGCCTTCCTCGACGTCGTTTTGCGTCAGCCAGGATACCGGCGCGATGCTGGTGTACCAGGGCCAGACCGTCTCGTTGCTGTGACAGTCGAAACAAGCTCTTTGGGCGAGCGTGCGGGTGGTTGGGCTGTCCCATGTTGGCTCTTTGACTACGGGTGGGTTGGTATGGTTATGCCCATACGGGATCAACTGTATCAGCAGGAACCCTACAACCACGATCCCCAATAAAACTCCCAAGCAAGGTAATGGCTTCATCAATTTCCTCCCTGATGAATATGTTATGTCCTGATTATAATCTTTGTCAATCAAATAGGTTGTTATTTCAATTGACGAATCCCTGATTTGCCTCTCACTGCTGGCTGTGGTACACTAAAATTAGTATAGGCGAATAGTATACAAATGGGGGATTGGGGTTGCCTGACATGCGTGCCAGGTGGAGGTATGGGTTTCGCGGTTTTTCAAGATCCCAAAGGAGGATAAAGTATGGAGCTTTCCGCTGATATTAAGCGGGATATGTTCTGGACGATGCTGCTCTCCCGGCGATTGGATGAACGCGCCTGGGCCCTTCATCGTCAGGGCAGAATTGCTTTTCACATTTCAGGCATTGGTCACGAGGCAGCGCAGGTCGGCGCTGCCTTCGCACTTAAACGCGGAGTAGACTGGGTGGCCCCGTATTATCGCGACTTAGCCTTGATGCTGGCGCTGGGATATACTCCACGCGATTTCATCCTGGCTTTAATGGGCAAGCGGGAAGACGTTACCTCCGGAGGCCGGCAGATGCCCAGCCACTGGAGTTTGAAACGCGCCAACCTGATCTCCCATTCCGCACCGGTCGCCACCCAGGCGGTGCATGCCGCTGGAATTGCCCTGGCGATGAAGATGCGCAAGGAGGAGAAAGTTGTCCTGACCACGATTGGCGAAGGTTCGACATCCCAGGGCGAATGGTACGAAGCGGTCAATTGGGCCGCTGTTCACCAGCTTCCGGTGGTCTTTTTGGTAGAAAACAACCAGTATGCCATTTCCGAATCAACCGAGAAACAAATGGCGGTAAAAAGCGCCGCGGATAAGGCCTGCGGCCTGGGCCTGCCCGGCGTAAAGGTGGATGGGAACGATCTCTACCAAACCTTCACTGCTTTTCAGGAGGCGGTTGACCGCGCGCGCAGTGGGGGCGGGCCGTCTGTGATTGAAGCCCGTATATACCGTCTCACCCCGCATTCATCAGACGACGATGACCGTTCCTACCGGACCCGTGAGGAGGTAGAGGAGGCCAAGCGCAGTGACGGCCTGATCCGGGCGCGCAGCACGCTTGAGCGAGAGGGTGTGCTGACCCCCAAAGCCATCGACGAGATGGAAGCCAAAGCAAAAGGCATGATCGATGATGCGGTCGCTTATGCAGAGCAAGCGCCCTATCCTGAAGCCGAAGAGGCCCGCGGGCCGGTATACGCGGAGGAGATTCCGGAAAAGGAGGCCAGCCATGCCTGAAAAGACGCTGGTTGACGCTATCCGCCAGGCCATGGATGAGGAGCTGGCCCACGATGAGCGCGTGTTTGTGGTGGGTGAAGATGTCGGTGTCCGCGGCGGCGTTTTTCGCGCTACCCAGGGCCTCTTTGAAAAGTATGGCCCGGAACGCATCATCGATTCCCCGCTGGCCGAGCTTTCCATTGTCGGGGTTGGGATTGGCGCAGCACTGTACGGCATGCACCCGATCTGTGAAATCCAGTTTTCCGATTTTATCTACCCGGCCATCAACCAGATTGTCAATGAGGCAGCCAAGATGTGCTATCGCTCCAATGGCGACTGGACGGTACCGATGGTCATCCGCGCGCCGTACGGGGGCGGAATTGGTGGTGGGTTGTATCATTCGCAGAGTGTGGAAGCCTTTTTCACCCATGTCCCGGGTCTAAAAGTGGTCATTCCCTCCAACCCGTATGATGCGCGCGGGCTGCTGAAATCGGCTGTGCGCGACCCGAACCCGGTGCTGTTCTTTGAGCCGAAGAAAGGCTATCGCCTGATCCGCGGTGAGGTGCCAGATGCGGAATATACCGTTCCGATTGGTCCGGCCAATATCAGCCGTCCGGGCAGCGACCTGAGCGTATTTGCCTACGGAATGATGCACCATTACGCGCTCCAGGCCGCTGAAAAGGTTGCCCAGGAGGGTATCGATGTGGAGGTTGTGGATCTGCGCACCCTCTACCCGGTCGATTGCGAAACCATCCTGAACTCGGTGCGCAAGACCAGCAAGGCGCTGATCGTTTACGAAGATAACCTGACCGGAGGGTATGGCGCCGAAGTTGCCGCAACCATCGCCGATGGAGCTTTTACCGACCTGGACGCTCCCGTAAAACGCCTGGCTGCCCCGGATGTTCCCGCCGTCCCTTTTAGCCATCCCATGCAGGATTGGTTCATGCCCAACGTTGAGAAGATCGCCGAGGCGATTCGCAGCCTGTATCACTATTAGTGGGCTTTGTGGGCTAACCCAAGGAGCGTTTATGCCGACGAAAGTCATCATGCCTCAACTCGGGGAATCCGTTGTTGAAGGAACGGTAACAAAATGGCTTAAGCAGGAAGGTGAATCCATTCAGGAAATGGATTCCCTTCTTGAGGTGAATACTGACAAAGTGGATACGGAAATACCCAGCCCGGCGGGTGGAGTGCTGCTCAAGATCCTTGTCCCCGAGGGCGAAACTGTGCAGGCTGGGACGATTATTGCCTGGATTGGTCAGCCGGGTGAGGCAGCCCCGGAAGGCGTGGATCAGAGCGATTCGCATGCTGACGGGCAGGGGGCAGAACCGGCGCCTGAAGTTTCCGAGCCGGGGGCGCAGGCATCCGCGAAAGCGATCGAAGAGACGGTTGGGCCTACCCGGCCCGTTCCGGTTGCCCCGAGCGGCGGCGGGCAGACTGGCAAAGAGGTTTCCACCACCGAACCGGCTGGCGCCCCACCCACACGGGGCCGCAACCAGGAATTAGGTTTTATCTCACCCATCGTTGCAAGGCTTGCGCAGGAGAATAACATTGACTTGAGCCGGGTAACTGGGACGGGCGAGGGCGGGCGGATTACCAAAAAAGATGTGCTGGCGTACATGGAGCAACCTGTGCAAACAGAAAAGACCGCGCCGGAAGTAGTTCCGGCGCCGTGGGAAACGCCTGGTGAGGGTGACCTTTTCCGCCCAACCGAGATGATGTTTGGTAATTCCAGACCAAACGGACCGACCGAACCGTTGAAAACGCAGCCTCCTGCTTCGCAAAATGCTGAGCAGAAAACCCCAGCGGCTCCGCCCGCGGAAGGTACTTTACCGGGGGAAGGGCAAGTCATTTCTCTCAGCCCCATGCGGCGGGCGATTGCCGAGCATATGCAGGTCAGCAAGCGCACATCCCCGCATGTTACCACGTTGATGGAGGCGGACTTGCAGCGGGTGGTGGCGCATTACAACGCCAACAAGCAGGCCTATTCCCGGGACGGGGTAAAGCTGACTTTTACCGCCTATTTTGCATCCGCGGCAACCCAGGCGCTGCGCGCCTTTCCGGCCGTAAATTCCTCCTGGACGGATGCCGGGATCCTGCTGCATCCCAACATCAACCTGGGTCTGGCGGTGTCGCTGGGCGAGGAAGGGCTGATTGTGCCGGTGCTCAAGTCCGCGGATGAATTCTCGCTGCTCGGGCTGGCCCGCGCGATTGGCGATCTGGCGACCCGCGCTCGCGATCACCGGCTGCAGCCCCAGGATGTGCGGGATGGCACCTTTACCATCACCAACCACGGCATTTCTGGCTCGTTGTTTGCCACGCCAATCATCAACCAGCCGCAGTGCGCCATTTTAGGGGTAGGAGTAATCCAAAAGCGGGTGGTGGTGATCGAGGACACGGCGGGGGGGGACGGCATCGCCATCCGCCCGATGGTGTACCTTTCGCTGACTTTTGATCACCGCATCCTGGACGGCGCCTCCGCGGATGGATTTCTGGCAAAGGTGGTGCAGGTACTGGAGGAGTGGGCGTAAAAAGAAGTTATCCGTGAAGCGGAATGAGGAGGATGGGAGCACGGTCGGGTACGCCTGGCAAGCCTGGAGATTGTATCGAATGCGATAGGAGTAAAATAAAGAAACATTTCATCCCGCATTTCGAATGCATCTCTCCTGGGAGCGTATGGACAAACACGGCCCGGAACACCGCCCGCAGTACCATTTTCTTCGACCGGCCAACTGGATGAACGACCCGAATGGGTTAATCCAGTGGCAGGGGATCTATCATTTGTTTTACCAGTGCAACCCGGACGCCGCGGTGTGGGGAAATATGCATTGGGGGCATGCCAGCAGCCCTGACCTGGTGCACTGGCAGCATTTGCCGTTTGTGCTTGCGCCAACACCAGGTGGTCCAGACCATTCGGGGGTGTGGAGCGGCTGCGCGATAGACTGGGACGGCAGCCCGGCCGTCTTGTATACCGGGCGCGATGATGAAGCGGAGCATGTTTGCCTGGCGGTCAGCCGGGATGGACTGCGGACACTTGAAAAATATGCCGGCAACCCCGTTCTACCCGCGCCGCCGCCAGGTTTGGACCTGATTGGTTTCCGCGACCCATGTGTGTGGCGTGAAAACGACCGGTGGTGGATGACGCTGGGTACGGGCATCCGCGGGGTGGGCGGCGCCGTGCTGCTCTACTCCTCGACCAACCTGACCGACTGGCGTTATATCGGCCCGCTGATTACCGGCGACCGGAACCAGCGCGAGCCGGTCTGGACGGGTGAGATGTGGGAGTGCCCTTCTTTCTTCGCGCTGGGCGACCGGCATATTTTGATGTTTTCCGCGATGGCTGCTCACCCGCCGTACGGTCTGTATTCGCTGTATTTTTCCGGCGTATTTCGGGAGGACCGCTTTACCCCAACACGAACCGCAAAAATGGATGGAGGGGATATTTATTACTATGCTCCGCAAGCCTTTCGGGATGAAAGCGGGCGGCGGATTGCCATCGGCTGGGCGCGCGAGGCGCGCAGTACGGCGGCACAGGTGGCGGCAGGTTGGGCGGGCGTGATGACCCTGCCGCGCGTGCTGGAACTGCGCCCGGACGGCTTAATGCGCCAGCAGCCTGTGCCTGAGATCGAGACTCTGCGAGGGGAAAAACGCTCCTGGGCAAATTTGCAAATCCCGGCAAACAAAGCCGCCCGCCAGCTGCTTGTTTTGGAAGATCTGGCGGGCGACACATTGGAGTTGGAACTCCTTTACGATTTGAGCCGCACGGCCGCGGAAAGGGGCGGCAGCTTTGGAGTGCTGGTGCGCTGTTCCCCAGGGGGCGAGGAGCAAACGGAAATCCGCTGTGAGGCGCAACCCGGGCGGCTGGTGGTGGACACACTGCACTCCAGCCTGAGCGAAGAAGTTGAGCCGGGGCGTTACGAAATTCCGCTGGATTTCTCCGCAATGGACCAGCTGCGCCTGCGGATCTTCCTGGACCGCTCGATCATCGAAGTGTACGCCAACGACCTGGCCGTCATCACCGCGCGAGTGTATCCCAGCCGGGAGGACAGCACCGGCATTGCCCTGTTTGCCGAAGGCTGCCCGGTGATTATCAAGCAACTGGATCGCTGGAAGATGCAGTCCATATGGTAAGGAAGCCCAGGGCTGTTTTGGCGCATCTGGCCGGCAGCCGCTGAAGATCCTGCATTTCTCGCATCCGCCGAACAACAAACCCGGCTTCAGGATGGTTTTTGATAGGCCTGGTATGCGCCATCGATTAATAGCGGCGCAGTTAAGCTGGCATCCAGATCCGCGGCAAGGCGAATATCCTCGACACTCCCCAGATTGGCGGCTTCTTTCCCAGAGCCGCACGTGACGAGGGTTTCAAACAGTATCCCGCGAAAGTGTAAAAAGGCCGCGACCGCGGCTTCGGCTTCCGGAGAGAGCTTGCCCGGCAGGGAGTTTGTATCCCGGAGGGCATGCAGGATTGCGCCCGCGCCGAGCCAATCCTCCAAAGCAGGGCGCAGAGAGCCGTCCGCCCATCGCTCCCCGGCCGGGATGACTGTAATCCGCTGCCCGTATTTGCTTGCCGCTTGCGCCACCGCGCCGGCATTGCGCAGGCAGCCCGCGAAGGTTGGGATGGTCCCGGTTGCGAGTGAAAGGGTTGCGCCGTTCAGTGAGGGCAGCACCACTGCTGAACCGGGCGGCAGACGCAGCATGGAGGTGGGAGCGAGCGAGAAACCGTCCGGATCTTTGCGGCTGGAAGTAGCCAGGATGGCGCCATAGCGAGCTCGCGAATTCCGCTAATGCACCGGCCGGCCCGCTGTAGGGGATGACCCGCCCGCCGCGCGCGACTGCCACATCCACGCTGGACGAAAAGGAGATGACGTCCACGATTATCACGGCATCGCTGGTTGGCGCCAGCCGGTTGACGGCTTCCAACCCCCATTCACAGCGGACCTGAAACGCACTTTGTTCAAAATCCATAATTTGCGGAGGATCCTGATTTTAAATTGTTTTGTTACGGTCCTCAATGAGAACGGTACGGTAGAAGCGCGGTTGCGTCTACACGCTTATATGCCAGCCCCATTGACGGCGCGCTCAATGTTGGTTTGCGGGTCGAGGTTGGCCAAAGACTGGGAAGGGACCGCAGCCTTATTATATCCGCATCGAACTTACCCTTAATGACGGTGAAGGATGATGAAACACTGTACATCTTTCATCAACGTTGCTTCCAGGCGGTGGCCATAGTACAATAAAAAAGAATAAATGTCAGGGAAGTGCGGGGAAACTGCGTTTCGCATTGCGAAGCCTATGATTGGAGAGGTCAACCGTGAGTGAAAATCAAAACTACGATGTTGTCGTAATTGGCGCTGGACCGGGGGGATATGTGGCGGCCGTGCGGGCGGCGCAATTAGGGCTGAAAACCGCGATTGTGGATAAACAGTGGCTGGGTGGGGTCTGCCTGAATGTGGGCTGTATTCCATCCAAAGCGCTGCTGAAGAACGCGGATGTGGCGCATACCCTGCGCGAGCGCGCTAAAGAATTTGGCTTTTCCTTTGATAACCTGAACCTGGATTTCAGCGTAGCCGTCAAACGCAGCCGGCAGGTTTCCGACCGGCTGGTGAAAGGGGTCGGTTTCCTGATGCGCAAGAATAACATTGCCGTGCATATGGGCGCGGGCGTGATCAAGGCCAAAGACACCGTTCAGGTAACGGATAAGGATGGGAAGACCACCGAGCTGAAGACCAAGAATATCATTATCGCCACCGGGGCACACACCTTTATTATCCCAGGTGTAACCGTGGATGGCGAAAAAGTGGTGACCTATCTGGAAGCCATCCTGCAGGAAAAGCTGCCCAAATCCGTGGTGATTATCGGGGCGGGGGCCATTGGGGTGGAGTTCGCCACCATCTGGAATGCCTATGGCTCGAAGGTGACCCTGGTTGAAATGCTCCCGCGCGTGCTGCCGCTGGAAGATGAGGAAAGCAGCGCTGAGCTGGCGAAAGCGTATAAGAAGCGCGGCATCGAGATGCTGACCGGGCACGAAGGTGATGGCGGTCGAAACAACGGATCAGCGGCGTGCGCGTGCGCGTTTCGCCAGGTGAAGGCCAGCCGGAGAAAACGTTGGAAGCCGAGCAGGCCCTGATTGCGATTGGTTTCCGCCCGAACACCAAGGATCTTGGTCTGGAAGGCGTCGGCGTGAAACTCAACTCAGCGCGGTTTTATCGAGATCGATGAACGCATGGCGACCAATGTGCCGGGCATTTATGCCATCGGCGATGTGACCGGGCAGCTGCTGCTGGCGCATGTGGCTTCCGCGCAGGGGATTGTTGCCGCCGAAAATATCGCCGGGGTAGAAACGATCAAGCTCAATTACAAGATGATGCCGCGGGCGACCTATTCGCACCCGCAGGTGGCCTCATTTGGATATACCGAAGCCGAGGCGAAAGCAAGCAGGGCTATGAGATCAAGGTAGGCCGCTTCCCCTTCCAGCCCAATGGCAAAGCCCTTGGTCTGGGAGATTATGCCGGCTTTGTCAAAATCATCATCGAGGCGAAGTATGGAGAAATCCTGGGCGCGCACATGGTTGGTCCGGATGTTTCCGAACTGCTGCCCGAGCTGACCCTGGCCCAGCGCATGGAGCTGACCGCCGCCGAAATTGCGCGCAACGTCCACGCGCACCCGACCCTGAGTGAAGCGATCATGGAAGCCGCGGAAGGCGCCGAAGGACATTCCATTAACATCTAACGGCAGTTGCTATGCAAGGTTGGTGGGACGGCGTAACCGTTCTCACCAACCCTGCTGATTGAATCTTAGATGCTAAAGTCTTCGCCGCGCCACAACCCCTCTTTTGGGACATGCGGGCTGTGTTCGTGTTCCGGCTTCCATCTGGAGGTTTTTCTGCGTTTTGCCATTGCCGTTATGGCTGTGCTCGTATTTGCATTGCCCAGCACATAGGAATGTTCGTACAGGTGGCCTTGCAGTGAAACTTCCAGCTTTTCCAGCTTCTCGATTTTGTCGACCAGCGGGTGATCGGATGCCTTACCGGCAATCACAGCTTCGACCTGTTCGAGCCGTTTCATCAGGTCGGTCACCGTCATACCAATGGTATCTGGCAGAATGTTGTGATTGAGGTCCGGCGGAGCATCGGCCGCGCGGGGTTTGCTGCGCACGACCACCTGCCCAGGCACCCCTACCACCACCGAGTTGGGCGGAACCGGCTTGTTGACCACCGCGTTTGCGCCAATGCGGCTGCCCGCCCCAATCACGATGGCGCCGAGGATCTTGGCCCCCGCGCCGACCACCACATCATCTTCCAGGGTAGGGTGGCGTTTGCCTTTTTCCAGGGAGGTGCCGCCCAGCGTGACCCCGTGATAGAGGGTGACATTATCCCCATTTCAGCCGTCTCACCGATCACCACCCCCATGCCGTGATCGATGAAGAATTTGTGCCCAATGGTGGCTCCTGGGTGGATCTCGATCCCGGTCAGAAAACGCATCACGTGGGACATCCAGCGCGCCGGCAGCTTCACGTTATGTTTCCACAACCAATGGGGGATCGGAACCCCCAGATTGCGTGTAGACCCGGGTAGCTGGTCAGGATTTCCAGTGTGCTGCGCGCGGCCGGGTCGCGGTCAAAAACCGATTGAATATCCTCTTTCATCATACGAAAAAACTTAATCATCATTTCCTTACTTCCTGATGACACATCTGGGTGTCACCCCCCTCAAGACTAAATTTGAGTAGCTCTAATCCGCCAGATCAGCGAACAAGGCGTGCTCAGGTAGCGCTCACCAAAGGATGGGATAATTACGACAATCAGCTTGCCCGCATTTTCCGGACGTTTGGCCACCTGCACAGCCGCCCAGGTCGCCGCGCCGGAAGAGATCCCCACCAGCAAGCCTTCTTCCCGCGCCATGCGCCGGGCGGTTTCGATAGGCATCATCGGCCTTCACGAGGATAATTTCATCGTAAATTTTGGTGTTCAATACCGCCGGGATAAACCCCGCGCCAATGCCCTGAATGGGATGTGGGCCCTTCTTTTCCGCCGGAGAGGACTGGCGAAGGCATCCGGTTCAACGGCGATCATCTTCACCTCGGGCTTGCGCGCTTTGAGCACTTCCCCGATCCCGGTGATCGTACCGCCGGTGCCAATCCCTGACACTACCATATCCACCTTGCCATCTGTATCGCGCCAGATTTCCTCGGCGGTCGTGCGGCGGTGGATCTCCGGGTTGGCCGGGTTCTCAAACTGCTGCGGGATAAAGTAGCGCGGATCATTGCTGGCCATCTCATTGGCTTTGCGGATTGCGGCGTTCATGCCTTCGGCGCCGGGGGTGAGGATCAGCTCCGCGCCATAGGCGCGCAGCAGCATGCGTCGTTCCTTGCTCATCGTATCGGGCATGATGCAGGACGCATTTATACCCCCGAGCAGCGCAGACCATCGCCAGCGCGATGCCGGTGTTGCCGCTGGTTGGCTCAACAATAATCGTGTCTTTATTGATTTTGCCCGCTTTCTCGGCAGCATCGATCATCGATACGCCAATACGGTCTTTGACGCTGTGGGCCGGGTTGTAAAATTCCAGCTTGGCGACAACGGTGCCATACGCGCCGTCGGTAACGCGGTTCAAGCGGACAAGCGGGGTGTTGCCGACCAGTTCCGTTACATCATTCGCGATTTTGGTGGAGGTTTTCTCTTCGATACCCATGGTATTTTTCCTCCTGATATTACCGAAAACATTAGGGATCATTTGATAAATCAAACGGCCAACAGGCAAATAAAAAAGCAGCGAGTGCGCTCGCCTGACAATCAAAATTTTTGATTGCGGGGCTGGTCCGCTGCCTTCGTCCGTTGGCCGTTTGATTCTTTGTTTCAGGGCAAGGCAGGGATTACAGACCCCGCCTTATACACATGCAATTAAGCATAGCACTCCAATTTTTATGAAGTAATTCAACTTTATTAATCGTTATTATAAGGTAAATAATAGGCATGTCAAGTATTAATCGAGCTGGATGGTTATAAATATCAAGTGTCTTTGGGATTCAGCGTGGTGTTAGAGGGGATGTGCCCAGCACATCCCCTCTAACACCACGGCAACTCCTAGAGAGTCAATATCAATTTGGAGGATTTTCTATAAAAGAAATGGTAAAATCTTAAGGAATGCCGGCGGTACGGATTTCCGGCAGAAGGAGCGCTGATGAACTTTTTGACCGATTTGCTTTCGAAACCATACCCTTCCCACGCGAAAGCAGAAGTGGAGCGTTTGCTAAATGAGCTGATGCGCATTGGCAAAACAGATGATTTTCTCTCGGAGCGGCCCGGGGGTGGGTATAACCGGGAATGCCGCCATATCCGCACGCGTGAAATTGGCCAGCGGCTGGACGAAATTGGGGGTCTATCCCTGATGGAATTTGCCAACCGCACGGTCCGCCGAAAACTCGGCAAGAACCTGAGCTGGCACCTGGAAGCGGCCTGGAAAGACATTGGCAAATGGATCGCCTGACAGCGCGCGCGATGTTGATCGCCAGGACGCGGAAAGGCTGGTCCCCATGACAGGTCTGGAAACGATCGGCCGCTGGCTGATCTATGCTGGAATTGGGTTAGCCGTGCTGGGCGGACTGGTGTGGCTATTATCGAAAGCGTTTCCCAACCTGAGCCAGTTTCCTGGAACAATTCGCATACAGGGGGCAGGGGTGACCTGCGTATTCCCCCTCCTGGCTTCCATTATTCTGAGCATTCTTCTGACCATCATCCTGAATATTTTTGCCAAGGTGATCAAGTAAGCTGTTCGCCGATTTTGACTTGCGCCCCCAAGGCGGTCGTTTGCAGTAAGAAGGTGCGCGAGGCAACCCCAGCTTTTTCAAATGCGCCAGACATCGCCTTTCCCGCCGCAGTGGGCTCCCCTTTGGTAAAGGCGATCAGGCTGGGGCCTGCACCCGAAATGGTGACCGCACTGGCGGAGGCCCGGTAGGCAGCCTCCAGGGCCAGCTGCCCGCCCGGGATGAGCGGCAGGCGGTACGGGAGATGCAGGCGGTCATCCATCGCCTGGCTGAGCAGTTCCAGGTCGCCTGAGCGCAGCGCCTCAACAACCAGCATCGCCCGGCCCAGATTATAGGTTACGTCTTTTAAGGCGATTTCTTCTGGCAGCGCCGCCCGGGCGGCGTGGGTAGGCAGGTCGACTGCTGGAAGAACAATAGCGACATTCTGAGCCGGGATGGTAATGCGCCGGGTCAGCCAGGCGCCTTTTCCGGCGGCTACGATGACCAGCCCACCCAAAAGCGCCGCGGCGGCGTTGTCGGCGTGCCCTTCCATCCGCGCAGCCAGGGAGAGGGTTTCATTTGGTTCCATGAGTTTGTCGAACAGGGCAGCCGCGCCGAGCACGCCGATCAGAACCGCAGCCGCGCTAGACCCTAACCCTGACCCGACTGGGATATCGTTATGACTGTGTATCGTAAGACCGCGTGGGAAGGGCAGGCCGTATGTGTCGCAAAAAAAACGCATGGATTGGACGATCAGGTTGCGCTCGTCCGTGGGGATTTGCTGCCCTTCACCATCGCAGCGTAAATGCAGGCCTTCGCCTTCCAGGATAAACTCAGTTTCGTTCCAGAGGTCGAGTGCCAGGCCCAGGCAGTCGAAGCCCGGGCCAAGATTAGCGCTGGTAGCCGGTACGCGCACCCGTACCTGGCGGGTCATTTTTTTTCTCCCAATAATGCCGCTTCTAATTCAGCCAGCTGGGCCGGAAGATGGCGCGGGGCCGGCATGCTTTTGGCAATAATGTCCGGGTCTTTTAACCCGTGCCCGGTACAGACTGCCACCACGCGCTTGCCTTTCACATCCATAGCGCCTTTTTGAAGCTGGTGCGCTAAACCGGCTACCCCGGCGGCGGAGGCTGGTTCGACCCATACGCCATTGGCGGCCAGGCGGCGCTGCATGGTCAGGATTTCGTCGTCTGTAATCGCGATAATCTTCCCTTGGGATTCTTCAGCCGCTTGAATAGCCTCTTCACCACGCGCGGGCCGGCCAATCCGGATCGCCGTCGCCACCGTTTCGGGATGGTCAACGGGATGACCCAATACCAGTGGGGCTGACCCGGCGGCCTGCACTCCCAGGATATGGGGAAGCCCGGTGCTGTGCAGCGTGTTGTACTGGCGAAAGCCCATCCAGTACGAGGTAATGTTGCCGGCATTGCCCACGGGCAGGCATAACCAGTCGGGGGCGTGGCTGAGATCTTCGCAAATCTCGAAAGCGGCGGTTTTTTGTCCTTCCAGCCGGTAGGGGTTGAGGGAATTTACCAGCGCGATGGGGTGATGCTGAGAAATGGCAACGACCAGGTTCAGAGCATCATCAAAAGAGCCGGTGATCTGGATCACCTCCGCCCCGTACGCGACGGCCCCGGCCAACTTCCCGGCAGCTACTTTGCCATCTGGAATGATCACAATGGCGTGCAGGCCCGCCCGGGCAGCGTATGCAGCCGCGGAAGCCGCGGTGTTCCCGGTGGATGCGCAGATAACCGTTTTCGCCCCGCGCCCGGCGGCTTCACTAACCGCGACCGTCATGCCGCGGTCTTTAAAAGACCCGGTTGGGTTCATGCCTTCAAACTTTACGAAAAGCTCGAAACCACCACCCATTTCGGCGGCCAGGCGCGGCATCTCAATCAGCGGAGTGCTGCCTTCTTGCAGGCTGATCGGCGTTGTATGGGCAGGGATATCCAGCAGGGAACCGTAGCGAGCGAGAACACCAGTATCTTTCACAATGACTCCTATAACTTTTAAAGCCCATGTAATTAAGCCTGAGCAAATAGTTCAGGCATGATTATACAAAATAAATAGGAAATACTATACCCTTTGTGCTTACTTGCTTTTAAAACTGCTTTTTTATATACTCATGATACGAAGTGTAACTCTGGTATCGCACGCACCCAGTTCATGTACTCGTACGCAAAGGAGAACAAAGCGATGCAATTCACTGTGCGCGATTGGATGATGGATCTGGTGGTCTACGTCGACCCGGAAACACCCGTTACGGATGCGCTGGCAACCATGCGCCGGCGCTATATCAACAGCGTAATTGTCAATAAAGGCGGCGCGAATACGGAATATGGTATTCTCACCTCAACGGATATCTGTGACAAAATTGTGGCTCAGGACCGCGATCCGGGAACCATCCCCGTTCGGGAAATTATGACCAGCCCGCTGATTACCGTCCAGACGGACATGTCGATGGCGGAATGCGCCCGGATTATGAAGGACAAAAAGATCCACCATCTGCCGGTCGTGGATGAAAAGGGTAGTCTGGTGGGAATGATTTCCGCGACCGATTTCCTTGTCGTCGCTGAGGCAATGGGGCGTTCAGGAGAGCGCGCTCTGCGCTAGCGGTAGGGGAAATGTTTTGGGGACAGGCAACTGCCCCCAAATTTTTTCGGTTCTTATATATTTCAAATATCAACTGCTTGCAAAATGCTCCCAAAAGGACGTATAATATGCGCTTGGAACAAATTTTTGTATCCGAGTACGTTGTGTATGTCTGAGGTTTTGTATGCCGATCTATACCTACCGGTGTGAAAGTTGTGGTGTTCAGTTTGAGAGAAACCAGAAATTTACCGATGCTCCGTTGACGCGCTGCCCGGAGTGTGGGAAAAAATCTCTGCGTAAAGTCTATATGCCTGTGGGGATCGTTTTTAAAGGCTCAGGTTTTTATGCCACGGATAACCGGTCCCCTTCCGGTAACGGTCGAACGGGCGGCGCGCATGGCGAGGATAAGCCATCTGGCGAAAGCAAAGAAAGCAAACCGGCATCTTCGGGCGAGATTCAAGCTCTTCTACTCCGGCAGCTACTGAAAGTAAGCAGAAGGAGTAACGCCACTGTTCAGGCATGTGCATTAACTGCGATTTACCAGCCTGCCTTTGCTTTGACTGAAAGAAAAGGGGCGTCGAAGGCGAGAAAGATAGAGGTTCCAGACCCGGGGTTTTGCGGCAAGCCGCTTTCCCGGGCCTTTTTTTGTCTGGGGCTGGCATGCGGCGACATGGGGAGGTACGGAGAATCCACAATGACAAAGTCAACCAAAGAAAAAAACCATGCATTTGAGTGATGGGCTGGTGATGCGGCGCAGTAATGCTGCGGATGCAGAACGCCTGGCTGAATTTAATGGCGGCATTCATGGCGATGATCCATACGATGCCGCTGCCATCGCTGCCTGGACGCGCGACCTGCTGCGCACCCCGCCGCCCGCTTTCAGCCCCAACGATTTTGTTATTGTCGAGGATGCGGATACAGGCGAAATTGTCTCTACGCTGAACTTGATTTCCCAAACCTGGACGTATGAAGGCATCCCATTTGGGGTGGGGCGGCCAGAGCTGGTTGGAACGAATCCGCGCTACCGGGGGCGGGGTTTGGTGCGCGCCCAGTTTGAAGTAATCCACGAGTGGAGCCGCGAGCGGGGTGAACTTGTGCAGGCTATTACCGGGATCCCGAATTTCTATCGCATGTTTGGTTATGAAATGGCTTTGAACCTGGGGGGCGGGCGAGGCGGATATGAACCGCAGCTCCCAAAACTGGAAGAAGGCAAAGAAGAACCGTACCGGATCCGCCCGGCAGAAAAAACGGATCTGCCCTGGGTAATGAAAATGTACCAGCGGGTCTGCAAACGCAGCATGATCGCGGTGGTGCGCGATGAGGCGCACTGGCAGAATGAGATGTTTGAGAAGAGCAAAGAAAACGTCAATCGGTTTGAGCCGCAGGTAATTGAAACGCAGGAAGGCCAGCCGGTGGGCTACCTGGCTCACCCAGGATCCGCCTGGGGCGCAATGATGGCTTTGACAAGTTATGAACTCGCGGATGGCGTTTCCTATCTGGCAGTTACCCCTAGCGTAATCCGCTATCTCTGGCGTACTGGCCAGGAATATGCGAAAGCGCGCGGCAAAACGTTAAATTCCTTTGGTTTCTGGTTAGGCAGCGATCACCCGGCCTACCAGGCGGCTGCCAGCCGTTTGGTGTTTGAACGCAAACCCTATGCATTCTATGTGCGGGTACCCGATCTGCCCGCATTTTTGCGCAAAATTGGCCCCGCGCTGGAACAGCGCCTGGTGGGGTCCGCCTGTGAGGGATATTCTGGTGAGCAAAAGATCAGTTTTTACCGGGACGGCGTGCGGATGGTGTTTGAAAAAGGCAAGCTGGCGAATGTGGAGACCTGGAAGCCCAAAGTGAAGGAGGACGAAGGTTCGGCTGCCTTTCCAAACCTGACCTTCTTGCAGCTGGTCTTTGGTTATCGAACGCTGGCGGAGGTCCAGTATGCCTATGCCGATTGCCGGGCCGGGGACGAGGCCCGGGTGCTTCTTGAGGCTCTTTTTCCAAAAAAATATTCGGACGTAGAGGCGATCTCTTGATCTGGGCTTTCGGATAACCAATCCATTTCTAATTTATTTATGCCTGCGCCACGCAAATGCTTGTGTGGCGCGGATCTTTTTAAATCATCGGATGGCATTCTCTTTCTTAAAAGAAGCCTTGCATGTCATTATTACTTGGCGGTGGGCGAGTGATTGACTCGTCTGTTATAATTAATATGGGAAAGTGGTTGGACAGAAATATTAATCTAATCGCAAGAGGCTTTTGTTTCAGTTTTCACTGCATGATTGATTGAATAGCCACCCAATATCAGGTGGCCGGTGTATATCGCCGGTCAAAATTCCAGAAAGGAAAAACTTATGTTTCGCAAGGCCCTGTCTTTTGTGTTGTTGGTTGCCGTGCTTTCAGGTTGTACTGCGGCCAGCCAGCAAAACAGTAGGTATCAGGGGGGGAGTGCTGGCGTGGCAGGTCAGGTGATGGCGCCAGTCGTGGCTGGACTAAATCCGCTAATCGGACAACAAGCAAACACTACCGCGCGGGATGTACAGGTGTCTGTGGTCCAGAAAACCACTCCAGCCAAACAGCCAGCGGCTACACCGACCGCTCCGGTTGTTCCACCCAGCGCTGCGGCGCAGGCTTTGGGTCCAAATACATTTCCGGATGGGGTCAATCCGCTGACCGGCCTGCGGGTCGAGGACCGCGCTAAACTGGAGCTTGCTCCAGCATTAGTCTCAGTCACCAATTTCCCGGTATCGGCGCGGCCACAGGCGGGTCTTTCCTTTAGCCCGTTTGTTTATGAAATGTATGTCGGCGAAGGGATGACGCGTTTTTTGGCGGTTTTTTATGGCGATTATCCTCAGAAGGGTAGTAACAGCGCGATAGCCCTTTCCGACGACCGCATTGGCCCGGTGCGTTCTGGGCGCTTACCCTATGAGAGCCTGCGGAAACTCTATAATGGCTTCCTGGTCATGACCGGGGCCTCTTCGGTGGTGTTGACCAACCTGAACCAGTTCACAAATATTGTGGGTTCCGATGATGGCGACGTCAACAGCGCGCTCATCTCCGCGACGAAGTTAGCCGAGATAGCCAGTAAGAATCCCAAGCGCCTGACAAAAGATGCCTTGACCGGGCTTAAGTTTGATCAGAATGCCCCGGCAAACGGCAAAACGGGCAAGATGATCTGGATTCCCTTCAACTTCCTAAATCAGGTGATCTGGCGCTATGACGCGGCCAGCGGAGCTTACCTGCGCTATCAGGATAACGCGGACGGGAAAACATTTATTGAGGCCACCGACCGGTTGAATGCCAAGCCGCTTACCTATGAGAATGTTGTCATTCTGTTTGCGCAGCATGAGGCCAAGCGGGAAACACTCATCAACATCAATCTCGAGTATGTAAACAAGATGCCGGCGCTGCTGTTCAGAGATGGCAAAATGTACGAGATTTTCTGGACAACTGCAAATGGTGAATATGAGAAGCGGACTGGCCTGGTACGCCCGATTCGCTTTATCGATGCGCAGGGTAATCCCTTCCCGTTGAAACCGGGCCAGACCTGGGTCGAAATCGTACAGCAGTACACGCGTTACAACGAAACGGTTGATTCAGAAGCCTATTTTGATCTGAAGCGGAAAACGAGCGCCGGCTCTGGGAATTGGGCAATTCACTTTTTCCCAACCATCCCCGAAAGAAAATAAGCGGTTCGAATGCGGCGTTGTTTGACCGTATGATCCTTCTGTAAATTGAGTGTAAATAATCAAGCGGCGGGTAGGCGGATGGCGCAAGCCAACGAGCCTATCCGCCGCTTGATTCAAAACAGCATGAATGCAAGTAGATGATGGTTGTTGTGGTAGGGTAGTGTACATTGTGGGAGGAATTTGAAAAAAACTGGGCTTGATAGGTGTAAAAAATGAGAATTGAATGTATAATTAGGGGCAGGTAATTCCTCTTTTTGTTGGTCATTAATTAAACAGGTAATTTTCTCTAATGAATGCAAGTATCTGACTTTACAAAAGTGTCAGGTGAAACCCGAGTTGCATTCAATATAATATTATCCAGGGGATGTTTGTCTGGTAATGGGCTAAGTTATTAACAGATAAGCACAGTTACTGGTATTTTTCTTTTTATTTTTATAGGGGAAGCGATTTGTTCGACAAAAGTTTCAATGATTAATGGTAAATCTGAGTCGGAGGGGCAACCTATGGGAGATGGGAAGCTTCGTCGCGTTGCGGGCTGGGGAGTTCTGCTGTTCTCTTTGCTTTTGACTGCCTGCGCGGATGGATTGAGTACGCAAATACCGGGCCACTTGAGTCCCACCTATCCGGTTGATACAACTTTTAAAGAGTTTTATCAAACATTGGGTGGGGAGCAAATTTTTGGGCCTGCAATCAGCGCATTGGAGATTCGGGAAAATCTTCAATGCCAATTCATGGAGCGCGCCTTGTTGTGTTTCAACCCGGCGTCCACGGATACAAGCCGGTTTGCCCTGTTTCCACTTGGGCGGGCTCTTGAGATCCAGGAAGAGTCGCATATGAGTGGGGTTGCGGCCGCTCCAAATGCACGAGTAGTGGATGGATATATCATCTACGAAAAATTCTGGCCCCTGTATGACCGTTTGTTCGGGGCGCGTTATGTAGGCGCACCCCTCACGGAAATACGAATTAACCAGGACTTACACCGTGTCGAGCAGTTTTTCGAAAACGTTGGTTTCTACCAGAGTTTGGATGATCCCAATGGGCCTGTTTTTCTGATCCCTTATGGGGCTTACCTGTGCGGCGGAAATTGTTCATCCCATTTAGATGAATACTGGTCCATCGTCAAGGCAAACCTGGCCGAACAACCATTTGCTGCCAGTGTCGCCCGGTTGGGCGGACCGGCCGTGTTTGGTTCGTTGTTACTCAAGCCACAGTTTGCTGAGGATGGAAATCTCCAGCAAGTATATGCGAATGCGATTTTCTATTCCCACCCGGATGATCCCAGCCAGGTACGCCTGCGCCCGCTGCCAATATTACTCGGTTATCAAACGCAGCCCCTGGTCGAACCCCAGAGCCATGCCCAACTGGTTTTCTACGAGGTGCAAGGCGGCTTGGGGCATAATGTTCCGCGGCCTTTTGATGCCTTTGTGGCAATGCACGGAGGGCGTGACCTTTCTGGAAACCCGATTTCCGAGGTGGTCCTGCTGCCTGGGGAAAATTTATACGAACAATGTTTTGAAAATTACTGCCTGATTTATGATCCGGCTGCCTCTGAAATGATGAAAGTGCAGATGGCCCCCCTCGGCAAGGCATACGCGGACCGCTTCCCGGCGCCAGAAAATATTCAAATCCGCAATCTATTTACGCCAGAAACGATCACGCTTACCATTTCCGCGGACAAGCCGAACTTGAGCAACACCGAAGAACAAAACATCCGTATGCTGGTGCAGCAGCGTGAAACTGGCAAACCGCTTGAGCGAGTTGAAGCCACTCTGGTACTCAACCCGCCTGACCGGCCTGCCGCCCGCTATTTCTTCCCGCCCACCGGCGCCGATGGCATGTCGGTAATAACGATCCCGCCTTTTCCAGAACTGGCAAATGGTTCGCGGTTGTCCTACCAGGTTTGCCTGAACCTGCCTTCCGAGCGGCCAATCTGCGGGACGGACAGCTATCTGATCTGGAATGTGCAAGGGGAATAAAGAGTCAGGTGAATAAAGCGTTAAGAAGCGGCGGATTGGCTCACGGCAAGGGCCAATCCGCCGCTTGATTCCAATTCTCCCTGCTTACTTATGGCCGAGCTTCTGCCAGAAGGTCTACGCGGTCAATTTTCTCAGCAGCACTATAAACATGCATCGTCATCGGCAGCGCCAGCCCATTTTCCCATGGGTGGGGGTCTTGTTTTTCCCAGCGCCGCACACCCACGACATTCCCAGTCGCATCATAGGCGACCGCGGCGACCCACACCCGTTTGGCTTCACCCGGACCATCCAGGACGATATCCGCCGTGAGGATCGCGGATAAACCGTTTTCCGAGAGCAGCACTTTTTTGTTTTCAATATGGATGGGGATATAGCGCCCATCGTTCGCGCTGGGCAGGGCAGACTGGAATTCACTGCTTTCCTGGTAGGGCGAGGTGAGGGTGGCGATCTGCTCGGGCGGAAAGTATGCCGCCAGGGGCAGCGAGGTACCCGGCTCTAGCCGGTCCAGAGGAAGGTAGGCCATCTGCGACAGGGCTGTTTGCTGGTCTGCCAGCCGGAATACCGCGCTGAGACCTTCCAGGGCATAGGTTTGCGTATTACGCACAGCCATAAAGCACCACATGCCCCCATCTTCAACACGTGAACAGCTCAATTTGCCTTGCTCAACTGAAACAGGCGTTGGCGTGGGTGGGCTGGCTTCCGGGCCGGCAGCATCTCCGGCAGCAATATCTCCCGCCGGGAGCGGTGTGGTTGAGGGTGGGATCACCAGCTCGGTGCCCACGCTCATCATATTTGGCTGGACGGTTGGATTGGCAGCGATTAATGCTTCAAGGGATACCCGGTACTGCCATGCAATCCCACCCATATCCTCGCCTTTTTTTACCACGTGCATGCGCGGCGCGACTGTTGGGGACGGCTGCGGGGTCGCGGTGGGTAGACTGTTCGATATTGGCGCTGGGGTGGAATTGCCTCGGGTGGGCTGGGGTTGATAAGGCGTCAGATGACCAGGGTTGGTAGGGCTGCTGGTTATGGATGGCGTGGCAGCAGTTTTCGCGGTGGGAGAACAGGCGGTGAAGATGATCGGGATGGCAGCCAGCAGCCCCGCTAGCTGGCTGCGGAATAAGCGTGATATTCTTGGGACCATTGTGGCAATTATACCTTTCTTTGACTTTGCAAAAACCTTAAGGGTCGCCTGCCAGGCTTGCCGTCACTGCCCGGCTGTGCTAGACTTTTAAGTATGTCCACCCAGCAAGAGAATATCACCCCACAAGAAGCTATGTACAACGAGGCGATGCTGGCCGTCCAGTCTGGTGACCGCGCTCGCGCTCGCGACCTGTTGACCCGTCTGTTGAAGCTCGGGCAGGATAACCCAGATTACTGGGTTTGGATGAGCGCCGTAGTGGAAACCCCAAAGGAACGGGTTTTCTGCTTGAAGGAGGCACTGCGGGTAGATCCACAGTGCGCTTCGGCCAAGCGGGGTATGGTATTGATGGGCGCGCTTGCCCCTGAAGAAAAGCTAATTTTGCCGGCCCGCTTCCAAAAAAGAAACTGGCAGTCCAAAACGGCTGCCATGGATGGGGGCGAGCAGGCGCAGGGCAAGCAAATGCCCAGGTCTCAGGTGGCGATGATGGGCGTAGCGCTGGTGGTAGTATTGGGTCTGGTGGCTTTTGCGGTTTTTGGAATGCAGCAGCAATTACGCAAAAAACCATCCGTGGCAAGGATAATTTTTCCTACCGAAACCGTTACTCCTGAGACTGCCACAACGCCTACCGCGCTGCAAACATATTCGGGCAGCCCAACTCCGTTATGGATGCTGCTAAAGGCGACCTATACGCCTACGCCGTTGTACGTGAATACCCCGCACTCGAGCAGTGAAGCATACCGCATCGGGATTCGCTATTTTATTCGCGAAGATTGGAAAAATGCCCTCCTGTATATGAAACAGGTCTCCGCCGCCGAGCCGGGCGCCGCCGACCTTCAGTTCCATATCGCGGAAATATACCGCTTGCAAGGGGACAATTCACAGGCACTGTCGATCTATAACCAGATCATCAAAGAGAAACCTGATTTTGCGCCTGGTTACCTGGGTCGGGCCCGCGTCACGGTTGCGATGGATCCAAAGAAGGCGGAGGATGCGCTCAAGGATATGGAAACCGCGGTTCAAAAAGATCAAAATTACGCGGATGCCTATTTAGGGATGGCGGAGCTGCAGGTTCAGATGAAGGAGAGCAGACTGGCTTTGAAAACCCTTGACCAGGCCGCAAACCTCAATCCCGATTCGCCGCTGGTATCCCTGTACCGCGCCCAGGCATACCTGGAACTGAAAGAACCGAAAAAGGCACTCGAAAATGCCCGCCGCGCAAATGAATTAGATGTCACGCTGCTTTCCGCATACCGGGTGATAGGCCAGGTACTCCAAGCAGAGGGCGATTTAGCCGGCTCGGTCAGCCCATTAAGCACGTACGCGCTTTATAAACCGGACGATGCGCAAGTTTGGCGCTGGTTGGCAGCGGCGTATTTAGATAAGAAGGATACCAAAGAAGCTCTCAAGGCACTGGATCAGTCGCTACGCCTGAATAACAAGCAAGCCAGCGCATATTTGCTGCGTGCGAAACTGCTGTTGGATGCTGGCAAAGCGGAAAATGCATTAAACGATTACCGGTCTGCCTTCCGGCTGGACGACACTTCATATGAAGCAAGTTTGGGAATTGGCGTGGCTCTGATGGCTACGAATTACCCCGGGGATGCGTACGTGCAGTTTGAGCGCACGAAAGCATTGGCCAAAGAAGACCTTCAGAATGCGGAAGTGATTTATTGGCGCGCCAAGTCGCTGGAAAAACTGGGACAGCTGGAGGTAGCTGAGCGGGACTACAAGGCCTTGATCGCTATGCCAGAGGGCAGCGCCAAAGAGGAATGGGTAACCTACGCAAAGGAACGAATCCAGGCGATGGTCAAGTTAACCCCTTCACCAAAACCGAAGACCGCAACTCCCACCGTTACCGTTACCTATACCCGCGCGCCCACAAAGACTTTGGCGCCTACGGCAACCCGCCAAGCCACCAAAACAACGACTCTCACGGTGACGCCGAAGCCAAGCAAAACATCGCCGCTATCCGATACCGCCACGGTAACCAAAACGCCTTTGCCGGCGTCGCCAACGCCGACGCGCTAAATAACCGGGGCAGATGGCTTTGCTCTGGATTGTTCCGAATCGACGGGTGGACTCGTGCGCCATATTCAGTTATTTTCTTTAGTTAACCGCCGCCAGCATCGCAAGCAGGCAGCGGTGCAAAGTCTCCGCCGCCGCCTGGCCCGCGCAGGGTTGGGCTGCGGCGTTCTACTGTTTATGGTTCTGATTGGCGCAGTTGTTGGGAGCAGCCTGGTTTACGCGAATTTGATCAATCAACTTCCTTCGCTCGATGGGCTGCCGGGGATGCTGGATCCCACAAAAGGCTTGTTCATGCAGCCGACCCGTTTTTACGACCGCAGCGGTCAGGAACTGTTGTACAGTCTGGAAAACGCGGGCATTGACCGGCGTTATCTTTTCATCGACGCAAAACAAGCGGAGCATTTTTCACCCGAACTGATCCGCGTAACGGTGGGGGTTTTGGACCCGGGTTTCTGGAATACGCCCGGTTTTCGCCTGCGTTCCCTGTTGAACCCGCAGCCAGAGACGATTGCTGAACGGCTGGTGGATGACCTGCTGCTGTGGAATGAGCCGGCAGGGTTACGCCGCGCAGTACGGATGCGCGTGCTGGCCGCGCAGGTGATTTCGCGCTACGGTCACGTGCAGGTGTTGGAGTGGTATCTCAACAGCGCGTATTACGGTCACCTGGCATTTGGCGCCGACAGCGCCGCGCGCCTCTACCTGGATAAGCCCGCCTCCGATTTAACCCTGGCAGAAGCTGCGCTGCTCAGCGCAGCCAATCAAGCGCCCGCGCTCAACCCTCAGGACGCTCCGGCGGCGGCCCTAGAACGCCAGCGCATGATACTCGACGACCTGCTGCGCCAGGGCGTCATCCCGGAGGTGGAATACCAGCGTGCGGCGGCCCAAACGCCTCATCTGGCTGCACCGGTGACTCCTGCGGTCTCGCCGGCGGCGGCCTTCGCACAACTGGCATTGGATGCCCTATCGGTACAGTTTGGCCGGGAACGACTGGAGCGCGGGGGGGTCCGGGTGATTACGACCCTGAATTACGATCTGCAACTGGAGCTTTCCTGCCTGGCGCGCAGCCAACTCTTGCGCCTGACGGGTGAGACCGGGGATGTGGAAAGTTCAGATGAGAATGCCTGCCTGTCCGCCCGTTTGCTCCCCTCGCCCCTGCCGGGTGAGCCGCAGCTACCCAAGGAAACGGCGGCCAGTGGGGTGGTGTTTGATCCACAGACAGGCCAGGTGCTGGCTCTACTGGGGGATACGACTCTGAGCGGGGAAGCCAGCACGCTCCTGCCGCGCGAGCCGGGCTCGCTGCTGACCCCATTTGTGGCGTTAGCCGGTTTCGCGCGCGGCTATGGACCTGCCAGCCTCAGTTGGGATATTCCTACCAACCTGACGGCCGGAACCCTCCCTACACCCGCCGCAGATGCGCCCGCATGCGCGCAGCCCCTGCTGCGACTGCTGCTGCTTCGCAGAACCCGGATGGGAAATTCCATGGTCCGGTACGCTTGCGGCTGGCAATCGCGAACGATTATCTGGCGCCTTCCGCGCAGCTTTTGGAACAAATTGGCCCGGAAAATGTCTGGCGGCTGGCCAGCGCGTTGGGTCTTTCTGGCCTGGCGAAAGAGCACAGCGCCGATTTGCTCTACCGCGGCGGTAGTGTAACCCCACTCGAATTCGCCCAGGCTTATGCCGTCTTTGCCAGCCAGGGCCTGCGGACGGGGCAGCGCACGGCGCCCGGTGCGGATTTACAACCCGCCACCGTTTTGTATGTGGAAGATTTGAATGGCACGCCGCTGTTGGATGCCCGCATTTCGCAAACTCAGAGCGTGGTCACCCCTCAGCTGGCCTACCTGGTCCACGATGTTCTGAGCGACGAGACTGCCCGCTGGCCAAGCCTGGGTTATCCAAACCCGATGGAAATTGGCCGCCCGGCGGGGGCGAAGGTTGGGCAGGTGGAAGGCGGCCACCAGGCCTGGGCAGCTGGATACACCCAACAACAGGTGGCTATTTTCTCGCTCAGCCTGCCCAATGACAGCCCGGCAGCGCTGGCCCCGCGCATGGTGGCTGGAATGTGGCATGCCATGCTGCAGTATTCCAGCCGCAATCAACCGGCGGTGGATTGGGCAGAGCCGCCGGGGATCAGCCATATTGAGGTTTGCGATCCATCCGGCCAGCTGCCCACCGAAGCCTGCCCAAAGACTGCCAGTGAAGTATTTTTGAATGGAACGGAACCGAACAGCCCGGATACCCTCTACCGCACCTTCCAGATCAACGCTGAAACTGGCCGGTTAGCAACCGCATTTACCCCATCTATATTTGTGGAAGAAAAAACTTTTATGGTGGTTCCTCCGCAGGCACGCGCCTGGGCGCAGCTGGCCCAGCTGCCTGTGCCGCCGCAGGAATATGATGCCATCCAGCCGCCAGATGCTTCGGCCAATGTGCGGATTAGCGCGCCCGAGTTGTATGCTTTTGTCCGCGGACAGGTGGCGTTGAAAGGCACTGCGTCCGGCGATGGGTTTAAATCGTTCCACGTTCAGGTTGGGCAGGGCGTCAATCCGCAAACCTGGCTGCAGGTTGGCCCGGACGGGACCGCCCCGTTGGTGAACGGGGAATTCGGAGTATGGGATACGCAAGGCCAGGAAGGATTGTACTCGGTGCGTTTGCAGGTGGTCCGCACGGACCAGACGACCGAAACGGCGCTGATCCAGGTAACCGTCGATAACTCGCCACCGTTAATTCGCATCCCCTATCCGATCACCGGGCAGGAATTTGAGTTTTCTCAAAGCCGCACCATTACCTTCCATGCCGAGGTCGAAGATGCCATTGGCGTCGAACGGTTTGTCTGGCTGGTGGATGGGGTCGCGGCTGGTGAGACGGCGCATACACCAGCCGTTTTTGAATGGCCGGCGACCCTGGGCGAGCATGTGCTTGAAGTGAAAGCATACGATCTGGCCGGGAATGAAGGTACGTCCGAACAGGTGCATTTCTTCGTAAAGTAAAACAAATCCACCTCGAAAATACTCTTTTCGAGGTGGACCGGTTTACCGCTTTAATCGAGGATCAGCCTGGCGCGTTGGAAGCGGGCATGCGCCAGGGCGATCACGAGCAGGTCGACTGCCAGCATGATCACACCCACCAGACCGGCAAGCTGAAACACATTGACATTCTCCAGCCAATGACCTATTTGAATCTTCCACCCGGCGGGTAGGAACTGCGGCGCAAGAATCATTGGCATCCAGATCATTAAGAAGCCCAGGCTCATGCGCTGGTATGCCTGGCGGACATTACTGGCGTGGAGCGAAACCAGCACGCCAATTCCGGTGACCAGGGTGATGCCCAGCAGGGAGAACAGGACCGCTCCCAGGAAGCTGTCCAACGGGTAGAAACCGGCTCCCGGGTGGGCCAGGTTGGCCGTTACCGCGCCTAACAGCAATCCGGCCAGGCTGATGCCCGTTCCATATAATATTGACGAGAGCATTTTCCCGAACAGGATCGCCTGATCGCTCAACCGGCTGGCAAGCAGGGTTTCAAGGGTATGCCGCTCGCGCTCGCCGGCAAAGGCGTCAGCGACCAGGCCCATCGACATGAACAACGGCAGCCACACAACCGAAATAAGCGCCAGCGGGCTCGTGATCCATTCTTGCCCAAATTGCAGTGGAAACAAGATTCCCATGATCCCAACCACCAGCAAAACGTTGGTAATGCCAGAGCGCAGCGATCCGCGTTGGATGAATATCTCTTTTAACTCTTTCCAGGTAATCGTCACAATATCGTAAAACATGGTTACACCATTTTCGGGTTCATCTTCAACAAGGTCGAGGAAAATCTCTTCAAGGCTGGCCTTGCTTTTGCAAACTTCTTCCACGCGCGCCCCGCCCAGGACCAACTGGGTGATGATTGGCGCCACCTCAGCATCCCGGCGCAGCTCCAGAACCAGGGTTTTGTTCTCGGTGCGCAGGCCAGCAACTTCACTGCGCGCGCGCAGTTGATCCAGCAGCTCAGGGGTAAAGCCGCTGCCGTGGATCTCGGTCTGCAAGGTGTCTTTTTGCCCGCGCAGCGCATCCGGCGCACCGGTTGCCAGCAGCTGACCAGCGCGGATCACGGCTACCTGCTCGCACAGCTTCTCCGCGTCGGTCAGGTTATGGGTGGTCAAAAAGATGGTCACCTGGTGGTCGCTGGCCAGGCGGGCAAGGTCATCCCGCAGGGTCGCGGCTGCAAGCGGGTCGAGACCCGCGGTCGGCTCATCCAGGAAAATCAACTTTGGGTTGCTGATCAGCGCCCGGGCGATGGCCAGTTTTTGCTTCATCCCCCGGCTCCAGGTGCCGGCGGTCTCTTTGCGCCGTTCCCACAGCCCAAAGTGGGTCAAAAGCTCCCGGATGCGCAGCTGGCGCCGGACGGATGGCAGATGTGCTACCCGTCCATAGAATTCCAGGTTATCCTCGGCGCTTAGCCGCTCGTATAAACCGGTGTGTTCCAGCAGCGCCCCGGTCTGCTCGCGGATCGCAGCTGCCTGGGTGCGGGTATCACAGCCAAACACCGCGGCGCTGCCCTGGGTGGGTTCCAGCAGTCCTAACAGCAGGCGGATAGTGGTGGTCTTTCCAGACCCATTCGGACCCAAAAACCCAAAGACGGTACCCTGTTCGATCTCTAGATTCAGGCTATCAACGGCACGGATTCGCCCGGGTATGTTTCTGTTGGCTCCCGGGGTTCCATTAGGTGCGCGCGTTGTTTCAAAGTCACGCGTCAGGTTGTGCATACGAATAATTGGCTCGTTCATTTTGGTTCCTCGGATAATCTACTGACAATGTTGGCTAACTGCTTGCGATACGCCTCGAAGGCTGCCCGGCCCGCATCTGTCAGCGCGATGAGCGTCTGGGGAATCTTGCCCCGGAAGGTTTTTTCGATCTTCACGTAACCCGCAGTTTCTAATTTCACCAGGTGGGCCGAGAGATTACCTTTGGTCAGCCCGGTTTCGTGAAGCAGGTAGAGAAAATCGACTTTCTCCACGGCATACAGGATGGTGACGATTAGCAGCCGGGCCGGTTCGTGGATGATACGGTCTACGTCGGTGAATTTGCGTAGTTCCTCGCTCATGGCATGCTCCTGTTGGGAATAAGACACCGGATAAATCTTTGCATGTATAGAGCTTTACCGGCTGCTTGTGTTTTGGATATCGATCATCAACCCGGCAAACAAACCGGTTATTACCCCGATCCCCGCCCCAAATACCAGGTTATCCAATAACATCATCCCGAAGAGCAGGCCCAATGCCGCTCCGCTCGCGGTCCCTGAGCTTGCACGCTTCACAAGGTGTTTGACGCTTTGTATGTAATTCATTACAACCTCTATTTTTATGTATTTCGTTGAGCGCCTAGCGCTCGTCCGGTTTGTTTTCCGGTAAGATAGCATTCAACATCTCTTCTTCAGCTGGCTGGGTGCGGCGCATGTAGATAAACAGGGTAACTGCACCAGAGAGCAGGATCAGCAGGCCAAACCCGGCGAAGAAAGCGCCCGTGCTGTATAGATCGCCGAGCGGGTAGAGCGATACCCCATATCCCCACACGATGGTCAGGGCGGCGATGATATACAGGCGCACCAGGTTGAAACGGTAGCCAATAAAGATCACCGTACTGGCCAGGATAATGGATATCACCAGCGGCATACGGTTGGCGGTTTGCTGGAGTGTCGCCAGGCCCCCAACCAGCGCGCCCATTCCGGCTGCGAGCAGCCCGGCGAGCAGGATCTTTTTCAGGCGCGTACTGGATGCTGGCTTGCGGTAGGCCACGTAGCCGGTGCGCGGGTAGGTGATGCGTTCTTTGAGAAAGACAACGATCCGGTTGATCATGAGGAACAGGCCGATCAGGACCACCATCTGTAGAAGTGGTAACAGCATCGAGAGTGATCCTTCCCAATTCAGGCCCGCCGTGAGCAGGTAAAAACAACCCAGCAGGGCATTGATCAACCCAAAACCGATTTCCCAGATGCCGTCCTGGTACCAGTAGCGTTGGGTCCGTTTCGCGATCGCATTGACAGGATCAGGTTGCATTGCGTTTATCTCCTTGTAAACCGGTCTGTATCGCAGACCAGTATGCAAAAATAATAGCACCGCCGGAGGGGTTTGTCAATAGCCATTTCGCCAATCTATTCCATTTTCTGTATTTATTGCTATAATATAATAATTATTATCGGTTTTACCTGGTTATTTAGGAGTGTTTCATGGCCCTGGACCGTTTTGGAAGGAAAATTCATTATCTGCGCATCAGCCTGACGGATCATTGCAACCTGCGCTGCGTCTACTGCATGCCAGAAGATATGACCTTTCGCCCGAACGCCGACCTGATGCAGGATGATGAACTGATCCAACTGGTTCGCCTGTTTACCAATCTGGGCTTTGATAAGTTCCGCCTGACCGGCGGTGAACCAACCGTGCGCGCGCATGTGGTGGACCTGGTGCGCGAGATCGCGGATACGCCCGGGGTACGCAGTTTGTCGATGACCACCAATGGAGTCTTGCTTGGTAAACTGGCCGAGCCGCTCAAAAAAGCCGGATTGCAGCGGGTTAACGTCAGCCTGGATACGCTCAACCCGGCAAAGTTTAAACGCCTGACCCGCTGGGGAACGCTCGAACAGGTTTGGCAAGGCATTGAAGCTGCCGAGCAGGCGGGCCTGACGCCGATGAAGCTAAACGCGGTGGTGGTGCGGGGTTATAACGAAAGCGATGTGGTTGATCTGGCTGCGCTGACGCTTAGAAAAACCCTGGCAGGTGCGCTTTATCGAAATGATGCCTTTTGCCGGGGCGACTGAGTTTCAGCAGACCCAGGTGGTCAGGGCTCAGGAGATGATGGATCAGATCTCAGCCAGCCTTGGGGCCTTTGGAACCAGCCAACGAAGGGATGTTGGATGGTGAGGCGCGTATCTACCACCTGCCAGGCGCGGCGGGGGAATTAGGGTTTATCTCCTCCGTTTCGCTGCCGTTTTGCGCCTCCTGCACGCGCGCCCGCCTGACGGCGGACGGCAGGCTGCGTCTGTGCCTGCTGCGTGAAAAAGAAGTCGATTTGCTCACCCCGCTGCGCCAGGGCGCTACCCTGGAGGATCTGCGCCAGATAATTCTGGATGGGATCTGGCAACAAGCCCTGGGGCCACGGGCTGGCCGAAGGTGCTGTTCCGCTCAACCGGATGATGAGCGAGATTGGGGGATAAATGGTTTACGCGGTTTGTTTGTACCACGCATAAGCTGCCGCAACCGCGTCTTTCACCGGGCGGTGCTGCGTCAGGCCCAGGTCGCGTTCCGCTTTTTGCAAGTCATAGAAAAACCAGTAACCGGCCAGTCGCAGTAGTTCCGGCGAGATGGGCAGATTTAGAAACGCCTGAAGAAGGTGGGCCGGCCTGGATAGGGAACGGACCAGACCAGTGGGTAAAACCATGCTTGGCCCGGAAACATGGGTGACTTCAGCGATCATTTCGAGCAGCTGCAGGTGGGTCAGGTTTTCGCCCCCCAGGATATAACGCTGGCCGGTCTTTCCACAGGCCAGCGCCGCCAGATGCCCTTCAACCACATCCGTGATGTGGACGCAGTTGATGCCCCCTTCAACCGCCACGGAAATGCGCTTTTCGGCCACCTGCGTGATCAGCGAGCTGGACTGGCGGTAAATATCGCCTGGCCCAAACACCACGGTGGGGTTGACGATTACCACATCCAACCCTTGCGCAACCGCTTTCTGGACTTCCTGTTCAGCCAGGTACTTGGCATAACCGTACGGGTAATAATCGGGGCGGTAATTCCAGGTGTGGTTTTCGTTGATCAACTGCGCTTCATTGGGCTGCCTGGCGGCATCCGGAACACCCAGGGCAGCCACCGAACTGGTATGGATCACCCGCCGGACCCCGGCCTGGCGCGCCGCCTGCAGGACGTTGCGCGTGCCTTCAACGGTCACCGTGTACTGGCGGCCGGGCTGGTCGTGCCCGCCCATCCAGGCCGCCGCGTGGAATACCACCTCTACGCCTTGCATGGCCGCCTAGGAGGGTATCCGGCTGGGTCAGATCGCCCAGCGCATGTTCAACTTCCAGGCCTTCCAGCAGGCGCAGCGAACTGGTAGGCCGGTGAAAGGCGCGCACCGTGTGGCCTTGCGCGACCAGCGCGCGGCACAGGCTCGCGCCGATAAAGCCGGTTGAGCCGGTCACCAGGATGGTCATTCTGACCCACTCGACCAGGGTGGCTTCCCCCTGCCCGACGCCCACGCACAACGTCGCCAGTCCGTAAAGAGGCCTGTGGAGGCTGTGCCTGCCGCTGCCCGCCGCTTCATCTCGTGCAGCAGCGTGGTGAGGATGCGCGCGCCTGAGCAGCCCAGCGGGTGACCCAGCGCGATTGCTCCGCCGTTGACGTTGGTTTTTTCCTCGGATCAACCCCAGCTCGCGCATAACCGCCAGGGTCTGCACGGCGAAGGCTTCGTTGATTTCCACCAGGCCGATCTGGTCCAGGTTCGTATGCCGGCCCGGTCGAGGACCTTTCGCGCTGCCGGGACGGGCCCCATGCCCATGATACGCGGCGGCACGCCGGCCGCGGCGGAAGCGACGATGCGCGCCATAGGTTTCAGACCCAACGCTGCGCGGCCTTCTCGGCGCTCATCAGCAGCAGCGCCGCCGCGCCGTCATTCATCCCGGAAGAATTCCCGGCGGTGACGGTGCCGTTCTTGCGGAAAGCCGGTTTCAGCCGGGCCAGGGCCTCCAGGGTGGTATCGCGGCGCGGGCGCTCGTCGGTGGTTACCAGCACGGGTCGCCTCTTCTTCTGCGGAACGGGCACCGGAACGATTTCTTCGGCAAATTTGCCCGTATCGATGGCAGCGATGGCGCATTGGTGGCTGCGCAGCGCAAAGCGATCCTGTTCCTCGCGGGTGATGCCGGTCATTTCGGCGATATTTTCGGCTGTTTCGCCCATTGCCTCGGTGCCGTACATTTCGACCATTTTGGGGTTGGGGTAGCGCCAGCCCAGGGCAGTATCCCAGGCGGTCAGGTTGCCAAAGGCGAATGGGTTCTCGGCTTTGGGGAGGGAATAAGGCGCGCGCGACATGCTTTCCACCCCGCCGGCGATAAAGATCTCCCCTTCGCCGGCGCGGATGGCCCGCGCAGCCATGTTGACCGCCGTCAGGCCAGAGGCGCACAGCCGGTTGAAGGTTACCCCGGCGACTTCTACTGGCAGGCCGGCCAGCAGCAGCGCCATGCGGGCCACATTGCGGTTATCCTCGCCGGCCTGGTTGGCGCAGCCCAGGTACACTTCTTCCACCTGGGCCGGATCCAGCCGGCTGCGTTCGATGATGGTGCGGATAACCAGCGCGGCCAGGTCATCCGGGCGGACGCTGCCAGGCTCCGCCCAAGCGCGCCGACCGGCGTGCGAATGGCATCGATGATGACAACATCCCTCATGAAATTCCTCCAGGAAGATATCGGTTTAACCGCGTTCATTCGTGTTGATAAAATTGTACCATTACCTGGGTGATATACTTATCCTATGATGACGTTCGACAAAATATCGAAAGAGGAGAATCCAACCCAATGAAGCTCTTAATCGCTGTTGATATGGAAGGAATCACCGGAGTCGTAACCTGGAACCACGTTGACCCGGGTCACGCGGAGTACCAACGGTTCCGCCGCCTGATGACTCAGGATGTGAATGCCGCCGTTCGGGGGGCCGCGGAAGGCGGCGCGGATGAGATTGTGGTTACCGACGGGCACTGGAACAGCGATAATATCCTGGTTGAAGAACTTGACCGGCGCGCCCGGTTGAACTCGGGCACACCTTCACCCTTTTCGATGGTTCAGGGGATCGACCAGGGCGTTGACGCGGTGATCTTGATTGGGTATCATGCTCGGATGGGTACGGCAAATGCGATCCTCGATCACACCTGGTCGAGCGCGCGCGTGCAAAACCTGTGGATCAACGGCCGGCTGACCGGCGAAACCGGTTTGAATGCTTCCCTGTGCGGGCACTTTGGTGTTCCAGTGCTGATGATCTCCGGCGACCAGGCAGTCAATAAGGAAGCCGCCGAATGGATCCCCGGGATCGAGCAGGTGGTGGTGAAAAAAGCCAGCAGCCGCTGGTCGGCGGAGGTGCTTCCACCGGCGGTTACGCAGTTAATGATTTGCGAGGCTGCCGAACGAGTGGTGCGCAGCTTTAAGGCCGGGAAAGCGCCTGCCCCGCTCAAGGTGGAAACTCCGGTCAGCATTGGCCTGGAATTCCTTTACTCCGAGATGGCCGACAAAGCCCTGCTGATGCCCGGCAGCCGGCGTGAGGATGGGCGAAAAATCGAGTTTGAACAACCGGATATGCCCGCTGCATACCAGGCATTCCGGGCGGCGGTGACACTGGCGCTGCGTACTTAGGTAGGAATGGAAACGGATATCTATGAGGAAGGCGAATACTATCTGCGGCGGATGGAAGATACCGCCGCAGATTACAGCCTTTTGGCGCGCTGGCTGACCGACCCGCGCGTGCTGGAATTTTACGAGGGCCGCGACAATCCTTTCCCGTTCGAACGGGTGAAAGAGAAATACGCTCCCCGCGTGCTTGCCGCGGAAGGGGTGGTCCCTTGCATCATGGTATATGCGAGCTATCCGGTGGGGTATTTGCAGTTTTATATCGCTGACCCGGGCGAGTACCAGTTTGAGGGCCGGGGGAAGGTGTACGCGCTGGATCTGTTTATTGGGGCGCCGGAATACTGGGGCAAGGGCATTGGCACCCAGTTTATTCGCCTGTTGTTGTGCTATCTTCTCGAGGAGAAAGACGCGGACTGGGTGATCATCGACCCGCACATCGACAACACCCGAGCCATCCGGGCCTACGAGAAATGCGGCTTCCGCAAAATCAAACTGCTGCCGCAGCATGAATGGCATGAGGGAAAGTATGTTGACTGCTGGCTGATGGGGATTCACTGGGATCAGCAAGAATAGAAATAGAAAGGGATGGGTTAGCAGCGCAAAACGCGCCGCTAACCCATCCCTTTATTCTATGTAGATCTGTTGGTGATAGTAATTACAAAGCGCGTTGACGGGGCAGATGGGGCATTCGGGTTTGCGCGCGTGGCAGATCTGGCGGCCCAGGCGGATCAGGTTGAGGTGGCCCGGACCGTACTGGTCGGGGGTGAACAGCTGTGCCAGGAAGACGTGCGCCTGCTCCACGGTCATCCGTTCTGGGCGCAGGCCAATGCGCCCGCTAACCCGGTAAACGTGCGTGTCCACCGGGAAGGCGGGTTTGGACAGTGAAAACTGCAGCACAATCGATGCGGTTTTTGGGCCTACTCCTTTAAACTGGGTCAGCCAGGTAAAGGCCTCTTCAGGCAGCAGTTCGTAGAGGAAGTCCAGGTTGAGCGAGCCGCGCTCGGCAGTGATCTGTCGCAATACGGTCTGGATACGCGGGCCCTTCTGGTTCGCCAGACCAGCCGGCCGGATGGTATCGATTACTTCCAAAGCATCCGCGTCGCGCACCATTTCCCAGGTTGCATAGCGCGCCCGCAGGTTGTTGTAGGCCAGGTCGCGGTTGCGGTCGTTCGTGTTTTGGGAGAGGATCGTATTGACCAGCTCATCCAGTGGAGGGGTAGCGTGATCCCAGCCGGGCAAACCAAAGGCTTCTGCCAGGCGCTGGTAAACCGCCTGGGCTTGCTCGCGGAGTGCTTCCAGAGTGGGGGCGGGCTGTTCCATATCAGGCGGCGGCTTTTTCGAGGATAAACGCCGGGCGTATCACACCAATTTCCAGGTGACGCCAGTTGTAAATCGGGCGGGCGTCATAATGTTTGAGCGCATCCAGTTGGACTTGATTGAGTACGCCGAACTGGCGCAGGATAGCCATCGCAATCACCGGTCGGGCCCGGTTATTCGCGTCGCCGTCGATAACTTTATATGTCACGCCCAGACCAGGCGAACCAGGCCCTAGAGCATCGGGGGCCAGGCCAAATGCCTGGTACCCTTCCGCGCCGCCCTTACAAACGATCATCCCGCTGCCGGCCTGCATCAGCTCTGTGTCAAACTGGCCTGGACCGGCGACCATATCCGGGTTGGTGGTCATCGCGCGGAAGATGTGCCGCAGCGCATTGGCGCGCTTTTCGGGCATCCCGCTGGGATCGCATAGGCGGGCAAAGGCCAGCGCGGCATTGTACAGCGGAACCGCAAAGGTTGGCGCGGAGCAGCCGTCAATGCCAACCAGCACATCCTGCGTATCCATGTCGGTCATCTCCGCGAATGTGCGCAGGATGGTCTTCTGGATGGGGTGCTCGCTGCTGAGGTAATTGCCAATCGGCTGGTTATTGAGCATGCATTGGGCCAGCATGCCGGTGTGTTTTCCGGAACAGTTGTGCCGGTAAGGCGTAGGGTCCTCACCACGCAGCAGCATCCCCCGAGCAGTTGCTTCATCGCCAGGTGAATGCACGCCGCACTGTAAATCCGTTTCGCGCACCCCGATTTTCGCTTGCGCGGTTTTCAATACCGCAACGTGCTCATCTGTCCCCGAGTGCGAGGCGCACAGAATGGCAACCTCGCGGTCGGTTAAACCAAAGTGCTCGACCCCGCCATTTTCAAACAGCGGAAGCGCCTGGAAGGGCTTTGCCGACGAGCGCAGGTTGGCAACCAGGTTGGTATCGCCAACATTGGCCACCAGCTTTCCGCTGGCATCTACGATGGCCAGCGCGCCGAAATGGATCGACTCCACTAACGGCCCGCGGGTCAACTCAACGAGTGGTAAAAATGGGTTGGAATACATTCCTATCCTTATTCGGTGATCTCTTCACCGGAGGGTTGGTAATGCCGGGTATAGTATTGGAAAAGCCCATATTGCAGCCGCTGGCGGTACTGTAATTCGCGTTGGGGCGGGATTTCAAAATCGGCTAACAGCGCAGAAACAAAACTCGCTGTTTCGCTGGCGGGAGCTTTTTGGCTCGCCAGCTTTTCGAGCATCTGGTGCATCTTTTCCAGGTAGGTGATTTGCCGCCGCACCAGCTGGTGCGCGACCGGTCCGTTGCGTCCACTAATCAACAAATAATCCTGGTAGGCCGGGGTAAGCAGCGGTTTCAGGGTATTGATCCAGGCAGGCAGATTGGCGGAGATCAGGAAAGGGGGTTGGTCTGGTACCAGTGCATCGCCGACAAAGGCAATCCGCTGTTCTGAAAGCACCGCCCAAATGGCCCCCGTCGACGGACCGGGGTGCGATTCGAGCGAGAGTGGGTATTCATCCCAATGGATGAGCAGTTGTTTGTTGAACGTAATCTCCGGCGGTACCCAGCGAATGCTTCCCAGACCATTATACAATTCCCATTCCGCACCGGTTTCATTTCCCTGCGTCTTAAATGAGATTGGCCGGTTGCGGAAGACTTCCGCCATTTTCTCATGACCAACGACGGTACAATCCATCGCGCGTACGCCCAGCGTACGGTCGAAATGCGCATCCAGATTCACCAGTAACCGGTCCACGCCACCCCCCAGGTTTAGCAGGGCTGAGCGCCAGGAACGAGCATCTTCTGCACGAAAAGGGGCATCCAGTAAAACCAGGCCATGAGACCAGTTTATTGCACCCAGAGTAACGCCTGCGTAACTGGTCTCAATATATATATGATGAGCAAGTTCCTGCATAAATACCTTTCAGTTCGATGTTTTGGTGGCTGGGACCGTAAAATAAAAGCAGCTTCCGGCGTTAATCTCACTTTCTACGCCAATTTTACCGCCGTGTGCCTGGGTAGCCAGTTTGCAAAAAGCCAGACCCAACCCCAGTCCTTTGGGCATTTGTTCGGAGGATTGCAGTCGTTCAACCGGGACGCGTGTGAACTTATTAAAAATAGCGCCGTGCGCATCGATTGGAATACCCGGACCGGTGTCCTGGACCCACAATTTGACCCAATCGCCCTCACTCCTCGCGCCAATGGTGATTTTTCCTTCGGCGGGGGTAAACTTGGTCGCATTTTCCAATAAATTAATGATTACGCGCCGGATCATATCTTCATCCACCCAAATTCTGGAAAGGTTCGTTTCCACTTCCAGCATCACTTTCTGGCGCTTGGTGCTGGTAATCGGTTGGACGGCGTCCAGCGCCTCAAGAATGAGTGACATCACTTCGGCCGAGGTACGGTTGGTGATTGGCTGTCCAGATTCCAGGCGATTGATATCCAAAAGCGAGTTAATCAGGCGCTGCATTCGTTCTGAGGAACGAATAGCAATCGAAAGAACTTGCTGCACGATATTGTTCTCGTTTTCTTGGATCAGGGTGCGGAGCATATCCAGGCTGGACACAATGTTCGCCAGCGGAGACCGCAGGTCATGATAAATCATCGCGCTCAGATCGTCTCGGAGGGTGTCCAACTGCTTCCGCTCGCTGATGTCGCGAATAATCCATTGAAGCAATTCTTCGCCGCCAAAGCTTATTTTTCGAACATAGATCTCAATCGGGATCGGGACCTTTTCCCTGGGTTGGAATTCTGATTTCACAGCTAACGGTTTCGCCAGCCTGGATGCACTCCATATTTTCCTGAAGCCACTGCGGGCTGACGGTCTGGAGTTCCCAAATGAATGTGCCTTGCAGCTCCTCACGCGAGCGCCCGCTGACTTGCGCGGCCTGCCGGTTTATCTCCTGGACTTTTCCTTCCAGATTAGTGACGACAATTGGATCGATGCTGTCTTCAAACAGCTCATGGTAGCGCCGGTTGGTGGCCTGAAGCGTTTCGTATAGGCGGGCGTTATGAACCGCGATCCCGGCCTGGTCGGCAATCGCTTGAAGCAAGGCCAGATGATCAAGGCCAAAGAAATTGGGTGTGGCATGCACCAGGGTTAGCACCCCAACCAGCTCATCCCGTACCAGAATGGGCACGCAAATGGCCGATTTTGGCCCGGACCGTTCAATGGTATCATCCGGGCGGCGAAGCCAGCGTTTATCCAGGCTGGTATCGGTTATCAGGGCGGCCTGGCGATTGCGCACCACCCAACCGGCCAGACCCTGCCCGAGGGTCGAAATCAGGCTTTCGCGGGTATGGGGCAGCAGCTGGCCCTTGACGATAATCGCGCCGTCGACCGGCTGCTCATGGTCATCAATAACAATGACGCTTCCCCGTTCTGCCTGGACCGTGGTTGTAGAGAGGGAAAGCACCCGGGTCAGGACGGTGTGCAGATCAAGCGCAGAGGTTAACTCACGGCTGACGTTATATAAAAGTTCAAGTGAAGCACGCGTATAATCGGACATTTCCTGTTTACGGTTCCCCGGGAGTTTCTTCCGTCTCAAGCAGCAGCGGCGTTTGCACCGACCGGCGGACGCTTTCACAGCGTTCGTCGGTTTTACCACACAGGAGGGCCAGAGGCTGTTTGGAAATTAGCTCGGTGAGCGTGTGGATCATTGGCTCCATCTGCACGGCTCGAATGGTTGCCGCGCCGATTTTTGTCGTGCGGGTAAACGGTTCCAGATAGGCAGCCGCTTGCTCAAAGCCATCCGAGCAGCCGCTAAAGCCCGGGCATTCGCGGACCCCTTGCGGGGTTAGCGCCCAGCGGATGAACTGTTTCCGCCCGGCCAGCCGTTCTGCGTAATGAATGCTGGTATTAACCGTGTGGTTTACACCAATCAGCAGGACGATCCCGTTTTGCCTGGCCAGTACCCCGATCGGCGCCATTGGCTCTTCGATGGTTTGCGCGTTCAATACTTCATCTACATTGATCCCGCTAAAGGAGAGCAGCGGGTGAAAGGATCGTTTTGCATCCGGGTGCATGCGGATTGTTTCAGGAAGCACACCCATGAGCGAATCAGCGGGCATATCCGGCAGATAAAACTCGGCCATCCGGTTATGATCTTTGCCCGTGCCGTATTGGATCGCGTTATTATCTGGACCAACTTCCGGGATGATCATGGTTTTATAGGTAAAGGTTGGCGCCATGACGCCTTTCGTCGAAGCTCAACAACGCCCCTAATACCGTTTCCGCCCCGCCGCGGATTTCTCCGACCGCGGATAAGGATGCATGTACGATGACAGGCTGGTCAGGGTTTAGCCCGACTTCGCGAAACGCATTGACGAATTCGCGGAACGAGATCATGCTTTACTCCTGTTGGCCTGCGCCTGGATTAGGCGTTCGGCTCACCTGGTAAACTTGCCCGGTCAGATGAGCGGCCCCTGGCCCGCACAGAAATACGGCCAGCCGGACAAGTTCTCCGCCTGCTGTGACGGTATCCGGTGAAGCTGGTGGGTTGTGTGTGTCCAAAAGGCGCTGATCAGCGTACAAAAGTGTTTCGTCCGGGCAGAGCGTATGTACATGGATATTATACGCGATTAATTCCCGCGCCGCAGCTTGAGACAATGCCAGCAGTCCTTGCTGGCTGGCTGCGTACGCGGCACGGCCTGGCCTCTCCAGGCCAGAAGGGTTGGCGTCCACCAGGTTGAGGATGGTTCCGTGGCCTTGCTCTTTCATCACCCTGGCGACCAGCTGGGTTACCAGGGACGGTCCATTCAGGTTCATTTCAATCGTACGCTGCCAGTCCCATTCATCCATTTCCAGTAAGGGGGTAGTGGGCTGCGCGCGGGGATTATTGATCAAGACGTCGATCCGGCCGCAGTCTTCCAGAACTTCGTCTAGCATGGCGCGCAGGGGCATCCCGCGCGTTGCGTCCGCGATATAGGTGTGGATATGCCCGTTCCGGTCGCGGATCGCCCTGGCCAAGGGGTCTAGCAGAACGGGTGAGAGATCATTCGCGGCAATGATCGCGCCCTGGCCGGCCAGCGCCACTGCCAGTTCTGGTGCGGGCTTGCGCCCTGCGCCGACGATCAGCACAACCTGGTCCTTGTAAGATAGGGTTATCCATGGCTATTCTCCGTTTGTTTCCGTCGGGCAGAGCGGGACATCGCCGTTATTGGAATGGGCGTTCAGGTTCATTCCGAGGTAGGGGGATGGATCGAGCGTATTTTGGATATCCAGCTCGTTTCGGAAATGGCCCTGGCCGTCGTCCAGCACGACCGAGAAGTGCAGGTGCACACCGGTGGGGGAGCCTGGGGTACCTGAAAAATTACCCTGGTGCCCAAGCAGTGTGCCGGCTTTTACAAACACTTCGCTGGTGCCGGGCGGATATTCAGCGGCCACCAGGGATGCGCCATCCGGTTCAGCCATATGCGTATAGTAGGTCCAGATTTGGCGGCCAGGCTGCACGGGGTCGTTGGGGATACGAATGATCAGGCTGGATTTCCAATCCGGCAGGCGGGTCAGATACCCATCCATGGCCGCATAAACCGGGGTGTCGCCGGGCCGCCCGCCGCCAAAAATATCGAGACCCGCGTGCCGGTGCCCAACCCGGAATGAATCATCCCACAAATAGCCAATAAAACCGCTGGTCGGCATCTGGAAAGGAGCCTGGCCGCAGCGCTGCCCAGGCTGCACGAGCCAATCCGGGTGGTCCGCCGGGTTCTCCAGAAAATCTCCTACCATCCTGTCTCGCTCGGGAGAATTAACCCCGGTGGTACTCCCGCCGTTTGAAGATAGCCAGGTGGTGAGCCCGGCTGCTATGATGACAAGGATGAGAATCCACAATAAGAATCGAACGATGCTGACCATGCGACTGAATTGTATTGAATATTGGGAATATCTTCCAGCAGGTTACCCATCCTGGAAGCTGGCTTTCCTGAATGCGTCAGGAAACTGGCTGGCCGATCATCGACCAGGGCCCAGTCCAACCAATTTTGACCGGGATGACTTGGCCGCGTAAATCCTCCCCCGTCTCCACAAATACCAGTTTGTTTGTCTGCGTGCGTCCTTTCCAGCGCTGTTTGACCTTTTCTTCAAACAAAACTTCGACCGTCTGGTTGAGGTAGCGCGCATTGATTTCGCTAACGATCTGCTCCTGCTGGGTCTCCAGCACGCGGAAGCGCTGCATCTTCTCCTCTTCGCTGACGTTATCCGGCATGCGCCGGGATGCCACGGTGCCAGGGCGAACGGAATAGCGCGCCAGGTGGGCTACATCCAGTTTTAGCTCGGCCAGCAGCTCGTAGGTATGCTGGAACTGGGCCTGGGTTTCCCCTGGGAAGCCAACGATAATATCCGTAGCAATCGAAACGTTTGGGATCCGAGCGCGGATGCGTTCCACCAGCCGGCGGTATTGTTCCGCGGTATAACCGCGATGCATGTTTGCCAGAACTTCATCGTCCCCGGCCTGCACGGGTACCTCGATATGCGGGCAGACTTTTGGCAGTTCGGCCACCGCATCGAGCAGTTCGTCCGTCATCCAGTTGGGGTGTGAGGTAAGGAAGCGGATACGCTCCAGGCCTTCAATGGCATGCATGCGCGCCAGTAAGCCGGCCAGGGTCGGAAACTCGGCCTCATCTTTTCCATACCGGTCGACAATTTGCCCGAGAAGCGTGATCTCTTTCACTCCCTGGGCGGCCATTGCGCGCGCCTCGCTCAGGATCTCTTCTGGCGGCCGGCTGCGTTCGATCCCGCGCCGGTAGGGGATGATACAGAAAGTGCAGGCGTGGGAACAGCCATACACCACCGGGATAAATCCAGCCACCAGGCGGTCACGCTCCTCAACCGGAAGAACCAGCTCGTTGTCCATCAGGGCGAAACGCTGCTGGGTAGCGCTGTCTTCCATCTCCCGCACTTCCGATTGGGTGAGGAAGGCGACCAGTGGGGAGGGGTCTGAGGGCGGGGAGAAAACATCTACGTAGGGGAAGCGCTTCTTTAGATGCTCGTGATCCCGCACACCCACCAGGCAGCCCATCAAATTGATCACCAGCTGCGGATTTTTTTCTTTTAAGGGACGCAGCGAGCTAAGCCTTCCATAGGCCTTGTCTTCCGCGCTCTGCCGGACAACACAGGTGTTTAATACAATTATATCGGCCTCTTCAGCGGCGGCTGTACCATGGTACCCCAGGCGTTCCAGCGCTGAGGCTACTCGCTGTGAATCGGCCACGTTCATCTGACAGCCTTCGGTCCAAATGTGGTACTTCATAACCGCCGATTATAACAGGAATCCCCCTGCTAATTTAACCTAAAAATATCCGAATTTTACCCAGCCTTTCTTTGCAGACCTGTTAGGTCGTTTTAGGTCAATTTACATCTTCCCGTAATCTGGTACAATAAACCCCATGCAAGGCGAGCCTTCACAAAAAGAAAAGCTGATCGCCTTTTTGCTGGGAATTTCGGTTGGTCTGGTTGTCCTGGCGATTGCGCTTTATCAAATCCCACAGGTACAGGATCGTCTGAACTGGCGGATGGACTTTGCTATGGCATTTTTGCGTGGCATCGTGGACCCAGTGCGGCCGATGCCCACCCCGGTTGGTTCGACCGTGGTCGCCGGGTTGGGGCAAGAGGGGACGGATGTGCCTCCGATTGGCCCAACGCATACGGCTACGCTTGCGCCAGCGACAGCAACGATTGAACCCACGGTTCAGGACACGCCTGTTCCAACAAATACTCCCGCGCCCACGCTTACGCCCACGCAAATTCCGGCGAAAGTGGATTTACCCGCGCCTGCTTATGAAAAGCAGGAGGTAAATAACTGCGGCCCGGCGACCCTTGCCATGGATCTGCGCTTCTACAATTGGACAGGTAACCAATCCACCATTTCAGACCTGATCAAGCCGAAACGAGAAGATCGGAATGTTAATGTAGAAGAACTGGTTACGTATGTGAACACACAGGTGCCGGGGGTTGAGGTGCAGTACCGGGTTGGCGGCGATATCGATACCCTGCGCCGGCTGATCGCGGCTGGTTTTCCGGTGATGGTGGAAGAAGCTTTTATTATGGCCGAAAGCTACTGGTACCAGGACGACCGTTGGGCAGGGCATTATCTTCTGCTAACCGGTTATGATGACGCCACGCAGAGATTTACTGCGCAAGATGTTTTTGTTGGTCCAAATGTTGGCATCGCATATAACATCCTGGATAAGCACTGGAAAGCTTTTAACCGGGTGTATATCCTTGTGTACCCTACGGAACAGCGGGAGGCGATACAGGCGGTTCTGGGGGATCAGTGGGACGTCAATGCCAACCGGCAGCACGCCATGGAAGTGGCGCAAAAAGAGACTGAGACCGACTCTACAGATTCGTATGCCTGGTTCAATTTGGGCACAAATCTGGTATATTTTGAGAAGTATGGAGCTGCGGCCCAGGCCTACGATCAGGCACGTACCAATGGCTTACCGCAGCGCATGCTGCGCTACCAGTTTGGCCCGTTTTTTGCTTATTTCCATACGTCTCGCATGGAAGACCTCTTCGCCCTGACCGATTACGCGCTCAAACGGACGCCCAATTCCGAAGAAGCGCTACTGTGGCGCGGTTGGGCAACCTATCGAAAAGGGGATCGCGAGAAGGCCCTGGAATTGTTCCAGCAAGCCCTGGATGCTCGCCCTAAGTATCCAGATGCCGAATATGCGTTAGATTTTGTGCGCAACAATTGATCCCCGTTCTGTTAGCAGCTCTACTGGTAGTTATTCGTTTCTATTATTGAGAAATCCTTAGAAAGAGAAGTGGAAAATGAGAAGGCATGATGACGAGTACCGTGATTCGCGGGAGGATCCCAAGCCCGAAAACCGGAATGGAATGCAGGCGTTCGAGCTTCTTTCGAGCTACCTGGATGATGACGAATGGTTCCCACGCCGGATCGAGGGGAAGTACGCCTACAGTATGTCCTATTCTGGCAAGAATGGCGATTTGCGCTGTTACGCGATTGTCCGGGTAGACCTGGAGGAATTTCTTTTTTACGCAGTAGCTCCGGTGAAGGTACCCGATGAGGTCCGCATGGCGGTCGCTGAATACATCACCCGCGCTAATTATGGACTGCGCATTGGCAACTTTGAATTGGATTATTCGGATGGGGAGGTACGCTACAAGAGCAGTCTGGATTTTGAAAGCCAGTCGTTGACCCCGGATCTGATCCGCAATGCCATTTATCCCGCAGTCCACACCATGGATCGCTACCTGCCTGGTCTGCTGCGGGTTAGTTTTGGCGGCGCCACACCGCACGAAGCCATTGAAGAGGTAGAAGGCGGACAGTCGCAGGAAGATTGATTATGGAACAACTGTCTCGAAGAATCTGGTTGTCCATCCTGACCTTGCTTGTTTCCTTTTGCATCGGCTTGAGCTTGCTCGCGATGGCCGGAGCAGTACTGGTCGTACGATAAGATATGGCGCTGGATCTGGCCCGGGTTCAAGCCATTTGTTTCGACGTGGACGGGACGTTAAGCGACACGGATGACCAGTGGCTGGCCATGTTTGAGCGCCGGTTGGCGCGGCTGCGCGGCCTGTTCCCGGGTGGAAATATGCGCCAGTTCGCGCGCTGGGCCATTATGGCCGCTGAGACGCCTGGTAATCTGGTGTATGGCATCCTTGACCGGGTGGACCTGGATGATGAAATTGGCCGCCTGTACAGCTATCTCAGCCAGCGCAGGGTGGGTCTCCACCCGCGTGAGTTCTGGCTGATCGAGGGGATATCTTTGATGCTTGAAACGCTCCACCAGCGTTTTCCACTGGCGGTGGTAAGCGCTCGTGATCAAGAAAGTACCCTGGCCTTTCTAGAACAGTTTGGGCTGACGCGCTATTTTGCTTCCATCGCCACCGCGTTGACATGCCGGTATACCAAGCCGTTCCCTGACCCGGTGCTGTGGGCAGCCGGTCAGATGGGCGTGGCGCCTCAAAACTGCCTGATGATTGGGGATACGACTGTCGATATCCGTGCTGGAAAACTGGCCGGCGCTCAAACCGTCGGGGTTCTGTGCGGTTTTGGGCAGGAAAACGAACTGCGCCGGGCAGGCGCAGACCTGATTTTGCCCCACACCGCTGCGCTGCCTGGCGTGCTTTTGCCGCCTGATCCCCAGCCTTCCCTGCCAGATAACCATGAAAAACCTCCTAAAAACGAGTAAAAGCCGAATAAAGAAACCTAACACTCCCTTTACAGATTGCCCAGATTCACGCCCCCTCAATTGACATCCCCCTTCAATTCGCATATTATCAAAGTGCGATCACGATGAAAATAACCATTGGGAAAACTTTCTATCTACGGATAGATTACCGATAGCAAGATTTCTCTCAGGCCTGGCAGAAGTTGGTGGATTCTTGGAAACCAACCATTTTTCATATTGCCTGCTCCCGGTAAGTTTTCATTTCATTCGTGCAATAAAATAACTTCTTTTTATCGAAAGAATACCAGCAAAATTACTTAGCCAAAAGCCAGGGAAAAATGTCTACAGGCCGCAGTTATTCAAACTGGTACGATCCCGGTTGTAATCCTCGAGGCGTTCTTTCCGGTCAAAACCAAAGCCGCGTAACAAGCAGGGATGGCGGCGCCAGATATTTGCCCGGCCTGGCCGAAAAAAGGTTTTACTCGATTCAATGGAACACGGTTAATTAGGGAGAAGGGCCATGAAAATTCGCCTGGGAAAAAGTCAAGCTGCCTTGGGATTATCTGCTACGCTGGCGATTGCATTTGGTACCCTTAGCGTAGTAGTGCTCTTGATCTCGAGCGGGTTGCAGGTATATTCGAATGTGCGCTCCAACAGATTGACCATGTCTAGCCAGCAGCAGATCATTGCAAAAGAGACAGCCAGGACGGTAGGCGCTTTTATCCAGGACAAAATTGGGATTTTGGATACAGCAGCCCAGGTTACGCATCCCATTGAATCCTCAAGAGCCACCCAGCAGCAGATTGTAAACAGCATTTTGAGCATGCAGCCAGCGTTCAGGCAGGTTGTATTGCTGGATGAGCAAGGCCAACAGCTTGTTTGGGCTTCGCGCCTATACCGGTCAGCTTCTGGGGTTCTGACCGATAAGCTGCCCGTAGACGTAGTGGAGAAAATCCGGCAGGGAGAAAATTATATCGGTCCGGTTTCCATCGATTCAAGCACCAGCGAGCCGTTATCCGTTTTCGCTATTCCGGTCAAGGATGTCTTTGGGAAGTTCCAGGGCGTTTTGGTGGCCGAGGTGAACTTTAAGTTCATGTGGGAATTAATGGATCAGATTAAGGTAGGCCAAAACGGTTACGCTTATGTGGTGGATGATCAGGGCCGGTTGATTGCCTATAAAGACACCGCCCGTGTGCTGGGTGATAATGATTTAAGCGCAAAGAAGATTAAAAAAGTAGATGATTTTCTTAACCATCAAACATCTCCAGACATGGCGGAGGTTGAAACATTTACCGGGATTAACGGAACAAGGGTTGTGGGCACGTATGTTCCCTTAGGGGCGCCGGCCTGGGCCGTTGTTACGGAAGTACCCTGGGAAGAAGCATTCCAACCCATAAATCAGATCATGTTATGGTCTTCCATCATTACGCTGAGTATGGGAATCCTCGCCGGGTGGATCGGGTTTTTGTTGGCGCGCTGGTTATCCGTTCCGCTGGTTGATTTGATGAAAACGGCCAACCGCATCGCCGAAGGTGAGACGGAACTGCAAGCGGCTGTCAAGGGGCCGCGGGAAGTAGCCGGTATGGCTACCGCCTTTAATCGGATGACCAACCAGTTGCGGCAGACCCTCGGACACCTGGAGCAGCGCGTAGGGGACCGCACCCGGGCGCTCGAAGCCAGCGCCGAGGTCAGCCGGCGGATTTCGACCATTCTTGACGCAAACCAGTTAGTGCTTGAAGTAGTTGACCAGTTGAAGGTTGCCTTTAACTATTATCACGTCCATATCTACTTGTTCGATGATGCGCGTGAGAATTTAGAGATGGTGGGCGGTTCCGGCGAGCCGGGCAAGCTAATGCTGGCCCGAGGGCATAAGATTTCCAAAGGCAGGGGTCTGGTGGGGCGTGCCGCAGATACAGCCAGCCTGGTTTTGGTGGAAGATGTGTCACAGGCGCCCAATTGGTTATCCAACCCCCTCTTGCCGTTTACAAAGTCGGAAGTTGCCGTGCCGATTGCAATTGGTGGGAATGTGTTGGGTGTTTTAGACGTTCAGCAAGACCAGGTTGGAGCGCTTCGACAAGAAGACGCGGACCTGCTGCAATCGATTGCCAACCAGGTGGCGGTGGCATTGCAGAACACGCGCATTTATTCACAGGTGCAGCGCCAGGCCAGTCGCGAAGCGCTGATTTCCGCTATTGGTCAGCGCATCCAGCACACCACATCCACAGAAGAGGCCTTGAAAATCGCGGTGCGTGAAATTGGGCGGGCGCTTGGTATGCAGCGCACCACCGTCCGGTTGGAAACGACACCGGACAATGAAGCCAAAAGAGCGGTTCAGCCCGATAACCGATAACGAGCCAGGTCTTTGAAATGTTAAGGGTCACAAAGTTATGGAAACCAAACCGGCGGAGCGTATAAATATGGACAATCGCAGAAAACCTTTACCAATCCAAAAAGGAGAGCGTTTTTCTGTGCGGAATATGCGTCTACAAACTCGCCTGGTATGGCTGATGCTGCTAATATCGATCCCCATTATTGCGTTATCCATGTGGTTGTTGATCTTCCTGTCGGAAGCATCCCTTCGTCAGCATACCAACGAGCAATTGCGGCTGGTAAATAATGCGCTCTTCTTAAAAACGGAAACCTGGTTTTCGATGAACGTGAATCTGCTGCACCAGATGGCCGAGTTTGACGATATTGTTAGCATGGATGCTGCCCGGCAGAAACCGGTGCTAGAAAAGACCAGTAAGAACTTCGGGTATACCTTTCATACCACGAATTTAGCTGGGATGAACGTCATTCGAAGTGATGGTCAAAAAAACCAGGATCTTCATGATCGGGCATGGTTCATAGGGGCAATGACAGGTGCGCCTGTGACATTTGAGGTGATCGTTACTCGATCATCTGGAAAATCTTCTCTAAACATGACTTCCCCAGTCCGCGATTCAAATGGAAAGATCGTGGGTGCTGTATCTTTGGTTAGTGATCTTAACCAAATCTCGAAGGAAGTCCTAAGTACTGGGGCTGCACAATCGCAGGGCGCGGTAATAACCTATGTTGTGGATCATAAAGATCGTGTGATTGCACATCCCGATCCGACAATTGCCCTTCCCGATCCCAATGTTGTGGCGGGCGGATTAACCAGCTTTGCAAATGAGCCGCCGGTGGTGGCGCTCAGGCAGGGTCAGCGAGGTATCTTTGAATATACCGATAAAAATGGCCGTCGCTGGCTTGCTTTTCTATCCCAAATGGAAAATGGCTGGGGAATAATCACCCAGGAAAGTTATGACGTGGCTTTTTTGCCGGTCATCCAGTTTCGGATTATTTCTTTTGCGGTTGTTGGCGTAGGTGCTATTTTATTGGTTGTTTTCTCACTGCTGCTCATTCGCCGTTCCCTTCAGCCGATGGTTCATCTCAATGAAACCGTAATGGCCGTGACTGCCGGAGATTTTAGCCAGGTTGCCCGCGTAGAGCGGGATGATGAGGTAGGCCAGCTAGCCCAGGCTTTCAACAGCATGACCGCCCAGCTTCGGGATAGTATTACCAACCTGGAACAGCGTATTCAGGACCGTACGCAGGCCATGACGCTGTCTACCGAGGTTAGCCGGCGCCTGTCCACTATCCTGGATATGGAGCCGTTGACGCGCGAAGTTGTGAATGAAGTCCAACACGCGTTCAATTATTACCACGTTCACATTTATTTATTTAATGAAACCCGCCAGGATCTGATCATGGCCGGCGGCACTGGCGAGGCGGGCCAGGTAATGCTTGCCAGAGGACATCATATTCCAGCCGGGAGAGGGTTGGTGGGCCGCGCGGCGACGACAAACATGCCGGTGCTGGTTGGCAATACGACACAGGATCCCGGTTGGCTGCCAAATCCGCTGCTGCCAGAGACAAAATCTGAGCTGGCAGTGCCGATTTCGAGCGGAGACCGGGTGCTGGGCGTGCTGGATGTGCAGCAGAACGTGGAAAACGGGCTGACCCAGGCGGATGTGGACTTGATCCAGCTAACCGCGAACCAGGTGGCAATTGCTTTACAAAACGCCATGACGTACTCTAAGACCCAGCAGAAGGCTGAGCGTGAGGCGTTGATCTCTTCGTTGGGACAGAAAATACAGCGAGCCACCACCATGGATGAGGTTTTACAGGTAGCGGTTCGAGCGCTGGGGCAGGCGTTAGGCGCCAAGGTTTCCAGCGTGGAACTACGCTCAGAAGCAGCCGCCCCAGAAGGCAAGAATAGCTCCCGAGAAGGGTAGAAGAGAGGAGCATGTGATGACGGAAAACGAACCTCAAGCGAATGAAAACAGGCCCAGAGTAATGGGAATCTGGAGCAGTCTGGGAAGGATCTGGGATTTGTTGACCCGACCCAACCCCGCGATTCGGGAAATTGGACCGCGCCGTATTGCACAGTTGTTGGCAGGTTTATCCATCGTGATGGTGTTGGTGGTGATAATCGGTTGGATCGCCTCCCAGGCGATGAATGGCGCCAATCAGGAGGCATCCTCTACGGTTGGTTTCCTGGGCGTGCTTGTTTTTACCCTTACCAGTTATTTCTTTAGCAGAACACGCTATTATGGAGTGGGAACAGTGCTGGTAGTAGGCGCCTTTTCGGCAATGGGGTATGCGGGCGCGCTCATGCGAGTTGCCGATCCGGTAGGATTCACGCTGACCTTCTTATCGCTGGCCTTTATTATCGCAGGCGTGCTGCTGCCCCTTGCCGGTATTATTGTTCTCACTGCTGCAAATGTTTTTGTCCTGGTTATGCTGGCTTTCATGGCCCAGGTACCCTGGCAATTTGCATTGACAATCTCCGGGCTGGTAATGGCGTATGGGAGTATGCTGTCCGTTTTTACCAACTTTCGCAATTCCTTGGAGCAGGCTCGCTTTGCTGAGACAAGCAGGATCAACAAGGAATTGCAGGTACTAAGCGCCTCGCTGGAGCAGGGTATCACCGAGCGCACCAACGACATTCTCGTCGCGGCGCAAGTAGGCCGGCAGATCGCGATGATGAAGAATGAGGATGAGCTGCTTCATCGGGCTGTTGAACTCATCCGGGATGCCTTTGGCCTGTATTACGCGCAGGTCTATCGGATCAGTTCGAATGGGAATAGCCTGGTCATGCGCGCGGGGACGGGGGATGTTGGGGCTGAATTACTCCGCCGCAGTCACCGCCTGCCAATTGATTACACCTCGATCAATGGCGCCGCGGCGGGACAGCGCGGCCCAGTCTTTGTTGTTGATACTGCCAACAGCAAAATCTTCCGATCACATCCTCTGCTACCGCTAACCCGCTCAGAAATGGCCATTCCATTAATCAACGGCGAACGCGTGCTAGGCGTGCTCGATCTACAGAGCAGCATCCCTGGAGCGCTCTCAGAGAAGAATCTGCCTGTTTTCCAGGTGCTTGCAGGTCAGCTTGCCACCACATTGATTAATGCGGAGCTTTTCGAGCAAGTTGAACGCTCATTAGTGGAGGTGGAAGCGCACAACCGGAAAAATGTCCGGGAGGAATGGGATGGGTACATGGATGCCATCCATATCAAAGAACGGATTGGCTATGTCTTTGATCAAATCGATGTAAAGCCAATGGATCGGCCCCTGTCAAATCCAGAGGATGCTTGCACCCTGGAAACGCCGATCAAAGTTTCCGGAGAGCCGGTTGGTTTGTTTCAATTCGTTTCCGACCGCCCCTGGCAGCCCGCGCAGGCTGAAATTGTCCGCACGATTGCAGCCCAGGTGGCGCAGCAGTTGGAAAACCTGCGCCTGCTCAACCAGGCAGAACGGTACCGGAGCGAAGCGGAAGATGCTGTGCGCCGCCTTACGCGCCAGGAATGGGGCGATTTTGTACAATCCACCGGGACTGGAGAATTAGGTTTTATTTATGCCCAGGATGAGGTTCAACCATTCGTAGATGGCCTGGATAGCGCAAAGACCGCGGCAGTGTTCGACATCAAGATCCGCGATGAAAGGATCGGCCAGTTTGGCTTTGATGGGCTGGAAGAGCTTTCCGGAGAGGATGCAGAACTGGTCGCGGCGGTCAGCGAGCAGCTGGGCGCGCACCTGGAAAATATGCGCCTGTTCACCACCGCGCAGCAGGAACTGGAAGAACGCCGTAAAGCGGAAGAAATTATTGCCAAACGCGCCACCGAATTAACCACCGTATCGGAAGTGGCGACGGTTGTGGCGACTATTCAAAGCCCTGAAGAAATGCTCCAAACCGTGGTGGACCTGACCAAGATCAGCTTTGAGCTGTATCATGCGCATATCTACCTTTTGAACGATACCGGCGATATGCTGGTGCTGACCAAGGGAGCCGGCGATGTCGGTCGCCGGATGGTTGTTGAAGGCCGGCAGATCCCGGTCCAGTCAGAAAAGTCACTCGTGGCGCGTGCGACGCGGGTACGCAAGGGTGTTATTGTCAATGATGTTCGGCAGTATCCGGATTTCCTTTCGCATCCGCTGCTGCCCGATACGCGTTCTGAATTGGCCGTGCCTATGATTGTTGGCGACCGCTTATTAGGGGTGCTCGATATTCAGTCTGCGGAAGCCATGCATTTTAGTGAAGAAGACATCTCCATTCAGACCACACTGGCCTCACAGGTAGCCGTAGCGCTGCAGAACGCCCGGCAGTATGCCCAAACACAAGAGTCTGAGCAGCTTACCCGCAGCGTAATTGATTCAACCCCGGACTGGATATTTATTAAAGATCAGCAGTACCGCTTCCGCCTGGTAAATAAGGGCTATGCAAACTCGATGCACATGCAGGTGGAGGATATTATCGGCAAAGACGATATCGAACTGGGTTTCCCCGAAGAATTGGTGAAGGGCAGCCCGGAAAAAGGTATCGCCGGATTCTGGGCGGATGACCGGGCAGTAATGGACGGCGGTGTCCCGAAGATCATCCCAAAGGATATTGTCGTGGTGGATGGTAAGGAACGGATTCTTAATACATTGAAAACCCCCCTGCGCGATGCAAGTGGCAAGGTGTGGGGCGTGCTTGCCTTCTGCCGGGATGTAACCGACCGCGAACAAATTTTAGCCGACACCGAAGCATTGTACGAAGGCTCACGCCAGTTAGCGCGCAGCCAGAACTATCGCGATGTGCTGCATGCGGTGGTACAGCACTCTGTCTTGAAGCGTTTTGATGGGGCTGCCTTAAGTATGTTCGACCGCCCATGGAATGAAACCCCGCAAACGGTCACATTCCTGGCTACGTACACAAAAGAGGGCGCGGTCTTACCTTTCCAGGAAGGCATGGTTTTGCCGGCCCGGTCATTTACCAGTTTTTATCGGGAGTCGGAAGCCCATGCGTTGGTGATCAGCAATACCGCAACAGACCCGCAAATCACAGATGATGTACGAAATATGATGCTGAATGAGCAGGGCGCTCAAGCCAGTGTACTTTGGCCGCTTGTTATTGGTGGTCAGACACTTGGAATGGTTACCGCAATCAGTGCCCATCCCGTTGAGGTAGACGAAACGGAAAAACGCCGTTTGAGCAGCTTGATTGAGCAGGCCAGCACAATGATACAAAGCCTGCGCCTGTTTGAATTGGCTCAAGCCCGGGCTCACCGGGAGCAAACCTTGCGTGAGATTACCGCCCGAGTACGCAGTTCGATGGATCCAGATACGATTTTGCGGACGGCCGTGCGCGAACTTGGCACCGCCTTGGGACGGCCAGCTTTTGTCCGGGTGGGCAGCCCCGACCAATTATCGTCAAGGCCCAAGGAAGGGCCTGAAGAAACTCCGAGCGGCAGTGGCACCTCCCATGGTATCGGCGAAGGAGGCATGTAAGATGAGCCAAATGGATGAAAATTGGATGCGAAACCCGGCCAGCGGCGATGCTTTCAACGGATTATTTGAACGATCAGCGGACGCTATGTTTTGGCTGGATGGAGATCGAATTGTCGATTGCAACCCATCTGCTGCCCGGCTGATGAAGCTCGAACGGGAACAACTGCGAAACAGGTCACTCTACCAATTTTCTCCGGAACTCCAACCGGATGGGCAGCGATCGTCAGAAAGCATGGCTGAAGCGCTGCGCACAGCCTTCGTGAATGGCAGCCATGTGTTCGAATGGACATTATCGGACCCAGACGGCGCGGATTTAACGGCTGAAATCTCATTGACCGGCGCGCCGTGCGAAGATCGCCAGCTGCTGTTCTCGATTTGGCGTAACATTACGGAGCGCAAAAAGCGCGAAGCCGACCTTCTGCGGGAGATTTTTGCCCGGCGAGGGTACCAGGTAAAAGTAAGCACAGAAATCGCTCAGGAAATGGCAGCGGCTGCGACAGTGGATGAGCTGCTCAGGCGAGTGGTAACCTTAATCAAGGAGCGCCTGGGCTATTATCATACCCAGGTTTTACGCTATGAACCAAACCTGAACGCGGTTGTTCTGGTCAAAGGCTATGGCGAAGCTGGTGAAAAAATGCTGGCGATGGGGCACAGCATGGCCATGGGACGGGGGCTGATCGGGCTGGCAGCCGTCACCGGCCAGACAATTATGCGCACGGATGTAACCAGTGACCCGGATTGGCAGCCCAACATACTGCTGCCGGATACAAAAGGCGAGATTGCACTGCCGATCAAGCAAAACGACCAGATCCTTGGCGTTTTGGATGTACAGAGCAACCAGGCGGGGACGCTAACTGAGGATGACCGTTTTCTGTTGGAAGGCCTGTGCGGCCAGATCGCAATTTCTATTGAAAGCACACGCCTGCGCCAGGAAATGCAGGAACGCTTGAATGAGCTGAATAATTTTTACGAAGGGAAATCCCGCGAGGGTTGGGACACCTTTAGCGCTACCAACCGCTTGCCAGCCGGGTATCTATATGATCGGATGGATGTTCGCCCGGTAGAGGATATATGGGTTGATGAGATCGAGAAAGCCGTTAGCCAAAACAATCTGATACCAGCGGAGAGCGAACACAGCGCAACCGTGGCTCCTCTGGCAGTGCGCGGTGAGGTGGTGGGCGCCTTGGGTATTTATGCGGATCCACAACACCCGCTGACCGGGGAAGAGCTGGCATTGATTGAACAGGTTTCAGACCAGGTTGCGCTGGCATTGGACAGCGCGCGCCTGTTTGAGCAGACCAGTGTGGCCCTGGATGAGGCCGAAAAGTTATACAACTTTAGCCGGAACCTGGCAGAGGCGGCTGACCTGGATTCGGTCGTCGGCGCGGTGGTTGAGGCGGCCGGAATTCCGGAAGTATGCCGGGGTTCATTGACGACCTTTGACTATAACACGACTGGGGAACTGACCGGCGGGCAGGTGAAAGCCTCCTGGTTTAACGGAGTGGGCGAATCCCAGGGGATCCCGGTGGGAACGCGATATGAGCGTGGTTTTGTCGAAAGATCGCTAAAACGTTTTCTTACAGTGCAACCGGCTTTTCTGAACGAGGTGGATCAAGAAACGCATAAGCGGGGGATCTTTTCACTGGCCGCCCTTCCGTTGTGGGTGGGTACCAGCCAGATTGGTATTATCATGCTGCAGGCGGATACGCCGCATGAGTTTACCGATGACGAAAAACGCCCCCTGGTTTCACTTGCGCAGCAAGCAGCGATTACAATCCAGAGCCGGTTATTATTTGACCAGGTAACCTCTTCCGAAGCGCGTTTCCGCGATATCTCCATGAGTTCAGCGGATTGGGTTTGGGAGTTAGGCGCACAAGGCGCATATACCTTCTGCTCGGAACGGGTAAAAGATGTATTAGGCTACACGGCGACAGAAATGCTAGGAAAGACCCCGTTCGACCTGATGGTAGCGGAAGAGCTGGAGAGCGTTGGGAAAATCTTAAGCGAGATCATGACCAACAAAGCCCCGATTGTTGAACTCGAAAACCGCATTCGGGCTAAAAATGGCCAGGAGCGGACGATGTTGACCAGCGGCGTGCCGGTGCTGGATGACCTTGGCAATTTGTTAGGCTACCGTGGGGTCGACCGCGATATTACGGAACGGAAGACATTGGAAGCTGCTATTTTGAAGGATCGGGCTCAGCTTGCTGAAGCGATGGAAGCGGCCCGCATGGCAAGCTGGGAATTTGACAATACATCTGGAATATTCACCTTCAACGATGCCTATTACCGCTTCCTTGAGACCACTCTGGAAGAAGAAGGCAGCTATCTGGTTCCGGAAACGAATTTTGTCGAAAAATTTGTCCATCCTGAAGACGCCTCAGGCATGCAGCGCCAAATTCAGGCGGGTTTCGATACACTGGATCCGAACTACCGTTCTGAATTCGAGTCCAGATTACGCAAACCCAATGGCACCTATCGCTCGGTCCTGGTGAGCTTACGGGTCGAGAAAGATGCGCAGGGTAAGACAGTGCGTATGTTTGGTACGAACCAGGATATTACGGAGCGCAAGCAGGCTCAGGAGACGATTGCGAAACGCGCTGTCGAACTGGCTACGGTAGCCGAGATAACCACCCGCGTATCTACCATCCAAAACCCGGATGAGATGCTCCAAATGGTGGTGGATCTGACCAAGCAAGTCTTCAACTTATATCATGTGCATATTTACCTGTTGAACGAATCCAGCACAAAGCTGGCAATTTCTAAGGGCGCGGGCGAGATTGGGCGAGAAATGGTGCTCGAAGGTCGGGAGATTGATTATGACGCAGAGAAATCGCTGGTGGCGCGTGCCGCGCGCACTCGCCAGGGTGTCATCGTAAACAACGTAAAGGTGGATCCCGATTTCTTATCGCACCCGCTTCTGCCCGACACACGCTCAGAAATGGCCGTACCAATGATTGGTGGTGGTCGATTGCTGGGTGTGATCGACGTTCAGGATGCCCAGGTTGATCGTTTTACGCCAGAAGACGTAAATATTATGACCACATTGGCAGCCCAAATTGCAGTCTCTCTACAAAATGCCCGTTCCTACGCGCGCGCGCAGCGCCAGGCGGAACGCGAAGCTCTTATCAACGCCATCAGTGAGCGGATCCAGGCGACCAGCTCGGTGGAAAATGCCCTTCAGGTGGCCGTCCGCGAGATCGGACGGGCTTTGGGCGCCCAGCATACCGCTATCCGGCTGGGCCTGGAACGTAAGGTAGACGGAGAATAAGAGAGCATTATGGCCAAGTCCAAGTATGATCACCGGCTGCAAAAGCTGTTTTCGAATATCAATGCGGTTGAACCAGGGCCTGATTCCATGCAGCAGGCCGGACCGGTGGACGCGTCTTCCTATCCGGCCGCATTAACAGCGCCTGCCGAAGAGAATGCTCCGGCCGTGGATTCGGAAACCAGTACCATGGATGCCGCAGGGCCATCATTTTCCTACATGCCGGATATCGCCGGGTGGGGAGAGTTTCTCGATGGGATCCGCCGGCGCGAACTGCTTGCTTATATTTATGATCGTACGGGAGTAAAAGACGTTTCTGACCTGGAAGAGAAGGATGAGATGGCTTTGCAGGAGAATTCCTCCACCACCCTGCAAGCTCCAATCGAGGTTTCTGGGGCAGAAATTGGCAGGCTGCTGTTGGAAGCGGACCCGAACCGGCAGTGGACCGCGGAAGACCTTGAACTGGTGAATTCCGTTGCACAGCAGCTGTCTCAACAAGTTGAAACCCTTCGCTTGCTGGATGAAGCCCAGCGTTCACGCAGTACTGCGGAAGAGGCGCTTCACCGCCTATCCAAACAGGGTGGCGGCAGGCAAACCGATGAAACGGATCGCAATAATTCAAGGCTGCCTTTCTTGCGGGGCTGGGCGGAAGACGGCACTTCGCTGGGTTTGGAAACCCACCTGCCAGACAGCAGCCCTGATCCGGTCGTGATCGGAGGCCCGGAAGAAAGCAGCGATATCGTGAATGCGCCAATCCGGGTAGGCGAGGAGCTGATCGGAGAGCTTCAGGTGACTGGGGAGCAGCCTATCTCTACCGAAGACGCCAACCTGGTAGAGGTGGTTGCGCAGCGTCTCGCGCAGCAGGTGGAGAATTTGCGCTTGCTGGAAGAGTCGCGGCACTTCCGGAGTGAGACGGAGGAGATGATCCGCCGCCTGACCTACCAAAGCTGGCAGGCTTACCTGGCGGCCGCTTCGAAAACGGATCTGGGGTTTGAGTACAAACACAATCAGGTCTTGCCGCTGAAATCCAATGAAGTAATGGATGGAAGAAGCTTCCCACTGAAAGTCCGTGAGGAGGTAATTGGACGACTGGCAGTGGACAGCTCCGGTGGTGCAGCAGGATGAGACCGCCAGCTTAATTAATGTTATTGGTGAGCGGCTGGGGTCTCATCTGGATAATTTGCGCCTGGCCGAACAGCGCGAGCAGGCGCTTGCTGAAACAGAGCAGATGTATGGCATTAGCGCCCGGCTGAGCACGGCCCAGTCTCTGGAAGATGCCCTTTCCTCCGTTTCCGAACCGGCGCGGGATGCCGGCGCGCGCGACAGCCGCCTGTTTTTCATCACGTTAGATGATCATGGACAACCGGAAGGTCTTACGCTGGCGGCGATCTGGTACCCGGAGGACGGCCCGCAGATCGTCCCGGTTAGCGCGCATTTCTTGCTGAGCGATTACCCGGCATACCGCCAGATTCTTGCCGACCCCAACAGCCCCATGCTGATCAGTAACGTGGAGGAGGACCCAACCCTGGAGGTTGAAACCCACGATCTGTTTGTTCAAACCGGCGCGCGGGCGGCTGCCGTTTTGCCGCTTGCAATCAGCGGGCGTTGGGTAGGGATCATTTTTATCAATTGGGAACACTACCATACCTTTACGGATCAGGAAATTCGCCTGTATGCTTCCTTAGCCCGCCAGGCGGCAGTAGTGGTCAATAACCGGCTGCTGTTGGAACAGACCCGCAAGCGCGCTCAGGAGCTGCAAACCGTGGCCCAGGTTTCAACCGCGGCTTCTACGGTGCTGGATCCGATGGAACTGCTCCAATCGGTTGTGGACCTGACAAAATCGAGTTTTAGCCTGTATCACGTACAGGTGTTCATGAACCAGGAGAGGGATGGCTTCCTCGAAGTGGTAGCCGGTTCAGGCGATATCGGGAGAGCGGTCGTGGAATCGAAGGTGCTGGTGCCGTTATACGCGTCCACTCCGGCAGCGCAAGCCGCTCGCGAACGGCGGGTAATCATTATCAATGACACCCGTGGCGAACCAGAGTACCGGCTAAACCCGCTTCTGCCCGATGTTCGGGCGGAAATGGCCATCCCTATGATTGTCGGTGAGCGTCTGCTGGGAATTTTCAACGTGCAGGCGGATTCAACCAACCGCTTTACGCGTGAAGATGCGCGCACCTATACCACGCTTGCCGCTCAAGTGGCGGTGGCGTTACAGAACGCTGAACTATACGCGGAACAGGCCGCGACAGTAGAACGACTGCGAGAGCTTGATCATCTCAAGTCGGCTTTCCTGGCAAATATGAGCCATGAACTGCGCACCCCGCTCAATTCTATTCTTGGTTTTGCAGAGGTGCTGCTGCTCGAACTGGATGGCCCGATCAATGAAACGATGAATAACGATATTCGCCTGATTGAAAAAAATGGCAAGCACCTGCTTAGCCTGATCAATGATGTGCTCGACATGGCGAAGATCGAAGCGGGGAAGATGAACCTGGCGTATGAAAAGTTCATGTTCCGAGAGCTGCTGGAAGAAACGATGGATATAACCAGCTCCCTGGCTCGCGAAAAAATGCTGTACCTGACCATCGATCCGGAATCACAGGATCAGATGATTCTGGTGGCGGACCGCGTTCGTATTCGCCAGGTGCTGATCAACGTGGTAGCGAATGCCGTTAAGTTCACGGAAAAAGGCGGCATTACGCTGTGCGTAATGCAATTCCCTGAGGAGCAGAAAATTCACCTCCAGATCCGGGATACGGGCATTGGGATTCCTAAGGACAAATTGGAAGCCATCTTCGATTCGTTTAGTCAGGTAGACACCTCAACCACTCGCAAGGCAGGTGGGACGGGGCTGGGCTTACCTATCAGCCGGAAGCTGGTCGAAATGCACGGCGGTCGTTTATGGGCGGAAAGCACAGGCTCGGGTGGTACAGGCTCGATTTTTACGATTGAGTTACCCTTCGATGCTTCAAAGCATCCAGGTTGATTGAGGGTTTTGCATGGCGATACCGGAATGTGTTCAATGTATGCAGTGTGGACATCAGCAGCCCTTTGAACTGCTGGTTCCACTCTCTTGCCAGTTGTGCGGCGCAACCTGGCTTGAACCCCAGTATGACTACGCTGCTTTCAAGCTGGAAGTTCTGCGTGGCATGCGCGGGCACTAGCTATGATATCTGGCGGTACAACCAGGTGCTTCCGGTCAATGAACCTGCCACCCTGGATTTTAAAAATGTAGGTTGGACGCCCCTCCAACAGGCACGGCGCTTTGGGGGGTTGTTTGATCATCCGAAAATTTACGTCAAAGATGAACGCTATGGACCGACCAGCTCGTTTAAGGATCGCCAGGCGGTGATGTCCGTGGCCGCCATGTACCAGGCCGGTGTGCGAGATTGCGTCATCGCCTCAACCGGGAATGCGGCGGTAGCGTATGCCGCGGCGTGCGCCCGGGTTGGGATTAAGCTGTGGGTTTTCATGACCAGCCTGGTGCCTCAAGAAAAACTGCGCGAGTCGGCTTTGTATGGGGCGGAAGTAGTAAAAGTCAGCGGCACATATGACCAGACCAAGGAAATTGCCCAGGAGTTTGCCTCTCGCCGGGGCTTGCTCTATGACCGCGGCGCAAGCAGCATTCCCGCGCGCGAGTCGATGAAGACCATTGCATATGAAATCGTGGAGCAGTTGGGCTGGCAGGCGCCAGACTGGTATATCCAGGCGGTCAGTGGTGGGCTGGGACCTTTGGGGGTACACCATGGTTTCCAGGAATTATTTGACATGGGCCTCATCGACCGCATTCCTAAGATTGGGATCATCCAGGCGGAGGGATGCGCGCCGATGGTGCGGGCATTCAAGTTGGGTAAGGACAAGGCCGATGCGGTAATCCCCGAGACCCATATCGCGATCCTCTCGACCGGTGACCCAGGGAAAATTTACACGTACTTATATTCCTTGCTCCATAAGACTGGTGGTACAATGGAAAGCGTCTCGGATAGCGAGGCGTTCCAATCGATGGTACAGCTTGCGAAATCAGAGGGTACAGCGGTTGAGCCGGCGGCGGCAGTCGCTTTCGCAGGCACGGAAAAATTGGTCAACCAGGGGACGATAAGAAAAGATGAACTGGTTGTGGTGAACTGCACAGGGCACACCTTCCCGGTCGAAAAGCATGTTTTGGGCGACCAATGGCGGGTGGATGTGACCCTGAGCGAAAAGCAGCTGCCGGTCCCGCGCGATGGCCTGATTTCTGCGCTCGAGAATCTAGATGAGAAGACGAAAACAATCCTGCTTGTGGATGACAATTCGGACGATGCTTTGCTCATCCGGCGCTTCCTGGAAGCGCGGAAATCGTACCGGGTTTTCCATGCAAAGGATGGTTGGGAAGGTTTGACCCAGGCCCGTCAGCGAATGCCCGATCTGATTATCCTCGATTTGACGATGCCGGAGATGGATGGCTTTAGCGTTTTAGAAGAATTGAAATTTGACGGGCGTACAAAGAAAATACCGGTAATTGTGGTCAGTGCAAAAGACATCACGGCTGAAGAACTACAGCGTCTCAATGGTTTCATTGAGGGACTTTATCAGAAGGGCTCCATCCCTGTACGAGCATTTGTCAACCAGGTGGTTGATGTCGTTGAGCAGAAAGGGAAGTCGGAGGACAAAGACAGATGAGCGCCGTTATTCTTTATATTGAAGACAACCCTGATAATATGACCCTGGTGAAACGGGCAATTGAGGCGATTGGGCATATATTTGTCGGCATGCCAAATGGTATCGATGGCTTGAAGAAAGCAGATGAACTCAACCCGGATCTAATTCTCCTGGACATAAACCTCCCTGATATCGATGGGTATGAAATCGCCCGGCGCCTGCGCGCCAGTTCGAATCAGCACCTGTTATACGTGCCGATCATTGCGATTACCGCAAATGCCCTCAAGGGTGATGCCGAAAAAGCACTCGAGGCCGGCTGTGATGTCTATATGTCGAAGCCAATCAACATTCGGGAGTTGTGGGCGCGCGTAGAAGGACTGCTGGAAGCGACCAATCCGAAATAAAGACGCAGGTTTCAAGAGATGGGTTTGCGGCGCGTTTTTCGCCGCAAACCCATCTCTTGTTTCTTTTATCCCCGGCGTTACGCTTAGATTAAAGGGCGTCCAGTAGCTTAAGAACGGCCAGGGAATGGCAGCCAGCACGATCAGCAGCGACAAGGCGATCCAGATGGCAGCCCGGCGGTGTTTCTGGATGGGGGCGGGCGCCCTGCGCACCAGAGAACGCCCTACGTGCGCTACAACCACAGCAACGAGCATCCCCAGAACATGCTCAATCGCAAAAAAGCGTGTCGCGGCGTTTCCCATGGCAGCCCCAAAATTCTGCAATGCGATGGTGGTTGTGGGACTCAGGAAAAAGTACAGGATGATCCCAATCAACACCTGCAGGTCCAGCAGGCTGGTAAACCAGACCCCCGCCCGGTTATCCATCTGCATCCAGCCGCGCTTGAAGGAAATGCCGGTTGACGCCCGGATTATGGCAAACAACGCCGCCAGCACGACCAGCCAGCGCAGGATCGAATGCAAGGTGACAAAGACAGAATACAGCATGCATGGCCTCCCTGATACGGTTTCAATGTGGCTTAATTGTAAAGCCAGGACAATGACAAAGTCCAGTAAACGGTTAAGGTTTTTTTTCGATCATCCGGTCTAAAATTGGACGCGCCAGGAGCAGGCAGGCCAATGTTTTTCCATCCTGGATTTTGCCGGATTCTGCCATCCGGTATACTTCTTCAATCGGAAGCGCCACCCGTTCTAACAATTCATCCTCATCCGAAGGTAGGACGGATGGATACAGGCCGGTCGCCAGGTAGGCGTTGAGCTTTTCGGTGGAATAGCCGGGCACCATATAAAATTCCCCCAACTTTTCTAACTGACCCGAAGCCATGCCTATTTCCTCCTGGATCTCGCGCGCCGCAGAAACTTCCGGGCTTTCGCCGGTTTCCAGAAGACCAGCCGGCAGCTCCAGCAAGTCTTGCTGAGCGCCGATGCGGAACTGGCGTACAAACCAGATATTCCCATCCGTATCAACGGGTACAATGACCACCGCGCCGTGGTGTTTTACCAGGTCGAAAGTGGGTTCTTTCCCGTTCGACAGGCGGAAATGAGCGCGCACCAGGTCAAAGACGCGCCCGCGATAGATTATCTCTTCATCGAGAAGTTTAAAGCTCATAAAAAGATTACCTTCTTAACGAATGAAGGCGGGGGATTTTCCCCCGCCAGTCGGATTAGCTGAGCCCTATTCTGATTTTATGGGATCTGTAAGGACATGCCAGCCTGGACGTCACTGGCATTCGACAGATTGTTTACGGCCAGAATGGATTCCGGCGCGACATCCCCATATTTACAGGCGATCGTGTAAACGGTATCGCCGGCGACAACATTATACGTTGCCGGGTGTTGTTTGAGCGGCCGAGCTCCATAGTTGGCGCTCCAGTTGCCACTAGAGGGGATGCGCAAGGTTGTTCCGGCGGCTGGCTTAGAGTTCATATTCATGCCGTTATTGGCGAAGAATGAACTCAGGTCCAGGTCATAGCGCCGGGCGATGCAGATGGGCCATTCCCCTTTCTGCAGCACGTAGGAAGCCGGGCGGCTCACCACGGGGGTGTCGACAGCCGCGGCTGCGGGTGCCTCAGCCTGAGGTGCTTCAGGCGCCTGGGCGGCCGGCGCTTCCTGCCCTCCGCCTTCCTGTGCGGGTGTTTCCGTCGAAACGGTTACCTGCGGCGTAGTGCTAACCGGGGTTTGTGCAATTGCAGTTTGGGTACCAAAGGTTGCAACATCCCCAGGGGTTGTAAAGGGGAAGGGCACTTCACCGGCAGTCGTTGGGGTCACTGGCGGGGGCGTGGAGGCTTTCAACGTACAGGCGGTGAGGCTGAGGAACAGCACCAAAACTACCAGCAAGGCCATCTTCGAATAAATTTTCATCTCTGGGTCTCCTTCAAATGGACTGGCCAACTGAACCGATGGGACGGGGTCGGTCCTACTTCAAAACCGTAAAAACCACTTGTAACAAAAAGAAGGTTAACAATTTTCTAATGATAGTAGCATAACCCTAACTACGCGTCAAGCAAGTTGAATCCTCCAATAATCTGGTGCAAGGAAAAACAATATACAACTTTGCAAGAACTTTTTAAAATGCTTTATCGGCCCCAGTCTTTGTACATATCTCCGCCATGAATTTAATCCTTTGTTCGAGTGACTTTATTCAATGGCGCCTGGGGGGATTTGCGGTAATATTATGCCGAGACGGAAAACCGGTCCATTCATAGTTTTATTACTGTCTCCTCCTTTGGCGAAAGTCCCCACTGAGTTTCTCACCGCCCTCAGTGGGGACTGCCATTTAAGCAAAGTTGTTAAGTGGGGTACAATAAACACGCATATTGCCCTTTTGTTTGAAAGCATATAAGTCTGCCTGAAGAGGATGTTTTCAATGAACGATGATGCGTTAAAGATTCTAAAAAAAGTGGAAACGGGCGCGTTAAGTGTTGAGGAAGGCGCTCAGCTCCTGCAGGAACTGGAAAACCATGCTCAGGCAGCAGACCGTTTCGCATCGCCAACCACGGATCCATCTCCTACCTTTATACCGCAGACGCTGGACGGCTCTCCGCCTGAGGTTGAAGAGGCTCTTCCGGATTTAGGCTGGTGGAAAAAAGGCTGGCTGTTCCCATTTTGGATTGGGACGGGTATTCTCGTATTTGGCGCTTTGCAAATGGGATGGGCTTACTCGAGCAAAAATTTCTTTTGGCTTAATTGCGCCTGGCTGCCCATGGCCTTTGGGCTGCTGGTTCTATTCTTGAGCTGGTGGAGCCAGCAAGCTCGCTGGGTGCATGTCAGAGTCCAGGATGCGGACGGCAGCCGGGTGTCTATCAGTCTGCCGCTTCCGCTCGGGCTGGCCGGATGGGGCTTACGCACTTTTGGACGGTTTATCCCAAACACGAAAGCAGACCTTATTGCGAACCTGCCGGGAATCTTTGATGCATTAAGCAAAGAACAGGGCCCTGCCACGGTTGAGGTAAATGATGAAGATGGCTCGCGGGTGCGTGTTTATATTCTGTAAGCCCATCTAGTCTTACTTTTATTGGGTTGAGACTGGTTAGGGAAACTCCTACCGATTTCTTCCAATTATCCCCCATTGTTCCTAATTTAAAAATCAGCTATCCTAAAATCGGTTATCGACCAGGTTTGTTTGATGTGACACGAACCTGCGATGACCGATTAATAGATCAGTTGCTATTTTGATTTGGAGGTGAAGACTGTTACGCTGGTCGATTATTTTCCTCGTCGTTGCGGTGATTGCTGCGCTGTTTGGCTTTGCCGGTATCGCCGGCGCTGCCGCTGGCATCGCAAAAATCCTGTTCTGGTTGTTCCTGATCCTATTCGTCGTTTCATTGGTATTCGGACGTCGAAGAGTGGTCTGACCTGACCGGACGATCTATTCATATTGGGGATCCAGAAAGGGAGTGGCCGGTGGGCTGCTTTCGTTGATTAAGGGAACGCCGCTGGATAAAACCTTGCGGTTCGTGTATTTGGTGGCTTTGTTCTGCGCGAATGTCAATTCGCAAAAGCAGGATGAGGCCATCCACTGTAAGAATGGAGGATGAATATGGCAACAACTACACGCGGAAAAGGGAACGTTATCTTTAACGATCCGCCCTTCATCGTTGACCTGTTTAATAATACACGCTGGTCATGGCTCTGGCTGATTTTGCGTCTCTATGTCGGCTATTCATGGCTGACTTCGGGACTGGAGAAAATTGGCAACCCGGGCTGGACGCAAACAGGCCAGGCATTAGCCGGGTTCTGGACAAACGCTATCCGGGTTCCCGAGCCGCCTGCTCGCCCGCCCATCGCGTTTGAGTGGTACCGGGCTTTCCTTGCCACGCTGCTAAACCAGGGAGCGTACACCTGGTTCTCGAAACTGATCGTGGCAGGTGAACTGCTGATCGGTATCGCGCTGATCGTGGGGGCGTTTGTTGGCATTTCCGCATTTTTTGGCGCTTTTATGAACTGGAACTTTATGATGGCCGGCTCTGCCAGCATCAACCCCTTAATGTTTGTGTTTACCATTCTCCTGATTATGGCCTGGAAAACGGCCGGCTGGCTTGGTTTGGATCGCTGGATATTGCCAGCGGTTGGCACACCCTGGCAGCCCGGAGAGGTCGTACGGCCTCGACAAAGAACCGGCGCTCTGCCGGTTACGGGGCCGCAGGATAGGCATCCGGACGATGCGGACCTTGACCGTAATGTGGAGGATCCTGACCAGGATATCAATACCAGAGTTTAGCGGTATGCGTTAACCGATGAAATGAAAAGCGGCAGCCGGGTAGAATTTACCCGGCTGCCGGCTTTTCATATCGGTTCAGATCGCCCCGGCTGTTTGCTACATCTATATAAGGTTTGTAAATAATCCCCAAACGCTGCCTAAGACGGCTCCGGCAATCACATCGCGTGGATAATGAGCCCCCACATAAATGCGCGTAACTGCCACAGTAATGGCAATTCCGTACAAGATGCCCCCCAGCAGCGCGCCCACCTGGAAATGCTGGGCCAGCAGCGTGGCCATAAAGAAAGCCTGGGACGTATGCCCGCTTGGAAAGGATTTCCCGCGTTCGCGCCACCCAATTACACGCGTTCCGGTCAAAACCAGAAACGGCCGGGTCCGTTCCACCAACACTTTAATCAGCTCAACGCATAACCACAGCGTTAGAATGCCCAATAGGAGCTCGATTGCCAGGCGGCGCTGACTGATGAAATACAGAAAAGCGCTGAGGAGAATACCTGCCGCACCATTACCAACCTGCGTTGCGGCCCACATAATTCTATCTAACCAGAGAGGGTGATATCCGTGCAGGTTGAACCGCAAAAAAACCCAGGCATCCAGTCGCTGCCCCGCTGACCAGAGCAGTGAAACAGTGAGCAAACTGAAGGTGAGCAACAGAATGAGCAGTCCTCGCTGAGCCAGGAGACTGGTCAACAGGGAACGGCGGGTCTCAAAAGGGAGCGAGCCGATGAAACTTACCAGCGCAGCGGTGATGACTGCCAGGAGAACCAGGCGGTGATACTCTCCCCAGAAAGAAAGCAGGCGTCCAAATATAAACCGCGAGGCGGGTCTAGAGACCTTTTCTTGCACTTGATCGCTCATAAGCGCTTATTTTTTGGTGAAGTTCCGCGATTGGCTGGATAACCGCCAGCGTTTCACAAGCATGGTCAACTCCGCCAGGTGCTGCGTGCGGTTTGCCTGGGCGCGTTCGTCGCCTTCTGCCTCACCGCTTGTGGTGAGATGCTGGCGTATTTCATCCGCCAGTTCGGTACTCATATCGCCATTGCGGATCCGTTCGGCCCAACTGGTTTTTTCTTCTTCTGACAGAGATAATTTTTCGACCAGTTTAATCAGCTGGCGTTCCTCTTGCGTATTGGTTTTGTGCATCGTTACCTCCTGTGCATTGAATCGAACCTGGCAGGTTAGCTGTGCAGATTTCGCCACCCTTTGAATACTGCGTAAGGGTAATGATCGATTACGTGATCCAGCATGAACCGCCCTTTGGATGGGGCTGATACCAGACCCTGGAAAATTTCGGGAGGCACATCCAGGTATTGGTAGGCCTTTCCGCTATTATATAGGACAACCAGGGCGTGCAGATTTGCATCGTATCCCACCGCTGCCAACATACTGGAATCCACCGGATCCAGTTGCATCTTTCCTCCTCCTATAACCCCCCTGATATTCTTCCTATTATTTTACCAGGGAGCGATGACGGATTCTATATGAATCCGCATGTTCTTTATGTATTTTCACCGTTTGGCCTTCTTAAATACTATAATAGTCTCGTATTATCCCTTTTAAAAAGTCAAAAACTAGGAAAAATCCCATGCCGAGAAAAGCGCATTATGTTGTTAGCACGCACTGGGACCGCGAATGGTACCAGACGTTCCAAGATTATCGTTATCGCCTGGTGCAGCTCATCGACCGGGTATTGGAAGGTTGGCAGCGTGAAGATCTGTGCGGACCATTCCAGACGGATGGACAGGCGATAATTCTCGAAGATTACCTGGAAGTGCGGCCAGAAAAGGCAGAGCACATCCGCCAGTTGGTTCGCGATGGCCGGTTTGTGGTTGGGCCATGGTACGTCATGCCAGATGAATTTCTAGTGTCCGGTGAGGCTTTAATCCGCAACCTGCGCATGGGGCGCGGCGTGGCGAGCGGCCTGGGTGGGCAGCCATCCAGCGCAGGTTTTTTGTGCGATATGTTTGGTCATAACAGCCAGATGCCGCAAATTATGGCTGGTTTTGGCATCCGGGGTGGTTTTCTCTGGCGCGGGATCAACCTGGTCGACCAGCACCTGTTTACCTGGCGGGGCGCAGATGGCACGGAACTGCCCGTGTATCGCTTTGGTAAGGTTGGGTACTGCAGTTACGCAGTCCAGGTGCGCGGCGCGGACCCCAATGCTCCCAGGCCTACGCCAACCGAGATGGAAGCGAATTTGCAGGCATTTCTGGAAGAGGAAAACGAGAAAACCGCGCTTGGGCCGCTGCTGCTGTTTGACGGTGGAGATCATATGGAATGGGACCCGGATGCTTACGCGGTCCTTGCGGGTCACTTGAACCAGCCGGGCGAAAAATATGAAATTGTGCATTCCTCACTGGATGCTTACCTGGACGGACTGACCGCGGTAAGCGAACCGATCCAGGTGGTTGTGGAAGGCGAACTGCGCGAGCCAGGTTACTACCCGGATGGGGTAGATGCCCAGTGGCTGATCCCTGGGGTGACTTCCAGCCGGGTAAGGATCAAACAGGCCAATGCCGCCTGCCAGAGCCTGCTGTGCCAGTGGGCGGAGCCGGTGGGCCTCTTCGCGAATGAACTCCTGGGCCTGCCTTACCCGCAGGGATACCTGGACGTGGCCTGGAAATGGCTGATCCAGAACCACCCGCACGACTCGATCTGCGGCTGCAGCATCGATGCCGTCCACGAGGATATGTTTTATCGCTTCCACCAGTGCGAGCAGATCGCCAACCGCCTCACGGTGGAGGCTACCCGCCGCCTGGCGGCCAGCGTGCAGGGTGAAGTGGCGCAAGACGAGCTGCGCGTGGTGGTCTTCAACCCGCTCCTGCGTCCATTCGACGGCGTCGCCGACCTGGAACTGGAGATTCCCACCACCTGGTCGTCGCAATTTGGCACGATGGGCGCGTTTGAAGCCAAACCGGTTTTTCACATATTCGATGCATCCGGGCAGGAGATTGCCTGCCAGCGCACCGGGCAGGCGCTTGACCGCTCCCGCTTCCGCACATTCGACTGGACCTTCCCGCAGGGTTACCGGGTCAACGCGGTGCGGGTCAGCCTGCCGCTGCGCATCCCGGCAGCGGGTTACACCACGCTGACCCTCCGGCCGCAGGGCGAACCCGCGCCTGTTTTGGCAGGCGCGGGGCTGGCAGTTACGGACCATTCGATGGAAAATGCATCTCTGGCGGTTGCCATGGAACCAGATGGGACCCTGACCCTCACCGACAAACGCAGCCAGCAGGTCTACCGGCACATGCTGACCTTTGAGGACCGCGCGGACATCGGGGATGGCTGGAATTTTGGGCCGGCGGTCAATGACCAGACGCTCTTTTCCACCGGCTGCCGGGTAAGCACGGCGCTGGTCGCCAATGGCCCTTACCGGGCAACATTCCACCAGCGGATCACGCTGGAACTGCCGGCCGAGTTTGATTTCTTGAACATGACGCGCTCCAGCAGTCTGAATGAAATGGTGATCGATAACCGGATTACCCTGCGGGACGGGGCGGATTGGGTTGAGGTTGAAACCGTGGTGCATAACAACGTGAAAGATCACCGCCTGCGGGTAGTTTTCCCCAGTGGCGCAAAGACCCAGACCTGCCTGATGGATACCCCCTTCGATGTGGTCGAGCGTAAGATTGCGCTGCGCCCGGATAACGACCGCTACCGCGAGCTGGAAGTGGAATTCAAACCGCAGCAGACCTTCACCGCCGTATTCGACAAAAAGCGCGGGCTGGCTGTGGTGAGCAGTGGGCTGCTGGAATGCGCGGTGCAGGATATGCCCGAGCGCCCGGTCGCTCTGACCCTCTTCCGCGCCACGCGGAAAACGGTCAACACGGATGGCGAGCCCGGCGGGCAGGTGCAGGGCGAGCTGCGCTTTCAATATTGGCTGGTTCCGCTGGCAGGCTCGCCAGACCGAGCGCGCTTATTTGACCTGGGCCATCAGCTGGCGGGTGGGCTGCGGTCTGCACAGCTCAATCGCGCGGATGTCGCGCGGTTCCGCCAGGAGCGCGCTCTACCCGCTGAAAGTGGTTTCCTGGCTCTGGACGGCCCGGCAGTGGTTACCAGCCTGCGCAAGGTAGGTCAGTGCGCTGAGGTGCGTTTGTTCAACCCGGATGTCGTTCCGGTGGAAGCGGCACTGGTCTTCACCGAAAAAGAGGACCTGCGCTGCCCGCTGGAGGTTACCCCGGTGAATTTTGAAAGCGATCCAATTGGCCAGGCATACCCGGTTGAAGACGGCCGGGTGGTAATCCCGCTTGGTCCGAAACAGATTCGTACGATCCGGTTTTAGACGATTTTGCCGGGTTTTGACCCGGCTGCAAAATTCGCCATCTTTTATATCCGTTTCCGGTTCTGGCGGATCCTGCGCCGCATTTGCGCCTGGATGGTTGTCTGGACGGGTTCGAACTGCCCGGTCTTGCGGTATACGTATGGATCTTCTTCAATATGCACCTGCACGGCGCTGCTGACCTTGATCGGCGGAGCGCCGGCCGTGGCGCGGATGGTGTATGCCCCGGAAGGCACCGGGCGGCCAAAATCGTCGTAGCCGTCCCATAAGAAGATATGCTGCCGCGCCGTCCGGCGGCGGTTATCGAGCAGGATAGCCTGGATCTGTCCATTCTGGTCCAGCACTTCCAGCGTAACTCGCGCGGGCTGGTTTAGATCCAGCCGCAGGGTCAGGTTCTTTGCTTCCTGAGGCAGGCCGGGGACAAAATCTTGCGTGTCGACGCTGAGCTGGATTGACAATTGATTCTGCCGGTAAAGGAAAAAGCCCAGGAGTAGCGAGAGCAGCAGCACAGCCGGGATGGTGACGGCAGGCAGCACGCCCATGTTCCGCGCCAGGCGGTCCAACCCGCTGGGTGTAGATGGGAGAGCGTGCTGCACATGGCGGGTCAGGGTCGTGACATTGCCCGCCTGGTCGCGCGCTTCAATATTGATGGTGTTCTCGCCCTCGAGCAGGCTGACCGTGGATTGAAAATCCCCCAACACGCCCACGGCAGTCACGGCGTTATTGATGCTTACGGTCGTGCCAGGGCTGGTGATGCCCGAAAGCTGAAGCTGTGGATCGTTGTAAATCGTCCCTTCAGCGACGTTGACTTCCAGGCGCGGGCCATTGGTTTTCACGTGGACAGTGCGCTCAACACTGGTTTCGTTACCCACGTCATCGATGGCGGTCACGCGGATATGCTGGTCGCCCTCATCCAGTAACATGTCAAAGCTGAAGCTGCCGGCAGGGGAGATGGGTACAGCCTGGTTGTTGATCTTCAACGTGATCCCGGCCGGAGCCTGGCCTTCGATGGTAACTTTTGGAGAATTAATCCACGCTCCTTCGACCGGGTTGTTGATCACCACCTGGGGGGGCGCTGTCACCAGATCGACCACCCGGGTGACGGTGGTGGCGTTACCCGCTTTGTCAACCGAGCGGACTTCGATCTTGTTCGTTCCTTCACTTAGCTTCTGCTGCGTGCGAAAACGGCCTTGCCCATCCACCAGAATGGGCTGCGAGCCGCCGCCCAGCCAGATGGTCGCCCCCGGCTCGGTCACGCCTTCAATGGTCAGCAGGTCAGCGCGGACGCGGGTGCCGTCTTGCATATTGAGCAGTTCCAGGGCCGGTGCGGTCGAGTCGACCAATAGGATGATGCTGGTTGTGCTGGCCCGCATCGAACCGCGCGCGGAGAATTCCAGGCGGTAATTGCCATCCACGACCTGTTGGCCAGAGTCATCGGCGCCGTTCCAGACGAGAAAATGCTGGCCGGCCGGCAGCTTCTGATCGGTGAGCAAAGACCGCACGATGCTGCCGCCTTCGTTGAGCACACGCGCGCTGACCTGGGCTTCTTCGGAAATGCGGTAATTGATGGTTGCGTTGTCGTAGCTGTTATCGTGGTTTGGAGACAGGAATTGAGGTGAATCGGTGATCTTTAATTCCGGGGTTCGCAGCCAGTCGGCCGCAAAGGTCACCGCCAACAGAAGCACTACCGCGCCAACGGTTAGCGCCGTGAACATCACGCTGGGGGAGCGCTCTTCCCGGCTGATGTTCCGGCGGTGGGTGGTGATGTTGTTTCGCTGGCGTTGCTCTTGCATGGCTTCGATACTCAAAAAATAAGGATGGGTTAGTCTAGCTCGATCTTAATAATATCATCCGGCGGCTTTTTCACATCGCGATGCGGCAGGTTTTTGGGAACCGGTAGGGGTTGGTAGGGGGTAGTGGTTTGCGTTGGGTTGCCCGGGTTGGCTGCTTCCGCCGGTTCAGCGCCGTGCAGCACGGCAGCCGGTTGGCGTAGCTCGGGCAGGCGGCGCAGCCCTTGCATGCGGTTGATGAGCCGCCGCAGCAAAGGAACTGGGGCCGGCTTTATTTGGTCCGCCGGTTCGGCGGCGGACAGCGGGCGCTGCGCACCAGGGGGTGCTCGATAAAGTCGCGGGTACCTTCTAACAGGCAGACCATGATCGCGGCATACAGCGCCAATTCCAGCATCCCTGGAGAGATCCAGGTAAAGTCGGCTGCTTTATACTGCTCCAGCCAGGAAGCCAGCCCAATATTTACCGCTGCCAGGCCGGCCGCGCCAAAGATCACCATGCAAATCGCGCGCCAGGGGTGTTTTTGCTGGGCCCAACTGGTTTCGGAAACGCCGCCCACCAGACCCGCGACCATGGCCCACAAAACGATTTGCAGCAGGTGATAGAGAGTCTGGGTGGGGTTGGGCGCCAGGGGCGCGACGATTAGTTTCAGGGTCTCCAGCGAGTTGGCTTCCCGAAATTGCGCGAGCAGGCCGGTCGAAGAAGGGGCAATGCCCATCATGTCCAGCCAGTTGGGAGATTGGCCAGCCATACCAAACAACAGCTGGCCCCACAGCGCCGCCAATCCGCCGATCCAGGCCCCGCCGGTTTTGCCCCACCACAACCCGCCAAGCAGGACGGCGACCCATTCCAGGTGGAATTGGGCCAGCCAGGGAGCCAGCAGTACCAGCAGCGTGGCGCCAAGGTTGTGGATGAACACGCGCTGCCCAAGCAGCGCGATTGCCAGAAACAGAACGGCCAGGTACAGTGACAGGGTATAGAGCGGATACAGCGCGGTGGTTACAGCGAGGAAATAACCCAGCGGGGGCGACCAGAGCACCACGAAAAAGACGGCTGTGGCGGCCACGACTTCCCACGGGCTGGGGTAGGCCGGCAGGGCGGCGAACAGCTGGTACAGCGCCAGCGCCAGCCCGGCCGCCACCAGAACGCGCTCGGCCTTTGAGAGGTTGCGGCGGAGAAATCCGTGGGGAACACGAAAGAGGGCGTCCATGCGGTTTTAGCTCAATTCCATTTTGCGCAGCCCGCCCTGGCCGGCTGTGTCGCCGCGCGCGCCCGGATAATTCCAGGGAGATGCCGGGCGCGCATGCGTACGCGCCCATCCGCGCAAGGCGCTTACCTGTTGTTCCATGGTGCGGGAGAGGGGGATGGTCGCGGAGAGGTTGGTGAGAAGATCCTCGTCGCACAACTCGTGGCCGGCTTCAAAGGCGTCATACAATCCTGAGATGATTACCTGTTCGATTTCCGCGCCCGAAAAACCTTCGCTGTGCTGAGCCAGTATTTCCAGGTCGAAACCCAGCGGGTCTCGTCCGCGGCGGGCCAGGTGAATGGCAAAAATCTCGGCGCGCTCATTGAAATTCGGCAAATCGATAAAGAAGATTTCATCAAAGCGCCCTTTGCGCAGGATCTCCGGCGGCAGAATGGAGATTTCATTGGCTGTCGCCACCACGAAGACCGGGGCCTTTTTTTCCTGCATCCAGGTCAAAAAGCTGCCAAACACTCGCGCGGCCGTTCCGGCATCCGACAGGTGCGAAGAAACGGTCCCCGCGAGACCTTTTTCCAGCTCGTCGAGCCATAATAAGCAGGGTGCCACCGATTCGGCCAGGCGCAGGGCAGTGCGCATGTTTTGTTCGGAAGAGCCAACCATCTCACTAAACAGAGTGCCCAGGTCGAGCCGCAGCAAGGGCATCTGCCACTGGCTGGCGATGGCTTTGGCTACCAGGCTCTTGCCCGCACCCTGCACGCCCAACAGCAGCAGGCCGCGCGGCTCCGGCAGGCCAAACTGGCGGGCGCGCTCGCTAAAGGCCAGGCTGCGCTTTGCCAGCCAATCTTTCAAGAGGGGCATACCGCCCACCGCTTTCATGTCCTCCTGCGCGTCGAAGTATTCCAGCACCTTCGAGCGGCGGATGATCTGCTGTTTTTCGGTCAGGATGATGTTGATATCCAGCGTGCGTGTCTGCACATACGAGCGGGCTAAAACATTTTCACACTCGGTACAGGTGAGCCCCTGAACGGCTTTGAGCACCTTTTCACGGGTCGGATCGTCCAGTTTTGGTTTTACCTTACCAATTTCGCCCACCGACTTGAGCACCCGCTCGAGCGACTTTTCCAGCTCTTTGGGGGTCGGCAGGGAGTAATCCAGGACGGTGATATCCTTTTCTAGCTCGAGTGGGAAACGCAGCAGCGGCGAAAGGATGATCAAGGTTTTGTTGGTGTGCTTGAACTCGCCGGTAAGGTCGCGCAAGCGGCGCACGATTACGGGGTATTCGGGCAGCCCGCGCTGCTCGTCAATGAAGGGGTGAAAATCCTTCAGCACAAAGATGGCCGGCTCGCGGGATTGGGCCAGGAATTCCAGCGCGCGGGTTGGATGGCTGGTAGCCGGGTCAATTGGCGGGCCATCGTAATCATCCAGCGGCAGGATGCCATCCGTGATCGTCCACCCATACAGGTGTTTGCGCCGCTCCTGGGCCACCGCGCGCAGGGTATCTTCGATCCTGCGCTCTTCCCACGATAGAATATACAGAATCGGGTATTTTGCGCGAATCAGAAGGCTAATTTCCTCCTGGCGGTCGATTGGAGCGCTGTTCATCGCTTCCACTATAGCATATGCCTCAGGGCGTGGCAATAAAAATAGAAAGAAATTAATGAAAATGGAAAACCATAAAGTCGCCAACCGGCCGGTAACCGATTTTTTGGTAAATCGCATTGGAAGTCGGATAATCCAGGTCGGTGAACAGGGCGCAAAATGATTTGCCCGAATCGAGCAGCGCCTGGCTCAAGCCGGCCACGCAGGCCGAGGCATAACCGCGCCCGCGCAGCTCCGAGGGCGTGTAAACTCCGCCGACCCAAATGCCGGTGCGGGTGGGGCGAGTGCTGACGGCCATGGAGACCGGGCCATTGTCGTCCCAGATAAAAACGCTGCCGGCCTGGATTTGGCGGGTGACAAGGGCCTGGATGTTTTCTTCAGGCTCTTCGTGCAGCGATTCGCGGGTAAATTCCGCGCGCCAGCGGGTTACGGTTTCCAGGTCGGCGGATGCGGCCATGCGTAGAAAACCGGCCGGAGGAAGGGGCGGGGGAGAACGCGGCGCAGCTCGTAGGCGCGCAGGCGCATTTTCCGGTGATGCGCCTGGCCGGTCTGGCGCGTCCAGGTTTCCGCAAAGCGCAGTGCCAGAGAACTTTCGGCGTTGATCCCTGGCACATCCCAAGCGCCAGAACGCAGGCTCTCGGCTAGCTGGTCTAACGCTTGCTGGGGAACATTGGGGACTGCTGCCACGAGAAGCTCGTGATTGGGTGGGGTCATGGCGGCTGCCAGGATGAGTTGGCCGTTGTCTGCTTCCACGGTGGCCAGGTAGGGTTGGGCATCCATCCAATCGGGCCGCTCGCGCATGCGCACAGTGATCCCCAGGATCAGGCCGTTGATCAGTTCCTGGGATTCGAGGAAGGGCTGCGCCCGATCGAGAAACGCGGCTGGGACTGTGTAAGTTTGCATTTTTATCCGAGGAACTGGCGAATGTAATTCAGGTAGCCCTGCGAGCCCCCGTGCTTCGTCCAGGTGGTGATCGATTTGCGCAGGTGCTTCAGGCAGGCCTGGATTTCGTCGATGGTAAGTGCCTCGCTGCTCATGGGCTGGCCTTCGTCATCCACCATATTCTCCCGGCCCAGCCGCCATTCGCAAACCATCCTCACCGAATTGTAAACTTCCCTGGACAGGCCCGGTTTGGGTAGAACTGCTTCTCCACCCACTTTCTCACGTTGATAGGTCCGGCCGAGCGCTTCCAGGGCCGAATCAACCTGATAATCACTCAGTTCAGGATGATCCTTGCGAAGGACGTTGATGGCTGTTTCGATGTTCTGCAGAACATCCAGATATTCTTCTTCGAACCGCATTCTTTCGCTCCTGTATGTTCGTTGCTTATCCTACTGCCGCGGTAGCGGCCACGCTCGCGTCATCCTGCTGCTTGAGGACGATCAGGTACCAGCCCAAATTAACCAGCAAGGCGAGGTCTGGCAGTCCCTGCGCGGAGGGTTGGATTTCTACCCGAGCCTGGGTTTTAAACAGGTCTGCCAGCCAGGGCGCTTCAACTCCTTGCTTGTAAAGGATGAGCGGATCGCCAGTCGCATTCAGCCAGACGAACTCGGTGGCCCAAAAGTTGGCCGTTTTCCAGGTGTACGCGGCTCCATTGGCAAACTGCGCGGTGCCTTCATTGCCGGTCCATTTTGGCCGGAAGACGGCTAATTCGGTTTCACTGCCTTCGTTGCGGACGGTCACCCGCGGGTTAAAAAAGCCTACGCGTTTGAAGGTCCAGCGCTCCTCGGCGGCAGTCGCGATGGCAAGCGAGCCGTACCACTTCGGAAATTCAATTTCCGCGTACAGGTCCTCCCCAGAGCGCAGTTCAAAACGGTTCTGCGATGCTCTGGGCTGCACCCACTGCGGCTGCGTATAAAGAGCCTGCTGAATAGGTTTCATCGCATCTCCTTTAATCTACCCCGAATAACATCCCCCTTACTATTTTACAGCCACTTCTTTGTTCGTAAATACCAAACCAGGGTGACGGTCAGGATGATACCCAACAAAATGATGCTAAAAAACAGCAGCGGGTGGTCACCATATGGCATGAGAGTATTCATGCCAAAAATGGTTGCCAGCAAGGTAACCGGCAGCGTCAGTACAGTGGTAATTGTTAGCAAGCGCACAACTTCATCGATGCGGTGCGAGGCAAGGGTGTCAATGGTATCCGATAAGCCTTCGATCACCGCGGAATACTGGTCCATCAGCAGGCACAGTTGGGCCAGGTGGTCGCTGATATCTCCCCAGTAAGGATCGAGATTCTCTTCGATGAAGGGCCAGTTACCCTTGATTAAGGTATCGATAATCTCATTCTGCGGCTTGAAGATGCTGCGCAGAACGATGATATCCCGGCGCAGGACAGCTACTTCGTGCAGCAGGTGCTGGACGTTGTTGTTGAACAGGTTGTCTTCGATGTGGCGCAGGTTAGACCCTACCTTATGGACAATCGGGTAGCAATTCTCAACCAGCGCATTGAGCAGGCGGTAGAGCAGCGGGCTGGCGCCCTGGCTCATCCATTCTTCCCGTACGGCGGGGTCCGCTTCAGCAGCAGCGAACATTTCGTTCAGCGGCTTGAGCTCACCCCGATGCGATGTGACCAGACAGTTATGCGCGATAAAGACATCCACCTCGGCGGGGCGGGAGATACGTTCTTTTGGGTCCCAGTAAGGCATTTGCACGACCAGGAACAGGTAATGGTCGTGGTGATCGATCTTTGGGTATTCCAGTTCGGTCAGGCAGTCCTTCAGATTCAAAGGGTGAAAGTTGGGGAAGCGGCGGCCTAAGGCCTGGATTTCTTCCGAATTTGGCTGGACGATGTTCGTCCAGGTGACGTCATTGAGAGCTAGGAGGGTGGTGGTCATATGTGGTAAATGGGTGAAAAGATGCCGAAGGGTTTATTGAGTCTATCATGGTTCTACTTATGGCATGAATTTTGATTAAAAATTGAGTTTTGTCTGATACTTTTCTAACGCTCTTTCTGTAAAATATAAGAGAGGGTTTATTGGTTTTGTTATAAAGGAGGAGATTATGCCTCAAATATTTGATACCCCCCTGTTTAGCAGCGATCAAAGCGTTGAACGAGTGTTAAATGCCGGGCTGCCGGTGCTGCTGGTTTTTCTCAGCGATACGACTGCTCCGGCGGCGCTCGATCTGGAGATGCAAAGAATTGCGAAAGAGAACGCGGGCCAGCTTCTGGTGGTGCAGCTGCACACCAAAGACAGCCCGGAAACCGCCCGGCGCTACAACATTCGCGGCACGCCTGGGCTGGTGACGGTTAAGCACGGCCAGGTGTTAGGCCAGGCCGAGAATATCTATCGTGATGATCTGGCACAGCACGCGAAATACTTGTTGGGCAAGGGGCCAAAGCCGGAACCAAAAGCACAGCCGCAGCGCGCGTCCGCGGGAGCCTACGCAGGCGGAACATCGACCGGCCCGTACAGCCGCCCAACAGCGCCAGGCAACGGCGGTTCCTACGCTGCCGGTTCTTATGCCGCCGGCGAGGGGACACCGGTCGCCGTTACAGATGCTTCCTTCGACCAGGAGGTGATGCGTTCGCCGCTGCCGGTGGTGGTGGATTTTTGGGCGCCCTGGTGCGGGCCGTGTAAGATGGTTGCTCCAACACTGGATAAGCTGGCGCGTGAATGGAATGGTAAGGCGAAGATTGCCAAGGTCAACGTGGATGAAAACCCCATCATTGCTGGGCAGTACGGCGTATCCGGTATTCCCACCATGATGGTCGTGAAAAACGGCCAAATCGTGGACCGTTGGGCCGGGGCTCTCCCGGAACCGGCCCTGCGCAGCCGGCTGGCCGCGGTCGTTAAATAGCACACAGGCGCACCGGGTGGCAACCGCGGTGCGCCTGTGCAGATTTGGTTTTTTATTTTATGGTGATAGCGGCTGAGGTGACGGCGGTCGCCTGGGCCAGATCCGTGGTCGTGACGAAAATGACCCACTTCTCACTTACGACTGCTGTGCTGGGGATGACGACCGTTGCAGCGGTAGCTCCACTGGCGCTGGTTTTCCCATCCACTACGACAGAATAGGCGGCGCCTTGCTTGCCAATGCGGTAATCAATTTCCGTATTGACTGGGAAACCGGTCACCGTTACCGTCACGCTGCCACCGGGCACGACGCTGAGGGTGGAAACGGTAACCCGCGCCGTTGATCCGGTGGTGCCGCCGGTGGTTCCACCGGTCGTACCGCCTGTGGTAGTCCCCGTGAGATTGATCACCTGGCCCGCAAAGATCCGGGAAGCGTTGGTGATAGCCGGGTTGACCGCGAGCAGGCTGCTCACAGTAGTGCCGTAGCGCACGGCGATTTTAAAGAGCGTATCGCCGAACTGTACCACATAGGTGCCACTCGTGACGGGAATGGTTGAGCCTGTGGAGCCGGTGCCGGGGATCAGGCGCAGCACCTGACCGGGGTAGATGAAGTTGGGATTGATGATAAAGGGGTTCCAGGCCAGGATTTGGCTATAGGTTACATTGCAGAAACTGGCGATCAAGGTCAGGTAGTCACCCCGTTGCACGGTATAAGTATCCCCGCAGGTAGAGTCGAATGCGGGTGCATTCGACGCCGCGGCAGTGGGCGCAGCTACAGCCGGGGTAATAAGTTGCCCGGCAATTAACAGCGCAGCTAGTAAAGCAAAAGCGATTCTTTTCATTGGACAGCTCCTGAGGTGTATAGTGAGGCTCGTTTTAAATATAAAGACACCATTATTATTCACATAAATCGCTATCAAATGCCATAAATTTTTCAATAAATGTGCGGAATTTTTAGGCAGATTTTTTCAAATGGTCATTTTGCCAGCAATCCCTGCAAAAATCCACTGATAAAATTTTCCGCAAGCGCCGGGAGCGCTTCGATGGCGTAACCGCCGCCCTGTACAAACAGAGTGGGCAGACGCAGCGCGGCGATGCGATTACCAAGTGTAGTGAATGAACCCGCTTCCACGCGGAATGCGCTGGTTGGGTCGCCTTGATAGGCATCGAAACCTAATGAAACCACCAGCGCGCCGGGGCGAAAAACGCTCACAGCGCGCAGCAGCGCCTCTAATGCGGCCAGGTAACTGTTGGAAGTGGTTCCGGGGGGCAGCGGCAGGTTGTACGTGCTGCCGGGAGCCTGGCTGCCTCCGGTCTCACTGGCGTAGCCGGTAAAGTAGGGAAAATCCAGATTCGGATCGATATGCAGCGAGGTATACAGTACGCGCGGCTCTTCCCAAAAAATCGCCTGGGTGCCATTACCGTGATGGTAGTCAAGATCCAGCACAGCCACCCTTCCCAATGCCAGCAGGCGGCTGGCGGCCAGCGCGGCAAAATTCACATAGCTGTAGGCTCCAAAGAAATCCGGACCGGCGTGGTTCCCGGGCGGGCGGCACAGAACGTAAACGCTGTCGGTCTCATGCCGCATTAGCATTTCTGCTCCCTGCAGGGTGATCCCCGCCGCCGAAAGAACTGCTCTCCAGGTGTTCTGCCCAACCGGGCTGCGGGTGTCGGTGCTGTAATAGCCTAACCGTCCTACCAGGCTTTTTGGGCGCGCAGCCGTCTCTCTGCGGATCGGAAAGGCTTCCGGGTAAATGTAGCGGTTTTTATCCTGGATGGTATGCGAAATGGCTTCGAGAAAATCGAGCATCGGTAGAGAATGCACCGCGAGCAGATCGTCGAAACCAGTCGCGCGGGCCGGGCGCACGGGTAAACACAGCCCGCGCGCCAGCAAGTGCTGGTAAATGATGTCGATCCGCTCCGGGAAATCCCGGTAATCGATTATTTTGCCCTGTTCAAACTCACCCCCAGGAGCGTGCAGTTGATGGTCCGGGGTGTAAAGGAATGGAACTGCACCTGAGATCATCGGTCATACTCCATTGCACAGATCGTCGGATTATCGAAACACGACCTGTCAGTATCGTGGTGAGTATACCAAAAATGGATTGCTTTTGTAAATAAATAGGTGTTTGCGGCGCAATTCGCGCCGCAAACACCTATCCTACTCTTTTTCCCGGAGGGAACCGTTTAGTAAAACCGGCTGGCCAGCTCGCGCAGCTGGGTAAAGCCGATGGGTTTCAGAAGCACAATATCAGACTTGGCTTCGATCTCACCCATCACCGCCGCCGAATCCGATGTAGCTAGCATCACGCGCGTTTTGATGAAGCGGGGATCCCGCCGGATAAAGCGCAGGATTTCCTTTCCGGAAAGCTGCGGCAAGTTAAGATCCAGCACAACCAGTGCGGGGGCCTCAACAGCCAGTTGAAGTAGTTCCATCGCCTCCCGGCCGTTATGGATGGCCATGGTTTGATATCCAGCCAGGTCGAGCGCCTTGACATAAATGGCTGCCAGCTGAACTTCATCTTCAATGACAAGGGCAGTTCGTTTTGTTCGGTTTGGGTCCACGTCTATTCTCCTCTCTGCAAGCTGAGATCGAGGGGCAGTGTCACGCGAAATGTGCTCCCCACACCGACGGTGCTCTCGACCTGAATGTGCCCGTCCATCAACTGGACAAGCTGTTGAACGATCGATAAGCCCAAACCTACCCCCCCCTTGTCACGGGTGGCCGGGTCATTGCCTTGCCAGAACGGTTCAAAAATGTGTTCCAGAGCATCCACCGGGATGCCCTCTCCAGTGTCCGTCACAGAGAACGCCCATTGATCTGGGCCTGCCTGGAATAAGCGGACATGGACGCTGCCCTGCTGGGTAAACTTGATTGCATTGCCGGTCAGATTGTTTAGCATCAACAGCAAACGGTTTGGGTCCCCGTACAGCGTTTTCGGTAAATCAGGGTCTAGTTCAGTGACAAGTGCCAGGCCCTTATACTCGGCCGTCAGGTTCACCTGATCGCAAAGCTGGCGCAGCAGGAGTTCGGGTGAAAACGCATCGATGCGCAGGTGCAGGCCGTGCGATTCCATCCGCGAAGCATCCAGTAAATCGGTGATCAGCTGGCTCAGACGCGCGGTGCTGGATATGATTTCACTGATTGCCCTGCGCTGATGGTTGGTAACCGGGCCAACAATTTCATCACGCATCATCTCGCTAAAACCCAGGATGACGCCGAGGGGTTGGCGCAGGTCATGGCTGACTTTGGCAAGCAGGTCTGACTTGAAATGGCCGTCGATCAGCGCTTTTTCATGCGCTTTCACCAGCTGCCCTTCGCGCCTATCCAGCCCGCTGGCCAGCAGGTTAATCTGCTCGGCTACCCTGCCCAACTCATCCGGCTGCTCGATAGGGATGCGGTATTGAAAATCACCGCTGTTCACCTGGACGGCGCCTTTCTGCATTCCCTCAATCCGGCGCAAGACCAGACGGTCCAGGCAGATATAAATCGCGATCGTGCATACCAGCCACAACAACAGCCCTCCGGCGGCTGCAACAACCAGCACCAGATTGCGGGTTTGGATAAAGTCATCACCAGCCATCAGAATAAACAATAACCCAAGGATGACGAGCAGGGCGAGCAGCGTGCTGCCGGATATGGCGAGCATCAAGGACCAGCGGATGCTTTTCCGCCAGGCCTGACCGTGCGCCCCGGCTATGCTGTTCCATAACGACTTTTTCAAACCCTGTTCCATCAATTTTCCCTTAATATTTGGCAGCTTAAAAAGGTTCCCATGCGTCCTTAAGGTAATTTTCTCCCATCCGACCGAGCGGGAAAATACTATGCGCCTTGAGCAGGCTGAGCAAAAGGTTGGTTTGGACGCGCAGCGCGTTATTCATAATAAATTGGTTTGGTCATAGCATCGTTATGGTCAAAAATACGGTAGATACATTATTACTATATCGAATCAACGGGGTGGTTTCAATAAAAGCAGCCGTAAAAAAATGATAACTCCTGTTTTCAATTTTGTAAGTTCTGTAACAAATTAAAAGAACGGTTGCATCGTGATTTCGTAATGCAACCGCTCTTTCGAGATCCAACCGGTCCCTTCTTTGGGATTTATTTAAATAGCAATAACAGCTCTTCTAATTTGCGAATTTCATATGTGACTGGCAAATTTGGGTTTCGCGGTTTCTCTTTTGGATTAAACCAGCAGGTATCCAACCCATAATTTATCCCACCCTGGATATCCGAGCTCAGACTGTCACCGATAACGAGCGCAGTATCGCGCGCGGGCCAGCCGATTTTCTCGAAAAGGAGATCGAAATAGTGCGGGTCGGGCTTCGCCGCGCCCAGCTCTTCAGAGATTGCTACTGCTTCAAAGCAGTCCGCGATGGCGGAGAAGGCCAGCCGGGGGCGCTGGACATCCATCAAGCCGTTCGTGATCAACGCCAGGTGATATATCTCTTTTAGCTGGCGGACCGTTTCTTCGGCGCCGTTGATCAGGTCGGAAGCCGCTGCCAGGTTTTGCAGATAGCGCAAACTGAATTTTTCTGGTTCTACCTGGATTTGAATCGCCGCGAACAGGCGCTCGAAGCGCGCCACGCGAAGGGCGGCAGCCGTAATCTGGCCGTTTTCAAAGTCAAGCCAGACCTGCTGGTTAATTTTCTGGTATGCCGCGCTGTGCTCCGCCAGGAAGGGCAGGTTGAAGTCTCGGAAGGTGCCTTCCAGCGCCTTGGTCTCCGCGCGATCATAATCGAAGAGGGTGCCGTCTGCGTCGAATAAGAGCCATTGGTAGGGTTTGGATGGGGACATACCTGTATTTTATGCTCCGAACACCATTTTTGGCAAGCAGGTTGCAAAAAAAAGGATTTTTTTGATCTTTTTCGAAAAGCGGGAACTTTCTCCGCTATTTCTTCGTCTCCTATTCGTACGAAAATGTACGATAGTTCATAAAAATAATCCTCCGGGCTTATCCCGGTGAGAGCAGTTTTTTGAGAAAGTGGAGGTAAATACAATGTCGCAAAATCTGGTATCCAGATTTGTTCGTTTGAGCATGGCAGCCATGCTGCTGGCCCTGATGGTGCTTTCGCTCGCAAAACCGGTCTCTGCCGCAACTCCGTTTATTACCATTGCGGCGGTCAAAGTGGATGAGACGGTGACCGTGCACACCCGGGATTTCCCGGCCAATATTAACTTCACCGTCCGTATGGACGTCGCTGGCAACAACGCGGTCGATGGCATTGTTGTTGGCCAGACGAATTCTGGCATTGGCGGCGCGTTCGCGGTGACCTATAAGATCCCCGCTGAACTGCGGGGTGTGTCGATCATCGCTATCCGTTTCGAAAGCGCGGAAGGTTGGTTCGCTTACAACCGGTTCGTCAACCACACCACTCCGAACACGCCGGTAGAACCTGCTCCGATCCCCGTAACGGGCACGAAACCAACCCTCAGCTTCACGGGCGTGGAATCGAACAAGACAGTCACGGTCGAAGCGCGCAACTTGCCCGCGAACACCACCTTCAGCGTGCGCGTTGGCCCGTACTACACCTTCTTCCGCGATTACGTGTACGCTCCTTCGGTAACGACCGATGCCAGCGGGTATGTAAAGTTCTCGATCAACCTGCCGGATGTGGTCAAGGATGTGGCGCTGGTTACAGTACGCCTGGACGGCAGCGGCCGCTACGCCTTCAATGCCTTCAAAAATGTTACCAGCGGTACGAGCATCCCGGTTACTTCCGGCGGCGCCTGCCAGATCGTTTCAGTGACCCCCAGTTCGCCAATTTCCCGCTCCGGTGATTTCGACGCCGTTTGGACGATCAAAAACACCAGCACCAAAACCTGGGACGCGAACTCGGTGGATTACATGTTCGTCAGCGGTTCAAAACTGCAAAAATATGAAGCGCGCTACGATCTGAACCAGACTGTCAAACCGGGCGAGACGGTGAAAGTAGTTGTGGATATGATTGCCCCGTCCACCGCCGGTTTCTATACCGTGAATTGGGCCCTGGTGAATAGCAACACCACCCTGTGCAACCTGGCGCTCAACCTGCGCGTGCAATAAATAACCCATAATAACCAAAAGCCGCTCCACGGGGGAGCGGCTTTTGGTTTGCTGCCAGCTCTATTTTTTCTTTTTCCGGTTCTTCTTGCGCGATTCCTTGGCCTGCTTGCGTTTTTTCTTTACCTGTTTGGCTTCTTTTTTTACCGGGCGCTTCTGCGTTTCGCCACCCAGCGCGGGGAAAAATGGGTTGAAATCCAGGTCTTCATCCGGATCAGTGATTCTCTCTTCGAGCAGTCCGACTTCGACTTGAAAGTCTTCCCAATCGCCCATAACACTTTCGTCTACCCGGTCGGCTTTATAGGCTTGCTCGACCAGCGGAGCGGCCTCGACCGCGCCCAGCTCGGCCAGCGCAGTGACCAGCTCGCCGTTTAGCATCTCGTCGTTGTGGATATAGTTCTCCAACACCGCTGAGAGCGCGTTAATACACTCCAGCCGTGACTGCGGGTGCTTGTTGCCGATTTTCTCCAGGCTGACGGACGCCGAAACCCGGGCCCAAAGCAGGTTTTTCGAGTCGGCCAGGTACGCGGCGACAGGCTGAATGGCAGCCGGGCCGATCATTCCCATCACCTCCGGAAGATCTTCGCCAACCGCGTCATCGCCTTCGTCGTCTACAAAGTGGAACAAACCAAGCAGCGGCTCGATTGCTTCCGCGGCTTTCAACTGCCCCAGAGCGCGCCACGCATGCACTGGAGCCCAGACTTCGGTAGAATCTGACGCTGCCTGGTGAAGTTCATCATCGGTGGCCATGCGGATCAGCTCAGGAATATGATCAGGCTGTAATCCGAACTGTGCCTGGTAATCGAGCCAGTTCAGCCCGCCCTGCCAATCGGGGTGGTTGAGTGATTCTTGCGGGTCGCCAACGTTTATCAATCTGGAGACTGGAACCGAATAATCAACTTCAGGCATATCTCCCCTATCCTTTCGTGAAATTGAACCTTTTCGGTATCCTTTCGGATAGCCGGAACATCATTATTATTCTTATCGAAGCCAGTAGAGCAGCCCTTTCAGCCGGATTGCGTACACCCGGTACGGTTTGGGACCCACAAAAGCTTTCCCATTGATAAATATCGTCGGCGTTCCATAGAAACGGGTCTTTTGGATTTCGATCAACTGCTTTTGCACGGTACTTATGGTTTGCGGGCTGCCGGCGCAGGCTTGAACCGACTTTGCATCGATCCCCAGTTCGGTCAGGGTCTGATCAACAAAGGCCTGATCATCTAGCTGCTCTTTCCCACCGGTAAAGAACTGCTGGTTAAACTCCCAGAACCGGTCAGGGGCCTGCTGGTTTACACAATAGGCCAGCCGGCTGAAATAATCCGTATCTTCCTTGGTAGGGAAATTGATGTAGGTAAAGCTGGCATGATAGCGATTCACCAGGTCAAGGGTCATCGGATAGGCTTTGCGGGTGTAATCGCAGTGATAACAGCCAATCATAACGATCTTATCCTGCGCAGTTGGGTTCATCACCGGAAAGGCGGTCAGGTCGATGCCGTTTAGAGATAAATCGCTCTCGTTTTTTGGCTTGATATTGCACCCGGTCCCTGTAGAAACCTGGTTGTTTGCACCGGCTGGATCGAATACGCAAAAACCGGAGGAATTCAAACCGTTGCAGCTCCCGGTGGTGTAAAACAGGTATATGCCGCGCACGGACCAGATACTGCTGGCGAGGAAGAGGAAGAAAAACACCCAGGACAGCAGCTCAAAGTTCTTATTAATCACCATCGCCGCGGTTTCCGAGCGGGTAATCACCGTACCCAAAATGCGCGCCTTCATTTTTTCATCGAACCCGGTATTGCACGGGCGCAGGGTGACCCTGCGGAAAACACAGTCCATGGCCTCTCTGGCCAGTTCGCGATTGGCGGCGCTGAAGATGCCTAAAATGGATAAAACGATAAAAGCAACAATGCAAAACATAAGGGTTAGAGCACCTTTCGGATTTTCTTTAGATTTGCGGCAAACAGAACAGCTTCGTCCAGGGTGTTATAAAAATATGCTGAGGCGCGCACCGAACCCTGGATATGGTGCGCATTGAACCAGGAATGAACGCAGTGCTGGCCCGAGCGCACCATAATGTTTGCCATCTGGTCCAGCATAAGAGCGATCCGGTGCGAGTCGATGCCTTCAATGGTAAAGCTAACGATCCCGCCGCGTAGTTTAGGGTCCGCTGGGCCAATCAGCTTGAGCCCAGGGATGTCTTTGATTTCCGTTGTGATGCACTCGTTTATGAGAAGCTCCTGTTTTTGGATAGCCTCGAAGCCTACGTCTTGCAGGTACTTTGCGGCGGCCCCCATGCCCATAATCCCGGCGTAATCCTGCAGGCCGGCCTCGAATTTTTCCGGGGGAGGGAGGAACTCGCAAGTATCGTAGGTGGAAGAGGCAACCGTGTCGCCGCCCACCAGGAATGGTTCCATGCGCTCGAGAAGCTGGTACTTGCCGTACAGCACACCCGTCCCGGACGGGCCAAGCATTTTGTGCCCCGAAAGGGCCAGGAAATCCACATCCAGCGTTTTAACGTTGATCTTGCGGTGCGGGGCAGCCTGGGCTGCGTCGAGCATCACCAGCGCGCCGCTGCGATGGGCCTTTTTTATGATTTCTTCCGCCGGGATCGTGACGCCGTCGAGGTTGGAAGTGTACCCAAACGAAACCAGCCTGACCTTTGAATCGAGCAGCTTTTCAAATGCGTCCAGGTCAAAGGTGTTATCCGCTTTCGAAGGAACAATCTTAACCAGGATGCCCTGTTTTTTCGACAGGGTTTGCCAGGGGATCAGGTTGGAGTTGTGCTCTTTATCCCCGATCAGAACAACGTCACCCGGTTGCAAGCCTAAAGAATTGGACACCAGGTTAATGCCCTCGGTGGTATTGCGGGTAAAAACGATCTCCTCTTTTTTTCCTGCGCCAAGGAATTTTGCCATCCCTGTGCGTGCCTGATCGCACTGGCGGGTGACTTCGGCGGCAAACCGGTGCATGCTGCGCCCGCTGCACGCGGAAGACTTCAGGTAATATTGATTAATCGTATCGATGACAACTTTTGGGCGCAGGCTCTGGCAAGCAGAATCGAGGTAAATAATCTTCTTTTGCCCAGCGCCATCTTGCAGGATGGGAAAATCCTGTCGAATTTTTTTTGGATCCATGGATACTGCTCCAGCACAGAAACCCCAATTGGGGGGGAATGCGATATTTGTTCTCGCGTTAGCGTAAGTTTTGTAATTATACTTCCAGAACAGGCATTTCCGGAAACTTGCGAGAAAGAAGCGTCTCCAGGCGCTGCTGGGGTTGTAAAGTGACTGAGCTGCTCAAATTCACCTTACAACTCCACTGTACCCCCAGCAACCGCTCGAACTATGGTATAATTTGTCCACAATAAGGAATTATTCTGCCCAATCGTGACACAGAATACCTACCCAGGCCGTCTGCATCATTACGTGGACAGCCTGTTTTGTTTTATAAACATGATCCGGCTCTGCTTTCCCGTTTGCGCAATCCGGAGGATTGTATTTCACTCACCGTTCACCGCTCGTGGTTACCTGTTTCTGGGTAAAACCAACCGCACAACACCATGATACGTACGGGCCCAACCCATTAGGAGAAATGATTATGGACAGTATTGATATTGTAAAGGCGTATTTTGCTGCGCTGGATTCCATGAGCATGGAACAAGTGGACCAATACCTTTCCGATGACTATCAGCTGGTTGATTTTACGACACAGCCGATGGACAAGGATGCCATGCTGGGTATGATTACCAGTTTTAAGGCCGCTCTCCCGAACCTGAACCATTCCTTAAGTAATATCCGCATTGAAGAAAATGTGGTTAAACTGACCGTGCAGCGCAGCGGGACAAACTCCGGTCATTTGGATCTGCGGAAAATGGGCATTGGCGTTGTCCCGCGCACCCAGAAGTTCATTATCTTCCCCAATGGCAATTATGAAATTACCCTAAAAGGCGGAAAAATTTCGAGGGAACGGGATGTCTCGCCGGTATCGCCAAACAGGCGGATGTCGGGCATTCTCAAAGCTTTTGGGGTAAACATCGCTGTTATGTAATTGCTTGAAAAGGAAACATTCAAAGGAACACCCGCAAAGAGTTCAGGGGATATCCTGGATGCGAGGCTTCTGTTATGGAAATACCTGCTGAGGTAAAGATGCTGATCAGATATTCTTGCAAAGATATGGGATTGAACTGCTCTTTTGTTGTCAAAGGCGAGACGCTGGAAGAAGTGACACAAAAGGCGCTGGAACATGTGCGGGAAAAGCACGCGGATAATTTTAACCTCATTCATTCCCCAGCCCAAATCGAAGAGATGGAGAAGGCTCTGGCGCGTTCAACGCGGGTAGTAGCCGGATAAAATCGTCCGTCTGGTAAACAGAAAAAAACATCAAAGCCGTTCCCTTTGGGGGACAAACAGGCTTTGATGTTTTTTTTCGCCTAAAGTAACGATGGGGGCGGGATGAAGGCGTTCACCCCTCGATCGACCAATTTCGTGGTCAATCTCCCATCAACTGATTGTGATTTTAGTAACGACGATTGCCGCCGCCGCCGCCACCGCGCGAATTGGAGGAATTGCTGCGGTATCCACCACCGCCGCCACCACCACCGCGCGAATTGCTGTCATAATTGCTGCGCGGGCGCTCTTCGCGAGGGCGAGCAATATTGACGGTCAGTTCCCGGTTTCCCAGGCTCCGCCCGTTGAACTGTTCGATGGCCTTATTCGCTTCTTCCTGGCTATTCATCGTGACAAAAGCAAACCCCTTCGAGCTTCCCGTCTCTCGGTCTTTAATGAGGGCAACCTCGTTTACGGTTCCAACCTGGGTGAAAAGACTGCGCAGTTCGTCTTCTGTCGTCTCGTAGGATAGGTTCCCTACATAAAGCTTCGCTTCCATATTCTTCAACTCCTTAAAAACTTCACTACTGTGTGATGCCATCGTCACCCGATGGACAATTTCCTCATACGAGAGGATGGGTCCTTGTAGGGAAACAAGAACCCGCCATCTCGAGAATAAGATGGCGGGCAATCATCTTTCCGAAGGTCGAACCTTATTATATCACAAGACTGGTCACAATATTCAACAATTTTCTAGGGTTTGCCCAACCGAATCCAGAGGAAACTGCCTTTATCCGGTAAAATTACGTTATAATTTTGTTATGGCACATTACTCACGGCGAGATTTTCTAAAGTTAGGCGCATTTGTTCCTTTGGGGCTGGCCTATCCCAATATTTTAAACCCTTCCACATACCATCCGGATTGGGCAGCGGAAGAATTGGTGGGGCGGGTGGCAATTGCTTCGGTTAGCGTTTATAAACAACCGTGGGATAAGAGCATCATTGTTTACCAGCGCAATCGAGATGAGCTGGTGAACCTGTATGAGCAGGTTGTCTCGGATCATGGGCCTGCCTATAACCCGAACTGGTACCGGGTGTGGCGGGGATATGTCCATTCCGCGCGCATCCAGATTGTGAAGCAGCGGCTCAACCCGGTGGTCAGCCAGCTTCCGAAGACTGGCCAGTTGGGCGAGATTACGGTTCCGGTCACGTATCCCCTGTACTTAAAAGCGAAGAGCACGTGGACGCAGCTCTATCCGTTGTATTACGAATCGGTTCATTGGGTCACCGGGATTATTGAAGGCCCGGATAAAAGCCCCTATTATCAGGTCACCGAAGCCTGGAGCAAGGATAAGTATTATATTCGGGGCGAGCATATCCGCTTGATCCAGCCGGAAGAACTTACCCCCCTCTCGCCGGATGTGCCTCCGGAAAAGAAGCGCATCGAAATTTCGATTGGACAGCAGACGCTGACTGCCTATGAATATGACAAGGAAGTGTTTCGCACAAAAGTCTCAACCGGCCTGGATAAAGAGGTGGTTGGTGAACTTCCCTGGCGAACACCCACCGGCAAATATAACGTGACCTCGAAGATGGGCTCACAGTATATGGGCGACGACCCAATAACATCGGATATCAGCGGATATGCTTTACCCGGTGTGCCCTGGGTGAGTTACTTCCACCCAACGGGTGTAGCAATCCACGGCACGTACTGGCACAATAATTTTGGGGTGCCGATGAGCCACGGCTGTGTGAACATGCGCCCCGAGGAAGCGAAGTGGATCTTCCGCTGGAGCACGCCCGTGCCAAAAACCGGCGAACGCGAAAACCGCGGCCTGGGTACCGTGGTGCTTGTCCATTAAGGACGTGGTCCGGCTAACGCCGGATAGTCCGGCTAACGCCGGATAGTCACTTTGGCTGCTGGCGAACCGGCAGACGGTTGAGACCGCGCCAGACCTGATCGAGGGCTTGTAAGCCGGTGAGGTTGCGCATCGAGCGGCCGGCTGCCAGGTTCTTTGCCTGGGTGAAATCATATAGCCCTGTGGTCAGGTGAAACCCATCCGTCCACAAACCATGACTGGGCAGCGGCTGCGCGGCGCTCCAGAAGTTCCACAGCGGAACCTGGTACTCGCAGGCCAGTTTCGTTATTACCTGGTTAATGCTGTGGTTGCCTTCCAGGTTATCGGCTTTGGTAGATAGGACCGGCACAGCCCCATGCGCGATAATCTCATCCAGCACTTTGCGCAGGTAGCCTTCATAGGTATCAATCGGGCTCTTTGACCACCATTCTTCCAGGCTTACAATCACGATACTGGGCTTGTTCACCCGCAGCTCGCACTGTACCGGCGTTTCATTCTTTTCGCATAGCTTCGGGTCAGCGCGCAGCGGCGAGAGCGCGGCTGCCACATTTAACCCGCCTTTGCGAGCCAGCCCCTTTCGGTTGAACGAACCGGAAAAATGGTCAATCATTGGCTGCAGATAGGCGTATTCCTCTCCAAGCTTATAGTTCTTGGGGTTTTCAAACATGCCCAGGAACACGGTCGGAACATTTTGGCAGTCCCCGATGACCGAAAAAACCTTGGGGTTATTTCCACTTTTCAGGCCGGCCTGGTAAATCTGGATCGCCTTATTCGATACGTACTCCGGGACTACCGGCATTTCCTGCCACTTCTCGGGCGCCAGGCAAGCCCCACCGGTCGGGACGCTGGTGACCGCAGTATCAATCGAGTCTGGCGTGGTTGTAGCGGGGAGCGTTGCAATATCGATTGGGTTGATTGTAGGAGAAACAGCAGTATCCTGTGCAGTCGCAGCAGGCTCGGCTGTGGCTGGATTCGCCGTGGAAACTTCTGGGGTAGGGTCCACCGGCTCAAATCCGGCCTGCGCGCCGGATGCCAGAGCAAGCTCGGACAGGTCGGGAACGCGCCCAGACTGGATGGTTTCGGGGAGCGCTGCTTGTAGAATTTCGATCTCCTGGCCGACACCAAACGGAGAAAGGTGTACCGCGGTATTGGTGAATTCGCTCTCGGAGACGAAATCCCAGGCATCCAGATAGAGCCAGTTCTCGCGCGCCGCGGTATCCGCCAGCAGCGTGCGGTAGGAATCGTAGGCCCAGCGGGGGTAATAGAAGTTGTAGCGGATATCACTGTTGCTTCCACTGCTGATCAGAATGGGCTCATTCACAATCAGCACAGGCGTCTTCCCAGCCATCTGGTACCCGGCCCGCAGCGTATTCAAGGCCAGGTCACTGGCCTTCAACGGCTCTTTCAGGTTGTAAAATGAAGCGTCCACTTCAAAGTCGCGCAAAGCCAGGGAGTAAACCGGCGGGTAATACTGGTCCAGTCCGGTTGCGGCCCAGAGAACACCGTACATTTGCAGCCGTACCAGATCAGCCATCTCGCGACGCTGTCCGAAAACGCTGTTTGCCAGTCCGTTATGATTAGCCTTATTCGCGGGTGGGTTGAGGTTGAGCGCGTACTGCCGGTCGATGTTGGCAACCTGATCCAGGTTATGCATCACCAGGGGCGAATTGAACTGATTATCGCGCACCAGTGACTCAAGCGTTACCGACCATAAAATCATATCTGGCTGGTATTGCAGCGCCCGTTCAAGAATGAGCAGGTCTTTTACCAGCGACATGGTCGGGTAGCCGAGGTTATAGAAGCGCGGGTTTTTGCCGGTAGGGACATTCAGGTGGAGCGCCTGGAGCTGCCCGGCCAGCGTTTCTTCCGGCTTGAGCAGTGTTCCCCAGACGGCAGAGTCGCCGATCAGCAGGACCCGGTACTCATCGGCCGCCTTCGCCTGCCCCGAAATCTGGTGGGAAGCAAACAATGCATCCAGGTTATAGACGCTGACGTTGTACGATTGTGCGGAGTTCTCGCCAAAAGGAAATCGCTGCCGGCCCGGAAGGAGGTGATTATAGAGCGAGACTTTTCCGGCCCAGGCTGCCACGTTTAGAGACGCGAACAGGATATTCGCGATGATAAAAATAATCAGTGCCTTCAACAGCAAATTGCGAGCAAATTTATAGTCCATGGACTGCCATCTTATACAATACCCAATAGGCGTAGAAGGGCGCGGGCGGCCTGGGCAGGTTCGGGGAGCGCAAACCACAGCCAGCCCAATGAAACATAATTAAACACCACAAAGGTCGAAACCCCCGCCAGGCCCACACGGGCAAAGCGGTTTTTGTTGATATTCTCCAAACGGGAACGAGAAAAATCCATCCAGCGGTTTTCCAGGAAGGAGCCAATTCCATGCCATAGTCCCCAGATGACAAAGTTGAGCGTCACCCCATGCCACAGGCCGATGATTAACATGGTGGTAACCTGTGCAATCAGCAGTACCAGTATCACCGGCAGGTGCCATTTCGAGGAGCGCAGCCAGCGGGTAAGCGGATTGAAGTAATACGCCCGGATCCACTGCGTGAGGGTGATATGCCAGCTGTTCCAAAATTGGGCCAGGGATGTCTTGAGATAAGGCGCCCGAAAGTTTTCGGGTACGCGGATGCCCAATATTCGGCCAAGGCCGATGGCAATATCCGAGTAACCGCTAAAGTCAAAGAAGATCTGGAAGGCATACGCATACAACAACAACCAGAGCCAGCCGCTGCCGGTCACCTGGTCTACGTTGGTCGCATTGATCGAGATCAGCGCCAGAGTATCGGCGATGACAAACTTTTTGAATACTCCCAGCAGCAGCCGTTTTCCACCCGATAACCCATCTTCCCAGAACGTATCCAGGGAGTTGGGTTTGCACAGGTCAGTCATAAAACGGTCCAGGCGATCGATCGGCCCCGCGCTGATGGTAGGGAAGAACACCACGTAGGTGAAGTATTCTTGCAGGTTCACGACGGGCAGGCGTCCCATGGCGCGGTCGCGCAAGGTGTGGATCAAACGGAACGCCAGGTAAGAAAAGCCCAGCCAGCGCAGATCGATTGCGGTCGCCAGTGTGGGCGTCTGGCCCACCGTCATGCGCAGCAGCCGGCTGGCTTCCAGGGACAGGGCCGGCACTTTGAGAACAATGAACAGGCCAATAAGCAAGACAATCGCCCCATACAGGAGCGCTTTTGCCTTGCGCGCGAAATAGACCAGCAGCGCAGTCAGCAGCCCGGCGACCCCGATCACCAGGGCGGCTTGCAGCAAGTGTGGTGGTCGGGAGGCCAGAAAATGCCGGGTGAGATCAAAGTAGCGGCTGGCAGCCACCAGCAAAACCGCCCCAACCAGAAACAACAGCATGGGAAGGTTTTTCTTGAAGCGCAGTTCTTCGCGCGGGGTAATCAGGAACCAGCTGACCACCGTAAGAAAGATCGTCAGGGTGGGCAGCCAGAAGTTCAAGTAACGGACGGGGATTTGCGACTGCAGCCAGTAGATCATCAGAACGTTGGCCGCGCTGAGCAGCCACAATCGCAAGGATTTGTTGGGTACCAGGCGAAGGAAAATGGCGATGAGAACAAAAATGAGAACGGTCTGGATGGGCATTAAAATCCCTGATATATCCAGGTTGGAGAACTATCCGCGGTCATGATGATGATGGCAAATACCAGCAGTACCAACAAGGCCGCCCAGATCGTTTCGCGGTTGAAAAGGAAGCGCAGGATTTTTACCGGTAACCGCATACGAATAGATCTCCACTTTCTTCGCGCACAAAATATGTCCGTTGATCCAGCGCAATGCAACTCGTTTCGTTATTGTAGCTGGTAACAATGGCCCCGCTGCAATGAACGGTGTAACCATCCGCCTCTTTGCCAAGCGTGGAACAGCGCACGTTGTCGAGGGTTGTTTTCACCAGGTTGAAGGAATACACTTCCATAATCGCGTTGGATTCCCATTCCTGGCAAGAAAGGTTGGACACCAGGTTCGCATTTTGGTTGGCTAATGCTTGCAAAGCCTGCTCAACCGTTTGCGCCGCTTCATCTTCCTGATTGACGCAGCCCGCAAGCAAAAGCAGGCTCATCAGTAACAGGAGAACGGTGCGGCAGGTTGAGTAGTTCATAAAGGTGCAGTCAGGGGAATGTCCGGTTAGGACACCCCGGTTGAAGTGGAGATGGCGTTATTTTGCCAGGCCAGGAATTTTTCGCGGTTCGCGGCGCGGGCGATTTTTCCCGAACTGGTTTTGATCAACCAATTGGGTTGAACCAGGTGGATATGTCTTAACGAAATGGATGTGGCCTGGTTGACCACCAGGCGTATGGCATCTTCCAGGGCCTGGAATACGCTCGGGTCGCTGCATTGGGCTTCATCCAGGTCCACCTCTGCAATCAGTACCACATCTTCGGTCCCCAGGGCTTCATTGACCAGCCCAAAGGCAACCGCGCGCCCCGGGTGCACTCCTTCCACTTCATTGACCACAGCCTCAATATCTTGGGGAAAGATATTCCGGCCGCCGACAATAATCAAATCCTTTTTCCGCCCGGTGATATACACTTCGTTCTCGGCGATGTAACCATAATCACCGGTCAGGTACCAACCGTCGACGAAGGCCCGCGCGGTAACCTCCGGGCGGTTGTAATAGCCCGTCAGCATGCAGTCGGAATGAACGGCCAGTTCGCCTACCTGCCGCTCTGGGAGTGGCCTGCCGGCCGAATCCACCACGCGCACCTGTGTGCCGGGGATCACCGGCCCGCAGGAGACCATCTCTACCCACGCCTGGGTTGTATCGCCCGCGGGGCGGGCAACGCCTTCGGTTTGTAAGGCCAACGAATCGACCCTATCCAGGTGGATGGGCTGGTCGATGCCGCCCTGGGTGACGCCAAAGACATTTTCGGCCATGGCATAAGAGACTGCCAGCGCATCCTCCCGGAAACCATACGGGCGGAACCGCTCGGCGAACATGCGTAAGCTGTTCCAGTAGACCGGTTCAGAGCAGCTAATCACGGCTCGCCAGCCGGAAAGATCGACGCCCTTTAACTGGGGTTCCCGAATCTTCTGCGCGCAGAAGTTATAGGCGAAGTTGGGCAGCCAGGTCAGCGTCCCGTGATAATGGCTTACGGCTTGCAGCAGCCGGTAGGGGGCCTTCACCCAATCGATCGGGGACATTAATACCAGCGGCACGCCCGCGATAAACGGCATGAGGAAGCCGGCGATCAGGCCCATGTCGTGATAGAGCGGCAGCCAGCTGACGATGACATCCTTGTCCGATAGGTGGATTGCCTGGCGGTAACTGGCAATCTGGTTCAGCAGCGCGACATGCGAAATTGCGACGCCTTTTTGCAACCCGGTGGTGCCGGAAGAGTGCTGGAGAAAGATAATATCTTGCGGGCTGCGCCTCGAGCCCGGCAGATCCGCGGCGCGCGCGTTTGCGGGCGAAACCTGGCTGGATAACAGAACCGCGCGTAAAGAAGGCGCGCGCCCAGGCGCGGAGGGTTCCGACAGCAAGGTGGGTAACGTCAGGCCGGCCTCATTGGCGAACTCTGCATAGGTGACCAGGGCTGCCGGGCGGGTAACCTCGAACAGGGCGGTCAAGTCCTTGCGGTAGCGGTCCGGCAGTAATTTTTCGGTCAGGAACGGCATTATCGATGGGATCGCGCCATGCAGTACGGCGCCCCAAAAAGCCCCAATTAAGTCCAACCCGTGCGGCAGGATCAGGATCACTACCTCGCCTGGCTGGACGCCCGCGTCAGCGTACGCAAGCGCATACCGGACGGATACGTCTTCCAGTTCTCGATAGGTTACCGGGCGGTCGTTCTGGCCGGCGTGCAGTAAGGTAAGACAAACCTGATCGGGATTACGGGAGAAATAATGCAGCAGGATCTGGTCAACTGTCTCATGCATGATTGGTTTCCCGGATTTAGCCGCCCCGGCGGGTCTCGATCAATGCTGCCAGCTCGCCGATCGTATCAAAGGTGTTGGCATTCAGCTCTGTATCTTGAATTGTTACCCCGAAAGTGTCTTCGACGAACAGCACCAAATCGATCAGGCTGAAGGAATCAATCAATCCAGAGGAGAGCAGCCGGGTATCCTGTCCAAGGCTGCGATTTGACTGCTTCAGAATGTTCTGGGAGATGTAGGCCGATAATGCCTGCGTTACTTCTACATCCATAAAAGGTTCCTTTAGGTTCGCAAAAGGAATAATTAGGCAAGAGGAATGGTCACGCACAGCCGTAATAAACCAGGGTCAAAAGAGGGAAAGTATTTGCGGCAGGTGTTTGTGCAATAGTGGGCCCGGCAGGGATCGAACCTGCGACCAAGCGGTTATGAGCCGCGCGCTCTGCCACTGAGCTACGGGCCCGTAAGGTGGCTCACCAGCGCAAAAAAATTATATCACAGGAGCGCCATTTCCAGGTTGAAACAATCGTGCGTTGGCGCGCACGGAAAAATCCCAGGCGCTATTCCGCCGAGTAACGGTAGCCGCGCCCGGGAATAGTTTGAATGCTGTTGGCCCCAATTTTCTGTCGCAGGCGGCGGATGAGTTGGGCCAGGCTGTCGTCGCGTAGACCTTCCAATACTCGCTCCTCGGGCCATACCGCGCGGATCAGGTCATCCTTGGTGCACACCTCACCCGGGTGAGCCTGAAAGCAGGCCAGCAGGCGGTGCTCGCTGGCGGTCAGCTCGGCGCTTTCCGCGGACACTGCGGGTTGGGCCGCGCTCAACAGCGGCTGCCCCGCCAATCCCGACCGGCGCAGATCCTCCGGCGTGGGGTTGTCCGCCCAAAATTCTTGCACGCGGCGCTGGACGGCGGGGTGCGTGCGCAGCGCGTCCAGCTCGGGCAGCGCACCGCTTGCGCAAGCTTCGCAGCACGCTCGCAGCAGCGCGGGATAGCCCCAGGAGGCGCTGATCAGTTTTGAGAGGGTTGGATCATCCCAGGCCAGCCCGCGCCGCTCCGCGTACTGGGCAGCGCTCCAACGCGCGTCTTCCAGCGAAAGCGGCCCAAGCCAGAGGATATTCGCATAGAATAATTCCGCCAGCTCATCCGTAGAGTTCGGGCGGGCGGCGGGCGGCGATCACGTAGGTAAGCTGGTATTTGAACGTATCGCGCAGTGCGCGCAGCGGCCCGGAGGCCAGACCGCGCTCCGCGGGGCTGAGGGCATCATAGCGGTCGAAAAGCAGGCACAACCCGCTCGGGCAATCTTTCAAGCGCCGCGAAAGGGCGCTTTCCAGCCCGTCGATGGCGGCAGCACTGGCGTCTGGCAAACCGGGTGGGTCCCCAAGCGCTTGCGCGATGCGGCGGAACAATCCATCGGCTGTGCGCGGCTGCGCGCGGTTGCCGTCCACGAGGATGAAGGTGGGGTTGCCCTGGCCGGACAGCGCTCCGACGCGCTGATCCAGAAAGCCCATCAGGTTGCTTTTCCCGGCCCCGCTCAAACCGATGACTGCTGCGCAATCCCCTCCACGCACGGCGGTCCGTATTTTGTTGACTTCGATTTCCCGGTAATGGTCAGGATAAGCATCCCAGGCAGACATAATCTGGTCCTTGTTCCGGTAGAAATGGCTTGGTTATTGGTATTATACTTATTTAAATTCATCGCACACACTTCACCGTTCCAGCGGAAATGGATTGTTCTCGCCTGATACACCACCGGTTGCTATGTCTCGACGAACGCGCATCTTCCTGACGATTCTTGGGCTGCTGCTGTTGGTCATTTCCATCGCAGCGCTGACCTATGCCCTGACGCCGGCGCAGGTGCTGCGCGATTCCGCGCCGATAGCCCCGACCCTTTTCACGCTGCCGCCAGGAGGCGTGCCGTGAAAACGCCCGCCCGGCGCAGTTGGGTGATGCGCAGCCTGTTCATCTTAGCGCTTTTTGCCGTGCTGCTGGTTGCCATACCGGCTTGTTCGCCCGCGGCAACTCCATCCCAGGCTCCGGCCCAATCCGAAAAGCAGTCGCCCGTCGCGGCGCCAACCCAGGCCCCCGCGCAGCCAACGCATGCAGCCGCGGAGGCAACCGCTACAACCGCGGCGGAAGCACCTGCCAGTACGGCCCCAGCGCAAACGGCGCAACCGGCCGTTACGGCTGTTCCGGCGGTTACAGTACAACCGGCGGATATAATCGAGGGCCGCCTGGTTGAATTGGAGTGGCCCGACCGGCTGCGCCTGGGCGACTCAGACGTGATCCGCCTGGCGCTGGTGCCGTCCAAAGACGGGTACGTTGCCCGGGCGGAGTTTCCCGACCATTCGCTGCAAACGCGTGAAGTACCCGTCCCGCGCCCGAATGGGTACACGTTGTACGCCGTGGCCCGCCTGGATGGGGTCAGTTTTGACATTGCCCCTTCTGGCGACCAGGAGCGCTTTGTTCCAGCCGGTGAGGAGATCGCCTGGCGCTGGAGCCTGTCCGCGCGCAAACCGGGCCGTCAGCGCCTTTCGGTGCAGCTGCGGCTGCGCTGGGTGCCTGCCCAGGGCGTCACCGGCACTGTACGCGAGTCGCAGGCCTACGCGCGGGGTTTGGATGTACAGGTTTCTTCGTTCTTTGGAATGAGCCCGGCGCAGGCCGCCTCGACCGGGCTGGCGAGCCTGCTGTTGGGCAGCGGGCTGCTGCTGGCAACGTACCTTGGGCAAGGCCGCCGGGCTGTACGGGCAGGGCGATCCGGAACGGGAGCAATGCAGACCGTGGAGCCCGGCCTCGAATTGGCCATTGAAACGCCGGCCGGTCTGGCGCTTTCTATCGTGGAAAGCGGCCTGCTGCGGGGACTGTTCCGCGATTACGCTCGCCTGGTGGTGGAGAATGAATTTCTCTCCGGCTACTCGGGCGCGCGCACGTTCCTGGTGCGGCCCATTCGCCCGGACGGCTGCACCGATGCGCCTACCATCGTCAAGCTTGGGCCGCGGGAGGCCATCCGCCAGGAGTTCGAGAACTACGAGCGCTTTGTCAAAGACCGCCTTCCGCCCATGACGGCGCGTATCCAGCATCCGCCGGTGACGCTGGCCAATGGAAAGCGAACCGGCGTAGACCGGGCAGCGGTGCAGTACACCTTCATCGCTGAGCCGGACCACCCGCCCATGAGTTTGCGCCAGGCGCTGCTGCAAAACCCCGACCCAACCCACCTGCTGCGCCTGTTTGAAACATTTGGCCCGAGCTGGTGGATGCAGCGCCGGCCGTATACCTTCCGCCTCGGTTTTGAATACGATCGCCTGCTCCCGCCCCATTACGTCTTGGAGCCGGTGATGGAAAGCCGTTCGCGCCAGCCGTTGCCGCTGTTGGCCCCTGCCGGAGACCCAACCCACCTGGCGCTGGCAGCCGGGGAACTGGTACGGCTGCAGCCATTCCGGCAGGTCGAGCTGCGCGCGGACGGGCGCTCGTTCTCGCTGGCGGGGGAGCCCGTGGACGGCCGCGCAGCGCTGCGCCTGCGCTGGCTGGGCACTGCCATCCCCACCGCGCCGGTGATGGCGCGGGTGGTTTCCACCCGCCTGGATCTGCTGCGCGGCTGGACGGCGAATTTCGAACGCTTTGGCCTCTCCGACCCATTGGAACCCCTTTCGGCAGTTCTGGAAGAAAGCATTTCGGGGACGCGCTCGGTGATCCACGGCGACCTGAACCTGGAGAACGTGCTGGTTGGGCCGGGCAGCCTGGTCTGGCTCATCGATTTTGCGCAGACTCGCGAGGGCCATCCCCTGTTCGACTTCGCGCACCTGGCCTCAGAGCTGATTGCTCACGTTCTGGCCGTACGGGCCGGTTCCGCGCGCGCGTACCTGGACGTGTGGCAGAGCGGCGATAACCCGCTGCTCAACAGCCTGGAGCAAATCGCCGGGCGCTGCCTGTTTGACCCGGCGCGCCCGCGTGAATATCACCTGGCGCTGTACCTGGCCTGCCTGGGCGCTTTGAAGTACCCGAATTTGGGAGCCTTGGCGAAGCACTGCCTGTATTTGACCGCGGCCGGTATTGGGGCAAAATTGCGTACTTAGAGCTTGTAAAAGAATAAGTCCGCTTGAAAGCGGTATTTTTCCAGATTCTACAGGCTTGAATCCATGAGAGACGCTTGCAGCCGGTGTAGCGTTTGAATGAGCTGCTCCTGCTCTTTTTCGTTCAAGGCATTCAGCCATACCTTTTGATATTGGTGCACGATTGGGCGAAACTGATTGGCAACCTGACGGCCAGAGTTCGTCAGCTCGACCAATAACATGCGCCGGTCGGACGGGTGCGGCTGTCTTTTTACAAACCCCCGCTTTTCAAGAGAGTCAAGCAAGCTGGTGACGCTGGCCCGGCTGATGATCAACCGGTCTGCGATATGGTTTGGCGATACGGAGGTCTCGGAGTTTGCCAGGATGCTAAGGACCAATCCAGTAGCGGGGCTCAGATCAAAGGGTAGGAGCAAGCTGCTGATGCGTTTTTCAAGCAGTTCAGCGGTGAAGACCAGGTTCATTGCGCATTCTGTGGCTGTAGCGCTTGAGTTTGGATAGCGCTCCTCAAAATTTGGTGCGATCTTAATAGACATATTGTTAGACATCTTATTATTAGCCTATTGACAAACATAGTTAGAATACTTATAATTAGAAGTATAACGTAAATTCCTTATAGATGCAAGAACGGAGATGGAATGATGGAGATTAAAAGTAGCTGCAAATCAAGCGAAGGTACTGACCTCAGGGGAAGGGCTGAGACTCCAGTCTGGCCCCGGTCGGGATCTCATTTTCAAAGTCACCGGTGAGGATACTGGGGGTGCATTCGACTATTTCATCGTTGAGGTCGCGCCAAAAGGGGGTCCGCCGCTGCACGTTCACCACAAGCAGGAGGAAACCATCCACGTCCTGAAAGGACGTTATAAGATCCGCATCGGCGACGATATTTACTACCTCGATGAAGGCGGTTTTGCGTATATGCCATCCAAACTCCCCCATGCTTTCCTGAACCTCACCGATCAAACGGGCGAGATCATCGTCGTCTATACCCCTGGCGGCGGGCACCGGTTCTACGAAGAGTTTGGGCCGATATCCCGGATGGGGCCGCCTGACCCTAAGGTGATCGGGCCGCTCTTTACCAAATATAACATGTCTCTTCTGGGTCCACCCTTGACCCCGGATTAATACAGAATGCTTCTGACAAAAAAGCTATCTCGAACAAGATATCCGAGATAGCTTTTTTGAACAGGTGGTTCCCGTAAAGGTTGTTTCTAGGGGCGCTATCCGGTGAGCGAAGTTATACTTTTATAAGCTCTTAGGTGCCTGAGCGCCTGCGTTTGTCAACCTTTCATCATCTCCTTGTCAACTTCATATCAAGCGCCGTTCTTTCGTACGGGCTATCCTCTTATCAGGTAAGAAAAAGCTGCCGGGCTGCGCCAGCCAAAACCAGCTTCTTCGAACTGCAAACTGTGAATTGATCCGGTTAACTTCTGAGGAGGATTGCCCAATGAACGTAAAACGCCTGATTACCTTGTTTGTGTTTATCTTATTGGCTGCCTGCCAGGCCTGCGCGCCGTCCGGGACGCCCGCGCCGATTGCCGTCGAACCGCAAAAGCCGGCTGTAACCCGGCCCGAACAAAAGGTCGAGCAGTCGCGCCCAGCGGCCACGGCGGCGGCCGCCCGTCCTGAACCGACTATGCCACAGCCCGCGGATAACCAGTTCCAGGATTACGGGGTCAACCCGGAAACGAACGCTGTGTATGATCATCTTTCGACGTTTGCCCTGGACGTCGATACGGCTTCGTACACGGTAACGCGCCGCTATCTCAACGATGGTAGCCTTCCCCCGTATGACGCCGTCCGGGTGGAGGAGTTTGTCAATGCTTTTGATCAGGGGTATGCCACCCCGCGCGATGCCGCCTTTACCATTTATGCCGATGGAGCGCCCGCGCCGTCCGGCTTTGAAGAGGGCAGCTATATCTTGCGCTTTGGCGTGCAGGGCTACCGGGTCGAAGATTTTGAGCGCAAGCCCTCGGTGCTGACGTTCGTGATCGACGTCTCTGGTTCGATGAACCTGGAGAACCGGCTGGAGCTGGTCAAGCGTTCGTTGCATCTTTTGACCGACCGCCTGGATGAGCGCGACAGCGTCGCCATCGTGGTCTACGGCACCGATGCGCGGGCTGTGCTCAAACCAACCAGCGGCGACCGGCGCGGCGTGATCCTCAACGCGATCAACACCCTGTACCCCGAAGGTTCCACCAATGCCGAGGCCGGGCTGCGCCTGGGCTATCGCTATGCCCAACAGGCCTACCGCGAGGGCGCGAATAACCGGGTGATCCTGTGCTCGGATGGGGTTGCCAATGTTGGCAATGTCGATGCGGAAACCATTCTAGGCGAGGTTCAAAAGTACGTCGAAAATGGCATCACCCTGACGACGGCCGGTTTTGGGATGGGTAATTTCAACGATGTGCTGCTGGAACAGCTTGCCGACCGCGGCGATGGCAATTACGCTTACATCGACACGCTGGATGAGGCCCGCAAACTTTTTGTCGAAAACCTGACAGGCACCTTGCAGGTGATTGCAAAAGATGCCAAGGCACAGGTGGACTTCAATACCGATGTGGTTGCATCATACCGGCTGCTTGGTTACGAAAACCGGGCGGTCGCCGACCAGAATTTCCGCAATGACGAAGTGGATGCCGGAGAGCTGGGAGCGGGTCATTCCGCCACGGCGCTGTACGAGGTGCATCTCAAGCCAGGCGCGCAGGGGCGCATTGCCACCGTCCAACTGCGCTGGCAGGACCCGGATACCGGCGATGTGAAAGAAATAAACGGCAACTTCAATACAATGGGTCTTGCCGCGAGCTGTGAAGACAGCGACCCGCGCTATCAGCTGGCTGTCACTGTGGCGCAGTTTGCCGAAGTGCTGCGCGAAAGCCCGTACGTGCGCGTCTCGCTCGGTGAGCTGGCCCGCCGCGCTGAAAACGTCGCCTGGCAGCTGCCCGAAGATGAGCAGGCCGCCGAATTGGCTGACCTGATCCGCCAGGCCGCTCGGCTGCGCAGGGAGTAGGACAAGGAATGGATCGGGGCCGTCCAAAAGTTTTTTGGACGGCCCCGGCCTAAAAAAATTGAGGTTCAAAGATGGCAAATGTGCCGTTTTTGAACCTCAAAAGCATATTAAGCCGTGAAGCGAAATCCCCATTTTGCAAGAACCGCGATTACGATCTTGCGCGCCTCGGCAGAATCAGGCCGCAGCCGCTCCGACCGCAGGGTCTGGTCCGATTCGGCGATGGCGCTGGACAGGCGCTGGCGAATGTCCGCCGGCAGGCCGGCAAACGAAACCGTTAGCCGCTGTACTTCCGCGTTTGGGCGTGGCAGGCCGAGGGTTTCATAGACATCCGCGCCCAGCTTGTTGGCGATATTGAGGAGATCGTCGCCGCTAGGAACAGCGCTGCCAACCATCCACTGGCCCAGTCCCGACTGGCTGACCTCCAGATAGCGGGCAAAAGCATAATATGACTGTTTATGACCCTGTGACTTTTCCCATTCGACAAACTTCTGGTTTAGCCAGTCTTTTACGGTAGCCATTATTTATATTCCTATCGAAAGCTTTATCAAAACCCCGCACGGAGGTATGTGCAAATGTACACGCGGATTAAATAATCTTACCATCATTTCGCTGGATAACCTCCATCAGACGCTGCTTTTTGCCATAAACTGTTCGCAATATTCAAGGAGGTGTTAAAAAATGTGCGGTTCGCTGGTTTCTGTCCAGCGAACCGCACATTTTTATTGAAGTCATGAGAGCGGGCAGCGGGAATCGAACCCGCATATACAGCTTGGAAGGCTGTTGTTCTACCACTGAACTATGCCCGCAATCGGTTTTTTTGTCCAGGTGGGCCATTAAGCCCTGCCAAAATATCATTCGCTAATGCCCTAGGACTCTTAAATTATACCCGATATCTGGGAGGTGGGAAGGCATGAATGGACGAATTATGCCGGTCATTTCATCTACCGGCCTGACCGATACATTGCCAAAGGTGGCGTCTACCCGGTGAAGCACCAGCAGAAAGGAACCATGCTCCAGGTTGCTTTGCCCATCATACCCGTTCTGGGTGGTATGTTGGATAGACCATTCTGCTGGCTCTTGCTCTACATCTTGCTCCCAAACTTTTAGAGCGTAAATGGATCCATTCGGGTTGTCCACCACGCGAGCTTTGAATATATAAGTGTGCCCAAAGGCCAATTTGCGATTGGTGATGGTTATTTCGCTCTCCGGCGGCCCGGCCAGGATGCGCAGGGTATCAATTCCATTTTGTCGAAATGAGTACCAGTTGGATGCGCCGGTAGGCTCCCAGCCGCAGTGTGGTTGGGCGGGCCAGTTGCATTTGGCCGGTTCATCTGTATGACCAAGCCAGTGCAGATTAATTCCAAAACCGGCTCCTGGGCTTCCCTTAACTTTGTAACTATTCGGGTCGATGCCGTGGATCGTAACGGGAACAGTGACTTCATACTCCGTCCAGCTCATATCGCCAATCGCCAGTACCCGGTCGTACCCCAATTCCGCTGGCCGGATGCCTTTTGCATCCCAGGTCCACCTACCATCCACGATCTGCAGAACCTCCTGGACATTCTCAACGTGCGCCCAATCAATCTGATAGGGTAAAGGCCAGGTCCGGCGCTGGAATTCGACTGTCACAGTCTGTGCCAGCTGCAGGCCGCTGCTGTTGATCGCGGAAATTTCTACCTTATTTTCCCCTTCCACCAGGCTGGAACTATCGATTTCAATATTGAAATCGCCCGGTCTCACCAGCCGCCGGTCGTCTGGCCCCAACTGAAGGTGGATGATCTGGCCCCCGTTGATTGTAAAAGCTGCGCTGCGCACATCGCTTTCCGGGTCATTTACATTGCCCAATATATTGATCCATTTTTGGGGCAAGCCCACGCTGCCGAAAACCTGGCGGCTGCCGTACCATACGTTGATTACCGGTGGGGTCGTATCAATGCGGGTCTGGCTCAGCGCGGGAGCGCAGGCGCTGAGCTGCGACGCCAGTAACAGGACCAAAGCCAGATGGATCGAGCTGTGGCGAAATAACCGTTTCATGGGTTCAACGACTATGCTGATCAATTGGTAAAACATTGTGTGGGTTCCCCCTCGTTTGTTGAACGACCCGGCGGATCGGGTTGCATTTCCGCGGTCAGGTGTGAATGCTATTGTAATATAAAAGGATAATAATTGTAAATATAGGGTTTTCCCGCCGGGCGTGTTATAGTATTTCTATAATTGTTGGCGATTTTGGAGGATGAAATGACGAAGTATGTCGGTGTTCTAACAGCTGGCGGGGATACCCCAGGGTTGAACGCAGCCCTCCGCGGGCTGGGAAAATCGGCTCACGGGCCATACGATATGCACCTGGTGGGCTTTTTTGACGGATTCCGCGGGCTCATGCAAGACCGGTCGGTGACTTTGGATGAGGCGGCTCTATCTGGGATCCTCACCACCGGCGGCACGATTTTGGGCACCAGCCGGGATAAACCCAACCGCATGCCTATTGGCGGAAAATTCATGGATATGCGCGATGCGATGGTTGACACATACAACCGTCATCACCTGGACGTTCTGGTGTGCATTGGAGGCGGCGGAACGCAGAAAAACGCCAATCAACTTTTGGAGAAGGGATTGAACATCATTACGATGCCAAAATCGATCGATAATGATGTGGCCTGTACTGACACCACTATTGGGTTTGATACTGCGCTTTCCATTGCCACCGATGCGGTCGACCGCCTGCACAGTACCGCGCACAGCCACCACCGTATCATTTTGGTAGAGCTGATGGGTCACAACACTGGCTGGTTGGCGCTGGGCGCCGGCATTTCAGGTGGGGCGGATGTGATTTTGATTCCGGAGATTCCCTATGCGACAGAAACAGTCGCCGACGCGATTTTACGGCGCAGCCGGGGCGGGAAGCGCTTTAGTATCGTGGCCGTTTCGGAAGGAGCCATGTCCACGGACGACGCTGCGATTTTTGCCGAGTTAGAAAATGACAAAAAAGATGCGGGTGGAAAGTCCGATAAGAAAGAGATCAAAGCCAAGCTGTTGGAATTTCAGGCCAACCAGACCGGCAACACGCTGCGACTCGCGCAGCAGTTGGAAAAGCTGACCGGCCTGGAATTGCGCGTCAGCATCCTGGGGTACGTGCAGCGGGGCGGCACCCCTTCGGCCACGGACCGCTTGCTGGCCACCGGATTGGGCACTGCCACAGCCGCTTTGATTTCCAAAGAAAAGTATGGCGTGATGGTGGCGGTCAAGGAGGGCAGCATGGAGCCGGTTCCCCTGGAAATGGTGGTCAACAAGCGCCGCACGGTGCCAGTGGATCATGAATGGGTCGAAACGGCGCGCAGAGTAGGCACCTGCCTGGGGGACGAATAGCGTCCACCCCAAGGGTGCCACCCTTTGGCGCCGCGCTTGCGCGCATCCATATCCATGATCTTCCGCGCCGGAAGTAAGATGAACGGCCCTTCCGGGCTTTTCCGCCACCTCTTATAATACCGATGCGTACTATTTTGATATGAATTCGGTATTTCTGTATTGCGGGTGACGTGTATCGCGGGGATCCCAAAACGGAAATACAGTATATAGAACCAAATCCGCCACGCGGCGGTTTCCCAGGAAACTTCCAGGAACCGCCGCGCGGCTGGCACAGCGCGCGAGTTTATCAGGAGATGAATGATGCAATCGAAGACAATCACGCAAACGAACGGTTCGCGCAGCCCGGGAGTGCGCCAGATTTTGCGGTTACTGGCCCGCAACCTGGACTTTACCCGGGATTCGCTGAAGGATTATCTCTATATCCTGGCCGGGGCGTTTGTGCAGGCGCTGGCCATGCGTTTGTTTCTGATCCCAGCGGAGCTGGTCAGCGGCGGCGTCAGTGGTATCGCCCAGCTGGTCAATTTTTACACGCATTGGCCGATCGGGATGATGATTTTTATCGGCAACGTGCCCCTGTTTTTCCTCGGCTGGCAATACCTGGGCGGGCCGCGTTTTGCCCTGCGCACGGCGCTCTCGATTGTTACCTTCGCTTTCTTTACGGATTTTCTGGTCTTCTTTATCCCCACTGGCATCGTGCACGATCTGGTGCTCAACTGCTTATACGGCGGGGTGATGTTGGGCATTGGCCTGGGTCTGGTGTATCGCGGGAAAGGCACCAGCGGCGGATCCGATATCCTGGGCCGTATTCTCAACCACCGTCTGGGGATCTCGATTTCGCAGGCTTATCTGCTGACCGATACGGTGGTGATTTTAGCGGCCGGTTTTATTTTTAGTTGGGAAAATGCGCTGTATGCGCTGGTCACCACCTACGTCAGCGGGCTGGCAGCGGAAATGGTGCTGGAAGGCTCAGGGGTCTTCCGCACCGCCATGATCGTCACGACATGCCCGGAAAAGGTCGCCAGTCAGATTATGACCATCCTCGAACGGGGGGTGACCGTGCTGGACGGCACGGGGGCCTATACGGGCCAGCCGCGGCCGATCTTGTACTGTGTAATTACCCGCGCAGAAGTTTCGCGCATCAAAGATATCGTGCTGCAGGCGGACCCAAAGGCTTTTATGGTGATCGGCATGGCACACGAAGCGTTGGGCGAGGGGTTCCGGCCATTGAAGTGATGCCGGCTTTGCCCAGACGAGTTAGGCAAACTGCAGTAATGCCCCTCCGGCGATTAAGATCTGAGCCAGATGGTACGTGACCATTACCACCACGTCGCCTGCGAGCACGGGGCAGACGAAACGATTGTAGGCCAGGGTCGAATCAGATACGTAAAACAGGCCAGCGCCCAGGCTCACCAGGATCGCGGATGTCATTTCCCAGCCGGGCCGAAACAGAGTGGAAATAGCGCAAAGCAGCATCAGGCTGATGATGATTGAATAACCCAACACCGGCGGCAGCATACCGGTCTCGCCGTGGGCTCGCAGCCCGGTATGGATCCGGCGAATGAACAGGACATAAATGACGATGATCCCCAGGAGAGGGAAGATCATCTTCCAGTCCAGCGAAAACGGGCTTTGCGCCAAACCTACGATATAAGCCCCATGCGCCGCGAAAAAAGCTGCCATTCCAAACAGGAAAAGGCGGGTAGGCTCTTGTAACAAGATGTCACCCAGCAGCGAGAAAACCAACCCCAGGCCAAACCAAACCAGCGGGCCGCGCCAGCCACCAATTTGCGTGAACCAGGCGATCAACAGCAGCAGCGTCCCAGGTTTGGTGACCCGGCGGATATTCCTCCAATTGCGCCACGAACTGATCCAGTCCGCGATAGCAAAGGCCAGCATCAGCCAGAAGAGCCAGGGTACCATCGCTTTCCCTCCCGTATTTGGATTTCTGCTGTACCGGTAAGCCGCTTATTTTTTCTTTTTTTTCTTTTCGCTGACGTATCCCAGGATATTTAAAACAAAAGGATCATTCCGCCAATTCTTATTGACTTTAACGCGCAGCTCCAGGAAAACTTTGCGCCCGCTCATTTCCTCGATCTGTTTGCGCGCGGTTGTCCCGATGGCTTTTAGCATTTCCCCCCCTTTACCGATCACGATCCCTTTCTGCGAATCGCGCTCCACCAAAAGGGTCGCGCCTACATACGCGCCGGATCCTCCCCGTTCTGTGAACTCATCGATGCGCACGGCCAGCGCGTGCGGCACTTCATCGCGCAGGTGCAGCAGGGCTGCTTCGCGGATCAACTCGGATGCAATCTCGCGCTCGTACAGATCGGTTACCTGTTCCTCGCTATAGAAAGCTTCTCCTTCAGGCAAGCGCGTCACCATTTCTCTGGTCAGCAGATCGATCTGGTAGCCATTCATCGCCGATATGCGCAGCGGCTCAACGCCGGGCAGGAGTGCCCGGTACGCTGCCTGGTTTGAGTCCAGCGCACCCCCAGAGATCAGATCCACTTTATTGAGCGCCAGCAGGATAGGAGCCTGGCTCTTGATCGAACCTAATCGCCCGGCGACGTTTTCGTCCTCGGCGGTCGGGTGAGCAGACGCATCCACCAGCCAGAGGATGATGTCGGCATCTTCGAGCGTCTCGGCGGCTACCTGGTTCATATATTCCCCCAGCTTATGCACCGGCTTGTGAATGCCCGGCGTATCCATAAAAATAATCTGCGCGTCATCCAGGGTGAGAATCCCGAGTTGGATGCGCCGCGTAGTTTGCGGCTTGGGAGACACAGCCGCAATCTTCTGCCCAAGTAAAGCATTAATTAAGGTGGACTTGCCCACATTCGGGCGCCCGACGACCGCAACAAAACCAGCTTTGTAGCCTGCTTTTTCTTCGCTCATGGATTCATTATATACGATCAGCGGGTCGGAAACGTTAAGGATTGCATCGGTAACCGGCTTGCTGCAATGCCTCCACCGTTCTCGCAAGATCCTGATCTCTTACCAGGATGTAGTCGGTATCATAGGTGGAAATGGCGAACAGGCTGATCCCAGCCTTTGCGAGCGTGCTGGCCAGGCCAGCCAGAATACCGGTAAGCGAGAAGTCGAGCGGGCCTTCCACTTTTAGCCCGCGCCAGCCGCCTTCCACCTGCACGCCCGAGGGGACCAGCCCTTCATTGCAAACCACGGACAGCTCTTCGTTGGTGCGGGTTACGCTAAAGAAGTTCCCGGCAGTAGCCCAATCGGGTACCGGCTGATTTTGTACCAGGCGGCAGACTGCCAGCCGGACGGATAAGATCGATAATTGCAACGAATTTGTCATTTTTCGAACATCGTAGGGTGATCGTAGGTTTCGCGTAGGTTAGCCGTCAAGTAGCACCAGTAAGTTTCCAGTAATATAAGTGTCAAGGGCGACTTCTCTTCTTCTCCTCCTTAAATGATAGCCGGGGTCGGCGTCCCCGGCTATCACTGATTCTAGCACAAAGAATCAGCAGACAAGAAAACCCCGGGCATTTCTGCTCCGGGGTTTTCTTGTTTCTATTGAACCGTTATATGCGGTCGGTCGGAAAATCATCCTCCTCATCCGCGGGTGGGCGCGGCAGGTCGCTGTCCCTGCCGAAAGTAGCCGGCGGAGTAGGGGTCTCTCCAAGATCCATATTTTCTCTTGGCCCGCCCGTGGTTGGGATCGGTGTATTCCCTGGCCGGGCGGCCTGGGTGCGTAGATTTCCACGCCACTGTTCTAACACGCGTTTCGCCTCGTCACGGCCACCGATCCCGAAAGCAATCGCCGCCGCGACCGCTACTGCACCGAGCAGTAGCCCAAAGGCCAGGTTTACGATCGACTCGGCGATGCCCATCTGGCGTAAAGCCAGGGCCGCGGCAAAAACAATGATGGCAATGCGAGCCGCCGTTGCCAGCACATCCGCATTGGTGGTGCCAGTGCCGCGTACCATGCGGTAGACGACGGTTGACAGCCACAGGCCGACGCCGAAAATGATCAGGCCGAACAGAATGCTCCAGGCGGAAACGATGAATGAGCTGATCAAAGCAGTCAGCGCGGCGAAGCCTAACATCTGAGAGGCTTGCAGCACGGCGAATAAAAGGATCGAGATCATCACGATCCACCCCACGATGTCGGAAGGGCGGCTGTTCTGCAATGCGGTTGCGCCGGTCCTGGGAATGCCGCTTTCCGGGCTGGGGTAATTCCCCGGCGTCCCCTCAACGTCCGAAGTGTTTAACCCGGTGACCGGAATGGGCCCGCTGGCGGAGAATATCCGGTTGAAGCCAATGCCCGAAAGCAGGCTGGATACGAGCTGCGCCACAAGCCGGGCGATGAAGTACGCGATGACAATGATCAGGAAGGCGCCAAAAATCGCCGGGATAGCGTTCAACAGGCTGTTAAGCATGTTTGCGGCGGGTTGGGAAACCGCGGGAATATTGAGTACGTTCAACGCGGCAATGGCAACCGGGATCAGTATTAATACGAATACCACGGTTGCGATTACATCCGAGAGACGCTGTTCGCGCATCGCACCCTGTACACCCGTCCGCTCGCCCAGGCGGTCGACCCCCGTACTGGACAGTAAGTTGGCGACGATCTGCCGGATGATACGGGCTACCAGGTAGCCGACTGCCAGAACGACAATCGCGCCCAGGATGTTGGGCAGGGCGCTAAGGATGTTGTTCACCATGCTCTGTACCGGCGCCAGAATGCCTTGTAACTGGAGCGCGCCAAGGATGGCCGGTAGGAACAACAGGATCACCAACCAGAAAACCACGTTGCCAATCGTCTGGCCAATTGTGATCCGGCTGCGCGGTTCCACCTGGGCATTATCCGAAAGCCGTTGGGAAACTCCCGAGGCGCTCAGAACGCGCGTGATCACCAGGCGCAGGATCGTCGCGAGGACCACCGCGACCAGGAGCAGCGCCGCTGCCGCCAGCAGGTTGGGCAAGAACGCCAGTATCTGGGTCAACATCGTGTTGATCGGGGCAGAGATTGCTCCAAGGTTTAGCGTTTGCAGGAAGATCAGGAGGACGAACAGCATGATTAGCCAGAACACGACCAGCGAGATGGTGTGCTCAACCGGAATGCGCTCGGGTTGACCACCGTGCAGCATGCCGGCGATTCTGTCGTCCAGTGTGGTGCGGCGGAGCAGGCTTTGCACCAGTCTGGAAATAACCAGGGCGACCAGCCAGCCGATCACCAGTACGAGAATGGCTGCCAGGAGGCTGGGGAGGAATGCCAGCAGGGTCACCCATAGGGCAGTAAGGGAATTAGGCATAACTCATTCCTTTCTTAAAAAAAGTTGGATTAGAAAAAAATCGCTTCTGAATGTGATTTGTAAACTTGAAGCGTCCTGATGATTTGCATTTCAATCCTATCGGATTGGTGATAGCAAAAAAATCCGGTATCTTCCCCGACCTTGTACAGGGTTTTTCCTACCTTAATGGGAGATTAAAAATGACACCCAAGATTCTTGGGTGTCGTCGATTTGGGTTATAAGCGGGCGTTTGGCACGCAATACGGGCCAAACGCCCGCTTATAAATCTTCTTTTCTTATTCTGTAAACACAGGCAGGTGACCCAACGAAATGATATTTCCCCACTTGGCGCGCTCGCCTTCGGTGAAAATAGCAGCCTCGGCGGTAATATCCGCGCCGGCTTTCTGCAGCAGCAGGCGCATTCCCTGGAGAGTCGATCCGGTGCTGATTACGTCATCCAGGATCACCACGCGTTTACTCTGCATCATTTCCCGGTCCTTTTCGTCCAGGTAGAGTGTTTGCGGCTGCCCGGTAGTAATGGAAAGCGTTTCTGCCTGCAGCGCATTGCCCATATAGGGTTTATACGATTTGCGCAGGATTACATAGGGTTTCCCGGTGACGACCGAGAGCGCGTGGGCGAGGGGAATGCTTTTGGCTTCCGCGGTTACCAGCACATCATAGTCTATTTGGTCCAGCTTCTTACCCAGGGCCCGCGCACAGGCTTCGACCAGCTCGGTATCTCCCAGGATGTTGAGGATGGCAATTTTCAACCCGGGTTTGATCTCGAACAGAGGCAGTTCGCGGTGGACATTGGCGATATCGACGGGGTAAACGGATCGAGTGGTAGACATGGATTTCCTCTTTACTTCTGTTCTTTATCTTTTTTGGGCCGGATCCCAAACAGCCGCCCAAATACTTCACCCCCGGTGGGGAGGCGCGGGCCTTGCGCCGTCTTTGGTTCCCAATCGGCAGTCAGACGCTCGTGCCACCACTGCTCGCGTCCTTTGCGGGCGTCATCGAGGAGTTCGCCAATGACGGCAGCATCCTGAGCGGCGATCGCGTCGCGCAGATCACGCACGGAAGCGATTACCTGGTCGAGCATGCGCACGGTATTATCCGCGTTTAGCAGGGCGGCCTGTCCCAGGGCCTGGTTTTCATGCGGGTGTAGCGCGGGCTCGGTGGCCTGGGCATAAGCGTGACCTGCCATTTTGCGCGCTTCACGCCAGCCGGGCTGGTCGATGGTGGCATTGACCAGAGCAGCAGAGACCAGGAATGGCAGCAGTTGGCTGTTCGCGGTCAACCCATCCGCTTCGACCGGTTCGGTGAACATGGCCGAGGCGCCCAAAATCTGCGCCAGGTTGGTTGCCAGCGTAAGCGCGCTTTCATCAATTCCGGGCAGCGTGCTGAGCAGCATCAGGCTGTTCTTGAAGAGATCGGCGTGCGCGCTTTCAACCCCGGTGCCAGAATCCATCAGGTACAGTGGGTTCAGGCTGGGCGTGAGGGCCACGAAGTAGCGATCATCCCCGGGCAGCAGTTCTCGCGCCCATTTCATAGCCGCGGTTTGTACCGGTGAAGTATCGATCAGCACCGATCCGGGCTTTAGATCCGCAGCGATAATTTCTATCGTATCGCGGATTTCGTCAACCGGAATTGCCAGGATCACGACATCGGCTTCACGACAGGCAGCCGGCAGATTGACCATAACTTTGTCAACCGCGCCTGCTTTTTCAGCCTTATGAGCTACATCGGGATCGCGGTCGTTGCCGATGCGCTTCACCTGATCCTTTACCTTCGCCAGCGCCAGACCGATGGATGCGCCAACCTGGTTTAAGCCGATGATGGTTATTTGAACGGGCATGCAATTTCTCCGGTACGAGTTTTAGCCAATTAAGAGATCGAAAAGGGTAGCGACAGGTGGGTAAACGAACTCACCAATGAAATTAAAACCGAATCGGGGTCCCACGAAGATCAGCAAGATTAAAATCATGGGTCCATAAGGGCGAATGACTTCCAAAACACGGCCCACCGCGGGCGGGAAGAAGTAGTCCGCAATTTTATCCCCGTCCAGCGGAGCCAGCGGCACCAGGTTAAACAGGGCCAGAAAAAGGTTGATAAAAACAAATTCGGTTAAGAGACTGGTCGAGGAAGGCAGGAATACTTGCGGGGCAACCATCGAAGTCAGGCCCATGCGCAGCGGGATAGCCGCGAAGATGGCCAGCAGGAAATTGGTGGCCGGCCCGGCCAGGGATACCCACATCATCGCGGAGGGCGAATGACGGCCGAGCACATACGGGTTCACCGGTACTGGGCGGCCCCAGCCAAAGCCGGCGAAAATCATCATCAGCGAGCCAATTGGATCGAGGTGCGCCAGCGGGTTTAGCGTAACCCGCCCATTCATGCGAGGCGTCGTATCGCCCAGCATATCGGCCACTTTCGCGTGGGCAAACTCATGCAGGCTAATCGCAATTACAAGGGTAATTAGCGTGGTAATAAGATTTGGGATATTGAGGTTCGATAATCCAAACATAGGCTTTCTTTACATATGGCATAGCGCCGTCTGATGGTTCCATACTTTTGTCGTAAACGGTAACCCCCATGATTATAACATGGGGGTGGTATAATCTTAATGTGTTACCCGATCTACGCTTAGAGGATGTCTTGATGCTCCGTAAGCCACACCCATGCGGGGGCAACGAGTGGAAAGTAATTCGGTTAGGGGCAGACATCGGCCTGGAGTGCCGCAAGTGCGGCCGGCAGGTTTTACTTCCGCGGCGCGAACTGGCGCACCGGTTGAAGAAAACGATCTCGCGAGGACCTGATGAGCCCACGAAAACCTGACCTGCCTCACATTGTCTTTTTGTTTTCGGATACAGGAGGCGGGCACCGCAGCGCAGCGCAGGCGATCATCGAGGCGCTTAAGCTGGAATTCCCCACCCAAACCACGCAGGAGATGGTGGATATTTTTCGTGAATATGCGCCGCCCCCGCTACACCTGGCGCCTGAGATTTACCCACCCCTATCCCGGATGCCGCGTGTGTGGGGGATGGGCTATCATATCAGCGACGGGCCGCGCCGCACGCGCTTCTTTTATCAGATGATCTGGCCTTACATTCGCTGGGGCCTGCAGCGGCTGGTGCGCGAGCATCCCAGCAGTTTGATCGTTTCCGTTCACCAGCTGCCGAATGAGCCCATGGCGCACGCAATCCGCGCTTGCGGGCACAAAATTCCCTTTACTACGGTGGTTACGGATCTTGTGACGACGCATGCCGCCTGGTATACCAACCAGGCTGACCTGATCATCGTCCCAACGACCGTGGCATACCGGCGGGCGCTCAGCCTGGGCATTTCACCCGAACGGATGGAAGTGGTTGGTTTGCCGGTTGCCGAGCGGTTTTGCCAGTTGACCGGCGATCGGGCTGAAATCCGCGCGCGCCTGGGCTGGTCGCAGAACCGCATGACAGTTCTGCTGGTAGGCGGTGGGGAAGGAATGGGTCCTCTGGAGCCCACTGCGCACGCAATTGATGCCGCTGGACTGCCGGTGCAGCTGGTCATCATCGCTGGGCGCAATAAGAAACTAAAGGAAAGCCTGGAGCGGTATGCCTGGAATATTCCGGTCGCCGTGTACGGTTTTGTACAGGAAATGCCCGATTTTATGCGCGCCGCGGATTTCCTGGTAACCAAGGCCGGCCCCGGGACAATCAGTGAGGCATTTATCGCCGGACTGCCCATGGTTCTTTACAGCCGGCTGCCTGGGCAGGAAGATGGCAATGTGGGGTATGTGGTCAGTAATGGGGCCGGTGTATGGGCGCCCCGGCCGGAGGCTGTTGTGGCTGCATTGGCGAACTGGTTATATAATCCTGATCTGTATCAGCAGGCGAAAGGGGCTTGCCTGCGCCTGGCCCGCCCATACGCCGCCCGTGAGATTGCCCGTTTGCTGGCTGCTCAGGTGGGGATAACCATCCCCGAGGAAAGCGTTGCTTGAGCATCTGGATGAAGGGTTGGTTTTAAACGCCTTCCGCACATATTAAAGCTATAATATCGTATGCCCATACTCGATGCCCGCACCCTGGAATTCTTCTCACGCAGCCCAGAGCAAACGCGCCGCCTGGGGATTCGCCTGGGTGCGCTGCTGCAGCCCGGCGACCTGATTTGTCTTTCGGGCGATCTGGGCGCCGGTAAGACGACCCTGGTGCAAGGGATTGCCCAGGGGTGGGGTTCGCTGGATAACGTCTCCAGCCCGACCTTTGTACTGGTCAATGAATATCGCCGGCCAGATGGGAACTGCCTGTTTCACCTGGACGCATATCGCCTGGCGAATTGGCAGGAAGCAGAAGACCTCGACCTGGATCGGATGATCGAGCAAGGCCCGCTGGTGATGGAATGGCCTGAACGGATTAAGGAAGTTCTGGCGCCTGAACGGCTGTGGATTACCTTACGGTGGATTGCCGATGAGCAGCGCGGAATGACATTCTCCAGCAAGGGAGAACGTTATGAGGATCTGCTGGCGGAATTCCGCAAGCGGGTCTTTGGAGGCTAAAGGCATGCTGCTGGCAGTAGATACCTCAACTTCGTGGATTGGCCTGGCGCTTTATGACGGTGTGCGCGTGCTGGGGGAGATGACCTGGCAATCGAAAGCGCACCACACTGTGGAACTATCGCCGGGGATCAATGAGCTTCTTCAACGCTGCGGCATACGGGCCAGTGATCTGCAGGTGATCGGCGTTGCCATTGGACCTGGCTCATTTACCAGCCTGCGCATTGGGCTGGCTATGGTGAAAGGCATGGCCCTGGCGCTGCGCATTCCGGTGGTGGGTGTCCCGACTCTTGACGCACTGGCAGCGGCCCAGCCGGTCCGCGATATTCAACTGGCCGCGCTGCTGCAGGCTGGTCGCGGCAGGCTGGCCGTGATGTGGTACGAGGTCAGCAGTGGAAAGTGGCAGTCGCGCGGCGAGCCGCAGATTACCACGGCTGAAGAGCTGGTTCTGAAACTGAACAAACCTACCCTGGTGGTTGGTGAGTTGAGTGAGGCTGAGCGGCAGGTGCTTTCCCGCCGGCGCAAGAATGCGATTATGGCTACGCCGGCCCAATCCCTGCGCCGGCCCTCTTACCTGGCCGAGCTTGCCTGGGAGCGCTGGCGCCTGGGCAAGGTGGACGAGGTAGTATCGCTTTCACCAATCTATTTGCACATCGCGGAGGCTATTCCAGGTTGATGGACACCCACCCGCAGCACCTGATGGTTCGATTCCGCCCAATGGAAGCTGCGGATATTCCACGCGTGCGTGAAATTGATGTTCTTTCATTTAGTTTGCCCTGGAGCGAGCAGTCCTACCGGTTCGAACTGACGGAAAACCACAGCTCCCTGATCCTGGTCGCCGAAGTGACACAGCCGGAGGGGCGGGTGGAAGTGGTGGGCATGATCGTGATTTGGGTGATCCTGGATGAGGCGCACGTGGCGACCATTGCCACCCATCCAGATTACCGCGGGCAGGGGATCGGTCGTCGTTTGCTGGCGCGCGGGCTGCTGGCAGCCTACGAGCGGGGCGCGCGACTATCCTATCTGGAAGTACGGCGCTACAACCTGGTCGCGCAGGCTTTGTATAACCATTTTGGGTTTGAGATTGTTGGTGAGCGGCTGCGGTATTATCAAGATAATAATGAAGACGCATTGTTGATGACATTAACGGAGTTGCGGCCTGAAGCATTGCAGCAGTTTGTGGAATAAACCTTCCCCTACCCGTTTCAGTAGAACCTATTTTTGGGAGGTGTCTGGTGGAGCCTGAAAAGATTTTGCAGGAAATTGCCGGTCAGGTGGCGGTGTGTAAAAGTTGCCAGTTAAGCTTTGCGCGGAAGAAATCGGTTCCAGGTGAAGGACCCGCTAACGCCGAGATCATGCTTATTGGCGAAGGCCCGGGTTTTTATGAAAACGAACAGGGCCGCCCCTTTGTCGGAGCAGCCGGCAAATTTCTGGATGAGCTTTTGGAAAAGGCCGGTGTCGGACGCAAGGATGTTTTTATTACCAATGTAGTGAAGTGCCGCCCACCCGGCAACCGCGATCCTCTGCCAGACGAACTTTTGGCCTGCGGCGCGTACCTGGATCGCCAGATCGAGGCCATCAACCCGCTCATCATTGTGACCCTGGGGCGGTATTCGATGTCCAAATTCTTGCCCAATGTGCGGATCAGTGAAGTTCATGGAAAACCGGCCTGGGTAAGAGGCCGCTTGATCATTCCGATGTTTCACCCGGCGGCTGCCCTGCACCAGCCCTCTTTGAAAGTGAGCGTGGAACGAGATTTCGCCCGGCTGCCGGAATGGATCCTGCAGGCGCGTCAAAACGGACACAACCAGCCAGGCCGGGCGGACGCTTCTCAACCGGCTGCCGGAAATACGGGGCAGCCGCCGCGGCTGGAAAAAGTGCCCCAGCAGAGCTCGCTGCTCGAGCCGGCGCAGCCGGAATTGGATCAACAAACCGGTGCAGTGGACCCGGACATTCCCAATCCACCTGGAAATGATAGTACCGAAAAAACCGGGAAAGACGAGCCGAGACAGTTGAGTTTATTCTAAAAACAAGGTAAACTCTCATTTGAAAACGTTCTTTGCCAGATCGGAACGTTTGCGAAGCGTTATCAAAATGAGAGGGGATAATGAGGATAGATGATAGAAACAGACATCCAAAGAAATTTAGTCAATCGTTTAAAGAGCCATGATGCAGTTGTATCGATCCTGGGACTTGGTTATGTTGGTTTGCCGCTGGCGGTGGTGTTTGCCGAGGCGGGCTACAAAGTTCTGGGTGTTGACCCGGTCGCGGGAAAAGTAGAGGCGATCAACCGCGGCGAAAGCTATGTCTTGGATGTACCATCGGAAACGGTTGCACGCCTGGTGAAAGATGGTCGCCTGGAAGCGACAACCGACTTCTCCAGGCTCAGCAGTGCGGATGCAGTGAGTATCTGTGTGCCGACTCCACTGCGTCACACCGGGGACCCGGACCTGTCCTTTATTGTCAGCGCAACAGAGGAACTGGCAAAGTACGTTCATCCAGGCATGGTGGTGGTGCTTGAATCAACCACGTATCCTGGCACCACCCGCGAGCTGGTCCTGCCAAAACTGATCCAGGATGGGAAGTATGAGGTCGGTAAGGATATTTTCCTGGCCTTTTCGCCCGAGCGTGTTGATCCAGGTCGTACGGATTGGACCACGATCAACACACCCAAAGTTGTGGGGGGGATCACACCCAACTGTACGGATGTTGCCACCGCATGGTACTGCCAGGCGCTTCAGCAAGTAGTGCCGGTCTCTTCGACGGAAGTAGCTGAGATGGCCAAGCTGCTGGAAAATACCTTTCGCATGATCAATATCGGCCTGGTAAACGAGCTGGCTATTATCTGCAACCGGCTGGGCGTGGATGTTTGGGAAGTGATCGATGCGGCAGCCACGAAACCATTCGGGTTTATGAAATTTACCCCTGGCCCTGGGCTAGGCGGGCACTGCATTCCGATCGACCCGCTTTACTTATCCTGGAAAATGCGCTCGTTGAATTACACGACCAAGTTTATTGAGCTGGCGTCTGAGATTAATACGGGTATGCCGCGTTTTGTGCTTGGCAAGGTTCAAGACGCCCTCAACGAACAGAGCAAATCGCTCAAGGGCAGCAAAGTGCTGGTGTTAGGTGCAGCCTATAAGCCCGATATTGATGACCTGCGCGAGTCGCCGGCCCTGGACGTGATTGGCTTGATCATGGGCAAGGGTGCGCATGTTTTGTACCACGACCCGTACATCCCGCACCTCAAGCACGACACCTGGGAGTTGGATTCGGTGCCCGACCTGATGGAAGCGGTTCGCCAGGTGGATTGTGTCTGCATTGTCACCAACCATAAAACCTACGATTATCCCGCCATCCTGAAAGAAGCCAGTCTCATCGTGGACACGCGCAATGCGCTGGGCGATCTGGGCTGCGATAACCCGAAGGTAGTGAGATTGTAATGGCAAAATACCTGGTTACGGGTGCGGCGGGGTTTATCGGCTCCAAGGTGGTCGACCTTCTGTTAAATGATGGCCATCGTGTTGTTGGAGTCGATAATCTCAACCATTCGTATGATGTCCATCTGAAGGATTGGCGCCTGGCTCAGTTAGCCCCTCGCCCAAATTTTTTGTTTATGAAACAGGATATTGCCGACCGGCACACGATCATCCCGATGATCGCCGAACAAGGTCCATTCGATGCCGTGATCAACATGGCGGCCAGGGCCGGGGTGCGCGCCAGCGTAGAAGATCCGTGGGCTTTTGTGGATACCAATACCACCGGAACGCTAAACTTGCTGGAAGCCTGCCGCCAATATAACATCCCGAAGTTTGTGCTGGCTTCAACGTCCAGCATCTATGGGGCCAATGCGCCCCAGCCCACCCCGGAGACCGCGGACAGCAGTGCGCCGCTGCAGCCGTATGCTGCCAGCAAGAAGGCCGCTGAAGTAATGGCCCATTCCTATCATTACCTGTATGGTTTGGATGTGACCGTCTTCCGCTATTTCACCGTTTACGGTCCGGCTGGGCGGCCCGATATGGTCATGTTCCGCTTTGCGCAGTGGATTCGCGAAGGGCGCCCGGTGCTGCTCAACGGGGACGGTAATCAATCGCGGGGCTTCACTTATGTAGATGACATCGCCCGCGGCACGATTGCCGGTCTGAAACCGCTTGGATATGAAGTCATAAACCTGGGCGGACATGAAGTGATCACCATGAACGAGATGATCGAGCGCCTGGAAGAGCTGACGGGTTGCAAGGCCAACGTCCAGCACCGTCCCTTCCACAAGGCTGATATGCTCTCGAACCTGGCGGACATCTCTAAAGCACGGCGTATCCTGGGTTGGGAGCCACAAATCGATCTATTAGAAGGTATGCGCCGCATGGTGGACTGGTACCTGGCTGAGCGAAGCTGGGCCAGCGATGTGATCACGGAATGAGTTTGGTGCGTAGCTGGCTGCAGGACCGGCTGTTAGGCCGGGTGGTGAAGAATTCATCCTATCTGTTTGCCAGCTACGTATTCGGCGCGGTTCTTACCATCCTGACCGCCAAACTGCTTGGCGCGGCGGTTTTCGGGGTTCTGGGCACCATTACTGTTTTTTCATCCAATATTAACCGCCTGTTCTCTTTCCGAATGGGTGAGATGGTGGTGAAATACATGGGCGAGTCCCTGGCGCATGAAGACCGCGTGCGCGCTGCCGCGGCGGTAAAGGCGGCGATGCTGGTGGAAGCCGCCACATCCCTCGCAGCTTTTGCCGCTCTGGCAGCGCTCGCGCCTTTTGGCGCACGGTATGTGGTCCGGGACGTTTCGACGACGCCATTGTTCATCCTCTACGGGGTTTCCATCCTGGCAAGCATCATCAGTGAATCCTCGACCGGCGTCCTGCAAGTGACCAACCACTACCGCAGCCAGGCGCTGATCAACTTTATCCAGACCGTGCATGGTCGCGGTGCTTCTGGGGCTGGCAGCCGTGTACCGCGCGGACCTGCTGACGGTTTTGTGGATTTACCTGCTCGGAAAGATCGTGCTTGGGCTAGGCCCGGCCGCGGTGGCTTTCTACTGGCTGCCGCGCGCGCTTGGCAAAGATTGGTGGCGCGCGCCGCTATCGGTTTTACCGCCCTGGCGTGAAGTAATGCGGTTTTCACTCAGCACGAACTTCAACGGCACGGTAACGATGATTGCGCGCGACAGCGAAGTACCCATCGTAAGCTTTTTCTTTGGAACACAGGCAGCGGGTTACTTCAAAATGGCTTTGGCGTTGATCAACCTGGTGGTCATGCCAATCAACCCCTTTATCAGCACGACCTACCCGGAAATCACCCGCACCTTTGCGGCCCGTGAATGGAAGCGGCTGCGCTCGCTGCTCAACCGGGTGACACTGATCTCCGCCAGCTGGACCGGTTTCGTTGTTATAGCGCTTATCCTGGGCTATAGAGTCCTGTTTGAACCGTTCACGATCAGTGGCCGGTCTTTTGACCTGCTGGGTGAGTATGCCCCGGCCTATCCGGCCTTGATGATTATGCTGATCGGGTACAGTGTGGCGAACATTTTCTTCTGGAACCGCCCGCTGCTGCTGGCGCAGGGGTTTGCCAGTTACCCATTTTGGGTCAGTTTCTGGACTATGCTGGCGAAAGTTGCCTTGATCCTGGTGTTGCTGCCGCGTACGGGCTACCTGGTTGAGGCGGCTTTGCTGTCCGGATTTTTCGTGATCTCGGTCGGGTTGAACGTCTGGCGCGGGCTGCGTGAGGTCAATCGGGCTGAGGGGGCATCCAGGTTTGAGAGCCAGAGGTTGGGACACGGATTGGATGGATGAACACGGGATAAAAGCTATGAAAATTGCCTGTATTTCGACATCCAATATTCCCTCGGATACCGCCAACAGCATTCAGGTGATGAAGGCCTGTCAGGGCGTTGTCCGGGCTGGTCACCGGGTGCATCTTCTGGTGCCGGGGAAACGGAGTGCGGATTGGGATATGCTTTCGGAGCTGTACGGCCTTTCGGAGCCTTTCGAAATTTCCTGGCTGCCGGCCCACCCGCGCTTTAAACGCAACGACTTTGCCTGGGCAGCCGTGCGCCGCGCGCGCGAAGTAGGCGCGGAGTTGTTATATACCTGGACCGGGCAGGCAGCCGTATTTGGACTTTTGGCAGGCCTGCCGGTGGCTTTTGAGATTCATGACCTGCCCACCGGGAAGCTGGGCCCGCTCTGGTTTCGCGCCTTTCTTAAGCTGCGCGGAAAGAAGCGCCTGCTGCCCATAACGCGCGCGCTGTTGGGCAAGCTGGAAAAGGCGTTCGGCCCAATCCCCGCCGCGCAGGTGGTGATCGCGCCCAATGGCGTGGATCTGGAGCAGTACGCGCAGCTGCCAGATGCAGCCGCGGCGCGTCGCGCGCTGGGTTTCCAGGAGCAGGCTACGGTATTGTGCGCCGGGCACCTGTATGCCGGGCGCGGTGCGGATCTGTTCCTTGGGCTGGCACAGCGGTTTCCCGGGACTGCCTTTGTGTGGGTGGGCGGGCGCGCCGAGGATGTGGAAGCCTATCGCGCCCGGGCGGCAGCGGATGGGCTGGCGAATGTGACCTTTCCCGGCTTTATGCCGCAGCGCCGCCTGCCTTGCTACCAGGCTGCCGCGGATGTGCTGCTGATGCCTTATGCGCGCAGCATTGCCGGCTCAAGCGGGGGAAACTCGGCTGAAATCTGCTCGCCGATGAAAATGTTCGACTACCTGGCTGCCGGTCGGGCCATCCTAAGCAGCGATCTGCCGGTAATCCACGAAGTGCTGAACGAGCAGAACGCCGTTTTTGCTCCCCCTGAGGATCTGCCTGGCTGGTCCGCCGCGCTCGGGCGGCTGCTGGAAGACGAAAACCTGCGCCGCAAGCTGGGCGAGCAGGCCCGCCGCGATGCGGAAGAGTATACCTGGCAGGCGCGGGCGCTGCGCGCGCTGGATGGCTGGGAGATGTGAGCCAAAAGTAGGGTAAAATTGCGATTGGTGTTTCTACCAACCAATCTATTTTAGACGAGCCTTTTCTGGCGTTTTCACGAGAAAATAAATGAGTTTGCCATCTCAAAGTGCACGGCTAAGTGCGCAAGCACTGGAAACGGGCGGCCTGCGACTTCGAGCACGCCTTTTGATCGCGCTGGCTGCCGGCGCTGTGTTGAGCGCCGGTGTCGCGGCGGTAAGCCCGGGCCTGTTCTGGAACGGCTGGCTGGCGGCAGCCTTTCTGCTGGTCCCCGTCCTGTTTGCCTTGCTTTCGGCGTGGCAGTGGGGCAGTCGGGCAGGCGGCGCGCGGCTGCTGGCCTGGCTGGTAGCGCTGGCCTTTTTGCTGCGCCTGGCCGGCGGCATTGGACTCAGCCTGGCGCTGCCGGTGTGGGGTTACGCGGAGGAAGAGCAGCAGGCCGGGTATCTTTTTAAGGATGCGTATTATCGCGACACGCAGGCCTGGGATTTGGCCCGTTCGGGAAAACCGCTTTGGGCGTCCTTCCGCGATGAGTTTTCCACCGACCAGTATGGCGGCCTGCTGGCGCTCAGCGCGCTGATCTACCGGTATCTTAGCCCGGATGCGCATCGCCCGGCCCTGATCCTCATTCTGGGTTCGTTTTTTGCCGCGTTGGGGGTGCCGTTCTTGTGGCGCGCCGCCCGGTTGCGCTGGAATGAACGGGTAGCCGCGCTGGCCGCCTGGATAACCGTGCTTTACCCGGACGCGATTTATTTTGCCAGCAGCCAGATGCGCGAACCATTCCTGGTGGGGCTCAGTGCGGTAGGCTTATGGGCGGTCCTGGCCTGGGACCTCCGCAAGAAATCCACCTGGCTGGCGCTGATTGCCAGCCTGCTGGGCATGGCGTTGATATCCAGCCGCGTGGCAGTCGCAATCGGCGGTTTCCTGGGGATACTCTTCCTGCTCGAACACGGGGTCAGCCATGCCGACCGGCGCTGGCGGGTGCTTGGTCTGGTGGGGCTGGGTCTGGGAATTCTATTCGTTCTGGCGTTTTCCTGGGAATGGTTCCGCATCTCTGCGGGCTGGGATATGCTGGTCACCAATCGGGCTTCGGGATCGCTGAATCAACAGATTAAAAATGCCAATGCCAATGACCTGGGAACGGCGGTGATTTTATTGATTTATGGGGTGGCCCGGCCCTTTCTGCCAGCGGCAATCACGGAAACGACCATTGCGCTGGCGCGAATTATTGGCGTGCTCCGTTCGCTGGGCTGGTATGCTCTGGCTCCTTTCCTGGTTTACGGTTTGTTTTCCGTTTGGAGAGAGGCGGATTCCTGCAAGCGCCGCCGGATCCTCTGGCTGGCGCTGACGGTTGGTTTGTGGATCATCATCGCTTCCGCCCGCGGCGGCGGGGACGGAACGGATAATCCGCGCTACCGCAGCCTGTTTATCCTTTGGATGGCTCTTCTGGCTGCCTGGGCCGTCGACTGGGCCCTTACCCACCACGATGCCTGGCTATGGCGCTGGATTTCGGTTGAGGCCATCTTCCTGGGCTTTTTTACGCACTGGTATCTTGGCCGGTACACCAATCTCTGGCTCAAAATGCCCTTCTGGCAGATGATTGCCTGGATTGTTGGCTTGAGCGGGCTGGTGCTGGTGGGTGGTTGGGCCTGGGACCGCTGGCGGATACACCGCCTGGCAAAGGGAACCGCGGTCTCCGGCGGGCGCGGAGTAGTATAATTTGAACCGTCTCACCAGAAATCAGTATTCCTATCCCGAAACAAAATCACCCACAGGTAACTTAATGGATCTTTCAATTGTCATCCCGGTTTATAACGAAAATGAAAGCTTGCGCCTGCTCTACCAGGCCGTCTGCGAGGCAATCTCGCCGCTGGGTCTGGAATGGGAGGTGGTCTTGGTAGATGACGGCAGCCGGGATAACAGCGTACAGGTTTTAGAGGAGTTGGCCGCGATTGACCCCTTGCATATCCGCGTAATCGAGCTGCGCCGTAACTTTGGGCAAACCGCTGCGATTGCCGCCGGGATCGATCATTCGGATGGTGAAATTGTGGTGCTGATGGATGCGGATCTGCAAAATGACCCGGCCGATATCCCTGCCATGTTGGAAAAAATTACCGCCGGTTACGATGTGGTCAGCGGCTGGCGCAAAGAGCGCCAGGATAATTTCTCTCGCCGCCTGCCTTCCCAGATTGCCAACCGGCTGATCTCATGGGCCACCGGTGTCTCCCTGCATGATTACGGCTGTACGCTGAAGGCCTACCGCCGGGAAGTGATCACCGGTTTTCGCCTGTATGGCGAAATGCACCGTTTTATCCCGGCGTATGCCAATACGTTTGGCGCGCGCATCACCGAAATGCCTGTCCATCATCACCCGCGCCGCTTTGGCAAAGCCAAATATGGTCTGGAGCGCACGTTCAAGGTCATCCTCGACCTGATGACGGTAAAGTTCCTCAACAGCTATGCAAACAAACCCATCTACCTGTTCGGTGGGGCAGGCATCTTTTTGATTATGATCAGCCTGGCAATCCTGCTGTACTTATTCATCCGGCGCGTATTTTTCGAAATTAGCGTTTTGGGCTCGCCCTTTTTCCAGATGAGCACGATGATCTTTATCATGGGCTTCCAATCCATCTTGATGGGGCTGATCGCGGAACTGCTTGTGCGTACCTACCACGAATCACAGGGCAAGCCGATCTATACCGTCCGCAAGGTTATTAAAGTTGCCAGTAATGGACGCGAACCGGTTGAATAAAGCCGCTGGCGATTCGAAGGGTTATGTTCCTGGCGATCTGGCGGCCGCGCGCTGGTTCTTTTTTCTGCTGGTAACCCTTTCGGCTGCCAGCCTGCCCAAACTGTTCACCCGCGGGTTGGAGTCGGGTCACAGCGTTGCCAGTTACTCGTGGTTATGGGTGACTCTGCTGTCGATTGCGGTAAGCCTTGCCCTGGCCGAACTGGCGCTGATGGCGCTGCTGTGGTCGCGCTTTCACCTGGCGCTGGCACGCTTTGCCAGATCTCTTTCTCAGCGCCTGGCGAAGTTGGGCTGGCTGAATGGTCTTGGGATTGCCGCTGCCTGGGGTTTGTATGTGCTGATCGTATTGTGGCGCTATCAGAAGCACTTCGTGGATTTTGCCCCACAGGTCTGGATATTCTGGCTGGCGGCGGGGATAGGCGCTCTGCTCCTGGCTGCCTGGAAGAAAATCCCATATGCCATTGCGCTGCTGCTGGTCACCATTTTTTATGCGGCCGGTGTAAAGGCCTTAGGATATCTACCTGAGATCAGCAATTACCCGTTCTCTTTATCCTGGTCGGAAGCCAGCCGCTATTATTATGCCTCGCTGCCGTATTCCAAAGGATTGTATGGTTTTCAGATACCACTCTCCTTCCTTCACCCTACGCGCTACCTGCTGCAGAGCATAGCATTCTGGGTCCCGGGAGCGGAGATCGGTTTTCACCGTTTCTGGCAGGTGCTGCTGTGGTTATCGCTCAGCCTGGCCGCGGGCCTGGTGCTTGCGCGTCGATTTTCACTGCGACGCGGGGTTGCCCTGGCGGTTGCGCTGTGGGCTGCCCTGTTTACCTTGCAGGGGCCGGTCTACTACCACCTGCTGGTCTGCGTCGGCCTGGTTTTATACGGGTTCGATCGCAATCGCTTTTGGAAGACCATGGGCTTTGTCGTTCTGGCCTCGGCCTGGGCAGGCATCAGCCGGGTAAACTGGATCCCGGTGCCGGTGATGCTGGCAACCGCGCTGTACTTTCTGGAAAAGCCCGTTTGCGTGCCCGCCGCGTCCAGCGGCGTCATCGCACAGCTTGCTGCGCCCGCCGCGTCCAGCAGCGTCAAAGCGCAACTTGCTGTGCCCGCCGCGTCCAGCGGCGTCAAAGCATGGTCTACCGTGCCCGCCGCGTTCGGGCGGGGATGGCAGGCAAATTGGATGCGTTACCTCTGGCCGGTGCTGGCCTGGGGGCTGGCCGGCGGGCTGGCTGCTCTGGCAGCGCAGGCGAGCTACGTGCTCGTTTCCGGGCACGAAAACGCCGGCGATTTTGGAACCAGCTTTAACTCGGCTTTACTCTGGTACCGCCTGCGCGGCAGCCCCACCTTTCCCCTGGGCGTGCTGCCGGCTACCTTGCTGGTTTCGGCTCCGCTGCTGGTCCTGATCGGCGGAAACTGGCTGCGCGGTTGGGCGGAATGGCACCCGCTGCGCTTGTTAGGCCTGAGCGGAATGGCAGGGGTTCTATTTGCGGGCGGGCTGGTGGTGAGCGCGAAAATCGGCGGGGGCAGTAATATCCATAATATGGATGCCTATCTGGTCCTGCTGCTGGTGGTGGGGGCTTCGATTGGCTTGAATGGGTATACTCCCGAGACCGGCGCCCGCCCGCGTGCCTGGCGCCCGTGGCTGCTGCTCCTGGCAGTGGTGCTTGTGCCGGTCATCTGGAATCTCGATATAGGCGATCCCTTCGTAAAGCGCAACTTCGCGCAGGCTGAATATGATTTGAATAAGCTCAATCAAATTGTGCAGAGCCATGCTTCAGAGGGGGAAGTTTTGTTTATTACCCAGCGCCAGCTGGAGATCTTCAAACAGGTTCCAGGCGTGCGGATGGTTCCCGATTATGAGCTGATGACCCTGATGGAAATGGCGATGGCGGGCAACCAGCGCTATCTCGGCCAGTTCCATCAGGATTTGATAAACCACCGGTTTGCGTTGATTGTCACGGACCGGCAGCACCTGGATATTATTGACCCGGAGGTGTACAGCTTTGCCGAGGAGAATAATGCCTGGGTAGAGAATGTCTCCGAACCGATGTTGAAATATTATCAGGAAGAGCTGTACTTTGATACCCAGGGTATTCAGCTTTTCGTACCGAGAAAGTAACTGTATGGCCGTTGATTCGAATTCTCAGGGTCTCCCGGAAGACACCTCGCCTGGTGCAGGGGGCAGTGGCTCAGAGTTGCCGCAGGTCGGGCGCGTTTCCCTATGGCGCGTGTTGGGGACCATTTTATCGCTGGCTTTGCTGGTTTATCTGATCAGCTCGCAGGGTTGGGGCGAAATTATTCAGGTGCTTGGATCCATGCCGGCCCATTATTTCTGGGCTGCATTGGGCCTGATGATGCTTTCGCGAATCTCGGTGAGCTTGCGCTGGTTCACCCTTCTTCGGACCGCTGGCGTCAAAATGAGCCTGTGGGAGTCGCTGCGCCTGACCTTTATGGGGTTGTTTGCCTCGAATTTTCTCCCCACTACGGTAGGCGGAGACCTGGTGCGGATGGCGGGAGCGCTCTACCTGCATGTTGACGCCGGCGTCGGCGCGGCCTCACTGGTGATCGACCGCCTGGTTGGGATGACCGGAATGGCTTCATGGGCTCCATTCGGATTGGCGATTGTCCTGCGTCCCGCGGATCTATCATCGACGTTGGATATTCCACGGTTGGCGCTCCTGCCTGCGCTGGCGCGCCTGCCCGGCATGGGTTGGGTCTATCGCAAGGCGGAAACATTTGTGCGTAGCGTGCTGCGCTCATCGGTCTACTGGCTGCGCCATCCGCTGAGCCTGGTGTTGGCGCTGCTGTGCACGTATGGCCATATGCTTTTCCAGTTCCTCGTCATCTGGCTGCTGCTGCAAGGCATGCGCCAGCCGCTTTCGTTCTGGTGGATTGGCGCTTTGTGGAGTTTGAATTATTTTGTCACCACCTTCCTCCCCATTTCGATCAACGGCCTGGGGCTGCAGGAACTCACCATCACATCCCTGTACGTGAATTTTGGAGGTGTCTCGATGGAGGCGGGGTTGGCATTAGCTGTTCTATGGCGCCTGCTGACCACCCTGGCCAGCCTGCCGGGTGCGATTTTCCTTCCGGAAATCCTCCGCCTGGTACCGGTGACGCGGCGGCATGTCGATAAAAACGCTGGACAGGAAATACCCTGATAAAAAGTCTGTAAGGTACACGCGAGCGCGTATGGAAGCATGCTCAGGTGAGGGAAAACGAACCGTATGACAGCCGCAGCGACAACACTCACGACTTTGATCTTACTCCCCTGGGCAGCTCTTTGGCTGTTGGGAGGCATCTGGCTGGCCCGCGCGGCCTTTCGCCTGCATCCGAATGAAGGCTTTATCGTAGGGATCGCCCTTGGCTGGCTGATGCAAAACTGGCTGGCGAACTTGCTGGCGCAGGTCATCCCCGCGCCAGCGGCCTTTTGGACTGCCGCTGGGATCGTGTTTCTGGGCGGCGGCCTGGCGGTTGCCCTGCGCCAGGGATGGAAAGCCTTATTTGGGTGGGCGGTCTCACTGCCGCAGTTGTTGGTGCTGGTTGGCCTCATTTATCTTTCCTTCAGTATGGGCCGGGGGACGGCGATTTTTGACGATTTCCAGCATTTGCCCACGGCATCGGTAATGGCCACCGGGGATATTCCTCCCCATTTCGTGCTGGATCCAAAAGTTGTTTTTGGCTACCATCACTTCTTGCTCCTGTTTTCTGCGCAATTAATTCGCGTCGGCTCGCTGGCGCCCTGGCTGGCGGCGGATGCGGGCCGGGCCATTTCTTTCGGGCTCGCCATTGTGTTAGCGGCGCTGTTCGCGGAGCGCATTACCCGCAGCCTGGTGGGTGGTTTCCTGGGCGGGGTCGTGGTCGCATTTGCATCCGGGACGCGCTGGCTGCTGTTGATTCTCCCGCCGGGGCTGGTTGCCTGGCTGGGGCGGAGCATTCACCTGATCGGCAGCGGCGCGGGCAGTGGGGCCACATTATCCGAAGCGCTGGTCAATTCCTGGGCTGTAGAAGGTGCCGGCCCGATTGCGTATCCCTTCGCGTTTGCCAATGGCGTTTACCCATCCGGGGTCATCCAGACGCATAATGCCAACGGCCTTACCGGTTTTGTGGTGATCTTCTTGCTGCTGCTGACCTTCAACCGCTGGCGGACCGGGCTGGGGGCGGTCCTTTCGGCAGTCCTCATCTCGATTTGGGGGCTGTTGGGTGAAGCGGAACTGCCCGCGGTTGCCGCCGGGTGGGGCATTGTCGCGCTGGCCTGTATACTGACCAACCGAACCCGGCCTGTGGTTCGCCGCCTGCCGCGCGCTTTGTGGGTCTGGTTGGGAGTTGTGGCAGCCGGGGTCCTGATCGGTCTCCTGGAAGGCGGCGCCTGGACGGATCTTCTGTTGAAAACCCTGGCGCGTTGGTCTGGGTCTGCCGCCGAGTTCTTCCTACCAGACCATTGGCTTCCAATTCGCCTGGCCGCCCGCGCTGGTTTCGTCTCACCTGGGGGTTCTTTCCGTGCTGGATCCTCGCGCTCTGCTGGTGGCTCTTCTCGAAGTAGGACCGCTGCTGCTGATCTTTCCGCTGCTGGCTGCCTGGGGGGTCAAGGCCTTCCGCCTGCGGCGCTGGTACGAGGCCGCAACCGCTGCCACGGCTTTGGTGATGCTGCTGTCGGTTTTCGTGCAGTTTTCCGGGTCAACCGGCGTGCGCAATACTCCCCGTCTGTATACATTCATGCCGCTGCTGGCCGCGTTTGCCGTTCCACTGGTCTGGCTTTGGACTTCTCATCGTTCGCCAGTCATAAAAATGCTGGTGGCCTTTATCGGCCTGATCACGATCACCAGTGGCTTGGTCATGTTTGGGATTGAATTGATTGCCATCCAACGCCCGGTTTATTCGTATTTCATCACCTCCTTAGACGCGCGCATGACCAGCGCTTATTGGAACCGGTTAGAACCAGGCACACTGGTCTTTGATTCAGACCCATCCCGCGCCCCCACGGTATTGGGCCGTCCAACCGATTCGAGCTTTACCTGGTACCAGACCAAACCGGAATGGGAAACCCTGCGCGCTGCTCCGGATCCGTCCCGACTGCGGGCTGCCGGTTTCCGCTATATCTATCTGGATAACCGCTACTGGGACGGAATTCCAACCGGAATTCAGCAAGCCTTGTCGAGTGCATGCGTGAAATTGGTGGGTGAAGCGGGCGACGAGCTAGGCAACTTCCGCAGGCTGCTGGATATCGGCGCCTGCCCGTAAGTCAATCGAACATCCTTTCCTTAACAATTCCTGCGCTTTGCCGCAGCGCCCTTGATGCTTCGGGCTGCCTGGGTTATAATTCAACGGTTGAATATAGAAGGTGCTATGAGAGATCCTTCCGACCCAGACCTAGCCGACACAGACCGCGATCTTATTCTTCTCGATCGTTTAGAGCAGGATCCGGACGCGACTCAGGCCTCCCTGGCAGCCCAGCTGGGGGTAGCGGTTGGAACGATCAACTGGCACATGAAGCGGTTGATCGCAAAAGGTTACATCAAAGCAAAGCGCGTCGAGCGCCGCAAACTTCGTTACATTATCACCCCTGAGGGGCTTGCGCTGCGCGCTCGACTAACCCTGGATTTCATAAAAACTTCGTTTCGGTTGTATCGGTTAGTGCGGGAACGGTCTATCCATGCCTTGCGATTGATCGAGAGAGCGGGGTATACAGAACTATTTATCGAGGGGGATGGAGATGTGGCGGAAATTTGCCGCCTGACCTGTCTCGAAATAGGGATCAAGGTTGCCGAAGAAAAAGATCATGCTCCTGTTTTGCATATCCAGGGTCTGAAAGTTTATGTTGATGGCCTGGTAACCTCGGGTATGGAGGAAACAATATGAGAACGGATGAGCACGTACGGATGGAACGCTTTATCTTTCCATCGATGTATTCGGTATATGCCAACGACCCGAATGGAACGCCGGTTACGGAAACCTCACCGCTGGAAGCACATTCGCTCTATTCTGAAACCAAAATTATGGCGGAGGAGTGGCTGTGCGGCCGGCGGGAATTAATTATCAACCAGCAAAGTCTTGCCCACGATAAAGCGCTCTCATTTGGTGGCGATACCAGCGACCTGACCGTTCTCTTTGACAAAGTTCAACAAGCGCTGACATTTTAGTTCACTAGAAAGGCGGCAACGATCATTATGGACGACAGCAGCATCGGGAATGCCAATTTTTGGCGCAATCGAAGAGTTTGCGTTACCGGTGGGGCCGGATTTTTGGGCTCGTTCGTAGTCGAGAAACTGCGCCAGCGTGGGGTACAGGAAATTTTTATCCCAAGGATCGAGGATTATGATCTGGTCCAGCTTGAACCGGTAAAGCGGCTGCTGGCGGATGCTCGCCCGGACCTGATTATTCACCTGGCAGCGCACGTGGGTGGGATTGGCGCCAACCGGGAGCGCCCGGCCGAGTTCTTCTACGATAACCTGATGATGGGTGTCCAATTGATGCACGAAGCCTGGCGGAGTGGTGTCGCAAAATTTGTTGCCATCGGCACGGTTTGTGCTTACCCCAAGTTTACCCCGGTGCCTTTCAAAGAGGATGATCTATGGGATGGGTATCCGGAAGAAACCAATGCCCCCTATGGACTGGCAAAAAAGATGCTCTTAGTCCAGGCCCAGGCCTATCGCCAGCAGTACGGGTTTGACGCGATTTATCTGCTGCCAGTCAATCTGTACGGGCCGCGCGATAACTTTAATCCGCGCTCATCGCACGTAATCCCCGCCATTATCCGCAATGTCCTCGAAGCTCAGCAGAAAGGGCAGGATGAGATCGTTCAGTGGGGAGATGGCTCCCCAACGCGTGAGTTTTTGTATGTGGAAGACGCCGCGGAAGGCATTTTGCGAGCGAGTGAGGCGTATGATGGGCCCGAACCGGTGAATCTGGGCTCGGGTAAGGAAATCAGCATAAAAGATTTAGCTGACCTGATTGCCCGCCTGTGTGGTTACAGCGGTCGTTTTGCTTGGGATACCAGCAAGCCCAATGGTCAGCCTCGCCGCGGGCTGGACACCAGCCGGGCGGAAAAATGTTTTGGCTTCCGCGCGCAGACCGATTTTGAGGAAGGCCTGCGGCGCACGATTGATTGGTATCGTCAGAATCATTGATCTTCGGCGGCCCGGAAGAATGGATATTTGAGGCCAACGCTCTCTGGCACCCCGAACGGCTTAGCGAATAGTGTTTTGTTAAAACGAAAATAGAAGTAGCGAAATAGAACCATATGACCGTTACCAAGCGAGAATTTCCTGTTACGTACCTTAGACCGGCCCATGGATGGGCTGCGTTAAATCTTTCCGCTCTCTGGGCATATCGCGAGCTGGTCTATTTCCTGACCTGGCGCGATATTAAGGTGCGTTATAAACAGGCGGCGCTGGGGATCGCCTGGGCCATTATCCAGCCGGTGGTCCAGATGGTCATCTTCACCGTGATTTTCGGCCGCCTGATGGGGACCAAAACGGACGCGAGTATTCCGCAAGCGTGGTACCCGGTTTTTAGTTTTGCCGCGATCCTGCCCTGGCAGTTGTTCCAGGGCGCTTTACAGCGGTCGGGGATCAGCCTGGTTGGGAATGCTAATTTGCTTACCAAGGTGTATTTCCCCCGTTTGATTATTCCGTTCGCGGCCGTCGCGGCCGGCCTGGTGGATTTTTTCTTCTCGTTCCTGGTGCTGGCCGGATTGATGGTCTATTATCAGGTGCCGTTTACCTTGAAAATGTTGTGGCTGCCCGCGCTGGTGCTGCTGGCCTTGATCGCTGCTCTGGCGGTAGGCCTGTGGCTTTCGGCGCTTAATGTGCAGTACCGGGACGTGCAGCATATGATCCCCTTCCTGCTGCAGGCCTGGATGTATGCCTCACCGGTGGTGTATTCGATTGATATCATCCCCGCGCAGGGGCCCTGGCGGTTGATCTATGGCCTGAACCCGATGACTGGTGTAATCCAGGGATTTCGGTGGGCGTTGTTAGGCGGCCAGCCGCCTGACCGGTTGATGATTGTATCGGTTCTGATGGTAATTGTGCTCCTGGTTTCCGGACTGTACTATTTCCGGCGCATGGAGCATAGTTTCGCGGATACGGTATAGGGTGGTCTGAAGGAATTTATGCCAGACGTTGCCATTCGTGTTGTTGGACTCGGAAAGCGCTACCAAATTGGTGCGCCGTCGATGAATTATCGCACGTTGCGAGATACCTTCGTCGATGCTTTCCGCGCGCCTTTCCATATGCTGCACGGTCATTCGAATGGCAAGCTTAACGCGATCTGGGCCTTGAAAGATGTCTCGTTTGATCTGAAACAAGGTCAGGTATTGGGGGTGATCGGGCGGAACGGCGCCGGAAAGAGCACGCTGCTAAAGCTGCTTTCTCGGGTGACAGACCCGACCGAGGGTCTGGGGGAAATTCACGGGCGGGTCGGCTCGCTGCTTGAGGTTGGCACGGGGTTCCATCCGGAACTGACCGGACGCGAAAATATTTATCTAAACGGGGCCATCCTGGGCATGCGGCGCAGTGAAATCGAGCACAAATTCGACGGAGATTGTTGAGTTCTCGGAAGTTGAGCAGTTCATTGATACCCCGGTGAAACGCTATTCAAGCGGCATGTACCTCGGCTGGCTTTTGCGGTCGCCGCCCATCTCGAACCAGAAATCCTGGTTGTGGATGAGGTCCTGGCAGTAGGCGACGCGGAGTTCCAGCGCAAATGCCTGGGGAAGATGAGCGATGTAGCCCAACAAGGGCGCACGGTGCTGTTTGTCAGCCATAATATGTCCGCGATCCTGCGCCTGACGCAGGAAACGATTGTGATTGAAAAAGGTCGCCTGGGGATGCGTGCTCCGACCCCCCAGGCAGTCGATTATTATTTAGCTCAGGGATATTCTCAGGAGGGACAGCGGATCTGGGAGCCGGATGAGGTTCCGGCGGAAGCGACCCCATTCTGCCCGGTAGCCGTGCGTGTAAAAAATGCGCAAGGCAAAGTGGTGGATACGGTGCGATCGGTTGAGAGCTGCTCGGTTGAGATGGAATACGAGCTGCAGGCGCCCATCACAGGGCTGCGCATTGGCGTATACCTGCTGAGCACGCGTGGTGAGTATATCTTTACCTCCTTCGATACAGACGAAGAAGATCGCTTCGAAGAAATGGGTTCGCGTCCGGCCGGGCGCTATATTAGCCGGTGCATCATCCCGGCGGACTTTCTTAACGAAGGCCGCTTTGTGATTGGTGTAAACGCCAGCTCGTACCGGGTTCGGCGATACTTCCAGGACGAAAAGGCATTGACATTTACTGTCGATGCGATTGGTGCCCCAGGCATGCAGTGGCCTGAACCGCGCATGGGGGCCGTACGACCAAGGTTGGATTGGCAAATTGAGGTGTTGTAAAGATGAAAGTAGCCGGTAAAGAGGTTGTCAAGCAGTTATTAGGGGAGGTTCCATTTACTGCGGAGTTATATTGGTTGCTTCGACAGCGTGGCAAACCCCTTCAAAGCCGTTTCTCGCTGCGGCATTTGCAAGCCCAGCTGCCTGAGCTGGTTCAACAGGCGGAGGCGCTGCGCTCAGTAAACACCATGAATGCTGCGGCAGGTCGTAAGGTGTTTATTTTCGCGACGCTGCATTACTGGATTGAGCATACCGCCCTGCTTGGTATTGCGCTTGCTGCTCAAGGGCACAAAGTAACCCTGGGGTACCTGCCCTATGCGGAATGGCAGTCGCCCATTAACCGTTTTGACCTGCGGCGCCAGAATGCTTACGCCAGTAAAGTGCTTTCGCAGGCCGCCCCGTTGATCGAAACCGTTTCGTTTCTCACCGCGCGCTCGATGTTTACCCGCGTGCCAGACGAGGTTATGCAGGCTGTACAGCAGGTGACGGTGTATGATACCCAGTATACCTTACAGGTTGAGGATATCGACCTGAACAGCGAGGTATATAAGCTGCGCCTGGAACGCAACACAGAGGTTGCCCGCTCGGTATTAGGCTGGCTGAAGGCCAACCGTCCGGATGTGGTGATTATCCCCAACGGCACCATCCAGGAGCTGGGTGTGGTTTACCGGGTGGCGCGCTACCTGGGTATTCGTACCGTCACCTATGAGTTTGGCGACCAGCGCCAGCGCATCTGGTTGGCGCAGAACTCGGAGGTGATGCGCCAGGAAACGGATGGTTTATGGCAGGCCAGTGACGGGCGCTCATTGTCTCCGGACCAGCTGGAGCGGATGCGTTCGTTGTTCATGGCCCGCCAGCGCGGCGCATTATGGGAAAACTTTGCCCGCCTCTGGCAGGATACCCCGGCTGAAGGCGGTGAGAAGGCCCGCGCCGCGCTGGGGCTGGATGAGCGGCCGGTTGTTTTGCTCGCAACCAATGTACTTGGCGACAGCCTTACCCTTGGCCGGCAGGTTTTCTCCCAAAGCATGGCCGAGTGGATCTCACGGACGGTGCAGTACTTTGCCGGAAAACCAGATGTTCAGTTCGTGATTCGCATTCATCCAGGTGAGGTGCTGACGCACGGACTATCGATGGTCGATGTGGTCAAACAGGTGCTGCCCAAGCTGCCCGAGCACATTCGCCTGATCGGCCCGAAAGACAAGGTAAACACCTATGACCTGATCGAAGTAGCCGATGTGGGCCTTGTCTATACCACCACGGTGGGCATGGAAATGGCCATGTTTGGCGTGCCGGTCATTGTCAGCGGACGAACGCATTACCGCGGGCGCGGTTTTACCTATGATCCTGATTCGTGGGTAGCTTACTTCAAACAGTTGGGTCAGATCCTTTCCAAACCATCCGCGTTTAAATTGAGCCGCCCGCAGGTGGAGAGCGCCTGGGAGTATGCGTACCGCTTCTTCTTCGAATACCCGCACCCGTTCCCCTGGCATCTGGTACGGGTATGGGACGATTACAAAGCGCGCCCGCTCGCACAGGTCTGTAGTCCCGAGGGCATGCAGCATTACGGCGCAACCTTTAAGTATCTGGTTGGCGACCCCATCGACTGGCAGGCGATTTTACAGGCGGACGGAAAGCGCCATTCGAATGGGAACCATTTTGACAGCCAGCAGAACGGCCTGGCTGCCGAGGATGGCGCGCAGGACAGCCCCAAGCTGGGGATTCCGCAAACCGGCGGCGCGTCCGTCAGCGCGCGCCGGGCAGTGATATCGCAGGTTGCAAAACAAAAAATGCAGGGTGTCGATGCGCCCGCTTCGCACGAGCCAACCAGCACGCACAGGCAGATGGGGCCAAACGAGCCCGCGCCTTTGGGAAAAACAGCGCCTTCTCCAAAGGTCGCATCTCCCAAGAAAGCAGCCGCTCCCCAACAAGATGCGGTTCCGAAGAAAGCCAGGAGCCCCAAAAAGGCCGGGGATAAATGACGGAAGCGGAGATAAAGCAGCGCGTCCGGCAGTTCTACGACCAGGTAGGTTGGCAGACGGTCGCGGACGGCACATACCAGAATGCGCGTTACGAGGATTTGCGCCCGGTTTCACGCGATTATATTCATCGCTGTCACCTGCGTGTCGCGCGCTTTCTTAAGCCGTCTGGGCAATACTTGCTGGATGCCGGGTCTGGCCCGGTGCAATATGCGGAATACCTGACTTATTCCGCGGGTTACCGGCGGCGCGTGTGCGTGGATATCTCCCTGGTGGCTTTGCAGGAAGCCCGCCGGCGGATCGGCGAGCATGGACTGTTCGTCGTTGCCGATGTGGCGAACCTGCCCTTTAAAACCGGTCCCTTCGAAGGGGCTGTGTCGCTGCATACTTTGCACCACCTGCCGCTGGAAGAGCAGGCCAGAGCCTATTCCGAGCTGTACCGGGTGCTCTCGCCTGGCTCTACGGCGGTGGTGGTCAACGGTTGGACAGATTCGCCGCTGATGCGCCGCATGGATTGGCTGGTGCGGGGCATGCAGCGGCTGGGCGCGTTCGCCGGTCGTTTGCGTGGCAGAGCGCCCGCGCAAACGCCGGAAGAGAAATCTTCCCCGCTGGCACAGAAAAGCGGTTCTGCGCCCGGCAGCGCGGAGAAGAGCAAGGCGCCTACCGGCACCTATATCCACAAACTGGATGCTGCCTGGCTGGCGAGCAATATTGGCGGCAAGATGCGCTACGAGTTGTATCCCTGGCGCAGCGTGAGCGTGCGCTTTCTGCGGGCGGTGATCCATGAAATCACCGCCGGGCGCGGTTGGCTGCGCCTGCTCTTTTGGCTGGAAGAACGCTTCCCGCGTTTTTTTGCTGAAAAGGGCCAGTACCCGATGGTCATTCTCCATAAGGAAGGCTGACCAGCACAAAAACGGGCGTCCGTTTGGGTTGGCTTGATTTGGGCTTTTGTTAGAAATTCGTTTTTTCGAACACTTCAAATTGAAAATTAATAAAACTGTCCTGGGAAGAGGGCAAAGCCACAGGGCTATCTACCTTTTAGGGAGTTTACGCTATGGATTGGTCCAACAAAGTTGTCCTGGTGACCGGAGGAACCGGCTCATTTGGTAAAAAGTTTATTGAGATCATGCTAAAAGAATATCATCCCACGAAACTGATTGTCTTTAGCCGGGATGAGCTGAAGCAGCATGAAATGCGCGTCGCGGGGCTGGATCATCCCAGCCTGCGCTATTTCATCGGGGATGTGCGTGACCAGCCGCGCTTGCGCCGGGCCTTTGACGGCGTGGATATCGTGGTGCACACGGCGGCGCTCAAGCAGGTGCCTGCCTGTGAATATAACCCGATGGAAGCTGTCAAAACAAATATTCTTGGCAGCGGCAATGTCATCGACGCAGCCCTGGATGCGGGGGTAGAGAAGGTGCTTGCGCTGAGTACAGATAAGGCCGTCAATCCGGTGAACTTGTATGGGGCCACCAAGCTGGCTGCTGAGAAGCTATTTATTCAGAGCAACTACTATGCTGGCATCAAAGAGACGCGTCTGAGCTGCACCCGCTACGGCAATGTTGTTGGCAGTCGCGGCAGTGTGGTGCCAAAATTTATCAAACAACGCGGTAACGGGGGCTGCATCACCATTACCGACGAGCGCATGACCCGTTTCTGGATTTCATTGGAGCAGGGCGTCCGGTTTGTTGTCCGCTGCCTTGAGGAAATGCATGGCGGAGAGGTATTTGTTCCAAAGATCCCCAGTATGGCAATGGTAGATTTGGCCCATGCGATTGCGCCGCAGTCGAAGGTGGAGATTACTGGGATCCGCCCAGGCGAAAAGCTGCACGAGGTGTTGATCTCTGATGACGAAGCGCGCAACACGGTCGAGCTGGAGGATATGTTCGTGGTAATGCCGGCGATGTCTCTTCCCATTCGCTCCAGGCTGCTCGGCCGGGATTGGGAGGGCATTGGGCAGCCTTTATCCGATGGTTTCCGGTATGCCTCCAATACGAACCCGCACTGGCTGTCAGTCGAACAGATCCAGCAGATGGTTGCCCCCATTGAAGCAGCCTATATACAGGGACAGCTCGAGTGAAACGTATTTTGGTGACGGGTGTCAGTGGGTTGCTGGGACTTAACCTAGCCTGGTTGGCCCGGGACCGGTTCCAGGTGACCGGGGTGCTGCGCGGTGAGCGTGCGGTGGCCGCGCCCGAATGCACGCCATTTGATGTCATCTCGGCGGACCTGACGGCGCCGGGGCGAATTGAGTGGGTTCTGGAACAGGTCGCAGCCAGACATTATTATTCATTGCGCCGCGCTGACCGATGTAGATCGCTGCGAGATGTACCCGCACGAGGCACAGCGGACCAATACCTGGCTGCCGGGCGCATTGGCGCGGGCTGCCGCGCAAAACGGGGCGCGCCTGATGCATATTTCCACTGACGCGGTGTTCGACGGCCAGCGCGGAGATTACACCGAGGATGATGCGCCGAACCCAATCAATGTTTACGGGCGGACCAAGCTGGAGGGTGAGCGGGCAGTCGCCAATCGCCAACCCGGATGCGCTAATTGCGCGAGTGAATTTTTACGGCTGGAGCTGGCAGGGGCAGCGCAGTCTGGCGGAGTATTTTTATAACAACCTCTCCGCCGGCAAACAGGTGTTTGGCTTTACCGACATTGTATTTTGCCCGCTGCTGGTAAATGATATGGTGGAAATCCTGCTGCGCATGTTAGCGCGCGGTCTGAAAGGGGTTTTTCACGTGGTCAGCTCGGAAACCCTGAGTAAGTTTGCCTTTGGACGCATGCTGGCGCGTCATTTTGGCTTTGACGAAAACCTGATCTCTCCGGCGTCCTACAAAATTGCTCACCTGACTGCTCCGCGCGCTCCGCTGCTGACCCTGCGCGGGGATAAGCTGGCCGGCAGCCTGGGAGAGGCGCTGCCTGGTCAGGAGATTGAGATGCAGCGTTTCGCGGAACTTTTTCACCAGGCATATCCGCAAGAATTGCGGGCTGCTTTGGTAAAACCGGATCAACTGGCTTCTTTCGATCATTCCTAACCTGGGTAAAGCCGGGTGGGATTCCTCGGTTGTCAAAAGGGATGCTGGCAAAGGATCAAAAAGGTGCTGCTATGGAAATTCGCATCGGTTCGCATGTGTTAGGGGAAGATCATCCCACCTATTTCATTGCTGATATCGCCGCCAATCACGATGGAAGCCTGGAACGGGCGAAAATGCTGATTCGCCTGGCCGCGTGAGGCGGGTGCGGACGCGGCGAAATTTCAGAACTTCCGCGCTCCAGAAGATCGTCTCGGATTACGGCTTTCGTTCACTGGGCGGGCAGCAGTCGCACCAGGCTTCCTGGAAAAAGTCGGTCTTTGAGGTCTATCAGGGCGCCTCGATCCCAATGCAGTGGTCGGAAGAATTGAAAGCGGCCTGCGACGAGGTTGGGATCGATTACTTCTCCTCACCCTACGATTTTGACTCCATCGATATGCTCGACGCGTATGTTCCGGCCTATAAGATCGGCTCGGGTGAGATCACCTGGCCCGAAGCGATGGAACGGATCGCGCGCAAAGGCAAACCGGTGCTGCTAGCCACCGGCGCGTCGGATATCGGCGAGGTGCAGAAGGCGGTGCATACCATTCTGGCGCTCAACCCGCAGCTGGTGCTGATGCAGTGCAACACCAACTACACGGCCAGCCTGGAGAACTTCAATCATGTGCACCTGCGCGTGCTGCAAACCTACCGCCTGATGTTTCCCAACGTAATCCTGGGCCTGTCTGACCATACCCCCGGGCATGCCGCCGTGTTAGGTGGGGTGGCATTGGGCGCCCGGGCGGTCGAGAAGCATTTCACGGACGATAATGACCGGGTTGGACCGGACCATAAGTTTGCGCTGAACCCGGTGGATTGGGCGGCAATGGTGGATAATACCCGCCGCCTGGAACGGGCGCTGGGGTCGGGGGATAAGTTTATCGCAGCCAATGAAGCCGAGACGGTCATTTTGCAGCGCCGCTGCCTGCGCGCGGCTTGCGACCTATCTGCGGGAACCGTGTTGGCCCGCGATATGATCGATGTTTTACGCCCGGCTCCCGCGGATGCAATCAAGCCGTATGAGATAGAGAATGTGCTGGGTAGGCGCCTGCTGGTGGAACTGAAGTCTGGCCAGGAGCTGAAGTGGGAGCACATTGGATCTTTGACGGGATAACTGCCTGTGCGCGTACTCTACTTTACTCGTGACTACACCCCGCATGATCACCGCTTTCTGACCAGTCTGGCTGAAAATGGCATGGAAGTCTTTTCCCTACGCTTAGAACGGCGCGGTCAGCAGTTGGAGGACCGCCCGCTTCCACCGGCGATCAACCAGATCCTATGGCCGGGCGGGCAGCAGCCGTTCCGCTGGCGTGACCTGCCGGCCCGGCTTGGCTCGTTGAAACGACTGCTGCGTGAAATTCAACCGGACGTGCTGCATGCTGGTCCTGTTCAGACGGCGGCGTTCCTGGGGGCGCTGTCTGGCTTCCGCCCGCTGGTGACCATGTCGTGGGGCTCGGATTTGTTGAAAGACGCCGGTCGGAATTGGGCATATCGCTGGATTACCCGCTATACCCTTTCTCACTCCGCGGTCCTGGTGGGTGACTGCCAGGCCGTGCAGGATAAAGCCGCCTCTTTCGGTTTCCCGCCCGCGCACAGCTTTATCTTCCCCTGGGGCATTGACTTGCAGCGCTTCGCTCCGCTGGACGGCGCGGAGGCTGCGCCGGGCAGCGCTCAGGCGTTCCGGACCCGGCTGGGCTGGCAGGATCATTTCGTGGTTCTTTCGCTGCGTTCCTGGGAGCCTGTTTACGGGGTGGAAGTGATGCTGCGTGGTTTTGCCCTCGCGGCGAAGGAGGCCCCTGAACTGCGCTTGCTCATGCTGGGCGGCGGCTCGCAAGCCCGTCTGGTGCATCAGATTATCCAGGAGAATGGCCTGCAAGAGCGGGTTTATTTGGGCGGGCACGTAAACCAGGCGGATCTGCCGCTCATGTACCGCGCGGCTGACCTGTACGTCAGCGCATCCCACAGCGATGGGTCGTCTGTTTCACTTATGGAGGCGCTTGGCTGCGGGCTGCCGGTGCTGGTGACGGATATCCCCAGCAACCGCGAATGGGTTGTGGCGGGCCAGCAGGGCTGGTTATTCCCGGATGGCGACGATCAGGCTGTGGCGAGTGGAATTTTGCGCGCGTTGAACGTGGCAAAACAGCAGCCTGAAACGATGCGGGAAATTCGCCGGGCCAGCCGTTCGCGCGCTGAACAACGCGCGGATTGGAAGGCCAATTTTCAGATTTTGCTACAAGCCTACCGGCATGCGGCTTACCAGCATGCGGCCAATGAGCACGCGGCCGGACGCGGCGAAAAAAAGGTTGGATGAATAAAAGGTATGAGTGAGCTAAGAACCATGCTTCAGCGAGCAGTACCCGTTCCTGGCAGGCGATCCGGGATCAGCGCCTGGGTTTTTATTGTTTTGCTGGTTCTGCTTTCCTTCCTGGTGGTACTGCCGTTTTTCTCTTTTTTGCAGCGCATCCCTGAAGCGGGTTCGGGCAGTTCCCTTTATATCGGCGCTCGTATTTTGGAAGGCAAAGTCCCTTATCGGGATTTTTGGGATTTTCGACCGCCCTTCATTTTCTTTCTCAATGCCTTGGGCCTGGCGCTGTCGCGGCTTCGCCTGGGCAGTTGGGTTCTGGAATGGGCCGCGATCACGGCAGCCGGCCTGATGTTATTTCGCTTTCTGAAACGGTATTTTGGTGTATGGCCCGCCGGTCTTGCGTCTGTCGGAACAATTTTAGGCCTGACCGCCATTGAAAATTACGGGAATCTACCCGAGGAATTTGCGCTGCCTTTTCAGGTACTCACCTTACTGCTCCTGGTGCAAAGCGCGGACCGCTCAAAGGATGGCTGGCGGCTCTTTGCGCTGGGTGTCGCTGTCGGCCTGGCGACCTCACTGCGGCTGACCCTGTTCGGCACCGGCTTATCGGTTACGGTATACCTGTTCCTTACCCGATTATACCGGCGGGACTGGCGCGGCCTGCTCAATTTGGTCTGGATTGGCGCGGGAATCGGGCTGGTTTGGGCGGTATGGGTGGTGTACTTTGCCAGTATGCACGCCCTACCGGATTTCCTGGATCAGGTCTTTCGCTACCAACGGTTTGCTTTGCGCGTTGGGAACCCGCTGCGTATAGATGCTGTCCTGCGGGTATTGAATTCGTATTTTTACGCGACCGCATTTTTAAAGCTTGGGCTGATATCCTGGCTGGCAGTGGTTCCATTTTTACTTTTTCACGATGCTGCTTTCCGGCGCTTGATCACCGGTCGGGTAGCGGGTGCGGCTGCTGTGATACTGGGCCTGGGGCTGACTTTCAATGGTCTCTACGATGATGCCAGTCACCGGTTTTTTGCCCTTGCGGCAATGAGCTTCTACCGGATTGCATTCCTCCTTGTTGGTTTGCTTTTGTTGACCTTCTCCGGGCTGGTTCTGACCGGCCGTTTCCGCCGCATCTTGAGCAATGGTTTACGCCGTTTCCAACCCGAAAACTGCTCAGGGCTGCTCCTGCCGTTATCAATCGCGCTGGTTGATTTACCTTTACAAATCGCGCTTGCTTGCTTACCCGGGCAGGCGGATCCGGCGGTTTTCCTGCCGGTATTTCCGTCGGCTGCGATCCTGGTAAGTTTTCTACTTTGGTCTTACATCCCCGCCCGGAACGGGAAGGTGGAGGGAAGCATCCATCCGGCAGGCTTTGGGCAAAAGAACGCCTTGCTTCTTTTTGCCATCCTGGCATTCGCGGTCGTATCCACCGGTGTAATGACGGCTGCAAACGTGATCCCACCGCCTTATAACGATACGGAAGAAATTGCCGATCTACAGACTTATTTACACCGCAACGCGAAGCCGGAAGATACGATCCTCTTGTGGAGTGAAAGTTCACAGGTGTATCTGTTCGTCAGCCAGCCGCCGGCCTCGCGCTACCTGGATCAACGCGCCCTGTTCACCAAAGGCTACACCACCGCTCAAAAGGTGGGGGATTTTTGGGAAGAAATTCGCAGCGCCCGTCCGCAGTTTATTGTTTACTCGCATTCCTGGAACGAACCCTTGCTTATTCCGGATGAGCCTGAACAATGCCGCCAGCTGGAAACCGAATCTTTTGTGATTCGCATGCAGGAAAAAGATCGTTTCCGTTGGACGGATACGCTGGCCGAACGACCTTTCGTTCCTGCCGAGATGCGTTCGGTTTACCGTTGGATCTGTGAAAACTATAAAATGTCGGCCCAGTTGGGCGGAACCCGCAGCCTGGAGCCCTGGTTTCTGTACCGCCTGAAGCAGACGGCTCCATAAAGGGTATGCTGATGAATATTGTGCTAGAAAAAGCGGATCTGAAAACACACCCGGCCAATCCAATCGTAACAGGTGCTTTGGTTCTTGTTATCTTGCTGATCACAGCAGTGGTTTTGTTTCCCGCGTCGCCCTTCCTATACCAGATGCCGCAAACCGACTCCTCGATATTTCTCTATATTGGCCAGAAAATTCGGATGGGCCAGTTCCCATATTTGCATTGGTACGATCATAAACCGCCATTAATCTTTTACCTCAATGCCCTTGGCCTGACTCTTGGCAATGGCAGTCGTTGGGGAGTCTGGGCGCTCGAGTTAACCTCGCTTTTTTCAGCCGGCCTGTTGGGCTTCTTCTTCCTGCGCCGCTATTTTGGCAAATTTATCGCGTTCAGTGCGGTGGCGCTTACCATATTTAATTTTTCATTTGTTTATGAGCGGGGGAACTTGACCGAAGAATATGCCCTGCCGTTCCAGTTTGCCGCAATCTTTCTCCTGGGTAAAATCGAGCAAACTGGAAAATCGGCCTGGTATTTGGTTGGGATTGGCAGCTTGCTGGCAATGGCGTCCTCCCTAAAGCAGCCCCTGGCTGGGATCGGGGTAGCCATTTTCGCTTACCTGGCGATTACCTACCTGCTGCGCAATGATTGGCGCGGCCTGCTGGTCGCTTGCGGGTTGGTCGGCCTGGGGTTCGTCGCGGTTTGGGCGGTCTGGTTTGCATATTTCGCTTTTACCGGCATATTTGCGGATTTTTGGGAAGCCGCTTTTCAATATAATGTGGCGCTGTCGGGTATTTCGATCAGTAAACGACTGCTGGCGCTGCTGGCTTCGCTGGATAAATGGGGCCGAAATTCCGTCTACTTCCTGGGTGGCATGGTCGCATGGCTGACTCTGCTGCCGTACTTGATTTCCAAAGACGATCGTTTGCCGCGTTTTTTCTCCAGTCGCTGGCTGGGCGCCGGGGTAGCAGGTATTGGTTTGTTGGCAACCCTGAAAGGATTGTTATCATTTGCCAGGCCGCTGGCCTCACCCGATTGGTTTTTTACCGGTTTTGGCCTTCTCCTGCTTGCATTGGGTGGTCTGATCTTGTCCGGTCAGGTGGAAAAGTGGATAAAGCCCGCCCGGCTGGCGCGGCAGCCAGGGGCCGGTTTCAACCTGTTCCTCCCATTGTTGATTGCCCTGGTGGACTTCCCCGTAGCTTTCTTTTTATCCAGTCTATCAGGGAATAATTACAGCCATTACTTTATGGCGCTGCTGCCTTCCCTGACCATTCTGATGGCTTATGCCATTCTCCAAATAAAAAATGGTCTATCGCCGCGGAACAACCGCGTCATGACCTGGGTTTGGATGCTCGTCCTGATCCTGCCGATGCTGGTCCCAGGCATTCAGTTTACCCAAAGAGAGTACACCGTCAGGATCGACCGGCAGATCCAGGCCATCGTGGCATATGTAAACAAAAATACAGTCCCTGCGGACGCCGTTCTCCAATGGGGTGTATCCCCGGAAATCAACCTGTTATCCGGGCGAGACTCGCCTACGCGATTTTTCTTTGCCGACCCGCTTTTTGTCGCCGGGTATAGTGGTAAAATGCAGTCCGCCCAGCTGCTAAGCGATCTTCAAGCCCGCCCTCCAACGCTAATTATTGATACAGAGATCGTTCGCCTGCCGTTAATCACCGTGCGAGACCCGTCGCAATGCAGCACCTTGCTGGATTCGTCCACCTATTACGCTTTTCTGAACCGGATTGCGAAAGACAAAAGCCAGATCCCGCTTATGCCGGAAGGCATGGGCGAGGTATATGCCTGGATTTGCCAAAACTATACGCCAGTGGCGGAGATCGGTGAGTTACAGTGGGATGTTTACCGTTTGAAAGGAAAGTGAGTTTCGTATGCGTACTGTAGCAATCATTCAAGCCCGGATGAATTCCAGCCGGCTGCCCGGCAAAGTGCTGCAAGATATCGCCGGACAGCCAATGCTGATGCGGGTACTGGAGCGCGCCCGCCGGGCGAAGACGGTGGATGATGTAATCGTGGCCACAACGACGGACCCGTCCGACGACCCGATCGAGGCGGTGTGCCGGGAGCGCGGATATCGGATTTATCGGGGCAGCATGTTTGATGTGCTGGACCGCTATTACGGCGCGGCGCGTCTGGCCCAGGCGGATGTGATTGTGCGCGTCACCGCCGACTGCCCGGTAATTGACCCGGCGGTTATCGACCAGGTGGTGGAAGCATTCCATACGCAGAACGCGGATTTCGCCTGCAACCGCCTGCCGCCGCCCTGGAAGCGTACCTGGCCGATTGGGTTGGACACCGAGGTGTGCAGCTTTGCCGGGCTGGAGCGGGCCTGGAAAGAGGCTGTGCTGCCGTACGAGCGCGAACATGTGATGCCCTTCTTTTACGGCGTGGAAGGGCGTTTCAAGGTAGTGGTGGTCGATCACGACCCGGATTACGGGACGCTGCGCTGGACGGTCGATACGCCGCAAGATTTGCAGCTGCTGCGCGAGATTTTTTCTCGTTTCAACGGCCGCAGCGATTTTACCTGGTTGGATGTGCTCCATCTGTTTGAACGCGAGCCGCAGCTCCTGGAGATCAACGCCGGGGTGCGCCACAAGATCGGTACGGAAGTTGACTCGCGCATGCAAAACGGTCCGGCTGGGCCGGGTTCTCCGGCCGCGCAAAATGAACCTGGGAACGGAACAAAGTAGAGGGAAGCTGCATGCCTGACCTGACGATTTTCACGGCTCCGAAACCGTTTACCAACCCGCATATTGCGCAAATCCAGCGCAATGCGATCTACTCCTGGATCAACCTGGGAGCGCAGGTGGAGGTGATTCTATTGGGTGATGAGGCGGGGCTGGCGGAGTTCGCAAGCGAGTGCGGGGTCAAACATCTGCCAGAAGTGGCGCGCAATGCCAATGGGACCCCGCTGGTCAGCGCGATGTTCGACCTGGCCCGCCGGCACAGCACCAGCCCGCTGTTGTGCTGCGTCAATGCCGATATTTTGCTGATGCCGGATGTGGTGCAGGGCGCACTGGATACTGCCCGCCAGGCAGAGAAATTTCTAATCGTGGGGCAGCGCTGGGACCTGGATGTGCGCGATCCGCTGGAATTTACCCCCGGCTGGCCGGAACGCCTGCGCCTGCGCGCGCGCACGCAGGGGAAGCTGCACCGCGCATCGGGCAGCGATTACTTTATCTTTCCACGCGGACTGTTTTATGGACATGCCCGCCTTTGCAATTGGCCGCGCCGGGTGGGATAACTGGATGATCTATGCCGGGCGGCGCTACGGCTGGCCGGTGGTCGACGCCACACCTTCCATCCTGATCATCCATCAAAACCATGATTACAGCCACCTGCCGGGCGGCCAGCCGCACTACCGCCTGCCAGAAACGTTTGAAAACATCCGCCTGGCCGGCGGCAAGCGCGTTATTTTCGAGCTTCAGGATGTCAACCGCCAGCTGGTACAAGGCCGCTTGCGGCCTGTTCCATTCTCATGGGCCAGGTTCTGGCGGGAAGTGGAAATATTTCCACTGGTAAAGCTGCATTCGTATGCCCTGGGCCAGCTTTTTTACGCCATATTCCACCCGATGAAAGCCTATCGGGAGTTCAGACAGGCTTCGAAAAAATAAAGCCAGAGTGATCGTCAGGGAGTTGCAATGCGCATTGGTCAGAATCCCGCGAAGTATTTGCAAGAGGTAGCCAAACCGGCCCGTATTACCGTGGCTGTCTTGAATTACCTGCCTTTCCTCAGTGGCTTTTACGCGGAAGGTTTGGAGGTGCTCAAGGTGTGCCTGGAAAGCATCCGCGAAGGCGCCGACCTGCCTTTTGACCTGCTGGTTTTCGATAATGGCTCCTGTGAAGAGGCTCGCCAATATTTGCTGGACGAACACCAGGCCGGGCGCATTCAATTCTTGATTTTGTCCGAGAAAAACCTGGGCAAAGGGCGGCGCCTGGAATATGATCCTGGGCGGCGCTCCGGGTGAGATCATTGCGTATACGGACAGCGACGCGTATTTTTACAAAGGCTGGCTTTCACGCTCTGTACAGATCCTGGAAACGTACCCGAAGGTCGGCATGGTTACCGCGCGCCCGTTCCGCACCAAAGAGGAGTTCTATACCCAAACCGTAGCATGGGGCCAGACTGCTCCGGAAGCCGCGCTCGAGCAGGGCTCGTTTATCCCCTTCGAAACCTTTCGCGAATTTGATCTCAGCCTGGGCCAGAGCGAAGAAGAGATCCGGCAGCATTACGACACCACCGCGGACGTGCGCCTGATCTACCAGGGCGTGCCGGCGCTGGCGGGCGCGTCACACTGGCAGTTTGTGGCTTACAAAACGGTGCTGCAGCAATTTTTGCCCTTTAGCATGGATCGCCCGATGGGGCAGGTGCGCCAGCTAGACCAGCGCATGAACGAGGCCGGTTACCTGCGCTTGATGGTTCCAGACCCGCTGGCGATGAACATGAGCAACACGCTGCGCAATGCGCCCGGCCAGGCAGCGGCGCGCGCGGTAAACCGGGCAGCCGGAACCCGCGCGTCTCGTTTGCTGGATTACCCACCCATTCGCAAAACGCTGCTGGCAATGTATGATACGATCTTTCGCTGGTACTATGATCGCAAGTCTGACAAAGCATCTTGAAATACAATCGATAAAATCGGTATTGTTGAGGTTGATCAACGTTTATGCCTGAAAAAACGGTATTTATCAGCGCCGACCACGGCCTATCTATTGTTTACTTTTTACAAAGCGAAGTGGTGTCTACCCTGCTCGCCAGCGGTGTGCGGGTGGTCCTGCTCACCGATGACGGCTTGAAAGAGCAGATTACGCAGCGCTTTGGACGGCCTGGCCTGTTTGTGGAAAGCCTGCGTTTCAAGCAAGCCCGCCAGTACTTTGAAAACACGAGCCATTCGATCCAATACTGGCTGCATTTCTTGCGCTGGATGGGCGGCTCAAAAAGCATCAACACCACTGCCATGGATGGTCACATGCGCCAGATGAGCGTGGAAGCCTCCAGGAACGGGAAGCGCATCCTCCCGCTGATTAAGCTCGCCACGGCTGTGCTGCGCCGCTCGCGCCGGGCGCGCCGGGCGCTGGTGGACTACCAACAACGCTATTCCGGCCATATTTATGCTGACCTGTTCGAAAAGTATCATCCCGACCTGGTGATGGCTTCGACGCCTGGCTGGCGGTTGGACCGCTTTCTGCTGCGCGAGGCAGCCGCGCGCGGCATACCTACCGCCGCGGTGATTGTCGGGTGGGATAACCCTTCCAGCTACCGCCTGCCGGGGGCGCCGGTGGATGACATCAACTGCTGGTCGGAGATCCAAAAACAGGAGCTCGTGCTGGGCTCGGACTGGGACCCGCGGCGGGTGCATGTTGGCGGCATCCCTTCCTATGATGGCTACTTTTGCGGCGCCTGGCGCATGCCGCGCGAGGAATACTTTGCTCTGCATGGCCTGGATCCCAATCGCAAGCTGCTCTCATACGCGTGCAGTTTTGTAACCTTCTCGCCCAACTACCAGAATATCGCGGCCCTGGCTAAAATGGTTAACTCCGGCAATCTGGCCGAGCCCGCGCAGCTGCTGATTCGCCTGCATCCTAACCACTTTATGCCCGGCTCGCTGTATGAAACAGAGGCCAACCGCGTGCGCGAGCTGGTGCGCACCCTCCCGCATATCCACCTGGTTGAGCCGGTGCCGCTGGGCGGCGAGTTGGGCTACTATTCCGGGGAAGATATGCCGGAAAAGGCATCGATGATGGCCTACTCGGACGTTTTTCTGACGGTGTATTCCACCATGGTGGTTGAAACAGCGCTCCACGACCGGCCGATTGTCAGCATTTGCATCGATGCGCCCAATGGCTGGAATACCCCCGGCAAATTCTCGCTGTCCCTTTCCGAAATCGGTGAATGGCCGACCCACCAGCGTTTTCGCCAGGCGAATGCCGGGCGAGTTGCTTTCAACGAGACCCAACTGCTGGATGATGTGAACCTGTATTTGAAAGACCCGGCCAGCGGATGGCGCGGACCGGCGCAAATTTATCCAGGAAGAGTGCACCTACACGGACGGCAGCGCTGGAAAGCGCACTGCCGAGTGGGTGCTTGCGCTGCTGACCAGAAAAACCCCGGGAGGGGCATAACGATGAAATTTTTAATCGCCGGTTTTGGCTCGATTGGCCGCCGCCATATGCGCAACCTTCAAGCATTGGGGAGCACGACATACTGCTCTATCGCTCGCACCATTCCACCCTGCCCGATGAAGAGACTGCCGGGCTGCCGGTCGAGACGGATCTAAAGGCTGCCCTGGCCCATCACCCGGATGTGGTGATCATTTCCAACCCCACCGCGCTGCACCTGGATGTGGCGATCCCGGCTGCGCAGGCCGGCTGCGCCATTTTGTTGGAAAAGCCCATTGCCCATTCGCTGGAACGGGTGGATGAATTCCGGGCGGCGGTACAGCGCGGCGGAGCAAAGGTACTGGTGGGCTTTCAGTTCCGTTTTCACCCTACCCTGCTGCGCGCGGCGCAGCTGCTGGCAGCAGGAGCGGTTGGGCAGCCGTTAGCCGCGCGCGCGCATTGGGGTGAATACCTGCCCAACTGGCATCCCTGGGAGGATTACCGCCAGGGGTACGCCGCCCGCGCTGACCTGGGCGGTGGGGTGATCCTGACCCTTTGCCACCCGCTGGATTACCTGCGCATGCTGCTGGGCGATGTGGAGAGCTTGTGGGCCTTTACTGCCCGGCGGGGAGGGTTGGATCTGCCCGTGGAGGATACCGCTGAAATCGGACTGCGGTTCCGGGGGGGCGCAATCGGCAGCGTTCACCTGGATTATTTACAGCAGCCGCCGGCGCATACCCTGGAGATTGTTGGCTCGGCGGGCACGCTGCGCTGGAATAACGCCGATGGCGCGCTGGCGTTGTACCGGGCTGCGAAACAGGATTGGGAAGTGGAAATGCCCCCGCAGGGGTTCGAGCGCAACTGGCTTTTCATGGACGAGCTGCGCAACCTGATCGCCGTCGCCCGCAGCGAAGCCCAGCCAACCTGCACGCTGGAAGATGGCATCCGCGCGCTGGAAATTGCCCTCTGCGCGCGCGAATCGGCTCAGGATGGGCAGATGAGGGTCATGAAGAACGTTTAAAGGGTACCGGATGCGTAATTTGGGTCATGTCATTTCGAAACCAATCCACCCATCCGAGCGAGTTGGGCTCACCTACCCGCTTCAACGGCCCGTGCTCCGGGTTCTGGAGCGTTTCACGCATTTGTGGGCAGCGCTTTACTTTACCGCCTTCACCATCCTGATGACCTGGCCGCTGGCGCTGCGCATGCGCAATTCGGTGGTGGGTGAGATTGGCGATAATATCTATTTCATCTTTTTGATCCGCTGGTATCAGCGGGCCTGGTTCGAATTGGGCATTTCGCCTTTCTTCCATCCCTGGTTGAACTACCCGCAGGGCTGGAACCTGGCCTCAACCGATACCTCCCTGGCGACCACGCTTTTTGGCCTCCCGCTGAGCGTGCTGTTTGGCCCAACCTTTGGCTATAACGTGGCCATGCTGGTCACATTCATCCTTTCTGGCCTGACCATGTATTACTGGGTGCGCCGGCTTACCAATAATACCGCCGCCGGGCTGGTGGCCGGGACGATCTACGCCTTTTTGCCCTACCGCATGGCGCATTTCTTGATTGGTCACATGAACCTGTCTGGGACAGAATGGTTCCCATTGTATTTCATGGGCCTGTACGATTTGCTGCGTACGCCCTGGCAGGGCCAACCCCTCCGCCGGCGTCTTACACCCCTCATCATCACCGCGGTTTCCCTGGGGTTGATCGCGTTTACTTCGATGCACTACTTGGTGATGACCGTGGTCATCTCGGTCATCTTTGTGCTGGCTTATCTCATTCTGGCAGACCGGCGCCGCTTTGGTCAATGGGAATACTGGCGGGGTTTGGCGGTAAAGCTGGTTGGCGTGGGACTCGCCAGCCTGCCGCTGGTTGTGCTGGCCACGCTGCCCTTCCTCGGCCTGTACAGCCAGGGCGGGCTCGCATCTCGCACCGCCAGCTATGCCAGCATGTATTCGGCCAGCCCGACCGACTTTATCCTGCCCTCCACGCAGCACTGGCTTTTCGGCGCGTGGGTTGGGGCGCATTTTGACCGCTCGCTGTGGATTGAAGCGTCGTTCTATATTGGGGTAGTAGCGCTGCTTCTGGCGATATTCGCCTGGAGCAAACGCGCGTGGAAAACGCAGGCGCAGAGCGATCACCATAACCTGTTCAAGGTGGGTCTGGTAATCATCGTGGTGGCCTTTATCCTCGCCCTGGGTACCGATTTCCACTGGAATAACCAGCGGGTGGAAGTGCCGGTCCCAGCGTTTTTACAGAATGTCCTGCACCGCACCGAGACCCCCATCCCGCTTCCGGCGTATCTGCTGTTCAAATACGTGCCTTTTTATTCCAAGATGCGCGCGGTGATGCGCATGGGCTTTTATGTATTAATATTCACCACTTTAATGGCCGGTTTCGGCGCCGCCTGGCTGCTCGATAAAGCCGGGCCAAAGCGCGCGCTGCCGCTGGCGGCCTTGCTCATTGGGCTGGTCTGGCTGGACTTTTACCCTGGCCCGTACCAGCAGTTCGCGCAGGTCAGCGCCCGCCCGGTAGATGCCTGGCTGGCGCGGCAGCCCGGCAGCGGCGCGGTTGCCCAGTTCCCGGCAATCCAGCTGGAAGATCAGGATCAGGTTTACAATACGCTGGTTCACGGAAAACCATTTATTGGCGGGTTTTTCTCGGCCAACCAGCCCGAGCAGTACCTGCGTATTCGCCCGGTGCTGGATCACTTCCCCAGTCCGGAGGGAGCGGAGCTGCTGCGGACCTTGGGCGTGCAGTGGGTGCTGCTTGACACCCGCCAGTACCCGGACTTCGCCAGGGTAAAACAACAGACCGAAGCCCTGGGACTGCGCTATGTAGACACGGTCGCCGGTCAGGCTGTATTTGAGCTGAAATAAAACCGGCCAGGAGAAGATTTCCTTGATAAAGAAAGATGCGCTTGTTCTGTTTATCCTGCTTCTACTCGCCTCATTGCTGGGCATGGCCCTGGTTACCTATGCCACCACCTTTGGCCCAGGCGTCGGCGGCGATGCGACCATTTACCTGACTTCAGCGCAAAACCTACTCGCGGGTAATGGCCTGGGCTGGACGGAAGCGGATGGTTCTTTCCGCCTTCTGCCCTATACCCCGCCGTTCTACCCGCTGGTTTTAAGTGCGCTGGGCCTGCTCGTCCGCGATATGGTGGCCGGCGCGCGCTGGCTGAATGTAATCCTGTTTGGCGCTACCATTGCACTGGCGGGCCTGTTCTTTTATCGGAATACGGGTAGGCTCTGGTTGGCCGCTATCTTCAGCGGCCTGCTGGCTGCCTCGCCGGTAATTGTAGGCGTGCAAGTATGGGCCATGTCCGAGTCGCTGTTCCTGCTGCTTGGTTTCAGCGGCCTGCTGGTTTTGCTGGATTACCTTGCTTGCCCGCGGCGGGCGCTTCTCATTGCATCGGCCGGGCTGTGCGGGCTGGCCTTCCTCACGCGCTATTTTGGCGTGGCTTTCGTGGCGACCGGGGGGCTGGCGCTGCTGCTGTTTGGCCGGGGGCAGGATAGTCGAGTCAAAGTTCGCCTGGCCTGGAACGAGCTGCGCGAGGCGGCGCTGTTCGGGGCTGTTGCGGTCCTACCTACCCTCATCTGGCTGGTGATCGACTTTTCGCTGACCGGCACGGTTAGCTCGCGCAGCGGGCAGCCGGCCGCGGCATACTGGCAGCGTTTTCTAGAGATCGGCCCGGCGCTGCAGAAAATAATCCTGTTCTGGCTGCTGCCAGACAGCATCATTGCCCGCCTGCCTGGGATAGTCGCTGTTGCCCTGTGGCTGGTTCCATTGGCCGGGCTGGTCGGGTTGGAAGCTTTCCTGGTCCGGCGGTTGAACACCAGTCAACCCGCGGCTGCGCGCTCCAGCCGCCAACCCCTGCCGTCTACCGGACGCGTCTACCGGCGCGCCCGCCATTCGCTTTGCGGGGCTGTTGAGCCTGTTTATTATCGTGTATCTGCTCGTTCTGAGCGTTGTGCAAGTGATGACCTACCCACCCATCACCTTAGCCTCGCGCATGCTTTCACCGGTGCACCTGGCGGTGCTGGTGCTGCTGCTGGCCTTGCTGCACTTGTTGATGGTCATCCCTGGCGCGCCGGCAGCCGGGCGATCCGCCTGGCGGTGGGGCCTGCGCTTTGCGGCCCTGGCTTGTGTGGCGCTGCTTGGCTCGTACGCGCTGCGCAGCGCGCTAATCGCCCGTGATTACCACCGCACCGGGATCGGTTATACTTCGCTGGCCTGGCGCAATTCCGGCGCAATCGCGACCCTGCGCAAGCTTCCCGAAAATGTTCCCATCATTTCCAATGAGACCACCGCGGTGATGTTCCTGGCCGGACGCCCGGCTTATCCCGTGCAGGAAATATATCAGTCGCACCCATTGGAAAAATTTACTGCCTATGGAGAGGGCGAGGATGGCTCGCAGCGCGTTTTCCGCGAGCAGGATGGAGCGCTGGTGTTGTTTTACAGTACGCTGGAGGAGGATTTTTCCATGTATGGCGACCGGACCGGCGAGCGCATCCAGGCGCTGACCAGGGGACTGTCCCTTTATGCGGAGAGTGATGATGGCGCAATCTATTTTCTTCGCCCCGCAGAGATGCGGCTCACACCTCCGGTGAGCAAATAGCCCGCGTCACCCGTGAAAAAGCAGCCTGGTTGCCGCAAGGAACGAACGCAAACCCGCGGGGCCTATGCGCCCAAAGTGATTGATTAGGCTTATAATTGGCCTTTGCACCATAGCGAACTGCAATTTTTATATGTATTTCGACAGCCTGTCGAATGGAGATGCCTGATGAAGGAGAAACGGAACGTTCCGATTTCCGCTTGGCTTGCGATGGTTGGCAAGCTTGGTAGTTTTTTATTGCTTGTACTAATCGTGGTGGGCTGCACCCCGGCTTCTTCTGTGCCTGACCAGCCGGTTAAGTCGCAGACAGAAATTGCCACGCAGGTGGTATTGCCAACGGAGACCACGCTGCCCTCGCCGACCGCTACGGAGGCCCCTACAGCTACGCTAGAGCCATCCGCAACGCCAACCCGCCCGCCAACGGCGACGCCGGTGCCCGCGCTGGCTGTGCTCAAGGATGGTTTCGCTGCCTGGTGCGCGCCAGTGGAATATGCCGGGACAAAGCCCCTTGGGCCGGATGCGCCGGATTATGCCCGGAAAATGGTTGCCAGGGATACCCAGATTGAAGTGCCAATCCCGGCCGCCTTCTGTACGCTGGTCTACCGCTTCAACCAGCCGGTTCCAAATGGCGTGACCCTGACCTTCTTTGATGGAAAAAATCCCTTCTTGAAACTGCCGCTGCAAGCCGCACAAGGTCACGCGGAGGAAGCCTGGGCTTCTGTAGCGCATGATTATGTGGTCAATCCACCGCTCTGGTATATAGACTACCGTTTATCGGTGACCAGCCCGGATGGGAAGGAACTCTGGACGAACCCGGTGCGTTTTGCCAAGGCTTTACCACAACCCTGCCAGACTGGCGGTTATCCTGACCCGGTGACCCTGTACTGCAATCCTTTCGATCCGAGGGAAATCGAGCCCCATCCAGAGGATCCCAATTATAAATACGCTACTCCAAACCCCTAACCCAATAAAGCACAGGTAGGAATGAGCAATATCTTTGAAAAATTTCGTTTGAAAGACCGCACTGCGATTGTTACCGGCGGTGCAGGTCTGTTGGGGAAAGAGTTTTGCCGCACCCTGGCGCAGGCCGGCGCGTTGGTCGTAGTCGCTGACTTGAACGAGACCGCCGCCCAGCAGGTAGCGGATACGCTGAACCGCGAAGGCCTGCGCGCCTGCGCGGTGGGGGTAAATGTTACCGAGCCCGAATCGGTGCGCGGGATGGTATCCGCGGCGCTGGATTCGACCGGCCGCCTGGATATACTGGTCAACAGCGCCGCGATGGACCCGAAGTTTGACAGCAGCCAGCAGGGTCAGCATCGCAATACCTTTGAAGATTACCCGGTCGAAGCCTGGCGTCAGGCCCTGGATGTAAACCTGACCGGCATGTTCCTGTGCTGCCAGGCGGCCGCGCGGCCGATGGCTGGCGCAGGATTACGGCTCGATCATCAACATCTGCTCCACCTATGGCCTGGTTGGGCCTGACCAGCGCATCTACGAGCGCCCAGGACAGCCGCAGCAGTATAAGCCGGTCTTCTACTCGGTCACCAAAGCTGGCGTGCTTGGGCTGACCCGCTACCTGGCGACCTACTTTGCCGGGAAGAATGTCCGCGCCAATGCGTTGACCCCCGGCGGCGTGTACAACAACCACGATGAGCTTTTCACCGCGAATTACTCCGCCCGCACCGTGCTGGGGCGCATGGCCCGCCGGGATGAAATGAACGGCGCGCTGCTGTTCCTGGCCTCGGATGCGTCCTCCTATATGACCGGTTCGAACCTGGTGGTGGATGGAGGCTGGACGGCATGGTAAAAGGCCAGCCTGAAGTCCTGGCGATCATCCCGGCGCGGGGTGGCTCGAAAGGTATCCCGCGCAAGAATATCCGCAATTTTGCCGGGCATCCGTTGATTGCGTATAGCATTGAGGCTGGTCTGGCTGCGAAGACGGTTACGCGCGTGATCGTCTCCACGGATGATGAGGAAATCGCCGCGGTAGGCCGCGCCAGTATGGTGCGGAAATGCCTTTCCTGCGCCCGGCAGAATTTGCCCAGGATCAGACGCTGGACCTGCCGGTCTTCCAGCACGCGCTGGCCTGGCTGGCGGAGCATGAAAATTATCACCCGGATGTGGTTGTACAGCTGCGCCCAACCTCGCCGGTGCGCCCGCCGACCCTGGTGGATGAGGCGGTTCGCCTGCTGCTCGACCATCCCGAGGCCGATTCGGTGCGCGGGGTGGTGCCGGCCGGGCAAAACCCGCATAAAATGTGGCGGATCGATCCTGCAGACGGGCCAGATGCGCCCGCTGCTGGCCGTGGAGGGGATCGCTGAGCCGTACAATGCTCCCCGCCAGGTGCTGCCGCCGGTCTACTGGCAGACCGGGCATATCGATGCCATCCGCCCGTATGTGTTTGCGCAGGGATCGATGAGCGGCGAGGTGATCCTGCCGGTGATGATCGACCCGGCCTACACGGTGGATATCGATACGCCCAAAGACTGGGCGCGGTATGAATGGCTGGTCTGGCACAGCGACCTGGATATGGTTTATCCGGGCCGCCACGGCGTACCGCGCCGCCCCTGCCCGAGCAGGTGGAGCTGGTCGTGTTTGATTTCGACGGGGTGATGACCGATAACCGCGTGTGGGTGGACGAGGATGGCCGCGAGATGGTGGCGGCCAACCGCAGCGACAGCCTGGGGCTGAACGCGCTGCGCGAGGCCGGCATCCAGACTCTGGTTATTTCCACCGAAACCAACCCGGTGGTCGCTGCGCGCTGCCGCAAGTTGAAGATCGAGTATGTGCAGGGTGTGGAAGATAAGGCCACCCTGTTGAGAAATTTGCTTGCAAGAACGGCAGATCGATCCGCGAGCATGTCATCTACGTGGGCAATGATATCAATGATGTGCCCTGTTTCCCGCTGGTCGCCTGCGCGGTGGTGGTCGCGGATGCGCAGCCGGCGGCGCGCCGGGCGGCGGATATTGTCCTCAGCCAGCCCGGTGGGCATGGCGCGGTGCGCGAGTTGTGTGATCTGCTGTTGCAGAGAAAATCGTTCGGTTGGGTAACTTTCCGACCACGTTATGGATGCGCTATGCACCCAGATAGGAGTTCCTGAATGGCAAGAGAAGTAAAAATTGGCGACCGTTGGGTTGGCGATGGTCACCCGGCATATATTGTGGCCGAAATTGGCGTAAACCATAACGGGTCGGTGGAGATTGCCAAAGATCTGATCAAGCAGGCGCACCACGCCGGTGTGGATGCGGTCAAGTTCCAGAAGCGCACGCCCGAACTGTGCGTTCCCAAGGACCAGTGGGAGATCATGCGCGAGACACCCTGGGGCTACATCAGCTACATCGAATACCGGCGAAAGATGGAATTTCAGCACGAAGAATATGCCGAGATCGACCGCTACTGCAAGGAACTGGGCATTGCCCTGGTTTGCTTCGGTTTGGGATGAGCCTTCGGTGGAGTTCCTGGAGGCGTATCAACCCATCTGTTACAAAGTGCCTTCCGCTTCGCTGACCGATCACAGCCTGCTGCGCTGCCTGCGCGACACCGGCCGGCCGGTGATCCTCTCGACCGGCATGTCGACCATGGAACAGATCCGCGCGGCGGTGGAGCATGCTGGATATGGACAAGCTGGTGATCTGCCATGCCACCAGCACCTATCCGTGCGATCCGCAAGAACTGAACCTGCATATGATCGAGACGCTGCGCAAAGAATTCCCCTGCCCGATTGGGTATTCCGGCCATGAGGTGGGTTTGATCACCTCGGTGGTAGCGGTTGCGCTGGGTGCCTGCATGGTCGAACGCCACATCACCCTCGACCGGGCCATGTGGGGCTCGGATCAGGCGGCTTCGGTCGAGCCGCAGGGTTTTGAGCGCCTGGTGAAGTATATCCGGGTGACCGAGCAATCCCTGGGCGATGGGGTAAAGCGCGTCTACGACAGCGAGCTGCCTTCGCTGCGCAAACTGCGCCGGGTTCAGTAAGGAGTCTGAAGAGCGACTGATGGACGATCTGGTTACCCGGGCTTCTCGTTCGCTGCGCCGCCGCTGGACGCACGCGCGAAGCAATGCGCATATCCGGCGCCTGAACCGGGACGTGGCGAAATGTACGGCGGAACGGCAAAAGGCAGCTCCGCTGGATGCGCGGCCGGTGGTGTTTTTCAATGCCTCCACCCGTCTCACGGGGCTCAGCCTGAATGCGGCCTACAGCCTGGTCACGCGCTGGGCTGTGAGCCTGGCTGGCGTGCCGGTGATCAATTTTGTCTGCCACAGTGGCATGGCGCACTGTGTGTTGGGCACCAATCGCGATGACCTGCATGCGCTGCCGCCCTGCGCGGGCTGCATCGGCCAATCGCGGGCGCTGTATGCGCACAGCCCGACGCGCTCGTTTCAGTTTCTCGCCGAGCCGGCGCTGAAAAAGGCGCTCGAAGGGCTGGGCGTACCTGCACTGGAAGGGTTTGAATATGAAGCGGTACCCCTGGGCGCGCTGGTGCTGCCCTCGATGCGCTGGATCCTGCGCCGCCATCACCTGCACGATGATGCCGCGACCAGCTACCTGTACCGCCAGTATATCCTTTCCGCCTGGCACATCCGCCAGGAATTTGCCGTCCTGCTTGATGAAACTCAGCCGCAGGCAGTGGTGGTGTTCAACGGCATGTTCTACCCGGAGGCGACCGCGCGTTGGGTGGCCCGGCAGCGCGGGCTGCGGGTGATCTCCCATGAGGTTGGGCTGCGGCCTTACACCGCTTATTTTACCACCGGGGATGCCACCGCTTACCCGATCCATATTCCAGAGGATTTTGAGCTCAATCCGCAGCAGAACCAGCGCCTGGATGAATACCTGGAAAAGCGCATGCAGGGCAATTTCAGCATGGCCGGAGTGCGCTTCTGGCCGGAAATGCGCGGCCTGGACCAATCCTTTATCGACCGCGCCGGCCGGTTCCGCCAGGTGGTTCCGGTTTTCACCAACGTGATTTTCGATACCAGCCAGCCGCATTCCAATGTGGTTTTCCCGCACATGTTTGCCTGGCTGGACATGGTAGCCGACCTGGCCCGGGCGCATCCGGATACCCTGTTTGTCATCCGCGCGCACCCGGATGAAGCCCGCCCGGGCAAAGAAAGCCGCGAGAGCGTTGCCGATTGGGTGCGCGAGAAAGATGTTTGCGCGCTCGGCAACGTCATCTTTGTTGAGCCGCAGCAGTACTTCAGCTCGTATGAGCTGATCCAGCGCTCCAAGTTTGTCATGGTGTATAACTCGACCATTGGGCTGGAGGCTTCGTTGATGGGCGCGCCGGTTTTGTGCGGTGGGAGGGCGCGTTTTACCCAGCTCCCGACTGTGTTTTTTCCCCCATCCCCGGCGGAATACTGTCGACAGGCCGAAGAGTTTCTCGTGGAAGAAAAGATCGCGGTCCCAGCGGAATTCAAGCGGAATGCGCGCCGTTTCCTCTATTACCAGCTGTACCGCACCTCGCTGCCGTTTGATTCTTTTCTGGAGGATGACGGCATCTGGCAGGGCTATGTGCGGATCAAGGATCTCGATTATTCCGCCTTTGACCCGCAGGAAGCGACCGCGAATCCTTCGCGCGCGAACCCTTCGCGCGTTCTCCAAACGATTGTGGATGGCATCTTGAACGGCCAGGAGTTTTTGTTGGATGAGGTAACCTATGAAAAAACCTGAGACGATTGTCGCGCTGGTACCCATGCGCCATCATTCCGAGCGCGTGCCGGGGAAGAACTATCGCCCGCTGGCGGGCAAGCCGCTTTTCCACCACATCCTCGATACGCTCTTGCAGTGCCCGGAGATCAGCCGGGTGGCGATCGACACGGACAGCCCAAATATCATGGACAGCCTGTGCAAGGACTACCCCCAGGTGTTGATTATCGAGCGGCCTGAACACCTGCGCGCCGACACGACGCCGATGAATGAAGTTTTGCTGCACGATACGGCTCAGATCCCGGCCGATCTGTACCTACAGACGCACAGCACCAACCCGCTGCTGCGCCCGCAGACCATTTCTCGCGCCATCCAGGCGCTGGTCAGCCAGTACCCGGCCTATGACTCGCCTCTTCTCGGTAACGCGCATCCAGACCCGCCTGTGGGACCAGCTGGGTCGCCCGGTGAACCATAACCCGGCCATCCTGCTGCGCACGCAGGATCTGCCGCCCATTTACGAAGAAAACTCCTGCATTTACCTGTTCGACCGCCAGACCCTCGAACAGCGCCGCAACCGGCTGGGCGAGCGGCCCTGCCTTTTCGAAATCCCGGCTGCCGAAGCCTGGGATATTGATGAAGAGCTGGATTTTGCGATTGCGGATTTGATTTTGTCGAAAGGCCTCTGTAATTAGGTTAAAGGTCCCATCCATGCCCACTATCCTTCTTTCCGCCCCCTATATGATCCCCTTCGTGGAGCGTTTCCGCCCCGTTTTTGACTATTATGGGATTGACCTGATCGTTCCGGTCGTTCACGAGCGGTTGGAAGAGGTGGATCTGCTGCCGTATGCCGGGCAGGTGGATGGCGCGATATGCGGCGATGACCGCTACTCGGCCCGCGTCCTGGAACGCTTCGCGTCCTCAGACGCGCCGTCCTCAGACGCGCCGTCGCCCGATGCCCCAACACGCCTGAAGGTGATTTCGAAATGGGGCACAGGCATCGACTCGATTGACCGCCAGGCGGCGGCTGGCCTGGGGATTCAGGTGCGCAATACTCCAAATGCCTTTACCCTACCGGTGTCCGATACGGTGATGGGCTATATTCTGGCTTTTGCGCGCCGCCAGCCGTGGATGGACCGCCAGGTGAAGGAAGGCATCTGGGATAAGATCCCCGGGCGCTCACTGAGCGAATGCATCCTGGGGGTGATTGGCGTGGGCAACATTGGCAAGGCGGTCCTGCGCCGGGCGCGCGGGTTTGGGATGAAACTGCTCGCGAACGATATTATTCCAATTGCCCCCGATTTTATCCTGGAAAACGATGTTGAGATGACCTCGTTAGAAGACCTGATGCGCCGGGCCGACTTTATCAGCGTGAACTGCGATTTGAACCCCACCAGCTACCATATCATCGATGCGCGCAGCTTGCAGTGGTGCCGGCCCAGCGCGGTAGTCATCAACACGGCGCGCGGTCCATTGGTCGACGAACCGGCCCTGGTTGCCGCGCTGGAGAACGGCCTGATCGCCGGGGCGGCCCTGGATGTGTTCGAAGTGGAACCGCTGCCGCTGGTTTCGCCGCTGCGCCGAATGGAAAATGTGATGCTCGCGCCGCATAATGCCAATTCAAGCCCTTCTGCCTGGGAGCGGGTGCATTGGAATACCATCCGGAACCTGATTGACGGCTTGGGAATGGACCCGGGAGAAGTCAGCCGGTTTCAGGCAATGGGATAAGCGAGGATCGGTGTCCAGAAGGGTTTTCCCGATTTCCGAAACCACACCCACTTTCCGCCGGAGTGAGATCACGGCCTGCGCTGTATTGTTGTTGATCGCCGCGTTGGCCTATCTGCCGCTGGTATCCCAGCTGGGTTATTACCATGATGATTGGTTCACGGTAGCCTCGCGAGTGAGCGGGGTCAGCCTGAGCGACATGCACTATGTCGACCGGCCGTTCATGGGGGAAGTGTACCAGATCACGCATGCCGTATTGGGCGACCGCCCGCTAAACTGGCACCTGTTTGCTTTTGCCGTGCGCTATATCGGCGCGCTGGCCTTCTATGCGCTTGTCCGGATGGTCTGGCCGCGCCAGCGGCTGGCTGTCGTTGCCATGGCAGCCTTATTCGTGGTCTATCCTGGTTTTCTGATGCAGCCCAATGCAAATAATTACCAGAATCACCTGATCGCGCTCGCCCTGGGGATGATCTCGCTGGCCCTTTCCATTCTGGCGCTGCGGATAACCAACCCGGCCGCCAGGATTTTTCTGCTGTTAAGCGGGGCGGGGCTGGTTTTGTTTTACCCGCGTATCTATGAAGCAATGATCGGTTTGGAAGGGCTGCGCTGGGTTTTGTTTGGCTTTCTCCTGCTGGGTGGGGGTGAACCCTGGCGTGTGCGGATCCGCCGGCTCGTTCTGGTCGGGGCGCCTTTCCTGGTCGCGACCGGCGCCTTTCTGGCCTGGCGGTTTTTTGTATTTAACAGCGTGCGCCTGGGAACGGATGCCGGGCTGTTAATGGCGCAGTATTCGAGCCAGCCGCTGCGGATGGCCGCGCACATTCTCCTGGAAACCGGGAAAGACTTTATCGAAACCGTCTTTTTTGCCTGGGCGGTGCCGTTATCCCAATCCCTGGCCCGGGTGGGGACGGTAGACCAGGTCATTGCTTTGGCTCTGGCGCTGTTGGGGATGGGCGTGTGGTCGGTTTACCGCCGCGGGCAAATACAGGATACAGCCGCCGGTTTTGCCGCCGGGCGTGAAATGGCGCTGCTCGGGGCAGTGGCGGTTTTGCTCATGCTGCTGCCCGCTACGCTGTCGGGGCGGGATGTGCAGTATTCGTATAACCTCAACCGCTATACCCTTCCGGCGGCCGGTGGGGTGGCTATCCTGGGGGTGGGCCTGGTTACCTGGCTGCTGCCCGCCAGGCCGCGCGGCTGGGCCGTCGCGGTTTTGTTGGGATTAGCGCTTGCCACCCAGTACAGCAACGCGGTATATTTTCGGGATTTTTGGGCCCAACAGCGCCAGTTCTGGTGGCAGGTGGCGTGGCGCGCCCCTGGGTTGGAGCAGGAGACAGTGCTGGTAGGGATGCTGCCGCCGGGTTACCGGGCGGCGGAAGATTTCGAGATCTGGGCCCCGGCGAACCTGATATACTATCCTCACCCTGGAATGGGCGCAAACGACCCGATTGGCGTAATGGCCTATCTGCTGACCCCCGAGGCGGTTCCACAAATCCGCAGCGCGGAAGTGGTGCCGCGCAATTTTCGCCAGATTTCCTATATCCGCCGTCTGGAAAAAACGTTGGTCTTTTCCATGTCTACCCCGGCCGCCTGCGTGCATCTGCTGGATGGGCGGCAGGTGGAACTGCCGTTGGATGCGGATATGCTGGTGCAGCAGGTGGCAAAGTACTCAAAAATCAATGAAATCAAAACCGGCGCGGAGCCTGCCATTCCGCCCGCGGAATTGTTTGGTCAGGAGCCCGCGCGCGGATGGTGTTACTACTATCAAAAAGCCGGCCTGGCCCGCCAGAAAGAGGATTGGCAAACGGTTGCTCGCCTGGGGGAGGAGGCTGGCCGGTTAGGGCTGGCGCCCAAGGATGTTTCCGAGTGGCTGCCTTTTTACCAGGCAGCCTTCCACCTGGATCGTCAGGCACAGGCGTTCGAACTGGCAGAAAAGATCCGTTCGGACACACTCACCTGGAAATCGTTTTGCGGCCAGTTCACTGAATTATCGGCAAATCGGAATCCAGCCCTGGCAGCCCTATGCCGGAAATCGCAAGAATAAGAAAGGAAACCGAATGAACACTGAAAAAAAACGAGTTGTTCTTATCACCGGCGCCGGTGGTGGAATTGGTCATGCCGCGATGTGCGTTTTTGCGGAATGCGGCTGGCGCGTGATTGGCGTCGATCGCCGCGCGATGGATAACCCATTTTCTGGCGACGGCATTTATATTCAAGCCGATATCTCCCTCGAGGATAACATCCGCTCCATTTATGAACAGGCCAGGGCCTTCAGTCCCACGCTGGATGCCGTGGTTAACAATGCCGCCGTCCAGATTGCCAAGCCGCTGCTGGAAACGACCGCCGAGGAATGGGATATGGTTATGGCCTCAAACCTGCGTTCGGTCTTTCTGGGCGCCAAGCTGGCCCACCCACTGCTGGTGGCCGAAGGCGGGGGCGCGATCGTGAATGTTTCCTCCGTGCATGCCGTGGCGACCTCAGTCAATATCGCCGCATATGCCGCCAGCAAAGGCGGCCTGCTGGCGCTGACCCGCGCGATGGCGATCGAATTTGCAAAAGACAATATCCGCGTCAATGCCGTACTGCCGGGTGCGGTGGACACGCCCATGCTGCGGGCCGGGATGAACCGCGGGCATGTTGGGGACGGCACCCTGCTCGACCGCCTGGAAAACCTGGCGCGCAAGACGGTCAACGGGCGGGTCGGCAAGCCGGAGGAAATTGCCCGCTGCATTTACTTCCTGGCAGACAATACCCAGTCATCCTTTATGACCGGGCAGGCAATGATTGTGGATGGCGGCGCCACCGCGCGGTTGAGTACAGAATGAGCACCGTCAAAGAGTCGGTGAAAAAGAATATGCCCGCCCCGGTATACAATGTACTGCGGGAGGGGCGCGATGCCCTGGTCCGTGCCAGCCAGTGGCCCTCGGCTGCCTTTCACCCCTGGCGGCAGGACAGCATTCGCCGGCTGGCGGAGCTGCGCGATAAGCACCGCGGGCAGCGCTGTTTTATCGTTGGCAACGGTCCCAGCCTCAAGCAAACTGACCTGTCCCGCTTGAAGGGCGAATACACTCTGGGCCAGAACCGCATCTACCTGGCCTTCCAAGAGCTTGGCTTTTCCACCAGCTACTACCTCTCAGTCAATGACCTGGTCGTTGAGCAGTGCGCCGAGGATATCCAGAGGCTGAGCATGCCGCGCTTTATTGCCTGGCGCGGGCGCCAATGGATCAAGCCCCAGGATAACCTGTACTTTATCCATACCACTTTTAGCGGCGAGAAGTTTGCCAAAGATATCCGCGGCCGGCTCTGGGAAGGCGGTACGGTCACCTACACCTCGCTCCAGGTCGCATATTACCTGGGCTTTTCCAAAGTGATCCTGGTGGGCGTGGATCACAATTATGTCACCCAGGGCAAGCCAAACGAGACCGTGGTCTCGCAAGGGGATGACCCAAACCACTTCGATCCCGGTTACTTTGGCAAGGGCTTCCGTTGGCAGCTGCCTGACCTTGTCCAATGGGAAGAGGCCTACCGTCTGGCGCGGCGGACGTATGAGGCCAACGACCGTTCGGTCGTCGACGCCACGGTGGGCGGCAAGCTGCGGGTGTTCCCCCGCGTGGAGTACGAGAGTTTGTTTTAGACCGGAGCCAGATGATGAGTTCTATTCCTCGCGTTACCATAGTCACGCCTTCGTTCAATCAGGTCGATTTCTTGGAAGAGACCATTCGCTCGGTACTCTCCCAGGAATACCCGAACCTGGAATATTTCATTATCGACGGCGGCTCAACGGACGGCAGCGTGGAATTGATCCAGCGGTACGCAAACCGCCTGGCCGGCTGGGTGTCTGAGAAGGACCGCGGCCAGGCAGATGCGATCAATAAAGGGTTTTCACGCGCGACCGGGGAAATCGTCGCCTGGTTGAACTCGGATGACCTCTACCGGCCCGGCGCGGTGCATGCCGCTGTATCGGTGCTCCAGGCGCACCCCGAGTACGGCATGGTGTATGGGGATGTCATATCCATCAATGGCGCGGGCGAGCCGTTTAATGTGATGCGCTTCGGGGACTGGGGCCTGGATGAGCTGATGCAGTTCAATATCATTAGCCAGCCGGGTGTGTTTATGCGCCGCGAAGCGCTCGAGCAGGCCGGGCCCCTGGATCTGAACTATCATTACATGCTCGACCATCACCTTTGGCTGCGGCTGGCGCAGGCCGCGCCGGTACACTATGTGCCGGATCAGTGGGCGGCAGCCCGTTTCCATGCCGCCGCAAAAAACGTCGCCCAGACGGCCGGTTTTAGTCAGGAAGCCCTCCGGCTGGCAGATTGGATAGCGCGCCAACCCGGCCTGGCGGACCGCTACCGCCGCCTGCATCGCCGGGTTTGGGCTGGCGCGTACCGGATGAGCGGGCGCTATCTTTTAGATGGAGGCCAGCCCGAGCAGGCGCTGAGATCGTACCTGCACAGTTTGTGGTTTTCCCCGCCTGTGGCTTTACCCGAAACCCGCCGGATGCTGTTCGCTTTTGCCAGTCTGTTTTTGAATGTTTCCTGGTTCAAGCGGCGTTATCTCCAGCAGCGCAAAGCCAGACTAAAGATTTTTTCCGAAAAGTAGATGCAATGAAAGCTGCCTTGCTCCGCCAGAACTGGTTCGTCATCCTTGCCGTCACGGCTGTGGTAGTGCTCTTCAGCGCGCCGGTTTATACCTACCGGATTATGAGCCCAACCGACAATGACTACGGTACCCATATCCAGTTTGCGCTTGACCTGCTGAAACGCCAACCCGTGCCGGCCTATACCCTGGCGCATCCGGTGATCCAGGTTGTGTTGATTGGCATCCTGTGGATCACGCGGGGAAAAGTGGGCCTGTGGTTCGGGTTGATCCTGATCCAGGTGGTTGCCCAGGTTTTGACCGCCTTGATTTTGTACTTCTGGTTTGGGCAGCTTTCAGGCCGCTGGGAGGACGCGCGGCGGGCTTTTTGGGCCGTGACCCTTACCATGGTTGCGCCGGTTATGGCCCTGGCGCCGCTGGATGGGAATTATTACTTTGGCTATATTGGCCTGGCCAGTTATCACAACCCAACCATTCACTTGCTCAGGCCGTTTGCCCTGGTCAGTTTTATTTTTGCCATCCAGGCGCTTTCGCCAACGAAGTTGGCGCTGGCGCCGCGCAGCCCGCTCTGGATGGTTTTGTCTTCGGCGCTCATCATCGTTTTTTCGGCGCTGATCAAACCAAACTACGCGTTATGCATACTCCCGGCCCTGGCATTGCTGGCGGGCGTCCGCTTCCTACGCAAAACCCCGGTCGATTGGCGCCTGGTATTGGGCGGCTTTGTCGCCCCGGCCTGCCTGGTTCTGGCAGTCCAGGGTGCGGTAACTTATTCGGAGGGCGGTTCGATTGTTTTTCTGCCATTTGCCGTGGAATCCGTTTACTCTGCCTACCTGCCGCTGAAATTTCTGCTGTCAATCGTCTTTCCGCTCAGTATTGCGGCAGTCTATGCGCCGAAAATCGTCCGAGAACCGGAAATGTTGCTGGCCTGGGCCGCTTTCGCCGCCGGGGTGCTGCAAATGTATCTGCTGGCGGAGAGTGGGGATCGCCTGGCCCACGGAAATTTCCGCTGGAGCGCGCAGATTGGCCTGTTTTTACTATTCGCGGCCACGGCCCGTTTTTCGCTGCGCTGCTTCCCCATGCTGCACAAGGAGCAGCTTAAGCCCCACCTGTTTACCGCCTTCGCCTATCTGCCGCACATCATTGCTGGTGGGATATACTACCTCCACGCCATTACGTCAAAGGGATATGGATAGAAAGCATTTACCTGAAGCCGCGGCCCTGCTGGGGATGGTTGTATTCCTGGCAGGTCTGTCGCTTTTTATTTACGCCGGCACATTTTCCCGCTTTTGGGCGGATGATTACTGCTATTCCGCTACCGTTAAGCAGTTCGGACTGTTCCGCGGCCTGCTGGATTGGTACAACACATCCGGGAACCGGCTTTCGACTCTGGTGGTGGTCGCTCTTGTGGATGTTTTTGGGCCGGGTTTTATCCGCTTTACCACGCTGGCCGTACTGGCCTTGTGGGTGGGCGCGTGGCTATTTTTCCTGAACCAGCTTCGCCGCCTCTTTCAATGGACCGTTGCCTGGCATTGGCTGGCGCTCCTGGCCCTGGTGGAAGTGTATTTTGCCGTGCTGCTGGCTCCCGACCGCCTGCAAACCATCTACTGGCGCATGGGCACGCTCCATTATACGCTTCCGCTGCCGCTGCTGCTTATCAACCTGGGACTGCTGGCCGGCTGTTACCGCAGCCGCGGCTGCTTCCGCTGGCGCGGCAGGCACATTGCCTGGGTGGCGCCGCTTAGCGCTTTCCTGGCCTTTTTCGCGGCCGGCCTGTCGGAGACTTTTGCCGCGCTGCAGACCGGCGCGCTGGCGCTGGCGGTTTTACCCGGCCTGCTTTTCTTGCGCGGCCCGCGGCGCGGACAGGCGGCCTGTCTGCTGGCGGCTCCGCTGGCCGGTTCGCTCGGGATGATGCTCCTGATGTCGCAGGCACCGGCGAATGCCTGGCGCCAGGCGGTTATGCCCCCTCCGGATAACCTGCTGCTGATTGTCCCTTTTTCGCTTCAATTCGCGGGCGATTTTATCGGTTATACCTTGCGCGGGCAAATCCTACCCTATCTTGTGTATATGGCGACGATCGCAGCGCTGACTTTGCTGGCGGTCCCGGCGGACAGTTTCCGCCTGCCGCTGCGCGCTGGAATAGTTACGATTGCCGCTTCTTTGCTTGGGATGGTGGCCTGGATTGTGTGTAGTTTTGCGCCCAGCGCTTATGCGGCCTTATCCTATCCAGCGGGACGCGCGCTGATGCCGGGCGGCTTCGCGCTGTTGGTTGGCCTTGGTACAGCCGTCTTTTTCCTGACGCTCACTGCCCGGCAGGCGCTTGTCCGGCCGGCCCACCAGGGTCGTCTAGCGGCCGCGGCAGCCCTGCTGCTGCTAATTCTCTGTCTGTATCCATTCCGCGCGGCCGCGGTCGCTCAGAGTGATATCGCGCGCCTCTCAACCAATGCGGCCCGCTGGGATGCGCGTAACACCCAAATTCAGCAAGCGCTTGGTTCTGGCAGCGCGGACGTCCAGGTGCGGCAGGTGGAAGTGGTACAAAGCCTGGAAGATATGGGCCCGAGTCCCATGCATTGGATCAATCTCTGTGCGGCGGTTTTTTATGGCGCGCACTCGATTACGGCAAACCCGTGAACCGCAATTACCAGTAAACTGCACGGCACCCAGGGAGTGGAATGGCAGAGCAAACCGAACCGTATCGTTATAAAAATCATCCCAGACATAACCTTCTGACAGTAAACCGTTCTCGGCTGCTGGAAGGAACCTTGCTGATCCTTCTCGTCAGCCTGGGCCTGGGCTTGCGCCTGCTTCAATTGACCACCCCGCCGCTCGATTTTCACCCGACCCGCCAGCTGCGGTCCGCGATTATTGCCCGCGGCATGTACTATGCAACTCTGTCTAACGCGGATGATCAACTGCGTAAGGTGGCGCTCCAGACATGGGCGACCATGGAAGCCTATGAGCCGCCCATCCTGGAACGGCTGGTGGCGACAACCTACCAGGGGATGGGTGGGGAGCATTTATGGGTCGCCCGGGTGTATTCCAGCCTCTTTTGGGTGATCGGTGGCCTGGCCTTATATGCCCTCGTACGGCGCGTGTTATCGCCGGGTGGGGCGTTGTTTGCCCTTGGGTTTTACCTAATCCTGCCCTGGGGCGTGCAGGCCAGCCGCGCGTTCCAGCCGGACCCCTGGATGGTGATGTGGGTGCTGTTGGCCGCCTACGCTTTGTACCGCTGGGTAGAAGGGGAGGTGGTTTCCTGGCGCTGGACCCTTGTAGCCGGCCTGTTTTCAGGTGTGGCGATACTGATCAAGGCCTACGCGTTCTATCCGGTGGCAGGGATGGCGTTATTTTTGCTGCTCAACCTGTTATTCGGTCAGTCGCCTGCGCCCTTGATCAAAAGATTCACCCACCTGGTCTCTCGCCCGCAGGTTTGGGTCTACGCGGGTTTGGCCGGGATCATCCCGGCCGTCTATTACGTTGGGTTAGGGGACCGTTCCGCCGGGTTTGCATCCTTCTGGATCTTCTCGTTCACCGGCATGCTGCGCGACCCAAAGTTTTATATTCGCTGGTTGGGGCTGATCCGCGGGATCATGGATGTGGCGGTTGTCTTTGCCGCGCTGCTCGGGGCGTTCCTGTTTGCCCGGCGGGCGCGGGCTTTAGTATTAGGACTGTGGTTGGGATACATGCTGATCGGGTTTACATTTCCATTTCAGATCTATACCCATGATTATTACAGCCTGCTTCTTGTACCGGTTACGGCAATAAGCCTGGCGGCGGTCGCGGATGCGGTTTGGGCGCGGGTTCGCGCGCAGCCCGTTCTCGCGCAAAGCGCCTTTGTGGTTGCTCTGTTGGTCATTTCCGGGTATTATGCCTGGGTAGCTCGCTCGCAGGTGATCGTGACCGATTTTTATAATCGCGAAACCGCACCCTGGCAGCAAATGGGCCAGGATCTCCCTCGCGATGGTAGAATCATCGCCCTTACCCATGACTATGGCAACCGCCTCAAGTACTATGGATGGCGGACGGTTACCCAGTTGTGGCCGTCGCAAGGCGATTTGAACCTCTCGGCGGCTGCGGGCAGCGCGCGGATCAGTGATTTTGAACCCTATTTCCAGGAGCAGGTTGCGGGTATGGATTACTTCCTGGTCACCTTGTTTAACGACCTTGAAGCACAGCCCGAATTGAAAGCCGCATTATATGAGCATTACCCGATTTACCAGCAGGGAGACGGTTACGTTTTGTTCGACCTGCAGCACCCCTTGCCATAAGGATCACCCCTGTGTCCATCCCTGTTGAGACGCCGCGAACCGAAATGCGCCAGGAAGCCGGGCTGTTTTTAGGCCGGTCCGTTTTCCTGTGGTGGCTCCTGCTCGGATTGATTTTTGCGTCTGGGCTGGCCGTGCGCCTATACCGCCTGGACGATCCGCCTGTGGATTTCCACCCCACCCGGCAGCTTCACTCGGCGTTGATTGCCCGCGGTATGTATTATGAAAACAATGCCAGCGCGCCGGCCTGGCAGCGCGAAATGGCGGTCAGCCAGTGGCATATGGAGGGGCTGATCGAGCCGCAGGTATTCGAGCGCCTGGTTGCATGGTCTTATCCGTTAAGCGGCGGGCCGGATTTACGCATTCCGCGCCTGATTGCCATCCTTTTCTGGATGGTCGCAACCGTTTTTACGACCTTGCTGGCAGGAAAATGGATCGGGCGTGGGGGCGCTCTGGTGGCTGCGCTGTTTCTCCTGGTCTGGCCTTATGGGGTGGTTGCCAGCCGGGCATTCCAACCCGAGCCGCTGATGATGGCGCTGATGGCCGCCGGGTTATGGTGCGCGGCCGGCTGGCGCCAGAGACGGGAAGAACAAAGCCGTCGTTGGGGCTGGGCCATCGCGGCCGGGTTGCTTTCCGGAATGGCGATTTATATCAAATCCGTAGCCGTGTTTTTTTTGGCCCCAGCGTTAGCGGTAATTGTCCTGTCCGGTTGCCGCCCGCGCCGTGTTTTGCGCGATGCACAGGTGTGGGTCATGGGCGGGCTGGCGGTGCTGCCGTATGCGGTTTACCATGTGGATGGGGTTTACCTGCAAGGGTATCTGGTAGGGCAGTTTAGCATGCGTTTTTTCCCGGCCATGTGGCTGGACCCGGCCTTTTACCTGCGCTGGATTAGCAATCTGGAACGGGTGGTGCCCTTTGAAATGACTCTGGCCGCGCTGTTGGGCACCTTTCTCGTTCGGCGCCCCTGGCAGCGCGGGATGCTGCTGGCGATGTGGCTGGGATATATCGCGTATGGCATGGCGCTCCCGCATCACATTTCCACGCACGATTACTACCACCTGCTGCTGTTTCCGCTGCTTGCGCTGGGGTTGGGAGCGGCGGCGGAAACGGTGTTCCAGGCAGTCCGCGGGCCGCGCTGGCTGGCTCGTGTGGTCGTGGTTGGTGTGCTGCTTGCCGCGCTGGTAATCAGCGGTTACGAAGCCCGTTCGGCGTTAAAACGCAGCGGGGCCGTTGATCAGGCAAACGCCTGGGAAGCCGTGGGCCAGGCGCTTGGGCCGGGCGCATCGGTGATGGCATTGGTGGATGATTATGGCACGGGCCTGAAGTATTTGGCCTGGATAAACCCGGCTCTGTGGCCCACGGCGGCTGATATTCAATGGCAGGCAACGACCGGTCAGGATTTTGACTTCGCGCTGTTCTTTGATGGACAGGCAGCCAGTAAAGATTTTTTTGTGATAACTTTATTTGATGAGCTTGACCGCCAGCCTGATCTGCGCGAGCGGCTTACCGCGGGCTACCCGGTTTTTCGCCAGGGGCCCGGTTACCTGATTTATGATTTGCGCGCCCCCAAAGTGGACCAGAGCGCGCCGTGAAGGATTAACCTATTTTCATCCTGCGCCCATTGTCTTCAAGGTTTCCATCCGCAAGCTGCCGGCAGCAGCCGGATATACCCATAGAATGAAAGTAGCATGCTTCGAAAAAAGCCTGATGTAGTTTTTATCCTGAGGCACGGCTTGTCGATTGCCGTGATTCTCTGCGCTGTGCTCTTTCTGGCGGTTTCGTTACTGCCTTATCCGCAATTAAAAATATTGGGAGACGCGGTTTCAAAAGACGGCAGCCTGGAAATTCTGAACCCGCGTGTTTACGCGCAGATTCACCTGCCGGTTTTGGCATTCGCAGTTGTTCTGCTTGTTGCGGGTGTTTTTATGCTGCTGCGCGCGGACCTGACCTGGGCCTTCCTGGACCGCTTGCGGAATTATTCTCGCCAGGCGCTTATCCAACTAAAGAGAAGCACGCTGGTTCTGCTTCGGGATGTTCGCGCAGCCTTTCCACCCAAACGAGATATTCTCATCCTGACCTTCATTGTTCTGTTGGCAGTTTTTCTGCGATTGGTGCTCATCAACCGGGGTATGGAATATGACGAAGCTTATACGTTCTCGGAGTTTGCCCGGCACTCTTTCCGGCAGGTGATCACCGATTACCACGTGCCAAACAACCATGTTTTTCATACGATTCTTGTTCACCTTTCTTACCTGGTGTTTGGCAACCACCCCTGGGCGCTGCGCCTTCCGGCATTTCTGGCCGGGATAGGCCTGGTAGTCGCGGTATATGCTCTGGCTCGCCAAACAGTTTCCAATTTCACCGGTTGGGTGGCTGCCAGTGGAGTGGCTGTTCTGCCGGTACTTGTCTTTTACTCGGTCAATGCCCGTGGTTATACCCTGATCTGCCTTTGGAGTGTCCTGCTCCTGCTGCTTTGTGATTATGTACGCAAGCATCGCAATCCTGCTGCCTGGGCTTTGATGGTGCTTGTAACGGGACTGGGCTTTTTTACAATCCCGATCATGCTTTACCCGTTTGGGATTGCGATAACCTGGCTGTTTCTCTCGGGATTATATAGGGATATCAGCCCAGAATACGATGGCTTGAAGGGATGGTTGGCAGCGCTGGCTGGTTTTGGCATATGCGCGGCCTTGTTTACCATCCTTCTATATGCTCCAATTTTTCAGGCGAACGGAATCCGTTCAGTGTTCAATGGGAACCGGGTGGTTGAATCGCTCCCATTGCCAGAATTTTTCAGTAAAATTCCATTTCAAGGAAGCCAGGCGCTGCGGGAATTTACCGTAGGCGAGCTTCCTCATTGGGTTCTGCTCCTGCTGCTGGTTGGCTTTGTATTTTCGATTCTGATCCATCGCCGGATTGCTTCTCAGCGCGTGCCGTTTCAATTGGCCGCGCTCCTGTTTCTGGTTCCAGCGATCCTCATCCAGCGGCCCATCCTCCTGGCCAGGGTCTGGCTGTATTTGTTGCCTTTGCTTATTTTCTGGGGGACTGCCGGACTGCTGGGTCTGGTGCAGATCCTCCTCCGTCCGGTTCTCAAACGACTCTACGTTCTGCAAGGGATTGGAGCGGTTCTATTGCTGCTGGCTTTCGTATCCTTTGGATGGCACTTTATTGCACCCTATCTCGAAAACCCAGATTGGGTTGCTTACCCCCCCATGATAGATGCGGAACTGGTGACTCGCTATTTCCAGGCTCACCTGAAAGAGGGGGATGTGGTAGTTGTTTCAAACGATGAGGATGCGCAGTACTGGTACTATTTTGACGCCTACCGGATCCCGGAAGTACATATCCGCGGGATCAAGGAGCGGCCTTTTCGGCACGCTTATATCATCTCGCATCCAAACCCGAGGAGAGAGATCGAAGCCGTCATTTCTCAATTTGGACCGGATCTTGGCTTTTTTCGCATGGATACCTTAAAGCCGGTAATCGCAATCCGAGACACGCTTATTTATGAGGTTTGGCCATTCCAGGATGTTGTTGATGACGCTTTTGGTGTCAAACCATAAGCCTGCCTGGAACCATGCGAACGAGATGAGCGAGCGCCTTGGATGAACGCAGCGAAATACGCTGCTCCTGCTCTTACAACGCCTGAAGGTTTTGGACGTATATAGGGATAGGGTTACGTCCCGGCTCTATTTCGGGTTATAATATGTAAAGGAGAAAGATAGATAATGGCTGGAAACCAGGATCCTAAACGCAATATTGTTCCGCGTTCGGGCGGCTTTTTTCAAGATTTAACCAACCGTTTTCGCCTGATCAGCCGCTTGCTCATGGACGGGCGCGTCAATCCACTCATTAAAGTTCTTCCGGTAGCCACGCTGGCCTATGTCGTCTGGCCGGTTGACCTGCTCCCGGTAAACCCAATAGATGATGCTTTCGTCATTTGGATTGGCACAACATTATTTGTTGAGCTATGCCCGCCAGAAGTGGTACAAGAACATTTACAGTTATTGGATCGGTGGCCGGTTACCGGTCAACGGCAGGATATCTCTTCAACCACGAAAGAAGGGGAAGTTGTGGATGGAGAGTTTTTTGAAACCGATCCGAACAAAACAAAGTAAACCACAGCGTTCGTCGATAATCAATAACCTGATGGGTTTGTCGTTTGCATAAACGCATTGTGCAAACGACAAACACCATTCCTGTTTTGCTTTTCTAGGAGGGAAAAGGATGCAATTGCAAAAAATTCGGATAATAACGACATTATTAATAGCCAGTACGCTGGTACTTAGCGCATGCAGCAGCGCTTCAGCAGGCGATAATACAGCGCCCACCGGAATAGCCACCCCGGCTGGAACCGTTTCATCGCCGCCTCTGGCACAATCAAGCCCAACCGGGCCGGCTGCAACCGGCGCCGCGGTTGCAAATACCACCCCGGTTGTTGCTGCCACACCATCAACTGAGGTTACCGCATCTACTGATGCTGCCGCATCTACTGATGCTGCCGCCGGAGCGGCTCCAACCCAAACCGCAATGCTGCCGTCCACCGGCGCTTCCGCAAATATTCCTACCGAGACAGTGACCGCGTTCCCAGATCCGGCTAATTTTACCTGGGCCCCAGTTGTTTCCGGCCTCACCAAGCCGCTCGGCATGGCAGTCCTTCCGGAGATTTCAGGACGCATGTTGGTCCTTGAACAGCCGGGAACCATTCGTCTCATCGAAGGCGGCGCCTTGCAGTCCGATCCATTCCTGGACATTCACGATCGCGTTGGCAGCCAGGGGAATGAGCAGGGTTTGCTGGGAATTGCGCTCCATCCAAACTTTGCTGAAAATGGCTTTTTCTACGTCAATTATACCGACACCAATGGTGATACGGTGATTGCTCGTTATCAGGTCACCAAAGAAGCTCCCAATCGCGTAGATCCAAACAGCGAAAAGGTTTTGCTCCAGGTGGACCAACCCTATCAAAATCATAATGGGGGGAGTATGGTGTTCGGGCCAGATGGAAAGCTCTACATGGGCCTTGGGGATGGCGGCAGTGGCGGCGACCCGCATGGCAATGGACAATCGACGAATACCTTGCTTGGGAAATTGCTGCGGGTGGATGTAGATGGCGGCGATCCATATGCTATTCCGGCGGATAATTCCTTTGCAAACGGCAATGGCAAACCCGAGATTTGGGCGCTTGGTCTGCGCAATCCGTGGCGCTTTTCCTTTGACCGGTTGACCGGCGATCTTTATATTGCCGATGTTGGCCAGAACGCCTGGGAAGAAATTGATTTTTACCCTGCCGGCAGCCCGGGTGGGGCGAACTTTGGTTGGAACTACCGGGAGGGCGCGCATGAATTCAGTGGTACGCCGCCCTCGGGCGCCAACCTGATTGACCCGGTAGCTGAATATGGACATGCAGAAGGTTGTTCGGTAACCGGCGGGTACGTTTACCGGGGTGAGGCGCTGCCCGAATTCCGGGGTGTCTACCTGTACAGTGATTATTGTAGTGGCAGGGTCTGGGGCTTGTTGAAAGCAGCGGATGGTTCCTGGCAGACCAAAGTCCTGTTTGAAACCGGGTTCAATGTTTCCTCATTTGGCCAGGACCTCCAGGGAGAAGTTTATCTCATCGATCAAAGCAGCGGCAGCGTCTATCAATTGCAGCAGAAGTAAATGTGTAGCGGATATACCGTCATTTGTCCTGATGAAAATGTGACGCCTGACACTGTGAAAAAGAACCGGTCAAGGTTATATTTACAAATACGATAACATTCGTTGGGTTTTGTTCTGGAGGTTTGAATGACTGTAAAGGTCTGGCAGACAATCAAGGTTCAATACTGCCGGCACGCTGGCGCCGAAGTGGCGCTGGAAGCCGAAGTCCTGTATCCTGGGGAGCACCTGCCGGAACAGGGCCCACGCATCGTAGCGCATCGCTGCTCGCGCGGAGTGGATTGCGGGCTGTTGAGTGAAGCTTCGTGTGTATGGGCTGGCACAAACCCTGCCTACGATCCATTTGCTGAGAAACAGCAGGAAAAGCCTGAACATTAAGCAATAGTTGCCCCGGTGGGCTGCCGGGTCATGAAAACACACAAGACCGGAGGCTGCAAAGCCCCGGTCTTGTGTGTTCTCAATACAGTAATTTCGCTGTTTATTTAATCACTTGCAGCGCTCGGCCTACCCGCGCGAAAATTTCCAGGCCCTGATCCAGGTCCTGGCGCGAGTGCGCGGCGGAGATCATGACCCGGATGCGGGCTTTGCCGCGCGGCACGGTTGGGAACCCAAGCGCCATGGCAAACAGACCGTTTTCGAAAAGCTCGCGCGAAAACTGCTGCGCCAGAGAAGCCTCACCCAACATAATGGGGGTAATGGGTGTGACGCTCTGCCCGGTGTCAAAGCCCAAAGCGCGCATTTGCTCTTTGAAATAATGCGTGTTTGTCCACAACCGGTCGACCAGTTCAGTGGAGCCCTCTAAAATATCCAAACCGGCCAGGCAGGCAGCCGCATCGGCGGCGGTGACGGCGGATGAGAACAGGAACGGCCGCCCGCGCTGGCGCAGCCACTCGATGACAATCGCCCGCCCGGCGACCACCCCGCCGACTACCCCAAATGCTTTCGAAAGCGTGCCGATTTCAACATCCACTTTGCCATGCAGATGGAAGTGGTCCACAATTCCCCGGCCCCCGTTGCCCATGACCCCTTCACCGTGGGCATCGTCGACCATTAACATCGCGTCATGCGCGCTGGAGACTTCATAAATCTTATCCAGCGGCGAAATGTCACCGTCCATACTAAAAACGCCATCGGTGATTACCAGCGCGCGTTGATACGAGCCCTTGTTTTCGGAAATCAACCGGTCCAGGTCAGAGGGGCTGCTGTGAGCGTAACGCACAATCCGCGCGCCTGAAAGGCGGCTTCCATCGATGATACTGGCATGGTTCAATTCATCCGAGAAGATCACATCCTCTTTCCCGACCAGGCCAGGGATGGTCGCCAGGTTAGCCGTAAAACCAGATTGGAACGTAATGGCTGCTTCAACGCCTTTGAATGCGGCCATGCGGCGTTCAAGCTCCAGATGTAGATCGAGCGTACCGGCAATGGTACGCACCGCGGCCGGGCCAACGCCATATTTATCGATGGCAGCCTTCGCGGCCTCAACCAGATGCGGGTGGTTCGCCAGCCCCAGGTAATTGTTGGAACAGAAGTTTAGCACCCGTTTGCCGTCTACCACCAGCCAGGCGCCCTGCGCCGAGCCGATCGTACGAATGCGGTTGTACAACCCGGCTTCTTTTAAGGCGTCAATTTCGTGTTGTATCCAATCCAAGCGTGTGGTCATTATGGTCCTCCCGCCTCATTATACTCCAGACGTCCGGCCGGCCTGTTGCCAGCCGCTGCCTCAACCAGCTCAAATTCTGGCCGGGTACCCGGCAGGGGTTACCGGAATGTCAGCGCCTTGCGCAGCCACAGCCGAAACTTCCAGGGAATCCAGGCATACAACAACCGGCGGGCGATGGATCTCAGCCACAGCCAGGATAACCCGCCCCCGGCTTCGCGCTTGTAGACGCGCAGCATATCCGGGTAGCATTGGTCATCGTTAAGCACGCTTTTCCCCAGGTTGTGCATGCGAAAATCCGCCCACAGCCTGGGAACATAGCGAATATCGGAAACCTTGGCAATGCGCACCCACAAATCGTAGTCGAATGAAAAAAACAGCGAAAGATCAAGCGGTCCAACCTGACGCCAGAGATCCGCGCGGAAAAACGTGGTTGCCTGCGGGATATGCACCGAGCCGCGCAGCAGGCGCCGGTAATCCGTCTGCTTGGAAGCAAACTTGCCGATTAAATCGCCGGTGTCGTTGATTAAATTCGCGTCGCCGTAAACCATTCCCACTTCCGGATGCGCAGTCAAAAACGCTACCGCTTCAGATACGGCGCCCGGCTGGTAGATATCGTCCGAGTTGAGCCAGGCGAAAATTTCCCCGGTCGCGTGCGAAAAGCCCTTATTCAGACCGTCGGCATGGCCTTTATCCTTTTCGGAAACCCACCAGGTGAGATGCTGTACATACTTTTTGATCACATCCACGCTGTTGTCCTTGGAGGCGGCATCCACAATGATGTACTCGATGTTGGGGTAATCCTGCGCAAGAACGGATTGGATGGTTGCTTCCAGGAAATGACCCTGATTATAGGATGGGGTCACGATGGAAACCTTTGGCAGAGCAGGAAGCGATGACATTGCAATCATTCTCCTTCTTCGGGAAAAATCCTGGTGTTAGACGAAAAAATTAGGGATGGGAAGCCCCGCAGGAATGCGGCATATTTGGTTCGGGTGAGAAACGGTCAGAGCAGGGTTGGACGGAATTTAGCAGATTGAGCGAGCGGTTTGATTGTAATCGAAAGCAAAGCATAAAGAATAGGGGCAGGCAGGTTCCGGCGTGAAAATTCAGCGCAATGGCGGGGAGCCGATCAACTTCGCCTCGGCCAGGTAGCCGATTTCTGCCAGGCTGCTCAGCACCTGGTCTTCCATTCCAGGCCGGATCATTACCATGCTCTCATTGAGCATTTCCCCCAGGCAGCGCGCGGCGCGCGTTTTTCGCAGCGCGACCAATATCTCGGGCGAAGTGACCCGCAGCAGCGTCACCTGTTCCACCAGCGCCTGCGTGCCGGTGTTTTCCCAGCGCTCCAGGGCCTGGATCAGCATGGGTGGCAGCGGGCCATCGCTGTGTTTGCGCAGCAGGCCGGATAACTGGGTCGCGCGGAGACCCTGGGCCTTGGCGCGCTCCAATGCTGCCGGGGTGATGCGGTAGAAATATTCCGGGCGCCCTTCGCTTTCTATTTCGCCCTCCCACTGGCAAAAACGGGCCACCTGATAGCGCACCGGTCGCGGAGTGAGCGCGCCTAACGTCAACCGGCCGTCGCCGGTCGTTTTAATCGGCGCTTTTTCAACGGGCAGGCCCTCGGGCGCGTCTCCGTGCCAGAGATCCTCCGCCCACCGGGAGAGACGCAGCGCCCCTGGTGCAGCGGGGTCGCGCGCGCCGGTTTCCTGGAGGGCTGCCTCGGGTGTCGCCAGGTCGAGGAAGCCCAGCCAGTGCATCGGCCCGCTGATCAGGAAGCGCACCAATGCGCCATCTACCTCATCCCAGGCGCTAAAACCGCGCAGGTAACTACCTGCTCCATTTTCACCGCCGCCGGCAGTACTGCTGCCGCCGGCATACTCTCCTGGCGAATAAACCATGAGTCGTAATCCCCTGCCGGGCGCTGGAAATCGGGATGCTGTTCGCGAATCGCGGACACAAAGGCCGCCAGGCTCCACCAGCGGTTCTCGGGGATCTGGCTCACCAGGTCGAGGATGGCTTTTCGGGCGCCTGGCGCGTCATTGATCCAATCGCCCTCGAATTTTAAACCAGGCAGCAGGCGCAGTTCATTGAAATTTAAATCCCCGATCCAGCCTTGAGCCATCTGGGCCAGCGCTTTGCCGCGCGGGGCTTCCAGAAAAGCGCGCGTACGCTCAGGGTGGGGAAAATCATCATAGTCCAGCAGGCGCGCGGCGCGCAGCAGCCCCTTCATCACTCTTGGGGGAATGCCGCCCAGAGGGAGCTGCTCCAATGCTTCCTTGTCCATTTTGATCCGCAGCGCGGCCAGGAACGTGCAGGCATGATCGAGGATCTGGTCATTGGCCAGGGTCGGATGGGCGGCTTCATTGGGGGTGGCCGGGCGCCCCAGGGGCGGTGGGGTATCCGCGTGCATGGCGGGCAGCAGTGGCAGCAGATCCTCCGGAATATAGGCGTACTCCTGCGGCTCGCTGGCAGGGGGCACATTCAGGAATGCGCGGCCGATCAATCCCCGGTACCAAAGAACTTCAACCGCCGAAGCGGGTTTCAGGTTGGGCCGCTCGCGGTCGCGTTTTGCCATGCCCATCCGGCGCAGCTCGCCATAGGTGCGCACAAACGTGGCCCATAACAACCGGCCATCGTTCTGCAAGAGCATCTGCAGCACATTTTTTGCATCCTGCGGCAGCGCTTCGATCACTTCGGCAAAGTCAGCATTTTCCAGCACACTTTGCACGAGGATCGGCAGGGCCGTAACGGTGTCGGGGGCATTTAATTCAATCCCCCAGGCTCCGGCGACAATTTTCAAAAAGCCAAGATCATGGCCTTGTAATGTATGTTCCAGGTCTGGCATGGTGCATCCATTTTAACCTAATCAAAAAAATCCGGTTGCCTGAAACGGATGTTTTTGTAAGGTTCGTGTAATTGACGCTATTCCACCTTACAAGTATAATTTTTAGAAGCTCCTCGGTATTGTTTGCCAATATTTTTTAATTGAGGCCTTTGTATGGCGCTAAAAGGAAATCTGCGCGATTTTACCATCACCCAATTGCTGAATTTGATCAATCTAGCCCGCAAAACTGGCACATTGGTTATCGAAGGCCCCACTGAAATGGCCCGGGTTGCATTCCGGGATGGTAAACTATCCTATGCTCAATATGGACAAGAGGATACTGCCCTGGCCTCAATCCTGCACCGCAGCAATAAAATCTCCCAGAGCCAGTACCGCATCCTCAAGGACCGGACGGCCCAGATGACGGATAAAGAACTGGGCCTGCTGCTGATCAATGCCGGTTATCTGAGCCAGGAAGATATATTGGTCAGCATGCAGCATTATTTCGTCGAGGTTGTCCGGCGGCTGTTTACCTGGGTAGAAGGCTTCTTCCGTTTTGAGCAGGATGCGCCATTCCCTGGGGATGGCAAAATCACGGTGAAGGTCGACCTGGAAAACCTGATCATCGAGGGCTCGCGGCAGCTGCGGGAATGGGAGCAGCTCCAGGAAGAAATCCCCAGCCTGGAAATGGCGCTCAAGTTCACCGAACGGCCGGGGACAGATCTAAAGAACATCAACCTGAGCATCGAGGAATGGCGCGTAGTTTCCTATGTGAACCCCAAAAACACCATGAACCAGATTGCGCGCACCGTCAAAATGAACGACCTTGAAATACGCAGGGTCGTTTACAGTTTACTTCAGGCGGGTTTGGTCGAAATTATCCGGCCAGGGGGGATGCCGGCGGCGACACCAGCCCGTTCCTTCCCAACCCAGAATAAAGACGAACAAAAATCGCTGGTCAATCGCCTGATCAGCCGGATCCGTTCCATATAAATCTCTCATTATTAAGGAAACCATCTTATGCAAACGGTCAAAATGGTGGTTACAGGACCATTCAACTCGGGGAAAACGGAGTTTATCCAGTCGGTCAGCGAAATTAACGTCGTATCTACCGAACGGAAAATTTCGTCGGAAGCCGAGCGGGTGAAAGAAACAACCACAGTGGCTATGGATTTTGGCCGGATTACGGTTGACCAGGATCTGGTGCTCTACTTGTTTGGGACCCCCGGCCAGAAGCGTTTCGATTTCATGTGGGAGATCCTCTCGGAAGGCATGCTGGGCTTTATCGTCATGGTAGACAGCACCCGGCCTGAAACGTTCCGAGAAGCGCGCAGCATTCTGGAAACGTTCCGGGCATATGCGCCCACCCCCTATGTGGTGGCAGCCAATAAACAGGATCTCCCGGACGCCTGGGACCTGGAAGATATCCGGCTGGCGCTGCGTCTGGGGCCAAAGGTGAAACTTTTACCCTGCGTGGCGACCAAAAAAGATACGGTGAAGAGTGTTTTGTTGGAGTTGTTGTATAGCATTCTAGCGGAAATGGAGGCGGGCTAAATTCCATAAGCCCGGAACCCGGCGACTGTGTCATCAATCACGACGGACCAGGGCATTGTTCACTATGAAGTGTATGGCCGAGGACGCCCCGTCATCCTCTTACATGGATGGTTGGGGTCATGGGGATTATGGCAAGAGACCATGACCTTTCTCGGGCAGTATTACCGCACGTATGCGATGGATTTTTGGGGCTTCGGCGAATCAGGCAAGAAACGCAACACCTACATGGTTCATGATTTCGTGAGCCTGGTAGACCAGTTCATGGATAAGCTTGGAATTATAAACGCGCCGTTGGTAGGGCACAGCATGGGGGGCACCGTCAGCCTGTCGGTAGCGCTGCGCTACCCGGAGCGCGTTAAAAAAGTCGTGATTATTGGTTCCCCGGTGGTTGGTTCATCCCTGGCGCTGCCTCTAAAATTTGCCGGATACCGCCAGATTGCCTGGTTGTTGTTTAATATGTTTGGTGCTTTCCGCTGGGTCATGAAGTTGGCCTCGCCTCTCATTTGTAATGACCCGCGCTTTCCCGAAATGATGGATCGCGACTTATCCAAAACAACCCTCGAATCGTTCCTGGTCAGCATCGCCTCGCTCCGCCGGACGGACTTGCGCCCGGAGATTAAAAAAATCTGTGTTCCGGTGATGGGCATGTTTGGCGACCAGGATAATATCGTTAGTCCGCGCCAGTGGCAGGCGCTCCAACAGGGGCTTCCAGGAGCGCGGATCGAGCGTTTTAAGGAGGCAGGGCACTTTATTATGCTGGATGAGCCTCAAATTTTTATGCGGACACTCAAAGACTTTTTGGACACCAGTTACGACCCCCACCAATGATAAAAACAGATTTAAATACTGACTCACACATGACTGCACGAATTCTGCTCCAGGGTGCGCAGGAAATTCTTGGACTGGATATGCTGCAGAAAGTATTCGAGCGCCTTGGGTTTTCGGGCAGCGCGCTGGAGCAGGGTGCGCGGAACGGGCTCCCGCTCGCGCAGGCTGGTCCGTTCATGCGCGCATTGGAAGATATATTTGGCGGGCCGGTTAGCCGTGGCCTGGCACTCCGTATGGGGCGAGCGGCTTTTCAATATGGATTAAAACAGTATGGTGATCAGGCCGGTTTCCGGGCCATGGAATACCGGCTGCTCCCCGCGCCGCGCCGTCTTGAGAATGGACTGCACAGCCTCGCCAAAATTGTTGCCCATGAATGCGGCAGCAAGATTACCGTATCGGATGAGGGTTCGTTTTGGCAGTGGCGGGTAGACCGTCCAACAGCCGCTCAAGATTGTTTCCTGATCGCGGGCCTGTTGCAAGAATTTACCACCTGGGCAAGTGGAGGCCGTATCTATCAGGTAGTTGAAACAGAATGCCTGGCATGCGGCAGTCCGGCCTGTATGTATCGAGTCGAGAAGAGACCGCTCGATTGAGGGTGTGATGTTTAAGATCATCTTACAGTCGCGGAAAAAGATTCTCCCATTCAATGAGCCGGCGCGGGACCTGCGGGTTTTAAACAAGCCTTTATGGCTTGCGCAGCGGGACGTTCTGGCAAAGTACACCGACCGCGAGTTAGAGCTGCCCCCCGGGGCCCCTTTCCCGCAGCTGCGCGAGCCGTGCCTGGTGTATCGGGATAACCTGTACTTCGATGATGGATACATTCGCGCCTTTATCGAGAGAGCACAAGCTGCTAACCGGCCTATGCGGGCAGCATTTTCCACGCATGACCCGGCCTTTCGCGAGCACATTCTCCCCCTTTCGACTTCGTATACCCCGGCCGGCGATGTTTACCTGGCCGATCTTTGGTATTATCCCAACGGCCCCGAATCGGATACAGAACCGCTGGTCATCGATCTGCAGTCGAAAGAGGTTGGGTATTACCACGTGCCCCTGTATATGGCGGCTGCGCAGGGTGACCTGGTGTATCAGGTGCCGCTGCGCTCGCTGATCGCGATCGACTCCTGGGTGCACATATTTATTAACGATACAGTCTTTGGCTTATTTGGCCGCGGCGCGCGCTTTGAAAAACGCCTCAGTCAGGATTTGGCCTTTAAATTGGGTGTTCTGGGGCATGCCCTATACGAGGGCAAACAGCTTCTGGAATGTTCCGCGGTTGTGCAAGTTGGTCGAAACTGTGTCATTGACCCGACCGCAGTCATTCATGGCCCGACCTCGATTGGGGATAACGTAACCATCGGTGCAAACGTGGTCATCGAAAACTGCATCATTGGCGATAATGTCAATATATCCCAGGGCTGCCAGCTGATGCTTTCCGTGGTTGGGGACGGCACATTTTTGCCATTCCGGGCGGCATTGTTTATGACCACCATTATGGAGAACAGCCTGGTGGCGCAAAACACCTGCCTGCAAATGAGCGTCATTGGACGAAACACCTTCATTGGCGCAGGCTCCACCTGGACGGATTTCAACCTGCTCTCCTCGCCGATCAAAGCGCGGGATGGAAACGGCAGCTTGCGCAATTCAAACCGCCCCGTGCTGGGTGGTTGTGTTGGGCATAACTGCCGCCTTGGCGCCGGGATGATCATTTACCCCGCTCGCACGATCGAATCGGACGTGGTCTTGTTTGCAACCAAAGAGCGCCGGGTCATCGACCGGGATGTGTGCTATGAAGAGAGCGATCACCTGAAACTGCCTGTTGCGCACCTGCACCCGCGCTCTTACCCCCGGGAAGGCGAAAAAGTGGTCGAGTCGTGGTAAAAAACGGCTAAAACTTTGGTTGCGGATAGTTGTCAGAAGGGTCACTTTAGCATAAGATTAAGATGCAGCAAATCTCAAGGAGATTGAAATAACTTTGCATTGGAAAAGCACTCTCAGCCATTTTGTTTTGCCGTTTATCAGCATTGTGAACCGTGAACGTGTTATAGGGAGGCTGTAATGGGTAAAGCCCGCCTTTTGATCGTTGAAGATGATTTTGATATTTCAAACATGCTCCGCATCTATTTCGCCGGGCAAGGATATGATGTAGATGTGGCCCTCCGTGGTTCGGAGGCGCTTGAAAAGACACGCCAGGTGATGCCGCACCTGATTATCCTGGATATTATGCTTCCAGATATTGATGGCTACGAGGTGTGCCGGAATTTGCGGCTCAGCACCCGCACCAGCCATATACCAGTGATCTTCCTCACCCAGCGCGACGAGCGCAGCGACCGTTTGCGCGGGCTTGAGCAAGGCGCGGATAATTACATCACCAAGCCGTTTGACATCGAGGAACTTAAGCTTTACGTGCAAAACGCCATTGCCCGTTCCGAACGCGAAAGCCTCACGGATCCGCAAACCGGTTTGCCCGCCGGACGCCTGATCGAAGACGAACTGCGCAAGATGATCCGCCAGCGCAAAGGCTGGGCTTTTATGGATGTGCGCATCAACAACTACGAGCCTTTTAAGGATGTTTATGGTTTTATTGCCGCGAATGATGTACTGCGCTTCACGGCCATGCTGATTGGCGAAGTAGTGGATGAATTAGGGACAACCAATGATTTTATTGGTCACGCGGGTGGGGATAACTTTATTGTGATTTCGACAGAAGATGCCGCCTCCGCCGTTCGCCAGCGCCTGAAAAGCCGCTTCAAGGAAGAAGTTTTGTCTCATTACAACTTCATGGACCGTCAGCAAGGCTACATTCTCGCGCCGGACGAGACTGGAAAAATCCAGCAGACTCCGCTGATGACCATGGCGCTTGGGATGGTATCTCCTTCCACGCATGTTTTCTCCGATATCCGCGAGATCACGGAACTGGCAGCCGAAGAGCGCCGTCAGGACGCGAACGCCTCAATCGGCCGCTAAATGGGGCTGGGCGTTCTGGTTGGAATACGGCCCGTGGGTATCGCACCGTGGTTGTGGTACAACCTCCTTATACAGGTAAGCCCGCTTACAACACAAACATTCTAAATGGCTCAGATTAACGATTTCGGCACCGCGGTATTATTTATAGCAACTGGGTTGATCCTCTTCCTGGTGGTCTTCCTGATGCTAAAAATGGCGCCGCGCCTGCGATCAGGGGCCCAGCGGGCGGTCTCACTGGGCGGTGCCGCGCTGGTGGCGGACCATACCGATGCCGTCATGGTTGTTGAAGCAGGTGGTCGGGTCCGGTCAATCAATCCCCGCGCCCGGCAGATTTTTCGTTTACAGGAAGGCGAGCTGCCAAACCTGGAACGCCTGGCTCGTAAAGTGCGCCCGAGTGAGGCGCTCATCAAGTTATGCGCAGCCGAAGGTCAGGTTCGTTTTGTGCTGGATGGCCGGTTGATCGAAGGGACTTCTTACCTGGTGACGACCGCCAATCTGGCTACCTCGGTTATCTCCTTGCGCTACCCGGAGATCGCCAGTGGTCTGGTGGGTGGGCAGGGGAATATCAATGCGCAGACCCTGCAAACCTTTACCCAGCTCACCCAGGAGATGGCTACCAGCCTGAACCTCGATAAAACGCTTCAGACGGTTCTTGAAAATATCGAAAAACTGATGCCGGCTGATTTCATGGAAGTAACGATCTGGGATGCGGAGAGCGAGTTTTTTGTCCCATACCGTTTTGTCGGCCTGCTAGGGGTCGACCGCAAACTGGAACTGGCCAGGGAACGTTACCGGGTGGATCAGGGGCTCAGTGGGCACCTGTATAAAGAACGCAAGCCGTTGCTGGTCTCCGAAGTCGAAACACGCCCCGATCTGGTGCGGGAGGTCGAAAGTACTTCGACGCCCATGCGTTCGTTTATCGGCGTCCCTTTGATGGTGGGCAACGAGTTTATTGGAACCCTCGAGCTTGGCTCCATGGCTTCCGGCGCATTCCGCGAGGAAGACCTGGATTTGGTTCGCCTGCTTTCTGGCCAGGCGGCAATTGCGATCCATAACGCGCTGCTCTTCCAAACCGAACAGCAGCGGACTGCCGAATTATCTGGCCTGGCGCAGCTGGCGCAGGCATTTAGCTCTGTCCGCGACCCGGGCGGCTTGTTTACCCGCCTGGTGGATAGTATTGCTCCGTTGGTGGATGTCGATATCATCGGCTTCCTGGTGTATAACGAATCCCACCGCCTTCTGGAAGCCCGCGTGCCGTTTCATGGCCTCCCCGAACAGTTTGTTGAGCTCTATCGTACGCAGCTCAAATCTGGTTCGCCTGCCGAGAAGATGCTGCTGGATCAGGATGTATTGATCACCGAGAACGCTTCTGAAGATGAGAAGTGGGTCATCATGGGCATGGAACACCTGGCCCAGGCAGCCAGCCTGCGCGAGACGGTTCTGGTTCCGCTGTCTACGGGCGGGCACATGCTCGGTTATCTCCAGGCGTCTAACCATAGCAGTGGTTCAACACCTTTCACCCAGGCAGAGCTGCATTTGCTGATGATTGTGGCGAACCAAACCGCCTCGATCATTGAGAACGCCACCCTGGTCCAACAGTCGCGCCAGCGCGCGCAGCGGGCCGAGGCGCTGCGGCGTATCACCAGTCTGGCCGGTTCAGACGCAAACCTGGATGAGATTCTTAAATTCTCAATCCAGGAACTGGCCCGCCTGCTGCGGGCGGATATTGGCGCAATCTTTCTCCTGGATCAAGAGCGCGGCGAGCTAAGGCTGCATCGCCCCTCTGTGTTTGGCTCGATGCCTGAGCTGCCCGACCGGATGGTTCACCTGCCGGTGGAAGATCCCCAGTTCCATTTTACGGTTACCGGCAGCCAGCATATCCAGACCCTGGGCAGTATCACGCAGGGCAGCCGGGCGATTATTCCTTTCTACCAGACCATCTTCAGCCACTGGGGCCTGGAATCGTTGATTTCCGTCCCATTGGTTGTGCTGAATGAAGGCATTGGCGAGTTGTGGTTTGGTAGTCTGGCGATGGACTTTTTTGAGCAGGGCGATGCTCAGGTTGTGGCGACGGCGGCGGGGCAGCTTGCGGGTGTTACGGAACAGGTCTTCCTGCGCGGTCAAACCGATGAAAGCCTGCGCCGGCGGGTGGAACAGCTTACCGCCATCACCCGCATCAGCCGCGAGCTGAGCACCTCCCTGGATCTTAATTACTTACTCAACCTGGTTTATGATGAGTCCTTGCGGACTACCCGGGCAGACTGCGGTACGATCTTAATGTTTGACCTGGACAATGCGGAGGAAGCGCCCTCGACGCGCTTTTTTGTGGGGGACATGCCCGGTACCGAATTGTCGTTGCTCGAACAGCGCGTGATCGAAACCGATGCACCGCTCAACGTGCCCGACTTCAGTCACTCGGAATACCAGTCTCCTCATCCGGGCATCCAGTCAACCCTGGTTGTGCCAATATCGCACCAGCGCCGTATCGCCGGCCTGATCTGCCTGCATGGCAAGGCGGTGAGCCAGTTCGACGAAACCGCGGTGGAAATATCGCAGTCGTTGGCCGTCCAGGCCGCGGTAGCATTGAACAATGCGCTGGCGTATGAAGAGCAAACCCATCGCGGCGCACTGCTAAAACGAGAGCTGGAGACCCTTTCCCGCCTGATCCAGGTGTCGCGGGTGCTCAAGCCAAATCAGTCTCTCCAGCAGTCCCTGGTAACCATCGCTTCCGCCATCCAGTCAGCCACCCCCTTCCAGGTGGTTGTGATTAGCGTGTGCGACCTGGACACCCAGATCTTGAAACGCCTGGTGGGTGTAGGACTTTCGCCGGATCAGTGGTCTGAATTGCAGTCCCACACCCAGCCGTGGGGCAGCCTCCAGCAGCTTATGCAGCAAGAATATCGGGTTGGGGATGTGTTTTATATCCCAGAAAACAAAACCCCCACCATCCCTGCCGATGTACATACCATCAGCGTACTACCCTCTTTGGACTTCCATTCCGAAGAATCCTGGCACCGGGATGATATGCTTCTGATCCCGCTGTACGACTCCAACCTCACCCCGTTAGGCTTAATCAGTGTGGATGCTCCTGGCGATAACCGCCGTCCTGACCGCCCAACCTTTGAGGCTTTGGAGGTGTTTGCGGCCCAGGCCGGTATTATTATCGAGAGCCATCAACGCTCCGGTCGCCTGGAACACGAGGTAGTAGAGCTCGAGAATGAAAAGGTCCGCCTGGAGCAAGGGGCCGCACAGGCGCAGAGTAACCTGCCGGTAATGCTCCACAAGGAATTGGAACAGGCCATCGCCCTGCGGGGTCTCAGCCAGCGCATCGAGCGTATTCGCGCCAGCCTGGAAGTCGCGGCGCTGGCGAACCGCCAGGAGAGCGAGAGCGCTGTGCTGCATACACTGGCCAGCGAAATGCTGACCCGTTTTGCCATGCAGGTGGCTCTGGTGGCTGAAAAGACGCCCGCTGGGATCCAATTGATAGAAGTGGTTGGCAACATCCCCCCTGGGGCAAACCCCGAAGCATTGTTTGGTCAGCGCAACCCGCTGCGCCATATGTTGCAACAGTACAATCCTTCTCGCGAAAATGCGAAATCGTCAGAAAGCAGCCTGGTGCTTATCGCCAACCTGGACAATACCTCGGAATGGCAGAACAGCACCTTGCTGAATGTCTTTGAAGGCCGCAGTGTGATTGGCCTGCCGCTGGATATGGGTAACGAGCGGTTCGCGGGTGTACTTGCGATTGGGCCGCGGGCGCTTCCGGCATTTTTAGAGGAAGACCGGCGTGTCTTTGTCCAGTTGACGTACCAGGTGAGCGTTGGGCTGAAGAACTTGCAACTGCTCAACGAGACCCGCCGCCGCCTCCAGGAAGTTAACCTGCTGCTCGATTTCAGCAGCAAGCTGGGCAGCCTTCAGCCGCGGGATATTTTCTCGACGCTGGTGGAAAATGTTAACCAGGTTCTGCCGAACGCGCATGCCGGCTGGGTGGGTATCTGGGATGAAAAAGAACTTTCCATTGTTCCACAAGCTGCCGTTGGATACGCTTCGTACCCAGACATCCTGGGCATACGCTATGGCTTGCAAACCAAGACGGGCGACATTGTGGATACCCGCGAAGTGATGCCGCTGCGCGTATTCCGCACGGGTAAGGCGGAGCGGGTGAGCGAGATCAATTTTGCGAAACAGTATCACCTCTCGTCCGATGATCTTCTCCGCTACCGCAAAGCCACCAGCGGGCGCCTGCCAATCTCAGCCATGCTGGTTCCGCTACGCATGGGAGAAAGCGTGCTGGGGGTGATGTTCCTGGAGAATTATGACACCCCGGGCGCATTCACCGAGGAAGACGAAGCACTGGCCTCCTCCTTCACCCGCCAGGCTACCATGGCATTGGAAAACGCGCGCCTGTACCAGGCTTCGGAGCAGCGCGCAACGCAGCTTCAGGCCCTCACAAAGGTAGCCGGGACGATTACTTCCAGCTTGCAGCGCGATGAGCTCATCTCATCGCTGCTGGACCAGATGAAGATTATTCTCCCGTATGACACCGCCGCGCTTTGGCTGCGCACAGCCGATGTGCTCTCCGTCGCGGCGACCACAGGTTTTGCCGATAAAGATTCACGGGTGAATCTAAGTGTTGCTGTTGAGGACAGCGCGCTGTTTAAGACCATGATCCAAACCGGCGAGCCAATCGCGGTGGGCGATCTGCGCAATGACCGCCGTTTTCCATCCCTGTTGGAACCAGATTACCTGTCCTGGTTGGGCATCCCGTTGATATACAAGTCCGAGGTGATCGGTTTGATTGCCTTGGAAAAGCGCGAAGCCGATTTCTATAATTCAGAGTATATCCAGGCCGCCACGGCTTTTGCCAGCCAGGCGGCGGTCTCGCTGGAGAACGCACGGCTGTATGAAGAGAGCACGAACCGCGCTACCGAGCTTGACCAGCGTTCCCAACGCCTGGCTCTGCTCAACCGCCTGTCGAGTGAGTTGGTCGCCTCGCTGGATATTGATTACATCTTCCAGTTGACTGGTCAGCAGCTGCGGGGTGCTTTAAATGCCACCGGTGTAGCGGCGATCATGATTGATCCGCGCAAGAAATACGTCTTGCAAATCGAAGTGCCAACCCGCGGCGATACCGTTCCCGTTTCACTACCTGATCTGCCTCTTTTCGACCAGCTTCAGGATACGCAAGGGATCTATCAGACCAATGAAGCTGCCACCGACCCGCAGTTGAAGATCCTCTGGGATGCCTTCCTGGGCGTACGGGATGTCCAGTCGCTACTGGTCGTCCCGTTGGTCTCGGGCTCGGCCATGCAAGGCTGGTTCCTCATCTATGGCAATGAAGAGCAGCGCTATGCGCCTTCTGAAATTGAGCTGGCGCGGACCATGTGTAACCAGGCTGCCATCGCCATCCAGAATGCGCGCTTGTTCGCCGAGACGCGCCGCCTGACGGAAGATCTCGAACGGCGCGTGGAAGAACGCACCCGCGAGCTGCGCCGCGAGCACCAGAATTCGCAAACGCTGCTGCATATTATCACCGAGCTGTCTACCAGTCTCGATATGGGCCTGGTGTTGAACCGCACGCTCAGTGTGCTGAACGATTCGGTGGGCTGCGAAGAGAGCCTCATTATCCTCTCGCAAGGCAACACCACCCAATACCGGGCCGGCATGCCGCTGGCCCGCATGTCCGACGGGTCGGCCTCCGTGGAACGCCAGATTGCCCGCTGGGTGATCCGTTCGCGCCAGCCTGTTCTGGTTTCGCGCGTACAAGATGACACCCGCTGGGATATGCTGCCCCAGTCTACCATTACCTACCAATCGGTGATGGCAGTTCCATTGGTCATGGGCGAAGATGTCTTAGGGGTGCTGCTGCTGTTCCACCGCATGGCCGGTTACTTTAGCCAGGATCAGATCGGCTTGATGGAAGCAACTGCCCGCCAGATTGGCATTGCCCTCAATAACGCCGAATTGTTCAACCTCATCCGCGACCAGTCCGAGCATCTAGGCAGTATGCTGCGCGAACAGCAGATCGAGGCCAGTCGTTCACGCGCCATCCTCGAAGCGGTTGCGGACGGCGTGGTAGTCACCGACTCACAAAGCCGCGTCACGTTATTCAACGTCTCGGCGGAACGCATTCTAAATCTGCAATCCGCCCAGGTGTTAAGTAAATCCCTGGATCACTTCTCCGGGTTGTTTGGCAAAACAGCCAGCGAGTGGATGTCGACCATTCGGAATTGGTCCCAGGACCCCTCCGCGTATCATAATGTCGAAACTTTTGCCGAACAGTTGGATCTGGATAACGGGCGCATCGTAGCCGTCCACCTGGCGCCAGTATTCTGGAGGCAGGAATTCCTCGGTACGGTCTCGATCTTCCGTGATATTACGCATGAGGTCCAGGTGGACCGGTTAAAGTCCGAGTTCGTCGCTAACGTCAGCCATGAACTGCGCACTCCCATGACCTCCATCAAAGGCTATGTGGAGATCATGTTGATGGGCGCGGCGGGAAATTTAAGCGATCAGCAGAAGCACTTTTTGCAAATTGTAAAATCCAACACCGAGCGGCTGAGCGTGCTGGTGAATGATCTGTTAGACATTTCGCGGATCGAAGCCGGGCGCGTATCCCTCAACCTGGTCCCGCTCGACATCCGCGAGGTCGCGGAGGATGTGATTTCGGATATCCAGCGCCGCTCGCGTGAAGAGAATAAGCCCATGACTTTCCTGCTCGAACCGCAGCCCGGCCTGCCTTTTGCGCAGGGGGATTTGGAAAGGGTTCGCCAGGTATTGGGGAACCTGGTCAGCAACGCCTATAACTACACACCCGAGAACGGCTGTGTAACCATATTCGTAAAAGAAGTGGGCAAAGAGATTCAAATTGATGTGCGCGATACCGGCATCGGTATCGATATTGAAGCAAAGCACCGGATCTTCGAACGGTTCTACCGGGGCGAGGACCCGTTGGTCCTCGCGACTGCCGGTACAGGCCTGGGTCTGGCGATTGCTAAGACCCTGGTGGAGATGCACCACGGGCGTATCTGGTTTGAGAGCAGTGGTGTACGGGATGAAGGCAGTATTTTCTCCTTTACACTGCCAGTTTATGATAGTGAGAAGTGAGGCAATGGGTATGGCGAAGATATTAATTGCAGAAGATGAGCGTGATATTCGGGATCTGGTGTCCTTTACACTTCGCTTTGCCGGTCACGAGGTGGTTGCAGTAGGGAACGGGGAAGAGGCCGTAGAGGCTGCCCGGCAAGAAATGCCGGACTTGATCTTAATGGATGTGCGCATGCCGCGGATGACCGGTTATGAAGCCTGTGAGAAGATGAAAGGTGATCCGGTATTATCGCAAATTCCGGTAGTTTTCCTTTCTGCGAAGGGCCAGGAATTGGAAATCCGGACAGGTTTGGATGCGGGTGCGGCAGAATATTTGTTAAAACCCTTTGCTCCGGCCGAATTGACGGAGCGTGTAGGTGAATTGCTGGTAAAGTACGCAAAGTAAGAGCCCGCCGCGGCGTGTTCTTGCAGGTCGAGCCATCACAGGATTGTCGAGCCAATGAGCGTTGTACTGATCGATAACCAGGTTGTGCATTACGAGGTCCTCGGGCGTGGGCGTCCGCTCATCTTTTTACATGGGTGGGTGGGCTCCTGGCGGTATTGGATCCCGGTTATGCAGGCTGCTTCGATTTCTTACCGCGCTTATGCGATCGACCTGTGGGGTTTTGGTGATACAGCCAAATACCCCACCAATTATTCGCTCAACAAGCAGGTGGCTCTCATTGATGGTTTCATGTATGAGATGGGCATTGCCAGGGTCGCCCTGGTTGGGCATGGCCTGGGAGCCGTTGTGGCCATGCTGTACGCGCTGCGCAACCCGGAGATCGTCGACCGGGTAATGGCGGTGAGCTATCCGCTGGACGAAAATAATATAAATGCGCGCTTACGATCTTCGCCTCCTGCTGAGCTGGCCGAATGGCTGATCGGCAAATCGCCCCTGGCGGAGCCTGTTTTGGTTGAAGCCCCCAAGACCGATCCGCAGGCTATCGCCGCCTCTTTCGTTGGCATGTCGGTGACGGAAATCAAAGAAGCAAACTCCCGCCTGACAACCTCCTGTTTAATGGTCAATGGCCAAAATGACCTGGCCGTTACACCGCCGGACCTGGATGCTATCGTTTCGCTGCCCGAAGCGACCCACGTGGTTAGCTTTGACCAATCCGGTCACTTCCCGATGCTGGATGAGGGGAACAAGTTCAACCGCTTGCTGGTCGATTTCCTCTCGTTACCCTCCGGTGAAAGCCCCCGCCAGCTCCAATTGAAAGAAGAGTGGAAGCGGAGAGTGCGCTAACGGATACCCTTCTATTACATTGACATAAACGGGACTTTCCAATATACTCTGTGTGACAGTTTGGACGGGGAGCCTGGTGGACCAGGCTGAGAGGAGAACCGTAGTTCTCGACCCAAATGACCTGATCCGGGTAATGCCGGCGGAGGGAGAAAATGTTCTTGGTGTGCATATTTTTCACCCTCCCTGGCAGGAGGGTGTTTGTTTATGCAAGCAGCGCAATCGCACAAGCGAGCATTGATATTTGCCAACGGGGAACAAATTAACCTGGAGGCGCTCCGGGCGCAAATCCAGCCGGGCGATTTCCGGGTCGCCGCGGATGGCGGACAGCGCCATTTGCGCAGCCTTGGGCTGGAACCCGACCTGGTAATTGGCGACCTGGACTCGCTGGCCCCCGAGGAGGTTGAACGGCTGAAAAAGCAAGGCGTCCGGGTCGAGCAGCACCCCGTGCATAAAGACGAGACTGATCTCGAGCTGGCCGTAGAAGCGGTGCGCAAAGCGGGCTATACCACCCTTCTGATTGTTGGCGCGCTGGGGGGACGGCTGGACATGACCCTGGCAAACATTTTTTTGTTGGGCCTGCCTGAACTGTCCGGCATGGATGTCCGGCTGGAAGATGGGCAGGAGGAAGTATTTCTGATCTCATCCAAGAATGACCCGGGCAGGGCCTCTGGCACGGTTAACGGCCAGCCCGGGGACCGGGTTTCGCTGCTGCCCCTGGGCGGACCGGCGCGCGGGATCCGCACCAGCGGCTTGTTTTATCCGCTGCTGGGAGAAACGCTCTACCCGGAGCATACCCGCGGGATCAGTAACCGCATGCTTGAGGCGCAAGCGCTCATTACACTGGAAGAGGGTCAGTTAGTGTGTATCCACACGCGCCAACCCTTCCAGTGATCTTTTAAGTGAGGAAAACAAACCTATGAAGCAATTTCTCTATCGTCTATTTTTATTGTCCCTTACCCTGGCGCTTCTGGCCGGGTGTGCTGGTTCATCCGCAAACCAGACTGCCACCGCTCCCGCTGCGCAACTGCGCCCGCTGGAACTGCGCCGGCGGCTGCTCCGCAAACCGTGACGTTAAACGTAATGACCCACGATTCATTCGCTGTCACCGAGGCGGTGATCCGTACATTCGAACAGGAAAACGCCATCAAGCTTAACTTCATCAAATCCGGTGATGCGGGTGCGGCGCTGAACCGGGCGATTCTTTCAAAAGGCGCGCCCCTCGCGGACGTTTTCTACGGCGTCGATAATACCTTCCTCTCCAGGGCGTTGCAAGAGGATATTTTTGAAGCGTACGCCTCCCCTGCGCTGGCCAACATTCCGGATGCGTTCAAACTGGACCCATCTAACCGCGCGCTGCCGGTCGACTATGGCGATGTATGTCTCAATTACGATAAGGCCTATTTCGCCGAAAAGAATCTGGCTGTGCCGCAGTCATTGGAGGACCTGACCACCCCTGCGTATAAAGGCTTGCTGGTTGTGGAAAATCCGGCCACTTCCTCTCCAGGGTTGGCCTTCCTGCTGGCCACCATCGCCCATTTTGGGGAAGGCGGGTATATCCAATATTGGAAGGATCTGCGCGCCAACGGCCTGGTGGTGGTGGATGGTTGGGAAACCGCCTACTATACCAATTTCAGCGGCTCATCGGGCAAAGGCCCGCAGCCGTTGGTTGTTTCCTATAACAGCAGTCCGGTCGCCGAGGTGGTCTTTGCCCAAACACCTCCGGCTGAAGCGCCTACCGGGTCGGTAATCGCGACGGATACCTGCTTCCGGCAGGTGGAATTTGTCGGCATTCTCAAAGGGACGAAACAACGCGCCGCGGCAGAAAAATTTGTCGATTTTATGCTGAGCGCCCCATTCCAGGAAGATATGCCGCTGCAAATGTTCGTCTATCCGGTCCAACCAGCAAGCGAAACTGCCGGAGCCGTTCCAGAAATTTGCCCAGCTGCCCGAAAAACCGGCCGCCCTCGCCCCTGATCAGATCGCCAAGAACCGGGAAGCCTGGATCCAGGCCTGGACGGAAGCGGTTTTGAGGTAAATGCATGCTGGATAATGCTGTCCCGGAACCGCCGTCTGAGTCGCCTGGCTTAGACGCTCGCCGGCGGATGAGTGTTCCCTTGCTGATGTTGTGGGCGCTTCCACTGGTCTTTCTGGTCGTTTTCTTCTTCCTGCCGCTCAGTACGATTTTTCGCCTGGCAGGTGAGGCAGCCGTGCGCCAGGGAGTGTCGCCTGCCTTGTTACAGCAAGTATGGCGCCCGCTGGGCTTTACCGTCTACCAGGCTCTCCTGTCTACGCTGCTTACCCTGGTGGTAGGGCTGCCCGCGGCCTATGTGTTTGCGCGCTTTACCTTTCCGGGGAAGGGTCTCCTGCGCGTGTTGACGACTTTGCCGTTTATATTACCCACCGTGGTGGTCGCGGCCAGTTTTAATGCGCTGCTTGGCCCGCGCGGCTGGTTGAACCTGCTGCTGATGCAAACCCTGGGACTGGATCATCCCCCCGTACAGGTGCTGAACACGCTGGCTGCCATTCTTCTGGCGCACGTTTTTTACAATACAACGGTTGTTATCCGCGTGGTGGGGACGGCCTGGGAGCAGCTTGACCCGCGCCTGGAAGGCGCCGCCCGGGTGCTGGGCGCTTCTGCCTGGCGCGCCTTTTGGGAAGTAACGCTGCCGCTTCTGCGCCCGGCCTTGCTGTCCGCGCTGCTGCTGGTATTTATGTTCGACTTTACCAGTTTCGGCGTGATCTTGCTGTTGGGCGGGCCGCGCTTTGCGACCATCGAAGTCGAGATTTACATTCAAGCGCTGCAAATGCTCAACCTGCCGGTGGCTGGGCTGCTCTCGGCGCTGCAGCTTTTGTTCACGTTTCTGCTGGCAGTCGCGTATTCAAGATTGTCCGGGCAAAACAATATCCCACTTGCGCCGCGGGTGCACGGAGAGGGCATGCGCAAGGCGGAGACCGGGCGAGAGCGCCTGGCGGTCTGGGTGGTGGTGATCCTGCTGGCGGTGTTGTTGGTAACGCCGCTGGCTGCGTTGGGGGCCCGTTCGGTATCCCGCCTCGAGCCGGATCGGGGCGAGCGGTCTGGTTTTTCCCCTGGCGTCACCCTGGATTATTATCAGGAACTTTTTATCAACCGGCGCGGGTCGCTGTTCTACGTTCCGCCCGTTGCGGCGGCGCGCAATTCGCTGGTATATGCCGGGGTGACGGTGGTCATCTCCCTGGTTTTGGGCTTCCTGGCCGCCTCTTCGCTGGCCCGTCGTTCGCGGATCAACCGCGTGTTGGACCCGCTGCTCATGCTGCCCCTGGGCGCATCGGCGGTTACCCTGGGCCTTGGGTTTATTTTGACCTTCAACCGGCCGCCGCTGGATGTGCGCACGTTCCCCTGGCTGATCCCCATTGCGCACAGCCTGGTGGCTTTGCCATTTGTTGTGCGCACGCTCCAGCCGGCGCTTTCATCCATCCCTGTTTCGCTGCGCCAGGCAGCCGCGGTGCTGGGCGCGTCTCCCTGGCGCGTGTGGCGTGAGGTGGATCTGCCGATTGTGGCCCGGGCAGCGCTGGTCAGCGCGATTTTTTCCTTTACCATCTCACTGGGTGAGTTTGGCGCCACCTCATTCCTGGCCCGGCCGGAGTACCCGACCTTGCCGGTGGCAATCTTCCGTTTTCTTTCCCAGCCGGGCGCGTTGAATTATGGTCAGGCCCTCGCGATGGCAACCCTCTTGATGCTGGTCTGCGCCTTCAGCATTCTGGTACTGGAACAAATCCACTTGCCCGGTGGGGAGGGTTTCCGGTTGTAACTACGGCCCGGTGTAGACCACCCGATAGATACGCCCGCTTTTGTCATCCGAGATATACATCGCGCCGTCCCCGCCAAACGTGATGCCCGCCGGGCGGCCCCAGGTGGCGGCGTCGCCGCACAGCTTATCCGCCGCTCGCCATCCGTTTGCGAACGTTTCGCTGCCCACCACGGCTCCATTTTCGACGATCACCCGTTCAACTTTGCAATCCCGGTAATTGGCCGGATCGCTCGAATTCCACGAGCCGTGGTAGGCGACGAACACATCGTCTTGATAGCCGGCGGGGAAGCCAGATTTTGCCGCGCCGCTCATCCCAATTGGGGCGGAATGCGCGGGGGCAGTCAGCAGCGCGGGCACCGCCTGGCTGCAATCCAAACCGGCCGGAAGGGGCTGGCGCGTGTCGGGCGCCTGCGGCTGCACCGGCACGTTGAGGCCTACCTTTGGATTGTAACAGTACGGCCAGCCGTACCATTGGCCCTTTGCTATCGCATCCAGGATCACTTCCGGGGGCACATTGTCGCCCAGTAGATCGCTGCCCATTGTGCTGGCCCATAATGCCCCGCCTGGCGTCCATAGAAAATCGACGCTGTTGCGCAGTCCCCAGGCCCACAGGGGGCGTTTGCGCGGATCCGGGTCGCCGGCGAAGGGGTTATCCTGCGGAATACTTCCATCCGGGTTGAACCGCAGGATCGCGGCCCGGCGCGGGTCTGTCTCTTCACACACATTGCAGCTTGAACCCGCGCTGACGTACAGCTTGCCGTCCGGCCCAAAATGGAGCGTGCGCGAAGCATGCCCGCCCTGACCAGGAATATTATCCGTCACCAGCTGCCTGGTCTCGTAAATGCCATCTCCGTCCTGGTCGGCCAGGCGCTCGATCCGACCATTCTCGGCTGCGTACATCCAGCCGTTAAACCACTCCAGGTTATGCGGCAAGTTCAGCCCGCTGGCGACAATCTCCACGCCGTCGGCCAGCCCGTTATTGTCCCGGTCAGGCAGGCGCGCGATTTCGCCAGTAGAGAACAAGGCCACATACAGCCATCCATCCGGGCCAACGCTCATCAGCCGGGGGCTGGTCAGGCCAGCGGCAAATACCCGGATGGCAAAGCCGGCCGGCAGGCTGATGCGCTGCGTAGATTCGTCCGCGGGTGGCAATTCCTTGGTATTTTGAACGAATGGCAGGTAGAAATGGTTGTTTTGGGGTTGTTGGGCAGCCCCAGTACGCAGGTTCCAGGGCCCGGAGAGCAAGAGCGCCAGGCTCGCTAGAACGGTCAGGAAACGCGAAATCCGTGGTTTGTTGTGGTTTGTGGACATAATCTACAATAATTATATTATGTATTCAAATAAATTTCAGAATATTTTTCGACCGGATCGCACCCCGATTTGATCTGCTTGTGGTAGCATATCCCAGGTGGAGGGAGAAGGTATGCTGGAAGTCCGTGATATCTGGAAAAGCTATGAAGGCCAGCCGCTGTTATGCGGGGTCTCATTTCAAGTAGCGGTTGGGGAGACCATCTGCTTGCTGGGCGCATCAGGCAGCGGCAAGAGCACCCTGCTGCGTATCATCGCCGGGCTGGAACAGCCGGAGCGCGGGCAAGTGCTGTGGGAAGGGCGGGACCTGGCCGGCGTGCCGGTTCACCGGCGCAATTTTGGCCTGATGTTTCAGGATTATGCCCTGTTCCCGCACCGCAGCGTAGCGGAAAATGTAGCCTTTGGCCTGCGCATGCATGGGGTGCGCCCGCGTGAGATTACCGAACGGGTGCAAGAAGCCCTTGAGCAAGTGAATATGGCGGGTTTCACGCGCCGCCGGGTGACCGATCTTTCCGGGGGCGAGCAGCAGCGAGTTGCACTGGCGCGCGCCATGGCGCCGCGCCCGCGCCTATTGATGCTGGATGAGCCCTTGGGGGCATTGGACCGGGCGCTAAAAGAACAGGTGGTTGAAGAACTGCGCCGTTTGCTGCATGTGACGGATATGCCCGCCATCTACGTCACCCACGACCAGGAAGAGGCTTTCGCGATTTCCGACCGCCTGGTTCTATTGAACCAGGGCCGCGTGGTGCAGGCGGGTGCGCCGGCGGATGTTTACGAGCACCCTGCCTCGCCCTGGGTGGCTCGTTTCCTGGGGCTCACTAACTTGCTTCCCGCGCAGGTGGTCCGTCCATCCCCATTGCAGGCGGAGACCGAGGAAGGTGTTTTCCAGGGCGTCTGGGCGAACGCGGGACAGGCGCAGGTGGGTCAGAAGGTCACGCTCCTGCTGCGTCCCGGTGGTGGCAGGTTTGCTCCGAATGCGAGCCCGGTCAACCGGCTGCATGGGGTTGTGGAGGATAGCGTGTTTCGAGCGGATGGTTTTCGGTTGAACTTGCGCAGTTCCCACGGCAATGAATTTTCGTTTCTGGCGGACCAGGCCTTTACTCCGGGTGAGGAAGTGACATTGTCGCTGGCCGATGAGGCAATTCAGTTTTTACAGGAGGAGGAATGAGCGAGCCGGTTGTGGTGATCAAGCTGGATTCCCAACAACGCGAGGTCTGGCGCTACCCTGGGCAGGTGCTGCGGCGCTCGTCGGAGGCTGTTTTATTGGAAGCCCATTTCAACCGCGCTGACATGGATTTTCACGGCATCCCTTTTGGCCGCGGCGACCGCTTCCTCGAATTGTACTATTCGGACCGCTGGTACAATATTGACGAACTGCATGATCGCGATGACGATCATCTGAAGGGCTGGTACTGTAACGTGTGCTGCCCGGCGGAAATCGAGGAGGGTCAGGTGGCCTATGTGGACCTGGCGCTCGATCTGCTGGTCTTCCCGGATGGCCGCCAGTTGGTTCTGGATGAAGATGAATTTGCCGCATTGGACCTGGATGAGGGCACGCGCAGCCAGGCATGGGCGGCCCTGAGGCAGCTGCAGGAAATTTTTAAAGAACCGGTCACATTACGGCTGGCAGAAATACTTGCCTGAGAGCCGAGAAATAAAAAACGCCTGGTGGAGAGAACGCATCTCCCAGGCGTTTTTTGAAACCTTGTCTTTATACTTTCGCTTTGCCGGGCTATGCCAGCATTTGGAATACTGCTGGCAGCAGGGCGCCAAACTGTTCGATAAATTGATCGCCGTTGTTATACAGCCAGATGCCTGCCACAACCAGGCAGCAGCAGCATAACAGCAGAACCGCTACAATCACGATAATCCAGATCGTGCGGTTGCTCTTGGGCGGCTGAGCCGTGGCCGTTGGAGGCGGGTTGTAGGGCGGCGGAGGCGGGGTGAAAGAAGGGGGCGGCGGGGTAAAGACTGGTGGCGGCGGTTCAACCGGCTGCTGGCTGGGCGGCACTTCGTAAACCTGGGCTCCGCCCGAGAAAATGGTTGGCTCGTCTGGGGTAGGTTCGGGCGGCTGCGGTTTCTGGGGTGGTTGATCAAAGTTGAACAGGTCGTTGTTCTGATTTTGGTCCATGATCTTCTCCTTGATAATGAATAGTGGTTTTGATGGAAAAGCTTATTGGTAATTGCCGAAGACAAACGGGCAGATGGCTGCGCCGCTAATCACTCCAATGGTAACCAAAACAAACAGGCAAATGCCCACAATGGTTAGAGCAATGTTTAGATATCCCAGAACAAGGCCGGCGGTCGCCAGTCCATCACCGCCCATACGCCCGCCGCTGGCGCCGCCGCTGGCGCGGATCTGGCTTTTGGCCACGTGTCCGGCAATTACGGCGGCCAGACCGCCCACGCCAATAACGCCCAGCCAGCCCAGGATGCCCGCGATGAGGCTGATGATGGCCCAAATATTGGTTTCTGTAACAGGGGATTGTTCAGAATAGGAAGGTGGGTATTCAGACATGCTTTCCTCCGGTCAGTAGTTTCTCAGGCTCTTTTGTAATTCGGCTTGCCATACAATAGCCGCCATATAATCCAGGCGGTGATGAGAATCAGAAAGCAGGCAATGATCACGGGCACGATCACGGAAACGATCGAAAGCCCCGTAGAAACGACATCCTCCAGGATACTCACCGGCACATTCCCGACTCCGGCGGTCGCGGCAGTGACAGCCGGGCGAACGGCGACGGACTTTACCGTATGGATACCCCCCGCGACCAGCAGCCCCAGCCCGAGTGAAAGGATCGGGTGAACATCGGTAACCACTTTCGCGCTGGCGGCAAACAGAATCGCCCCGGCGGCCGGGCGGACGAAAGTCTGGATGGCATCATTGATGTGGTTTACCGCGGGGATTTTATCCGCAAAGAATTCGACGATCGAGAGCACGAACAACAGGCCGATAACCCACCAGCTGGTAAGCGCGTCCCAGGGTTTCGCCAGGTGAATGAGATTGGTAAACCTGCCGAGGAGTGCCACGATCAACAGCGGAATATACGCGTTCAGCCCGGCGCTGGCAGAGAGGCCAAAGGCGGATAGGATATTTAAGATTTCCATCTTCCTTCTCCTTTTTGAATACAATTACAGATTAAAACCAGCCCAGGTACCCGTGAGCCAAAATCGTCCCGCATCCAGGACGGCGATTTGCAGGAGGGCGGTCAGGAACCCCGCCAGCAGCGGAACCCATATTTCGCGGACCTGCCCAAATTTGTTTTCTCGTTTTGTAAGCATGATCCAAATAATCGCATACACCAGGGTAAGGATCAAAAATATGCTTGCGCTGCTCAAAAGCGCCAGTGGATAGAGCAGCAGCGGGTTTTCACTCAAAATGGTCAGATCCAGGAACCCGGCCAGGCCGAGCAGGGGTAAGAATTGCTTCCAGCCGTTTAATGCCCGGCGGCTGTCGTAGGTTTGCCAGAGGGTCTGGTGTACCACCGGCACCAGTACGGCCGCGATGCCCACCCCAATCCCCGTTCCCGTTAACAGGCGCAGCCAGTTTTCGGGTTGGTATAATCCCGGCGCATTTGGAATGAGATGCAGGTAAGAGTTGACCCCATCCAGGCCAAAGGCTGCCAGGAAGGCTCCCAACACAATCAAAATTTTTAAGGATGGCATCCCCGCCTGTTTACCATAGCGTCCCAGATACAAGATCCCCAGCAGCGCTCCCAGGTACATTCCGGAACAGCGTGCGCATAGCGGCATGGGGCGATCTCCAATATGGAACGAACGAGCTTCAATCCGGTGGCATACCGCATAACCTGCCGCATCTGCTTTGCCAAGCAGTCCTGGAGGGGTGTTCATCCACCATCCCAAGAATACCAGACCGGTGGCAATCAGAAGAAGTACCTTTATCGAAGCAAAACGGGCCAGAAGGACGGTCCTCAGTGGGGGATTCTCCATATTATCTTCATTATATGGGTTTACCATGTTTCAGACAAGACGAAACCTATTCGAACGAGAAAACGCCATTACCGCTTCAATGATCCACGCCCTATAAAAAGTTTGGTTGGCAAAATGGTAGATTCGAGTTATGATCAAATTACAATCCGAGGAGAGCCCCCTTGAAAAAAATAATCTGCCTGACTCTAATCTCAATCGCGATGGTTGCGGCTTGTTCCCCGATAAGGAACCAGGTAGCGCCGTCGGTTGTTCCTAGCATCGTTCTACCGACGCCAACGAAGACCCCGCTGCCTACCCTCATTCCCACCGTGACGCAAACGGTCATTCTGCCCACGCCGGTCCCCAGCCTTACCCCAACGCCCGCGTACCCGCCCGAGGGCAGGGGCCCAGGGAATTTCGCCGCCGATGTAGACCCGTTGACCGGTCTGGAAGTAAAAGATCCCGCGCTGCTGAACCGCCGCCCGGTGGTAATTAAGGTGGAGAATCTGCCGCGCGAAAACCGTCCGCAGTGGGGCCTTTCACTGGCCGACCTGGTTTACGAATATTACACCGAGGAAGGCTCAACGCGCTTCGCGGCGGTGTATTATGGCAGCGACGCCGAACGGGTAGCCCCTATTCGTTCGGGGCGTTTCTTCGACGTCAATGTTGTCCAGATGTACAAGGCCGTTTTCGTGTACGGCAGCGCCTGGGACAAAGTACAGGACCGCTTTTACAGCTCGGATTTTGCCAATCGCCTGATCCTGGAACTTGGCACAAGATCGTGCCCGGCGGTTTGTCGCTATGACCCCAATGGGCAAAATCTGCTGGCTTCCGATACTTCTGCCTTGTTGGATTATCTCAACACTCGTGATGTTGACAATACCCGTCAGAACCAGGACGGGATGTTTTTCAAGCTTGAAGCGCCGGACGGCGGCGAGCCGGCGAACCAGGTGTTTATTCGCTATTCCGGCGCAATTTATAACCGCTGGGATTACGACCCGGCCAGCGGGCGCTATCTGCGCTACGCGGATAAGCAGAATGATTTGAACCGCACGAATGAGATCTATGAGCAATTAACCGATCGCCTGACCGGGCAGCCGATCGCTGCGGAAAACCTGGTTACCCTGTGCGCGCCCCACTCCTATTTTATCAAGACGGCCGAAAGTGAAGTGGTGGACATCAGTTTGGATGACCGGGCCGCCGCTTACACCGGCTGTGACGGCCAGACATATAAGGGCGGCACCGGCCCGGCCTATATTGCCCGAGATGGCAAAATTTACCAGGTCAATTGGCAGCGCGCAAAAAAAGATGCGCTGTTAACGCTGGTCAACCCGGACGGCTCTTTATTCCCCTTCAAACCCGGCCAGACCTGGTTTGAGGTAATCGGCGCCTCTTCCAGCCTGGGGCCCAATCTGGCTGGCTCCTGGCGCTTCACCCATAATATGGTGCCTTAGAATTTATTTAGGCGAAGATTATTAAGTGTCTTTAACCTATCTTGACTTGACATCGGGTCTGGTTAATGGATAATAGATGCAAGAGGCCAACGAATTTTATTTCTAAAAACCAAGCAACCAGGGGCCTCTATTTTTCTAAGTTGCTATCCTATAGAAGAGGAGGTGGTGCAAAACAATGGATAGTAGTTACACGCTCAAGGCTGCAGCACCCCTCCTCGTTTCTTTTAACGAGTAGGTGCTGCAGCCGAATAGGAGGCCGTCGGGCAACCGGCGGTCTTCTATTTTAACGACAACCCATTCATCTTTCCTGGTAGCGGTTCCACAAATCCCCCAGCAGTCTCTCCAGCCGTTGACCCAGCGCTTCGCCGCCCTGGGTGGTCACATCATCCTCGTTCTCAAACACTACGAAAGGCACCGCGAATCTCTGGATGGATAAGAAACCGCCTGCTTTGCCCTGGGTCAATTCTTGCCAATCGACCTGCGCGTAGAGCCGTTCCATTTTTTCATCCGAAAGCCCGTGCTCCAGAATGCTGTCCGGCCGGTTGGGATTGAACCGGCGGCGGTTTTTGCGCAGCGATTCAGCGTACGAAACATTGATATACAGGATCGCAGCGCGTTCCAAAAGTTGGGGGGAGAGATGTTCGAACGCCTGGCGGAAGCCGCCGTGCTCAACGCCGCGGGCAAATTCAACCAGCGTGGTCACCGGTTCTGGGCCGGATGGAGCATCGCGCTGGCGTTTCTGGTATTCCAGGGAAATCCGCCGGATCAAAACATCCCACAGGTAGGGCCAGCGGAAATATCCGTCCACGGTGGTGTGCAGGCGCGGTTTGCCCATTTGGGAGAGGATGTCGTCCTCTTCGAACCACGTCCACAACATTGGGAAATCATCGATTTCGTCAATTTTTCCGATATGGAAGCGCTGCGGACGTACTTCAAGTGGCGTGTTCTTGAAATAGTGGATGATCTCACTTTTCCCGGCGGCCGGGCGCGCAATCAAAATGAGGGTATCGAATACGCTATGTTGGGTCATGCAAATATTGTATCAGGAACGAACGGAAAACCGGGCAGTAACCTGGCAGATACCGGCTGATCACAGGCCGGGGTCGTGCGAAAAACGAAGCAGCTCTCAGGTTTTTTTTCTACCTGAGAGCTGCCTGCTCGTACCGCATATACGTTTATCTCCTTCTCGGGCGGCTGACCGGGATCGGGATCGGGATGGGTATTGGCTGTTGCCGGGGACGTAAATCGTCCGCGAGGCTATCAAGCCCTTCACGCAGGCGCTCCAGAACTCCTTCAAGTGTGCGCCTCAAACCAGACTTGGTTGGCTGGTGATTTTTCTGCTTTCGAACATCCTCAGGGCTCATACAAATCGCCTTTCCAATAATTGACAGTGAGTGAACGGCTCATCTGCCTTTGTACTAAGATCATACTCTAAATGTATATATATTACATCAAAAGGACCGGCAAAAACGTTACAATCTTATTAGAGTTTTGCTTTCTGGCTGTCCTTATGCTTTCGGGCGGGATTTGAGAAGCTCCTTTACGGTTATTAGCGCGGCTTCCAGTGTATCCCCAAGATAGATGCCCGGTATTTCGGAGCGTAAATTAGGCTGCAAGTCAAAGGCGCGACCGCCATAACCAAAGCTGGGGGTGGGGCGGGTCTGTTCAAGTAAACCTTGCAAGCGGCGCATTTCGCGCGCGGAGGATTCGCTGGTTGCGGAAAGGATCACCAATCCCGGGTGCTCATAGCTGGCATAGTCTGCCAGGTCATCGATCGGGATGTCTGGGCCAAGGAACTCGATGCGAAAGCCTTCGCTGCGCAGCAGGGCCGCCAGCATGAGACTCCCCAGCTCGTGCTGCTCCATGGGTGCGCAGCCAATCAGGATAAGCGGGGAGCTGCGGCGGGAGGGGTAGGTTTGAAGCAGTGAAAGTAATTTGCCCCGCAGGTAAGCGCTGGCAAAATGCTCGGTGGTGACCCGGATCTCACCCCGGTACCATGCCTCCCCAATCTGGCGTAATGCCGGTACCAGCACTTCCATGCAAACCGTTAGCAGGTCAAATTCGGAATGTACCTCGCGCAGAAGCTCCCCACAGCGGTTTTCATCATGCTTGATGAGCCCCTGGAAAATCTGGCTCGCATATACAGCCGGCGGAGTTCGATTGGCGCGCTTACCCTGAACGGGCGCCTGGGGTATGGCTTCGGGCCAGGTATTATTGTTGGTCATATTGCGCAGCTCGCTCACCGCATTACTGATGGAGATGCCCGCGTCAATGCGGTTCTTCAGCCAGCGCAAAATGCCCACATCCCGTTCTGAGTACAACCGGTAGCGGTTACCGGCGCGGTGGGGGTTTAATACTTCATGCCGACGTTCCCAGGCCCGTAAGGTAACCGGGCGGATGCCTGTTTGAGTTGCCACATGTTTAATGGTATATACAGGCTCATCGGGAAGGTCAATAATCGTTTTCATGGATTGCGCTCCTATTACCCACTTGAATTACCCGTATACGGGAAGAATGGCCCGGTATTTCGGATTTCTTCAGGTGGTTTTTTTCAATCATGTCTTTCTTACATACAGTATAGCGAACTCCTGTATAATGTTCAAGGATATACACCTTTTCTCATCGAACTCTAAGTTGCGAACAGAGGTGTTTTCGCCGCCGGAACAAACATTTGTGGGTTGGTCTGCCATGGCGCTGCCCTGGAGGACCAACCCACAAATAAATCCGCATCCCTCCTGCCTTCCAAAGGTCTTTCCAGGAGTGGCTGGGAATATAACCCTTTATAACGCGCTTAGTTGATGCGCAATATCCTTGAGCGCCGGGTACAGCTGGCGGTAGAGTGCATAACCGCGGTCGTAGCGGGACACTGTTTCGGCGATGGGCGGTGTGCAGCCGGTCTGCTTTACGGTAGCCTGGCAGGCTTCATCCACGCTTGACCAGACTCCGGTGCCCACACCGGCCAGCAGGGCGGCGCCAAAGGCAGCGCCTTCGGTAGTATTCACCGTAACCAGCTCAGCGTTCAGCACGTCCGCCAGGATCTGCCGCCATAATGCGCTGCGGGCGCCGCCGCCCGAAACGCGCACCTGGTGAATACTGGCCAGTCCGGCGGATTTCATCAGCTCGAAACTATCCCGCAGGCCAAAGGCCACGCCTTCCAGCACGGCGCGGGTCATGTGTGGCAGCCCGTGGCGGATGGTCAACCCGGCAAACGCGCCGCGCGCCAGCGGGTCTGGGTGCGGGGTGCGTTCGCCGGTCAGGTATGGCAGAAACAGCAGCCCTTCACTGCAAGGCGGTACATCTTTTGCGGGGGCCAGCAGGCTGTCGTAATCTTGCCCTGGCGCGACGGTATCCCGGTACCAGCGCAAGCTGCCGGCGGCTGACAGCATCACCCCCATCAAGTGCCAGCGGCCCGGCACCGAGTGACAGAATGCATGCAGGCGCCCTTCCGGCTCGATAAAGGACTGGTCGGTTGTGGCGAAGACGACCCCTGACGTCCCCAGGGTCAGCGCGACGATGCCGGGTTGGACCGCGCCGACGCCCACCGCCTGGGCAGCCTGGTCCCCACCGCCGGCGATCACCGGGGTGCCGGCTTTCAAGCCGGTCAGGCGCGCCGCTTCTTCCGTGACCGTACCGGTCATCTCCGGTCCTTCATACGTTTTGGGCAGCCATTCGCGGGGAATGTTCAAAGCTTGCAGCATTTCCGGCGACCAATCGCGGGTTTGAATATCCAGTAGGATGGTGCCAGCCGCATCGGCTTTATCGATGGCAAAGCCGCCGGTCAGCTTATAGCGCACGTAATCTTTTGGCAGCAGGATGTGGCGCGTTTTTTGATACACCTCTGGCTCGTTTTCCTGCACCCACAGAACTTTGGGCGCGGTAAAACCGGTCAGGGCATCATTCCCGGTAATCTCGATCAGCCGCTTCCTGGTCAGCCGGGCGCGGATTTCGTCACACTGCGCTCCGGTGCGCTGGTCGTTCCACAGGATTGCCGGGCGCAGAACGTCCCCGTTTTCATCCAGAAGGGTCAGCCCGTGCATCTGTCCGGTCAAGCCAATCCCCTGCACGGCATCACCCGTTATGCCGGTCTCGGAGAGTACCTGGCGAATGCTCTTGATCGCTCCATCCCACCAATAAGCCGGGTCTTGCTCGCTCCATAAGGGCTGGGGCGTGGATAATGGCTGTTCGGTGTTCGCGCTCCCGATGACCTGGCCATCCTGATCGATCAGGAGCGCCTTGACCCCCGTGGTAGAAACATCAATCCCGAGAAGATATGACATAGCTTCCCTCCTATGAAAATAAAGCTGTGTTGATCAGCTGTCCGGACAATTCGTAAGCAGATTTTACACCTTTTTGACGTTATAATCGTTTTAACCCAGAAAACAGGAAATTATGAAGCATCGGTTTGGAACATTGGCGCGCGTGGCTTTGGCTCTGGCATGGATGGCTTTTTCCCTGCCGGCTTGCCGGGCCGGGTCGCTGCCCACACCGCCGGATGGCGCCGGAGAGCCTGTCCGGATCCGCTCCACCCGCACCCCCACCCGCACCACGACAGCGCCGGGGAAGAACCCAACCCAGACCCTTCTGCCGACAGCGCCTTTGCCGCAGATCGAACCGCCGTTACGCTGGTACCTGCGCGGGACGCCGCCAGAGGACCTGCCGCGAGTAAACGAACAACTCAACCGCGAGCTGTCCGAGCGGGGCTTTCAGGCGCGGGTTGAGATTGACGTCATCGACCGGGCCGCGTTTGATCGGCAGTTGGCTGAAATTCAGGCCGCCGAACAGCCCTGGGACATGGTGGCTCTGTCGGCAGCCAGCTACCCGGCCTGGCTGGAAACAGGCAGCCTGCTCCCTTTGACCGCCTATCCCAACCCGGCGACAGGCAAGGTGGAAAACTTGATCGAAACCCAATTACCGGGGCTGCAAACCAGCCTGCCCAAACAGGCCTGGGCCGGGCTGCTGCAAGCAGGCGGCTTTTCTGCCATTCCAAACCAGGGCGCATGGGTCCAACCGCGTGGGGTTTCCATCCGCGCGGACGTGGTCCGCGCGCTGAACCTGCAGGCGGATCTCGAGCGCGTTCAGACGTATGCGGACCTTTCCCCACTGCTGGCGAAAATCCAGGCAGCCGTTGCGGATGGTTCTTTGAAGACGGTCGGGATAACCGATGGGGATAAAATTCGCCGGGCCGCCGGGCTGGCCGATTTGCTGCAGCCGGAAAACGCCGGGTATGATGTGCTGTGGGGCCCATTTGTGGTGCGGGTTGCTGACGCGCGGGCTGGGATGCTCAACTGGTACCAGACGGATGCCTTCCATGAGCTTGCCGGGCTGCGCCGATCCTGGCAGCAGGCGGGCTACCTCCCCGCCGAAACGCTGACCCCCGACCAGGTCCGGGATGGGTATCAGGCCGGGCAGTACGTGGTTCAGGTTGGCCGCCCGGTTTGGCCGGGCAGTGGGCTCCAACCGGCGCAGCGCTACGGGTACGCGTGGATCGATAAAGCCCTGACCCCGGCCTTCCTCTCGACCCGTACGGTCATGTCCTCGCTGACCGGGGTAAATGCGCATATCGCCGGCGACCCGGAACGGGTGCGGCGGGTGATGCTGTTCCTGGAATGGCTGCGCAAAGACGCAGAAATCTACAACTTGCTGGCATACGGTTTGGAAGGGCAGCACTGGCAGTGGAGCGACCGCGAGAAACAGGTCATTACCCTGACGCCCGGCTCGCGCTACCAGCCCGATTTTTTGGAACAGCTTGGAAACCGAACACTGTCCTATTCCGCTGACCGGCAATCGGCGGGGATGTGGCAGGCGGTTGGCCAGGCGAACACCCGGGCGCCGGCCTCTCCCGTGCTGGGTTTCCGCTTCGACACCCGCCCGGTGGCAGCAGAAAGCGCAGCGGTCCAGGGGATCATGCTGGAGTTGGAAGACCCTTTGGCGAATGGGCAGGTTGAAGATATCGCAAAGGCGGTGCGCAAACTGCAAAAAGCGCTGCAAGAAGCCGGGCTGGAAGCCGTCCAGACCGAATTAGACGCGCAGTTATCCGCCTGGAAAAAATAAACCCTGCCGCGCGCCCCCTCCCGTACCTCTCGTACCCACGCTCTGCGTGGGCACGCTTTCTCTGCCGCTCCGCGGCGCGTGCCTCATTCACGAACCTTTTGGAACAAATAAGAGCTTGCTATACATGAGGCCCATCGCGCCTCGCATGTTGATAAAAGCGTGAGGCGTGTATAATATCAACAGACACGCTTGTTGATCGGTAACCAAAAATGGGGAGGATGGCAAAATGTTCCTGCTGATGTTCCGCGAAGAGGGTGAGGATGGGAACCGGGTGGAATACCTGGGCGTTAAGACGGAGCAGGGTGTGCTGGATGTGGCCGCGGCCAACCGCGTGCTTAATATTGCCGGCGTAGCGGATACGCCGCAAGCCTTTTACGCTGCCGGCCTGTCCGCGCTGCCAGGTTTGAAATCGTTCGTTCAGCGGGTGATGCAAGAGGAAGGACGCGCGGCCTGGTTGTTAGCCGAAGATCGTCTTGAACTTGGCCCGTGTGTGCCGCGCCCCGGCAAAATTATCTGCGTCGGGTTGAATTACCGTAAGCATGCCAAGGAATCGGGGATGGAAGTCCCGGCTGTCCCGGTGCTGTTTTCGAAATTTCAGAATGCGGTTGCCGCGCCCAATGCGCTGATCCCGCTGCCGCCTGTGGCCGAGAAGTACGATTACGAAGCCGAGCTGGCAGTGGTCATTGGCAAACGCGCCCACTATGTTCCTGAAGAGCGAGCCCTGGAATATGTATTGGGTTACTGCAATACCAATGACGTTTCCGCCCGCGAATTGCAGAATAAGACCAGCCAATGGCTGCTGGGCAAAACGCTGGATAAGTTCCTGCCGATGGGACCCTACCTGCTGACGGCGGACGAGGCCGGCGACCCGCAGAACTGGCCGGTGCGCTGCTGGCTGAATGGCGAGCTGCGCCAGAACTCAAACACCTCCGACATGATATTTTCCGTCGCGCAGCTGGTCAGCTTTATCAGCCAGCATATGACCCTTGAACCCGGCGACTTGATCTCTACCGGTACGCCCGAGGGCGTTATTCTTGGCAAGCCGCGGCCGCGCACCTGGATGAAATCCGGCGATCAAATGGTGATCGAGGTTGGCCCATTGGGTAAGCTGAGCAATGCCCTGGCGGCGGAAGAGGCCGGCGAAGGATGAAGAACAGGTTCCGCCCGCTGATGGCCCGCCCAGTATTCGCGTTTGTGCTGGCCACGCTGGCCTTGTTTTTGTCCGGCTGCCAGGTGATCCAGGAAGGCTTACCGGCAGTCTTTGCCAAACCAACCTTGGTGGCAAACCAGGAGAACACTGCGGAACCGCCGTTCCCGACCGGCACGCCCAGGGTGTTTGAACCCCTGCCGGCCACCTTCACGCCAAACGTGGAAGAACCACAGTCCACCCCCACCCAAAAAACAGGGCTCCCAGCGCTGCTGGCCGACTTTCCGCTTTTTGACGGGAGAGTGGTGAGCGTGGCGGAGGGAGCCGGCTCCGATACGAACAGTGCTGAGATGACTCTCCAGACGAGCAAAAGCCCAGGTGAACTGGACGCGTTTTACCGGAAAACCCTGGAAGAAAAAGGCTGGACGCTGCGCTTCTCGGCAGGAAACTCGGTGGGCGGGTTTGTACAGGAATGGAAGAAAGAGCAGTGGTACCGCACCGTGGAGTACCATTTCAGCGCAGGGCAGCCGGTGCTGAGTGTGGATACGCGGGTGGTGGATTCCAACCGGGCCCTGGCCATGCTGTTGGGTTTTCCGCTGCCGAATGGCACGGAAGTCTTGCGCTCGGGCGGCTCGACCATTGAACTGTATGTACCCCAAGACATGCCGTCAACGGTGGATTTCTTTCGCAAGCAGGTTGCGGCGCTGAAATGGCGGTTTGAGGCGATTCAGCCTGCGGGTTGGTGCGGCTCGCGCGGCTGTTCGGAGGCTTTGGAAGAAGACTTCCAGGCGCTGGCAGCCCTGGAGCCGACCCCCACCCCCGATAACATCCGAAAACTGGAAACCTACCGGGTTACCATGCCGGACCGCACCCAGGCGGAACTTACCTTCTTGCCGCAGCAAGAGCATACCCGGGTGCATATCAAGATCAATTTCCTGGACATCGTCCGGTCGGGCATTCCAATTTCGCTTTACCCGGGCGCAACCGTCGTCGGGATCTTCCCTGGCGTGGCGATGTTTGAAACGAAGGACACCCTCCAGGATGTGGTTGCGTATTATGAGGACAAAATGGCCGGGATGGGATGGGAAGCGTATAACTTCACCGTCAACGAGCCGGATATGTACACCCGTTCCTGGGCTAAGGACCCCCATCGCGTGGTAACGATAACGCTCTCCACGGTCGCGGGAAAAGGCATGGTAACCGGAACGCTAAACTGCTCCACGTGCCGGGATCCTTACTTTTCCATTCCAACCATCAACGCCGTCGCCTGCTCCTTCACGCTAATTGCACCGCTCTGCAAACCGGAGGAATCTATGCATTCATTTACGCTCATTCCCGACCAGACCCTGGGCAGGCTGGAACGTACCCAGGAGCCGGTTTTGTTGGAAAATGCGCAGTCCTACAGCGCCTACGAAGCAGAGGATGGGCTGGAATTTCACTTCGCATCCGGAACCCTGGCGCAGTTCGCCTACCTGACGGCGGATTTCCTGCTGCTGGGCGACCGGCTGGCGGTGTTCAAAATCCAGCTGCAGGAAGGCGCGCATGGGCCTTGTTTTGATTTTAGCTTTGGCCTGCTCAACCAGTGCCAGGCCCGCCTGCGCATGCCGCTGGAAGCGGCCAATTTGAATACCTGGATGTATCCGCGCGAGGGAGCGCTGCTGAAACCCCTGACCTGGGGAGAGCGGGTAGACCTGTCGAAGGTAGACCGGCTGCGCCTGGCGCTGCACCGCTCGGGTGGACGGACGGTGCGCTGGCACATGACCGACCTGACGGCGACTGCCCTCCAACCGCCGTTTTTGGAAGCGCCCCTGCTGCCCAAAGGTGCATTGCTGGATGAACTGGGGCAGAGCGCATTGCACGACTGGCCTGAGAAAACGCGCGGCGTTGAAGCGCTGGTCGCGCGGCTGCAGCGGCAGCTTACCCAAAGCCAAACAGCGGTATGGCCGGAGGGTTTCTCACGCTGGGGCGGCTGGATGGGTCGGCAGTGGCATGCCAGCGGCTTTTTCCGCACGGCGTTTGAAGAAGGGCGTTGGTGGCTGGTGGACCCGGACGGGCATCCCTTCTGGTCGGCTGGTCTGGACTGTGTTGGCATGAATATCGATACGGCCGTCACCGGGATCGAAAATGCCCTGGCCTGGCTGCCGGAATCCGGTGGACCGTACAGTCCAGCGGTTGAAAAGGGACGCCGCAGCCAGCGGGCGGTGAACTACCTGGTGGCGAATTTTATCCGCGCGTTTGGCGCGGACTGGCACGCCCGCTGGGGTGAGATTGCGCTCAGCCTGATGCGCGGGTGGGGTTTCAACACTGTGGCGAACTGGTCGGATTGGCGGGTCGCCAGCCAGGCGCGTTTCCCATACGTGCGCCCGCTGGACGAATCCTTCCACCGCAGCCGCCTGATTTATCGCACCTTCCCGGATATCTACCACCCGGACTTCGCGGCGGATGTGGAAGAGTACGCCCAGCAGCTGCTGGAAACGCGCGATGATCCCGCCCTGATCGGTTATTTCTTAATGAACGAGCCGACCTGGGGCTTCTCCAGCGAGCTGTTGGCGGAAGGGATGCTGTACACCACCCCGCAGTGTGCTTCCCGGCGAGCGCTGGCGGATTTCCTGCGCCAGCGCTACGCCAGCGACGCGGCCCTCTCCACTGCCTGGGGAATGCCGGTGCGTTTGGCGGATGTCGCGGAAGGCGAATGGAGTACGCGCCTTCCCCCCGCGGCCCGCGCCGACCTGGAGACCTTCAGCAGTGTGATGGCGGAAAAGTATTTTGGCATGCTCAGCGCGGCCTGCAAGCGCGTCGACCCGGCGCACTTGAACCTGGGGGCGCGCTACTACACCGTCCCGCCCGAGTGGGTGGCAAAAGGCATGCGCAGCTTTGACGTGTTCAGCATCAATTGCTACCGCAGCCAGGTCCCCGCGGAGGATTTGCAGCGCATCCATGCCATGTTGGGTAAGCCCACGCTGATTGGGGAGTGGCACTTTGGCGCGTTGGATGCGGGCCTGCCGGGCAGCGGCATTGGGCATGTGGCGGATCAGACCGCGCGCGGGCAGGCCTACCGCGTTTACCTGGAGAGCGCCGCGGCGATCCCCTGGTGTGTTGGGGTGCATTACTTTACCCTGTATGATCAGTCGGCGTTGGGGCGCTTTGACGGTGAGAACTATAACATTGGGTTTGTGGACGTATGCCACCAACCCTACGAACCGCTGGCTGCGGCCGCCCGCCAGGCGCACGAGCGGCTGTATCGCGTCGCCGCCGGGGAGCTGGAGCCGTACGCCGTCCGGCCTGATTACCTGCCGATGCTGTTTTTGTGAGGTCGTTTGAGCCGCCGCGCTTTGCTCTGGCTGGTGCCGTTGTTGATCGTCCTGCATAACCTGGAAGAAATGGCTTTCATGCGTGGCTTTATGCCGCGCCTATTGGCTGATCTGCCCGGAAAGCTGCCTGCCTGGGCAGTGAATTGGCTGCCAGAAGGCTTCTTCCCGCCCACGTACCGTCAATTTTTGCTCATGCTGCTGGTGGTGACGGTGCTGCCGTATGCTTTCGCGCTGTTGGGCGGCGCGCGGCGGGTACGCGGCCCGCGCACATTTCTACTGGTGGAAACCCAGATGGTCATGCTGGTGAACGTGATCTCACATGTTGTTTCAATGAACATTATGAATGGCTATGTTCCCGGCCTGGCAAGCGCGCTGGCGTTCAATCTGCCTTTTTCGCTGTTTTTCTTTGCCACGGCGCTGCGCCAGGGCTGGCTCAAATGGGGCGATTTTGGCTACCTGCTGCCCATCGCCGTTGTGCTGCATGGCCCAGGGCTGCTGGGTTTGATGGCGCTAACGAAGCTGTGGTAGAGATCAGCCTGTAAACTGTAAACTCTCTTTCCACCTGTCTTACAGGTTGGCAGGTGCGGTTCTCGGTGCTAAAATTAGGTATCGCTGGCTCATTCATCTATCCAGGAAGGGAATCCGAAGACCATGAAAACAATCGTTACCTTTGGTGAGATTATGCTGCGGCTTTCGCCGCCGGGATATCTGCGCATTACCCAGACGCCGACGTTAAACGTTCTGTTTGGCGGGGCAGAGGCCAACGTGGCGGCCTCGCTGGCGGAATTTGGTCTGCCGGTGGAATTTGTCACCCGCCTGCCCAATAATGATGTGGGCGAGGCCTGCCTGGCATACCTGCGCCGCTACGGCATCGGCACGCGCTTTATCGCTCGCGGCGGGGACCGGTTGGGGATTTACTACCTGGAGACCGGCGCGGCGCAGCGCGGCAGTAAGGTGGTTTACGACCGGGCCAACTCTGCCGCGGCAACCATCCAGCCTGGAATGATCGACTGGAAGCAGGTGTTCGATGGAGTGGGGTGGTTCCACACCACCGGGATCACCCCCGCGATCTCCGGGAGCGCGGCGGAAGTGGCGATTGAAGCGGTCCAGGCGGCGCACGAAATGGGCGTAACTGTTTCCTGCGATATGAACTACCGCAAGAACCTGTGGAAATGGGGCAAGAAGGCCAGCGAGGTGATGCCCGAATTAATGCGCTGGTGCGATGTGGCCATCGGCAACGAGGAAGATGCCCACGATGTGTTTGGGATCAAGGCGCCGGAAACGGACGTGACCGCCGGGAAGGTAGAGGCGGAATCCTACCGCTACGTATGCGACAAACTGGTCGAGCGTTTCCCCAACCTTAAGGCAGTGGCATTTACGCTGCGCGGCTCGCGTTCGGCTACCCATAATACCTGGTCGGCGGTATTGTGGGACCAGGGGCAGTTTTACAGCGCGCGCACCTACGACATCGATTATATCGTCGACCGGGTGGGTGGCGGCGACTCATTCACCGCCGGGCTGATTTACGGCATGCTGACCTATCCCGAGCGCCAGCCGGCGCTTGATTTTGCCGTGGCAGCCTCCTGCCTGAAGCACTCGATTTACGGTGACTTCAGTGAGGTAACCGTTGCTGAAGTGGAAAAACTGATGAAGGGCGATGCCTCTGGTCGAGTGGCGCGCTAAAGCAACCGGACACGGGTTAGCACGGAACGACACGGATGTTTTTTTAGCCGCCCAAACGTATGGTGCAGGCACTCAAGAGGAGTTTTCTTCTTCCCTCATTACGCATTACTTTTCACACATACGAAAAAAGGAGAACAAACGATGCCTCGCTTTTCGCGATTAGAAGTATATGATGCGATGCTTTCTTCCGGCCTGGTGCCGATCTTTTACAATGGCGACCCGCAGGTGGCGGAAGGGGTAGTGAAGGCCTGCGTGGATGGCGGCACGCGGGTGATGGAACTGACCAACCGCGGCGAACACGCGCTGAAGGTGTTTGCCCACCTGAGCGAATACCTGGAGAAATCTCCGGCAGTTTTGGGCGTCGGCTCCATCGTGGACGCGCCGACGGCGGCGCTGTTTATCGCGCACGGGGCCAACTTCATCGTCAGTCCCAACTTCAACCCGGAAGTGGCCAAACTATGCAACCGGCGCAAGGTACCTTACCTGCCCGGCTGTGGCACGGTGAGCGAAATTTCGAACGCCGAGGAGATGGGGGTGGAGATTGTCAAAATCTTCCCGGGTGACACGATGGGCGGCCCGGCCTTTGTCAAGGCCATTCTGGGGCCTATGCCCTGGACGCGAATTATGCCGACCGGCGGGGTCGAACCAACCCGCGAGGATATCGGGCGCTGGATGAAAGCCGGCGCGGCCTGCCTGGGGATGGGCAGTAACCTGATCCGCAAGGATTGGGTCAGCGCCGGGAACTACGCCGGGATCCAGGAGAATGTGAAGAACGTCCTGCAGTGGGTGCAAGAGGTGCGGGGAACGCGATAAAGGTAATTACTCCATCCCCTTCCCGTCTGGAGGAGGGAAAATTTAAAGAGGGTGTTGGTAGACAGCCGGCTGTCCGCCAACACCCTCATGTTTGCCAGGGAAACGCCCATCCCTGATTTTATGTTCAAAAGGCTCGTTTCCTTTATAATGGTGCTTTCTGTAAGTTCAATGGTTTTGAAATTATTTCACTAATCCTTAGGAATTAAGTGTATCTGGAGGGACGTTGAAAGAAAGATATTACTTTCCAGCGTTGGATGGTTTGCGCTTTCTTGCTTTTTTCGCCGTATTCTTGCATCATGGTCCCGATATGACCCCGATTCCCGGCTTTATATTATTTAACAAAAATGGATGGTCGGGTGTAGACCTTTTCCTTTGCCTCTCGGCGTTCCTGTTCGTGCATTTACTCAGAACGGAATGGGAAAGGACCGGAACGATCAATGTGGGCTTCTTTTATCTGCGCCGGGCGCTGCGCATCTGGCCAATATATTTCATCTTCACCACGGCTGTAGTGATAATCATGAACTTGATGGGTATGTTTTCCGATTTTCAATTGCTGCGCGCGATCGGCCTGTGGACTTTCACCGATAATCTATTCAGTGTGAAATTTTCTTACAATCAGCTTTACTGGGTTGGTCACCTTTGGACGATTTCTTACGAGGAACAGTTCTACCTGATAATACCCTGGTTTCTGCGCTTTATCTTTAAACATGGCCGGAGAAAGCAGTTCTTTATCCTGAGTATCATCTTCCTGGTAGGACTGGGAATCCGGGCGGCCTTTATTATTTTCAAGATCTCTCACCCGGCCATCTGGGTTCTGCCGATTACCCATTTCGAATCCATTTTGTTCGGACTTGCCATTGGGCTGGGGCTGTTTGATATTATGTTCAAACGCATCCCGGTATGGTTAACAACTCTCGCGGGTATCGCTTGCCTTTATATCAGTACCCTGCTGGGAAACGTGGCTGTGACCGATTGGTGGTTGATGCTGCTGTATCCCATGGTCGGAATCTCGGTGGCCCTGTTGGTTCACTCGACCCTGCGGGCAAAAAGCGGGCTGGTTATGAAGGGTCTGGGCTGTAGGCCAATCGCCTTTTTAGGAAAAATTTCTTATGGTCTTTATTTATTCCATTTGCTTGCGTTGAAACTTTCCACGCAATGGGTTACATATAATTTCGGCGGCAAAAACATCTACAATCAGAATTATCTAATCTTCGCGGTCGGCCTTGGCCTGACGATTTTAATCTCCTCCATCTCCTACTTGCTGATCGAAAAGCCTTTCTTACAATTGAAGTCGCGATTTACGATCGTGCAGTCTCGCCCTGCATAAAAGAATTAAAAAAAATTGGTGGGATGAAAAATCGGTTCTGCGCGCTATAATGAAACGAAATATTTATCATTAGCGTTATCGCATTGAGTTATAAGATGGATGAACCTGGCCCTGGTGTGGATTTGCTGCGCGACCCACAGGTGAAAGCTTATTTTTTGCACCTGCTGGAATGCCCCCTCTCTGATGAAATGAAATATCAGAAGTTTATGGAGTACTGTATGCAGCAGGTGTCTCCGGCTGTGCTGGCAGCTGCTTCCAACGACTCATCTTTCTTCGCGCAGCGCCGGTGCGGATACAGTTCGGATGGATGAATTGCTGCCGCGGATTGTTGATTGTATCCGGCACGCGGTTCTGCGGATGCAGCGCAGCCAGCACCAGGATGGCGGTTGGGGCCTGCAGATCGAGCAGAGTAATTTCTGGCACACGGTATACGTGCTGCTGTTCTTAAAGTCCGCGCAGGAACTCCTGGACCGGGAATGTGCGGCGGAGCTGGAGGTAATGCTGCGAAAAGGCGCGGCGTATTTAGAACAGCATCCCGAAAGCTGGGCGCCAGATATGCTGCCCGGGGTCGGCGGAATTTCCGTGTACGACGTCAGTCTGATGGTGCGCTATTTCTACCGGGTGGGAAGGCAGTTCCTGCGCCGTGAAGCAGCCCTGCGGGTATACCGCGGGCTCGACCGGCTGTATCACGCGCAAAATGAGGACGGCGGCTGGGATGCCAGCCTCTGGGGGTACGAAGTCGGGACCCCGGTGCGGGTGTGGAGCGAAGTGGGCGCGACCAGCGAAGCGCTGCAAGCCCTGGCGGAGACGCATGATGCGCGCTTCCAGGCGGCGATGGCCAAAGGCATGCAGTGGCTGGCGGGTACGCAAAACCCGGACGGCAGTTGGAACGATGGCAGCTGCGAAGCGCGGCTGCCCGGTTTTCGATTGACCGGTGAAGTCATCGGTCATCAAGACCTGCGATGCGGTGCACGGCTTCCTGGCGGGTGAGGCGCTGGACCTGGCGCTCCAGCCGTACCGCGGTTGTATCACGCGGGCGGTGGATTGGCTGCTGCGCCAGGAAAGACCCGTCCTTGAGCGCCAGCGCTGGATCAGCCGTTGGGGTTGGGGATACACGGCAGCCGACTATGAGAACACCGGTCTGCTGCTGGAACTGCTGCTGCGGCTGCCGGATATTTCGCCGGACAGCCTGGCGCCCTATGCCGCCTGGCTGGTGCAAAGCCAGCGCCGGCAGGCGGATGACCCCGAGGATGGCTGCTGGGTGCTAGGGCACACGGCCCGCATTGGTCTGGTACTGGCGGAATTTAGCCGCCGGGTGAACGAAAAAGGCGGGAAACAGCAAGTACCGTGGATGGGATAACGGATAATCAAGATCCCTGGCGCATGCGCCAGGGATCTTTTTGATCGGTTATAGCCCTTGCTTTACGAGCAGCTCGGCATTGTAAATCGAGCCGCCCGCCGCTCCGCGGATGGTATTGTGCGAGAGCACCACCATTCTGAGATCAAATACGGTGTCAGGGCGCAGGCGGCCGACCACGGTGGACATACCGTTGCCGGCCATCCGGTCCAGGCGAGGCTGCGGGCGGTCGGGTTCATCGCGCACGACGATCACCGGGTGGGGCGCGGAGGGCAGGTCCGCGCTTACGGCGGGCGCCTGGTAACTCGCGCAGCGCCTGGGCAATCGCGGCGGATATCCGCGCGGTCGCGCAGCTCGACGGTCAGGCACACGGTGTGCCCGTCGCTGACCGCCACCCGGTTGGTATGGGCGCTGATCGCAAAGGGGGCCAGCTCAATTTCGTCCTCTTGCAGCTTGCCGAGCATCTTGCGCGGTTCCCATTCAACCTTTTCTTCTTCGCCGCCCACGTAGGGGACTACGTTGTCGATGATATCCATGGAAGGCACGCCCGGGTATCCGGCGCCAGAAAGCGCCTGCAGCGAAACGGCAAAGACCACCGACAGCCCAAAGGCGTCTTGCAGCGCCTTGAGCGCCACGGTCATGCCGGTGCTGGTGCAGTTGGAGTTGGTGACGATATAGCCCGGCCAGCCGCGCTTGCGGCGCTGGACTTCCACCAGGCGCGTGTGGTCGGCGTTGACTTCGGGCAGCAGGATGGGCACATCCGGTTCGGTGCGGTAGGAGGAGGCATTGGAAAACACTTTTACCCCCGCCAGGGCGAACTGCGGCTCCACGTCTTTGGCAATGCTGGCCGGCAAAGCGGAAAACGCCATGCCGGCGTCCGCGGCGGCAGGGGTGGTGGGAACAACTGTCATATCGCAAGCCCATTTGGGCATGGGTTCGGGCACCAGCCAGTGACAGGTTTCACCGTATTTCTGGCCGATGCTGCGGTCGGAACCGGTGAGGGCAACCACTTCAAAGCAGGGATGCCCATCCAGCAGCTGGACAAAACGCTGACCGACACTGCCGGTCGCGGCTAAAACGGAAACAGGAATTCTTTCAGACATTGGAATTCTCCAGTAATAAGTCAATTCGTCAAAGAGTGATGCGTTATGCGTAGCTTTTTACGTTTAACGCATCCCGTATTACGTTCTTTTAGGCAATTAAAGTGTGCAGCGTTTGAACGGCGGCGCGGGTATCGGCCGCGTCGACGAGTACGCTGATGGATACTTCAGAAGAGCCCTGCGCGATGGCGATGACGTTGACGTTTTTTTCGCCCAGCGCCTGGAACACGCGCCCGGCGATGCCAGGTGTGTTGCGCATTCCTGCTCCCACCACCGTGATAATCACCACCTCTTCGGTTGCCCAGACGCGGTCGATATCGCGGCTGGCGATCTCACTGGCAAATGTGTTGTGCAGGGCAGCCAGAACGCTGCGGGTTGATTCGATCGGGACGGCAAAGCAGATGCTCTGCTCAGAGGAAGCCTGGGAGATGAGCGGTACACTCGTTCCGGTCGCGGCAACGGCGCTGAACGTGCGCGCGGCGACGCCGGGGACCCCCAGCATACCGCGTCCTTCGACCGTAATCAGCTGCAAACCGCGGATAGCGGTGACTGCTTTGATAACCCCGGTTGCGGGAGCAGGAAGTTCAGCCACGATGCGCGTGCCAGGGTGGTCCGGGTTGAAGGTGTTGCACACGCGCAGGCCGATCCCCGCCTCGATCACCGGGCGGATCGTCTTGGGATGGAGTACCTTGGCGCCAAAATAGGCCAGCTCGGCCACTTCGCGGTAAGACAGCTCCAGGATGGTGCGCGCATCGGGCACCAGCCGCGGGTCGGCGGTCATCACGCCGTCCACGTCCGTCCAGATCCAGACATCGTCCGCCGGGAGGGCGGCGCCGAGGATAGGGGCGGTATAATCGCTGCCGCCGCGGCCAAGCGTGGTAGGGATTCCGGCGGGCGTGGCGCCGATAAAACCGGTAATCACGGGCACCTGTCCCCTGGCGAGGATGGGTTCTAATCCCTGGCGCGTGCGTAGTAAGGTTGCGTCCATGTCTGGATGGGCCGCCTGAAAATGATCATCCGTAACGATGAGTTGTGTTGAATCAATCGCCGCGGCGGGTATGCCGGCGGATTCCAGCGCGCCTGCCAGCACGCGCACGCACATACGCTCGCCCATTCCGGCGATTGCGTCAAGCGCGCGCGGAGTCGCCTCATTCAAAATGCTGATGGCCTGGCAGCGGCTGGCAAAGTCCTCGATGAAATGTTCAATTTCATCCGCGATCAGCGCCCCTCGCGCCGGGTCAGTCACCAGAGTCTCGATCAACTGCATGTGCCGGGCACGCAGCTCCTGAACGGCCGGGGTATATGCTTCCCGGTCGCCCAACGCAGCGCGGGTCGCGCTGTCGAGCAGCAAGTTGGTCACGCCATTTAACGCGGAAGTGACCACAACCAGCCGGGGCCAATCCTTCTGGCCCTGGCGCACGATGTCGATTACCTGAGCCATTGCTTCCACTGACCCAACCGACGTCCCCCCGAATTTCATAACGAGGGTTTTTTGTGGGGAACCTTGGGACATAACCGTGCTCCTGTAGGCAGGACAATAGATTTCGCACGATTTTACCACGCTTAACCAAATCGAACGAAACGGCCTATATCGATCTTTGGGTTAATCCGGGTGGGTTCTGTTCACCCAGCCCGCGCCGGTCTCTGGAGAACCGTCTATGGTTTCTTCCAGAAAACGGTTATCTTGGTCCCTTCACCCGGCTGGCTTTCGAGGGAAAATTGGGCGTCTATCGACTGGGCGCGTTCTTCCATGATGCCTAGCCCAAAATGGTCGGGCAGTTTTCGATGAGTATCAAAGCCAATGCCATCGTCACAAATGGACAGTTCGACCTGGCCGTCCTGATGCTGCATATGGATCTCCACCTGAGTGGCGCGAGAATGCTTCTGAATATTGTTCAATGCTTCCTGTACAATGCGGTAGAAGCCGATCTTTACATTGGATGGAAGCGGGATATCCTTCGCGACTTCCAAAACAACCGGCACCCGCGCTCTTCCGGTGAATGCCTCGCTTAACTGCTGCAGAAGGTCGGGCAGAGGCACATCCACCAGAGCGGTGGGGCGCAGTTCCATCAGCAGCGTGCGCATTTCGGCCAGCGCCCCGCGGGTAAGCTCGCGGATCTCGGTTGCTTTCTGTTTGCCAGCCTCGGGGTTGCGCTCCCATAATCTTGGCAGAACCTCGGCGATCAGGCTGGTGGCGAACAGGGTCTGCGTGACGGCGTCATGTAAGTCTCGTGCCAGGCGGCTGCGCTCCGCCGAGACGGCGCTCTCTTCTGCCTGGCTGCGCAGCTGGGCGTTGGCGATTGCCAGCGCGGCGTGGTTGGAAAAACTGGTCGCCATCTGGAAATCTTCTTCCGAAAAATCTCTCGCCCAAGAGTAGAGCAGCACCAGGCCGCCGTCCACTTTGTCATTCACGAACATGGGCATTGCCAGCAGCGCGGCATAATGCTCGAAAAAGCTGTCTACCAGCTCCGGGTCGGCCGGGCGCTGGGCAGCCAGGTCAGGCAGCGAGAAGGGCTGCCCGTTTAACAGCGGTTGCACCAGCCAGTTGGGCATGGGCGGTAAAGGCTGCTCGCGGCGCTGATCATAATTTTGACGAAGGTTGGTCGCGACGACGTTCGGGTATTCATCCTCTTCGAAACGGAAGATGATCACCACTCTGGCATCCATCAACCGGACCACCTGGAGGATGATTGCATCCAGGCTTTCCTTTAGCGAGCGGTTGGAGTTGAGAATGGTGAGGATCTCGCGTAGACCTTCCGCCACTTCTCTGCGGCGCTCGATTTCGGCGGTGCGCTCGTGGACCTGCTTTTCCAGGTTGCGCGTTTCGGATTTAATTTGGATCACCCGCAGGCGGTATATTCCATATATGATGCCAATCAAAAGCAGTACCGCCCCGACCACGAACCAAACGTTACTCCACACGGGCGGCAGGATACTGATTGCTACGCTGGCGCCCATATCATTCCAAACCCCATCCTGGTTGCTGCCGATCACTTTGAAAATATAGTTTCCGCCGCGCAGGTTGGTGTAACTGGCATAGCGCCGGGTGCCGGCGTAAATCCAGTCCTTATCGAAGCCCTCCAGCTTATAGGCATATTGATTTTTTTCCGGGGCGCTAAAATCGAGGGCGGCGAATTCGAAGGAAATGAAATTGTCCTGGTAGGAGAGGTTTACTTTCTCGTTTCCGGCCAGGTCTTTGCGCTCGGTCTGGTTGAATTTCTTAAAGGCGGTAATGACGATTGGGGGCGGGAGGGGATTATCCTGCACGCGGGTGGGATCAAAGGCGTTAAATCCCTGGATCCCGCCAAAATACATTCGCCCGCGGCTGTTTTTAAAATATGCCCCGGCATTAAACTCGAAGCTCTGCAAACCGTCGCGCCGGTCGTAGTTGCGGAAGGCTTCTGTGCGCGGATCAAAACGCGAGAGGCCGCGGTTGGTGCTCAACCACAAATAACCGCTGCGGTCTGTCAGGATCCCAAAAACCGAGTCCCCGGGTAGCCCATCTTTTTGGGTATAGTGATGAAAGGTTTGGGTGGTTGGGTTAAAACGGTTTAACCCGCCTAAGAGGGTCCCGATCCATAGCATGTGATCCGGCGCTTCCAGGATGGAGAGCACCTGATCGTTACTCAAAGAAGCCTGGCTTTTGGGGTCATTCCGGTAGTTGTGGAAGCGCCCGGTATTCGGATCCATGACGCTGATCCCATTGAACGTTCCAACCCACAGGTTGCCCAAATGGTCTTCGGTGATGGTGCGCACAAAACTACCGCTCAGGCTGTCCGGGTTACCGGGGACAGGCTGGAAATGGGTAAAGCTGCCGGATTTGCGGTCCATCAAATCCAACCCGCCTGCCCGCGTGCCCACCCAAAGATTGCCGCGGCGGTCCTCATACAGGCATATTACCCGGTTATCGGAGAGTGAGCTGGGGTTTTTGGGATCATGCAGATAATGAGTGAATCGGTTTTGTTCCTGATCAAAACGGTTCAACCCGCCGCCGTTTGTGCCTACCCACAGCACGCCCAGCCGGTCTTCGAGGATTGCGCGAACATCATTACTGCTAATGCTGGTCGGGCTGCCCGGGTCATGTTGGAAGGCTGAAAACGTCAGCGCTTCTTTATCGAGCCGGTTGAGCCCGCCTTCCATGGTGCCGATCCAAACCGTACCTTCCTGATCCTCGTAAAGAGCGTGGACGATATCGTTGTTCAGGCTGGTGGGAACCGTCGAGCGGTGCTGGTATAGGGTAAACCGTTCGTTATTGCTCACATGCTTGCTCACCCCGCCGCCGTAAGTGCCTACCCACAGTACCCCTGAGCGATCGACGTAGATTGAGAGGATGTAATCGTTGCTCAGGCTGAACGGGTCATTGGGGTCGTGCTGGTAGCGGTTAAAATAGTCGCTTTCGGGCTGGAAGAGGTTCAGCCCATCCCGGCCGCCCACCCACAGGTGGCCGCTCGTATCCTCGTAAATCGCGCGCACAAAGTCACCCGAGAGCGAATAGGGGTTGTCGGAGCGGTTTTGGAAGTGGGCAAAGGTGCCGTTGTCGGGGTTGACCCGGTATAAGCCGTTTTCTTCGGTCCCCACCCATACCCAACCGTTGCGGTCCTGAAACAGGCACAGGACCGCGAAGCGCAGATCGTCCGCGGAATCGCTGCCGGAATGGTAATGGTTGAACTTTTTGGTTTGTGGCTCGAAATAATCCAGTCCCCTGGCGGTACCAACCCACAGCCCTCCTTTGGGGTCGGCAACCAGTGCGCGTATGTCATCACTGGAAAGTGAATCGGGGTCGGCGGGGTCGTACGCGTACCGGGTGAAGGTGGAGTCCGCGCGGTTTAAACGGTTCAAGCCGCCATCGGATGTGCTGACCCACAGGATCCCCTGCGGGTCCTGGGCGATTGCACTGACCGCGCTGCCGCGCAGGCTGCGGGAATCATTGGGGTCATGTTGAAAGTGTTGGAACGTTTCGGCCTGGCGGTTCATGCGGTCAAGCCCGCTGCCGGTGCCGATCCATAGATCACCCCCGCTGTCCTGGAAAAGGGTGGTGATAGCGTTATCGGAGAGCGAGTCTGGGTTGGCGGCGTCGTGCTTATACAGCGTAAAAGCGTAGCCGTCGTACTTATTCAAGCCATCGTCGGTCCCAAACCACAAAAAACCGCTCGCATCTTGTAGGATGGCGCGCACCGTGCCCTGTGACAGCCCATTTTCTACCGACAGGGTATCGAAACGGATCGAATCGGATTGCGCCAGCGCCGGGTCAGGCAAGCCTCCCAGCAGAAAGATGATCAGCAGCAGCGGTCGCAATAGCCTGCGCAGTATTGGTATGGAATGGCGCATCCAAGAAAAAGAACTCATGCTTTCACATTTCGAGCGTTCCGCATACAGACTTGGATGATGTGCAGCGCCTGCTTGACCAGGCCCAGGTCGGCCTGAGAACCCATATGCCCCAGTCGGAAAACCTTTCCGGCCAGCGGGCCGTAACTTCCGCCCACCACCAGTCCCTGCTCGCGCAGGCGGCGGTCGAACTCCGGCCAGGGGATCGGCTCAGGAACATATACGGCCGTGACTGTCGGAGCAGGTATGGCTCCGGCGGCCGGGTAGATCCGCAGGCCGGCGGCGGCCAGCTGTTCGCGGCAGTAGGATGCCGCTGCGGCGTGGCGCGCAAAGCTGTTATCCAGGCCTTCGGCCAGCAGAATTTGGACGCCCACATGCAGGGCTGCCAGCCCCTGCCAGTAGGGGGTATAGGGAAAATAGGCTTTTTCTAAGGCCGTGCGGAAAGGTTTGAGCGCGTCATAGCCCTGGTAATCGACCTGATCGATGATTTCCCAGGCTTTCTCGCTGACAGCCACCATCGACATTCCGGGCGGCGCCGAAAGAACCTTTTGCGAGCCGCCTAACATCAGGTCGACGTGCCATAGATCGGTCAGCACTGGAGCGCCGCCCGCGCTGGCAACTGCATCCACATACAACAGGGGAACGCTGTGCTTTTCTTTTAGCTCCCCCAACGGCGCGATTGGGTTCAGGGTACCCGATGGGGTCTCGCAGTGGACGGCGGTAATCATTTTGGGGCGAAATTCGATGATTGCCTGTTCAATCGCGGCCCAATCGGAAATTGTCTGATCGTACGCAAAATCTACCGTGCGCACGGTTGCGCCGATCGAACGGGCCATGTCGCCGATGCCGTAACCAAACACGCCCGTGGCGACTGCCAGCACGCGGTCGCCGGGGATGATACAGCTTTTTAGCGCGCCCCAAAGGGCGAGCATACCCTCACCGGACATGATGGCGATGCTGTTTTGGGTGGAAAATATTTGCTGTAAGCCGGCCTGTGTCTGCCGGTAAAGATCCAGGTACTCTGGCTCCAGGTCAGCGGAACCATAATCGGTCAGGTAGGCTTGCAAAACCTGGGGCGGGACCTGGACCGGTCCAGGGACCATGGGAACGGGATATACTTTCATGGCTGCGTTTCATCCTTCGATTGCGGAAACCCATGTAATTATGCCATAAAATCCCCCGAATCAATCCTGCATGACCCGGTTCCGCCCGCTTTGTTTGGCATTATATAACGCGGCATCCGCGCGGGCTAAGAGGGCCGAAAGGCTTTGGATGTCGACCTCGGCCTGGGTGATACCCAGACTGATGGAAATGTTCACCTCGCCCCGGTCGGTTGGGATGGGAGCCAGAACGACCGCCTGGCGGATGCGTTCGGCAATCTCGCGCGCTTCTGGCAAAGCAGCCCCCGGCAGGAGGATGGCAAATTCATCCCCACCGTAGCGGCCCAGGATATCCACTACCCGGATGCTCGTCCGGCAGCGCTGGGCGACGGCATACAAAACCTGGTCGCCGGCGCCGTGGCCAAAAGTGTCGTTGATCTCTTTAAAGTTATCCAGGTCCAGCATGATGGCGGAAAGGGTGTTGTGGAAGCGCCGCGCGCGGTGGATCTCCAATTCGCCCAGCTCAAAAAAACGGCGCCGGTTGAACTGCTCCGTGACGGTGTCCATTGTCGCCAGGCGCTGCACTTCCGCATACAAGGTGGCGTTTTGCAGGGCTGTGGTGGCGGTGGCGGCAAAGGTGTCCAACAGCCGCAGATCATTCTCGGTAAACAATTTCGGATGCGGGCCGAATAACGCCAGCGCCCCTAAAACACTCTGATCCAGATTTAATGGGGCAATGATGGCTGAACCGGCCTGCCCGGTCTCCGTCAGGCCGGTGGGCGGCCAGGGTGTAATCGCGTTCAGGATTAACGGGCTTTTCTCCTGGACGGAGCGGTATGCCTGCGTTTCTAGTTCGGGAGAGAGCGCGCTGAAGGTTTGGTAACCAATCGCGGCGCGCACCACCAGCGTCTTGTCTTCTGCGGAGAGCAGGTACAGCACGCCCTGTTCAGCGGCGGGAATGGCTTGTTGGGCCGCGTCCAGAATCTGGGTGAGGAGCGTTTCCAGATCGATCGTGGAAAGCAGTGCCGTGGTAGCGCGGTGCAGCGCGTGCAATTCTTGAGCGCGATGGGCTTCGCGTTCGTAAAGACGCGTGTTTTCAATCGCCAGGGCAGCCCGGTCCGCCAGGTCCTGCAAAAAGGTTTGATCTTCCGCCGTAAAGTGATTTCCCTCGTGCAGCCTGAGGATGCTGAGCGCGCCGATCCAGCGGCCGCGCGTGCGCAAGGGCACCACCAGGGCATTGATATATTTCAGGTTGGCCCGGTTCTTGAAGAGATTGTAAGCGACGGGAAGCAGGGCTTCCATTTGGTCGAAGGGTAAGTCGGTTATGATCATTGGCTGGCCAGTTTTATACGCGCGTCCGGCCAGTCCTTCCTCCGCCAGGAAAGGAACATCCTGGATCATCCGCTGCAAAACAGGCAGCTGCTTTGGATCATCGATAAAGGCCGCCGCGGGGTAGTACCATTTGCCGTCTTCATCCAACAGGTGCAGGCTGCAAAGATCACCAAAGGCGTGCCCCACCTGCCGGACGATGGTTTCGAGCAGTTCGCGGTAGTGCAAGCCGGCTTCGGCGAACTGTTGTGAAAGGGTTGCCAGAAGCTGCGAGCGGCTGGCCTGGCGGCGCAGCGCTTCTTCGGCTTGTTTGCGTTGGGTTATATCCTGAAAGACGCCCACGGCGCCGTTCAGGTTGCCTTTGCGGTCGACGATGGGTGCAGTGCTGGCGAGGACATTGCGGGTCTGCCCGTTGGGGAGGACCACCAGCAGCTCGGTATTGTTGATCTGTTCGCCGTCCAACGCGGAGCAGGTAAGCGGCAGATTGCGGGGGTCATACGGGGTGCCGTCATTGTAACAAATATGCAGTTCCCCATAAGAACCCATTGCCTGGCCGTAAGGGATGGCGCGCCCGAGAACGCGCTCGGCAGCCGGGTTGCCCAATACCATCCGGCCTTCCTCATCGGCGACCAGGATCGCTTCAGGAGCGTTTTTGATAATGATTTCCAACCGCGACTGTTCGATTTCCAACTGTTCCAGCAAACGTTCGCGCTCGGTGACGTCATGCCAGACGGTGACTACAGCGGAAACATGCGCTTCATCGAACAACGGGGAGGCCGAGGCGAGTACAACCCGCTCGCGGCTTTCGCTGTCGATCAGCAGCAAGTGCTGCCCCACCACAGTTTCACCCTGTAAGGCGCGCTGGGATGGTAGTTCTGAAGTTTGGATTGGCGCTCCATCCGGGTGGCGCATGGAAAGAAGATCGACCAGCTCCGCCAGGTCGATCCCGACCGGGTCGATGCCGAACAGATCCACGGCAGCCGGGTTGGCTCGGATTGCGAGCCCGTGCACATCGAAAATAGTCACCGCCTCTGCCATTGCCATAATGATGGCATCCAGTTCTTCCGTCTGGCGGTGGGCTTCTTCCGCGATTTCCATTGCCAGCGAGCGGGCGCGGTCCGCCTGGGTCGTTTCTTGGATCAGGAGCAGCGCGCCCGGCTCGTCGCGCCAGATGAGGCGGCATACACGCAGCGAAAAGTTCCTGGTTAGGCCGTCCGGATAACGCTTCTCCATCCGGTCGAAATTCAGGTTTTTCTCGCTGTTGAGCATCTCGCGAATCAACTGGTCGCCTTCAAAACCAATCTCTTTCGACCAAACCTGCCCATAAGGCTGGCCAAGAAGGTCAGCCTGAGGGTTCGGGAGAAAACTGCGGTAGGTGGTATTGGCCAGGCGGAAAGTCAGGCTGGGTCCGCTGATGACTGCCAGGCCCACCGGGCTGTTTTGCAAGATTTCATGAAGCAGCATAATTTGCTGGAGGCTGTCATCCAGCAGGCGTTGTTGAATGTCGAGCACCTGGGACGACAGGTTTCGCGCCGCGGCGCATGGCGCGGCGGATAGTTCCGCCCCGTTTTGATCTATTTGGAGGAATTCCTGGATGGGTTTCAGGAGGCTGGCGAAGTGCTGGTTTAATTCGGCCCGAGCGAGATCTTCCTGGGAGGCAGAAAAAGGGAGATCTTGTTGAATTTGTTCTAGCAAGGTCCGAAATTCAAGCAGTTTTTGCGTTAAGCTTTCCGTATCCAACCTGAACCTCACTTCTCGGTGTAGCTGGTTGAAACGCGTCCGTTTTTCTATGCTTGCAATTAAGGATTGTGGAATGTGGCCTGCGATGCTGTCTCTTAAAGTCAAATGGCAATCCGGGCACCCTCAGGTTCGGCTTTCAGCGGTCTGATCGATGAGCAGCAGCATTATATTTGGAAACCATATACGCCGGGTGGTTTGTTTTTCACCCAAACGGCTGCCGGGGCCAACAATACAAACGCTTTGCTCTCCCAGGATGTTTGCACCCGACAGCACCAACACCACGCTCTTCTTCCTGTTAAAAGTATACCACAGGCTAAACCGGCCGGTTCAGGCGGGTCTTGTTTATTGAACCTGATGGATCCGCCGCACCGTGCTCTGAAAATCGCGCAATGGGATGGACAGGCCGGCCTGCATCCAGCTCAGACCAGAGCGAATGCCCGGTAGCCCCTCGATTTCATAACGGGCCTGGGGGTCCAAACCGCGCAGGGTTAGGTTCGGCAGCTGCGCGGGTTCAGGAATGTGGGTGCGGAACACGAACAACACGCCCTCCGTACATTCCTTGTTGATGTACTGAACCGCGGAGTAGGGAGACGCCTGCGGCGAGCGCAGCCGGTACTGGTCGCCGAACTGGATGATCGCGCGGATTTCTTTATAATGCGCGACCCAGCGCGCAGCCTCCGCTCGTTCGGCCTCGCTCCAGTGCAGCAAATGGCCGCCAATTCCCAGCGAGCCGCACATACTCACGTGGAAGCGGAATTCGAGCGAAATGCGGTCGGCCATGGCATCTGTCACCCAGGCTTCCATGGTGTTGGCGGGAAAAACCTGCGAATAGCCTTCCTGAATGTTCAGCCGGGCGGTAGCCTCGGTGTTGTCGCTGACCCAGACCTGGTCGGCCAGGCGCAGGATACCCACATCGGCGCGCCCGCCGCCGCCCGAGCAGCTCTGGAAGACGACGCCTGGGTGGCGCTCGCGCAGGCTGGACCCACACGCGGTAAACGCCCTGCACGTAGCGCACCCACATTTCCCGCGGGTCGCCGGCAGCACTGGGCCAACCCGGCTCGCTGACGTTGCGGTTCATGTCCCACTTGATAAAGGTGATGTTGTTCTCAGTCAGCAGGCGGTCCAGGATATCAATGAGGTAATCCTGCACATCCGGGCGGGCCAGGTTCAGAATCAACTGGTTGCGGCTTTCGGTCCGCTGGCGGGTGGGGAAGTGGATCACCCAATCCGGGTGGGCGCGATACAGATCGCTGTCGGGATTTACCATCTCTGGCTCGACCCATAGGCCAAAATCCATTCCCAGCCCATTGACTTTTTCGATCAACGGTTTCAGGCCGTTGGGGAATTTCTTTTCATCCGGCCACCAATCCCCCAGCCCGGCGTGGTCATCGTTGCGGCCGTGGAACCAGCCGTCATCCATGACGAACAACTCGATGCCCATCCGGGCCGCGATTTCCGCCAGGCGGCCCTGCGATTCGACGTCCACGTTGAATGTGGTGGCTTCCCACGAGTTGTACAGGATCTTGTGCGTCACCGGCCCGTGGGGCAGAACCTGTTCGCGGATAAAATCGTGCAGCTTGCGGATGGCGCTGCCAAACCCGGCCGGGGTGTAACCGGCAAAGCTCGCCGGCGTGTTGAAAGGTTTCGCCGGGCTGCAGCCGCCAGGCAAAATCCCAATCGTTCAGGCCGATGTTCACGCGGGTCGATTCGAAATCGGTTACCTCCGCGGCAATCTTCCAGTTGCCGCTCCAGGCGAGCAGTCCAAACCAGACCTCGCCCTGGTCCTCGTCCGCCGTGCCCCGGTCAACCGCAAACCACGGGTTATGGTGGTGACTGGTGGTGATTCGGCGGCTTTCCAGCACCTTTATCCCCTGCACCAGCGGTTCATGGTGGATGTGCATCTCGTCGAGCCAGCGCCCGGTCAGATGGGTCAGGCGGTAAGCCGACCCAGGCGGCAGGTGCCATTCGGCGGAGAATATGCGCTCGATGGTGATCGCCTCGACCCCTTCATTCGTCAGGCTGGCCCAGCGTTCAATGAGGTCGTAGTCTTCATGCACGCGGTAATGCAGCGTCAGGCGCAGCGGGTAATGGGCATCGCATAGCCCGATATCCAGTTGATCGCCGGCAGGCAGCACTTCCGCCCGGTCGAAACGCAGCACAACATCCCGGACGCCATCGGCGAAGGTTACCTTGAGACAGGGGTCGATAAATTTTGCGCCGCCATGACCGGGATATTCTTCGGGGGTAAGCTGTTCGGGGTTGTTGAACGACGCCCAGGAGAGCGGGTCAACCGCGGGCGGATAGTCGCTGGGAGCTGGTAAGCGCATGCCCCAATAGCGGTGGACCAGAAGACCGGCTTTGTTGAAGCCGATCGCATAACCAGTCGAGCGAGTTTCGAATATCCAGCCGTTACCCGTCGATTGTATTGCCATTACCCTTTCCTCCCTGGCAAAAAAGTGGCGTGTGCCTGGTTAACCGTCAATTTTCAAGAAATTTGCCTTACCCGCGTCGAGATCTACAATACAAACCTGGCGGTCTTCAGGATGCAGGCCGCCCAACGCGCCCGGGTTGATCAGGCGGGTAAAGCCATAACGCTCATCCTGGTGCCGGTGCGAATGGCCTTTGAAAACATAATCATAGGAACCCGAGTGGATCAACTCTTCCACCCGGCCGGGCAAGTGACCGTGCGTCACCGCGATGCGCGCCCCGCCGATCCGGCCGGTATAATCCATGCCCACGTAATTTTCTGGGTGCTGTGAAAGGAGCGTCACGCGGATTTCGCCCGAGGCAACGTCCCCGTTACCCAAAACGCAGATTACCCGGAAACCGTCCATCGCGTGGGCGATCTCCACATCCGTCAGGTCGCCGCAGTGAATGAGCGTTTCAATTCCCTCTCCCTTGAACAAAGCCAGCGCGGTCTGCAAGTTTTTGATGTTATTGTGGGTGTCGGACAGAACGCCAATTTTCATACCAGCTCCAGGCAGCACAATTCGATGCCGCTTTCATTGAACGCTTTCTCTAGCAGGGCTTGTTTTTCCTGGTCTATATGCCGGACGACCAGGCGTAATTCAAAACCACCGTCCGGTAGGGTGTTGTTTACCGAGCGGAGGATATTGCCGCCCTGGTTCGACACCACGCTGGCCAGGCGCGCCAGCGTGCCCGGCCGGTGGGCTTTCCCGGTTCCGATGATGTAGATAGAGGTCCAATTGAGAGCTTCCTTGGTAATGCCGGTGGTTTCCAGGGCCTGTTCAAGATCTTCAAGCCGGATTGCGCCGCCGCCCACTGCCGCGTATAAGTCTTCCAGGTTGGCGCAGGCCAGGCGCTCCAACAGATTGTCCCAGCGGTCCGGTTCCAAGGCGCTCACGTCTTCCAGGGCCAGCAGCCCCTTGCGCGTCAGAATGGCCTTAATCTGCTGGCGGCCTGATTCGGCTGCCCGGCGCAGGGATTCGATGGTCAAAACACTTTGCAGCAGGCGGGTGGTGGAGGTATTGCTGTAATTGAGCCAATCTTCGCTGGGGGATAGGCGGCTGCCCCCGGTGATCACTTCCACCACGTCGCCCGGGTGGACAGGATCGGAAAGGCGGGCCAGCCGTCCGTTCACCTCTACCGCGCTGATTTTGTCGAGCAGGTATTCCTGCTGAATGGATGCGACGGCGTCTAAGACGCTGGAGCCTTCCGGAAGAAAACGAGCGCTTCCGGTGGGGGTGAGGATCTCGATTGGGCGGTAGTGGCTGATATCTTTCCCGTTTTTCAAGGCATACACCACGCCCCACAGGTTTTCACCTTCCATGTCTTCGGTGGCAATGGCGATTTCAACCAGCCCGTAGCGCGGCATCCAGGCCGCCGTGTGGAGCGCGCGGTAGTGGTTTTGTGGATAGGCGATATAGTCTTTAAACTGGCTCACATCCAGGTAGGGACCAAGGAAAAGGTTTACTTCGGAAAGCAGCTGGTAACATTTTTTGGGGTCGTTGTCCGCGACGATCATGCGCAAGGACACCATATCATTGACCGCGGCGAATGAATTCAACGAAGAATGCCGGGCACGGGCCAGCCGGCGCAGTTTTTGCCAGGCGCGCCAGTAACCATTTACGATGACCTCAACCCGCCCGTCAATCGTGGCGCGATCCATAATGCGCCCCAACTGTTCCATCAAGGTGTTGAGGAAATCGACCTGCAGGCGGGGATCGGAATCGATTTTTGGTTTGACAAAAGCGTACGTATCAGGATCGGCATACGGAAAGGCCATATCTTCGATCCAGCGCTGCCAGCTTGTAGCAGTTCATGATACCGGCCAATTTGCCGTAAGCCCGGATGGCTTCGATGGCTTTCTGGGTGCGCCGGGGTTCTTCCATGTGGTGCAGGGTCATCAGGTTGTGGCTTTTATCGGCAAGCTTCACGATAAAGACGCCCGGGTTGCGAAACATCGCGATTTTGCGCAAGGTTTCGATCTCACGGGAATAGCCTTCGGGCGGGCTGCTTATTTTGGTTACCCCATCCACGATCTGGGCAATTTCTTCGCCGAGCTGTCCGGGGAAATGCTGGCGGATTTCTTCCAGGCTCAGCCCGATATCCTCCACCGCATCATGCAGCAGCCCCGAGATGGTCCAGGCTTCATCCCCCACCAGCTGGTCGAGGAAGGCGCCTACCCAGGCGCAGTGGGTGTCGAAATACGGCTCCCCGTTCAGTCGCTTTTGCGTGCCGTGCAGTTCTCGCCCCCACCGGTAACCCTCGGCGATGGCGCTTGTCCGGGGCGTAAATTGCCCGGGAGTGAAGTCGTCGGAAATCCGCGGGCGAATTTCCTTTACTTTTTCAATTTTGACCACTTTGGCTTCTCCTGAACCACCGATAAATACCCAGTGGGCATGAGCGGCTTCTTGATACCGTATAGTTTAACATGAAAGCTGCTGTGACCTGGTTATTTGGCAAAATCTCTTCCGATAGGCGGTGAGAGGGGTTTCATTATACTGGGGTGGCATCGATCCCAAAAAAGATGTGGAACAAGGTCCAGAATAGGGGGGACGAATGCTATTCCCCAAAACCGATGATTTGCGTTACACTCATTCTATCTATGACCTTTCCGGCTTCGAAACCTTCTGGTGGTTCGCGTTCGCCCATCCGCATTGGCGCGGCGATTGGGCCGCACGACCCTTATTGGGTGCAGGTGCGTGAAGCCGCCTATCACCGGGTGGCGGAATTGGGCGCTACGCTGGTCCCCCTGGAAATATCCGATACAAACGAAACGTTGTTTAGCCTGGATCCAGCCAGCCTGGCCGAAGAACTGCTTGCCCAGGATCTGAGCGCCGTCGTTTGCCAGACCCTGCCGCTTGGGACGATCTACCAGCTAGTTTACCAGAAAATGCCGGTCATCTTCCTGGGAGAGTCGCAGCTCCAGCACCGCCTGTTCTCTTCACCCCGCGGTCTGTCGGAGGCCGGGAAGATCGCGGCGGAGTTTGTCGTGGAAAAGCTGGAAGGTCACGGGCGGGTCTTGTGTGTGGGCGGGCTGCTCGACCTTGGCGAAGATAAGGGCGTCAGCCGGATCAGCGCATTCTGCGATACGCTGCGCAAGAAATCCAAAATTTCGGTCCTGCACTGCCCAACGGCCTGGCGGTACGACCAGGCTTATCCGCTGGTCCATGCGATTTTGAAGGAATTGGGCGCGCCCATGGATGCGATTTTTGGTATCTCCGATTCCTTGGCGCTGGCAGGCCGGGATGCGGCCCGCGCATTAGGCATGGTCACGCCCAAAACGGTGATCGTGGGGATAAATGGGGATGCGCTGGCCCTGGCTGCCATCGCGGAGGGTAGTTATACCGCCACGGTAGAAACATCAGCCGAAGACCTGGGGTTTGCGTCGGTCGATCTGGCCTACCAGGCCACTCAGGGCAAGCCGCTGCCCAAGCATTATTCCTACCGGATCAGCCTGGTGACTGCCGAAAATGTGGTCGAGCACGCTGCTCGAAAGCTGTACGCAATCGCGGATGTGCCCAGCCGTCTGGTTGGGGTGAACCGGGAAGAGGAGCAGCATCGCCTGGTGCAGCTGGAGACCAGCGCGGCGATCAACCAGCGGGTGGGTTCGCTGCTGGACCGCCGCCAGCTGTCGCGCGAAATTGCCGACCTGATCCGGGTAAATTATGGCTTCGATGACGTGCAGTTGTTGATGTGGTCCGAACCCGATCAAATGTTATATGTGGACGGCCAGGCGCCTTCCCCAGTGCAGGCAGGTATTCCTCTGGAAAAAGCGGGACTATTGGGGGAGGCTATCCGGCGCAACGAAACGATTTTTATACCCGATACGCGCCACAGCCAGCGTTACTCGGTGGACCCCACCCACCCGGAAACGCGCGCGCGGGTTGTGCTGCCCATCCGCCTGGGCGGAAAAGTCAGCGGTTTGTTGGATTTGCACAGCAGCCGGCCGGTGTTGAACCTGCGCTGGAGTATGATTGGGCTGCAGCTGACGGCGGATCAACTGGGCATTGCGCTGCGCAACGCTGAATTGTACAGTGAAGCGTTGGCGGCCCAGGCGTCCGCGGAACGGGCTGACCAGTTGAAGACGCGCCTCCTGGCGAATGTGTCTCACGAGCTGCGCACCCCGCTCAATGTAATCCTCGGGTACAGCCAGGCGGCGTTGAGCACGCCCAACCTGTATGGAATGGAGCTGCCAGAGAACCTGCGCCGCGACCTGCGTTACATCTACCAGAGCGGCGAACACCTCATCCGCGTTATCAATGATCTCCTGGACCTGTCACGGGCCGAGGTTGGCGAGCTGAATATATTCCCCGAGCCGGTCGACCCGCGCTCCGTTTTGACGGATATTTTTGACAGTATGGCGAAGACGCGCGGCCGGGACTGCGCAGAAGTATGTTGGGAAATTCACATCCCGCGCCGGTTACCCGTTATTCAAGCCGACCCAATTCGCTTGCGGCAAATTTTGCTCAACCTTTTGAGTAATGCCAGCAAGTTTACGGCTACCGGGCAGATTAGCCTGGGTGCGGTGGTTGAACCGCCCTATCTTCACATTTGGGTTTCTGATTCAGGCCTGGGGATACCGGTCGAACAACAAGAGCGCATCTTTGAGCCGTTTGTGACCAGCGAGGATTCAGCCCGCCGCAAGGGTGGCATTGGCCTGGGTTTGAGCATCACCCGCCGGCTGGTGGCGCTGCACGGCGGTTCGATATCCCTGGAAAGCCAGCCCAAAAAAGGCAGCACATTCCACATCTATTGGCCTTTGCCCAACCTGGCAGGCAGCCCGCCGCTTCCGCATGAGCTTGGTTCGCGGCCCGCGCTGCTGCTAATGGCGGGCGCGAACAACCCGGATGCTGAAATCCCCGAAGAAGTGCGTTTGATTGCGTCACGGCGGGGAGTAGAGATCCGCCAGGTGGGTTGCGCGGATGCATTGGATGACCTGCTGCGGGAGGTTGAACCGGTGGCGCTGGCCTGGGATTTGTATAATGCTGCCCCCGCCGACTGGTCGATCATCCAGCGCATGCGCTACCACCCTCAGCTTTCCAACCTGCCCCTGCTCCTCTTTGAGCAGGAGACGGACTGCGGCACGGGCATGGGCATTACCAACGTACTTATGAAACCTTTCTATGGTAAAAAACTGGCCGATTTGATCGAGAGCCTGCGCCCCCAGGCTGCCACGGACATGGTTCTGGTCGTGGATGATGACCCCCAGGCCCGCCAGCTTTACCAGCATATTATTGTGAATGCTTTCCCCGGTTCCTCTATTTTATTCGCGGAAAATGGCGCCCAGGCAATCACAATTATGAAGGAGAATATCCCGGCGTTGGTAATTCTGGACCTGATGATGCCGAAGATGGATGGCTTTCAGGTTTTGGAATGCATGCGCATGGACCAGCGCACGTGCAAAGTGCCGGTAATCGTTTTGAGTGGCAAAATGCTGACCTTCGAGGATGTGGCGCGTTTAAATTTCGCAAATGTCACCTTTCACTCAAAGGGTATGTTGAGTCCGGAAGAGATTATCCAGACCCTGCAGCAGACTTTTTCCGGTGAAGCGCGGCTGGGTCAACCGACCAGTTTAATCGTAAAGCAGGCATTGGCCTACCTGCACCAGAACTTCAGCCAGGCAGTCTCGCGCGCCAAACTTGCCGAGGCGGTCGGGGTGAGTGACAACTACCTGACCCAAATTTTCCGCCAGGAGTTGGGGCTTTCGCCCACGGAATGTTTAAATCGCCTGCGCATTCAGCGAGCGCGCGAGCTTTTACAGGCGTCCGATGATTCGGTTACCTGTATTGCCACAAAAGTTGGGTTTGAAGACCCCGCTTACTTTAGCCGGGTTTTCCGCAAGTTGAGCGGTTGTTCGCCTCAGGCATTTCGCCAGAGGGGATAATCCCTTTCTTTTGTCCAAGATTCCCATCTTTTTGTCCAAACCAGAATTTCCTGATGCCTTTATACTCAAACATAAGGTAGTAATTTTGCCATTCCGTTCCCATTTATTGTTGAATCGATCCCGCGGTTTATAACCGCAGTTTAAAGGCACTCCCCGAATTCATCCACGAACCCGGTCAGCCAAAGCTGGTCTGGTAACAATGATCTTCTGTCCCATTAAAGGCGCAAGAATGCCGCGGATCTCTTCAACCGTTTTGATCATCGAGAATGACGCCCCCACGCTGGAGCTGTACCGCCGGGAACTCAGCCAGGAATACAAAGTATTATCCTGTTTGAATGAAGATGATGCATTACAACTGGCGAATAATGCTGCCGATTTGTGCGCGGTCGTGTTGGAGCCGGCAATTTCCGGGGGAGAAGGTTGGGGATTGCTGTCCAGGCTGATCGCGGTATTGGATGAACGCCGTATCCCCATTATCCTGTGCAGCACCCAGGATGAACGCAGGCGAGGGCTGAAAGAGGGTGCAGCAGCCTTTCTGGTAAAACCGGTTCTGCCGGTGGAACTGCATGAAATTTTGCGCCAGATTGTTGGATAGCATGACCGAGACGCCTGGACGATTATCGCATTATTCTAACGATGGAAAGAGGGTTACCCGCGAATGACCCAAACAGAGAATCCGCAACAAGTACGCCCGGTCCTGGATATCAAAGACCTCAAGACCTATTTCTTTCTGGAAAAAAGCACGGTCCGCGCGCTGGACGGTATAAACCTGCAGCTGGCGCCCAAAAGCACGCTGGGGGTGGTAGGCGAAAGTGGCTGCGGCAAAAGCATCATGGCGATGTCGATCATGCGCCTGATCCAATCGCCGCCTGGAAAGATTGTCAATGGGGAAATCAACCTGTTCCGCAGAGATAATCACGAAATCGTCGATATTGCCAAGCTGGACCCGCGCGGCGCCGAAATGCGCAGTATCCGCGGGGGTGAGATTGCGATCGTATTCCAGGAACCCATGACTTCGCTAAACCCCCTCTATACAGTGGGGGATCAAATTGCAGAGTCGGTGGAGCTTCACCAGAATATGAACCACAAGCAGGCGCTGGATCGCGCGCAGGAAATGCTTTCCAGAGTGCAGATCAGCGCGCCCAAGCAGCGTTTGCACGAATACCCGCATCAATTGAGCGGCGGCATGCGCCAGCGGGTAATGATTGCCCTGGCGCTGTCTTGCAACCCCTCCATTCTGATCGCGGATGAGCCAACCACCGCGCTTGGATGTGACCGTCCAGGCTCAGATTCTCGATTTGATGCGGGCGCTGCAGAACGATTTCAATTCTTCGATTATCCTGATCACCCACAACCTGGGCGTAGTTTCCCAGATGGCCCAGGAAGTGGCGGTGATGTATCTTGGCAAGATCGTCGAACATGCCGAGACGCACGAGCTTTTCCACCATCCGCTGCATCCATACACAGTTGGCTTGTTGAACTCGGTTCCGGTGCTCGGTCGCAAAGGGAAAAAGGTGCTGGTGCCAATTCGTGGCATGGTGCCCACCCCGACGGATATCATCCCAGGCTGCCCGTTTGAGCCGCGCTGCCCGCGAGCAATGGATATTTGCCGGGAGGTCAAGCCAGAACTGCAAGAAATTGCAAAGGGACATTGGGTCTCTTGCTGGCTGTATGGTGAAAGATAGCCGGTCGAGCGGATGGATATTCCTGGCAAGTCGCCACCCTGTGGCATAAAGTGAAAATACCTGCTTGCAAAATGAACGAGGAGGTGATCAAGGCAAAAAATGCACCCTTATATTTCCATCGTGATTATCACCCAGGCTGCAAAAATGCTTCGCCAGATCCCCTGAGACAATTCTCTGGCAATGCAATGGGTGAATCATCTTTCACTGCTCAAATAAGAGGAGAAGCAAAACAATGAAATCCAGCAAGCTTTTGTGGAAATTATTGGGCCTCGTGATTCTGGTTTCGATGCTGCTCGCTTCCTGCGCAGCACCGACGGCAGCGCCAGCGCCGGCACAACCGACTGAAGCCCCCAAGGCAGTAGAGCCCACGAAAGCCGTGGAACCGACCAAAGCTCCGGAACCAACCGTGGCTGCCCCAGTTGCACCCGGCAAAGTAATGGACCCCATCCCCTACCCCGAACCCAACAAGATCGATGTTGGCGGTGTAGAAGTCAAACGACAGCCCATCAGCGAAATCGTCACCTATAAGGCGCTGCCAGAATACCACCAGGCTCCCTGGCTGGACAAACTGGTTGCGGATGGCAAACTGCCGGCCGTGAAAGACCGCCTGCCCAAAGAACCCCAGGTTTACCTGACCTCGGGTATGAAGGATGGGATTGGCGTTTACGGCGACCTGTGGCGTGGGTTCTCGGCCTGCCCCATCGCTGGCTGGAACAATATGGCCAGTGTAAGCTCGGGCTGGTTCGGGATTGAATCCTACATGAACCGCTACGGCTCGCTGGTCAAGACCGGCCCGCTGTACCGCGTAGACCAGAACATTGAACCGCTGCCCGAACTGGCGAAGAGCTGGGACTGGTCGACGGACGGCAAAGAACTGACCATGCACCTGATCGAAGGCGCGAAGTGGTCGGATGGCGAACCCTTCACTGCGGAAGATGTGCAGTTCACCTGGGACGCCTATGTTCTTGACCCGAACGTCAACGCTGGTACCAAGATCAGCGCCTGGACCTGGGACGGCGTGGCCGCGAAGATGGAAACGGTGGATGATTTCACCGTCAAATTCACCTTCCCCGTGGCCTTCCCCAAGGATGTCTATTACATGATGGACGACGAGAGCTTCATTGTCTCGCCCAAGCACATCCTCGCGGAAAAACACCCGACCTACAGCAAAGCAGATCCCAAGCCGACCTACAAAGATTTCGAAAACGCGATGCCGCCGGATGCTCTGCCCCTGGTCACCCTTGGCCCGTGGACCCCGGTCGAATACAAGACCGACGAGCTGCTGATCATGCGCCGCAACCCGTACTTCTGGAAAGTTGACGAAGCCGGCAACCAGCTGCCCTATTTTGATGAAATCCAGTACCGCAAAGGCCCCAGCGGCGTTGGACGCGACCTGTGCACCATCGCTGGCGACTGCGACCACATGAACGTAGAAAACCCGAGCACCTTCGTCGAAGTGATGAAGGCTGCCCAGGACCCGAATGCGAAGTTCCAGGTAAGCTGGGGTCCTGAAACCCTCGGTTACGGCGTTAATTTCAACATGTCCGCCGATTTCGGCGCCCAGGACGAGCGCGATCTGGCCGTCCGCCAGCTGCTGCGCGACGTGCGTTTCCGCAAGGCTATGGCCTACGCGACGGATCGCGAAGGCATTGCACAGTCCATCATGCGCGGGCCGTTCCTGCGCGCCTGGGCCGGCGGTCTGTATCCGGGAGCCCCCGAATTCACGCGTGAATCGGTGGTTTACTACCCCTATGATGTCGAATCGGCCAAGACATTGCTGGCTGAAATGGGCCTTAAGGATACCGATAACAACGGCATCCTGAACTGGACCGAAGGTTCGCAGGCCGGCAAGGATGTTATCCTGCAGATCAATGCTTCTGAAGACGCGATGGAAACTCAGAGCGTTGCCGAAGCAGTGGTAAACCAGTGGGGCGCTGTGGGCATCAAGCTCAACTACCGCATCCTCACCAGCACGGCCAGCACCGAAACCGACCAGAACGGTAACTGGGATATGAAGGTGTTCCGCGGCGGTCAGGCATTCGCGCTGCCCTTTACCCAGGTTACCGATCTGGCCCCCATCGCCAAAGAGTTCACCCGCCATCGCGAAGGCGACAAGCCTCGCCAGCTCCAGGCCTTCGAAGAAGAGCTGATCAAGATCGTCAATGAATACCGCGCTACCTTCGATGCTGCCAAGCGCAAGGATCTGATGGCACAGTACAACAAGATCTATACTGAGAACGTGTATGACTATGGGTGTCTTCGTCGGTCGCTATGGCCTTGGCCTGGCGAAACGGGTTAAGAATATCCCGTCCGGAACCCCGGCCTTCATGTACACCTGGGTGGAAGATGCTATTCTGTTAGATACACTCTGGACGCCAGCCGACCAGCAGCTGAAGCAGAACCGCCCGGAAACCCTGCCGGAATACAAGAAATAACCATCAGTAAGTGAACGTCGGGTAGGTTGGAGGAGCCCCCTCCAACCTACCCGGTTCGAAACCAGGAAAGCCCGTACTTCTGGAGGTGCCATGCTCAGTTATATTTTTCGCCGGTTGGTCATCGCAGTTTTTCTACTGATTGGGGTCGGGTTAGTTTCTTTTATTGGTTATCCAAATGCCCCCAGGGGATTTTGCGACCACCTATAAGCAGTATCTGATCAACCAGTCCGGCATGTCTGAACCAGATGCAGAAAAAGCCGCGGATGTTGTCCGCAAGCGCTATGACCTGGATAAACCGGTCATGGTCCAGTTTGCCTTATGGATCAAAGGTATGATCACCGAAGGCAAATTTGGTTATTCGTTTTCTTACCGCCGCGATGTTGGTGAACTGATTGCCGAGCGCCTGCCCAAAACGCTGATGCTGGCATTGTTGTGTCATGTGCTGTCCACGGTCATTGGGGTGGCCGCCGGTATTTTCGTTGCGCCCAGGAAGTATGGTTTTTGGGATAACCTGGCTTCGGTGCTGGCGTTTATTTTTACATCCATCCCGCGGTTTTCCATTGCCATTATTATTCTGTATGTGCTGGTGTTTACGTTCAAACAGCCCAGCATTGTTTCCTTCTTCTCCCCCCAATATGTGATGGCTCCCTGGTCCTGGGATAAGGTCGTGGATATGTTCAAGCATATCTGGCCGGTGCTGATCATCGCCGGGCTGGGCGGGGTTGCCAGGAATTTGCGCGTGATGCGCGGCAACCTGCTGGATGTTCTGGGCGCGCAGTATGTTACCACGGCGCGCTCCAAGGGTTTGAAGGAAAGCACCGTGATGGTGAAACACGCGGTACCCAACGCGCTGCACCCCATCGTCGCCTATCAGGGCACAGTGCTCCCCTATATGATGCAGGGTGAGATGGAAGCTGCCATCGTTTTGAACCTTCCGACGATGGGCCCGCTGTTTTACTGCTTCCCTGGTGACGCAGGATATTTATATCGCCGGCTGCTTTTTGCTGATGTACGGCGTTTTGATTGTATTGGGCAACCTCGCTGTCAGACGTTTTCCTGGCCGTTCTCGACCCGCGGATCCGGTATAGTTAATTCTGTGGAGAGGAAAGTATGAACGATGTGAATCCCCAAGTCCCTGCCGGTAAGCTGTTGGAAGCCAGGCGTCAAAAGCAAGCCGCGAGCCTGCTCAAGATAGAAAGCTCGGAACGGAACGAAAGTTATTTCGAGCTGGTCTGGCGCAGGTTCCGCCGCAGCACAATCTCGATTATTGGTGGCCTGATGGTTCTGGCGCTGATCATCCTCGCCATATTCGCGGAATTTTTCTCGCCCGGCGATATTTATAAGATTAACCTGAGCGCGTCTTTTATGCCGCCGCAGCAGGTTCATTTTATTGATGAACAGGGTAAATTCCACCTGGTTCCCTTCGTCTATAAAGTTGAAAACACGCTGAGTGTGACCACCTTCGAAGTGACCTGGGCGGAAACATAAAGACAAAATGTACCCGCTGAAGTTTTTTGTACAGCGGCTGGCCCTACAAGCTGCTTGGGCTTATTCCCACCAACCTGCACCTGATTGGCGTTGAAGAGGGCGGCGTATTCTATATGCTGGGTACCGATAAGATGGGCCGCGACCTGTTTGGCAAGGCCTGTGAGGCCGGGCGGGTATCCTTGAGCATGAGCCTGTTTGGCACGATCATCAGTATTGCGATCGGTTCGGTGTTGGGCGTTGTGTCGGGGTACTACGGTGGCGGGATTGATAACGCGCTGCAGCGTTTTGTGGAATTTGTCAACGCATTCCCACAGCTGCCCTTATGGATGTCCCTGGCCGCGCTGGTTCCAAAAACGGCCGATTCGTTCTCCGTGTTTGTGCTGATGGCGTTGATCTTTGCCATGCTTTCCTGGACCACGCTGACCCGCGAAGTGCGCGGCAAAGTGCTGGCTCTGCGCGAGACAGATTTTATTCTGGCGGCAAAAGAAATGGGCGCCTCGGATGCGCGCATCATCTTCCGCCATCTGTACCCGAATACCTTGAGCCACGTGATTGTCATTCTTACCCTGACCGTGCCAGGAGTGATCCTGGCCGAATCGTTCCTCAGCTTCCTCGGAATTGGCATCTCAGAGCCGTTGATCAGCTGGGGATTGATGATGCGCAACGCTCAGAATATTCAAACCCTGGGCGCCAACATCTGGATCATGTCGCCGGTGATTTTTATTATCATCTCGGTTTTGGGCTTTAACTTCCTGGGGGATGGCCTGCGCGATGCGGCTGACCCCTACTCAACTCGTTAGGAGAGTGAATGAGAAAAATTGCTGCTCTGATTTTCCTCAGTCTGCTGGTAATCCTGTTGGCCTTTCTTGCGGTCTCCGCAGCGGACGGCACGGGCAACCGGGATGCGCCCAGCCCGACTCCTCTCCCAACCACGCTTTCGGGTTTTGTAACCAGCCCGCAAGGGCCCGGCTGGCGGGGTGACCGTTCAGGTGAAAGGTACCCCCAACAAGACCACCACGGCGAAGAATGGCGCTTTTACCCTGCGAGGGATAACCTGGGATGCGCCGGTCACCATCGTCGCCTATGCTCCCAACTACAAGGTCGGCTGGGTAACCCTGGACCCAAACGACAAAGATTGGAAAGGGGTTCCGGCCAGTTTGGCGATCGACATTGAAAGCCCTGCCCGCAACGGATAATTACGAATACCCCTGGTTTTCGTTCGAAGGGGTGAGCGGTTCGGCAAGCTGCGAGCTGTGTCACCGTGAAAACGCGGAATGGAACGCCGATGCCCATTCCCAGGCTGCGAAAAATCCGCGCTTTCTGACTATGTACCAGGGCACCAATACGAAGGGGCAGGTTGGCCAGCGCACCGCCTATGGCAACAAAGGCGCCGCATTAGCGCCTGACCCATCCAAACCCTATTATGGCCCTGGCTACAAGCTGGATGAACCCACTCGCAATGGGAACTGCGCCACCTGCCACACCCCCATGGCCGCCAAAATCTCCAATGAAAAGAACTGCGGCTGGTCGGGCTGCCATACCAACCTGACCTCGGAACGGGCCACGCGCAAGACCATGGACCCGGGCGTGAGCCCGCTGGACCTGACCGGCGACGCCGCGGAAGGAATAAACTGCGACTTTTGCCACAAGATTGGTGGCGTCATCCTGGATCCACAAACAAAACTGCCGCTGGCGGACATGCCCGGGATCTTATCCATGCGCCTGTACCGGCCGCAAGAAGGGGACCAGGTCTTTTTTGGCTCGTTTGGAGACGTCTCGCGCCGGGTGAGCTACTCGCCGCTGCAAGAGAAAAGCGAATTCTGCGCGCCCTGCCACTACGGCGTTTTTGGCGGCGTTGTGGGCAGCGGCCAGGTCAGCGGCGGAACCCTGATTTATAATTCCTACGGCGAATGGCTGGACAGCCCCTACAGCAACCCGCAGACCGGGAAGACCTGCCAGGACTGCCACATGCCGGTGCTGGATACAAAGGTATCTGTCTTCCCTGAAAAAGGCGGTCTCGAACGCGATTATGTCAGATCTGCACGAACATCAAATGCCCGGAGCTTCTGATGAGCACCTGTTGAAGAATTCCGTGACCATGAAGAGCCAGGCCTGGCGTTCCGGCAGCCAGTTGGAAGTGAGTGTCCGCATCACCAACGATAAAACCGGCCATCACGTCCCCACCGATGCGCCCATCCGCCAGATGATCCTGGTTGTCCAGGCGCTGGATGCTGCGGGGAAACCGCTGGCGCTCCGCCAGGGGCCGGTGCTGCCGGATTATGCGGGGAATTATGCCAGCCAGCCGGGGAAATCCTTCGCGAAAATCCTCCGTGACGAATGGACCGGAGAAACCCCCACCGCGGCGTACTGGCGGCCGGTTACCATTGTCGAGGACACGCGCCTGGCGGCGATGGCAACCGATACCACGCGATACACCTTTGATCTGGCATGCTGGAGAAGCCGCACAGGTAACGGTACAGCTTGTCTTCCGGCGGGCTTTTGAAGCGTTGGCAAAACAAAAGGGATGGAATGACCCGGACATTCTGATGGCCGAATCAACGATGCAGGTGAAGAAGTGAGCGAAACGAACCCTATGGATCAAAAAAACGAGAATATTATCCTTGAGGTTGAAAACCTGAAAATGCACTTTCCCATCACCCAGGGACTGCTTCAACGGGTGGTGGGCCACGTAAAGGCGGTGGATGGGGTGAGCTTTTCCCTCCGCGAACGTGAAGTGCTGGGACTGGTGGGTGAGAGCGGCTGCGGAAAAACAACCGTTGGGCGGACGATACTGCGCCTGTACGACCCGACCGCGGGAGAAATCCGCTACCACAAGCAAGATGGTGAGTGGATCGACATTGCCCGCATCAAGCAGAAGCAGATGAAACCCCTGCGCCGCGAGATGCGCATGATCTTCCAGGACCCCTTTAGCTCGCTCAACCCCCGGCTGACGGTAAAAGACCTGATCAGCGAGCCGTTGGAAATTCACAACGTGGCGCATGGAAAAGCCGCCGAAGACCGGGTGGCTGAGCTGATGCAGGCAGTTGGTTTAGACCCGGCCTATATGCGCCGCTACCCGCACGAATTTTCTGGCGGCCAGCGCCAGCGCATTGGCCTGGCGCGCACGCTTTCACTCAATCCGCGCCTGATCATTGCGGATGAGCCGGTTTCCGCGCTGGATGTTTCCGTTCAGGCACAGGTGCTTAACCTGCTGCAGGAGCTGCAGACGGACCTGGGGTTGACCCTGATTTTCGTTGCCCATGATTTATCCGTTGTCGAGCATATATCGGACCGCATTGCCGTGATGTACGTGGGGAAAATAGTTGAGATGGCGGAGACAAACGAGCTTTTGCAAAATCCGCTGCACCCGTACACCGAAGCCCTGCTTTCCTCGATCCCGCCTGCCGACCCGGATGTTCATCCCAACCGCATCCGGCTGCAGGGAGAAGTTCCCAGCCCGGCGAACCCGCCTCCTGGGTGCATTTTCCACCCGCGCTGTAATTACGCCCAGGCGATTTGCAGCCAGCAAGAACCGCCCCTGGTGGAAGAAGCGCCGGGTCATTTTGCCAGCTGCCATTTCGCAAAAGAGCTCGGCCTGAGAGGTATTGGAGGATAAGTATGGATTCATCCTTGCAGCGCTTTCTTGCCTGTGTTGCGTACATTCCAGTGATTGGCTGGCTGTATATTTTAATATTTCAACGGCAGGATGAGTTTGCCATGTTTCACGTCCGGCAGTCGATTGGCCTGTTTGTGTTTCTCATGTTTACCTTTATTGTCTGGGCCGGCGTCGGGTGGCTCATTTCCTGGATACCGTATGGGATGCTGATTGCTGTAGCGCTTTTTACATTGGTCATTGTGGCCTTTATATATGGCTTAATTGCCTGGATCCTGGGCATTATCTACGCGGCGCAGGGACGCGTGGCTTTCTTGCCGATTTTTGGCAGGCTGGCAAACCGTCTTCGTATCTAAAAATCCAACATTGAGGATCTTTTCTTATGCCTAAAATTACCTTGATCGGCGCGGGCAGCACTGTTTTTGCGCGCAATTTATTGGGCGATATCCTCAGTTTCCCGGAACTGGCGGAATCCACCATCAGCCTTCACGATATTGATGAGGAGCGCTTGCAGACGACCGAGAAGGTCGCCCACCGGCTGGCCAAAATTCTTGGGGCGAACCCGAAAATCGAAACCACGCTTGACCGCCGCGCGGCGCTGGACGGCGCGGATTATGCGATCTGCATGTTCCAGATTGCCGGGTATCAACCCGGGACGGTGGTTGATTTCGAGATCCCCAAGAAATACGGCCTGCGCCAGACGATTGCCGATACGCTGGGGATTGGCGGGATCATGCGCGCGCTGCGCACCATCCCGGTGCTGCTGGATACCTGCCGCGACATGGAAGAGCTGTGCCCGGACGTCACCTTCCTCAATTACGTCAACCCCATGGCGATGAACTGCTGGGCAATCAACCGCGGCAGCAAGATCAAAACCGTGGGGCTGTGTCACAGCGTGCAGGGCACGGCCATGCAGATCGCGCGCGATATTGATGTTCCCTTCGAGGAAATCAATTACGTGAGCGCCGGGATCAACCACATGGCCTTTTACCTGCGTTTTGAGCGCAAGACGGACGCCGGGGTGGAAAACCTGTACCCGCGCGTTCGCCAGGTAATCGACGATGGCAAGCGTGCCCGAGTGGAACAGCGTGCGCTATGAGATGTTCAAGCGCCTGGGTTACTTCGTCACCGAATCCAGCGAGCATTTTAGCGAATATGTGCCCTGGTTTATCAAGCGCGACCGGCCGGACCTGATCGAAGAGTTCAACATCCCCATCGACGAATATATCCGCCGCTGCGAAGTGCAGATTGCCGGGTGGGAACTGACCAAAGATACCATCGAGAACCCGGAAGTCCCGGTAAACAAGGAAGCCGTAAAGCGAAAAATTATGTCTGCCGGCGGCACGGAATGGGATGCGCATTGGGTCTCCGAAATGGCGACCAATTTTGACCAGGTCAAACCCTCCCATGAATATGGCTCTTACATCATCCACAGCCTGGAAACAGGCATCCCGCGGGTAATTTATGGTAATGTCGCCAACCATGGCCTGATCGATAACCTGCCGCAGGACTGCTGCGTTGAAGTCCCCTGCCTGGTGGATAAGAACGGCGTGCAGCCGACCCGCATTGGCGCGCTGCCGCCCCACCTGGCCGCGCTGATGCAGACCAACATCAACGTTCAGGGGCTGACCGTGGAGGCCGCCCTGACCCGTAAGCGCGAGCATATCTATCACGCCGCCATGCTCGACCCGCATACGGCCGCTGAGCTGGACCTGGACCAGATCTGGCGCCTGGTTGACGATCTGATCGATGCGCACGGCGATTGGCTGCCGGAATTCGAATAGGTATTCCAACGATAATAATGCGTATCGCGGCGCCGAAAGCGCCGCGATACGCATTAATCCCCAGGCCAGTCTATAAGCCGCATTCTGTCTGCCAGCACACCGCAAGCGCTGTGCGGCAGGATGATCATCTCTCTCGGCGGAACTGTTACCAGCCCGCTCTTGCAGCCTACCCGAGACTCGAGGGCGACGAGCCGTGCCCGCGTGCCTTGGCGCACGCGCCGCTGGCGCACGCGCTTACGGGCGCGCATTGTCTCTGCTTGGCCTTGCTCCAGACGGGGGTTACCTGGCCGCGGTATTACTACCAGCGCCGGTGGGCTCTTACCCCACCATTTCACCCTTACCTCAAAGAGGCGGTTTGTTTCTGTGGCCCGATCCGGTAGATTGCTCCACCCCGGGGGTTGCCCGGCATCCTGCTCTATGGAGTGCGGACTTTCCTCGACCCGGCATTATGCCGTGCCGCGATCATCCGACCAACCTGAGGAAGTGTATCTTACCCTTAAGCATGGGATAAGTCAAATATGGACCCGGGCATGTAATCGCGCACGGCTTTTACAGGGGTTGAGGGGGTAGGCGGCCCATTTGGGCCGCCTACCCCCTCAATATTATTCCCCCCTCCCCGATTTTGGGGAGGGGTTAAAAGTGGGAAAGCTCCGCGCAAACCAATTTGGGAGGTTGCCGGTTTCGGTGGTGCGGACTATAATTCGTCTATTACCCAAAATGGGTTGGTTTTATGAAGGATGCAGCGCCTTTTGCGGGGGATGGTGGGGCCAAAACGCCTGGTAGGACCGCCTGCCCAGGGCATGGGGAACGTTTGCAAAAATGATGGAAAATCACGCCTTTGTTAGTAGCACAAAAATCATAATATTTCTGTGAGGAAAAGAATGCGAAAACCTTTTGTAGCTGGAAACTGGAAAATGAACAAAACCGGGGAGGAAGCCCGGAAACTGGTGGCTGAGATGCTGCCCGAACTACAGGCTGTTAGCGCGATCGACCGGGCAGTATGCCCCCCGTTTCCGTACCTGATGCCGATTGCCGCCATGCTGGCAGGGTCAGGGGTGGCTGTTGGAGCTCAGAATATGTATTGGGAAGAATCCGGCGCTTACACCGGCGAGGTTTCGCCCAAGATGGTGGCCGAATTCTGCCAGTACGTGATCCTGGGGCACTCGGAGCGCCGCGCGTATTTCGGCGAGACGGATGAGACGGTAAATCGTAAGGTAAAAGCCGCTTTTGCCAATCACCTGATCCCCATTATGTGTGTCGGTGAGACGCTGGCGGAAAATGAAGCCGGGCGCACCGCCGAAGTGGTCAAGCGCCAGGTGCGCGAAGGAATGAAGGGCCTGGAAGTGGCCCAGGCGGCCGAGCTGGTGGTTGCTTACGAACCGGTTTGGGCCATTGGCACCGGTCGGGCGGCTTCTGCGGAAGGCGCGAATGCGGTTTTGGCCGACTATATCCGGCCGACCCTGAAGGATATGTTCGGCTCCGTGGTCGCCCAGGCCGTACGCATCCAGTATGGCGGCTCGGTAAACGCCAAGAATGCGGCCGAGTTCTTTGCCATGCCGGATATCGACGGCGCTCTGGTGGGCGGTGCTTCTCTGAAGACAGCCGACTTCCTGGCGATTGTCACCGCCGCTGCCGGGCGAGTGCGTTAGGAACCTTTCGGTTTATTTTTTTGTTGGATCAGCGCGTGGATCAAATCTGGCTGGTTTTGGGTGGATTGGGGTGGCTCCTGCTCATGTTGGGGCCACTCCTGTTTGCCCAGCGCTGGCTGCACCGGGAGATCCAGTGGGTGTTCCTGTTGATCACGCGCAGCCCGGCGGTGGCGCTGGGGCTGTTTTCTTTATTGTTTTTCCCCGGGGTGCTGCTGCATGAGTTCAGCCACTTTTTGATGGCGCGCCTGCTGGGTGTGCGCACCGGCAAGTTCTCCCTGCTGCCCAGCCTGGTGGAAGATGGAAAACTGCGCCTGGGGTATGTGGAAACGGCGGAAACAGACCTGCTGCGCGACGCATTGATCGGCACGGCTCCGCTTATCAGCGGTGGGGCGGCAGTGGCCTACCTGGGGATCAGCCGCTTGGGTTTGGTCCCGCTGGCAGCCTTTATCGGCCAGTCGGATTGGCAAGGGCTCTGGGGCGGGTTGGTGGCGCTTCCCAACCAGGCCGATTTCTGGCTGTGGTTTTACCTGGCCTTTGCGATCAGCAGCACCATGCTGCCCTCCGCTTCTGACCGCCGTGCCTGGCTGCCGATTATTCTGGTGGTTCTGGTGCTGGTTGGCATCACGCTTTTGCTTGGCGCGGGCCCCTGGATGCTCGAGAACCTGGCCCCCTGGTTTGACCGGGCCATGCGCTCTCTGGCAACCATCTTTGGAGTCAGCCTTTCCCTGCATTTGGTGCTGCTGCTTCCGTTCCGCCTGCTGCGCGGCCTGATTTCGCAGCTTACCGGGATGCGCATCGTTGCCACGCCGGAAGGCTGACTTTACAGTTTTGTGCAATATAGGTTATCCTTTTGAAGTTCGTAACCCCTTATTTGTGGAGTAGAATGCCTTTATGCTGGTAGATTCATTTGGTCGTTCGATTACGTATTTACGGGTATCCGTTACGGATCGCTGTAATTTTCGCTGTGTGTACTGTATGCCGAGTGAGGGGATTGCGCGGCAGTCGCACGCAGGTATCCTGCGTTATGAGGAAATTGCGGCTGTGGTGCGCGTACTGGCCGGGCTGGGCGTGCGCAAAGTGCGCCTGACCGGCGGCGAGCCGCTGGTACGCTTGGACTTGCCCGACCTGGTTCGCATGATCGCCGGCATCCCGGGCATCGAGGACATCAGCCTGACGACCAACGGAATTCTGCTGGAGCAGATGGCGGCGGCGCTGAAGGACGCCGGTTTAAACCGGGTGAACGTCAGCCTGGATACGCTCAACCCGGAAAAGTTTGCCCGCATTACCCGCGGGGGAGCGTTGGAAAGACTCTGGCGCGGGGTGGAAGCAGCTGAGAAGCACGGGCTGGCCCCGATCAAAATCAATGTGGTGGCGATGCGCGGGGTCAATGATGATGAACTCGAAGACCTGGCAAAGCTGAGCATTCAGAAAGCCTGGGATGTGCGTTTTATCGAGATCATGCCGGTCAAAAACCAGCAGCCCTGGGGCGCCGGTTTTCCTGACCCGGCCGAGACATATTTATCCATCCCGGAAATTAAAAAACACTGGCGCCGCTTGGATTAGCGCCGGTGTTGGAAAACTCGAGTGATGGCCCTGCGCAAGAATTTCGCCTGGCCGGTGGGCTGGGACGGCTGGGCTTTATTTCACCGCTAAGCAACCATTTTTGCCGGCAGTGCAACCGCCTGCGCATGACCGCCGATGGGAATTTCCGTCCCTGCCTGCTGCAAGATGTGGAGGTTCCGTTTTTAGCGGCCTTGCGCGCCGGCGAACCGGTGCTCCCATACATTCAAAAGGCAGTCGAACTGAAACCGCTCGGGCACGAGCTGAGCCTCGATCGACTGCCTGTTGGCCGATGTATGCAGCAGATTGGCGGGTAACCGCTGGCTGGCGCTTTTATTTCAGGCAGTGCCGAACTGCCGGTCGCCCGCGTCACCCAGGCCAGGCAGGATGTACCCTTTTTCATTCAGATGATCATCGACGCATGCCAGGTGGATGGGAATATCTGGGTGATGTTTTTGCATGTTGGCGATTCCTTCCGGCGCGGCGATCAGGCCAAGGAATTTGATTTTCTTCACCCCCCAGCGTTTTAAAACATCCGCGGTGGCAGTAGCAGAACCACCGGTCGCCAGCATGGGGTCCAGGATCAGGCAAACCGAAACGGTTGGCTCAATAGGCAGTTTGTTGTAGTACTCCACCGGTTTCAGCGTGCGCTCATCGCGGTACAGGCCAATATGCCAGACTTCTGAAGAGGGCATCAGTTCCCAGATGCCTTCCACCATACCCAACCCCGACGCGCAAGATCGGTACCAGGCCAATCTTTTCTCGCAGTTCCTGGCATTTCGCAATTGCCAGGGGAGTTCTGAACATCGACGGGGTAGGTGGCCAGATCGAGGGTGGCTTCGTAGGCGATCAACGCGGTGATCTCTTTGACCAGTTGGCGGAACTTTTTGGGCTCCGTTTTCACGTCGCGCAGAATGCTCAGCTTGTGTTGGACCAGCGGGTGGTGGGATACAAAAACGTTTGGCATGCAATTCTCCCTTTGGGTTTTCGGTATTATATCATGGCGCCTGGGTTACGGTTTTCACAAAGTCGCTTGTCTTTTTCGGGGTTTGGGGTAGCGATGACCGCTTTGCGGTCATCGCTACCCCAAAATCTATTTTCTCCCCTTCCCGCGCTTGCGAAGCGTGCTAGCTTCGCAAGCGCAGGAAGGGGCCGGGGGATGGCGCTCTGTTCAGGGCTTTCACAAAACGCTCGACTTTGTGAAAGCCCTGGCGCCTGGGTTGGATGCTTGTGCGATGCGCTTTGGAATCGGGTATAATCATGCCCATGAGTGATCTACAAAAACGGCTGGTAACCCCTGAAACCCGGCCAGATGAAAACGCCGACCCGGCGCTCCGTCCTACGCGCCTGGGCGATTTCATCGGGCAGGAGCAGTTGAAAGAAAACCTGGTGATCTTAATCGCGGCTGCGCGCCAGCGCAAGGAATCGCTGGAGCATGTGCTGTTTTATGGCCCGCCCGGGCTGGGAAAAACCACCCTGGCGCATGTGCTGGCCAACGAGATGGGCGTCAATATCAAAATCACCGCCGGACCGGCCGTCGAGCGCGCCGGCGACCTGGCGGCGATCCTGACCAACCTGCGCGCCGGGGATATTCTGTTTATCGATGAAATCCACCGCCTGGGGCGGGCGGTCGAAGAAGTGCTTTACCCGGCCATGGAAGACTTTGCCCTGGATATTGTGATCGGCAAAGGCCCGGCGGCGCGCAATATCCGCCTGAAGATGCCGCGTTTTACCGTGATTGGCGCGACCACCCGCCTGGCGCTGGTATCCGCGCCGCTGCGGGCCCGCTTTGGCGCGGTCTACCGCCTGGATTATTACGACCAGGCAGCCATGGAGCAGATTGTGCGAGCGCGCCGCCAGGAAACTGGCTGTACCGGTGGATGCGGAAGGGCTGGCCGAAGTCGCCCGCCGGGCGCGCGGCACGCCGCGCGTGGCGCTGCGCCTGCTGCGCCGGGTGCGCGATTTTGCCCAGGTGCGCGCCCAGGGCATGATTTCGAAAGCCGTGGCGGATGAGGCGCTCAACCTGCTGAATGTTGACCCGCTGGGCTTGGATGAAGTCGACCGCCGGGTGCTGCGCACGATCATCGAAAAATATAGCGGCGGGCCGGTGGGGTTGAACACCATTGCGGCCTCGATTGGCGAAGAACCGGACACGATCATGGATGTGGTCGAGCCGTACCTGCTGCAGCTGGGTTTCCTCGACCGCACCCCGCAGGGCCGGGTGGCCACCCGCCGGGCCTACGAACACCTGGGCATGCCATTTATCGACCCTGGCCAGCAGCCGAGCCTCTTCCAGTAAATGTGAAAACGTCCGATTTCGATTATCACCTGCCAGAGGAGCGCATCGCGCAGACGCCGGTAGAACCGCGCCATGCCTCGCGCCTGCTGGTGCTGGACCGCCAGTCGGATGCGCTGGAACATCACAACCTTCTGGGATATTGCCGGTTACCTGCGCCCTGGCGATCTGCTGGTGATCAACCAGACCCGCGTGATCCCGGCGCGCGTGTTTGCGCGCAAAGACACCGGCGGGCGCGTCGAGCTGCTGCTGCTGCGCCGGGAAGATGCGACCACCTGGGAAGCCCTGGTGGGCGGAAAAGGGCTGGACCCTGGCCGCGGCGTGACCGTGGAAGGCGGGCCGCGGGCTGAAATTGTGGCCGACCTGGGCGGCTCGCGCCGGCTGGTGCGTTTTGCCGAGCCGGTTGAGCCCTATCTGGCGCAGGTCGGGCAGATGCCGCTGCCGCCTTACATCCACGAACGGCTGGCCGACCCGGAACGCTACCAGACGGTGTATGCGCGCCAGCCGGGTTCCGCGGCCGCGCCGACCGCCGGGCTGCATTTTACCGCTGAACTGATGGAGCAGCTGAAGGCGATGGGGGTATGCTTTGCCGAGGTCACCCTGCATGTTGGGCTGGATACCTTTGCCCCGGTCACCGAAGATGACCCGCGCGAGCATCAGATCCATACCGAATGGTGCGAGCTTTCGCCGGAAGCGGCCGAGCAGATCAACGCGACACGCCGGCAGGGCGGGCGGATTGTGGCCGTGGGCACCACCAGCGTGCGCACGCTCGAATCGGCGGCCAGGCGGCGCGCCCGGTAGGTCAGCTGATCGCGCCGTTCTCCGGGCCAACCGATCTGTTTATCCTGCCCGGGTATACCTTCCGCGCGGTGGATGCCATGATCACCAACTTCCACCTGCCGCGCTCGACCCTGATTATGCTGGTCAGCGCCTTTGCCGGGCGCGAACGCATCCTCTCCGCCTACCAGACGGCGGTGGAAATGGGCTACCGCTTTTTCTCCTTTGGCGATGCAATGTTTATTTACGATGGGCAGCGGTAGTAGCATGACAGCCAACCTGGCGGAAAACCATGCGCCGATCCCTTGCCGGAAGTGTTAGCCCGCGCCAGTTCTCTGGATGAAATCAACGAGCTCCTGATCAACTGCCGGCGCTGCCCGCGCCTGGTGGCCTGGCGTGAGGAGGTGGCGCGTACAAAACGGCGCGCCTACCGCGATTGGGAGTATTGGGGCCGCCCGATCCCCGGGTTTGGGGACCCCGCCGCGCGCCTGTTGATCGTGGGCCTGGCGCCGGCTGCGCACGGTGGCAACCGCACCGGGCGAGTCTTTACCGGCGACTCGTCCGGGAATTTTCTGTACAGCGCCCTATACCGGGCCGGGTTTGCCAACCAGCCTACTTCTACGGACCGGGAAGACGGGCTGGCGCTGGTAGATACCTACATCGCGGCTGCCTGCCGCTGCGCGCCGCCGGATAATAAACCGACCCGCGAGGAAATGGATGCCTGCCGCCCCTACCTGCTCAGCGAGCTGCGCCTGCTGAAAAACCTGCGCGTCATTGTGGCGCTGGGCGCGATCGGCTTCGAAACGGTTCTGACTGCCTATCGCAGCCTGGGTTACCCAATTCCACGCCTGAAATTTGGACACGCGGCGCTTTACGCTTTAGAGGAGGCTGCGGGAACGCCGGGGCGATCCCTGCCGATGATTTTAGCTTCTTATCACCCCAGCCAGCAGAATACCCAAACCGGTAGATTGACTCCGGCGATGTTCGATATCATCTGGGAAAAAGCCACAGAAATACTAAAATAATCAAGAGGGTTTTGGCCCGCATCGCGAGCCAAAACCCTCTTGAAATTTATTACTGTATTCGATATTACCGGGCGTAGGAAGGTTTGACGCGCAGCGCGTACCAACCGGCATACTGCGAGGTTTCACCCAGTTCGGCTTCGATGCGCAGCAGCTGGTTGTACTTGGCTACGCGGTCGGAGCGGGCCGGGGCGCCGGTCTTGATCTGGCCCGTGTTCAGCGCCACTGCCAGGTCGGCGATGGTCGAGTCTTCGGTCTCACCCGAGCGGTGGGAGGTGACGGCGCGCCAGCCGGCGCGGTGGCAGGTTTCGACCGCTTCGATCGTCTCGGTCAGCGAGCCGATCTGGTTCAGCTTGACCAGCAGCGCATTGGCGGCATTTTCGCGGATGGCGCGGCGCACGCGCTCCGGGTTGGTCACCAGCAGGTCGTCGCCGACGATCTGGATGCGGTCGCCCATTTCCTGGACCATCAGCTTCCAGCCTTCCCAGTCATCCTGGGCCAGACCGTCTTCGATCGAGACGATCGGGTACTGGTCGACCCAGTTCTTCCAGAAGGCAACCATCTGCTCGCTGGTCAGCTCTTTGCCTTCCTTGCGCAGGTTGTACATTTTCGTTATCTTCGTCGTACAGCTCCGAAGCAGCCGGGTCGAGGGCGATGCAAACCTGCTCGCCGGCTTTGTAACCGGCCTTCTGGATGGCTTCCAGGATCACTTCAACCGCTTCGGTGTTGGCTTTCAGGGCAGGGGCATAGCCGCCCTCATCGCCGACCAGGGTAGCGTAACCGCGGCTCTTGAGCACGCTCTTGAGCGCATGGTAGATCTCCGCGCCCCAGCGCAGGCCTTCGGCGAAGGTAGGGCGCGCCGAACGGCATGACCATGAATTCCTGCGCGTCGGTCGACTGCCAGGCGGTGTGCGCGCCGCCGTTGAGGATGTTCATCATCGGGACGGGCAGCACATGGGCATAGACGCCGCCGATGTAGCGGTAGAGGGGCAGGCCCAGGGCATTGGCAGCCGCTTTGGCAACCGCCAGGCTGGTGCCCAGGATGGCATTCGCGCCGAGTTTGGATTTGTTCGGCGTGCCATCCAGCTCGAGCATGGTCATGTCGATCGCCTTCTGCTCGACCGCATCCCAACCGACCAGCGCTTCGGCGATCTCGGTGTTGACGTTCTCAACGGCCTTGAGCGTGCCTTTGCCGAGATAGCGTGATTTATCGCCATCGCGCATTTCCAGCGCTTCGTGAATGCCGGTAGAAGCGCCAGAGGGTACTGCGGCGCGGCCCCAGCTGCCATCTGCCAGGATCACTTCCACTTCCACGGTTGGGTTGCCGCGGGAATCAAGAATTTCTTGAGCGGTAATTGATTCGATTATAGTGTCCATGTCTATTCCTCAAAAATTTGATTAAATCAGCCATAGCCCTGCGGCCTGCTGACTTTTTTACAATCTTTCGTGGGCGTCCCTGTAAGTATAATCCCGACGAATTGTTTTGTGTAAAGGCTTTCGGCAATAATCGCGCCAGAATCTGAAAATCATTTGCGGGTTATGCGCTTTCCACATTCTTATGCATCGCCACTCCGGCCCGCTCGCACACTGCCTGAAGGAAACGGACAAAAAGCGGGTGCGGCCGGTTGGGGCGCGAGAGGAATTCCGGGTGGAACTGCGTGCCCAGCATAAAGGGATGTTCCTCCATCTCGGCAATCTCGACCAGGCGGCCATCCGGCGAGAGACCTGAGAAGCGCATCCCGTTTTGCTCAAAGCGCTGCCGGTAAGCATTATTGAACTCAAAGCGGTGGCGGTGGCGTTCCTGGACCGAATGCTTCGCCGTAGGCTTCGGCGGCGATCGTGCCGGGCTGCAGGTGGCAGGGATACAACCCCAGGCGCATGGTGCCGCCCATATCGGTGATGCCCTGCTGGTCGGGCATCAGGTCGATCACCGGGTGCGGGGTGGAGCGGTCAAACTCGGTGGAATTGGCCTGTTCATTCTTCAGCATGTCCCGGGCAAACTCAACCACCATCAGCTGCATCCCCAGGCACAGACCCAGGTAAGGCACCTTGTTCGTCCGGGCGTAACGGGCCGCCTGGATTTTCCCCTCGATGCCGCGGCTGCCAAACCCGCCCGGCACCACGATTCCATCCGCACCCTCGATCACATCCCAGCCGCGGCCTTTTTCCAGCTCCGCGGAATGCACCCAGGAAAGATCCAGCTCAACCCCCAGGTGCAGGGCGGCATGTTTGAGCGCTTCGCGCACGCTGATATAGGCATCGTGCAGCTCCACATACTTGCCCACCAGGGCCACCTTCACCGTGGGTTTGGGCCGGCGGATTTCATCGATCAGGCGCTCCCACTGCGTCCAATCGGCTTCTGGCGGGCTTCCAGCCCCAGGCGCTGCAGCACATAATCGCCCACCTGGGCCTCTTCCAGCAGCAGCGGGACTTCGTACAGAATAGGCGTGGTGACCATCGGCACCACCGCGCGCTTTTCCACATCGCAGAACAGGGCGATTTTTTCGACCATGCTTTGATCGACCGGGTAATCGGAGCGGGCGACGATCATATCCGGGGAAATGCCAATCGAGCGCAGCTCGCGCACGGAGTGCTGGGTAGGCTTGGTCTTTAGCTCGCCGTCGCGCCAATATACGGCAGCCAGGTGACATGGACATAGAAGGTGTTTTCACGGCCCAGGTCGCTGCGCAGCTGGCGGATTGCCTCCAGAAACGGCAGGCTCTCGATATCGCCGACTGTTCCACCCACCTCAACCAGCACGATTTCCGCGCCGGTGGTGCGGGCTACCATGGCGATGCGGCGTTTGATCTCGTTGGTAATATGGGGGATTACCTGGATGGTGCCGCCCAGGTAGTCGCCGCGGCGTTCCTTGCTGATCACTTCGGCGTAAACCTGCCCGGTGGTGACGTTGCAAACCCGGTTCAGGCGCACATCGATAAAGCGTTCATAATGGCCCAGGTCCAGGTCGGTCTCGGCGCCGTCATCCAGCACAAACACTTCACCGTGCTGGTAAGGGCTCATCGTCCCCGGGTCAACATTGATATAAGGGTCCAGTTTCTGAACGGCGACCGCAAAACCGCGGTCTTTGAGCAGCCGGCCAATTGCCGCCGCCGTCACGCCTTTGCCGACCGAGCTGACCACGCCGCCGGTGAAAAAGATATACTTGGTAGCCATCGATAAATCCAATCTCCTCTCAACAAGAACAAAACCAATCCAACCGGATGCACTGCCGGAGCGAGAGGCCCATCCAGACAAAAGGAGTGGGGAGGGCCGTTTGACCGGCGCCTCCCCACGATTTGGTGGATTTTGGCTTCTGCACCTGACGGATATCTCGGAAACGCAATCTCATAAGCGTGCATCCCATCACAAAATAATCGCCTGGCGGGTCGAGATCCAAACGTTCGTTGCTTTGCCAGGCGAAATCAGGAAACTGATGAAAGATAAACCAAAATTCTTCGTTTAGTTTACCATACATAAGCGGCTTTTGCAAAAAACTGCATCCCATCCCCAATAAAAAACCCCCGCTTTTGCAAGCGGGGGACTTTTTCACATTACTGGAGAGGGTGGGAGTCTACAATAGCAATCGTTTATCCCTCAAGAGCTCTGACGCACCAAAATTTTTTGGTCGTATGCAGAAGGTTGAGGAAGTTTTACTCCTTAAGCAAATAAATAGTTTGCGAAAACCCAACCCCAGGTAATCCTCAGGACTGGACCTTATTCTCGAGCGTGCGGCTCAAGATATCTTCCTGTTGCTGAGAAATCCCCTTAGTTCGGCGCGCTTTATCTTCCTGTTTGCGAGCCTTGGCCTTTTCCATCGCTTCGCGCATTGCCATTTCCATTGCGGTGGGTTCGGCTTCTTTTTCGGGTTCGTTGATTTGAGCCATCAGTTCATCAACGTTGCCGCCATCCTCACCACGCGCGCGTGGAGACTTGGTCCGCTTGCGACGGCTGGCCTTGTCTTTGTCCTTGTCTTTTTCGCGGCGAGGCTATCGGTGAAGACGCGGGGCAGTTCTTCTTCTTTGACCGGTTCGGGTTGGAGGGCTTTGATGCTCAGTTTGATCTGTTTCTTCTTGCGATTGACATCGATCACCTGGGCTTCGACCTCGTCGCCTTCCTTGACCACATCGGCAGGCTGGCGAACGTAACCGTGCGCCATCTCGCTGATGTGGATCAGGCCGGGGCGTTCAGCGCCAATTTCAACAAAAGCGCCAAACTTTTCCAGGCGAACTACCTGGCCTTTAACCGTCATGCCCTTCTTGATGTCGCGCCATTCGAGGTCCAGCGGTTTGATCATGGTCAGTTCAACGCGATCATCTTTGACCCGTTTGACCCACACATCCACCTGCTGTCCGACTTTCAGGACGTCTTCGACACGTTTGATGGGCTGTTCCTGGGCTTCCGGGACGATCTGCGAGATATGAATCACCGCAGGTCGCCCGATCCCAACATCAATAATTGCACCTGCCAGTCCCGTTTTTACAACGGTACCGGTAAAGTGCATCTTAGGTCTTACATCGTTCTCTTCGTTTGATTTCGATTGTGCGGTCTGAATCCGCAGCAACGCTTGACTCCATCACACCTTACTCCCAGTTTAAGAATTTCACGAAGGTCAATTATACCCTCCCCGGTTCAAACTGTCAATTAATTGGGCACCATTCGCGAGGGGAAAACACATGCCAATAAATTCCTTCAGCAGTGTGAGAATAGAAAATTCATCCGTATTATAATCAAAAACAAATGGAACTCAAGCAATTGCTCGAAACTGCTTTACACACCTGCCAGTTGAGCCTGGATGCGCCGGTACTGGTGGGGGTTTCGGGTGGACCAGACAGCCTGTGTTTGCTGGATGGACTTGCCCGCTTGCAGTTCCCGGTGATTGCTGCTCATTTCGATCACCGCCTGCGCCCTGAATCGGCCCAGGAGGCAGAACGGGTCCGGGCGGCGGCCGGAGCGCTGGGCGTTCCCTTCACCGGGGGCAGCGGGGATGTGGCGCAGGTTGCGCGCGAGGAACATCGTTCGCTGGAGGAGGCGGCCCGCGAGCTTCGCTACCGCTTCCTCTTCGCGCAAGCCCAGCGTTTCTCGGCCCAGGCAGTGGCGGTTGGTCACACCGCTGATGACCAGGTCGAGACGGTTTTGATGCACCTGCTGCGTGGGGCCGGCTTGAACGGCCTGCAAGGCATGCGTTTTCGCAGCCTAACCCCCGCCTGGAACAGCGCTGTTCCCCTGGTGCGTCCGCTGCTGGGTTTTTGGCGCGCCGAGACTCTGGCCTACTGCCAGGAGCGCGGGCTGCAGCCTGTTTTTGACCCCACCAACCAGGATGTGGCGTTCTTTCGCAACCGGCTGCGGCATGAATTGATCCCGGCGCTGGAAAGCTATCAACCCCAGGTGCGCCAGAACGTGTGGCGCATGGCGCAAATTTTGGCCGGTGAGGATGCCATCCTCCAGGCCTCCGCGCAGGCGGCCTGGAATGCCTGCCTGGTTGAAGCGCGTGCCGGTTACCGTGGTGCTGCGCCAGGCCGAATTCCGGGCGATGGAGGTTGGCCTGCAGCGCCGGGTTTTGCGGCAGGCAGTCGGCGACTTGCAAGAAGTCGGCGACTTGCGAGATGTGGATTTTGATACCGTCGAGCGCGCCATCCGGTTTGCCCTGCGCAAGCGGGCCGGGTCGGTGGACCTGTCGCAGGGGCTGCGGTTGACCGTCGAGGGCGGGCGCATGCTGGTGAGCGCGGGCGATCCTCCCCTGAGCGCGGATTGGCCGCAGTTAGCGGCAGCCGGCCAGCCGCTTGCCGTCCCCGGCGAAACCCGGTTGAATTCCGCCTGGCGGCTGGTCAGCCGCTGGGTCGAGAAGCCCGACCTGCCGGATGTTTCCGCGCAAAAGGAACCGGCCTGGGAGGCCTGGATCGACGCGGATGCGCTGCCCGGACCGTTGTGCCTGCGGCGGGCGCTGCCCGGGGACCGCTTTCAACCCTTGGGGATGGATGGGCACTCGCTAAAGCTGTCGGACTTTTGGATCAACCAGAAACTTCCCCGCCGCGCCCGGCCCGCCTGGCCGCTGCTGGTGGCGGATGAAAATATTGTGTGGCTGCCCGGTTTTCGCCTGGCGCACCCCTACCGGATACAAGAAACCACCCGGAAAGCGCTGCATTTGCGGCTCTTCCGGGTGGAGGAAGATGAGCAGTCGGTTTAACTTACTTCTTCTATTTCAACCGGTTGTTCCCCAGACAGCTGGCGGAGTTTGAGGTTGATTTCACGCCACTGGATTTTTGAAATACCCAGTTTCTGGCGGATCTTATCCGGCTCCATGCCCGCTTCCCAGGCATCCAGCGCGCACGTCCAGCGGCACATATCGAAGGAGAGGTGTTTGTCGAGCCCGGCTTCTTTGCCGATATCTTCCAGCAGGTATTCCAGGCGGCGCGGGGACCAGGGAAAAATTCGGTCGGCTGGTTTGTACTGTGCCAGGTACTCCTGGTAGGCTGCTACCCACTCGGCGGAGAGCGGAATCTTGCGTTCTTTATAGCGGTTCCCAGGGCTGGTGTAGCGCACGAAAAGGATCGGGCCATTGGGCGCTTCCAGGTCCACATGGTTGAGCGTAAGCGCCAGGCATTCGCCCTTTTTAATCCCGGTGTTCAGGATCAGGGAGAGCAGTGTGAAAGGACGCGCATCTGGTTTGCGGGCGGTGCGGTAGGCCGCGGCGGTTTCCAATACGCGCTGGGTTTCGTCTTTGGTGAGCACGGTGGGCAGCGGGCTCATCACCGACTGCTGGACCACCTTCTCAGCCGGGTCGATGACCAGCACGCCTGCCTGATGTAACCAGCGATAGAACGATTTCAGGGAGGTTATCCGGCGGGCCAGGCTTTTGGGACTGCATGGCACGCCGCGGCCCTTCTGCAGCCATTGCAAGAAATGGTTCAGATCGTTGGTTGTTACCGTGCCAATGGTCCGGTCGGCGGGGAGATAACTGGTCAGGAGCTGAAGATCGCCGATAAATGCCTTAATGGTATACAGCGATTTTCCCTGATCCAGTAAATAGATCTCCCATGAACGAATAGCGGGCAGCAGCGGGGTTTGTGGAGTAATGTGGGCCGCCGGAAGTGGGTTGGAGTCTAATGGCATACGCCTCCAAAACGGGTTGATTTTCGCATAGATTAACCAATTCGAGTTTACACAAATCAATCGAATTTGTCAATTCGAAAATGGACTAGTTTTTATATTTTTGCAAGACCGGCCGGATTCTGGCGCGGGCCGCGAGCAGTCTTAGCATTACTTCTAATGGCCAAAGACCGCTTCTTTGAGAATTGCGGTAATGGCCTGGTAATTGGGCAGCAGCACCATGGCCCCGCCGCTGGTGGTAAATGGGGATGCCTCAGCAGGCCCAATCGTGTAGCGGTAGACGCGCTCCGAATCGCCGATCACCTGGGAGGCGACGGGCATTAAAGGCGCCATGATATCGATGCTCAGGTTGGTGTCTACACTACTCTGGTAAGCGGAATACAGCTCCGGCAGGCGTGTGAGGGCGTTCAGGCTCATCATTTTCGCGAAGATAGCATATAAGACTTCCTGCGCGCGCCGGCCGCGGTCAAAGTCGCTGCTGGTATGGCGGGAGCGCACGTACCACAGCGCGGTATCCCCGTCCATCGTCATAACGCCTGGATAGACCGTGCAGTAGGTGTTAACAGCTTGCGGCAGGTCGCATTTGTCTGATAGGTACTGCCCGATGTTTACATTAATCCCATTCAGGCTGTCGATGATGCCGACAAAACCCTGGAAATTGGTCATGACGTAATGCGTGGGGCGTACGCCAAAATTGTATTCGAAGGTGTCGGCCAGCATGGAAAAGCCGCCGCGCGTAAAGGCGGTATTAATGCGGTCGGTGCCCCAGCCGGGAATGGTCACATACAGGTCTCGCGGGAATGAAACGACGCTTACCGTGCCTTTGCCGGTGTTGACGGAAACAAACAAGATCACATCCGTGCGAAAACCAGAACTGGCGCGCCAATCGTTGCCCAGCACGAGCAGGTTGAGCATCCCCTCCGGCAGCTTTTGATTGATCCGGATGGGGGTCGGGATTTCTGGAATTTCCGCCATATCCGGTTCGGGGGTCACGGTTGGCAAGGGGGTTTCGGTTGCGGGCAGGGTCGCCGTGGGCCCAACCGGTTGGAAGGGCGTGGAGGTGGCCGTAGCGTCCGGACCCGCCGTGACGAGCAGCTGTGCGACGGCCTTTGGCGTGGGCTGGGTCTCCGCATAAGCGGGCAGGCTGCATGCAAGCGATACCAGTATTAATACCAGGGTAAGACGAATAAGGGGTTTGGTCATGTCAGCGTGGAATTTCAGATGGATGATAGATTAATAGTTTGGATGAGGTTGCATAGCGAAACCAGGCAGGCGGTTCAGGCGCGCCGGTTCGGGTTACTTTATCTGGAAATTGTGCGAAACATCTGCTGCCGGCAGGGTGCTGCTGTCGCCTGGTTGTGAGGCAGTAACGGTGCAGCTCCCGACACCCGTCAGGGAGACGGTGCTGCCGGCGATCGTGCAGTTTCCGGAGGCGCTAAAGCTAACCGGCAGGCCCGATGTAGACGACGCGCTGACCGTGAAGGGTGATTCGGCAGCCGTCCGGTCGGGCAGCGGGCCGAACGTAATCGTTTGGCTGGCCTGGTTGATTTGGAAGGTGTGCGTGACTGGTGTGGCGGCGGCGTAATCGCTGTTGCCATCCTGAGAGGCTGTGATAGCGCAGCTTCCAACGCTGTCAATAGAAACCACTGCTCCCGCGATACTGCAGCTCCCGGATGCGCTGAAGCTTACCGGCAGGCCGGAAGAAGCGCTGGCGCTGACAGAGAAAGGCGGGTCTCCGATGGTTTTATCAGCCGGTGGGTTGAAATCGATCGTCTGGCTGGCTTTTGCGATCTGGAACGTCTGGATAACTGGGGCAGCGGGGTTATAGCTGCCGTTCCCCGGCTGGGTGGCGGTGATCGAGCAGTTCCCGGCGCCCGTCAGCGTGACGGTAGCGCCCGCAATCGTACAATTCCCGGAAGCGCTAAAGCTGACCGGTAAACCCGAACTGGCGCTGGCGTTTACGCTGAATGCAGGGTCGCCAAACACCTGGTCCGGCAGCGCGTCAAAACTGATGCTCTGGTTCTGCTTGCCAACCGGCGTAACCGGGGTGTTGGTGAAGGTGGGGACCGGGGTATCGCTGGCTTGCGCCGTTTGGGTTAGGGTGGGTGTTAAGGTGATGATGGGTGGGCGGACGGGAATGAAGGGCACGCGCAGCATTTGCCCGGCATAAATGCGCGTGTCGGTGAGGCAGTTGGCCGACTGCAGTTGATACTGGCTGATCCCTAAGGACAGGCTCAGCCGGAACAGGGTGTCGCCGGGTTGGACAATATAATTCACCCAGCCATACGGAGCGCCGCAGGAGGTTGGCGTGGGCAGCTCGGGGGTTGGCGTCATGGTCACTGTGGCCGTCGGAGCGGTGGGGGGCAGGAATACCACCCAGCCCGGTTCGAGGCGGAGCGTGGCGCTCACGAAACAGTTGGCTTTCAGAAATTCATCCATGGCTGCGCCGCTTTGGGTCACCAGGCTGGTGATCGTATCGCCCGGCTGAACGGCATAGGGCGCCCAATCCGCTGGGGTATTTTGGCAGTGCAGCGCTTCGGTCGGGGTTGCAGTTGCGGTCATGGTCACTGCCTGGGGAGTGGAAACATTTACAATCGGCAGCGGGCTGGCGGTAACGGAGACCGGGGTTTGCGTGGCGGGGATGGCAGCAGGTGCGATCCCTGCGCCCCCTTCCAGCAAAGCCAGGGAGGCGGCTGACAGTACCAAAACTGTCGTGCCGACAGCAGAAAGTAATCCCAGGAAGAGCTGACTGGCGTTTTTCATTCGAGCGGTGTATTGATCAGGCTTGGACGGACCGGCAGCAGCACGCTAAAGGTGGTGCTCTCACCCGCGACGCTGTCTACCCAGATACGGCCCCCGTGCGCTTCAACCAGGGCCTTGGCAATCGAAAGGCCCACGCCGGTATCGCCCAGCCCTTCAATCAACGGCAGGTCTGCGCGGTAGCGCCGAGCAAACACGCGCGGCAGGTCTTCCGGTTGCAGGCCGCCGCCGCTGTCCGATACTTGCAGCAGAAGGTAATCATCTTTATCGTCCTTCTGGATGCGCGCGCGCAGGGTGATGTTGCCCTCTTGAGGCGTAACGGTGCCCGCGTTTTGCAGCAGGTGCAGGACGATTTGCTGGATGGCATCCCGGTCGGCATTGATTTGCGGCATCTCTTCCGGGAGATCCACATGCAGGGAGATGTTCTTTTCGCGGATTTGTGCGCTGGTGTCCGTGATTGCGCCGTCGATGATGGCCCCGAGCTCAACCGGCTGCGGGAGCAGCTCTAACAGCCCTTCACCCAGCGTGGCGACCTGGATCAGGTCATCGAGCATTGAATGCATGCGCTCGGTAGAGGCCTTAATCCGTTCCAGGAACTTGCGCTGTAGCGCGCCTAAAATGCCGCCCGTTTCGGAGATCAACAAATCGGTATACCCGATGATCGATGACATTGGCTGGCGAATTTCCTGGACGATGGAAATGACGACTTCATGGTCCTCATTCACGCCCCCGGCCTGGTGGATTTCGCGCTCGAGCATCATATTGCGTGCGTTCGATTCCGCCAGCTGGTTTTGTAGGAGCGCAATTTCCTGCAGGGTAGAACGCAGCTCTGCTTCGAGACGTTGGAATTCTTCCGGAGAAAGCACCGTAATGCCCTGTTCCTTCAGAGCCGACTGGAGGCGTTCGTTCTCGGCTTGCAGGCTGGCAATCTGGTCCTGGGCTTCCTGTTGCAGCGCAACCAGCGCGCTCAGGTCCATTTCCGGAGCCGGTAGTTGGATGGACTGTGCGTTCTGGCGCACCTGATTGATCTCAATCTGCAGGACCTGGTTTTCCTGACGAAGATTTTCAACTTCAGCGCGCAGGTTTTCCCCGATTTTCTCCGAAGCCTGCCGGCCTTCCGCCTGCTGCGCGTGCTCGAGTATCCCGGCGATTATCTCAATCTCGGAAGAGAGATAGTTCTGGTCATCCGTGTTCCATTGGCGGTTTGAGTAGGGGGAAAGGAACAGGATACCACCCAGCGGTTTTTCCGAGACCATCAGGGGGATATACATGAGACTGCCGGTTTCTTTAAGACCTAATGCCATGCTGAGCGTGATCATGTCGGCCGGCTGCGAGTCGTTGGTGGTGATGCACAACGCCTTGCCGCGCTGTAAAGCGTTGGAGATCATCGGCAGTTGTCCCTGTTCCAGCATGGTGCCCTGGATCTCTTCTTCCCGGATCAGGTCGTACCCGCTTTTCAGAACGATATGTCCAAAATTGGGGCCGCTGACGATGAAACACAAATCGGCCAGCATGGTGTGGGCGATACCTTTTGCCATTCCCGCGACCACTTTTTCTGGCTCGGTAGCGTTATGCATCTCCAGCCAGGCGCGCACCGTGCGCGCGCTGGAACTGTAGCGGCGGCGCTCCTGCGGGCGTGGGGTGGAGGCGGGTGTACCGGTTTCCGCTCCCCGCATGGCCCTGGTAGATGAGGCAGCCGCGGCTTCCAGCGTGGAAAGGCGGTAGAGCAGCGCCGGTAGGAGTGGGTACGCGGCCAGCTGGCCTAAGCGTAGGTAGCCGGAAAGGTTGCCTTTTGCCGGGCCGAGGGTCAGGTGAGCCACGATGCCGGCCAGGAACAGGCTGAGCATCCCTAAGCCAAAACCCCATCCGGCCGGACGCGAGAAAATTAAGAGTGCCATTCCTAATAAGACGACGAATAGCGCGGCAAGTTCCCACATCCAATCCAGTTGGGTATCGTTGAACGGCTGGTTCGCGCCCTGGGCGCTCCAGCTGGTCAAGGAAAAGATAAACAGGATGATCACACCCAGGTTGAGAAAGCCGGTGACCAGGTCGCCTAACCTGGCTGGTTCAGGGAAGTTCCACAACCACACTAACCAGACGAGGCTGAATAAGATAATCGCCCGGTCGAGCGACGGTAAATATAAGTTCTCGTTTACCACCTGCTGCCAGGACAGACCGCTGCTCAAGAAAAGCACAATTTGCCCCAGAAGCAGCATCCCAAGCCCGAATGTCAACCGGCCTAGATGGCGGTGGGTACTGGTCTGTCTTCCAATCCATGCGGCTTGCAGACTGGAAATGATAGAAAACGCCAGGATCAGGTGATAAATCAGGCTGCCCTGGGGAGTGGTAAGAAGGTCAAGTATAAGTGGCAACAGCTGTTTCATGCGACTCCCTGGATGATCATTAGCGATTATAGCATGGTCGTAGCCATGATACGAAGAAAAAACAGGTAAAAAGTTTAAAAAGGTTGACAAATTTGAAAAAGCGCTTAAAATACACTCCGTAAGTGCAGCGAATATTTAGCAAGCCGAAGTGGCGGAATTGGCAGACGCGCTAGGTTCAGGGCTTAGTGAGCTTACGCTCGTGAGGGTTCAAGTCCCTCCTTCGGCACACAACAAGGTCGATCCCTAATTTACCGTTAGGGATTGATTGTTTAAAGCCCCCCTTCCTCTTTTCGGGGTTTGGGGTAGCGATGGCCGCAAAGCGGCCATCGCTACCCCAAAATCTATTTTCTCCCGGCCGGGGGATGGCGCTCTGTTCAGGGCTTTCACAAAACGCTCGGCTTTGTGAAAGCCCTGATTCTGTCCCCACGGCGATTCGCAAAGTACTTGTTTTCCTGGGGAGTGGGGTATGCGCGGCGCGAATCGCGTCGCGCATACCCCACAAAATTATTTTCCCCCTCCGGCGAAGCCAGGAGGGGGCAGGGGGTGGTTCTTGCCCCCACAGCAGGGCTAGTCGCTAGACTTTGCGAATAGCCCTGATTCTGTCCCTTGCCTGGCTTGATTCCTGCAACAACCTGCGGTAACATAACAATGATGAAAATGGTTTGGGAGGCCCGAAAAAAAATAATCGGCCTGGGGGCTGTCGTTCTCCTGGTTTTGTTGATGATGAATCTCAACAGCCGGCTGAGCGAGTATTTCCACTTATCCAGCGAGCGGGATAAGCTGAGTACGGAGGTCGGCTATTACAGTATCACCAAAGTGGCCCTGGATACTTTGGCCGCCTATGCCACCTCTGACCAGGCTGTTGAAGAATGGGCGCGCGATGAAGCCCGGATGGCCCGCCCCGGCGATCAGGTGATCGTCCCCTTAACCCCTGCTGGCCAGACCCTCGAACCGGTGATCCAGGTGACGCCGACGCCTACCGTCATTGAGAACTGGGAAGTATGGTGGGCATTGTTCTTTGAGTAGGTCCGCTTAACCGGGTTTTTGCTCCTGGCTTTGGCTCTTGCGGCGCGGCCTTGCGCGCCGGGCCGGCTGCGCGGCGCACGGCTAACAGCGTCACATCATCCGCGGGCGGGGTGCCCCGGCGAAACTCGATCATTGCGTCATCCAGGAATTCGAGCATATCCTGGATGCGATCTTTGCCGTGTTCGCGGATCACCTGGTGCAGGCGCTGCTCGCCGAAGAATTCACCGCTTGGAGAGAGCAGGTCGGTCACCCCATCGGTGTACAGGATCAGTGAATCGCCCGGTTGTATTACCAGCCGGTGTTCCGTCAGTCCCAGCGTTTCCAGGATCCCCAGCGCGATCCCGCCCTTGGGCAGCGTCTCTAACTCGCCCGTCTTGATATGATACAGCAGCGGGCGGTTATGACCGGCATTGGCATACAGAAGCTCGCCCGTATCCAGCGACAGGATGGCATACACCGCGGTGATAAACATCGAATCGGTGGAATCATTGATTAACAACCGGTTGGCCTCTTCCAAAACCTTTACCGGCGAGGAAGCATCCGCCGCGCCGGCTCGAATGAGCGTGCGGGCAACCGTCATATACAGCGCCGCGGGCAAGCCCTTATCGGCGACATCGGCAATCACCAGTCCAACCCGGTTCTCACTCAATTTAAAAATGTCGTAGAAGTCGCCGCCAATCTCGCGGGCGGTTTCCCAGCGCATATCCAGCTCCCACTGGTTGAGCTTGGGCAGCTCATCCGGCAGGAAGGTTTCCTGGATCTGGCGGGCTAACTGAATTTCGCGTTCCATCCGTTCGGTTTCAACCATTTCTTGCTTGAGCAGGTCATTCTGAATGGCGAGGGAAGTTTGCTGCGCGATGCCGTGAATGATCTCCATGCGGCGTTCCCAGAAAGCGGATGAAGCCGTCGTTTCGCGTACCAGCAGCGCTCCCATCACATGCCCTTGAATGGAAAGCGGGTATCCCAAAGCCCAATCCCCGCGCAGGGAGACGATCTGTTCGTTCAGTTGATCGTACGGCTGGCAGTTGAGCGCTCCCCATTCTTCAATCGGCAGGTTTGAGTCGGGGATCTGGCACATCTGTGTTTCGCCGCTCCTGCGGATGGCATCCAGCAGCTGGTTTTCGCCGGGCGCAAATGCCCGCGCCAGGATCGATTCTTCTTCGCGGCGCGAGTTTACCGAAACCTGGGTCGGGCGGAAAAGGCTGTTGGTCGCATCCCAAAGATAAATAACACACGTTTCGATACCAACCAGGATGGGCAGCAGGTGTACGATGGTATCCAGGGTGTCATTTAAATCATTGGAGGTGACGACCGCTTGCGCAACCTGCAAGAGAGCGGTGGTGACGTAGGCTTCTTCCTGGCGAGCCTCCTGAAGGCGCAAATTATCCACCGTCAACGAAGTCTGGTGAGCGATGCCTTGGAGAATTGCCAGGGCTTTTGGATCGAAGGCGGCTTCCTCCCCCGGCAGGGATGCCATTTGCAGGCCGACCAGAAAAGCGCCAATTACCTCGTGGCGGATGAGCAGCGGCAGCATGATTATGGTGCCCGGTTCGCTTGCCTCTGGGAAATTTTGGTTCAGCGCCGGCGTGAGGCCCAGTTCGGGCAGGTTGAGCTCGCTGGCTGGGTCGTCCAGGTAGAGCATGGTTTGCTCAGAGATCAGGCGGGTGAGGGCCGGTAAGCGCGGGGAGTATAACCAGGGCGCGGTCCCGGCCGGCTCGAACCCGTACCAGGCCTTGATCTCGAAATTTTGCAGCCCATCTTCCCAAAGCAGGAAGGCGCACTTTTTTACCCCCATTAACAACCGGGTCAGCCGGATCATGGTTGAGAGCAGATCATCCACACTCATGATGCTCTGGCTGGCTTCGGCGACCTGCAAAAGCATGGTGGAGATGAGCGCCTGTTCCTGCGTTTCGTTATACAGGCGGGCGTTTTGAATGGCGACCGCGGCATAACTGGCAAAGGTAGCCGTGATAGCCTGCGCCTCGCTGCCGTAGCGCCCATCCTGGTGGTGGGCCAGGGTGAGAATCCCCAACGAGCGCTTGTGGGTGCGCATGGGCGCGGCAATGGATGAATAATCCGAACGGAACCCCAACGCCGCCCCTAATGGGCCTAAAGGATCGTCGGGATGGCGGATGAGCGGCTGATCGGTTTGCAAGGGCCGTTGGAGCATTTGTTGGGTTGTTTTTTCTTGCAGCACCTCAAAGAGCCGGCCTTCGTCCAGGTTGCGCGTGGCCGCCAAACGCAGGCGGGCCAGCGGCTCTTCCGCTTCGCTCTGGTCGTCTGTTTGCCTGGCCGCATCCTCCTGGATCAACCAGATGGCCGAGGCGTCGCAGGGCAAAATGCTCTCCAGCTTTTCAAGGATGTAGTCAAGCAGTTGGTTTAGGGGCCGGTTGGTTGTGACCAGATTGGCAACATCCCGGAAGCTCTCGGCGACTTTACGGCGCCATTGTTCAGAGCGATAAAGGTTGGCATTGCGGATTGCGACCGCCACCGGCGCGGCGAGGGCTTCAAACAAGGAGCGGTCGTTATCATCAAAGGCGTTTGGTTCGCGGCTTTGAATATCAAGCACGCCCAGAATTTCGTCACCCACCACCAGCGGAACGGTGATCTCCGACCGGGTTTCTGCGGCCACGATATCGTCCAGCCGGTAAAGCGGTTCGAGGTTGACGTCATTGGAAAGTAAGGTGCGTCCATTGCGCGCCACCCACGGAATCATGCCGTGGGGATCATCCAGCGCAAAGTGGCGGTTCTCCTCGTTGGACAGCTGTCCGGTCTCTCGGGTTCCGGATTGGTAAATCACCAGCCGGCGGCCCGGGTGAACCGTGTAAACATCCACCAATGGATAACCAAAGCGGTTGCGGATGAGCCGTACCACTTCGGCAAGCAGTTCATCCAGATCCAGGATTGAGATCAGCGCGTGACTGACTTCGAATACCGAAGAAATCTGATCAGCCCGCCATTCCAGCTTGGTAACCAGGTGCTTGCTCTCAATTGCCAGCGCGATGGTGTCGGCCAGCGAGCGCAGCACCAGCATATCTCGCTCGTGGAAGGCATTCATGCGGTTACATTGAAAATCAAGTACGCCCAGAATCCGGTTTTCCACTTTGAGCGGTAATGCCGCCTCGGAAAGGGTTTCGGGCAGCGCATCCAGATAGCGGTAGCGGGTTTCCAGGCGCACATCCGGCGCGACGATCTCAGCCCCACTTTGCGCCACGATGCCGATAATCCCTTCGCCGGCCTGAATAAAGAAGTCCTGCGTTAACGGCGTCGATTGGTTCTGGCTGGCGCTGCCGCGGAAACTGAGCGTATTTTGATTTTCATCCAGCGTAAAGATGGCTACGTAGTCGTACCCAAACATTTCCTGGATCAGCCGGGTAACATGCTCATACAATTCATCCGGGCCGGGCAGGGCTGTAATCTGGGCGCTGACGGAGCGCACCAGGTTGAGCTGTTCCATGCGCCAGTTCTTCAGCGTTTCTTGCCGGGTCAGCTCCATCGCGACGGCCGCATGTGTCACCAACCCTTCCAGCAGGCCAAGCTCTTTCTCGGTGAATGCAGGACCCTGAAAGCGCTCCACCTGCACCACGCCGAGGAGAAGCTGCTTTACCATGAGCGGCACAGCCACCAGAACCGGCCCGCCTGATGGCGCGCCATCCAGGCGGCTGGAGCTGCAATTTGCGCTCTACCATGGCCTGATGAATGATCGGTGTCGCCGCGGCGTCTGGCAGGGTCTCGGTAGATTGAACCCCTGGCAAAGGGTAATTTGGGCTGGCTAACCAGACGCTGACCCTGGCCGATAGCAATTGGCCGATGATTTCTACAATCAGGTCGCATTGGGCCGCGGGAGTGGGGTGGTTAACCAACTGCTCACCCAGGTGCAGGAGCTGTTTCCATTCGGGATCAGCCGCCTGCCTGGAATTTTTCGTCAAACCATCTTCTCCTTGCATAAAGACACAGTTTTATAAATTGGGGATTATTACTTGTGTTTCACCATGGTCAGGATGTTCTCCGGCCCCTGCTTAAGGAATTGAACATCATCCATCCACTTGCGAATAAAATGCAATCCCAGGCCGTGCGCCTGGCGATCATCGATATTTTTGCTCAGGTTCGGCGGCGGCACACTGGATGGATCGAAGGGTTTCCCCCGGTCTTTGATGATCACCTCCATCGTATCCTCCGTCACCGAACAGGTGCAGTGGATATCCCCTTTTCCTTCCCCTTCATACGCGTGTTCAATGATATTCGAACACGCTTCGTCCACCGCCATCTCGATCGAGTAAACCGCGAAGCTTTCGAAGCCGGCGTCCTGGGCCATTTTACGCACAAAATCACCAATCCTTGCCAGGCTAGCGTAGCGCCCTGGAAAGGATTTCGTTTTCGTGAAAGAGGACTTGCGAGTGTTAGAAACTTCCAATGGCGGCAAGAACATCATCAAAAATCTTGAAGAGCGGGATGAAGCCGGCCAGGTCGAGGGCAGCGTAGATATTCTCTGGTATTTTGACCAGCACCAATTCTCCGCGGTTATAGCGCTTGCAAGTCTTTTGGGTGTTTATAAGCACCCGCAAACCGGCGCTGGAGAGAAAATCGAGTTCGCTCATATCAAAAGCGAGCTTGTAGCGTCCACTGTCGGTAATCTGGTTGAACGCATCCGCGAGTTGAGGGGCAGTATAGCTGTCAACACGGCCCTTGGCTTTAACCATGTCGCAATGCTTGTATTGCGTGTTGGTAATTTCCATGAAGCAAGCCTCCATTACAGGATACGCATGTATGCATAAATTATATCATGGCGTTTGCTTCATGGAATTGATTATATTGGGCTGTCTGGGAATTCGTGTGGTTTTAGGGGATCGGCGCGCAGCACCGATCCCCTAAAACCACGCTCTCTAAAGAATTATTTTGTCCGGGTCTGTGGAACATTGGATTGGCAGGCTGACGAAAAATGTCGCGCCGTGTCCCAGCTCGCTTTCCACCCAGATTTTCCCGTGATGCATTTCAACAATGCGTTTGCTGATCGCCAATCCCAGCCCCGAACCAGATACCTCGCGGGTGAGGGAGCCGTCTACCTGGCGAAATTCTTCGAATATGAGCTGGTGGTCGTCTGGGCAAATGCCAATCCCGGTGTCGCGGATGCTGAAAAGCAGGCCGTCTGGCTCTACCCGCCGGCAGGAAACCGTAATCATCCCCTGATTAGGTGTGAATTTGTTGGCGTTGCCGAGCAGGTTGAGGAAAACTTGTTTGATGCGCAGGTGGTCGGCGGAAAGGGGCGGCAGCGGGCCGTCCTGGCGGAATACAAGCACCTGAGATTTTTTCTGGACCAGAGGAGATATGGTGATGCGCAGTTCCTCAAAAAGAGCGCGGACCTCAAACGTAGATGTCTCCAGCGCCAGGTGGCCGGCCTCAATCTTCGAAAAGTCCAGCAGGTCGTTGATGAGTTTCAGGAGATGTTTGCCGCTGTCCAGAATGTCGAGGGTGAATTCTTTCTGTTCGTCATTTAATACGCCGGCCAGCTCATCTGCCAATACTTCCGAGAAGCCAATGATGGAATTTAGCGGCGTGCGCAGCTCGTGGCTCATATTGGCCAGGAAATGGCTTTTCAGGCGGTCCAGCTCGCGCAGGCTGGCGTTGGCTTCTTCCAGGGCCGTGGCTCGTTTTTCTAACTCGGTGCGCGCCCTTTCCACCTCTTCAAAGAGGCGCGCGCGCTCGATCAGCATTACCAGGCTGTTGGCAAGGATGGTTACCAGGCGCAGATCTTCATGCGAAAAGGCATTTGCCAGCCCGCTCTCCAGGCTGATCACACCGATCACCTTGCCGTTTGAAATTAACGGCACGCACAGGAGGGTAACAGTGCCGGGTGAGAATTCCAGCGCGTTTTGGTCCGCATTCACGTTGGGGATCAGGATCGGCTGCGCGTTTCGCGCAACCCGCCCGGCGATACTCCGCTCCAGTGAGGTTGGCAGCATGGGCCGGTTCAATGGATAGCCCAGGCTCACCACCGGCTTGATACTCTGATATTCCCAGTCGATCAACGAGATGGCTACCCGGCTGGCGCGCAGCTCAGCCGACAGGTTTTCAACTGCCAGCTGCAGCGTTTCATCCAGGCTCTTTGCCGAGCTCAATTTCATCAGTAAATCGCGCTGCACGCGCAGCATATTTTCCCGGTACTCGCGGTCTTTCAGCTGCCGCCGGACCTCTTCATACAGCCGGGCGTTCTCCATGGCAATCGCGATCTGGTCGGCAATTGTCTCCATCACGCGCACATCGTTATCGTCAAACGCATTGATCAGTGGGCTTTGCAGGTCTAATACCCCGGCCATCTTCTCTCCCACCAGGATCGGAACAGCCAGTTCGGCGCGGGTCTGGATTTTGTCGGGGTAGAAGTTGGTATAGCGCGGTTCAATCCGCACATCGTTTGCCAGCAGCGTAGTTTTGTTCATGGCTGTCCAACCGACCACGCCCTGGCCGAATTTCAAGTGATGATCCTCGGGGAAGAGGTCCGAAAAGGCGCCCGAGGCGGACCGCATCTGCAGCTCCCCACGCTCGAAGTTGGGGGTAAAGATGGCCACATGATAAAACCCAAAATGCTTTTGGATAAGCCGGGTGGCGTTGTCCAGTACATTCTTAAGCTCAATGATGGCGGCGATTTGCTCGCCGATGTAATTTAACAGGGTTAGCTGGGAGGCGCGGCGTTCCAATGCTTCTTCTACCCGCCGGCGGTCGGTAACATCGGTTGCTACACCTTGTAAACCCACAATCTGTTCATCCTGCAGTATTGGCCGGGTATAAGCCCGCATGTAACGGATATTTCGATTGCGTTCAAAAATACGAAATTCCATGATCTGGCTCTGGTGGGTCAGCGATTTTTGCACGCCCGCTTCCACGATCGGGAGATCATCCGGGTAAACGATCCGGTCAAAATGCTTGCCAATCACGGCTTCCGGTGAAAATCCGGTATAGCGCTCAATCACCGGGCTCATATAGGTAAATTTACCTTCCATGTCTACCGTAAAAATGACTTCATTAATATTTTCGACCAGCGAGCGGTACTTTTCTTCGGACTGTTTCAACAAAAACTGGTTCTGGCGCGAAACATGCTCGGCCTGCACGCGTTTGGTAATATCGCGCAGGGTCACCAGCCGGCCAATGGCATAGCCGTGCCGGTCCCGCAAGGTGGAATGGCCCAGATCATAGAAAAAGTCGCCTGCGCTGCTGGGTAGATGAATTTCTTCCGACATGTTTTCATCCGTCCACTTGCAGCACTTGGCAAGCAGTTCGGGCTGCCCTGCCAGGGCCTGTTCAACGGATCGTCCAACCAGGTCGCGTAGTGACACCCCGAGGATGGCCTGCGCCGGCGGGTTCAAATGCACGATCCGGTTTTCCAGGCTCAGAACCAGGATGCCGTCGCGCATGCCGTCCACCATGTTCTGGTATGCGATGGGAATGATATTGAGCAGCCGGTAGCGCGTCAGGCCAAACAAAAACACAAGCGCGTTCAGGTTTAGCAGGAATGGAGTCAGGTGAACCGCGTGGATTCCGGTTAAGGAAAACCCATCGATTACACTGCCTGCCCAGGGGAAAATGGTACAGGCCAGCAGCACCACCAATTGCCCAAATTGTTGTCCGCGCGCGCGCATCACGGTCTTTACGATCAACACGCTTCCGAGCAGCAGGAAGCCTAAACCCAACCGCGAAACTGGCTAACCCGGCCATGCCCAGCGTGCTTTCGAGCGCCTGGGATAATCCTCCAACCTCCGGATAGAAGGCGCTCCAAAAGAGCCGGTGATATTCGTTCGTCCAGGCCAGGATCATGAAGAGCAGTGGGAGGCAGGCCAGCAGAACCAGGCTGCGGGGCTTTTGCAAGCTTCCCTGGGGTACAAACTGGAGCAAAAAAATCAGCCAGGCAAAATTCATCCAGATGAATCCGGTTTGGCTAAGTTTATGCAGGATCGTTTTTGCTTCTACACTGCTAATGCCGATTTCCAGCGCTGTCCCCAACGCCCAGATAATAATTGCAACAAGAACGAAAATGAAAGCAGCCGCGCCGCGTACCTTTTGCCGCTTAATCAGGTAGCCAATCAGAAACAGGGCAATGACAGTGATCGATATCAGCGGGTATTGGTACGGGGTGAAATAAAAAAACATGCGAAATCATTCCTTAACCAGGCGCGTTGGAAGCCGGCTCTTTATGCTCATCCAGCTACCTACACATCCGTCTGCTCTAAAAAACCGCGAATCTGGCCTGGGAAGGATCGAGTGTCGATCGGCTTGGTGATATACCCGTCGAAACCAACCTGCTGGGCATGGTTGCGCTCTTCGGGCATGGCGTGCGCAGTCAATGCAATAATGGGGATTTTTGCTGTTTCTGGATGTGCTTTCAACCGCTGCGTGGCGGCATAACCATTCATCTTGGGGAGTTGCAGATCCATCAAGATGAGTTGCGGAAGTTCCTGGTAGGCAATGGTAATGGCTTCCTCGCCGTCGACGGCAGTGAGCAGCCGGTAACCATGCGGGCGAAGGATTGTAACAAGCAATTTCTGGTTTACCGGGTTATCTTCGACGATTAGGATGGTCTCATTTGTCATAATCGAAGTGTGAGCCTTACTACCCAATCGAAGGGGATTTCATTATTTTTTGGAATGTGTGTTGTTCTATATGATTATAGCGTATTCTCGTTGTTCGGGTTTGGTTTTCTCTTGCGGATTCTATGCGGCATTATAATGAAATAGAAACTATCTACGATCAAGGAGAAGCGCATGACTGCACAAATCATCGACGGCAGTGCCGTCGCGAAACAAATCCGGGCGGATGTAGCCTGTGAAGTTGCTGAACGGGTCAAGGCGGGTAAGTCCATCCCTGGCCTGGCGACCGTTCTGGTAGGCGAAAACCCTGCCTCACAGTCTTATGTAAAATCCAAGCACAAAGCCTGCCAGGAAGCCGGCATCCGGTCTTTTTCGTATACGCTTGCCGGAAACTGCCACCCAGCAAGAAGTGGAAGAAGTGGTGCAGCGGCTGAATGAAGATCCGCAGGTGCATGGCATTCTGGTGCAGCTGCCGCTGCCGGCCGGGCTGGACGAAGAAAAGGTGCTCAGCCTGATCCGCATTGAAAAGGATGTGGATGGTTTTCATCCCGTGAATATTGGGCGCCTGGCGCAAAAAGGGCGCGACCCGCTCTTTATCCCCTGCACGCCGGCCGGGGTGATGGTTTTACTGGAACGCGTTTGTTCCCGACCTGAACGGGGTGAACGCGGTGGTGTTAGGCCGCTCGAACATTGTGGGTATGCCGGTGGCGCTGCTGCTGGTGCGCGCCAATGCGACCGTTACCATCTGTCACTCGCGCACGCAAGATTTGCCTGCGGTAGTCCGCCAGGCGGATGTGCTGGTCGCGGCGGTGGGCCGCGCGGAAATGGTGAAGGCCGATTGGGTAAAACCCGGCGCGGTGGTGATCGATGTTGGGATCAACCGCGTTGAAGATGCCGCCCGCCCGCGCGGTTACCGCCTGGTGGGCGATGTGGATTTCGATGAGGTCAAAGAGGTTGCCGGGGCGATCACCCCGGTTCCCGGTGGGGTTGGCGTGATGACCATCGCGATGCTGCTGCAAAATACGCTGCGCGGCGGTAAAACTGGCCAGACCAGGGGCAATAGCTGTAAAGTGGCATAGCTGCCATTGTCTGACAATTGACTTTTCGGTAGGTTTGTGATTATATTATTTTTTATGACCACACTTCTGATCCGAAATGCAGCGTTATTGGTTACCATGGATGACCAGCGCCGGGAAATTCCCGGTGGGGGAATTTACGCGGAAAATGGCTATTATCCGCCAGGTAGGCCGGACGGAAGAGCTGCCGGAAACAGCGGATCAGGTGCTGGACATGCGCGGGCATATCGTTCTGCCCGGGCTGGTAAACACGCACCATCATTTTTACCAGACCCTTACCCGGGCGGTGCCCGGCCGCGCAGAATGCCAACCTGTTCAACTGGCTCAAGACGCTCTATCCCATCTGGGCGCGCATGACCCCCGAAGATATCTTCATTTCCACCCAGACGGCCCTGGCCGAACTGGCGCTTTCGGGCTGCACCACGGCCTCGGATCACCTGTACCTGTTCCCCAATGGCTCGCGCCTGGATGATGAAATCGAAGCGGCCAGACAGGTGGGTCTGCGCCTGCACGCTTCGCGCGGCTCGATGAGCCTGGGCGAGAGCCAGGGTGGGCTGCCGCCCGACAGCGTGGTCGATACCGAAGACCATATCCTGGCCGATTCGGTCCGCCTGATCGAACAGTACCACGATGGCAAGCCCGGATCGATGCTGCAAATCGTTCTGGCGCCGTGCTCGCCGTTCAGCGTGACCGGCGAATTGATGCGCCAGAGCGCCCGCCTGGCCCGCCAGTATGGCGTGCAGCTGCATACCCACCTGGCGGAAACCCAGGATGAAGAAGTTTTTTGCCTGGAAAAGTTTGGCCACCGCCCGGTGGGATATATGCAAGAGGTGGAATGGGTTGGGGCGGATGTGTGGTTTGCGCATGCCGTGTACGTGAATCCGCAGCGAAGTCACTGTATTCAGCCAGCATGGCTGCGGGGTGGCGCACTGCCCCTCCTCGAATATGCGCCTGGCCTCCGGGATTGCGCCGGTTCGCGAATACCTGCGCAGCAAGGTGAAGGTTGGGCTGGGGGTGGATGGTTCTGCCAGCAACGACAGCTCGCATATGCTGGCCGAAGCGCGCCAGGCGATGCTGCTGGCGCGGCTGCGTTCCAGCCTGGAAGGCGCCTCGCTTTCCACGGCATCCGGCGCCGGGATAGCGCCAGGCCTGGATTATGACCGCCCGCCAGGCGCTGGAATTGGCTACCCGGGGCGGAGCGGCGGTGCTGGGCCGCCCGGATATCGGCTCGCTGGAAGCCGGCAAGTGCGCGGATTTAATTGCCTTCGATCTCAACCGGCTGGAATATGCCGGCGCGCTGCATGACCCGGTCGCCGCGCTGGTCTTCTGCGCGCCGCAGCGGGTGGATTGGAATATTGTTCATGGCCGGCCTGTAGTACAGGATGGCCAGCTTCTGACGGTGGATGTGCCCGCGCTGGTCGAGCGGCATAACCGGGCCGCGCACCGCCTGCTGGCGGGGGAGTAGGAACCACAAAATGGCAGCCAGAACCGCTTTCCTTAATCTACGATATGCACGAGCTGGTCGACTGCGCCATGGGCCGCCGCCCGGCGGACCTGGTGATCCGCGGAGGTCGGTGGGTGTGCGTGCAGTCCGGTGAAATTGTTCCGGACAGCGATGTCGCCGTCTATCACGGCCGCATTGCGTATGTTGGGCCGGATGCCAGCCATACCATTGGCGCGGATACGCGCGTGATCGATGCGCAAGACCGCTATCATATCGCCCGGCCTGCTGGATGCGCACATGCACGTCGAATCGGGCATGCTGACGGTGACCGAATTTGTGCGCGCGGTGATCCCGCACGGCACAACCGGCATGTTTGTCGACCCGCATGAAATCGCCAATGTATTCGGGCTGCGCGGTGTGCGCCTGATGGTCGATGAGGCGCAGCAGCAGCCCATTCATGTTTTCGTGCAAATGCCCTCGTGCGTGCCCTCCGCGCCGGGGCTGGAAACCGCTGGCGCGATGATCGGCCCCGAAGATGTAGCCGAAGCGCTGACCTGGCCCGGGATCGTTGGGCTGGGAGAAATGATGAACTACCCGGCCGTATACAACGGGGATGCCAAGATTCATGCCGAACTGGCGCGACACGCGCGCCGCTGGCAAGGTGATTGGCGGGCATTACCCGGTCGCCCGACCTGGGGCTGCCCTTCCACGGTTATGTCGCCGGGGGTCCGCAGGATGACCATGAAGGCACCCGCGATGGAAGATGCGATTGCGCGCGCCCGCCAGGGCATGCGCGTGATGATGCGCTTTGGCTCGGCCTGGCATGATGTGGCCGAACAGGTGCGCGCGGTAACCGAAGCCCGTCTCGACCCGCGCAATTTCTTGCTCTGCACCGATGACTCGCATTCCGCGACCCTGGCCTATCGAAGGCCATATGGACCGCGTGCTGCGTCATGCCATCGCGCAGGGACTGGCCCCGATCACCGCCATCCAGATGGCGACCATCAATACCGCCGAGCATTTTGGGCTGAGCCGTGAAATGGGCATGATCGCCCCCGGCCGCTGGGCGGATATGGTTCTGGTGGAAGACCTGGCAAACTTCCACGCCAGACCTGGTGATTGCCAGGGGTCAGGTGGTGGCCGAGGCCGGTCAGCTGCAAGTCGATCTGCCCGCGGTTACCTATCCCGATTGGGCGTTACGGTCCGTACACTTTCAGCGCCCGCTGGAAGCTGCGGATTTCCGCCTGCATTCGGCGAAGAACAGCCAGGTTACGGCGAATGTGATTGGTGTGATCGAAAACCAGGCCCCCACCCGCCATTTGAAGCTGCCGGTTACCGTGCAGGCCGGCGAAGTGCGGGCCGACCCGCAGCGCGACCTGGCCAAGGTGGCCCTGGTAGAACGTCACCAGGCGACCGGCGGGGTGCAGGTCGGGCTGGTGCACGGCTTTGGTTTCAACGTTCCGTGTGCGGTGGCGACCACCGTGGCGCATGACAGCCACCAGATGATCGTGGTGGGTACGGATGACGCGAGCATGGCTGTGGCTGCCAATCACCTGGCGCAGGTGGGGGGTGGGCAGGTTGTGGTTCGCGATGGGAAAGTGATCGGGGAGGTTAATCTGCCAATTGCCGGGTTGATCTCCAGCGAACGCGCTGAAACGGTCGCGAAAAAAGCGCAAACTGTGCTGGATGGCTTCCGGGCCTGCGGCTGCGGCCTGAACAATCCCAATATGCAGCTCAGCTTGCTGGGGCTGGTGGTGATCCCAGATTTGCGGATTTCCGATAAAGGGCTGGTTGACGTAAACCATTTTAAGGTTTTGTCCGTTTTTGAGTAACTGCTTGGAAAATTGGGCATTATGGAGCAGTTACCGCGAAAACGAATGGGTAATTAGGAATTGATAGACTCTCGGGTGTAAGGGAAGATCATAATGAGTACAAAAGAGCAGCATGGCGAGGGTGGTCCGCTCCATCCTTATCAGCGTTTGCAAGTGCTGTTGGCAAAAATGATTGCATCCACGCCGCCAGGCGCGAAGTTGCCGGCTGAACCGGACCTGGCGAAGCAGCTGGGCGTATCGCGGGCGACCTTGCGAGAGGCCATGCGCTCGTTTGAGGGGCAGGGCATTATTCGCCGCCGGCAGGGTGTGGGCACCTTTGTGATTGGCCAGCCGCCGGTATTTGAGTCGGGTCTGGAAGTGCTCGAAAGCATCGAGAGCCTGGCGCGGCGCATCGGGTTGGATGTATCCATGGGCGACGTGCATATCGAGACGGTTTGCGCGAACCCTGAGCAAGCCGAAGCGCTAGGCCTGCCGGAGGGCGCCCAACTGGTCCAGGTTCGCCGGGTAATTTTGACCGACAACCGCCCGGTAGCCTACCTGGTGGATCTGCTGCCAGAGGATTTGATGGCCCAGGAGGATCTCCAACAGGGCTTTACCGGTTCGGTGCTCGACCTGCTGCTGCACAAGGGCGATCCGAAGCTGGTCCGCTCCGTAGCGGAAGTTCGCGCGGCGGCTGCTTCGGCGGAGATTGCCCGCTCGTTGGAAATTCAGCGTGGAGATGTGCTGCTTGAGTTCGTCGCCAAACTGTATGCGCTGGAAGAGCGCGTGGTAGATTATTCGCTGAGTTATTTCTTACCCGGGTATTTCCGTTTCCAGATCGTTCGCCGGGTTGGGGAGATTAAGTACTGAACCGGGTTGGGTGCGTTTTTTCCCTGTAGAATAATCGGTTACCTCGAAGGAATAGCAATGGCCACACAAGAACGTATTGAAGAGATTCAAAGCCGTGTCGAGAAATCCCGCGCGGCAATCCTGGCGTTTATGCGCGAGATTTGCGCAATCCCGAGTATGAATTCGCAGCTAAAAGCCGTCGGCGAGCGCATCGCCGCGGAAATGCGCTTGTTGGGCTACGATGAAGTGCGCTTTGACGGCATGGGCAATATCCTGGGACGCATTGCTGGCCGGAACGCGGCCGGTGGGCGAGTGCTGGTGTACGATTCGCATATCGATACGGTGGGCGTAGGGGACCCGGCTGCCTGGGGATGGGACCCTTTTGTGGGCAAGGTGGAAAACGGCCAGCTTTTTGCGCGCGGAGCCTGTGATGAGAAGGGCAGTACTCCCGGCATGGTATACGGCCTGGCGATTGCGCGCGACCTGGGCCTGTTGGAGGATTGGACGGCCTACTACTTCGGCAACATGGAAGAGTGGTGCGATGGGATTGCGCCCAACACCTTTGTCGAAGTAGATCCCAAGGTTCGCCCGGATTTTGTGGTGATTGGGGAGCCGACCCGCATGAACGTCTACCGCGGGCACAAAGGCCGCATTGAACTGAAAGTTACCGCAAAGGGGCGCTCGGCGCATGCTGCCAGCAATCACCTGGGCGATAATGCCATCTACAAACTTCTACCGGTGATTGCCGGCGTCCGCGACCTGGAGCCGCGCCTTGGCGACCATCCTTTCTTGGGCCACGCGAAAATTACGGTCAGCGATATGACGGTCAGCACGCCCAGCATCAACGCCGTGCCGGATGAGGCGGTCATTTTCATCGACCGCCGGATGACGTTTGGCGAGACCAAAGAGCAGGCCATCGAACAGGTGCGCGGGCTGATCGCCGCGAAAGACCGCGAGTCGGTAACCGTGGAAGAACTTTTTTATGATGAACCTTCCTACACCGGCTTTGTCTTCCCGGTGGATAAATATTTCCCGGCCTGGGCGATCGATGAAAGCCACCCGCTGGTAGGAGCCGGTCAGCAAGCCCGCCGGGCGATTGGACTGCCGGAAATGCCCAGTGGGAAGTGGGACTTCAGCACCAATGGCATCTATTGGGCCGGCAAGGCGGGTATCCCGAGCATTGGCTTTGGGCCGGGTGATGAGCGGGTCGCGCATACCGCCAACGAAAATGTCTCGCTGGATGAGGTCGTAAAAGCAACGGAATTTTACGCCCTGCTGCCTGCCCTGATTCCCTAGCCCCGATGAAGCTTCGGCTGGGTCGTCTGCAAGGCTGGGAAACGCCGCTGGCTCTGTTGGGAATTGTCCTGCTGAGCTACGGTCTTTGGATTCCCTGGATGGGACTGTTTGGCAACGATCTGCCCTATTTGTGGTATTACCACCTGTTGGGCCCGTGGGGCCCGGGTGAATTCGCCTCCATCGACCGCCCGTTTTCTGCCGTGTTTTATGCGGCCAGTACCTTTGTGTTTGGGGAGACGGTCTGGTTTTACCATGTCTTCTTGCTGCTGCTGCGCTGGCTGAGCGGCGTGCTGTTATGGTGGGTGCTTGGGCTGGTGTGGCCCGAGCGCAAGCGCGAAGCCGCGCTCGCGGCGCTGCTCTTCGCCGTTTACCCTGGCTTCCGCCAGAACCCGATCGCGCTGGAATTTATCCTGCATTTCTGCGTGCTCGACCTGTTCCTGCTCTCGCTGGGGACGAGGCTTCTGGCAGCCTGCCAACCCAGGCGCTATTGGCCGCTGGCGCTGCTGACCATGCTGGGGACAGGCGGATTATTCTGGCTGGAATATTTTATTGGGCTGGAAGTGTTGCGCCCGCTCTTTCTGTGGATATTCACCCGCCGCCAGGGGCTCACCGGTCGCCCGCAGTGGAAGCGCATCCTGGCGGCCTGGCTCCCGGCCCTGGCGGTTGTGCTGGCCTTTTTGGTCTGGCGCGTCTTTATCTTCTCTTTCCCCACCTATAAACCGGTCCTGCTCGCAGAACTGCGCCAGAGCCCGCTGCTGGCGGCTGCCCACCTGGCGCAAAGCGTGGCGCGCGACGTATGGACCAGCCTGGGCAAGGCCTGGCTGCTTACGCTGAAGGCGCCGGCGCAGCTACCGGATGGACGCCGCGCGCTGCTGGCCTACCTGGCCCTGGTCGCCGCCAGCCTTGCGTTGGTCTGGCTGTTTTTGCGCCGGATGGCGCATACTGCCGTTGGTCCAGATGGAAAGCAGTACTGGGGTGAAACGGTGTTTGGCATCGGCCTGTTGGCGATGCTGGCGGGCGGCTCGATCTTCTGGTTGACCGGTATTCCGGTCACGGTGGAATTTCCCTGGGACCGCTCGACGCTTTCCTTTATGCTCGGCGCCAGCCTGGTGGCGGCGGGGCTGTTGGAGATGGCCGTAACGCCGCGTTATCGCCCGCTGCTGGCAGCCGGGCTGGTGGCGCTGGCGGTGGGGATGCATTTTATCAACGCCCAGGAATACCGGGCGGAATGGCACAAGCTGCAAGATTTTACCTGGCAGCTTACCTGGCGCGCGCCCGGCCTTGAAACAGGAACCCTGGCGCTCTTCGATGTGATCCCGCTCAACCGCTACAGCGATAACGATCTCACCGCCCTGCTGAACTGGACCTACGCGCCCGAGCAGCATACCCGCCGGATTGGTTATAAATTTTTTGACCTGAACCTGCGCATGGATACGCAGCACGCCGGCCTGCCGGGGCTGGAGAAAAACCTGCCGGTGGAAAGCACCCACCGCGGCGTGGTTTTCCAATCCACCACCAGCAGCACCCTGGCGATTACGTACAACCCGCCGGCCTGCCTGAAAATCCTCTCGCCAGAAGCGGATGCCCTTTTACCCGAGGTTACCGGCCGGCTGGCGCAGGCGCTGCCGATGACGAGCCTGGCGCAGGTGCGCGCATCCGGCGCGGCCGCCCGCCCGCCCGCACAATTTGGCAGCGAACCTGCCCACGGCTGGTGCTATTCCTACCAGAAGGCCGAGCTCGCCCGTCAGCAGGGGGATTGGGCCGCGATCGTCAGCCTTGGAGACCAGGCGCTGGCCGCTGGCCTGCGTTGGAACGACCCATCCGAGCTGCTGCCGTTTATTGAAGGATACGCGATGGAGTCAAAGTTGGATTCGGCGCGTTCTTTTAGCGCTGAAGCCGGCCAGCAGGCTGAACTGCAACCCGCCCTTTGCGCGCTTTGGAAGCGCATCGAACAAAACTCGGCTGCCGCCGCGGGTGAAGGCAGCAAACTCGGCTGCCAGCCCTGATCGTTTCTACACATTGCTATTTTTTTATCCTTAAGGAGATTCAACATGCAAACCTTTTTACACGGACGGGACTTTATTAGCGATCTCGATTTTAGCAAGGAGGAAATCGAAACGGTTCTGGATGTGGCCTTTGACTTGAAGCGCAAGCGCGCCCTGAACGAGCCGCACGCCTACCTGCGTGATAAAGTTCTGGCGCTGCTGTTCTTCTTCAGCAGCACGCGCACCCGGGCTTCGTTTGAAGCCGGCATGGCCCAGTTGGGCGGGCACGGCGCGTTTATTGATTCAAAAACAACCCAGATTTCGCACGGCGATACCGCCAAGGAGATCGGGCAAATTTTTGGCCGCTACTTCGACGGTATCGCCATCCGCCACTGCGACTGGGGGGAGGGCAACGCGTATATCAATGAGGTAGCCAAAAATTCGCGCGTGCCCGTGCTCAACATGCAGTGTGATGTGTATCACCCGTTCCAAATCCTGGCCGATTTAATGACCATCATCGAGAAAAAAGGCCGCGACCTGCGCCGCAAGAAGATGGTGGTTTCCTGGGCCTATGCTTCTTCCTACCAGAAACCAATCTCCGTGCCGCAGAGCCTGGTGCTGCAAATGCCGCGCTTTGGCATGGATGTGGTCCTGGCGCACCCGCCGGAATTTCGCCTGATGCCTGAGATCATGGAGCAGGCCCGCGAGCAGGCCCGCAAGTACGGCACCGGTTTTGAAGTCGTGGAGGACATGGACGAGGCCTTTAAGGATGCCGACATCCTGTACCCCAAGTCCTGGGGCCCGCTGGTCCACACCGCGGACACCGCCGAAAGCGCCCGGATCATTGATAAGTACAAGGATTGGATTACCGACGAGCGGCGCTTGAAGCTGGCCAAACCAGACGCGATCTATATGCACCCGCTGCCCGCCGACCGCAACATTGAGGTCACCGATGCGGTGATCGACGGCCCGAACTCGGTCGTATACGATGAGGCCGAGAACCGGCTGCACGTTCAAAAAGCCGTCATGGCCCTGACGATGTAGCCCGCGCCGGTTCAGCATCTGGGGCAGCGCGGGCGGATTTACCCCCCGCGCTGCCGCCAGGGCGATGCGCAAAGTACCTTAACAAAAATGGGGCTTGGGGCCATGCGGCTGGCTTAGCCAGCCGCATGGCCCCGAAAAAGAATCTTTGCCCCCTTTGAGGGGGCAGCGGCGAAGCCGCAGGGGTGGCAATGGGTTATTCGCAACCATTGCGAATAACCCCGCAAAGAGGTATTTGAATACAGGGCAAAGATGCTATTTTCCGGGTAAAATACTATGGGTATGAATTTCCTGATCCGCTTGAACACGGAAGAACTTCTTTAAAGATTCAAGGATGGACCTTTCAATGGTCATCGTTTGAACAAAAGTGGTTATCAGGCCTGTTGTGAAAGGAGGTGAACTCGCAAAGAAATTGCCTTCCCGTAATTTCCAATCTGTGTCGTAACAGCGTCCATTTCATAACAGTTATCTTCCACTCAGGAGGAGATATTCATGAAAACGAAAGTATTTGCCCTGTTGCTGATCGTTGCCTTCGTGTTGAGCGCCTGCCAGACGCCGACCGCGCAGCCCACCCAGGCTCCGCAGCAAGAAGCGACCAAAGCCCCCGAAGTTGCCGCTACTACCGCGGCCCCGGCCGATGCGGGTGGCAGCTTCCAGATCCCCGATGTTGTCGCGGGGAAATTTAACGTTGCGTTCGTTTATATTGGCCCGCACAACGATGGTGGTTGGTCACAATCCCATGATGAAGGCCGTCTGTTTGTAGACAAGGATGTGCCCAATGTGCACACCGCCTATATCGAAAACGTCCCGGAAGGCGCCGATTCCGAGCAAGTATTCCGCGCCCTTTCCCGCAAGGGTTTTAATGTGATCTTCGGCACCTCCTTCGGTTATATGGATCCGATGGAAACCGTGTCGAATGAATTCCCGGATATCACCTATATCCACGTCAGTGGCTATAAATCCAATATGAAAAACTTCGGCAACCTCTTTGGTGCCATGGAATCGATGAAGTACCTGGCGGGTATGCTGGCCGGCTCCCGCGCCAAATTAGACGGCGCCCCCAAGCTTGGCTACATGGCCACCTTCCCGATTCCGGAAGAACTGCGCCTGGGCAATGCCTGGGCGTTGGGCATGCGCAAGACCTGCCCGGAATGCACCGTGGATGTGCGCTGGATTAACACCTGGCACGATCCGGTAAAGGAACGCGAAGCCGCCGCCTCTTTGATGGATGCCGGCGCGGATGTGGTCCTGACCGGCGCCGATACACCCGCGGTTGCGGATGTGGCGACCGAAAAGGGCAAGTGGGGCATCACCTATGACTGGAAGGGCTCCTGCAAGGCCGATCGCTGCCTGACCACCCCCTACTGGAATTGGGGCCCGGTTTATTCGCGCGTGATCAAGGCCATCCAGGACAAGAGCTATAAAGTAGGCTGGGACTACTTCGACGCCGACTCCGGCGGCCTGGGCCTGTACGGCTTCATGGAAGGCGAAACGCCGACCAAGGGTGCTGCTGAGCTTCCCGCCGAAGACATCAAACTGGTGAAGGACACCCTGGCAAAGATGGTCGCCGGGCAGTTCACTCGCTTTGACGTGTTCACTGGTCCGATCAAGGACAATACGGGCAAAGTCATCGTACCGGAAGGCCAGAAATTCGAACAGGCCGACCTCGACCAGTTCCCTCCAGGCGCTCCTGGCCTGGAATGTAAATACTGTATGCAGTGGTGGGCAGAAGGTATTACCGCCGAACTGCCGAAATAGTTAAACTTGGGTGAAGCCGGGGGCCAGGCCGGTTCCCGACCGGGTCCCCGGCTTCATCATTTTGTACCCGAGGTACACTTTTTACCGGTTACCATCTGGTTCGTTTGGATGATAGGGTTTGAGGCGTGATGGAGTTTTCAACCAATCCAATGGATAGCGCGGACGCTAGGAATAGCGCGGACGCGATGGACGGCAGAAACGTTGTCCAAATGCGCGGCATCGTCAAGCGGTTTCCGGGCGTGCTGGCCAATGATTCGGTCGATTTCACCCTGCGGAGAGGCGAAATCCATGCCTTGTTAGGCGAAAACGGCGCTGGCAAAAGCACCCTGATGAATATTCTGGCCGGGTTGTACCGCGCGGATGAGGGTACCATTCTGGTGGAGGGGAAACCGGTGGTTTTTAGTTCTCCGCGCCAGGCCATTGCCCAGGGGATTGGCATGATCCACCAGCACTTTATGCTGGTGCCGTCGCAAACGGTAACCGAGAATATTTTATTGGGATTAGATTCCCCGCGCTTTTTCCTGAATCTGTCCCGCCATGACCGGGCGGTTGCCGACTTGAGCAAAAGGTTTGGCCTGGAAGTTGACCCGCGGGCCAATGTCTGGCAGCTTTCGGTCGGCGAGCAGCAGCGGGTAGAGATTTTGAAAATGCTGTACCGCGGCGCGAATATTTTGATTATGGATGAGCCGACCGCGGTGCTTGCCCCCACCGAGATTGAAATGTTATTCCAGACCTTGCGGGCCATGGTGGCTGAGGGGAAATCCATTATTTTTATCAGCCACAAGCTCAACGAGGTATCCGATATTTCCGACCGCATCACCGTACTTCGCCGGGGGAAAGTGACCGCGGCGGGACTGGACACCCGGGGCATTACGAAAACCGAATTGGCCCGCTTGATGGTTGGCCGTGAGGTAATCTTCCGCCACCATAAGAAAGCGCACCAGGTGGGAGATGTGGTGCTTTCGGTAAAAGATCTCCGGTGTGAGAACGATAAAGGCCTCCAGGCGCTGCGCGGAATCAACCTGGAAGTTCGCCAGGGTGAGATTGTTGGCCTGGCGGGTGTGGCCGGCAATGGTCAGCGCGAGCTGGCGGATGTGATTACCGGCATGCGCCACTGCAGCCAGGGCATCATCAATGTGGTCGGCGAAGATATCGCCAACCAGCCCGTCCGCCAGGGGATCCGCCGGGGCGTGTCGCATATCCCGGAAGACCGCAACCATGTTGGGACCGCGCCGAACTTAAGCGTGACCGACAATGTGATCATGAAAAAATACGACCAGGCGCCCATTGCGCGCGGCTGGCTGATGAGCAGCGTCGCGGCGGACCAGTATGCGACGGAGTTGAAGAAGGCGTATGACATTATCGCGCCTTCCATCAATACCCCGGTGCGCATGCTTTCCGGCGGAAACCTGCAGCGCGTGATCCTGGCCCGTGAAATATCGAACCAGCCGGCCCTCATGATCGCCATGCAGCCCACCCGCGGCCTGGATGTGGGCGCGATTGAAGGGGTCCACCGGCTGCTGCTGGCGCAGCGGGAAGCCGGCGCGGCCATCCTGCTGATTTCGGAAGAGCTGGACGAACTGCTCGACTTGAGCGACCGGATTTACGTGATCTACGAAGGGAAAATCATGGGGGAAGTGACGGATGGCAGTATTGAGAAAATCGGTCTCATGATGACGGGTACGCCTCTGGATCAAATCGTGGATCAAGAGAATACAAACCTTCCATTGCAGGAAAGCCCCGGGGAGAATATGCCATGAGCCAACCGGTCGATCCATCCACCGAGCCGCTCGTCCCAGCCCGGCCTGGCGGCCTGTTGGGCAGCTGGTTCCCCTACCGGGTCCGCATCGAGCCGCGCCTGACCCAGGTCCCGCGCTGGTATACCCTTTGGGTATCCTTTCTTTCGGTTGTGGTCGCCCTGTTGATTGGCGCCGTGGTGATCGCGCTGGCGGGCGGCAACCCCTGGTCATCCTACGCGCATATTGCCAAGGCATCCTTTGGCAATATTGGCGTTTTTTCCGACACGCTGGTCAAAGCCATTCCGCTGATGCTGGTTGGCCTGGCCTGCGCGCTGGCTTTTCGCATGCGCTTATGGAATATTGGCGCGGAAGGGCAGTTCTTTGTAGGCGCCTTTGGCGCCAGCGCGGTAGTGCTGACCCCGCTCCTGCCGGAAACCGCCCCGCGCTGGTTGTTCATCATCACCATGATCGCGGCTGGCATGCTTTGCGGTGCGATATGGGGGTTTGTCCCCGGCTACCTCAAAGCGAAGTTTGGCGTAAATGAAATTATTAGCACCCTGATGATGAACTATATTGCCGTGGCCTGGAATGATTTCTTCATCTACGCAGTCTGGACCGAAGGCGGCTTCCAGATGTCGCGCGTGTTCCCCAAGAATGCCTGGCTGCCCCGGCTGACCGATTTTAGCGCGCAGGTGCCCGCTTTCCGCGGGTTGACCACCCATCTGGGCATTGTGCTGGCAATCATCGCGGCCGTGGTGGTCTGGGTGATCCTGTACCGCAGCCGGTGGGGATATGAAATCCGCCTGATTGGCGATAATCCAAACGCGGCCCGCTACGCCGGCATTTCCACCTCGCGCAATATTGTTCTGGTGATGATGGTTTCCGGGGCGCTGGCGGGCCTGGCGGGCATGTCCGAGATTACCGGGGTGGTCCACCGCCTGCAAGGCACCATCTCTCCAGGCTACGGCTTTACCGGCATCATTGTGGCCTGGCTGGCCAAGCTCAACCCGGTTGCAGTCATCTTTGTCTCGATTTTGTTTGGGGCGCTGATCCTGGCCGGGCGCGAGATCCAGCCTTCCGGAGTGCCCAAGTTGATCCAGGGGATCATCCTGGTGTGCCTGATCGCGGGTGATTTTTTCCTGCGCTATCAGCTTAGCCATCGTTCGCCGCACCGAGGAGAAATAGAGGTATGGATTTGTTGATTGTCCTGCAGGCAGGCGTTGCGACTGGAACCGTGCTGCTGTTCGCCACCCTGGGCGAAATTTTCGCCGAGCGCTCGGGCGTGCTGAACCTGGGTGTGGAAGGCATGATGCTGATTGGCGCGATGAGCGCCTTTAGTATTGCCGTAGCCACCGGCAACCCCTGGTTGGGTATCCTGGTCGCCATGCTGGCGGCCGGCCTGGTCAGCCAGGTGCATGCTTTTATCACCATCACCCTCCAGGCCGACCAGGTGGTCAGCGGGCTGGCGTTGAACTTTATGGCCACCGGGATCAGCCTGGTGCTTGGGCGAAGGACTGAGCAAAGCTGGTACGGTCGCGCTGATGCCCTCCTATGATATTCCCCTGCTGATGCAAATCCCCTGGCTTGGGGCAATCTTCTTCACCAACCAGAAACTCCTGGTATACATTGGCTATTTGTTATTCCCCCTGGCCTGGTATTTCATCAATTACACCCGCCCGGGCATGCATCTGCGCGCGGTCGGCGAGTATCCCGCTGCGGCGGACACGCTGGGGGTGAATGTTTTTGCCCAGCGCTATTTTTATGTTTTTGTGGGTGGCATGCTGGCCGGGCTGGCCGGAGCGACCATCAGCCTGGCCGTTTCGCCGGGCTGGTTCAGCGAGCTGACGACCGCCGGGCAGGGTTGGATCGCGGTTGGCCTGGTGATTTTTGCGCAGTGGAACCCGCTGCGCGCGGCGGTTGGCGCGTATATTTTTGGCGCGCTGCGCCGCCTGGTGCTGGATATTCAGGGCCCGTTGCTTTTGTTTGGCATGGCGAACCCATTCTATTACAACCCCTATCTGGGCTTCTTCTTGCAGATGCTGCCCTACGCCTTTACCATCATCGTGCTGGTGATTGGTTCGCGCGAGGCCATTCGCAAGCGCCTGGGCGCGCCGACTGCGCTGGGCCTGCCGTACATCCGTGGAGAGCGAGGTTTATAAGTCGGAATGGTGCAAAACTTTGTTCGGCAAACCTTTGCCGGCTATAGCTGCTCGTTGTGCGGTGCAGACTACGGCCCGCAGGAAGTGCAGTATGTCTGCCCGAAAGATGGCGGGAACCTGAATGTAGTTCTGGATTACCGCCGCCATCCGCGCGTCTACCAGCGTTGACCGATCTCACTGCCGGCGAAGAATTTTCGCTGTGGCGCTACCTGCCGCTGCTGCCGGTAGGCGAGCCGGGCGGGGCAGGCACGCCGCTGCATGCCGCTGGCTGGACGCCCTGTTTACCGCCCCGTCCAAGTCTGCCGCGACAGCTGGACCTGCGCCAGTTGTGGGTCAAAGATGAAAGCCGCAACCCGACCGCTTCGTTTAAGGACCGCGCCAGCGCTGTGGTGGTCGCGCGCGCCCGCGAAATCGGCGCAGAGGTGGTTGTCACCGCCTCCACCGGAAATGCCGGCGCAGCGCTGGCCGGCATGTGCGCGGCGGTCGGGCAGCGGGCGGTGATCTTTGCCCCCCAGACCGCCCCGCCGGCCAAAATCGCCCAGCTGCTGATCTATGGCGCGCAGGTGATCCTGGTCGATGGAAATTATGACCAGGCCTTTGACCTGACCATCCAGGCCGCGCAGAACTTTGGCTGGTACTGCCGCAACACCGGCTATAACCCCTTCACCGCTGAAGGGAAAAAGACCGCGGCGTTTGAGATCTGGGAACAGGTGCTTCTGAACCAACCGGCTGAACAGACCCGCTGGCGGTGTTTGTCTCGGTTGGGGATGGCAATATCATCTCGGGCATCCACAAGGGCTTCAAGGATCTGGACAGCCTGGGCTGGCTGGACGGCATGCCGCGCTTGTTCGGCGTCCAGGCCGAAGGATCCGGCGGCCGTGGCCAATGCCTTTTTGGGCAAAACGGAGAAAATTATGCCGGTGACGGCCAATACCCTCGCCGACAGCATTTCGGTCGACCTGCCGCGGGACGGCGTGCGCGCCGTGCGGGCGGTGACCCAGACCGGCGGCGACTGCCTGGTGGTCAAAGATAGCGAAATCCTGAAAGCCATTGCCGAGCTGGGCCGGGCCGGGATCTTTGCCGAACCGGCCGGCGCGGCTGCCTATGCCGGGCTGGTGAAGGCAGCTGGAACAGGGCATGATCGGCCCGGATGACCCGGTGCTGGTCCTGAATACCGGCTCTGGGTTGAAGGATACCCGCGCGGCCATGCCGGCGGTCAGGCGCAGCGCCGGTGATCGAGCCAACCTTGACGGCCTTAAAGCGCTATCTGGCTTCACTTTCCGGGTAAAATAGATGCGGGAAGATTATGTTTTTTAAGGAAAGATCTGAATGAAGCCTACTTTTTCGATTATTGCCCCGATTTTCAATGAGGCTGAATCGACTGCCTGAACTGTACCGGCGGGTGAGTGCAGTGATGGACCGGCACCGGCGAGCCCTGGGAACTGATCCTGGTTGATGATGGCTCATCGCGATGGCTCAACTGACCATGATCCGCGAACTGGCCGAAAAAGATGAGCGCGTGCGCCCGGTGATTTTTGCGCGCAATTTTGGCCATCAAATTGCGGTGACCGCCGGGCTGGATTATGCCCGCGGCGAGGCGGTGATCATTATCGATGCGGATTTGCAGGACCCGCCGGAAGTGATCCTGGAACTGATCGCCAAATGGCGTGAAGGGTACGAGGTGGTTTATGCGGTGCGCGCCGAGCGCGAAGGCGAAACCTGGTTTAAGCTGTGGACCGCTTCGCTGTTTTACCGCCTGATCTACCGCATCACGGATGTGAAAATCCCCCTGGATACCGGCGATTTCCGCCTGATGGACCGCAAGGTGGTCAACGTGATGAAGCGCATGCGCGAGCGGCACCGCTTTTTGCGCGGCATGTCGGCCTGGGTGGGTTTCAGGCAGGTGGGCGTGCCTTACAAACGGGCGGCGCGTTTTGCCGGCTCAACCAAATACCCGTTCAAGAAAATGTTCAAGCTGGCGATGAATGCCATTACCGGCTTTTCCTATTTCCCGCTGCAACTGGCCACGTATCTTGGCTTTGTCGCCGCCGGTTTGAGCATTCTGGTGATCCCGGTGGTGATCATCATGCGCTTGCTTGACCAGAATCGAGCTGACTGGGCCAGGCGACCACCCTGGTGGCGGTGCTGTTTCTGGGCGGCGTGCAGCTGATCTCGCTGGGCATCCTGGGCGAATACCTGGGCCGCGTGTATGATGAAGTAAAAGGGCGCCCATTGTACGTGGTCAGCCAGGCCCCAGACGATGAACCGCAGATGCGTCCGAGGATGTATCCAGGCATATCTCGAATTCAGAACTCTCTGAGGAGCAATTTACCCGCTATGGCAACGATTGATCTGACCATTTATCCAGACCGGCTGGCAGCGCACGGTACAGCAGGTCCGCGAGCGCAATATAATTATTCCAACCTTTGCGCAGATGAAAGATCCCGCGCGCGTGCCGCCGAAAGTTCGAGCGGCGCTGCAAGAATGTGGGTCTGTGGGATGTTTCCCCGCTGAATCTGTTCCGCATCACCTGGAAAAATGAGCCGGTGCCCGCCGGCGGTGGTTTTGGTGGAGTGAATTACATTGAACTTCCCAGCAGCCTGACCGGCACCCCGGCGCGGGTGATCGCCCTGGTGGGCAAATGGTTCCCCACCGGCGCGCATAAAGTTGGCGCGGCGTTTGGCTGCCTGGTCCCGCGCCTGGTCACCGGGCAGTTCGACCCGACCACGCAAAAAGCCGTCTGGCCTTCCACCGGCAATTACTGCCGCGGCGGTGCGTATGACTCGGCCCTGTTGGGCTGCCAGTCGATTGCCATCCTGCCCGAAGGCATGAGCAAGGAGCGCTTTGAGTGGCTTGCCAAAATTGCCGGGGAAGTGATTGCCACCCCGGCAGCGAATCGAATGTCAAAGAGATCTTCGATAAATGCTGGGAACTGCGCAAGTCCGGCCAGGATCTGATGATCTTCAACCAGTTTGAAGAGTTTGGCAACTACCTGTGGCATTATGAAGTCACCGGGCATGCCATGGAAGAAGTGCTGCAGCAGGTGCTTGGGCCCGATGATACCTACCGCGGCGTGGCGCTGACCACCGGTTCGGCCGGGACCATTGCCTGCGGTGATTACCTCAAGCAGGTTTTCCCGGGCAGCAAGATTATTGCCAGTGAAGCGCTGCAGTGCCCCACCCTGCTGAACAATGGCTTTGGCGCGCACCGCATCGAAGGTATTGGCGACAAGCACGTGCCCTGGATCCACAATATCAAGAATACCGATTTGGTCGTCGCGATTGATGATAATGCGGTGGTCAACATCATGCGCCTGTTCAACGAGCCGGCCGGGCGGCGGTACCTGGCGCGCAAGGGCGTCCCGGAAGAAACGGTCAGCCAGCTTGGATCTGCTGGGTTTCTCCGGCATTGCCAACATGCTGTCGGCGATCAAGTTTGCCAAGTATTACGAGCTGGGCCCGCAAGATGTGGTGCTGACCGTCCTGACCGATTCGATGGAGCTGTACGGTACCCGCATTGAAGAATACCGCGAGCAGTCCGGCGAATTCGACGATTTTGCCGCGGCCGAGGTTTTCGCGCGCGACCTGCAGGGCGTGACCACCGATCACCTGGCCGAGCTGTCCTACGCGGATCGCAAGCGCATCCACAACCTGAAGTACTACACCTGGGTGGAACAGCAGGGCAAAACCTACCAGGAAATCCAGGCCCAGTGGTACGATCCCTGCTACTGGACGGATGTCCAGAAACAGGCCGGTCAGGTGGATGAGCTGATCAAAGCGTTCAACGAGCGGGTGGGATTGGTTCAACAATACGAATAAACCTGTGGCGGCAGGGGAAACCCTGCCGCTATTTTTTCGATCGATGCACCCCTATGGATCCATATCTATGGATGGTTATCCTCCTTCTACCGCCCTCATTCTGGTCGGGCTAATCCCCCACCCGCGCGATCTGGAAATTGCCCGCCTGTTGGGTTGGTACCGGATTCCGCTGCGCACGCGCGCCGAAAGTAGTCAACGTCGACTACCTGGCCTTCTACCAGGCCGCGGCTTTTGGCGAGGAGCATCGCTGGCAGATTGAAACGATTGCCGAGGTGCGCGGGCACGAACTGACCACCCGCGCCGAGCTGCTGCGGGATGAGCCGGATCACCCGCGCGCGCATGAGGAGTATTACAAGATCCAGCTTGGCCCGCTCGAGACGCTGCCGCGCCCGATTCCTGCCCGGCGCTGGCGGCGGATCACCTTTCTCTACACCACCGGTGAGCTGCTGCGCGAAGCGCGCACCATCAATGATCTGGTGGTGCGTTCGGAGGAACGGGAGATCTTATGGCGCTCGCTGCGTGAACGCGCGCTAAACGCCGGGGCGTACCAGGCCGCGGATCTGCCGGAAATCGACCTGGACCCGGCCCTGCTGGCCTTCCTGGGCGACTGGGGTAAATCGGGCGAGGCGCCGGCGGATTACGAGGGATAAGCCTGTCCTGTCAGCTGCGGCTGACGCACAGCCGAATCATTCTGGTAGAATTGGAGCAGGTAAGGACCGGTAAGCAAATGACTCTGCTAATAAAATCTGGAACTCTGATTACCGCGGCCGAAACGTTTCAGGCGGATATTCTCGTTGAAGGTGAGACCATTGCTGCCGTTGGCCAGCATCTTCCCGCCCCGGAGAACGCGGAGGTGATCGATGCGGCCGGGAAGCTGGTGCTGCCCGGCGGCGTGGATGTGCATACCCATTTCGACCTGCCCATGTTGGGCACGGTCGTTTCTTCGGACGATCACTACACCGGGCACAAAGCGGCTGCCTTTGGCGGCACCACCACGGTGATCGATTTTGTACCGCAGGAGGTCGCGCCGCTCATCGCCAATGTGGACGCCTGGCATGCCAAGGCGGATGCACGCGCGGCCATCGATTTCGGCTTTCACATGAATATCACCCACCTGGACGAACAGGTCATGGCCGAGATCCCGGGCCTGGTCGCGGAAGGTATTACCACGCTCAAGGTATTCAGCGCGTACAACAACCGCCTGCGCCTTTCCGGATGGCGATATCTTCCGGGTGATGCGTATCGCGGCGGAAAACGGGATGCTGACCATGCTGCACGCCGAAAATGGCGACGTGATCGATGTGCTGGTCGCGGAAGCGCTGGCAGCCGGGCAACCATGCGCCGGAATGGCACGCCCTCACCCGCCCGGCCTGGGGCGCGGTGGAAGCGGTTTTGCGCGGCGCAGCCCTGGCAGCCCAGGCAGGCGCGCCGCTGTATATCGTTCACATGAACGCGGGCGGCGAGGTGGATATGCTGGAGTATGCGCGCCAGCGCGGCCTGCCCGTGATGGGCGAAACCTGCCCGCAGTACCTGTTTTTTACCATCGACGATCTGCGCCGCCCGGATGGCGCCAAGTGGGTCTGCTCGCCGCCCATGCGCACCGCTGCGGACAACGCGCGCCTGTGGCAGGGGCTGGAGGACGGCGTGATCCAGACCGTGGGCACCGACCACTGCCCTTTCTTCTTCGATGGCCGCAAGCCCATCCAGTACGAAGGTCAGGAAGTCTGCATCCCCGGCAAAGAGCTGGGCGCGGAGAATTTTACCCTGATCCCCAACGGTCTGCCGGGGGTCGGCGACCGGCTGCCGGTTTTGTGGACCCGTGGTGTCGGCGCAGGGAGGCTTACCCCCAACCAGTTTGTGGCCCTGAACTGCACCAACCCGGCGCGAATCTTCGGCCTGTATCCGCGCAAAGGCACCCTGCTGCCCGGCGCAGACGCGGATATCGTGATCTGGGATCCGCAGCGCCAGGTGACGTATGGCGTGGCGCATGCCCAGCACCGCACCGACTACAACCTGTATGAAGGTTGGGAGCTGAACGGGTACCCGGATAAGGTATTTCTGCGCGGTCATTTGATTGTCGACCGCGAACGCTGGCTGGGCCGTCCAGGTTTGGGACAATTTTTGAAGCGCAGTCCCAATGCGCCGGTTCTGTAGATCGTATACCCGATGATCTCACTGCTGCTGCTGCTTCCGGTCCTGCTCCTGCTCCTGGCTTCCCTGGGAATTTTCATTCTCCAGCAGGCCCGGCCCGGGATTGGTTTTGCCTGGCTCGTTGCTGCTCTGCTGGCGATCACCGCGGTTGCCGCGACCGTATTCTTGCGCTTGCGCCTTCCCCTGCATCTGACCGTGGACCAGTGGCAAATTTTCGCCGGGCTTTCGAGCCCGCTGTCATTCCGGCTGGATTACAATTCATGGCCGTATGTGTTTGCCCTGGCAGCCCTGGCCCTGGCGTTCATCCTGACGGACGCGGCCCGCCTGGAGACAGAAGCTCGCCCGAACCAGTGGGCGGCCGGGCTGGCCTTCACCGCGCTTGGGCTGCTCGCGGTGATGTCTGCCAACCCGATCACATTGGTGGTTACCTGGACGGCTGTAGACCTGATCGAAAGCGTGATGGTTTTATCAACTTCGGCCGGCCGGCGCATGGGTGAGCAGACTGTGGCGGTTTTTTCGGTGCGCGTAACGGGAACCCTGCTGGTAATTGTGGCTATCCTGTTTGCCCGCTCCCAGTCGCTCCCGTTTGATCTCACGCCAATTCCTTCATCGCTGGCAATTTTTATGCTGCTGGCAGCGGGACTGCGGCTGGGGGTGCTGCCATTAAACCTGCCCTATACCCGCGAGGTATACGTCTGGCGCGGCCTGGGGAATGTGATGCGCATGGTCGGCCCGGCTTCCAGCCTGATGGTGTTGGGACGCATGCCAGAGCAGGTGGTTCCGGTAGAGTGGAAGCCCTTGCTTCTGGCGCTAACCGCGCTGGCGGCCGTATACGGCAGCGGTATGTGGCTGGTGGCGGAAAGCGAGGTGAACGGCCGCCCGTTCTGGTTCATCGCGCTGGCTGCGCTGGCGGTCGCCAGCGTCATCAATGGGTACCCGCAGTCCAGCATTGCCTGGGGAACGGCGTTGATTTTTTCCGGAAGTGTATTATTCTTCTTTTCGGCGCGCCGCCGGCAAATTCTATTTATCCCACTGCTGGGGATGTTAGGGATTGCCGGCTTGCCGTATAACCCGGCTGCCAGCGGATGGTTTGGGCTGGCCGGCGGTAGTTTCCGTTTTCTCACCCTGGTGTACCTGCTGAGCGTGCTGTTCCTTATCTGGGGCTACCTGCGCCATACCATCCGCCCGCGAGATGAGTTATACCGCATGGAGCGCTGGGTGCACACCGTTTACCCGGCCGGGCTGATGCTGCTTGTTTTTGGCCAGTGGCTGATCGGGATCTACGGCTGGCCGGGGTCGCTGACCACCGGGGTATGGTGGACGGCCATTGTTTTGGCGCTGGTGGGTGCATTTGGCGGCATCCTGGCTTTTTCACTGCGCCGTTTCTTTACCGGTGACGCGCTTACCGGTCGCTGGGTCAGCATTTTTATCCAGCGAGTGGGAGCGGTTCTTGGGGCGGTTTTTCGCTTAAACTGGTTGTACCGCTTTGTTGCCTGGGTTTACCGGGTTTTACAGGGTGTGGTTCAGCTAATCACGGCCATGTTTGAAGGCGATGGCGGAATTTTATGGTCGCTGGTGATCCTGGCGTTGTTGATCTCGTTGATCCGGTCCGGGGCAGGGGGCGCGCCGAAATGATCCTTGACCGCCTGTCGATGCTGGCTGTGATTGTGCTGGTGATGTCGAGCCTGTTCTTGCTGCTCAGCCAAAACTGGCGCTGGAGTATCGTAGCGCTGGCAGTCCAGTACCTGGCTGTGTTTGCGCTGGTCATCCAGGTGTGGCCTTTTGGCCTGGCCGCGGTAAAGCTGGTCGCCGGTTGGATGGCTGGAGCCGTTTTGGGGGCTTCCCAACCGGCCGCGGAACTGGTCGAAGACCCGCAGTCTTCCGGTTCGGCTTTTACATTCCGCTTCCTGGTGGCCGTCCTGGTATGGATCCTGGCCTTTACCACCACGCCGGTCATCGTGGCGCTGGTGCCCTTGCCCTCTTCGTTGGTGATGGGCGCGATTATTTTGATTGGCATGGGCCTGGTGCATCTGGGCATGACGACCCGGCCGCTGCGGGTGCTGCTGGGTCTACTGACTACCCTGTCCGGGTTTGAACTGATCTACGCCGCGGTCGAAAATTCAGTGCTGGTCGCCGGCCTGCTGGCGGTGGTAACGCTGGGTCTGGCGCTGGTGGGGGCCTACCTGCTGGATACACTTTCAGGCGAAGGGGTGGAGCCGGAATGAGCGCTCCATTGATCTGGATTGTCCTCCCCGGAGCGGCCGGGTTGATCTTCTGGTTCTTGCGCAAGCGTTCAGGGCTGGTCCTCTTGCTCGCGACGATCCTGTGCCTTGGGCTGGCAGCACTCGCCTGGCTGCTGCCGATTGGCCAGACCATCCATCTGGGCGGACTTTCCTTCACGGTTGACCCGACCCTGGCTTTTGGCGGGCGCAGGTTGTTGATCGACGGCCAGGACCGGGGTTTCCTGATCTTTATTTATGTGCTGTGTGCCTTTTGGTTTGCGGGCAGCGCGGCTGCCGGAGCCGATCTATTGCTGATCCCGGTTGGCCTGGGTATCGTTGCGCTGCTGGTGGCCGCGCAGGCGGTGGAGCCATTCCTGTACGCGGCCTTGCTGATCGAAATGGCGGTGCTGCTGGCGGTGCCCGTTCTGGCGCCGCCGGGGAAGGTTTTTAGCCAGGGCGTGCTGCGCTTCCTGATCTTCCAGACCCTGGCCATGCCGTTTATCCTGCTGGCCGGCTGGGCGATTGCGGGTGTTGAGTCGAACCCGGCCAACACGACTCTGGTAACCTTTTCAACCGTTTTCCTCGGACTCGGTTTTGCCTTCTGGTTGGCAGTCTTCCCGTTTTATACCTGGGTCCCCCTGCTGGCCGAGCAGAGCACCCCCTATGCGAGCGGGTTTATTCTTATCCTGCTGCCCACCACCAATCTCCTCATTGGCCTCAGTTTCGTGGATCGTTTTGGCTGGCTGCGCGCCTCGCCAGATTTGTTCCTGTTGATCGGGCAAATCGGCGCCTTGATGGTGGTAACCGCCGGGATCTGGGCCGCCTTCCAAAAGGATCTGGCCAGGTTAATGGGCTATGCCATCATCGTTGAGACGGGCTTCTCCCTGCTGGCGATCAGCCTGTCCAGCCGGGAAGGAAATATTATGTTTGCCAGTATGTTCCTTCCCCGCACGATCGGGGTAGGTTTGTGGGCGCTTTCGCTGTCGATTATGCTGCGCGAGGCACGCTCTACCCGCTTCGAAGATATGTCGGGCATTGCGCAGCGCATGCCGTTTGCCACTGCCGGTTTGGGGGTGGCGGCGCTGACTCTGGCGGGCCTGCCGCTGCTGGCCGTTTTCCCGGTCCGCCAGGTGCTTTTAGAAGAATTGGCCCGCCATTCGCTGATCACCGCGCTTTGGGCCCTGGCTGGCAGCGTGGGTATGTTATTTAGCACCTTCCGGGCGCTTTCCGTTCTGGCGCGCGGCGCTTCGCTGCCTGGGCAGATCCGCTTGCCGGACTTATCCAGCGGCGTGCCGGTGGCTGCCGGGGATGAACCGCAAGCAAAGAGTGTTCAGCCAAAGGCTTTTTGCGAAACCCGCGCTCAGATTTCCCTGCTGCTGGGGGGGATCATCAGCCTGTTATTGATTGGCCTCTTCCCACAGGCTTTCTTGCCGATTTTATCCGGCCTGCTGGCCGGATATCCACAACTGCCCTGACCCCCAAACCGGCTCAAAAAAAGGTATGAGATTTCGCCTCCCGCGGCACAGCCGTGCCGCGGGAGGCGAAATCTCACAGTCTTCCCCCCAACTAAAATGCACCCTTCGAATCCGGTTATAATTATTTGCATATCGACTCCACTGCTTATTGAATGGGGATCTCCCCGTTACTTATTGACAGAAAGGGAATAAACCATGGACCTGGAACAGCTCTCAAAACGACTGGACTGGCTAGACGACGAACGCCGCAAGGATAAGATCATCATCCAAACTCTGGAAGAACGGCTGGCCGCCATGGAGGGCAATTTACCGGGTCTGATGCAGCAAGGGAAAGAGACCAGCGGAGAGGTGACGCGCATCTCCACGATGCTTTCGAAGTTCGACCAGATCGATTCATCACTGGCGCAGCTGCGCGTCGATTTGAGCCGGTCGATCGAAGCGGTAGAAAAAGCGCGCGCGGAACGCGAGCGCGAGCTGGAAAAGGCCCGGCTGGCGGACCAGGAAACGCTCACCCGCGCCATTTCCGAGGTGCGGCGCGATCAAGACGTAATCCCCGATCTGCGCAAATCTATCCAGGCGCGCCAGGAAGAAGATTTTCGCCTGGCGCGTTTGATCGAAGAAGGCAACCAGAAGATAGTTGAATACCGCCGCTCCGATGAGGAATACCGGCGCTCGCAAAAGATGCTCGAAGAGGCCCAGCGCCAGGAGGCCAAGCGGATTACCGATATGCAGGGCGAAGTGGCCGCGCTGCGCAAACGCCAGGATGAACAGCGTGGCAAGATGGACCTGGTCAGCGACAGCGTGCGCAAGATGGAAATGCGCATCAGCGAGTTTCAGGCGGCGGAGAGCGAACGCCGCCAGACGGTGGCCGGTTTTATCGACAAGCAGAACATGGCCGCGGTAGAACGCGAACGCATCTGGAAAGACTGGCAGACCCGCTTTGAGCTGATCGAGCGCCAGGGGGTTGGGCTGGATGCTCAACTGCAGGCCATCGAGGCCACCCACCGCTCGATCAAGCGCTCGCAGGAAGCCTTTGATGAGATCACCCAGCGCTTTGACCGGCGCATCAATGAGATCACCGAAATGCAGCGCCTGACGGAGGACCGCTTCCGCCAGGAATGGGTGGCCTTCAAGGCGGACGATCAGAAACGCTGGACGAATTACTCCCTGGTTCAGGAAGAACAGCGGCCGCGAGCAGATGCGCCAGTTTGAGCGCTATAACGAGCGCATTGTCATCCTGGAAGATCTGACCCAGGAAATGCAAGATGTGGTTCACCAGATGCGCGAGGAGATCCAGAAACGCCTGCAAAGCCTGCTGGCTCTGGCGCATGAATGGGTGGAGCAGTACGATCGCGTCTTTGGCCGGACCGGTTAGGCGGAGGAAACATGCATGTCATTGGCACGGCCGGGCATGTTGATCATGGCAAATCCACCCTGGTCGCGGCGCTGACCGGGCATCCATCCTGATCGCCTGAAGGAAGAGCAAGAACGCGAGATGACCATCGATCTGGGCTTTGCCTGGATGACGCTGCCCAACGGCGAGCAGGTTGGCATTGTGGATGTGCCCGGGCACCGCGATTTCATCGAGAATATGCTGGCGGGCGTGGGCGGGATCGATGCGGTCTTGTTTGTCGTGGCGGCGGATGAAGGCGTGATGCCGCAGACGCGCGAACACCTGGCCATCCTGGATCTGCTGCAGATCGAGGCGGGGGTGATTGTGCTGACCAAGACCGATCTGGTCGACGAGCCCGAATGGCTGGATCTGGTCGAAGCGGATATGCGCACGGCGGTGCAGGGCACCGTGCTGGCAGACGCGCCCATCGCTGCGCGTGTCGGCGAAAACCGGCGCGGGGTTGGCCGATTTGACCGCTGCGCTGGAAGCCTGCCTGGCGGAGCGCCCGCCGCGCCCCGACCTGGGCCGCCCGCGCCTGCCGATCGACCGGGTGTTTACCATCCCCGGCTTTGGCACCGTGGTCACCGGCACGCTGATCGATGGGCGCTTTGGCCTGGGCGAAGAGGTGGAAGTTTTGCCCAGCGGGCTGCGCGGGCGGATCCGCGGTCTGCAGTCGCACAAGCAGAAAGAACAACATGCCGTGCCGGGCAGCCGCACGGCGGTCAATATCAGCGGGCTGGAAGTGGAGCAGGTGCGGCGCGGGGAGGTGCTGGCTTCCCCGGGCAAATACCGCACCACGCGCCTGATCGATGTGTCATTTCCGCCTGCTGCCGGATGCTTCTGGCCCGCTGCGGCACAACAGCGAAGTGAAGTTTTTCCTGGGAACGGCGGAAATTCTGGCCCGGGTGCGCCTGTTGGGGGCCGAGGAGCTGGCTCCAGGCGGAGAGGGCTGGCTGCAGCTCGAACTGCGCGACCCGGTGGTGGCTGTGCGCGGCGACCGCTACATCCTGCGCCGGCCTTCCCCCGGTGAGACGCTGGGCGGCGGGGTGGTGGTCGATCCGCAGCCGCGCCGGCGCCACAAGCGTTTTGACGAAGGAGTGTTCGCGCAGCTTGAATCCCTGCGGCACGGCTCGCCCGCGGATGTGCTGCTTCAGGCTTTTCAGGCCACCGGCGCGGCTCCCATCCGCGAGGCGGTGGCGCGCTCCCGGCTGGCGGAGGATCAGGCCAGGGCCGGGGTGCAAGAACTGCTGGAAACCGGGCAGCTGGTGGTGCTTGAGCCGGGTCCGGCCGCGCCAAACAGTGATTTGCTGGCCTATGGGCAGGCCCAGTGGAACACCGATACCGCCCGGGCAGTGCGCGAGGTGGAAAATTATCACCGCGCTTATCCCGCTGCGGCGCGGCATGCCGCGCGAGGAGCTGAAAAGCCGCCTGAAAATTGCGGCCGCGCGCCTGTTCAATGCCGCCATGCGGCGCTGGGTAGCCGAAAATGTGTTGGAAGAGAGCGGCAACCTGGTCTGGCGGCCCGGGCACGCGGTCCGCTTTACCCCGCCGCAGCAGGCCCAGGTGGAGCGCCTGCTGGCAAAGTTTGCGCAAGCGCCGTTTGCCCCGCCGACCGTCAAGGATGCGCAGGCGGAGGTGGGGGAGGATGTGTACCAGGCGCTGGTTGACCTGGGCAAACTCATCCCGGTTTCGCCCGATGTGGCTTTCCGCCAGCAGGATTATGAGCAGCATGCTCGGCCTGGTGCGCGCGCATTTTGCCAGGGAAGAAACCCTGACCGCGGCGCAGTTCCGCGATCAGCTCAACACCAGCCGGCGTTACGTACTGGCCTTTCTCGAACACCTGGACGCTACCGGGGTGACGGTTCGGGAAGGGGATGTACGCAAGCTGCGTCCCCAGAGATCGTGAAGATTGGTTCCATCCCTCGTTTCCATGTTCCAGAGACGGAAAACTGTCCACAGGTTAATCTTTTAACCGTTGACAAACTCGCAGCAAGCCTGTATAATACCTCTTGCTTTTGCCCCGGCGGCGGACTGGCTGGGGCATTCAATTGTATCTTTGGTTCCATAATCCCCAACTTCCCCGCAGCCCGGCGTAGAGCGATCGAGCAGAGCGAGAATGAATGTACACCGCAAAGGTCGAACCCCCTTGTGCGCGGAGCCTGCGGCGAAGTGAAGATTGGAGAGTGAGATGAAGTACGCAATTATTGAGAACGGCGGCAAGCAGTATCGAGCCGTCGAAGGGTCCACGATTGAAGTGGACCGGATGGATGTGGAAGTTGGTCAGCAGGTTGATCTGGGTTCGGTACTGCTGCTGGTCGATGGCGATGACATTGCTGTGGGCGCCCCGTTGGTTGATAAAGCGCGGGTTAGCGCTACGGTGGTAGAGCACGTCAAGGGCCCGAAAATCGTTATCTTCCGCTATCGCCCCAAGAAACGCATCCGCGTGAAGACTGGTCATCGCCAGCAGTACACCCGTTTACAAGTTAATTCGATCGAAGTGGAGTAGGAACAATGGCACATAAAAAAGGTGGTGGTTCCGTTCGCAACGGTCGTGACAGCAATTCACAGCGCCTGGGTGTAAAGGTATATGCAGGTGAAACGGTTGTCTCCGGCAATATTCTGGTTCGCCAGCGTGGTACGCGCATCAAGCCCGGCCTGAACGTTGGCCTTGGCAAAGATGATACCATATTTGCTGTCATGAACGGTATTGTGGTTTATGAAACCCTCCCCAGCGGTCAGAAGCGCGTCAGCGTAAAGCCGGCTGTAGCGGAGTCGGAGTAGAGTTTCGACGTGTCCTGCCCCGTCTTTCGCCATCTGTGAAGGACGGATGTAGGGTTACTCTTAGAAAGGGATGGTTTGTCAATGAAGAATGATATTCACCCGACCTATTATCCGGATGCGCAAGTAATTTGTGCGTGCGGGAATACCTGGACGACGGGTTCGACCAAGAAAGTGATTCGCACCGAGGTTTGCTCGAAGTGCCACCCGTTCTTCACCGGTCAGCAGCAGCGCCTGGTTGACCGCGAAGGTCAGGTAGATCGCTTCTATCGCAAGCTGCAGGCTCGCCAGAGCTATGTGGATCAGCAGCGCACCCGCGAAGATTCCAAGATTTCGCCCAACCGCCCGATCAGTGAACTGGGCCTGGGCGACCGCGCGACGGATGCCCTCACCAAGGCGGAAGTCACCACGGTTGGTCAGGTGCTCGAACGGCTGGCGCAGGGCGAAAGCAGCATCCTCGAGATCGACGGTTTTGGCCGCAAGGCCCTGATCGACCTCAAGAAGAGCCTGCGCAACCTGGGCTATGAGCTTCCGGAAGCGCAAGAAGAAGCCCCGGCGGCTTAACAACAATTTCTAATTTCGTGGAACAGGCGAAAGGATTCCCCTTTCGCCTGTTCCTTTTAACTCACATTGCTGTCACACATTGGCGATTTCCAGGCAATAATAATACATCATGACCCTCTTTCTGCGCATTATCCGCCTCTCCTTTCAACAGCAGATCACCTACCGGACGGCGATACTGTCTGGGTTGGCGACGAATTTTTTCTTTGCCCTGTTGAAGGTCGCGGTTTTGGTCGCGATGTACGGGGACCAGCAGCAGGTGAATGGGCTGTCGCTGCGCGAGGCGATCACCTTTATCGCGGTTTCGCAGGGTATGATCGCGTATCCTGTTTATTTTTGGCACCTGGGATGTGATGGGCACGGTATACAGCGGCAGCATCGGCTCGGACCTGCTCAAGCCGCTGCATCTGTTCACTTTCTGGATGGCGCGCGACCTGGGCCGCGCGCTGGTCAACCTGATTTTCCGCGGCCTGCTGCTGCTGGCCTTTTTTGCGCTGGTTTACCCAGTTGTTGTTCCCAGCCGGTTGGGGCAGTGGCTGGGGCTGCTCCTGGCGATGGTGCTGGGCTGGCTGGTCAACTTTCGCCTGGCGTTTCCTGGTCAACCTGGCGGCTTTTTGGACGCCGGACGCGCGCGGCATCGGGCGAATTGCATTTACGGTTTCGCAGCTGCTCTCCGGGTTTATCATGCCGCTGCGCCTGTACCCGGACTGGTTTGCCAACCTGTGCCGTCTGACGCCTTTCCCGGCCCTGTTCAACACCCCCGTCAGAAGCCTACCTGGGGCTGCTGGCGGGACAGGAGTTGGGGCTGGCGCTGCTCAACCAGGTTTTCTGGTTCCTGGCCCTGGCGGCTTTATCCGAGCTGGCGCTGCGCGCCGGGGTGCGCCGGCTGGTGATTCAGGGCGGCTGAGCGCTTAGGAGACAGGATGTTCTCGAACTTCCGCTGGAATCTTCAGATGTACCTGCGCATGCTCTCGTTCCAGCTGCGCTCGCAGATGCAGTTCCGCTTTTCCTTCTGGATGGATATCGTGTCGACCGGGTTTGGCAACCTGGTCGTATATCCTGTCGATTGCCCTGATCATCCAGCGCTTTGGCAGCATCGCCGGTTGGAGCCTGGGGGAAATCGCCTTCCTGATTGGCATGATCGAAATGTCCTTCGGGGCGATGGATATGATCTTCAGCGGCTTCGACTACGACTACTTTGCCACGTGTGGTGCGCGAGGGCAAGTTCGACCAGGTGATGCTGCGCCCGGTCGGGCTGACCTGGCAGGTGCTGGGCTCGCGTTTTCTGCTGCGCCGGGTGGGGCGCATCCTGGAAGGGCTGATTATTTTTATCGTCGCGCTGTCCCAGTCCAATGTGCACTGGACGCTGGGAAAAATGCTTTACCTGCCGGTGGTGCTGGCCAGCCAGGTGCTGGTGATGGGCGCGCTGTTTATGATCGGCTCGACGATCACCTTCTGGACCTTGCAATCGATCGAGGCGGTCAACATCCTCACCTATGGGGGTACCGAACTGATGTCGTACCCGATGCAGATTTACCCGGTGTGGATGCAGCGTTTCTTTACCTTTGTCATTCCGTTTATCTTCCTGAACTTTTACCCGGCGTTGTTTTTTCTGGATAAGCCCGACCCGCTGCATTTCCCAGCCTTCGCGCCGTTTATGGCGCCGTTTGTCGGCGCTGGTCTTTCTTTGCGTGGCGCTGTGGTTCTGGCGGGTGGGGATTAATCATTATCAAAGTTCAGGGACATGACCATGCAGCCGATTATCGAAGTGCGAGGATTTGTGCAAATCCTTCCAGGTGGTGAAGCGCCGCGCGGGGATGCTGGGCACGCTGAAGAGCCTGGTGGCGCCCGAGTACCGCGTGATCCAGGCGGTGGATGGGGTCAGTTTTGACCTGCGCGAAGGCGAGCTGGTGGGCTACCTGGGGCCGAACGGGGCGGGCAAGTCGACCACGATCAAGATGCTGACCGGGCTGCTGGTGCCAACCAGCGGCGAGCTGCGGGTGGATGGCTTTATTCCCTGGAAAGAGCGCCAGCGCTACGTGGCGCGCATCGGGGCGGTGTTTGGGCAGCGCACCACGCTTGTGGTGGGACCTGCCGGTGATCGAATTCGTTTGAGCTGCTCCAGCCGATGTATCGCATCCCCATGCCGCGCTTCCGGCGCAACCTGGACGAATTTGTTGGGCATGCTGGAGATGGAGGAGTTTCTGAATACCCCGGTGCGGGCGCTCTCGCTGGGCCAGCGCATGCGCGCCGACCTGTGCGCGGCGCTGCTGCACGAGCCGCGCCTGGTCTTCCTGGATGAGCCGACCATTGGGCTGGACGTGGTCGCCAAGGAGCGCATCCGCCAGTTCATCCAGCATATCAACCGCGAGCGCGGGGTGACGGTGCTGCTGACCACCCACGATCTCTCGGATGTGGAGCGCTTGTGCGAGCGGGTGATGATCCTCGACCACGGGCGGCTGCTGTATGACGGCACGCTGGGCGTATTGAACGAGCGCTTTGAAAGCGACTGGTTGCTGGTGGTCACATTCGCGGAGGATTACGCGGATGTGCGCCTGCCCGGGCTGCCCGACCCGCAGCGCGTGGATCACCAGGCGGTCTACCGCTTCGACCACCGCAAGACCGGTTCCGCCGACCTGATCCAGCAGCTGCTGCCGCGCTTCAAAATCGATGATATCGAGGTGCGCCGCCCCGCGCTGGAAGAAACCATCCGCCGGATTTACGAGGAGCGCCTGCTGCTGCCCGCGGACTAAAGCAGTAGGGGATGTAATTCCGGCGGTTTTCGTTACAATAGGTACATGGCAGTCCGCAAAATCATTCACCTGGACCTGGACGCGTTCTTTTGCGCGGTGGAAGAGCTGCGCCAGCCGGACCTGCGCGGGAAAGCCTTTGCGGTCGGCGGGCAGCCGCATGAGCGCGGGGTGGTTTCTTCGTGCTCGTACGCGGCCCGGCAGTGCGGCGTGCATTCGGCCATGCCGATGGGGCAGGCGCTGCGCCTGTGCCCCGGACTGCTGATCGTTTCGCCCAACCATGCCGCCTACCACGACTTTTCCGAGCAGGTGATGGCGATCCTGCGCCAGCGCACCGCGCTGGTGGAGCAGCTTTCCATCGATGAAGCCTTCCTGGATGTGAGCGACCTGCCCGAGCCGGCGGAAGCCATCGCCCGCGAAATGCAGGCCGAAATTCACCGGCGCCTGGATTTACCCTGCTCGCTGGGGGTGGCGACCAATAAGCTGCTGGCGAAGACCGCCACGGATGCCGGCAAGGCCAAACACCGCGCGCCCACCCCGCCCAACGCGGTGGAAGTGGTTCCGCCTGGGCAAGAGGCGGCTTACCTCGCGCCGCTGCCGGTACGCGCGCTGTGGGGCATCGGCCCAAAAACCGCCGCCCGCCTGGCGGAACTGGGGATTAACACCATCGGCGACATCGCCCGGGTGCCCGAAGCCGTGCTTGTTCGCCAGTTTGGGCAGGCCGGGCGGGATATGAGCTGGCACGCGCGCGGGATCGACGACCGCCCGGTGACGCCGGAACGCGCGGCACGCTCGATCAGCCAGGAAATCACCTTCGACCGGGACGTGGGCAACCGGGATGTGATGGTTGAAACGCTGCGCAAGCTGAGCGGCGAGGTGGCGCGCATCCTGCGCCAGAAAGAGCTGTGCGCTGGGACCATCCGTTTGAAGCTGCGCTGGCCGGATTTCACCACCCTTTCACGCCAGGTCAGCCTGGATCAGCCGACCGACCAGGACGGGATCATTTTTAACGCGGCGTTAGAGCTGCTGAACTCGGTGTGGACCAATGGCCGCGCCATCCGCCTGATTGGGGTAGGCGCGAGCCGCCTGGCGGAACGCGCGCACCAGCTGAGCTTGTGGGACACGCCGAACCAAAAGGAGCGCCGCTTGATCGACGCGCTGGATACGCTGCGCGAGCGCTACGGCGATGATGTGGTGCGCAGCGGGCGGGGGATCAAACCTCCCAAAGCGGATCATGGCCAGAAGAAAAAGACTTGATAATTCTGTAAACACCTTTTCCCTGTTCCTTCGCCTTCGGATCGTGTATAAAATAAAATGTGGGGAAAATAGTCAATCCGATTGAAACGAAATTATCCAAAAAAAATTAAATTCCACCCTGAAGGAAGCCATGGAAAATCAAACAAATATAAAGTGGGTGCTGAACAAAAATGAGTGGTGGAGCAAGCTGACCGATGGAATCCTGGCTTCGGCAGTCCTGATTCTGATCTGGATGACGGTAGCGCTGGTCATCCGTCCCATATCCGTCGCTTTTGGTCCGCCAGGGTTGTTGATCTACGTTCTGGGGCTGCTGGCGGCGGCGATGTTCGCGCTGCAGCAAGCGCTGGTTCCCGGCCGGATGGATGCGACGCGGGCCTGGTATGGGACGGTCGGAGGGTTCCTGGCCTGGTCGGTCGTGGAAGTGACCAGTTATCTGGGCGTTCCGGTGCTGCCCAACCTGGCCGGGCTCCTGCTGCTCATTATGGTGGCATTAATCGTGGGGCTGTTGTGGAAAACGGTCTTGCCGGTGGGGGTGCGCTTTTTTAGCCTGACGCTGATCCTGAATTGGGCCGAGTATGCGTTGATGAAAATTGAGGGTACCCTGGCCACCTTTTCACCGATATTTCGCCTGGCCTACCAGGCAACTGGCTTTTTGGCCATTCTGGCGGCCCTCCTGACGTTGGGCTGGATTCTGTTCCAATCCCGCCGGCGCATGCAGCGCGTCCGGGGGGCGTTGGCCGTCTGGTTCTTGCTCAGCCTGGCGCTGTACGTCTTCCGGGGAACGTTGTTTTAGGGGCGCAGGCGGGTAGGGAACCTTCCCTAATGAAAGTTAACAATCAACTGGTTCGACATATAAGATTTACACATTTTACAAAGAGGATACCAATGAAGACGATGAGAGAGCGTATTGCGAACGGAGATCTTTTTACGGATATGTGTGAGGGCTTGCCGGAAGATCGGTTAAATGGGAAGGAATTAATGTATGATTTCAATCACACTCGGCCCTCCGAACAAGAGAAGCGCATGGATCTAATGCGTAAAATGTTTGGTTCTTTGGGCGAAAACTGTTGGATCGAACCGCCGATCAACTTCAGTTATGGTTCCAATGTTTTTATTGGAGATTTCTTTTATGCAAATTTTAATTTAACCCTGGTTGACGATTACAAAATCACGATTGGCAATGGTGTTCTGATCGCGCCCAATGTAACCATTTCGGTTACAGGCCATCCAGTTCATTATGAACTTCGTAAAAATGGAGATATGTACGCATTTCCAGTAACGATTGAGGACAATGTTTGGATTGGCAGCGGTGTCACTATCGGTCCGGGTGTAACGATTGGCAAAAATTCAGTCATTGGCGCAGGCAGCATTGTCACCAAAGATATTCCCGCCAATGTGGTTGCGGTAGGAAACCCCTGCAAGGTTTTGCGTGAAATCACGGACAAGGACAAAGAATTTTATTACAAAGATCGAAAAGTTGAATAAAGGTAGTACCCGGCGGCATAAATGGCTCCATGGTTACAAGGGCTGCGCCGGGTACTTTAAACAGTCGGGCGGAACAACGAATAACTGCCGAGGTATTTATGCCCGACTGTAGTAGACAGGATTCAAGAATCCAAAACTTGTCAACCATGCAAGATTAGATGCAATTTTTCCGATTATCAATTCGAGAAAAAGGATCTTACACCGATGGCAGAAACAATGGGGTCTAGCAGCAATGCCCAAAAGGAAATTGAGCAGAATTATCGCTGGAATTTTCTGGTCAACGCGCTCGATGGGGCCAGTTTTTGGTTTGGGATGAGCTTTATCTCAAGCACCGTGATCTTGCCCCTGTTCGTCAGCCATTTCACCAACAATCCCCTCCTGATTGGCCTGATCCCGTTTCTCGCCACGGCTGGCTACCTCCTGCCGCAGTTGTTTGTCGCCAATTGGGTGGAACGCGCGCCCCGGAAAAAGTTTTTCCCGGTAACGCTCGGCTTTTTTCTCGAGCGGATGCCGATTTTCTTGCTTGCCCCGGCTGCATACTTCCTGGCGACCAACCAGCCTGACCTGGCCCTGGTGACGTTCTTTGTGCTGTTCGCCTGGCACACCTTTGGGGCGGGCATTATTATTGTCGGCTGGCAGGATATGATCGCGAAAATCATCCCGGTCGAAAAGCGCGGGCGTTTCTTTGGCATTACCAATTTTGTCGGCAACGGCACGGGCATTCTGGGCGCGCTGGCGGTGCCATTCGTGCTCGAACGATCCACTTTTCCGACCGGATATGTGCTGGCCTTTGTAGCAGCCAGTGTCCTTGATTTTCCTTTCATGGGTGTTCCTTTCCATGGCCCGCGAACCGGCTGTGCCCAGCAATAAGCCCCCGGTCTCTCAACTGGACTATCTGCGCTCCTTACCGGACGTGCTGCGCAAGGATCGCAACTTCCGCATGTATCTGCTTTCGCAGATCATCTTTTCGCTGAGTGGCATGGCGACCGGTTTCCTGGTGGTCTACACCGTGAAAACCTGGAACCTGCCGGATGCGCAAGCCAGCGGTTTCACCATTGCCCTGCAAATTGGTCTGGCCCTGGCCAACCTGTTCTTTGGTTTTCTCTCCGATCGCAAAGGCCATAAATTAAGCCTGGAGATTTGCATGCTGTTGAGCGTCCTATCGCTTGGGCTGGCGATCGTTGCGCCCAGCCCGCTGTGGTTCTTTCCGATTTTCTTCCTGCGCGGCGCGGTCAACGCGGGAACGTTTATCTCAGGTACTTCGATTGTCTATGAATTTACCGATGCGGAAAACCGACCCACCTATATCGGCCTGGCCAACACCATTCCGGGAGTAGCAGGGACGATTGCGCCGCTCATCGGCGGCTGGCTGGCCGGCGCCATCAGTTACCAGGCCATGTTTATCCTTTCCGCGATCATCGGGGCAATCAGTTGGGCGCTACTGTGTTTTGCGGTTCGTGAACCACGTAAAATGCCTGCATCGCCGGCCCTTTCAGACACGATTTCTACCAGCGGATCTGCTGTTTAAACTAATCGCAAGGTGGGATCTACATGGTTCAACGCAACGGCAGTTTGAGTAGCAGTAAGGAGCAATTGATCCGACCAGACGGAGGTCTCCCTACACCGGCATGGCCTGGACGGATAATACCTCGTTGTACAGGTCGAGTATTTTGGCGGAGATATTTTCCCAGGAATAATCCTGGGCATACGCGGCCGCCTGTTCGCCCAGGCGCTGGCGCAAGTCCGGCTCCTTGATGAGTTGGGTGAGCCGCTCGCTGAGCGCCAGGTGATCGCCGCCGGGAACAACAAAGCCAGTTTCGCCATCCTGGATGAGAAAGGCCAGCCCGCCCACCTGCGAAGCGACCACCGGGGTGCCGCAGGCCATAGCCTCCAGGGCCACCATGCCAAACGACTCGTAGTGGGAGGGCATGATCAATACATCCGCGGCCGAGTAGTAGTAGGGCAGCGAGGATTGGGCGCGTTTGCCCAGGAAGACCACCAGGTCTTGCAGGCCCAGCTCATGGCTTAACAACTGGAGGCGGGTCATTTCAGTGTTCATCTCGCGCGCTTTTGCATCTGGATCGCCGCCAATGATCGATAGGTAGTGAGGGTACTGGTCGGTGATGCCAGTGGTGCGCATGTGCGCGATGGCGCGGATGAGTGTATCCACGCCTTTGAGGGGTTCGATGCGCCCAACAAATAGCAGCATGCGGTCATCCTCGGGCACGCCAATGGCGCACTTGGCCTCATCCGCCGGGATGGGGTAGAAGTGGCTGGTGTCGACCCCGGGGGGGATAACGACAATTTTATCTTCGCTGGCATGGTATAGAAATTGGAGCTGTGATTGTTCGGCCAGGGTAGCCGCGATGACGCAGTCGGCGATTTCAAGGACGCGGTGTTCCCCCTGGGTGCGGTACTCGCCCTCCATTTCGGCTTCGCTCATCGCCACGCGGTTCTTCATCAGACCCAGCGTGTGGAACATATGCACAATGGGTACATCCCAGGCTTCTTTTAGCTTTTCCGCGGCGATGCCAGACATCCAGTAATGGCTGTGGATAAGGTCATAGTGAATACCTTTTTCGCGGGCAAATTTCTGAATGCCTTCGACGAACTGGGGCAGGTAACCGGCCAGCTCTTTTTTGGGCAGCGGGTGTTCCGGTCCGGCGGGGATATGAACCACCCGGTTGCCGTAACCCAGGTCATGCAAGATTTGGGGCACGTGTTCATCCTGAGAGCGAGTGAAAACATCCACGTGCACGCCGATGCGCCCCAGATAGCGGGTCAGCTCGCGCACATAAACATTCATCCCACCGGTATCTTTCCCGCCTAGAATAGCCAGCGGGCAGGTATGGTACGAAATCATGGCGATGCTTAGCATCTCTCTCCTCCACTTCTCGAGGACATTTAATACAACATCGAACCAGTAATAGCGCTTCTTCCTCTTGCGGTTTCCGCTGGGGTGCTGGTATAATTTGTCGCGCGCCAACATAGCTCAGTTGGTAGAGCAGACGATTCGTAATCGTCAGGTCGAGGGTTCAACTCCCTCTGTTGGCTTACATTATATCGCGGAACGCCTGCCGCGGAAATTGCCTGGTGAACAGGGTTATACAACCCTTCTCAACCAGGCTGTTTCGTTATTATAGGGCGATCCACGCGGCAGGTCGCGGCATTTTTATTCTGTTCCCCAAATCGACAGCGGCGCAGCGGGTGCGTTCGCGAACGGAGTGAGCGCTCCCGTGAGAGGAGCGAGCGCTCGCGCCTTGATTACGTTCGAGGTATTATTTCAGCGGTATTAATTCCCGGTCATTAATTTGTTACCCCCCTGTGGGGTATATCGAAGGAACTGGCGTGTAGTTGCTCGATGGTACGCGCGCGGGTTACATCGTATCCCAGGCGTATGTTACCTGTGCAACAGGCGCTGGTTACATCGTTGAATGACTTATCCATTCGATAGGGTTTTCATTGAATGGCGTTTGATCTCTTTGCGGCAATCAGGGCAGCGCGTGGCCGGGTTCCGGCTGCCTGACAGAAACGTTTTCCCGCACTCGCAAATATGCGGGATCGGCTCGCGCTTCTGCGGCTGCGGAATGTCGACGCTGCCGTGATAATGCGGGTCCCATCCGGGAATTTTGCCCTGCTTGCGCATATATTCGTTGAGCTGGCGGGGGGTGGTGAACGGCAGGTATGGATCAAAGGGCTGGCCGGTCTTGGGACCGCTGCTGTAGAGCCAAAGGTCGGCCATTGTCACGGGGTGCCCCAGCGATTGGGCTTTCTTTTCCCCGGCTTCCGTGGTTGGGTCGCATAAAATTGCATACTCCATGGCGGCCAGTAAGCCCGCGATACTCCAGTCCCGCACCTGGCTGAAAGAATCGCTGCGGTGCTGGCCCATGTCGCGCAGGTAGCCTTTGCCTTCCAGCGCTTTTGCCAGCGCCAGCACCTGGTTATAAGACACATCCGCCTCCTGGCTGATTTTTCGCAGCGAGCACCACACATACTTCTTCCCATCCCAATCAAATGACAGCAGGCGCTTTATCAGCCAGGCCTCGGCGGGTTTCAAGCCCAGCGCTTTTTCATAGCGGTCCAGCGCGCCAGGATAGGAATAGGCTCCCCCTTTGCAACTGTTCCCGGCGCTTTCTACGATCAGCCGGCCCCAGCGCGCGACGAAGCGCTCCCGGTTGGCATTCATTGCGTCCTTTTGCCCTGCGGTAGTTTCTTTATCCGTCATGTTTCGCAAGCCTCCTTGGAACAGGCGTCTTTGATTAATCGAACATATTTTCTAATTTTATTTTACCTGAAATCGAGCGTGCCTGTTTATGGAATATTTTTGCAGGGGAAGAATCTTTGAACCTCCAACCGGCAGGGAAAACTTTTTGCCGTAGAGTATAATCGGGCTATGCCCCAACAAAAGCCGCCCCTGGTTATTGGAATTGCCGGTGGAACCGGTTCTGGTAAGACGACCGTCACCAATGTGATCTTACAACGCGTCGGCGCGCAGCACATTGCGCTCCTGCCGCACGACGCGTATTACCGGGACGTAAAGAACCTGAGCCTGCCCGAGCGCGCGCGGATCAATTACGATCACCCGGATTCTTTGGAAACCGACCTGCTCGTTCAGCACGTTCACCAGTTGAAGAATTGGGAGCCGGTGGAACTGCCAGTATATGATTTCACCACCCACAGCCGGACCGAACGCACCATACACGTTGAGCCGCGCCTGGTGATTCTGGTGGAAGGCATCCTCATCTTCTACGAGCCGGAGCTGCGCCCGCTGTTCGATGTGAAGATCTACGTGGATACCGACGCGGATATACGATTTATCCGCCGGCTGCAGCGGGATATTATCGAACGCGGGCGGACAACCGAATCGGTGATCAACCAATATCTCAGTACAGTGCGGCCCATGCACCTTGAGTTTGTCGAACCATCCAAGCGCTATGCGGATGTGATTATTCCAGAGGGCGGGCTCAATACAGTGGCGATGGATATGGTAACTGCGCGTCTTGAATCGCTGCTGCAAGTTACAGCATGAGAGTCCAAGGCTTAACCGTTGTTCGCAGGAAGAATGAAAACGTCGAGAGCAAGCGATGAAGAACCCTCACCGCACCTGATCTGATCCGTTCCTAATCGCGGTGATTGTGGGCAGCCTGGTGCTGCGCGCGGCTGCCGGCGCGATGGGGGAAAACATTCAATTTTACTTTAATGCCATTCACGAGGCCGCCCTAAACCCCAACCATCCTTTACGGGCCATCGTCGGAAACGCGAATGTATACGAAATTTCCTACACCCTGGGCGGGATCATTATTGGCACATTTTTCGCGGCGGAATTACTCGGCGCGCTCGTTTTTGGCGCGTGGAGCGACCGCTACGGGCGCAAGCTGTTTATTATTTTTGGACCGTTGTTTGGCGCCATCGCCGTGCAGATAACCGCCATCACCACCGTGGTCTGGCTGCTGATTTTCACCCGTTTGCTGGAGGGCCTTTCGACGGCGAGCAATGCCCCGGCCACCCTGGGCTATATCGCCGAAACGACGGCCGGCTCGCCCAAGCTGCGCACGCGGGTGGTCGGGTTGTACGAGATAGCCACGATCGGCGGTATGGCGCTTGGCTTTTCGTTAGGCGGCTGGTTGTGGCGTCATTTTGGCACCGCGGCGGTTGTTGCTGGGCATCCCCCTCACCAGCCCGGCCTTTGCCGTCAACATGCTGATCTACCTGGCCAGCCTGCTCATTTTGTGGCTGGGGATTCATGAAGTTCGCGAACAGAGCCATGAAAACGTGCCGGTCGTTTCCGCCGCTGAGAGACCCTGCGGCATTACTGGAAGATCGTCAGCAGCCCGCGGGTAGCCAGTTTTGCGCCGGCCTGGATTGCCATTAATGCGGTTCTGGGAATCTGGATTAACCTCTCCGCGCGCATCTCTGACCGATAAAAGCGGTTTTGCCGGCCAGCTCCTGGTTGGCCGGTTCGACAGTCTGGAGGCCGGGAACCTGCGGGCGATGTATGCCGTGTTTTTCGTGTTGGGAATTCGTGATCTGGAGTGTTTTCTTCAGCCACGTCCACCGAACAAAAGCGATGCTAATCGGCACGGCCGGGCTGATTGCCTCCTGCCTGCTGATTTTTCTGATCAACCACCAACCCTCTTTGGACGCGCCGCTTGTTTTCCCGCTGGCGGCTCTACTGGTCGTCACCATTATGGTGCAAAGTGGCTTTACCCCGGCTGCCCTGGCGTACCTGGCCGACATCACCGAAGCCCACGCGGAGGACCGGGGCGCCATTATGGGCCTATATTCCGTGTTTTTAGGCCTGGGACAGTTTATTGGCGCGAGCATTGGCGGGCCGTTTGTGGACTGGCTCGGCGCGGACGGTATGGTACTGATCAATGCGCTGCTAGGGCCTGTTTGCGGGCTACCTGGTGCTGAGCCTGGGCGCCTATGAGCGACGTTCGAGTGAAAAAAGTAGAGGAGCCGCTGGGATGAATACCAACTCTGCAAACCATCGATCTATATCTGGAACAGCATATGGATGACAGCATCGCCGAGCTTTCGCGGCTGTGCGCGCAACCGAGCGTAGCCGCGCAGAACTGGGGGCTGCGTGAATGCGCCGGACTGGTGGCAGAAATGCTGCGGCAGCGCGGCTTTGCCGTGCAGATTCTGGAGACGGGTGGCGCGCCGGTCGTGTTTGGCGAGCGAAAAGGCGTCAACGCGGGCACGCGCGAAAACGCGGCGCGGAAAAAACCATCCTGTTCTACAACCACTATGACGTCCAGCCGGCCGAACCGCTGGACCTGTGGGAGACGCCGCCTTTCGAGCCGGCCCTGCGCGATGGCAAGCTGTTCGCGCGCGGGGTCAGCGACGATAAGGGGCACCTGGTCAGCCGCCTGTTTGCCATCGACGCGCTGCTGGCGGCGCAACGGGCGAACTGCCCTGCAATGTAAAGTTCGTCGTCGAAGGCGAGGAGGAGATCAGCAGCGTGCACCTGCACGATTTCGTGCGCGACCACGCGGAACTGCTGGCAGCGGATGCCTGCGTGTGGGAATTTGGCGGCGTAGATCACCGCGAGCGGCCCATGCAGTACCTGGGCCTGCGCGGGATCTGCTACGTGGAGCTGAGCGTGGAGACCGCCAACCAGGATGTCCACTCCGGTACGGGCGGCTCGATCTTCCCGAACGCTGCCTGGCGGCTGGTCTGGGCGCTCAACACGCTCAAAGGGCCGGACGAGCGCATCCGCATCCCCGGGTTTTACGATGCAGTCCGGCCGCCCAGCCCGCGCGACCGCGAGCTGATGGCAGCGCTGCCCGAAGTCAGCGAGGAATACCGCCAGCGCTACGGCCTGGACCATTTTCTGAAAGGGCTGACCGGCGGGGTGGAGCTGCGCATGGCCGAGGTTTTCGAACCGACCTGCACCATCTGCGGGCTGACCTCCGGCTACCAGGGCCCGGGCTCGAAAACGGTCCTGCCGGCGCAAGCCAGCGCCAAAGTCGATTTCCGCCTGGTGCCTGACCAGACGCCCGAAGAGGTGCTGCGCCTGCTGCGCGCGCACCTGGACGCGCAGGGCTTTCAGGATGTGCAGATGACCCTGTTGGGCGGCGAAGCCCCCGGCCGCACCGACCCGGACGACCCGTTCGTTAAGCTGGTGGTCGACACGTCCGCGGAAGTGTATGCCGAACCCATGCAGATTGTGCCGATGGTGGGCGGCTCGGGGCCGAACCACGTTTTTCTCGAATACCTGAAGCTGCCGGTGGTCACCGCCGGGGTTGGTCATCCGGGCGCGCAGGCCCACGCGCCCAATGAAAACATGCGCCTGGACCTGTATCTGAAAGGCGCGAAACACATCGCGCGGATTATCCAGGCCATGGGAGCGGCATAGCACCGGCCTTTTCCTGGCGCGTTTCAGGGTATTTTCCGTAAAGCCCGGTTTTATGCGGGCAAGATCCAGGCTGGCACCCAAAAGTCGCCGATGCCGATGACACTACGCAAAACAATGGACGCGACCAGCAGCAGGATGCCAAAGCCGATCACAGCGTAGTCGAACCAGCGGTACTGGAGGGCATTGATCCAGGTGCGCGGGCGCAGTCCGAAGCAGCGCAGGTCCATGGCGTTGACCACATCCTCGCCGGTCAGGATCGAGTTCATGGTGACCGGGACGATAAGCGGGGCGACTTTGCGGATCTGGGCAACCAGACCGCCTTTGGTGCGCTCGATCTCGTAGCCGCGCGCCCGCTGGGCATCCAGCGTGGTGCTAAAATCGCGCGCCAGGGTGGGGATGAAGCGGAAGGCCAGGTCTATGGTAAAGGCCAGCCGGTCGGAGAAACCCATCCCACGAAAGGTAATTCCATATTCCTGCGGCTTCATGGTGAAGGGGATCACCATAAAAGTCAGCGCGATCGAAAAGACACGCAGCACCTGGCCGAGCGCAAACCACAGCCGCTCGATTGTGAGGACGAAAGGAACTGTCCAGCCGAACAGCGGCAGGTGAATCTCGAAGCTCCAAACGGGATGCCCGCCCTGCATCACGCTGGCGATGGTGCCGCTTGAGGTGATGAGCGTGTTTACAATCACCATCGAGGAGATAATGATGATGGTCAGCAGCCAGGCCTGCCGGGTCTCGCGCCAGGTCAGACCGGAGAGAATATATTGGAGAATGGCCAGCAGGAAAAAGAACAGCAAAAAGCGGATGTCCCAGAACTGAACAATGGCAAACAGGATCAGGATCGAAAGGATCCAGCGCGCGCGTGGATCAATCTTTTCGATAATACTGCCTCGTGGGCGATAACTTAAGCTGGCAAGCATCTTTGTTGGGCTGCTCCAGATCCTGTGTGGCCTAGGGGTTAGGCCACACAGGACAGGATATTCTTAACTATTTGGTTTCCCAGCCGGAGGCACCGGTTTGAGACCTTCCGGAGCGTGTAATGACCGCGCTGTAGGCAACCATGAGAATTAGGGTCAGTGGAATCCCCCAAGCGATGTTGGTGAGCAACGCAGGGATAAAGTTTGTTAGCATTGCTGTAGCGAAACTCACCTGGGAAACCCAGATTTCAGTGAAGGATGACAGGAACATGCCCACCGCAGCGCCAAGAACTGTGGCAATGCCACCCACAACGAGATCCTTCATGGCGCGGTAGTTGGTCATCTGGCCGATAAACAGCCCGGCGACCAACCCCATAATGCCATTGCCCAGGTCCCACCAGGGCCAGAAGCCGTAACCCGAGAGCAGGTCGCCGATGATGTTGCCCAGGGCGCCGGTAATAAAGCCAACAATGGGGCCAAAAGCCAGGCCAAAGAAAAAGACAATGGCTACGGCCGGGCGGAAGGAAACATTCCCAGAGCCTGGGATTTGCGCAAAGTTGGTCAACGCCGAGAGCACGCCGTACAGCGCGGCGCCGATCGCGGCAAAGACCACTTCCCGCGTACCAAAAGACCACAACGACTTCTTTTGCATCTTTCCATCCTCCTTTTGAAAAAAGTAAACCGTGAAGCGTGAACCGTGATGAGGGACCGGGTTACGGGGTGTTTAACCGGCGCCCTCATTCTCACTATTGTTTATAACGCTTACATACTATTAAGGATACGCTCAGCGAACATATTTCGCAAGTGTTTCCGCGCGCAGAAATCGGCCGGTGCGAGGCAGATATTCCAGGTTCAGGCGCAGCAGCGAGGTGGGCAGGATGCGGCTGCGGCGCAGCAGGTCTTCATCCGCCAGCACCTCCTGGGGGCTGCCATCCGCCATGATCTGGCCCTGGTCGACCAGCAGGATGCGGTTGGCATAGATCACCGCCAGGTCGAGGTCGTGGGTGATAAACAGGATTGCGTCGAAGCCGGGCATCTGCAGAATGGAGTCCATAAACGCCCGGTAGTTCCAGTAATCCTGCCCGGCGGTGGGCTCATCCATCATCAAGATGCGCGAGCGCATCGCCAGCACCGCCGCGATGCTGACCCGCTTCTGCTGCCCAAAGGACAGCGCCAGCGGCGGCATCTTTAGCTCAGAGGCCAGGTTCACCGTCTGGATGGCCCAGGCAACATCCTGCTTGATCTGCTCGGGGGGGTGATTGAGGTTGCGCGGGCCAAAGGACAGCTCTTCCTCGACGGTGGGGGCGAAAAGCATCTGGGATGGGCTCTGGAAGACATAGCCGACGGTGTGGGCAGCCTGCGCGACGGTGATCTGGCGCGTGTCGCGTTCTTCCAACAGCACCTGCCCCTGGGTGGGTTTGAGCAGCCCCAGGGCATGTTTGACCAGGGTGGTCTTGCCGGCGCCGTTGTGCCCCAGGATGGCAATCACATCGCCCGGGTGGATGGTGAAATTTAACGCGCGCAGCACATCGGGGGCGTCCGGCGCTGTAGCGGAAGTGAACATCCTTGAATTGGATCAGCGGGGTATCCGAATGAGGCGGGGTAGCCGGTTGAATTTCCGGCAGCGGCGCGGCTCCGGCGGCATTCGCCTTGCGGACGCGCTCCACAACGACCGGGGCGGGCAGTTTGATGCGCTGGTAATCGACCACCTGCATCAGGCCGGCCGCATCGCCATTGTAAACCAGCGCGCCATCCTCCATATACGCCACCTGCTCGGGATGGATGGAAAGCACATCCTCCACGCGGTGCTCTACCAGCAGGATGGCGATGCCGTCATCGGCCAGGCGGCGGAAGAGCTGCAGCGCTTCGTGGGCCGAAGCCGGGTCCAGGCTGGCCAGCGGCTCGTCCAGCAGCAGGATGCGCGGGCGCATGGCCAGCACGGCGGCCAGGGCCACCTTTTGCTTCTCGCCGCCGGAGAGTTGGAAGGTCTCCCGGTCGCGCAGGTGGCTGATCTTCAGATAGCCGAGGGTCTCATCGATGCGCTGGAGGATTTCAGCCCGGGGCAGGCCCAGGTTTTCCAGTCCAAAGGCGACTTCGTTGAGCACGTAGCTGGCCACGATCTGGCGCTCGGGGTCCTGCAGCAGGGTGCCGACGATCTGCGAGAGCTGGGCCATGCTCATCTGGCGCACCGATTCGCCAAAAACGCGGATTTCGCCTTTGCCAAAACCATGGTAGGTGCGCGGGATCAGCCCGTTGATGCAGCGCATGAGGGTGGTTTTGCCGCTGCCGCTGGCGCCGGCCAAAAGCATCACCTGCCCGGGCAGGATGCGCAGGTTGACGTCCTGGAGCGCCTGCTCCTCGCGGCTGGAGTATTTAAAGGATAGGTGCTCGGTCGATAAAGCGATTTCTTCTGCCATGCGGTTGTATCGTTTCCCACCCATGCGCTGGCTTATCAGGAAGCTGCACGAACACGGAGTAGACCCATGCGGACGCTGGCTACGCTTTCCAAACCACTTCCACCGGGTCGCCAAACCCCACCCCCAGTTCATGGGCGGCGTTGCCGTTCACGATGGCGATCGCCAGGCTGTTGTCCGAATCGATCAGCGCGATAAGCTCGCCGCGCCCGCGGTCGCCAAACGTTTTTACCAGGCCGTGGATCTCTCGCCCGGCGATGTACACGCGCATGTTTTTCGGTTGCATGCCCGGGTCTTGCAGGTCCTGGTAATTCAGGTTGGTGTTGAGGTTGCCGAAGTGGTCGATGGTGATGATCTCCGCCTTCCAGCCGTTGGAGGTGCGTTCGGGCCGGGGAAGATTCAGGCGGGTGGGGTCGGTAATGGGGGTACCAAGCTCTCGCAAGGGAACGCCATTGGCGATATGCGCGGCGACCGGCGCAAAAATATCCCGTCCATGAAAGACGTTGCTGACCTGGGGCAGCCAAAAGCGCGGCTGGTTCAGATGCACAAACTCGACCGGCGCGCCGGCCTTTTCGGTTTCTTCCAGAACGGGGGTGATGAGGCCGTTGTCGGGGCAGACGAAGAAGAAATTGCCCAGCCGGGCGGCAATGGGGCGGCGCTGCGTCCCTACGCCGGGGTCGACCACCGCCACATGCACCGTGCCGTCCGGAAAGAAAGCGTAGGAGCGGCTCCAGACCAGCGCGCCCTCCAGGATGTTTTGCGGGCCGACGGTGTGGCTGAGGTCCGCGATTTTCGCATCCGGCGCGATGCGGTAAATAACGCCTTTCATAATCCCGGCGTAGCCATCGCGCAGTCCAAAATCCGTCAGCAGGGTAATTAACTTCACAGCCTAATCTCCAGGGGTCCGGTTTTTTTGCCTCGAACCAACTATAGCATGCAGGAAAAAAGGCGTCAAGCGAGGGGGAGAAGGCGGAAGGGGAGATAAATATTTTTTTGGGGACTGCGGGGTTGCAAGGCAACCCCGCAGTCCCCAAACCCCGAGATGTAACTTTTTGCGGGTTGCGACATCTAAATGGGAGATGGCAATAATCAATTTTAAGGAGAAATAATGGTGACCAACCAACCCGTACATGTAACGGATGCCGAGTTTGAAAAAGTTGTGCTGCAGTCGACTGTACCTGTAATTGTGGATTTTTGGGCGCCGTGGTGCGGACCGTGTAAAATGGTAGCCCCAACACTGGACAAAGTTGCCAAAGAGCAGGCAGGCAACCTGGTGATTGCAAAAGTGAACACGGATGAGAACCCGGAATGGGCCATGCGCTTTGGGGTGCAGGGGATCCCAACCATGTTGTTCATTTCAGAGGGAAAGATCCTCCACCAGCAGGTGGGGGCGCTGCCAGAAGGCGTGTTCCGCCAGCTGCTGGGGAAATTCTTGGAGATCACGAAGAAAGCAGAAACCAGTAATTAATCTGCCGGTTCGTTTCATCCGGGCAAACCAATAACAGCGTCGCTACATCCATCGTCCCGCTCGAAAAACCACGTTTTGTGAATTTTCGAGCGGGACGGGTTTTATCTGATGCTATACTTGTTGCATGAACAATCATTTCCGCAGTCGGTTATCCCGCGGCGAACTGCTCATCGGCACAGTGGTTAGCCTCGCGTCGCCCGAAGTCACCGAGATTCTGGCCGGGGCAGGTTTTGACTGGCTGTTCATTGACCTGGAGCACAGCCCGATGGATGCGCGCGAGGCGCAGGCGCTGCTGCAAGCAGCGGGCGGGCGCGTTGACTGCATCCTGCGGGTGGCGTTGAATGATGAAATCTGGGTCAAGAAAGCGCTGGATACCGGCTGCGCGGGAGTGATGGTCCCCCAGGTAAATTCGGCTGAGGATGCCCGGCAGGCGGTGCGGTTGAGCAAGTATCCGCCGCAAGGCACCCGCAGCGCCGGGCTGGCCAGGGCGCACGGTTATGGGATGAAACTGCAGGAATATTACGATACTGCCAACCAGGAAACGGCGGTCATCGTCCAGATCGAACACTGCGATGCGGTGCGGAATATCGACGCGATTTTGAGCGTTAGCGGCATCGATGGCATCCTGGTTGGGCCGTACGATTTGTCGGCCAGCATGGGCCTGATCGGGCAGGTGGAGCATGCGGAGGTGCAGGCGGCCATCACAAAGGTGAAAGAGGCCTGCCAGCGCCGCGGGGTGCCGGCCGGTATTTTTGTCGGCGGCCCAGAACGCGCAAAAGCGTATATTCAGGAAGGCTTCCGGCTGGTCGCGGTCGGTACGGATACGCTTTTGCTGGTCCAGGCGGCCAGGGACCTGGCGCAAAAACTGCGCTAGCGGGGGAGGAGCCGCGTCCAAATGTTGGAAGCCAGGTGCGGGTTGGACGCAGGCTCCATTCCCTTACGGTTTGCGCCGGTAGAGCGGGTGCAGCAGCGACTTTAGCAGAACGTGCGGAAACAACGACAGCTTCGGGATCGAAGCGGTGGAATATTCCGCGCCGTTCAGGATGGCATCCGCGGCCAGCAGCCCGCTTTTGATGGCTGCGCTGATGCCTTCGCCCATGTCGAGGGTGGCCAGACCGGCGGAATCGCCGGCCAGGAAGGCATTGTCTTTGCGGATTTTCGGCGGCCGCTGGCGCAGGTAATAACTGTGCGCGGACGGGTGGTAGGTGTGGTCGCGGACCAGGCCCAGGCGGTCGAGCTTTTCGACCAGGTGGTTCCAATGATTCTTAAGGCTGTCGCCGTTGGCGTTTAGCTCGTCCGCCTTTCCACCCACGCCGACGTTTACGTACCCGTTGGCTTTGGGTACATACCAGGCATACCCGGGCAGGTGATTTTCCAGGAACCAGAGCTGGCAGTCTTCACTGGCGTGCGGGTAAAGAAATTCCTCTTCCTGGGCAACGATGAGGGTCTCCCTGGCTTTGGGCGCATCCGTTTTGAAAAAGGTGCGGTACACCGGGCAGTAGGTGCCGCCGGCGCCAACCAGGTAGCGGGCGGAAAATGCGCCATCCACGATATAGCCGTCCGGGTTCGCGGGTGATGTTTTTTACGGCATGCACCTGGACCGGCGCGCACGAGCGGGCTAACAGCCAGTTGTCAAACTCGTAACGGCGGATGGCATGCTGGCGCGTGCGCAGCTTGAAATGCAGGCCGCGGATCGAAAGGTGCAGCGCGTCGAAGGTGGTGAAACTGTACGGATAGTCCGCGATGCGCAGGTCCAGTTCTTTGACCACCTGGGGGGTAATCCACCCGGCGCAGGGCTTGAAGCGCGGGAAAGGATGCTGGTCGAGCACCAGGCAGTCAACGTTGTTCTGCATCAAGCGCCAGGCGCAGGCTGCCCCGGCCGGGCCGCCGCCAATAATGAGGACTTCTGTTTTTAACATGGCTGGCTTTCACAGCACGCGGCAGTCTGGCTGGGGCGTGCCGGGGCGGGTCATGACGATCTGCCACAACTGCTGGTCGCGCGAGCGGAACGCGCCCGCGCTGCTGAGCAGGTAGAAGCGCCACATTTTATAAAAGCGCTCACCGTACTTCTGTTTAAGCCCGGGCCAGGCGTTCTCAAAGTTGGCGTGCCAGGCCATCAGGGTCTTGTCGTAGTTGGGCCCAATGTTATGCCAGTCTTCCATGACGAACATGCCTTCCATGGCCGCGCCAATCTGGGCGATGGAAGGCAGCATGCCGTTGGGAAAGATGTATTTGTTCGAGAATGGATCGGCGGAGGTGACGCTTTCATTGCCACCGATGGTGTGGATAAAGGCGATGCCATCCTGCTTTAAGCAGCGGTCGGCTACCTGCATATAGGTGCGGTAATTCTTGTAGCCCACATGCTCCAGGATGCCAATGGAGATGACCGCGTCGTACTTGCCCTCTACCGTGCGATAATCCTGCAAGCGCAGCTCCACGGGCAGTCCATGGGAGCGCTGCATGCCCAGGGCCACCTGTTCTTTTGAAACGGTAACGCCCAATACGTGAGCGCCATACTTTTCCGCGGCGTACATGGCAAAGGCGCCCCACCCGCAGCCCAGCTCAAGCACGTGCATGCCCGGCTGCAGGCCAATTTTCTTGCAGACCAGGTCGAGCTTGGCCTCCTGGGCTTCGTCCAGGGTGGCCGCGTTTTTCCAGTAGGCGCAGGTGTAGTTCAGGCGTTTGTCGAGCATGGCGCAGTACAGATCATTACCCAGATCATAATGCTGCTCGCCGACTTCAAATGCCCTGGCGGCGGACTGCATGTTGAAGAGCCTGTGGCGCAGCACGTGCAGCTTGACTTTCCAATCGCCCTTGATTTTTTCATCCAGGCGGGCTTTGAGGGCGCGGTTGACAAACTCGTCAATCGCCGCGCAGTCCCACCAGCCATCCATATAGCCTTCGCCGAGGGCCAGGTGCGGCTCGCGCAGGGCTCGATCGAAAAATCGCGCATCATGTACTTGAATATCCCAGGGGTCCTTGCCGTTCACCTGAATGCCGGCAGATTCGAACAGGGCCCGCAGGATCGTCTCGGACTTTCGGGTCGCCATGATTATTCCTCCTTGGTCGTATATCCCCGTGTCAGAAAGAATGTGTGGCAGCAGGGCTGTCAGTCCCCCGATCTGAGTGCTGCACCCCGCTTACTCAGGATCAATAGGAGTATTGTACAACCAAGGGAAGAAAAATAAAACAATTTTTATCGAAATTCAGAATCTTAATTCGTCCGAGAAGCGCCTGGATTATCCATTGATAAATGGGGCTTCGTCTTCGATATCGCCGACAAATTCTGGCAGGTTGGTATGCCCGAGCATCTGGCGGATGGCCATGTTTTCACCGGTATGGTACCAGTAGTGGTAGAGCACGCGCTGGATGCGCGACCCCACCGGGTACTCCGTCACTTCGCCATTGTAGATATAGGGCTGCAGGATGGATTCGCGGTCCAGGCTGTTGAGGAACTCATCCGCGGCTTTGGTGACCGTGTGCCAGGCCTGCCACATTTCCTCCAGGGGCGGGGTGCTGGCCGGGCGGCCGTACCCGACCAGCGCATTCAGTTCCGGAATGAGGGTAATATTTTGCATATGCGTCAACCAGTAGCGCTGTTCCTGCCAGGCCAGGTGGCCGACGTTCCAACTGATGCAGTTCATAGGCAGGAAGCGGCGCAGGGCTTCATCGGCAGAAAGGCCGGATAACCCGCGCTGGAATTCTTTGCGGGCAAAGTAGAGTTGTAAGACGAGGGGGTGGGTCATTGGGGGTTGCTCCATTTTGTTTTTCGGATGTGTTTTGTGAAGAAATTAAACCACGAAAAATGTTTATCTGTTATCTATTTCGTTGAAAATTACCCATACAATCGATATAATGACATTTATTATGACAGAAGAAAAAAAATTGCCAGTAGGTGGCAAATCCTTGAATGTTGGCGAAGTATGGGGGTTCTGGTTCACCACCAGCGCTTTTGACGTGGATAAGCGCCTGCGCCGGATATTCCGCGTGCTGCCGCGCAACCCGCGTTGTAAATTCTGTAACGCGCCATTCGAAGGGGTGGGTGGAATGCTGGTGCACGCGGTGTTTGGCAAGCGGCGTTCGGATTTGAACCCGCGCTATTGCAACATGTGCGAGGTGGCTTCGCGCCAGTTCCCGGGCGGAGCCGAGGTGGAGATGTCGATGTTGTTCGCGGATATACGCGGTTCCACGGAACTATCGGAGAAAATGAGCCCCATGCAGTTCAGCCGGCTGATCAACCGCTTTTATACGGAAGCGACCAAAGTGATCAATGCGGAGGATGGGTTGGTGGAAAAGCTGGCCGGCGACGCGGTGTCAGCCTTTTGGGGGAGCGGGTTTGCCGGCCCGGATTACGTGCGCCGCACGGTGGAGGTGGCGCAGGAACTGGCGCGAGGGATGCTTGAGCGGGAGATTCCGGTTGGCATTGGGGTGCACTGCGGGGTAGCCTTTTTTGGCGCGATGGGCTCAGCGGATGGGTTGACCAACATCACCGCCATCGGCGACGAGGTGAATACCGCGGCGCGCCTGGCCGCCCAGGCGGCGGCCGGGGAGATCATCGTCAGCGAGCAGGCGCTTAAGGCCGCCGGTATCGACGGCGGAGCGCTGGAGTCGCGCAGCCTGGCGCTAAAGGGGATCAGCGACCCGGTAGCGGTGCGTGTCATGCGCGGCGCTCTATGAAAATCCACCTGGTGGATGGCACCTACGAGCTGTTCCGCAACCACTTCGGCGCCCCGCCGAGGAAGGCGCCGGATGGGCGAGAGGTGGGCGCGACCCTGGGCCTTTTGCGCGGGCTGCTCATGCTTTTATCGACGCCTGGGGTAACCCATGTGGCGTGCGCGTTCGATCACGTCATCGAATCCTTCCGCAACGATCTTTTTCCCGGTTACAAAACCGGCGCGGGCGTTGATCCAAACCTCATCGCCCAGTTCCCGCTGGCCGAAGAGGCCGTGTCCGCGCTCGGGCTGGTGGTCTGGCCGATGGTCGAGTTCGAGGCCGACGATGCGCTGGCAACCGCCACGGCGCGCTTCAAGAACGACAGCGCTGTGGAACAGATCGTGATCTGCTCGCCGGATAAGGACCTGGCGCAGCTGGTGTCTGGCAGCCGGATCGTATGCTGGGACCGCCGGCGCGATATCGTCATCGACGAAGCGGGCGTGGTGGAGAAGTTCGGCGTGCGCCCGCAGTCGATCCCAGACTGGCTGGCGCTGGTGGGCGATTCCGCGGACGGCTTCCCCGGCATCCCGGGCTGGGGGGCCAAATCGGCGGCGGCCGTGCTTGCGCGGTACGAGCACCTGGAGGCGATCCCGGAGGATCCGGCAGACGTGGGGGTTGGGGGCCAGCCGCGCCGCCCGGCTGGCCGAGAGCCTGGCGCAGCACCGGGATGAGGCGCTGCTTTACCGCAGGCTGGCTACGCTGCGCGAAGATGTTCCGCTCCAGGAGAAACTCGGCGACCTGGAATGGCGGGGCGCCTATGAGCGGCTGAATGAGGTCTGCCACCGGCTGGGCGATGAGCAGTTTCCGAAACGCATCCCGCGCTGGCGCTAAACCTGGCCCATAAAACGGGCGGACTTTGCCTGCCGGGTATCATTTGGATGATCCTCTGGTGGATAGTAGTATTTTGCGGTTCATTGTACAATTGTCTTGCGTATTGGCTCCATCCATGAATTAATTTTGGGTATGGTGATCGATTCCCTACTCTTTCGCGCCGCGTTCAACCAGACCAATTTTTAGAATCCACCAGGGCGTTTCGATATGGATCAGCAGGATATTTCTGAGGATGCGCTGCGCCGCTCGCATGCGTTGATCGAGCAGCGTCTGGAGGCGCAGAACCGCGAGCTGGCCACGCTGCTCTCCGTGCAGCAGGCGATCACCAGCCGCCTGGACCGTCAGGAACGTGCTCCAGATGATCGCGGATGGCGCCCGGCAGTTGACCCACAGCAATGGGACGGCCGTATACCTGCTGGAAGGCGATGTACTGCGCCTGGCCGTGCTCAGTAATGATCCGGATGCAGGCTACCAGCCGGATTTATATGTCGGCTACACCATCCCGCTCAAGCAGTCGTTGGGCCGGGTGGCCTTCGAAACGGGGAAACCGCTCCTGATCGCGGATGTCCAAAACGACCCGCGTTTAAACCCGGATCTTCGCCGGCGCATCTCGATCCATTCGTATTTAGGCGTCCCGTTGATGGTTGGCAGCCAGCCCATCGGCCTGCTGGTAGCCGTGGATAAAATGGACGGCCCGCTCACCCCCGACGATGAGCGCATCCTGACCCTGCTGGCTTCCAGCGCGGTGATCGGCCTGGAAAATGCCCGCCTGTATGAAGAGGCTGAAAAGAACGCGGCCATGGCAGAGCGCGGCCGGCTGGCGCGCGAGCTGCACGATGCCGTCACGCAGACCCTGTTCTCCGCCAGCCTGATCGCCGAGGTGCTGCCGCAGATCTGGGAGCAACGATCCCGAGGAAGGCCGCCGCCGTCTGGAGGATTTGCGCCAGTCCACCCGCGGCGCGCTGGCGGAAATGCGCACCCTGCTGCTCGAGCTGCGCCCCGCCGCGCTCTTGCAGGCCGAAACCGGTGAATTATTCAAATACCTGGTCAATGCCTTTACCGGGCGCACGCGCGTACCGGCCAGGCTGGTCTTTGAAGGCGCATACGCGCTGCCAGGAGAGGTCAAAATAGGCCTGTACCGCATTGCCCAGGAAGCCTTGAACAATATCGCCAAACATGCCGAAGCGGAACAGGTGGTCATTACCTTCCTTTGCCAGCCCGCGGGGGTGACCCTGGAAATTCGCGATGACGGCATCGGTTTTGAGCCGGGCGAAAGCACGGCCGAACATCTTGGGCTGCGCATCATGAAAGAACGGGCGGCAGCCATTGGCGCGGACTTTTCGATCCAGAGCAGCCCGGGCCAGGGCACCAGGGTGCGCGTTGATTGGAAAGCGTAAGTCTCTGAAATGCCTTTCGAACGGAAACGAGAAAACAAAATGAGTGATGAAGCGAAGATCCGCGTGATGATTGTCGATGACCATGCGCTCGTGCGCAGCGGTCTGGAAGCTTTCCTGCTGGTCCAGAAAGACCTGAAGCTGGTGGCTCAGGCCAGGAACGGCCAGCAGGCGGTCACCCTGTGCGCTGAAGTTCAGCCGGATGTGGTCTTAATGGATCTGCTGATGCCGGGCATGAGCGGCATCGAAGCCATTTGCCAGATCAAGCAGCAGTTTCCGCACATTCAATGCATCGCGCTGACCAGCTACAAAGATGAGGAATTGGTGCAGGGCGCGCTGCAAGCCGGAGCGATCGGCTATCTGCTCAAAGACGTCTCATCCGAAGAACTGGCGAATGCCATCCGTTCTGCCCATGCCGGGCGTCCCACGCTGGCCCCGGAGGCCACCCAGGCGCTGATCCAGATCAGCACGAAAGGCCCGGCAGTGGGAGCGGACCTGACAGACCGGGAGCGTGAAGTGCTGCGTTGGATGGCGGATGGGCTCAATAACCCGGAAATTGCCGACCGGCTGGTGATCAGCAAGGGCACGGTCAAGTTCCACGTCAGCAGCATTCTTTCCAAACTGGGGGTCTCCAGCCGCACGGAAGCGGTTTCCCTGGCCTTCCAGAACCACCTGGTCAAGAAACCCGCATAACCCATCTTCCATTCGTTTATGCGAGGGATTTGTCGCGCATTCGCGCCGCAAATCCCTCGCATGCTTTTAACCTGGTCAGCTGGACCAGGTTGAAGATATCCCACCTGACAGAGCTCAAATCCTGCCAGCTGCCAGATTTCGCGGGCAGGCAGAATGCGTATGCTGTAGTCATGAAGATCCTGATTGCTGACCCGCACCCTGAAGTACAGTCCGCCCTCCACCTCATCCTAGACCGCATCCCAGAAGTAAGCAGGGTGAACGAGGCGGGCAGCCTGGTTCAGCTTCTGGCGCAGTGCGCGCAGTCGTGCCCGGACCTGATCCTGTTCGACCTGGATCTTATCCAACCTCACCCGCGTATGCGCGCGCGCACACCCAGCCCCTGGCCGACCTGATCATCGTGCTGCGCCGCCTTTGCCCTTGCGGCAAGGTTGTGGTCATGAGCAGCCGGTTCGAGGCGGAACAGGAAGCGCTGGCAGCCGGAGCAAGCGGGTTTATCAGCAAAACCGATCCGCCGGATGTGGTTTTGTCAGGCATCCAGCGGTTTATCGAAAACCGTTCATAAGCACTCAGATCAAAAGGAGAATTTCGAAATGGCTAAAGGATTTGTCCTCAATTTTGTTGGATCGCCGCCGCGGCGCTGCTCGGGTTTCGCGATCGCGGCTGTCTTCGCCGGAATATTCCGGCTGCCGCGCAGCATCTACCTGGTGGCCTACCTGGCGCTGGCTGCGCCGTTCTTGTACGGCTTTGCGCGCTGGAGCAATCTGTCCATCGGCAGCCTCATCCGTCACAACTGGGTCTGGGGCCTGGTCGCAGCCGTACTGGTCGGCGCGTTCACCGTCCGCAACATCCTCTCGCAGCCCGCTTCGCCCCATTCACAGGGCCTGTCCCTGGCATTGGATATCGCCTGGTTGGGCGTGGTCTACGGCGCGCTGGATGCCCTGTTTCTCTCCGTGCTGCCCGTGCTGGCGACCTGGCAGGCCTTCTCGGCCCTCGGCTGGACGCATACCCTGGCCGGCAAGATCCTGGTGGGCGCTATCGCCCTGATCGCCAGCCTGCTGGTAACCGTCGCCTACCACCTCGGTTACCCGGAATACCGCGTTGGGGGCGGCGTCATGGGCCCCAGTCATCGGAAACGGTGTGATGAGTTTTGGCTACATCCTGACCAACAACCCCATCGCCGCGGTCTTCAGCCACATCGCCATGCACATCGCGGGTGTCTTGCAAGGTCCCGCCACGGTGATGCAGCTCCCGCCGCACTACTAAAATACGATCCCCACCGGTCATGCGGTCGCTCGATCCGCATGACCGGCGACCATCGTAAGCGTCTTTATGGAACCAATCAAAAACCGAAGGTGTGTCATGTCCTCTCAAATTTCCCCCGCAAAGATTTCCGCGCCTGCGTCTCAAACCCGGAGCAATCCAAACCCACCGGCCTTCATGATCCCCTTGATGAAGATGCCGCTCATCCTCTACCGCCTTGGCCTGGGCTGGATGCTCGGTAAAGCGTTTTATGCGCCTCACCCATGTTGGCCGCCGCAGCGGCAAAGTCTACCAGACGGTGCTGGCGGTCCTGCGCTTTGACGAGGACACCCAGGAGATCTTGGCCGTCTCCCCCTGGAGCGCGAGCAACTGGTACCGCAATATCCAGGCGACGCCCGCCCTGGAAGTGGAAACGGGCGACGGTCATCTGGGCAGCGTCCGCTATGCCCCGGTCCAGCGCACCCTATCGCCCGAAGAGATCGCCGCGCTGTTCATCGCGTTCCGCCGCCAGTACCCGATATTCAGCCGGATCGTTGCCCGCATCCCCGGCTGGAAGATCAATTCTACTTATGAAGAATTCCTTGAGCTGGCGCGTACCCTGCGCGGCGTGGCTTTTCAACCCAAGCATAATGCCTGACCGGGGCGCCCGGCTGGCCGTCTCCGTAGAAATCAGGCTCAGGGAGTTCCATACAATTGAACCTGCCCCCCATAAAAATCGCGCTTCTCGATTAATTTCATTTGTCCGGCAAGCGTTTGCGGTACCAGCCCCATTGGATCCGTATACGAGTCATGGCTGTAAACCAGCCAGACTCGGTTATGCCCGCTCAACAATGAAATCAACCGGGGGATATCGCTATTCGTCATCCGGGGTTCTGGGATGCGGGTCTCGAACATATCCGGAACCCCTCGTTTCTCTACCTGGAGATACTTCTTGTTTTCATAATCTTTAAAAAAATAGTCAAACGGAATTTGCACCATAGCGGAGTTGAAAAGGATCAAATCATCGTTGTGAACATTCGTTCCGACATAACCGGCTGGGCTGCGCCAATCCTCTTTTTTGACGAACCGATAATAATCGCCGCTCGAAAATAGATAGTTTGTACCGATGATCCCCAGCGCCACGATCATAAGAAAACGAAATCTTAATTGCGCGATGCCAGCCGCCATAACCAGGAACATTGGAATGGTGATCCAGATCAGGGTTCGATCCGAAAAAATAGGCCGGCGGATGCTCACGATCAGCTCACCCAGGATGGGGATAGCGAACAGGGCTGCCAGAAATAAGAATATCGAACGTTTTTTCCGGTAATACACCAGCCCGAGACAAAGCACTGCGCACAGGATCCACGTCATGACCTGGCTGGCTTGACCAGGCGCGGACGGATTCAATAAGGCGCGCAGCGTCTGGATCACGGCGTCCCAGTCTGGTTTCGGAATCCAAAACTCCTGATTTACCCGGCTGGCTTGCTGGATAAAAGCAAATAACCAGGGACTCCATAGTACGAAGATGCCAACCTGAGCCTTCACCCAGTTCCCAATCGAGGGAGCCTGGAAGGCAGGTGGAGGCCCGGATGGCTTTATCCTTTGAAAAAGCATGAGACCAAGAACGAAGATATTGGCGGCGAAAGCGAAAAAGACAGCCGTATTGTGGCTGAGCAAAGTCGCAGCCGAGAACACGATCAATGCAACCCAGGCCAGGTCCGTTTCAATGGTCCGGATGGGCAGCCAACGATGGCGGTATATCCAGGCTCTCCATCCGGTTTTATTGCGGGTCTCATCCTGATAACTAAAATCCTTTTGGGGGTTTGGTTCAACCGGCGCAGATGTCCGCCAGGCATGCAGATATTCCCGAAATTGGCTGCCGATGGGCCTGACGGAGCATGAATCGGTAAGCAGCCGGACCAGCGCATACATTGCCACGGCTGCATTGAACGTCAGGAAGGTGTACATGCGCGCTTCCTGGGCGAAGTAGATATTGAAAAGTGAAAAAGCCAGGATCACGGCTGCCGCCAGGCCCATCACTGTACCCGATATGCGTTTGCCGATCAGGTAAATAATCGGGATGGTGCCCGCGCCGAAAAGCGCGGAAAGCAGGCGGGCATCATAGGGCGTATCCCCATTGAGCGCGATCCAGTAATGGAGCAGGAGATAATATAGGGGTGGGTGCTGGTCAATCTTGATCGTCCATTGCAGCAAATCGACAACACTGTGCTGAGCCATCCAGATGCTGAATGTTTCATCCAACCATAACCCTTTAATGTCGAGTTGATAAACTCGTAGGAAACCACCAATCAGCGTGATGATGATTACCAGCCAGGGCGCCGTCTCTTCAAATTCGTTTTCGTCGTACATACGCTTCCTGAATCCTGCAATTCAATCGGTGTGGCCGCAAGCAAACTGTTTTGCCTGATTAAGTTTAGCGCGGTTTTCATTTTTTTTCAATTCTTGCGTGATCGATTTCACAAACCAAATATTCGATCGTCACGCTATTGCGTAGCAAGGAACGCTTCGAATAGTCCAGGTTGGGTTGTATGCATTTTTAAAGCGAAACAACCGCATGGAATGCGGCTGTTAGTGGACCCCATGGGAATTCGAACTCCCAGTTTTGGCCTTGAGAGGGTTGATGCGCTGAAAGGTTCAATCATCGCTTTGGCCCTACGGGGTCAGGGGGCGGGCCAAGAACAGCATTTCGATAAAAAAAGTCCGTTGATTAGAAACGGTATTGCTAAATTAATATAGCATTGGGGTCAAGTAGTTGGATGGCAAGAGCCATTACAGTAACGGCTCGGCCACACTACCATGTAAAAGGAGAGTAGGGACATGCAGCTGGCGCAGGTAGACATGGAACGGGTACATAAAAAGGCGAATCCATCCGATAACTGGCGGATCAGGTAAAAGTGTAGGCCCCTAATACAGGGGCCTATTTTTTAATGATTTATTTAGAGTGCCTAAATCGATGAGGTAAGAGATACGAGGTTGTCCCCATTCGCGCCCACGTCTTCGATCTAAGGTAAGAAGATTATAGCAAAATTGCGCCTTTTTTGAAACTACCCCGTGATTTATAATGCGCTAATATACGAATTTACTTTAAAATAACATATGCCATAGCTATGAGAAAGTACAAACAACCAGTCTCCTATAGGGCGTAATAGGGGATTTATCTGATTTTTCAAAACAGGTTTTGAAGATGTTAAGCGCCCAATTGTTAAACCGAGTTGCAAGAGAGATAAATAATAGACTGACTAGAACTGATATTGAAGATTTTTTTATTGAACACAATTTTGTCTCTGAAATCGAAATTAGGGATGAGGACGATTATAAAAAGTTTTCTAAATACGAGTTCGTTCGTGAGATATTGAGAGGTTCAAACCAGTACGATATTCTTTACCAATACCAGGATCTTTATAGATTTTCTATCGAGCTACTAAAAGACCTTGAGCGGGCTGGAATAGATTTTTCTGATGATAGCGAAGAGATTGAGCCTCAATTGCCAAAAGCATCACAGCAATTAAATCAGCCTACCCCTGCGCCAGGAGCAGCAACGGTACCAAGTAAAAATGATAATAAAGCGGATGATGTTAATATCACAAACCAACCCAAAGAAATCCTGCCTGGACCTCCTGGAGAAGTATTAATTACCAAACACTTGAGAGAACGGATACTCATAAGAACGCATTTGTTAAAAGATTATGGAACCATAACGTATATAGAAAACTTAGGAATGGATTTGCTGGGTTCAGTTTCATCTCGGTCGCTGGGCTTCTTCTTGGATTTGTAGGTCATTTTTATTCTGTCCCAGCAGGTACAACATTTTTGGGTAAACCTATAGACGCTAATTATTTATCAAGTATTGCGTTTATAGTTGGCTTATTTTTTGTGCTTATTTGGGGTAGTTGGTGTATTTTGTTTGTCGTTCTTGGAAAGATAGAGCCAGATATTAAAATCGAGGGGCTATCAATTGGGAATAGGGCATGGATCACAATCAGAAATAATGAAACTGTTGTAATTGAAAACGTCTCAATAAGAATTGTTGAATTTCGTTACAACCAAAGCGGTAATGAAGTAGATACCTTTAGTAGAGCCAAGGGCTTCTCCTCTGGATTGGCCCCTATCGACAGGCGGATAATACCGAAAGCTCGCTTGTTACGTATTAATTGCTAAGGGCCTTAATTTCAATTGCACTGAGTTTTTTGTGGATGACGAAGCGCGTAGAATTATCCCAGACTTGCGAAGCGATGAAAATTCGTCTTGGAATAGGTATAATTTATTTTTTCAAATACACGGTCAGTTAGCGGACGAAAAAGAAAGCAGATTATTTGGCACATACGGTGGCAACCTGCTTCACATAAATCATTTCTCTAAAAAACCAGAGGTGGTTATCTTAGATAATCTCGTATGGGAAAATTTTGGAAAGAGCAAATCCATCAGTTGACAGCATTAGCCCCTGGCTCATCACCAGGGGCTGGTTTTTTGCTTGGTCAATGAATGCAGTTTGGAATTTACAAAAACCTCTTTTTAGTAAGATAAGGTTTCTATGACAATTTAAGAACGCCTTCTATTTGCCAGCAACACGGTTATCCTTCGAATATCGTTAAATAATCGGACGAATTGGTCGGCTGAATAGCCAATTGATCCCCCTAAAAGGCACCGACAATCAAGCCAGTAATAATGCCTGACCTATTAATTAATTTCCCATCCGAGATTTTTTCCGTATTCTTGCCCATCATTGTGCTCAAGAGGAATGCCCCGCCAAGCGCCCCTACGATTACTGAGGGGGCTTTAGATTTCTGCTCAATATGGATTTTCTTTAGTTTTTCCAGCGCAATTCGTTCATTAGTTGAGGCATTATCAATCGTGAGTTCCGCCTTAAAAAACCATATGGGCGAAGTGATTACCTCTGGAGTTTCCAAAACCTTCTTTGTCTCATGCACACTTGGGCTGGTTGGAATTGTTATCACCCATAAGTTCTTGCCTTCAGACCCAGAAGTTGGGTTGCTAAATCTTGGAGTGGTGGATTACTTACTTCACGTATCATATTTAGAATATCATCCCGCGTTGGAATATTCTTTGACCCCATATATCTTTCGCTTGCCATCTGGTTCTTTTTTATCTCCAACTCCAACAATAATAATAGCGTCTTGCCCCACTGTGTCAAAACTCCCATTTGCCAAAGACAAAATATCCTTGATAAGTTCGCCTCGTTGCTGCTGGGGAATTCTTGGCTCTTTTGAATAAATAGCATACATATCTTGCTTGAACTCTAAGGTGGCGCTTTCATCGAAATTTAGGAGATTGGTTAGGTTATTGATGTCCATTATGCCTCGGTTTTATAAAGAATCTTATGATTATTTTATATTCAATTCATTGAGCTGCTCTATAATAGAGTTGGGCACGAAAACTATCCTTCTTCTTGCCAGCAAACGACCAGTCCTTTTTAGAAAATCCCAATAGAAACGAATTAACTATTCGGTTAAACATAATGGGTATTTAATTGCTCGAATTAGCAGAGGGCGGTCAGGGTGCTAAATCATATTAGGAGGGCCAAATGACCCAAATAGAACAGGATGATTTGTTGTTAGAAGTTGACGAGAGCCAGGAAGATGAACCGCACATCACATACGATATTGCCACATATCCTTCTGATTTCACACTTTCGGGTATTTATGATATGTGGGCAAAAAAGGATATTACAATCCCTGAGTTTCAACGCGAATTTGTTTGGAATATTAGGCAATCTTCTGCTTTGATAGAGTCATTCCTTTTAGGTCTTCCTGTGCCGCCTGTATTTTTTTACATCGATGATGAAAACAGGAATTTAGTGATAGACGGACAGCAGCGGATTTTGAGTGTAGTCTTTTATTTTGAAGGGTACTTTGGCGTTGAAAACTTGCAGGGTAGGCGACAGGTGTTTCATTTGGAGGGGCTTGACGAACGAAGCCCGTTTTATAAGAAGTCATTTGAGGAACTCTCAGCCAGTGATCAGCGGAAGCTCCGTGGCACTGTATTACGGGCGATGAACGTTCGGCAGCTATCACCTGTGGGTGAAAATACTAGCATTTATCATATATTCGAGCGCCTAAATACTAGTGGCACCCCCTTGAAGTCACAGGAAATAAGGAATGTAGTATTCAGGGGAGAAATTGTTCCTATTCTCCGCGAACTAAATCGTGATGAAAACTGGCGTTTAATTCTGGGTCAGCCTATTTACAATAAACATCAAATAGATGTTGAGTTAGTACTCAGGGTTTTTGCATTTATAAATGGGTCCTCAAAATACGAGAAACCAATGAAAGAGTTTCTGAACAAGGCTATGAAGAAGAATAGACATGCAGACACCCAAGATATTCAAAGATTCCAACGATCTTTCCTTTGGTGACTAAGCATATAGTTGACATTCTTGGCTCTAAACCGTTTTCTATTAGAGGTCGTGTAAATACATCAGCGCTAGATGCTGTAATGGCTACTCTAATTCAAAACTTCGATAGGATACCTGACGATCTTGCCTTAAGATACAAAAATTTAGTCGAAGACTCTAAAATTCGAAACACTTACTACGATAGGTACTACAGATACTGCCGCAGTAAAACAGAGATTTAAGATGGTTAGGAAGTATTTGATGGGCGAATAGAATGGCCTATTTGAATCATTTTCAACTTGCCGATAATGTGATAACACATCTAGATACCGTAATCGGCGGAATTGCGGACCCATTCATAACGACTCGTTATGTTGGATTTGTTGCTGTAGTTTCGGTTACAGTTTACGAATTAGCGATCAAGGAAATATTTATCGACTTCGCACAAAAAAAACACAAAGTGCTTGGAGAATTTGCACGAAAGAATTTCGATAGAATAAACGGGAGGGTCAGAACGAAGGATATCAAAGAAGATTATATTCCTTGCTTTGGTTCAAAATATGTTGAAAAGTTTAAGAAGAAACTTGATTTGGCTGAGAAAAGGGCGCTTCGAAATCAGGGGATAAGTATTCTGAATTGCTATGCAAACGTTATTACATGGCGTAATCAGTTTGCCCATGAAGGTCAATTGCCATCAACAGCGACTTACAGTGAGATAAAAAAATCATATCAGGCTGGTAAAGAAGTTATCAGGTGTTTGGCTGAGGCAATGAACAGATAATTAATCGGAGCATGAATTAATACAGGATGGCTGTCAATATGGATGAAGTAACAATTCAGGACTCAATCAGATTTTTTATTAAAGCGGAAATTAATAAGAAGCTTAGTTCTCATACTATTCGGACTTACACATATGGTTGTAGTTTGTTTGCCGAAACATTAACCAAACAAGGCATAAATCCGACCATTACCAAAGTGGCATTTGTGTCAGAAGAATGGATAAAATATTTTCTAAATGACCTCACAAATTTAGCTCCAAGAACAGCCCATGTCTATGTTCAGGCTGTAAAGTTATGGTATGACTACATAGCTGAATCGTATGGTGTTCCTGTTAATTCTATAAGATTGAAGTTACTAATAAGAAGTGGCTTGCCCGAATTAATTACAATTTCGCCCACAGAGCCTGATTACACCGATGTTCTTTCGGTAATAAATTATGTTCAAGCCACTGATAGCACTGGATTTTCAGAAGGACAATCTCAGATCCGTTTCCTTAGAGATAAGGCAATAATTCTTACACTCGCTGATACAGGTATTGATGTAGAATCGCTGTGTGGTTTGATTTATGGGGATTTTGACACAAAGAAGAAAAGATTTAACTTAGATAAGAGGGATCGTGGGCAAGCAGTTGATATTTCAAGACGTGCGAATTTGGCTATTATAAATTATCTCAAGGAACGTGCTGACAAATATCCAAATTTTGCTCGAAATCCAAACTCCTTTCCAATTTTCGCTCGACATGATAAAGGGGCAGGTCAACGGGTACTCCCTATAACACCAGCAACAGTCAGAAATTTAATAAAAGATCGTGCTAGAGAAGCATTTCGTGATGATAATCTCTATGTTGATATTTCTCCTATTTGGTTCCGTTATTACTACGAAAAGACGGTTGCACAATCAATAGGGGTTTTACTACACTCCAAAATATTGGAAAGATGCTACGAGTTATTTTTAGATGGTCATTATGAAAATGCTGTATTTGACGCCATGAAAGTTATTGAAGAAGAAATTCGTAAAAAGTCTAAGTCCGCAAATTCAGATATTGGAGTAAATCTTATTAGCATAGCAATGGGAGGGAATTCTCCAAAAATATCTTTTAGTTCGGATGTGAGAGAGCAAGAATTTGCATTTGCTCTTTTCCGTGGAGCCATAGGATATTTCAAAATCCTTCCAGCCATAGGTTTGTTGATAATACCGATCAGGTTAAAGCGTTGGAATGTTTAGCCTTTGCTAGTCTTCTAATGAGAATTCTTGACGATGTTAATCAGGGCCAATGAAGCCGAGGGAAGATCAACAGCCCCATCATAAGAGAAAGGACAAACCCTTCCGTAGCTTTGGTGAGCCTCATGGAATAGTGCCTCCATTTCAAATGATTTCGAAATGGAGTTCCTGGCCCGCAATAACGGGGTGTAGGGCCAAAACTTACTTGTGCCCCCATGGAGATTTCGAACCCCAGTTTTGGCCTTGAGAGGGCCACGTCCTGGGCCACTAGACGATGGGGGCGGGCTTGTACTTCTTGGAACAAAGCAACGGGATTTTAGCATGAACCGGCGCGACTGTCAACCGATTCGGTTTCTATTGGAAGCGCTTCCGCCCCCAGGCGCAGCCCCCAGCCCCTGCGTCTCTTAACGAATTCTAATTGACACTAATCGGCAGCCGTGCTATCATCCAATGAGGTTTTGGAGCAATTATCGATCGTTTGTTCATTAATAATCAAATAGAAGGAGTTTTTATTCCCTATGAGCGCTGATTTTATTGCACGTCTCATTGGCATGATCGTCTTTTCGATCCTTGGCGTTTACCTGGGCACGTACCTGGGACGCATGGCGAACCTCAATCCCGGGGATTTTCCGTTCTCGGTTGAGCAATATGCCTTCACCATTGGTTTGGTGGGCGCACTGACTGGACTTATCCTGACCCCATTATTACTACTCGTCCGATCCGCGCGTTTCGGTCCTTGCTGGCCCGAATTTCTCCCCAAGCGCTGTTCTCTTCCTTGCTTGGGTTGATCGTTGGCCTGATTGTCGCCGCTCTGCTGGCTTTCCCGCTCTCGCTGCTGCCCGCGCCATTTGGTCGAGTCATGCCGTTTATTGGTGTGCTTGTGTTGGGGTATATGGGTGTTTCGGTATTCGTGATGCGGCAGAATGATTTGTTTTCGATCATTTCCGCCTTCCGGGGCGGATCTTCCGCGCCAGGCGGCCAGACCCAGGAAGACAGCGGCAAGACCTGGGCGGAAAACCGCACGATTTTATTGGATACCAGTGTCATTATTGACGGCCGCATTGCCGATATTGCCCGCACCGGCTTTTTGCCGGGCTCGTTATTGATCCCGCGCTTTGTGCTGAATGAACTGCAGTATATTGCCGATTCGCCCGACAGCCTGCGCCGCCAGCGCGGCCGGCGGGGCATGGAAGTGCTGGCGCACGTTGCAGCGCGAGCCGGCCATCCCGGTGCGCATCACCGACATCGATGTGGAAGGGGTGCGCGAAGTGGATGATAAGCTGGTCATTCTGGCGCGCCAGATGCGCTGTCCGATCCTGACCAATGATTTTAACCTCAACCGCATTGCCGAACTGCAGGGTGTCACCATTCTGAACATCAACGAACTGGCCAACGCGGTCAAGTCTGTGATGCTGCCTGGTGAGGTCCTGTGCGTGCGCATCATTCAGGAAGGCAAGGAACCCGGGCAGGGCGTTGGTTACATGGATGATGGCACGATGGTGGTGGTGGAAAACGGTCGCGAGTATATTGACCAAGAAATGAATGTGATGGTGACCAAAGTGCTGCAAACCGCCGCCGGGCGGATGATCTTTGCCCGGCCAGATGATAAACGTTTATTGACCGCGGCAGTGAGTATTTCTCTTGCCGCGGTCGTTTCATATGGAAGGGTTAGCCATGGCTTTGAAGATTTATAACACGCTTACCCGCAAAAAAGAAGCCTTCGAAACGCTCGAACCGGGCAAGGTGCGCATGTATGTCTGCGGTCCGACGGTATACAGCAAGGCGCACATCGGGCACGCCATGTCGGCGCTGGTGTTTGATATCATCCGCCGCTACCTGGAATACCGCGGGTACAAGGTGACGCACGCGATGAACTTTACCGATGTGGATGATAAGATCATCAACCGCGCCAAACGCGAGGGCATCGATCCGTTCGAGCTGGCCGAGCGCTATATCCAGGAATTCCGCCGCCAGCTTGACGGCGCTGAACATCCTGCCGGCCACGATCAAGCCGCGCGCCACGCAGGAGATCGAGGCAGATCATCGAGATGATCGAGGGGCTGATCGAGAAAGGCTATGCCTATCCGGTGCAGAGCGGTGATGTGTATTTCCGCGTGCGCCGCGACGACGGATTACGGCAAGCTCTCCGGGCGCAAGCTGGACGATATGCAGGCCGGTTCGCGGATTGAAGTGGGCGAGCGAGAAGGAAGACCCGATGGACTTTGCCCTGTGGAAAGCGGCCAAGCCGGGCGAGCCGTCCTGGGACAGCCCGTGGGGCAAGGGCCGCCCGGGCTGGCATATCGAATGCTCGGCGATGAACCTGCACCACCTGGGCGAGCAGATCGATATCCACGGCGGCGGCAACGACCTGATCTTCCCGCACCATGAGAATGAGATCGCCCAGACCGAAAGCTTCACCGGCAAGCCCTTTGCGCGCTATTGGGTGCACAACGGCATGCTGCAGTTGGGCGGCGAGAAGATGTCCAAGTCGCTGGGCAACCTGGTGACCATCGATGATTTCCTGGCGCAGACACGACGCGGATGTGCTGCGCTTTATGGTGCTCAATTCGGGCTACCGCGGCCCGCTGACCTATCACCGATGAAGTGGTGGAGCAGTCGAAACGCGCGTCTGGAACGCCTGCGCTCCGCGCTGCGCCCGGCCCTGCCCGGCGCAAAAGGCGCGCCGGAAGCCACGCGCCAGGCGCTGGACAGCCAGTGCCAGGCCAGCCAAAGAAGGCTTTCTCGAGCGCGATGGACGATGATTTCAACACCGCCGGGGCGCTGGGGCAGTCTGTTCGACCTGGTGCGGGTGATCAACCAGGCGCGCGCGGACGGCGCGCCGGACGCCGATCTGCAGCCGGCCCAGGCGCTGCTGCGCGAGCTGACCGGCGTGCTGGGGCTGCGCCTGGCGAAATCCGTCCAGGAGAAGCAGGCGGCCGATCCATTCATCGACCTGCTGGTGGAGGTGCGCGGCGAGCTGCGCAAGCAAAAGCTGTGGGCGCTTTCCGACCTGGTCCGCAACCGGCTGACCGAACTGGGCGTGACGATTGAAGATAGCAAAGAAGGGACGACCTGGCAATATCAGTAGACAGTTATCCGTTTTCAGTTCTCCGTAAAACCAAAGAAAAATATTCGTTGTGTGCTGTTGACTGTAAACTGTCAACTGGAATCTTCCTGCAATGAAAGAATGGATTGCTGGTCGTAACCCGGTGTATGAAGTGCTGCGGGCGCGGCGGCGCAATTTTTTTCGTCTGCAGGTTGCCACGGGCGTGGAGGAGAAAGGCCGGCTGAGCGAGATCTTGAGGATGGCGGCCGGGCACAAGGTGCCCGTTGTGCGCGTGGGCCGTCAGCAGCTGGATGGGCTGGGTGAAGGCCACCAGGGCGTGGCGCTGGAGGTCAGCGCATACCCGTACTGCGCGCTGGCGGATATTCTGGACTGCGCGGAAGAACGCCAGGAGCCGCCCTTTGTGCTGCTGCTCGACCTGCTGCAGAACCCGCAGAACCTGGGCACGCTCCTGCGCACGGCGGAGGCCGTGGGCGTGCACGGGATTCTGATCCCGCTCGCGGCGCGCCGCGGGGGTCACCCCGGCGGTGGTGCATGCTTCGGCTGGGCGCCAGCGAGCATCTGCTGGTGGCCCAGGTGCAACCTGGCCCAGGCGATCGATACGCTCAAGCAGGATGCCGATGCCTGGGTGATGGGCCTGGAAGGCGGCCCGGAGGCCAAACCCTATCACGAGGTGCGCCTGGATGGCCCGCTGGCGCTGGTGGTGGGCAGCGAAGGCGAGGGCATGCGCGATCTGGTGCGCCGTTCGTGCGATGTGCTGGTCAGCCTGCCCATGCTGGGCAAGATCGAGTCGCTCAACGCGGCGGTAGCCGGGTCGATTGTGCTGTACAAAGCGCTGGCGGACCGCCAGGCGAAAAAAACCTGAATTAAATGCAAAACGCATGCCGCGCTGGATTGGTCCAGCGCGGCATGCGTTTTAAGTTCAAATAGATCCAGGCCAGGAACAACAGGATCATCACGCAGCCGATGGCAAAGCGGATCACGGAGGCCCAGCCGCAGCCGATCGCCATGCTGCGGGTGGAGTTCAGCGCCTTCTGCATATCGCGCAGGCGATACAACTCCACCGCGAACAGGGCGAGCAGCGCCGCGATCAGCCCGCCAAAGGGCGGAAAGACAAGGCTGCCGAGAACCCCGGCAGCCAGCGAAACGCCGATTGCCAGCCAGCTGGCGCCCTGCTCGCGCGCCTTCTGGCCCATGATCACGTTATCGACCACGCTGCCAAACAGCATCAGCAGGGTGATCAGGGCGAACAGGATGCCGCTGGCCAGGTTGAAACCGGTGAGCAGGCCGTAAACCAGGGCTGGGACCCAGATAATCACCAGTCCAGGCAGCACCTGGATAACTAGGCTGAACAGCCCAAACAACATCACCGCCAGGACGACGGCCTGCAGCGCGATGCGCGTAGCCTGATCAATTTGCATGGAGGCTTACACCTTTCCCTTGGCCGGTTCCGGGCGGATCACATCGATACCGCCCATCCACGGGCGCAGCACTTCCGGAACCACCACCGAGCCGTCTGCCTGCTGGTAGTTTTCCAGCACGGCGATCAGCGTGCGCGGCATGCCCAGCCCCGAGCCGTTGAGGGTGTGCACCAGGCGCACTTTGCCGCCTTCGGCCGGGCGGTACTTGATGTTGGCCCGGCGGGCCTGGAAATCGCCCACGTTCGAGACCGACGAAACCTCCAGCCATTCGCCCACCCCCGGCGCCCAGACTTCCAGATCGTAGGTGATGCGGGCATTGAAGCCCAGGTCGCCGGTGCACAACTGGACCACCCGGTAGGTCAGGCCCAGCTCGCTGCAGGTTTGTTCGGCGTCGGCGAGCATCTTTTGCAGCTCGTTCTCCGACTCTTCCGGCTTGCAGTAGATGTACATCTCAACCTTGTCGAACTGGTGCCCGCGCTTGATGCCGCGCACATCGCGCCCGGCGCTCATCTTTTCGCGGCGGAAGCAGGGGGTATAGGCGGTGTAGCGCAGGGGCAGGGCGGTCTCATCGAGGATGTCATCGATGTGGATGCCGGTCAGGGGCACTTCAGCGGTAGGCACCATCCAGTAATCCTCTTCCGCGTCGCGGTAGAGGTTGTCGAAGAACTTGGGCAGCTGGCCCGAGGCGAACATGGTGGCTTCTTTGACCATAAAGGGCAGGTACTGCTCGAAGTAACCCTGGCGGATGTGCAGGTCGAGCATCCAGGCGATCAATGCGCGCTGCAGACGCGCCCCGGCGCCTTTGAGCACGTAGAAGCGCGAGCCGGTGATCTTGACGCCCTGCTCGAAGTTGAGGATGCCCAGCGCAGGGCCCAGGTCCCAATGCGGCAGGGGGGTGAAGTCGTAGGCGCGCGGCTCGCCTTCGGTGCGCAGGACCACATTTTCGTGCTCATCCTTGCCGATTGGGTTTCCCGGCAGGGGCAGGTTGGGTATCGTCGCCAGTTTGGCCTGTAGTTCCACATCCACCTCGCGCACGCGGTTGTCCAGCGCGGCGATCTGGTCGCCAACCTCGCGCATGTGCTCGATTTTGGCCTGGCGCTCGGCGGGCTCTTTCATGCGGCTGATCTCTTTCGAGACAGTGTTGCGCTCGGCTTTGAGCGTTTCGACCTGCCCAAGCAGCGCGCGGCGCTCCACGTCCAGCGCCAGCACCTGGTCGACGACGCCCGGGTCACCCTGGCGGTTGCGCAGGGCTTCGCGGACAAGGTCCGGTTGTTCGCGGATCAGGTTGATGTCAAACATAAGGCACCTCCTAAAGAAGATTAAATAAATACCCCCCTCCATCCTGCAGGACGAGGGGGGCTCGAATCTCGTGGTGCCACCTGCTTTTGCCTCGGGTGGATGCTCTTTCCACCTTCGGGTGGACGCTCTTTCCACCCGCGGCCTCTTATGGTCGATAACGGGAGCCGCCGGTCCTCTTACATATATCGACAATATCCTGCGAGGACAACCCGCCCTGGTTGTTCCGGGGCGACCGGGTTGGATTTCGCCGGTCCAGCCTGCCAGCTCGCACGCTCCGCTGGCTCTCTGTAAGGTGGGCCGGGTACTTGGACCCGGGTTGGTTTGTTATGTTCCTGATTATACCAAAAACGATCTGATCATCCAATAGGGAAATCAGCAGCGCCTGTAGGGAATGGTTTTTTATCACGAATGAAACGAATTTTTCGAATGACGCGAATAAGAGTTCATAATGTACACAAAGAAGTAAAAATTTTTCGTTGTATTAATTCTTATTCGCGCCATTCGTTTTATTCGCGTCGCGCCCTGCGCGCATTCGCGCTATCGAGCCGTAAAATAACCTGTCGAATATTCTCCGGAGCTTTCCTTAAATACCCGGATTTCCCCGTTTTCGTGGATAATACTATCTATGGATGATCAATTTATTCCGCAACGTGAAGTGACCCTGCGCTTCTTAACCCAGGCAGGCGAAGTAAATTTTCTGGGCAATATCCACGGTGGGGCGGTGATGAAGTGGATCGACGAGGCGGCGTATGCCTGCGCGGCAGGCTGGTGCGGCGGGGACTGCGTGACCGTGTATGTGGGTGGGATCCGCTTTTACCAGCCGATCCACGTGGGCAGCCTGGTGGAAGTCAGCGCGAAAGTGGTCTACACCGGCCACACCAGCATGCACATCGCGGTGGATGTATGCGCGGGGGACCCAAAGAAACGGGCGAATCACAAGACGACCCACTGCATCATCGTGTATGTCGCCCTCGATGAGACGGGCAAACCAACCGCCGTACCCAAGTGGCAGCCCGAAAGCGCAGCAGACCGGGCACTGGAAGCGTACGCGCTGCGCCTGATGGATCTACGGAGGGGGATCGAAGCGGAGATGGAGCGGCACATGGAGGAACAGTCAAACAGCGCGAAGTGAAGCGTTAAGGGGCAGGCGCCAATAATCCGGCGCGAACCGCCAATCGCTAAAACGAGTACAATCAATGCATGACTGATGATTCCGGCCATCCCGCGGGTTCCACGATTTGCGAGGCGATCGACGCGTTTATCGACAGCGTGCACCTGGCGCGCAGCGCGAACACCACCCGCACCTATCGCAACGGGCTGGCGATTTTCAAGGGCGTGTTGTCCGAGCACAAAATCGACCCGCAGAAGATGCCGGTCTCTTCGCTGAAGGAAGAGGCGATCGTCTGGCTGGCAACTGCGCTAAAAGACCGCGCGCCAACGACCGAGCGCCTGTACCTGACCGCCACAACCGGGTTCTACGAATATCTGGTGGCCGAGAACCTGGCGGCGATCAACCTGCCGCGCATCCGGCTGCTGATTCGCCAGCGCGCGCGGCGGCCCGGGCAGCGCCTGCCGCAGTTCCCGCGGGATGCGATTGAGAAGATCGTTGACCATATGGTGGCGTTGAAAGGCGGAACCTACGAAAATGAGGTCGAACGCCTGCGCGACCTGCGCGACCGGGCTTTCCTGGTGACGCTGGCGGATACTGGCCTGCGCGTGCACGAGGCCTGCGGGCTGCGGCGCGGCGACGTGGATTGGAACGAAGGCCGCACCATCATCATCGGCAAGGGCAATAAACAGGCGGTGGTGCGTTTCTCACAGCGCTCGCTGCAGGCGATGCGCGATTATCTCACCGCGCGCGCCAAGCAAGACGGTGCCTCGGGACGGCAGCTGGCAGCGCTGCCGCTGTTTGCCCGCCACGATAAGGGCGCGGGGAAGAAGACCAAACCGATCACGACCGCCACCGGCCGGAACATCGTCGCCGAGCGCGTCGAACAAATCCTGGGCGCCGAGGTGGTGGGGACGATCACCCCGCACTCGTTCCGCCATTATTTTGTCACCCGCGTGCTGCTATCCTCGGGCAATCTAAAGCTGGCCCAGGAACTGGCGCGCCATACCAACATCGCCGTCACGCAGCGCTACGCGCACCTGAGCGACGATGAGCTGGACAAAGGTTATTTTAGCGCGTTTGAGGAAGAATAAACTCAGGAGGGTGTGCAATGGAGGCGAACCAAACGCTTAGCCCGCATGAAGCGGCGGTCTTGCTGGCATACGAGGATGATCATCCGCTTCTTTGGCTGGAGGAGATTACGCGTCAAAGCGGGCTGGAACTGGCCCAGGCCCGTTCGGCGGTCGAGCGGTTGAAGCTTAAGGGAGCGCTCGAACAGGTGAGCGAGCGCAGCCAGACGCGCGTTATGCTGTCGGAGGCGGGGCGCGATGCGCTGGAAAAGAAAATCCCCGAGCTGCGCCTGGTGGAAACGCTGCGGGAACGCGGCGCGGCGCCCATTGCGGAACTGCAGCGGCGCGACGATTTGCCGCCCAGCGAAGCTGGCGCAGCCTTCGGCGCATTAAAGACGCGCGGGCTGCTGGTGGTGGAGCAAGGCCTGGCCCGGCTGGTCGTAGGCGCGGACCTGAGCGACCTGCTTGCCCGGCAGGATTTTCTGGTCAGGGCGGCAGGCGGCCCGCTGCCCGCGGAGTCGCTTTCGCCGGGGGAACGCGCCTGGCTGGATGACCGGCGCATGAAGGCTTTCTTTCAGGTGAAAGAGGAAAAGGTGCGCCAGTACCGGCTCAGCGAAGCTGGAGCGCGGCTGCGCGCGAGCGCAACTGCCGCGCAGGAAGCGGTCAGCCGGCTGACCCCGGCGATGTTGAAGGACGGCTCCTGGCAGGACAGGCACTTCCGCCGCTACAGCATTGGGCTGCCGCCCAGGCTGGTGGCGGGGTACCGCAACCCCTACCGGCGTTTCCTGGACCAGACCAAGCAGACGCTGCTGGCGCTGGGGTTCGAGGAAATGCGCGGCTCGCTGGTGGAGAACGAGTTCTGGAACATGGACGCGCTGTTTATGCCCCAGTTCCACCCGGCCCGCGATATCCACGATGTGTATTATATCGAAGAGCCGGCCCACGCGAAGGAGATCGAAGAACCGTACCTCTCCAACGTGGCAGCCGCGCACGAAGGCCGCTCGCCGGTTGGATCGCGCGGCTGGGGCTACCTGTTCGATCAGGACCGCGCGCGCCGCCTGATCCTGCGCAGCCAGGGCACGGCGCTCTCTGGGCGGCAGCTTGCCGCCCAGCTGGGCACAAAACCCAATATCCCAGGCAAATATTTCTCGATGGCGCGCTGCTTCCGCTATGATTCCATTGACGCCACGCATGCCCCGGATTTTATCCAGATCGAAGGCATTGTCCTTTCCGAAGACGGTTACCTTCCGCCACCTGCTGGGAATGCTGGAGATGTTCGCCCGCGTGGTGGCGCAGGCCAAAGAAGTGCGCATGGTGCCGGACTATTTCCCCTTTACGGAACCATCGGTGCAGGTGCACATGCAGCACCCAACGCTGGGGTGGATCGAATTGGGCGGGGCGGGCCTGTTCCGCCCCGAACTCACCACGGCGCTGGGCGTGAACGTGCCGGTCATCGCCTGGGGGCTGGGGCTGGACCGCATGGCGATGGTGGCGCTGGGTAAAAACGACATCCGCCACCTGTTCACCAACAACCTGCCGCGCGGGCTGGCGGATAACCGCAGTTTCTAGGAGGGAGCATGCCAACCATCACGGTATTCAAGCATGACCTTTATCGCCTGGCGGGACTGGAAGACGATACCCCGCTAGCAGTTTTGGAAGAAGATCTGGCGCTGGTGAAGGGCGAGCTGAAGCGTCTGAGGGCGACGGAACAAGCGCAACCTGCAGCGAATGAACAGGTGCGCATCGAGCTGGCCGATACCAACCGGCCGGACTTATGGTGCGTGGAGGGGGTGGCACGCCAGCTGCGCGATCACCGCGCCGGGTGCGGGCAAGTCTATCCTTTTTACACGACGCAGCCGGCAGCGCAGCGCATCCTGGTCGACGCGCGCTTGCAGGCGATCCGCCCGTTTATTGGGGGGTTCCTGGCCAGCGGCGGGACGGTGGACGAGACCGGGCTGCTGGCGTTTATCGAAGGACAGGAAACGCTGGACCGCAACTTTGGCCGGCGGCGCAAGTCGGTTTCAATCGGGCTGTACGCAGGGGCAGCGGTGCAGTTCCCGCTGCGCTACCGGGCAGTCGGGCGGGATGAAGCGCGCTTCGAGCCGCTGGCCCCTTCCGCGGCGCTGAAGGATGGAGCCGCCTGGCCGGTGGGCGTGGAAATGACCCCGCGGGAAATCCTGGAAAGGCACCCAACCGGGCAGGAATACGCCGGGACGCTGGAAGGCAGCGATCTGGTCCCGCTGCTGACGGATGCGGCGGGTAAGGTGCTGTCGCTGGTTCCAATCATCAATTCGGCCGGGTTGGGGCGGGTAGCGCCGGGGATGGAGGCGCTGTTGGTTGAGGCAACCGGCATGGATCTCGACCAGGTGCTGCTGACGCTGAATATCCTGGCGGCCAACCTGAGCGACCGGGGCTGGACAATCGCCCCTATGACGGCGGAATATCCATACGACACGCCCCGCGGTCGGCTGGTGACTGCGCCGCAGGTTATGAACATCACCCAGCGCGCGCCGCTGGCGTTGTTCGACCGGCTGTTAGGCGAAAAGTGCGCCGCGGCGGACATCGTCCAAAAGCTGACCGCCTACGGAGTCCAGGCGGCGCTGGACGGCGAGGCGGTGGTCGCGGCGATCCCGAGTTACCGGCAGGATTATTTACACCCGGTGGACGTGATGGAAGATTTCATCGTCAGCCGGGGGTATGCCGCATTTACCCCCATCCTGCCGGAGGATTTCACCATTGGCCGGCTGCACCCGCTGACCACCTTCGAAGACCTGCTGCGCGACCTGCTGATCGGGTTTGGTTTTGAAGAAGCCGTCTGCAATATCCTCACCGGCCCGGAGACCCTGCGCCAGCGGATGGAGGTCAGCGAGGCGGCCGGAGCCGGGGTCCCGCCGTTTCACGGCGGGCGGCTGGTGCGCATTGCCAACGTGATGAACGTCAACTTTGCCGTACTGCGGGATTGGATTTTGCCCTCGCTGCTGGAAGTGGAGTCGCATTCCGAAGGCGCCATTTATCCGCACCGCATCTTTGAGGTGGGCGAGGTGGCGGTCTTCGACCCGGCGGAAAACCTGGGCTCGCGTACGGAATCGCGCGCGGGATTGATCGTGGCAGACGAGACAGCATCTTTCGACACGCTGCAAACGGTGGTTCACGCGCTGCTCAATACGCTCAAGGTGCCTTTCCGGGTCGTGCCGTGGGAGCATCCCTCGTTTATTCCAGGGCGGGTGGGGCTGGTGGTGCGGGATGGCGGCGGCGCCAAGGATGGCGGCGCCAGGATGGCGGCGCCAATGACCCATCCACATGGCTGGGGTTCCTGGGTGAATTTTCGCCGCAGGTGCTGACCCGGTGGGGCGCGCGCATGCCCGCGGTGGGGATGGAGCTATCGGTGGATCGATTAAAGGTTGGCTATGACCAGGCCAGAACAAAATGAGGTTATAAAAGCCAGCCACTGGAAAGCCTTATAGGAGTATTTTTTGCAAATAAAAACGTTAACGTTTGCCAACCGTACTGCACCTTTCCAGGAATCGGTGATCCGGGAGATGACGCGGCTGGGCGATGAGACCGGCTCAGTCAACCTTTCGCAGGGGCTGCCGGATTACGATTCGCCGCCGGAAGTGCTGGAGGCGGCCATGGAGGCCATCCGCAAAGGGGAGAACCAGTATACCTTCCCCTTTGGGCTGCCCGAGTTTCGCGCGGCGATTGCGGAGAAGTGCCGCATGTACAACCACATCGCCGCGGACCCCGAGACGGATATCACCGTCACATGCGGGGTGAGCGAGGCGATGATGTCGACCATCCTGGCGCTTACCGACCCGGGCGACGAGGTAATTATTCTGGAGCCGTGGTATGAAAACTACGTGCCGGACTGCCAGATGGCAGGCGCGGTGCCGCGCTTTGTACCCCTGCACGAGCCGGACTATACCTTTGACCCGGGCGAGCTGCGCGCGGCCTTCAACCGGCGCACGCGCTTGATCCTGATCAATACCCCGCATAACCCAACCGGCAAGGTTTTTTCGCGGGCAGAGCTGGAGATGATCGCCGGGCTGTGCCAGGAATTCGGCGTCATCGCGGTGACGGATGAGATCTACGAGTACATCCTGTACGATGGGAACGAACACGTCAGTATTGGCAGCCTGGCGGGGATGGAAGACCGCACGGTGACCATCAGCGGGTTGGGTAAAACCTACGCGCTGACCGGCTGGCGGGTAGGCTGGACGGTGGCGCACCCGCGCATCACCGGGCTGGTGCGCAAGGTGCACGATTACCTGACCATCTGCGCCCCGGCGCCGTTTCAGGCGGCGGGGGTCACTGCGCTGCGTTTGCCGCGGTCGTTTTACGCGGGGCTGCGTGAGGAATACACTTTCCGCCGGACCATTCTGCTGGATGCGCTCCAGGCAGCCGGGCTGGCGTACCGTCCGCCGGAAGGCGCGTATTACGTAATGGCCGATTTTGCCGGGCTGGACTGGGATCCGGTCCGGTATGCCCGCCCAAATTGGTCGCTCGACCGGGTCTTTGCCGAAACGATGGCCCGCGAGGTGGGCGTGGCAGTGGTGCCAGGCGCCAGTTTTTATTACCAGAGCGGTGGAGTAACCCGGGTGCGGTTTAACTTTGCGAAACGAGAAGAAACGCTGCGCGAGGCGGCGCGCCGGTTGAAGCAACTGGACCGGTAAACGCCGGGCGCAGAAAAGGATGCGCTTTATCCGGAAAGCCAGGCTAGAGCAGCCATCTGGATGTCTTTCAAGCTTTCCTTCCCAGGGAATGGAATGGTTGGGTTCGGAACCTGGAAAATATTTAGCAGGTCAAGTAACACAAAGATAATCACCAGGCTGCCAAAAATTACCCCCAGGGTAAGGATACCGACCAAAATACCCCAGCCAATGCCGGCTTTTTTAAAACGCACATTGGGATAGACGGATGAAGTGATGTCAATCTTCATCAGGGACTGGAAAGAGACCAGTAACAGGAGGTTGAGAACCAGAAAGGGAAAGCTGCTGGCATTCTCGGGCAGTTTGAAACTGGCCCCAAAGAACAAAATCAAACCTACCAGCCCACCGCCGATAAAAATGACGGCCTTTTTCCACAGCCCCATGCGGAACCAATTGATGATGCACAGCGCGAGCGCCGTTGGCCAGCCCAAGAAAATGCCCAGCCAGAATATATTTTTGGGCGTCCATACCTTGATCACCCGAATTGGGGTCAGGGATGGTGGTGTTGGTTCAATCCAGCCTGGTTCAGACATACCGATCACATCCTCATCTTACTCTGTACTTGCAGATCCCGCGCGCAATAATCTTTGCAGGCTGCTGCCCATCGTTTCAAAAGAGAAAACAGACTTGCGTGTAGTGTTCCATACGGCATTAACATTATACCGCTCGGCGGTTATTTCGGCGGTGATTTATAGAGCAAAACGTAGAAATTCCGTTCTCAATATTCCCATTGTCGATGTACAATAAATAAGATGCATCCTTGCGGGAAATGAAAACGGAGAAACGGGCATGCGTATTTCCATCCGCGGCGCGAGCGAGAACAACCTGCAAAACCTGGACGTGGATTTTGAAGATGGACTGACCGTGGTTACCGGGGTGTCCGGGTCGGGCAAGACCTCACTGGTGTTTGATACCCTGTACCACGAAGCGCGCCGCCGGTTCCTGGAGAGCTTTACCAGTGGGGCTTCCGCGCTGCGGCTGACCCCGGCGGCAGTCCAGTCAATCAGCGGGCTGGGGCCGGCGGTTGCGGTGGGGCAGAACCTGCTCAACCGCAACCCGAATTCTAGCCTGGCGAGCGCTTCGGGGCTGCATCCCTTTTTCCGGCTGCTGTATGCCCGTTTTGGTGAGCGAGTGTGCGCCGGATGCGGAGCCCGGGTGACCCGGCTGAGTGAGGATGCGCTGGTTGAGCGGGTGGCAGCCCTGACCGGGGAGCGGGAATATTCCATCTATGCTCCCTTGCTGCACCAGGCCTTTGGCAGCCACCATACCTTGCTGGAAATGCTTGGGCAGGCGTTTGGCGGAGCGGGAGCGCCGGGACGTTTGCGGGTGGATGGAAAGCCCTGGGATGGGCGGGCGCTCGACGCAGGGCAGCCGCACGATATTGCCGTGCTGCTGGCGGAAGAAGCGCAAGGTTTGACCATTCAGGAGGCGCGCGGGCTGGCGCAGCAGGCGGCGGCGCTGGGCGTTCCGGCGCTGCTGCTGCGGGACGAGCGCCAGACAGAAGGTGCAGGGGAACAGGCGCTCTCCCGCGCACCGGTGTGCGCGCGCTGCGGGCGCTGGTTTGACGATCTTCAGCCCATGCATTTTGCGTTCTCCTGCGCGCAGTGCCACGGACAGGGCTGCCCTGCTTGCGAGGGGACCGGCTTGCAGCCGGATGCCGCCGCGACGCGCTGGCAAGGCCTGCGGCTGAACGAACTGCTGGCGAAACCGGTCAGTGAGGCGCGGACGCTGTTTCTGAGCGCGGCGCAAAATGGATTAATCCCCGCTACGGCCGGCCGGCTGCGCGCGGAAATCGAACGGCGGCTGGAAGCGCTGGAGACGGTCGGGCTGGGGTATATCAGCCTGGACCGGTCCTCGCCCACCCTTTCGCGGGGCGAGGCGCAGCGCGTGCGGCTGGCGGTTTCGCTGACCAGCCGGCTAGAAGATATGCTGCACGTGCTGGACGAGCCGACCGTGGGCCAGCACCCGGCGGATGTGGCGCGGCTGCTGCCGGCCTTCCGCCAGCTGGCCGGGCCGGTGATCTTTGTTGAGCACGACCGCGCCGCCGCGGCCATCGCCGATCACGCCATCGACCTGGGCCCGGGTGCGGGCAGCCAGGGCGGGCGGCTGCTGTTTCGCGGTTCTCCGGCCGGGCTGTGGCAGGCGGATACGCCCACCGGGCGCTGCTTCAGCTTGCGTGAGCGGGTGGGGACAGAGAGCGGCCAGACGCAAGAGCAGGTGAGGACAGGCCCTGCTCGTACCCGAGGAGAGGATTTCTGACGGTGCGGGGGGCCAGCCTGCGCAACTTGCAGGGGATGGATGTGCCGATCCCGTTGGGGCGGCTGACGGTGATCAGCGGTGTGTCGGGCTCGGGCAAGAGCACCTTCGTCGAGGATGTGCTGGTCGCTTCGCTGGAGGCGGGCAAGGCGCTGGGCTGCGCAGCCATCGATGGCCCGCGGCTGCGGCCGGTGATGGTGGACCAGAGCCCGATTGGGATCAACCCGCGCTCCAACGCGGCCACCTACACCGGGCTGGCAGACGTGATCCGCGACCTGTTTGCCGGCGCAGAGCGGGCTTTCGCCGTCGCATTTTTCGTTCAACCGCCCGGAAGGCGCCTGCCCGACCTGCGAAGGGATGGGCGCGGTGGAGGTGCGCATGCGCTACCTGCCTTCCACCTGGATCCCCTGCGCGGACTGCGACGGGCAGCGCTTTTCGGATGAAGTGCTGGCGGCGCGGGCTGCCTTTGGCAAACCAGGCGTTTTCCATTGCCGATTTCTTCCGCCTCCCGGTTGGCGAGGCGCTGCCGCTGCTGGTGGATCACCCGGCGCTGCCCGCGCCCAAGCGCCGCCTGGCGCGCCAGGTGCTGCACGCGCTGAATGATGTTGGCCTGGGTTACCTGCCGCTGGGGCAGCCTTCGCCAACCCTCTCCGGCGGCGAGTCGCAGCGGGTGAAGCTGGCGCGCTACCTGGGGCAGCGGTCGCTGGCCGGGGAGCTGCTGGTGCTGGACGAGCCTTCCACCGGGCTGCACCCGCAGGATATTGCCGGGCTGCTGGTGGTGCTGCACCGGCTGGTGCGCGGCGGGGCGACGATTGTGGTCGTGGAACACAACCTGGATATCATCCGCGCCGCAGATTGGATCATCGACCTTGGGCCGGGCGCCGGGCCGGAGGGCGGCCGGCTGCTGTATGCCGGGCCGCCGGACGGGCTGCTGCAGGCGGCCGAGTCGCAAACCGGGCTGGCAATCCGCGAGGAAGATGCGCTGCGTGCCGCGAGACAAGCCGGGCCAAACCGGCCGAATCGGAAGCGCGGCGGCGATCCGCATCCGCGGGGCGCGGGCCAACAACCTGCGCGATGTGAACGTGGATATTCCCAAAGGCGCGCTGACCGTGGTGACCGGTGTCTCCGGCTCGGGGAAGTCCAGCCTGGTCAGCGATGTGCTGGAGGCGGAAGCGCGCCGGCGCTATCTGGAGAGCCTGTCGATGTATGAGCGCCAGGGCGTGCGCGAAGGGCCCGAAGCGGCGGTCGAATCGGTCAGCGGGTTGGGGGTGGCGGCCAGCATCGGCACCGAACGGCGGCTGTACGAACGCCGCGCCACGGTTGGCACCGTCACCGATTTGAGCCACCACCTGGCGGTGCTGTTCTCGCTGGCCGGCGCGCGCGACTGCCCGCGCTGCGGAGCGGCGATGCGGCGCGACGGCCGCGCGGGAAAGAATGGCGCTGCCCGGACTGCGGCGACAGCGCGCCGGTGGCGCAGCCGCGCCATTTTCTACCCAACAACTACGCGGCCATGTGCCTGAAGTGCCATGGGGTGGGCACGCTGCAGGTGCCGAACCCGGCCAAGCTGATCATCCACCCGGAAAAGCCGCTGTGTGACGGGGCCATGTTCTCGCCGGGTTTCTTCCCCAAGGGCTACCTGGGCAAACCCTACAACGGCGGCTACGATATGGTCCAGGCGCTGGCCGCAAAATACGGCTTTGACCCCTTCACAACGCCCTGGAACCAGATGACGCCTGAAGCGCAGCAGGCTTTCCTGTTTGGCGACCCCGAGCCGATGCCGGTCACTTTTCACAGCCGCACCGGGCGCACGCACAGCGGGATGCATGCCTTCCCCGGTTTCTACGGCTGGGTGCGCGATTGGGATGTGGGCGGCACGTATACCGATACGCGTCCCTGCCCGGAGTGCGGCGGCGGGCGGCTGCGGCCGGAGTATGCCCGGGTGCGGCTGGCCGGGTGCACCCCGTTCGAGCTGCATGAAGTGCCGCTGGCCGGCATCCCCGCGGTTCTGCAAAGTCTATCCCCGCTGGAAGCGCTGCTCTCCGACCAGAACGCGGTGAAACTGGCCGCTCCCAGCCTGCAAACCGCGCTGCAGCGGCTGCGCTTCTTGAACCAGGTGGGCCTGGGCTACCTGCACCTCAACCGCCTGGCTGCCAGCCTCTCGGCGGGCGAGGCGCAGCGCATCCGCCTGGCCGGGCTGCTGGGCTCCGAGCTGACCTCGCTGACCGTGCTGCTGGATGAGCCAACCCGCGGGCTGCACCCGGCCGAAGTCGAAGCGCTGCTGGGGGCGCTGCTCGATTTGCGCAGCGCGGGGAACACGGTGGTGGTGGTGGAGCACGAACCGCTCTTGATGCACGCCGCCGACCACCTGATCGATATGGGGCCGGGCGCGGGCGCCGCGGGCGGGCAGGTGGTCGCGCAGGGCAGCCCGGCGGAGGTAATGAAAACGGAAACCGTGACTGCCCGCTGGCTGCGCGGCGACACAGGGCAGCGCTGGATAGCCTGCGGGCCAGGCCGCGCAAGCAGCCCACCGGCTGGATGAGCGTGCGCGGGGCGCGCGCGAACAACCTGCGCGGCGGAGCGGTAAAATTCCCGCTGGGCGTGCTGGTGGGTGTGTGCGGGGTATCGGGCTCGGGCAAGAGCACGCTGGTGATGGACACGCTGGGCCGGGCGCTGGTCCCCAAAAAGTACACCACATCGGTGGCGCAAGAACCGGTTGACCCCGGCGAGCACGACGCGCATTGAGAACGCGCCGCAGCGAGCGTTGTTGATCGACCAGACCCGCGCGGGCGTAACCAGCCCGGTGGATTTCCTCGGCTTCAAAGATGATCTGATCCGGCTGTTCGCCGAAAGCGAGGATGCGCGCGCGCTGGGGCTGGATGCTGCTGCGCTTGCCCGGCGCTGTTCGGCCTGCGGCGGCAGCGGCGTGCAGCGCATCGATATGGGTTTCTTACCGGATGTGCACGAGCCCTGCGAAACCTGCCAGGGCACCGGCTTCCTGCCCGAAGCCTGGCAGGTGCGCCTGGGCGGAACGGCGCTGCCTGAGGTGTTTGGCCTGACCATCGATGAAGTTCTTGAACGGTTTGGGGCCGGAGAAGCCGCGCCGGGCTGCGCTCGCCCGCTGGCCGAGGCTCGGGCGGTGGGGCTGGGTTACCTGGTGCTGCGCCAGCCGGGCTATACCCTTTCGGGTGGCGAGGCGCAGCGGCTGAAGATCGCCGCGGAACTGGCACGATGCGGCCCGCAGTGCGGCCGCAATGCGCGCAAGGCCCCCGCGGAAACCCTCTACATCCTCGATGAGCCGACGGTGGGCCAGCACCTGGAAGATGTGGCCCGCCTGGTGGGCGTGCTGCACCGCCTGGTGGATGCGGGGCACTCGGTGCTGGTGGTGGAGCACCACCCGCACCTGCTGGCGGCCTGCGACTGGCTGATCGAGCTGGGCCCGGGCGGCGGCCCGCGCGGCGGGCAGGTGATTGCCGCAGGAACGCCGGAAATGGTGGCGCGGGCGAACACGCCCACTGCTCCCTATCTGCGCGAGATTCTGGAGGGTAGGCAATGACCTGGGCGCCTTTGCTTTTGGCGGATCCATCCCCGCTGCTGCGGCTGCGCGTGCTGCGCGACCTGCTCGGCCGCCCGGCGGACGACGCGGAAGTGCGCGAGCTGACCGAGCTCAGCGCCGTCGGACCCGCTGGTACTACGCCTGCTGGCCGACCAGCAGCCAGATGGCTCCTGGCGGCGGGGGCTGCAGGATGACACCTCCGCCAGCACCCCGGTACTGGCGACGGCCCTGGCGCTGATGCGGCTGGGCTACCTGGGCCTTGATCGCGGAGCACGGCGTGCTACAGCACGGCGCTGTGCAGCGCGGCGCGGAATTCCTGTTTGCACAGCAGCGCGCGGATGGCGCCTGGCCGCTGGCCGATAACCGTGAGGAAGGCGCGGGCAGAGAGGGCTACGCCATGATGCCGATCCAAACCTCTCTGCCGCTGCGCGGGCTGGCCGCGTGCGGGTACGCCGCCGATCCGCGCGCCGAACGCGCCTATGAGTGGCTGCTGGCGCAGCGCCTGGAGGACGGCGCCTGGCCAACCGGTATGGCGGCCTCCGGGGTGCATGGGTACGTGGCCGGTTATCGCAAGATGCCGCACTCGCGCTGGGGCTGCCGCGCCAATACAACCGCGGCGCTGGTCTGCCTGGCGCTGCATCCGCAGCGCAGGCACGGCGCGGAAGCCCGCCGCGCGCTGGATCTGCTGCTGGGCCGTGAGACGCGCGAAGAATACCCGCTGGGTTTTGAGGTGGCGCGCATGCTGGGCGCGGAGCCATCGCACGGTTTCCTGACCTTTTATGCCCGCTTTGACCTGGCGCTGCTGCTGGATGTATGCGCCAGTGTGGGCGTTTCTGGCGAAGACGAACGCGTAGCGGGCGTGGTGGATTTTGTGCGCGGGCTGCAAGGACCTTATGGACTGTGGGAATACGCCCCGCGCCCGCAAGTGTCGCGCTGGCTGACCTTTGACCTGCTGCGCTCGCTGTCGCGGCTGGAAAACGAGGGGAATGGGGAGGGCTGGGTCAGTCTGGAGCCGCGCACCCCCTTCCAAACCTATCCAAAGAAGCACAAGCGCTATTAGGAACAGGAGACAACCATGAAGCGTTTCAACGGAATTTGCATCATCACCCGCCAGGTGCGGAATTTGGCCAATTTCTACTGCATGGTATTGCAGACTAACGCCGAGGGAGACGATACCCACACCGTCCTGCTCACCGGCGGCGCGATTTTGACGATTTTTAGCGAGCAGGGCATGGAGCAAATGGCGCCAGGTTCCATGAAAAATGCCGGGCGGGGCGGTTATGCCATGGAGTTCCAGGTGGAGGATGTGGATCGAGAATATGAACGGCTGGGGCAAAACGGGGTGGAGATTGTAAAACCTCCGGCCACCTATCCATGGGGAAGTCGCTCGGCCTGGTTCCGTGACCCGGATGGGAATATTATCGACCTTTATACGGTCGTGAGCGGGGAGGCGCAGGCAGCCAATAACCCGCCAACGGACGAGCGGGTGCGCACCTTTTTCCAGCGGCTGTTGAACGAGAAGGATCTCTCGGTGTGCGACGAGATGCTGTCCGCGGATTATGTGGACCATGATGCGCTCCCGGGTACGCTGCCCGGGCCGCAAAGCGCGAAAGAATTTGTCGCCGGTTTTGTCACGCAGTACCCGGACATGCACGTAGCGGTCCAGGAGGTTTTTGCGGCTGGAAACCAGGCGGCGGCCCGCCTGGAGTGGCGCGGAACACACCGGCAAACCGGCGAGGTTTTCCACCAGGTGGGGATTGTGATGCTGCGCTTCAACGATCGCGGCCAGATGGCCGAGCGCTGGTCGGCGTATGGTTCCGCGTAAGGAGATTGCGCCCCCGATATTTCTGAAGCTCTCTGATCAACAATTACCGGATGAAATCGGGATGGAGGCGTTATAATTGTCCGAATTATGGACACCACCTTACCCGGTCGCCCCAGTACGCGCCGTTCACCGGCGAATTTTTCGCAGCGCGCCTGGCGGCTGCTGTCTTTGCCGCTGCTTCTGTTCCTAACCGTTCCAATCTTGCTGCTGTTTACCCGCACGAGCCCGGGTCAATGGATGGAGGGCCTGCGCCAGCCGCAAGTCTACCAGGCGATTGGGGTCAGCTTGAAGACCACCCTGATCAGCTTGCTGGTGACAATCCTAACGGGAACGCCGGTTGCTTATATGATGGGCCGCCAGCGTTTCCGTTTCAAGCAGGTAGTGGATACGCTCATCGATCTGCCTACCGTCCTGCCGCCCTCCGTGGCAGGAGTCGTGCTGCTGATGACCCTCGGCCGGCGGGGGATGATTGGCGCAGGGTTGGATGTTCTGGGGATCCATATTGCCTTTACCCAGGCCGCCGTCGTGATCGCGCAAGTGTTTATCTCCGCCCCATTTTATGTACGGGCAGCCTCGCTGGGTTTTGCCAGCATTGATCTGGAGATCGAGCAGGCCGCGCAGCTGGACGGCGCGTCCCGTTGGGAGATTTTCCGCTACATAATGCTGCCCTTGTCGCGGCATGCCCTGCTGGGCGGCAGCATGTTGAGCTGGGCGCGCGCGTTGGGCGAGTTTGGCGCAACCATCATTTTCGCGGGGAATTTCCCCGGGCGCACCCAAACCATGCCGATTGCCATTTACCTGGGTTTTGAGGTGGATCTGAATATTGCGCTGACGCTCTCGGTGATCCTGGTCAGCGTATCGTTTTTAGCGATTCTGCTGGTAAAGACGGTCGCCAGAGCCGAGGAATAGGCCGCCCGCGTTTTGGAACAATCACATTTGTGGCAAAAGCTCTTTCAAACCGTTTATGCCGACAATGCCCTGCAAGCGCGCGAAACGGGCGGCCTGGCGGCGGTTGTGCAGATTGAGTTTTTCGAGAATATTGTGCACGTGGACTTTGACCGTGTTTTCCGCTATATCCAGGTGTTCCGCGATCTGGCGGTTGGTCCGCCCGCGGCCCAGGTCACACAGCACATCCATTTCCCTGGGGGTGAGAATGTTTATACAATCCTGTTCGATGGGAGCGGCAATGCGAGAGAATTCGTCTAGAATGCGGCCTACCATTGCGCGTGGGATCACCGCTTCGCCGCGTTCGATCGCGCGGATGGCAGCCATAAATTTTGTAAGGGAACAATTTTTTTGCACGTATCCCCGCGCGCCATTGCGAACCGCATAGATCAGGTAATCCTCGGAAATATGGCTGTGGAGCAGAACAACCTGCATGCGGGGATGCTGCGCGCGCAGGCGCCTGATCCCGGTGAAGTCATCCATATCCGGCAGTTCCGCTTCGACCAGAGCCAGGTTTGGTTCGAGGCCCTTACTCATCTCCATGGCTTCGATGATCGATCCTGCTTCTCCAACAATTTGAATGCCTGCCTCTCGCTGGAGCAAGTTCGAGAGTCCTTCTCGAAAAAGTATATTATTGTCGATGATCATGATCTTCAACATAAAAAAGCCCCCTGGGTTATTGGAGAACGATCAGCCAGCATTCGGGGGCGGTATGCGAGATTTTCGAATACCCATGAAATCCCCCTTTTAAAAAAGCGTGTAGACAAATGCGAAGCTCAGCCGGTTGGAACCGTCACTGTACTATTAAACGAAAAACGATTCGATTTGTAACGCTGAAATGGGGGAATTTTTAAAAGGAAAAGATAAAGGTAGATCGGTTCGTTTGCAACGGATTGAGCCGCAAACGAACCGATTTACCTTTCAATGGCTAGAGCGGTTTATTCGGGTCTGTATCAGAACCGTGAGGCGTGCTGCTTCCAGGGGCCGGGTTGTTCTCGATGCGCGATACCAGCTTTTGCAGTTCATCGTTCAGGGTCTGCAAAGCACTGATCAACTGCGGGCGCACTTCCTGGATGGTCTGTTCAGTGGCGCTGCGCAGCGAATCCGCGGTGTGATGGGCTTCCTGGCGGATTTTCTGTCCCTGAGGGGTATTGGCGGTATCCTCGACGGCTTTGCCCACATCGCGCGCCATCGACTCCAGCCCGGTGCGCATTTCCTGCAACCGCCGCTGGGTTTCTTCATTTTCCCAGGCGGCGCGCATGGCCTGCGCCAGGCTCTCGCCTAAGGCCTGGAATTGGAGGCCGACTTCCTGCCAGCTGCTCTCGCTTGTTCGGGCTGCGCCACGTTCTTCCTGTGGGGGGATATTCTGTTCTTCGTTCATTATGACCTTCCTTTTTTCGTATATTACATCTCTATACGATTATCGCACGAAAAAGTTGCATCCTTCCAGGTAGGTCTTTGGGCTCTGCCGGGGTGGGAGGGGAAATGCGGTTTCTTTGACTTGACGACAGGTTAAATATAAACTATGTTTATCAAAAATAGAAAGGATGGAATCCTACCGTGTTTGAATCACTTGTTTTTCAAGGAGCTGTTTTTAGCGGGGTGGCGTTACTGGTATTTTGCAGTCTGACCTGGTTTTTCTTCTTTTCACGGGTCTCCCGCCGTTCCGCTGGGGCGGTGCCTCAGCCATCGGTGCGGTTATCGAACCTGATCGTTGCGTTCCTGAGCCTGACCATGTTTATGATCGTTGGGGGCGCATTGTGGGACACCAGCATGCATATCCAGACGGGCCGGGTGCCGGGCGGCAGCGATTTTCTCTGGCCGCCGCACCTGGTGATTTATGGCGGGTTCCTGCTGGCCTTTCTGGTGGCGCTGATCACGATTGGTTGGGTGGCCTGGCACGGCTGGCGGGCCGGTGAGCGCGATCCGCGCCGCTGGGTGCGGGCGAACCCGTACCTGGGCACGGTGGCAATCGCCGCCACGTATGCGCTGCTTTCGGTACCGGGTGATGCATTATGGCACCAGCTGTTTGGCTTTGACCTGACGGCCTGGAGCCCGCCGCATATTTTACTGGCGGTGATGATGGCGATTGTCACGCTGAGCGCAGTGGCGCTGTGGCTGCAGCAGCCTGGCGCCAGAGGCTATTTCCGCGGTTTTTTGCGTGACCTGGTAACGATGGCCTTGCTGGCAATAACCCTCAATGAACTGTACATCGTGGGGGTGCTGGAATGGGAAACCGTCAATGGACGGTCGCCGTTTGTAGCCGCCCGCCCGCTGTGGCTGTACCCGCTGGTTGGGGGGGCCCTGGCGCTGATTTTCCTGCTGTTGGCCAAAAAACTAACCCGTTTCCGCGGATCGGCCACCACGACCGCGCTGCTTTTTTATGCGATCCGCCTGGCCTTTTCAACGCTGTTGACTGCTACCGGCAACCTGGCCCCACATTTCCCGCTGGTGTTCATCCTGGGGGCCGTACTGCTGGATGCGCTGCCGTGGGAGCGGCTGCGCCAGGGCTGGCTGCGGGTGCTGGCGCAGGCAGCTGCGTTTACTGCCGGTTACCTGCCGGTAGCGATGGCTGTCCTCGCGCAGCGCGATGACCTGCCGCGGTTCAATGGCCTGGACTGGCTGGCAGTCTTTGGTTTGACTCTTGTTTTGGGGTTGTTCTTCGCGCCCTTGTTGAACTGGGCGGGCCGGCGGTTGTCTACGCTGCGAACAAGCTCGTAAGGAGAATGCGGGGATGGGTTTTGGGGCTGGGTGGGCGGCTGGGCGGTGGTGGTCAGCAAGACCGAGGCGAGGATAATGCCGGCGGCGAACAACGTGCGCGCGGACAGGATTTCATTGCCGAGCAATGCGCCGATGGCTAAGGCTACCAGCGGGTTGACATAGGCGTATGTGGAAACCAGCGCGGTGGGCGCGACCTGCAGAAGCCAGGTATAGGCGGTAAAACCAATCAACGAGCCAAAAACGATCAGGTAAGCGAGCCCCAGGATCGAGCGGGTGGTGATTCCGGCTAGATCCACGCGGCTGAATTCACCGGTCACGGCGCCCAGGATGAGCAGCGCCAGACCGCCCACCAGCATTTCTACAGCCGACCCCATTAACGGCGAAGCGGGAAGCTGGGCGTAGCGGCTAAAAATTGAACCGGCAGCCCAGGCAAGCGTGGCAAATACCAGCACAATCGCACCCCAGGGGTTTACCTGCAGCAGTCCTCCATTCCCACCCGGCCACATGAGTAACACAACCCCTGAAAACCCGAGGAGAATACCGAGTACAGCGCGCAGGGGCGGTTTTTTACCGGCAGGCAGCAGCGCTTCGATCGAGAGCATCCACAGCGGGGATGTGCTGACCATGAGCGCTGCCAGGCTGGAAGGAACCGTCTGTTCGGCCCAGACCACTGCGCCGTTGCCGCCCAACAGCAGAAATAGACCGACAATACCCGCTGAACGGGCCTCATTCCAATGGGGGACTGGGTCCCCGGCCAGCCGGCGGTAGATGAATAACAGCAGTCCGGCGGTTAAAAAGCGCACCGCGGCCATCAAGAATGGCGGCATGGTTTCTACCGCAAAGCGAATGGCCAGGTACGTGGATCCCCAGGCGATGTAAACGGCGATCATGGCAGCCCATACGGCTATTACCCCCGCCTTGTAATGGGATGGTGGGGAAGAGAGGGTTATTTTTGCCATAGCGCGGAATTATAACCCACCGGCTGGGGCTTTCGTCTTCCTGTTTGATGGGTCTTTGGGATTCAGCGTGGTGTTAGAGGGGATGTGCCCAGCACATCCCCTCTAACACCACGGCAACTCTTAGAGAGCCTGTTTGAGGGGGATGGTAAACCTTTTTTACGGGCCACAAACAGGCCCTTGCGTATGGTTACCATCAGCCTTCCATGCTGGTTCAGGTTGCGCTTGATCCGCCGGACAAACTCGCCCAGGTTGCTGAGTGGAATGGACCAGGCGATGGCTTGCTCGGAAAGAACATAATCCAGGATTGGCTCCATGTCGGTGAAAACGAGCTGGTCAGGATAATCATAACGCACGACTTCTTTAAAATACTGTGCCAGCAGCGCTTCACCATTTTCCATGCCAAAACGCTCTTCATAACCACCAAGCGTTTCGGCTATTCCCGGCGGCAGGAATGGACTCAGCATATCTTCAAGTTCCTGAAGATGGCCCTTGCCCCCTGCCGTGGCGATCAATTGGCCAGATGGCCGCAGCACGCGCCAGATTTCGCTCAGGGCCTGATCCAAATCTGTCACCAGGTCGAGCACACCCACCGCTAAAACCGCATCGACGCTTTCATTTGGAAATGGCAGCGCCTGTCCATCCAGGTCAAGGAAGCCTGTTCGAGGCGGGATACTGGAAACGTTGGTTTGCGCTTTCTGCAGCATACTCAGCGAGCAATCGGAAAGCAGGATTTTCCAGTTTTTCGGGATCCGGGCGCTATTTTCCTGCCATAAAGTTCCTGTCCCAGAGCCCAGGTCCAGCACGCGGCTGTTGTCCGGCAGGTTGAGGGAATTAAAGCCCACTCCGGCCAGGCGACCGGGTGGCTGCGGTATTCTGCTTGTATCTCGTTGCGAAGATCGAGTTTATTGGTATCGTTAAGTACTTTGGCGCCTGCTTTATCGGCGAATTTCCCGTCCGGGCGTTTCGGGTTGATGTGAGAATTCATTATACGCTCCCATCCCCCTTCGATCTCATCCCGCTTGCCGCCATCCTGGCGCGCCGTCCCCGGCGCATTGACTTCAAAATCGTTGATCACTATACTCATGGATATGATACCAGTACTGTCCGCGCGCCGCAATGGGGGCGGCGCAGTTCGTGAGATAGGAGAAGGCCTGTGGCGGTTGGAAATTCCATCCGGCCCGGGGTCCATCTACCGTTGGGCGCAGTTAGATGATTACCTGCGCCTGCGCAGAGCGCGTTTTTTGTGGAAGGCGGATGGGACTACCGGGCTGACCATGCACCTGCGGGCGCGTGTTTCGGCAAACGACCTGCCGGGGACGTGGGGATTTGGCCTGTGGAATGACCCGTTCAGCGCAAGTTTGGGAGTGGGCGGTACCAGCATGCGCGTGCCGGCGCTGCCCAACACCGCCTGGTTTTTTTACGCCGGCCCGGGGAACTACCTGGCCTTCCGTGACAGCCACCCCGCGCAGGGTTTTCTGGCTGCGACATTCGCCGCGCCGCGCATTCCGGGCCTGCTGCTTACCCCGGGCGCGCTGGCGCTGCCCTTGCTGGCGCTGCGGCCCACGGCGCGGCTTTTACGGCGCGCCGTGGGCGCGCTGGTCGCTGAAAGCGCGGCTGTTGTGCCCGTTGACCCAACTCTCTGGCATACCTACCGCCTGGAATGGCGGGTAGATCGGGTCCGGTTTTCCGTGGATGAGCGGGAGATTTTCACGACAGCGGTTTCGCCCCGCGCTCCGCTGGGCCTGGTGATATGGATCGATAACCAGTACGCGGCTTTCCCGCCCAATGGGAGGTTCGGGATGGGTACCTCCGCAAACCCGGAAGCAGCCTGGTTGGAGCTGGATGGGTTGGAAGTGGAAGGGGGATAGGCAATTCACCTGGGGTTGCACGATCTCATTATTGACACGAAAAACGGTTTGTGCCATAATGTTGTTGATCGTTCAACCAGGGAGGGCTATGAGTATCACCGTTAAAGATGTTGCCAGAGAAGCAGGTGTATCCCGGACCACGGTATCGAATGTTTTCAACGATAAGGCGAAATATTCGGAGGAAACCCGGGATGCCGTTCTGGTAGCTGCCAAACGGTTAGGATATACGCCGAATCTCGCGGCAAAAGCGCTCATCACCCATAAATCGAACCTGATTGGGCTGATCCTCCCATCCTATGTGGATAAAAACACGCTGACTACCAGCCCGTTTTATAACATCGTCTTGGATGGCATCTATTCCGTTTTGCAAAACGCCAGGTATGACCTGATTATTTACAGTGTGCCAAACCGGGCGAAGCTTTCGCAGGTAAGTGACTGGATCAACTCGCGCAATGTGGACGGCATCCTCGCGATTGGGGAATTCGATACAAAGTTTTTGCAAGAGATCAACGCCAAAGCGATCCCGGTGGTTTTGATCGATAACTATCAGAAAAATTATTCCAACTTCTCGTACATCAATTCCGATGATGAAAACGGCGGTTACCTGGCTACCCAGGCGCTGATCGAGCGCGGCCGAGCCCTCGCTTCCTGGGGAAGCGCCGCTGCCCCAGGAAGCCTCCAAAATGGACATAGCCGAGACGGCGCCCGAAACGGCGCACAGAGCGGGCGGGGCAAAATTGGGATGTGCACCGTTTCTTCGCTCAAAACCAGCCCGGTGATGCAAAGGCGCTTCGCCGGTTACCGGAAGGCACTTGTGGATGCGGGATATGAGGAATGGATTTTCGAGGGCGAGGGCGGTAACCCGTTTGAAACAGGCAAACAACTGGGTGCGCGCTTGCTGGAACAGCAGATGGACGGTGTGTTTTGTACCGAAGATATGCTGGCAGTAGGGGTGCTGCATTTTTTGCTCGAAAAAGGCGTGCGCGTAGGCAGCGAGTTTGGACTGGTTGGGTTTGATAATCTTGGTGTGAGTTACCAGGTTTATCCTGAGCTGACCACCATTGACCAAAATATTTTTGAAAAAGGCGAGACTGCGACGAAGACGCTCCTGGCAGTCTTAAGAGAAGCGACGATGCGCTGCACCCGGCTAATTTTGCCGGTGCGCCTGGTGCGGCGTGCAACGGCATGAAGCATACCTTCTTTTGTTGTTGAACGTTCAACAACCCTAAGGGTGAATTATGAGCTGGATCACCACAGACTTGAAACCTTCGAGTACCCGGATTATTGACCGTTTGGGAAACCAATACCGGATCGCCAATGGATATTTGGGTTACCGCGGAACGTTGGAGGAGTACACCAAAGACCAGAAGACGGCAACCTCCATTTCTGAGCTGACGGATAAATGCGGTGACCAGCGCTGTGAGATGGTCAACATACCCAACGGGGGGTATATCCAGGCGGTTGTGAACGGCGTACCGCTGCATGTTCTATCGGGCAGGGTGCTGGCGCACGCGCAAGCGCTGCATATTGATCATGATATTCACTTCCGCCGTACGGTCTTTTCGATGGGGGACGGCGCAATGATCCTGGTGCGCGCCAGGCGCTTTGCCAGCCTTGCCTATCCACACCTGCTGTGCATGGAATATATGCTTCAATCCTCGCAGGAATGCGCCATCATCCTGCGCACCGGAATCGACGGCGATGTATGGGAGTCGAATGGGCCGCATTTGGAGAATTACCACACCTGTTCGCAGGCGGGCGTGCTGTCGCTTACCGCCCAGACCCGCGCCCAGGCGATACCGGTGGCCGTTTCGGAGTGTTCTTTGCTTGAAAATGGAAACAGCATTTCCATCCAGGAAGAGAAGCGTATTTTTCAGGAGATTGAGGTGGGGGTGGGAAGGTACCAGCCGGTGGTTCTCACCAAATTCGCAGCCGTTTATACGGGTATCAACTCGCGCGACCCGCTGACCGAAGGAAAAAACCTGTGCGATAAAGCAGCACAAATCGGTTTTGAGACTTTGTATCAAAACCATTGTGCCCTGTGGGAGGAGCGCTGGCGGGATCATCGATTAATGCGCCGCGCCGGCGCGCCAGGCTTCCAACCCAGCGATTTTGCATTTTTCCAGGATGTGGGATAAACTTGTTGGATGCCCTATCACCGCCTGAGCACCGCGAAAATTGCCCAGGCTGTTGGCTGCCACCCCAATACCGTCCGGTTCTACGAGCAGATCGGTTTTATCGCGCCCGTGCCGCGCAGCCCAAAGGGGTACCGGTTATACAGTGAGTCGCACCAGGATCAGATGCGCCTGGCGCGGCTGGGCATGCAAGGCAGCTGGCCGGGACCCAACATTCGCCGCTCGATCCTTGCGACGATCCGCATGGCGGCCGCGCAGGATTATCCGGCCGCGCTGGAGCTGGCTTACCAGCATTTGGAAATCGTGCGCGGCGAGCGCGAGCAGGCCGAGGCCGCGGTTGAATTTTTGCACCACTGGCTGCTCGGCAAGGTCGCTGAGCAGGATTCATCTCCGGGGCTGTTGATTGGTGCGGTGGCGCGGCAGTTGAATATTACCGCGGATTCGCTGCGCAATTGGGAGCGCAACAATTTGGTAACCGTCCCGCGCAACCCGGCGAACGGGTACCGGATGTACTACGCCGCGGAGATTGGCCGGGTGCGCGTCATCCGCCTGCTGCGCCAGAGCGGGTACAGCCCCATGGCAATTCTGCGCATGCTAACTCCACTTGACCGGGGCGGGGCAGGCAGCCTGCCGTCCGCCGAAGATCTGCGCCGCGCGCTGGATACGCCTCAGCCAGATGAAGAGGCGTACTTTGCCGCTGACCGCTGGCTAAGCGCGCTGACCGAATTCGAGCAGCGCGCAAAGGACATGATTGCGATTGTTGAGGAAATGGTCCGCAAGTATGGATAGACCGGAAAACGCGCGGGCCGGCAAATATGCCAGCCCGCGACTGTATATGTTTTAGAGCAGTACCCGTTTGATCACTGCATCCACAATCAAACCTACCAGGAACAACGTGCCGTACAGGCGGTTGTGTATAAAAACCATGGAAACAAACCACATCGGCCAGCCGGTGCGGTCTTCAGGCGGAGCCTGTTCGGGCTTGGGCTTTGCCAGGGCTTCGAAAGATCCAGCGGTTGGGGATCAGCGCCAGCAGTACGATCAGCATAGCCGGGGTGAAGAAGCGGGTCACGACCAGCGCAATTACCAGCAGGTACTGCAGGGCAATCATCGCGGTCACGGTAAAGCGGGCGGCTCTTTCGCCGATGATGACCGGTAAGGTATGGATGCCCTTGGCTTTATCCTCGCGCAGCTTGTCGATGTGCTTGCCAAAGATTACCGTGGTGGGGCCAAGCGCGTAGGGCAGGCCGGCCAGGGCCACGTTCCAGTCCCACTGCCCGGTGATCACAAAATAACCGCCGCCAATCATCAACGGACCCCAGACCAGGATCACGGCGATCTCGCCCAGGCCAATGTACTTGAGCGGCCAGGTGTAGAACAACACGAAAAACGCTCCGGCGGCCAGCAGCGCCAGCGCCAGCCAGCCGTGCAGCCATACCAGGTACGCGCCGGCTGCCAGGGCGATCAGACCGGTGACGCCCGCGTACACCAGCAGCTCGCGTTTGGTCATCAGGCCCTGTTCGAGCGCCTGCGGGCCATACTGGGTGCGGAAATAATTATCGCGATCGACGCCGCGCTCGTAATCGGTCAGGTCGTTGAGCAGGTTGTTGGTAGCGTGGGCGAATACCAGCCCGATCACCAACAGCAGATAATTGAGCCAGTTGAACATCCCGGCGCTGTAGGCCAGGATACCGGCGATGGTCGCCGAGAAAAATGTCATGATCAGGACTGCCGCGCGGGTAGAAATCAGCCAGCGCGAAATAACATCCAGCCGGTCCCATTCGGCTTTGTTAATCTTGGGAATGATGCGGAGTGCTTTCGCCCACATGCCAACGTTCATAAAACCTTACCTCCCTCAATCTGTCCATCAGTGCACAAATAAGACATTAACAATGTGAATTGTAGCACTATTGTACGAGGGGTTGAAAGGGAGATTACAAGGTTTTTATTTCTCTTTTTCCTCATTTATGGGTAAGAAGATGACGCCTTCTTCCGGCTCGCCGTATTTCTGCGATCCGCTCGGGCTGGTTTGCGACCAGCCAGGCGGTATGGGCGGCCATCCAGGCGTTGATTTCGGGTTGGGAGAAGATATTTTTGGTAGGTAAGCTGCTTTTTAGAATTTTGAAGCGAGTTATTTCTTCAAAAAAGTCCATGGCATCCGGTACATCCAATTCCTCGTCTCGCAGAACCAGCTGGCGTTGGATGCGGCCCTCAAGCGTACCCGCTTCGAGGGGGACAACCTGTATCAAAGACCAGAAAGCGGCGTTGGCGTTGGTTTCCAGCCAGTACCGCGCGCCGTCCGGCGCGCTGTCGTCGCAGGGAAAGGATTGGTAGCCGATCGCTTCTAGTTTTTCAACCAGCGTAAACCCACGCCGCACCCAGGGCAGGCTTCTCCCGGCGGAAGCGGGCGTTTCTGGAATATCCATACCCGCCTGGATCAGCTCATACTCTACCTGGCGGAGAGCGCTGAATTTGCCCTTGCCCGGCGGCGGGGTCAGGCTGCGGCGAACATCCGGGCGCGTCATGCGGCCCTTATTGGGGTGCGCAGCCGCGTTTACCGCCACCAGCGCCCCGGCAGTCTGCCCGGCGGCATACGCCAGTGCGTCGGCCACATCGCCTTCACCAATGGCCAGTGCCTGCTGGTCGGGGTCTAAGGCCACAAATGTAACCGGCTTTGGCCCCATGCCAACATCAATTCCCAGGAAAACTCGAAACATATTGTTCATGGTTACCCTTGAGTTTAGCTGAAAAGTGGACACAGCGCAATAAAACGAGCTTGATTAGCTCGATTTGGCGATTATTTTGGGGCGCTTAATGATAATACGCTGAGGGAATAGGGAATTCCCCCGTGGGATATCTTTGCGTAAAGGGTTATTCTAAGAACACAATTTATAAAAGAACTGTTATTGGGGGAAATGTGGGAAAAGTAGATTTTCGCAAGTTGTATAAGGATGTACTGCTACACCAACTTAACCATCCGGGTCCGCTTCCAATGGGGTCCAGTATTGTTTTTGCTCCGCATCAGGATGATGAAACACTGGGGTGCGGGGGGACAATTATTCAAAAACGCCGCGCGGGGTATACCCGTCTGGATCGTTTTTCTAACGGATGGCAGCAAGTCGCATAAAAGCTTCATGGGAAAGAATGCGATGAAAGCGCTGCGCATGCAGGAAGCGTGCAGCGCCGGTAAAGTGCTGGGGGTGGAGGAAGAGCAGATTCGCTTTCTTGAAATTCCAAATGGGGAACTCAAGCAGCAGCATCATAACGCGCAAAAACAGGTCGAGGCAATCCTCAGCGAGATTCAGCCGCAGGAGGTATATATACCTTCGCCCTGGGATTTTCATTATGAGCACCGGGAGACGGCGCTGATTGTGCTGGCAGCCGTTGCTCGGCTGAAAGCAGATCGTTTATTAAGATCTGCGCCACTCGTGTATGAGTATCCAATCTGGTTCTGGCACCAATGGCCGCTGGTTGGTCTTTCCAACGCGAACGCAGAGGAACGTTCCAGGCTGTTAAAACGCGGTCTGCGCTATGGCTTTGGGATGGCCCTCATCACCCAATTTCGAACCGCGGTTTCGGTACGCGACGTTTTGGAACAAAAACGAGATGCGCTGGAACAGTATGTTTCGCAAACCACACACTTCAACCAGGACCCGGATTGGGCCACGCTTCAAGATGTGGCTGGCGGGGAGTTTATAAAGTTTTTCTTCCTGGATTGCGAAGTTTTCCGCCTGGTCAAAGGGGCCTAATAAAAAGTGATTTGCATTATGAGGGGATGGCGCAGTAACTGGCGAGCAGGTCATGGGCAATTTTTTCCCAGGTGTATCGCTCAAGCACGCGCTTCCGCCCGTTGAAACCCATCTGGCGTTGAAGCGCGTTGTTTTGTAGCAATTGAGTCATTGCCGCGGCCAATTCCTGCACGCTGCCTGGTTCGATGAGCAGCCCATTGTATCCGGGTTCGATGATTTCAGTCATACCACCGGCTCGGGAGGCAATGACAGGTAGTTCGCAGGCGTTTCCCTCGATCAAACTACGCCCAAAGGACTCGCTCAGGGATGGATTGACCAGCATAACGCTCTTTTGGTAAAAATCGATCGTTGTATAGTAGCCAACCCCACCCTGGAAATGAACCCGGTTCTGCAAATTGGCAGGGATGAGCCGATCTAAATGTTCCCGGTACGTGCCCTGGTAGAATTTTCCTAACGCATTTACCTGTGCCTCATCGCTCATCTCGACAATATATTGCTTGTTTGCCGAGGCAATCGAACCAACCAGCACCAGCCGGAGTTCCGGGAAGCGATTTGCCAGCATAGGGAATGCTTCTAACAGGACATGGATTCCTTTTTCGGGTGAAATCCGCCCAACCGTTAAAATGGTCTGCTGGTTACTAGCGGGCCTGTCTGCCGGACCGGTAAACTTGTCGATGTCCACACCGTTGGCGATGGTGAAACATTTTGGGCTTTGTTCGGGGAAGGCCTGGCGGACCTTGTTCGTGATATAGTCGCTAATTCCAAAGATAAGATCCGTCTTGGGAAGGCGCCTGGCAATCATGGTATGGTCAAGCTGAGTCAGCCACTCACAGCGCATGTGAAGCGCAATTTTTACATCCGGATTGAGGGCCCGGATGATTGGCGCAAACTGCGAAAAATTTTGGATATGAACAATGTCATATTTCTGCTTGCGAATATCGAGCGCAATTTGCAGCCCGTAACGCAGGTAATACAGCGGAGAAGAAAAGAAAGGCCGCCGGGTCGGTGTGCTTCCATTGATTTGGTCGGAAATCTTGGACATCCAACGGTTGGGCAACGAGCGCACATATTGCGTGCGCACATTCTCTCCGATCTCTCCCCGTTTTGCAATACCCGCGCGGGTATAAACGGTTACCTGATTCGATTTTGCCAGTTGCCGGGCAATCTCATACGTCCAGATCCCGATGGAATTCATTACTGGTGGCGTCACCTGGTCCAATGGCTGGCTGACAAGAGCAATTTTCATAGATTTTATAAGATTTTGCAAACGGTAATTAGAATTGGATATTCCCCCAACTCTTTTTATAACAATATATTCTAATTCTATAATTTTAACCTTAATAATATCTTAATTTCATATAAATATATCCTTCCCTCTCTTCTGGGCAAGATGAAAAGTAATCCGTTTTGACGTTCTCTCGCTGTTGGACTATACTTAAATTCGCCTGAGCGGCCGACCTGGCCCAGGCAATTTGGACCGACTATTGTTTGAAAACCAGGAGGGACAAAACTGTATGACACCCGAGACGGAATTTAAACTGACCTATTCAACGATGTTCAGCCCGCCCGAGGAGCTGCACACGCGTTTTGAAGAGGCCTTGCAGAAGGTTAAAGGCAAGCTTGGTCAGGAACACGGCATGATCATCGATGGCAAAGAACGGTTTGCCAGCGAAAAGTTCGAAAATCGTTCGCCCATCAATACGGAATGGGTGCTGGGCATTTTCCAAAAAGGCACCGCCACAGGATGCGAACGATGCGATCGCAGCCGCCAAACGGGCTTTCCCGATGTGGAGCCACATGCCCTGGCAGGAGCGCGTCGCGCTGATTCGCAAAGCCGCGGATATCATCGACCGGCGCATCTTTGAGATGGGCGCGGTCATGGCCCTGGAAGTGGGCAAGAACCGCATGGAAGCCCTGGGTGATGTGGCCGAAACAGCCGACCTGTTCCGCTACGCCTGCGCGCAGATGGAAGCCAACCACGGGTATATCGTCGAGATGGACCGCGACCCGCTGGTCGGGTTCGCTTCCACCAACATTTCCATCCTGCGCCCATATGGGGTCTGGGTGGTGATTTCAGCCGTTCAACTTCCCGGCCGCGCTGACCGGCGGCCCAACCGGTGCGGCGCTGGTGACCGGCAATACCGTGGTGATCAAACCCGCCACCGATACGCCCTGGACGGCGCGCCTGATCGCCGAATGCCTGCAGGAAGCGGGTGTGCCGGATGGAGTGTTCAATTATGTCACCGGCCCGGGCAGCACGCTTGGGCAGGCGCTGATCGACAACCCGGATGTGGCTGGGATCACCTTTACCGGTTCGTTCGATGTCGGCATGAAGATCTTCCGCGATTTTGGCCACGGCCGGTGGATCCGGCCGACCATCCTGGAACTGGGCGGGAAGAACCCGGCCATTGTTTCGCGCAATGCCAACCTGGAAGATGCGGCCATCGGCATCGTCCGCTCGGCCTTTGGCCTGCAGGGACAGAAATGCTCGGCCTGCTCGCGGGTTTTTATCGAGGAACCGGTATACGATGAACTGGTGGCGCGGCTGGTAGACCTGACCAACAAACTGAGCATTGGCGACCCGACCACGCGCAGCGTTACGCTCGGCCCGGTGATCAACCGCAGCTCGTATCGCGATTACCAGAACTACGCCGAGGATCTGAGCCAGAGCGGCAAAATCCTGACCGGCGGGAAGGTGCTTGACCGAAGGATGAGATGGCCAAAGGCTACTTCTGCGCGCCCACCCTGGTCGACCAGCTCCCGCTGGACCACGCACTGTGGAAGACGGAAATGTTTGTGCCGATCACCACCATTGCCCAGGGTCCGAACATCGAAGAAGCCATGCGCCTGGCAAATGATGTGGGCTACGGCCTGACCGCCGGTTTCTATGGCTCTCCGCAGGAGGTGGAGTGGTTCTTTGATAAAATCGAAGCCGGTGTAACCTATGCCAACCGCCCGCAGGGCGCCACGACCGGCGCCTGGCCGGGCTTCCAACCCTTTGGCGGGTGGAAGGGCTCTGGCGCAACCGGAAAGAACGCGGGTGGGCTGTATTACCTGCCGCTGTATATGCACGAGCAGATCCGCACGCTCGTCAAACGGAACGGGGCGTAATTCTATATGGGCCGGCCTGCTGCTGGGGCAGGCCGGCCGATCTCTATAACCTTATGTTGATAAACCGGGTTGGGACCTTCTTTGCTATTTTAGGCCTGGGATTGATCGGGCTCTTTATCCTCTCGGATATGGCTGGAGCCCCGACCTGCAATTACCTGGTTATTGGAGGCGTTTTGCTGGGCATCGGCATTTTCCTGTGGCTGCGCGACCCCGCTCCACCGCCCCAGGAGACCGGGCGCTTTCGCATTTTGCGCAGTTCGGGAAAGAAGCAGGACAAGAAGTAATTCGCTATCGATTTCTACGGAAGAAATCAAACCACTCATGACAAAACTATCTTCTCTCACCGAAGCAATCTCCCAATATGTCCATGATGGAGATTGTATCTATCTGGCCGGTTTTACCCACCTGATCCCCTTTGCGGCCGGGCATGAAATCATCCGCCAGGGACGCAAGGACCTGATCCTGGCCCGCGCCACCCCTGACCTGATCTATGACCAGATGGTGGCAGCCGGCTGTGCCCGCAAAGTGATTTTCTCCTATATGGGCAACCCGGGGGTGGGCTCGCTGCGCATCGTCCGCGCAGCGATCGAAGCCGGGAAGCTGGAATGGGAAGAATACTCCCATTTTGGCATGATCTCGCGCCTGCAGGCCGGGGCGACCGGGCTGCCCTTTATGCCGATGAACCAGACCGCGGCGGTCGACCTGGAGCGGGCCAACCCCAATATCCGCCGGGTGGTCGATCCATATTCCGGGCGCGAGGTGATTGTGGTGCCGCCGCTGCATCCCGGATGTGGCGATCGTACACGTGCAGCGCGCCGATGCGCGCGGCAATGCCCACATGTGGGGCATCATCGGCGAGCAGAAAGAAGCCGCTTTTGCCGCGAAACATGTGATCCTGACCGCCGAAGAGATTGTCGATGAGGCGGTGATCCGCTCTGACCCGAACCGGACGCTGATCCCCGAGTTTATTGTGGATGCTGTGTGTCACGTGCCGTACGCGGCCCACCCTTCCTACACGCAGGGCTATTATGACCGGGACAATGCTTTTTACCTGGAATGGGATAAGATCAGCGAGATCCGCTGAAGCGCTGCGCGCTTACCTGGAAGAATGGGTGTACGGGGTAGCCGACCGGGACGCATACTGGCAAAAACTGGGCGAGGAAGCCCACGCCCGCCTGAGCGTACCCAGCCGCCCGGCTGCCGATGGTGGATTATGGAGAATACTAACATGCGAATACTCTGCCGCGGAATTGATGACGATCAATTCAGCCCGGCTGCTGCGCGATGGTGATGTGGTCTTTGTGGGGGTAGGGCTGCCCAACCTGGCCTGCAACCTGGCCCGCCGCACGCATGCCCCCAACCTGTACATGATTTATGAGGCCGGCGTGATCGGCGCGCGGCCTGCGCGCCTGCCGCTTTCGATTGGCGACCCGACCCTGGTGAGTGGGGCAGCCGCGGTATGCAGCATGTACGATGTATTCACTTTCTACCTGCAGCGCGGCAATGTGGATGTGGGTTTTCTGGGCGGAGCGCAGATCGACCGCTTTGGCAATATCAATGCCACGGTGATCGGCGATTATGCCCACCCGAAGGTGCGCCTGCCCGGTTCGGGCGGCTCGATGGAAATTGCCGCCTGGGCCAACCGCTGTTACATCATGACGCCTCATCAGAAGCGACGCTTTCCGGAAAAGGTCGATTTTCAGACCTCGGCCGGCTTTTGTTATGCGGCGGCCGCGAGCTCGCGCGCAGGAAGCCGGTGTGCGCGGCGGCGGGCCGCAGGCGGTGGTGACCAACCTGGGCATCCTGGAACCGGATGACGGATGGAGAGCTGGTTCTGACCGCCCTGCACCCTGGAGTGACCGCCGCGGAAGCCCAGGCCAACACCGGCTGGGAGCTCAAGGTCGCCGCGCAGCTGCGCTATACAGAGCCGCCTAGTGAGGAAGAACTGCGCATCCTGCGTGAAGAGCTGGACCCCAACAAGATTTACCTGTCTTAATCCGAAAGACGTGCTGCCATGGAGAAGGAACGAAATTCGCCCATTGAGATCCTGGTAACCGTACCCTTCCAGGAGAATGAGATCCAGACTCTGCGCGAGCTCTCGCCGCGCCTGCGCATTACCGCGCTGCCGGCGCGCGAGCCGGGAGATATCCCCAAGGAAACCTGGGCGCGCACGGAGGTGCTGTACACCGACCGGGTTGTGCCGGCCCCCGACCTGGTGCCTGCCTTGCGCTGGCTGCAGTTCCATTGGGCCGGCATCGATTTGCTGATGGATGCTCCGCTGTTGAAGAAGAGTGAATTGATGTTCACCACGTTTAAGTGGCGCGGCCGCGCCGCAAATGGCCGAGTACGCACTGGCCGTGATACTGGCCCTCAGCCACCGGCTGCCTGAGCTTGGCGCGCTCCAGACCAAGACGGAGTGGCCGCGCGACCGGTGGGAGCGCTTCCGGCCACAGGAGCTGCGGACCAGCACCGTGGGTATCGTCGGTTACGGCAGTATCGGGCGCGAGGTTGCCCGGCTGGTCGCGGGCTTTTGGCGCCACTGTCCTGGCAGCCAAACGGGATGTAATGCATCCGGCAGACACAGGCTATATCATTCCCGGGTTGGGCGACCCGGGCGGGGACCTGTTCAACCGCCTGTATCCTTTCCAGGCAATCCGTTCGATGCTAAAAGAGTGCGATTTTGTGGTTGTCACTGCACCGATAACAGCAGAAACCCGCGGGCTGATCGGCGTGGCCGAACTGGCGGCGATGAAGCCAACCGCGTTCCTGATCAATATGGCCCGCGGAGGGATCGTCGATCAAAACGCACTCCTCGCGGCGCTGCAAGAACGCAGAATTGGTGGGGCCGCGCTGGATGCTTTTGTGGAGGAACCCTTGCCGGCCAACTCTCCGTTTTGGAAGCTGCCGAACGTCATCATCACGCCCCATATTGGGGGCATGAGCTCGCATTATAACCAGCGCGCGATCGAGATGTTTCTGGAAAATTTAAGACGTTACCTGACCGGCGCGCCGCTTTTGAACCGGTATGATGTGCAAAAGGGCTATTGAAGACACTCTCCTATATCGCGCTGGGTTTTAGCATCCTGGTACTCAGTCTTTCCGGCATGTTTGTGCGCTGGGCACAGGCCCCTGGCCCGGTGACCTCTTTTTATCGCATGCTGACCGCCTCGCTGATCCTTCTCCCGCTAATGATCTGGCGCAGGAGCCGGAGGCGGGGGGACACTGAGCAACCGGCACCCGTTCAATTTAATCCGGGGTGGTTCGTGTTTCCCATCGCCGGTGGGCTTTTTACCGCCCTGGACCACAGCACCTGGAGCACGGCTATCGCCACCACGCAGGTAGCCAATGCGACCCTGCTGAATAATATGGCGCCGCTGTGGGTTGCGCTGTTCGCCGCCCTGATCTGGCGCGAACGGCTGCGCGGTCGTTTTTGGCTGGGCCTGCTGGTTACCCTGCTTGGGGCGGCGCTGGTACTGAGTAACGGCATGCTTTTTTCGCCGCAACAGAACAGCGGTAACCTGCTGGCGATATTTTCCAGCTTGTTTTACGCTGCCTACTTCCTGGTGACCCAACACGGCCGGACGCGTCTGGATGCGCTTACCTACGTGTGGTTGGTGACGATGTTCGCGGCGTTCTCGCTTTTCGGCATCAGCCTGGTCTTGCGCCTGCCGCTGACCGGCTTTACACCCCAAACCTGGCTGGTTTTCCTGGCTGCCGGACTGGTTTCGCAAATTGGCGGTTATTTTGCCATCGCTTATGCGCTTGGGCACCTGCCCGCCTCGGTGGTTTCAACGACCATGGTTTTACAGCCGGTGCTGACCGCGCTGCTGGCGTTTATCTTTGCCGGGGAAGCATTGGCGCCCATGCAGTGGCTGGGCGGACTGGCGGCCGTCGGGGGAATTTACCTGGTCAACATCAGCGGCGGAGAACCGTTATAATAAGCCTGCATTCAAAGCGTGCGAGGTATAACGGCGATGGTGGGTTTTGTCCTCTCGGTGATTTTTGGTTTCCTGCCCATGTTTATCCTGGCCGGGCTGATTTACTGGCTCGACCGGTACGAAAAAGAGCCCAAGCTGCTGCTGGGCGGTGTATTTAGCTGGGGCGCAATCGTTGCCGTGATTGGCGCGCTGATCTTGCAGGTACTGCTCGGCCAGAGCGTGCTGCTGCTGACCGGCTCGAAAGTTTTGGAAGAGGTGGTCGGGTCATCCCTGTTTGCCCCGGTGACCGAAGAAATCCTGAAGGGATTTGCGGTTCTGCTGGTGTTCTTACTGGCCCGGCAAGAATTCGACTCGCTGTTGGATGGGATTGTTTATGCCTGCGTGGTCGCATTGGGGTTTGCGGCTACCGAGGATGTGCTGTATTACTTTTCGGCCTATTCGGAAGGCGGCTTGAGCGCGATGGCCACGCTGGTATTTCTGCGTTTCGTCATCTTTGGCTGGCAGCACGCCTTCTTCACCTCGTTCATTGGGATCGGGCTGGCGGTCGCCCGGCTGAACCGCAACCCGCTGGTGAAAATTGGCGCGCCGCTGATCGGCCTGTCGGTATCGATTTTTACCCATTCATTGCACAACTCGCTGTTGACCTTCCTTTCCGGGTACGCGGGGCTGGCCGCGGCGATGTTTGTGGCCTGGACCGGCTGGCTGGGGATGTTTCTCTTTATTATCCTTCTCATTTATCGGGAGAAGACCTGGCTGGCGGAGTACCTGCGGGAAGAAGTGGAGCGAAAGACGATTACCCCCGAGCAGTACCGGGCGGTATGCTCTCCATTTGGTCAGACCCAGGCGCGCCTGTTGGCGTTGACCAGCGGGCACTACTGGGCGAGAATGCGGTTTTACCAGTTATGCGGCGAGCTTTCGCACAAGAAACGCCAGCTGGCCGCGATGGGGGATGAGAATGGCAACCGGCAGCGTATCGAGGAACTCCGGGCGCAGTTGAGTGGGATTTCACCGGGGGTTTAAAATATCTCCAGCAAACAGCCGCCGGCTGGAAAAAGTTTTCATTTTCCTCTTGTTTTGTGCACTTTCTTATGCTATGTTTAATGCGTTCGTGAAACCATCTCGTTGCATTAAATTTTTCGAGAGGAGAATACCCTATGGGAGACAAAAGTCCAAAAAACAAAGAGAAGCGCAAGAAGAAGCAAAGCTCAAAGCAGGATAAGAAGAAGGCGCCGGGCACTCTTTCTGAAATCAAGGCATGAGGCCGGCACACCCATTAAATCCTGGCCACGCTTCTGGTTGTTGCGGGCAGCTGCCCGTTTCCGATCCTATCCCTTTGGTTCCCGCAGTGATTGTGGGAACCTCTTTTTTTGGTAGAATTATCCCATGGACTTATTCGATCACGCGATGAACGAGCGCATGGAGCAGGAGGCGCCGCTGGCGGCGCGCATGCGCCCGCGCACGCTGGATGAGATTGTCGGGCAGGATGATATTATCGGCCCGGGGCGGCTGCTGCGGCGGGCGATCGAGGCGGACCGCCTGTTCTCCTCGATCATCCTATGGGGACCGCCCGGCACGGGGAAAACCACCCTGGCGCGGCTGATTGCCCAGCATACCAAGGCGCATTTCGAGAGCATATCGGCCGTGCTGGCCGGGGTGGCAGAACTGCGCAGGGTGATCGCCGAGGCAGAGGAACGCCGCAAGCTGCACCGCCAGCGCACGATCCTGTTTGTGGATGAAGTGCACCGCTGGAACAAGGCCCAGCAGGATGCGCTGCTGCCGCACGTGGAAACCGGCATGGTCACCCTGATCGGCGCGACCACCGAAAACCCATATTTCGAGGTGATCCGCGCGCTGGTCTCGCGCTCGCGCATTTTTCAGCTGCACCCGCTCAGCGAGGAAAACCTGGGCGTGCTGCTCGACCGCGCGCTGAGCGACCCGGAGCGCGGTTATGGGCAGCGCGATGTGCACATCGACGCGGATGCGCGCCAGCACCTGATCGATGTCTCGGGCGGCGACGCGCGCAACGTGCTCAACGCGCTTGAGCTGGCGGTGGAATCGACCGTGCCGGATGAGAATGGGCAGATCCACATCACCCTCGACATTGCCCAGGAATTGATCCAGCGCCGGGCCTTGCAGTATGACAAGGACGGCGACGCGCATTACGATACCATCTCGGCTTTTATCAAGTCGGTGCGCGGCTCGGACCCGGACGCGGCGCTGTACTGGCTGGCCAAGATGCTCGCGGCCGGCGAAGACCCGCGCTTTATCCTGCGCCGCTTGATCATCCTGGCCGGTGAAGATATTGGCCTGGCCGACCCGCAGGGGCTGGTGGTGGCCACCGCGGCGGCTACCGCCTTTGAATTTATCGGCCTGCCGGAAGGGATTTACCCAATCGCCGAGGCGACCCTGTACCTGGCGACCGCGCCAAAATCCAACTCGGCCGGGGCGTATTTCAAGGCCGCGGAGGAGATCGAGCAGCACGGCGCCGGGCCGGTGCCGATCCACCTGATGGACTGCCAGCCGGGACGCAAAAGGTCTTGGGCACGGCCAGGGATACCAGTACCCGCACAGCTTCCCCGGCCATTTTATTCCACAGCAGTATTTACCGTCCAACCTGCTTGGTACGGTATTCTATGAACCTTCCGACCAGGGATACGAAGCGCGCATCGCCGAACGCATGGCAGCGGCTGCGCGCAGCTGCAATCGCAGGGATTGGCGGAAAAGAACAAGCAGCAGGAGAAAAATGACCACCATTCTGTTGATCCGTCACGGCGAAAATAACATGGTGGGCAAGCGGCTGGCCGGCCGCCTGCCCGATGTTCATCTGAATGAACGGGGCAAAAAACAGGCGCAGCAGGTAGCCGCAGGCGCTGTGCAAGGCGCCGATCAAGGCAATCTACAGCAGCCCGCTGGAGCGCGCTGTGGAGACGGCCGAGCCGCTGGCCCAGGCGCTTGGGCTGCCGATCCAAATGGCGCCCGGGGTTGATTGAGCTGGCCTATGGCGACTGGCAGGGCAAGACGCTCAAACAGCTGGGCCGCTACAAACTTGTGGAAAGTGGTCCAGGAGAAACCATCCGAGATGCGCTTCCCGAACGGGGAAAGCTTTATCGAGGTGCAGCAGCGCGCGGTGGCCGAGATCGAAGCGCATCGCCGCGGCGCACGAGGAGAAGGATCTGGTGGCCTGCTTCAGCCACGGGGATATCATCCGCCTGGCGGTGGCGCATTTCCTGGGGATGCCGCTGGATATGTTCCAGCGCGTGGCGGCCAACCCGGCCTCGATCAGCGTGGTCAGTATCGACAAGAAAGGCCGCCCGTTCGTAGCGCACGTCAACCAGGTGCTGTCCTTTGAGTTCAAGCAGGAAAAGGCAGAACTCGGCTGGAGGCAGGTTCGAGCAGAATGCCGCGCCGCGGTGGAAAGCACAGAACATTAAGCGAAACGGCAGTTCTGCCCGAAAGATACTGCGGCCTAGCGCTCAAAATCCGAAAAATCGGAAATGGGAAACCCAATGAACGACGAAAATGAATTTGTTCTTCCTGAAATTACCGCCACAAGAGCTGGCCGATTGGCTCAAGACCCGCCCGGAGCTGGTGGTGCTGGATGTGCGCGAGCCGTACGAATTTCCACGCGCCAAACTCGTCGATGAACGAGTGGCCTACGCGCCGCTCAGCGACCTGGCGCGCAAGAACCTGGAGGGGCTGCCGGAGAAGGTGCGGGCAGACAAAGCCGCGCCGCTGGTGGTCATTTGCCACCACGGCAACCGCAGCGCGCAGGTGACCGCCTGGCTGCTGCACCCAGGGCTGGGAAACGGTATACAACCTGGCCGGGGGCATTGACGCCTATGCCCGGCAGGTGGACCCGGGGATCGGAACGTATTGAGAACGAACAAGGCCCTCCGCGTTTCGCGGGGGGCCTTGTTCGTTAAATCCCGCCAATAATGCTTAGTGGGACCGGTGTAAAAACCAGGAAGAAAATCACCATCGCGAGGATGGCCAGCAGGCGCCGGCGGCCGTCCAGCGGGGTGATCTGATCGAGCGGGTCATCATAGGCGCGGCCGAGGAAGAAAATCAGCCCGGCCCACAGCCACCAGCCTGACCAGAAGATGCCTAACACGAGCATCGCGCCGAGCAGAAACGGCAGCAGGCGAGCGGCTTTTTTCTTGCCCGATCAGCACGTACATCACGTGCCCGCCATCCAGCTGCCCGGCCGGGATCAGGTTCAGCGCGGTGACCAGCAGCCCGGCCCACCCAGCAAACGCAACCGGATGAAGGATCACATCCGATGCCGCCCAGCGGGATATGGCCGCCCGGTAAAGAAAAAGCGCAGCCAGTATAACCACTGCGGCAGGCTGCCATAACTGGCCGGTGCGGGCAGCAGCTGGCCGAAGACGGCAAATTTTAGCAGCAGGTACAGCAGCGAATTGCCTTCCAGCGAGATGCCAAACCCCTGGGGGATGCTGGTCGGGAGCGGGTCCAGTTTCGAGAGCGACAGCCCAATCAACAGCACTGGGATGGCGACGATCAGCCCTGAAAGCGGCCCGGCCAGGCCAATATCCAGCAGCTGGCGGCGGTTCTTGGGCGATTCTTTCATAACGATCACCGCGCCCATCGTCCCGAAGGGTGGTAGAAAGGGGACGAAGTACGGCAGGGTGGCGTGCACGCCGTGATGGCGGCTCATCAAATAATGGCCGAACTCGTGGGTGAACAGGATCGCCAGCAGGGAAACCGCGAACGGCCAGCCGGCCCGAAACAGGGTGAGCAGCGCCTGGAGCGGGTCGGCAGGAAATTCGACGTTCGCATTAAATACGCCCGCAAAAAAGACGCTAACCACAGTCAGCAAGAACATGATCAGGTTATTGCGGGGATTGGACGGTTTTGGTTTTGGCTTACCAGGGATCAGGAGGACCGCGTGGCGGTCCTCATCCCAACGGAAAAGCGGGGTAACGTCCAGCGGCTTCAGCCCTTCGGCTAGCTGGTCGTAGGCTGCTTCGGTGTCTTCGCTATACAGCTTTCCGCGGTAGCGGACGATGAAATCTTTATGTGGGTCCCCCGCGGTAATATCCTGGATTGCCAGAACGCGCCGGACCAGCGCTTCGTACCGGGGGATATCATAGGTACGTTCCATAAGGCTCCATTTTGGACGGTATAACGCTTTCAACAGGAAAGGCGGGAACGGATGGGAGTCGAACCCACCGCGGCCCGCAACGCGACCCGCCACCGGTTTTGAAGACCGGGGAGCCCACCGGGACTCATCCATCCCCGGGTTAAGCATACCCCAGGAGGTGTGCTTTGACAAGGCGCGCAGCGGAGCATGCATATGGATAAGCAGCGCCAGCGGTTAAAAAAATGGGTTCGCGGCGTGCCGAAGTGCCGCGAACCCCCAGTAAGAATGGTTATGCAAGGAGAGCGCTACTTATTCTTCTTGTTTTCCTTGTCTTTGTCCTTGCCTTGATCCTGGTCTTTGCCATTCCCGTTATTCACATTATTCGGACCGGCATCTGTTTTCAACAGGGTTTTCTTAATTTCGCCCCAGCCCATGCCAGAGGCGCGCATGGCGAAGACGTCCTCCACCGGAACGCCGGCCTGGCGGCTCAAGCTGTAGGCCAGGTCGATCTCGCCAAAACCGTAATGCTGGCAGAACCAACCCATAATTTCCTCATACGGCACGCCGTAACGCTGCGCCAGCTTTATCCCCGTTGGGTGTTGATCCGCGCCGGGGCATTGCCCCGGTTCAGGATTATCGGCTGCGCGAGGCGCAACCATGGGGGTCGCGGTTGGCGTTCCGGTGATTTCCGGGGTCAGTGGGCCGGTCTGATCTGCAGTTGGGGTGCTGGTCACGGTGGGTGTGGGGGTGGCCTTGCAGCCCGGCGCGATGGTCACGGTCAGCTGGCCGTTCAGGGGATCGGTCTGGTTGGTCGCGGACGCCACGAAAATGCGCATCTTCACCAGCAGGTCATTGTCGCCAGCGCTGCCGTCTTTGGTACGTTCAACCCATTCATCTTTCATGGTCACGTGAATGTTGAACGCAACAGATTGTCCGGCTTCGATGCGCGACCAGTTGGAGGGAGTCAGGGAAACCTCGCTGACGTAATCCCCGCCGCTGTCGAACCGGTAAGCGAGCTGTACGTTCGCGGCGTAATCCTTGGCCGCATCCGCCGTGTTGCGCAGGGTACCGGTGAAGTCGAAGGCGGTGTTACCGCAGCCCGGTGTTTCGATCTGGCCTGGTATAAACTCGTACCCTGGCATGGCGTTCGGGTCGGATGTGGCGGTAGGCGCGGGCTCTTCCTGCGTTTCCGCCAGCGATTCGATCTTTAGCGCCAGCCAGGTATTGCCATTGTCTATGATGTTGTAGGTCAATTTGACCGGGTCATTCACCGCAAGGCCCGCGGCGAGATCGGTCTCGGGCGTGACTTTTACCGTCCGCCCGCCGATGATCCAGAATTCGCCATCCTTCTTTTCCAGCCACCCGGTATAACTGGCCACCTGGCCCTCGTCCGTTCCCGGCTCGATGGTGTCGGCGACCCACGCATTCCCTTCCAGGATGCGCCCGGAGACTTTGATGGGGTCGCCTAGCTGCGGGTCGCCGGTGATTTGAGTTGCGCCGCTGACTTTGAACTGCGCCCCAGACACGTTCCAGAGAATACCGCTTTCATCATTATCGATGGAAAGCAGGCTGCCCTGGACGGCGAACCGGTAGGTGGGTGCGGCAATCTCGCCATCCGGGTTGGCCAGGGTAACCTGACCGGCCAGCAGGGTGACCTCGCGGGTGCTGTTTTTTACCCGCACTTCGCCGGTGTCGACCGCGAACTGGGTCTGACCAGTTTGGCTGACTTTGACGTTAAAACGGGTACCGTGCACGCTGGCCGTGCCGGAAGGTGTTTGTACCAGGAAGAAGCTCTTGGTGTTGCTCTTGAAAGGGGTGACTTTGTTCCAGGTTTCACCGGTTGCTTGATCGATTTTCACCTGGAGCGTATTCCCCGATGACGCATCTAGCTGGGAAAAGGTAAGGTCGGTGTTGGGCGAAACGAAGGTGTGGGTGCCCTCGAAGAATACCAGGGTGGCATTGGATGCGCCCAGCGTGCGCAGGCGGTCTCCGCTGTGCAGCCGGGCGCCAGACTCGATGTTCTTCCAGTTCGTCCCGGCCCGATTGGTTGCCACCTGGACCTGCCCGTTCAAATATTCAACCCGGGCAGTGTCGATATCGCGCGTGGAGAACCAAAAACTGGCGCTGAGCAGTACCAGGGCGATGAATAAGGCCATCGCCCCGGCGGCAGCCAGGAGCGACCCGGCGGTGAGCCAGTTCCAGGCAGGGCGGGGTTTCGCGACAGGTTGGGTGTTGCGGGTGGCCGCGGCCAGCAACTCTCTGCGTTGGGTCGATACCTGGGCATCAGCCGGCACGGGATGGGGGGCATTCCGTACGGCCGCGGCCAGGCGGATCAGCATTTCGAGTTCTTTTGCTTCTTCTGGCAGGTCCTTGAGCACGTCCTCTAATGGAGCGCCGCTTTCCAGCGCGTCGAGTTTTTTCTGCAGGATATCATCGGAGCTAAGCATATAGGACCTCCCAATCGGCTAATACATCCCTTAAAGTAGCCAGGGCGCGCCGCTGCAGGCCCTTTACCGCGTCTTCGCTTTTATGGAGCGCCTGAGCAACTTCCGAAATTGGCATACCGGTTATAAAACGCATCACGATCACATCCCGCTGATCGACTGAAAGCTGATTGAGGGCTTTTTGGAGGGTCATGCTGTTGAGCGTGTGTTCTACGGGCCTGGATGAGGGGACATGCGGATCTTCCATAATGTTTTCCTCCAGTTGGGTGTCGTTGCGAACGCCCATCTTCCGGTAATGATCGTTCAATAAGTTATGCGCAATCTGGAACAGCCAGGCCTGGAAGGCTACACCCTGAAAGCGGTAACCAGAAATCGAGTGGATCATACGCAAAAAGGTCTCCGATGTCAGGTCATCGGCAACTTGAATATCTCCGGTTCGATAATAAAAGTACCGGTAAATGCCCAGTCTATGGCATTCATAAAGCTCGCCTATTGCGTCAGTATTCCCCTGCTTCGCGCGATTAATAAGATGCGGGTCGACATGGATCGGCATATGCACCCTTAAGTTTGATACGTCTCTAGAAATAATAACGTACCGGAAGGGATAAAAGAGTCGCGGAGGATAAAATTTGGGTGGAATTAACGGTACTGTAAAGAGAAAGACCAGCCAAAAGCAGTAATTGGAAGGTTATATTTTTACGGCCTGTAGGGGCGCGGTTTCCGCGCCCTTTCTATACTTGGAGGCCAACAATTGGGCGCGTCGTCAGCGGAGCTGATACGTCAGCAGAGCTGACGCAACCGCGCCCCTACTCGAAGCGGAAGCGGATTGCCCCAATCGTGAAAAATACCGCCGACATGCTCAACAGGATTCCGGCAGGGAGCAGGACGCCCTGGACGTCCTGGCCGAGAGCGATGGTATTGATGAAGCCTTGCATCGCCCAGTAGTGCGGCGTAAGGGCTTTGATCCCGGGGATCGAGATGTTGGGGAACATCACCCCGCTGACCACAGCCATTGCCAGCACCAGCACGATGCTCAACCCGCCGGCCTGGCTTTCGCTGCGCGCAAAGGCGGCGATGAGGATGCCCAGTGAAACCACGGCCATTGCACTGGCCAGGATGATTACCCCCAGCGCCAGTATAGAATTGCCGAGATCGACGCCAAAAATGAATTTGCTCGCCAGCAGGACAACCGTGAGCTGTACCACGGCAATCCAGAAGTAGGGGAACATTTTGCCCAGCAGGATGCGACTGCGCGGTACGGGCGCGATGAGCAGGCGGCGCAGGGTGCCAGATTGACGTTCTTCAATAACGGTCGCAGCGATGTTGGAAATGAGAAAGAAGACAAACATCAGGCTGTAACCGGGTACCAGGTAATCCAGCAGGGTGGGCCGGCGGGCTGCCTGGTCTTTGGCTTTCTCCAAGGGCTGTACTTTCACGCTGATTTCTGGGTTGGAAAGCGCTTCTTCTACCTGGTTCGAGACGACGCCCTTGACCGCGGCGGTAAAGAATTGCTGCATCGGACCGGGTTGCGATTCAGCGGGGCTGTTTTGCGCTTCCGGGGGTGTCTCCGCCGGGAGCGTTTTCATCACTTCGGCAATATTGTTTTCGACCCCACGGCTGACCTCTGCGTCGATGATCGCCGGGGCAAGCGCGGCATTCACCAGGCCGGTTACGATGCTGGCTTGCTCCGCGCGCGCCGGGTCGAGCATGATTTCTACTTTTGCGCCGCCTGGCAGAACCACTGCCTGGCTGAAGCCGTTGGGGATCATTACGGCTGCCATGCGCTCGCCGGCGCTCACCCGCTGGCTGGCTTCTTCACGCGTTTCCAATTCCTCGATTTTCAAATTCTCCGCTTCGCGCAGGGTTTTCATTACCCGCTCAGATTTCGTGCTTTTATCCTCGTCAACAGCGTACACAGTCATCACAGCGGTTCCGACGCTGCCAAAAACGGACTGCATGATCCAGATAAAAATCAACGGGACCACAAATACGAGGATCCAGGAGCCGGGCTTCTGCGCCCACAATTGGAGTTCTTTGCGTGTAAATGCAAGGATTTGCTGCATAACCAGGTCTCCTAATCGGTCTCAAAGCGGAAACGTCGCACGGCGATCCAGAAGAACAGCGCGGCGAAACCGGCCAGCACTACGATCTGGAGAAAGACTTCTTGCAAACCCTGGCCGCGTACCATCAAGTTCTGGTAGCCGGTTAGCGCCCAACTGTGGGGCACCAGGTAGCTAAGCCAGCGCAGGAAAGGAGGCATGCGGTCGAGTGGGAACAGGCAGCCACCCAACAACGCGGCAATTACCAGCGGCGCGACCAGGCTGCTTCCGCGCAGGCGCGTGGTAGATGCTGCCAGCCCGAAGCAAGTGGCTGCGGCGACCAGGGCAATGGTCAATAGGAAGAAGGCCAGCGGATCGCTGCCCAGATCCAGCTTGAAAAGAATAACGCCTACCGCAAACAAAAGGAGAACCTGCGCCAGACCCACCAGCATACTCGCCAGCAGCTTCCCACCCAACAACTCAGCCTGGCTTACCGGTGAACGAAGCAGCCTGCGGAAGGTACCCACCTGCCGCTCCTGATGGATCGAGCCAGACATTGCGATGACCATCAAGAAAACGAACATGATGGTGTAGCCAGGGACGGTTTGCTGATAGGTATCAGGGGTCGCGACAGGTTGGTATTCGTCGGGGAGGGTTTTCTTGAAGCTGATAGCCGGTGACTGGTTTTTGGATGGCGGCTGGCTGGCCTGGTTTTCCACCGCCGCGCGCACATCTTGTGGTGCAAGGGCAGCCAGGTTGATAAGCTCTTCCATGCCGCCATTGACCTGGTTTTTCAGGGAGATTTTGGCGGCGGCGCCTTTTACCACATCCTGAATTTGCTGGATCTGGATTGGGTCGCCGGCGGGGTCGTACAGCAGGATGATTTGTACCGGTTCCCCGGCAGCGACGGCATTGGAAAACTCGTTTGAGATCACCAACACTGCCGGGCGCTCCGACTGCTGCAGCAGCGCGCTAGCAACCTTTTCAACACAGGCCGGGTTATCCACCGGCGTTTCCAGGTCTGGCTGGACGCAGTCCTCGTCTTCTTGCAGCCCCAAAGACTGGATCCGGTCCGCGCCATAGGCTATTTCTAGTTTCAAGCTTTCTCCGATGCTGGCCATCAACGCCTGTGCGCCTGGTCCCTGGTCGTAATCTGCCACGGGCAGGGGGATCATCTGGTTGGAGCTCTGGATCCGATACCCGTCGCCCGCGCCCAGGGCAAAACTGATGGGGAGGATGAATGCCAGCGGCAGGAGGAAAAGCACCGCCAGATCCACCCAGTCGCGCAGGAGGATGAGCAGGTCTTTCTTTAGAATGGAAAATAATTTCATAAAACACCGTTGGTGAAACTGGAGAAGAAGCGTTATTCGGTAATTCGTCTAATGCATTTCACCCCGAATAACCAAATGCCGAAGGGACGGATTGCGTTCTTTATTCTCTCAATGACTTTCCCGTCAGATACAAGAACACATTCTCTAAATTGGGTTCAAACGTTTCAAGGGAAAGGATTTCCACATTGAGCTGGTTGAAGAGTTGGATAACCTGGAGAAGAGCCTCGTTGACTTTGCGGGCTTCGATTTTGAGGATCTGGTTCGTGGAGACGGCCCCGTCTTCCCTGGGGGCGGGTTGGATGATATCGCTAACCGCGCGAACCTGGCTAAGGGCGACAAGCTGCTGGCGCAGCCCTTCATCGGCCTGGCGCAGTTCAACTTGTATAATGCCATCGCCCAACATGGCAACCAGGTTGCGGGGAGTATCCAGCGCGATGATTTTCCCATGATCGAGCATGGCGATGCGGTGGCACAGGCGCTCGGCCTCTTCCATAGAATGCGTGGTAACCAGGACTGACATGCCCTGTTCACGGTTGATACGCTCGATACTTTCATCGATATTTGCCTGGCCTGGGAGATCGACGTTCAGGGTGGGCTCGTCGAGGAACAACAGGCGGGGGTTGTTGACCAACCCTACGGCCAGGTTAATGCGGCGCCGCATGCTGCCGGAATAGGATTGTACCCGGTCGTTGGCACGCTCGGTCATCCCGACAATTTCCAAAACGGTGGTGACCCGCTCGTTGAGGCGCTCACCGCTCAACCCATACATTTCAGCGAAAAAGCGTACGTTTTCTCGCCCGCTGAGGGCGGGGTAGAGGGCAATCTCCTCAGGCGCAACACCGATCAGGTGCTTTACTTTTTCCGCTTCGGTAACCGCATCGAACCCAACAATATGGATCGCGCCGCTGTCTGGGGGAAACAACCCGGTCAACATGGCGATGGTCGTGCTTTTTCCGGCGCCGTTCGGCCCCAACAAGCCAACAATTTCCCCTTCACCAATGGAAAAAGTGATATCGTCAATCGCGATGAGATCACCATATTTCTTTACCAGGTTTCTTGCTTCCAGCATTGGCTGCGCCATAATACTTCTCCATCATCTGAGAATAATCCTATTTTACAACAATAGAGGGAAAGCCCTATGACTGGTTAGTGAAAAGTCTAATGAATTTGTGATTAATATCTCTTGACTTTGAGCCTTTCATAGATATAATGTGAAACGTCACCCAGGCGTTTCGAAAATTTACGAAACTTCGGGTGACTTTGATCGTAAATACCTATAGATGATATTAATAAGGAAAGGAATTGTCTTGCAGATGGATACCAAAACCCTTCTTGAAGAGCAAGAGCAAGAGAGCGAAAAGCCTCCTAGTATCCGACCGCGTCCGGCGCGACCCTGGCGAGTGGCGGTCATAGCAAACATTAAGGGGGAGACCTCTCTACCACATGACGGCCCACCAGATGCCGGCGCGGAGTTTGACCGGATGGAAACCATCCAGGCGATCTGCTCAGCCATCGAAACGGATGGACACGTTACCAGTTTTCTTCCAGCCGATACCACTTTACCCGATCGATTAAAAAGATTTTATCCCGATATCTGCTTCAACATTGCGGAAGGGATGGGCGGGGATGCCCGCGAAGCTCAGGTTCCCGCATTGTTGGAAATGCTGCACGTACCGTACACCGCTTCGCGGGTGCTGGCAAATGCCCTGGCGCTAGACAAAACCATGACCAAGCGCATCTGGCGCGATATGGGTTTGCCAACGGCCGCTTTCCAGGAGTTTGTCACCGGTAATGAACCGATTTCGGAACACCTGCACTTCCCCTTGTTTGTAAAACCGGCCCGTGAAGGTACCGGGATGGGCATGGACGGGCAGTCCATCGTCTACGACAAGCAGCAGCTGCGCAAGCGCGTGCGCTGGGTGGTGGAAACGTATCACCAACCGGCGCTGGTGGAAGATTACTTACCCGGGCGCGAGTTTACCGTCGGGGTGCTCGGCCGGGCCGACGCCGCGCGCTACAGCTTGCGGCCCGAGATCTATAACGCGGACGGCTTCCACCGCTTCCCAATCCTTGAGGTGGAAAACAGCAAGTCCATTACCCCGGGTGTGTACGGCAACCTGGCCAAGACTTTGCACGATGGCGACGCGGGTTTCCCGGATTTCATCTGCCCGGCGAAGGTAACCCGGGTGCTGGATCGAAAGCTCCAGGACCTGGCCATTCGTGGTCATCTGGCGGTTGGCGCGGTGGATGTGTCGCGCCTGGATATCCGCCTGGATGCGGCGGGCGAGCCGCGCCTGATCGAAATCAACTCGCTGCCAGGGCTCTCCCCCGGCTTTAGCGATCTGTGTGTGATTGCGCAGGCTGAGGGCATCACCTACCAGGAGCTTATCCTGGAGATTCTGTACCTGGGCGCTTCCCGATTTGGGCTGTTGCAGTCTGCTTGTGAAGAATCTGCAGCCGGTAAAAATCAGGGTGCCCGAAGTAGCTCAAATGCACTGAGAACGCGACTAAAACCCCTTTCCTTTCTTCAATAAGAACGGGTCCTGTTACAAATCATGTGACAGGACCCGTTGATTTTCCCCAGGTGTGTCATTATAATTTGCGTATGGTTGCCAAACGCATCGAAATCGTCACTGACAGCACCTGTGATATTCCCCTCCCTTTAATCGAACAGTATTCCATCATCGTCCAGCCGCACGTGCTTATCTGGAATGGGCGCCAGTACCGCGACCGGGTGGATCTCCAGCCCGAGGAGTTTTACCGGCGCCTGAGCTCGGAAAGCGAATTACCGACAACCGCGCAGGCCAGCGTACATGATTTCGCCGGGGCTTTCCAGCGCGCGTATGAGCGCGGCGCGCAGGCCATTGTGGCCGTCCTGGTCAACAGCGGCTTTAGCGGCGCGATTCAATCCGCTTTACAGGCGGCGGAAGAGTCCAAAGTCCCGGTGCACATCCACGATTCCCGCGGCGCGACGATGAGCCTGGGCTGGCAGGTGCTGGCCGCGGCGCGGGCGCGCGAGCTGGGCGGGGATGTGGCGGATATGCTGGCTGCCGCGGAGAACGTGCGCAAGCGGGTGCAGCTCTATATTTGCCTGGAAACGCTGGAATATGTGGCCCGCGGTGGGCGCATTGGCCGGGCTCGCCGGTTGTTAGGGGCCATGTTAAATATCAAGCCGCTGATTTTTATCAACCATGAGGCAGGCATTGTCGAGCCGGGCGGCATGGCGATGACCCGTAAGAAAGGGCTGGATCTGCTGTATCATACGTTCTTCAGCTTGATGAACGTAACGCATCCGATGCACATCGCCGTGCTGCACGGCGATGCCGCCCAGGATGCAGCGGCAATGGTTGACCGGGTCCAGGCCGAATATCACCCAGAGGAACTGCTGACCAATATCACCTGCCCGGCGCTGGGGATCAACACCGGCCCGCAGGCGATTGCTTTATGCGGGTATAGTGTTTAGGAGACTTAATGACTGCTTATGAACTGCGTACGCTCGACCTGCCGAAGATGACGGGGGCCGCTCTGAAAGCCTTTACCCGCCTGGTTGAAAACCCGGCCAGCCGCCGGCTGGTGATAAACAGCTTGCTGGAAAATGGCGGTATTCTCAAACATCGCGCAACCATTGTTGAAGAGCCACCCACGTTCTATCCCCTCGTATCACCCCAACCGCAGGACGGCGCCGGACCGGTCGAGTTTGAGGCGGGCCAGCGTTCGCCAGATCTGCCCTACCGCACCATCCGCGACTATGCAAATGCTTACCGGCAGGGGACTCTGACGCCTGTCGAAGCCGCCGAGCGAGTGCTGGCCGCAATCGAAGCCAGCGAACAGGGGGAGCGTCCGCTGCGCGTCTTCATCGCCGTCCAACGTGAGGATGTACTGCGCCAGGCGCGCGAGGCGACCGAGCGCATCCGCGCCGGGCAGGCATTGGGCCTGCTGGACGGAGTGCCGGTCGCGGTCAAAGATGAGATGGATATGACGCCTTACCCCACCACGGTCGGGACGCGCTTTTTGGGCAGCACCCCCGCCGTGCAGGACGCGACTGTGGTCGCCCGGCTGCGTGCTGCGGGCGCGCTGCTGGTAGGCAAGACCAATATGCACGAAATTGGCATCGCGCCGAACGGTTCCAATGTACACTATGGAGCGGTGCGCAACCCCTTCAACGACCAGCATGATACAGGCGGCAGTTCCAGCGGGTCCGCAGCGGCAGTGGCAGCCGGGCTGGTTCCGGCCGCGATCGGCGCGGATGGGGGTGGGTCAATCCGTATCCCGGCCGGGCTGTGCGGTGTTGTAGGGTTGAAATCGACCTTTGGACGGGTCAGCGAATTTGGCGCGGCCCCGCTGTGTTGGAGCGTGGCCCACCTTGGCCCGCTGGCAGCCAGCGTAGAGGACGCAGCCCTGCTGTATTCGGTGATGGCCGGCCCTGACCCGCGCGATCCAAATACGCAGCTCCAGCCGCCGGTGACCCTGGCCGGTTGGAACACGCCGCACCTGCGCGCGCTGCGCTTTGGGATCGACCGGAAATGGTTCGAACACGCCTCGCCGGGGGTTGTGCAAGTTTGCCGGGCCATGCTTGAACAGCTGCGCGGCGCCGGAGCCGAAGTGCGCGAGATCGGCATCCCGGCCCTGGATGAAATGCGCATCGCGCACGCGGTGACGATACTCTCGGAGATGGCTGCCTGTATGCGCAGCTATTCTGCCCAACGGGCTCTGCATGGGCACGCGGTGCGTTTGAGCCTGACTCTGGGCGACATCTTCACCGCTGGAGATTACCTCAAGGCCCAGCGCATCCGCACTCGCGGTCTGGCAATTTTCAATGATATTTTCCAGCAGGTGGATGTCATTCTCTCCCCGGCCACCGCGCAAACCGCGCCGCCCATTCCCGCGGGTGGGTTGTCCGCCGGCTGGTCGGACCTGGGCACCGATACAGAAATGATGCGCTACGTCTTCCCCGGCAACCTGATCGGGCTGCCTGCCATCAGCTTCCCGGCCGGATACGACGAAAACGGCCTGCCCGTCGGCATGCAGGCCATGGCCCGCCACTGGCAGGAGCATCTCCTGCTGCGGGTGGCTTATACCGCGGAACAGTTCGTGGAGCGCCGCACGCCGGCCAGACACTGGGAGATTTTTTAGAGAACGTGCGGAATTAAAACAAAAATGGAAACCAGCCCATCAGGAACGGACTGATGGCGAGCATGGCCAGTCCCATCAGCAAGCCCAGCAAGATGCCCCCGAGAATATCCGAAACATAATGCACACCGGTCAGCACCCGTGCCAGGCAGACCAGCGGCGCCCAAAATACCAGCAGCCAGCCAACCCAGGCTGGCGCCAGGGCCAGGCCGAGCACTGCCAGCATGGTTGCGCGGGTAGCATGCCCGGATGGGAAGGAGTGCGGGTCGAAGTGGCGGTAGATCCCGCCCCATTCACCGCTTGGCCGCTGGCGGCGGATGAGCGTTTTCAAGGCGAACACCGTCAGGGCCTGGATAATGATGCTGATATTAATGATCGCGCTGATGCGGTGCAGCGGCTGCTGTCCAAAACTCAACAGCCAGACCAGCCCCATGCTGGCGCCAGACAGCCAGGAATCGCCTGAGTGTGCCAGGATGACCGCCGGTTTCCACCAGGCGTGGCCGGTGGTTTTCAGCCGCATACGATCGGTCAGATCAATGTCGAACTGGTTCAGCTTTTGCAGGGTTTCGTCCATACCGGCCGGCAATATACTCCTGGATGATTTCCAGTTGAAATTGTTTGTCCACGTCCATACCCAGTTCCGAGTACGGGCTGATGAGCGCCTGCCCGCGCAGCCCAAGCCGCTGGCAGGCGACTGCTTCTAAGCCGCGCAGGCTGAGCCGGCGCAGCACCAGGTTGGCCAACGTGTTAAAACCGATCATGGAGGCCTGGCGCAGCGGGCTCTTGCGGGCAGCGATCAGTTTCTTTATCAGCGGGTTTTCATCGCTGGCAGCGCTCAGCCGGAGGCAGTGCAGGTCGCCGCCGCACACCTCCACGTCTTTCAGGCGCAGGTAGGTGCGCCTCGATGCTGGAAACTGGCGCTCCATCGTGCCCCGTTCGACGACGCTGTAATAGAAGTCCTGGTCCAGGTGGGCAACCTGCTGGATCATCCAGTCGACCATTTCGCAGCGCAGCGCGGGGATATCCCCCGAGGCGAGGATGGCATGGGTTGCCTGGGGGTCGATGCGCATGATTTCCTGCGCGGCGCGGATAATGTTTGCCAGCATCCCGCCCTGATCAGGCAGCAGCACCAGGGGATGGGCGCAGCCAAGCCGGGTATCGACTGGCAGCCCGATAACACACACGCGTTCCACGGCATTCGATGCGCTGAATGCGTCCAGTACCCACTGCACCATCGGCTGTCCACCAATATCGATCAGCGCTTTGGGCTGTCCCTGGGCGGCCTCATACAGCGGCATGCCCGGTTCGGTACTTCCACCGGCGGTCACAATCACGTTCATGTCCCTAGCTCCTGAATCTGGGGAACCAGTGCTAATTGTTTTACCATAGCGGTCATCCACTGGAAGTAATTTCCCGGGCAGTTGTAATCCACCGGTTCTTTGCGGCCCGCGGCGGCGATAATAGCGGCCTCCATGAGGTTCGTGCCAAAGGAGCGCCCATCGTACACCGGGGTTGTAGTGGCTAGAAAGCGAACGCCTGCCTTGCGGAAGAAATCCACATCTTCCTGGGTGGTGGTGTTGGTTATCACAACTTTTCCGTCCAACCGTTCGGGCATATATTTCCACACGTAATGGCAGTCGCCCAGGATCACATCCGCCTGCTCGAAATATTTCACGTAGCTGGGTTTGCGATGTTCCTGAGCCTTGCCAATCGGGTAAACCCAGCGGAAAGGCAGCCGGGTGGCGAGTGGGGCAACCAGGGCAGCCAAAATGCGGACCCATTTTTCGCTGGGGATCGGAACCGGTATCCCGAACGAATACAGCAGGTCGCCAAAGGTGACCTGGTAACCGGCGTCCAACGCCCCTTCCGCCATCCCCCAACGGTCTACGGCGGTCATCACCAGGGCTCTCCGGCCGGGTAGAACCGCCCTCAACCTGCGGTCGACCTCCAGGACGGCCTGGCGTTCCAGGGTCATTTTTAATCCGGTGCCGTCGACCAGCGGCGTGCGGCGTACCTTTTTGACCAGCGGCAGAAGCGAATGCATCGGGTACCATTGTTTCCCAACCATCAGGCCCAGCACGCCGCCACCGACGCCCAGCGCGTCCACTTTGCCATCCAGTTCGGTAAACAGGTGGGCGGCTCTTTCCAGGTCGCCATCCGTGCCAATCCGCTCCAGGCGCACGGTTTCCCCTAGAATCGCTATCTCAACCATCTTGTCTCGTTTGGACGAACCGATGCTGATACTGACGCACGTTTCATGGATGATCTCTCCGTGGTTTTCATTTTGAAAAGTGGGGAGCGTATGGGTGAGTATACTGTGTTCGCAGCAGAAACGCAATTCTCCCTATCTCTAGAAAACCCAACGGTTTGCATAAGTTGCGGCGATTAAACGGCAGAGTTTGAAGTCGTTGTATAATCAAAGCACATGCTTACACGAGTGCGTTTTGGGCTGTACACTGGAAAGGCAGACGTTTCTTTGCAAAAGGAGTTGTCATGAAGCCCAGCCCGGTTGCTTCAATACCACGGGTTTTGGCCTTGCGGGGCAGGCGTCTGCTGTTTTCGTTAATAATACTTTTGCTGGTCAGCCAGGCCTGCGCTTTACCAAACCTGGAAGGCTTCAAACATCGGGCCAGCCAGCCCAACCATCACGCCATTCCAGATCGAGCCGCAGTCTCTGGGGACGCCGGATGCGTCGCCAAACGCGGTTCAGGTGAGTACCCAGGGCGCGGCCCAGGCGCCTGCGGGCCAAGGGCCTGCGGCCCAGGCTGCCGGGCGCGCAAGAAAAACCCGGCGCGAACCTGCCCCCGGCATTGGTGGAAGTGGAACCACTGCCGCACAGCGAGATTGGTCCGGGCACGACCCCGGTTTTTTACTTCAACCAGCCCATGCAGCGCGCTTCGGTGGAAGGCGCTTTCAAAACGCAGCCGGACCTGACCGGGCGTTTTGAATGGCTCAACGACACGGCGGTGCGCTTTGTCCCCGGTAAGCCGGTCAGCGCTGGTACGGCCCTCAGCCTCACGATTGGCAGTGGGGCCAAGGCCGTCAATGGCATGTCCCTGCCGGCGCCGGTGGAAGTGAACTACCAGGCGGCCGGGCCGCTGCGGCTGACTCAGCGCCTGCCGGCTCCGGATTCCGCGGACATCAATCCCTCCTCGGCTGTGGTGGTGGCCTTCAACCGCCCGGTGGTGGCATTCGGCGCCGACCCACAGAGCCTGCCGTCCGCCTTCAGCCTGGACCCCGCCGCGGTAGGGCGGGGAGAGTGGCTGAATACCAGCACCTATATTTTTTATCCACAACCGGCGCTGCTGGGCGGCGCGCGCTACACCGTGCACCTGAACACCAGCCTGGCCAGCCTGGATGGCAGCCCGCTTGCCAGCGACTCCAGCCTGGAATGGTCATTTTCAACATCCGCGCCGGTGCTGTTATCGGTGAAACCTGGCACGGAACAGCCCGTTCCGCTCGACACTGCTTTCACGCTGGTGTTTAACCAGCCTATGGAGACCGCCAGCGTGGAGAGCAATTTCTCATTATTAGGCCCCAACGGGCCGGTGGCGGGGAAGTTCTCCTGGAACAGCCCGGCAACGGAGATGACTTTCCAACCCACCGATCTGCTGCAGCGCGGGGTGGGGTATACCCTGGCGCTGTTTGGCGCAGCCCGCAGCCTGGGTGGGGCCGCGCTCGGGAATGACTTTGCTGCTTCGCTGGTTTCTGTGCCCCAGTTCGCCATCACGCAGACGCGCCCGGCAGCGGGTGAAACGTTGAACAATTTTTCCGGGTATGGGGCGGTCACGCTGACCTTTAGCTCCCCAGCGGCCGTGGGGCAGGATTTCGACGCGCTGATAACATTGGACCCGCCCGTTGTCGGGCAGTCTGTTTATCGGGATTATAACGGGTATGAAATGTATGTTTCCGGTTATTTTCTACCCAGCACCAGTTATTCGCTGACGGTCTCCCCTGCGCTGAGCGACCGGTGGGGTGCGAAGCTGGATGCGCCTTTCTCGATTACCTTTACCAGCCAGCCGGCGCAGCCTGCCCTGGTGATCCCGGCGCTGCAGGCCGGTTCGCAAAGCCTGTTTGTGCCGTCAAACGAAACCAGCCTGCCGGTAAGCACGACCAATCTCAACCGCCTGGTTCTATCGCGCGGGCAGCTCAGCCTGAGTGAGTTTATCCAGGCCGAGCAAGACTGGCAAGGATTACAAAATTGGGAACCCAAGGTACAGTCGAACTGGCCGCTTTTGCTCTACCCAACCCCGGATGTCAGCGAGGCAACCAACATTCCGCTGGCGCAGAACGGCGCCGGGGTGCCTTCCGGGTTGTACTTTTTGAAGATCGATACCCAACCCGAACTGGAAAGCAAAACCTTTGATCGGCCGGTTTTGCTGGTCGTCAGCCCCATCCAGCTCGTATTCAAGGTTTCGGCGCGTCAGGTATTTGCCTGGGCGGTGCGCGTGTCGGAAAATAAACCCGTGCCAGATGCGGCGATTACGTTCTACGACAATACCGCCACCCCGATGGCGACCTGCAAAACGGAAGCCAATGGTTTCTGCCAGGCGGAACTGCCCGCACGCAGCGATCCATATACCCTGCTGTATGCCGGGCTGGGGCAGCCGGGTGACCCGGATTTCAGCCTGGCGGCCTCCAACTGGCAAAATGGGGTGGCTGCCTGGGAGTTTGGCATTCCATACCTGAATAAGGGCAGCAAGCCGGAGGTATACCTGTATACGGACCGGCCAATCTACCGCCCGGGCCAGGCAGTCAACTTCCGCGCAGTGGTTCGCGCACAGGAGAACGGCCGCTATTCTAAGGCTCCGTTCCAACAAGTGACCGCGGAGATTGCCAGCCCCTATGACGCGATTACCGGTCAGAGCCAGATGCTGGCGGCCATCCGCCTCGCGCTGGATCCTTTTGGAGCGGCGACCGGAATATACACCCTGCCAGACGATGCTCGCCCGGGTACATATACGCTGCATCTCCAGGAAGGCAATTACCAGGAGATCAGCTTTGAAGTAGCCGCGTATCGCAAGCCGGAAATTGATCTGCAGGTAGCTTTCCAGCAGCCGGATGTGCTGGTGGGCAAAGATTTGCAGGCCCAGGTGACCGCGCGTTATTTCTTTGGCGCTCCGGCGGGCAACCTGCCGCTGCGCTGGTCGCTGTTCCGCAGCCGCGGGTACCCGCATATCCCTGCCGGGTACCAGACGGGCAAGCTGGATACCGGCTGGCTGCAGCCCTGGGGATTGGGCAGCGTCAATGACATCTACGTGATGGAAGGGGTGGCGGAGACTGGCCCGGATGGGGCGGCCACCATTGCAATCACCGGCCAGGAACTACGCGACCGGTTGGGTACCGCGGCGGATGATCTACAGGACATTGTGCTCGAGGTGACCATGCAGGATGAAAGCGGCCTGCCCGTTTCCGCGCGCGGTAGCGTAAGGGTCCATCCTGCCTCTTACTACATTGGCGTGCGGCCTGAGCAGTGGAGCATCCAGGCGGGGCAGGAAATTACCTATATGATCCGCTCGGTGGACTGGCAGGGCGGCCCGGCAGTCGACAAGCTGTTGACGGCGCGCTTCTTGAAGGCGAAATGGGTACAACGGGAAGTGACCGACCCGCAGGCGCCGCCAGACTACCAGCTTGAAACCACCGAGATCGGCAGCACCGATTTCCGCACCTCACCCCAGGGGGAGGCGCGCCTGGCATTTATCCCCGCTGAGCCGGGCACATTTATGCTGGAGGTTACGGGTGAGGCTGGCGCGCTGACCCAGGTGCTCACCTGGGTGGGCGGCCCGGGCGCCGCGGAATGGCCGAACCTGCCCAACCAGCACATTTTGCTGCGCAGCGACGGCGGAGAAAGCGCTGAAACTCCATACCAGCCGGGGCAGAGCGCGCATGTGTTTATCCCCAACCCGTTTGCGGGCGACGCGCTGGCGCTGATCACGGTCGAGCGCGGGAAAGTGATGCGCTCCTCGGTCGTACAGATCCAGGGAGCAAGTTACGATTTGCAGCTCCCGCTGACGGTGGACGATGCGCCCAATGTTTTCGTGTCTGTGACGATGCTTGGGCGGACGAATAATCGTCCGGACCTGCGGGTGGGGTATCTGGAGCTGTACGTCGACCCAGCCGCGCTGGTGCTCCAGGTGCAAGTGGAGACCAGCCCGCAGCAGCCGCAGCCGGGTGAAGAGGTGACGGTTAACATTCGCGTCAAGGACGCGGACGGCAAACCCGTACAGGGTGAATTCTCGCTGGCGCTGATCGATAAAGCCGTGCTGGCGCTGGCCGATCCAAATTCGCTGCCCATTGTGCAGGCTTTCTACGGCAGGCAGTCGCTGGGCGTGCAAAGCAGCTTTTCATTGGCGGAATACAGCGGGCGTTTCCTTTACTTGCCACCTGGCAGAGGCGGCGGTGGGGGAGATGCGCAGGCAGTCTCCGGTGGTGCGCACGAATTTTGCCGATACAGCCTATTGGAATGGAACCGTCCAGACCGACGTAACCGGGACGGCCCAGCTGCGCCTGACGCTGCCCGATAACCTGACCACCTGGCGGGCGGATATGCGCGGGCTAACCGCGGATATGCGCGTAGGCCAGGCCAGCGCGGACCTGGTGGCGAGCAAACCGCTGCTGATCCGCCCGGTGACGCCTCGCTTTGCCGTTCCGGGCGACCATATGGCGCTGGCGGCGCTGGTACACAATAATACTCAGGCAGCCGTGCAGGCCAGCGTGCGCCTGGAGGGCTCTGGCTTCAGCCTGGATGATGCGAACCAGGCCGTTCAGCGCATTGACCTGCCGGCCGGGGAGCGCCGCCAGGTGATCTGGTGGGGCACGGTGCAGGATTTGCCCGCGCTTGACCTGACCTTCAGCGCCGAGACCACGGCGCCTGGAACGGCGGCGCTGCGCGACGCGGCCAAACCCGAAGGGAACCCCCTGCCGGTGCTGCCCTATGCCGCCCCGCAGACATTTGCCACCACCGGGCTGCTCGACCAGGCCGGCGAGAAGCTGGAGCTGATCAGCCTGCCGCGTTCGTTTACCCCCACCGGCGGCGAGCTGCGGGTGGAACTGTCGCCTTCGCTTTCGGCGGCGGTACTGGATGGGTTGAAGGCCCTGGAAGCCTACCCGCATGATTTTACCGAGCCGATCCTTTCGCGCCTGCTGCCCAACCTGGCCACCTACCAGGCGCTCAAAGAGCTCAATTTGGAAAAAGCCACCCTGCCGGGATCGACGCCCTTGCGCGGCGTGCTGGAAAACGCGGTGACCGACAGTGTGGACCGGCTGGTGCGTTTGCAGAATGAGGACGGCGGGTGGGGTTGGGCTGCCGGTTATGCCAGTGACGCGTATATTTCCAGCTACGCGCTGATCGGGCTGAGCCGCGCGGCGCAGTCGGGTGTGTTTGTGGACCCGCAGGTGCTGCAGAAAGGCCGCGACTACCTGGTCGCCCTGCCGGCCGCGCCGGACAAGGCCGAGCCGTGGCAGTTGGACCGGCTGGCGTTCCAAACCTTCGCTTTACAGCAGGCCGGCCAGACGGACTTGAACCTGACCCCGTTATACGATATGCGCGATAAGCTTTCGCCGTGGGGCAAGGCATTTTTGGCGCTGGTGCTGGAAACACAGTCGCCCGGCGATGCGCGCGCGCGCACGCTGCTCTCCGACCTGGAGTCATCCGCCAGGCGCTCGGCTACCGGCGCTAGCTGGCAGGACCCCAGCCCGGCCTGGCGGAACTGGAGTACGACCAACTTTACCACGGCCGTGGTGGTCTATGCCATCGCGCGCGTCAACCCGGCCTCGCCGGTGCTGGTAGACGCCGCGCGCTATCTGGTGCTGAACCGCCGGGCGGGCGGAGGCTGGTCGTCCAGCTATGAGACGGCCTGGTCGTTGATGGCGCTGGTGGAAGTGGTGCGCGGCACGGGCGATTTGCAGGCCGGCTACACCTTCTCGGCGCGGCTGAACGGTTCGCCGCTGGCAGACGGTAAGGTCGAAAGCCCGGCACAGGCAGTCAACCCGGTGAATGCGAGCGTGCCGCTGTCCAGCCTGTACCCGGATGCACCCAATTCGTTGAACATCCAGCGCGGCGAGGGCAGCGGGCGGTTGTACTACCGGGCCTTTTTGCAGGTGAACCGCCCGGCGCAGGACGCGCCGGCCATCCAGCGCGGGCTGAGCCTGACGCGCCAGTACTACCGCGCCGGGCAGGACTGCCGCAAGGAAACCTGCCTGCCGGTCGACAGCGTGGACCTGGGCGACCCGCAGCCGGTGCTGGTGCGGCTGACGCTGACCGTGCCGGAAGATACGGCTTACGTGGTGGTGGAAGATACCTTCCCGGCCGGGACGGAAGTGCTCAACCCGCGCCTGAAGACCAGCCAGCAGAACATCGTCCCGCAGGACGGCGACGCGCAGCAGCGCGGGACGCCGCCCGGCGAGCAGCTGCCCTACAACCTGGAAAATCCCTTCGAGCAGGGCTGGGGCTGGTGGTTGTTCAAAGACCCGCAGGTCTATGATGACCACATCCGCTGGGTAGTGGATTCGCTGCCCGCCGGGACGTACGAGCTAACCTACCGGCTGACGCCTTTCCTGGCCGGTGAGTTCCGCGTGATCCCCGCGCACGCCTGGTCGTATTACTTCCCAGATGTGGAGGGAACCAGCAAAGGCGGGGTATTGAACATCCAGTAACAAAAAAGGGCTGTCCAAAAATGACATTTTGGACAGCCCTTTTTTGTTATCCTCGCCCGGTCGTGTTCCCCTCCGGGATGAAAATCTCCTCGATCTTCAATCCAAAGAGCTGGGCAATCTTGAAGGCCAGCGGGAGGCTGGGGTCATATTTGCCCGCCTCCAGGGCATTGACGGTTTGGCGCGAGACGCCCAGGCGCTCGGCCAACTCGGCTTGCGACCAATCGCGCTCGGCGCGCAGTACGTGCAGGCGATTTTTCACTGGTACCTTAGCGAGGCGATGACGCTGCCCAGGCCCCATAGGGCGATCATCATCGGGAAAACGGCGATAAAGGAGACTTGCGGCAGTCCGGCGTTTTGCAGCAGGCCATAGGAAAAGGTCAACAGGCCCGTCGCGCCAAAGGAAAAGGCCAGCGCATACAGTTGGATGCGCTTTTGCAGTTCGTCCATTTCGCCAAAAAAGCGCAGGAAAGCCAGCAGGCCCAGCACGATGGGGATCATCGGCAGCATGGCCGCCAGAAAACGCCAGGCGGAGGTTGCCGGCAGGGTTTTTAACAGAGTCACCGTGATGATCAGAATCACAACATAGAGCATCATCACGCCCGTAAATTGTAAAATATAGGTTTTCGCAGCCTTATTCATATTTGACTTCCTATTGCAAGGATAAAGAATACTTTCACTATGAAAGTATATAGGGAACTTTACAATTTGTCAAGCATGTTTTACATAAAGGAAAGGCTTTTTTTACTATTCCCGTCTTCACTGTTAACTGATAACGGATAACTTCTTCCAAGCGTAGCGGTGGAATATCGTTTCCCCGTTCGAAAGGATTGGCGAAGGGAAGCATGATCAAAGAAAAATGATCAGCAGCACCTGTGCCAGCAGGATCTTCAGGATCATAGCGATGGGGTAGACGGTGGAATAGCCGATATTGGGGAGTTCGTTGTCGGACTGTTCCAGGCCAAAGCCGAGCAGGGCAGGCTGGGTTTGCAGCCCGGCCAGAATCCCGACCAGCAGGCCCATGGGGATATGTAAGAGTTTATAGCCGGCCCACAGGGTGAGCAGGGCGGTGATACAGGTGATCGCGACTCCGGCGGCGAAGATGAGCAGGCCCGCGCCCTGGCTGAGGGTGGAAACAAAGGAATAGCCCGCGCGGGTGCCGATGCCGGCCAGGAAGAGCACCAGCCCAACCTGACGGATGGTCAGGTTGGCGCTGTAGGGGATGGTCCAGACCAGGGGGCCGCTGCGGCCCAGCGCGCCTGCCACCAGCGCGACGATAAGCGGTCCGCCGGCGATACCCAGCTTGAGGGTCACGCCGCCGGGCAGCGGGATGGGGATGAGCCCTACCAGCAGGCCCAGCGCCAGCCCGAGGCTGAAGGTAAGAATGTCGATTTCGCTTACCGCGCGGTACGAGTCGCCAAACAGGCGGGCCAGCAGTTCCATTTTCTCGTGCGGAGCCACCACGCGTACCTGGTCGCCGGGCATTAGCACTGTTTCACCATGCGGCAGCAGCTCGCTGTCGCCCCTGCGGATGCGCGTGACCAGCGCGCCGTAGCGCCCGATGATATCCAGGTCGCGCAGGCGGCGCCCGGCAACCTGCGGGCTTGAAACGAACACGCGGCGCTTGTCATAGCGGCTGAGATCGAAATCCAGGTGCTCGCCGCACGAGGTGTCGCCGAACACCTGGGTGACTTCGTCCAAGGCATCCTGCGCGCCAATCAGGGTCACCAGGTCGCCCGGCTGCAGCACGGTCTGGCCGGTGACTAAGGTCATGCGGCCATCGCGGCGGATGCGCCCGAAAACCACGCTCCAATGGCGGCGGCGAATCATCTCGGCCACGCTCTGCCCGGTCTGGTGGGTAACGCAGATGGTGCGGTTGTGGATAGGTTCATTAGAACTGCTGTACTCGGGCAGGCGGCGCGCTTCATCAGCGTAGTCAACTTTCCACAGGCGCTGGGTAAGGTAAACGGCCAGGATCATACCCAGCACCCCGACCGGGTAGGTCAGCGAGTAAGCCACCACCGGCTCGGAGAGCGCCGGTTCCGCCAGACCGGCGGCGTTGATATGCTCCAGCACGCCGGCCAGGGCCGGAGTATTGGTCAGGCTGCCGGCGAACAGCCCGGCGGTGGAAGGCCCATCCAGCTTGAAGAGGATATGGGCAAACCCGGCCAGCAGGGTGGCCAGCGCCAGCCCGCCCGCGACCAGCGCGTTATAGCGCAGGCCCTTTTTCCCAAAGGAGCTGAAGAAAATGGAACCGCTGGCCAGCCCGATGGTGTAAACGAACAAAACCAGCCCAAGCTGGTAGACGACTTCAGGCAGCTTCAGGTCAGGGTCGAGGGCGCCAAAGGCCAGGCCGATAAACAGCACGGCTGCCACGCCCAGGCTGGTCCCACCCACTTTCACCCGTCCCAGGGGATAACCAATGGCCGCAACCAGGAACAGCAGCAGCAGCGGGTTGGCCCGCAGGATGGCGACAATTTCACTCATGGCATACGGCTGCGCAGAAAGACGGCGGACCGCTTGCGATTACGTTCATGATGTACTGATGCGTAAGAAGACTACTCCTACCAAAAGTACAAACAAAACAATGCCAACCATCCAGGAAATTGAGGAAGAACGCTGATCAACCAGCTCATATTCGGGGTAGTTATAGGCGATCTCCAGGCGCGGGCCGGCAAACCAGCTAAAGGCCAGCCCGGTGATCAGCCCGCCCAGGTGGCCCCAGTTATCAATGGAACCGGACAGGCCAATCGCCAGGTTTATCACAACGATGACAACGACGTTGCTGAGCATAGCGCGCGCCTGCGGCCCGAGGATCGAGCGGTTTTGGTAGATAAAGATACCCCAGGCAGTGATCAGCCCAAAGAGCGAGGTGGATGCACCAATCGAGGGGACCGGGCCGGGGCTCATCAGGAAGGATAAAACATTACCGCCCAAACCCGCCAGTAGATACAGCCCCAGGAAGCGCCAATGCCCGTAATAGCCTTCCAGGATCGGTCCGAGGGAGAAGAGGGCATACATATTGAAGCCAATATGGAGCAGGCTGGCATGCAGCAAAACCGGTGTGATCAGCCGCCAATACTGTCCAAGCACGATGAGGGGGGAAATCTTCCCGCCCAGCAGAACCAGCAGATCACGACCCCAGCCTTGATCCAGCAGCTGCTGGAAGGTTGGAGCGCCAAACATCCATTGCCCCAATGCCAGGAAAGGTTCCCGTAAGATTCCGTTGCTGGTTGCTTCTTGCAGCACATAGGTGAGAATGGTGATGGCGAGGATGGCATAAGTGACCATGGGCTGCCCGGTTGGGCGGCGAATACGGATCATGCGCGGTCCGGGGGCGGGTTCAGCGGGCGGCTCGGCTGGCTGACTGTTCCCCCAGGTGGGTGGTAGGTTGCTCATAAGCTTACCTTACGTGGATTTACGCGGTGGTGCTCGGCCTTGATGATCGCAACAATGTTGTCGACGGTCTCTTCCAGTTGGTCCTGTGTATTTACCACCACATAATCGAATTCAGCCAGTTGTTCCAGCTCCTGCCTGGCGGTTTTTAAGCGCAGGGCCAGGCTTTCGGGAGTCTCGGTCTTGCGGTTGCGCAGGCGCTCGAACCATTCTTTTTCATCGGTGGGGATGAGAAAGATCAGCAGGGCATCCGGGCACAGCCGGCGCAGGGTTTTCGCGCCCTGCACATCCACGCGCAGGATCACATCCCGGTGGCTGCGCAGCGCTTCGCGGATTTGCGATTTCGGAATGCCCTTATAATCCTCGTATACGAGAGCATACTCGATAAACTCATCCTGTTGAATGAGCGCTTCGAACTTCTCCCGGGTGACAAAGAAATAATCTTCGCCATCCACCTCGCCATTGCGGGGCGGGCGGCTGGTCATCGTCACCACGAAGTGCAGCGATAGGTCGCGTTTTTGCAGCGACTTGAGTACGGCGTCTTTCCCAACGCCGGATGGCCCGGAAATCACCACCAGCAGGGGTTGGGGATGGAAAAGGTCGAAGGACAGCGATTTCATCAGGCATTCCCTGATTATAATTGAGAAATGATTTTATTCGCCGGAGGATTTTATGCCCAATTATGAATTTCGCTGCTTGAGCTGCAGGCGGCGGTTTGAAGTGTTCTTATCCTACTCGGAATACGGAACCCGACCGATTACCTGCCCGCATTGCAAGAGTGATAAGGTTCAACGGCGCATTGGGCGCATCCGCGTAGCGCGTACGGATGACAGCCGTCTGGAAAGCATGGCCGATCCGAGCAATCTGGAAGGGTTGGAAGATGATCCGCGCGCGTTGGGGCGAATGATGCGCCAGATGAGCCACCAGGTGGGCGAAGAAATGGGCCCCGAATTTGACGAAGTGATCGGCCGCCTGGAATCGGGACAGAGTCCAGAGCAGATCGAACAGGACCTGCCGGATATGGGCGCTGACGATGCGGGGGGTGGCCTGGGTGGGGACGCGTTCGGAGAATAACCTGCTCTTGAAAAACCCAGATGAACGCGGACAAGAATAAGAGTACGCTTTATCTGAGCGCATCTGCGCTTTCATTTTGCATTGACCGTCTGCTTCAAGCCTTCGAATGAAGTGATCCAGGAGATACGGTTGAGGAAGGCTGCCAGCGAGCCGCTCTGCTGGCGCAGCTGTTGAACCAGAGGGCCGACCGGGTCGGACCCGGACGCGCCGCCGCCGGGCCGATCATTGTACGCGCCATAGAAGGCAAAGTAAGCCTGGTTGAGCTTGCGGATCTGGTAGCCATGATCCCAGAAGAAGGTCCGGCGCTGCTCCATATATGTTTCTGCCTCATCGATCTTGCCTTCAGCCAGGAGCGTGTCCACCTCTACCCGGGTCGCATGCATCTCCTGGCGATAGTTGAAGGCGTTTGGATCATTCAGGGCCGGGGTACGGGACGGTTGGCTGGTTTCTACTTTCTGCTCGGGCGGCACCATTTCTGGATAGAAGCGCTTCAAAACTTCCAGACCGATTTCTACTCCGGCGATATTGGCAGTGGTTTCATTGATCGTACGCAGTTCAGGCGTTGCTTCATAGAGCATTCCAAGCGGGCGCAAGGTGAGGAAGTTATGCGTCCATTCATGCGAGACCACCTCCGCCAGCCAGTTTAGGTTGGTGGTGTTCATCACCATGGTGGGGTAGATACCAACGCCGCCAACGGGCACGACCAGCGCGGAGACATCCGCGGCATGCTCAACATCCTTCTCAAGCTGGTCTTCGCGCTGGGTCGTCAGCTCCGGTTCCAGGGAAATGTTGTATTCCTGGCGGATTACCTGACGGGGCGAGATAATCAGCGCTTCCGGCAGGCGGGTGGAGTGGTATAACACCGGGGGGATGGGCTGCCCGCCCAGGCCCAGGTTCATCTCGGCAACCACTGCGCTAACCTGGTATTGCAAAACGGCCTCGGCAATGGGCTTGAGGCTTTTTTCTTGCTCTCTCAGGTCAGATAGGACCTGGTTGTCTTTCGCGGCGGCCTGGTTTGGATCGGAAATTTCGGGGTTCGCGTAGATCAGGTCAATTTTCATAGCGGTTTCGTTCACCAGGTGAACCGCCTGGAAGTAATCGAAGACGACATCGTGCTGTTCTGTGATGGTCATATAACTCGGCGCTTTGATCGCCGCTTCGCTATTTTTGCCCATCAAGGCCTGAAGAGACCAGTTTACATAGTCGAATTCGATCATGCGGGTAAAGGCGCGGATTTGCTCCAGCTGGTCGCCTGGGGCGACCACGCTGCGCCCCAGCAGCAGCAGGCCGACCAGGAGGATGGGCAGCAGTTTTAGAAAAGTTTTCATTTTCTTTCGGATTGCCATTTCGCCGATTATACCCTGTCTGTAACCAGGCTGCATGGCGAAATCGGATGATGAGCGGATCTTTTACTTTACGAAAAGCCGTGCAACGCAACATCATGATCCATTAATGATAAACTTCATACACTTCTTCAAAAAAATAAGGAAGGGTAGTATCATCAAAGAAAGATCCTAAACCATTAAGAGGGAACTGTATGAAGCGAGCGCTCATAGTTATCGGTATATTAGCGGTACTGGCAGTCGGGGGGTACTTTGTTTTCCAGCGTTTTCAAAGAATGCAGGCCAGCGCTGCGACAAGCTATCAGACGGTGGTGGTGGGCCGGGGCGACCTGACCGCTTCTGTTGGCGCAACCGGCACGGTCCGGTCAAACCAGTCTACTGTGCTGATGTGGCAGCTGAATGGCAAGGTGGACAAGGTGCGGGTGGCGGTTGGCGACATGGTGCAGGCTGGCCAGGAACTGGCCAACCTGCAAGAATTGTCGTTACCGCAAACGGTTATCCTGGCGCGGGCCGACCTGGTGACCGCGCAGCGTGACCTGGACCAGCTGCTCAACTCGCAAGTGGCGCAGGCAAAGGCCAGCCAGACGCTGGTCGCGGCTCAAAAAGAGCTGGACGATGCCAAAACAAAACGCGAGAGCAAGAACTACGCCCGGGCCTTGCCGCCCACCGTGGATGAAGCGCGCGCCAACCTGGTCGTTGCGGAAAACGCGGTGAACGAGGCAACCAAGCAGTACGACCGGGTGGACGACCGCCCCCAGGATGACCCGATCCGCGCGGAGGTGTTTGCTCAACTGGCCAGAGCGCGTCATGAATACGACCGGCAGCTAGCCAACCTGAACTGGTTGTTGGGCAGGCCGAATGCTCAGGAAGTTTCCGAGGCAGACGCGCGGGTGCAGGTGGCCGAGGCAGCCTTGAAAGACGCACAGCGCGAGTGGGACCGGCTGAAGAACGGGCCAGACCCGCAAGACGTTTCCGCTGCAAAGGCGCGGATTTCGGCCATCCAGGCGACGCTGGATCAGATCAACCTGGAAGCGCCATTTGCGGGCACGGTTACCGAGGTGGGTTACAAAGCCGGCGACCAGACGACGCCGGAGCAGGCAGCTTTCCGGATTGACGATCTTACCCGGCTGCTGGTGGATGTGCAGATCACCGAGGTGGATATCAACCGCATCCGCATTGGTCAGCCGGCCATGATGACGTTTGACGCTATTCTGGAAAAAGAATATTCCGGCAAAATTGTCGAGGTTGCCCGGGTAGGCGAGCCGGTCCAGGGCGTGGTGAATTTTAAAGTCACCATTGAACTGAACAACGCGGACGGCGCCGTCCGCCCCGGGATGACGGCCGCGGTCAATATCGTTACTGATCTGGTGGAGAATACCTTACTGGTACAGAACCGGGCCGTGCGCCTGCGGGATGGAAAGCACGTGGTGTATGTATTGAGGGATGGCATTCCCGAGGTAACCCCCGTTGAGCTGGGCCTGACTTCGGACACGACCAGCCAGGTGCTAGGCGGGGATGTTAAAGAGGGGATGTGCTGGTGCTCAACCCACCGGCCACTTTCCAGCCTCCATCGGGTCCTCCGCGTCGCCTGCAATAAGGCCGGGCGGGCTTTGCCAGGCAAATAAAACAAACCAAACATAATCTCAATGGGCAAGACAACGGATGGTGCGCTATGGCAGAAGATGTTATCCAGACAATCGACCTGACCAAAGTGTATATGATGGGCGAGGTGGAAGTCCAGGCCCTGCGCGGCATAACCTTAAATATCAAGCACGGAGAGCTGGTATCGATTATGGGGCCATCCGGTTCAGGGAAGTCTACGTTGATGAACATCCTGGGCTGCCTGGACCGCCCGAGCGGGGGTGAATATATTTTGGATGGCGAGCGCGTGTCTGGGTTAAACGGCGACCAGCTTGCCAGCATCCGCAACCGCAAGGTGGGGTTCGTATTCCAGAGCTTCAACCTGCTGCCGCGGCAGTCGGCGCTGGCCAATGTGGAACTGCCCATGCGATATGCCGGGATGAGCGGGCGCGGGCGCGTGGAGCGCGCCCGCCAGGTGCTGGATGCGGTTGGATTGAGCGACCGGATGAAGCACCGTCCGCCGGAACTATCGGGCGGGCAACAGCAGCGTGTAGCAATTGCCCGGGCGCTGGTCAACGATCCGGCGATCCTCATGGCGGACGAGCCAACCGGCAACCTGGATTCAAAGTCGGGGAGAGAAATTATGGAGCTGATCCTGCGCCTGAACCAGGCGCAGGGCACAACGGTCATTATTGTTACGCATGATCCCAGGGTAGCCGAGCAGACCCACCGGGTAATTCGCTTAATGGATGGTTTAATGGTAGAGGATGAATGAATATTGGGCAAGCCATCATCGAGGCGCTGGAAAGCCTGGGCGCGAATAAAACTCGTTCATCGCTGACGATCCTGGGGATTGTGATTGGCGTGGCGGCGGTGATTGCCATGCTGGCGGTGGGGTCGGGCGCGCAAAATACAATCACCGGGACAATCTCCGGGATTGGCACCAACCTGCTGTTTGTTTTTTCCGGCAATACGCAGGAAGAGGTGCGCAACACCAGGCCGCTCAGCATGGGCGACGTAGAGGCGATTTCCGATGTTTTTCAGGCGCCCTCGGTGGCAGCGGTGGCTCCGTTAATTCAAGGATCGCGGGAAGCGACCTTTCAGCGCGAAAAAAAGACGACCACGATCGATGGGGTAACACCGGATTATTTGCGCGTGCGCAACATGAGCTTGCTCGAAGGCAGTTTTATTACTGAGGAACATATGCTGGGGCGGGCATCCGTGGCGGTAATTGGGACAGACGTGGCCGATAAGCTTTATGGTCACCGCGAAGGCCTGGTTGGGGAAACGCTGCGGATTGAGGGCCAGCCGTTTCGCGTGATTGGAGTGCTAACCTCCAAAGGCGGAAGCTCTTTTGGCAGCGCGGACGATGTTGTATTAATCCCCTTTAGCACCGCCCAAACCCGAGTGATCCGCCGCAGCCGAGACCGGGTGGATTTAATCCTGGTAGAAGCAACGTCCGCGGATACCGTTAAAATGGCGATGGATGAAATAACGCTTATTCTGCGCCAGCGCCACCGCACCGGCCTTGGGCCGGATGACTTTAGCGTTCTTTCGCAGGAGGATTTTGTTGCCACGGCGCGCACCATTACCAATGTTCTGACCATCTTTCTGGGGGGCATCGCGGGGATTTCGCTGCTGGTGGGTGGCATTGGCATCATGAATATTATGCTGGTGTCCGTCACCGAGCGCACGCGTGAAATTGGACTACGCAAAGCCATCGGCGCACGGCGGCGGGACATTCTCATCCAGTTCTTGACCGAGTCCTCACTGCTTAGTATGATCGGCGGGTTGATCGGGATTGGCCTGGGCTGGCTGATTGCGTATGTGGTTGGGCTGGTTGCGAAAGCCAACGGCACCGATTTGACTCCCGCCGTTGGATTGGATGCGATCCTTTTGGCGACGCTCTTCTCAACGGCGGTTGGCCTGTTCTTTGGTATCTACCCGGCGAACCGCGCGGCAAATCTTGAGCCGGTTGAAGCGCTGCGGTACGAATAACTGAATAAAAGTTTGTACATAATTCTATATTTTATTGATCCTGATTGAAAATTGACCTGGGTTGTGATATAGTATCTAAAACGATTTAGTAGTTTTTTGCGTCTTTTGCAAGCCCGGAGTTTCCAAAATTTCAATGAAGCGCAAGCGCGTAACCATTACCCAGGTGGCTCAAGCGGCAGGGGTTTCGCCCGCGACGGTTTCTTTTGCTTTCAACAATCCGGAGCAGGTAGGGTCCAATACCGCTCAAAGGGTGCGCGAGATTGCCCAAACGATGGGCTATTCGCCCAACCCAATTGCGCGAGCGATGATCACCCGCAGAACGGGGGTGATTGGGCTGCTGGTGCCTTTCTCCATTACATCCAGCTTTGCCAACCCATTTTTTATGGAATTTCTACAAGGCGTGGGCGCTGTATGCGATGCCCACTCGATCAGTGTGCTGGTTGTTTCACCCTACAAAGGTTCATTAGAGGAGGCCACGCGCCGCGCGCCGGTGGATGCGTATATCGTCCTGGGCCTGAGCGAAAACCACGAGGAGCTCGAGCCGCTGCGCCGGCGCGATGTGCCTTTTGTGATTGTGGATGGTGATACACAAACCCGCTCATCGATCAACGTTGATGATGAGGGCGGGGCGTATGCTGCTGCTGCGCATCTTTTGCGCGCCGGTCACCGGGATATCTTGATTATTACATTTCAGAATGTGCCCCCGGAACATCGCGGTGATGTGCATTACGGCGTGGGGGGGCGGCGCCTGGCAGGCTACCGGCGTGCTTTTGCTGAGTTTGGTTGTACGCCGCTGGCGGACCATCTGATCCCCAAGATGACCAGCATTGAGGGCGGCGAGGAAGCTTTTCGCAGTGTCTTGCAGGCGGGTATGCGCCCAAGCGCAGTGCTGACGATGAGCGATGTGCATGCCATTGGCGCGGTGCGTGAAGCTCAGCGTTTTGGGATGCGCGTTCCTCAGGACCTGGAAGTAATCGGCTTTGACGATATTCCCCTGGCCGGGCTAATATCTCCGGCGTTATCGACCGTGCGCCAACCGATTCAAGAAAAAGGAAGGCGGGCGGCGGAACTGCTCATCGAAGCATTGGAGGAACTGCAGCCACCCATTAATCTGCGGATGGAAACGGAGCTGATTTTGCGCGAAACGACGCGACCGGTACGCTGACCGGTACGTTATCAGTCTTGCAGACCATCCAAACAGTTCCAGGGAGATCAATTTTAAGCAAAAAAGGAGGTGGTTTCTTCCCGATACATCGAAAACGCGATTTTCAACTGTTCGGTCGTTTGCCGGAAATCCCGGTACGTTACCAAACCTAACTTTTTTGAGGAGGAAAGAACCCTATGAGCAAGCTCTACAAGGCGATTATGCCCTTCGTCATCGCCGCTATGATTCTCAGTGCCTGTGCCCCTGCAGCCACCCCGGCTCCTACCCAGGCTCCTGCAGCGCAGCCCACCGCTGCCCCAACCGAAGCTCCCAAGCCAACCGAAACGCTGGTTCCAGCTACTGCCACGACTGCCGCCACGGAAGCCCCGAAAGCATCCGAAACCCCGGCTGCCCCGGCTGTGACCGACACCGCGGCTCCCACCCCCACCGTAACTCCGCTAGCCTCAAAAGAAGGCACGCTGACCATTTGGGCGGATGCCAACCGCGTTGCGGCGCTTAAGGATGTTATCGCGAAATTCACGGCAAAAACAAACGTGCCCGTAGCCATCCAGGAATTGGGCTTTGGCGATATCCGCGACCAGCTCAAGATCGCTGGCCCGGCGGGTGAAGGCGCGGATATCATCATCGGCGCGCATGACTGGCTGGGCGAGCTGGTTTCCAACGGCCTGCTTGAGCCGATTGATCTGCCCGCGGATGTAAAGGCCAAATTCGATCCCGTGTCCATCCAGGCTTTCAGTTACAACGGCAAGCTGTACGGTGTCCCCTATGGTGTAGAAGCCGTTGCACTGATCTACAATAAGGATCTGGTTCCTACCCCGCCCAAGACCTGGGCCGAAATGGAAAAGATCGCTAAGCAGCTCCAGGATGAGAAGAAAGTTGACCAGGGCTACGTATTGCAGCAGGGCGACCCTTACCATACTTACCCGCTGATTTCGGCTTTCGGCGGCTACGTGTTTGGCAAAAACCCCGATGCCTCTTATAAAGCCGATGATCTTGGTCTGGATAATACCGGCGGCCTGGCTGCCGCGGCTGAGTTAGACAAGATGGTGAAGGACGGCCTGCTCCGTAAGGATGTCGACTATAACCTGATGGCTTCTCTGTTTGCCGACAAGAAATCAGCCATGATGATCGGCGGCCCATGGATGATCAATGATATCAAGAAGGCCGGCATCAACTACGGCATCGCCAAGATCCCGGCCGGCCCGGCTGGTAAGGCGGTACCGTTCGTCGGCGTTCAGGGCTTTATGGTATCCGCGTTCGCCAAGAACAAGGATCTGGCCAAAGCCTTCCTCACCGAATACCTCGCTTCTGACGAAGTTATGCAGGCGCTGTATGATGTTGAACCGCGCAGCCCCGCATGGTTGCCTGTACGCGCAAAGCTGGACAATCCAGATCTAAAGGCCTTCGGCGAATCTGCTGCCGACGGCACGCCGATGCCCGCAATCCCGCAGATGTCTGCTGTATGGGATGCATGGGGCAAGGCGATCACCTTGATCTTCCAACAGCAACAAGCTCCCGACCAGGCAGTTAAAGATGCAGCAAAAACAATCCGCGACAAAATCGCCGAAACCAAGTAGCGATTCTCGTGGGGATGGGGCTGGCTCTGCCAGCCCCATTTCCCGGTCGCCGTTTAAAACCTCGCTCGTCAATATGGTTGGGCTGGCGGTGTTTGATGCCCTGGCCCTGTATATTATGTGGAGCCTGGTAGCGAACGGAAAATCCACCATCGCCATCGTTGTATTGGTGGTGACGGCTCTCATCAATTGGATCTTCCTCTCGGAAAGTCTCTATCCGATCCGCTGGCTGACACCCGGCCTGATCTTGCTTCTACTGATGGTTGTTTACCCGTTGTTGTATACCGTCTACGTTGGCTTCACCAATTACAGCGACGGTCATCTGTTATCGAAAGAGCAGGTGGTCAACCAGATCACCAGCCGCATGTACCAGCCCGGCGACGCAGCCAATTATGATATGATCGTCTACCGCAGCGCCGACGATCAGTTCCTGCTGCTGCTCAAGGACCCGCAGGGCAATTACTTTGTCGCCTCGCAAGCCGAAGGGGTCAAGCCATTTACCCTCACCGGCGAACCGCCGGCTGCCATTGGGAATTACCAGAAGGTCCCAAATCTGCAGGTCTTCCAGTACCTGACGAAATTGTCCAAGATGGAGATCAAGTCAGGCGGCTTTGATATCAAGCCGGTGGGTACCAACAAAGCCCAGGCTGCCGTTCCGCAGTACAGCTACGATGCGGCCACAGATACCATCACCGACAAGCAGACGGGAAACACGTATAAGCCAGTGCAGGGCACGTTTGTGGATGCGCAGGGCAAACCGATCCAGGATGCCCCTGGTTTTGCCACGCTGGTGGGGTTCGCCAACTTCACGCGCGTGGTGACGGATAGGAATATCCGCGGGCCATTCTTCCAGGTCTTCGTGTGGACGCTGCTCTTCGCGTTATTCAGCGTACTGCTGAACTTCTCGCTGGGCCTCGGATTTGCTCTGGTCTTCAACGACCCCCGCCTGCCGTTCAAGGGAATGTTCCGCTCCTTTGCTATCATTCCCTATACCATCCCCGGTTTCATCAGCGTGCTGATGTGGGTGGGGCTGCTTAATCCCATCTATGGTCCTTTTAACATGCTGGTAAAGTCAATCACCGGGTACTCCCCCGAGTGGTTCTCAAACGGGACGCTGACGAAGGTTGCCATCCTGTTCATCAACATGTGGCTGGGCTATCCTTACATGATGCTGATCACCCTGGGAGCGCTCCAGTCGATCCCAACCGACATGTACGAAGCCGCCAACCTGGATGGCGCCGGGCCGTTTGCTACGTTCCGTTTCCTGACGCTGCCGCTACTGCTGATCTCGGTCGGGCCGTTGTTGATCGGCACCTTTGCCTATAACTTCAACAACTTCACCATCATCGATCTGGTCAACCAGGGGGGGCCGCCAATTGCCGGCGCAAACACCCCGGCCGGCCAAACGGACATCTTAATTTCCTATACCTACCGTCTGGCCTTTGCCGGTGGGCGCGGCGCAGATTTCGGCCTGGCATCCGCCATCGCGATCTTCATCTTCATCCTGGTCGCTTCCCTCACCGCCTTTAACTTCCGCTTTACCAAGCAGCTCGAGGAGGTGATGCGCTAATGGCCCAAACAAAGTTAGAAACGGCGGACAAAGCTGCCGAAAAGCCGATCGCTGGTGTGCGCGAGGCTTCGCAAACTCGCTCGCGCCGGTTGGCACTGGCTTTCAAGCTCCTGGTGGCTACATTTGCCGGGGTCTTTGCCATCTACCCGGTATTGTGGATCGTTTCGGCGGCGCTCAGTCCAACCAACTCGCTGACCAGCCAGCGCCTTATCCCGGCCAATGCCAGCGTGGCCAATTTCCAACGTCTGGTGAACGATCCGCAACATCCCTTTGTCTTATGGATGTGGAACTCGATCAAGGTCTCGACGGTGACTGCGTTGATTACAGTGGCGTTGTGCGCGCTGGCAGCCTACTCCTTCAGCCGCTTCCGCTATCGCGGGCGGCGCCAGGGACTCTTGATCATCCTGCTGGTGCAGTTGTTCCCGAACATGCTGGCAATCGTATCGCTGTTCCTGCTGCTCCAGCAGATCGGCAAAATCCCGGGCTTGGCCTGGCTTGGCTTGAACACCCTGGGCGGGCTGATCCTGATCTACTGCGGCGGGGCGTTGGGCTTCAACACCTGGCTGATGAAAGGCTTCTTCGACTCCATTCCGAGAGACCTGGACGAATCGGCCATGATCGATGGGGCTACGCCTACCCAGACATTCGTGAGCATCATCCTGCCGCTGGTTCGTCCAATCCTGGCAGTCATCGCCATCCTCTCGTTCATCGGCACCTATTCCGACTTCCTGATCGCCCGGGTCATGATTAAGAGCTCCGAGAATTACACCCTGGCGCTGGGCATGACGCTGTTTATCCGCGGGCAGTATACCCAGCAGTGGGGCGTCTTCTCCGCGGCGGCGCTGATGGGCGCCTTGCCGATCATGATTGTTTTCATGGTCCTGCAGAAACAGCTCATTGGTGGGCTGGCGGCAGGCGCCGTGAAAGGATAAGGCATTTTCCAAACCAACCCTTGGCACAACCATGCGTTTTGAGCAACGAGGCGCATGGTTGTGTCACTACGCTTGCACCCCACGTTGACCCTATGCATACTTCCCAAAATGAATCGATCAGCCGCGCTGCTGCGCGCGTATTACGCAAAGGAAACCTGCCGCACGTTCCGCCGCCGGCGTCGCCCGTCTCGACCCTGATAAGGATGGAATTGGAAGCAGGACCAGAAGCTAACCCGGAAATCCTATTCTTTGACCCGCTCCGCGAAGAGGGCTGGCAGGTGGCAATGCACGCGGACCAAACCTCCGGAGGCGAGCACGGCGTTTTATGGACGGCCGAGATTCTGCTGCCTCAGGAGCCAACCCTGCTGCACTACCATTTCGTGCTGGCGGACGGCAGTTTGATCCGCGAGCGGCGGCAGAAGGAGGGCGTTGAAAAGCCTCTCTTTGGAGTCTGGGAGGAGCAGGATTTCCGCATCGCGGTTTACCTGCCGCAGGGCGCGCCGCCAGAGTGGACCCGCGGTCAGGTGATCTACCAGATTTTCCCCGACCGCTTTATGCGGGGAGCCGAAACGCCGCGCATCGATCATTCCTACCAGTACGAGGCGCTGCATAACCCCTGGGGGGCGCTGCCCGAGCACCCTCCGAAGAGCCGGGATTTCTTCGGGGGCAACCTGCGCGGGGTGATCCAAAAGCTGGATTACCTGGCAGATCTGGGGATTACCTGCATTTACTTTACGCCCATCTTTGCCTCGCCGACCAACCACCGCTACGATGCGATCAATTACCGGCTGATTGACCCGCAGCTTGGCAGCCTGGAAGACCTGGTTGAGCTGATCGAGCGTGCCGGGCAGCGCGGCATGCGCGTGCTGCTGGACGGGGTTTTCAATCACTGTTCCAGCGACAGCATTTACTTCAAGGAAGCCCAGGCCAGCAAGCTTTCACCGTATTACCGCTGGTTCCATTTCAATCGCTGGCCGGATGACTATGTGGGCTGGCTGAAGGTCAGGACCATGCCTGAGTTTGTCGAATGTCCTGAGGTGGAAGATTTCTTCTTTGGGGACGGCAAGCCGGAAGGCGGCATCGCGCAGTACTGGCTGTCCTTTGGGACAGCCGGCTGGCGCACGGATGTAACTCCATGGCTAACCGAACCCTACTGGCGCCGGTTTCGCCGGGCGGTGCGGAAGGCGTTCCCGGAGGCTTTCCTGGTGGCAGAGGATTGGGGAGATGCCTCCAAACGCCTGCTGGGCGACACCTTCGACGCAACGATGAACTACCGCTTCGGGTACACGGTGGTCGGTTTTGCCGGCAGCCAGATCGACCCGCTGGAGCTGGATGACCGGCTGGAGACGCTGCGGCGGGACACGCCGCCCGGGCCGTTCCACGCCCAGCTCAATTTGCTCGATTCGCATGATACGCCGCGCGCTTTCACACTGCTCAAGAAGAACCATAAACGGATGATCCTTTCGGCAGCGCTGCAGCTGGCCTACCCGGGTGCGCCGATGCTGTACTCTGGCGACGAAGCCGGGCAGGAGGGCGCATACGCCGAGAACAGCCGGCGTGCTTTCCCCTGGGACCAGCCGGACCCGCGCTTGTTCGATTTTTACCGGCACGCGATCCACACGCGCAGGAGCAGCCGGGCGCTGAGCCTGGGCGAGGTGGAAACTGCCTGGATCGATCCACGCGGCGGGTACGGTTTCTCTGCGCCGCGACGGCGACGAGGAGGTGCTGGCGCTGTTCAATAACGGGCGCAAGCCGCTCCAGGCGGAGATCGCAGTAAACGCGCCGGGTGGGGAGCTGCCCGACCTGCTGGGGCTAATAGCTCCTGGAATAGTACAGGAGGGTGTGTTCCGGGTAATGGTTCCCGCGCTGGGAGCAGGCTGGTATGCGCTAAAGCGAACCGGAGGGTAAGGTCCTCCGCAAAGAATAAAACGAGAAGAATCTGCTATAATCACGGACCAGCATAGTTCCAGATGATAAAACTGTTTTGTTGCGAAGAAGCAGTATCAAACGTCAGAAACGATTTATTGGAGGATGATTATGGCAGAGAATATGTCGGGCCCGGTGACGACCAGAATGACGCTATATCCCAATCAGGAAGGCGGCTTTGCGGTATGGCTGCCGGACGACTGGCACAAAAGAGAATTAAACCCCGAGCACCTGGGGATGCTGTTTTCACCCTATGAAGACGATATCAATACCTGTTTCCTGATTGAAAAACGGAAACTGGAGGTCGAAGTAACCAAGGAGGATGTGGATATTCTGCGGGAAGGTTTCAAGGAAGGGCTGAAAGGTTTGCCGGGTATTGAGGTTCTATCCGTCGATGAGAACTCCCTCGGAAACGATGCAGCTGTTTGATGCTATTTATACCTTTGTTGAAGGTGAAGAACGGCGGAAACGCTGGATGCGTTGTCTTTACTGGGGCAAAAGCCAGCTGATTTTGATTGCCCAGGGACGTACTCTAGAAGACTTTGACCATTGGCTGCCGGTGTTCTACAAGACCATGATGACGCCGCAGATTATTTAGGCTTTTACTGAAGGCGCATATTCTCCTATTTTTGAGCGGGTTTGCTTAGCAAAATGACCGCGCGGGTCCCCTTAAGCGGTAAAGGTAGCACTTCCAGCCGCGCGCCTACGGCAGCCAGCATGGTGCTGTGGAGGCGAATTCCGCTGCCGGCGCCGCCATTCCCGGGCCTGCTTTTGCCCGCCGGGCCGGGTTGGGCTTCCAGATGAAAACCGGCCCCGTCATCTTCGATTGTCAGGCAAAGGTCGCCGGACAGGGCCAGCCCAATTTTCAGGTGCAGCTCGGCCGCGGGATTCTCTCCCCGCCCGTGGACGGAGGCATTCCGCAGCAGCTCGCGGGCGGCGAAATACAGCACTTCATTTACAAATAACGGCAGATCATGCGTAAAATCCGCGGCTTCTGGCATAATTTGCCATTCCACGCTGTTGAAATCGTTGATAAAATCGCGTTCCACCAACCCGCGCAGCGCTGCGACCAATCCCCCCTGGGCGAGATGGTGCGGGCTGGTGGAGGGCATTTCGCGCATTAAGTCCGCGATCTGGCGGTGAGCGGACGAGAGCCCATCCATCGCCTGGCGTATCTCCGGATCGCCCGGCGCGCGGCTGCTGAGTTGAAGCAGGGCAGTATGCAGCTCCGGAAGCACCTCGTCGTGAAGCACGCGCCGGCCCTGTCCATCGATGACCCTGGCCTGCGAAAGCCGCTGGCGGAGAAGATCCATCGCCAGGCGCGCCATTTCCGTGCCTGCCAGCAGGTCCAGCAGGCGTTCTCCGGCTGTTTGGGCAATCTCAATTTCTTCTTCCGTAAATGGGTTGCGGTTGATCTTTTCCCCCAGGAACAGGATGCCGTCCAGTCCACGGCTGCTCCACAACGGCACTGCCCACTCCATGCCGGACGGCGCCTCTTCCGGCGCGCCGGTTGGCTCAAACGGCAGGCAGCGCACCGTGCGGGAGAAGCGGAACTGCCAGCCGGCCAGGTCGATGGGCGGTGCGGGATTGCCTGCCGGGTACACCAGAGGCGGCCCGGCCATGGCTGCCAGCGCGCCAGCGGGGGTTAATACGGCCTGGCGGATTTCCAACACCTCCCGGCACAACGTTGAAAACAGGGCGGAGGAAGAACTGCTCTCATCCGCATTCTGCGCGGCGGTCAGCTGGCTGTACAGGTTCTGGCTGGCAGCAAAGGGCCGCAAGCGTTCCATGAACTCTTCCCGTTCAACGAAAGAGCGCCAGCTGTAGAGCGCGTAGAATAATGTCATCAGCCCGGTTGCCAGCATGAGGCTGTAGATGGGAGGCAGTTGTATTGCAAGCGTAAAAGCGGCCGCTGCGCCAAATCCACCCGCCAGGATAACGGTGCTGCGCCACTGGCGTAGGAAACGATTGCGCGGCAAGGGCCGCCCGGTGAACACCTCGAAGCCGACAATTGCTCGCCCCAGCAGGCTGATCGCCAGGGCCACCAGCGTTTCAACGGCCAGGTCAAACTTTAGCACGGTTCTTTCGGTCTGGGTACTGCTCAGGCTGGGCGGTGGTTGGGCGGTGAGCGCCCATAAAGCCGTCCATGCCAGCAGGATGCCGGCCAGCAGCAGGGCTACCGAAGCCGCCACCAGGTACCGGCGGGCGCGCTGGCGGGCGCGGGCTTCTAACGGCGGGCCGGCCGGGGACCGGCGCAGCAAATCCAGCGGCAGCAGGTAGCACAACAGCGAATAGGCCACGTAAACGAGGATCAGTAATGGGATGCCGGCGATGCTGGGGGTGAGCACGAGCGTTCGCCCGACGACATACTGGTAAGTGGGAAGCGGGTTGGCAAAGGTCAGCAGCAGCGGGAAGCTGGCTGCCAGCAGGATGATGAGAACCAGCCAGGTGTGATGATGGTGCGGGCGGTCCAGCCGGTAGCCGGAATACCATAAAAGCGCGCCATACCAGGCCAGCGGCGCAGTGGCTGCCGGAGTCCAGCTTACCCACCACCAAAAATCCATGCCAAAACTGGTGTTGGAAAGCCCGCGCCCCAGGATAGCGGTATGGCTGGTAAAGAAAAGCGCGCCAAGCAGCAGCCCGCTGCTGGTCAGCCAGGTGCCGAGCGAGCGGCGGTTGCCGGCTAACAGCACCATTAACCCCAGCCAGAGCAGGGAAATGGTGATGAAGAAGGATATGGTCAGGGCGGCCCAATGCAGGATGAAATCAGTCACAACGCTCGCCATTTCCCATCCGTTCCGCAGGTTTGCGGGATGCCATCCGCGTTCCAGACGATCAGCTCGCGGCGCTGGTAGATTAGCGCGGCCCGCGTGCGGGCGACTTTTTCATCGGTGGTGGAGTCGTTCAACCCCCAGGCAGTGTAAATCTGGCCGTTGGTGCGGGCTACCGCGCGCGCGTCGTGATACCCCAGGCGGGCGGCAATCTGGTCGTTGGTCAGGCCCAGTGACAGCAAGCGGATGACAGCCTGCTCGTTTGGCTCCAGCAGCGCCAAGGGGTCATTGGCGTCTTTATGGCGCACGGCCTGCACGCGTGCTTCGATTTCGGGGTCGATAAAACCGCGCCCGGCGGCGGCATCGCGCAGCAAGGGGATGATGCTCTCCGGCAGCAGGTAATTGCTCTTGCGCACGTAGGCGTAGTGACTGAGGATACCCGAGCGCAGGAAGTCGCGGTAATACTCTTCATCATCCTGGATCGAATAGAACACCACCGGCAGGCGTGGGTATTCCCGGCGCAGGGATACGGCGGCCTGGATGCCGTTCATCTCCCCGGCCAGGGCCACATCCATCAGCACCGCGCCGGGAGGCTCCGAGAAGAGCATGGCCAGGGCATCTTCTCCGCTGGCGACCTCGGCGATAACCTTTACGGCCCCGGTTGCTTCCAGTCCGGTTTTCAGCGCCCGGCGCAGGGCAGCGTTATCTTCGACATGCAGGATGGTGAGCATAAGCATTTCCTATATTTAGTTTACATTAGTTTCAAGGTAAATGACCAGAGAAGATTCAGGGACACGGATTTGCGGGATGTACACGGATATTTCTAAGCCTTCTCTTTTATTCTTGTCTTTTTCAATGCTGCTTGCAAGGACTCAAGTGCGCGAACAAACGCACCTGAATACTCGACCCGCCAGTCGGGAAGCAGTATAGTTACCTCAGGTTTGGGTCAACCTGGCCTGGAAGCGTATGGGGTGCGTGGGGCGGACGCCAAATCTTACAAGGATTACCAATATGCGTGTAAAATTCATTCTTCCAGCGCTGACCGAGGCGCTGAGCCCGTATTACCGTCCAATTAAATACTGCGCTTTTCCCACCGCTTGGGCTGGCGACTCTGGCCGGATACCTGGACGCGGAGGACGAGATCGTCCTGGAAGACGAGCACGTCCAGCCGCTGCGGTTGGACGATGACCCGGAACTGGTGGCGATCGAGGTCTATATTACCTCCGCCCGGCGAGCGTATGCGCTGGCCGATCACTACCGGCGCAAAGGCGCGCATGTCTGCCTGGGCGGCCTGCACGTCACCGCGCTGCCGGCGGAGGCCGCCAGGCATGCCGATACCATCTTTACCGGGCCGGGTGAGGACACCTGGCCGGCATTTCTGGCGGATTTCCGCGCGGGACACCCTGGGCAGGTGTACCAATCCAGCACGCGCACGCTGGACAACCTGCCGCGCCCGCGCCGCGATCTATTCGACCGCGACCGTTACCTGGTGCCGAACTCGCTGGTGGTCTCACGCGGCTGCCCGCATCACTGTGATTTTTGCTATAAAGACGCCTTCTTTCAGGGCGGCAAATCGTTTTATACACTGGCGGTGGACGCAGCTCTGGCAGAAATCGAAGAGCCTGCCCGGGCGGCACCTGTATTTCCTGGATGATCACCTGTTTGGCAACCCGCACTTCGCCGCGGCTTTGATGGACGGGATGCGCGGGCATGGGCCGGTTGTGGCAGGCAGCCGCGACCGTGCGCTCGGTGCTGCAGCCAGGGCTGCTGGAAAAGGCAGCCGCCTGCGGGCTGCGCAGCCTGTTTGTCGGATTCGAAACGCTCAACCCGGCCAACCTGGCCGGGCAGCATAAACGCCACAACCTGTCCCTGGATTATGCAAGCGCCATCCGGCGCCTGCATGGGATGGGGATCATGATAAACGCCAGCTTTGTCTTTGGAATGGATGATGATGACGAAACGGTTTTCCAGCGCACGGTGGACTGGGCGGTAGCGCAAGGGATTGAAACGGCAACCTTCCACATTCTGACGCCCTATCCTGGCACGGCGCTGCACCAGCGGATGCAGGCACAGGGGCGCATTTTTACCAGCAATTGGGACCAGTACGATACGCGCCACGCGGTTTTCCACCCGGCGCGGATGATCTGCTGAAGCGCTGGAAGCCGGGTACTGGATCGGCGTACCGCTCGTTTTACGCTTGGAAGTCGATTTTCCAGGCGGCCTGGACCAAGCCCGATTTATCCGGTAAACTGCGGCACCTGGCCTACAGCGGGGGCTGGAAGAAGGCCGAGCCGCTGTGGGATTGGGTAATTTCCCACGGGCAGCTGCCGCGCTTTTTACCGGTGCTGGAAGCCGTGCTGGCAGCGTGCAGCAGGGATAGCGTTGCAGAACGGCAAGCGGCGGAAGGACTGGCCGTGCCGGACGCATAGAGTTTCCGCTAGAGCGGGGGTTTACGCACGCCCAATGGGATGTGCTGATTAACCTCGGGCAACCACAAGGGTCGCGCCTTACCGTAAGGAAGAAAACCTGGCCGCGGGTGGGGGTGATTTCTAGTCACGGGCGAAGGCGCGGAAGGGGTTATCGCAGACCATGCGGCTGATGGTCTGGTCTGGAACACCGGCCGCGCGCAGTTTTGGCAGGAAGGTTTCGACCAGGTAGGTGTAGGGTTTGGGGTGCCCGCCGCCCGGTTGGGCGGGGTCGTACCAGCCGCGGTCGTGGCTGAGCAAAATCTGGTCGCCAAAACCGGCCTCCAGGAGTTTCAGCAGCCATTGGATAAACTGCGGATCGCTTTCCGGACTGCCGATCGAATCGTATTCCAGCCAGGCGCCGCGCCGGGCCATTTCCAGGTGCAGGTTAAAGTCCGGCTCGGCCTGTGTGTGGATCCAGATAAAACGGGTGGGGGTATAACCAGCATCTTCGATGATCTTTAACTGGTCACGAACGACCCGGCCGCGGATGGTGTGGCTGCCAATAACCGCATTTGTGGCGACCGCGGCGCGGGCGGCAGCGCGCAGAACTTTGGTTTCCGTGGCGGTGATGCCATCGTCGCCGGCGCTCAACTTGATAAACCCGGCCTGCACGCCGGTCTGGAGACCAGCTTTTCCCTGTAGACGATCTGGGTCCTGTAGACGATCATCGTCTACAATCTGATCCTCCAACTCGCTGCGCATCCAGTCGCGCAGGGCTTCCTCGCTGGCCGCATGGACCCAGGGTGGGATCCACGGCTCCCGGTATACGCCGGTAGGCACGACGATCGGAAAACCGGTGGCCAGGGAAACAGCCTTCAAGATATCCGCGCGCCGCCCAACCCCAACCGGGCCGCAGTCGACCAGCGCGCTAATGCCGCTGGACTGGGCCTTTTTTATTTCGGGCGCCATCAACGCGATCACATCGGATGCCTGGGCTTCGCCGTAGCCGGGCTGGTCCCAGGTGCGCAGGTCAACAAAAACGTGCTCGTGCGGCAGGATGATGTCCAGATCGGCGGACTGTTTTGGCCCAAGGGTCGTGATTAGTTTTGGCATGGCTCTCCTCCTATTGCCGGTTCTCCAGAAGACGCCGGTAAGCTTTCTCGCCCAGCAGATAGCGCAGTTCTGGTTCAAATGTTTCGACCAGGGGTATGGGACGGTCGGATGGTCGCAGGCAGGAGCCTGGTTCTGACAGCATCAGCCCGGTTTCATCCAGCGTGATGCGGCCTTGCTCATCCAGGTCCAGCGGGTGCAAGATGCAGTAAAAGGGTTTGAAGCGCCAGGGGTGCAGATTGTTGGCCTGGCCAGCAACCTGCAGGGCGCACAGGTGATCCTTGCGCAGGAAAATGCAGGCCGTTTCGCCGTAATGCTGCGGGTCGGGCAGCACATTACTGTGCACGGTCCAGCCAGAAATGGCATTCTCATCTGGCTCTTCACGCCCATCGAACCAGTCGTCCGGGTCGCGGTGCTCTGGTTCCATATGGGGAATAATCAACGCGGCATTGGTCTGGATGTCCTGCGCTTCCAGCCGGTCGACCCATACGCCGTACAAGCAGCAAGCTGCGTGGCACTCGCCCAGCGTACAGCGCCGCATCGGTTCGGATTTTAACAGGCGGGGATTTATGCGTTTTTCCATGCGGGGTTGATTGTAACAAGGGAGTAGTCAATCAGTCAATCAGCGCGGAGGGAAGGGGATGCCTACTAAAGGGTTCAAAGGCACCCCTTCTCCAAAATCGGGCTTTGGCGATTTTGGAGAAGGGGACGGGGGATGAGGATTTTCCCCAAATCTGAAATACACTCGGAGGGAAGGGTCTTCCCCCAACCCCCGAAAAGAGCAAGGAACGGCGCCTGGCCAGACACGTTGACTAATTAACTGCTCATTGACTTGCGAATTAAGGTACAATCACCCTACCTAAGGTATGGTAGCCGGATTAGAAATCATTTTTTTAAAGGAGACTTCGAATGGCAGCCTGGAAAGTCTTGCTCACAGATGGCCTGGAGGAGAACGGCCAATCAATTCTGCGTGAATCTTCCGAGGTGGTGGACAGTTCTGGAATCACGGCGGAGGAGTTATTGAAGGTTGTCGGTCAATATGATGCGCTAATTGTACGCGGGCGCACCAAGGTCACGGCCGCCGTATTGGACGCGGCTTCGAATTTGAAAGCCGTTGGTCGGGCTGGCGTCGGGGTGGATAATATCGACTTGAATGCCGCCAAACAGCACAAGGTGACGGTGGTCAACTCGCCGCTGGCGACGACCGTTGCGGTGGCGGAACTGGCTATGGGGCTGATGCTCGCGCTGGTGCGCGAGATCCCGCGTGCTGATACGGCGATTAAGAACGGCAAATGGCTCAAGAAAGAGCTTGAAGGTACCGAACTGTACAAAAAGACGCTGGGGATTATTGGCTACGGGCGCATTGGGCAGACCGTGGCAAAACGCGCCCAGGCGTTTGATATGCGGATCGTGGCTTTTGACCCGCTGCGACCAACAGAGGAAATGTGCCAGGAAGGCTGCGAGCCTCTGACACTGCAAGAAGTACTGGCGCAGTCGGATATTATTACGCTGCACACACCGCTTACCGGGCAGACACGCGGGATGCTGGGCGCGGAGCAGTTCGCGATGATGAAAGACGGCGTTTACCTGGTCGATGCCGCCCGCGGGGGCGTGGTAGACGAGAATGCTTTGCTGGACGCACTCAATTCAGGGAAGGTCGCCGGGGCCGGGCTGGATGTATTTACCACCGAACCTCCCGGTTCAACGGCTCTGGTGTGCCATCCACACGTGATTGGGACGCCGCATGTTGGCGCACAGACGGTCGAAGCGCAGCAGCGCGCCGCCAATGATATTGCCAGTGAGGTTTTACGGGCGCTGCGGGGTGAAGAACTGAACTGGCGGGTCGCCTGAGCAGGATTTCTTACAAACCAATTGAGGAATAGTTCCTGAGGAAAAAACCTATGGAAGAACGGCTTCAGCAGCTGCGGGAAATCCTGGCTGAAATTTATGATCTGGAGCACGTGAATAACTTGCTGGAGTGGGACCAGCAGACGTATATGCCCGTGGGCGGTGATGAAGACCGCAGCTACCAGCGGGCAACGATTGCGCGCCTGGCCCACCAGCGCTGGACGAGCGCTGAAACCGGCCGGCTGGTCGAAGATTTGGCCGGTCACCTGGGCGAGATGGATCCAGAATCGGATGCCGCCGGGCTGGTGCGCTTTGCTCAGCGCGAGTTTCAGAAGCGCGCGCGCGTGCCAGAACGTTTTGTTGTCGAACGCACCCGGGCGACGGTTTTGGCGCATGAAGCCTGGGCGCGCGCTCGCCAGGAATCCAACTTTGCCATATTTCAACCCTTTTTAGAACGCAACGTTGATCTGCGGCGCGAGTATGCCAGCTTTTTTGCCCCGTATGCGCACGTCTACGACCCGCTGCTGGATGATTTCGAGCGCGGGATGAAGACAGCCGAGGTGCAGCAAATCTTCAACACTTTGCGCCCGCGCCAGGTAGCACTGATCCAGGCAATCGGCCAGCGCCAACAGGTGGATGACCGCTTCTTGCACCAGGGGTTTGCCGAACAGGCACAGTGGGATTTCGGGGTTGAGGTGATCACGCGCTTTGGTTATGATTGGAAGCGCGGCCGGCAGGACCGCTCGGCGCATCCTTTTAGCATTGAGTTCAGCATCGATGATGTGCGGATCACCACCCGCTTTGACTCCGCGTATCCCACCTCATCGCTTTTCAGCAGTATGCATGAGGCCGGCCACGCGATGTATGAACAGGGCGTGGCTCCCAGGCTGCGGCGTTCACCTCTGGCGGGCGGCGCTTCGATGGCGCTGCACGAATCGCAGTCCCGTCTATGGGAAAACCTGGTTGGTCGTTCGCTGCCCTTCTGGAAATATTTCTTCCCGCGTTTAAAGGAAACATTCCCGACCCAGCTTGGCAACATTAATCTTGAAACTTTCTATCGCGGCATTAACAAAGTTCAGCCTTCTCTCGTCCGCGTGGAAGCCGATGAAGCAACCTATAACCTGCACATCATGCTGCGCCTTGAGCTTGAGATCGCGCTGATGGAAGGCAGCCTGGCAGTGAAGGATTTGCCGGAAGCCTGGAATACGCGCGTGCAAGAGTATCTTGGCCTTACACCACCCAACGATGCGCTGGGTGTTTTGCAAGACGTCCACTGGTCCAGCGGGCTGCTGGGTTATTTCCCCACCTACGCGCTTGGCAACCTTATCTCCGTCCAGCTTTGGGAGGGTATCCAGCGCGACATCCCGGATCTTGAAAGCCAGATTGAACAGGGAGCGTTTTCCGCTCTGCTGGGCTGGCTGCGGGAGAAGGTGCATCGCTGCGGGGCAAAGTTTGAACCGCAAGAGTTGATCCAGCGGGCGACCGGTTCAAAAATTGATCCGCAACCTTATATCCGCTATCTCGAGGGGAAATTCGGCGCAATTTACGGCCTGTGACGTTTTTATGAATCTCTGGCATCGCTCCATGCACTGCACCGGTCGAAGGAAAAAAGCGGCCATGACTGCGTTTTCATTCGCAGTCATGGCCGTGGCTTTGGCTGGGATGGCGCTGAGCGGCTGCACGCTGGCGCAGCGCAGCGAGCCGACCCTGACGCTGATCCCAACTTTGGCGCTGATCATCCCCCCCAGCGCCACCGCCACGCTTTCGCCGACGCCCGAACCCGATACCCTTACTCCTCCACCTACGGAACCATTCACTCCAATCGCGAGCGATACGATCACCATTACACCCTGGGTACCTGATACGGCTACGCCTGGTCCCAGCCCAACTTCTACGCGCACGCCAACGCTCACCCGCACCCCAACCCGCACGCGCGTTCCCACCCGTACCCGGACGATTACACTGACCCCCACCATCACCAATACGCCTACCCCGCCGGCGCCCATTCTCAATATTGTGCGCCCAGGTTTACTCTCCAGGGTTCTTTCGCCCATTCAGATGGAGCTGTATGTGACGGTTGGCGAGGATGGAAAAATCGCCATCGAGCTGCTTGGCGAGGATGGCCGGGTGATTTCGCGCCAGATTAAGAACCTTGGAATGGATCAGGCCGGAAAGCGCGCCTACCTGGTCCCCGAGATGCCTTTTGAAATCGATGCAGCGGCAGAGACAGCCCGCCTGCAAGTGACCACCATTGATCAGTTTGGGCGGGTGCAGGGGATTGCCTCCGTGGACGTCATCCTGCTGGAGGTTGGCCGCAATGAAATCTACTCGCCGCAAATCATCCAGGAACCGTACCTGATCCGCCAACCCAGGCCGGAAACCGAGGTAAGCGGCGGCCTGCTGGTCGTTCATGGATTGGCCAGGCCGGTCAATGATTCGCCGGTGTTCATTGACCTGGTGACCGAAAACAATGTGGTGATGTCCACCAAACAGGTGAACGTTGCTCCACCCACCGGCCCGCTCAGCCACACGCCCTTTTCCGTCGAGATCCCGTATAAAGTGGACGGGCCAACACCCGTCCGGCTGGTGATTCGCCAGGCAGGCAGCCGCATCCCTGGGATAGTAGCGCTGACCAGCCAGCTGATCACGCTGCTGCCCTGACGAACTTAAGCTCCGCCTTCGGTGTACAGTTTGGGGTCGGTAGGCGTCTTGCCAGATGGATCCCAGACGTAGACTGGGTCGCCTTCATTGGCCCATTGGAACAGCCAGGCTGAATCGCCGATGGAGAGGTTTACGCAGCCGTGGGTCTGCGGCAGGCCAAAGTAAGGACGCCAGTATGCCCCGTGCAAGGCGCGGGCCTCGTCAAAATACATTGTCCAGGGCACATCTTCCAGGTAGTAGTAATCTGTTTTTCCGGATTCGAATGCGCCGCTCATGGTCTCCAGGGGTTTCTTTTTATAGATCTTGAATAACCCTGGGCGTGTAAAGAAGGGATCGCCGCCGGTGGAGACGAGGGTGGCAAAGACCAGCTGGCGGTGGTCATAGACAGCCACGGTCTGGTCGTACAGGTTCACCACGATCCAGCGGTCGCCGGTCACACCCTTTGGCGGGTTCGGATCGACTTGCATGCGGCGCGCATCCTGCCTGGGTATCCACTGATCGGGGCCGACCAGGTACCATTCCATGTCCTCAGCCTGGACTACATCGTATATCTGGATGACCGCTTCGCGCAGGCAGGGTTTCACCCACTTCCGGGGCGTTCCAGCTGGGCTTACTACGCGCCTTCGCGTGGTCGAACATCCAGCCAAAATCGTTGGCAGGTGTTTTTTGGAATACCAGGCCCTGGAAGTTTACGTAACCGGCAGGCGATGCGCGCATCCATTCGCCTGTTTTGAGCAGAACGAAGGGTTTCCCGTTCACCCTGGCTTCCTGAATATAGGAAACATACCGCAGGCCAGCGCCGGGCGGGATCTGGCGGATAGGATTGCTCCCAGCCACCGCATCTTCAAGGGTAGCGTACAGGTTCGCCGCTTCGGTGGCTTCGATATTGATTTTTGCCACCTGGACTGGGCTCTTCGTCAGCTCGCTGGGTGGGTTCACGGCCGGTAGGGGGCGGGGCGGGAAGGTGATCCCTTTTTTCGCCAGTTCCGTGAGTGTTTGAGAAGGGCCAAGCGGCAGGCAGTTGCCGGGTTTATTCAAATAGGCGTCAGGCAGGCAGATCGCCGTGCCTGGATATGGTTCACCGGTCTTGCCATCCTCCGCATACACTGGCAAAACAGGCGCCAGCAGGATGCCACAAAGAATGGCGAGAACCAACCAACGATTTTTCATAACCTGTCCTTCTTTTGATTTCGCATAAATCGCTCTCGCAGGGGATTGTAATACAAAACAGGCTGTTTGGGTCGAATTACCAAAGGCAGCGCGAGAAGAAGTTATAAAAAAGTGGGTTGGCTGTAAGTCCTTTGTAAGTTCCTTGTAATGTCGAAGATGTTGTATTTTTTATTAGGCGGCATATAATATATACAAGTTCAGCAATAAACAAAATCACAGCGAGAAGGGAGGTGAAAACAATGTTATTCGCTCCGAAGGAAAAAGGCCAGGGTCTTGTTGAGTACGCTCTTATTCTTGTTTTGGTTGCCGTAGTCGTGATCGTTATTTTAGCCCTACTTGGCCCAGCCATTGGCAATATCTTCTCGAACATCATGAGCAGCATCTAATTCAGATGCGCTCATTTGGGCAGTAACTGCCCAGGATGTCCAAATCTTTCTATCCAACATTCTATTATCTTAAGGAAGGTAAATCCCATGTTATTCGCCCCCAAAGAAAAAGGTCAGGGTCTTGTTGAGTACGCGCTCATCCTCGTACTGGTCGCCGTTGTCGTCATCGTAATTTTGGCCCTGCTTGGCCCCGCGATCGGCAACATCTTCTCGAACATCATGAGCAGCATCTAATCTTTAACAGTGTCAATGAAAAACTGCAGGCGAAAGCCTGCAGTTTTTTTAATCTTTCAAAGGAACGGGCAGCGCGGAATAACCCTCTATTTCGGTCGCCATGCAGTAAGCGAAACCTGCCGGTAAGGTTTAAACGGTGAACTCGAGTGGGGGTTGGAAACCTGCCGTTTTCAGGCGTGCGACCGCGATTTTTTTAGTCGACTTATCAATCACTTAACATTCATAAAAACCCTCTGGTACTCAGCTTGACATGTACATATGCCTGTGTTAAAGTAATGACTAGTTTCGTTTCCTTGCTTTATCAAACGAATTGCGCAAAATCCTCCACAAAGGAGTGCAACCTTGACTAAAACTCGCAACCAACTGATGGTTGACCGCCTGCGCGAACTGCAGGCTTCCTCGCCGGATATTGAAGCTTCGGCCATTGTCAGTGTGGACGGGCTTCCAATCGCCACCGCGCTCCCCCAGGGGGTTGAGGAAGACCGCGTTTCCGCCATGTCTGCCGCGATGCTCTCCCTCGGCGAACGCATTGCAAAAGAACTAGGCCGGGGCTCTCTTGACCAGGTATACATCAAGGGAGAGTCCGGATATGTTGTGCTAATGTCGGTGGGTGAAGAAGCAGTTCTCACTGCACTGGCTCGCGAGCAAGCCAAACTCGGTCTGATTTTCCTGGACATGCGTAGGGCGACGGAAGACCTCACGAAACTCATCTAAGGCAAGGAAACCTTCCATGGAACCGATTCCCAAGAGTGGGCTTTACTATCCCAATAAAATCGCTCGCATCGCACTCACGGCGATCGAGGATGTGATGGGAAAGAATGGTTTAAATGCCATTCTCAATCTTGCCGGGCTCTCACACCTGATTGATAATTATCCACCCGATAACCTGGAACGCCAGTTTGATTTTGCTGACTTCTCTGGCATTAACGGGGCGCTGGAGGAAATGTATGGTCCCCGCGGCGGGCGCGGCTTAGCCTTACGGGCCGGGCGAGCTACATTTGCAGAAGGGCTGCGCAATTTTGGCGCATTGGCGGGCGCAGGCGACCTGGCTTTTAAGGTACTACCATTGACCGCTAAATTGCACATCGGTGTCCCGGCGATGGCGAAAATATTCAGCTCTACCAGCGACCAGCTTTCGACCGTGGTAGATCAAGGGGATCACTTTGTATATACCATACACAAGTGCCCGGTTTGCTGGGGCCGGACAGTGGATAAACCTGCCTGCTTTATGGCCGTCGGGCTGCTCCAGGAAGGCCTGAAATGGCTTTCCGGCGGGCGCGAGTTTAAAGTTGTCCAAAGCAGCTGCCATGGCGTCGGAGACCCGGTTTGCGACTTCCATATCATCAAAGATCCGATCGCATAGCTGATTGGAAGTAGAGAACCGTGGATCGCTAGAATGGATAAAAAAGGGGCCTGCGTGGCCTCTTTTCCCTGTGATGACCCGGTTTGGGAAAATGATACGTTTTGAAATTATCGAAATGACCAGGGAGGTATTGTGAGCGAAAAAAAATCAACCATTCTCATCGTTGAAGACGACCTGGACATTGCCGATATGCTGAATGCATATTTTCGGGTGCAGGGGTATGAAGTGCTGACCGTGAATTGGGGCGAAGATGGCGTTCGCGCCTGTACTACGAATGCCCCCGACCTGGTCATCCTGGATATTCGCCTGCCGGATATCGATGGTTTTGAAGTAGCCCGCCGCCTGCGGGGGAACCGCAAAACCAGGGAAATCCCGATCATCTTTCTCACCGAAAAACGCGAGCGGGGTGACCGCCTGAAAGGGCTGGAACTCCAGGCGGATGATTACATTACCAAGCCGTTTGACATCCAGGAACTGCGCCTGCGCGTGCGCAATGCACTGCAGCGCTCGCGACAGGGTTCGCTGACCAACCCGGTCACCGGCATGCCAGAAGGCAACCTGGTGGATGAAGCGATCAACGTGGGCCTGGAACACCCGGATGCCGCGCTGATGGTTGTTTCGCTCAAGAATTTAAACCGGTTCCGCGAAGTGTATGGGTTTGTTGCATCCGATGATTTGCTGCGGGCCGTTTCTTTGATGGTTCGGGATGCCGTGCGCGACCTGGGCACGATTGAGGATTTTGTTGGTCACCTGACCAGTGCTGATTTTCTGATCGTTACTCGCCAGGCGCAGGCTGCCGCGATGCACGAACGGATCCGCAAACGACTGGAACAGTCTTTTGATTATTTTTACAGCGACCAGGACCGCGAGCAGGGTACCTTTGGGAATAAGCAGCTCAGTGTTCAGATTAACGATCTGGTGCTCTCATCGCTCAAGGAACGCACGCTTGCCTGTGTGAAGGCAGAGCTGGAGCGCGTGTGCCATTTACCATAAAACTGGCTCATTCAGCAGCCAGATTTACCGGCATTTTATTCTGACAAAGGTAGCTTTGCCGTGAAAATTACCATTATTGTCCCAACGTATAATGAAGCAGAAAACCTCCCCAAGCTGGTTTCCACCTTCTTCGAACTGCCTGTGCCTGACCTCCACTTGCTGATTGTCGATGATAACAGCCCGGACGGCACCGGGCAGATGGCGGATGATCTGTGCCGCCAGCAAAACGGGCGCATGGATGTAATCCACCGCGCGGGGAAAATGGGCCTGGGCACCGCCTATATCACAGGTTTCAAATATTGTCTCGAACGCGGCGTGCAGGCGATGGGACAGATGGACGCCGATTTTTCGCACCCGCTTGGATAAGGTTGTTGAACTGGCGCGGAATATCGAAAAGTATGATGTGGTAATCGGCTCGCGCTATGTAGCCGGCGGCAGCCTGGACGAACACTGGCCGCTATGGCGCAAGGGGCTTTCGGCCTGGGGTAATTTTTATGCCCGCACCATCCTGGGCCTGCCCATGCGCGACTGCACCGGCGGTTTCCGCTTATGGCGGCGCGAAGTGTTGTGCGGCATGCCGCTCGACCGCATTCGCTCGAATGGCTATGTCTTTCAGGTAGAAACTGCTTACGTGGCGCATAAGCTGGGTTACCGCTTCCATGAAATCCCCATTTACTTCGCCGACCGGCGCTGGGGAAAATCAAAGATGAATTTCCGCATTCAGATGGAAGCGGCGCTGCGCGTATGGCAGCTCCTGCCGGCCTACCGGGATTTGAAGAAGGAAAGTATTTAGTTTACAGGATCTGTCAATCAGTTTTCAGCATATGAAACTGATTGATGATTAAGCACCTTCTACATAACTTTTCCGTTAGAACCTTCCACTCTTCCATCGACAGCGTCTCCGCTCTTCTTTGCGGGTCGATGCCGGCGGCGGTAAGCAGTTCCGCAGTTTGCGCTGCCGGCCAGCTCAAACCGGCGCTGAGCGAATTGCGCAGCGTTTTGCGCTTTTGGCCAAACCCGGCCTTGGCCAGGCGGAAGAAAGCGTCGATCTGCTCAACGGGGATAACCGGTTCGGGGTACAAATCGACGCGCACAACGGCGGAATCAATACTGGGGGGCGGGTAGAAGGCGCCGGCGGGGATCTGGTCGACAATTTTTGGCTTGCCATACACCTGTACGCCTAACGCCAGCAGGCTCATCTCGCCTGGCCCGGCGGTGATACGCTCGGCCACTTCGCGCTGAACGGTCAGCACCAGCCGATCTGGCTTTCCTTGCGCCTCTAGCAGGTGGCGGATCAGGTTGGAGGTGATGTAATAGGGGATATTGGCGACGACGGAGTAGCCGTCCTGTCCCATCAATGCGGTGGGGTCGAGCTTGAGGATATCGCCGTGGACGATTTCTACGTTGGGCATCTCGCTGCAGCACCTCTTCCAGCACAGGGATGAGCGCTGGCATCCAGCTCAACGGCCACTACCCGGCGGGCCGCCAGCGCGAGGTGGCGGGTCAGGCTGCCCAGGCCGGGGCCGACTTCCAATACGGCTGCCTGTGGTGAGATTTCCGCTGCCTGGACGATGCGTTCCAGCACGACCGGGTCAACCAGGAAGTTTTGCCCCAGGCTCTTCTTTGGGAGTCAGCCCGTAGGCGCGCAGCAGGGTGGGGACGTTCAGCGGGGAAAGGTTCATGGGAAGACCAGCGGCACATTGGCCGGCGCCGGCGTAAGCAGGTACATGGTCACCCAACCGACAAAGGCGCTTGTCTGGAAGCTTTCTTCATCAAAGCCCAGGTCGATCCAGGGCTTGCCAGTAAACGGCGCCAACATCACCGATGACGCCAAAACCATAACCGGTTACATAGACCCGATGGCCGCCGATCACGCGGTACCAGTACTTATTTACCCCAATCACGCCTTTATCAAGCGCATACCGCTGGCAGTGCTCCAGCTGCAGTGGTCGTACCCCTGGGTGCATGGGGAATACGATGTGGCATAGACACTCACCGCCCGGTAGTATTCGATCGGGCCATCCGGCGTATCCAGCGTCTTTGGGACTATTTTTGTGCCGGCGCCAACCACCTGCGCGACAGGCTCGCTGGCGATCCAGTCGGAATCGTGACCGCGGCTGACCTCCTGTCCATCTTCAAAGCGCGCCCGCTCGCGGACAACCTGCACGCCGTACTGGCCCGGGCGGGTGACCTGGCGCTGGTCGAGCTCAACGTTGGGGTCGGGCTCGGTTTTTTGTTCAAAGGGGATCAGCGTTTCTTTGAGGGTGATCTCCTCGCGCACGCGCACCACGCGGATTTGGCCGTCCTCCGGCAGCGGCTGATCTTCCGCGGGCTGGGCGTAATCCAGACCTTGCAGGGCAACCCCGGCGTCGGCCAGCGCCTGGCCAACCGTTTGGGCGGCCGAACGAGCGCGCAGCGACCTGGCCGGCGACCTGGATGGTCAGTGGGCTGGGCAGGCTGGTAGGCGATGCAACTCGTTTTCACCCGGCCGGCTGTCGGCGGGCATGGAAAGCAGATCGCCTGGGCCAATGTGAATCCCGGCCTCCCAAAGCGCGCGGGCGGCGGTTGTGGCTGCCGTGTGTGAGCGCCTGGCGCTGGCCATTGTTCTCCAGGATTAAGGTTCGGGCGCGCTTGATCTGGAGCACCACCGGTTTGCCGGCGGGCAGGACGTGCGTCCGCATCCAGGATTTTTCCATTCCACAAAAGCTGGTCGCCTGGGCCGAGCTGGATGTTGTTGTGCTGCAGCAGGGCAATGGGGGAAGTATCAAAACCGGTGATCGACCGCAGCAGGCCGTTTTCCCATAGCGTAACCTGCACGGCGCGCCGGACGCGCATCTGCCCGTTGAATGGGATGAGCTGGCCGGAGGCCGGTTCTACCTGGTCGGCAGGGCCAAGCTGCACATTCGCGGCAGCCAGGGCCTGGCCGGTGGTGAGGACCAGCGCGCGAACTGTGTTTTGCTTCGCCGGTATCCTGAATGGTGATGGGCCGCAGCAGATAGCCGGCCAGCAGCGCAATCCCGATGAGACCGGCGGCGGCTAAGCGGGTGGTTTTTCGGCGCATGGCGGCGAACTCTTGCGAACCCTGGAATGGGATATTTGAAGCATATTATTGCCGATTGTATCATAACAAACACACCCCTCGGAAGAGGGGTGTGAGTGCCGAGACGCAGAATCGGACTGCGGACACCACAATTTTCAGTCGTGTGCTCTACCAACTGAGCTATCTCGGCGAGTTACTGGGTGATTTTAACTGACGAAGCCCGGATTGTCAAGAAATATTTACGGAAAATTTCCGTGGAATTATTTTCAACATTACGGGTTCGCGTTTACAATTATTGTACGAAAAGAATCACGATTTGACATTCTTACCCTGCGAGGCTAAAATGAAAGTCGCAAGGCACCAAAGGGTTTTCACCTGGCGAACATAGTAGAGGAGCAGCCGTGAGCAAGTGGGCGGGCAAATATGTAATTGGATTGACAGGCAATATCGGGACCGGCAAAAGCGTTGTCCGTAGAATGTTAGAACACATGGGGGCGTTTGGAATCGATGCCGATGCGTTCAGTCACCGGGCGATTGCCAAAGGCGCTCCTGGATACAGCCGGGTCATTGAGACCTTTGGCCGCTGGGTGCTGGGTCCAGATGGGGAGATTGACCGGGTCAAACTGGGCCGGCTGGTCTTTTCGGATCCGGCAGCGCTGGCGCAGTTGGAGGCTATTGTCCATCCCCTGGTTCTGCAAGCCGTGGATTGGATGGTCTCGCGCTCTCAGAAACCGGTTGTGGTCATTGAGGCAATCAAACTGCTGGAAGCAAACCTGGTCAAGGTTTGCGACAGCATCTGGGTGGTATACGCTCCACCAGAGGTTCAACTTGGACGCCTGATGCAAAAGCGCGGGATGAGCGAGGCGGAAGCCCGCCAGCGCATCACCGTCCAGCCGCCGCAAGAACAGAAGGTTGCCGCCGCAAATGAGGTGATCCGGAATACCGGCTCTTTTGAGGATACCTGGCGCCAGGTTATGGCTTCATGGCAGAAAACAGTGCCTTCTACGGAAACCGCACCGGCCAGCCCGGTGAAAGGGGCAACGCTGCCTCAAGGCGACCTGACGGTGGCGCGCGGCAGGCCGAAGGATTCGGAAAATATTGCCACGCTGATCAACCGGGTTCGGAAAGATCAGCGCGTGACCCGAGATGACATTATGGCCGATTTCGGCGATAAGGCCTACCTGATGCTGCGGGTAGGCGAACAACTGGTTGGGGTAGCCGGGTGGCAGGTTGAGAACCTGGTCGCGCGGACGGCGGATATCATTATTGATCCCACCCTTCCGGCCGCTCAAGTCTTGCCTCCACTGATTACGGAGATGGAGCGCTCTTCGAAAGACCTGCAGTGCGAAGCCTCCCTGGTTTTTACATTGCCTACGTTATCACTGGATTCGCTCTGGCATAGTATGGGCTATGAGCGTCGCTCGCCGCAATCACTGGGCGTTACCGTCTGGCAAGATGCCGCAAAAGAAATGCTAAAGCCAGGGCTGGTGTTGTATTTCAAACAACTCCGCCAGGACCGAGTGCTGCGGCCAATATAGCGCATGTTTGATGAAATGCTGTGCCGGATTTATTGAACGATTTCTTGTTTCTGTACCAGCGCCTGACCTGGGTGAGCCTGCTCGATTTGTTTCTCGTCACCATGGTCTTTTATACGATTCTCATGCTGGTGCGAGACACGCAGGCAGTTGTGCTGATGCGGGGTGTGATCCTGCTGATCATTCTGCTGAGTCTTCTCACCAGCGTGGTGGATCTGCCCGCCTTTTCCTGGTTGATTCGGACCGCGCTGCCGGCCTTGTTTCTTGCCATTCCGGTGATTTTTGCGCCGGAGATCCGCCGCGGGTTGGAGCGGCTGGGGCGGGCTGGTTCGGGAACAATATTTATCCGCCAGTCAAACACAACCACCCAGGCCATGCAGCAGACGATCCACGCGGTGGTAAGCGCGTCTGCACGCCTGTCGATCCGCCAGCATGGGGCGCTGATCGTTTTGCAGCGTGCTGAACCACTGCAAGATTATACCCGCACGGGTGTACGCTTGGATGCGAATGTTACCCCGGAATTACTGCTGCAAATTTTTTTTCCCAATACGCCCCTCCACGATGGGGCCGTAATTATTATTGACAACCGCATCGCAGCCGGGGCGTGTGTTATGCCTCTCTCAGCGTCTGGTATCTTGAACCGGACTCCCGATCGCCAGATGGGCCTGCGCCACCGCGCAGCATTGGGGACATCGGAGGCTACCGATGCAATCACCGTGGTAGTCTCGGAGGAGACAGGCTCGATATCCATCGCGCATGGAGGGCGGATGATCCGCCGTCTCGATTCAGAGCGGTTGGAAAATATTCTCCTGGCGTTTTATCGTCCAAGTGACATCCCCGCCCGCCCGCTGAACTGGGCTGGACAATTATTCAGACGCTCCCGAAGGGAGCCGCGCCAGGAAGGCGAACCAGGCCAGGGACGCAGATGATCGCGATATTGAGAGGTTTTGTTAAGAGCCTACCGACATTAATCTTGTCGTTTGCCCTTTCGGTTGCGGTATGGATCTCGGCTGTCAACGCCGCTGACCCGGTGAAGCAGCAGCCGTATCCCCGGGCGGTGACGATTGAACGAAAGAACATGGATCCCGCGCTGGTAGTTTCAAGCGATGTTCCAACACAGGTATCGGCTACTTTCAGCGCGCCTAGCAGTATTTGGGAACGGATGTTGAGCGACCGCGCGCCGGTCCATGCCTCAATTGATCTTTCCGGGTTGGGACCGGGGACGCATACGGTACCCGTAAAAGTTGAACCTTTACCGCAGTTCCGGCCATCCAAGCTGGTTAGCCAATCACCCCAGACGGTGAGCATTACCCTCGAAAAGCTGGTTACACAAGAATTCCCGGTAAACCTGTCTCTGCGTGGTGAACCAGCCATTGGCTTCCAGGCCGAAACGCCAAAGCTCAGCCAGGACAAAGTGGATGTGCGGGGACCATCCTCGCGCGTGCAGCGTGTGAAAGACGCCGTGATAACGCTGGACCTGACCCAGGTGAGTGACAGTATCAATCGCTCGCTCGACGTTCAAGTGGTGGATGCAAATGGCGTGCCGGTGGATGGCGTTACGTTTACCCCCAAACAAATTATCGTCAATCAGGCAGTCTCGCAGCGGGGTGGATATCGCAACGTGGTGGTGAAAGTGGGTTGGACAGGTCAGGTTGCCAACGGGTACCGGTTAACCAACATCTCGGTGTTCCCGCCCACGGTAACGGTGTTTTCCAGCAACCCCCAATTGGTGGACCGCTTACCCGGTTTTGTTGAAACCAACCCCATTGATCTGACCGGGGTGAAGGATGATATCGACCGGCGCCTGTCGCTCAACCTGCCCAATGGGGTAGAGGTAGTGGGCGACCAGACGGATCTGGTAGACCAGAAGGTGCTGGTTCAGGTAGGGGTAGCAACGATCGAAGGGAATGTGACTCTTTCCGGCCTGCCCATTCAGAAAACCGGCGTGGATGATACGCTTGACGCGCATCTCTCGCCCGAGACAGTCGATGTGATTATATCCGGCCCGGTACCGCTCCTCGACCGCATCAGTGAAGCGGATGTGCGGGTTTCGGTGGATGTTACGGGGGTAGGAGAAGGCACCTATCAGTTTGCTCCAAAAGTGGTCCTGGCAATCGCGGAATTACAGGTAGAATCAATTCTGCCCAGTTCTATCGAGGTGGTGGTAGGGCCAAAGACAAACCAAACAGCCACACCGACTGCGTCACCCGCGCCGCAGAAAGCGCCCACGCCCACACTTACGCCTACGCCGCGGCGCTAACCTAACCTAAGATACCATTACAGCGACCCTCTGTGGCACGGATGTGACAGGGCCGAAATAACGCAATAATTTCATCATCATTTGCCCAGTTGCCTATCGTACCCGGCATAACCTTAATACCATAACGCAATTATGCCGCCGGATAGCAGGTGTGTGAGCGAACAATATCAAGGAGAAAGATGACAAAACCGGTTGTAGCACTCGTTGGCCGGCCCAACGTTGGAAAAAGCACGTTATTTAATCGTCTGGTGGGTGAACCCATGGCGATTGTGGATGATACCCCTGGCACCACCCGTGATCGATTATTTGGCGAGGCGGAATGGAGCGGGATCCATTTTGACGTTATTGATACGGGCGGGATCGATCCGTCTTTCCGGGGAGGGAAAGTTCCTCTATCGATTGGCTCGGCGGATTTTATAACCGAGATCCGCCTGCAGGCTGAATTGGCGATTCAAGAGGCAGACGCAATATTGTTTGTGGTTGAAGCCATCAGTGGAGTGACGCCTGCGGATCGCGAAGTGGCTCAAATCCTGCGCCGCAGCCAGAAAGTAGTGGATGGGGAGCCCCGCCCACCGATTTTACTGGTGGTGAATAAGGCCGACAGCGCCCAGCTTCGCGAGGGAACCCCGGAGTTTTATGAGCTGGGCATGGGAGAACCTTACGCGATTTCATCCTTTCACGGCACCGGAACCGGAGACCTGCTGGATGTACTGGTGTCATTGTTCCCAGAAGAGGTGAAGGTAGAAGAGGATGATTCGGTCAAAATTGCCATCGTAGGGAAACCAAACGTGGGCAAATCCTCCTTACTCAACAAGTTGCTGGGGGAAGAACGGGCGATTGTCAGCCCAATCCCTGGCACCACTCGTGACGCGACGGATACGTTTTTAACCTACGAAAACGTGCCGGTTACACTGATCGATACCGCCGGGATCCGCCGGCGGGGAAAGGTCGAGCCAGGGGTCGAGAAATACAGCGTTGTCCGAACGATGCGGGCGCTAGAGCGCTGCGAAGTAGCCCTCTTGCTGATTGACGCAACCACGGGTATCACGGTACAGGATACGCATATTGCCGGGTATATTTTGGAAAACATGAAAAGCACGGTGGTGCTGGTGAATAAATGGGACGCGGTAGAGAAAGATAGCTATTCCGTACAGCAGTACACCGAAACCATCCGCCGTGAGCTGAATTTTATGCCATACGTCCCGATTCTGTTTATTTCGGCCTTGACCGGTCAGCGAGTAGATCAGGTACTTCCGGAAGCCTTGCGCGTTCAAGAAGAACGCCTGGCACGCCTGACGACCGGGCAGGTCAACCGGATCCTGCAGGAGGCTCAGGAAAAGCATTCGGCTACGTCACGCAGCGGCCGCGCGCTGCATATTTATTATGGAACGCAGGTACGCAGCGACCCGCCAACGTTCTTGCTCTTTGTCAACGACCCCAAGCTGGGCCATTTCACGTACATGCGCTTTATTGAGAACCGCATCCGCGAAGAATACCCGTTTACCGGTACGCCGATCAAGCTGGTGATGAAGGCCAGGCGTTGAGCGGAATAGGTTCAGGGTTTGACCACCTTAGAACTACCTAAGAACTTTAGCTTACTCTTGTTCAAGAGAATAAGACGTTTTATAATCAAAACAGGTATGAACCTGTTTTGGAGGAAGTATTGAACAGCAATAATCCACAGACCGCACCGCAGCCACAAACGGAACCACAAACTCCGCCACAGAGCCGGCAGCGTCCGGCATGGCTTGGCTTTTTGTGGGAAGTTTTGCAAACGCTGATCATGGCGGTTATTTTATATTTCTTGATCGACACAGTAGTAGGCCGGGTACGGGTAGAAAATATCAGTATGCAGCCAACCCTTCACGAGGGTGAGTTTATCCTGGTGAATAAACTGGCTTACCGCCTGGGTGATTTCCAGCACGGGGATATCATCGTTTTTCATCACGACGCAACCGAGGATTACATTAAACGGGTAATTGGCGTGCCGGGAGATAACGTGGAAGTGCGGGACGGGCACGTCTACATCAACAACCAGAGGCTCGATGAAGTCTATATTGCCTCCCCACCCCGCTATACCGGCTCGTGGAAAGTTCCGGATGGGGAAATTTTTGTACTGGGTGATAACCGCAACCAATCTTCCGATTCGCATCAGTGGGGGTACGTTCCGACCAATACGGTGGTAGGGAGGGCCCTGGTGGTGTATTGGCCGCTCGAGGAACTACAAGTGCTTAATCAGGTGCCAACCGTTTCGGCGGCGAACAATTAATGGGATTATGAAAGGGGTCCAATGACACAAAATATGCAAGACGCCATCATCCCATGCAATGAATGCCAGGCCGGGCAGATGCACCGCCGCTTCCTGACCTACTTTACCTGGTTGGGCGATGATCTGATAACCGTGCCGGATTTTCCGGCGTGGGTGTGCGATGTTTGCGGACGGCGCGAATATGATCTGCAAGCGCTCAGCCAGTTGAACCTGCTGTTGAATCCAAATGCAGGAAAAAGCACGCGGCGCGTCCATCGCCCAGCGCCCAGCCCGGAAACGAAAAAGGGCTCGCAGGCCAGGCGTTCCGAATAATTCGTTTCATGTGGATACCCGTGGGGCGCCGCTAACGGCGCCCCACTTTTTTATTTCACAGCGGGCTGCCAGGCCGGGTCCATATCTCGGCTGGGGGATTTTGTCAGGTTCGTTTGCGACTGCCCCGTAGAGCGCATAATGTATATCTCAGCGTTGCCATCCCGGGCAGAATGGAACACGATCCACTGGCCGTCTGGGGCCCAGCATGGGTTGGTATCTTTCCCGCTGTCGGTCAACCGGATCACATCCTTCTCGGGCACCCGGATCGGGTTATGGGATAGGGAGATCGTATTGCTGGATCCGCGCTGGCGGGTATACACCAGCCAAACCCCATCCGGCGACCAGGCTGGTTCGGCGGCCTGGCCGAGATTGTCCGTAAAGGACATTTTGTCAAAGCGGAAGGGGGTTACGTAATATTCACGCGTGGGCTGGGCCCCGGTTTTGGGATCGGTTAGACCGCGGGTGAAGACGATTTGCGCGCCAGCGGAATTCATGATGAACGTCAGGTGATTGTTTGGCGCCCAGGCCGGGCCAAATTCCTGCTGGTCGTAACTTAAGCGGTATGTTTCGCTGCCATCTGGACGGATCAAATAGACCTGAAGGACATTATCAAAGCGACCGTCACTGGTAAAGGCGATCCATTTCCCGTCCGGCGACCAGGCCGGTTCGGTTTCATTGCCTTTCTTATTGGTCAAGTCCTTTGGCTCACCACTGCCGTCCGCGTTCATCATCCAGATGTCGAGCTTCTGGTCAGGCCCGCCGGGGGCAAGGTATAGAAGGCGTTTCCCATCCGGCGACCAGGCCGGCTGGCTTTTATCGCCCGGGCTGCCGGTAAGCTGCTTGAGGTCTTCGATTCCCATCTGGCCCTGATCGTTCAGCGAAACGCGCATGGTCCAGATCTGCAGCGTCTGGCCGTCGCCGCGGTCGCTGGCAAAGGCCAGGAGCCCGCCGCCGCCTACCAGGAGCGGCGTAGGGGAGGGGGAAGGCGTGTCGGTGCTGGCGACAGCAGCAATTGGCTCAAGGGTGTCTGTGCTGGCCGGTGGGGCGGGAGTTGTGCTTACGGGCGGTGGAGGCGTGCTGCTGGCGGCGAGGGTGAAGGTAGGCGCCATACTTTGTGGAGACGGCGTATCGCTGGCCTGGATAATCACCATTGGGGAAACCTGGGTGGGATTCTGGCCGGTCTGGCGCAGTAACCAGCCGCCCAACAACACGGCTGCTGCGCCAATACCAAGAAAGGCAATCAGCCCGATCCCGCCGATCAACAGCCCGTTTGGACCGCGTTTGCGCGGCGCGAGGATTTCGGCAGGAATGGCCATCTCTACCTGGGAGGTGGGGCCGGTTTGAGCAGGTCGAGCGGTTGGGCCGGGTTCCGGTTTCTGGGCTGCTCGAGTTTCGGCCAGGAGGGCGTCGGTATGCGGAACACTTTCTACCGGCGGTTTCGCTGCCAGCACTGTGGCAGCATTGTACGCGTTTTGAACAGCGGCCGGCGTCGTTAATGCCTGAAAGAATTCATCCACGCTCCGGTAGCGTTCGTTTGAGCGCAGTGACAGCGCGCGCTCGATGGCTGTTTGAACATGTTCCGGAACGCTCGGGTTGAGCTGGCGGAGGGATTCCAGTTGGGCGCTGCCAACGGCGCGCTCCACGCTGTCCGCGGGTTTCTGGTCGGTCAGCAGGTGAAAAAGGAGCGCAGCCAGCGAATACTGGTCGGTGTATGGACCGGTGCGTACAGCGCCGCCGTATTGCTCAGGCGGGGCGTACCCCGGCGTGTAACCAGACGCACCTTTGGTGGTGGCCTGCTGGTTGGAGTCGGATATTTTCGCAATCCCGAAATCCACCAGCATCGCGTCTCCATCCGCGGAGAGGCGCACGTTGGCGGGTTTGATATCCCGGTGGATTACCGGCGGAGTCTGGCTGTGCAGGTAACTCAGCGCGCTGACCAGCTGGCGCGCCCAACCTAACACCCGTTCTAACGGCTGCACGCCCTCTTCCTTAAGGATGGTGTTAAGGTCCTTGCCCGGCTACATAATCCATTACCAGGTACTGCGCTTCGTTCAAGATAAAGTAATCGGTAACCCGCGGCAGGTTGGAATGGCGCAGGGATGCCAGCAGGCGCGCTTCACGCAAAAATTGGGTCGAACTCTCCGGCGCGGGGTTCTGGTTTACTTTAATAGCGACAGCGGCATCCAGCGCAGTATCAAACGCCAGGTATACGGCGCCCATGCCACCCTGGCCGAGCTTGTTTTCCAGTCGATAACGATTGTTCAAGAACATTTCGGGAGGCATGTTCATCAAGGCAGGTTCCCGGTTGAAAAGAAGTGGTGCGGTTGGATAGGTCTATTGTATAACAATCTTTCTGAATAGTACTTTGCTTTTCGGAAAAGAATTGACGCCGTGCGAGTGCCATGATAAAATCCATCCCGTCGGGCGCGTAGCTCAATGGTAGAGCAGTGGCCTTTTAAGCCATTGGTTAAGGGTTCGAGCCCCTTCGCGCTCATACGCATTATTCGGTGAAATAGATCCTGTGTCAACTTTTCCGGATGTGCGAATTGCAGAGGTCGCCCGGTATCACCGGGCGACCTCGCATTTAATTCTACCGCTCGTCATTTTACCTGCCCGATAAACCTCAGGTCAGGGGTTCCTTCATCGTGCGCATCTGGACTTCAATAATGCGCGCGTTGGGTGACTGGGTGCAGGCCAGCAGAACAGCCCCGGCAACATCCTCAGGCTCGAGCATGCCTGACTCGGCTACCCCTTGCTCCGTGCGGCCTTTGCCCAGGGCAAACTCGGTCTTTACTCCGCCGGGGCAGATGACCCCAACCTTGATTCCATGCGGCCGTAATTCCTTGTCGAGGGCCTGGGCAAAGCCTACCTGAGCAAATTTTGTGGCGCAGTAGACCGCTTCACCGGGAAAGCCGTAGATGCCTGCCATCGAGGAGATCATCAGGATCGTCCCTGAGCCTTGTTTTATCATTCCTGGGACGGCATAGCGGGTAAACAAAAAAGTCGAGCGCACGTTTGAATCCATCATTTCATCGTAATCGGCGGCGCTGGTGTCCACGAGGTTTTTATAGTTCCCGACGCCAACATTGTTGATGAGAATATCCAGCCTGCCAAAGGTCTTTATGGCTGTGTCCACGCAGCGCTGGGCGAGCGCTTCCTCACTCGCGTCACCGACAACGTGGATGGCTTTACCACCAGCCTGCTGTACGGCTGCTCCCAATTCTTCCAGTCTTTGTTGACGACGCGCCGTGAGCACGATATACGCGCCTTCTTGCGCTAAAGCCAGGGCACTGGCTCTCCCAATGCCGGCGCTGGCGCCGGTAATTAAGGCCACCTTTCCTGCTAATTTTCCTGTCATGATCTTTGACTCTCCTTTTCTCCAACATGATAAGCATGTTGCCAGGACTTCGCCTGCGGGCGGAGGATGGCATTCGCGGACAAAAATTATGAAAGAAACATGCGAATCAATTTTAGCACCCTCCGGCAGTTCCAGGCTTGCGCGCCCCGAAAGCAGATTGTTTGATTGCTTCGGCATCGGACGGTTGGAATACTGATAGAATAGTTATCAGCACGATTGATCTGGAAAGATTAATAAAGACTCTCAGCGATTTGCGTGTCTTTTTTCAATGGGACACATTCGGCGGCGGTGCGCCTGTTTCATGGCGGGCTGGCGTCTTTGAAAACCATGCTTGCTTTATGTGTTCGGGCCCCCGGCGCGGAAAAAGTTCTATGACCAAGGTAATAACGGTAATGAAACGAACAATAAGACCCCTGCTTCAAATCTTCTTTCTCCTGATCCTGATCAGCGGCTGCACGGGACAGCCGGCAAAAACAACCCTCAGCACGCCTGATCCAGCCATTCCTCTGGAAGATTGCCAGCTAAGCAGTGCCGGGATGCAAAGCAGCATATCCGCGCGCTGCGGGATCCTTGCGGTCTATGAGGATCAAACCCAAAAGACAGGCCGGAAAATCGACCTGTATATCGCGGTTGTTCCAGCGGTCAGCAAAAACCCCGAGCCAGACCCGCTTTTCCTGCTTGCGGGTGGCCCCGGGCAGGCCGCTACCGAAACCTTCCCACCGCTCTCCTCTATTCTGGAACGCCTGCACCAGAACCGCGCGATTGTGATGGTCGATCAGCGCGGGACGGGGAAGTCCAACCCGCTGCGCTGCCCGACCACGGCGGAATCGGGAGAAACGCCGGCGATAACAACCCCTGAGCAACAGATCGAAAACCTCAAAGGCTGTGTCGCCAAAATTGGAGCCGACACGCGTTTGTATACGACCGCGGCTACCGTGGAGGATCTGGATCAGGTTCGCGCCGCGCTGGGTTACGAGAAAGTGAACCTGGTCGGGGTTTCCTATGGCACGCGGGTGGCCCAGGCCTACCAACGCCAGTATCCCCAGCATACCCGGACGGTCACGCTGGACAGCGTGGCGCCAGTAGATTGGGAACTGGGACCCGAAAACTCCGCCAATGCGCAGCATGCGCTGAACCTGGTTTTCGAGCGCTGCACTGCCGACCCGGCCTGCCGAGAGGCCTTCCCGAACGTCGCCGAGGAATTTCGCGCGCTTCTCGCCGGGCTTGAGAAACAACCGGCTGAGGTTTCCCTGCCGCACCCGACCACCGGTGAGATCACTACAATGACTCTCACCAGCAGCAGTGTTGCCACAACGATCCAGGTTTTATCGTATACCCCAGAGAGCGTGGCGCTCATCCCGCTGCTCATCCATCAAACCGTTTCTCGCGCGGATTACAGCTTGATGGCTGCCCAGTATCTGATTGTCGTAGGGCAGCTGGACCAGTCTATTGATGACGGCCTGTATCTTTCGGTGCTCTGCGCGGAGGATGTGCCTTTCTACCCGGATAACCCGACCCCGGTGGCCTCATACCTGCCGGACCATACCGCTGAAATGGCGAAACAGTGCGCGGTGTGGCCGTCTGCGCAGATAGCGGATGCTTTCAAGCAACCGGTAAAATCGGATGTGCCTACCCTGCTTCTTTCCGGGGAGGCGGATCCAATTACCCCGCCGACGAACGCGGAACAGGCAGCCAATACGCTCTCGAACCGGATCAACCTGGTTGTACCGGGCATCGGGCACAACGTTATATACCGGGGCTGCGTGCCAAAAATTCTGGAAAATTTTATTGAAACGGGCACCACAACCGGACTGGATACGGCCTGTGTCCAGAATATCCGCCCAGCGCCATTTATGATCAATTTCTCCGGTTCCAGGCCATGAAAACACCTGTAACCGGTCAAGTACAAGTCTCGTGTCCGTATTCAGGAATAAGCGTATGATCGAAGTAGTGAATCTTCATAAGAAATTTGGAACCGTGGTGGCTTTACAGGGGGTTTCATTTACGGCAGCCAATGGGCAGATAACCGGCCTGCTGGGCCCCAATGGCGCCGGGAAAACGACTACCCTGCGTATCCTTTATACCTTATTGCGCCCGGATATCGGGTTGGCAAGCGTGGATGGATTGGACACCCAAAAAGATACGCTGGCCGTACAGGGATGCATTGGCGCACTGCCCGACAGCCACGGGCTGTACCCGCGCCTTACCGCGCGGGAAAACATCCGCTACTACGGCAAGCTGCACGGTCTGCGGGGGAAAACGCTGGAAGACAGGATTGATGCCATGATCCTTCTGTTAGATATGCAGGAGATTGCCAACCGCCGGACGGATGGATTCTCAACCGGCGAGCGCATGAAAGTGGCGATTGGACGCGCGCTTGTTCACCAGCCCAACAACGTCTTGTTGGATGAACCCACCAACGGGCTGGATGTGATTAGCACCCGCGCGATGCGCTCGGTGATCCAGCGCCTGCGCGATGAAGGCAAGTGCGTGCTCTTCTCCAGCCATGTGATGCAAGAAGTATCGGCTTTGTGCGACCAGATCGTTGTCATCGCGCGCGGGCAAAAAGTTGCTTCTGGAACGGCGGCTGAGCTTGAAAAGATCACCGGCCAGAAAAGTTTAGAGGATGCCTTTGTGAATGCGATCGGCACAGAAGAAGGAATGGTCCAATGAAGCAGATCAGGGTCGTGTTTGAAAAGGAATTTATCGATAACCTGCGCGACCGGCGCTCGATTACGTCTGTGATCCTTTCGGCGCTCTTTCTCCCCCTTTTCGTGGTTGGGATGGTGGTCGTCATGGGTGAATTTCTCAACCCGGATATCACCGAAAAGCCCATTCTTCTACCGGTGGTTGGGGCCGAGAATGCGCCTGAACTGGTTGCCTTCTTGGAACAGGCCGGGGTGAAAATCCTTCCCCCACCGGGCGACCCACAGGCGGCGGTGCAGAATGGAGATCAGGATGTTGTTCTGGTGATCCCGGCCGAATATGGCAAGCAGTTTTCCAAGGGCAGCCCGGCCTCGGTGCAGCTAATTCTGGACAACACGCGCATGTCGGCCAGTGTTTCGATCCAGCGGGTAAAAGGACTGCTGCGCGCGTACAATCAACAGGTGGCCTCACTGCGCTTAATGTCGCGCGGGATCGATCCGCAAATCACCAGCGCGCTGCTGATCCGTGACCAGGACCTGGCCACGCCGCAGAGCCAGTCGCTTATCTTTTTGAACATGCTGCCGTTCTTTGTCATCATGGTCATTTTTATGGGGGGCATGTACGTGGTAATCGATGCCACTGCCGGAGAGCGGGAACGCGGCTCGCTCGAACCACTGTTAATCAACCCGGTCCGCCGCAGAGACTTTGTGCTGGGAAAATTGCTGGCCTCCCTGCCGTATGCCGTGGCAATATTGATCTTCTGCCTGGGAACCATTGGCCTCGCTTTCAACCTGATCCCGCTTGAGCAGTTTACCGGTTTTCCCATGTCGGTCAGCCTGGCTTCGCTGTGGACCATTTTCTGGATTTGTTTGCCCATGGTTCTGCTGGCTTCCGGGCTGCAAATGACCCTGGCGTCCTTTACCCGCAGCTTTAAGGAAGCCCAGACCTACCTATCGTACCTGCCGTTAGTCGCGGGAATGCCCAGCGCCTTCCTGATATTCTTGTCAGTGAAATCGAACCCCGGATTAATGCTGATTCCTGGGTTTGCGCAAGGATTGTTGATTAACCAGGTGATGCGCGGCGAGGTAATTGATCCGGTGAATATTCTGGTTTCCGCCGTCGCCACCCTGGCCCTGGCAGTTATTACGATTGTGGTCTCCGTCAGGCTTTATCAACGGGAGACGCTTTTGTTCGGAGCAAAATAGGCCCGGCTTATGGCAAGTTCACCCGCGTGGCGCCCTGGGGGCGGATGGAAATCCGGTGGCAGTTTTCCTTGCCAAAGATAGCCGACATCTTTTGCATATATTCTGGCACCAGTTCATCCGGTACGAAGGCCTGCATGGTTCCGGCGAAGCCGCCGCCATGTACGCGCCAGGCGCCTTTGCCTTTCAGGATCGTAGCGGATACTGCCAGTGCCAGGGCAACACCCTGCTCGGCCGGATTTTTTGGGGAGAAAACGTTCTGGTTTTGCGTCCAGGAACTGACGCCTGATTCGTTGACCAGCTCCAGAAAGGCGGGAAAATTATTGTTTTCCAGCGCTTCTGCCTCCTGCGCCACACGGGCGTCATCCGCGTAAAAATGCAGCGCGCGTAGGATGGCCCGGTCATTCACTTTACCGCGCAAGAAGGCAATATTGTCCAGCAGTTTTTCAGCGGGGACGTCGCGCAGCACCTTCCCACCCAGCGCGCGGGCCACCGATTTCATCTCATTCTCGATGGCCGCGTAATCTTCGTTTAGATCGGCATGGCTGCCGCCGGTGCCGGTGATGACCAGGGTGTAACCGCTGTTCGCGAACTGGTAATCCACCTTATGCACCAGGGGATGAGCAAAATCTTTAAAATCGATGGTGACAAAGCCGCCTACCGCGCAGGTGGTCTGATCCATCAATCCGCATGGTTTGCCAAAATAGTTGTTCTCCGCGAACTGCCCAATCTGGGCTGCCAGCACCGGCTCCACTTTGTTCTGGTTCACCAGGTGGTTCAGAATGGCAACCACCATCATTTCAAATGCCGCCGAAGAACTCAGCCCGGAGCCGTTGGGCACGCGGCTGGTCATGCAGCCCCGAAATCCGCACACCTGATAACCGAGCTGTTTCATCCGCGCGCATATCCCACGCACCAGCGCCGCCGGGCTAAATTTTTCCTGCTCCATGATTTCAAGCTTGCTGGTATCTACCCGGATCGGGCGGTAGCCTTCTGAGTCAATGATGATCCACCCATCGGTCGTTTTTTCGACCAGGCATACGATATCCAGGTTGACCGCCGCTGCAAGAACTCGCCCGGCATTGTGATCGGTGTGGTTACCACCAACTTCGGTTCTCCCGGGGGAGCTAAAGAAAGCCGCCTCGCGACCCTCCGGATAGGCTGCCTGGAAGCGCTCGATCAATGCGCAGTAACGTTCTTTCTGCTGTTTTAATATTTCCGCCTGATTTCCGTACAGTTCGGCAAGCCCCTGCGGTGGGGTAGACTCATTGAGCAGATCGATCATTTCCTGTAAATTCGCCATGGGTGGGTGCCCTCGTTTGGATTGAAAGTTTTCCGATGCTATCGCTAATAGTCTATCGCATTTTTTACGAATGGGGAACCTTATAAATGGTGTGCTGCGCATACTTTCCATTTGCGCCTTTGTATGCGCAGTTCTAGCGGTAATGCGCGTTCATCTCTTTATGCTGGGGCATTGCCAGGATTTCATCCACAAAAGCCCTGGCCTGTTCCATGGAACGGGTCCATGGGTCCATACCCACCAGCTCGACCAGCAGCCGCCGGCTGCCCTGCTGGTATGCGGCCAGTTCCAATTCTACCGGCGCCAGCCGGTCTCGGATCAGGTAGCTCATCACCAGAGGCGGCAGGCCGCCGGTCTGGATTCCCTGGATGCCGCGCTTGCTCACCAGACCAGGCACCTCGACGGAAAAATCGGCCGGAAGGCCGGGTAAATAATTCCCCCGGTTGGGGATGTTGACGATACAGGTGCGCGGGATATCGCAGGCAATCGATTCGATGATCGGCACCATCTGTTCTCCGGACATTTTCGGTTCCAGGTATTCGGTTACCCGTGTGTTCGGGTCGCTGCCAATCCGGTAGTTTTCCTTTGCGGTTCGCGCTACCCAGGTAAAATAGCCCTCCCACCATTTGGCGGGGTTTTCTTTCCACTTCCTTTCCGTTTCCGAGTCGGTATGGTACCACCAGCCCCATGCACCTCCGCCGACCGTAGCCGTATCGCCAATCGGCACCCGGCCGAAACGGCGGTAGAGATCGACCGGTTTTGGCCCCATGTGATCGCTCTCCGGGCAGGTTTCAAAATACGCGGCGGAATGCTTATCCACCCATTCGGCAAACAGGGGCAGCACGTCATCGCCTTTGTAAAACATCTTCGTCAGCCAGAGAAAATGATTAACCCCCGGCGCCTCAAAGGTGAGGTGTTCCCGCTCGTAATCACCGCCCAGCGCTAAAGCGGCTGCGTGGTGAACGCCGTTAAAGCCGTGGCACAACCCGGTCATCTTTAGCCGGGGATAGTTGCGTGCCAGGTAGGTGGTGCTGCCTAATACCGGGTTGGCCACCTGTAAATACCAGGCCTCCGGGCAGATGCGCAGTACATCCTGAACAACGGATTCGAACAACTGGAGCTGGTAATAGTTGATCCAGAAAGCCTCATCATGCATGATTGCCAGTGAACCGCCCCAACGGTAACCATAACGCCGGGCGATTTCCCAGCCCGCCTGCAAGCGGTGATGCCCCGCCGCCAGCGCGGTATTGATCACAAAATTCGCGCCCTGCAGGCTTTCGGCCCGGTCGAGCGTCTTTTCAAAGTTGAGGTGGATGCCCAGTTCTTTCGCGTAGCGGCGGCATAGATGATAGCTGCCCTCCAGGCGCTCGGGGTTGACATCCATAAAGCTGACCGTGCAGCCTTCCAGGTTTTTGGTCAGGCAGAGATCGCGGATCAGCGACAGGGAAAACGCGCCGCTGCCGGCGCCGATCAGGCTGATTTTGATATCCATTAAGAGATCCCCTGCGCCAGAATGCGGTTCACAACCAGCTGCCGAAATTCAGGCGACAGGCTGGCAAAGTAGGCGCTGAAGCCGGTGACGCGCACCACCAGGTCCGGGTATTTCGCGGGGTCTTTGTGCGCTTCGAGCACTTTTTGCGCGTCCATAATGTTCAAGTTGATTTGCGTGCCGCCCAGCCGGAAATGCGTGCGGATCAGGTTTGCCACCAGCGCAACGCCTTCCTCTTCCGTGGTGATGAGCGGATCAAGCTCCATTTGTAATGGGCGCGGTGTTGCCATAACCGGGTTGTACGGCGGCGATGGCGACCGCCATGGCGGTCGGCGCGCCGTCGCGGCGAAAGCCGGGGTCTGGGTTCGCGCCGTGTGAGATTGGTTCGCCCGTGCGCCTGCCGTTGGGGGTGGCGCCAATTTCCTTGCCCATCGGTATGGTATTGGCCCAGGAGAAGATACCAGGAACCATCTTATATCCGTGCGGGGTAGGCTTCGCCACCACCAGGCGGGTAAATGCCTGCGCGATCTGCACCGCCCAGTCGTCGGCGCGTGAACCGCCGCTGCCGTATCGCGGGGTTGCGCGTACCATCAACCGGGCCCGTTCGCCTTCCGCGCCGGCCCAATTGTGGTTGAGGTGAGACTGCATCTCCGCCCAGGTCAGCCGGCCCTCTTTTTCGATGCGCTGCTCGAGCGCGGCAAACGAGTCGGCCACGGTCGCCAGCGCGGCGCCATCCACGCACAGGTTGGTATAATTCCACCCCGCCGTTTGACGCGTCCAGCCCTTTTTCGATTGGGCCGTGGCAGAGCAGGTCGAGCACCAGTTCCGGGTAGACCTGGTGCATATGCTCCATGTGAAAGTCCAGGCAGGCGGCAGTGGCGTCTACCGCCCGGCCCAAATGCGAAACAAAGCCCTGCCATAACCCGGTTGTGGATGGCGTCTCCTGATCCGCGCGCGCCATCATCTCGTTAAAGGCGTACTCGAATACCGCCGCGAAGTTGATCTTCACGCAGTCGTTGAGGGTGTACTCCCGCCCAGGGATGGCGGACCAATGGCAGCCTGAATAAGCGCGCTGGCGGCCCAGTTCCGCGGGATAGCCCAGCCGGGAAAAACCCTCCACGGTCCGCTCCACGCCCAGGAATTTGGGGAAAGCGGTCTTATCCGCGAACATGATCTCTACCCCGCGGCGCAGCAGGTCGGGGTCAACACGTTCGCCCACACACACCCCCACATTGGCGGGGATCTTCAGCCGGTGACCGGCTTCGAGCACCAGGTAAGACACCTTCCCGGTGATGTCGTTTCCACTGGCATCTGGCCCGCCCAGCTGGATGTAGGCCGTGTCGCGCAGCAGCAGGCAGGCGATGTGGAAAATGGCTTCTTCATCGGTGAGGATGCCGGACGCAATATCCCGGTCGTAGAAGGGCTGTAGAAGGGCGTCCAGCCGGCCCAAAGCGCCGGAACCGTTGTACATGCGCGCCAGGATCTGGTACCACAGCATCCACTGGCAGGCCTCCCGGAAGGTCGCGGGCGCCTGGCTGGACCAGGCGCGCGTTGATCTCGGCCATCTCCGTCAGGTTCTGGCGAATGTTCGGGTCGGTCTCTGTCTCTGCCATCCGGCGAGCAGTCTCCGCGCTGCGCTCGATCCAGTTCTGCACACCCAACACAACCGCTTCCAGCCCGGCATAGAAATCTGCATGGGCTGGGGCCTGCGCCTGCCGATTTTGGCGGATTTTGTCCAACAGCCCATCCCAGCCCAAGTCGAGGCCAATTTGCAGATCCTGGCAAAAATGCTGCGTTGCGCCAATCCCCGGCAGCAATTTGTATCTTGCGATCACTTCCTGAAATTGTGCGGGATTAAAATCAGGGTTCCAGTGCGGTTTGCGGTACGACATGAAGTTGACCATGTACCCGCCTGCCAGCGAGCTGACCGGGTCGATATAGACCGGGTGACATTCCAGCAGGGCGCGGTAGTTCTCGCCGACCGCGCGCGGGCCGAAGAATCCGCCGCTGGGATGGTTACTCTGCACCTGGTACCCTTCCAGCAGGCAGTCGGTGATCGGCATGCCAGAGGAGCTCATGGCGTGCACGATCTTGCGCCGGTCGGGCGGGGGCAAGATCAGGCCCCAGTCATCGTGATCCATTGAACCGATCAGCTCCTGTTTGGCCTGCGTCTGGAGCAGCTTGGTGGCGCGCAGCGCGTCCAGTCGCTGCTGGTAAGTCATCGGCATTCCATTTGTATTCGTTTCCATTTTTTATGCCTTATTTCTCAATGAAAGCACACCGCGATACCTTGTTCCGCCGCAGCCTGGGCCAGTTCAGCCATGTGCTCTCGGGTGGGGGGCTCCAGGTGCGCAGCCGGGTATTCAAGTCCCAGGCTGTGATATTTATCGGCTGCCAGCTTATGGAAGGCCAGCAGGTCCAGGGAAAACCGCTCGGGCCGCAGGGTGCCATCTTCGAGCGGGGTGCAGCCCAGCTGGTGGATAAAGCGCGCGATGGCGCTAATCTCCGCCACCGTGTCGTTGAACCCAGGTATCACCGGGGTGCGAAAAAGGATGGGCTTGCCGGTGCCTGCCAATCGGCGGATATTCGCCAGGATTTGCCCATTGTCAACCCCGGTAGCTGCGCGGTGCTTGTGCGGGTCGATGTGCTTGATGTCGATCATGAAGAGATCGGTCAGCGGCAGGGCGGCTGCCAGCGCATCCCAGCGGTAATGGGTGGTCGTTTCCAGCGCGGTGTGGATGCCGTGGGCTTTGCAGCCGGCCAGGATTTCGAGCGCAAAAGCTGTTTGGAGCATCGGCTCGCCGCCGGAAAGAGTCACCCCTCCGGTTGCGCCGCTGACCGCCCCGCTGCCGGCGTAAAAAGCCAGATCCTGCAGCACTTCGTTAATCACCTGCTGCGCACTGATCTCCTGTCCCACTTGCTGCATGCACCCGGCATAGCAGAATTCCACGCACTTGCCGCAGGCGGTGCAGCGCTCGCGGTGATAGGTGCGCACTCCATCCACCCATTCCTGCGCCTGTTCTGGGCAGATGCCCACGCACTCGCCGCAGCCGATGCAGCGCAGCGGGTTATACTGGATCTCGATTTTCTTGTGCAGCCCCTCCGGGTTGTGGCACCAAAAACAACGCAGCGGGCAGCCTTTAAAAAACACGGTTGTGCGGATGCCCGGGCCATCGTGGATCGAGAAGCGTTGGATGTTGAATATCGTACCGGTAATGGCATTCATAGGAGTGACTCAATTATATGCCAACCTGCCGGCTTGTTGCTAGCCGAAGCTGTTTTTATGGTTGGCTACTTCATCAATAATGGTTCTTCATACAATCTGGCAGATGATCTCTCAGAGCCTCCGCAAGTATTTGGCGAACCTTACCATCCACGATGTTATCCCGAAGTTGATAATGCTCTCCAAGCTGGCCATCGGTGAAAACCAAGCCGGCAAATTGTCTCGATGTAGAATAGCGCGGGATGACATGAAAATGTACATGGCGGTCTCCATTCATCAAGAAGGCATAGTTAAAATGATCTGGGTGGAAAAGCGCCGAAAGGGCTTTGCGAACCACAGCTAATAACTGCCAAAATTCAACTTGTTCCACTTCGGTGAGCGCGGTTACCTCTGTCTCGTGCCGTAGTAATACAAGCATCACTTTTCCAAGGTAATCTTGATTATGGTTGATAATGACCTGCCAATGGGACCAGGTACAAACATAGTCAGTTGGTACGATCAGATGATCGCAAAACACACACGGATTGTCAGTCATTCTTCCTCCCTACGCCAGGTAACATTTCCCTTTTAGGGCATCTTACCATATCAACCTTATCGCTTCTACGGGTTCCCTCAGCACCTCCTTGAACCTGATTAAGCGCCTGATTATCAACAGGAGCAGATAGGGAAGAACCGTTTTCCCGAATATCTGAGAGGCGCGACATATAGAACCATATGCGCGCCTCCATCTTTTGTGGGAGCGGGGCTGCCCCCCTTTTTTGGTTTTTTCAATACCGGCTGGAGGTTACTCCCTCCAGGAAAAGGTCCCTTTTTACAGGAGACCCTGGTCCTGCAAGAACTTCTTGGCCACCTGTTTGACCGCTTCGGTGACTGAGGTGCCTTTCTCTTTCAATTGGGCCACCTCTTGCTGCAGCTGGATGCTGACCTCGGTGGTCAGCTTGGGAGCCAGCGGGTTGAGGATGGTTGGGATGTCCGGGTACTTTTCCAATACCGGGTCGCGCACGATTGGGGCAGGGTGGAACTGGGGGAAACCGTTCTTGTCATCCGCGAGGAAGATGAAATTTTTCGCCGCCAGCGTTCCATCGGTGGTGTAGCACACTGCCAGATTTGCCGAACCGCTGCTTACTGATTGGAAACCGATCGAATAATCGACTTTCTGCACGGCTTTGAAGCCGGTGGTATCAAAGCCGTACACCGATTTCAGCCCATCTACAAACGGAATCCCGTCGCTTGGGGAAGCCAGGGTCAGCTCACCTACCTTTGGGGCCAGACCGGATATATTGGTTATTCCCAACTGCTGCGACTGGTCCTTGGTCGTACACAGCGCGTAGCCGTCATTCAGTGGGGCCATATCCAACCAGGTGATTTTATAATTTTGTTTGTAGCCCTGCTTCACCGTGTCATAATCCTTCTGCGGGTCATAGCTGGATTGGACGCCCAGTTTGTTCAAACCTGTCGCGGTGAATTCGGGGTACAGGTCAATCGCGCCGCTTTCGATGGCCTGCGAGACAATGATGCTGTTGCCAAGGGCCAGTTTCTCATCCACGGTATACCCGGCTTTTTGTAAAAGCTCCGTGTACATGTGGGTCAGCAGTTGGGCCTCAGTGTCCAGTTTCCCCCCGACGATGATCTTTCCTTTGGATTGAGCGCCCCCGGCGTTTCCACCCGATTGGGGGATGGCACTGCAGGCGGCCAGGAGAAACATAGCCAGCAGCGTTAAAAGGGCCAGTGATTTTGCTCGCAGTGAGCGTGTGGGTTGTGTCATCTTTTCCTCCAATATTGTTTGATAGAACTTCGGTTTTTCGTTTTACGGTCTGGCTGTCCTGACCGCAAGTGGTACTTCGGGATGCGTCCGCAAGCGAACCCCCGCGGGCGTCAACCGGCGTTCGACCCATTGTAAGAACACCTCCAGAAGCATCGCCAGCCCGGCGACGAGCAGTGAGCCGGCCAGAATTTCGACTGTATTCAGGGTGTTGACGCCGTCGATGATATAGTTGCCGTACCCGCCGGCCCCGATCAAACCGCCTAACGGGGCGGTCGCCACAATCTGCACCGCTGACGTGCGCAAACCAGAGGCGATCACCGGTAGGACGAGCGGCATCTGGATCTGGGTCATGATTTGCCAGTTCGTCATCCCCATTCCGCGCGCGGCCTCGATGGTGGCATGGTCGATGCCGTGCAGTCCTTCATACGTGTTTAGCAGCACGGGCGGGATACCTAACAGAGTCAGCGCGATGGCCGCGGGCAGGAAACCGACTTTAAAAATGGGGACGAACAGAAACAAAGCCGCCAGCACCGGAATAGCGCGAATAAAACCGCTGATGTTGATGGCAATAAATGCCAGGGTGGGTTTTCTCGATACCAGAATGCCGATCAGGATGCCAATAACAGCAGCGATGAAAATTGGAACCAGGCAAAGACGCAGAAACGCCAGGGTCTCTTCCCCCAGGTGATTGCGCGGGTCGGCCAGGAATTGCAGGATAGCACTTAACATAAGCGGTCTATGCCGATTGAACGGAAACCGTGCCGCGGCCGCGGTTCAAAGCTCTTTGCAGGCCCAACAGGAGTACGTCCGCGAGGATGGCCAGTCCAGACAGTAAAATTGCGCCCGCGAAAATGGCATCATAATCCCCTACGGTAATATTCATGAAAATCAGCGAGCCTAAGCCGCCCTGTCCAATAAACCCCGCCAGAGAAGCAATACCAATGGTGGTGACCGTGGAAACGCGGATGCCTGCCACGATCACCGGCAGCGCCAGGGGCAGCGTCACCCGGGTAAACAACTGACGGCGGTTCATCCCCATCCCTTTGCCAACCTCCACATACAGCGGATCGATATTGTTTACCGCCACCGCGGTATTGCTGATCAACGCCAGCTGGTTATACACCACCAGCGGTATGATAATCGTGCCAAGGGACAGCCCGGTGACGGTGATCAGCACAGCCACGAAGGCGATGGCCGGGATACTGTACAACAGGCCGGAAAACGTGATCACCGGGGTATAGAGACGGCGGTAACGGGATAGGAGCAGGCCAATGGGAACCGCGATGAGAATGGAGATCAGCATCGCCAGCCCAACGATGCCCATGTGGCGTAAAAACAGGTTGGGGATGCTGTTCGGGTCGGCCAGGTTGTAGCTGTTCGGGTTAAGCAAGGTATTCACACACATTTCCCCATACGAACGTTGGTTATACAACAGCTTGTCCAGGCGGTCACCCCCCAAATGGGGGGATTTGGCTCCTCTTTTCGGAGGATAACCGCTGCTTCTTCAAAAGTAGGATCAAGATCCTAAGCGCTGCCCGGTGACTTTTCGAGCATCGAAAAATCCAGCGCCTTCAGGATGTCCTCCGCCTGCCGGATAGGCTTTTCCTGGATCCCCGATCCAGGGTACTCGACCCCCGTGAGCAGGCTGACAGCGATGTTTACCTGATCCAGCGCATTCCGAAGCCCGGCTTTTCTTTGCCCGTCCTGTTCCTGGCGGAACTGCTCGATCAACGCGTCGCGCAGTCGGACGACGGCGCGCTCGCTGCCGTCGACTACCGTATTCCGCTCACCTGGCGCGGTGTTGAGCGCCTTCTCGGTCGCCTGAATGGCGGAGGCGTGCAGGTTGACCAGGGTAACCTTCTTTGTTTGGCTCATGGGCGGCTGCTCCTTATCCTGGTTGCGACATGCGGAAATAATCCCGCGGGCGGCGGGCCGACTGTTTCCCGCCAAAGACAAACACAGCGCGCAGGCAGAACCCGCCTGCTAACGTGGCGATGGCCGCCAGGGTTCCGGCCCGGCCTGCCCTGCGACCGCCGAATAATTGTACCAGGTGCAGCCCAAGCGGCACGAGAATGCCCAGGCCGAGCACACCCCCGCGCCACAGCGCTGCAAGCGGCGGCCTGCGAACGGGTCCGCCCACCTGCCGGGTGCGCCATATGGTCTCAACGCGCGCCGCAAAGAACAGCTCGGCAGACCCCGCGATCAGGCCAAACCAGGCCAACCGGCGGTGAGCCTGCTCGCCGGCGTTCGGGGAGAACAAGATCAGCGCCGCGGCGGCGGTCGACGCGGCCGAGCTGGCAAACAGCGAGGACAGCACCGGGAAACTGCCTGCCCAAAGCGGGACGTTGGTGGCGGCCAACAGCGTGCCGGTGTAGATGGCTACCACTCCGGCGGCGAGCGCTGCCGGAAGCCCGGCCAGCCGCGCCACCCAGCGTCCCAGGCGCCAGCCAAACAGGTCTTCGGCCGCCTGGCCTGCCGCGGCCACGCCGCTGAGGACTCCAAAACCGGTCAGCGCCCACGAGCCGATTGACATGGCCGACGTTTTGCGATAGATGCGCAGCATGTTGTACCAACGCTTTGGAGCGTGCAGGTCAAGTATCAGCAGCGGCGGCGATACCAGCCCACCCAGCAGCGCCAGGTAGCGCCCGGTGCGCACCAGCGGGCGGTCTGCCGCGCGACCAAACAGATCGATCACAGCCGCCAGGAACTGCGCCGCGCTGGCCAGCCCGCCGGCAAAGAAGTAGGTGGTGATCAGCCAGCCGTAATGGCCGGGCTTAATCGCCGGCAGTTCGTAATAGGTTTCGCCCTGATATCGATTGCTCGGTTCCGTGTTCATCCTTTTGATCCGGGTCCTGTTCTCTTGTCACCCATCCAGAATGTCAGCGCGGCAGCCAGCCCCAGTGCGGCCATGGTCAGCAGACCGTTGCGCAGCCCGGCGCCCACCCGCCGCTGCGGCAGGGATGGGGCAGCGGGCAAGTTGTAAACCTCGGGCCGGTCGAGTAACAGAAAGAAGGCGTTCAGATGCTCGATCCCGCCGCTCGCGCCGGGCCCGCCCGGAAGCCCGTATAAATAAGCCTGGCTGACCCCGCGGGAGTGCAGGTCCGCCAGCCGCTGCCGGGCGCGTTCGACCAAATCCTCCACCAGGCCGAACTGGATCGAGTTGGTCGGGCAGGCCTTGGCGCAGGCCGGTTCCAGCCCGCCTTTCAACCGGTCGTAACACAGCGTGCATTTGTGAGCCTTGCCATCCGCCGCGTTCAGCGCCACCACGCCAAACGGGCAAGAGGGCACGCAGTATCCGCAGCCGTTGCAGATATCCTGCTGCACAACCACCGTGTCGAACTCGGTGCGGAACAGCGCGCCGGTCGGGCAGGCTTCCAGACAGCCGGCCCGCTCGCAGTGCTTGCAAACGTCGCTCATCATCAGCCAGTGGCTCTGGAAGGGCAGTTTCTGGCCCGAGCGCCCGATGGACTCGCCCGGCTGCTCCACAAAACGGACGTGCCGCCAGGTGGTGGCGGAAAGCGCGCGGGTGTTGTCGTAGCTCATCCCGCTTAGTGCGGCGGGCACGGCTTGCCGTGCCTGGCGCCGCTGGACGCGGCGGGCAGCGCATCGTCTGCTGGGAGCAGGTTCCATTCTTTGCAGGCCACCTCGCAGCTCTTGCAGCCGATGCACAGGCTGGTGTCGGTGAAAAAGCCATACGCGCGCCCGGGCGTTACCCGCACCCCGGCAGTCAGTTCGGCCTCATCGGGGATCATCCCCGGCAAGACCGATGCGCTGATCTTCCGGGCGCGCTCTGGCACCGCTGGAGGAAACAAGACGGTTTGTGGCATGGATTACCTTTTCCTCACATTGCACGTAAAGGCCTTGCCCTCGTGGATGCTGGTGTTGGGGTCGCCGACGATGGCTGAAAGCGTGTTGGCGATGCTGCCGGTGGCGTAGCCCTGCCAGCCAAAGTGCCAGGGCATGCCGATCTGGTACACGCGCTGGCCGTCAATTTCCAGCGGCAGCAGGCGACTGGTGACCAGCGCGCGGGTTTCGATCTCTCCGCGGGCAGTGGAAATCACCACCCAATCCAGGTTGTGAATACCCAGCGCTTGCGCCAGCGCCGATCGGGATTTCGGCAAAACCTTCCGGCTGCAGCTCGGCCAGTGAAGGCACCCAGCGGGTGGGGATACCGCCCGAGTGATGTTCGGTCAGGCGGTAGGTGGTGATCACATAGGGGTAGCGCGGGTCGCCGACGGCGTGGTAGCGGTTGTCGGGGCGCTCCCACTTTTTGGCGGCCGGGTTGTCCTGCTGCCGGTACAGCGCGTTCTTGACCGGCGATTCGACCGGTTCGTAATGCGCGGGCAGCGGGCCGTCTTTCAACCCTTGCGGCACGAAAATCGAGGCTTTGCCGTCGCCAATCATCATGAAAGGCGAGCGGCCGTCATGCGCGTCCATCCCCAGCGGGTTGGCGGACCAGTTTGGAGTGTAATCGGGCGGCCGGTCGTGAATAAACTCCACCGCGTCCTTGCCCTGTCCATTCGCCCTGTACGGCGTCCCACCACACATAACGCTTGCGTTCCGACCAGGGTTTGCCGTCCGGGTCGGCCGAGGCGCGGTTGTACATGATGCGCCGGTTGCTCGGCCAGGCGAAAGCCCAATTGAGATGCGTGCCCGGGCCATCCGGCCCGTCCGCCACCCGGCTGCGGCTGCGGTTGCGGCCTTCCTCCGGGTACACCCCGCTGTAAATCCAGCAGCCGCAGGCGGTCGAGCCGTCGTCCTGAAGGTTCGTGAAGTCAGCGATCTGCTTCCGTTCAGGCCAGGTGTACCCGTTGATTTCTTTGAGCACGGCAGCGGCGGATGGCTCCGCGATGGCCCCAATGGTCGGGTAATCCCAGGTCAGTTTCTGCATCGGTTCGTCTCTTGGGTCGGTGCTGCCGGCGTACAGTCTCCTTCAGCCTTTTGCCCAGGTGATACACGAACCAGAGGTCCGAGCGGCAGTCGCCGGGTGGGTCGACCACCTTGTCGTGCCACTGGATCAGGCGGTGGGTGTTGGTGAAGGTGCCTTCCTTTTCTCCAGGCAGCGCGGCGGGCATGAGGAAGATTTCGGTTTTGATCTCCTCCGGTTTACAGTTCGCCGGAGGCCACTTCAGGCGATTTGTACCAGAACGAGGCCGTCTCTGTCTCGAAGATATCCCGCACCACCAGCCATTCCAGGTTGGGCAGCGCCATGCGGATCAGGTGGGAATTGTGCCCGCCGACGACCGGGTTCTGGCCGATCAAGAACATGCCGCGGATCGTGCCGTCCTGGATGGCGAACATCATCGGCAGCTGCGAGTAGATCGCCGGTGATCTTTGGGAGCCATTGGTAGCCCCACTCGTTCTCCGGCGCGGCATGCTCGCCGTACCAGGCGCGCAGCAGGCTGACGATGTATTTGGGAAAGTTGTGCCAGCCAGCCGGTCGGCGAAGTCTGCGCCGGTGATGTAATCGCTGAGCGTTTGCTGGTTCTTGTGAATGTCGGGTTGGGGCAGGTAGCCGGGCAGCAGGTTGTACAGGGTGGGTATGTCGGTGCTGCCCTGGATGCTCGTAGTGCCCGCGCAGCGCCAGAATGCCTCCGCCAGGGCGGCCGATGTTGCCCAGCAAGGCCTGGATGATCGTAGCGGCGCGGATGATCTGCACCCCGGTGGTATGGTGCGTCCAGCCCACCGCGTAGCACCAGGCCGTCGTCCGCTCGCGGCCCGAGTTGCGCGTGATGGCTTCGGCGATCTGGAGGAAGGTTTCCTGCGGGCAGCCGGTGACGCGCTCGACCATCTCGGGCGTATAGGCTGGCGTAGTGGCGGCGTAGGATCTGGTAAACGCAGTGCGGGTCTTGCAGGGTGGGGTCCGTCCGCGGCGGCAGGGTGGTGGTGCGCTGGAGCATTTCGCTGTAAGACATCGCCTGTGTTGCCATGCGGAGCGGCCATTTCTGGTTTGCCCTTTTGGCCCTGGTACTGCCAGGTTTCAGGATCATATTGGTGGGTATCCGAGTCCCACCCGGAGAAGATCCCATCCAGCTCGCTGGTGTCCTGGTAGCGCTCGTCGATCAGGGTAGCTAGGTTGGTATAGTTAAGGGCATACTCTTTGAACCACAGATCATTTTCGAGGATGTAGTGGATCAGCCCGCCCAGGAAGGCGATATCCGACCCGGCGCGGATCTGGGCGTAAATATCCGCGAGGGCCGAGGTGCGGGTGAAACGCGGGTCGACGTGGATGACGGTAGCGCCCCGCTCCTGTGCCTGCAGCACAAAGCGGAAGGCGATTGGGTGTGCCTCCGCCATGTTCGAGCCCATAATCACCACGCAGTCAGCTGTTGGCCAGGTCCCACTGCGCGGTAGTGGCGGCCCCGCGCCCGAAGGAGGTGCCCAGACCGGGCACCGAGGAGCTGTGTCATATGCGGGCCTGGTTTTCGATCCAGACCATGCCCAGCCCGCCGCCAAAGAATTTCTTGATCAGGTAGTTCTCTTCGTTGTCGAGGGTCGCGCCGCCCAGCGATGCCATTGCCACGGTGTGGTTGACCGTCTGGCCGTCCGGGTAGGCTGCGCACGAAGGTCTCGTCGCGGGTCTGCTTGATAAGGAAGGCGATGCGCTCCATGGCCCATTCCAGCGGAACTTCTTCCCAATGGTCGGCGTAGGGGCGGCGGTACTTCACTTTGGTCAACCGGTTGGGGTTATTGATCCAACTGGAGGTGGCTGCGCCTTTGGGGCAGAGGGTGCCCTGGTTGATCGGGCTGCGCGGGTCGCCTTCGACGTGAATGATGCGGAACCCGGTCTCGTCGTTTCCCTGGGCGTAGACCAGCTGCGCGCAGCCCACCGCGCAGTACGGGCAGATGCTGGTGCCAACCCGGTCGGCGTCCTGCAAGCGCGGCCGCAGCGCGCGCGAAGCGCTGCTCTCAGCAGCCTTGCCCAGCGGGTCCTGACCGGCCAGCTGGCGCGGCACCGCCCAATCATTGACGGCGGCCCGCGCGGTCGCCTGCACACGTTCAAGAAAGGTTCGTTTTGAAATAGCCATCCCACCCCCACAAGAGAAGAGATTGGACGCGGATCAACAATCTTAAATTATTTCTATCCTGTGTACTACTCCAGACACCAGGTTCGCTTCCCCCGTGTACGCAACCCGCACCGGCGCCTGGGTGTGCAGCAGGTCGCCCAGGTCCGCTGCCAGCCAGGCGTTCTTCCCCAGCGTCAGCAGCAGCGCCTGCCCCGAATTGGCGAGCAGACGCAGGCGCTCTTCCTGTACGGCAACCACCCGGCCTGTGACGATACACACAGCAGCCATCATCCGTTCCTTCGAAAGGATTACGCATCGCATTGCGAAGCGCGTTTGTGAAGTTCTTTGTTCTCGATTTGGTAGAATTCCACCAATCAGGTTGGACGTACGAATAATGCTATGCCCGGCGCCAACTGCACCGGGCGAAACGTAAGCTCACTATACAAAAATGTAGTGTGTGAGTCAAGCAAAAAGGCGCTTTATTCCTTCTGCGCGTCCTCCACTGCCCGGCGGACAGCGTCCAGCACCTGGAGAGCGGTCAGGTTGCGCATGGGCCAGCCATACTTCAAATTTTCGGAGGTGAGGTTATACAGGCCCAGCGTTCCCTCGGACAGGTGCTGCAAATGCTCGGCGTCTTTCAGGCCGTGGTTCGCCAGCGGCTGGACGGCGGCCCAGTAATTCCACACCGGCAGCTCATACTCATAGGCCAGGTTGACGATGGTGCGATTGAAGCTGTTATCGCCTTCCGCGTTGTCAGCCTTGGTGGCCAGGATCGGGATTACACCGCTGCCAATGGTCATGTCGACTACCTGGCGCAGCGCCTTGTCAAAATCAACGCTGCCGCTCGCATCGTTTGTGCCAAAGGCGATGATGGCGTACATCGGGCGGTTGAGGCGGTACTCGCATGTGAGCGGCGTATCATACGTTTCACATTCCTTCCAGTCTACCCATAACATAGAGAGCACGGCGTGGGCGGTGAGGCCTTGTTTGGCGGCCAGGCTGGTGCGTGAATGCGCCCCGTGAAAGTAATCGATGGTGTCTTGCAGCGCGGTGAAATCCCCGAGCACGTATTTGCCAGGCGTGTCAAAGTCGCTTAGAAAGTATGGCGCGGTTACGTTGCAGTCACCCACCTTTGAATAGGCCTGCGGGTTGTTGCCTTTCAGCAGCCCCATTTTATAAATCAACCGCACGCGCTCGCTGACCCCTGTTGGAACGACGGGCAGGCTTTGCCAGGTATCCGGCCCCAATGTGGGGGTCGGGCCGCTGGTTGGGGTGATGGTAGCAGTGTATGCGGCGGGCGGCGTACTGGTAGGCAGGACCGGGGAAGCGGTGATTGTTGGCGCGGCCGGCGTAAAGGTTGTAACGAGCGTGGCAGTGGGGGCCAGCGCCGGCGCCATTTCCGTAAAGGCGACCGCCTGCGTGGGCGCCTGGGGGGTCGAGCGACCGGTACAAGCAGCCAGTAATAAGGCAAAAACAGAAATGACAAAGTATCGCTTGTTCATTCAAATGATCGATGCAGCTTTTGAAAAGAAGATGTAGGAGAATTGGCTCCAACCCCGATTATAATAGCGAATACCAATTTATCGAAAAAACCGTTGAGAAATGCGATGAAAAAGATTATCTGTCTGGTGATCGTACTATTAGCATGCATTCTGCTGGCAGGCTGCGCGGGCGCGAACAAGAACGGCGCGGGTGAGGCCGTAAAGACCTATTTCCAGGCCATCGTAGCCGGGGATGCCGACGGCGCCGCCGCTGTTTCATGCGCGGACTGGCAAGAGACTGCCCGCGGTGAGGTCGCTTCTTTCGCGGGCGTCAAAACGAAACTCGATACCCTGGACTGCCAGGTGGCATCGGCCAAAGACAGTGAAGCGCTTGTCGCGTGCTCGGGAGCCATTGTCGCCACTTACATCGATCAAGAAATGCGCTTCGACTTAAGCGGAAGGCAGTACCGGGTCGTCCAGCAGGACGGGAAATGGCGGGTATGCGGGTACGGGCAGTAAAGGCGCCGCTGCTCTTATGCGCCGCCGCGGATGGTTTCTTCCAGGGCGCGGATCGTTGGATGGCTCTCTGGAAGGACATTCTTGTAAATCGCCAGGGCGCGCTGGTAGTTTTCCAGGGCCGCCGCGCGCTCGCCCAATGCGGATAATGTATCACCCAGACGGTGCAGGTCAGGCGCCACGCGGGGGTGCGCAAGACCGTAGGCTTTTTCGCCGATCTTCACGGCCCGGGCGTAACTGTCTCGGGCGCCGGGCAGGTCGCCCTGCTGTTGAAGGATGCCGCCCAGGCGCGCAAGATCCTCTGCAACACGCGGATGGTCGGCTCCAAAGACCTGTTCGTCGATCTGCAAGGCTTCTCGCAGGTGAGCCTGCGCCCCGGCCAGATCGTTAGTATGGGCCAGCAGCCGGCTCAGCTCGCTGAGATCGTTGGAGACCTTGGGGTGCGCGCTGCCAAAGGTATGCTTGTCGATATCTAAAGCGCGCTCCAGGCAGGATTGGGCTTCGGCCAGGTTTCCCAGGGATTCCTGGACGCTGCTCAGGCTGGCCAGATCGGCGGACAGGCGGGCGTTATCCCAATTCAAAACCTTATCTTCGACAGCCACCGCCCGTTCATAACAAACTCGCGCGCCTTCCAGGTCGCCCAGACCATGCAGGATTTTCCCCAGGTTGCTCATGTCGGCGGCCAGCTTGGGGTGCTGCGCGCCAAAGGTTTGCTCGTCAAGGGACAGCACGCGCTCCATCAATTGTTTTGCCTTCGGCAGGTCTCCCAGGTTGAAAAACAGGCCGACCTGTTTTTGCAGCACGAACAATACTTTCCGGTCGGCCGGGCCCAGCGCTTTCTCAAACACCGGCAGCGCCAGGCAGTACCATTCGCAGGCTCCATCCAGATCGTCCAGGCCAAACAACTGGTTGCCCAGGCGCTCAATCAGGAGACCAAGCCGGAGGTACCGGGGGTCATTGGGGTCTTGAACCTGCTCGACGGAACGGGCGAAGAATTCCCGGGCCTGCTTCTGCATGTCCGGTGTGTGGAGCGTTTGCTCCAAACGCTCGGCGACCGCGCTGGTTTCCGGGTGGTCTGGCCCGCGCAGTTCGGCTCGAATGAGGAAGGCCTCCTGGAAAAACAGCAGGGCTTCCGCGAGATTATCCCCCTCGGATGCTTTTCCGCCCATTTCGAGCAGGGTTTGCGCGTGCGCCAGCCTTTCTTTACGGTTGTTTTTCATAGGGAACGGGTTCATCAGCCCTCCGTTCAATCACGAACCTACCGATCGTTCCATTTCTGGTAGAAGTCAAGCTGCTTTTTCTTCGTCTAATGCCTGTTTCCCGGCTTCCAGCACGCGCAGGATGGCCTCCACGTCATATACAGCCCCGGCCCAGGCTCCGCCGCTCACCGACTGCAAGGCCGCCCACAGGCGGGTATCGTCTGGCAAGCCGGCGCGCGGGCACAAGTCTGGGTGCGGGCCGCGCTCCTTGAGCAGTTGAACAGCCTCCGCCGGTGAAAGATCGCGCCCCTGCACGCCTACCAGATTTACCTGCCCGGCCTGGTGCTCCCGGTCAATGACAATCTCGATCATGTCGCCATCACGCAGCCGCCCGATGGGGCCGCCCGCCAAGGCTTCCGGGCCGATGTGCCCAACGCACGCGCCGGTGGACACCCCTGAAAAGCGCGCATCGGTGAGCAGGGGAATGTGCTTGCCCCACGGCAGGTATTTGAGCGCCGAGGTAAGCTGGTAGGTTTCTTCCATGCCGGTGCCCAGCGGCCCGCCGCCGATGTAGACCAGCACATCGCCGGGCTGGATGGGCGGATCGAGCTGGCCTTTGATCGCCTGGATTGCGGCATGTTCCGTGGTAAATACGCGCGCCCGCCCGCGCTTGCGGTAGACATTGTCGGCGTCCATTACCTCGGGATCGATGGCGGTGGCTTTGACGACGGAGCCCTGCGGGGCCAGGTTCCCGACCGGGAAGACCAGCGTGCTGGAAAGTCCTTCGCGGCGGGCGGCATCCGGATCGAGGATCACCAGGTTGGGGTCCACGCCGGTCGCGGCCAGGGCCTGGCGAGCAGCCTGGCGGCGCTCGCTGTGTTCCCACCAGTCCAGGATTGCGCCCAGGTTCTCACCACTGGCGGTGGTCACCGACAGGTTCAGCAGGCCCAGGCGGCGCAGGTGCAGCATCACTTCCGGAACGCCGCCGGCCATATATACCTCTACGGTAGCAAACCCGCGCGGCCCATTGGGCAGCACATCCACCAGCCGGGGTGCGGCGCGGTTGGCGCGGATCCAGTCCTCGACCGTTGGGCGAGGAAGATTGGCGGCGTGGGCAATGGCGGGTATGTGCAGCAGCAGGTTGGTCGAACCGCCAAAGGCGGCGTGCAGCACCAGCGCGTTTTCAAACGCGGCCGGGGTGAGGAAATCGGCCAGGGTCAGGCCCAACTCCTGCTGGCGCAGCACAGCCAGCGCCGAGCGGCGGGCCAGTTCCAGCCAGACCGGTTCGCCGGATGGGGCCAGCGCGGAGTGGGGCAAGGCCATGCCCAGCGCTTCGGCCACGACCTGGCAGGTGGCGGCCGTACCGAGGAACTGGCAGCCGCCCCCGCTGGACCCGCATGCCCGGCAGCCCATCTCGGCAGCATAATCCAGGCTGGCCAGCCCGTGGGCGAAGCGCGCCCCGATGGACTGGATCTTGCCGGCATCCTCCGCGCCGCGCGCCGGCAGGGTGACCCCGCCGGGGATGATCAGCCCGGGCAGGCTCTTTTCCCCGGCCAGCGCCATCATCATAGCGGGCAGGCCTTTATCGCAAGCCGCAATGCCGATGACGCCGCGGCGGGTGGGCAGCGAGCGGATGAGCCGGCGCATGACGATGGCCGCATCGTTGCGGTAGGCCAGCGAGTTGAGCATGGCGGGGGTGCCTTGCGAGCGGCCATCGCACGGGTCGCTGACGTAGCCGGCAAAGGGCAGCGCCCCCTGAGCGCGCAGCGTTTCGGCGGCCGCGCGCACCAACAGGCCCAACTCCCAGTGCCCGGTGTGGTAGCCCAGCGCGATGGGTGTACCGTCTTCGGCGCGCAGCCCGCCGAGCGTGCTCAAGATCAGGGTAGCCGGGTGGTTGACCTCGTCCGGGCGCCAGCCCATTCCGGCGTTTTGGGTCAGGCCAAACAGGTTCCCGCTTGGCTCGTGGAGCAGCATTTCCTCGGTCAGCGGCAGGCGGCCGGGCGGGCCATCGCCGCTCAGACGCGTGCCGCGGATGGGGGCGGCAGAACCAAGGATCTCTTGGGTGGATATGGGCATGGGGCACCTCCGGTTCGATCTGGTTATGATTGTACTATATCAATAGTGATCAGTGAGCAGTGAGCAGTTATCAGGGAAGAGGGGGATTTTGCGGTTTATTGGTATAAAACTAGGGAAAAACTGCAATAAAGAGGACGGGAAGTTGCTACGGTTGCTACGCTACACTTGCTACACTTGTTGGGGCAAAAAATGGCGGAAAAAGAAAGGTCTGGTTGGTGAATACGGGGTTCTTGTCCATGGTAAGTTGGTGAAAATCGGCCGTTGGGAGGCGTTGCTACACTTTGCTACACTTGGTGAAAAGCGCGTTATAAGGGTCCGTGGATCTGAGCAGGTCCGGAGAGTTTATTCCAGTATATAATTTACGGACGTACCTTACGGATTATTTGCTGGAGAAAATATGGAACAATCTCAGTACACTCCCCTGCGCGCGGTGCTGGTGGGCTGCGGCGGGATCAGCCAGGCCTGGCTCAAGCCCGCGCAGACCATTCCCGGGTTGGAAATTGTGGGTCTGGTGGACCTGGTGGAAGCCAGCGCGCGCGAGCGGGCGGCGCAGTTTGGCCTGGAAGCGGCGGAGATTGGCAGCAGCCTGGCGCGGATGCTGGAACACACCCAACCGGACCTGGTTTTTAACTGTACGATCCCCGAGGCGCACACGGATGTGACCCTCACGGCGCTGGCGCACGGCTGCCACGTGTTGAGCGAAAAGCCGCTGGCCGACAGCCTGGCGCACGCCCGGCAGATGCTGGACGCGGCCCAGGCAGCGGGCCGGCTGTTCGCGGTGATGCAGAACCGGCGTTACCAGCCCGAAATCCGCGCCGTGCGGGCTTATCTGCAAAGCGGGGATATCGGCGCGCTGACTACGGTCAACAGCGATTTCTTCCTGGCCCCCCATTTTGGCGGCTTCCGGGACGAGATGGAGCACGTTCTGCTGCTGGATATGGCCATCCACACCTTTGACCAGGCACGCTTCTTGAGCGGCGCGGACCCGGTCTCGGTTTACTGCAAGGAATGGAACCCGTCCGGCTCGTGGTATGCGCGGGATGCTTCGGCGGTGGCGGTTTTCGAAATGACCAACGGCGTGGTGTATACCTACCGGGGCAGCTGGTGCGCGGAGGGCCTGCCGACCAGCTGGGAGAGCGACTGGCGCATCGTTGGCGCGCGCGGCACGCTTTGCTGGGACGGCGGTCCGGGGATGGCCGCCGAGGTGGCTACCAGGGTCACCGGGTTTAACGCCGAGCACCGCGCGGGGGTGATCCAGCCATACGGCGGTGATAAGACGGGCGGGCACGGCGGGTTGATCCGCGATTTCATCGAATGCCTGCGCGCCGGCCGCATTCCCGAGACGGTTGGCACGGATAATGTTAAGAGCCTGGCGATGGTGTTCGCTGCGATTGAAAGCGCGGAGAGCGGGCGGGTGGTGGAAATCGCGCCGTAAGAACCTTTCCCGGCAATGGGTCTATTCCATGTCCAAAGCGGCGATACGCTCAGTGTAATGGCGACTGCCCCGGTGATCGCCGACTTGATCCAGGTAGGTCTGGTTGGCGGCGAAGTACTGGCGGGCGGTTTCTTTATCACCGGTTTCCGCGGCCAGGCGCCCGGCAATGTCGCGCGTCTCGAGCAGGCGGCTGATGTTGCCCATTTGCTCGTAGATGCACATGCTTTGGCGGATCAGGTGGGCAGCGTCAGAGCGTTTTCCGGTGTTCCTGGCGACGGCGGCCAGCCCAAAGAAACATAAGGCCCGGCCCCAGTCGTTGGACAATTGGTCAAAGATGGCCATGCCGGTCTCATAGGCTGCGCGCGCCTGCACGGGATCATTTTTCGCGAACATCCAGGTATCGCCAAGCACCAGCTGGGCCAGCCCGCCGCCCCACGGGTCGCCGGTGGCCTGGAAGATTTCGGCGCTCTCGCGACACATGGCGATGACCTGTTCGGGGGAAAGCAGGCCGGATCCGGTGCTGTTGAGGATCAGGATGAAAGCGCGGGTATGGGTTTGCGGCAGGGAGCGGGCCAGCGCGATGCTTTCCTGCTGCAGCAGGTTGCCTTGTGTAAAGGATGGGTCGGCGCGTTTAAAATGGCGGATAGTCGCCTGGGCCAGCGAAAGGAGCTGTAGGATGCTGCCATCCTGCGGGAGGGTATTCTCCGCGGGGGAAGTTTCTTGCGCGGGCGGCCGGTGAGGGTCGTCCTGTTGGATGGCGGCGGCAAGGGTTTGCATCATTTCGCTGCCCGCGCTGTACTCGCCCTGCATTTCGTGGAACAGGATGAAATCGGCCAGGACCGGCTCGATTTGCGCGTATTGGCGCTGCGCGACCAGCCAGCGCCAGGCGCTGCGCAGGTTTTGCGTCTCGCCGCGCAGCAAAGCCAGCGCGGACAGCTGATCGCGCCCGCGCAGCGCCGCGCCCTTCTCGAGCAGCAGTCCCATATAGTACTGCGCATGGCGGGCCTGGGTTTCCGCCTGCGCGCGCGGGTCGCCCGCCAGCTTCTCGGCCGCGTACTGCTTGACCAGCTCATGCAGGTCAAAGCGCCCGGAGGATACCCTGCGCAGCATGGACTGATCCACAAATGCGCTCAGCACGCTGAGCATTGCGCCGGCGACCTGGAAAGCGGCTTCCCTGGTAAAACCACCCTTGAAGACCGACAGGCGCTGGAACACCGCCCGTTCGTCTTCCTTGAGAAGGCTCCAGGAATGCTCGAATACCGCGCGCAAGCTGCGCTGGCGCTGTGGCGTGCCGGGATGGGAGGTCTCTAGAAAGTCGAGGCTGCGGGTGATTTCCGCCACGATTTCATGGCAAGACAGCATTTTGACCCAGGCTGCGGCAAACTCCACGCCCAGGGGCAGCCCTTCGACCATCTGGCAGATGCGCGCGATGGCCGGCCAGTCACCGGCTTGCGGCGAGAAGCTGGCCGCTTTCGCGGCGCTGCGCAAAAACAATTGGACGGAGGCGTAGCGCTGGAGGGTTTCGGCATCCTCACCCGGCTGGGTGGGAGTGGGGAAGGGCAGACCGCCAACTTCCAGGACCCATTCTTCGGGCAGGTTGAGCCGGATGCGCGAGGTAGCCACCAGTTTGACCCCTGGCGCGCCGGACAGCAGGTCCGAAAAGAGCGTATATTCGGCGAGCTGTTCCAGGTTATCCAACACAAGCAGGGCGCTTTTCTCGGCCAGATAGCTGAACAACTGCTCGCGAGCCGCGCCGGTGGAGATACCCTGCTGCAAATCGCCGCGCAGTTCCAGCTTCAGCGCTCCCGCAATACCCTGAACGGCTTCCCGGGGGTTGGTGGCGCCCGCCAGGCCCACAAAGTAGATGCCGTGGGGGAAATTCAACCCGTGGGGATAGCCAATATTCTGTCCCGCGCACTGCACCGCCAGACGGGTCTTGCCGCTGCCGCCTGGACCCACGAGGGTAATTAAGCGGCAGTCAGGACTGCCCAACAACTCGCGGATGCGCGCCAGCTCGGGCTCGCGCCCCAGAAACGGAGTGGCCTGGGCGGGCAAAAAGACCGGTACGGGCGGGCGGGCGGGTGCGCCGCCGCGGGATCGGGGGGCCGCGCGGGCGGCCTTCCCGGCGCCGGTTGGAGCAGCCCGGCGCGCGCTGATGTCTTGAAACAACTGGATGGTTTCCGGTTCGGGTGAGACGCCCAGCTCTTCTTGCAGGCGGCGCTGGCAGGCTTCGTACTGGTGGTACGCCGCGCTGCGCTGTCCGGAGTCATCGTACAGGCGCATTAACATGCGGTGGGCGTTTTCGTTTAACTCGTCCAGGCTCAACCAGCGCAGCGCGCAGGCGACGGCGGGCTCGTATTTTTCCTGCCGGGCGTACAGGTTGGACAGCGCTTCCAGGACGGCGCCCAACTGCAAGCGCAGACTTTCCGCCTGCAAGGTCTGCCATGTTTCAAATTCCGGGCTGCCGCGCAGGCTGAAGCCGGCCAGGAAATCCGCGCTGTACAGGCCGGCGGCTTCTTCGAGGAGCGGGAACCAGCGCGCGTCGAGCCGGCCCGGCTCGGGCTGCCCGGCCTGCTTCCATCGGGCTGTGATCTCTTCAAAACGCTGCACATCCACGCGCACATTGAGCGCGCCGCGCAGTTGGACGGTTGGCCCCTCCCGCTCGATCCAGCCTTCCCCGGCAGCTTTGTTAAAATCCCACAACGCCTGGCGCAGGTATGCCGCGGCCTGATCCTGAGGCGCATCCGGCCATAGGAGGCCGGTGACGGTTTCGCGGCTGATGGCGCAGCCCGGCGCGCGGGCCAGGTAGGCCAGCAGCGCCAGGGTTTTCCGCCGCTCAACTTTGAGCGGCGTTTCATCGCGCAAAAACTGCGGATAGCCAAACAAATGGATGGTCAACTGCGGCATTGGGAAAAACTCCGTCTCAAAAATTATACGGGGTTCGTAAAGATGCTGCAACTGGCGCCGAAAAGAGGATTGTTCTGAGACGGTTTTGCAACGCTGACTGGTTATGATAGGGATGGAAACAGAAAGATGAAGCTGCCTGAAAGGGAAAAACCGTGAAAAGCCCCCTGATCTCTGACCCGAAACCGATCGAAAGTACCTTGAGTAGCACCGATGCTACCCGGATGTACTTGCTGGATCAGCTTTTCTCTGAAAACATGCGGCTTAGCAAGGAAACGACAGGCAAGACAGGCAGCAAAGATGACTCTCACCCCGTGCCGGAGATGCCAATGCGCAATTTCTTGCGGGTCGCGCTGGTAGGATAAAACAACTGGCTCGTTATAGCACCCTTCGCAATGGAGGAACGCTCCATGGCATTGCAGAACAAAAACCAACCCGCGGCGCCTGCCCGTTATCTCCTATCCGGCGTGCCGCGGGTTGGTTTTTATCAAGGCGGCGAGCGCTGTCCAGAAGATTTTCCTTTCCCGGCCTGCCTGCGCGCTTGCCTGGATTATTTTGGACAGGGCTTTGGCTACCGCCTGATCTCCGCGGACAACTCCACCTGGCGGCTAGATAACACATATACCTGCCTGATGGGTTTCTCCGGGTGTGCCTTTCGCCTGGCCTGGCAGGGCGACCACGCGGGAATGATGGGTACGCCCGCTGACACCTGGGCGCCTTTCCGGCGCGCATTTGCGGCCAGCGGTTATGCATTGACCCTGGTGGACCCTGCGGGCCGGCATGCCGATGAGCAGCTCTACCGGAATGCCATCCTGCACAGCCTGCGCGACCTGGGCCGCCCGGTGATCGCTTTGGGGGTGATCGGCCCGCCCGAAGCCTGCCTGGTCACGGGTTATGACGAGAACGGGGATGTGCTGATGGGTTGGAACTTCTTCCAGGATTTCCCGGAATATAACCACGGGGTCGCGTATGAGGCGAGTGGAGAATTTCGCAAGCGAGACTGGTTCGCGAGTACCCAGAACCTGCTGATTTTTGGCGAGCAGCAGCCGGCAGCGCCGCAAGGCCCCGCGTACCGCGACGCGCTGGGTTGGGCGCTGGAAGTGATGCGCGCGCCGGTCACGTGGGACGGTCCGCGAAATGCGGGCCGCCATAACGGTATCGCGGCGTTTCAAGCCTGGGCGAATGCGCTGCTGCGCGACGAAGATTTTCCTAAGGATATGGCCGGGCTGCGCGAGCGCTTCCTGGCGCATGATGACGCGGTTGGAATGGTGGCCGAGGGCCGCTGGTACGCGGCGAAGTTTATGGAACTGGCAGCGGGCGCAGCTGTCGCAGCAGCGGACGCAGCGGGCGCTGCGGGTGCAGTGGGCGCGGAACCCGCGCTGGAAGAGGATTTGCTGGCTGCCGCGGAATGTTTTGAAAGCGAGCATGATTTGATGTGGCAGATCTGGGGACTGGTTGGGGGGGATGGGCGCTCCGAGGAGCACATTCGCAAGCTGGCCGACCCGGCCGTCCGGCGGCGCATTGCGGCGCTGATCCTTCAGGCGATGGAGAAGGATAAAGAGGCGGCTGACTGGATGGAGCAGGCCCTCAAAAAACCGCTCACGCACGCGAGCGGCGCCAGCGAACAGGCGACCTTAACATTTAGCGCCAGCCCAGTTTTTCAAACGCCTGCTGGATAAAGAACCGGTAAAAATCCGTAATGGTTTGTTCCGTGATGTCCGGCCGGCCAAAGGGTGGAAAGAAGGCCGCCCATTGGGTGAGGTTTGCTCCGGCCAGACGGGCGAGGCGCAAGGCCGCGATCAGGTCCCAATAGGGGAGGGCAGCGGTATCGACCGGCAGCCTGCTCAGGTAGTGGCGGGTGAAAGAATTCAGCGCGTCGATCCCAAATATCCATCCGATATCCAGCCGGCTGATGGCGAAATCGAGGAGCGGGTCGCCCCATTGGGCGTCTTCCCAATCAATCACCGCTACCAGGCGGCCCGCCTGCCATAAAATGTTACCCGGCCAGTAATCCCCGTGCAGCAGGGTGGGGGCATTGCGCCGCGGAATGGGCCAGACCCTCTGCCAGGGCAGCGTGGATGCGCTGCACCTCAAAAATTGGGTCTACCTTTTGGGCCCAGCTTGTAAAATCCCCCGCGAAAGCATGGGACGGTGCGGGTAGAAAAGAACAGTCCAGCGCTGAGCAGTCCGCGCTGTGGATCTGGGCCAGATGCGCCGCCATCTGCTGCGTGAAAAGATCCGGGCCGGTGGGGGAGAATTCAGGCTGGCCCTCAATATATTCGATGACCAGGTACGGGGTGGGGAAAATTTCGCCGGTTGGGTCAAAGTACAGCGGCGCAGGGACAGCCAATCCGAGCGAACGGGTCAACTGTAAGACCTTGTATTCGAATTCCGCCGCAAGCGGGTTTTGTTTCAGAGTCGGGTTACCCGGCCGGCGGACAACAACTTTGCCGGCCTGGCCATCCGGGCGCTCAAAAGCAAGCGCGGTCATCTCCGCGGAGATCCCACCGCTTAAAGGCCAGACCTCGACGAGCCGGCTGTGGGGCGCAAGCGCTTGAATTACCTGGGAAAATTTTTGAGCCTGTGCAGATGCCAGCATGCGCAGATTATAACGGTTGTGTTGCAATTGCGTATGGGGTGAGCTGTTCCAGGCGAGATTAACCCGTAAAATGGGTAACGGATTCCTTTCAAAATTGTTACACCGAATTCTAACAATAGTGTTATAATTGCATTACAAAATCATAACTCAGTACTAATAAATTTATTACCGTAACAAGCAGTCCGAAAGGGGCGATATGAAAATTTGCAAAGAGCGTTTTAGCGCATAACCTGCTCGATAGGCTTAATTATTTCGTATTCGATCGGAGGAACCCTCCGAGTACGAAGTATTGAAACTGTCCTTACTTTGTCTCCCTCTATAAAGGCGAACCCATGAACAAGCACTCATCCGAACGCGGACAAGCAATGGTTTTGATTGTCCTCTCAATCGTAGGGATTTTTGGTTTTGCGGCGCTGGCGGTAGATTTTGGTCAAATCTACGCCTCCCGGCGCCAGGCGCAAAACGCCGCCGATGCCGCCGCGCTTGGGGCTGCATACGAAGCTGTGGCAGGCTCGATGGACGTGGTGAATGCCGTCAACGTTGGCTATGACCTGGCAGCCTTCAACGGTTACAACAATGATTGGGAAACCAACTGGGTCGAGATCAACAACCCGCCCATCGGCGGCCCGTACTGCGCAGTCTGCGGCTTTGAATCGGCAAACGAATATTATCAGGCCAAGATCACGGTACACTTGAATCCCATCTTCGCCCAAATATTCTGGAGCGGCGCGGAAGAAGTCACCGTGGAAGCAATCGCGCACGCCAAAACGTTTGACAGCGCCACCGCCGGGGATGCTATTCTTTCCCTGGACCGCGTGTCGAGCGACTCGGTTCTCTTCAACGGCAATACAAAGGTTATCGTGGATAGCGGGAACATCCGCTCGAGCGGCGGCATGACCAAGAATGGCGCCTCGGGTGGGATCAATGTGACCAATGGTGGAAAGGTCTATTACGCGATGGAGAATGGTTTCAGTGGCAGCTCGAAGCCCTTTAGTCCGGTCAAACCAGAAAGAGACGATGCCTATGGGATGGCTGGAATGAGAGATCCGACCTGCCCGTCGGCGAGCTGAAGCCAGCGGTTGGGCTGCTTCCGGTGGGTCAAAACATGCCGTCATCAATGACGTCGACTATTACTACTATTCCTCCGGTCTGAGCGAGGGAACCCTCCAACCCGGCATTCACTGCGTAAATGGCGGGATTGGTAAAGGCGACTATGTTGGGAAAGGCGTCCTGGTCGTGCTGCTGAGCGGCGGGATTAAACAAACCGGCAATGACAGCATCGATTTTCGCGCCGCGACGGACATGAAGGATGCAGCCGGCACCCAGTGGGGCGGCATGGCTCTGTATGTGCCGAAGAGCAACACTTCCGAGATCAATTTCGGCGGCAACTCCGAGGCATACTTCCAGGGTGTCATTTTTGCGCCGGGCGCCTTTTGCGATATCGGCGGCAACCCAAATGATGCGGGATACCATACCGCGATCATCTGCGATAAAATCCGCTTCCATGGGACCCCGGATGTGAATATTCTTTACAACGCGGCGGAGCTGTTCCACTTCCCGCCGATGGTCGAGCTCGTTCAGTAGTCAGTCCGAAGGCAAACAACAATTTGATTTAGCAGAGCAAAATTTTCGGAATGATAGATCCCTCCCCTATCTATCTTCCCCTCCCGCTCCCTCTCCGGTGACCTACCGGAGGGGGAGATTTTTTATCCGCAAGCGCGTTGTTTGCCAAACAACGCGCTTGCGGATCAAGATCAAACTCAACCTTGTAGGCTGCGCAAGGCGCCTTTGGGCAGGGCGGGCCTGGGGCAAATGTTGGTGTGCTGCGCCCCGCGGCGCCTGGCAAACCACCCGGTCTTCCCGATGTTCGGACCAGACCGTCGGTTGCTACGCTTCTCGCACCCTGCGAGAACAATGCAGGGCGCGCGGGTCGCGGGACGGCGGATGGAACACAGCCAGGGGGTAGGGTATGCTTTCTCATAGTTGATAGCATTTTTCAGAATTGTTGTTCTCCATCGATGCCCGGCGCCAGCGCCAACTTCGTTGGCGAAAGCGCCGGGCTACAAAGCCCAAGCCACGGTTGGCATTGCCAACCGCTAAAACCGGCTGTAAGAACGGGAAAATTCTTGATTTCCGCCCGGTTTCACCGGGCCTGGTTGTCCTAGCCCGGCGAAGGTCGCGGGGACGAGCGGCTGGAACACAGCCCGGGGGTATGGGGGAGGGCGGCGGCGGGATGCGTAAAAAGCGGTTGCTATGGGTGGGGAAAAAATTGGCCCGCGCCAGTGAAAAAACTGGCGCGGGCCCGGGTATTTCAGGCGAATGAACTGACTATGGGTTACTCGTTGCAGTCCGTGCAAACCGGCGAGCCGGTTACGCCACGGTTGAAGTTGCTCAGTCCCGTGGTGGCATTTCTGAATTCCGTTGTGACGGCGCCGGTGACCTGGCTTTGGGTGGTGGCATATTGCGCTAACAATGCTTCGGCCTGCGTAAGGTTCATGCCGACCGCCTCAGTGGGTAATGCTCCCCAAAGGGTGTTGAGTTTTGCGGCGGCGTAGGCCTGGGCCAGTTTCAGATAGGTGCTGGTGCCGGCATTGCTTCCCAGGATCTGGATCCAGGTAGACCCGGTGGTGTAGAAGGGTGTGGCAGGGCCGCTGGGCGAGACCAGGTTCCAGGTTGCGTTATAGGTGGTGGGATCAGCCTGGTTGGAATGGTTCTGCCAGTATAGGATGGTGCGCACGCAGTTGGTCACGATGGGGCACTTGATGTCGATCGGCAGTTCCCAGGTCGAGAAATCGGAAACGCCGGTGTCGTTGGTGACAAACGTGGCGGTGTTGAGGTAGGTGGTCTCCCGGCACTTGGGATATGGGCCAACCGTCACGCTGTAGGGGAACGTGGCGGGGGCCTGATCGGCGCAGACCACACCCAGCGGTGCTTCGAAGGCGGTATCGGTGACGGTTACGCATTCATCGATTTTGTCATTGACCGCGGCTTCGAACGGCGCGGTGGCGGCAAAGGTGATGCCGTTGAAAACGACCTGGACATTGTTGGCGCCCGCGGGCAGCGTTTCGGGGGCGGTCTCAAAGTTACAGGTTACCGACTTGCCTGCCGCAACGGTTAGCGGGCTGGCGCAGCCGGCGAGCGGGGCGGGAACGCCCGGCGCCATTTCGTCGATCAGGTCGACGGTGAGCGGCGCATCTGGACGGGGGTTGCCGATGGTGACAGAGCCTGCCAGCTTGACATTTGTTTGGGTCAGGCTGGTGACGCTAACCGTGGTGACGTAGTCAACACTGGCGCTCTCGTTCTCTTGCAGCTCCAGCACGGTTAGCGGGCTGGTCTTGGTGATTCCCCACGTGTAGAGCTCATCATAGGTGGCGCCGGCGGTTGTGCTGACGGTAGGCGCATAGCACAGCAACGTGACAGACTGGCTGGCCGACTGGCCGGTTTCGGTAATGGCGGCGGTATTGTCCAGTTTGGTTGACTGTTGTCCATTGGTATAGGCAGCCGGGTCACCCGGGCAGGCAAGCTCAACCGCGTAGGTCCAGGTCTGGTCGCCGGAAACGGTGTAGGGGCCGCCAAAAGCGACGTTGGTGTCGGTAACGGTCACCAGGCTGCCATCGTCCGCGGGGGCAGCGGCAGGCGCACCGCTCCAGGCGATATTTGCCCGGGCTGAGTTGCCGCTAACCTTGCCGTAGGTCTTGACTTCCGCAGTCACGGTACCGTCTAACTGGCTGGTCAGGCTGGTGGCGGCGCTGCAGGTTAGCTCATTCCCGGCGGAGAGCCGGTAGGGGAAATGCACATCGCCGCAATCCAATAATAGGGTCACAGAGCCGGGATTGAGGCTGCCTTTGACCGAGGTAATTGTAGCGGTCAGGGGCGTATTGTTCTTGATTGTCACGTTGCTCTTGACGTTGTAACCGCTGTCACCCCCGGCAACTTTATGCACAGCAACGGTATAGTCAAAGACCGCCTTTTCACTCGCGAAGGCGGATTTTTCGGCGGCTGCTACGGTTTTGGTAATTTCCCAGGTCGCAGGACCGCCGGTCGGGATGCCTTCCGCGCTTGTGGAAACGTCCAGGGCATAGTCGTAGCAGAATTCAACTTTTTCGACGCGGTAAGGCTTGCCGCGCCAGTCAGTTGCGCCATGGAAGCGATTTCCACTCGTTTCTTCGTTTAGTTTCTTGACCTTGGTTTGCCCACCCGCCTGGATGATGACCGCGTCAATCCCCAAGGATGCGTCCCAATCAAAGGAGCGGGCATCGCTGTGGGAGATTTTTACGGTGTTATTGCGGTCGGAGGGAGCGCCACCGGTCAACCTGCCAGAGGACGAGGTGAGAGCGTACGTCCCGTTTGGGGCGCCCTGCAGCCGGAAACCGAATTGGTACCCCCTACCCAAATCATCGCAGTTGGTTTCGGTGGTCGGCGGGGGTGGTTCGCACGCGAGTACAGGCGCGGCATTGAGAAGGAGTACAACGAAAATAAAAACAAGTGCAATAAATTTACGCATTTTTCCCTTCTTTCTGAGTGTTGAAAGGCTCTCCCCCGACAACAAACAGATAAACTCTGTTAAACGTTATAATAACTTAATTGTTACAGAATTTCAATAGGCAAATTACCAATAAATAACAATCATAAGACTTTTGAAAAGTAGCACCGCGAGGGAAAGGTGATTTATAATCATTTTGGAAATCAAGCACTTCCCCTTTTTAGCAAAACTGAGAAAACTATTTTCAATAACCGCATGAGGTGAACTGATGGCAATCAAGGAACGCAACGATTGGGAGAATCCACAGATCGTGGGGTTAAACCGCTTTCCAGCCCACGCGACGGGTTATCCTTTTGCTGACCCGGCTCAGCGCATTGAGCAGAGACGGCGCGAACACCCCCTGGTACCGCAGCCTGAATGGGGCCTGGAAATTTCACTATGCCCCCAACCCGGATACCCTTCCCGCCGGGTTCCAGGCGGATGATTTCGATGCTTCCGGCTGGGACGAAATCGCCGTGCCGGGCAACTGGATGCTGCAAGGGTATGACAAGCCGATCTACTGCAACGTGAAGATGCCCATCCCGAACACGCCGCCCTTTGTTCCGCAGGAAGACAACCCGACCGGTCTTTACCGCCGTGAATTCGACCTGCCCGGCGACTGGCAGGGCCGGCGGGTGATCCTCTCGTTTGGTGGAGTAGAGTTGGCGTTCTATGTGTGGGTCAATGGACAAAAAGTTGGCTTCAGTAAAGACTCGCGCCTGCCGGCCGAGTTTGAAATCACCGAGTACGTCCGCCCGGGGAAAAACAGCCTGGTCACCGAAGTGATCCGCTGGTCGGACGGCTCGTTCCTGGAAGATCAGGACCACTGGCGCATGGCAGGCATGTACCGCGAGGTGATGCTCTACGCGCTGCCGCAGATCTACCTGGCGGATGTGTTTGCGCAGCCCGCGTTAAATGCGGATTTGAAAGACGGATCGCTAACGGTTGTGGCAAAAATTGGCGGCGCGCCCGAGCAGGCGAACGGCTACCGGGTGGAAATGCAGCTCTTTGACGCGGATGGCAAAGCCGTCTTTGCGGACCCGGTGAGCGCTGAATACGAATTTAGCAACTGGGATGTGGCAAAAGTCACCCTCAGCCAGCCGGTGACAGCGCCGAAACTGTGGTCGCATGAGACGCCAGTCTTGTATACGCTGGTGGTCACGCTGCGCAACCCGGAGGGGGAGGTCGTGCAGGCATACGCGCACCGGGTGGGGTTCCGCAAGGTGGAAATCCGCAACCGCGAGCTGTTGATTAACGGCAAGGCTGTGTTGATCAAGGGGGTTAACCGGCACGAGCATGACGACAAACGCGGCAAGGCGTTAACCATGGAGATGATGCTGGCGGATATTTTGTTGATGAAAACGTTCAATATCAACGCCGTGCGCACCTGCCATTACCCGAATGACGAGCGCTGGTATGACCTGTGCGATGAATATGGGATATACGTGTGGGACGAGGCCAACATCGAGACACACTCGGTATATAACCGCCTGTGCAACGAGCCCGAATGGCGCGCGGCCTTTTTGGAACGCGGCGCGCGCATGGTGGAGCGTGATAAGAACCATGCGTCTGTGATCACCTGGTCGCTGGGGAACGAGTTCGGGGTACGGCCCGAACCACGATGCCATCGCCGGTTGGATCCGCGGTTATGATCCCTCGCGCATCGTCCATTATGAAGGCGCGATGCGCCTGGGCTGGGACGCGGGCCATCTGTCTTCCGACCTGGTGTGCCCGATGTACCCGCCGATCAACCGCATCGTCGATTATGCGCTGAATGAAAACTACAAGCGCCCGTTAATTATGTGCGAGTATGCGCACGCGATGGGCAATTCGGTGGGCAACCTGAAAGAGTATTGGGAAGCCATCGAAACGTACCACGGGCTGCAAGGCGGTTTTATTTGGGACTGGGTGGACCAGGGCCTGACCAAAATTGACGAAAAGGGCGTAAGCTACTGGGCGTACGGCGGCGACTTTGGCGATACGATCAACGATATGGATTTCTGCATCAACGGCCTGATCTGGCCCGACCGCACGCCTCACCCCCCCATGGTGGAGTTCAAAAAGCTTATCCAGCCGGTGGCATTCAATGCAGTGGACCTGGCGCAGGGCCGGATAGAAATTACCAACAAGCATGATTTCGTAACCCTCGGCCACCTGGCCGGGACCTGGCAGCTGTCGGCGGACGGTGAAGTGCTGCAAAGCGGGCCGCTGCCGCGCTTGAAGACCCGCCCGGGCTTCAGCGAAACGATTGCGGTGCCTATCAGCCAGCCGCGGCTGGCGCCCGGCGCGGAATGCTTCCTGAGCTTGCGCTTTGTTCTGGCAGAAGATACCCTTTGGGCCAAAGCCGGACACGAAGTGGCCTGGGAGCAGTTTAAGATGCCCGTGCCGGCCCCCGAACCGGTAATCCTTACCGCAGCCGAAATGGCGCCGCTGCACGTTGAGGAAGATGCCGCCGAGCTCGTCATCCGCGGCGAGGATTTCGTGGTGGCCTTCGACCGGGCGAGCGGCGTGATCCGCCGTTATGCGTGGCAGGGCACGGACCTGGTCCAGACGGGTCCGCGGCTGAATGCCTGGCGCGCACCAACCGACAACGACGGATTCAAATGGATGGAAAACGAGGACCGCAAGATGCTGGCCCAGTGGCTCAAGGCCGGCCTGGACAGGTTAGAGAATCGTCTCGATTCGCTATCTTGCGAGCAGCCGGTTCCACAAGCCGTCAAGGTGCGGGCAAAGCATACGATCCAGGCGGCAGGGATAGATGCCGGGTTCCAGCACACGATCCTGTATACCGATTTATGGCAACGGCGCGGTGCACATGGACCAGGATATCACCTGTTTTGGGGATCTTCCAGCGCTGCCGCGCCTGGGGGTGACCCTGACCGCGCCGGCCGGGTTCGAGCAGTTTACCTGGCTGGGCCGCGGACCTGAGGAAAGCTACAGCGACCGCAAAGCCGGGGTGCCGGTGGGGTTGTATCAGGGCACGGTTGACGAGCAGTACGTGCCGTACATTATGCCCCAAGAGAACGGTAACAAAACGGATGTGCGCTGGGCAGCGTTATCAAACGGTGAAACGGGCTTGCTGGCGGTCGGGGAGCCGCTGCTGGAGGTATCGGTCAGCCACTATACGATCGAAAACCTGTATAAGGCCTACCACACCAATGAATTGAACCGGCAAGCGGAGACGTTCTTCCATCTCGACCTGGCGCAGTGCGGCCTGGGCGGCAACTCGTGCGGCCCGCGCACGCTGGACAAGTACCTGGTGGCGCCGGGCACATTCCACTTTGCGATCTTGCTGCGGCCCTTCCAAACAACTGCTTTTGAGCGAAACGCAGGGCTGAGCAAGTTGGGCCGGGAATGGGTGCAGCCGGTAGGATAGCGGGTTAATCCGGTGGCTGCGGGCAATGCACGCGCCCGCAGCCACCTTTCGAGCAGTGGTAGGAGGGACGATTATGGCGCAAAGGTATGTTTCCACGGGGAAGCGCGTATTCCTGTTCGTGCTCATCACGGCCCTGCTGGCCGGTTGTTCCGGGCTTTCCCTGGGTGTGCCAGACGAGCCGGTTACCCTTCGCTACCTGTACATCAAAGACGTCGCCAATGTTGAGCCGCTGGCAAAAGAATTCCAGCGCCAGCATCCCAACATTACCATCCAGCTTGAACCGCTCGAAAGGGAGTTTGACGGCATTCGCAACCTGGAAAGCCGGATAGCGGGAGCGGATGCCATCCGTTTATCGGTGACCATGATCCCGGAAGCGGTGGCCAGTGGATTCCTGCCCATCGATTTACAGGTTTCCACCGCGAAAGACTTCCCTCAGTCCGATATATACCCTGGCGCCCTGGAAGGGTTGAAGATGAACGGCAAACTGGTTGGCCTTCCAGCAGGGATCAACCCGTTTGTGGTGTATTATTCGCCGCGGAAGTTCGCCGCGGCAGGCGTCCAGCCGCCCCCGCCAAATTGGACGCTGGATGAATTTGTCACCACGGCAATGGCGATCAACAATACCGGGGAGGCATTGATCGGGACGGACCGATATATTTATGGCTTTTGCAGCCATCCAATGTTTACGGACGGAGCCATTTTTACCTATCTGTTTGGCGGCGGGCTGTTTGACAGCCTGACCCTGGTTTCCCGCCCGACGCTCAACCAGCGGGCGAATGTAGATGCACTGAACTGGTATGCCGGTCTGAAGACCGATATGGGGATTATTCCGGATAGAGAAAACGTGCGCGGGGTAGGCGAGCTGCTGGCGCGCTCGAACTGTGGTTTCTGGATCGATTGGCTGGACCACGCCAACTTTGCCAACCTGGGCCCGGATGATGCGACGCCTCTGCCGCTGCCGGCATATCATGAGCAGTTTAATGTGGCGACACTGGACGGCTACTTCATTTTCGCAAAGTCGGAGCATCCGGAAGAGGCCTGGCAGTGGATCAGCTTCTTAATGGGACAGCCGGCTGCCGCGGGTATTCTGGTGCCGCCGCTCCAGTCGCAGATCGATTCGCAGGAGTACGCCGCTCGCGCCGATGCGGCCCGCGTTACCGTAGCACGCAGCCTGCCGCCCCAGATGGTGGTGCTGGGCATGGAGATGTTCCGTAACGAGCGCTTTGGCAATGTGCTGGAATTATTCAGTCAGGCTGCGACACAGGTATTCAAGGGCGAAAAGGACGCGCAAAATGCGCTGGATGCAGCGCAAATGCAGGCGGAAGATATTTTCCGCTAAGCCTTTGCAAGGCGCTTTATTCCGCCTGGGTCCAGCAGGTTGGCACCAGCAGCAGCGGCAGATCGGTGCGGGTGGGAACGCGGGGCGCCACGCTGCCGGCCCAGAATGCGCCGATGCCGGTCTTTCCATGCGTGCTCAGCACAATCATTTGAGCGTCCGCGCTTGCCGCGGCTTCAGCGATTTGTTCGGGCGGGTCGCCGCGCCGCACCTCCCAGGTTACTTCGATGCCCTTTTCTTGCAGGGGTTTGGCGCGCTCGGCCAGCACGGAGGCCGCTTCTTGCTGCTCGATTTCCAGCAGGGCGATGGTAGCCCCGGGGAGCAGTTTGCTGGCGGCAGCTTCCTGCCCCTTGAGGCTCCCCAGCCGGGGGACCACATGCACCAAATCCAGGGCTGCCCCGGAACGCCCGGCGACTAAACCGGCCAGCTCGAGGCCGCAAATATGCTCGGGGTCATCATCCAGCGCGACCAGCAGGCGCTGGATATGCCCGAACAGCGCCTGCTGGTCGCGCTGCGGATGGATCAGCAGCACCGGCGTGCTGCCGTAGGAGATCACTTTTTGCGCGATGCTGCCGACGATAAACTGGCGCAGCCCGCTTTTGCCGTGCGAGCACAATACCACCAGGTCCTGTACCAGTTCACCGGCGTGCATCGCGATGCTGCGGGGTACATTACTCACCTCTTCCGTGTGGACGTGAAAATCTACCCGCGTGCCCGGGGGAAAGTGTTCGGCAATCGATTTTAGATAATTGAGCGCGTCGGTTTCGTTGGTCAGGTGGCGTTCGCCGTGCACACTGGTAGGCGCATTGTGCTCGATCACGTGCAGCAGGGTCACGTGCGTGTCGAACAACCGGCTGAACCACAGCGCGCCTGGGAGAGCAGCTTCTGCCAGGGTGGAGCCATCCAGGGGAACGAGGATATTCGAAATCATGCTTATCCTCCGAATAAGGTTTGGTAAATAAGGTACAGGTTCAACACCACGATGAGCACGGCAATGGCCGAGGCGATGACCGTGGTAACGCGATGATTGACCAGCTCACCCATTAAGCTGCGCCGCGCGGTAAACATGACCAGCGGAATGACGGCAAACGGCAGGCCAAAGCTCAACAGCACCTGGCTGAAGACCAGGGTTTTGGTTGGATCAAGACCGATAAAGATGACGATCATCGAAGGCACCATGGTCACCAGCCGGCGAATCCAGACCGGGATATCCACATGCAGGAAGCCCTGCATGATCACCTGCCCGGCCATGGTGCCCACCGATGCCGAAGACAAACCGGAGGCCAGCAGCGAGACGCCAAAGATCCACGAGGCGGCCTGGCCCAACAGCGGCTCCAGCGTCACGTAGGCTTTTTCAATTGAGCCGACATCTTGATTACCGGTCGCGTGAAAGGTGGATGCGGCCATGATCAGCATCGCGCCATTGATCAGGGAGGCCATGCCCATGGCGATGAGCACATCGTAGATTTCAAAGCGGAACAGGCGCTTCTGCAGGCGCGGGTCTTTCACCACAATGCGGCCCTGGGTCAGCGCCGAGTGCAGGTAGATGGCATGCGGCATCACCGTGGCGCCCAGGATACCGGCCGCCAGAACGATGCTCTCCGGCCCTTGAAACTGTGGCACCACGGCGTGATAGCCCACCAAACCCCAATCGGGCCGGTCGAGGATGGTTTCGATCACATAGCAGATGGCTACCGCGCCCACAAAACCGGAAATTACGGCTTCCAAGGGGCGGAAGCCGTAGCGTTCCAGGCCGAGGATGATGAACGTGGCGATGCCGGTCATGATCCCAGCCACCCAGAGCGGGATCCCGAAGAGCAGGTAGAAGCCCAGCGCTGCGCCGAGGAACTCGGCCAGGTCGGTCGCCATGGCTACCAATTCCATCAGCACCCACATAAACCAGACCACCGGGCGCGGGAAATTGCTGCGGCACTGTTCGGCCAGGTTCTTCCCGGTGGCAATGCCCAGCTTGGCCGAAAGCGCCTGGATGAGCATGGCCATCAGGTTTGAAGCAATGATCACCCACAGCAGGATGTAGCCGTAACGCGCCCCGCCGGATATGTTGGTGGCAAAATTGCCGGGGTCCACATAGGCGACACTGGCAATAAAGGCCGGTCCCAGGAAAGGCAGCATTCTGGCGATGGGGCCTTTTTTGCTGCTGCCCTCCAGGATTTCGGTGATATCTGCGATCGCTTTTTCTTTACGGATCTGGCCCGATTCTTTGGGTGCTGCCATAAAACGCTCCCCTGTGCGTTTGCCTGATGTAAACAACCTTACCGCAAACAGTTACAGGAGAGTTTAGCACAATTTGATCGCTGCTACATAAAAAAGCGAAGGTTTACCCAGGCATGGGGCGGGGGAAAATACGCTATTCTTTAGCGGGGGGGGTCCTGTTCAGTGACTTTTACATGCAGCGCCCGCTCCGCCAGTTTCTTTTCCCGTTCCCCGGCCTTCTGCCACTCGATGGCTTTTTGCTGGAGCTCCAAGGGGTTGAAGCGTTCCAGGACCGCAATGGTCCCATCTACGGTATCCCAATCTGCCACGACCATGACGGTGACCTTGGAGCGGCGAACGGTTTTCGCGTACTGCTGAACCTCCTCTTCGGAGATGCCGAGACCGATCAGCCCACCAAACAGGCTGCCGAGAATGCCGCCGGCCAGCAGGCCAATACCGGTTAGCGCGGCGAGTTCAGGCAGCAGGCTGGCAGATCCAAACCTCAAGGCTGCCAGGAAGGGAAGGTTCATTTCGCCAAGAGCCAATAATAAGCCACCCATTATGCCCAACGATGCTCCGATCCCGGCTCCAACACCGCCGCCGGCCTGGAGCTCATCGATCACCATTTCGGAATGGGCCGCTTCCGGTATTCCAAGGTTGGGAGATTCTTCCTGCAGGCGCTCTGAGGCGAGGTCAATTCTTTCCCGAGGGGTGCCAATATTAAGCAGCTCCCAAACGGCTTTTTTTGCGATATAGACGCTTTCGAAACTAGCAATTACTGTCCGCGACATCCCACTACCCTCCGCATGTAACTACTATTCAAAGTATATACACAAAATGGATAAATGCAATCGTATATATCCCTATTATGTCAATCTTAATCTTTTCGAGACGACTAATCAAGCATGAGTGTCCCGGCCTGCATGGGTGGGATTTCCCCTGCGACCGGTGTAGAGAAATTTTTAGGCGCGGTGGAATTTTGCAAAAAGTTGCGGTATGCTAAGCGGATGAAGATCCACACGAAACGAGCCTATGACTCACCCAGTCCTGCGGACGGGGAGCGCTACCTGGTTGACCGGTTATGGCCGCGCGGTGTAAAGCGGGATGAACTGGCGATTGCCGGGTGGCTGAAAGAAGCGGCGCCCAGTGATGCCCTGCGAAAATGGTTTGGGCATGACCCGGCCCGCTGGGAAGCGTTCCGCCAGCGTTATTATGAAGAGCTGGACGCAAACCCAGCGGCCTGGCAGCCGCTGCTGGAAATTGCCCGGCGTGGCCCGCTTACCCTGGTATACGGCGCAAAGGACATAGAACATAACCAGGCGATTGCACTGAAGGAATATCTGGAGCGGAAAAATTCCTGAGGTCAAGCCGTGCTGCGCGGAAATTACACGCCTAAAAAACCGGCTACCACTCGGTGAGCTTCCAGATTTCCGGCTGGCTTGCCTCCGCGGGGGCGCCAATTTCAGCGAAAATGACGACTGCCTGCTTCAGCTGCTGCATGGATTCCTCTTCACGCCCGGCGCGGTGGAACAGGTCCGCCAGGTTATTGTGCAGCGCGGCTTCGTAATGGCGGTCACCGCGTTTCTGGCATAGTTCCAGCGCCTGGCGTTCCAGGCGGACAGCCTCATCCAGGCTGTTGTTTTCTCCATAAGCGAGGGCCAGGTTGTTGAGCGCGGCGATGCGCGCTAAAGGGTCGTCGAGATTTTCGGCGACCCGCAGGCTGTCTTCCAGCGCGCGGATCGCAGCTTCCGTTTGGCCGTTTGAACGAGCCAGCACGCCCAGCAAGTTGTAGGCCTGCGCCAGGGCATGCGGATCTCCGGCGGATTGGGCCAGCATCAGCGCCTGACCGGCCATGGACTGGGCCGCTTCGAAATACCCACGGGCGTGCGCCACCAGTCCCCGCCCGGCAAAGAGACGCACGTGCAGCGGGCTTTCCGGCGCATCGCCCAGCGCTTCCAACCCGGCCAGGAAATGACATTCCGCCAGGTCCCATTCGCCCAGGCGCTGGTGCACGCTGCCGAGTTTGTGCTCCAGGTTGGCCAGACAGCCAGGCGTGCACAACGCGGCGGCGGTCTGGTAGCTGGTTAGGGCGGCGCTGTAATCGCCGCGCAGCACATGCAGGTCCCCGATGGCTTCATGCAGCCGGGGGGTATCCGGGTGACCGGCAGCCAGCGCGGACTGGAAATGAACCATGGCCTCGGTATTGGCGAACAAGCGGCGGGCGCGCTCGCCGGCCAGCAGATGGTACTCCGCGGCCTGGGCATCCAGGCCGGCCTGTTGGAAATGGTAGGCGACCATACCGGGGTTCTCGGAACGCGCCCCCGGTAAGCGCGAAAGCGTTTCCGCGATGCGGCGGTGCAGCAGGCGGCGGCGCGCCAGGCTGGTCTCTTCGTAGATCAGGGCGCGCAGTTTTTCGTGGGTGAAATCGTAGCGGATTTCCCCGCTGGAGCGCTGCGGGCGGCTTTGTTCGGTCACCAAACCGGCTGCCATCAGGCGGTCCAGCCCATCGACGGTTTCGATTTCACTGCGCCCGCTGACTTCCTGGAGGGTATGATCGTCAAACGAGCGCCCAATTACCGCGGCGGTCGAGAGGAGCTGGAGGGCGGCCGCATCCAGGTTTTCCAAACGGGAGTGCAGCAGATCCCGCACGCTGCCGGGCATTTCCCAGTCGGCGCCAGAGGAACTGGCGGCGCCAGGAATACTGGCGGCGCCGGAGACTGTTTCCGCCGCGTATTGTGACTGCATGGCCAGGTACTCGACCGCCACGAACGGCAGTCCTTCGCTTTCCTGGTACAGGCGCCGCCCGAGAACCTCGGCCGGTTCCAGGCCGGGCGCTCCAGGATATGCGCGGACCACCAGCTCAACCACATCGGCTTGCTTCAGGCGTTTGAGCTGGAAGCGCTGGCCCTGCCCGCCGCGGGCCAGCTCGGCGGCCAGCCGTTCCAGGCTTTGGGCGGTCTCGCCTGGCTCGCTGCGCCAGGCAGCCAGCAGCCACAGCCCGGTATTTTTCAACCGCCGGGCCAGGTAGGTAAGCAGGTCGATCGAGGCAGAGTCAGCCCAATGCAGATTGTCCAGAAACAGCACCCCCGGCACCGGCCCGGCCAGGAGGGCTTGCAGTCCCTGGCGCAGGGCTTCGAAGAAACGCACCTGGGCTCCATCGGAGACGGCCGGCGGATCCAGCGCGGGGGCCTGTACCAGGCTGGTAATATCGGGCAGCAGCCGGGCAATCTCGGCCAGCGCGCCGGGCGGCAGCGGCTTTAGCCGGGCGGCGGCATCTGGCTGGTTCAAAGCCTGGTTGAATGCTTCCACAAAGGGCGCATAGGCCAGCCCGGCCTCCCCGGCGTAACAGCGCGCCTGGATTACGCGCGCGCCTTTTGCCCGCGCTTTCTGCAGGAATGTTTCGGCCAGGCGCGTCTTCCCGATGCCGGCCTCTCCTTCCAGCGCGACGAAGCAGCCGTCTGCCCGGGTTGACTGGTACAGCCGGTCGATCTGCGCCAGCTCCTCATGCCGCCCAACCAGCGGGCTGGACGGCGGCCGGTCGGCCTCGGCGGGCAAGGACGGCGCCTGGTCCGGCGCTTCTACCGCCGGCGCTTTGGCCGCCGGTGCTTTTTCGGGCGGCTCTTTTTCGGGCGGCATCCGCGCGGGCGCGGTGGGGACGAAGCGCAGCCGGGTTTGTGCTTCGGGCAGGGGGGTGTGGTTTAAGATCGTGTTATATAACTGGGTCGTCTCTTCCAATGGCGCGACACCCAGCTCCTGGTCGAGGATGCGCACGCACTCGCGGTACTGGCGCAGGGCGGCGTTGCGCTGCCCGGACTGGAGATACAGCAGCATTAGCTGGCGGTGGGCATCTTCACTGAGGGTATCCAGCGCCAGCCAACGCCGGGCGTACTGGATGGCCTCTTCAACGCGGCCCGCGGCGGCCAGTCCATAAGCCAGCTTTTCAAGCGCGCCGGACAAAATCCGCCGCAGCGTTTCTTCTTGAAAAAACTGCCATTCCTCGAATGCGGAACTGTCACGCAGGTTAAAACCGGCCATAAACGGCTCGGGGTACAGCGCGGCAGCCGCTTCAAGCGCCTGCAAACAACTGGGACAGATTTCATTGGCGGCGTGCCCATGCGCGGTCTGCGAGGCAATGAGCCGGCGGAATTCGCTTACATCTTGCCAGATTTTTGCCCCAGCGGCCAGACCGATGCTTTCGCGCGAGATTTCCAGATACTTTTCGCCCGGTTCGCTTGCCAGCGCCCGGTTCAGCGTGGAGAGCGTGCGCCGCAGCGCGGCGCGGGCGCTGGTCTGGTCGTAGTCCGGCCAGAGCAGGGCGGCCAGCGAATCGCGCTGGTATGGTTCGCCGGTGACTGCCAGGTAGGCCAGCAGCGCGGTGGCCTTGCGTGTGTCAACTTCCACCGGCGCGCCATTTAATTCCATCCGCGGTGAGCCAAAAAGGTGCAGAACGAGCCCGGTCAAAACTTGATCCTCCCTTGTTTGGATGTTCGGTTTTATGGCCTTCGCAGAACGGAACATCCAAACCAGCCGATGCGATTGCGATAATAATGAATATTTTACTCAAAAACTACTGATTGTCCATCTTTCGCATCGGCTGGTTATTTCGTAACGTATTTGGTTGGGGCGGGCTGTAACAATATTCGCGAATCTTTGAGTAAATAGGTAAAATATACTCAGGGAGAGACCGTATCGGGAAAGACGGTACACCGTAACGCTTTCCGTAACCTTACGCGGACACTGCCCTCGTAAAATGGTCCTTGAAAGGGAAATGTGAGGCAGATTAATGACCCTCATCCGAAAATCCTGGTTCAACCTTTTTCGCCGGCGCCGTGAATCTCTCGCGGAAGAGCAAAACCCTGTGGCGGTGGAGCAGGCAGCCCGCGGACAGACGTTTGAGTTTGATATGCCTTCCAATGACCCCTTGCTGGCGTATTTACTGAGCGTTTCCAGCGTGGTCGAGGTGGAAAAGCTGCACCTTGAGTCGCCGACGCTCGAGCGCTTGAAGGAAGCCGGGGTGAAGGTTGTGGTCCCGCTGATCAGCCAGGGAGAACTCATTGGCCTGCTCAACCTTGGCCCGCGGCGCAGCGAGCAGGAATATTCAACGGATGACCGGCGCCTGCTGAATACACTGGCTGCCCAGGCGGCCCCGGCGCTGCGCGTGGCGCAGCTGGCCCGCCAGCAGCAGGCCGAGGCGCGCGAGCGCGAGCGGATTTCGCAGGAACTGCGCGTGGCGCGCGTTATTCAGCAGACCCTGCTGCCCAAACAGGTGCCGAGCCTGCCCGGCTGGAAGATGGCGGCGCACTGGCAGCCGGCCCGCGCCGTCAGCGGCGACTTTTACGATTTTATTTATTTCCCAGATGGGCGGTTAGGCATCATTGTTGGGGATGTGACGGATAAGGGCGTGCCGGCGGCGCTGGTGATGGCGACCACGCGCAGTATTCTGCGTACCGCGGCCGAGCGCCTGGTGGCGCCTGGCGCGGTGCTGGAGCAGGCCAATAACAACCTGTGCCCGGATATTCCGGCGAATATGTTTGTCACCTGCCTGTATGTGCTGCTGGACCCGGCCACCGGCCGCATCCAGTACGCGAATGCCGGGCATAACCTGCCTTATCTGCGCAGCGGGCAGGGGGTCGTCGAGCTGCGCGCCCGCGGGATGCCGCTGGGTTTAATGCCCGAGATGCTCTATGAAGAGAAAGAGGCCGACCTGGAACCCGGCAATCAGGTCATTCTTTACAGCGATGGGATTATCGAGGCGCACAATCCGGGTGGGGAGATGTTTGGGTTCCCGCGCATGCGCGATCTGCTGGCCCAGCCGACCTGTTCGGATGAGATGATCAACTGCCTGATCAATGAATTGGCGGTTTTTACCGGGCCGAATTGGGAGCAGGAGGACGATGTGACCTTTGTGTCGGTGGAACGGGAAGCCCAATCCACCAGCCCCACGATCGCCGGTGTGCCATCGACCGGGGCCGTACCGCCGGCCGCGCCGGAGAATGCAGAGCCGCGCAGGCTGGCCGCGTTTACCGTCGCCAGCCAGCCTGGCAACGAACGCCAGGTGATGGAACAGGTAGGCATTGTGGCGGCGCGGCTGGGTTTGGACAGCACTCGCCTGGAACGCTTGAAGACGGCTGTGGCGGAAGCCACGATGAACGCCATGGAACACGGCAACCAATACCGGCCCGATAAGCCGGTGGAGATTGAAATTAGCATTTCAAATATTTCGCCCACGCAGCGCGATCTGGTGGTCTGCATCCGGGACAGCGGCGGGCACAGCGGGGAGCAGGTGATCCCGCAGCCGGAGATGCCCGATCTGGACGCGAAACTGGCCGGGTTACAAACACCGCGCGGCTGGGGATTATTCCTGATTAAAAATATGGTCGATGAGATGCGGGTTACCGGGGACGACAGCCATCACGTGGTTGAACTGGTCCTGCATCTGGGAGGAGAGGCTTAGATGAACCATTCGAATTTTATGGCCCAGGTACGCGGTCAGCCAGAATTGGCGCTGGCAGCCATCGATCTGAGTGGGGAAATAAACGCCTTTGCCGAGGAAGCGCTCAACCGGGCGTACGATGAAGCGGAAACGCTCAGCCCGGCGACAATTGTCCTGAACTTTAGCAGCGTGACCTACATGAACAGCACGGGCATTGCCCTGATCGTCGGGCTGCTGGCGCGCGCGCGAAAAGCGCACCGCAGCCTGTCGGTGTGGGGGTTGAGTGATCACTACCTGGAAATTTTTCAGATCACGCGCCTGGCTGATTTTATGCGTATTTACCCGGACGAAACCAGCGCAATGCAAGCGGCGCCGCACAATCGATGATCGATTGGCCTGCTTTTCAGGTGAAGGAACGGATACGAGTCAAGCATCGGAATTGGAGGACGAAATGAAGCAACCCAGTGTAACAATGACGGTACGCAAGGCAAGCAGCACTGCCTGCATTATGGATATCCACGGTGAAATCAATGCCACAGCGGAGCCGGTGCTGATGGAGGCCTACAACCAGGCCTGCGCGCAGGGAGCCCGTACCATCCTGTTAAATTTTACCGGTTTGGATTATATGAACAGCTCCGGGATCGGCCTGTTGGTGACCTTGCTGATTCGCGTGCGTCGCCAGAACCAGCGCCTGTCCGCGTTTGGCTTGAATAGTCATTACACGCAGATATTTGAACTGACCCGGCTCAATGAAGCCATCGCCATCTACCCGGACGAAACCGAGGCCATGGTGGCATTGGCCACCTGACAGCCAATGCCTTAGCGTTGGCTGCCTGGCAGTATCTGCCTTGGCAGTATCTGCCTAAGCAGTATCTGCCCAGACAGGCAAATGCCAGATCGGTTTTTTTAGAAAGAGAGTATCCAATGAACGAACCTTCTTCCGAACGCGATCCAAATGAAACCCGCATGGATAATTGGGCCGCGCCGGTGAAACGGTTGAGCGTTTCCGCCGTACCAGACGGCGCGGTTAACTTGAATGTCACCGGGCGGAATGTCACCAACCCATTATCTGGTTTTGGGCAGATGTGGCAGAAAACCTACCGCATCCCCCTGGACGGCGTGCAGGCATCGCCTCAGGAGGTGATGCGCGTGTGGAAAGAGAATTTTGCCAGTTTCTGGCCTAAGGGAAATTACTTTTACAGCAGCAGCGGCCCGATCAAACCGGGGGATGTGGCGGTGCTGAACCTGTCCGGTCCAGGTGGGATCAATGCTCCGGGCGGCTCGCCGATGATCTCGACCGGGGTGCTGGTAATCTACGCCGACGAAGAATCCTTCTCCTTTTTGACCCCTGAAGGGCATATGTTCGCGGGGTTGATTACCTTTAGCGTTCTGGAGGAAGAAGAGAAACGCTTTGCGCAAATCCAGGCTCTGGTGCGCGGCAGCGACCCGCTGTACGAGGTGGTGCTGCGGGTTGGGATCGGGCATAAGATGGAAGATGATTTTTGGAAGGACACGCTGCGCAACCTGGCAGCTCGTTTTGGCTCGCAAGCAGAGCCCACCCTGACGCGTATGTGTGTCGACTCGCGCTTGCAGTGGTCGGGGGTCCGAAATATCTGGCACAATGCCGGCGTCCGCACCACCTTCTACACGCTCAGTATCCCGTTCCGCTGGTTTGGTCGAAAAATTGGGGGGAGATAATCAACCGGAAATGAATTCAAATCGCAATGCCGATGACAATGCTGTTGATTGGTTGCATTCGCCAGCTTGCGACGCCGTAATCGTCGGCGGCGGTCCAAACGGACTGGCCGCCGCGATTACGCTGGCCCGGGCGGGCCGCTCGGTGCACGTCATCGAAGGCCGGGATACGATTGGCGGGGGCGCGCGCACCGCCGAACTGACCCTGCCGGGTTTCCGGCATGATATTTGTTCCGCGATCCACCCGCTGGGGGTTGGGTCGCCGTTTTTCCAGGACCTGGCACTGAATAAATTCGGGCTGGAATGGATTTTTCCACCCTACGCGGTGGCGCATCCGCTGGATGACGGCACTGCCGTGGTGATTCAAAACTCGATCGAAGCATCGGCGGCCGGCCTGGGCGCGGACGAGGGTGCCTATACCCGGTTGATGATCCCGCTGGTGGCCGACTGGCTTGAAGATTTTGCGGGATCTGCTGGGTCCTTTCCCCATTCCACCGCGCTACCCGCTGGCGATGGCGCGCTTTGGGCTGCTGGCGCTGCTGCCCGCCGAAACATTTGTGAAAACCTTTTTCCGCGGTCCGCGGGCGCGGGCCGTCTTTGCCGGGATGGCGGCGCATTCGATGCTCCCATTAGATGCCCCGGCTACCGCCTCCTTCGGACTGATCCTTTCCCTGCTGGCGCATGCCATCGGCTGGCCGATGGCGCGCACCGGTTCGCAGGCGATCGTGGACGCCATGGCGCGCTACTTCCAATCCCTGGGCGGAACCATCACAACCGGCCGGCCGGTGAACAGCCTGGAAGAGCTGCCTGACGCGCGCAGCCTGCTGTTCGACGTTACGCCGCGCCAGCTGTTGAAGATCGCGGGGCAGCGCCTGCCGGAGGGCTACCGCGGCGCGCTGGGCCGTTATCGCTACGGCCCGGGTGTTTTCAAGATCGATTATGCCCTGGACGGCCCGGTTCCCTGGAAGGCTGCCGAGTGCCTGCGCGCCGGAACCGTACACGTCGGCGGGACGTTTGAGGAGATCAGCGCATCAGAGCGGGCCGCTTTGCACGGCGAGCATGCCGAACGCCCCTTCGTCCTGGTTACCCAGCAGTCGTTGTTTGACTCGACCCGCGCGCCGAGCGGCAAGCATACGCTGTGGGCATACTGCCACGTGCCCAACGGCTCGAACAAGGACATGAGCCAGGCGATTGAGGATCAGATTGAGCGCTTTGCGCCTGGTTTTCGCAGCCGCATCCTGGCCCGCAAATTAACCAATGCCCAGGAGATGGAAAAATATAATCCCAACTACATTGGCGGCGACATCAACGGCGGCGCGCAGATCCTGACCCAGTTCTTTACGCGCCCGGTTGCGCGTTGGGTGCCGTATTCTACTCCGGCAAAAGGGATCTATCATCTGTTCCTCATCTACCCCGCCGGGCGGTGGCGTTCACGGTATGTGCGGGTATCACGCGGCGAAGGCAGTGCTGAAAGAAATGAAAAACAGGGGCTGAGGCAGGGGGAAGTAAAGTATAATATTTTGGTTCAAAAATAAACCCACTGGTTATGTTTTATGCGAATTTTCCATAGGCTGGTTCAAAGCAAAGGGATCGTTGCCCTCTTATTTATCGTTGATCTGTACTTCTGGTTCCTGATTGGCCTTCCTTTACCGGTCACCATTCTCTTGCTGGCGCTTTCACTGCCTATCCTCTGGTTTTGCTGGAGCGTTTTCAGAGGAAATATTGCTGCCATTAACGTTAAACATACCATCGCCTTTGCGGGGCTCGGGCTGCTGTTCTGTTTGATGCTCCCTGCCCAAATGCTGACCGATGCGGACCGGCTGGTGCAGGCTTTCGCGGTTTTCAATCCTTCCGGGCAGATCAAAGATCTGGCCAACCTCATCGAGAATGTTTCGGTTATCGGGCTGGCCGTCCTGTTCATATTTCTCTTGATTTCTGTCTTATGGATCAAGACGTGCCCGTTGCACCCGGTTGAGCAGCCCGAACCGCGGTCGCCGGCCTGGAAAGGTTTTCGAATCCTTTTCTATGCAGTTCCCTGCCTGCTGGTATGGTCTGCATTCCTGTACGTTTATTGGCCTGGGATTCTTACCGCAGATTCCTTTACCCAATGGTCCGAGATTCAAAATGTGCACTTTTTAAATGATTGGAACCCGGTTGGCCATACGCTTTTGGAGTTCTTGCTGACCCGCATCTGGTACAGCCCGGCGATCATCAGTATCTTCCAGATTGGATCGCTGGCGGTCGCCTGGGGCTGGGTGATGTCTTTTTTTGAAGGGCGCGGTTTTTCCAGGCGAGCGCTGTTCATTTCATCCATAGGGTTTGCTTTGCTCCCGTTCAACGGAATTCTGCTGGTAACGTTATGGAAAGATATTCCCTATACCATTGCCAATTTCGTCCTGGCTTTTATGCTGGGGCTTATCTGGTATACCGGTGGGGAGTGGCTGAAGCAGTGGAAAAATTGCGCCTGGCTGGGGATCATTCTGGCATGCGTGTATCTCTTCCGGCATAATGGCCTGCTCTTACTGGTCATTATTCCCCCTGCGCTTTTGCTGTTCTATTTCCAGAAATGGAGGCAAGTGCTGCTGGCTGGCCTGGTGGCTTTCACGCTGGTGTTCGGGGTACGCAACATCATTGCTTTTGGAATCTTGAAAGCCGCGCCGAATTCAAATGCAGTCCTGTACGTTGTGCCCATTCAACACATCAGCGCGGTCGTCTATTACGGCGGGCAGTTTACGGATGAGCAAATCACGGTTCTCGAAAAGCTTGCGCCGATGCGGGTGTGGAAGGAAGAATACAACCCCTATATGGCGGATACGATGACCAAGCCCTGGGGGTCAATGGAAGATGAGGATGTGTTAAACAAGATCGACCGGAACAAAAATGATCTGATGCGTGTCTTTTTTGCGCTAACCCAAAAGTACCCTGGTATTGTGCTCCGTTCCGAGCTCGACCTGATGGGTTTGCAGTGGAGGATCATCCCGCCGGGAGGCAGCTATCGCCAGTGGACGCTTGACTTTTACGTTGTTTCCGGAAAACTTCTCGATTGGATCTTCCATCCAGAAATATTCGCCCATCCGCAGCGAAATACACCCCTCAAAGCGGCTTTTGATAAAGTTTTAATTTTTATCAATAGTAACCCGTTGACTTATCCCATTTTCTGGCGCGGGGGGCTCTACCTTTTCCTGGCGTGTGTCTTCACGACCCTCTTGGTTTTTGCAAGGGGCTGGCGTTCCATCCTCATTGCCTTGCCGGTGATATTGAACAGCCTTTCGCTGGCGTTATCGATGCCCGTTCATAACTTCCGCTATATTTATCCCAACGTTCTGATTACATTTCTTCTCATCCTCTTTTATTTTAGCCGGCCTGAGGCGCCCCGCCATCGTAATCATGGCGCAGCCGGCACCCTATAGACCGTTGTCCCACCCTGGTTGAAAACGGGCGTGAGGATCTGATCGAATTTCGCCAGGGCCTGGACGGCGCTGCATTTCGAACTTTGATCCCGGCACAATTTGGTCACGTAATTGCGTTCTGTATCGCCAACCACCACGTAGCGCACATCCCACTGCTCCAATAGATCCAGCGCGGTACTGCCGGAAGGGGTGGTGAAGATGGTGTGGATAACGGGCGTGCGCCGGTTGATTTCCGCATCGTCCCCGCGCCACTGGCCTTCGTGGTTCGTCCAACCGAGCAGGGTGGGGAAGCCGGTGAAGGCGCTGATGCGGCCCGCATTTTCGTATCCGCCGCCGCCTGCCTCCAGAATACGTGGGACGCTGCCATCCGGGTTGCGGCCGTTCTGGTTCAGCCATTGGATGGCCGCCCAATCGTCCCGCTGCGCGGCCCAATGGGGCCCGAATGATCCGGCAAAGGTTGCCGCGGCGTCCAGGTTGGGCGGATTCACAAAGCCTTCCACCCGGCTGTAAATGCCCATCAGCGAATAGACCAGCCCTCCGGCGACCAGCAGGGCAGCGGCAGCCGAGAACAAGGTGCGGGCACGCTTACCAGAAAAGCCGGTGACCCACCAGGCGCCGTACGCGCTGGCGCAAGCCATCAAGACCCAACCCTGGTAATACAACTTGAAGATGGTGTTCATGCGCATGCCAAAATTGTCGCGCAGGTAAACAAATTCGACCAGCAGGGTCAGCGCCAGACCGGCAAAGGCCAGCAGCAGGGCAAACAGGGTCGCCGGGCGGTCGGGATACTGGAGGGTGCGCCCCTTGCGGGCGCCCAGCAGTCCGGTGAAAATTCGCCTGGGCGGCGACAGGCTCCGCCGCCTGCGCGTATGGATATTTGGCGGCTGCCCGGGCAGCCGGCGAATACCGATAATAGGCGGGCCCTGTACTTGCTTCGCAAGCTGCGGCTGCACCTTATCCGCAAGGATCGCCGCCACGATTACCGCCAGCAGGCTGGACAGCAGCAAAAAGAGCCAGGGGTCGCTGATGCGCGCCATCAGCGCGATGGCAAGGCCCTGATCCAGGCGCATCCCGCCCAGCCAGGCCTGGATATACGGGCTGCTCTCCAGGCCGGTACGGGTGATCACGGCAGCCGCCACGAGAAGAAAAACCAGCAAGAGGCCAAAAGTCAGCCCGGTAATCCATCCCCAGGCTTGCCCGGTGACGCGCCAGGGAAAGCGCGGCGGGGCATATGTTCGCGCCGCTGCCCCGATCCCAAAACAGGCCAGGATGAAGATAAACGGCCCAAACATTACCAGGTATTGGGGCAGGCGGGTGGGTAAGAAGACGTATGGCAGCACCCCGGCAGCCTGCGAGGCAAAGCTGAAAAAAAAGAAAATATACAGCAGGATGGCGCTAACCGCCAACGCCGCGCCAAGCACCGTCACCTGACCGAGCAAGCGCGGGCGCAGGGGCTCGCCGGCCAGCATTTGCCCGCCGGCAAAGGCCAGCAGGACCAGTCCCAGGCAGGTGGGGAAATCCCAGGTGTTGAGAAAAATCAGGCTGCCCAGCGCCAGTGCATAAAACAAAACCAGTCCAAACACGCCGCGCCGCGCCTGGAACCAGCGGGCCCAATTTTGACGGGTGAAATTACCGCCGGGCGCATCGTTTGGCTGGGTTGGGAAACCGCGGCCCCGGTTCGCGAGCGATTTTTGGCGCAGGAGCAGGTTGAAGGCCAGACCGACCGCCAGGAGCACAAAGGGCAGCGCCAGCTTATGCGGATGATTGTCGCCCAGCAAGAAGCTGAAGAAAGGGAACTCGTCGATGGGTTGGGTTAGCACCGGCTGGCCCGATAGATCCAGGTCGTGCAGCACGCGCGAGGCGCGCCACCACCACCAGCCGCTGCCAGGGTAGAATGCGCCGGTCTGCGGGCTGCCCAGCAGGTCGGGGATGTCGATCCAATTCCAGAAGGCAGATGGGAGCAGGCGGGCGGAGTATAACCCTTCGAGCAGCCCTTCCAGGTTGCCCATGCCGGTCACGAACAGGGCTGCCAGCAGCCCGAAGCCGCTCGCCGCGCGGCGGCTGTCCGGGGCGATGGAACTGCCCTTGGCGATAGAACTGCCTTTGGCAATGGAACCGCCCTTGGCGTTAAATCTACCCGGACGCGTTAAAGCCTCCAGAGGCAGCCGCGACCATATTGGATACCACCCCATACGCGCCCAACGCCGTCATGGCAAACATGAGCGCATCGTACAGGTCAAAGCTGATGGTTGGAGCCACGCCCGAGAAGCGCGCCATTACCGCCATCATGACATAGCCAAAGTAATAATAGGAGATCGCATACCCGGCCATCCATGGGTCGAGCGGAGGGAAACGCGGGCTGTTTAGCACCCCGTTCAACAGAGCGATTTCCATGAATTTTTCACCGCCTGCCGGGAGGATTTTTTCCGGGGCATATGCCCGCACCAGCGCCCACCCGGCAAAGGTTACCAGGAACAGCAGCTCAACAACCAGCACCTGTGTTTTGTGTTCCTTCCAGAATGCTCGCAGGTCGCGGATGTAATGGGCTCGCGCAGCTCCCCCAACCCACAGGGATAAAGCGGCCAACAGCAGCAGCGCAAGCAGAATTCCGCCGCTGGTGTTGGTGAGAAACCCGGCGCTGGCCCCAAACCACAGCAGGTACGAAACCAGCAGCAGCCCGGTGGTTTTGCTAAACGCGTATCCCAGGTCCGGCAGCCAGGCAAAGATGCGCCGCGCCAGCGGCAGCGCCGCCAGCCCGAAGATTTGAATGATCACCCACCACGCGACAAAGGGAAGCACGCGGGCCTCCTGGGAATTGGGTTTAAACGTTCAAAGTATCAATTTCGTCCCCGGCGAGGGTCAGAAAGCGTTTCATCAGCGTAACGGTGAGACAGGAATGTGCGGGCAGAATGCATACCAGGTCGCCAATGCGCAGGCGCTGGATGTCTTCCGCGGCCATGCGCAGGATGCCGTGTTCCTGGGAGAGGGCAGAAACGGCTGCCCCCGGCAGCGGCGCGCCCCAATGCTCATCTTCCGGCAGGCAGACATCGCCGTATACGCGCCGCTCGCCCTCCATCAGGAAATCCTTGGACAGATGCACCGCGCCGCCGTACACGACCACCTCGCCGCGCTCGGGATGTTTGGCGACCACCGGGCAGGCCAGCGCGACGGCCACATCCGGCCAGCCGCACGAGCCAATGCGCATCTGAGTGGCATCGTAGAAAACAAAATTTCCCGGGCGGATTTCATCCACCGGCCCGAGGTCGGGGCACAGGCTGGCCCCCGGCGTGTCGCCGACACTGACTTCCAGCGGCCCGAAACCGTGTTCTTGCAGGGTGTTCCGCAGGCCGTCGATACGCGCGATGCTTTCCCGGTAGCGCTGGCCCACCTGCTCCGCGCCGCGCGCGCCGTAGGTATGCCCGGCGTGGGTCAGCAGCCCGCGCAATCGGAAGTTTTTCGCGGCCCGCACCGCCTGGGCTACCTGCATAACAGGCTCGGGCTGGTTCCAGGCCAGGCCGGTGCGCTGCGCTCCCACGTCCACCTTCAGCCACACGTCTACTGGAACGCGCATTTCCTCGGCCAGCCGCTGCGCGGTCTCCACCGATTCGACCAGCAGCTCCAGATGTACACGCCCGGCCAGCTCGCTGAGCGCCTTCGCCTGGCGCAGGTTAGCCGAAAAAGCGATGGTGATATCATCCCAGCCGTGCGCGGCGAAGTACTGCGCCATGTCCACGGAAGAAACGGTGATGGCTCTCACGCCTTCGGCGCGGAACCACTCGCCAATCTCCAGCCGACTGGTGGGTTTTAAAATGCGGGCGGAAGCGCAAGCGCAGCCCGGCCGCTTTGGCTGCCATGCGGCGGATATTATTCCGCGCAACGGGCTCGTTCAGTAAGAGGGTGGGTTTGTCGATGCGGGAGAAGATAGAGGTCATAGGGTGAATTATAGCTGAATTCCTGGGCGCTCAAGCGGACGGCCACTTTGAATTGGAAAAAAACGCTTTGGCGTCCAGTCGCCGCATTCCCTCTTTTTCCACATTGACTTTCACGAACGCGCGTTCTATAATATTTTTATGGACAGCATGGCCAAACTGGCGGCGATTTCGGATGACATGGCGCTGGAGACCGACGAGACTCCCGATGCGCAGCCGCGGGCTGCCTATCCATCAGAATTTTCGCTGGCCGGGACGCCCGAATGCCCTGGGCCGGGCACCGGGAAAGCGGACCAAAGCAAAACTGCCGGGCTGCCCATTCACATGGCGGCGCTGCCGGGCGGCAAGCGCGTGCCGCTGCTCAAGACCCTGCTGACTTCGGCATGCGAGCGCAACTGCTATTACTGCCCTTTCCAGGCCGGGCGGGATTTCCGCCGCGTGACGTTTAAGCCGGATGAGCTGGCCCAGGTGGTCGTCAATATGACCCAGGCCAAAACCATCCAGGGCGCGTTTATCAGCTCGGGGATTGCCGGGGGTGGGGTGCGCACGCAGGACAAGCTGCTGGATACGGCCGAGATCCTGCGTAAAAAACTGCACTACCGCGGCTATCTGCACCTGAAGCTGATGCCCGGCGCGGACGCGGCCCAGATCGAGCGCGCCATGCAGCTGGCGGACCGGGTCTCGGTGAACCTGGAAGCGCCCAACCCCAACCGCCTGGCGCTGCTGGCCCCGCAGAAGCAGATGATGGATGAGCTGCTCCAGCCGCTGCGGGTGGTCGAGTCGATCCGGCGGAACCAGCCGGGCTATAAAGGCTGGAATGGGCGCTGGCCTTCGACCACCACCCAGTTCGTGGTGGGCGCGGTGGGGGAGAGCGATCTGGAGCTGCTGCAGACGGTGGCGTACCTGTACCGCAAGCTGCACCTGGCGCGCAGTTACTTCTCCGGTTTTCACCCGGTCAGCGATACGCCCTTTGCCGACCGGACGCCCACCAATCCCTGGCGCGAGCACCGCCTGTACCAGGCCTCCTTCCTGCTGCGCGATTATGGCTTTGAGCTGGAAGACATGCCCTTCCAGCCCGCCGGTGACCTGCCCCTCGATATGGACCCCAAGCAGGCCTGGGCGCGCCAGAACCTCAGCCAGGCTCCCATCGAGATCAACCGCGCCGAACGGCATGAATTGTTGAAAATTCCGGGTATCGGCCCGCACGGCGCGCAGGTGATCTTAAACGCGCGCGTGCGCGGCGGGCGGCTGCATTCGCTGGAAGACCTGAAGTCGCTGGGCGTCTACGCTACCCGGGCCGCGCCGTTTATCTTGCTGGATGGGGCGCGCCCGCCTGTGCAGATGGCGCTCTTCTAGCGACCGGTATTTTCCCCGGCCCGACTGGCAAGATGTGCGGAGTCTTCTCGCCGAAAAAGAGTCCTCGCTTACGCGAGCGTCAGCGCAGTTGCTACGCAACTGTCGATTGCCGACCTACGATGTTCTAGCGACCGGTATTTTCTCTCGTTTTAGAATACAATGAGAGGATACGGTTCGCGGGTACCGCGAACGATGAGAACAGGCTGCTGCAAGCAGGCAGGAGTTCCTTTGGCATGGAGTCGTTTCCACTAAATTTTATCGATGAGCCCATCGAGGTGATATTTAACGAGCTGCCTATCGTCCAGAAGAGCCCGCCTTGCCCGGCGGCGTTTATCTGGCGGGATGCGACCTACCCGGTCGTTGAAATGCTCGAAACCTGGCAGAACTTCCAGCGCCGCGGCCGCATGGCGCGCAATATGCAGCCGAGTCACAGCGTAATGGCCTCCAAGCGCGGATCGTGGGGGGTCGGGCGCTTTCACTTCCGCGTGCGAGTGGAAGACGGGCGCATCTTTGAACTATATTATGACCGTGCCCCAAACTCCGCCGGGGATCGCAAAGGCCACTGGTTTCTGCTGGGGGAACGCCGGACAGACGAATTAAATTCAACCACTGGTTGATTTTTCTAAAGAACCTATTGACAAAATTTAATTAAGTTGTATTATATATTCAGAAAATAAAAGACCCCTTCCGTTTTCTGAAGCAAGCCGCATTCACATGATCGGGCGACTTTGTTGAGTCCGCTTTTCTTAAACGCTGCTTGCTTCAAAAGATCCATGGAAGAGTACAGAAAGCAGTCTCTTGACCGCTGAGGAGCGTGGTATGAACCCTATTCCAAGCAAGTGCCCGGTGTGTGGCGGTGAATTGATCGTCACCCGCGTGCACTGCCCAAGCTGCGAAACCACCCTGGAAGGCAGCTTTGCATCGGGCAGCAGCCCGTTACAGGAGGCTTTTAGCCCGGACCAATTGCGCTCGCTGCTGCCATTCTCGCGCCTGAACCAGGAGCAGATGTATTTTATGCTGACCTTCGTGCGCTGCGAGGGACGCTTCAACCGCATGGAAGAAGAACTGTCCCTCTCGTACCCGACCCTGCGCGGCCGGTTGGATGAGATCATCCGCGCGCTGGGCTTCGAGCCGGCGCGGGAAGAAGCGGCGCGTGAGGAATCGGCCCGCGAAAATGTAAAGGCCGTTGAACCGGCCATGCGCCAGGAAATCCTGGATATGCTTAACCGCGGTGAGATCGGCGTCGAAGAAGCGCGCCGGCGGCTGCGCGGTGAACAACCCGAACCTACCCCTACTAACCCTCCGGAGGAATAGAAATGGTTACCGCTGAAGAGCGAATAAAGATTTTACAGATGCTGCAGGAAGGTAAAATTAGTTCCGAGGCCGCTGCCCAGCTGCTGCAGGCCCTGGGAGACGGTGACACAGAACCGTCCCGCAACCGCTGGCAGCCCAGCCGGAACGTGGATGTGGTACCGGCTGAGCAAGGCCGCCGCCCGCGCTGGCTGCGGGTGCGCGTCACTGATACCAATTCGGGCCGCCCGCGGGTCAACGTACGGCTGCCGATGAGCCTGGTAAACCTGGGTCTGAAGCTCGGCGCGCGCTATACGCCGGAGATCGAAGGCCTGGACGTGCAGGCGCTGATCGAAGCCGCGCAAGCCGGCGAAAACGGCGCCTTCGTGGATGTGGTTGACGATGAGGACGGCGAGCGCGTCGAGGTATTTTTGGAGTGAGCCTGCTCCTTGCAAGGGTGTGAGCCAATCATTGTGACCGGGGTGCATTCGTATGGCAAAATTGTACGAATGCACCCCGGTTTTTTTAGCGTCTTTTCAGGCTCATTGGGATCTGCCGTGGTTTTAGGGGAAAATTGCGAAGCAATTTTCCCCTAAAACCACGCTCATTCCCAGAGACCCTCTTTTCATGTACAATGAATCTGTTTTGAACTGACGAGAACGGAGATTTTTGGAGAACCCTATGGCAACTCTCTCCCCGGCGCAGCAACCATCGATTAAATCGACGAACTGGCAGCGGCCCTTCTTTCTGATCTGGACCGGCCAGACCTTTTCCTTGCTGGGTTCAGCGGTGATCCAGTTTGCCCTGGTATGGTGGCTGACCAGCACAACCAATTCAGCGGTCGTGCTGGCGACATCCGCGTTTGTGGCCATGCTGCCGGGTATTTTCCTGGCGCCTTTCGCGGGGGCTCTGGTGGACCGCTGGAACCGCAAGCGCGTTATGATGCTGGCCGACAGCGCGATTGCGCTGGTCACATTGATTTTGATCTACCTGTTTTGGACGGGGTCCATCCAGATCTGGCACATCTATGTGATCGGGTTTTTGCGCGGGCTGGGCAGCGCTTTCCATTGGCCGGCCATGCAGGCATCCACTTCATTGATGGTGCCGCCAAAGCATTTTGCGCGCATTCAGGGGATTAACCAGGCCTTGAACGCGATGATCAATATTATCGCGCCGCCGCTGGGCGCGCTGTTGATTGGCATCTGGGCCATGCACCAGGTGTTGATGCTGGATGTGGTGACGGCTGCGATTGCCGTTTCTACGCTGGCCCTGGTCTTTATTCCGCAGCCGGTGCGCGCGGACGGCGGGCTGCCGGTGACGCCCGCGCTGGTGCTGAAGGATATCCGCGAAGGGTTTGCTTACGTCGCGCACTGGCGCGGGGCAGTGCTGCTGATTGGCATGGCGCTGGTGTTGAACTTTCTGCTGACGCCGGCCTTCGTCCTGGCGCCATTAATGATCACGCGCATCTTCAAAGGCGGCGCGTGGGAGCTGGGCGCAATGGAATTCGGCCCTGGCGGCCGGGATGGTAGCGGGCGGCCTGGCCCTGGGGGTGTGGGGCGGCTTCAAGAGCAAAATGATCACTTCGCTGACCGGCGTGACCGTGATGGGGATTGGCGCCGTCATTGTGGGGCTGGCCCCGGCCAACCTGTTCCTGGTCATGATTGCCGGAATGGTGGTCCTGGGGCTGGCTAACCCGATAGCCAACGGCCCGTTGAGCGCCATCTTGCAGGAGCGCATCACGCCCGAGATGCAGGGCCGGGTTTTCGCCCTCATCGGCGCCGGGGCAAATGCGATCAGCCCGATCGCTACCCTGATCTCGGGACCGGTGGCCGAGGTGTTTGGCCTGCGCTCCTGGTACCTGGTGGCCGGGGTGGCCTGCATCGTGATGGGGATCGGCGCGCGTTTTCAAGCAGACATTATGGCATTGGGCGATGCGGGCGAAAAAGTCCCCGCCGCAGATTAGCCCGAGGAAGGCGGCAGTATTCCAACCCCGATTGTGTTTTCTCATTTTCAGGCCGAGCGCCTGCTGGCTGCCCGGCGCTCGGGTCTTGCGCGTGAAAAAAGTTCTCCAGATCTGGGGTTGACCCAGGTGGACGTGACCCTGGATGCGGAAGGGGTCGTTTTTCCGGGCGAGATTCGCCTGCCCTGGAACCAGCTGGCCGAAGTGAGCGAGAATAACAATACCTGTTTTACCTGGCAGGCAGACCACTTTGAAAAAATCCAGCAGTTTTCTGGGTTTACCAACCGATTTTGCAGCCTGATGCCCACCGAAGCTGCTCCAACCCTGTTGATTGCCGGTTTCCCCATGCACCGGATCAAAGGCACGAACCCTTACCGGGATACGCTTGAGCAAGATCAAATGCATCCGCCCGATCAAAGGGCGGGTGCTGGATACTACCACCGGGCTGGGCTACACGGCCATAGAGGCCAGCCGGGAGGCCAGCGAAGTAACCACGATTGAGATTGATCCGGCCGTTTTGGAAATCGCCCGCGCCAACCCATGGTCGCGCGGCCTGTTCGAACATACGAACATTCGCCAGCTGGTGGGCGACAGCCGGGACCTGGTGGAGGATTTTGCGGAAAACAGCTTTTCGCGCATTGTCCACGATCCGCCTACCCGCAGCCTGGCCGGGGATCTATATTCCGGGGAAATGTACCGCCAGCTCTTCCGCGTGCTGACGCGGGGCGGGCGCCTTTTTCATTACACCGGCAACCTGGAGAGCGGCCTGGGCAGTGGGGTGGTAAAGGGGGTCTTGCGGCGGCTGCAGGAAGCCGGTTTCACTCAGGTGCGCCCGGCCCCGCAAGCGTATGGGGTGATCGCTTATAAATAGCCATCCCCTCAAAAAAGCCTCCATTTCGAACGGCGCATAACCCCACGGGCGCGAATTCTTAGAGAGTGCTGCCACCCCTGATCCGGTGGAAAACCGGATCGATTTTTGGTTTTAACCGGTTGAAATTCTACGCGAACAGCCCGGAATACTAACAGAAACGAAAGGCGCGTAACGTTTTTTTCGCAACCCGGTTATCTATTGTAGGTAAGAAGATCATTCAAAATTATATACGCGGCGCGCCGGCATCCCCGGCAAACCACCCTTGAAAATGTTTTTCATAAAAAGTGAATTAATTTCAGGCAAAACCTTTCAATTTCGAAATTTCAATACAATTGCAATGAAAACCTCTTGAAAATTTACGAGTAACGTACTATAATGATGTCGGTTTACAACAAAGAGCGCGTTTAGGAAGTAGTATTACATCGAGCTGTAGAACAGTATTAATGGTTGGCTTATCCTTTTTAGCGGTAGACTTAACGGTAAACCTAAAGGTAAAAATAGCGGTATCAATAGTGGTAATTCTTACGTAACGCGTTCCCGTTTGGTTCTTTAGCGGTACATTAGCGGTAAATTTAGTGGTAGTCTGAAAGACCCGGAGAGCTTTTTCGAGTACAATTACCGGTAGGAAAAAGCTCTCCGGGTTTTGCATTTAACCGCGAAAATCCTTCCCGCGGTTCCCCCGGACGAATTGCTTATTGGGTTTTATTCGTATTTTTGTCTGAGCGTGCCATGGCTGAAGTCTCAATTTTTACTACCGAATCGCTGGCCCGGATGCGCGCCGCGTATCCTTCCCTGCCTCCCTCAGAGCGCAAAGTTGTTGATTATATTCTCACGAACTTCACGGATGTCATTCGGATGACCCTGGCAGAACTGGCCCAACACAGCGGGGTAAGTGACGCGACGGTGGTGCGCCTGTGCCGGTCGCTGGGTTTTAACAACTTCCTGGAATTAAAGATCTCTTTGACGCGCTCGATCGATGACTCTTCGCGCCTGATCCACGATGATGTGCGGGAAGATGATTCTTCGGCCACCGTGGCGCGCAAAGTGATGCAAACGGCCATCCAGGCGGTTCAGGATACGCTTCAGGTGCTGGATGAGCAGGCGTTTGACCTGGCCGTTGACCTGCTGCACAATGCGGACCGGATTCTAATCGCCGGGGTTGGCACGTCGGGCCCGCTGGCGCACGAGCTGTACAACCGCCTGATCCGCCTGCACATGAACTGCCACGTGCACACCGACATCTACCTCCAGGTGGTGGAAGCGGCGCTGATGACCAGCCGCGATGTGGTGGTGCTGATTTCTCAAAACGGCAACACGGCTGGGCCTATCCGCACTGCGGCTGAGGCGCGCCGGAAAGGGGCGAAGATTATTGTCGTTACCGGCAACACCGTTTCGGAACTGAGTGAGCTTGCGGATGTGATTTTATTGACGGTTTCGCATGAAACGCGCCTGGAAACGATCGACTCGCGCGTTGCCCAACATGCGCTGGTGCAGGCGCTCTATGTGGCCCTGGCCATGCGCATGATGAGCGCCGCGAATGAGAGCGAGCGCCTGATCTGGGAAGCCCTGCTGCGCACACCCACCAGCCAGGCGCTGTAGAAATTTCCTGCCCCTCTTCTTAGAAACAAGAGAGGTCCGTGGGGGAGAGGTCATATGCCTGCTGTCTTGATCCAAGATTTGTCCTACCGTTACCGCGGGACCAAACGACCCGCCCTGACCGGCGTTTCCATACAAGCCGAGCAGGGCGATTTTGTTGTTGTGATGGGCCCGAGTGAAGCTGGCAAGAGTACCCTGGCCGCCTGTATCAATGGCCTGGTGCCGCATTTTTTCAAAGGCAAATTCAAGGGCGATGTGACCGTTCTGGAGAAAAATACCCGGCAGGCCACGGTAGCAGAAATGTCTGAGCAGGTGGGCATGGTCTTCCAGGATTTCGAAGCCGAGCTGTTTTCGACCAACGTCGAGCTGGAAGTAGCCTTTGGCCCCGAGAATTTTGCCGTTCCGCACGATGAAATTGCCCGCCGCATCGATGAAAACCTGCGCCTGGTGGGTCTGGAAGGGATGCGCAACCGCCCGCCTTCCACGCTTTCCGGGGGGCAAAAACAAAAGCTGGCGATTGCTTCTGTGCTGGCGATGAACCCGCGCGTGCTGGTGATGGATGAACCGACCACCGACTTAGACCCGATCAGCAAGTTCGGCATTTTCCAAATTGCCGACCAGCTGCGCCGGCGGGATGACCTGACGCTCATTATTATCGAACACGAGACCGAAGAGGTGCTGCACGCCCGGCAGGTTATCTTGCTGAGTGAGGGGAAAGTGGTCCGCCAGGGGCCGGCGGGTGAGATTCTGCGTGAGGTGGACCTGCTGGAAAGCCTGGGCGTTATGCCGCTGGGGGTGCCCAAGTATTTCCAGGCCATGGCAGCCCTCGGCGCGCAGCAAAAGGCGCCCAGACCGGGCACAAACGGCGGTTGAAAACTCCGGCCTGGAGACAGATCCGGCGCGGGTTGCGGAGCAGGAGAGCGCGCGGGCAGCGGCGCGAGCAGCGCTGCCTCTTACCCCCGAGGAAGGTCTGGAACAATTCCAGGCCAGCGGCTGGCAGGTGAACGCGGAGCGCTACGCAAAATTGATTGCGGCGGATTCTGCGCGTAAAGAGTCGTACGGCGAGGTGATCATCCGCTGCCAGGGTTTGGAGCATACCTATCCAAACGGTTTTAAAGCCCTGTCTGGCATCGACCTGGAAATCCAGCGCGGCCAGGTGGTTGCGATTGTCGGGCAGAACGGCAGCGGCAAGACCACCCTGGTCAAGCATTTCAACGGCCTGCTGATGCCCACTGCCGGGTCGATTGAAGTGGATGGAAAATCAACCACCGTTCAGGGGGTGTATAACCTGGGCAAGCAGGTGGGCTACGTGTTCCAGAACCCCGACCACCAGATTTTTTCCGACACCGTATTTGACGAGATCGCCTATACCCTGCGGCTGCGGAAAATGGCGGATGCCGAAATCCACGATCGCGTGGCTGAAGCGCTGGCTGCCGTGGGGCTGGCCGGTTTCGAGCAAGAAGATCCCTTTAGCCTGACGAAGAGCGGTCGCCAGCGGGTGGCGGTGGCCTCGGTCCTGGCGGCCAAACCTGAGGTGCTCATCCTGGATGAACCCACCACCGGCCTGGATTATGCCGAGCAGCGCAGCATGATGAACCTGGTGCGGCGCCTGAATGAAACGGGCAGCACGATTATCTTTGTCACGCATCACATGTGGGTGGTGGCGGAATACGCGCACCAGGTGTATGTCTGTAAGGATGGGCGCATCCTGCTGGAGGGCACCCCGCGGGAAGTATTTGCCCACGAGAAGGAGTTAACGGATGCCTACCTGCGCCCGCCGCACCTGGTGCGCTTCTCGAACTTGCTGGGGCGCACCGCCCTTAGCGTGGATGAGCTGCTTTCCTTTACCGGCCCGGAAGGAGTGTAAGGGATGGACGCGGAGATTTACCTCGACCGCAATACCTTTATTCACCGCCTGGATCCGCGCACCAAGATTTTGATCCTGATGATGGTGTTCGTGGTGGTATTGTATTTCGAACACCCGCTGTGGGTGCTGCCCACCACGCTGTTGATCCTCTTGCAGGGCTATTTTTCAAAATCGCTGGTCAACCTGAAGCGCATCCGCCTCATCCTGATCATTCTGACCATTTCGAGCTTGATCCTGTGGAACCTCTTTTCCAGAGGCGTAACGCCCCTGTTTGGCCCGATCACCGTAGAGGGGTTGTTGTACAGCTTCAACCGCATCCTGGTCATGACTTCGCTGATCACCGCAGGGCATGATTTTCCTATCTACCACGCGTACCGAGGAATTTGTGCTGGGCATGATCCGTTTTGGGCTGCCCTACCGGGTGGGTTTTGCCATTTCCACCGCCCTGCGCATGGTTCCGACCATCTTTAGCAGCGTCACGATCATCGGCCAGGCACAGCGCTCGCGCGGCCTCGACCTGGACAGCGGTAACCTGATTGAGCGGATGCGCAAATACCTGCCGCTGCTCGTACCCGTTTTTGTCTCGACCATTCGCGGGACCAATGTATTTGGCATGGCCCTGGAATCGAAGGGGTTTGGCGCGCGTCCCAAACGCACGTTTTTCCTCAACCCGCGCTTCGGCACGGCTGATTATCTGGTGATTGCCTTCCTCATCATCCTCTTTGGCGTGACTACCTACTTTAAAGTTACCGGTTTTGGCCTTATCCCAGGGTTGAGCCGTTTCTAGGAAAAAACAATATGCGTACTGCGATCATCGGTGGAACGGGTTTTTATGCCATCCCGGGGGCTGTCTTTCATGAACAGATCGTGGAAACTCCTTATGGGCGGGCGCTTGTTTTCCAGGGTGAAGAGGAATTCGCGGATCTCTTTTTTCTGGCCCGGCATGGGGTGCGCCACAGCGTGCCGCCCCACCGCATCAACTACCGCGCCAACATCAAGGCGCTTGAACAACTGGGGGTCAAGCGCGTGCTGGCCACTTTCGCGGTTGGGTCGCTGCGTATGAACATCCCGCCGCTCGCGCTGGTGGCAGTGGACCAGTTCCTCGATTTTACCCAGAACCGCACGCACACTTTCTACGATGACGAGCGCGAGGGTTTTGCCCATACCGATATGACCCACCCGCTGTGCAGCGGTCTCCGCGCCGGGCTTGTGCGCCAGGCGGAAGCCCGCGCGCTTTCCATCCTCGCATCCGGCACGTACGTATGTACCAATGGGCCGCGCCTGGAAACAGCCGCCGAAATTCGCATGTTTGCGCAATTGGGTGGAGATGTGGTGGGCATGACCGGGGTCCCGGAGATCCCTCTGGCCCGTGAGTTAGGTTTGCATTACGCCGCGCTCGCGTATGTGATTAATTATGGCGCCGGGGTGCAGGCCGAGCGGGTTGCATTTATTAACGACGGGCTGAATGCGCTGAAGGACCAGGTGATCAAGCTGTTTATCGATACGCTTGCGCTGGAAGAAATCCCGCCGTGTGATTGCGAGACATCCCGCTTTACGATGCACGCGCCGGAAGAAGCCGGGTAGGACCGCAACCCAAATAATCGACTTTCAGACGACCTCTTTCTCCTTTTGAGCATCGAATTGCGCCTTATGGCGTTTTAATAGTAGCGCAACATCTATTCCGAAAAACGGTTCCATTTTGGGGATCAACTTTTTATTTTCATATAGAATTGTATTGATATTGATCCCATAAACTTCTTTCTCTACGTGGTCCTTTCGAACGAAAGGAGGTGGTTGGCAGCTGCCATTGACACACTTTCACGGTCGTCAAGCGTAACCCCTGTATTTCTCATTTTTGCTTTATTTGTCTCAGGAGGAATGTCATGAAAGAAGTCTTTACCATGTGGAAGTACACCCGGATGATCGTCCTGGTGGCGCTTTCCGCGGCGATTTACGCGGCCTTGCTGATCGTATTCAAAGCGGGGATCCCCATTATCCCAGGCATTACCGAGGTGCGCCCGGCTAATGTTTTCCCAATCATCTTTGGCCTGATGTTTGGCCCGGCTGGGGCCTGGGGTTCGGCCATTGGCAACCTCATTGGCGACCTCGTTGGCGGCACACTGGGGTGGGGCAGCATCGCCGGATTCGTAGGGAACTTTATGCTGGGCTTTATCCCCTACAAGATGTGGGGCGCCCTGGGCATGGTCCCCAAGAGTGATATGTCGCAGAACACCAACAGCTTGAACAAGCTGCTGGCCTATATCATCATCACCATTACATCCGCCGCGGCCTGCGCGATTATCATCGCCTGGTATCTGGACCTGGTCGGCTTGATCCCGTTTGCCTTCCTGGCCATCGTGATCACGCTGAACAACGCGATTGTAGAGCTGGTGGTAGGCCCGCCCCTGCTGCTGCTGCTTTACCCGCGCGTCAAACGCTGGGGCCTGATCTGGACCGACATTATGCCGGTTGAAGATGTGGCGGTTGGGTTTGCTCGCCAGCTCGGCAGCATCCTGATGATTGTCGGCGCGCTGGGCGGCCTGATTGTGGGTATCGGCATTTCCACCGGTCTGTACGGGCAGCAGCTCTTCCAGTTCGGAGCGGGCACCAAGGGCCAGGTAGGTGTGTGGCTGTCGGTGCTGCCTTTCTTGATCGTAATGGCGGTTGCCAGCGTCATGCTCTCCGGGCGTGAGCAGTTTGTAGAAGAAGAAGATTAATTTTATTTTGTCCCTGTTGATCGGGCAGATTCTGCCCGATCAACGCGTTAAGGCCAGGATGCGCTCGCGCTCGTGGGGATACTGCGCCAGCAGCGCGGCGCGGCTGCCGTGCTCGAAGTCTTCGCCTGAATAACCCGGCGCCATGGTCGTTCCAATCAGCGCGAATTTCCCGCCGGTGACCAGCCGCGTGCCCTGCCAGACGCCGTGAGGCGCGACAAACTGAACCTGCTGCCCATGGAAGATATCCTGCCCAAGGATTACCTGGCGGCTGGAACCGTCGGGGTAGAGCAGGGTCATCTCCAGCGGATCACCCAGGTAAAAATGGATGATTTCATCGCTCCGTAAACGATGGAAGGCGGAAAACGAGGAAAAATTGCCGGTGGAAAGATCCTCTCCGGCAATCTTGCCTGTGGCGAATTCAACCGTTTGGCTAGTAAGAAGGTAAAATATAGCTGTTCCATAGGGCCGGGGTGAAGCATGGGGTATTTCTCCGGCGCTTTCGCCTTGCGCTCCGCGGGCCTGCCCAATGTACCGGTCAGGCAGCCCAGCCGGCGGAATTTCGTCCGCCGAGCGGTAGGTCTGGCGGAACAACCCGCCCTCCACCGGAAGCGGTTGGAGGCCCAAAAACTGGATCACCTGTTCAACGTCAAGTTCTGGCATGTTCTTTTCTCGGAACTGTGAATTGAGATGTGTGGATTGATAACTGTCCTGTAGGAGATTGTACAATGGTTCGTGCGGATGAGGGGTTGGGTTTTTTGCTGCGCTTTGAAAATGTAGCTCACTATCATGATGGGGTAGTATTCATCCTCGACCGGCGCAAGTATCCCGCCCAGGAGGAATTTGTCGCCTGTAAAACGTACCCTGAGGTGGCCCAGGCGATCGCGGATATGGTTACCCAGAGCGGCGGCCCCTGGCTGGCGGCAGCTCTGGGGATGGTTTCGGCAGCGCGTTCGGTAAAGCACCTGCCCATCCGCGCAGGCCAAAGCTGAACTGGCCCGGGCCGCGCAGGTGCTGGCGAATGCCCGCCCCACCACCGCTCCCCGCCAGCGCGCGCATATCCAGCGCATCCTGACGGCGGCGGAAGAGGCCCTGGCGCGCGGCGAGGATGTGGAACAGGTTACCTATGCGTGCGTTATGGACCTGCTGGAGAAGCGCTACCGGCAGTCCCGCAGCCTGGCGACCTATGCAGTATCGTTATTCCCCGCGGAGGGCGCCATCCTGACCCAGTGTTTTGCCGAAACGCTGATCGGTTTTACCCTGCTGGTAGCGAAAGAGCAGGGCAAACGCCTTTCGCTGATTGTCCCTGAAACGCGCCCGTATTTGCAAGGCGCGCGCCTGACGGCATCGGTGGCTTGCGACCAGGGTGTCCCGGTCACGGTGGTCACCGATAATATGCCTGCGTATCTGATGTCCAGCGCCGCGCTGGGAAAAATCGCCGCCTTTATCTCCGCCGCGGATGTCGTCACCCTGGATGGGCACGTGGTCAACAAAGTGGGCACTTACCAGATAGCGATCGCCGCGCACTACCACGGCATTCCATACTACGTATTGGGCGCTCCCTCCGCCACCAACCCGACCGTTGAAACGGTGGAGATCGAGCAGCGCGACCCCGAGGAGACGCTTTCCGCGATGGGCGTACGCACGGCCAAACCCGGCGTGCGGGGCTTCTACCCGGCCTTTGACATTACGCCACCGCACCTGGTCAGCGCCGTAGTCACCTCGGAAGGGATTTTTTCACCTTATGATCTGCATGCGCATTTCGCGCCGCGGAAAGTAAGTGATGAGTGAGGATTCCTGTGGAGAATCTATGCTTTACGAACTGCAACGGGACGAGCTTTACGGCACTGCGAAAAAGCTGTACGAAAAGGATCTGATCCAACTGTCTTCGGGCAACGTCAGTATGCGTGTTTCACCCGAGCACTTGCTGATCACGCCCTCTGGGATTGCTTATGATGTTCTGACCCCGCAGGATATGGTGGTGATTACCTTGCAGGGGGAGGTGGTGGAAGGCGAGCATGCCCCATCTTCCGAGACGCCGATGCATACGATCCTCTACCGCGAGGCGGTGGAGGTGAACGCGGTAATCCATACCCATTCGCTGCACGCGCTGGCATTTGCCGTTGCGGGGATGAGCCTGCCGGTGATTTCAACCGAGGGATTGGCAGCCGGAGGGCCGGTGCCGGTCAGCGAGTATGCCTGCCCGGGCACGGAAACGCAGGGCTGGGCCGCGCTGCGTGCCATGCAAGGCCCGCCGCCGGTGAACGGTGTGCTGCTGCGCAACCATGGCGTGCTGGTCAGCGGGCCGAGCCTGACGCGCGCGTACGCTATCGCTTACCAGATCGAGCTTTCCGCGCAGGTGTATTTTATGGCCCTCCAGATCGGTAAACCTACGATCCTCACCGAAGCCCAAATCGCCGAAATCCACAGCACGTACACCGCTATCCGCGGCGCCCATGCTGCGATGCGCGGCACGCATGCCGCTATGCGCGGCACGCATGCCGCCCAAAAAACCATCCGCCAGAAATAACAGTCTGGCTTCTTATCTGCCAACGGATGACTGATAACTGGTAACTTTCCTCTACCTGGAGCCTGCATGACCGAAAACCTCTACCAGACCGACAGCTACCTGCAAAGCTTCGATGCCAGCATTACCACGATCAACGCGGAAAACCGCGCCGTACTGCTCGACCGGACGGCCTTTTACCCGGGCGGCGGCGGGCAGCCGTATGACACCGGCAGGTTAACCGCTGCCGGGCTGGATTTTCCCGTAACGCGGGTAAAGAAGGACCCCGAGGGCGCCTGGCACTTTCTGGGCGGCGATGCGCCGCTCCCAGCGGTTGGCGCGCGGGTAAGCGGGCAAATCGATTGGCCGCGCCGTTACGCGCTGATGCGCACCCACACGGCCATGCACATCCTGTGCGGGGTGGTATTCCGTGACTTCGGGGCGCAGGTTACCGGTGGGGATATGGAGCCGCTCAACGGGCGGATGGATTTTGAATTCGAAACCCTGACCAAAGACCTGGTCAGCGTGATCGAAGAAGCGGTCAACCGCGAAGTGGCGGCCGCGCGGGAACTGCGCGTGAAAAGCCTGCCGCGCGAGGAAGCCTTCCAGATCCCGGACCTGATCCGCACCAAGATCAACCTGCTCCCGCCGGGGATTGAATTTGTGCGCACGGTGGAAATCGTGGGCCTCGACCTGCAAGCGGATGGCGGCACGCATGTGAAGAACACCGCCGAGGTTGGCCCGATGCGCATCGTGGATTATAAGAGCAAGGGGAAAATTAATAAGCGGATCTATGTTGAATTGAGGGATGCATGACAGTGAATCCGAATGCAGCATACCGGATCGAAGAATGGGAGGAAAGCCATCCCCATTGGGAGGATGTGCTGGCTTTGATTGCAGAGCAAGGCCAGGCGGACTGGTTTACTTTTTCCGCGGATTGGCATCTTCGCTCGCATCTGCTGGTTGCGCATGTCGATCATCGTCCGGTTGGGTTCCTGCGTTTTGTCGTCCAGGTGATCGGGTTGGAAGATGACCACGAGCCGGTAACGCTGCACGGGCAGGCGCTTATCGAAGCCAAAATTCTTGCATTCGGGGTCCGCGGGGAATACCGCCGGTTGGGGATAGGGCGCGCGCTTCAGCAGAAGGCAGTGCAGATTGCCATGGAACGGGGTTGCTACCAGGTGCGTTCATTTAGCGGCGGCAACCATTCCGAAAACCACCGTTTGAAACTAGAAATGGGTTTCGGCATCCAGCCAATCGTGCGGGATGGCGATACTCGCTGCGCATATTACATTTTGCCGCTGCGCGCAAACGCGTTTGCACCAGCAAACGCGTTTGCCGTTGCAAACGTGGATGAAGAATGAATATTCTACCAACCAATCAACTGACCCGCTGGGCAGAGCTGGCCCTCCAGCAGTATGATCTGGATCAGCCGGAGCTGTGCTTCCTGGGGCACAGTGACAATATCACCTTCCGGGTGGAAACACCGGGCGGGGCGCTGTACCTGCTGCGCCTGCACCGCCCGGCCTTAAAGTATTGGGTAGGTATCCGCCAGATTCCGGACGCGATTGCCTCGGAACTGGCCTGGCTGGACGCACTGGCCGGGGAGGGCGGTTTTGCCGTCCAAAAACCGGTCCGTACCCGCGCGGGCGAACTGGTGACGACCATCGCGGTTGAAAATGGTGATAGGATCCCCGTTACCCTGCTCACCTGGCTGGAAGGGCAGCATTTCTCCCCCGCCGCGCCCGAAGCAGCGCAGCAGGTGGAGCGCTTCGGGGCACTGTTGGCGCGCATGCACGCCTTTGCGACGGGCTGGACTCCGCCGGCCGGGTTTATCCGCCCGCAGTACGACCTGGATCACTTCCGGCGCGTGTTTGCCCGCTTGCTGCGCGGCGTGGATCTGGGGGTATTTTCGGAAGAAATATCCTGGACGCTGCGCGCCGCATCGCAAGCCATGCTGGTTGAGCTGGAAGCGCTCCCAGATGGCCCCGAGCATTGGGGAATGGTTCACGCCGACCTGCACGTGGGCAATTTCCTGGTCGGCTGCGATTTGGGGGATGCGCTGATCATCCCGATCGATTTTTCTTTCTGCGGTTTTGGACATTACCTGTTCGATGTGAGCGTTTGCCTGTCAGGCGGGCTGAAATCCAGCCTGGTTCCAGCCTTCATGGCCGGTTACCGCAGCGTGCGCGCGCTCCCGGTGGCGGATCTGCGCGCCGTGGAAGCCTACGCCCTGACCGGGCGGCTGAGCTACTATGCCTACCAGATCGATAATACCGCCGAGCGGCCCTGGCTCCAGCGCCGCATCCCGGAAGTTGTCCAAAACGAAGTCAGCCGTTTTTTGCGCGGGCAGCCCATTTTGTTCGATTTATGACGGTTGGCCGGTTGCGTGCGGCAAAGCCGCACCCGACCCGGCCAACCGCTGTCAACCTATTGAATGCGGGCTTTCATCCACTCGTTGCTGTTGTGGAAGTCCGCCACGGCGTTGCCCGGGTGGACCAGCTCGTCGAGCAGGGCGCGGTCCTCGTCGGACAGGTGCATTTCCATCACCGGCAGGAAGCTGTTGAGCTGCTCCAGGGTGCGCGGGCCGATGATGGGGCTGGTGACGCCGGGCTGGTCCTTGACCCACAGCAGCGCAAGCTGCGCGGAGGTCAGCCCGCGTTCTTTGGCCAGCGCGGCCACTTTACGGGCCGCTTCCACGCCCTGGCCGGTGACCCGGTCGCGCATGGGTCCGCCCCAGCGGGCAGCGCGCGAATCCTCCGGGATGCCTTGCGCGTAGCGCCCGGCCAGGATGCCGCCCGCCAGCGGCGACCAGGGCAGAATGGCCAGGTTGTACTGCAGCGCCAGGGGGATCAGCTCGTTCTCGATGCGCCGGTCGAGCAGGTTGTAGGGCGGCTGCTCGCTGACGTAGCGCGCCAGGTTCATCCGCTCGCTGACCGCCAGGGCTTCCATGACCATCCAGGCCGGGTGGGTCGATGCGCCGATATATACCACCTTGCCCTGGCGGACCAGGTCGTCAAAGGCGCGCAGGGTTTCGTCCTGCGGCACGCCGAGCATCGGGCGGTGGAGCTGGTACAGGTCGATGTGGTCGGTCTGCAAGCGGCGCAGCGAATCCTCGCAGGCCTTGAGCATGTGGTAGCGCGTGCCGCCCCACTCATTGGGCCCTTCGCCCATGCGGTTGTAAACCTTGGTCGCCAGGAAAATTTGCTCGCGTTTGCCGCTGCTCTTGAACGCCCGGCCAAGGATGCGCTCGCTTTCGCCTATGTTATACATGTTGGCCGTGTCCACGAAATTGATCCCCGCATCCAGCGCAGTGTTGAGGATCTGGACCGACTCGTCCTCCGGCGTCGGACCGCCGAAGTTCATCGTGCCCAGGCACAGCGGCGTGACTTTCACACCCGTGCGTCCAAAAATCCGGTATTCCATTGCGTGCTCCTTTTTACGTCGTCAGTTTTCAGTCACCGGTTATCCGTTAAAGAGCGTCTTTGACACAGCTCATTTATCAATGTGTCGCCTTGCTTGGCGCAGCAAAGTGCGAGCGGCTATCGAGGAATAGGGCCCAACCAGGGCGCTCGCGCTCGCCTTACCAGGCGCTCGGTCCTACTGGGCGCACGGCCCTACCGGGCCGCAAGGTCATAATACCGTTGGGCTTCAGCCTGGTTTCCCAGGACTTCATAGGAATGGCCCATATTCAAGTAAAGGGATGGGTAAAAATCTTTCACCCGCTGCGGTTCCACCGCGTTAGCCCGGTCTAAGGCTTCCTGGTTCCAGCGCAACGTGTCTTCCGGGCTTGGCTGAAAGCGGGCCACGTAGTGCGCGGCGATGCAGGCCTCGTAGTCATCGCTGGCCGTTTCCCAGGCCTTCTGGTAAAGCGCGCGGGCATCGGCAGGCCGGCCTTTATATTCAGCCTGGGTCCCCGCAATACAGAGTTTCACGACCGGGTTATTCACATCCATACATCACCCGTTGGGCAGGATCTGCACCTTCTTCACATCTTCGCTGCCCTGCTCGATCACCTCGATGCCGCGCTGGAATTCCGCCAGCGGCAGGCGGTGGGATACCAGCGAGTCAACGTTGATGCGCCCGGAGCGCAGCAGATCCAGGGCCTGGTACGAGTTGCGTACCGAAGTGAAGGAGGAGAGCACGGTCAGCCCTTTGCGGAAAATCTTGAAAGCTTCCACGCTCATCTCCTTCCCGGCAGGCGGCACGCCAAACAGCAGCACTTTTCCGCCCGGGCGGGCGTAGTCCACTGCGCGCTGCATCACCGGGATGGCCCCGGTCGCGTCGATGACCACGTCATAATGGTCGGCTCGCAGCTTGCCCAGGTCGTTGAGCAGCACGTCCGCGCCCATCTCGCCCGCGAAGCGCACCCGCGCCGCATTCTTGTCCACCACGGTGATATGGCTGGCGCCCTGCGCGCGGATGCCTTGGAGCAGCAGCATGCCAATCGGCCCTGCGCCAAGAATGGCGACTTTATCGGCCAGCTCGGCGCCCAGCCGTTCCAGCCCGTGCAGCACGCACGAAAGCGGCTCCACAAAGGCCGCCTGTTCAAAGGACAGCTCGCCGATGTCGAAGGTGACCTTTTCCGGCGCGGTGGTGTACTGCTCCATCCCGCCCGGGCGGGTGACCCCCACCGCGGTCCAGTTCAGGCAAAAATTCTGGCGGTTGTTCAGGCAGGCTTCGCAGTTGTCGCAGGCGATGTTGGGCTCCACCGCCACCCGGTCGCCCGGCTTGAAGCGGGTCACCTGGTCACCAACTGCCTCGACCACCCCCGAGAACTCGTGCCCGGGAATGACTGGGTACCCACCCATATATTCCCCGCGGAAGATGTGGATATCCGTCCCGCAGATACCGCTGGCCATCACGCGGATCAGCACCTCGCCGGACGCCGGTTCCGGGCAGGGGATATCGACGATTTCCATTTGGCCTGGCTGGATAATGTTGGCTGCTTTCATAAGGTTTCCTTTCATACCATCGTTTTTGAACAGTATTTATAAATTGAAAGATGCTTTCGTGAAAGAGAAGATGCAATCTTCTGAATCATACTTTATTTGTAAATTCCATCCGGCATGCACTGCCCGGTCCTGCCAGATAGTTTCAAATAATTCCTCTAGAAAATCTTGCCAGACATTGACCGGGTTCATAATTTATCTCCGGGTAGCCTATTCGTTGGGGGGCTAAACCAGGTATCGTTATACCGCGCCAGCGTCCACTGTCCCTTCTCCACCTGCCACTCGGTGATGCCGGTATGGCTGGGCTCCAGCCAGGCGCGGGATCCGGAGGCGGGCACCGCGAACATCACCAGCATGGAGGCGACGATAAAACCGGCGTGGGTGACGGCGACCACGGTTTCCCCGGCAAAGCGCTCGGCCAGCCGCACGTGCACCGCACGCACGCGCTCCAGAAATGCATTCCAGCTTTCGCCGCCGGGGGCATAGGGCCGGTCGGGGAAGGCGGTCAGGTCGAAGTCGCCGTAACGTTCGCGGTAAGCTTCCCTGGTCAGCCCTTCGGCCGCGCCGGGGTCGATTTCGCACAGGTCCGCGCATTCCTCGATCCGCTTTACCGGCAGCGCGGGCAGAATGGCTCCGGCGGTCTGCCGGGCGCGCGGCAGCGGGCTGGAGAGGAGCGCCGCGCAGTCATGCAGCTCGCCGGTTTGGCGGAACCGCTCCGCCAGCTGCTGCGCCTGGCGAAAACCGTGATCCGTCAGCCCGGGGCAGATCGCGCGCCCGGTGATAACACCTAACTGCACGTGTTTGGATTCGGCGTGGCGGATGAAGAGCAGGCGCATGGCAGAAGACTTCTACGAAAGCGAAGGGGTGGGGTTGGCGGAGGCGCCGAGGCAAAAATGCTCTTCGACCTGGCGGATGTTTTCGGCAATCGAGGTTTGCCCGTCTACCACCAGCACGCGCAGGCCGCGCTGTTCGGCTTCCTGGCGCACATAGCGGGCAAAGCGGATATCGCGCTGCATCCAGTTTTGAAAGGCTTGCCGGGGGTCCGAAGTATCCTTCACCACTTCCCGGGCCCATTCCCGCTGGCTGTAATACCGCAGCTGAAATTCCGCTTCCGGCACAATCCAGGTGGCCCGGTGGGGATCGCGCAGCAGCGGCGTGACGCATTCGGGCAGCAGCGCGGCCCCTTCGGCCAGCACCGGCTGTGGCGTAGTCAAAGCCAGCAGATCCTCCAGGATGAGCGGGAATTCCTCGTGGTAAATGGCGATTTCCTCAGCGGTTTGCTGCTCCACCGGTCGCATCCACAGCGCCTCGCTGGTGAGGTGCATTACGCGATGAAAGACCGGCTGCTGTTGGGGGGTGACGATCTCGTTATGCCGGTAAAAGGCATGATCGCAGTCGTAGTAGAAAAAGCCGTAGCGCTCGGCCAGCGCTTTGGCGATGGAGGTTTTCCCGGAACAGGGCGAGCCGCCGATCCAGTACACATGCGCCAGCGCCTGGCGGAGGAAAGCCAACCGGGCAGCCGGGTTTTCATCCCTGTGCGTCATAGGGGTAATTATACGCCGGGAAGGGGTGGAGGGGCGACTGTATTTGCAAAAGCTTAAGATGTATTCCGCTTGGGGAACCAGTCAGCGGGACGATTCGTCCCGAGGCTAGCTGGAAACACAGCCCGGCTTTGCCGGGCTGTGTTGAACATGGGGTTGGAACGTTGATTGTCCAGTTGCAGCCTGGTTTCACCAGGCTTTTTAATTTCTTCGTAGCATCGGGACTGGTTCCCGATGGCGATTGGTTCCCGATGGCTATTGGAGAAGAAGGGCACAAGCGCTGCGCCTGGTAATACGCCAATCACCATCGTCTTGGCCTGCATCGAGGGCGCAGCGCGGGGGTTGGATGGCAAAGGCGTTTTCATCGTCCCGCTGCGCCCCTACCAGTACTTTGTTTATGCGTTATGCATCACGGCCCTAACCAATCTTCGCCTTCATCCAGGGGTTGCTGTTGTGGAAGTCGGCCACGGCGTTGCCGGGGTGGACCAGCTCATCGAATTTATTCATATCATCTGCGCTCAGCGATTGATCCATGACCGGCAGGAAGCTCTCGATGTGGGCCAGCGTGCGCGGGCCGACGATGGGGCTGGTAATGCCGGGCTGGAGCATGCACCACAGCAGCGCCAGCTGCGCGGTGGTAAGGCCTTTTGCTCTGGCCATCTCGCCCACCTGGCGGGCTACCTGGATGCCGCCCTCGGAGAGGCGGTCGCGGAACATGGCCCCAGATCGCGCGCCGCGCGAGCCTTCGGGGATGCCTTCATCGTAGCGCCCGGCCAGGATGCCGCCCGCCAGCGGTGACCAGGGCAGAATGGCCAGGTTGTGCTGCAGCGCCAGGGGGACCAGTTCGTTCTCGATGCGCCGGTCGAGCAGGTTGTAGGGCGGCTGCTCGCTGACGAAACGCACCAGGTTCATCTTCTCGCTGGTCGCCAGGCCTTCCATCACCTTCCAGGCCGGGAAGGTCGAGCAGCCGATATACACCACTTTGCCCTGGCGGACCAGGTCATCCAGGGCGCGCAGGGTTTCATCCTGGGGCATATCCATCACCGGACGGTGGAGCTGGTACAGGTCGATGTGGTCGGTCTGCAGGCGGCGCAAGGAGTCTTCGCAGGCTTTGCGGATGTGGTAGCGCGAGTTGCCGCGCTCGTTTGGCCCGCTGCCGGCCTCGCCGTGCACTTTGGTCGCCAGCACTACCTGGTCGCGCTTGCCGGTCTCTTTGAGGAACCGCCCGACGATCGCTTCGCTTTCCCCGGCGTTGTATACGTTGGCGGTGTCGATGAAGTTAATCCCGCCTTCCAGCGCGCAGCTCATAATCTGCTTCGACTCATCCTCCGCTGTCGGCCCGCCAAAGTTCATCGCACCCAGGCAAAGCGGGGAAACCTTTACCCCTGTCCGGCCTAAAACTCGGTATTCCATTTGTATGTCCTCCTGATGGTTGGGTATAAGACGCTGGGCCTACTGCCTTCTTCTATTGCCCTGAATCGACGCGACCGGGTATCCGGCTTTCATCTCGCTGGCCTCATCCAGACGCTGCATCTGGTCCGCAGACAGCTCCCAGCCGGCTGCGCCCAGGTTGGTCTCCAGATGCTGGAGGGTGCGCGCCCCGACGATGGGCGCCGTAATGCCGGGTTTTTGCAGCAGCCAGCGCAGCGCGACCTGAGCTGGGTTTTTACCCGCTTCTTCTGCAACCGCAAACAGCGCGTCCAGCACCGTCCAGGTACGCTCGTTGGCATATGCCTCCCAGGTTTCACTCCAGCCGCGTTTACTGGCTTCCTCGATGCGCGTCCCGCTGGGAGGGGCCTCCATCCCGCGCCGGAACTTGCCGCTCAGCCAGCCGCCGCGCAGCGGGCTCCATGGGATGATACCCACGCCTTCGTTCAGGCACACCGGCACCAGCTCAAACTCGATCTCGCGGTCGAGCATATTGTAGAGCGGCTGCAGGCAGGCAAACGGCTCCCAACCGTTGAACATACTGATGTCGACGGCCTTCTGCAGCTGCCAGGCGGTGTAATTGCTAGCTCCGATGTAACGCACCTTGCCGCTCTGTACCAGCCGGTCCAGGGTGGAAAGGGTTTCTTCCAGCGGTGCGGCATCGTCCCACATGTGCACCTGGTACAGGTCGATGTAATCCGTTTGCAGGCGGCGCAGGCTGTTTTCTACCCCGCTCAGAATGTGCTTGCGGCTCAACCCGCTGTCGTTGACGCCAGGGCCCATGTTAAAGCGTACTTTGGTGGCAATTACCAGTTCGTCGCGCGGTTTGCCTTTCATCCAGCGCCCAACGATCTCTTCCGAAACGCCCTGGGTGTATACATCCGCTGTGTCGATGAAGTTGCCACCCTGCTCGACGAAGCAGTCCATCATCTGGATACTTTCCGCTTCGGTTGCTTCGCGCCCAAAGGTCATTGCCCCCAGGCAAAGCTCGCTGACTTGCATCCCGGTCCGGCCAAGAAAACGATATTGCATATTTCCCTCCTTATATGAGTCGACAGTTTTTAGTCGTCAGTTGTTTTTTTGAAACAAAGCTGGGGTTGCCGCGCGGATCCTATTATTCCGCACAGATAACACGCTCATCGTAGGCCATGGCCAGTTTTTCACCCGGCTGTAGGGTAAGAAAATCTTCATTCCAGTCGCCGTCTAACAGGCGGCGCACCAATACCAGGTCCCCGGCCACGCGCTCGTACCGCCAGCCGCGGCGATTAGCCTCTTCCCTGGCTTTCGCTTCCACCGCGCTGCTGTCGCCAACGCCCAGGTCGATGAATGCCGCCCGCTCATAATGCGAGTGCCAGGCGCCCATCACTTCCATCAGGTAATCCGCGTTATCCTTGCCATATTTTGCCACGTATTGGTCGTATTCCTCCTCGATGTTGAGCGCATCCATCGCGCCCAGCGCGGTCAGCTTTCCATCCTGCGAGCCGCGCTCGATATAGTCGGGTGAATACCAGTAGGTGCCCGGTTGCTTTTCGTGTTCTTCATCATAGCGCGCCCGGCTGCCCAGGAAAAGGGTGATACAGTCATGCGCGCGGGGGATGATCACCGGGATATCGCGCGCGGTGAGACCGGCGGTTGAGCGCCCGCACAGCCCGTAGGCCAGGACGATGGCATCATAGCGCAGCCCGCTTTCGAGCTGCGCGCGGGTTACATCGTCGATCTCGCGCTGCAAGCGGGTTTGTAAATCGGCCGGGTTGCGGTGCAGGCCCAGGCGCAGTAAGCTAACATCCACCAGATGCGGCGAATGTGCTGCGCATAGATAGATCGGGCGGGCCAGGGCATCACAACCAATACATTTCAATCGCATGGGGTTTTCCTTCTCAAAAATGTAGATTGTGAAAAGATTTTTCACAATCTACATTATACCGGCTTATCCAGACATTTCTTTTGGATGCACAACCTCGCTTATTGAGGTTCAACCTCGCTTATTGAGGTTCAACCTCGCATTGCGAAGGTACAACCTCGCATTGCGAAGGTACAACCTCGCTCAGCCCAGGTTGACCACCACTCGCCCGGTCTGAACCCCGGAAAGCATGCGTTGAATCGCTTCGTCCAGACCCTCCAGCCGCACTTCTCGTACCAGCTCGTCCAGCACTTCCAGTTTCCACCGCCGCGCCAGCTTGCGCCACAAGCGCACCCGTTCCGCATAGGTAGGGCGGTTGGCGTCGATGCCAAACAGGCTGACCCCGCGTAGAATAAAAGGGTAGACACTAAGCGAAAAGTCGGCGGAGGCGGCATTTCCACAGGCGGTGATCACGCCGCCCGGCTGCGTGGCGCGGATGGCAGTCGCGAGGTAGTTGCCCCCAATTGTGTCGATCACCCCGGCCCAGCGCCCGTGCAGCAGCGCCTTACCGCTGGTATCGTTGATCTCTGCGCGTGAAATCACCTGCCTGGCGCCTAAGGCATGCAGCAAGCGGCTATGTTCGGTTTTCCCGGTGGCCGCCGTTACCGCATAATGTTCTTTGGAGAGTATCCCAACCGCGATGCTGCCTACGCCGCCGGTTGCGCCGGTGACCAGGATTTCGCCTTTATCAGGCGTGACCCCTGCCCGCATCAACTGGTCAACGCACAGCGCGGCGGTAAAACCGGCCGTGCCGTAGGCCATACTCTGGCGCAGGGTGAGGCCGCTGGGGAGCGGCACCAGCCAGCTCGCCGGGACACAGATATACTGTTCGAACCCGCCCGGTTGGTTGACCCCCATTTCGCCGGAAGTGATCACCACCCTGTCGCCGGGTTTGAATTCTCCCACGCCGCTGGTTTCAACAATTCCGGCGGCGTCGATCCCAGGAATATGCGGGTAGCTGCGCGTCACGCCGCGGTTTCCGGACGCGGAAAGAGCATCTTTATAGTTTAGCGAGGAATACTTGACCCGCACCAGCACGTCCCCGTCTGGCAAATCGGTGATACTGCGTTTGATCACCCGCCGGTTGAACTGGTCGGGCGCGGATTCTTCTACCTGGAAGGCAGAGAAGCGTCTTATTTCTGTCAATTGGATCTCCAAAAAATTTCGGTACGTTACATGTTATTCAATACCATGAAGAGCAACATCATCATACCAAACAGCATCAACGCCAGCACGCGCCCCATATTGAACTCCTCTTCCGCCGGCTCTTGCATTCGCGGATGGCCAGGAATTCCTTTGCCCCGGTTTTCATCCGCGCGCACGCGTACTTTTGCCCATTTCTGGGAAAGCGGTCCATCCCCGCGCAGCGCTGTTAATACCACTGCAAATGTTATTGCAATTACCATGATGTATACCGATAAGATTCTCTCCATGAACAATGCTCCTGGTTGATTAACACCGTTCTTTTATCCACACGTGCTCCGATCCGTTTTCATTCTGAATGGATGCAGCCGGGAATCCGCATTGACCCGGTTCAGTCTTTGTTACGGTTTTTTGCCTCGTTGCCCAAATAACGTCCAAACCAATCCTTTGCCAGGCGGGCAACGTATTCAAGCGCTCCGGGTTCTTCGAACAGGTGGGTTGCGCCTGGAACGATCACCATTTCTTTTTGTGCCCCTACAATCATCTGTTCCAGCGCTTGCTTATTGAGCTGCGTCACCTGTTCGTCGAGCTGGCCCACGATATACAGGGTTGGCGCCATCACTTGAGAAAGCGCCCTACCTGCCAGGTCGGGCCGGCCGCCCCGGGAGACAACCGCGCCGGCGTGCGCCGGCCTTGCCGCGGCGGCCATTAATGCCGCGGCCGCCCCGGTGCTGGCTCCAAAAAAGCCCTGCTTCAAATCCTGCGTGCTCGTTTGCTGGCTCAGCCAGTCGGATGCCGCGACCGTCCGCTGCGCCAACAGGTTGATATCAAAGCGTATGTGGTGCGTTCGCAGATCTTCTTCTTCTTCCTCAAGCGTCAGCAGATCGAACAACAGCGTCGCCAGCCCGGCTGAAACCAGTTCATTGGCTACATATTGGTTGCGCGGGCTGTTACGGCTGCTGCCGCTGCCGTGGACAAATATGACCAGTCCCTTCGGGCTGTCAGGGATTTGCAGATTACCATCCAGGTTTATCGATCCAGCCGGTACTTGAATAAGGCGATGAACCGCCGGCTGATTTTCATCAAAAGGCTGTTTTGCGCGGTATGGATCGCCGCTCTGCCTGTTCGACATCACATCCTCCTTCCCCTTTTCTTCATACCAATAAGAAACCGGACAGGCAGCTGCTTTTCACTTTTGACGCTACCTCTTCGAGCCCGGTTTTTCTGCCTGCCTCAGCAAATTGCGCACCGCTTCATCGCTGATCTGTGCAAAATCGTCATACCAGACGCCAACGCCATAAAACGGCTGGGGCGTTTTATCGCACACCACATCATCGGCAATTTGCTCAAACTGCGCGCATGCCTCCGCCGAACCGGTTGGGACCGCAACCACGACCTTCGCCGGGCTCTGCATGCGCACCCCTTCCACGGCTGCGCGCATGCTGGCTCCCGTTGCCAGGCCATCGTCGATTAAGATGACGATCTTACCGGTCAGATCCGGATGCGGACGATCGCCCCGGTATTCTTGTTCACGCCGTTCCAGCTCGCGCAGTTCGCGCCTGGTTGTTTCATTTACCATCATCTCAGGGATATGGTACGAGCGAAGTATTTCTGTATTTAGCACCCGCACCCCACCCGAAGCAATTGCTCCCATTGCCAGCTCTTCATGACCAGGAACGCCTAATTTCCGTACCAGGAGAATGTCGAGGGGCGCATCCAAAGCTCGGGCCACTTCGTATGCGACTGGCACGCCACCGCGGGGCAGCGCCATTACCAGCACGTCACCGCGGCCCTTGTATTCCAATAAATCTTGCGCCAATCGCTCGCCGGCATCGCTTCGGTTTGCAAACAAAGCCAAGTTCACCTCCTAAGCGGCCTTTATGCTCCGGTTAAAACCGAAAAAGGCCGCTAAACGTCCCCTGGTCTATCTAATCATATTAAGTTCTCTGGAATAAGCAGGACAAGAGGGGGAGATCCTAGTTGTTTTGTGGGGAATTCCCGGGCTTTGACTCTGCTTTGGCGTCCTGACGCACAGCATCAGGTCGCGCTTTTCGCGTGCGAGCCTTTTCTTTGTACATTTGCTGGTCTGCTTTCTTAAATAATTCGACCAGCAGGCTGCCTTTGCTTCCAGAAGCGGCGCCAATCGCAAGGCTGAGGCCGGCCCCTTCGTACCAGTGATTATGTTCGGCCAGGCAGTCTTTTACCCGGTTGACGGAATCTTGGATCGAAATCGAGCCATGGAAGAGCACCACGAATTCGTCTCCACCGATGCGCGCGATGATATCCTCCTTGCGGAAGGACATGCGCAGCACCTGCGCCGACCGCCGCAGCAGTTCATCGCCCGCGGCGTGACCGTAGGTATCATTGGTGGCTTTCATTCCATTTACGTCAATCACCATGACGTTTACCGGTTCCATACGGCTGTTCTGCAGCCGTTCCATTTCCGTTTCAAAGAAGTTGCGGTTGTATAAGCCGGTTAACACGTCATGCGTGCTGATGTAGCGCATGCGCTCTTCGGCCTGTTTTCGCTCGGTTACATCCGTAATGGTAACAATTACCCGCCGGTAATTCGTTTCGTATCCGGGGGCAACGGTCCAGCGCACGTAGTGGTAGCGGATGACCCCATCGATGATGTCATTCGGCCCTTCCATTTCAAACGAAGGCATTCCTTCGGAAATGGCAATCAATTCCTCAACAAAAAGGTCATGAGGCCCGCGGTGGATCAGGTTGCCAATATTGGCCAAAAACTGGCCCTTATCATCGATGCCAAACGGCTGCATTGCCGCCTGGTTGACATCTAATACGCGGATAAGCTTTTCACTTGCTTCTACCTGTTCGGGGTGAAGGTTGAAATATTCGCGAAAGTCTTCCACGCCTTCCCGGCGGATGCCTTCCAGCAGGAGTTTCACGCGCGAAAAATCTTCTTCCCAGATGGGGATAGGTGAATGATCAAACAAGGTTTTAAAACGGGCCCGGCTGTCACGCAGGGCTATCTCGGATTGCTTGCGTTCGGTATTATCGTGGAAAACCGCGAAAGCGCCGCTGAATATGCCGTTGTTGTATTCAGGCGTAGCGCTGATCAGCAAATTCCGGCGTTTCCCGCCCGGATTTATGATTTCAATCTCATACATGGTTTTCACACCGGTTTGCCGGATGCGGCTCTGCTGCCGGATGATCGAAAACTGCTGTGTTTCCGTAAACTCCTTTAAACTGCGCCCAACCAGGTTGTCTACGCCAAAAATCTGGCTGGCAGTTGGGTTTGCGAAGGTGAAGACTTCCTCCGTGTTGACAATTGCGACCCCTTCCCCCTGGTTTTCAACCAGCAGGCGGTAGCGCTCTTCGCTATCCCGCAGCGCCTTTTCAGCCCGCTTCCCCTGCTCCCAAACGGTGGTCAGGATATAGCAGGTGATTAAAGTGATCGCGAGAAAGCTGCTCAGGGTGCTGACGTTTGGAGCAATGGTCATATCGCTGGAGGCGAACCCGCCCAGCTGTTGGGTGGTACCCCAGGCGGCCAGGGTGGTGATAATCAGTCCGCAAAATGTTGTTCCGCGCGGCCCGAAGCGCAGCGACACCCATACCAGGAAGGGAATCACCACGTAATTCCCACGGTTATTGAAATTGCCTACAAATATATACAGCGAGCAGACGATCAGGCCGGTGATCAGAATCGCCAGCTCGATTATGCGTTCTGGATCCAGCCTGCGGAGCATCTCGAAACGGATACTGGACCAGGATAAGAGCAGTGGCGCGGCAACCAGGATACCCAATCCATGGCTGATAAATGCGATTTGCCACACCGACCAGTACGCAATCCCCGGCTGTATGGTTGCCAGTAAGGTTGTGTTGATGGCTGCGCTTAATGCGCTGCTCAATATTGCGGATAAGATGATCAGATAAAGAACATTGGTGGGGGCGCTGAATTGGCCGGATTTTCGATCAAAACGGCGGACCAGCCATGCACCGGCAGTCGCTTCTAATATGCTGGTGATATACAACAGCAGTGCGTCCGCGGGGGCTTGCTGGGTGAGCAGGCTGAAAGCAAGGCTGGTCGGCAGCGCTACCAGAATGTAAACGGGCCAGACCTGTACCTCGCTGAGCAAAAGAAAAGCGACAAACACGCCGCTGGGAAACCATATCGTGGGAAAACTTGCGCCCTGGAATGATATTTCCCTGGAAAGCAGAGCAGCGGCATAGGTAATGACTGCAAAAATTATGGCCCGAAACCAGAGCCGGGTAAATTGGGTATTTATCCTGTTCAACATGCCAGGGCTGCCAGCTATATCAAAAAGATGATCGCCAAAGTGAGGCGATTCATTGAAATGTTACAAAGTAGTGTATCAGTAAGATTTCAGGAAATCAACCTTGAAAATATCCTTTTTAGGCACTATTTATGCAGGTTGGTTAATTTGTAAGGTGTTTTAAACCATTAACCTCCCCATAATCAGATTTCTATCAGAATTTGGGAGACTCCCTACTCACTTTTTGGGAATCTACCAGTTTGAAATGACCTCGCGAACCCTTATAGTGTGACTATAAAAGTATAGCAGATTACCATGGGGTTTAAAGAGGAGATAAAAAGCATGAATGAGAAAACAATTATTGTCAAACAGGGCAGTGTAGGCTCTTTTTTGCGCGGAATCGCGGTGGGCGTGGCGTTAGCGATGCTGTTCGCCCCGCGCTCTGGTCGTGAGACGCGCGGTATGATTTCTGAAAAGGGAAATGAGATTAAGGATAAGGCATTTGATGCGGCCAAGAACACCCGTGAGCGAGCTCAGACAATTGTCACGGATGCACGAGATAAATTTGGAGCAACGGTGAAGAGTGCAGCGGATAACGTCCGCCAAACAGCGGATAATGTCCGCCAAACCGGGGATATGTCGAAGAGCCAGCTCAAGCGCGAGCTGGCCATTAGTGAAGATATTGAGAACCCTGAATTCCCCTTGTAATCAAGTCCTTGTGATGATAAGGCAGTCTCCCAGATCCTGGTTAAGGATCTGGGAGACTGTAAATTGAAGGGGGTGTTTTCGTCCGTCAGGGAAAGTTCCGGACGAGTGCCTGTATGGATGATCGTATGGGTTGGCCGCATGGAAGCGGCCAGGCACGCGGTAGCTCGATGAGCGGCCGGGTAATCGCCGCAACTAAACTGAAACGATCCGTATATTAAATACCCTGTTTTCTTGGGCCATTTTTTCAGTTATAATCAATACGGAATGGTTTGTAGTTTCGAGAACAGTCCTCATTGTGGGGTTCTTGATGCTATTCCTGAAGGTTCTGCGACCGCTGGCCTGGTTTCTAAATTGCGAGGAAGCGCATTTGGGGGAGGAGACAGGCATAGCACCTTTTCCGAAAAAAAATGCCATGAGGGAATAGCCGGTCGAATGACCTGGTCTTTACGCTATACGTAGGAGTTTTTGGATGGATAAAATTCGCGTCGTGATCGCCGATGACCACGCCATCATGCGTGTTGGAATACGAAATATTCTTTCGCGTTCCAACAAGATTTGTGTGGTTGGTGAAGCCAGTAATGGCGCTGAAGCCATCCAATTGGTTAGCGAGTTGAGTCCAGATGTGCTGATCCTGGATATGGAAATGCCGGTGATGGATGGGGTTGAGGTGGCCCGCCGCCTTCAAACAAACCAATCGCCGGTGCGGATTCTGGTGTTGAGCGCTTACGATGATCGCCAATACATTCTCGAAATGTTAAATATGGGCGCCGCGGGCTATTTGATCAAAGATGAAGCGCCTGAGGTGATTGTGGATGCGGTTCAGGGGATCGCCAATGGAGAGAAAGGCTGGATCAGCCGCAAAGCCGCGGTGCGCTTGCAGCGCTAACCGTTTATTCGTCATTCCGTTCCCGCTACGGTAAAGCTGCCTTCACCCTTCAGGGTAACATTGAAGAACTGTAATACGATCCCGTTCATCTTCTCAATCGTAGCATATGGATCTGTCTCCAGCCCGCCGCCTTTCGGCACCGCACTGTTAACCATCGATACCAGAAATGGCGAGACCAGCGGCAGGTCCGTCAGGCTCATATGATCTGTACCCGTGAGATGGACTTCCCAGGCTTGCGGGGCATTGGCAGTGACGTACTTTACCGCTATGACCAGGTTCGGATCCTTATTGTTGTCCATCAAGCGCACCATATCATCGGCAAAAATGGTTAGGATCGGGACAGGATAAGGCTTATTGTTCAGCACAACTTTGCCATCCTTATAGCCCAGGTACTCACCAAGAAGATCAGCATCCAGATTGATCACCGCGGCGATGTCGTTCCGTTCTCTGGCCACCTGCGCGCTTGATGCCCCACCCAGGGAGTGACCCATCAAACCAATTTCTTCAGGGTCGATGCGTTGATAGATTGAGTCGGAGCCGGTTTCTTTGGCATGCAGAAGGATCGTATCCAGAACGAAATTTATGTCGGTGGTACGAAGTTTCATCCACTTTTGTTCGAGCAATAAACCAGTCGCATCATCATATTTGTCAGCGTTAGCGTTTAGCAATTCCTGGAGAAACGATTGGTCTGTGGTGATCAGATGGCGATCAGCATCGATGGTGTACATTGCGTGATAAGGGTGATCAATGGAGCAGACCACATAGCCATTACTGGCCAGGTTCATAAAAGTGGAGGTGTTGCTGGCTTTCACCCCAAATGCGCCGTGTGAAAACACAACCAGGGGGTATTTGCCTTTGGCATCTGCAGGATACCCGGTATCCGAAGGATACCCAGTATCCTTCGGATACCAGAACTCCACGTTGACCTTTCGGTTTCCGCCTATCTTGGAAAATGTTTCCGTCCGGCTCGTATCCGTATAGGTATACCTGGCGGTAGCCACCGAGTGCATTCCAGTCATCTTGGGCTGCTTATATTGCGGGAGAATCAGAGCTGGCGTGACAGTGATTGAGACCAAAAGCAGCGTCGCTATAGCCCTGAATATGCTGAACCCAGGCTTAAATTCCTTTTTCTCCGCCCGCAGGCTGGCCTGCGCCCGCTGGCTGATCAGGTTCCACGCGCCACGAACTGCCCAGATGAGCAGCAGCGCGGCCAGTGGGTACCAGCGGAAGCTCCACTGGATGACCGACAACAGGGTGAAGAGTATGAATGCGGCAAAGACACCGATTCGGATAAAACTTTTGGTTTTTTCCTGGTCCAATCTTGTAACGATACAATAGGCTGCGAATGCTGCTGTAATAACGAAAGCAATGATCAGGATCATTGTTGCCATGTTTTTCTCCTTGCTTATTTCCTGGTAACTACTCTTGCTAAATGCAAGATGCAAATAATGATTTATTCGTCTGGGGCTGTCCAAATGCCCCATTTGGACAGCCCCGTTTTTTGGACTGTTAGCCGCGCGCCTTCCACCAGCGGTAGAGGATCCGCAGGCCAATCGCCACCAGAATGAGCGGCCAGTAGGTGCCCAACACTTCCAGTACCTTCAGACCCTGCTCGCCCATCAGCACCAGTCCGCCGATCAGCGCCATGGCGGTCGCCGGAAACAGAGCCCAGAGCTGGGTTTTGTCGGTAAAGAGCTTGCTGAGCAGGGTGATGCTAAACCAACCCAGCGACATGACTAACAGGAAGACTCCGCCCCCGGCTTCGGAGCCCATGGGGGCCAGCCAGTTGTTTTCCATGGCCACAATCCCCAGCCCTGATCCGCCAATAATTCCACCCGGGATGAGAAAGCCGACCTCGCGCTTCAGGATGCCGGCGATGATTAAGCCCAGTCCAAGCACCAAAGGACCGTACCCTTCCAGTGAAACCAGGTGAGAGAGGAGCAGTCCCAGGCCAATTGCGATCAGGATGATACCGGTGGTTAAGCTACCTTTGGAGGCAGGTTTTGTTTCGTTTGTGATTAAATTTTGTTCAGACATTGCAGTTTCTCCTGGTAAAAAGTGATGCGCTATATGTGATTTGTGAAGTGAGAAGAAAATGTGGTTCTCACTTCAAGGTTTGTTGTTTTCTGGAGTTATCATAGCGCGCGAAGAAACTGCCCGGCAGTGTAAAAGGATAGAAATGCCGGGTAGGGGAGATAGATATGGGTCTATGACTTTTGGGGGATAGGGAAACTTAAAGCAAACCGATTTCCTGCGCCTTCAACAACGCCTGCGTCCGGTCGCGCACGTCCAGCTTGGCGATCAGGTTGGAAACGTGGTTCTTGACCGTGCCTTCGGTAATCACCAGACGCTCGGCAATTTCGCGGTTGGACAGGCCGTCCGCGATACAGCGCAGCACTTCCAGCTCGCGGTCCGTTAAGGGCTCCGTCAGCGGGACAGCGCGCTGCGCCGGCGAGGGAGGGGCAGGCGGCACGGAGGGCGGCTGTCCCGACAGCGGCTGTCTTGACAGCCTGGCAAATTCCGACAGCACTTTGCGGGTAATGCTGGGCTGGATTAACGCGCCGCCTTTGGCGACCACGCGCACCGCCTCGGCCATTTCCTCGCTGCTGATATCTTTGAGCAGGTAGCCGCGCGCCCCGGCGCGCAGTCCCTCGAAGATGTAGGCTTCATCATCAAAGGTGGTCAGAATGATGACGCCGATTTCGGGATGCTTCGCGCAGATCTCGCGGGTGGCTGTGACGCCGTCCATCTCCGGCATGCGCACGTCCATCAGCACCACTTCGGGGTGCAGCTGCTCGACCAGCCCCAGCGCTTCTTTCCCGTTGGCGGCCTCGCCGACCACTTCCATGCCCGGTTCGGTCATCAGCAGCACGCGGATGCCCTGGCGGATCAGGGTCTGGTCGTCAACCAGCAGCACGCGCGTCATGCAGAAGGCTCCGGGGCGGTTTCCGCTGGCAGGCTGATCGCGATGCGGAAGCCGCCTTCGGCGCGCGGGCCGCATTCCAGGCTGCCGCCCAACAGGTGCGCCCGCTCGCGCAGACCGGCCAGCCCAAATCCACCGGATGGGCTTTGGCTGTCACCGGCGGCCGGCCGGCCGTCGTTTTCCACCACCAGGCGGGTCCCTTTTTCGGTGTAGGCCAGGCGCACGGATATCTGCCGGGCCCCGGCGGCATGCTTCTGCACGTTGGTCAGGCCTTCCTGCACGGCGCGGAAGAGCGTCATCGCCGCGGCGGGGGAAAGCTCGGTGGGTTGGCCTTCCTGGGTAAAGCTGCCTTGCAGGCCGCTGCGCTGGCCGGTTTCGGCGACCAGCGCCGCTATCGCCTGCGGCAGGTTGTGGAGTTCGACCGGGCTTTCACGCAGCGCGCCCACGCTCTGGCGGACTTCTTTTAATGCCGCCTGCACCTCGCCGCGCGCGTTATGCACCGACTCGGCGGCCAGGTCCGGGTTGGCGCGCACCAGTTTCTCGGCCGCCTGGAGCTGGATGCTCAAAGCCGTCAGGTGATGGCCCAGGCCGTCATGCAGGTCACGCGCCATGCGCACCCGTTCCTCGGCGATGGTCAGCTCCTTTTCTTTCTCCCGCGCCGCCATCAGCTCGGCGTTGGCCTGTTGGATCTGCTGGAGCAGCAGGGTCATTTTTTCGCTTTGTTCGATATACAGCCGCAGCACCTGGCTGAGGGTGATGGTAAAGGTCAGCCCGATGATCACGCTGACCGAAAATTCCCAGGCGTTACCGCGGTCAACATTACTGGTAAATATAAGGCCCAGGTACCCTCCGAAGAGCAGCGCGCTAAAACCCAATGCGGGCAGGGGCGGTACCGTGGCATTGGCCCGGGCCACGATCATGAACAGGATGTAGATCGAGCTATAGAACCCCCCGACGAGAATGGCGTAGAAGCTGAGGACTGCCGAAATGATTAACAGCGTCCATTCTCCGGCAAGTTCGTTGGCAAAGCGGGCGATCAGGTCCTCCCAAAGGATGGTGATCACCAGCAAGCTCGTCAGCGCCAGCAGAGTGGAGTTGTATTGAAAGGGCAGCACGCTGGGCTTTTGCAGCGCGTACAAAATCAGCATGGCGATTACAACAATGTACGCGGCCCACTGGATCAGGTGGGTGCCGCTGGGGAACAACCGCTCGCGCAGCCAGGGCCAGGAGCCTGGGCGTTGACCCGAGCCTGGGCGGCGATTGGGGGTAGGGGAAGATGGAAATGGGTTCATTGCGATAACTGCTATTATTGTAGCATGCTGTTCTTGCGTTGCGATACGAACTTATCCGCAGTCACTCTGATAAAATAATCGTATGTCTGACAAGAAAAAGAATTTTTACACGGTGGTCAAAGGCCGCCGCCCGGGCATCTACACTCAATGGAGCGGCGCGGGCGGAGCGGAGGAGCAGATCAAGGGTTATGCCGGCGCGGTTTTCCGCGGGTTTGCCACCCGAGAAGAGGCCGAAAATTACCTGCGCAGCGGCGGGAAGGCGCAACCTACTCAGCCCGCGTTGATAGATATCGAACCGGGCCAGCTGCCTGCGCGGGTGCCTGAACATGCGGCTGACTACCAGCCCGACCTGGCCGCCGGGAAGGTGGTCATCTTTACGGATGGGGCCTGCACGGGCAACCCTGGCCCGGGCGGGTATGGGGTGGTGATTTTGGCTGGGCAAAGCCGCCAGGAATTATCGGGCGGCTTCCGCTGCACAACCAACAACCGCATGGAGCTGCTGGCGGTGATCACCGCATTACAGGCGCTCCCGAGCCATCAAGCGGTGGTGGTGTACTCCGACTCGAGCTACGTGGTGAATGCGGTGGAAAAGGGCTGGGCCAGGCGCTGGCGCGCGCGGGGTTGGATGCGCGATGATACGCACCGCGCGGAAAACGCGGACCTGTGGGCGCAGCTGCTCGATCTGCTTGGCCAGCACACCGTGGAGTTCCGCTGGGTAAGGGGCCACGCCGACCACCTGGAAAACGAGCGCTGCGACCGCCTGGCCGTTCAGGCTGCCCACCAAAAAGCTTTGCCGCCCGATCCGGGGTTTCAGGGGAGGTGTTAGTTTTGAAAGTGAGCAGTCGATCAGTGAGCAGTCGATCAGTGAGCAGTCAATCAGTCAATCAGTGCGATCAGTCGATCAGGGAAGAGGCGCTGCTTCCCCAGGTCCGCAAGCATGTTTTATGATATATTATTTCCGCTCAGGAAATTTCCCTCAGAAAACAATTTCGAAATACCCCGTCTTGCCCAATCACGGATAACGAATCCCGAATTACTAAAACCCGCATCTCGAATTCTGACCAAGGCTTTTACCCCATGACTCTCATTCCCTCCTCTCAGGCCGAATCGCCGCTTGTGCTGGCGCTGGACATTGGCACCTCCTCGAACCGGGCGATGCTTTTTGACGCGCAGGGCCGCACCGTCGCCGGGTTGGATGCGCGCCAGACGAACACGATCGAAACGAGCCTGGACGGCGCGTTCGAGACCGACGCGGACGCGCTGCTGGAGAAAATCTGGCTGTGCATCGACGAAGCCCTGATCAAGGCCGACCGGTTGGGGAGTGAGATCCGGGCAGTATGCTGCTGCACCTTTGTCAGCAATGTGCTGGGCATCGATGCGGCCGGGCAGGCGGTTACGCCGCTGGTATTGTACGGCGACACGCGCGCCGCGCAGCAGGCGGACGATCTGCGCGCCCGGTTGGATGAAGAGTACTTCCACCAGCGTACCGGTACGCGCTTCCATTCCAGTTACCTGCCGGCGCGCTTCCTGTGGTGGCAGCAAGAGAAGCCGGAAGAATTTGCCCGCGTGCGGCGCTGGATTTCGATTGGCGAGTACTTGCTGCTCAAGCTGTTCGGCGAGCGCCAGGATGTGGCGGCCAGCTATTCGGTGGCCTCCTGGACCGGACTGCTTGACCGCGTGCATCTGGATTGGGATGATGAACTGCTCCAGCACCTGCCGGTTAAGCGCGAGCAGCTTTCCCGGCTGGTGGATGCGAATTTTGCCTGGCGGGGAATGAAAAAAGAATTCGCCGCGCGCTGGCCGGAACTGGCCGAAGCTGCCTGGTACCCCGCGATTGGGGATGGGGCGGCGGCCAACCTGGGCAGCGGCTGCGCCACACCCAGGCGGGTGGCGATCAGCATGGGCACCAGCAGCGCCGTGCGCACGGTAATCACCACCCCGGACCTGGCGCTACCGCCCGGGCTGTGGTGTTACCGGGTCGACCGGCGGCGGTCGCTGTTGGGCGGGGCAATGACCGAAGGCGGCAGCGTGTTTGCCTGGCTGCGCAAAACCCTCAACCTGGAAGGGATCGACGAGCTGGATCGGACGCTGGCGAACATGCAGCCGGCTGCCTCTGGGCTGACCTTCCTGCCCTTGATCTCCGGCGAGCGCAGCCCGGGCTGGGAATCGGATGCGCGCGGGGTCATTTCGGGCCTGTCCATTGCCACCACGCCGCTCGAACTGCTGCGCGCCGGCCTGGAGGGCGTGGCCTGCCGTATCGCGCTGGTTTACCAGCTGCTGCGCCCGGCGCTGCCTGCCGAGCCGGACATCATCGCCAGCGGCGGGGCCATCCAGGGCTCGCCCGCCTGGCAGCAAATCCTGGCCGACGCGCTCAACCGCCCGCTGCGTCTATCGCGCGTCCCGGAGACGTCCACGCGCGGCGCGGTGCTGCTGGCGCTGGAAGCGCTGGGGGCGATCAAGGATATCGCCGCGCTGCCGGATTTGTCCGTTGTGGCGGCCGAGCCCGATTCAAGCCGGCACGCGCGCTATCAAGAGCTGATCGGACGGCAGCGGGAAGTCTATGAGAAGTTGATTATAGCAGCCTGAAACGAAAAGCCGGCGCAGGCCGGCTTTCTGTTCAGGCTGACAACCACGCTTCGACATTCTTCTCCAAAACGCTCAACGGAAGCCCGCCGTTCTGTAACACAACTTCATGAAACATGCGCACATCGAAGCGCGGGCCAAGAGCTTCCTCGGCCCGCTGCCGGAGCGCGCGGATCTTGAGCTCGCCGATTTTGTAGGCCAGCGCCTGACCGGGCCAGGCAATATAGCGGTCGACCTCGTTGGCGATGTTGAGCAGCGAGAGGGCCGTATTTTCGGCCAGGTAATCGATGGCCTGCTGGCGCGACCAGCCCATGGCATGCAGCCCGGTGTCTACCACCAGGCGGGCGGCGCGCCACATCTCGTAGATCAGGCGGCCAAAGTTGCTGTAGGGATCCTGGTAGAACCCCATCTCCAACCCCAGCCGTTCGGCATACAGCGCCCAACCCTCGATGAAGGCGGTGGTCTCGCTCCACTTGCGGAAGGGCGGGACGTCCGGCAGCTCCAGCTGGAGGGCCAGCTGCAGGTGGTGCCCCGGCACGGCTTCGTGCAGCGAGAGCGCCTCTAATTCATACAACGGGCGAGATTTGAGATCGTAGGTGTTGACGTAATAAAACCCGGCGGTGGTGCCGTCCCCGCCGGGCAGCATATAATAGGCCGTGGTGGAAGTGGGGGCCAGGTGCGCGGGGATCTCGCGCAGCCCAAAGGGCGTGCGCGGCAGGGTCTTGAACAGGCCCGGCAGCTCTCCCTCGATGCGCTTCATCAGGTAGGCGACCTCTTTCATCAGCTGCTCGGGCGTGTCGACGAAAAAGCGCGGGTCGGCGCGCAGCGCGTCGGAAAATGCACGCAGCGGCGCGTTGGTAAACGCGGCGTTTGTCAACGAGGCGCTGAAGCCCGCCGACTGCATGACCTGGCTCATCTCCGCGCGAATGCGCGCCACCTCGGCCAGCCCGGTGGCGTGGATCTCGGCGGGCGTGAGGTCCAGTGAGGTGTAGCGGCGGATGCAGAAGGCGTAGTAACCGGATGCGTCCGGCAGTTGAGGCGTGGCGATCTCCTCCGGGATGGCGGGCAGGTATTCTTTCTCGACAAAATCGGCCAGTGCCTGGTATCCTGGAGCTACCGAGCGCGTGATGGCTGCCAGGGCGGCGGCGCGCAGCCGGTCGCGGTCCGCTGGACCAACGGCAGCCGGAATGGATTGCAGCGGCTGGAAGAAAACGCTGTCTTCCCCGCGGCTGCCGGCGTGAATGCGGAAGCCATCGGCTACGCCTGCCATAGCCCAGCGCGAGGGCCGGTATCCCTTCGCCAACCCCGCGCGCATCAGCGCGATCAGTTCAGCGGCCAGCCCGGCAAACGCCTGCAGGCGCTGGATATAATGCTCGTAATCCGCCGGGCTGTGGAAAGGCGTTACCAGGACGACGTCGTGGAGATAGACCGGCAGCCCGATCATTTTGGTGACCGGAATGTAGTAAGCGCCAAAGACCAGGTCGTCGATCTGGATTTGCAGCTCGCTGGCGAAGAAATCGTAATTGACCTGCTCCATGGGGGAGAGCGCCGGCCGGTCGATAGCTTTGAGCTGTTCGAGGAACCCGCGCAGGGTCTCCTGGCGGCGGACGAAATCGCTTTCCTTCATCGCGGGCAGGCGGTCGTTGTAGCGGTGATCGCCGGTCTGGGTAGCGAAGGTGGGGTTCTCGCGCAGGCGGAACTCCCATTCCTCGGCAAAGAGCTGTTTTAGCTGCGCAGAAAAACGATCCGACATGCTGACCTCCCGATTAGATCTTTTACCTTGAGTGAGGCTCGCCGCATTGCATTAATCCGGTAGGGGCGCGGTTTCCGCGCCCTTCTGATGGATGTTAACCGCGATTGGGCGCGGGGACCGCGCCCCTACGGGCCATGTCATTAAAGAGTTTACTGGATCAGACGCCCCACACTTACTCCCCGCACGCAAAAACCACTTTCCCATCCACCAGCGTATGCGTCACCTGGTTCTCCGGCGACAGCACCACCAGGTCTGCGTCGCAGCCGGGGGCGATGGCGCCTTTTTGTTCCAGGCCCAGCAGTTTGGCGGGAGTGGTGGAGGCCATCTGCACTGCATCGGCCAGCGTGCAGCCGGTGAAAGCCATCATGTTGCGGATCGCCTCGTCCATTTTCAGAATGCTGCCGGCCAGCGTGCCGTCTTCCAGGCGCGCGCTGGTTTCATCCACCACCACCGCGTGGTCGCCCAGGATGTATCGCCCAGGGTTCATGCCCATGGCCTGCATGCAGTCGGTGACCAGGGTGATGCGCCCGGCGCCCTTGCTTTTCCAGGCCAGCTGGATCGTGGCCGGGTGGGAGTGGATGCCGTCAACAATCAGCCCGCACGGGATGGTGGCGACCAGCAGCGCGCCGATCAGCCCCGGCTCGCGGTGTTGGAAGGGGCTCATCGCGTTATACAGGTGGGTGCCCCAGTTGATGCCCGCCTCGAAACCGGCCATTGCCTGGGCAAAGGTGGCGTTCGAGTGCCCGGCGCTGACCACAAACCCGGCCTGGCGCAAGGCACGGACGGCATCCAGCGCGCCTTCCAGCTCTGGCGCCAGGGTGATGGTGCGCGTCACGCTCGGGTCGGCCCAGGCCAGCATTTCGGCCACGTTGATCTTGCGGATATAGGCCGGGGGATGCGCCCCTTTGCGGATCGGGTTCAGGTACGGCCCTTCCAGGTGCGCTCCCAGGATGTGCGCGCCGGGACTCTTCGCGCGCATGGCCTCGGCCACTTCGCGCTGGCGCTGCGGGTAGGCTTCAAACCGCGAGGTAATAATGGTCGGGACGAAGCCGGTCACGCCGGTCTGCGGGAGCCTGGCTGCCACTTCGCTCGCGGAAGTGGCGTCGCTGGTGAAATCGTAGCCGAACGCGCCGTTTACCTGGATATCCAGAAAGCCGGGGACAATGACCCCGCCGGTAGAAATATCCGCGCCCGGGTCGCGCCCGGGTGTGATTTTGACAATCGTCCTGCCAGACAGAAAAACGGTGGCTTCGTTCGCCGTCCCATCTGGGAGAAGAACGAGACCTGAAAGGGAAAAGGTTGTTTGGGTCATGATAAGATTTGCCGATCACCGGTTCAAAAGTTATACCGTCATTTTACCCCAAACAACCGCTTTCCCGAGTTCTTCCACTGGCTATTTTTCGGCTTGTTTTCCCTTCGGACCCTAAATAACCGTGCTGGCGCCCTCTTTAAGCACCACCACCCGCGCCTTACTGCCGCTTTCTTTCAGCCGCGTCTTGAAGGTCTCCACCGTTTCCTTCCGCCGCCTTGCCCCTTGCTGCAGCGCCTCGTGGATAGGCAGGATGGCCGCAGCGCCCAGCTTATCCGCAGCTTTGACCGCCCCGCCATTGCCCATCGTCATGGGGATGAGGAAAGTAGCCACCGGCATCATCGCCAGGGCCAGCTTGAAGCGCTCGCCGATCTTACCCATAAAGGGTCCGTAGAAGGTATCCCCGGCGAAATATACCTGTTTGCCCTCCGCCTCGATCACGAACCCCACCGTCATCCCAAAATGGCTGGCCGGGACCACATTCACCGCCACAGGGTCAAAGCGCAGGCGCTGCCAGGGCCGCGCCGCGGTGATGTTCTTGCACCCCATGATCCGCAGCGCCGCGCTCCCCACCGCTGAGGTGACCACCGGCGTTTCGGCGGGCAGCATGCGCAGGAAAGCCCCATCTACATGATCGAAGTGCGGGTGCGAGACCAGCACCAGGTCCGCATTGCATAGCTCCTCGCGCGATAGGGCCGGCGGCCGCACCCGTTTGTAGGCCATGTTTCCGCCGGTGCTAAAATACGGGTCGGTGACAATCCGCATTCCGCCCGTCTCGATTAAAACCGTGCTGTGACCAACCAGTGTAATTCGCATCGAACCTCTAATTAAAAATAACCGCCGGGGTATTCGCCCCGGCGGTTTCGAATGTTTAGGCCTTTAATATTTCCACGCCGTATCCTGGCAGTTCCAGCTTGCCGCGGACGGCTGCGCCGGTGACCAGGTTCTCATACTTGCCGCCGTCCAGTTTTACGGTGACCTTGTCCGGGTTGAAGTTCATCACGAAAATGAAGGTGTTGTGCTCGTCTTCTCGTATCTGCGCGGTAACCCCACCTGGCAGATCCACCGGTAGCGCGCGCCGCAGGTTCATCGCTCCGGCAAGCTTGCCGTAGAAATCGTCCAGAAAGCGGGTTTCATTGCGCGAGGCCATGTAATAAGCCTGGCCTTTGCCGTACGTGTTTACGGTGAGCGCGGGCTGGCCGGCATAGAAATCGGAACCGTAGGTAGCCAGCACCTGGGCTGACTCGGCGTGTACCAGCGCAAAGTAATCGCGCGCTTCGTAGGAACCGGACAGGCTCAACGCGTTACCAGCTGTCATCATTACCTGGTTGCGTTCGGCCGGGGTGATAGTATCGGTTTCTTCATCCCAGATCCCCAGCACCGCGCGCAGTCCGCCGCCTGGCCAGCCGCCCAAAAAGCACAGGTCGTTCTCGTCAACGATGCCCGACCAGTAGGTGGTGACCAGCGTGCCGCCGTCCGCGACGAATTTCTCCAGTCGCTTGGCCACCCCCGGCTGGAGCATGTACAGCATCGGTGCAACCACCAGCTTATAGGGCGAGAAATCCGCCCATTCGGGGATTACGTCCACCGGGATGCCGCGCGACCAGAAGGGCTGGTAGTGGCTGATGCACGTTTCAGCATAGTTGCGCCGGTCGCGGCCCAACCCGTTCATATCGTCAATGGCCCAGCGGTTCTCCCAATCATAGATGATCGCCACATCCGGCCTGACGGTGGTTCCCAGCACAGGGTCGAGCTTTTGCAGCACCGCGCCCAGCTCCGCCACATCCTTGAAGGTGCGCGTATGCTCGTTACCCACGTGGTCCACCACCGCACCGTGGAATTTTTCGGCGCTGCCGCGGCTCTTGCGCCATTGGAAATACTGCACCGTGTCCGACCCATGCGCCACGGCTTGCAGGCTGCTCAGTTTGTGCATTCCGGGCCGTTTGAGCTTGGGGATGGGCTGCCAGTTGGTGTTCGAGGGGGTGGATTCCATCAGCATCCAGGGTTTGCCGTTTTTCATCGCCCGGTTCTGGTCGTGAACAAAAGCGATGTGGGCTGCCAGTTCCGCATCCGAGCCAGTGGTGTGCCAGACCGGGTAATTATCCCACGAGATAATATCCACTTCTTTTGCAAAACGCGGGTAATTGAGCCCGGTATATAATCCCATAAAATTGGTGGTGATCGGCAGCGCCGGGGTGATCTCGCGCAGCGGCTCGATCTCGCAGCGGTAGAAATCAATCGTCTGGTCGGTGGTGTAGCGTTTCCAATCCAGGTTCAGCCCGTGCAAACTCATTTCCCCAATCGGGCTGGGCGATTCGATCTGCTCCCAGGCGGTATAGGTGTGGCTCCAGAATTCGGCCCACCAGGCCAGGTTGAGCTGGTTTAGATCATTATTGTATTTCTTTTGCAGCCAGTGGCGAAACGACTGCTGGCACAAGTCGCAGTGACACTCGCCGCCGTATTCATTCGATATGTGCCATACCAACAGCGCCGGGTGATCCTTGTAACGTTCCGCCATCTTGCGGTTGATTGTTTGCACCTTCTCCCGGTAAATGGGGGAGGTCATGCAGTGGTTGTGGCGCCCGCCGTGGAGGATACGCCGGCGGTCGGGGCCCACGCGCAGGATTTCCGGATATTTCGCGGAAAGCCATGCCGGCCGCGCGCCGGAAGGCGTGGCCAGTACGGCGTACCCGCCGTTTTCGGCCAGCAGGTCCATGATTTTGTCCAGCCAGGAAAAATCAAACTTCCCCTCTTCTGGCTCAAGTTTGGTCCAGGCAAAGATCGCCGTGCTCATCGTGTTGCAATTGGCGAGCTTCATCAGGCGCATGTCTTCCTGCCAGACCTCCTCGGGCCACTGGTCGGGGTTGTAATCGCCGCCGTGCAGGAAATGCGGAAAACGCGGGTTAATCGGGGAGAATTTGGTTGCCATATGAACCTTTTTCAAAAAGGGGTTTGGGTGGATTTATTGTTCGTGTCTATTTTACCCTGAAATACAACCAATATTGCCAATATGGGCGGCAGTATGACAGAACTGCCGCCCATATTGGCAGGAGGGATGATCGAAAAACCTCCTGGTGTTTATGACTGCCTGGGCACAAAGTTGGCGTACTGCAGCGCATGTACCCGCTCGACGATCAATTCCAGATCGCGGTGATATTTGGCTTCGCGCATCCCCAAGGCTTTCAGCAGCAGTAATTTTTCCAGCGAGATCACCCGATAATCGGCCAGGTCGACTGCTCCCGAGGAGAGGTGTTCGTATCCAAAAAGACAGATCGATTTCCAGATCTCGAATTCATAAATGCATACGCCCATATCCCCCCAGATTTCCTTGAGATGATCCGGATACTGCCCGGCCAACCGCTCGTAATCTTCTGGGGTGACGACAAAGTCAATATCCGCGCCGGAAGGGCGGAGACCATAATATTCCATGGCCATCCCGCCAATCAGCAAGGGCTTCGAGGTGAAGATGAAGTTAAGTCGGGAGAGGTCGATGTCCACTGGGCTATTCCTTTGTGAAAAGGGTGAAAAGCAAATGCTTTTAATTTAAAATGTGGACTCGACCATATTTGTGACGGGAGGTTTCTAACTTTGTCAACTGGGGTCTCTCACGACCCCCGTTCAGCATGCGTTGCTAACCTGCCTAAGGCTTACAGATAATCACCCAACGGGTGGGTGTTTTCTCCTGATATAGGATGATCGCCAGGGAGGGGTTAAGATCGGAATACACCTGCGTATTGGTTACCGCCAACCGTTCAATGGAGGCGACCCGATACTTCAACGTGTCGGTGTTGCTCAGGTACAGTTCGACCGTATCCCCCGTCTGGAAGGTTTGGATGACGGCTTCCGTCTGCGGATTCCAGGGTAAAGCGACCACCCGGCGCAGCTCGCTGCCTTCCAACCATTCGCTGGTGCTGGGCTGCCATTTGCCGTTGGTAAACGAGCTCCGCTCCAACGGGAAGTACCAGCCGCCTGGTAGGGTCAGGCCGGTCGGGTATGGCACGCCGGCGGGCAGCGCATTTTGTTGTGCCTGGGCGGCCGGGATCAGTGGACCGCGCAGCATCATGAAGAGGAAATACGGTAAAGCGACCAGCATGGCGATAACCACTACCGCCGCTTCCACCAGTAGGATCTTATGGGAAGTTTTTCGATTGATAAACCAGGATTTCCAATCCGTGGAAAGGGTCTGGCGGGTCTCCTCTTCGGTTTCCTCCGCCCAAAGTTTGGCCTTCTCGCTGTCGGCCTTTTCCGTTTCCGTTTCGGCTTCTACCGGTGTGACCTTATCCTCGTCACCCCAATCGATTTTGTAGGTATAGTCGGAATAATCGGATTCTTCTCCCTCTTCATAATCTTGGAGGGCAATGGAGCGTAGATCCTGGACGGAGGTGGAGTCCTCTTTTGCGGGCGTTTCGTCCAGCACCTGGCTCAGCAAATTGTCTGTATCCGGTTCAGCCCCTATGGTAGGGAGGAAATCCGTGCCGGTCAAAAAGGTGGCCGCGTAAGCGTCCTGGTCCTCTGGTTTGCCCATATCTACCCGGGGGAAAAATTCCTGGGCGGATGTTTCGGGTTCTGCTGCTTCGCTCCAGATATCTCGCCGCAAATCTGAGCCATATCCAAGGGTATCACTGCCGTTACCCCAGATATCTTCAGGCGTAATGGGTATATCCGGTGGGTTCGTTTCGGCTGCCGGTTGGTCCGCGGTTCCCCACAGCAGCGCCTCATCCTCGGGGTACAGCTCGTAGCCGTTGATCCCTTCACTGGGCTCAATCTCGCCTACGTTGGCGAAGTTTACCTCCAGCCCTTCAAAGAAATCGGCTTTTTCAGAGGCAGCCTGCGAATCGAGGATGCCGGTTTCATCGATGATTGCGGTTTCATGAAAGGCTGCCGAGAACGGCTCTTCCAGCGTTCCCTCGCCGGCGGGCTGAAATGCACGCTCGCCATCCGTCAGGAGAAAAGCTTCATCCTCGCCAAACCTGGGGACGGGCTTTCCATCTGTCTCGGTTGTCCCCAGGCTGCGTCCCAGGCGATCGCTCACCAGCTCATCTGAAAAATCTGTTTCTTCCGGCTGGCTTTGTTTTTCCTTGGAGTGTCCCAGGATGCCGGTAATGAACTTGCGCAGCTGGCCGGTTGCGCCGCGTAATGAGGTTTTTTCACCGGACGGCTGTTCTGGCCGGGTTTCGAGCCCCGCCTCGCTGGTTGGGGCCGCGTTCTGGGCCGCGTCGGGCACCGCATTGCGGGTCTCGGCGCGAATTTCACTCATCCAGTCTGGTTCATCCCCCTGCGATATTTCTTCTTCGGTCATGCCCAATGCCGCGATCGCGCCGCTTTCCAGGAGGGATATCGGCGCATCGTCGCCTATCCCAGGCGCGTCGCCAAGGACGGGCTCCTCTTCCATCTCCAGAAGTTCCCCGGCTTCGCTTCCGGAATTGTGCAGGTCACTCCAGCTTTCTGGGGTGTCGCCCGGCGCTGTGCTTCCAAACCGGCTGGCGAAGAGATCGTCTGGTATCTCTGGCGCCATTTCGCTGCTCAGCCGTCCGGTGATGAAGTCATCCGTAACTTCATGTTCTTGTACAGGTTCCAATCTTCCGGAAAGAAGCTCGTCGGTCATCTCCACCGTTGGTTCGCTGTCCAGCTTGCCAGTCGAAAGGTTGTCGAGCCCCTCAGGGAAAGACGGCTCAGGCGCGGCCTCTGCCTTTGCCCGCGACAGTTCATCTGTGTTACGCAGCGGTCCGGTTACCCGGCGCAGCGAACCGGTAATCCGCCGGATCAAGCTGCCTGTGCCGCGTTTTGAGCGGCTGGTCTCTTCACTGGCCAGGCTTTGGCGGATTTCCGAGATATAGTCGCCATTTTCTGGCGAATTCGCGGGTGTTTCATTGGACGGTTGAGGTGTCTCCACAATTGGGAGATCCGGCTCTACCTCAGAGTTCGGTTCGCCGGGTTGTTTGGGAATTTCGGGGTCTAGCGGTTTGGTAACCATACGGCTTAACCAATCTCCTTAGGGTAATGCAGGCGGCACAACAGGTTGTTCAAGGCGGAAAATGACCGGTATTTCGCCATCCTGGCTCACCCGGACTTTTTCTGAGCGATACATTTCTGGCAGCGCAACGACTACATTTGAGTACACCGGCTGACCGGTCAGGTCAAATATCGCCTCCCCATTCCGGGTCGTTCCACTGCGCACCTGACCGTTGGCGAAAGTGACCGTTACCCGGATGCCTTCTACTTCCTCTTCAACATCGGGATGCTGGTTCTGATTGCTGTCTACATAAACCAGAACACGAATATGGCTAAAGGAGGGGATGGGGGTTTGCGTGGGGGTTGGCGCGGGGCGCGTGGGCGTTGGAACGAACTTAAAGGCAGCCAGGCTGACCTGGCGGTCGCTTTCGGCAGGCTTGTAGCGAAACGCGTCGAACTCCTCCAGGGATTTCATCACTTCATCCACGTACAGCAGCGACCCTGGGCAGCCCAGGTAACCGGAAACATGAGCCCAATCTTCTTCTTGAAGGTTCATGTAAGCCCCGTAAAGAGCTTCCTGGATGCATTGGTAGCCGCTGTGGTATGAAACCAGGGTAAAGCGCCAGAGATCCTCGTAGGATGCGGTCGCGTTATGCCGGTCCATTAAGTAATTGACCTGCAAACAGTTCGACCGCAGCGTTCGCGCAACCATGGGGATGCTTTCATAGGCGCGGCCTTCGTCGATGCCATGCGGGCAGGTGGCGCATTCGGAGTTTAACGAGCGTACCAATCCACCGCGCATGGTTGCTTGCATCCACGAAGAAAGCCGGCCATAAATTTTGCTGCAGTCGTACACCAGCCCGCTGCATATGGTGGAGAATAAGTCGTTGTCCCAACGCAAGGCTACATCGGCGCCGCTCTGGCTTATCTGTCCCAGCCCGAATTCGCTGTAAATATGGCGCGAGTTCCCCGGCCAAAACTGCGATTCCTGCGCGATGAGCGATTTTAGCAGCCGCGGCGGAATGCCCAGGCTGCGTCCTGATTCCCAGATCGAAACATCATAATGGTTCTGCCAATCAATAACCGCCTGATTGGTGGCTTCCAGACCGCAGTTGTTCGACCCGCCGTTGCCCATTAAGCCGCCCCCAGGACATTCACCTGCGTCTACCACACCCGCCGCCAGTAGCTTGCCTGCCAGGTATTGATAGGGCTTCTTGGTATTCAATTCATCAGGGGTTGCCGGAAAACTGGCCCAGGCCGGTAGTTTGGTTTGTGGGAGCCCCCAGGCAAGCCCACATGCATCCCGGAACATGGTGGCCGGGACGAGCGAGGTCAGCTCGAGGGTGGTCTTGTCCACTTTATGAGAAATGACGAGAACGGCTTGCATGTGCTTGCTATCGTCGCCAAAACTGGAGCTTGCCCAAAACTCAAGCGAGGAATCGTTTTTAATTGGAACCTGGCAGCGCTCGGAAGGGCAGGTAAATGGGATGCCGTTGAGTACCCCGGTAATGCTGGTAATCCGCTCGCCGAACACCGGCTCATAGGCCGCGATAAAGGCGTAGTAAGGCGCGCTCTGGTCCGGCGGAACCGTAAGATTGATGATAATGGCGGGAAGCGGTTCTTTGATGGTGCGGGTTAGTTCCTGCGTGGCAATAAAGCGCCAGTTTACCGTGCGAAAAAAATCCGCCAGATTAAAAGGGACCGCTGTGGGACGGGGAGTAGTAGAAGATGTGCCCGCGGGATCGGGAGTGGATAAGGGTGGAAAAATTTGATCGGCGCAGATCTGGATCGTTTCTTCGTTGGATGGACGATTCGGGTGGTTGACAATGGCCTGGCAAATGACGCGGCCGTCCTGGTTCGAAACCAAGTCCCAGATATACTGGGTCGTTTGGACTTCGACCATCTTGAAACGGCCTGTTTCGCCATCGTCAGCGTTTGACCCCTGGATTCCGATTATTAATAAAGCGGAAATGGCCAGGAGGACGCCCAAAGTCAGCACCCGGCGGTTCATACGCTCATACGCCTCACTTCTTGCTCGTAATGCGGCTGGTAACACGTTTCCACACCGCTGTTGGAGCAGCCGGCGGAATGTTTTTCAGGGTCTCCTTACTCATTTTGTAAGCAAGGTCTTCGAAAAATGCCGTGATGGGTGATTCGGCGTTCGTGCTTACCACGGGTTCGCCAAAATTGATGGCGCGGGTAAACTCGTTCGAAGCATATGGGATCATATACTTTACCGGCCGCTTGAGTACTTTTTCAACCTGCCCGATTTTAATCCCCGATTGGGGTATGGTATTGTTGAGAACTGGATAGATCTTGTCCAGAGAGTAATTGAGGCGATCGTAAATATTCAAGGCGCAAACGGCAGCGCGGATGGATGCCATCTCGGGTGAGAGCATCATGAGCACCTCGTCGGCGCAGTTGAGCATGTGGATGGCGATGTTGCTAAAATCGTGCGGGGTATCGATGACGATATATTCGTAGGTGTTGCGCAGCCCTTCCAAAATGGTCTGCCAGACTTCATCGGTGAAGGAGTCTACCGCGATGGGGTAGGCCGGGGAGGCGATGTAGTCCAACCCGCTGGAATGCTTACAGGTCAGGCTCTCGATCACGGAGGAATCGATGTCGTTTGTTTTTAGATCGGTCAGGTCTTCCCAGGTATGCATCGGCGAAGCATTCAACATCAATGCGATCTGCCCGGCATTGAGCACAGAATCGATCAACAGGGTGGGCCGTTCCCAAAGCCGGTACAGCGCCAGGGCCATATTTACCGCCATGCTGGAGCAGCCCGTACCGCCGCGCAAGCTGTGCACGGTCAGCACCATAGCCTGATCTTTGACCACCTCCTGCTGGCGGGCAAAGCGTAATACCTCGCCCCGGCGGACGAGCATCCCCACCCGCGCCACGAGCTCTTCTGGCTGGAAAGGCTTGCTCAGGTAATCATCCGCGCCAACTTCAAATGCCTTTAATTTATTACTCAGATCCGCCTGGCTGGTGAGGAAGATCAGGGGAATATTTTCAAAACGTGGATCGCGGCGCAAACGCTGAGCTACTTCATAACCAGATAGATCAGGCAGGCGTACATCCGTGATAATCAGATCAGGATTAAAAGGGGAACGGTCTTCAAACCGTCCATCCCTGTTCTTGCGTACTCGACCTCATAGCCGTGTGGCTTAAGGGCATGTACAATCATCTTATAGTAAATCGGCTCATCGTCAATTAATAACACCCGTGCCATGAAAAGACCTCTTCAATATTTTGTTTTCTACCCAGAAATTCTAAGCAATTCCCTCTCCCTTTTCCATCTCTTCAGCAACGCAGGCGTCTAACCGGCTGGCCGCGGCTTCCACCTCTGCCATGAGTCCGCGCGCGGCTTCCAGGTCACCCACCCGGCAGTGCTCATCCAGCACGGACGAAAGCCGTGCAAGCTGGCGAGCACTGAAGTTTGCCGCTACGCCTTTTAGATTATGCGCCAGATAAGACAGCGTCCGGGTGTCTCCATTTGCCAACGCCGTTCTCATCTCATCCAGCCTGACAGGTAGGGAATGGAGAAAATCTCCTAATAAATTATAGTAGAAATCCCGGTCATCACTAAATCGATTTAGGGCATTTTGAATATCGAGTGTGATATCCTCATTATAACTATCTTCCTGAGGAATTTCATCCACAATATTATCTGGTCTGACTCTCCCATTGCTGTTGGTTTTGACCGGCTGGGTATCTCCAGTCTTAACGACAACCGTGGGTTCGGGCGCCACCGGTGGGGTGCAGTCTGCCCAGCGTTCGAGCGCCTGGAATACCTTGCGTGGGTCCAGGGGTTTCGAGACGTAATCATCCATGCCGGCATCCATACAGCGCTGGCGGTCGCCATGCAGTGCATGCGCAGTCATCGCGATAATGGGGATATGCTGCCCGGCCAGTTCGCCTTCTTGCTCCAGCTTGCGGATCACCTGGGCCGCCTCGAAACCATCCATCTCGGGCATTTGAACATCCATGAAAATCAGGTCGTAGCGATTGGTTTTAGCAGCGTCGACTGCTGCCAGACCATTCACCGCCAGCTCCACGATGTGACCCTTGCGAGTGAGCAGCGCCCGGGTCATTTTCTGGTTGATCTCATTATCCTCTGCCAGAAGGATGCGGAGACTGCGCGTCGCTTTGGGCAGCGCCATGCGGTTGCGCCGTTTGTTGGCTGCTTTCGCATCGCTGCGTTTACTGCTCAATACCAGTTCAAGGGTTTCATGTAGTTGTAACTGTTTGATCGGCTTAATCAGGTAGCCCGAGCAGCCCATCTCGTTTACACCGCTGAGTTCATTGCGCCTGCCCATCGAGGTGAGCACCACGACCTTAACGTCTTGCGTCAACGGCTCGCGGCGGATGGCGCGGACGGTTTCCTCCCCGTCCATGCCGGGCATTTGCATATCGACCAGCACCAGGCGGTAGGGAGCATTGGTCAAAAGTCCCCGGAATAAGGCCGGCATTACTTCCAGCCCGCTGGAGACCGCTGAAACCTGGCAGCCAAAGCCTTCCAGCATGTGGCAGAAGATCCTCCGGTTGGTGGCATTGTCGTCTACCACCAGCACGCGCACATCGTGCAGGTCGGCCCATTCTTGCTGGTCCGTGCGTTCCTGGTTGGGCATTTTCTCAAATGTGACCGTGAACCAGAACGTGCTGCCCTTGCCCGGCTCGCTTTCTACCCCAATCTCGCCGCCCATCATTTCAGACAATTGCTTGGAAATGGTCAACCCCAACCCTGTGCCACCGAAACGGCGCGTGGTGGAACCATCTTCCTGGACAAAGCGCTCGAAAATAGCCTGCTTGCGGTCGGGGGAGATCCCGATGCCGGTATCTGAAACGGAAAAACGTACCTTCACCTGCGCGTTCTGCGCGGCATCTGCTTCATTCGCGGCATCCGCGGCATCCGCTTCATCCGAACCCGGCTCGTTTACCAGCTCGGTGCGGATCAGCACCTCACCGTGCTCGGTAAACTTGATCGCGTTTTCCACCAGGTTGACAAGAATCTGGCGCAGCCGGCCGGGATCGCCTTTTACCAGTGCGGGGACGGCCGGATCGACAAACGACACCATTTCCAGGCCCTTGATCTCCGCGCGGGCCGCCGAGGTTTGGGCCACACCTTCCACAATATTGGGCAGGTCAAAGTCAACCATCTCCAACTGTAGCTGGCCTGCTTCAATCTTGGAGAAATCCAGGATATCGTTGAGTACATTGAGCAGCGCATCTGCGCTCTCCCGGGCGCCAATCAGGAAATCGTACTGCTCGTCGGTGATATCGGTGCCCAGGGTCAGCTCGATCATGCCAATCACGCCGTTCATTGGCGTGCGGATCTCATGGCTCATGTTGGCCAGGAACTCACTTTTCGCGCGATCGGCCTGTTCCGCGACGCGGCGGGACTGCACCAGCTCCGTAATGTCGTGGAACAGCCATAACACGCCGGAGGCCTTGCCTTCTACGAGCAGCGGCACACCGTAAATTTCTACGTCCACCATTGTGCCGTCTTTGCGGTGGCGTTGGACGATTGACTTCACCACTTCGCCCTTCATAACGCGCTCGGAATTCGGCACCGCTGGCCCGTGTCCGTTGCCATTGGCGGGTTTTCCTACCAGCAGTTGATCCATGTTATGGCCCATTACCTCGCCTGGGGTGTAGCCAAACATGCTGTCAAATGCCGGGTTGCAGGACTGGATGCACAGGCTCTCGTCCAGGGTAACAATCGCAACCGGGCTGTTGTTAATCAGCGTTTGCAGGTAATCTTTCTGCTGGCGGATGATGGCTTCGCTGCGTTTACGCTCGGTGATATCCCGGATGACGAAAATCGTGCCTTTGTTTTCCTCATCCATATCGATTGGGTAGTGGGTGATGTCGAACCAGCCGCCCAGAACCGGGATAAATACTTCGCCGCTCAGCGAAACCAGCCGGATGGAAGTATCTTGTGGCTTGCCCAGCAGGACCTCATCGATCTGCGTGTTGACCAGCTGGTCAAAGGGAGTTTGCAGCAGGTGCGTGGCAGACCGGTTGCAGCGGAAAATGCGCCCGTGGCTATCCGCGACCAGGATCGCATCTTGTACAGCATCGAAAATGCTTTCCCATTCCTGTTTGCCGCGCTCGAGGATTTTTTCCAGGTTGTGGCGCTGCGCATTTTCCTGAATTAACTTGCGCTCCCGGCTGGCAAAACGGGTCATAAAATCCTGCGACTCAGCATTCAGCTGCTCGAGACGGTCTTGTTTCTGACCAGCCAATGCTCCCGCTCCCGTCAGGCTGGCGGGCACCAGGGTGACCAGGAGAACCAGGATCACGCGCAGTTCGAGCGGGTATATCCCAAGCACTTCATGCAGAAAGCTGTACGTGATGATGACGCCGGCCATAACAAAAGAAAGCCCTAACAGCAGACCGTAGAGGGCAAACAGGATCGTGTTTTTCTTTAGCGTAACTGACTTCTCAGACATATTTCAACCGTTTTTTTGTAGCCCGATCAGCATCAGAATGTCGTCAGTTGGTCCAGCAAGCAAACCAGGGTCGGATGTTTCCATTAATAACGTTTCCGCTGCGGAGCCGTTTTCAATGGCGGCGCTATGAAATTTACAAGCAGCCAAAAATCTGGCTTTGCGCTCCTCTTGCGATGGGGTGGGGTGGATGATGTTGTGGCAAAAGCCTGTTGTGGAATGTGCTTCGGTGTAATACCTGGATAACATGCTTTCCCCCTGAACATGGTACCTGGTCCGTTTGGTTAATCCACAACTGTTGAGAGACGTCCCACTAAATTTACAATTGCCGCCTGCTGGTGTCAAGCCTGTACACGAAAAAAAGCCAAACATTTCGGCCTTTTTTACGCGCGAGCCCGTACACTTAAAATCGTTTTGAAGGAGTTTTTGTTACAGTAGAAAACAGACTCGATCTACATTCTCCGGTTTCAACCGCGGTCGCAGCCGGCTCCGCCAATCGCATGGGCGGTCTCTACCGCGGTCGCGGCCGGCTCCGCCAATCGCATAGGCGGTCTCTACCGCGGTCGCAGCCGGCTCCGCAAACGCAGTTTCTACTGGTCCCAGGCGTTGAAATCCCAACCGTTCAGCATCATGCGCATAGTATTGCGGTCGGTTACCCCGAACTTTACCAAAATGTGTTCCGCGTGGGTTTTTACCGTTTCGGGTGAGATGGTTAGCTTGGTGGCAATCTGGCGCGAGGTATAGTTCAGGCAGATCAGCGCGGTAATCTCCTGCTCGCGCGGGGTAAGGGATTGCCAGCGCTGCCAGTTTTCCCCCTGCGCCTGATGGTTGCGAAACGCGTCTCCCAGGATCTGGTTGGCAATATCTTCCGGGGTGCGCTTTTCCTGCTCAGCCAGAAATTCAAGCGAGCGCAAAGTATCAACATCCAGGGTAAAATTTGTGCTTTGCTCGCGCTTGAACCGACCCCGGATGGTGTTGAGGATCCGCCGAAAGAGAAGCATAAAATCATTTTATAGAACAGTCGTTCCAGTGTCAATACGCGCTCGTAAAAGCTGCGTAAAATTTTAGGCTCAAAGGTGTTGGGGTAAAATGATGAATTGATTGCGTCCGAGATACAGAAGGCGTAATGCGCTCCAGCAACATTTTATTATTATATGAAGGGAAGTTATGGACCGCGCGGATGACCCGTTGATCCGCTATAATTGCCGCATGCATCCCCTTTCTGCTTTGGAAGACTTCGAGTCGTACTGCCGGCTCTTTACGGATATCGCCCTGTGGTCCCCTTACGTTCAGGAAGTATGCCGCAGGCACGCGCTTCCCTGTGAGGCGGTCCACACCGGGGTGCCGGGCACCTGCCCGGTCTTCCTCGTTTCCGCCGCTGGCGCGCGGCGCTGGGTGGTCAAGTTCTTTGGGCGCCTGTTCGATGGCGCGCAGTGCTTTGCCGCCGAACGAGAGGCAGGCCGCCTGGCGGGTCAGGATGCACGCATCCGCACGGCCAAACTGGTGGCCGCGGGCGAGCTGGGTGAAGAGGGTTGGCCCTGGCCGTATCTGGTATTCGAATATATCCCCGGCATCAGCCTGGGCGAGGTATTCGAACAGGTGACGCTGGAGGACCGGCTGCTCGCGGCGCGCGAGCTGGGCGAAACCGTGCGCCGCATCCATGCCCTGGTGCTGGAAGGCTCGCCGGTCTTTCCCAATACCCACCAGCCCTACCAGCGCTTTCTGGAACAACAGCGCGCCGGGGTGGAGGCTCGCCACCGCGAATGGGACAGCCTCCCCCCGCGCCTGATCGAGCAGATCCACGACTTTCTGCCCCCGTCCGAGGCGCTGGTCGACCACGCTCGCGCGCCGCACCTGATCCACGCTGACCTGACCCGCGATCATCTGCTCGGGCGCTGGGAGAACGGGCGCTGGACCAGCCTGGCGTTGATCGATTTTGGCGATGCCCGGACCGGCGATCTGCTTTACGAGCTCGCCGCGCTGCACCTTGACCTGTTCGCTGGGGAGCCTCGCCTGCTGGCGGCCTTCCTGGACGCGTACGGGCTGCCTGCCGCGCAGCGCGCGGATCTGCCCCGCAATGCGCTGGCCACCGCGCTGCTGCATTCGTTCAACGTGTTTGCCGGGCTGCCCGCCCAGGTACTGCAAGCCGAAACGCTGGCGGAGCTGGCCCAAAACGTTTGGGGAGCTGCTGTGGATCTTGGCCGGTAGGGCGCGGGAAGCCGGTTTACCCTTCCGAGACCCGCGCTTCCAGCAGCACCTCCACGCCCTGGATCACCTCTTCAGCAGATATCTCTTCTAATAATGAAATATAGTGCGTGCAGGGGCCTATGGGCTGGTCAGCCTCTTTCTTATCCAGGTAGCGCCCGCACCTGGGGCAGTGACGCTGCCAGGCGATGAGGGGGAAGAAGTTCTCGCGGAAAAGCGGCAGCGAGTTGAGGATATATTCTGTCCAGAACAGGCCCGCCGCGCGCGTTCCAACCGCCAGCGCCAGGTGCAGCGGTCCCGAGTCGTTGCCCACGAACAAGGCTGCCTGGCTGAGCAGCCCAATCAGCCCGGCCAGGCTGAGCCGGTCACACAGGTTGATCGCCGGGGCGCGCATGCTGGAAGCGACTGCCTGGACGAAAACCGCGTCTTCCCCCTGGCCAGACAGAACCACCTCCAAACCCCGCGCGGCGATCCAATCTGCTACGGCGGCGTACTTTTCCGTTGACCAGCGCCGGCGCGGATCGGTTGAGCCGGGGTGCAGCACGGCAAACGGGCCGCGGATGTTTTCCAAAAAGGGCGCAGCCGCGGCCCGGTCGCTTTCCAAAACGGGCAGGCAAGGCTGCAAATTGGCGGTGGTCAAACTGGCCCCGGCCAGCGCGGCCACTTCCAACAGGCGCAGGACTTCATTCTGGTAGTAAACGTAAGGGATCCAGCGGTCGAGCGGCGCGGCGCGGGTGGATTTGAGCCCAACACTGTAACGCGAGTGCAGGTTGCGGATGAAGGGGTTGGAATATTCTCCTGCCCCGTGCATTTGCAGAGCCAGATCAAACTGCTCGGCCTGCATCTGGCGGGTAAACTCCGCCTCAGCCTGCGGGTCAATCACCAGCCCCTGGCGGATGTCTTCCGCGGTACGGGCGGGGGGCACCGCCACCACCCGGTGCGGCCCGGTCAGCCTTCCCGGCAGAAAGCCGGTGTGCCAGGTCCGCCCCAGGTATACGATCTCGGCCTGCGGGTACGCCTGGTACAGCGCCGCCAGCGCGGGTAGGGCAAAAATCAAATCGCCCAGCGCGAGTGCGCGGAATACGGCAATCTTTTTTATGTTGGTAAAGGGGGTATGCTGCATTTGTCGGCTTGAGGATCTCTTTCGTTCTGGTAATATTCCCCCTTTACAGGCTGGCCGGCGGTTCGATGGGCTGGTAGGGCATGCGGAAGAAACCATATACGGGCGGGTCGACCGGGATGGTGCGCTTCTTGCCTTTTTCGATGGTCGCCAGCCCAAACAGGGCTTCGCCGGCGGCCTCACCCACCTGCACCTTTTCGGCGTGTAAAGTGACATCATCGTTTTGCGGCTCGTTCGGGTCGTAGATGCGCACGTCGATCGAGCCGTCCGCATTTTCAACATAGCCATAGGCCAGCACCTGGTGGTTGTTCCAGACATCCCGCGCAATTTCTTGCGCGCCCTTGCCTTTATCATAGACCAGGCCCAACGGGACCAGGCGCTGTTGATCTAACAGGTCGCGGATTTTTCGATATTCGTCCAACGTAAGGGCAAAGGTGCCGTTCGGCCCGAGATCGGGCAGGGCCATCCAGCGCGCAAACTGCAGAATCGATTCTCCCATCGCGAAGCTGTCGATCGCCCGGCGGAACAGGTAGCGCTGGAAAACAGTGCCCGTTTTGGGCACTTCCGTGGAGCGTGGAGCCGGCCGGCCGGCCAATAGAAAATCAGAGGCGGCCGCGGACATACCGCCGCATAACCCGTAGTGGGAATTTACCTTGCTGTTCACAAAGGGGATGCTAAAGGGCAGCATAAAACCAGAAAACCAGTTTGGAAACCGGAAACCGTCCCGCGAGGGGATAAATGCGAGCGGGGACGGCTCGGGCAGCAAATAATGATCCTGGAACAGGCTAATCTGAGTGGTATGGTTGTGCTCCTGCCCATCCAGGGAATAACGGAACTGCAAGTAGGGTGAATAGACATCCAACAGGTCGGGGAAGCGCAGCCCGCCGCCGGCGCGCGCTTCGTCCGTCGCCGGGCGCCTGAGCCCCAGAAAGGGGATACTGGCAAAATCCATGTAGCGGCCTGGCTCATAATGGACGGTGAATACGCCGTGACTGTCCGAGCAGCCGGGGGTAATGGTCAGATCATCATCGCCTTTGCCTGGGGCATCCTTGTCGAAAACGCGCACATCCACGTTCTGCGCCACCCGACCATTTGCGTAACTGATCTTGCCCGTAATTTCAGCTGCCATTCTTTTCTCCTTGTGAGCAGGTGAATACCCGGATTACGATTCCTCCACCGTAATTGGACGCGGCTGTTTGCCATCGATGTCGGTGAAGCCGTATTCCAGCCCCAGCGCCGCCGCAACCAGCACGCTGCCAGACTTCTCCATTATATTCGGATCGGCAGCCAGGGCAGCCACCGCCCGGCCAAGAAACTGCGGCGATTCAGAATTGGTCAGGTCAAAGAATTTGGCGTCTTTCATGATCGATTCGGTACGCACCAGCCCGGGATACAGCGACACAGCCGCCACATTGTGCGGGCGCAGCTCGTGCGCCATTGCCATCGCCATGCGATCGTCGGCTGCCTTGGCCGCTGAATATGCCACCCCTTTGTCATTGCGCTGCGCGGCGAAGAACGATATATTGACGATCAGCCCGGATCCATGGGCAATCATCATCGGCGCAGCCAGGATACTGGCAGCATAATGCGCGCGCACACCCGCCTGGAACATAGTGTCCCAGCGCGAAAGGGGGGCGGTCCAAAATCCGCTTTCTTTCCAGAACTCAGTGCCGTTGTTAAAGTGTTCGTACCCGCCCCAGACGTTGTTTACCAGGATATCCAGGTGGCCCTGTTCGGCGGTAATCTGCTGGAACACGCCCGCCACCTGCGCATCGTCGCGATGATCGCAAACCAGCGGGATGCAGTTCCCGCCCAGGCGGTTAACCTCTTCCGCGGTCTGGTAGATGGTTCCCGGCAAATCTACCGCGGCCTGGCCTTCTTTCACCGTTCGCCCGGTAATATAAACCGTCATGCCTGCCTCGCCCAGGCCCAGGGCAATCCCTTTTCCAACACCCCGGCTGGCCCCGGTGACCAGGGCAACTTTTTTAGTTAATGTCTGGTTCATCAATATATCCTTTTAAGCAAAATGATTTTCAATACCAACCTGTAATGTGTTTTCATTAAATGTTTGTGACGATCTGATTATATAATATGTAAGCGCACGAAAGCACACTAGCAGACCAAAAGAGAGATTTTTCCAAATTTTAGGCAGTTTTTCCCTGTCCGGGTTCTATTACCACACATCCGAATGGGTGACAAGTACCATATCGAGTACTTGACAAGCATTTTGTGTCATGCTACCATCTTTTCTATCCTTACCCAATTTGAACCTGTCCGTATTTTTACATTTTCATAAATCCTCTGCAGGCGCCAGGCGGTGACGCCATGGGGAAATTGAGAAAAACCTGACAAAGTGAGGGCTGTACGGCTGGTAGCGCTATATCTACTGCGCCAGGAAGCAGCCTGCTGGATCTTCACGATGGCAGGGCCGGCGGATATCGGTAACTGTAACGACTGTTTCAATATCCATAATGAAAGGAGGCGGTTTCTTTCAGGGAATAAATTGGGTCATGCTTCTTTTTGCCGTTCTCAAACGGAACACCCCTATCGTAGCCTTGAACCTAAGAAGAAAATTTTTTTCGAGTCTCGCACGATAGGAAGGTAAACTTTCGCCAATCTGGAGGAGATTTCACGATGAGAAAACATTTCTTAGGACTGTTGTCCGTAGTTATAATTGCCAGCATGCTGCTGGCAGCCTGCGCCTCGGCTGGCCCAGCCGCCGGCGGCGGGACGATTAAAATCGCCACGCAGAGCCCGCTCTCGGGTGGACAGTCGTCCATCGGCAGTGACATTAAAAACGGCGCTGAACTGGGTATGGCCCAGCTGAGCGACCCCTTGAAAGCCATGGGTTTCAAGGTGGAACTGGCTGCATACGATGACGAAGCCAACCCGGATAAGGGTGTGGCGAATTCCAAGGCCATCGTGGCCGACCCGGCCATCCTGTGCATCGTCGGCCATTATAACTCCGGCGTACAGATCCCTTCTTCGGAGACCTATCATACTTCTGGTTTGGCCAACGTTTCACCGGCCAATACAAACCCGAAAGTAACCGATCGCGGATATAAAGAAGTGAACCGCATCGTGGGTCGCGATGATAACCAGGGCGCGGTTGGCGCGCAGTTCGCTGTGAAGAAAGGCATGAAGAGCGCGTACGTGCTGCACGACAAAACCACCTACGGCCAGGGCATCGCTGAGTTCTTCAAGCGGGAAGCTGAAAAGCAGGGCATTAAGGTGTTGGGCTTTGAGGGCACCGAGGAGAAGGCTAACTTTGACTCGATCCTGAACCCGGTGATCAGTGCCAACCCCGAAATGATCTACTTCGGCGGCATGTTCGATCAGATTGCCGTTTTCATCAAGCAGGCTCGCCAGAAGGGCTATATGGGCATGTTCCTGAGCGATGACGGCTTCGACTCTCCGGAAGGTGTAAAGATCGCCGGACAGGCGCTGCTGGATGGCGGCGGTACGTTCTACTCGACCGTGTCCGGCCCGGCCACGCTGTACCCCGGTACGGCCAAGTTCCAGACCGATTTCAAGGCCAAGTACAACTCTGACCCCAAGCCATTTGCTGCTCAGGGTTATGATTCGATGGGTATCTGCTTGAAGGCGATTGAGAATGCCGCCAAGGCAAACGGCAACAAGGTTCCCACCCGCGCGCAGGTAGCCGATGCGATCCGCGCTCTGAAGGATTACGCGGGCATCACCGGTACGATCAATTTCAACAGCAAGGGCGACCTGACCGAGGCGCAGTACTTCGTAATCCAGGTTGTCTCCAATGATCCGGACAAATGGTCTTCGAATACAGTTGCCGAAACCATCGTCCAGAAACCGCCAGAATAAATACCGCCAGAATAAACCGTAAAGACCGGTTTGTCGTTTGAAAGGGGCGGGCCGCACTGCCAATTGAACCAGCGCGGCCCGCCCCAAACCAACCCGTTTTTTTGCTGAAGGTTGATCCCTTCTAAGGACTTCTGCGGAATTGAAGGTCACCCCCATATGCAACGTTTTACCACCTCACCCATTTACAAAGGTGTTATCCAGCCAGTAGGACAGATTTTTGTCTTCATCATCAGTACTGGCGCAATCCTTTCGGTGTTGCTCATCCTGTTTGCGCTGTTGGCGCGCGGCTCCGCTATTGACCTGGCCGTGCAGGAAAAGAACAATATGGATATCATGCACTACACGCTGACCAACCTGCCGCAGGTACTTATCGATGGGGTCGTCCTGGGGTTTGTGTACGCCGCGATTGCGCTCGGCTACACCATGGTCTACGGCGTGTTGGAATTTATTAATTTTGCTCACAGTGAAATTTTCGCGATTGGCGCTTTTGTGGGCGTTGAATTTTTGATTGCTCTGTCGAGCTCGGGTGTACTGGCTGGCGCTTCTGTGCTGGCCGCTTACGGCTGGCTGATCGTAGCCATTGTCGCCGGGATGGCTGCCGCTGGCGCGACGGCGGTGGTCGTCGAACGGTTTGCCTACCGGCCCTTGCGCAATGCTCCGCGCCTGGTGCCGTTGATTTCCGCTATCGGAGTTTCTTTCTTCCTGCAAGATCTCATCCGCCTGGTGGAGAGCCTGACGACCGGCCAGTTCCACCGCATCATTCCCACCTTTGGCAACTTTGACCAGCGCCTTTCGCTGGCTGCCTTTTCCGTCGCCGGGGCTCCGATTAAAGTTGATGTCGAGGTGAAGTCGCTGTGGGTGATGGTAGCCGCGATGCTCATGCTGGTGGGATTGAACTACCTGGTCAGTGTTACCAAAATTGGTAAGGCCATCCGGGCGGTGTCACAGAGCCAGACCTCCGCCAACTTGATGGGCATCAATGTCAACCGTATCATCTCGCTGACCTTCCTGGTTGGCGGCGCCCTGGGCGGTGCGGCGGGTGTGCTTTACGCGCTAAAATTCACCCGCATCGACCCGTTTGTAGGTTTCTTCCCCGGCCTGAAAGCCTTTACCGCTGCCGTAATGGGCGGGATTGGGAATATTACCGGCGCGCTGCTGGGTGGTATCGTGCTGGGGATGCTGGAAACCTTTGCCGGGTCGTACCTTTCTGTATTCACCTTAGGGGCAGCCGGTGCGGAATACAAGGATATCCTGGCCTTTGCCATCCTGATTTTGGTGTTGATCTTCCGCCCCACTGGCCTGCTGGGTGAGCAAGTTGCCCAGAAAGCGTAGAAGGATTGTGAACATATTCAACGCCCTTACGGCGAGGTGAGAAATGCTTATTGATCTAAAGAACCGCTTCTCCTCCTTCACGGGACCCATATGGCAGCGGGGACAGACCGGGCAGATGCCAATGATTGTGACAGGCGTGGTGCTGCTGATCACCACACTGCTGGTGTACCTCAACCCACTTTCTGTGCCGGCCTTTCTGTTGTTCCTGACTTCCATCTCCCTGGTGTACGTGATGCCCTTGAAGCGCGGGGTGCGCATTGGCCTGGGGCTAATCATCGCTCTGGTATTGATCCCCATCGTTGGCATGCGCAACATCTTCTATCTGGAAGTGATCTTCCAGATCAGCTTGTTTGCCGCGCTGGCCTTAGGACTGAATATCGTGGTCGGTTTTGCCGGGCTGCTCAACATGGGCTATGTCGCTTTCTATGCGGTGGGCGCGTACTTGTGGGCCTTTTTTGGCTCGCAGCAGCCTTTCCTGCTGCACTCCATTCCCGGTACTGTGCCCCCTGGCACGCCCTACTTCTTAAACCCGAACTTTTTCTTCCTGTTCCTGTTTTTGGGGATGGCCGTGGCGGCGGTGGTTGGCATTCTGCTGGGTCTGCCGGTGCTGCGCGTGCGCGGCGATTACCTGGCTATCGTCACCCTTGGCTTTGGCGAGTTGATCCGCGTGCTGGCCAATAACCTGGATAAACCGCTCAACCTGACCAATGGCCCGCAGGGTATCAGCCCGATCCAGCGGCCAACCATCCCAGCCTTTGTGCTGAATGGCTGGAACGCGGTCTTTGGACCGCTGGTCGGCCGGCCAATCGCGGAAGGCGAGTTTTACAACCTGGTCTTCTACCTCCTGGCGCTGCTGGTAATTATTATGGTCATCCTCACCGTTGTGCGGCTGGATGACTCTGCGCATGGGGCGGGCCTGGACGGCTATTCGCGAGGATGAACTGGCCGCCTCCGCAATGGGCATCAACGTGGTCGGCTATAAGCTGGCGGCGTTTGCGGTGGGCGCATCTTTTGCCGGGATCATGGGGGTTTTATTCGCAGCCAGCCGCACCTTCGTCAGCCCGGAGTCATTTAGCTTTATGCAGTCCATCGGCGTGCTCTCCATGGTCATTTTGGGTGGCCTGGGCAGCATCCCGGGCGTGATCCTGGGCGCGGTCGTGGTGACCGTGCTCAACCTGCAAGTGCTGCAGGGCTTATCCTTATGGCTGAGCAGTATGCGCCAGAGTGATATCATCATTCCGCTGATCAACTTCCCGCTCAGCAGCATGTCGTCGCAGCTCGATCCGGCCAAGTACCAGCGCTTGCTGTTTGGCCTGATCCTGATCGTGATGATGATTTACCGCCAGGAAGGCTTGATTCCGGCCAAGCGCCAGAAACGAGAGCTGCAGTTGAAAAAAGAAGAGGCTGGCGCAAACGCAGCCGCTTCGTCCGCCGCCAGTTCAGAGGAGGTGGGCCATGGCGCTGCTTGAAGCCCAAGCCGTCACCAAGCGTTTCGGCGGCCTGACCGCCGTCGATAAAATGAACCTGGTCATCGACTCCGGGCCAGATGGTCAGTATCATTGGCCCAAACGGCGCAGGGAAAACCACCTTCTTCAACACCCTCACCGGCATTTACCGGCCCGAGGAAGGCCATATCCTTTTCAACGGCAGCAGCCTGGTAGGGCATCGCCCCGACCAGATTGCCTCGCTGGGGATAACCCGCACCTTCCAGAACATTCGCTTGTTTGGCAGCATGACCGTGATTGAAAATATCCTCATTGGCATGCATCACCGCCTGAAACAAACCCCCACCGGAGCCTTGCTACGCAGCCCGGGCTTTAAAAAAGAGGAAAGCGATGCGTACCACCAGGCGGTAAAGTGGCTGGAATTCGTTGGCCTGCGTGGCGCAGGCGACGAGCTTGCCTCCAGCCTGCCGTACGGCGGGCAGCGGCGGATCGAGATTGCCCGGGCGGTGGCTTCGCAGCCGCTGCTGCTGCTGCTGGACGAGCCAACCGCGGGGATGAACCCGGCCGAGACCACCGATGCAATCGCATTGTTCCGCCGCATCCGCGACGAGTTGGGGATCACTATTCTGCTGATCGAACATGACATGCATGTGGTGATGGAAATCTCGGAGCGCATATCCGTGATGGATTATGGGCGCAAAGATAGCGGAAGGAACCCCGGCCGAGATTCGCGCAGACAGCCGGGTAATCGAAGCGTACCTGGGGCGCGGCGCCACCGCGCAGCTTACGTTATAGGAGGACTGCATGGCGCTGCTGGAACTGGAAAACATTCATTCATACTATGGGCACATTCACGCCCTCAAAGGCATTTCCCTTTATGTCGATGAAGGTGAAATTGTCACCTTAATCGGAGCAAACGGCGCCGGCAAAAGCACCACGCTGCGCACCATCTCCGGGCTCATCCACGCCCGCGAAGGGGCTGTGCGCCTGCATGATAAGAATATCACCCGGCTGCCGGCGCACGAAATCGTGTCGGCGGGCGTTGGTCATGTTCCGGAAGGCCGCGGTATCTTCCCGCGCCTGACCGTCCGCGAGAACCTGGAGATGGGCGCGTTCACCATCAATAATCCCCAGGCAGTCCGCCAAAATATGGAAGAAGTATTCTCGTTGTTTCCACGCTTGAAAGAGCGCGTCGAGCAAAAGGGCGGTACCCTCTCCGGCGGAGAGCAGCAGATGCTGGCTACCGGGCGGGGGTTGATGTTAAAACCCAAAATTCTGCTGATGGACGAGCCGTCCATGGGCCTGGCCCCGGTGCTGGTGGATACCATCTTCGATGTGATCGTCCGGCTGAACAAAGACGGCACCACGATCCTGCTGGTGGAGCAAAACGCGCTGATGGCGCTGCGTACTGCGGCGCGGGCCTATGTGTTGGAAACCGGGCGCATCGTCCTTTCCGGCACCGCGTCTGAGGTCGCTCAAAACCCGGACGTCAAACGGGCCTATTTAGGCGGGTAAGGTAGCTGGTTAGGATCGGGGATTGCCACGCTGTGGTGATCCCCGATCCTAATTATTTATGAAAGAACGCGGCTTCCTCTTTGTTCTGGCAGCGGCGGTGCTGTGGGGTACCACGGGCACGGCCCAGGCGCTGGCGCCGGACGGCGCGCAGCCGCTGGCGGTGGGCGCGCTGCGCCTGGTGATCGGCGGGGCGGCGCTGTTATTGGTGTTTGTATTTGGCCCCGGGCGTTCCCGCCCGCTGTCTGGCTTCCGCCTGCCGCTCGGGCCGACTCTGCTGGCAGCCGCCTGCATGGCGGCCTACCAGGTGCTTTTCTTTGCCGGTGTCCGGCTGACCGGGGTAGCCATTGGCACGATGGTGGGGATCGGCAGCTCGCCGGTGCTGGCGGGACTGCTGGGCTACGTTTTCCGCGGGTGAACGCCCCGGCTGGCGTTGGGGCCTTGCTACGCTGCTGGCCGTGGTTGGCTGCGCGCTGCTCGCCACCGCCGGCAAAGACGTTCACGTCGATCTGCTGGGGCTGCTCCTGGCGGTTGGAGCGGGCGCGGCCTACGCGATTTTTTCTCTGCTGAGCAAGGGTTTGCTCGAACGCCAGCCGGTGGAACTGGTGATGGCGGCGGTCTTTGGGCTGGGGGCGGTGCTGCTATCTCCGCTTCTATTGACCCAGGATCTGCGCTGGCTGGCCGACCCGCGCGGCATCGCCGCTATTCTGCACCTGGGGCTGTTCGCCACCACGCTGGCCTACCTTTTGTTTGGCAAAGGGCTGCGGCTGGTACCCCTGGCCGCGGCGGTCACCCTCTCGCTGGCTGAGCCGCTCACCGCCGGCACCCTGGGCGTGCTGCTGCTGGGCGAAAAACTATCCCTGCAAGCCGGTTTGGGCATCTTGTTGATCTTCAGCGGCCTGGTGGCGCTGTCCCTGCCTGGGCGGGCACGTTCAGCCGTCGAACCGGTATAAACAGAGATACCTCCGGGACAGAAACTGTTCTATGGTTCTCTAGTTCATTCGCAGCCCGGCTTCGCCGGGTTTGAAGATTTTGGATAGCCACAGGGCAAGCGCATTGCACTCCATCCGCATCGGTTTGCATTTTTTTTCCGGAAAAGCTACACTATACCTATCTGTACCCACCAAGAGAGGAGTGATTACGATGCAGGATTACGAGAAATTAGGCGCATTCTACCTGGGAAAAGAATACGACCTGGAGACCAAAAAAGCCACCGATGACCTGCTGTTATATGATTCGAAGGACCTGGTCACGCATGCCGTGGTGTTGGGCATGACCGGGTCGGGCAAAACCGGCCTGTGCATCGGCCTGATCGAAGAAGCCGCCATCGATGGCGTGCCCTCCATCCTCATCGATCCCAAGGGCGACCTGTGCAACCTGCTGCTGACCTTCCCAGCCCTGTGCGCCGCAGGATTTTTTGCCCTGGATCAACCAGGATGACGCGCGCCAGAAGGGTCTCTCGCCGCAGGATTATGCCGCCAAACAGGCGCAGACTGTGGAAGGATGGGCTGGCAGTCCTGGGGCGAGGACGGCGAGCGCATCCACCGCCTGCGCGATGCAGCCGATTTCCGCATCTACACCCCGGCCTCCAGCGCCGGCATCCCCGTCTCGATCCTCAAATCCTTTGCCGCTCCGCCGCCCGAGGTGATGGAAGATGCCGAGATGATGCGCGAGCGCATCTGCCACCACCGTCACCAGCCTGCTGGGGCTGGTCGGCATCGAGGCCGACCCGGTGCAAAGCCGCGAGTTTATCCTGCTCTCCACCATCATCGACTACGTCTGGCGCCAGGGCCGCGACCTCGACCTGGCCCAGTTGATCACTCAGGTGCAGAACCCGCCGGTCAGCAAGATCGGCGTGCTCGACCTGGAATCGTTCTACCCGTCCAAAGACCGCTTCGCGCTGGTGATGGCGCTCAACAACCTGCTGGCCTCGCCCGGTTTCAACGCCTGGCTGGAAGGCGAGCCGCTGGATATCGGCTCAATCCTGTACACGCCGCAGGGCAAACCGCGCGTGGCGATCTTCTCCATCGCCCACCTGAGCGACTGCGCAGCGCATGTTCTTCGTCTCGCTGCTGCTCAACCAGGTGCTGGGCTGGATGCGCACGCAGTCCGGCACCACCAGCCTGCGCGCCCTGCTCTACATGGATGAGATCTTCGGTTATCTGCCGCCGCTGAGCAACCCGCCCTCCAAGATGCCCATGCTGACCCTGCTCAAGCAGGCGCGCGCCTTTGGGCTGGGGCTGGTGCTGGCCACGCAGAACCCGGTCGACCTGGATTACAAGGCCCTCTCCAACGCCGGCACCTGGTTCATTGGCCGCCTGCAGACCGAGCGCGACAAGGCCCGCGTGCTGGATGGGCTGGAAGGCGCCGCGGCTGCCGCCGGGTCAGGCTTTGACCGCCAGGACTATGGACCAGCTCCTGTCCGGGCTGGGCAGCCGCGTATTCTTGCTGAACAACACCCACGAAGATGAGCCGGTGGTGATGACCACCCGCTGGGCGCTGTCGTACCTGCGCGGCCCGCTGACCCGCGAGCAGATCCGCACGCTGATGGCGCCGATGAAAGCCGCCAGCGCGCCTGCCGCGCCGCGTCTCTGACAGCGGCTGTTCTGCGCCCGCCGCTGCAGCACGCTGCGTCTGCAGCGGCAACTGCCCGCGGCCGCCCGTTCCGCCGAGTTCGCATCGGCGGCCGCGCAGGCCCCGGCCCTGCCGCCTGAAATCCCGCAGTATTACCTGCCCATTCGCGGGCGCGCCCCGGCCGGCTGCGACTCTGGTATACCAGCCGCGCATTCTGGGCGTCGCGCGGGTGGCCTTTGCCGATACGAAGTCGCGCGTCAACATGGCGCAGGAGCACCAGTACCTGGCGAAGGTCACGGATGCGGCCATCCCGGTGGAATGGGAAAGCGCCGAGCCGCTTGAAATTGCCATCATCGGACCTGGAGAAGCGCCCGGGGGATGTCAGCGCGGGTGCGGCCCGTTTTGCGGCGCTGCCCAGCTGCAGCCAGCCAGGCGAAAAACTACACCGCCTGGACGCGCGAATTCTACCACCTGGCTGTACGGATCGCAGGCGCTGGAGCTGCTTTACAGCCCCAGCCATAAGGAGTATTCCAAAGCCGGTGAAGCAGAGCGCGATTTCCGCATCCGCCTGAGCCAGGGCGCGCGCGAGCAGCGCGACGACCTGGTCGAAGCGCTGCGCAAGAAATACGCGCCCAAGATCGCCACGCTAAAGGAGCGCCAGCGCAAAGCGGAACAGGCCGTGGCGCGGGAGAAGGAGCAGGCCCGCGCAGGCCGGCTTCCAAACCGCCATTTCCATTGGCGCCACCTTGCTGGGCGCTTTCACCGGGCGCAAGAGCTCCGCGCGCGGCAGCGCGACTTCCGCGGCGCGCGGCATCGGCCGCTCGGTGAGCCAGAGTTCGGATGTTGGCCGGGCGGAAGATACGGTCGAGGCGATCCAGAAGCAGCTGGCCGACTTAACCGCCGAATTCGAGGCCGAAATCGGCCGATCTGGCCGCCCGAATTGACCCGGCCAGCGAAGCGTTGGAAACAGTTAGCATCCGCCCCAAGAAAGCCGACATTACCGTGCAGCTGCTGACGCTGGCCTGGGTGCCCTACTGGCAGGATCAAACCGGCAGCCGCGACCCGGCCTGGTGATACTCCACCGCTAACGGGTTGTCCATTTACGAAATACACTGTATACTGTCTAAGCACGTCCCAATTAATTTCGATCAAAGATATGGAGGATATCAAATGGCTGACGAACCGAAGAAAAATATTTTCAGTTCTGCTATTGATGCAATTTCGAATCGGGATGAGAAAGCCGCCGCAGAAGCTGCAAAGAAGCAGGCGGAAGCTGCCATGGCAGAAGCCGAAGCCGCAAAAGCGGAACTAGCCAAAGCCAAAGCTGCGGCAGAAGCCGCGCAGCAAAATGCTGCGGCGCTGCGGGTTCAGATGGAGCAGATGCAAAAGCAGGCCCAGGTAGATCGGGATCAACAGTCCAGGATGATCGAGCAGGCTCGCCAGGTGGCGGAAGCTGATAAAGCCGCGCTGGCAGCGAAACTGGCCGCGGTTGAAGCTGAAAAGGCTGCCACTACCCAGGCTGCGGCTGTTGCTGCTGCTGTGGCGGCGGCCGTTCCGGTGATCAAGCACGTCTGGACGAAGGATGATACCTATGCCAGCCTGGCGCAGAAATATTATGGCTCTATCAAGGAACCTTACTGGCGCCTGATTTACGACCATAACAAGGCTATCATTGGGGATCACCCAAATGCCATCCGGGTAGGCCTGGAGATTGAAATTCCACCCCTTCCAGAAGAACTGAAGAAAAAATAGAAGGTACTCATGCCACAAAGCAGCGTAGATCTGGCAAACATCTTCCAATCGGTCACCCAGGCTCTGGCGGAAAACCAGCAGGCATTGAACCAGGCAGATGAATATAACCAGGACCATGGCACGAACATGGTTCAGACGTTTCAAACCATCACCAATGCACTGGAACAAAAGAAGGGCAGCTCGGCCAGTACCGCGCTGAACTATGCCGCCAAACAGCTTTCGATGAATGCCACCTCTGGTTCCAGCCAGTTGTACGCGCAGAACCTGGCGCAAGCTGCCGGACAGTTCAAAGGCAAGAGTATGGATACCCAGGGCGCAGTGCAGCTGCTCCAAATGCTTATTGGCGGCGGGCAAGCTGCTCCATCTGCTGCTCAGCCGGATGGCGGAGATATGCTTGGCTCCCTGCTGGGAGGCTTCGCCGGCGGCGAAAGTTCATCGGCTCAGCAAGCCCCACAGGGTGGAAATGATATGCTCGGCGCGCTGTTGGGTGGCCTCACCGGCGGCGGGATGCCGCAGCAGCAGCAAACTGCCCAGGGTGGAGATGATATGCTTGGTACGTTGCTGGGCGGCCTCACCGGCGCTGGGGGTACAGGCACGGGCACGGGCGGCGGTCTCCAGGATGGTCTTGGAATGGATGATCTGTTGAATGCCGGGATGGCCTATTTCCAGGCCAAGCAGAGCGGCGGTAGCAATACTCAGGCCGTGGTTCAGGCGCTCCTGGCGGGAAGCGGCATGGGCAATTCCGTCCACCGCAACGAATCAACCCAGATTGTCGTCAATACCTTCATGCAGGCGCTCGGTGCATTAAACAGGCGGCAGTAGCGGTCTGTTCTCTTATGTTGGATAAAGCAAGGAGGCTGTCGCCAAGACTGGGACAGCCTCCTTGCCTGTTTCTGCTTTTCGGCTTCATTTTTCAGTTTTGAAAATCTGCTAGAATTATTTGGGATTGTTTCAAAAAGGTTGGCCTGTCTGGCATCTTTCCCTACCCAAATCTTTCGTGTATCCGGTAAAGGGAGGTTCCGCATGCAGATCATAAATGTTGAAGTCACCCCCGTTGAGATCAAACTACGCCAGCCGGCTCGCATGGCCGGGATGGGGCAGATCGACAAGGTGATGGCGGTGTTTGTGCGCCTGGATACCCGCCAGGGACAGAGCGGTTGGGGCTGTACCATTGCCCACCCAAAGCTGAACGGCGAGAAGCCTGAAGAAGTCCTGCGCTCCTGCCGGGAATGCGCCACCCTCATTTCTGACCTGCATCCCATGAACATCGAATATTCACTCAGCGAGCTGGCTTCTCGGGCTCGGGCGACCCCGGCAGCCTTGTGTGCATTCGACCTGGCCTTTCATGACCTGCTGAGCCTGTCGGCCGGCATGCCGCTCTACCGGATCCTGGGTGGTTACCGCGACCGCATCCAGACTTCTGTGACCATTCCGATTTCGTCGGTCAATGAAAGCGTGCAGCTGGCCAATGAACGCGCCAGCCAGGGCTTCCGCATGCTAAAGATCAAGGGCGGGTTGGACCCGGATGAAGATGTCCAGCGTGTGGAGGCCATCCGCCGCGCGCTGCCGAACCATATCCTGCGCCTGGACGCGGACGGCGGCTACTCGGTGCAGGATGCTCTGGATGTGGCGCGTGTTCTTGGCGATATGCTCGAAATGCTGGAACAGCCCATCCCACCCGGCGACCTGGATGCGATGCGCCAGATCCGTGAAGTCAGCCCGGTGCCAATCCTGGCCGACCAGAGCGTGCGCGGGCCTTCCTCCGCCTTAGAGCTGGCCGCCAACCACATCGTGGATGGGCTGAGCATCAAGCTGGCCAGCTGCGGCGGGCTGCGCTGCGCGCGCCAGATCGACGCGATCGCCCGCGCCGCGCACCTGGACACGATGGTCAGCTGCTTCGTTGAGCCGGCCCTGCTGATCAGCGCCGGCCTCAGCCTGGCCCTCAGCAGCCCCAATGTCCGTTACGGCGACCTGGACGGCTCCTTCGACCTGCTCAACGACCCCTCGCTAGCGGGTTTCACCTTGAAAGATGGCTGGTTGGTGGCGGCGGATGTACCCGGGCTGGGGTATACGGTGGAGTTGGCATGAGAATATGTTGCACTGCCCGCGCGGCAAAGCCGCGCGGGCAGTGCAACATAAATTTTTACTTCAGCTTCTCCTGCCCCTTATACTCTCGCTCCGGCGACAGGATCGCCAGCACTTCATCATCTTCCTTCGTTCGTTTATCTGCCACCATGCGCGCCAGCAGCTCGCCCATGCCGGGGCCGAGCATAAAGCCCTGCCCGCACATGCCGGCTGCATTGAGCAGCCCTTCCACCTCTTTGGCCCAGCCCACAATGGGCGTGCCGTCCGGGGTCATGGGGTAAAGACCGCGCCAGGTGCGCCGCACGCGGATGTTCTGCAGCTTGGGCATCACCGCGATCATGCGCTTGGAAATCTGTGGCAGGAAGGTGGCCGTCTCGTCCACGTCGAAACCCCAGATGGATGGGCTGGGCGTGATGCAGAAGATAATCTGCCCGGTCTTGTGCTGGTAGAAGTAGAAGTTGGATGACCCAGGGCCGGGGCGGATGTCTACCACCATGGGGCCGAGGAACTGCGCCACCGACTCGGTAATACCGGCCTCGTGGCAGTCGGGGTTGACCGGCAGGTCGATCCCGGCCATTAACCCGATGGAGCGGGCCCAGGCCCCGGCCGCGTTGATCACTACTTCCGCGCCGTATTCACCGTGCGGGGTTTGCACCCCGCGGATCTTGCCGGACTGGATCACCAGCCCGGTGACCGGTTCATTATAATGGAAGACGGCTCCTTCCTGGCAGGCATGCACGTAGAAGGCGTGCAGCGCCAGTAACGGCGAGCAGTTGCCGTCCTCGGGCGAATAGGTCCCGCCTAACAGATCCACCGGGTTAAGCCCTGGGACGATCTTGAGCAAGTCGTTTTTATCATACCAGTCGATATTCAGACCCAGCGACTTCTGCTTTGCCAGCAGCGTCTTGAGCGTCTGCTCCTCTTCCGGGCGGTAGGCGACGAAATTATAGCCGCCGGTGATCCATTCGATGTCCTCGCCGTAGGTCTCCTGCCAGGTGCGGAAGATTTCAATCGAGCGCAGGCACAGGCGAATTTTGGCCGGGTCGGAGTGGGTGGCGCGCACGCCGCCGATGGCGCGCTTGTTCGAGCCTTGCCCGACCGAAGGCGCCCCGTCGAGCACCAGCACGCGGTAACCGGCCTGGGCCAGGTAGAAGGCTGCCGGCGCGCCGACCGAGCCGGAGCCAATGATGATGACGTCATACTTGACGCCGTCATATTGTTTTGAATTTTCAGGCATGGCTGCTCTCCCCGGTGCTGTTTTCACTGCCTGGCTTCGTTTCTTCGCCGCCCATTCCGGCGAACACCTTTAGCGGTACCTCGATAAAGATGGGCCGGCGGGTGGTGTCGGTGACATCGGATAAGATGATGCCCTCGTCGCGGAACAGGCGGAAGATCAGCGAGTGGCAGGTTTTCGAGCCGCAGGCGCCCATCGCCGCGCGGGTAATGGATTTAATTTCGTTCAGGTCGCGGTAGCCCTGGCGGATCAGCGCGCGGATCTCTCCGGCAGTCACCCGTTCGCAGCGGCAGACGATGGTGTCGTCGCTGATGTGATCCACGTAATGGTTCATCGGTTGGGTCACCTGCGCTTCCTGGATGCGGATGCCGGCGATGCGGTTGGCCACATCCCGGGGCGCTCGCACTTTGACGATGATGGTGTGATCGCGGCTGGCTACTTGCTCCACGCGAACCACCTGCAGGTCGCCCAGCACGCCGCCTTCCGTGTCCAGTACGGTGACTGTCTCGCGCTCCTTGACCATCTCATAATTGAATTCAAAGGGTATCGCCACGATGGGCATATCCGGCGTCTTGCGGTAATCCACCAGGGTAATCGCCAGCCCAGGGCAGATGGCCAGGCATTTCTCGCAGCCAATACAGGCAGTCGGGTCGCCGGTAAAGGCCGGCACGTGGCGGATATCTCTTGAATCGATGAAGATCAGCCCCTTGGAGCACACCGAAGCGCATGGGTTGCAGGGGATCTCCTGGGTGCAGTGGAAGACGGGCAGCACGCCGGAGGGTACCCCGGGCGCGGTCTGGTTGACCTGCGCTTCCGCCACCTTCACCGGCCCAGGCCGCGATTTGAGGATCTCACCGGTGCGGTACCACTCGGAGGGGATCTCACCCACATCGCAGCCCAGCGCCTGGGCAATTTCCAGGCCCTTGATCTTGCCGGAGAACATGGCCGCGGAGGCTTCGGCGATTTCCTCGGCGTCCCCAGCGGCAAAGGTGCGGATGCCAAAGTCCTTGGCTTTGCGGGTAAACTCGTCCACCGGTTCCAGCCCCACCGCGATCAGCACGCTGTCGCAGGCGAAGGACTGTTCAGTGCCAGGAATGGGGCGGAAATTCTCATCCACTTTCGCGATGGTGACCGATTCAACCTTGTCATCCCCATTGGCCGAGAGCACGGTATGAGCGGTGTAGATCGGCACGCCCATGCGCACCAGCTTATCTTTATGCACCTTGTACCCGCCGCATTCCGGCAGCGCTTCTACCAACCCAACCACTTCGATGCCGGCTTGCAGCGCGTGGTATCCGGCGATCAACCCCACGTTGCCGCCGCCCACGATGAACAGCTTTTCCGCCGGGCGGATCAGGTCGCGGTTGACCAGGGTCTGGAAAGCGCCCGCGCCGTACACTCCCGGCAGGGTATTGCCGCGGAAGGCCAGGAAGCGCTCGCGCGCGCCGGTCGCCACCAGGATGACCTCTGGCACGACCAGCACATAGGTGTTACCTTCCTTTAAAATGCCAACCTTCTTGTCGCTGAACACTGCCAGGGCCGTGGAGTGCGGCCAGATGTCGACCGTGTCATATTCTCGGACTTCATTTTCGAGGCGCGTGGCAATGTTGATGCCGCGCGTTCCAGCGTAGACCGCGTCCGTGGAGCCAAAGAAGCGGTGGGTTTGCAGCACCAGTTTGCCGCCCAGGCGGTGCTTGTCATCCACCAGCAGCACGCGGATGCCCAGCTTGCCCAGCTCGATCGCCGCCGACATCCCCGACGGCCCACCGCCAATGATTAGCACCGGCACCTGGATCTCCTGGACGGGGCTTTCCGCCGGGACATGCTCGGTGTCTGGCAGCTGCGGCAGGCCGTTGGCCGGTTCTACCTGCATCCCCGCTTCTACCAGCTCGGCGCACGACTTGAGCGGCAGCCCGTTGGCGATGACCATACACTGAGCGCACTGCCCGTTGGCGCAAAAGATGCCCTGCGGCGCGCCATCTTTGTGATGGTGGCCGAAAACGCGCACACCGTTGGCAAACAACGCCGCGGCAATCGTCTCACCAGCGTTTGCCGTCAGCGCCTGGCCCTGCCAGGAAAATTGCTATTTTTTCACATTCGGGAACCGACAGGATGGGATGTTTTTCAATCCGGTACTTGGGCATATGGAGGTCCTTAATTGGTTGACAGTTATTCGTTCAATAACCCGTCAATTCGTCCATCCGTGATTCGATAATTTGTCAACCGGAACGATCTACCTGTCACGATTGACCTGCTCACGGTTTGACGGATTACCAGTTGTATGACAAGCTTATCGGGTAACCGATCCTCCTCACAAGTGACGTTAATGCTTGATTTGGGTGAAGATGATTATAAAATTTTGTGATTTGCTTTGATGCTACAATAAAGGATATTTGAAGGTGCCAACCTTGTTTCTATAAAGAGGCGCTTATGGATACCGAACGCTTTATCGAACAAATCTTGGAAACAGAAAACCTGACGGATGCGCTGGATGACGACGACGCCAGCTGGCTGCTGGATTGGGGAATCGGCAAGCTGGATGTCGTCCTGGATGGCGTCAAGGATCAGGAAACGGCCGGCAGCCGCGTCAGCGCTTTGTTGGCGGTAATGCGTAAAATGAATATCCTCGTTGGGGGATATACGGAGAAAGATCCCCAAACCCTGGCAGCCGATCTCGCCGCGTTACACGACTTGTTTGCCGCGGCGTTTCCATTTACAGGCACCCCCCCCGCCCGGCCTGATTTCCAGGCGACCGCCGCTTGCCTCTCCCAACTCCCTTCGCGCCAGGTGCTCGAATTTCTGGCTGGGGATTTTTTCCTGCATCCGGAATGAGATAAATATTGCCTTCCCGCCGTCAAAGCAAATCCTCCCCGAATATCCGCGGCCTGATCATCACGGCCCTCGTTGGTCTCATTATGCTTGTGGCGATTGCCCTGGGGATGCGCAGCCCGGGTGGTTTTACCATCCCGGCTTTCCCATCGGCTGAAGCCCCCTCCGTCCCAGTCCAGGACCGATTCTTACCCGCGTGGCTGGCAATCTATTTTACCAACCCCGACCCGCCCGACAACCTGGGCCAGAGCATCATCGACCAGCAGGTGCAGCCGGCCCTGGATGCTGCCGCGACCCGCATTGACGTCACCTCCTTTGACCTGAACCTGCCCTCGCTGGTCAACTCCCTTTCGGCTGCCAGCTTGCGGGGAGTTAAGGTGCGCGTGGTTTACGACGGCCTCAACGGCAGCCTTGAACCTGGATAACGCGGCTACCGGTAACCGCGTATTTAACGCGATCAAGACCCTGAAAGCCAGCGGGGTCGCATTGGTGGACGGCGGGCGTGAAAATGGTCTGATGCACGATAAGATGATCATCATCGACCGGAAAACGCTTTTTGTGGGATCGTGGAACCTGTCGTACAACGACACCTACCGCAACAACAACAACCTGCTCAAGATCACCAACCCGCAGCTGGTCGCCAACTACCAGGCCAAGTTCGAAGAGCTGTTTGTGGACAAACGCTTTGGCGCGGACGCCAGGGTGAAAGTGCCCAACCCTACGATCACCATGGACGGCGTGCGGGTAGAGAACTATTTTTCGCCCACCGATGATGTGATGGCGAAACTGGTCAGCAGCGTGCGCAGCGCGGAAAAATCAGTGCATTTTATGATCTTTACCTTCACCTCCGATGACCTGTCCGCGGCGCTGATTGCCCAGGCGCGGGCCGGGCTGGATGTGCAAGGGGTCATCGAAAGCCGCGGCGCGAACCAGGGCGTGCTGTCGCCGTTGTTCTGCGCGGGTCTCCCGGTGCGCACGGACGGCAACCGCTATACCATGCATCACAAGGTGCTGATCATCGATGGCAAAACGGTCATCACCGGCTCGTTTAACTTTACCCGCGCCGCGGATACGATCAACGACGACAATGTCATCATCATCCACAGCCCCGCCGCGGCGGCCATGTTCGAGCGCGAGTACCAGCGCATCATGAGCGCCGCCAAGACCCCCCCGTCCGCGGATATCACCTGCGCGAGGTAAGGACAGGGACTTTAAAAAGAGTGCGAGATAGCGGCATCCAGCGGCACAGAAAGCGCCGCTGGATGCCGCTATCTCGCTATATAGATGCGTTTACCCTAATTTTAGATTTCTTCCTATATCCCCGGGTCGCAATTGTATGTATAATTCAAATAACATTACCACCACATCCTAACTTACAAGCTTTTTAAGGGAGGCTACATGTCCGAGCCAGGCCGGATGCCCCGTTACGACGTTCGCAACGATGGAATGGGGCCGTATGCTGTTTTTTATTGTGAATGCTGCGACCGCGAGTTCCGCAGCCAGGCAGATCTCAAGAATACCATTACGACCGACTTAGGCCGCAAGATGGCCGGCGATTTACTGCGCAAGGTTCCGCTGTTTGGCGGCACGCTGGCCGAAAATGTAGCCGGTCAGGACCCCCGCTACGTCTACAACCTCACTGCCGAGCAGCTCAAAGCGCACTGGGACCAGGTGAAAGAGCGCTTTCGCGAGTGCCCAACCTGCAAGAAGGTGGTGTGCATCTCCGACTTTGATGAGCAGGCCGGCTTCTGCAATGAGGACAGCCCGCGGGTGAACGAAATCACCGAATCGCGCGCGGAACAGACCGGTGCAGCCCTCAAAGGCCTGGCCAGCGCTTTCGGCCTGGGCGACACCTTCAAGCAGGTCGGCGAGGCCGCCAAGCAGGCCGGTCAGGCAGCCCAGCGCGCCAGTACAAGCATGGCCCGCTGCCCGAAAGACGGTACGCTGGCCGCGGTGGGCACCAGGTTCTGCCCGGAATGCGGCAGTCCCATGACCCAGCCTGCCGCCACGGCCTGCCCCAAGTGCGGGACGGAAACGCATGGGGCCAAATTCTGCCCCAACTGCGGGAATAAAATGGAACAACCCGCTCCGGTAGGCGTTTGCCCGAGCTGTGGCGCGCAAGCCGGCGGGGCCAAATTCTGCCCAGAGTGCGGGACGAAGATCGGTTAAGAAATTTGTCGGGTATTCCCTGACAATGTTTGTCAGGGAATACCCGAAAAGTAGTAAAATTTATCCCCTTTAATCTTGCTTTAATAATATCTTATCAGATATAATAACAAATATTCCCTAAACAGAGGAGGTGCGTCTATCGAACAAGCCGACCTGTAGTCTAATAATACAAATCCCGACACACTGTTCAAACTGTGGAGAATGCAGATGACCAATAAACTGATTAAGATTATGCTGGCTTTGGGAGTCCTCGCGCTGGTTTTCCTGGCGTTGATGGTCCTCAGACCTGTGGACGGTAGGGCGGTTGCGGCGGATCCCACCGCGACCCCCGTCCCAACGCTGGCGCCTACTCCTACCCTCCAAGTGCCTTTCGATCAGTTGTGGATGAAGTCGCCCCACAACGACGCCAAGTCGGAAGCCTTTACCCACTGGAATGAGGATGAACCGAAGGTTGTCGCTGTGGCATGCGCCACTTGCCACAGCACCCCAGGTTACCAGGATTTCCTTGGCGCCGATGGCTCGGCGGTGGGCAAGGTTGATAAGGCCCCCGCGGTCGGAACCACGATCCAATGCGTTGCCTGCCATAACCAGGCCACTCAGAACCTCACCAGCGTGCAGTTCCTCTCCACCACCATGGTGGAAGATAAGGCTGTACCGGTGGTGATCTCTGGCCTTGGCCCAGAAGCGCGTTGTATGGTTTGCCATCAGGGTCGCGCCACAATGACCCAGGTGGATGCCAAGCTAAACGATTACAAAGCCACTGACCCGGATGCGGTAATTGCACCGATCAAAGTAGATGGCAAGGACACACCCTTTGGCTTTGTCAACGTCCACTACTTTGCCGCGGCCGTAACCCTATACGGTGATGAGGTAAAGGGCGGCTACCAATACGAAGGCAAAGCCTACGACGCCAAGAACGATCACGTCGCTGGCTATAATACCTGCGTTGGCTGCCACGATCCGCATACCACCCAGATAAAGGTGAAAGAATGCGCCGTCTGCCATACGGGCGTGACCACCGTGGATGCTCTGAAGAAAGTCCGCGAACCATCCTCTACGTCCGATTACGATGGCGATGGCAATGTCAAAGAAGGTATGTTTGATGAGCTCACTGGTGTGCGTGCTGCCCTCTATACGGGCCTCACTCGCTATGCCAAGGAAGTAATTAAAACCGGCCTAGTCTACGACGCTACTGCCAACCCGTACTTCTTCCAGGACAAGGATGGTGATAACAAGGCCGATAAGGACGACAAGGGCGCCAGTATTCGCTATACCACCTGGACCCCGCGCCTGCTCAAAGCGGCTTACAACTATCAGGTTTCCACCAAAGATCCGGGCGCTTTCGCGCATGGCAACAAGTACATTGTGCAGCTGCTCTATGATTCGCTCGAAGACCTCAATACCAAGCTCACTCCCAAACTGGACATGAGCAAGATGCGCCGTGAGGATTCCGGCCATTTCGCTGGCAACAGCGAAGCTTTCCGCCATTGGGATGCAGAGGGCATGAAGGTCCCGGGTAGCTGCGCCAAGTGCCACTCGGCCGGCGGCCTGCCCCAGTTCCTGAAAGAGGGCGCCACCATCACCAATACAGCCTCCAACGGCTTCCAGTGCACCACCTGCCACGATGGGGCGAAATTCCCGGCGGTCTATGCCGTCAAATCGGTTCCCTTCCCCAGCGGTGCTACGGTTTCCTTTGGCGATGGCGTCACAGCCAACCTGTGTCTTGAATGCCACCAGGGCCGCGAGTCGACCGTCAGTGTTGCCAAGGTTGTCAAGGATCTTGATCCCGACAAACCCAGCGACAAGATTGGTTTCCGCAACGTCCACTACTTTGCCGCCGGCGCCACCATGTTTGGCACCGAGACCAAGGGCATCTACGAATACACTGGCAAGACGTATGTGGGCCAGTTTATGCACACCAAGGGTGTCGCGGTCTGCACCGACTGCCACGAGAAACACGTCTTAGCCCCGAACACCACGAAGTGCGTGGGCTGCCACAAGGTAGATGACCCAACCAAGATCCGCATGACCTCGAAAGATGATTTCGACGGGGACGGCAACGCGACCGAAGGTATCGCGGGCGAAGTTGAAACCTACAAAGAGAACCTGTACAAGGCGCTCCAGGCGTATGCCAAGGAAGTCGCCGGAACCGGCATTCTCTACAGCCCAACCGCCTACCCGTATTTCTTCGCCGACAAAGACAACGATGGCAAACCCGATGTGAATGACAAGGGCGCCACGGTCGGCTACAACGCATGGACGCCGCGCCTGCTCGAGGCCGCGTACAACTACCAGTACTCGGTCAAAGACCCGGGTGGCTACGTCCACAATGGGAAATACATCATCCAGGCCCTGTACAACTCGATCGAGGATCTGAACAGCAAGTCGACGACCAAGATCGATATGAAGAAAATGGTCCGTCCCAAGTAATTTAGGGTAGGATCCAGAGCATTCGAAAAAAAACTGGCGGTTGATTGAACCGCCAGTTTTTTTATGCCCTATTCAAAACGTCTCAAGATATTTTGATAAAACACTCTTTCACTTGTAAAGAACAGGTAAAAAATGGCCGCTGTTAGTTGGCTGTAAACTTAAGCCATCCGGGAAACCGTATAATTAGTGGAAAGGTACTCCTTCAAACAGGTTTATTTTCAGTAAGCATTTTATAGGGTCGAGCCAGAAAAGACTGTGCTCGGGGGCGAGAGGGTTCTTATGAATTTTTCAGCGTCAACATTCACGGAAACAAGTCGAGCATTGCAGTTGGCAGCCGCGGATGCAAGTGCAGACCAAGCGCAGTCGCGCTCCTTGCTGGTTTTTCACCTGGGCGAGCGCGCTTACGGCCTGGCAATCGAACATGTTGTCCAGATCATCGCCATGGTCAAGCTCACTCCCGTCCCGCAGGCCGAGCAGGTGATTGAGGGGGTAGCCAACATCCGCGGCAAGATCGTCCCGGTTCTTAGCGCTCGCCGTCATCTGGGGCTGCCGCTGGTTGCGCCCCAACTCTATACGCCGATCATCCTGCTGCAAACGGATGGGCGGACGATTGGTTTAATCGTGGACGAGGTGGCAGACGTGATCCGCCTGTCAGCCGGTCAGATGACCGGCACCGAAGCGATCCTGCCGGTAGAATCCGAAAGCACCGGTGTGTTGGAAGGGGTGGTCAATCATGGTGAATCCGTTGTCATGGTGATCAACCCGCACTGCCTGTTGAACCCTGCCGCGATGCGAGCCTTAAAGCGGGAAACCGATTCTCAGCCCGAACCAGCGTCTCTCAAGACATCCGCGAAACGCTCCCGGAAAACCCCCGCTTCCGCATCTGGCCCGAACGGCGATTCGCCGCAGGCGCAAGAGACCTCCGCTGTTTCTCAGTCACAGGCGCCGTCACTGACGCCGTCTCTGGTGGAGCCCCAAAAACAGCCCGCGGGCAATGGCCATGCGAAATCGCGCAAAGGACGCCGTAATCTGAGTGAAACCCTGGCCGGTGAAATTGCCGGGCTGGCAGTCGATTTACCTCCTACGGATGGGCAGATTCTTCCAAATGCAAAGGATGCATCCTCTGCATCCTCTGCATCCCCGCAGAAACGCGCCTGACCCAGCCGTTTTCCCCTCCCTGGATAACGACGAAACCGCATAAAAGGGTTAAAACACTCCAGAATGCTCTCCACCCATTTAAGCCCCTCTGATCGAGCAACACTTTCCCTAGGATATGGGGATTATGTTCGCTTCTGTAACTTGATGGAAGAACGTTTTGGTTTGGCCTTTCCAGAGAAGCGCCGCATGGAGCTGGAAATTGGTGTCCGGAGAGCCTTCGCCGCCTCCACTTGCGCGGACCTCAACCATTACTTTGAGGTTCTCGGGGACCCGGTGAACGGTCAGTTGGAGCTGGAGCGGCTGGTGAACAATCTCACCATCGGCGAAACGCACTTCTTTCGCGATGCCGGCCAGGTGGACGCGCTGGCAAACTTTATTCTTCCGGAAATTATTGAGCGGCGCCGGTCAATTCGCACCCTGCGCATCTGGAGCGCGGGCTGTGCCAGCGGCGAGGAGCCCTACTCGATCGCGATGCTGCTGCGCGACCTGATCCCAGATATTGCCTCCTGGACAATCACGATCCTCGGCACCGATATTAACACCCAGGTGCTAGAACGGGCGCACCGCGGTCTATATGGCGAATGGGCCTTTCGCGAGATCCGCGCCAAACAGCTCCGGCCGCGTTTCTTTAAACCCAGCGGCAACCAGTATGAACTAAGCCCTGAAATTCGTCGCATGGTGACCTTCAGTCAGATTAACCTGGCGGAGGATGTTTACCCTTCGTATGAAACAAACACCATGTATATGGACTTGGTCCTGTGCCGCAATGTCACCATATACTTCCCCGAGCTGGTCACCCGCATGGTTGTCGACCGCTTCTACAACGCGCTGGTGGATGGCGGCTGGCTGGTGATCGGTCATTCTGAGCATTCATTGAGCATTTACAATCGTTTTCGCTCTCGCAACTTCACGGATGCCATCCTGTACCAGCGGCAGCCCGATCCACCCAAGGTGGAGAAACAATCCCCTTCTTTACTGTCCACCCCGGTCAAAAACCCACCGCCTCGCTCGATCCTGACCACTCTTTCGGCCCAGGCAAACGGACCGGATGCCTTTGCCAAAACGGCGCCTCCGCCCATCCCTTCAAAAACGCTGCCTCCGCCAGTTGTCACCAGCGGCATGCCCGGCGAGTTGGAGAATGGAGCGTTCGCAAGCGAATTCGAGCAGGCTCAGTCGTTAATGTCCGCGGGCCGGATTGACCAGGCGCGCGACCTGCTGCTGCGCTGGTTGACCGATCACCCCAACGACGCGCGCGCCTGCGCGCTCTTGGGGAATGCGTATGCCGATTTGGGCAACTGGCCCGAAGCCGAGCGCTGGTGCCAGCTTGCCATTGGCCTCGACCGGCTCAACCTGGACGGTTATTACACCCTCGCGCTGGTCTACCAACACCAGGGCAGCAGCGAGAAATCGATCGAATTAATGAAGAAAGTGGTGTATATCGACCGCACGGACATCCTGGGGCATTTCAGCCTGGCAAACCTGTACCACGGCTGCGGGCAAATTCCCCTGGCGCTGAAATACCTGGAAAATGCGCAGCGGATTCTGGAAACCCGTTCACCCGGCGACCTGGTTCCCCGCTCCGGTGATTTACTGGTTGGTCGCCTGATCCAAACCGTAATTGAGATGCGTCAGATTTGGGGCAAAGAACCCCTTGTACAACCCCTTTCTGGGAAATGATGGTTGATAACAAAATGATGACCTGTGTCTTTGGAGCATAATATGACGAACGAAACGGATAATTTCGCGCAAGATTTTGAAGCACCCTCCACGATGGATCAGGACCAGATCGAAAGGGTCTGGGCCCAGCGTGCGGCGCAAATGGCCCAGGTTGTCGCCCGGGAAGAGCCCGGTGAGCAGTTGACCGTTGCCCTGGTTCGCCTGGGGCGCGAGCTGCTTGGCATGGAAGTGCAGTACGTGCACGATATACGCTCAAAAGAGGTGCTGACGCGGGTGCCGCGCGTGCCAGAATGGGTCGCCGGGGTAACCAACTTGCGCGGACGTATTCTTTCGGTGATTAACCTGCGCGTTTATCTCGGCCTGCCGCCTTCGCCGCAGCCCGAAGAAGGCCTTCTGATTTTCGTGCAGGCGCCCGCCATGGAAGTGATCTTTTTGGTAGACGATGTACCCGGGGTGGAGGTTTTGCCAGTCCGCAAGGATCTGGCGGGCGATTCCCTGATCCACCACCTGCGTCCTGAGTATGTGCAAGCGGTGGTAGAGCGGCGCAACAGCCCGGCAGACCAGCGTCACATTACTGTACTGAACATGGACGCACTGCTGACCGATGCACGCCTTGTGGTTCGTGAAGAATTAGCTTAAGCCAGAAAATTATGCCTTTACCAGATAATATGCGCAAAATGATGCTTGGGTTCGCAACATAGGGTAAGCAGCGATGATAAAATTCTTCCGTCTCCAAACCATAAATGCAAAGATCGTCGTTATCGCAGGCATTTGTATGCTGGTAACCAATGCGGTGCTGATCATTATTACCGTAATGGCGCTGCTCAATATGGGCTCGTCAAACCCGGCAGGCTCCACGTTATTAGATCCGGTTTTTCATAAGCAGATAAACCAGCTCGTTCTCACGCAAGTTCTCAGCGGTCTGGCGCTTATCTTGCTTGGCCAAACCGTGCTGTATTTCCTGGCGCGGCAGATAACCCGCCCGATCCAGCAACTCACCGAACTGGCGGAAATGGTTGCCTCTGGTAACCTGGACCTGGAAGTAAAAGTTCGTTCCAACGATGAGGTTGGAGTTCTGTCAAAAGCCTTCAACCAGATGCTGGAGCGCCTGCGGCAGATGCTAATGCACGAACACGAGCAGCGGGCAACCCTGGAATTAACGGTCAAACAATACGTTGACTACCTGGCGGAATTGGGCCGGGGTAACCTGGCCGCGCGCACGGCCACGAAAACAAATGGACACCAGGAAGACGATCCATTGCTTCTGCTGGGTAACAGCCTGGACAAGATGGCTTCCAAGCTGCAAACCATGATTTCCCAGATCCGCGCAGCTTCGAACGATCTGACCACTACCTCAGCGGAAATCCTGGCGGCAACCACGCAGCAGGCATCCGGCTCCAGCGAGCAGTCAGCCGCCATTGCGGAGACTTCTACCACGGTGGATGAAGTAAAAGCCATTGGCGAGCAGGCCGTCTTGCGAGCCCAGGAAGTGGTTGAAGCCGCAAACCGCACCGTCGAAGTGTCCCGCGGCGGGCAGCAAACCATCCGTGAGACGATCGACAGCATGGCGCGCATCAAGGAGCGCGTGGAAGGCATCGCGGAAAATATTCTGGCGCTGTCCGAACAAACCCAGCAGATCGGCGAGATCATCGCCACCGTCAGCAACATTGCTTCACAGTCGAACATGCTGGCGTTGAATGCCTCTGTAGAAGCTGCCCGGGCGGGCGAGCATGGCAAAGGCTTCGCGGTCGTGGCCGCCGAGGTGCGCAGCCTGGCCGAGCAGTCCCGCCAGGCAACCACGCAGATCAAAGTCATCTTGCAGGATATCCAGAAGGCGACCAACGCCACTGTAATGGCAACCGAAGAGGGCACCAAAGTGGTAGATCAGGGGGTTCGGCTGGCGGCGCAAACCCAGACCGCCATCGAGCAGCTTTCGGATGTGATCAACGAGTCAGCCCAACGCGCCTCTCAGGTAATGGCCGGCGGGCGGCAGCAGGCTTCCGGGGTCGAGCAAATCGCCTTGGCCATGCAGAACATCAACCAGGCCATGATCCAGAGTTTGTCCAGCACGCGCCAGGCGGAAAAAGCCGCCCAGGATATGAACGGGCTGGCGCGGGATCTCAACGAAGTGGTGAAACAGTACGCGGTTTAACAGCAGGCTTCGTTATTGCATATTCGAATGCGGCCGTTTGAGGTCGCGGTGATGATAGAAATATTTGAGTAAAGTAGAGGAAATGCCCATGTCGATGGCAAAGGATATCCGCGAACAACTTCTGAAAAGCTTCCGGGCTGAGCTGGCCGAGCATATTCAGACGATGACCACCGGCCTGCTGGCGATGGAACAGGCGTCAGCACAGAACGAAACGCTCGACCAGGAACAGCTAAATACCACTTTCCGGGCAGCGCACAGTCTGAAGGGCGCCTCGCGCGCCATGGGAGTAACGGCCATTGAGCAGTTAGCCCATGCGATGGAAAGTATCCTGGACGGACTGCGCCGCGGTACCATGACCGTCACGCCCGAGATGTGCACCGCCTGTTACCAGGGCCTGGATGCCATTCAAGGGGTGCAAACCGCTTACGAAGCGGGAGAAACCACCCCACCGATCCAATCGCTGCTGGCATTGGGCGAGCTGGAAAAGGTTCGGGTGGCCAGCACCCATGCTGCGCCAGGCATCGCTTCAGCGGTGGAGTCCGATGCTGAAGCGGCAGATACCCCGGAGTCGCTGCCCGCCGCTGCCGGCAGTCTCCCGGATGCGCCTGCCAAAAATGCGCCGGTTTCCCAACCGCCGGTTACCCAACCGCCGGTTCCCAACCGCCGGCTACTCAACCCCCGGTAACCCAGCCGGTCGCGGCGTCCATAGAACAACCCATCGAGCAGAATGGCGCTGCGGCAGTCCAAACGAGCACAACATCCACCAGCGACGAGACTATCCGCGTGGACGTCCAAAAACTGGATGCGTTGATGGCCAACCTCAGCGAGCTGCTGGTTGCCCGCATTCGCCTGGAACAGCGCCACGATCAGATCCGCGCCCTGCAAAGCCAGCTCAGCAAGCTGCAGCGCAGCTGGTCGTCGGTGCGCGGGCCTTTCAACCGCCTCTCCAGGCAGCAGGAAAATGGCTTGTTAAGCCTGCACCGCCCGCGTTCTGTGGATGCCTTTGTGCATGGTAATGATGGCCCGAATAACGGCAGCGGCGCGCGCGCCCGGGCTGGGACGAACGGCTCTTCCCGCCTGATCGCGTACCGCGAGGAGGTCCGCCCAGACACGCTCACCGGGGACCTCAAAGGGCTGGTCGAGTTGGGCAAAGATGCTGCTGTTGTGCTGCGCTATGTAAACTCCAACCAGGAACAGCTGCGCGAATTCCATGCCCAATTGGGCGATCTTGCGCGCCTGTACACCTCGGATACCATGCATCTTTCGCTGGTCATCGAAGAGATGGAAGATGAGATTAAACGCCTGCGGATGCAGCCGTTTAGCACCATAACCACCCCGTTTGCGCGTATGGTGCGCGACCTGGCCCGCCAGTCGGGAAAAGAAGCCGTGCTGACCATTATGGGCGGCGATACGGAAGTCGACAAGCGCATTTTAGAGGGCATAAAAGATCCCCTGACCCACATCCTGCGCAATGCGATTGACCACGGCATCGAAAAACCCGAGCAGCGCGTGGCGGCGGGAAAAGCGCGCACCGGGCAGATCACCCTCAGCGCTGAACAAAACGGCAAAGAGATCCTGGTGCGGGTTTCCGACGATGGGATTGGTTTGGATATCGAATCGATCCGCCAGGCAGTCTCTCGCATGCCGGCTACCCAACGGGGCGGCCGCGATGCGCGTATGATGAACGAGTCGGAATTGATCGACGCGATGTTCTTCCTGGGTATTTCCACCAGCCGGATCATCACCGATGTTTCCGGGCGCGGGGTGGGGTTGAACGTAGTGCGCAACAACATTGAATCGCTCCACGGGCGCATTGATGTTGATTGGCAGCCAGGCGAAGGCACCGTGTTTACTCTGGTGCTGCCGCTGGCGCTCACCGGTACCCGCGGGCTGCTGGTGCGTTCCGCCAACCAGTTGTTTGCCTTCCCCATTAACAACGTCGAGCGGACACTCAGTTTGAAGCCCACCGACATTTTTACCGTGGAAGGGCATGATGCCATCCAGTACGCCGGCCATCCCGTGACCATCGTGCGCCTGAATGAGATTCTGGAGTTGGATGGCGGTTCGAAACCGGGGCTGGACAACAGCAAAGAACTTTCCGCCATCATCGTGTCCGTCAGTGATTTATTGAGCAGTCAACAGGGCACGGGCCGGCAGTCGCGCCAGGTCGCTTTCATCATCGACGAACTGGCCGGGGAACAGGAGATTGTAATCAAAGACCTGGGCAAGCAGCTTGCCCGAGTGGGCGGCATTTCTGGGGCAACGGTACTGGGCAGCGGAGAAGTTGTGCTGGTGCTCAACGCGGCGGATCTGATGAAACTGACCCTGCGCAAGGGCAGCCGTTCGATCTTCGATACGCTGACAACCCAGGCGGACCAAGAAACGCAGACAGAGCTTAAGCACATCCTGGTCGTGGACGACTCCATCACCACCCGCACCCTGGAGAAAAATATTCTTGAGGCTGCGGGGTATAATGTAACCATCGCAACCGATGGGTATGAAGCGCTGGGATTGATCCGCTCCGCCGGGCGTCCAAACCTGGTGGTAACGGATATTGTCATGCCGCGCATGGATGGCTTTGAGCTGACTCAACAGATCAAATCCGATCCGCAGCTTGCCAACCTTCCGGTGATCCTGGTAACATCCCTGGATTCAGCCGAAGATAAGGAGCGCGGAATTGAAGTTCAAGCAGACGCGTATATTGTCAAAAGTAGCTTTGACCAGGTAAATCTATTGGAAACGATCAAACAGTTAATCTAATGATAAGGATGGGGGACTGGGTGGAATGAAACGGCGCAGTGGGCCGATACGGGTAATGGTGGTTGACGATTCACCGACCGCCCGTAATTTGTTGGTGACGCTTTTCAACCAGACGGAGGATATCCAGGTGGTTGGGCAGGCTCTGGATGGCATGGAGGCAGTTCGCCGTGCCGCGGAGTTGCGCCCGGATGTAATCACCATGGATATCCAGATGCCCCGTTTAAATGGGTTGGAAGCCACCCGCCAGATCCTGCAAATCGCGCCCATCCCAATCGTGATTGTTACCGCCAGTCTCAACCATCCGGATATGGATTTGACGTTCGCCGCCATGCGCGCTGGAGCGCTGTCGGTTGTAAGAAAGCCGGGTTTAGGCGAAATGGAGACCTGCGAACTGGTTATTCAAACCGTTCGCCTGATGGCCGAAGTCCCCGTCGTCCGCCGCTGGAGTCCGGACCGGATGGCAAATACGCTGCACAGCGTATCCTTGCCGCCGTCCCAACCGGCGAGCAGCGCGGTGGTCGCTCTGGCCAGCGCGCTGCCTGCCCGCAGCCTCACCGAATCGGTGCCGCCCCTCGACCTGGGACCCGAGCGCAAAAAACCTTGGAAAATGGTCGGAATTGCTTCATCCACGGGCGGACCGAGCGCGCTGGTCAGCTCGCTCAAGAATCTTCCGGCGGATTTTCCGCTGCCAATCCTGATCGTGCAGCACATTACGCGCGGTTTTGCCGCCAGCCTGGCAGAATGGCTAAACGGCGAATTGAAACTATCCGTTCGCCTGGCCGAGCAGGGCGAAGTGCCTCTCCCGGGAACGGTGCTGATTTCTCCAGATGACCGTCACATTCAGATCAGTGATCGTGGGACGGTTTTATTGCACAGCAGCCCACCCTACAAGGGCCTGCGCCCGTCAGCCAATTACCTCTTTTTCTCGCTTGCCCGGGTGTATGGCAAACTGGCTATCGGCCTCATCCTGACCGGTATGGGGGACGATGGCGTTGACGGGCTCGCGGAACTCCATCATCAGGGCGGGATGGTTCTGGCCCAGGATGAGACCAGCTCGGTGGTGTACGGCATGCCGCGTGAAGCCGCTGTGCGCAAGATTGTTGACCATGTTCTGCCAGTCGATCGGGTTGGTCCGGCGCTGATGCAGTTTACCGATAACGGAGGCTGAGATGAACAAGATCCGCAAAATTCCAATCCTGAACCAGGTAGATATTCATGCGGCCCGCATGTATACGCGCGAAGCAGCTCGCCTGGTTGGGCTGGGACTAAGCGAACAGGCACAGGTCTCTATGGCCACTTCTTCCATGGCGGAGTGCCTGAAGATGGGGCTGCCGGTTCAGGCGGCGCTTGACCAGCCAGAGGCAACCAACCAGATTACCATCCAGGTAATCGAAAATGGACACGAAGGATTACAGGTCGATTTTGAGAGTTTGAATATTAGCAACTTCGATTCTATTCAGGTACAATTGAAGCGTATCCAAACTCTGGTTGACGAAATAAAAATCGAGCAGTCGCCCCACGGGCCTTCCCGGGTGATTATGATTAAGTGGGGCCGCCATGCAGTGGCGAACTCCAGGCCAGATACAGGTACGGCGTAACACTGCGGAGGTAAATTATGTGGCAGGCATCCACGGAATCAAATAAAACACAACCAGCTCCGAAGAAAAAGAATATTTTGGTCGTTGAAGATAGCCCAACCCAGGCGGCTCAGATCCGCGCATTATTATTAGCCAATGGACTGCACGTCGAACTGGCTTGCGATGGCGTTGAAGGCCTTGAAAGGGCGGTCGAAGTCCTGCCCGATCTCATCATTCTTGACATGGAAATGCCGCGCATGAACGGCATTGAAATGGCGCACGCGCTAAAAGATAACCCGCTGACGTGCAAAATCCCCATGATCATGTTCACCCGCTACGATTCTCCTGAGGTGATGGCGATGGGGATGGGCGAGGGCATTGTCGACTTTATTCCCAAAGACGCCTTTGCGAAAGTGGTGATGGTCGAAACGCTCAAGCAAATGGGCATTATTACCCGCAGCGCGGCCTGAAGCAATCCGGGGGTTTTGCGATCGCCCGAAGCGGAGGCGGTTCTTACTTTACTGCTGCCGTCTATCATAACCTGCACCGCTGTTCTCCTTTCCCGCATCAGAAAGAACGCCCGCTTGCATGGGTTCCTGAGAATGGGAATTTCCCTACATCTTCCTGGCGGGAAGATCCCAATTTCCATCGTTTGGGTTTCCAGGTTACCCTATAAGATGGGGTTAATCAAGTTTCGCTGTCTTTGCCGCCCGATCGGGCGGTTCCTGCCCAATCCATATCAGAGGAGCGGAGGTAATGGTAAGTCTGATAAGTGTAAAAGAACTGCGCAGTTACCTGAATGATGCGGTGTCTCCGACCATTATTGACGTGCGCGCACCGGAAGCATATGATCGCGGGCATTTACCCGGAGCGGTGAATATTCCGCGCGAAAAGCTTACCAGCTCGCTGGATCAGGTTCCCTTGGGCCGGCCCATCGTAACCTACTGCAATATGCACAACCCGGGTTCTTCTGGCAGTGAACTGGCCGCCGATACGCTGCGCGACGCCGGCCTGCATGCCCGTGCGCTGGAAGGTGGATACCCGGCCTGGGAAGAGGCCGGTTTTCCCATCGACAAAACCGCGCATCTTCTGCCAGAGCGCCGAAACTACCAGCCCAAATGAGACCCATTTATTGGGCAGCGGCAAGATTAGAACGCGGTACAATTGGCCGCGTTCTGATTTTATAATGCGGGGAATCTTCATGGAAAACAAAGCCCAATCCAAAGGATATCCCATCCAGGCGGTAATTTTTGACCTGGACGGAGTATTAATCGATAGTGAGTGGATCGCGTTCCAGGCCTGGTGTCGTTGGACGGAAGCGCACGGTGGTTCCTTGAAGGAGTCCGATTACCCCGGCCTCACCGGTCTGACCGCAGAGGAAACCGCCGTATATGTGATGGAGCGCACCGGTCTTACCTTTGATGTCGCTGAAAGCGGCGCCTGGACCTGGCAGTGGGTGCTGGACAGCGTGCAAAAGGGCTGTGACCCGCTGCCAGGGGCCATGGAACTGGTCCGCGGCCTTGCCGCGCGCAAATATCCGCTGGCTATTGCTTCAAACTCGCGCACGCAGTACATCGAGGATGTACTGACCAGCCTGGGTTTGCTGCCGTTCTTTCCCATCCGCGTCGGCCTGGATCAGGTCGCGCAAGGCAAGCCTGCCCCCGACGGTTACCTGCGCGCGGCCCAGCGCATGGAGGTCAATCCACGCGCCTGCCTCGCCATCGAAGACTCACGCGTGGGCTTGCAGGCAGCCGCAGCCGCGGGGATGCGGGTGATTGTGGTGCCCGGCGCCCACGATGAACAAAATGGTTTTCGCGGCGCCTGGCGGGTTTATGCGTCCCTGCTGCACGTGGTTGCAGATCTGGACAGCATCCTGGCCTCTTTGTAGGGGCCGCTTTGGTGATAAGGCCTTTCGCCCATGGCTCTGGTCAATGCCCAGCCATGTTCAAGAGTCCCATCGACACCCGTACCCGCCCCGTCTTGCGAGCGCGGTTACCGGTGCAGCGCCGGCTTTACCAGCCCCATCCAGAACAGGTCCGACAGGCTGCGCAAGAACGCCATATCACCTTTCCAGTGGCTGGCGATTAGCGAATCGAATGGCCCAAAATCGGCCAGGGAGCGCACCTGCAGGGCCGCGCGAGCCTGTTCAACCGTCCAGCCTTGCGGAAGCCGGCACGCGATTGTCACCGTCCGCCCGGCCGGCAGATCAAAGTAATTATCGCTGAACAGGGCGTCCGCCCCCGCGAACGAGAGCTCCACGAAGCGCGCCAGGCTTTTGGCTTCCACTCGCACCATCACGCTTCCATCCGCTTCGTTCAGCTCGTTGTGTAACCCCGCGTTGGCCAGGGGCATGTGCAGTTCCGGTACAAAGGTGGCTACCTGCAGCCCCTTGCGTTCGGCGCCGGCCCACAGCTCTGCTACGAATATCGTCCGCCGCCAATCCACCTTGCCGTTCTGATGCGCAAAGTTGAGCCTGAGCAAGCATTCGACGGATTGCGCCGCGCTGCTCACCGGTTGGTCGCCGCCTTCAACTACCTTGCCCTCCAGGGTCTCCAGCGTCCAATGCACCCGGCCTTGCCAGGCGTCGCAGCTGTCGTTGGTTACCCACACATCCATTTTTCGCTGGCCTTTCTCAACCTGATCATCGATCGAGAGCAGCACGGGTGTGTAGAAACGGCGGGCGGCATAGTGCAGCGCCTTCCAGCGGCCTTCATAGTCGATGCTCGACCAGGAGATCACCGGCCAGCAGTCATTCAGCTGCCAGTACAATGCCCCGCTGGTAAGTTCCGGATGGCGGCGCCAGTGTTCCACCCCAATTCGGATGGCTTCTGCCTGGAACACCTGCGACAGGTAGACCATCCCCGCCAGCGTGCGCGGCAGGCGGAAGCGCTGGGCCAGGTACCAGGTAAGTTTTGAATTGCCGCCCAATGCCCGTTGGTGGCAGCGCATCACCGGCGATTCCAGCTCGCAGTTGTCTGGAATGCCAAATTTCTGGATGGTCCGCATTTCTGGCAGCGATTGAAAACCAAACTCACTGATGAAGCGCGGGTTCTGCTGGCGGTAAAAAACCGGCGGGCGAAAGAGGTGGTATACCTCCCACAGGTGCGCGTCGCCAACCTGGTCGCTGTTGGCCTGCTGGAAGGGGTCATTCGAGGAGGGCGAACCGGGCCAGTAGGCTCGCTGCGGGTCTTCGCTGGCCAGCAGCTCAGGAAGCTGGTGGAAGAAGAACTTCTCGTAGGCTTGTTTCTGCGCCGGGGCCTTTTGAAACCAACCCATGCGGGTTCCCAGCCACTCGATTTCGTTGTTGCCGCACCACAACGCCAGGCTGGCGTGATGGCGCAGGCGGCGGGCCGCTTCGATTACCTCACAACACACGTTGTCCAGATATACCGCGTCGTCGAGCGGGTAGAGCGCGCAGGCAAACTGGAAGTCTTGCCAGACCAGGATGCCGTACTGGTCGCATAAGTCATAGAAATGGTTGCTCTCGTAATACCCGCCGCCCCAAACGCGCAGCATATTGTGGTTTGCCAGCGCCGCGGCGCGCACCAGCGCTTCCACCCGTTCCGGGGTCACCCGCGTGGGGAAGGAGTCGATCGGGATCCAGTTGGAACCTTTGCAGAAGATGGGCAGCCCATTGACCACAAAGGTAAAACATTCCTTGGACGGCTTTTTTGTTTCGCTTCCAGGCCCGGCCGGTTCGGCTTCCGCGCAATTCTCGGCCAGGCGCAGTTCGATGGTGCGCAGCCCCAGCCAGTATTCCCGGGTGTCGATGATCTTTTCTTCATTGTCGAGCAGCTCGATCGCGGCGCTGTAAAGCGGCTGCGCGCCGTAACCGTTCGGCCACCATAACTGCGGGTTGGGGATCGTCACAGTCATGTTCGATTGCTGCCGGGCGGGCGCGTCCAGCAGCCACACCTGCCGGTCAGGACCGGTGATGCGCAGGCGCAGGGTATAGCGTTCATCGGGCCGGGCATTGTCCTTGTCCCACAGCTCGCATTGGATCCGTGCGGTCAATGTCACCACCCCTGTTCCGTGGTCCTGGTTGAAGCGCACCTCGCCCAGTTTGCCCAGGCTGGCTGCTTCCAGGCGGATCTCCTGCCAGATGCCCATGCAAGGCAGGCGCGGTCCCCAATCCCAACCAAAATGGCTGGGTGTCTTGCGTAAGTGGGGTCCGCCGCGGATGCCCATGTTCATGTCGCCGCCCATTTTCCGCACCCGCTCGCGCGCGCGAATATAGGCGACCGGTGAGCGGAACAGGATCTCCAGCCGGTTTTCACCTTCCAGCAGCAGCTCCTTGACCTCCCACCGCCAGGCGCGGAACATATTGTCCGTCTGCCCAAGGATCTTGCCATTCAGGCGTACTTCAGCCAGTGTATCCAGCCCGTCACAGGCCAGCCAGATGCGTTCCTGGCGCAGGAGCGTTGGGTTGGGGTAGAAGAAGTGCCGGTATTCCCAGTTCTTTTCGGCCACCCACTGCACCTGCTCCTCGTTGGTTCCAACGAACGGATCAGGAATTTTCCGGGCTGCCATCAGGTCGGTGTGGATCCCGCCGGGTACGCAGGCAGGCAGCCAGTCTTGCGTATCTGCCTGCCGCACCTGCCAGTAGCCGTTGAGGGATTGGGTTTGCATAAGTCTACCTTGAAACGAAGCGCTAAAAGCTTTAGCGACAGGCGCTAGTGATAAGCGCCAGCAACCTTATCCGGTCTGGAGGAACATGACGTTCTGGCAGCGTTTCCACTCGCCGTAACTCACGTACAGGTGCCCGGCTGCCAGCAGCCCGGCGGCGATAGCCAGCGGCCACGCGCTCAAGAACAATGCCGCGGCGGCAAAATACAATACCGGGCTGATCGCCATCGGCAGCGAAACGCCAAACAAGGGGGCGTAAAGCAGCACAAAACGGTGACCTTTGATCGCGTAGCGCGCCCAGCCGATGTAATAGAAAACCAGCGCCAGCGCCATTACCACCAGCGAATCCACGCTCGCCTCGCGCAGGATGGGCAGCGGGTAGAAGAATGGGATCACGAATGCGCCGGCCTGGCCGGTGCGTTCAATACCTTCCATAACCTTCATCAAGCCCTCTTTTTTCGCCGGCTTGGGTGGCGTGGCTTCCGGGGGCAGGATGAGCATGAGCAGGTTGGGCAACAATATTGCCAGGGTGATTATTCCGCCAAGGGGCATCGGGTTCTCCGCGTTAGGGTAGCGCTGGAAAGAAAATGCGCCGGTTGTATTTCGTTTTCATCATGCAACATCCATGATTATATACCAGCTACTCGCTGCGCGCGCGATGAGTTCTTTTTTGTCGGAATCAGGCCTCCCCGGTCTCCAGGAAGAAGACTTCCATCTCGCACTTTGCGCACTGGAACCGCAGCGGGTAAAGGTTACCCTGCTCATCTACCAGCGCCAGAGGCTCCTGCAAGCGCTCGGGTGGGGGGATTTTGGAAGGATTGAAACGCGCGCAGTAGCCGAGCTGGTGTTTGAGGCAGTGTTTGGTGGTCATCACTTTGCGCCCGCGCATCTCCAGCCCGTGTTCGGCTGCCGGTTGGATCTCGATGACCCCATGCCGGCGGTAAAAATCGCGTGCTTTCTCGTTGAGTACGTTGCCCAGGTAGGTAAGCGATTTCTCTGGATACGGCGCAGCGTTCTTAATCGCGCCCCCACGCAGCCGCGGAAATTCTACCCGGCGCTGTTTCTCCAGTTCTTCCAGCGCGGCCCGGCGCAGCGCGTTTAGCGTGGACAGCGGTATGAAATACGGCTCGGGCAGGTCGCAGCGCACAAAAGTGCATTCAAACGGCGTCCCGCCCAACTTGCGCAGCTGCTTTTCGATGGCTGCCAGCGCCTGTTCGGGTTTCTCCGCCCGGATCTTTTCCACTTCCAGCGCCGCCATGGCTTCACAGCCGTCCGCATCCCGGGCGATGAGCGCCAGCCCGTTCGACGTTTCCGCCAGCCGGAACTGCACCCCAATTTTCCGCTCGGCCTGGCTCTTTTCGAGCTGGGCCAGAAAAGCGCGGTCGTGGTTGCGGTAGACCGGCGTGCCCGCTGCCAGCCCTTCCATCTTCGCGGGGAAAATCGCGGTTCCCTGCACATCGTTAACCGTTGTGCCGGTCAGCTTGCGCTGCGGATCAAAGAAGCACAGCCCGTCGCCGCGCTGGATCTCCACGCTGCCGTCCAGGCAGAAGGAATTACGCGCCATGCGCGCCACCGTACCCACGGGTTCGCCCAACGCCTTGGGTGTATCGAGCGAGCCAACCGGCTCGCCGCGCCCGTGCAGGAAGTAGGTGGTAAAGCCGCGGTTGAAGGTCTTGCGCGGGTCCGGATTGAAATCCAAATGCACCCTACCCGAGGCGGCTGGGCGCAGTTTTTTGCCTTCTAGCAGCGCGTCGAGCCGCTGGCGGTAATGCCCCACCACGTTCATCACGTAGGTTTTATCCTTCAAGCGGCCCTCGATCTTGAAGGAGCACACCCCCGCATCCAGCAGCGCTTCCAGGTCATTGGAAAGGTTCAGGTCGCGCAGCGAGAGCAGGTAGCGGCTGCTTTCCAGGGTAGCCCCGTTTCCATCCATCAGGCGGTAAGCGCGCCGGCAGGGCTGCGCGCACTGCCCGCGGTTGCCGCTCCGCCCGCCCAGCGCGTAGCTCATCGTACACTGCCCGCTGTAACTGACGCACAGCGCGCCGTGGATGAAGCTTTCTAATTCCACGCTGGTGCGCGCGCGGATCTGGCGGATCTGTTCCAGGCTTAGCTCGCGCGCCAGGATCACCCGCTGGATGCCCACTTTTTCCAGGAAAGCCACTCGTTCTGGCGTATGGTTGTGCATCTGCGTGCTGGCGAAAAGCGGCAGCGGCGGCAGGTCCAGCTCCAGCAGCCCGGTGTCCTGGATGATCAGCGCGTCCGCGCCCGCCTCGTACAGTTCGCGCGCCATGTGTTCCGCGAGGGGGACTTCTTCATCGAAGAGCAGGGTGTTGAGCGTAACGTATACCCGCGCCCAATACTTATGCGCGTAGTCTACCAGCGCCTGGATATCATCCAGGCTGTTTCCGGCGGCCTCGCGAGCGCCGTACTTGCCCGCGCCAATATACACCGCGTCTGCTCCGCAGTTGATCGCCGCCTTGCCTGTTTCCAGGTCTTTGGCAGGGGCTAATAATTCAATTCTTTTCTCAGTGCGCATCGGCTCTACCGGTGGTTATTTTTCTTTATGCTTTGGAATAAACCGTTTTCCTATTATTCCAATTTTGGGCAACATTATCAAGGAACGAAACTCCCGTTTTTGTGGATAACCTTCAGGTTTATTTCCAGTGTAACCTGGCCTCGAATGCTTTCGCTCCGCTGGTTCGGTTCATCCCGACAATATACCAGCTGCCCGGTTCTTCTGAGTAGGCGCCGCGCTGCAGGCAAACCGCCTCGCCCGGCTTGACCTCGTTGATGAAATTGATTTGCAGCCAGTCTGGGCGGCTGGTCTGGTAATGCTCGAATGGAAAACAATCGCATATCCAATCGATGTAGCGCGCATTGTTCACGTGGCCCATCAAATCGACCATGCTGTAACCGGCCTGGATGGTAAAGCAGTCACTCAACCCTTCCACGGCTGGAATTTTGTCCAGCGTTTCAGCGATGGCGCTTTTCCCGCCGTTGTCTGGAACCTGGCCGTCCAGCGCGGTTGGTGGCAGCATGCGCCTGGCGCTTGTACTGACCAGCACATAGGCCGTGCTTGCCAGCGCCAGCAGGCGCCCGTCCGCGCCATTTACCTGGTGATCGCGCATAAAAAACAGCCGCTGCTGCATGCCCTTTGGCCAGGTTTGCACAAGCACCTTCTCTCCCATGGCCGGCAAATCAAGAAAACATACTTTCATCCGCGAGAGCACCCACGCGATTTCGCGCGGGAGTAATTCATGATAGCCGACCCCCAGATGGTTGGCGTGACTGGAGGCAATATCTTGCAACCAGGCGAAAAGCCCGGAGTACTTTTAATTTTGCTTGAAAATCGGTATCCGATGATGTGACGATAAACTCTTCTTGCCAGATGGTCTTCGTTGCCATACGTCCCTTCCCAATGATCGAAATCCCAAAAATAAAACGCTGTCGCTCATTATAATGACTTGAAGTTTTGAAATCAAACCGGAGCCGGCGGTTCGGACACCAATCCAATGTTCTTGGGCCCCTTAAAACCAAACTGTACCCGCTCGAAAGCGATATCCTGACTGCGATAAAAATCTTCGATCGCCGCCAGCAGCTCGAACTGCCCAAGCTTTTCTTCGCTCCAGAAATTGCAGCAGGGCACCAGCACCACCGGGCGCACCAGCGCGCAAGCCGCCACCTCGCGCAAGGCTTCGTCGCAATGCAGCCCTACAATCAGGTCATAGTAATGGGCGAACGCCGGGTCAAATTCTGCCGCCCGGTTCTGGACGCCTTTCAAAACCCAACCGCGCGGGTCGATCACTTCGCAGGTAAAGTGATACTTCTTGGTCAGGATGCGCGCCAGCATGCCCTGCCCGCCCGCCACGTCGGCGATATAATGTACCCGTCCCCAGTAGCGCTCGGCGATATAGTCGGCCAGGACCTCAAAACGGTCGGCATCCCCATAAAATCGGTGACGGCTCATGGATGATCCTTTCGCAAATAGTATCCGGAAGACTCCCCAGTAGAATAGGGTAGGGGATTCCCCCATGCCTGGCGGGGGACAGGCCGTCTGTTTATTCTATCCCATCCGAGTAGAATCACAGTCACCAAGGATTATTATCCTTTGAGCGGACCCATTCCCTGCCACCGGGAGCCCAGCCCATAAAAAATTTTCGCGGTGGTTGAGGTCATCTAATATCCGCTCTCGCCACGGCCAGGCGCCCAGGGGGCAAGTGTCCTGGCCGGGTGCGTTTAATGACACAAAGAGGGTTTTGGCATGCAAAACGTGCCAAAACCCTCTTTGTCATTTTAGCCATGCTTGCAGCCTGCAGCCAATTTTTAGTGATATAAATGGCGCGCGTACATCAGGAAGACCACCAGCCCCGATTCCACCGTCTTGAACAACGGCGATCGCATCACCACACGCGTTGACTGCTGTAGGGCCTGCCAGGTACCGCGCCAGGCTACTTTCGCGGCTGCCTTTGGGGTACCAAGCACCCGGCGGGCGCCAGTTCCCAGGCGGAGGGCTTGTTTTTTGTCTGGCTGCGGCAGCTGCGCCCGCTGCTGCTGGTATGCGCGTTGGGCCAGGCGCTGCTGGCTTTGCTGGCAGAGTACGCCGACCTGCTGCATGATCTGGTCCGTTACCGCGTGCACCTGCGACCGGTCGTCCGCGCTGCCCTGGAAAGTAATCGGATCTCCTACCGTTATGGCGTAGGGACCGCGGAGATACCAGCAGCCCAATTCTCGTTCCCCATCCACCATGGTGTGGATCTGGTGCAGTCGCTTGTGGTTCAGGCTGATCCCAATCGGAATAACCGGAGCCCCGGTCGCCAGGGCCAGCCGGGCAGCTCCGCTGTGCGCTTTGTGGAAACCGTTTTCTGGGCTGATTTCCCCTTCCGGAAAGACCACCACCGTTCTGCCCGCCTTCACCAGGCGAATCCCGGCTTCCAGGGCGGCCTGCCCTTTCCCGGCGACCACCGGCACGTGCCCGGCCATGCGCAGCGACCGGCCAAACAGCGGCACTTTAAACAGGGTCTCTTTAATCAGGATTGTGGTTTGTTCTTTGGTCAATATCGTCACAAAGGCCGGGTCGTTGGTGCAGGGGTGGTTCACTACAAAAATCTTTGCCCCTTTGGGCATGGGCGCAGGTTGGTGAATATCCGCGCGCATCACGCGCCGTACATAAAGGTCGACGATTCCCCGACCCATTTGATACCATACATTTTGAAACATTCGCTAACCTTAATAGATGTAATCGTTGGACGGTTTCGTTTTTCATTTCAAGAAGCGGCACCCGAGCAAAATGATTACATCAATAATCGTGCCATACGGATTGGCGAATGCGCGAGTTGCTTTTTACAGATCGCAATAAAATTCACAATCTTGCTTAATTAAACCCTATAAACAGCTTTTCGGTGTCATTTTGCTTCAACTATGCAAAAATTGTAAGGTCGTATAACTGTCCACATATCGCCCAGTCACGCAAAAGCAAACGCCCTACAAGACTACCCTGCTTCACATTGAAAAAAGCCCTCATCCTCCAGATTGCGAAACATCCGCCCCCGCATTAAGTGGTAACATTGCCTGCATGCGCTTTCGCCTCTTCCCCATAGTACTCCTGCTGCTCAGCTTGTTTTCTGCCTGCACGCCGCCGGCCCAGGCGACTGTTCAGGCGCCTGACCAAAACGATCTCCAGGCAGCCAACGAAGTTGCTGTGAAAGCTGCGATAGCAACGCTGGTAGCGCGCACACTAGAACCATCTGCAACCCACCAGGTTCAACCCACCCCCACTTTCACCCCGCTGCCCACCCAGACCCCGGCGCCCTCCGCTGTGCCTGGCTCGCCGGATACGGCGCTGTTACAGGCGCATACGCGTTACAAGCTGGACGTCGAGTTTACTTACGCGGAGCGCTTCGGGAAAGTAACCGAAGAGATTGCATATACCAACCGTTCAGGCGATACGCTCACTGAGCTGCGCCTGATGGTCGAGCTGTTTGCCTATAAAGACCTATTCTCGATCACCGGCCTGTGGGGACAGGATGGGCAGAAAATCGAAGACGCGAGCTGGGATAATATCCAGGTGCGCATCCCCTTGCAGCAGCCGCTCTTGCCAGGGCAGAGCACCGGGTTAAAGATGACGTATGAGTTTCACCTGCCATCCCAATCCAGCCTGGACAGCGAGCGGCCCCTGCCGGTTGGCTATACCTCGCGCCAGGCGAACCTGGTGGATTGGTACCCGTTTATCCCCCCTTACCGCAATGGCAGCGGCTGGCTGGCCCATCCCCCCAGCTATTACGGCGAGCACCTGGTCTACGACATGGCCGATTTCGAGGTCAACCTGCGCCTGACCGATCCGCGCAAAGACCTGGTGGTTGCCGCCAGCGCCCCGGTCCAAAAGGATGGCGAATGGCTGCGCTACCGCATGACGGATGTGCGCAGTTTTGCGCTTTCCATCGGCCACGAATATACGGCCGAATCCGCAAAGGTTGGGGATGTCACCGTTACCAGTTATTACTTCGTTCTAAATACCAAGGCGGGCAAGCGCGCCTTGCAAACCACCGTCGAGGCCCTCAAGCTGTACCAGGAATTGTTTGGCCCCTACCCGCACACCACCCTGGCAGTGGTCGAGGCCGATTTTTTTGATGGCATGGAGTATGATGGGCTGTTCTTCGTCAGCCGGGCTTTCTATAACAATTATTCTGGCCAGCCAGGGGAGTACCTGGTCGCCATCACCGCGCACGAAACGGCGCACCAGTGGTGGTTTGCCCTGATCGGCAATGACCAGGCCAACGAGCCCTGGCTGGATGAGGCGCTTTGCACCTATGCCGAGCGCCTGTACTACGAGCGCTATGACCCGCCCGCGCTGGAGTGGTGGTGGTATTACCGCATCAATTACTACCGCCCGCAGGGCTGGGTGGATACCAGCGTATACAATCCCAATGGTACCCTCCAGACCTATCAGGACTATCGCAACGCCGTGTATCTGAACGGGGCGCACTTCTTTGAAGATTTGCGCAAAGCCATCGGAGACCAGGCTTTCTTTGCCTTCCTTAAAGATTACGCCGCGAAGTATGCCGGGCAGGTTGCCCTCAGCAGCGATTTCTTCACCCTCCTGGATCAACACACTCAGGTTGACCTGACCGCGCTGTTAAAACGATACTTTTTTTCCAAACAGTAAACCGCTACGGAACCCAGCCATGTCCACCCTACGCTTTTCCCGGCTCGACCCAAATGCCCGGCCCCCGTCCCGCAAGCACCCCACGGACGCCGGGGTGGATGTCTTTGCCAACGAAACGCTCACCATCCCGCCTTTTTCCGCGGCGCGCGTCCACACCGGCCTGACCTTTGCGATTCCGCCGCAGTTTATGCTGCTGGCCAAACCCAAAAGCGGCAGCGACTTCCTGCTTGGCGCGGGCGTCATCGATCCCGGCTACCAGGGCGAAATTCTCATCAAAGTGGTCAATACCACCCCGAACCCGCTGACCATCCACAAAGACGATCCGCTGGCCCAGCTGGTCCAGGTGGCTATCCTCACCGATGCTCTGGAAGAAGCGCCCCTGGAAGAAATCCACCCGCGGCCCTCCGACCGTGGCGCGGATGGAGGCATCGCCCGTCAGAGCAGTTAGGCAATCTGCGTACCTGCCGCGGCATGTTCCTTCCATTACATGCCCGGCCCGCCTGGATTTGCTTGCTCGAATGGTTATTTTGTGCAAAAATTACCAGGTTCCCTTTCATCTTTCTTCCTTTCCAGGTACCCACTTATGATCTCCATTTCCCATTTAACTTGTAACGATCAAACCGATCCTTTGGGCATCGATGCCCTGCCGCCGCTCTTTTCCTGGCAGCTCGAATCGACCAGCCGCGCCCAGTCGCAAACCGCCTACCGCGTGCTGGTTGCCAGCACGCTTTCGCTTCTCCAGCAGCGGGCCGGGGACGTGTGGGATTCGGGGCGCGTCGAATCCGCCCAATCCGTGCAGGTCGGTTATGCCGGGCAGGCCCTGGCAGCCCGCCGGCGCTATTTCTGGCAGGTGATGGCCTGGGATCAGGACGGCGTGGAGAGCCAGTGGAGCCAACCGGCCTGGTTCGAGACCGGTCTGCTCCAGCCGGAGGATTGGCATGCGCAGTGGATCGCGCATCCCGCGGCTTCCGGCGCCGAAACCTGCCCGGCGCCTTTCTTCCGAAAACCGGTGACTCTCCCTGCCGTTCGACAGGCGCGGGTGACCCTTTGCGGGTTGGGCTACCACGAGCTGTATCTCAACGGCGCGAAAGTGGGGGACGCGGTGCTTTCTCCGGCTTTTACACGCTTCGACCGGCGCGCGCTGTATGTAACCTATGATGTAACCGCCCTGCTGCACGCGGGCGAGAATGTGTTTGGCGTGATCCTTGGCAACGGCCTGTATAACCAGGCCGCCCCGGATGCCTGGTATTTCGAGAAAAGCCCCTGGCGCGCTTCGCCGCGCCTGCTCTTCCAGGCCCATATCGAGCTGGAAGACGGCAGCGAGCGTGTCATCACCAGCGACGCGAGCTGGAAAACCGCTCATGGTCCCATCCGCCTGGATGGCACCCGCCTGGGTGAAACCTACGATGCGCGCCTGGAACTGCCCGGGTGGGACACCCCTGCGTATGATGACTCGGCCTGGCTCCCGGCGCGGATTGTGGATGCACCGCGCGGCAAGCTGGTCGCACAGAGCCTGCCACCCGCTCGCGTTACCCGCACGCTGCACCCCGTAAAGCAGTGGCAGACCCCCAGTGGTTCGACCGTCTTCGACCTCGGCCAGAATTTTTCCGGTTGGGCGCGCCTGCGCGTTTCAGGTCCCGCCGGTACCGAGGTTATCCTGCGGTACGGAGAGCTGCTCACCCCGGATGGCGCGGTCGACCAATCCAATATCAATTCGCTGGTTTACCCGCAGCAGGGCGAGGTGCAGGTTGACCGTTACATCCTCAAAGGCGCGGGTGTAGAAGAATACGAGCCGCGCTTCACCTATCACGGTTTCCAATATGTTGAAGTATCCGGTGCGCCCGCAGCACTCACCCTGGATGATCTGGAAGGCCGCGCGGTAAACACCGATTTTGAGCGCGCCGGTTCATTCACCTGTTCCAACGCGGTGGTCAACCGCTTGCAGGCCTGCACCGAATGGTCCTACCTGAGCAATTTTGTCGGTTATCCCACCGACTGCCCGCAGCGCGAGAAGAACGGCTGGACCGGCGACGCGCACCTGGCGGCGGAAGCCGGGCTGTACAACTTCAACGCCGGGACGGCCTATTGGAAATGGTTGGACGACCTGGCCGATGAGCAGCGTGAGGATGGCGCGCTGCCCGGCATCGTCCCCACCAGCGGATGGGGTTACGAATGGGGCAACGGTCCATGTTGGGACAGCGCCGCGATCCTGATCCCCTGGTACATGTACCTGTATCGCGGCGATCAGGCCATTCTGGCGCGTTGCTACCCGATGATCCGCCGTTACCTGGAATACCTGGGTGAAAAATCCCAGGGAGGCAATCTGCTGGCCCTTGGCCTGGGCGATTGGGTGCCTCCTTACGGCCGACCAGAAGATTACACTGCCCCGCTGACCCTGCTCTCCAGCGCCTACTTTTATATGGATGCCTGCACCGGCAGCCAGATTGCCCAATTATTGGGCCATCCCGAAGATGCGCAGCGCTACGCGGCCTGGGCGGAAGCCCTTGCGCAGCGCTTCAATAAGTTGTATTATGACCCGGTCAGCGCGTTGTATGCGGGCGGCTCGCAGACCTCCCAAAGCATGGCCCTGTACGCCGGGCTAACCCAACCCGAGGAACGCCAGCGCGCTGCGCGCCAGCTCGTCGCCGAAGTACGCCAGCAGAAGGGCCGCATCAACGCCGGCATCCACGGCGCCAAGGCGGTCCTGATCGCCCTGGCCGAGAATGGGTTCCACGCCGCAGCCTATCACCTGATTACCCAGCCCCAGTATCCCGGTTGGGCCTGGTGGCTTGATCAGGGCGCCACAACCTTGTGGGAAACCTGGGATGGAGCGGCCTCGCGCAACCACATCATGTTTGGCGATATCAGCACCTGGTTTTACAAGTACCTGGCCGGCATCCGCCCCGACCCGGACCAGCCCGGTTTCAAACGCGTGCTCATTCGCCCGTACCTGGCGGAAGGGTTAGAATGGGTCCAGGCCGAGCATATTGGCCCATACGGCCCCATTCGCTCTGCCTGGCAGCACCAGGGCAGCAGCTTCCATCTGGAAGTCAGCCTGCCTGCCAATACGACCGGTTGGGTCTATTTGCCCAGGCTGCGCCCCGGCTCGGTCCGCGTGGATGGGTCTTCGCTGGAAGAGGCGGGCCTGCGCTTTGTCCAGCAGCGCACAGGCGGGATGGTCATCCCGGTGGGTTCAGGGACCTGGCGCTTCGAATGTGCGTTATCATTAGGGAGAGTATGAGTAATCTTCGGACGGTTGAGATACCGGTCAAAGGCATGGATTGTGCCGAATGTACTGACCACGTCCGCCACGCGCTTGCCGCGCTGCCCGGCGTCACCTCGGTGGAAGTTTTTCTGGCCGCTGAGAAAGCCGTGCTGCAAACCGACCCCGAACAGGTGGATCTGCCGGCCATGCGCAAGGCTGTCGCCGCGGCCGGCTACTCCGTCCCGGAGGATGCCCAACTGTCCGCCCACCGCACGCTGGCGGATTTTACCCGCCCCATACTGACCCTGTTTGGGCTGGTCTTTGGCGCCGTTTTGTTTGTCGCCGTGATCGGGGAGGGGTTGGGGTTGTTCGAGCGCGTGACCCCGCTCATCCCCTGGTGGGCCGGTCTGGTGGTTGTTCTGATCGGCGGCTACCCGGTTTTTATCAACGTTATCCGCGCGGCCCTCAAGCGGCAGGTGATTTCACACACCCTGATGAGCGTGGGTGTCATCGCCGCGATTGTGGTGGGCCAGTGGATTACCGCCGCGATAGTCGTCTTTTTTATGCGCGTAGGCGATTACGCCGAACGCATCACCACCGAGCGCGCCCGCAAGGCGGTCAAGAACCTGACCGAGCTTTCCCCACAGACCGCGCGCGTGGAACGGGAAGGGCAGGAGTGCGAACTGCCGGTGGGGGATATCCAGGTTGGTGAGGTGGTCATCGTCCGCCCGGGCGAGCAGATCCCGGTGGATGGGGTGGTGTTATCTGGACACGCAACCATCAACCAGGCCACCCTCACCGGTGAAGCGATGCCGGTGGATGTCGCATCCGGTTCCAGGGTCTACGCGGTCACCATTGCCGAGCTGGGCAGCTTGCGCGTGACCACCAACGCCACCGGGCGCGACACAACCTTTGGCCGGGTCATCCAAATGGTGGAAGAGGCCGAAGCCCACCGCGGCAGCGTCCAGCGCGTGGCGGACAAATTTTCCGCCTTTTACCTGCCTGTGGTGGCTGGCGTTGCGCTGTTGACTTTTCTCCTGCGCCGCGATGCGCTGGCCACGGCCGCTGTGCTGGTAGTGGCTTGCTCGTGTTCCTTTGCCCTGGCCACGCCCATCGCCATGCTGGCCTCGATCGGGGCCGGTGCTCGCCGCGGCCTGTTGATCAAGGGCGGGAAGTATATTGAAGCCCTCGACAAAATCGACCTGTTACTGGTCGATAAAACCGGTACGCTCACCCTGGGCCGGCCCAGGATCGATGAAGCCATCCCGCTGGGGGATCTATCTTCCGCGGAGCTGCTCCGCCTGGCCGCCTCCGCTGAACGTTACTCCGAACACCCCCTGGCCGAAGCAACTCGTTCCGCCGCGCGCCGCCAGAACCTGGAGCTTCTCGACCCGGAGCACTTCACCTCTGTACCTGGCCTGGGCGTAGTCGCCGCGTTGAAAGGCCAGACCATCATGGTGGGCAGCGGGCGCATGGTTGCCGCGGAGCTGGCCCAAACCATCGAGGCCCGCCTGTTGAATGAGGGCAAGAGCCTGTTATGGGTTTCCCGCGATGGTGAGGCTATTGGCGTCCTGGCTGCCGCCGATAACCTGCGCGAGGAAGTCCCCGAAGCATTCAAACAACTGCGCGCGGTCGGCATCCGGCGCATCGAGCTGCTGACCGGTGACAATGAACACGCCGCTGCTGCCCTGGCCGGGCCGTTGGGGATCGATTTCCGCGCCAACCTGCTCCCCGAAGATAAGATTGCCATCGTCAAGGACTACCAGGCCAAAGGCTACCGGGTCGCCATGGTCGGTGACGGCGTCAACGACGCTCCGGCTCTGGCGCAGGCTGATGTGGGTATCGCCATGGGCGCTGCTGGGTCGCACGTGGCTTTCGAGGCGGCCCACGTGGTCCTGCTGCGCGATGATTGGCTGCTCGTCCCGCAGTTGTTCGCGATTGCTCGCCGTACCATGCGGGTCGTCAAGGGAAATATCGCTTTTACCACGCTTTACAACATCCTTGGCCTGTCCCTGGCCGCCTTTGGTTTCTTGCCGCCCATCCTGGCCGCCGCTGCCCAGTCCATCCCCGATGTCGCCATTCTATTTAATTCATCGCGGCTATTGAAGAAATAATCCTGTAATTCCTGTCTGGCGCGTGGTCGCCCGTTAATGGCTTGGTTTTTTTGTTCCGTTTATTTTGATGAAATTTATATACGATACCGCCTCACAGTGATACAATACCAGCTAGTATCGTTATGTCACGGAATATTCGCTCTATTTTTCGGGTTGTTATCCTTTATTTGATTTTTTCAGCGCTGTGGATCTATTTAACAGACAGGCTGGCGAATTTTCTAGAGGTGTCCTACGGGATACCCAGGGAGATTGAAACCATCAAAGGCTTGCTGTTTGTTTTGATCAGCGCGCTGCTTTTGTTTTGGAATTTATATCGCGAGTTAAAACGGAGTGAGACGATTTACCAGGAACATTTGCAGGAAAAAGAGCGCCTGCTTGACCAGCTCCGTTTTAAAAACGAAGAACTGCTGGACGCATACGACCGGACCATTTTTGGCTGGTCGCGCGTGCTGGAGATGCGTAACCGCGAAGTCAAAAATCACAGCCGCCGGGTAACCGACATGACCCTGCGCCTGGCGCGCTATATGGGCATCCCTGAAGCGGACATGGCGCATATCCGCCGCGGAGCGCTGCTGCATGACATCGGAAAAATGGCTATCTCCGATTCTGTGATTTTGAAAGACGGTGACCTGAGCGAAGAAGAGCGCGCGTTAGTCCGCCGTCACCCGTTGTTTGGCTTTGAGATGGTTTCGGAGATTGAATTCTTACGGCCGGCCATGGATATTCTGCTTTGCCATCACGAAAAATGGGACGGCACCGGCTACCCCTTTGGCCTGGCCGGTGAGAAAATTCCTTTGTATGCGCGCATCTTTTCCATCGTTGACGTCTGGGATGCCTTCACCTCAGACGACCGCACCTACCGCAAAGCCGACCCGCCTGAGGTAGCCGCCGAGTATCTGCGCAGCCAGGCGGGGGAGCATTTCGACCCGGCCATTGTGGATGCCTTTCTAAAAATGCTGAATGAACAGGGTGAGATAACCGCGAAGCAGGAAGTCACCGAATAATTCGCGCTTACTTACCTCTGTGCCGCGTTGGTACTTTTCACCTCGTGGGTCACACCGGTTCCATAATGCCTTCATTGACATAGCGAGTCAGCTCGCTGACGCTCAGGTTGTTGATCCCCAGCTTGTCGATCGTGCGCCCGCGCCGCCAGTAATCGGTGCGGTGGATGATGCAGGCCAGGCGGATGATCGCATCCATGCCGCGCACCGAAACGCCGTAGCGCTGGCCCAGCGAGGCGATCGGCACCAGGCTCATCGGCACATCCTCGAAGATATAGCGGTGGTTGAGCGTGGGGGGCGCTTTGATGCCGTAATAACCGGGCTGGTTGTGGATGGCTTCGTCGCAGGTCTTCGCCGGTGGTGTCGTAGGCCAGTTTCAGCCATTCCATGGCCGTGCGCGCGCGGATGCCCAGCGAGGAGGCCACCGTCACCCGCTCGCGGTCCAGCGCTTCCAGCACGCGCGCCACCGAGGGGGTCACGCCGTCGATATAGAACTGGTAATCGCCGTGGGTCGCTTCGATCCAGCCGGCAGTTGAGCAGGGTCAGCGCCGGGTGGAAGATGGCGCCCATGTTATTCAGCCCGGTTTGCAGCACATTGCCGCCGTCGATGAACTGCGGGTAGGCCTGGCGGATGGTATCCAGCACCATGCTGGGTGCGGGTGGCCGGCAGGGCCGCCAGCGGCACGGCTTCTTTGATGCGGAAGATGCGCGCCTGGGCCGGGCCATCGGAGCGGGAGGCATAGATAAAGGTCTCCGCTTCGGCGACGGTCACATCGGCCGTGCAGTTCTGGTCGCGCAGCACTTTGGCGAACTCGATCGCGCCGCAGGTGCGCCCGGGGTGCAGCACCACGATCTGCCCGTCGTTCAGGTAGCGGAGCGCACGGTGCGGGCAATATCGCGCATGGGCCGAGGAAGGCACCACCACCATGATCATGTCCGCGTTCTCGAGCGCTTCGGCCATATCGGAGGTGACGCAGTGCCAGCTTGCCAAACCCGTGCGGCCCGCCTTCGCAGCTTTCCAGGTCGATCCCGCCCAGCTCTTTGATCGCGCTGATGTGATCGGGGGTGCGGTTGTACAGTGTGGTCGGAAAGCCCATCAAGGCCAGGTGGGCAGCCATGGCTTTTCCGCCGTGCCCGGCGCCGATCACGGTGAAGTGTGTTGTTTGATTCATGCATAGCTCCATTTGAGATTGGAAGGTCTCCGAGTGTGGCATTGAGCGCTGATGGATCCTGCGCGAAGTACGGCTATGCAGCCTGGCGAGCCAGTCGCTCGCTTTCGCTCAGCGGCTGCCCGTCGGATCGACCGCCAGGCAGGCGCCGTCGATGATGCGCGTGTGCGACTGTGCCCCTGCGCAAAGGGGTTGTTGCGCAGCTGCGGCGCATCCAGGATGCCCGCTGGTGACCGCCCGCGCCAGGGCGGCCGGGTCGGTCAGCGGGTCGGCGATGCCTGCGCCGGCCAGAGCCCGCGATGGCTCGCAGGGTGACCTGCGCTTCGGCTACCAGCTGCTCTTTGCGCTGCCTGCACGCGCGGGTCGGCGGTCATATCCGGCGCGCCGTGCAGGGCATTCTCGATCGCCCGCCGGGCCAGCCCGCAGGCTTCGATCACATCCTCCGGCGGTGGCGGCATGGTCGGCTTCGGTATGCCCGACGACGTGGATGATGTGCGGGTGCAGCGCCATCTGCAGGTAGATGCTGGCGGCCAGGTGGGCGCGGGCGGCGGCGGGGTCGAGCGGGTAGCTGAGCAGGCCGGTGCGCGTCTGCCGCCAGATGCGGAAATCTGGGCCCCGCCAGCGGTTCGATCAGGTCCAGCACCGCCAGCATCTTGGCCAGGTCCATCGCGTCCGAATGGCCGGGCGGGCTGTTGAACATCAATTGGGCGATGTAATCCTGCACGCCAAAGGCGCGGGCATTATAGGCCGCCAGGTAGGCCGAGACCACAAAGACCACATCCGGCGCATCGCGCATGCCCCAGTGGTGCGGCTCGTTCAGCTCCACCGGGATGCCGCGCGCGCCGTACCAGGCCATCACCTGCTGGTGCTCGCGGATCGAGCCTTCCAGGTCCCACGGCCCGCGCCCATCCATCTGGTTGAACCAGAACAGCGGGATGGCGCACCAGGCGTTGTGGATCGTCTCGACATACATCTCCGCCAGGCGGATGAAATCATCCGTCCCGGAATAGGTGCGCAGCAGCGGATAATTGCCGCGCCGGCTGGCGGCAAACAGCGCCTGGTAATCCTCGGCGACTGCGCACCGGCACGCCGCCGGCGCCCGTGCGGCGCGGATCCTGGCGCTCGGGATGGAAGAAATTCTCCTGGGCGTCCTGGTCGATCCCCAGCGAGATCACATCCAGCGCCTGGGCCTCGGCGATCTGCTCGATCCCCCGCCGGGTGTGCTTCCAGCGTGGGCAGCCCAAAATGATGGCGCAGCAGCGGGAAGGGCGATTTCCAGTGGATGCGCTCGATGGTGGTTTGCGGGAAGTCGGTTTCTGCCGGCCAGTTCCGCCGGCCTGCCCCTTCAGATAGGCCAGCACCGTTTCGGCCGGCTCGCTGCCGTCAAAGACGCGCTCGAAGAAGCCCATTGCCCGCGCTCGCTCAGCCACCGGCGGGGTGCCGCCAAAGGCAAAGCGCACCCCCTGCGCGTGCAGGTCGTCGGCGGCTTCGGCAAACTCGCCCAGCAGGCGCTCGCCGGTCTCGGGCGTCAGCCGGTAGGAGACGCCCACCAGGTCGGCTTTCTCGCGCCGGGCGGCCTCCAGCACGTGCTCGATGGGCACTGCCGGACCGAGGAAAACGGTCCGCCAGCCGGCGGCTTCAGCCAGGCGCAGAAAATTCATCACCCCGGCCACATGGACGCATTCCCCCAAAGCGGCTGCAACCACTGTTTTCATGACCATTTTCTCCTATTGGAGGTTTTCGGAAAAACCCTGCACTACAGTAGTTTGCGTGGATTCCATGCACAAATAAAAAGAGCCGCCCTGTTGCTGGCAAAGCTGCCCTTAATAATCCCCCTTTAAAAATAAAGGCACACCAATCTATTATGTTGTGATGAATTATACCGGATTTTCAAATTCTTTATTTTGTCTGGATTGCCGCCCGGATCGTTTTCGCCACGCTCGGGTGGGCTGCCAGTAGCGGCTCGGGCGCTTTTTCGCCGTTACCCATCGTAGCGGGTTGATAGGAGTTTCCGCTCAGGGTGGTAATCTCGATCCCGGTCGCAGCCAGTAAAGGCAGCACCCCGGCGATATCCCACAAGTAGATCGACCGGGTCAATGCCCCCACCGCTGCCCCAGTCATGGTGTAGGCCAGGTGTGCGGCTGTGCTCCCCAGGGCGCGCACCCGCGGATAGCAGATTGTAAAATGTAAATGCGCGCTGGAGGGTACCGCCAGGAACACGAGCGGGCTGTCCAGGTCGATTTCTTTGATAGGCGCGATGGGTTGGTCATTGTAAAATGCCTGCTGGCGCGTTCCCCAATACATCTCATTGGTGACGGGCATATAAAAGCCGCCGGCAACCGGCTCATTCTGGCGTAAGATGCCGATCGATACTCCCCAAATAGGCAGCCCGGTGGCAAACGAGCGCGTCCCATCGATCGGGTCGATAACCCACGCGGTTGTCTCCTGGCTCGCGTGCAGGCCGCTTTCCTCCGAGAGGATCGTATCGTCAGGGTAGCGCTGGTTGATCCGCTCGATTAAATAGTCCTCTACCTGGCGGTCTACCTCCGTCACGGGGGTCAGGTCGGCTTTGATCATGCTGATCATCTGGCCGCGCTGGCCCAGCGCCATCTTTCCGGCTTCCATCAAGCAGCTGCGCAGGAAAGATAGGTCAATTTCCTCGCGGATCGTTGTCTTTGGCACGCTTGCTCCTTTTGAATCCATTTTACCAATATTTCTACAGGTTTTTTATGTGTCTTTGGGATTCGGCGTGGTGTTAGAGGGGATGTGCCCGGCACATCCCCATGCGTATCAAGCTAAGGCTCCTCGTTCAGTGAAAGAAGGAGTTGGAAGGAACGCAGATCGGTTTTGCGTTTGTTGATGCGGCAACCGGCAGCCAAACAGCGTTGAACGATGGTGATCGCAGCGACCAGGGCATCCAGAGAAGGCGCAAGAACAAGCCAGAAGCAGAGCGTGACGCTGAATGGTGCAGGCGGCTTTGAACAAGCTGCGGTTGGCAAAACGCCAAAAACTGATCAGGAAGAGCCAGTGCTGAATCAGCATGGCCAATAGTTTGGCGTACACTTCGATCAAAATCCGCCAGGGTTTGGTACTGCGCCATTCATCCATCCGCCCATGGCTTTTCCACAGCTTGAAAAGCAGTTCCACCTGCCAGCGGACCCGGATGAGGATCATCGCTTGCCGTAGCGTGAGCATCTCGGCGGGTACATTGGTGACCAAGATGGTCCAAGCCGCCAGCGCTAATCGTTTCTGACTGATAGGTTTGCCTCGACGCTGCGCTTCCTCCCGCAACTTATGCCGACGACGATCGGCCACCTCTTGTGAAACACGCATGGCTAACAGGCGGGCTGGGACACGATGTTGCGCCGTGAGCAAGATGGGACAATCGATCGATGCACTGGGCTGTGCCTGTAAAAAATCCAACAAATCCCAGACCTTATCATCCAAAGTCACCACTTTAGCGCGGGTTGAGATCCGTGACAACCAAAAAACGCCGTTCGCGGCCTGGCGGCTCATCTCAGGCAGGCTCCAGTACCCCAAATCGGCAATGGATAAAGCACCTTTGGGCAGGTCGACGGTCTGAATTTGCGAAACAGCATCATGCACTCGTCCATTTTCCAGCAAGGGACCGATCATCTCACCTTCCAGCATATTCAGGCGTACCTCGATCTTGACGGCCGCCGGTTGTCCAGCACCTTCCTGATTTCCGCACCCCTTCCACGTCTCAGTCAGTTCCTCGGGTAAGTCCACAATCGTGCTATCTTGAATATACACGCCCGAAAATCGTTTCAACACATCATTGGCAGGGGCCTCACCTTGCACTAGCTCGTTCACAGCCTGATCTAGTACGTTTTTCAGAAAATCTGCACCCGCTTTGGTAAACCGTTGATCTAGACCCTGTGGCTTAATTTCCACCCCAACACTTGCTGCTGTCTGGGCTAATTCTTCCAGTGTCGCCTGCGGATTACTCAGCCATCCAAATACCAGTGTTTGGACGAACTCCGCCCCACCCATCTTTGACTCTCGCTGAACAAATCCAGTCTTTCGGGCTAATTGATCTGCTTTGTCCCCTAAAATTCGCTGCATCGCCTGCCCAACCTGTTCTATACTTGTCATTGGGAAGTTCCTCTTGTTGATCAGTTGTGGTAAACAGATCATACTCGAAGAGCTTCCCGCTCGTTTAGAGCATTTCCAAATATTTTTGATTGGCACAGACAAAGAAGGGTGAATTGATGTTTTACCATATTGCGCTTCTCTTCGATTACGAAAAATTTTCTAAAGAAGCAAAACCATTAGGTTTATCAATTGAAAAAGGGAACATCAAAGATTTAGACGAACGTATTTTTCAGATTACCTCTAATACTAATGATGAGGATTTCATCCTCAAAGACTTAGGATTTGGTGAGCCAATAAAAAATGTAAAGTCCCTTGTAAGTCTGAATGAAATTCAATTCCTAAACTATGAGATTGGAAAACGGTTTCTTGTACTGATGTCCCAATACTTATTTCCTTGCGCTTTGAATATTGGCTATTCCTGGAGAAAACTGGTATCCGTGCTTGAAAGAATAAACTGGTCATCTTCTGAAATTAATACCCTTATTTATGGGGATCCAATAGGTAAGCTCGTTTCAGATAAAGCAGAAGATGCCCATCAGATCGATAAAATTTCCCATCAAGATCCATATTGGAGATGGATTAGGCCCATGTATTCATATAACCAAGGGGGTTGGGTTAGTTATCAAGATTGTGTTTCCTTATATGACAAGTTGAACAAGGTTATCAATGATGAGTTATCCCAGTTTCAAAACCCCGATGAGAAAAAAAGCGAGGCAACTCTTATTCAAGATACGAAAACGATCCTTTCATATGCGATTAACGAACAAAAAGGCTTGTATGTCATTGTTTTGTGGGAGGAATAATTTTTCTATGCTGAAAATATTCAGCGGATTATTTAGCTAAGGGTGATATTTGTCAGCGGTTATACTGCCTTGATCACCCTTAGCTTGATACGTATGGGGATGTGCCCAGCACATCCCCTCTAACACCACGGCAACTTCTAGAGAGCCTTTTTTATATTTGACGGGGCAAAACAATCCTTGTATACTACGTTTAGTCCCGGATTGTGATTCTCCAGGATATACACAGGAAACCTACCGGATCGGAACACTTTATTTCGGTCGGACATTCGTGGAAAACGGCTGGACGCGCAGCGGAATCCGCCTTCCGGATCGCCAGAAGAAAACCATCTTCGGATTACCCGATAGGAGAGATATGTTCGAAATTGGCAGCGCTCTGGACCCAGGTCGAAGACGGATTGGCAAACAAAACCAGGATTCGTTATGCGTTGTCCGGCCAACGCTTTTCAACCGCCGCCCGCCGCTGCTGGTAATTGCGGACGGTATGGGCGGGTATGAGGGTGGGGCGATTGCCAGCCAGTTGGTGGTAAGCAGCTTCGCCGAGGTTTACCAACAGGCCGGTGGGCATGCCGCGCCCCTCCAGACCCTGCAAACTGGTGTGTCTGCCGCGCTCAACGCCATGAAACAGCAAGCTTCCGCGGACCCCGCGCTGGGAAAAATGGGCAGTACGGTAGTTGCGGCGGTGCTCAAAGGCCGCAGCATCCACCTGATCAACGTGGGGGACAGCCGGGCGTATCTGGTCAATGACCGGCAGGTCCGCCAGATCAGTTACGATCACAGCCTGGTAGGCGAACAGCTTCGCCAGGGCATGATTACCGAGGCGGATGTGCGCCATAATCCCCGCCGCAACGTGCTCAGTATGTCTATCAGCGCCCAGCGAGAGGATATCACCACCTATACCAATACGTTTGAGTGGCAGGTGGGTGACCACCTGGTGCTTTGCTCGGATGGCTTATGGGGGCCGGTCACCGAGCCTCAGATCCAGGCAGTGGTGCTCGAATACCGCCCCCAGCAGGCTGCCGAGCGCCTGGTTTTTCTGGCCAACACCAACCAGGGCCCCGATAATATTTCCGTAATCGTAGCCCGATTTTTATAAAAGTATTCAATGCAAAAATTCACCGGTGCAACCGGTGAATTTTTGCATTGGAACATTGTCGCTGCGGAGGTTTGAAAGGGTGGGGTTAGTCCACTCTTACCACGATCTCCGCGCCATCCAGCCCGTCTGCCTGGGCGCGCAGGCGAATTTCGCCCGGCTGGCCGGTGGATTTCACCACCACCACGCAGCGCCCGCGGTGCGCCTTGCGCTGGTTGCCGCGGTAGCGCTCGGTGCTGGTTGGGTTGCCGCTGCCTACCGCGGCCAGCTCGCCGGCGCCCTGTACGGTGAAGAAGATCGCGTTGTCCGCGGCCGGGTGCATGCAGCCCTGCCCATCCACAACCTCGACGGTGATATAAGCCAGGCTCGCCTGCTTCCGCCCGGATTGTCTTACGGTCGGCCGTCAGGCGGATCGCCGCCGGCGCGCTGGCCGTGGTCAGCACAGCCTGGGCCTCTGCTTCACTGCCCCGGTACCCCACCGCCTTCAGTTCGCCCGGCTGCATAGGGGACTTCAAAGCTGGCGATGAATTTCTCGGCTTTGCCGGTTGGTTTGGTTCCCAGCGATTTGCCGTTGAGGAACAGCTCCACCTTCTCGCAGGCTGAGTACACATCCACCTGAAAGGTCTGGCCTTCCTGGCCCGGCCAGGTCCAGTTCGCATCGACATCTGGCCAGCCCCAGCGCGTTACCATGGGGGTCTTGCCTTCAGGGACCGGAGTAATGCACCGCAAGGTACAGCTTCGCCCCATGTCCCCAAACGATATCCCGGTAATAGGACTGCGGCCGCTTGAACCCGGCCAGGTCGATATCGCCGCAGTAGGCCTGGTGCCAGGGATAGTCGCCCAGGAACCTGGCTTTATCCGCATCGTAATGCTGCCGGCCAATCCCCGATTCGCCCAGGTAATCCATCGATGTCCACACAAAATCGCCGACCACGTAGCTGTGATCCAGCACGCTCATCCAGTTATCGAACGCCTCCAGCGGGAAGGTTTCCGTACCGAACATCACCCGCTCAGGCTGCCGTTCGTGGTCCTGGTGGTATTCTTTCCACTGGTAGTTATAACCGCCGATATCCAGCGCGGCAAAGACCGCGTCGGTATCTTCCCACTTGCGATCCGTGGCCCGAACGCCGTTGATCGCCGATGTCACCGGGCGCGTGCGATCCAGCGCGCGTACTTTATCGGCCAGCATCCTGGCGATGCCGACCCCATTTGAGCGCCCGTCCCGTTCGTATACCTCGTTGCCGATGCTCCACACCACCACGCTGGGATGGTTGCGGTCGCGCAGCACCATGCTCTCGATGTCGCGCTCCCACCAGTCATCGAAGGCCACGTGATAATCCCACGGGTTCTTGCCCTTCCCGCCAGCAGTCGAAGGCTTCATCCATCACCAGCATTCCCAGCCGGTCGCAGGCATCCAGGAAGGCCGGCGCGGGTGGGTTGTGCGCGCAGCGGATGGCGTTGTATCCGCTGGCCTTATGCAGCGCCACCTTGCGTTCCTCCGCGTGCGGGTAGGAAGCCGCGCCCATGACGCCGTTATCGTGGTGCACGCAGCCGCCCTTCATCTTAATCGATTGCCCGTTGAGCAGGAAACCCTTCTCCGCGCTCCACGCGATGCTGCGGATGCCAAAGCTGGTGCTCTCCGAGTCTACTGTTTTTCCATCAACCGTTACCCTGGTTTCCAGGCTGTACAGGTTGGGCGTTTCCGCCGACCAGAGCTGCGGGTTATTAACCTGCAAGTTACGCACAAACGCCTGGCTCGCCCCCGCTTCAATGCTGGCGCGCGCTTCCATCGTGGTCCATAGGCTCTTGTCTGGACCGGTAATCTGATACTGCACAACCACGTTCTGGGGCGTGGCGCTTTCGTTCATTACCTGCGCCTCTACCCGCACCATGGCCTTCTCGTTGGAAATCTCCGGCGTGCTAATCGCCACGCCCCAATGCGCCACGTGCACCGGTTCGGCGACGTACAACCAGACCGGGCGATAAATGCCAGACCCGGAATACCAGCGGCTGTTGCCCTGGTGAGAATTATCCACCTTAATGCGCAGCTTGTTCGTTTCGCCAACCTTCAGATAAGGGGTCAGGTCCAGGAGGAAGCTGGTGTAGCCATAGGGATGCCGGCCCAGGTAATTCTCGTTCAGCCAGGCCTCCGCGTTCATGTACACTCCTTCGAACGCTAACATTACCTTCTTCCCGCGCCATTCCTCTGGCGCTGTAAAGGTTTTGTGGTAATACCCACGCCCCATCGGGAAGAACCCCACCGAAACGCCGTTTGGCGCGTTTGGATCGCGGTCCAGCTCAATGCTCCAATCGTGCGGCAGTTCGACCAGGCGCCAGCTCTCGTCAGGCTCCATCGGACCCCACCCCTGTGGTTCGCCCAGCCGGAAACGCCAATCGTGGTTGAAGGATTGCTTTTGCATGAAATGGTCCTTTCAAGCTTTCAATAGGTTTTCGGATATCGGTGAATAAGACTGCTTCATCTACAACTTGGAACCCAGAAAGTATACTACCCTTCCGAAGATGCTGCGCGCGCAGCCTCCCCGGCCTTCAACCGTCCTCAGGACCGCCTGGCTTGCTGGTTCACATCTCGTATCCAGCCCCGGATCACCGTCTCAACCAGCCGGCGAAAGCTCTCGTCCAGGTCCAGCGGGATACCGAACCCGCCCTCCACCTCCAGCGTGGCGAAGCCGTGCACCACGCTGCGCAGCCCGCGGACCGCGTGGATGGCGTCCTCTCCGGCCAGCCCAAAGGACTCCATTAACGCCAGCGCCACCCCTACCACGCTTTCCTCTGCCGCTTTCAGTTCAAGGTCAGGCCTTTCCAGGTTCCCCGAAGCGCGCAGGCTCGACAGGTAAAGCCCGGGGAATTCCTGGATATATCCCCGGTAGGCGTTTGCCATCGCCATCACTCCCGCCGGGCCCGATTTTCCAATCACCGCCGTGACGATGCGCTCGCCCAACGCGCGGGTGCTCAAAAGGGCCAGCTCGCGCCGTAAATCCGCCAGGCCGTGAATGTGGTTGTACAGGGATGGCGGCTGCACGCCCAGTTCGCGCGCCAGCCGGTTGATGGTCAATGCCTCCACTCCTTCGGCATTGACCAGCGCGGCGGCGGCGTGAACCACAGCCGCGCGGTCTAACCCGGCCCGCGCAGTTTCGCGTTTAGCGGTTGGCTGCGTCATGGGCCGTTTCCACAAGTGTCTTATTCAAAAAATCAATAACGTGCGCTCCGGCGATTTCCGGCGTTTCCGTTTGCGGGTAATGGCCTGCGCCTTCGATCATCACGCAGCTGCCGTTGATCTGTTTGGTTACCCAGCTCGCCTCGGCCGCGGGATCTTTAAAGTCCGGGTCTTTACTGCCCATCATCACCAGCGCCGGAACATGCACCTGCTCCAGGCGCGTATCGGAGTTGGGTGTGGGGGAGAGCATCATGCGGTGCAGCGCTTCTATTCGTCCTTTCTGGCGCAAGTTTTGCTTGATTGCAGTGCTGAAAACCGCCAGATCGGCTGGCTTGCGCGTGGTGAACAGTCTTTTGTAGTACCACTGCCACGCCGCCGGGCCCCATGGTCGGGCGAACAACAACTCAATCAGGAGGCGTAATGCTCCGGAAACTTCTCCATGGACTGCCGGTCCAATCAGCACCAATGCCCGCACCAGCCCAGGCGCGGATGCAGCCGCCCATACTGCCGCACCTGCCGCAAACGAATTGCCCACGACGATCGCCGGCCCTGCATCCAGATGGCGGATCAGGCCGGTGATATCCTGGCAAACTCCGCCCGCTGAATAATCCTTCCACCCCACGCTCGATTCCCCGTGCCCGCGCAAATCCATCGTCACAACCCGGTACCCTGCGGCCGCCAGTTGCGGAGCCAGGAAACGGTATTCGCTGCGCAAATCGCCCATCCCGGGTACGCAGATCACCAGCGGTCCGCTGATGGGCAGCGGTCCGCTGCCCACGTCATCATAGGCGATTTTTCCTTCTGCTGTATCAAAAAACATTGTTTTCATCATCCGATCTCCTATTACTAACTATATTAGTATAATAACTAATATAGTTAGTAATGTCAATCCCTCAATTTGGATCGGATTGATAAACTTTTGATCTTTACTCGGACAATGGTTCGGTGACGCTGAACTGGAGCTTGCCCGCCTCGTTCGTAAATACCTGCATGACCAGCGTATGCTCGCCGGGCTCTAGTTGGGCGGCCTGCACCCGCAGCCGGATTTCGGCAAACGCGCGCACCGGCATGATCTCCGTGCGGCTGAGCTGGTCGCCGTTGATTTCTTTTTCGCCAACCTTAATCCGGCACACACTGGGCGCAAAACTTTTCCCATCCACAACCAGTGGACCCATCCCGATCAACGTGCCTGAATCGATAATGTTCTTGAGTTTGAGTTCAAAACCATCCTCAGTGTTTTTAAGGCTGCCTTTGACAAAAAGTTTGGCCAGCATGGAAGAGGGGAACATATGCGATCTCCTTTGGAAAAGGTTACATTTATTGAGTATACCAGCGGAATGCGAAGATAATGGCGCAGTCCGGAATTTTGCGCTGTCCTTTACATTCAAAGGTAGCGCAAAGATAGAAAAGGACTAGACAGGTAACTAGAATCTGGACTATTCTCTCCTACTTTTCTAGTAACATTAGACTATTGACACCCTGCTTGATATGTAATACTATTGTAATGGAACTGTAAAAATTTTCGTCAGATATATAATCAACATTCACCAATCATTAGGATTGCACTTATGTATTGGGGGGAGCTGAAAAGTTGTGGATGCTTTGATTCGATAGTCCGGCAAGGTCGCTCGTCTGTTATCCAGACAAGGCTATCGAGGAGCAAGTAGCGATACCGACCACAAGGCCGGTATTTCACTTTAAGGATCAGAGATTGGTTGGGCAACTATAGCCGCTTGCAAATTCGTGAGTCAGGCAAAATGATCTGATTGCTTGGCCCTGGTGAGCAACGAGCGACAGCACCTTACGAAAATAATCGCCTGGTTGTTGGTTTCTCCGGAGGATCACAATCGTCTACGGGTGGTTATACATGCTACCTCAAAACACTGAAAAGGGTTATTCGCCTTCCAAAATAAGGGGGAATGGTGAAACACCCGGGACCATTGCAGGCCCATTCATGCAGGACAATTTTTATAAGCATTCGCGCATAGAATGCAGAAAAACAATCATCAGCGGTTATTTATTTTCACGGGGGATGAACACGAGAATACATGAATAGTGTACATTACCCGTGCTGTTACTCCACATATCGAAGAGGCGATTTCGATGATTGATGGGTGTCGAAATGGCGGAGCGCAGATGTTATCGGTGAAAACCTGATTTGTGCCGGGAACGAGTTTGATTGAATTCGTAAGGTAAGGTACTACCAGATTTTGTTTGCAGAAAAGGAACCATAAAATGAACAATCCCGAGAATTTGACATCTGTGAGTGATGGGCTCGATATCCTTAAATTATTTGAAATCCTTAAGCGCAGATGGCGGGTCATTGTCATATCCACCATTCTTATCGCTGGAATTGCTTATATTGTTTCATCCTACCAGCCTGTAAATTATCAAGCAAAGGCCACTCTCTTAATCCAACCGGCCCAGAGTAGTACAGCGAACGAATATGATGTAATCTTAGTCGCTTCGAAACTGGTGTTTACGTACACGGAGATGTTAAAAGGTGAATCTGTATTAGAAGAAGTAATTTCGAAACTTAAACTTGACCAGACCCCAGATGAGCTGGTCGAAAAAATTACCATTGCAACAATCCCCGATACGCAGTTAATCCGGCTTACCGTAAGCGATACATCCCCCACAAGAGCCGCGAAAATCGCGAACTCATTAGCGGAAGTTTTTTTGGAACAGACCAAAGCATTACAGGCAGAGCGATATGCTGGTCCTTTAAAGGCCATCCAGGATAAAATCGATGGACTGACAAAGCAAACTGAAGAGACAAAAACAAAAATTGATGCTTTGAACAACCAGAAAGTTGACTATGATGTGGAAATTAACCGCTTAGAGGAACAGCTGAAAGATTACCAGGACAATTTCCGCTTGCTGCACCAAAATTATCAGGATATTCAGTTAATCATTGCTCAATCGTCCAATATTGTCCACGTAATGGATAAAGCAAGAATAATCAATAGCGGTGGCTATCCAACTTCTGCTTCGGTAATGCTGCAAATAAACCAGCTTCCCTCAACGGGCAAAGATGATTATAACGCGCTTCTTTTAAGTGAAAGATTGGCCTCTACGTATGGATTGATGTTGCACAGCCAGTCCTTGCTAGATGCAGCGATAAAACAAAGTGGAGAGAAAATATCAGCCATTGATCTGGCTAAAAGGGTAAAGGTCGAACAGGTAGCCGGCACCCAGATGATAAATGTCAGTGTATGGGACCCGAATGGCGAGCGTGCAAAGAAAATCACCGATGCAATTGCTCAAACCTTTGTGGTACAAATCCAAACTCTTCAATCAAAACCATATCTGGACCGCCAGGATGCCTTGCAGAAGCAAATGGACGAGCTAAAAGTTCAGATCGAGCAAACTCGGGCGTCCGTAATCAAGACAACAACAGTAAAGGTCCAGGTTGAACAAGACCTGTTTCGTCTCAACAGTCTCCGGGATGAATATCGCAACAACTACCAGACCCTTTTACAAGATTATGATCAGCTGCTCCTGGCCGAAGCTAATTCAACGGATGCCGCGCTTATATCAGAATTTGCAAGGGAACCATCCATACCTGTCGATCGCAAGATTATAAATACTATCCTTGCCATGATGGTTGGAGGAATGGTTGGGGTAGGAATGGCGTTTTTATTAGAACATATGCAGGACAAAATCAGGACGCGGCAGGATGTTCGCAAGGCATTAGGTGTCTTTCCAATAACAACAATAACAAAATTGGGGGATAAAAGGAATAATGATCAGGGTGACTGGTCAACCGGCTCCCGCATGGCAGAAGAGTTTCGTGGATTAGGGACAAAATTACGCCTGGCTGGTAAAGATTCCTCACTTCGAACAATTTTGGTGACCAGTCCTTCTCAATCGGAGGGAAAAACCTTTATTTTGGCTAATTTGGCCATCGCTTTGGCCCGCGCAGGCATGAACGTTGTTGCTGTGGATGCGGATTTACGCTTCCCCCAACTTCACGTGGCCTTTGGTATCCAGCAGGATAAAGGGCTCGCTGATTACTTGGCAGAAAATAAAAATAATGAAATTGATATAAAGCTTACTGAAGCAAAAGGGGTTCAAGTTCTGTGCAGCGGAGAAACGCCAGAAAATCCGGTTGGTTTATTGAGCGCTCCGAGCTTTAGAAAAGTGCTGGAAGAGCTCTCAAACAAAGCAGATTTAGTCCTGATCGATTGTCCGCCAGTCTTACCGGTGGCCGATGCGACAGTCTTGGCGGAGAATGTTGATGGGGTTCTGCTCATACTGCGTGCAGATCAGACCGATAGTAGGGCTGCCCGAGATGCGGTTGAGAGTTTAACGAAAGTAAGCGCCCGCTTTATTGGCGTTGTGCTGAATGCGGTTTCAGAAGCGAGGGATAGCAATTCAAGGTACTATTCCCATTCGAGTAAAAAGACCGTCCTTTCGGCATTTGATTTTAAGCATGCTCAAAACTTAATCAAGGCCCTTCAAAAGAAATCGTAGATGTAGAAGATGCAATACGCTCTAATCAACTGAACATGCCACTTGGAAAGTGGAACCTTTTTGGGTTTCAGAAAGGTTGAATAATTACTATGGAAAGTTCTTTTACCTATACGATTTCGAATCTGCAGATAGTGGATGCCCTTTTCTTATTGGCGGTCGTGGGACTCACGGTTTACATCTCACTGACCAGGCAAATTCAATATCTTATTTTTATTTTGATTTTAAGTGCATCGCTTGTTGGTACGACAATCCCGGTCCTGGGAAATACTGCTCCCGTTATTCGGTGGCTGCTGATCATAATATTGTTTTTTCTAGGTTTATCAAGAGGAAAATTAGAAATCCCCTTCGGTTTTTTAATGTTTTGGGGATATGTACTTATTGGGTTCGCCTTGTTATTTCGAGCGATTTTGCTTGATTATCAATTACAGCGCAGTGTGCTGCTAATCCTGGTAGCCGCTCTGATGCCGCTTGTTTTTAGTAAAATGGGGTTTTCTATCTTTCGGAAATCTCTAGAAGCAATTGCGGTCGCGGCTGCAATTTTCTGCCTGCTAAATGCTTTTAATCTACCGTCGATATTAGGTATGTCTCAGAGGTTTTCAGGTCTTCTCAAAGGAGCTGCCTCGTTTGCTTTGACCTTGGGTGGCCTGCTCGTTTTTACGCTTTGGGGAATCTGGAGAGGGAAGGGATGGGTCAGGGTTATTAGTTTGTTGGGCTTTATCGCTGGTACGGCTACACTGATATTTAGTGGACAAAGAACTGGGACCATTACGGGTCTGGTCGCTCTTTTGCCTCTAGCCATTTTTCTGCAATCCAAAAAAACGATTGGCTGGTCCTTATTTCTTGTTTCCTTCCTGGTTACAGGGTTCATAATCATATATGTACTCTCCAGTGCTTCGCGTATTGAATTCCTCCTCTTCCGGTACAGCGCCGATTCTGGTTTATCGGGAAGGGAGGCGATTTGGCAAATGGCTATTTCCGAGATCTATAAAAGCCCAATTCTTGGTCGAGGAATAGGAGCCTCAGAAATGTTTTTTATTTCCAGCTTCCATAACGCATATCTGGAGATCTGGTATAACACGGGCTTCTTAGGGCTTTCGTTTTTTGTGATTTCACAGGTGCTTTTCATCTATGGGACGTTTCGTATGGCTTTTGCCAATCATGATATAGAGATCCGAGCGGCGGGATTGCTGGCGCTGGGATATATGATTGGCTTTGTATTGATGTGCATGTATGAAAGTATTGGCGCCGCGGCAAGTAGTGTGAATGTCTTGCTTTATTTGTTCTTAGGCTATATGGTTTCACTAAATTACCAACCCGAACAGATCCCCAATTACTTGATCAAAGATTCTCTGATTTCGACCTTGTCGGGAACCAATGTTGTTGCGGAGCCATAGAATTTCCACCAATCTTAATGGCCGCTAAAAAATAACCTAAAGGGAATATTGTTATTTATGGAAAAAAAGAGTTCAAAGGGCAAGTTCCAGGCGAGTAAAAATGTAATTTGGCCTTTTCTATTTATTTTCGGGTTGCTTGTCGCCTCGTCCTTGATTTATTATTCGACGATTTCCAATAAGGAAACAAAAATCGCTCCGCCGGTGGGTACAACACCATCGGTTTCGCCAACCAGTACGATAAGGGTGGAGGTTACCCAATCGATAACAAGTACCAGTACGGTACAAGCAGCCGTGGATGCTGGTGCGGATAAGAATTCTTTACCTCCGCAGGGTCTTTACGAAAGTTGCCTTCCATCGGATGCGAATTGTCTGCCGCGTTTGGCGGAGATGAGCGCAAAGGGTTTTAAAGTCGTTATGAATGATGGGCTAAGGTACGCTGGTTCAGCAAAATCCCTCGTCGCGTATGCCGATGCCGCGCAAAAGTTAGGCATGAAAATCATTTTGCCGGTTAAATATTCCTCGAAGTGGGATGGAGATAATGCATTTCTGGTAAATAAATATTCGGAGCTCGCTCAGGAATGCAGCTGCAGTACCAATGAAGAATTTATAATTTATTATATAAACACGCTAAAAGGCCACCCAGCGCTTTGGGGGTATTACATCGCAGATGAGATTCACCTGGAGGATTACAAAGGCCTAAAGTTCTACGCCGACATTGTAAAGCGTACAGATCCAGATCATCCAAGGCTTATCGTTGAGGAAGGATCCAATGATCCGATGGAGTTGTTCTTTACCTTCCCTTCCGTAATGAGTGATGTTGCGGATGTATTGGGGGTTGATTATTATCCCTATGGTTACATTGATACCTACAACTCACTCTCCCGGTTCACTGGCGACAGCGCTCGATTAACCCAATTGTGGGCCAATAAACTAAATATTAAGAGTTGCCATGGTTTTACAGGCTTATGCCCAGCCGCAGTATTATGACCTGACGGATCCCCTTTGTATGGTCTGGCCAGTTTGTGCTCCTTTTCCAAATTATGAACAAATACTGGCACAACGTGACCAGGTGCTCCTAAATTCAAAACCCGAAATGATCCTCTGGTTTTCGTATCCAGATATTCTCAGTTCGGATGACCCGGCGAAGCATTGGTCAGACCTGGTTGCGGCGGCTTTTGCACCATCCCCCACGTCAGCGTTTGCATCACCGGCGCCGGCTCGCCAGGATTGCCCTGCGGATTGGTTTTGTGAGGACATTGGTTTCCCCCATCGCCCTGGAACACAGTCGCTTACCGATGGTTTATGGAAGATCGAAGGCGCAGGCTGGGATATATGGTCGAATAACATGGAGAATGCGGACCAGTTCCATTTTGTTTGGCAAAACGATCCGGCTGTTGGAGAAATAAGTGCCAGATTAGTGTCGCATAATGCCATCGATAATTCAGCAAAATCTGGAATCATGTTGAGAAAGACGTTTGATCCAGTCTCACCCTATTATGCTATTTTGACAACGCCAAAAAAAGGTATTTTCGTTCAATATCGTACTGATTTCCGAGAGGATCCGGTGCGTACCAATTTGACATCCAGGGATCTGCCCGTTTTCTTAAAGATTGTTCGAGACGGAATAACGTTTAGCGCATATATTTCGGACGATGCGAAAACCTGGACGTTACTACCCAATTCTCGTGTCGATCTTCCCGGAATCGATGGTCCGCTCATGGCTGGTCTTGCCACTTCCTCTGGGGATGAAACATCCACCAGCACTGCGGTTTTTGATCAGGTGAATTTCCTCCGCTTAGATCAATGATTACCGCATAAATTGTTATAGGGGGCTTATTGACATGCAACCAAAACCGTTAATTGTTGAATTTGTGGGATTGCCCGGGGTGGGCAAAACCACTTTGGTAAATCATTTTGTAAAACAAAGCAGTAAACTAAGAATTGAAGAAACCCCAAACTATCGCGGAATAAAATATATTCCCTTTTTTACAAAAAATACATTTCTTTCGCTGCCTGTTTTCACCAGTATCCAGCCAACAAAAGATCATATATGGCTTTCGCCCAGGGATATAGCATTAATGGTGATCTTAAAAGGCTGGCACCTGACTTTGGAACGCCAAAGAGCGAATTCTCAACAAATCATCATTCTTGACGAAGGCCCCATCTGTTACTTAACCAGGCTGTACGCTTTTGGTTCGGATGCGTTAAAAGGTGAGAGCGCAAAATGCTGGTGGGACGCCACATGTAAACAATGGGCAAAAACATTAGACCTGGTAATTAAACTTGATACGACAGATGCGCTACTTATCCAGCGTATTCGTTCACGAGATGTTCCACAGATCGTAAAAGAATTACCTGATCATGAAGCCTTGCAATATATGCGGAACCATCGAAATGCCCAGGAATACGCTCTGAGCAAAATAATGTCTCAGTCAGTATCTCCTAAAATGCTAAGTTTTGACACCACCCAAAATCTTCCCAAAGAAATGGTGGCTGATCTTATTGTGCAGCTCGCCTTATAACAGGAAAAAATGAATCTTATTCAACAAACAAAAAGTGTCGCGCCGAATAAGGTGGTACAGGAGGATCTTGAACCTTCAGAACAAAACCAATCGGTTAGAAAATTTTCATTAGATATCCTGACCTCCTTTGGTGGAGAAATTTTTCTTTTCGTATCCTCCTTTATCCTGGGAGTTTTGACCGCCCGGTATCTGGGAGCAGATGGGAAAGGTCAGTTCAACGTTATATATTATGCGGTTGGTCTCATGTCGACCATATTTTCGATAAGGTTTCAAAGGTCGATCATATATTATCTTTCCAAAAATAAAGAGATGTTGGGTGAGGCTATTTGTACCGCTGCTGTTGTCGGTTTTTTTGCATTTTCCTGCGTAGTAATATTTCCAACGATATTTCATGACTTTTTTTATAATACACTTTTTCGAGGCATCAATATTAGCCTGTTCCTTTTGATCCTAATTTGTAGTTCCACATACCTTTGGGATCTATTAATCGCACTTTTCGCTGGTTTAAATCTTTACCGAATTCGAGCATTCTTCATGGGGGCCTCATTCCTCCTGAAGTCTGTTCTGGTCGTCATAACATTAGGCCTCCTACAAAAAAAAATATTTGATCTGATTTTCATAATGGGCCTCGTTGAAACACTTGTTTATTCGATAATTCTCATTTTTATGTTATCGAAGGCGAAGTACATCCGCATTAACCTGCCTGTATTTCTGGGGATGCTCAAGTACGCATTCCAATCATTCCCCGGGATGCTCTCTGATCTGGTGACCCTTCGAATCGATGTGTTTTTTGTGAATTATTTTGTTGGCCCTTCTCAAGTAGGGATCTATACAGTCGCCATTTCAATGGCCAATATGCTTTTATATATCCCATCGGCAGCAAGAAGTGTGTTAATGCCCTATATTGCCAGTAGTTCAGATCAAGAGATAACCCCAAAATTGACAAGAGTGCTAATTATTATTTTGTCGATTCTCGCACTCATTTTTATACCGGTAATGTGGATTCTGATGCCGCTTGTTTATGGATCAGAGTTCGCCTTTTCTCGCATTCTCTATTTAATTCTTTTGCCGGGAACCATTTTTTGGGGGATTTTTATCCTGTTATCATCGGACTTAGAGGGTAGAGGATTGCCCTGGAAAGTCTCGACCGTATCCATGAGAGTAGCTTTGGTGACGATTGTTCTCAATCTAATAATTATCCCTATACTGGGCAATGTAGGGGCCGCGATTGTTAGTTCTATCACCTACTTCGTATCCATGTTATTGGTCATTCATCTTTATATGCAGTTGACGAAAGTGAAAGCCAATGACATTTTAATTCCTAGAAAAGAGGATTTCTTAATTATTCTAAAGATCCTTAATCAATTGTTTGGCAAAGTCAGAGGCTTTGTGGATGGTCTGATTCCGGGTTCGTATCGATTGTAGAAACAAGTAGGCCGAGCCAGGGGCAATAACGCCTGGTGATTTCTGATACACAACTTTGTTTGATAAACGGGGTGCCGAGATGCAAAATGCGGACATAAAAAAAATTTTGTTTATTCATATTAGTCTTTCTCATTATCATCTCCCGCGCTTACAGAACTTATCGGATCATTGTAAAAATTTGGGAATTGAATTTTATAACATTGAACTGTCAAGTTATCTCAAAGCTTATTCCGGTTTCGTGACAGACCGAAATATAAATTTTAACAATATCAACTTGTTTCCCGAACAGCTTTTGGAAAACATCCCCAATAATAAGATTTGGTCTGCCCTCCAGGACAAGCTGGAAGAGATAATGCCCGATGTGATTTTCCTGTATGGCTATTCAGACAATTCGATGAGACGTGCAAAGCAGTGGGCCGAAAAAAGGAAGATTGCTACTGTTTTGTTGAGTGACAGTAACGCATTTGATAAGAAAAGATATAAGGTATTTGAATTAATAAAATCACTTTTTGTTTCCCGTTTTGATGCGGCCTTTGTGGGTGGAACAAGTTCAGAAGAATATCTTCGATCATTAGGTATTCCTTCAGAAAGAATTGTCTATGGTTTTGATGTCGTCGATACGGAGTTTCTTGATAAAGTAGTTATCGAGAATACAAAAAATCCAACGCAGGTCCGTCAAAAATGGGGCCTGCCGGATAATTACTTCCTCTTCGTTGGTAGGTTGATCCCTGAAAAGAACATACCCAACCTGTTGATTGCATACGAAAAATATGTGTCATTACTAGGGCAGGAATTGTCCCCCTGGTATCTGGTTATTTGTGGAAGTGGCCCGGAAGAAGAAAAGATAAAGCTGCTGATCCAAAATCTCCCGGAAGTTGCAAGAGAGAATATATGTTTACATGGCTATATCAAACAGCCAGAAATCATGGATTTCTTTAGTTTCGCATCCTGTTTTGTTCTGCCGAGCGTTTCCGAGTCCTGGGGACTGGTCGTGAACGAGGCCATGGCATGTGGTGTTCCAGTGATCGTTTCAAACAAATCTGGATGTGCAAGGGACCTGGTCAGTGAAAATACAAATGGATGGAGCTTTCAACCGGACGATGTGGATGCGCTGGTAAACCTGATGATTAAAATTACCAGGATGGATAAACCCGCGAGAACAGCTCTAGGAATTTGTGGGAAAGAGCAAATTTCGAAATGGGGTTTAGCCAGGTTTTCACACGGGGCTCTTGAGAGTGCACAAATCGCGGTTAATCACCAGAAGATGAGAAAGTAGAACTTTCACGCAGCATTCCCACTACCCAATAGATTTTGAATGTGGGGGGCTTAGTCGATAAAACATGCAAGGGAGAGACCATGACGATGCAAGCATTTGATACTCCTTGGAAGATCGCCAATGTGGTCATGAGTTGGGTAGATTATCCACTAGTGCGCATCATGTTTGCGTATAACAGGATTGCCTGGGGCCGGGGATGGAGCTTCTTTGGTGTCCCAATAATTCAAAAACACCGCCAGAGCCGGATAGAGATTGGCGACTTCATGCAATTGAGATCATCAGTGCATTCGAATCCGCTGGGGCCGAATCATCCGGTGATCCTTTACACCGGCGCAAAAGATGCCCATTTGTGTATCGGTAACCGTTTTGCAATGAGTGGCGGTTCAATTTGCTGTGCAAACAGTATCGTGATTGGTGATGATGTTTCCTTGGGCGCAAATTCCATCGTGGCTGATACCGATTTCCACCCGCTGGCCATATCCGAGAGGCGTGTCACCACGATGGGTGGCAAAACAGCCCCCGTCGTCATCGAAAATGATACGTTCATCGGCATGAATTGCCTTATTCTCAAAGGGGTGACCATCGGGTGTGGAAGTGTAATTGGAGCGGGCAGCGTTGTTACCCGCAGTATCCCTCCGGGTGTTATTGCTGCAGGTAACCCGGCCAAAGTCCTCCGCGAATTATAACCAGAATGGCTATTCTGGTTTTGCGGTAACTTGACCCTGATATAGGATTCCGAAAGAAATGAAAATTATTTTACTATCGAATGTATTTCCACCCGAACCAGTCGTTAGCGCGCTAACGACTGCATCGATCGCCAAAGCGCTGGCTGACCATGGTCATCAAGTTGTAGTGATCACATCCTATCCTAGCCGCCCAGCTGGAAAGATTTACGCGGGTTATAAAAACAGATTGTTTTCCAAAGAGAAAAGCCCGTTTGGCTATGAGGTGGTGCGCTGTTTATCCTGGCCATCTCCAGTATCCACTTTCTCCAGTCGGTTCATGGAAAATATTGTTTTTGGACTGAGCGCTGCTATATACCTGCTGTTTATCCCGAAAATTGATCTCATCCATTCACATGCCTGGCCTATTTTTGCCTCGGGATTGGTCAGCCTGGTGGCTCGTTTACGCCGGACTCCCTACATCCTGCAGATAGTAGACTTATATCCCGAATCGATCGTTTCACAAAAAAGGTTAAAACCCGGTAGTTGGCCTGTGAAATTGATGCGCGCCATCGATATATGGATTGCCAAAGGCGCTCAATACATTACCTTGATAACTGATCACTTTTACCAGGTATATGTGAACGATCGGAAAATCCCCCCTGAGAAATTGTCTGTTATTCCCTATTGGTTAACCGATGAGGCGGATTGCGGCGATTTCGATGAAGGGAAATCCATCCGTGATCAGTTTGGGATTGCGGAGGATGCGTTCGTAGCTGCATATGGCGGAAATATTGGCGTTGCGGCCGGGGTAGAGACCTTCGTAAAGGCAAGTGCATTAACGGAGGATGTTCATGTTCTCATCGCCGGGGAGGGTTCGGAACTCTCCGCCTGTCGGGAATTGGCCAGTAGAATTACGCCGCATAAGGTATCCTTTTTCGCCCCCTGGCCAAAAGAAAAAACCATGCCGCTCTATCAGGCCGCCGATGTATTGGTACTCCCGACCTTAGGCGAACAATCCAGGGCTTCCATTCCATCAAAACTTATTCGTTATATGTTATCTGGGCGCGCAATCATCGCGGCTGGCCTGCCGGGTACGGAATTATGCAACAGTATGGAAAAATCGGGTTGCGGTTGGATGATTCCTCCAGATGATCCCCAATCCCTATCCCAGGCAATTTTGGAGGCCAGGAATGTGGGCGCGGCCGAACGCAGCCGCCGGGGAGCAGCCGGGAGAGACTATGCCTTGAAGAACTGGACATCCGGAAATAACCTGGCACGCATAATTCAGATCATCGAAAATGGCTCCTCATCGAATGATAATAGCAAACCAATTCAGGCATAACAACTTTATGACTCCAGGAAAGTAAAGACACCACAGATAACATACTTGAATTGTCTCAATTTGTGTTATAATTAAGATTGAATTAATTGCAGGGGGGCCCTATGGACGTCGAAACTTTCAAAGAATGGCTGATCCGCCAGGGACATCAGGTAATTTCCACACCCAGTAGCTGTTGGTATAATGCGGGCCCCCGTGTTCTACAGGCCTTCCCATATCATTGGATTATCCAACCCTCCCGGCAGGAACTGCAAAGTTTAATGATCCGTCATGGGATTTTGGCTTTGCGCTATTCAACCCCTTTGGAAGCCCCGGATGGCATGGTCAGCTACCATGTAATTCTGAATCCTCCGTACACCCTGGAAATGCTGTCGCACCGGGCCCGCAATGGCGTAAAACGGGGCATGAAATGTTTCCAGATCGAGCAGATTTCCTTTGAGCGGCTCGCCGATGAGGGTTGGAAGCTGCAGTGTGATACCCTGGACCGCCAGTGCCGGACTGACAGTATGTGCGAGGCAGATTGGAGGCGCATCTGCCTGGCCGCCAAAGACTTACCCGGCTACGAAGCCTGGGCCGCGACCTTCAACGGAGAGCTGGCGGCTGCGCTGTATACCAATCGCGTGGATGATACCTGGTGTATTCCATATGCCCTAAGTCACCGGCAGTATTTACAGGATCATGTAAATAACATCCTTTTCTATACGGTCTGCCGCGATTTGCTTTTTCGTCCTGGGATCAAGGGCCTGTTCCTCTCCTTGCATTCTCTGGATGCCCCTGAGAGTGTCAATGAGTTTAAGTTCCGCATGAACTTTTCGGCAATTCCAGTGCGCCAGCGCGTGGTGTTCCACCCATTGCTTGCCCCCTTTATGGGTAAGTACACACACTCGGCTTTTGTGCGTCTGATGAAACGCTACCCCAATAATAGCTTTATATCAAAGACAGAGGGCATGCTGCGCTTTCATGTTCTTGGAAAACTGCCCCTGTCGGATCAAGAATGGCCGGAAAGCGTACTAAATCAAAAACCGGTCCCCTTGGAAGCAGCTATTCGTTCGCCGCAGGATACAGGATCTATCCAAACTGCTGAGTTTTAGGAGGATAGCTTCTAGAAGAATTTCCCACATGGAAAATTCTCAGGTTCGTACGTAAGGAATTCGATCGGGGGGAGACATGCAAGAAATACTTTCATACACGACAAATCGTGCGCCATCCCTATTCGGTTGGATCAATGATGTCGTCAAACGCTTGTTTGACATTGTTATTTGCGTGGTCGGCCTGATTTTAATTAGTCCTATTATGGCCTTGATTGCCGTCGCCATCAAAAGGGACACGCCTGGCCCTGTCTTTTATCAAGGCAAACGGCTTGGGCGGGGTGGAAAAGTATTTAAAATTTTCAAATTCCGCACCATGTTCGAAACCTCGGCCAGTTATGCTGGTCCACAGGTAACCGCGCACGATGATACCCGGATCACGCCGCTCGGACATTGGCTGCGCGATACCAAGCTGAATGAACTGCCGCAGCTTTGGAACGTCATTTGTGGGGATATGAGTTTGGTTGGCCCGCGTCCCGAAGACCCGGATATCGCCCAGACCTGGTCCCCCGCGCTTCGCGAAGAGCTGACCAGCGTTCGTCCCGGCATCACCAGCCCAGCCTCGGTGCAGTACCGTAACGAAGAAGAGCTTCTTTCTTCGGAAAATCTGCTTGGAACCTATTTGGAAGAGCTTGGCCCAGACAAGATGCGTCTCGACCAAATTTATGTCCGCAACCAATCGTTTTTGCTGGACCTGGATACCATTTTGTGGACGTTCTTGCTCCTGCTGCCCCGCATTAGCGCGCACACACCGCCGGAAGAACTCCTGTTTGTCGGGCCAATTTCGCGCCTCATGCGCCGGTATATCAACTGGTTCATCATCGATCTGCTGGTTTCGTTTGCCGCCATTGGCCTCGCCGGGTTAGTGTGGCGTTCCACTGGGCCTTTGGATAACGGTTGGCCAATATCCATCGCAGCCGCGATTGGTTACTCACTGTTGTTCAGTATCACCGGGGCCCTCATGGGGGTAAACCGCATCATGTGGTCCAAGGCCAGGCTGGGCGATGGTTATGATTTGCTTCCCGCCTGGTTTATCGCTACCTTATTGATGTTTGTTTCTAACGAGATCATGGATCTTTTCCCTACCAAGATGGTTCTGGCTGCCTCCGGGGCGGCGTTATTTGGTTTTGTCGTCACCCGTTACCGCAGTCGTTTGTTGACCACCTTGCTCGAACAGATGACCCGTCATTGGATCGGCGACCAGGTAGGGCGTGAACGGGTCCTGGTTATTGGAACCGGCGCGCTGGCAAATAATGCCGCCTGGCTGCTCAATCAGCCGCTCAACGTCAGAAAATATTGGGTGGTCGGTTTCGTAGACGATGACCTTTTCAAACAAGGGGAACGCATGTATGGTGCCCGAGTCCTCGGGACCATCAAAGATATCCCCACCCTGGTCGAGAAGTACGATGTTGGCGTAATCATTCTGGCAGACTACCGTCTTCGCTCAAACCTGTGCCGCCATGTAATAAACCTGTGCAACAAAACGAAGGCCCGTCTCGTTGTCTTGCCTGATATTATGGCAGTCTTCAAAGACCTGAGCAGGGTAACCAATGCCGGTCCCGCGGAAGTGGACGTGGATAGCGGCGTGGGTGGCCTGGGCTGTCGCCAATGTATGATGAAATTTGCCACCTCGAAATCCCTTCAAATCAACAAGGATAGTGAACCGGAGTGAATACAGAATATTGGCAGGGTAAACAAGTATTGGTAACCGGGGCTGGTGGTTTTATCGGCAGTCACCTGGTTGAAACCCTGGTAAAAAAGGGAGCTCGTGTACGTGCGTTTGTCCGCTATAACTCGCGTGGCGACCATGGTCTGCTTTCCATGCTCGCCCCGGATGTGGTTGCCCAACTGGAGATAATTCCAGGGGATCTTCGAGATCTTCCCGCGGTGACTACAGCTTCCAAAAATATGGAAGTCGTCTTTCACCTGGGGGCTCTCATCGCCATCCCCTATTCATATGTACACCCGGCTGAAGTGGTCGAATCCAATATCATTGGAACCCTGAACGTCCTCTTAGCCGGGCGTGAAAATAACGTCACGCGGATCGTGCATACCTCCACCAGCGAGGTTTATGGAACCGCGCTCCGCGTGCCGATAGATGAGACTCACCCGTTACAGGGTCAATCACCCTATTCCGCCAGCAAGATCGGCGCGGATAAATTAGCGGAAAGTTTTTTCCGCTCCTATAACCTGCCTGTGGTCACGCTCCGCCCCTTCAACACCTACGGCCCGCGCCAGTCAACCCGGGCGGTCATTCCTACCATCATTACGCAGGTGCTTACGCGCGATTCAATCCACCTTGGAAACCTGGATGCCCGCCGCGACTTTACCTTCGTCACCGACACGGTCAATGGGTTTCTCTGTGCAGCCAGCGCCCCAGATTGCCTGGGGGGGACTTACAACCTGGGCGTTGGGCAGGAAATCACGATTGGCGAATTGGCCAGGGAGATTATTTCCCAGGTTGGCAAGCCGGTTGAAATCCTGGTGGACTCTGACCGGCTCCGCCCGGAAAAAAGCGAAGTCCAGCGCTTGCTCTCGGATAACCGCCTGGCCCAAAAAGTCCTGGGTTGGTCCCCTCAGGTTGGCTTCCCGGAAGGGTTAGCCCAGACGATTGAATGGATTTCAAAACATTTGGATATGTATCGTCCAAACCAGTATCAACTTTAATAAACTTCAAATGAACACCATACTATTTTTTCGAAGGGGGTTCGAATGAAAGCTGTTGTGCTAGCAGGGGGCAAAGGCACCCGCCTCGCTCCATATACAAAAATATTGCCAAAACCACTCATGCCCATCGGCGACATGCCCATCCTGGAAGTCCTGTTGCGCCAGATGCGCCGGGCCGGCATCGATGAGGTTGTTATAACCGTTGGTCACCTCGCCGAGCTGATCCGGACATTTTTCCGGGATGGCAGCCAGTTTGGGCTGAAAATCCGCTATAGTTTTGAAGAACAGCCCTTGGGTACTGCCGGCCCGCTTTCACTTGTCGACGGCCTGGATGATACCTTCCTCGTCGCCAATGGCGATGTGTTAACCGCGCTTAATTACCAGGACCTGATCGAATTCCATCGCAGCCATCACGCGATCGCGACCATCGCGAGCCATTCCCGGAATATTCGCGTTGATTTAGGCGTTATCCAGATGGATCCAACCGGCCGTATCACCGGTTACAAGGAAAAGCCGTCCTACGAATTTTATGTTAGTATGGGTATATACGTTTTCGAGCCTGAGGTGCTTTCCTATATTGAACACAACCAGCGCCTCGACTTGCCGGACCTGGTGCTGAAACTGATCGCGGCGGGTGAAAACGTAATGAGCTACCCGTTTGAAGGCTACTGGATGGATCTCGGCCGCATTTCGGATTACGAACAGGCTGTCAATGATTTCGAAAAGATCAAGCCCCAGCTGCTCGGTGAGCCGATCAATGGCCGTGATCGCATTAGCGAACTTGAAAATCAAACCGAAGAATCCCTATAACCTTTGGTTGATAGGATTCCTTAACCCGGAGAGAAACACATGGAACTACGCATTCCCCTTTCCGACCTTGATTATGGTGCGGAAGAAGAAGAAGCTGTCTTGCAAGTCATTCGCAGCCGCTGGCTTACCATGGGCGCAATGACCCAACAGTTCGAGAAAGAATTTGCCGAAATGACCGGCTCACGCTACGCTTTTGCCGTGGCGAACGGTACTGACGCGCTCCACCTGGCCTACCTGGCCCTTGGGGTTGGCCCAGGAGATGAGATTATCGTTCCATCCCTGACGTTTGTCGCCACCGCCAACGCTGCCCTGTACACCGGCGCGGAAGTTCGCTTCGCGGATGTGCTTGGCACGCACGATCTGAACATCTCACCCGCCGAAATTGAAAAACAGATCACCCCCTATACCAAGGCAATCGCTCTCGTCCATTACGGCGGATATGCCTGCCAGATGCCCGAGATTATGGAAATCGCCCAGCGGCATGGTCTGAGCGTTGTGGAAGATGCTGCCCATGCTCCTGGCGCTTCATTGGCGGGCCGCGCCTTAGGCGCATGGGGCGATGTGGGCTGTTTTAGCTTTTTCTCCAACAAGAACCTGGCCGTCGGTGAAGGCGGAATGGTAATCACCAACCGCGATGATGTTGCCGAGAAAATAAAAGTCCTCCGCTCGCACGGCATGACCACCCTTACCTGGGATCGCCACCGCGGGCATGCCCATTCCTATGATGTGGTTGCCCTGGGCCATAACTACCGCATGGACGAAATTCGCTCGGCCCTCGGGCTGGTTCAGCTCCACAAGCTGGAGAAAAACAATGCCCACCGCAAAGAGATCACTGCCCGCTACCGGCAGGGTTTCAAAGCGGCCGGTTTCGCGGGTGTCGAGGTGCCGTTTGCCGATACGCCCGGCGATTCCTCCTGCCACATCATGCCTGTACTGCTGCCCGCGGATGTTGATCGCCGGCTCTTTATGGATGCCATGCGCGCAGCCGGCGTCCAGACCAGCATTCATTACCCGCCTATTCACCATTTCAGCTATCACAAAAGCCGCTATCCCGGGATTGTACTCCCGGTCACCGAAGCCGTTGCTGCCCGCGAAGTTACGCTGCCGCTCTACCCCACCCTGCGCGATGAAGAGGTAGATTACGTTCTCTCGACAGCGCTCGAGTCCTTTGCCGCGGCTCGCAATCAGGCGCCCAGCCCGGTACGACCATGAAAAGGAGGCTATAATCGTAGATAACGATTATAGCCTCCTCTTTTACCGGTTCGTAACTTTATAACAGGCTGCAACCACTCGCCCGCCGCGTGTCTTTGTAGATACAGCTGCCTTTATCCCTGAAAAGGATTGTGGCGGAGGAAATGCTGTGCTCATTCATCCTTCCAGGCAAAAATGAAAATTACTCTGTTGTGTGGCGTATTTCCACCTGAACCTGTGGTTAGCGCCCAAACCCTCTCATCGATTGCCAGGGAATTGACCAACCGTGGTCACCAGGTCGTAGTGATTGCACCCATTCCCAGCCGTCCTGGCGGAAAGATATACCCGGGTTATAAAAACAAGCTTTTCTCAAAAGAAAAGAGCCAGGTTGGGTATGCGTTGGTACGCAGTTTTTCATGGCCCTCCTCAAAATCCTCCTTCATCAGCCGCTTCAAAGAAAATTTTGTTTTTGGGTTGAGCGCTGCTCTTTATATGCTGTTTATGCCAAAAGCCGATGTCATATACGCCTTAACCTGGCCAATTTTCGCTACTGGCCTGATGAGCCTGGTGGCGCGGTTTCGGGGTATCCCTTATATTCTAAGAGTTGCGGATTTATATCCCGAATCGATCGTTATCCAAAAACGATTGGGTCCGAACACCTGGCCTGTAAAGCTGATGCGGGCAATCGATAAATGGATCGCCAGCGGTGCGAAACATGTTTCGGTTCTAACCAGTTACTTTGCCCAGGTGTACATAAATGATCGAAAAATAGCCCCGGAGAAAGTATCGACCATCCCTGATTGGGCCATCGGTGACCTGGACGATGTGGGAATCGATGCGGTAAAATCCATCCGCGATCAGTTTGACATCACAAATGATGACTTTGTGGCGGCCTATGGAGGAAATATTGGGATCGCTGCGGGTGTAGATACACTCGTAAAAGCCAGTGCATTAATTGACCATGTTCGTGTTCTCATTGCAGGCGATGGCAGCGAGCTGTCTGCCTGCCGTGACCTTGCGAATAAGATTGCTCCACGCCAGGTTTCCTTTTACTCACCCTGGCCAAAAGAAAAAACCATGCCTCTGTACCACACTGCCGATGTTTTAGTGCTGCCTACTTATGGCGAACAATCCATCGCCTCCATTCCATCCAAACTGATCCGTTATATGCTCTCCAGCCGCGCGATTATTGCGGCCGGTTTACCGGGCACTGAACTATGGAAAGTTATGGAAGAATCGGGCTGTGGGTGGATCATCCCTCCAGATGATCCGCAAGCCCTGGCCGAGGCTATTGTTGAGGCCAGGAAAGCCGGCGCAGCCGAACGTGCTCGGCGGGGTATTTGCGGGAGAGATTACGCCCAGCAGAACCTGACCGAGGGAAACAACCTCCCGAAAATAATCAGGATTATCGAGAGCGTTTTGGATTGAAATACGAATCTTTGAGGAAACAAAATTGATCACTGCAAATAACAAGCTAAACAAAGATGATTTGATCGTAATCGCCGGCGGCGGCGGGTTCATTGGCGGTTCATTGGCCAGTTATTTTCACAAGAATGGTTTTACCCGCATTCGTGCTATTGACAAAAAGCCCTTACCCGATTGGTACCAGCGCATACCTGGGGTAGAATGCCTGTGCCTGGATTTGAGCGAAAAAGAAAACACAGTGCGCGCTGTTGAGGATGCGGTAGAGGTTTATAACCTCGCGGCGGATATGGGCGGGATGGGTTTTATTGAGCGTTTTCGGGTTGAGTGTTTGCGCAGCGTTTTAATCAACACCCACCTGATCGAAGCAGCCTATCGCGCCGGTGTTCGGCGCTATTTCTACGCCTCCTCCGCGTGCGCGTACAACACCGATTTGCAGAAAGACCCCAACGTGCGAGCCTTGAAAGAATCGGACGCTTACCCGGCTATGGCAGAGCGCGGTTATGGTTGGGAGAAACTCATCAGCGAAATGTTTTGCCAGGAGTATTGGGCCGAGCGCGGGTTAGAAACGCACATCGCCCGTTTTCATAACGTCTATGGCCCGAACGGAACCTGGTTTGGCGGAAGGGAAAAGGCTCCCGCGGCCCTGTCCCGGAAAGTAATTGAGGCCAAAGAAACCGGCAAGCTGGAAATCGATATCTGGGGAGATGGCACGCAGACCCGCAGTTTCATGTACATTGATGACTGCACGCTGGGAATCGATATGATCACCCATTGCGATGCGTTGATTGCCACCCCCATTAACCTGGGTACAAGCGAACTGGTGTCGGTGAACCAACTGGTTGATTATATCGAGGAGATTGGCGGGGTTAAGTTAGAGCGGCATTATATTCTAGACGCTCCCCGGGGGGTAGCCGGTCGCAACAGCGATAATACCTTCATCCGCCAGGTCTTCAACTGGGAGCCCTCCACCCCATTAAAGACTGGGCTGCGGGCCACCTATGCCTGGATTGAGCAGCAGTATTACGATCAAAAAGCCGGGAAACACGTGGTAACAGACCGAATTTAGAGCCTCCCCGCCCCGGTTCTGGAACTTGGGATTGTGGTGTTTGTTAAGTGCTTCACGCGCAAAAAACACCCCATTTAACCCGACAACCATCCACTGCCTGGCTCGTTTCAACCGTAAAAGTGTTATAATCGTACATAAGAATTATGGCTTCTCTATTTCGTTGGTTCGTTTCCTTACTGCGGCCCGCGCCTACTCGCCCACAGCGAATCTTTATCGACGCAGCCACCTTTAATGTTGACAAGGATTGTGGCGGTGGGGATGCCGTTCTGATTCTGGCCTGTAACGAAGAGGCCACCATCTATGAGCGCGTATTCAGGGCTATGAAGCGGTCGCCGGGTGTGGTTGTCCTGGACCAGGGTTCGAGTGACTCCACCCCATATCTTGCCGCTCAGGCCGGCGCCATCGTTGTCCTGCAAGAGCCCGGTCAACCCTCGGAAACCGCTATGCAAAAGGCCATGCAGCTGGCTCACCAGATTTCTGGAAAAGTAGAAGTCATTCGCGGCTAGCGAGCAGCGTCCATATTATCCGAAAAAAATCGAGCGGAGCAAAGAATGCTCCGCTCGACTGCGTTAAAGGGCCCCGACCAGCCTGCCTCAATCTCATTATTCCAAGATATGGCTGTTGATTCGTTCTTGTATCTTGCAAACCTGGACGGATGTTAATATGGTGTTGGATAAGCTCGGTTCATGGTGCTCTGGATCCCATCACCTTGGGAAGATCGTTGGAAGAGATCCGGTACAAACACCGCCTTGATGAACCTCGCCAGCGCATTCACCTGCAGTTCGCGCAGCTTCTCGCCCTTCTCAATCGTAGCCGGTCCCGCATCTCTGTCGTCATGATCAGGGTAGCCAGAGTGTCACTCATTCTCTCAGATATTGTTCTGCCGCCTGGTAAAAATCATTCGCCCAGCGCATCACTTCCTTCACGTCTTCGACCGGGAGAGGTTCGTTATAACCATAGTCACTGATCTGCCGGATTGACTGTGCTTTGATCAGGTTTTGGTGATATTTCGGGCTCAGTTCGCCGGTTTTCGCGAACTCTTTACCAAATGCGGCAATCACGGCTGAATGACTGGAAAAATGGTATCCTTTCCGTAGAAGCAGCGCCTCAGCTAAATAGAACATCGCGTAATACACCCGTGAGGCTGCAATCTCGATAAAACCCTGTCCGATGAGTAGTTCGGCTGCCTCCAGGTTATCCTTTGCCTTTTTGGTAACCAGCGCTTCATCGGAGGTCATATGGCGATCCCTTCTTCTCTGACATTAAGTAGGAATGGTATTTTTTGGTTGTTATATTTCTCGGCAGAGGTAAATGCAAGCGAGATCACAGTGTCATACTGCAGGGACAGGCGCGCCGCAATCTCGCCTGTCCGTTCTACCAGATCGAAGTATTGATAATCGCCACGGATGACAACCAGCACATCCAAATCAGAGTCGGGCCGTGCTTCGCCGCGCGCTTGTGAACCGTACAGGTAAAGCGCCTCGATTTGCTTACCAATCACCCTATTCAGTTCGGCCCGCAGCTGCTGGAGTAAACCGGTTAGCTGATCTTTTCTCATGATTACAATTATACAGAAAATTAGGGTGAAACCGCGAATTTTGCAAGGAGCGCAAAGGGATTAAAACTTTGTAAAGTTCGCCCTCTTTGCGGCCTCCCCCACTTTTACAAGAAAGCTTGAGTCGATTTACCGGCGGATCCTGGCCTCTCGCTCGAATAACTCCTTCTCTAACACCTGGGTGACCGTATCTTCCTTCACCGCCTTGATGAACTTCGCCAGGGCGTTGACCTGAATTTCCCGTCGATTATTCCCCTTTCCCTCCATCGCTGCATCCTCTCCGTACCCGAGATTTCCACCAAATTCCCCAAGTTGGTTCATGCAGCGCATCCTGCTGCACGGTTATCCTCCCCTAACTATCCCCCGCCTATCCCCTGCGCGTGGGATATCTTCATCTTCCACTTTCTGATATCCTCGCACCAGTACCTTCACAACCTTTCGCCGTCCCCCCATTCGTTTCTTGTTCGTTTTCAAGAATCGAATATTCCTCTCTAAAAATCCTTACCTCGTTATTCTTTCTTTGCACTTGCGCGACTTCTGTCGCGATGTGCTTTTGCGATTTATCTCTTTCATAAAGGACTCTACCGATGACCAATCCCCCATCCTCTCGCCCTCGCGGCGGTCAGCCCGCCAACACCAACGCTCTCAAACACGGCTTCTACACCCGCCGCGTCCCCGGCCTGAAAACCTCCGCCCTCGAAGCCCTCGACACCGAATTCCCCGGTCTGGAAGAAGAAATCTTCGTCCTGCGCGCCTACATCCGCCGCGTCCTCGAATGGAGCGGCGCCTGCCTCGACTACCACGAAGGCCTCCTCCTGCTGCGCACCCTCTGCATGGCCTTCTCCACCCTTGCTCGTCTCACCCGTGAGCACCGTGCCATGACCGCCCAACCCATCGACACCCTTGCCAACCTCCGCGAAGCCCATACCGGTGTTGCCCAGACCCAACCCCCCTCCGGCTCCTACAATGACTTCATCGACACCATGCTTCAAATATTTCCCAATACCCGCCCCGAGGATTACTTCAATGCCGTCGAAGACCGCCTCTCCCCCGACACCTTCGATTCCCATTCTAGGTTTACCCCGGCTTCCTTCCCTACCCCGGTCACTCTTTGCACCCCACAGCCTGCTTCTCCGCCATCCACCAAAGACCAGCCCGCTCCTCCTTCCTACGATTCCTTCCCAGACTCTCAACGCTCGTCATCAACTACCCGTTCCTCCGGACACTACCCCGTTCCGCCTCCGGAACTCACTCCCGTTCCACCTCCGCTCCTAAAATCCGATGTCAGCAAGCCGTTTAAACCCGACCCTCTCACCGTTCTAACCTTCCGCCTCACCCATAACCCATCGCCAAAAGCCTCCGCCAAAGCCTGGCGCCAACTTGGAAAGGTTGTCGGCCCGCTGCCCAATTTTACTCCGGACCCCGACCCTCTTCCGCATCCTCAAGCCGAATCGAAAATTCGCCACCGCGCAAGGCATTCGCTTCGCCAACCCTGACTTCCGCCTGTCGCGCCGCACCTTAACAACCGTATTGTTTTTTTACTTCCTCAGCCCCGCCTCTCGCTCGAAGAACTCCTTCTCCAGCGCCGCAGTAACCGTATCTTCCTTCACTGCCTTGATGAACCTCGCCAGCGCATCCACCTGTATCTCCCGCAGCTTGCGCCCCTTCTCAATCGTCGCCGTCGCCGCGTCCCCGGCATAATGATCCGGGAAATCCGCGTACCACCAGATCCCTGAATACGCCCCCGGCACATGGCTCAAGCGTCCTAGCGGCCTTGTCCCCGGCTCCACCCGCTCCATGTGCACCAGCTCCGCGTGGTTCGCCAGGCTCACCGACGTTTCGCACTCGCACGCGTGCCCGTGCACCTCGCTCTCCACGATGCTCCGCCACTCCCGGTCCGCCGCCTCATCGCTCTTCGGGTTGAAGAAATACAGCGTGTACGGCTTTTGCTCATACAGGCTGGCCTGCGCCAGGAACGGCAGCAGGTGCGCGTTGCCGCCGTGCGCGTTATACAAAATGATCTTCTTGAACCCGTTGCGCCCGATCTCATCCAGCACCGCCGTGACCACATCCAGCAGCAGCGTCGGTTTCAGCGCAATCGTCCCCGGGAAGCAGCGCGCTTCATAAATCTGCCCGAAGTAAAACGGCGGGAAAACCACCGCCGCTTCTTTTTCCGCCGCCAGGCTGGCGATCTTGTGCCCATTGAGGAAGTCCGTTCCCAGCGGCAGATGTTCCGAGTGCTTTTCCACCACCCCAAAGGCGATCACGCACACCCCCGTTTCCATAACCGCCTTCGCGAAATCAGTAGAGGTCAGTTCTTCCCACTGCATAGGTTGCTCCTTTGTCATTTTTAACGGTTTGATAAGAAGATTATATACCTGGGTAGGAACAACCCGCGCTGACAAATTTTCGGTTATGTCATTAAAACGCGAATGCCGCGAATGGGACGAATGGCTCGAATACGAAATCTTTAATACAAGATCTTTCTTATCCGTGTATCATTCGTCGCAACCGCATTATCCGTGTAATTCGTGATAAAATCCGTTGTCAGCCTTCCGTCTTCCACAGCTGGCGCATCTCCTCGCTCGTCTTCAGCAGTTCCTCCAGCCGGCCTTCCGCGCTCACTTTCCCATCCTTCATCACGATGATATGGTCCGCCCGGCGCAGCACCGGCCGCCGGTGCGAGACCACCAGGCAGGTCCGGTTCGCCTGGCCCCCGTCCGGCGCCTCGAACAGGCGCTCCCACAACAGGCGCTCCGTCTCCACATCCAGCGCGCTGGAAAGATCGTCAAATACCAGCAGTTCCGGCTCTCGGACCAGCATGCGCGCTGCCGCCGTGCGCTGCGCCTGCCCGCCGGACAGCTTCACCCCGCGCGGTCCCACCACCGTGTCCAGCCCTTTTTCCAGCTCGCCCAGGTCGCGTTCCATCACCGCCAGCCGCGCCGCCGTCCGCGATCTCCGCGTCCGATCTATCCATCCCCAGCAAGATATTATTGCGCAGGCTGTTGCTAAACAGGCGCGGCACCTGGGCGGTATACGCGCAGCGCGGCGGGATGAAAAATTCGCCCGCTTTCTCCACCGGCTCGCTGTTCCAGAAAACCTGCCCGGATTCCTTAGGCAGCAGCCCCAGCAGCACGCGCAGCAGGGTAGTTTTCCCTGACCCCACCCGCCCGGTGACCACCGTCAGCTGCCCGCGCTTGATCCGCAAGGCCACGTTCTCGATCCCATTCGCGCTGTTCGGGTAGTGGAAGGACAGCCCCCGTGCCTCGAGCGTGTCCAGCCGGTCGCCGGCAGTCCGCTCCGGGTAGTCTACCACCGGCAGCGGGCCTTCCAGGTTCACCAGGCCGGGCTCCACCAGCGCCTCCAGCGGCGCGCCTTCCATCAACCGGTACATGCGCTGCACCGACACATTTAACTGCCGGTAGCGCGCCACGAACTGCCCGTACATGGTAGACAGGTCGCCCATGCTGCCCAGCAGGAAGACAAACAGCGAAAAATCGCCGATGGTAAACGTCCCCGCGCGCATCGACTGCCCGGCCAGCAGCAGAATGATGCCCGTCCCCAGGCTGCCCATATTGCGGTAGATCGAGTGCAGCACCTCGTCGAACAGCCGCTCGCGCAGCGCGAACTTGCGCCGCTCTTCGTTGATCCCGTTGAAATGCTGGATCACGTTCCGCTCGGCCGTCGCCACCTTGATCACCTGTACCGCGCCGAAAAATTCGCCGATAAAACCGGTCACTTTGCCGGTCGCCTGGCGGCTGGCGATGCGGTACTGCTCGATGCGCCCCGCCGCTGCGTTCGCGATAATCCCCACCACCAGCACTGGCGCCAGCGCCAGCAGCGTCACCGACACGCTGATGCTCGTCATCATCACAATCGCGGCGGCAATAATCAGCACGCCGATCATCATGTCGTTGCTCCAGATGACGAACAGCGGAATCTCCATCACATCGTTGCGGAAGCGCGACACGGCCTCCCCCGGCGAATCGGGCAGCGGGGTTGCGCCCGGCCGCCGCAGGATGTGCTTGAGCAAATTCTTGCGCAGTAAAAACGCGCCGTCCGAGAACAGCGGCACGTCCGCCCAGTAAAAACCGTATCCTCCCACCACGCGCCCCAGGTAGGTCCCAAAAGCCAGTGCAATCACCGTCCAGAGATTAAGCCCCACGGCGCCTTCGCCGGTCAGCATGTTGAAAAATGCCTGTAGGATCAAGCCCGGCGCGATTTGCCAGCAAAAGCGAAAGAGGATCACCGAAAGAAAGTCGACCAGCCACAGCAGCGGCCGGAAGCGAACTACCTCAAAAATGACCCGCCAGGCGGGCAGGCCGTGCGCTTGTTCCGCTCCGGGTTTCGCGCCGTTTGCTCTGCCATTGCTCGTTTTTCCATTGGTACCCGTCACGTTATTGGCATTCATGCTATTGTCGTTCACGCCATTGGTGTTCACACCAACACCTCCTCCAGCCCGGTTTGCAGCAGGCGGTAGAACTGCGAATTTCGGTCCCCGGCCAGTTCTGCACGGGATCCGTGTTCGCAGATTTTGCCGCCCTCCAGGATCATGATTTCATCCGCCCGCTGCACCGTTCCTAACCGGTGCGCGATGATGATCGCCGTCCGGTCCTTCAGCAGCTTGTCAATGGCCCGCTCGATGCGCTGTTCCGTGGCCGGGTCCAGCCGCGAAGACGCCTCGTCCAGGATCACCAGCCCCGGGTTGCGCAAGAAGATGCGCGCGAAGGCCAGCAGCTGGCCTTCCCCCGCCGACAGGCTGTGCCCGCCGGTCTCGATGCGGGTGTCCAGCCCCGCCGGTAGGCTTTGGTACCAACCCCCCAGTTCCAAATCTTCCAGCACGCGAATAATGCGCTCATCTGGGATAGCGGGGTCAAAAAAGGTCAGGTTATCCCGCACGCTGGCGCGGAACAGCTGCACCTCCTGCGTGACCACGCCAATATGGCGCCGCAGTCCCTCGATTGCTCCATCGCGCAGGTCCGCCCCATTCACCAATATGCGCCCGGCGCTCGGGTCGTACAGCCGGAAGACCAGCCGGGTGAGCGTCGTTTTCCCGCTGCCGGTACGCCCCAGCAGCCCCAGCACCTTGCCTGCTTGCAGTTGGAAGGTGAGATCGCACAGGATTGTATCTTCCGTGTTATACGAGAAGGACACTTCCTCGAACGTTAATCCCAACGGCCCGCCGGCCTCGACCGTGGCTGGGGTAGGGAGATCGTGCGCTTTCCCGTCTTTGCCATCCATCACCTTCGTCTGGATCTTGCGCAGCTCGCTGAGGCGTTGGATGCACGCGCCAACCTTTTGGAAGCTCTGCACCTGGTGCGTCAGCGTCCAGATGGGGGCTTCCAGCAAATTAAAGTAGTAAATGAACAGGTATACCGTCCCAATCGTTATGGCGCCGCTCTGGTACAGCAGCGTACCGGAGGTGAATGCCACTAGATTACCCACCAGCAGGATTCCCCCCATAATGTTGTGGATCATCCAGCCCTTCCATTCAGTTTTGCGGTTCTGGCGCAGGATGTTACCCTGCAGCCGGAACAGCTCGCGCAAGCTGAAACCCACCGCGCCGCTCGAACGCACATCTTCAGTTGCGTTCAGCTGCTCCTCCACGAACCCAAACAGGTCCGCTTCGGCCTGGCGCAAATCCTTTTGCTCGGTGATGGCAATGTCGCGCACCCGGTTCAGGATCAACACCGAAATCACCGCGAATACGCTGAACGCCAGCCCGGCGCGCCAGTCCTCCAAAAGCAGCGCGATCAGGATGCCCACCAGCAGCAGCCCGTTGCCGAACATCGTCACCACCATCTGTGAAAAGAATGTGGCCAGCTCGGTTACATCTCCATCGATGCGTTCGATGAGCTCGCCGGGGGTGTGCTCATTGTGGAAACTCATATCCAGGTTCAGGCAGTGCCAGGCCAGCTCGGCGCGCAGCGCGTTAGTCGCCGTCCAGGCCACGTTTTCCCCCAGGTAGGTCACGCAAATCGAAACCACCTGTTGGAGAATCGCGATGCCGATAAAAGCCGCCGCGGCCAGCGTCAACTGCTGCATGGCCCCGCCATCCAGCGCCGTGTCGATAAAAAAGCGCATAATTTGCGGGTTCACCACTTGCAGCCCAATGCTGCCCAGCAGCATCACCGCCAGCAAGGCAAAGCGCCCCTTCTGGGGTTGAATGTGTCGTGACAGCAGTTCCCAATATTGCCTGAGAGGTATCGTCATAATTCCTCGAAAAATTCAATGTCCTGTAGCCCGGGCATCCCTGCCCGGTTCCCCTGGCTTTTTTCTTGCCCTCCTGCATGCCTGGCACCTGGTTAGCAGCCCACTTCTCATTTCGCAGCTGCAAGGCACGTTCCCTTTCTTACTATGCTACCTGGCGTGCGATTGTTACACACCGCTTCGAAATCATCTTACCGTATTTTCATCTTACCCGCCTCCACCCGCTGGGCGATCATTTCTCCGGCGATTCGCTCCGGCGCCACCGCTATGCGGTGGTCCACCGCATAGCGGTGGCGTTCGAGGCTAAATGTGACGTCATTTTCCTGGACTCCAGCGTATCCTGGAGAAACCGTCTGTTGATCCAGGTTGGTCGCAACGCGCATCCCTACTCGTTTCATCAAGCTAATGGTTTTCAACCTTTACTTAACTGCCGTTATTGGCGGGTCGGCGCTGTATCCATCGATCTCCAGCGGAGCGCGCATCTGCACCACGATTTTCACCAGCGGGCGCAGCAGCGCGTCGACATCTTCCAGGCTGCCGGGCCGGGTTTCCTCTGCCATCTGGCGAAATAATTTCCCCGCGAACCAGGCCCCGCTGTGCGTGGGCAGTACGTGGGAAAAGCCAATTTCCTTCATCCACCGGCAGTAGGTTCTCCCCGCCGGGTGGCGCAGCCTGCAGATCCGGGTCTCCATCACCCGCGCGCGCAGCTTTTCCAGTCGGCCGGGCTCGATTTCTTCCCAGGCGATGCGCTCCCTCCCCGAAGAAAAGGCCTGCAATATTTCCTTAACCGGCATGGCAAACTTGATCTTTGCCATCCGCGCCTGCTCTTGCGCAAGGTCGCGCGCGTAAAGCGTCAACCAGGTTGCTCGCTCCCCGGCGGCTTCCAGATCCGCTTCGTTTTCTCGCGCATCCCGGTACATGCTCAACCCCTCGTAGGCCATCCGCAGCCTTCCGCCTGGTCGCAGCACGCGGAACAGCTCGCTCAGCGTGGCCTTTGGATCCGGCGTCTGCTCGATCGCTGAGGCCGCCATCACCCCGTCAAAGCTTTCATCCGCAAAAGGCAGCCGGCAGCCCGGCTCGTAATGCACAAACCGCGCATTGTGGATCCCCAACCGGGCCGCGTTTTGGGTGCAAACTTCCACCCGCTTGCGCGATCCATCCACCCCTACCACTTCCCCGGCAAACGGCGCCACAATTAGCGAAGGCCACCCATCGCCTGGACCAAAGTCGAGCAGCCGCTTGCCTTCCCCTTCCGTGGCATACAGGAAATCGTATAACGATCCCCGGTCGCTCCAATGCCAGGCGGTCCGCGCGTCAAACGGCTGGTAGATTACCGGCAGGCAGAACCCGGACTGCAACTCCATCTCCTCGTAAAAGAATTCTTCCGAGTTGCAGGGCTTGGGGTTCAGGTTTTTCTCGATCCAGTCAATCAGATCCATTCTGCTTTCCAATAATTTCCGCGCCGGTTATCGCGCAGCCGTTTCGCGTAGTGGTAGGATTGGTCGACCACGCAAAACCCCACCCCTTGCGCCGCTTTCTGCATGGCGATGTTCGCGCTGCTTGTACCCAGGCGCGCCACCTGCAAGCCGCGCCGTTTGAAGCGCCGCATGGCTTCCAGCAGCAGTGCTTGCGCCAGGCCCCGCCGCTGGAAATCCGGGTGGGTTGCCACCGGGTCGGTAAAGCCGATCTTTTGGCCGCACAGTGCCATTTCCTCCCGGTTGAACGAGCCAAACACGTACGCCGCCAGCCGCCCGTCCGGCGCGACCGCCACCAGATCCAGCTCGCGCTCATAGTCCGCCAGCCCGGTCATGGAATGGCGCCCTTCCAGGGTCATGTTTTGGGTGCCAAAGGCGGCCTGGTGCAGCGCCACCCAGGCGGCGTCTTCTTCTGCGCCTGTTACGGGCCGCAGGATGAACCCCGGGGAGGTTTGCGGTTTGGCGATTGGCACCTCCAGGCTGCGTTCCAGATGCAAGACAGAATCCGCTTCCCGTATAAAACCATGCCTTTCAAGCAGCCCGATTCGCTCGGGCTGCACCGCGCGGGCGCTCGAAGTCAGCTCGCTGGTCTCCCCGTGGAAGCAGTCCCGGTAGGCTTCCTCGCCCCAGGCAATCATCGCGTCGCCGATTTCGCTGTCAGCGAATTCCGGATCATATTCAAAGGCCAGGTCCGCGTATGATTCCCCATAGTTAATCAGCGCGTACCCCACGAAGCGGCCGGTTTCCGTTTCCCACACGCGCGTCGCCGCCTGGGTCTGTGGTTGGATCAGCAGTTCCTGAATGTCCATCAGGCTGGGGTAATCCAGCATGCGTTCTGCGGGCCGCCTTCTGACCAGTTCGAGAATCGCCTGGAGAACCGCGGATCGATAGGGATGGGGGATGAAGTTCATGCGTGCTCCTATTTTTATGAGCAGCGGCATTTGCGTATGCAAATGCCGCTGCTACGATTATTTTCAGGTCGCCAGTTTTTCCCATTCTGCCATCAGGCTTTCCAATGCGGCCTGGGCCTGGGCTACCTGCCAGCTGATCTTATTGATCTTGTCAAAGGTGCCCGCTTGCCCGGCTTTCTGCAGCTCGCCAGACAGGCGCTGGATATCTTTTTCCTTCTCGCGGATGCGCTCTTCCAGCATTGCCAGGTCCAGCGCGCGCTGGCGCGTCTGCTTGCTGTTGTCGCGCATCATCGGTTTGGGCGATAACAAAATTTGCCGCGCCGTGCTGGACGCGCCCGGTGTTGCCCGCCGTAAGAGGTACTCGCGGTAGCTGCCCTGGAAGACGTGCAGGTGACTGCCGTGCAAATCCCAGATCTGGGTTGCCAGCCGGTCGATCAGGTAGCGGTCGTGCGATACCAGCAGGATGGTGCCCGAAAAATTCTCCAGCACTTCCTGCAGCGCCTCGCGTGCGGGCATGTCCAGGTGATTGGTGGGCTCATCCAGCAGCAGCAAGTTGGCCCCGTCCAGCGCCAGGATTGCCAGCGCCAGCCGGGCGCGCTCGCCGCCGCTCAGAGCAGCAGACCGGCTTGAACACGTCTTCGCCGCGGAACAGGTAGGGCGCCAGGTAGCTGCGCGCCGCTTCTGCCTGCATGGGCTTGTGCCGCACCAGTTCGTCCATCACGCTGTGCTCGCCATTGAGGCCGTCGTGGGCCTGGGCAAAGTAGCCGATCTTCAGGCTGGCGCCCAGCTGAATTTTGCCCTTCAGCGGTTCCACCTGTTCCAGCAGAGTCTTTAGAAAGGTGGTTTTGCCGCTGCCGTTCGGGCCGATCAGCGCGGCGCACTCGCCGCGGCGCAGCTCGAGATTGCGCGCGGTAAACAGCGCGTTGCCCGGGTAGCCGATGGTCACCTCCGCGGCGCGCAGTACGATCGTTCCGCTGGTGTGCGTTTCTGCCAGCCGCGGGCGGATTACCGGCGGGCGCCCGTTGGGCATGCGGATCGCGTTCACCTTGCGGATCGCATCGATCACATCCAGCGGCCGGTCGGTATGGTAGGTGCCAAAATCGAACTCCGACCATTTCTTCCCGCTGCGCAGCGCCAGGATGCCGTACGTCTCGACGATCGCCAGGTCGCGGGTCAGGCGTCGCAGCCGGCCCAATGCCTGCGCGTGCGTGCTGGCGCGCACCCAGTTGCGCTGGACGTAATCCACTTCTTTGAGCAGGCGTGCTTTTTCTTCCTCGAAAGACCCGCTCGTAATACTCCCAGCGTTCCTGGCGCTGCAGCAGGTAGGCGCTGTAGTTGCCCGTGTACACCTCGATGCCGTCGCGGCTCATCTCCCAGATCGTGTTGACCGTGTTGTCCAGGAAGTAGCGGTCGTGGCTGACGATCAGCACCGCGCCTTCCCACTCGCGCAGGATGCGCTCCAGCCATTCCACCGCTTCGATATCCAGGTGGTTGGTAGGCTCATCCAGCATCAGCAGGTCGGGCTTTTCCAGCAGCAGGCGCGCCAGCAGCGCGCGCGTCTTTCTGCCCGCCGCTCAGGTGGTTGAGCGGCATGTGCCAGTGCTTCTTGCCCAGCCCCAGCCCTTCCAGTGTCTGCTGGATGCGCATCTCATAATCGTACCCGCCGGCGTGATCGAAAGCTTCCTGCAGCTGCCCGTACTCTTCCAGCAGTTCTTCCAGTTCTTCGGAGGTAAGGTTCGCCGGTCGGCCATCCTGGCTTCCAGCTCGTGCAGGCGCGCCTGCTGCTCCTGCAGATCGGCGAAGACGGTCAGCATCTCGCTGTAAACGGTGTTCTCGCGGTCGGCGAAGGCATCCACGGCCTCCTGGCGCAGGTAGCCCAGGCTGCGCCCGCGGGCAATGTGCACCTTGCCCGTGGTGGGCGGGTTGATCCCCGCCAGGAGCAGCAGCAGCGAGGTCTTGCCAATCCCGTTGGGCCCGATCAGGCCGATCTTGCTGTCATTGGCAATGGTGACGGAGATACCCTTGAAACAGGTCAAATGCGCCAAAGGATACACCCAGGTTGTCAGCAGTTAAGAATAGACATGGTTCCTTCCTCCGTAAAACGATCACAACATTAGTCAATCATGCAAATAAAAATCGGCCGCGGGTACGTGCCCGGGCCGGGGAAGGGTTGGCAGTCTACACTGCTGCAAACACAACGGCCGCGGGCTGGAGCGCACCGCGGCCGAAAGGTTTCGTATAGCTATTCCTTCAGCAGGCGCACTCCGACAAGGCAAACCCAACACCCCCGTTCAGGGCGGTCAGTGGAACCAGGTTGGTCTTGATCAGCAAGCGAGCCATTGGTCATTCCTCAAAAAACGTACTTCTTTACATAATCTGTTCACAGTTTATCAAGCTTCCAGGCAAGTGTCAATACCCGGAAAAGAAGTCTAGACCTTTGACCAGGAAGCAGGCAGCCCGTTTACACATTGGGAGTCAAGCAGACCCTCATGCCCAGCGAGAAGTTATCAGGCAGCCCATGCCCCGCAGGGAGTCAAGAGGGAGCCCCCGCGCAGCTTGCTGCGCGGGGGCTCCCTCTTGAAATTTCCCCCTTCCCGCGGGAAGGGGGGATGGTTCTTTCTTTTCTCACCCCGCCGGCATAATTGGCGGAAACCGCACCATCTTGCCCGAATCCAGGTCGATCACCAGGAACGCCTCATCCATCAGCTTCCCGATCATTTTGATATCCGGGTAATCCTTGCGGATGCGCGGCAGCGTGCGCTGCACCAGCTTTTGCAGCGCTCGCGAGCGCGGAAAGCGGCTGCATAACTCCATCACTTCGTAATGTAATCCGGCTTGCGCGTACAGCCGGGCGGCCTCTTCCAGCATGCGTGTTTCACCGGTGATGTTGTAGCGCCGCGCCAGCGCTACGGCCAAATTTTCTGGCGTTAAATCCTGGCTGAGCTGGTCGTATTCGTCCTGCGATACCAGCCCGCCGCGCGATAATCTTGAAAGGAATTTGTCCTCGATGCTCATCGGTTCCAATAGTACAATCATTTTACCCTATATCGGAGAATGCGCATGCCCACCCTAACCTGCCAAAATTGTGGCGCACAATACCCCGCTACCACCATCCGCTGGAAGTGCGACTGTGGCGGCCTGCTCGATCTGGACTTTCAACCTTCCTTCGACCGCGCGAAAATCCAATCTCGCCCGCCTTCACTGTGGCGCTACCGCGAAGCCATCCCCATCGATGCGGACCGCAACATCATCACCTTTGGCGAAGGCTTTACCCCGCTGGCCCCGTTCAAACTCGGTGGCGTGGCGGTTTTGGTCAAGCAGGACCAGCTCTTTCCAACCGGCTCATACAAAGATCGCGGCGCGGCCGTTCTGATCAGTAAGGCCAATGAACTGGGTATCCGCGCGGTGGTCGAGGATTCTTCCGGAAACGCCGGCTGCGCCATCGCTGCCTGGTGCGCGCGGGCCGGCATCGCTTGCCAGATCTTCGTCCCCGCCGCTACCTCTCCCGCCAAAACCGCTCAGATCGCCATGTACGGCGCAAACCTGACGCTCGTGCCCGGCTCGCGTGAAGATACCGCTCGCGCCGTTTGGGCAGCCGCCCAAACCCATTACTACGCCAGCCATTCCTGGAACCCCTTTTTCTTCCACGGCACCAAAACCTGGGCCTTCGAGGTATGGGAGCAGCTTGGCTGGCGCGCTCCCGACACCGTCATCCTGCCGGTCGGGAACGGCACCCTCCTTCTGGGCGCAGCCATCGGGTTTCGCGAACTGCTGCTAGCCGGGGAAATCCCCGCTTTGCCCAGGATGATCGCGGTGCAGGCGGAGAACGCCGCCCCCCTGGCCGAAGCTTTCCACGCCGGTCTGGATACAATTCCAACCATTGCCAAACAGGATACCCTGGCAGAAGGCATTGCCATCGCGGAACCCGTGCGCGGCCTGCAAATCCTTCAGGCCGTGCGCCAGAGCGGCGGCACGTTTCTCACCGTCAGCGAGCAGGAGATCCAGGCCTCCCTGATAGAAGTTTCCCGCCAGGGCGCCTATATCGAGCCCACGGCTGCCGCTGCCACCGCCGCTGCTGCCCGCTACCTGCGCCACAAACCGGACAGCGAGCAGGTGGTCACCGTCTTCACCGGTCACGGCCTGAAAAGCACCGAGAAAATGCTCAAGATACTGGGCGCGCACTGACCCCTCATCTGGGCAGTAATAACGCAAACCAACACTGCCTGGCCCATTCTTGCTGACGATCCATTAATCACCCCTCTTTCAAGCACCCCACCATCCCTGCCAGCATCGCCGCGCCCGCCACGTTCCTCCGCCCCTCCGGTTGCGCGCCTGCTCCGCCATCCAGGTTCAGCGCACAGGCCATCAGTACGCCTTTGCCCACCCGCGCCTCGAACAAATATTCGCTCATGTGGAACTCCCGTGCATCCAACCGCCGCAAAATCGGGCGGATCGCGGCTTCCTTCGGCAGCGCTGCGGGCAGCCGGGATGTGTCAAAGGCCAGGTCGCTGGCCAGCCCGAAGAACTGCATATCTGTGAACCCCCGGTTCGGAAAAACCTCCCACAGGGCATGCTCCGCGAACAGTTTGATCGCTTCGCGCCAGAACGGGCAGCGCCGCGCGGGCAAGGGCCCATCTCCCTGCTGGAGCAGCAGCGTCCGCCCGCCATCCCTGATAAATTGCCACAGCGGCTCATCCAGTACCGTGGTCACCAGCAGCGCCCGTCCTTTTGGGATCTCCCCGGCAACAAAGCGTGGGGCGGGTTTCAGCCAATCGCCCGGCCTGTTCAATACCCCCGTCGGGTCCACCACGCCTATTCCTTTTGGCAGCCCACCCGGGCGCGGGTAGAGCCACACCGGCCACTGGTTGATCACCCGGCGACCGCCCTCGGACAGAATAACCTTCAATTCCATTTCAACCGCGCGCTCAACCGGCGGCAGCATGCACTGGATGACCCCTACCTGGCCGGGTATGCCAGGGACTGTATCATTCTCTAACCGCCCGGACCCGGCTGCCACCACGCGCTTGGTAGGATTCCGCAGTGTCCAATCCAGACGCGCCCCGGATCCAAAAGCTTTCTCGCTGCTCACAATTACATACCAGCGCGCCGCATCTTCTGACCAGAAACAGTGTGCATCCAGGCGATCCGGCCGGTCGCCGCCGTTCCGCCACTGCCTGCGCCTGCCCACGTCCAGGCACAGCGCCGCCTCGCCGTTGATTTGCCGGAAAGCTGCCGGTGACCATTTGGCGCGGTCCAGGTCATCCCACACTCCGGACGTCGAGATCGGTGTATCGCGCAGCCCGGTAATCACGTACCCGCCCATCCCTCGCCGCCGGCGCAGCGCTTCCAGCGTGTACTTGCGGATGGTGTACGCCTGCTGGTAGGAAACCTGGACGATCTCTTGCGTGGAGAAGCCCGCCTGTGCCTGTTCCATCCGTTCCCGCCATGCCACCATGGCTGTCCCTTCCGACCGCCAGGCTGCCACCGGGTTGTCCCCGGTCAGCCACCAGGGCCGCGCGCCGCCGTTGGCCTGGGTGATTTCTTCCTGGTCGCGGAAGGTATCCGCGTCGCAGAACTCGCCAAAAATCCACGGGCGCTGCGTTTGCCAGTCGCGGCGCCAGTTATCCAGCAGCGGCTCGAAGTAATGCAGGTCGTAATACGGGTGATAATCGCGAAAGTCGGCAAAATCAAATTCGAAGCCTCCGTACGATTCGCCCGATCCGCTGTTGTCACATAGCAGCACATCCCGAACCCGCTGGCGCACCACCTGGTTGAGCTGCGCCAGCAGGCGCGTGTCCACCGCCTGGCTGAGCTCGCAGCCCAGGCTGTACAGCGCCGCGCTGGGATGCTGCTGCAGCCCGGCCACCATTTCCGCGTACTCCTGCGGCGCCTGCTCGCGCAGGTCGTCATTCACCTCCGGCAGCCACATGGGCAGCTCCACCCACAGCAGCATGCCCTCTTCGTCGGCGGCCTCAAAATATGCCTGGTTGGGGATGAACAGGCACAGCTTGATCAGGTTAAAGCCCATCTCGCGCGCCCGGCGCATCTCTGCCCGCGCCTCTTCCAGGCTATAGCGCGGCGCGATCCGTTGCGGTTCCCAGCCCCACGAGAGGACCCCGCGCAGCAGAAAAGTTTTGCCGTTGAGCAGCAGCAGATCGCCATCGGCGGATAGCTGGCGCAGCCCCGTACGCCCCGAATACTGCGCCGCGGCCTGTCCTTCCTCCAGCAGTGTCACCACCACTTTATACAACGCAGGCTGTTCCGGGCTCCATCGTTGTCCATCCGGCAGGGGAATACGGTAATCCATTTTTCCATCCGCCATGAAGGGCAGGCGCTGGCCGGTTATCTGCTGCTCGCCCGTCCAAACCTCGATCCTCCATTCCGGTTTTTTGGGCTGCGCCCCGTTGGTTTCCGCCCGGCACTGCACCCGGATGGTGCGATCTGCATAATCAGCCGTCACCTGGACCGCTTCCAATCCATAATTCACTCCACGCAGCCGCGCCGCTTGCCAGATCCCGCCAAAGGTAGTCGCCAGGTCTGGCAAAAAACCGGCCAGGCTGGCGCGCATCGGGTAGCGCTGCCCCGGTTTGTATACCACCACCTCCAGCCGGTTTTCTTCGCCCGGTCGGGCTGCCGCGCTGATATCAACAGCAAAAGGCGTCCACATGCCCCGGTGCGTTCCCACCTGAATGCCGTTGCAATAAACCACGCAGGCATAACTGACTGCGTCAAATTCCAATTGAATTCGCCGTCCGGCCCACCCGGCAGGAAGAAACACACTCCGCCGGTAATGCGCGGGCCCATCCACGGTTTTTGAGTACCCCTGCGCTTCCCAGCAGCCGGGCACCGCAATGGTCCCCGGTTGCCCATTCCCCAATGAGAACTCCCATGCCCCGGTCCAGGGGGATCGTTTCTGCCAGTTCGTTGATCAGCATGTTTTACCTCATATTCGGCACAGGGAGCTTGATGTTTTGTTGGCTTCACCCGGTTCCCTCCTTAGGATATCGGGAATTGAACTACGAATCAAGCGCCTTAGTGAGGGATATTTGTCAATTATTGATACGTTCATGATCTAAGATGATTTAGAATATCTTATATATGGATTGTATTGAGGATCGTATGGTAGAAACCGAGAAGAAAATACGCATAACGAACGTGCAAGCCCCACCGGCTGAGTTGTTTATGCCGCCGGACGTGGATGAGGCGCGTGCGTTCTTCCGCCAGAAATCCCGCGCCATGACGGATAAAAGCATGAGCGTCCGGGATGCAGTGGCCAATTTCATCCAGGATGGAGACTATATTGCTACGGGCGGTTTTGGCAGCGTCCGCATCTCCACGGCCGTGATGCACGAGATCGTGCGGGCGCGCAAACAGCACCTCGGCTTTGCCGGGCACTGCGCAACGCATGATTTTCAAATCCTGGCCGCAGGGAATGTGATTGACCGCTGCGATATTTCTTACGTGGTCGGCCTGGAGATGCGCGGCCTTTCTCCAAACGCGCGCCGCCTGATCGAGAGTGGTGCGGTGCGCACCACCGAGTGGAGCAACGCCGGCCTGGCCTGGCGTTATAAGGCAGCCGCCATGGGCGTGCCTTTCCTCCCCGCGCGGGTGATGCTCGGCACCGACACGCAGCGGCACAGCCCGGCCAAAACCATTCAGTGCCCATACACCGATCAGACCTACCTGGCCATTCCGGCCTTGTTCCCCGATGTTGGCATCATCCACGTCCACCAGGCGGACATCTACGGCAACGCTCGCATCGACGGCATCAGCATCGTCGATGTTGATTTAGCCCGCGCTTCCAAGCGGCTGATCATCACCACCGAGCGCATCGTCAGCACCGATGAATTTCGCCGCGACCCGTCCCGCACCACCATTCCTTTCTTTCTGACCGACGCGGTTTGCCTGGTCCCGGGCGGCAGCTACCCGGGCGAAATGCCCTACGAATACACCTCGGATGAGGAGCACCTGGCTGCCTGGGTCGAAGCAGAAAAGGATCCGGCCGTCTTCAAAGCTTTTATCGACAAATACATCTACGGCACGCGTGATTTTGGCGCGTATCTCGATTTGGTCGGCGGCAAACCGCGCCTGGATATGCTGCGCGCGGGGGAACCGCTGAAAAGGGGCTGGGAGAGGAGCAGTCGTGATGGCTGAACAAAATGTCCAGCAAAGCGGTCGCTATACCCTGATGGAGTTGATGGTCTGCGCCGCTTCCCACCTGCTGGAGGATAACAAAACCGCCGTCATAGGCACCGGTGCGCCTTTGGCTGCGGCGATGCTGGCCCAGAAGACCCACGCGCCCAACCTCGTCATCCTTTTCGAAGCGGGCAGTATGGCCCCTATCCTGGAAAAGCTGCCCATTTCAGTCGGCGGCTCGCCTACCCAGACCGGCGCTCTCGTCCACAGCAGCATGTTCGACATCATGGAGGCCTGCCAGCGCGGCATGGTCGATTACAGTTTCCTGGGCGGCGCGCAAATCGACCGCTATGGCAACCTCAACTCCACGATGATCGGGGATGATTATGCCCACCCCAAAGTTCGCCTGCCCGGCAGCGGTGGGGCCAATGACCTGGCCTCCTTATGCTGGCAGACGGTTTCCATTGTGCCGCACGAGCGGCGCAAGTTCGTCTCCCGGGTGGATTTTATTACCACCCCCGGCTATCTGAGCGGCCCAGGCGCGCGCGAGGCTGCCGGGCTGCCGCCCGACAGCGGCCCCTATAAGGTGATCAGCAACCTGGCGATCATGGGTTTTGACCCGCAAAACAAGTGCATGCGCGTGGAAAGCCTGCACCCGGGCGTGACCCGCGAAGATATCACTGCCAACACCGGTTTTGACATGCCCTTTGCAGATGACCTCATGATCACTGCTGAGCCTACCGGCCTGGAGCTTCAGCTCCTCCGCGAGGAAGTTGACCCGACCGCCCGCGTTATTGGGCGAGTGTTAAAGATAGGAATGCCATTCGTATGCCAGAACGAAAACTTGGACGCGGCGTAGCGGTGGTAGGCGCGGGGATGAGCCGCTTCGGCGTCTTCCCCGATCAGTCCGCGCGGGACCTGTTCGTTGAGGCCTTCCAGTCCATGCGCCAGACGATCGACCGCGGCCTGGACCCGCGCCAGGTGGAAGCTATGTACGTGGGGAATTTCAGCAGCGAGTTGTTCGAAAACCAGGGTCAGCTCGCTCCAATCCTCGCGGATTGGGTCGGGCTGACCCCGCGCCCGGCCACCCGCGTGGAAGATGCCTGTGCCAGCGGGGGGGTGGCGCTGCGCCAGGGTATTCTGGCGATTGCCTCCGGGCTGTACGACGTGGTCCTGGTGGGCGGGGTAGAAAAAATGACCGGCCTGTCGATTGAGCGCGTCACTCAGGTGCTCGCCACCGCGGCGGATGTGCTCTATGAGATCCCAGCCGGCTTCACTTTCCCCGGTTTTTATGCGGCCATGGCAACGGCTTACATGGCGCGTTATAACGCCTCTCCCGAAATGTTGATGGATGTGGCGATCAAGAACCACGAGAACGGGGCGCTGAACGAAAACGCCCAGCTCCAACGCACCATTCCTCAAACGATGGAAAAAGCCCGGGCGAATGCCGTGGCGCAGGGACTGCCAAAACCCCATTGGAAGGATGTATACGATTTTCTGCGCGACCCGCAGGCCAACCCCCCCATCGCTGCCCCATTGTGCCTGTACGATTGCTCGCCGGTATCGGATGGCGCGGCTGCTTTGCTACTGGTAGCAGAGGATCTGGCGCGGGCTTTTAGTGAAATGCCCCTGTATGTAATTGGCTCGGGCCAGGCCAGCGACGGCGCGTTGTACGCGCGGCCCGACCTCGTATCGCTGCGTTCCGCCCGGCAGGCGGCCCATGAAGCCTATCAGATGGCCGGCATTGCCCCGCAGGATGTCAAAATGGCCGAGGTACATGACTGCTTCACGATCGCCGAAATCATTGCCAGCGAAGACCTCGGTTTTTTTGAACCGGGGTCGGGCGCGGCAGCCGCTCAGGATGGTATGACTGCTCGCGATGGGCGCATCCCTTTGAACCCATCTGGCGGCCTGAAAGCCAAGGGTCACCCGGTCGGCGCTTCGGGCATTGGCCAGGTGGTCGAAGTATGGAAGCAAATGCGCGCCGAGGCGGACGGTCGTCAGGTGGCCCGCGATGTGAACCTGGCGCTGACCCACAACGTTGGCGGTACCGGCCAGACCAGCGCCGTGCATATCTTTGAGAGGAGGTAAATTGAACGATCCGGTGCCGTCGGAACTCGCGGCGTTTCAACCACACTGGTTACAACCAGTTCCTGGCCGAGCGTCGTCTGATGGCTGCGCGCTGTACAAACTGCGGTGAAGTCTACCTGCCCCCGCGCCCGTTATGTCCAGGCTGTTACCAGGCGGAAATGGAATGGGTCGAGCTTTCCGGAGCGGGCCGGCTGGAAGGTTTTACGATCATCTACGTGGGCCTGCCGGGCATGAACACGCACGGTTACAGCCGTCAGAACCCGTACTGCTCGGGCGTTGTTCGCCTACCCGAAGGCCCCGCGCTCACTGCCCAGATTCTTTCCGGCAGCGGTACAGCACTCAATGACATTCGGGTGGGCGCACCGCTGCACGCCGTGTTTGTCAATCACGGTGACTCTGACCAGGTTGTCCTCGCCTTTGAGGTCAACGGGTCAACCGGCGACTAAAACCAGATAACTGGCGACGGTTATCTTCAAAAGGACATTCCAATGGACTTCCGTTTGACTGAAGAACAGGAACTGCTCATCCATAGCCTGGAAGAGCTTTTGCAGCGCGAGGTTCCTGACAGCCTGATGGCTGAGTTGGATGAGGCCAAAGAGTTTCCCTATAAACCCTGGCAGGCATTGGCCGATTTTGGCATTCTGGGGTTGGGTGTACCCGAGGAGTATGGCGGCACTTCCGCCGATATCCAGACCATGACCCTGGTATGCGAAACCCTCGGCCGCCACGCGTTTCCGCTGGGCATCATCTATGCCCTGGGGATGATCACCATCCGCGATATCGTCCAGTTTGGGTCGGAGGAGATCAAATCGCGCGTTCTGGGCGGCCTGGTGTCCGGCGATCCGCCCGTGGCGCTGGGCATCACCGAGCCGCAAGCCGGTTCGGATGCCGCCGCGCTGAAGACTACCGCAACCTTTCAAGGGGACGATGTCGTTTTCAACGGCCAAAAGATGTACTGCACCCTGGCCGGGATGACGCGCTACATCATGTTGATGACGCGCGAGCAGAAGATTGAAGACCCGTACCAGGGGATCTCCATGTGGCTGCTGCCAACCGATACTCCGGGTGTGCGTTTCAACAAAATGGCCAAAGTGGGCTGGTGGACCATTCCCAGCTACGAGGTGTACATTGAGAATGCCTGTGTCCCCCAATCCAACCTGATCGGCAAAATGAACCAGGGCTGGCCGCAGTTGATGGCAAACTTCGAGATCGAACGCCTGGCCTTGTGCGCGGCTTCGCTGGGCGCGGCGGAGGGCGCGTATGATGACGCGGCTGCCTATGCCAACCAGCGCCAGCAGTTTGGCCGGCCGATCGGCAGTTATCAAGCCGTCCAGCACCTCATCACCGATATGGCTGTTAAGATCGAGAACATGAAGAATTATGTCTACAAAATCGCCTGGATGATGGACAATGACATGCCCGTCCGTCACGAGCATGCCATGTGCAAGCTGTACGTTGCCCAGGCTTCTTTCGAAGTAATCGACACCGCCATGCAGGTATTGGGTGGATTGGGTTATACCATGGAACATCGCGTCCAGCGCCTCTGGCGCGACATCCGCTTGATGCGCATCGGCGGCGGCACCGACGAAATCATGTACAACATCGCCGGACCGCAGCTTCTGAAAAAAGCAAAAAAGTAGCAGGAGAGCGAATGAATATCGTTGTGTGCGTAAAACTCACTCCCGATGCGGGTGACATTGAAACCCGCCCGGACGGCTCGATCTCCCTGGAACGCGCCGAATGGATCATCGGCGGGTTCGATTTGCAAGCCATCGAAGCCGGTGTGCAGCTTGTCGAGGCCGCCGGGGGCAAGGTCACCGCGCTGAGCGCCGGTCCGCGCCAGATCAACAACTCCAAACTCAAGAAGGATGTGCTGTCCCGTGGTGCGGAAGAGCTGGTGATGGTCGTGGATGATGCCTTGAAGGATGCCGACACCTACACGACTGCCCAGGTGCTGGCCCAGGTGATCCGCGGCCTCGGCCCGGTGGACCTGGTGCTGTGCGGTGAGGGTTCCGCGGACCTGTATTTTCAGCAGGTTGGCCTGCAGATTGGCGAAATGTTGGGCCTGCCCACCCTCAATGCGATCAGTAAGATCGAGCCGGCGCCTGGTACAGGCGGCAGCGATCACCTGCTGGTGGAGCGTAACCTGGAGGAGGAAATCGATGTTCTCGAAATTCCGCTGCCGGCGGTGCTTTCGGTGACCACCGATATCGCCCAGCCGCGCCTGCCGACGATGAAGGAAATCTTAAAGGCCAGTAAAAAAGTCGTGGTCGAACGCACGCTGGCCGATGTGGGGATCCAGGAGGAAGTAAAGCCCCGGCTGGAAACCATCAGCACCCGCGCGCCGCACCGTGTCCAGCGCAAACAGGTCATGATCGAAGGGTCGCCGGAAGAGGCTGCCCGGGCGCTGCTGGACCATCTGAGCAAAGAAGGTATCGATCTAGGAGGGAATGCATGGCGGAAAACCAGGAAACCTGGGTATTTTCAGAAAAACCGGCCCTGTTATACGAATTAATCGCCGGCGCCCGCACCCTTGCCGGAGAGGCGGGCGGGCGCGTCACTGCGCTGGTTTTGGGTTCGCGCGATGCCGCCGGGCAGGCCCTCTCCCGCGGCGCGGACAGCGTGCTCTGGTTGGGGGAGCTGCCGGAAAATTCGCTTGTCGATGATTATGTGCCCACCCTCGCCGCTCTGGTCGACGACCGCCGGCCATCCGCGCTGCTGGTAGGCTCCACCCGCCAGGGCAAGGCCGTTGCTGGGCGGTTGGCGGCCAGATTAGGCGTCACTGCCCTCACCGATGTGCTGGAGTTCATGTTCGAAGGCGGCCAGGTCCAGGCGCGCCACATGATCTTTGGTGGCGGCGCGCTGCGTATCGACCGCCCGCTGGGGGACCTGCTGCTGGCGACCGTTGGCTTGGGTGTTTTCCAGGCGGCTGCGCCAGACCCGGGCCGGTCTGGGGAGATCAGCCAGGTGGCGTTTGTCGAGCCCGCCTGGCGCGCCCGGCTGCTCGAGCGCAAAGCCCGCCCGGCGGCAAAGGTCAACCTGCGCGGGGCCAAGAAGGTAGTCTGCGCCGGGCGCGGGCTGGCCAAACAGGAGGATCTGGCCCTGGTCAAAGCGCTGGCGGACTGCCTTTCCGCCGAGGTAGCCTGCACCCGCCCGCTGGCCGAAGGGTTGGACTGGCTGCCCCGCGAGCGCTATATTGGCATCTCCGGCGCGATCATCCGCCCGGACCTGTATTTCGGCGTGGGTGTTTCCGGTCAGGTCCAGCACCTCATCGGCATGAGTGACGCGCGCCTGGTCGTGGCCATTAACAAAGACCCCAACGCCCCCATCTTCCAACAGTCCGACTACGCCATCGCCGGGGATCTATACACCATCCTCCCGGCCCTGATCAAAGCCATCAAGGAACGCAAATAAGCAGATGGGGATCACATAATATCCATGGAAGACAAATTCGACGTCATCATCGTTGGCGCGGGAGTCGCCGGGAGCACCGCCGCCCTCATGCTCGCGAAGCAGGGCCTGCAAGTCGTGCTGATCGAGCGGGGACCTTACCCGGGCAGCAAGAACCTCAGCGGCGGGGTGCTGTATGGTCGCGTTTTGGAGCAGGTCATTCCCAATTACTGGGAAGACGCCCCGCTTGAACGCTGCATCACCAACCAGGTGGTCACCTTTATGACCGGTGAGGCGCATTTCAACATCGATTTTAAAAACCAGTCCTTCTCCCGCCCGCCCTACAATGCCTTTACCGTGCTGCGCGGCAAGTTTGACCGCTGGCTGGCCGAAAAAGCTGAAGCTGCCGGCGCGATGCTGGTACCTGGCATCCGCGTGGACCGGGTCCTGCAAGAGGATGGGCGCGTGGTGGGCGTAGTTGCCGGGGACGAGGAAATGCGTGCGGATGTGGTCATTGCCGCCGATGGAGCCTATTCTTTTATCACCCAGGCTGCCGGGCTGCGCGAAAAGCCGCCCAGCCATCAAAACGCCATCGGCGTCAAGCAGCTCATCGGGCTGCCCCGTGAAACCATCGAAGAGCGTTTCCATCTGGTGGGCGACGAGGGCGCCGCCTATGCCATCGTGGGCTATGCCACGCGAGGTGTCTCTGGCGGTGGGTTTCTCTACACCAATAAGGACAGTCTCTCGGTCGGTCTGGTCATGCGTGTAGATGACCTGGTGAAAAACAAGGTCAAATCGGGCGAAATGCTGGAGGAGTTCCTTCAGCACCCTATGCTCGTCCCATTGCTCAAAGGCGGCCGGCTGCTCGAGTACGGCGCGCACATCGTCCCGGAAGGCGGGTTGTCCGGCATTCCGCGCCTGTATGCCGGCGGCATCCTGGCTGTTGGCGACGCGGCCGGGTTGGGGGTTAACACCGGCTTCGTGGTACGCGGCATGGACCTGGCCATCGGTTCGGCCATTTGCGCCGCCGAAACCGTGTTGGAGGCTAAAGCGAAGAACGATTTCAGCACCGGGGCGCTGTCCGCCTACCAGCAAAAGCTTGACCAGTCCTATGTGATGGCCGACATGCGCACCTATGCCCGCGCGCCGCATTTTTTCGAGAAGAAACGCCTCTACACCACCTACCCGGAGCTGCTGGCCCGCTTGATGACCCGCATCTATACCGAAAACGCCGCGCCGCAGGAACACCTGCTGCCCCTGCTGATGAAGAGTGCCAAAGAAAACAACCTATCCTTGTTCGATTTAGCCCGCGATATGCTGGAAGGAGCGCGCGCTTTATGAAGCGTATGTCTGTCCCGGAAAAACTGGCCACCAATAAATACGAGTTGGATGAGGGCCACCCGCACATAACCGTCCACGAGCAGGTCTGCCGCGAAAAATGCCCTGACCTGGCCTGCCTGTTCGTATGCCCGGCCAACGTCTACAGCGAGCAGAACGGCCATATCATCGCCGATTGGGCGGGCTGCCTGGAATGCACCACCTGCACCGTCGCCTGCCCCTCCGATGCGCTTGAATGGGTCTACCCGCGCGGCGGGTTTGGAGTCGTGTACCGGCATGGCTAAAATATAAATGGAACCCATCCAATCCCTCGTCGACCCCGCATCTCCCGAATTCGCCCAAAACGACGCGCACCAGCGCGCCCTGGCGGATGATCTTCGCCAGCGCCTGGCGGCAGTGCGCAATGGCGGGCCGCCCCGCGCGCACGAGCGTCACGCTGCCCAGGGCAAACGCTTTGTTCGCGAACGGATAGACCGCCTGCTCGACCCTGGTTCGCCGTTCCTGGAACTGTCTCCGCTGGCGGCGGTTGGCTGCTATGCGGACCAGGCGCCTGGCGCGGGGATCGTCACCGGCATCGGGCGCGTTGCCGGGCGCGAGGTGATCATCGTCGCCAACGACGCCACGGTGAAAGGCGGCACCTACTTCCCGCTGACCATGCGCAAGCACCTGCGCGCCCAGGAGATTGCCGATCAAAACTACCTGCCCTGTCTTTATCTGGTCGACTCAGGCGGCATCTTCCTCCCCATGCAGGACGAGGTCTTCCCCGACTCGGATGACTTCGGGCGCATCTTCTATAACCAGGCCCGCATGAGCGCCAAAGGCATCCCGCAGATCGCGGTGGTGATGGGTTCTTGTACCGCCGGGGGCGCCTACGTTCCGGCCATGAGCGATGAGACCATCATTGTAAAAGGTACCGGCACCATCTTCCTGGGCGGGCCGCCGCTGGTCAAAGCTGCTACCGGAGAGGATGTCTCCGCTGAAGAGCTGGGCGGCGCGGATGTGCATACCCGCGTCTCGGGCGTTGCCGACCATTACGCTGAAAACGATGATCATGCCCTGGAAATCTGCCGCAGCATTGTCGAGACGCTGCCTGTAAGGGGCTGGAAACAAGGTCCAACCTGGCTGGATGGGCTGGATGTTCTGCCGCCCGCGGACCCGCTCTATCCCCAGGAGGAAATCTACGGCATCCTTCCCGCCACCTTCCGCGAGACGTACGATGTGCGTGAGATCATCGCCCGCCTGGTGGACGGCTCCAACTTCCGTGAATTCAAAGCTCGTTATGGCACCACCCTGATCACCGGCTTTGCTCGCATCCACGGCTATCCGGTCGGTATTCTGGGGAACAACGGCGTGCTGTTCAGCGAGAGCGCGCTGAAAGGCACCCATTTCATCGAGTTGTGCGAGCAGCGTGGCATTCCGCTGCTGTTTCTGCAAAACATCACCGGCTTTATGGTGGGAAGGGAGTATGAAGCCGGCGGCATCGCCAGGGACGGAGCCAAGCTGGTGCATGCTGTCGCCAATACCAGTGTGCCCAAGCTGACTGTGCTGGTGGGCGGATCGTTTGGCGCGGGCAACTATGGCATGTCCGGGCGCGCTTTTTCGCCGCGTTTTCTGTGGATGTGGCCCAACGCGCGTATCAGCGCCATGGGCGGTGAGCAGGCCGCCAATGTTCTGCTCACCATCAAGCAAGACCAGCTTGCCCGCGAAGGCAAACCCCTGCTGACCCCCGCCGACGTTGAGGAATTCAAACGTCCCACGCTGGAGGAATACGAGCGCGCCGGTCACCCTTATTACTCCACCGCGCGCCTGTGGGATGATGGTGTCATCGACCCTGCCCAGACCCGCCAGGTGCTCGCCCTGGCCCTGTCGGTCATCCTCAAATCCCCGCGCACCCCGGCCGGTTTCGGCGTATTCCGGATGTGAAGGTTGAATGGAACTGAGGAACTGGAAGTCAGAAGAAAAGGCTTTATCGCGGATTACGCTGATTGTACGGATTGCACGGATAAGATTTCTTTTTTCAAAAGCATTTTCTTATCCGCGTAATCAGTTTCATCCGCGAAATCCGCGATTAAATAATGTGTTTTATCGTACCCTTCCGCGTGGATCTCAGGATATCTATGTTCTCTAAAATCCTCATCGCTAACCGGGGCGAAATCGCCGTGCGCATCATCCGCGCCTGCCGCGAGATGGGCATTGCTACCGTGGCCATCTACTCGGAGGCCGACCGGCGCGCGCTGCACGTCCGCCTGGCCGATGAAGCCGTCCTGGTGGGTCCCCCACCGGTCGCGCAGTCGTACCTGGCTGTTGAAAACATCCTCCAGGCCGCGCGCGATACGGGCGCCGAGGCTATCCACCCGGGCTACGGCTTCCTCTCGGAAAACGCTGCCTTTGCCCGCGCCGTCCGGCAGGCCGGGCTGACCTTTATCGGCCCGCCTCCGGAAGCCATCGATGCTATGGGGGATAAGGCCCGCGCCCGCGAGCGCATGCAGGCCGCCGGGGTGCCGGTAGTTCCCGGTTATCAAGGCCAGGATAATGACGCGGTTCTGGTCGAAAAGGCGGAACAGTTGGGCTACCCGGTACTCGCCAAGGCAGCCGCGGGTGGCGGCGGTAAGGGCATGCGTGTGGTCTGGCAGCCGGGCGAATTAATGGAGTCCCTCGCCGCCGCGCGTCGCGAAGCCCTGCACGCCTTTGGCGACCAGCGCCTGATCCTCGAGCGCTACATTCCCCGCGCCCGCCACATCGAGTTCCAGGTGCTGGCCGATGCGCATGGCCATACCCTGCACCTGTTCGAACGCGAATGCTCCGTCCAGCGCCGTCACCAGAAGATTATCGAAGAAACGCCCTCGCCCTTCCTCGACCCCGAAATGCGCGCCCAGATGGGCGGCGCTGCCGTGGCGGCTGCCGAGGCAGTCGGCTATCAGAACGCTGGGACCATCGAGTTCATCGTCGACCCTGCTCGCCATGCATTTTATTTTCTGGAAATGAATACCCGCTTGCAGGTAGAACACCCGGTCACCGAGCTGGTCACCGGGCACGACCTGGTGCAGTGGCAGATCCGCGTCGCCGCTGGAGAGCCGCTGTCTTTCCGGCAGGCGGATTTGAGCCAGCGCGGTCATGCGATTGAGTGCCGCCTGTATGCCGAGGACCCGGCCAACAACTTCCTGCCTGCCACAGGCCCGCTGCTGCGTTTTGTCGAGCCCAAAGGGCCGGGTGTGCGCATCGATTCCGGCGTGTCCAGCGGCGATGAAATCACCATCCACTATGACCCGCTGGTTGCCAAGCTCATTGTCTGGGCCGAAAACCGCCCCGCTGCCATTCACAGGATGCTCTCTGCCCTGCGCGAGACCATTCTGCTGGGCGTCACCCACAACGGCCTGTTTTTGCAGGATGTGCTATCTTCGTCCGAGTTCCAGGCCGGCGATGTTTCTACCACCTGGATCGAAGATCAATTTAGCGATTGGCAGCCCCCGCGCTGCTCCCTCCCGCCCGAGGTGCTGGTCGCCGCCGCCCTGGCGCAGATGCAGCCGAATGAAGCAAACGGCGCCAACGCCGGTTCCCCGCCCGTTAACGGCCATCCCCAGTCAGGAGGCGATCCTTACAGCCCCTGGAAAATCACAACTGGTTTCCGGGTAGGAGATTAGCTATGTTATTTCAGGCCAACGATATGCCTCCATTGCCCTAACTCTTTTTGCCTGATCGCCTGCTCACTGCTCCCTGATTGACTGTTCACTGATCGAAAGGTTTTTATGCTCTATCGTTTCCAATCTGCTGACCAACTCTACGAAATCTCCCTGGACCGCCAGGGGGAGATGTACCAGGCCGTTGTGGACGGTCATGCCTACCCTGTGGAGGTGCTCGATTCCCAGCCCGGTCAGCTTAGCCTGCGCTTTGACGGGCGCCCGTTGACCATCTACTGGGCCATAGAAGGCGGCCAGAAGTGGCTCTCACTGGATGGCTGTGCCTACCGCCTGGAGCAGCCCACCCCGCGCGCGTCCCGTCCCGCTGCCGAACCGGGTGGAGGGCAGGCTGTGCGCGCACCCATGCCTGCTCAGGTGCGCGCTATCCAGGTCGCCGAAGGGGACCGGGTTGAAAAAGGACACACCCTTTTGCTGCTCGAAGCCATGAAAATGGAAATTCGCATCAAAGCTCCCGCCGCCGGACGGGTCTCCCGCCTGCTGGTCACCCCCGGCCAGGCCGTCGAAAAAGAGCAGCTCCTCGCCGAGATTCGCCCCGAAGCGGACCCGGAGATGCCGGCGTGAGCCCTTATACGTTGGCCTTGCCAGAACCAATCATCCTTTATCCAGGACCTATCTCCACCATATCCTTCCTCAGCCCGGTAAAAAGCGGGCTTGGGCTGCCTGGCCCGGCGTTCTTAAATCGCCCAACGTTCTTATATCGCCTTTCGCGTACCCTCCCTCTTCAACTAAAAACGGATTACTGTCAACTGAGGACTCCCCATGCCCGGCAAATACTACGATGATCTCACCGTTGGCGATCGCATTCGCCACACCCAGGGCCGCACCATCACTGAGATGGATAATACCCTCTTCTGCGCCCTCACCATGAATACCCAACCCCTGCACCTCAACGAAGATTTTGCCTCCCGCACGGTATTTAAACAGCGCATAGTCAACGGCATATTCACCATGGGGCTGGTGGTGGGCCTCACCGTCAGCGACCTGACCGAAGGCACGGTGGTAGCCAACCTGGGCTACGATAAGGTTAACCATCCCAACCCCGTTTTCCACGGCGATACAATTTATGTAGAGACCGAGGTGCTGGAGAAGCGCGAATCGCGCTCTAGTCCCGATCGCGGCATCATCCGTCTGAAGCACACCGGGCGCAAGCCGGATGGCACGGTCGTGGTGGAACTGGAGCGGACGGTCCTGTTTCTAAAACGTCCCGCGGAATAGTTATATGCTTTAATGTAATTGCTCATGAAATGTATAACAATTGTAAAATAAGATTAAGCAGGAGGTTGTATGCGCGCGCGACGTGCTTTACTGTATATGCCCGGCGATGATATGCATAAGATCGAGAAAGCCATCACCCTGGATGTAGATTGTATCTGCATGGATATCGAGGATGGCGTTGCATTGAACCGCAAAGCCAAGGCGCGTGCTACGATTGTAAAAGCCCTGCAAATGCTGGATTTCCGGCGTTCTGAGCGGCTGGTGCGTATCAACCCGGTCGGCTCGGGTATGGAAGAAGAAGACCTGCGAGCTGTCTTACCCGCCCGTCCGGATGGGATCGTCATTCCCAAAGTGGGCGTAAGCGAGCAGGTGCGCTGGGTCAGCGAGGTGATCGCCCGCTACGAGCGCGAGCGGAGCTGGCCGGTGGGGCGCATCGCGCTGCTGGCGCTGATCGAAACCGCCCGCGGGGTTGTCAACCTGAAAGAAATCGCCGGCTCCGACCCCCGCCTGCAAGCCCTGATTTTTGGGGCCGAAGACCTGGCTGGCGACATCGGCGCGGTGCGCACGCGCCCGGGTTGGGAAATCTTCTACGCCCGTGGCGCTGTGGTTACCCACGCCGCGGCGTTTGGCTTACAGGCATTGGATATGGTTTTCATGGATCTGAAAGATATCGACGGCCTGCGGACCGAATTGCAGGAGGGCGCGCGCATGGCCTATATCGGCAAGCAGATCATTCACCCCAACCAGGTCGAGCCCGTCCAGGAAGCTTTTAGCCCCAGCGACGAAGCCATTGCGCATGCCGTGCTGGTCGTTGAAACAGCCGCGCAGCAGCAGACCGCGGGCGCGGGCGCCTTTGCTCTGGACGGCAAAATGGTGGACGCGCCGGTGGTCAAAGCCGCCGAGTGGGTTCTGGAGCGCGCCCGCGCGGCAGGGAAAATTTAAGATGCAGGAGGATGACATGCCCCAAACGGCTTCTGCGGGCGCGCTTTTTCGGGCTGCCCTGGCCGAGGAAAAACCGCTGCAGATTGTGGGGGTGATCAATGCGTACGCGGCGCTGCTGGCGGAACAGGCCGGGTTCCGCGCCCTATACCTTTCGGGTGGGGGAGTGGCGGCGTCTCGCTGGGCGTGCCCGACCTGGGCATTACCACCCTGGAAGATGTGCTGGTCGATGCGCGCCGCATCACCGACATTACCGCGCTCCCGCTGCTGGTGGACGTGGACACCGGCTTTGGCAGCGCCTTCAATATTGCCCGCACGGTGCGCTCGCTGGTCAAGCGTGGGTGCCGCCGGCGCTGCACATCGAAGACCAGGTGCAGGCCAAGCGCTGCGGTCACCGCCCGGGCAAGGCATTGGTGTCCAAAGCGGAGATGGTCGACCGCATCAAGGCTGCCGTGGATGCGCGCACCGACCCCACTTTGGCATCATGGCGCGCACCGACGCGCTGGCCGTGGAAGGCCTGCAAGCGGCCCTCGAGCGCGCCGGGGCGTATGTCGAAGCCGGGGCGGATATGATCTTTGCCGAAGCGGTCACCGACCCGCCGATGTACGCGCAGTTCTCGCGGGCGGCGGGCGTGCCGATCCTGGCCAACATGACCGAGTTTGGCAAAATCCCCGCTGCTCACCACCACTGAGTTGGCCCGCGTAGGGGTTGCCATGGTCCTCTACCCGCTGTCTGCCTTCCGCGCGATGAGCGCCGCTGCCCTGCGCGTCTACGAAACCATCCGCCAGGATGGCACCCAGGCTGCCGTACTGCCCGAGATGCAAACCCGCGAAGAGCTTATACGAGGTCTTAGACTATCACGCCTACGAACAAAAGCTGGATGAGTTATTTGCCAAGGAGAGTCAAGAATGAGTGATACACCGCAAACAGTAACCACGCAGTCGCCGAAAAAGAAATCGGTCGCGCTGTCCGGTGTGCCCGCCGGGCAAACCGCCATCAGTTCCGTGGGTGCCAATGGGAAAGAGCTGCATTACCGCGGCTATGATATCCACGACCTGGCGGAAAATGCCACCTTTGAAGAAGTGGCCCACCTGCTCGTCCACGAAGTTCTGCCCAACCATTATCGAGCTCTCGCGATACAAGCATCAAGCTGGAGTCGATGCGCGGCCTGCCCGCCCCGCTCCGCGCGGTGCTGGAAGCCATTCCGACCGCCGCCCAGCCCATGGACGTGCTGCGCACCGGCGCCTCGATGCTGGGCACGGTGCTGCCCGAGCGCGACGACCACCATGTCAACGAAGCTCGCAACATCGCCGACCGGCTGCTGGCGACTTTCCCCTCCATGCTGCTCTACTGGTACCACTATGCCCGCAACGGGACGCCGCATCGATGTGGAGACCGGCGAGGAATCGATCGCCGGCCATTTCCTGCACCTGCTGATGGGCCATAAGCGCTCCCGAATTGTTTATCCGGGCGCTGGATGTCTCGCTGATCCTGTACGCCGAGCACGAGTTCAACGCTTCCACCTTTACCGGCCGGGTCATCACCGGCACCGGCTCGGATATGTACTCCGCCATCACCGGCGCCATTGGCGCGCTGCGCGGCTTCAAGCACGGCGGCGCCAACGAAGGCGCGGCCGACCTGATCCAGAACTTCCGCAACCCGGATGAGGCCGAGGTGGGCATCCGCGCATGCTGGAGAACAAAGAAATCGTGCTGGGCTTTGGCCACCCGGTCTATACCATCGTCGACCCGCGCTCGAATATCATCAAAGAATTTGCCCGCCAGATCTGTGCGAGGAAGAGGGCATCACCCAGCTGTTCGACGATCGCCGAGCGCATCGAACAGGTCATGTGGGACACGAACGCCACTGTTCCCCAACCTGGATTGCTACAGCGCGGTCGCTTACCGGGTGATGGGCATCCCCACCCGCATGTTTACCCCGCTGTTTGTGATGGCGCGCACCGCCGGCTGGTCCGCGCACATCCTCGAACAGCGCGCTGACAACAAGATCATCCGGCCCAGCGCCGTCTACTCTGGCCCCGGCCCGCAGGAATTCGTCCCGCTAAAGAAACGGTTATAGAAACAGGACACGGATAGGATGGATAAACACGGATTTTCTTTTCACAAAGAAAAGTCTTATCCGCGTATATCCTTAAATCCGTGTCCCATCTTCCATCCCCTTATGTCCGCTAACCTCCGCCCACCCCCTGACCCGCTGCTGGTCGACATAGCCGATTATGCCGCCAACACCTCCATTCCCAGCCCCGAAGCCTACGCAACCGCTCGCCTGTGCCTGATGGATGCCCTTGGCTGCGCGATGGCGGCGCTGGCCTACCCGGCCTGCACAAGGCTGCTCGGGCCCGTTGTCCCCGGTACGCTGGTTCCCAACGGCGCGCGGGTTCCCGGCACCTCCTACCAGCTCGACCCGGTCCTGGCCGCCTTCAACCTGGGCGCCATGATCCGCTGGCTGGATTACAACGACACCTGGCTGGCGGCCGAGTGGGGCCACCCTTCGGATAACCTCGGCGGCATCCTCATGGTCGCGGACTGGCTCTCGCGCCAGGCTGCCGCCGAAGGGCGCGCCCCGCTAAGCGTCCGCGACGTGCTCACCGCCCTGATCCAGGCCTATGAAATCCAGGGCGTACTGGCCCTGGAAAACAGCTTCAACCGGGTCGGCCTGGATCACGTTCTGCTGGTCAAGGTGGCCACCGCGGCGGTGGTCACCCGCCTGCTGGGCGGCAGCCCGGAGGAGATCATCAATGCCGTTTCCAACGCCTGGATCGACGGGCAGGCGCTGCGCACCTACCGCCACGCGCCCAACACCGGCTCGCGCAAGTCCTGGGCCGCCGGGGATGCCGCCAGCCGCGGCGTCCGCCTGGCGCTGATGGCGCGCAAAGGCGAAATGGGTTACCCCTCCGCGCTGACCGCCAAAACCTGGGGCTTTCAGGATGTGCTTTTCCGCGGCCAGCCGCTGCGCCTGGCCCAGCCTTTTGGCTCGTACGTGATGGAGAACATCCTCTTTAAAGTCTCCTTCCCGGCCGAGTTCCACGCCCAGACCGCCGTTGAGGCGGCGGTCCAGCTTCACCCGCTGGTCAAGGACCGCCTGGATGAGATCGAAAAAGTCGTCATCACCACCCAGGAATCCGCCATGCGCATCATCGACAAGAGCGGCCCGCTCTACAACCCCGCCGACCGCGACCACTGCATCCAGTACATGACCGCCATCGGCCTGATCTTCGGCGACCTGACCGCCGAGCACTACGAGGACGAAACCGCCGCCGACCCGCGCATCGATGCCCTGCGCGCAAAAATGACCTGTGTAGAAAACCCGCAATACAGCCGCGATTACCTCGACCCCGACAAGCGCTCCATCGCCAACGCCGTCCAGGTGTTCTTCAAGGATGGAACCAGCACCGAAAATGTCGCCGTAGAATACCCCATCGGTCACCGCCGCCGCCGTGCTGAGGCCATCCCCCTGCTGGAAGAGAAATTCAAAGAGAATTTGTCAGACCGCTTCTTATCCGAGCAAATACAAGATCTCCTGGCTCTGTTTAAAGACCAGGAAAAGCTGGAAGTTCACCCTGATACCAGATCTTGTTGACCGGTTTGTGGTTTGAATTGTTTCAATAATCAGGCAGGCCGTCTGGCAGAGGTACACAGCCATTTCCTCCCATCCGCAAGGATTTCGAAGCACCGCGACCTATTTGGGCCGCGGTGCTCCAAAAATCCCCCAAACTCCATATTGACAACCTCTTGAAAATTTGCTAAAGTGGTATTATCTGGTCTATACCAGTCCGTACAGCAGGAGAAAAAATGCGGCTGCAGCGAGAATCGCCGGATCCACTATATTCACAGCTAAAAGAATCGCTCATCGGCGATATCTCGGCTGGCCGGTATTCGCCGCATCAGCGCCTGCCTTCCGAACGGGATCTTTCTGCTCATTATCATGTAAGTCGTATGACCGTGCGCCAGGCGTTGCTGGAGCTGGTTCGGGATGGCATGATCTATACCCGTACCGGCAAAGGCACATTCGTTGCCGAACCAAAAATCGACCAGCGGCTGCGCACGCTGTCCGGTTTTACTCAGGATGTAAATTCCCGCGGCGGTAAGCCTTCCAGCCGGGTCCTGGAATTTAAAGTGGTCCAGGCCCCATCCGATATCGCCGCCGCGCTGCGACTTCCACAGGGCATCGAAGTGATCATGCTTTCCCGCCTGCGCCTGGCGGACAGTGATCCTCTGGCCATCGAAACAGCGTATGTGCCCGAAAAAATGTTTCCTGGCCTGCTAGAGCACGACTTTACCGTTGAATCTCTTTACGCTGTCTTGGAAAGCGATTACGGCTGCAAGCTTACCCAGGCCGAGCAGACGATGGAGGCAGCCCTGGCTGGAAAGCACGAGGCCGAGCTGTTGGAAATAACGCCACCTGCCGCCGTTTTTAAAATGCAGCGCTTAAGCATGACCAGGGATGGGGTCCCCGTTGAATACGTAGTCTCCTCTTATCGCGGCGACCGCTATAAATTCACCTCGCTCCTCTTGCAGCCCAGGATGTCGCTTACGTAATACAGACAACCTGCCCCTTTAATAATTGCTTTCCATCATCCTTACCGGTACAACATTGACCCTTATTGAGCCATCCATCGACGGACCTTTGTCTGTCTTGCAAGGTTTCTTTTGAAAAATCCAGAGTTCTCATAGGGAACTACCCGTGTACTGCTCGACCCTGTGGACTGGTTGTCCTGAAGGATTGCAAGGAAAGGAGGTGTGACACTCGCTTGACGCAGACTCCATAAAACCGATTGGATCAATTGGCTTGTATTTTGAGGCGCAGCCTCATAATCCAAATTTGATGAACCATTTTCAAATGCATAGGGAGAAACAAGAGATGAAAAAGTTGCAACGCCGTGAATTTTTGAAGGCCAGCTTGCTGACCGGCGGAGCCGCCGCGTTAGCCGCTTGCGCCCCGGCTGCTACCCCCACCCAGGCGCCTACCACTGCCCCCGTCGCTACCTCCGCTGCTCCTGCAGCCGCGGCTCCCGCGGATCTTGGCTTCACGGTTGCGCCTGAAGCTGTTAATCCCTTCAGCCTTCAACCGGCGGAAGTCGATGGTGTTTTCTTCGCCGGTGGTTTCGGCGATGATTACATCAAGTACGCGGCCAAACTTCAGGAAAAACTTCACCCCGGTACAACCGTAAAAGTCCAGAGCATCCAGAAGATCACCGAACAGCTTCAGCCGCGCTTTGTGTCTGGCAACCCGCCAGATGTAATTGACAACAGCGGCGCCAACATGATCAAGATGGCTGACCTGGTGAATGAAAACCAGCTGCTGGATCTCACCGAGCTGCTGGAAGCCCCCTCCCTCGATACCCCCGGCAAGAAGTTCAAGGAAACCCTCTTCCCCGGTTCGCAGGACAGCGCCATTTACGACGGCAAGCCCCTCGGCCTCAATATTGCCTACACCATCTCGGGCCTGTGGTATTCCAAGCCCGGCTTTGAGAAGGCTGGCTATACCTATCCCGAAGACCTGGGCCGATATGCTGACCCTCTGCGAGCAGATCAAGAAAGAGGGCAAGACCGCTCCGTGGACCTACCAGGGCAAGTACCCCTATTACATCTGGGGCATCGTCATGAACATGCTCATCTACTACGCGGGCGGCAATGACGTGATGGTGAAGCTGGACAACCTCGAGCCGAACGCCTGGTCCGACCCGGCCGTTAAGCGCGCGGTTGAAGACCTCTACCAGTTATGGGACAAGGGCTACATCCTGAAAGGCACCGCCGGCCTGACCCACACCGAGTCGCAGACCGAATGGCTGAAGGGCAATGCCCTCTTCATCCCCTGCGGTAACTGGCTTGAGAACGAAATGAAGACCGTCACCCCCGAAGGCTTCGACATGGTCGTGCAAAACATCCCCGGTTACGCGGATGGCAAGGGCGATCAGAACGCGGTCAATGCGGTGGGCGGCGAAACCTACATCGTTCCATCCAAAGCCAAGAACCCCAAGCAGGGTCTGGAATATCTGCGCTGCCTCATGTCCAAGGACTTCAGCCAAATACTTCGCTGAAAACGTCCGCGCCGTCATGCCGGTGCTGGGTGGCACCGAGGGCGCCAAGCTCTCCGCCGCTGTCGAGTCGGCCATCGCGCTGGCGGATGCTTCCAAGGGCGCCACGGTCCTGTTCAACCTGCCCAACTGGTACAGCGCGATCAACAAAGATCTGGAAACCTTTACCGGCGAGCTGATGACGGGCACCAAGAAACCCGATGAGTTCATTGCTGCCATGCAGAAGACCGCCGACGCCGTCGCGGCTGATCCTGACGTCAAGAAATTCAAGCGCGAAAAATAAAACGGGGTAAGATTAAGAAATACGTTCGTGGTTGAAACTGGCAGCCGGGAACCCGTTGCCCGGCTGCCAGCCTTCCAGGTCTAGTCAGGAGGTATGTGTTATGAACCGTGGAAAGAACGCCCTGATCGTTTCGTTTCTGGCGATCCCGCTTGCCCTGTACATCGTTTTCCTGCTCTTTCCCTATTTTTCGTCCTTCTATTTTGGTTTCACCCGTTGGAGCTGGTTTTTCAGCAAACATCAAATTTAACGGGCTCAACAATTTCATCAAGCTGTTTGCGGATGAAAAATTTTGGAATGCGCTCTCGCATAACGGGATTGCCCTGCTCGTTCTGCCGCCCGTAGTGATTGGCATCGCGTTATTCTTTTCTTTTCTGTTTACCCAGGGACTGAAACTGGCTCGTTTTTTTCGTATCTCCTTTTTCTTCCCACAGGTGCTGTCGGTGGTCATTGTGGGGGTGTTGTGGGGCTTTATCTATCACCCTACCATTGGCATCCTGAACAGTGTGATCGATTTGCTGGGGATTGATCAGATGCAGAGTTTCCCCTGGTTAGGGGACCGGCGTACCGTGTTTGGGTCGGTGCTGGCAGTGGTGATCTGGCAGTCGGTTGGGTTTTACATGGTGCTGTTTATCGCCGCCATGCAGACCATCCCCCAGGATTACTACGAGGCCGCCCGGGTGGATGGCGCCGACCCATGGACCATGTTCTGGGGCCTGACCGTACCGCTGATCTGGGATACCATCCGCACGGCCATTGTTTTCCTGGCGATCGGCGCGATGGATCTGTTCGCCATTGTCACCGTCATGACCAATGGGACCGGAGGACCCAGCCGCGCCGCCGATGTGGTGCCGGTATACCTCTATTCCAAGGCCTTCAGTGAAGGCCAGTTTGGGTATGCCACGGCCATGGGCCTGGTTCTGCTCATCATTGTGCTGGGGCTTTCCATCGTGAGCCTGCGCTTTACCGCCCGCGAATCGTTTGAGTTTTAGATCAGGAGGTTCCGATGGCTACTTCATCCACCACACCCAAAACGATCGATACGCCTCAGACCCGCTCCGCTCGTACCTTCGCCCTGGGCGAACTGATTGGCAAGATCGTCACCTACCTGATCTTGAGTTTCTGGGCCGTGCTGGTGATCTTTCCCATGTTGTGGTCGATCATGACCTCCTTCAAGACCGACCAGGAAATCTTCTTCAGCCCCTGGGCGCTGCCCAAAATGCTGATGTTTGAAAACTTTGCCCGTGCCTGGGTAAAAGCCCGCATTGGCGATTATCTGGTCAATACGCTCATCATCATCCTGCCTGCGCTGTTCTTAACCCTGCTCCTCTCCGCGATGGCCTCGTATGTGCTGGCGCGTTTCGAGTTCCGCGGGCGCACCTTTATTACCTACCTGTTTCTGCTGGGCATGATCTTCCCCATCTTCCTCGCGCTGGTGCCGCTGTACTTTACCATGCAGAAGCTGGCCCTGCTGGACACCTACCAGGGCTTGATCATGGTGTACGTCGCCTTTTCCCTGTCCTTTACCACCTTTTTCCTGACCAACTTTTTCCAGACCTTGCCCAAGGAACTGGGCGAAGCAGCCCTGATGGATGGCGCCAACCAGTACGAGATCTTCTTCCAGATTTACCTGCCGCTGGCCAGTCCGGGCCTGGTGACCATGGGCATCTTCAACTTCCTTGGGCAGTGGAACCAGTATATCTTGCCCAACACCCTGATGATCACCAACAACGATGAGGTTACCCATTATGTGCTCTCGCAGGGCCTGTATTACCTGCAGGCGAAGCAGTTCTATCAGAATGACTGGAGCGGTCTCTTCGCCGCGGTGACGATCGTGATGATCCCCACCCTGGTCGTTTACCTGATCTTCAACGACCGCATTGAAAAGGGTATGACGGCGGGCGCGATCAAGGGCTAGAAAATACATGACTGACCTTCGTGTTGAACCCCTGACGATTCCTGGTGCTCGCCTCGGGGAGGAAAACCCGTTGCCATTTTTCCGAGACCCGGCGATATCCCTGCCGGTTCGGGCAGCCGGTTCCCTGCCTGCCGAGAAGCGCCAACTGCTGGGTTGGGAAACCGCTTTTCGGGTGTTGCCCTACCGCATGCAGGATCAGTATACGCGCGCCCGCGAACCGCTCACCTTCCAATCCATCGTGCTGGAAAATGAGTACCTGAAAGCCACTTTCTTGCCCGAAGTGGGCGGGCGGCTCATTTCACTCTTTTACAAACCCTTCGGGCGTGAGCTGCTGCACCGCAATCCGGTCTTCCAGCCTGCCAACCTGGCCATTCGCAATGCCTGGTTTTCCGGCGGCATTGAGTGGAATATCGGCCAGTTCGGCCATACCTTTACCACCTGCGCGCCGCTCTTCGCCGCCCGGATCCAGGGTGCGCAGGGGGAGCCCGGTTTGCGCCTGTATGAGTTCGAGCGCTGCAAGCGCCTGTTCTGGCAGATCGATTTTTTCCTGCCCCCCAACTTTCCCTTCCTGGTCGCCTATACCCGGGTGCTCAATCCCAATCCTGCCGCTGCTTCCATGTACTGGTGGACCAATGTGGCGGTAGACGAGGCCCCCGGCGTGCGGGTTCTGGCCCCTGCTGATCAGGCAATCTATATCGATTTTGACCCGCAGGGCCACGAGTTTGGCTGCACCAACCTGCCTGGGCTGCCCTCGCTCAAAGGCGCCGACGGCACCTACGCGCTCAACTCTACCTTTGCCAACGAGTTCTTTTTTCAATGCGATGGGACCGACTTACCCTGGGAAGCCGCCCTCGATCCGCGGGGGCAGGGCTTTATCGAGGCCTCTACCAGCTTCTTGAAGTACCGCAAATTGTTCTGCTGGGGCAGCCATGCCGGCGGGCGCCACTGGCAGGAGTTCCTTTCCCAGCCAGGCGAGGCCTATCTGGAAATCCAGGCCGGGCTGGCCCCCACCCAGCTGCACGGCCTGCGCATGCCCGCTCGCGCTGCCTGGGACTGGACCCAGGTGTTTGGTTTCATCGAGGCCGATCCCGCTCGCGTCCACAGCCCGGATTGGCCTGCCGCCTGGCATACGGTCGACGCGGCCCTGAAGGCTAAAATCACCCCCGCGCAGCTCTCGGCCCTGGAACAATCCTGCCGCGCGCGCGCGGACCAGCCCGCGGGTGAACTCCTCCAGCATGGCTCTGGTTGGGGCGCGTTGGAACTGCGCCGCCGCGCCGCGCAGCCGGAGGAAGCGCCCGCCCCGCCCGCTTTCATTTTTCCGGATGAAACGCTGGGTGTGGAACAGAACAAATGGCTGGCGCTCATCGAGCGGGGCGCCTTGCCCGAGCAGGACCCCGCCCACCTGCCCGGCGAATGGATGGTCCAGCCGGAATGGCAGGCGCTGTTGGAAAACAGTTTCCAGGATGAAACCCGCCGCTCCTGGTTTGCCCTCCTGCACCTGGGTGTGATGCGCCTCGAATCGTCCGACGAAGCCGGCGCGGCTTCCGCCTGGCAGGAATCCATCCGCCGCAAGCCATCGGTTTGGGCCTACCGCAACCTGGCTGTTCTCCGCCTGCGCCAGAAGGATGAGGCCGCGGCGCTGGCCTATTACCGGCAGGCCTGGGACCTGGCCGAGTCAAGCGGTATCCTACCCGGCGCTTTGGCGGTGGAATATTTGGAAATGCTGGTTGCCACTCGCCAGTTCGAGCTGGGCATGCAGGTCTATACCGCGCTGCCGCCCCAGGCCCGCGACGCCGACCGGGTCCAGATTTTGCGCGGCCAGATTGCCATGCAGTTAGGCGACCTGGACGCCGTGGAGCAGGTGTTGCGGCGCGAGTATGCCGTTGTGCGCGAAGGCGAAATCCTGCTCAGCGACCTGTGGTTCGAGCTGCAAGCCCGCCGCCTGGCCGCGCAAACCGGCCAGCCCTTAACCCCGGAGCTGCGCCAGAAAGTCAGAGCCGAACAAAAACCACCCGCGCGGATCGATTTCCGCAGTTTCAACGAGCTGTAGCCAATGCCCGAGAGTTTCGTACTTGCGCTCGAGGGTGGTGGATCGCACAGCCAGGCGGCAGTAATGACCACCGGCGGGCAGTTGCTGCGCGTCAGCCATGCGTCCGGCGTCAATACCAACTTTGTTTCCTTACAGGATGCCCAGTCGGCCGTCTGGCAGGCAGTAACCGAGGCGCTGGAATCTGCCGGCGTGCCCGGAGAGAAAGTGGACCTGTTCGTTTCGGCCCTGGTTGGCCCCCGCTTCGGCCCGGAAGTTTTCGGCAGCTTGCTGCCCCGCGCAGGGTACCGCTATTATTCAGAAAGCGACGTGATTTTCGCCCGCGCCGGGATCTACATCCCGCATGGTGTGGCGTTGACTTCTTCTACCGGCGCGACCGCCTGGGGCGTCCGCGCGGACGATGGCCGGCATGTGTTCCTGGGTGGGTGGGGCACCTTATTGGGGGATGAAGGCAGCGGTTACGCGGCCGGGCTGTTGGGCCTGCGCGCTGCCGTGCGCGCCTTTGAAGGCCGCGAAGACACCACTGGCCTGGTGGATGCCGTTTGCGAGCAGTTTGCTATAAAAAGAGAAAACTTTCGCCACGATCTCGTTCGCCTGGCATACCATAAACCGCTTAGCCGGGCTGAGATTGCTGCCCTGTCCGTCCCGGTCGCCCGTCTGGCCGCGCAGGGCGATGTTGTCGCCGGCCGCATTATGGCGAAAGTCGCCGGCGACCTGGCTGCCCTGACGTTGCACGCCGCCCGCCGTGTATTTCAACCGGATGAGGAATTTCCGGTAGCGGCGGCCGGGGGGTTGTTCAAGTCCGGGCAGATTCTTCTCAACCCGCTGCAAGACAGCCTGGCGCGAGAATTCCCACGTGCCGGCCTTGTGCTTGGCACCACCGAGCCGGCTGTAGCCCTTGGCCGGCTGGCAATTGATGACCTGATCCATAACCGGAGGAATGATGCTGATTGAGCAGTACTTTACCAAACTTCGCGCCCTGATCGACGAAATCGCTGCCCACCCCGAGCCTATCCAGCAGGCGGCCGAGCTTTGCGCGGATGCGCTCGCCAACGGCGGGGTGATCCACGTCTTTGACAGCGGTCATATGGTCTCCAGCGAGCTGATCCACCGCGCCGGTGGGCTGGCGGCGATGAGCGCGCTGTCCTTCAACCTGAATGTGATCAACCCGGTCAGGACCCGCCCCGAGCAGGCTCCCGCGGATACGCTCTCCTATGCCTATATCGAGCACATCTTCGAGACCAACCAGCTCCGCGCGGGGGATGTTCTTTTCGTCGGCAGCGTTTCCGGCAAAACGGCCAATGTGATCGAGCTGGCCTTGCAGGGCCGCGCCCACGGGCTGAAAGTGATTGTCTTCACCGCGCTTGCCTATAGTTCCCAACTGGCCTCCGAGCATCCCTCCGGCAAGCATCTTTACGAGGCCGCCGACCTGGTGCTGGACAACCATGCTCCCTATGGCGACGCAATGATCGCCGTGGATGGCCTGGACTATCCGGCTTTGCCGGCTTCCGGGATGGGCGCTGCCGCCGTTATGTGGGGGGTGGTTGCTGGCATCATTGAAAATCTTCTGGCGCGCGGTTTAAAACCCACCGTCTTCCCCAGCGTAAACCGCCCGGATGGGAAAACGCTGCTGAACCAGATAGAAGCAGAGGCGCTTCGAAAGGGGTACTGATGGATTATCTGGATGCGGTCATCCAATTATTGCAGCAGGTGCGCGAGGCCGAACACGAAGCCATCGAACGCGCCGCCCAGGCCGTCGCCGGCGCCATCCAGGCCGAACACCTGGTGTACGTTTTTGGCCCCACCCATGCCGGCATGCTGGCCCAGGAGCTGTGTTACCGCGCGGGCGGGCTGGTGCCGATCAACCCCATTCTGCCTCCCGGCCTTACCACGGATGTGCGCCCCATTACGATCACCAGCAAGCTCGAGCGCCTGCCGGGCTTTGGCGCCGTGGTCATCGGGCAAACGCCCATCGAAGCCGGCGACGTGCTCATTGTCCACTCCGTTTCCGGGCGGAATGTCGCCGCGGTAGAAGTGGCCCAGGGCGCCAAACAGCTCGGTGTCTATGTTATCGTGGTCACCTCGCTGGAATATTCACGCAGCGTTGCCCCCCGAGAGCCGGGAACGCCGCGCCTGTACGAAGTGGCCGACCTGGTGCTGGACGACCACGCTCCGATCGGCGATGCCCTGGTTGAAATTCCTGGCATGTCCCAAAAAGTCGGCCCATCCTCTACCATCACCGGTGCTGCCATCCTCAACGCCGTCATCACCCGCGTGGCCGAGCTGTTAATGCAGCGCACCGGCGACGCCCCGGTCTTCAAAAGCAGCAATGTCGAGGGCGGCGACGAGCACAACCGCCGCTGGTTGGACCACTACCGCGGCCGTCTCACCTACCTCTAACCGCTTCCTCTTTCTACGTGCCTGGCGCCTGACCGCTGTTCCACTTTGCTATTCTCGACCCCCGGCCTCTTTCTTAACCCGGGTGCCTGGCACGTGCTTTCCTTCCCCTGCCACTACTCAAACCGCAAGATTGCCTTTTTAACTTCATCCTCGGTAACTACCGGCCCGGCCCGATAATCCAACAAAAACACCAGGTACAACGTGTTTCCGTTGTATTGCTCGATGGGAAGTTCCTGTACTTTATTCTCCTCATCGATGGATGCAATTTTGAACACATTCCGTTCCAGGATCACTTCCGTTTCGAGGAACTCCACTTTATCCCAGCGGTTATCTTGCGCATCCCGATAATAAAGCAGGTGGGTGCCTACCCCGTCCTTTAAACTCATCGACAGTGTCCCGGTGCTGTAACCTGGTTCGGCAAACCCAGAAAACGCAAAACAGCCCGGGCTGTTCTCCTCGCAAAGGACATTCTGGATGGCGCCCGGTTGGACTTTCTGATAAACCGCATCCCGGTTCAGTACATTCAAATACATCGTAAACGGCAGTTCGTCAAAGACCTGTTTCGGTATTCGGACGCGTAGCGTAAAAAGCGCTTTCTGAAGCGGATACACACCCTCCTGTTCCATAACCTGCGCCTCGTTTTGAATGATTTCAATACTCCAGGCGATGGGCGCCTTTGTTTCGGCCGTCGCGGTCTGGGCAAACGCCGCGTTGCCCGCAGACAAGTCTGTGGTTGAGGGCCTGGTTGCCGGCATACTTGCACCCGAAGTAGCAACACCGTCAAGAAACTGGTTCGCCAACAGCGTTGTCCTCGTATTTGCTTCCTGAACTTTTTGGAAGATCACCGCCGCCGCCAGGATACAATCAACCACCACCAGACAGATAAAAAGAGCGAGAAATTTTTTCATCCAAAAACCCTTCAACAGTCATTGTCAAAACTATTATATTCCTATCCCTTTCCCTGTTACCTTTTCTCTTAGCCATTTGCCAGGTATGGTCACATTCGTTGTTTCTTTCATCCTCTACGCAGGCAAAAACCGGGGCACAGGCGCTGCGAGTACGCAGCGGGACGATCAGGCATCAACGCAATAACACCCCGCGCTGCGCCCTACGGTGCCGGCCAACACGATAGCGGTTGGCGATCCATATCAATCCCGTAGGGGCGTAGCGGGACGATCAGGCACCAATGCAATAACACCCCGCGCTGCGCCCATCGGTGCTGGCAAACACGATGGCGGTTGGTTCCCATCCCGTAGTGGCGCAGCGGGACTTTCAGGCGCCTCTAACGTTCTAGCCCCACGCTGCGCCTACCAGGGTCGGCCAACGCAATGGCAATTGGTGATCCATCGTAGGGCGCAGCGCGGGGGTTGGACCGTACAGGGGTGTTATTGTCCCGCTGTGCCCCTACACCTCCTGTGCCCCCGCCGCCGGGACTACTGTCGCGCCTACGCGACTACTGTCGCGCCTACGCGACTACTGTCGCGCCTACGCAGCCCGTGATGGAATTTCATTCATCAGACAGATGCTCACGCAGCCGCCCCTACTACAATCCTATATCGAATAGAGCACCTGAACGCAGCCATATCTACCCCCCTTTTCCCAAGTGTAGCAAGTGTAGCGGTGTAGCACCGTAGCAACTCCCCGTCCTCTTTATTACGGTTTTTCCCTAATTTTATACAAATAAACCGCAATATCCCCCTCTTCCCTGATAACTGCTCACTGCTCACTACTCACCGATTTTCCCACGCTGCGCCCGCCCCAGCGGGTCTATAATCAGCCTATGCAATCCGCCAATCCTCATACTGGAGGTCTTCTCCCGCATGGCAACCTTACCCGAACCGCCCAATTACGACGAAAGCAAAATCCCCTCCTACCAGCTTCCTGATACCCTGCGTTTCGTGACTGGCGCGCCGGTCACAATCGCCGCGGATTGGCAGGCGCGCCGCCCGGAAATTCTGCGCCTGTTCGCCGAGCAGATGTACGGCAAAACGCCCTGGCAAAAACCCGAAACGCGGTTTGAGCTTATTTCTCAGGATTCAACCGCGCTGGGCGGGCTGGCCACCCGCCGCGAAATAACCATCCACTTCACCGCCCAGGCGGACGGGCCCAAAATGGAGCTGCTGCTGTACCTGCCCAATAACCTGCCCCACCCGCTGCCTTGTTTTCTGGGGTTTAATTTCATGGGTAACCACACCATCCACTCCGATCCGGGTATCCGCCTTCCAACTGCCTGGATGCCCACCTTTGGTGGAGCCGGTGATCACCGCGCCAGCGAGGCCGGTCGCGGCGCAGGCGCAAGCCGCTGGCCGGTCGAGCGTATCCTGGAACGCGGCTTTGCGCTCGCCACTGCCTATTACGGCGACCTGGACCCCGACTTCGATGATGGCTTCCAAAACGGCGTTCACCCGCTGTTTTATAAGCCTGCGCAGGACCGCCCAGCACCGGACGAATGGGGCGCCATTGGGGCCTGGGCCTGGGGTTACAGTCGGGCGATGGACTATCTGGAGACCGCCCCGGAGATTAACCGCCGCCGGGTGGCCATCCACGGCCATTCCCGCATTGGCAAATCGGCCTTGTGGGCCGGAGCGCAGGATGAGCGCTTCGGGCTGGTCATCTCCAACAATTCAGGCTGCGGCGGCGCGGCCCTCTCGCGCCGCAAAATCGGCGAGACGGTCGCCTTGATCAACCAGAACTTCCCCCACTGGTTCTGCGAGAATTTCAAGCAGTACAATGACCGCGAGCAGGACCTGCCCATTGACCAGCATATGCTGGTAGCCTTGATTGCCCCTCGACCGGTCTATATTGCCAGTGCGGTCGAGGACAAATGGAGCGACCCGCGCGGCGAGTTCCTTTCCGCCCTTGGCGCACACCCGGTTTACCGTCTGCTTGGCACAGACGGCCTGGCAGCCGGTGAAATGCCGCCCTTGGAACAGCCGGTGATGAGCACCATCGGCTACCATATCCGCCGCGGCGGCCATGATGTGACTCCCTACGATTGGGAACGCTTTATGGACTTTGCCGACCGCCAGATGCGTTGATTTCTGGCGGCTCGATCCTGGCCCGCCCATTTTCGATGTCGATCACTTTCAGCATTACCACCCCCGGTGCATCCTGATACCGGATGTCGATCCGATCCCCGGCGGCCAGTGGAATGCCCGTGACGGAGACGTAATAAGTATTACTTTTGCGGAATACCTCGCAGATCGCCCCCCAATCCCCTTCCATCCGTTCCACCTGCGGGTGCTCGCTGGTGAACTTCACCTGTGTCTGGCGCGGGTCCAGCGCAATCGTCTCCCCTCCAGCCGCTTTGTGAACGGTGATTGCCTGCGGGTTGCCGGTTAAATGCTCAAGGTCAAACCCGCTCGGGTTTACAAATAAACGAAAGCCGTCGTCCATCTTCCTCCTGTAGCCCCCACGCAGATTATACCCGCTCCGATTCCCAAATGGAATTCCTATACCGCTGATTGACAATTCTTTCCCCAACCCTTACAATAGTTTCATGTCGCTGAACGCATGCCCAGCGCGCAAAGGGAGGAAAGGTTATGCTGGCCCTGGCCGGGAGTGGTGAATATTTGCCCCAAATGGAAGCGGTTGACCGCGAACTGATCCGCCGGCTGCCTGAAGCGCCGCGGGTTGTGTGCCTGCCCACCGCCGCTGGCACGGAAGGTCCTGAGCGGATTGGGTATTGGTCCCGGCTGGGCGTCGAGCATTTCACCCGTCTGGGCGCCCCGGCTGAAGCGCTGCCGGTCATTGACCGCGTCAGTGCCAACGACCCGGACCTGGCTGACGCGATTTCCCGCGCCAACTTCGTATACCTTTCGGGTGGCAAGCCGCCTTACCTGTACGACACCCTCGCCGGCAGCCTGGCCTGGCAAGCCATCCACACCATCCTGGAGCGGGGTGGGCTGCTGGCCGGCTGCAGCGCCGGGGCCATGATCATGGGCGAAAAATTCTACGGTTTCCCGGGACTGAAGAACGGCTTTAATTTCCTCCCTGGCGCGACGATCGTGCCCCATTTTGACGAAATCTCCCCATCCTTTTTAAACCCCATCCGCTTGTTGGCCGGGAAAACACTGACTCTGTTGGGCATCGAAAGGAACACCGTGCTGTTCCAGGATAATGGGCAGTACGAGGTGCTTGGCTCCGGCGGCGTAACCGTTTGGAACCATTCTGTAAAAACCCGTTACACCCAGGGGCCTTTGCCCGGTTGGTAATCCCATTTCCCTACCCCGCTACCGGGCTTTTCCCGATTGCAAAACCCAACCCGCTCCTCTATATTTTTCAAAGAGCGATTATATCGCTGCTTACGTAAGCGGTTTAGCGCTTACTGATAACTGCAAACTGATGACTGTAAACTGATAACTGACGACTATTCTGGAGGAACCATGTCCCCAAAAACTACCTGGAAACCACACACCACGCACGGTGATTTAGACACGCAAGACCGCGAAGATTTGCCCGACAGCGTTTATGCTTTTCCAAAGCAGCGCAAAGAGCCGCTAACCGATGCCTCGCACGTCAAGAACGCCCTGGCTCGTTTCGATCAGGTGAAAGAGGTCAGTGAAGCAGACCGCGACGTGGCCTTTGCCAATATCAAAAAAGCCGCCAAACATTATGGTATCGAGATCGAAGAGAAAACCTGGCATGACCTGGGCAAGCGCCCTCATACCAAAAACCCGGCGCACGAGAAAAAAAGTGAAAAGTAAACCATTTGGCAGCCCGCTACTGATATAATCGCGTGATGTTTTTAAAACGAGACCTGCGTCGTACTCTATTTAATTTCTCTACAACCACTGCTATTAAAGGCCTCCTGTCCCGGTCTGCCGCCTGGCGGCATATCACGGAAGTGGAGCCAGGCCGGATCGAAGTAACCGAGCTGCACCTGCCTATCCGCGGGCTTTCCCCGGCCTTCGCCGGTCTGCGCCTGGTTCAATTGAGCGATATTCATATCGGTACCTGGATAAACCTCGCGCGCCTTAGCCAGGCCGCGCAGCTGGCGCTTTCCACAAAGCCGGATATTCTTCTTCTGACGGGCGACTATCTTCCCGGTTATGGCTGGTCTGCCTGGTACGAGTCGCAGCTCGCGGACCTGGTTACCGGCCTGCGCCCCCTGGCAAGCGCCTGCCCCACCTTTAGTATTCTTGGCAACCACGACCACCGTACGAATGTTACCGCTGTCCGGTCCGCTCTGGCCGGACTGGGAACAATTGACCTGACCAACACGGTTTATCCTCTGCAAAATGGATCGGCCAGGCTCTACCTGGCCGGTGTGGATGATCTGAATGCCGGTTATCCCCGCCTGGACCGGGTCCTCAAGCAGCTTCCCGCTGATGGACCGGCCATCCTACTGGCCCACGAACCAGACTTCGCCGATATTAGTGCTGCTACAGGACGCTTCGCCTTGCAGATCTCCGGTCACACGCACGGCGGGCAGGTCGTGCTGCCCTTCATTGGTCCACCCTTACTGCCTAGAAACGGGCGTAAGTATCCTTCAGGCCTGTATAAAGTGGGGGAGATGTACCAGTACACCAACCGCGGCATCGGCACAGGTTATCAGGGCATTCGCCTTAACTGCCGTCCAGAAATCACCTTGTTTGTACTGGAACAAGCCGAATAACAGATCATTTGGGATGCTGCAACAGACGCCATCGGAAAATTTTGTGAGGCGCGGGTACGTTCGCGGAGCAAACACAGTCCTCGCCCGCCCCGCTGGCCCTAAACCTCTGCCTGTTTCGGGTCCCGAACGTATCCCACTGCCAGTCCAATGGATAACACCCCGGCGACGGTCGCGAAGATCCACGGATAGATCGGGTTCAGCGTATAAAGAAACCCGCTGCCCAGCGAGGATGCCATCATAAGCGGGATGATCAGGTAGCCCACCGCCGGGCCGCCCGGGTTGCCCACCGCACCGAGCATGATCCCGCCCTGCCCAATGGCAGCCATCATCTGCCCGCGTGTGGCGCGTGGGACCAAATCTGCCATCAACGCCATACAGGCCGGGATGGCCAGCACAAACGCGATTGCGAGCAGCAACCGCACCAGCAAAATGGCAACAAAGCCGTGCACCAGCACAAACAAGGGGGTCGCCAGCGTGGAAATGACCAGCGCCGTGACGAGCGTAATCGTGCGGCCCCAGCGGTCAACCAGCATGCCGGCCGGCATAAAAAGCACCGTCCGCACCAATGCTTCAACCAGCAAGATCAGACCCCATTCCGTCGCGGAAAGGCCGATGCGTTCGATCGCATATACCACCCAGAACGCTCCCACCATGGCGTGCGCCATAAAGCTTAGTACGATAACCAGCGCCAGCGCTTTCAATGGTCTGGGCATCTGCCGCACGAGGTCAGGAATGCAGCGGTAGGCTTCTTTTAGGGCCGTGACCAGCGCATTCAGGTGCAGCGGACTGCGCTGCGCGGTTGACCCCTCTTTTAAAAAGCGCATGCTGATAAAGGCAGAGATGAGCACGATACCCATCATTATCCCATACAGGATGCGCATGCCCAGGTTGGCGCTCAGTCGTTCGATGACCAGCCCGGCGATGTAGGGCGCGAAGATCGACAGCGATGACGAGACGGTGTTGAGCATCCCAATCCCCTGGCCGCGGCTTTCCGGTGAGAGCGAATCGGCGATCAGGGATGCATAGGCTGGGAACTGGAAAACCACCAAACCCGAGAGCAGCGAAGCCAGTGCAATGAACTGCCAGTTGGGGGCAAAGACGATCAGCGCCAGGAACAGGCTGGAGAAAAATCCGGCCAGTACCAGCAGCCGGATGCGGTCGGCGTGGTCGGTGATATGCCCGGCGATGGGCAGCAGCACCAGCCCGGCTAGCTGCCCCAGGAAGGCAATCAGCCCGATTTGCGCCGCATCTCCCCCCAGCGCCAGAATGTACAGCGAAGCATACGGAAAAACCATCGACCGTCCAAAGTTGCCCAGACAGGTCGGTGACCGCAAATACGCGGATGTTGCCGGTAACGTGGCGGAAAGGGTTGCGCAGCATGGCTATCAGTTTACCCTGACCTGCTTAAATCGGTAGAGTTTTTAAGGTGCAGTTTCACTGGAGCTGTGCTAGGATAGATGTATGGCTCTCCCTACTGGACAATTCCGTCTTGTCTTTTCCCCCAAGAATTATGAAGCCTCCCGGGCTTTCTACCGCGATGGTCTCGAACTACCCATTGATCACGAATGGGATTACGGCGGCGGTGACCGCGGCATAGTTCTCCTGGCCGCCGCGGGCATGATCGAGCTTCTGGGGCTCGCCCCAGGCGCGCAGTACGTTCAGCCGCATGGTGTTATTGTGCTCATCCAGGTTGACAGCGCCGACCGTTGGCACCGGCTGGCGCAAGAGCGCGGCTTAACCGTCCTCCAGGAGCCGGTGAGTTATCCGTGGGGTCACCGCGTGCTGCGCCTGCAAGACCCCGATGGCCTGGCGGTCTCGTTGTTCAACCCGGTTGACCCGTCTTGAACAGCGCTGCCGCCCGGCAGCTTTCCAACGGGTATTTCCCAATTGCCGTCTCGTCGGATAGGACCACTCCGCGGTAACCCTGCGCGAGCGCGTCGTGCAGGTAACACACCTCCGAGCGGGTAGGGGTAGGCTGCGTGGTCATGTGTTCCAGCACCTGCCCGGCCAGAATGGCCGGAATGCGAAAGCGCTCCACTTCCGCTGAGAATTTATGCACCGCTGCGGCCATATCTACCAGTCCCAGCTCAGCGCCCAGGTCGCCCCGGCACAGCCACAGCGCTTCTGACCAGGCGGCAATCTGCTGCGCCTCGGCGACTGCCTGCCGCCGTTCCAGCTTGGCGATCAGATACGCCCGGCTTCCCGGCAGCCCGCTGATCCACGAGCGGTAGCCGGCCATCTCCGCTGCGTCTTTGATGTAGGAAATTGCATAGCGAATGGCGGCAAAGTTGCGCGTCTGCTGCAGAATCGCGCGGTCCTTTTCACTGAGCGCCTCGCTGCGGAATTCGGAAGACGCCAGGGTGATGCCTTTGTTGGGTGCAATGTTCCCTCCGCGCGTCACGCGAGCCGTCAGCGCCTCCTGGCCTATGTGTTCCAGTTCGAGCAAAATCTTGGCGTCGTTTAGCACGATTTTGCCATCCGAAACCGCCGCTGCCCGGAAAAAGTCAGCGTGCGGTACCGGTAGTACGTTTGCCTGCCCGCTTAGGGCAGCCTGAACCAGTTCGATCCGCTGTCCTTCACGCAGCTCAAATGACGCGAACTGCCCCAGCCGCCACTTGCTGCCCTGCAAATCCAGGGTGAGCGGGGGCCGGGTTTGCAGGGGGATGAAAAAAGCATCCAGCCGCTCCAGCCAGCCATGCAGTTGCTCCAGCGATAGGTGCGAGGTATTCAACCGGAAGTCGGTAACGCCTGCATCCAGCATTGCCTGCCATAGCGTGGGGTCAGCACTGCTGGGGCCCAGGGTGGCGACGATGTCATATTGCATAAGGCGCGCTCTCCGCGGCCAGTTGGCAGACCATCACCGTCACTGCCTGACCGCACAGCTTCACCCGCTCGCCAGCCTGCCGCACGCGCAGCTCCCCGCCCCGCGCCGATGCCTGGTATGCGCGCAGCTCGGTTTTTCCCAGCCGTTCCGTCCAGTACGGCGTCAGGATGCAGTGTGCTGAACCGGTCACCGGGTCTTCGTTGACGCCCACCGCCGGCGCGAAATAGCGCGAAACGAAGTCGAACTCTGCTGCTGCCGCGCGCGCGGTGACCACCACGCTGCGCACTGGCATTTTGCTCAGCGTCGAAAAATCCGGCTGCAGCGCTCGGACCGTTTCTTCCGAATCGACTTCCACCAGATAGGTCTGGTTGCTCTTCGCCACTTCCACGGCATGCGCGATGCCCAATACCGCCAGCAGTCCTTCCAGCGGCTCCTCGGGCTGCGCAAAGCGGGCCGGGAAATCCATTTCAATCCATTCCCCGCGCCGTTCGGCGGTCAGCTGTCCGCTTTGGGTCTGGAAGCAGGCTGCCTGGTCATCGCGCAGTGCGCCCGTTTCCCAAAGTACGTGCGCACTGGCCAGGGTGGCGTGCCCGCACAGCCGCACTTCCTTAACTGGCGTAAACCAGCGCAAATGAAACCCCTCGCCCTGCCGCACCAAAAACGCCGTTTCTGACAGGTTCATCTCACGCGCCATTGCCTGCATCCATGCTTCCGGCGCCGCTTTTTTCAGCAGGCACACCCCCGCCGGGTTACCTGCGAACGGTTTGCTGCTGAATGCATCCACCTGGTAAATCTTCTGGGTCATATTCGTGTTCCTTCCACCATTCAATGGCTATTTTTATTCCCTCATTCCCTGGGATACTGAATTATACTAGGTGTATTATGCCCCTCGTAAAAAAATACCTGTTCCCCGCCCCCGCCCTGCGCGACTACATGACCCGCGTTCTCCAACAGGCCGGCGTTTCCCTTGAAGACGCTTCTATCGCCGCCGATGTTCTTCTGGCCGCCGACATGCGCGGCGTCTCCTCGCATGGGATCATCCGCCTGTTCCCCTATTACAGCAAGCGCCTGCGCAACGGCCAGATCAACCCGCACCCGAACCTGACCGTGATCCGTGAAACCGCCGCGACCCTTGCCCTGGATGGCGACAACGGTCTGGGTCATCCAACTTCCTTTCGGGCCATGCAGCGCTGCATCGACCGGGCGCAGGAGAGTGGGGCGGCGGTGGTGACTGTGCGCAACAGCAACCACTACGGCATCGCCGGTTATTATGCCATGCTGGCCCTCCCGCATGATATGATCGGGCTGAGCTTCACCAACGCCAGCTCGCTGGTAACCCCTACCTATGGGCGCACTCCCATCCTCGGTACCAACCCCATTGCCGTGGCTGCCCCGGCTGGTTCGCAGCGTCCGTACGTGCTGGACATGGCTACCAGCATCGTCCCCATAGGAAAAATCACCCTCTACGAAAAGGCCGGGCTGGAAATCCCTTACGGCTGGGGCATTGACGGCCAGGGTCAGGTGACCACCGACCCGCGCGAGGTGTTCTACGGCGGCGCGCTGCTGCCCCTGGGCGGTACCGACGAAATGCGCGGCTACAAGGGTTACGGCCTGGCCCTGATGGTCGAGATCCTTGCCGGGCTGCTGGCCGGCGCGGCCTTTGCCACTTCCATCGACAATGAAGCCCAGTCGCGGTATTCCCACACCGGGCACTGCTTTGCCGCCCTCCGCGTGGACGCTTTCCGCCCGCTGGACGAATTCAAGCAAGACATGGACGCTCTCATTTGCCAGCTCAAAGACGCCCCCAAAGCCGCCGGTCATGAGCGCATCTACATCCCCGGCGAAAAAGAATCCGAAAAGACCGAGCGCAGCCTGCGCGAAGGCGTCCCCATAATGTCCGAGGTGGTCAATAATCTCATCGCGGACGGTCTTGAAGCTGGCGTCCCCTTCGACCTGGAATCGTTAGGCGTTATCGAAGAAGTCGAGGTCTAAAAGGTTTCTCTGACAACTGAAACCTTCCTATCCCCCGAGCAAATTCTTAAGCCCTGCCGCTTTCGCCATTTCCATTGCCTGGTGATGCTCTTCCAGCGTAATGGTCCGGTTGAGGCTGGCGAACAGGTGCGCGTTGAGCGCCGGGTGATACTGGTCCATGATATTCACATAGGTGTTCGGCGAAATCTCCTCGGCCAGAAAGCGCATAATCTCTTTCGTCCCGGCTAATCCGTTGGGCAGCACCAGGTGGCGCACCAGCAGCCCGCGCCGGGCCAGCCCATCCAGGCCAATTTGCAAGTCGCCTACCTGACGGTGCATTTCACGCACCGCATCCTGGTTTATCTTTGGGTAATAAATGACCTTGGAATAGCGCCGGGCAACCTGCGGGTTGCTGTATTTCATGTCTGGCATATAAATATCCACGACCCCATCCAACAGCCGCAGCGCCTCAACCGAATCATATCCGCCGGTATTGTATACCAGCGGCAGGCGCAGCCCGGCAAACGCTGCCATCTGCACCGCCGCCAGGATTTGTGGGATCACGTGGCTTGGGGTAACCAGGTTAATGTTGTGACAGCCGTATTCTTGCAGTTCCAGGAAGGCTGCCGCCAGGTCCTGCGGCTCCACCTCCTCCCCGGCGCGCATCTGGCTGATATCATAGTTCTGGCAGAACTGGCAGCGCAGGTTGCAGCCGGCAAAGAACACCGTGCCCGACCCGCGCCAGCCGCGCAGTGCGGCTTCCTCGCCCATGTGCGGGCCGTGGCTGCTCAAGCGTGCCAATTCACCCGTTCGGCAGCTGCCCAGTTTCCCGGTGCGCCGGTTCACCCGGCATTTCACCGCGCAAAGCTCACACGCTTCCAGGCGCCGGTAAGCCTCGTCTACGCGTTTTTGCAGCTCGCCATTCTCTAGCAAGCGCACGTAGGCCGGTCGGAAAGAACTTGTTCCATTGTATGCGTTCATCTGTCCAAAATTATCATGATTTTTTCACCAATTTGCAATAGGACAGATGTAACCTGTTCGGTAGGAATATCGGGTGGTTATAATAAGAGTTCGTGTAATTAAGAAATTTAGGAGGTGCGCTATCGAACACCAGCAAGGAACATTCCGGGGGACCGGGGATTTGGATCTGTTTTACCAATCCTGGCAGCCAGACCGCATTCCGAAAGCGAACCTGGTTTTTCTACACGGTTCGGGCGACCACAGCGGGCGCATCCAGCGCCTGGTTGCGCCTTTGGTAGCGCGCGATTTTGCAGTGTATGCATTTGACCAGCGCGGCTTTGGGCGCTCGCCCGGGCGCAAGGGACACATTGATGCCTGGTCGGATTACCGTGCGGATACCGGGGCTTTCCTCCGGCTGGCCCAACAACCCTGGCGTCCCGCTCTTTTTAATGGGTTACAGCCTGGGTGCGGCGGTTGCCCTGGATTACGTTCTGCATACCCGCGAAGGCCTCAGCGGACTGATCCTCAGCGGCGCTCCCATCGAGCCGGCGGGCGTTGCCACTCCCTTCCAGATAGCTCTGGCCCGCTTGCTTTCGCGCGTCTGGCCCACCTTTGCCATCCAGATGACCAACGATATCCACGGCGTCTCCCGCGATGAAGCCGTGCTCCAGGCGCTTCAGCAGGACCCACTGCACCACAGCTGGGTCACCGCCCGCTGGGGCGCGGAATCCCTGGATACCATGGATTGGGTGCGCGCCCGCGCCGGCGAAATCAGACTCCCCGTGCTCTTCATCCACGGCGCCGAAGACCCTTTCAACCTGCTGCGCGGCACCCAGCACTACTTCGACCAGATTACATTCCCGGATAAGACCCTTAAAATCTATCCTGGCAGCCGCCACGAAACCCACAACGACCTGGACCATGCACAGGTCGCCGCGGATATTATTGAATGGATGAATAACCATTGTTGATTGGATGGGGTATTCCCCATCCAATCAACAATGCGGACTTACACCTGCTCTGAGAATCTTGCAATCGCCTTGCGCAAGAATGCCTCGTCCACCTGGCCCAGCGGCGACAGAGTCTCCAGGATGCGCCTGGGGATACTCAGCTGGCTGAAATCAAACCCTTCGCGGCGCTTGAATTCATTCTTTAGATGCAGCGTTTCCGCGCCATTTTGGTTGAGCTCCTCCGGTGTGCGCTGGATCCCCGCGCAGGCCAGCGCTCTGACGGTGGCATCTTCGGTGTACATACCGCGCGCGAACAGGCAGACCACCAGGCTGGTCAGCACCTGCCGCCAGCGTTCTTCGGTGACCAGCTTATCCGCGGTCTTGAGCGGGTCGAGGGTTTCGCCTTTCTGGGCCGCTTTCTGGTCGATCGAATACCCGGCGCTGTCGAGGTGACTGTGCCGCGCGCCGGTGAGATAGCCCAGGTGGCAGCCCGGCCCGGTATGGTAGCCGGGCATTTCGTTGCTGCCAAAGGTCAGCGCGTATTCCGCCCCGCCGTAAACGGATGCCGCGTGTGCCGCGCCGCGCGCCAGCGCCCGGTAGAAGTCCGTCGGCTGGTTGACGATGCGCTTGACCGCCTCGATGTAATTTTTCGCGCAGCCAAACTCCAGCTGCACGCCGTCCGTCTCTTGCGTGGTGATCAGCCCGCGCTGCTGCGCCTCGGTGGCCCAGGCCAGTGCCACGCCCGCGCTCATCACGTCCAGTCCCTGCACCTCGATCTCATCCATCAGCTCGAGCATCCCCGGCACATCCGAGATGCCCAGCAGGCTGCCGGTGGCGAAGATCGGCTCGTGGTCGTAGCTGACCATCGAGGTCTTGTAAAAGTAAGGGTCGTTCGGGTACTGTTTGCGCAGCGCCGCCAGGTGCACGCAGGCTACCGGGCAGTGCGCGCAGGCCACGCGCCGGCCCAGGTACTGCTCGGCCAGGTGCTCGCCCGAGATCGCTTCCGCGCCTTCGAACCTGCCCGGACTGCAGGTTGCGCGTAGGTAAACCGCCAATCGTGTTGAGCGGCACCACGTTGATCGCCGTGCCCAGCTCGTGGTATTTCTTCATCACGTCCGATTCGGTGGCGGCTTTGAACAATTCGTCGTAAAGGGTGCGGTAGGCTTTTTTGTCGGCCACCGGCAGCGAGCGCCGCCCGCCGATCACCAGCGCCTTGAGTTGTTTGCTGCCAAACACTGCCCCCAATCCCAGCCGCCCAAAGTGGCGGTAGGTCTCGGCGATCACCCCCGCGTAGGTGACCATCTTCTCCCCGGCCTTGCCGATGCGCAAAATGGTGCGCTCGCCCGAGCCTTTTTCGCGCTCGCGCAGCACCGAACCGGCGGTATAGCTGCTGTGCAATCCCCACAGCGCCGAGGCGTCTCGAAAATAAACATTGTCGCCGTCGATCACCAGGTATACCGGCATGCTGCTGCGCCCGCGGATAACGATTGCCCCATAGCCCGCCATGCGGATGGCAATCGCGCTGCGCCCACCGGCATGGCTCTCGCCCAGGTTGCCGGTATGCGGCGATTTAAACATCGCCACCGTCTTGGATGCCAGCGGGAACAACCCCACCAGCGGCCCAACCGTCAGGATGATGGGGTTGCCGGGCGCAAGCGGGTCGGTGCCTGCCGGGCACTCCTCGTTGAGCAGACGGATGCCAACACCCGCTCCGCCCAAGCCGGCTTCGAAAAGATCCTCGCGCACCGTCACCCACGAGCGGCGCCGCGCCAGGTCAATATACAGAACGCGGGGGAGGGGGTCATTGGCCAGCATGCTTCACCTCACCGATATCCTTGGCGGTTTCTGCCTGTTCCGGCGGCGGGGTTTTCTCCGGCAGCTTTGATGACGCGGGCAGCCCCGCTGCCGCCGGCAGCCCGGCTGCCGCAATTTCTTCCATCTCGATTACCCCGTAGGGGCAGTACGGCTCGCAGTACCCGCAGTAAACGCAGATCTGGGGTTTGTTCTCGTGCTGGTTCCACAACACCGCTCCAAACGGGCAGGCTTCGACGCAGTTGCCGCAGCCGATGCACAGGTCGGCCTTCAAGCGCACGCCAGCTCCGTTGGCGTCCTCATCTCCATTCTCGCGCACAATCAAGGCATCCGTTGGGCATACCCGCGCGCAGGGTGGGTTTTGACATGCCCTGCATACCACCACCACAAAACCTTTACGCACCCCACCCGCGGAGCGCACTCCAATGCACGAGTTTGCCAGCCCGCCTTCGCCAAACCGGCGGGCACAGGCAAACATACATGCCTGGCACCCGACGCAGCGCTCTGAATCTACTACCGCCAGTCGTTTTACCATATAAAATGCTCCCTTTGGATCAATCGCATGACTCATGTAGTTTATCGGTAGAAGCCCCTCGTTTCCAGTGCAGTAGATCAGCCTGCTGGTAGAAAATCATCCTTATCTTTATCTTTGCGCCCGGCATCTGAACGGGAATAATTGAATGGTTTCACCATACCTGTTGACTGCTCGGAATAATGCCTGGCGCTTTCTGTAAAATTCCCTATGCTATAATTTCTACATCAAAAACCATAACCAACCCACCAGTCATCTATTTTTTTGTACTGATGACTGTAAACTGACCACTGATAACTCCCCCCCAATGACCGATTTCTCACCGACCCCCGAAGAAATCACCTGTGCCTGTGATGGCGACCTTCCTCCCCTGGTGCTTAGCGGCCTGGATCTTTTCAACCAGGGCGAATACTTCGAGGCCCACGAACTGCTGGAAGAGGCCTGGCGCGCCGAGCCCGGCCCGGTGCGCGAGCTGTACCGCGGCATCCTGCAAATTTCAGTCGCCTATTACCATCTTGTCCGCGGCAACTATACCGGAGCGTCCAAAATGTTCCTGCGCTCGCGCGCCTGGCTGCGCCCTTTCCCCAACCGCTGCCGCGGCATCGATCTGGCCGGCTTCCGCCAGGATTATAACCAGGTTGAAGAACAACTTCACCAACTCGGACCGGACCGCATCCGGCATTTTGATCGCCGCCTGCTGAAACCTATACACTATAAAGAACAGTGAGTAGTGAAAAGCGAACAGTCAATCAGTCAACCTGGAAATAATAAGCCTCCTTCTCGCGCATTACGCTTCACTCCTCACTGATCGACTGTTCACAAATCGACTGATCGACTATTCTCTCCAGGAGCCTTCCATGTCCGTCCCCACCTTTCCCTTCGCGAACAAAACTGCCCTGGTAACCGGCTCGGGGCGCGGTATTGGCCGGGCGATTGCTCTATGTCTGGCCCAATCCGGCGCGGATGTGATCATCAACTATCATCGCAACGTGGCGCCTGCCGAAGAAGTCGCAGCCCAGATCCGTGACCTGGGCCGCCGCGCCCTGGTGGTCAAAGCCAACCTGTCCAAGACCGAAGATATCGATCTCCTCTTCGATGCGGTCGCCGCAGAATTCGATGGGCTGGATATCTTTATCAATAACGCCGCTTCCGGCTTCAACCGCCCCGCGCTGCAGCAGAAGGTTTCCGGCTGGGACTGGACCATGAACGTCAATGCCCGGGCGTTCCTGTTCGCCGCTCAACGCGCCGTCCCGCTGATGGAAAAGCGCGGCGGCGGGCACATTGTCGCCATTTCCTCGCCCGGCTCGCAGCGGGTGATGCCCGATTACATCGCCGTCGGCGCCAGCAAAGCCGCCCTCGAATCGCTAACCCGCTACCTGGGCGTTGAGCTTTCCCCCAAAAACATTGTTGTCAACGCGATCGCACCTGGCCTGGTTCTTACCGATGCCATCCAGCACTTTGCCGTGCTCAGCGACCCGCAGGTCATTGAACGCGCCATCGCCAACACACCCGCCGGGCGCGTGGTTACCCCAGAGGATGTGGCCGGATTGGTGGCTTTCCTCTGCTCCCCGGCTGCCTTTATGATCCGCGGCCAGGTGATCGTCATGGACGGCGGCTACACGTTGACTGTGCCGCGGTAGAAAAAAGGGTTAATCCCCTCTCCAATCCGCCGTTTCTTCTATCAAAATCGCGCGCGCCGGGGCTCCATCCGATCCGCCCAGTTTCACCGGCAGGCAGTACAGATGGTACTGCCCTGCCGCAACCTGTGATAAATTAATCCCCTCCAGCACGATCACTTCCGCGCCGAGCAGCGCGCGGTGCGTGGGGACGCTGTCGCCGAACGGGGCGATTGAAAAATAATCGATGCCCACCAGCCGTACCCCGCGCTCCACCAGATAGGCTGCGCCATCTGGAGCCAACGCGGCAAAATCCTTTTGGAAGGGCAGCCCGGCCTGTCCCCAATACCGGTTATTGCACGTCTTCAGCAGCACCCGCTGCATCCCCGGCGCAATCCCGGCTTGTTCCAGATCTTTTGCCCCAATCAGGCGCACGTCTGCGGGCAGCTCGATTACCTGCGCCGCGCCGACCAGCACCTCCAGCGCCAGATGCTCGATTGTTTTACCATCCGCGATGAAATGGTAGGGTGCATCCACGTGCGTTCCCACGTGCACGCCACACGCGATCCGCGAGACATTATTGTGCTCGCCGTCCTCCATCCTGGATACCCGTTCCAACACTATCGCCGGGTCTCCCGGCCAGACCGGCAGGTCTGGCGTTACCGTGAGTGAGATATCGTGTATTTTCATTATGGCTCCTTTAAATTGGTTGGATAATCATTCACAGTCTACAGCAAAGCAATTTATCGTAGGTAACTAAAAACGGTTACCTGACAACTGAAAACTTCCTTTCTACCATCCCCCAGCCCCAAATACATCTTCCAAAAACGCGTTCCGTTCGTCCGTCGTCATTGGGCGCGGGCGGGCATAGTCTTCCAGCAGCGCAGTGAGCAGCTCAACGCCCAGGTATTTCCCATTGTAGAATACATGCCGGTCGACGAATTCCTTGCGCGTGCCCGGGACGGGGATATCCATCTGGTCAAAGAACAGGTTGCCCAGCCCGTAGTGGATAAATGTGTTGTTGTAAAACTCCATTGTTTGCGGAAAGTGCGCCTGGCTGCCGCTCACGATCACAGCCCCGGCGTCCGCCGCGGCGCGGAAGTTGCGCTCCTGGTGATCCGATGGCCGGTAGATGTACAACTCAAAATACTGGAAAGTCACTACCGGCAGGTAACCCTCCGCGCGCAGCTGGCGGATGGCGTCCAGCATCCAGCCGTAGTCGCCGCATGGCGCCGCGCCGGGCTGGTCAGCAGTGGCCCATGCCCCGCCTGGCCCGACCGGGTTGCAGCCGATAAACGCCAGTTTATTGCCATTGTTCTCGATCTTTGCCGGTTGGCGCGCCTCTTCCAGGTTGGCGCCACCCGCAAAGATGGTCCAGCCGCGCTTGCGGTATAGATCCAGAGAATAGGTACTGGCGCTGCGCCCCCAGTCGTTATTGTGGTTGCCGCTCAGCTCGACGATATCCGTGCCCACGTAGTCCAGCAGCTCGATGTATTCTGGCCGGCTGCAAAACATCGTGCTCGTGCTGGTGAAACTGCCCGGCGGGCAGTCTGGGTTGAACGAAACTTCGTTGCTGATGTGGGTCAGGTCGGCGCTGCGCAGCCATTCCTGGATGTCTTTCCCAGGGTAAGTGGTCCCCAGGGTATCCATCTTATACGCCGTCGCTCGTCCCAGCGCGGTGACCCCCGTCATCGCCAGCACAGTCATTTTGCTCGGGTCGCGGTTGGTGTGGTTTGGGAACAGGTCAACGCCTTCCGCGATTTTTTCATGCATTAAGTTTAACGCCTCCGGGCTGCCGGTGACTCCAAACCACACTGCCAGCGGGTATTCGTCGATATTGAGGTTTTTATCGAACACCGACATCCCATTGACGTGCAGCACTTTCCAGCGCGGTTGGATCTCCTCAAAAGGTATGATGGCGAGGCGCGCAGCGCCATCCGCCGGGCGGTTCGCCCAGGCTGTTTCCACAAGCTGGTCCGCCGCCAGGATCTCCAGCCGGTCCCCATTGGAGGCTCCCCAACGCGCTTCCAGCGCTGCCCGCGTGCTCTCTGCCATCATCAGCCTGCTGTTAAAGATTTCGCCCGCCTCGCCTCGCCAGGCGCGCTGGATTTCGTCCAGGCTTACATCGTCTACCAGGGTTGGGAAGGGCGCTACCAGCGCATAGATCCAGGTGGCTGCCGGTTCGCCGCGCAGCGCCCCGATCTGCACGTTGGCGCCCTCCGCGGTTTTGACCGAGCGCACCTCTTTTGGCTGCTGCCCCTTAGGGAAAATCTGCTCCTGCAGCGCCTGCGGCATGGCCGGGTCGATCCACACCGTCAGTTCCCGGACCGGCGCCGGGGTTGGGGTGGGCGTCAGGGTTTTCGTCGCAGTGGGCGCAACCGGCAGAAAGGGTGTGCGCGTCGACTCGATAAACGAGGGGAACAGCCGGGTGACTTGTTTGGATGCCTGGGCTGAGCAGCCGCTAACCAGTAGAAAAACCAACAGCATTCCCGTGCAAACTGCCTGACGCAAGTATTTCATCGTTGCATCCCCATGGATCTCCTTAGTCTTCCTTCCAATTGCAAAGCGCGAATATCTTTTGTAAGAAATCACTGCGCTCATCAGGCGTCATTGAGCGCGGGCGAGAATAATCCTCCAGCAGCGCGGTCAGCAGTTGCGTGCCCAGATATCGCCCATCGTAAAAAATATGCCGGTCGATAAACTCCTGTCGAGCCTCGGGCGGTTTCATCTGGTCGAAGAATAGATTGCCCAGCCCGTAATGCACAAAGCTGACGCTCGGAAAATCAGCGCCAGCCACCAGCGTCATCGTCTGCGGCACGTGCGATTGGCTGCCGCTGACAACAACTGCTCCCGCCCGGGCTATGCGCCGGAAATCGGGCGCGCCCTGCGCGGGAGCCGGGCTGTATGTATCCGTCTCCGCTGCCTGGAAGGTGACGATGGGCAGGTAGCCGTCCGCGCGCAGCTTGCGCACCTGCTGTTCCAATTTATTCAGGTCGCAGGGCGCCGACCCTGGGGTGTACTGGGTGGCCCACACCGCCGCTGGCCCCGATGGGCTGCACCCGATGAAGGCCAGCCGGTTACCATTGTGTTCCATTAGCAGCGGCTTCTTTGCCTCTTCCAGGTTCGCTCCCCCACCGTACGTTTTCCAGCCGCGTTCCTGGTACATGGCCAGCGAATCGATAAACGGCTGGTAGCCCCAATCCAGGCCGTGATTGCCGGTGAGTTCGACAATGTCAGTGCCCACATCTTCCAGCAGTGCGATGTATTTCGGGTTGCTGCAAAAGCGCATATCCGCTCGCATCGGTCCGGGTTTTGGGCAGCCTGTGTAAAACGAAACCTCGTTGCTGATGTGAGTCAGATCCGCCATAGCCAGCCAATCGCGGATTTTCTCTCCCGGGTAGGTCAGTCCTTTTTCTTCCATCCGCTCGCCAATGTGCCGCGCGATGGCCGTCGTCCCGGTCATCACCAGGCTGGTCAGTTTGGAAGGGTCGTAGTTGGTGGGCAGATCCAATGAACCGGCTCGTTTGCGCAGCGCATCATTCAAGGGTTGGGTTTTCAGGTTGACCCCCATCACGATCCGCACTGCCAGTGCATATTTGTCCAGGTTGAAATCTGGCTCCAGCGGCGACTGCCCATCCACGCGCAGCACCTTCCAGCGCGGCTCAATCTCTTCAAAGGGGATAATCGCCAGGGTAGGCGGAGACGGCAGTGGAGCGGCCTGCGTCGCCGGGCCGGGCGCAGTCGCGGTTGGTTTCAGCAGCGGCGGGATGTCCTTCCAGGCGTTCTCCAGCAGCGCGGTTTTTTCGACCACCTGCACGCTGCTTGGGCCGGCCTTTCCCCAGAGATCCTGGAAGACTGCCAGGGTACTTTTTGTCACCAGGAGCCGCCGGACGACTGGCTGTTTCATTTCCCCTTTCCATATCTTCTCCAGGTCGGCGAGGCGGAAGTCATCCTGCACGGTTGGAAAGGGCGCGACCAGTGCGTACACCCAGGTAGATGACTGTAGATCCGTTTCCTGGTCCGGCCCACTTGCGGTAATACGTAACGAGAGGCTGTTGTCATACAGATCGTTTGTGGTCTGAATCGCAGCCGGCAGCTTCAAGCGTTCGAGGTATCCATTTGGCAGGCTGGGTGAAATGAGCAGGGTCAGGTGGGACGGGGTTGGGGATTGGGTTGCGTTCACCACTGGCACGGAGCGGTCCGGCGCGGCCGGTGTAGCCGCGACAGCCGTTCGGGCAGATATTTTCTCCACCGCCGCCGGCTGGTCTATCGTCGCCCGCCCGCACCCAATAAGCAGCACAAGGATCAAAACCAGGCTTCCAATAAAACCCGCCCGCCTGGCCAGATTGGTTCTTTGCAATGAATCCTCCGGTAAATAAGACCTATCGAACGCCTTCTCACCTATTATACTTGCCCTTGCATCCCCTCGCTCCCTGGCTTATCAATGGGCAAAATGACTAATTCCCAAGAGGGCTTGCTCGCGCGCAGGTCTTGTTAGGAAGTCCCTTGATTTTTTCGAAACGTCTGGGTTCGAATCCCTACCTTGATCGATTTTGATAGCAAAACCTATTACAATACAAAGAAACCAACCGCTAGCACCGCGAACCATTTTCCATTTTCTTCGCTTTGCGCTCCTTATTTTTCTTTGCGGTTATTTTCTTTTCCGCCTTCGTTCGCGGTTATCTCTTCTTCGAGGTGTTCTTTATGCGAGAAGTAGCAGTTCTTGGTATCGGCCAGACCCCCGCCGGCGAGCATTGGGACCAATCCCTGCGCGTTCTGGCGGGTGAAGCCGTTCTTTCCGCGCTCCAGGATTCTGGCCTGGAAACCGCCGAAGGTGTTTTTGTTGGCAACATGATGTCTGGCGCGGCCAACCACCAGCAGCATTTGGGCGCCTATATCGCCGACTGGGTGGGGCTGCGCAATGCTTCTGCATTTAAAATCGAAGCCGCCTGCGGCTCCGGTTCGGCCGCCTTCCGGACTGCCTTTATGGCCGTTGCCTCCGGCGCACTGGATACGGCCGTTGCTGTTGGCGTTGAAAAGATGACCGATTCTCCCACCGCTGAGATCACCGCTCAACTCGCCACGGCCGCTGACGCCGACTGGGAGCTTGACATGGGGGTATCTTTTGTCGCCCTCAATGCGCTGATTATGCAGCGCTACATGCACGAGTACGGCTGGAAGCACGAGCACTTCGCACCCTTCTCGATCAATGCCCATGCTAATGCCATCCATAATCCCTTTGCCCGCTTTCACGAGCTGCTAACCGAAGCCGGCTATAAAAAAGCGCCGATGGTTTCCGATCCCATCAATCTGATGGATGCCTCCCCCATGGCCGACGGCGCTGCCGCGGTGTTGTTGGTTCCCGTGGATGCGCTGGGCGGTTCCGGGCGGCGCGTTATCCGCGTGGCCGGCTCTTCCGCTGCCACGGATACCATCGCGATCCACAACCGGCGCGACCCGCTCTGGCTGACCGCGGCCGAGAAATCTGCCCGCCAGGCCTACCAGCAAGCCGGGGTTACCCCGCAGGATATCGATGTCTTCGAAGCCCATGATGCCTTTTCCATTATGGCCGCGCTCTCTCTTGAAGCCTGCGGTTTTGCCGAACGCGGCCAGGGCCCGCGCCTGGCATTGGATGGCGAAATCCGTCCCACCGGACGCATCCCCATTGCAACTCGGGGTGGGCTTAAAGCCCGCGGCCACCCCGTTGGCGCCACCGGCATGTATCAGATTGTCGAAGTCGTCCAGCAGCTGCGTGGTGAAGCCGGCGAAACTCAGATCTCGGACGCCCGCGTCGGTATGGCCCAAAACATCGGCGGCAGCGGCTCCAATATCCTCACCCATATTCTGAAAGCGGAATAATGGTGCGAGATGGACGGGTTGTGGTTTGAAAACAAAATGCTTGCCTTGACATTGCCATGCCATCGGTGAGAGAATAGCTGGAACGGATGTTCAACAATAACCAGGGTAGAAACAGCATGCCTCTCCAGCTTTCCCAAGAACTTATTAACCAATACCGCGCCAACACATTCAACACGCTCCCTGGCCAGCGCCTGACAACGGCTGACCAGGCCGTCGATTTTGTCAACCAGCGCGGCTTTGCCTTCTTTTGGCCGATCAAGAATGTGATTATGCCCAGCCTATGGGTAGCTGCTGCCGGCGACCGTCCCGTTCCTGACGAGCACGACGACCCTGGTCACGTCACCTGGGGCTGGAAGGATGGGCTGCTTGGCAAGCGCCGGTGGTACTACGCGCGCATCCTGCGCAAGCGCAACACCATGATTTCCCTCGACCTGGTTCCGTGTTTCTACGCGCTCTCCCCCAATTACGGTGACTATACTGAGGATTACCTCATCGATTACCAGTCCGGACAATTACCCCTGCCCGCCAAGGTGATCTACGAGACCCTCCTGCGCGAGGGTCCACTCGACACGATTGCGTTGCGCAAGCTGGCCGGTTTCACCAACCAGGGCTCGGACTCGGAATTCAACGGCGCGATCGATTTGCTGCAAACCACCTTCCGCATCTTGCCCATCGGCGTGGCGGAAGCCGGCGCCTGGCGCTACGCTTTTATCTACGAAATTGTCGCCCGCCATTATCCCGATCTGCCCGAACGCGCCCATCCCATCAGTGAACCGGAAGCGCGCCAGAAACTCCTTGCAACCTACCTCACCTCAGTGGGCGCCGTTCCGGTGAAGGAAATCCACCGTGTCTTTGGCTACGCTCCGCTCAACTGGCCCACGATGATCATCGAACGCGACCTGGGCAAAATGGCCGACCGGGGCGAGATACATCCCGATGTGCAGATTGAAGGCATCAAAGCTCCCTGCATCGCCACCCAGACGCTGGTAGAGAGCTAAATACCATCGCGCCAGGTAGACCCCGGTGAAACCGGGGTGGTTTTGCTTTCCTCAAGGGAAACTCCTACGCTTCTAGAGGAAGAATCGGGCTTGTAGTTGGCTGCATTTTCTGTATTCTTGAAGTGATAGAAGAAGATAGGGGGAATGTGAAGGAGCGTGTATGTCGCCAGCCAAAAAAGCAGATGACCTTGAAATATCCGAGGATATGGATTTCCAGCACAAGGAATGGAACGCGGAACGCTGGGGTTGGATCTTCATGCTCATTGTCACGATTGCTGCCCTGCTGGGTTTGTTTGGCCAGGGACCGTTGAGCAGTGCCTCCGCCGAAAAAGATGCCCTCCACGTACGCTACGGTCGCTTCGAGCGCCTCCTGGCTGCCTCTCAATTCAACGTGCGACTGGATGAGGCCGGCGCTCAAAATGGTGAAATTCGCTTGCAGATTGACCAAAGCCTGCTGGAGGCATACACCGTGCAAAATATTGTCCCCGAGCCCGACAGCGCAGAGCTCGCGCCTGACCAGTACCTCTACGTGTTTAAATCTACGCAGGCCGGTCCGTTGCCGGCGATTGTCTTCAATTTGCAGGCCAAGCGCCTCGGCCCAACTGCGGGACAAATCAGACTTGAAAATGGCCCGGCTGTACAACTCAGCCAGTTCATATATCCCTAAGTCTAAGGAGCACTGCTCATGTTCTCCATTCTTCGTGGCCTTGCCGTATACATAGTCCTATTAATCATCTTCCGGATTGCAGGCAAGCGTTCCCTGTCGCAGATTACAACCTTCGACTTCATCCTGCTTCTGATAATCAGCGAGGTGGTTCAACAAGCTATGATCGCCAATGACAATTCGATGATCAACGCGTTCCTGCTGGTGATCACGCTCGTCGGCGCGGATACCCTCCTTTCGCTGTGGAAGCAGCGCTCGGAGAGCGTGGAGAAATTGGTTGATAGCGTGCCGCTGATCATTTTGCAAAACGGCAAGATGCTCAAAGACCGTATGGATAAGGAGCGTATCGGCGAGGGCGACATCCTTACCCGCGCGCGTGAGCTGCAAGGGTTGGAACGCCTTGACCAGATAAAATATGCCATCCTTGAACCCAGCGGCGGTATCACGATTGTCCCGATGGAACAAAGTAAAAAGGGGTAATGCAATGGCAGTCGATCTTGATGAAGCAAAAGTAGAACGCAATGAATTTGGACTGTGGCTGGCCTGGACGTTCGCCACCACTCTGGGTATGCTCCTGGGTTACCTCCCCGCCGCCTTCTTCGTTGGCGAAATGGATTATGGCATTGCCCGGGTGTTTGTGCCATTGCTGGCAGGCGTGCTTATTGGCGCTGCCCAGTGGCTGGTGCTGCGGAGTTACGTCACCAACAGCCGCGACTGGATCTTCAACCACGCCGGCGGCTGGGTGGTAGGCTACTCGCTGGGGCTGTTTGTGGTGGATGCACTCTCCGGGGTGCCATTTGGGGGACTGCTGGGGTTTATCCTGTTTGGCGTGATTGTGGCTGTGTTCCAGTGGCCGGTGCTGCGCCGCGAGGTTCCGAACCTGCTGCTCTGGGTTCTGGCCAACATTATTGCCTGGACGCTGGGCGCGTTCGTCAGCCAGTTGGCGGCAGTCGCCTTTTTCCAAGGCGCACCCGCCAGCCAGGGCGGAACCAGCCTGTTTACCAGCACATTGGTCATCGTCGGCATCACCGGCCTGATCGGCGGCGCGATCACTGCCCTGGCCTTGATTTGGATTGTGCGAAAGCCGGAACGTGCGGTGTAGGAATTTTTGGACACGGATTAGAAGGATGAACATGGATAGGAATTTGATAAATAAACAAAATCCGTGTTTATCCGCTTCATCCGCGTCCCATCTCTTATAATCTGAGGTTATTTATGTATCAACGTGGTTATTCTCGTGGACGCGGTGGGCTGCCCATGGGCCGGATACTCATCGCCGGCGCTATGATCGTCATCTCGCTGCTCAGCTACTTTGGCACCCAGTCGACCAACCCGGTGACGAAGGAGGTGCAGCATGTGGATATCACCCCGGAACAGGAAATCGCCATGGGCTTGCAGGCCGCGCCTGAGATGGCCCAGCAGTTTGGCGGGCTGGACCCATCCCAGGCGGACCAGCAGCGGGTTAAGCAGGTTGGCATGCGCATTGTCAACGGCTCCGCGGCTCGCAATACCCCCTATCAGTACGACTTCCACCTGTTGGGCGATCCCCAGACCATCAATGCCTTTGCGCTGCCCGGTGGGCAAATCTTTATCACGCGGGCGCTATATGACCGCCTGCCCGAAGAAGGTGAGCTGGCGGGCGTGCTGGGGCACGAGACGGGGCATGTGGTGGCTCGCCACTCGGCCGAGCAGATCGCCAAGGCGCGCCTGACCGAGGGTCTGACGGGCGCGGCTGTCATCGCGGCCTGCGACCCATCGAACCCAAACCAGGGCTGCGCCGGCACTGCCCAGATGGCCGCGCTGGTGGGGCAACTGATCAACATGAAATATGGCCGCGCCGATGAGACGGAAGCGGACTTCCTGGGGGTATGCTTAATGGGCCAGGCGGGTTACGATCCTCAGGAGATGGGCAAGGTGATGCAGGTGCTGGCCGAGGCCTCCAGTGGAAACGAGCCGCCCGAGTTCCTAAGCACGCACCCCAGCCCCGCCAACCGCATCCAGCAAATCCAGCAAGATATCCAGAATATGGACCAGTGCCCGTAATAAGGGTGTTGGTTTTATTTGGTTCAGCCCTGAACAGAATAAAACCAATACCTTTTTAATTCTTCCTGTTTCCACCGCTGAACAAGGCCGCCAGTCCGAGGCCGATGTAGACGCTGCCGGTGAAATAACGCTGTATGCGCGGAAACAAGCGGCTGCGGTTCAACTGAGCGCCAATGGTTCCGGCCGCCAGGGCGTAGCACGAGTCGCTGATGATGGCCATAGCCAGCATGATCAGGCCGAGGAGGAGCACCTGGAGAGCCAGCGCGCCTTTGGAGCGGTCGACGAACTGGGGCAAGAAGGCAAAGAAGAACAGGGCGGTCTTTGGGTTGAGCACCGCCACGGCAATGCCCTGGAAAAAGATGCGCCGTAAAGGGGCAGGCTGCACGGTTTGGCGGGCGGCTTCGTCCGAGGAGAGCAGCTTGCGGATGCCAAGATAAACCAGATAGGCCGCGCCGAGATATTTGACCACATCGAAGGCCAGGGTGGAGGAAAGCAGAATGGCCGAAAGACCGAGCGCGGCGGCCAGTACGTGCACAAGGTTGCCGATCTCAGAGCCGAGCACGGAAACCAGCCCGGCCCGGCGGCCCTGGTCGATGCTGCGGGTGACGATGTACAGCACCACCGGGCCGGGGGTGATAAGCAGGAGAAGGACAGCGGGAAGAAATAAGGCCAGGGTGGTCGAAGACAGAATCGGTTCCATAGCGGGCTCTTGGCTGGGGATAGCGCTATCAGCTGCCGGCCGTCCGTATTCAGTGAAGAGGAGAGGGGTCTTTTGGGGCACCCGTTGGATGCCTCAGCCAGGCGAGCAGGGTTTGGTGCACAGATCGATCAGGTCCCTGGCATGGAAATGGAGGTCAACCGATGGGATGCGGGTGCTGGCAAGAAGCGGATAACCAAACTAAGGGATATGTCCGGAGCAATGCGGTTACGCAATGGACGCGCGTAATAATGGTTTCATCTCCTGGAGCGTCACGCGGGTCCATTGTTTCACTAATTCGCAGTAGCTCCCGGCATCCCGATACCCCGAAGCCACATCCACAATCGTCATTGACCAGGAAATCTTTGCCTGAGGTGGATCGCCCAGGCTGCGGGTGACTTTCCAGGCGCGCCCGAGCTGGCCGGTCTGTTTTAAGACCTGCTTGCGAATCTGTTCGGTCGGGACACCTTTTTCGAGATAGTCACGCATGCGCTGTTCAATCCAGACCAGCGCTTCATCGGTGTACTGGCCGTGCTGGATCTTAAAACAGGCTCCGGTGAGGAGAGAAACCTCACCATATTCCGCGTCTGTGAGCTCTAGAGCAAGGAATTCGTCGTAAACGGATTGACAGGTCAGTTGGCCGTCTTTGAGAACGGCCCCACATTTTGGGCACTGATAGGGCATGATACGCACTCCCTGGCCATTTCTAGGCATGTTCACCGGATAATATATTCTACCTCAGGTCGAATAGGAAAGTATAAAAACAGTATAAAAAACAGGGTAGCAATTTCGCACGATCGAGGATCTGGAGATGCAAGCTGTTTACCAACCCGCATTAAGTACGACATGATGATTTAATCGGTTGACAGCGCCTCTCCGCTGGCGTATTCTTTGAGTGATTGAAGATTGCCAGGTGATCATGTCACCTGCCGCGAGTTTTTTTGTGGGTCACACATCCTAATAAACCAATTACCTTCATAAGGATCACCATGTGCGATACGCTGGTAGCCCTTGGAAATTCAACTCTGGATGGCACGCTGTTGTTTGCGAAGAACAGCGACCGCGAGCCGAATGAAGCGCACGAGCTGGTGTTGGCCCCGGCGGCGGACCACGCTGCGGGCAGCTCGCTGCGGTGTACCTATATCGATGTGCCGCAGGTGCAGCACACCTACGCGGTGCTGCTGGCGAAGCCCTTCTGGATCTGGGGCGGCGAGATGGGGGCCAATGAGCATCAGGTTGTGATCGGCAACGAGGCGGTTTTTACCCGCGTGCCGTACGAGAAAACACCTGGGCTTATTGGGATGGATTTCCTGCGCCTGGCGCTCGAGCGCAGTGAGACGGCGGCGCAGGCATTGAAGCAAATTACGAGCCTGCTGGCGCAGTATGGCCAGGGCGGCAACTGCGGTTTTCAGCATGCCATGTTTTACCACAACAGCTTCATCATCGCCGACCGTACGGAAGCCTGGGTGCTGGAAACAGCCGGGCGGGAGTGGGCGGCCGAGCAGGTGAAGGATGTGCGCTCGATTTCCAACGTGATTAGCATTGGGGCGCACTGGGACCTGGCCTCGGAGGGGCTGGTGGAGACGGCCATCCAGAACGGCTGGTGTAAAAGCGCGGCCGATTTTGATTTTTCGCGCTGTTACTCCGACCCGCTGTACACTCGCCTGAGCGACGCGGGCCGGCGTCAGGTATGTACCAGCGGTGCGCTGCTGCATCACCGGGGCAAACTCACCCCGGCGCTGATGATGGCTTTCCTGCGCAGCCACGAGCGCTCGGGCGGCCGGCCAGACGCGACCCTGACGGGGGCGGACGTGTGCATGCACGCCGGTTTTGGCCCGCTGCGCGGTAGCCAGTCGACCGGCTCGATGGTCTCGCAGGTGGGACCGGACGGGTCCACCCACTGGCTAACGGGTACATCCGCGCCTTGCACCAGCGTGTTCAAACCGGTGTGGCTGGACGCCGGTCTGCCCGATGTGGGGCCGGCGCCAGTAGGCGAATATAACCCGGATACGCTTTTCTGGCAGCATGAGCGGCTGCACCGCGAGATCCTGCGCGATTACCGCACCCGCCTGGGGCTGATCCAACTCGAGCGAGACGCCCTGGAGGAGCGTTTTCTCCAAAGAGCACAATCCGGCGGCCTGGCAGTAGAGGAACGGCGCGCGTTGAGCGCGGATTGTTTCTCGGAAGCTGCCCGCTGGGAAGCGCAGTGGCTGGAGCGGGTGCGCTGCACGCCGTTGAATAAACGGGCTGCCTTTCCGTATCGGGTGGCCTGGAAGCAGTTCAACCGCCAGGCGCGCATGGAGTAGGGGAGGGTTTGCGAAACAATTTGCTTCGAATTGTTCGCAAACTTGAGGGGATCGGCCTCACCCCCCGGCCCTGTCCGCGGGTATAATCAGTTAAGAAAGTGAGCAGTCAATCAGTGAGCAGTCGATCAGGAAAAGCTCCTCACTGATTGACTGGTTGACCGGTTGACTTCCTCTCCAGGAGCCCCCCATGGAATTCCACGTCTCTCGACAGTCTCGCGATCGCTATAGCTTTGACCAGTCCCTGTTTACCCTCAGCGGAAATGTACTTATTGCCAACTTGCGCGCGGCGCGCACCTTCGCGCAGAAGATTAACCAGAAGCGGGATGTGATCCGCTTCCCCGAGCGGGCTGTGCGCGCCGGCGAGCTGAACGCCATGGGGTTGATCGATGAGATCCTGCACATGGTGGTAGCCATTTACCGGCAAGAACGCGCCCCGCAGTCTATGACGCTGGCGCTGGACTGGCTCAAGCAGACCCTGGGCCGGCGCGAGGTAGAGCGAGCGCTGGTTGAGTTTGCCACCGATTTTCCTCCCATCGCCGTTTACCGGGGAGATCTGTCGCTGGCCGAGTACCTGGAGGGCGACACCGAGGGTGTGCCGAACCAGGAAGTGCTGCTCGAAGAGATGCTAATGCTGTGGCTGGAAAATAAGAACCCGGCTTTTGGGCCGTTCCAGGAACTGTTCGACGATACCCGCCTGTCGGCTGAAAGCGCCTACGCTCCCATGCTGGCTGAACTGCACCATTTCTTTGAAAAGCAGCCCACCTTCGGCCCGCAGCAGCAGAACCTGGTGGATATGCTGCGCGCCCCGGCCGTGGCCGTGCCGCACTCGCTGGCCGGGCAGATTGAGTATATCCGCGCCAACTGGGCCGAACTGCTCGGGCGCTACCTCAGCAGCCTGCTGGGGCGCCTGCTCACCAGCCTGGACCTGATCCGCGAGGAGGAGATGCAGCGGGGGATGGGGCCGGGTCCGGTGCCCATCCCATTCTATGATTCCGCGATGCGCGATTTCGAGGCTGAAAACTTTAGCCCCGACCGCGAATGGATGCCGCGCCTGGTGCTGCTGGCGAAAAATACCTACGTCTGGCTGGCACAGCTCAGCCAGGAATATGGGCGCGAGATCAAGCGCCTGGACCAGATCCCGGATGAAGAGCTGCAAAAGCTGGCCAGTTGGGGCTTTACCGGCCTGTGGCTGATTGGCCTATGGGAACGCAGCCGCGCCTCCGCGCGCATCAAGCAATTGATGGGCAACGCCGAGGCGATCGCATCGGCCTACTCGCTCTTCGATTACGGCATTGCCGGCGACCTGGGCGGCGAGGAAGCCTACCAGGTGCTGCGCGAAAAGGCCTGGCGCGCGGGCATTCGCCTGGCATCGGACATGGTCCCCAACCACATGGGCATCGATTCGCCCTGGGTGGTCGAGCACCCGGATTGGTTCCTCTCGCTCGACTACAGCCCCTTCCCATCCTACACCTTCAACAGCCAGAACCTGTCCAGCGATGATCGCGCGGTGATCCAGATCGAAGATCATTACTACACGCGCAGCGACGCGGCGGTGGTTTTCAAGCATATCGACCGGCGGGATGGGCACGAGCGATACATCTATCACGGCAACGACGGCACGTCCATGCCCTGGAACGACACCGCTCAGCTCAATTACCTGATGCCGCAGGTGCGCGAGGCGGTCATCCAGACCATCCTGTCGGTGGCCCGGCGCTTCCCGATCATCCGCTTCGATGCCGCCATGACCCTGGCCAAGCTGCACTTCCAGCGCCTGTGGTTCCCCACCCCTGGTACGGGCGGCGCCATCCCTTCGCGAGCTGAATTCTCTATGACGCAAGGAACAGTTTGAACAGGCCATGCCGGTCGAGTTCTGGCGTGAAGTGGTCGAGCGCGTTGCGCAAGAAGCGCCGGATACGCTGCTGCTGGCCGAGGCTTTCTGGCTGATGGAATGGTACTTCGTCCGCACCCTGGGTATGCACCGCGTTTACAACAGCGCCTTCATGAATATCCTGCGCAACGAAGAAAACGCCAAGTACCGCCTGATCATGAAGAACACGCTCGAGTTCGATCCCGAGATCCTCAAGCGCTACGTCAACTTTATGAACAACCCCGACGAGCGCACCGCGGTCGACCAGTTTGGCAAGGGTGACAAGTACTTTGGCATCTGCACCCTGCTGGCCACCATGCCCGGCCTGCCGATGATTGGGCACGGCCAGGTAGAGGGCTATTCCGAGAAGTACGGCATGGAATTCAAGCGCGCCTACTGGGATGAGCAGCCCGATCCGTACCTGGTGGAACGCCACCAGCGCGAGATCTTCCCACTGCTGCACCGCCGCGCCCTTTTCGCCGGGGTGGACAACTTCCTGCTATACGATTTCTTCACCCCCATCGGGGAAGTCAACGAGGATGTATTTGCCTACTCCAATGGTCTGGGTGCGGAGCGCGGGCTGGTGGTCTACCATAACAAGTTTGGGGATACGGATGGTTGGGTACGCATGTCGGTAGGCTTTTCGGTGAAGGGGCCGGACGGCGAGCGTTCCATCATCCAGCGTTCCTTGGGCGAAGGGCTTAACCTGCAAGCCGGCCCGGGGCGCTACTGCATCTTCCGCGACATAAGCGCCGGGTTAGAGTATATCCGCCCCAGCCAGGAGATCCTCGACCAGGGGCTGTACCTGGCCCTGCACGCCTACCAATACCATGCCTTCATCGACTTCCGCGAAGTAACCGACGACGAATTTGGCGCTTACGGCCGGCTGAACGGGTACCTGGCTGGGCGGGGGGTGCCCAGTGTGCAGAATGCGCTCCAGGAGCTGCTGCTGCGGCCGGTGCTCGACCCGCTGCGCGGGATCCTCAACCCCGGCTACCTGCGCTACCTGCTGGATGCACGCCTGTGCGAGCCGGATGCAGTGCTGTCCCCCGGCCTGCTCGACGAAGCCGTGGAAAAGCTCAGCCACCTGCTGGACGGCATCCAGCACCTGACCGGCAGCCGCGGGGAGCGCGAGTACCTGCTTCAGACGCTGCGGCCGGGCTTGCGCCTGGCTCTGTCTCTGCCTACCCTCGCCGAGCGTTATCCGCTGCCTGGCGCCGCGAAATACCAACAGGCGGTTGAGTACTTCCAAACGGGCCTCCCCGGGCCTGAGGAAGGCGGGTGGGTGGCGCTGTTCGCCTGGCTGTTCCTGCACGACCTGGGCCGCCTCACATATGCTGAGGATTTCGAGACGGTTACCGCCGGGTGGATCGATGAATGGTTGGTCGGGCGCGTGTTCTCCGAGGCCGCGCGTGAAATGGACATTCCTGAAGAACGCGCCCGCGACCTGCCCGGTCTGCTGAAGCTGCTCATCGCCCAACAGCGCTGGTATGAGAATGCCAGCCAGCCGGCCGCCGCGCAAACGATTACACCTGCGGTCGAGACTCCCGCTGCTGCGCCCGCTGCTACTGCTGCGCCCGCTGCCACCCAGGCTCCGGACCAGGCGACCGCATCCCGGCGAGCATCCGCAGCCCAGCCGGATACTGCGGTAGCGCAAGAACCGGCGTCGCAGCCGGAGACAAAAACGACCCCGGTGCAGCCCTCGCTCGCCAACCTGCTCGAAACGTGGCTGGCAGATGAAGAAGTGCAGCGCTACCTGAAGGTCAACCGCTACGAGGATGTGCTCTGGTTCGATAAAGGCCGGTTCGAATCCTTTGTGTGGTGGATGGCTGTGCTGGCGGTGTTCCAGGCAGCCGCCGGACCACGCGCGAATGCCACCCTGCTCGTCGAGCGCCTGCTGCTGGTCCACGCAATGGCCGCAAGGCTGCTCGAAGCGGAGGCAAAATCGGGCTACCAGGTAGAGAAGCTGTTGAAGGGGATCTAATATGAATAGTGGTCCAGCCTGACTGGATCACGAATAATTAAAATCTATTATCCCCAGGCTTTCAAGGCGCGCTGCAGGTGGCGGCGGAAGACATCATCCGCGCACAGGCCGGTGCGCCAGGACTTCACTTTGCTCAAAACCTGGATCGATTCCTGGGTCAGGTCTGTTTCTATGGCCTTCTCGGTGAGAAGCACGGCCTGGGCGGCGTAGTTGACGTTGTTGCGCGGCTCGATGCGGTCGAAGTCGTCGAAGAACCAGCCGCAGGAAGTGAACATGCGCTGGCGTTCGTATTGGGCGCGCAGAAGCAGGCGCAGCTCGTACAGCGCGCTGCGCGTCACCGGGTGATCGGCCTGCTCAAGCACCAGCTCTTCCAGGGTAGCTGTGCCATGGACCACGTGGATATACTGGTGACGCAGCTCCCACGGATCGTTGAAGTAACGCTCGGCCACTTTCAGGTACTGCGCGTCGATGACTGCGGCAATCTGCGCCAGGGCTTCGCGCAGCGGCTCTTTCCAGGCGTTGTTGGGAGTGCATCCGCACGAACCCATCCAGCGCGTCACCCCGTGGTGGCAGCTCCAGGAGCTTTTCTGGTGGATGGCGATGGTGTCCTTCACCGGGTGATCGCGCAGCCACAGCGCCGGGTAGGTTTTTTGGACCGGGTGCTGGCTCAGCGCGCCGTCTACCAGGTAGGAAAGGAACTTGTCGCGGAAAGGTTGGTGATGACCGTACAGCTCCCCGTCCGATGCGATCATCACCAGCTGCGGGTCAACTGCCTGGCCCTTGTGCAGGCGGTACTTGGGAAGCAGCGCTTCCAGTACAAAGCGGTCCGCGTTGACGGTTGCGCCGGGGTCAAAACTGATGCGCGTGCTCAGATCCTGGTTGTAGAAGAAGACGACGATTTCCTGCCCGCCGGGCAGCGGTACCCGGTAGGGTAGGGCTGGGTCCAGGGAAGGCGTGTTGGCCTGCCAGGGCGCCAGGATGGTAAATGTAATTCCGCAGTCCGCCAGAACGCCAAGGGTCTCATCGTCGGCAGCGGTTTCTGGCAGCCACATCCCCTGCGGCTCGTGCCCAAAGCGGAACTCAAAGTCGGCGATGCCCCAGCGGACCTGGGTGTACTTGTCTTCCAGGCTGGCCAGCGGCAGAATGGTATGGTTGTATGCCTGTGCCATGCCGTTGCCCACCCCGTACTTTTCCAGGTTGGAGTGCTCCTGTTCGACGATGCGGTTAAGCGTCTCGCGATCGTATTTTGCCATCCACTCCAGCAGGGTAGGGCCCATGTTGAAACTGATGCGAGCGAAGTTGCCCAGCTCCGCGTTTGGCCGGTAGCACTGCGCGTTGATCCGTTCATTCCAGTTGCGGTAGGGCGCGGCCCCCGGCTCGATAGGGATTTCGCCAGTAAGCGGATCTTCGCGAGGGGGCTGGTAAAAATGACCATGAACGGAAAATGCCAGGTTTTCCATGAGAAAGATTCACCTATATTTCTAAGAATGGAATGTTAAGCGCGCGTGGCTTGCTGGATTTGCTTTGAGTCATGCCGGTTCAGATAGTCCAATTGACGGGCAAATCGCACTGGCATCAGGCCGAACTGGCGCGGAAGTGTATCCAGGTTGCAGGTGCGGTCGGCGGCAAGGTAATCCTGCCAGAACACCGATAAAGGGAAATTGCTTAAACGTGTTTTCAAAAAAAACCGAGAGGCTGCGCAGGTAGAACTGGAGAAACGGAGACGATCCAGCGCGGCGATTGGGTGGCAGCCATAATAATTTTGATGATCTCGCGGAAACGCAGGTACTCTGGCCCACCAATGGAAAGGGTCTGGCCGGTCAGGCTGGGATCTTCCATTGCAAGGGTCAGGCAGGTTACCAGGTCTTCCACCCACAGCGGCTGGAGCATGTTGGCGCCGTCGCCGGGCAGCATGAAAATCCCGGGGGAAATTCGCAGCATGCGCGCCAGTTCGGTGGTGAACTGGTCGCCTGGGCCAAAAACAGCCGCCGAGCGAAAGATGGTGTAAGGTACCCCGCTGTGGATGATATAGCTTTCGGCGATGGCTTTGGATTTTAACAGCGCATATGCGGACGCCCGGTCAGCTCCCAGGTGGCTGAGATAGAGAAAGCGCTCGACCCCGGCATCCGCGGCTACGCCCGGCGATGGTGCGGGTGCCTTCGATATCGACACCCATCAAGTCGGCCTGGCTGCCGCTGCGTTCCGCACCGGCCAGGTGGAATACCACATCCACGCCTTTCATGGCGGCGCGTAAACCACGCTCATCCTTCAAACCACAAATCACCGCTTCCACCGCAACACCTCGGGGCAGTTTTGGCGATTGCAAGGAAGGACGCAGCAGCGTGCGAACTTGAACGCCCATCGATACCAGATGCCGGATCAGTACCTGTCCGACAAAACCTGTTCCACCCGTCACCAGGATCATACCATCTGAATTATAGCAGAGAAGCGGAATCTTGGCGGCCTGGCACGTATCTTGCTACTTTCCTTTCTACGAATCAGACGTAAAAATCCAGTGAAAGTTCCAACGTTTGCAACCCAGAAACCCTATGATGATTTCCTCTGCCTCTCCTTCCCCCATATTGTTAAACAGCCGGCTTGGGCTGCATTACTTCCCGGATACGCTGCATTACCGGGAACCCGACCTGCAAACCTGGCTGCCTGAGCTGCAAGCGTTGGGCGCCGGCTGGCTGGTGCTGCGCACGGAGCAGGACCGTGCCATTCCAGAACCGTTTCTGCGCGGGTTGAAGCAAGCGGCCATTGAACCGCTGATCCAGTTCCCGCTCTCGCTGGAGGATTTACCCGACCTGAAGGGAATTGGCACGCTGCTGGAAGTGTATGCCCGCTGGGGCGCCCGTTACCTGGTATTTTACGACCGGCCCAATACCCGGGACGCCTGGCCGATGAGCGGGTGGGTGCAGCAGGATCTGGTCGAGCGCTTCCTGGACCGTTACCTGCCGGTAGCGAACCTGGCGCAGCAGGTTGGCCTGACCCCCGTATTTCCGGCCCTTGAACCGGGCGGCAGCTATTGGGATACAGCATTCTTGCGCAGCGCGCTGCAGGCCATGCAGCGCCGCAAGCAAGATGCGCTGCTGGACCGGCTGGTGCTCTCGGCGTATGGTTGGACCGGTGGTTCACAGCATTCGCTGGATTGGGGCGCGGGCGGCCCGGAACGCTGGCCGCTGTCTCGCCCGTACCAGCTTCCCGAGGACAGCCAGGACCAACGGGGTTTCCGCATCTTTGACTGGTACCTGGCGATTGCACGCAGCGTGCTGCATGAAGCCTGTTCGTTGATCTTGCTAAATGCCGGGCTGCCCGGCGGCGATGGAGCGACCGGGGGTCTGGTTGAACCGGTTGACTCGCAGGAACAAGCCAAAACATGTACGAATATTGCTCGCCTGCTGGTTGGGGAGCAGGTGGTTGATCCTCAGAACGCGGAGAACATACTTGAACCCATTCCCGACGCGGTGATTGCCTGCAACTTCTGGCTGTTGAGCGCCAGCCCAAACAGCCCGCATATTGGCAGCGCCTGGTTTGAAGATAAGGAACACAAGCGCCCAGTGGTGGATGCCATGCGTGCCTGGAAGCGCGAGTGGCAGGCCAGCCAGGCCAGCCTGGAGCAGGCCGCTGCCTGTGCCCCCGGACGGTCGATCCGCCATTATCTGCTGCTGCCGGGCTACGAATGGGGCGTTTCCGACTGGTACCTGGAAGTGATCCGTCCGTTTGTTAAAAAACATCGCCCTACGGTGGGCTTCTCATTGGAAGAAGCGGAAAAGTCCGCCCGGGTGACGGTGGTTGGCAACCCGCAGAATTACCCGGAAGATCTGCTCCGCCGCCTGCAAAAAGCCGGCTGTTAGATCGAGCAAATTGGCGGGGATGGCACGAATATTGCAACAGAACTCGCAGAGAGGTGATACAAAAATGAATGCTTCGATGGCGCACAATCCCATGTCAAAACCTTTCCAGCACACTCCCATTGTGGCGGTCAAGCCTGTTTTAAAGATCATTGGGCTGGGTGGGGGTGGTTCAAACGCGGTCAACCGGCTCATCGAGCTGGGTTTGCAGGATGTTGAGTATATCGTCGCCAACACGGATACTCAGGCGCTCAGCCAGAGCCTGGCGCCCAAAAAGATCCAGCTTGGCCCGCACCTTACGCGCGGGTTGGGGGCGGGCGGTAACCCAAAGATGGGTGAAGCCGCGGCGGAAGAAAGTTACCGCGAGCTGGCCGCGGCGATGGCCGGGGCGGACATGGTTTTCCTCACCGCCGGGATGGGCGGCGGCACAGGCACGGGATCGATCGCGGTTGCCGCGCGGGTAGCCCGCGCGGTGGGAGCCGTGACGGTTGCGGTAGTGACCACGCCATTTTCGTTTGAGGTAGGCCGCCGCCAGCAGAACGCCCGCGAGGGCCTGGCGCGCCTCCAGCCCCATACCGATACGCTGATTACGGTGCCCAATGACCGCCTGCTGCAAGTCGCCCCGCGCAACCTGACTCTCGACCTGGCATTTCACATGGCCGATGATGTGCTGCGCCAGGGCATCCAGGGCATCGCCGAGCTGATCACCCTGCCGGGTCTGATCAACGTTGATTTCGCGCATATCCGCCAGGTGATGCAGATGGGCGGCGGCGCGCTGATGTCGATTGGCATTGGCGAGGGGGAAAACAAAGCCCGTAAAGCCGTTGAACAGGCGCTGCATCATCCACTGCTTGAGTCGATCAGCATTGATGGCGCGACGGGCATAATTGCCAACTTCACCGGCGGGACCAACCTGTCGTTCCTGGAAGTCATGGATGCGCTAAACCACCTGCAGGAATTGACCCACAACCAGGCCGATATCATCCCCGGGGTAATAAGCGACCCGCGCATGGATGATCGCGCCCAGGTAATCCTGGTGATTACCGGGTTGGGGGCGACCGCTGTGGAAAGCGCATTCCCGGCGCGCATCAGCCAGCCCGAACCCGTGCGGGTTTCCGCCAGCCCGGCGGTTCCTCCCCTGGGGCAGGCGACCACGCCCACCAACCCGCCAACGCGCATTTCCGCGGCCGGCCGGCCCTCTTCGATGGGGCTGCCCGCCGCCAGAACCCAGATAGAAGGAACGTCAATGGAAATGTCATCGACGAACCCCGCCGACCTGGACCTGCCCGCTTTTATGCGCCGCCGGTCCCGTTAGCCTATTTCGCAGCCAGGACCTGTCGATGAACCAGCAAATCTTAGCCAATGTGTGTGAACAGGTTTACCGCCGCTTCCCTGAGGTTTCCGGCAGACGGCCGAGCGTGCAAGACCGGCCGGGCAGCCAGTTTTTGTTGATTTTTCGCGGCACTTCACGCGCCGCGGACGGGCGCACCATTGCCCATACCATCCGTGTGGTGGCCAGCGAGGCCGGCAAGATTATCAAAATGTCTGCATCTCGTTAGTCGCGTGATCTAAATTGATAAAAGGAGCCTGTATGAACAACCCTGTCTTCTCTCGAATTGAGCTACTTTTCTGGAACTTCGCTATTCGTATGCTCAGCAGCTTTCGTATGGTTCGTTTAACAATTGCGAGAAACGACCAGATGACGTACAGCCCGGATACGACTTTCCTGTGGGTTTTGATGGGGCTGGCCGGGGTGACTGGCCTGGTCAGTGGATACCTGTTCTACTTTTTAACAGCCAGCATGAGGTAAAAATGATGTTGCGTTCACTTAGGCTTGGCCTGGTCAGCCTGCTTTTGCTGACCCTGGCCCTGACAAAGATTGGCTTTGCCCAGGCTACCCGGGGCGCGCCAGGAGCGCTGGAGTTTGGGATTGGGGCGATCCTGTATCCCCAAGGCCCACTGGTTGATGATGCGCTGGATATGGCGGTTGACCTGGACCTGGACTGGATGGAAGTACCGGTGACCTGGGCTGTCTACCAGCCAAACCCGGCTGCACCTGCCCAGCTTGAATCGCTGGATGGAATCATGCGGGTGGCCGCCCAAAACCAGATCGCTGTGCTGGTCAGTATCAGCGGGGCGCCAGACTGGGCGCGCACGTCGCGCGGGCCCGACCCGCAATCCACGGTAGCCTTTGTTCAGGCGCTGGTGCAGCGTTACCCGCAAGCCATCCAGGCAGTGGAGCTGTTTCCGGGGGCCAATACCAGCGTGGGATGGGGCAGCCAACCGGATGCGGCCGATTATATGGCTCTGTTTTCATGGGTCAATACGCAAATTGGCAGTTTGGGCCATCCGGTGACGCTGGTGGCCGCAGGACTGCAGCCGGTAGAAAAACCAACCCCAGCCGGGGACGTGAATGACCTGGAATTTCTCCAGAGCCTATACAAGCAGGGCGCCAGCCGGGTAATGCCGGTGATCAGCGTGCAGTATAGAGACCTGACCGGTGATCCGCTCATGTTTCCCGATGGCAGCGAGCAGCGGGTTTTCCGGCACTACGAGGAAGTGCGGCGGGTCATGTCTTTAAATCAACACCAAAATGGCCTCATCTGGATTACCCATTTAAGCCTTCCATCCGGTACAATAAGCATACCGGACTCTGCATTTCAAGACATAAATGCTCAATCGAACTGGCTCAGCCAGGCGTATATTCAGACTCGATCGCAGCTATATGTCGGGGTGACAATTGGTCAGAGTTCTGAATCCTGAACCGGAGGGATCGGCGGAGGAAGTTCCTAGCCTGCTGAGAAGCACAGGCGGGCGTCATCCATTTTATTCTGTGCTGCAGGAAACGATCAGCCTGAATAAAGCTGGCGGCGCAACGATAAAACCTGGCAAGGCAAAGGAGGGGAGCTTACTCAAAAAACTGCCGTAGTTTTGTTTGTATGAAAGGCATATTCCTGGTCCTCATTGTTTTTTTGATTTGCGCGGTGGTCGGTTATCAGGTGGCTATCCGGTTCGACCAACCGTTTCCTCCCGACCAGGCTGGCACCCTTTCTTTAACGGAAGTTGCCGGACCACTGCAAACAGAGTACAAAGTAATTCTTATCCACGTGGACCGGATGGACCGGCCGCAGCCGCGGATGATTTCCGTCTGGTTTGTTTCCCTTTTCTTCGTCGAAAACAGCCCGCCGACACTGACGTTCGCTCAGATGTACCCAACCCCTGCCAATCCGGGGATCCATCAATCTTTCGAGCGTTCGTTTTCCCTGACCCGGGAGGGAGAACCATCGCCAGGTTTTTGGAAAGTAGTCAAAACCCTGGGGGTTGGTTGGGATGGCTACCTGCTTGTGGACGATTTTGCCGTGCAAAAAGTGATGGGGTGGACCAACGGCGCGGGCGATTTCCCGGGCCTGATTGGCGCCACGCAGGATCACCCAGAAGAAAGCAAACGCGTCTTAATGGAGACCTGCCTTTCCCTGGGCGGAATTGCGCATCGCAAGCCGGTGCCTTTCCCATTAAGTGATCTCATGCCAGCCCATTTCCGGTCAAATTTGCTTATGGCCGACGCTCTGACCTACTGGAACGCGATGACCAACTCTGAGCAGCCCATTGGCTGTGACGTGGTGCTGGCCCCGTAAACCAGCAAATTCAGCCAGGCCAGATTGGAAAGATGCTTGTGAAAACCGTTCTGGTTTCTTGCCTGCTGCTTTTCGCATTGGTCTTGTCTGGCTGCACAACCCCGGCGGCGTTGCCGGCGACAGCCGCCCCATCCACCCTCCCGCCCACATCCCCGCCTTCACCCACACGCACGATTACGCCCACCTCGCTGCCTTCTGTTACGGCGACTGCCCTGCCCGGCGCCATCCCCACCATTTCTCCGACCCCTGAGGCTTTGGGCTGCTGGAAACCACCCGAGGATTATAGCCCGGTGAGCGTGAACGGCTGGGTAATCAACCAGCGCACGCTGGCAATGCTGGAGCACGCCGCGCAGCTGTATGGCGGGGAACTAGAAATTACCGGCTACCACATCACGCAGGGCAGTTATCATGATAACGGGGCGGCCAGTTTTGGCACCCACCTGGGCGGTGGGGCAGTGGATCTATCGGTGATGCGGAAGGGCACATACACGGTGTTATGGGAGGATGTAGCGCCGCTTATTCACGCGCTGCGGGTTACCGGGTTTGCTGCCTGGCTGCGGAAATACGGCGAACTATCACCCAATTCGCCGATCCATGTTCACGCCATCGCCATCGGCGATCGGGACCTTTCGCAAGCGGCCATCGACCAGTTAAATGGAGCCTTTGGGTACTTCCGGGGGTATACCGGCGTACCCGTTGCCGCTGGCGACCCGGTGCCGGATGGTCACGGCGGCCCGGTGTTGTGCCAGTGGATGCTGGATGCCGGTTACACGGACCTGCGCAGGTAAGAAACCTCCTCCAAAAACCATTCCTTACCGAACTGAAAACTCATTGTAGGTATCCGTAACTTGTAACTTTTCTATAACCTTTATACAATTGAAAAGGAGGCCTTAACCAAGGCAGGCAAACTCTGTCCATTGTGGAGTGCATTATCGTGGAATTTAATACGTTTATAAGTTTACCTCCTGATGAGGTCGCTCGCCTGGCCCATGAGGCCGGGCCAGTGGTATGTGTTTTTCCGATTAACGGTACCCGGCGCTGGTTCTTGCTGGAGTTTCCTCCCGAGACATGGAAGGAGAATGACTTTTTATCCGCTTATCTGCAGACCAGCATCCAGCGGCAGATCGAACTGTATCAGCTCATTTTCACCCACGGCATTGATACCTTGATGATGCCTGTGTTCGGCCCGGATTTGCTCACCCGCGGTGAAGGGTATCTGCATATGGCGATCACGGCCCTGAGCCAGCTGGCGACCAACCCGGCTTTCCTTAATTTCTATCAGGCCCGGGGAGTGCGGGTTCGGTTTTACGGAGATTATCGCCGCTACCTGAAAGACACCCCGGGTGAGCATCTGATTGACCTGTTTGACCAGGTCACCCAGGCCACGGCACACAATGAGCGCTGCCGGATGTTATTTGGCGTGTTTGGACACGACGCGGCGGAAACGATTGGGGAAATCGCGGTGCGATATTTTCAAGAGTTCCACCGCCTGCCGGACAAGCACACGTTGGTGGAACGGTATTACGGAGAGTACATTCCTCCGGTCAGCCTGTTTATTGGTTTCGACAAATTTTCAGCTTTTGATATGCCGCTGGTTGCAACGGGTAGCGAGGATCTTTATTTTACGGTCAGCCCTTCGCCATACCTGACCGAGCGGCAGTTTCGCGCTATTTTATACGATCACCTGTACGCGCGCCGGGTGGAAGAGCCGGATTATGAAAGCCTGCCCAAAGAATCGATTGAACGGATGCGCGCTTTTTACCAGTTTAATCAGGAACATACAATGGGGGTGGGTTTTGTGCGAGACGGCTTTTGGTACCCGCTGCCTGAGGTTGAATTGCCGATAAATTTTCAGGAACCAGGAGTGTAGGGGATGGATCTGCGGGAAGAACTGAAGTGCTTGCTGAAGGAGTGGAAACCCGGACGGGTGATGAAAACCGCCTACGATGCCGCCTGGATTGCCCGGTTGGGTGATATTGACCTGACATTGAGTAATGCCGCCTTGCGTTGGATTTCTGAAAATCAGTTGCCGGATGGCAGCTGGGGGGCAGCCGCTCCTCTGTACTATCATGATCGGGTGATCAGCACGCTGGCAGCCATGATCGTGCTGAACCGCCAGGGGCGGCGTTCTTATGACCGGAAGCAAATTGAGCTGGGCCAGCTGGCTTTGGAGCGTATCGTCAGTGGGGCCACGTTTGGATTATCCAATGACCCTAACGGCGCCACGGTCGGGTTTGAGGTAATCGTTCCAACCTTAATCGCTGAAGCAGAATCGCTTGGTATTCTTAAGCAGCAGGGCGAACGCATCCTGGGCCGGCTAAAGCGGCTGCGCGAAGCCAAAATGGCGCGGTTGAAGGGCCTCAAGATTAGCCGCAACCTGACCATCGCTTACTCGGCGGAAATGGCCGGCGCCGACTGCCTGGACTTATTCGATCTGGAGAACTTACAGGAATTTAATGGCTCCGTGGCGAACTGCCCCTCGGCCACAGCTTATTTTGCCCGCTTTGTCCGCCCAGGAGACCCGGCGGCGCTGCACTATTTACGCGGCGTGGTGAGCCCCGATGGGGGAACGCCAATGGCAGCTCCCCTGGATCTGACCGAGCGATCCTGGGTGTTGTGGAATCTGGCGCTCACCGGCGAGTTAGAGGGTGAACTTCGCGATCTTTGCCATCCGCATCTTTCTGCATTGAAGGAAGCATGGAGCGACAAGCGCGGGATCGGCTTTGGCACGGATTATTCGGTCCCCGATGGGGATGACACCGGGCTGGTTTACGCTGTTTTAACAAAGTTTGGCTATGCTGTGGACATTGATGCGGTGTATCATTATGAAGAACCGAATTATTTCCGCTGCAACGAACTGGAAACGAGTTCTTCGATCAGTGCCAATGTGCACATCCTCGAGGCATTTCGTCAAGCCGGCTTGGAAGGAAACCACCCGGCTGTCCAGAAAATCATTCGTTTCTTAAGCGAGAATCAGCAAAAGGAAGGGTATTGGCTGGATAAATGGCATGCGTCGCCTTATTACGCAACCGCCCACGCAGTCATATCGACGATGGATTATGACCGGCAGTTAGCGGAGACAGCAATTCAATGGATTTTAAGAACAAGGGACCCGCGGGGTTCGTGGGGCTTTTTTATGCCTACCGCGGAGGAAACGGCGTACGCACTGCAAGCGCTGTGTTTTTGGGCCATGAACGGGGGTTCGGTCCCCCGGGCCTTGATCAAACAAAGCGCTGCCTGGCTAGTGGATCATATGCAAATGCCTTTCCCGCCCTTGTGGATTGCAAAGACTTTGTATTATTCAGAATGGATTGTTCGTTCAGAAATCATCAGCGCGTTGGTTTTAGCAGAGAAGGTCTGAGGTATTGAGGGGTATTGGTATGCTGCGTAATATGCACCGGCTGCTTGAAGTGTCTGCGACAGACCCTGAGGATGCTCGCCGGCGCAAGCTTTTAAACATTCTCCTTGCCGGAGCAGGATTTTCAAGCCTGGTCATGGTGGTCTTGACCGCGATTATGGGGCTGCTGAAACTGATCGGCAGCCCGAGCGAATTTTTGCCCATTTATGTTATCGGAAGTGGGATCTTCGTTCTAACCATTGGCGTATATGCGGTCAATCGCTACATTTCAGGCTGGCTTGCCAGCATGATATTCCTGATCCTGCTGTCCATCGCGCTTGCATTTTCCGATGTGCCCAAGGAAGTGGCCTCCGGGCGGTCTTTGTTCGTTTTTGTACTCCCAATCGTCATGGCGAGCGTACTGCTCAGCCCGTATATGACCTTCCTGTTTGCCGTGCTCGGCAGCCTGGAAATATCCATTCTGGCTTTGTCGATCGGCGATTTTCCCAACCTCCCGGCCATTGTGGGCTATTTTTTGATCGCCCTGGTTTCCTGGTTATCGGCGCGCAGCCTGGAAAACGCATTAAAAGAAATCATGCTGATCAACAAAGAATTGGACAAGCGCGTGATCGACCGCACCCAGGCGCTTTCAGCGGCCCTGGCCCTGGCACATGCGGAAGCCGGAAGGAGTCAGGCCATCTTACAGGGCATTGCAGATGGTGTGGTGGTATTTGACAATGCCGACAGGGCCATTATGGTTAATCCGGCAATTGAGCCGTTAGTTGGCTGGCCAAGCAGTGAAATCCTGGGTGCAAACCTGCAAGAGTGGCTGCTGAAAGCAGACATCGCGCAGCCGGAGCGTGAAACTATCCAGCGCTCCCTGATCGATCCATCTCCAGGCATGGATGGAAAAAGCAAAATCCAATGGGGGAAGAAAACACTGGTCATCAGTGTGGCGCCTGTACGCACTGCTGCTGGCGAAACCATTGGACGGGTGGCCGTTTTCCATGACTTCACCCGCGAAGCGGAAGTTGACCGGATGAAGAGTGATTTCGTTGCGATGGTTTCACACGAGCTGCGCACGCCGCTGAACTCGATCCTAGGCTATGCCGATATGCTGCGCGAAGGTGTTTATGGCAAATTGGAAGTTCGGCAGGTGGGCATTGTCGAGCGGGTGATGGCGAACACGAATAAGTTGTTGACCATTGTTAATGACCTGCTTGATCAGGCGCAGATTGAAGCCGGGCGCCTGTCTTTCCATAACCGGCATTTCCAGCCCTCCGAATTGATTGATAATGTTCGCGCGGTAATGGAAAGCTTAACCCAGGCCAAGAAATTGAAGTTTATGCTAAGCGTGGCGGAAGATTTACCCAGTTTATTATATGGGGATCCGCAGCGCCTGAACCAGGTGCTGGTGAACCTGTGCAACAACGCGGTAAAGTTTACCGAACAGGGCAGCATCGCCGTTCGATTGTATATGGTTGATCTGGAGCACTGGGCAATGGAGGTCACCGATACCGGGGTCGGGATCCCGTTAGAAGCACAACGCTATATCTTTGAGCCGTTTCGTCAGGTGGATATGGAAGTTACGCGCCGGCCGGGTGGGATCGGCCTGGGACTGACGATCGTAAAACGCCTTATTACAATGATGCAGGGTGAAATTTGTCTGAAGAGTCAGGTGGGTGAGGGAAGCACATTTACCGTGATCCTGCCTTTGAAAGTAAATCAGAAGGAGATGCAAAAAGAATGAACGAATCACCGCTGGCATTGATCATAGAAGACGATGAAGACCTCTCGTTTATTTTTGCTGAAGCGCTGCGTGCGGCCGGTTTTGAAGCTGAAATCATCCGAGATGGCCAGACTGCCATGGTTCGCCTGGAACAATGCAAACCGGCGGTAGTGGTATTGGATTTGCATCTGCCGTATGTGGCCGGGACGGACATCCTAAAACGGATCCGCGAGATGGAGCATCTTAAGAAGGTGCGCGTTGTGGTAGCGACCGCGGATGCTCGCCTGGCCGAGCAAACCGACCGGCAGGCCGATTTTGTGTTGATCAAACCGATTAGCTTTAGCCTCCTGCGCGACCTGGCTATTCGATTATGGACCAATATCAAGGCCAAGGAAGAAAAAGGGTAAAGAGATAGGGCGGCTGCGATCTTCGCACCGCCCCCCATCTCTTTTTTGGACCCTATTCTTTCCCGCCTTTATGATTGAGCCGCCCCAGGCCGGAAATTTGCTGGCTAACTCGCGGGTTTCCGTAGTAATCTACCCCGCCAGTTCCACTAATGGTTACGTTCAAGGTGTCGGTTGCCCACACGACTACTTTCCCTATCCCGGTGATGGTAATCTCGGCGGTTTTACTGTTTAAATCCTCGCCGTCGTAATTCCCCGCCCCGCTCAAGACCACCTTTTGGCTGTTGACCTGTCCTTGGGTGATAAGATTACCCGCCCCGCTGACGTTGATGCTGACGCTTTCGGCGGTCAGATCCTGGATTTCGATATTGCCTGTGCCGCTGATCCCAAGTTCCAGATTATCCGTGTCGATCTTTTCAGACGTGATATTACTGACCCCCTTGGTTTCCATGCCGCGAATGGTGCGCATGGTCAGGTGAAACTTGATTGATTTGGTTGGGATAATGGTCTTTCGGTCAAAGCCGATTTGCAGCGTCCCGTCTTCTACTTTCGTCGTAATGTGGGGGATCACATTGTCTTCGGCTTCAATTTCTAATCCTTCACGATCGCCCTGGGTAATGGTAACGTCGCCAATGCCGTTCAGCACCACCCGGTCAAAATTGCGCACTTCACGTGTCTCGGTAATCACTTTCCCAGAACCCTGGTCGATCCTAAGATCAATATTGACCCCGCACGCACCAAAGAAAAAAGCCATCAAAACAAAGATGGGAAAAATCATTCTCTTGTTCATCGTCTGCTACCCTCTCCAGCATCTCATAAAAATAACAATTTATTTTAATGACATCTACCATAATAATATCGTAAAAATGTCCAGGTTCTACTACTACTTACGTAAGGTTATCGAGAAGGTTGCGGGCCGGGGCGCAAAACAGGGAAGGCCAGAAATCGCGGTCGGGCGGCAATTTATAGTAAAGTTAACCTGGTTTGTGCATGGACCCGATAACCACAAGGGAGGCTGTTTATGGAAGAAATTCGCTGGGGGATGATTGGCTGCGGAGATGTAGCCGAGCGCAAGAGCAGCCCGGCTTTCAACTTGATCCCGGATTCTCGGCTGGTGGCAGTAGCCGGGCGGCGCGCGGGACAAGCCGAAGATTTTGCCCGGCGCCATGGGGTTCCGAAATGGTTCGACGATGGGAAATTGCTGATCGACGACCCGGACGTAAACGCCATTTATATCGCCACCCCGCCTGATTCGCATGCCAGTTATACCCTGCGGGCAGCGCAAGCCGGCAAGCCGGTGTATGTTGAAAAACCCATGGCGCGTTCTTTCGCGGAATGCCAGGCGATGATTGCTGCCTGCCAACAGAGCGGGGTGCCTTTGTTCGTGGCTTATTACCGGCGCTGCCTGCCCGCGTTCTTGAAAATCAAAGAACTGGTCGATCATGAGACCATTGGAGCGGTACGCGGAGTCACCGTGCGCCTGTTTTCGCCACCCCATTCGCAGGACCTGGACCGGGATCACTTACCCTGGCGCGTGCGTCCTGAAATCTCGGGCGGCGGGTATCTGTATGACCTGGCGTCGCACCAGCTCGATTATCTTGATTTTCTGTTTGGCCCGGTCTTGGATGCTGCCGGGCTATCGGCAAACCAGGCCGGCCTGTACCTCGCAGAAGACATCGTTGCGGCCGCCTGGTCGCATGCGACAGGCGTTATCGGCAGCGGAACATGGTGCTTTAGCGCTGCGCCGGGCCAGGCCGTGGATGAGGGCGAAATCATTGGCAGCCGCGGTCGAATCCGGTTCTCGTTTTTTGAACAGGAACCGGTCCGTCTGGAAACAGACCGTGGAACGGAAGAGTTCGTCTTTCCCCGGCGCGATCCGATCCAACTGCCGTTGATTCAACGGGTGGTCGATGAACTGCGCGGTGTTGGAGTTTCCCCAAGCAGCGGAGAAAGCGCGGCGCGCACCAATTGGGTGTTGGAAAAGATAATCAGTAATCAGTCAATTAGTGAATAGTCAATCAGGAAGAATGGAGCAGCGTTTCGATCCACGGAAACGCTTTCCCCGCTTCACTGATTGACCGATCACTGTTCACTGCTCACTTACTAAGGAGGACACGATGCGTATTGTGGTGATTGGCGGAACTGGACATGTTGGCACGTACCTGGTTCCACGCCTTGTGGAAGCAGGCCACGCCGTGATTTGTATCAGCCGAAACCAGCGCGACCCGTACCAGCCGCACGGCGCCTGGGGCGAGGTTGAGATGCTGGAAATTGACCGGGAGGAATCGGAACTGCAGGGCGTGTTTGGCCAGCAGATTGCCGACCTGGAAGCGGATGTAGTGATCGATATGATCTGTTTTACGCTGGAGAGCGCGAAACAGATCGTGAGCGGGCTGCGCGGCAAGGTACAGCATTTCCTGCATTGTGGCACCATCTGGGTTCACGGGCCCAGCGTGGTGGTGCCGGTTACTGAAGAGCAGCCGCGCCGCCCGTTTGGCGAATACGGCATCCAGAAGGCAGCCATCGAAGCATATTTGCTGCGCGAGGCCCGCCTGAACGGTTTCCCGGCGACGATTTTGCACCCCGGTCACATTGTAGGCCCGGGCTGGACCCCGCTCAACCCGGCGGGGCATTTCAACGCGGAGGTATTTGCCCGGCTGGCACGCGGGGAGACGTTAGCCCTGCCGAACCTGGGCATGGAAACCGTCCATCATGTGCATGCGGATGACGTAGCCCAGGCCTTTGCCCAGGCGATGGCCAACCGCAGCGCAGCGCTTGGAGAAAGCTTTCACGTTGTTTCACCGGCGGCGGTGACCTTGCGCGGATACGCCGAGGCGATGGCAGCCTGGTTCGGCGAGCCGGCGCGCCTGCAGTATCTAGCCTGGGAAGAGTGGTGCAATACGGTTACGCAGCAAGAAGCGCAGGCCACCTGGGACCACATTGCCCACAGCCCCAACTGCAGCATTGCCAAAGCCCAACGGCTGTTGGGATACCACCCGCGTTACAGCTCGTTGCAGGCGGTGCAGGAGTCGGTTACCTGGTTAGTGAATAATGGGGTGATCAAGCTCTAAGCGCCGATTAGAGCTCAAGCGCCAATTCAACGCGCGGTTTTTTGATCGAGGGTCGTCTGCGGGGCTTTGTCTTGCGGCTGGCGCTGCCTGGCGATTGAACGGCGCACGGCAGGCAGGCGGAAAACGAGCAGCAGGATGACAATGATGCCGGCTGCCAGCGGGCGAACGATATCCCCGCGCAGCTGGAAAAAGTCGCCTTTGACCGACCAGCCAAAATGTAGCACTACCAGCAGGTTGATCGCGTACACCAGGCGGTGCAGGCGCTTCCAATTTTTCTTCATGCGCGCCTTCCACCAGTTAAACGAGGTTATCGCGAGAAGGCTCAGTGTGGTAAAGCTGATGACGCCCACGATGATATAAGGCTTTTCAACGATTGCCTGGCCGATCAATCCAAGGTCCAGGCCATAGTCAAGGTAGAGAAAGATCGTCAGGTGGATGGCGGCGTACATATAACCGTACAGGCCCAGCGTACGCCGCACACGGATAATCTGCGGGCGGCGGAGCAAGGTGAACAACGGCGTACAGGCCAGCGAGAGCACCAGCAGGGTGAGGGCGATGCCCCCGGTGCGGATCTCGGCCTCTTGGATGGGGTTGACCGTCAGGTGGTTCTTGAAAAAATCATTGACCAGTACGGCCAGCGGAATCCACGCGCCGATGTGGGTGAGTAAAGACAGCGCGTTCAGGCGCAAGCGGGAACTTTTTCCCGTGCGGGGACGGCCCCCTGGTGACCTATGCATCAATAATTGGCTTTCAGATCCATCCCCTTATACAGGGCGGCGACTTGCTCGGCATAGCCGTTAAACAGCAGTGTTTCGCGGCGGCCGATTTCACCGATACGCCGTTCGCTGGATTGTGACCAGCGCGGGTGGGGTACGTTCGGGTTGACGTTGGCGTAAAAGCCGTATTCATCCGGCGCGATCGTCGACCAGAGCGTTTTGGGCATTTTATCCACCAGGTCAATTTTAACGATGGATTTGATGCTCTTGAAGCCGTACTTCCAGGGCAACGCCAGGCGCAGCGGCGCGCCATCCTGGGACGGGAGCGGTTTGCCATATAACCCGGTGACCAGCAGAGCCAGGTCGTTCATGGCTTCGTCCAGGCGCAGCCCTTCGGTATACGGCCACGGGTAGAGAAAGCCAATTTTCTGGCCGGGCATCTGATCGGGATCGAAGGTGGTCTCGAAGGCCACATACTTCGCGGCGCTGGTCGGCTCGACTTCTTTGAGAAGCTTTGCCAGTGGGAAACCCTGCCAGGGGATAACCATCGACCAGCCCTCCACGCAGCGCAGGCGGTAAATGCGCTCCTCAGCGGGGAATTTTTTGAGGATTTCATCCATGCTGTAGGTTTTGGGGTTATTCACCAGGCCGCCGACTTTTACCTCCCAGGGGGAGCTCTTGAAGTCTTTTGACAGCGGGGCAACGGCTTCTTTTGACTCGGAAAATTCGTAGAAGTTGTTGTAGTTGGTGATCTGGTCGTAGGTGTTGAGCGGGTCGCCAAGCTCATCTTTTTGGCCGGATTCGACTTTATCGCCGGTTACCGGCGCGCCCAGGTCTGGTTCACCAGCCGGCGTAGGCGTAGCCGCGCTGCGCGGAGCGCAGGCTGCCAGCACGGCTCCCAGGCCGGCGGCGGCGCTAACCTTCATAAACCGACGCCGGTTGAGGTAAATGTGCTCTGGGGTAATTTCGGATGACCGGACCGGCACCGACGTATATTTTTCCATTCTCCACCTCTTAATATCGACAAAAACAATAAATTTTCTCTGTATATATTGTACTCCTTTTGGGCTTTTGTGGCGCAGGGAGTATAAGGTTACTCGGGGCTTTTTTCTGTATTCCCGTTATTGAGCCGGGACCGAAATTGTACAATATTCCTTTAACAGCGCTCTCTGAAGGGAATTGACGTTAAAATAGAATCAAAATGAACACTTCCTCAACAAACCCTATTTTGATGATCGAGGATGACCCCGCCGTTGCGCGCAGCTTGCAGGATGGGCTGGAACGCAATGGTTTTCGCGTGGTGTGGAAAAATACCGGCGCGGGTGGGGTGGAGGCTGCGCGTCAGAACCAGCCCGGGCTGGTGCTGCTGGACGTGCGCCTGCCGGATGGCAGCGGCTTTGATTTTTGCCGCCAGATGCGCCGGATGGGGCTGCGCATGCCGGTGATTATCCTCACCGTACAGAACGATGAGGTGGACCGCGTGCTAGGGCTGGAGATCGGCGCGGATGATTACGTGACCAAACCCTTCAGCCTGCGCGAGCTGATTTCGCGCATCCGGGCGCAGCTGCGGCGCGCGTATGGTGAGTACGCTGCGGGGCAGGGCGATTTGATCTATGTGCGCGACCTGGTGATCGACCTGACCCGCGGGCAGGTGCGGCGCGCGGAGCAGGTCATCAACCTGACGCCCACGGAATTTCGCCTGATCGCGACCCTGGCCCGCCACTTAGGGCAGGCGCTGACGCGCGGGCAGATTATCGAGGATGTGTGGAACTTTGCCCCTGACCTGGAAAGCGAGCGCACGGTCAATGTTCACATCCGCCGGCTGCGCGAGAAAATTGAGCCTGACCCCGAACGCCCCAGCCTGATCCTGACCGTTCCTGGCATTGGCTATCGAATGGTTGATTAGAATGGGGTCAAAATATGCAAAGCGCGTTTTTGAACCCATTCAGGTTACAGGACTGTAATCATCTCATAACCCGCTCGTAACACCAGTCGGGTATATTTTATTAGGTTACAATGAGTTGATCCACCGGGTTTTCCGGAATAATTGTGGAAATGAAAATGACCCGTATGAACCCCCTGAATTCGATCCGCTGGAAGCTGGCGCTGACCTATGCCGGGATTGCCCTGCTCACCGCGCTGGCGCTGGGCGCGGCGCTGCTGCTGCCACTGCGCGGTTATTACCAGGAACGCGAGCGCGAGTACTTGAGCCGCAACGCGAAAACCATCGCGCTGGCGGTCGCACCGCTGCTTGAGTCCAAGGAAGTGCCACCGCTAGAACTGGAGCAGCATATCCGCATGCTTTCGGTGCTTTCGCAGACACGGGTGGTGGTGATGGACGCCAACAAACGCAGCCTGACCGATACGCAGCCGTTTGCTTCCAAACCGGTGATGGTGGTGCGCTCGGAACCTTTCCAATTTCCATTGGGCATAGGACTGGATGAACGGGTGTCGGCGCCAGCAGGACCGGCGGCGCCGGAAGGTCCGGAGGCGGGTGGACAGGGCGCGTTGGTAGGATTGCCACCTCCGGATGCCGGAGTAGTGGTAAGCTTTACCGCCTCAACGAAGCCGACCGGCTCGGAAGATGTTTTCTTCCAGAGCGACAAGCTGCAGTTTATATATGGAACCAAGACGAGAATGGTTCAGGGAGAAGTGACACAGGCTGAACCGGGTCCCAGAACATTGATATCGGTGGTACCGGTGACCAACACGCTGTTTGGCTTTGAATTACAACCCGATATGGCGCTGCGGCAGGAGCGTTCAAACCAGTTTATTTTGCAGCCGGTAATCGGCGAGGATCAAAAAGCGATCGGTTGGGTGCAGCTGTCAGACGGCCCGGCGTATGGATGGGAGATTGTCAACAGCGTAGCCTGGGCATGGCTGCTGGCCAGCCTGGTGGCGGTGCTTCTGGCGGGCACGGTGGGTTGGTGGATCAGCCGCCGGATGAGCGCGCCGCTGATAGCGCTGACCGACGTCACCCGGCGCATGGCTGGCGGCGACTTATCCGTGCGGGCCAGTCTCCAGCAAGAAGACGAGTTTGGCAGCCTGGGACATTCGTTTAACGAGATGGCGGAGCGTATCGAGCGAACCGTGCAGGCGCTGAGCCGCTTTGCCGCGGACGCGGCCCACGAGCTGCATACCCCGCTGACGGCCCTGCGCACCAATCTGGAACTGGCAGCCGGGGAGACGCGCCAGGCCAGCGGGTATCTGGAACGGGCAAATGAGCAGCTGGCACGGATGGAACACCTGACCCGGGATCTGCTGGACCTTTCCCGGCTGGAAAGCGGGTTAACAGAAACAGAGCGCGAGCTGATTAACCTGGGTGACCTGCTGCTGCAAACTTGTGAGCCGCTGGCTTCCCAGGCTGAACAGGCCGGGGTGGCGTTCGACGTGGACCTTCCCACCCAGGCGGCCTGGGTAAGCGGTCAGCGCATCCAACTGCAGCGTATGCTGTCCAACCTGGTCGAGAACGCCTTGAAGTTTACCTCCCCTGGCGGGCAGGTGCGCGTGCGCCTGGGTGGGGAGGATGAACAGGTAAGGGTAGATGTAGAAGACAGTGGGATTGGCATACACCCGGAAGATATCCCTTACCTTTTCAACCGTTTTCACCGCGGGCGCAACGCGGCCGGGTACCCGGGCAGCGGACTGGGACTTTCCATTGTACGGGCAATTGTCGAGCAGCATGCCGGCAGGGTGTGGGCTGAGAGCAAAGAAGGGAGGACGTGCTTTACGCTCGTCCTCCCCAGAAGTAGCCCCGTGATTGAATATTACCGTATCCAGCCCAGGAACGATCCGAGCGGCGACTTGTTTCAAACCGCTGCCATCCACATTGACCGTCCAGAGCGAGCCGTTATTCTCACTGTAGCGGCTGAAGAGCAGCGTATCTTCGTCCAGCCAGCCCTGGACGTAGGCGAAGCTTTTCTCTTCCACTTTGGCAACTTCGGTTGGGGCAGCGCTCAAATCCGCAGGGACCACAATCACCTGGCCGCTCTCGTTTTCTGGGTCGCCCTTGGCAACGGCATACGCCAGCCAAATCCCAGAAGGCGAATAGCGCGCACTCCCCGCCAGTCCCTGTTCGGGCAGCCGGGGTAGGATGGTCTCTTTCTGAGTGAGCAGATCGCGGATCACGATATCCGACCCCTGCTTGCTAACGTTGAAGACCACTTTTTCCAAATCCGGGCGGTAGCTGTCCAGGGACAGGCCGTGCATCTCTTCGGCGGGAACGAGGGTGGTAAACTGGCCGCTGGCCGGGTCATAACTGTACAGGCTGTTATGACCGCCGAACGGGATGTACCCACCTACGCCGGTGATGGCGCGGTCGAACAGGAGCCGGCCATCCGCGGTCCATTCGAGTGGGAAAAACACAAAGGTCTCGAATTTTGTTGAGTTTGACCGGGAATATGTGGCCGCCTTATGCGCGTCACTACCGTCCCGTTTAGCGATCCACAGCTCGCTGTCGCCATTCTCCGGATTCATATTGCCCCACGCGAGCCATTTTTCATCGTCAGAAACGGCAAAGGTAAACAGGTTTTTGGTGGGAATATTGACCGGTTCTACCCCACCGGCGCTGGAACGAAATACCTGCCCGGTCTCATCGGTCTTGAAATAAACCGCACCGTTTACCGGGAAGGCGTTATAGCGCGACGGATAGCGCAGGCCTGGTGCAGGAGTCGTAAAAAGCAGCTTGCCGTCCAGCGCATAGCCATGAAACTCGCTTTTTTGCGGATCAAAGAGCACGTACCCATCTTCAACGGGGGCTTGTTCTGGCGCAGAGGAGCGACTTTGCGTGGGAGCCGCGGTCGCCTGGGCAGCAGGCTGAGCGGCTGTCGTGGTGGGAGAGTAATGTTTGGGGCTGCCTGGCGGAACGGCTGCCGTTGGCTGGCACCCATTGACGAGCATTACCAAAAGAAGCAGCCAAAAAATTCTTCTCAGGGGATTTTGTGATTTCATCGGTCTTTTCTCCGGAAGCAGCGTTTCTTAGGAGTGTGTGGAGCGCTGCTTTCGGAAATAAGACGATTCGAGGCAAATATTGGTTCCCAAAAAAAATCGATCTACTCGAGTTGATAGGTATAATACGCATTTTCACATGGGTTGCCCCAGGTGGCGTGGATCTGGCGTTTGGTTACATCGATGAGCAGGGCGGTGATGGTTTTCTCGCGGTCCAGGGTATTTTCGGCTTCGTCTGCGTGGTTGCAGATTGAGTTCGGGATGGTTAATGTGATCTTTTTGGATTGTTTGCAGGGTATTGACGTTGTGCAAGGGCGTCTGCCGGAGCAGGCGCATGGCGCGCATATAACGCACGCGGGTAGCGACCAGCTCGTCCGAGTCGGTTTCGATGGCTTGCATTTGCGGGTCGAGGTAGTGGTTGGTGTGCACGATCAACCCGTCTTCCGCGGGCAGCAGGGCAAACCGGCGCGAGGATACCTCTACGTTGTACATTTCGCCGCTCTCATGCGCAATCACGTGGTTGTAGCCCGCCGCGCGGTGGCGGACGAGGGTGTGGCGGATGGCTTCGCCGGGGGTACGGGCAGCCAATACGGCCCGCGATACGACCACGCGAGGAATGCCGATGCGGCTGTCGCCCGGGTAGACTGAGTCGCAGCACTGAGCGATGCCATAAGCGTTCAGCCCAATGTTGGGGAGCAGCGCGCCGTACGTCATTGCCAGGAAAGGCGGTTCGTCGTCGGGGCGAGCGTGGATCATAAATACATCCGGCTCGTCCTCTGGCACCCAATCTTCATTGTGCGCCAGGAGCACGTTCCCATTGGCAGTTCGTTCCTGCGAAACCGCCATGCTGGTGCACTTGGTCAGGTGCAGCGCGTCCATGGTGACCGCTTCCATGCCGTTTACTACCGCTACATCGTCAAAAGAAACCCCTGCGCCGCCGGCGATGCCTTTTAGCTCTTCCACATATTGTGGATAGCGCTCCTCGGCAAAGGGGATATATTTTCTCGATTGGATCTGAGCGCCTTCCCAGGTCAATTGCAGGTGGTCATACGCATCGTCAAGCAACGCGTGCGCATCTTCTATGCTGTGGCGGACCTGCTCGCGGCAGGCTTCGCCAATCTGGCAGCCCATCTGATAATGTGATCCATATACCTGGATCAAAGGCAGCCTTTTGGAACCCATCGTACCTCCTGAATTTCGTCCCCCACGTTTTGTGGCTCATTGAGTTCAGCCAGGGTAGGAAGGGAAATGAGGTGTTTGTTGTTCCCTGCACAGCACGGAACAAACACCTCATATTCATGCCAATCCCTGGAGAACCCGTTTTGTTATTTCCGATAGGGAGGTATTGTACCATTACCTGAAGGCAAATGATGAGGCGGCCAGATTCCAGAAGCGCTGCGCGTCGGGCAGCGCGCTGTCGAAGGGTGGGGTGGAGTCGAATGGGGAGAGGCTGATCAGGTAAACAAAACCGTTGTGGGTGATCAGAACCTGCTTAACCTTCCATCCGGCTTCACCGATTTGCAAACCTTCGGCGGCAAGTGCATCCTGCCCGCCCAACTGGATATTGGAAAGGTGGTATGTGCTGCGCGAATCCTTCCAGATATCCAGCGCGATCTCATCCAGGGTGCGCCCGTTAACGCGTTCTTTGCGGAGGATGTTGATATATGCGCGCAGGGGTTGGCTGCTTTTATCCAGCGCCGGTCCCATGAATTCGACCCCGCCGCCGAGTGGTTTGTTGACAAAAAAGTTTTCGGGATAAAAAAGGCAGTATCCCTCTGCTTCGTCCTGATAGGCGCGTTTCCCCGGTTGGCTGCCCGCGCAGGGGCCGCCCGCGGCGGCTGCATCCGCAGCGGCTGTCTGCCGGTGTGAGTGAAGGCATCAGCGCCGGTGGAGCAGGCGTTGCCTGACCGGACAGCGCGGCCTGAGTCGCGGAGACAATGGTCCCCAGGGCCCAGGCGTGTTGTGTTCCAACCATGCCGGTCGCAACAACGTCATTGATATTGGGGACTGTGTTTTCGGGGGCTGCGCGGCAGGCGGTAAACCCAACACACGCCAGCAGGATCGCCGCGGCCCGGAGTATCAACCGGTAGGAGAGTCGCTGTTTGGGTGTCATCGTTTATACTTCCCTGGTTTGTTTATACAACAGATTCTGTTTTACCAGGGGTAATTTCAAGTGTTAAATTCAAGCGGGAGATTGGTCCGCAAAACGAACCAATCTCCCGCTTGAATTTTATCATCTGGCGCGCCTGCCGGGACTCGAACTCGGGCTCCCACCTCCGGAGGGTGGTGTGATATCCACTTCACTACAGGCGCAGGTTTTTCTCGTCGGGAATAATTGTACCACGAGAGATTAAATTAGACAATCAAGGCTAAGAACCGCTCCAGGTCGTACAGGGCTACCTGAGCCGGTGGGGAGAACCGCGGCATAAACTGGTCGAAGGTATGCTCGGTCTGGGGCAGCTCCACATAAACGGCCGGGATGCCGGCGGCACGCAGCCGCGCGTGCAGCTTGCGGGTGGCGATGACCGGCAGCAGGTAATCGTGCGCGCCCTGGAAGAGAAGGGTGGCCGGGCAGCCGGAGCCGATGTAGTTCATTGGGCTAACAAGCTGGTAGATATCTGGAACCTCATCCGGAGAGCCCCCCACAAGGCGGCTCATGGCTGTTTCCAGCCCGGTGGAAAGGACGGCCTGGTTCTGGGTAACGTACTCGCGCAGCGCCTGGGGCTCAACGCCGCGCAGCCAGGCGGCGGCGGCAACCGCCCGGCGGATAACCGGGCGGTCTAAGAACCCTTCCGGCACGGGCCGGCGAATCATGGCAGAGAACAACGTCTGGATACGCCGGTACGCTGCTGCCAAATCCACCACTCCATAATAAGAAACGACCGCATGAACAGAAAGATCACAGTCCAGCAGGTCGGGCGGTGTGATGCGCGGATTGCCATGCGCATAGGCTGCCATCAACGCCAGGTGCGCACCGGCCGATCCGCCGGCCAGCACCACGCGCTCAGGGTTCACGTCAAACAGCACGGCGTTCTCTTTAAGCCAGGCAACCGCGTGCTGTACATCCGACAGCATATCAAACAGGTTGGCCTGCGGGCCAAGGCGGTAATTGATATCCATCGCCATGTGACCCTGGTTGACCAGGTGGCGGAAGAAAGCACGCGTGCCAAAATCCTTGGCCGAAGTATAGTAGCCGCCGCCATGCACGTATAGAATGGCAAGACCGGTGGACGGGATGCTTTCCGGCGGCAGCCACAAATCGCAATGTAAGGGCATATCGGGGGTCCCATTCGTGCCGGGAACGATATGGTAGATCATGTCGCGTTCCCACACCGGTTTTATCACCGGGCGCGGCATGCGCCAGTTCCAGCGCTGCTGGAGCAGCGCCGCGTTCTGCCGGAGTGTAAGATGCTCCGCCAGCCGGGACTGCCAATCTTTGCCAAAGTACTCTTCGAAAGCGTGGTGTGGGCGAGTTACCCAGCGGATGTAGCGGATTTGCAGCAGGGCGCCTGCGGCGCCTGCTAGAGCGGCCCATGGGGCGCGCAGCGCCACCGCCAGCACGGCGCTGACTCCACTCACTACCGCCAGGTAAGGGGAAAGCCCCCCGGATACAGACTTCACACCGCGCAGGATCAACCCGCGCGCCGAACGCACGCGCACCAGGTGCACGGCGCCCAGAATCAGCGAAATGTACGCCAGAACGATCGCGAATGAACGAACAAAACGTTTTAGTTTACTCATACCAATAAAAGTTTACCATATGCAGTGGTAAAATAATCTGGCTATCGTTTCCATTCTTATCCACCTTGAGGACTCCCATGAGCGAATCCAAAGAACTTCAAGACCTGGCCATTAATACCATCCGCTTTCTGGCCGCGGATGGGGTGCAGCAGGCAAAATCGGGTCACCCCGGCCTGCCGATGGGTGCGGCTCCCATGGCGTATGCCGTCTGGACCCGCCATCTGCGCCATAATCCATCCAACCCGAACTGGGCGAACCGCGACCGGTTTATCCTTTCGGGCGGGCATGGCTCCATGTTACTGTACAGTTTATTGTTTTTGACAGGTTATGATTTAGCGTTAGATGAGCTTAAGCATTTCCGCCAGTGGGGCAGCCTGACGCCCGGGCACCCAGAATATGGCCTGACGCCAGGGGTGGAAACGACCACCGGTCCGCTGGGACAGGGCTTTGCCAATGGGGTTGGCATGGCGATGGCCGAGGCGCACCTGGCGAAAGTGTACAATCGCCCGGGTCATGCCGTGGTGGATCACTACATCTACGCAATTGTCACGGACGGCGACTTGATGGAAGGCGTCGCCTCCGAGGCGGCTTCGCTGGCCGGTCACCTGCGGTTGGGCAAGCTGATTTACCTGTATGATGACAACCACATTTCAATCGAAGGCTCAACCGATCTGGCTTTTACCGAAGACCGCGGCAAGCGTTTCGAAGCTTATGGCTGGCATGTACAGCGCGTGGAGGATGGCCTGGATGTAGAGGCCATCGATCGCGCTATCCTCGCCGCGAAACAGGACCCGCGCCCGTCCCTGATTATGGTGCGGAATATCATCGGTTATGGCCTGCCCACCCGCGCCGGAACGGAGAAAGCGCACGGCGAGGCGCCCGGCGATGTGGAACTGGACGGGGCCAAGGAAAAACTGGGCTGGCCCAAGGAACCGCGCTTTTACCTGCCCGATGAGTCGCTGGCCTTCTTCCGCCAGGCGGTCGAACGCGGGGCAGCACTGGAGCGCGCCTGGCAGGATAAGCTGGCGGCTTACCGGGCTGCCTACCCCAGCCTTTCTCCTGACCTGGAACGGCGGCTGGCTGGGGAGCTGCCCGCCGCCTGGGACGCCGGACTGCCGGAATTCCCCGCCGATGAAAAAGGCGTGGCAACCCGGGCTGCCTCCGGAAAAGTTCTCAACGCGCTGGCGGCGAAACTCCCCGATTTGTTTGGCGGCTCGGCCGATCTGGCGCCTTCCAACAACACCTGGCTGCAAAATTACGATGCCTTTTCCAGCGACTGCTACGAGGGCCGCAACGTTCACTTTGGCGTGCGCGAGCACGGCATGGGCGCGGCGGTCAACGGCATGGCCTACCATGGCGGGCTGATCCCCTATGGCGGTACATTTATGGTTTTCTCAGACTATATGCGCGGGGCAGTGCGCATATCGGCGATCTCGCACCTGGGTTCCATTTGGGTCTTTACCCACGACAGTATCGGTGTGGGCGAGGATGGCCCAACCCACCAGCCGGTTGAACACCTGGCCGCGCTGCGTGCAATTCCGCACCTGCTGACGCTGCGCCCCGGCGACGCCAATGAAACGCGTGAAGCCTGGAAAGAGGCCGTTGCCAACCGCCACCGGCCCACGGCGCTGATCCTCACCCGCCAGAACTTGCCCACGCTCGACCGCACCGTCTACCACCCGGCGGAAGGTTTGCACAAGGGCGCCTATGTTCTGGCCGACCTGGGAAGCGGACGACCGCGGATCATTCTGATGGCCAGCGGCTCGGAAGTGGGGCTGATCGTTGAAGCCGGTAAGCGTCTTGCGGAAAGCGGAACTGCCGTCCGGCTGGTGTCGTTCCCCAGTTGGGAGCTGTTTACCGAGCAAGACCAGGCCTACCGCGACAGCGTTCTGCTGCCGGATGTGCCCGTACGCCTGGCGGTGGAAGCCGGCGTCTCACAGGGCTGGCACCGCTGGGTTGGCTCGCAAGGGGATGTCTTGGCTCTGGACCGTTATGGAGCATCCGCACCCGGAAAAATCGCCTTCGAAAATCTGGGCTTTACGGCTGCCCACGTTGAAGCGATCGCTCGAGAGATGTTAAAATAAAAAATGAGGTGAGAACATGCGGGTAGCGATTGCAGTCGATCATGCCGGGTTCCCGCTCAAAGACGAGGTCATTTGCGTGGTGCGGGATGCCGGGCATGAGGTTGAGGATCTGGGTACGTTCAGCACGGAACCGGTGGATTATCCGGATTACGCGGAAAAAGTTGGCCGGGCGATCCTGCAAGGGAAGGCTGAACGCGGGATTTTGATCTGTGGATCGGGAGTTGGGGCATGTGTTGCGGCAAACAAGATCAAGGGTATCTATGCCGGCCTGTGCCATGATGTGTACAGTGCTCACCAGGGCGTTGAACACGACGATATGAATGTTTTGTGCCTTGGAGCGCGTATCATCGGCCCCGCGTTGGTGCCAGAGCTGGTTTTGGCCTTCTTAAAGGCGGAGTTTTCCACCGTAGAACGCCACCGCCGCAGGGTAGGTAAGGTGCGAGATCTCGAGCAGCGGGGGATCAATAAGGAGTAAAACCTTCCCGGTGGAATTGTTATTCCACCGGGTTTGTATTTTGGATATGGAGGTGAGAATGAGCGCCGTCCAGAAAGTACAAGAGTTCGGCCAGTCGTTATGGTATGACAATATACAACGCCGTTTGTTGGAAAACGGTGAAATGGCTGGAATGATCGCACGTGGGGAAATCCGGGGCGTGACTTCGAACCCAACCATTTTTATGAATGCGATTGCCAGGTCGCATGATTATGACAGCGGGTTGGTTCCGATGGCCTGGTCGGGTTGGAATGCGGAGGAAATTTTCTACCAGCTGGCTGTAGAAGATATCCGCGCTGCCGCCGACCTGTTCCAGGAACTATACAGCGGTACCCGGGGTGGGGATGGGTTTGTGAGCCTGGAAGTAAGCCCTTACGCAGCCAATGATACCCGCGCGACGCTGGCGGAAGCCAGGCGGCTGTGGAAGATGGCCAACCGGGCCAATGTCATGATTAAGATCCCGGCCACAGAAGCCGGTATTCCGGCCATCGCTGACGCTATCGCGGCGGGGATCAATATCAATGTGACGCTCATTTTCTCCAGGGAACGCTACGCCCAGGTGATGGACGCTTACCTGCGCGGGTTGGAGAAGCGGGCTGCCGAAGGACTGCCCATTGGTGGGATTGCATCGGTGGCCTCTTTCTTTGTTTCACGGGTCGACAGCAAGGTGGATGGGCTGTTGAATGAAATGATCGGCCAGGAAGGTCAGCAGGCCGGGAAAGCCGTCCAGCTCCTGGGAAAAGCCGCCATTGCCAATGCCCGCCTGGCGTACGCGGACTTCCTGCAGGTTTTTGGCTCGCAGCGCTTCCTGGCGCTCAAGGCTAAAGGCGCGCGGGTACAGCGCCCGCTGTGGGCCTCAACCAGCACTAAGAACCCGGCCTACCGGGATGTAATGTACGTTGAGGAATTGATCGGCCCGGATACTGTCAATACCGTTCCGCCGCAGACCCTGATGGCCTTTATCGAACACGGTAAAGCCCGCCAGAGCCTGGGCGATAGCAATAGCCTGGGCGATAACTGGGAGGAGAATGTCGAAAATGCGCGCCAGGCATTACAAAGCCTGGAGACGCTGGGGATTTCCATGCAGGCAGTCACCCGGCAGCTGGAGATGGAAGGGGTAAAGGCGTTCTCGGAAGCCTTCAACGCCTTGCTGCTGGCCATCGACGAACGCCGCCGGGCCGCCGCAGCCGAAATAGGCCCGCTGCAACAGGTCACAGCCGAGCGGGTCAAGAAGCTCGCCGCGGATGAGGCCGCGCAGCGCCTGTGGGAGCATGACGCCTCCCTCTGGACCCGGGAGCCCGCCGGGCAGGCAGAAGTACGCAAACGCCTGGGCTGGCTGGAGACGCCCGCGCGCAGTCGCAGCCTGCTTCCCGATCTGGCTCGCCTGGTGAAGGACTGCCAGGCGGTGGGGTATACGCACGCCGTGCTGCTCGGAATGGGCGGCTCGTCCCTGGCTGCTGAAGTGCTCGGCCTGACCTTTGGCGCGCACGAGATCTATGGTGCGTCTGGGCTGGAATTGCTTATCCTCGACTCAACTGACCCCGGTCAGGTGCGCGCGGCGGCACGCTGGTCTGACATGGAAAAGACGCTGTACATTGTTTCGAGTAAAGCGGGTACGACCAGTGAAGTCCACGCATTTCTTGATTATTTTTGGACGCGCATGCACCGTAAACTGGGGGAGCGGACCCGCGAACATTTTGTCGCGGTTACCGATCCGGGCACGCTTTTAGAGAAGCTGGCCCACGAACGCAAGTTCCGCAAGGTTTTCCTGTCGGACCCCAGCGTGGGCGGGCGCTTCTCGGCGCTGACGGCTTTCGGCCTGGTTCCCGGCGCGTTGTTAGGTTTAGACATCCCATCTCTGCTCGACCAGGCGGCTGGGATGGCGGCCCAATGCGCCGGCGATCGCCCGGCAGGCGCGAACCCAGGGTTGGTGCTGGGTGCGGTGCTGGGCGAAGCCGCCTTGCAGGGCCGTGATAAGATCACCCTGATCGCTGACCCGCAGTTGAGCGCTTTTGGCTCCTGGCTGGAACAGCTGATCGCCGAATCGAGCGGCAAGCAGGGCCGCGGGCTCATCCCGGTTGATATGGAGCCGCCACTGCCATCCAAGAAATACGGCGCAGACCGCCTGTTCGTCTACTTGCGCTTTGGAGGTGAAGGGGCGCAGGACCGGCGCGCGGCAGATCTCCGCAATGCTGGTCAGCCGGTGCTGACCCTGGGCATAGGCGACTCCTACGACCTGGGAGCGGAATTTATGCGTTGGGAGGTGGCGGTTTCGGTGGCTTGCGCCGTGATGGGCGTGAATGCCTTCGACCAGCCCGATGTGCAGGATGCCAAAGACCGCACGCATGCAAAGGTGATCCACTTCCAGGAGACGCGCGCGCTGGATGAAGGCCAGGCGATCTGGGAAGGCCCTGGCGGGCGCGTGTATGGTTGGGACTTCCCCGGGCTTAACGGCGCGCGCACGCTGGCGGACGTGGTGAAAGCGTTTATCGCACAATCCCACGCAGGCGACTACATCGCGATTAACGCGTTCCTGCCGCGGAATGAGCGCATGCTGACCCGGCTGCAGCAGCTGCGGGCGCAGATTCTTAAGAGCACCAACCGCGCCACCACGCTAGGTTTCGGACCGCGCTTCCTGCACTCGACCGGGCAGCTGCATAAGGGTGGGGCAAACAATGCCCTGTTCCTGCAGATTACCAAACGCCCCGCGACGGATATCGACCTGCCTACGCAGGATATAACGTTTGGCACCCTCGAACGCTGCCAGGCCCTGGGCGACCTTGAGGCGCTCCTGGCGCGCGGCAAACGCGCTATTCGCATCCACCTGGTCGAAGGGGAGATCAATGATTTGATGGGGTAGTAAAGAAAAGCGGCGCCGGAAGGGTTTTACCTTCCGGCGCTGTTTCTAATTACCTCTTTGATAAAGCTGTTGGGCCAGGGCGATGGCCCCGAGTACTCCAGCTCGCCCACCCAAAGCTGGCGGCACAATGTAATCGTCCATGGCCTGGAGAATAGCCGCCGACTGCACATATCCATGCAGCAGCCTGGCCACTTCCGCCCGGATCAGTGGGAAAAGCTGTTCCTGCTGCATGACCCCGCCGCCCAAGATAATGCGGGTGGGAGAAAGGGTACAGATAAAGTTTTGCAGCGCCAGGGCAATGTAATGAGCTTCCAACACCCAGGCGGAATGGTCGAGTGGCAGGTTGTCGCCGGGTTGACCCCAGCGGGCTTGCAGCGCCGGTCCACATGCCAGGCCCTCAAAGCAGTCGCCGTGGTAGGTGCAGAACCCGCCATAAGGGTCGCCGGACCAATCGTGGGGGATGCGGATATGCCCCATTTCGGGGTGGATTAAGCCGTGCAGCGGTTTGCCATTGAACACGCCGCCGCCGCCAATGCCTGTACCAATGGTCAGATAGATAAAATTATCCAGACCGGCGGCAGCGCCCCAGGTTCCTTCGCCAACCGCGGCGGCGTTGACATCCGTGTCGATAGCCACCGGCACACCGAATGCCTCTGCCAGGGGTTGTACAATAGGAGTGTTTCCCCAGCCTGGTTTTGGCGTGGAGGTGATAGTACCAAAGGTTGGTGAAGATGGCTGCGGGTCGATGGGCCCGAAGCAGGCTATGCCGAGCGCCGAGACCGGCTCGGGCACCTGCGGGATGTTTTCTCGAAAAAAGTCGATCACCCGGCCGATGCTTTCGCCGGGTGTGGTGGTGGGGAAGCGCGTCTCCGCGAGGATATTCTTGCTGTCATCGGTAACCACGCAAACGAACTTCGTTCCGCCAGCCTCGATGCCGCCGAAATACTTCATACCTGATGCTCCGTTTTAAGAGGTTTCGGTTTGGCGCGTTTTAAGGACAACGCCATGGACTATCGCAATGCCCGAAAGGCGATTTTCTGAATACAATCTCTTAATCATAGCATAGCTTCTGAATGAAACCGCCGTTTGCAAAGTACAGTATAATCACATCAAGCGATCCCTGGGCTTTTTTTGATCTTTATCCGGGTCGGATTGATGTTGATTCAGACAGCAAGGGCTTTTTATTTTCGGACGTTTTATGAGGGAATAATGGATATCTTTGAAAAATGCAATAATTTCACAGCGGCAAAACAGGCAATTCGGGAAGGATATTACCCATACTTTATTCCCCTGACGGAGAATGAAGGCACCGAGGTGGTTTACCGCGGCCACCGGCTCATCATGTGCGGCTCGAATAACTACCTGGGCCTCACTACCCATCCAAAGGTGCGTGAGGCGGCTTGCGAGGCGGTAGTCCGGTATGGAACGAGCTGCACCGGCTCGCGCTTCCTCAATGGTACGTTGGAAATGCACGAGCAGCTGGAATGCGAACTGGCGTTGTGGGTAGGCAAGGAAGCTGCCCTGATATTTTCGACCGGCATGCAGGTGAACCTGGGCACGATTAGCGCGTTAGTGGGGCGGGGCGATTACGTCATCCTGGACAAGGACGACCATGCCAGCATCGTGGATGGCGCGCGGCTGAGTTATGGCGATATCCAGCGCTACCGCCACAATGACATGGAACATCTGCAGCGCGTACTGGAAAGCCTGCCTGAAAAGTCCGGTAAATTGATTGTTGTAGACGGCTTGTTCAGTATGGAAGGCGACCTGGCCCCCTTACCCGAGATCATTCCTCTGGCGAAAAAATATCAGGCGCGCTTGATGGTGGACGATGCGCATGCCATGGGGGTGCTGGGGGGCGGGCGCGGTTCGGCGGCGCACTTTGGCGTCACCGACCAGGTCGACCTGATTATGTCTACTTTCAGCAAATCGTTTGCTTCGCTGGGCGGGTTTATTGCCGGCAGTGAAGAAGTTGTGCACTTTATCAAGCACGCCGCGCGCTCGATGATTTTCAGCGCCAGCATCCCGCCCTCCAACACGGCGGCTGCCCTGGCCGCGCTAAATGTGATGCGCGAAGAGCCTGAACGGATCCAGCGCGTCAACGACATCGGTAAAAAGATGCGCGAGGGCTATAAAGCGCTAGGTTTCAACATCGGCGCTTCGGTTACCCCGGTGGTGCCCATTATCATCGGTGACGACCAGCTCACCTTTGCCACCTGGCGGCTGCTTTTCGAAAAGGGCGTATTTGTCAACCCGGTCATCTCGCCGGCTGTGGCGCCCGGACGCCAGCTCCTGCGCACCAGTTACATGGCCACGCACACGGATGAACAGCTCGACCGGGTGCTGGAAATCTTTGCAGAAGTAGGCAAGCAAGTGGGTTTAATCAAATAAATCATTGAGGTTCAAAAACGGTCCATGGGCTGTTTTTGAACCTCAATTTTTGAGCAGGTATAAAATGCCGATCGTGCCCGGCCCGCAGTGACTGGAGACAACGCTGCCGGCAGTGGTTATATGGATCTGCTGGATGGGCGCCATTTTGAGCAGCTCGATACACAGGTTTTCCGCGTCAGCCTGGCAGCCGGTATGGGTGATAAACACGCGCTGCGGGTCGATCTCGGCCAGATTGTCGCGGAAATCGTCCAGCATGAACTGTAACGCTTTCTGGCGCGTGCCGCGCGTGCGGCCCTTTATGCCCAATGTGCCATCCTGGCGCACCGCGATAACCGGGCGGATGCGCAGCAGGCTGCCCATCAGGTTTTGGACGGCTGAGCAGCGCCCGCCTTTATACAGGTAATCCAGCGTTTCGATCATGAATGAGGTGCGCACCTTTGGCACCAGTTGGCGGATCCGCTGGTAGATCTCCGCTGCCGGCAGGCCCTGGTCGCGCAGGTCTGCGGCTTTTAGCGCCAGCAGCCCGATGCCGGTTGAAAGGTTCAGCGAGTCGATTACGTAAACCTTGCCGGGGGCGCAGCTCTGCTGGGCCAGGAGCGCGTTTTGCATGGTGGCGGAAAGCTGGCCGGACAGCCCAATGTAGACGCTTTCACCCGGCTGGTCGAAGCGCTCCTGAAAATCCGCTGCAGAAGGAGCGGACGTCTTCGGCAAGCGGCCCGTGGTTTCCACCGAGCGGAACAGGTCTTGCATGGTGATGTCGACCCCATCCAGGTATGTACGCTCATTTACATAGACATATAACGGGATAACGCGGACTTGATACTGCGCGGCCAAATCCGGCCCCAGGTCAGCTGTGCTGTCGGTGATGATGTAAACCATAAATAATTATTCCTTTCATATGACGAATGGGTTAGTGAATGAAATGGAATAAAAAAGCACAAAAGACAGCGGCTATTCTCTTTAGCGCAAAGGGGGTTAAAACCAGCCTCTGCGTTTGAACAAATACAACATTCCTAAAGCCACGGCAATACACATTCCCCAAAAGATTTGAATGCCATAGCGCGCATCGTATCCCGGATAGTTGGTCGTAAAATTCATCCCGTACACGCCGGCCAGAAATGAGAGGGGCAGGAAAATGGTGGAGACGATGGTGAGGGCTTTCATCACTTCGTTCAGTTTCAAAGAGGTGGAGTTCAGGTAGATATCCATCGTTCCGCTGACAATATCGCGGATCGTATCGATGAGATCCTGGATGCGCACCAGGTGGTCATAGATATCCCGGAAGTAGATCCGGCTCTGGCGGTCGATCATGGGGAAGTCATCCCGGCTGAGGCGGTTAATTACCTCGCGCATGGGCGAGATGATCCGGCGCAGGCTCACGATACTGTGCTTAAGGGTCATAATACGTGCCATGGTCCTGGGAGATGGTTTTTGCAGAACCTGGTCCTCAAGCCACTCGATCTCATCATCCATCTGATCGATGATGGGCATATATTCATCAACCAGGGCATCCAGCACTGCGTGGCAGAGGAAATCCGATCCATTCTGGGTCAGGCGGTAATCCCGGTCGATATTGCGGAAAACAGAATCGATGGGGTGGAGCGCGTCGCCTTTATATACCGTGACCAGGTAATTCTCTCCAAGAAAAATATTTAATTCGTGTGTTTCCAGTTCGGAAATATTGTGATCCGGATGAATGGCGTGCACGATTAAGAAGATATAACTGCCAAAATCATCTACTTTGGGCGGCTGGTACCCAGTGCTTTGGCAGTCTTCAATTGCCAGGGGGTGGAAATGGAACACATCGCTGAGGATGGCCATTTCGGCATCGTCCGGGTTTTCCAAACTTACCCACAACATCACCTCAGGCTGGCTGAGCGCCTGCTTCATCTCGGCAGGTGGAATATTTGGCTGAGGCGGAAGATTTGGTGGGAAAAACACGGAACGAATCAAGGGAAACCCTCCATCGTGAGTTGGGGTTAGTATATCTCGCTTTCAGAGAAGCGGCAATGTAGAATGATCTGGCTTTATGGTTTTACCAGAAATGCAAGCAACGGTGGGAAAATCTGTTATGATAATAGTCGAAATTTCAATAGGGAGGATCGTGTGACAGAGTACAACCTTCAAGCGCTAATGCAGCAGGCGATCAGCGCCTTTCAGCCGGAAAAGGCCGCCGGGATCAATGCTAAAATCCAATTCAACATCACCGGGAACCAGGGCGGCGACTGGGTGGCAACCATTCAAGACCAGAAGCTGTCGGTTGATCCGGGCACCACGCCTAGCCCCAACCTGACCCTCGCTGCGGATACGCAGGACATTTTCAAGGTGATCGGCGGTAAATTGAACCCGATGGCGGCATTTATGCAGGGAAAACTCCAGGTGAAGGGGGATATGAGCCTGGCGATGCGCCTGGTGGACCTCTTCAAACGTCCATAAGCAAAAAAAGAGAGCCGCGCGCAGCAAAAACTTGCTGCGCGCGGCCCTTTCTCTCTCAAGAGATTAGTATAGACCCCAATCGTCGCCAAGACCTTCTTCCATCATAGAAAAGTCCCACATACCCATGTCCAGGTCCATGTGGGTGGGCACTTTCAATACGGCCTCGGCTTTCTGGCGGGTTGTTTCCAACATGGCCGGGCCATAGGGGCAGAATGGCGTGGTCAGCATCATTTTAACCATTGCGCTGCCCTCCTCCATTTGAACATCGCGTATCAGCCCCAACTGGATGATATTCAGACCAATTTCCGGATCGACCACTTCGCGAAATGCATCGGTGACTGGCTCAACCAGTTCCGGATGGGTGCTGTCGATTACCCAGCTTGGGCGGTTTTTATTCTCTTCACTCATGTCGAATGCTCCGGGTTTGCTAGATCTTGAATAACGTAGGTGCAGTGCGAGTCGCCGTGCAGGACGCAATTTATCTTTTGCGCCGGGATGGAAAGCACCTCAGAGATCAAGGTCTGGTCAACGGTACAAACTTCTGGGTGCGCCTGCCCAACGTGATAATACGGGCAGGTTATTTCGTGGATGAGAACATCGGTACCCTGACGCTCCCATTCCACCGAGAAGCCCTCCTGTGCCAGCAGGGTCTTGATGAGATCGAGCTTCCCTTCCACCGTCATGGTTTTTACCTGGTTGGCATAATCCGAGGCGATATCCGAAGCCATTGCCGTAAACAGCTTGTTTATGGCCGCAGGGGGCAGCGCTTCTTTCATCTGGTCGAGCAGCCGGTTGGTCAGGCGCAGGTAGCGGGTGGGGAAGCGCTCAAGGCCCTTTTCCGTCAAGGCATATACCAGGCGCGGGCGCCCAACGCCGTGGCGTTCTTCCTCGGCGTTCACCAGGCCTTCGGCCTGCAAGCTGGTCAGGTGGTGGCGGACGGATATAGCATTAATGTCCACCGCATCGGCCAGGTCACTGATGGTTGAATGGGGATGGTTCAAAAGGGTCTGTAGAATTCGTTCGCGGGTACTTTTCATAGAAACAAACGTCCAGGAAACCTAAAATCCGTTCCAGTAAAAATACGATCTAATTTGTAGTATATCAAAGGTCTCTGGGTCTGTCAATATATTAGATTTTTATGGTAAATATTCAAATGGTGATAAAAATCAGGCTTTCCCCTGGGCTTTTTTGGCGGCTTGCAGAATTTGCTCGGCGCGGCGTTTGCATTCGTTCAATCCAAGCAGGCGGATTGGCTTACTTAACGTTTTTTGATAGAGAATGACATCGCCCGCGCCGTAGAAACGCTGCAGCCCAGAGGAACGCGTTTTTACGTCCTGGATCTGTTCGAGCGGGATGGAGCGTTCTTTGGGGCCAAAGCCAATCGAGAAGATCACCAGGCGCTGGTTGGTCAGCACGTAACTGGTCGAACCGGCCCGGAAGATCGAGCGGACGCTGGGCACGGCAATCAACAGGAAGAACGCGGCAACGATTAGAAATTCCAGCAGGCCGAAATGGAAGACCACCGCCGCAATCATGATCACAACAGTAAATCCAATCAGGGTCAAGTTTTCCAGGTTGATAATGGTGGGCAGCAGAAGCGGCTGTATCTCAAACAAGATTTTCTCTTTGGGTTGCGGGGCGGCTACGGCAGGGGTATTCTCCGTTGGAGAAGCAAGTTTATTCATTCATCTGGCTCCAGGATTTCGGAATACAGGTAGGAAAGGCCTGGTCGGCGTAGGGGAAGGATACGTGAGAATAGGAAAATTGTCAATTGATTGCGCATGTGACCGGGCACATTTCTTTTCATTTATTCTCTGCATTTAATTTATAAGATATATATAATAAATATTGACCTATCCTAGCCGTTATGCTATAATGGCGGCAGCCAGAAAAGACGTATAAGTCAAATCAGATAATTATTGACTTGTTGGTTGGCTCGGGCTACAATTTGAAAACCGAAAGAAAGATTTCAACAAGGAGTTCTGCATCCATGTCGGAGCTGGTGATTCGCAATCTTCATGTAAGCATTGAAGGCAAGGAAATATTAAAGGGCGTTGATTTGACCATCAAGCAAGGCGAAGTTCATGCCATTATGGGCCCGAATGGGACCGGAAAATCGACCCTGGCCTATGCCCTGATGGGTCATCCCTCTTACGAGGTCACCGAAGGGGAAGTACTGTTCAAGGGGACGAATATTCTGGAACTGGAGCCGGATGAGCGCTCGCGCCTGGGCATTTTCCTGGCTTTCCAGTACCCGGTGTCGATCCCCGGTGTTACGGTGGCCAATTTCCTGCGCACGGCCATCAATGCCCGCCGCCGGGCAGCGAACCCCGAAGATAAGGGCATCGCCGATCCCCGAATTCCGCAAGATGCTGAAAGAGCAGATGGAACTGCTTGAAGATGGACTCAGCCTTTGCCGGGCGCTATCTGAACGAAGGTTTTTCGGGCGGCGAAAAGAAGCGCGCGGAAATCCTGCAGATGGCCATGCTGCAGCCAGAGATTGCGATCCTGGATGAAACCGACTCGGGGCTGGATATCGATGCGCTGCGCATTGTTTCGGAAGGCGTCAATGCCCTGCGCGGTCCTGAACTGGGCGTGCTGGTCATTACGCATTACCAGCGCATCCTGAACTACATCAAGCCAGATTTTGTCCACGTTATGTTGGGCGGGCGGATCGTCGAATCGGGTGGCGCTGAGCTGGCGCTGCACCTGGAAGAGCACGGTTACGATTGGGTGCGGGAAAAATATGAAGAGGCAGCCGCTTAAATCTGCTGGCAGCTGCGGCAGTCTGAGAGGCTGTAGGTAAGGATAAGAGGTGTCTATGGGTGCCAAAAGCGAAACCGAACTGTTGAAAGATATTGGTGAATACCAGTACGGGTTCAGTGATCCTGACACGTACGTTTTTCGATCTAGCAAAGGTCTGAGCCGTGAGGTAGTCGAGCAGATCTCGCAAATGAAGGGCGAGCCGGAGTGGATGCTGGATTTCCGCCTGAAGGCGTTGGAGCATTTCCAGAAGCGGCCGATGCCAACCTGGGGCGCCGATCTTTCGAAGCTCAACCTGGATGAATATTTACTACTATGTCAAGCCGACCGAAAGCGAGAGCAAGATCCTGGGACGATGTCCCGGACGACGATCAAGAAGACCTTTGACCAGCTTGGGCATCCCCGAGGCCGAGCGGAAGTTCCTGGCTGGCGTTGGCGCGCAGTATGAATCGGAGATGGTGTACCACTAGCATCCAGGAACACCTGCGAAAGCAGGGTGTGATCTTCCTGAGCATCGAAGATGGCCTGCGCCAGCACCCCGATCTTTTCCGCGAATACTTTGGCACGGTCATCCCGATTGAAGACAACAAATTCGCCGCGCTGAACAGCGCGGTCTGGTCGGGCGGTTCGTTTGTTTACGTGCCCAAGGGCGTCAAGGTTGACCTGCCGCTGCAGGCTTACTTCCGCCTGAACGTGGCCAACATCGGCCAGTTCGAGCGCTCGCTGATCATCGCTCGATGAAGGCGCCCAGGTGCATTACGTGGAAGGCTGCACGGCGCCACAGTACACCACCGACTCCTTCCACAGCGGTGTGATCGAAATCGTGGTCAAGAAGGGCGCGCGCGTGCGCTATACCACCATCCAGAACTGGTCGACCAACGTCTACAACCTGGTCACCCAGCGCGCGATGGTCCATGAAAACGGCACGATGGAATGGGTGGATGCCAACCTGGGCTCCAAGGTGACCATGAAATACCCGTCCTGCTACCTGGTGGGGCCGGGCGCGCACGGCGAGATCCTCTCGATGGCCTTTGCCGGGCCGGGCCAGCACCAGGATGCCGGCGGCAAGGTGATCCATTTTGCGCCGCATACCAGCAGCAAGATCACCTCCAAGTCGATCAGCAAGGGCGGCGGGCGGGCTTCGTACCGTGGCCTGCTCAAGGTCTACAAAGGCGCCGAAGATGTGCGATTCCAACGTGGTCTGCGATGCGCTGCTGCTCGACCCGCAGTCCCGCTCGGATACCTATCCCTACATCGAGATCGATGAGGAAGATGTGACCATCGGTCATGAGGCCTCGGTCTCGCAAGGTGGGCGAAGAGCAGCTCTTCTATCTGATGAGCCGCGGCCTGAGCGAGGAAGAAGCCACCACCATGGTTGTCTCCGGCTTTATTGAGCCGCTGGTCAAAGAACTGCCGATGGAATATGCCGTTGAAATGAACCGCCTGATCCAGCTTCAGATGGAAGGATCGATTGGGTAAACGGAGCCAGCAATGAGCATGAGAGAAACACCCCGAGTTGTCATTAACCGCGCCAGGCGCGTCGAAACGCCTGCCGGACCGCGCGAATTTGCGTTTACCCAGGATCAGGTGCGCTTGAGCGGTGCGAGTGCAGCTTTGCGCGAATACCGTCAGAAAGCCTGGGAGATTTTTCAGGCCACGCCCATGCCGGACCTCAAGGAAGAAGCCTGGCGGCGCACCGATCTGAAAGCGCTTGCACGCCGGATGCATTCCGCCTGCCCCAGGCCGGATGCGTACCTGGATCTTGCCGGCCGCTCCCGAGCGGCCTGCTCGAGCCGCTGGTTGGCGACGAGCACGGTGGGCAGGTGGTGCTGCTGGCAGGCGGGGCAAAGATCGCACCTGGACCCAGAACTGGTCCGCGCAGGGTGTGGTTTTCACCGATCTGCGCACTGCCGAGCAGGAGCATCCCGAGCTGGTCGAGCGCCTGATGGGGAAGGTCGTGCGCCCTGGCGAAGGCAAATTCGCCGCCCTGGCCGGCGCGCTGGCGCAGAATGGCGTGGTGCTGTATGTGCCGCGCGGGGTGACCGTGGAGCAGCCGCTGCACAGCCTGCTGTGGGGGCCGGGCGTCGGACCTGGCGTATGTCTCGCACATCCTGGTCTGGCTGGAAGAAGGCGCTTCGGTCACCTATGTGCACGAAGTCGGCCTCGCCCAGCCGAAGACGGGCAGACCCTGCATGCCGGGATCGTCGAGATGCATGTTGGGGCGGGCGCGAACCTGCGCTTTGTCGAGCTGCAATCCTGGGGCGAGCATGTCTGGAACTTCACCCACGAGCGCGCCGAGGTGGAGCGCGACGGCAACCTGGATTGGATCTTTGGCGCGATCGGCAGCCACCTGACCAAGAATTTCTCCGAGATCAGACCTGGTTGGGCAGGGCGCACGGGCAGATGTCCGGTTTCTATTTCACCGACGACGACCAGCACCTGGATCACGATACCCAGCAGAACCACCTGGCGCCGAACACCACCAGCGACCTGCTCTTCAAAGGCGCGCTGCATGGACCAGAGCCGCTCGGTCTGGCAGGGGATGATCTACGTGGCCCCCGGCGCGCAGAAGACGGACGGCTACCAGGCCAACCGCAACCTGGTGCTCAGCCGCAAGGCGCGCGCCGACTTCGATCCCCGGGCTGGAAATCCTGGCGGACGATGTGCGCTGCACGCACGGCGCGACGGTTGGCAAGATCGACCCGGACCAGGTTTTCTACCTGCGCGCGCGCGGCATCCCGGAGAAGGAAGCCGAGCGCCTGATTGTGGAAGGCTTTTTTGACCCGATCATGCAGCGCATCCCCTTTGAAGGCGTGCGCGACCGCTTCCAGCAGGCGATCGAGGAAAAGATGGTCGCTTTCTCCGAAGAAGAGTAGCGGGGCGGCTTTTACAAGCCGTGCTTGCAGGGACAGCAAGCGAATGACAGAACGTTTGTGGTATAATTAATCGGTTAGGCTCAATCCAGACTGGCCGATTCCGTCCAGGAGAAAGAAGGCAAGTTCGTTATGGCACAGTATTCGTATATGAAAGCTCCCGATCCCGAATACTCCTTTGAAGTAGGCGATATGGTCGAAGTGTTTTGCGATCATGAGAAAGCCGGCCAGCGCGTGCGCGGCTGGCTGAAAGGGATTGTCGTTCAGGTGGATGCGAAGATGGTGGCTGTACAGTTCCGCATCGAATGTGTTCCTGACCGATGGCTGGATGGTCCCCGACCATATCCTGTGGTACCCGGTCAATTCGCCGCATATCCGCTTTCCTGAGCGCAAAACCAGTCGCTCGAGCATTCCGCACGACGACTACTAAAGCGGGCAGGGGTTCATCGGTTGGGGTCTCCTCAACCGATTTATTTCTAGAGAAACGCCAGTATGGAACGAACCATTCTAACAACAACCGATTTTACAAAAGTTCGCGGCGATTTCCCGATCATGCAGCGGGAAGTGCACCCGGGTGTACCGCTGGTCTATCTCGATTCGACCGCCAGCTCGCAAAAACCGCATTGCGGTGATCGAGGCGATGGATCATTATTACCGCACCTCCAATGCCAACATCCACCGCGGCGTGCATACCCTGGCTGAAGAAGCGACCGCGCTGTATGAGAGCGCGCGCGAGCGGATCGCCGCGTTTATCGGCGGCGAAGCTGCCCGGAAGAGGTGATCTACACCCGCAACGCCACCGAGTCGATCAACCTGGTGGCGTATACCTGGGGGCGCAAGTTCCTCAACGCCGGGCGATCTGGTGATCCTGACCGAGATGGAGCATCATTCCAACCTCGTCCCCTGGCAGATGCTGGCAGCGGAGCGCGGCGTGGGGCTCAAGTTCATCCCGGTCACCGCGGATTGCCTGTTCGACCTGGACGCCTACCGCGACCTGCTGGAGCAGGGGCCGAAGCTGGTTGCCTTTCACCCAGATGTCGAACGTGCTGGGCACGATTACCCCGGCCAAAGAGATCATCCGCCTGGCGCACGCAGGCCGGCGCGCTTACGCTGGTGGATGGGGCGCAGTCGGTGCCGCATTTCCCGGTCGATGTGCAGGACCTGGATGTCGATTTCCTGGCCTTCTCGGCGCACAAGATGTGCGGGCCGACCGGCATCGGCGCGCTGTATGGCAAGCAGGCGCTGCTGGAAGCCATGCCGCCCTTCCTGGGCGGCGGCGATATGATCAAGAAGGTTACCTGCGCAGGCTTCCAACCCAATGATCTGCCGCACAAGTTCGAGGCCGGCACCCCGGCGATCGCCGAGGCGGTCGGGTTTGGCGCGGCGGTGGATTACCTGAGCGGAGTTGGGCATGGATGCGATCGCCGCGCACGAGCGCCAGCTTACCGCCTACGCCCTCGAGCGGCTGGAAGAGGTCCCTGGGCTGAAGGTGTATGGCCCGGCGGCGGAGCAGAAGGGCGGGGTGGTGTCCTTCACCCTGGAAGGCGTCCACCCGCACGATGTGGCCGCGCTCCTCGACCGGGACGGGATTGCCGTGCGCGCCGGGCATCACTGCGCCATGCCGCTGCACGAGAAGCTGAACCTCCCGGCCACCACGCGGGCCAGCTTTTACCTGTACAATACCACCGCCGAAGTGGATCTGCTCATCGCCGGCCTGCACAAAGTGCAGAAGATGTTCTCATAATTTTTTTGCCTGTTGTTGAAAAACGTTTCCCCTTCAGGCAAAAGGTAACCCTACGCATGGACGATCTTTATCGCGAAATCATCATCGAACGTTATAAGAATCCCCAGTACCGGGGCGAGCTGGACCCGCATGATATCAGCTTCGAAGATGAAAACCCGCTGTGCGGCGACCATATCCGCATCGACCTGCGCGTGGATGCGCAAGGCAAGGTGAGCGAGGCGGCTTTCAGCGGGCATGGCTGCGCCATCTCGCAGGCCTCCGCCGATCTGCTGCTCGAATCGGTGATCGGCAAATCGGTGGAAGAGGTCAAGCAGCTGACCAAGCAGGATGTGCTCGACCTGCTGGGCATCGAGCTGGGCCCGGTGCGGCTGAAATGCGCGCTGCTCTCGCTCAAGGTGCTCAAAGGCGGGGTCTACGGCCTGGGCGATGGCGAAGCCAGCGACGAATTGATGGAATGAAAGTCAATGGGTGATAAGGAATGCGTAAAGGGAACCCTTTTCGCATTCCTCATCACCCGTTACGATCTCTAAATAAACATGACCAACAATATCGACACATCCAAATACGAATTTGTCCAGGTCGTTGAAGCCGCCGAGGTCCAGCCCGGTGAGCGCGTCCTGATCGAGATCGATGGGCAGCCGATTGCCGTCTTCAACGTGGACGGCAAGTTCTACGCCATCGGCGATGTGTGCACCCACGATGACGGCCCGCTGGGCGACGGCGAGCTGGACGGCTACCAGATCATCTGCCCGCGGCACGGGGCGCGCTTTGATATCCGCAGCGGCAAGGCCCTGACCCTGCCGGCGGTGATCGATACGCCCTGGTACCCGGTGCGGGTAGAAGAGGACTGGGTGGAGGTTGGGTTGCCCGCCGAGTAGATTCGTTATCCGATAATTTGTGATTTTGGATTTCGGGGGGATGGCACCCTCAAAATAGTAGGGCGCGGGTCTGGTACGAGTGTCCGCGTGTCCGCATGTTGTGCGGGTTAGCAAGACACACATCAACCGCCAAACTTTATATTTGCCCGAGACCCGCCCTTCTTACCAAACGGAAGGGCGGGTCTCGGGCTATTTTTCGCGCTTATTTTTCTTTCACGACTTGCAAACTGTCTTGATTACTCGTCTACGACACCAGACCCGCGCCCTACAAGAATGGGTAATAAATGATCGATGCGGCGGTACGAATCCGTAAAATCCGTTGTCAGCTCTTCCGGCCGAACATCCCTACGATCCGCAGAATATCAAAGCCTTCGGCGTACGGGCGCTCGGCCAGCGCGCCGTGGCGGATCATGGTGGCGCGGGTGATGTTGGGGTCGAAGTAATACTTGCTGGCGTAGGTTTTGTATTCAGCCAGCGCGGCGATCTTGCACTCGACATCCTGCTCGCTCACCTCGACCAGGAAGTTGGGGAAGAAGCCGTAGCTGGAGCGCAGCACATCGAAACCCAGCACCGTTGTGCCGCGGAAAGCGCGCAGGCCTTCCTCGGTGATGGTGGCATGGTCCTGGTGGATGTCGGCCTTGGTGTGGACGAAGACGATCTCCGGGCTGAAGGTCTGGTTGAGCTGGATCATGTACTCCAGGATTTCCTGGCGGCATTCGGGGAAGCGGCGCGTCTCGAACTGCCCGAGCACGATGTTCTTTTCCGGCACGCCCAGCACTGCCATGCTGCGGCGGTGTTCTGCGGGCAGGTTCGGCGAGCGCGGGTTCTTCTGGTTATCCGAAAGCGTCACGCACAGGACCTCGGTCTGCGGGATGATGTGCGCGATCAGCGCGCCGCAGCCCAGCTCGATATCATCCGGGTGCGCGCCGATAAAGAGAACGCGGTTGGCGTAGAAGGAGAAGTCCTGGTTCATGGAATATCGTTGATCGGTATCACTACTTCGTGGCCACAATCCCGCCGACCACCTTGGTCATCACCAGCTTGCCATCCTGCTCCAGACGGCGGGTGGCGACGGCGGTGATCTGCTCCATCACCTGGTTGAAGTCATCTTTGCCGGTGAACAAGCTGCTCCACAGCTTGCGGTCTTCGGACAGCGAGGCGCGGGTGTAGGCCAGGAAGGGCTCGACCGCTTCGAAGGTCAGCGGGTTCTCGAAGATGTGCACCTCCACCGCAGCGAACTGGCCGCGGATGGCGCTGAGGATCTCGGTGCTGTAGCGCGAGCTGCCCGGCATGGGCGGGATGGGTTTGCCGGTGGCTTCGCGGATGATGTCGTAGAACAGCTTTTTGTTGCTGGGCATCGGCCCGGTGGTGAACAGCCGCCCGCCGGGTTTCAGCACGCGGTGCATCTCGCCGATGGTGAAGGGGATATTCTCGGCGTAGTAGATGGCGAAGCAGCAGGAAACCAGGTCAAACTGGTTGTCTCGAAGGGGAAAGGCTGGTTGAAATTCACTTCGCTGAAATGGAGCGGGCTGCCGATCTTTTGCGTTGGCCTCGCGCGCCTGGTCGAGCAGCTCCAGGTTCACATCCCCGCCGTGGATCTCGGCCTCGCCTTGCAGGTACTTGTGGTACGAGAAGCACTGCTTGCCTGAGCCGCAGCCCACGTCCAGGATTTTCGCGCCTTTTTGCAGCTTGAGCAGATCCAGCATCCAGTGGTCGATATCGCGCCCGCCGTACTTGCTGTGGATGTCGATGCGCGTTTGCAGGTCGCTGGTGGTTTCCTGGTAATCGATTTTCATGGTCCCTCGTTGAAAAAGTGATTAGTCAATAAGTGATGAGTGATCAGGGAAGAACACTCGTTTGGTTCGTCATTTCCACAGCGTGTTGTGATTGAGACCGGATAAGTATACCAGAAACAGGCTCAACAAATCCGGGGCAGCATTTCGCCGGCCAGCACATCCAGGATGCGCGTGCCGCCGATCAGCGTGCGCATCAGCACGCGCCTGGGCGGCTCGGCCTGGACCACGCCGATGCGCGCGGCGTTCTGCGCCGTAGGGGTGCGCGCGCATGGCTGCCAGCGCCGCTGCGGCTTCCGCCTCGGGCACAATGACGATCACCTTGCCCTCGTTGGCCACGTAGAGCGGGTCGAAGCCCAGCATCTCGCAGGCGGCCTGCACGGCGGGCTGCACCGGGATGGCCTTCTCATCCAGCCAGGATGCCGACGCTTGCTCTGCACGGCGATCTCGTTCAGCGTGGTCGCCAGCCCGCCGCGGGTTGGGTCGCGCAGCACGTGGACGTGTGGGCGCGGCCGCCAGCACGGCGCGGATCAGGCCGTTCAGCGGGGCGACGTCCGACTGCACATCGGTCTCAAAGCCCAGCTCGCCGCGCGCGCCCAGCACGGCGATGCCGTGATCGCCCAGCGTGCCGGAGACCAGCACCACGTCGCCGGGTTGGGCCAGCTCGCCGCCGATCTTCGCGCCCGGCCGGGACCCAGCCGATGCCGGTGGTGTTGATGAACAGCCCGTCCGCCTTGCCTCGTTCGGCCACCTTGGTATCGCCGGCGACGATCTGCACCCCGGCTTCCTGCGCCGCGGCCTGCATCGACGGCCGCCACGCGTTCCAGCGTCTCCACCGGCAGGCCTTCTTCCAGGATAAAGCCGGCGGTCAGGAACAGCGGCTCCGCGCCCGACATGGCCACATCGTTGACCGTGCCGCACACCGCCAGCCGGCCGATATCGCCGCCGGGGAAGAACAGCGGGGTGACGATGTGCGAATTGGTCGAGACCGCCAGCGTGCCCTGCAGGCCGGCCTCCGCCAGCAGATTCGAGCCGGGCAAAGTCGTTGCCCTCGGCCAGCGGCGCGCTGTTGCAGGTGCGGGCAGAAAACGCGCTGGATCAGGTCCTGCGTCATGCGCCCGCCGCTGCCGTGGCCCATCACGATCTGTGTCGGTGTGGGTCAGCGGCAGCGGGCAAACCGGGCCTTCAAATGCTGGGGATGCTGATTCGTTCGATCGGTCATGCAGGTTCTGCTTCACGTCTGTAAACCGACTGTTCGGTCGCATAGCGGTAAAAGGCCGAGCAGGCGCCTTCGGATGAAACCATCGGCGCGCCCAGCGGGTTTTCCGGCGTGCACAGCACGCCAAAGGCCGGGCAGTCGTGCGGTTTCTTCAGCCCTTGCAGGATCTGCCCGGCGATGCACACGGTCGATTCTTGGGTCTGGATATGCGCCGACGTCGAAGCGCTTTTCGGCGTCGAAGTCGCGCATATTCCGGGCGCAGGCCCCAGCCGCTCTGCGGGATCGTGCCGATGCCGCGCCAGTTGCGGTCGACCGGCTGGAACACCTGCTGGATCATGGCCTGCGCGGCCTGGTTGCCCTCGAAGGTCACCACGCGCGGTGTAGGCGTTCTTGACCTCCACCTCGCCCTTTTCCAGCATGCTGCACGGTCATCAGGATGCCCTGCACCAGGTCGAGCGGCTCAAAGCCGGTCACCACCATCGGCACGTGGTACTGTTCGGCGATGGGCGGGTATTCCCAGTAGCCCATCACCGCGCAGACGTGCCCGGCGGCCAGGAAGCCCTGCACGCGGTTGTGCGGCGAGCCCAGGATGGCGTGCATGGCGGGCGGCACGCACACCTGCGAGACCAGCACCGAGTAAGTTCTTCAGCCCCAGCGCCTGGGCCTGCAGCACGCTCATCGCATTGGCCGGGGCGGTGGTTTCAAAGCCGATGGCGAAGAAAACCACCTGCTTGTCCGGGTTCTGCTGGGCGATGCTGCACCGCATCCAGCGGCGAATAGACCACGTGCACCTGCCCGCCGCGCGCGCGGATGCGAACAGGTCGCTGCTGCGAGCCGGGCACGCGCAGCATATCGCCAAAGGAGGTGAAGATCACGTCCGGGCTGGGCGGCGATCGCCAGGGCCTGGTCGATCTGCTCCAGCGGGGTGACGCACACCGGGCAGCCCGGGCCGTGCACCAGCTCGATTTCCGGCGGCAGCAGCTGGTCCAGCCCGTAGCGCATGATCGCGTGGGTCTGCCCGCCGCAGATTTCCATCAATCACCCACGGGCGGGTCACGGTGCGGCGGATCTCCTCGATCACGCCGTGCACCAGCTCGGCATCGCGGAATTCGTTCACAAATTGCATGATTTCATCCTAGACAGTTGCATGTCTAAGCGAGATCCTCATCCGCCAGCTCATCTTCGACCGCTGAAATCTCGCGCAGCAGGTCGAGCGTTTCGTGCGCATCTTCCTCGCTGAGCAGGTTCAGCGCAAACCCGGCGTGGACGATGGTGTAATCGCCGACCTTGGCTTCGGGCAGCGTTTCGATGCAGGCCTCGCGGACCACGCCGCCAAAATCGACCTTGCACATGCAGCAGGCCGCCGGTCGTTATAGATTTCGATAATTTTTCCAGGAACACCCAGGCACATGAGAACCTCCTCGTTGATTGGATTGTCTGTCTATCGTCAATTCGTTATTCGTGAACCGATAACCGGCTGGTCGCAACCAGCATCTGGCCCAGGGCGATGCAGCCATCATTGGGTGGGACCTGGTGGTGGGTCAGCACGCTGAAAACCTGCTGTTTCGAGCATGGCCACGGCTGCGTTCCAGCAGGAAGCGGTTCTGCCAGACGCCGCCGCTCAGCGCAACCATGTCAGCTGCCTTGTTCTGCGCGGATAGATCTGCACAGTTCCAGCGCCAGGTGCGCAATGCTGTTGTGGAAGCGGGCTGCCAGGACCGGAACGGCTGTACCGGCGCGCCAGTCGGCCAGCAGCGCCTGCCAGAGCGGTGCTGGGTCGATGATCGCATCTTGCAGCGCGAATGGGTAGAAACCGGTCTCGTGCGGGTCGGCAGAGCGCTTCCAGCTCGATGGCGGCCTGGCCTTCGTAGGTGGCGGTCTGGCGCACGCCGATCAGCGCCGAGGCGGCGTCGAAGAGGCGGCCCATGCTGGAGGTCAGCGGGGCGTTGAGCTTGTGCTCGAGCTGCGTCTGCAGCACGGTGCGGTCCTCGGCGCACAGTGCCTCCACCGGCGGCAGGTCCGGCTCCCACTCGATGCCCGGCGGCCCACAGGTGGGCCAGCGCCATGCGGGCCGGTTTGCGCACGGCCTGGTCGCCGCCGGGCAGCGGCACGTAGGCCAGGTGGTAAGCGCCGCTGGTAGCCGCGTACCCGCCGACCAGCACCTCGCCGCCCCAGATGGCGCCATCGGTGCCGTAGCCGGTGCCGTCGAAGCTCAGCCCGATGACCGGCTCGTGCGGAGTCCCAGCCGTTATCCGCCAGGCAGGCTGCCAGGTGGGCGTGGTGGTGCTGCACCGCCACCAGCGGCAGCCCTTCGTCGCTGCGCGCGCTGCTGCGCATAGCGCGTGGCCAGGTAATTGGGGTGCAGGTCGCAGGCGATCGCGCTCGGGTTTGACGCGGAACAGGCGCTCGAAGTGCGCGATGCCTTCCTCGAACGAGCGCAGGGTCTCGTAGTTTTCCAGGTCGCCGATGTGATGGCTGAGGAAGGCGTAGCGGTCGCGGGTCAGGCAGAAGGTATTCTTCAGCTCGGCGCCGGCTGCCAGGATGGGGGGCACGTCAACCGGCAGGACGCAGCGGGTCGGGGGCGTAGCCGCGCGCGCGGCGGATGAGGTAAGGCCTGCCCGCGCGCAATCGCGCGGCCACCGAGTCATCCACGCGCATGTGGATGGGGCGGTCGTGCAGCAGGAAGGCATCGGCCAGCTCGCCCAGGCGCTCGCGGGCTTCCTCATCGCGGTAGGCGATGGGTTCCTCGCTCAGGTTGCCGCTGGTCATCACCAGCACCTCGGGGAAGCCGGGCGCCTGGTTCGAGCAGCAGCAGGTGCAGCGGGGTGTAAGGCAGCATGAAGCCCAGCGTGCTCTGGCCGGGCGCAGCTTCCGCGGCTACACTGGACTGCGCGTCGGCGCGCTCGAGCAGCACGACCGGCGCCTGGTGCGACGCTGAGCAGAGCCGCTTCTTCCGGCGCGACACGAACAGTGCTTCTGGATAGTCTCCAGGTCGAAGGCCATCAGCGCGAAGGGTTTGTCGCTGCGTTTCTTGCGGCGGCGCAGCTCGGCCACCGCGGCGGGGTTGCTCGGCGTCGCAGGCCAGGTGGAAGCCGCCCAGCCCTTTGACCGCCAGGATTTTGCCTGCTTGCAGCCATGCGCGGGCGCGCTGGATGCGCTTCTTCGCGGTCCGCGACCGTTCGCGCCGTTCGCCTCAAACCAGACCTGCGGTCCGCAGACCGGGCAGGCGACCGGCTGGGCGTGGAAACGCCGGTCGCGCGGGTCCTCGTATTCGGCCTGGCAGTCCGGGCACAGCGGGAAACCGGCCATGGTGGTGTTGGGCCGGTCGTAGGGGATATCGCGGATGATGGTGAAGCGCGGCCCGCAGTTGGTGCAGTTGATGAAAGGGTAGCGGTAGCGCCGGTCGGCAGGGTCGAACAGCTCGCGCCGGCAGTCCGCGCAGATGGCCACGTCCGGCGAGATGGGCAGGAATATCGCCGGGCTGCGGCTGGCTGTCGTAAATCTTAAAATCGGTATAGCCGTTGGTCGGGACAGGTTCGCTGTGCAGCTCGTCGATGCGCGCCAGCGGCGGCGGGTTTCCGCGAATGGCGGCGACAAAGCGCTGTAAGGCCTCATCCGAGCCGGATACCTCGATCTCTACCCCGCTGGAGGTGTTTTTGACCCAGCCGGTCAGCCCCAGCGACTCTGCCAGGTTATAGATAAAGGCCGGAATCCTACCCCCTGCACAATTCCGCGTACCCATATTTTGAGGCCGGTCGTTTGTTCGTTCATGGCGATTGGTTGATCAGTGAACAGACAATCAGGTAAGAGGGAAGAAATTTTTCCTCCCTGATTGACTAATCCCTGATTGACTGATTGACTTTCCCATCTAACTTACCCTTAATCCAACTGCCCACGCCTCGATCCCTTCATCGGTGACGCAGGAGACAGGAAAGGTCACCAGCCCGGGTTGAGCATTTCCACGCCCTGGCGGAAGTACTCCATGTTGAAGCGTACGTAGGGCAGCAAGTCGATCTTGTTGATGATCAGCACATCTACGCCGCGGTAGATGGCCGGGTATTTATAGGGTTTATCGTCGCCTTCGGGGATGCTGGCGATGAGCACGTTGAGATGCGTGCCCAGGTTGAACGCCGCCGGGCAGATCAGGTTGCCGACATTCTCGACGATCAGCAGATCGATTTCTTCCAGGGGGAGCTGGCTCAGGCCATCCTTGAGCATCACCGCGTCCAGGTGGCAGTCGCCGCCGGTATTGATCTGCACCGCCGGCATGCCCACCGCGGTGATTTTATCGGCGTCGATGGTCACCGGGGCGGTATCGCCCTCGACCACGCCTGTGCGGACGGCGGGGACCAGGGCCTGGATGGTTTTGAGGATGAAGCTGGTCTTCCCAGCGCCCGGTGATGCCATGATATTGATTGAAAAGACATGCTTTGCATCCAATCTGGCGCGGTTACCCGCCGCGATCTGGTCGTTGGCGTTGAGGATTTTTTCTACAATTGTGACCCGAGATGAATTCGTATCCATAAACCGGTTGCTTCTCCGCGTTACTTTTCAATTTCAATGCTGTCGAGAAAGAACTGGTCGCCTGAGACGACCTTTACTTTTGCACTACCGCAGTCCGGGCAGGGTTCCAATGCTCGATCCAGCAGGTATTCTTTGCCGCAGTTCAGGCAGATCATCTGTGCGGGCACGCGTTTGAAATGCAGCTTTGACCCGGCGCACAGCGTGTCTTCCGTCAGGATCTCCCAATAAAACTGGACTGAATCATCCACGATGCTTGACAGCCTGCCAATCACCAGATACAGGTCGCTTACCCGGCTGGCCTGGGCCTGTTGGGCATATTTCACGGCGATTTCGAGGATGCTCTGCGATACGGCAAGCTCATGCATGATATACCTTTATTATAATACTGATTTGGTAGAAATTCTCCCTTTAGGCGGAGGAACGGTTGATTGTAACAAAACTGTAAGCGCCGGGCAAGGGACCCCGGCGCTTTTCAGCTTGTTGCTGTGAAATATCAGATGACCAGGTTTTCGAAACGCGCCTACCCGGACAGGTGAGCGTCTTGCGATACGGTGTGCGCGATCATATCCAGCAGGCACAGGCGCGTGGTCAGCAGGCGATTGGCGACCACGTTCGCCAGGCGCTTCATAATGATATAGCCGAGTTCGTGGTCTTCATCGCACAATTGTTGGAGCAGCTTGCTGTTGAGCCCCAGCAGCAAGCAGGGCTTTGTGGCCCGTACGCTGGCAGTGCGCTGGCGGACAATGGGGGTCATGCTGGACCAGCCAATGATATCCAGGGTTTCAGCAGTATAAATCGGCACCTTGCCGCGAGTGGGTACCTCGACTTCCAGCACTACCTGGCCTTCCAGGAGCACGTACAGGTAATCCTCGCGGTCGCCCTCCTCAAAAAGGACAGTCCCAGCTTCCAATTCGTGCAGCGTGGCAATGCTTCCCAGGCAATCGAGTTGAACCTGGGTAAGTTCAACGAACCAGGGAATGCGGCGGAGTGTGTTGGTCAGACCAGCTTGCATATACATAAAGAACCCTTCCTGCCTTGAAAAGGCATACACCTTTTTATCACTTCTGCAAGACAGGTTGAAGTGCTGTGTGTCACCGGGCCATTTGTCGATTGTCACCAAGGAAAATGATAGTTTGCATCAAAATGCTCAAAGATGTAATAACCCAGTCATTATTACATTTAACCTATGCAAATCAACTTTGTTGAAAATGAGACACCGCGCAGCGTTCATCATAAAACCTCGCGAAAACAAACAGGATGGTTGGGCCTTACGCCTGCTCAACCATCCTGTGGTGAAAAAATGAAAATTTATCGGTCGATGATTAGTTTCCCGTAGCCGCGAACCAGGCATCGGTAGGACTGGTTATGAAAATGATCGGCGCGATACATGGCTGGGGCAAAGCCACAGTATCTTCAATGACGGAATCTCCAGTGGGTGTTGCCGGGAAAGTACTGGTAGATACATTCACTGTCGTCGCAGCCCCGTTTGCATCTTTGCTCAGGCAGCTCACAATTGCCTTGAAAGTGGGCGATGGATTGGTCCCAGCCCGGCCAGCGGTAATCGCGGCCGGGTCATTGGGATCGATCACCAATCCAGAGACCTTGATTTCGAGTTTACCGTTGGTTTTTAATTCGCCCTTCGCTGCGCGAACGACCCAGGGCAGTCCTCCGCCACCGATCCCGCGGATTGCATTCGCGGCGCCCGTGTATGGGCGGGGCACGCCTATCATCGTGTTGAACTCTAAAATCTTTGGAACGGACGCCCCTACCGGTGAAGATTGCGCGCTGAAGAACAGGCTGGTGAAGAGTAAGGCGGCTGCCAGGGTAAAAGAAACAATTGTTTTCATCAGTAGACTCCTTTTTGTTGGGTGTGAACGTGAGCTTTTTGCTCTGTATTCTTATCTAATTAGATATACGTTCCCTCTTTTGAAATGGATTGATATCCTTCGAGACCCAGGCTGGTTTTCATCCTTCCAGTTCTTCTGGCATTAACACTTCTTATCCCTCTTTTTGTTATGCCAGGTTAAAAAAACTGGAGCCCGAAGGCTCCAGTTTTTTTCTACCGAAAAATCTTTAGCACCTTTCCAGGCGGACGGCGCAGACCTTATACTCAGGGATTCTTGCCACGGGGTCCAGCGCGGCGATGGTCAGCTCGTTGGCCGAGGCGGATGGGAAATGGAACCCGGCGTACACGGTTCCGGGTGGGACGCGCCCGGTTACCCAGGCAGTCACCTCAATCGTTCCGCGCCGCGAGCTGATGCGCACCATGTCGCCGTTTTCGATGGATAAACGCGCAGCGTCATCCGGGCAGATTTCCGCCAGCGGCTTGTCGTAGACCGCCAGCAGGCCGGCCGACCGGCGAGTCATTTCGCCGCCGTGCCAGTGATACAGCACGCGCCCGGTATTGAGCAGCATCGGGTACTCTGGATTGGGCAGCTCGGCTGCTTCGATATGTTGGACCGCTGTAAAGTGCCCCTTGCCGCGGGTGAAACGCTCGCGGTGCAGGATCGGCGTGCCAGGATGTTCCAACCCTGGCACGGGCCACTGCAGCCGTGCGCCTTTTTCCAGGCGGGCATAGGTAACCCCGGTGTAGCTGGGGGCCACCTTATTGATCTCGTTCATGATATCCTGCGGTTCGTTGTAATTCCAGCCGGCCAGGGGCGCCGCGGCATCGGGCTGCCGGTCGCTGCCGGCGATCATCCTGAGCGCCAGGTCGCGAATGATCTGCCAGTCCTGGCGCGCTTCGCCCAGCGGCTCGATTGCCTGCCGCACGCGTTGGATGCGCCGCTCGGTGTTGGTGAAGGTACCTTCCTTCTCGGCAAAGGTTACGCCGGGCAGCAGCACATCCGCGAAAGCGGACGTCTCGGAGGGGAAAATCTCCTGCAAGACGATAAAGTCGCAGACTTCCAGGCAGTGGCGCACGTGGGATGAGTCCGGGTCGGTCATGACCGGGTTTTCGCCCAGGATATACAGGGCCTTGATTTCGCCTGTACCGGCCATGGGGATCATCTGAGTCGCGGTGAGCCCGATCTTCGAAGTAAGCGGGACGCCCCAGGCGGCTTCGAATTTGGCGCGCGCATCTTCATTGGCAACCTGCTGGTAAGCCGGGTAGAAGTTGGGCAGACCGCCCATGTCGCAGGCGCCCTGGACGTTGTTCTGACCGCGCAGCGGGTTGACCCCGCCACCGGGCACGCCCATATTGCCGAGCACCATCTGCAGGTTCGCCACGGAAAGAACGTTCTGCACCCCGACCGTGTGCTGCGTGACGCCCATCGCATATATCAAAGCCATGGGTTTATTGGTCGCCAGGATCTCGGCGGCCTGGTACATCTGCTCAACCGGAATGCCGGTGATGCCGGATACGGTTTGCGGATCGTAATTTTTCAGGTTCGCCTGGAACTCTTCAAAGTTCTCCGTGCGCGCCGCAATATAATCTTTATCTTCCCAGCCCTTTTCGAGGATGATGTTAATCAACCCGTTGATCAGGGCGATATCCGTCCCGGCGCGCGGGCGCATATGCAGGGTGGCAAACTCCGTGATGTCGGTGGCGCGCGGGTCAGAGACAACCAGCTTTACCCCGCGCTGCAAGACTGCCTGACGAATGCGCGCGCCAAACACCGGGTGCTGTTCTGTAGTGTTGGAGCCAATGATAAAAATTGCCTGAGCCTGTTCCGCGATGTCATCCATCGAATTGGTCATCGCGCCCGAACCGAATGCAGTAGCCAGACCGGCTACGGTGCTGGAGTGTCAGAGACGGGCGCAATGGTCAATGTTATGGGTTCCGGTCACCTGCCGGGCGAGCTTGTTCATCAGGTAATTTTCTTCGTTAGTGCATTTGGCCGAGGTGAGGTAGCCAATACTGTTCGGACCGTGCTCTGCGCGCGCCGCGGATAACTTGCCGGCGACAATATCCAGGGCCGTATCCCATTCGACTTCCACCCACGGGCCGCGGTCTGCTCCCTGGCGGGTTTCGCCTTTGAGCAGGTACTCGCGCACCTGGGGTTTGGTGAGGCGCGCCGGGTGGTGAATGAACTCATAGCCGAAGCGTCCCTTTACACACATATGCATGCCATTCACTGGCGCATCCGGGTTGGAGGTGACGCGGATCACTTTCCCGTCTTTGACGTTCAAATCGATCTGGCAGCCCACCCCGCAGTAGGTGCAGGTGGTGGTCACCTTGCGCTCTGGCGCGCCCAGGCCGTAGGAGAGCTTATTCTCCAGCGCGCCGGTGGGGCAGTATGCCACGCAGGCGCCACACGATTCGCAGCGCGCTTCCAACATGGGCTGGTCGCTGCCGGCGCTAATGCGCGTATCGAACCCGCGTTCCGACAGGCCCCATACAAAACGCCCCTGCACTTCCGCGCAGGCGCGAATGCAGCGTCTGCACAGGATGCAGCGGTTCAGGTCCACCATCACAAATGGGTTAGGGTCGCTGTCGACCGGATAGCGCGGGGTTTTGGCCGCATGCACCTGGGGGTCGACTTCGTACTTCTCAGCCCAGTGCAGCAGCTCGTTCTCGCCGCCATCCGTCTGTTGGATATCTTTGGCATAGTAGGTGGAAAGCAGCATTTCCAGGATAAAGCGCCGCGCGGCGATCAGCCTGGGCGTCTCGGTTTCCACCTGCATACCTTCTTGAGCCAGCAGCGTGCAAGCCGCAATGGGTGTGCGCGCCCCTTTCACCTCAACCACGCACAACCGGCAGCCGCCAATTGGGGTCAGATCCGGGTGGTCGCACAGGGTCGGGATCTGGATGCCAGCTTCCCGCGCCGCTTGGAGCACGGTCTGGTTATCCGCGGTCGACAGGGAACAGCCATTAATCGTCAGATTCACCATGAGACGATTACCTCCTCGTCATAAGCAACTTTGTAATCCAAAACGAATACCATCATAATAAGGTTTATTCCGCTACGCCGCGATTTTGGCCCGCTCGTGCATCGGGCAAACGCCAGTTGGGCAGACCTTGAGGCGGATGTGCGCCTCAACTTCCGCGCGGAAGTGGGTGAGAATATCTTTAATGGGGTGCCGGCAGTCTGGCCCAGGCCGCAGTTGGAGAGCTGCGCCAGGTTGTCACTGAGCAGGAGTATCTCGTCCAGGTCCTTCATCTCGCCCCGGCCTTCGGTGATGCCGGTCAGGATCTGGTAGGCGCGCTCGGTGCCGATGCGGCAGGGCGTGCATTTTCCGCAGCTTTCATTGCGGAAGAAGTTGATCAGCTGGCGGGCCAGGTCGACCACGCAGGTATCTTCGTCGCAGATCAGCAGCGCGCCCGAACCAAGGGAAACACCCGCGCTTGGGAGAACGAGTCGAAGTCCATCGGGGTGTCCTGCAGGCTGGCCGGGATGATCGAGCCGCTCGAGCCGCCGGTCTGGGCCAGTTTGAAGCTTTTGCCGTCCTTCATACCCTTCGCATAGATGGCGATCACTTCGCGCAGGGTGATGCCCATCGGCACTTCGATCAGGCCGGTGACGTTGACATTGCCCAGGATGGTGTAGACCTTGGTGCCCGGCGAGCTGGGTGTGCCGATCTTGTGATACCACTCCGGCGCCGTTGCGAAGATGATGGGCGGGACGTTGGCCAGGGTCTCGACGTTGTTGACCAGGGTGGGCTTGTCCCACAGGCCGTTGGTGGTGGGGTAGGGCGGGCGCGCGCGCGGCTCGCCGCGTTTGCCTTCGATCGATTCGATCAGCGCGGTCTCTTCGCCGCAGATATAGGCGCCCGCGCCGGAGTGGATGTGGATGTCGAAGTTGAAATTCGAGCCGAAGATGTTCTTGCCCAGCAGGCCGGCTTCGTGCGCCTGGTCGATGGCGGTCTTCAGCCGTTCCTGCGCCAGGGCGTATTCGCCGCGCACGTAAATGTAGCCTTCCGTTGCGCCGACGGCATACCCGGCGATGGTCATGGCTTCGAGGATGCTGTGCGGGTCGCCTTCCAGGATCAGGCGGTCTTTGAAGGTGCCCGGCTCGCTTTCATCGGCGTTGCAGATCACGTACTTCTGCTTGCCGGGGGCCTTGGCCACAAAACCCCATTTGAGTCCGGTGGGGAAACCGGCGCCGCCGCGGCCCTTCAGCCCGGACTTCTTCGATGGTCATCGATCACCTGGGCCGGGGTCATCTCGCTCAGCACTTTGCCCAGGGCGGCATAACCATCGTTGACGATGTAATCTTCGATGCTGTCCGGGTCGATCAACCCGGCGTGTTCCAGAACGATGCGCTGCTCGGCGGGCAGGGTGCCTTTGCGGGCCGAGAGCCAGGCGATGCGCCCGCTCAGCTCGCGTACCGACGCCTGCAAACCGGCTGCAATGCGGCCTTTGTACAGATGTTCTTCCACCAGGAAGTGCACATCTTCCGGACGTGACCGGGCCGTAGACGACGGCTTCCGGATAAACGATCACCAGGGGGATCGCGTCGTGCCGGCCAATATCGCCAACCATCGAGACGGAGATTTCATCCTGCAGGCCAAAAGCGGCGATTTCATCCTGCAAGCGTTGGAAGACCTGCTGCGCGCCGCGTGCCAGGCTGTCCGGATCGCTGGAAACCAGAACCATTGAGCGGTATGCTTTCATGGCTGCCTCCTACTCGTAATGGGCGAGGATCTCGGATACCTGCGCCGGGGTGACATTGCCATACATGTCATCGTCGACGACGATGACCGGGCCAACACCGCAAACGCCCAGGCAGCTGACCGTTACCAGCGTCCACTTCCCATCCGGGCTGGTCTCGCCGGGTTCCAGGGTCAGGGTATCTTGCAGCGCTTCCCAGACCTGCCGCCCGCCCACCACGTGGCAGGGAGCACTCTCGCAGAACTGGATCACGTGCCGGCCAAGCTTTTCGGTCGACAGCATGTGGTAGAAGGTGGCGACAGAAAAAAGCTGGCTCTTGGGCATGTGCATCAGGCCGGCTGATTTCATCCAGCGCTTCAGCCGGCAGATAGCCTACCTTGTGGTTCACTTCGGTCAGGATGGGGATCAATTCATCCCGTGTTGCGCCGTGTTGTTGACGGCTTCGCGAACAGCGGCCAGGGTTTCGTTCCCGTTTTGGTTGATGGTCATGCTCCTCCTCCGAGTCAGGTCTCTTTCGTATTTACCAGGTAAACGTATCGTTGAGTGTTTTGCCACAGGTACCGGGCGGCGCCTGGTTCAAAACGCTCAGTACAGGTCATTTACGGGTCGAAGAGCTACCGGTAATATTGGAACCGTTAATTGACTTGAATTGCGTTGAAGTTGCACACCTGCATGCAGATGCCGCAGCGGATGCACATATCCGGGTCGATCAGTGTGCGCCTGGCGGCGCTCGCCGCTGATGGCGTTGACCGGGCAGTTGCGCGCGCAGACCGTGCAGCCGGTGCAGACATCCGGCATGGATTTCGTAGCGGATCAGCGCTTTGCAGACCTTGGCCGGGCAGCGTTTCTCGTAGATATGGGCTTCGTATTCATCGCGGAAGAAGCGCAGCGTGCTGACGACCGGGTTGGGAGCGCCCTGGCCCAGACCGCACAGGACTGTGGCGCTGATCTTCGCGGCACAGCTCTTCCAGCCGTTCGATGTCGTCCGGTTCGCCCTTGCCTTCGCAGATGCGGTTCAGGATCTCCAGCATGCGCCGGGTGCCGACGCGGCAGGGGGTGCATTTGCCGCAGCTCTCATCCTGGGTGAAATCCATGAAGAAGCGGGCGATGTCGACCATGCAGGTTTCATCGTCCATGACGACCAGGCCGCCGGAGCCCATCATCGAGCCGGCTTTGGTCAGCGATTCGTAATCGATCGGCAGATCGAGGTACTCTGCCGGGAGACAGCCGCCCATCGGGCCGCCGGTCTGGATGGCCTTGAAGCCTTTGTCGTCCTTGATGCCGCCGCCGACATCGTAGATGATCTCGCGCAGGGTGATGCCCAGCGGCACTTCGATCAGGCCGGTGTTCTTGACATCGCCGGCCAGGGCGAAGGTCTTGGTGCCTTTGCTTTTTTCGGTGCCCATGCTGGCGAACCATTCCGGCGCCGTGCAGGATGATCTGCGGCACGTTGGCATAGGTTTCGACGTTGTTGTTATTGGTTGGTTTGCCCCACAGGCCCGGAGCGGCCGGGAAGGGCGGGCGGGGGCGCGGCTCGCCGCGTTTGCCTTCGATCGAGGCGATCAGCGCGGTTTCTTCACCGCAGACGAACGCGCCGGCGCCCTGGCGGACTTCCAGGTCGAAGGAGAAATCGGTGCCGAGAATGTTCTCGCCCAGGAAGCCGAATTCGCGCGCCTGCTGGATGGCAATGTTCAGGTTCTGCACCGCGATCGGGTATTCCGCGCGGCAGTAGATGTAGCCGCGTGCTCGCGCCGATGGCGTACGCGGCGATGATCATGCCTTCGAGCACGGAGTGCGGGTCGCCTTCCAGCACGCGCCGGTTCATAAACGCGCCCGGGTCGCCTTCATCGGCGTTGCAGGTCAGGTACTTGGGGGTGCCGGCAGCCATTGCGGGCCAGCTCCCATTTCTTGGCCGCCGGGAAACCCGCGCCGCCGCGCCCGCGCAGGCCAGAGCGCTTGATCATCGTCCAGCGTCTCTTCGGGGGTCATTTCGCTCACGCACCTGCGCCAGGGCCATGATAGCCATCTTCGGCGATGTAATCTTCGATGTTGTGCGGGTCGATCTTGCCGCAGTTGCGCAGCACCACGCGCACTTCCTTGGGCTTGGGCGCGCCCAGCTCTTCATCGGCAATGATGCGTTCCTGCGCGCGGAATTTCTCGACCACGCGGCCTTTCAGGAAGTGCTCTTCCACCAGGTAGGGAATATCGTCCGGCGGTCAGGCTGGCGTAATGCACGCCTTCCGGGTAAACCATCATGTCCGGGCCATGCTGCACCGGGTCGCCGATGCGCGATGTTTCCAGCACCTGGACTTCGTCGATCAAGCCCTGCGCGACCAGCTCATCGTGCAGCGCATCGATAACCTCGTGCGCACCTCTATTGAAACACTCCGGGTCAACAGATACCAATACATGTGAACGAAAAAAAGCCATTTTCCACCTTCCAGGCTTGTGTGATTAGATGCATGCAGTATCGAACCGGCAGGCTGCAACACGGTTCTATGCGAGTTATCGACTCAATGCGTAATCTTTGACGATCTGGCCGCCGACAACGTGCTCTTTCATAATCCGCCGCGCGGCATCCGGGGTGACTTTGCCGTAGGTCACCTTGGGGTTTTCGCCAATCATCACCTGGACGATCGGCTCCCAGGAATCAAGCCCGATATTGCCGGTCTGGCGGACGATAACATCGCTCAGGTTTTCTTTTTCGATGTATTCCAGAATGGCTTTCAGCGTTTCGCGGGCGCCGGCGGCAATGCCCACAGTGCCCATGCCGACAACGATCTGGATCTGCCCGGAAGCGCTCTTCACCCGGCGTTTTTCCAGGGCTTCTTCGCGCAGTCTTTTCAGATCTTCCAGAGATTTTACTTTATCTACCATTTTGTTTCTCCTGTTCGAGATGCGTTATCGTTTCGTTTGATTATGCGGTTCCTATCGGACTGCTGCGATGCCCGTCTTCCAGCATTTCCCGCAGGTATGCCAGGATGGCGGGGTCGGTCAGCGGAATGCCCGTCCAGTGTTTCCTTGATCGGCTGGCTCGTCAAATACAAAGGTTTGCTCGTCTGCCGTATAGGTAAAGATCCAGTGGACTTCCGGAGAGCCGACGACCAGGGTCAGGATGGTGGCGGCCAGGTTGCCCAGCGGCATGCGGTCGATATGGCTGAGTTGAAATTCCACTTCACACAGGTGTCCCTTGCCCACAACTCGACTGGATGGTCAGCCCACCTTCGCAGGCTTCCGCGGCTGCTTTCAGCAGGGGGATGCCCAGGCCAACTTTGCGCGTCGTCCGGCTGGTGACGAAGGGATCGGTCACCCGCGCGACCATCTCTGCATTCATTCCCATCGCCGTTATCTTCCACGCTCATCCGCAGCCGGTCGGTGGTGTGGTTTTCCTCAACGGCGATCCGGATCGTATCTGGCTTTCGCGGAGATCGAATTTTCGGCGATATCCAGCAGGTGCAGCGCCAGTTCTCTCAAGCCTGTATCCTACCGTCTGATTACGCCATGCGGCCGTCAATTACTGCGCTCATTATTTGAGCGTCCTCATCTGGACGGTGCGGATAAGCTGCGGGAGCTTGTTCGGGCGGACGCGGCCGTGGCTGTCTTCGTCGATCACGATCACCGGCGCCTGGCTGCACGCGCCAACGCAGCGGCAGATCTCCAGGGTGATCGTCGCCATCTTTGGTGGTTTGCCCGGGTTCGATGCCCAGCACCTGCTTGGCTTTTTCGATCAGCTGCGGCATACCGCCCACGTAGCAGGCGGTGCCCATGCAGAACTTGATCGTGTGTTTGCCGCGCGGCTGGGTGGTGAAGAAGGAATAGAAGGAAACAACCCCGTGCACTGTGCTGACCGGAACGTGCAGTCTTGCGGGCCACATACTGCTGCATGGGCTCAGAAATAAAACCAATCTGGCTCTGCAGCTCATTGAGAATGACCATTAAGGCGCCAGGAAGGTTCCTTGTTTTCTTCTAAAATCCGGTCGATGATTTCGCGTTTTTCAGGGATTGCTACCGGGTCCGTCGCAGGGACTTTTTCGACGAAATTGAGCATTTCGGGCTCCAATAAATCAATAAAGTTTGTGAAATAACACACATTGTGAAAATTACCACTAGTGCTTAATCGTATATGAGTTTACCCGCCATACGGTCATGAATGGTCAAATACCAAATGTCATGATTACCAATGAGAGTTGTCTTCAATAATAATCAAATGATGAGAAAGCTCCAGTGGTGCCTTTGGCGCTTTTCATTCGCTGCCAGGTACGCTCATGGGTTGGATACGAAACCCTCTTTCATCTTCACCCCGGATGGCCTTCCGTAATTCTCCGATCGCCACCTTTTCCACCTGCCACTCCGTCGACCCAAGAAAATCATCCAGGTAATGCACGTCTCCGTTCTGGATCAGCGGATACCCTTTGATCTGGGGAAACTTCTTTGGCGCTTCTTCTGGCGTGATGTGGCGTGAAATTTCCAGCGCTTCGATCGGAATGTCATCCGGCACCAGTCCCAGCAGCGCCAGCAGGCCATTGGCTGTGCGGTTGACGTGCGCTGGGATGAACAGCCCGCCCAGCTGGTGCACCTGTTCCCAGGCCTCGCGCAAGCTGCCATCCACGGAAGTACAGCAGCAGCCGCTCTTCGCGGCGGATAAAATCACCGGTCTCATCCACCACAAACTGCTCGCCAAAGAAATCCGGGTTGTTCGGGATCGCGGGCAGATGCGCGTCTACCCAGGCTTGCAGCGCGGCTGCCTGGTCCAGCGTCATCGAACAGGCACAGCACGTGCACTTCCTCGCGGGTCTGCAGTTCCATTCCCGGCAGGACGATCAGCCTCGTGCCGCTGGCGCCGAAGCTGCCGCGGCAGCTTTTTGCACGGCAGCGATGTTGGCGGTGGCGTTGTGATCGGTGATGGCGATCAAACGAATCCCCCGCTGGAGGGCTTCTTCCACGATCAGCGGGGGGATCATCTCAATTCCGGCGCAGGGCGACAACACGGTATGTACGTGCAGATCAGCCCGGAAAATCGGCATGCGAACCTACTCTCGCTTCATTCCGCCCGCAGTCCCATTTCCCACAGCTTGCCCACCACATAAAACGAAGGCTTCGGCGTAGAGAACAGCACGACCCCTTCCTGGTTGGCCTTTTCAATGCGTTGCCGGGTCGGGCATAGCGCCTTCGGTGATGATCACCGCGCACAGGTCCAGCAGGGCAGCCACGGCAACGATATTGGTGTGCGCCTGGAGGGTGACCCATATTCCCTGGTGGGCGGCGTTTGCCATCACGCAGCTCAACAGGTCCGAGGTGTAACCGGCGGTGGGAATAACATCTGAAAAATTGCGCGGTTTGGTCAGCAGGGTCAGGTCGAGGGCTTTGATGATCTCGGCCAAAGAGGGGATGGTTTGATTCATCGTAACTGGCGCTCTCCTTGTCGGGGGTGTGTCCTTCTGGTTTTTGCAAGAATATCTTCATGCGCAGCCGGGTGCCTTTTCCCCAGGTTGATTCCAGTTTCATGCTGTCGACACAGCGGTTGATGTTGACCAGTCCCATCCCGGCGCCAAAACCCAGCTCGCGGATTTCTTCGCTGGCGGTGGAATAGCCGGGGCGCATGGCCAGACTCGACATCTTTGATCCCCGGCCCATCATCGTAGGCTTCCATGGTGATCTGGTGCGGCTCGATCTCCACCCGGATGATCCCGCCGTTGGTGGTGTGGATGATCAGGTTCATCTCGGCTTCATAAACGGCGATCCCGCAGCGCCGGGCGATCTGCGGGTTGGCGCCCAGGCGCAGCAGCGCGCGTTTGATGTAGCTGGAGGCCGCGCCGCCATGGGTAAAATCGCCCGGCTTGATGGTGTAGCGCAGGATCAGGCTGGTGCGGTCGGAGATGATATCTTCAAAGAGGTGGCTGGCGCGGTACGTGCGCACTTCCTCGGCCTGGTAATCGCGCTGCAGCGCCTGGAGCAGGCCGAGGGTGATGTCGCCTTTGGTGATAATGCCGACTGGGTGGTCGTCATCATCCAGGACCGGCAGCCGGCCGTGCCGCGATTCGACGAACAGTTTGAGCGCTTCGACGACCGGCTCGGTGCTTTTTACCGTAACCATATCGCGTGACATGTAACTTTCAACCGTGGTTGCCAGCTCGCCATTGGTCAGGCAGCGGATCAGATCTTCCAGGCTGATCACCCCGACCAGCTTTCCATCCAGCACCACCGGCGCACCGGAGATCTTGGCCGTGCGGAACAGGTCCAGCGCCGCTGACATGGGCAGGTCCGGTGAAAGCGCCTTGACATTCCTGGTCATCACTTCCTGAACGCGCAGCTCATAGGAGAGCTCTTCAACTCGGGTGATGTTTTGTGCGTCTTGGTCGGTGATTACTCGTCCTGGAGCGCTGTCGTCCTGGTTCATGAAATCCTCAGATCTGCTTGTTATCCACAGTCACAAGGTCCGTCGGTAATCGACTGCTCCAGGCTGACCAGCCCGGCTTCGTGCAGCCGTCCGCACACCTCAAACATCCCATAAGGGGTGGAAATGAGTGGGACGCATTCTTCGTTGCCAAGCGCGATGGTCTCTTCGGGCGGTTGTTTTCCGCGCACCAGAACAATAGCCGCTACATCCGCCATTTGCGCGGTGCGCACGACCTGCGGGTTGCACAGCCCGGTGACCAGGACGGCTTCTGGCTGGATCGAAGCCAGCACATCGCTCATCAGGTCGGCCCCAAAACCGCCTTTAATTTCTCTGTTCAAATTTTCCGCTTTGGTAATCAGCGTTCCATCAATAATTCGGATTAATTCCCGAATGTTCATGCTATAAGCCCCAATAACACGCATAAGTTGATAAGGTTTCGCGAGGCCTTGGCCTGCGTTACATTGTTTGGTTAAGATTAAGAGAAAATACCAACCCTAATTTTACCCTGAAACACATTGTTTAAGGGGCATGAAGGGCAGGATAAATGTAACATTTTTCACAAAGTTTCACAGGCCAGGTGATGAAAATAATACCCGGGACCGGCAGGGAAGCAGGTGATTTATAACAGGCTGTTGTGCGAATTTTTGCGTGAGGACGCTCAAGGTTCTATGATGAAGATAACTTTTGCATGAGGAGGATATAGATGGAAAAGCAGGCAATACCTACCGCTGTTCTCGGCCGGACCAACCTGACCGTCACCCGCCTTGGCTATGGCGCGATGGAGGTCCGCGGATCGCGTATCTGGGGCGGCCGCCCCGTTACCGAAGAGCAGGCCAACACCATTCTCAACGCTGTCCTGGACGTGGGCATTAACTTCATCGATACTGCCAATGACTATGGGCGCAGCGAGGAGTTTATTGGCAAATACATCGCCAATCGCCGCAAGGAATACATCCTCGCCACCAAGTGCGGCTGCACGGTAGTCCGGCGGGATGAGAATACCGATGACACGCCGCATGTCTGGACGCGGGATAACCTGTTCCGCGGGCTGAATGAAAGTTTGCAGCGCATGAAGACGGATTATATCGACATTATGCAGCTGCACAACCCATCGGTAGAGGATGCCGAACGCGGAAACCTGGTTCAGGCTCTGCAGGAGATGAAACAGCAAGGCAAGGTTCGCTTCACCAGCATCTCGACTACCCTGCCCCACCTGCCGACCTATATTGAATGGGGCGTATTTGACACTTTCCAGATCCCCTACTCGGCGCTCGAAAGGGACCACGAGAATTGGATCACGCGCGCGGCGGAGGCCGGGATTGGCATTATCGTGCGCGGCGGTGTGGCGCGCGGCGAAGCCGGGGTGGGCCTGGGCCGGGCCGACCGCTGGGAGAAGTTCACCCAGGCTGGGCTAGACGAGCTGCTTGCTCCAGGCGAAAGCCGTTCCGCTTTCATGCTGCGTTTTACGCTTACCCACCCGCACGCCGATACCATCATTGCCGGCACGCTCTATCCAGAGCACCTGAAGGAAAACGTCGATGCCGTGCTGCGCGGCCCGCTTTCGCCTGAGGTTTACGCGGAGGCAAAACGCCGGTTAGACAACGTGGAGGTTACGCCGGCAGCCTGAATCCGAATGAGATGATGGCGCCTTTTATGTTAAAATAGCCGGGTTCTTTGTAATAACCATGGCTTATATCCTGATTCCAGGCTTTTTCTATTCCGAATAACGCATTACGCATCCCACAGCCCCTATTCCTTCTTTTCTCGAGACTACCCTTATGAAATCTATCGTTCCATCTGTAAAAGGCACCCGCGACTTTTATCCCGAAGAAATGGCCTTGCGCGCCTGGCTGATTGGGAAAATCCGCAAGGTTTCCGAGATGTATGGTTACCAGGAATACGAAGGTCCCTTTCTGGAACGCCTCGATCTGTATGCGGCCAAGTCCGGGGATGAACTGGTCAACCAGCAGTCGTACGTGTTTGAAGACCGGGGCGGCGATCGCATTACCCTGCGCCCGGAAATGACTCCTACCCTGGCGCGTATGATTGCCCAGAACCAGAACGAGCTGGTCTTCCCGGCGCGCTGGTGGATGTTTGGGCCTTTCTGGCGTTACGAGCGCCCGCAAAAGGGCCGCACGCGCGAGTTTTTTCAGTGGAATATCGACCTGCTTGGCGCGAATTCACCCGAAGCAGACGCGGAGATGCTGGCGATCATCGTTTCTCTCTTCAAGGAGCTGGGATTGAGCGCCGATAAAGTGCGCGTGGCGGTCAACAGCCGGCGCTTGATGAACGATGAACTGCTGGCGTTGGGGGTCTCCAGGGAGATGTTAGGCGCGGCCACCCATGTCATCGACCGGCGCGACAAGCTGCAAGCCAAAGAATGGGAAGATTATGCCCTCGCCGCCGGGCTGACTGCCGAACAGGTGCAGGGCATACTGAAAATGCAGTCCAACCCCGACCTGTGGCAAAAATCCGAGGAGCTGCGGCGCGTCTTTGCCTTGATGGAAAGCGCGGGTATGCGCGAGTACGTGGCGTACGACCCGGAGGTGATCCGCGGTCTGGATTATTATACAGGTGTCGTCTATGAAGCGCAGGATCTGGAAGGCGGGCGGGCTATCCTGGGCGGCGGGCATTACGACAACCTGGTGGGGGCGGTGGGCGGCGATCCGCTGCCCGGCACCGGCTTTGCCATGGGCGATGTGATGATCATGGTGATCCTGCGCAAGTACGGCCTGCTGCCAGACCTGGGGCGTGTTCCGGCGGAGACGCTGGTGACTGTGTTCGACGAAGCCAGCCTGGCCGATTCTTTTTCCCTGGCCGCCGGACTGCGCGCCGCGGGGCTCAAGGTCGCCGTCTATCCGGAAGTTGCCAAACTGCAGAAGCAGCTCAAGTACGCCGACCGCATTGGCGTGCGTTACGTGCTCATCGCTGGGCCAGACGAGCGCGCAGCCGGGCAGGTAACCGTCAAGGATTTAAAGGAACGCACCCAGGAAACGCTGAGTGCTGCGCAGGTGGCGGGGTTTTTGTGTCAAAAACTTGCGCAAGATGCGCGCATAATGCGCTTGCATAAGCGATGGCTGTGTGATAAAATTCCAGCCCGAACGATTTGTATGGTGCCTGTAGCTCAACGGCAGAGCGCCTCACTGTGGATGAGGAGGTTGTGGGTTCGAAACCGACCAGGCACCCCTAGATATACGAGAAAGTAAGCAACAGCGCTCCTATATTTACGATATAGGAGCGCTGTTGCTTCTTTAAAGTCCGTTGGAAATCGCCCCCGGTTTATCCGGCCCTTTTAACCACTTGCTGCAGCGGCTGGACCATCTGCTGGAGCATTTGCTTGTTGAACTCGTTCCTGGCCCTGGGGATCAAAAGGATTGGCAGAATAATAAAATTGAGCAGCCGTTGGCCCAGGTTGTGCTGCGGAAAGGTCTTGTAAAAGCCGAGCTGCTGGTACGCCCGGTGGTCTGCCGGGAACACCATGCGGAGCCGCCCCCAAATGTCGTCCCGGAAGATCTTGACCCCACTGATTCCCAAAAAAGTCATCGGTCGCGAGCTGCCTTCTTCTGCCTGAACCATAACAGAATGCATGAGCTGGTCGATCAGGCCGTCGATTTCCGCTGAACTTCCGTATTCGTCGCTCACAATGCCAACTACGTGCGCCATCTGCAATTCCATGTACCCGTTCAGAATCTCATCCAGGTTCGGAAGCTGACTGTAAGGCCCTGAAATAATAAAGGCCGTCTGTTTTCCAATCAGCTTGGGTGTGTGGGTATTGAAGAAGGCCCGGTCAAAAAAAGTTTTCCAGCGCGAAGACAGGTAGCGGTCGATGATCGTTCCAGCATAGATGAGGATATCGGCAGCCATTACCTGAGTGCGGAAGAAATCAATAAAACCATCCTTGCCCTCAAAAGCACACTGATAGTTGGCCCCACACTTGAGACAGCCCTGGCAGCTGGCTTTGATTTCGATATCGTTCAAATTAATGACCGTCACATCCCCTTGAAAATTGGCCTGGCAGCGCGTAACCATTTGATCGATGTTGCTATTTGCGCGGCCACCATCATGCAGGATCACTACCTTTTTCCCGCCGGTCGGCACGGGAATGGGTGCGGTTCCTGATTCGTAGGGAAAGACCCGCGGCTGAAGGGCGGGGTAGCGGCGTTGATACGGACTGTGCGCTTGGATGGCCTCGATGAAATGCTTGCCAAATTGCTCCAACTGCCGGCGGCCTTTTTCTTCCATCAGGTCGGACATGTCAGCGGAAAATGATTCGACAAAGCGCATTCCCAAGTCATCGCAAATGGCGTGCATATAGTTGTGTGCCGTGTGATCGAAAAAATGAATTGAGGTAGACAGCGTGCCAGCATATTTGCCTTCAAACGCGGTTTGCACTCCGCGCTCAAATATTAACTCGATAAAGCGTTTGTAATGCGCGTGCACGATCAGGATATACAGTGGGAAAGTCCATAAAACCCCATCTGCCTGTTGAACCTGTTCGATGATCTCACCAAAAGCAAGCGGATCTTTTTCAATTTTACGGATCTGTTGGGCGATGTTATAAGTTTGGAACTCACAGCCTGGATTGACCTTTTGCAGGTAATGCACATACTGCAAAGTGACGCTTAGATCGCCTTTTGGACTGCCGTTTAGCACGAGAATCTTCATTGATTTTCTCCTTATCAGAAGCCTGGTTACTATATAAATGATGACATGTAAATATTGACATAATAGGTTAAAAAAACAACGATCAAGGCAAGGCTTCCACCATCTGAATGGTATCTTCCAGCCATTGAATATATAGCTCCTCATATCGAATCCCCATATTGAGCGTAGCGCGCCAGAAAGCGGCTTCTCTTTTAAGATGGGGCAATTCCTTTTCTGTTTGTTCAATCACTTCGATGGTGCGGTAGGCTTCCAGCTTTTGTTGGTGCAGCTCATGCTGTAGTTTTAATTCTGTCAGAACTTTCACCGGGTCCCGCTGGCCGGAAAAGAAAATCCGAACCAGGAATTCCTCCTTGATGGCTGTCATTTCCATCATCGGCTCATCTAACCAGGTCTTCAACCCGGCCTTACCGATCTCGGTAATGGTATACACCCGCCGGTTGGGCTGCCCTTCTTCAAAAATAAATTTGGAGGTAACCAGGCTTTCCTTCTCCATTTGCCTGAGCGTAGTGTAAATCTGGCTGTGATGCGCATGCCAGAAGTGCGAGGTCGAATGATCGATGGACTGTTTTAAGTCATACCCGGTCATTGGCTGGTAGTTAAGAAATCCGAGAAGGATAAATTGGATCATGTATTTATTATATTTCCCCAAATTATCATGTCAATACTGACATATGTAATATTTTAAATATTGATTCCATCCAGGCCGAATTTGTTCAACGGCCGGCTGCCTGGGATGGGCTCTCCTACTTGCGGCTTACGCAGCCGGCTGAGTTTCGGGGTTTAAAGCTTTCTTATCGCCTGAGACTTTATACCCGGCCGGATTTCTTAGGGGTTGGCAGGTCTTCTTCTATTTTGAAGGGTCGCTTGTTTTCATCTATGACAGGCAAGCAGCAGGCTGCGGTAATTTTTGGCTCTTTGACCCCTCTGGACTTCCATGCCAGATAGACAAGCGGCGCGAGCAAAATCAGGATTCCGATCACCGGTGTAGTCCGCCGCGCGGGTTCTGCGTTGACAGAAGATGGCGCGGCTGTTGGAACAGGTTCCAGGCGGGCTTCATTTTGGAATTGTGCGCTTGCGACAGCCGGCTTCGGACGGATCAGCAGTCCGCCGGCTGCAAAGGCGATGAGAACCAGCGTAAGCATCACATACTGAAATTGTTTTCCACCAGGAAGTGTTAAAAAATTTCTGCGCATATCATGGCCTTTGTTTGCCGGTGCAGGATAAAAATCCAATTTGTAAGAAGATCGATCAAAAAACCGATCTACTGGAATAATTTTATTATAGATGCAATCGCCTGGGTCTGTAATGTGGACTTTTTGCTCGGGTGCGATCTGGCCTGGATTCGTTTCTCTCCACTGAACGAAAAGCATCGTAGGGAAATTCCATCCGCTTTCCGAATGGTATTTCCCTACGAAAATAGACCTTCGATTGTGCTTGTGTATTCAGGTTTCCGAAAACCTGTCGACCGGCCGCGTACCTGCGCGCGCAGCCCCAGGAATTATTTCCCGTTCATCGCTGGCAGAACATTCTGGTTGAGCCGGAAAAGGTTGGTGGGATCATAGCGCGCCTTGATTTCCGCGAGCTTTTCCCAGGTTTTCCCGGGATAGGCGTCTCGAACACGCGCCTCGCCCTCTTCTCCCAGGAAGTTTACATATGCGCCGGTATCCTCCTGGCGCATGGCAGCCGAGAAGTCAGCTACCCAGGCTTCGCGTTTAGCTTGGTCTTCGGGACCGGTGTAGAATGCGGCCAGGCTTGCCATAATCTTCGACCCCCGGTGGGCGAAGGCAGTGGCATCCGCGGGCACGCGGGCCATCGCCCCGCCGAGTACCCGTAATTGCGCTACGCGTACCACCGCGTCGGAGGCCTGGAGGTATTCAGTAATGGCCTGGGCTTCAGCTCGCCCAACCCGGTTGAGAAACAAGGTGCGCGCTACGGCGGTTGGGTGATATTCACCATCCTCCGGTGGGTACATCTCGGGATAGCGGATGGGCCGTACCATGTCGGCGATTGGTTTTGCCAGTGCCCGGAAAGGCGCCACAGCGCGTTCCCCGTCCTCGACCGCGCCCGCATAGAGCATCATCGCCATGATGACCAGCTTACCGTGATATTCCGCCGGAACAAACGGCATGGGTGGCGAGGGCATAATGTTCGCGATCGTGGATAGCTCTTCCCGCGCTGCCTCTGCCGCGGCGATAAACCCCGCAATGGTCTCCGGCGTGGCCGGTATGATGAGCATTCCGCCCATTATCCTGTCGATTGGGTGCATCTGGAACAAGAAGCGGGTTGCCACGCCGAAGTTGCCGCCCCCACCCCGGATTGCCCAGAAGAGGTCGGGATGAGTTTCCGCATCCACGTGGCGGATTTGACCGTCCGCGGTTACGATCTCGGCTGCCAGCAGGTTGTCGATGGTCATGCCGTACTTGCGGACGAGGTAACCGATGCCGCCGCCCAGCGTGATCCCACCGATACCCACCGATGCAGTGTCGCCAAACCCGGTCACCAGGCCGTGGGCGTCCGCGGCGGTTGTGTATTCCCCTGCGGTTAAACCTGTCTCAGCCCACGCCATGCGGTGTTCGGTGTCAAAATCCAGCGCCCGCATGTGCTTGAGATCCAGCACTATCCCGCCTTCGGTTACACTGTGCCCGGCTCCGCTGTGACCGCCGCTGCGCACGGCAAGCTCCAGGCCGGTTTCTCGAGCAAGCGAGACCACGTATGAAACTTCCGCAGGGTTCACAGGCCGGATGATAACCGCTGGGCGGCGGTCGAACGTGCCGCTGAATATGGAGCGCGCCTGGTCGTACCCGGCGTCGCCTGGTGCGATCACCTGACCTTTGAGGGCGGCGCGGATCTCGGAAATGGATATTCCTTCTCGGACGGAGGCGCTGGCATTCTTGCGGTTGTCACCTCCACCGATATCATTTGTTTTTGTCTTCTCGCCTTTTGGCATCATGGGAATTAATTCTCCTTATTGTTTCGTGCGCACGGTGTTACTGCCCCACACGATTTCCATCACCTGCGTGATCATCCACAAAACATGCGCTGTTTTCTTTTTTTGCCTCCCCAATATAGACTAAATGCATATACTTAGTACAATATTTCTAAGAATATACCGATGTACCGTGAAAAAGTCAACTGGTCAATTGGGCAGTTGAGAACTTGTCCTTTTGTCTTCGCATGTTTCTCTAAGGTAATGGTAATATTGGGATGCAAACAGCATCGGACCCTGGAGATATGATGGTAATTGAAGAACCCCAAAGAGAAAAAAGCAGTCTCACGGCAGTCAACCTGGGCCTGGCGGCCAATATCTTTTTGGCGATCATCAAAACAACCATTGGTATTCTTGGGCACAGCCCGGCGCTGCTGGCGGATGGGGTTAACTCCACCTCGGATGTGGCCTATTTTCTGGTTGTTTCGGTTTTCATTCGTCTATCGCGCAAACCGGCCGATGCCGAGCACCCCTTTGGGCACAGCCAATTCGAAAGCATCGCCGCCCTGACCGTGGGTTCATTTGTCATCACTTCAGCCCTGGCCATCTTCTGGGATTCGTTGAACACCATCTTTGACCAGCTCTCCAGCCAAACGGTTACACTGGCTGCCAGCCCGCTTGCTTTTTGGGTGGCCCTGCTCACCGTTGGGTTAAAAATTTTCCTGTTCATTTATACCCGGCGCATCGGCAATCGGGTGAACAGTACCGCCATCCAGGCGATAGCATACGATCACCGCAACGATATCTTCTCCGCTACAGCCGCATTAATCGGTATTACCCTGGGCCGCGCCGGGTATACCTGGGTGGATCCACTGGCGGGGGCGGTCGTGGCGCTGGTGGTTCTGCGGACCGGGGTTGAGATCCTGCGCGAATCGGCTTCGGAGCTGATGGATACGGTTCCCGGGCAAGCGCTAAACCAGAAAGTAACCGAGATCCTCAAAGAGATCCCAGGGGTCTGGCAGGTGGAAGAAGTTCACGCGCACCGCTTTGGCCCCTATTTGATGATGAATATTACCATTGGCGTGGACGGCAGCGTCAGTGTCACCGAAGGCGACCGCATCGCCACGCTGGCTGAGAATAAGCTGCGGGGTGCGATCGAGTTTCTCGAGTTCGTGCATATCCACTACCACCCGGCGCTTTAACGAGGAAGGCAGTCTTTCCCATCTATTCTTGATGAAAAATGAGGTCATATGTCCATCCAGCGCATTGTTTGCTTTAAATTCAAACCGGGAACGCCCGAACCGGTCCTCCAGCAGCACATGGCCGATTTTGCTGGAATGCAAGATTTTATCCCCCAGATCCTCGAATACCGCGGCGGCCAGACCAAACCGGGAGACTATAACAGCCCGCCCGGGTTCGACACCATGCACTATATGACCTTTGAAAGCATGGATGCCATCGACATCTACTTCCATCACGCGGCCCACCGGCGCTTTATCGAGCGCAATAAGGAGGCCTGGGAAAATGTTCTGGTGCTCAACGCGGAGATTGACGGGGCAGCGCGCTAAATTTCCCCATCTACTGCTCTCCGGATGGCCGTTTCGATTACCCCGCCGGCCTTGCCTTTCTTGATCATCCCTGGGGTAAAGCGCAGCACCATCCACCCGGCCAGCTGCGCTTCGTTATATTTCTCGCAGTCAGCCTCGTAGCCCTCGCCGCGCACATGCCGCCCGCCCACCCAGATGCCGCCTTCCACCTCCACCGCGATGAGCAGATCGGGCCAGGCCAGGTCGAAGCGCCATCTGCGTTTGCGATGAAACGCAAACTCGCGCTGTGGCGCGGGGAGACCCGCCAGTTGGAGCTGGATGAGCAGCGTCTCGGCGTAGTCCAGCAGCGCGGAGGCGGGTTTTGCCTTGCGCGCGGGAGAGGACCGGCGCTGGGTCGGGGTAGCCTTGAACGTCATACCCCTTATTATAGAACATATATTCTTATTTAAGGGATAAAAAAACCAGGTTTTGAAGCTCCTTTCAAAACCTGGTTTTACCTTTACAACTTCCGCTCGACAATGTAATTCGCCAGTTCCTCTAGCGCGTAACGCTCGGAGGTGACCGGCAGGCGTTGGAGACTTTCCAACCCGCGTTCCACATGCTGCACGGCATCCTGATGGCTGCGCCTGATGGCCGGACTGTTGCGGATCGCGTTAATCAGGCGGTCGGCCTGTTCGTCTTCCAGGCAGATGCCTTCGCGCAGCGACCGGCAGAGCGGGTCGCTTGGGTGTGCGTCCACAAAATGCAGCACCGGGAGGGTAACAATCCCCATGCGCAGATCGCTGCCCACCGGTTTTCCGATGGTGGCCTGGTCGCCAGTGAAGTCCAGGATATCATCGATAATCTGGAACGCGAGGCCGATTTCGTACCCATAGCGACGCATGCTCTCGATTACTTCGTCACTGGCCTGGGCAATTAAGGCTGCGGTCTGCGCGGAAGTCTCAAACAATGAGGCCGTCTTGGCATAAATACGCTTCAAATAGCTATCGTGGTCCGCTTTGCAGCGGCTGCCGAGCATCTGCTCGATCTCTCCATTTACGATGGTCGTCAGCGTGCGCGAGAACAGCTTCATCACCGCCACGGAATCCGTGTCGGCAGCCAGCCTGGCCGCGCATGAAAAGATAAAGTCACCCGTCAGCACCGTAGCGGCCGGCGCCCAGCGCGAGTTGAGCGTTGGCATACCGCGCCGCAGCAGCGCGCCGTCGATCAAATCATCGTGGACCAGGGTGGCAGTGTGCAGCATTTCAATGGCGGTGGCCATCGAGATAAGTTTGCCATGCGGAGCGCCAAGCATTTTACCGGTTAAAATGGTCAGCGCCGGGCGAATGCGTTTTCCGCCGGCGGAAACGAGCAGGTCCATCGCGGCACTCAGGTCTGGGTGGTAACCATTCGTCTGCGTGCGCATCAGGGCTTCCACAGCCCGGAGTTCTTCCTGGACTGGGACCATAAAAGAAACGGTTGTGGTCAAGAATTCGCTCCCCAGTTGAATAGATGCGCCGCGTTTTCTCCGGTGGTTTGGACAACGGTTTCAATCGGCAGGTGATGCAGGTCGGCAATTTTTTCTGCAACAAAAAAGACGTAGGCCGGTTCGTTTGGCCAATGGCCCCGGTAGGGATGTGGGGTGAGAAATGGCGCATCCGTTTCAACCAATAAATGTTCTAGCGGCAGCGCGGATACCAGGCTTTGGCGATCGCGCGCGTTTTTATACGTCACCGGCCCGCTGATGCCGATATAAAATCCCTTTGCGATGGCCTTCCGGGCATCTTCCAGCGTGCCGTCGTACGAGTGGAGCACACCCGGCCGTCTGGCCAAGTCGGAACCGCTCTGCTCCAACCCGTCCTGCCAGGTCGAAAGATCATCCAACATATCCTCCATCGACTCCCGGTTGTGAACGACCACCGGCAGACCAAGCTCACCGGCCAGCGCGAGCTGCGCCTGAAAAACCTGGCGCTGCAGAGGCCGGGGAGAGCGGTCTCGGTAATAATCCAGGCCAATCTCCCCGATCGCCGCCACTTTTGGGTGCTGGGCAAGGTCGCGCAAGGCAGCCAGGGTATCGGGCTGCCAGGTGCTGGCATCGCCAGGATGGACCCCTACTGCCGCATACAGGTTTTCATAGCGCTCGGCCAGCGCCACTGCCGAGCGGCTGGTTCCAACATTGGTCCCAGGAATGAGAACGCGCTCGATACCGCGCTCCCAGGCCCGCTCAAGGGTCTGTTCCAGGGTTTCCTGGAACGCATCAAGGTTCAGGTGGCAGTGGGTATCGGTTAGCCAGCCCACGATTACGCCAGTCCCGCAATCCGCAGCCCGTCTTGTAAGATGGCCTGCACTTTGTCCTGGTGTGTGGTCTCGGTATAGACGCGCATGATTGGTTCGGTGCCCGAAAAGCGGATGAGCAGCCAGCCGCCGTCTTCCAGTTTGAACTTATATCCATCCGTGGTGTCCAGGCTTTCGACCTTTAACCCGCCGATCGTCTGGGGGTTTGCGCTCAGAATCTTCTGCTCGCGCGCGGCGCGATCGCCGCTAAAGGCTTTGTCGATGCGGTCATAATAATGCGCGCCGACTTTCTCAAACAGCATTTGCAGCAGTTCGGATGGCTTCTTGTTCAACCTGACCATAAAATCCAGGAAGTACAGCCCGGCCAGGATACCGTCCCGCTCGGGCACGTTGCCGCGGAAAGCATAGCCGCCCGACTCTTCGCCGCCGATCATCGCGTCGGTTTCGGTCATTTTGGGGGCGACGTATTTGAAACCAACCCCGGTTTCATAAACGGGCACATTGTATAGCTTCCCCAGCTCTAAAAGCATGCTGGTGGTAGAGAGCGTCTTGACGATCGGCCCGCGCTCCTTGCGGACTTCCAGCAGGTAGTAGGCCAGCAGCCCATACACTTCCAGCTGGTTGACAAAGCGCCCGTTCTCATCGCCAATGCCCACCCGGTCGGCGTCGCCATCCGTGATGATCAGCACATCCGCGCCTTGCTTAACCGTCTCACGCAGGCCAACATCGATATTGGGTGGAATCGGTTCAGGGCGCAGCATCTCCGGGAAGATCGGGTTGCGCGTGTTGTGGATCTCAGTCACCTTGGTTTTTCCACCCGCCAGCAGCCGGGTGAACCAGCCCGCGCCGTTGCCCCACATCGTGTCGACCATTACGTTGAGCCCGGCCTGGCGGATAGGCTCCAGATCGATCAAGTGGTCATTTTTCAGGTGCTCGATGTACGCCGGGGCCGCGTCAAACAGGGTGATCAATCCCTGGGCGGTAGCTTCAGCCGCCGGCATGCGTTTCACGCCTTCCATCGAGTCGGGAATGCCCGCTTCGATTTCATTCAACCCCTGCGGGTCAATCGCTCCGCCCGTTTCGTTGCGTACTTTGAACCCGTTATCGGTCGGCGGGTTGTGCGAGGCGGTGATGTTGACCGCCCCGGCGGCCTTGTGATAAACCACCGCGTAGGCGATCACCGGGGTCGGGGTGGCGCCATCGGTTAGGAGTACGTGCAAGCCGTTGGCGGCCAATACTTCCGCCGCTGCGCGAGCAAAAAATTCTGAATTGAAGCGTTTGTCATGGCCAACGATGATGGTTTGGCCCGATTTTCCCTGCTTGAGCATGTAGGAGGCAAATCCCTGAGTGCACCGGCGAACATTATCAAAGGTGTAATTTTCAGCGATTTCCCCTCTCCAACCATCGGTGCCAAATCTAATCTTATAAGACATAATGCCTCCATAATGTGAGATTTGTAACGATTTATGTTATTATATCAAGGCTTGATCGAAGATGAAAGTTTTTGTAGCGAGGTGTACGGGTGGTTGTGCGGGAATTTTCACAATAGAGCAGCGGCAGGATTGGACATGCTATAATCACCCCGTTAATAAATGAATTCTCGCACGGTATCTTGCGGTACCCCGCAGTACTCCGGCAACAGGAGGGTGTCTTGAACTCGAATAACCATACATATCTCGATTATGCCGCCACCACGCCGGTTGATGAACGGGTACTGGCGGCTATGCTGCCGTATTTCCGTGAGAACTTTGGGAACCCTTCCTCGGTCCACTTCTATGGTCAGCAGGCCGAGGCGGCGTTGGAAGATGCGCGCCAGGCAGTGGCCCGGCTGCTGCATGCGCGGGCCGAGGAAATTGTTTTTACCGCTTGCGGAACAGAGAGTGATAACCTGGCCCTGCGGGGAGTGGCCTGGGCGCAGCACGAGAAGGGCCGCCGCCATGTTCTGATCAGCCCGGTGGAACATCACGCCGTACTGCATACCGCAAACCAGCTCCGCAGCCTGCATGGTTTTGATGTTGAAGAGCTGCCGGTGGATGAGTTTGGCCGGGTGAGCCCGGAGGATGTGGCCGTAATGATTCGCCCGGATACGGCCCTGGTATCGGTGATTTACGCAAATAACGAAATTGGCACCATTAACCCAATCGCTGAGATCGGAGCGGTTTGCCGCAAGCAGGGGGTGCCTTTTCACACTGATGCCGTTCAGGCCGGTGCGCACCTACCAATGAACGTGGAAGCCGACCGGGTCGATTTACTGGCCCTCGGTGCGCATAAATTTTACGGCCCAAAGGGCGTTGGCGCGCTGTTCGTCCGGCGCGGCACACCCATCACCTCAACGATCACCGGCGGAAAGCAGGAGAACGCGCTGCGTGCCGGCACGCAGAACATTCCCTATATCGTCGGGCTGGCGGAAGCGTTCCGCCTGGCGCAGGAGGGCGCCCAGGATCGCGCCATGCGCCTGGCGCCCCTGCGCGATCACCTGATCGGCACAATATTAGAAGAGATCCCCCGCGCCATACTGACAGGTCATCCCAGCGAGCGACTACCCAACCATGCCAGCTTTGTCTTCGAAGGCGTGGATGGCAACACGCTGCTGCAAATGCTGGATGTGGCCGGGTTTGCCTGCTCTTCCGGTTCGGCCTGTAAGACCGGCAGTCCGCAGCCCTCCGAAGTGCTAACCGCTATTGGCCTCTCGCGCCCTTGGGCACTCGGCTCACTGCGCGTGACCCTCGGTCAGCATACCACCCCGGAAGAGATCGAAGCCTTCTTGAAGATCCTGCCAGGGATGGTGCAGCGCGTTCGGAACTTGTAGAGCGCCGGTTGCTACCGCAACCGCGTTTGCTACCGCAACCGCGGTCTGGTATCGCAGTGAACAACTGGCATAGCTTGCCGGAAAGTAGAACCCATAACTGTGGAAGTTTGCCCGAGACCCGTCCCTTATGATGGGGCACGACCCTCGATTGGAGTAATTACCTTCTCATGACCGCACCTTCTTCTCCCACGGTCGTTGTCGCGATGAGCGGCGGCGTAGATAGCTCTGTCGCGGCGGCATTGCTCGTTGAGCAGGGCTATCGTGTGATTGGAATGATGCTGCGCCTGTGGAGCGAACCTGGCACGGAAGACGAAAACCGCTGCTGCACGCCAGACGCGATGGCGCTGGCCCGCCGGGTGGCGGCCAAATTCAATATTCCCTTCTACGCCGTGGATGTGCGCGAGCGCTTCTACGATGTGGTCGTGCAGTCCTTTATTGGCGGCTACGAACAGGGCGTTACGCCCAACCCTTGCATCCTATGCAACCGGGATATTCGCTGGGGGTTCTTGCGCGAGCGGGCGCTGGCTTTTGGCGCTGACTATCTCGCCACCGGGCATTATGCCCGACTGGAACCCGCGAAAGATGGCACCATCCACCTGCTGCGCGGAAAGGACCAGGCCAAGGATCAGTCCTACGTGTTGAGCGTGCTCGATCAACCCCGCTTGCGCCAGACCCTCTTGCCGGTGGGGGACTTTACCAAGCCCGAAGTGCGCGAGCTGGCCCGCCGGTTCGACCTGCCGGTGGCATCCCGCGCCGACAGCCAGGATCTGTGCTTCCTGGCCGGGCGCGATTATCGTGGATTTCTCAGCCGCAACGCTCCCCAAACCGTCCAACCGGGTAAGATCGTGGATCAAACCGGTCAGGTCATCGGCGAGCATCAGGGGCTGGCTTTCTATACCATTGGGCAGCGCAAAGGGTTGGGGCTCCCCTCGCCTGAGCCGCTGTATGTCCTGAAAAAAGATCTGCGCAATAATGCGCTTGTGGTTGGCGTGGGGACAGAACTGGGCCAAAGCGAGTTGCTGGCGAATGAAGTCAACTGGATTGCGGGCGCGCCGCCCGCGCAGTCCCTACAGGCCCAGGTAAAGATCCGTTATAAGGCCGTCGAGGCGCCCGCCGTGGTGACGCCCCTGCCTGCCGGTCAGGCGCGGGTGGTGTTTGAAAATCCACTCCGCGATATTACCCCCGGTCAGCGCGTGGTGTTTTACAATGGAGAGGAATGTCTCGGTGGAGGGACAATCGGCGGGTAACACATTCGGAGGGACCCATGACAATTCCGGCGCTGGTGTTTGGTTTCTTGATCTCAACTTTAATGGGCGCGGCTTTCCATCTTTGGAAAAATGGTGGCTTTGGCCGCTTGCTGTTGTATGTTCTGCTGGCCTGGGTTGGCTTTTGGGGCGGGCATATCCTCGCCAACAGTCTGGGCTGGACGTTCGGCAGCCTCGGGCCGCTGCATTTAGGCATGGCTGTTTTGGTCGGTGCTGCGACGCTCTACGCTGGCTACTGGCTGAGCCTGATCAATCGTGAAGAGCCGCAAAACTAAAGAATGCGTGTGGATTGTGACCTGGGCTGCCACTCGCGATGATCCATCCCCAAGGAGAACGGGTTATGTTTCGGATTGAATCACTTCTTTCAGCGCGCCTTTTCCTGGCCCCGCAGTTGGCCGGTCAGCGCATTTTCTTTATTTCCAATTTAAGCGGGCACATGAGCCTGTATGCCATGGAATACGGGGGCAGCGTACCCGAGCCGCTGCTTCCGCCCAACATTGCCCTGCAAAACCCCGAACTGGTGGGGGGCAAACCATACCAGGTATTCCCGGAGTTGGGGAAAATCCTGGTGATGATTGACCAGGATGGCGACGAAAACTACCAGCCTATGCTCATTCCCCTGGCGGGTGGGTTTCCGGAACCGGCTTTTGGCGGAGCTTTGGCAAACTACCGCTCGCACCTGGCGTTCACCGAACCGGAACAAAACATGGCCTATCTGGCCTGCGAGTCGCGCGAAGCCGAAATTATGATTAGTTACCAGGCCAACCTGGCTACCGGCGAGTTGGTTAAGCTGGCGGAAAGCGGTTGGGAGGCTTTCCCGGCCCATGCCACCCGCGATCAGCGCCGGGTCGCGATCGTCGCCTCGTATAGCACGGGCGATTCGACGGTGTATTTGTGGGAGCAGGGCCAAAGCCAGCTGCGCGTCCTGAACGGCGTCCCGTTTGAACAGCGCCAGTCAGGCCAGGTGGTTCCGCTGACCGGTATAAATTCGATGGAGTTCTCCCCGGATGAGTGCGGACTGCTGGTGGTGTGCGCGGTGCATCAAGACACCTACGGCCCGGCCTTCCTGGATCTCGAAAACCCGCAGGCCGGGTTCCAGGAAGTGAAGCTAGAAGGCGTTGTGCACCAGGGCGTGGGAGAAATGCTCGAGCTGCGTGCCTTGCACGGCGATCGCTACGCGGCAGTATTTAATATCGACGGTTGTTCGTGGTTATATGAGGCCCGCTTCGACCGGGCTGCGAATACTCTAAAACTGGAACGGCCTATCGTTGGGGCGCAGGCCCCCCTGGCATATGGCAAGCTGGAAAATTACGATTATGATCGCTCCGGCGACCGTTTTATCCTGTCCTTCTCAACCGCCACCTCGCCGACCCAGATTTATACGGTCGAGGGCCAGCGGCGCGACCGGGTGATCGTGCATACGCGCGAGCGGGTGCTGGGGATACCACCTGAACAGCTCTCTCCGGGGGAGGATGCCTCGTTCATTTCCTTCGATGGCATGCGTGTCTCCGCCCGCCTGTACCTGCCGGCTGCCTCGCTGGGCTATTTGGGACCGCGCCCGCTGGTCTATTATGTCCACGGTGGTCCGCAGGGCCAGGAGCGCCCCGATTTTGCCTGGTTCTCGATGCCGCTGATCCAGTTCCTGACCTTGAACGGCTTCGCGGTTTTTGTCCCCAACGTCCGCGGCAGCACCGGGTATGGGATGAACTTTACCAAGCAGGTGGATCGCGATTGGGGCGGTCAGGACCGCCTGGACCACGTGCATGCCATGCAAGTGCTGGCCAACGACAAACGGGTGGATGTATCCCGCGCCGGGGTGGTAGGCCGCTCGTACGGCGGTTATATGACCCTCACCCTGGCGGCGCGCCATCCCGAGTTGTGGTCGGCCGCGGTGGATATGTTTGGTCCCTATGACCTGCTTACCTTTATGGATCGCATCCCAGAGACGTGGAAGCCGTACTTCCGCATCGCGGTCGGCGACCCGCAGAAGGACCAGGCGCACCTGGTGGAGCGCTCGCCGCGCACCTACATTGACCAGGTAACCTGCCCGATGCTGGTCATCCAGGGCAAAAATGACCCGCGCGTCATCGAGCACGAGTTCGCGCGACCTGGTCGAGCATCTGCGCGGCCAGGGAAAACAGGTCGAGTACCTGATGTTCGAAAATGAGGGTCACGACGTGCTCAAGTACGAAAACCGGGTGCGTTGTTATACTGCCATTACTGACTTTTTCAAGCAGAATCTTAAACCCTAGGAGTTGTCCCTTGCCCTGGAATCTTCACGGCACCCATGCACAGGAAGGCGACCTGGTCCAGCTGGTTGGGCTGAACCACAAGCACTTTATCATCCGTCTTAAAGTTGGCGGCGTATTTCAGACCCACCGCGGCGTGCTCAAGCACGATGAAATGATTGGTCAGCCCTGGGGGACGCAGATTTTTAGCCACAACGGCGCGCCCTTTTTCTTGATCCAACCCGCGCTGGGCGATCTGCTGCGCGGGATAAAGCGCAACACGCAGATCCTGTATCCCAAGGATATTGGCTATCTGTTGGTTACGATGGGCATAGGCCCCGGTATGCACGTGCTGGAAGCCGGCACCGGCTCGGGGGCCCTCACCGCCGCCTTCGCCTATATCGTGGGGCCGCAGGGCCACGTGACCACTTACGAAGCCCGCCCGGAGATGCAGGAAATGGCGCGCAGCAACCTGGTTCACCTGGGCCTGGAGGATCGCGTGACCTTTAAGCTAGGGAACGTGGGGGATGGCTTCGAGGAGAAAAATGTCGACGCGCTGTTCCTCGACCTGCCCAACCCATATGATTACATTCCCCAGGTGCGCGCTGCGCTAAAGCCGGGCGGTTTCTTCGGCTGTATCTTGCCCACGGTTAACCAGGTGAGCATGCTGCTGATTGCGCTGCGCCGCGAGCGTTTTGCCTTTATTGACGTGTGCGAGCTGCTGCTGCGCTTTTTCAAGCCAGAGCCCAACCGCATGCGCCCGGCGGACCGCATGGTGGCCCATACCGGCTACCTGGTCTTTGCCCGCCCGGTGATCATCGATCCGGCCGTTGCCAACCGCGCGCTGCTGCGCGAAACCGGCTTCCTCTCGGAAACCGAGTCGGATGACGCGGTATATGCGGCGGTTGCGCCCGTGGGCGACACACCCGCGGATGTAGTTCCTCCGGACGAGACTTCCGCGGACGATACGCCCGTGACCGAATATGAGGAAGAAATAAACCTCGGTGACGGTGAAGAGAATGGTTCATAGCTGTTTCCGCGTGGAGTAGAAGAAATGCTTCCGGGTGGCTCGGGTGTGTTGACCGATGACGCCATCATCCACCTGCTCCAGCGCAGGTGAGATGCCCCTGCTCAGCGCAGGCGCCGGATCGGCGGCCGGATCAGGCGCTCAACGCAGGCTATGCCGGCCTGCGTTCTGCGTCTGTATTGGTTCCGTTGCTCTGGGCGGACGACCGGTGGAGCCTGCTTTTTACCCGGCGCACAGAAACCGTTAACAGCCATAAAGGCCAGGTTTCGTTTCCGGGCGGCGCGGCTGACCCGGAGGACGCGTCCCCGGAGGCAACCGCGCTGCGGGAAGCATTTGAAGAGATCGGGCTCCTTGCGGAGGATGTACGCATTTTTGGCCGCCTGCTCAGCCGGCCAACGATTTCCAGTTTTCTGATTACTCCAGTGGTGGGGCGGGTGCGCTGGCCGGGAGACTTTCATGTTTCCCCGCAGGAAGTCAGCCGCGTATTTACCATTCCACTCGATTGGCTGGCCGACCCGGATAAGCGTGAAGAACGCCCGCGGACTACGCCGGGCGGATATTATGAAAAAATCATCTTCTACCAGCCCTATGATGGCGAGATCCTGTGGGGCATAACCGCCCGCATTACCCTGGACTTGCTGATCGTCCTGGGCCTGGTAAAGTGACCTTTCGCAAACCAAAAACCGCCCAGTTTGAACTGGGCGGTTTTTGGTTTGCTGAAGAATGTTTATTCTTCTTCTTCTTCCTTCTTGCCACGTTCGATCACTTCCGGTTCGTTTTCAGCAGTCTCAACGACTTCTTCAACCTCTTCCGGAGCGGAGCCGGTAGCGACCACAATGATCTCTTCCGGGTCTTCCAGGATCTGAACTTTATCGGAGACGTTCAGATCGCGTACCCGGATCACGTCGCCAATGTTGACAAGTTTCGACACATCGACGATCAAGCGTTCGGGCAGTTCCTGCGGCAGGGCTTCAACTTCCACCTGCGTGATATTGTTTACCATGACCGCGTTATAATCTTTGACCGCCGGCGAAACGCCGTGCACTTCGATGTGTACCATCGCGCGGATTTTCTCGGTCAGCGAAACCACCTGAAAATCGATGTGGATATATTCGTTGCGAATGTAATCCTTCTGCCGTTCGCGAACCAGCGCGGCATGCTGCTTACCATCCAGGTCAATCGTAACGATGGTGGAGGCGGACATTCCCGTCAGGGTCAGCGTAGAATCGTGCATATCCAACGAGATCGCGATCGGATCTACCTGATAGCCGTATAACACGGCCGGAAGACGACCCTGGCGGCGCAGGGCTTTTACCTGTTTACCCGTCACATCACGGCGGGTTGCTTTCAAAACGATCTTATCCATTCCGTACTTCCTTTGAGCGCCTCTCACCTCGTCTGGCGAGGTTACCTTCACTCGATTGGGATTGATGGAATAACAATACTTTGGGAAAATGGTATGTTCCCGCGGGGTGTGATTTTAGCCTTGATCGTCAATTTCGTCAAGGGATGCCGTGATCACGGAACCAACCTTACCCTTGACAATTCGCCTTGATCGATTGAAAATGGTACGACGCTACACAAAGCCAGGTGACTGGCACATAAATGGAGGAATATATAATGAACAACCTGCAAAAAACCACCCGGTTATTTGCAATTCTGATGCTTGTGCTAATCCTGGCTGGTTGCAGCACCCCGACTGTGATTTCCGAGCCGACCGTAGATATACCAAAGATCCGCACCGAGTCGGTTCAAACCGTTGTGTCGAAATTGACCATCGAGGCGGCCTTGAATCCGACCGCTACCGTTACGGTGGCGCCGGTTGTATTGACCGCGACCACAGCTCCCAGCCCAACTGTGGCGCTCCCAACAGCCACTCTCATCCCGACCGTTGGCACAATTGCAACGACCGTGCCGTCTTCCGGAGGGGGTGGGGTCGTGTACCCCACCGCCACCCGCCGCGCGGGCCCCGACCAGGCGCAGCTGCTTTCGCAATCGCCGCTGGACGGCACCGACTATAACGCGGGCAACGAGTTTGATGGCACCTGGACGGTCAAGAACATTGGCACCAGCACCTGGAATACCAATTACTACTACGATATTACCGGTGAGGGCACCAACCTGGCCAAAGCCGACCGCTATTATCTTGGGAAAACGGTTGCACCCGGCGAGTCTGTCACCCTGGTGACGGATATGGTTGCCCCCGCGTCGGCCGGGCGTTACGTCAGCTGGTGGGAGCTGCGCAATGACAACGGCGCCGTATTCTACAAGTTCTATATACTCATCGATGTAAAATAAGAAGATTTGCAACCAAAAAGCGCCCGGTTTTTCCGGGCGCTTTTTGGTTGCGGGCATTTATTTATAGTGCCATCCCGCGCTGGACGATTACCACCACCAGCCAGATGCCATAAATCGTAAACGCCGCCCCGGCTGCCACGAAAATGATGTCGATCCTGTGTAACAGTTTCTCGGATGGGTTCAGATCCAGGATAATGCTGCGCAAACCGATCAGTGCGTGTGAGACAACAAAGATCAGAAATGCCATCTCCATAATTGGCACAATCGGGTTGGTGTAATAACGCAGTACATCGTTGTAAGTCAGCAGTCCTTCTGGGGCGACCAGGTGATTGACAACAAAATGTACGCCTAACAGGACAACGATCAGCCCGCCGGCGACCATTTTGTACAGCCACAGCCAGGTGCCTTCGCGCGGTTTTGAGATAGATGATGTTGCTGCCATGCCGTCCTCCTACACGCTGAACATTTTGATGCCAAAGAAAACCAGCCCGATCAGCGCCACCACCATCATGCCGGCAAAGATCGCTTTCTGCTGGCGCGAGCCAATCCCAAAGCTGGTCAGGCCGATGCGGATGCCGTTCAGACCGTGGATCAGTCCGCCGGCGATCACCAGCATTTCAGCCGATTTTGATGACCGGTGTGTGGGCAAACTTGATGAAATTATCGTATGCCTCGGGGCCAATCGCCATCTGGCCCAGCGCAATCAGGTGGATAAACAGGTACAGGGTCAGGCCCAGCGCGGTGATCCGGTTGAGGATAAACGCCCAGGTGCTGATGCTGCGGCTGCGCGGGTCGAACCAGCGCCAGAATTTTACAGGGGAAGGAGCATTACTCATCGGGTCCTCCTAACGGCGGCCAAATAGTTTGCTGATGCGCTGGCCCACCACGCGCCGGCGCAGGTTCATGATGCGCCAGGCCGGGTCAACATTGGATGGGCACACCGCGGTGCATTCATAAGCGCTGTGACAGCGCCAGGCGCCGTTGGCCTCACCGGCGAACTCCAGCAGGGCCGGGTCTTTGGTCTGCACAAAGCTATGCTGGGTACCCGCCAGCACGGCCGGGCCCATGTATGCGGGGGTGGTCAGCGCGATCGGGCAGGCGCTGATACAGCAGCCGCACTCGATACAGTCCACCAGGCGCTCGTATTCGCCGGTCTGCGTGCCGCCGCCCTGCGTGCCGCCACTAAGTGACGCGTCACTTAGTGACGCCTTCTCATAGCCCAGTTTGGCATCCTTCAGGCCGGCGACCTGGCTGAAGTGTGCTTCGTCGAGGCGCAGATACATATCGCTCATATCCACCACCAGGTCGCTGACCACCGGGAAATTGCGCAGCGGCTCAATCCGCAGCGTCCCGCCATTGTGCGTCACCGAGCGGATGGTGGTGATGCAGGTCAGTTTTTCCACTCCGTTGACCCGCATACCGCACGCGCCGCAGGTGGAATGGTGGCAGGCATGCCGGAAGGTCAGGCTGCGGTCATGAAAAGCCCAGATGCGTTCGATGCCGTCCAGCACATACTCATCCGGGTCGACTTCCAGTTGAAACGACTGCGTGTGCGGCTTTTCATCCCCTTTCTGACGGGTAATCATAAAGGTGACGTTCCATTTTTCGCTGCTCATTCTTCCCTCCGGTAGTACTCCCGGTAATACTCCCGGTACGAGTCCAGCACTACTTCTTTGGTCGTGCAAGCTGCCTTGATCCCCAGCTTCTGGCAGACCAGATCGACCGTTTTTTCGGCCATCGCCCGGCAGGTGGTGGCCTTTCCGCCGGTGATGGTCACCAGCCCATCGATGCCATCCATTTCCTTATGGTCGAAGCACTTGAAGGTGCGCGCCAGGCTGCGCCCGCCGGCGCTGCTGCCGACCAGCGGGCGGGCAGACATCCAGATTCCGCGCTTGTTGGTCTTGGCTACGCCCGGCACCAGTTCCAGCGCGCAGCGCTGCATCTCTTCCACCTGGTCGTCGAACACCGGGATGTAATCCACATCCTTACCTCGAAGGAGGTGGTGCCGATGCACATCATGCGCCGCTGCGGGATGATGATATCGCCATCGCTCGGCGCGCGACAGCCGGTTGATCACGTGGTTGATCAGGCGCTGGTCATAGGCCACCATCACGCCCGGGGTGGGGGTCACCGAAACGGAAGCGCGCGCCATGCGCGTAATCTCGCCTGCCCAGGCGCCGGTGGCGTTGATCACGATATCACCGCGCAGTTCGTAGGTCTTGTCCGCGGTGCGGTCCCAGACCTTCACGCCCACCACATTGCCGGTGCCGTTCACCAGCAGCTCTTGCACCTGGTGGTAAGGTGCGGAACGTGGCCCCATTTTTCTTGGCCGTAGCGGCAAAGGCCAGCGCCAGGCGCAGCGGGTCGAATGAGCCATCCGGGACGGTGTAGGCGGCCAGCATCCGGGGATTGAACTGCGGCTCGATGCGCAGCACCTCTTTGACCGGCATCTTTTCGATCGGAATGCCGCAGGCCTGCGCGCCTTCTTCGAACAGCGGGGCGTATGCCAGGTCACTCTCGTTCAACGCCACGAAAAACCCGCCGTTGAATTCGATGCACTGTTTGGCGATTTTGCGCAGCAAGATATTTTCCTCGATGCACTCGATGGCCGATTCCTGATCGTTGACACAGTAGCGCCCGCCGCTGTGCAGCAGGCCGTGCGTGCGTCCGGATGTCCCCGAGGCGATCTCGCCTCGTTCCAGCACGGTGGACTGAATGCCGCGCAGCGCCAGGTCGTGGGCGATGGCGCAGCCGGTGAACCCTGCGCCGATGACAATGGCATGTGGTTTATCTGGCATAGATTTCCTCATCGATTTGTAAAAACGAATTTGTGAAATTATAAACAAGTAATTGGTTTTTTACCATCAATCTACCCAATCGAAGGTCCGGGTTACTGCTTTCTTCCAGTGTGCATACAACCGGTCTGCTTCCATCGCGGTCCATCTTTGGGTCCCATTCTGCGCCTTTCTGCCAGTTGGCGCGCAGCGCGTTGAAATCCTGCCAAAAGCCCAAGCGCCAACCCGGCGGCGTACGCCGCGCCCAGGGAGGTAGTTTCGGCCACCTTCGGGCGTACCACCGGTACATCCAGCAGATCGGCCTGGAACTGCATCAACAGGTCGTTGGTCACCATACCGCCGTCCACCTTCAGGGTGTTCAGCCGGATGCCGGAATCTTTTTCCATCGCTTCCAGCACCTCGCGGGTCTGGTAAGCGGTGGCTTCCAGCACGGCCCGGGCGATATGGCCGCGGTTGACGTAGCGGGTCAGCCCAACGATGCGCCCCGCGCGCATCGCTGCGCCAGTAGGGTGCGAACAGCCCGGAAAAGGCCGGGACGAAGTAGATCCCGCCGTTATCATCCACCGTACGCGCCAGCGGTTCGATATCGGTCGATTTTTCGATCATGCCCAGGTTGTCGCGCAGCCACTGCACCAGCGCCCCGGTGATGGCGATCGAGCCTTCCAGGCGTAAACGGCCGGCTGGTTGCCGATTTTATACCCGGGGTGGTCAGCAGCCCAGATTGGCTGGGGATCAGCTGGTCGCCGGTATTCATCAGCATGAAGCAGCCGGTGCCGTAGGTATTCTTGGCGTCGCCCGGCTCGAAACAGGCCTGCCCGAACAGCGCCGCCTGCTGGTCGCCCAGGTCGCCGGCAATCGGCAAGCCCATCCGAGCTCGCCTTCGAGACGTAACCGTAAACCTCTGAGGATGAGCAGATCTGCGGCAGCATTGCGCGCGGGATGCCCATGATCTTCAGGATCAACTCGTCCCAATCCAGTGTTTCCAGGTTCATCAGCAGGGTGCGCGAGGCATTGGTCGGGTCGGTCACGTGAACCCCACCGCGCGGCCCGCCGGTCAGGTTCCAGATCAGCCAGGTGTCGATGTTGCCAAAAATTGCCTCGCCTTTCTGAGCGTCTTCGCGCACGCCCGGAACGTTGTCCAGGATCCAGCGAATCTTGGGACCGGAGAAATAGGTTGCCAGCGGCAGCCCGGTCAGCGGGCGGAAGCGGTCCTGCCCGCCCTCACGGCCCAGCTCATTGATGATCGTGTCGGTGCGCGTATCCTGCCAGACAATGGCGTTGTAATACGGCTGGCCTGTGCGGCGGTTCCATACCAGCGCGGTTTCGCGCTGGTTGGTAATCCCTAACCCGACCAGGTCCGCGCGGCTGACGCCAAAGCGCGCCAGTGCTCCCTGGATCACCTCTTTCGTGCGCTCCCAAATTTCCAACGGGTCGTGTTCCACCCAGCCCGGGCGGGGGAAGATCTGGCGGTGTTCTTTCTGGTCAACGGCTACTACATTGCCGTGGGTGTCAAACACCATAAAGCGTGTGCTGGTTGTTCCCTGGTCGATCGCGGCTACATATTTGGTCACCTGTGCCTCCCTGCTGCCTGAGATCCCGTTCCATTGCGGAACCCCTTGCGCAAACGGAAAAGAACAGCAAGCTTTCTCACTCCGGATGTTCAAGCAGTGTGTTCGAATGGAACCCTGCGAATATTATACAGCCAGGTTGGATTGGATATGCGGGCAGGGAGGCGAAAATACCCGGGTAGGGTGCGGTCGCAACTTGCTATGTAAGTTCATGATGTTGCTTTGCAACGTACGGACACCTGCCAGGTATGTCCAGCACCCGACCGGGCCGCTCTCCGCAAGAAATACCGAAGTTGAGCGCCAATGGTCATATGGCTGCACTACGCGCGTTGATCACTGACCAGGTCATCTAGAAGGCAAACGACCGTGCGCAGGTTCTCGAAGCTGGCCGGGCTTTCCCCGATCGCTTCCCAGCCGGCTTCCTTACAGCCTTCTTTGATGGTGCTCTGGTATTCAACGTTTACGCGCGCCATGCAGTTGCCGTAACAATGCGTGCATGTTTTGATGCCTGCGAACACCTGCTCCGCTAGCCGGGGCTTGCAGGCGTCCAGCCGGGCAAACAACGCAGGCGAAAGGCCCGCGAAATCCCAGCGCAGGCTGTGGGAAAGGTCCTGGCTGCTCCAACTCCGGATCCGGCACCAGTAGACGATCGCATCGCTCTTTTTGCTGTAACGGAAGCGGTAACCCCCGTCCGCGTTAGCAACCAGGATTTCGCGCTTGAACTTGCGCTCGCACAGCAGCATATCCATCTTTAATATCTCGCTTCGCAGCGCCCCAGGCGCCAGCCGCAGCGCATCTTCGAAGGCTGGCAGGCGTTTCTGCGTGAACACCGCAAAATCGCAGCGCCGGAAAAAGAAGAAGTCCAGGTCTTTAATTCGCGCGCATTCTCGCGAAAACGCGCCCAGCGCCGCCATCATCCCTGGATAGCGCTGGTTCGAAACCACCACCCTCTCCTTATCTATCGTGGTAGCCAGCCCCAGTCCTTCGAGCGGCTGGAGAAATGTGATGGTTTTGACCTTTTTCTTTTTCTCCGCCACCAGCTGGTCATAGAAAAAGCGGCTAAACTGCAGCGCCGGTGCTTCGGCCGCTGGTCCTTTAGCCGCCGGCTCGTTGGCCGCCGGCCCTTTGGCCGCCCCATCCAGCTGGCCCAGGCGGCCAAGCTGGTACAGATAGTCCAGCAGGCCAGTTTCGATCACCCGGCGCACCTTTAAACGGCCTTCGCGGAGGCGGTCTTCGCGCGCCTGGTCGCCAGGGAGCGTGATTTCATAGGGAATCTCAGGCACCCCGTACGCTTTGGGATGCTTGTACAGATCAGACAGTAGATCCTGGAAAAAGCGATGCAGCGCCGTTTCCCCGCGGCGCAGCTCCGCCGCTGCGCGGCAGCGAGTTCGGGCGGAACTGCTTCGCAGAATTCGGCCAGGTCCAGGCCTACTCGCCAGGCGAACCACTGTCCCAGTGAATCAAACTGGTTTTGCTGCTCATCAAAGAACATGGATTGGCTCCTTGGAAGTTCGCAGGCGGGGTAGGGGATCCGTTCAACCTGTATTTATTATAAGGGGGAAAGGGTCTTTTATGGGGCAGGTGTCTCAGTCACTGCGCTTTGCGTGGCGATCAGGTCGTCGTCTTTACTGGGTACGATAACCTTGACAAACGTAAACAGAGGCAAGCTGCGGTATATCTCGCGGCGGCTGAGGAAATACAGGCGCTTGGGCGTATGGGTGTTGAGGATGTCGATGCCCACCCCCGATTCGTACCCGGTATCGGCTGCCAGATCTTTGAGCTCCTGATTGGTGACTGCAAAGGGATACGAGAACGAGCGCACCTTAATCCCCAGCTTCGTTTCCAGATCCTCCTTGGACTGCTTCATCTCGTTGCCCGCGCCTAGCTTGGTTTTGGTCAAGTCTGTGTGTGTAACGCCGTGACTGCCAATTTCCCAACCCGCGCCGATCAGCTCCTTGAGTGTATCCTCTTGCATATAGCCGTAGGATAGGTCGGTGCCCAGCGTGCTGGTAATGATATAAACCGTGGCTGTGTACCCCAGCTCGCGCAGGATGGGGTATGCATTCTCGTAGGTATCCAGGTAACCGTCGTCAAACGTGATCGCTACCGGCTTTTCCGGCAGCTCTCCCCCGGAGCGGATAACATCCGTCAGTTGGGAGATATTGACCGTCTGGTAGCCTTCTTTCTTCAGCGTATCCATCTGTTCGCGGAATACTTTAATGGGCGTGGTATAGCGCGATCCGGTTACGTCACTGATGTGGTGATACATCAGGATGGGCATGATCACATTCCCGGCCGGGACGGAAACCAAATCGCCGATTGCTGTGATCGTCACAGGCGGCGTGCTGGTCTGGGTGTTTTCTGCCGTGGCGGACGGGTCGGGAGTAGCGGAAACTACCGCGGTTGAGGTCAGCGGGGGTTGGGTGGGCAGCGCTATTTGCGTGCTGGAAGACGGCGCTGGTGAAGTCAAGGTCACGGATGGTGCGCTGGTTGGCGCCGTCTGGCAGGCGTTTAGCAGCAGGCTGGCGATCAGCAGGCAGGCAAATCGACGCGCATGGTTTGCGTGGAGAGAATGTTGTTTTTGCGGCATGATGAATATCCTAATTTGGCCTTTTATGGTCCCGATTATACCGGATTTATCCGTTTAGCCCTTCGATTGCTTTTCCATATAGCGTATAATCAGGGAAGTTCATTATCACTGGAATCGGCGGTCGGCGTCAGGGAACCCTGCGCCGGCGTCGGGCTGCAAACAGCGCAAAACCCCTTCTAAGAAGTTTGTGCCATTCAACGAATGCATTAGCCACATCTCTTAGACGGATCATCCTCCCTTTTGTTCCCCGTCGAAAAGTGCCGCCTGTACATCGTTTGAAAAGCTGGTCATGAAAGGGATGGATGATCCTCCGCCCCGGTCATGGATCACTTTCTTAAGGAGCCCGCCGATCCCATGAATACGTGGAAACAATATACGATTGCCCGTTCAATTGAAGATGCCTTAGGAGCGCTCCGCTCCAGCACTGGCCCAGCTCGCCCCATTGCGGGCGGAACCGATTACCTGCTCGAACTCCAGCAGGGCCAACACCCTCCCGTCGATACATTGGTTGATGTAACCGCGATCCCCGAGCTTGCCTGCTTGGAAGTTCGCGGGCGCGAATTGTTTATTGGGGCCGGCGTACCCGTCAGCCAGGTGGCCGAATCCCCGCTGGTTCGCCAGCATGCCCAGGCGGTAGCCGAAGCTTGTGGGCTGATCGGCGGGCCGCAAGTGCGCAACACAGCCACCCTGGGAGGCAACGTGGCCCACGCTCTGCCCGCCGCGGATGGCATGATTGGGCTGCTGGCGCTGGATGCGCAGGCGCAAGTCGCGTCCCTGGATGAAGACGGCCTTGTAAAACGCGAACTTCGGCCGCTGCTCAGCCTGTTCGCCGGGCCTGGAGTATCAACGCTGGCCCCAGGCCGGGAAATCCTGGTGGGGTTTTTCCTGCCGCTGCGCGCGCCGGGCCAGGCATCGGCCTTTGCGCGGGTGATGCGCCCGCAGGGCGTTGCCCTGCCCATCCTCAATCTGGCCGTCTGGCTGGCCCGCGAAAACGAGTTCATCACCGATATCCACATCGCTGCCGGACCTGCTGGCCCAACACCCCGCCGTGCGAACGCGGTGGAAGACTGTCTGAAGGGCGCTAAATATCACCCGGGGCTGCTCGCCCAGGCCGTCTTGCTGCTGGAACAAACCACCCATTTCCGCACCAGCCCGCGCCGCTCGACCGCAGAATACCGCCGCCATCTGGTTGGGGCGCTGTTTGAAACCGTATTTACCACAGCCTGGGAACAGGCTGCGGTCTGGGAACGGGCTGCGGCATGAGAACAGGCTGCGATCAAATGATTCTTGTAGGGTTGGCCCTTGTGCCTACCCGGGCCGGTTAGAAACGCGGTCTGGTTCGGCACTTGCTTCGCAAGTTATGCCCGACCTAATTACAAATAATGTCACGATGGCCGCAGGAGCCATCCCATCTAACGATAGAGCCTGATGATCCAAATAGTGGAGAAACCATGAGCGAATCCCACATGCTGTCTTTAACGGTGAACGATAAACCGTATTCCGTTCCAGAAATCCCCGGTGAAATGCTTTCTGACCTGCTGCGCGAGCGCCTGCGCCTGACCGGCACCAAGATCGCCTGCAACGAGGCTGAGTGCGGCGCATGCACTGTATTGGTGGACGGCCAGCCGGTGCTCTCCTGCAGCTACCCGGCGGTGAAAGCGCAGGGCAGGCAGGTGGTGACGATGGAGGGCCTTGGCGCAGTCCGCGCCTCAGCCGGCCTGAGCCTGCCCGGCTCTACCGATCTGCCCAGCTCTACCGAGCTGCACAGATCTACTGATCTGCATCCCCTTCAAGATGCCTTTATCCAGTACGGCGCGGTGCAGTGCGGCTTCTGCATCCCCGGCCAGATCATGACCGCTTACGCGCTGCTGCAGCGCAACCCGGACCCCACGGATGAAGATATCCGCGATGCGCTCAAAGATACCCTGTGCCGCTGCGCCGGGTACCCTTCGATTATTGGCGCGATCCAGGCGGCCGCCAAAGCGCTGCGCACCGGCCGGCCGGTCGAGCCGCCGCAGGTGACCATCTCCAGCCGGCCCGGGCGGGTGGTCGGCACATCCGCAGCCTCGGCCAGATGCGGTCGCCAAGGTCACCGGCGGGGCCATGTTCACCGATGATCTGGAATTCGCAGGCATGCTGCACGCGCGCGTCAAGCGCGCGATGGTGCCCGCGGCGATCGTGACCAGGCTGGATGTGAGCAAGGCGCGCGCCTTGCCGGGCGTGGCGGCCGTGCTGACCGCCGAAGATATCCCCGGCGAGCATAAGCACGGTCTGGTCATCTTCGACTGGCCGTCGCTGGTGGGGGTCGGCGAGCGTGTGCGCTACGTGGGCGATGCGCTGGCGATTGTGGCCGCCGAAACGCGCGAAATCGCTTCCCAGGCGCTCGAACTGATCGAAGTGGCGTTCGACCCGCTGCCGGTGATCACCGACCCGGTCGCAGGCTCGCCGGCCGGAGACGCGCCCCATCCACCCCAACGGTAACCTGCTCAAGCACATCAAGGTGCGCAAGGGTGATATGCAGCGCGGTTTTGCCGAGGCGGACGTGGTCCTGGAGCATACCTTCCATACCCCGGCCCACGACCATGCCTTTATGGAGCCCGAATGCAGCATTGCCCGCCCCACCCCAGATGGGCGCATGGAAATCTATGTCGGCTCGCAGATCCCCTATCAGGACCGCAACCAGGTGGCCCGCGCGCTGGGCTGGCCGGACGAGCGCGTGCGCATCATCGGCCAGCTGATCGGCGGCGGGTTTGGCGGCAAGGAAGACATTGCCGGGCAGATCCACGCCGCGCTGCTGGCCAATGCCACCGGGCGGCCGGTCAAGCTGCTCTTCGACCGCCAGGAGAGCCTGATCGTGCATCCCAAGCGGCACGCCACCCAGATCCGGGTCAAGGTTGGCGCGAGCCGGGATGGACGTCTGACGGCGGTGGAAACCGAGCTGTACGGCGATACCGGCGCGTATGCCTCGCTGGGCGAGAAGGTGATGACCCGCGCCACCACCCATTCCTCCGGCCCCTACGAGGTCCAGCACGTCCAGGCCGACTGCTATGCCATGTACACCAACAACCCGCCCGCCGGCGCCTTCCGCGGCTTTGGCGTGCTCCAGTCGGCCTTCGCGGTGGAAAGCATGATGGATATGCTGGCCGAAGCGGCTGGGCATGGACCCGGTCGAGCTGCGCCGCAAGAATGCGCTGCGCGTGGGCAGCGTCACCAACACCGGGCAGGTGCTGCGCGAGAGCGTGGGCTTGCTGGAATGCATCGACAAGGTGGATGCCGAGATGCGCCGCCTGGCCGGGCGCAGAGCCGTTCACAGCCTCGCGAAGTGCCCGGCAAGCCGCATCTGCAAGCGCGCCTGGGGCTTTGCCGTCGGGCTATAAAAACACCGGGCTGGGCGGCGGCGCGCCGGATAAGGCCGGCGCGGAAGTGGAGCTGTACCCGGATGGCACGCATCGAGGTGCGCACGTCCTCCGCCGAGCTGGGCCAGGGACTGCTGACCGTCTTGCAGCTGATCGTCGCCGAGGAGCTGGGCCAGTCGCCCGAGCGGGTGCGCGTGCTGCTTTCGGACACCGACCTGACCCCGGATGGCGGCCCGACCACCGCCTCGCGCCAGACCTATGTCACCGGCAACGCCGTGCGGCATGCCGCGCAGGCGCTGCGCCAGGCGCTGGTCAGCCACCTGGCCGAGCGCTACGATGTGCCGCCCGAGCAGATGCGCTTTGTTGAAGGGCTGGCGCAGGTGGACGGCCAGGCCGTTCCCTTGGGCGAGGTGGCCGGGCAGATGATCGCCGAAGGCCGCCGTCCAATGGCAGATTATCACCTACTGGGCGCCGGAGACCCAGCCGCTGGGGCCGGGCGGCGATATGCACTTTGCCTTCTCCTTTGCCGCGCAGGCCGCCGAGGTGGAAGTCGACACGCGCACCGGCGAGGTGAGGGTGCTGCGGGTGCTGGTCGCCAACGATGTGGGCTTCGCGATCAACCCGCTGGGCTTGCAGGGTCAGATCGAAGGTGGGGTGGTGATGGGCATCGGCCATACGCTGACCGAAAATTTCATGGTCGAGGATGGCCGGGTCATCACCGACCGGCTGGCGCGCTACCGCATCCCCTCCATCACCTATACCCCCGAGATCACCTCCTTCGTCGTCGAGCACCCTACCGCCGATGGGCCGTACGGCGCCAAAGGCGTGGGCGAGATTGTCCTCATTCCCACCACGCCGGCCATCACCAACGCCATCTACAATGCCACCGGCGTGCGGGTGGATCCCCTGCCGGTCGACCAGGAAAAGATCGCCCGCGCTTTGAACGGATTTTAATAATTTCCCGCAAAGGCGCGACAGTAGTCGCGATGCGCCTTTGCGGTTATCTCTTCTTACTCCAGCGTCACCCCGCAGATGGTCACCACCGAGGTGTTGGCCTGGTCGGCGGGGCAGATGGCATACCCGTGGTTGCGGCCTTTGTGAGAGGCCAGGAGGCGCAGGGTCAGGTAGATAGGTGAGACGCCGCAGACGTTATTGCGATCCTGCACGCGCTGGATGGCGTTGTAGAAACCCTCCGCGTCGCCCTGGCACATGGTATCGATCAGCTCATCGTCGGCGCTCTTTAGCAAAATTAGCATGCCCGGGTCCACCGGTTCGGTATCAAAGGCCGGGCCAACATGCGCCAGGTCGCCAGCCGCCACCACGATGGTTTTCCGATCTTGCACAGCCACGCGGAGTGGTTCCAGGAATGCGTTCAGGCGCGAGCTGTCCATCCCGCTGCCGTTAGGACCCAGCGAACCGGTCAGGATGGGCACGATCTGGATTGGATTGCCGCCGCGGATGTGATGCATCCACACCGCGGCCAGCTCGATGGAATGCTCGCGGCGGTGGTGCAGCTCCCCGGCAAAGGCTTGCTCTACTCCCAGCACATCCGCCAGAGCATCCACCAGGCTTGTATCGGTGGGCAGCACGCCAAAAGGGGTGGCGTAGCTCTGGCGGGTGAGTGTAATGGGATGACCCTCGCTAAAATGATCGGTGCCAAAGATAATCGCCAGGTCGGCCTCGCGCACCGCTTCGGCGGCCTGGCTCCACACCTGAGCGTATACCGGCCCGCCGCGTTCGTAATCGATGTGCGGGCTGATAATCCCGCGGATATTCCCATCCTGCGTATTATTCTGGCCGGTTTGGTCCAGGTAACCCTGTAGATAGCTGCTCAGTTCGCCCGGCTCCTTTGGGTAGGAAAGCCCGGCGCTGGCTGGAGCGCGGAAGGGCGCCTGGCGGAACTGCGTTTTGGCAATCTCGAGCGCCTGGCGCGCGCGCTCATTATCCAGCAGTAGCGCGTCATCCAGCGCGTTGAGGAACTCCTCGATGCGCTGGGTGGAGAGGAACAACCCATAGCGAATCGCCAGCGCGGCGCGCAGCGTGGCCGGGCTGCGCGTGCCATCACATAACGCCAGGGCCGGGATCATCGGCTGGGGGACCAGCAGGGTCTGCTCGGTCAAAAGCAGCGGGTCGCGCAGCAGCAGGTAAGTTTCACCTTCGTAATTAATCACCTGGGTGTCCACCAGGCGGAGCCGGGGAAATTCGGTTTCAGCGGTCATTAACCACGAATCATATCATTAATCATGCCCGGATTGGCATTTAAGCCTGGCGCGTATATGCGGCTTCGACTGCCAGCATTTCCTCGCCATCCGGGGTGATGTTATGCATTGTCATCCGAAATGATTCGCCTGAACCAGGCGCGTTGATTGGAGGCTTTATGGTAATCCGCCAGCCCCAGTCGGGCCCGGGTGGGGCCGCATAAGACCCCTTGACCCGGGCCGCGCCGTCTGGCTGAATGTCTCCCTCGCACAGCATGAACTTGTCGCTCATGTGCGTGGAATAGACATGCTTATAAATCTCGCTTACTAAACTGCCGGATGGCAATCCCCATCATCAAGAGCAGGTACAGCGCGGCATAAATAATCATCAATGTGCTCGGCTCCGACCCGGAGGTGAACGGGTTCACCCCGCCCATATTCATCAGCGATGAGCTCATCAGGCCGCCGGCCTTGCTCCAAATAGCATCGCTGGGCATGATCAGGCTGGAGAGAATGCCCAGTTCGGCGGCGGTCTGATTGTTCAAGAAAGTGCCGATGCGTTCCACCCACCCGCCGATAAAGGCCAGCCCATACGCGCCAAAGACCGCTCCGCCCGTAGCCATTGTGGAAAGGGTACTGCTAAATGCCAGGGTAAGGGTCATGACGATCAGGCAGTTGAAGTAAACTAAGGCCAGCCCGGCCAACCAATTGTGAGCGGTGAACCGGGTCATCAGCCAGACGACGAATACCACGCCGCCGCCCAGCAGCAGCAAGTAGAGCAGCAGCAGGGCAGCGTGGCCCAACCATTTGCCCAGCACCACCTCGCTGCGCCGGATGGGTTTAGTGATGATGGCCTGGATCGTGCCAGATTGAATCTCCCCTGCCAGGCTGTCTGCGGTGATCAGCGCGGAGATGGCTATGCACAGGAAGTTGACCACGTACAGCCCGGCCAGGAACAGGACATTGTAGGCCTGGTTGCGGATCGCAGCGCTGGGCGGGCGAAAGTGCCTGCTGGCCACGCTAAAATCCTGTTGAATAAAATAAAACCCGAGGCCGTATAGCACCAGGAAGGCAGTCCCTAAAATCAGGGCAGCCAGAACGATCCTGCGCCGGACGGCCTCGCGAAAAGTGAGTGCGGCAATCGTGCGAATGATATCCATGTTATAAGCCCCCGTCCGTTCCAACTACCTGGATGAATAAATCCTCCAATGACAGTCGCTGCGGGATGATTGCATACACATCCACGCCGCGCTCCACCAGGCAGCGGTTGATTTGCGGCAATACATCCTCGTCGCTGACCGTCATTAGGATCGAATCACCCTCGGTACGTACGTCTTTGCCCCATTGGGCTAGTTCGCCGAGCGTTTCAGGGGCATAGCCACGGGCGTGGATGGTGACGGTCGTCGCGCCGTCCATCAGAGCGCTGACGGTGCTGACGCGCAGCACCTCACCGTGCTTGATAAACGCTACCCGGTCGCAGGTGATCTCCACCTCGCTGAGCAGGTGCGAATTGAGAAAGACGGTGGTGCCTTCCTGGCGCAGCTGGCGAATGATATCTCGCACCAGCCGGCGCCCCACCGGGTCGAGCCCGGAGGTGGGTTCATCCAGGAAAACCAGCTCGGGCCGGTTCAGCAGCGCCTGGGCCAGCCCAATTCGCTGCAGCATGCCCTTGGAAAAAGTGCGCAGTTGTTTTTCGCGGAAAGGGGTCAGCCCCACCAGTTCGAGCAGCTCGGCAGCGCGCTGCTCGCGCCTGGCCGGGTCCATCCGGTACAGCTTTCCGTGCAGGCTGAGGAATTCGCCCGCGGTGAGCCAGTCGTGGAAGCGGAAGTGCTCGGGGAGAAAGCCGGTTTTCTCACGCGCGTTGCGGTCCGTCACCGGGCGCCCAAGCAGGCTGGCGCTGCCTGCGGAGGGCTTTACCAGCCCTAACAGCATCTTGATCGAGGTGGTCTTACCGGCCCCATTTGGGCCAAGAAAACCAAACACCTCACCGCGTTTTACTTCAAGGGTCAGCCCGCGCACGGCTACCTGGCTGCCAAATTCTTTGCACAGGTCGCGAGTTTGAATAGCGTAGTCATTCATCATGGTATATAAATACGTTGATAGGCCGGTGCAAGAGCGCCGGCCTATCAACATAATCCTTTTTTTACTTGAGCGAGCTGGCCAGCTTGATTGCCTGGTTCTTTCCACCCGGGCCGTGCAGGCCGTAGAGCATGCCGTCTTTGACCCAGATCAGCTCGTAGCTGTTCCGCCCGGCTTCCAGGAGCAGGGTGCCGGTTACGCCGTCCACGCTTACATCTTCGTACTGCACTTCGCCGCCCTGCGGGATAGGCAGGACCAGCGTGGAGGTCCAGTCGATGCGCTGGCTGAGCTGGCTGGCTTCGTCAGCGGAGAGGCCCAGGAATTCGAACATAGCGGTGCCCAGGCTGGTCATATCCAGGCTGGCCGGTGCGTCGATTGTGGGGCTGGGCATCTGCACCAGCATGACGCAGTCAGACGGCAAACCCTCTTTCGATGGCGGGATTTCACAGCCGGTTGAGGCAACCACGGCTTCCGGAACGTTGGCGGTGACCGTCTTGCCATTAATATCCTCGGGCAGCTGTACTTTCACATCGGCCACATCCAGCAGCTCCTGCAGCTTGGGCTGGTCAATGGTGAAAGCCGCGTTCATGCCGCCCTTCACTTGCAGTTCTAGATTGGTGAGCTCGTCAGGCAGGCGCGGGGTAAAGCCGGCTTTGGCGCTGGCTTCTTCCACGCGAGGCTACTTTCACCGTTTCGCCGCGTTCGGTGATCTTCAGGTCATCTTTAAAAACCTGCTTAATCGCCTCTTCGCTCGATCCAAGGCGAGCACTTGGCATCTTCCATCGCGGCCGGGTCGAAGGTTACTACCTGTACCTTTTGCACGCGGAACAGGCCCAGGAAATCGCTGGCCCAGGCGCGCGCCGGGGTGAGGGTGAAGACGAGGGTGAGTACGGCGAGGATCGCCAGTGCAGTCCAGAGAGGACGTCGAGTAATCATGGTTTGTTTTGTCTCCTTTTGTTGCTTCACGAATTGTGTGTTGTGGACGAAGCGCTTGTACGCCGCCTGGGTATGAGCGCGGCTGTTCCAGCGGCCCGGGCGCCAGAAAATCCATCCGCGCGTGCACCATCTGGGCGCGTCCGGCAATTTGGTCCAGACGATTTTGGCAGGCCGGGCAGGCAGCCAGGTGCTCTTGCACATTTCTGGCCTGTTCGCCGGACATCCTCTTGATCTACAAAAGCGCGCAGTTGATCATCTTTCAGGTGCATCATCATTTTCTCCTCGGCGGAACAGCGCTTCAAATCTTGTTTCCGCTCGGGACAGAAGCGTCCCCACGGAACCGGCGGCGACATCAATGGTGGCGGCAATTTCTTTATACGAGAGGCCTGAGTGGCGCAGCACCAGCACCTGTACATCGCGCAGCGGCATCTGGCGTAGAATGGCGCGCACGCGCTGGCGCTCGATGTGCTGTTCGGCAGCGCGGGCCGGGTCGTCCTCAGGTCTGCTTTCGACCTTGACCGCGGCTGCAGCCGCGGCCGCTTCCATATACCGCTCGCGGCGCTGGCCGGCGCGCAGGGTGTTGTAGCCCAGGCGCGTGGCGACCCGGTAGAGCCAGCCCGCCAGGTTCTCATCTTGCGCGGGTGGCTGCTCCCACAGCCGCCAGAACGTATCAGCGGCCAGGTCGTCAGCTTCGTAGCGGTCGCCGGTCAAGCGGAAGAGGATCGCGTATACCTTCGGATAGTGCTCGTGAAAAATCGCTTCGAAGGAGCGCTCGTCCAACCGGGCCGTAGTGCGGAATAAGTCAGCTTTTGTCACAGTCATTATTCTAAACCCACCAGGCGTGCATTGCCGCCGTTTGGTGATCACATAATATAAACACCGCTCAGCGTGGGTTTGTGACAGGTTTATTAAATCATTCGAACCTGGCCATTGACCAGGTTCGAATGATAAAGTTCTTATTACCCTTTGCTTGCCAGGTCAATTTCGATGGCCTGGATCCCTGCGCCGCGGTCAGACTTGGCCAGCTCAAACTCAAAGAACAGGTTGCGCGTGGGCAGCGCAGCCGGGTTGATCTGCGAAGGCAGGTTGGAATCGTGGAAAAAGGCGGTCATATAGGGGGAGTCGGGGTTGCGCGTATCCGTGATCCACAAATCCGGGGAGATGGATTTGAGGAAGCGCATAAACCCGTAACCCTGCTCGCTGTGCCAGTAGCACCACCCGCGCACCCGCGAGCCCATTTCGCCCCAAACGCTGGAGGGTGGCTCGTATTTCTGGCGCGCGTTGACCGGGATTAAATCGGGGATCAAATAGCCCGAAACAAACATATCCGCTTCTTGTTTCAACCGCGAAGAGACATTTTCCAGGCCAATGATCTCCACCCGGCAGCCTTTATTTTGCAAAGCGCGCACCACCTGAACGAAATCACCGTCGCCGCTGGCGATCAGCACCCGGTCCAGGTTTTCAGACTGGAGCAGGGCATCTACTGCCAGGTCCAGGTCCGCGTTGGCTTTGCCGATGACCCGGCCCGATTCATCCTCATACCAGCGAATCTCTTTGACGATGACCTTATAACCCAGGTCACGCAGTGCGGAATGAAAATTTGCCGATCCTTTGCGGTAATCTTCATCGCGATCAGCGCGTGCAGAGTCGTAGGTGACGTAGGCATTCAGGCGAACCGGCTCCGCGCCATCCCGGCAGGCAAACTGGCGTAGAACATCGTACTGCATTCGCTGCCCGCCGTTATTATAGATGTTGGCTACGTCCACATAGACACCGACTTTAAAAGTGGAACTTCTTGGACTAGGTGACATGTTTTCTCTCAGTAAAAATTTAATAATCCGGTTATTTGAATGTGTACAAATAATTTGATTTTGTAATAGCGAGTTTACCTTACTTCATTATATTACGTCAAATAAAGCTAAGATACAGGATCGTTACAGATTTATAATGTTGCTTTTCAGAATCGGGTAATTATACTTGTGCCATGCGAACAGGCCCCGTTCCCCCAGGCAATGATTCCGATCCACCTCATTTTCAGATTTGCCAGTGCACGCGGGAAACCTGTGGCCTTCGTTTTTCGGCTGTTCATGGCGACCCGAAGGCCGGGCGCTGCCCGGTATGCCGCGCATATACCCGTGTGGTCGCAGCTGCCTATGACCGCGCCGCCATTGATCCGCAGGTTGGCCGTGCTGGTGGGCCTGTGCTGGAGGTATTGTTGGATAACATCCGCAGCGCGTGGAACGTTGGCTCGATGCTGCGTTCAGCGGACGGGGCCGGGGTGCGGCATGTGCACCTGTGCGGGGTCAGCGCTACACCGGACAATCCCAAGGTGGCCAAAACGGCGTTAGGCGCCGAAATGAGCCTGCCCTGGACGTTTCACCCGGATGGGGTAGCCGGCGCCCGATCCTTGAAAGACCAGGGACTGCGCATGTGGGCATTGGAAGGCGGCCCGCGGGCGGGTTCCCTGTTTGAGGCTGCCGCCAACCTGCCTGGCCCGCCGCTGGTACTGGTCGCCGGCAATGAACTGACCGGCGTTGACCCTGGTATCCTCGACCTGTGCGAGCGCGTTGTCTGCCTGCCCATGCAGGGAGTCAAAGGCTCTCTCAATGTTGCTGTGGCCTTCGGCATCGCGGTGTATTATATAAGGTATCACATCAGGTAAATCATGCTTCCGATCCCCTCCTCCATGCGCGCGATGCTGCTGGAAAGCCCCGGGCAGCCGCTGCAAATGCGCAATCTCCCGGTACCCCAGCCGGGACCCGGACAAATCCTCATCCGCGTGCGTGCGTGCGGGGTATGCCGCACCGACCTGCACATTATGGATGGAGATCTGTCGAATCCAAAGCTGCCGTTGATTCTTGGGCACGAGATTGCCGGGGAAGTGGTCGCGCTTGGCGAGCAGGTGGAACGCTTCCAAACCGGGCAGCGGGTGGGTGTGCCCTGGCTGGGCTACACGGATGGGGTTTGCGCTTACTGCCGTTCCGGGCAGGAGAATTTGTGCGACCACCCGCGTTTTACCGGCTATACCATCGACGGCGGTTACGCGGAATACACTGTTGCGGACCAGCGCTATTGTTTCGCGCTGCCCGATTTCTATTCGGACGCGGAAGCCGCGCCGCTGTTGTGCGCCGGGCTGATTGGTTACCGTACCTACCGCCTGACTGGGCAAGGGGTGCAGCGGTTAGGAATTTATGGCTTTGGCGGCGCGGCGCACATTATTGCTCAGGTGGCCATACATCAGGGCGCGCGCGTCTACGCCTTTACCCGTCCAGGCGACCAGGATGCCCAAGAATTTGCCCGCCGGTTAGGAGCAGCCTGGGCTGGCGGTTCTGATCAGCGCCCCCCGGAACTGCTCGACGCAGCCCTGATCTTTGCTCCGGTGGGAGGGCTGGTTCCCATCGCACTGCGGGCGGTACGCAAGGGGGGCATGGTGGTATGCGGTGGTATCCACATGAGTGATATTCCCTCTTTCCCCTATGAATGGTTGTGGGAAGAACGCTCCATCCGCTCAGTGGCCAACCTGACCCGCCAGGATGGGGAAGAACTACTGGCCCTCGCGCCGCGTGTACCGGTACATACCACGGTAACCACCTTTCCACTCGAGCAGGCAAACCTGGCCCTTGACCGTTTGCGGTCTGGAAGGCTGCAAGGCGCGGCAGTGCTGCTGCCATAAACCAGCCTGGACAATTGACCAGGGAGAAACCTGCCCATTGGAATAGGAGAAAAATAAGGCGGGCGGGTCAGACGATTTGCACTGGCGTGTGATATGGTTGTTGTATGCAGAAGCGCGAAGAACGGCCCAGTTCGGCCCCGCCCGAGGGTGATGAAACAGGTCCGTTGCTGGACCAGACTTCCGCTTTGCTCGTCATCTCAATGACCACGATCTCCCGCCTGGATTCCATTGTGCAAATTTTATTCTCCGCCGGCTTAATTGCCGATGTGCTTCCGCGGCTTTGGGCGCGTGATCCAGAGGAATGCCGCATTCGCCAGGCTGAACTGAACTTACTATCTCATGCTGCCCTGTCTGAAGTGCGAAAACTGTTATTGGATCTGCGCCTTGCGGAATGGGTCGAAGGCGACCGGACCGAGGATTCTCACGAGAAGGAGCCGTAGCATCCATGGAACAAACCAGGCCGATCCGCATTATGCTGGTAGACGATCACGCTGTGGTGCGCAGTGGTCTAAAAGCGTTCCTCGAGGTGTTTGACGACCTGGAATTTGCCGGTGAGGCGCGCGATGGGCGGGAAGCGATCCAAAAATGCGCCGAGCTGCAGCCAGACGTGGTTCTGATGGATTTGATCATGCCTGAATTAGACGGCGCGGCGGCTACCCAGGCGATTCGCTCGCAGTGGCCTGCCATCCAGGTGGTGGTGTTGACCAGCTTCAAAGAAGATGATCTGGTGCAGGGCGCCTTGCGCGCCGGGGCAATCGGCTACCTTTTGAAGAATACCTCTGCCAATGACCTGGCCGCTGCCATCCGGATGGCGGCCGCCGGGCGACCTGCGCTTGCGCCCGAAGCAGCCCAGGCGTTGATCCAATCCAACCGGGCGATGCAGCAGGCCATCCGCTTTGATCTCACCGGTCGCGAGAAAGAAGTCCTGGCTTTGATGTCCCTCGGGCTGAATAATCTCGAAATTGCCGACCGGTTGATCGTCTCGCGTTCGACGGTTAAATTCCATGTCAGCAGCGTGCTGTCCAAGCTGGGGGCAGCCTCGCGCACCGAAGCCGTCGCTATTGCCGTCCAGAACCATTTGGTTGAACCACCCAACAACAAAAGAAATATCTAGTTTCAGTCTTCCAGGTGACCCCGCCGGCGTTTATTGACACATGTCGGGTTCCTCGATGACAACAGTCCATTGTGGCTGCTTTGCGGTATCTGTAAAATGAATGCATTCGCAACTATTCGGTTTGCGTTTCTGGAGGAACAGATGAGTGACAAGCAGAAAATAATCTCGCGCCGCGAAACGCTGCGCTGGCTGATGCTGGCGGGCGGTGGGGCTGCTCTGGCAGCTTGCGGCGGTCAGGCGCAAAAACCGGCGGCGCCAACCGGTGACCAGGCCCCGGTGTCCGCGGATGCCACCGCTGCCCAACCTGCTCAAGGCGAAAAAGCTGCCCCGCAGGTACCTGGCGGGAACGCCTACCTGGCCGTCGCGCGTGGCCCGGAACCAGCCGCCATCACCGAAGCAGCCCTCAAAGCGTTGGGTGGGATCGAGCGCTTCGTCAAACCGGGCAGCAATGTGATCATCAAGCCCAATATCTGTACCGACTATTACCCTTACGAATATGGCGCCACCACAAACCCCCAGGTGATTGCAACGCTGATTAAGCTGGCGCTGGGCGCAGGGGCGAAACGCGTGCGGGTGATGGATTTTCCATTCGGCGGCAAGGCCGAAAGCGCATACGTTAAAAGCGGGATTGAGGAAGCCGTCAAAGCGGCGGGTGGGGAAATGGAAGTTATGAACCCCAATAAGTTCATAACCACCCAGATCCCGCAAGGCAAGGCCATGAAAGACTGGAAGATTTACCAGGAAGTGCTCACCTGCGATCTGTTGATCGATGTAGGCATTGCCAAGCATCACAGCCTGGCCCGGATGACGGCCGGGATGAAAAACCTGCTGGGCGTTGTGCAGAACCGCGGCGCAGTCCATTCCATCATGAAGGATGGTCTGGGCGACCTGTTGAGCGTGATAAAACCGGGTCTGACGGTGGTGGATGCGGTGCGCACGTTGATGCGCAACGGCCCATCCGGAGGCAATCTGGACGATGTGCAGATGAATAACACCCTCATCGCCAGCCACGATATGGTTGCCACAGACGCCTACGCGGCCAGCTTTTTCGGACTCACTGGGAAAGACCTGGGTTACATACGCTCAGCAGCCGAGCGCGGCCTGGGCACGCTGGATTTAGCCTCGGTGAAAGTCGAGGAAATTTCCCTTTAATGGCCGTTGAGAGGAGCGCCCTGATTTGAAAGCGCACACCGCCCGTATGCGATTAACCCAGTCCAGCCGGACTCGCGCGCAAACCGTCCGCTATATCCGGAGGGGTGTGCAGATCCTGGCGCTGCTGGTTTTTGGTATCCTGTTCGTAGCCTCGACCTATATGAACCCTATGCCGGGGCTGGCAAACCTGTTCTACCGGCTCGACCCGCTGGTAGCCCTGACGGCTATGCTGGCCGGGCGGGTCTTTATTTCCGGGCTGGCCCTGGCCGGGATTACCCTGCTGCTGACCCTGGTTTTTGGGCGGGTATGGTGCGGCTGGCTGTGCCCTATGGGTACCACCCTGGATCTGGTGGCCCCCAGCCGTCGCGCTCGTCGCGGCAATGCGCAAGGCGGCCGGCGTCAAACCGCCAGGTGAGCGCTGGCGTACGGTCAAGTACGTGCTGCTGTTTGTCCTTCTGGCGGCTGCCGTTTTTGGCAACCAATCACTGCTGTTCCTTGACCCGATCACGTTGTTAACCCGCACGCTGGTCAATTCCATCTGGCCGGCGCTGCGCAGCGCCGTCTACGCGCTGGAAGCGTTCCTATACCAGTTTAACTTTCTGTGGCCTGGCCTGGACGGCGTGCACCAGGCAGTCGTCTATCCGCTGTTCAAAGATGAGCAAAGTGTTTATGCTCTGGCCGTGCCGATCTTTCTGTTTTTCGCCGGGATTGTTGCGCTCAACTGGGTCGCGGAACGTTTCTGGTGTCGCTACCTGTGCCCGCTGGGCGGTCTGTTGGGCCTTCTATCGCGGGTGGCGCTTTTCCGCCGCGAGGTAGATCCGCAGTGCACCAGCTGTGCTGCCTGCTCCCGGCGCTGCCCAACTGGCACGATCGACCCGGAACAGAACTACGCCAGCGACCCGGCTGAGTGTACTGTCTGCTACGACTGCGTTGAAGCCTGCCCGCGAGATGGCAACGCTTTCCGCTGGCATTTGCCTTTTGTAAAAAACAGCCCAATCGATCCCTCAGACCTTTCCCGTAGGGGGGAACTACCGTTCCACGCCATCCCTGGCCGCCGTCTTGCTTCATCATCAACAGCAGAGGCGGGTAGGGATACCCGCCCTACCGAGGAATCCGTTAAAGATACCGCGGAACATCCTTCTGTCCCGCATCTGCCCTGGAAACTGTCCGCTTCCCAACCTTACGATCTCAGCCGGCGCGAGGCGCTGGGAGCGATAGGCATCGCCGCGATTGGCGTGGCGCTGGCCGGCGTGGAGCCCATTCAAAAGCGCCAGCCCGCTGAGCTAATTCGCCCGCCAGGCGCTCTCCATAGCGCCTTCGAAGAGCTGTGCATCCGCTGCAATGCGTGCGTCAAGGTTTGCGCGACCCAGGGGTTACAGCCCAGCTTCCTGGAAGGCGGCTGGCAGAACGCGCTTACCCCGCGTCTTGTGCCGCGCCTGGGCGCTTGCAGCTACAGTTGCAACGCCTGCGGCCAGGTTTGCCCAAGCGGGGCCATCCCTGACCTGACGTTGGAAGCCAAGCAGCATGTCCCCATTGGCCTGGCGCGGGTTGATCGCAACCGCTGCCTGCCCTGGGTCTACGGCATCGACTGCATCGTTTGCGAAGAAGCCTGTCCCTTAGGCGACAAAGCCATCAAATTAGAGGTAACAGAAATGGCCAACGGGCGCGGCGAACAGGTTACCGTCCAGCGTCCTTACGTGATCAAGGAATTGTGCATCGGCTGCGGCATGTGCGAATACCAGTGCCCCATGGGCGGCGAAGCCGCCATCCGCGTGTTTGCCTATACCGAGGTGGGCGGGTACTTTGGGGATGATCCGACGTTTGGGAAGAAAGAATAACCCTTAAAAAAGGGTATGAAATAACTTCAAGAACACTCTGCGGTAATACGTCAGCATGGTAAGCACAAAGAACTGGAACAGAGTGGTGACTACCGCGCCAAACTGGTCGAAATAATATACCAGCAGGTTGATCACAGCAATCCAGGTGACCAGGCAGAGCATGCCCAGCTGCGCGCCCCGGCGCTCGCGGCCGGTGGCCATCATCCCTCCCGAGAGGATCAGCAGCAGCCCGGTGATGCCTTCCAGAGCGGTTCTGATGAGGAACCACAGCGCTTCCTGCGTACTGTGCAGCTGACCGCGCGTAACCAGCGGGGTAAGCAGGTTCTCGATAGATGGCACCGCGGCGGGAACAGCGATTAACAGGCGCGAGAAATCCAGCATCGCCAGTACGCCCATCACTCCCATCGAAATGATCAGGAAAGCTTTCAACCGCCGTTGTGTCAGTGTTTTGTTGATAATAGGGAAGACGCGTTTTCCAATCCGCTGGCCAATGTGGGGCCGGGGATAGGTGATAACCAGGTGCTTATAATCCACGAATTTATTGAGTGTCGCGACCAGGTCTCTGAGATTGGGGTCGTCCGTCTCCGCCGCGATTTGACCCAGGCGCGCGTCAATCGAAGCGCGCTCGTCGGGGTCCAGATCGCGGTCAAGAACCTCGGTCATATCTTCCAGCACCCGGTACATCATCCCGCGCGGCGTGTGTATGTCTGGTTTGCGCACAGTCAGGTACAGCAGCACGGTCAGCAAGAAGAATGCGTAGATGATTGGCGCTGCGGGCGGGTAGAAATAGTCGTTGGTCTGGGTGATAAACTTGCCCACCTCATCAATAAACAGGCCAACTCCCACTCCGCTCAGGATCGCGGAGAGGTTAAGCACCCAGCGGTTGGAAAAAATTAACGGCAGCAGCGAAGCGATAAACAGCAGCAGCCCGCCCCACAATACATGCGCGATGTGCAGCGTGCCGTTGCCAATCTGTGGGTAATGCGCCAGTTCCAGGTAGGTGCGCGTCATAATCACCGAGGCGGCAAAGCTGACCAGCGAGAGGAAAATATAACGCTCGGCGCCTTCGCGTTTGACCGGAGTACGGATGCTGCGGTTCTTTCGGTTCATTTCTTGCGACTCCCCATCCCTTTGGGCTGCGCGGCGTTCGGAACTCGCGTTAAGTACCCGGCCGCGTTACCCTGGTAGCGCTTATTGCGAAATCAGAATGATGGTTGAGCGGCCGCGCAAAATTCCGCCGGCCGAATTTACCACCTCTACTTGAATCAGCCCGTTTGAAACTGCGCCCAGGTTGAACTCAAATTCGAAGGCTCCCGGCCCTCCCGGTTCGCCTTGCAGGGGTGTTTCTCCCTGCGCCAGCAGGACCGCGTTGTGGTCGGTTACGAAGTAAGCCAGTTTCTTCTCGGGTGGCACCTGGCTGACTCGGCCGCGCACCTGCTGCGGGATAGAGAGTGGTCCATCCGTGACGGGCAGATCAATCAAGATTTCATCCGGCAGAAGTGTGGCTTGAGTCGCCGGGCTGTCCAATATCTGCTCGCTGACCAGGCGCAGCGCGTCGTTTTCAAGCAGATAACTGCGCAGGCGGTGCTCGCTCGGGCAGCACAGCGGATCGTTGAGGCTTTGGGTGAGGTAATCCAGGATAATCCGGCCATGTGCAATCTGGAGATTTTTCACCGCCTGCCGGTCGCCAATGGAGGAAAACCCTGCCTGCTGGAGTGTACCGTTCTGATCGAGCAGCGCGAAAAGATCGAAGAAGGTGCCTGATCCGCCAGAATTGGTCGCCAGGATTACCGCTGCATCCTGCTGACCGTCACCGTTGAGGTCGCCCAGCGCAACCGGTTCGATCAGCTGGGTGTCAATTTTATTGTCTCTGAAAATGCCATCCTTCAGGGCAGCCTGGGTGTTGAAGTCTTCTATCCAATAGGTAAAATTCTTGAGCAGTTCAGGCGTGATACTACTCGAGGAAGGCGTTTCCACCGCCGGAAGGGTTGGTTTGGTGGGCGCCGGTGGCATTTCGGTTGCGGTCATAAGAGGCGTTGCAATCTGCCCATCCGGCGCGGACGTGGCAGTAGGCACCTGGGGCAGGTTGGCCGGTAAACACCCGGAAAAGAAAACGAGCATAGCAATGGGAATAACTTTAAAACGGTTCAATCCCTATCTCCTTGGTAAGAGAGTTCTTTTCATCCCGTTTTGTCGGCTCGCGGATTGGCGATGTATGCCACTGTCTGCGGACCCTCCGGCAGCACGGCAATCCGCGCGCCTGGTTTCCGTTCCAATATATTTGCCAGCGTCTGCTCAATCGACCGGCAGGGGATCACTTTGGCCGCGCGCAGGTCTTCGTCCGAGAGTCCCCTGGCGTAGACATGCACGTTGGCTTTCCTCTGGATCTTGGCCTGGATCTGCACCTGCCACTGGTCCTGGCAGCGGAAACCGGGAGTCATGATCGTATCGTACAGCGCCTCGAGCGACTCGGCTTCGCGCAGCAGGCGCGCGTACTCGCCGTGCGCGGGGAGGCCGTCCCAGCATTCGGCGGCAATGATAATATCGCCGCCCGGGCGTACCACCTGTGCCGCCGCCGACATGCCCTTGACCGCCTGGTACAGGTTCAGATCCAGCGGGTAGCCGCTGTTCGATGTAATCACCACGTCGAACGGTTCCGCTACCGGCTGCATGGCCGTACGCCGCACGAATTCCGTCCCCGCGGCATGCGCGGCGGCCAGATCGCCGGCAAATACCCCGGTGATTTCTTTGTTCTTGTTGAGCGTCACATTCAGCAAGAAAGATGGCTGGGTGGCGCTGGCGACGGCAAACATCTCTTCCCAGATCGGGTTGCCGTGGGTGACTGCCCAGGTAGCCTGCGCGTCGCCGATGTTGGCCGCGTTGTGGCTGTCCATCACCGAATCCAGATCCGCGATGGCGGGCAGTACCGCCTTTGGCCCGCCGCTAAACCCGGCGAAGAAATGCGGTTCGATAAACCCGGTCAGGATGCGCAGGCTGGCTTCCATGTAGAAGCGATTGATGCGCACCGTTCGCCCAGCCCGGTTGGTTACAGTCGGGACCAGGTTAGCATCATCCCAGGCATCGTGCTGGATCACCCGGTAGCGCCGGCAGATATCCGCGCCCAGCATGCCCTCCAGCTCAGCACTGGTCTGTTTGCGATGGGAGGCCAGCCCGTTGATCAGCACAATCTGCTCGTCGCGCACCCCTGCCGCGGCAAGCTCCTCGAGCAGTACCGGCAGCACGCGCTCGTTGGGCATGGGCCGGGTGATATCGCTGAACACGATCGCCACCGAGGGCGCAGCCGATTCGGCGGCTGCTACCTTCGTCGCCAACTCTCGTAATGGCCGCGTGCCCATCGGCGCCCGCAGCGCCGCGCGGATCGCCCCCGGCTCATCCGCCAGTCCCGGCACATACAACGGCTCGATCAACGTGGTATCCGCCTTTTCCGGAAGTTCGATCCACAACCCCTCTCGTCCATACGCCAGTTTGATCCGCATATCTACACCTCGTTGATTATGATTATAATATGTTTGTAGTTGATAAAAACTCAGGTAAAAACCCTGGGGCACGGATCATATTTTCGCTTCGAAAGCTTTTAAAATCCGTGTGCTCGCCTTCAATCCGTGTCCAACCCTTTCTTCCATATCGAGGAACCTATGAGCAAAATTATCTATCGCGCTGAGGATATCAAGAATTATAGCGTCCGTTTTTTCGTCAAGCACGGTGTTCCTGAAGAGAATGCGCGCATCGCCGCGGAAATCCTGGTTTCGGCGGACATGCGCGGGGTCGATTCGCACGGGGTGATCCGCCTGGATACATATTACGGCGCGCGCCTGCGCGCCGGGTTGATTGATCCCCAACACGCCACTGACCGTGCTGCGCGAAACCCCCACCAGCCTGGCGCTTGATGCCGGCAGCGGGTTGGGCCAGGTGGCCGGGTATCATGCCATGCAGCGCTGTATCGACAAGGCGAACGAGGTGGGCCTGGCCATGGTGACGGTGCGCAACAGCAACCACTATGGCATCGCCGGGTATTACGCGATGATGGCCCTGCCGCACGATATGATCGGGATCAGCTTTACCAATTCGCAGCCGCTGGTCGCGCCAACCTATGGGCGCACCGCCATCCTGGGCACCAACCCGATCGCCGTGGCGGCTCCCGCCGGGCATAACCGCCCCTACGTGCTGGATATGGCCACCAGCATCGTCCCCATCGGGCGCGTCACCGTCTATCAGAAGGCCGACAAACCCATCCCAGAAGGCTGGGGCATCGATAAAGACGGTCTGATTACCACCGATCCGAATGAGGTGCTAAAGGGTGGAGCGCTGCTGGCCCTGGGCGGCTCGGACATCATGCGCGGCTACAAGGGCTACGGCCTGTCGCTGCTGGTAGATATCTTCTCCGGAATTCTTTCCGGGGCCTCCTTTGGCAAGCATGTTGGCCATCCCAACGAGGGCAAGCCGGCTGACGTGGGTCACTTCTTTGCGGCCATCCGCGTCGAGGCCTTCCGCGATATCGAAGATTTCACCCGCGATATGGATACGCTGCTCGACGAGTTGAAAAACGCGCCCAAGGCCGCCGGCCAGGAACGCATCTATATCCACGGCGAGAAAGAATTCGAGCTGTACGAGCGGCTTACGCCGAGAAGGCGTGCCGCTCATGGTCGAAGTGGTCAACGGTCTCAAAGAAATCGGCGAGAAGGTCGGCGTACCCTTCGAACTGGAACCACTCGGCGAAATCGCATAAAGAAATTTACCAGCAAAGACGCGCATGGAACTCCGTTCGCGTGGCGTCTTTGCGGTTATATATTCTTCAATACATATTCCGCGATCTGGTCCGCGCCATTCGGCCCGGTTGGCTTTTGGCTGCGGGCGGGCGAGCAGATCGGGGAGCAGATCGAGCCAGGCGCCGTTGAAGAAGCGTTCTTCGGCCAGTTCCACCGCGCCCATGGCTTCCCGGGCAAACTTCGCCATTGGCGGCGATTCGCGGAAGCGTTCGCGCGGGACGTAGGCGAAGGGCAGCCCGGCGGCGTATGCCTCCGCCAGGGTGCTAGTAGCCCAGCTTGCCGATAACCGCGTTGGAAGCCTCCACCAGGTCGGGGTGGTAAAAGTCGGAATGGTGCGGGATGAGCACCAGGCTGCCGCGCTGCTCGTAATGCTCTGAGCCGCCCGGGATCAGGAAGCGCACATCGCTTGAATTTTCCAGCCGGTCAAGGAATGGATACTCCGTGACGATGCCGCCCATCGTGATCATCACCATCGGCGCGTCCTGCGGCACGCCCAGCCGCTCGCGGGTAATGCCTGGGGGAAGTGCGCGGTTTGCGGGAGACCACGTTGGTCAGCAGGTCGGCATCCGGGCTGTACGCGCACGCCGGTTCCGTCTGGATATGGGTACCGGCGGATGCAAATGCTTCGTGTAGGTATGCAATAAACGGCGCGAAGCGCGGCTCGCTGGTCCAGGTAGCCTTCGTAGATCCAATCCCAGGTGAAGTTCTCCTCCAGCACCGAAGGCAGCCCGGCTTCCCGCGCCACGGCGATCCCCAGCGGGGCGACATCGCACAGCACCATCTCGCAGGCGGCCTCGCGCACCTGCTGAGCCAGCGCGCGCACCAGCGCCGGGCGGTAGGGCAGCAGACCTTCCAACTGGCGGATGGTCTCGGGCAGGTTCTCTTCCATCGAAGTGGTTTGTACCAGGCCGATATCCGTCAATACCTCGTGGTAATGAAAGCCGGCTCCCAGGGACATGTTGAAGAACCACAACGGTACGCGCGTGAAGATTTCAAAGCAAACGCTCGGGCAGCTGCTCGCGGATCGAATTCATCACCGCGCAAGCTCGCGCCGCGTGCCCGTAACCGTGCGGTGTGATAAAGAAAGCAAAATGACGGGTGTTTGTGTGTGCCATGCGGATTATTATACTGAAAATACAGTAGCATTCTTTCCCTATTTCAGCTAAACTAAACCCAATCCTTTTTTACCGAAAATAGGTTTTTTTATTCGCGCCATTCGAATCATTCGCGTCATTCGCGTTAAAAAGTCATAACGGTCCTTTACATATCTCGACAGAAAGGGTCAAACATGGGCACTATTCGAACATTAGTTTTATCGGGCGGTGGTGGGCGCGGCGCCTTCCACGCCGGGGTTTATCGCTACCTGTCCCAGAACCACAAACCGGGTGTTAACGCCGCCCATCAGGGTGCCTGGAAGCCGGATATTGTGGTTGGCACCTCCATTGGCGCGGTTAATGGCGCGGCGATTGTGCAGGGCATCGATGCGGATGATCTGCTTACCTTCTGGCGCTCCCTGCGCGAGCGAGATATCCAGGGCCTGCCGCCCACCATGACGCCCTTCACGCGCCTGATCGTCAACCAGATGATGAAAAGCATGATTGGCGTCACCTTGCCCACGGTTCGCCCCAAAGATGCCACTTCCTTACGGCCCTCGAACAACTGGCCAATCCCTGGCCTGGGCGGTCTGGTAGGGCGCTTTGCGAACCTGCTGGATACCGGCCCGCTGCGCAAAACCATTACCCAGCGCCTGGGGCTGGATGAAGCCAGGATCGCCGCCAGCCAGAACACGCTGCTGATCAACGCCACCAACGTCAGCACCGGCCAGCGCGTTACCTTTAGCAACCGCCCCATCTATAAACGCGGCACGCAAGAGACCCGCCCGGACGTTCTGGCTGGCATTACCATTCAGCGCATCCTGGCCAGCTGTTCGATCCCTCTGATGTATCCCTGGACGTTTGATGAGCTTTCTCAGGGTGTCTACTGGGATGGGGCGGTGGTCGCCAACACGCCGCTGGGCGTGTCGCTGGACGCGGCCAATGAATTTCCGGCGGAAGACCGCATGGAAGTGATCGTCGTGTTGATGACCCCCTGGCGGGCTCACCAGCCCACGCAAGAGCGCAGCAGCCATCAACAGCAGCTGCCGCAGGATTTCTCCGAAGCGCTTACCTGGGTGCTGGATTGGGCGCTGCTGGCTTCCTTCCGCGAGCGCCTGGACCTCATCCATGCCTATAACAAACTGGGCCGGATCGGCCGCCGCATCAACGACCCTGAGCTAGCCGCTATCCGCGAGGTGCGCGTGGTGATCGTTGCCCCGGAAGATTTCTTCCCGGCTTCGCGTATTATCGACTACGATGAGCTCACCGATCTGCTGATTGAGCAGGGTGCCAAAGCTGCCAAAAAGGCCTTCGAGGAACATTTCCCCGAAGGCAAGGAAGAAAGCCAGTCTGCCGACGAAGCATATGCCTGGTAAGATTTTATTTGTAGTGAGGGGCAAACACATTTACCCTTCACTACAAAATTTCCTTATAGTGCTCTAAATTATGCTGGCTGATTATGGTCAGATCTTTGGGCGTCTGGTGTGGGGTAAACCAGCCGATCTCGGTGCATTTCCCCGGTTCGCGGATGCAGGGTTCGCTTGCTCCATCCGCCGGTTTGCACAGATAAGTGGGGGACACCCAATGCTGGCCTTCTTCCGGCAGGATGTGGTCGACTACGTCCAGCAGCGTGCCGACTTCAATTTCCAGTCCGTATTCCTCGCGGATCTCGCGCTTTAGCGCGTCGGCCAGCCGCTCGCCAAACTCGACCGACCCGCCCGGGAACTCCCACAGCCCGCGCTCGTTTTTGGCGAGCGGCCCGCGCCGCGCCAGGAACAGCTCGCCTCGCTCGTTGATGATGATCGCCCCAACCCCAACGCCAATATAATCGATGCCGCGTTTCATTTGCTGCCTTCTCCTGCTTTCCTGTATACTTGTTTAGACATGATATCACGAGATTACAGGCGTTATCCCATTCCGGCGGCTGAAGCCCGCGCGGAAATCATGGTGGTCAACTCGCGCTTCATCGCGGCCGCCGCCCCGGCTTTCAGTGTGGAAGAGGCGCGCGCGTTCATCGCACGTATCCGGGCGGAATTCCCGGATGCATCTCATCATGTGCCGGCCTTCCTCATCGGCTACGGCGCCAGCGTCACCGCGCACTGCACGGACGCTGGCGAGCCGTCGGGGACTGCCGGGCGGCCCGCGCTGGCCGTTTTACAGGGCAGCGGCCTGGGCGATGTGGTTGTGGTGGTCACCCGCTACTTTGGCGGCACCAAGCTGGGCACCGGTGGACTGGTGCATGCCTACGGCGAAGCGGTCAAAGCCGTGCTCGACGTGCTGCCGCGGGCCGAGAAGATCCCTACCCATACCGTCATGCTGGCTTGCGAGTACAGTTACTTTGACCGCATTCGCCTGCTCATCCAGACGCACCAAGGGCAGGTGCTGGATGAGGATTTTGGCGCGGATGTAACCATCACCGCGCGCTTTGCCGCCTGGCAGCTGGAACCCTTCCAAAACGCGCTGAGCGAGCTGACCCGCGGAAGCCTGCATGCCGAGATTATCGAAAGTAACCCCGAGACAATTATGCCGCTGGACTCTTTTCCAGGGCCGCAGTCCTAAATTTTTTGCGGTCCTTTTCCCCTCAACCTGTTTATCGAGCTTTTGGGAACTTCCAATACCGGTTTTACGTCTTATTGGTATGCCCTGAATAATCCAGGTCGATTTTGCTTTTCGTTTCACCGCCGATCGAGGAGAGAAGATTATGAACCGGAAGGTTATTTTTGTCATCGTTTGTCTGCTGCTGACGGCGTTGGCAACCAGCGCCTGCTTCCCTGGACTTCCAGTAAGTGGGCGAACGAATGAAAGCCAGGTTGCCACGCAAAACGCTATCATTATGCAGGCGGTCGAATCAACCGCGACGACCATGGCCATGCAGGCGCAAATCTCCCAGTTAGAGACGAAGCTGGCCCAGGCGAATACCCCTCAGGCGCCGGATAATACCGCTGCGCCAACCCAGGTCGCGGCCGCCACAACCGAGGCGACCTTCACGGGAACGCCTGTCCCGCCCACTCCAACCAACACTCCCATACCGCCCACCGATACGCCGGTCCCGCCAACCGCCACCCAACCCCCGCCGACGGCTACCAGCACGAACACTCCCACCCCCATCCCATGCAACCAGGCCTTGTTTATCAGTGATGTCACCATCCAGGATGGAACGGTCTTCTTACCCGGCGCCTCATTTACCAAAACCTGGCGGCTGAAGAATGTGGGCGCCTGTACCTGGACGACCAGCTACGATATCGTCTTTATTGATGGGAATAAGATGGACGCTCCGTCGGCAATCGATATGCCCGGCAATGTGACCAATGGCCAGGTGATCGACATTTCCATAACCATGGTAGCGCCGACCAGCGCGGGCAGGTATCGCAGCAACTGGAAGATTTGCGATGCGTCTGGGGTCCTGTTTGGGGTTGGCCTGACCAGCGCCTCGTTTTACGCGGATATCCGCGTCCTCGAAAGTTCATCCAGTACGCCGCTGGACTTTGTTGCCAGAATGTGTGAAGCCGGTTGGTCGAATGGTTCAGAAGTGTTACCCTGCGCGGGCGCGAACGATGACGCGCGCGGTTTTGTCCGCCGCATCGATAACCCCACCCTTGAGAGCGGTTACACCGATGATGAGCCGGTGCTGCTAATGAACCCCCAGATGGTCGCCGATGGCATGATCCGCGGCAAATACCCTGCCTTCCACGTGGAAAATGGTCACCACTTTATCTCGACTATCGGCTGCGCCTATAAAGCCAATGCATGCGATGTAATCTTCCGCCTCGATTACCAGATTGGCAGCGATTCGATAAAAACGATGAAGACATGGTATGAGATATATGATGAGAAGTTTGCTTTTGTCGATGTGGATTTGAGCAGCCTGGCCGGAAAGGATGTGAAGTTCATTCTCACCGTCCTGGCCAATGGCGCGTCCAACCAGGATCGCGCCCAATGGCTGGTGCCGCAAGTAGTCAAGAGATAAGGTCTGCTTTTCGCACTTTTTTGGAACTTTTCTCCGCTTCATTTCGTTCTATATCATGAAGGCGCTCCCCGCTTTGCCACAAACCAGGTGGCGCCGCGTGCAGCGTAAGGAGAAAGTCATGTACCGCAAGTTCATTTTTATCGCTATATTACTGATATTAGGGGGGATTTTGATCAGCGCCTGCACGGCCGGGATCCCGGTTTCTGGAGATCCGCGTGCCACGCAGGACGCCGCTGCCATGGCAACTCAAATCGCCATGCAGGCAGAGATTGCCATGCTGCAAACTCAGGTAGCCGCGGGTGCAGTTGAGACCGCAGTGGGCGGGCAGGCGGCTGAAACGCCTGTTTCCACCATCCCGACCGTTACCCCTGAGCCGCCGACCGCCACACCGGCGCCCACGCAAACCCCGGTTCTACCGCCAGCCACGCCTACCGATCCGCCTCTGCCGTGCAACGCGGCCCTGTTTGTGGCCGATGTGAGCATCCCGGATGGATCGGTGCTAACCCCAGGGGCGAGCTTTACGAAGACCTGGCGGTTGGAAAACGCCGGCGCTTGTACCTGGACGACCGGCTACGCGCTGATCTTTGTCGAAGGAAATCGCCTGGGCGGCCCAGACCAGATTACCCTCCCCGGCTACGTCTTGCCCGGTCAGGTGATTGATCTCTCTGTGGATCTGGTTGCCCCCGGACAGCCGGGCAGCTACCGCGGCAGTTGGATGCTGAAAGACGCCTCGGGCATGCAGTTTGGCATTGGCCGAAAAAGCACTTCATTCTTCGTAGATATCCGCGTCGCGGAAAGCGTCAGTAACGGCCCGCTGGACTTTGTCGCCGCCTATTGCCAGGCTGAATGGACCAGCGGCGCGGGCCGCGTGCCATGCCAGGGCAGTAACAACGACAGCCGCGGTTACGTCCGCCGCATCGACAAGCCCACCCTCGAGTCCGGCTACATCGATGACGAACCCGTCCTGCTCACCCACCCGCAGATGATCACCGATGGCGTCATCCATGGCAAATACCCTGCCATTCGCGTGGAAGACAAATACCATTTTGTCGCGATTATCGGCTGCGCGTACGAGTCATCTGCCTGCGACGTGACCTTCCGCCTCGACTACCAGACCGCCACCGGCGACATCCACACGTTGTCCACCTGGCGCGAAGTCTATGATGGCGAGTTCCATCTGGTGGACGTCGACCTGAGCAGCCTGTCCGGTCAGGATATCCGCTTCATCCTCACCGTGAATGCCAACGGCGCCTCCTCCCTGAACCGCGCCCAATGGCTCGCCCCGCACATCTCGAAGCGAGACTAGTCAAAAACCTATCTTCACAGAGCGTTGGATGGTTTTGCGGCGCTTATGCACCGCAAAACCATCTCCAAAAAAATCTTGACGCCTGCGGTACTTCGGTTACAATTAACCCTATCGGGGCGGTGGCGGAATAGGCAGACGCAACAGACTTAAAATCTGTCGAAGGAGACTTCGTAAGGGTTCGACCCCCTTCCGCCCCATATACAAATAATCGCTGATTTATGAATCCATCGGCGGATCCGCATCCTCCAGCTTGGGGATAATCACTCCCACGTCCGATTCTGCGTCCCCGATGGCGGCTGGCAGCTCGCCCTCCACCGGGATGGTTGGGTGCGCCTCAGCTAGCGCGAACAACTCCTCCGCGCTGGCCATTGGTTCGGCAGCCCACCAGATGGTGAACGAGCCGCTGTGCGTGATCGTTTCCACCGTTCCGCCCGTTTCCGGCGCGTCGCCCGCCCGGCGCGTCTCGATGCGGATGTCCACCAGGTTCGGCCCCAGCACATCGCATTCCAGGTTGAGAACCGTCAGGCCCGGCTGGTCTGCCGGTACCTCGGAATAGGCCCGCAGCACCGGCAAGGTCGCCGATTGCCTTTCCCCGGACTGCCCCTGCCGGTCCATCAGCTTGCGCGTTTGCTCGCGCGGGCGCGCGCCAAAGCGCTCCGCCAAAGAATCGAAATCCGTCAGCCGCAACTGAAACGCCGCCCGGCTGGCTTGCGTGTTGCGCGCTGCCGGCGCGGTGCTGCCATAGCGTTCTTCGCTGAGGGTGATGATCGTATTCGCTTCGTGCAGTTCGATTGATTTTACTTTTCGGAAAGCCATCCAAACACTCCTGCTGGATCGATTTTCTTTTTATCATACGCGTTTTTTATCAAGATTCGATCAAGCAGGAGGAAAAATGTTTGTCACCCGGCGGAAGCATACCGCCGGGGGCTAGGCGGGCAGCCCCTGTTCCAATTCTTCCGGGATCGGCTTGCCCCCAGTCACCCATAATCCCATTCCACCACCGCCAGAGGCCAGGAACAGCTCGTAGGTATACACCTCTTCACAGTTATTGAACGGATTATAGATGCGCACCCACCCGCTGTTACCCACCGGTAGAACGTCTTCCACGATCACCCAATGCAGGATCGTACCGGTTGGCTTTACTTTGCCCCCCGATGTGATCCGGCACCCGGCAATGGCGAACTGGCCGCTCTGCAAGCGCTCCTTGATTTGCTGCAGTGTGGTTGGCATGGAGGAAAATGCATCTCCCTTTAGCCCGACCACCCGCAGCAGCGACTGCAAGTCGCCGGCCCCGGTGCCTTCTTTGCATTGGCCGAGGATCTCGTTCACCCGCCAGTAACCGCTCTTAATCCATTCCTGCAGCACCGGGATAATATCCCGCCCCGCCAGCGCCGCCACGCAGAACTCGCCGCACAGGCAAAAGTGGCGCAGGGGCCGGTTGAGCACGTCCAGCAGGTTGATATACTGCGCGCCCGTATAGCGCATGGCCTTGGCGTCGGTCATCTCGTGGTCTTGCGGGTGGCGCAGAATTGGCCGCGCCAGGTTGAAAACCTTCTCGGCGTTATCGGTGGTTAGTGTATCGATCTCTGGAGTCGGGTATACGTAGCGGTCCGCCAGGTCGGCCCGGAACCAGCCGCGCATCTCACGGCTCATGCGGTAAAAGCTCACCTCGTAAAACCGGCGCAGCGTCCCGTTCTCATCTGTGCAGCGCATTTTCCCCGTCCAGAGCATCATCTGCCCCTTCATCGCGCAGCCGTGGTAGTTGGCATCCTGCACCGGTTTCCGGTAGACGTAGTGGTCGCGGATGGCATATACTTCGCGCCCGCCTTCCAGCATGACGATCCATTCGTCCATCCGCGCTTCGGTTAACCGTCCGCAGCCGGTAACATCGTCCAGCCAGGCTTGCCAGCGGGCAGGGTCCTGGTTGATCGAAGCCAGCATCGCTTCGCTCAGCGCCGCCTGCTGTTCGGCGGTCAGCGCAGCCCAGGTGGTTTCTGCCAGCCAGCCGGGGCGCCCGCCTGCGCTTTGCCACTGCTGAAAATCCGCCAGCGGCAGTGTGGGGGGCACAGCCGGCAGCACTTCCCCGTCCACTGTATTCAGGGTGGGGAAGATCGGCGGCCGGTCCGCGGGTGGGAAGATCAGCGCAACGTGCGGGACAAAACCTTTCAGCGACCGCTTTAGCCGCACGGCTTGAATTTTATGCCATCCATCCTGGGTTTCCAGGATTTCCACCTGGCAATCGGTTGGAAAACGATCCATTACCCCGGTCGTTGCGGCCGGGCCTGCGCGAAGGTCAACGTCAGCGCGGGTGCGAGCATACTCAGGCATGCGAACCTCCTCAATCGTTTGCCGGAGGTAGGCAGCGGCTGCCAGGCACCTCACGGACGTATAATTTGGTCATGACGGTGGAAAGAACCAGGATGATTTCCTATGCCTATTATTGATTAATAAACGGTGAAAATCAAGCTGGAGATCGTCTATAATACCTTTATCTCTTCCGTAGAATCCATAGTCAGGAGCTGCCGCATGACGCGCTGGTTGTACAATTCGGATGGCGATCCAATTGCCTTTGTTTCCGGCACCTACGTTTATACCCGCCGGGGTGATTTTTTGGGCAGGCTGTATGAAGATAACTCGGTCTGGAACGGCGATTACATTGGCGAGCTGTTTGCCGATGACCGGCTGATCTATGATGGGCGCGCCTTGAAAGGCTCGCGCGGCATCCCCGGCATGCCCAAACTGCCGGGTTTTGTCGGTGAGCCGGATTTCAAGGGCCCGGTGACCATACCGCTGGGCTTCCGGGACGTCGAGACGGGTTAGCGCGCAGCCAGCTTAAAAAAGTTGACCGGCCAGCACACCCGCTTTATACGCGCTGTCCTCGGGCGTATCGATTTCTACCAGGTTGGCTTCGCCCCAGCGCAGCAGTACTTCGCCCAACAGTTCCACGCGGATTACCACCAGCGCAATGGCGTACTGCTGCGAATCGACTGCCGTTAAGCCTGCCTGCCAGCCTTGGCCGCGCTCCAGCTCCAGTGGGCCCAGTTCATCGATCACCAGCAGGTCGCAAGGGGTGCTGGCGGCCAGCACCTGGTTGCCCCATTCCAATGCCTGTGGGTCGAACAGCCACTGTTTGGTTCCTGGGGTGACCGCATCCCCCGGCGCGGCCACTGCCGCCAGGCGGCGAGTCTCCCCGGTGCGCACATCTTCGGCGTCTATAGCCGTGCGCCGCGGCCCCTCAAACACGGGCCGCGAGATCAGCCCGGCCGGGTGCCAGCCTGCCTCGCGCGCCGCCTGTGCCAGGTGGCTGCAAAAGGTTGTCTTTCCGGCCCCCCGGCTGCCGGTGACCAGGAAAAGCAGCGGAGCCGGTTTCATGGGGGTGTGCCTCTTTCGAGCCATTGCTGCAGCACTGCCACCGCTTTCTTTGCCAGCGCCTCCGTTTCCGGCGACAGGTCGCGGGCAAAGCCAAACTGGTATCCCCGCACCGAGAGCAGCTCCGCTGCGGGAGTTTTGCCGTAGATCGCCTGGGTCAGCGCCAGGCAGGCTGCTGGGGTCAGGTGGTGCGTGAACGCTGAGGCTGCCGGGCTGATCTCCACCGGCTGGAGCCGGATTTCCTCCGCGATATTTCCGGTATGCGCATCCACAAAACAGATGCGCTCATAATTGGCAAAATCCTCTGACATTTCAGGGGCAAGCTGCAGCACGTACCACAGGTCAATTTCCTTGCCCTCTGGGAAGAAACCATCTTCCGGCGCGCCAGGAACCGCGCGTCCCAATGCACGTGCGATCTCCGAAAGAACATGCCAGGCTACCCCGTCATCCTGCCGGTCGGCGTTGCCATAGCCTACAATCAGTGTTTTCATCATTCCTTGAATTATTATACAATGCCGCCTGCCGCACAAGCGGCAGGCGGCATTGTAACTTTTCCAGGATTACACGTTTCGACTTAGCGTCTTGACCATATTGCCGTCCACGTCGATGACGTCCACCACCATCGGCATCTGTCCGACGGCGTGGGTCGAGCAGGACAGGCACGGGTCATAGGCGCGGATGGCGGCCTCAACCCGGTTGAGCAAACCTTCGCGGATCTCGCCATCGATGTACGTCTTGGCGACGCTGTCGACAGCGTTGCTCATTGCCCAGTTGTTGTGCCCGGTCGAGACGATCAGGTTGACTTTGGTTAGCTGGCCGGTGGGCGTTGGCCCAGTAGTGGTGGATCAACGTGCCGCGCGGCGCTTCGATCACGCCCACGCCCTGGCCCTGGAATTCCTGCTTCGTGTTCAGAATGTCGGTGCTCAGGATATCCGGGTCATCGCACAGCATCGCGCACTCTTTCCGCCGCGAACAGCGCTTCGATCAGGCGGGCGTAATGGTAGTACAGGGTGTTTTCCACCGGTTTGCCGCTGTTGAAGGCCTTGAATTTCTTCAGCTCGGCGTTCGCCAGCGGAGTATCGATCTTCTCCGACGATGTTCAGCCGGCCCAGCGGGCCAACCCGGTACACGCCCTGTGGGTAGCCCATCTTCTTGTAGTAGGGGAACTTCAGGTACGACCAGTTTTCGACGTGTTCGGCGATGATGTCCAGGTAGTTCTTGCCGTCAAACTTTTCCAACTGCTGGCCGTCCGCGCCGATCAGGCGGATCTGGCCATCGTACAGCTCCAGGCCGTTTTCCGGCGTGACCAGGCCAAAGTAGCCGGTGGGGAAGACGGCGAACTTGTTGATATCTTCCATGTTCGCCTCGGCCCAGTCCTCCATTATCTCCAGCCCGACCTGGATGGTGGCGATAGCTTCATCTACGCCCGCCAGAATGGTGTCCCGTTCGACGGCCTGGAGCGCCTTGTTCACCCCGCCTGGGACGGCAAAGACCGGGTGGATGCGCCGCCCGCCCAGGGTGTGGATGATCTCCTGGCCGTATTTGCGCAGCATGACTGCTTTGATCGCCAGCGCAGGGTTCGCCGCGATCAGCCCAACCACATTGCGCATGGCAGGGTCAGCGTCGAAACCCGAGCAGCAGGTCCGGGCCGGCCAGCTCGAAGAAATGCATGCCGTGGCTCTGGATGATCTGGCCCATGTGCATCAGCTCGCGCAGCAGCGAGGCCGGGCGGGGCGGGGGGCAGCCCATCAAGCGCGTCGCCGGCTTTGGCAGCCGCCAGGTGATGGCTGACCGGGCAAATCCCGCAGATGCGCGGGGTGATGTAGGGCATTTCGAAGTACATGCGGCCTTCGCAGAACTTTTCAAAGCCGCGGAATTCATTGACGTGCATATACGCCTGTTCGACTTTACCGGCATCATTCAGGTGGATGGTGACCTTGGCATGTCCTTCGATCCGGGTTACTGGTTCGATCGTGATTTTTTGTGTTGCCATAACGTACCTCTAATCTCTTAGTGCCACTGAAGTTTGCCGTCATCGATGACGGGTTTGCGGCCCTGGGCCAGCTCGGTCAGAACGTAGAAGATCGTATCCGCGTCAGGCGGGCAGCCCGGGACGAAGATGTCCACCGGGACAACTTCATGCAGCGCGCGCACTTCGGTCATCTGCGCCAGCTCGGGGTCAGTTGGGATCATCCCTTCGCTGTCATTGCTTTCCGCTTCAACGTAGGCGCGGCGCAGGGCTTCTTCCAGGGTGAAGAAGTTGCGCATGGCCGGAACGCCGCCGAATACCGCGCAGTCGCCCAGCGCCACCAGCACCTTGCAGCGTTTGCGGAACTTGTGCGCCACTTCTTCGTTAGTAGGTATTGTTAATGCCGCCTTCCAGAATGCCAACATCAACGCCGTTTTCATCCGGTTCTTTCAAGTCGGTGATCGGGGTTGAGCGCAGGTCGGCCAGCTCAGCAATCGTGATAATGCGCTCGTCGATATCCAGCAGCGACATGTGGCAGCCCGCGCACCCGCACAGCCAATCCGAGGAAATTTTGGGTTTTGCCATCGTTTTCTCCTGTACTTCCTTTCAGTACGAATTCTTTTCCATACCACTATTGCTTGCCGCGATGGCCTGTGCATGGATCTGCACCGGCGCCGGACGCGCGCAAATGGATGCTGCCCAGTTTTCATCGGGTTTATAGTTCAAGCTTACCGGCCAGGGCTTTGAGAACCTCGGTGTTTGAGCGGACGCCGGTCGGGGGCGGTAAGGGCGCGGCTGGTTTTCTGCAGGCGGCCTTCCAGGTTGAGGAAATGGCCTTCCTGTTCGGTCCACATCTCGACCGGTAGAACTACGTCTGCCGCTTGCACTCAGGCGGGAAACATAGCTGGCCTGGACGGCCAGGAAAGGCGCATTTTCGAGGCGCTGGATCAGGCGCTGCGAGGGATATTCATCCCCCAGGGCCACAAATACGGCCTGTTGATCCTTCATCTGGAAGGGTTCATCCAGGCGGAGCTGTGCGGCAGCCAGGGAATTGGCGTTGCCCTTGATGCTCAACAGCGCCGCGCCGGCCTGCTGGCCCAACGCGGCCAGCTGGCGCAGGCTTTGCATGGTGTTCTGGCTGGTAATGCCTTTGCCGTAGACGATGACCGGTTTTTCCGCCACGCCCAACATGCCGGCGGCAGCCAGCAGCTCCTCCGCGCTGATGCCGGTGGCCTGCGCGGCCCGCACCAGTTCGTTCTCCGCTTCGGCAGTGGTCATGCCCGCCCGCCCGCTGTCATCCAGGCCCAGCTTCACCAACCCGGCCTGAATGCCTTTGAGCACATCTTGATCGGAGCCGCGGGTTGCTTTCAGCGCTAGATTGGCGTAGGTATCGAAAGCGTTTGCGCCAGGGTCGATTACCACCAGGCGAGTGCCGTTGGGCAGATTGCGCTTGACCAGGAAACCGGCCACCATGTGGTTCTCGGCCAGGTTCACCCCCACCGCCAGCACGCAGTCCGCGGCTTTGAGCGCTTCCAGGTCCGCCTCGAACGGCTGGCCCAACTCTTCGGCCAGCACAGAAACGCTGGCTGTCGGCCGGCCTTCCTCGGTGCTGGTCACCATCGCGCTGCCCAGGCAGTCGGTGAAGACTTGCTTGAAGAGGGAGAGCGCCTCGATTGGCAGGCGTGTTGCGGCTAACGCGGCTATACCATTGTCGTTTTTTCCGGCCAGTGGTTTAAGCCGGGTAGCTAAAACGTCCAGCGCTTCATCCCAGGTCGCCGGTTGCAGGGCGCCATTCTTCTTAATCAGCGGGTTCGTGATCCGCTCGCGGTTTTCTTCGAGCGGCAGGAAGCGGCCTTCCTTGCACAGCACACCCCCGTTGACGGGTGCGTCCCAGTCGCCCAGGACGCGCACCAGGCGGTTATCGCGGGTAAACAGCGTGACGCCGCAGCCCACGCTGCATCCCACGCACACCGATTGGGTCTCGGTCAGCTTGTCTGCCAGGCCCTGGTAGGCGCTGCGCCGTTCGATCAGCGCGCCGGTCGGGCAGACCGCCACACAGGTACCGCAGCTCACGCAGGAGCTTTCACCGAGCGGCAGGCCGGTATCGGCCACCAGCATGCTGCTTGCGCCGCGTTCTTCGATCCCCAGAGTGAAATTGCCCACCAGCTGCCCGCAGGCGCGCACGCAGCGGTGGCACAGGATGCAGCGGTTGTGATCCATCACGTAATAGGGATGGCTGGCATCTACCGGGTAGTGCTGCCAGTTGGGTTGGAACGACCAGTGCGTCATGCCTTCGTCCAGGGCGGCATTTTGAAGGGTCGCAGTCGCCGCCGCTGACCTGGCAGTAGGGGCAGAAGTGGTTCCGGTCGCTGAAGATCAGGGTCAGGACGAACTTGCGCGCCGTCTTTACCTTATCTGTATTGGTGAGGACGACCATATCATTGCTTACCGGCAGCGTGCAGGAAGGCTGCAGCGTGCGCGCACCTTCCACCTCCACCAGGCACAACCGGCAGCCACCAAACGGCTTTAGCGCGGGGTGGTCGCACAGGGTGGGGATTGGTATACCGGCCGCCTGGGCGGCTTGCAGAACAGTGGTCCCCTCGGGAACCTCAACAGGTTTACCGTCAATTGTCAAATTGACCATGATCGTTTCACTCCATCCTATCGGTAGATACTTTCTTTATAGAAGTGCTTGAGGCAGGGTCCCTCATCCAATAATTGCGTTGAAAAATCAATAAAATTCTAAAATCCAAGGTCGTAGTCGACAAGTGACATTTATCCTCGTTAATGTCTGATAAATCGAGAAATTTGTGCTAATTTTCACAAAGCTACTGCTATACGGCGAATTTGCTTGACGAATGAAAAAAAACCAGGAAAATAAAAATGGTATAATCAAACTTCAAGCAACATTTTAACGTCAGGAACGAAGGAGCATCATCATTGGCACCCAATATATTTAAGTGGCTGCTGGGTCTTTTTTCCCTGGATATTGGGATTGACCTGGGAACCGCCAACACGCTGGTGCACATCCGCGGGAAGGGCATCGTTATTAATGAGCCTTCCTGGGTCACCATCGAAAAGCGTTCCCGGCGGCCGCTGGCTATTGGTGCTTCCGCCAAAGAAATGGTCGGCCGCACTCCAGCAGATGTGCTTGCCATCCGTCCGTTGCGCGATGGGGTAATCTCTGAGTTTGAAATTACCAAAGCCATGCTGGGCTATTTTATCGGTAAGGCGCACCAGCAAAGCGTTGTCCCGATGCCGCTGCCGCGGGTGGTGATTGGCATCCCGTCGGGAGCCACAGAGGTTGAAAAGCATGCCGTTTATGATGCCGCCATGGCCGCCGGTGCGCGCGAGGTCCACTTAGTGGAAGAGCCGCGCGCGGCTGCGCTGGGCGCCGGCCTGCCAATTAGCGAAGTGCGCGGTAGTATGGTGGTGGATATTGGCGGCGGCACGACCGAGGTAGCGGTGATCTCCACCGGGCGAATTGTCGTCTCGCGCTCGCTGCGCGTGGCCGGCGATGAGCTGGATCAGGATATCATCAACTACATTCGCAACAAATACAACCTGTTTATCGGCGAGCGCATGGCCGAACAGGTGAAAATTCAGATCGGCTCGGCTTACCCGCTGCCTACAGAGAAGACCATGCCGGTGCGTGGCCGCAACCTGGTCACCGGCCTCCCCGAAGCCATTGAAATTTCCTCCGTCGAAATCCGTGAGGGCATAGCGGCCTCCGTCCAGGTAATTGTGGATACCATCAAAGATGCGCTGGACGAATCGCCACCTGAAATTGTGGCCGATCTGATCGAAACCGGCGTTTGCCTGGCGGGCGGTGGGGCGCAGCTGCAAGGGCTGCCCGACCGCCTTACCGAGGATCTCCACCTGCGCGTGTGGGTTGCCGAAGACCCGATGACCTGCGTGGCCCGCGGCGCCGGATTAATCCTCGAAGATCTTGACCGCTGGGAGCAGTTCCTGGTAGACGTGGAGCGGAACGGCTCGCGGCCCAGGTAGGGATTTGAACGTATAACAAATGACACAATTCATTCAGAAGTACTGGCGAGCGGGTGCGATAACGCTGGTCATCGCGGGTGTGATGGTGCTGGCGCTGAGCGGGTACCTGGCGCCATTCCTGAAAATCGTGGTCGATCCGGTGGTAGGCGCGCAGCGCTGGCTCGCAACCCGCTACCTGGCGGTTTTCGAGATGGTTCGCTCTCCCGCGGATTTGAATACCTTGCGCACCGACAACGAGCGCCTGCAAAATGAAAATTCGCTCTTGCGAACCCAGGTCATCCAGTTGCAAGAACAGCAAAAAGACAATGATGTGCTTTACTCGCTGCTTAAGGTAGCGCGCACCCGGCCCGACAGCAGCTATGCGGCCGCCATGGTCATTGGCCGGGATACCAACCCGTTCATGCGCTACATTCTGATTGACCTGGGCTCGGACTTTGGGCTGCGCCATGGAATGCCAGTCCTGACCGCGCAAGGCCTGGTGGGGCGCATCGATGCGGTAACAGCCAACGCGGCCCGCGTCCAGTTGATCACCGACCCCGGCTCGGCGGTGAACGTGCAGCTTCCAGACTCTAAAGCGGACGGTATGCTGACCGGTTCGGTCACCGGAGATGTTTCTCTGGAGATGATTTCCCAGGAGGCCGAGCTTCGTCCCGGAGAGATCATTCTGACCTCTGGCCTGGGTGGAACCTACCCAAGCAATATTTTGGTGGGGCAGGTCGCCAGTGTACGCAAACTGGAAACAGCCCTCTTCCAGAGCGCATCCGTGCAGCCGGTCGTCGATTTTTCCAGCCTGCGCGCGGTCCTGGTGGTGACGGACTTCAAGCCGGTCGATTTGGTCCCACTAATCCAAGGACCGTAAGACCCTTAGGCGGATGTTTCTGTGCCAATTCTGCTGTCTTTCCCCATTCTTGCCATTGTACTCATGCTGCAAACCATTATTGTGAGCAGCTTGCCGTTGTTGAGTGGGTATGCCGATCTGATGCTTTTGGTGCTGGTGGCCTGGGCGCTCCAGGAACGGGCCCGTTCGGCCTGGGTTTGGGCTATATTAGCTGGGGTCATCGTAAGTTTTGTTTCAGCGGCCCCTTTGGGCACTCCCCTGGTCGGTTACCTGGTGGTTACAGCCATTGCTCGCCTGTTCCGCCGGCGGGTATGGCAAACCCCTATCCTTTCCATGTTCTTCGTCACATTTCTCGGCTCGCTGATCACACAGGGGCTGATTATGGGCATGCTCATCTTTCAAGGCACGCCGGTGCCGCTCTATGATAGTATCAACCTGGTGATCATGCCGTCTACCCTATTGAACCTGTTGCTGGCCCTGCCGGTGTACGCCATCGTGGCTGACCTGGCTCAATGGGTGTATCCGGAAGAGGTCGAAGTATGAACGACTCCCAAAAAGCAGAACCGCATCTCGAATCGTGGCGTTTGTTGGTTGTCTATGGGCTTATCATTGCTGTGTTTGTCTTCTACGCTTTTCGTTTATTTAATCTCCAGGTTCTGGAAGGACCAGACTACATTTCCAGGGCAGAGGAGAACCGCACGACCCGGGTCAGTGACACAACCCAACGCGGCATTATCTATGATCGCAATGGCATTGTGCTGGCGCGCAACGTGGCTTCTTATAATGTCACCATCACGCCGGCCTATCTGCCGGAAACGCTGCCCATCACCTATGAAGAAGTGGTCCCTGGGCCCGTCCAGGAGATTTACCGCAGGCTGTCCGGGCTGTTGAACATTCCGGTAAGCGCTGGAGCGGTTGAGCAAGAGGGGGTTCTGACCCTGACCGATGAAATCGTGAAGGTATTCAAGCCGTGCGAGACCAGCCTGGGCATCAAGGAGATCGTTTACATCCAGGATACCACTGCTCCGTACGACCCGGTGCGGATTATGTGCAATATCGATCCGGATATTGCCATGCAAATCCGCGAGCAGACTGCCGACATGCCGGGAGTTAATATCGAGGTTGAGCCGGTGCGCGACTACCCAACCGGCGATTTGACCGCCGAAATTATCGGTTTTCTCGGTCCTGTTCCCGCCAACCAGGAACAGTACTATCGCGAGAAAGGCTTCATCCCTGGGCGTGATAAGGTGGGCTACGCCGGTATCGAAAATTCGCTGCAAGATATTCTGGGTGGAAGCAACGGGGAACGCTACGTGGAGGTAGATGTAGCCGGGCGCGAACTGCGCAACCTGGCCGAACCGGTCAAACCCGTGGCCGGCAACAACGTGCGCCTGACCATCGATCTGCGTTTGCAGCAGGCCGCGCAAGCTGCATTGGTTTACGAAATAAACTGGTGGAACACCTATTTCAACCGCATCCAATCCAATCAGGGTGTGGTGATAGCCATGAACGTTAAAACCGGTGAGATCCTGGCACTTGTTTCGTTCCCGAGCTATGAAAATAACCGTTTTGCCAAGTTGATCCCTTCTTACTACTATAACCAGCTTGTGGTGGACCCCGCCAAGCCGCTGCTCAATAAAGCCATCTCCGGCACGTATCCGCCCGGGTCGGTATTCAAAATGCCCACCGCGATCGGCGCATTGAACGAGCGAGTCGTTGCGCCCGATCAGAAACTGAATGACCCTGGAAAAATCATCATTGAAGAAAAGCCCTTGCCCAATGTGCCGTCCACCAAAACACAAGAGTATGTGTGTTGGAATTCAAACGGCCATGGCGATATGGACTGGCTGCGCGGCGTCGAGAATTCGTGCGATGTGTATTTCTATAAGATCGGTGGCGGGTACCGCGAAGAGGTGCCAGATGGCGGCCTGGGTATCTGGCGCCTCGGCGAATATGCACGAGCGCTGGGGTACGGCGCCGTCTCCGGCATCGAGCTGCCCGGCGAAAATGCAGGTCTGATCCCCGACCCCGTCTGGAAGCGGAAGTATCAAAACGAGAGCTGGACCACCGGTGACACCTACATCGCCTCCATGGGCCAGGGCCTCATCCTTTCCACCCCGCTGCAGGTGCTGCTCTCCGCGTCCATTTTGTCCAACGATGGCAAATTCATGCGCCCAACCCTCATCCGTGAGGTGCTCGATTCCGAGGGTAATGTAATCAAGCCATTCGAGCCTGATTTGAAATGGGATATCACCGAAGACAAGAAGATTGAAATCTACGAGAACAGCATTGGCACCCGCGAGTATAAGAAGGTGGAAAAGTGGGTTGTGCAGATGGCCAAACAGGCCATGCGTCTGGTAGTCACCGAAGGTACCGCCGTGCGGCCCATACAGGAAGAGTTGGACCTGGAATCGCGCACCCCACCCATCCTGACGGCCGGAAAAACCGGCACAGCCGAATACTGTGACGATGTAGCCCGTGCGGCCAGCCGCTGCAAACCTGGCGCGTGGCCTACCCATTCGTGGTACTTTGGTTATGCACCCTACGACAATCCCGAGATCGCGGTTGTGGCTTTCGTGTATAATGGGGGAGAAGGCGCCAGTGTGGCGGCTCCAATTGTTGGGAAAGTAATCGAAGCTTATTACAACCTGAAAGCGATTGACGCGCGCAAGGGCGCTCCCGTGGGAGAACCTTGATGGCGTGCTTGGATTCGCCAGGGGAAATGAAATTGAACCTCGTATGCTGAATGAACGGCGGCAGATGCAGATTAAAGGCATAAAGGACGGTTTGATGGTTACGCTCGGGGAGGGGGACTGGGCGGAACTGGAAGCTGCCTTGCTGGCGCACGTGGAGGATAAGGCGGCTTTTTTTCAGGGCGCGCGAGTGGCCCTGGATGTAGGCAACCATATTTTACGCGCGGCTGAGCTTGGCGCGCTGCGGGACCGTTTATCCAGCAAGGGCATCAGTCTCTGGGCGGTAATCAGCAACTCCCCGCTAACCGAGCAAACTGCCCAGGTGCTTGGGCTTGCCACTCGCATTTCCACTCCCCGGCCCGAGCGCACCATCCGCTCCTTAGATACCCACCTGGAAGGCGAAAATGCGGTTTTTGTCCAGCGCACCCTGCGCTCGGGCTTCAAAGTCTCTCATCGTGGTCACGTAATCGTTTTGGGAGATGTCAACCCGGGCGCCGAAGTGATCGCCGGCGGCAGCGTCATTGTGTGGGGCCGCTTGCGCGGCTCGGTACACGCTGGAGCGGATGGCGACGAGAATGCGGTGATTTGCGCGCTCGAATTGATGCCCACCCAGCTGCGCATTGGCGGGCTGATCGCGGCGCCTCCAAAGCGCCAGGTGTTTGGCCGCGCCAAATCCGATCCTGAAATGGTGCGCATACAAAACGGGCAGATGGTTTCAGAACCTTGGAATCCAAAGAAATGATTTCCGATAAAATATTTGGGGAAGGGCAGGCATGACGGCAACGGTAGCGACGATTACTTCAGGAAAAGGTGGGGTTGGCAAGACCACGACGACAGCCAACCTGGCAGTCGCTTTGGCGATGGGCGGCAGAAAGGTGGTGTGTATTGATGGCGACATTGGTCTGCGCAACCTGGATGTTGTGCTGGGTCTCGAAAACCGCATCGTATACGATCTGGTGGATGTGATCGAAGGTCGCTGCCGCCTGCGACAGGCCATGATCCGCGATAAACGCTTGCCGGACCTTTACCTGATCCCGGCTGCCCAGACGCGCGACAAGAGCGCCGTTTCGCCCAGCGATATGGTCCGCCTGTGCGACGAGCTGCGCGGTGAGTACGATTGGATATTGATTGACTCTCCGGCCGGTATCGAACGGGGCTTTCGTAACGCCGTGGCCCCCGCCGATATTGTGGTTGTGGTGACCAACCCGGAGGTTTCTGCGGTACGCGATGCGGATCGCATCATCGGCCTGGTGGAAGCCGAAGAAAAAGGTCCCGCTCGCCTCATTATCAACCGGGTCAACCCGGGGCTGGTCAAGCGCGGTGATATGCTCACCGCGGATGACGTGCTCGAGCTTCTGGCGGTCGAGTTGATTGGTGTCGTACCCGAAGATGAAAACGTGGTTATCAGCACCAACCGCGGGCAGCCGATCGCGATGGACGGGAAAACAAAAGCGGGTGAAGCGTTTCACAATATTGCCAGGCGGTTGAACGGCGAGAAAGTGCCGTTTTTGAACCTGGATGAGAAAGAGGATATCTTCAAACGCATTGCGCGCTTCATGCGGCGCGATGAACGTGGTGGAGGGTATTGATATGGCCGGCTGGCTGGAGTGGCTGACAGGACAAAAGAACAAAAGCGCCGGTCAGGCGAAAGAACGCTTGAAACTGGTGTTAATCAACGATCGCACCGACCTGAGCCCAGGCGAGCTGGAACTGCTCAAGAATGAGCTGCTCGAAGTTATTTCGCGCCATATTGAAATCGACCCTGCCACCGTGCAAATCACCATGGCGCAGGAAGGCCGCGAGCAGCGCCTGCTCGCGGATATTCCTTTGAAGCCGGCCACGAGGAGAAAGAGGTAGTTTGGAATGCTTTTGGCATAGCCAATTGCATTCCAAATAGAGAAATATTTATGGAAAAACGCGAAACCTGGCGGCACTTCGACTACTTATTGTTTGGGGCCGTCATTCTTCTGTGCACGTTTGGCGTAGCGATGATTCGCTCGGCGGTGGCCGGGAATGCAGTGCTGATCGGCCTGGTGCAGCGCCAGATGATCTTTATCGCCGTCAGCCTGGTGGTGATCCTGGTTACGGCCTGGGTCGATTACCATTACTGGTTCTCGCTTTCCAACGTGATGTATTGGGTGGCGGTGGGGCTGCTGCTGGTGATTTTTGTCTATGGGACCGCGCGGTATGGTTCGGCGCGCTGGTTAGATACCGGCCTGATCCTCATCCAGCCCTCCGAGCTGGCCAAGATTATTATGATCCTGGTGCTGGCGGCCTATTTTGCCCGTCAACAAAACGCTCCGCGCGATTTGCGTTGGGTTTTACAGGGCTTGCTTTTAACCTTTGGCGTGGTGGTCTGGATCTTGTTACAGCCCAACTTGAGCACCTCCCTGGTTATTATGATCATGTGGTTTTCGATGATGTGGGTAAGCGGTTTGCCGACCAAATACCTGGTCATTATGGCTGGACTGGCCCTGGTGGGCATCATTCTAATTGTTACCTTGCTGGCGTTCGGGATTAAGATCCCGTTCCTCCAGGATTACCAATTGCAGCGGGTCGCTAATTTTCTTTTCCCTGATCCAAACGCCCGTCACGGCGAAACATACAATGTTGACCAGGCCCTGATTACCATCGGCTCTGGCGGCCTGACCGGGCAGGGCTATGGCCAGGGCACCCAGGTGCAGCTGCGCTATCTTAAGGTCCGCCACACCGACTTTATCTTCGCGTCCATGGCCGAAGAGTTTGGCTTTATCGGCACGGTGATCATCATCTCACTGCTGGTGTTTGTCATCTTTCGCTGTTTTCGCGCCGCCAGGCTGGCCAGTGATATGTTTGGCTCGCTGATTGCCTATGGTTTTGGATTTCTCATTTTCTTCCAGACAGCCGTCAATATTGGGGTAAACTTAAAAGTCATACCGGTAACCGGCCTGACTTTGCCGTTTATCAGCTACGGCGGCAGCTCGCTGCTGTCCTTAGCATTAGGCATCGGCCTGGTAGAGAGTGTGATCCTGCGGCATAAACCGCTGGAATTTTAGAATTGGCTTATTGTGCCGGCGGCATAAACCGCTGGAATTTTAGAATTGGCTCATTGTGCCGGCGGCACAAACCGCTGCAAAAATAATATTTATACGTGTTGGTTTTCGGCAGCATGCTGCCGAAAACCAACACGTAATAAAAAATATGGAGTCTTTATGTCTGAATCCATCCAACCTGTACGTGTGCGCTTTGCCCCTTCTCCCACGGGCCATACCCACCTGGGCAGCGGACGGACCGCTCTGTATAATTTTCTCCTCGCCCGCCAGACCGGCGGACAGTTCATCTTGCGCGTTGAGGATACCGACCGTAAGCGCTATGTTCCCGGCGCCGAGCAAGAACTCATGGACAGTTTGCGCTGGCTGGGTCTGGAATGGGATGAGGGCCCGGATGTGGGCGGCCCGTATGGCTCGTACCGCCAGTCGGAGCGCAAAGAAATTTATCAACAACACGCGCAAATGCTGATCGATACCGGGCACGCCTACCCTTGCTTTTGCACTCCGGAAAAGTTAGAACGCGAGCGCCAGGAAGCGCAAAAACGCAAAGAGCTGGCGTTATATGCCGGCACCTGCCGGGTTCTTGACCCGGCCGAGGCGGCCCGCCGGGTGGCTGCCGGGGAAAAGCATGTCATCCGTTTCAAATCGCCAGGCCAGGGTGCGACAACGGCGGTCGATCTGCTGCGCGGGCCAATAACTACCGAGAACACCCAGTTGGATGATTCCATCCTGGTCAAGTCGGATGGCTTTGCGCTCTACCACCTGGCCGCTATGGTGGACGATCACCTGATGCGTATCAGCCACGTGATCCGCGGGTCGGAATGGCTGCCGTCGCTTCCGCTGCACGTCAATATCATTCGCGCATTTGGTTGGGAAGAGCCGGCCTGGGGTCACCTTTCGGTGTTCCTCAAGCCCAGCGGCAAGGGTAAAATGAGCAAGCGGGAAACCGCGGACCTGATGAAAGATGGCCGCTCGATATTTATCAAGGATCTGGAGGAATTGGGGTATATCCCCGAAGGCGTCATAAACTGGATCGCCCTGATGGGCTGGAGTTACGATGCGCACACCGAGTTCTTTACCATCCCCGATCTGGTGGAGAAATTCAGCCTGGCAAAATTAAACCCTTCTCCGGCCGCGATCAATTTTTCTAAGCTTGACCACTTCAACGGCCTGCATATCCGCTCCCTCGAGCTCGACGATCTGGCCGCGCGGGTCAAGCCTTTTCTCGTCAACGCCGGTTACCAGGTGGATGACGCTGTTTTGTGCCAGATCATCCCGCTCATCCGAGAGCGCTTGACCGTGCTTACCGACGCGCCGGAAATTGCTGGGTTTTACTTCAAGGACACCATCGAGCCGGACCCGCTTATTCTGGTCGCCAAAGATCTGACTGCGGCGCAGTCCGCTGAGGTCACCCGCCGGGCGTATGAAATCTTATCCTCCCTGCCCGACATACAGCCGGAAACCGCCGAGCCTCCCATGCGCGCCATGGTCGAAGAAATGGGCCTGAGCTCCGGTCAGGTGTTTGGCATCCTGCGTGTGGCGGTCACCGGGCAAAAAGTCAGCCCGCCCCTCTTTGAGAGCATGGCCGTCATTGGAAGGGAAAAAGTGCTCGAACGCCTTCGCCGCGCCGCTGATCTACTGATGCATCAGGTGTAGTTGGAGCCGCGGAATCCTTGCTCTTTTCGGGGTTTGGGGGGCCGCGGGAGGGCTGTTCCGGCCGGCGCCAGGGCGATTCGCAAAGATACTGTTGGCAAAAATGGGGCTTGGGGCCATGCGGCTGGCTTAGCCAGCCGCATGGCCCCAAAAAGAATCATTGCCCCCTTTGAGGGGGCAGCGGCGAAGCCGCAGGGGTGGCAAGGGGCGATTCGCAAAGTACCTTGTATTTTCCTGGGGAGAGGGGTATGCGCGGCGCGAATTCCGCGCCGCGCATACCCCACAAAATTATTTTCCCCCTCCGGCGAAGCCAGGAGGGGGCCAGGGGGTGGTTCTTGCCCCCGCAGCAGGGCTATTCGCATACTTTGCGAATAGCCCTGGCAGAAATTCCTGTAACCCTGGACAAAAGGAAATGGCGGTGTTAAAATAAAGCCCGTCAAACACACTGGGGGCTCGTCTAATGGCAGGACAGCAGACTCTGGATTTGCTTGTAGAGGTTCGAATCCTTTGCCCCCAGCCTGATACGGTATCGAAAGAATTGCTCCTTCCCCCATAGTCGGGTGGCAAGGAGCGATTTTTGTTAATCGCCCCAACCTGCTCTTTACTGAGCGCAGCCATCTTTGTGAACAGCCGTCTGCATTTTGAGTGGCGTGCCGCCTGTGCCGTGCTCCGCTCAAGTGGTTTAAAAGCAGTGGTTTTCCGCGTAGGATATGGGGGAAAGACCGTGGTTTTAAATTCTACCTAAATTTGGTATACTATTACCGATTAGGGGAAAAGTTTCTGGTTACAATGCTGGATGGGGGACTGGCATGCCTGGTTCGCTTTATCAGGATTTCGTGCCGGTTGTTGGAGGGGGGAAAGCAGCCCGCGCGGTCTAGGAAGGTTCACCATGCAAGGAAGCACGATACCGTTTCGTCCGGTTGAAATCCAACTGGGGGAGAGCGCTTTTTCTGCCGCTCCGGGAGGGAGTGTGACCGTTCCCTTCGCGCTGATTAACCATTCCGTGGACGAGGATTATTTTGATATTTCCGTTGAGGGCATTCCGGCGGAATGGGTGCTGCTCGATCTGCCGGTGATGCATCTTGCGTCTGGTGAACGCCGCGAAGCCAGCCTGACCATTCAGGCACCGGTTACCTCGCCCCTTTCAGCCGGCGTTTATCCAGTAGTGCTGCGCGCCATCAGCCAAACGAATCGAGAGGCTTTTGGAGAAGCCGGTTTTGATCTGCGGGTCGGTGGTTACGAAAATACGATGCAGGCCACACCCTACATCTCCAGCGGGCGGGTTGAAGTAGCCTTGAATACCACTCAATTTACCGTGACAACAGGGGAGGTTTTAACCATCCCGGTCAGAGTCACCAACCATGGGTCATTGGATGACACCTTTTACCTGACTGTGGATGGAATCCCGCCGCAGTGGTTGTCGGGTCCTGCCCAGTTAGCCCGCCTGGCTCCTGGTGCGAGCAGCGAGTTCACCTTGTTGATCCAGCCTACCCTGGGCAGTCAGTCCGGATTGTATCCATTCCGGCTGCGCGTTTCCAGCCAGGCCGAGCCTTCTGAGTACACCATTGTAGATGCCATGCTCAGCCTGGCGGCGGGGAACCAGTTTGTCAGTGATCTTTCCCCGCGTCACATCGATGCCGGGCAGATGGCCCGGGTGCGGATTCACAATCTCGGCGCTGTTCCCGATACGTATACCATCCGCTGGCAAAACCAGCAGGATGACCTGGAGTTTGTCCCGAACAACCGCGGGCCGGTGCAGGTCATGCCCGGTGAGACAGCCGTGGTTGATTTCGCGGCTTCACCGCGCAACCCCAATTGGTTTGGCCAGCGCGCCACTCTACCCTACCGGGTGACCATCCAATCCTCTGGTGGAGAAAGCCAGGGACACAACGGCGAAGTGCTCAGCCGCGCGCTCATCCCGGTCTGGGTGCTTCCGGCGCTGCTTATGCTTTGCCTGACGATGGTCTGCGGGCTGGGTCTCTTGTGGAACTGGAACCAGAACCGCCTGACGGGCGCGAAAGAAACATCACAGGCGCAGATTGGCCTGTTAGATGCCCAGACGGCCACGGCCAACGCCGCTGCGACCGCCACCGTAGTCGCAAACCTTACTGCCACTGCGGTTGGGGCAATTCCGGTCACGGCGCCCAGCGCAACCGTCTCGCTGCTGCCCACACCGACCCTTACCCTTACGCCTGTGCCAACCCAAACCGTGGTTTTGACCTTTACGCCCATACCTCCCACGAGCACCTTTACCCCACTTCCGCCCACCATCACGGCTTCGGTCGTCCCGCCTACGCCAACCTTTACGCTTCCGCCGCCGACCAGTACCTTCACACCTTTGCCGCCCACCTCTACCTTTACCCCACCGCCGGTGGTTATTTCACCAACCGTGACAACGCAGCCCACCCAGTCCACCCAGGTTCCATTTCCTGTGCCTGGGCAGCAGGTCTTCCTCTTCGTGTCGGGCCGTGACGGTGGCCCGCACCTGTACCTTTTTAACAGCCAGGACGGCAGCACCCGGCCGCTTACCAGTGGCAGCGCGGTGCAGTCCGACCCGGCCTGGTCTCCAGACGGCAGCCGGTTTGCCTTTACCACTAACCAGGATGGCAATAACGAAATCTATGTCATGAATGCCGATGGTACGAACCCGCTCAATCTTACCAACAGCCCGGCGGATGAGCGTTACCCGGCCTGGTCCTCGGACGGTAGTCAGATTGCCTTTACCACCAACCGGGACGGCAATACCGAAATCTATGTCATGAAAGCCGACGGCTCGAACCCGGTCAATCTCACCAAGAACCCTGCCAACGATTTTAAACCAGCCTGGTATACGCAAGGCGGCCTGCTTACCTCCACCAGCCAGATACTATTTACCACCGATCGGGATGGCAACAACGAGATCTATGCGGTTAATCCGGACGGCACCAAGGCGGTAAACCTGACCCAGAATGCGGCGGATGATTCGTTCCCCGCCATTCCGTTGGGCGGCGGGCAGGTTGCCTTTGTGACCAATCGGGACGGCAACCATGAAATCTACACCATGCAGCTGAATGGCAGCCAACCAACCAGGCGAACCAGCAATCCTGCGGACGATCGCCTGCCGGTTTGGTCACCGGACGGGCAGTGGATTGCCTTTTCCACCAACCGCGACGGCAACCAGGAAATCTACGTGATGGCCAGGGACGGCAGCCAGGTTACTAACGTCACCAGGAACCAGGCGGATGACCTGCAGCCTGCCTGGCGCTAAAACGATCTTTTTATGCTGGCAGTGGTGGTTTACCAAACCGCCACTGCCAGCATTTTGTTTTATATCCGAAAATATGTTCTACTAATTCGGATGGTATGGTATACTTATTCATATACCGTTCTTTTCTTTCTGGGAAGGCACATTGTGAAAACCCTGCTTTCTTTTTTCGGTCAGATTTTTTTTGCGCTGCTGGTTATTCTTGGCGTGGGGTTGCTTCTTTTCTACCTCGATCTCACCGATGCCCCGGGCATCTTGCCCGCGGTGACACATGGGATTGAGGCGGCCTTTGCGCAAGCGACATTAAGTCTCGAAGATCTCAACCTCCCTGACCTGACCAATCCGGATCCGGGCGATATTGAAATCACCGTAGCCGGGCAGGGCAAAATCGAGAAGACCAACCTGCTGCCGACGCAGCCGCTGCCCATCGTTGCCACGCGCGAGATGCGCGCGCTGGAACTTCCCACCCTGGCGCCCACACGCACACCGGCTCCGCCTCTGGACCCGGTGGTCTATGAAACCGAAGCCACCATCCGGTTGAAGGCGTATGCCGCGGCGCTGGAGCGCTGGCTGGCAAGCAATGATCAATTGATGCGCGACAACACCTTGCTGCAGGATGCCGCCTGGCGCGCCCAGGTCAAGGATAATCTGAGCCAGGTTGTAACCGAGGGCCGCCGGCTCGGTGCAATCGGCCGCCCGCCAGAAGCCTATGCTGAGATCGACACCTGGCTCAAGCGTGCCGGAGCAGAAGCGGAGCTGCTGCAAGCCAGCTACCTGCAAGCGCTCGACAGCGCGGATGCGCGGGATTTCACTGCCGCGGGCGACAGCTTCACCCGCATCAAAAAATATCTGACCCAGGCCGCCCAGGCGATGCTCCTGGCGGGTTGGAATTTCGGATCATAATCGTCCAACCTTTCGCGTCTGTGCGCCCTGCGCAGTTGTCATACGCGGTCCGCGTTGTGTTTTACGCGGTCCGCGTTGTGTTTACGCGGTCCGCTGCTGCCGTAACCATTTCACCAGTTCAACCGCGAAAAACACGATGGTGCTGAAAGCCAGGCTGATCAGCAGATCGCGCAGGCTGAGTGGGGTGGTCGAAAAGGCCCGGTTCAGGAACGGCATATAGATCACCGCCATTTGCAGCGCGAAGGTCAGCAGCACCGAGCCCAGCATGGCTTTGTTCGATAACAGGCCGATTTGGAAGATCGTGCTGCGTTCTGAGCGCGTCGCCAGCGCATTGCCCATCTGCGCCAGCGTCAGCGTGGTGAAGGTTACCGTTTGCCAGACCGCCGGGGAAGCAGCCGGGTCGATCCGGTAATAGACATAGCCAACCGCCAGCGAAACCAACCCCATTAACAGGCCAATCCACAGGATATCGCGCGCCATACCCCGCCCAAAGATGTTTTCCCGCGGTGGGTAGGGCGGGCGCTGCATGGTATCCTTTTCCGCCGGCTCGATGGTCAACGCCAGGCCGGGCAAGCCATCCGTCACCAGGTTGACCCACAAAATTTGCAGCGGGGTCAGCGGTAAGGGCATGCCCACAAACGGCGCCAGCAGCATCACCCAGATTTCCCCGGCGTTGGAGGTCATCGTGTACTTGATGAACTTGCGGATATTGTCGTAGATGCGCCGGCCTTCTTCCACCGCGGCGACGATGGTGGCAAAGTTGTCGTCCAGCAAGATCATATCCGCGGCTTCTTTGGAAACGTCCGTGCCGGTGATGCCCATGGCCACGCCAATTTCTGCCTTTTTGAGCGCTGGCGCGTCGTTCACGCCATCGCCCGTCATGGCGACAATCTGACCGCGGTCTTGCAAGGCCTGGACGATCTTCAGCTTGTGCTCGGGCGATACTCGCGCGTACACCGGCACTTCCTCCACCAGCGACTCAAACTGCTCGACCGGCATTTCATCCAGATCGCGCCCGGTCAGCGTCCTCCCGTGTTGGGCAATCCCCAGCTCGCTGGCGATATAAGAGGCCGTCAGCGGGTGATCCCCGGTGATCATCACCGGGCGGATACCGGCGGTTTGCGCCTCCCGTACGGCCTCCTTAACCTCCGGGCGGGCCGGGTCGATCATGCCAAACATGCCCAGGAAGATCAGATCGCTTTCCAGTGGGCCCTCACCCAGGTTGGCTGCCACCGCGTCATCGACCACGCCCAGCTCGCGCTGGCCAAACGCCACACCCAACACCCGCATGCCGTTTTGCGCCAGGTCATTATTGGCTTTCAGGATCCGCTCGCGCCATTTCTCATCCAGCGGCTCGGCTTCACCCCGCGTCCACACCCAGCCGGAGACGTCCAGCAGGCCGTCCACCGCGCCCTTGGTGATCACCAGGTAATGATCGGGCGCGAAGAAATCCGGGCGCTCGTCTTTATAGGGATCCAGCAGGGCGGGCACTTTTTCGGGTACAGGCCGGTGCACGGTAGTCATCCGCTTGCGCTCCGAATCGAACGGCACCTCGGCCACGCGCGGGAAGGCCTGGTCCAGTTCCGCCTTCCACAGCCCGCCGCGCGCCGCGGCGATCACCAGCGCGCCTTCGGTTGGGTCGCCGATGCTGGAAAAGGTGCCCGGTTCCCCAGCCACTGACTCTAACGAGGCATCACTGCACAGTGCTCCGCCGGCCATGGTCAGTACCACCGCCGGGCTTTCCAGCAGCAGCGGTTCAACCGGGTCATCCTGGCTGACGGTGGGGCTAAAACTGCGCAGGCGTTCCTGCAAGTTCAGCGAATTCCCGGCTACATCTACAACGGTAACGGTCATGCGGTTTTCGGTCAGCGTGCCGGTTTTGTCAGAGCAGATGACGGTAACCGAGCCGAGTGTTTCCACCGCGGGCAGTTTGCGGATCAACGCGTTGCGCTGCAGCATGCGCTGCGCGCCGAGTGCCAGGGCAATCGTAACCACCGCCGGAAGCCCCTCCGGAACGGCGGCGACTGCCATGCTAATGGAAGTCAGGATCAGCACGCGCACATCTTCGCCGCGCAGCAGGCCCAGTACAAAAACGACCGCCACGATTGCCAGCGCGGCTACCGCCAGGCCGCGGCCCAGTTGTTCCAACCGCCGCTGCAGAGGCGTTTTTTCCGACCCGACGGTTTGGATCATGATCGGCAATTTTGCCCAGCTGGGTTTTCATCCCGGTATCGGTCACTACCACCGTCCCGCGCCCGTACGTGACGGCCGTGCCCATGTGAACCATATTTACCCGGTCGCCAATGGGTGCGTTGTCCTCGTTCAGGGGCGCGGTATTCTTCTCCACCGCCTCCGATTCGCCGGTCAGCACCGATTCCTGCACGCGCAAGTTGATGCTCTCGACCAGGCGACCATCTGCGGGAACCGAATTCCCGGCTTCCAGCTGGATGATGTCGCCGGGCACCACCTCGCGCGCGCTGATTTCCTGCAAGTGGCCATCCCGGCGCACGTGTACGCGCGGCACTGCCATACGTTTCAAGGCTGCCATGGCCTGTTCGGCGCGGTATTCCTGGGTAAACCCCAGCACCGCGTTCAGGACAACGATAATGAAAATCACCATAGCATCGGTGTACTCGCCCAGGATGAGGGACACCACCGCGGAGACGATCAGAATCACCACCATGATCCCGGTCAACTGTTCCAACAGGATCGCCAGCGGACCCTTCACGCCGCGTTCGACCAGTTCATTAAGCCCATATTGTTCCAGGCGGCGGGCTGTTTCGGCTTCGCTAAGACCGGTGGCAGGGTCGGTAGCGAGTTTTTCGGCAGTTTCCTGACTGCTGAGCTGGTACCAGTCTGTCATGGTTCGTTCCTCCGATTTCATTAATTGTATACGAAAACACACAATCTTTGTTGTTTGGGAAGAACGTATTTAACAATCAAACTGGGACAATGCGCATAGTTGGAGCATGGTTGTAACCGCAACCGTGGTCTGGTGCAAGATATTCAGGGCACCTCAACTTGCAATTCCGCAACCATTTCCGGCCCTGGCATTCCGGTCTCCGGGTCCCAGCCGGACGCCGCCCAGTAGTTGCGCACCATAGCGTCCATATCCAGGGTCCGGTCGCGGTTTGCTCCGCGCTGCTGAGGCGGCAGGCCAATCGCGCGCGCGTTGATGGTGTGGCGGGCCGGGATGCCCTGGCGGGCATTAAATAGCTGCTTGAGCGCCTGGATGCGTGCCCCGATTTGCATATATTCCTGGGGCGTTGTCTGCCAGCCGGTGGCGGCATTCAACCACTCGAAAATCGGCAGGCGCTGGACGCCCATAAACGCCCCAAACAGGCACAGCCCGGCGCCATTCATCACCTGGCTGAAGCGGCTGCAGGCTACCGCCGCTGTGGCCAGGTCGCGGCCCTGCTTTCCGCCGGTCGCGTACTTGGCGCCTTTCCAGTAGAACAGCTTTGCCCGCGGCAGGCCGGGTACGCGCGTCCAGAGCTGGAACATTTCGTAATACAGCTGCGAGCCGTTGGTATGCCGTCCCGGCATCGGCTCGACCGCGGCGTGCAGGGCAAACCCCGGGTCGTTGCGCCCGTCGTGCATGGCCAGCTCCTGGCCGCCGCCTGCACGGCGAATTTTTCCGCCCCATTGCCAAGCCGGGCGGCGGCTGCCCGGCTGCCGTCTGCCAGCAGATCGCCGATCCCGCGCCGTGAGATCATGCGCTCCACCAACTCCATAATCGCCGGACTGTTTCCCCAGCGCAGATCCAACCCATCCAGGTCTTCTGGGCGGAGCAGCCCATTTTCCGCGCATTCGATGGCGAATGCCACCGTCCCCCCGGCCGAGATCGAATCCATCCCGGCCCGGTTCAGCCGGTCGTTGATCGTGAAAATGCTGTCCAGGTCCTCGTTCAGCAGCAGACCGCCCCAGGACAGCACCGTCTCGTACTCGGGTTTGTGGCCTTCCTGGATCCACCGCCTTGGAGATAATTCCGCCGCAGCCCAGCGCGCACGAGCGGCAGTGATACTTCTTCTGCTCATACTGCGTGATCCTGATCCGGGCCGCTGGAATCAGAATGTTGGAAGCCGAATTCTTGACTGCTGCCGCGCCAGTTCTGGATGGGTGCATCGCCCATCTCCACGCTGATCTGGTTCATGCTGATCGTTCCCCAGCGCTGCAGCAGCCATTTATAGAGCATGCCGTCCTGCGCCCACTGGAAGGGCAGCATGCGCATCAGCGTAGCCCATGAATTCGGGTAATCTTACCGCCCGGCAAAGGGATCTTGAAGCGTACCGCGGCATATGCTTTCTGGCTCAGATGCTGCATCGCTTTTGGAGTCATGCACGGGTATCTTTTGCTTGCCCTGCAAAACCACGGCTTTTAACCGCTTGGCGCCCATCACCGCCCCCAATCCGGAACGGGCGGCCAGCCGGCCGCTGTCATTGCTGATCCCGGCCATCAGCGAAAGCCGCTCCCCGGCTGGACCGATACAGGCCACCGCGCTGTCTGGGTGCGCTCTGCGCAGGAGCCGGTCGGTTTCTATGCAGTCTTTGCCCCACAAGTCCGCTGCCTCGCGTAGTTCGGCTTTTCCGTTGTTAATCACCAGGTACACCGGCCGGGGGCTGGTTCCTTTGAAGAAAATTCCATCGTACCCGCTGCGTTTTATCGCGGATGCCAGGGTTCCACCGCAGTTTGCCTCCCCCCATGCCCCGGTCAGCGGGGATTTCGCTGCCGCCATCCAGCGTCCGGTAAACAGGCTGTTGGTTCCACTCAACAACCCCGAGACAAAGCAGAGCACGTTTTCTGGCCCTAGCGGGTTGGCGTTTTTCGGAATCTCGCGGTAAAGCAGGAAAGCCGCCAGGCCAATTCCAGAAAGGAAGCGCTGATAAACCTCATCAGGAATGCGTTCCTCGCTGATGATGCCTAGGGACAGGTCTACCCACAGAACAGTTCCGATTACGCCAGGCTGCATAGAACGCTCCTAAAAGCCGCTTTTGATGAAAAGGATGAATGGAGATTATACAGGAATTACCGCCCGGTCGGGTGCGCTTGCGTTCTTACAGTATTGAAAACCCTTTGTGCGGCAGTTGGTTCTGCGTTATGATAACGCCATCCTGTGCTGGAGGTGCCATCGTTGAAAATCTTCGTTACCGGTGCAACCGGGTTTATTGGCAGGCATTTGGTACGGCGGTTGGTGGAAGAGGGCCATTCCGTGCGCTGCCTGGTACGCAAAGACAGCCAGACCCGGCTGCTGGAAGATTTAGGCGTCCGCCTGGTATTGGGCGGCGTAAATGACCGGGCAGCCCTGGATGAAGGCATGCAGGGCTGCGATTGGTTATTTCACCTGGCCAACCTGTATTCGATGTGGGAGCCGGACCGCGATCGTTTCACCCGCATCAATATTGATGGCACGCGCAATGTTCTGGACGCCGCGCTGGACGCGTCCATCAAAAAAGTGGTGTATGTGAGCACAGTGGCTGTGTATGGCAAACCCGCGCAGAACCCCATTGTTGAGCAGTGCAGCCCCGGCCCGCGCTTTTTCAGCGAATATGCCCGTACCAAAGGGATCGCGAACGAAATTGCCTGGGAGTACCAGCGCCGGCGCGGACTGCCGCTGGTGGTGCTGTACCCCGGCATCGTGCTTGGGGCAGGGGATGGGAAAGCCAGCGGGCCATTATATTCAGGATATCATCCGGCGCCATGTGCCCAGCACCATCTTCCATAACTCCCTTGCCACGTATGTATATGTTGGTGACCTGGTGGAAGCGCTGCTGCGCGCCGCCGAGAAGCCGGAGACCGTCGGACAGAAATATCTGATTGGCTGCGAGACGCTCAACGGAAGGGCGTATGCCAACCTGATCAGCGAAGTATCCGGCGTGCCGCTGCCATTGTTTCGCTTCCCCGATTGGATGGTGCTCGCCGCGGCTTACCTGCTGACTGGCATTTCGCAGATCATTCGCCGCCCGCCTTTGTGGGGGCTTTCCATTGACGCGGGCTGGACGCTGAAGAATGGCTTTTGCTGTGATGGCTCCAAGGCCGAGCGCGATCTGGGGATCCGCTACACTCCCGTGCGCGAGGCGCTGGAAGAGGCCATTGCTTCATACCGGGCAATGTGGCGTAAACCAGACGAAAATTAAATAACCGCGCTTTCCCGTTCCACTTCACTGGCCGGGACGCGTTTCTGCGGATCTTTCACGAAGATGTGGAACACTGCCACCGATACCAGCCCGGCAATGGCCGAGACCAGGAAGGTGGACGGGTAGCCCTGCGCGTCGGCCAGCCATCCGCCCACCAGCGGCGCGACCATGGTTGCCGGGGCGATCAAAGTGTTGGCCATCCCAACATACGTGGGTCGCTCATGGTCCGCGCCAAACTGGAGCGTCATCGCCAACGTGATGGTCCAGAAAGCAGTGTTCGCCACCGCTGCCAGAATGACTGCCGGGTACATCCACGCTACCGATGGCGCGAAGCGAGCCATCATTGCGCTGAAAAAGATGGCCAGCGCGCCAATCTCCAGCACTCCCTTGCGGCTCCAGCGGTCGGCGACCCAGCCAAGCAGTGGATTGAAAATTACCTGCGCAATCATCATCGCGCTCGTCAACACGCCCACCGTGTAAGCCCCCGCCATCAGCCGGGATGCCGCGTAAACGGTATAAAATGAAAAAGACATGGTGCCAAACTGCACCACTGTACGCGCAACCAGGAACCAATCAAAATTCCGGTCGCGTTTGAAAATATCGAGCATGCTGTGCCAGATCGCCGGCTGTGTTTCCGCCGTGACGGTCACCGGGTGATCCGATTCGCGGGTAAGGCCCAGGGCAATGAATGACAGCACCAGCATCCCAAAGGTGATTACAAAACACAGCGCAAAGTTCATCGGGAAAGGCTGTTTCTCGATCAGTATTCCCGCCACAATGGCTGCCACGCTGGCGAGCAGATTTGCGGCGGAAGACTGCAACCCAAAAAACATCGCCAGGTTTTCGCTTGGGATTACCTTGCTAATCATATTCTGCCATGCGTTGGCGGTAAAGCCCGCCCCCAGACCCTGCCACACCAGCATGCTAAACGTCAGGATGACTGCCGGAACCGGCCCCAACTGGCGATAAAATAACGCGATCAGCGCCAGGCCTAAAAATGGCACCCGCTCATGCACCGTCATCCACATGACCATCGGTTTATAGCGGGTCAATCGCGAGACAGAACGTGCCATCAGCAGCTGTGGAATTTGAAAACCCATCACGTGGACCGCGGTAATCAACCCGATCAGGATCGCCGAGTCTGACATCGTAGCAACAAACAGGGGAATGACCGTGGAAAAAGAGCTGAAGCCGATTCCAAAACCAAAAAAACCACCATCCAGAATGTTGGCGATGTAATTGCGAACTAAATTCTTGCGCTCTTCTGGGTGCATGCTGTTTTATTTCTCGAATAGACCCTGCGCCGGGGTTTAGGATGAAAGACCCCGCGGGGTCAGGGATAAAAGACCCCGGAACTGCAATTGTCCGGGGTCCTCGGCAGACAGTTTATGCTGAAAAAAGCAAGGAGAAAAATATTCAAAGTGGAGGAATGCATACCCTTGTTCAGAAAACTCGATTTCAGTCTTCCTCTGGAGGCATGCTGCTGCTCATCAGGAACCGTTACGCTTCACACAGAAGCGCTTTTCTTTCTCGGGAAGTGCTGTCCTTCCTAAGGAGACGCTACTCCTTCTGAGGAAGTGCTATTCTTCCTGAGGAGGTGCTATTCCTCCTCATCTTCATCCAGCCACATATCTTCTTCATCTTCCTGATCTTCTTCCTCGACTTCCTCCCATTCTTCCAACTCTTCTTCCTCGTCCCACTCATCCCCAGCAGCGGCTTCGGCATTCGGGCTGTAGGTGTTGCACCCGGTGTCCGGGTCGATTTCGACCTGGGCGGCGCTGCAATAGCCCTCGTCAAGGAATACGCAATCGAGATAGTGACAACGAATTCGAGGCATTATTTTCCTCCTGGCTTATGGTTAGGGTATGCCTGGTTCTCAGACCGGCAAGTGAGGTTCATGAAAAGAATTAAATTAATGACAGGGAAGAGGAATATATTAATTAATCATCATCGAAAAACCAGATTTCTACCTCCGCGCCTGACGGGAGCGATTTTACCTCAGAGGGGACAATCAGTAAAGCATTTGCTTGTACCAAAGAGAACAAATTACCCGAACCTTGATGTCCGGTCAAGGTTGCGGTGAGTTTTCCATCTAGATTCTGGACCAATGCACGCAGGTAGCTCTCGCGCCCATCCGATTCGATGGGTTGGGCGGTCAGCGCTTTTCGCCGGGGCGGGAATACCTCTTCCCGTCCGGTAAGTTTTCGGATCACCGGCAGGATAAACACCAGGCAGCCGACAAACGCGGAAACCGGGTTGCCGGGCAGGCTGACCAGCGGGATCCCGGAAAACGAGCCAAACACCAGCGGCTTTCCAGGGCGCATATTCACTTTCCAGAAGCTGAGACTGCCCTTCGCCTCGATCACCTGCCGGACGAAGTCAAATGCGCCCACACTAACCCCCGCGGAAGTGACGATCAGGTCGACTTGCTGCGCGGCGGCATCATTGAGCAGTAGCTCGATCTGGCGCGGGTCATCCGGGGCATTTCCCAGGCGGATGACTCGCGCGCCCGCCTGTTCGAGGATGGCTGTCAGGAAATAACTGTTGGAATCATAGATCTGCCCTGGCCCAAGCGTTTGCCCGGGAGCAGCCAGTTCGTCTCCCGAAGAAAACAGCGCCACCCGCGGCTGGCGGAATACCCGCGCCTGCGCCTGCCCAATGGCAGCCAGGATGCCTGCATCCTGCGGCTGGAGCTTGCGGCCTTTTTTTAACAGCAGTTGTCCCTGGCGCACATCCTGTCCGCGCGGGCGCACGTAGCTGCCGGCTCCCACGCCGCGCAAGATTTTTACCACCTCCGGGGTTTGGTTGGCAGGTGCTGCGCCTTGAAAATACATATGCAGATCGGTGTCCTCCACCGGGACAACCGCGTCCGCGCCAGCCGGAATGGGGGCGCCGGTCATGATTCGCGCGGCCTGTCCGGTTTGCAGGCTGGTGTCCGCAGTGGAGCCGGCGGGGATATCCGCGATGATTTTTAATGTAACCGGCGTATTTTGCACATCCGCGGACCGCACTGCAAAGCCGTCCATACTGGAATTGGCAAAGGGAGGCAGATCTCCGGGTGCAAAAATATCATCAGCCAGGACGCGACCGGTGCACTCAGTTAGGGGCACCATCTCTTCATCGACTGGCTGAAAAAAAGACAATATGCGCGTTTGCGCTTCTTGGACGGATAGTAAGCCTGCCAAATAGAACCCCTCTTTGCTACGGGCAACAAGATTATAGCAGATTTTATCCTGGGCGCATCCGGTAGGATTCGATAACGTTCGGCAAATTCTCGATGCGCGTCAGCACCCGGCTGAGCTGGGCAATATCACCCATTTCGAGCACCAGGTTGAACGTCGCCAGGTGATGGCTGACTTTCACGCCCACCTCGAGGATGTTGATGTTCTCTTCGCTGAGCACGTTCGAGATATCCTGGATCAATCCTTGCCGGTCGTACGCCTTCACTTCCACCGGTACCGGGTATGTCTTTGGGGCCTGCCCCCAGCCTACTTTGATCACGCGTTCCGTATCTTGCAGCCGCAGAATATTGGGACAGTCCAGGCGGTGAACGGTAACGCCCCGTCCGCGGGTCACATACCCAACGATATCATCTCCCAAAACGGGTTTGCAGCAGCGCGCAAAGGTGGTCAGCATACCCTTGAGACCGAAAACGGTGATCGCCGAAGGATCGGTAATCGTCTTGATATCGGGGGCCTGGGTTGCCAGAAGCGGGTCAAAGGATTTCTCTTTTCCCAGGTCGGAAATCTTATTGACGATTTTTGTGGTCGATAGATCCCCCGTTCCGATCGCCAGAAAAAGATCCTCTATGGAATGGTAATCAAACAGCTTGGCCAGCTTTTCTGGTTCCAGATCAATCCCCAGGCGCTTGAGCTCGCGTTCGAGCAGCGTCTTGCCCTGCATAACATTCTGCTCGCGGTTCTGCCACTTAAACCAGTTGCGGATTTTCGAGCGGGCGCGTTGGGTTTTGACCAGTCCGAGATTGACGTTCAGCCAATCCCGCGAAGGGCCGCCGTGTTTCGTGGTTAAAATTTCGACCACATCCCCGGTTTTCATCTGGTAGTCCAGGGTAACCAGGCGCCCGTTCACTTTTGCGCCCCGGCAGTGGTGCCCGATTTCGGTATGCACGTGATATGCAAAATCAATCGGGGTAGCGCCTTGCGGCAGGTCGATCACATCGCCCCGCGGGGTAAAAGCGTACACCCGATCTTGCAGCACATCCGCCTTCAAGAAGGCCACAAACGATTCCGAATCTTCTCCCTGGGGTTCTTCAAGCATCTGGCGCAGCCAGGCAATCTTCCGCTCAATCCCGGGGTCCGGGCGGTACGTGCCGCGCTCTTTATAGCGCCAGTGCGCCGCGATGCCGTATTCGGCGTTGTTGTGCATCTGGTAGGTGCGGATCTGGAACTCCACCACGTCATTTTCAGCCGGCCCGTACTTTACCGTGGTGTGCAGTGACTGGTACCCGGATGGCAGCCGCATGCCGATAAAATCATCAAACTCCCCCCCCAGCGGCGGCCATTCGGAATGCACGATCCCCAGGACGGCATAGCAGTCCTGCACCGAATCGACGATTACGCGAATCCCCAGCTTATCGTAAATCCGGTTCAATCCCTTTCCCAGGTACTTGGGCGTGTTCATTTTTTTATAAATGCTGTAAATATGCTTGCGCCGCCCTAATATTTCAAACTGGCCTTCCACAAAGCCGGATTGGAACATGCGAGTTTTAAGCTTGGTGATGATCTCCCCTAAAAGGATCTCGTGTTCCTCCGAGCTCTTTTCCAGGGCTGCTTCGATCTGGTTATATGTTTCCGGCTCCAGGCAGCGCAGCGAAAGATCCTCGAGTTCGCTTTTTATCTTCCAGATCCCCATGCGCTCGGCAATCGGCGCGTAAATTTCGAGCGTTTCGCGCGCAATCCGCTTCTGTCGATCCAAAGGCAGGTGGGATACCGTGCGAATGTTATGCAGCCGGTCTGCCAGCTTGATGATGATCACGCGCGCGTCGGTGATCATCGCCAGGAAAATATTTTTGATCGCGTCCGCGTCGCGTTTTTCCGCATCCGGGAAGGCATATTTCTTCAGCGAAGTTACCCCATTCACGAGTGAGGCGACTTCATTGCCAAACATCTCCTGGATTTGGGAAAGTGGAACATTGGTATCTTCAACGACATCATGCAGGAAAGAGGCGGCAATGGTAGCGGTGTCCATGCCCAATTCGTACACCATCTTCGCAACCGCTAATGGGTGGATGATAAACGGCTCGCCGGACTCGCGCGTCTGGCCTTTGTGGGCTTCCGCCGCGAAAATATACGCCTGCCAGATCAACAAGACATCATTGCTGGGTATCCGGTTTAAGGTTGTCTTGCCTTCAAAATATTCTGCCAGCTCTTCCGGTTTGGATACTACAAGCTCATGATTCACACTCATGGATAATCTTCCCTTCACAATCCTTGCGGGAATTATATCTCTTTACGCAAGCTTCTGGCGGTAAGAATTGTATAAGTTTGATCAAGGATCGCGCTGCTGCCGATGCCAGCCGGTCCTGTCATTCGATCGAATGGCCCGCTGGAAATAGAAACATTCTCCCAGAAGCCATCGATGTATGGATATCACTATACTCCGGTGGGAGGGAGAATTTCAAGCGGTTGATTTTTTGATTGGTTTATAAGAGGAAAACGTTCTGGTACTCGTTTAGCCCAAGCTCTTTAATCATAATCTGCGCGTCTTTCTGCAAACTGGGCACGATCACCACGCCTGCCTGGCGCACGCGCTGTTCGTTTTCGTATTCCTTCTCGCCGGCGGTGTAGATGCGGCTGCAGCCGGGCTGTTTGTTCGCCGCGCGCAGCTCGCGCAGGATGCTCCCGGTGGTCTTTTTGAAATCATCCAGTGCGGTAAAGCTCTCGATGTTGATCGCCATAAAGAAGTGCCCAAGCCGGTTTGGCTGGGGCTCGCCTTTTTCGCCGATGCCGGTGAGCCCGTAGAGGAAACTGCCGGTTTGCAGCGAAGCGCTGAAGATTTCCACCATCGTCGCCAGGCCGTAGCCTTTGTGCCCGCCCAGGGTCTCCCCGGCGCCGCCTAAGGGCAAGAGCGCCGCGCTTTCCTTCCCAAAACCGTCCAGGCAGTCAGTCGTATCGGTCAGATCATTGCCGTCCTGGTCGATTACCCAGCCTTTTGGCGCGGGTTTTCCCAGACGGTCAAGCACTTCCAGTTTCCCGCGCTGGGTGATGGAGGTGGCTGCGTCGTATAGGAACGGGAAGGGTTCGTCGGTCGGGCAGCCGAAAGCGATCGGGTTAGTGCCCAGCATTGGGCGCACCCCAAAGGTTGGCGCGATCGAGGGGCGCGCGTTGGTGAAAGACATCCCGATCATCCCCGCCTGGATGGCCATCAGCGGATAATACCCGGCAATGCCATAATGGGCTGAATTGCGGACTGCCACGGCGCCCATGCCGTACTGGCGCGCCTTTTCGATTGCCATCTGCATAGAATGGTAGCCGGTCACCTGGCCCATGCCGTTATGCCCATCCACCACCGCCGTGGTCGGCGACTCGCGCACAATTTCCATGCGGGTATTCGCGTACTGCATGCCCTTGCGGATGCGGTCATAGTACATCTTCATCCGCTGGATGCCGTGCGACTCAATTCCGCGCAGGTCGGAGGTGATTAAAATCTGGGCGCAGATACGAGCCTCATCTTCGGGCACGTCCAGTTTTACAAATACATCGCGCATAAAACGTTCCAGCACGTTTACCGGTACAATACAGCCCAACTTTTCAACCATTTTGCATTCTCCAGAGAGGGGGTTCGGGAAAAAAAGAATCTCTGCCCTATTGTAGGTGAAATTGGGGACAGGACAAGAGGGAAAGCGCGGGAATCAGCGGTGCGATTCATCCTGTTTTGGCGGAATGCCTGGCTCGTTGGACGGTAAGGCGTTCGGCTCAGGATCCAGGTAATAGCGCTCGCACAGCATCGATTACGGCATCTGGCGCTTCCTCGTGAATGCAGTGACCGCTTTCCGCGATTGTGAAACAGGTGCTTTTGGTAGAACGGGCCGCCAGCTCCTGCTGTAGATCCAGCCACAGCTGCTCGTAACGATTGGCGATATCCATCGGGAAACCTTCTTCCCAGCTGTCCTGCCCGGCGGTCAATACGATCATCGGCGTATTCCCCAGATCCCATGCCGCATGCATCTGTCGAATGCTGGTTGGAAAATCCAGGCCTTCTTCCTCGTTGGTTTCACCTGACGCGGACAATTCCGCCCAAAGCAGATCGCGGAAATTCTTTAACGCCGGGCCTTCTTCCACGCTTTCCGGCGGCAGCAGCGCCAGTGTGCGCAAGTTGTGCTCTGGATGGGTTGAGTCTACCAGCACGATCCCGGCGATTTCACCCGGATATTGCGCCGCGTAATGGGTTACGATCAGCCCGCCAAAGGAACCACCTACCAGCAAATACGGCGGATCGATTTGGGCCGCGATTAATAAGGCATGCAGATCGACGGTGAAATCACCAATCGGGCGGGGCAGGTTGGTAGGGTCGCTCTCTCCCAACCCGGCCCGATCGTAAAACAGTACCTGCGCTTCTCTTGCCAGCACATCACGCACCGGCCACCAACCGCGGTCCTTGGTTCCCGCCTGAGTTGATCCAACCTCAACGACAATCACCGGCTGCCCGGCTCGGCGCACCCCATGCAGCTCCGCATAGATCCGCCGCCCGTTGATGAGATAATATCCGCTGACCGGTTCAGAGCTTGGCATAGTTGATGGTTTCGCTACTCTTCCGGTGACACCGGCTTTAGATTGCGCAGATAGGATTCCATAAACCCGTCGATTTCCCCATCCAGCACCGCCTGGGTGTTGCCGGTTTCGTATTCGGTGCGGTGATCTTTGACCATCTGGTAGGGGTGCAGCACGTACGAGCGGATCTGGCTGCCCCATTCGGCCTTGATGTATTCGCCGCGCAGGTCGGCCAGCTGCTTGTCCTGCTCTTCGCGTTTGATCTCCAGCAGCCGGGCGCGCAGCACGCGCATGGCATTCTCGCGGTTCTGCATTTGCGAGCGCTCGTTCTGGCAGGAGACCACGATCCCGGTCGGCAGGTGGGTGATGCGGACGGCGGTGGCGTTTTTCTGCACGTTCTGCCCGCCGGCGCTGGATGAGCGGTAGATGTCGATGCGCAGGTCGTCCGGGTTGATCTGAATATCCGCGTCGTCGTCTTCCATATCCGGCAGCACTTCCACCTGAGCAAAGGAGGTGTGGCGGCGGTGGGCGGCGTCGAACGGCGAGAGCCGCACCAGGCGGTGCACGCCCTTCTCGGTGCGCAGATAGCCGTAGGCATACCGGCCGTTGACGGCGATGGTGACGCTTTTGATCCCGGCTTCTTCGCCTTCGGTGCGGTCGAGGATTTCGGTCTCGTAGCCGCGCCGCTCTGCCCAGCGCAGGTACATGCGCTCCAGCATGGCGGCCCAATCCTGCGAGTCGGTGCCGCCCGCGCCGGCGTTGATGGTCAGCAGCGCATTGCCCTTGTCGTATGGGCCGGAAAGCAGCGCGCTCAGCTCGCGTTTGGCCGCCTCGCTTCTCGATGGACGTCAACTTCCGGCTCCAGCTCGGCGCGCAGGCTTTCGTCGTCCATCTCGGCCAGTTCCAGGGCATCCTGGGCGCGGCGCTGTAGCGAACGGATTGGTTCGATCTCCTCGCGCAGTTCGGAGATCTTTTTCATCAGCCGCTGCGCGGCATCCGCATCGTTCCATAGGTCGGGTGCTTCGGATTTTTTGTTGGTAGCGTTCTAATTCGACTTCTTTTTTCGCCAGGTCAAAGATGCACCTGTAAAAGGGTAAGTGCTTCCAATACGCGTTTCATGCGATCGGCGAGATCTTGCATTAGTTCACCTCAATCCAATATTATCGTTGTCCCAGTATCCCATCCACAAATGCTTCCCGGTCGAAGCGCTGTAAATCATCTGGTTTCTCGCCCAGCCCGGCATACAGGATCGGCAGGCCCAGTTCGCGTTGGATGGCAAAGGCCATCCCGCCCCTGGCGGATGAATCCAGCTTGGCCAGGATCACCCCGGTCACCTTGACGGCGTCTTTAAAGGCCCGCGCCTGGGTGAGCGCGTTCTGCCCGGTGGTGGCATCCAGCACCAGCCAGACGGCGTGCGGAGCGCCCGGCAGGGCTTTGCCCACCACGCGGTAGACTTTCTTTAGCTCTTCCATCAGGTTGAAGCGGGTGTGCAGCCGCCCGGCGGTATCGATCAGGACAATATCCATCTTGCGCGATACGGCTGCCTGGACGGCATCAAAGGCCACCGCGCCGGGGTCGGCATTCGGCTGCCCGGCGATCACCGGCAGATCCAGCCGGTCGCCCCACACCTGCAGCTGGTCGACTGCCGCGGCGCGGTAGGTATCGGCTGCCGCCAGCAGCACCTGCTTGCCTCGCTGGCGATACTGCTTGCCCAGCTTGGCGGCGGTGGTGGTCTTGCCCGAGCCGTTCACCCCCACCAGCAGCACCACAGCCGGGTGCTGGTTGTCCAGCTGGACCGGCGGAACCGGGTCTAACCGGCGCAGCAGCTCATCCCGCAGCGTCTTCTGCAGATCGTGGGTAAAGATCACGGCTTCATCTTCCACCCGCCTGCGCATCGATTTGATAATATCTTCGGTTGTCTCAACGCCCAGGTCGGACTGCACCAAAATGGCTTCCAGTTCCTCCCAGGTTTCATCGTCGATTTCTGTCGCGCCAAACAGGGTCGCAATCCGGCCGAAGGTCGCCTTGCTGCTTTTTTCCAGCCCTTGTCGCCATTTACTGAAGATGTTTTCCATAGAGTGGAAATTATAACATTACTTTATTCAAGATTCTGGTACAGCTGTCGGCTTATTGCCTGCTCTTACATTATGTTCCAAACCGGGTAAAAATAGCCCATAAAATGCTCCTGGTGGTATTCTGGAGATGGAAACCGGCCAAAGTTTCTGTCATCCATTTAAGGCGAACGAATGGTTCGCCCCACCACCAGGAGGTATTTCCATGTTACCAGAAATCGAACAATTTCAGAAATGGCTGCGGTGAAAAGCGCCGCAGGCCAGTACGCCCATCCACTACACCAGCGACCTGGTCCTGTTCTTCACCTGGTCGGGGAAGACGCCGGGCGAAATCACCCTACGCGATATCGACCGCTTCATCGAGTTTTGCCAGGGGCAACTTCACGCGTCAACTACTATCAATCGCCGCCTGAATGCGCTGCGCTCGTTCTATCACTTTCTGGCGGTCAGAATCCCCTACCGCCCCGGCCAACCCGGTGCTGCCCCGGCGACATTTTATTCGCCTGGAAAAACCACCGGCTGAAGATCGAAATGTCGAAGGGTTTTAAAGAGCGATTGATTTACTTGAGTAATGAGGCTTTTGGCGCACTCAGCTCCTATCTTAATGAACGGGGCTCCAAAACAGACAAGGATTGGGTATTCCTGTATCGCCAGAATCTACTCAGCAATCGTTACTGCCAGCGGCGGTTACAAACTTATGGGAAGCATATCAAAGTCGTAATCACTCCTCACCAATTACGCTTTACCTGTGCTACTTTGATGCTAAATTCTGGTATTCCAGCTATAACGATACAGACAATCTTGGGACACCAGCATATTGATACTACCTTAGGTTATGCTAGGCTTTATGAAAAATCAAAGTTTTACCAGCTTACTTAATCACAATTCTCGTTTCAAGCACTATTGTACGGCTTTTATTTTAATACACTCCCCTCCGTCCTCAGAAGTCATCTTCTGATAAAAACCCTCGTTACTTAAGTTAGATAATTGATCAATATTTGTACTATAGCTGGGTGGATTTTCTTTATACTCTCCATACCAAACTGCAGCTGATGTTATTCGATCCTTAATAGGACATATTTTGTACCCGCTAGAATCTATAATTGCTTCTTCCGCATAAGCATATTCAATTACCATATTTGATTGATCGAAGGTAAATGACATATAGTAATCCGTCTTATTCTGTGAAGGGGTAATTGGGCCAGTACCCGCGGCAATCCTAATACGTGAAGGAATACCATATTCACGCAGAATATTGTCAGGGTTATAAAAAGACCAGTCTGCTCGGCTAACTCCTGGGTTATTGAAATTTCCTAGATAGGCACGTATCCCATCAATCATTGATGTGTCATTGTAGTGAAAAATAAATTCAATTGTAATTAATCCATCCTTTGTGCTAAAGCCAGTACTAATATTATTCTGGTCTTGCTCAGAAACCCTGTTCATTTTTGTAATAAAGGTTTCCACTTGATCTACAGTAGCCACATCCGGAACAATCCCCCAAAAACATTCCTTGCAACCACCATTGGTCATTATATATTCTGTGGTTAACTTCTCTGATTCTTGTTTCGTCAAAGTGGGATGTGTCGTGGGTGAAATTGTTGGAGTAGGAGTATCTGTAGCTGTGGGGGTCGCAGGTACTCTCATAAAAGTATTTGTAATCATCGGAGTTATCTGAAAACTCTGTGAAACTGCTGTAAGTGTTACAGTTTTTACCTGGTGTGGTGTTTCTTGTCGAACAGGGACAGAAGTAACTCGCTGCATTTGGCAACTAGCTGCTCCTACCGAAAAAAAGAGAAGTAGAATCATGGTTCGCATCAACGTGCCCATTATCGCCCCCAATGAGGATTAACTGGTGTAGGGGCTAATGAATTGATTGCTTCGTCAATAATGTCCTTTACCCATTTGTTGCGAAGCCTTCCATTAAGTCGTGATAGGTCATAGTTGTCAATAACATAATTGGCCCACATATCCCCCCATTCCTCGCCAGGCTGCGCGAGCTTATTTTGTTGCGCGGCTTGGTCTTGGCGGCGCTTTGAGTCCCATACTGTAAGTTGTTTTAATCCAACTTCTTGATCCAAAAGCCTACGATATACTCCATGATCGTTCCCAAATACAAACTTGCCGTTCGCATCATAGATAGATGCGTTTCTCAGATTATTAGAATAAAAGTCTACGACAGGTAAACGATTATCAAGCACATGCCCAAATTCGTGGTAAATATTCATATAAGAAATTTTTCCTGGATCGGCATAAAAGGTTACGTGTTGAATTTCAGTCCATCCTGAATAAGTGCCTACTCGGCTCACAAATTTTAAACTGTTTGCCCACCCGTAAGATATTTTAAACCCCCTCTTAGCTTTTCGTTCATGGTATCAGCTGCATCCACAATACTTGATACGTCACTTTCAATCCAATTGGCACCATCAATTCTGATCCCATATTTACTCAATAGGTAATCTTTCCTTATCTGGAATGTATTAGGATTAACACAGTCAAAGATGGGTTGAGGCGGAAAACCGGTTTATTTCCTGAAGGATCCATGTTGTTTATTGGATTATTAAATCCATAGACCCAATAGTTGTATGAAAGCGGGATCTCATTGTTGCCCTCCCAAGGGTCTTTGCTGAGGAACTTACCAATTGAAGGGTTATAAAATCTTGCGCGGAGATACAGCAAGTTGGTGGAAGAAGAACTATACTCGCTGGTAAACCCATATCGCCAGCCCGATCCCCACCAGCGTCAGGATTGCTCCCAGGAGCACATCCCAGGGCAGGTAGCGAAACTGGTAATGATGTTCCCCAGCCAGCGCTGCCACCCGCAGCCACTGCCCCTCGATCAGGTGGATGGGTTTCCCATCCACCCAGGCGTACCAGCCTTGCCAGGCATTCTCGTGCACGCTGAGCAGGCCGGGACTGTGCGTGTCGCAGGTCACATCGATCCATCCCCCCTGGCTGCTGGCCTGGCAAGCCACAGGCTGGACCGCGTTCTGCACTGCCACACTTGCATATTCCCCCTCGGGGTGCAGGAGGAAGCCGTATCCGCCGATGGTTTGAAAAGGCGTCTGGCTGGGGGTCGATTTCGGCAGGAAAACCACTTCAATATACGCCGGCGGTGCTTCCCGGTCCTCCCAATGCCACGGCCGCCAGGTATGACCAATTTTCATGCCGTGTTCCAAGGCCCGCGGAGTCCATTCGTAGAACCCATAAGGGGGTTGAATCCATTGGGCGGTGCCCGTTTGGATTACCTGCATGTGCTCATCCAAATAACGGGTTTCGCGCACGCTCAGAAATTCCTGGCTGAGCGTGTAGCACGGCATAATGGATAGAACGGCCAGTCCCGCCATCGCCAGGTGACCGGGCAGGCCGGCCAGCAGGTTTCGCACTTTTCCCGGTAGGTCTGCCAGGGGCGTCCAGCTCCGCAGCCTGTTTGCCAGCCGTTGCGAAATTTCGTCCAGGCTGGCGGCCGCTAACCCGACGATCAGCGGCACCACCAGCCCGCTGGCCACGGTCAGGTGGCGCAGCAGCCCAACGCCGGGCAGATTGTTGAGCAGCGCTCGGGGCAGGTCCGCAGAAGTGATCAGAAAAACCAGTCCGATGCCGGTGAAAAAGACCCACACCAACCGGTTCATGCGGGCCGGAGCAAAGCGCAAAGCCAGGAAAGCCAGCAGCACCGGCGCCCAGCCGATGTAAATCATGTGGGTTGCCAGATAGGGGTCTTTACCCAGGATCGGTGTGCGGTGAAAATTCAGGTCGCGGATCACCAGGTTGAGCGGCAGGTATTCCAGGGGTGGAAAGTTGCTCAGGCTGGCGTCCGCGTCTTTGCCCATCTCGGGTAGGAAGTGCAGCAGTGGGGCCAGAAAGATCCCGCCCAGCAGAATCGTCAGCCCCAGCGCCAGCAGATAATCCCTCCAGGCCGGCTGAGCTTGCTTATCCTCTGGAAAATGTTTACCCAACCGCAGGCACAACAGCCCCAGGGTTGGCAGCAGGGTCAGCACGACTGCCACCTGGATATATCCCTCGCCGGAGAGCAGCGTCAGCGCCAGCGCGGCAGACAGCCAGACCAGCGATTTCCGGTTGCGATTGAATAACAGATCCACGCCAAACGTAAGCGCCAGGGCCGCGCATGCCAGCCCCAACACCAGGCCGATGTCGCCGTTTTCCATCTTGCTCGATAAATGCCCGCCCACCACAATCAGGAACCCGCTCCACATGCGCGGCCACCAGCCCAAACCCAGTGCCCGCGCCAGCCCCCATTGGGCCATGCCCGCCAGAGCCAGGCTGGCAAAATAGGTTACCTTTGCGCCTTGCACCACGCCCCACAACAATACCGGAATGAAAACCAGCGGGTGCAGCACCGCCCCGGTCAGTTCGGCAAAGGCCGGCGCGCCGCCGTTGATCGAGCCGTTCCACAAAAAGCACACTCCGCAGCGCGGCAGGAGCGTCCAGATGGCATGCGTTTGGGTCAGGTTGGCAAACTCACCCCCGCTCGGGATCGCGTCCGCTGGGGTGATCAGCAGCGGGCTGCTTACCCAGGCGGCCCACAGGCAGATGACGCATAGTTCGAGCAAACTGCCCCAGGCAATCTTCGTCACCAGGCGCACAGCATGCTGGAAAAGCATCCTCAAACCCGGCGGCAGGTGCATTTTTTGGAAGGGGATTTTTTCAAGCACCGGCCGTGAGAGCTTGCGCAGCAGGTCCAGCACCGGTGAAGGCGCATAGAGAAATCCGGGCTTAATTCCCAGCGCGGCAGATTTCTGGTTTTGCCCGCTTCGTTTTCTCCGCCACTGCGTGATGAGGAAGAAGTCGACCAGGACGGCCAGGAGGATGACCAGAATATAGATTGCCGCGTTGCGATGAAGCATGCTTGCTGCGCTCGATGGATTTTGTAGATTGGACTGTGTGGTTATCCAATTTTAGTACAAATCTGCGCAGAATGGTGCTGGTAAAAGTTTTCTTTGGCGAACTCGCACAGTCCCCCGGTGTTTTTTACGCCTTTTCTTGGCTGGCTAACTGACCGCAGCCGGCCTGGATGTCGATCCCGCGGCGGATGCGGATGGTGCAGGGGATGCCGGCTTTGGTGAGCACGTCGGCGAAGGCCAGGGCGCGCTCGCGCGTGGTCGCCTGCCCGGCGTACTTTTGGGTCGGGTTTAGTGGAATGACGTTGACGTGGCACATCAGCCCTTTCAGCAGCTTGACCAGCTGGTGGGCCACTTCGGGAGAATCGTTTACGTCGCGGATCAGCGCCCATTCAAAGGTCACTCGCCGGCTGGTCTTGTTGACATAGTACCGGCAGGCATCGATCACTTGCTCGATGGGGTACTTGCGGTTGACCGGCAGCAGCGCGGAACGCGCTTCATCGTTGGCGGCATGCAGGCTAATCGCCAGGTTAACCTGGCGCATCTCATCCGCGAACTTGCGGATCATGGGCACCAATCCCACCGTGGAGATAGTAAAGCGCCGCGCGCCCAGGTTCAAGCCTTTAGAGTCGTTCAAACGGTCGATGGCAGCCAGCGTATTTTCATAGTTATGGAACGGCTCGCCCATGCCCATGACCACCACATTGGTCACCTGCTGGCCCTGTTCTTTGAGCTGTCGGGCGTAATACAACACCTGCGCCACGATTTCCCCTGAGGTCAGATGGCGTTTAAAGCCCATCTGTCCGGTGGCGCAGAATACACAGCCCATGGCGCAGCCGGACTGGGTGGAGATGCACAGGGTGCGGCGCTCTTCATAGCGCATTAACACGGCCTCGATTTCGCGTTCATCGATCAGGCGGAAAAGGGTTTTCACGGTTTCGCCGTCTTTGGACTGTAGTACCGTTTCCGGCACCAGCGCTGTCCAGCGCAGCTCCGCGGCCAGTTTTTCGCGCAGCGCCTTAGGCAGGTTGCTGAATTCATCCGGGGACGCCCACAGGTTCTGGTATACCCCTTGCCAGATTTGCAGCGCCCGGTAAGCCGGTTCCCCCAGTTGGATCAGGAAGGCTTTCAGCGCTTCAAGATCCAGATCATAAATCAAAGGTTTCATCATTTTTCTTCAAACACTTTCAAGGGTTGGCCTGTTTAACATGCGCAACCAAAATCGGCAGCAGGTCGGCCAGGTTTGGCAGCACCAGGTCGGGCTGAGGCTGCCAGCCTTCCGCCTCCGCGGCGGTGGTTACTCCGCTCAAGACCAGCACCGTCGGGCAGCCGACGCGCTGGCCGCCCAGGATATCTGTTTCCAGCCGGTCACCGACTGCCAGCGTCTCTTCAGGCCGGGTGCCCAGGCGCTCGATCGAGAATTGGTACAGGTACGGCTCGGGTTTCCCGATGATCACCGGTGGCACGCTGGTGGCTGCTTCCAGGTACTTCAGCGTCGCTCCGGCTCCAGGCACCAGCCCATACGGCGTTGGGAAGGTCAGGTCGGGGTTGGTGCCGATAAAAGGCACCCCCGCGCGGATCAGCAGGGCCGCCTTGGCCAGCTTGTCGTACGACATGCCCCGGTCCATTCCGGCGACCACTGCCAGCGGCTGCTCATCCTTTTGTGCCAGGGTAAAGCCTCGATCCGCCAGCGCTTCGATCACCCCCACTTCGGCCACGACAAATACCGGCCCGCCCTGCGGGTGCTGCTTGCTCAGGTAGTCGGCGATCGCGATGGCTGAATTAACCACCTGCCACGGCTCAACCGGCACCCCAAACCCGGCCAGCCGCTCCACGTACTGCGTGACGCTGCGCGTGCCGTTATTGGTCGCAAACACCACCGGCAGGCCCAGCGCCTTCAACTCCGCGAAGAAGCGCGGCATATCCAGCAGTGGTTGGTCGGCGCGCCACAATACCCCATCCATATCGAGGATCAACCCTTTGATGTTAGCCGGAATGCCTGTGCTCATGTTCTTCTCAATCCTATGCTTCCATTAAGAAGCCGGATAGCATCTTGCTGCCATCCGGCTTGAGTGTCTTGATCGATGCCAGAAAATTACTTCGCTGGCGGTTCCAATACTTTGTCCACCAGGCCGTACTCAACTGCCTGGTAGGCGTCCAGGTAAAAGTCGCGCTCGGTGTCGCGCTCGATCACTTCCAATGTCTGGTTGGTATTATCAGCCAGGATTTTGTTCAGCCGGGCCTTCAAGCGCAGGATTTCGCGCGCCTGGATTTCAATATCCGACGCCTGGCCTTGCGCGCCGCCCAGCGGCTGGTGCATGTGGATCGTGGCGTGCGGCAGAGCGTAGCGCTGCCCCTGGGTGCCCGCTGCCAGCAAGACCGTACCGAACGATGCGGTGACCCCTACCGCTACGGTGCTAATCCGGTTGGGGATCATCTGCATCGTGTCGTAGATGGCCATACCCGCGTAAATTACCCCGCCAGGAGAGTTGATATACATCTGAATATCCTTTTCAGGATCTTCCCGGCTGAGGAATAGTAACTGCGCGACGATCACGTTGGAAACCTGATCATCGATAGGCGTCCCAAGGAAGACAATGCGCTCCTTGAGAAGCAGTGAGAAAATATCGTATGCGCGTTCCCCACGGGCCGAAGTCTCGATCACCATGGGGATTACATTCTTAAACGGTTCCATTGCAGTAGACATTAATCCTCCTATTCGGCTTTTTGAAGCCTCGGCTACATGTAGCTCGGCTACTTGTAGCCGCATCTACTTCGATCGGTCACGACCCAGGAACGCATCAGGCTTCGTTTTCTTTCGTTTCACCAGCCGGTGACGAATCTTCGTCGCCATGCTCGGTTTCTTGCGCCAGCACATCGGCCTCACCAGCGGTTTGCTCTTCAGCCTCAGGCTGTTCGATCGCCTTTGGCAGATCTTCCGCCACCGGCAGCTCGTCCACCGCGGGCTGATCCTCTACCGCCGGCAGTTCCTCTGCCGCTGGCTGTACATCCGCCATCGACAGTGTTTCTGCGGGCTGTTCGTCCGCCGCCGGCAGTTCTTCCTCTGGCTCATCGCCCTTGCCAATGGCGATTGCTTTCAAGCGCATCATCATGCGCTGGTTGAAGATGTTGTTGACCGTATTGATGGCAAGAGAATTAGCCATTTCTTGCGTGCTGCGCTTGTCCTTTTGAGCCTTGCGTGCTTCCTGTGTTTGCTGCAGCTGCTGCAGCGCTGAATAATAAATCGAGCGGACTTCATCACTCTTGACCTCAACGTTCTCGCGGCGGGCAAACTCTTCCATCACCAGCGAGCGTTCCAGGCGGCGAGCCGCGGCGGATTTCACTTCCTTTTCGATAAAGCTGTCCCGGTCCATTTCACGCATTTTCAAATACGTTTCCAGGTCCAGGTGGTCGCGTTCAAGGTTCTTTTCGAGACCTTTGATGAAATCCTCCACTTCCTCATCCAACAGGTGCGGCGGGTACTTAATCGTCGCCTGTTCCACCATCTCACCAATCAACTCGTCGAAATACTTCTGGTCGTACTGCTGCGATGAATTCTGCTCCAGCTGCATCCGTACGGCATTTCGCAGCCCTTCCAGGTTCTCAAACTCACCCAACGACTGCGCAAATTCATCCGTCAGTTCGGGCAGGTGCAGCTCTTTGATGCCCTGTACGACAATAGTAAACGCTGCTTCTTTGCCGCGCAAGTCTTCGTACGGGCTTTCGTCGTCAAAAGTATGTGCAACGGTCTTGGTGTCATTTTCGCTCAGCCCAATCAGTTCCTTGGAGAAACCGACATACGGCCAGGTGGTTTTTTCGTCTTCTTCATCTTCTCCGGCGACGAGCTGGTAAGGGGTCTCCTCGACCAGCATCTCCGGCTCGCCCTCTTCCGGCTGGGCGCGTTTGGCGCTCAGCTTGAACGAAACCAGGTCGCCTTGCTGTGCAGCGCGCTCGACCGGTTCAGCGGTCGCGTAACTGCGCTGCAGGCGGCGGATGGTAGCCTCTACCTGTTCGTCCGTCACCGGTTCAGGCGCATATTCTTTGCGCAGCGCCTTATAATCGCCCAGTTCCACCTGGGGCGGCAGCGGGATGATAAAGGAGAACGTGGGCGGGTCCATTTTTACAATCTCTTCCAGTTTGCCCGGTCCAGAGGGGGTCAGGTTGGCTTCCTTCAAAACCTGCGGATACACCTCATCCAGCATCAGTTCGACAGCTTCCTGTTGGAGCGCGTCTTCGCCAATCATCCGGCGAACCAAATCGTAAGGAGCCTTCCCAGGCCGGAAACCTGGAATCTTCTGGTTGCGCGAAATCTTACGCGCCGCCTGGCGCTTGTACTTTTCCAGCGTTTCGGTGTCGAATTCAGCAATTAGCTTTGTCTGTTGGTCGTCAAGAGCGACAGTTTCGAGTTTCAAAGTGGACCTTCCCAAAGGATAGAATGACAATGGCATCCAATGGGGAAGAGGGGACTTGAACCCCTACGCCTTTCGGCACATGATCCTAAGTCATGCCTGTCTGCCAATTCCAGCACTTCCCCGCGCCACGTTACGGGCCGGATTATACCATAAGTGCCTTGAATGAAGCGAACCAGTGCATCGGCGCTGGAAAAACTCATACAAAAGTCTTATACGTTTATTTGGGAACAAAATTCCGCCCAAACCAGTCTATAATGCAAAGAAACAACCTGGAGATGAAACGTGAAGCCTCTTCTTTGCCTGACCTTATTCTTGCTGTTGCTCACCGCCTGCGCGCCGGTTGCCTCGCAACCCATGCCCCTCCCGGCAGTCGACGTTCCCCCGGTGGGGGCGGACGGGGCTGCCCCACCGGCCGTGGCAACGCAAGAAAAAATCGTTGAAATGGCTACCCAAACCCCGGAAGAAGCCACACTTCCTGCCACAGCCGCCGCCCCAACCACTGACCTTAACCAGCCGACATCGACCGGCACCTCTGTTGCCCTTCCCAAGACGCTGGAGGAGCTGGGCCTGCCCGTTGCCACCTATGAAGACAAAGTCGCCGGCCTGGCATTAGACTATCCCGCCAACTGGGAGATTAACGCCTTACCGGATGATGTGAAACAGGACTCCATGGCCTACACCGCCTCGCTGCGCTCCCCGCATGCTGACCGCGGCCCCAAGCAGCAGGAAGGCATCCCGCCCGACATGGGCGCCATCGATCTGACTGTAATCAATAATGGCCCCAAAACGCTCGAACAGGCCGTGGCCGAACGCCGCGCCGCGACTACGACGAACGAAGCTGGTCTGACGATCCAGACCGTGGCTGAGGAAGAATGGGTGCTGCGCGAAGGACTGCTGGCCCATCGTTTTCTCTATAACCTGGGTAAAGATCCCATCGGCGGCTACGGCGACCGCGATAAAATGTCCACCGAACTGGTGACCATCATAAACGGTAAAATGGTCCTGGTCAGCGGCATGGGCGACCTGTCACTGTTCAGTGCGATCGTATCCAGCCTGCGGCAGATTCCGCCCGGACAGTAATCGCCTTTAAACAACCTGCTGGACCAGAACGACCCGTGCTGGTACTGGAACACGATCGCCAAAATCACCTCAAGCCCCGTCGATGAGTAGCGCCGGGGTAGAGTGAGCGGGAACACCCGCCCACTCTACCCCTTAACTCCCTCTTCGTTTATAATCTCCAAAGTCACACCGATCACCACCTGGAGGTTCTGTTGGGTAGAATCATCAACCCCGAAGGGGCAGGCAAGGAACGCAACCGCCTGGTAAAATCCATCGTCCTCGCCATGCGCGAGCTAATGCGCCAATCCGAGCCTGACGAGCACAGCCGCGACCTGGCGGCTTACATCTCGCTGGCCTTATTAGAAGTAAACCAAACCATCGAGTCTTCCGTGGTTGCCTGGGAGAAAAAAGGCTATTGGGTTAAGGCCGACCGGTTCCGCATGGAATGGGTCTGGACGGAGCGGGTAGGCAAACAGCTGCGTGAAGCCGTCCTCAACGATGATTGGGCCACCATCGCGCTGGCGGTAGCCCAGCTCGGCGGCAAGCTCAACAACGTGGATGTGCCGGTGCGTCACCGGCTGGGTACGCCCTGGGAGGGTGCTTTCCAGCACTTGCAAAAGTAAACGCGCTTCGCAAGAAGCGCGAATTCAATCGTCCTTGCGGCGAATGGTGATGCGGATGGCGTTCTCAATCGCGCAGTCGCATACCAGAATCAGGTAACCGCCGCCGCCTGCCCCGGATAGTTTCCAGCCGAGCGCCTGGTCTTTATACTGTTCGATCATCTCGGACACCATCTCATTCATCATCAGCGGGAACATGGCAATCTGGGCATAAAAGGCCGCCTTGAAGGCTGCGCCAAATGCCCGGATGTCTTGTTTTAAAAGCGCGTCCCAGGCTGCCAGGGCGGCATCTGCGAGCGCCTTAGCATTTTCGCGGTTGATGCAGGTCTCGCTGAGCACGTCATATTCCGGCCCGCGCGGTCCCAGCGGCACCAGGTAGAGCGACTGCTCCAGGGCGCGCAGCACCGGTTCATCGCACACCGATTCGATGCGCGTTGGCCAGTACGCTCCGTCATAATGGGCGATATTGAGATTAGGGAATACAATCCCAATCGCGTCTTGCGAGCCGGAGACATAGGTGGTTCCGGGCGGGTTATCGTAGGCGAATAGAATCTTCGCCAGCCGTTCCGGGTCGCCGGCCGGCAAGCGCGGCCCCCACAGGTCAATGGCCTTACGGCGTGTGCTGGAAGCCATCCCGCTGCGGTCATTGAAATCGATGGTCGGCTCGATGGAAACGGTAAGGACCGGGCCGGGATAAAACTTGGAGACATAGGGTTGGTCCAGCCACCCGCCTGCCAGGTCGATGCGGAACGGCATCGTCGTCACCGTGCGCAGCGATGTAGTGGAACGAGCGGTCAGCCCGGCGTGCGGGTTACGCCGCAGAATGAGATATTCCACCCCGTGTTCCTCGCACAGTTTGCGCTTTGCCAGCAGGTTGCCATCCTCGTTGACAATAAAGAAATCCGGTTGGATTTCCTTGAATTCCTCCAGGAAGTCCAGCATCCCCGCACCCCGCGAAATAAAGGCTTTTTTAACACAGCCCAGCGATTGGAGCATATACAGCCGTTCATCCTCGTTGTTAATCGGGACGCGCCCCTTCAACTCATACACGGTTTTGTCCGACCCCAGCGCCACATATACATCACCGTACTTTGCCGCCTCTTCCAAAAAGGCAATATGACCGCTGTGCAGTAAATCGAAGCAACCGCTGACGAAAACCTTCTTCGACATAATAGAAGCAAACTCCTTGGTCGGGGAATGGATGATGCTCCATTTTAACACTTCTTTGCAACCTGGAGCGAAATGCATGATACCCAAAGCGATTGCCTGGCGCGCCAGCAGCAAGTGTCCGGGATAGGGATGGGGTGCGACCGCACCCAATAATAATAACAAAAAGACTCCCCACCATATCAGTGGGGAGTCTCCATCTATTCTCCGCATAACGCATCCCGCGTTACCCAAATCGTGCTACTTCTTCTTCAAAATAATCCTTGCGTCGACTACTTTCACGCCCTTGCCTTCTTCGTAGACCAGCACCGGGTTGGCGTCCGACTCGGCGATCTCATCGCTCAGGTCGACGATCATGTTCGAGTAGGCGCAGATGGTTTCGGCCAGGGCCTGCTGGTCGCGCGGGGCTTCGCCGCGCACGCCGCGCAGGATCGGCGCGCCGCGGATCTCACCCAGCATGCGCCGGGCCTGCTCGGCTGCCACCGGCGCCACGCGGAAGGTCACGTCCTTGAGCACCTCGACGAAGATACCGCCCAGGCCGAACATCATCGTCGGGCCAAAGGTGGGATCGTTCACCGAGCCAAGGATGACTTCCGTGCCCCAGGGCGCCATTTCCTGGACGGCGACGCCGTGGATGTGAGCCGTTTCTTTGTAGGCTTTGGCGTTGGCGATGATCGTGCGGAAGGCTTCGCGCACGCCGTTCTCGTCCTTGATGTTGACCTTCACGCCGCCGGCGTCCGACTTGTGCAGGATCTCGGGCGAGACGATCTTCATCACGATCGGGTAGCCGATCTTGTAGGCCAGTTTGACGGCCTCATCTTCGATCTCGGGCCAGCTCGGTTTTCGCGATCGGCAGCCCATAGGCTGAGAAGACTTTCTTCGCTTCGATCTCGGTCAGCGAGTCGCGCCCGTCGGCGCGGGCCTTCTCGATGAACCGCATGGCGACCTGGCGGTTGCCGGGAGCGCACGGTTCGGCATCCGTCGAGATAATCTGCTTCATGCGGTAGTATTCGCGCAGGGCGGCCATGGCGTTGATCGCCACGATCCGGGGCGCCGTAGGCTGGGATGCCGTTTTCCACCAGCCAGTTCATGGCCGCTTCGGAGCGCTCGCCGCCCACGAAGGAAACGCATACCGGCTTATCTTTGATGCCCGATTCATCGATCGCCTGTTTGATGCCCTTGGCAATATCCAGCGGATCGGAGACGGCGGTCTCGCAGTACAGCACCACCAGCCCATCCACCCATGGGTGCGGGTAGGCGACTTTGGTAGCGTCGTAGTACCACTCGGTGCCTGCCATGCCGGTCAGGTCGATCGGGTTCTTGGCCGAACCGAACTCGGGCATATGCTTTTTTCATCTCTTCCTGGACGTCCTTGGGGGCGAACTTCAGCGGGATGCCGTATTGTTCCGCTGCGTCGGTTGCCAGTACGCCCACGCCGCCGCCGTTGGTGATGATCAGCAGGTTGTCGCCTTTCATCGGGGGCTGGAGCGAGAGAGCCAGGGTGCGGTCGAACAGGTTATCCAGGTCGGAGGCCTGCACGATCCCCGCCTGCTGGAAAGCGGCGTTGTAGACCTTGGCCGCGCCGGCCAGCGAGCCGGTGTGCGAAGCCGCCGCCGCCGCGCCGTGTTCCGAAACGCCGGATTTGATGGCGATGATCGGTTTTTTGGTCTTGCGGCTGACATCCATGAACCTGCGCCCATCCTTGAGACCTTCGATGTAGAGGGTGATGCAGGTGGTGTCTTCATCCTCATTCAGCCAGTCGATCAGGTCGGCGAAGTCGATATCCGACATATTGCCGATCGAGATCAGCTTGTTGAAGCCAACCTTGCGCACGTAGGTGGAGGCGTCGATGGCGATCAACAGCGCGCCGGACTGGGTGATCAGGGTGGCCTTGCCGTTCAGCGGCAGGAAGGGCGCAAACGAGGCGTTCATCTTGTAGGAGTTGGAGAGCACGCCCACGATGTTCGGGCCCAGGATGCGTGCATCGCACTCGCTGGGCGATCTTGACGATCTCATCTTCCAGGTCGTGCCGGCCGGATTCGCCAAAACCGGAGGTGATGACGATCAGGCCTTTGATCCCTTTCTTGCCGCATTCTTCGACCACATCGCGCAACGAACTTGGCCGGGACGGTGATCACGGCTGCTTCGACCGTTTCGGGAATGTCCTTCACCGAGGCGTACACTTTGAGGCCGAGAATCTCGGTTGCGGTCGGGTTGACCGGGAAAATCTTTCCCTGTGTAACCATCCTTCAGCAGGTTGTTGACGACGGTATATCCGATCTTGCCTGGGGTGGCAGAAGCCCCAACGACCGCAATCGATTTTGGCTTTAAAATGGCATCAAGGGCAGAGTTATTCACAATAGATCCTCCAATTTAGAGTTTATTCGCAAGTTGTTTTGAGTGCTGTTATGATGAAGCCGCAAGAACGGAATAAGATCAATAGTCAGTATCTTACATCACATTTTTGATTTCGGCTACAATTCTACGAGTATGGAGTACCTTTCAGGGAAACCCTTACAAGCAACCATCCCTATTTTACGCAAAATCCGCTGCACAAAAGTAACAAAATCACTAGGTATTTCATCATTTCTTCTTGCAGGCAGGGTGAGTGAATGGCCAAATGTTTCGCTATGCGATCGTATCCCGACAGCAGGCAGATCAAATAGAGCGGGTCATCCAGGCCGCGCTGCAGGCAGCTGATCCCCGCGCGGCAGTTGCGCGAGCGCTATTTCGCTGTCCGGCGACCGGCTGGACGTTGCCGGGCAGTCGCTTGATCTTTCTGGCTATCCAGCGCATCCGCCTGGTCGGCGCCGGCAAAGCCTCGCCGGCGATGGCCAGCGGCCTGCTGGATGTCTTGGGTGAGCGGGTGCACGGCGGGCGTGCTGATTGCGAAACATCGCTCTGCTGGACAGGACCCGCTGCCCGAGCGGGTCGCGTTGCTCCTGGGAGGCCACCCGGTCCCATCCGCGGAGAGTGTCGCCAGCGCGCGGGCGCTGGTCCATTTTTTGCAAGCAGATGCGCAGTGACAGGCGGTGAGGATGATCTGTTATTCATGCCTGATCTCCGGCGGCGGCTCGGCCTGATGACCCTGCCTGTGGAAGGCATTACGCTGGATGATCTGCAAGAGCTCACCCGCCTGCTGCTGGCCTGTGGCGCCGATATTGGCGAAATCAACACCCTGCGCAAGCACCTGGACCAGGTGAAGGGCGGCGGGCTGGCCCGCCTGGCGGCTCCCGCCCGCGTGATCACGCTTGATCCTCTCAGATGTGATTGGCTCGCCCCTGGATGTGATCGCTTCTGGCCCCACCGTGGCCGACTCGACCACCTATGCCCAGGCGCTTGATATCCTGCGCAAGTACGCGATTGAAGATCAGGTGCCTGCCGCTATCCGCCGGGTACTGGAACGCGGCGCGCGCGGTGAACTGCCCGAGACGTTGAAGACCGGCAGCCCTGCTTTGGCGCAGGTGACGAACCAGATTGTGGCTAGCAACCCTCAGGCAGCTGAAGCGGCCTTGGCCGAAGCGCAGGCGGCAGGGTTTTCACACCCGCCTGCTGACCACTTCCCTGCAAGGCGAGGCCGCGGATGCCGGCGGTAAACTGGCGCTCGTGCTGCAGCAGGTGTGGCGGTTGAAGGCCAGCCGCTGCAGCGCCCGGCCTGCATCGTGGCCGGCGGGGAAACCACCGTCACCCTGCGCGGCAGGGGTAAGGGCGGGCGCAACCAGGAGCTGGCCCTCGGCGCCGCCGCGCTGCTGGCCGGGCTGCCCGATGTCGCCCTGGTCGCCTTTGGCACGGATGGCGAAGATGGCCCTACCGATGCGGCCGGGGCTGTGGTCACCGGCGAAACACTCCAGCGCGCCCGCGCCCTGGGGTTAGACCCCCAGGCTTATCTGCAAAACAACGACTCCTACGCCTTCTTCTCCGCCCTCGGCGACCTGCTCATCACCGGCCCCACCGGCACCAACGTCAACGACCTGGTGTTCCTGTTCGCGTTTTGAGAAATGTAACCGCAAAGGCGCGACACGGGTCGCGCCCTGGCGGTGGTTCTCTCTTTCTTTGCTCTTTCTTTACTCTTCCTTTGCGCCCGCGCGACTACTGTCGCGATGCGTCTTTGCGGTTAATCCTCTTCTTCACCTCTGGGTTCGCGCAGTTGGGCAGTTCTTTGCCTTCCAGCCCGGCCAGCAGGTTATCTACCGCCATCTGCGCCATGCGTACCCGCGTGGCCTTACTGGCGCTGGCGATATGCGGGCAGATGACAATATTCTCCAGCTTCAGCAGTGGGCTGTCGCGTGGGATTGGCTCCGGTTCGGTCACGTCCAGCGCCGCCCCGGCGATGATCTGGTTCTCCAGCGCCCAGGCCAGCGCTGCCGGGTCGACCACCGGCCCGCGCGAGGTATTGACCAGGATGGCGGTCGGTTTCATCTTCTGCAGCTGCTCGCGGCCGATCAGGTGATACGTTTCTTTGGAAAGATACGTATGCAGCGTCACAAAGTCCGCCCGCGCCAGCAGATCGTCCAGGTCCACGCACTCCGCGCCCAATTGTATGCCGGCCTCTTCTCCGCAGTTTGGGTCCGTATACAGGATGCGCATGTTAAAGCCTTTGGCGCGCCTGGCCATGGCTTGCCCGATGCGTCCGAACCCAACAATCCCGATCGTCGCACCGAATATGTCGTAGCCAGTCAGTACATCCGGCCCCCAGGCGCGCCAGATGCCCTCGCGTACTTCTTTGTCGCCTTCCACCACGCGGCGGGCCGCCGCCATCAGCAATGCCCAGGTAAAGTCCGCAGTCGTTTCGGTTAACACTCCCGGGGTATTGCCCACCGGAATGCCTTTGCGCGTGGCGGCGGCGATATCGATGTTGTCGAAGCCGACTGCCATCTGCGAAATCACCTTCAACCGCGGTCCCGCCGCTTCGATCAGCCGCGCATCGATCTTGTCGGTCAGCAGCGTCAGTAGTCCATCCACCTGAACCGCTTTTTCGAGCAGCAGCTCATAGGGCGGCGGTTCCTCCGCCTGCCAGACTTCGGCACGCGCCTTGCCGGATAACCGCTCCAGCGCCTGCGGCGCGATCTTGCGGGTAACAAAGACACTTGGTTCTGGCATGTTTGCCTCCCTAAAAAATACCAGGGTTATCGATTACTTCAGCGCCGCCTTCATCAATTCCTGGATCCTTCCGATCATCCCGGCCGGGTCGGGGTGCAGGCCTTCGATCAGCAGCGCATCCTCGTAGATCTGGTCGATGATCATCTTGCTGATCGCTCCGTCCGCGGGCTGTTCGCTCAGCTTCTTCAAGATCGGGTGGCGCGGGTTGATCTCCAGCACTTTCTGCGGGACCTCATATTCCTGGCGCAGCAGCCGGTACACGCGCTGAACTTCCTGGTTGAGCGAACCTTCTTTATCCACCAGGCGGGCAGGCGAGTCGATTAACCGTTCGGTCGTGCGCACGTCTGAAATCCGCTCGCCCAGCGCATCCTTAAAGCGCTGCACCAGGCCTTCCAGTTCTTCGGCGGGCATAGGCTCGCTTTTTGCGCCTTCTGTTTCCTCGCCAGGCTGCTCTTCGGCTTTGCCTTCGGGCTGCTCCGCCGCCGCGTTGACCAGCGGGTAATCCTTGTACTGTTTGAGCGTCATCAAGGTGAACGAATCCAGCGGGTCGGTCATCAACAGCACGTCAACACCTGTGTGGCGGAACACATCCAGGTGCGGGCTGTGGATCACAGAGCGGTCATCATCGCCCAGGATGTAATAAATCTTCTTCTGTTCCGGTTTGAGCTTCTGAACGTAGTCATCCAGCGAGACCATCTCCGTGGGCTGGTTGAGGGTGTGGTAGCGCAGCAGGGGTGGCAGTGTTTCCAGACCATCCCGGTCGCCGCCAGGCCCCCCTGCCGTGGCGATGCCTTCTTTGATAAAGCGTCCAAAGCTCTCCCAGAACTTCGTATAGCTGCGTTCGCTTTCTGGCTCCATCTCCGCAGTTTGTTCTGCATCTGCTTTTTCTTCTTGGTTCGAAGCTTCTTCTTCCTTTACGCTTTCTTCGCGTTTTTGCGTCTTTGCGGTTTTCTCTTCTTCCGCCAGTTTCTTCAGCATATCCAGCACTTTTCCGGTCAGGGCGCGCTTCATCTGGGCAATCACCCGGCTCGACTGGATCGACTCGCGCGAAACATTGAGCTGTAAATCCTCCGAGTTGACCACCCCCTGCATAAAACGGAAGTACTCGGGCAGCAAATCCCGACTGTATTCCTGGATGAGCACCTTGCGGGCATACAGCTTGAGACCTTCTTCCTTGCGTAGTGAGAAGATATTCTTTTCCGCCGAGGAAGGCACAAACAGCAGTGCATACATCTGCACCGGGGCATCAACCACCATATGCCCGTGGGCCAGCGGTGGTTCGAAATCCAGGGTGAACTGGCGGTAAAACTCGTCGTACTTGCTCGCCTCCACCTCGCGCGGGCCCTGGCGCCACAGCGCGGTGCGCTGGTTGACCAGTTGCTTTTCTGCACCCAGGTAAATGGGGTAGGGGATAAAATCCGAGTGCTTCTTAATGATCTCGCGCAGGCGGTTCTCCTGGGTAAACTCGCTGGCGTCCGCCTTTAGCTTCACTGTTACCGTCGTGCCGCGCTCTACCTGCCCGCCCGGCTCGATGGTGAACGTATCTTCCCCGGCTGAGAACCATGTTTGCGCTTCGGCCTCTTTCTGGTAGGAGCGCGTGGTCACCCGGATCCATTCGGCCACCATAAAGGCCGAATAAAAGCCCACCCCAAACTGGCCGATGATCTCGGAGACCGGAGTGGCGCTGGTCTGTCCGCTCGCACTATTCTGTGCGCTCGCACTATTTCGTGCGCCGGCACTATTTCGTGCCTCCGCGTCCTTCGCGGCCTGCAAAAATGCCCGCGCTCCCGAATGCGCGATGGTACCCAGGTTCTCGATCAATTCCTCGCGGGTCATGCCCACCCCCGTATCGCGCAGGTGAGCGTATTTTCCTCGGCGTTTGTGCTGATCCAGATGCCCAGTTCCGTTTCCGGTTCAAGCACATCCCGATTGGTGAGCATGACAAAGTTCATGCGTGTCAGCGCATCCGATGCGTTGGAAATCAACTCGCGCAAAAAGACTTCCCGTTCCGTGTACAGCGAATGGATCAGAATATCCAGCAGCTGGCGTGTTTCCGCCCGAAAGGGGATCGCTCCATCGGGCGCAGATGCTTGAGGGGTTGTTTCGGATGAGGACATGCTTTTCTTCCTCCTGAAAAGGTAAACCTGAAAAGTTATATTGAAGCGTTCATATGATAATTCATCTAGATAAGAATTGCATAAACGACCACCAAAATTTTCATAATTGGGATCTAAAAAATGGCGCGGCCCTGCTGCGCCTTTTACCGATCCCAATTGTGTTTATTCCTAAGAGATCGTAAACACGGTCAATTCCTGGCGCACAATCACGTACGGCACCAGGATGACCCCAAAAGATGGATTATTGGGATGGGAAATCTTGGCGTCATAAACGGAAGTGAAGCTTTCTCGGGCCACCTCAAGGAATTTATCCACCGAACCCGATGATGCCAGGCGCAAGTGCCCATCGATGCGGAAATTGCTAACCAGCATGGTCACCGGTTCCATCTTCCGGTTCGGTTCGGAAGGATCGTAATCCGGCGGATCCTTATGTGGTGGGATCATGTGGAAGACATTGATTTGCGTGGTGGCAACATATACCTCGGAAAAATGCTGCGGCTTTGCCTGCGGGCTGCCAATAGAGCTTAAAACGCGCGCATTATAAATATGTATCCGGTCAGGGGCATTGTTCGTCCGCAGCCAGGTGCTCACTCGCACCATTTCCTTCACCACCAGTTCCCCCCAATACAAGGCGCTTTGCGTATACACCATCACCGGCGCAATCTTGTCGTCTGCACCCAACCTATAAAGGGGCGTCTGTGCCGTTGCTGTCATTGTTCACCTCATCTCAGGATACATTTTGTGGGTTGATATAACGCTGCCGGATGGCTGGGATCAGGTACTCTTCAAATGCGCGGGTCTGGTCATAATCTGGTTTCCAGCCCCAATCGCGTTGCGCGGCGCTGTCATCAATATCGGCTGGCCAGCTGTCCACGATCGCCTGGCGGCTGAGATGCGGCTCAAAGGTTACCTCCGCCGCGGGGAAGGCCTCTTTGACAATTTTATAAATTTTCTGCGGCCGACGGGCTGAAGCTGGTGACATTATAAACCAGCTGTGTTAACGCGCTAACGGGCGCAGCTTCCAGCAGCAGCAGCGACTTGATCGCGTCTGGCATGGCCATAAATGGCAGGCGCGTATCGGGGCGCACAAAGCATTCATAGGGCAGCCCCTGGGCAGCGTGATGCAGCATTTCAGGCCCATAGTCGCTGGTGCCGCCGGTTGGGATGGTCACCGCGCTGATTAACCCGGGAAGCGCAGCGCAGCGGAAATCGACCGTGGTGTTGCCGCCGTGGTCGGCTGCCAGCTGCCGGTAATGCCGTGAGTAGTAGCGGCCCAGGTGCTCGCAGTACAGCTTGTTGCAGCCATACATGGTGATCGGGTTGCACCAGTCCGCTTCTTTTACTTTTCCGGCGGCTATTTTTCACTTCCAGACCCGGGCAGCCCGTAGGCGGCAATCGAGCTGGGATAGATAAATTTGACCGGGCGTCCCTGCCATTGCGACTGCTCGACCGCCAGTCGCAGCAGGTTGAGCGTTCCTTCAACGTTAATGCGGTGCGCTGCCTCGGGGTTATATTCGGCTTTGGTGGATAGGATGGAGGCCAGGTGGTAGATGGTGCGGATCTCGTACTCAACTACCAGGCGGCCCAGCAGCATGCCATCCAGGATATCGCCCTGGATAAAACGCATGCAGTAGCGTTTCAATTCGTCGTCCAGGGGTTGCACGTCCAGAGCGATCACATTCACATCGTTTTGCTCGGCCAGGAAAGTGATCAGGCCATGCCCAATTTCACCGTTCGCTCCTGTGATCAGGACAACCTCTTTACGCATAGATAGTTCCTCTACTTTTGAATGGGACTGTGGAAATTCTTATTCTAATTTTACCTCATAACAGAAATCAAAACGGGCGCCGCGGCGCCCGTTTTGATTTCTGTTATGATTTTTTCTTTATACTGCGTTGGCTGGTTTGCGGCCAAACCAGGTCTTCCATTCCTTGTTTTCCCAGATCACCAGCGCCGGAGCGGCAATGAAGATCGAGGAATAGGTGCCCATAAACAGGCCCACCAGCAGGATGATGGAAAATTCGCGCAAGGTGATGCCGCCAAACAGCGCCATAGCCAGCAGCATGTACTCGACCGTCATCAGCTGCGTGTTGATCGAGCGCTGCAGGGTCTGGATGATGGAATGGTTGGCCAGCGTCTCAAAGGGCAGGCGGCGGTAAATGGAGCTGTTCTCGCGGATGCGGTCGAACACCACCACTTTGTCCTGCACCGAAAAGCCGATTACCGAGAGCAGGGCGGTCAGGAAGAGCGAGTCTACCTGCCAGCCAAACAACACCCCCCCGATGGCTGCCAGGCTGATCACCACCAGAACATCGTGGAACATGGCGATGATCGCGCATACGCCGTAGCGGAAGGAATGCTGCACCCCGCGGAAGGCCAGGGTGATGTAAACAATGACCGCCAGTGCCGCGGCGCCCACCGCCAGTACGGCGCGCGAGGTTACCTCGCGACCAATCGTCGGACCAACGCTGTCGAAGCGCTGTACGGTGATGGTGTCGCTAAAGCGCTTCTCCATCTCACTCACCACGTTTGCCCGCGCGCCCTCATCCATAAACGATGAGCGGATCATTTGGGCATCCGTCCCGGTGGTGGTGACTTGCACGTCGGCAATATTCAGATCTTTGTATAGATCCACAATTTCAGCGGTGGTTGGTAGTTTACCCGAAGCGTAACGAACTTCCAGCAGGCTGCCGCCTTTGAAGTCAATGGACAGCGGTAAACCTTGCACCGCAATAAGGATCAACCCGGGCAGGATAAGGAGCGCGGAAAGGGCAAAGAATAGGTAGCGTTTTCCGAGAATATTTAGCATTTTGTCGTTCCCTTATTCGTAGATACCAAACCACGATAAATGTTTCTTCTCTGGATCGATGGAGCTCATCACCAGATTGAGGAACGAACGCGTCACGATAATGGCGCAGAAGAGGCTGACGAAAACGCCAAGCGCCAGGGTGATGGCGAAGCCCTTCACAATCGTTGCCCCAAATGAAGACCCGAAGATAAAGAGGATTAAGCAGGTAATCAGCGTGGCGATATTCGAATCGCGGATGGACGGCCAGGCCCGCTTCCAGGCCAGGTCAACCGCCTGTAAGAATGTGCGCCCGCTGCGCAGCTCTTCCTTCAAACGCTCAAAGATCAGAATATTCGCGTCGAGAGCCGAGCCGGTGCTCAACAGGAAGCCGGCGATGCCAGGCAATGTCAGTGTGACCGGGATCAGCTTGAACAGCGCCAGCGTGATGAGGGCGTAGATCGCGATCGAAAGAATGGCGACGAAGCCCGGCAGGCGGTAGTAGATGCCCATGAACAGGATCACGATGCTAAAGCCGATAATGCCGGCGATCAGGCTCTTTTGCAGCGAGTCCTGACCGAGGGTTGGGCCGATCACCCGGCTTTCCACAACCTCGAAGGGGATGGGCAGCGCGCCGTAGCGCATCTGGATGGCCAGTGCGTTGGCGCTATCATTGGTGAAGCTGCCTTCAATGATCCCACTGCCTTCAGTAATGGCGCTGTTAATGGAAGGAGCGGAAATAATGCTTTTATCCAGCACAATGGCTAAAATTTTGCCCACGTTGGCGCGGGTGTAATCACCAAAGATCTTTGCGCCTTCCGTATCCAGCTCAAAATTTAGGATAAACTTCCCGACATTGTCCCGGGTGACTCCTACCGACTTAAGGTGCTCGCCGGTCATGATCGTGTGCCAGGTTTTCTGGGTTGGGTCGTTCGGGTCCGCGGCGGCTGGCGCGGTAGGCGTTGGCTGCCCGGCGGCGGTGGTGGCGGTTGCGGTGGGTTCAACCTGGTTGGTAGTGCCCAGGTCGGTCTTGATCTTGGTGCCTTCATTCAAACGCGTGTCGCCCAGGTCAACAAATTCCAACTGGCCGGTTTCTTTGATTACCGAAAGCACGCTCTCGGGGTCGGTTAACCCAGGAAACTCGGCCAGGATCCGGCGCGTTCCCGCAACCTGGAATTGGTTTTCGCTGACGCCTAACGCGTTGGTGCGGTTTTCGAGGATGTTTTGGGCATCTTCTAACTGCTGGATCGTTACCTCCTGCGTATATTCAGGCGGGACTTCCAGGAGCGCCTGTACACCGCCGCGCAGATCCAGGCCAAGCACGAAATCCATGCTCCGCTGGATGCCAACGTCTTTTAACCGAGCGGATGTTCCAGGCAGCACAACGATCAGCGCGACCACAAGCAGCACGATGATCAGGGCGAGGGAAATAATATCTCTTTGTTTCATGCGGGGTTGAGCCTCCAGTATTGACAAATGCCAGCACCCAAGCTGGCGCTTGACGCTCGCAAACAAAACGAACAAAACCTGCGTTTTTTCGGCGTTTATTGTAAGTTCTGCGCGGACGACGGCGCAATTATACCCCGGATAATTTTCAGTGGATAGGGAAGAATATATAATCCCTACCCGCCGGCCGCGCCAGCGAACGCACGGTCGCGCCAGCGAACGCACGGTCGCGTATAGGGCATTCGCAAAGTCCTGACCAGGCCCGCCCGGCGACTGGTTCGCCGGGGTCGATGAATCAACAATTCTAAAAAATGCAATCGACTTTGAGCAAGCCCGCCGCCCGCTGCCCGCGAACGGTTTTTCACTGAACTGGTTCGATGCCCTTTTCTTGTATAAACGCCCTCACCTTCTCCGCCACCTGTTCAGGCGTCATCTGATCGGTCAACAGGTATAAATCGGCGTGCGCGCGGGCATGCTGCAGGCGGCGCTGCTGCTCTTCGTAATCTTTCATGGTCCAATCCAGCCTCTTGCGCTGGTTCGAAACCGGGAAGGTTACATCCAAAAATACCAGCCAGTTTGGCTGGCTGATGCGCTGCCACATATCCTGCACGTACGAATGTTCCTGGGCGATGTGCCGCAAGACAATAGGATACTGCCCCTCCAGCCGTTTGATCAGTGTGCTTTTCCCGGCCGTACAGGGGCCAACAATACCAATCTTCAGTGCGGGCGGGTTATCGGGTTCTTTCATGCAGCAGCAGGTTGATCCTTTCTGGCTCCCCAAAAACAGCGATGGTGTAGCCTTGCTCTACCATCTCCTTGCCGGCTGGGTGGAAGATGCGCTCGCCATTCCTGCACAGCAGGATAACCGATACCCGGTACATTTCCTCCAGCGCATTTACGGTCATACCGCAGATCCGCGACCTGGGATTCACCTCTAATTGGGCCAGAATATGCGGCTGGCCCTCGATGGTGACCGGTGGGGTTACGTCCACATGCGCCGCGATGGCGGCAAAGAATGGGGCCGCCATACCGGTGGCGCTCATGGCGCGAAACCCAAACTGAGATTGCAGCGAGTTGGCGAAATCATCGTCAAAGATGCGCATGACAACTTCAATCTTGGGGTTCAGGCCGCGGGCTTTCAAGGCCATGCGCAGGTTCAGGCTGTCATTTTGCGTGCATAAGATCACCGCCCGGGCGCGTGGCACTCCGGCGTTTAGCAGAACGGATTCGCGCGTGCCGTCTTCCACCAGCACCGGCACGCCCAGGTCGCGCACATTGTTCAGCAGGTCCGCCTCGGGCGCGCGCTCGATCACCACAACATCCTGGTCCAGTTCAACCAGTTGCTTTACCACCCGAAAACCCAGGTGGCCCAGGCCAACCAGAACAACATGATTGCTATACGTGGATGCGACTGCCATTTCCCATTCCTTGCCCCGCGCGCGGCGGTTGAATAACAAGACTCCAAAATCCGTCAGTCCTTGCGCCAGGATACTAATGCCAACCAACGGCATGATAAAGAAAAACATCTGCAGGTACCACTCTCGCGGAAAATCCTCCGCCGGCCTGAAAGAATGTCAGGCTGAGGGTGATGTATATGGCCTTTACCAGGCTTTCTACCCGCTTCTCCGATGCCTGCGATAAGAAAAAGTACAGCCATCCGCTTCCAACGATTGCCAAAATAAACAACACCAGCGGCTGGCGGAATTCGCGCAGCAGCAAAACCGTATCGCGCCAGCTGGCGCGCAGCCTGCGTAAGGTTTTTCGGACCGCGTTCCATTTGCCGGAGGATTGCCAGGTGTTAACAGGCATATCCTTACATAGACGGCGGATAATAATTCACCGGCAGCCGCACGGTCAGCCGGCGGATCAAATCGCTTTCAAAGGGCAGCACGCGCAGCACCACCACGCTCATGTCATCGTTGGGGCGGCCCTGGTCGAGCTGGATGGCGTGCGCCAGGAGCGCATCGGCGATTTCCTGTGAGGAAGGATCCTGCTCTTCGAGCAAGGATTCGAGCAAGGTGCAGATATCCAGCTCCTGCCCGTAGCGGTCCCCGGCATGCAGGATGCCGTCCGTATAGATAATGATCGATGTCCAACCTTCCAAAGCAATCTCGGAGATGGCCGGGCGGATATTGCGGGATGTGCCAATCGGCGTGCTTTCAGAGCTGAGGCACTCAATTTTATCGCCGCGCGCAATAAAGACCGGGGCGGGGTTGTTACGCGTGATCACCAGCGTGCCCGTTTGCAGGTCGGCGGACAGGATGTTCAGCGTGGCCGACACCTTGCCGTACCGCTCGGTGTAAAGATAATCGGAGGCTGCCCGGGCGGCCGCGCCGTCGCGCACGCCTTCGGCCAGCAGGCCGATCACCTTGCGCACCACCATCGTCGAAATAGACTTGGCGCCTCTCCCAGAGGTCTGACCATCCGCCAGAACGACGGACATGCCTCCGTTGGGCCGCTCAACCGTTTCGAGCGTGTCACCGCTTTCGGATACCGCGTACTTATTGGTCTTGGCTACAGCGATTTGAATCTCCATGCATTTCATTTTACAACAAAAAAGCAATTTGAATGAAAGTTATTCGCGTTTCGCCACAATGAACATCAAACGGCTGCCTTTTGGCTCGACAAAACGAATGCTGGCCTGAAAACCGGCCTGCACTGTAGGGTTCGACCATTTTCACCAAACTGATCTCTTCCGGCGGCGATTCACCGGTGACGGTAAACACCCAGCGCATCACCCGCTCCGGCAGGCTTTGCCCGGTGATCCAGGCCGTGGTCAGCACCACCAGCCGCCCGCCTGGGGTAAGCACGCGCCGGATCTCATGCCAGTGTCTGCGGGTCGACGATGTACAGGGTGGGAAAGGTTGCCACCACGCTGTTGAAAGTCCCGCTGGCGAACGGCAGGTGTTGGGCCAGCCCGCGTGCCAGGCGTGGGTTTTGCCGCTGGCGCAGCAGCCGCTTCTGGGCCTGGCGGGCCATCTGGCGGCTCTCATCCAGGCCGAAGGGGCTAAGGCCGGCGGAGAGCAGAAGACCCTGCATATGGCCCGGCCCAAACCCCAGTTCCAGCACGCGCGGGCCCGCGAGCAGGGGCAGGGCGCGCTTCACCCAATCTTTCCAACGCCCCAGCGATACCACCGCCGCAACCAGGTCGTAGGACCAGGACATGGAGTGATACAGCAGGCGGAAGAACAGGCGCATAAAGCCTGTCGCGAATTTTGATAAGAAAGTATCCGGGTTTTTTTTCAAAGTACCCCTTGACGGAGTGCTATCTCGAAAGTATAATTGTGCGGCTGCGGTAAGGATCAAAAATAACAGGCCTTATTGTCCGACGTTCATTTGTAATTGTAAACGAAATCAGGAGATAGTCATGACCCCTCAACCAAAACGTAAACATTCCAGCGGTCGCCGTGACCGCCGACGTGCGCACGACGCTTTGACGGCGCTCAATCTGGTAGCCTGCCCCAATTGTGGCGAGATGCGCCTTCCGCACAACGTTTGCTCGAATTGTGGCCACTACCAGGGCCGCGAGGTTGTCACGATCGCAAAAGAAGAAAAGTCGAAATAACCCTAGGGGATTATTTCAAAACAGACGGGTCGAGAATTCGACCCGTCTGTTTTTGTTGCCCGTAACACAGGTCTTTCAACCGTATGGAGAACATGGACGGTCCTATCTCCCGCCTCTTCTCTGCCGGTCGACCTCGTACAAAATGATGCTCGTAGCAATCGCCAGGTTGAGCGAGCTGGCCGAACCGCTCATCGGGATGGTTACCATCTGCGTCGCACAGGCTCCGGTAGGCCTCGCTGAGACCGTGCGTTTCGTTGCCTGTCACCAGTACAATCGGTCCCTTAAAGTCCGCCGCGTCAATCGGTACGGCCGCTTTGGCGCTGGTGCCAACCACCTGGAGCCCCCCATGCCGCGTTTTCATCCTTTCAATCCAGGGCAGCAGTTCATTGTGCGAAGGCAGGCGCACGCTGGGCACGCTGAAAAACGAACCTGTGCTTGCCCGGATTGTTTCCGGGTCGTATAAATCTGCCGAGTGCCCGGTGATAATCAGGCCGTCCACCCGCAGCGCGTCGCACGAACGGATGACTGTGCCAATATTGCCGGGCCGGATGGGCCGGTCCAAAACGACTACCAGCGGATTTTCGCGTTCGGGAATCCGGGTCAAATCATCGCTGGGGATCGCCACCAGCGCCAGCAGCTCGGATGGCTCCTCTTTCTGGCTCAGCTCGCTCAGCAGGCGCGCTGGCAGCTCGTAATGCCGCTGCGCGTTGGCATTTGCCAGTACGCCCGTGGCCCAGTCCGACAGGCGTTTTTCGCGGGTAAACACCAGCGCGTTGATCTGCCAGCCGCTGCGCAGGGCCTGGTCGATCGAGCGCACCCCCTCGACAAAAAACTCCCCGGCCTTACTGCGTTTGGCCCGGTTCCTGCGCAGCGTTTCAATGTACTGGAACTCGCTGTTTTGGGTATGGATCTGGATTACCGTCGCGCCCATGGCCCTGCCTGGCTTAGAGCGCCCTGGCCAGCATAAACCCGATGATGACCACCAAAATGCCCAGGTGCAGGAAGCAATTGATTTGCGTCAGCCACCCGGCCGGGAACACAATTTGCAAGAAAAGATTGAGCAGCACCAGTACCATGCCAATCAGTGGCAGCAAACCTTTGCGGTGTGCGAAGAATTCAGAAACGCGGTCCACGAAGACGGAGAGTTGTTCGATCATGGCGCCTCACGATTGGCATGAAGTAGGTACAGCTTAGATGGGAGGAGTGTCCTCGTCGCTTGGCTCGGGTTCGGTCATCAGGTAAGGTTGGTAGCGCGCCAGCAGCCGCCCGGGCAGGTTGCCTTCGATGACCACTCCACCCGCGGCTGTGTTCGACAGTTTCTACCTGGCCCTGGTCATGGAAAAGTGAGATCAACTGTCCCTGGTCAAACGGCAGCCGGACGGACACCGGTACATACGTTTCGTACAGCTCTTTTTCCACGGCGCGCAGCAGATCCGGGAATGCCTTCCCCGGTCAATGCGGATAGGGTTACTACCGGCCCGGAAAAATCCTCGACGATATCCAGCGCGGTTGCCTCACTGGGCAGGCGGTCGATCTTGTTTAGCACCATCACTACCGGGATATGCCCGGCGTCGATCTCGCCCAGGGTCTGCTCGACGGCCTTGACTTGTTCGCGCGCGTTAGGGTGCGCGGCGTCCACTACATGAATGAGCAGATCTGCCTCGGCAATCTCCTCCAGCGTGGCGCGGAAAGCCGCCACCAGTTGGGTGGGCAGCTTCTGGATGAACCCCACCGTGTCGGTGAACAGCGCCCAATGTCCTGCCGGCAGTTCCACCCGGCGGGTGGTGGGGTCGAGGGTGGCGAAAAGCTGGTTCGCCACGAATACGTCCGAGCGGGCCAGGCGGTTGATCAGCGTGGACTTGCCCGCGTTGGTATACCCGACCAGGGCCACGATCGGGATCTGCGAGCGCTGGCGCTGCGTGCGGTAGCGCATCCGGTAGGCGCGTACTTTTTCCAGTTCTTGCTTCAGCTTGGAAATACGCTTGCGGATCTCGCGGCGGTCCACTTCCAGCTGGGTCTCACCGGGTCCGCGCAAGCCTACCCCACCCGTTGCGCCGGTGCGCCCGCCGCCGCCGCCAGCCTGGCGGGCCAGGTGGGTCCAGGCGCGCGTAAGCCGGGGCAGGCGGTATTCGTACTGGCCAGTTCCACCTGCAGCACGCCTTCGCGCGTCTGGGCGTGCTGGGCGAAAATATCGATGATCAGCGCGGTGCGGTCCACGATGTGTACGTTGGGCCCCATCCGCTCTTCCAACTCGCGCAGGTGGCGCGGGGCCAGTTCGTTATCGAACAGGATCACCTCCGCCAGTGTCTCTTCCACCAGCGCGCGGATTTCTTCCACTTTGCCAGATCCGATATACGTATCCGGGCTGGGCCTGTCCAGCTTTTGGGTAATTTCTCCGACCACTTCTAGCCCGGCGGTGTCTGCCAGCAGCGCCAGCTCCTGGAGGGAATCTTCTAGCGAAAGCAGAGATGGTTCGCTGCGCACATCCACCCCGACCAGAAAAGCGCGCTCGCGCGGATGGCGGGTTGGTTCAGCGATTTTTTTTGCCATATAGAGTTTTCCTTCTTGTACGTTTGATCAGGCCTTAATTTTTACCCAGGCTACCATGCGCTGCATTGCCTCTTCGATGCGCTCGGTGGCAATCCCCAGCGAGATGCGCAGGAAGCCTTCGCCGGCCTGGCCGTAGACAACGCCCGGAGTCATGCTGACGCCGGTTTCCTCCAGCAGCCGGTTGCAGAATTCGCTGCAATCCGGGAAAGCGGGCGGAAGCTTGGCCCACACGTAAATGGCCGCGGGCGGCGGGGTGACGGTAAAGCCGGCCTGCCGCAGCGCGCGGACGCAGATATCGCGCCGGGTCTTGTACACCTGGTTGCGTTCGTCCGTCCATTCCTGATCGCCGGTCAGCGCGGCGGCGCCGGCTTGCAGGATGGGATCAAAGGCGCCCGAGTCGACCTGGCTCTTATAAGTATGCAGATAGCTGAGGACCTGGGCGTTTCCGGCGGCCATACCCAGGCGCCAGCCGGCCATATTATACGTTTTGGACAGCGAATTGAATTCCACTGCCACCTCTTTTGCGCCAGCGATCTGCAAGATGCTGGGCGCAACATAACCATCGAAGCACACATCCACATAGGGGGCGTCGTGGGCAATGAGGATTTCATATTCACGCGCGAAGTCGATCACTTCTTTAAAGAAGGACAGCGGCGCAACCGCCCCGGTGGGGTTGTTGGGATAATCGATCCACAGGATTTTCGCGCGCCGGGCAACCTCGGCGGGGATGCTGCGCAGATCGGGCAGGAAGTGGTTCGCTTCCAGCAGCGGCATGTAATAAATCTCGGCGCCCGCGATGATGCCCCCGGCGCTGTACACCGGGTAACCGGGGTCCGGCACCAGCGCCACATCCCCCGGGTTGAGCAGTACCTGGCTCAGGTCAAACAGGCCTTCTTTGGAACCTAACAGCGCCAGCACCTCTTTCTGAGGATCCAGCGCCACGTTAAAGCGCCGCAGGTAGTACGCGGCGCAGGCTTTCTTGAATTCCGGCGACCCGCCCATGGGGGTGTACCCGTGGGTATCGGGGCGGCGAGCCGCTTTGTCAAGCGCGTCAACGATGAAATCGGCCGGCGGAAGATCGGGCGAACCCATGTCCAGGCGGATGACATCCATGCCGCCGGCTCTCAGCGCGGTAATCTTCTGGTTCAGGCCGGCGAAAAAGTACGGTTTGAACGATGCGATCCGCTCCGAGGGGCGGATAAAGGATGCCTTTGTACTGCCGGTTTCACTCATATTGCATTTTCCTCAGAGGATTTCTGGTTAAGTAAGGGCGAGAGCAGCGAGGCCATCCGCGCATCGGGCGGCTCGGAACGCATCGGCAGCAGGATATGGAAGGTGGACCCGGGATGCCGGTCTTCGTCGTACCCGGGCGACTCGACCCAGATGGCGCCGCCGTGCGCTTCAACAATGCCTTTGGCAATATGCAGCCCCAAACCAGGGCCGCCGCCCTTGAACTTGGTTTTTCCACTGGAATGCAGGGAGGAATTGCCCAGGCGGGTAAATTTCTCAAAGATAATGCTCTGGTCTTCCGGGTCAATCCCAATGCCGGTATCCCGGATGACGATTTCAATAAAGCCCGGCAGCTTGCGCCCGGTAATCGAGATGCGCCCGCCGTCTGGCGTGTACTTGATGGCGTTGGCAATCACATTACGGAAAACCTGCATCAAGCGCTCGGGATCCGCGAAGGTCATTTCGCCGTTGCCAGGAAAGTCAAAGAGTTCAAAGATCTGGCAGCGCTCTTTCATGGTGGTTTCCATCTCGATCTTCAGCACGTTGAGCAGGCGGTTGAACCACACCGGTTGAAAATTAAGCTGCATCAGATTGTTGTCGATCAACGACACATCGATCATATCGTCAACGATGTTCTTCAGGCGGCGCGTGCCGCTGTTAATCCCTTTCAATAGTTCCAATTCCGAGGCCGAGGCGGTTTTGGGATCGCGCGCATCGCGCAGCATAGCGGTGTAGCCTTCGATCAGGGTCAGCGGTGTTTTAAGCTCGTGGGCCGCCACCGCAATGAAGTCCGACTTGCTGCGGTCCAGGCGTTCCAGGTTCTGCTGCGCCTGCTGCAGCTGGTTAGAGATATAGGCCACGCGCACTTGCATCTCGTAATAAGCGGACTTTTCAAATGCATGCGCAAAACACGGGATAACCGCGTACATCAGGTCCAGCGCCTTTTCGCTTTCCAGCGTCTCGCGGCAGACCTGGTTGGTTTGCAGCATAATCTCGCGGATGAACTGGGTCAGACTGCTCTGCCCGGTTTCCAGGTCCGTCTGTGTCAGCGAAGTAGACCACAGCGAAAGCAGCGGGTCCAGCCAGGCCGTATCGCCCGTACTGATCACCTGTTCCATCAGGTCGAAAAAGCGTTCCAGCTGCGCGCGCAGATCTTCGCGCACTCCGGTGCCTTTGGCCAGTGAGAGCGTGGTGCGGTTGACCCAGATTGGGCGGATCAGGCGGAGCAGCTCGGTTTCATCCATACCATACTAGTTTACGTCAAGATGGGCTTTTTGTGAATAAAATCTGTGTGATTGTTATGCAAAGGCCCCCGTCCCCTTCATTCCAGGGTAGGGGCTACTACCTTGGGTAGTGACCGCTACCCGCTTTACTTCCGCATCACCAGCCACGTTCCCACCGTATCGCCGATGATCTTCAGGCTCTCGGCGGAAACCTTATCGGCGGTATCCTGAGTGGTGTGCCAGTAGGGGTAGTCGAAGTCAATGATGTCTACCGCGCGCATCCCTTTCTGAAGGAAGGGCGTGTGGTCGTCCGTCATGGAATAGCCGGGTTGGGGCAGAAAGGCGTTATGGTAGCCCAGGCGGGCGGCGGTATCCCAGATTTCGGCGGTCAGGCCGGGGTCCGAGTTGCGCTCCTGGGGAATATTCAGGCTGGCGTCGCCAATCATATCCACCACGATAACCGCGCCGGGTTTGTCGGTGAGCGAATTCGCCAGCGCGCGCGAGCCGAGGATCCAGTCCCAGCCGGGCAGATTGCCCTGGTCTTCCGAGTCGAAGAAGGCCAGCCAGACTTGCCCTTCCAGGTCCGCGGGCAGTGTGCGGGCCAGCTCCAGGAGCACCGCCACGCCCGAAGCTCCATCGTTCGCGCCGGGGACCGGGTCGTTATGGCGGGCCGGGTCGGAATCCTGATCCGCCCGCATGCGCGAGTCAAAATGCGCCCCCACAATCGTCCAGGGGCTGCCGCTGCCGCGTTTAGCAATCACATTGCGCACCGGCTGTCCGCTCTGGGTGGTCTCCTGCAGTTCCACCGTCCAGCCGTTTTTGACCAGCTCGCTCTGCATCCATTCGATCACCTGATCATGGGCCGGGCTGCCCGGAATACGCGGGCCGAGTGAAAGCTGGTATTCCACGTCCCGGTAAGCCCGCTGCGCATCAAAGGAAATGGCGGGCATCAGGGTTGGCGCGGCGCTTGCGGTTGCGGCTTGGCTGGCCTGCGCGAGACCTTCCGGAGCGGGATAAGCCCCGGTTGGCTGGCTGGGCGAGGCTCCGGGGACGGGGTAACCGCCCGTTGGCTGTACCGTTGCTGGGAAGGGGTAGCCCGCGGCAGTCGGCGAAGCGCTTGCACCTACCGTCGCGGCGAGGGTTGGGGCAGCCGGTGGCCTTGGCCGTGCAGGCCGGCAAAAGGAACACCAGCAGCAAGCAAATTGCCCACCCCCGTAGGGGCAGGGTTCCCCTGCCCACCCCCCGCGCTCGCAAACCATTCGAGGGCGCGGAAATAGCTTTCCCTCGAAACAATGTTATTCGCTTCAAAATGGCCATCCATACCTTTTGCCGAGCGACAGTTCCATGAGTGGATTTATCGGACTGCGCTGCTCCAAATCCGTTCAATCCGTTCTCATAATCCGTTGTCAGCTCTCTATCCTTCTTTATCCAAAAACCACGCCTGAACACCAGAAATTTCATAACGGCTTCTCCTCTGCCGGTTGGCCGGCGCGCAGGGGGAGTTCGTTCGCCGCGGCCCAGGCCTCCAGATCGGCCTGCCCGCGCTGGACGTATTGCAGCGAGCGGGCGGGTTTGGTGCGCCCGGGCTGCTCCAGGGGTGGGAGGATGCCGAAGTTGGCTTTCATGGGCTGGAAGTCTTTCATTTCGGCCCGTGTGATGTAGCTCGTCAGCGCGCCCAGCATGCTGGTGACAGGCAGCGCCAGCGGGGGCAGCCCGCTCAGCAGCCGCGCGACATTCATCCCGGCCAGCAGTCCGGTGGCGATATTGCCCATATAGCCCTCCACCCCGGTGATCTGCCCGGCAAAGAACAGCGGCGGGGCCGCTTCGCCTGCGCGCGGCCGGATTTGCATAGTAGGCTCCAGCAGCAGCGGCGCCGCGATAAACGTGTTGCGGTGCATCTGACCGTAGCGGACGAACTCGGCCTGCTCCAGCCCGGGGATCATGCGCAGCACGCGCCGCTGCTCGGAGTAGGTGAGGTTGGTCTGGAAGCCGACCAGATTGTACAGCGTGCCGGCCAGGTTGTCCTGGCGCAGTTGAACGACCGCATACGACCAGTGGCCGGTGTGCGGGTTGTGCAGCCCCACCGGTCGCATGGGCCCGTAGGCCAGGGCTTGCAAATCGCGCGCCGCCATCACTTCCACCGGCAGGCAGCCTTCGAAAAATTCCCGCGCTCCGGCGGTGACGCCTTCATTAATGGGCGTCTCAAACCAGCGCAGGGGGATGCGCTCAGCGTGCAGCAGCGCGTCGATAAAGCGCTCGTACTGCTCCTGTTCCAGCGGGCAGTTGATGTAGTCACCCTCGTCCGGAACGCGGCTGCCGTAGCGCGAGGCGCGGAAAGCCAGGTTCATGTCGATCGACTCGCGCCGGATGATGGGAGCAATGGCGTCATAGAAAAAGAGGTGTTCCTGCCCGGTCAGCGCCTGAATGGCGCGCGTCAGGTCGGGCGAAGTCAGCGGGCCGGAGGCGATGATGGTGGGCCCGGCGGGGATGGCGCGCGCTTCTTCGCGCGCCAGCTCGATATTGGGGTGGGAGACGATGCGCTCCGTCACCCGCCGCGCGAAGGCTTCCCGGTCGACCGCCAGCGCCGCTCCGGCGGGCAGCGCGGTTTCCAGCGCGCAGGCCAGCAGCAGCGAACCGAACCGGCGCAGCTCTTCCTTGAGCATGCCCGAGGCGCGGTCGGGCAGGTTGGAGCCCAGTGAGTTGGAACATACCAGCTCGGCCAGGTCGCCGGTGACGTGCGCGCCGGTTTCCTTGACCGGGCGCATCTCGTACAGGCGCACGCGCAGCCCGCGCTCTGCCGCCTGCCAGGCCGCTTCGCAGCCCGCCAGCCCGCCGCCTATCACCGTTAGCTCCGCCATACCGCCTCATTCATCCGCAAGTGCCTTTCATTTGGTTCAACATTGTACCATTTCCGGGTTCGCGGATACCGCGGAAAACCCGTTCGTCAGGCTAGATTCTGGGCATTTAGGCAACGGTTTTCATCGCGGATTACGAGCTTTTGGTGGATTACGCGGATAAGACATTTTTGTAGATGGCTCCTTCTTGCGGCGATTCACCCTGCACCACCGGGGCTATAAAAAACCGCGCCCGGTGCAAAAGACTCTTTTGCACCGGGCGCGTATCGTCCAATATTTTTCCGTCTTACTTAATCGCGTAAGTCACCTGTAAATTGACCGAGACCTGGATGCTGCCGCTTTCGATCGGGGCGCCGCCTCCCTGCGCCATGTCTTTTGCAGCGCTGGCGAACGGGATCGGTCCAACGCTGCCTTCATCCACGCGCACCACGCTGCCCAGGGTCAAGCCTTCCAGCTTAGCCAGTTTCTCGGCGCGCGCTTTCGCATCGGCCACGGCCATCTCGCGGGCCTGGTCTTCCAGCGCGGTCGGGTTGCTCACGTCAAAGCTGACTCCGTAGATCGAGTTAGCGCCCGAGTTCGACCGACTGTTCCAGCACGCCGCTCAGCTTGGTGATGTCGCGTACCGTGATCTGTACCTGGTTGGTGACGTGGTAAATCAGGTTGCTCGGCGTGGCCTGGGTGGTCTGGTCAGGGGCCAGGTTGCCCGGCTGCGGGTTCTCTACGTAGACGCTGTAGTTCATCGTCTGGATATCTTTTGCGTTAATCCCGCCGCTCTTCAGGCCGGCGATCAGGGCCGTCATTTTGGTGTTGTTATCATTCACCGCCAGTTTGACGTCCTTGTCCTGCGATTCAACGCCCACGACCACGCGGGCGATATCCGGCGTACCGTTAACCTGCCCAACCCCCGTAACAGTAATCCCGGCGTCCGCCGGAAGAGCGGCCTGTCCGGGCTGAGCCGTCGGCTGCGCCTGCGCCACCGCAGCGTTTTTCGCGGACTGGGGCAGGACGGAGGCTGCACTGGCCCCCACCAGCGCCGGCGCGCACCCGGCCAATATCAGCGCGAGCATGGCAGCGGCTGCCATAAAAGAAAAAGACTTTCTGAGAGACATCTTCAATCCTCCATTGCGAGATAATAATAGGACGAATGTTGTCCTGTTATGTATTAGACGTTATAAAACAAAAAAGGTTCCCGCGCAGGGGAGTTGATCCTCTTCCCCCCTGTATGGCTTTTGCAAAGTCGGTTGCATTTTTCCAAAGACTTGATCTTGCCGTTGGGGTACGGGGTTTCGCGGCCCAATTTGGGCCGCGAAACCCCGTAAATTTCTGGCTCCCCTCCCGCGCCGGGAGGGGCCGGGGGTGGGCCGCTGACTTTGAAAAAGCCCTCTTTCCCCCTGGCACATATCTTGCAACGTAAGTCGGCACGCATTATACTATCTCCTACCGGGTGACCTATGTTTCAAGCGCATTACCAGACGATCCGACCGCTGACCACAGCGCATCTTGCCCAGACCATGAGCCTGCTCAGCCTGACGGCGGCCGAGCTGCGCCAGCAGATCGATTCTGAACTGGCCGGCAACCCTGCCCTTGAGCTGGTCGACGAGCGCCGCTGCCCCACCTGCCACCGCCTGCTGCCGGCCAAAAGCGCCTGCCCGGTGTGCAGCCATCCCGCGCAGACCGCGCCGGACGAGCCGATCGTCTTTATTTCGCCGCGCGATGTTTCCTACAGCGGCGGCGGGGAAAGCGCCGAGGAAATGCCCGAGGATCGCTATTCCAGCATGGGCGAAGAGCTGCCGGTATACGTTTTCCGCCAGGTAGCCCCGGATATTGCTCCCGAAGACCGCAAGCTGGCCGCGCACCTGCTCACCAACCTGGACGAGGATGGCCTGCTCGCCATTACCCTGCTGGAAGCGGCGCGCTACCTGCACGTACCCCTCGCCCGGTTAGAACTGGTACAGCGCACCATCCAGCGCGCAGACCCGGTGGGCGTAGCCTCCTGCTCCACGCAGGAAGCGCTGCTGGTGCAGCTGGATGTGCTGGCCGAGACGCGCCCGGTTCCGCCCCTGGCCGAGGAGCTGGTGCGCTGTGGCATGAGTTTGCTTTCGCGCCACCAGTACGCCGAGCTGGCCCGCCAGCTCAAGGCCCCATTGCATAAAATCCAGGAAGCGGCGCGCTTTATCAGTGACAATCTGAACCCGTACCCGGCCCGCTCCGCCTGGGGCGAGGCCCGCCAGCCAGCGCATGAGCCCAGCCGCGTATACTACCAGCCGGATATGATCATCTCACTGGCCGCCGACCGCACCGCCAATGACAGCGGCGCCCGCTCCAGCAGTCCAGCAGCCGCCGGTGATGCTGGCGCGGAACCTTCCGCACCTCAGCAGCTGGTGGTCGAAATTATCATGCCGCTGTGGGGCGTGCTGCGCGTCAACCCGCTCTATCGTCAGGTCGTGCAGGAATCGGGTGGCCCGCAGAAGGAAGCGCTACGCGGCGACCTGGAGCGCGCCTCCCTGTTCGTCAAATGCTTGCAGCAGCGCAACCATACCATCCAGCGTCTCATGCAGCGCATCGTCTCGATACAGCACGATTTTATCCTCAAGGGCGAGAAACACATCCGCCCGCTCACCCGCGCGCAGATTGCCCAGGAGCTGGAAGTGCATGAGTCGACCATCTCGCGCGCAGTAGCCAACAAGGCGGTGCAAATGCCCAATGGGCGCATCATTCCATTATCGGGTTTCTTCGACCGCAGCCTGAACATCCGCAGCGTGCTGCGCGAGCTGGTGGCCGGGGAGAACGCGCCGGGCGGAACCGGGCGCGCGTTGAGCGACTCGGAGCTGGCCGGCTTGCTGGCCGAGCGCGGCTTTAACGTTGCGCGCCGAACGGTCGCCAAGTACCGCGCCATGGAGGGCATCCTTCCGGCCGGGCTGCGCGCCCCCTCTGCGGGTGCGCCGGACGGCAATCCGAAACGCGCCACCGCTAGTGGATCACCCCGCAGCGTGGCGGCGCCGGTGAACGCGCCTGTGCAAAGTACGGTGCGAAAAGTCCTGGCTCCCGGCGGGCGTTCTCCTGCGCGCCAGCCTGTTCCTGAAGGCGCCCTATGACCACCGGCTTCACGTCCCGGCCGGTGACCGGACCCCTGCGCCGAAGCAAGCCGCCTGGCGAACCAGAATTCCTGACCCTCTTCCAACTATTGTCCATTCCGGCCCTGCTGCTGGATAACCCGCGCGAGCAGATCGTACAGGCCAACAGCGCTTTTCTACAACTGACCGCCTTTGCCTTCAATGAAGTCAGCGCCCGCGGGCTGCGCGGCCTGGTGAGCGGTCTGCCGGCCCATATGCTGGCCGCCGATGAGGTTCTCAGTGTGCTGCTCGACCGGCGCAACCGCCCGCCGCTGCCGGTCAACCTGCAGGTGCGCGGCCTCGATTCCAACGGGCAGTGGCTGGCGCTGCTCTTCGAAGCCCAGGAAAACCCCCACAAGAGCCTGTTAGGCCGGGTGGAGCAGATCGCGCAGGCTCTGGTGGAAATCAACCGCCTGCCCAAGCAGGAGTCGCTGCGCCAGACCCTCTCCCGGGCGCTGGGCGCGGTGCGCCAGACGCTGGAGATGTCTGTCGCGGCGGTGTACCGCATGGAGGGCGGCGACGCGCAGGTATGGAAGGCCGCCGAAGCCGGCGAGCCGAACCTGCTGCCGGATACCATTGCGGCAAATGATCTGCTGCGCCTATCGCATACCTTTGTGTGGCGCCCAGGCCGCCGGGTGCAGACCGATCTGCACCGCGCCGCGCGCATGCGCAACCTGACCTTCCTGGCTTCCGTGCCGGTCAGTCAGAACGGCTTGCTGGTGCTGGCCGACCGGGTGCAGGAGCCTCCCGAGCACCTCCCCCTGATCATCGAAGCGTTGGGGAAACAGTTCAACGGCATGCTGGAAAACGTCTCCCAGCTGGTTAACCTGCGCGAGCTGGCGCTGGAAAACCGCCGCGATTTATGCATCTGGCGCTCGGTGGGCGAGAATGCTCAGGAAGGCATCCTGCTCATCACGCCTGACCTGACCGTCAACGAGATGAACCCGGCCGCCGAGTGGATGTTGGGCTATGCTGACTGGGAAGTAAAAGGCCAGCCGGTGGAGAACATTCTCATCGGTCCGGAGCGGCTGCTGCCCGCCCTCGAAATGGCCTGTCAGGGCATCCCCACCCACAATATGGGCAGTGTATCCCTGCACCGCCGCAATGGGCAGTCCTTCCCCGCCCACATGCAGATTATGCCCGTCCAGCGCGAGGGCGAGACGCTGGCGATAGGCATCTTTTTTAGCGATGTCAGCGAGAACGAAGAGATTCGCAACCGCACCCAGCAGCTCGAACAGCGCGCCGTGCTGGGCGAGGTGACCGCCGTTTTTGCGCATGAGGTGCGCAACCCGATTAACAACATTTCCACCGGACTGCAGCTGCTCATGGTCAAGCTGCCGGAAGGCGATCCCAACCAGGAGAACATCAACCGCCTGTTGAACGACTGCACCCGCCTGAACCATCTGATGGAGGGTGTGCTCAACTTCTCACGCCAGGTGGAGCATAAATTCGAGTCGGTTGACCTGGATGCGCTGCTGCACCGCCTGCTCGACCGCTGGCGGCCGCGCATGTCCAAGGTCAACGTGACCGCTTTCTTCCAGGTAGAAGCTGACACGCCGCCCGTACTGGGCGACCCGCGCTCGCTGGAACAAGTTTTCACCAACCTGATCAGCAACGCGGTCGAAGCCATGAGCAGCGGCGCGGGTAGAGGCGCCGCCGGTGGGGAGAACGTGGATAGCGGCGGCACGCTGGCGGTGCGGGTGGCGCCCTTCAACCAGAACCCGGGCTTGCCTCAGGTGGAGGTGAGCATCACCGATAATGGCCCCGGCATCCCGGATGAAGTCCGCGAGCGCATCTTTGAGCCCTTTGTGACCACCAAGGCGCAAGGCACCGGCCTGGGGCTGGCGATTACCAAGCGCATCGTCACGGCCCATCATGGCAGCATCAGCGTGAACACCTTCCCCGGTGGGACGGTTTTTCACGTCATTTTGTCCAAGTTCCAGGGAGAAAAGGCATGAGCTTTACCGTTTTAATCGTTGACGATGAAGACACCTTCCGCCGCAATGCCGAAGATTTCCTCAGCGCGCGGGGCTACGAGACGCGCGGGGTGGGTACCCTGGCCGAAGCGCGCACCTGCCTGAAGCGCGGCGACAGTGATGTGGTGCTGCTGGACGTGCAGCTCCCGGATGGCTACGGCCCCAACCTGCTCTACGAAACCGCCAACCTGCCCGTGCGCCCGCCCATCATCCTGATCACCGCCTATGGCGATATCGAGATGGCGGTGGATGCGATGAAGAACGGAGCGCACGATTTTCTGGCCAAGCCCATCCAGTTCTCCCAGTTGGAGAAATCGCTCCAGCGCGCCTGTGAAATTGTCTCCATGCGCCGCGAACTGACCCACCTGCGCGAGACGCAGAATCGCAGCGGGGCAACCATTATTGGCGAAAAAACGACCCTGCAGGTGATGCTGACCATGGCGCAGCGCGCCGCGGCGGCTTCGGTATCGGTGCTGATCACCGGCGAGACCGGCACCGGCAAGGAAGTGCTGGCCAAGTTTATCCACCAGTGCGGGCCGCGCGCCAATAAGCCTTTTATCGCCATTAACTGCGCTGCCATCCAGGCCACGATGCTCGAATCGGAGCTGTTTGGCTATGAGGCGGGCGCCTTCACCGGCGCTGACCGTAAAAAGCACGGACTGATGGAAGTGGCCGACGGTGGGGTGCTCTTCCTGGACGAAATTTCCTCCATGCCCATGGATATCCAGGCCAAGCTGCTGCGTGCGCTGGAGGAACGTGCCTTCCGCCGCGTGGGCGGCACCAACCTCATCCATGTGGATGTGCAGCTGTTGGCCGCCTCCAACCGCGACTTGAAAGCCATGATCCATGATGCCCATTTCCGCGAGGATCTCTATTACCGCCTGAAGGTAGTCGATCTGCACCTACCCCCGTTGCGCGAGCGCCGGGAAGATATCCCTGAACTGGTGGGCCACTTCCTGCGCATGCATAACGCCAAACAAGGCATGAACGTTACCAACGTCTCCCCGCGCGCCATGGAAGCCATGATGGCTTATTCCTGGGCCGGCAACATCCGCGAGCTCAACAACGCCATCGAACGCGCCATGCTCTTCTGCGACGGCGAAACCATCGACCTGGCCGATTTGCCTGCCGATATTGTGAAGGCGTCGGAGACATAAGCCTCTCATTCTTGAATCCACCCCCTCGATCCACCCTCTGGTGGATCTTCTTCCATCCCCTGCCGCGCTATGGTTAACGCAACAAAGGATGGAATAAGAAATGGAAACAACTTTAACAGGTAAAACAATTGTGGTCACCGGGGCAACTTCCGGGATTGGGCTGGCGACGGCGGAGATGCTGGTTCGCCAGGGTGCGATGGTAATTGGGGTGGGGCGCTCGGCAGAGCGCTGCCGCGCGGCGGAACGCAAGCTGCGCTTTATCAACCCGGACGCCGGCGCGGTATATCGTGTAGCCGATCTTTCGTTGCAGAGCCAGGTGCGCCAGCTGGCCGGCGAGATCCACGAACTGGTGGCATCTGGCGGGCGCGGCTGCCTGGATGGTCTGGTCAACAACGCCGGCACCTTTACGTACTGGCTGACGCTGACCCAGGAAGGCTTTGAGATGCAGTGGGCGGTCAATCACCTGGCGCCGTTTCTGCTCACCAACCTGCTCCTGCCGCTGCTGAAGGCCGCGCCGGCGGCGCGCGTGGTGACGGTCAGCTCCGATTCGCACTTTGGCACGCGCCTGAACTGGTCCGATATCCAGCTGCGCCGTCATTACAACGGCCTGCGCGCCTACGGGCAGACCAAGCTGGCCAACGTGCTCTTTACCTTGCAGCTTAATCGTACGCTGGGTGAGGGGGCCAGCGTACGCGCCTTTGCCGCCGACCCCGGCCTGGTGAAGACCGATATCGGGCTGAAGGGCAACCCCGCCCTGGTGCGCTGGGTGTGGGCGCGCCGTCGTTCCGGCGGCGTTACCGCCGAGCAGTCGGCCAGAGGCATCCTGTTCCTGGCCACGGAACCGTCCATCGAGTTTTCGCCCGACATTTACTGGAAAGACTGCGCTCCCAAGCCGCCCAGCAAGCACGCGCTGGACAAAGACGCCGCGCGGCGGCTGTGGGCTTTATCGGAACAGATGTGTGGCATACCCCAGGAAGAACCTGTACAGGAGGTTTCGGCATGACTCCTTTCGCGCTTGAAAACCGGACGGCCCAAGAAATCCAGGTTGCCGGTCGCTCGGCAGTCATTATTTCGGGGGCAGCAGGTGGACTGGGGAAAGCCTTCGCGGTCGAATGCGCCAGCCGCGGTTGGGATCTGTTCCTCACCGACCTGCATCCGCAGCCGCTGGAGATGCTGGCGGAAGGCCTGCGGAATGCCTACGGCGTGCGGGTCATGCTGCAAACCTGCGACCTGACCGACCCCGCAGCGCGCAGCGTGTTGTTCGAAAGCCTCCGCGCGCGCGGCCTGCGCTTCTGGATGTTGATTAACGTGGCCGGGTTGGATTATGAAGGCCCGTTCTTCGAGCAAACTCGCCAGCAGATCCGCACGATCCTGCGCCTGAACATCGAAGGCACCCTGGAAATGACCCATGCCCTGCTCGAACACCGCGACCCGACCGCCGCCTTCCGCATTATCAACGTAGCCAGCCTGGCGGCCTTTTATCCCATGCCGGTCAAGGCTACCTACGCCGCCTCCAAACGCTTCCTGCTCGATTTTTCGCTGGCGCTGCGTGAAGAAGTCCGCGAGCTGGGCGCCACGGTTACCGTGCTCTGCCCGGCCGGGCTGCCAACCACGCGCGAGTGCATCGAAGCCATCCAGGCCCAGGGTTGGGTGGGCCAGGTGACCACGCAAAATACCGGCTCAGTAGCGGCCCGCACGCTGGATGCCGCCTTGAAGGGGCGCGCGCTGGTCATCCCCGGTTTCCTGAACAGCATGCTGCAGGTGCTGGGCGGGCTGCTGCCCCCGGCCTGGGTTGCCGCGCTGGTCTCTCACCGCTGGCGCGCGGCCAGGCAGAAACGCGCCGTCCCCGTCAGCTGGCAAGAAGCGGTCTAATCAATTTTCCAATCCGCAGGAAATTGCGTAGCAACTTCCTGCGGGTGCGCCGCAACTTCCTGCGGTTGCGCAACTTCTTGCGGATTGCCAGATAGGCACGCATCTTGCATCCTAGCCTCCTGAGAGAATCTCCAGGAGGCCTTATGTTTCCATACGACGCGCACGATTTCGCTTTCATCCTTGCCGCCAGCCTGACCTTATTGGGGGTCATCGCAATTGGGGCGGGCATCATTACCCTGATTACACGGGTGACCGGGAAAGAGGTGCAAACCATTGCTGCTCAGACTGCGCGGCTGGCGCAGAAGGGCCTGGCCGAAGAGATCGCCGGGCTGGTTGGGAATGCTTCCTCCCTGATGGACGCGATGAACCAGCTGGTCAAAACCAGCGCCGGGATCGGTATTTTCCTGGTGCTGTTTGGTTTTATCATGCTGGTCGCGGCCTATTTGATGGTGAAAATGATCTAGCCTCCCCAGGCCAGATGCACTCCCGGTTAAAGCAAAGTAGCAGGAGCCATTATGCAATCCAATGATCTTTTTAGTGAAATCGGGCAGGTTCTTTCCGCGGAGGAATCCGCGCAGGTATTTTCGGCGCTGCGCCAGGACCCTCTGGTTTGGCAAAACCTGGAGCAGGCCGGCGCGCTGCAGTCTGCCCTGGATTGCCTGGGCGGCCAGGCCTTGAATTGGAACCCTGGCCGGCTGGCGCTCCTGGCGCTGGGCCCCGGCGCTGATAGCGCCAGCCGTCCGGCCGAAGCGCTGCGCGCTGAACCCCTGTCGGCCCTGGGGCAAAACATGCAAGAACGGGCCTTACAGGCTTACCAGATGGCCCAAAACACCGCCAAACCCCCGGCGGCCCTGCGCGAGGCCGGTTTGCTGGCGCTGGCGTTACGCGAGCGCCGCCGCCTGACCGGTACCTGGAGCGGCTTGCTGGCCGAGATATTGCCAAAACCCGGCCAGGCGGATACCGCCCCCGGGTCGCCCTTTGCCATCTGGCGCACGCCTCTCGCCTGCCTGTACGGGTTGATCCCCGACCCGGACGAGATGCTGCGCAGCCTGCTGCCGAAGACGGCTCAGTCTTTACCCTTCGCCCTGATTGTCCATATCCTGCTCAGCCAGCCCTTCAGCGAGGAAGAACACATCCGTGCTTTCTCGCGCCTGCTGCGCGGGCTGCCCGTCTCACTTCAGTTGTGCCTGCTGCGCACCCTTAACCTGCACGGCCGGGAGCGCATCGCGGCGGCCTTGTCCGGCACCCTGGTAGTGGGTCACACCGCCTTTGCCAGCCTGCGGGCCCAGTCCGGCGCGAATGAACCCGAACTGGTTGGCCTCTCGCAGCGCGCGCTTGCGCTTACAGCAAATGGGCTCGTTTTACCAGCTCGCCGGTGAGCGCGCCCAGGCGCTTTCATTATTCAACGCGGTTGAGACCACCCTCAACCAGTGGCTCTCCGGACTGTACCTGCAGCGCCTCAACCTGCAGGTGGGCGAGGGCGCCAGCGATACCGGCCCGCTGATGGAAAACAGCCAGGCCGCCCACCTGGCCTCGGCGGCCGGTTGGTTGAAAAACGAGTTGGGGGTTGTGCTGATGAGCCATCCCTATGCCAGCATCGTCATGGACCAGGTGCCGGGTGACGTTGACAGCGCCTTCTTGCAGCTCAAGCGCGCCCGCCAGATGTACCATTCCGAACCGGCCGTGGCGCGCGACCTGGCCCACCAGAGTGCGGCCGGGCTGCTGGAAGCCGTGCGCAGTTTTGACCTGCCCTTCAGCGGCGATTTTGTCTATTCCTGGTGTCCGGAAGATGCCCTGCGCATTTTGCTTGAGATGGACCTGGCCGAAGAGGCCGCCCGCCTGGCCCGCGTGCTGCTGACCATCCGCCCTGCGGATGCTTCCCTGCTGCACCTGGCCAGCCGCATTCAGCAGCGCCTGGGCAACCTGGATCAGGCCATCCATTACGCCCGGGGTGTAGCGGCGCTCAACCCAGGCAGCACTGCCGGGCGGCGCCTGTTGGGCAGCTTGTGGGCTCAGGCCGGAGCGTGGCAGCAGTCGCTGGCCGAATGGCAGCGGGTGCTGGAGCTTTCCAGCCCGCCCTCCATCAACGACCGGCTGGAATGCGCGCAGGTGGCCCTGAATGCCGGGCAGGCGGCTCTGGCCGTTGAACTGAGCGAAGCTGCTCTGCGTGAGGATGCCAACAACGGTGTCGCGCTGGGAGTGTTGGGCCAGGCGCTGGTCGCTCAGAACGATGTCTCCAGGGCGACCGGTTATCTGGTGCGGGCCACCCTGTTGTCCCCCGAGACCCTGGCGCCCTGGCTGGCGCTGGCGCGTGTGCAGGCCGAGCAGGGCGAGGGGCGTCGGGCGCTGGAAACCCTGCGCTCGGCGGTGACGGCGGTGCCGGACGCGCCGCAGGCGCATCTGGCCCTGGGTGAGGCCAGCGCGGACGCCGGGCTGCTCTCCGAAGCGCTGCCCCATTTGAAAAAAGCCTATGCCCTTTCGCAGGAGTTGCCCCGCTGCGCGCTGCTGTATGCGCGCACGCTGCGCCTGTTGGGTCATTCCGCCGAGGCGCGCGCGGTCCTGGAAAAAGCCCGCCCGGCCTGGGCTACCAACCCCGAGCTGGCCTACGAGTATGCGCAGGTTTTGCTGGATCTGAATGACGCGGAAAACGCTCTGCCGGTGCTGGAGCTGGCGCTGCGCGGTGGGCTGCCCGTGCTGGAAGCCTCCTTGCTGTATGCGCGCATCCTGCTGGGCGAGTTCCGCACCGGCGCCGAAGACTGGGATGCCGGGACCCTGGATGCTCGCCTGCAGCACGCCGGTCAGGCGCTGCAGCGCATCCTGGAAGTCTCGCCGGAGAACCTGGAAGCGCGCTTTTTGATGGCGGACATCCTGCGCGAGCAGGGCCAGCTGGAAGCCGCGCTGGAGGCCTACCGTGCCCTGGCGGAGATGCCGGTGGCGGATGTGCCCGAGCTGCGCTGGCGCGTGCAGTGGGGATTGGGCTGCACGGCGCTGCGCCTGCAGTTTACCGATATGGCCCTGGTGGCGCTCAAAGAAGCCGCCCAGGACAAACCCGATTCGATACCTGTTCAGCGCAGCCTGGCCGAAGCCTCGCTGTGCGCCAACCTGCCGCATGAAGCCCTGGAATGTGCCGCCGCTGTCCTCCGCCTTGCCCCAGACGATGTGAATACATTGTCGTGGTTCGCGGATATCGTAACCCGGGCGGGTGAGCCGCGCCGGGCCGTGGAAGCCTTACAGCGAGCCGTACAGCTCGACCCGCATCGCCCCGACCTGCTGGTCAACCTGGCCAGCGGGCAGGCCAGCGCTGGAGACCTGACCGCAACGCGCTCCAGCCTGGAAAAAGTTCTCTCCCTGTCTGTGCCGGTGAGCCGGGCCGATCTGCGCCGGGCAGCCCACATCTACCTGCGCCTGGAAGATCCTCAGTCCGCGCTGGCTTGCTACGCGCGCGCCTTACTGGCCGGCGCGCAAGCCCCCAGCGAGCTGCTGTTTGAGGTTGCCCAGCTGCACGAACGCTTGGGGAATTATGAGGCCGCGCTCGACCTGGCCCAACAATCCATTGATGACTGGGCGGAAAACCTGCCTCAGGTGGAGAGGCTGCCCCAGGCGGAAACCCTGCCCATCCATCTGCTGCAGGCCGATCTGCTGGCCCGGCTGGAGCGGCCCCAGGCGGCGCTGGCGGTGCTGGAACGCGCCTTGCGCGTGGCCCAGAGTGTGTCGACGGGCGACGGCGGAGCCCAGGACGCCGGTACACAGTCCCTGCTGACGCACATGCTGGGAGAAATACACAACCGTTTTACCTGCTTGATGATCCAGGCTGGAGATCTGCCCGCCGCGCTGCACCATGCCGAAAAATCACTGGCGTGCAGCCCCTCCGACGCCGGGCTGTGCTACCGCGCCGCCGACCTGGCCCTGGCCCAGTTACAGAATGACCGCGCCGCCCGCATTGTCCAGTCCTTCCAGATGGGCGAAGGTGAATTTCCGGCCGCATTATTCAACCAGTCCCAGGGTGACGGCCGGTCGAGCCTGGCCTTGCTTAGCCTGCGGGTGGAAATGGAATTGAACGGTGAAACATCTGAACCGGTGAGCGCCTGGGTGGAAGCCGGCTTGCAAGAGGCGCAAGATGACCCGCGCCTGTTGGCAGCGAAAGCACGCTTGCTGGCCCGCCAGGGAGATCTGTCCGTGGCGCGCCTGTGGTATGCCGGCGCTCGCCGGCAAGCCGGGACCGGCAGCCCGCTGTGGCTGGCGGAAGCTGCTCTGGAAGTGCAGGCCTGGCAGGACGTTCCGGCGCTGTTCGAGGGTTGCGCTGGCGAATACCCGGGCGAGGCTCGCGCCCAGTTGGGGTTTGCCCGCGCGCTGGTACTGTGCGCGGAGCGCCAGCAGCTTTGCGCATCCACCGGCTGCCGCGGCAACGCCCCTGGGTTGGGCGCGTTGAGCCAGGCAAGTCGCCAAAAATATGAAGAGGCCATCCGCCTGGCGGGTCGCCTGGTAAATGCGGGTGATATTGGACGCTGGCAGGCGCGCGGGCAGGCTGTCTTTGCTCCTTCCGCGCAAGCCGCGCGCGCGCTGGCCTCCATGCCTTCGCAGCCGGATGACATTGCCGCGCTGATTGCCGTGTTACGTCACCTCAATAACCGGGCGGCGGCCATCCAGGTGGCGCGCCGTTATCCCGAAAACCCGCTGGTGCTGCTGCATCTGGCTCTGTGTTACCAGGGCGATTCTTCCCCGAGGGGCAGGTCGCCGCCGGTCGGGCGGTGGTCGCCAACCCCGATCATGCGCTGGCGCATGCCGTGCTGGCGATGCTCAACCGCCAGGCGGGAGCTTTATCGGAGGCTCTGGCCGCTTATGAAAACGCGTTGCAAATTTGGGCGGATGAGCCGGACTGGCATGACGCTGCCGGCGACCTGTGCCTGCAGGTTGGCGACCTCCAGGCCGCAATGCTGCATTTCCGCCAGGCCCTGGCGCTCGACACCGAAAATGCCCGCTATGCCTGCAAGCTGGGCCAGGCCTGCCTCTCCGATGCGGATATTCCCGGCGCCATTGGCTGCCTGGAGAGCTCCACGGCGCTCGACCCTACCCAGGCGGATGCCTGGCTGACCCTTGCCACGGCCTACCACATGGCCGGACGGCTGCCCCAGGCGCTGGAAGCGGCGCGCAAGGCGGGCGAGCTAAATGTTTCTTCGGCGGATGCGCTGCTTATTGCCGGTGAGACAGCCCTATCAATGAACCAGAGCGACCTGGCGCTGGAGTTTGCCCAGGGCGCCCTGCGGCGTGAGCCGGAGAACGCTGGGGCGGTCCTGTTCCTCAGCAATGTGCTGGTGCTGCGCGGCCGGGTGCAAGATGGGCTGGAGGTGATCGAACAGGCCTGCCCGGCGGTCAAGGCCTTCTTCCCGGTGGCCTTCGAACGCGCCAGGCTGATCCACCGCCTGCACGGCGCTCCGGCGGCTGCAGACGTGCTGGAAAAACTGGTCAAAGACCATCCCGAAGAAATCGATCTGCTGAGCTTCCTGGCCCGTATCCAGGCCGAATGCGGTGAGGTGAAGGCGGCCGAGCGCTATGCCTTCCGCGCCTTGCGCCTGGACCCAAACCAGCCCGACCTGACCCTGATGCTGGGCAAGCTGAACCGTAAGAACGGCAACCTGGACCAGGCTGTGCACCTGTTAGGAGAAGCCATCCGCATGTCACCCAGTGTCCTGGAGGCATACCTGGAACTGGGTTCGGTATACCAGGAACGCCGCGAGTATCAACTCGCCCTGCAAGTCTACCAGCAAGCCATGCGCATCGCCCCCAACGATTACCAGGCTTTTTATCAGAGCGGGTTAATCATGCGCGACGGTAAGGATTACATGAGCGCGGAAAATATGCTCCGCCGGGCAGCCGACCTGGCCCCGGATAACGCCGGTCCGGTGGCCCTCAGCATCCGCCGGCAGCTCGTGGCGGTCATCGCCCTCAACCTGGTCCATCATAAACTGGAGGTAACCATCTAATGAGCATGTTCCAGCCAGGAAACGTACTGCGCAGGGAAACCCTGATCGCCATGCTGCGCGCGGCCTTGTTGACCGGAGAGCTGCGCTTTGCCCGCCAGGCCGCGCTGAGCTGGTTGGCGGCCTTCCCCGGTGATCTGGAGGTCTCCCTGCTACAGGCCCAGGCAATGCTGGCTGAGGGCCGCTCCGCTCAGACCATCTCAGCGCTGGAAATGATCTGCCGCAAAGACCCATTCTTCGTAGATGCCTACCGGGCGCTAGCCCGGGCTTGCCAGGAAAGCGACCCGGCGCGCTGCGCTGCTGCGCTGACCAGCCTGTATGTCCTGGATGGGTGGGTGCCCGAGCATGCCCGCCTGGAGCCTTGGGGCCTGCCGCTGCGTCAGGCCTACCTGGCCTTTCAGGCCGGCGAATACGCCGAAGCCGAGAAAACCGTGCAGGAGGCGCTCCATTTCCAGCCCGACCTGCTGCTTTCGGCGGCCCTGCACTTGCTGGTCGATCGCGCTACCCTGGACACGCTGACCGTGTTTCACCTGGCCGATACCGGTCACACCCGCTGGCCCGACTGCCTGGTGATTAACCTGGTGCTGGCCGAAACCTCATTGGAAATGGGCAACGAGCCGGAAGCTGTGCGGCTGCTGCACCTGTGCGCCGCCAATGACACGACCGGCCAGGTCGCCGGTTGGTTGTGGGGACGCAGCCACCCCTATCGCTCGCTGTGGCCGGTCGACCCGGTGATCCTGTTCGACCAGCCTGTTCCGGCGGGAGTGGCCGGCCGGTTAGGTTGGAACCACCTGCCGCAGGGAGAACTACTGCCGGTGGCCGCTCCGGTTCAGGCAGCCGCGCAAACCGCATTGATACCAGACGCCTCATCCACCGTGGAGGCGCGTGAAGTTCCGCCCGCCTCGGGCGCGCCTCGGCAGCCGCCTCGGACGCGGCCGCCTCCGCTCCGAAAACGGCGGTGGCGGAAGAGACCGCTCTTGATGGGGCAGCTCCCGCAGCACCGGTCGCGGATGCGCTTCCCGCGCCCGGCCTGGCTGCCGCCCTGGAGCGTGAGCCGGCTCAAGCCCAGCCCGCGGGCTGGCGCGGGTGTTGAAACCACGCCGGCGCAAGGCAGCCAAAGACCCGGCCGCCGATACCCTCCGCGCGGTTAGCACGGAGTTCGAGCGCCTTGCGAAAAAGCTTAAACTGCCCGAGGTTACCCGCGCGGACTATCGCCAGCCGGTCTATCTCATTTTTACCTCGCGCGAGGGATTGTCCGGGCAGTATGGCCCGCAGACCACCGCTATCCTCGACAGCGAGCTGCGCAAGCTGGCCGGGCTCATCCGTCAGCGTCACGGCTGGGATGCCATGGTCTACTACCCGGATGATGCCATTGGCGCCGCCAGGTTCGGGCTGACCCCGGTAAACCCGCGCGACCCGTGGAAACTCAAGAATGCGTTAGCCGATTTGGATGGCGCATTGGCCCGCCGCGGTCAGATGATTGGCGCGCTGTTGATCGTGGGCGGTGAGACCATCCTGCCCTTCCACCATTTGCCCAACCCCACCGATGACGCCGACGGCGATGTGGCTTCCGACAGCCCGTACGCTACCCTGGGCGCTAATTATTTCATCCCCGATTGGCCGGTCGGGCGGCTGCCCGGCGAGAAAGGCCCGGATGCCGGTCTGCTGTTGGAACAGCTGCGCCAGATGCAGCGCTACCACGCCCGCCGCAAGCAGACCCGGGAACTCTTCGGCCTGGATTGGGGCGATCTGTTCAAAAGCCTTTTCCGGCGCGTGCTGCCGCCGTCTAGAGAACCCGGCTTTGGTTACACCGCCGCCGTCTGGCGGCGCTCTTCGCTGGCCGTTTTTCGCCCCATTGGCGCGCCGCATACGTTGAAGGCCTCGCCGCCGGAATGCTCCGGCAGCCTGAACCGCGCTCTGATTACCAAATCCAGCCTGGGCTACTATAACTTGCACGGCCTGGAAGACGGTCCGGCCTGGTACGGGCAGCGAGACCCGGCCGAGCGCCTCGCCCCGGCAGAGAAAAAGCTCGCGACGGAAAAAGGCGACCTGGCGGATTACCCGGTGGCGCTCGCCCCAGACGACCTGCGCCGCAATGGCAAGGCTCCGCGAGTGATCTTTAGCGAGGCCTGCTACGGCGGGCACGTGTCTGGCAAGAATGAAAACGAGTCCCTGGCGCTTAAGTTTCTCGCCGTGGGCGCGCTGGCCGTGATCGGCTCCACCGGCATTGCGTACGGCTCGGTAAATACCCCGCTGCAAGCCGCTGATCTGCTTGGTAACCTGTTCTGGAAGCATATCAAGGAAGGAAGCCCCGCCGGTGAAGCGCTGGCGCAGGCGCGCATCGACCTGGTGCGTGAGATGGACCGCCGCCAGGGTTTCCTGGATGGCGAAGACCAGAAAACGCTCATCTCGTTTGTGCTGTACGGCGACCCGCTGGCAGCCTGCGATGGCTTCTTTATCCAAAGGAAAAGCGTATCGCGTTTAAGGGATCACCCGCTGATTAAGACCGTCTCGGACCATACGGATGCAGGCGCCGAACCGCCCCAGATCTCCGGCGAATCGATGCGTCAGGTCAAGCAGATTGTGGCTGAATACCTGCCCGGCGCGGATCTGGCCGACCTGCACCTCACACGCCAGTCAGCGCCGATGAACGGGGAAGCCGCGCCGCGCCGCAAAAACTACCCGGCCGGCCCGGCCAATGGGCGGGTAGTGGTCACGGTTAGCAAACAGGTGCAAGTGGCGGAACACCTGCACCGCCATTATGTTCGGGTTACGCTTGACGAAGGGGGCAAGCCGGTCAAGTTATCCACATCTCGCTAGGCGTTTATCGGTAGCTTTCATCTCCCATGGACCCCGGCTTCGCAAGAAGCCGGGTTTCTGTCGTAAAGAAGGGAGGTAGGGTTTTCCCTACCCCCATATGAAAAACCCCCTACCTGAACTCCCAGTAGGACTCGTTATAATTGAATCAGCCCAACTTCTTTTATTTGTTATAAATCGGTTGATTTAATTGCATAAACATTACCGAAATGATATAATAATTTATCACAACTTGGCGAAAACACGATCCGAGGGAGACCGATAAATGGGGGAACAAACACATACCTTCCGACAAAAGGAAACGTGGGTCTTTGATAAAATCCTTCCCTGGGTGAAAACAGTGTTGTGGACGCGGGTTAAAGCGTTTATCCTGCTTCACTATTGGAAAGTGATTCTATCCCTTGGGGTGTTCGTCGTCCTGCTGGAAACAATTGAACATCTCCCTTCTATCATCAATAAAAAGCCTTTTTATTATGGAGAAGTGCTCCTCATTGGGCTGCTGCTGCTGATCACCGGCTACCTCCTCCGCAGGCTGGCCAGGACTGTGGCGGAAAGAACAGAGGCGCTAAATACGCTGCGGGTGAAAAATGATATTAGCCAGCAGATGGCGGCTGGATATGGAATAAAAGAAGTTTCCGAACAGCTTGTGCGGGAGATTTCAACGTTGGCGCCGGGCGCGGGTGTTGAATTATACCTGTACCGGGATACCCAAAATCAGCTCTACCAAACCGCATATACCAACATTGAGCGTCCCATCGACCGGGCCGCCAGTTTAGCGCCTGGGAACGATCCATGCCGGACTTGTTTTCTGCAAAAATCCACCGGACGCTATACCGTCAGTCATTGCGACAAACTTCATTGCCCGATGTTCGCCGGAGGAACGCAGGACTATTGCTTGCAGCTGTCGCTTGGCAGCTGGTTATTGGGCATGCTGCGCCTGTCGCTGCCGGCGGGGGAAACGCTGTCCGGGGAGCAGGTGCAGCTTTTGGAAAATGTGGCTACCGATATCTCCAGCGCGTTGGGAATCGCGGTCCGAAAAATTGAGCGCGACCAACTATCCCTGGCGCAAAAAATTAACACCGTGCAGTTGGAAATTGCCCGCGATCTACACGATACGATTGGCCAAAATATCAGTTACCTGCGCATGAAGCTGGAATACCTGGCTGAGACACGCCCATGCTCGGATCTCTCCCCCGAAATTATGCATATGTCCAGCGTGGCAAACGAATCGTACGATTTGGTGCGCGGCACGCTGGCTATGCTTCAGCCCAACCGTTCAGCCCATCTGCATGAACTTTTTGCCGGGCATGCCCAACAGATTATGGATCGAACAGATCTGCAAATCTCCATAGACTGCCGGGGAGAGCCAAGATTAATCAGCACCAGGCAAATGCGCCAGTTGTTCTACATCTTCCGCGAAGCAGTGAACAACGTGGAAAAGCACGCCCACGCCAGCCGGGTGAGCGTTGAAACGAATTGGCTTAAAAAAGAAATGTCCCTGATCATTACGGATAACGGTCAGGGGTTTGATCTGACCCAGGCGGCAGCGGAAAGCCATTATGGCTTGAAATTTATGCGCGAGCGCATCGAACAGCTCAATGGTCACTTTACCATCTGGTCAAAACCCGGCGCGGGCACGCGCCTGACTGTCTGTTTCCCATACGCAGAAGAAATATCGATCCAACCTGTTTCTGACCAGATGCAAAGATACGAACAAAAGGTGCTATGAAACTCCTCATCGTCGATGACCATATATTGTTCCGTGAAGGGTTAGCTGCCATTATCGGATCGGAGACGGATATCGAAGTTGCCGGGCTGGTGGGTACGGTCAGGGAAGCGGTTGAAATCGCCCAAACGCTGCGTCCAGAAATCATTTTGATGGATTTCGGGCTGCCGGATGGCACGGGCGTCGATGCGACCAGGGCCATCCTGGCGGTTCTGCCTGAAACCAGGGTCATCTTCCTGACCGTGTCCGAGGAGGACGAAAACCTGTTTGCCGCCATTCGCAGCGGCGCCAAAGGTTACCTGCTGAAAAATATGCGCCCGGCCAAGCTGGTCGCCGCGCTGCGCTCGGTTTACCAGGGCGAAAGCGCCATTTCGCGCACCATGACCCTGCGCTTGATGGAAGAACTTTCCCGCACAAAAGAATCGGGGCGCACCGGCGACTCGACCCTGGCGAAATTGACCAATCGCGAGCTGGAAGTGCTGCAGGAAATCTCCTGTGGCGCTACCAACCAGGAAATTTCACAGCACCTGTTCCTCTCTGAGAACACTGTGAAACATCACATCCACTCGATCCTGGATAAACTTAACGTATCCGACCGCAGAGAAGCCAGCAGCCTGGCCCGCCAGCATGGGCTAATTAAGTAAATCCCCCATAACGATTATTCTAACCCCAGGGTTAACACTTTTTCAGCTAGGGCCATCCTCAGGATGGCCCTTTTTTGGCCCTTCAAGATCGATAGCGGTCGATAGAATGCCGGACGGAATTCCGTTATCCTTGAAACAGCTTGGAAGACCTATGGTAGGGGGACCACCAAATGGACATTTGGATTGGCGAAAGGCAAAAAAAGGTAACTGTTATGAAAACATCCAGAACGGTCATCCTTTGGGGGCGCGAAGATATGCTGGGGCGAGGCGTCGAGCTTTTCCTCAATACCAGAAAAGAATGGGAGGTGATCCGAATTTCCGATAAGCATGACGCGCGTTTTTTAGCTCGAGAAGTGGAACGTGTACAGCCAGATGTGGTCATCATCTACCAGGGCGACTGCGCCAGTGAAACAAATTTACCGGCGCAAATAATCACCAATCAGCCCAATTTAAAGGTGATTTTAGTCAGCCTGGAAAACAACTCCATCGAGGTATACAACAAACAGAAAATATTAGTAACGGAATTATCGGACCTTTTTTCGATCGTCGAAGCCTGATCGAAGCGATGTGGGCGGACAGCCCGGATTGGCGGCAAGCACAAATCGAGAACGCATTTAGCAGATGACACGATTGATCTGGGGAGGGCATATTGACATGAGATTCAATCATCTTCACCGAATTGTGACTCCGAATTCTGCAAAAACGAAGGGGAAAAACATGAACATGCGTAAATTCTTCAACATAGTAATATCGATCATGGTAATTGCATCCACCCTTTTTGGAACAAGCACCTTAGGGAAGGCAATGCCAGGCAGTCCTACGGACCAGACGAAGGTTCCACATTACTTCGGCCCGTATCCGAACTGGTCCAACAGCCCGTTCACACTCCCGGATGTTACCGTGGAAATTACTGGGGACGGTTCGGGCGCCACCGCGGTTGCGTCCGTTGGTAACACCGGCGACATCACCGGCATCACCGTCACCAACCCAGGCGTTGGCTACACCAGCGCGAACGTGGTAATCAACTCCACATCTGGGTCCGGCGCGACCGCTTCGGCTGTCGTTACCGCTTCCGGTTCTGTCACCAGCATTTCGGTTGGTGCATCGGGCGCTGGATATACCAGTCCAAGCGTAACCATCTCCGGTGGTGGCGGATCTGGAACGCTCGTCAACATCGGCAACCCGCTTTCAGCGCGGGCGTTTGCCACGGATTACGCCACAGCTCCAGGGGTTCTCGCCCCGGTGTTCGTTGTTTTGCCGGCCAGCATGCCGGCCGCTGGCATCGTCCAGTCGATCCAGTATTTCAATCAGGCCACGGCAGGGGCAAGCCCCACGCCGTCGGCCGGGAACCTGTTCCATGCCTACGTTCTGCATGCTACCGGTGTCGCGAATGAGTATTCGGTGCTGTGGGACAGCGGCGAGCTGACCGTTCCAGCCGCGGTAGACCCGGTCGGGGACATTGTCACCCTCCCGGTGCCAGGCATTGCGGTAACCACCGGCGACACGATCGCCTTCTATGGCCAGGGTATCCCCCTCGATGATCAGGGCGGTGTTGACATCCTCAGCACTCCTGCTCCGCTCGTGCCCGCGCAAGGTAATACGATCACGCTTGGTGGGGTTGATTATCCAATTTACAGCCAGAACCGCACCTATTCCTTCGCGGCCAGTGTTCTCGACACTTCCGCCGTCGCCCCGCTGGTCGATGCCACCGCAACCGCCTACGGCGGGGTTGATGCGGTCGCGCTTGGCAGCGGCGGCAGCGGTTATACCATGCCGACGGTCGACTTCGACCTGCCCGATGGCCCAGATGGGGTGCAGGCGCAGGCGCACGCCAACTTCGACCCGGCGACGGGCGCAATTACCGCGGTCGTGGTTGACCAACCCGGGTCCGGGTACTCGTTCCCCCCCAAAGTCGTCATTCGCGACGGCACGCTCTTCGACCCGATCAATAACGGCGGGTCTGGCGCCACGGCTACCGCGACGTTGAAAATCTTATCCGTCACCCTGGATACCTTTGGCGCTGGCTACACCTCCGCGCCGTCCGTTGTTATCAACGACCCGACCGGTACCGGGGCATCCGCCACGGCCAGTGTAAACGCCGGCGGTGTCACGTCGATTACAGTCGGCGCGCCTGGCACAGGCTACATCACCAAGGCTGGCATCAAGAAGTTCCAGGATGGGCTGCCCGTATTGTGCAACCCGACCGCCGGTTGGGCGAACTGCAAAGACAACAACCTGGGCCAGCACATCCCGATCGCTGTTCCCGATACGACCACCTTCCCCGGCGCGCGACTACTACGTGATCGCCGTCGTCCAGCACCGTGAGAAGATGAGCTCTTCTTTGACCAACGGCACCCTGCTTGCGCGAGTATGTGCAGCTCGAAACCCCGGCCAACGCCAGCTTCAGCAAGCACATCGCGCTAAATAATGACTTGCTGGATGGCACTTCCGTTGCCATCAATATGCCCGACGGCGGCCAGGCAATCGCCGTCGACGACCCCCATTTCCTGGGACCAGTCATCTCGGCGACCAAGGACCGCGCGGTCAGGATCGTATTCTACAACCTGCTGCCTACCGGTGCCGAAGGTAACCTGTTCCTGCCGGTCGACTCCACCATGATGGGTTCAGGCATGGGCCCAATGGCGATGGCAGACCCGGTTGATCAGGGCTCCGTCATGGACGAAGTGCGCAATCCTATGTGCACGGACATGAAGGACCCCATGGGCTGCTTCAAGGACAACCGCGCCACCCTGCATCTGCACGGCGGCAACACCCCTTGGATCAGCGACGGCACCCCGCACCAGTGGATCACCCCGGCCACCGAGGATACAGCCTGGCCACAGGGCGTCAGTGTAACCGCAGTGCCCGATATGACCAACGTCCCCGGCGTGCCTGACTGCACGGGCGCCAAAGATGGCTGCATGACGTTCTACTATACCAACCAGCAGAGCGCCCGCTTGTTGTTCTATCACGATCATTCCTGGGGCATCACCCGTCTGAACGTGTACGCGGGCGAGGCTGCCGGCTACCTGATCACCGACCCGATCGAACAGAAACTCATCACCGATGGGACCATCCCCGGTGCCGCCGACACGATCCCGCTGATCGTTCAGGACCGCACCTTCGTACCAGACGCCGCGCAGCTTGCCGTGCAAGACCCAACCTGGGACAGCGCCAGCTGGGGCGGCGAGGGCAACCTGTGGTACCATCACGTATACATGCCCGCACAGAACCCCGGCGACCCGGGTGGCATGAGCGCTTACGGGCGCTGGATGTACGGCCCCTGGTTCTGGCCGCCTGCCAAGGATGCCAAGTACCCACCCATCGCCAACCCGTACTATCGATGCTTCCTGCAATCTGGACGATCCCTGCTACCTGGCAGTACCAGACCGACCCGTTCTGCGAGCCGCAGCTGATCCCAGGCACCCCGAACATCTCGGTCGGCATGGAGCAGTTCAATGATACGCCGCTCGTCAACGGCACGGCTTACCCGACCACTAGCCTGGAGCCCAAGTCTTACCGCTTCCGCATCCTCAATGCAGCCAACGACCGCTTCTGGAATCTGCAGTGGTACGTCGCCGACCCGCGCACGGGCACCGATAGCGAAGTCGCGCTGAACCCCGCTGAACTGGCGGCTGCCCAGCTCGACCCGGTCGTCTTCCCCACGCCTGACACCACCTGGAGCCCCGTTGGGCCCAGCTGGATCCAGATCGGCACCGAAGGCGGCTTCCTACCCGCGCCGGTGGTGGTTCCCAACCAGCCCATCACCTGGATCACCGACCCCACCCGCTTTGATGTTGGCAACGTGGACAAGCACGCGATGCTTCTGGCGCCTGCCGAGCGGGCCGACGTGATCGTCGACTTCTCCCAGTTCGCCGGTAAGACCCTGATCCTGTACAACGACGCACCCGCGGCGTTCCCTGCCCGCGTGCCCAGCTACGATTACTACACCGGCTACCCAGACATGAGCCCGAATGGCCCCTCAGCCATTCTGCCCGGCTACGGCCCGAATACCCGCACCATCATGCAGGTTAAGATCGCCGGCACCGCGGCTTCCGCCTTCAACCTGACCGCGCTCAAGAATGCGTTCAAACATCAGGCAAACGGTTCTGGCGTGTTCGAAGCAGGTCAGCACCCAATCATCGTAGGGCAGGCAGCCTATAACTCAGCTTACGGCACGAACTTTGCCGCCAGCAGCTGGTGCAACGCCCCCGGCAGCACGACCAACTCCTGTGACGGTATGGCCCGCATTTCCGAACAGGGCGGCGACCTGTTCTCGTTCAACACGCTCAGGGCTCCAAACGCAAAACTTCAGATCAAGCTCGAGCCTAAGGCCATCCACGATGAAATGAACGCGGCCTCCTTCGACGAGTTCGGGAGAATGACGGCCAACCTCGGCCTCGAAGCCACACCTGCCACGCCGGGGCTGCAGAACATCGTCCTGTACCCGTACGTGAACCCTTCGACGGAGCTCATCGATGCTACCAACCTGCCACGGGCTGACGTCAAAGTGACCCCCATCAGCACGGCGGATGGGACGCAGATCTGGAAAATCACCCACAACGGCGTTGATACGCACCCGATCCACTTCCATCTATACGATGTGCAAATTCTAAACCGGGTCACCTGGGACAATATCATCATTCCAACGGAGGCCAGTGAACTGGGCTGGAAGGACACAATCCGCGTGAGCCCGCTTGAGGACACGATCGTTGCCTTGCGGCCGATCATCCCCACCTTCCCGTTCGAAATACCCAACAGCATCCGTTTGCTCAACCCGATGATGCCAGCTGGTTCGACCACGATGTTCAATAATATGGACGCGGGCGGCAACCCGACTGCGGCCATCGAGAACCAGCTGGTCAACTTCGGTTGGGAGTACGTCTACCACTGCCATATCCTCAGCCACGAAGAGATGGATATGATGCGGCCTGTGTCGGTTGCGGTGCCGCCAAACAAGCCAAATGGGCTCATCTACACCCTCAGCGGGACCGGCAACAAAACCGTACTGAACCTGGTCTGGAATGACAACTCAATCAATGAAACTGAGTTCGTTGTCCAGCGGAACAGCGGGTTCGGGTGGATCGACCTGGGGACCGTCTTATCCCCCTTAGGCCAGCCGAATACTCGTGGGGGTACCCGCTCCTTCACCGATACTACATTCCAGCGCAACGTGAGCTACTCCTACCGGGTGGTAGCGAAGAACACAGTTGGCTACGGTGGCGAGTTCATGAGCCTCGCGGTCCAGTCCGTATCCGATCTGTTAGTCATAGGCGTCGCGCCAAGTTCTGCTCCGACCAACCTGACCGCAACGTTGCAAACCGGGCCGAAGATCCTCCTGAACTGGCTGGACAATGCCACCAACGAAGCCGGCTTTATCATCGAGCGGGCGACCAACGGTGGAGCCTTCGTTCAGATCGGCACGGCGCCTGCCCGCGGCAACACGGGTGGTGCGACATACACCGATACTACGGTCCAATTTGGAATGAGCTACGTTTACCGGGTGGCGGTAGTCAACGGAGCGGGGTCGCTTTACTCGAATGCAACAACCTCCATCACCCTGCCAACCCCGCCCGCTGCCCCGAGCAACTTCAAGGTGGTCAACGGTCCGAACAACAAGAAAAATCGCACCGTGGTCCTCACCTGGTTGGATAACTCAACCAACGAGACCGGCTTCACCGTCCAACGCGCGACGGACGCGGCTTTCACGACCGGTCTGAATACCGCAACCACCGCTGCGAACATCAAAACCCTAACCCAAACAGGCCTGGCCCAGAACACGCAATATTGGTTCAGGATCCGGTCAACGAATGGCACAACCTGGTCGGCCTGGGTCAACGCGACCCCGTTCCCGATCACGACCAACCCGTAACCAACGAAATTCCTTCCTGCGCGGGAGGTACGAAATACTCCCGCGCAGGACAGGCAACCAAAAGAACACTTTAATTATCCGGCGTCAGTCACCCTAGTGTAGCTGGCGCCGGAGTTCTGGGGGCGCGAATCATTTCCGCCTCTGGGGGACAATTTGAAAGCCAGACAGGAGGCATACGATGCGTAAACAACTGATGAGCCGGCGAGCATTTTTAGGGAGGTCCGGGATTGGCGCGGCGCTGTTGCTTGGGGGTGGATACCATCCTTTTGGGCAGACTACGGGGTTGTTGAAGCTTTTGGAATCCCAACCCACTGCGGGCCAACCGTTTACCACCCAGCCACAAATGATGGAACCTTTTGTTCCAGACGCGGAGGTAGCCGTCACCGCCGTGGAAAAATATGTGCAAATCCTGCCCGGCGCGCAGACGCGCGTGTGGGGCTATGAAGGCGAGCTGGTCAGTGACAACACCGGCAACGTGACGGTGCAGTCCATCCCCGGTAGTTACCTCGGTCCGATCCTGCGGGTACCGAGGGGTACCAAACTGCGCTTTGTGTTTCACAACAATCTGGCCGAAAACAGCGTTGTTCACCCGCATGGTTTGAACGTGCCCGAAGACTGTGACGGGCAGCCCATGCAGGCTATCGGGCCGGGCGAGAACAAGGTGTACGACTTCCAGGTGATCGACCGGGCCTGCCCGGCCTGGTTTCACCCGCACCCTATGATGCGTACCGCCGAACAGGTAGCCATGGGGCTGGCCGGGCTGTTTTACGTCACCGATGAGGCTGAAGCCCAGGCCGTCCCCGGCGCCGCGACCGGGGCGAACGACGTTCCGCTGGTGCTCCAGGACCGCCTGTTTGACAGCAACAACCAGTTCGTATACCAGCCGAATATAATGTGGGGTTACCTGGGCGACCGCATTCTGGTCAACGGCAAGCTCAATACCGTCCTCTCCCTGGAACCGCGCGCCTACCGCCTGCGTGTCCTCAACGGATCGAACGCCCGCACCTTCAAACTGGCCTGGAGCAACAACATGGCCTTGAAAGTGATCGGCACCGATGGTGGCCTGCTGCCCGCAGTCGTTTCAAAAAGCTACGTGACCTTAATGCCGGGCGAGCGGGTCGACCTGTGGGTCGATTTTAGCAGCCTGGCTGGCAAGCCGGTGACCCTGCGCAGCCTGTCCTTTAGCGCCGGTAGTGGAATGGGCGGGGGAGGCGGCGGTATGGGTAGTGGAGGTATGGATAGCGGCAGTATGGGTGGTGGTGGAATGGGCGGTGGTGGTTGCAACTGCGGCGGCGGTGGCATGGGCTCATCCCTGGCCAACGGCGCTGCGTTTAATATCCTGACCGTCAATGTAAGCCGGAAAGCCACCGTCAAACCCGTTCTGGGACCGCTGCCCCCGCTCGAAGAGCGCTTTGACGCGAGCAATGTGATGAACTTTAACACGCCGGTGCCCTTCACCCTGGCGATGCAGCGCATGGTCTGGACCATCAACGGGCGCGTCTACGAGGATATGGTGGCCGCGGAAGATGAAATGGTCTACCGCGACGTGCCGATTGCCTGGGAGTGGATCAACAACTCGCCCATCCCGCACCCCATGCACCTGCACAACGTCCAGTTCCAGGTGGTGAGCGCACGCCTTCCACAGCCAGCAGCTACAGCACGGTCAACCAGGGTTTTGTCGACAGTGGCTGGAAAGACACCGTCATCGTCTGGCCGGGCGAGCGGGTCAAGATCGCCATGCGCTTTGGCCCGTATACGGGCATGTATATGTATCACTGCCACATCCTGGAACACGAGGATATGGGCATGATGCGCAACTATATGATCATGGGCGATACGATGCCGGATATGTAAGCCATGCAAGCTGCCTTCTGAAATCTAATATAGAAAGTAGAAGCCGCCTGACCGGTTGTCTTTATGACCGTCAGGCGGCTTCAAGGGCATTTTTAACTGCCGTCTTTTGAAGCTTCTGGTTGGCACAAGCTCTCAATCAAACTACGCATCCCAATGCTTCACCCAACACTCGCTTTTGTAGATCACCCGAAATCCGATCGCCAGGTAAAAGTCCTGGTCCGATCCCACGTATGCCACGCTTGCGCCCAGCGCTCCACAGCGCCGGATGCCTTCCAGCACGGCGGCCTTGCCCAGTCCCATGCGCCGGTAGTCCGGGTCGGTCGCCACCGGTTCCACGTAGGCATACTGGTTTTTGGGCTCGTAGAACATACCGCAGAAGGCGGCAAAATCGCCGTTGGGGGCGGCTGCCACAATTTTTAGATCCCGCCGCGCACTGGGGGTGTCGAACATCTTCTGGCGGCTTTCCAATTCTTCATCCCCGGTGGGCGGCTCTCCCGCGTGATTGAACCCGCGCCACATCACCCGGTGGACTTTGGCCCAATTGCATTCATCCGCCAGGCTTTTCAGGCAAAACCCTTCCGGCACAAGGATGGGTGGAAATGGATCGGGAATGTCGAACCGGGCTATTGGGCGGCTGCCCTGCGCGTCTTTTTCATAACCGCGCGCCTTCACCAGCGCCTGGAAATCCGCGTCATAATCGTTGACATAAACGCACAGGGTTTTACAACCATCTTTTTCCGATACGCCAAACAGGTTTTCCTCGGCGTAGTCGAGCATTTCCGTGCGCAGGTGCCGGTATGCCGGGTGGAATTGAAAGAACGCCTCTCCCAACCCTCCTTCGTAATGCGCCACGCCGACGATCTTTCTGCCGCCGGTCCCCCCGGCATCTTCCCAAATCCCAAACTTATCCAGCGTAGAGCTGTCCAGCATGGGATGCGAGTGCATGTACTCCCAGGTCGGCTCAACCCAGTTCCCGTCCGCGTTCCCCGGCTGGGCGTGCTCGATGAGGAAATCATCCACGCGTTTGTAATCTTCCGGGTGTGTGTAATGCCGAAGTGATATGCTCATAGGTTCCCTCCGTTTGTTATCAGCGTCTCAAATTACTTCGCTTGGCGTATTCATAGGTCAGTATACCTGGGCAGGCAGGTGCTTACACCGGCCAAATGGGTAATTCAGGTGCAATAGGCGCAAGAAGTCATGCGTGCCGCGGGACGTGAAAGGTCTGGTTGTTTACAGATAAAAGCGCCGCGCATCCTGACCGCTTTTTTATCGGGCGGGCATCTGCTGTTGCGGAGCAACAGCAGATGCCCGCCCCTTCTAAAAGAAATTCTTATTCGCGTCATTCGTTTCGCGCGAAGCGCGCATTCGCGTCGCGCCTTGCGCGCATTCGTGTTTAATACCGATACACCAATATCCCTCCCGGCGTATCTGCTATAATTATCTACATGGAAACTGCACAATTAGACCCGGACCGTCAGAAACAGGCCAAAGAATATTCGCGCACCAGTCGCCGGCTCATGCTGGTGGACCTGGCGCTCACTGGCCTTTACGCGCTGGCCTGGCTGGTGTCTGGCGGATCCGCCGCGCTGCGCGACGCGCTGGGTGCAATCACCCGCAACCCCTGGCTGCTGGTGCTGCTCTACGCGGCTGTCTTTGGCGCGATTTACTTCGTGATCGATCTGCCTTTGTCGTATTATTCCGGGTTCGTTCTGCCGCACCGTTTTGGACAGTCCAACCAGACCCTGCGCGGCTGGGTCACCGACCAGCTCAAGGGCATTGCCATTGGCGCGCTGCTGGGCGGGGTCATGCTCGAAGTGATCTACGCCGTCCTGCGCGCCTTCCCCGATACCTGGTGGATCTGGGCGGCCGCGATCCTGCTGGTATTCAGCGTGCTGCTGGCCAACCTGGCCCCGGTGCTGCTGCTGCCCATCTTCAATAAATTTGTCCCGCTGGGCGAAGAGCACCAGGAACTGGCCGAGCGCCTCAAGCGCCTGGGCGAGCGCGCCGGCACCCGCGTGCAGGGTGTGTACAAGTTCGACATGAGCCGTCGCACCCGCTCGGCCAACGCGGCGCTCACCGGGCTGGGCGCAACCCGCCGCATTATCCTGGGTGATACGTTGCTCAACGAGTTCACCGCGGATGAAATCGAAACCGTCCTGGCCCACGAGCTGGGTCATCATGTCAACAAAGACATCCCCCTGTCGATCGCCGTGGAAACGCTCTCCACCGTGCTGGGGCTGTTCCTCGCCTCGCTGGCTTTGAAGTGGGGGGTAAGCACTTTTAGCCTGGCCGGGGTGGCGGATATCGCCGGGCTGCCGCTCTTTATGCTGGTGATGGGTCTCTTCAGCCTGGTCACCATGCCGCTGACCAACGCTTTCTCGCGCTGGCGCGAGCGCAAGGCGGATCAATATGCGCTCGATTCCACCCGCAACGCCCCGGCCTTCGCATCGGCCATGACGCGCCTGGCCAACCAGAACCTGGCCGAGGTTGACCCTGAGCCGTGGGTAGAGTTCTTGCTCTACTCGCACCCGGCGCTGGAGAAGCGCATCCGCATGGCAAACAGCTATCCGGGCAAATGAAGGTTCGAACGAATAAGGGGGTGTGGATCGGTGTCTAACTCTCACCATTACCGAAAGGTTTTCCAATGCGCTTTGAGGACCATTTTTCAAAACTTGCTGAGACCTATGCCCAATACCGGCCCCATTATCCCGCGGACCTGTTTGCTTACTTAGCGCAGCAGACCCCGGAACATGCATTGGCCTGGGACTGCGCGACCGGCAGCGGCCAGGCGGCTTTCGATCTGGTTAATTACTATGATCAGGTGTTTGCAACCGATGCCAGCGCAGAGCAGGTCAGCCGGGCCAGGCCGCACGAGCGCATTACCTATCGGGTTGAACCGGCTGAGGGAACCAGTTTGGCGCCCAACAGCGTTGACCTGATCACCGTCGCGGTAGCCGTTCACTGGTTCGACTTTGAGCGGTTCTATCAAGAAGTCCGGCGGGTGTTGAAACCTGCCGGGATCATCGCGGTATGGACATACCACCGGCCCCAGATCAACCCGGCCGTGGATGCGCTGATTGCAAACCTGGAAGTTCAAATATTGGGAGAATACTGGCCGGAAGGGCTCCATTATCTACAGGAGCACTACCAGACTCTGCCCTTCCCATTTGAAGAATTGTCGCCCCCAGCCTTTGCCATCCAGGCAGATTGGGATTTGCATCAATTGTTCGGCTTCCTCAGCAGTTGGTCGGCGGTGCGGCGATATGAAGAGGAACGCGGCTACCACCCCTTAAAAGCTATTTGGGATGATTTCCTCGCCGCCTGGGGACCGGAGGAACAACCAATTCACATTCGTTGGCCGCTGTATCTGCGAGTGGGGCGCATGAACACGCCAGCCGGTCCCACGGCATAGAGCACGCGCAGGATTCCAGGCGCGCAGATAATCCGCGCGCGATTGGGCGGATGCATAAAGGTTCTCGTAACATGGAGAATCCGTAGGGGCGTGGTTTCCACGCCCGGACCACCATCTACCAGCCATCTCCAGGGCGCGGTTGCGTCAGCTCTGTTTCCACCCCAAACTATTGCGTTTGAGCCAATGCCTTACTCAACCAACCGTCAATGGCCTTTGTATAAGCGTGTTGGGCGGCGTGTACCTTATTAGCCAGGTCCGCTGCCTCATCCGCTTTACCCGCTTCCAGTGCGGCAGCAAATTGATCCAACAAGCCGGTAAAGGCCTGATTCTGGTCCTTGAGTTCGGCAGGCAGTTGTGCGTTTGATAACACCTTTTTTGCCCGCCTTACGCTCTCCAGGTAGGCAGGATCGATCTTCTTTGTATCCTTCAACACAGCCGCCATAATGTGAAAGCCGGCCGAGTCCAGCACATACTGCGCCATCGCGACATCGAAAGGATTATCCTTCGGCTCCTGCGCGGCGCTGGCGGATCGGCTGGCCTCAATCTCCGCTGACAGCGTATCGATCCTGGTTTGCAGATCGTCCAGCCTGGTTTTCAGCGCGGTTGTTTCGGACTTATCTCCCGATAGTTGATCGAACTCGAAACTGTAACGAGGTGAGGTCTACCTGCATCTGCGTAAGCAAATCCACTTTCGTTTCCAGATTTCCCAAACGGTCATCCTGGGCCGGGGCAGCCGGCGCGCATGCCGCTGCCAGCAAAACCAGGATCAAAGCACCCATCCATACCTTCATCTTATGTTGAAACATACCCACCTACCTCAGTTGCGCTCTTTTGAATGGCTTTCGATAAGGCCAATCCCATTACATCCGCAAGGCGGATAATGGGGATTGGACGCTGAAAAGGGTTTGATCAGCACGAATATAGGGTTTAAGAGAAGATCCGCGGAGGTGGTTTGGGCGGAAAAAGAACGATACAATTCCGAATCAAAGCAGGCGAATTGCTGACGTGTATTAGAAGAAACGGCAGTACCACTCCGGGCGTGCTGTCGGGAGTTATAAAGCCCTGGACCTCGAGTAAAAGCGTAACAACCTGTCCATTGGATGGATCAGCCAGGCTGATCACTTGCAGATCGGGCTGGTCTTCTGCCTGCGCGGATGGAAGCTGTTGGGTTTCTCTCTGGCCGTTCCGGCGGAAATGGTCGGCAAGCGCTTCCGCTGCCTCGCGGGGGCTGTTTGCCCTGAGCACAATATGGGTGTGCCAGGGATCGTATTCGACCGGATACCGGACAACGAGCGGCAGAAGAACCCCCAGCCCGATCAATAGGATAATTACCAGTGAGACCCGATCATTAAGACGCCTCATTGGATATATAGTATCTTAATTATAAACAATATTCAATAAGCTTCTTCAGCCATCGGCGTGTTCGGGGAGAATGTTATTTCCCCTGCGAAATCAGCTTATACCCCACTCCGCGTACGGTGAGAATCCGCGCGGGATGGTTTGGATCATCCTCAAGCTTCTCGCGCAGCCAGCGGATGTGAACATAGATCACCTGCGGTTGGCCCATGAACTCCGCGCCCCACACCTGGTTAAGCAGTTCATCGGTAGAACGTACCTGCCCGGGGTGCAGCATCAGCGCGTGCAGCAGGTCAAACTCGCGCGGGGTAAGGGTTACCGGGCAGTCGCGCAGCGCCGCGGTGTGCGCAGCCGGGTCCAGCGTAAGGTCCCCAACCTCCAGTGGAACGCTGTTCTCGGCCTGGCGGGCGGTAGAATCTACACGCCGCAGCACGGCCTTGATATGCGCCAGCAAAACGTTCAAATCAAACGGCTTTGTGACGTAATCCTCGGCCCCCAACTCCAGGCCAAGAACTTCGTCCAAATCTCTCCGCCGTGCGGTGACAAAAATCACCGGAATGCCCAGCCGTTCGCGGAACTGCCGCAAGGCATCCAATCCGTCCATGCCCGGCAGGCCGATATCCAGCAGCACCAGATCCGGCCGCTCGATCTGTGCTTGCGCCAGCGCGTCCTCCGCGCTTCCCGCGCTGCTGGCCCGGTAACCGGCCTGCTCCAGGTTATACGCCAGGCTGCGCCGCATCAGCGCGTCATCGTCCACCACCAGAATTTGCCCGTGCATACCCCTCATTATAATGCCAGCCGCTGGGGTGTGCGTCATTTATCCTGGAGACCTGACCCGCGGTCTGCGTACGCAACCGCGGGTCAGGTCTCCGTAAACCTACACCTTCTCCGGGCTGCCCTGGATGGACCGGTCGCGCTTGAACCAGTTGCGCCACTCGTGGTTCTCCCACACGACCAGGATCGGCGCGGCGTTGAAGATGGATGAGTAGGTGCCGCTGAAGACCCCGATCAGCAGGGTGATCACAAATGTGTGTACGGTGATACCGCCAAACAATGCCAGCGCCATCAACGTGAGCATCACCGTCAGCTGCGTGTTGATCGAACGGTCCATCGTTTGAACGATCGAATGGTTCACAATTGTCAAAAACGGTTGGCGGCGGTAGAGAGTCGCGTTTTCACGGATGCGGTCAAACACCACAATGGTATCGTGGACGGAGAAACCGATGACAGTCAGCAGCGCGGTCAGGAAGAGCGAGTCGACTTCCCAGTGCAGGAAATGCCCCAACAGCGCGGCCATCCCCAGTACCACCGCCACGTCATGCAGCATGGCCAGAATGGCGGCGGTGCCAAAGCGGAAAGCATGCGGCACGCCGCGGAAGGCGAAAGTGATGTAAATCAGGATGCCCACGGAAGCCAGCGCCACTGCACCCGCCGCGCGATTGGCGACTTCCTTGCTGATGGAGGGGCCAACCGTATCGAAGCGGGAAAGGGTTACCTTTTGGTTAAAACGCTTGCCCATCTCGGTCACCAGGCGGTCTTTCATGCTCTCATCGATCTGCCTGGAACGGATCATCAGCAGGTTGCCGGTGGCGGACTGTACCTGCGCGCCCGGTACACCCAGATCCTGGTAGAGCTGAATCACCTGTGTGGTGCTGGGCGGCGTACCGGCGAAGGAGACCTCCAGCAGCGAGCCGCCCGTATAATCAATGGCCAAGGGCAGGCCCCAGGCCAGCAGGGCCAGCAGGCCAGGGATAATCACCAACAGGGAGATCGCAAAGTACAGGTAGCGCTTGCCGATGATGTCTAAACTGATCGGGGTTTCCGATGCCTGCGCCGTATCGGCCATAAACCATTTGGGATGCTCAGTGAACTTCAGGTTGTCCAGCACCAGGTGCAGGAAGGTGCGGGTGACAAAAATGGCTGTGAACAGGCTGACCAGCACGCCCAATGCCAGGGTCAGGGCAAAGCCTTTTACCAGGCTGGCGCCAAAGGCGTTGCCAAACCAGAAGAGGATGAAGCAGGTGATCAGGGTAGAAATGTTCGAGTCGCGGATCGAAGGCCAGGCGCGCGACCAGGCCAGGTCGATGGCCGGGCGCAGGGTTTTCCCGGCGCGCAGTTCTTCTTTCAACCGGCTGAAAATGAGAATATTCGCGTCCACCGCCACGCCAATACTTAACACAAACCCGGCAATGCCCGGCAGCGTCAGCGTGACCGGGATAAGCTTGAACAGGGCAAAGGTGGTCGCCGCGTAAACCACCAGAGCCAGGTCGGCGATGACCCCGGGCAGGCGGTAGTAGATCGCCATAAAGACAACCACCAACAGCAGGCCAATGGCGCCGGCCAGTTCGCTCTTCTGGATCGAGTCCTGCCCAAGCGTGGCGCCAACACGTGCGGCTTTCGGCCACCTTGAAGGGGATGGGCAGCGAGCCGTAGCGCAGCTGGATCGCCAGCGCGTTCGCGCTTTCGTTGGTGAAGCTGCCCTCGATCATCCCCTGCCCGCCGGTAATGGGCGAGCGGATCACAGGATCGGAGATGACTGTATCATCCAGCACGATCGCCAGGTAATCGCCGGTATGCTGGCTGGTGTAATCCGCGAAGATTTTAGCGGCGTCATCCTTCAAGGTGAAGGAGATATACGGCTGATTCAGCTTGCTTCGCGATATGCCCACCGATTTGAGCGCGCTGCCGGTAAACAGCGGGCGGTAAACGGGCGGCGTCACCGTTCCCGTTTGCGGTGCAGGTGTGGCGCCGGAAGACGGTTGTGCCGTTGGGCTGGCAGCATTTTCGGGCTGGCCGTTGGCCTGGTCCGCGGAGACCGGGTGGGTCAGGTCGACCGTGATCTTTTGCCCTTCAGAGAGTGGTGCTTTTCCCACCGGGACAAACGATAACTGCCCCACCTGCTTGAGCACTTCGATCACCTGGCTGGTGTCCGTCAGACCGGGGAACTCGCCCACCAACCGGCGCTGCCCGGCTGTCTCAAAGACCACTTCGCTGACGCCTAATGCGTTGGCGCGGTTTTCCAAAATCTGTTTGGCATCTTCAAGCGCCCGGGTGTCTATGGGCGCATCCGGTGGCAGGTCCGCTTCCAGCAGCACGCGCAGCCCGCCGTGCAGGTCAAGACCCAATTTTGTATGCAAATCGCGGTTAATGCCGAGGAAATGCAGCCCCGGGTTATTCGGAAGCAAAATATAAATCACAGCAGCGATCAGCAGCGCAATAATGACGATATTTCTTGTGCGGTGTGTTTCCATCCAACAAAACCTTTTCCTGATTAAGACGTTTCGCAAAAGACAGGCCTTGCCACAAGACCTGCCGTTCAAATTATTTCCAAATCCTCGGAAAGATAACCGATGCAAGCCTGCTTTGTCCTTACCGGCTCCTAATGCCAAGCTTATTGGAACATTAAATGCGCAAAATCATCCCGGTACCAGGTGATAAAGCAAGAGCACCTGGGGAAGCAGGTGCTCTTTTGGAGGAGGGAATTTTCAAGATTGCGTTTTGACTGTCTTAACAAGGCCGCCAGGCAAAGACGAAGAAAATAAACCCAACCACGGCGAATACGGCTACAATCGTAAATTGGATGATGGTCCGCTCATTTCCATCCACCTGCCACTCCCCTTGCCTGGATTTGCGTTGTACCAGCAAAATCGCCGCAAGCAGGAGGATGGACCCGCTGGCCAGGAGATCGATCAGTGGAAAAGAAATGCATAACCCGAGCATCCGGCGTCCTTGTTCATTCTATACTTCGAGGATACCGCGTCCGTTCAGGCCTGTCTTTATCCCCTTCTTACCTTTTACTTATGGAAACATTAAAAGGTTATGAAACCTCCGCCGGCAGCCAGACCGTAAACTGGCTGCCCTTTCCCACGGTGCTTTCCAACAAAAGGTGTCCCCCGTGCGCTTCGGTCAGGTCCCGTGCGATGCTCAAACCCAACCCCATGCCTTGCGGAAAACGCCGGCCGTGCGTTCCCCGGAAGAAAGGCTGGAAAATTTGTTTCTGCTCTTCCATGCTCATTCCGGGGCCGCTGTCGCGGACGGTAATTCCCACCTGCCCGGCGGAGGCAACAGCGGATATCTCAATCATTCCGCCGGGAGGAGTAAACTTTATCGCGTTATGGGTCAGGTTGCCCAGGATTTGAGCCAACCGGGTGGGATCGGCGGAAATCTTTGGCAGAACCTCCGGGAGGTTCAATTTCCATTGGATATCCTTTTCCAGGCTGGCTGCTTGCCAGCCGCGGAAATGATCCACCAGCCAGGCTTTCAGGTCGATGGGCCGGCGTTCCAGTTCCAGCGTTCCCAACACCTGGTCGTGCAGCCCGGAAAGGTCGTTGAGTAACCGCTGCAGTTGTTCGGTTTCCCCATCCATTCCCCGTAGCAGATCATCATACAGCCCCCGGTCCTTTTCCGCGCCGCTCATCAGCGCGGTGATTGCCGAGCGTAATGCGCCCAAAGGGCGGCCAATCTCGTGCATCAGGTTGGCCAGCAGTTGTCTGCGCGCCTGTTCCAGTTCTCGCAGCCGTGTAACCAGGTTGTTTACCGACCCGGTTAGCAGTTGGATTTCCTCCGGCCCATATACCGGCAGCAGTTTCATCTGGGAATTATTGGCCAGCGCGCTGATCGCCTGCGTAACCTCCCGCACCGGGTTGGATACACTGACGGCCAGGATATAGCCGACGACCGACCCGATCAACAATCCCAGCCCCAGCAGGAGAAAAATAAAGAACCGCAGCTGATAAATTTCTTCGTTCAGGGAGGCGAATGGATAACTGACCCGTACAAAGCCAAGCAGCGGCCCGGTCTCAGCATTCACCGGCACAATGATGTCGATGACTTCGGTACCCTGGCGCGGAATGTAATGGATCTGTCGCGCCACCCCGGTCGTTGATTTGCGGATGGCTGCGAAATCCACGCCGGCCAGAGCCTGTCCCAGGCGTGCCTGATCCTCCGGGTCGCTGGACGCGAGGATTTCGCCGTTCGCATCGAGCAGCATGATCCTGGCATTATTCCGGGTACTGTACAACTGAACCATCTCTTGCGCTCTGGCGGCATTTCGCCAGAGTTCTCCGTCCGGCCGGGTCAGCCGCGCAATCAAGCGGGCGTCGTTTTCCAGTTCATTCGAAAGGGCGGGGAGATAAACTTGCGTTTCCAGGATGGTAATCAGCCCGATGCCCATCAATGGCAGAATGATCAGCAGGGGCAGGATGTGGCTCAGAATCAGGCGGTTACGCAGGGACCGAAACATAGTTTCCGTTAATCATACCCCTTTTGTAACTGCACAGCCATTGGAAGGAAATAAACGGTGAAATATTCGCATTTACCCAAAGACCGCCTTCGTACAACCTGAAGTATTGAGCGCGTCCATCCAGCCCTGCTTTATGTTTTCCGGCGTGGTAGGAAGATCGGGCAGTGGGTTTCGCAAGCCGTACTCGGTGTACTTGCCGTTCCCAATATTATGATAGGCCAGCAGTTCGATCCGCTCGATCTGTGGATATTGCACGGTCAGGTCCGCGATCTTTTTCAAATGGCCAGGCGTATCGTTGACCCCTGGCACGAGCGGGCAGCGCAGCCAGAGCGGAATACCCCGTTCGAGGATAAACGCCAGGTTGCTCAGGAGCAGCTTTTCCGGTGCGCCGGTCAGACGGCGGGCATGGTCGCTCCCGCTGGCTTTGAAATCGTACAGGAACAGGTCCACATAGGGCAAGATCCGCTCGATGACCGCGCGGGGCGCGCACCCGCTGGTTTCGACGCAGGTATGGATGCCCTCGCTTTTTGCCTGTGCCAGCAGCGCGCGGGAAAAACCGGACTGGGCCAGCGGTTCGCCACCCGTCAGAGTAAGGCCGCCTTCAGAAGTGGCATAGAAGTGCAGGTCGCGGCGCACAATAGCCATCACTTCGGCGACCGAATACGGCTGTCCGCTCAATTGGAGCGATTCGTACAGGCATTCCCGGGTGCAGCGCCCGCAGGCATCGCAGCGCTGGCGGTCATAAATATGGCTGCTTTCAGAGATCTGGTGAGCCCCGCGTTCGCATACGCGCGCGCAAGCCCCGCACAGCATACATACATCCGCCCGGAAGCGGATTTGCGGTTGTCGCGCCTGAGATTCAGGGTTATGGCACCATTGGCAGCGCAGCGGGCAGCCCTTAAAGAAGACCACCGTGCGAATGCCCGGGCCGTCGTGGAGTCCAAAGCGCTGAATGTCGAAAAGAATTCCGTTCATCCGTCAGCTAATATAGGGTGCGCTGGATCAGATCCAACTGCACATCGCGGGCCAGCTCGACGAACCGCGCGCTGAAACCGCCTACCCGGACGATCAGGCTGCGGTACTGCTCGGGATTGCGCAGCGCGGCCTCCAGGTCGCCGCGGCCTACCACCGTGATCATCGCCTGCGTGCCGCCGTTGGCAAAATACGCTTTCAGCAGCGCCGACACCTTCCCCCGCTCGTCTCGGAACATACTCCGGGTGAACTTCATATTGTGGACATAGCCGGCATGTTCGGAAGGGTCAAGTTTGACAATGGAGTTGAGAAACGCGGTCACACCGCTGCGGTCATTCCCGGCGGTGGGGGTGTTCCCATTGGCCAGCGGCGCTGCCGCAGCGCCGGCCGTCCGCGGAAGCCGCGGTCACTTTCCCCATGCTGACATTCGCAAAATTATTGATGTTGACGATCAGGAAGTATTGGAAAGAAATCCGCCTGGCCTGAAGATAGGTAAAGTGCGCAATATGATCACTAACCTGGCGCGCGATTTCGTCCACATAGTCATTATCGTTGCCATATTTTGGCGCATTGCGCAGCAGGCGGTATTCGCGCTCGAAGCCGGCATAATCGGCGTCCAGGGCCGCCACCAGCTGCTCCGGGCTGAGTGTTTTCTGATCGTACACCAGCGTTTTAATCGCTGCCAGACTGTCGGCGGTGTTGACCATGCCAAACGTTTCGATTACGCCGCCCCGGTAGCGTACCCCGCCGTTTACCACCGATTTACCGCGCGAGATACAGTCGTCGTAGAGCATGCTGATGAAAAGAAAGGCCGCCGATTCCGCTTCCACCTGGTATTCCAGCTGGTGGCGGTCGGCCAGGGCGGTGACATGATACTCAACCTGTTTTTGATAGGCTTCCCAGAGATCGGCATAGGTTTTGAAATCGGACAGGTTGCCCAGGTTCAACCCGGCCGGTTGACCGGTAAGAGGATCCTGGCCTGCATGCAGGGTGACTTCGAGGGCTTTCAGCAGGTTCAGGCTGCAGTTGGGCGAGCCAAAACTGATCGAATCCAGGGCATATTCACCACAGCCGTATGGCAGGTACCGTTCAGCGGACTCGCGGTCAACGTTGAAGGCCTTCATCACCGCCGGGAACGTTCACATCATCGTTCAACAACATCGGGAAGGTGCGGCCCTCGCCGATCACGTCCAGAGCTTTTTCCCACACCGCCGGGTTCATCCCCGCATGCCAGCGCAGGGTTAGCTGCGGCTCGATCTCCAGCACCGTGCGCGTGGCTTCCATCGCCAGGAGGGCAAATTGGTCGGCGTTTTCAGGGTTGCGCCTGCCGAAACCGCCGATGTAGACCCTACCGTTGAAGACGATTTTACGGTCCGCCATCAGCTGCCAGAGGGATTGGAGCAGGCGCAGGGCCTGTGCCTCGCTTAGCCGCCTTGCGCTGTAATCCTGGGCCAGGAAATCGCCCAAATAAACATCCATGCGCCCGTAATTTACCACCCCGGAGATCAGGGCATACAACCAGGTAAGCTGGGCAGCTTCGCGCAGCGTTACCGGCGCGCGGCAGGCGATATTTTCTAATACCGCAGCCATCTCCAACAGCTCGATTTCGCCGGCTTCATCGGTCGCCTGCCTGGCGAGTGCCCTGGCCTGATCTGCATAGCGGCGGATCACGCGTTCAAATAGATCGAGAGCGGTAAGCATGCCGTCAAAGAGATGCGTGTCCTTACCGGCCTGTTCTGCCCGGGCGCGTTCCCCGCTTACTTCTTTCCGCAGCCCGGGAAGACCTTTTCGCGCCAGCTTATCAAAATCGATCACCGCTCCAGACAGGCGCCCGAACATGTCCGCGATAACATTCGAAGTCCGCTTGCGCATATCTTCTGGAAGGCGCGGCAGCAGTTTCCCAGCAATGGTGGTCTCGCCTTCCCAGAAGGCGATCATTGCCTCTAGTTCTGACTGCGCAGCCGGGGTCAGATCGTTTTCCGTGATCAGCGCGCGGATGGAGTCGGCGTAGCAGTAAAAACCGGGCCCGCCGGAGGCCTGTTCCAGGCCAAACCCCACCAGAGGGTATTGGTCAATTCGCCCGGCAAAAAGGTCTCCGGGACGGATGGGGCTGAAAATCGCCTCAAATTGCGCTTCCAGACAGCGCGCTTCGCGGACGGCAGCCGGCTGGGTGATATTTTTCCGGTAGACCTCAGTAAACTTGCGTTCGACTGCGCAGAGACTTAATTGGGATGGGTTCGCTTCCATGATATTCACCTGCTATATGATTGAAACCGGATAAAGTAGAGGATGGTATCGATTATACAATGAGTATAGCATGGGAAAAGGACCCCAATAATTAAATGGTACTCCACAGGAGGGTAGGGATACCAGCGTTACCCCCTCTTTTATGATCCAAAAAGCAGTAAGAAAGCAATCTGGTTTAATGTTTTCTTAAGCTTTCCTTGAAAATGCCATAAAGACTTCCCCGAACCAGCTTGCTACACTGTGTGTTTAAAAGCAAGGATCAGGCCTCCGAACCTGGCATGGGTTGAACCTGCCGGGCGAATGGCCTGATCGAAGCTTAGGAGTTACTGGTGACATTTACCACGTTAGATAATGCACTATCCGTTTTAGGGGAAGCATCTGTCAAACCGCGCGTTCGAGAAGAAGCGCATCAGTTTTTAAACAATATCGACCCGGACGTCAAACTAATTCAGCTCGTGGAAGCATTACGCAGTGATAATTTTAAAGTCCAGTGGGAAGCGGCAAAACTGCTCAGCGAAATGGGCCGCCCGGCATTGAACGGTATCCTCCGGGCCCTGGTAGACCCGAAAAAGGTGGGGGATCAACGCCTGCGCAATGGCGCTTACCATGTCTTGCATAATCACACAGATCCATTTATCCGGCAGGTGACCGCCCCCTTGCTTACCCATTTACATGGTTCGCTCGCTGATCTGCGCACCATGTATGAAGCCGATCATCTCCTGCAAGAAATCGCCGGCAGGTAAGCAGAGCGGCCCGCCTGCCTAGGATAGCTGCCTCACCAGCGGTCGTAGATCCAGCCACCACTGTTCCTTTTGGCCGTTCGTGGGCAGCATCGACCATGCGCGGCATATCTTCCAGGTTGTGGATCTTGATGCTGCCGCCCTGGATGCCGATAAATGCGCCCGTCGTAGAATTCTTTTCGGCCTCCTCGCTCAAGAACTCGACACAGCGCGTTGCCAGGCGGGTGGCCTGGATGCGGTCGAATGGCGATGGATTGCCGCCCTGCTGCATATGTCCCAGGATGGCATCTGCGCACATCGAAGAGATCTGTGGCCTTCCTCTTCGAACAAGGCCGACATAAAGTTGGTTGTATACAGCGGGTTGGCCTTCTCGTTGCGGATCACCAGGCTGAGGCGCTTGCCGTGCTGGAATTCGTCGATCATCTGGTTCAGATCGGCCTCCAGATCGCTCAGCTTAACCCCTTCTTCATTCAGGTAAACCCGCTCTGCGCCGCTGGCCAGGCCGCTCATCAAGGCCAGGTAGCCGCAGTAACCGCCCATCACCTCAACCACAAAACAGCGGCGGGTGGCCACGGCCGACTGCTTGATCTTGTCCAGAACCTCGACGATGCTGTTGAGCGCAGTATCCGCCCCGATGCTCAGCTCAGAGCCGGGCAGGTTATTGTCGATGGACGCCGGCAGGCAGATGATGGGGATGTTGAAGGCCGGGAAGGTATCGCGCTGCGAGTACAGCTTATAAGCGCGCCTCGTAAGCGGACCAGCCGCCAATCACCAGCAGGCCTTCGATGCCCTGCGCCTCCAGGGTGCGCGCGATGGCATACCATTCGCGCCCGGAAGGTACCTTGCGGCTGACGCCCAACTGCGAGCCGCCCATCGAGCCCCAGCCGTGCACATCCATCCAGCCATATTCTTTCATACTCCCCGCGGATCAACCCCTCGAACCCATTGTGGACTGCCATGACCGAATGGCCCTGGTCGATTGCCATCCGCACGGCGGCGCGCACGGCCGTGTTCATGCCGGGCGCCGGAGCGCCATCGGTCAGGATTGCCAGCCGCAGCCGGCGGACATCTGGCGGCGGTGGGTGGGGCAGCGCCCGGATCAGGGTGCGCAGGATGCGGAACTGTTCCTTGAAACTGCCGCCGCGCAGATCCATGGCCTGTTCATAATCGCGTGCGGATATCGCTTCGGCCACGGCGCGCGTCTTCTGCACGCATTCCATCAGCGGCAGGTGGGTAATCCGGTTGTAGCGCATGCCGATCAACTGCGGTTCAGTCTCGGGATCGGCATTCAGCAGCTCTTCCACCGCGGCTTGGCCGACCAGCGTGCTCATCCAGCGGTCGAAGGCGCTTGGCGCGCCGCCGCGCTGGATGTGCCCCAGGATCGTCACCCGGGCATCTTCACCCAGCCGCTCCTCCAGCACTTTGCACACCTGCTCGCTGGTAATTGGGTTTCCGTTGCGGTCGCGGGCGCCTTCGGCAATCACCACCATGCTGTGGCGGCGGCCGGCCGCCCGCCCTGCAGCCAGCACATCGCACATCAACGTTTCCCAGTCGTCCGTTTCCGGCGGGCTTTCGGGGATGAACACCCAATGCGCCGTCCCGGCCAGGCTGCTCATCAAGGCCAGGTAGCCGCAGTTGCGTCCCATCACTTCGACCACAAAAGTGCGCTGGTGACTGGATGCCGTGCTGCCAATCTGGTCGAGCGCATCGGTAATGCGCTGGAGCGCTGTATCGGCGCCAATGGTCATATCGGTGCCGGAAAAGTCATTGTCGATCGAGCCGACCAGGCCAACAATCGCCAGGTACGGATGCTGCGCTGCGACTTCCTGGGTGATCTCACCCGCCGTGGCCAGTTCGGCGACCAGGCCGGCCCACTCCTGGCGAAAGAGATTGGCGCCGGTCAGGCTGCCGTCCCCGCCAATGACCACCAGGCGGTCGATGCCCCGCGTTCATCAGGTTCTTGGCTGCCTTTAGCCTTCCTTCGCGCGTGCGAAAATCAGCGCAGCGCGCGGTCCCGATCATCGTTCCGCCGCGCTGCATAATCCCGCCGACGTCATTCCATTGCAGCTCGCGGATCTGGTCGCCGCCGTCGACCATGCCCTGATAGCCTTCATAAATCGCATAGACCCTGGCGCCCTGGTTGAGTGCGGTGCGGACCACGGCTCGCAGCGCGGCATTCATCCCAGGCGCATCCCCGCCGCTGGTCAGTACGCCAATGACCTTATCACCCACTTGTGTCATTGCTCTCTCCTCCTTTTTCGCTGGATCTAGACAAATTATAACGTTGAAACGGATTAAGGTTTTATTTTCATGCCTTCGCCGGGGCCTTTAATCACCCAGCGCAGCATTGGCTGCGCTGGAGAAACGCTCGCTCCGCTTCCTGGCTGGTTCGGGCAAGCGCGCGCTGGTAGGCAGCCCGCGCCTCCGCCATTCTTCCCTCCCGCCGCCGGGTCTGCTCCCATGCGCGTTATATAAACCGGCAGTAAGATCAATATGCTCTGCAATACCGTCCAGCCAATCAGGCCGCAAGCAAACAGAGACACCAGTTGTTTCCATTGAATAGTCGTTTTGCCATGTTTAATTTCGACATAATTGAAAGTTGAATTGTGTAGGCAATCGCGCTATTATATAGTCATACGATATATAGCATAACGATATAAAGTGAGGCGATATGGAAGAGGAGAAGATGCAGGCTTTCTTGCCGCTCACGGAAGTCAGTTTTTACATTTTGTTGAGCCTGGCTGGCGAGCCACGTCATGGGTACGCGATTATGAAGGATGTGCAGGTTTTGAGTGAAAGGCGTATTAACCTGAGCGCCGGTACATTGTACGGCGCCCTGAAGCGCTTGCTGGAAGGCAGCTGGATTGAACGCTTTGAGGATGGTGAGCTGGATGAAACCGGCCGGCCGCGAAAATCCTATCAGTTGACCGGCCTGGGGCGGGCAATCCTGGTCGCGGAGACGGAGCGGCTGCACAAGCTGGTGCGAGCCGCGGCGCAGCGGGAGGTGAATGAACTGCACATGCAGGCGAGGAGGGCTGTGTGAGCGCGGTCGAGCGAATGATTCGCTGGTACGGCTGGCTGGTCCGGCTGTATCCGCGCCAGTTCCAGGCTGACTTTGGCGCGGAACTCCAGACTGTTTTTGCTCAATCCGTGCGCGAGGCAGCCGCTTACCAGGCAGGCTCTGCTGCGCGAGGAATATGGGCTTGTTTTCTGCGCGAGCTGCTGGATCTTCCGCTCAATTTGCTGCGAGAATATGTTTCCAGCACCGGTTTAAATCTTCTGGTCGAGCGCTGGCTGGCGCACCCAAAACGGAGCCGCTGGCAGCAGGCCGGTTCGCTAGCCTTCGCCCTCGGATTCGCGCTGCTGGAGTTCCTTCACGGCCTCCCGCAAGTTTTCGCGACCCGGGACCGCGCCTTTGACTCCTGGTGGGGCTTTGTAAATGCAACACCCACGAATAACAGCGTCAGCCCAGACAGTCTGGATCTCCCTTTGCAGCTGCTCGACTTTGCCGGACTGCTGCTCTGCGGATTGATCGTTGGGCTGATCTTCAGTATGGCCGAGCGAAACCTCTCCCGCACGTTGCGGCTACGCTTTACGATTGTTGGAGCGGCTGCACTGTTCCTGCCCTATGGGATTGCCGCCCTACTCGAACGCTTCCCGGTCGTATTACTCCTTAATTTCGGCCAAACTGCGCCGGAGGTTTGGGCGTTCGTGAGGGGGATATTGGTTTTTTTGTTAATTGGCGGTCTTCCGGCAGCCATCCTGGGACGCACGCTGGGCGTGCGCAGCATCCGGCATCTGGGCAGCTTGTTTAGCACCGGCGTGGGCGGCTTGTTGTTCAGTCTTGCGGCGGCGATTTTGGTCGTCCTGGTGCTGGGTCTCATATGGATTGCCCCGTTCTTGATTTTTTCACAAAGCCTGAGCCTCTCACACATCCCCTGGGAAACGCTGGTGCTTGGGAACCTGCTGCTGGCGGTCGTTTTTGGCGCTGTGCAGGGTTGGGTGTATGGGGGTATCACCGGGTGGCGCATTAACGATATTTTTGAGAAATCTTTGCCAGCCGAAGACCAACCGCTATTTGTATAGCAGATATGCCGTTCGCAGCGCTGCAAACTGTTCCTCGAACGGCTTCCAGGTCGCTGGCAGCGCTTCCACCGGTTTTTGAAAACGAAGCTGCTCGCGGATACCCGCTGAACCGCCCAGTAGATCCATGTGGCGCGGCTGGCCTTCCCCGCCAGGGTCAAGGAAGGCGAAATGCTCTGGCGCCAGCGCCATGCAGCCGGCCAGCAGGTGCAGCCCGCTGATCACCGGCTGAAATGCTTCTCGGTCCAGCACGTGCAGCTGCACGCCGCCGCAGGTCTGTCCGGCGTGCTTGCTCGCGCTCGGTTTAAATGTTACCGGGCGGAAGCGCGCGCCGGGAAGTCCCAGCCGGTTCATCCATTGTGCCAGCGCGCGGCCATCGATCCACGGCGCGCCAATCACTTCGAAGGGCAGGGCCGTCCCGCGCCCTTCCGAAAGGTTGGTGCCCTCAAAGAAACAGGTGCCTGGGTACACCGTGGCTGTCGCCAGCGATGGCATCGCCGGAGAAGGGGAGACCCAGGGCAGCCCGGTCTGGTCAAACCACATCCAGCGCCGCCAGCCCTCCATCCGCATAACCTCCAGATCGGCGCCCAGGCTATATTCGCCGTTGAGATACAGGGCCAGCTCGCCCATGCTCATCCCATGGCGAATGGGCAGCTTCCCCACAATGCCAACAAACGACTCGAACCCCGGTTCGATCCACGGGCCTTCGATTTTGATCCCCGCGATTGGGTTAGGGCGGTCCAATACCAGTACCGGCACGCTATATTTTCCGGCGGCGCGCAGCACGTGGAAAAGCGTGCTCAAGTAGGTATAGAAGCGTACGCCCACATCCTGGAAGTCGACTACCAGCACGTCGACGTTGTCCAGCATCTGCGCTTCTGGCTCGCGGACCGCCCCATAAAGGCTAAAGACCGGCAGGTTTGTCTCAGGGTCAACCGCGTTCCTCACAGATTGCCCATCCGCGACCACACCCGAAAAACCATGCTCCGGGCCAAACAAGGCCGTCACCTGCACGCCCCTCAACAACATAGCGTCCAGGATGCCAGTCAGGTCCGGCATCACCGCCGCAGCATGGCTGACGATCCCCACCCTGCGCCCGGAGAGGGTAGGCAGTTGGCTGTCAAGCAGGATGCTTAATCCGGTCCGGACCATAGACAAGCCCTTCTTCTAGAATCATTTGAACGATTTGCCCAGGAAGCATGACCCCAAAAAGCTCTTTCCGTACCCCCATTAGGGATAGCAGCCATTGGGCACGCTGTCAATAGCCACCCCGCTCCAGGCAGTATTGTTATACAATATTCTCTCATCGAAGGAGAAAGTCCTATGATCAAAGAAATCCTTTGCCAGGCAGCCGTTGACTACGAATACCAGCCGGACGGCGGCAAGACCCCCGTCCTGGACGCTTACGATGGCTGCCAGTTGAACTGCCCGTACTGCTTTCAATGGCAGGACCCTTCCTGGAACAAAGATATCCTGGTCAAGATCAACTTTTTGGACGTTCTGGCTCAGGAGCTGGCGGACTGGGACCCTGCCCAAACGCTCTACGTGGGCAGCCGCAGTGATCCCTACATGCCGCTGGAAGGCCGCTACCGCCTCACACGCAGCATTTTACAGTTCTTGCTTGCGCGCGGCATCCCTTGCATTCTCTCCACCAAATCCAATGCCCCCGCCTTCTTCGATGACATCGATCTGTTCCGCCAGTTTGGCGAAAAGCTGATCCTCTGCATCGGGCAGGCCAACCTGGCGCACCTGCGCGTCAATAGCGACCCGCGCGAGCTGCCCAACATTCGCACGGCCAACATGCTGGCTCGCCTGGGCATTCCCACCTGGGTATTTATTACCCCGGTGCTGCCCGGGATTACGGATGTCAAAACGATGATCGACGCACTACCCGCCTATATGCCCGTCTTTCTGGATAAACTCCGCCTGGATTCGGACAGTGCTTTCAAACAGCGCTTCTTAAAACAACTCAAGGCGAACTATCCTTCCCTTGAACCGCGCTATCGCAGGCTAATGCAGGCCGGCACCGACCCGTACTATCAGGAACTGAGAGAAATGTACCAGGCTGAGCCGCGGGTAAAGTTCGTTTTCGGCGAGTGCTGATCGCCATCAGGGCAGCTTATTCCCCGCCGCTCGATAAATCTCGTACCACTCCGGGCGAGTCAGCGTCACATCCGAAGCCTTGCAGAGATCCTTTACGCGGCCTGGGTTGGTAGTGCCAGCGATGGGCTGCATCCGGGCCGGGTGGCGCAGGAGCCAGGCAATCGCGATTGCCGTATTGGTCACGCCCTTCGCCGCCGCGATCGTGTTGATTTTTTGGTTAAGTTCCGGGAACTTGTCGTTGTCCAGGAAGACGCCCCCGAAGAAGCCGTGCTGAAACGGGGACCAGGGCTGGACGGTAATGTCATTCAGGCGGCAGTAGTCCAATATGCTGCCGTCCCGGTTAACCGAGGCGTCGATCTCCATGTTGACGTTCAGACCCGCGTCGATCATCCCGGTGTTGGTAATGCTGAGCTGGAGCTGGTTGAAGAGGATGGGCTGCTTTACGAATTTTTTCAGCAGCTCGATCTGCATCGGATTTTGATTGCTGACCCCGAAATATTTGACCTTTCCGTTGTCTTGCAAGATCGTAAACGCTTCGGCGACCTCTTCCGGTTCCACCAGCGCATCCGGGCGGTGCAGCAGCAGCACATCGATAAAATCGGTGCGCAGCCGTTTTAAACTGCCGTCCACGGCCTCCAAAATATGCGCTTTCGAAAAATCGAAATAACCCTGGCGAATCCCGCATTTGGTTTGCAGGATCATCCGTTCCCGCAGGCGAGCGTTCATTTCCATGGCTTCGGAAAACCGTTCTTCCGATTTTCCACCCCCATAAATATCAGCGTGGTCAAAGAAGTTGATACCTTCATCCAGGGCCGTGTTGACCAGGGTGCTGATTTCCACATTCGATAGATCGGAAATCCGCATGCACCCCAGCGCAATTTCCGATGCATTCAGGTCGCTGTTCGCGATTTTGATCTGTTTCATTTCCACACCTTCCTTTTTTCTATTTGTACCATATTCTTGTCATCCCAGTGAAGACAGAGCGAAAGAAAAATTCATAAGTTCCCCGGCGATTCGCAAAGTACCTTGTATTTTCCTGGGGAGTGGGGTATGCGCGGCGCGGAATCGCGGCGCGCATACCCCACAAAATTATTTTCCCCCTCCGGCGAAGCCAGGAGGGGGCCAGGGGGTGGTTCTTGCCCCCGCAGCAGGGCTAGTCGCTAGACTTTGCGAATAGTCCTGTCATAAGTTCCCCGTTGCCTTGACCCGCGGCGCTGTCAAGGGGTAAGATTAACCGATAGGAGCCCCCATGACGCAAAACGTTGAAAGCTTTCTCCCTGGTTTCAAAGATTTCCAGCATACGACCGTTTCCGTTTCCGATGTGGATAAGTCGCTGGCCTTCTACCGTGATGTACTCGGTTTTCCCTACCTGGGTCGCCTGAAGTATAACAACCCGGTTGGGCTGACGATTGATTTCCTGGATATCGGCAATAACGCGATCCTGGAAGTATTTAGCTTTACCAATGCTCCGGTCAGGCCCAGCGAGTTTATCCCAGATGACCGCCAGTTGGGGATGCGCCACATGGCTTTCAAGGTCAAGAGCGTGGATGCCACCGCCGCGCGGCTGGAGAAAGCCGGCGTGGAATTCACCACCCCCCCGAAGAATGGTACCGGGGTCGCGCGCCTGGCTTTCTTTAAGGACCCGGACGGCACGCTGATCGAGATCGTCGAAGGTGATCTGCGCTACCACATTCCGGGCCAGTCCCCCATCGGCGTGCCTTTGCCCGCCAAAGGCGCCCCTGGCGGCAGCGAGCTGTGCTTCAACCACGTCACCCTTACCGTCGCGGATCTGGAAAAGTCGCTGGCGTACTACCAGGGCGTGCTGGGTTTTCCGGTTCTTGGGCAGCTAAACTTTAACGATCCGCGCGGGTTTGTCATCACCTACCTCCAGTTTGGCAATTCGATCCTCGAGGTGTTCTCCTTTGAAAAGGTCCAAACCATCGCCCACACCTGGAACCCCGATGAAACCGTTCTGGGCCTGAAACATATTGGCATCCTGGTGGATGACGTTTGGGCTGTGGCGGACCGGCTTAAAGAAAAGGGCGTGCGCATTATCTATCCGCCCAATCACGCGAAAGGCGGCGTGGACACCTGCTTCTTTGCCGACCCGGATGGCAACGCGCTGGAATTAATCAACGGTACGTGCGCATATGACTGATCCACGCCTGGACCATGCGCGTTTTCCAAAAGGATTTGCCTGGGGTACGGCCACGGCCTCGTTCCAGATCGAAGGCGCCACCCAGGCAGACGGCCGCGGCGAGTCGATTTGGGACCGCTTCTGCGCCACCCCTGGCAAGATCATCACCGCTGAGACCGGCGACCCTGCCACCGATTCGTATCACCATTATATGGACGATATCGCCCTGATGCAGGCCATGGGTCTAAACGCTTACCGCTTCTCCACTGCCTGGCCGCGCATCCTCCCGGATGGCGTTGGCAGCGTGAGCGAGAAGGGCCTGGATTATTACGACCGGTTGGTGGATGGGCTGCTGGATGCCGGGGTGCAGCCTTTTGTCACTTTGTACCACTGGGATCTGCCCCAGGCGCTCGAAGATAAAGGCGGTTGGGCGAACCGCGCTACCCTGGATGCCTTTGTGAATTACACGGATATCGTGGTGAAACGCCTGGGCGACCGGGTCAAGAATTGGATGACCCATAATGAGCCCTGGTGCGTTTCGATTCTCAGCAACGAAATCGGCGAGCATGCCCCTGGCAAGCATGACCGCAAGCTGGCGCTGCAAATCGCGCATAACCTGCTCGTCTCGCACGGCATGGTCGTGCCGGTCATCCGCCAGGACTGCCCGGATGGCAGAGTGGGCATTGTGCTGAACCAGAGCCCCACCTACCCGGCTACTGACTCCGCCGCCGACCAGGCTCTGGCCCGCCAGGAGCATGCGCGCTTCAACCTCTGGTTCCTCGACCCCGTGGCCGGGCGCGGCTACCCCCCGGACGCCTGGGAAGGTTATGGCGCGGACGTTCCCCACATTCAGCCGGGTGACATGCAAACCATCGCCGCCCCGATTGATTTTCTGGGGATCAACTTCTACTCCCGCTCTGTAGTACATGATCCGCAGGGTGGGGAAGGCAGCCGCGTGCTCAACATCCGCAGCCAGACCCACCAGACCGGCCGCGACTGGGAGATCTACCCCCAGGCCATGTACGACCTGCTGGTAGGCCTCCGTATGGGCTACAACTTTCAAGACATTTACCTGACCGAAAACGGCGCTTCGTATCATGATGTGCTCTCGCCGGACGGCAAAATCCACGATACCCTGCGCATCGACTACCTGCACAAGCACCTTTCCACTTTGCTGCGCGCCATCGAAGCCGGTGTGCCGGTGCGCGGCTATTTCTGCTGGAGCCTGATGGATAATTTTGAATGGGCCTATGGCACCAGCAGCCGCTTCGGCCTGGCCTACACCGATTTCGACACCCAAAAGCGCACCCTCAAAGACAGCGGCGTCTGGTTTGGGAAAGTAGCCCGCGCCAACGCCCTACTGGATTAACCCGATCCCTGTTCACTGATAACTGATCACTGATAACTGATAACTATTAATATGAAAACAAAACTTGTTCCTGTTTATTACGAAACCGCCGAACACCCGGATTTTGTCAAGCAAGTGACTGCTCTCAAGCAGCTGTTGGTGGAGGAGGCCGAAATCCTGGACCCGGTGGCGTTGGACGCGCTGCCCGCTAACCTGGCGGAGACCGCGGACGCGGTCGTCTTTCCACAGATGCTGGGCAGCGCCTACCGCATGGCGGGTCAAATCCGCTCCATCACCTTGCCCCGCCTGGTGCTCACCTCCGAGTTTGGCACCATGTCCATGTGGGACTGGGAGATCGACCGCTATCTGCGCGCTCAGGGCATCGAAATGGTTACCCCCTACAGCCTGGAACAGACCCGGGTGATCCTACGGGCGCTTGCGCTCAAGCGCGAGCTGCGCCAGGCGCGCCTGCTCACTTACCAGGACTACCCCGGGCGCGAAGGTTTTCAAGATGAGATCTTCCGCCGCTTCTACTGGTGGGAACAGGAATGCTCCGACCGGATGCGCGCGCAGTTCGGCGTGGAGCACGTCAAAAAGAGCTTCAAGACCCTGGGCGAGACTGCCCAAAAAATCTCGGACGCGGACGCCCAGGCCGTCTGGACCGCCTGGCAAGACCGGGCCCCGCTGGAAGGCATCTCGGAACGCGCCCTGCTCAGTGCGGTCAAGCTCTACATGGCGGTCAAAAACGACCTGACCCAGGACCCATCCGTTCAGGCAGTCGGGATCAACTGCCTGAACGAGTCGATGTATTCCGATACCACCCCCTGCCTGGCCTGGAATATGTTATTCGAGGAACAGGAGATGCTCTGGGGCTGCGAGGGCGACACGGTCTCCATGCTGACCAAGCTGGTGGTATACCGCTCGCTGCGCGTGCCGGTGATGATGTCCAACCTGTACCCCTTCCTGATGGGCCAGGCGGCGGTCAAGCACGAGCGCATCGCCGATTTCCCCGCCGTCCCCGGCGAGCCGGAGAACCACATCCTGGTCGCCCACTGCGGCTACCTGGGGGTGCTGCCCAAATCCTTCTCCACCGAATGGAAGCTGAAGAAGAAGGTCCTGGCGATCGTCAATGAAAATGCCACCGCCATCGACGCCCGCCTGCCGCTGGGAGATATTACCCTGGTTAAGATCGATCCCGACTTCAAGACCCTCTCGGTTGTGGAAGGCCAGCTGACCGGTTATGCTCAGTTCCCCGGCTCGGACTGTGTCAACGGCGCGATCCTCAAGGTGACCAACGGTCACCGCCTGATGGATAAACTCTCCTCGCATCATTACATCATTTCGGTTGGCCGCAACCTGGTCGACCTCAAAAATGTCGCCGCTGTATTTGGCCTGGAATTAAACGTCATCTAGAGATACCAATTGACCCATCAACGAAATAACAACCAACTCTTAAGGTAGGGCCGGAACTATCGTTCCGCGGCATCCCTGCCCGCCGTCTTTGCTTTTTGGCAAGGACGGCGACCAGGGATGGTCGCCCTACATAAGATACGAACCAACCCATCCCTCATCCAAGGAGTTTCTACCCCATGACCGTTTCCCTCAACCTGTTTGAAAACCAGACCGATGTTGGCTCCGTCCAAATCCCCGGTTCCTGCGAATATGATCCCGAGCAGCAGTTGTATACCATTGCCGGGGCCGGTGCCAATATCTGGGGCGACCACGACGACTTCCACTTTGTGTGGCGGCGCATGCGCGGGAATTTCATACTGACCACGCGGGCCGCGTTTATCGGCGCGGGGGTCAACCCGCACCGCAAGCTCGGTTGGATGGTACGCGCCAGTCTCCAGACCGGCGCGCCCGCGCTGAGCACCGGCATCCACGGCGACGGGCTGGTTTCGCTCCAGTTCCGCCGCGCATCCGGCGGGCAGACCGAGGAAGTCAGGGCCCCAATCAGCGGGGCGGACGTGGTCCAACTGGAGCGCCAGGGCAGTACTTACATTTTGTCCGTCGCGCATTTCGGCGAGCCGTTCACCACTGTCCAGGTCAGTGATATCGACCTGGGCGAGGAAGTCTATGTGGGGCTGTACGTCTGCTCGCACGAGGAGAATGTGGTCGAGAAAGCCACTTTCCAGGATGTCCGCATCGTCAAACCGGTGCAGCCCGGTTTTGACCGCGGCAGGGATCCCTTCGGCAGCCGGCTGGAGGTCCTGGAGGTTGCCAGCGGTCACCGCAAGATCCTGTACGAGGCGGAGGATGTGTTCGAAGCGCCCAACTGGACCCGCGATGGCCGCGCTCTGATCTACAACAGCGCGGGCCGCTTATTTCGCTTTGACCTGCAAACCAAAACGCCGGCTTTCATCGATACCGGAGATGTGGTGCAGAACAATAATGATCACGTTCTCTCCTTCGATGGAACCATGCTCGCCATCAGCAGTCACACCGGCGCGCAGCATCATTCCATGATCTATACCGTTCCGCTGCAAGGCGGCCGGCCAAAGCAAATCACGCCCACCGGGCCGTCTTACCTGCACGGCTGGTCGCCGGATGGCAAGTTCCTGGTCTTTACCGGGCAGCGCAGCGGCGTCTTCGATATTTACCGCGTCCCGGCCGAGGGCGGCCCGGAAATGCGGCTGACCACCACGCCCGGCCTGGACGATGGCCCGGAATACACCCCGGACGGCAAATATATCTACTTCAACTCGACCCGCAGCGGGAGCATGCAAATCTGGCGCATGCAGCCGGATGGCTCCCAGCAGGAACAGCTGACGAGTGATGAATACAATAACTGGTTCCCGCATATCTCACCGGACGGGAAATGGGTCATCTTCGTCACCTACCTGGCAGGCGAGGTTGAGCCGAGCGACCATCCCGCCGCCAAACGCGTCTATCTGCGCCGGATGCCCCTGGACGGCGGTGCCCCGCAAGTCCTGGCCTACCTGTACGGTGGTCAGGGTACCATGAACGTGCCTTCCTGGTCACCGGATAGCAAAAAAGTGGCCTTCGTCAGTAATACCGTCCCGTTCTAGGATATGGTTGGGTCTCCCCTCCGGCGCGCTGCATATAAGGGCTACCGATCGCCGTCCTGGTGACTACCGGGACGGCGATTAGTCAACGTACGCGGCGCATTGAGGAGTATTGCGGGGCAGCGGCGGCTTTTATCGCCGTGCGCCACCCGGCGAGCGTACCGGCTAGCCGCCTCATAACGGCAGCAGGAAAAGGCTTAGCGCCTGGATGGATCGGATGGTTTGCTGTCCATTGCAAATCAAATGCGGGCTGTGGGGTTTTGTTCCACAGTCCGCATTTTACCGGGGCATACCCCCTAAGCGATTTCGGCCCGGCCTACTTGGTTACAATGATCTTTGCCACCATATTGGGATGGATGGTGCATTTATAAGAAAACGTTCCTTCTTTACTGAACGTGAACGAAAAATCTTTCCCTTGTCCCAGTTTTCCAGAGTCAAAGCTTTTATCATCTGCGGTGACGGTGTGGTCCGCCGAATCCTGGTTGGTCCATTTTACCGTTGTTCCAACCGGAACGGTCAGGGAGGCCGGGTCAAAAGCGAAATTGGAAATTTTTACTTCCTTCACGTTCGCGCCGGTCTGCGGAACCGGCGTCTGGGCTGCCGGTGTTGGACTGGCGCACGCGGCCAGGGCCACAGCGATCAGAAGGAAAATAAACAGGTGAATAAAAGAGCGTTTCATCATCATCTCCTATATATCCTAAGCGCAAGCGATTTTATAAAAATCCCGGCCGGTTGCCGGGATTTTCTACAATGTGTTTCCCCCTATCGATGGCTAATGGTTCGCAACCTGGAAACAAGCTACATCATATTGGGATACCGAGTGAGGATTGTTTGAGTTTTGCGGCTGTTCTCCGGCATATTTCGTGCCGGCTACCCCGTCCGGATTAAAGGCTGAGCCGGGCGCATTAATCGCGTTCCCTGGCCGGACGCCGATATCCTCACAGGATTGGCCGGGCTGCCCCGACCCCGGCGGATCTGCTGCAAAGGCAGTGCGGGCTGGGATGAGCAGCAGGAGCCCAGCCAGGACGAGAAAGGCCAGAAACAGCCTGACTTTTGCATCGATTCGATTCGAAAGTAACATCACAAACTCCTTTCAAACAGAAACGAATGGAGAGTCGCCCGGATGCACAGAGACAAGAACTCTTTCGTTGACATTGCCTGGGAGTGCTCCGTTGGGCGAACTCCATAGATCGCTCAAACGATCTACACTCGAAGATACGCGCATGCAAAAGGCGTGGATCGAATTATTAAAAGGTTCTCATTATCGAAGTTCTGGGGGTCGAACCGTCCCGGCATCAGCTCCACCTGGAGACGTATTTGCCCTGGGGATACAGGTGGTCAATACCATTACCTGCGCCTCCATAAAGGCCGGAGCAAGGAATTCGCCCGCCTGCCGGGTTCAGTTTGGCTGAGACTTTATCATCTCCCCCCGGTGGTGGGGAGTGCTGGTCGAGCGTTTTGGGGCCAGGCAGTTGCAGCAGGGCGTCGAGGATGCGCTCCAGCGCTTGAAACAGGCTGCTGAAAAAGCCCCCACCCGCTAGAATACACGGAATAAAACCGCACCTGCATTCGCCAGGTGCAGTTTTATTCCGTGTTTGGCGGCAGCCAACCGCGCTGCATGGCCGCGCTGATGGCTGCGGCGCGTGAATCGACGCCCAGTTTGTTGTAAATACTGGCCAGGTGGGCTTTGACCGTGCGCTCGCTGATCCCCAGGTGCAGCGCGATCTCCTTGCTGCGCTCGCCGCGCGCCACGGCAGCCAGCACTTCGCACTCCCGCTCGGTCAATTCCAGGGTGGTGGAGGTTGTTTGCCCCTCAGGCGCGGCCTCTACCCTGGAGAGCAGGCGGCTCATGATCGCCGGGCTGAGCAGCATCTCCCCCCGCGCCGCCGCCCGGATCGCATCGAACAGCGTGCGGCGGTCCACATCCTTCAGCAGGTATCCCCGCGCGCCCGCGCGCAAGCCGCGCAGCATCAGCTCATCCTCGTTGAAGGTGGTCAAGATCACCACTGCTATTTCCGGCAGCTCGCCCTGCAGATGCTCGATGGCGGTCAGACCGTCCATGCCGGGCATGCGTAAATCCATTAAAACCACATCCGGGTGCAGCTCGCGGCACAGGCGCAGCGCTTCGGCCCCGTCGGCGGCCTCACCCACCAGCGCAAAATCCACTTCGGTTTCCAGGATCAGGCGCAGCCCCTGGCGGATAATCAGGTGGTCGTCGGCGATCAGGATGCGAATGCCTGCGCTCATGCCGCGGTTGAGGTCGCTAATATTGCGGTTGGGCTCGCTCATACCGCATCTTCCATCCGCGGGAAGATGATCACCAGACGCGTGCCTGCTCCCGGCCGGCTCTCGATTTCCAGCGTTCCCCCGGCCAGGCGGGTGCGCTCGCGCATGCCCATCAGCCCGTAGTGCCCGGGTGGCGTGCTGTCCGCATCGAACCCCACCCCGTTATCACTGATTTCAAGCCGCACACCGGTGCTACTGCCGGCGCCGCCGCCGCTACTGCCGCCGCCGCTGCTACTGCCGGCGCCGCCGCTGCTGCATAGGTTAATCCACGCCTGAGTAGCCTGCGCGTGCTGCTGGATGTTTGTCAGCGCTTCGGGAATGATCCGGGCCAGCGCGTCTCGCTGCGCCGGTGGAATTTCGGCGGGTAGGGCCATTTCCAGCGTGCATGGTATCCCCGCCGCGGCGCTGAAACGATCGATCTCCTGGCGGACGGTTTCCTCCAGTGTAGGCGCGGTCGCATGCCGCAAGTCATCAATCGCGCGGCGCGCCTCGCCCAGGGTTACCCGCGCCTGCGCCATCGTCTGCTGTACGATCTGGCGCGCTTTTTCCGCGTGGTCTTGCGCCAGGTGCGCATCGGCGGCTTCCAGCTGCAGGATCAACCCTGCCAGGCCTTGCGAGAGGGTATCGTGCAGCTCGCGCGCCATGCGCTGGCGCTCGGCGGCGATGGTCAGGTCTTCTACCTGGGCGGCGTAGGTGCTCAACTGCTGGTTGGCGCTTTCCAATTCCGCCAGCAGCTCGCGGGCGCGGTTGTTGGCCTCCGTCTGGCGGTTATACAGGGTTACGTAAATGCCGACGAAAACTACTGCCGGGACCGCGGCAACCAACCACCATCCGTACCCGCTTGGACCGGTGTGAATCGCAAAGCTGGACAGTGACAGCGCCAGGTAGTAGGCGCTGCTGAGCAGCCCGCGGCGGCTGAGCCCAAACATACCGATTGCCTCGCCAACCAGCGCCAGGAACAGGGCATAGTTCATCATTTCCACGTTGCTCAGTTGGGTGATGATAAATGCCAGCGCCCCCTGCACTATCACATAGCCAACTATCAGCCGTGGGTGACAATAAATTTTGTCGGTGAACCAGTGCAGCGCGATATAGAGGATAACCAGCAGCGTGCAGCCCACCAGTATAAGCGGCTGTTGCAGCCGTCCGGGCGAAGCGGCGACTGACCAGATATACATGCCTACCGTGGTCAGCGTCAGGAACCACAAGAAAACGCGGTAGTCCTTATCAAGGTTGGGAAGCGGCCGGATATTTTTCATTGTATTGTTATTGTAACCTGCCTGCCTTTTTTTGCCAGCGTACAATCGTACATTGTCCGAACGGACGGGTTGAAGTAGCCTCTCGGCGGATGTAATGCTGCTGCACCTCCGCTAACATCAAGATCGACATCAAGGAACAAGTTCGGTTTTATGACGAATCCTAATGATCTTTTTTACGAGGAAAGAACGATGACTCTTGCCATCCAGGTTCAAAATATCTATAAAAGCTTTGGAACCCTAAAAGCTGTCCAGGGCGTCTCCTTCGAAGTGCAGCCGGGCGAAATTTTCAGCCTGCTAGGCCCCAACGGCGCCGGCAAAACCACCCTGATTTCGATGCTCTCCTGCCTGCTGTCGCCCCGACCAGGGTGACGCGCTCATCCTGGGCCATTCGGTGCGCCAGGATGCCATGGCCGTGAAACAGGTTCTCGGCGTGGTGCCGCAGGACATTGCGCTCTACGAAGACCTCTCCGCGCGCGAAAACCTGAACTTCTGGGGCAAGATGTACGGCCTGCGCGGCGCGGCCCTCCACAAACGAGTCGATGAGGTGCTCGAGCTGATCGGCCTGACCGAACGCGCCAAAGACCGGGTGGGCAAATACTCCGGCGGTATGAAGCGGCGCGTCAACATCGGCGTGGCGCTGCTGCACAAGCCCAAAGTCATCTATATGGATGAGCCTACCGTGGGCATCGACCCCCAGTCCCGCCGCAGCATCCTCGACGGCGTGGTGGCGCTCAAAGACCAGGGCATGACCGTGCTCTACACCACCCATTACATGGAAGAAGCTCAGGAACTGTCCAACCATATCGCCATCATGGATCATGGCAATCTCATCGCCTGCGGCACCCACGATGCGCTGATCCAGCTGGTCGGGCAGAAAGACCGCATCACCCTCACCATCAACACAGAAGGGGATCGTGTGCTGGACGCCTGGCGCGCCGCCCCGGGCGTGGCCAGTATCGCCGCGGAAGATGGCACGCTCCAGCTCCTGGTCGACGACTCGAACCGGGTGCTGCCGCGCCTGTTCGAGATCGCGTCGGAGCGCCGGGTGCGCATCACCTCAGTCGATATCCAATCTCCCAACCTCGAAACGGTCTTCCTGCACCTCACCGGGCGAGCCTTACGAGATCAATAAAAAGTCGCTCCGCTTCCTTCTTAAGCATCACGTTTCACGGATCACAAATCACAGGGATCTCCTTATGAAAATTCTCGACATTGCCCTCAAAGACTTTATCCGCGCTTACCGCAGCCTGTTCGCGCTGGTATTTATGTTTGGCATCCCGCTGCTGATGACCGGCATGTTCTACTTTATGTTTGGCAACCAGAACTCCGAGAGCGGTTTCGACCTGCCGCGTACCAAAGTGGTCATTGCCAACCTCGATCAAGGTCACCCCCAAACTGGGCAGCTGGGTCAAATGATTGTCGACGCCCTGCAGGGAAAAGACCTGTCTGGCCTGATGGAGGTAACCACTGCCGCGGATGAGGCTACCGCCCGCCAGGCGGTCGACAGCCAGCAGGTGGGCGTGGCGCTGATTATTCCCGCCAACTTTTCGGCCTCCTTCGCGGATGCGAACGCCGCCGCGGAAATTGAATTCTACCAGGACCCCACCCTTACCCTTGGCCCGGCCATCGTAAAGGGGGTGCTCGGCCAGATCACCGACAGCCAGGCCGGCGTCAAAATTGCCGTCAGCCTGGCGCTGAAACGCGCCGAAGCCGGTGAAATCGCTTATGACCAGATCGCCCCGCTCATCGAGCAGTACCTGCTGTCCGCGCAGCCCGAAGGCGATCCCGTCTGCTGCGCTGCTGGATGTGCGCTCCCCGGCCGCCGCCCCAGAAAAGAACCTGCTGCTGGGCATCGTTGGCCCAATTATGGGCGGCATGCTGATCTTCTACGCCTTCTTCACCGGCATGTCGACCGGCCAATCCATCCTGCGCGAGGAAGAGACCGGCACCCTGCCGCGCCTTTTCACCACCCCCACCACGCAGGTCGAGATCCTGGGCGGCAAGTTCCTGGCCGTCGGCCTCACCGTACTGGTCCAGGTGATTGTCCTGCTGGTCGCCGCCCGGCTGATCTTCGGCATCCAGTGGGGCGATCCATCCGCGGTAGCCCTATTTGTTATCGGCACGGTCGCCGCTGCCACCACCTTTGGCCTGCTGGTAAACGCTTTTCTCAAGAGCAGTAAACAGGGCGGCGCCATTTTCGGCGGGCTGCTCACCATTACCGGCATGGTGGGGATGATGGATATCTTCACCGGCAACGCGGGCGGCGGCCAGTTCGGGATTGTACCGCTGTTCACCCCCCAGGGTTGGGCCGCCCGCGGTATGCTGGCAGCCATGAACGGCGCCCCTGCTTCCGCCCTTGTGCCAAATCTGCTGGCCCTGCTCGCCATGAGCATCCTCTTCTTTGCCACCAGCGTCTGGCGTTTTCAAAAACGCTACGCGTAATTGGAGTCTCCCATGACCATCTTACACATTGCCCTCAATGATTTTGTCCAAATGCTGCGCGATCGCAACACCTTTTTGTTCATGCTGATCATGCCGATTGCTTTCACCCTGTTGTTTGGCTTTGCCTTCAGCGGGCAGAATTCCGAAGTGGTCGACCAGCGCCTGCCGGTTGGCTTCATCAACCAGGATTCCGCTCCGCAGGAACCGGTATCACAGGATGCGCGCCCGCTCAGTCTGGAACTGGAAAAGCTGCTGGAGTCTTCGGCTCTTGTCCGCCTGGAACGCGACCCTGCCCAGACCCCCGCTGACCTCGAAAAAAAGGTGGCCGATAAAGATCTGGCTGCAGCGCTGGTGATCCCTGCCGGGTATAGCGCATCCTTGCGTACCAGCACCCCGCTCAAGTTGATTGTCTTCGCCAATGCCGCTGACAATGCCGGCCTGAGCGCCAGGACCGAAATTCTGACTGCCGCCGCGCGCCTTAACCGCTCCATCACGGCTGCCCGCATCATGGCCGGCAGCGATCCGGCCGCGCTGGAGGTTGCATTGGCCGCCTGGCAAAACCCGCCCGTGCGCCTGGCTGTGGTTCAGGCCAGCTCGATCAAGGTCGAAGAGCCAAAGCCGGCCAACCCGATGTCTGGTTTTGCCCACAGCGCTCCCGCCATGATGCTCCAGTTCGCTATCGCCGGCCTGCTCACTTGCGCCCAGGTTATCGTTGCTGAGCGTAAAAGCCGCTGCTTACAGCGCCTGCTCACAACCGCCGTCAGCCGGACCCAGATCCTGCTCGGGCATTACCTGTCGATCTTCGCGCTGGTCTTTGCCCAGTTCCTCATCCTGATCGTGTTCGGCCAGCTGGTCCTCAAGCTCGACTATCTGCGCCAGCCCCTCGCCACGCTGCTAGTAGCGACTACCGCTGCGCTGTGCATCGCCGCGCTTGGACTGCTGATCGGCATTGTCTCCAAGGGAGACGACCAGGCCATCATCTTCTCCTTAGTCCCTATGTTTATCTTCTCCGGTTTGGGCGGGGCCTGGGTGCCGCTTGAATTCACTGGCCCCGCTTTCCAGGCCATCGGCCACTTCACCCCCGTGGCCTGGGCCATGGACGGCTTCAAAGGCATCCTGCTGCGCGGCCTGACCCTGCAAGGCGTGCTGCTGCCCGCCGCTGCCCTGGCCGGGTACGCCGTCCTGTTCTTTGCCCTGGCCGGCTGGCGTTTTCGGCCAGACAAATAACTTAAAGCGTGGTTTTAGGGGATCGGCGTGCAGCGCCGATCCCCTAAAACCACGCTGAAACCTAAAACCCCTCATTTTTTAAGTTGACAGAACATATGTTCGAGTTATAATCAATATGGTATATAAAATTAGTACATGTTAATAGGAGAACATCTGATGAACCGAATCACCCATTTCGAGTTCGCGACCAATGACCCGGAAAAAACAGCTGCTTTTTACCGGGATGTGTTCGGCTGGGAGATCCAAAAGTGGGACGGGCCGGTCGACTACTTCCTGGTTACCACGGGTACGGAGGGTACCCCGGGGATCAACGGTGGGTTGATGCAAACGGATGCGAACTTCAAAGGTACCATCAACACCATCCAGGTGGATGACATCGATACTGCTATGGCCAAAGCCCTGGCGAACGGCGGCGAGGTGGTTGTAGCGAAAGACGTCATCCCGGGGGTAGGCTACCAGGCCTATATCAAAGACAACTGTGGGATTATCGTTGGGATTCACCAGGCCAACCCGAAAGCGGGTATGGGAAACTAAGCAGTTAAAAGAAAAGTGCGGTTGGCGCGAATCGCCGCGCCAACCGCACTTTTTTAATGTTCGTTTACCAGTTGAACGGCCCCGCGCCGCTTTGGACGGCTGGGATTGTGTGCCAGGGGGGATCAATTTCCGTGAACAGTTCCGGCGTCCAGCCGGCATCGCTGGAAAGGTCCGGGTCGTTCACCGCGTTGTACGCGGCGACCATATCTACGTCTTTCCCGGCGGGCGTGCCGTTGGTCATTGTTCCGGCGGCATAGATCGCCGTGCCCTTGAAAACGGTGATAAACAGGGCTGGGTCAAGGCTCTGATCGGTGATAAAGGCGTTGTTTTCCGCGTAGATCGCCGAACTCGACCCCTACCCCCCAGGTGTACACGTAACTGGGGTTGTCGATGATCTTGTAGAGATTGTTGTACAGATGCACCTGTCCAAAGCGCACGCGCGGGGCCCGCTGGCCGATCCCCGAAAACAGGTTGTGATGCAGCGTCACCTTTAGCTTGCCCCGGTCGGCGGATGCGCTGTCGGAAGACCCAATTAGCATGGTCTTGTCGTGGTTCATAAACTGGTTCCACGAGACGGTCACGTAATTGGAAGCGTTGGTGATGTCCAACAGACCGTCGTGCACCTGGTAGAGCACGTCAAAGTACATGGGCAGCGTTTCATCGGCGGTTTCCAGGTCCTCAAAACGGTTGTGATCGACCCACACGTTCTCGCTGTTGCGCAGCGAGATGGCGTCATATAAAGAATTCCAGGCACCCAGTTCTCCATCGGTGGGGCTCCACTCGGGGAAGCAGTCGTACGTATCCTGGAAGGTGATGTTGCGGATGATAATATTTCGCCGGGGAGTGCTGGCAGATCCGCGGATATCCAGCCACGCGCCGCGGATGGTGGCTTTATTGCCCAGCCCGACCAGGGTAGTGTTGTCGCTTACCCGCAGGCGTACGCGCGCCTGTTGGGCGTCGCGTGAGGCCAGCCGGGCGGTTTCGAGAGGCCCGCTGGGTGCAACTCGCCCCCATGCCGACGGGTCATAGGCAGCCAGAAAGGCTTCCAGTGTGTAACCGCTGCGGTAGTAATCCTGGCAGGTAAGCGGCTGGTTATTATCGTCCACGTTTGCGTCAATCACGCCGTCGATGTAGATAATCTTGGGCGTGTTGCCCATGCTGAGCGCCGCGACCAGCTCCTGGCGGTTATGAACCGTGTAGACCTGGTCCGGAGCTGCATTTGCCCCGCCAGTAACACCGGCGCCAAAGGCTGCCCAGCCATCCTTTTCGCCAAGTATTTCCTGGCCCAGATCGCGTTTTTCGTCTGCGGCGGCTGGTTTGGATGGGGCCATAAAGATCAGGCTGCAGATCATGAGCAAACAAAAAAACTTCCATGCGCGCATAATACATCTCTCCCTGAAGTTCATCAGAAAACATTGGATGCAAACAGCCCATGGCGGCGAAGCCAGGCAGCAGCGAGGGCGTATCGATTTGTATACCTACAATGGAAAAGTATGGATAAAATACCGCACAGGTTAGAAAAAAGCAATCCTCTTCATTACCATTGTAGCACCCCTGGGGCGGATTTTCCATTCACGCATGGTTAATGTTCGCTGGTCTCCATTGATTTATCCAGGTGTTATGGATCCAATCATATGGACGGCTGCCCGGCTCTCGGTTGGCATCATCCGGCGCATCGTAAACCCATCCGCCCGTGCGCCTGTTCAAAAAAACAACCCTCCGCTAAAATGAAACCACCTTTCCAAACCGATTCCGAAACCTTTTCCATTCTTTTTCCGTATATAGAATACGCATTTTCAATAGGAGAACCTTCCCATGAATTCAGCAATTGAAGAATTTATGCAGAGCAAGCGTTTAGCGTTGATTGGTGTTTCGCGTTCTGAAAAAAAGTTCGGCAATATCATCTATACCGAATTGAAGCAGCGCGGCTACCAGTTGTTCATCATCCACCCCGATGCGCAGGAGATCGCCGGAGAGCGCTGCTACCCTAACCTGGCCGCCGTGCAGGGGCAGGTGGACGGCGTGATCATCAGCGTTTCTCCCGCGAAGGCTGTCAAGGCCGTGCGCGAGGCCGCCGAGGCCGGTATTACCAAAATCTGGCTCCAGCAGGGCGTGGAAAACGCCGAGGTGGTCGCGTTGGGTCGCGAACTGGGCGTAACCCTGATTACCGGGAAATGCATCCTCATGTACGCCACCCCGGTCACCGGGATGCACTCCTGGCACCGCACCTTTGCCCGGCTGTTCGGGCAGCTGTAACCCGCCTGGCCGCGCGACCATGAACAAAATATTAGTAGCCTATACCACCAATGCCGGCTCAACCGAAGAAGTGGCCCAGGCGGTCGCGGAAGAGCTGCGCCGCTGCGGTCAGAGCGTGGATCTGCGCCGCCTGGAGGAAGTCACCAGCCTCGCTGAATATGACAGCGTGGTCGTCGGCGCGCCGATGATCCTGGGCTGGAGCCGCTCGGCGCAGCGCTTTGTCAAACGCCACCGGGACGAGCTGGTAAACAAGCGTGTGGCCTACTTCTGCACCCTGCTGAGCCTGACCCAGACCAACCAGGACACCCTCAACGGGGTTCCCATCTGCATTGACCCGCAGCTGCCCAGCCCGCCCAAGAATCCCGGCCGCAAGAGCATCAAAGAAGCCTACGCCACGCTATCCAATTACCTGAACCCGGTGCTGAAAGCCGCCCCCTCGGTAAAACCGGTCAGTGTGGCCATGTTTGGCGGCAAGCTAGAACTGTTTCGCCTAAAGTGGTGGCAGGCGCTCTTCGTCATGGTCATCATCCAGGCCCACCCCGGCGACCTGCGCAACTGGGATTTCATCCGCGCCTGGGCAAGCGAATTAGCAGGCGCTTTCTAAGCACATTCGGATAGGATTAGTGAGGTGGTTGCCTCAACGGAGTTGAGGCAACCACCTCACTATTATTTCACTTCCCCCGCCCACAGCCGTTTCATCTCCTCGCTCGTTGCCAGCAGATCATCCAGCTTGCCTTCGGCCTCCACGCGCCCGTCCTTCAGCACGATGATGTGATCGGCGCGTCGTAAAGCCGCCCGGCGGTGCGAGACCACCAGGCAGGTCGCGCCAGGCATACTGGCGGTCGCGCCGAAATACTGGCGGTCGCCAGTAGTCGCCCATCCTCCCCGTCCCCAGACTTCGCAAAGACACGCTCCCACAAAATCCGCTCGGTCTCCACGTCCAGGGCGCTAGAAAGATCATCGAATACCAGCAGGTCCGCACCGCGCACGAACATGCGCGCTGCCGCCGTGCGCTGAATTTGCCCGCCGGATAGTTTTACTCCCTTCGGGCCCACCTTGGTATCCAGGCCCTCATCAAATTCGCCCAGGTCGCGCTCCATCACCGCCGTGCGCACCGCCTGGAAAATATCTTCGTCGGTGCGGTCCAGTCCCATAAGGATGTTATCGCGCAGCGTATCGCTAAACAGGCGCGGCACCTGGCCGGTGTAGGCGCAGTTAGGCGGCGTGAAAAACTCGCCCGGCTTATCCACCATGCCGCCGTTCCAGAAGATCAGTCCATCGTCCTTGGGCAGCAGGCCCAGCAGCACGCGCAGCAGCGTAGTTTTGCCGGAGCCAATCCGCCCGGTGACCACGGTAAACGAGCCGCGCGGGAGCGACAGGTTTATGTTCTGGATGCCGTTATCGGACCCAGGGAAGTGATAGGTCAGGTTCCTGGCCACCACCTGCCGCAGTATATTTTCCGGCTTCTTTTTCGGGTAGGTCACCGCGGGGAATTTGCCGTTCATATATACCGGGCTGAACTCCACCAGCGCGGCGGGGTTCGCGCCCTGCATCAGGCGCTGCATGCGCTCGATGGAAATGCCAATCTGGCGGTAGCGCGCGATCACCAGCCCGGAGAATGCGGTCATGTCCGAAAGGAATTCCAGGTAATAGACGAACAGCGCAAAATCGCCCACCGTAAAAGTGCCCGCCTGCATGGCTCGCCCGGCCAGGATCAGGATCACCCCGGTGCTCAGATTGGACGCGTTGTGGAAGATGGAATTGAGGATCTCGTTGAACAGCCGGTCGCGCAGCGCCAGCACGCGGCGCTCGTTGTTCAGCTCGTTAAAGCGCCCAATTACCCCTTCTTCCGCGGTAGCCACTTTCACCGCCTGCACTGCGCCAAAGAATTCGCCGATAAAGCCGGTGATGATCCCGGTGGCGCGGCTGCTGGCGCGCCGGTACTCATCGATGCGCTTGGTGGAAGCCGCGGCGATGACACCGGCTACCAGCAGCGGCAGCAGCGCCAGCCCAGTGTAGGTGGGGCTGATGCGCACCATGATAATCAGGGCGATCACGTTGAAGGCCACTGAGCCCATGATGTCGTTGAGCCACAGCGAAAACAGCGGAATTTCAAACACATCCCCGCGGAAGCGGCTAATCGCCTCACCCGGCGAGTCGGGCAGCGCCGAAGCGCCCGGCCGGCGCAGGATGTGGCGCAGCAGGTTCTTGCGCAGCAGGGTCATGGTGTTCATAAAGAAGGGCACGTTGGTGGTCACCAGACCGAATATACCCAGGATGCTGCCGATTTCGGCGGCAAAAAGCAGGCCGATAATCGACCACACGTTCAACCCCAGCTGAGCATTGCCGGTCAGCAGGTTGAAAAACTCGCGGATGGCCAGGCCGGGGATCTGGTAGAACAGCATGGTGATGATCATCATCAGCAGGTTGGCCAGCCACAGGTCCTTGCGGTACTGCACCATCTTCAGGATCACTTTCCAGGCTGGCAGCCGCGGCCAGGTGCGCGGGAAGTCGGTGTTATTCGGCGCGGTGGCCTTGTTGGTCGTGCTCGCGGCTGCTGCCGCCGTCTCGACGTTCGTTTTACTCGCGGTTGTCGCCGTGGTCGTTGTCACCTTTGTCGTGGTTGTCGTCATGCCAGCACCTCCTCTAGACCGGTGCGCAGCAGGCTGTGAAAGTGCGTGGATGGGTCGGCTGCCAGGCGCTCGCGGTTGCCGTGTTCGATCACGCAGCCGTCTTCCAGGATCATCACATCGCTGGTGCGGTGCAGGGTGCCCAGCCGGTGGGCGATAATAATTGCGGTGCGGTTTTTCAGTAGTTGATCGATGGCTCGCTCGATCAACTGCTCGGTGGCCGGGTCTAAGCGCGAGGAAGCTTCATCCAGGATCACCAGGCCGGGGTCGCGCAGGAAGATGCGTGTAAAGGCCAATAACTGCGCCTCCCCGGCGGAGATGCTGCGCCCGCCGGTTTCGAGCCTGGTATCCAGCCCGTCTGGCAGCTTCTCCAGCCACTCGGTCAGCCCCAACTGGTGGATGACGGCCAGGATCTGGCTGTCGGCGATGCTGCGGTCAAAGAAGGTGATATTGTCACGCACGCTGGCCTGGAACAGCTGCACATCCTGGGTCACCAGCGCCACCCGCTCGCGCAGCGAGCGCAGCCGGGGTTGGGTGAGAGGCGTACCCCCCAGGCTGATGCAGCCCTGGGTGGGGTCATACAGCCGAAACACCAGCCGCGCCAGGGTCGTCTTGCCGGAACCGGTGCGCCCCAGCAGGCCCATCACCATACCCGGCTGCAAGGTGAAGTCGATATTCTCCAGCACGGATTCCCCCTCTTTATACGCAAAAGACACATTCTCAAAATCCAGGGCCAGCGCGCCGGGGGGCAGGTCTGCGCCCGGGCCGTCTATGATCTTGGCCTGGATCGCGCGCAGCTCGCGCAGGCGCTCGGTGGCCGCGCCGATATTCTGTAAATTTTCCACCTGTTGGGTCAGCTCGCGGATCGGGCGGCGCATCAGATTCGTATAGGTGACGACCAGGTAGACCGTTCCCAGAGTGAGCGCGCCGGCCTGGTAAAGAAAGAAACCCGCCACCAGCGACATGCCCGCCCCAAAGGTCATCATTATCCCGGCCACGAAGCGCACCAGGATAAAGCGCCGCTGCGCTTCGCGCCAGTGGCCCAGCACGCGCACCGACAGCTTATACAGCCCCAGCACCACATAGTCCACTGCGCCGCTGGAGCGGATATCTTCGGTCCCAGACAGGCGCTCTTCCAGATAGCCGAACATATCGGCGATGGCTTCGCGGAACTTCTTCTGAAATGGGATGGCGATGCCGCGCACCGCGTTGAGCGCGACCAACGTCAGGATGGCGAATACGCTAAAGCCCAGGCCAATGCGCCAATCCTCGGCCAGCAAGGCCAGCAGAATCCCAACCAGCAGCAGCAGGTTGCCCAGCACGCGGATTACCAGCTGCGAGAAGAAGTTGGACAGTTCGGCCACATCGCCATCGATGCGCTCGATCAGCTCGCCCGGGCTGACGTTGTTGTGATAGCTCATATCCAGGTTGAGGCAGTGGCGGGCCATCTCGGAGCGCAGGGCATTGGTCGCGGTCCAGGCCACGTTTTCGCCCAGGTAAGTGGCGCTGACCCCCACCACTTGCTGCACCAGGGCAATGCCGATGAACGCCAGGGCTGCTATCAGCAGCAGGTTGGTCTCCCGGCTGGTTTGGGCCGTGTCGATAAAAAAGCGCATGATCTGTGGGTTCACCAGCTGCATGCCAATACTGCTCAAAAGCAGCGCTGCCAGCAGGATAAAGCGCCATTTTTGGGGCCGGATATATTTCGCCAGCAAGTCCCAATACTGTTGGAAGGGGATTTTCAATTCTGTCTCCTGAACACCGATCTGAGGACCGGCGGTCTCCTGATTGGCGGTCTACGGTTCGGCGGTCGCCCGAGCAGCGGGGGAGTGCGTCGCCTGCCCGGTAACGCCAGATGGCTAATATAATTAATGCAGTGCTGCAGCGGAGTGTGACAGGCCTAATTATCTCACAAGCCAGCGCCCACCCGCAAATTGTAGCAAGCGCGCGGTAAAATAAACAGTTCTTGAATTCCAGGAGTTTATTCGCTACAATGATTATAGGAGATTTGAAAAGTCACAGCCCGGCCCGTCCGGGCTGTTTGATTCTTGCAGCCATTGCCCGCCGGATCATTTCCTCGGTGTAGGGCACGGTTCTGGTGTGAGAGTCGGGCAATCTGGTCGTTTGCAGGACTCCATAACCATCCGTTGCCTGGCTTTGCCCGAGACCCGCCCTGCTTCTGTAATCAAAGGGCGAGTCCCGGGCAGAGGATTATGTCGGCAGGTACCATTCATCTGGCAATTCGTCGGGTCTTCTCGTTTACCGTACCAGACCCGCACCCTACGAAAATCTTGCCAATGAGACGAGTTTACTCCACCACCCATTCTTCCAGCAATCCCTTCAGCCTGCCAGCCTTTTTTACTAATTCCCCGCTCTCAATATTCCCCACCGAAATCAACGGCGGTAGTTCGCGGTACAGCTCGGGCAGGCCCAGCCACTCTACCACCTGCATGCGGATCCACTTGTTATAGGCCAGCGCGTACACCCGCCGGGCGATAAACAGCGCCTGCAGGAACTCCTGGAAGCTTTTATACAGCCGGTCGAAGGCCTGGAAATACAGCTCCCGTCTGACAAAAAAAGGCACGTGCTCCAGGTCGTAAGTGCAGGCGGCGCGCGCCATCTCCAGGCGCTGCTGGCGCAGATCCGCGCCATAGTACGGCAGCCACTGCGCCTGCAGCTGGCGGAAGTACGGCCCGGCGGTGTGCAGGGGCGCGCTGTAGGCCAGCGCGTTGCCAATCCCCAGCTCGAACCCGTCCGGACCGCCGCCATCATCCCATACCTCTGGGACGAACTGTCCACGTACCAGGTCCAGGTGTACGTGCGCGTGTTGCCCACTTGCCTGGAAGCGGCGCAGCACGGCGTTGTTCGCCAGTTCCTTACGCCACAGCGCCTCCAGATGCGTTGTTTCAGCCTCTGGCATATCCGCTTGCACCAGCACCGCCATATCCAGGTCACTCTCGGGTACCGCCTGGCCCCGCGCGCAGGAATTGGTCACCAGCACCGTATCTACCGCAGCCAGGGGTTGAAAGAAGTGGTACGCCGTTTCAGCGGCTTGTTCATGCAAAGGGGTGGGAAACTGCAGTTGGAGATCCATTATGCCCTATTATACCGATCCTTAATTTAATCACAGAGCAAATATTCCTGTTTTGTAGGCCGCAGCGTGCGAAGCAAGCTCGCGTGGCCGCCTGGATGGTTTCAGGCCAATATGCCGGGCGTGGACATGCCCCGTACCCTACCGTTTCCACTTCTGATATCTCCCTAGGACTTTCCCTACGTTGTTTTGAAAGAACCGTTTTCCTATAATGGCAAGACACCACCTGGCTAATGCCAGGACAGCACCTGGCTAATGCCAGGACAGCGTCTGGCTGCCGCCAGGAAATTGCCTGGTCAGTATTTGCCTAATGGTACATGGTTGCTTCATTGTTACCGGTAATGTTTTAGGATCTTTGATGAAAAACCAACCCCACACACGTTCCTCCTCCATGAATTTAATCCTCTGCCTGGCAGGGTTCCTCGTCGTAATCCTCGGGCTCGTATTTTTGACGGCCGTCCAACCGGCCGAGGCCAGCCCGCCGGCCCAGGATGGCTACCCGGTGGGAACCTCCACGGCAACGATGACCGCCACGGCTACAGCTACTGCCACGGTCATTGGTGCGGCGACCTTAACCCCTACGGCAACCGCCACCCGGGCCGGTACGCTGCCTGCCCCGGCCCGTACGGGCACGCCCACGGCCCTGGTCCCGGTCACCGGCGCGGATTTCACCCAGCCGGGCGGGCAGGTTAATGTTGGCATGTGGATTTCCATCTGGCTGCTGGGCCTGCTGCTGATTGGCTTTGGCCTGCGCGCGCGGATGAGCAAACCCTAGCCATGCCGGGCGACTGTCCTCCTCCATTTTCATCCCTTCGAACCGTATGAAGGTACTTCACCCGCGCATCAGCGTAGGCGACGCTGCCATTCTGCTGGGCATGGCGCTGCTGCTTTTTAGCATTGCTGGCCTGGTTATCGATACAGCGACGGTAAGGCTGAGAAACTTGCCTGAGCGTCAGGCCGGAGTCGCCAAGGTAATCCGCAGGGTTTACCAACCCCGCGCTCCAGCCACCCTCCCGGCCCGGGCCGCCCGGTCTCTGCCGACCCTGGCGCCTTCGATCCCGCGGCGAACCATCCGCCGGCGGCGAAAAAACCGCCGGCGGTAAACGAGCAGACGGCGGCTCAGGCGCCCATACCGGCAGGAACCAGTGTCCCCGCGACAGACAATCAACCCGCCGGGGACAGCCCGACCGGCGCGCAGGCGGACAATAACGCCTTCCTGGTCCCCGGCACCCCACCACCGACCGCCGTCCCGCTGCCCCAGGCATTGGCCCCGGAGCGGATCGTGATCCCGGCTATCCAGCTGGATGCCCCCGTAGTGCCCTCGGGTTACGAACTGGTCGAGATCGATGGCCAGGTTTATCAGCAGTGGGACGCGCCCAATGAATATGCCGCTGGCTGGCAGCAGGCCTCCGCGTACCTGGGCATGCCCGGCAACACCGTTCTCAACGGGCACAACAATATCTACGGTTCGGTTTTTAGCCGCCTGATGGATCTCAACGAGGGGGACACCATCGAGATTTATTCCGGGGAGTGGGTGATTTTATATACCGTGACCAACAAGATGCTCCTGCCCGAAAGCGGCGAGGATCTTTCTGTGCGCCTGGAAAATGGGCGCTGGATGCAGCCCACCACCGATGAGCGTCTCACGCTGGTATCCTGCTGGCCGCTTGATTCCAACACCCACCGCGTGTTTATCGTCGCCCAACCAGTGGACAAACGTGTGGCCAGCGGTGGGCAAAGCCCGTGAAACCATAAATACACCCTTTCCCCTCTGCAATGGCGCCGGGGAATAGATGTATAATTTTGATATGCAGGCAACCAACTATCTGGAACTGGTGCCCGAAATCACCCGACGCATCGTCGCGTTGAGTAATCCTGAAAAAGTCATCCTTTTCGGTTCCTATGCGCGCGGCGATATTCATCCGGATAGTGATCTCGATTTCCTCATAATCTTGAAACAGGTAGATTCAACCCGTTCCGAAAGCGTCCGTTTGCGCCGTGCGCTGAGAGGTTTATTGGTTCCTGTTGACCTGATTGTTGCCACTACGGATCAAATCCATCGCTACCGTGATTCGGTAGGCCTGATCTATCATTCGGCCCTGAGTGAAGGGAAAGTGGTCTATGAGCGAGCCAGCGTCGGTTGATATTCCCCAATTGTGGGTTCAGCGCGCTCGCTCGGATCTTCTCCTGGCGCAGGTGGCATTGGTTACACCGGGGGTCTTATGCGAGGATGCTTGCTTCCATGCCCAACAATGTGCAGAAAAGGCACTCAAGGGCCTGCTCTCGCAAATGAGCATTCCCTTCCCAAGGACACATGCCATCGATTTGCTGCTCGATCTTCTTACGGGCGCGGGGGTTGAAGTACCCGAACCAGTGGATGAGGCTTTTGCACTTACACAATAGATTACTCTTCCTGGCCCAGGTCAATCTCCAGCGCGCGTTTTGGCTGCGCCGATGAAGACCTGGGCTTTTTGGGCTTGCCGGAGGAAGAGGCTTTTGGCTTCTTGGGTTTATGGCTTGCGGCCGGTTTTGTGGTGGACGAAGGCTTTGGTTTTTTGGGTTTATGGGCGCTGGCGGGTTTGGCGCTGGAATCTTCCTTCTTCTTCTTTCGGCGCGGTTTTTTGGGCTTTTCGGTCGCGCTTGTTCCGGTCAGCTTACCAATAGCCGGGAAAAGCTGGATCAACAGCGGCGCGATCAGTTTCGCCAGCGGCGCGGAAAGGTGAAGCTGGCTGGTTAAGAAGGCGGCCACCTCTTTCACGGCGCTGCTTCCTCCGCGGGCTACGGCGGAACGGGTCGTTTCCAGCAGCGCACCGCGCCCGTTGAGAAAATCGTTCATCTCATTTTCCATCCCACCGCCGGCCTGCCCGGCCGCTGTCTTTAACAGCTCGACCGCCCGGGTATTCTGCTCCTCCGAACTTCCACCGCTCAGTCCAAGGCGGTTTTCAATCTCATCCGGGATTAACTTTGAGAGCAGTCCTTTTAACGTCTGATCGTCCATTTATGCCGTCCCTTTTGGAAAATGCGCAGCCTGCTGCAATAATTTTATCCTAAGTTGTCGCCCGGTAGTGCGTGGATAATAGAACCCGAATGACAGTATTCCATCGTTTTGCCTGGTTCTCCGGTACAATCAGTTCAACCCAGGAGGATTTCCGATGCCTACCCTCAAAATCGCCGTAGTTACAGGCGGCCACAGCTACGAAGTGATGCCTTTTCACGCCTTATTCCGCGCTTTACCCGGGATCGATGCGTACATCCAACATATTGACGATTTTTCCAGCTCGCCACAAGAAGTGCGGGATAGCTATGACGCAGTCGTCTTTTATATCATGCCCGCCGGCGCGCCAACCGACGAATCGCCCTGGTTTTCCGGGAAGCCAAAAAGCGCCTTCGAGCATTTAGGGGCCACCTCGCAGGGAATTGTGATGCTGCATCACGCCATCCTCGCGTACCCTGACTGGCCCGCGTGGGACGAAATGGTGGGGATGAAAAACCGGGTGATCGACAAATACCGGCACGATGAACGCATCCCTGTCGCTTTGGCTGTGCCCGAGCATCCCATCCTGCAAAGCATTCGTCCCTGGACGATCATCGATGAGACGTATGTCTTACACGATCCCGGCCCCGACAGCCAGGTACTGCTGACTACCGATCACCCGGCTTGCATGCACAGCCTGGCCTGGACGCGAATGTACCGCAGCGCGCGAGTATTCTGTTACCAGTCCGGCCACGATCACCAGGCCTATGAAGATGCCCGTTTCCGGACGCTATTGGCGAATGGGATTCTTTGGGCAGCCCATCCTGACTGACGAACGCAGCCGTTTTCGCCGCTGCCCGCTCAATGCGTATTTTATAAACATTTCCCCAGGAGAAACCCGCCATGTTGATCCGAGCGCGCTTAGAAGCATTCTGGTCCGGTGAACGGCCTGACCGCATTCCCTTCACCACCTATGAGAGTAAACTGCCACTGGATTGGAACGACCCGGTAATCCGCCAGATGCTCAACGATGGCCTGGGAGTGCTGCGTTTCATCCCCACCTGGGCCGTCCGCTATGACGGCGACGTGCATTTGATCGAGCAGAATGGCTGGGATGGAAAGCAAAAGGTGCGCCGGCAGGTCTGGCGCACCCCCCTGGGCGAGGTATCTGCCACCTGGACCGACGATTGGCAGCAAAAATATTTTTTAGAAACGGCGCAAGATTACCGCATTATGACGTATGTCGTGAAACATACCCATTATGCTGCGGATTACGCGGCTTTCCACACGCAGGAGATCATCCTCCCGCCGTATATGGTGCCCGTCCCGCGCATCGGGCGCACACCCTTACAGACCATCCTTGTCGATTACGCCGGATTGGAAAATTTCTCGCTGCACCTGGTGGAATACCCCGCTGAAATGCAAGCGCTGTACGAAGCGCTGTTGGTCAACTTCCGCAAGCTGGTGGAAATCGTGGCAGCCGGGCCCGGGCGCTATATCAATGTGATCGAAAACTTTACCGCTGAAACCCTGGGCCCGCGCCGTTATCAGAAGTACTTGCTGCCAGTGTATGAAGAAACGTTTGGCATGTTACACCAGGCGGGCAAGGTGGTGGGCTGCCACTACGATGGCAAGATCGCATCGGTGAAGCACCTGGTGGCCAGTTCGCCGGTTGACCTGATTGAGTCCCTGACGCCCCCCCCCGAAGGAGATATGACCCTGGCCGAGGCGCGCGCCGTCTGGCCGGAAAAACTGTTTTGGTCCAACATCAATTTGGGCTGCTATGAACTGCCGCCGGACGAGTTGCAGCAGGAGATATTGCGCCGCGTTCAGGAAGGCGCTCCGGATGGGCGCAGGCTGGCTTTCGAGGTCTCCGAAGACAAACCGGCGCGCTGGCGCGAGTCCATGCCGGTGATCCTGGCGGCGCTCAACGGGTTTGAGATCGGGTGAGCTTGTTCGTCGCGCGGCCATGTACGTGCCGATACAGGGATTGCCGTGCCATTCTCTTATCAGCGGTATAGGTTCCATCCGTGTAATCCGCGATTTACACTGGAAAGATGCATTTGACCCCTTTTGAACAGGATGGTAATGCGCGGGGTGGCATTCCAACGAAACAGGTAGGTGATTTTTAACACTGCGTACCCAATCCGCCTGATCAGGCCATCTTCACCACGATGTCGGCAATCACATTCGCGGCCTCGTCTCCCCGGTCGGCGGCATTGCTCAGGTGGCGGTAAACCTCGCGCGACTTGAGCATTTTCACAACCTGTTTGATATCCTCGCCGCCGCTGAACAAATCAGCCAAAGCCTCACGATATACATCCTCGACCCGGTTTTCCAGGGCTTTGGCGCGCTGGGCGTGCTCGTTGGCTACCCCAGGGTGTTCCTCCAGGCGGTCGACTGCCATCAGCAGCTCCGCAGCGGCATCTCGCAGCAGCGTGGCGATGCGCTGCATAAAAGGGGTGGGTTTTACCTTTAAAATTTCCATCTCACTGATGGTGCTGTACGCATAATCAATCACATCGTCGATGGTGCGGGAAAGGGCGAAAATATCTTCCCGGTCAAATGGTGTGACAAAGGTGCGGTTTAATTCATCAATCAAAATCCGGCGCGCCTCATCCGCTTCCTTTTCTTTTGCGGTCAACAGGTCCGCGGCTTTCGTATCTTGCGTTGCCATATACGTTTTCAAAGCTTCCAACCCCTCCAGGGTCAGCTCGGCCTGTTCGTGGATCAATTTAATAAATTTGTTCTGGCGCCTTTTGAAAAAGACCTTCATTCCGGTTCCTTTCAATGCCTTTCGACTAATTGTACCGTCCTTTTCGCTTCTCTGTCCCGGTTCCCAGGGGCGGGAAGCGGTGTACGCAGTTCCGGTCTCCTTTGCGTTCACGACTCCCGTCGCGCCTAGGCAGCGATTCCAAAAATGCGCCACGCGCCGCAGAGCGGCGGAAGAAAGGCGCCCACGCGGAGCGTGGGTGCCAGAACCCGCGCCTACGCGACTACTGTCGCGCCTACGCGATTACTGTCGCGCCTACGCGACTACTGTCGCGCCTACGCGACTACTGTCGCGCCTACGCGATTACTGTCGCGCCGCGACTACTGTCGCGCCGCGCCTTTGCTGCTTCGCGAGTGGCGCGCAAGAGAGCGCGCAGCTCATTCAGCTCGGACTCGCTGCGTGGGCGCTCCTCCAAACGTTTCACGGGCGGCGCGTCCCGGCGGCTGCCCCTACCTGGCGGAATCCCGCCCTGGTACCAGTCCAGGTGGCCCTCCAGGTTGGTGGGACGGTAGCCGCGCAGGCACCAGGTTTCGTGGACCTGGGCAAAACGCGCCGCGTCTGGGTGGTCGCCCAATGCCTTAATCAGCCAGTCAAAAACGGCTCTTGGGGGATAGAGGCCGGTGGTCGTTTTGACCAACACAACCGCCGGATGATCCAGGCGCGGGTCGCGCGGCGGCCCGGTTTTGGCCGCGCCCGGCTCGCTGGGAGCGTCCGGCTCGAAGCGAGCGTCCGGCTCGAAGCGAGCCGCGCCCTCTTTCTCTTTGATAATCTCTGTTGTATTCTCTAATTCCTTATTAAGTTGAGCGGAACTTCCGCCCAATGTTGGGCGGCAAACCGTCCCAACATTGGCGGGTATGTCATTCAACGGGGTTTCCGTTGGTTGGGGCGGCAGGTGGGCAGGATCGGATGGTGGGGGATCCTGGCCCGCTATTTGTTTGGTCGGACAGGCAAGATCAGCGGGAGGCGGGGTGTTTTCAGGAAGCCCCGCTGGTTCTTGACCCAGTGGAGATGGTGCTATTGGATCTAGATCAGGTTCCGCAACAGGCGGCGTTTTCGCGCCTGCTACGCTTGGGATACCTTCCATCATTGCAGCCAGCCGCGGCAGGTCCACCCGGTAAAACCATATGCGCGGAATACCCTTCAGCCGCGTTTCGATCACCCCCACCGCTACCAACGCCTTTCGCGCGGTCTGCTGCTCATTTTTGGTCAGGCCGGTCTCGCGCTGCATATCCTCCACGCTCTTGTATACCCAGCCTTCGCGCTGCTGCACGCTTACACCAGCTTTGCTGGCACAAACGCCGTCCCAGTACAGAAGCTGCGAAAGCATCAGCGCCGCCTTGACCCCGCCTACCCTGCGCGCCAGCGCCGGTTGGTATGCCACTACCCGGCATCTGTCCTGTGCTCGCACCGACTTTTGAAACCTTTCACGCTCGTTGTTCATTGACCGCTCCTATTGGATGGAAATGCAATCCGGTATATCATGCACATACTGCGGGAAAAAAACAACCTGTCAATATGTGCACGCGTTGTCCTGTAAAATGGGCGCAAAACCTGTTTTTTACGCCATAAATCACGATATAAATGACACCCTATGCACGAATGTGCATATTCAGCTCTATTCCTAATCTTTTTCGTGGAGTAGAGGCGCCGGGGAAAGAAGCAATTCAACATATCGTAGAAATTGTGGGGTGGCTGGAACAATCTCAACTATACTATCCCTATCCGGCTATTCTTTGGCAAGAGATAATCAATGACCCATTTCCATAGGAGTCTTCAATGAGCATTCGCATAGGTTTAATTGGCGCGGGACGCATGGGCAAGGTGTTTGCCCATACCCTGGCTTTCAACGTACCCGAGGCGGACCTGGTGGCGGTGGCGGACATCGACCCGCGCACCAGCCAGGAAGTGGCGGACCGTTTTGGGGTTCGGCACGCGTTTAGCGATTATCACCAACTGCTGGAGCGCGACGACATCCAGGCGGTTGTGGTGGTCACGCCGACCGCGACGCACGTGGAAGTGATCCAGGCCGCGGCGGCGGCGGGGAAGCATATTTTTAGCGAGAAGCCCCTGGCGCAAACGCTGGATCTGTGCGACGCGGCGATCGCGGCGGTGAATGCGGCGGGAGTGAAGCTGCAGGTGGGCTTTATGCGCCACTTCGACCCGGCCTATGTGCTGGCCAGACAGAAGATCGACGCCGGAGAGATCGGTGTGCCGGTCATGTTTCGTTCCACCGGGCGCGACCCGAAGCGTACCAGCCTGGAGTTCGCCCGCCGGGAGAACAGCGGCGGCATGATCATGGACATGGGCGTACACGACTTCGACGCGGCCCGCTGGTTGATGGGCAGCGAGGTTAACCGCGTGTCCAGCGAAGGCGGCTGCCTGGTGTACCCCGAGCTGAACGAGGTGGGAGACATCGACAATGCCATGATTAATCTCAAGTTTGCCAGCGGCGGGATCGGCAGCATCGATCTAAGCCGCAATGCGGTCTACGGTTACGATATCCGCAGCGAGGTGCTTGGCTCGGAGGGCGGCCTGCTGATCGGCTCGCTGCAGCAAACGCCCACGCTGGTGATGACCCGCGCAGGCGTGACGCACGACACCATCCCGTATTTCATGGAGCGCTTTGGCTCCGCCTACGCCGCCGAAATCCGCGACTTTGTTGCCTGTATCCTGGAAGACCGCTCCCCGAAGGTCAACGGGCAGGATGCGCGCCAGGCGACTGCTATTGGCATCGCGGCCACCCGCTCGCTGGATGAAGGCCGCCCGGTGGAGGTGGAATAAAACCTGGTCGGGAGAGTAGATCACCCAGACTCAACGGATGCAGCGGAATAGGCTAAAATGATGGTCTCTGGAGACCCATAATGAAGCGTATTCTATTCTCTCTCATTCTTCTCTTGCTGCTTCCGTCCTGCGCCTTGCCTGTAGGGCAGGCGACTCCAATCGCGCCCCCGCGTGTTACCGTGGTAGTGGTCGTTCCCTCCCAACCCACCGCAACGCTGCCTGCAGGCACGCAGCCCGCTGCTGTAGCAACGGCCGCTGCTGTAACAACGGCAGCAGTCACTGCCGCAACGACGGCATCCCCCGAACAGAGCGGGCAGCCTCTTACCCGCCATTTCGAGGATGCTTATGCCGGGCTGGCGTTTGATTACCCGGCCGGCTGGTTCATTAATTCCCCGCCCGACGCGAGCAAAGAAGGCGCGCCGCAGTACATTATTTCGCTGAGCCAACAGGCGCTGGACACTTCGCCCGAGTTGGGCGGCCAACTGCCGCGCGAGGATGTTCCGTTGATTGTGATTGTCGCCAATGGCGCCGTTTCTGGCGCCGGAGCCGCTTTGACTTACCCACAGGCCGTCGAGCAGCGCAAAGCCGAATACGCTGCATCCAATCCAGCCGTCACCGTTGCCGCTGAGGAGGAAATTGACCTGCCCGGTGGGGGCAAAGCGACTTGCCTGTACCTGTCATTGCCAGAAGGGCAGCAGGTCGAAATGGTCACCGCCATCCACGGCCGCAGGGTGATCGTCAGCGCTCTGGACCGTACCGAAAGCCTGCTGGTCTTCGAATCCATCGCTGCCAGCCTGCTGGAGGAGTAGCGCACGAAGGCGACTGAATAAGGATAAAAAAGTGGGTGATGGGGCGCTTTCGCGCCCCATCACCCACATATCGATTAATTCGAAACCCGGCAGCTACTTATTTTTCTTGTCTTTGGCTGGCTTCACGGGTTTGGCAGCCTTTTCCGGCTTGCCTTTCTCGACGCCGTCTGTCACGACTGGTTCGTCCAGGTCCTGACCATCTTCCAGTTCCTGCTCGTGGGCTTTCAAGGCCTTCTTGACGTGACCAACCCCCAGCAGGGCCGGCTTGCCGTATTCCTTGAACAGCGTGCCCATCCCCGAGCCTGACTTGAACTCGGTGACGAGATCATCGACCAACAGGGGGGTGCATTCCTCAGTTTCGCCTTCACCTTCGGCGGGGACCGCGGCTTCGTCTTCAGCCTGGGCCGCGCAAGCGTCCCGGGAAGCCTCGGCCATGGCATACAACTTTACCAGCACGCCAAACCCCATGCCATCTTCGTGGTAGGTGGCAATTTCCGCGGCGACCGTTTCAGGGGTGACCGGGGTTTCAACGGGTTCGGTTGGGTCAGTCGGGTCCGCGGGATCATCCAGCGGGTCATCCACGGGCGGGTCTGCCGGATCCACAGGTTCGGTGACGCCCGTGTCGCGACCAAAGTAGGCGCCCAGCAGTTTGACGATCGGGTGGGTCAAGAAGGGTGATTCCGTTGTGGGTTCATCGACCGGGTCAGTCCCTGTGCCTTCCTGGGCGGCAACCGTGCCAAACGTCGAAATCAAGAGCATCCCCAAAATTGCTAAAATCGCTAACGTTTTCCGTGTCATGGTTCACTCCTTTAGGATCTTTCTAATCTGTTTGAAGTTTTTGGGCTTTGCAAATGGATGATCAGGGGGCATCCATTCCGAACGGTAAGCGTTCTATAGGGGATAACGTATCAGGGGGTCAAAAAGAGTCGCGCTGGTAAGAAATTGGTTAGGAAATACAACTACTCGCCTATAAAATTGTAAGGTGCTTTTCCGTTCGCGTTTTTCCCTTATAATTTAATAACTAATAATTTACGAAAATGTTACTGATAATTCGGGAGAATATGATGAAAAAGCAAATAATATCTTTCGCTCTCCTGTTGATCCTGCTCGCAGCCACTGCCTGTTCGACCGCGTCTGTCAATCCATCCAAATCGCAGAACGCGAAACCATCCAAACCCGAACAGGCCGGGTCGGCGGAACTGACCGGACTCAACCGGGATACCTTCGGCAGTTATTCTTCTAAATTCGTGGTGCAGTTTGTTGGAGATAACAGCTGGAAGTACCAGCTGCAAACGCGCAAGTCGGCGGCGCTGCGGGAAGTCAACCTGCATATCGAAGGCATTGAAAAATCCGCTAACCCCGGCGACGTGCGTATGGTGACGGACGGCAAGACGAGCTGGATGATTGGCCCAGGCACGGATGAGGAATGCGTGCAGTTTCCCAATAACCAGGGCATGGACCCCACGCTGCTCTATCCCGAAACGCTGATGCCACCGCAGGATCTCGCCAACTTGATGCAATATGCCGGTGAGGAAAACATCGCGGGAATCCCGAGCCTGCATTATTCCGGAAGCGCGCCTTCCGCCTGGAAATGGAATGAAGCCCAGGTGGACGTATGGCAGGATAAAGCCAGCCATGGACTGCTGCGCTTTAACATGCAGGCGACTGGGTCAGATCCATTCTTTGGCAAAGGCGCCGGAAAGCTGACCGCGCAGTACGAAGCAGCCGCGCTGGACGTGGCTGAAATTGAAGCGGTGAAAGGCTGCGAGATCAGTATCCCGCTGCCCCATTCGACCACGATGTTCGTGCGCCTGCCAGGGCTGGCTTCTTTTGAAAGCCCGGCTGGGACTGAGGAAATACGCGCTTTTTATCAGACCCAACTGCCGCAAGGGAACTGGACCGAGAAAGATCCCATCCAGCAAACGGAAAGCGCGACGGTTTTGAGCTACCAGCGTGAAAGCGAGGGGGTGGAAATCCAAATCGAGGCGCTCGCGGCGGGTGGAAGCAAGGTGAAGATCATTTTCCTGCAGGAATAGCAGCCGGAGACGATCCCCCAAGGGCAAAAGCGAATGCCCGCTTGAGACCAGTCCGCAAATTGACTGCTTCTTTTTGCGCCAAAGTGGTAGAATTTTACCATCCGCAATCGCGTTACATTTGCTGTGATTGGCTGGTATGCGAACCCTGGGAAAACTTTGTCGTTTTTTGACCGGACCGGCTCCTGGACTGGTGATGGCCGCGCTGTTTTTGCTGTTCCCAGGCCGCTGGCTGGTTGGAGAGCCGGAGTGGGACAGCCAGCCGGCTGCCCGCGCGGAATCTTCCCCGGTGGAGCCGGCGCCTCGAATAGAGCCGGCGCCTCAAATAGAGCCGGCTCAAATAGGATTGGCTCAGGTGGATGTGACCCTGCTGCCGGAGGCGCTGCGCTTCGAGCACTTTACCAGTCAGGACGGGCTTTCGCAGGATACCATTTTCTTTATTTTCCAAGACCGGCAGGGCTTTCTATGGCTTGGCACGCAGGACGGTTTGAACCGCTATGACGGGTACCGCTTTCGCATCTTTCGGAATGACCCGGCTGACCCCGAAAGCCTGAGCCATAACACGGTTCTGTGCGTGCAAGAGAGCCCAGACGGTACCCTGTGGTTTGGCACCCAGGGCGGTGGCCTGAACCGGTATGACCCGCGCAGCGGCGTGTTTACCCGCTACCTGCATGATCCCGCTCTTCCCGCCAGCCTGAGCAATGATACCGTCACGGCGTTGTATGTGGACCCCAGCGGGCGGTTATGGGTGGGCACCCTGGGCGGCGGGATCAATCTCCTGGATCCGGCTACCGGGGCGTTCAGCCATTACCGGGCGTCTGCGATTGGCGGGACCAGCGCGGTGGATTCCACCACCGCAGGTGGTGCCACCACTGCAGGTGGTGCCACCACTGGCGGTGTTACAAACGCGGTGGGTGTACCCAATCGCGGCAGCCCGGATTCGCTGATCAGTGACTATATCTCCACCATTTTGGCGGACCCATCCGGCGACCTGTGGATTGGCACGGGTGGGTACGGCAATGAGGGCGGCGGGCTGGACCGCTTCAACCCGCAAACCGGCAAGACCCTCCATTACCAGTTCATCCCCAGCGATCCAAACACGCTGAGCAGCAATACGATTTCCGCCCTGGCGCTGGATGCGAACGGTTTTCTGTGGGTGGCTACCGGGGGCTATGACCTGGAGGGCCGCGGGCTTAACCGCCTGGACACGCGCAGCGGGCAGGTGACGCGCTTCCAACATGATGAAGAGGACCCCACCAGCGTGAGTTCCAATGATTTAATGGCGCTGATGCTGGATAAGGCGGGGACGCTGTGGATTGGCACCTGGGGCGGTGGGTTGGACCGCGTGGACCGGAGCAGCAGTCCGCCGCGCTTTCTCCACTACCAGCATGATCCGTATGACCCGTATAGTCTGGGCGGGAACAACGTCTGGTCGGCCTTCCAGGATCGCACCGGCATTCTGTGGTTTGGGTCCACGGTGGGCGGCTTGAATAAAATAAACCCCCTGGCGCAGCGTTTCCACCTGTACCGCAACAACCCCGGTCAGCCGCTGAGCCTGAATGGGAATGCCATTGGGCCAATGCTCGAGGACGCGCAGGGTAACGTTTGGGTGGGGACGCTTGGTTCCGGGCTGGATCGTTTCCAGCCAAAAGATGCGTCTTTCGCCCACTTCGTGGTGTGGAGAGATAACCCATTGCACGAACGGGCCAACAGTTACAACGCCCTGCTCGAAGACCGCGACGGATCCATTTGGGCAGGCACTCTGGCCGGGTTGGCGCAGTTCGACCCCGCTATTGGCAGTTTTGTCTATTATTATCACGATCCGCAAGACCCGGACAGCCTTTCCTCCGACCAGGTGAGCGATCTGGCGGAGGATGCCGACGGGAGGCTGTGGTTGAGTACCCAAAACGGCCTGGACTGGTTCGACCGCCAAAATAAACGCTTTATCCATATGGATATTCCAGAAGCGGGGCCCGGCACGGCCATTTATCTGGATCGTTCGAAGAACCTTTGGTTCGGGACGCAGGGCAAAGGGCTGTTCCGGCTGGACCTCGCAACGGTATCCGGCAGCAGCGTGGAATACACCTGGTATCACAATAACCCGGATGTGTCCGAAAGCCTGGGAGATAACACCATCCTGTTTATCACCATGGATAAAATGGAGGATCTGTGGCTTGCTACTGGGCACGGCCTCGACCGCCTGGACGCAAAAACGCAGGCGTTTCAGCATTACCGCATGGAAGACGGGCTGGTCAGCAATAATGTTTATTGCATACTAGCAGATGACCAGTACCGTTTGTGGGTCAGCACCAATGCTGGCATCTCCCGCTTTGATCCGCTGCAGGAGAAGTTCCGTACGTTTGACATGCGCGATGGCCTGCAGGGCAGAGAATTTCGCCCCCGCTCCTGCCTGCGCACCCGCGACGGAACCATGTATTTCGGCGGCGTCAGTGGATTGAGCGCCTTCAAACCGCAGGAGATCCAGGATAACCCATTTCCACCCCCGGTGGCAATCACGGGCTTCCGCATTTATAACGAACCGGCGCTGGTCGATTTTTCGGGGAATACGCCCATCCGGCTGTCGTACCAGCAAGATTTCATCACCTTCGAATTTGTGGCCCTCGACTATCATATCCCGCAGAAAAACCAGCTGCTGTATAAACTGGAGGGGATTGACAAAGATTGGGTGAAGGCGGATATTGGCCGCTATGCCAGCTACACCAACCTGCCGGGCGGAAATTATGTGTTCCGCCTGCGGGGTTCAAATAACGATGGGGTATGGAACGAGGCGGCGGTCGCCATCCCCATATTCGTGGCCTCACCATTCTGGGAGGAAGGCTGGTTCCGCGCCAGTGTTGGGTTGGTTCTGGCGCTGATCATCGCGCTGGGCGTGAGCGCTTACCTGGAAAACGTGCGTATGCAGAACCGCCGCCTGGAAGAACTGGTCCAGCAGCGCACCACCACCCTGCGCCAGACCAACGAGCGCCTGCACCAGGAGATCGTGCAGCGCGAGAAAGTGGAAGCCGCGCTAGCGCATAAGGCCGCCGAAGACGCGGTTGCGGTGGAACGCAGCCGGCTGGCGCGCGACCTGCACGACGCGGTCACGCAGACGCTCTTTTCGGCCAGCCTGACAGCCGAGGTGCTGCCGGACCTGTGGAAGATGAACCAGGACGAAGCGCGTAAAAGCACGGAAGATTTGCGCCAGCTTACCCGCGGCGCGCTGGCGGAAATGCGCACCTTACTGCTGGAGCTGCGCCCGGCCGCGCTCACCCAGGCGCGCTATGAAGACCTGCTGCGCCAGCTTACCGAGGCCGTGGTTGGGCGGTCGCGGGTGCCGGTGGAGCTGCACGTTAGCGGGCAGCGCAGCCTGCCGCCGGACGTGCAGGTGGCGCTGTACCGCATCGCGCAAGAAACGCTGAATAACATCGTCAAATATGCCAGGGCCAGTTCGGTTTGCGTGGACCTGCAAATGAGCCCGGCCGGCCTGCTGCTCTCCATCCGGGATAACGGCGCGGGCTTTGATCCGGCGACAGTCCGCCCAACCAGCATGGGCATGCGCATCATGCGCGAGCGGGCGGAAGGGATCGGCGCGGATCTCACCATCCTCAGCGCTGCGGGTAAAGGGACATTGGTGGAAGTGTCCTGGAATGAGATAAAAGTAAAGGAGTTGGTATGACCGAAGAGAGTACGATCCGGGTAATGATTGTGGATGATCATTCTGTGGTCCGCAGCGGGTTGGGCAAGTTTATTATGGTTAATCAGGACCTGGAACTGGTCACCGAGGCGGAGAGTGGCGAAGAAGCGGTGCAGTTATGCGGGTTATACCAGCCGGATGTGATCTTAATGGACCTGATGATGCCGGGCATGGGCGGGGTGGCGGCGATCCGCCAGATCCGCCAGCGCTATCCGGCCATCCAGGTGATCGCGCTGACCAGCTTCCGCGAGGAAAACCTGGTGCAGGGCGCGCTGCAAGCCGGAGCGATTGGCTATTTGTTAAAAAACGTGACTGCCGCCGAGCTGGCCCGGGCGGTGCGCGCCGCAAAGGTGGGCAAAATGACGCTTTCCCCGGAGGCCACTGAAGTGCTGGCCCAATCCGTCATCCGCGCTTCGCCGGCCAATGAGCTGACCGAACGCGAGCGCGAGGTACTGTGCCTGATGGTCAAGGGCATGAATAATAATGCGATTGCCGAGAAGCTGTTTATCAGCCTGGGGACGGTTAAGTTCCACATCAGTAATATCTTTCTGAAGCTGGGCGTGGAAAGCCGCGTGGAGGCCGTGACCATGGCGCTGCAGCAGCATCTGGTGGAGTAGAATACCGCCGCCGTGTTCCAGGCGCGGGAAGACCTGGGCAGGGATGCCTGAAACATATTTGTTCGATGATAAAAAAGCGCCATGGGGCGCTTTTTTTCATCGAACAAATTCTCGCTATCCGACCGGACAGGGAAAAGACTTCCTGAACGACCAGCGCTATCCCTGCCCTGGGGGTATGCCGCGAATCGCCTCCGCGCTCTATACTCAACGTGGATGAAATTTCATCCAGGATGGGGAGGGTGAATGACGCGTGTTCTTCTGGCTGACGCAGACCTGGTGGTACGAGCAGCGATAATGCTGCTGTTGAAACACAAGCTTGGCATTCTGGAATTTTGCGAGATCGGCGACGCGGGGCAGTTAGGTGAGCGGCTGGCCTGCTTTTACCCGGATGTGGTGTTGTTGGATTGGGACCTGCCCGGGTTGGATGTGAGCCAGATCCGAGGCGAATTCCAGCATTTGCGCAAACGCCCGGTGCTGATCGTGATGAGCGTGCAATTGGAGAACGAGCCCTTGGCGCTGGCCAGCGGCGCGGATGCCTTTCTGAATAAACGGGCTTCGGGTGAGAGGGTGTTGAATTTTCTAAAAACTTACCTGGTTGAGGGGTGACCTGTCCGCCAGTGCAGCCCCGCTAGCCAGTGGCGGCCACCTGTCCGGTCGGATAGGCTAAGACTGTCTAGACGAGAGGGGCATTTGAATAAGCCTTTAATTACACTCAATGATAGATACCAGCCATGATCCAGTGCCTCTGGAGGAGGTGAGAAAGCGAATAGAACTTCCGATCCTGAAAGCCGCCTACTTCTTATCTTGTATTTCGAATAATCCGATTAGGAGAATGCAAATGCGTAAGCACGTTATGGTCGCCCTTAGTCTTATCGTAATGCTCAGCCTGGTATTGACCGGCTGCAGCGCACCTACGCCCCAGACTGTTGTTCAGACGGTTGAAGTTGAAAAGAAAGTCGTTGAGACGCAGCAGGTTGTAGTGACCAAAGAAGTGGTCAAGGAAGTCATCGCCACCGTGGTCGCTCCCGCAGCAGCGGAAGCTTACCCTCGCAACGAAACCCTGTACACCACCGGCGTGCAGTGGGGTCCTCCCTCGAGCTGGAACCCCTTCAACGGCGGCGGGTACTCGGTTGGCGCCGTGGGCCTTATCTACGAAACGCTCTTCACCTATGACCCGCTGACCGATAAATTCGCGCCCTGGCTGGCCGAGTCCGAGAGCTGGACCGACGCCACGACCTGGGAAGTAAAACTTCGCCCCGGTATCACCTGGACGGACGGCAAGCCCTTCACCGCCGATGACGTCAAGTTCACCATTGAGCTGGCCGACCCCAACGGCAAGTACAAGGCCGCCCTGGGTTACTCCGGCATGTGGAACTTCCTGACCGGCATCGAGAAGAAAGACGACACCACCCTGGCTTTCAAGTTCAAAGAGAATCCCCCGTACCAGGAAGTTGGCTACAACCTGATGTACACGGTTCCGATTGTTCCGAAGCACCTGTGGGAAAGCCTGGACGTGAAGGATGTCACCGGCGGCGCGAATGAAAAGCCGGTTGGCACAGGCATGTACCTGGCGGAAGCCATGGACCAGGACCGCGCAGTTCTCGTGCGCAACGATGCCTGGTGGGGCGTCAAAGCATTTGGCAAAGGCCCCGCTCCCAAATACATCATCGATATCGTGGTCCCCAGCAACAACGTTGGCCTGGGCATGGTCCTGCAGGGCGGGATTGACCTCGACAATAACTTCCTCCCCGGCGTCGCGACGCTGGTCAAGGGTGGTTATGGCGTACAGACCTACTACCCCGAAGCGCCTTACATGATCCCGGCCAACACCGTGCAGCTGATCTTCAACCTGCAGAAAAAACCGATGGATGATCTGGCCTTCCGCAAAGCGATGGCTTATGCGATCAACCTGGATGACATCGTACAGAACGACTACGCTGGCCTGGTAAAGGCCTCCGACCCGACCGGCCTCCTGCCGGCGTGGGACAAGTTCGTTGACAAAGAACAGGCCAAGCAGCTGGCCTGGTGCTACGACCCGGAGCAGGCCAAGAAGATCCTGGCCGACGCCGGCTACAAAGACACCGACGGCGACAAGTTCCTCGAGAGCCCCGGATGGCGCCAAGATCGACCTGAAGATCACCTGCCCAAGCGGGTGGACCGACTGGATGGCCGCTATTCAGATCATCTCGCGCAACGCCGCCGCGATTGGCATCAAAGTTACCCCCGAATATCCGGACTACGGCGGCTGGCTCGACTCGCTGCTAAAGGGCACGCTGGATATGTCGATCCGCAACGAAGCCCAGCTGAGCAGCACGGTCTGGTCGTACTACAAGTGGGTCTTCCAGAACCCGCTCTCCGGCATCGAGACGGCCCAGTGGGGCAACTACGGTCGCTATGACAACGCGGAAGCCTTCGCCCTGGTAGATGAACTCGACCGGGTAAAGATCGGCGACGACGCGGCGATCCTCGCGATTACCTCCAAGCTGCAGAAGATCACCCTCACCGACCTGCCTACCATCCCCTTGTGGTACAACGGCCTGTGGGCGCAGACCAACAACTCCGTATGGACCAACTGGCCTTCATCGGCCGAAGGTTCCAACCATTACCTGCCCGCCACCTGGCGCGGGTACTGGAACATGACCAGCGCTCAGATGCTCCTGGATCTGAAGCCGGCGGAGAAGAAGTAAATTATATGCGGGCTGCCCCTCCCTCAACGGGAGGGGCGGCCCTGGTTTTTCGTCTGGTTTCTGGTTCCCACGGTCACCGTGGGAGCCAGATGGATGCGTAACTTATTGATAGGTTCGTGAAGGAGGCAGCATGAGACGGTATTTCGGAAGGAAGGTACTGATCTATGCGATCACGTTTTTCATCGCGGTAACCATAGATTGGTGCATTCCGCGTTTCATGCCCGGTAACCCGATTGATATCTTGATTTCCAGAGCCGGCTTGCGCGGCAGCGCGGTGGTCGAGATGCGCAACTATTACCTGACCGTGTTTGGTCTGGATGTGCCGGTCTGGAAGCAGTATCTCAATTTCTGGGGGATGGTTTTTCAGGGCGACCTGGGCACGAGCATCTATCTGTTCCCAACGCCGGTAAGCAAAGTGATCATGAACGCGGTGCCGTATGATATTGGCCTGTTGGTGCCGGCCATCCTGTTGAGCTGGCTGGCGGGGAATAACTTTGGCGCTTTCGCGGCCCGCAGCAAACGGCTGGATAATACCCTGCTGCCGCTGGGATATATTCTTACGGCCACCCCGTACATGTGGCTGGGGATTCTGCTGGCCTGGGCGTTCTGTATCGTCTGGCGCATTTTTCCAATCGCCGGCGGGTACAGTTTTTCCATGCGGCCCAACCTTTCGCTGAGCTTTTATCTGGAGCCTGGTGCAGCACTGGTTCCTGCCGTTTGCTTCGCTGTTTATCGTGCAGTTTGGCGGCTGGGCGATCGGCATGCGCAACATGATCATCTACGAGCTGGAAGCGGACTATTCGCATTACCTGGAAGCGCTGGGCGCGCCGCGCGGGCTGGTCCGCAAATACGCCTTCAGCAACGCCATGCTGCCCCAACTCACCGGCCTGGCGCTGCAAGTTGGGCGTCATCGTAGCCGGCGCGCTGGCGACCGAAGTCGTATTTGCGCTATCCCGGTATCGGCTACCTGATCCTGCAAGCTATCCATAACCAGGATTACTTCCTGCTGCAAGGCTGCTTTCTCTTTATCATCATTGGCGTGCTGCTGGCCAATTTTGTCATCGACATCGTCTACGTTCTGGTCGATCCGCGCACGCGGGCAGGCATGCAGGGTGGTGCAGCATGATGCAATCCATCAAGAAGAAGAACGAGATTCTCTATTTTGCCCTGCGCAACAACAAGCTGCGCATTGGCCTGGGCGATCCTGCTGTTTTTTATCGTCCTGACCTTTGTTGGCCCGCTGCTGACGCCCTATGATCCAACCGAATTTGTCGGCCCTCCCGGAGCGCCGCCCTCCGCGCAGTTCTGGTTCGGGACGACCACCTTTGGCGAGGATGTGTTTTCCCAGTTTGTCCACGGGCTGGCGTCGACGTTCCTGGTGGGCATTGTCGGCGGCGGCATTGGCACCCTGCTGGGGATGATTGATCGGCTTTACCGCCGGGTACCGGGGCGGGGCGATGGATGAAATTCTGAACATGCTGACCAACATCGTTCTGATCATCCCGGTGCTGGCGCTGCTGCTGATCATCTCCGCCTATCTGAAGGTGCGCGGCGTGTTTATCGAGAGCCTGTTTATCGGGCTTACCGCCTGGCCGTGGGCGGCGCGCGCCATCCGCGCGCAGACCTTTTCCCTGCGCTCGCGGGATTTCGTCGATCTGGCCCGGCTGAGCGGGATGAGCCCCATCAAGATCATCTTCACCGAAATTGCGCCGAACATGATGTCCTACCTGTTTATGACCTTTATCCTGCAGTTTGGCGGCGCCATCCTGACCGCCGCCACGCTGGATTTCATCGGGCTGGGACCGACACAGGGCATTTCGCTGGGCATGATGATGAACATGGCGGTGCTGTGGAGCGCGCTGATGCTGGGCATGTGGTGGTGGTTTATTCCCCCGGGCATTGGCATTACCGCGATTGTCGGCGGCTTGTACGTCATGAACGTCGGACTGGACGAAGTCTTCAACCCCAAACTCAGGGAGATGTAACCTGATGAGCCTACAAGTCGAAAATCTTAACGGTATATTACCAGACCCTGCGCGGCGATGTGCGGGCGCTGGAAGACGCCACCTTCTCGGTGGCGGATGGGGAAATCATGGGGCTGGCGGGCGAATCGGGCTGCGGCAAGTCGACCCTGTGCAACAGCCTGATCCTGCTGAAGCCACCCCTGAAGCTGGTGCGGGGCAGCGTATGCCTCGACAACGAGGAGCTGCCGCTGCAAAACTTTGAGCGCATGAACGACTTCCGCTTCAAACAGGTTTCGATCATCCCGCAGTACGCCATGAACGCCATGAACCCGACCCGCAAGATCGGCAAGATGACCGAGGAACTGCTGCGCTCGCGCCACGAGAACTATAAGGCCATCCTGCCCGAACTGAAGCGGCGGCTCGATCTGGTCAAGCTGACCCCGGACGTGCTGAATATGTACCCGATCGAGCTTTCCGGCGGCATGAAGCAGCGCATGGTGATGGTGCTGTCGACGCTGCTGAACCCATCGCTGCTGATCGCCGATGAGATCACCTCGGCGCTGGATGTTTCCAGCCAGAAAGCGGTCTCGGAGATGCTGGTGGAATTCCGCGACCGCGGGTTTGTAAAGAGCGTGATCGTCATCACGCACGATATTTCGATCCTGTACCAGATCGCCGACAGCATCATGATGATGTATGCCGGGCAGCTGGCGGAGAAAGCCCCCACCGAAGTGATCATCCACGCGCCGCGCCACCCTTACACAAAGCTGTTGATTTCATCGCTGCCCAAGGTGGGGGTGAAGTTTTCCGAGAAGCGCCTGGCGGGCATCCCCGGCAACCCGCCGCTGCTGCTCAACCCGCCGGTGGGCTGCCGTTTCCGCGACCGCTGCCCGCTGGCCTTTGAGAAATGCATGCAGGCGCCCCCATTTGTCGAAATTGAGAAAGACCACTTCGTTGCCTGCTGGAAGGAGCTGCGAGAGCAATGCTCACGCTTAATGGAATATCCAAGGTTTACCGGGTCGGCACCTTCGGCGGCAAAGAACTCCACGCGGTCAACAACGTCAGCTTTGAGGTCAATGACGGTGAGGTGGTTTCCCTGATCGGCGAGAGCGGCAGCGGGAAAAGCACCATCGGCAAGATGATCCTGCGCCTGATCCCCACCAGTTCCGGGGAGATTGTTTACAACGGCGCGAACGTCTCGGCGCTCAAGCCCGGCGGGCTGAAGGAATATTACCGCAAGGTGCAGGGCGTATTCCAGGACCCGTTTAGCTCGTATAACCCGATCTTCAAGGCCGACCGCATCTTCAGCATCCTGCACGAAGAATTTTTCCCGGAGATGAAGGCGGGCGCATGGTGCGACAAAATGGAATCATCGCTGGCGGCGGTTGGGTTGAACCCTGAGCACGTGCTGAACAAGTACCCGCACCAGCTCAGCGGCGGGCAGCTGCAGCGCTTCCTGATCGCCCGGGCGCTGCTGCTGGATTCGCAGTTCCTCGTGGCGGATGAGATCATCAGCATGCTGGACGCCTCCACGCGCATCGATGTGCTCAACCTGCTGGGCGACCTGAAAGCCCGCGGGCTGTCGGTGCTGTTTATCACCCACGATCTTTCGCTGGGCTATTACATCAGCGAAAAAGCGGTCATTCTGTACCGCGGCAACGTGGTGGAGATGGGCGAGACCGGCAAGATCTTCGACAATCCGCTGCACCCGTATACGCGCATGCTGATGGCCTCTGTCCCCAGCCTGGATCATAAATGGCAGGGCAGCGACGTTGAACTGAAGGGCAAGCTGACCGACGCGACCAAAGGCTGCGTATACTTTGCCCGCTGCCCGCTGGCGGGAAAAGGCCTGGACTGCCAGAACCAGAGCCCAGCGCTGGTGGAAGTGGAGAGCGATCATTTCGTGGCGTGCTGCGGGGTGTAAATAGCTGGCAATGGAATTTTAACGCGAATGACTTCGAATGATGCGAATGACGCGAATAGGATCTTGAAGAAGATCCTATTCGCGTCATTCTGATAAAAGCCATTACAATTACAGGCAGGCTTATCCGCTTGAGGGAGCAACCATGCAAACCAAATCGACCGGGTTCCTGGCTGGACTTGTGGTTATTTTTACCTTGATCTGGCTGGCCCAGATGATCGGCGTCAGCGTTGTATTCGGCGCAATGGATCGTTTCGACCAGGCGCTGGCATTCGCGCAGCAAGCCCACTGGTTTTACTACAGCGCGACCTATATCAACGCGCTGCTGCTCACGCTGTTTAACGTGCTGCTGTACGGCAGCCTGTACGGGCTGCTGAAGGATGAACATCCGGGATGGGCTTCAGCCGGGCTGGCTTTCGTGCCGCTCTACGCGATTCTGGCGCTGTTCTCGTACCTGTCGCAGCTTACTGTGGTCCCGGCGCTGATTGCGCAGCTTGACGACCCGCAGCTTCAGCCGGCTGCCACGCTTGTGCTGCAGCACATGCTCCAGATCTGGCCGCAATCGACGCTGATGCTGTTTGATCAGTTCTCCTACTTCTTGCTGGGGTTTCCCGGCCTCATTTACGGCCTGCTGATGGGGCAAAACCGGCAGCTGCGGATTCCGGGGGCGCTGTTTGCGATCGGGGGAGCGTTTTGCCTGCCGATTGGGTTGGGAATTGTGGCCCACCTCCCATCGCTGATCGGGATTCCTTCCATGGCCGGCGGGGTCATTTCCATTGCGGCGACCGGCTGGTTAGCGTTCAGCTTGCTGAGAGGCAGCGGTCAGGCTGCGGTTTTCGGGATGGCTAACGCCCGGCGCTAAAGCTGTGGTTGGCAGAAGCCTCGATATTCGCAGCCCGGTTTTGCCGGGCATTCTCTCCCGTTAGCCCCGGCACTGGCTGCCGAGGTTTGCGGTCAGCCTTGCGCTTACCAGCGGCTTCAACAGGAGCCAGCCCAGGCCGGCCAGTGCCAGGAGGAGCAGTCCGCGCCGCAGGGACAGCGCCAGGATGGGAGCCGGGTCGCTGGTTATGCGGCGCGGCCGGATCCATTGGTCGGCTCTTACCAGATCCTGGCCCGGCGGCGCGCCGAAGTACTGGGCAAAGGCGTTGGGGCTGATAAAGGCCTTCAGGTTATGATCTTTGGGTTTGGAATGGATGCTGACCGAGCCGCGCCGGAGCAGACCCACCCGGCTGGCTTTGGCGATATCGCTGCGGACTTCTTCCGGCAGGCACACGGCTGCCAGATCCGAGCAGACCTGTTTCACCGGGTCATCGATCTGCCCGAGGGTGAGGGCTTCCAGGGCATCATATTGCTGGCCGATTTTGGATTGGACGCACTTGCAAAATGTCTCCGGGTCGATGCCCGCCCTGGAAAGCGGGATGCGCGCGAAATTACGCGCGCCGTACTCATCAAGGAATTTATTCTGCACGGTTTGGCCCACAGTGCTTTCCACCATCACCGCTTTGCCGGTGGGGACGTCCGTTTCGCCGCAGTCGATGGATATATGGGAATAGCCGTACTTCCCGGTCAGGTCATCGATGAGGAAGCTGTCGAAGCGGCGCGGCACCCAGGCCAGTAAGTCGCCGCGCTGCTGCTTGCGGGTGGTGACGAAAGGCCCCGTGGGGGGCAGCGGCTCGCTCTTGGGCTCGTTCTCGGGCTGGATGCGGTGCTGGCGCGAAAACAGGCGCGTCACCCACAGGAGCGCGCGCCCGATCCATTCCAGATCGACGCGCAGCAGCTGGTATACGAGCGCGGAAATCTTGCGCTCTCGCACATCGTGCGTTTCTTTAATTTTTCTTTTAACATTCATGCTTTACTAAATCCCCCAGGCAAGACTACCAGGTTTTTTTGATATTTTATCCGACATCCAGACGGCTGTGGGACAAGAGATGGTAAAGGATGCGCAGTAAACCGAAGGATATGCCTGGCACCCGGCCTGAAATAATCTGTTCCCGCTGGCGCGACCGTGCGTTCGCTGGCGCGACCGGCGGCCAGGGATGGCCGCCCTACGAAGATGGTAGGGATTCCGCGGAATTACAATTCCGCGGAATATTAATTTCGGCCCTACCGATCCGCGTACTGTTTCCTTATCCTGCCAGACCGGGGGTCAGGTCTTTCACCTGACCGTTGCCGTTCTGGGGGTCGTCTTTGCGGAACTGGCGCATATAGAGGCCGTAGTAGACGCCTTTCTGCGCCAGGAGCCCGGCGTGCGTGCCGCGCTCGACGATGCGGCCTTCCTCGATCACCAGCACCTGGTCGGCGTTGCGGATGGTGCTGAGGCGGTGGGCGATGACGAAGCTGGTGCGCCCCTGAAGCAGGCGTTCCAGCGCGCTCTGGATCTGGCGCTCGGTGCGGGTGTCCACGCTGGAGGTGGCCTCATCGAGGATCAGGATGCGCGGGTCGGCCAGCGCGGCGCGGGCGATGGCCAGCAACTGGCGCTGGCCCTGGCTGAGCCCGGCCCCGTGCTCGCCCAGGACGGTGTCGTAACCCTGCGGCATGCGCTTGATAAAGTCGTCGGCATGGGCCAGTTGGGCCGCGGCGATGACCTCTTCTTCGCTGGCCTCAGGGCGGCCAAAGCGGATATTATTCATCACCGTGTCGCTAAACAGGAAGGTATCCTGCAGGACGATGCCGATCTGCTTGCGCAGGCTGGCAGCCGCTACTTCGGCGATATCGTAGCCGTCGATGCTGATCTTGCCGGTGACTACATCGTAGAAGCGGGGCAGCAGGTTGATGATGGTAGTCTTCCCGGCGCCGGTTTGCCCGACAATGGCGATGGTCTGCCCGGGTTCGGCGGTAAAACTGACGTCTTGCAGCACCGGCTCGCCGGGCACGTACTGCGCGCTGACGTTTTCAAAGGTCACCCGGCCCTGGATCTGCGGCATAACCTCCGCGTTGGGCGCGTCCTGCACGTCCGGGACGGTGTCGAGCAGCTCAAAGATGCGCTCGGCCCCGGCGATGGCGGACTGCATGTTGGTCCACAACTGCGAGATTTGCGAGATGGGCTGGTTGAAGCGCTGCACGAAGCCGATAAAGGTGATGATCAGCCCCAGCGAGATTTCCGCGCCAAACATGGTCCCGCCGCCCAGCATCAGGAAGCCCCCGGTGATGGTGACGATGGCGATGGCTACGTAGCCCAGCGCTTCCATAGTGGGCTGCATGGCCGCGGTATAGGAGACGGCTTTGACGTTGGCGTCCCGGTTGGCGGCGTTGGACTCGCGGAAGGCTTCAATGTTGGCGCCTTCGCGGCCAAAAGCCTGCACCTCGCGCACGCCGGAGATGGATTCTTCCAGGTTGGCGTTGACTTTGCCAATCTCAATGCGGGTGCGGCGGAAGGCTTTGCGCGCCTCGTTCGACAGCAGGACGGTTGCCAGGATCATAAAGGGGGTTACCAGCATGCTAATAAGAGCGTAGCCCCAGTTGTAGCTGAACATCTTGACCCCAATCCAGAGGATCATCACCACGCCGCTGATCAGGTTGACCAGCACGAAGTTGACTGCCTGCTGGAGGGTGTCCATATCATTGACGATGCGGCTCATCACTGCGCCGGTTTCGTGGGTGGAATAATAACCCAGCGAGAGCTTGTGCAGGTGGCGGAAGACCTGTTTGCGCAGGGTGAGCAGAACCTTCTGCCCTGACCAGTTCATCAGGTACGAGACGATGCCGTTCATCAACGCGCCGCCGATTGCCAGCGCCACGATCACCAGCAGCAGCTGCCCCAGCCCGCGGATGAGATCATCTGTGGTAGGGTTCTGCGGCAGGGTGGTAAACCAGCAGTTGCTCAGCGCGGCCTGCCCCCCGGCGAACGCGTTTTGCATCCCAGCGGGGGCGGCGGCGCCGTTCTGACCGGCCATGCGCGCGGCCAGCGCCGGGGTGAAAAAGCAGTCGACCGACTGCCCGGTCAGCTCGGGGGTGCGCACGTTGGTATACGCGGTGCCCAGGATCAGCGCGGTGACGATCAGGAGCACCCAGAAATAGGGCGCGAAATACCGCCCCAGGCGGGCGATGGTGTCCCAGGTGTTCTTTGGCTTGGAGACCTCCTGTTGTAACATGCCATGCATTGGACCCATACCTCTACCCATGTGCTTCCTCCTCTAACGAGACAGGCGCGTTTGAAACCGTGCCGGTGTCCTCAACGAGCTGTGAATTGTAAATCTCGGCATAGATTGGGCTGTCTTCCATCAGGTCATCATGCTTGCCCTGGGCGACAATCTTGCCCTTGTCCAGCACCAGGATCATATCGGCGTTACGCACCGTGCTGATGCGCTGGGCGATGACGAAGCTGGTGCGGCCCTGCATTAGCTGGGTGAGCGTCTGCTGGATCTCGAACTCGGTGACCGTGTCCACGCTGCTGGTCGAGTCGTCCAGGATCAGGATGCGCGGGTCCATCAGCAGGGCGCGGGCGATGGCGACGCGCTGTTTCTGCCCGCCGGAGAGGGTCGTGCCGCGCTCGCCCACCGGGGTTTCGTATCCCTGGGGGAACCCGCTAATAAATTCGTGCGCCGAGGCGGCTGTCGCCGCTGCGATTACATCCTCCAGGCTGGCGCCCGGGCGGCCAAAGGCGATATTATCGCGGATGGTGCCGGTAAAGAGGGTGGTGTCTTGCAAAACGATGCCAATCTGGGCGCGCAGCGATTCGAGGCATACATCGCGCACATCATGACCGTCGATCTGCACCGAGCCGGAAGTCGCATCATAAAAACGCGGCACCAGGTTAATGATCGAAGTCTTGCCGGAGCCGGTGGCGCCCAACAGGGCCACGGTCTGGCCGGGCTGGACGGAGAAACTGACGCTGTCGAGGGCCGGCTCGCCGCCGCCCACGTAGCGGAAGGTGACGTTGTCGAAGCGCACCGCACCCTGTACAGCGGGCAGATTCTGCGCGCCGGGTTTATCGGTCACATCGACCTTGGCATCCAGGATCTCGAAGATGCGGGTGGCGGATGCGCCGGCCTGCGACATCATATTGACGATCATGCCCAGCATGCCCAGGGGGAAGAAGACGAACATCAGGTACATGCTGAATTTCTGCCACTCGCCCAGGCTGAGCGTGCCCAGGATGATCTGCTGCCCGCCGAAGTACAGTACTGCGGCCTGACCCAGGCCGATCACCAGGAAGACGGCGGGGAACATAAAGGCGAAGATACGCGCCACCTTAATCTGCTGGCCGAACAAATCGTCGGCGGACTGGTCGAAGCGCTGCTGCTGTTCCGGCTCGCGGACAAAGGCTTTAATCACTTTGATCCCGGCCAGGTTTTCTTGCAGTACCGTGTTCAGCTTGGAGAGGCGGATCTGCACCTGCATAAACATGGGCTGTACCAGGCGGCCAAAGGCCATGAAGATCAGCATAGCCAGCGGCAGCAGGGGCAGCACCACCAGCGTCAGGCGGAAGTTGGTGGCGAAGAGGATGATCAGTGCGGCGACCAGCAGCACGATGGCCTGTAGCGCCATGAGCAGCCCCTGGGCCAGGAAGAGGCGCACTTTTTCCACATCATCGGTGGCGCGCACCATCAGCTGGCCGGTCTGGTTCTGGTCGTGGTAGCTGAACGACAGGCGCTGGATCTTGGCGAACAGATCGTTGCGCAGGTCGAAGGCGATACTCTGGCCGACACGCTCGTTCATGTAGGTCTGGATATAGGCGAAAATGCCGCGGATAGCGGCGAACAAAACGACCAGCCCGCCGGCAGCCAGCAGCGCGCTGCGCCAATCATTGCTGTAGCGGTTGTACTGGTCGATGGTCCAGTTCATTTTGGCAAGCGCGGCGGGCAGGAACTGCTGCGGCACTTTGGCCAGCTGGTGGGCCAGCATGCCGTTCGTCAGGGCATCCATAATGGTCTGGATGACCTGTGGAACCATTAACTGCGCCATGGTAGAGATCAGCAACGCGCCGTAGGCATAAAAGGCAATGCGCTTGTGCCTGCCCAGGTATGCAATGGCACGTCCCAACCCACCGCTCATGGGATTGGTGGGTGGGCGGGCAGCCGGGCGGTTTGCCTTGGGTGAAACGGGTAATACTGTTTGCAACTTAGCCTCCGTGGCTTTCTGTTTTTGGATCGAGGGGGGTCTTACAGGATGCTTCGAGCATCGAATGGTACAGCTTTTCGAGCAGTACCGTAAGCTGGGCGCGTTCTTCGCTGGTGAGGCCGGCAGCCATCTCGTTCAAGCGGGCCAGCCGCCGGGGGGCCGAAGCGTGGATCATCTCGCGCCCGGCCTGGGTGAGCTGGATGCGGAAGAGGCGGTAATCCGCCGGGTCGAGGGTGCGCTGGATCAGGCCCTGTTCTTCCAAACCGCGCAGCAAGGCGCTGATGGTGTTCTTACTCACCCGCTGCGAATGGCTGAGGTCTGTGGGGGTAAGGCCCGCGCCTTCGCCCATATGTTCCTCGCCCAGTAAATGCAGCATCAAGCGCCAGCGCGGCCCGGAAAGGTCCTTATCATCCGGCGGCTCGCACAGGTGCGCCAGGTGACGGAGCAGGCTAAAAAGCTCCACCCCGCTGGTATCTTCGACGCCAAACAGGGTTTTCAGCGTGCCGCGCATGTGGGCCCGGTGTTTCAGTCTTTCCTCATAATTTCGATCTGGCATACCACCTCTAAAGAGATCGTAACATATAGAACAATTCTAGCCAGTAATATACTGCGCAGAAGTAGTTTTGTCAAGAGGTGAAAGAGTCAAAAGTAGGGCGATTCGCAAGGTTCTGGCTTGCCCTGCCCGGCGATTGCGCCAACGGAGTTGGCGAAGTCGCCGGGCTAGGACAACCAGGCCCGGTGAAACCGGGCTGAAAGAACGTTTCCCTGCCGAGACTGCTTCTTGGTAGCCTGCTTTCAGCAGGCTTGGGCTTTGTAGCCCGGCGACTGGCTCGCCGGGGCGATAGAGAACAACAATTCTGAAAAATGCAATCTACCTTGGAAGAGCCATAAAGTCAAAAGGGCTGCTGGCTCACAGCGCGAGCCAGCAGCCCTTTTTGCTTATTGAAAACCCATGCAGAGCCAAATCCTTTACGGGTTGAAAATGGCTTCATCCAGAATCTGGCTGATGCGTTCATAATCGGGCATCAGGACCTGGGCGCCGGTATCCGTGACGAAAGGTTTGGCTTCTTTGACGGTGAGCGCGTAGTGGCGGATCTGATTGCGGTCGTTGAACACTCTGGCCGCGGTGGGCAGGAGCGGGGCGATGGCCTGAATGGTTAAATTGGTGTCCACGCTGCTTTGGAAGCGGGCATACAGGCCGGGCAGATCCCGGTTTGCACCGGCAGACATGATTTGGACAAAGATGGCTGACAGCACTTCTTGCTCGCGGCGCAGGCGGTCCAGATCGCTGGAGGTGTGGCGCGAGCGGACGTACCAGAGCGCGGTAGCGCCGTCCATTTTGTACAGACCCGGCTGGACAGTGCATTTGCCGTTCTCGGCGATGGGCAGATCACAGCGGTCGACCAGCGTCGACCCGGCGTAGACGTTTATCCCGCCCAGGCTGTCGATGATGCTCTGGAAGCCCGCAAAGTCCGTCTGCATATAGTAGGTGGGCCGGACCGCGAAGTTCTCCTCCATGGTATCAGCCAGGGTTTCGAACCCACCATGCGGTTTCGCCGTGTTGAGGCGCTGGGTCGTCCAGCCGGGGATGGGTACATACAGGTCGCGAGGGAATGAGATGACGCTGACGGTCTGTTTCATTATATTGACCGAAACCAGCATGATGACGTCTGTATGGCTCCCGGCGGTGGCGCGGACATCGGACCCTAGAAGCATGATGTTTACCACGCCCAACGGCATGGCCCGCCCAGCGGTCGCGGTAATCTCTGGAGTCGGGCTGGCTGGAGCGACCGTGGCGACCCCTGCAACAGCGGTAGCAAGGTCCCCACTGCTTGCGGGGGTAGGGGTCGCTGCCTCTGCCGGGACAGGCGGGCTGCCTTGGATCACAATGGTTGGGACCAGGGTGAGGGTCGGTTTAACCTGCGCGGGCACCCCGCAGGCCAGGGTGGTCATGAATACAAGCAAGGCGATCCATAAAGCAGGTTTTTTCATAGTTGTACCGGGTCAGTGATGAAATGCGTTTGTATAAGTGCAGGCCGGTCCGGCTTATAAATAGCAACCATTGAATGACAGGCACTGAGTCTGAATCGAAAATCTTTATCTATAACAACGTAGAACTCGCCAATATTGTTCCCAAACAAAGGGAATTAATCCCGGATGTATGATATTCTTGGGATGTTTCCACCTGCTTCTGGAGGGGATGCGGTTTCATGAAAAGGCGAAAATTTCTACTGGCCGGGGGCGCCTGGCTTACCAGCCATTTATGCGCCGGATTGGCCCGGCTAACGCCATCTGGCCCAATCCAAACGCTGGTACCTACGCTGACTCTGGTGCGGATTAGCACCGCAACACCGGCCAAAACTCTGACAGCCATCGTGGAGGCGGAGAGAGCGGTCAAGACCACTGCGCCAGAAGCGGTTGCAACCGCCCAATCCGCGCAGGAGGCCAGCCCAACCCCGCGGGCGCCGGCGGCAACGGAGCCGGCGGCTACGAAGCCGGCGGCAGGATTGCCGATCGCGGATGATTTCGCGGACCCGGCCGGGCCGCCTACCCGCACCATCGGCGCCGACAGCGCGGGACAGATCCGGTTTTCCGAAGACAGCCTGCGGATCGTCGGGGTGGCGCCTGGACGGAACGATCCGTGTATCGTTGACAGCCGGCCTGTCCCATTCCGAGAAGGCCAGGCGGTGGGAGTGCGTTTCCAAACCGCCTGGGGGCATGAGACGGGTTGGATGGGCCTGGCTACCGCCGATGGACAGCTGCTGGCGGGCGTGCGCCGAACGGCATTGGAAAGCGAAGGCGGCTGGATCGCTTATGGGGGCCAGACGTTTCCGGTATTGAACCTGTACAGCAACTGCTGGTATGATTCCGTCGTCTTCCAGCAGGCAGGCGAGGCAGCGTTTGCGATTAACGATGGCGCGGGGCTGGAGCTGGTGCTGATGGCCGGGGAGAATGGACCCACAACTGCGGGCAGTGGGGCGCCGGCTTACCTGGGCTATCGTGCGGAAGGCGGCGAGGACCAGGGCGCCAGCATCGCCGTGTGGTATGCGACCGAGTTCGCCGGCCTTCCCACCTGTGCTTCTAGAGCAGGCGGAGGCGGCCGCGGACTTTGAAGCCGACCTGGGGACCAACGCTGCCTGGGTGGAAGCGCGGATCCAGCGGGCGAGCGGCAGCGCCGGCCTGCGCGTGCGCTCCCTGGACCGGCAGAATGAGTACCGGGTGACCCTGGACGGGACGAGCCTGAAGGTGGAGCAGGTGATCGAAGGAACCGTAACGCTCATTGCCAGGCGGCCAGTGACGTACCGCGCGGGGGCGAAACTGGCCGTGCGATATAACGAGCTGACCCTCACGGTCTATTATGACGGCGCGCTGACCGAAATCGTCAACCGCAAAATTGGCGCGCCGGAGCTGCTGGCAGGCTCGAAGGTTGGCATTTACTCGACCGCTCCGGGCAGCATCTTCCGCCGGCTGGTCGCGCGGCCGGTCTGCTTTGAACTCCCCGAGGATCTGCGCGGGCGGCTGCTGCAATCCCGCCAGGTGCTGTGCCTGGGCGACAGCCTGACCACCGCGGATAAGGCTTTTGGATATCAGAACCGCCTGCGTAAACGCCTGGGCGACGGCTGGGTGACGGTGGACTGCGGCGTTTCGAGCCAGACCACTTACCAGATGGTTACGCGGCTGCCGGTTCATTTGCGCCGCTATACGCCTGAGGTGCTGATCGTATTGGGCGGGACAAACGATATTGACCTGAACCGGCGGGCCGGGACGATCCAGGCCAACCTGCAGGCGATCTACAGCCGCGCAAAACAGGCCGGCATGCAGGTGGTGGCGATTACCATCCCGCCGCGGGGAAATTCAAAGGATTGGACGGCGGAAAAGCAGGCCGTGTTGGAAACCGTCAACGCCTGGATCCGGGGCGCGGCGAACGTCGCCTGTGTGGATGCGTATGCGCTGCTGAAAGACCCGGACAGCGACTGCTTGCAAAGCCGCTATGACGGCGGAGATCACGTGCACCTGGGTGGGGGCGGGTACAATGCCCTGGCGGACGCTATTTATGCCAGCCTGGCCTGGTAATCGCCAGTCTGGGAATACCGTTCCGCGGCCTGCGCGAAGCGGTATTCCCAGACTGCCGGTGAAAGCGGTCAGGCTACGCAATATCGCGCCGGCGGAAAGCGGCCAAACCGGCGGCGGAGAAGGCGGCGGCTGCCAGAGTCAGCCCGATGAGAGGCGCAATGGTCACCGGGTGCGACCAGTGCACATAGGCGAACGGGGAGAGGTTGAAGACTGCCTGGCTGACCTGCTGCAGTTCCCAACCCATCTCGAGCAAAAAGTACAGCGCAATCAGCGCCCACGCCCCGGCGGCGGCGAAGCGAGGCAGCAGGCCGAACAGAGCCGCGGTAATACCCACCATCACCCACACGGCGGGCAGGGTGAACAGGGTGCGCACGAGCAGGCGCGGCAAAATCTGCGCCACATTGCCCGCGCTGATCCCAAAACCGAGCCCGATGAAAAACCCCAGCACCAACAACAGCAGGGTGGGTCCGAGGAAGGCGAAGAAGAGATGGCTGGCGGCCCAGCGCGTCCGTCCGGTCCCGGTCGCCAGCACGGTGTCCGCGCGCCCATCGACTTCCTCTGAGCGCAGGCGCAGGGCCATGCTGATCGCGTAAGCGGCGGTGACCTGGCCCAGCACGTAAATGATGATAAACAGGTAGGCCTCGCCGGCGTCTCGGGCGCCCATGCGGGTTACCCAGCCTTGCAGCTGCGGCCCGCTGACGAAGTTGGAAAACGTCGCTCCGGTGCTGCCTAAGAGGATGCCAATCACGGCTGCCCCAGCGGTCCAGGCGATCAGGGCGGAGCGGTGCAGCCGCCAGGCAAGGGCCAGCGGGCTGCGCAGGCGCGGCGATGCGACTGCCGGACCCGAACGCGCGGGCAGCAGGCCGGCGCCCAGGTCGCGCCGGGCGGAAAGGCGATAAGCGGCCGCTACCAGCGCGACAACCAGGCCGAGCATCAGCGCGAAGACCCACGGCTGTTCACCGGCGAAAGCGCGTGTAAAGCGCACCCAGCCGAGCGGCGACAGCCAGGACAGCCAGCCGGAAGCGCCGCGCAGGCTGGCTGCATCCCCTACCGCGCGCAGCAGGTAAGCTACCCCGAAGGCGCCCAGGGCCATGCCGCGTGCCGGGCCGGGGCTTTCGGCCAGCTGCGCGGCCACGGCGGCGACAGCGGCAAAGATCCAGCCAGTTGAGGCCGCCGACAGGCCCAGCACAATCGCCCCTGCGGCGGGCAGTCCCATGCCGATCAACCCGCCGGCGATCAGGATGGCGATGACCAGGCAGGCGCCCAGCACCACAATCAGCGCTGCGGTGAGGGGCGCGTAGCGGCCAACCACAGTCGCGCCCAAAAGCTCGCGCCGCCCGGCCTCTTCTTCGGTGCGCGTGTGGCGAATAAGGAAGAGCAGGCTTACCGGCGCGATCAGGATGGCGCTGTTCAACCCGGAACGCCAGGCCACCAGCCCGCCGAGGGTCTGGCTGTAGACCAGGCCCAGCATCCCCACTGCTGAGGGGGTATGCATGCTTTCGTTGGCATACGCCTGAATGGCTTGAGCAGTGGGATACAGCTCCATAAAGGAAGCCGCGAGTCCCACCGGGATCAGCCCGGTGAGAACCACCCAAATGAGAAACTTCCATCCATCCCGGCGCAGAATCAGGCGGATTAAAGTACCTGTACCGGCCAGCTCGTTCATCGCACCGCCTCCATCTCCACCTGCCGGTCGGTCTGGTAGTGGCGCATAAACAGGTCTTCCAGGGTCGGCGGCTGGCAGATCAGGTTGTGAATGCCGGCCTCAGCCAGGTTGCGCATTAAACCATCCAGATGGCTGCTGTCGACTTCACAGCGCAAGCGCGTGCCCTCCAGGCTCAAATTGTAGATCCCGGGCAGCGCTTCCAATCCGCCGGGCGGCGTTGCCAGGTCGGCGGTGACCAGCGTGCGGGTGAGGTGGCGGAGTTCGGCCAGCGAGCCGGTTTCAACCGCGCGGCCTTTGCGTATAATGGTGACCCGGTCGCACACGGCCTCGACCTCGGCCAGGATATGGCTCGAAAGCAGCACCGTGCGCCCGCGCCGGCGTTCTTCGGCCACGCATTCGCGGAAAACGGCCTCCATCAATGGGTCGAGCCCGGAGGTGGGCTCATCCAGCAAGAGCAGCTCCACGTCGGAGGCCAGCGCCGCGATGAGGGCCACCTTTTGGCGGTTGCCTTTGGAGTAGGTCCGCGCTTTTTTCCGGGGGTCCAGATCGAAGCGCTCCAACAGGCTGGCCCGGCGTTGGGGGTCCAGGCTGCCGCGCAGCCGGCCGAGCAGGTCGATTACCTCGCCGCCGGAGAGCTCAGGCCACAGGGTGACATCTCCAGGGACGTAGGCAAGGCGGCGGTGCAGCGCGACCGCATCCTTCCAGGGGTCGCCGCCCAATACCCGGGCCTGGCCAGCATTGGCGCGCAGCAGTCCGAGGAGAATGCGGATGGTGGTGGTTTTTCCGGCGCCATTCGGCCCCAAAAAGCCGTGCACCTCACCGGTCTGGACGGAAAAATCCAGGCCGTCGAGGGCGCGAACGCTGCCGCGCCCATAGGTTTTCACCAGGTTGGTGGTGGATATTGCAATTGCGGTTTGTACCATCAGTTACCCTCTATTTCTTTTTGAAACTGTTCCGCTGCGGCGGCAGTGGAATGATCCAGATATTGCATGAAGATTTTAGATACCGCCTGGTATTCTTCAGGCGAGATAGGCTGGTCCGATTCGAGGGTGCGGTGGACGGTCTCGGCCATAAGAGCAGCCAGCTCCTCGTCGGGAAGGGCGTATTCGGCGGGCATCATGGGCGGGGCCAGGAAGTAACCGGCGGAAATGGCAGACCAGATGTGCACCTGCGCTTGCAGGCTGAGGTCGGTGCGGGCCAGGCCGTGCGCGCGCATGAATTCCAGGAAAGCTTTGAACCCCGAAATCCGCTCCAGATAGGCCGTGTCGGTAAACTCGCCCTGAGCCAGCTTGCCGAGCACGTCACGGTCGCTGACGAATAAGGCCTTGATCAGCGGGCGGCGCAGCACGGCCAGGGCGGTGTTCCTGGCGATGCCGCGCAGGGTGGCGCCTTCCGGGTCCGCGAGGATACGCTGCTTGAAGTCCTGGGCAAAGAGCAGCTTTTCACGGGTGATGAGGGCTTCGAATAAGGCCTCGCGAGTTTTCCAGTGCAGGTAAATGGTCCCTTTGGCTACCCCGGCCTGGCGGGCGATATCATCGATGGTGGTTTTGTTGTATCCCCAGCGCAGGATCAGGGCCGCGGCGGCATCCAGTATGCGGTGCGCGCGATCCTGACGCTTGCGAACTTCCTGTTTTTCGGTGGTTGGATTCGTCATGGCGTTTATAGGTTCCGTGGGGCGGGAAAAGATTCCTTCCGACTTTGTTCGTAGGATAAGATGGCGGGCACGGTTGTTCGACAACCGCAGATGCCCGCCCTACGTTGGACGGTATGACCAAATGAACATATTTGGTCATACGATTAATATACTTCAATGCTTTTCCGGAGTCAAGAGGTTAAAACAAAACCAGGATATTCGCGGACCGGCCGGTCCGATGATACCCTGGTCTCTTGCAACAATATTGTTAGACGGAAGCGCTGCGCGAGCGTCTTTCCCCAACCAGCTTCTTCGCCTGCTTAATCACGCTCTCGGCATCCATTAATTTCGCGGTCCGCGGCCCGACTACTTCTTTGAGACGCTGGGGGGTAAGCACAGACAGGGCCTGGAAGGTGTCGATGCCGGCCTGGCGGAGCTTCCGGGCGATGGCCGGGCCGACGCCCTGGATGATTTCCAGGTAGTCGCCGCCGACCCTGGGCCGGGCGATCACGAGAACGGGCTCCAGGATTTGTTCCTCGGGGAGAGGGAGGTGCAAGCGGCCGTTGCCATTACCGTTCGAGGGCGTCTTTATGGGCAGGCTCGCGGGCAGGTTCGGCTGCGTCTTGGTCGGCGTATTTTTCGAGGCTTCTTTGTTCATGCCCAGCAGGCTGTTTGACAGGCCGGCTGCGGGCGCCCTTTCGGGTGGGAGAAGCTTGCGCGGCGGGTCCTGCGTTTTACCGTTGGGCGGCGTCTGTGACAACGCCGGCAGCGCCGGTTCCATCATGACTTTTTTATAGGCAGTTAGCTCGGCCCGCAGCGTTTCAAGGTGCGTGCTCAGGGCCTGCTTATCCGCGTTCACTTCTTCTAAGCGCGCCTGCGCCAGCCGGTTTTCGCGTTCCAGCTCGCTGATCTTTGAGCGCTGCCCGGTCAGCTCTGACTTTTGCGCGGCCACCTGTCGTTCCAGACCAAAGCTGGTAAATTCCGCGGAATCGACTTTGGCCTGTAGATAGGACATGTCTCGCTGCATGTGCCCGCTCCAACGCAGCCAGTATAACCGGTATACCAGCCAATAAAAGACCAGACCAATCAGCACACCCAGGGCAAATGCAGCCAGCGCGCCCATAATAACCTTTCTTTCGTCCTTCGAACCATGGATTGTACCTAAACAATACCACAAATGAACCAAAATTCCCGTAAAAGATTCGAAAATTTTTTGGGTAGGCGGTTAGGAGGTAAAGAAGTTGGTAATTGTTACTTATTACGATATAATTAGTTATCTTTAATTAAAAAAGCTAGCTAGCGCCATTTCCATTGGGGGCGAAAGGCGGTTTTTTTAAGAGACATGACCAAGCCGGCAATCCTGATTGTGGATGACGAGATCCAGGTTTTGAACGCAGTGGAGCGCGACTTACGCGCGCATTTCCGCAGCGCGTACCGCATTGTCAAGGCGGTTTCCGGGGAAGAAGCCTTGCAGGCGGTTCGGCAGTTGAAGCGCCGGGCCACGCCCGTTGCGCTTTTTCTGGTGGACCAGCGCATGCCGAACATGAGCGGCACGGAATTCCTGGCGGAAGCAAAAAAGCATTATCCGGAGGCGCGCAAGGTGCTGCTGACGGCCTACGCGGATACGAACGCGGCCATTGCCAGTATCAACGATATCGGGCTGGATTATTACCTGATGAAGCCATGGGACCCGCCCGAAGAAAATCTCTACCCGGTGCTGGACGACCTGCTTGGGGATTGGAAAGCCAACGCCTCGCTGCCATATGAGGGCATCCGCGTGGCCGGGACGCTGTGGTCACCGGGCTGCCATACGGTGAAGGATTTTCTCTCGCGCAACCACATTCCTTACCAGTGGATGGATATCGAAAAAGACACCCAGGCGCAGTTGATGGTCGAAGAAGCCTGCCAGGGCGAGCATTCCCTGCCGGTGGTGTTCTTCCCAGACGGCAGTTACTTGATCCAGCCCACCCGGCATGACCTGGCGGAGAAGATGGGCCTGCAGACGCGCCCGGCCCAGCCGTTTTACGATCTGGCAATCATCGGCGCGGGACCGGCCGGGCTGGCCGCGGCGGTGTACGGCGCATCCGAGGGGCTGCGCACGGTGATGGTCGAGCGCGAAGCCGCCGGTGGGCAGGCCGGGACCAGCTCGCGCATTGAGAATTACCTGGGTTTTCCCAACGGTCTGAGCGGCGCGGACCTGGCCCGCCGGGCCGTGACGCAGGCCCAGCGTTTTGGGGTCGAGATCCTGTCGGCGCAAGAGGTGAAAGAGATCCGGGTGGAGAATGCCTACCGCCATCTTACGCTTACCAGCGGCAGTGAAATCAGCTGCCACGCGCTGCTGGTGGCGACCGGGGTCTCGGTGCGCCGGCTGGTGGCTCCCGGGGTAGACGAATTTACCGGGGCGGGGATTTATTACGGCGCCGCGCTGACCGAGGCCGCATATTACCGGGGCGAGGATGTGTACGTGGTAGGCGGGGCGAACTCCGCCGGGCAGGCGGCGGTTTTTTTCTCGCGCTATGCGCGGACTGTGACGCTGTTGACCCTCAGCAGCTCGCTGGAAAGCGAAATGTCGCATTACCTGGTGGAGCAGCTGCGCAGCCTGCCCAATATCATCGTGCTGGGTAACAGTGAGGTGATCGAGGCGCGCGGAAAAGAACGGCTGGAGTCGATCTGCATACTGAACCGCAGCTCCGGCGAGGTGCGCACGGTGCCCGCCGCGGCGATGTTCATTTTTATTGGAGCGGAGCCGCGGACGGAAATGCTTAAGGGCCTGGTGGAGCGCGACCCGGCCGGGTTTGTACTGACCGGTCCGGATCTGGCAACCAACGGTGGCTGGCCAAAAAGCTGGCCGCTCAAACGCGACCCGTACCTTCTGGAAACCAGCTGCCCGGGTATCTTTGCCGCCGGGGATGTGCGGCACGGCTCAATCAAACGCGTGGCTTCAGCAGTCGGGGAGGGATCGACCACTGTGGCGCTCGTGCACCAATACCTCAGGACGGTCTAAGCCGATGGACAGCTATACCTTTTTACGCAAAGTACCTTTGTTCGCCGATTTACCTGACTCGGATCTGGAGAAGCTGTGCGAGCAGGTGTACGAAATACGCCTGGCGCAAGGGGAACTGCTTTTTACGGAAGGCAGCCCCGGACAGAACGCCTATGTCATTAAAGAAGGCCAGATTGAAATCTTCAAGGGCTCGAATGGGCAGACGATCCAGCTGGCAGTGCGCGCCCCGGGCGAGGTGATTGGCGAAATCGCGCTGCTGGAAAACACAACCCGCAATGCCTCGGGGCGGGCGCTCACCGATAGCGTGCTGCTGGTGATCGGCAATGAACCGATGGACCTTTTGCTCACCGGTAGTCCTTCGGCGGCGCGCACCATGCTGCACACCATTACTACCCGGCTGCAGACGACCGAGCTGCGGTTGCACCAGAGCGAGAAAATGGCCCAGCTTGGCACGCTCACCGCCGGGATCGCGCACGAGCTGAACAACCCTTCGGCGGCGATTGGGCGGGGCGCCGAGCAGATGAAATCCACCTTTCACCAGCTGCAGCAGGCCGGCCTGGCGCTGTATGGGATGGGTCTTTCCGCGGCGCAGTTGGAACGCCTGCAAAATCTGGAAGAACAAATCCGCCAGCGCGCCCTGACCTCGCCGGATATTGACCCTTTGGCGCGCAGTGACCGGGAAGCACAGGTGGAAGACTGGCTAGACCGCCAAAACCTGACGAACAGTTGGGAACTGGCCGCGCAGCTGGTGAACCTGGGGTATGACGGGCCGGCGCTGGACGCACTGGTGCAGCATTTTTCGGAGCAGGCTCTCCCGGCGCTGCTGAACTGGATGGCTGCTAGCTTCGACACCTACCGCCTGCTGGACGAAATAGGGCAGGGCGCGGGACGCCTTACGGAAATTGTCAAGGCGCTCAAATCGTACGTCTACCTGGACCAGGGACCGGTGCAGGAAGTCAACGTACACGAAGGGCTGGATAACACTTTGGTGATCCTGCGCCACAAACTCAAACAGGGCATCGAGGTGCGCCGCGAATATGACCCGGCCGTGCCGCGCATCCAGGCGTATGGCAGCGAGCTGAACCAGGCCTGGACAAATATCATCGATAACGCTATCGACTCAATGGACGCCAGCGAAAAGGGCGGACAACGCACGCTGGTGCTTCATACCCGGTACGAAGCCCCTTGGGTGGTCGTCGATATTCAGGACAGCGGCTCAGGGATCCCGCCTGAGGTGCAGTCCAAGCTATTCAGCCCCTTCTTCACCACCAAGCCGATGGGCAAAGGCACCGGGCTGGGGTTAAATATTAGCTACAACATCATCCACCGGCACGGCGGAGATATCCGGGTACGCTCGCAGCCGGGGGAGACGCATTTTGAAATCTGGCTGCCGGCGGATGGGAAGGCCCTTCAGGCCAAGTCGCGCTATGCCAGGGACGATGAGAGCCTGCGCAGGATATTGGAGACCACCCGCACCATTGCAGTGGTTGGCATTACCGATAAAGTGGAAAAGCCTAACCACCGCATCCCGGCCTATTTGCAGCGGCAGGGATACCGGATCCTGCCGGTCAACCCGCGCCTGGAGAAGGTGCTTGGCGAGCCGGCTTACGCAACGCTGCGGGACGTGCCCGGACAGGTGGATGTGGTGTTGGTTTTTCGCGCGGCCGAGTTCGTTCCGGAAATTGTAGATGAAGCCATCGCGACCGGCGCGAAGGTGGTGTGGATGCAGGAAGGCATCACAAACGAAGCTGCCGCCGAGAAGGCCGGGCAGGCGGGGATCGAGGTGGTGATGGATACCTGCATGCGCAAAACGCACCAGCGTATTTTGGGGGAGAAAACCTGAAAAAAGCGGAGTGATTGAAAACCTATGAACGCACAGGATGTTTTGAAATACGGTCATTTGTGGGTGCATAAGCACCTGGACGGGTTCACCGAGGAACAATGCCTGGAGCCAGGCGTGTGCGGTTTCTGGTCGGTAAAGGATATCATCGCGCACCTGACGTCCTTTGAATGGGTGCTGGTAGACGTGCTGGCGGCCTGCGCGAAAGCTGGCCCGACCCCCAACCTGGATGTGTACACCAGCATGGATGGGGATGCGTTCAATGCCATGCAGGTGGGCAAACGCAAAGCGAAAACCATGGAAGCGGTGGTGCAGGAGTACAACGAAGGCTATGAAATGGTGATGAGCGCGCTGCGCCTGGTTTCCGAGAACGACCTGCGCCAGCCCGGAACCCTGCCCTGGTACGGGGCGGAATACGCGATTGACGATTTTATCGTGTACCAGTATTACGGTCACAAGCGCGAGCACTGCGCGCAGATCGCTGTGTATCGGGATACGTTGACCGCGGGGTAAGGGTAAAGCCTGCGCCTCCATCTCCGGCGGCCAGCGCCGGAGCTAGCAGGAAAAACAAAGCCCGGCAACGCCGGGCTGCGCATGGAATGGCGTTGTAAAACCAACGCTTCAAAAAAGCCTGGTCAGCCCAGGCTTTTTTTGCATGCAACAGCGGCCCATTTTCGATTTTCGCGGTATAACGACAAAAAAAGGCTCTTGACATATTTAAACTAACACTGTATATTTACATTGTAAATTAAATAAGGAGACATATGGTCAGACCCATCAAAAGTCAGCAAATTCCCAACCTGCGGGAGGCCATCCAGGAAACGGCGTGGGAACAGATCGCGGCGTACGGCGCGCCTATGCTTTCGCTGCGGGCGATTGCCCGCGCGTTGAAGATCACCGCCCCCGCCATCTACAACTATTTCCCAGACCGGGATGCGCTGGTGACTGCCCTGATCATCGACGCGTATACTTCTTTTGGGGACTGCCAGCTCGAAGCCCGGGATAAACTGCCCAACGACAAACCGGTTGAGCGCATGCGTGCGATTGGGATGGCGTACCGCCAGTGGGCGATCGAAACTCCCCAACGCTACCAGTTGATTTTCGGGACGCCTATCCCGGGCTATAAAGCGCCATATATGGAAGTGCTGCCTTCAGCGGCGCGTTCGCTGAGCGCATTGGTGAGCGTGGTGGATGATTTGCGCATAGCCAGAAAGCTGTCCGCAGAAGGATATCCTTCCGTGCAATCCGGGTATGAAGAGCAGTTCGCGGTATGGAAAGAGTTTGCCGGCGACTACGACATCCTTTCTCTGTCCGTAGCGATGATTATCTGGAGCCGCGTCCACGGTCTGGTTTCGCTGGAACTGGCCCATAATCTGCCTCCCTATGGAGTAGACGGCGCGGATTTGTTCCGCTTTGAAATTGAGTTCGATTATCAAGCAGTTTGTAAAAGATGAGCGGGCTATGCCGGCTCCACAAACAAATGCTCGGAAATTATCAAAATGGGGATGAACACTGCCGGTTAAAGGTAACGTTTAGGATTGGATGGGAGGTAATGATGCGCGGAAAACATATCGTTCTTGGCACGGGCGCAATCGGGCGCGCAGTGATGGAAGCGCTTCTCCAGCGCGGGGAAGCGGTGCGCATGGTCAGCCGCTCGGGCAAAATGGCCGAGGTTCCGGCGGGAGTGGAAGTGATAGCCGCGGATTTATACGATCCGGCGCAGGTTCAAGAAGCGGCCCGCGATGCGCAAGTCGTGTATCAATGCGCGCAGCCGGCGTATACCGAATGGGTCGAAAAATTCCCCGCGCTGCAAAAGGCCATTATCGATGGGCTAACCGGCGGCAGCGCAAAGCTGGTGCTGGTTGAAAATTTATATATGTACGGCGAGACGAATGGCGCGCCAATGACGGAAGACCTACCGTATCATGCGCGCACGCGCAAAGGAAAAGCACGCGCTGAAATGAGCCGGGCCGCTTTTGAAGCGCATCGTGCAGGGAAGGTGCGCGTGACGGCCGGGCGGGGTTCCGACTATTTTGGACCCTGGGGACTAAATACCACGGCAATGGGCGAGCGCACGTTTTATCCGCTGCTCAAGGGCAAGCCTGCACAGCTGGTGGGGAATGTGAATGCGCCGCATACACATACCTATATCCCGGATTTTGGAAAAGCGTTGGTGATTTTAGGCGAGCGCGCTGAGGCGGACGGCTCAGCCTGGCATGTGCCCAACGATTGCCCGCGCATCACGCAGCGTGAGATGTTGCAAATGGCCGCTGAAGCCGCGGGCGCTGAAGCCGCGGGCGCTGAAACAGCGGGTGTAGAGCCAAAATTCAGCGCAATGGGCCGTGTGATGATGTGGATCGGCGGGCTGTTCATCCCGGTGGCGAAAGAGGCGCTGGAAATGATGTATGAATTCGAACAGCCCTTCGTTGTCGATTCCAGCCGGTTTGAGAATACCTTTGGGATGCAAGCCACGCCGATGCGGGAAGCGATTAAGACGACCATGGCGTGGTATCAGAGTCACCCGACAGTTTCAAAATAGATTGTGGATGTTTGTTCTCGGCGCTGGCTCAAAAAACACATACCGGGCGATGGCGAAGCCGAGGGTGACGGATTCGCCCTGGACGAGGATCGTGATGGTCTGGTTGATGGGCAGCACTTCCTGGATGGTGATTTCTTGACCCGGGGCGATGCGCTTGGACTCGAGGAAGGATAGGATGGGGTAGTTATCCTCGGCGAATTCGTGGATGCGCCGGAGGGTGCCGTGCATGCCCGCGGCGGCCTGGGTGAGGGGGATCCACTGGGAAACGCTGTCTTCGCGGCCCGGGAGCGGGTTGCCGTGCGGGCAGACGGCCGGGTCGTTGAGCGTTTCGATGAGGGCTGCTTCGACCTGGTTGGAGATAGCGTGTTCCAGTTCATGGGCTTCTTTGTGCAGGCTGGACCATGCAACCATGCGGTCGAGCATCCACTCGGCCAGCTGGTGTTTGCGCATCACGGAACTGGCCGCCTCTTTTCCCACCTCGGTAAGGTGCGGAGCGTGGGAGGCGTCCATGCGCACCAGCCCATCCCGGAGCATGCGCTTGAGCGTGTTGGTCACGGTGGGCGGAGAAACACCCAGCAGCTCGGCCAGGCGCGCGCCGATAACGGCCTCTCCATCTCGTTCTAAGATGAAGATAGCGCTCAGGTAGTCCTCAACGGTTGCGCTAATTCTTTCGCTCATTCACGATCCTTGTGCATTCATAATTCTGGTGTTTCGGTACAATTTTGTACACTTTTCGGAATGGGCCTTTATCGCGAATAAGAAAGGGCATTTTTTTATAGGAATAAGTTCCAAATAACTGCCGGTCAATCCGCGTTCGTAGTTCGATGATATCCGAAAATGGCAAATTGAATTCGTGACAAATGTCATGATGTATCAAAGTAATTTTTCCTATGTTAATCGAATTAATTAGCATATACTAATTTATAACATTTGCTTAGCGAATAACCGATCGCCTGGTTTGTTCTACAACAAAGAAATATACCGGCCAGCGTGGTATTGTACAGATCGGGTACACTCGACCGGCTAATTTTTCGCAATAAAAGGGAAGATCCCATGGAAACAATCTCCGAAACCAGCCTGAAGAAGACCCTTTCCCTCGATGCAATGAAAAAGGGTGAGCACGCCGTTTTTCTTGCAATCAACGCCGAGCGAGGCATCACCTCCCGGCTGACTTCGTTGGGGTTCACGCCCGGCGTCGCGCTCGAGATGACGCAAAATTACGGGCGCGGCCCTCTGCTGGTCACCATCCGTGGCACGCGCGTGGCCCTGGGCCGCCAGGAAGCCCAATGCATACTGGTACAAAAGGACTGTGAATAAATGAGCTGTCACTCCGCCCCCACCGGCCAGGCACTCTCGATAAAATCCAGCGTCGCGTCGACCGGTACGATTACCCTGGCGCTGGCCGGGCAGCCCAACATGGGCAAATCGACCCTGTTCAACCTGCTTACCGGGCTCAACCAGCACGTCGGCAACTGGCCGGGGAAAACGGTCGAGCTCCGCGAAGGCGTTTTTCAATCACAATGGGCGCGAGCTACCGCATTGTAGACCTGCCGGGCACCTACAGCCTGACGGCCAACTCGCCCGAAGAAGTGATCGCGCGCGAATTTATCCTGCGCGAAAAGCCGGACGTGGTGGTTGCGGTCGTCAGCGCGGCCAACCTGGAACGCAGCCTGTACCTGGTCTCCGAGCTGATCTGCCTGCCCGCCCCGCTGGTCGTGGCGCTGAACATGATGGATGTGGCCGACCAGGAAGGCATCCACGTCGAACCGGAAGTGCTGCAGGCCGCCCTGGGCGTGCCGGTGGTGCCGCTGACCGCCACGCGCGCGGCTGGAGTGCACGAGCTGCTGGCCGAGGTGGAACGCTGCCTGATGGGCGAGCGCAAACTGGTGCCGCACCTGCCGGAAATCCGCACCGATCACCGCGCGATCATGGATGAGGTGATCGGCCAGATCACCGGCTTTGTCCCCGCGCCGTACCCGACGCGATTGGGCGGCGATGAAGCTGCTCGAAGGCGACGCGGAAATGACCACGCCGCATGCAAGACGCGCTGCCGCCGGAACGCTGGCAGGCCGTCCAGGCCATTCTGGAGCAGCACGATGACGCCATGCTGGCGATTGCCTCCGGGCGCTACGACTGGATCGGGCGCATGATGCGCGCGGCGGTCACCCACCCGCGCCTGGGTCAGATCAGCCTGACCGACCGCATCGACCGCTGGGCGACCCACCCGGTGTGGGGGCTGTTCGATCCTGGCGGGGATCCTGGGGCTGGTTTTCTGGCTGACCTTTACGCTGGGCGCGCCGCTGCAGGACTGGCTCGACTACCGTGATCGTCACCCCGCTGGGGCGGCTGGTCAGCGGGCCTGCTGGCAAGTGCGCCCGTCTGGCTGCGCGGCCTGGTGGTGGACGGCGTCATCGGCGGGGTCGGTTCGGTGCTGACCTTCCTGCCGATCATGGTGATTTTCTTTGCCTCTTTTGGCCTGCTCGAAGATGTGGGCTACATGGCCCGCGCGGCCTATGTGATGGATAACTTCATGCACATGATGGGCCTGCACGGCAAATCCTTTCTGCCGATCTTCCTGGGCTTTGGCTGCAACGTGCCGGCGGTGATGGGCACGCGCGTGATCGACTCGCGCAAGGCGCGCCTGCTGACCATCCTGGTCGCGCCGCTGGTGCCCTGCACAGCGCGCATGGCGGTGCTGGCCTTCATCGCCCCGGCCTTCTTTGGCGCGCAGGCCATGCTGGTCTCCTGGGGCCTGATCCTGCTCTCGCTGGTGCTGCTGGTGCTTTCGGGCATTGTGCTCAACCGGGTGCTGTTCAAAGGCGAGCGCTCGGCCTTTATCATGGAAATGCCGCTCTACCACATGCCCAACGCGCGCACGATTGGCCTGCTGGTCTGGCAGCGCGCGCTGTCGTTTGTCAAGAAAGCCGGGACGATCATCCTGGCCATGTCGGTTGGCGATCTGGGTGCTATCCGTCTTGCCCGGCGGCAGACTTGCAGACCAGCTACCTGGCGCAGCCTGGGCGAGCTGGTTGCGCCGGTTGGGCGCTGGATGGGGCATGGACTGGAGGCTGACTGTGGCGCTGCTGACCAGTTTCCTGGCCAAAGAAAACGCGATCGCCACGCTGGGCGTGCTGTTTGGCCAGCGGCGCAGGATGCCGGCCTGGCGCAGACGCTGGCCGCCACCTATTCGCTGCCCACGGCGCTGGCCTTCCTGACCGTCTCGCTGCTGTTCATCCCCTGCGCGGCGACGGTGGCGGTCATCCGCCAGGAAACCGGTTCGTGGCGCTGGACGCTGCTCAACATCGCTTTCATGCTGGTGCTGTCGGTGGGGGCGGGGGTGCTGATGTTTACGGCCGCCTCAGCCGTGGCCTCTTCATCTGCCGCTGCCGCTGCCGCTGCTTCAGCTGCCGCCGCTGCTTCAGCGCTGGTCAGGTAGGCATATGTTAGAAACACTGCTCAACGAAATCCACGCGGGCGGAACGCTGCAACCGGCAGCGCTGGCGAAACGCTTGCAGATCAGCCCGGCGCTGGTGCAGATGATGCTGGAAGACCTGGAACGCATGGGCAAGCTGTCGCGCGTCGACACGGAGTGCGGATCGAACTGCGGCGGCTGCGCTGTGGCGGAATTGTGCGCGCCAAAGGGAGCCGGCAAGGGTCGAGTGTGGATGGTGAAATAGAAGAGAAGGCCATGGGCGTGCCCCAATGCTCAAGAAGTGTATAATTTAAAAAGAAGAATATATTTCCGCTAACCCGTTCCTTTCTTCCCGGGGGTGCTCAGCCATGACCTATCCTATTCCAGCATCCAATGAGCAAGCGCAGGCAGAGAAAATTCTGGTGGTAGATGATGAACACAGTCTACTGCTGGAACTGCGCGCGCTGCTGCAGATGACCGGTTATCAGGTGGTGACCGCCGTGGATGGGCAGGGGGCGTTGGATCAGACGGCGCAAATGCGCCCGGACCTGATCCTGCTGGACGTAAAAATGCCGCCGCCGGATGGCTGGGAAGTGCTGCGTATCTTGCGGCATGAGCGCAATAACTGGACGCCGGTGATCTTGCTGACCAGCGCCGGTGCAGCCGCGGAGCGGGCGGCCTCCCTGTACGAGGGCGCGGATGACTACCTGAACAAGCCTTTCGACCGGGTGGAGCTGCTGGCGCGGATCAAGGCTGTGCTGCGACGGGCGCGGCGCGGCGGCATGCCGCTTTCCAGTTACTGCCGCCTGGCGGCGCAAGAACTGGAGCTAAACCGGCAGTCGCGCCAGGTGTGCCTGGGTGGAAAAACGCTGGCACTGAGCCCGCGCAGCTTCAGCCTGCTGGAATACTTGATGCTGCATCCCCAGGAAACCATTTCGCGCGAGCGGCTGCTGGAACAGGTATGGGGCTGGGCGCAGGCCCTGGACCTGGAGACGCGCGTGGTGGATAACATGGTCGCCCGGCTGCGCAAAGAACTATCTGAGGATGCGCGCCAGCCGCGTTTTCTGCAGACGGTGACCAACCAGGGCTACTGTTTTATCGCCGGGGTGGAAGGCAGGTCGTGAAAGCGGATTTACCGCGCGCATGGCAGGCATTCCGCGACCGGCTGACGGTGGACCTGCTGCTGGAAACGGCGCGCCAATACGGCCCGTACCTCCTGGCCTGGAGCGCACCGGCCTTGACCGGGCTGGCAATCTTCGCGCTGCTGCGGCAGGGGACGAACGGCTACGTTTTTATCCTTCAGGAGAACCTGACGCTGGTGCTCTTCTGGACCTGTTTTCTGGCCGCGGCGCTGGCCCACCTGGGGATTGCGCTGCGCAGATGGGTCATCCGGCGGGTGGCAGCCGCGCGCCTGGAAGAACAGCAGGCGGTGCTGGCGGCGCGCCGGCGTTTGCTGCGCAACCTGGACCACGAGCTGCGCACGCCGCTCACCACGATTGGGTTAATCGCCGAAAGGCTGAAACAGCCGGAGGGGACTACGGCTGAGCGAGAAGAAGCCTACGACAGCATCTTACAGCAGGCGCGGCGCATGCAAACGCTGATTAAGGGGCTGCGCTTCCTGGTGGAACAGGACGAAAGCCACCTGGAAACGGCCCGGGTCGACCTGGCGGAAACCCTGCAAGAGGCGGTCGAGATCGTGCAGAGCGCGCCGGTTTACCGCGGCCAGCCGGTGGCGGTAGAGATCCAGCGGCGGCCCAATACGCTGCCGCAGGTGTGGGGCGACCACGACTGCCTGGTGGTGGTTTTCCGCAACCTGCTGGAAAACGCGGTAAAGTACTCGGGCGCGGACTGCCGGGTGTCGGTGCGCGCCTGGCAGGAGGGGAACTGGGTGGTGGCGACGGTCAGCGACACCGGACCGGGCATTCCGCCAGAGGATCTACCGTACGTGTTCGAGTCGCTGTACCGGGGGAAGAATGCCGGTCAAATCCCGGGCAGCGGGCTGGGACTGGCGACCGCCGCGCGCCTGGTGCATTTGAACCACGGGACACTGCACGCGGACAGCGCGGCAGGCAAAGGCACGCGGATCACCGTGCGGCTGCCGCGCGCGAAAGTCTGAAGAAGTACTCCAAACGGTTACATCGATATAGCCACTTCGTTACCCGCCTGCGACAGGCGGGTATTTTCAGCATGCTATAAAAAAGAAGGAAGAATTTCCTCGGGTTGGACCTATGTTTCCGGTAAAAAGGGAGGTTTAGATGCACAGGAATAAGCGTTTTTCATTTATGCCGCCTGGCATAACGAAACTGCTGGTCTTTAGCGTTGTACTTGGTCTATTTTTGGGAATGGGCGGGCCGATCTCCCGCGCGCAGTCTGGGGGAGAGGATTTCGGGCCGCAAGGCGCGGGAACTCGCCCTGGGAGAGAGGCGGCGGCACGTGAAGAGCTGCCGGCGGCAGGCTGGACTTTTCCGGCAAAGAATGCAGGGAAGGGTGCGCTTCAGGTTAATGCGCTGGAGGGCGAAAGCTGGCAGAATTACCCGCTGTTTGGCGGGGAGATGACCTCCATCCTGGTGGATCCTTTCAATGCGCAGACGGTGTACGTGGGTACGCGGGATGGGGGGGTGTTCAAATCGACGGACGGCGCGGCCAACTGGCAGCCAGCACGCGATGGGTTGACGTACTACCCGATCCGCTGCCTGGCTGCCGACAGTGCCCATGCGGGGGTGTTGTACGCTGGCACGGACCAAAACGGGGTGTGGAAGACAACCGATAGCGGCGCGCACTGGGCGTATGCGGGGAGCGGCATTGCCAACAATTTAATTGTTTTCAATATCGTGATCGACCCGACCAACAGCAGCACCCTGTATGCCGGAACAGCCGGCGGAGTTGGGCTGGTGATCGGGCATATTTACAAATCGACCAACGGCGGCGTGACCTGGCAGCAGAAAGATAGCGGTATGCCGCTCGAGACAAACTCCGCTTATACGAACGGCGTTCTGGCCCTGGCAATCGACCCGGCTAACCCGGCTACGCTGTATGCAGGCACGACCTATGCTGGGGCTTTCCGGTCCGGCAACAGCGGGGAGAGCTGGAGCGCGATCAACGCCGGGTTGGAACTGATGGCGCAGGATCCGGCGTATTACCACAGCGTCAGCGCGCTGGCGATTGATCCCTGGCACAACAACCGGGCTGCGGCGCTTTACGGGGGCGAGTTCTTCGCGTTCGCATCCAACACCTGGGGCCAGGTGAACGAAGAAGGGCAAAGACCTGGCACGGGTATTCACTCGGAGCACCTGTACTTTCCCCCGGCCTATCTGGGGTAATCTACGCGGCCGGTTCTTCTTTAAAGGTGAGTACGAATGGCGGCCTGACCTGGCAACAGCGTCTGGGATGGAACACCTCTAGCCAGATTGTGGCAGTTGGGTTTCACGCTACTGCGCCCAATATCCTCTATGCGGCGGGGGATATCCTGTTCGAGTACGAGGGTGGGGTGTGGAAAACGACCAACCAGGGAAGTAGCTGGTCGCCGGTTTCGAAGGGCATTACCGCCCCGGAAATCTTAAGCGTTGCGGTTGACCCGGCCAATGCGCAGAAAATCTACGCAGGCACCGGCGGGCCAGGCAGCGGGTTCTTCTATCGTTCCACAGACGGCGGGCAGAGCTGGAACCGGGGGTCATCCGTGCTTATCGGGGGCTCGCCCGACTATACGTTTGGCGAAGTCAGCGACCTGGCGGTCGACCCCAATAATTCGCAAAAGATCTACATGGCGGGAACGAACTTTTACGTCTCCAGCAATGCGGGCCAGACGTTTACCGAAGTGGAGGGAGTGCAGCTCCCCGGCAGCATTGCCACACCGCCAGGATCCGCGAATACGGTGTATGTGGGTTCCAGTTTTCCTGGATACGGCATTTATAAGAGCATCAATGGTGGGGCCAACTTCGAGCAGAAAAACAGCGGTTTGCCCCTGTTTGGCAGCAATATCTGCCCTATCCTGGCGCTGGCTGATGATCCCAATGACGCCAACATATTGTGGGCCGGCACGCAGTTTGGGGGTGGGATTCTGAGGACGACGGACGGCGGAGAGCATTGGGTGGCAAAAGGCCTGACGGAAAACAACCGGGTGGACGCGATTGCGGTGCACCCGCAGGACGGTAACACGGTTCTGGCCGGGGCGGGAGACTTCGAAGGCAAGATTTACAAGTCACGCAACGGGGGCAGCACCTGGAAGGTGGTGCTGGCGGACGTGGGCATGGTGATGGACATCCTGTATGATCCACGCGACGCGAACTGGGTATATGCCTTCACCGAACTGAGCGGCGTGCTGCGCTCGTCAGATGGAGGGGACCACTGGTTCCCGTACAACCCCGGCATCTTCTACCCGATGATGTACCAGGGCGCTTTTACCCCCGGCGGGTCGCCGCGCCTGGTATCCGGAAGCTTTGGTTCGGGGCTGTCCTGGATTACCCCGGACATTTCTGAACCACTGATCAAATTCCAATACCTGCCCGCGGTCATTCGCTAGTAGCGTGAATGGTGGGGGTGTTAGCAGGCAAGGTCTGTTAACACCCCATTCCTTTAATTCTAACAAAATACAAATGTTCTATTCATCCTGTTTTAATGCAAATCAAGTACCCTTAATGAGGGAAAGTATTCCCTTTTGGCGGACCTACTCCCTTTCACCGGGATCCAGCCCTGTTATGAAACTCCGGTGGATGTGGTCATCTTTTCCGCAAACATTTCTGCCAACCATGCCTGGGGGCAAGTGGTTGGCAGTGTGCGTTAAATAGGGGCTTGCTTTGCAGAAGCGCAAGATTATCTGTGGGTGTGACCCCGGTCACGCGAGTATAATTACCCCTGTCACGCGATATGGTTACCTGAGAGACTACGCTGCTTACGTATTTCCCCGTACCATAAAGATTGCCATTACATGCCCGTTTTCACTGCTGTTCTTTTCGCGCGAATGATTCTGCTCCGCGAATAGCTACTGGTCCGTATTAGAGGTGCTGCTAGAGAATATTTTACCGGTTTGATTCGTATTGGTATTAAGCTGCCTGTGTGATTGCGGGCCAATGGAAACGATTATTGTGGGGCGGCTGCGATGAAAGTACTTCTGGGATGGCCGTTACCCACTGCCAAACAACGAAGTTAGCGGGCAAGGATGCCTTGGACCGAAAGTCCGCAAACATCCGGTCCGTATCGACAAGATTTCTAGTCAAAGGAGAAAGGTCATGAAGAAAAAAATCTTCATTGCCATAGGGGTTATCCTTGCCCTGGCGATTGCTGCGTTCTTTGCTTTCCCGTTCGTTATGAGCAAGTTGAACTCAGGGCAGAATCAAAGCGCATACCAGACCGAAGCCGCCCGGCTGGGCAGCTTAACTGCCTATGTGGGCGCGACCGGGCAGGTGCGCCCGGACCAGGCCGCCAGCCTGGTGTGGCAGACCAGCGGTAGAGTGGCAGATGTGCGGGTAACGAAAGGCCAGCAGGTGGAAGCTGATACGGTGCTGGCGGATCTGGCGCAAACGTCCCTTTCGCAAAACATTATTATGGCGCAGGCTGACCTGATCAGCGCCAAAAAAGAGCTGGACAAGGTGCTGAAAAACAGCGAGGCGCGCTCCAACGCGCAGCTGGCGCTGGTTCAGGCGCAAAAGGCGCTGGATGACGCGGAAAAAAATAGCCAGAGCAAATTGTTCCGGCGCGCCAGCCAGGAGACAATCGATATCGCCCGCGCAAACCTGATCAACGCCAACGAGGCTTTGAAAAGCGCGGAGGGAATTTACAACCAGGTGAAAGGCCGTGGTACCGATGACCCCGTATTCGCCGCCGGGCTGAGCCAGTACGCCAGGGCGCGCCAGGAACAGACCAAGGCGGAATACAACCTGCGCTACGTGCAGGAGCTGCCCGATCCGCTGGACGTGGAAGAAGTGTACACGCAGTTGGACCAGGCCAAAGCAAAACTGCTGTCGGCCAAAGAGGATTGGGAGCGAATTAAGGATGGTCCCAACCAGGACGATATCGCCACCGCGCAGGCGCGCATCGACGCGGCCCAGGCCACGCTCGACATGGCTCGCCTGACCGCGCCTTTTGGCGGGACGATCACGCGGGTGGATATTCAAAATGGCGACCTGGTTGGCGTGGGAAAAGCGGCCTTCGAGATTGCTGACCTTTCCCGCTTGCTGGTGGATCTGGAAGTTTCCGAGGTGGATATCAACCGCCTGCAGATCGACCAGCCCGTCAGCCTGACGTTCGATGGCATCGCGGAGAAGGAATACAGCGGCTTTGTCAGCGATATCGCCAGCAGCGGCTCCACAACCGGCGGATCGGTGAACTTCACCGTATCGGTAGAGATCAGCGACCCAGATGAAAGCATCCACCCGGGTATGACCGCCGCGGTGAATATCGCCGTCAACCAGCTGGATAATATCCTGTTGGTCCCCAGCCGGGCGGTGCGCACGCAGAACAACCAGCGCGTGGTGTAGGTTTTACGGAACAATATGCCGGTTCCAGTAGATATCACGCTCGGTTTTTCCTCGAACAATGCCAGCCAGGTTACCAAGGGCGAGCTCAAGGCCGGCGATCTGGTTATCCTGAACCCGCCAGCCATTGCAATCATGGGGCCGGGGTCTGGCATGGGCGCCCAAATGCGCGGAGGAGAATAACCATGAGCGAATGGGTTGTTGACGCGCAAAATATCACCAAGGTGTACCGCATGGGAGAGTTCGAAGTACATGCACTGCGCGGTGTATCGGTTCAGATTGGCCGTTCAGAAGTGGTCTCGATTATGGGACCGTCTGGTTCGGGTAAATCGACGCTGATGAACATGCTCGGCTGCCTGGACCGGCCCAGCACGGGTGAATATATTCTGGACGGCGAAAAGGTGTCCAACCTCAACGATGACCAGCTTTCCAGCATCCGCAACCGCAAGGTGGGCTTTATCTTCCAGAGCTTCAACCTGCTGCCGCGGCAGACGGCGCTCTCAAACGTGATCCTGCCCATGCGTTACGCCGGGGGGAGTAATGGCAAGACGCACGCCAAAGCCCGCTCGGCGTTGGAAGCCGTGGGTTTGGGCGACCGGGTGGATCACAAGCCAAATGAACTGTCGGGCGGGCAGCAGCAGCGCGTGGCGATTGCCCGCGCGCTGGTGAACGACCCGGCCATCATCCTGGCCGACGAACCCACCGGCGCGCTGGACAGCAAATCCGGCCAGGAAATCATGGAGCTACTGCTGAACCTGAACCGCGACAACGGCACTACCCTGATCTTTGTCACCCACGACCCGCGCGTCGCGGCGATGACGCAGCGCACGATCCATATTCAGGATGGGTTGATCGATGGGGAGGCGGCATGAGCGTTTTCCAAACTATTTTTGAAGCTCTGGAAAGCCTGGCGGCGAACAAGATGCGTTCCGGGCTGACCGTGCTGGGGATTGTCATCGGCGTGGCGGCGGTAATTGCCATGATGGCCATCGGGCAGGGCGCTCAGAACTCCATCACCGGGCAGATCCAGGGTATTGGCACCAACCTGCTTTTTATCATGTCTGGCAACCAGCAGCAAGAGGTGCGCAACGCCAAACCGCTGACCCTCGCGGACGCCCAGGCCATTGCCGACCCGCTGGCCGCGCCTTCTGTTTTGGCGGTGGCTCCGCAGATTTCGGCCAACCTGGAAGTATCCGTGGGGAAGGAAAGCAGCGGGGTGAGCATCTCAGGCGTGACGCCGGAGTTTGCCGCGGTTACCAACGAAATCGGTGACCGAAGGCGAATTTATCAACCAGGAGCACATGCTGGGGCGCTCGGCAGTGGCGGTGATCGGGCCAGACACAGCCGACAGGCTGTTTGGCCGCCGCGAAGGCGTGACCGGTGAGACGATTCGCATCGCCGGGCAGCCTTTCCGGGTGATCGGGGTGCTGAAGGCGAAGGGCGGCTCAGGCTTTGGCAACCAGGACGACCGGGTGATTATCCCCCTGACCACAGCCCAAACGCGGCTGGTGCAGCGCAGAGAGCGTGACGCGGTGGATGTCATCCAGGCCCAGGCGATCGACTCGGACAATGTGGAAGCGGCGACCGAGGAAATTTCCGCAGGTCTTGCGCACGCGCCACCGCACGGAAATTGGCGTGGACGACTTTACCATCTTTTCCCAGGATTCGATCCTGGGGGCGGTGCAGCAGATTACCGGGGTGCTGACCATCTTCCTGGGCGGCATCGCGGCCATCTCGCTGCTGGTGGGCGGGATTGGCATCATGAACATCATGCTGGTGTCGGTGACCGAGCGGACGCGCGAGATTGGCCTGCGCAAGGCACTCGGGGCGCGCAAGCGGGATATCCTGGTGCAGTTCCTGACCGAGTCGATCCTGCTGAGCCTGGTGGGCGGCCTTGTAGGTATCGGGCTGGCCTGGGTGATTTCCACCATTGTGGGCATCGTCGCCAAAGCCAGCGGCGCCGACATCACGCCGGTGATCGGGATCGACGCGATCCTTCTGGCGACCATTTTCTCGATGGCGGTTGGGTTGCTGTTTGGGCTGTACCCGGCGAACCGGGCGGCCAGCCTACAGCCGGTTGAGGCGCTGCGGTACGAGTAGTGGACAGTTGACAGAAAACAGTTGTCAGTTGACAGTAAACAGTTAAGAAAGACTGCCTGCGTGATATGGGTCCGCGAGCGGCTTTGTCAGGGGTAATATAATGAACAGAAAACTTTATCAATCTTCACAGAAGTCCTTTGGCGTGGCCGGAAAAATCCGCACCACCGCTGCCATGCTTTCAATCCTGCTGCTGGCGAGCCTGTTGTTATCCGGCTGCCAGATGATGGTGGGGCAGAGCGGGTCGGGCGGAACCCAGCCGGTACAAGCGGCGGACAGCACCGCCACGCTGGCGGCGCCAACGGAAACCGCGCTCCCTACGGCGACGCGCAAACCGCGCCCAAGCGCCACGCCTACCCAGGATGTGGCAAAAGTCAACGCGCAGCAGGCCGAACAGGCGGCGCGCGATTACTTCGCCGCGCTGGAATCCGGCGAGGTGGAACCGGCCGCCGACCAGCTTTCAACGTTCAGCCTGATGGTATTTGGGATGACGCGGGGAGACGCCGCCAGCGCGCTGCAAAAACAACGCCTGGATGGGGCGCGCTGGTCGGGCTTGCAGGTGACCGAAACCAAACCCTTCGACGAGCAGACCATGCTGGTGCATGTTACCTACACCCTGACGGTTAAAGAACAGCCGGAAGCCAGGGACGAGTTGTGGCCCGTGCGGTTGGAAAATGGCGTCTGGCGCTACAACTGGAGCAACCTGATCGACTACCACATGCTGCAGGTGACTGCGCAAACGACCACCGGCGTCACAGTAAAACCGGTGCAGATTAACCGCTTCAGCGACCGCATACAACTGGTGATGCTGGTGCAGAACCGCACCGAGGCCGGGGTGGTGTTTGGGCAGGTGAATGAAATCCTGGGCACCTTCCATTTTGGTGACCAGGCGGTCGTGGCGGACAAGACGCAGATCGTGCTCAACCCGCTGCGCTCGGTTCCAGATTTCAAACTGGAGGCGAAGGGTCTTTGGGAGCAGTATCCTGAGGCGATCGAGATCCGCAAGTGGAAGACGTATAACGTCAAGCCGTGGTACGTGTTTCAATTGCAGTAGGGTAAGAAGAACCTCACTCCATCCCCTCTCGGATATCGCGCTCTTTGCGATATTCGAGAGGGGACTTTATTCCCCCGGTTAACAGAATACACATCGGATCTAAACCAAAAATGAATAACTTCCGCTTAATATTCAGATGTAGTTCTGATATTGTTATGCGGAGAACCAGAATGAAATCATCCAAACAAACGCCGTCTGCCCGCAAGCCCGCCCTGTGGCCCCTTTGGGTAACGGTGGTGCTGGTGCTGCTGGCAGGCAGCGGGGCTGCCTGGTACTTTTTGTGGGGTCCTGGCTCGGCCCGGGCGCAGTCGGGCGCCACAGCCGGCGCGGAACTGTACACCAGCGCGGTCAAGCGGGGGGATTTGCGCGTCTCGGCATCTGGCTCGGGGAAACTGGTGGCGTATCGATCGGCGGACCTGAGCTTCTCGACCAGCGGGACGGTCAGCGAGCTCAATGTGGCGGTTGGGGATATGGTGAAGGCCGGTCAGGTGCTGGCCAGCCTGGGCAGCTCTCCCACCCTGGAAGCCAACCTGGCCGCTGCGAAGCTGCAAGTGCTTCAAGCCCAAAAGTCCCTGACCGATCTCCAGCAAAACGCCAATGTCGCCCTGGCCCAGGCCAATTCGGACCTGGTGGCCGCGCAGGATACCTATGCCGCCGCGTTTAAGAAAAGCCAGCGCCTGGCCTATGCGCGCTGCGGGCAGGAGACTGCCACCCGGTTGACCGCCGCACTGGAGCAGGCCACCCAACGGCTGGACAATATTCACGCCGAGACAGCCGGATCGGATGCTTATATCGCGGCAAAGAAAGCTTATGATACCGCGCTGGCGAATTACAACGCCTGCGGGGCCTATACCAGCGGGGAAACCAACAGCGTCACATCGGACCTGGAAGTAGCCAAAGCGGCCCTGCAAGACGCGCAAGATACGTTCGACACGCTCAAAGCTTCCGGGGGGATCGACCCCGCCGAGCAAGCGATGGATGAGGCGCGGTTGAAAGAGGCGCAGGCGCAGCTGGCTGAGGCACAGGACCAACTGGCCGGGATCACCCTGACCGCTCCCATGGATGGAAAAGTTACCTCGCTGGCAGCCGCGAAAGGCGCACTGGTGGGCACGGGGTCATTTATCAGCATCGTGGATGTCAGCCATGCCACGCTGGATATCAGCGTGGATGAGGCGGATATCGATCAACTGGTGGTGGGCGCGGCCGTTACGGTTTCGTTCGATGCACTCCCCGACCAAACGTTTCGCGGGAAGTTGGTGCAGGTTAACCCGCAGGTGACCACATCCGGACAGTACCGGGTAGCCAAGGGGCTGGTGGAGCTGGATGCAGCGGCGGTCAAAACGATGTCGACCCTGCCGTTGGGGCTGAGCGCCAGCGTGACGATCGTCAACAGCGAGGTGAAGAACGCGCTGTTGGCGCCGGTGGTGGCTTTGAAAGATCTGGGCGACAATTCCTACGCCGTGATGGTGAAGGGCAGCGATGGTCAGCTGAAGCTGCAGCCGGTTACGGTTGGCATTCGCAATAACGATTACGCGGAAATTCTTACCGGCCTCAACGAGGGCGACCAGGTGAGCACCGGGACGGTCAAATTTATGGCCGCCGGTTCGGGCACTTCAAGTAATTCGCTCAAGAACGCGCAGGACTCCGGCGGATTTCCGGTTGGCCCGGGCGGATTGCCGCCGGCCCCATGAGGGGTAGCTGGCGCCGGCCCGATTGGTGGGTGGGTATCCGTCCTCGCCATCTTCGGCGGCCGGTAGGGTAAGGCGGCCCTATGAGAGAAATGAATGGGATGTCTAGTGTAGGAGTATTGTTATGAAACCAGCAGGAAATGGCAGCCGGTCCAAAGCGAAAACAATCTGGGTTTCCTTGATCCTGATCGGCCTGCTTGCCGGGGGCGGCTTTGGCTATCGTTATTGGAACCAAAAAACCGCCGTACAGGCCCAGTCGACTGCCCAAAGCGGATACTCGACCAGGCAGGTGCGCACAGGCAGCATTACCCTGGCCGCCTCCGGGTCGGTCGCGCTGGTAGCCAGCCAGGAAAGCGCTTTGGCCTTTGCGGTTTCAGGGACAGTGGCGACGCTGGATGTCGCGGTTGGCGACGCGGTGAAGAAAGATCAGGTGCTGGCGCAGCTGGACAATCTGGCGGAGCTGGAAGCGGCTGTGAAAACCGCCGAGCAGGATGTGCTTTCCGCGCAGCAGGCGCTGGCCGCGCTCAAGTCGAAGGCGCCGGCCAACCTGGCCAACGCGCAGCTTAAGGTGATTTCCGCGCAAGAGGCGGTGACCGGCGCGCAGGGCAGTGTGGTGCAGAAGGACTGGGAACGGTGCAGTACTGAAACGAAGAACAAGTTGCTGGACCGCTACAACAAGGCGGTGAAACAATTGGACGCGCTGGGCGACGGGGGCGGGCACGCGGATTATTATCTCAAGGTGCTGCTGCCGCAGAAGAATGTGGTGGATCAGGCACTGGGCGCGTACCAACAATGCGCGGGCTTTACCGACTACCAGGTGGCTTCCACACAGGCCAACCTTTCGGTTGCCCAGGCGCAGTTGAAACTGGCCCAGGATGCCCTGGAAACGCTGACGAAAAATAATGGTCTGGACCCCTCCGGACTGGCAACGGCTGAAAATAAGGTTGCCACGGCCGAGCTGGATCTCGAGACGGCAAAAGATAACCTGGCCGGAGCCACGTTGAAAGCGCCCTTTGATGGGACCATTCTTTCGGTGGCCGGAAAAGCCGGCGATACGATCGAGGTTACCGCCAAGAAAAAGGCGAGCACCTTTATCAGCATCGCCGACCTGGCCCACCCGCTGCTGAAGTTCAGCATCGATGAAACGGACTGGGGCATGATTGCAAAAGGCGAAGCGGCCAAGGTTACGTTTGACGCGTTCCCCAACCGGACGTTCTCCGGCAGCGTGACCCGCGTCGACCCGGCCATTTCAACGAATGATGACACGCCGGTGGTGTCCGGGTTGATCCAGCTGGATTTGAGCCAGGAGACGGATGTGCCAGCCTTCCCCAAAAACCTTTCCGGCTCAGTCCTGATCATACAGGCCGCCGCGGAAAACGTGCTGTTGATCCCGGTGGAGGCGCTGCACGAACAGAGCGACGGCACCTACGGGGTCTACGTGGTGGGCGCGGATGGACAACCCAGCCTGAAAACGGTCACGGTCGGGCTGCGGGATGTGGCCAGTGCGGAAATTAAAAGCGGTCTGAACGCCAGCGATACGGTCATAACGAGCACGCTGCCGTGAACCAGAACGATAGGATAAGCCTGCATAATGCGATAAAGATGCAGCATGCGAAAAAGCCGCATGACGCGAAAAAACTGCATGACGCAATAACCAGCCGGAAATTGAACCTGGCTGTATTAAGTGAGGAGATGGGAGTTGCACAATGAATCTCGGAGAGGTCATTAAAATCGCGTTGAAAAGCCTGCTGTCCAACAAACTGCGCTCGATCCTGACCATGTTGGGCGTCATCATCGGCGTGGCCGCGGTCATTATTATGGTGGCCATCAGCGCCGGTACAGAAGCGACCATTGCCGAGCGGATCAATGGGTTGGGCTCGAACTTATTGTTTATCAACCAGTCTTTCACGCGCGGCGGCCCCAACCAGGGACCGCAAAACCAGAAGGGCGGGCTGGTCTATACCGACGTGGCGGCTATCCGCGAGCAGGTAGCCGGTGTGGCAGGTGTATCGGTGGAACAGCAAGCCAGCGTGACCCTGAAAGTGGGCAATACCACGCTCGACAGCATGACTGTGGTAGGCACCACCCCCGACTACCCCACTGTCCGCAACGTGCAGGTAGCGGACGGGCGCTTTATCACCGAACAGGATAATGAGCGGGTGGAGAAGGTGGTCGTACTGGGTTCGGATGTTGCCACCGAATTGTTTGGGGAAGACGACCCGGTAGGCCAGACGATCTACGCCAATAATACGCAAATGGTGGTGGTCGGGGTGATGGCGCCGAAAGGCATCTCGGGCGGAACGGACTTTGACTCGCTAGTGTACGCTCCCATCAATGTGGTGTTCAAGAAGCTGACCAATAACATGTTCGCGCGCTTTATGGGCGACCGGGTCCGCACCATCTACGTGTCGGTGGACCCGAAGGTCAGCATGGCAACGGTAAAAGAGCAGGTCAGCCTGCTGCTGATGACGCGCCATAAGGTGACGGCAGATACGCTGGATTTCGCCATCACCAGCCAGTCGGATATTATCTCGGCCCAGGAATCGACCACTGAGTCGTTCCGCACGCTGCTGGCCTGGGTGGCGGGGGTTTCCCTGATCGTGGGCGGCATTGGCATCATGAACATCATGCTGGTCAGCGTCACCGAGCGCACGCGCGAGATTGGGCTGCGCCAGGCAGTTGGCGCGACCCCGGGCGATATCCAGGTGCAGTTCCTGTCGGAGGCGCTGATGCTGAGCCTGTTTGGCGGGTTGATCGGAGTGCTGGTAGGGGTGGGCGGCTCGCAGTTATTTGGCCAGCTGAGCGATATGCGCACGGTCATCCTGCCGTACTCGATCATCCTGTCTTTCTCTTCCTCGGCCCTGATTGGTATTTTCTTCGGGTTTATCCCTGCGCAAAAGGCGGCGCAGCTCGATCCTATTGAAGCGTTACGGCACGAGTAAGGCAGGCAGCGGGATCGGTGAAGCGGAATGCGTAATGCGTTATTTGTGACGCGTGCCACGCCAAGGCATTCGGGTTTGGAGGGTTTGAAGATGTCTACTATGAAATCGGGATCAAACATCGCAAATAAGAAGACAGGCCGGGTAGGGCGGATTCTCCTGGCGCTCCTGGCGGTGCTGGTCATTGGCGGCGGAGCAGCCTGGTATCTGGGGCAGAAGGACGCCCAGGCAAACGCGGCGGCGCAGGCGGGGTCAACCACCCGCAGCGTGACCGTCGAGCGCGGAGATATCCGCCTGACCGCGAGTGGTTCGGGGACGCTGGTCACCAACCAGGCGGTGAACATGAGTTTTAGTACCAGCGGCAAAGTGGCCGAGCTGAATGTGAAACTTGGCGATATGGTCAAGACCGGGGATGTGTTAGCCCGCCTGGAAAAAGCGGAAGACCTGGAAGCCAACCTGGCCTCCGCGCAGGCTAACCTGCTCGAAGCCCAGCAAGCCCTGACCAAGCTGCAAAAAGGCGCTGGTGCTTCCCTCGCGAAAGCGTATCAGGCGATGATCAAGGCCCAGGGCAACTATGACGACGCGCTCAGCGAAAGCCAGCGCGTGGAAGATGCGCGCTGCAACGTGGAGGTGCGGAATAAATATCAGGCTGTCCTGAAGCAGGCGACCGAAAAACTTCACGCACTGCTTGAGTTAGATCCTTCCTCGCAAGCAACCATCATTGCCGGGTACGATTACGATACGGCCCTGGCCAATTACACCTACTGTGCTGCGTATACCCCTACGGAGAAAACCAGCGCGCAGTCCACCCTGGCGGTGGCAAAGGCGGCGCTGCAGGAGGCGCAGAATACCTACGAGACATTGAAAGAAGCCGCGGGCGTCGACCCGGACGCGCTTTCGATGCAGGAGACGCGGGTCGACAACGGCTCAGACGCAAGTGGACACGGCGCAAGAAGCGCTGGATGGGATTACGCTCAAGGCCCCGATCGATGGCAAGATCACAACGCTGGCAGCCTCCGCCGGTGCGATTGTCGACACCAGCACGTTTCTGACGATTTCGGACGTCAGCCATCCTACGGTAACCATCAGCCTGGACGAAACCGATATGGACAAACTGGTGGTGGGGAACCCGGCGGTGGTCACGTTTACCGCGCTGCCCGGCAAGTCCTTTACCGGTAAGGTGTCTTTAGCCAACCCGCAGATGAACAGTTTTGGGCCGTTCCGGGCCGCGACCGGGCAAATCACGCTGGACTCGCAGGCCGCCTCAACCTTTGAGACGCTGCCGCTGGGCCTGAGCGCCACGATCACCATCACGGGCAAAGAAGCGCAGAACGCGCTGCTGGTTCCGGTGGCGGCCCTGAAGCAGCTGAACGGTGGCGAAATATGTGGTCAAGCGGGTGGGCAGTGACGGGCAGTTGACGCAGCAGACGGTTACCGTGGGCATCCAGGATGATACCAACGCGGAAATAACTTCCGGGCTTAACGAAGGCGATATCGTCAGCTACACCACCAAGAACAGCGCAAGCAGTAACGAACAGGGCGGGAGATTGTTCCTGGATGGCGGCGGAAGTCTGCCGCCACCCTGAGCCAGGCGCCATGTGGAGAGGAACGTTCAAGGTACATGAGGTAATCATATGAATGCAGTACAGAAACATCCAAAGAAGTGGAAAGGCTTCCTCCTGCTGGCCATCGCTCTGGTCGCTTATCGTTAGCATTGGGTTCCTGTTCTGGCGTAAGGTCCAGGCGGGTGAAATTAACCTGGCGCTGACCACGCCGACAGCGACCGGCGGCGCTTCAAGCAGTGGCTATAAGACGACCACCGTGCGGCGCAGCGACCTGTCGATTGCGGTTTCGGGCAGTGGAACGGTGATTACGGCCCAGTCGGTAGACCTGGGGTTCTCGGTGGAGGGCACGCTGGCTGACCCTGAACGTGCAGGCCGGCGATACAGTGACCCAGGGGCAGGTTCTGGCAACCCTGGCAGACACCGCCGCGTTACAGCAAACAATTTTGGACCAGAAGCTGGCCGTGAGTCGTTGCCCAAAAGACGCTGGAAGACCTGCAGACAGGCGCATCTGGCGCGCTGGCACAGGCCCAGGCCGCGCAGGCTGCCGCGCAACAAGCGGTCGCGACGGCGCAGGCGAATGCCCATTCCAAAGGCGACCCCCGCTGCGCGCCGAGCAAGACCCAGGAATACTATTTTGCATACCTGCATGAACAGAGCCTGGTGGATTACTGGGAAGGCCATCTCAATAACCCGCATTCTGGTTACGGGCACGATTACATCCTGGAGAACCTGAACCCGCTGCGCAAGGAGCGCGACCAGGCCTTAATCAACTATACCTACTGCCAGGGGTACACCGACGCGGAAATCCAGGACTCGCAGGCCAACCTGCAGCTTGCCAAAGCAAAGCTGGAACAGGCCAACACGACCTACGAAAACCTGAAGGCCAGCGCGGGGGTGGACCCGGTGGCGGTTGCGGTTGCCCAGGCTACGCTGGATAACGCGAAATTGCAGTTATCCAAAGCCCAGACCCAGCTGGCCGGCACTACGATCACGGCCCCGATGAACGGAACCGTCACGAAGGTGAATGCCAAGGTAGGGGACGATGTGGATACGAGTACATTAATCACCATCGCGGATTTAGAGCAACCGCAGGTGCAGGTGAATATCGACGAAACCGACTTGCAGAATTTCGCCACCGGCTGCGCCGCCGATGTGACTTTCGACAGCCTGCCCGGGGAAAACTTCCCGGGGGTAGTGACCCAGGTCTCGCCGGTGCTGGTTTCGGTCAACAATGCCAATATGGTGCAGGGGTTGGTGGAACTGCAAAAGAAGCGCATGGCGTCCGGGAAGACCCTCTCGGTAGGGCTGACCGCATCTGTTGAAGTAACCTGCAAGCAGGCGAAGAATGCGCTGATCGTTCCGGCGCAGGCCTTATACGAGCCGGAAGGCCAGAGCGCGTATGTTTACACCCTCAACGAACAGGGCCAACCGGAAAAGCGCGCAGTGGTGGTTGGGTTGAAGACGGTTGCTTCGGCGGAAATCACCAGCGGGCTTTCCGAGGGAGAGAAGATCATTACGAGCCAGATCGAAAGCCAATAAGACGGCCGGTAGAGGTAGATCATTATAGCGATCGCGCAAGAGCGAATGCGCAGCGCGAATACGAAAAAGCATGCAGCAAATTTAGAGGATATCGGGATGAAAAAAGCAACGACAGCAACCAATAAGCGCTCAAAGGTCCGAAAAATCTGGATCCCCGTACTGGTGATCCTGATCCTCGCCGCCGGAGGGTTGGGATATTTCTACTGGAAGCAGCAGACGACCGTGCAGGCCCAGGAAACGACCGCGGATACCCTGTATACCACCCCGGTGCGGCAGGGCAGCATCGACCTCTCCGTCTCTGGTTCGGGGACGCTGGTCGCCGGGCAAGAAAAAAACCTGGCCTTTTCCGCTGCGGGGACGGTGGCAAAGGTGAATGTACAGGTCAGCGACGAGGTAAAAAAAGGCGCTGTTTTGGCCGAGCTTTCCAACCTCAGCGACGCTGCAAGATGATATCAATACGGCTCAGCAGGATTTAAGTTCCGCGCAGCAGGCGCTGGAAACGCTTAAGCAGAGCGCGGCGGCCAACCTGGCGAACGCGCAGCTGGCGGTGGTGAAAGCGCAAAAAGCGGTGACCGATGCGAAATCGGGCGTCGTGCAGAAGGGTTGGGTGCGCTGCGATAAGGCTACCCTGGACGCATACTACTTCACGTATATGCACGCCAAAGAATACCTGAACTCGTTGGGCGACGGCGGCGGCAACAGCGATTACTACGCGACCACGATCTTGCCGCAGAAGAATATTGTGGCGCAGGCCAAAACGAACTACGATTACTGCGCGGGGTACAGTGATTACGAAGTGTCTGCTTCGCAAGCGCAGGCAGCCGTGGCGCAAGCGGATCTACAAACCGCCCAGGCCAAACTGGACAGCCTGACCAAGAACAACGGCATTGACCCAATTGAGTTGGCGACGGCTGAAAATAAGGTTTCCAGCGCCCAACTCAAGGTGGAGACGGCCAAGGCGGCCCTGGTGGGCGCGACCCTCACCGCTCCCTTTGATGGCACCATCCTCTCAGTGGCGGGCGCGGCAGGCGACAGCGCTGGCACGGGGACCTTTATCACCCTCGCCGACCTGGCGCACCCGCTGGTGAACTTCAGCGTGGATGAGGCGGATATGGGCAAGCTCGCAATGGGCCAGGCGGCCAAAGTGGTCTTTGACGCGCTGCCCGAGCAGACTTTCCAGGGCAGCGTGACGCGCATCGACCCTTCGCTGACCACATCCGGGAACTACAAAGTTGCCACGGGCGTCATCCAACTGGACGTCAGTGAAAATACGACCGGCGCTAACGCGACCGCCAGCCCCAGGCTAATCAAGGGCCTGACCGGGACGGTCACCCTGGTACAGGGGTCCGCGGAAAATGCGCTGCTGGTGCCGGTTCAGGCGCTGCGCGACCTGGGCGACGGCAGCTATGCAGTTTTCGTCGTTGGGACGGATGGGAAGCCCAAGATGAAGATTGTTGAAGTGGGGCTGCAAGACGGAACAAACGCGGAAATCAAGAGCGGGCTAAAAGCCGGCGATGTGGTTACCACCGGTACGGTGCAGACCAAGTAAAGGTGCGGAGGAAATATGGAAAAGCAAGCTATTATTGAAACGATTGATTTGAAAAAGATATACGGCGCGGGCGACGCCGAGGTAGTGGCAGTGAACGGGATCAGCATCAAGATCTATCCAGGAGAATTTGTCGCCATCATGGGGCCTAGCGGTTCGGGCAAGAGCACGCTGATGAACATCCTCGCCTGCCTGGACCGGCCAACCGAGGGGCAGTACATCCTGGACGGCGAAGACGTCAGTGGTTATACGCGCAAAGAACTGGCGATGATCCGCAGCCAGAAGCTGGGCTTTGTCTTCCAGTCGTTCAACCTGCTGCCGCGCGCCACGGCTTTGGATAATGTGATTATGCCGATGATCTACCGGCGCGAGAACCAGCTGACCGCGGCGCAGCGTAAGGATGTGGCGATGGCCGCGCTGGAAAGCGTGGGGCTGGGGGAGCGGGTGCAGCACCTGCCCAGCGAGCTTTCCGGCGGACAGCAGCAGCGCGTGGCGATTGCTCGCGCGCTGGTGAACGACCCGGTGCTGCTGCTGGCGGATGAGCCGACCGGCAACCTGGATACCCATTCGAGCGAGGAAATCCTGGTGCTGCTGCACGATCTGCATGACCGCGGGCGCACGATTGTGATGGTTACCCACGAGCCGGATATCGCCCATCATACCGAACGCATCATTATGGTGCGAGATGGAAAACTGTTCTCGGATCAAATGAACGGGCACACCGTTACCTGGCAAAATGCGACCGGGGTGGAATTTCCGGTGAGTGAAAAAAGAAAGGGTAATTGAGGGGGAAACAGTTCTTAATCACGAATGACACGAATGGGACGAATGGCGCGAATGGGAATTTTTTCATAAGAATTATTCGTGTCATTCGTTTCGCGCATAGCGCGCATTCGCGTCATTCGCGATAAATCTTGATGCAAACCAGCATTTCAAATTTCTACAGGGAAGGAACCACTTTGTTATGAGAAAGAAAATTTGCACTATTCTAATCGCGGCCGGGTTGGTGTTCGGATTGGCGGCCTGTTCGAGTTTGCCAATCGCAGGTGCGAGCGCCACAGCCCAACCGGCGCAGCAGCAAAACCCGTCGCAAAACCAGGCGGGGCAGAACCCAGGCAACATGCCCATCCAAGGCATGCTGGCGATGGGGACACTCACCCTGGAAGGCAGTGAGACCGCGGTTACGGCGGAGCAAGCCAAAGAGCTCCTGCCATTGTGGAAGGCGGTCAAGAGCCTCAGCGCCAGCACAACTACCTCGCAGGATGAATTGACCGCAGTGTACCAGCAAATCCAGGAAACGATGACGGAGCAGCAGGTGCAAGCGATCAAAGATATGAAACTGTCGCAAGAAGATACGCAAGCGCTGATGAAGAAGTATGGTATCGAGGTTCCGCAGATCGATCCGAGCCGGCTGGCCACGCGACAGGCGAGCGCCGGGCAGAATTCCGGAGGGGCGCAAAGCGGCGGGAACGGCGGATTCCAGGCCGGCGGAGGTTCGGGAGGGGATATCGGTATGGGCGGCGGCCCAGGGGGTGCTATGCCGCCGGATGGCGGTTTTCAAGGCGGCCAAATGCCGAACGCGCAGGGCACGCCCCAGGCGGGGCGGACTCCCCGGGCGGGCGGTTTCCGCGGCGGGATGAATACGCTGTTCGTGGAGCCGTTGATTAAATTATTGGAAGAGCGCGCGGGGGCGTGAGGCGGATTAAATAAAATACGGTTCAAAACCGGCACCCCGGTTTTGAACCGTATTTTTGTTTAGTAATTCAGACCGAACCCAAATGGGAACAGTGGATCGCCAGAATCGTAGGGCACGTCGGACTTTTGCCGGCGCACGGCTTCCATGGAGGCGGGCAGCTCGAAGGGCAGCTTGCCACCCGGGGCAAAGCGCCCGAAGATCACATCCAGGATGGCGGCATCGTTAGCGCCGAAGCTGGCCAGCAGGCCGGCAGCCTGTTGGGCAATTTCGGGGATGACGGCCGGGCGGTCCAGGTCGATCGCCACAATGGTGGGGACGCGCTCCAGCAGCGCCAGGATGCGCGCTTTTTCCGCACCCTTGAAGTCCAGGTCGCCTTCGTGGAACCAGGCGGCAAAGCCCATTTCGGGCGGCTTTTGCTCGAAGGGCGCGTTGAGGCGCAGGATGGCGACCTCGGCGTCCGCCGCGTTTTCGACCACCTGGCCGTATTCGCCGGCGGCTTGCGGGCTGATGCCTTCTACGTATACCTTCGGACGGCCTTGAATTGGCAGGGCGGTTTCTTTCTTGAGCAGCACAATGGATTTGCGCTGGGCCAGTTCTCCGGCGGCGCGGAAGTCCGGGTTCCCCACGATCTGTTCCGCGGCGTCTGGGTCGACATAGGGGTTGTCGAACAGGCCCAGGCGGAACTTGTCGCGCAGCAGGCGGCGGACGGATTGGTCGATGCGCGCCTGGCTGATATTGCCGCAGGTTACCAGGGCAATGATCAGCTCGGGGCAGGCCTCGCCGCCGAACTGGTCCGCGCCGGCCTCGATCACTTTTTGCGCGCGTTCTTCCGGGCTGAGGTGCTCGACGCCCCAGCAGCGCGCTTCCATAAACACCTTGCCGTTGGCGATGTGCGGGTTGATCAGGCCCCAGTCGGTGCAGACCACGCCATCAAAGCCGTACTTTTCGCGCAGCAGGCCGGTGAGCACATCTTTGTTGTAGCCAAAGCCCACTTCTTCGATGGGCAGACCGATGGGCTGTCCGTAGTAGGGCATAATCTGGCCGGTGCCGGCCTGGAAGGCCGCCTCGAAGGGACCCAGGTGGTAGTCGAAGTTGTTGCCCGGGTAGACCTGCTCTTTGCCATAGGAGAAGTGCGGGTCCAGGCCGTCTTTTTGCGGCCCGCCGCCGGGGAAGTGCTTGGTCATGCAGGAGACACTGGTTGGGCCAATCTCCGCGCCCTGGAAGCCCCGGATGTAGGCTGCTACCATGCGCGCCGAGAGGGCGGCGTCTTCGCCAAAGGTGCCGTTGATGCGCGCCCAACGCGGCTCGGTGGCCAGGTCGGCCATGGGGTGCAGGGCAGTGCGGATGCCCACGGCCAGGTATTCCTGGCGGGCGATATCGCCAAACTGCTCCACCAGGGCCGGGTCATCGGTGGCGGCCAGGCCAATTGGCTCGGGCCAGCGCGAGAAGGCATCCGTGACATGACTGGCCCCCGGGTTACGCGAAAAAGCATGCCGGGGGTCGGAGGAGATGGTGACCGGGATGCCCAGGCGGGTGCGTTCGGCCAGCTTTTGCAGGTGGTTCTGCCATGCCACCGCCAGCCGGGGCGCGGGCATCTGGTGCACGTTGAAATGGTTCATCAACAGGTCCGTGATGAAGTGCGAGGTGGGGTGCGGGCTGAATGGGCTGCTTGTTTCCACCAGCTCTCCATCCATGCCCACCGGCATGATGGTGTGGAACATCAGCCCGACCTTTTCCGCCAGGGTCATTTGGGACAATAAATCCTCCACCCGCTCGGCGATGGGGCGGCGCGGGTCTTCGTATGGATCGAGCCGGCCATTCTTGTTCAGATCGCGGAATGTGACGCCGTCCTGGGTAAGGACGGGCGCTTCTGGCGCGGGATGCGTTGCAGCCATAGAATCACCTCTTGATTTTTGGATTATCCAAAGGAATTGTAATCTAGATTTTGTTAGCGATGCGGGGAACTTCAACGATGATGGTGCCTTGATGGCAGGTTGGCCGGAGGGCGCTTCCTTAAATATGATCTCAATTATGATCGAATTGAACAGAATCCGCGCGCAGAATCAAGGTTCACCAATTTCGCAGCAAGGCCGCCAGCAGCGCGGCGCGCTCGGCCAGCGAATCGAGCAGGACATATTCGCGCTCCGAGTGCGCGCCGTCACCCACGCCGCCCAGGCCGTCCAGGACGGGGATGCCCAGCGGGGCGACAAAGTTCGCGTCCGAACCACCGCCGGTGCTGCCTTCGGTGAGTTCCAGGCCGATTTGGCGGGCGATAGCCTGGGCTTTCTCATATGCCTGCGCCATGGTCGCATCGCGCGGCATGGGCGGGCGGTTGAGGGTCAGCGCGGCGCTGACGGCTGTGCCTGAGGTGACCGGGGTGAGGCTGCTCACCCAGTTTTCCAGGCGGCGGAGTTCATCCAGGGTGGTGACCCGGAAATCGATCAACGCCTGGGCTTCCTCGGGGACCACGTTGGCGCGCGTGCCGCCGCGGATGACGCCCACGTTGACGCTGGTGCCGCGCGTGTAGTCGGTGAGGGTCTGCGCGGCGAGAACGTGGTGGGCCAGCTCCTGCGATGGCGTTGCGGCCTTTGTCGTGGTCGATGCCGGCATGGGCGGCGACGCCTTTGACCTGGATATGGATGTCACCGGTGCCTTTGCGGGCGGTCTTGATCGCGCCATTCGCCAGAGCGGGTTCCAGGCAAAAGGCCACCGCCGCCTGGCGCGCTTCGCTTTCGATCAGGGCGCGCGAGGTGAGGCTGCCGGTTTCTTCATCCGAGGTAAACAGCAGCGGTCAGCGGGCGCGCGCGGCCAGGCGCCTTCCTGGCGCAATACGCGCAGCACGCAGATCAGCATGGCGATGCTGCCTTTCATATCCAGCACGCCAGGGCCGTAAATTTTGCCATCCGCTTCGCGGAAGGGCTGGCGGGCCAGCGTGCCCAGGTCGAAAACCGTATCCATGTGGCACAGGACCAGGATGCCGCCCGGGCCGTCGCCCCAGCGGCAGCGGAGGTGATCGCCGGCCTGCATTTGCGGGAAGATCTGCACATCGCCGCCCAACGAGCGCAGGCTCGGGGATCAGGCGCTGGCCGAGAAGGTCGACGGCGGCTTTTTCGGTGGAGGGCGATTCGATCAGCGACCAGATCGGCCAGACAGCGTTTTCAGCTCCGGCAAGGAGCTGGGAAAAGCGGGCAGGGGGTCAGGATCATCGCTGCCAGCATCCCGACCAGGCGTTGTTTTACGGATGGCCACTCGCGAGCCAGGATGCTGTAGTAAACCGAGGAGCGCACGGTGCCGTCCGGCAGGATCATATGGTCGCGCAGCACGCCTTCTTTGACCGCGCCAATGCGCTCGATGGCGCGCTGCGAGCGCTCATTGCGCAGGTCGGTTTTGATCTGCACGCGGATGCAGCCCAGGTCTTCAAAGGCATGCCGCAGGAGCAGGAACTTGCACTCGGTGTTTACCCCGGTGCGCTGGTAATCCACGCCGTACCAGGTTCCGCCGATCTCCAGCGCGCGGTTGCCGCGCTCGATGTTCATGTAGCGGGTCATGCCGATGGCTTTGCCGGTTTCGCGGTGGACTACGGCGAAGGGCAGGTCGGTGCCGCGTTCCTGCAGGGTGAGCAGGTTGTCGACAAAGCGCTGCATTTCCGTTTGCGGTGGTGACAGGGCCGTAGCGCATAAAAGTCCAGATACTTTCGTCTTTCCCGGCCACGGCCAGGTCGGGCACATGCCCGTGGCTGAGGGGCTCCAGGCGCACGATTTTACCGGTGAGGGTGATGGGGGTGATATTGAACATAGGAACCTTTTAGGGCTAAGCGCTCTTTTCAAGCAGATATGCGGGTCCATCGACGCGGGTGAAACCGGTGACGGCATACCCGGCGGCAAAGGCTTGCTGGAAGAGCTCGCGGGTGTGCATACGCCAGACGAGGGCCAGGGCGGAGTCGGTTTTGGCGAGGTTCAGAAAATCTTGCGGGATGAAGAGGCGCAGGTGTGGGCGTGGTAAGATCGAGATGCGCGGACGCGGGGCGCCCATCCACCCGGCAGTTGAGCGTCCCTGCGCTGGGGAAGCCCAGGTCGGGCATGCTGGCCGCTGCCTCGCTGCCAGCGCGCCCGGCCACCCGCGGGCTGTCCAGCTGCCACTCGACCAGCAGGCGGTCGGTAGGCGCGCCGGCGTCGATGCCCTGCATGGCGCCGTAATAATCGGGCAGATAGGTGGAGGCGGTGGCGCCCAGGTGGCGGATGTTCAGCTCGGCGTTGGCGCGCGCAGCGGGTCGACCGTCCAGCGCACCTGCGGGATGCCGCGCTCCAGGCACCAGTCGCGCTGGAACCATTTTAGGCGCGCGCCAATGCCCAGCCCGCGCCAGTCGCTCCAGGGTGCCGAGCATATGCGAGTGCATGGCGGCCGGGTCGCGGGTGGGAAAGCCGAAAATCAGCCCGACCATATCCCCGCCGTCCGCGGCAAAGGCGCCGGCCAGCAGCCCGCCCTCGTGCTGGACCGGGATCAGCATTTCCTTGGGGGTAGGGATGCTGTCCATGCCCCACACCGCCTGCTGGATCTGTTCCGCCGCGATCATTTCGGCGATGGCGGCCAGCTCGCGGATTTCGATCCGTCCTTTGGATGTCTCGAACTGCCGCTTTGCTTCGAATCGGCGCTTCGAAGCGAAGCGGCGCTTGCTTCAAGCGCCGTTTCATGGCCGGATGGTTTCCTTGAATATGGTCAGCCGGTCGAGGAAGGCGCGGTTGAGGGTGACGCCAATCCCCGGGCCCTGAGGCACGGGCATGCAGCCGTCCTGCGTTTCCAGCGGCTCGTTGATGATATCCTGCTTCCAGTAGCGGCTGCTGGAACTGGTATCGCCGGGTTTGGTGAAGTTGGGCAGGGTGGCCAGGTGAATGTTATGCGCCCGGCCAATGCCGCTTTCCAGCATGCCGCCGCACCACACCGGCGCGCCAAAGGACTGGGCCACATCGTGAACCCGGCGCGCTTCCTGGTGACCGCCCACCCGCGCTACCTTGATATTGATCACCCGCCCGGCGCCCAGTTCGAGCGCTTTGCGGCAGTCTTCGGCGGAGAGGATCGATTCATCCAGGCAGATGGCCGTTTTGAGCTGGCTTTGCAGGTGGGCGTGGTCGAGGATGTCATCGTAGGCCAGAGGCTGTTCGATATAATCCAGGCGGTACTGCATCCAGCTCGCGCAGGATGTGGATGTCGGCCAGGGAGTAAGCCGAATTGGCGTCTACGGTCAGGACGGCCGTGGGGAATTCCTGGCGGATATAGGCGATCAGGTTGACGTCCCAGCCGGGCTTGATCTTGAGCTTGATGCGCTGGTAGCCCTGGTCGAGGTGTTTTTGGACCTGCTCGCGGGTGGCTTCCAGCGATTTCTGGATGCCCAGGCTGACGCCCACCGGAATGCTGCCGCGCGAGCCGCCCAGCAGCGCGCTCAGCGGCTGGTTGAGGCTTTTGGCCCACAGGTCCCAAAAAGCCATTTCGAGCATGGCCTTGGTCATGCGGTTGCCGCGGAACATGGCCAGGCGGGCAGAAACTTCCTGCGGGGTGCGCAGGTCGCTCCCAATGAGGCGGGGCAGCAGGGCTTCTTTTAGCAGCGCCAGCGCGCCGGCCAAGAATTCCTCCCGGTAGAGCGGGCGGATTTCCATCACTCCCTCGGCATAGCCTTCCAGGCCTTCGCCATACAGGGTCAGGATGGGGATGGTGCGCTCGGTTTCGGTGCCAAAAGAGGTTTGAAAAGGTCGCAGGAGCTGGAGCTTAATAATGCGGATTTCGGCAGATTCGATTTTCATAGGGGTTGGTCGTTGTCAGTGTATCGTTGTCAGTTTACAGTTATCAGTCGTCAGTGAAGAAAGTGTATCATAGTCGGCGGGTGGGGAATGGGGCGGTCAGGCATTGGCTTCAATCTATATTTGGTCAGGCTGACAGCGCAAGGCGCTTGAGCGCCGGGTTGGGTTGTGTTATTATAGAACAAATGTACTTATATGAGCGGATCTTCAACGCTATTCGCAGCTGGTTTGGGCCCAGGCCGGCGCGTAATTTTACCCTGGAGGTGGACACGCTGCGCACGTTGCGGGAGTTTGCCAGGGAGTCGCGCTGCACGCCTGAGGAGATGGCGAAGCACTTTGTGGATGAACAGCTGCACGCGCTGTGGCTGCGCGAGGAGTATTTGCGGCGGTGGGATACGCTCACGATGCGCGAGCGGCAGGTTACCGCGCTGATCTGCCTGGGCTATACCAGCCGGCAGATCGCCGCCCGCTTGAAGATCAAACCGGAGACGGTGGCAACCTACGCCGAGCGCGTGCTGGGCAAGTTCGCCTTGCGCGACCGCAAGACGCTGCGCCAGGAATTGCACGACTGGGATTTTAGCGAGTGGGATTTGTAAACGCGCGATTATTCGTCGCGCGTCCATTCGAACCGCCGGGTAGGGGCCTTACCCATGCACCTCTTCCATCAGCGGTGTGATTACCGGGTGGAGCGAATGATATTGCCGCAGCAGATTGGAATGAATTTTTTCCCACGAAAACTGTTCGACGGCGAAACGGCGGGCGGCTTGCCCCATACTCTGGCGCAGCGGCTCGTTATCCAGGAGCGTTTCGATGGCCTGGGCAAGCTCGGCGACATCCCCCGGCCGCACCAGGTAGCCGGTTTTGCCAGGCTGCACCAGTTCCACCATTCCGTCGGTTTGTGAGGCAATAATTGGCGCGCCGCAGGCGCTGCCTTCAATCAGGCTGCGGCCAAAAGGTTCGCTGAGCGCGGGATTGACCAGGATATCCGCGTGTTGGTAATAGCCAATCGTTTTGGCGTACGGGATGTTTCCAATGTAGCGGACCCGGTCTTGCAGTTCGGGGGGAAGAATGCCCTGCAGATGGGTCCGGTAATCCGGCCCGGAATAGAACTGCTCCAGCTGGCGGATCTGGTCTGTTTTGCTCATCCCAACCAGTTGTTCTCTGGGCAAAGAACCAAACGACCCGACGAGCTCCATTTCCAGTTGGGGGTGGCGCGGGGCAATTTGTTTGAAGGCTTCCAAAAGGATGTGCACCCCTTTTTCCGGGGTGATGCGGCCGACGAAGAGGATTTTGGGGCTGGTTTTTGGCCTGTCAGGAGTTTCCGGAAGGGGTTGGAATACGTGCGTGTCGACCCCGGTGTAGGCCACCTGGCACTTATCGGCATATCGGGGATATTTGTCCCGGATTTTATCGGTGATATATTGGCTGACGCCCAGAACCAGGTCGGTCTTTTGTATCCGCGGCTCGATGATTTCTCGATCTAACAAGGACAGCCATTCACAACGCATGTGCAGCACAATTTTTATGCGCGGATTGAAAGCCCGGATGATGGGCACAAACTGTGAGAAGTTCTGCAAGTGGACGATATCCACCTGGTTGCGTCTCAAATCCAGGGCGATCGGGAGGATATATTCCAGCGCGTACAGATAGGAGGAGAAAAAGGGCCGCTTCGGGCTCCTTAAGCGGTTGGCGAATTTTGACAGCCGGGCCAACCAGCGCGGCGGGAGGGAAAGTATGTAGCGGGTGATCACCGGCTCGCCAATCCCACGGCGGTTCGCAATCCCACGGCGGCCGTATACAAAGACGGTATGTTCCCTGGCTAAGCGGCGCGAAATTTCATTGATCCAGATGCCAATGGAATTCATCGAAGGAGGGATAAAAGCGTCCAATGGCTGGCTAATAAGCGCTATTTTCACTTGCTGATTCTTCTCCAAAGGATATAACGGAATATCCCCTTTTTTTTGCCTTTCGATATGAATTTTACTAATTCGGGCAGGCTTGCGGGGTAGGGGATAACCCTATCAATTACAGGAATTACCCCTGTAGAATATCCAAAAGGTAGAATTAAACTGAGTTTATGATATTTTATGATAAACTTTATCGAAATCATAGCAGTGTATTTATACTTTTAATACAAAGTATCAAAAACGGTGTAAAATATATAGGATTGGAAGTAGTGAACCCTTTTATTTGGTGATTGGCAAGCTGCTCCGAAAAAGGGGGGTTTGCATTTTCATCAGTGGTCGTTCCCCGGGGAGGGTAATTACGACATAATCAGGACGGAGAAATGCCAGAGCGGCAGTTCGATGATGAGCAAGTCATCCAACAGGTGAAGAATGGGGACGCGGAGGCGTACGGCGTGCTGTATGAACAGTATGCCGAGGTCATCTTCCGATATATCTATTCGCACCTGGAGAGCCGCCTGGACGCGGAAGACCTGACGGAAGAAATCTTTCTGCGAGCATGGCGCGCATTACCCAAGTACGACGAGCGCGGGCTGCCGTTTTCGGCTTTTCTGTTCCGCATCGCGCGCAACTCGCTGATCGACTACTACCGCCAGCACAAGAACGTGCAATCGATCGAGGATATGGAACTGCAGTCACACGAAGCGGGACCGGAGGAGATGGTGGACATGCACATCGAGAACCACACCCTGCGGGACACGATCGCCAAGCTGCGGGAGGATTATCGGAACGTGTTGATATTCCGGTTTTTATCGGGCTTATCGCCAGAGGAGACGGCACAGGTGATGCAGCGGTCCGTGGGAGCAGTGCGGGTGTTGCAGCACCGGGCGTTGTCAGCGCTAAAAGATCTGATGGAGCGAGGTTCGCGTGTTTGATCGGGATGAGCAGGAAATCAGCCAGATCATAGAGAACGGGTTGGAGGCCATCCTCTCGGGGACTGCCACGCTGGAAAGCGTGGTGGGGCAGTACCCGCAGCAGGCAGAGGTGCTCCGGCCCGAGCTAGAGGGGGCGTTGTGGCTGGTATCGCAGCGACAGGAAGTGGAAACACGCCCCGGGTTCGTGACTGCTTCACGCAAGCGGGTGATGGAGCGGATCAAGACCGAGGCCAGGAGCCAGGGAGCCAAGCACTCCCTGTTTGGCTTTGCCTGGCCCAAACAGAACGCATTCCAATGGGTTATGACCGTGGTGGCGCTGATGCTGCTGATGACGGGCGCAGGCAGCCTGCTGACCGTATCGCAGAGCTCGCTGCCGGGCGATGGGTTGTACGCGGTCAAGCGTATCAGTGAAAACGTTTCCTATACCGTAACCCTTAGCGAAGTCGACCGGGTACAGCTCAGCGCTCAGTTCGCGGACCGGCGGTTGGATGAGGCCAGGGCGTTGATCGATAAAGGGGAATATAACACCGCCGAAGTCTCCTTACAGGATTATGAGCTGGGCATTGCTCAGACGCTGATTTTGCTAAAACAGGTTCAAACGAAGGAAAACCAACCGGTTGGGGTAGAACAACTGGCAGTCACGGTGAAAGAGGGCCTGGTCACCAATACAGAACAATTGGCGATCATCGCGAAGCGGGTGCCGGCCAACGCGAACGGGAAAGTAAACGTTGGGGTTCAAAAAGCGCTCAGCGTATCGAAGAATGGCGTAGTGACCGCAAACCGCGTATACGAAGAAATTCAGGAAAAGAAGGCCGCGCCACCGGCAGCTCCTGCCGATCCAACCCAAACACAGCCGGTAATCCAGCCAACCAGTGTGCCAAGGAATCCGACCACGGCGCCAACAAACTCATTCAGGCCGGTCGATACTGCGGTTCCAAACACCCCGGTGCCTACCTATCCGCCCCAGAATACGGCTGTCCCCAACCCGACGGCTGTGCCAACCAGTCTACCAACAGCGACGGCCGTTCCATTGCCAACGGATACACCCACCGTCCAGCCGACGCCCACCGACCTGCCCATCCCTACCGAAACCCCGGTGCCGTCGGTCACGCCTACCGATCTTCCAACAGCCGCCCCAACAGACCTACCCACGGATCTGCCAACGAACCTCCCTACGATTGACCAGCAATCCACGGCTATGCCGGTTGTTTTGCCTCCTACGGAAACCCCTTCACAACAGCCATTTAGCCTGCCAACCGTACCCACATCATCGTTTCCGAGCTCTACCCCAGATGGCTCCGCGCCAGGGGTATAGCGGATAGACCGTATTAACTGGAAGATTTGCAAGACAGGCGAGGGTACCCTCGCCTGTCTTTGATTCCCCATGGAAGGGAGTAGAAAAACAGTAGGGAGATTGTAATGTACCTATACAGACAAAGTAACGATAAAATGGTTTATAATACAATTAGACAGAGGGACTCTCCAAATAAGGAAAAAATTCGGAGCAAAGTTTATTTGCGGTTTACCTGAAAAAAACCGTAACTGTAACAAGAAATTTGTGGCTGCGTTTAATAGGGTAACGAATGCCAGAGCGGCAGTTCGATGATGAGCAAGTCATCCAACAGGTGAAGAATGGGGACGCGGAGGCGTACGGCGTGCTGTATGAACAGTATGCCGAGGTCATCTTCCGATATATCTATTCGCACCTGGAGAGCCGCCTGGACGCGGAAGACCTGACGGAAGAAATTTTTCTGCGAGCATGGCGCGCATTACCCAAGTACGACGAGCGCGGGCTGCCGTTTTCGGCTTTTCTGTTCCGCATCGCGCGCAACTCGCTGATCGACTACTACCGCCAGCACAAGAACGTGCAATCGATTGAGGATATGGAACTGCAGTCACACGAAGCGGGACCGGAGGAGATGGTGGACATGCACATCGAGAACCACACCCTGCGGGACACGATCGCCAAGCTGCGGGAGGATTATCGGAACGTGTTGATATTCCGGTTTTTATCGGGCTTATCGCCAGAGGAGACGGCACAGGTGATGCAGCGGTCCGTGGGAGCAGTGCGGGTGTTGCAGCACCGGGCGTTGTCAGCGCTAAAAGATCTGATGGAGCGAGGTTCGCGTGTTTGATCGGGATGAGCAGGAAATCAGCCAGATCATAGAGAACGGGTTGGAGGCCATCCTCTCGGGGACTGCCACGCTGGAAAGCGTGGTAGGGCAGTACCCGCAGCAGGCAGAGGTGCTCCGGCCCGAGCTAGAGGGGGCGTTGTGGCTGATATCGCAGCGACAGGAAGTAGAAGCGCGTCCCGGGTTTGTGATTGCTTCACGCAAGCGGGTGATGGAGCGGATCAAGACCGAGGCCAGGAGCCAGGGAGCCAAGCACTCCCTGTTTGGCTTTGCCTGGCCCAAACAACACGTCTTCCAATGGGCTGCCGGAGCAGCCATCATCCTTTTCCTATTGTTAGGCACGGGCGGGGTGGTAACCATATCGCAGAGCTCGCTGCCGGGAGATGGGTTGTACGCGGTCAAGCGCATCAGTGAAAACGTCTCCTATACCGTAACCCTTAACCAGGTCCAGCGGGTACAACTCAGCGCTCAGTTCGCGGAGCGAAGAATTAATGAAGTAGAAACACTGGTGGCGAAAGCTAGTTATACCGCCGCCGGATCGGCATTAAGTGAATATAAACAACAGGTCAACCTGACGATTGCACTGCTTCAGAAAGTCAGCAATACGCAGGCGCAAGAAAAATTAGGGGTTGCGGTTGCCTTCAAAGATGACCTGGTTGAGAATGCGGACCGGCTGGATGATCTATCTGCCGGCGCTCCAGCAGCATTGTTTAGCCAGCTCGTAGACGCCAAGGAAATGACGGACCTGGGGGCCGCCAGTACCGAGGCGCTGATCGCCGGGATCCCATTTGTGAACAAGACCGGCACCTTGACTCCAACTGGTACGTTGACATCTGTTGGCACGCCGACCCCAGAATTTACGGGAACTGAAATCCCCAGCCAGACGCTCGCGCCATACGATCCGCTGGTAAGTGATACGGAGACCCTTGTTCCCGGAAAATCCAGCAGGACTGTGACTCCAGGCGCCCCCACCACAACGGTGGTGCCGAAGGACCCCACAAATACGCTGACGCCGCAAGAAAAAATGACCCAAACCGCCAGGCCGGCCAATACCCAGAAGGTAGCACCGCCAAAGAAGCCGCTGCCAGCGACCTCGAATAAGCCTGAAACGAAACCGAAAGAAAAAGATAACCAACCGTCCGGCAAGAATAAGTAATCCGAAGCAAATACCGGTAGCCGGGTCAGCCAACTTATGCATTAAAATGAATGGGTCGCCCAAGGAATGAAAAACAACAGGCTCTGTATGGGGTTCGAGAACCTACAGAGCCTGGGGCATTAAATTGCAATGTTGTTTTCTGGTAAAATCTTGGTTACTAATCCAGTAGTATAACAATTGGATGAAGATTATGAAAATATTTTGTGTAACAATCCAAAAATTGTTTCGTTTTAGGTTATATATCTGCTTCCCGCAGGGGGATTTGAGAGGGTAAGCTATGCCTAAGTTCCGGGTAAAGAATCCGCAAACTGCTCAGGGGATTGTCGAATTTGCTTTAGTGCTGCCAGTCCTTCTGTTAGTCATTTTTGGCGTGATTGGCTTTGGACATCTCTTCTTTTCGTATACAGCCGTGGTGTCTGCCAGCCGCGAAGCTGCCCGGTGGGGGTCCGCTGTAGGCGTTACGGATTCACTGCGCCCGCGCTACCGGGACTGCCACGGCATCCGCGCCACGGCCGTACGGATGGGCTCGTTCGCGGGCGTCACTGCGGTAGATAGCCCGGACGCGGCGACGCCGGGGGTTGCCATTAGCTTCGATCATGGTCCGAATGACACCAACCCAGACTACGACGACTGCACCGATGATATCGGACCCGTCGATGTTGCTTATGGCGACCGGATCAACGTGCGGGTTACAGTGGCGTACCGCCCCATCGTGCCGCTGGTGAACATCCCGACCTTCCCCATGAACGCAACTACCTCGCGCACCATTATCAAGAGCCTGCCGGTCGGGGACCGCCCAACCGCGAAGCCGGCCTGCCCATCCACCACGATAATCATAGAAATGTTACACAGCAATGAGCCAGTGATTTTACCGGCCTGGCCGCAGGTAAACGAACCGGTGGACGTGCGCGTGCGAGTGATTGCCAGTGACGGCACATCGCCAACCGGCACAGTGGATATCTATGATACCGACCCGCTGCGTCCGGACGTCATCCATACCTGTACCGTGAATGCCAGTTCCACCGGGGTCACCTGCGGCCTGGAAGTGTTGGGAGTTCCTCCCAAAAATTGGCCCAGCCCTCCGCTGGTTCCCGAAGGCTACCCGGATATTGGAACAAAATTTATTACCGCGCACTATAACCCGGGGACGGCCTGTTACCAGCCCAGCGAGCTGATCGACGAGCCCTTTGATATCATTAAGGCGGATACCATCGTCACGATTACGCTGGACGACCCGGACCCATCCTGGCCGAACAGCCTGGACCCGGATCCAGCAACCTGGGCATTTCCCGTGAGAATTGAATTTACCGTGGCGCCGGAATTTCCGGCCGGAGCGCTGCCGGACGGCGGTCTGGTAACCGTTTCCGATCAGGTCGGGCGGACTTGCTCCACGTTCATTACGGATGGAGTGGGCTTCTGCATCCTTTACCCGTTTGACACCGTGGAGCTGATCGCCCTGTACGGCGGCGATTCCAACTTCAATCCCAGCCCGCCCTCCGTGCCAGAGCCGCACACCATCCGGGTAGCGGCCACGAACACGCCCACGCTTACCCCAACCCCGGACGTCAGTACGACCATCACGCCCACGCCCACCAAGACGGCCACACCCATTACGTGCCCGTTCCTGGTTGGCGATGTGGACTTTAGCCCGCAAAATGCCGCCCAATTCCAAATTTCCAATGAGAATGGGGGCAACACAACCATCGAAAGTATTGAGCTGTCCTGGCCAGAGGACCCAACCGCGAAACTGCGCGAAGTCCGCTTTGGGACGCTCGCCAACCTGGGCGCCTGTACTTCTGGTCCAAAGGCAGCCGAACAGAACTGTTTGTGGCAGGCGCCAGACGCGCTCAACAGCCTGAACCCGCCGCAGCAAACGCTCAACAGCAAAACGCGCATCTGGACGCCAAAGGCCGCCGACCTGAACGGTGGAAATATGAAATTCATGTACTACCTCTTCAACGCGCCGCCTCCGCCCGGATCCTACTACTTTACCATTCGTTTTAAGAACAACTGTGTCCTGGAAATCCCGGCGGGCTATTGAGCCTGTATGTCTATGGAAATAGGATGTATGCCGTTATGCACCTGGCGCCCAAGCGAGTTTTCTCTACCTTTGCAATCTGGATACTGGTTGTCTCCACTGTGTTGGGGACACACCAGCCGGTTCAGGCTGGCGCCACGTTTACGGTAATATTTCATGAAGACGAGTTTGATGAGATCGGATGGGGAAAGGGATGTTCCTTGCGTGAAGCCATTCACGCCGTGTATCTGAATGCACCCGTTTGGTGGGTGCCAGGCGGATGGCAGTATGGACACGATCCAGTTACAGGCCGGGGAATACAGTTCTATCGATCAGTAACCCGAATGTGGAAGATTACGCAGAGGGCGATCTGGATATCCTGACGAACCTGACGATTAGCGGCGCAGGTTCAAGCACCACCAAGATCAGCGCGGTGGGGTTGGGCGACCGGGTGTTCCATATCCTCGCCGGCGCGAACCGGCCAACGGTCAAGTTGAGCGACCTGCAAATCAACGGCGGTTGGGCTTCCAGCACAGAAGGCGGGAGCGGGATTTTGAACCAGGGAGCCGCCCTCCAGCTCGACCGGGTGGTCATCGCGGGCAATTCCAATATTAACTTTATCGGCGGCGGCATCAGCAACCTGACGGGTGGGGCGCTGGTAGTGAACGATTCGACCATTTCCGACAACAACGGCAGCAGCGGCGGAGGGGTATACAACCGGCGCGGCGCTACGTTGTCGATCAGCCGCTCGGTGATCTCCAATAACACCGCCACCCAGAGTGGCGGGGGAATTTACAATGTTGGCGCTTTAATTATCGCTGGCAGTACGATTTCGGGGAACAGCGCGCAAACCACAGGCGGCGGCCTGGCCAGTAACTGGTTTGATTTCTATTTGGACAATATCCAAATTACCGGCAGCACGATTACCGGAAACCATGTGGGGAGCCCCCAGCAAGGGGCGGGTATTTCGAGCAGTGGCTTGCTGACCATTAATGAAAGCGTCGTAGAGAATAATGATGGCATTGGATTGCAGATCAACAGTGGATCGGTTGTCAGCGCTACCGGCAGCCAGTTTCGCGGGAACCGTTCCACCAGCCCGGATATCGGCGCGGGGATTGACTGCGGCGGCCAGCTAACCCTTCAAAACAGCCAGATCAGCGCCAATACCGGCGCCGGGGTGGTGGTAAAAAGCAGCGCGTCGGAGACGGTAACCATTTCGAAGACGACCATTGCCCAGAACAGCGGGTTGGGGCTGCGGGTGAACAGCGAATCGGATGTTCGCGTGGCGAGCAGCAACATCACCGAGAATGCTCCCGGCGACCCAACCGGCGGCGCGGGCATCGCCAGCGCGGGGGATTTGATCCTTAACAGCAGCACCATCGCGAAAAACGGTGGCACCGGCTTGCGGGTGAGCGGCGGCAGCGCGGCGTTGACCAACACGAGCATTGGGGCAAATAATGCCCCGCTGGATGCGGGACCCACAAACAGCGTGGGGATTTTCAACGCCGGAAGCCTGACCCTGAACAACAGCACCATCGCGGACCAGGCGGGAGGCGGGCTGCGCGTGGAAGGGACAGCCGCCGCCTCTGTGGGCGGCAGCCTGTTTGCGCGCAATGCGGAAGCCAACTGTGCGGTAAGCAGTTTGGGGACCTTTACCAGCCAGGGCCACAACCTGCGGGACGCTGCGGGCGAAACCGGCGCAGCCCCGTGTATATTTGCGGGCAGCGGCGACGGGGTAGTCGATGTTCCTATGCTGGATGCCCAGCTTGCGGATAACGGCGGATATACCCAAACGTACATGCTCTCCTTGGGCAGCCCCGCGATCGACGCAATTGAACAGCGTGGATGCGGCCTGCCTGGTGGTTGACCAGCGCGGGTTTGGCCGGCCCGTGGATGGGAACGCGGATGGGATAAAAGATTGTGATATTGGCGCGGTTGAGTCAGGCGCGACAGGCTTCAGCCTGTACGCACCGGTGGTCGTTCGCTAACGGTCGGCACCAGGAGAAAGCCAGAAGGAGATCATGCATGCAGAAACACAACCATCAACGCGGAAACTGCCTGGTATGCAAAACCAGCGGCGCGCCGCGGGACAGCCAAATCCGAAAAGGCGAGCGCGGGCAAAGTTTTATCGAGCTGGCCATCAGCCTGGTGTTTTTACTAACCCTGCTGTCCGCCATGATTGACCTGGGCTGGGCGTTTTATTCGCTGGTCGCCTTGCGGGACGCGGCGCAGGAAGCCGCGGTTTACGCCTCCATGTGCCCCAATCACCCCGATTTGATCATCGACCGGCTGCAGAAAAGCGCCGGCGCGCCGTTGGATATCAGCGATATCCCGACAGCCAATGTGCATGTATGCGTGATCGATTCAGCCAACCCGCCGGCCTCATGCGCCGCGGCCCCCGCACTGGCCCCGGCCTTTGGCCGCAGCATGCGGGTGGAAGTCTGGATCAATCATGAGATCCGCACGCCGTTTGTGGCGTCATTTATCGGCACAACCACGTATCCATTAGCGGTAAACGTATCCGATGCGATCTTACGCACCCGGGATACAGACTGCCAGTAAACGAGTTCGTTTTTCTCCAGCAGATGGGAGAATTTTTCCATGAGGATTTTGGGAGGGTGGACTATGAAAACAAATCGTTCTGAACGCGGACAAGCCCTGGTGCTCATTGTGCTGGCAATTGTCGCAATGTTTGGCTTTGCCGCCCTGGCGGTGGATATTGGCCGGCTCTACGCGGAGCGGCGCCGGGTACAGAGCGCCGCGGACGCCGCGGTGCTGGCGGCTGCTTTCGCGGCCACGCAGGCGAATGATTACCAGGCGGCCGCGCTGGGCCAGCTGAACATGAACGATATCTTCGACATGGACACGAACCGCAACGAAGATGTCCGCGTGGATGTAGAAATATATAACCCGCCGATCAGCGGACCCTATGGCCCAGCGTCTGGCAGAACCGAGGAAGAGCGCAACCAGTATTACCAGGTTATTGTCCACTCGGCAGTCGACCAGGTTTTCTCGCAGTTTGTTTACCAGGGTCCGCTGGACCTGACCGTAGAATCCGTGGCGCGTGTCAATCGAGCCAGCGGCCTGTATGCCGGCGACGTGCTGCACGCGACCGGCCCGGAGGCGTGCCAGGGGTTAAAGTTTGCCGGGAATGGGAGCACGCATCTGGTAGGCGGGAACGCCTTTTCTGATTCTACCCGCGGCAGTGGCTGCGGTGGCAGCGGGGGGGCGAGCTGCACTTCGGGAGTCCTGGAAGGCAACGGAACGGTAGACATCGAGGGCGGCTCGTTGAACCTGGCCGGGGGATGGAATGTAAACGGCAACCCGACGCTGCATGTGGATGGAGGCGTCCACCAGTGCCAGCAGCCCAAAGAGATGCCCTATATCAAGCCGCCGGACTGCTCGAACCTGCCCAACCGGTCTTATACCGCGGCGAAGAGCCAGACCATCCAGCCCGGAATTTACGAGGAAGGCATCAAAGTAACCGGGACGAAAAGCGAGCTGCACCTGGCGCCGGGGTTGTACTGCCTGAATGATTCCTTTGTGATGAACGGCGGTGTGATCACCGGTGAGGGGATCATGATTTATATGCATCGCGGCGATTTTATTCTGGGCGGCAATACCTCGGTGAACCTGATGGCCGTGGCGCAGGGGGGAACCAGCATCATTGACGGCGCCGGCGAAGAATGGAGCGGGATGCTGTTGTTTATGCCTTATGAGAACGCCGGGGAAGTGCGCATTGGCGGCGGTTCCGATTCGAATTACTCGGGTACCATTTATGCGCCAGGTCCTCGTAAAACGTCCGGTCAGGATAAGTGCCTCATCGAAGGCAATGGCACCAGCCTGGGCCTCCGGTCAAACATTATATGTGACACGATTAAAGTGGTGGGCACCGCGGAGCTAACCATCGATTATCTAGAAGATGAGAATTTCCGCATGCCGGCCACCATAGAGCTTGCACAATAAATTGTGGCACAATAAATTGTGGCACAATAAATATTGTGGCGCAATAAATCGAAAACGGCGGCGAACTATGAGGGCGCCAGGCATGGGCTGCATGCCTGGCGCCTTCTCTTGTTGGGGCGCAGCCGCGAAGGTTATATTTTGGTTTGTTTAAACTAATAGAATTGTAAGGAATGATATAAAACTAGAAAACCAACGTTTCTTTTTGTATAATCAGTATATCGGGACGATTGAGCAAAGGTTGTTACCAAAGGTACAACCATTATTGGATATTGATTTCTGCAGGGTAAGGGTAACAGTGGAAAGAGGGGGGCCACGGTTCGTTTCGGCGAACACGAGGCTTCTTTCCTTTTGTAAAGTAGGTGAAAAGCGAGCGGCGGGTATGTTTGGGTTATTTTGTGTCATAATAGAAATGTAATTATTCCGTAATCCTGCTCGCTTTTCCCTGGTCCGCGGCGAAAGGGAAAGGATAACCAATGCACAAGAAACTGTTGAAAAATTTACAAACCGCGCAAGGGATGGTTGAGTTTGCCCTGGTACTGCCCATCCTATTGCTGGTGATCCTGGGGATTTTTGCTTTTGGTCACCTGTTCTTTGTTTATTCGTCGGTGGTTTCGGCCAGCCGCGAGGCAGCTCGCTGGGGCTCAGCCGTCGGCGAAGCGCCATCCACGTTCCCCCGTTACCAGGATTGTGATTCGATCCGGGCCGCGGCCGTACGCCTGGGCGCGTTCGCGGGGGTGAATGCCACGGATATCGATGTCGCGGATGACACCGGGGTTGAGGTTACGTATGATGCCGGTCCGGATACAACCGTGTATGACTCCTGCCCGGCGGGTGGAGAGGGACCGGCGGATGTGGTGATGGGCGACCGGATTATCGTGCGGGTGAAAGTAAATTACGTCCCGATCGTGCCGTTTGTCAGCCTGCCCAGTTTCCCGCTGGAAGCAACCACCTTCCGCACCATCCTGCGCAGCGTGCCGGTCGGCGAAGCGCCAACCGCGGTGGATCCATGCACGTCCAGCACCACCATTGAATTATACGCGATCCCGGAGCCTTCCCTGGTCGGGCAGGAAGTGCAATACTCGGTGCGGGTGGTCGCGGACGAACCCAGGGTGGATTACCCGCCCCAAGGAACGATCGACCTGCATGATGATCTTACGGGCGACATGTATTCCTGTGCTGGTACCTTGGTCGATGAGACCGAGCATACATCAACGTATGTCTGTGGATCCAAAGCCACTTACTGGCATGCCGGACTGCGGACGATCAGCGTCCGCTATGATTCGACGGATACCTGCTTTTTGTCGTCCAATACCACGGACCCTGGTCCTGACCCAACGCATCTGGTGAATCAGGCCGTTCCAGTGATTGGGTTAGGTGTTTCCCCGTCTGTCGGACTGGTAGGCGCATCGCTGACGGTAAACGTAACCTTGTCTTCCCCAGCCGGCACGGGAACGCCGCCGATAGGCTGGGTGATCGTAACCTACCCTGGCGTGGCTCCGCAGCGAGTGGATCTGACCAATGGGGTTGGCATCGCAACCTTTGTGCCCAGCAGCCCGGGTAGTTCACTCCCGATCCTTGTGGAATATCCTGATGAAGCGGATCCCGATTATACGGCGAACAGCAAGACGATTAACGTTACCGTCCTTGCACCGACCGCAACGCTGGAGCCTGGGATGCCCACACCCACGTTTATTATTCCCGAAGCCACTGCAACCAACACGGCGATCCCGATGATCCCAACCAAGACGCCCTTACCCGATTACTGTCCGAACCTGGCGTCGGGCGGGGATATCTTCCAGGTCGGCAGCGCGATCCAGTTCGAAATTGCGAACCCGAATGTGTCCGGCGCTACCAAAACCGATGTTACATCGGTAGAGCTCAGCTGGCCAAGCGACCCGGCCGCCAACTTGCAGGAGCTTCGATTTGGAGGCTCGGTCAATACCTGTGATTCTACGGGTGGAAATGGCAACTGCCTGTGGCAAAACTCAGCCGGTTTAGGCCCTACGCACCAGACGGTCTCCGGCAGTACCGCCGGTTGGGACGGTACTTATGTTGGCATGAACAAGGGTGAAAACAAGACAATGCGCATGGTATTCAATCACTCGATGCCGATGGGTTCTTATCTAATTGTCATCCGCTTTAGCGAGAATAACTGTGTGTTGGAGATCGAGCGCGAAAAGATCACCCCGTAAACTGGAGCATGGGTTCATGAAACGTATTCGAGCATTCAATGTACTGGCCCTGTTGGTTCTAATCGCTTCCGCTTTTCTGGCAACGCCCAGGCCGGTGAGTGCGAGTACAACTATCATCGTTAATACCACAGTGGATGAATTTTTCACCGACCCGTATACCTGCTCGCTGCGCGAGGCCATCTGGGCGGCAAATAACGACTATCCGATTAACGGCTGCCCGGCCGGCAGCGGAGCGGACACGATTACGCTCAAACGAGGCGTTTATATCCTGGACCGCACAAACCCGGTTAGCGGTCCGGATGACCAGGCCATTACAGGGGATCTGGATATCCTGCAGAACCTGGTCATTAACGGGGCTGGCATGGATGAATACACCGGTTCGGTGGTGTATGCAAACTCATCTTCGTTTGGGGACCGCATCTTCCATGTCAAAGGGTCCATAAACGTTTACATGAATAATCTCCGGATCCAGGGGGGCTTTATCAATTTACCCCGCGGTGGGGCTGGAATTCTCAATGAAGGCGCGAATCTGACCCTCTACCGGGCATACCTGAGAGGCAATATCGCGGCGGTCGAGGGCGGTGGCATCACAAACTATCACGCATCCAACTTAAAAATCACCTATTCTACATTTGACAATAATACCTCTGGGGATGGGGGCGGGATCTACAACGTAGGCTCAATGATTCTGGAAAACAGTTTGCTGATCAACAACACCGGTGACAGCACCGGCGGCGGCATGGACAATGGCGTCGGCCTGGTTGGAACCATGAGCGTCGCGATCATAAAGAACACAACCATCGCCAAGAATAAAATATCCGATTCGTCTGTTGGCGGTGGGGGCCTGTCGAACTCAGGCTCGTTGACCCTGATCAATAATACCATTGCGGAAAATGGCGGAACGGGTTTGCTGGTCGAAATCAATGCCACCACGGTTGTCCGAAATACGATCTTTTCGCAAGGCACTTATCCCAACTGCGCTCTCAAGGCAGGCGCGGTGCCGATTGTAGCGAATGGATATAACCTGGTTTACGGCAGCGCGACGATACCCGCCGGCCAATTGGCATGCAGTTGGGGTGGAACAGACCTCGTGGGTAGTGATAGTACTAAGAACCCGCTATTGAAGAGCCTGGACTATTATGACAGCGTAACAAAAACATACGGTTTCACCAGCAAGACCAGCCCCGCGGTCGACGCTATCCCATTAGGAAATACGAACTGTCCCTCGATCGATCAGCGCATGCACGGCCGGTGGGCAGACGGTAACGAGGACGGCACGGTGGGGTGTGATATTGGCGCGTATGAAGAAGGCGGAAGGATGCTTCGGCTGTATATGCCTTTCACAGCGCGCTAGAATGGGGGCAGCCTGGAAAATGCTGCCAGGAGGTTTTGGATGATGGCAAAAAAACGAATTTTGGGTAGGCATGGTAGCGAGCGCGGGCAAAGCTTTATGGAGCTGGCCGTCAGCCTGGTGTTCCTGCTGATTTTACTCTCTGTGGTCATTGACCTGGGTTGGGCCTTTTATATGATGACGGCCCTGCGCGATGCTGCCCAGGAAGCGGCTTCGTACGGCATCATGTGCCCGGATGAGACGCTGATCAGGGACCGCCTGCGGCGGAGCACAACAGCCCCGCTGAGCATGGAGGATATTGATGCGGGACAGGTTCTGGTGGAATCCATCACCTATGGCGGGGGCGCCGCCTGGAAAAAAGGCAGTATTGTGAAGGTTTCGATCACCATTACCCATCCAATTATGGTTCCCTTTTTGGGGGCCGTTATTGGCCGGACCACGTATCCATTATCGGTAAACGTCTCGGATACGATTATGGTGGATGATTGTCCTAGTGGTGGCTGATAACGCTGTATCTTAGCGGCATACCAATATCCGTTTTAGATTGATCGGGGAGAGTGTTGGGTGAACAAACAATTGAATACACACACAGTTCGCAACCTCCGCATGGAGCAGGGGCAGGCGTTAGTATTAATCGCGCTTGCCATCGTCGGCCTGATGGGCTTCGCAGCCCTGGCCGTTGACCTTGGTCGGGTTTACGCGGAGCGCCGCCGGGCGCAAAACGCGGTGGACGCGGCCGCATTATCCTGGGCATATGCACAATCCCAGATCCCGTATGGGGGGGCGTATACGGAAGCGCAAGTAGGCGCCGCTCTGCCAGCCTACACCTCGCTGTTCGAGAACGATTACCAGGATACCGATCACGTACAAATTTTCCTGGAAAACCCGCCCACGAGCGGCCCGTATGGTCCTGCTTCGGGTCTGGATGAGGAGACCCGCCTGCAATACTTCCGGATCCTCGTGAATTCGCGCGTGGACCAGATCTTCTCACAGTTCGTGTTTAGCGGCAGCCAAAATATCACCGTGGAAGCGGTTGCGCGCACCATACCCACAACCTCGATCTCACCAGGGAATGCCTTGATGGCCAGCGGCAAAACCCAATGCCCGGGGATAATCTTCAACGGCGGCGCCACCACCTCGGTGCATGGCGGAAACATCTTTTCCAACTCGGATGCCAATGCAACGGGGAGCTGCTACTCGGGGGTCACCACCGGCAGTTCCGGGAGTATTACCGTTGAAGACGGCGACGTTCTGGTAGCGGGCGGCTGGTCAGGCAATCCCGGTTACACCGTGGACCCTCCCTATCAGCAGGGTGTTGATCAGCAGGAGCTTCCAGACGTGCCGCTGCCAGACTGCAGCCATCTTTCTAACCGTTCGCAGCCCAGCGATTCTTCCACCCCTATGCATGAGGGCATTTATTCCGACATCACAATCCATAATGGGGCCTGGACAATGGAGCCGGGCATGTACTGCCTGAACGGGGACTTTACCGTCAACGGCGGGTCGCTGAACGGCGACGGCGTAATTATCGTGATGAACCATGGCAGCGTCAGTCTGGGTGGTAACGCCGACGTCAGCTTGAAACGGCCAAACGACTATGTAGATGGAGCGAACAGGCATTGGGGCGGGATGCTCATTTACATGCCTGAAAACAACCACGGTGGTGTCGATTTATCCGGGAATAACGGAACATCGTACATGGGCACCATTTACGCGCCCGGCCCGCGCACCCCGATTTCCCAGGAGAAGTGCAATATTGGTGGGGCCAACACGAGCATTGGCGTCAGCGCCGCCGTAATATGCAGCACGGTGGGCGTCGCGGGTAACTCGGATGTAACGATCTTTTACGAAGAGGAAGAGAACTACCGCATGCCGCCGACGGTTGAGCTAACGCAGTAGCCCTTTGAAAACGATCTGGCGGGGTGGGCAGCCATCTGCCCGCCCCGCTCAGTATTTAAAGGATGAGGTGGGTGCGCTCGATGCGCCAGGCAGTCGAGTCCTGCCCGAGCGCGGCCAGCAGCTCTTCGGGACGGCCAGTCGCGCCCGCGCGGGCGGCCAGGCGCATGAAGAGGGCCGGCTGAGCCGGGGACGGGCTTTGCTGAAGCTGTAATATTTCGATGAGCGGGCGCAGGTCATACATTTTTACCGGCGCGCCGGGTTTCTGGTGCTTCTCGCGCGGCAGGCTGTCCGCGGCGAGCAGTTCTGCTACGGCGCCGGCCAGCCCGGCGCGGTCGAGCGGGTCCAGCGGGCAGGCGATGTATTCGGCGGACTGTACCAGGGTTTGCAGGGCGGGCAGGTTTAACGGCACGAATTCCCCTTGTAAAATCTCCAGGCCGGGCGGAGCGGCGGACTGCACCCGGGCGACCAGCTCGGCCAACGCTGGGGCGGGGCTGCCTTCTGGCTGGGACAGCCAAAAGTCGGTCATTTCGCAGCGGCTGGTAAAGCCCAGCGGCAGCGCGCTGGCCAGGTGCAGGCGCGCGCGGGGATTGAAACCCTGCGAGTAGGCCAGCGGGCAGCCCGGCGCGGCGCAGGGTGCGCTCCCAGACCGTCTGCGTATCCAGGTGGCTGACGTAGCGCAGCGCCGCGCCGCGGGTGTAGGTCAGGCGGATGCGGTATATGGGTCATAACCGGGCGGCCCGGCGTTTCCACCGGCTGCGGCTGCCGGGTCGATGGGGGGATTTGTTTCGAGGCTCATTCGGCGCCCTCCTGGATGGGACTGGTCCGGTGGTTTCAGGCGCCGGTTGGCTGCCGGAGCGCTTGGCGGACCGGGCGCGGGCAGCGCGGCGGCGCACCGGCGGGCATTTCCAGGCTTCGTCCGGCAGCGTGACGCGCAGATCGTTGAAGTCGGGCAGGATGCCGCAGGCAGTAGCACTGGTCGCGGCAGTCGCCGCGGGTCTCGCCGGCCTGGCTGCGTTGATATTCCTCCTTCAAATAGCTTGCTGCGTACGGCGGTGCTGATATGCTGCCAGGGCAGGATCTCATCCAGGGCGCGCTCGCGGTGGCTGTAAAAAGCCGGGTCGAGGCCGCAGTCGGCGAAGGCTTGCAGCCAATTTTCGAGCTTGAAGCCTTCCTGCCAGGCATCGAACTTGCTGCCCAACTGCCAGGCGCGGTAAATCACCTGCCCGGTGCGGCGGTCGCCGCGCGAGAGCCAGGCCTCGTGCAGGGTGATCTTCGGGTCGGTCCAGGTGAGCTTGAAGCCCGACCCGCGCAGCGCCGTTGCGCAGCAGATCTCTGCTTGGCGCGGATGCTGGTCGACCGAGTCGCAGGAGACCCACTGGAAAGGCGTGTGCGGCTTGGGGATGAAGGTGCTCACCCCGGCGTGTACGCGCGCGCGCGCCGCCCACGCGGCGGCGGCCTTCGTTCAGCACCGCCTGGCACAGGTCGATAATGGCCTGCACATCTTCCAGGGTTTCCGAGGGGTGGCCGATCATAAAATACAGCTTGATCGTAGTCCAGCCGTGCGCGAAAATCTCGCGCACGGTGTTCCATCAACTGTTCGGTGCTGATGGGCTTGTTGATGATCTGGCGCATGCGCTCGGTGGCCGCTTCGGGGGCCAGGGTAAAACCGCCGCCGGGGCGCAGATCTTTGAGCTGGTCCATCAGCTGGACGGAGAAGGATTCGATGCGCAGCGAGGGCAGGGTAACGGACAGGTTGCGGTCGCCGAAAGTGCTCGGTGACGGCCTGGATCAGCTCGGAGATATGCGTATAGTCAGAGGATGAGAGCGAGAGCAGGGCGATTTCTTCGTAACCGGTGTTTTTCAGCGCTTCTTCGATGGCGTCGATGATTTCCTGCACCGGGCGCTCGCGCACCGGGCGCGAGATCATCCCGGCCTGGCAGAAGCGGCAGCCGCGCGTGCAGCCGCGCATGATCTCGATCGCGATCCGGTTCTGGACCACGTCGATGGAGGGCACCAGAAAGCGGGTGACCGGGGGTGGGAGCTGGCCGACGATGCGTTTGACCACCGGCAGGGCCGCTTCTGGGTCGCTTGGGGTGACGCCGGCGATGGTGCCATCCGTCCAGGTAGGAGACGTCATACAGGGAGGGGACGTATACGCCTGGGATGCACGCCAGCGCGCGCAGCAGCTCGCGCGCGGTTGCGCCGCTGGCCTTCCAGGCCTGGTGGGCGTCCACGATCTCGTGGATCACCTCTTCGCCTTCGCCGATGGCAAAGGCGTCGATAAAGGAGGACATCGGCTCGGGGTTGATAGGCGGCGTGCCCGCCGGCGATCACCAGCGGGTGGCGCTCGTCGCGTTCGGCGGCAGAACAGCGGCAGCCCGGCCAGGTCGAGCAGGTTGAGCACGTTGGTATACAGCGATTCGTAGGGCAGGGTGAAGCCGAGGATATCAAAGTCGGCCAGGGGGTGCTTGCTCTCCAGGCCGTACAGCGGGATGCCCGCGGCGCGCATTTCGGCTTCCATGTCCATCCAGGGCGCGTAAGCGCGCTCGGCCAGCACATCTGCGCGCTGGTTGAGCTGGTCGTACAGGATGGCCAGCCCCAGGTTGGGCAGGCCGATATCGTAGATTTCCGGGAAGATCAGGGCCACGCGGGTCTTGACCGAATCCCAGGCTTTGACCACCTGGTTCAATTCGCCGCCCACATAGCGGCCGGGCTTCTGGACGCGCAGCAAGATGCGCTCCAGGCGGTTTTCAATTTCTTCGGCTGAGTATCATGAGAATGTTTCGATCCCAAATCGTATGGATAAATAGCGGTCGGAGGCGGGCGTACCTGCCCGGGCTGCTTTAGATAATCTCGACGCGGTGGTCGATCAACGGCAAGTCCGGCCAGCTGCGCTCGGTAAAATCGATCACCTGCTGGAGCAGGCGCTGGTTCTGCGGCGTGTCGCTGCTGACCGTTACGCAGCCGAGCAGGGCATCCTGCCAGACATCCTGCAAATCCAGCTCGGCGGTGGCAACGTTAAATTCGCGGTGCAGCCGCGCCAGCACGGGCTTGATCTTGCTGCGTTTCTCTTTTAATGAAGAACATCCCGGCAGATGCAGGTGGAGGGTCAAGCAGGCCAATCGACATACGGTTTGAACCAGCGATCCTACAAGGTTGACCCATAATGTAATCGATATAGACTCGGACGTCAATCATATAAAAGTCATGTTAAACGGGACAATTTGTCATTCTTTGTCATTCCATCTTGCATAATCCCTCTCCGCCGGGTACAATGACAAATCGCATCGACGGTGCCTGCATTTATAGCGATGGTGAATCATGAAAGAAGTGGAAACTGCCTACCAGGAAGCCCTGGATTATCTTTATAGCTTTGTCGATTACAGCCTGACCCGCAGTTTTCGCTATACGCCCGAAAAATTTGACCTGGGGCGGATGGTGGCATTTCTGGACCTGCTTGGGCAACCCGCACCAGCAGTATCCGGTCATCCACGTGGCCGGGACGAAAGGCAAAGGTTCCACCGCCGCGATGATCGCCAGCGGCCTGCGCGCGGCCGGGTACCGGGTGGGGCTTTATACTTCGCCGCATTTGCAGGAATACACCGAACGCATCCAGGTGAATGGGCAGCCGATCGCGAAGCGCGAGCTGGTGGAGCTGGTCGAAGCAGGTCAAACCGTTCGTCGCGCAGATCGAGCAGCTTGACCACCTTTGAAATCACCACCGCGCTGGGTTTTCTGTATTTTGCCCGCCAGAAGGTAGATGCGGCGGTGATTGAGGTGGGGCTGGGCGGGCGGCTGGATGCCACCAACGTGGTCGACCCGCTGGTCTCGGTGATCACGTCGCTTTCGATGGATCATATGGCTGTTCTGGGCGATACGCTGCCAAAGATCGCCTTCGAAAAGGCCGGGATCATCAAACCCGGACGGCCGGTGGTGCTGGCGCCGCAGCGCGAGGAAGCTCGCCAGGTGGTCGAGCAGGTGGCCGCGGAGCGCAGCAGCCCGCTGGTGGAGGTTGGGCGGGATTATCATATACCCGGCTGGCGAGCATTCGTCTGGATGGGCAGACCTTCCAGGTCTGGAAGAACAGGCGAGCAGCCGGTCGAGCTGTGCCATCGCCGCTGCTGGGCTGCACCAGGTAGAAAACGCGGCGACGGCGTACGCGGCGCTGCGCGTGGCGAGCGAGCAGGGCTTGCGTATAACGGAAGCAGCCATCCGCCAGGGGTTTGCCCGGGTGGTCTGGCCGGGACGGTTTGAGGTGCTGCGCCGCGATTCGCGCAGATCCGCCGCGTGATCGTCGATTCGGCCCACAACCGCGATTCGGCCCAGCGACTGCGCCAGGCGCTTGGATGATTATTTACCCGGCCGGCCGGTGGTTTTGATCTTTGGCGCGTCGGAAGACAAAGATATCGAAGGCATGTTCGCCGAGCTGATGCCGCGGGTCAGCCGGCTGATTGCCACGCAGTCGATCCATCCGCGCGCGATGCCGGCGCGACCGGCTGGTGGAGATTGCGCGGACAGTTTGGGCGCCCGGCGGAAGCGGTGGTGCCGGTGGAAAAAGCGCTCACGCTGCGCTGCAGCTGGCAGGCAAAGATGCGGCTGTGGTCTGCCGCGGGCAGCCTGTTTATTGCTGCCGCGGTGCGTGAGATCTGGTGGAAACAAACCGCGACCGGCGCCTCGGTGGTGCTGACGGCAGGAAGCTTATTTGTAGCAGCGGCTGTGCGGGATATTTGGATGAAACAGGAAGCAATTGTTGAGGTCTAGATTTGTCAAAAAGCAAGGGAAACAGTGTTATGAAAGATGATTGGTCCCGATCCGATATGCCCAGAAGATTACACTTCTGGGCTGCACCAGCGCACCGAGGAGCTGTACCGCATCCCGGATGCGGAGCCGGACCGGGATGGGCTGATCGAGTGCCCGGTGTTTATCATGCGCGATATGGTTGTTTTTCCGCGCATGATCTCGCCGATCTTTATTGAGCCCGGGCCCAACCTGCTGGCGATCCAGGAAGCGCAGATGGATGAGATGACCATGATCGCGCTGGTCCAGCAGGATGCGGAGATCGAAGAACCCGGGCCGGATGATTTCCTGCCGATTGGCGTGGAGATGGCGGTTGGGCGGCTGCTCAGCCTGCCGGATGGCAACAGCTCGGCGCTGGTGCAGGGGCGCCGGCGGGTGGAGGTGGTGGAGTTCACCCAGACCGAGCCGTACTTACCGCGCGCGGGTGCGCCCGATCGACGAGCCGACCGAGGTCGACCGCCAGACGGAGGCGCTGATGCGCACCGCGCGCGACCTGTTCGAGCGCTGCGTGCAGCTGGACCGCAGCCTGCCGGAAGAAGCGCATCTGTTCTCGATGAACATCCCCGAGCCGGGCTGGCTGGCGGATATGATCGCCACGGCCATCTCGCTGCCGTTCAAAGAGCGCCAGGCGCTGCTGCTGCTGCCTGACCCCGGCGAGCGCCTGAAGCGGATCAACTGGCTGCTGGCCCAGGAACTGGATGTGCTGCAGCTGGAAGATGAGATCCAGAACCGGGTGCAGAACGAGGTGGACCGCAGCCAGCGCGAGTTCTACCTGCGCGAGCAGATGAAGGCCATCCAGACCGAGCTGGGCGAAGGCGATATCTGGATGCGCGAGGTGGCCGAACTGCGCGAGCGGATCGAGAAGACCGAGATGCCCGAAGAAGCCCGCGCGGCGGCGCTGAAAGAAGTCGAGCGGCTGGCGCCAGATGCCGCCGATGGCGCCCGAAGTGGGCATCATCCGCACCTACCTGGATTGGATCCTGGACCTGCCCTGGGTCGACGCATGACCGAAGATAACCTGGATGTGAGGCACGCGGCCAAGGTGCTCGAACAGAACCATTATGGCCTGCAAGAGCCAAGGACCGCATCCTGGAATATATTGCCGTGCGCAGCCTGAAGCCAAAGAGAATGCGCCAGCCGATCCTGTGCTTTGTCGGCCCGCCCGGCACCGGCAAGACCTCGCTGGGGCGCTCGATTGCCGATGGCGCTGGGGCGCAAGTTTGTGCGCGTCTCGCTGGGCGGCGTGCGCGATGAGGCCGAGATCCGCGGTCACCGCCGCACGTATATCGGCGCGCTGCCCGGGCGCATCCTGCAGACCATGCGCCGGGCCGGGACGGCCAATCCGCTCTTCATGCTGGATGAAATCGACAAGCTGGGCGCGGATTTCCGCGGCGACCCGGCCGCGGCGCTGCTGGAAGTGCTCGACCCGGAACAGAACTATCGCCTTTTCCGACCATTACCTGGAGATCGCCTTTGACCTCTCGCAAGGTCATGTTCATCACCACGGCCAACTCGCTCGGCACCATCCCGCCGGCGCTGCTCGACCGCATGGAAGTGATCGAATTCCCCGGTTATATCGAAGAAGAAAAGCTGGAGATCGCCAACCGCTTCCTGATCCCGCGCCAGATGGAAGAAAGCGGGCTGGAAGACAGCCGAAGTGCAGTTCCAGGAACAGGCGATCCGGCGCATCATCCGCGAATATACCTACGAAGCCGGCGTGCGCAACCTGGAGCGCGAGATCGGGCGCATGTGCCGCAAGGTGGCGCGGCTGAAAGCCGAGAAGAAAGACGTTACCCGCACCGCGTTGACCGCCCAACATGTCGAGAAGTTCCTCGGCCCGCCGCAGTTCTTCCAGACCGAGGCCGAACGCCAGGATGAAGTTGGCGTGGCGACCGCGGTGGCCTGGACGGAAAACGGCGGCGAGATCATGCCGGTCGAAGTCCTGATCCTGGAAGGCAAGGGCAACCTGCAGATCACCGGCCAGATTGGCGAGGTGATGCAGGAATCGGCCCAGGCGGCGCTGTCCTATCTCAAATCGCACGCGCGCGAATTTGGGCTCGAGCCGGAAGTCTTCGAGCGGCTGGATATTCATATCCACATGCCGGAAGGCGCCATCCCCAAGGATGGCCCCAGCGCCGGGATCACCATGGCCACGGCGCTGATCTCGGCGTTTACCGAGCGCAAGGTCTATAAAGAAGTCGGCATGACCGGCGAGATCACCCTGCGCGGGCGGGTGCTGCCGATTGGCGGCGTGCGCGAAAAGATCCTGGCAGCGCACCGCGCCGGGTTGAAGACCGATCATCCTGCCTGAGCGGAACCAGAAAGACCTGGTGGATGTGCCCAAGAAGGTGCTGGCCGACCTGAAGATCATCCCGGTGACGCACATGGACCAGGTGCTGGAGGTGGCGCTTTACCCGGCCAGCGGCGAAAAGCCCGGAATGGATCAAACGGCGCACCAGGCGCGAAGAAGAACCGGAAGAAATACGGAATGATTAAAATATTCGAGCGAGCCGCGGCAGCGCCAGCACTTTTTGTATGAGATTGTCTATTATTCTTACGCGGTTGTTCTGCCGGCCATGGCGTCTTGCTTTTCGCTTTGCAAGGTGCGGATGCCGTTGCGCACCTGGGTCAGGATGCGGTCCATCTCGGCTTCCAGGTTGGTCAGGGTCTGCAGCACATACTCATCGGCCTCGCGCTTGGTCTTTTCGTTTTCCACGCGGGCCTGCTCGATGATCTGATCGGCGCGTGCGTGGGCGGCCTCGACGATCGCATCCCGCTCGACCAGCTGCTCGCTCTTTTCGCGGGCCAGGGCGAGGGTGCGGTTGGCTTCTTCCTTGGCCTGGGCCAGGATGCGGTCGCGCTGGGCCAGGAGCTGCTGGGCTTTCTTGATCTCTTCGGGGATCGAGACCCGCATCTGGTCGATAATGTCCAGCATGCGGTCTTCGTCCACAATCACGCTGTGGGTGAACGGGACAGAACGGCTTTCATTGAATAATTCTTCCAAGCCGGTCAACGAGATGCAGGATATCCATACCATCCTCCGCAAGATATTCGATGATAATGGTTGCAATTTTCAGGCCAGGACTGCGCTTCATATCGATAATTCGCATGACCGAATTCGCGAATAATCTAATCGCGCAGCGAGGTCATCGGGACAACTTGCTGGCCTTCGCCCAGCTCGAAAAACCGTTTTTCAAGGCGCATGGGCCACGTGCGGGGGCACCATGCTGCTGACATCGCCGCCCAGGAGGCAATCTCGCGCACGGTGGTCGAGGAGAGAAAGGTGTGTTCTTCGTTGGTGATCAGCGCGATCACTTCAATATCTGGGGCCAGGCGGTGGTTGGCCAGCGCCATGCGGAATTCGTACTCGAAATCGGAGAAGACGCGCAGCCCGCGCACGATCACCTGGGCGTCGATCTCGTGGCAGACATCCACGGTCAGGCCGCTGTAGCCGATCACGTGGATTTTGGGCTCGTTCCTGGAAGGTCTGCTTGACCAGGCTCAGGCGTTCTTCGGGGGTGAACAGCAGGTTTTTCAAGCGGGCGGTCGTATACGCGATATACAACTCGTCAAACAGGCGCGCGGCGCGGCTGGCAATATCGATATGGCCATAGTGGATCGGATCAAACGTGCCGGGAAAAAATGCACGAACCATGTTAGCTGATATCTCCTCTGCCACCGCCCCAGAACTGCTCCAGCTTCTTGGCCAGCAGCTGATGTTCGGGCGCGGATAGATCGGGGTCGGCCTGGAACAGGGCCTGGGCCTGCTGGCGGGCTTTTTCGATCAGGCGGACATCGGTCAGGTTGGCCATTTTCAGCTCGGAATAACCGGCCTGGCGGGTGCCCAGGAATTCACCGGGGCCGCGCTGCTGCAGGTCGCGTTCGGCCAGGACAAAGCCATCGTTGGTTTCGGCCATCACCGGCAGGCGTTCATTCTCGACCGCATCTTCGTTGTCGGGGATGAGCAGGCAGAAGGATTGGGCGCTGCCGCGGCCAACCCGCCCGCGGAGCTGGTGCAGCTGCGCCAGGCCAAAGCGGTTCGCGCCTTCGATCAGCATCACGGTGGCGTTGGGGATATCCACGCCCACCTCGACCACCGTGGTGGAGACCAGGATGTCGATACTCGCCGATCGCGGAAGGCCGTCATGACCTGCGTCTTTTTCGTCGGGCTTCATCCGCCCGTGCAGCAGGCCCAGTTTCAGGTTGGGGAAGATCTCCTTCTGCAGGCGCTGCGTGTTCTTCGACGGCGGCCAGCGTTCTTCGTCTTTTCGCTCTGCTTCGACCAGCGGGTAGATGATAAAGGCCTGGTGACCCTGTTCGATCTGGCGTGCGGATCAGCGTGATAGGCGCGTTCGCGTTCCAGCGGGCGCAGGACATGGGTCTCGACCGGCTGGCGGCCGGCGGGCATCTCATCCATCACCGACAGATCCAGGTCGCCGTAGACGGTCAGGCCAGCGAGCGCGGGATGGGGGTGGCGGTCATCACCAGCAGGTGCGGGTTGTCGCCTTTGGCGCGCAGGGCGGCGCGCTGTGCCACGCCAAAGCGGTGCTGCTCGTCGATGACGGCCAGCTGCAAGCGCTGGAACTGAACCGGGACTTCGATCAGGCGTGCGTGCCAATCACCAGCTTGATGCTGCCGTCTGCCAGTCCCTGCGCGGATTTCCTGCTTTCTCGGCTTCGGGTGTATCGCCGACCAGCAGGCGGATCTCTTCCGGGCTGCAGCAGCGGCGATCGCCTTCTTCGTCGGGCTGGGCCAGCAGGCGCGATAAGGCTGCGGTAATGCTGTTCGGCCAGGATGCTGGTGGGGGCCATGACGGCGGCCTGGCGCGCCGTGGCGGGTGACCATCGCGATCGCCAGGGCCGCGACCACCGTCTTGCCGGAGCCGACATCGCCCTGGAGCAGGCGGTTCATCGGGTGCCCGGAAGCCAGGTCGGCGCGGATTTCCTCCAGCACGCGCTGCTGCGCGCCGGTCAGGGCGAAGGGCAGGCGGGCGATCTGCTGGGCCAGCCATTCCTGGGCGGTTTCGAAGACCTGCGCGGTGGCGGCCTGCCAGGTGCGTTTCTGGCGCAGCACGCCCATCTGGAGCAGGAAAATTTCATCGAAGGCCAGCCGCCAGCGGGCGACCTCCAGCATATCCTGCGATTCGGGGAAGTGGATGTTGAGCAGCGCGGTGGCCAGATCGACCAGCTTGACCGCGCTGCGCACGCGTTCGGGCAGGTAATCGGGCACGCGCGGCGCCCAGTACGTGACCGTCTGGTACATCAGCCGGCGCAGCCTTTTCTGGGTGAGCCCGGCGGTCAGCGAGTAGACCGGCACGATGCGGTTGGTGTGCAGGTGTTCCTGTCTCGACCGGCTCCCATTTCCGGGTTGGTCATGATCAGCCGGCCCAGGTACTGGTCGATCTTGCCGGACAGCACCACCTGGGTGCCCTGCGGGAAGCGGCTGGCCAGCCAGGGCTGGTTGAACCAGGTGACGCGCAGAAAGCCGGTGCCATCCCTGATGACGGCTTCGGTCATTTGCATCTTGCCGCCGCGGATGGGGCGCGATGAAGATGCTCTGGATGGTGCCCAACAACGGTGGTCTCTTCGCCAAACTCCAGGCGGTTGATCGGTTTTAGCTGGCTGTAATCGTCGTAACGGCGCGGGAAGTAATACAGCAGGTCTTCCAGGGTGTTCAGACCCAGGGTGCTCAGGGTTTGCGGCTAGTCGGTCTGCCGACGCCTTGCAGAACCTGTACAGGGGCGCGTTCAGCCCGGGCGTATCCGCTGCATAAGCTCCTGGCGCTCGCCGGATTTGGAACGGGTGGGGCAGGTGCGGCTGCTGGCGGGGGCGCGGTTCTGGCGCGAGCGCGGGGCCGGCGGGCGGTTATTTTCGGACCTGGGCAGCGCTTAACCGCTGCGAGGGTCAGGGCGTCTCAGAAGCGCGGTTGGGCGACCTTGCGCCTGGCCCGTAGCCGCCGCTCTGGCCTGTTCAAGCTGGCCCATGGAGCGTGTCAGCATTTCCGCGCGCTGCTGCGGCTCGAGGGCGGGTATGTTTTGAGACCGGTGATGACTGTCTGGATAATGTCTTCATCTACCTGGTTGGTGCGGGCTTCGCTTTCCCAGGAGGGCAAGATTTTATCCAACCCGCCAACGACTGCCCGGTTATCATATCCGCGTTCGATTTCGAGGCTTGAAGAATTTCTGTAGCTTTTCGACGGAAGACAGCATAAGATTATTTTACCGCAAACTGGTGTAATACCCCGATGGTTTTTTGGGCGGTGAATAACAGGGATTTCCGGCCATATTTTCGCACCTATGCTCGGCCTCAGAAATCGGATCTGCCGATCATCCGCCGGCCGTTAGCGCGATTCTTGCGCTGGTCGACGTTTTTCCGACCACCACCAGGCCGACCGAGCGCGGACCGACCAGGGTTGCCAGGGGCAGGTTGATGGTGTGCTCGCTGAACGGGGTTTGCGGGAAACAGGTTTGGGCATGTTCGCGCATCAGGCGCGCTTCGTGCGAGAGCGGCGGGACGCTCTGGATAAAGGCGATATGCTGCAGCTCGTCAAATTCGCAGATAAATTCCTGCATAAAATCCACCAGGCTGCGCGCATTGCGGACCTTCTCAACCGCGCTGATCTGGCCTTCTTCGAGGGTAAAGATGGGCATCAATCCGAGCATTTCACCGACAAAGCCTGGGCCTGGTCCACAAACCCGGCATAATACATGTAAGACAGCCCCGGCGTGCAGATCATCATATAGGTATGCGGAATCAGGCTGCGCACCATGCGTTCGACGTCCGGCGGCCAGGTTGTCCCTGCGCCACGGCTTCCGCCGCCGTCTGCACCAGCAGTCCCAGCCCCACCGAGGTGGTCTGCGAATCAATCACCGATACGTTGGCCCGGCCCTGCGACGCTTTGGCCGCGGCTTTGTGCGTTTTCGAAAGCCGGGTTCAGGCTGGCGGAGGTAAGGATGGCGAGGATATCGCGGTAATGCTGGCTTCAGGTTCAGGTAAAGCTCTTGAAATTTTGCGATGGAAGGCGCAATCAGGCGCGGGTGCAGCGCTTCGCTTGCGCTGGCGGGCAGGTCGTTGGTGCGCAGATCGCTGGCCTTCTTCGTACAGCTGCCCGTTCAGCTCAACATCGAACGGAATGACCCGACATCGTTCCGGCCAGAAAAACCAAGCTGCGGAAACTGCGCTGAAGCTGTCCGTTAGAATGCAAATTGAACTCATAAAAGGCGGCTACTCGATCGAGATGATAAACTGGTAATGCGGCTGGCCGCCTTCGTGCAGCTCGATCTCGTGGCGGTGGATAGTTGGAACGGATCAGATCCACAATGCGGTTGACTTCCTGGCGGGAGATATTGTCGCCATAAAACAGGGTAATCCGTTCGCGGTCGTCGGTGCCGGCCTTTTCCAGCAGATCCAAGCAGGCCTCGTCGAGGGTGGCGGCGGACAGCAACCAGTTTGCCATTCAGCAGCGCAATTACCTGGCCTTCGCTGCACGTTGACCCCGTTCAGCTCCACCGTGCGGGTGGCGACGGTAATTTCACCGGTCTCCACTTCCTTGATGGCTTCGTTCATTTCTTTGACCATCCGCTCCATGTTCCCGTCCGGGTCCAGGCGCAGCATGGCCGAAAGTCCTTGCGGGACGCTGGAGCAGGGAATCACGGCCACATTTTTCACCGTCACGCTGGCGGTCTGCTGGGCGGCCAGAATGATATTTTTGTTGTTGGGCAGGATGATGACCTTATCGGTGGGCAGGTTTTCGATGGCCTGCAGGATTTCTTCGGTGCTGGGGTTCATGGTTTGCCCGCCTTCGACGATCGCGGCGACGCCCAGGCTGGCAAAAATGCGCGAGATGCCCTGGCCGGGAGAAACCGCGACCACGGCAATCTGCCCGGGCTCGACGGCGGCCAGGTTTATCTTGCTCGTTCTTCGCCTGTTCGATATCTTCCATCTGGGCCATCAGGTTTTCCATGCTGACCTTGGTGATGGTGCCCAGTTTCATCGTGTAATCGATGGGGGTATAGCGATTATCGGTGGGGACGTGGATGTGCAGGCGGTACATGCCGTCGCCTTCGCCGAGCTGGATGGAGGTGCCCATTTCGGACAGGTCGTTGTAAAAGTTCTCCAGGTCGAGCGGGCTGTCGGGGCGGAAATCGACCACCACTTCATAATCCTGCCCGGGCTCGATTTCTTCCATTTCGTCCAGGTCCATCATGGCATAGGGGCTGCACGGCGGTGGTAGGGGTTTCCAGCGATTGGCCTTTCAGATAGCGCAGCATGCCTTCCAGGATAAAGAACAGACCTTTCCCGCCTGAATCGACCACATTGGCCTGTTTCAGGATCGGCAGCAGCTCAGGGGTGTGCTTCACCGATACATCCGCGGCTTCCACCAGGTATTCCAGGATTGCGAGGATACTCTTTGGTTTCTGGCACGATCTTTTCGGCAGCAGCCGCCACATCTTTGGTGACGGTCAGAATGGTGCCTTCCACCGGGCCGCACAACGCCTTTATAGGCGGTGTTGCGCGCTTCAGCCAGGGCCTGGGCCAAGGCAGGCGCCGTCCATCGTTTCCAGACTGTCGAGGCCGCGGGCAAAACCGCGCCAGATCTGGGAGAGGATCACGCCTGAATTGCCGCGCGCGCCCATCAGCGCTCCCTGAGCAACCGCGTGGGCCATTTTGCCGATGTTGTTCTCGCCCAGAATGGGCAGATCTCAGCATAGGCCGCCTGCATGGTCAGCAGCATGTTGGTGCCGGTATCGCCATCTGGAACAGGAAATACATTCAGTGCATTCACGATTTGCTGGTTGGTTCGTAGCCAGGTCATTCCGGCTTCAACAAGCTGCTTGAGCTCCTGGCCATCCATGGCTTGACTCTTGGCCAGGTTGCGGCCATCGGACATGGCTGAAATTGATTGATCAATACTCATAGTACTCCAACGATCCGAAAGATAATGATAAATTCGGCTGCAGGTGCAGTTGCGCAAACCGTCCGGTGAGCTATCCACTCCGGCTGCTGCGATCCTAATCGGGGTTGCTGATGCGCAGTCCGCGGACATGAACGTTTACCTGGCTGACCGGTAGGCCAAACACGCGCTCGACCTGGTAGCGCACGTTGTCCGAAACGCTTGCGGCGACCGACTTGATCCGCGTGCCATATTCAACGATCACATACAGATCGATCTTGAATGCTCCTGCCGTCAAAATGCACATCGACGCCCAGGGTGGGATCTTTTACCAGAACCTGTGCCAATCCTTCGGCCAGATTTTTCGCCGCCAAACCTACCACCCCATAGGACTGCAGGGCAGACTGGTAGGCAACGGTGGCAATGGCTCGATAGGAGACGAAGATATTGCCTAACGGATTATTTCCTTCTTTCATTCCATTTACCCTTTGAATTTATTAACAGCTATGCTTGAAAATGGATACGTACTGTGGTACAATCCTGCTTCGTTCTAAGGCGTATTACTCTCTGGAACGAGCTCCTGCCTCAGCAAAGCAATTATTGTAGAAAGGATCCTGACAATGGCAAAGTGCGATCGATGTGGCAAAACCACGACATTTGGGCATAACCGCAGCTTTTCTCAGCGTGCAACCAGCCGGACCTTTCGCCCGAACCTGCAGAAGGTTTCCGTTTTGGAAAATGGGCGGCTGGTTCATAAGACTCTGTGCGCGAGCTGCATCCGGACGCTGGCGAAGATCTGCGTAATTTATCGCGTTTCTTCACAAGAATCGCGGCGTGTCTGCCGTGATTTTTGTTTTAAGGTACAGGTTCACGAGATTGCTTGCTCTTCGAGCGCCAGGGCATCACGGCGCTGCGCGGGAACCGCGCTGCGCAGTGCCTGAATGCCCGCCGCGATACCTGCGGGGTGCTTGAAAATTGCCGTGGCGGCAACAAAAACCCGCGCCCCGGCCTGGTAGGTGCAGTGGGAGGGTTTCGGGGGTAATTCCGCCATCTACCTGGATCAAGGTTTCCAGCTTGCGCTGCTGCGATCATCTCCCGCACCTGGGCGATTTTCGGCATCACCTCGGGGATAAATTTCTGCCCGGAATAACCTGGGTTGACCGTCATCACCAGAACCAGGTCCGCCAGGTGCAGAACTTCGTGCAAGGCTTGCCGGCAGGCGTGCCCGGGTTGATCACCACACCCGGATGGCAGCCTAGCTCGCGGATGTGCTGGAGCAGCCGGTAGATATGCGGCGTCGATTCAACCTGTACGGAAATGCGGTTCGCGCCAGCCCGCGCAAACAACTCGATCAAATCTCCGGGGTTGGTGACCATCAGGTGAACATCCAGCGGCAGGCGGGTGATCCGCCGGCAGGTCTCCACGATAAACGGTCCCATGGTCAGGTTGGGGACAAAATGCCCATCCATCACATCGATGTGGATCCAATCCACGCCGCGGCTTCGGCCTCCTGGATTTGCTCTCCCAGGCGGGCAAAGTCGGCGGAAAGGATGGAGGTGGAGATCAGAATGGGGTCATGGGATGCTGACTTCGATCAGGCAATGCTGGTTGCAAGCGCCGGCTTAACGGACCGGTGGGTTGATGGAAAGATAAATATACAGCCAGAAGGGGATCAAGCCGCCAACGGCCAGGGCCGCCAGCAGTCCCAGGAAAATGGTGACCCAGTCAATATCCAGGGTGTGGTCTTCGGGTTCGTTCAACGGCTGCATGACCCGGCCAGGACGGCAGGGTCTGCGGACGCCTGGTAAACGCGCACGGGTTGTATGTGTACCGGCTGCGGAGGGTACGGAGCGCGAACGCGCTGCGGCTGAGTGGCCGAAGGACGGCTGGACCGGCGTAGACGGCGATCGTGGAGGCATAGGTTTCGGGACGCTGGACAGATATTGCGCAGCACTCGTCCGAGCTGGTCGGCGGAGCGGTAGCGCTGCGACGGCTCTTTGGAGAGCACCTTCAGGATGATCTGTTCCAGCGCGGGGGTGATTTGCGGGTTGTAGCGCCGGGGCGGAGCCGGGCGGACCTCGCGGTGCATGCGGGCCAGTTCTTCCGGATCGTTCGGCGGTGAAGGGCAGCTGGCCGGCCAGCATTTCATACAGGATGACGCCCAGCGAATAGACATCCGAGGCGGGCGAGGGGGCCTGCCCGGCGGCCTGTTCGGGAGAGAAATACTGCGGTGAGCCCCATACCACATCACTCTGTTCATCCGGGTGGATGGTGGCCAGCGCGCGGGCAATGCCAAAATCGGTCACTTTGAGGCGTCCATCGGGGGTGACCAGCATATTGTGGGGTTTGACATCGCAATGGACCAGCCCGGCGCGATGCGCGTAGCCAATGCCCTCGCAGGCCTGGACCATTAGGTTGATCGCCTCCTCGGTGCCAAACTTGACCGCGCTGCTTGATCATCGTCTTTAGATCCGTGCCAGGCACGTATTCCATGACGATGAAGGGGCGCCCAGCATCAAAGCCAAAATCATGCACGGTGACGATGTTGGGGTGCGAGAGGTTGGCCGCCGCGCGGGCTTCCTGGCGGAAGCGCTCGCGGAAAGTCTTCATCCTCCGAGAAATCCTGCCGCAGGATTTTGATGGCTACCGGGCGTTCGAGCATACGGTCATAGGCGCGGTAAACAACCGCCATACCGCCTGTGCCCAAGCGTATGCAGGAGCTGATAGCGGTTATTTAGCATAGGTGAGATCGGTGTGCTTTGTTCCATAGCCCTGACCGATTATATCATACATGCGGAGATAGTTTCATAGGTGATTGCAGGTAAACGGCCCGCATACTAATTGGCGAGCATGAGGTATAATTGGCAGAGGTAATAACTTGGGCAAAGCATTGGCGCTATCTTCGCGAACATCCACTCTCATTATTTGCTGATCGCGCTGCCGCTGGCGTTCTTCGCCAGGTACGGCGGCTGGTCCCCGATCCTGGTGTTTTTGTTTTCCGCGGTGGGTGTGATTCCGATGGCAGGATATATCGGTGAGGCAACCGAAGCCCTGGCGGAGCATACCGGCCCGAAAATTGGCGGGCTGCTGAACGCCACGCTGGGAAACGCGGCGGAACTGATCATCACCCTGGTGGCGATCCGCGCCGGGCTGCTGGAACTGGTGAAGGCCTCCATCACCGGGTCGATTCTGGGCAACCTGCTGCTGGTGATGGGAATGTCGATGGCTGTTTGGCGGAGCACGCCATGGTTTGCAAACATTTGACCGCCGCCAAACGGGCAACCACGCCATCCTGCTGACCCTGGCGGTCCTGGCGCTGGTCATCCCTTCATTGTTCAGCCATTCGATTGGGCCGGACACCAGCCCGCAGGTCGAGGCGCTCAGCCTGGGGGTGTCGGCGGTGATGATTGTACTGTATGCCCTGGGGCTGTTCTACAGCCTGCGGCGGACCAACACCAGCGAGGAGCCCGCGATGACGGTTGAGCCAACCGCTGACAGCCCGAAGGTCGGCTGGAGCGTGCGCATTGCCATCATCGTACTCGCCCTGGCGACCCTGGGCGTGGTAGTTTTGAGCGAATTGCTGGTTGGCGCGGTAGAAAGCGTGGTGCAGGGCCTGGGACTTTCCGAATTCTTCCTGGGTATTATCCTGATCCCCATCGTCGGCAATGTGGCCGAGCATCTGGTGGCGGTGCAGGTGGCCCTGCGCAACCAGATGGAGCTGAGCGTAGAAATTGCCATTTCCTCCAGCCTGCAGATTGCGCTGTTTGTGGCGCCGCTGCTGGTTTTCGTCAGCCTGTTGATGGGCAATCCGCTGACCCTGATCTTCAACCCCTTTGAGCTGATCGCGCTTGGGGCGGGGGTGCTGGTGGCGGCCCTGGTTTCCATGGATGGCGAATCGAACTGGCTGGAAGGCGCGACGCTGCTGGCGGTATATTTCATCCTGGGTATTGCGTTCTTCCTTCTTCCAACAGGGTAAATGATGAAGCGCTGGGTTAGCGGAAAGGTGAACGGTTGGGTCATATTGGTTGCGATTCTGGTAGCCGGCGGGCTGAGCGCCATTTTTGTGCTGCTGCTTTTCTTCCTGCCCGCCCCATCCTCCATGACGGCGCAGCCCCCGGCCGCATTTACCGTCATTGTCGCGCCCACGCAGACACCTGTGCCAACCAAATCCTTGCATACCCCCACGCCCACCCGCCCGCCCAGCCTGGGTGGAATCTCGGTGGGCAGTTTTGTGCAGATCAGCGGAACCGACGGGGCGGGCCTGCGGCTGCGGTCCGGCGCGGGGACGACCAACCCTTCGCGCTTGTTGGGGATGGATGCGGAAGTATTCCAGGTGAAGGACGGCCCGATCACAGCCGATGATTTTACCTGGTGGTTTGTGGAATCACCCTATGACCCGGCGCGCAGCGGGTGGGCTGCTTCCACGTACCTTAGCGCGGTAGACCCCAGCCTGAGCCCGTCGGCTACGCCCGCGCCATAACTGGCAATTTCTTATCTGTTTCGCGTCCTCCGCGCATCCGCGTTCATGTGTGGTTTCTGTTTTCGAAAGGTTTTAAGGGTGGAAGAATGACCAATGCAATGCAACCAACCGGGATTGGGATTACCGCCAACCGCCAAACCCGTGAGATGACCATCACCTGGGACGATGGACATACCAGTGTGTACCCCTTTGGCCTGCTGCGGGCGGCCTGCCCGTGCGCCTCCTGCCGCGGCGGGCATGAAAAGATGAGCCCCGAGCCGGACGAGGCCGTGTTCACCAAGCAGCTGCCCGACTCGCCCCAGACGCGCATCGCCCAGGTGGAAGCGGTGGGGTCTTACGCAATTACCATCGCGTGGGAAGACGGGCACCATTTTGGGATTTACAACTGGTATTACTTGCGCAAGCTGTGCCCGTGCGAAGAATGCAGAGCGAAAAAGTAAATAGAGATCGACAGTCTGAGATTATCATCGAGCGCCGTAACGAAACGGGAATGGATTTACTCCCGCCGGTTCCCCCACACAACCAGCGCGCCAAACACCGCCGCTATTGTGGCCAGCCCCAGCGCAGCCTGCACGACCGTTTTTGGCTCCATACCGGGCATAACCACCTTTCCATCCCCATAAGAGGCAAACAGGCGCCCCCAGGGTGTTTTCAGGGCTTCTTGCACGCGCTTGCGCCCCACAAAGGGGTACCAGTATACATTGTGGTAAAAGTTGCTGGCGAAGTAGCTCCAGGGGACCAGCGGGCTTTGCAGGAGCGGTTTCTCCAGCGGTTTGAGCGGGCCGTGGTAAATGAGCTTCTGGCCGCGTGAGGCAAAGGTATCTTCCTGCACAAAGTTCCAGGGCGCTTCCTGGTTGATGTCGTAGCCAACGATCTCGATCTGGCGCGGATCGCCCACCCCCAGGCCCAGCTCGTGGGCGGTGCGGATAAACTCGATCTGCATGGGGTCGAAGCCCTGCAGTTTGGCTGAAACGGCATCGATGGCGACCTGGTCGGCGGAGGCCAGCAGAATATTTTTTTCATGCCAGCGCATGGCGCGCGGGCCGGGCCCGTCCCCAGCGAAGGTGCCGTCCATCATGGCAAAAATGCCCGGGTGGATTTCCTGCTGGATGCTGAGCAGGTCGACCAGGGTCTGGTGGATGACGCTGTGGGTCCAGTGCCGGTGGCGGTGCAGCAGCCCGCCAAAGGCGTTTTTCATTGCTCCGGTGATAGTAGTAAAGACGTGCGTTTTGACGGTGGGCAGATGGATGATATTTTTCCCGACCAGCGCTTTGGGGATATACACCCCGTCGGGGAAGACTTTATCCAGCACCAGGAAGGGGCGGCTCTTGGGCTCCACGCGCACCCATTCGAACTGCTGGTCATACAGATAGATGCACGGGATGCCGTACTGGTCGGTGACGAAGCGGTGCTTGTTGTTGAACTCGCCCACGCTGGTATCGACCACTACCGTGTCATTGTGGATCCCGACCAGGTCGGTATAGCCCAGCCCGCGCAGCGAGCGAATAGCGCCTTCTAACTGCCAGGGAGCTGTAGAGCAAGCCGGGTACCAGGTTTGCCAGGAGATGTTAATTTTTAAGCCGGTCGTCACATCTTTGGGCAGGGCCTGTTCCACGCCCGCCATTTTCATCACGCGATCGATATCATCCAGAACGGTTTCGGGCGAAGTTTTCACCACCGCCACTTTGCCCTTCCCGGTAAATTCTGCCATTGCACGTCCCTCCTGGGTAACGGCTCTTATTTGCGATATTTATTATCGTTATTTTACCCGATGCGCGCGCCATCGTCCAGACGGTGGATTTCCGCCAGGATGCGCTCGGCCAGTTCCCGGGAACGCTGCGGGGCAATCCCCACGTAGCCGTCCACCTGCATCAGGTTTTCAATTTCCACCGGTGACAGATAGTGCCGGAGGCCGGCATCCTGGGCCAGCAGGTGCGCGAGCGGGTTGGGTTGATCCATGCGCACGCTTTGCCAGGCGGTCATGGCGTGCGTGCGGAGCAGCTCGTGCATCACCTGGCGGTCCGCGCCCGCCTTTACCAGGGCCATCAGCACGCGCTCGGTGCTGGCAAAGGGCGCGTAAACGGCCAGGTTATGCTGGATGGCCTGTTCATTGACCTGCAGCCCGCGCAGGATGCGCGCGGCGGTCTTGAGCAGCTCATCGCTGATCAAGAAGGCTTCGGGGAGCAAGGTGCGGCGGTTGGCGCTGTCATCGAGGGTGCGTTCGAGCAGGGTGTGCGCGGCGTTATGCCAGGCTACGGGCGGCATCTGCGCCAGCGCGCGGGCCAGCGAGTTGATCTTTTCGGCGTTGACCGGGTTGCGCTTGAAGGGCATGGCCGAGGAGCCAACCTGCTTTTCGGCGAACGGCTCATTCCACTCCCCAATCACCGGGGACTGGAGCAGGCGCAAATCGAAGGCAAATTTGTAGATGGATGCGCCCATGCCCGCCAGCGCGCTGATGACAAAGTAATCCTGCTTGCGCGGATAGGTCTGGTTGGCGACCGGGAAGAACGGCAGGTTGAGCAGCGTGCTCAGGCGCGTTTCAAATGGCACTACGCGGTCCGTGCCCAACAGCTCCGCGTATGAAGCGGCAGTCCCCACGGCGCCTTTAAAGCCTTTGCCCTGAATGTCCGCGCGGATGCGGGTCAGCTCCTTCCAATCCGCCAGGAGATCCTGGGCATAGAAGGCCAGGCGGTAGCCCAGCGTGGAAGGCTCGGCGGGCTGCAGGTGGGTAAAGGCGATGATGGGCGTTTCGGCATAGGTCTGGATCTTCTCAGCCAGCAGCTCGAGCAGGACGGTGAGTTTTTGCAAGAGGATGTCCAGCGATTCGCGCAGGCGCAGCGCGTCGGCGTTATCCTCGATGTCCATCGAGGTTGCGCCCAGGTGGATGATGCCCTTGCCGGTGCTGCACTGTTCGGCGAAGGTGCGCACTTCCGCCATCAGGTCGTGATGAATTTCTGCTTCAATTTCCAGCGCGCGCGGCAGGTCGATTTCCCCCGCATGCGCGCGCAGGTCATCCACCTGGTCCTGGCTCACCAGTCCAAATTCGGACTGGGCCTGGGCCAATGCAACCCAGATGCTTCGCCAGAGGCGGCGTTTATGGGTTTCGCTCCATACCTGGCGCATTTCCTCACTGGCATAGCGCCAGCTAAATGGAGAAAGGTAGCGGTCAAAATCAGTGGTCATCATTTCGATGCATCGTTTCGATGCGTCCTCCTGTGGAATGGCGTTCTGGGTTATGATCATTAATCATATCAGAAATAACTTACAGTTTTGGTATTCCTTATATACGCATTAAAATGTAAAATTGAGCTGATAGGTTGCTTTTCGCCCCTATGAACTTTATAATTTAACCATCAACCGGAGAAAACCAAATTATCGTTCGAGAATGAAGGTTGCCTACTTTAGCAGGTGTCTTTATTCATACTTTGCCATATTGTAGGAGCGCAGAACATTTGGACACACAGCGAATGACGCAAGACTTCAATTCAAGCCAGTCAAACGATAAACAGCTCCAATCAGGTTCCGTCCTGATGAACCGCTACGCCATCGAAGAAGTGATTGGCGTGGGTGGGATGGGGGCTGTTTACCGCGCCAGAGACCTGCATTTTCCAAATGCGGTGAAGCTGGTGGCTGTGAAGGAAATGATCTTCCAAACGCGTGATCCACTGGTGCGTAAAACCATCGTACAAAATTTTGAGCGGGAAGCGAACATCCTCGTCACCCTGGACCATCCTTGCATCCCGCGCATATTCGATTATTTTAGCTTGAATGACCGGTCGTACCTGGTGCTGGAATTAATCCAGGGCAAGGATTTGGAAGAATTATTGAGCCAGACGCAAGCCAATTTTACCGAAGAGCAGGTCATCCAATGGGCAATCGAGCTGTGCGATGTGCTGAATTATCTACACAATCACATGCCCGAGCCGATTATCTTTCGGGATATGAAGCCATCCAATATCATGATCAACCAGAACAATCATGTGGTTCTGATTGACTTTGGCATTGCCAAGAATTTTCGGGGCGGCCAAAAAGGGACCATGATCGGTACGGAAGGCTATTCTCCACCGGAGCAGTACCGTGGAGAGGCAACCCTGCAGGCCGATATTTATGCCCTGGGCGCTACCCTGCACCATGCCCTGACCCGCAAGGACCCGCGCCTGGAGCCGCCTTTCACGTTTGGCGACCGGCCGATCCGGAAAATCAACCCGGCCGTTTCTATGGAAATGGAAGCCGTGATCAACGTAGCGCTGCAATACAACCCCATCGACCGTTTCCCAAGCGCTGATGCGATGAAAGAAGCCCTCTTATTGGCAGGGCGAAAAACGGGCCTGCTTTCGCGCATGCCGGTTACGCCCAGCGTTTCTACAGACGACTCGGTCACCCCGGTGTGGAAGTTCCAGTGTGAGGATGAAATTCGCGCCTCGGTAGCTGTAGACATGGGACTGGTTTATGTGGGCACGTATGATCACAACGTATATGCGCTCGATGCCAAAACGGGCGCGTTTAGTTGGAAGTTCCCCACGGATGGTGGGATTGTCAGCCGGCCTGCTATTTCAGAGGGCCTCCTTATGTTCGGTTCGGAAGACTGTCATTTATATTCCATTTCCTCCCGCACCGGGAAAATCTCCTGGAGCGCTACCGCCGAAGGTCCCATCCGCACCTCCCCCGTGGTTGCGGAAGGGCATGTATTCTTTGGCTCGGATGACGGCTTTTTTTACGCGGTGAATTTAATGTCCATGCGCCTGGTCTGGCGCTATAACACCGGCAGCGGAGCGGTGCGCTCATCCCCGGTTGTTTTGGGCGACCAGATTTTCTTTGGGACAGAGCTGGGTGATTTTATCTGCTTGAATATGAGTGGGCAGGTGAAATGGCGTTCGAAAGCCAAGCGGGGCATCCTATCATCGGCAGCGGTCAGCCGCAACACGCTCTTTTTTACCTCCCTGGATTCGACCTTGTATGCGGTGGACGCCAAATCCGGGTATGCGCTCTGGCGTTTCCGCATGGGGAAAGGTTCCGTCTCAACACCCTGTATTTTCGAGAACTTTGTGATTGCCGGCTGCGCGGATGGTTTCATTTATTGTGTAGATGCCGGCAGCGCGCGCGAAGTATGGCGTTTCCGTACGGAGAATCAGGTGAGCGGATCACCCCTTGTTCATAAAGACTCGGTTTATTGCGGTGGGGCGGATGGGACGCTGTACTGCCTGGAGTACCGGACGGGCCGGCTGCGTTGGAAATTCAATACCGGTGGCCCAATCACCAGCAGCCCGATCGTGTATAATGATATCTTATATGTGGGCTCTACGGATCATTATCCTCTATGCATTGGCAGTCTGATCACCTGTTGCTGAACCAGGCGGTACGCTTTTCATCGTGAGCTTTTAGGAGGCCTTTTGTGTTCAATTTTTTCCGGGATCTGTTTCGTCCAAATAAGTCGGAGCATGTTCCTGCATCCGCCGCTGTTGAGACGGCCCCGCTTACTGAGGAGCAGTTGCAACTGGTAGAGCAGCCCAAAGTGAAGTTCTCTCCCCCCCACCTATATGTTGGAATAGCCCAATCCGTTGGGATGCAGCGTGACCATAATGAAGATACCCTGTATGCCATGAACGCGATCCTTGCGGACGGCGGCAGTGATCTTCCATTTGGTATCTTCATCATCGCGGATGGGATGGGCGGACATTTGAATGGTGAACTTGCCAGCGGATCGGCAGCGAAAACGCTGGGGGAATATCTCCTGAAGCATTTTTACCTGCCTTTCCTGACCGGGCAGCCCCGTACTGAAAACGAGAGTATCCATGAGATCATGGAGAGTGGGGTCCGCGAAGCACACCGCTCGGTAGTGGTAAATGCGCCTGGCGGCGGGACGACTCTGACGGCCGCGCTGGTCATTGGTGACCAGGTGACCATTTCGCATGTCGGTGATTCGCGCGCGTACTTTGTGTTCCCAGATGGTCGCACCGAAGTGATTACCCAGGACCACTCGTTGGTCCGTCGCTTGCAGGATTTGGGGCAAATTGATGAAAAGGAAGCCAGTATCCACCCGCAGCGCAATGTTCTTTATCGCGCCTTAGGGCAAAGCGAGCCCTTCCGGCCAGATATCAATACCCATACACTGCCTGAAGCAGGCTGTTTGTTATTATGCAGCGATGGTTTATGGGGCTCGGTTCCCGGGGATGATATCTACACCATCATCCAGTCTACGCCGAATCTGTCGGTGGCCTGTCATAAGTTAATTGAAGCAGCAAATGCCGCCGGCGGCCCGGATAATATCAGCGCGATTCTGGTACAATACCTTAGCTGATCATTTTTATGGCCGAAGATTTTTATTCGTTGCTGGGTATCCCGTATAATGCGACTCCGGATGAAATACGGAGCGCGTATTTTGAATTAGCTCGCCTAATGCACCCGGATGTGAACCCTGACCCGGCGCTCAAAGAAAGTTTCCTGCGCGTCCAAAACGCGTACGAAATCTTGTCGAACCCGAAAAGAAAAAGCGCCTACGATGCTTCCCTCCCGACCAACACGCGGGCCGGCCCGAGGATCTCCGTCAGCGTGCAGTACAGTAAGCCTGCCATTCCACTGATGGAGGAACCCCAGCTGGTCTACGCGCTGATTGAGCTGGTTTGCACCGCGGATATGAACAACCCCAGCCTGCCGCCCGGCCATGTCTGCCTGGTGCTGGACCGCTCGACCTCAATGCAGGGACCGCGGATGGATATGGTGAAGGCCAGCGCGCTGAACCTGCTCCAGCAGCTGCGCCCGCAGGATATGCTTTCGGTGGTGGCTTTCAGCGACCGGGCAGAGGTGCTGATCCCCCCCACGCGCGCTTCCTCGTTAAGCAAATCAGATCACCGCATCAGCTTGACTGCAAACCGGCGGCGGGACGGAAATCCTGCAGGGCCTGCAAGTGGGGATCGAACAGCTGCGCATGACCGATGCCAGGCATGTCCGCCACCTGGTCATGCTGACGGATGGGCATACCTATGGGGACGACGAGGACTGCCTCGAACTGGCCCGTGAGGCCGCCGAAGAGGGCATTTCGATCAGCGTCCTCGGGATTGGCCATGAGTGGAATGATGATTTGATGGATCAGATTGCCGGCCTGAGCGGCGGGAATGCTCTTTTTGTTGCCACGCCGCGCGACCTGGATAACTTCATGCTGCAAAAACTATCCGAGCTGGAGTCAATTTATGCGCGCGGGCTGCGCTTTGAGTTTGAAACCTCCCCGGATGTAACCCTCCGCTATGCTTTCCGGCTCAGCCCAAATATTGGCCCGCTGGAAATTGCCAGCCCAATCTTACTGGGTGATATACTTCATCGCAAGAGCATCAGCTTCCTGCTTGAGTTTATGGTCCCGCCCATCTTTGAAGAAAGTGACCAGCTCATGCTGGCGCGGGGACGGATCTGGATGGATTTACCCGGGCAAGCGGTGCCGCGGACGCGTGTTTTCCTCGATCTACACCGGCCGGTACAGGCTGATCCAGAAGGGGAAGCGCCGCCGGCAGTGATTGTGGAAGCGATGTCGAAATTAACACTATACCGGTTGCAAGAGAAAGTCCGGCTTGAAGTAGGGGAAGGCCAGATTGATAAGGCTACCAAGCACATGCATTATCTGGCCACCCATCTGCTGTCGCAAGGGGATCGCGAATTGGCGCACACGGTTTTAATCGAGGCAGAACACATTCAGCAGAGTCGGCGGTTTAGCAGCGAAGGGGAAAAACGAATCAAGTATGGCACGCGCGCGCTGATGTTACCCTCCAGGTCCGGAGTTTAAGCCATGATCCTTTGTCCGAACTGCCATCACCAGGAATTTTCGGGGGCGCTTTTCTGCAGTGAATGCGGGGCGCGGCTGGTTGTGACGGAAGCCCCTACGACGCATCATATTGAACGCAACCAGACGGGCCTGTTATTGACCCAGGAGGGACGCCTGCCCGTCCCGCCTGCGCCAGCCGTTTCCGCGAATTCTGGCGATGCCACGGTTTCTCTGCACCTGATCGAAAGTGGGATGATCCTGCACCTGACCGGGCAAAATGAATTTACGCTGGGCCGGGTGGCGGAAGGCCAGCCCATTTTGCCGGATGTGGATCTTTCGCCCTATGAGGCGTATGCGCAGGGAGTCTCGCGCCTGCATTCTGCCCTGAAAATGAATAACCAGCGCGTATTTATTACCGACCTGGGATCATCCAATGGAACGCGGGTGAATGGTCAGAAAATTATGCCCAATGTAGATTTTCCATTGAACCATGGAGATGTAGTTGCTTTGGGGAAATTTAAAATTCAAGTGCTTATCCGTAAGTAAACGTGTTATAGAAAGAAGTTCGTTAATGAGGTAACAGCTATGCCAAGCGTTTTGATCCATCTAAGAATGAAGATCCTGTTCTAGGGGAAGTGGATACGCTTCCAGCCCTTACCGATTTACTGATCTGTATCAAAAATCCGCGCCGGCGGGATGGCAAGGACTTGCATTACCTGGAGGCGAATGTCAGCACGGTAATGTGGCCCATTGCGCGGTTGAATTTCATCGAAATTATGCCGACGGGAGAGGAAGAAGAAATTATTTCCTTTGTTCGCGAGTAATTCTCCGATGCGGCGTTTCCAGGAGTGGTGAATATGCCGGATGATAGTTTTAAAAACCGGAGCATACTGGTGGTGGACGATGAAGAGCGCATGGCGCGCTTCATCCGCTTAAACCTGGAACATGACGGCTTCCAGGTGGTTGAAGTGTACCGGGGGATGAAAGCCATCCAGGCGCTGCGCGACGAGATGCCCGATTTGATCCTCCTGGATGTGATGATGCCGGACATCGACGGCTTTGAAGTATTGAAGATGATCCGCGAAGTTGAGCAACGTGCCGGTGATCATGCTGACGGCGAAAAGCGAAGAGGATGACCGCGTGCGCGGGCTTGAGCTGGGGGCGGATGACTATATTACCAAGCCTTTCAGCCCGCGCGAGCTGGTCAGCCGGGTGCGGGCGGTTCTGCGCCGCACCGAAGCGGCCAGCCCGGCTTCGCGCAGTGAGCTGATCGAGGTGGACGAGCGCCTGAAAATCGATTTTGGCCGCCGGGAAGTGTGGGTGAATGGCGAGCTGGTGAAACTGCGCCCGACCGAATACCGCCTGTTGTATCACCTGGTGCAAAATGCCGGTTGGGTGGTCACGTACGATCAGCTGCTTTCCAAAGTATGGGGTTATGAATACCGCGATGAGCCGCATTACGTGCGCCTGTATATCAATTACCTGCGCCAGAAATTGGAAGAGGACCCCGCCAACCCGAAATATATCCTGACTGAACGAGGCGTTGGTTACCGCTTTGTCGATTACCGCCGTCAAAAAGCCACGGAACCGGCGGAGTGAAGGTCCACTCCGGCGGAGTGATGAACAACTTCAATTGAAGGGGTTCGCGGCCCGTTCGGGCCGCGAACCCCTTCTAATTATTTTACCCTGGACTTTTTGGTGGTTTATTGATATAAATTACCGGAATTTACGCTCGACGCAAGGCGTGGCTCACGCAAGGCGTGATATACTAGTGGTAGACAGCATGAAATTACGAATGAAGGAGATGCAATGATTAATCGAGCCGGTACACGTAAGGATGCAGCATTTGAGGAGGCTGTCCTCAAATCACCGATCCCTGTAATTGTCGATTTCTGGGCGCCTTGGTGTGGGCCTTGCAAGATGGTCGCTCCAATCCTGGATAAAATTGCCATGGAGCAGGCCGGAAAACTGATCGTTGCAAAAGTAAATACCGATGAGGATCCGGAATGGGCCACGCGCTTTGGCGTGCAGGGCATCCCGACCATGCTGTTTGTCGCCAACGGTAAAGTTGTTCACCGCCAGGTTGGCGCGCTGCCCTGAAAAGATGCTGCGGGACGTGCTGGATCAGTTCATGGAAGTGATCGCCAGCACGCCTGCGGATAGTTAGTTATCATCCTGTTCATCAAAACAGAGGCATCCGGGTCCGGATGCCTCTGTTTTGGTTGTTAACCGTCTCGCGCCTAGCCCTTCATGCGCTTGCGGATCACGCGTGCAAGGCGAGAGATGCCTTCGTTAATCATTTCCGGGTTGGCGTAGGAGAAGTTCAGGCGCATGGTATTATCCCCACCGCCGTTGGGGTAGAATGAGGCCCCAGGAACATAGGCGACGTTCTGTTCCACGGCATCTTGAAAGAGCTCCACGGTGTTCATTTCTTCGGGTAGGGTGGCCCACAGGAACAGGCCGCCCTGCGGATGAGTCCATTTCACCCCAGCCGGCATGTGTTCTTCAAGCGCATCGAGCATGGCATCGCGCCGCTCGTGGTACACCTGCGCATATAGACTGGACATGTTTGTCGAGGAAACCACCCCGCCCGACTTCATAGGCAACCATCTGGTTAAAAGTCGCCGTGTTCAGATCGGCGCTCTGCTTGGCCTGACCATTTTGTGGATCACTTCGGGCGGAGCGATCGACCCAGGCCAGGCGGATACCCGGGGCCAGGGTCTTGGAGAAGGTGCTCAGGTAGATGACGTTGCCGTTGTAACAGCCGTTTTGCAGGAGTGCAGCTTCTCATCCAGGACGACGATGGGGGGAATATGCTCGCCTTCGAAGCGCAGCTGTCCGTACGGGTCGTCTTCGATGATGGGCACGCCGTAGCGGTCGGCCAGCTCAACCAGGCGCAAGCGCCGCTCCAGCGGAATGGTCACGCCGGTGGGGTTTTGGAAATTGGGCAGTACATAGATGAACTTTGGGCCCGGCCCGCAAGGCTGCTTCCAGCTCATCGGTGATCATGCCGTTCTCATCCGACTGCACGGTGACGTAATCCGCGCCATAGAAATTCCAGGCCTGCAGCGCGCCCAGGTAGGTTGGCGATTCAACGACAATGCGGTCGCCGGGGTTGATAAAGATTTTCCCCAGCAAATCCAGCGCCTGCTGCGAACCGGAAGTGATCAGGATATTGTCCGCGGAAACATCGATACCGTAGCGCATGGTGATGGCGCGCAATCATTTCGCGCAGCGGCAGGTACCCTTCGGTGGTGCCATACTGCAGCGCAACCGGGCCAAAGTCGCGTAAAACGCGGTTGCAGGCCTCCTGGAACTCCTGAACCGGGAACACGTCTGGGGCCGGCAAGCCGCCCGCGAACGAGATAATTTCTGGCTGTTCGGTCAGTTTGAGCAGCTCGCGAATGGCGGAGCTTTTCATCCGCTGGGTGCGCTGCGCATAACGATAATCCCAAAGGGTCTGCATTGTTTTCTCCTTTAGCGCTAAAGCTGAAAATCAGGCCCAATTGTACGCCTGTTGCTTTAATTGGTCAGGCCAGCTTCGGAAAACGGCTGACGATGTACGCCAGGGTGGGCAAGGTGACCCGGTCCCCAGTCTTTAAGCTCCGCAGGGGCGTTGCCGGCGGACTTTGGCGCGCTCTGGTAGATCTGGACCGGCGTGCCCTCCACGGCAAGTTTTTCGTCGATGTATACCTGCCCGGTCAGGTACCCCTGGCTGTCGATGGCGCAGCTGGTAACCTCGCCAACCACGCGGCCTTTCTGATCGAGCACCGGGTCGCCCGGATGCGCCACGCGGACGCCTTTCTCGCTAAAGCGGAAGCGCGTAACCACGCTCTTGCGCGTCTTCTCGCGCGCGATATACGCATCTCGACCGATGAACCAGGGTTTGTAGATTTTGACGTAGGAGCCAAAACCGGCTTCGGCGACGCCCAGGTTAGGCTCTCCGCCCATCTCGTGCCCGTATAGGGGCAAACCCGCTTCTGTGCGCAGCGAATCGCGCGCGCCCAGACCGCAGGGTTTCAGGCCCAGCGGCGCGCCGGCTTCGACCAGGCGGTCCCACAGCGCGGGAGCCTGATCCGGGTGGACGAACAGTTCGAAGGCCATCCTCTCGCCGGTGTAACCGGTGCGTGAGACGACCAGGTCAAACCCGCCCACTTTCGCGTCGCACAACTCGGTGCGTTTCAGAGCCATGATGCGCTTGCGGTCCGCGGCATCTACGCCCAGCGCGAGCAGGATGTCGCGTGACTTTGGCCCTTGCAGGGCAATATCGACGCGCATATCGCTGCCTTCCTTCGGATCGCGCAGGTTGCGCAGGATGACGCCGCGGCCAAAAGCTCTGGCCCACGGGCGGGCTGCGATCGACCAGCACGTGGCCTTCGCGCACAGCGTTCAGCCAGGCCCAATCTTTGTCATCGTTGGAGGCATTGACCACCACCAGGTATTTGTCTTCGCGCGCGGCGGTAAACCAGGGTATCATCGATGACGTTGGCATCCGGGTCGAGGAAGTGGGTGTAGACCGATTCGCCCACTTCCAGGGCGGCGATATCATTGCCGCATACGCTGTCCAGGAAGGTCGGCGCATCCGGACCTTCTGCCTGGTACACGCCCATGTGCGAAACATCGAACAGTCCGGCCGCCTGGCGGGTGGCCAGATGCTCGTCGAGGATGGAGGTGTACTGAACGGGCATTTCCCATCCGGCAAACGGCACCATGCGCGCGCCAGTCTTGCGGTGCGTCTCGTACAGCGAAGTGCGCCGCAGGTTGGCGGTTTCCGGTTCGTTCCAGATAAAGCGCGGCAATGGTTGCCCATGTGCCGCCGGCTGGTTGCCAGACGCCGGCTGGTTGCCAGACGCCGGCTCTTGCATGCCAATGAAGTACGGCTTGGCGTCGGCTACCGGCTGGCCGGATACGACTGGCTGGTCGGTCCCCGTTGAACGGGCGGCAGCCTGCACCAGCACCGGGCCGGGCATGCGCCGGGTGAGATCGGCATCGAAGCGCACGATAACCATCCGAAAGGTCGCGCAGCCAGGCGGCGACCAGCGCGGCCTGGTCCACCGGGACGCTCAGGCGGTAAGTTTCCTCGTTCACACAGGCTAGCACGCCTTCCACGGCGTTTTGCGGGGTGTAGACGCAGGTTTTCTGCACTCTGGCCAGGCGCCAGCGCTTCAACATCGCTGCTGAAGGTGTAGTTGGCGAAAGAACGCATGGCCGTGCCGCTCATCTCAAAGGTAACCAGACTGTTGAGCGCCTGGTCCGCGGGGATGGCGTCATCCAGATAATAAAAATGCGGGTAGCCGTGGCGGGTCGGCGGGCAGTCGATGCCGGCTTTTTCCGCCAGCGCGCGCACGCGCAGTTTGGCCGTTTCCAGCACCAGTAAAATCCACCTTGGCGCGCAGGGCCGGGCCCTGGCGGCGTTTCAACCGTATAAGGCTGGGTGGCTTGCAGCACATCCGCGATGATATCGGCCACCTGAACCATCTCGGCTTCTTTCAGGCCGCGCTGGGTCATCCAGGGCGTGCCCATGCGCACGCCGGAAGCCTGGAAAGCGGTCTTATCGCCGGGGATGGTGTTGCGATTCATCACCAGCCCGGCAATATCCAGGATGCGCGCGGCCATATCGCCGGAAAGCGGTGTGCCATCCGGGCCTTTAATGCGTTTTGCAGTCCAGGTTGGTCAGGTGGGTATCGGTGCCGCCAAAGACCATATGGAAGCCGCGTTTGGCAAGCTGGTCATTCAGCGCTTTGCAGTTCTTGACGATCTGCTGCTGGAGTTGTTTGAACTGCTCGGTTTTGGCCAGCTTGAAGGTGGTCGCCAGGGCGGCGAAAACGTGCACATGCGGGCCGCCCTGTTCGCCGGGGAATACCGCCCGGTCGATCTTGCGCGCCAGGGCGGCATCGGTGGTAATGATGCACGCGCCGCGCGGGCCGGTGAGGGTCTTGTGGGTGGTGAAGGTGATCACATGGGCATAGCCCACCGGGCTGGGGACCGCCCCGGCGGAAACCAGCCCGGCGATATGCGAGATATCCGCCAGCAGGACCGCGCCCACCGAATCGGCGATGGCGCGGAAGCGCTGCCAATCTGGCACCCAGGAGTAGGAGGAGTACCCGGCGATGATGATTTTCGGCTTGTGCTCTTTGGCCAGCGCTTCGACCGCTTCGTAATTGATCTGCTCGGTCTGCGGATCGACGGTGTAATGACGACATTGAAGAACTTGCCGGAGCGGTTGACCGATGAGCCGTGCGTCAGGTGCCCGCCGTGCAGCAGGTTCATGCCCATGATGGTATCGCCCGGGTTGATCAGGGCGGTGTAGACGGCGTTATTGGCCGGCGCGCCGGAAAGCGGCTGGACGTTGACAAAGATGCGGTCGGCCGGGAAGGCCGGGGTGGCAAAGGCTTCGGCGCAGCGCCGGCGGGCCAGGGCCTCGATGACATCGGCGTATTCGACGCCTTTGTAATAGCGCGGGTCGGCGTAGCGCCGGTAAGTGGGCCAGGCGCTCTGGCATAATCCAGGATTTCTGCTTCGCTCATCCAGCGGGTTTCTTCATCCGGATAGCCTTCGGCATAAAGATTTTGGAAGCGTGGATCCCAATGCTTCCCGGACCGCCAGCTGGCGCGGTGCTTTCACTGGGGATGAGGATCAGTTTGCGATACTGGCGCTCGGTTTCGAGCTGGGTCAGCTCATAGACAGCCGGGTCGAGATCTTCCAGCGAACCTCGAAAAAGAAAATCGGTCATTGAGGCAAACTCCTTGAGGAACAGGGATCAGGGAAAAGTGAAAAGTGATCGGTCAATCAGGGATTCTATCTTGATCCCTGTTTGATGAAGAAAAGCATCCAAATGCCAGTAGACAGCAAATGGCCGGTCTTCATGGAGCGGCCATCGGAAGGAAGGAGGCTGCGTACCCTGGCATGATTGTCTTGTGCTGATTTAATTGTAGTCTTCGGGCAAGGATGGGTCAAGGCTTATGAACGGAGTGGATTATTTGTCATCCCACGGGGATGCCATCTTTCGGGGCAAGACTGCCGGACAGGCTTTGTTTCAGTCGCGCAGCCGGTGAACCTAAGCGCTGCGAGCTTTTTCTCAGCGGTTCATTAGCAGTTGGGTGTTGAGCCATTTGACCATATAGGTTAAGACATGCTGTTGTTCGGGTTCGTTGTGCGCCTCGTGATAAAGGCCTTCCCAAAGCTTAAAGGTCACCTTCTCAGGCGGCAGGGCCCGGGCAAACTGTGTGTTGAACGACACCGAAACGATGCGGTCACCCGCGCCCTGGGAGAGCAGCAGCGGCAGCGGAAATTCGCCGGCATGCGCTAAGATCCAGTCTCCGGTGGTCAGCAGATCGTGGCCCAGGCGGGCGGAAATTTTTGGATGCACCAGCGGATCGTCCTTATATGCCTGGATGACCGCCACGTCCGTGCTCAGGTAGGTCAAATCGAGCCCATTATCCATGGTCACCGTGGGGGCCAGCCGCGCCAGCACTTTTGCCAGGAAGAGCTTGGAGGGGGCAACCGGGACGCCAGGCGCCAGACCGGGCGCGGATGCGATTACGCCTTGCAGCTCTGGCCGGCGCTTCAGGCTGTAGTACAAAACCAGCGCTCCGCCCAGGCTGTGACCATACAGAAAACGCGGCAGGCCAGGGTAACGCAAGGCGGCCTCCTGGAGCAGGTGGTCAATGTCGTCCAGGATTTGATCAAAACCAGCATGCCCGCGCGTACCGCCCGAACGACCGTGACCGGGCAGATCGAACCCGATCAGAGCGAAGCCGGCAGCATTCAGCGCTTCGGCGACATGCCGGTAGCGGCCAATATGCTCACCCAGGCCGTGCACCAGCGCGACTACGCCGCGGGTTTCCGCCTGCGGGCGCCATTCCTCGGCCGTTATCGTGAGGGCTTGTTTGTTTTGCCAGGTAAAGGGGATGCTGGTCATAAAGGGACTCCTTGGGATGGGATCGTAAGAAAGGCCTAACCACTTATCGACCACCGTAGCGCTCCTTCCCTTAAAGGAATGGGGGAGCAGAAGAGAACATTGTATAATCAATCATTATCTCTGTTAAAGAACGAACTGGGTGGTCACTGGGTAGTGTATACCCGGCAAGCGGGGAACGCAAGCCGATAACAAAGGAGAATGCAGACCAATGGATGAAACCCCTGTGGAAAATGCCGGCGTTCGCGCGCAGGCTGAGCCTGGCGGCGGCTGCCTGCAAACCGGCCTGCTGGTGTTTATGGCAGCCTGGATCCTGGCGGCAAGCGGGATTAGCCAGGGGATCACCTGGGCATTGGAACAACAGCTTTTCATGGATACTACGGGTACCCCTGACTTGCGCTGGCTGGTCAACCTGATTTATGGGCTTGCGATTCTGGTTCCGGCCGGAGTGATTTGGTACTCGGGAAAGGCGCTGCCTCAGCGGCGCTTCTTCTGGGCATTCCTCCTGGCAGGGACATTTGTGATTTTTCAGGTGCCGGCCCGGCTGGCCGGCCTAACCCACGCGCAGATCACCGCACTGCTGCAAATCGCGGGAGCGCTGGTGTTTCTGCTGCTCACCGGGCGCAAAGGCGCGGGTGGTGCGAACGGGCGCGGCCTGTGGGTGGCTGTGTTGGTTGCGGGGGCGCTGGCGTACCCGTGGGTGATTTGGGGCGCGCTGGGCTCTGCATGGGATACCGCGTTGAACCTGGGCGCGGCCTTGTTGTTTGGCGCGGCTGCCAGCCGGGTGGCGGGGAGCATCTTCCAACGCGATGAACCCGGCGCGCGGGATGGAAGCATCGTACTGGAAGGCCTGGGGATGGCCCTGGCCCTGCTGGTGATGGTTACCGGCCTGAGCGCCAACGGCAACCAGGGCTTGCTCTCGCTGGTTGTGCCGGGGCTGGGCTGGGCGCTGGCGGCGCTGTATGAGCGCGCGCGCCTGGCCGGAGGCGGCAGCACCCAGAACGGACCGGTGATTGCGCTGCTGGTGGGCCTGGCGGCTTTCTGGCCTATGGCGTTTATCGATCCGGACGAACTGCAGTCGATCATCAGCCTGGGGACTGGCGAGCTGATCCAATGGGCCAACCTGGCGGCAGCCGCGGGATTGGGGATCAGCCTGGTCGCCAGCCTGCTGCTGGTGTTTATGGGCCGTTTCTTGCCGCGCGGGCGGGCGCTGCCGGTCTTGTTGCTGGCCGGGCTGGTGTGGCTGGGGGCGCTGGGGCTGTATCTTGGGCCCGGGCAGCCTGGGCTGTATGGTGAGCGGCTGTTCATCATCCTGAAGGACCAGGCGGACCTTTCCGGCATGCAGCCAGACCAGGATTATAACCGGCGGCGCGGCGAGGTGTATACCCGGCTGGTGGAAAAAGCCGACAGCACTCAGACGGAGATCCGCCAAACGCTGGATTTCTGGCGCATCCCGTACCAGTCCTACTACCTGGAAAATGCCCTGGAAGTGCAGGCTGGGCCGCTGGCGCGCTGGTGGCTGCAAAGCCGCCCGGAAGTCGACCGGGTGCTGGACAGTCCCATTCTGCGCCCGCTGCCCGAGCCGCTGCCGCAAAGCCAGGGGTCCGAAAGCGCCCCAAGCGGCCCGGAATGGAACCTGCGTCTGATCAACGCCGACCGGGTGTGGGATGAGCTGGGGGTGACCGGCAAGGGCATCGTGGTCGGCCAATCGGACAGCGGCGTGGATGGCAGTCACCCGGAGCTGGCGGACGGATACCGCGGCCAGGGGGGAAATGACGATTACAACTGGTTTGACCCATGGTACAACAGCCCGTCTCCAACGGATATTGGCGGGCATGGCACGCATACGTTAGCCACCGCGGTGGGGAACCATGTGGGCGTCGCGCCGGACGCGCAGTGGATTGGCTGTGTCAACCTGGGACGCAACCTGGGCAACCCGGCTCTCTACCTGGACTGCATGCAGTTCATGCTGGCGCCGTTCCCACAGGGCGGCGACCCGCTGCATGACGGCCGCCCTGAGATGGGCGCGATGGTGCTCAACAATTCCTGGGGCTGCCCGCCGGTGGAGGGCTGCGACCCCAACGCGCTGCTGACGGCGGTCAGCGGGCTGCGCGCGGCGGGGATTTTCGTGGTGGCTTCGGCAGGCAACGATGGCGAATATGGCTGTGGCAGCGTGCGCGACCCGATCGCGCTGTACGCGCAGGTGTACTCGGTTGGCGCGGTCAGCTCCAGCGGCCAGCTGGTCTCCTTTAGCAGCACCGGGCCGGTGGAAGTGGACGGCAGCGGGCGCGCTAAACCGGATATCGCCGCGCCTGGCGCGGATGTGCTCTCGGCGTTCCCAGGCGGCACGTACAGCACCGCCTCCGGCACATCCATGGCCGGGCCGCACGTGGTCGGGGTAGTGGCGCTGATGTGGTCGGCGAACCCCGCCTTGATTGGCGATATCGACGCCACACAGCAAATTCTGAACGAAACCGCCAGCCCCTACCAGGCGTCTTTGCCGGAATGCGTTGCGCCTGGCAGACCCAACAACGCGGTGGGGTACGGCATCGTCAATGCGTATGAGGCGGTCAAGAAGGCGATGGGAAGGTAGAATAATGGACCGGCTGCCTGGGGCAAGCGCCCCAGGCAGCCGGTCCACTAATTTCTTATCCCAGTACCACGCCGCCGAACGGTTCCAATTCCACCTTGACCGCTCTGCCTTCGACGACCGCTTCGCGCTGGTCGAGCGGGCTGCGCAGCACGCGGCCGTCCTCCAGGCGTAAATCGGCGACGGGGATGGAAAGGTGTGCCGGCTCGCTCCCGGCGTTGATGGCGATCAGGATGCGTTCGCTGTCCAGCTTGCGAACGTCGCCCAGCACGCGGGCGAAGGCATACGCGGGCGGGTCCTGGCGGGTGACCAGGGGCAGGAAATCGCCCTCGCGCAGGGCGGGGGAGGCCTTGCGCCACGCGACCAGCATTTTCACCCAGTCGCGCAGCGGGTTATTCCACTGCGCGCTGTCCCAGGGGAAGGCGCGGCGGCAGTCGGGATCTCTGCCGCCTTCCAGGCCGATCTCATCCCCGTAATAAATGGCCGGCGCCCCGGGATAGGCAAACTGGAAGAGCATCGCCAGGCGCAGTTTGCGCAGGTCGCCGCCCAGGAAGGTCAGGGCACGCTCAACATCATGGCTGCCGATCAGGTTGTACATGGCAAAACCATGTTCCCGGGGATAAAGCGCCAGCAGTCCCTCCACCTGCCCGGCGAACTGCGCGCTGGTGATTTTGCCCGCCAGGTAATCGAAGATGGCCCGGCGCAGGGGGTAATTCATCAGCCCGTCGAAGTGGGTGTCATTCACCCAGCGCGGGCCGGGCTCCCAGATCTCGCCTAGCAAGGCTGCCTGCGGGTTAGCCGCGCGCACCACCTGGCGGAACTCGGCCCAGAAGATGTCATCGTCGATTTCGTTGGGCACGTCCAGCCGCCAGCCGTCCGCGCCCTGCTCGATCCAGTACCGGGCAACATCCAGCAGGTAGCGGCGGACGGCGGGGGTATCGGTGTTGAACTTGGGCAGGTCTTTGTAGCCCCACCAGGCCTGATAATTGCGGGCGCGGCCTTTTTCAAAAGCGCGCAGGGGAAACTTGCGCACGTGGAACCAGTCCACATATGGCGAATCGGCCTGGTTCTCCAGAAGATCGCTGAATGCAAAGAAGCCCCGCCCGCAGTGGTTGAAGACGCCATCCAGGATGACGCGCATCTCCCGGTGGTGGGCAGCGTAGAGAAGGGTATGGAAATCGGACAGGCTGCCCAGCAGCGGATCGATGCGGAAGTAGTCAACGGTATGGTAGCGGTGGTTGGCCGCGGACAGGAAGATGGGGTTCAGGTAGATGGCATTGACACCCAGGTCGACCAGGTAGTCCAGACGCTGGGTGATGCCTTTGAGATCGCCGCCCTGGTAACCCCGCCGGGTCGGCGGCGCGCCCCAGGGCTGCACGTTCGGTGGGTCGAGGCTGGGGTCACCGTTGGCAAAGCGGTCGGGGAAGATCTGGTAAAAAACGGCGTCTTTTACCCAGGCGGGGACTGTCATATCAGAAGGCTCCTGATTGGTGCGGGTTGGTAGGATATTGTACAGTGGAAGAGCGGACCGCCCCGGCGGATGGCTTATCAGTCGGTGGGGATTTTGGCCAGCAGCTTAGCCGGCTGGTGAGCGTAGGTGTCGCGGGGCAGCTCGCCGCTGGTCAGGGCCAGCAGGATTTCATTCAGCGCCTGGTTGACCGGGGTGGCAACGTGGAAGCGCTGGCCGTAGCGCGCTACCGCGCCGTTGAGGTAGTCCACCTCGCTCTTGCCGCGCCCGCTGTACAGGTCGATGTGGAAGGAGGGCATCTTTGCGCCGCGGCCCGCGCCGGCCGCGCGGCTGAGCAGCGGGCGGCTGATGGTTGGCGGCAGAAGGCCGGCCCCCAGGGCCAGCAGCCGGACGGGGGTGGAGGGTAGATCCACGACCGGGATATTTTGGGCCTTCATCACCCGCAGCGTCTCGCGCAGCTGGCGAATCTCCATCCGGTACAGCCACGGGTCCGCGAAAATTTGCGCCGGAGTCATATCCAGGATGGCCGAGGAGGCGTTGGCCAGCAGGTTGGTCAGCAGCTTGGACCATTTCATGGCGGCGGGGTTGGCATACCCGCGCGCGCGCAGCCCGGCCTGGTTAAGCGCCGCTACCAGTTGAATTCCCAGCGGGTGATGCGTGGAAACACCCATCCCGCGCATGCGCTCGACCGTAATTTCGCCCGGGCCTTTGCGCCCGACCGCCGTGGTAACTGTACCGGGGATCACCCGTTCCGCGCCCAGCAGCGCGGCAATCTGCGGCTCATTCTCCACGCCGTTCTGAAAGGACAGAATGGGCGGAAAGTCCGCCAGGCAGGGCTGGATGCTGTCCAGGACGGAAGCTGTGTCGAAGGCTTTTACGGCCAGGATGGCCGCGTCAAAGGGGCCATTCTCCAGCGCGCTGGTGACGCTGTCCACTACCACCGGCTGGGCGATTTGATGGAGGCTGCCGCCCAGCTCCAGGGATAAGCCGCGCCGGCGGACGATATCGGCCACCTCCGGGCGCTCGATAAACGTCACCGGGCAGCCGGCCAGGGCCAGGCTGCCGCCGATGTACGTGCCAATCGCGCCAACGCCAAAACACAGGAAGCGCATGGGAGGGGAGGAAGAAGTGGTCAAAGGAGTGTTCCTACTATTTTATTCTGCCCACTGTTTCGTGCCGCGCAAGAAGTCCTGCCCGGGCATAGCGCGCTTCCCGGCGGGCTGGACTTCATCGAGCACCAGGCAGCCGTCCGGGGTGCTGACCGCGGGCAGTCCTTCGATGGTGCAGCGCAGTCCGGGGCTGGAACCAGCGCAAGCCAGTCCGTGGGCGCGGTGGATCTTGAGCGGCTGGCCAAGCCAGTCGAGATAGGCCCCCGGCCAGGGATTGAAAGCGCGCACGCGCCGTTCCAGCGCTACGGCGGGCTGCGTAAAATCGAGCAGGCCCTCTTCCTTTTTCAGCATGGGGGCATAGGTGGCCGAGGCGTCATCTTGCGGCTGCGGGACCAGCGAGCCATCCAGGTAAGCGGGCAGCGTGCGCAGCAGCAAATCCGCACCTGCCGCTGACAGGCGCTCGCCCAGCGACCCGGCGGTATCCTGTGGAAGGATCGGCAGGACCTGTTGCGCAAGCATCGGGCCGGTGTCCACGCCGGGGTCCATCACCATGATGGTCGCGCCGGTTTGCGCGTCGCCATGCAGAATAGCAGCCTGAATGGGCGCTGCCCCGCGCCAGCGCGGCAGCAGCGAGGCGTGCACGTTGATGCAGCCATAGCGCGGCAGCTCCAGCACGCTCTTGCGCAGGATCTGCCCAAAAGCGGTGACCACGATCAGATCGGGGGCCCAGGCGTGCAGCTTTTCCTGCGCTTCCGGTTCGCGCAGCTTTTCCGGCTGGATCACTTCGATGCCCAGGGTTTGGGCCAGGAGCTTGACCGGTGGTGGGGTGAGCACGCGCCCGCGACCGGCCGGGCGGTCCGGCTGGGTGATCACACCGACCACCGGGTACTGCTTCGGCCAGTTTGCGCAGGGTGGGGACGGAGAACGCTGGGGAACCCATGAAAACGACTCGAATGCTCATGGGGTTGATTTTAACACATGCAAGCCGCGCGCGCTCTGGTTATTGGATACGATCCATCGAAAATTGATACGCGATTGGAAGTTGATCTTTTTACAAATCTCTGTACAATTATCTTGAGTAACTATTCTCTATTCGATTATCTATGGAGGAACTATGAACCAGCAGTTTACACCCGCCGATGCAACCAGCGATGACCGCCTGTGGGGCTTGTTGGCCTATCTACTGACCCCGCTTGTCCCAATTATCATTATGTTGATGGAAGACAAGAAGAACCGCCCCTTCCTGAAAGCGCATAACGCGCAAGCGCTTGCCCTGGGTGTCGTTGAGGTAGTTATTTCTATCATTTTGAGCATCATCAGCTTTGGAATTCTGGGATGTATCGTCGGCCTTGTATTCCTTGTCATCAATATTTACTATGGCGTTCAGGCCTACAATGGCAAGACCTTTGAAATCCCCGCGTTGACAAACTTCGTGCGCCAGCAAGGCTGGATGTAAGACTTCCGACACTTTCCAATTAATGCGTGACCGGGGCAAGTGCACATGGCATCTGCCCCGGTCACGCATTCGATTTAGCCCGCGCCATCCCGCTGGATCGTTGGCCCATCCGGGGTATCTTTTACCTGCCAGCCCAGGGCAGCAATCTGTCCGCGAAGCTGGTCGGCGCGGGCCCAGTCTTTGGCCTGGCGGGCCGCCTGGCGCTCATCGACCAGGTACTGCACCTCTTGCGGAACCGATAGACCGCCGGGTTCACCCGCCTCGGGAGGCGCCCCACCTGTTTTCAGCGCCGCCTGCGAAACCTGAACCGCCTGCGCCTGGCGCCAGATATTTTCCGGCAGCCCAATTTCAGGCGACGCCAGGGGATGGTAATCCCCCAACTGTTGAATCGGATACGAGCAGCCGGCGGCACATTCTTGTTCGTAGCCCGCGCGCAAGATGTGCACCTGGCCCACGCCGCGAATGTGGCAGGCCTCGGCTTCAAAGTCAATCGTCAGCGCGGTATGCTCGTCGATGCCCACGATGGTCATCTCGCCCGGTATCATCGCCCGCAGCGCGTCAAAGCGTTCCTGGCCCATAAAGCAGCGCGATGTATCTACCTCATCCCCGCCTTCACGGTTGTTCCAGTGCGGAATGATGACCAGGCGCAGCCCATAGGGGTTGAAGAAGTCCAGGCCAGGCTTCCAATGCGGGTCTTCCCCCACTTTATACATTTCGTATACCGGCAAGGCCAGGGCGCTGAGGGAAATGGTCGCGGCGCTGGCCAGAACCAGCGCGGCGCCCAGGCGGTGGCGGCTTTGGGTGATGTTCCAGGCCATGCTGTTCTTGAGCTGCCGCACGGCATAGGTCGGGCTGCCTGGACCGAAGAAGATCATCTGGCTGGTGTACAGCGGCTGGACCACTTCGGGAGCATCCGGGCTGTAGGGGGTGTCTTTTTTACGGGCATGCACCAGGTGGACCTGGGGATGGAAGTTCTGCAAGCGATTTTCAATAAAATCCGCCACCCGCCCGGCCACGCGCTGGGCATTGGCCTCGAACCCGGCCGGGGTTTCCAGTACGCTGATTTGTAGAGGCTGGCCTTGAAACTGCTCCTGTGCGAGCAGCTGGCGAGCAACCGTTTCGAATACCAGCCCGCCGGTAGAAGCCGTCTCGCCCGAGCCTAATAATGTAACCGTGCCAGGAAATTGCATAACCACCTTGACCTTTCAAGTTACCATCCTGTTTATTGTAGCCCGAGAGAGGGGTGTGTCAAGGAATTGTAGAGCCGGGGTCAGGGCGATTCGCAAAGTATGCGAATCGTCCTGACGCAGCCGGAAGAGCCTTCCTCCGGCCCCAAACACATGAACCGGGGCGCAGGCGCTGCGCCCACAATGACCGGCCAACGTGGTGGTGGTTGGCGATCTACCGAAGGGCGCAGCGCATTGACTGATAGCAATGGCATCTTTTCGTCCCGCTGCGCCCCTACGGGAATTTTGTGGATTGCAGCCCACAATATAGGATGGTGAGCTACGGGGAACCTCCACATATGCAATCCGCCATGCGAATCCAGTGCGGCAGTTTCTAAATTGCGCGGTAAAATACACATAATGTTTCGCGCGGAAGCAAAGTCAAAAATTGCACAGGAGCTGGACAGGGGCGCGGCTGCCCGCCGCGAAGGGCTGGAAGGCCGGGCGCGGGTGTGCGCGCGGCGGGCGGCGGGGACTGCTATCCGCGAATACCTGGAGCTACGCGGATTGGACGCGCCGGGGCCGAGCGCATACGATCTGCTGGCAGCCATGCAAGACTTTACGGATGCATCTGTCGATGTTTCCGCGGGCATCCGGCGTGTGGTGGGGCATTTGCTGGCCCGGGTGGATGAGGACTTTTCGTTACCGGATGATGTGGATCTGCTGGCCGAGGCCGGCTGGCTGGCGGAAGCATTGGAAACCAGCCTGGCAGGGGCGGATTAATTCAGGAGAGGGATATGGGCGAATCGCAGGGGAAGATTATCATGTATGGGACAACCTGGTGCTACGATACCCGCCGGGCCCAAATGATTTTTGACAAGAATCACATCCCTTACATCTGGATCGACATCGACACGGATGCCGAGGGACGCAAGTACGTGGAAAGCGTCAACCGCGGCTGCCGCAGCGTCCCCACCATTGTCTTCCCGGATGGCTGCATCCTGGTCGAGCCGTCCAACATGGAGCTCAACCGCAAGCTGGGTCTGGTCTGAGATTTCAGGCGGCGCGGAACTGGCGCAGCAGCCAGACCAAAAAGACCCCCGACATGAGTGAGAAGGCCAGCAGGAGCAGGCTTAAAGCCGCGTTTTGGCGGCGCTCGATGGTCATCGCGGGCGGGCTGGTCAGCCGGGTATGCAGGTGACCCACAAACTCAGGGTTGGGCTGCACCGGGCGGAGCGAGTGCTTGAGCTGATTTTCCAGGAGAATTTCCAGGTCTGGAGAAATTGCGGAAGCCTTCGTTCGGGCGGGCGACATCATAATCTTTCCTCCTCAACGGTATATCCAATGACCCCAATGGCGCCGGGGCCCAGGTTGGCAGCGACCGGGATGGCAAGCTCGGTATGGTTACTCCTTATGATCCATTTTACTCAATTCTTCACGCAGCGTTAGCAATGTGCGGTGGTACAAACTTTTTATAGCGCCTTCGCTGCGCATCATGATCGTGGCCACTTCTGCATTCGACATGCCTTCGACAAATTTTAGAATCAACAACTGCTGGCGGTCCGGCGGGAGGGTGCGGATGGACTTTAAGAGATCTTCCATATCCTGGTTGCCCACCACACTGGCTTCCGGGGCCGGCGACCGCTGGGGCTGCTGCGTGTAATCTTCGAGGGGCACTTCTTTGCGCCGGCTGTTGTCGCGGTGCCAGTTGGCAACCAGGTTGTGTGCGATACGGTAAAGCCAGGCCGAGAAAGGCACCCCGCGATTATCGTAATGCGTGATGTGATGCAGCGCCCGGTGGAATACACGCGAGGTAAGGTCCTCCGCCTCGTGCGGGTTGCCGGTCCGGTAGTAAATGTAGTTGTAAATGCGCGTGATGTAACGTTCATACAGAAAGCTAAATGCTTCCGTATCTCCATGCGCGGCGCGTTCGATCGCCTCATTTTCGGACAGCTCAGGCCCAGCCGGGAATTCCGGCGGTTCCATATGTTGTATAACCCCGTGAGAGCCATTACGTTTCGTCATAACACCTGGCGTCTATGATAACACAAAGGGTTGGCCGCAGAAGCATCCCGGTGCTTCTGCGGGCGACTTATCCGCTGTAAAGATCCGTGGTACGGCGGGCCATCGTAAAGTCTTCTAGCTGCAAGCCGCGGGCGGTATGCGTCCACCAGGAGACGGTGACTTTGCCCCACTCGGTGAGCAGGGCAGGGTGGTGGTCGTGCTGCTCGGCAAGCTCGCCGACACGGTTGGTGAACGCCAGGGCCTGAGCGAAATCTTTGAACTTGAACAGCCGTTTGAGCCGGGCTACGCCGTCTTCGGTAACCACTTCCCAGCCGGGCACATCGACCATGTGCCGGTCGATTTCGGATTGCGAGAGTGCGGGAATTTTATTCATTTTTTCCTCCGTAATCTGCTGCGCCGCAAATTTCGGGTGACAATACCGGTGATGTGCTCCACAGGAGCGTACAATGGCGACCGGCCAGCCGCGGGCAAAAGAACCACCGGCCGCGCGCCGCATGATTTCTATTATAACGAACATTTAAATTGAAAAAGGGCTGCCTGTGCGTGCTTTCCTGGCGGCCCTTTTTCAATTACCCGGGGTTTTAATTCGCTTTTTCTACCGGGATGCCAAGCGCATCGGCCACGCCTTTTCCATAGGCCGGGTCGGCCTTCAGGCAGTTGCCAATGTGGCGGAGCTTGATGAATTCGGGCGCGTCACCCATGGCGCGGGCAGTATTCTCAAACAGCACCTGCTGCTGGGCAGGGGACATCAGGCGGAAGAGCCTGCCCGGCTGGGTGTAATAATCGCAGTCATCCTCGCGGAAATCCCAGTTGTCCGCTGCGCCGGACAGGTCCAGCGGGGGTTCCTTGAATTCGGGCTGCTGCTGCCATTCGCCAAAACTGTTGGGTTCGTAACCGATGGTGGATCCGGCATTGCCGTCCGTGCGCATCTGCCCGTCCCGGTGGGAGGGGTTGGCCGGGGCATGTTTGGGGCTGTTTACCGGGATCTGGTGGTGGTTGACGCCCAGGCGGTAGCGCTGCGCGTCGCCGTAAGAGAAGAGGCGGCCTTGCAGCATTTTATCCGGCGAGAAACCGATGCCGGGCACAATCGCCGCGGGGGTGAAAGCCGCCTGTTCCACATCCTGGAAGTAGTTTGCCGGGTTGCGGTTGAGCTCGAGCACGCCCACCTCGATCAGGGGGAATTCCTTTTTGGACCAGACCTTGGTCAAATCGAAGGGATTGTAGGGCATGTTCAGGGCCTGTTCCTGGGTCATCACCTGGATGAACATGGTCCAGCGCGGGAAATCGCCCCGGTCGATGCTCTCCAGCAAATCGCGCTGGTGGCTCTCGCGGTCTTTGGCGACCATCGCTGCGGCTTCCTGGTCGGTCAGGTTCTTAATGCCCTGCTGGGTGCGCAGGTGGAATTTGACCCATACACGCTCGTTGTTGGCGTTGATCATGCTGAAGGTGTGGCTGCCGAAGCCGTGCATATTGCGGTACGTGGCAGGCAGTGCCGCGGTCGCTCATCACGATGGTCACCTGGAGCAGCGCCTCGGGCAGGGAAGTCCAGAAATCCCAGTTATTGGTGGCCGAGCGCATATTGGTGTGCGGGTCGCGCTTGACCGCCCGGTTGAGATCCGGGAACTTATGCGGGTCGCGCAGGAAGAACACCGGGGTATTGTTGCCGACCAGGTCCCAGTTGCCTTCTTCGGTATAGAATTTGGTGGCAAAGCCGCGGATATCGCGTTCCGCGTCAGCCGCGCCGCGCTCGCCCGCGACGGTGGAGAAGCGGGTGAAAGTCTCGGTCACCTTGCCGACTTCCGAGAAGATCCTGGCCCTGGTGTATTGGGTAATGTCATGCGTCACGGTGAATGTACCGAAAGCGCCCGAGCCCTTGGCGTGCATGCGCCGCTCCGGGATCACTTCCCGGTCAAAATGGGCCAGTTTTTCCAGGTACCAGACGTCTTGCATCAACATAGGGCCGCGCGGACCGGCGGTCATCGCATTTTGGTTTTCTGGAACGGGTGCTCCAGCCGCGGTGGTGAGTTTCTTTTTATCTGCCATTTTTTTACTCCTTTTTTTCTTTTTGCTGACTGAGACAATTGGGGCACAGCCCGTTAAAGTAGACGTTTTTCTCGCGGATCTCAAACTGCGCTAATTCATCCGCCGGAAAACGATCGATGTCGATCTTAAAGTTGGTGATGCTGCCGCACCGTTCGCACTTGAAGTGCCCGTGGTTATGCAGGGCGACGTCATAGCGCTGCTCAATGCCGTCAATCTGGATAACGCGCGCCAGGCCAACTTCTACAAGGGAATGCAGCGTGTTATAAATCGTGGTTTTTGAAAGTGAGGGAATTTCCGGGGAGAGAAAATCGAAGATCTCATCCACGGTTGGGTGGCCTTGCTTTTGATGCAGGTACTCGAATACCTTGATGCGCTGGTACGTAGGGCGCAGTCCATTTTTTGATAGCTCACACTTCAGAAACTCGATCGATGATTCCATATTTTCTTGAGGTTGTATTGTACTTGTAGCGATTTCAAACTTGGAACAATTACACTTATATGATAAGCATAAAGATTATCTTTGTCAAGTTCGAATTGCGGAAAAAGTTGTTCTTTTTGGTTATCATTGATAATATTGATAATGGTCTGGCTGCTTGCGGGCCAGGAGAACCAGAACGCAGATGAACTGCGCGGCGAAAAAGGGTGGAAAGGGTCAATGGAGGACAGCTTTGAGCGGAGAAGGATACGGTGCGAGCGGGGGGTGATGCTGCTGGGCACGGCGCTGGCGGCGGGGGGGATCGCAATGAGGAAAAGGGAAAATGAATAATACCGGTCGTTGGATGGCGGCTTTTGAGCAGGTGCAAGCGGAGATGGAAAAACTGCTGGACGGGTTGGACGAGGCGCAGTGGACCTGGTCGCCGTCGGTGAAAAGCTGGCCGATCGCGCGCTGCGTCAACCATATCAACACGGTTAATGGGCTGGTGCTGCCGCGCCTGGAAGCGGCCATCCAGCGGGGAAAAGAGCAGGGGCTGCGCTCGGCGGGGCCGTTCCGCTACCCGCTGTTCGACCGCCTGTTCGTGTACGGGTTGGAGCCAAAAGCGCCGGTGAAGTCGCAGTCGCCGGGGATTTATCGCCCGCAGGCAGAACCCGAGTATGCGCACACCTGCAAGCAGTTCGCGGAAGACCAGGCGCGGCTGATCGCCTGCGCGCGGGACGCCGAGGGGCTGGACCTGGTAAAGATCAAGATCGCCTCGCCGGTTTCGGAGCGCCTGCGCTTTTCACTGGGGACGTGGTTCAACGCGGTACTGGCGCACGAGCAGAACCATTTGCAGCAGGCGCAGCGGGTGAGGGGGGAGCGGGGATTTCCAGTATCCCCGGCGGCCAGCGCCGGGGCTAGAGGGAAGGTGTAAGCCCGGCGTCGCCGGGTTGCGTGGGATTTGAGGTGGAAACCAACGGTTCTACCGGAGCCTGGTTTATCCAGGCTTTTAATCTCAGCGTAGCACGCGGACTATTCGTCCCAAAGCACTGGAGTTTAAAATTGTACTGCTTCAACCGAGCCTGGTTTATCCAGGCTTTTTATCTTCTGTTAGCACGGGGACTATTGTCCCGCGGACTGGTTCCCGGTGGCTCGGTGTCGATTGATGCCGTTTACTTTGCCTGCCAAAATTCCTGTAACGCGCGATAATCCAACAGAATGATGCCTTCGGCTTTGACGAGTTCTTTTGCCTGGGGAGAGGTCCAAAAATCAAAATCCGCCTGGCGCACGTGGTTCCCACCCGGTTCGATCGACAGCAGCTCAGCATTGTCGAGGCCCGGGTGGACGGCCCACTCGCTCAGACCGGCGGGCAGCTCGCGCAGCAGCCGCGCATAATGGGCGGGCTTATTGGCCGGATCGATACCGTAGCTGTCCAAAAAGTCGTAATCGATGGTGGGCAAACCCTGGCTTTGCAGTTTTTCAATCGCGGGCCGCCCGATCACGCGCAGCGCCAGCCCGTATTCTTTTGCCAGCCGGGCCATCAGGTCAAAAATATCCGTCCGGTCCGCGAAGCGCAGCGCGTGCCAATCCAGGTGCGTGGGCTGGAGCCCGGCTGCCAGCACGGCTTCGATCTGCGCCCGGAATTCCACATCCAGCTGGTCCAACTTCGCCTCAGCGCGCAGTACCGGCATCGCGTCAAAATCATAGAAATAGCCCGCGCCATCGACCAGGGAGGGCACCTTTTCCCTGGGGCTCACCGGGCCCCAGCGGTAATCCAGCGGGTCGCTGATGATGGTCAGGTGGACCCCAAAGGGCATTTCGGGATGCTCCGCCAGGAAACGCATGGCGTGCAAAGCCCAGGGACAGGGCACCATCAGGGTCGTGGAACGGACCACGCCTGCCAGCAGCGTGCGCGTGATGGCCTCGTTGACGGAATTGCACATCCCAAAATCATCGGCGTTGATAATCAAAAGCCGGGCGTCGTCTGGATAGCCCAGCAGGCGGTTTGTTTGGCGGTTGTTCAAGGGATCATCCTTTATTGGAACATGCGGTTGTATATTTGGGGCTTATTTTACTATGGACCGGTGGCGGGGCATGGTGCAGGATGTTGGCGGTTTCGATCATCCTCGCACAATATGCACTCCCTGCAACATTATTGGTTGGTGATGTGCAATCATTATGACTAATAGAAGGCCTAGGCGTTATGTTGGTGGCTACGAGCCTGACACTCATTATCGCATCGCACAATATAAACAAAATCGACAAAAAACGCCCTATGATTTGATGAACTCAGCGATAATAAATAAGCTTCTATTCTTTTATCTCTCAAGCGACGAGAAAATTTATAGCGGATTTGTATAATTATGAAACTGCTTCTGGCCTTCTTTTTCGTTGTTCTTATAACAAGTTGTTCAGTGGCTCCTCCTCAGCCACCGCCAACCGATAAAGCACTAAGTATTACAAGCACTATAGCTTACGTCCAGCCCTCTCCTACAGCGGCTTCAACCAGTACCCCGGAAAATACACCTACTATTACTTTTACAGTACAGCCCACCGTTACTTTGATACCAACGGCTACTGTTACGTTGATACCTACCGTAACACCAAACACTACAGTTATACCCATTTGGATGGATAGGCTGGATGACTATAAGTCTGTTACAAGGGGGAAATCACCAGATGGGCAATGGGATTGGGGAGTCTTAGAGATAGATGCCTTTGATCCAAAATCACTCACTTCATTCTACACCACACGTATTGTAAGTACAGATGGAAAGCTGGTATGGGATATCCGACCTACTCAAGCAGATCTGGTTGGGCATTCATATTCGGATGTTTCCTATGAACCAATCTTTTGGCTACCAAATGAACCATACGTGTATTTAAGCATAGGCGTCTGTTGTTCTGATGGTGCCAGTCCTGGTTTTTTTACTGGAAGGAACCTGGCACGATTAAACTTACTATCCGGTGAATTTTCCAAGCAGATTTCTGAATGGGGTTTTCATGAGTTTATCTTCTCTCCAAATGGAAAATATCTTTTTAAAGCTACTGCCTGGAACCCTGAAATACACTTGATTCGTCTGTATGATTGGAGTGATACCATCATTAAGCTGCCACCGAAGAACCAGCGTAATGGGGGTGGTGCATGGTCCCCAGATAACAAGAGAATAGCTTTCTATTCCTGTGAGAATAGCGATCTAGATAAATGGGAATGTGGGCGTTTCTCGATATTTATTGTTGAGGCGGGTGCGACGCCTGAATACCGACTATTGGTTAAAGATGTGGCGGCAGAAACAGGAAATGAGGTATTTTTTGGATGTCAAGAAATGGAATGGAAAGACCCCGTAAAACTTCGCCTTTATTTGAGGGATGGCTGTGATCAAAATGACCAGTGGTCAGTTGACGTTAACACCGGGCATGTTGAAAAGATGAAGTAATGATTTAGATATAATGTGGTGCGAGGTTGCATTCGAGAGTTCTGTAAATAACAACTACTTGTCTTTCCCCACATACTTCTTCGGCCACTCATATATTTTATTCAATGCCTCAATCGGTGACAGCTGACAACGGATTATGCCACGGATTTCACGGATTACGATCTCCGTTTTGACCTGACGGTTTCACTCGTGAGTTCATGTTCAGGCGGATACTGATCCAAATCCGTGTAATCCGTTAAAAAATCCGTTGTCAGCCCTTTGCGACAAACTTCTCTCTGCCACTCATATATTTTATTCAGCGCCTCGATCGGCGAGAGCGAATTGACATCCAGTTCTTTCAGTTCATCCACCAGCGGATTGGTCTCGGGGAACAGCGCCATCTGCTGCGGCGCCGCCGGGTTGATCTTGACCGCTTTGCCCGACGACGCTTCCAGCTGGCGCAGGATTTCGTTGGCGCGCTGGATGACCGGGCGGGGGATGCCGGCCAGCTGGGCCACGTGGATGCCGTAGGAGCGGTCCGCGCCGCCGGGGATGATCTTGTGCAGGAAGACCACCTTCCCATCCGCCTCGCTGACCGCCACGTTGTAGTTGCGCACGCCGGGCAGCAGGTCGGCCAGCTGGGTCAGCTCGTGGTAGTGGGTGGCGAACAGGGTGTGCGCGCGCAGCTGCGGGTGGTTGTGGATGTACTCGACCACCGCCCAGGCGATCGAGACGCCGTCGTAGGTGCTGGTGCCGCGCCCGATCTCGTCCAGGATCAGCAGGCTGCGCGCGGTGGCGTGGTGCAGGATGTTGGCGGTCTCGATCATCTCGACCATGAAGGTCGACTGCCCGGCGTGGATCTCGTCCTGCGCGCCGATGCGGGTGAAGATGCGGTCGACCAGCCCGATGCGCGCCGAGGCCGCCGGGACGAAGCTGCCCATCTGCGCCATCAGCACGATCAGCGCGGCCTGGCGCAGGAAGGTGCTCTTGCCGCTCATGTTCGGGCCGGTGATGATGCGCACGATTTCGCCCGGCTCGAAGATGGCATCGTTGGGCACGAAGCGCTCGCCGCTGCAAGCAGGCTGCTCGACCACCGGGTGGCGCCCGTCGTGGATCTCGAGCACGGCTTCCGTCGACTCACCTCCGGGCGGACGTAGCCGCCCAGCGCGGCGGCTTCGGCCAGCGAGGCCAGCGCGTCCAGCTCGGCCAGGGCGCGGGCGGTGCCGAGCAGGCCGCGGCTGGAGCGCGGCCAGCTGGTCGCACACCTCGCGGAACAGGCGCGTTTCGATCTCGCGGATGCGGTCCTCGGCGTTGAGCACCAGCGTCTCGTATTCCTTCATCTCCGGGGTGATGTAGCGCTCGGCGTTGACCAGCGTCTGCTTGCGGATGTAATCCGCCGGGGCCATGGCGGTCGTTGGCGCGGGTGATCTCGATGTAGTAGCCAAAGACCTTGTTATAGCCCACCTTGAGCGACTTGATGCCGGTGCGCTCGCGCTCCACGCTCTCCAGGTTGGCGATCCATTCGCGGGCGTGGCGCGAGGCCTCGATCACGTTGTCCAGCTCGCTGGAAAAGCCGGGGCGGATGATGCCGGTGTTCTGCAGGGTGGCGGGCGGTTCGTCGGCGATGGCGGCTTCGAGCAGGTCCAGCTCTGCCTGGCACGGGCTGAGCATGGCGCAGAGCGTGGCCGGCGAGGGCTCCATCCGGGCCGCTGAACAGCGCGTGGATGGCGGGCAGGGCGCGCAGCGTGCTGCGCATGGCCACCAGGTCGCGCGGGTTGGGCGTGTGCCGGAGATGACGCGGTTGGTCAGGCGTTCCAGGTCGCCCAGCGGGCTGCAGCGCGGCGCGCAGCTCGGCGCGCAGCAGGCCGTCATCCAGCAGGCAGCTGCACCGCGTCCTGGCGCTGGTGGATTTGCGTTCAGGTCCAGCAGCGGCTTGGAGACCCACTGGCGGATCAGGCGCTTGCCCATGGGCGTGACGGTGTAATCCAGCACGCTCAGCAGCGAGCCTTCCGCTTCGCCGCCGCGGATGGTCTCGGTCAGCTCCAGGTTGCGGCGCGTGGCGGCGTCCAGCACCATAAACTCGCTCAGGCTGTAGGTGGCGATGCCGGTCAGCAGGCTGCAGCGCGGAGGGCTGGGTCTCCTGCAGATACTGGAGGATCGCCCCGGCGGCGCGGACCGCCTGGGTCAGGCCGCGCAGGCCAAAGCCGTCCAGCGCGCTGACCTGGAAGTGCGCTAGCAGCGTTTCCTGGCAGCGCCCGGGCTCGAAGCGCCAGGCCGGCCAGCGGGTGAGGTGCCCGGGCAGGCCATCGGGCAGGTCGGCGTTGTCGGGCGACCAGGACCTCGGCCGGGTTGCAGGCGGATCAGCTCGGCGCGCAGCGGCGTTGCCCAGGTCGCTGCTCTCCAGCTCGGTGGCGGCAAACTCGCCGGTGGTGATATCCACATAGGCGATGCCCGGCGCGCTGCTCGCGAAATGGCGATGGCGGCCAGGTAGTTGTTGCGGTCGCCCTTGAGCATGGCCGGCTCGATCACCGTGCCGGGCGTGACCACGCGCACCACCTCGCGCGGGAAGAGGCCTTTGCACCGGCTGTTCGCCGACCTGCTCGCAGATCGCCACGTGGTAGCCCTTTTCGATCAGGCGGGCCAGGTAATTCTCGACGGCGTGGTAGGGGATGCCCGCCAGGGGGACGCGCATGGCCCTTGCCGACTGGGCTTGGAGGTGAGGACGATATCCAGCTCGCGCGAGGTGGTCTCGGCGTCCTGGTCGAAGGTTTCGTAGAAATCGCCCAGGCGGAAGAACAGGATCGTGTCGGGGTACTGGCGCTTGATTTCCAGGTACTGCTGGCGGATGGGGGTGGCGTCATCGGTCATGGTCAAATTGTATGCCGTCCTGGCGGAGAATACAAGACTTCTAGGACAATTGTTCTAGGGAATTTTGGATGGTAATGAAGTATACCTGGAAACAGGGCGAGGCGGCGGTTTTCCGTATTCGCGACATTCGTTATATTCGCGTATTAATCCTTCACATCCTCAGAGCGTGGGCGCCAGGAAGCCAGGAATGCAGCCCAGGTGGTGAAACCGCCTGGACTGCATTTATTTCTTGTATTCCCGCCAGAAAATCGTTTGACAATTTTGTTAGCTGGACTATAATAAAGTCACTATATTCGTTCAGAGAGGAGTGAACAACTATGGCTAGTGTTACGTACGATCATGTAACGAAGAAGTTTGGTGATTTTACCGCGCTCAATGACCTGAACATTGAGATTGAGGACAAAGAGTTCCTTGTATCTGGTTGGCCCTTCCGGCTGTGGTAAGACCACTGCGCTGCGTTGTCTGGCCGGTCTGGAAGAGATTTCGCTGGGACGGATTTTAATTGGAGACCATGTGGTAAACGATGTTCCTCCCAAGGATCGCGACATCGCCATGGTTTTCCAGTCCTACGCGCTCTATCCGCACATGACCGTCTTCGACAACATGGCCTTCGGCCTGAAGCTGCGCAAAGTGCCGAAGGATGAGATCAAGCGCCGTGTCGAAGAAGCGGCCGAGATCCTGGGCATCGAAGGCCTGCTCAAGCGCAAACCGCGCGAGCTGTCCGGCGGTCAGCGCCAGCGCGTGGCGGTTGGTCGCGCAATCGTGCGCGAGCCAAAGGTGTTCCTCTTCGACGAACCGCTGTCGAACCTGGATGCCAAGCTGCGCGTTCAGACCCGCGCCGAGATCAGCAAGCTGCACCAGCGCCTGCAGACCACCTTCATCTACGTGACCCACGATCAGATCGAGGCCATGACCATGGCGACCCGCATCGCGGTCATGAACAAGGGCATTCTGCAGCAGCTCGATACCCCGCAGGTGCTGTATGACAAACCCGCCAACCTGTTCGTGGCCGGTTTCATCGGCTCCCCGGCGATGAACTTCTTCCCCGGCCACGCTGCGCAAAGATGGCAACAACCTGTTCGTCGATACCGGCGATTTCGCGCTCAAGATCCCTGAGAACCGCGCCGAGCCTTTATATGCCCTATGTGGGCAAAGACGTCATCTTTGGCATCCGCCCCGAAGATATCCACAACCCCATGTTTGCTCCTCCAGGCATCCATGCTGAACCGGTTGAGGCCAAAGTGGATGTGACCGAGTTGATGGGTAACGAAATCTTCCTCTACCTGGTCAGCGGCAAGAACAGCTTCGTCGCCCGCGTTGACCCGCGCACCCGCTTCCAGATTGGCGACCAGGTTCAGGTTGTCTTCAACATGGACAACTTCCACCTGTTCGATCCGTCTGCTGACCGGGAGAACCCGCCGGCCATCCGGTAAGCGAATTTTCCAAACAGCAGCCGTTCATGAACCGTTTTGTAGCGCAAGAGGTTACATTCTTGCGCTACATTTTTGATCCTCTTCGAGAAGGAACCTCACTATGACTTTCAAGAATATCACATTCATTATTGACCCCGGCCAATACGAAAATCGTGATGCTGGTGATGGATGGGCTGGGCGGGCTGCCGATGACGCCCGGTGGCAAGACCGAGCTGGAAACGGCGCAGACTCCCAATATGGACCGCCTGGCGGCGGAAGGCATGTTGGGCCAGACCCTGCCGATCGATTACGGCATCACCCCCGGATCGGGCCCGGCGCACCTGTCGCTGTTTGGCTATAACCCGGTGGAACGCGAGGTTGGGCGCGGCGTGCTGGAAGCGCTTGGCGTGGGTATGTTTGTCCATCGCGGCGACGTGGCTGTGCGCGGCAACTTCTGCACCATCGACGGCGAAGGCATCATCACCGACCGGCGCGCGGGCCGCATTGCCAGCGAAGAAGCCGCACCGCTGATCGAAAAGCTAAAGGCGATCCAGCTGCCTGGCGTGGTAATCGAGGCCAAGCACGTGAAAGAATACCGCTTCGCGCTGGTAATGCGCGGCGACGGCCTGAGCCCCGAACTGGAAGAGACCGATCCGCAGCGCACGGGCGTGGCCCCGCTGGATGTGGTCGCCAAAGTGCCCGAGGCGCAGAAGACGGCCGATCTGTTCAACCAGTGGGTGGCCGAAGCCAAGAAAATCCTGGCCGACCAGCCCAAGGCCAACTGCCTGACGCTGCGCGGTTTTGCCACCGACCCGCGCCTGGAAGCCTTCAAAGAGAACTATAACCTGCGCGCCGCGTGCGTGGCGGTGTACCCCATGTACAAGGGCGTTTCTTCGCTGGTGGGGATGGATATCGTCCAGTTCGAAGGCGAAACCCCGGCGGACGAGTTCAAGGCCGTTGAGCGGGTGTGGAACGATTATGACTTCTTCTTTGTGCACATCAAGAAGACCGACAGCTACGGCGAAGACGGCAACTTCGATGCGCAAAGTCGCACGTGATCGAGACGGTCGACGAGGCGCTGCCCGGCCTGTTGAAGCTCAACCCGGATGTGCTGATCATCACCGGCGACCACTCGACTCCGGCCAAGCTCAAGTCGCATTCATGGCACCCGGTGCCGTTCCTGCTCTCGGCCCCCGCCACCGTCCGCCCGGATACCCAGACCCAATTTGGCGAGCGCAGCTTGCGCCATGGGCGGGCTGGGAACGATCAACTCGCTGGAAGCCATGCCGCTGGCCCTTGCGCACGCGCAGCGCCTGACCAAGTTCGGGGCGTAGGGAACTTTTTCCCATCCCCTTGCCATCCTTTTCAGAAGATAGGAGAGGGCGGTTTTGTGCAGCCTGGCTGCACAAAACCGCCCTCTTGTCTCCTTATGCGAATTTACGTCCAAACCAGATCAGGAGGACCGCGCCTGCCAGCGTGATGACGCCGACGATGATAAAGCCGATTTCCCAGAAAGGCAGGGGAAAGAGGCGGATGAGCGTATCGGAAAATAGGAACAACCAGGAATTGCCGCTGAAGAAGATGCGGTGGAAGGCGGTGAACAGCCCGTTGAAGCTGATGGCCACCGCGGCCAGGATGAAAACAACGATGCCGATGGTCAGTTTTCCGCCGTTGGCCAGGGCGCGCAGGAAGGCGGGCAGCCACTTCCCGCGCCAGGCCCACAGGCCCAGCGCCGCCAGGCTTACTAGCAGGATCACCCAGGCGACGACCATTTTCTGGTACACGATTTTTACATCCAGCATGTGGCTGAGCTCGCGCTCGTTGTACAGCGGCTGGTCGTCGATGCAGCCGTTGGTCCGGCCAGGTAATCGATGCCCGCGCTGTTGAGCAGGTATTCGATGGAGATGCGCGACCAGTGCAGGCGGTCTTCGAGGGAAAAGCCGTACTCATCCTGCGGGAAACCCGGCAGCCGGTAAACCACCTGCGGGTAAAGCGGGGTAAACAACGCGCGGATGGCGGTCATCAGCAGGAAGAAGGGCACGATGAGGGTGATCAGCCAGGAGATAATGCGGGTGAGGGTTGGTTTCATTGCAGCTGCTCCATGTCTCCGGCCAGGAAAAAGTCCATCACAATTGCGTTGGTGATCCACTCGATGGGCGCCAGGTCATCCGTGAAAACCAATCCGGCGGGTGGGGTGGGCTGGATATTGGCCAGCGCGGTCTGAACCGGTTCGAGCAGCAGGGGCGGGGTGCCGCCGCGGCTGCTCAGGAAGCCAGGTTGGCGTCCAGGTTGGCCAGATCGGTAGGCTGGACGGTGGCGTAGAGGACCGAATTGAAGGTCCCGGGTACATCCATCACGTACACCGAGGGAAAAACCGCGCCGATGGTAGAAGCGAAGGCGTTGATCAGGCGGCGGTCGTTGGGTCCGCGGCCAACGTTGATCACCAGCACGCCGTCTTCGGTGAGGTGGTCGCGGGCGATTTGAAAGAACTCCTGGGTGGTCATGTGCCAGGGGATGTAGGGCGGGCGGTAGGCGTCTACGCTGATGATCTGGTATTTCTCGCGGCTCTTGCGCAGCCCAACCCGCCCATCCTGGACGATCACGTTGAGATTGGGCTCGGTCATGCCAAAATACTCCCGGGCCACCGACACAATCTCCGGGTCGATCTCGATACCGTCAATCTGGATGCCCGGATAGACCGCGCTGGCAGCGCGGGCCGTTGTCCCCGCCGCCAGCCCGACGATGGCCATGCGCTTGATCTTAGCCGGGTCGTAAGGGGCGGGGTTGAAGAAAGGCGCGGCCAGCACCTGTTCCCAGGGGCCGTGGAAGTTTTGCAGGGTGGGGCTGTACATGGAGTGCATGCCCTGGCCTTCGTTCAGGCGCAGCACGCGCACATCCCCATATTCTAGCACCTGGATGTAATTGTAAGCCGACTCGCCTTCGTAAATCATGCCCTGGGCGGTTTTATCCGTCCCGCGCAGGCCGAGGATGCCCAGCACCAGGATGATCAGCGGCATCAGCAGGTAGGGCGCGGCCATGCGCCATCCGCTGGTGCGCCACAGGCAGAACAAGGCCACCACCAGCAGCAGCCCCGAGATGATCAGAAAGGTGCGGTAGGTGCCGACAGTGGGGATGAGCAGCAGCACCGGCAGGAAGGTGCCGATAAACGAGCCCAGCGTGGAGATGCTGTAAATGTCACCCGAGGTGCGCCCGGCGCGGCGCGCATCCTGGATCGCCAGGCGGATGGCGAAGGGCGAGGCGGTGCCCAGCAGGGTGATCGGCACGATGAACAGCACCAGGATGGCGACAAACGAGCCAAACAGGACGCCCATCTGCAGCTCGTCGAAGGCGCTGGCGGCAAACCGCAGCACCGGCCGGGCGATCACGGGCACCAGGCCAATGAAGAAAGCGCCCCACAACAGGATGCGGAAAAAGGTGCTGTAATGCGGCGAGCGGTCGGCCCAGTAACCGCCCAGGAAGTAGCCGGCGGTCAGGTAGATGAGGATCAGCCCGATGACACTGGCCCACACCAGGTTGCTGGCGCCAAAATAGTTGCCCAGCAGGCGCGAGGCGGCCATTTCAACCGCTAATGAGGTGAGCCCGGAGAAGAAGACTGCCACATACAATGTTTTTCGATGCATAGCGTGTCCGTTTTAAGGATTTAAGGTTCGTGGGGGTTATTATAATGGGGAATTGGGGTTCGGGAGAGAAGAAGGGGGACACGGATCGGCACGGATGATACGGATAAAAAAAATAGTACTGCGAGGTGTACAACCTCGCAGTACGTATACTTGCTAAGCTGGCTGCAAGCTTACTTAAGACTCTCGGCGATGGCGATCAGGTCTGCCCTGGTAACGGAATCGGGCGGGCCCATGTAAAGGAGTTCAAAGGCCATGCCGTTGGCCTGCCAGCGTAAGGTCTGCAGATAAGGATCAGAACTCCCAGACCGGGCCAGCATCGGTCAGCTTCCAGACGCCTTGCACATATTCTCCTGGATTGTTCCCAATTTGTACCGTTTCTATTGCTGCGCTTTCTCCGACCATTCCGCACAAAGCACATGCGTCCGTTTGTTTGAATTGCTCTTCCCGTAGCCCTAGCCCGTTTGTTTCGATGTACTGGTAGAACAACCTGGCGACCGGATGCTCTGTTTCCAGGCTGGCGCCAGCGAAGGATAAACTCTCGGGCAGCCAGGTGGGTTCAAGCACATCAAAACCAGCCTGCTGCTCAACCGCCGCCACCGGTAGGTAGGCGTCCGTGATACTGGAAGGGTCCGGTACAGCGATTTCTGGAGCGGGAGTCAGTTGCCAGGATTGCACCGGCAGTTTGTCGGCCTCCGCGCGGGTGAAGAACTGTAAAACATCTTGCGCCCAGGCGCGCCCCTGCGGGGTGGCAAAAAGCAGGGCGCTGACGAGCAAAAGGGTAAGCAGAATAGCAGTCGCCAGGCGACGGCGGCGAGCAAGCTTCGCGTTCATAGAAATGTCTCCTTGAGTTGTAGAATGCTTGCTCGTCTCAAAACGTTCCCGAATCGCGGGCCACAGATCGATTTCGTCCGTGACTAACGCTTCGGCCAGGTGATGGATTACGCGTTTTCGCTGTTTTTCGTTCATCGTTTCCCTCCCGCTACCCGGTCACGTTCCGGTTGGGATTGGAGTTCGAAAGTGGGCGGATCGGATGGTCGCAATGGACGCAGCAGCTTTGCCAGGCGTTGACGGGCGGCATACAGCCACCACTTGATCGTGCCCGGTGGACTGTGCAGCTCCGCGGTCATCTCATCTTCCCGCATGTCTAGGTAATAGCGCAGGATAATGACCGCGCGTTGGTTAGGTGGCAGCTTTTGCAGTGCTTGCCAGACGGTTCGGGCAGTTTCTTTGCATTCGACCTGCTCCTCCGGGAGGGCTTGAGGATCAACAAGATTTTTGGGATAGATCTGATCCCACAGTCCCTCACCAGTTTCCTGATCCAGAGAAACCATCCGCTTCTGCCGGTTGGCGGCTTTGACCGCATCATTGACCACGCTGCGGGTGAACCAGGGTCCAAACGGGCGCCGCGCGTCGAACTGCTCGATTCGCTCACCCGCTCGGATAAAGGCGTTTTGCACGATATCCTCAGCCAGGTCGCGGTCGCCCACAATCATGCAGGCAGCCCGCACCGCCTGAAGCTGGTACATACGCACCAGCGCTTCCAACCCACCCAGATCACCTTGTTTTAGACGAGCAATGGCTTGTTTTTCGTCCACGAAAGGCCTTTCGTCGTGTTGAGGATCCTCTATATATACTATCCTTGAAACGAGGAAAACGTTGGAGGAAATCAATAAATTCGTTATCATTCCCTCTGGTGGCATCGATTGTCCGTCGAAGATATAATGGATTACAGTCTTTGAATTTTTTTGGATAATACCGAAAGCGAAAAACGAGTTTTGGAAGGTCAATCGATTTCAATCCATGGAATCCGTTCCCAAAATCCGTTGTCAGCCTTTCGACCCCGGAGGGATATAAATGAAACTGGTTACCGTTGCGGAAATGCAGGCCATCGAGCGCGAGTCGAATGCGCGCGGGTGGACCTATGAACAAATGATGGAGCGAGCCGGGCAGGGACTGGCAGAGATGGTAGAGTCATTCTACGGCTACGAGGATGAACGCTCGGTGGTCGGGTTGGTGGGGTCGGGGAATAACGGCGGCGATACGCTGGTGGCGCTGGCGGAGCTGGCAAAAAATGGCTGGCAGGCGCGCGCCTACCTGGTACGGCCGCGGGCAGCCGGGGACGCGCTGGTGCGGCGCCTGGAAGAAGAAGGCGGAGACCTGGCGCGCGCGGAAGACGACCCGGAATTTCAGACCCTCAATGCCTGGATGGACGAGGCGAGCGTGCTGCTAGACGGCGTGCTGGGGACCGGCATCAAGCTGCCGTTGAAGGATGCGGTTGCGCGGGTGCTGGGGCACGTCAGGGACCGGCTCGAACGACCGGCGGTGGTGGCGGTTGACTGCCCATCCGGGGTAGACCTGGATACGGGAGAGGCGGCGCCGGAAGTGCTTCCCGCCGACCTGACCGTGTGTATGGCAGCGGTCAAGACCGGGCTGCTGCGCCTGCCCGCCTACCGGCTGGCGGGTTCCCTGGAGGTGGTGGAGATCGGGCTTCCGCAAGGACTTGGAAACCTGGGAAGGCGTCCGGCGCGCGGTGGTCGACGATGAGATGGTGCGCGGGCTGCTGCCGGAGCGACCGGCGGACGGGCACAAAGGCACCTTTGGCACGGTGGGGGTGGTGGCGGGCTCCCTGAACTTTACCGGCGCGGCCCTGCTGTGTTCGGCGGCGGCCTACCGCATTGGGGCAGGGCTGGTGCAGATCGCGGCCCCGGCGCCGCTGCACGCCGCCCTATCCGGGCAGCTCCCCGAAGCCACCTGGGTGCTGCTGCCGCACGAGATGGGGGTCATCGCCGAACAGGCCCTCGATGTGCTGGCAAAATACCTGGATCGGGTGTCCATCCTGTTGTGGGGGCCGGGCTTTGGGCTAGAAGATACGACAGCAGCGTTCGTGCGCCGGCTGGTGGAAGGCAAAGGACTGAAAAGCGCAGCCAAACGGATGGGTTTTGTCTCCGGCCCGGGCAGCGCGGCGGGGGAACCAGGGAAAGCGCTACAACCGATGGTGATTGACGCGGACGGGCTGAAGCTGCTGGCGCGGGTGGAGGGCTGGGCCGAGAAGCTGCCCAAGGAGGCGGTGCTGACCCCCCACCCAGGCGAAATGGCCATCCTGACCGGGCTGGACATCCAGGATATTCAGGCCGACCGGTTGGGCACTGCCGAGAAGTACGCCCGGGAGTGGGGCCACGTGGTGGTATTGAAGGGCGCGCTCACGGTCATCGCCGAACCGGGCGGGCAGGTGCGGGTGATCCCGGTTGCCACCTCGGCGCTGGCGCACGCGGGCACGGGCGATGTTCTGGCGGGCATGATCGCCGGTCTGCGCGCTCAGGGTGCAACAGCATTTGATGCGGCAACGGCAGGCGCGTGGATCCACGCCCAATGCGGTTTGCTGGCCGCCGAAGAGGTTGGGCATGCGGCATCGGTTCTGGCAGGCGATCTGATTGAGGTGCTGCCAGAGGTGCTCAACTGGGTGTGGTAGTTTGTAATAAATGTGATCGCGCTGCGCAATACGCGCAGCGCGATCACATTTAAAAACACAGAAAAGTTTCTACTCTTCCTGGGAGCCGCCGCGCAGGTTTTGCAGGCGGGTGCGTTGTTCTTCCAGTACCACCTGTCCGCGCTGGCGGATTTCATCGGCGCTCGTCTTGGCTTTGTCGGCCAGGTCGGCGGCCCGGTTGCGTACTTCACCGGCAGTCGATCCAACCTGTTCTTTGGCTACCTGAGCAGTTTCCTGGGCTTTGTCGCGCAGTTCAATTGCCCGGTCGCGCAGGATTTCACGCGTTTCCTCGCCAGTCTGGGGCGCGATTAAGAGCGAAACGGCCGCTCCGGTTAAACCGCCAATAATGAACCCGATCAGGAAAGCACCAAATTCGTCACGTTCTGCCATTGTAAGTCTCCTTCCAAATATGTGTAGGGGTCTCCGGTCATACGGTGACCGGAAATTAACGTTTTGATCGCCCGGGGCGCATCAAATCGAAGAACTGCTTGATACCTGCCAGGTATGCGTTGAGCTTGATTATCGGTTCGCTAACATTATCACTGATGAATGCTACGGTACCTTTGAGCGTATTGACCGTTTCGTTGGTCGAGGCAATGATCGGCCGGATTTCATTTTGAAGCAGGTTGATGAGTGTAGCCAGCTGGACGATCAACACCACCAGGGCGACCCCGATTACCAGGGATTCAAGCGCCATAAAAATAATGAATACGTCACGCACCCGCCCGGTGGTATCGTTGTCCGCGCGCAGCAGGAACACGGCTGCCACAATCACGAGGATAATAACGACGACTCCGGCAATTATGAGGGCGATCGGCGCTTTTGACTGCTGCTCGTTCTTTACCTCTCCTCCAGCAGTCGTTCCAGAGGAAGGTGGAAGGGAAGGAACAGTCTGGTTATCTTCCATATTCACTCCAATTATAGCAAGATTGGGCTACTGGGTACCTGGTAGCGGAGGGGATTTTTTGAACGTCCCCACCGCCTGCTCGAAAAAGCAGAACGCTCCAATAAATCCCACTTGCTGAAAGGAGCGTACCATCTATCAAAATTATAACACTTCATGCCAGAAAATACCGGGATTGTAAATACTTCTGTGTGGAAGTTGTGAGGAAAAACTCACAACTTCCACACTTTTAGGACGACAGCCAGGCTAATGCAGCAGTAACTGGTCCACCGCTGCGGCCAATTGCGCCAGGTTGGATACCTGGAAGGTCCTGGCGCAGTAAGGGGCGTACTTTAACATATCCGAGTCGCCGGTACCCCATAAGCCCATGGGTTCCGGGTTCAGCCAGATGGTGTTGCGGCTGCGGCGGGCAATGCGCTGGAACAGCTCCAGGCGCGGGTCGTTGAAATTGTTGCGCCCATCCCCTACGATGATGAATGTGCTGCGGCGATCCACGTTGCTCATATATTCTTTGGTAAAGTGCTCCAGGCTGTTTCCGAGATCGGTATTGTAGTGCCCGGAGGGCATGCGGTAAAGGATATCGCGCACCGCATCCGAGGGATCGTGGCCGTTGAAGTCAGGGGTAATAAATTCCAGGTGATCGATAAACGCGAAAGCGTGGGTTTTGCTGATCTGGTCCTGGATGGCGTAGAGCATGCTGAGCATCAGTTCGGAGACATAGCGCATCGATGTGCTGACGTCACAGATCACCACGATCTTGGGCTTCATTTTCTTGTCACGGTGGCGCAAATCGATCGGCACCCCGTCGTTTTTCAGGTTCGCGCGCAGCGTGCCCTTTGGATCAAGCTGCCCGGTCTTTGGCGCGCTTCAGGCGCAGCGCCAGGCGCGTGCGCAGCGCCGCGGCCAGGCGGCGGACTTCTTTGCGCAGCACCTGCATATCTTCTTCTGAAAGGGAGCGGAAGGGGCGGTTCATTGCCCCTTCGCCATCCTCTTTACGCGGCTTGTTGGCCAGGTTTTGGGCGATGGCCTCCCCGGCATGCTGGCGGACCTGTTCCTGACAGCGCCTGCTGGTTGGCCTCCATCATCTGGCGCATGCGCTCCACCTGCTGGCGGTTCATACCCATTTCACGCAGCATTTTGCGCCAGCTCTTCCATGGCTTTGCGCACGTCCGGGAAGTTCAAGGCTTCTTCCATCTGGCGGGCCAGCCAGTTCTGGTAGCGCATGTCGGTCATGCCATCCATGTTCATCATCTGGTCAAGCTGCTGCAATTCCTGCTGGTTGAGCGGTTCGCCCTTTAGCATCTTCTCCATCATGTTGCGCATCTGTTGCGAGAACTGCCGCAGTGCCTGGGCCAGCATTTGCGCTTCCTGCGGCGTCATGCCTTTGGTGGCGTCCATCATCGGCGGCGGCTGGCTGGACTGGAAGAACATGGGGAAAAGTTTCTCGAAGGTTTCCAGGTCGCGGGCCTCTTTTACCAGTGTGGAGCGCAGGCTGATGCGGAACATATCTTCGTCCTGGATGCCCATTTCCTCGATCGCTTTAAAGGCGTCCGCGCTTTCCGCCAGGCTGATTCGCACGCCACTGGCTCGCAGGGCAGCGATAAATTGGGCAATCCTTTGATCCATAGGTTATAGTGCTCCTTCTACCACTAATTCTCCTCTCAGCCGGTTAATTCTGCCAGCGGGCTGTGCCAAGCGAATTGTTGTCCTGGCGGCGGTCGCGGGACGGCGGGTTGAACAACTGCTTGCGGGCTGATTGCAGATCGCTCTCATGCTTTAACAGCACACTAAGAGTCGATTCGAGCGTCTTCTTATCCAGGTTGTCGGCGTTGAGGGTCACCAGGGCCTTGGCCCAATCGAGCGTTTCACTGATGCTGGGCGATTTGCGCAAATCCATGGTGCGCAGCTTTTGCACCAATTCCACCGCCTGGCGGGCCAGTTTGGGCGAAAGCTCGGGCACTTTCAGGCGCACAACCGCCAGCTCTTGTTCCAGGGATGGGTAATCGATGAACAGGTACAGGCAGCGCCGTTTGAGCGCTTCGCTCAGCTCGCGAGTGTTGTTGCTGGTCAAGAACACCAGCGGGCGGTGGATGGCTTTCAGCGTGCCAAGTTCGGGTACGCTGACCTGAAAATCACTGAGCACTTCCAGCAGGAAGGCTTCGAATTCGGCGTCTGCGCGGTCGATCTCATCGATCAGCAGAACGGTGGGGTTTTCGCTCAGGATGGCCTTGAGCAGCGGGCGCTGCAGCAAAAAGCGCATCGAGAAGAAAACATCTTCTTCCTGTCCAAGCCGGTCAGCAGCGTCTTTCAAGGAGCTGGTGCCGCCCAGGGTATCATGCAGTTTTTCCCGCAAGAGCTGCGTATACAGCAGCTGCTTGGCATACTCCCATTCGTACAGGGCTTTGGTTTCATCCAACCCTTCGTAACACTGCAAGCGGATGAGCTCGCGACCGGTGGCGCAGGCCACCGCCTTGGCGAGCTCCGTTTTGCCCACCCCGGCCGGACCTTCTAACAGGACTGGTTTCCCCAGCTGCTGGCTGAGGAAAACTACGGTCGTGATCTCGTCATTGGCAATGTACATTTGCTCACTAAGAGCATCCTTCAAAGTATCCGGCGATGCAAATCCCTTTTCATTCATCATCTTGTTGTATTCCTTCTCTTTACGAGCCAAACCAGTAAACCGATTTTCAATGATCCCTCCCGCCAGCCTTTAACCCTGGCGCGGAGGAATCGTGTAGTTAATAGATATCATCTACCAGTATACTCAAAAACATTTAAGGATACTAGGGGAGAAGGTCAATTTTTACCCTTTCTGTATGCCGCGATTGCATCTTTTGACGCTTCATGCTAAACTTACCGATTGCGATGTTGGCTTATAAAGAAGGCTCCCATTTGCTGTTCATCGTGCCATGGATCATGGCGCTGTTGCTGTTTCCCCGGACCGGCTGCAAAATTCCGGCGTGGCTGCCGGGTGGGCCGCTGCGCCTACCGCCACGCAAGAACCCCAGCCAGCCATTCGCGCGCCCGGCGGGGGCGAAGCGCTCCAGGGGCAGGTCGCAATCATTGGGACGACCGATGTGCCCGGGTTCCGCTCGGCGGAACTGGCATTTGGGTATCAATCGGACGCCAGCGGCAGCTGGTTCCTGCTGCAGCAGAGCAATACCCCTGTAAAGGAAGGAACGCTGGCCAATTGGGATACCACCACCATCACGGATGGGGTGTACCAGATCAGGATGCAGATTTTCCTGCAAGATGGGCAGGTTCTGGAACGCAAGGTGACCGGGCTGCGAGTGCGTAATTACACCACGATCGAAACGAGCACCCCGGAAGCGCTTCCGCCCGGGCAGCCTACCGCAACTTCGACGTCCACACCCCGCGCTGATTTCCAGCCGAGCCCGGTGGATATCACCCCGCTGCCCACCAACCCTGTTCAGGTAACGGCCCAGCACCTGGAGAGCAGCGCCGTGCAGGGCGTTCTGGCGGTTTTTGGAGCCGTACTGCTCGGCCTGGTGTACGTGGGGCTGCGCGCAATCATACGGCGCTGAGGCCACAAATAAGCACGTGCATCAGCGGTAGAAATGTTCGCGGGCTTATCGCGAGGGGAGAGACATTCATCGATGGAAAACCAAAATTTGCCGTATTTGGTGGTTGGGTTGGGCAACCCGGGCCGGGAATACCGGGATACCCGTCACAATATTGGTTTTATGGTCATAGACCAGTTGTGCAAAGAAATGGGTGTATCGATGACGCGGGTACAGTCCAAGGCGCTGGTGGCGGTCGGAAAGCTGGAGGGCCAGAAGGTCATCCTGGCCAAACCGCAAACCTTTATGAACCTGTCTGGGCAGGCGGTAGGCGGGCTGATGCGCTTTTACAAGATGCCGCTCGATCAGGTGATGGTGGCGCACGACGACCTGGATCTGCCGCTGGGCACGCTGCGCCTGCGACCGGGTGGGGGTTCGGCGGGGCAGAAGGGGATGGAATCGATCATCCAGCAGCTTGGCACGCAGAATTTTGCGCGCCTGCGGATGGGGATTGGCCGCCCGCCGGGCCAGATGGAGCCCGCGGCGTATGTGCTGCAGCATTTCACGCGTGCCGAGCAGGATGTGGTGGGCCTGGTTCTGGATCGGGCCGTGGCTGCTGTGCGTACATTTGTGCGCGAAGGCCTGGACGCGGCCATGAACCAGTATAACGGCAGCCTTGCAAGAGCGATAGACTGAGGAGAGAAACGTGCTTGAAGCATCCATGCTTATGGCGATCCGCTCACTCAAAACCTACCAGCGGCTGCTGGAGGATCTTTCCGCGCGGAGTGCCGCTGCCGGGGCTGGCGCTGCCGCGCGCCGCTCGCCTGCCGGTCCTGGCGGGCCTGCATGACCGACCTGAACTGCCCGATCCTGCTGCTCACCGACCGGGCCGACCGGGCGCTGACCCTGCTGGATGAGCTGTCTTTTTGGGCGCCCGAAGCGCCCAGGCAGATCTTTCCTGAGCCAAACCCGCTGTTTTACGAACAGGCCGCCTGGGGAACGCTCACCCGCCGGGACCGGCTGCAGGCCCTGACCCTGCTGGCCGCCTATCACCTGCCAGGCTCGTACCAGCCCGATCATCCGCCGGTGATCGTGGCATCCGTCCGGGCGGTGATGACGCGCACGCTGCCGCGGCGAGAATTCATCAAGGCGCACGCGAATGTTAAAAGTCAACCAGCAGATCACCCCGGATTCGCTCAAACGCGCCTGGCTAGACCTGGGCTACCAGCCGGCGGATACTGTGCTGGAATCGGGGCAGTTCTCGCACCGCGGCGGCATCCTGGACGTGTGGACGCCATCTGAGACCGAACCGGCGCGCCTGGAGTTCTTTGGGGATGAGATCGACACCATCCGCGCTTTCAACCCGGCCACGCAGCGCACCACGCGCAACCTGAACGAGCTGCTGGTTACCCCGGCCCGCGAAGTGCTGCCCGGTAAGGTTGCCGGGCTGAACCTGCCGGAAGGCATCCGCCTGCCGGAAAACGAAGTGGATGAATTCTACCTGCCGGTAGTCCACCAGCAGCATGCCAGCCTGCTGGACTATCTGCCGCAGCAATTCACTGGTGCTGGTGGATGACCTGGAGCTGCTGCAGTCGGTCGCCAACGAGATCGAGGAGCAGGCGGTGCGGCTGCGCCAGGAGAGCATCGCGGAAGGCACCCTCCCGGCGAATTTCCCGGTGCCGTATCTATCCTGGTCGGAGCTGCAGGACAGTCTGAGCGGGCATCCCTGGCTGGAACTGGGCCGCTCGACGGCCAATGAGCCGTCCCCGCTGGCGGATGCATTCCAGCCCAGCCAGCGCTACGGCGGGCGGCTGAAGGTGTTTATGGACGACCTGGCGCGCCTGGCCCAGGCCGGCGAGCGGCAGGTGATTGTCTCGCGGCAGATCCTGCGCATGAAAGAACTGTGGGCGGAGCGCGCCGAGAGCCAGACGGCGCAGCTGGCGCCGGAATTCTTAGAAGGCACGCTGAGCGACGGCTGGATGCTGACGCTGGCGGACCCCGCCCCCGCGGAGGCGGCGCCTACAGAGGCGGCGCTTCCTTCGGAATCGGCGCTTCCTCGGAATCGGCGCTTCCTCGGAAGCGAAGACGATCCACCTGTTCACCGACAGCGAAATCTTTGGCTGGGAGCGCCCGCAGCCGCGCGCGCGCACGCGCCAGGTGCACAACGCGCCTGAGGCGGATTATACCGATCTTAAGCCGGGCGACTGGGTGGTGCACGTCGATTTTGGCGTGGGGCGCTACGTGGGACTGGTCCGGCGCACGCTGGATGGCGCGGAGCGCGAGTTCCTTTGCGGTAGAATACGAGGGCGGCGACCAGATCTTCGTTCCGGTCTACCAGGCCGACCGGTTGAGCCGCTATATCGGCCCGGGCGGCGAGCCGCCCACGCCCACCCGCCTGGGCGGCGGGGAATGGGCGCAGGTCAAGCAGAAGGTGCGCGAGTCGGTGCAGCAGGTGGCCCAGGAGCTGCTGGAGCTGTATGCCCGGCGGCAGGTAGTGCAGGGGCATGCCTTTGCGGCGGACACCGTCTGGCAGCAGGACCTGGAAGCCAGCTTCCCCTACGTGGAGACGGAAGACCAGCTGCGCGCCATCCAGGATGTGAAGACGGATATGGAGCGCGTGCGCCCGATGGACCGCCTGCTGTGCGGCGATGTGGGCTACGGCAAAACCGAGGTTGCGCTGCGGGCGGCCTTCAAGGCCGTGATGGATGGCAAACAGGTGGCCATCCTGGTGCCGACCACCGTGCTGGCGCAGCAGCATTATCGAAACCTTCCGCCAGCGGCTGGCGCCTTTCCCGGTCGAGGTGGAGATGCTCTCGCGCTTCCGCTCGCAGAAGCAGCAGGACCAGATCGTCAAGCGGCTGGCGGAGGGCAGCGTCGATATCATCATCGGCACCCACCGCCTGATCCAGCAGGATGTGACCTTCAAGGACCTGGGGCTGGTGGTGATCGACGAAGAGCAGCGCTTTGGGGTGACCCACAAGGAATTCTTCAAGCGGCTGCGCACCGAGGTGGATGTGCTGACCATGACGGCCACGCCCATCCCGCGCACGCTGTACATGGCGCTGACCGGGGTGCGGGATATCTCGCAGATCAACACGCCGCCCGGCGGAGCGCCTGCCGATCATCACCCATATCGGGCCGTACTCGCCGCGCCTGGTGCGCCAGGCCATCCTGCGCGAGCTGGAGCGCGGCGGGCAGATCTTCTTCGTGCATAACCGGGTGCAGACCATCCGCGCGATGGAGAAGCACCTGCAACAACCTGGTGCCAGAAGCGCGCGTGGGCGTGGCGCACGGGCAGATGCCCGAAGATGAGCTGTCGAAGGTGATGACCCGCTTCACCCAGGGCGAGATCGATGTGCTGCTGTGCACCTCGATCATCGAATCGGGGCTGGATATCCCCAACGCCAACACGCTGATCGTTGACCGCGGCGATACCTTTGGCCTGGCGCAGCTGTACCAGCTGCGCGGTCGGGTGGGGCGCGGCGCGCAGCGCGCCTACGCCTACTTCTTCCGCCACCGCAAGAAGACCGCCCACGCCGGAAGGCCAGGAGCGCCTGGAGGTCATCGCCGAGAACACCCAGCTGGGCGCGGGCTATTCGATCGCCATGCGCGACCTGGAAATGCGCGGCGCCGGCGAGCTGCTGGGCACGCGCCAGCACGGCATGATTGCGGCGGTCGGTTTTCACCTGTACACGCGCATGCTCGGCCAGGCGGTGCGCCAGATGCGCCGGATCACCGGGATGCCCGGCGGGGAGGATGCTGGCGGCGATCAAGGAAACGCACGTGCCGGTCAACGTGGACCTGCCGCTGGCGTATTGGCATCCCGATGCGAATATATCCCAGACCAGACCATGCGCCTGAAGCTGTACCGCCGGCTGGCCGACATGCAGGATGAGCTGGAAGTGCAGGCGATGGAAGATGAGTTTCAGGACCGCTTTGGCGCGCTGCCAGAAGCAGGTGGCGAACCTGTTTTTCCAGATGCGGGTGAAGCTGCGCGCCGAAGCCGCCGGGCTGGCTTCGGTGGCGATGGAAGGCGAGCAGATCGTGCTGCGCTACCCGCCGCTGCCGGAAGGGGTTACCCGGGCCATGCCGCAGGCTGGGCCTGGGGGTGCGGGCGGGCAAGAATGCCTTCTGGATGCAGGTGAGTCGGGATGAAAGAGTCCGAATGGCACGCGCGGCTGCTGGATGCGCTGTCTGCTATTATCACTGAATGGCAACCGTCCTAGTCAGCGTCATCTTTCCCAGGGGTTTATTGCCTGGATTTCCGTATTTTCGAAATGGCCGGTATTGCGCGTGACAAGCGTGCAACGGTTTTGTTTTGCCGTTGCGGCCAGCAGGGCATCCATGGCTGAGATCGGGCGGCCAACAGCTTCCAAATCAGACCTAATATGCTATACAATTGGGTAGTTCACAAATGACCCATCCCGGTGTACAATACCCTTTACTAGAACAGAATTGCTAGGGAAGGAAATGCAATGGAATTTAACCTCCAGTCTCCCTATAAACCTATGGGCGACCAGCCCGAGGCGATCGAGCAGCTGGTAGAAGGCATCCGCAAAGGCTACCGCGACCAGGTGCTGCTGGGCGCAACCGGCACCGGCAAGACGTTTACGATGGCCAATATCATCCAGCAGCTGCAGATGCCGGCGCTGGTGATGGCGCACAACAAGACCCTGGCTGCCCAGCTCTACGCCGAGTTTAAGGAGTTCTTCCCAGACAACGCGGTGGAATATTTTGTCTCCTACTACGATTACTACCAGCCGGAGGCATATGTTCCCCAGCACGACCTGTACATCGAAAAAGAGACGGAGATCAACGAAGAAATCGACCGGCTGCGTCTGGCGGCTACCACGGCGTTGATGTCGCGCAAGGATGTGATCATCGTGGCCTCCGTTTCCTGTATCTATGGCTTGGGCAGCCCGGAAGCCTACGGCAAGACGGTGATCAACCTGGAAACAGGCGCGATCTTCCGCCGCAACGCGCTGCTGCGCCAGCTGATCGAGAGCCAGTACCAGCGCAACGATATCGACCTGAAGCCGGGTACGTTCCGGGTGCGGGGCGATACGCTGGAAATCTTCCCGGCCTACGAAGACCGCAAGGTGTTCCGGATCAGCTTCTTTGGGGATGAGGTGGAGCGGATTATGGAGCTCAACCCGGTCACCGGCGAGATGTACAGCGAGCCCCAGCAGGTCGATATTTTCCCGGCCAAGCATTACATTACCGAAGAGCAGCGCTTGAAGCAGGCGATCGGAGATATCGAAAGCGAGCTGGAAGAACGGATTAAAGTATTTTAAGGATAATAACAAGCTGCTGGAAGCGCAGCGCATCGAGCAGCGCACGCGCTACGATCTGGAGATGCTGCGCGAAGTGGGCTACTGCTCCGGGATCGAGAACTACTCGCGCCACCTGGACCAGCGCCAGGCCGGGACAGCGCCCTGGACGTTGATGGATTATCTGCCCAGCGATTACCTGCTGTTCATCGACGAGTTGCACATGACCGTTCCGCAGATGCGCGGTATGTACAACGGCGACCGCTCGCGCAAGAGCGTGCTGGCGGAGTATGGTTTCCGGCTGCCCTCGGCGATGGATAACCGCCCGCTGACCTTTGAGGAATTCGAGCAGCACATGGGGTATACCTTGTATACATCCGCCACCCCGGGACCCTATGAGATGAATCGCGCCGACCAGATCGTCGAGCAGATCATCCGCCCCACCGGGCTGATCGACCCGGAGGTGGAGGTGCGGCCGACCCGCGGCCAGGTGGATGACCTGCTCAAGGAAATCCGCCAGCGGGTGGAGCAGGGCGAGCGCGTGCTGGTCACCACGCTGACCAAGCGCATGTCCGAAGATCTATCGGAATACCTGATGGAACTGGGCATCAAGGTGCACTATCTGCACTCCGAAGTGGAAACTCTCGAGCGCATCAGCATCCTGCGTGATCTGCGCCTGGGCGTGTTCGACGTGATCGTGGGCATTAACCTGCTGCGCGAAGGCCTGGACCTGCCCGAAGTATCGATGGTGGCGATCCTGGACGCCGATAAACAGGGCTTCCTGCGTTCGGCGACGGCGCTGATCCAGACCATCGGCCGGGCGGCGCGTAATGTCAACGGTAAAGTGATCATGTACGCGGACAATATGACCGATGCGATGAAAACAGCGATTGATGAAACCAACCGCCGCCGCAAAAAGCAGTCAGATTACAATGAGGCCAACGGGATTATCCCGGTTAGCATCACCAAGACCGTGCGCGATATCACCGAGCGGCTGAGAGCCGGCGCTGGCGTGCACGCGGTAGCAGAGGGCGGTGCGGCTTATTCGGTAGACCGGAAAGCGAGCGGGGGTATGCCAAAGACTGAATTACAGCGTTTGATTGTCGAATTGGAAAAGCAGATGAAGCAGGCGGCCAAGGACCTGGAGTTTGAGAAAGCCGCCGCGCTGCGCGACCAGATTTTTGAATTGAAAGCCATCCTGGTGGAAGAATCAGACCTTTCGCCGCTGCAAAAAGTGCGGCTGTTGTCTGGCGAAGAATAACCTGACCGGAAACGATAGGAGGACCCGGCGCGCCGCGCCGGGTCCTTCTCATTTACCAAACCGCCTGCACAAGTTCAACTTTTTTAACTGGTTCGGCGCACTTCAAAAGAGGTGAATTCGCCCGTGGCGGGCAGCCATTCTTTTTCCACCTCGGTAACGAAGGCGCTGCGCGGGCCCAGGCGGAGTTTTTCCAGCAGTCGCTCCAGCCCGGCTGGTTCCCCTTCGGCGGTCACCTCAACATGGCCGTCGTAGGTATTGCGCACCCAACCGGTGAGGCCCAGCGCGCGGGCATGCTCGAGGACAAACATGCGGAAACCAACACCCTGCACCGAGCCGTCAATGACTGCATGCAGGCGAGTGCGTTGGGGTTCCGCGGGCATGCTTAGTCCTCTGCCGGTTCAGGTTGGGGGAGGCGGGGTGGGAAGATGGCCAGGACAGCCGGAGTCACAATGAGCAGGCCCAAAAGCAGATACGGCAGCAGGTTGCTAAAGGCCAGCCCGCTCCCATTAATGCCCAGGACTTCCTGTTTCCAACGGTATTCGAGCTGGTTGAGCGAAAAGCCCAGTGCGGAGGAGACGCCTTCTTCGCAGCCAACGCCGTTCTTGTAGGTTTCAACCAGCTTCGTCAACCCGGATGTGCCGAACTTTTGCTGGAGGAAACTGACAAATGACTGCGACTGGGCATACGCTTGAAAGGCCTGCGCTGCCTCGCGCGGGAACATGATGCACATCGATTTGAAAGGAACGACATTCTGGGGTTCGGTTGCCTTGAGCACGGCACGGTATTCGGGGTTATCGGACAGCTCGGTCAGGGAAGCCATGCCTTCCACCAGCCAGACCGGCTGCTGGGTAAAGCTTTTACCCATCACCTGGTACTGCAGGATGTGCATGATCTCGTGCGGGATCTGGCGGCGCAGTTCCAGGGTTTTCTCCGGGCCGGACGGGATGGAGATCATGATCATGGCCAGTTCAGGGGTAGCATGCCCGGCTACCCAGGGTTGGCTGGTAAGCTGGAGAGCCTCCTGCAGGTCGGAGGATTTGGTATAGGCGTAGATGCGCAACCGCTCGGGCGGCTGGATATCCAGCAGCTGTTGGCCTCGCTGCAAGCCCTCCTGGGCAATGTTGGCAATTTCCTGTGCCAAGAGTCAGGATCGTCGCTGTTCCAATAGATCTGGAAAATACCGCTTTTCAGGTTTTGCCAGACAAAGCGGTTATCTTCATAAGTGAACGTATACGTGGCGCTGGATAGGGAACGGTTGTCTTTCAGAATTACTTCAAAGCGGTAGGCAACCGTGGAGAAAGGGAAAAGGATCAACTGGCGTGCCTTGATGGTTTGGAGATACTCGCCCTCCGCGCTGGCCTGTTCCAGCGAAATCCTCTGCCAGACGGTGGCCTGGCCTTCGGGGGTGATGAATACCACCAGTTCCTTCACATTATCTACCGGCTGGATGCGTACCCGGAAGGTGATCTGCTCGCCGAACTGGCTGGCCGGTTCCAAGGGCGTGATCACCGGGTCCGTTTGAGCGGATGGCGCAACAGCCGGCGAAATGCCCGCCGCGATGAACGGCAGGCTTGGCAGTGGGAGTGTAAATAAAAAGGCCAGGGCAATAAGCCAGCGCATGATGCTTCGTCCTCGGTTACCGTTTCAATATTCAGAAGAAAAAAAGACCCAGCTTGGGTAGATCAATCCAACCTATTTTACACCGAAAAGTGCTATTCATTCCGGTTTACGAGGGCGGAATTTTGCGCCTGGATTTAACCGGTTTCCTCGTCGCTGTCGCTTTCCTCCCGGTGGTTGTTTCCATCCAGCGGAGAGACATCGTCCAGATCGCTGGCATCTATCTGGTCCGCATTAGCGAAATCGAACAGGCCGTACAAACTCACATCTTCGGTAAAGCTGAGGTTATCGAGGGCATCTTCGAGGATCTCAACTTCTTCCTCATCCTCGGTTTCCTCCAGAATGGTTTCCAGTGTCTCACGCACTTCTTCACCGCCAATCTGGGAGAGCGACCAGATGACAGCCGCGCGGATTTCGCTGTCTTGGGCTTCCTCTTCCAGCAAATCGAGGAGAATGCGCCGGGATTTCTCCAGCTCGAGGGCGCCTGCGGCGCGCACGGCTTCCAGCTGTACATTGGCTTTTGGGTGCTGGAGCATGCGGATGACATCAGGTTCCCAGACACTGTCGGCTGAACGGCCGATGGCGAACAGAGCGCTGGAGACCCAGTCCGGATCTGAAGAGGCGTACGCGGTGTGGAGCAGCCCGGGCACTTCCGGCCGGCTGGAGTAGCCCAGCGATTCGAGCGCGCGCCGGCGCACCAGTGGTTCATCGGTACCGGCCAGCACCCGCAGAAGGCTTTCTTCCACCTGGCGTAAAATATCCTCCGGGATCTCTTCGATCTCGCCCTGGTAGATGAACACTCCCAGGGCAGTGGCCGCGGCGGCGCGCACGCTGGCTTCCGGGTCGGTATTCAATGTCTGGATAAAGGTTTCGGCCAGGTGGGGGTCTTCGTCTTCCCAAAGCAGGCGGATGGCAACCACGCGCACGCGCGGGTCGGGGTCCGGCAGGGCCATGCGAGCAACATTATTGAAGACGACCAGCGTATCGGCTTCAGCCAGATCCTCCAGGTCTTCCAGCAGCGCCAGGCGGCGCTGTGCTTTCACCTGCGGCCAGACGGAGCGCAGCGCTTCTAAATCGGCGCCTTCGAGGTCTGAGAAGTGGTGCAGGTAGGCCGGCGGGAAGATGTTCTGGTCATCCAGCAGGGCGGCCAGCACCTGGCTGAGGGGTACATTTTTCTTTTGGGGTCGGTTGGTTAGCATGTCGGTTATGGGATCACAATGGGATTGAAGATATCTTGGGTGGTGATATAGATCATCAGGATGATCAGGGCTGCGAAGCCGATCAGGTGGATCATATTTTCGTATTGAGCCGGGACGCGCCGGCGGAGTAGGATTTCCGGTAGGACGAACAGGATGCGCCCGCCATCCAGGGCGGGGATGGGCAGCAGGTTGGTAAACCCTAACGCGATGGAGATGGTCGCCAGAAAGCTGAGCGTATTGAGACCCAGCGGCGGCTCAGGTTGTTTTGCAGCCGTGGCGTCCTGCTGATCGCGTTCGCGGGCGGCCGAGTAAATATCGTAAATACCTTTTGGCCCCACCAGGCGGCCTTCCTGCGGGGAGAGCTGCCCGCGGATAAGCATCCCCGGCAGGCTGATGAGCTGGCGGCCCTGATCGAGGGTGATTTGAGCGGCATAGGGAATAGCCTGCGGCCAGAAACTGATCTTGTTAATCGGATTGCTCATGGTAATACCCAGCGCGCCTTGCCCTTCCGGCGGGTCTGTGCGCGGGACGGCGCGCGTTTCGATCAGTTTCCCATCCCGCTGCAGCGTGATGGCGATCTCTTTGCCCAGGTTCGCATGCACCACTTTCGAAAGCTGCTGGGTGCCGGTGACGGGTTCTCCATTGATTTTGGTTATCAGGTCATCGGCTTTAATGCCGGCTGAGGCGGCCGGTGAATTGGCATTTACCTCAACGATGAGTACTTTTTTTAGGTCGGGGACCATGCCCATCTGGGAGAAGACAATGCTGAAGAGCAGAACTCCCGCGATCAGGTTCATCAGCGGCCCGGCAAACAGGACGGCCAGGCGCACCCAGGGGTTCGCGGCAGCCAACCCGCCTGGCACCGCGGGGTCGTTTTCACCCTTGGGGCGCACAAAAGCGCCAAAGGGGATCCAGTTGAGGGTAAATTCGGTCTCGCGGAAGTTGAACAGGCGCACCAGCCGGGGCGGAAAGCCAAAGCCGAACTCTTCCACCTGAATATGGCCTAGTTTTGCCGCAATGTAATGACCAAACTCGTGGATAAATACGAGAAAGCCAAAAGCAAGCACGAAACCGAGAATGTTAAGCAAAGTACCAGTTACTTGGGTCATCTATAAGCTTCTTTCGGGAACAGCCGGTGACAGCTTGCCGCCGGCTGTTCGGGATTTTATGAATAAGCGGCGCGGCGCAGGATGGAATGATTGGAACGGGTAGCACCGCGCGGGAACTACTCGGGCGTTCTTGCTGATATTATAACCCGGTTTGGAAGCCGGTTGGAGGTTTTATCCTTGTTTGTAGGGGGTTCTAGCTGTTTTCTGACAAAAAAATTATGCGAATGCAGCCGGTGGTGGCGCACCGGTCACCAGGCGGGCCGGGCCGCCGGGGTGGGCCGCGCGGATCTGCTGCACGGCGGGCAGTTCGAGCAGCTGGCGGGTGACTTGCTCTTGCGCGCCGGCTTCGCAGATGACGTGCACGTTCGGCCCGGCATCCAGGGTGTAGGCGCAGGGCAGCCCGGCTTTGCGCCAGTCCTGCACGGCTTTCATCACCTCCAGCGAGGCGGGCTCCCAGTAAAAAAGTGGCGGCCGCGAGGTGATCATCACGGCGTGCATGAGGTTGCTGTCTTGCTCGATGATGGCTGCCAGAGCGGCGAAGTCGCGGGAACGGATGGCGGCGCGGCAGATTTCCAGCCTGCGGGGCGTATCGGCGACGCGGGCAGCCTGGAGCGGGCTGGAAGCGGCCAGGCCGTGCCCCTCGGTGGAGCCGACCGGCTTATGCCCGGTCTTGAGGATGGCGACACAGTCGACCAGGTCCCAGTGCTGGGGGGGCGCGATCGAAAAGGCATACGAGTCCGCGTCAGCCGTGCCGGCCTGCCATTCGACGAAGCCCCCGGGGATGGACCGGCAGGCGGAACCGGAACCCAGGCGGGCCAGACGAGAAAGGGCCCGCTCATTCAGATCGAGCCCAATCGCGCTGGTAGCGGCCAGAGACAGGGCGGCAAACGCCGCCGCGGAAGAAGCAATCCCCGCGCCCATGGGAAAGTTATTCTCACTGACCACGCGCGCGAAGCGCTGCGCCCCGGCCAGCGCGCGGACGTGGTCGAGGAACCGGCTGACGCGCGCCTGCGCGCTCTCGCTTACCGCCTGGCCGTTGATGCGCAAGACATCGTCGCAGCACAGGGACGGGTCAAAGGTAACCTGGGTGCGGGCAAACAGGCCCTCCAGGTTCATCGAGATGGAGCCGTTGGATGGCAGGCGCAGCGCGTTGTTGCGGTTGCCCCAATATTTGATGAATGCGATGTTTGGGGAAGAGACAGCCGTTGCTGGATTCATGATGTGATGATACCACTACTCCGAATCAATGCTACATATATCAAATGGAAGCAGGCCAGGTTATTGGAATGGCCAGGCTGGTCCCTGGTCAAAGATACCAATGGGCGAATGTGCGAACCTGGGGTGTCATACATTAAACGACCGACCCCACGATACCCCAGGGCTGGTGAGGCAGCGACTTATTCGCCCGTTCTTCTAAGAACGCGTTCTCCCTGGAACGCGTTCCGGAGAGAACGATATCACAGCCACACCCGGTGAATAGTGGCAGATGGGCGGCTCACCAGACTGTTGGATCGCGGCCGCCTGAAACAGATCGCACGCGCGCACTTCCACCTCCGCCGGTTGTAATGGCCACTGTTGATGATGCACGTCAACGCAGATCAACGCACCCCGGCGCGCGGAATAGAGACAATAGCGTTCGGTGACCCAATGCTCAAACGATCCCGGTGAAGCGGAGAACAACGGGCCGCGCGCGGCGTAGCGCGCTTCGAAGCGCACCCCCTTCGACCAGCGCCTGCTGGAGAAGGAATGCACCCCGTCCGAAATCTGGTGATCGATATTTGCCCGGTAGTACGGCAGGCCGTACAGCCCTCTGCCGCCCAATACCATCGGCGTACAATCTGCGTCCAGGCTAAAGAACCATACCCCGGCTTTCCTGCCATCCGTAACATACGTGCGCAGATTCAGTTCCTGGAAGGAATTCAACGGCGGCGGGCTTGGCAGCGACCGCGGGGCAACATCTTCCATCATAAATGGCACGACCGACACCCAGGCAGAACCATCGAAGGACTCCAACGTCAGCCCGCTGGGGAGCCGGCTCGCGATGCTGTCCGCATTGACCCGGTAGTGTAGGAAAGCCAGATTGGACCATGTCTGCCGCCAGCGCCAGGGTGCTTCGGGCAGCGGCCAGGGCCGGTGGCGTGTCTCGCTAAGGGACGGATGCATCCTGGTCTCCCGCCGGTAGTCGGGGCAAATCGATGAAAACCATAAACTCTTCCGGATGTGCATGAAAAGTAGCGGCTAATTTCTCCATTGTTTCCGGCAGTAGCGCGAATAATCTTTTGTAAGATGGGGTCGTAAGTCCATGATTTTTGTTCCCTGGCCTCGATTATAACCAGCAATTCGTCAATCGGGTGCAGTTATTTTTGTGATCTCAGCCTTTGCATTAATAAATGGATAGCTCGATGCTAGGTTTGTGTTCGATTGGGGTGTGAGCATGCAGGGAGGACCCCATTTAGCCTCATTCTCTACGCTTCGAGACCCGGGGCCAGGTCGGTAACCCGCACCTGGGAGATGCTGTTGACCACCTTATCCGCATCCCGCAAGCGCTCGGCTGGAAACGTATGCGCGACGGCGATGCAGCGCATCCCAGCCGCTTTCGCAGCCTGGATGCCATTGACCGCATCCTCAACCACTACGCAGGTGTCTGGTGCCACGCCCAGGATTTGCGCGGCGGATAGGAAGATGTCCGGCGCCGGCTTCTTGCGCCTCACCTGCTCGCCCGCCACTACCGCGTCCCAAAATGCCGGCGGCAACCCGATTTTCTGTAAGTTGGCCGCCACTTTAATCTGGTCTGCGCTGGAAGCGACGGCCACCCTCATCTGCGAACGGCGACAGGCGTGCACCAGCTCGCAGGCGCCGGGGAAAGCCTCGAGCTGTAACGGAACGAGGTCGAGGTAAATTTCGTACGTTCTTTCTTTCGCTTTGGGCAGATCCAGGGGGAAACGATACTTTTCTGCCACCCCGCCAATATAGCGGTCCTCGCCCGCGCCAACGAAGGGTAAGAAGTCCTCTGGCTGCACGAACAGTCCGTGTTCCTTAAACATCGCAATAGCCGCTGCGTTAATCAGCGGCTCGGAATCGGTCAGCACCCCATCCATGTCAAAAATCGCCGTGTGAATTTTTTGAACCATACGCTTTACGTTGCCCTCCTGTAACCTGGCCGCCTGACCTCGCAGGCAGGCAAATCCATCCTGTACCCTTTGGATAGCAAGAAGAACATCCAATACTAATGATATCATCCGCGATAGAGATGGCACCATTATGGGTGATGCCATCACTATGGGTGATGCCATCTCTGTACACCGGCCAATATTCTCTTTTCATCTCCAGGCTGGCTTTTGCTACAATAGAAAAAACGATAAGGGCTGCCGGGCATGGATCGAAAGCAAAAGGAAAAACTCCGCTTCTTACTCAAAGCGCGAAAACGCGCGGATAAAGTATTGGCAAAGCGGCGTGAGGCTGAGCGCAAAAAGTTAGAGCATGACCAGCGCATGCAAGCCAATCAGGCGCTGGTGAAGGAGTATACCCGGCAACTCACCGCGCTGGCCCAGGATAGCGGTATACTCTCGCTGGCTGAACAAGCAGCGCTCCAGCGCGGCGGCAGCCTGTCGCAAGCGGTGAGCTGTTACATCCATTATGGCCTTTCCAGCAGCAGCTTGCAGCATGCCACCGGGGTTGGATCGCCCGGGGAGCTGCGCGCTTCGCACCTGGCGTTAAGGATCATCTGGGAAGAATCTGGCGCGTCAAAAGAAATGGAAATTCGGGTGCATGCCAATGGGTCCATTACCTTCCACAACAGCTTCTTGCCCGTATTCCCCTTCGTCTGGCGCAGTAGCCCGCAGCTGTTGCAAAAAATGTTTGCCTATGCATTAAACCACCCCGGCTCTCCTGCAATACCTTCGAAGTGAGATCGCCGCATGCCGGGTAAGCGAGAACGAACGCGTCTCCTGTAAATCATGTAAACCGGGTGGCACGTTCGTTCTCCTAAAAAGAGGCTGCCTTAATTTCATATATTTGAGAACTGAACCATGCTAAAATGGCTCTACCCCATCTTCTGGTATCCTCATAAACGGGGGAAAAGGAGCCAGCATGGCCGCCCGCATTTTGCGCCTGATTTTCGTTGTGCCCCTTCTCCTGTCGCTTTCCCATGCTGCCGGTGAGGTGCCGGAGCAGCCCTACCGGGCCTACCTGCCGCTCATTCGAACGGATGCTTGTGAGTTGGTTTTCGCAAATTTCTTCGATAATGCGCTCTTCCGGCCAGGGCAGCCGTTTGATGCGCGTTGGACACTTAAAAACACTGGCAACGCCGCATGGCTGCCGGGCAGCGCGATCATTCGTTTCGCCAGCGGCGACCGGATGCATTCCGGAAATGACGAACGTGATTTACCGTATGAGGTTATCCCCGGCGGCATTGTAGATTTTATAATTTCAATGGATGCCCCAAACTCGAGCGGTGCATATATTTCCAACTGGGAAATCAACCAGGAAGGCCTTTCCCTGTGCAGCTTCCACATAATGATCCGGGTTCCTTAAGTCAAGCAGAGGCAAGCCGGCGCGGTAAACTTCAACGGCTGGATAGATTTCGAGGAGCTGGAGGTCCTACCCACCGGCGCATTGACCTGATTACCCATTTGGGCCATTGCTTTCTCCGGACGGGCCGATATAATCGGCTTGATGAAAAGAACCGCGCTTGTACCCATTCTGCAGGCCACATTCTCGGTGACCTTCTGGGGCGCATCGTTTGTCGCCACGAAGGTCGCGCTGCGCTATCTGCCGCCGGTTACGGTCGTCTGGCTGCGTTTCGCGATGGGCCTGGCCCTCTTAGGGCTGACGGTGGCTGCCCGGAGGCAGTTTGTCCTGCCCCGTCGCGCGGACCTGCCTTACTTTGCCCTGCTTGGGCTGATCGGCATCACCTTCCATCAATGGCTGCAGTCGAATGGGCTGGTCACCGCCCGGGCAACCACCAGCGCGTGGATCGTCGCTACAACGCCCATCTTCATCGCCCTGCTGGGCTGGTTGGTGTTAAAAGAAAAGCTGACCGGATTCCAGGCGCTTGGGATCTTTTTCGCCGTGTTGGGCGTGCTGCTGGTGGTCACGCGGGGGGATGTGCGCGCGCTGGCCGGCGGGCAGGGCATCACCCCAGGCGATTTTTTGGTGATGATCAGCGCCCCCAACTGGGCGGTGTTTTCGATCCTTTCGCGGCGCGGGCTCCAGCAGCACCCGGCGGCGCGCATGATGTTTTACGTCATGGCCTTTGGCTGGGTGGGTACATCGCTCCTGTTCTTATTTAACCCGCATTTCGATGCCATCCTCCGCCTGCCGTTGGACGGCTGGCTGAGCGTGCTGTTCCTGGGTATTTTCTGCTCCGGGCTCGCGTATATTTTCTGGTACGACGCGCTAAAATCCATCCCGGCCTCGCAGGTGGGTGTGTTCCTGTACATCGAGCCGCTGGTGACCGTGATCGTTGCCTGGGCGGTGCTTGGCGAGCGGCTAACCTGGGTCTCGCTGCTGGGTGGGTTCATCATCCTGGCGGGGATCTGGATGGTCAACGTCGCTTCGCTGCCCATTTTTCTCAGCTCCTTGAAACGGGTGACGGGCCAATCTTTATTTCATCACCAGCGCTAGGCAAACGCAGAAAGCCGTCCCTCACTAGCAGTTTGCAATGGGCTTGCAACACAAGCCCGTTATTTTTTTAAAACCCTCTATTTGTGACATTTCAACTGTAATTTGACGTTAAAAAATGGGATTTATATCACGCAGTGATTGTGACTTGAAGTTATACAATAGGTTAAGTTGCGGTGGGTTTTCACTGCTCCTATTTTCTCAGTTGCTCTGCTTTACCGCCCCAATAATCGCTGTTCTCTTCAAATTACGCTGCTCCAGGCAGTTGTTAACCTGAGGCAGTCGTAATCCATCATTTTGGTTTGCGCTACTGGCGCCAGGAGGTTTTCGCAATGAGCATCATTTTCATCGTTTTGGCTATGTCCGGTTTGCTGTACATCGCATACCGCACATACGGCACCTTCTTAGCCAAGAAAGTCTTCGATCTCGACGATACCTTTAAGACCCCTGCTGTTGAGATGGAAGACGGTCTGGATTATGTACCCACGGAACCGAAATTCCTGATGGGCCAGCACTTCTCGGCGATCGCGGCGGCGGGACCTATCACGGGCCCCATCATCGCCGGAATCGCCTATGGCTGGGTGCCTGCGCTCATCTGGATTCTGATCGGCTCCATCTTCATCGGTGGCGTGCATGATATGGGTGCTTTGATTGCCTCGGTGCGCAATAAGGGCCGCTCGATCACAGAGACCGTGCGTATGAACGTTTCCAGAAACGCCTGGATTCTGTTCAACCTGTTCGTCTTTGTCACCCTGGTAATGATCGTGGTTGCCTTCACCGACATCACCACCTCTTCGTTCGTGAATGCCATTGATATTGGCAACGGCGAAATGGTTGGCGGTGGTGCAATCGCCACTTCCTCACTGCTCTACCTGGCGCTGCCCATCATTATGGGCGTTCTGCTCAAATACACCAAGCTCAGCCTCACCTGGGCAACCATTATCTTCCTCCCGCTGGTCGGCGTCGCGATCTGGATCGGGAAATTCATTCCCTTTAATCTACAGGCAATTCTGGGCCTCGCCACTCCACTGGACGCGCAAAAGGTCTGGAACGTGATCATCATGCTCTACTGCCTGGTCGCGGCCGTTCTGCCGGTGTGGATGCTCTTGCAGCCCCGCGGTCACCTGGGCGGTTACTTCCTGTACGCGGCAGTGATCGTGGCTGCGATCGGTGTCCTGTTTGGCGGTTTCAAGGTCAATTACCCGGCCTTCACCAAACCCATGGGCACTGGTTTCTTCTTCCCAATGTTCCCGATGTTATTCATTACCGTCGCCTGCGGCGCGGTCTCCGGCTTCCATTCGCTGGTTGGCTCCGGCACCACTTCCAAGCAGATCAAGCGCGAAAGCGACACCAAGGTGATTGGCTACGGCGCCATGCTGCTGGAAGGCGTGGTCGCGGTGATCGCCCTCTCCACGGTGATGATCCTGACCAAGGACAGCGCGCTGCTGGCCAAGTCGCCGAACTTCGTGTATGCCTCTGGTATCGGCGCCTTCATGCAATTGATTGGGGTCAGCCCGGCGTTTGGCATCTCCTTCGGTCTGATGGCCTTCACCACCTTCGTATATGACACCCTGGATATCTGCACCCGCCTGGGCCGCTATATCATCCAGGAACTCACCGGTTGGAAGGGTTGGTTTGGTCGCATCTTCTCCACGGTCATCACCGGCGGTATGCCGATGTTCCTGATCCTCATCACCCTGCAGGATGCCGCTGGCAAGCCCGTACCGGCCTGGAAGGTCTTCTGGCAGACGTTTGGCGCTTCCAACCAGCTGCTGGCTGCCCTGGCGCTGGTCGGCCTGACCATCTGGCTGCTCAACACCGCCAAGAACCGCAAGGCCTGGATCGTCACCCTGGTTCCGGCTGTGGTCATGTTCATCATGAGCTCCTGGGCGTTGGCGCGCATGTTCCTGACCGCCACGGTCGTCAAAGGCGTGTTTGCCTTCCCAGCGGGCGCGAACATCATTGTTCCCATCGCGTGCCTCATTTACCTGGCGCTGGCCATCTGGATGGCTGTCGTGACCGTGCAAGCCGTTATGGCGCGCAAGGGCGGCCGGTTGGTCCAGGCCCCGTCTGGCACCGACTAAGCCTTCTCCAAAACATTCCGTTTGCTTCATCTTTTTGGAGGCCCGCATCCCCTGCGGGCCTCCATGTTTTAATGCGCCGAAAATTTAAATAAATAAGGACCTGCTTCGAAGAAGCAGATCCTTATTATTAGTTTATGGCTAGTTTAGCGGGGGAAAACGTTGCTCGCCTGCAGACCCTTGGGGCCCTGCTCGACCGAGAATTCCACCGTCTGACCTTCGGTCAGGGATTTGTAACCGCTACCTTCGATGGCCGAAAAGTGGACGAATACATCCGGGCCGCCTTCGCGAGCCAGAAAACCGTAACCTTTTTCAGCATTGAACCATTTTACCGTACCGATGATACGCTCAGACATTGTGTTTGCCTCCTATTGGCAGTTGTAAAAGAATTGGATGCAGCCTGTGTTCCATCGGTTCGACAAAAATAAGCCCGAGGATGAATGCCCTCGAGCTGTTAATCCTAACCTACATGAACGAAATTGCATCATACAAGCCAGAATTATACCTTAGGTTCTGAGAATGTCAAGGTCTGTGAGAAATTGGTTTTTACTGGTTCAACCAGAAAGCGCTTGTCATCCAGGCGGTGCGCGAGCAGGGGCCGGGCACTCGTCCATACCTTTCCCAAACAAACGGAAGCACATCCCACCAGTCACAACACATGCGATATAGTGATATTAATTATCCATGTTATAATCAATTCGCATCCATCCAAAAGAGGGGCAATCCTATTTTGGATCGGTTCGGTTAGCCTTGGGGGATAATGGTTCACTGTCTGAGGAGACGCAAGGATGACAAAAATCCAAACGCAGGGTGTCCACCATATTACCTTCGTCGGTTCAAACCGCGAAGCGATTATCGATTTTTACCAGGGTGTGCTGGGTATGCCGCTGGTCTTTGAGCAGCCCAACCTGGATGTACCTGAGGAAAACCACCTGTATTTTGACCCGGGCGATGGGCGGCTGATTACGTTTTTTGTTCGGCCAACGCGCGTCGATGACCCGGCGCCCAATCCGCAGAATATCGGCAATCTACACCACCTGGCATATACGGTTTCGCGGGCCACCTATACCCAGGTAGCGGAGCGCTTGAATGAACGGGGTATTCACAACACCGGTCCCATCGACCGCGGCTTTATGGACTCAATTTACTTCCGCGACCCGAACGGGCAGCTGCTCGAAATGGCGTGCTTTAAATTTGTTCCTCCCGATGGGTTTACCCATTCCGATGTGCTGAACGCGGCCCACCGGCTGCGGATCGAGAGCGGCGATTACAACATTACCGACAAGCATCTGGCCGACGCTATCGCTGAACTGACCCAACAAAGAATCCCGACCGTGAAAACGGCCCAATCGACATAATGACCGGCGAGGGGAAAGAAGCCCGCCCGGCGGGCACAAACCACCCATCTTATGGTGCAGAATCGACTTCGACCAGATAATTTCCCAGGAAGCTTTCGGCTGCCCAACCGAACATCGGTGGTTTGTTGAGGGACACCTGCCACCAGTAAGCGCGGTCGATGCATTTGGGGTAGCCGAAGGTGCGCAGCGATGAATCAACACTGACCCGCGTGACTACCCGGCTGCCGAAGCCGGGCTGCTGGTGGATCTCCAGAGTTGGGGCGCCTGCTGCCGGGCGGACTGCCGCGGGACCGTTTAATCGCGGGGTCTGCGCGCCGGGGCAGTACAGTTCCATGTTGAACCGGCGGGTGATATTGGCTGCGTCCATGGTGAAGCGCTGCAGGGGAACAAAATGGGTGTCTCGCCCGTAAGCGTAGTAGTTCATCTCACGATCCTGGCCTGCTTCGGGGATCTCCGTCTGGATGATCAACTGCCCGCGCGGGTCGGTAGTGTAATCCTGCCAGCCGTAGAAGGTGTTCAGCGTGCCGGCCACCTGGTAGGCCAGCAAGCGCACCGGTTCGTTAGGTAAAAACCCGTGCAACCGCAGGTTTTGTTTGCCGCCCAGCGCGGAGAAATTGGGCCGGAAACGGTCTTCGGACAAGACATACAGGCGGGCCGCCGTGGGACGCAGGTAGGTGATTTTGGCTTTCACCGTTGTGCTGCCTTGCAGGGAAAAGCGGTATTTCCCGGGCAGCGCATCCACGCCGGGCTGGTAGAACACGTCCACCTGGTAGACGCCTTTTTTTAGCCGGGCCGGCACGGCTTTGACTTCGCTGGTAGTGAATTTGCCCAGCGGGTCCATCAGCGTAACCTTTACCGTCTCATCGGCCTGCCACCCGCAGGTGGAGATAATGGCGATATCGGTCAGCTCGAGGTTATCATTGTTGTAGTTGAGGGTGGGCGCTTCGAGGGAATCCAGGCAGCCAGGGTAAGCTCCGCTGCCCGGGCGCAGGTCGATTTGCTGGATCGTTCCGGCCGGGGCGGTTGTTTTGATAGCGGCGCCGGCGAAGCGCACGCTGGCCGGCCCGCTGGGCGGCGTGGGTGCAAGCGCCGAAACCGGGTGGGCGGGGCTCCACTGGGTGGTACCCAGGATAAACAACAAAACCAGCAGCAAAAGCCCTGTCCGAAAACCGCATCCCCGGTTGCTTCGATTATTCATGGGTACCCCTTTTGAAAAAAAACATGTGTCACTGCGAACGGCAAAGTCATTATAGCAACGAATTGGATTTGTGGCTAAAGCCCCTCGCGCCTTCGCCCATCCGAAAGACAGAATTAATACTTCCCTGGTCGAATACCCGGGTGGCATCCTGGCTAATTGTGGGATGTTCACCTGGTGCGCCAATGGCTATACTGCTGTCATTGGAGCAAAGACCTTCTTGAGCGGGTTCTTCCGCCGGAAGCGCAACCTATGGAGGTTATAAAAATGGAAGAGAATGTACTTAGCGCTTTATCGAACGCGATGACGCACGCGGTAGATACCGCGGGAGCAGTAACGGTAACAGTGGATGCCCGTAGGGGCGGCGGGGCGAGCGGGATCGTATTCCAGAACGGCCTGGTGCTGACGGCCAATCACGTGGTGGACCGGGAAGAGGATATTCATATTGGCTTACCGGACGGCAGTCAAATCCAGGCCAGCGTGGCCGGGCGCGACCCGGGCAGCGATTTGAGCGTGCTGCGCCTGGACCGTGCGGTTAACCTGCCCGTCGCGCAAGCCTTGGGCGAGGCGCAGGTGGGGCAAATCGTGCTGGCGCTGGGACGCCCGGAGAAAGACGGCATCCAGGCCAGCCTGGGCGTGGTTGGCGCGGTAGGCGGTCCGCTGCGGACCGGGCGAGGCGGCATGCTGGAACGCTTTATCCGCACGGATGCCATTCCATACCCCGGCTTTTCCGGCGGCCCGCTGGTGGATGGGGATGGAAAGATCGTGGGGATCAATACATCCGGGTTTGCGCCCGGCGCCTCTTTAGCCATTCCCGCCGCGCATGCCTGGCGGATTGGGCAGAGCCTGACCCAGTTCGGCCGCATCCGGCGCGGTTACCTGGGTGTCCGCAGCCAGGCGGTAGAGCTTCCGGCGGACGCGGAAAATGTTTTGGGCCGCCCGCAGCTCACCGGTCTGCTGCTGGTGGGCGTGGAGCGCGGCCAACCGGCGGAACAGTCGGGGCTGATGGTGGGCGATATTCTGGTCGGTCTGGACGGAAAGCCGGTGGCGGACCACGATACGCTGCTGGATATCCTGTCGGCGGACCTGGCCGGCCAAACCATGCAGGCCGAGCTCCTGCGGGGCGGCAAGCTCACCCGTCAGGATGTGCGCATTGGCGAGCGGCGGTGATGGAATAAAAGTGCCCCGAGCGCATTGGAATGGAAGGAGACAAAATGGAGACAGCGGTGGTTTCTTTATCGGTTGTGGAACAGGTAACCCAACAGGCGGCGAGTATGCTGGAGCGGGTGCAGCGCAGTCTGGTGCAGGTGGTCAACGAGCCGCGCGGCGCGGGGGCGGGGATAATCTGGCGGCAGGACGGCATCATCCTGACCAACCATCATGTAGTGGCCGGCAATGGCGGGCACATGATGGTGCGGCTGAACTCCGGGGACACTTACCCGGCGCACGTGCTGGCGCTGCATGCCGAGATCGACCTGGCAATCCTTAAGGTGGATGCGCTGAGGCTGCCGGCGGCGCTGATTGCCAATTCGCGGGATCTCAAGATTGGCCAGCTGGTCTTTGCCGTAGGTCACCCATGGGGCCAGCCGGGGGTGGTGACGCTGGGGGTCGTCAGCGCGCTATATAACGCGACTACCCAAAAGGGTACTGAAATTCCCATTATCCGTTCCGATTCGCTGCTGGCCCCGGGTAATTCTGGCGGCCCGCTGGTGAACGCCGTGGGCGGGGTAGTGGGGATCAACACCATGATCATCGGCGGCGACCAGGGGGTATCGATCCCCAGCCACCTGGCGCAAAAGTTCGTGGAAGAAGCCTGTTAAAACACTCGTGCGGGGTGCGGCGCATTTGCGCCGCACCCCGCACGGATTTAATCATTTACGCTATGGTTGGTCCGGATTGGCGGTTGCGCATTTCGTCTTCTTCCCCGGTCCAATCCAGGTGGGAGTATTCGGGCGGGGTATTGTCTTTGCGCCAGTTATGGAAGTCGGCCCAAATCTCATCGGCCCACAAGCCGTCGATCTGCGCGGTCGTGTAGGTGCCTTCGCTCAAGCGCTGAAGACCAAACCGGTCGCGCATGTTCACCTTTTCACACTTGATGCAGACTTCCTCGGCCAGGTGCGGGGGCACGAAGATCACCCCGGCCGGCGTGCCCAGGACGACATCTCCGGGCATGCAAATGGCGTTCCCGATGCGGCAGGGGACATTCAAACCGGTCAGGGTTACATCGCGGATGGGAGTGGGGTCATTCCCGCGATAAAAGGTCTGGATATTGTGGATACCCATAATCTGCTGCACGTCGCGGATGCCGCCCCAGATCACCTGTCCGCCGCGCTTTGTCCGTCGCGAGACGGCTGTGGATAAATTGCCGCCTACATAGGTGCCTTCGTAGACTTTGTCAAACATGTCGACTACCAGTACGTCATCTTCTACCAGGCTTTCGATCACCCAGGAGTTGAAGAACCCGTGCCGTCCTTCTTCTTTCTGACCATATTCCAGGAGATAGGTATCCAGGTCGGGCCGCTTGGGCACCATCACGGCGGTCACCGCGCGGCCAACCATTACTTTCCCAGGATGGATCATTTTCCAGTCACCCTGGAATTGAAATTTGTATCCATGGTTCCATAGTACACCCCAGGCTTCTTCGGTCGTCACCGCTTCAAAGCGGCGCAGGATGTCTTCCGCGACTTTTGGGCGACCATTGGAAAACCGCTCGCCTTTCCAGTTGGGGGTCAGTTGGATGATATCTTCAGCACAATCGAATCGCATAACTCCTCCAAGAGTTGGGTAAATGCTTGCAACAGATAGGATACCTTGCCACAGTTGATGACTTTATTCTATCGCATTATGCTTATGGGAACCGAATGATTATACGCCTTTGTTTGGAATGCCGCGTTACGGCTTCGTATTATAATGATGGCAGGAGAAAATACCATGACCGGATACGTTGGATCGATCGAGAAGCAAACGGAAGATAACAACTATTTCCGCCAGGTGCTGTTCACGGGCAAGCACTGCCAGCTCGTAGTGATGTGTTTGCAGGGTGGGGAAGAGATTGGCGACGAAGTTCATGATCACGTTGATCAGTTCTTCCGTATCGAAGAGGGCGCAGCCAGATTTATCTTCAATGGCAAAGAAGAACACGTGGTCAAGGATGGGGATGCCGTGGTGGTACCCGCCGGCACACGTCATAACGTGGTCAATGCGTCTGCGACAGCCCCGGTGAAATTATATACCCTGTATTCACCGCCCAATCACCCGGATGGAACGGTGCATAAGACGAAGGCCGAAGCGGACGCTGCTGAAGAACACGAACACTAAGATAATTCGTTTTTCTCTGCTTGTACTTTGACCCTGCCCAGGTACTTTTTCAGGATGCCAATCCTGGAATGGTCGCCGGGCAGGGTTTTTTTGACGATTGCCAGGGCCTGTTCGTATGCCTGCCGCGCGCCGGGTAAATCGCCAAGCTCTTGCAGCACGATGCCCAGGTTGGTCAGGTCGCCGGCTACTTCTGGATGTTCACAGCCGTGCATTTTTTCATCGATCGCCAGCACGCGTTCAAAACACTGCCTCGCCTCTTGCAGCTCGCCTAACTTATACAGGACCCTGGCCAGGTTATTCGCATTGGTAGCCACATCCAGGAGGGAGGGCTCAGGCGCTTTTTCATTCATTTCCAGGGCCTTATCCAGGAATAACCAGGCACGCTGCAAATCGTTCAACGCGATGAGCACGCTGCCCAGGTTGTTCATATCCCGGGCAATCGAGGGGTGGTTCGGCCCGCGGTTTTTTTCGTCGATTACCAGGGCGCGTTCAAATGCCTCTCGGGCCAATGTATATTGACTCATGTCTTGCAGCGTGAGGCCGATGTTATTAAGGATTGCGGTGCAGACCGGGTGCTCCGGGCCGTTGATGATTTCCTCAATCGACAGCTGGCGTTCGAAGTACGGCAAGGCCTGGGCCAGGTTTCCCTGAGCGCGCAGCACGCGGGCTAACTGGCCCGCGCTGGCAGAAACATCCTGGTGGCGCGGCCCATAAACCCATTCACTCACGCTGAGCGCGTGTTCGAAAGCAGCTTTTGCGCCCTCCAGATCACCCATCTGGCGCAGTACGCGCCCCAGGTTCATCGCGTCGGCGGCAACGGTTGGGTGCTGTGGACCGTACCCATCGGCTGTTTCGTGGATGGACAGCGCCTGTGAGAAACACCCTCTGGCGCCCTCGAGGTCGCCCAGGCTGTACAGGGCGTGCCCCAGGTTGTTGGCGTCGATTGCTACACAGGGATTTTCGGATCCGTTCAGCTGCATATCCAGCAGCAGCAGGCGCTCAAAGCAGTTTTTCGCTTCGCTGTAGTTTCCGGTATCAAAATGCACGCGTCCCAGGTTATTGAGGATGGGCAGAATATCGGGGTGCTGCGCGCCCAGAATTTTCTCTACATTTGCCAGCGCGTGTTCGAAACAGTCGCGGGCGGGTTGGGTTTCCGCCGCGATCCATAAATAAAACCCAAGGCTGTTCCACAGTCGGCCGGCCTGTTGTAAACCGAACTGCTCGGCCCGCTCAGCTGCTGGCCGCAGGTGTGGCCAGACGGGTGGTGCAAGCGGCGGCTCGGTGGTGTGCTGGCACAGCTCCACCAGCACATCCGCCAGAACAGACAGGGTTTCCTGCTTATTCGTGACCGTACGCAGGGCCAGACCTGCCAGTAAGGGTTTAATCGCAGGGCCCTGGCTGGTCTGCTCCAATAGGCCAAACCGGTAAAGTTTATTCAGGATTCGCTCGGGGTCTGGCAGGTGTTTTTGGCTGCGCCCGGCGGCTTTTTGGAGCAGTGGTAAAGGAATGGCAGCGGATGGGGCGCAAAACCCGGCTGCCGCGAAGGCATGTAAGGCCAGCGTATCCCGCTGCAATGCGTCCAGGCTGATTTCTAGTGCCACGGCGGCATGTTTTGCGCCCGGCATTGGATGGCCGCCCGCCCATTCGATCAGCGAAGCGGTTAACGAAGCAGCCGCCCGATCGATCATTTCCAGATACTGCTGGGGCGTCACGCGCGGACGGCAGGCCAGGTATCGCCCGGCCAGCTGGATGGCCGGCGGAAAATCTCCCAGGCGTTCGGCCAGGTGGTCAAGCTGTGCTTCCGGCGTCTTTGCAAGGCGGGGCGCAAACCTGAGCAAGATAGAAATACTCTCGGCGCGGGGCAAATTTTGACTTGCCCCATACGAGGGAGCCGTGATCGGAATACATGCCGTAGCCGGAATTGTATCTTCGTTTCTACACGCTGCGGAAATCCCATGCATGGCTTTCTCCCTGGGTAAAAGCCCGGCGATGACTGATACTCTTTTTATTGCCTGGAATTGCTTTATTATAAAGGGTAACGATAATCATGACAGGTTATTACAAAACATCCGCAATCACCCCTTGACATTTAGTATACCGATCGGTATAATAATTTCTATGGATAACCGCACCCGCATTTTGGCCTGCTCGCTGCAGTTGTTTGCCGACCAGGGCTATGATGCGGTGGGCGTGCAGGAAATTGTCGACACCGCCGGGATCACAAAACCGACCCTGTACCATTACTTCGGCAGCAAGCACGGCCTGTTAGACGCTTTGCTCAGCGAGCATTTCGAACGGTTAAACCAGCGTATCCGCGAAGCAGCGCTTTATACCCATAACCTGCCGCTAACGCTGCGCAATCTGGTGACGGCTTATTTTGGGTATGCTCAAGAGTATCCAACCTTTTACCGCCTGCAGCTGGCTTTATGGTTTGCGCCCCAGAAGAGCGAAGCCCATCAACTGGTGTTTCGTTGGAATTTCGAGCAGTATCAAATTGTTGAACAGGTTTTTCTGGCAGCTGCCCTTGACCACGGCAATATGAAGGGCCGCCATCGCGCGTATGCCACGACCCTGGTAGGGATGATCAACACCTACATTGGCATGGCCTTAAATGGGCATACGCAGCTGAATGAAGCGTTGGTTTCCCAGGCGCTGCATCAATTCCAACATGGGATCTATTCCTAAAACGGTGAAAAACGGCAATGTGTTATTCGGGAACCATATTAAGTTTCCGCCTCTATTTTTTTTGTCCAGTCATTATACCGATCGGTATATCATAAGTCCTGCATCCATTGCGCCTCGTACTTGTATAGACATTGATAACGAGCTTTTCTTACCTGATCACCGATCACTGATTGACCGATCACTGATCCGTGACTTCCGGTTCACTAACCCAAAAAGGAGCAACAATTATGACCACATGGTCAAAGGACGCCATCTTCTATCACATTTATCCGCTGGGTTTTTGCGGCGCGCCGGCACGCAATGACTTTGCTTCACCGGCAGTGGAGCGGTTGGAAAAAATCACCGGATGGATTGAACACATGCGTTACCTGGGCGTGAATGCCCTGTATCTGGGACCGGTATTTGAGTTCGAGCACGCACGGGTATGACACAGTGGATTATTATCACGCCGACCGGCGCCTGGGGACCGATGAAACCCTGGCGCGCCTGACTGCCAGGCTGCATGAAAATGGCATCCGGGTAGTATTGGACGGGGTTTTCAACCACGTGGGCCGTGATTTTTTTGCTTTCAAGGATGTACAGGCCAACGGCATTCACTCCGTATACAAAGATTGGTTTGCCAACCTGCGCTTCGATCGTTCCAGTCCGTACCACGATCCGTTTTCCTACGAAAGCTGGAGCGGGCATTACAGCCTGGTAAAGCTCAATTTGCACAACCCGGCCGTGCGAGAGCATCTATTTGGGGCGGTGCGGAAATGGATAGTGGAATTTGGTATCGATGGGCTGCGGCTGGACGCGGCGGACAGCATCGACCATGCCTTTCTGAAGGAGTTGGCCAGTTTTTGCCGGTCCATCAAACCGGATTTCTGGCTGATGGGCGAGGTGGTGCACGGCGATTACCGCTTATGGGCCAACCCCGCGGAGCTGGATTCGGTGACCAATTATGAATGCTACAAAGGGCTGTATTCCAGCCATAACGAGCACAACTTCTTTGAAATTGGCTATTCGCTCAACCGCCAGTTCGGGGAAGCCGGAATATACCGCCACCTGGATTTATATACCTTTGCCGATAACCATGATGTAAACCGGGTGGCCAGTATGCTGAAAAACAGCGCGCATCTCCTGCCGCTATATTTGCTCCTGTTTTGTATGCCTGGGATCCCCTCGCTTTATTACGGCAGTGAGTTTGGTATCCAGGGCATGAAGGACGGCTCGGATGCCCCGCTGCGTCCCTGTCTGGACCTGTATAGCTTAAACGCCAACAACCTTCACAGCGCGCTGACCCAGGCCATCCACCAGTTATCCGGGCTGCGCCGCCAGAGCGCCGCCTTGCGGCAGGGCGATTACCGCCAGATCCACCTCGACTCGGATGTGATTGTCTTTTGCCGCCAGACGGCGGAAGACTGGGCGCTGGTGGCAATCAATGCCTCCGCGAAAGCCGTTCCGCTTACGCTGCCCATCCCCAGCGCTCCCAGCCGCCGCCTGGTGGATGTCTTAAATGGAGGGGCGGAAATCCTGCGCGAGAACGAGCACATCCAACTGCTGGTGCCGCCTTATTGGGGGCAGGTGGTAACGGCAGGTTAGTTGAGGGTTATCAAAAGTCTTTTATGATTTGCGCAGATACTCCGTCAGGCGCGCGGCCAGGTCAGCGTATTCGATGGCGGAATCGGGCGAAAAGGCAAATTCCGAAGCATGCGCCGCGGCATTGCGCAGGTTGCGCAGTTGGTGAAAGATCACCGATGTATTGCCTTCAAAGACGCCTGCTTCTTCGAGACCCTGACCTAAGATCAGCGGCGAATGCAGCTCGGCAGTCTTTAAATTTACCCCGTGCCGCCGGCTGGCCTCAATAGCGGCTTTCTCCAGCAGGATCCAGGCTTCCAGAACCACTGCCCGCGGGGAGAAATTGGCTAATTCTACCCACTGCGTGCGCAGCGTTGATTCTGCGTCCAGAATCCCCCGCGCGCGTGGTAAAAGGGTGCGAGCTTCAAAGGCCAGGGTGTGTACCTGGCGGTTGAAATCCAGCTCGATCCCTTGAAAGCGCAGGCGCTGCACCATCGGGAACAGGCTGACCAGCGGGCGGTACAGTATCAAGATGATGATGATAACGGTGATCGGCCAGGCCAGCGAGCCAATGATGCTCGCGATAAAGGTGAGCCAATTCATGTTTTCCACTTGCGGTTCCTCGTTCGTGCGTTTCCCCCGAGCCAATAGTGATTTTCTGTCCATTTTTTGGGCAGAAAATAAACTTTTAATTAGTTTACCACGGTAGTCAATATTTTTTGTATGCCATGTTACCGTTTTGTAACACAGCCGTAATGATGTCGTAACGCTCGGCCGGTATAGTAAACGAAGACAGAAACGGAGACAGGAAAATGGCGCACGGTTTGTCTGTGACAGTTGAACCCCGAATAGCCACCTTCAACAGGCTGGCCCTGCAAACACAGGATGACGCGTATACCCTGGCATACTACTTGCTCGGTGACGAGCGGCATGCCGAACGAGCCACCCAGGCTGCCTTCGACCAGCTTTACCAGCAGGCCCGGCTGCAGGTCGACCGGTTCCGCTTTGAGGTGCTGCGCGGGGTGCTGGAATGCAGCCGGCGTATGCTCAGCTTGATGCCGAACCGGGCGGGCCGGCGGCTGCCTGTTCGCATGGCGAACCCGGACGCGACCTATGAGAAGCTGATGAAATTGGATGAAAGCGAGCGTTTCGTCGTGGCGCTGGTGGATGTGCTGGAACTGGATTACGAAGAAGCTGCCCAGGTTTTGGGCATTTCCAGGAAGCAGGTTGCCAAAACGTTGGCGCAAGCCCGCCTGACTCTGAGTCAGGCGGCTGCCCCTCAGCTCCAAACGACTCTATTCCCCGGTTGACAGAAGTTCGACCGTACCCTGCTCGCCGTCCACCCGCAGATTCATTCCCGGCTGGATCTCGGTGATAGCGATATGGTCCACGCAGGGGATCTCGGAGATGATGCAGCCCACGGCGGTGATCGTTTCGCACTCGGCGTTGACGATCGCCGCCGGGGCTTTGCCGTTTATTTCAGGCGGTAGAGGGTATACGAGCCAACCGTGGAGCCTTTGCCGGAGGGAAAAACCAGCACCTTCCCGGCGATGGACTGCCCTTCCAGTTCGTGGCCTTTTTCAACGACGCGGCCGGTGTCCGGGTCGATGCCGCCAAAGAACGAGATGCCCATGCGGGTGACCAGGGCCTGCCCGGTGACCTGCCCGGGATAGATTTTCCGTCCCGATAATTTTCGCGCCGGGTTTGGTTTCATCGCAGCGCCTCCGCGACCACTTCATCGAATGGGCGGATGCGGGTCTTGAACTTGATTCTTGGACGAAGCGTAATAACAGGCCTTGGCGCTGTCGGTGGCCAGGGCGTTGAAGCGCCCGCGGATGGGAGCCACCACGCAGCAGGTATCCACGGCAAAGATGGCGCCGCTTTCCTCGATCGATCTGCGTATAGCCCAGCCGGTCGGCGATCTGTTTGGTGGGGCGGGCGGTGGTGATCCAGAAGGTCTTTTTCACCTTCTTGCCTTTGCAGCAGCGCGGCGATGCGCGCGATCTCGGCGATCGAGAGGTGCGGGCAGCCCAGGCTGACGAAATCCACTTCGCCTGGCTCGGCTGTCAGATCATCGGCGGCGATGGCTGCGTCCAGGTCGGCGCGGGTGATGCTGATCGTCTCGGCGGGTGGGGTAAACAGAGCGGCTTCCGGGGTGATGCCGCGCATGTGGAACATGGCCGCGCCCGCCGTAGGTGGCCAGGCTGGCGCAGAAGGATTTCAAGTTCTCCAGCGTGGTCGCGCTAGCGCATTGTCCAGCCCGGTGATGTAGGGCAGGCGTTGTTTGCCGCGTGTTTCCAGCCGCTCGCCGATAGCCTTGCCCAGCGCGCCAAAGTCGACGCGTTTCGGTCAGCTGCGCCTGCGACCTGGACGGTCAATGCTGGGGCGGCGGTTCTCGTCCAGGTGCAGGCCATAGGCCGGGGTAAAACCGGTCAGGGCGGCGGCCAGGGCGCTGGGGCCGCCTTCGCGGTTGGTGCGCGCGCCCAGCACGGAATTGGCATAGCAGACCGCGCTGCTCTCGGCCCAGGCGATGTGTTCGCCGTAAGTGCGGCACGTTGCCGGTCAGATAAGGCGTGCAGGAGCAGGTGGTCACCACGCCCATGCGGGCAAAGGCCTCGATCACGCGCTGCTGCTGGCGCGGCGAATTCGGGGTCGATGCCCAGCGCTGCCAGTTTTCCACATCCATCCCGGCCGGGTTGAGCGTGGTCAGCACGCGCGCCTGCCCGCCGCCCGCGGCCATTTCCGACAGAAAGTGCAGCCCGGCCTCGCCCAGGTTATCGTAGCTCACCCCGGCGATCTGCACCGAGGTCACCGGCACCATGCGCTCCGCGCCGTAAATCGTCGCCCAGCGTAGTCAGGATTTCCATCGCCTTGCGCGTGGCGGGCCCGTGCTCCCCGGCCAGCATTGCTTGTTGCAAAGGGGATAATTGCATAAAAACTCCAAATGATGAAAGATTAACCGCAAAGACGCATCGTGACAGTAGTCGCGCGGGTGCAAAGAAAAAAATGTATTTATTGTTTTCAACACTTTGCTCTTCCTTTGCGTCTTTGCGGTTATTCTTCAATAAACCGTTTCATATCCACCACCGGGAAGGGGGCCTTGTTGAAGGATTTGCCGTGCGTTTCCAGCGGTTTGGTCAGGTCGAAGCCCACGCGGGTGGTGGCGTGCGTGCCGGGCTCGGCGCTGGGGTCCAGGCTGGAGCCGGGCGCGCGCTCCAGCACCACCAGATCGCGGTCGCCCTGGAAGCGGGTCGCCATGGCCCATTCCACTTCCAGCGGGTTGTAGATATCGATATCGCTGTCGACCACGAAGACGTGTTTGCACGAGCGGTGCCCGGCAAAGGCGGCCTGGATGGCTTTTTTGCCATCCTCCTCGGCCTGTTTGTCGATCTGGACGATGGCGTGCAGCCAGGAGCAGCCGCCCGGGTTGATGTTGCACATCCAGGCAGCGCACCACCTCGTTGACCTTCTGGAAGATGGTTGGCTCGCGCGGCATGCCCATCAGCAGCTTGTGCTCCAGCGCGCCGGGCAGCAGGGCATGCCAGATGGCATCCTGCGCGGTGGGTGATGGCCTTGACCACAAAGACCGGCTCCTGGCGGATCACATCGTAGGTCTCGGTCAGGTCGACAAACGGGCCTTCGGCGTGGGTGCGGTCCAGGTAAACCGTGCCCTTCGATGACAAATTCGCATTCGGCGGGGACCAGCACGTCCACCGTGCTGGCGCGCACCACCTGCAGCGGTTCCAGCGCGTTGGCAATCTCCAGCTCATTGATGCCCATCTCGACCGAAGTGGCCGCCGCCGCCAGCACGTTGGGCGGGTTGCCAATGCAAATGGCCACGTCCACCTGGCTGCAGGTCGCGCAGGAAGGTGTCGAAATGGCGCGAGCGCACCACCCGCACCGCCATCTCGGTGGTGGAGAACTGCATCAGCGGTGAAAATCGACGTTCTGCCCGTAGTGTGGGGTGGCGGGCGATCATCACCCCCGAGCTGATGTAATTGCCGCCATCCTGGTCGCAGTGGCGCAGGATGGGCAGGGGGTCCAGGTCCGGGGCCAGTTCGACCACCTCCTGGCAGGCAGCCGCGGTGACCACCTCCGGCGGGCTGCGCCGCGTCGATCGCCTGGGTCAGGGTGGGGATGATCTGGCTGACCGGGATGCCGAAGTAATCGGCGAAGCTGGCCTTGGTGCAGAACAGGTTGCCGGCCACGCGGAAAGCGGTTTCGTGGACATGCTCAAACAGCACGGGCCGGGGCTCCATCTGCTTCAGCACGCCGGCGATCTCGTACGTTTTGGAAATCGGTTGGCTGATGTGCAGGAGCTGGTCGCGCTCCTCAAGGCGTTTGAGGTAATCTCGAAGCGACATGGGTACCTTTTATACTGCGGTTCTTTATCGCGAATGCGCGCAGGGCGCGGCGCAGGGCGCGACACGAATGGTACGGATTACGCGAATAAGAAATCCTTTTTTAAGCGTTTTCGTTATTCGCTTCATTCGCGTTATTCGCGTTAAATAGCCATAACCGATCTTGAACATTTTTCTTTCGTTCTCCCAATTTTAGCCGTTTCCTGGTTTCTGTGGGAAAACGAAAACTGCTTCTATGTTAAAATCAACGTTCAGACATGGGGCCGCTCATCGTTTTTGATCACGTTTCTTTTGAATACGAAACCGCCGAAGGCTTAAAAATCCCCGCGCTGGAGGATGTCACGCTCAGCGTTGCCGAAGGGGAATTTGTAGCCGTGGTGGGCGCCAACGGCTCGGGAAAGAGCACCTTTGCGCGGTTGGTGGACGCGCTGCTTATTCCGACTGCGGGGCGCGTGCGCATCGCCGGGCTGGACACGCGCCAGCTGGAAAACGGCGGGCGTATCCACGCGGCTGTGGGCATGGTCTTCCAGTTCCCCGAAGATCAGATTATCTCCACCACCGTGGAGGAGGATGTGGCCTTTGGGCCGGAAAACCTGGCCCTGCCCGCCGCCGAGATCGAGCGGCGCGTTGAAGCGGCGCTGCGCGAGGTGGAGCTGTGGGAGGTGCGGCAGCGCTCTCCACACCTGCTCTCCGCCGGGCAGACCCAGCGCCTGGCGCTGGCCGGCGTGCTGGCGCTGCACCCCCGCTGCATCGTCTTTGATGAGGCTTCGACCATGCTGGACCCGTCTGGCCGGCGCGGGCTGCTGGAATCGATGCAGCGTTTGAACCGCGAAGGCGTGACCATCTTGATGATCACCCACTTTATGGAAGAGGCGGTCCTGGCGAAGCGCATGCTGGTCTTCAACCGCGGGCGGGTGGTGCTGGACGGTCCCCCGGCCCAGGTGTTCGCCGACCCGGAGCGCCTGACCGCGCTGCGCCTGGATCTGCCGCCCGCCGTGCGCGCCGCCGCGGCCGTACGCGCTTCGTTCCCGGGGCTGCCTGAAGACCTGCTCACCCCAGACCAGCTGCTGGCAGCGCTGCCCGACTTTCCCAGGCCGCAGTTGGTCCCTGAGGAACCGTTCACACCCGAGGCGGAAGTACCGGGGGCGCTGATCGAGGTGAGTGAGCTGGGGTACACCTATATGCTGGATACGCCCCTGGCGCAGCGCGCGCTGGAAGGTGTCTCGTTACATGTAGAAGAGGGCCAGGCTCGCGGGCTGATCGGCATGACCGGCTCAGGCAAATCCACCTTGATGCAGCATCTGAATGGGCTGCTGCGGCCGCAGGAGGGCAGCATCCGGGTGGCCGAGTTCGACCTGAATGACCCGGATGTCGACCGCCGCCAGGTGGTGCGCAGGGTGGGATTGGTTTTTCAAAACCCGGAGATGCAGTTCTTCGAGCACTTCGTAGGGGATGAGATTGCTTACGGCCCGCGCCTGCTCAAAATCGAAGAGCCGCTGGCCGTGCGGGTGCGCTGGGCAATGGAGCAGGTAGGCCTGGATTTCGAAACCTACAAAGATCGCGCCCTCTATTCGCTCAGCGGCGGGGAGCGCCGCAAGGTGGCGCTGGCTTCCACTCTGGCGTTAAAGCCGGCCATCCTGCTGCTGGATGAGCCCACCGCGGGTCTCGACCCGGCCTCGCGCCGCGACCTGCTGGACAAGCTGCTGAGCATGCGCGACCTGGGCCTGACGGTGGTGCTGTCTTCGCACCAGATGGGCGACCTGGCCCGCCTGGCCAGCGATCTGACCGTGTTCTACCGCGGGCGCAGTGTGCTCAGCGGCCCGACCGCGGATGTGTTCGAGCAGCGTGATACCCTGCGCGGCTTCGGCATGGAACCGCCCGTGGCAGCCCAGGTGGCCGAGGCGCTGCAAGCCAAAGGCTGGCCGCTGCCGGAAGGGATCATGACCGCCGAGGCGCTGCAACTGGCCGTGGCGCGGGCGCTGCAAGGGGTGGAACGATGAGCAGCGATCCGAACCCGCGTGCCGCGAAAGAGGATACGGTTCGCCATGGGAATCGCGGCGAAGGACGCCGAGGCGAAGGACGCCGCGGCGAAGGACACCGCGGTGACGTAAAACGGGGTCAAAACCGCCGTAATGCGAGCGAGTTTGAATTTCTGCGCGGCCTGCCCTTTGGCCCATACCTGGCGGTCGATTCGCCGCTGCACCGCCTGGACCCGCGCACGCGCATTCTGCTGGTGCTCCTGTTCTTGACCGCCCTGATCCTTGCCAGCCGGCCCATTGGTCTGGCGATTGGGCTGGCGGCGGCCGTGGCGGGCTGGCGGTTGGCGCGCATCCCGTATGCCGCGCTTTGGAAGGGCTGGCGCACGGCGCTGCCTTTCTTGCTGTTCCTGGCCGCGCTGCAGGTGCTGCTGCGCACCGGCGAAAATGGGGAAACCGTGCTGATCGCCTACGGCTGGCTGTCCATCACGGTCACCGATCTGTGGTACGGGCTGGCGCTTCTGCTGCGCTTTAGCGGTTTTATGGCAGTGCTTGGCCTGGCCGCCTCGTACCTTTCCGAATCGGAGCTAACGCGCGGCTTGGAAGCCCTGCTCAGCCCATTGAGCCTGCTGCGCATCCCCACCCATGATTTTGTAATGGTCATCCAGGTGACGCTGCGCTACTTCCCCTTGCTCTCGCAGACGGCGGAACGCATCGCCAAGGCCCAGGCCTCGCGCGGGGCCGACTGGCAGCCGGCCGGTTGGAATCTGGTCCGGCGCGCGCGCCAGATCATCCCCATGATTGTGCCGCTGTTTATTGCCAGCCTGCGGCGGGCCGAAAACATGGCCCTGGCCATGGACGCGCGCGCCTACGGCGCCTTGCCCATCCGCACCTCCATGATTACCCTGCGCTTCCATCGCGCCGATTGGCTGGCGTTTGCTGTGTGCGTCCCGCTGCTCTTGGCCGTGATAATGCTCTAGCATCCCCGTTTGGGCGTGTACGCGGCTCAATACGGTTTCGTTATGGGGTCCGCCTATATATTCGCGCCTTGCCGCTTGCCGATGCGGATGCGCCAGTACGCCGCCACTACCACCAGCACCAGGATCGCGGATATGATTGCCTCCGGCAGGCCGTTCGCCAGGGCCAGGCTGCCCAGCAGCGCGACTGCCGGGGTATTGGGCTGCTGGAGCAGGTTGCGCAAAATGCCGAGGGCCGAGGGAACCAGGCCGATCATGGCAAGCACCAGCACCGTATTGGTAACGCTGCCCGCCACTCCCGCCGCCACCAGGCCGACGGCCGTCCAGCGTTTTAGCGCTTTCCACACCAGCCAGGCAACCGGCCCGATAAACAGGCGCGGCAGCACCGAGATGAGCGGGTTGGTAAAAGCCGGGTCGAGCGGGCCGTTGGGCGCTACGGCGGCGCGGATCATGCTAAACACGCCAAAGATCAACCCAACCACCAACCCAACCACCGGGCCCTCGAGCACGGCGCCTATGATCACCGGGACGTGTAAGATCGTCGCTGAAACTGGTCCCCAGGACCAGAAACCCAGCGGGGTAAGGGCCAGGAAGATGGATAGGGCACCGAGAATGCCGGTAATAACGATTTTGCGGGTGCGTTCTTGTGGCATAAGATTACTCCTGCGATTTTCTTCAGCCAATTCCATATTTATCAGCAGGATTATACCAGCGGAATTGTGGATCATGATTTTGAATTTTGCAAGGAAAATCGCGGAGCAGGGTACGATTTTTAATTAAGGTAACCTATAACAGCCCATTCAAAATTTCGAATTCTACGCGCTACGTCCAAATTGTTTATATAACCCCTTTCCATTATTCATTCTGTTTTTGTTGTGAAATAAGCAGTTCTAACATACAATTTTATGGATGAACGAACTCCGAAACCATTCCGAGGTACTATGGCACGCTCAACAAAAGCAGTGAAACGCATCGGTATTCTGACGGCAGGCAGCGATTGCCCGGGGTTGAATGCCGCCATCCGGGCGATTGGGAAAGCCGCGCAGGGCAGCTATGGGATGGAAATGATTACCTTCCAGGACGGCTTCACCGGGTTACTGGAGGACCAGGTCTGCCCGACCACCCTGTCGGGAATCCTGACTTCGGGCGGAACCATCCTTGGCACCAGCCGGGAAACACTCGAGGAAATGCCGGGGCGGGAGGGCGATAAAATCGAGGCAGCCGCGGCAACTTATCAGCATCACAACCTGGATGTGCTGGTGTGCATGGGTGGGCGCGAGACACAGGAAAGCGCCCACCGGCTGGCCCAAAAGGGGCTCAACATTATCACCCTGCCCAAGGGCATCGATAATGACCTGGCGATGACTGACACCACCATCGGCTTCGACACGGCGATGAGCACAGCCACGGAAGCCATCGACCGGCTGCACAGCACCGCCCACAGCCATCACCGCATCATCCTGGTGGAGGTGATGGGGCGCAATACCGGCTGGCTAACCCTGGGTTCGGGGATTGCCGGCGGCGCGGATGTGATCATCCTGCCCGAAATCCCGTATGATGTGCGCAAAGTCGCCGACGCGATCCTGGCGCGCAACCGCTCGGGGCGCCGCTTCAGCATCGTGGCGGTCTCCGAAGGCGGGATTTCAAAGGATACGGTGGAATTTTTTGAGCGCTCCAAGCACGTCAACGAGTTAAACCGTGAAGGTCAGGAGCGCATGCTGGTGGATGAGCAGCTCAATAAGATCGAAAGTCACCTGACCGGGAATACGATTTACCTGGCCAACCGCCTGGAAAAGTTTACCGGGCTGGACACGCGCATTACCATCCTTGGTCACCTGCTGCGGGGCGGCGCGCCTACATCCACCGACCGCGTGCTGGCTACGAACCTGGGCACGGCCTGCCTGCGGGTGATCAATGAGGGCAATTTTGGAGTTATGGTTGCCCTCCGGGACGGCGACGTGGTGACCGTCCCGCTGGGAGATGTGATTGGCAAACACAAGCCCATCCCGCTGACGCACCCCTGGATCCACAGCGCGCGTATGGTGGGGACCAGCCTGGGGGATTAGTCCCCGGCTACCTGTACCAGCAGCGCGCCTTTTTCAACCTGCGCCTTGCTGCCAACTGCCACCCGGCTGACCTGCCCTGAGAAGGGCGAGCGCAGCTGCATCTGCATTTTCATCGATTCGAGCACTACCAGCGGCTCACCGCTGTTTACCCGCTGGCCTTCTTTGACCAGCACATCCACCACCATGCCGGGCATGGGCGCGCTGATCGCGCCCTGGTTGGCCTGCTCGACGCGCTTTTTGGTTTTACAATTGCCTTTTTCTACCTGGGCGATCAGGTGCCGCCCATTCACCATCACCGCGTAGGCGCTGTTGCCCTGCGGGAGAACGTGAAGCTCGCGCGCCCGGTTATCTTTTCGCAGAAGAACCAGGCCCCCATTATTGAGTGAAGTCAGACTGGCCTGGATGGGCATCCCATCCACCGCGACCTGGTCGCCGGTGACGTCTATTACATATTCACGTTGACCAACATTTACCCGGTACGTCGCCATGTCTCTTACTCCTTTGTGGGATTTTGCGGAGTGCATCCGCGGTTCCACTACTAATAACCCCTTTTTGTAATAATGGTTACGTGAATTTCGTCACATAGGACCATAGATTATTCACCGCCGCGCATCTGTTCGCGCCAGGCAGCCGAGCGCCACAGGCTGGCGCTGCTGATTTGCGGCTGGCTGGCGGTGACGCGGTTCTGCTCGCGGTGCGCGAGCAACGCTGCCACAAGGGCTACTTCCTGGTTGAGCGGGTCTTCCCCATCTGGCGCGGACGGCTGGAACACGTCCAGGTAAGTGGTATCTGCGCGCCCCACGGTGAAGATTTCGCTGTCGATGACCTGAGAAAGAAATTCGATGTCGGTAGGCACGCCGCCAATCTGGAACTCGCTCAATGCGCGCTGCAGCCGGCGGATGGCGCTCGGCCGGTCCTCGCTCCAGGCAATCACTTTGGCAATCATCGAATCATAGTTGGCGGTAATGGGCATGCCCACGTAAAGGGCGCTGTCCACCCGTACGCCCGGACCGCCCGGCTCGCGCAGGTAGGCGACCTCGCCGGTGACGGGCATGAAATCCTGGGCTGGGGTCTTCGGCCAGCACGCGCGCTTCGATGGCCCAGCCGTTCATGCGGATCTGTTCCTGGGTATAGTGTAGATGGCCTTCCGCCGCCAGCAAGCAGCTGCGCTCGGACCAGGTCGATGCCGGTGACCATTTCGGTGACCGGGTGCTCCACCTGGATGCGCGGGTTGACTTCGATGAAGTAAAAGTGCCCCTGCGGATCGAGCAAGAACTCGACCGTACCCAGGCTGCGGTAATTCAACGCCTCGGCCAGCTTGAGCGCCGCGTCATACAGGTGATGGCGCAGCGACAGGCTCAGGCCGGGCGCAGGGGCTTCTTCGATCAGCTTCTGGCGCCGGCGCTGGATGGAGCATTCCCGCTCGCCCAGGTAGAGGATTTGCCCGTTGCCATCGCCCAGGATCTGCACTTCGATGTGGCGCGCGTTCTGCACCAGCGGCTCCAGGTAGACGGTATCATCGCCAAAGGCCGCCCGGGCCTCCTGGCGGGCCGCTGTCACCATCTGGGCCATCTCCTCGGCGGTGCGGGCCAGGCGGATACCCCGCCCGCCGCCGCCCGAAACGGCCTTGATCAGCACCGGGAAGGTGACGCCTTTGGCCAGATCGCCGGGGACGATGTCGTCCATCCACCGGCACATCTTTGCCCGGCAGCACCGGCAGGCCGGCCTCGCGCGCCACCCGGCGCGCCGCCAGCTTGTCGCCGGTCAGCGCGATGGTCTCGGGGCGCGGGCCGATAAAGATCAGCCCGGCATCTTCCACCGCGCGGGCAAATTCCTCATTCTCGGACAAGGAACCCGTAGCCGGGATGGATGGCCTCCGCGCCGGTTTTGCGCGCCGCGTCGATCACCGCTTCAATATTCAGGTAGCTTTCAGCGCGGCCTGGGTTGGCCCAATGTAGACGCTCTCATCCGCGTAGCGGACGGGCAGCGAGTCGCTGTCGGCGTCTGAATAGACCGCCACGCTGGGAAAGCCCAGCTCGCGGCAGGTGCGCATCACCCGCAGTGCAATTTCACCTCGATTTGCAACCAGATACTTTCATCGTGCTAGCGCTCCTTTTACAGCGGAATATTGCCGTGCTTGCGCGCGGGGGTGGGCTGGCGTTTTTCGCGCAGGCTGTCCAGCGCCGCGATCAGGCGCAGGCGGCTCTCGGCCGGCTGGATCACATCATCCAGGTAGCCGCGCGAGGCGGCCACAAATGGGTTGGCCAGCTCTTCGCGGTACTGCTGGGTCTTCTGCGCGCGCATGCCGGCCGGGTTTTCGGCGGCTTCGATATCCTTGCGGAAGACGATCGAGACCGCCCCATCCGGACCCATCACCGCGATTTCGGCGTTCGGCCAGGCCAGGTTCAGATCGCGCGCGCAGGTGCTTGGAGCTCATCACGATATACGCGCCGCCGTACGCCTTGCGCAGGATGATGGTCACCTTGGGCACGGTGGCCTCGGCGTAGGCATAAATCATCTTTGCGCCGTGGCGGATGATGCCGTTGTGCTCCTGGTCGGTGCCGGGCAGGAACCCGGGGGTATCCACCAGGGTAACCAGCGGAATGTGGAAGGCATCGCAAAAGCGGATAAAGCGCGCGCCTTTATCTGAAGCGTTGATATCCAGCACGCCCGCCAGGTAATCCGGCTGGTTGGCGACAATCCCCACCGGGTAGCCCGTCCAGGCGGGCAAAGCCGACCACGATGTTGCGCGCATACTCCGCCTGGACTTCCAGGAATTCGCCGTCATCCACGATCGCTTCGATCACATCGTGCACATCATAGGGCTCTGCGGGTCGGCAGGCACGATCTGCTCCAGCTCAGGCGTCAGCCGGCGCGGGTCGTCGGTGGGCGGCGATGTAGGGCGGCGGGGTCAGGTTGTTGGCAGGCAGGTAAGAAAGCAGCTCGCGCACCTGCGCCAGGCAGGCTTCCTCGTCCGGGGCGGTAAAATGGGCCACGCCGCTCTTGTCATGATGGACGCTCGCGCTGCCCAGCGTGTCGAAATCGACATCTTCATGGGTCACCGCGCGGATCACTTCCGGGCCGGTGATGAACATGTACGAGCTCTTCTCGATCATGAAGACGAAATCGGTGATGCCGGGCGAATAGACCGCCCCGCCCGCGCAAGGGCCCAGGATGACCGAAATCTGCGGGATCACGCCGGAAGCGCGCGTGTTGCGGTAGAAAATCTCCCCATAGGCAGCCAGCGAATCGACGCCTTCCTGGATGCGCGCGCCGCCCGAATCGTTCAGCCCGATCAGCGGAGCGCCGTTCTGGATAGGCCAGGTCCATCAGCTTGGCGATCTTTCGCCCGTGCGCCTCGCCCAACGAGCCGCCCAGGATGGTAAAATCCTGGGCAAAGACATACACCGTGCGCCCGTCGATCTTGCCCCAGCCGGTGACCACGCCATCCGTCAGCGGGTGGTTCTTTTCCATGCCCAGGCCGACCGCCCGGTGGGTGACAAACATATCCGTTTCGCAGAAGGTGTCTTTGTCCAGCAGCTGCTCGATCCGCTCGCGGGCGGTTTTCTTGCCCTTGGCGTGCTGCTTTTCAATCTGGGCTTCGCCGCCCCCCAGGAGCGCTTTCTGCCGCATTGCGTCCAGTTGTGATTTTGCATCCATGTTGTTTCCTAAGTGAGGTAACAGTTGTCAGTCGTCAGTCTCTTAAAGATATTTCAGGAAGCATTATCGCGCGCTTTGCGCTTTGTCCTATGCAGTCGCGCGCGGTTGTATCCGAAAAGGCGTTTATTTTTACTGCTTCTGTTGCTCAACCGATCTCCCTTTTTTTCCTGGTACACATATCCTTTCTCCAGGTTCGTCCATCTATTAAAAGGGGCAAACGGTCTCAAAAGGTATCAAATTGGCACGGCGAGCTATCAAATCATGGCAGAGCGCGGGTAATAGGCCGACAGGCGCGCGGAAACCTGCACGCCGGCATTGCGCAGGCTCTGCACCCGCGCCAGGTAAGCGCAGCCGGTCAGGATCTGCAGCGCCACATCCACCACTTTGCGGTTGCTGCGGTTCGGCCAGGTAGGTGCCGCGCGTCCAATCGTTGAACGGGCCAATCGAAGGGCCGCACCAGACCTGGTAATCCAGCTCGCGGCCTTTCTCGCCGCTGGCCGACCAGCGCGAGGAAAGCCCCAGGTACCAGCGGAAGATCAGCGCCATCTTGCGTTTGGGGTTGTTGTTGGCGCGGGCGATCTGCTCGGGGTCGCGCTCGGTAAAGAACTTGACCGTTTCCGCCCAGATCTCATCCAGGCTGCGCTTGAAGACCTGCTTTTCCAGCTTCTCGCGCTCATCGACCGGGATCTGCTTCGATCGAATCATATTTGGTGTACAGCTCGTACAGCTTGCTGGCGCGCATGGCAAACATGGTGCCGGTCTTGAGCACCTGCACCTTGACGCCCATCTCAAACATATCCGCGGATGGGGCCATCATCACATCCGCCATACTGGCTTTGGCCAGCAGGTTCTTGGTGTGCTCGCAAGCGCCGGATTCGACGCAGGCCTGGTTGACCGTCCCGGTGACAGATGTAAGCCGCGCCCATGGCATAAGCTGCCAGGGCCGAGGCCGGGGTGCTGATGCCGCCCGCGGCGCCAACGCGCACCGGCTGGTCGTACTGGTATTTTTCCTGGAGCTCATCGCGCAGCGCCAGCATGGCCGGCATCAGGCAGACCAGCGGGCGGTTATCGGTGTGCCCGCCCGAATCGGCTTCGACGGTCACATCATCCGCCATCGGCACGCGCTGGGCCAGGTCGGCCTGTTCCTGGCTGATCTTGCCTTCCTGGACCAGCTGCGCCAGCAGCGCAGCCGGAGCCGGCTGCATAAACTTCGCCGCCACCTCGCGCCGCGATACCTTGGCGATCACCCGGTTGCCGATCAGCACATGCCCATCCGCGCCCAGAGACAGCCCGGCCGCGCGGTAATAGACAATGTGCGGGGTCAGATCGAGGAAGGCCGAAGCCTCCACCACCCGGATGCCGTAGCGCAGGTACAGCTCCACGGCGCGCCGCTCCAGGGCCTCTTCGCTGGGGCTGTGGATCAGGTTGAAGGCGTACGGGCCATCCGGCAGCGCCGCCTGGATCTGCTGGATGGCGGCTTCCAGGCGCGCCGGGGGCAGCCCGGCAGCGCCAAACGAGCCGAGCAGCCCGGCCTTGCCCATGGCAATCACCATCTCGGCCGAGGAGATGGCGGTGGCCATCGCGCCGCCGTAATAGGTGTAGCGCGTGCCGTAGCATTCATTGAAGCCGGGGTCGCCCAGGTTTTCCAGCGGCAGCGGAGGCAGCACCGCCAGAACGTCCGCCGCGCCGCCAGTCTGGCGCGAGCTAATTTCTCCGCCGCAAGTCACGCCCACCTGCCCGCTTAAGGGAACGGCGTCGCTCGCGCGAATAGTATACAGTTCTTCATTCAAGCGCAGCAGCGCGGCGCGGATCTCCTCTTCAGTAAACGCGATTTCTTGCGAGGGTCCCTGCCAGGCCAGCCGGGTAGGAGCACTCCCCACCGCGCTCAGTTGTTTTTTTACCGATACGGTTGTTGTCCATTTTTTATCCTTCCAAAATGCCAACGGTCGCATTTTTTACTTCGTAAATACGCAAGCCGTCTACCCACAGGTTGGCGTCGCCGGTCAGGGCCACCTGGCCGGGGCGCTGCTGGATGCCGCTCAGGTGGACTTCCAGCTCCATCCGCTTGTGCTGCTGGGTGATCTGCCCGCGGTAGCGCCAGTCCAGCTGCGGCGCGCCGGGCACAGGCCCGAAGCGGGGAGCGCGCAGATCGCGGCCCAGGTCATAGGCAAGGGCGAAGCCCTGCATCGCCTCCAGGATGGCTTCTACCCCCAACGAGCCGGGCATAACCGGGTCCTGGTAGAAATGGAACGGGAAATACCAGTCCCGCGGGTTGACCGCGCGGCTGGCGTAGGCATAGCCCTGGCCGTACTTCCCGCCGTCCGCGCAAACAAGCAGATCGTCGATGAAGTGCAGGGAGTTTCGCGACAGGCGGTAGCCCTGCCGGGCCGGGTCGCCGGCCTGGAAACGAGGTAAATCCACGCGCAGCGCGCGCAGCGCCAGACCGGTATCCGTGCGAATAGCGGGCGCGGTCGCCTGCCCGCCGTCCAGCCCTACCTGGCTGGCCATGCTGTCCGCCGAGAAATAACCAAAGGTCGATTCGCCCTGGAAAAGGGTCAGCCCGGCGCAGGTGATCACATAGCCATATTTCTGGATGACCGTTCCGCCGCTGACCGCATTGGTGAGCAGGCGGGCCCGGGTCGTGATGGTCTTGCCGCGCACATCCATTTTCTCGACCGGGCGCAGGCTGCCATCCAGGTTGCGGAAGTAGAACTGGCCGTGGGGCACCAGCGCGTACGTGTCCAGATAAGCGGATAGAAAACCACACGGCTGGAGCGCAATCTCCATCCATAACGCGGTGGGGATTTCCGGGGATGCGCCGTCGCGGAAATACCAGGCATCCAGCGGAACATCGTACTCGGCGGTGACGCTGGATTGCGGATCGTAGATCCCCACGCGGCCGGTGATCGCCACAATGCGGCTCATCATCTTTAGATCGCCGTTGGGGATACGCGGGATGCGCCGGTCATCATATTTCGCGAAGGCAGGCCCCAGGCAGTCGGAGAGCCTGCCTGTGCCAAAGGCATCCAACTGGGGGCTGTCGAACAGCGCCGGAAAGGCGGCCGGTTGGTTCCCAACCGCCGGGACCGCGCTGCGCGCCTGCAGCTCGATCAGCGCGCGCGTATTTTGTAAGCCTTCGCGGCGCATCTGTAAGAACTGCCGGTGCAGCGCGCTGCTGCGCTGCGCGCTTTCCAGCGCCATTTTTTGCAGCCGGTCGGACGGGAATGGGGCAATGGAGTCATTCATAGGCTCACCTTTTCAGCTAGCGTGGAATATAACAGCGTAAGATCCAGCGGAACGCGGTGGCTGTGCAGCCGCGCCAGGGTGCGCACCAGGTTGGTATAATCATCGGTGCCGCGCCGGTTCATCGAGAGGGCCAGATGCGGGCGGCCTTTCAGCGACTCAGCAACCCAGCGGGCGCAGTTTCCGCCCGCGCCGGCCTCGATAAACACCCGCGCGCCGTCCGCGTACACCTGGTCGACCAGGCGCGGGAAATCCAGCGGGGAAGTGAGCATATGGGCCATTTTGTCGGCGATCTCGCGCCGCGAAACGGCGTTCTGCGCGATGGGCAGCGGCGCAATGGGTAGCGGGGCATAATCTGCCGCCGAGTACATCTGCATCCCGGGCAGCCGTTCCACCGGCCAGTCGTGCAGCTCGGCCAGCGCCTCGTACTCCGAGCGCATGAGCGCGCAGTGCAGGGCATAATCGAAGGGCGCCTGGAGCGAGGAACAGCGCAAGGCGCTCAGCACGCGCTTGCAGGCTTCCGGATCGCCGCCAATAACCACCTGGCGGGGCGTGTTGATGTGGGTCAGGTAAACGCGCGGTTCGCTGACCAGCGCCGCGTGTACTTTTTCCGGCGCGGCCATCACCAGGTAGTTGTTCCACAATGGCTGGCCGGGGGGAAGGTCTCCAACCGGGAGACCCCAGAATTCGCGGACGGCCAGCTGCGGGCCGGCCAGGCGCACCCGGAAGGCCTCGGATTCATCCAGCCGCGCCGCGGCGCGGTCGCCCTGGCCCCATACCCCGGTGGCATACAGCATGCTGTTTTCGCCCAGGCTGTAGCCAAAAGCCGCCTGGGCATGGATCTTGAAGGTGTTTTGCAGGATTTGGGTGTACAGGATCGCCAGGGTGGTACCGGAAATCAGCATGGCAATCGGGTCGGCCAGCAGCTTCGTCTCCAGCGCGGCCAGGTCTTCTTTGGAAAGCGCCACGAGGCTGCGCGGATACAGCATGCGCTCGTGGATCACCCGGCCCAGGTCGGCGGTGATTTCCGCCGTCTGCGCATGCAGATCGGGGAACAGGCGGAACAGATCCCTGCCCATGCCGGGATACGAATTGAACGCACCCGGGTAAACGAAGGCCACCCCGCCCTCACGTCCGGCGGGTTGGAGGGTAAAATAACTGCCCAGCGGGGTCTGCCACTCGGCGCCCCCAACGGCGCCGCCTTCGGCGGCGGCGGCTTTGTCGAAAGCGGCAGGTACGGCCTTCAAGGCGTATTCGATCTCGCGCCGGATCTCTTCGTGATCGTGCCCGGTGATCGCCAGCCCGTAGGGCGCGGATGGGTTGGCCTGCGCGGCCCCGGCAACTTCCGCCGCCAGGTCGTTTAGGTCACCGGCATACACCAGGGCTTGCTGTAAATCTTCCAGCTCGCCCACCAGCTCGCTCAGGCTGTCCCCCACCAGGGGGAACAGGGTAAAGCCGCCTCGCGATAGGGCGCGGTTGGGCCGGACCGGCTGATCAACCGGCTCGCCGAGGATGAGATGCGCGCAGCTTCCGTTCAGGCCAATGATGTTCAGCCCGGATCGACGCCCGCCGATGGTCTTTTCAAACCAGGCCCGCGATTCGCCTGGCACATAGAAGGGCGCGCTGCGCCACAACGCGGGCAGTTTGGGAGCCGACCAGCCCGGAGCGCCGGGGATAAACCGGTGGTACAGGCACAGCGCAGCGCGCACCAGCCCCGCCAGGCCCGCCGCCGCGCCCAGGTAACCCGTATTGGTCTGCACGCTGCCAATGGCAGTGGTCAGATCCTGGATTGGCAGGCTTGCAGCCTGTAAGCGGTAGGCCTGCGCCAACCCGGCCATCTCAATTCCATCCAGCGCATCGCTGCCGCCGGCAAATGCCTCGATATAGCCTACCTGGTCGGCGGGTATGCCCGCGCTTTCCAGGGCCCGCAGGCAGCAGCCGCGCAGATCATCCAGCGCGGGGGCTACCGGCAGGCCAGGGACATTCGCCCCTGTTGTCTTTTCCAGTTCCGCCTTACCAGGCGCCGCAGCGAGCGCCTGGATCACGGCATACACTCGCCGCCCGGCGCGGCGCGCCTGGGCATACGGCATCAGAACCACGGCTCCGGCGCCTTCACCCAGCCGCCAGCCGTGTACATCCCGGTCAAAAGCGGGCGCGCGAACCGAATCGGGCGCCAGCGGAGCATCCGGCGTATCTGTCGGATGCCCTGCGCCAGCGGCAAACAGGACCAGGTCGGCGGTGTTTTCCCGGAAAATGCGCTGCGCCCGTTCCAGGGCAGCCGCCAGCGGGTTGGGCTGGCCGTATAGATCTTCGAATACGTGAGCCCACTGCCAGCCGGGGTTCAACGGCGCGCCGTTGCAAACCAGAGCTGCCAGCCGGGGGTGGGAAGCATCCGCGCCGCTAGAAGCATCGGCGCCGCTAGAAGCGGCGGCGCCGAAATTGGCGATATCGATTTCCGCATCCAGCAAAGCCCGCCGGGCAACTTTTCCCAGCAGCGGTTCGCCGGCCGAGACCGGAACGGTTTTCCCGTCCTCATCCAGGCAGGCAAACTGCTGGCGCATTTCATACAGCATATGCTCGAAGGCTTCCAGGCCATCGCACCCGGCCCAGGCTGCATCCATCCCTACAATTGCCAGGGATTCAAAAGGTTGGGTCGCAGAACTCATACCGCGACTTCTCGCTTACCGATAAAACGGTTCAAATACGGGCTGATCGTGCCTTCCAGGCCATCCAGGCGCATATAGGTGGCGCCCTGGTCATCCTGCACCAGGATATTGCCGACCACAGACGTGCTTGACTGCGACTCGACTTCCATGGTGACTGTGCATGGGACGCCAAACGGGATGGGCTTGAACTGCTCCAGCTTGCGCAGGCTGGACGGCAGGCAGGGCGCCTGGTAGAAATACTGCGCCCAGATCAGCAAGCACTGCACGATCGCATCATAAATAAACGGGTTGGCGGTGTAGGCTGGGAACTGGCCCTGGATGCGGTCTTCCATGTGCGGCAGGACGACCTGCATCACCAGTTTGCCGCGGCTGAGGTGCAGCACGCGTTCCACGCCCTGGAACGAAGGCCCGTGGAAGAGGGTGCCGTCCTGGTAAAGCTGGCTGCCAGAGATGCCTTCGCCTTCCACGCCGCTTTCCAGATGGAAAACCGGCGGGACGGGCAGGTCGCGCACCACGGTTACCCGCAGGCTGTAATGATAGATGAGACGGCCCTTTTTATTCTGGCTCCAACACCAGCGCGTCGAAGACGATCTTTTCTTCCGACTTGGCCACTTCTTTCAAATCCACGATGTGCTCATCCGCCAGGCTGTCATCAAAGACGATACCCTTCAACACGCGGTAATTTTCCAGGCTGAAGAAATGGTAGCCGGGGTAAAGCTGCTCGCAGGTGTAGGCTACCCAGGCCGCCGCGCAGGTCGCCGGCAGCACCGGGTGCTCGCCGATCATGTGATCGTACAGGAAGGGGTTCTCGTCCACCTTTAGCCGGCGCTTGATCTGGTACGAGCGCAGGTCAGAGTCGACGTGCGCCGCCGGGCGGGCCGGCACGCCGCCCACCACCACCTGGATGGCAGCGCTGGAATCGCTCACTCCCGGCATCAACGCATCGACCAGCATGCGCGCGCCCACTTCGGTGGGGATCACTTCCACGTTGCGCGCCTCGAACACCTTCTTCAGCTCGGGGGTGACCATCCCCGAATCCCACGGGCCCCAATTGATCGAGATCACGTGGCAGTCCGGGTAGCTGGCGCTTGAGCAGGTAGGCCGATTTATTGAGGATCTCGTTGGCAATGGCGTAATCCGACTGGCCAACGTTGCCGTAAAAACCAACGATCGAGGAAAACAACACCAGGAAATCCAGCCGGGCCACATCCACGCTGCACAGCAGGTTTTCCAGCCCGGTCACCTTGGGCGTATAGACGGTATCGAAATCGGTTTCGGTTTTCTTTTCGATCAGCTTATCCACCAGCGTACCCGCCCCGTGGATGATACCGGTCACCTTGCCCAGGCGGCTGACCGGCGCCGGCAAGTTTCGCGGGCAGGTCGCGGTCGGCCACATCCACGCGCACGTATTCCGCCTGCCCGCCCGCCTCCTCGACGGCCTGGAGGGTTTCGTGGATTTCCTGGCTGGAACGGATGCCGGAAAAAATCTTCTGGATTCTGGCCGGGGCTGGTTTTTCGCCCTTGCCGGCCAGGTCTGCGGCGATGCGCCGTTTCAGCTCGGGATCGTCACAGCCCAGCGGGTCAAAATCGACCGGCGGCATGTCCGCGGAAGAACGGCCCAGCAGGATGAATTTGCAGTGCGCCCGTTCAGCCAGTTTTACCACGCAGCTGGGCGGTAATCCCGCGCGCGCCGCCGCTGACCAGAACGACAGAATTCAGAATGCACCAATGTTTTTCCGTTCATTTCTTCCCTCCGGCAGATGTACCGGCGCTGCCGGCGGTAACGGGCACACTCGCGACGATGAGCGTTGAGCGTTCGGTCTGGGTATAGCCCACTTCAGTCACCAGGCGGTTCGGGTCATGCAGCTCGGCCAGGATGCAGCTTACCACCCGTTCCGTATCCAGGGCGGGGCTCACATCCACCGCCCGGCAGAATACCGCTTCCCATTCCAGGTTGAGCGTCTTGACCAGGCCAAACAAACCGCCGTTGATCGGGGTAAACTCGGCTGCTTCGCTCAGGCCAAACTCGCCATCCAGCCGGGTGACGGTCATGAAGGCCGCCCGGCCTTTCTCCGCCGCTTCGTTAAGGACCGGCTTGAGATGCTTGGCGGTCAGGAAGACCATTTTTATCAACGACTTTTCCGTTTCCAGGAACCCCATGCCATTCACATCGCGGGAATCGGGTTCTGCATATTTTCCAGTCTGCGCCAGGTGGATAAAAACCGCTACCGGCCCATAGCTGCGCCGTTACCTGTTCCAGGCCGGCCTGCAAGCGCGGTCTCACTCAGCTCGCTCGAGATCCACACAGGCCGCGCCTTCCGGCAGGGCTTGCCGCCCAGGGACCACCGCCACGGGGAAACGCAGCACCACCACCGGCCAGTTTTGATCGAGCAAGGCCTGGGCCAGCGCCGGGGTGACTGGCGTGCCATCATCGCGTGATCAGGCAGATGTGCCCATCGGGCAGGACGAAATCCAGCGTATCCGGGGCGGGCAGGATCTTGCGCATCACGATGCCCTGCTCGATGCCATAATCAAATGGGATCAGCTCCTCCGCAGCCAGTTCAAAAGGGGACGTGCCCGTCCCCTCCGCGGACGGCGGCAGCAGCAGCAGGTTGACAGTTGCGCCTGACTCATATAAGCTGGTGATCTGGCCCAGGTGCGCAGCTCCGCCAGCGCGGCCGCATCGACCTTGGGCAGCTCGGGGAACTGCGTCTGCAGCGCGCCCAGGATCTCCACCCGCTTGATCGAGTCGATCCCCAGGTCGGCTTCCATATCCATATCCAGCTCGAGCGTTTCCACCGGGTAGCCGGTCTTCTCGCTGACGATGGTCAGCAGCGCCGCTGAAACGGCCGCAACGCTCACAGCGCCGGATGGCGCGGGCAGGCGCGCTTTGGACGGTTTGCGAACCTTCAACCGCCAGAGCCTGTGGTACTGCTGCTGGTGCATCCGCCACCGGAGCGGCAGGCGATGCCAGCGTGACGCTCATCGCCTCGACGATCTGGCCCAGCGTGCGCAGCTCGGCCAGCACGTTCGTTTCGATCTTTGGGCAGTTCAGGGAACTGGGTCTGCATCGCGCCCAGGATTTCGACCCGCTTGATCGAGTCGATGCCCAGGTCGGCTTCCATATCCATGTCCAGCTCGAGCGTTTCCACCGGGTAGCCGGTCTTCTCGCTGACGATTGCCAGCAGCGCCTGGGTAAGGCCCGCCGGGTCGATTGCGGCTGCGGGTGCAGCAGCCGCGGCGAAGCGCCCGTAGGGGCGGCAGTCACTGGGGCAGGTTGCGCTTGCCTGGGTCGTCACGGGGCGGCAGCCGTGGGCGCCAGCGCGCTGTACTGTTCGACAATCTGGCCCAGCGTGCGCAGCTCGGCCAGCACGTTGGTGTCGATCTTGGGCAGTTCGGGGAACTGGCTCTGCATGGCGCCCAGGATTTCGACCCGCTTGATCGAGTCGATCCCCAGGTCAGCTTCCATATCCATGTCCAGCTCGAGCGTCTCCACCGGGTAGCCGGTCTTCTCGCTGACAATCGCCAGCAGGGCCGCTTGCAGCTTTTCGGCGTCCGCTGCGGCGGGCACCGCGGGCTGCGCGGGAGCAGCGGGTTTTGGCTCAGAGACGGCGGGCGCTGCCACAGTCTCCATCACCGGCGCGGGTTTATAGCCATTGCCGTTCGTCTTGAGCGGGGCGGTGGGTTCTGGCTGGCGAACCACCGGCGCAGGTTCGGATCTTTGAACCGCGGATTCTGTTCGATGAACCGCCGGCCGTTGCTGGCCGCGGCGGCGCCGACGCGGTCTGGCCGCGGGGCAGCCGGGCGCCATCCGTCGGGAGCGGCCTGGCTCGGTACAGCGCTGCCACTGTTCTGTACACTGGATACGAAAGACTGCGAGAAGCGTTCCTGGGTTTCCAGGTAGTGCTGGTGAACGCGCAGCGTCTCGGCCTGGTGATCGTGGAAGCGGGTCATGCTGCGCTCCAGGCTCTCGAACAGCGGCAGGACGGCTTGCAGCTCGCCGCTACCGGAACTTGCGGCGCCCTTGCTGACCAGCTCGCTTTGCAGCTGGGTCAGCTGGGCAAAGGCGCGCGCGTATTCTTCTTCCGTGCGCAGGTACTGCTCGTGCAGCCGCAGCGTCTCGGACTGGTGCGCCTGGTACTCGGCCAGGAGGTGCTCAAAGTTGGTTGAGGCGGCATTGTTCAGGCGGCGGCGGCTGCGCGGGCTGGCGCGGTCGTCTGCGGCGCGGAGCACAGGCCGGCGGACTGGGTCACCGGTGCTGGCGAACTGCAGCGCTGCGGTACCTGCGCGGGTGCCGCTTGTGCGCGGGCAGCCGGAAGGCTGATCTTGAAACCATCCTGCAAGCGCGTTTTCGAAGGCGGCGCGGGTCTTTTCCGAAACGTAATAACCCGCCGGTGAGCTTCACAGTCACCGGGCTCTTCTTGCGCGGCGCGGCCGTCTTGCGCTGCGCCTGCGTAAGGATCAAAGTTCTGCAGCGACAGTCCGGCCACGCGCAGCGCCATGACCGCTTCGCGCAGCTGGCGGTCGCTGTCTTTCTTCGCATTGGCATTCAGCGCCACTGCCAGGTGCGGCTTGCCGGCCAGGATGTTGTCCAACCAGGTTGGTCAGCACGTTCTTGGGACCAAACTCGACAAAGATGGAGCCGCCCGCGGCGATAAATATTCTCGATCTCATCCCGGAACAGCACCGGGTTGAGGATATGCCCGGCCAGCAGCTCGCGGATCGTCTTCGGGGTCGTTGGCGTGGGCCTGGCCGGTGCTGTTCGAGAATACGCGCAGTTTTGGGCGCGTTGAAACGGGCGGCTTTGATCGCTTCGGCAAACGGCTTTTGGGCATGCCCCACCAGCGGGGTGTGGAACGCCGCCGAAACCGGCAGCGGGATGGTCTTGAAGCCCTGCTCGGTGAGCAGCTTCTGGGCCCGGGCCATGGCCGGTTTCGACCCGGCAATGACCACCTGGTTGTTCGAGTTCCAGTTGGCCAGGGTCACCTCCGGCGTCACCCTGCAGCGCCTGGCGGATCTTCTCGACATCGCCCTTGACCGCCACCATGGTCCCGGCGTCGAAATTCGGGATCCTGCGGGGGGGCCATGGCCTTGCCGCGCGCTTTGGCCAGCGTGTAATAATCCTCGTCATTCAGCACCCCGGCGGCCCACAGCGCGGTCAGCTCGCCAAAGCTGTGCCCGGCGACAAAATCGGGCTGGAAGCCGGCTTGCTGGCAGCAGCTTATACAGCCCGACGCTGAGCGCGCCAATCGCCGGCTGGGCATGCTCGGTGCGCGTCAGCGCCTCGGAAAGGGCATCGCGTTCCTGCGCGTCGAACACCGGGCGCGGGTACACACGCGCGGAGAGCGGTTCGAGCCCATCCTGCGAGGAACAGCTCGTCCAGCGCGCCGAACACATCGCGGACGGTCGGGAAATTCACCGCCAGCTCGCGGCCCATCTCCAGGTACTGCGAGCCCTGCCCGGAGAAGAGCGCGACCACCTTGCCCTGCGGGTCCAGCCCGCTCTTGCGGTAATAAATGCCCTTGGGATGTTCCCAGGTTTCGTGTCCTGCGCTTTGGCCGCCAGGCTGTCGACGCAGATTTGCAGCGCCTGGCGCGCTTCTTCGACCGTCTCGGCCACGAAGCCAACCCGGGCGGAGCGTGGGCGGAACGGTCAGATCCCGGCTGGCCTGGGTGAGGTTGGCGAAAGTTCAGCGCCGCCGATCTCGCCGTTGCAAGCTTTGCAGCGCGTCCCGGCAGGCGGCCAGCAGCTGCGCCGGGTCCGGGGCGGCCAGCAGCACCGGCTGCGCAACCGTGTTGAGCCGGTAGGCGCCGCTGCTGCTCGGCTTGGTACTCTTCCAGTACCACGTGGAAATTGGTCCCGCCAAAACCAAACGAGCTGACCCCTGCCCGGCGCGGGACTGCCGCTTTTGGCGCGGATCCAGGGGCGGGTCTCGGTATTGATGTAGAAGGGGGTATTCTCAATGCCAAACTTCGGGTTGGGTTGGGTGACGTTGATCGTCGGCGGCAGCACCTTATGGTACAGCGCCAGGGCGGTCTTGATCAGGCTGGCCGCCCCTGCCGCGGCTTTGGTGTGCGCGATCTGCGATTTGACGCTGCCCAGGGCAATATGCTGGCGTGCGCGGGTTATTCTCGCCAAAGACCTCGCTCATCCCCTGAAACTCGGCCGGGTCGCCGGCCATTGTGCCGGTGCCGTGCGCTTCGATCAGCCCAACCGTGGCCGGTGAAAAACCGGCTTCCTCATAAGCGCGGCGCAGGGCCTTGGCCTGCCCGGCCGGGCGCGGCGCATAAATGCTCTTGAAACGCCCATCGCTGGAGGTGCCAATAGCGCGGATGACGGCATACATCCGGTCGCCATCCCGCTCGGCATCTGCCAGGCGCTTGAGCACCAGCATGCCCAGCCCCTCGCCGACCATCATCCCGTCCGACTCGGCGTCAAACGTGCGCACGTTTTCACCCTTGCGAGAAGGCCGGGGTTTTGCTAAAGCACATATAGGAGTTGATCGAGTTATCCGTATCCACCCCGCCGGTGATCATCATATTGGCGCGGCCTTCGATCAGCTCCCCCACCGCCATGCGACCGCTGCCAGCGAGCTGCCGCAGGCGGCATCCACCACGCAGTTCATGCCGCCCAGGTCAAAGCGGTTGCAGATGCGCCCGGCGATCACATTGCCGATGGTGCCGGGGAACGAATTCTCTTCCCAGTCCACGTAGGCCAGCTTGATCTTCTCGATGATTTTTTGGGTATCGGCGTCCGAAACTCCGGCGCTGGCGCAGCACCTTTTCCCAGACCGGGTACTGCAGACGGGTCATCAGCGGCGTAAACAGCTTGGAAGACATGCCAACGAACCCAAGCACGCAGCCGGTGTGCTCGCGGTCGAACTGCTTCTCCTCGCCATAGCCGGCATCTTCCAGGGCTTCTCTGGCAACCACCAGCGAAATCAGCTGCGAAACATCCGTCACTTCGAGGATATTGGGCGGCAGGCCAAATTCCATCGGGTCGAAATCGATATCCGGGATAAAACCGCCCCGTTTGCAGTAGGTTTTATCCGGTGCGGAGGGGTTGGGGTCGTAATAATCGGCGACACTCCAGCGCGAAGCGGGAACATCGGTGATGCAGTCCATCTTGTGGAGGATATTGTCCCAGTACTCCTGGGCAGCGCGCGCCTGGGGGAAAATTGAACCGATACCGATAATAGCAATTGGGGTAGTTTTTACGTTCGAGTCGACGGTAGATGGGTCCACGGTGGACGCGTCCATGCTGGACGGAGTCTCTTTCGAGTTACGGGTCATTTCCAGCGACCTCCTTGATTGGATTTTTTTTAACCCTGTACGGGGTACAGGTTGTTTTTGTTATTCATGCAAATTAGGCCGTATCCGGCCCAGAAATCAGCGCATCACCCTTCTAAACACCACATTCCGTGGATGGTTTCGATTTTTGGCAGAAAATCATCCTATTGAAAGGTGATTTCTTCTCGTTTCCCCTCGTTCCCAGGCTCCGCGTTGGAACGGCTTGGGGACGCTCCGCGTCCATTGCGAGGTTTTTTTAGCCATCAGCCAACAAGGGGTTCCTGGCACACCGTGCCAGGAACCCCTTGTTGCTTTTAAAGTTCGCCTCAGGCTTTGATGATGCCCAGACGCAGCGCGTAGCGGACCAGCTCGATGCGGCTGTGAAAACCCAGCTTGTTCATTAAGCGCGATTTATAGGTTTCGATGGTTTTCTCACTGAGGAACAGTTCTTCGGCGGACTGGCGGTTGGTGTAGCCCATGGCAATCAGGCGGAAGATTTCCTTTTCCCGCGCGCTCAAGCGCTGATAAGCTTCTTCCTCGCCGGGTTGTTTTAACATTTGCGCGCCGGTCTCGCCTTCAAAAAGCGCCGCGCGATGGCTGGGATGCAGGTAGGTGCCTCCCTGGCTCACCACCCGAATTGCGGCCAGCAGTTCGCTGTTGGCTGCTTGCTTGAGAACGTAGCCCGAGGCGCCCGAAGATAACGCGATGCGCAAATAGCTTTCATCATCGTGCATGGTGAGGATGATGACCAGGCTGCTCGGGGCAATCTTTTTCATCTCCCGCAGCGTATCCAGGCCGCTGGCGTTTGGCATTGAGATATCCAATAGCACAATATCGGGCTGGAATTCGGCTGCCTGTTGGAGGCCCTCGGCCGCATTGGAGGCTTCTCCCACCACCAGCATATCTTTCTCGGCATTCAATAGCATGCGCAGGCCTGCTCGTAAAACCGAGTGATCATCGATGAGTAGGATACGAATTCGGGAGCTCATCTATACACCTCATGGCAACGCTGTGGTTCCACCACGAATGCGGAGCTACGCATTTTCCAGCGGGACCTCAATGTAGATCGTCGTTCCAGACCCGGGCCGGGTCTCGATGGTCAGGGCGCCGCCAATTAATGCAACCCGTTCTTCCATGCCAAACAGGCCCAAACGCCGCCGTTTCGCCTGCCCGCCCCTGACATCATCCTTGTCGAAGCCAACCCCATTATCTTCAATGATTGCGGTGATGCTGCGTTCGTTTTTGCGCAGCAAAACGCTGGCCTTTTTCACCTGCGCGTGGCGGGCGACGTTGGTCAGCGCCTCCTGGATAATGCGGTAAAGCGTGGTTTCCGTTTCGCGCGGCACCCGCTGACCGCCAAGGCCAATCTCTTGAAAATCCACTACAATGCCCAGGTTGCCTGGGCAGGCTTTGGCATATTGCGCTAAAGCCGGCGCCAATCCAAGATCATCTAATGTGGACGGGCGCAGTTCCAGCGCCAGGTCGTGCATGGAGACCAGCAGTTGTGAAACGGTGTTCTTCAAACCATCGATGACGTCACCGGTCTGGGGGTCGCGGTCCAGCCGGTCCAGCACCTGCAGCCGGACCAGCATCGAGGTCATTTCCTGGCCAAATTCATCGTGCAGCTCGCGCGAGATGCGCCTGCGCTCCTCCTCCTGGGCAGTGACCAGTTCCTTTAACAGTTCTTTCTGAAGTTTTTCCTTCTCCTGCACTGCCTCCCACAGCCGGGCATTTTCGATCGCCACTGCCAGGGCTGGACTGATGGTTTTGAGCAGGTCGATATCAATCTGGTCCGCCTGCCCGGCTTCGCTGAAAGAGACATTTAACTGCCCGACGATGCGGGACTTAGTCATCAGCGGCACCGAAACATGGCCCGTAATCCGCACAGTCTCGTTATTTTTGTCGACTGCCAGCAGCGGGCAACCCGGAGCGAGGGTGCGGATCATCACCACATCCCCGGTGCGGCGCACCCGGCTGCAGACGCACAACGCCAGGCATGGGGTTGGCTCACCGGCTGCGTTAGTAAAACACAGGCCCTGGTGACCAACAAATGCCGCGCAAGAATTGTCCTCTCCCAGCAGGCAGATCCACCCGGTGGGGGAATTTACCACCTGCAGAATCATCCCCAGAGCCGCCTCAAGCGTCTCATGCAGGTTATATGAGCTGCTGACGGTTTGAATAATCGCGTTGAGGATGGCGAGTTGGTGATTTTGCTGTAGGAATAATTTTTCCGTTAATTGAGCGGGAATTACCCGGTCCGTCTGGCTGATATTCATAAGCGTTTATTTGGAAAACTTGTCTGGAAAAAGAATAGCGTTCCTTCCCTCATTATATAACAAAAGCCACCATAACTGTAAGGAATTATCTTACAAAGTCGTTTGTTTGCACCTACAGCCGCCAAAACATATCAGTGCTATCCTGATAGACCCAACATTAAGCAAATGTTATGATTGTATTAATAAACCGCACAGTTCTCGCTTTATTCCCCCGATATTCCTGTCCCCCATTCTCCGATTAATTCCATAAGGATGAAGCAGATGGTTGAAAATTCCGACAACCTACCCAAAGCTCTTATCGACAAAGGTGTTTCAAGGCGGGATTTCATTCGCTTCTGCGTTGCCATGGCAGGCGCTCTGGCAATGCCGAATGGCGTTCACAAAGTGATTGCCAAAGCGCTGGAAGCGCCAAAGCGAACCCCGGTGGTGTGGCTGGAAATGCAGGACTGCGCCGGCTGCAGCGAATCGTTCCTGCGCGCTTCCCGGCCCAGCGCGGCGGATGTCGTTTTGGATGTGCTCTCGGTGGACTACCACGAGACGATTATGGCAGCCGCCGGAAAGCAGGCCGAAGAGGCCAAGCAGAAAACCATCGCGGCGGGCGGCTACCTGCTGGTAGTGGAAGGTTCCATCCCCACAGCGGAGGACGGCATTTACTGCTGCATCGGTGGGCGCAGCGCGCTCGATCTGCTGAAGGAAGCCGCTGCCAACGCCGTGGCAGTGGTTGCGGTGGGAACCTGCGCTTCTTTTGGCGGTCTGCCAAAAGCATCTCCCAACCCGACCAAAGCGGTGGGCGTGATGGACCTGGTCAAGGACAAACCGGTGCTGAACCTGCCAGGCTGCCCGTATAACGTGGTCAACCTGACCGCGACGGTGGTGCACTACCTCACCTTTGGCGCGCTGCCCGGCCATGGATGAGCTGCACCGCCCGTTGTTTGCCTACGGCGCGCTCATCCACGACAACTGCGAGCGCCGCGGTCACTTTGACCGGGGTGAGTTTGTGCGCGCGTGGGGAGACGCGGGTCACCAGGCGGGCTGGTGCCTGTACCAGATGGGCTGCAAAGGCCCGGTAACCTTCTCACAACTGCCCTATCGGTGCGCTGGAACGAGGGCACCAGCTGGCCGGTTGCCGGCGGGCACGGCTGCATCGGCTGCTCTGAGCCGGATTTCTGGGAAATGCCAACCTATCAGCCGATCAAGCTGGCCGGACTCACGCCCGCCGGTAACCTATGCTCCGGTCGGGTTATGTGCAGAACGATGTTACCCCAGAAGGCGCGGCCGTGACGGGCGGCGCAGTCGGGCGTCCTTGTAGGCGCCGCGATTGCCTTCGGCTATACGGTGATGACCAACCGTGCCAAGGGCATCACCCCGGAAGTAAGCGCAGAGGAACCATCCGCGGAAGATCCTTCCGAAGAAGCCACTTCCGCAGAGGCCGGACCCGAACCGCTGCCCGCGCAAGAGCCACCGGCGAATGAATAAAAGGGAGGAGGAGCCATGCCTGTAAGCCGAAGAAAATTTCTCAAACTGGCGGGAGCAGGCCTGGGCGGGATGGCGCTTGCAGCCTGGCGCCCACCCGTGTAATAGCAAGCGCTGCCCGGAGCAAGGTCGCGGCCGTTGAAAGCAGCGCCTCCATGCTGTATGACGCTACCATGTGCGTGGGCTGCCGCGCCTGCCAGACGGCCTGCAAGCGGCGCTCCAATCTGCCGCCCGAAACCGATCCGCAGCAGCTCTACGAGATGCCGCTCGACCTGAGCGCGGACACCTGGACGATGATCAAGCTGTATCAAGGCAGCGAGGGCACATCCTTTGTCAAAAACCAGTGCATGCACTGCATCGAGCCGGCCTGTGTTTCGGTTTGCCCGGTGGCAGCGCTGGAGAAACTAGACAGCGGGCCGGTGATCTATCACGCTGACCGCTGCATTGGCTGCCGGTACTGCATGGCTGCCTGCCCGTTTGGCATCCCAAAAACCCAGTGGGAAAAGACGCTGCCGTTGATTCAAAAATGCGATTTCTGCGCCGACCGCCAGGCCAAGGGCGAGCAGCCGGCCTGCAGCGAAGCCTGCCCAACCGGCGCATTGATCTCCGGGCAGGCGCGGGAACATGCTCGAAGTGGCGCATACCCGCCTGAAGAGTGACAGCCAGTATTTCCAACAGGTATACGGCGAAACGGAAGTCGGCGGTACATCGATGCTGTACATTTCCGCGCTCAGTCACGCGGCGCTTGGGTTTCCCGAGTTGAAGGGTACCCCGCTTCCCTCGCTGGACTGGCCGTATATGCAGGCCGTGCCGGGCGTGATCGCGGTGATGGTCACCCTCAGCACCGCGATTTACCTGCGCACCCACCGCGACGAAGACAAACCGCCGAAAAAGGAGGCCTGAGATGGCCGTTCGACTCGGACAAATCCGCCTGCGCCACTACCCGCTAGGGCCCGGAATGATCCTGATCTGGATCCTGGGCGCTTTGGGTCTGGGCGTGGCTTTTTACCGCTGGATCGTTGGCCTGGGTCCCACCACCAACCTGAGCGATGGCCGCGGCTGGGGCATCTGGATCAGCTTTGACATGATGAGCGGGATTGGCCTGGCTGCCGGGGCCTTCACTGTGGCCGCGGTGGTGTACATCTTCAACCTGAAGAAGTTCTACCCAATCGTGCGCGCCACCATCCTGACCGGCTTTATCAGCTACATGCTGGCCGGGCTGACCCTGCTGGTGGACCTCAGCCAGCCGCAGCGCATCTGGCACCTGCTCATCTACTGGAACATCCACTCTCCGTTGTTCGAAATCGGCTGGTGCGTGATGCTCTACCTGACCGTGCTGGCGCTCGAATTCAGCCCGGTTCTCTTCGAAGCGTTGGGATGGAAAGCCCCGCTGAAGCTGATGCATGGCATCACCATTCCGCTGATCATCGCCGGAGTCACCCTTTCCACCCTGCACCAGTCCACCCTGGGCACCATGCTGACCATCCTGCCGTACAAGGTCCACCCGCTGTGGTATTCACCGCTCTTCCCGGTGTATTTCTTCCTGACCGCGATTGCCGCCGGGTTGGCCATGACAGTGTTCGAATCGTACCATTCGGCGCGCACCTATGGCTACCCATTTGAGATCAAAATGCTGGCCAGCCTGACGAAGGCCATCCCCTACGTACTGGGCCTGTATTTCATCCTGCGCATCGGCGAGCTGTTCGTCACCGGCAACTATCGGTACCTGCTGCAAGACGGTCCGCCGGCAATCATGTTTCTGATCGAAATGATCGGCGGGGTGCTGGTGCCGATCATCTACTTCTCAGACGCGAAGACGCGCAACAACGTTTACGGCATTACCTGGGGGGCCTTCTTCGCCATGGGCGGGCTGATCCTATACCGTCTTAACGCGGCCCTGATCTTTTTCGACGGCGCGTTTTACCTGCCAAGCTGGCAGGAGCTGGCCGTGTCCATCGGCCTGACCTGCCTGGGCCTGATCATGTTCGACGCGGCAGTTCGGTTTCTGCCCATGTTCCCCGAACACAAACCCGAAACGGCGAAAGCACTTTAACCTTATCCAGCAGTAGAAGGAGCGTTTTCATGACCAAGATCGCGATCGATCCAATCACCCGCATCGAGGGCCACCTCCGCATTGAAGTCGAAGTGGCGGATGGGAAAGTTACCAAAGCCTGGTCGTCGAGTACCATGTGGCGGGGTATTGAAATTATCCTCAAAGGGAGAGACCCGCGCGATGCCTGGACATTTGCCCAGCGCATCTGCGGTGTCTGAACGACGGTACATGCACTCAGCTCCGTGCGAGCTGTCGAAGATGCTCTGAAAATTCAGGTCCCCACCAACGCCCGGCTGATCCGCAATATTATTGAAGCCATCCAATACGTCCAGGATCATGTCGTTCACTTTTACCATCTGCACGCCCTGGATTGGGTCGATATTACCGCGGCGCTGAATGCCGATCCGGAAGCCACCTCCAGGCTGGCCCAATCGATTTCCGACTGGCCCAAATCCAGCGCGGATTATTTCAAAGGCGTGCAGGACCGCATCAAGAATTTTGTCGGCACCGGCCAGTTGGGGATCTTCGCCAACGGCTACTGGGGCCACCCGGCCTATAAACTTCCGGCCGAAGCCAACCTGATGGCCGTGGCGCATTACCTGGAAGCGCTGGATTGGCAGCGCGAGGTGATCAAGGCGCACGCCATTCTGGGTGCGAAGAACCCGCACCTGCAAACCTACCTGGTGGGCGGCATGGCCAACGCGATCAACCCCAACAGCGCCGCGGCGTTGAACGCCGATAAGCTGGCCTACCTGCTCGGCCTGTTCGCCAAGGCCAAAGAATTTGTCGATAAGGTCTACCTGCCGGATGTGTTAGCCGTAGCGCCTTTCTACCTGGAATGGGCCGGGCTGGGCGAGGGCCTGGGCAACTTTATGTCCTTTGGCGATTTCCCGCAGACCGAAACCAAATCCAGCGATGACCCGGGCGATCTCTTCATCCCGCGTGGGGTTATCCTCAACCGCGACCTGAGCAAGGTCTACCCGCTCGACCAGAAGCTGATCAGCGAGTATGTGACCCATTCCTGGTACAACTACGCTGACGATAAGGCCGGAATCCATCCATCCGTAGGCGAAACCCGCGCCAACTATACCGGTCCCAAACCGCCCTACGAGTTCCTGGATACTGACAAAAAATACACCTGGCTTAAGGCCCCCCGCTACGACGGCAAGTCGATGGAAGTTGGCCCGCTGGCGCGCATGCTGATCTCTTATGCCTCCGGCAATGAACGGGTCAAGTTCTGGGTAGACGCCGTGCTGCAGAAGCTGGGCGCCGGCCCGGAAGTGCTCTTCTCCACGCTTGGGCGCATCGCCGCGCGCTGCGTCGAGACGGTGGTGATGGCCGAAAAGCTGAACGAATGGACCATGGAACTGGCCGCGAATATTGGCAAGGGCGATTATAAGACGCACGAGAATGCGCATTGGGACCCTTCCACCTGGGAACAAGAATCGATGGGATGGGGTTGGTCCGAGGCCCCGCGCGGCGCGCTGGGTCATTGGGTGCATATCAAAGACGGCAAGATCGCCAATTACCAGGCCATCGTACCCTCCACCTGGAACGGTTCCCCGCAGGACGCCAACGGCCTGCCTGGCGCATACGAGGCTGCCCTGGTTGGCACCCCGGTAGCGGACCCCGAGAAACCCCTGGAAATCCTGCGCACCGTCCACTCCTTCGACCCTTGCATGGCCTGCGCGGTGCATATCCTGGAGCCGGATGGCAGAGAAGTCATCAGCGTAAAGGTGGTGTAGGGAATGGCAAAAAAACTGGTTCTTGGCGTTGGCAATCTGCTGCTGACCGATGAAGGCATCGGCATCCACGCCATCCAGCGCATTCTGGAAGAAAAGCGCCTGCCCGAAGATGTGGATATTGTAGACGGCGGCACCGCGGGCCTGGCCCTGCTCTACTACCTGGAAGGGGTCGATACCCTGGTCATCATCGACGCGGTGGAGACCGGCGGCCCGCCGGGGACGATTATCCGCCTGGCCGGCGACCGGATCCCGGTGTATATGTCGCTCAAAGTGTCCCCCCACGAGATCACCCTGCCGGACTTTCTCGCCGCCGCGCAACTGCGCGACCTGTACCCCAAAGAGGTGATCGTGTGGGGCATGCAGCCGCGTTCGCTCGAAGTAGGCGTGGATCTCTCGCCAGATGTTGAAGCCAGGTTGGATACGCTGGTGGGGCACGTGGTGAACGAGCTGGCCTGCTAGAATACCAAAATTTACGAAGCAAATCCCCGCGCCCTACATATGGTAGGGCGCGGGGCATTTTGGGTGCAAAGACGGTCTGTCAGGTGATAGAAACGTGCGTCTATTATTGGGTTTCTTTTTTTACCAGTTGGGGTTTTCGGCTTGCGCCAGGCGTTCTTCGGCCTGCAAAGCCTGGTATTTTTCCAGGTCGACCGAGGCGATGTAGGGCAGGTTGCGGCCTTTTTCGTCGATGTCCAGCCCGTAGCCGACCACAAAGTAATCCGGGATTTCAAAGCCACAGAAATCGATGTCGATTTCAACCTTGTGTTTGCTGACCTTATCCAGCAGCGCGCACACCTTAAGACTACGCGGGTGGCGGTCCAGCAGCAGTTTGCGGATCGTGTAGATGGTGTAGCCTGAGTCAACGATGTCATCGATCAGGATCACATCCCAACCGCGGATGTTGGTTTTGTGATCGGAATCGATGCGAATAAAGCCGGACGATTCCGCGCCTGCATAGGAAGAAACCGACATAAAATCCATCGTCAGCGGTCGCTGCACTTTACGCATCAAATCGGTAACAAACATTACGCTGCCGCGCAGCAGGCCAAGCAGCAGCAGCTTGTTCGAATCGCGGTACTCTTCGGTAATCTGCTCGCCGAGCAGCGAGACGCGCTTTTCGATTTCCGCCTGGGAAATCAGGATTTCGCCAATGAATGGGTACGGGAACTTAGAAGCATTGCTCATTTCAATAAACCTGTGACGCGATATTTGTGGAATGCGTCCCAAGTATACCAAGCTATTGCTGGAAAAGCGGTAGGGTTTGCAAGCGCTTAACAGGGTTACCAAAATGTAAGGTTGGATGTAATTGTTCTGTAAACTCGCACCGGTTGACTTTCCCTATGCAGGGTGTTAAAGTTTAGGTAGAACAATTTCCAAATTGGTCCACAAATATCAATACACAAGCAATAGAGGTAAATCGCATGTCTGCTGAACAATCTCACAAACTGACCCTCGTAAAGAGGTATGCTTCAGGAGCGGAGGAATGGCTTTGCCCAGTCTGCGGACGGCGCTTTGTAATGCAATGGGCGCCTGAATATCAACGCGTAGTCCTGGAGACCGGCGATGAAACGGCAATCCACAATACCGGCAAAGGCGCTATGATCGTTTATCACCCGCAGCCGGAAGACCCCTGGCTGGCTCCCTGGCAGGAATGGCTGGAGAAAGGCGATTTTGAGAACCGCTGGAGTGACTAATATTGCAAGGGAAAACGTTTTCCAAAGGAAATACGTTTTCCCCGCGACATACTGTTATAGCTGATTGGTTGAACTCGTTACCGGTAGTCCGTCTTTAGCATAGCAATCGTTTAACAGTTATCGATCGATATCGAGCTGCGAGGCAGACCTGCGTCTGCCTCGCAGCGGTTAAGGTGCACGGCCTTGGAATTGCTTAGAAGATAATCGCCAGTACGATCAACGCCAGCGGGCAAAGCAGGACCAGCACGGCAATGGTCACGACCAGGCCGACGACGGAACCAATGATGCTGAAAACCAGGCCGATCAGCCCGCCAATCAGCCCGATCACCAGGCCAAAAAAGCCAAAAATAATATCGAAGAAGAACTTTAATCAAACCCATTTTTTCCTCCAGAGCATCTGCTGCAAGCGAGCAGTTTTTTGCAAGTCTTAATAGAATATACGTGCCCGCTGCCGTGAAGTTGCGTCTGCGGAGGAAAGTCTTCTATTGCTTTGGCGCCCCATTATAGGTGAAGGCGGCCCAGAAATAGGGGTGTTGGAAGGGCCTGCCTTCTGGTTTCTCGTTTGCTTTTTCCCGAAAATAGTCGTAAAGACCAAGAACATCTCTGGCGTCGTCCTCGGAGAAAATGGGCAGATTCGCCAGATCCTGGTAGGTGCTCGAGCGGATGCGCTGCTGCGCTTTGCGCAGCGCGTCTGCCGGGTCGTTTCCACAGCGGTAGATTTCATAGAAAAGTGACAGCAGCAAAACGGAAGACCGCTCCGGCACGGCCCACAAGGCGCTGATTACACCTGGGACACCCGCCTGCATAAAACCGGCTGGCAGGCTGATGTACTCCTCGGGCAGTTCTTGGGTTTCGGGAATCCCAGATTCGCAGGCCGTCAGGGTCAGCAGTCGGATGGATGACAGATCATCCGACCTTTTTTGCAGCTCGCCCAGGGTCAGCCGCTCCCCATTTGCCAGCAGGAGGGCCGAGCGCTGCGGGTCATGCTGGTAGAACACCCCATGCCCATAAAAAAGCAGGTCGGTATATCCTTGCATGTTTCGGAACACCTGCTCTTGCGTGCAATCCATTTCTCCCAGGAAATCGGTTTTTTCCCAACGGGAAGGTCTCCCATCCGGGCAGGTTCTTTGCGCGTTTTTCAACCGTTCGACGCCAATATGCAGTAAATCCGAAAACAATAATTTCGGCGTCTGGCTGTTAACCGGCGAATTTGGGACAACGATTGACAGGAGGGTATGCTGCTCGACTGCCGGCTGCCGCACCCGATTCTTCTGCAGCACCTTGATGGATGGGGTGTACGTAATCTCAAAGCGGTCGATCACCTGGCCGCCGCGATCCTTCAACGGCACCGCGTGAAACGGAACCAGGTACAGCCCGCCGGTCGGCAGGATCATCAGGCGGTCAATGGACAAATCTATTTTGCTGAGCACCGGTTCAACCAGCTCGCGGCCAATTTCCGCCAGTCGTTCCGCCATGGCATCCGGTTGGGATGCATCGCGTTCTTCCCCATCCGCCTCCTTACAGGCTGCCAGCCAGCCTCCATCCGCATCCGGGGTGTTTTTTTCTTTTTTGCCAAACAACCACTCGTTCAGACGCCGCAGGGTGAACCCGGGTACCGGCACGCTTTTGACCCAACCGGATTTTGTGAGGACCAGCCCAATGCTGCCCACTTCCGTGATGCAAAAGGCAACCAGCGCGGTTCTAGAATCGGAGATCAAACTTCTTAAATCATCCGCGTCGATTTCATCTAAAAAGTCGGGTTTGAACGCTCGGACGGCCTCCAATTGCGCGTGCAGGTTTTCCATATCCGCTTTGCTGGCGGCCATTTCTTCCGTAAACGTTGCGGCATGCTGTTCCAGATTGGCTTCCGGCAGCCGCGCGGTGCGCACCCGCCCGGCGGCCCGTTGGTAATTGTTCCACACCTTTTCTGGAACCTTTTCGGGGCGGGCATCCCAGGTTTGCATCCGTTCGCTCAGCAGGCGGGTCTTGTTTTTTTCTAGAATCAACAAGGCGCGCGCTCCACCGTTTTTCCACCAGGGTGCGCGTTCTCTCCCCCGGGCAATGTCTTTCATGACCGCCGCATAAGCAGCCCGTTGGGTGAGCAAGAAGCGCTTGCTTTGCTCGGTTTTTTTGCCGGCTTCCGTATAAGAAGCCTGGTATAGGCGTTCGGACGCATCCAGTGCGATTGAATAGGCCTGGTCGGCAAACCTCCAGTTTTTCTGGAAGAATTCCAGGTTGCCCAGGTTGAAGGCCGTCTGGCGCGTGTCATCCGGCAGGCGGTTGGCCTTGCGCACCTGGAACGCGGCCTGGTACCGTTCGCGAGCCAGGCCGGTCCTTCCCAAATCCGCGTAGGTTGCGCCCAGGTTATTCTGGATGTTGGCCCAGTGTTGCGGGTAATCGTCGAGGTGAAATATTTCCAGCGCCTGGTAATAATGCTCGATGGCTTTTCCAAGGTTCTTAAGCCGCTGGCCCTGCTCCGATTCACTGTAAGCGTTGGCCAGGCTGTCTTGCGTATTCCCCCAATGCACCGGTTCCAGCTGGCGGTCGATTTTCACCAGCGCGGCTTCCAGGTACGCGATAGCCTGCGGGATATGTTCGGCCCGCTTGCCGCGGTGGTAATAATGCAGTTTGCCAATCTCGCTTTGTATCTTTGCCAGCATGCGCAGGTTGTTTTCGCTCCGGTAGAATTTCCCGGCCATCTGCGCGTGCGCTATCCCTGCCGCGATGCATTGGTCGGCTTCGTCTTCGGCATAGATAAACTGGGCGAGAACCCGGCAGGCCACGGACGCGTTATATTCCACCTCGGCCAGCCGCTGATCGGCTTTGGGATCAGGTTCGTGACTGCTTTCGTGCGCTTTCCGCGCCAGCTCATAATAGGCCAGGGCCTGGTGAAAATTCTCAAAAGGTTCTCCGGCCACGCGTTCCACATAAGCGTTGCCCAGGTCATTCCACGACAGCGCCGATTGGCGCGGGTGATCGTCTCCCAACGCCTTCAGCGATTCTTCCATCTGCCGGATGCCGGTTTCGATGCTTGCATAGCGGTCTACGGTGGGGCGCATGCTGTTGAGATAGCCCTGGGTATGCAGCAGCCGGGCCTTTTCGCTGCCGGCATCCACCCAGTTTTCGCCTTGCAGCGCCGCTTCATACAGCTGGATGACTTCTTCTGCGTTGTTGGGCAGGTCGGCCTTCGCGATATCCTCCCAGACGTGGCTGAGCAGCTGGTAGGCTTCTTTCCAAACCTCTCGCAGTGCCGGCTGCTCGCGAGTCGCATCGATAACATCCTGCACCGCCTGGGCCGCCCGGCGCAGTTCCGGCTCGCGCTGCGCGCCCGCCTGGTGGTAGATTGCTTGCCCCAGCAAATACTTCGCCAGCGCATACAGCATCAATTCGCTTTCAGGCCGCACCTGCCTTAAAAGCTTTTGCGCCATTTTCTCTTGCTCCAGCGGATCCATTTTTCCCGCCCGGCAGATTAGTTCCTGGACCGGGCAGGACAGCGCCAGCGGCAAGCAGCCGGCCCGTTGCAGGGCCGTACCGACATGTCGCTCCTCGCGCAGATCCTTCAAAAAGGAGCGCACCGCCAGGAACGCCGCGCGCTCCTGGGGGGTACCGGGCGCCTGAATTTCCCGCGTTAGCAGTTCATCCACCGCCGGGGATTGCAGGTACGGGTAGCTTTTCAATATTTCCACCACGGCTTTTGGGGCCGCTGCCCAGGCCAGCGCCAGAACCGCTTGCCGGAATTCGTTTTGTTGCAATGTACCCTCGCGTGTCGATCCGTTTATCTCAAGGTTGGGTCAGGTTCACCTCGCCCGCGATCCCATCGCTAATCATCGGATGCTGCGCGGGGTTATAATTGAGCACCCGGTCATCGCTGATATAATACGCTTCTTCGATCGAGACCCACCCATCCTGGTTGGCATCGGCGGATCGATCCATCAGTCCCATATCGAAAAAGTAGGAAAATACGCCCTGTTGTAATTCATCCGTCTCCGCGCTGTATTCGGTTGCCTGGGTGGCGGTGAGGATTAACCGCCCGCTCTGGGCCAGGTATGGAATGGCCGTTCCGCTTTCACAGGTATCCAGGATAACAATCGATCCACCTGGGAATTGGTCGAGCTGTTGGTCCAGCTCGGTATCGGACAAAAATTCTCCCAGGGGTGAGGTATCCGGGTAGACTTCCGTTGGCGCAATATATAAATGATTGTTTTCGCTCAGGCCATGCCCGCTGTAATAGAAAAGCAAGCGCGTGGCAGGTCCGGATACACTTTTGGCTTCCTGGATAGCTCCCAGGATGCCCGCCTTGGTCGCCTGCAGGTCGGTGCGGGAAATGATCTTAAGATCCGCCGGGTTGTTCATAAAAGCACTTGCTCCACCCAGGATACCGCTAAAGACAGCGATATCATCGCTGGCGTGCTCCAGGTCGGTGTTCTTGAGCAGGTTGCGCAGCCCAACCGAGGCTGTGGGCGACGCGCTCCCGAGATTCCAATAGTCGCTGATGCCTACCAGTACCGCAACCATGCTGGGCGGGCTGGCAGTTGCGCCGGTTTTGGTGGTAATTGGTAGATAGGTTGCCCCTGCTGACTGCACATACGCCATTTTCGCGTTAATGCTGGCTGGCGAACCGGCCACGCCTGGCGTGGTGCTGGTAATCTGGAAGGGCGCCGTGTATGTGCCAGTAGACATTCCGGCAGTGGAAGCCGTGGCGGTGATGTTGACCGATGAATTCGGCCCAAGCAGCCCGCTCGTGCTGCTTAAGCTAAGCCATGCGGGCTTATTGGCGACCGCCCATTCCAGGGCCTTGCTGCCGCTGTTACTGATCTTAAGCGGCGCCGGCTTAAGCGGAACCCGGTTGTTATCGGTCAGGAAAGAAACCGAAGACGCGGACAGGGTTGGAGGAGCAAAGGTATACGTAATGGTCAGGATGGGGCCGCAATAGGTGTCGCCAATATATGTACCACTGGCCCCAAATGCGCGGTACACATCCAGCCCGCCCTCTGGTCCGGTAACCAGCATGCCATGGTTTGGAAGCGTACCCTGGTACCAGCCCTGTACCAGGCTTGTGAGATTTACGCTATACCTGGTTGTAGAACTCGGCGTCCCGACTGACATTGTTCCAACCGGTTCAGCGGTGGTTGGCGGGTTGTTCCAAGTAGCCAGGTTCGGATGCCAGGGTGATGTAATCCGATAGAAGGAAATCGCACGTACTGTTGTTCCATATTCACCCCAACCTACCAACGCGAGGGATAGCGTTGCATCAGTGATTACCGCATTGGGTGGTAAGCTGCTCAAAAGCGGCTTGATCAAGAAGCGCTGCCGCTGGTATTCATCGTAACCTGTCCTTAAATAATATCCATTCCAGTCGCTAACGGAGGGAGTTCTCTCATCAATTGTAACGTCGACCACAGGGACGGTAATGCTCGCTGCGCTGTTTGCGACAGTTAGAAGCGGGGTAGTCTGTGCAGTCGGCCCTGCTTTTAGATCGAAAAGAGCCGTATTCCGTTTGCCCGGCCCCTCTTGCTGCTGGTAATCAGCCCGCGCGGGCTGGCTCACCCAGCCAAACAGGCTGAACATCATCGCAAGGACCAGCGTAATTGAGCAGAGTCGGATAAGACCTTTACTGTGGGTAAGGAAAGTATTCATACATCCCCCGAGATATATTTGATATTGGATCGGTATTTTCTATTGTATGCTTTTTTCGATGGTGAATCTAGTGGATTATGCAACCACTTTTTCGATCTTCAGGCGCGCTTCCGGGTCGCAATATACCGTATAGGCCAGCCAGCTCAGCGGATTCAACGCTCGAATCGCCATGCGAGCCGCGAGTACCGCCTCTCCAACCGTACCGCCCTCCAGCAGGGTTTTGTAAAATTCCCCGGCAAAGACACCCGCGCTGGTATCGGCGATTGCCCACATCGAGCCGAGAAAGGCCGCCGCGCCAATGCGGATAAACTGCGGCCCCCAGCCGTCCAGGCTGGTCAGCGCCAGGTCCCCGACGGCGCTCCTGCAGGAATTCAGAAATACCAGTGGGTGCAGCCGCCCGCAGTTCGCCATGCGCCCAACCAGGTTCTCCGCTGGAAATTGGATATTATTTTCCAGAATCAGGCAAGAATGGCTGGTTCCCTCCCGCAAAAAGCGGCTGTGTCCGATGAAGTGCAGCCCGTGGTACGTCTGAGCGCTGAATAATTTGGCAACTTCGCGGTATGTGCCGGGTATGCGCGTCAATTTCATTACCCCAGGAAATCTCTGCTCCAGGTCCTGCAGCAGTTGATACTCCACATCCGCGTTCGGCAGCCCCGTATCCGCCGGGACTACCACCGCCATAGGTTCCAGGCGCACGACCGGGCGGCGGCTTACCTTTGGCAGCCAGTGCGTGAGAATATACTCACAGAAGAACTTGCCTTCCACCTGCACCCCATTTTCGCAGCCTGAAAAGCGCAGGATTTCCCAGGGGATGGAAGATTCCTCGGATAAGATTTGGATCGATTTGATTTCTTCTCGCCGCGCCCACAGCAGCTCGCGCAGCGCCTCTGGAAACAGGTTCTCATAAATTCGCACGCCCAGGCTGGCGACGATGTCTTCCGCAACCTGCATATCTTGCGCTCCCCGCTGGAGCTGTTCAATTTCTCTTAACAGGTCGAGGAAATACTGCTCTGGCGGAACGTTCAGCAGGACCGGGCCAAAATCGCTTTGACTGCCCTGCTGCGATCCCTGGATCAACCGCACCCAGATGGCCGGTTGGCCCTGTTCCTTTTCCTGGCGGATGATTAATGTCAGGTCAGGCGGCGCTTTGGCCCCTGGGGAAAGCGCTAATTCCGGTTTCGTCTGTTGGGCGGGTTTATGCCCTCCAGCCACCTTATAAATGGTCGGCGAAAGGCTCAGCACCCCCAACGGCGAGCCCAGGTACATGCATTCGATATGCAGCTTGCCTTGCCATTGATCTGCCTGTGGGGCCGGGTTAAGCGTCAGCGCTCGCACTTTGAAGGTAAGGCGGCTGGAAGATCCATTCTCGTTTATCATCAGGCAGCCATTACCGACCCCATCCATCGCCAGTCCAAAGCCTGTCTCGATCGATATGTTTACCGGGACGTTTGCCGCCAGGCTGCTGGCCTTGCCGGTCGCCTGTTTTAGCTCGATATGCATATCAGCCAGCTCGCCCTGCACCAGCGTATCCGGGAACTCGGTTTTTAAGGATAGGCCAGAAGGTTCCTCGCCAGTTCCGAACAGCGTTTCCTCGCCGGAACCCATCGTTTGGTCCAAGAAGTAGGAGAGCAGCAAGTTCTTATCATAAAAACCGATCACGAGCCCCTGGTGGGTTACCACGCACCGCCTGGGGGCCGTGTAATCGGGCTGGAAAGCGTCGCAAATAGGGGTGGGCTCCAGGGTATCCAGCCGTAGGGCTTCTTCGAGCGTTGCTCCAGGCGCTATTCCCCTAAGAATATCTTTGAATTCTTTTGACAGGAACAGGTAGTACGCGCCCAACCCCTGTCCGTCTCGGAAAAGGATGGTTGCTTTTGGAAGCGGATCAAACAATACCAGCGTTTCCTGCGCCTGTCCGGCGGTTTGGGTACTGTTGAAGAGTACAAAATCATGTGCCCGGTTTTGGATAATATCGAAAATGTAGGCCATGCTTCCTCCGCTGCCGTTGGCGCATTTTTATTTTGGCGTGCGTTTTGCGATCCCTTCTTCATAGATCGCCTGTACACTGCCGGGCAGGTATGTATCCGAGACGAAGTACGTCATGCGCGAGATCCGCGCGGCGGGCTGCGGGCCGCGGGGTTGGGGGCGCGTGGCGGGCAGGTGTACTTCTGCCAGGGCAAAGCCTTCGCCGCTGGCCTGAGCGCGCTGCGCCAGGCTTTTGCCTTCCCCGGAGACAATCCGGCAGGCATCCACCATCTCCGCGTGGACGGTTAATTCGGCGGCGCGGGGCAGGTAGCGCACCAGGCCAGGCGCGCTGGACACAAACCCCAGCAGCGTCGCCTTCCCATTGGGGACCGGGCTTTCGAAAGTTCCGCACGCCGTGCTGTTGGCGACCGGAACGCCCAACCAGGCGGCCTGCTCATCCAGCATCCCGCCAAATACGCGGCTGCTGTCTTCCTCGCGCGCGGCCCACAAGCGCCCCAACTGCTTTCCGGAGAGCTCGATGTCCGGCGGCAGGCAGAAGGTCGCCCGGGTAATCTGCGGTGGGCTGGAACACACCACCAGCATATCCACCTGCCCGGCATATGCCTGCCACAATTCGGCATGCGCCGCATCCCAGCAGATCAGCATGCCCAGGTCGCCCAGGTCAGTTTTGGCGACCACCGCCCGCGCGGCGTCTTTCGCCCGGTTTGCCCGAAAATAAGCGCGCTCCCAGCCCCACGGGTAGCTCTTATCATAGCGCCAGGTGCGCCCGTCTGGCGCGGTGATAAACATGGCATTGTAGACCTCGCCGCCTTCCGCCAGCAGCAGCGAGCCGGCCAGGTGAACGCCCATCCGGCGCGCAATGCGTTTCAGCCAGGCAACGGTCGGTCCATCCGCCGGTTCGGCCAGGCGAAAATTTTCCGGGGTATAGGCATAGCCGGTGTTGAACAGCTCAGGCAGTACCACCAGTTCTGCGCCTAACTGAACGGCGTCCTGGATGATCTGGTCGGCGCGGTACAGGCGCAAATCGACCGGGGCCGGGCGAGCGTCCATTTGTACGCTGGCTGCGGTAATGCAGCGCTCGTTATTAGCCATGCTTCTCGCTCAGTTTATCCCACAAGAAATCATACGCCTTCTCCCCGTTGATGCGGTGCCGGCCCTCGAAGTAATCCGTTTCAACCTGCTCCTGCGCGCCGAAGACGGCGTACACGTCCCGCGCGCGGGCGATGGCTTCTTTGACCGCCGCGATGGGGAAGATGGGGTCGTGCGTCCCGGCCTCGACCAGCATCGGGCGCGGGGCGATCATGCCCACCAGGTCGTAGATTTCGCCAAAGCGGTGCAGCCCGGGTACAAAATTGCACGAGCAGTGGTGCATCGCGAAAATACTGTTGCGAAATGGGCTGAAGTATCCGCTGACCACGCAGGCGCGGATGCGGGTATCCAGGCAGGTGGAGAAAAAGGTGTGCAGCCCGCCCCCGGAAATACCCATCGCGCCCAGCCGCTGGATATCCACGTCTGGCAGCGTCTCCAGGTAATCCACCAGGCGGCGGCCGTCCAGTCCGCGCAGCCCGACCGCCGAACCGCCCAGATGGAAGGCCAGTGTGGCGGTATGCTGGCAGGTGGTAGGCGATTCCTGGCCCAATGTCTTATTTAGATAAGAAAAGTCCGTCTGGCGCTCGCCAAAACAGGAGATTTCCGGCGCGGCCACCAGAAAGCCTTTGCGGCACAGCTCCACGCCAAACTCGCGGTGGTAACCATCCGGGGTATTGCGCTCTTCGCCGTCTTCCCATAACCCGATCATATCCTTCACCCCGTACCCGTGCCCGTGGAAAGCGATCACCACCGGCAGCGGCCCGCTCGCGCCTTTCGGCCGCAGCAGGTAGACCGGCATCACCGTCCAGGGGGTAGTGCGCAGCAGCACCTTCTCGCGCAGGTAGTCGCCCTTATCGACCACCTCGATGGTCTGTGGCTCCAGCGGCGCCGCGGGGAGGTCCTGAAAGCCAATCGTTTCGTTCAGCGCCGCGCGCGTGCGCTCCTGCCAGGCGCGGGCTTCCTCGGGCGTGCGGGCAGTAAAGCGGAAGGGCGCGTTTTCCGGCTGGTACAGCGCCCACAGCGCGTTGGCCGGTTGTAGTTCTTGGATCTCACGGTTGTTGAGAATACGGCTGCTCATGAAAATATCCTTTCCCACGTTTCGAACACCTTCATCACATTTTCCGGCTTCGCCCCGGCGCCAAACTCGCACTGCGCGATCACCCCGCCGTTGTAGTACAGCGCATCCCTTACCCGCTCAACCGCTCGCTCGATCTCTTCCTGCGTGCCAAAAGAGAGCAGGTGCTGGCGGTCAATCTCACCCCAAAAGGTGAGCTGCCCGCGGTAGCGCTCGCCGAGCTGCTCGATATCCATCGTGAACAGCTGGGTGTTGAACGCATCCAGCCCAAGCTCGATCAAATCGGGGATGATGTCCAGCGTGTAACCATCGGAGTGCATAAAGATGAATTTTCCGTGCCGGTGAGCCAGGTCGATGTAATCTTTGTAAAGCGGCTTGAAAATCTTGCGCCACTGGCGCGGCGAAATCAGCAGCCCGCGCTGCGCCCCCCAGTCATCCATGAAGGTAAAGCCGTCCACATCCGTTTTGGCCCACAGCTCCATTTCTTTCAGATAGAACTGGTGCACCCGGTCGAGCAGGCGGAAAAATTCCCCGGGTTGTGTACCCGGCTGTGTGCCCAGCTGTGTGCTCAGCCGCGGCTGCTCGGCCAGGTCGAAATAAACGTTTTCCGACCCGCGCAGGAACTGCATGCGCTCGAAAGGCCGCGGGCAGCATCCGGCGGTGACAAAGCGGTCGGTGCTTTTACAGAAGGCGTTCACCTGTCCGGGGTCAATGCTCAGCATGGCTTCGGGGGCGTGGACTTTGTCGAGATCCGCCCAGCTGGCCACCAGCGGGTGTTTGACCTGCCCAATTACCCCGGGCTGCACGTTCTCGAAGGCGCAGCCCCATTCGTCTTCGTAGGTTCCGATGCCGTATGGATCGCCGCTGGTACGCGGTGGTTTGCGCAGGAAGCCGGGCGCGCTGATGATATCGTTGGGGAAGCGGGCGCGGATGCGGGCCAGCTCGGCCGGGTAGTGGATCTCGGCCCACGGCAGCGCCCACACGTCCCTGGGGACGCGCGCCGGGGAGGCAAAGGTGAGGGTCTGTTTGACCAGGCTGCGTGGATTGGTCATGCAAACGGTTCCTGGTAAAATGGAATGGAGAACGAAGTTAACTATATCATAAGTGGTGGGAGAGAATATGGATCTCATCCGTCTGCACCTGGCTTTGGAAGGGAAGGGCATCGACGCGGCGGGTCAGTTGGTACGCATTCCCTGTGACGACCCGGATACGCTCCACCGGGTATACGTTACCCGGCATGCGCAGGGTGACAGCCTGTTCTTCCAGGCGGGTCTGCCGCAGCCGATCCGCGATAAGCTGCTCCGGCTGCCCGTGACGGATTTTTTTGACTACCCCCAGCGGGTGGAAACCATCCTGGCGGAAGATGGGACCTGTATGGAGCGGCACATCGGCAAGAGTTATATCTTTCCGGATACGCTCAGCCCGGCCCAATACCCGGATGTGGTCCGGCTGGCGGAAGTGGACCCTGGAATCGTGCGCCAGTTCAACCCGGGGTTAGACCCGCGCCAGAAGGAGGTTTTTGGCGTGCTGGCGGACGGAAAAATCGTGGCCACCTGCGAGTCGTCGCGTGAAAACGAAACCGCCGGGGAAGCCTGGGTGCAGACGCTGGAGCCCTACCGGCGGCGCGGCTATGCCCGCCAGGTGACTGCTGCCTGGGGCCACTGGCTGCAGCAGCACGGCAAGACGCCCTTTTACAGTCATAAAATGGAAAACCTGGCATCGCAGATGGTGGCGCGCTCGCTGGGGCTGGTGCAGTATATGGCGGATGCGGGGTACGCATGATCAAACATATTTCTCTTTCAGGCTGCTGGCAGGCGACGTGGACGGATGGGGAGCATGGCCGGTTGGAACATTTCCTCCAACCGGCAAGCGACCCGCCCCGCTACCTGGAATTTGGCTTTCCCGGCAGCATCCAGCGCAACCTGGAAGCGCTGGGGATCATCGATGATCCGCGGGTGGGCATTAACGCCCTCAAGGCGCGTTGGGTGGAAGAGCAGTACTGGATTCTGCGCCGGGAGTTCGATGTGCCCGCGGAAGCCGCCGGTTTGCCTGCCTACCTGAATATCACCACCCTGGATGGGGTGGCCCAGGTGGCGCTCAACGGTGAAAAGGTGGGCGAGCATGCCAACGCGCACCGCCCGGCAATAATCGACCTGACCGGAAAACTGCGCCCGGGCTGCAATGAGATCGTCATTTTGCTGGAAAGCGGCCTGTTCAAGGTCGCCGACCTGCCGGGCAGCGATTACAGCACGGCCCTGGAGACACTGCTGAACAAGCGCCAGCATCTGCGCCAGGCCCAGTACCAGTTTGGCTGGGATTGGAACCCGCGTCTGGTGTATTTGGGCCTGCACGGGACCATCGAGATCGTATGGGGCGGCCAACCCTGGCTGAAACAGGTCAGCGTGCTGGGCGAAGTTTCGGAAGACCTGGCCTCCGCGCGCATCCGCGTAAGGCCGCTGTTCCAGGTGGCGGGCGACCAGGCAGTCGAGGTGCTGATGCGCCTCTCCAGTACCGGCGGCCTGCAGGTAGAAACCACCGCCGCGCTAAAACCCGGCGAAACGGAAGCCGAGCTGGTGCTGGACGTTCCCCATCCGCAGTTGTGGTGGCCGCGCGGCCACGGCGAAGCCTGCCTGTACCCGCTGTATCTCTCGGTGGAAGCGCAGGGCCAGATGGTGGCATGTTGGGAAGGCCGCACCGGCCTGCGCCGGGTGGAGATCGACCAGCCGCCGCACCCAGAAACGGGCCGCTATTTCCACCTTAAGATTAACAACCGGCCCATCTTTTGCAAAGGCGCCAATTGGGTGCCGCCCGAGCTGAGCGCGCACGAGGTCTCCGAGGAAAAAATTTGCGAGCTGGTGATGCTGGCCGAAGCGGAGAATATGAACATGCTGCGCCTGTGGGGCGGCGGGGTGTGGGCCAACCATACCCTCCTCGACCTGTGTGACGAGCGCGGCTTTCTGTTGTGGCACGATTTGTTGTTTGCCTGCGCCAAGTACCCCGCCGACCAGCCGGAGTTCCTGGCCGAAGTGGAGCGCGAAGTGGCCTGGGGCGTGCGCGAGTTCAGCCCGCACCCGGCTCTGGTAGTCTGGTGCGGCAACAACGAGATGGAAGCCGGGTTGTGGTTCTGGCACTATAAAGAATTTGGCCGCACTGCGCCGGACCTGGTGCTCTTCCATCATGCCATCCCGCGCATTATGGCCGCGCTCGACCCCACCCGCCCGTACTGGCCCTCCTCGCCGTACGCGGGGGTGACCACCCCCCCGGGCACACCCACCTCCGGTGACCAGCACCCCTGGGGCGTGAGCCTGGGAGCGGACGATATCGATTTCTGGCAGTACCGCAATTACGTCGACCGCTTTCCAAACGAAGGCGGGGTGATGGGCTGCGCGCCGGTGAATTCGCTGGGCAAATTCCTCCCCGCCGGTGAGCGAAAAATGCGCTCGTTTGCCTGGGAACACCACGACAATACCATCCAGTACAGTCACGCCCGGCCCGGTACCGCTTACCGCGCCGTCGAGCACTGGCTGAACCGCACAGTCGATAGCCTGGATCTGGAGACCTACGCGCTGGCGAGTGGTCTGTTGCAAGCGGAAGGCTTGATGGAATATATCCTCAACTACCGGCGGCGCTGGCCGAGCACCGGCTCGGCGATCTACTGGATGTTTAACGATTCCTGGCCCACCGTGCACGGCTGGGGCACGTTTGATTACTACCTCAAGCGCAAGCTGTCCTTCCACCCGGTGCGGCGGGCCTTCCAGGACACCACGCTGGCGCTGGCCGACGAGGGCGCAGAAGTGGGCGTGTACCTCATCAACGACTACTGCTGCGTCCAGTGGCTGTCGGTGGAAACCGGCAGCTTCACCGAAAGCGGCGCGGCGCAGTCCAACGGCGCCCAGCAGGTGGAAGCACAGCCCTATACCAGCCTGCGCCTGTGCGCGCTGCCGCGCGATCCGGGCCGGGTGCCATACGCTATCCTGCGCGACCCGCAAGGGCGGGTGATGGCCCAAACGCGCCTGTTGTTAAGACCCTTCAAGGATTGGGCGCTCAAGCAGCCTTCCATCCGCGTCGAGCATATAGACCGCGAAGATGGGCGCTACGCGCGCTACCTCAGTCAAAACTGGGTGTGGAACGTGATCCTCGACCCCGGCGGGGAAGCGTCCGCCCTGGACGACGTGTTCGACCTGTTCCCGGGCATCCCTTATGAGGTAAAGCTAAAGCCGGGCAGCGATCCGCTGCCGGTCGCGTTTACCGGGAACCAGTTGCTGCGTGGCTGAGGTGAGATCACAACGCGTTATTCTTACGGAATAATCGCGTAGATATCAATCCCGCCCGCATGGTAGACCCGCTGGTAGCGCCCGGAATCTCCCTCAAAGGTGGAGCGAGTGAGGAAGCCTGAAAAGCGGCCCAGGTAAATGTGGGTGATCTTTTCCCGCGAGATGGTTTCGGTCAGCCGGGCAAGTGCATTTTTATCCTGGAGATAGCGGTTTTCTCTTCCCGTCATCAACGGGATCCACCCGCCTCCGTCCGCGGGGACGATTTGCTCGCTGGACCAGTAGCGAGAATTGACCAGGAAGCGTGCATCGCCGGGCAGGTTGGCGCGGATCCAGGCCATGGCTTGCTGGTCGGCGGGTCCGTAGAGCAGGGTGGTGGGGTTGAGCACCCCAATTTGGGACAGGCCCCCGGCAGCGGCTAGCAGCACGAGCACGGCTGTCCACCCGGCCTGCATCCAGCGCGCAGACCGGACCGTGGGCCGGTTGGCGGGCCGCGCTTTCTCAGTCGTTGTATCTTTCCGGCGCGGGCAGCAGCGCTGCCAGCAGCTTGCCCGCCAGAATCGCCAGCGGTAGGGGCAGGGCGAGCAGCAAATTGGCGTAGCTGGCCAGCGCAAACCCCAGCACGGGCGACTGCACGGCAATCAGCGCAGCCTGGGCCAGGAACCAGCCGGCGGACAGCATCAGCGCGTAACGCGCCCTGAAAGCGGCCCAGAGTCCGCCGCACGCCCCGGCCAGCACCAGCCACAGCCCGCCGGCGCGCAGGTTGATCTGCCACATGCTGGCGTAATCCAGCTCCTCGCTCACCTGGCGGCTTTCGGCGATCGTGGCGGCGATTTTACCGGCCAGGTTGTCGCCGAAACGCAGCATTCCGGCCAGCAGGGCCAGAGCCAGCAAGGCCAGTCCGGCCAGTGCGACCTGGCGAAGGCGTACCTGGCGCATCCAGGCCGGGCGCTCCACGGCCAGGAATACCAGGCTAAAGCTCAACCAGAAAGACAGCGTGCCGTAATGGCTGAGCAGCTGCCCGCCCAGCAGCACCGCCAGCAGGGCGTAGCGGCCCAGCCAGGCGCGCGCGGGCGGTTCGCGCAGCGCGGCCATCGTCGCGGCCAGGCTGAAGGGCAGCAAGGTAAGCCCGAGGATGAACGGGTAGCGGCCCCAGTTGATCAGGTACGCGGGCAGGCTGGGGAACACGCTCAGCGCCAGCGCGGCCAGCAGCGCCGCATTGCGCGCGGATGCGCTGTTGGGGTCCGGTTGCCCGCCAGAAAGAGGAGCCTCGCCAGCACATACAGGGCCGGACCGCCCAGCGCGCTGACCAGCTGCCCAAACAACACCATCAGACGGGGCAGGGGCAGGCCGGTGAGGTTGTGCAGCAGGGCCACCTGCGTGTGGAAGCCGATGTGATACAGCAGCCCGCCCGGCATGCGCCCGGCGTCCAGGATGGTCTGCGTCATCTGGATGTGCGAGAGCCCATCCGTCCACATTGGGGCGGGGATGTCGCGGACTTGCAGCAGCCGTACGGCCAGCGCCCATAAGAAGAGCAGCAGCAGGCTCCAGTCGACCGCGGGGTCCGGGCCATCACGCGAATGCGCAAAAGGCTTCCAGCCCTTGTTTCTCCAGGCCAGCGCCTGGCGCGCAGCGGCAAGCCCGAGCAAGCCGGCCAGCACCCACAGGGTATATTCGCCGGCCAGCAGGAAAACCAGCGGCACGACCGCCAGTCCGGTTCCAACCGCCCACAGCCCGCGCTGCCCGCATTCGGCGCCTACGGCGGACCAGGCTTCCAGCAGGGTCAGGCAGGCCGCCCCGACCGCACCAAACATCAGGGCAAAGGCCAGCAGCAGCCCATATTCCGGCGCGGAACCGGCCAGCTCAGCCAGCAGGCCCGGCAGGGTGAGGGCAGTATAAGCGCGGAAGGTCAGGTCGCGCGGGGCGGACTGGCCGTCCTGGCGCAGCTCGCCCTCTGGGTAGGTATCTTCGCCGGAGGACAGCAGCGAGACGGTGTCAGCCGGGGCGTCCGTTTCGATGCGCAAGCGGTAACCCTTGCCCCGCGAATGCGCCTGCCGGGGGAACACAAAGGTGATGCGCTGGCGGGCGCGGGCGTCCGCCAGGCTGATTTGGGTCACCGCCAGGTCCTGGGCGGCGCCGCTTTCCCGCAGGCGCAGGGTCAGGCGGGTGCGCGGGTTGAGCCGGCCAGGTGGGATGCGCGGGAAGACGTCGATCGCGCACAGGTCATCCCGCCCGGCGGTAAAGGTCTGTTCCAGGGTATGCCCGGCGTCCAGCGCCCCCGCCAGCCTGTCTGAGCGCTCCTGCCCGGTGGCGGGGTCTGGCCGCCGCGCCTGCCACCCGATGACCAGCGCCAGCGCCACCAGCGCCAGCAGCCCCGCGCCGCGCAGCAAGCGCGCGGACGGGGGCGAAAATCTGGGTGAAACCGGCAGCCAATGGCGCATGGGGCAGGCTTTCCTGGCGCGCGGCCTCGCAGGGGCTAGCGCCGGACTACCGGGAGCATGACCGTGAAGGCCGGATAGGTAAAGTCCCTACCGGCAAAGCCGGTGGTGAAGAGCTGTGCATTTTGCTGAAGGGTGAACGTGCCGCTGGAAGTGTGCGTTGGACTGGTGAGGGTGAAGCGGTAAACGCCGTCGTCATTATTTGGGTTGGTGAGCAGGCGGATATAAATCTTCCCATCCGCATCCGATACCAGGTTGCTGTCCAGAACATCGCCATTCACCCTCAATTCCACTGGCTGCAAGGGTGGAAAGAACATGCCATACAGGTATATGGTGCTGCCGGGGGCGACCGGGGAATCGCCGCTGCCAAGCACAACGGTTTCCGCCTGGTGATTCCAGATGGCAAAGCCATCCGACCAGTTGTTGCCGGCCAGGCTGAATTTTCCACCCGTAAACAGGCGGTTATCCAGCGGGACCGCATCGTTTACCGGGCCGATCTGGACCCCGGAGCCTAAATTCGCCCAACTGGAACCATTCCAAAGGGCAATATTGAAGGCCGTGTATTGTCCAATCACCGGATGGAAATAACCCGCGGCGTAGATTCCTTCTGAGGTTGCTTTAATGGTCTGGACCGAACCCGGCAGGCCGCTGCCCATCGCCTGCCACCGGCTGCCATCCCAGCGCGCGATGGATCTGACATACGCATCGCTGGCGCTGGAAAAATCACCTCCGATATAGACGTCGCTGCCCTGAATGGCAATGGTATTCACCATTTCGTTGGTGCCGCCGCCCATCGCGGACCAGTTCGCTCCGTCCCAGCGCGCGATGTGATTGACGGTGATCCCGCCTGCATTGGTGAAAGCGCCGCCCACATATACAATGCCATCCTTCACCGCGATGGCTTTCACGTCGCGGTCCAAACCGCTGCCCAGCGGGTGCCAGGCCGCGCCATCCCAGCGCGCGATGTTGCTAACCACCTGTCCGCCGGCGCGGTCGAACCAGCCGCCCACATACACATCCGTGCCGTTGACCGCAATCGCGGCCACATCGCCTTCACCGGCATTCATATACACGCCGCCGGCCATGGCATTCCACTGCGTCCCGTTCCAGCGGGCCACATTTTTAACCGCCACCGCACCTGCCAGAGATATGCTCCCACCCGCGTAAAGGGTACTGCCCTGGGTGGCGACGGCATAGACTTTGCCCTGCATCAGCCCGTTGGTTCCGTCCGCGACCTGGCTCCACTGGTTATTTTGCCAGCGCGCCAGCGGAAAAGAAGGCTCGTATGGGTAGACGGGTAAATTCTCGCCCCCAGCGAAAATCACCTGGCCGTCCGTGGCGAGCGCCTGCACATCCGCGGGGTAACGCCGGTTTCCACTGTACTGCCCATCCCATTTCTCGTCGCCTGGGTACAGCGGGGGCCAATCGCCAGGATAGACATCTCCCGGGTACGGCAGGCCGCCACCACCGGTGTTGAGCAGCGCCACGGCCTGCGGGCCATAATACTGGCTCAACCGGCCTTCAGCGGATGGCTCATTTTCATCCGACTGGCTCTGGACGGCGATAAAAGTGCAAACAATAAGAGCGAAAGTAAATAGATACCCGAGCGCAGTTTTAATACGTGGCCAGGACAGCATGATGATTTCCCCTTTTGTGATCAATGAAACAGGTGAAACGGAAAGTATATAAATTATAGCATAATCCCTAACCAATAAATTACGAAAAGCTTTCAGTTTGGGGGGTGTCTCAAAAGGCTTTTGGCTGCTGTGCCGCAATCGCCCCGTTATCGCGCGCCTTCCTCGCTGCTTTTCTCTGGGGTTTGGGGTTATATTGCACAATAAAATTGTGCAATATAACCCCAAAATACAAATAAAGCCCCCCTTCCCGATTTTTGGGAAGGGGGGTTGGGGGGGATGGGCTTTTGCGAAAACGGAGGCTGTCTCAAATCCTTTTTGAGACGGCCTCCAAACGGTTTATTTTATATACCGGTCAAACCACCTGCGGATGTGATTCAGCCGCGCAATGCGCCGGTCGGTGCGCCCGCCGCGCGACAGGCCGTGGAATTCATCCGGGAAGCGCACGAACTCGGTATCGACGCCCAGGCGCTTGAGCGCCACGAACACCTGCTCGCCCTGCTCGATCGGGCAGCGGTGATCCATCTCGTTGTGGATCACCAGGGTGGGGGTTTTGGCGTTGCCGATGTAGGCGATGGGCGAATGCGTCCCAGAACGTACTCCAGGTCTTCGAAGGGCGCCTTATCGTTGAGCTGCTTCTGGAAGGTCCAGTTGAAGTCGCTGGAGCCCCACATGCTGACAAAGTTGCTCACGCAGCGCTGGGTGACGGCGGCCTTGAAGCGCTGCGTGTGGCCGATGATCCACACCGTCATATAGCCGCCGTAGCTGCCGCCGGTGACGCCCATGCGCTCGCGGGTCGATGTAGGGCAGCTTCTGCGCATAATCGGCCCAGGCCATCAGGTCGGCGTAATCGCGGTCGCCCCAGTCGCCCCAGATGGCGCGGGTATGGGCTTCGCCGTAGCCGCGCCCGCCGCGCGGGTTGCAGAAGTACACCACGTAGCCGGCGGCGGCCAGGTAGTAAAACTCGTGCATGAAGAATTTGCCGTACTGGGTGAGCGGCCCGCCGTGGATTTCCAGGATGGAGGGGTATTTCTTGCTCGGGTCAAAGCCGGGCGGTGTCGAGGATCCAGCCCTGCAGGTCGTTGCCATCCGGGCCTTTGAACCAGACTTCTTCCACCTGGCCCAGGTCGATGCCGTCCAGCAGCTCGCGGTTGAGCCGGGTCAGCTGCGCGGTCCTGGCCGGTGACCAGGTCGCGCAGGTGGATCTGGCCGGGGTCGTCCATGCGCCCGTAGAAATAGGCCAGCTTGTCCTGCTCGCGGTCGAAGCTGAAGGTGCCCACCACGCCGCCTTCGCCGATCACGGTTTGCAGGTCGCTGCCATCCAGCGCGATCGACTGGAGCATGGACGATGCCGTGCAGGCTGACCGGGAAAAAGATGCGCCTGCCATCCTTTGACCAGGTGGGCGGCATGGTTTCGGGGTCGCCCACATCGTTGATCGTCCAGGCCGAGGCGTGGAGATCATACGGCGCCGGTCAGGTTGCGGGCCGGCGCCGGAGCCGTCCGCGCGGGACGATCCACACGTTCATGTTGCTGGTAGCCCTCGTCCTCGCCTTCGTGGCCGTAATAAGCAATCCATCTGCCCATCCGGTGAGAAGCTGAGCATGCTGTTTGGGGCCGGCCGGGGTTTCGATCTTGCGCATTGCGCCGCCCTCGGCGGGCATCACGGTAGATGTCGTCGCGGTCAGGGGTTGCGTCCGGGTCCGCGCTGCGGTTGGAGATGAAGGCAATCGCGCTGCCCGTCCGGCGACCAGGCGGGGGAGTGCTCGTCATACACCGGGTGATCGGTGAGCTGGCTGGCATTCGCCGTCCGGCATCGCACCGTCCAGAGGTGCAGGCGCTCCTTGGGCAGGTAGCCGAAGCCATCCAGCTTGTAGAACAGGCGGTCGTAATGGCGGGCGACCACGCCCAGCTTTTTCTTCTGCTCGTCCTTCTCGCGTTCCAGGGCTTCGGCGTCGGTCTTGCGCACCAGCATCAGCAGGCGCGTGCCGTCCGGCGACCAGGCGAAGGCTGTCGATGCGGCCCGTCAAAGGTGCGTCAGCGGGCGCGCCTCGCCGCCAAAGAAGGGGATCAGGTAAATCTGGGCGGGCTTGTCCTTATCGCCGCGGTTGGAAAGAAAAGCGATCCACTGCCCATCCGGCGACCAGCGCGGGTGGGCTGTCGTTCTGGTCGCCATAGGTAAACTGGCGCGCCGGGCTGCTGCCGTCCGCTGGCGACGATCCACAGGTTAGAATATTTTTTCTCGGTCTTCTGCTCGACGCGCTGGACGGCGTACGCGATGTGCCTGCCGTCCGGGGCGATGCGCGCCCCGCTGATTTGCTGGATACCATAGAGGTCCTGGGCGGTGATCGAACGTTTGGAAGGGGTGGGCATTGGGGCTCCTGGAAGAAGGGGGTAAGGTGCTCAGACTTGCGCTGGGGAAAAAATTCGAGCCAGGGTCATCCAATCAAGTATAACGTAGGAGCAGCCAATGCACTCGCCGCAGCGTAGATGTCGCCGCGACTACTGTCGCGCCCCGCGACTACCGTCGCGCCTCCGCGACTACCGTCGCGCCGTATCTAATGCCCCAGCATCCGCAGCGCCACCCGGTCGGCCTGGCGCGTGATCGGGCGTTCGCCTTCCGCATCCCCCAGCCCAAAGGAAACCGGACCGGCCAGGTCCTGGTTCTCAAAGTAGGCCCGCATCGTCGCGCAGCCGGCCTCGACCAGCAGCCCGCGCCGCTCGTCGCTCATCTCGAATTCCGTGGTGCCAAACCCCTGCGCGGGCAGGCGCACCACCAGCTGTTCAAAGTTCTCGCTGACCAGTTTATCGTGCGCGCTGAGGGTGGTATTCATCAGGTTCGCCACCCGCCGGAAGACGGGCGCGCGGGTCAGCGCCGAACCGGTCACGGGCAGCGCCTGCGCCTGCGCCCCGGCCACCGGCAGCGATTCGTCGATCAGCATCCCCAGCACCCCCTCGCCCGCCGCGGCCCCCATCAGGCTTCTTCACATAGTCATCCTGCGAGACGAACAGCTCGATGGGGAAATTGGAGAGCATGCCCCCATCCACGATGGTGTGCCCAACCATCTCCCGGCCCCGGTAAGCGCCCCATTCCGGAAGCCAGATCACCTCCTGCCACAGCAGCGGAATGCTCATCGACATGCGCACCGCCCACACCAGCGGCAGCCGCGGCGCCGTGCGGTGGTTCAGCACCAGCATCGCCGCCCCGCTCGTATCCGACGCGACCAGGGTCAGCTCCGTCCCCGTTTCCTCGAAAAACGCCTCCAGCGTCATCCCGCTGTAGCGGCGCGGCTTGCCCCGGTGCGCCCCGCTGTCCAGCCGCCGCTTCAACCACTCCACAAACGCGTTCGCCGAATACAGCCCCCCATATTCCAGGAACGAGTACGAACAGGCCAGTTTTGGGTCCGCCCGCCAGCCAGCGGACAATCACCTCGTCCAGCTTCTGGTCCAGGAAATTTGGCAGCAGGGGAATATCCACCCCTTGCAAGAATTGCAGCGTGGCGCTTTTCAGCACCTGGGCCTTCTCAAACGGGCCGGGCTGCCCCAGGAAACTGCTGAACACCGAGCGCCCATTTTCCTTTTCGCCCAACGCCTCCAGCATTTCCTGCGCGCTGTAGCCCGCCGCCAGCAGCGCCGCCGTAATCGCCCCCGCCGACGTGCCCAGCAGCCGTTTGTAGCTGTGCCCGCGCTGTTCAAACTCCTGCATGGCCCCCACAAACACCATCCCCTTCGCGCCGCCGCCTTCAAAGACCAGATCGTATTCCATTTTTCAGCCCCTATCCAAATCTAATTTATATATTTTATACCAAGAATGTCTGGTATAAGCAAGCGGTGGTTGGAGGGGTCAGGTCCCGGATGCCGAAAACGATATCCGCAGGCGGCGGACCAGGTCGCGGGCATGGCGTTCTACTACCGATCGCGTGTCGAGGGTCGGGTCGGCGCGCAGTTCGTCGGAGATCAGCTTGCAGGTGGAGGCCAGGCGGTCGGCGATGGGCATCCACAGGCGGCCCGAGCGGTGCGCGCGCCCGGTTTCGAGCGCGGCCCGCAGCACCGGCAGGAACGGGTCGGCGGCCACGACCGGGTGCGCAAAGCCACCCACCCGGCTGGGCAGCATATGCGTCTCATAGCAGTACTCGGTCAACTGCGGCGCGTTCAGCAGCTCCGTCAGCAGGTCGATGGCCGCGCGGGTGGTTTTGGCGGGCGCGTGCTGCCAGATCACAAAGCTCGTGCCGCCCACAAAGGCCGGTCCGGGCAGCGCGGCCGCCCCCAGGCGCGGCAGCAGCGCGCGCGTCTCCAGCGGCGTGAGAAAGGGATCTTCCTCGTGCAGCAGGTGCATGTGATAGTGCGTGCCCATCACCATCACCGCCGCGCGGCGCTGCGAAAAAACCTGTTCCACGCTTTCCCCGCTGCCCTTGGGCGCCAGGTAGCGGTGCAGGCGGAAGTAGGCCGTCATGCCCTCGATCGCCTCGGGCTGGTCGAAGACCGGCAGGCCGGCCTCGTCCGTGTAGTCGCCGCCATAGGCCCAGATCCAGCTGGCCATGTTATACACCCAGCTGCGCGTGACGTGCGTCTCATAGATCCAGGGGGTCTGCAAACCGGCTGCCTGACCGCCGGCGCGCAGCCTTTCCAGGGTCTGCTCGATCCGCGCGGGCGTGGTAAAGGCCGCGGCCGGGTCCACCCCGGCTTTTTCCAGCATATCTTTCCAATAATAGATCAGGCGCACGTCCATGCGCCCGGGCAGCGCGTACACCCCCGGAGCCGAGGAGGGCTGGTACGCCCCGAAGGCCGGCTGGTAGCCGCCGGAGGACCGCCCCCGCGGCCGGCGCCGCTGCCGGGGTTAAGGAAGACGGCGAAATCACGACGTTCGCCCAGGCGGCCGGGAAGAAGGCGCGCGCCCCGCCCACCGCGTCCACCTCGGCCGGGTGAAAACGGCGCAGGCTGTTCATCGACACAAAGTCGGCCACCCAGGGCGCGCCAACTTCCGAAACGTGCGCCCCCGTTTTCGAGATGGCGATGCGCACCAGCTCGCGCCAGGCATCCATCCAATCAAAATTGCGCTGTTCGAAGTCAAACCCGGGGTGGCGGACCTGGTACGTTTTCAGATGCCTGTCGAGGATCTGGATGGATGTCTCAACCGCACCCGTGGTCGTTACCTGGAAATACATGGGGGTGTCACTCAACCGCAAAGCGAGATAGGCTGATTATCTACCGGCCGGGAGCGGGTGTCAAGCGCGGGGGGATGGCAAAGGAAGAAAGGGGGTTCGATCCGCAGAAACGAACAAGAAACGAATGCGGGAAGCCGGGGATTCGATCTCGGAAACGAACAAGAAACGAATGTGGGAGCTGAGATTCAATCCTGAGAAACGAACAAGAAACGAATATGGGAAGCCGGGGATTCGATCCGCAGAAACGAAACCGGAACGAAGACGGTTCGGTTGGTAAGGTACTGGGTTGAAGATAGCACGCTTCAGGAGAAAATGATATCCTCCCCGTGGGGGAGATGCGGGGGGATAGAAGGGGGCGAAAAACGAAACCGCCGGGCAGGTGGCTTCTTAAGACTATTTTGATTATTTAATATCGTTGGAACTTGAAAAGAGAAAGCAGGATAACAATGCAGGGAGTACTTCTCGCCCTATTCCACAACTTCTTCGTACTCTTCCAAAACACTGTCGGAAAGATGAGCCAGGTGTCGATCTCTGGATAGTCTCCTTTTAGACTGTCATATGAGATAAATGTGCATGTTTCAGACAGCGGCTACTCTCAAGGAGGGAAAATACTGGACGCCGAATTTCCTGGAACACTTTGTCCTCAACCAGGAGTTGCGCAACGATATGAAGTTTTATATCCATATTCGGTTGAAGCGCCAGAGATCAGCCAATGAAAATGCCAGAATATACCGAAGTGGTGTGTTCTACCTCAAAGGCCCGTACAATCGATCTCCTTCTTCACCAAGTACATCAATCTGTTCGATTGTTCTCAAGGTCTGGTGGGGTTATGATTTTGAAATGGAAGCGTTCCAGAAATTTGTGGCGCTCAATTTTTGCTTCTTGTTGAACACGCGCCCGGTCGTTTTTCGTCATCGTAAACATCAAGCCCATCTTCTCGCCAATTGATGCAAGAAACGTTGGCGTTTCGATGGACTCTCTATTTCATCCGATCCTGTGCCTGAGTTCCTTCTTGCGGACCATCTTCTGGAATAGCAACAAGCACGGCCTTTTCAGGTCCTTGAACGCGCTCGGTAAGATACTTTTTGTACTGATCATTGACTGGGAAAGGTCTGCTAGTGGCGGCTTGCTCAATCAGAAGCTTTTCTAGAAATTGACCATCTTCTATAGATAATTGCGTCAGGCTACCCCTACCTCACCGGTCCAGGCTAGTGATTTTTTCGGAAGCCCTTTTGTAAACGATAGTTTTTCCCAGACCTCATCTTCATGTATTGGAATTGTCTGATCTCTTGAAAGCCAGACAATTGGTTTTACTTTAAGCGGACTACAAACGGATCATCCTGGGCTGAGAATATTCGGTTTTGCTCATCGACATAACACTCACCAACAACTTCGAGTATTCCAACCCAATGCTATAGTTTGGTCATATAACAGAGAAAACAGTTGCCAGGATGAATTTTCTCTGCCTTATGCAGTTGTTTTTTACGAAAGCCTGTAATCGTTCGATCTGAGGTAAAAAAGGTTTCTGACGTGTCCGGTGAAGTAAGAATCAATATAGTAATGCACCATTTCTCCTGTCCTTATCACATCTTGTTTTACTATTCATCATCATCGACTTCGATGCCAGCATAATCAAATAGAGGGGTATCTGAGGCAATTCCTTTTGGCCCTTTCCGCTCCATTTCTGTTGGCTGAGGAAAATCGCTGCTCTTGAATAATTGACTAGCTAAAACTAAATCTAAAGTTTTTGCCATTTCTGGTAACAAATCAATGGTATGATCCAATACCCATAACAAATCAAGTAATTCCCCGTCAATATCCACACGTGAGGTCTTATTGCATCTAAGGGCGATGAATGTTTCCCGGCCCTTTTACGCATTCTGTAACCCAACCATGATTAACAATTTCAAAACCTGATACGCTATATTCCCAGACCTGGGGCCTAATCTTTTCAAATACACCATTTCCAACGTGCAACTCCTGAGTTGCATAGCTGTATGAAAAAATTTCAGGGTAATCATCAGGGTTAGCTGATGTCCCAATCTTACATCGGACTTGGCCTGGAGGAACTTTTCCGATCTTTACATTAACAGGTGTAAATCGCTCCCCATATGTATGGATCCATAACAATTTCTGTCCCTGCTACATACTCTTGATAAAATACTCTATTTTTCGTAATTGGAATCCGGATACCTGGAATTGTCACAACTTATCCCAAAACTTATTTACAAATTCTTGGGAAGCTAATATAGCATAACAGTAAGCAAAAAAGTCTTCGGGTGTAACAGCATATTCAAAAACCTGGCCTAATTTGTTCAATAAGCCAGTAGTAATATTTGCATCGGTTGATTTGTATCTCGCCACAAAGGGATAATGTCTTTGGCTCCAACGATTCCTGAAATGATGCATATCAGGGATCAAATGAGTTGCTACCGCTGCGGGTCCCTTTCCGAGAACATCAGTAAGGAGACTGGTAAGATAAATTTGCTTATTACTATGTGCGCTATGAAGTGTTGGCCTTAGATAATCACCAAGTCGATTGTCTATTAACGCCATTGAAGATCAAAACTGCGAAATGCTATTCGAGTTGGCGAGGTGATTGGTTCGCCAGTTTTTAAAGTAGCAAGGGGTTTCAACCTAGCAGTGGAATGAGTCACTTGGGTAACTTTGGGTAACTTTCGGTTGTGCGGCTTCTTTAAATAACTTTGCACGCTCAAATGATGTAATGTCCGCCACCTTTTCTCTAATACTTCGGTATTCTCTCCAATAGGCCAAGTTCGCTTAAATTGCATTCCATTTTCCTGCCATGGAAACAGATCCGTTATCAGTGACCAGTTCCAATAATCGCTATCACCGGGAGGTAACGGGATCTTGCCAACCGTTTAAACACTCCCGCCACTGGAAATCATTAAAACTTGAAATATTCGCCAATTGGGCCAGTTTTTCTTCCCGTGTACCATCAATCCGGGTGTAGTGAACCATCGCTGTCTTTTCAGGGTGAGGTTGATCATAACGTACACCAATCGCAATAGCCACAGGTGTTTGGATGGCAAAAACATTTTCCGTCTGCGGGGCTCCTAAATTATCGCCCTCAAGGTCAATGATCCATAAATCATCAAACGTTTGGCGCATGACTTTGCGAACCCCGGCAAAGCCCGGCCCGCGTAGATACGACGAGGCAGTTATAAAACTAACAATACCAGGGCCGGATTTTCATTTCTAAAACCTTCCACAATGCCCAACGCCAGAAATATATGTAATCGTTGTAAAGGTTTTTCGCGTGCACACCTAAACCGCTATCTGAAAGTGGATCAAGAAAATCGCGCAACGGAGCTTTTTCTTCCTTATCAAGATTCGCCAAAGCGGATCCAGCCGCCCTTACGTTTTTCCTGGTGATTTATCGGCAATTTGCTGGCGGTCATAGGGAGGGTTACCAATACACACTAAAATCGGGTCTCGGCTTTTATCTTTTGGGCGCGTTTATGCTCTTCACCAATGGGGACGGTATAGAAATGGTAGGTTCTGCGCTTCTTTGGTGGGCGATTCCAATGTATCTGTCAAATAGACATGAACACCATCGTGCGGGACCATTCCACCTTCATGCAATATCTGTTGTGTTAACCGTAAATGTGCAACTGCATAAGGCCCGACTAAAATCTCAAAGGCGTGCATATTTTCAGCGGCAGTTGTCGCGTATTGTGCACGCATTCCTGCGCCTCTGAATTTAGCAACTTGATCTAGCCCATGGTCAATTGCGGTTAAAACATACGTTCCCGTACCCGCTGCTGGGTCGAGTGTAATAACCTTTGGACTGACAAAAGAAAAATCTGCATTATACCTTTGATAATATCTGGGCCATCAATTGCACCCGAACTCTCAACAATTTCCACAGGCGTATAATACACCCCTCTATCATTCCGCATTTTGGGATCATAAGCGGCTAGAAAATCTTCGTAAAAATAAAGCCAGGGATCACCTTTACTTTTTTTATTTAATATTGGTACATCGACAGCTTTTATAACTCTTTCCAATAAACTCAATGGGACGGTGATTTCATCTCTTGCGCTTTCATGGCCTAATATATCCAATGTATCAGCTAATAGACGATGACCGATTTCAATGCTCTTGACTGCTTTTGATAATGAAAATACTCAGACCCCAAGAGTTGTGCCAGCAAAAGTGCATAGGTTAAAGTCTGAGCGTATGCGTCGGCAAATTGATTATCATCTGCATCAGGAAAAGGTACTTACGCCAGTCAACGGCTAATGAACTAAGGTTCGAATTTGGGTTTTGCAGGGAGGTAAAAACATCTTCGCGTAATAGACGACAAATAGGAGCTAGCATCTCGGCTAAAGTGCTTGGTGAGGTGGGTACAATCGGCTCCCAACTCACAAAATCACTAATGAGGTCAAACAATAATTTTGCGTCATTCGGATCGATCGCTTTTGCTCCATCAGAAGTAGCATCGCCAGAAAATTTTACAATTTTTCCAACCCGATCCCCGTTTCGATAAAGCGCCCATTCATTACCATCTGTATAAATTAAGTTCGGTAAGTTGTGAACTTCTCCCATTGCTTTTTGTCAGGTCCCAGCAACCTCGCTGTATTTGCACCTTTGCCGGGCGCTTTCAATTCAATATAACCGGCAATGAGAGAATTTAACAGCTATGCTAATATCAGGCCGTCCGCCTAAATCAACCACTTGGATCTCTGTTATTGTCTCGATTTTACGCTTTTGCAAATCACCAAAATGTTTTATGAGGTTTGCAACTGGGCTTTTTAATTGGTCTTCTGGGTTAAAGGTAATCGGGAGAGAATATTTTGCTGTAAGCTCTGATGCGTATTTTTCGAGGAAAGACTGAAAGTTTTCCATTGAGAATGCCTCGATGTTTTAATTACTTCGTAGAAATAGTTCTAAGTAATTCCATCTGATTAGCAGCATCGAGGAACATTAAATTATCCTTCTCGAAGAGCTATGTTGATTGTCAGGATAATTTTACCGCCTAAGATGAATTACTTGACTCTACAACAGAATCACCAAAACTACAACGGAAATAATACAACCTGTTGTTTATTCCGTGGCAGGAACTTTAAGGGGATTGCGACTTAAATTTCGTCTTCCTTCCCCTATCTTTCCGCGCAAAATTGCTCCCTCCCACCAAGTGTAGCATAAGTGTAGCAACCG
>CAWHBK010000001.1:0-2137591 GCA_963827605.1 uncultured Chloroflexia bacterium | reverse complement strand
CCTTTTTATGTTCTGTACTTGCTGCTGAGCCTTTAAGAAGCGCTGAAACAAACATGGGTTCTAAAAGGATATTTATTAATTTGGTGAGCCTCAACAAAAACATCTCATTTTCCTTTCTGGTTTTCTATTATACGGTTCTCATTCTTAAGCCATGAGATAGTTTCATTAATGCCTTCATCCATTGTGTATAATGGATTACCAAATTGCTTGAATAACGGATCAATAGGGACGGGGTTTGTCGTAGTGAGATTGAAATAGCGTGGACTATTCATTGGGAATTGCAAGCCGACTATTCCAGCACATCACCGATTTTTGAAAGTAAATAAATCAGAGTTCTTGGAATCTAAGTCGTTTTTTCGCCCAACAAGGGCAATTGAAAAAGCGTTAATCCATTCAATCTGTTGTGTGGGCTCATCGCCCACGTAAAATACACGTTTGTTTATAGCAAGCCAGAAGGTGCTTAATAACTTTTCGATTTGCCAAACTACATTTTTACATACCCAAACTCCGCACCACCAGATCGTTTTTGGGATAAACATAAACGCCTCTCCTCATCAATTCCCGAGACCTCCCTGCAAATAAGGGTGACATGGTCCCCAAACAGTTGTTGAGCGGATCATTGTCCAGGTGCAGCCAAACCGGCGCGACGGGTCAACTTTTCGGTTATAACCTTGCTTTCGCCATACAAACCATGTGGGTTAAAATCTCTAGTCGTCCTGCGGAAAACCACTACCTGGTTTTCGAACGTGTTGGCTGGAGGTCAATAATAGCAGTTCACTCGATGGGGTGTTCTCGGGCCGCATCCAAAACATTTGCATGTTCCTTTTGTATTATTGCCAAAATCATCAATGCTCTTTCCTTCCATCGTTGCACGAGCCGCAAGTGCACCACATGAGACGGCTGAAAACACCATAAAAACTCTCTAAGAGATCAAAGTCCAGAATATTACACTCGTTGCCAATAGACATATGCTGAACCTTCTTAGGTTTCACAATATCCACATTGACCAATCTCAATTCCCTGGCGAAGAAGGCTCTCCATCAAATGCGTACCAATAAAACCACTTCCACCTGTACACAAAATTCTCATCATTAATTCCTCCCTCAGACCTACTCAAGACTTCATGCCTCACCCGTTGCAACCCTTCAACATACACTTCTTCCAATCGATCTACAGCTTTTTCCCATGTGTAACAGTTCCGACTAAGCTCGAGGAGCATATTCACCAGTCGTAACGTAATATGAGAACGATTTTCCAATAAATAGCGATTTTTTCTCCACCCACTTCTGTTGATTTCTTCTCAACAATCCATCCAGCAGACTTCATCCTCCAGTTCGGGAAAGTTGCATTCTGGCGTGACCATCACCGGTGCTTGCGCTAGCCATGGCCTCTAATATTGAAATCGAAAAACCTTCAGCCATGGAAGGTTGGCAAAACAAATCTGCCCGGGCCAAGCAAATTTATATTTTGAAATTCCCCAGTAACCATACCCGGAATACAAACTCTTTTCGTCTGCGCCTGCCAGGGCCACCTTACCTTAGAAATTAAACTCTTGGATAATCATGTTGGTCAGGACCTGCCCAGAACCAATTGACTGATCTGGATACTTATTTAAAATTTGAAGAAAAACATCTAAGCAAAAAGTCCACCCCTTTGTTAATTGAATGCAATCTACAAGAAACAAAATAACTCAAAATTTTCTGGTTCTTATATAGAATTGCATCAGATCACGCTGAATGTCCGTTCCCGATTTCTTGAATCATACACATTCACGTCAATTCCGTTTGGAACAATACGACAAGGGGTATCAATACCTCAAACCTCGGTAACTTCTATTTCTGCCTCAGTAAGAGCGATCAAAAATGTAGCCTTTTTCCATAATCGATTTTTCGACAAGACTAATATATATTTGTTTTTTTAAAGCTTCGAAAACTCGAAATAATTTGGTGCAAACGCGCCATGTTGATGATAAAAGATTGGAATACCATGTCTTATTCCCATCCTGGCCACTGCCTATGTAGGATAAATAAAAGGCATATGTGTATGGTACTAAATCAAAATCACTAATCCTTTTGTTGAAGCACCTTCAATAAAGGCGAGTAAAAATAACCCATCGATTGAGATAAATACGAAATAAACGGCAAATATTTCTTTAATGACTCCTTTTCTTCGAAGTACCAGACTTCAACGCCATCTACCATTATCGGCTGATTAACGGCACATCAAGATTCCTCATCCGAATTCGGATTTGAAGTAAATACAACTACTTGATGACCTCGTTTAACCAAGTTTTCCGCATACCGTACACAGAAACAACCGAGCCGCCGATTCGATACGCTGGTTTATATCCGTTAACCGCATAAAGTATTCGCATGGATTTCATAAAATGCCTCCTTTAGGCATCGGCTATGTTTTAGTTAAAAACTCAATTTAACATGCCCTTGCCGGAATGATCCACGCAAGTAATCATTAAGTCCCAACCATATATAACGCGCCAATTGGAGTTTTCCTAGCCGCATTAGCTTAAGTAATCGTTTGAAATGTGAGGCTAGATAAATAAATGGCGCCACTAGTTGCCAACCTGGATTCCCATTGCGTTTCATGAAAGAAAGAAATTGCGAGCATAATAATAGATCGCAACAGCAGATATGGGGCCGCCTGCACTCGCTAACTCCTTGTGGTAGATAATGGCCTCAGGTATCATTACCACTCTCCACCCCGATTTCTTAGCTCGTACGCACCACTCTATGTCTTCAAAACCAAAAAAGTAGCTTGGTTCAAGTAAGCCAATCTGCCTTAAAGCCTCGCGACGAACCAACAGCCCACTTCCTGGCACAAAATCCACGTCAATAGTGTGTGATTTATTCGAAGGTAGTCTTTTCACATAAGATTTATAGCCAGATAACAGGTTAATTCGTCCACCTAAGTGTTGGATAATAGAAGGGTTGTTGTATTGCATTGTAGTGGACCAGCCATTCCCACTGTAAAGTCCTCCTCGCACGCATCAATCAACGTGGAGAGGAAGTGTGGGTTAACGACCGTATCATTATTAAGAAGCAACAGATAATCGGTAACTGGTAAAGCGTGTCGAATAGCTACATTATTTCCTTCTGAAAAACCTAAATTCATACCATTTTCAAGTAATTCTACTTCATCAAAATTAGTGCGTAACTTATGTAGTGAATTATCCGTAGAACCGTTATCCACAACTATTATTTTAGCAAGCGGGTAATCAACTTCTCTCAATGAGTTCAGGCATTGAGATGTATCATCATAGTTATTCCAAGCTCAAAACAATTATTGAGACAGTCGGGAACGAATTATTCATTATAGAACGCCTTTACTAAGGACAATCCTTCTTGCACCCCGCTGTGTTGTCGAAAATTTTGATGAAGTATGGCCTGACACCAAGGCTAAAAATTTAATTAATAACATGGCACCAATAGGACCTGTAAATACATTTAGATTAGAAAAATTATTTGAGAAACAAAGCCAAATAAACGGGAAAACAACACCAGAATAGAGAACTAATGTGTAAATATTAGCTTTTAATCTAACTAGAAGATATACAAAGGAAATAAGGTAGGCATATGATAGCGCGCCAAAAAAGACCAGAGGGGATTCCTCCTTCAAAATAGAGATCTCTCATGAAAGTTCCAACAGTAGCTGCAGGTAATATGTAGTTTAAATCGATTGTTGGCCATATATCACATCTATTTCATCCCCTCTTAACGTTAAAGTAAACACTAGGTCTAAAGAATGAAATTCCTAATTTATACTCTGGCGAAAACTTTAGTGCTCGATCAAAATTAATAAAATTTAAACATGCATAACCATAATAAAACGCCATAGCTTCGTCAATCACGCTAGAGCCCGTGTTCAGGCGGAATCCAATTAACCTACTATAGTCAAGAGTAGTTTGTCCAAATGTCCGCATATTTCTTAAATTCACAAGATAACCGAAAGACATAGAGATTACTACAGCCGTTACTAACAGTATCTGAAAAATCTTCGATAATGAAAAATTTTTCTTGCTCCAATAAGTGAAGTATCCTATAACTGCATAAGTTACAATCGGTTCTAACATATCCATCTTCGACATTTTGAGTAGACCAGTGACTAATGGCACTAATGCCAGGATCGCATATATTTTCTGGTATCGCTTCGAAAAAAGAAATCCTAAAAAGGCTACAGCCCCTACTAGATAATCTCCAGATATTATCTGAGTTGAAGCTTCAGAATCTTTACACGACTCGGTTTATCTTTGACCCTAATTCAGTAGCTAAACTTTGATCAAAAGAAAATAACGAAACACCAGCAGGCCTAATTTCAATCCAATAAAACATAAAGGTCATAATAATCGTACAAAGCAGTAGAATAAAAACTATCCGAAAGGAATCCCATCTAATTGTTTTGGCACTATTTCTTATATTAGCGACGGCAGCTATCATAGGAATTTTTCTCGCAAAAACCAGGTCGGCAATTAAAAATAAACTTCCCATCAAAAATGTCACGCCAACTATAATCCACAAAGCTTGTTGGCTATATTCACCCTGCCAGACAGACAACCCCAATAATGAAACACTGAAAGGTAAATACCAACAAAAAATAAAAATGAATACCGGCGACATGATGTTCCCTGAATTTCGCCTGTAAACAATAATAGTTATAGTAATAGTCAATACAAGGAAAATTAATAAACCTATCATTTTTTTTATTTCCGGGAAACTAAAATGAGATGTGCAACTACCTTACTTATATCTGGTGATCAAATTTCTGAAAAGGGTTTCTCAGAAGCGTCTTGCCATAGAAGGCGAACAGACAAATCAACAGAACTAACAAATTCGAGGCAACATTTACCCAGGCGCTAGCAATAATCCCATACGAAGGAACCAAAACTAAATTCAATACTATAGTGACGAAAGCTGCGACCCCAGCAGCCCAGACCAATATGAGCTGTCGTCCGCAAGCAATCAGTAACAAGCCATATCCACTTGCCACAAAGCGGAACAGGAGCACTAAAGCGAAGACCCGAAGAATCGTTACACTAGCCAACATTTTCGGGCCGTATATGATGGAAATAATTGGGTGTGCAAGAATAACAAAAAGGAGCGTGCCGGATACCCCCAAAAATAGCAAAGCGCCGAGCATCTTTTGAGGATCAGAGGAAGTAAACTTTTTTAATCCCGGATCATAAGCCCTGGATAGTCGGGGGAAAAATGCATTATTTACAATCATTGATACTGGTATTACTGCCATAACAAGCCAAGTCGCCGCTTGATAAAAGGCCACTGCTTCCATATTAATTAGTTGCCCAACAATAAGCGTGTCAAACTGGAAATACAGGGTGCCGAGGAACAATTGTAGTGCAAAAGGGAACCCCGATCCTAAAAGGTTACGAACAATGATATGGTTGGGACGCAACCCCCGTTCCATCATAAGCAGTGGTCTTACCAAAATCAGAGCTGCAACAAGCCCCAAAACATTACTTATGAGCATAGCCCAACCAAAAGTAATCGAGGTATGCGGAAATAAAACTAAGGCACCAAAGATAAAAATACATATCGATAAGGTTTTAATAACCGCCACCTTGGCTTCGACCATGAAATCATTCAGCCCCTTATTAATGGCCGATATGACGGTACTAAATCCGTTCAGGATTCCAGCCACGCCAAAGATTGAAAGCACCAGGTAAAAGCCGGGTGGCAGATGACTGAAGGCCACGAAGATGCCTAATCCAATTATAGTGACTAGAGAGAGCAGAATTTGGGCGACCAGAATGTTTATTACAGCTTTTGCGGGAGACAATCGCTTTTGCGCTATTTCTCTCACAACCATCAGTGGAAACCCATAACTAGGAATGATCATTGCTAGATTTGCAAAAGTAAACGCATAGACTACTTCTCCAAACACAGCTACCGGTAAATAGCGACCAAGGACCATTATCAGTACCGTTCCACTGACGAAGAGAGCAATTGTAGTTATGCCCGATAAAACCAGATTGGTAGTCAACGATAAATCGCTACCACTAAATAGCTGTAATAGCTTACTCTTTTTACCCTCAGAAAAAACATCCACTGTCATTTTCACCTTATAAACACCGTTTAATGATCGCTACATGCCTTGCTTATCTGGAATTATTGATTCATGCCCTGTCGTAAATACTCCAAAATATCGATTTTTTTAAATTTCTTAGTGCCCAAACCGAAAAAGGGTTCAAACCGATTTAACTACGCCCGTAAAATCACCTTTTACCAGAATTTATTGAAAACTTCTCCTTCTAAACTTCATGTATTGCCGTATCTGGAGTGGCAGAAAAGCTATGATGATAGTTCTCCATTTTTTTCCAGAAATCCACCCAACAGATTGTCGTAATTTAATTTCGGACTAAATCGATTTTAGAAAAGCTTTAAATGATAGTTTCTGTCCACAAATGGTTGCCACTGTACGCATCAATGTCCACTCATTTGTAAACCGTACTGCCCGTGCCCAACGATGAACATAAGGTAATTCTTCAGCGACAAATTGGCTAACTGTACGTAAGATAAGCCATTCTGGAGCAACTCTTTCATTCCAAATCCATTCTCTATCAATGAAACAAACCTTGTCCTGATATAAAATGGAATTATTCCAACCCAGATCAATGGAATCCGGGGATAGATATTCGTCGCTCTTCTCAATTTGGTTCCACCATGGGAGTACTGTTTTTTCTAACCTATTTTTTAGTGAAATCGATTTCTTTTCACACATGCTTTTCGCCAATATAGTATGTAAAGATTGACCATTTGACCATAAATCAGAATTTAAATTTTGATCAATTAGAGTGTTCTGAATATTAACATCTTTATGTTCCAGATTCTTCTTCGTACGCATACACTCCCATTGATACCTTTAGTTATATCTGTGCAAGTTGTAAAACGCGGGCCGCGGTGTATTGAATAAATACTTCCCAGCCAACTTTTGGGAAGCAACTTACATGGTTCATTACTGGCAATAAAAATAAATGAGTTCGCCATTTGAGACAACAATTCATTCTTTTCGATTTCGTGCCATGCAAGTCGCTCATGAAAATAAGGACGTCTAGCCGCTCCATGGCTAAAACTGCTTTTGCATGCAAACAAATCTGCACAAGACACAAAATCGAATAACGTTTCTCGAACAACTGCCTCCGGCAGTTTGTAATCTGGCAAAGGGAATAAAGTTTCTACTTGCCCAAAACGATCGCTAAGCATCTTGGTCAGTTGCTTATATCCGAATGTGTGTGCTCCGCTTGTAAATCTGGGATAACCCTCAATCCCATCAAACATAACATTATTGTGTTCCTCTCGACTAGAACTAAAGTATCTCAAACCTAATTGATTTTCTATCGCAATAATAAGGGCTCCATCTGGTTTGAGTAATTCTTTGGATTTTTCAAGTATCTGAATATAAGGTTCTTCCCCATTAACAAAACTGGCTGAGTATTCAAAAACACCATTGAATATAATGCAGTCAAATTTCATATTGAATTGTATATCTTGAAACGGGGCACAAAGGACTTCTACATTGTCCAAATCGCGCACTCGAGAATGGGTAATTAATGCACGAATTGGACTTCCTTCAAGTGCCAAAACAAATTTCGCTCGTTCTCCAAAAAAGCGAGTGAGTGCACCGCACCCCGAGCCCACCTCAAGAATAGTCGTTTCTTTTGAAATTGCTAACGGCCAATATGCCAAAGATCTTTCTCGCGAAAGATGGTAAAAACTCACCCAATTTCGTATATGTGTTTCCAGCTCCCTGGATGTAGATGATATATCATGAGCATTGTTTATAACATTATGAATATATCTTTCCTCTTCCGGGCTATCCGAATAATTAAAAAATTTTGTGGCCATCAAGGAACCACACATCATCTTTCTTATTACAACTATTTTCTATAAAATCATTAATACCCATTAGATTGCTATTAGACATTTCATTCCCTTCTTCATTGTCAATATGAAACCAAGGACTACCGGGCCGGTTGGTAATGCGGTCAAGCTTGCCAATAACTATACCTAGCAGCCATCGTACCGTTGATCAGTCCATTCAGATTGTCGTATGCAATTTTTTTATTTCACGTGGCTTTGTTGGACTTGGTGCCAATTATAATTGCCAATTTGTTGTGTTGTTAACAAGACTGTTAATTCTGATTAAGGGCTGATAGATGCCGCCAGGGAGCCGGGAAAGTCTCTCACATCTCGCCCACGCCTGACCGGTACGCTTCCAAATGCCCCGCCACCCACGCGATCGTATGCCGCAGCCCCTCGTTCAACGGCGTGCTCGGCGACCAGCCCAGGTCCGCGTGCGCCCGCGAATTATCCGACGGCGTGCGCGGCGCCGTTTCATACCCCAACAGCGCGGGCTGCGCGTACGCTGCTACGGGCGGCCCTTCCACCCGCCGCGGGCTCGTCACCACCGGCGGGCAGCCCGCCCGGCCAAACTGCGGCGTCAGGTCCAGGATCGCGTGCAGCAGCTGCGCCGTCGTCACCTGGTGGCCCGTCGCCAGGTTATACACCTGCCCTTCCACCCCCGGCGCGCGCTCCGCTCGCAGGAAGCCCGCCACCACGTCCGCCACGTACGTATAATCGCGCCGCGTTTCCAGCGATCCAGGGTGGATCTCCGGGCACGCCAGCGCCTGCGTGATCAGCCCCGGGATGATCGCCCGGGCCTGCTGGCGCGGGCCGTACACGTTGAACGGGCGCAGCGTCACCACCGGCAGCCCGTACGAGCAGTAGAACGATTCCGCCAGCTTGTCGGCCGAGATTTTCGAGGCCGCGTAGGGCGTCTGCCCGTGCAGCGGATGGTCCTCGTGCACCGGCAGCTCGCGCGGAGCCCCGTACACTTCCCCCGCCGACGTATGCAGCAGGCGCTGCACCCCCGCGTCCCGGCACGCGATCAGCACATTCAGCGTCCCATTCACATTCGCCGCCACCACCTGCTGCGGGATGATGCAGCCCGTAGGGGATCGAAGTCAGCGCGCCCAGGTGGAAGACCGTATCGCAGCCCTTCACCGCCTGGTGCACCGCGTCCGCGTCCGCCAGGTCGCCCGAGATCATCTCGATCTCCTTGAACAGCGCCGCCGGAATGTGGCGCAGCAGCCCCGGGTCGCCGCGCGAGTTATAGTGCAGGAACGCGCGCACCGCCGCGCCCTGCTGGATCAGCGCTTCGGCCAGGTGAGACCCAATAAAACCGGCCGCGCCGGTAAGGAGAATTTTTTTCATAAGAAAGAAAATACCATCCCGCAAGTAAAAAAGAATGACCTCAAAGAAAACCCCGCCCCACTCCCCCTAACCACCATCCCGTCCCGTCCCGCCCCCCCCCATCTTCCCTGCTCCCTGATCACTGTTCACTGATCACTGTTCACTGTTCACTGCTCCCTGCTCCCTGTTCCCTAATGCAAATTCAACTCCGGCTCTTCCTGCGTGGTCGTGGCGTGCGTCCGGCGCGGCGCGGCGAGCGACTGCGGCGCCTTCCCGTTCGTCCGGTAATACTTATACTGCTTGTACGAGTACGACTTGTAATAGTACCCGTAGCGCGAAGACTGGTTGTCCACCGAGTTCAGCACAATCCCCACCACATTCGCCCCCACATAGCGCAGCTGCTCCACCGCGTATTTCAGCGCGTTCATCTTGGTCACCCCCGGCCGCACCACGATCAGCACCCCATCCACAATCGGGGCCAGCACCACCGCGTCCGTCACCGAAAGTACCGGCGGCGTGTCGATAAACACCATGTCCGACTGTTCCAGCGTCGCGTCCAAAATCTCGCGCATGCGGTTGGTCCCCAGCAGCTCCGAGGGGTTGGGCGGCAGCTCGCCCGCCGCGATCACGTGCAGCCGTTCCGAGCTGGTCGCCTGGAAAGACCCGTTCAGCCGCACCGTGGGCTTGATAAACAGCGCCGAGAGCCCCGGCCGCGATTCGATTTTGAAAACATGATGCACTCTGGGCCGGTGCAGGTCCGCGTCGATAATCGTCACGCGCCGCCCGCCCTGCGCGATAATCGTGGCCAGGTTGGCGGTGGTCGTGGTTTTGCCATCCCCCGGCGCCGGGGAGGTCACGATAATGCTGTGCAGCGGATGGTCCACCGAGGCGTACTGCACATTCGTCCGCAGGGCGCGGAAAGATTCGGCCACCGGCGAGCGCGGCTGCGCGCGCGTAATCAGCTGCCCATCCTCCGGTTCCGCGTAGCGCGAAATGGTGCCCATGATCGGCAGGCGCAGCTGGCGGTTGATCTCGTCCGGCGATTTCACCGTGTCGTCCAGCGCGTCGGAGGCGAAGATGCCGCCCACCACCAGCATCAGCCCCACCGCCGCGGCCAGGAAAGTGTTCTGCATCGTTTTGGGCTTGATCGGCCCCGTGGGCACAATCGCCTGCTCAACCTGCACCACGTTCGAGAGCGTCTGGGCTTCGGTAGTGCGCACCTGTTCGTAGCTCACCACCAGGTTGGCGTAGATCTGCTGGTACTGGTTGAGCCGCGTTTCGATGCGGTCAATCTCGTCCGGGTTCGTCGCGATGTTCATCGCCTGGTTCAGCGAGGCGATCTGCGTTTCGGTCTCAGCCATCTGGGTTTTGAGGCTGTCTTTGGAGGCCCCGTAGCGCGAGGACTGCGTGTCGGTGAGCTGCTCGGAGAAGACCAGCACCAGCGCATTCGCAACCGTGGCCGACAGCCCCGGGTCCGCCGATTCCACGTTGATCACGATCAGCTGCGTGTCGCGCACGGGCGAAGCAGTCACCATATCGGTGAGCTGGTCGGGCGTGAGCGCCACGCTCAGCCGGGCGATCACCTTCTCGAACACCGGGCGCTTCACCAGCATCTGGGCATAGGTGCGCGCCAGCCGCTCGGAGGTGAGGATGTTGTTATAGTCGGCGGCCTGTCCGGAGGGGGCTTCGTTGATCAGCAGGGTCGTGGAGGCCTGGTAGATCGGGGTCATCTGGGTAGAAACGAAGTACCCGGCCGCGGCGGCCAGCAGCGTGGCGAGCAAAATCAGCCACCACCAATGACCGAACAGCGCCAGGTATTGGCGCAGATCAATGGAGGGTTCTTCCTCCAGAACGGGCGCGGGGGTATTTTCGGTTGGGATCATCATGTGGGCGTTCTCTCCAGTAATGGTTTTTTTCCGCGCTCCGCCACTTCGACATCCGCGCGAGCGGGCGAAATGGGGCGGGGACAAATAAAGTCGATCCACGAGGCCAGCTCAGTGGATCGCGTTGACGTTCGTTTGCAAAGGACTTTCTTGGTTGGTTTCATTGTAGGTTTTCGGCCGTGAAAAACGAATTATGATAAAGTAAAAAGGATATAAAAATAATCCAATAAAAAACCCCCGTTGCCGGGGGTTTTTTATTGGATTATTTTTTGAGCTGTTCCAGTTGTTGTTCCAGCGTTTCCACCTGTCTGAGGAGCGCGTCGAGCTCGCCGGGGTCGGCCGGCTGCTGCGATGGGTCAGGCGGCTCCTCAGGGGTCACCGGGATGCTAACCGCGCCCGCAGCAGCGGAGCGGTGCAGCAAAAGGTTTTGGAAGCGCGCGGCTTCCTCCGGGCCGAGCAGGGACTGCTCCACGAGCGATTGGATGCGGCGGCGGATTTCTTCGTCAACGGTCTGGAAGGGGTCAATCGCCACCAGGCGGGTGCGCAGCGCGCCCAGGGTAGATCCACCGGCGCGGATGAGCCGGGTGAGGAAGAGCTGCGGAAGAAGCCCGCCGATTTTCTTTTCCTCTTCGAAGATGATCTGGAAAAGGGTCTGGGAGGTCAGGTCTTCGCCGGTGGCATGGTCCACCACGCGCAGGTCCTCGCCCTGGCGCACAAAAGCGGCCAGGTCATCCAGCGTGACGTAACGTTTGGTTTCGGTGTCGTACAGTTTGCGGTTGGCGTAGCGTTTTATCAGGGGCATAAGGTTTTTTAGAGTACAGGAGTCAGGGTTTCGTGTTCAGGGAGTAGTGAGGGCGGGCGAAGCCCGCCCCCATCCCACAGCATCGGTGAAGGTAAGGTTCGCGCTTAGGAGCTCGAGCGGCGCAGTTCTTCGATCTGGCGGGTCAGCTCGGCAACCCGGGCGTTGAGGGCTTCGATGTCGCCGCGCGTGGCGGCGGGGGCGGCGGCGCTGGCTGCCCGGGTGGTCTGGCGGCGCTCGTGTTCGAGCTTTTCGCGGCGCTCGGCCACTTCGCGCACCAGTTTGCGGGCGTCGGCTTCGGCCATCTCACCGCGCTCGACCAGCCGGTCGAGGAAGTTGTTGATTTCGTCCTGCGCCAAAGAAATGGCGCCGATGCCGGCGAGCAGAACCATGCGGGTCGTTTCATAGAGCGGGCCGCGGGCGCGCTCGGTTTCGGTTTTTTCGGTTGGGGTTTCAGGAATGGTCATTGGGTTCCTCCAAAAGCAGATGATATGACGCAATGCGTTATGAGAAGAGTATAACGCGCCGCGTTATAAATGTCAATAGGGAAATTGGAAAGAGGGTGGGCCAGCCCGCAGCAAGCTGCGGGCTGGCCCACCCTGCATCTGAATTTGGAGCAGTCCGCTATGGCTGAATAGCGGCCCGCTATGACTGAATAGCGGTCCGCTACTCAGTCATAGCGGTCCGAATCCTGCCAACAAATTCCTCAGCCGCGGACGCGGGTGTCGCAGAATTTCCGGCGGCGCGGATCAGGGCAGAGCCGATGATCACGCCGTCCGCCAGGCCGGCGATGGTGCGAGCCTGCTGGGGTGTAGAGATGCCAAAGCCGACCGCAAGCGGCAGGTCCGGGGCGGCAGCGCGAACCCGCGCCACGAACTCGGCCAGCCCGTCGGAAAGAGCGGCCCGCTCGCCGGTTACGCCGGTGAGCGAGACCAGGTAGAGGAAGCCGGTAGTGCGCGCGGCCAGCGCGGCGACGCGCTCCGGCGTTGATGCGGGCGAGACGAGGTAGACCAGCGCCAGGCCGTGCGCGCGGCAGGCCGCTTCCAGGGCATCCGCCTCTTCCATGGGCAGGTCGGGCACAATCAAGCCATCCGCGCCGGCTGCACTGCGCATCCGCAGCGTAGCGCTCAACCCCATAGGCCAGCATCGGGTTGATATAGCCCATCAGCAGCAGCGGCTGCGTCACGCCGCGCGTCGCGGATTTGTGCCACCAGCTCCAGGCAGCGCGCCACGTTCATGCCCTGCTCCAGGGCCACCTGCGTGGAATGCTGGATGGTGGGGCCATCCGCCAGCGGGTCGGAGAAGGGCACGCCCAGCTCGATCAGGTCGGCGCCGCCGCGCGCCAGCGCCTCCACTACCCGCCAGCGAACTCCGCGGCAGTCGGGTAGCCCAGGGTAAAGTAGGGCATCAGCGCCGCGCGGCCTGCTTCACGCAGCGCCGTGAAGGTCTGTGTAATGTGGTCCAGCCCATTCATTGTACGAATATTCTTTTCCGTGTTCATCGGTTTTCATCCGCTGCGGGCTGCAAAGCTTTCATGACGGTATCCAGATCCTTATCCCCGCGCCCAGACAGGTTGACCAGCAGGATCTGATCCTTCTGCATGCCCGGCGCGCGGCGGATGGCCTCGGCAACCGCGTGGGACGATTCCAGCGCGGGCAGAATGCCTTCCAGGTGCGCCAGACGCTGGAAAGCTTCCAGGGCCTGCGTCATCGTCCGCGTAGGTATACTCGGCCCGGCCAGATCTGGCGCAGGTAGGAGTGCTCCGGGCCAACCGCGGCATAATCCAGCCCGGCGGAGATCGAATGGGTCAGCGCCACCTGGCCATCTTCATCCTGCAGCAGGTAGGTGTAGGCGCCGTGCAGCACGCCGGGGCGGCCCAGTTTGCGGGTCGCTGAAGCGCGCGGCGTGCTCGCCCGCTGGCAATGCCGCGCCCGCCGGCCTCCACGCCAATCAGGCGCACCTGCGGCGTCGTCCAGAAAGGCGTGGAACAGTCCGATGGCATTCGAGCCGCCGCCCACGCAGGCCATGCAGGCATCCGGCAGGCCGCCGGCCTGCTCCAGGATCTGCTGGCGGGCTTCCTGCCGATGACCGCCTGGAAATCGCGCACCATGGTCGGGTACGGGTGCGGGCCCAGCGCCGAGCCGAGCAGGTAATAGGTATCGTCCACATTGGTCACCCAATCGCGGATGGCTTCGTTGACCGCATCTTTCAGCGTGCGGCTGCCGCTCTCCACCGGGCGCACCTCGGCGCCCAGCAGGCGCATGCGCAGCACATTGGGCTGCTGGCGGGCGATATCCACCGTGCCCATGTAGACCACGCATTCCAGCCCGAGCAGGCCGCGGCGGTCGCCGTGGCCACCCCGTGCTGCCCGGCGCCGGTCTCGGCGATGATGCGCCGTTTGCCCATGCGTCTGGCCAGCAGCGCCTGCCCGAGGGCATTGTTGATCTTATGCGCCCCGGAATGGGCCAGGTCTTCGCGCTTGAGGTAAATCTGCGCCCCGCCCAGGTCCGCGCTCAGGCGGCGGGCATAGGTCAGCGGGGTGGGCCGGCCGACGTAGGTGTGCAGCAGATCGGCCAGCTCAGCCTGAAAAGCCAGCGTCGACCTGCGTGGCCCGGTAGGCCGCTTCCAGCTCGACCAGGGCGGGCATGAGCGTCTCGGGGACAAACTGGCCGCCGTAGGGGCCAAACTTCGTCGGCAGCCCGCCTGGGACCCGGTCTGGGCAGGCGTTTGAGCAGGACTGCCAATCATAGCGAATGTTCCTTGACGGCAGAGCGCACCGCCCGGATAAAGGCGCGCACTTTTTGCGGATCTTTCACGCCCGGCGCAGACTCGACCCCCGAGGCCACATCCACCCCCCAGGGATTGACGCTGGCGGATGGCGTCGGCCACATTATCCGGGTTCAGCCCGCCCGCCAGCAGGATCGGCGGCTGGTCTGGGCAATCTGGCGCGCCAGGTCCCAATCCGCCGTCTGGCCGGTGCCGCCGTACTCCCCGGGGCGGTAGGTGTCGATCATCCAGGCAGGCGCCATGGTCCGGCGCGGGTAGCGCTCGACCGCGTCGGTCAAATTCCGCAAACGAAGTGGGCCGCAGCACCTTGAAAGCGCGCTCGCCCAACTGTTCCAGCACCTCCGGCGGCTCATCACCGGAAAGCTGGATCATATCCAGGTGGCAGTCGCGAAAGATGGCGTGCATGTTATCGCGCTCGGAATTGACAAACACGCCCATCATCGTCACCCTCGACATCTCCTCGCGCAGGGCCGTTTCCAGCCGCACGACCAGGCGCATGCAGTCCCCCGGGCTGATATAGCGCGGGCTTTGGGTATAGAAGTTAAAGCCAATGATATCGACGCCTGCCTCGATCACCATCAGCGCGTCGTCAAAGGTCTTAATCCCACAAATTTTCATCTTCATCGTTCGACCTCCTTTTTCACGGCAAGCCGGCCAGGCTGCGCACTTTCCCAGCGACATCCTGCGCCGTCACCAGCGCTTCGCCCACCAGAATCGCATCGACGCCGGCAGCCGCCAGGCGGGCGCACATCCTCCGCGGTGTGAATGCCGCTCTCCGCCACCAGGCACACGCCGGCGGGGATGCGCGGGCGCAAGTCGAAGGTGGTTTCCAGGTGCACGGTAAAATCGTGCAGGTTGCGGTTATTGATCCCCACCAGGGCGGGCTGCAGAGGTAGAACGGCGTCCAGCTCGGCTTGCGGTATGCACCTCCACCAGCGCCGCCATGCCCAGCTCGCGGATCAGGGCGTGCAGATCGCGCAGGCTGGCCGGGTCGAGATACGCCGCGATCAGCAGCATCGCATCCGCCCCGGCGGCGCGCGCTTCGTAAACCTGGTAGGGATCGCAGGTAAAATCCTTGCGCAGCAGCGGCAGGCGCGGCGATATCCGCGCGATCTGGCGCAGATAGTCCAGGTGGCCCTGGAAATAGCGCTCATCGGTCAGCACGCTGATGGCCGCCGCGCCGTTCTCCTGGTAAATGCGCGCCAGGCGCAGCGGATCAAAATCCTGGACCAGCAGCCCGCGCGAAGGCGAGGCGCGCTTCACCTCGGCGATCAGGGCCGGGCGGCGCGCCATGTATGCAGCGCGCCGATAAAATCCAGCGGCCGGCGCGGCTTCCTCGGCGTCTCGCTGCACCTGGGCCAGCGAGCATGCGCGCATGCGCGCGGCAACCTCTTCGCGTTTATAGGCAAAAATTTCGTCTAAGATATTCATTCTTGAATCATTATAACGCGCTTGCCGTTTGCGTAATTTTCTGGCTGAAGGCCACCAGGGTATCCAGCTTTTCCAGGCCGCGCCGGATTCGAGCGCGGCGCGGGCTTCAACCAGGGCGGAGGGAAAATCGCCTGTTTCGGTAGCCAGCGCGGCCGCGCTGTTGAGCAGCACCACATCGCGGCGCGGAGTGCGGTCCTGGCCCGAAAGCAGCGCGCGCATCATCACGGCGTTCTCCGCCGGGTCGCCGCCGCGCAGGTCATCCGCGGCGGCCGGGCGCAGCCCCAGGGTCAGCGCATCCAGCTCGTAGGTGGTCACCTTGCCATCGCTCAGGTGGCTGACCCGGTTGGGGCCGCTGGTGGTCAGCTCATCCAGCCCGCCGTACCCATGCACCACAAAGGCGGCCTGCCCGCCCAGCGAGCCCAGCACTTCGGCCAGCGGTTGGGTCAGCGCCGGGTCGTATACGCCGATCAGCTGGTGGGTGGCCCCGGCCGGGTTGGTCAGCGGGCCGAGCAGGTTGAAGATGGTGCGCTGGCCCAGCTCGCGGCGCGGGCCGATGGCGTACTTCATCGCCGGGTGGAAGCGGGGGGCAAAGATGAAGCCGATCCCCACCTGCTCGATGCACGCCGCCACCTGTTCGGGGGTCAGATCCAGGTTGACGCCCAGCGCATTCAGCACATCGGCGCTGCCGCAGCGCGAGGAGGCGGCGCGGTTGCCGTGCTTGGCCACCTTGCGCCCCGCCCCGGCGATGACAAAGGCCGCAGTGGTGGAAATGTTAAAGGTGTGCGCCCCATCGCCGCCCGTTCCGCAGGTATCCAGCAGCGGGTCGCCGTCCACATCATAGGGCACTTTACCGGCCTGGGCGCGCATGGCGCGCGCGCTGCCGGTGATCTCGTCCACCGTTTCGCCTTTCATGCGCAGCGCGATCAGGTACCCGCCGATCTGCGCGTCGGTCGCCTGGCCGGACATGATAATCTGCATGGCCTGTTCGGCCTCCTCCGCGCTCAGATCCTCGCGGTGCATCAATTTGGCAATAAAAGGTTTTAACATTTCTCCTCCTTCTGATCCGTGTCACTTTATTGTTTTCCATGCTACTGAACAGCTAAAAAGTTTTGCAGAATTTGTTTACCCGACACGGTCAGAATCGATTCGGGTGGAACTGGACGCCATAGATTGGGTAGCGTCTTGTGGCGCAGGCCCATCAGCTCACCTTCGCGGGTAAAGGCGGTTGCTTCGAGCTGCTCCGGCAGCGGCTCCTGGACAATGAGCGAATGGTAGCGGGTGGCCTCAAATGGGCTGGGAACGCCCTGGAAAAGGTCGCCGCCATAATGGTACACCGGCGAGGTCTTGCCGTGCATCAGTCGCGGAGCGCGGACCACCTGCCCGCCAAACACCTCGCCGATGCACTGGTGCCCCAGGCACACCCCCAGCACCGGCCGGCGGTCTCCGGCGCCCAGCCTGCGGATCACCTCCCTGGAGATGCCCGCATCCGCCGGGTCGCCCGGCCCGGGCGAAATGACAATATGGCTTGGGCTCGAGCGCATCCAGCTCCTCGACGGTGACCGCATCATTGCGGAATACGCGCACCTGCGCGCCCAGTTCACCCAGGTACTGCACCAGGTTGTAGGTAAATGAGTCGTAGTTATCAATCACAGCAATCATATTGTGTCCATCCTCTTTATCCGTGTCCCGCTCTTATTTCTCCGCCATTTCGACGGCCACCGCCAGTGCGCGGGCTTTGTTCAACGTTTCCTGGTACTCGCGCTCGGGGTCCGAGTCGGCCACAATGCCCGCCCCGGCCTGGATCGAAACGGTTTGCCCGCGCATCACCAGCGTGCGGATGGTGATGCAGGTATCCATCGAGCCGTCCCCGGCAAAGTACCCTACCGCCCCGGCATACGGGCCGCGCGGGTCGGCTTCCAGGTCGTGGATGATCTGCATGGCGCGGATCTTTGGCGCGCCGCTGACCGTGCCCGCCGGGAAGGTAGCCCGCACCAGGTCAAAGGCGTCGAACTGCGGGCGAAGCTGGCCTTCCACCTGCGAAACGATGTGCATCACATGCGAATAGCGCTCCACCACCATCTGCTCGGGGACGTGCACGCTGCCGTACTCGCACACCCGGCCCAGGTCGTTGCGCGCCAGGTCCACCAGCATCACGTGCTCGGCGCGTTCCTTGGGGTCCGCCAGCAGCTCATGCTCCAGTGCCTGATCTTCTGCGGGCGTCTTGCCGCGCGGGCGGGTGCCGGCAATCGGGCGGACGGTGGCGCGCCGGCCTTCCAGGCGCACGTGCAGCTCCGGCGAAGCGCCAATCAGGTACAGATCGGGTCTCGCCGGCCAGGCCGGCAAAGTCAAAGAAATACATGTACGGGGATGGGTTCAAGCGGCGCAGCGCGCGGTAAATGGCGAACGGTTCGGCGGTCGTCTCGCGGCTCAGGCGCTGCGAAAGCACCACCTGGAAGATATCGCCCGCCGCGATGTGTTCCTTGGCCGCCCGCACCGCCTCGACAGTACTGCTCGCGGGTCATGTTGGAGCGCAGCTTCGGTCGAAACCGGCTGGGCCGGCTTGCGTGCGGGCAGCGCGGCAGCGGGGCCAGCAGCCGGCGCTCGATCTCATCCAGCCGCGCTTCGGCGGCCGACCGCGCGGCAGCCTCATCATCTTCCCCGGGGTAAATGTTGGCGATCAGCAGCAGCCGGCCAAAGGCATGATCGAAGGCCACCAGGGTATCCGTCAGTAAAAACAGGCCATCCGGCAGCTCGGCGTGCGGCTCAACCGCCACGCTCGGCTCAAAGTAGCGGATCATTTCATAACTCAGGTAGCCGACCAGCCCGCCCGCGAAACGCGGCAGCCCGGGGACAGCCGCCGAGCGGAAGCGGTCGAGCTCCGCCCGCAGGCCGTCCAGCGGGTCCATTCCCTCCGCCAGAGCGATTTCCTGGCGCTGGTCCTTCGCGCCGGCATTCGATCGAGCGCCCGCGCAGCACGTACGCCCGGCTGGGCTGCATACCGATAAACGAGTAGCGCGCCACCTGCTCCCCGCCGGTCACGCTTTCCAATAAAAAGGATGGTCCCTGCCCGGATAGCTTCAGGTAGACGGAAACGGGCGTTTCCAGGTCCGCCGGCAGCTCGCGCACCACCGGCGCCGGTAAAAGACGGGCCGGCGCGGGTTCGTTTGTCATTTCGGAAATGGTAGGTTGGGGTATCTTTTCAAGCATGGCTCCTCCGGTAAGCCCCTGGATTTTTCGATCCAGAGAAATTAAAACCCTCACTCGTCCTTGGGACGGGAGAGGGTACCCGTGGTGCCACCCAACTTAGGCTGAGCGCCGCACTCCGCTTGTCTGCGTTGTCCGGTGCGCTTGGAACAAAAAACCCCACCGTGATGACCAATGCTAAAGCATTTTATGCTTCCGCATTTTGGATGGGGAAAGAAGCCAGCCTCACTTTTCGGGTACGCCAGCAATCAAACATGCCGGGTATACCCTTAGCCTGGATAACGGTGGCAGTTCCGGCGCGGGCTACTGGTTCGCACAGGCGTGCGCGTTTGCCCTGCGGCTCTGAGAACCATTCGGCGCTGGCGTATGGGTGGGATTCTCACCGGTCCCCACTCTCTGGACCATCGTTTCGGCGCGTACTCTTTCTCTTCACAGCCTTTCGGTATTAAGTTGTCCTGTTTATAGCAAAAACGGGGGGTTTTGTCAATATACCAAAAATGTGCGACTCTTTTCCACCAGCTGGCGCGTTAATGAGTTAACGAACGCATTATTCCCGTTTTTGTTCGCCCGATCTTCACCAACCCCCATCTCTGGAGAAATCATGGACGCACCTGGTAAAAAATCCTCCTTCCCCTGGCCGGTCCTCCTGGCCGGAAGCTGTGTTGTATTGATCCTGTTGGCCTGCGGATTATCCGCGGTTCTCGGCACTGGCGGCATCCTGCTGACCTCCCGCCTGGCAAAAGCCAGAAACAACGCTGCCCTGAACCTGACGGCGCAAACTGCCGCGGTCCAGGAACTCCGCGGGCAGGTCGAAGTCCAGGGACCGGACGGCCAGTGGGCGCCGGCAGAATCAGGCCAGGAAGTAAGCGCGGGGCAGCATTTGCGCGCCGGCAGCCTTTCCAGCGCCGCCCTGGTTTTCAACGATGGCAGCCGCGCAATGCTCCAGGCCAGCAGCGAGCTTGCCATCGATGCGTTGGATGCCCCGGGGGGAAACAAGCCGCGCACCATCCTGCTTACCCAGCTTTCCGGGCAAAGCGACCATGAGGTTGCTCCATCAAAAGATCCAGATTCCCGTTACGAAGTCAAAACGCCTGCTGGAACCGGACAGGCGAAAGGAACCAGATTCCAGGTTGTCATGACCACCGGGTCGTCGGTATATTTCTATGTGGATGAGGGCATTGTTGCGGTCACCGGCCTGGAAAAGACAGTCCTGGTTGGTGTGGGCCAAATGACCATCATCTTTCCGCAAATGCCACCGCTCGAGCCTTTTAACAGCGTTGTCGTGCAGGGCGTCGTCACGCAAACGGGTGACACCTGGATTGTTGCCGGGCAAAGTTTTGCGGTAGACGAGAAAACCATTCTCAGCGGCGATCCAAAAGCCGGCGACTGGGTTCTGGTAAAAGGCCATCTGCTGGAAGATGAAACAAAAGCAGCCGACCGGATCACCCGGATCTACACCCCACCGGTAAACCAGTTCCGCCTGACCGGTAAGGTTGATACGATTGGCGATAGCGAGTGGAAAATCAACGGGCAGAGCATCGCCGTCACGCTGGATACGGAAATCGGGGCAGGCATTGCTGCCGGTGACACCGTACTGGTTCAGGGGATCGTACTCCCCGATGGCAAGCTGCAAGCCGGCACGATTCAACGGGTTGACCCGCAGCTTGGCCTGCCGTTCGACTTCACCGGCATCATAAATGAAATCAACGGTACCACCTGGACGATTTCCGGTATTCCAGTCACGACCAATGCCGAAACCCTGCTGGACACCGGCCTCAAAGAAGGCGATTTGGTGCGCGTCAGAGGAACGATTGACCCAAATAACGCATGGATCGCCGCAAGCATCCGGCGCGCGGAAGATGACTCGCGTTCGTTTGAATTCACCGGCACGTTGGAAAGCAAAGAGCCCTGGAAAGTTTCTGGCATTGCCTTCGAGACCCGCGAATGGACCGAGATTGACGACAGCCTGAAGGTGGGCGACCGGGTGCTGGTCGAAGGCATCATCGATGAAAATGGACTCTGGATCGCAGCAAGGATCGAACGGCTCGATGACCTGCTTTCCGGAAGGATCATCCTGGTTGGGGTGGTCATCAGTTCAAATCCCTGGGTGGTAAGCGGGATACCAATCATCGTGGACGGGACAACGCTGATTGAAGGCGACATAAAAGTTGGTATGCTGGTGCGCGTTGAACTGGTTCTGCAAGCGGACGGCACCTGGCTGGCGGTGAGTATCCACCCGCTGAGCGTAGTGATCTGGTTCCCTGGTTGCTTCGATATTGTCGCCACGGTGGTGAGCATGGATGGCCACCAGATCCAGCTGCTCAACTGGCCGCTGCTGGCCCTGGATGAAACCGTCCATGTTGAAAATGAGCAAGGTGAAAATGACCAGGGTGAGGACGAGGATGAGGATGAGCATGCGGGGACGACCGGGGTTTTGGTTCCGGGCAGTGTGGTACGCATCCGCATCTGCTTTGATGAGGTTATGACCATCCACGTCATCACCATCATCATCATCGATATACCCACAGTGGACATCCCCGATGCGGACACCGCCAAAGTAACCGTCTGCCACAAACCAGATAAGAAGAAAGGCGGCCACACCCTCACCATTGGCCAATCGGCCCTGCCCGCCCACCTGGGTCACGGCGACTACGCCGGCGCCTGTAGGTAAGCGCCGCGGATAAGAAAAGGAATGATTTACAAAGAGGGTTGGCCCGCGGCACAGGCCAACCCTCTTCTTGATTCCCGGCCAAATGGATAGGTCAGCCAGGATTTTCCTATAGTACAATGATTTTGAAAAATTGCCGGTCCAGGTATCATGCTTATGAAGAGGGTTAGTGCAATGCCGAACATTTTTTACAATCGAACGGAGCGCCGCGTGCGCGCCGGCTGGCGCATCCTTCTGCAAGGATTGATTTTCTTCGCCGGCATCCTGCTGGTGAATTCGCTAATCGGGTTTTTTATCGTCATGGTCGTGCAGTCCACGGGTGGTAATATCCAGGATCCCCAGACGATCATGGGTTGGTTTGCGCACCCGCTCGTCCGGATTATCTCCGCCATCGGAACGCTGCTATCCGCCTTGTTAAGTTTCTGGATCGCCTCCCGCTGGCTGGACCGCCGCCCCTTCCCGGATTTTGGTTTTCACTTCAGTCGAAACTGGTGGATCGATTTTGCCTTTGGTCTGTTCCTCGGCGCCATCCTGATGGTTTTCATCTTTGTTGTCGAGTTATCCGCCGGCTGGATTACCATCACCAGCATGCTGCAAGGCTTTGGTAGTGCCAGCTTTTGGCTTGATATGGTTTCCTTCCTGGCCTTGTTCTTCGCCGTCGGCATCTACGAAGAAATGCTTTCTCGCGGTTACCACCTGCGCAACCTCGCCGAAGGGCTCAACTTCAAAGCGCTCAACCCGCGCCTGGCCCTTCTGCTGGCGTACCTGGTGTCTTCAAGCATGTTTGGCTTATTTCACCTGGGGAATGCCAATACCACCTGGGTCAGCACCGTGAATCTGATCGTCGCCGGGCTGTTTCTCGGCCTGGGCTTCGTCCTGACCGGTGAATTGGCCATCCCCATTGGCCTGCACATGACGTGGAACTTCTTCCAGGGTAATGTATTTGGCTTCCCGGTCAGCGGAGGGGGCGCCAGTGCCACCTTCATTGCCATCCAGCAGGGCGGCCCGGACCTCTGGACCGGCGGGGCCTTCGGTCCTGAAGCCGGGCTCATCGGAATAGCCGCCATCGCTATCGGCAGCCTGCTGGTGTTCCTGTGGGTGCGCTGGCGCTATGGCGAGGGGAAGTTGAAAGAATCCCTGGCAGTCTACCAGCCCAACGGAAATCCCGCGGTGGGTGCGGTAACGGAACAGGCTGCCCCTTCAATGCCGAAAGTGCCCGGCGCCTGACCCCCATGCCTTCGGCGGTGGCTTTTGCATGGTTCGCAAAGCCACCGCAAAAAAATTCACTTATGTTACAATCGAGCGTACCCTGCTACAGGGTACGATTCTATTTACGGCGGAAGATCGGTATGGCTACAAACGTATTTGATGAACTAAAATGGCGCGGGTTGGTGTACGACTGTTTTGAGGGCGTGGACGAGCTGCTCGGTCGCGGGCCGGTAACGCTCTACAACGGCTTCGACGCTACCGCCGACAGCCTGCACGTGGGATCCCTGGTCCCGCTGGTTGCGTTGGCGCGCTTGCAGCGCTTCGGGCATCATCCCATTGTGCTGGCGGGCGGCGGAACCAGCATGATCGGCGACCCGAGTGGAAAAACCAATGAGCGCCAGCTGATGCCCCGCGAGCAGATCGAGGCTTATGTTGAGGCGATCAAGAAACAGATGGCCCACTTCCTCGACTTCGAGGTCAAGACGAACCCGGCCCGCATGGTAAACAACGCCGACTGGCTGACCACCGTGCCATTGATCGACTTCTTGCGCGATGTTGGCAAATATTTCACCGTCAATTACATGATCGCAAAAGACGCGGTGCGCAACCGCATCGAGCGCGAGGAAGGCATCTCCTTCACCGAATTCAGCTACATGCTTTTGCAGTCATACGATTTCCTCTACCTTCACGACAGGCTGGGCTGCACGCTGCAGACCGGCGGCAGCGACCAGTGGGGCAACATCACCGCTGGGGTCGAGCTGATCCGCAAGGTGCGCGGAGGCGGCGCGGCCTATGGCATGGTCTACCCGCTGATTACCAAATCGGACGGCACCAAATTCGGCAAGACCGAGTCCGGCACCATCTGGTTGTCGCCGGAGCGCACCTCGCCCTACCGCTTCTACCAGTTCTGGCTGAACGCCGATGATCGCGACGTGGTGAACTACCTCAAGTACTTCACCTTCCAGCCCAGGGAGCGCGTTGAAGAGCTGGTCGCCGTCACCGCCGAGCGCCCCGAACAGCGCGAGGCCCAGCGCGTGCTGGCCCGCGAGATGACCGGAATGGTCCACGGCCCCAGCGCCCTGGCGCGCGCCGAACAGGCCTCCCAGGCCCTCTTTGGCGGTGATATCGCCGGGCTGCCGGGTGAGGATATCCAGGACATCTTTGCCGAAGTGCCTTCCAGCGAGCTGCCAAAGACCGATCTGGAAGGCGCCGGGCTAAACATCATCGACCTGCTGGCCAACACCGGCTTTTTGAAATCCAAAGGGGAGGCCCGCCGCGCAATAACAGAAGGCGGCATCTACCTGAACAACCAGCGCGTCAGCGAGCCGGGCCAGCAAATCGGCATTGCCAATCTGCTGGACGGCCGCTTCCTCGTCCTCCGCAGAGGCAAGAAGAATTACCACCTGATAAAAGTTATTGGATAATAATATTAATATGATAATTGTGCGTGCGAAAGACTTTGTCTTTCGCACGCACAATTAATTACCCTATCTCTAGCTTAACTGTTTCCGCCATTCGGGCCATCTCGCGGATCAAGTCATAATCAGTGTCCGTCACGCTCGTAAAGCGCAGCATGCCGCCTCGCTCCAGCAGATCGCGCCCGTCAGGATCATGTTCCACAGCGCGGAAAGCGTCCTGTAGTTTTGCGCGCTGTTCCTCCGGCACGGTCTTTGAAACCACCCAGGGCGGAATGGGGCTGGGACCAAGCGTTTCGATGACGCGGATGTGTTGTTGGATGGCCGGATCTTTGCGGGTTTCTCGTTCCAGGACCGTGCTGTCGATGGCGGAACTATCCACTTCCCCATTCAAGATCATGCGCAGGGAGTTCTGGTGCGCCCCCAACTCGATCACCCGGCCAAAGAATCCCGCGGTTTCCCCCCGCGCAGCCAGCGCGTAACGCACCACATTGTATCCCGAGTGCGAAGCGGGTTCATTGTACGCCCAGGCGGCGCCGCGCAAATCCGCCAAAGACTGGAACGCGCTGTCTCGCCGCACCACCACGTCCGAAAAGTAGTTCGGGCGGTTCTGGTACCGCTCTCCGCGCATCACTGGCGCTGCCAGAACAGCGATTGTGGGAGACGGCAGGTCCGCTTTGCGGACATACGGCAAGCCGCAGATCCAGCCTAGCTGGATTTGCCCTTCGTCCAAAAGCCGCTCGCGTTCCTGCCAGGGAATGTCGATCCGCGCCTCGACGGGCATCGCCAGGCGCGCGGCTAGAAACTCGGCCAGGTCGCGGCAGATAAAATCCATATTGGGCGCCATGCAGGTTGTGATCCACAACCTGTCCAGGCGTGGTTCCCCGGCGGGCGAGGTTTCAGACCGCATGCCCCGCCGCCTTGACGATCTGCCCGCGCATCGCCGCTGGTGGCGCCAGCCGCATCACCATGTCGCGCAGCCCGCAAACCCAGGCATTTTCCAACTGGGCTACTTTCCCAAGCTGCCAGGAGGTATTGGTAATCCAGGCCGTGCGTGGGTGGCGCTCGCGCTCGTAACGCAGCAGCGCCGCGGGCAGGTCAGCGGCCTCCGCGAGACTGCGGGCCAGAACAATACTGCTCTCGATCGCCTGGCAAGCGCCCTGGCCCAGGTTGGGCGTGGTTGGGTGGGCCGCGTCACCCAGCAGGGTCACCCGGCCCTGGCTCCAGTGTTGCAGCGGCGGGAAGTCGAAAATATCGTTATACAGGATCTTATCCTCCGGCGTGGCTTCGATCAATTCCTCGATCGGCGCATGCCAGCCGCGGAAGCGCCGCAGCAAATCGGCCTTGTGCTCCGCCGGGTCGCGCCGGACCCCTGCCGGGAGGTTGCCGGTTGCGAACCAGTAGATGCGCTTCCCGCCAATTGGTACAATGCCAAAGCGCGCGCCTCGCCCCCAGGTTTCACTGGTCCGGTCGATCCTCGCAAACGCATCACCCGCGGTCACCCCGCGCCAGGCCGGGTAACCGGCATAGCGCAGGACAACCTCCGGGAAAAGCTGCCCCCTTACCACCGAATGGATCCCATCCGCGCCCACCAGCAGGTCGCCGCGCGCGGTACCGCCGTCCGCGAAGCGCGCCGTGACCCCGCTCTCATCCTGGGTGAAGCCGGTGCAAACCATGCTTGTGTGCACCGTTCCCGCGGGCAGAGCCGCCAGCAGCGCCTGGTGCACGTCCGCGCGGTGCGCTGCCAGGCTGGGCGCGCCCAATTCCGTTTCCAATTCTTCCACGCGCAAACCAGACAGGACCTGCCCGCCCTGCTCCAATATCGTCGACCAGCGCACCCGCGCCCCGCGCAGCGCTTCCTCCGGTATCCCCAGGCTGCGCAGCCCGCGGATCGCGTTTGCCCACAGCGTCAGCCCGGCGCCGGCATCGCCAAAAGCCGCCGCCTGTTCGTAAACGTCTGCCTCGATCCCCACCTGGCGCAGCCCGATTGCCGCGCACAATCCACCAATTCCCGCCCCAATGATGATTGCCCGGTGCTCCTGAACGGTCATTGCCTGCCTCCTACCGCTACAGCCAGATACGCTCCTGTTCTATGATAAACAATTTCCATGGCAAAGTGCAAGGAGGGCAGCCGTCTCCGTTATAACGTTTTCGCCGCGAGAATCCCCTCATCCCGCAGTTCGGCGTAAATCACGATACCTAGCCAGACATGTTATGGCAGCAGTTCCAAACACGCCTCGTGCTCCCGCTCCACATCCTCGCGTTTGTACAGGATGGGGTGATAGCCGCCTTTAAACCAGGCCTCGACTTGGTCGTCGTAGTGCGGGCTGCCGACCTGGCCCGACTGCCCGGGTGCCAGCAGCCCCAGCGATTGGGTGAGGTCCGAAAGGTCGGCAATAAAACGGAAAGGCGGGCCAACCATCCCCTCGTTTGCATCCGCCCGGTCCAGCGGCGAGGCCGTGGCCCAGATGGTGTTCACATCTCCACCCACCGGGTACGGTCCGCGGTTGAAAATCACATCCAGCGGCTTCACTCTGCCCAGCATATGCTGGAAGGTAACCTGGTGAAAGTGCCCCCACTGCCAGCCGGCAATGTCTGGACCCTGCCGCTCCATTAAGAGATCGGTGGTGCGCCGCAAGGCCAGGCGCAGCACATCATCTCGCGTCTCGCCGCCCCCCAGGTCAAACCAGGGCGAATCGCTGCGCACCAGCTCACGGCGCAGCCATTCCCAGGCATGGTGCCCCCAGGGGTTGCCCATGGCCACTTCGTTCAACAGCGCCCCTTTGAAGCGCGGCATCAGCTCGCCCAGCCGGTTTTCAAAGATGGCGTGCCACAGCTCGCGCACCAGCACCTCATAAATCGCCGAGGCCGGGCTGTCAGCCCGCAGATGACCATCCCAGTCACGCAGCAGCGCGGTCACCTGTTCCAGTTGGGGATCATCCGCTGCCGCAACACACCCGGCCAGCGCGGAGAGTGTCTGCGCGGTTGGAGAAACCTGGTCGAATTGCATCTCCTGAATATACGGAATATCGATGATCGGCTTGCGCAGGATCAGCTCCACAATCCGCTCTGCGCGGTCGCCGCAAACATAGTCGCGTCCTAAAAAGTACGGGTAATCCGGCCCGGCCACATGGTTGTTGGCGGTGGCAATATAGCCGCTGGGTGGGTTGAAGAGGTGCGGCATTTCATCGTACGGGATAAACCCCGTCCACTCGTACTCGCCATTCCAGCCTGGCGCCGGCAGGTTGCCGGCCCCTTTGGCGCGGATGGGCACCTTGCCAATCATCTTATAGGCAATGTTGCCCTGCGTGTCGGCGAACACGGTGTTGAGCACGGGAGTATTCCACGTTCGCAGCACTTCCTGAAACTCTTTGCAGTTTTTGGCGCGGCTCATGCCCATTGCGGCCCGGAAGGTGCTCCCGCTGGTTTCCGCCGCCGTCCAGGTCAGTGCCAGCGGCGTTTCAGTCTCGCCCTCCAGCAGCGAAGTAATGATCGGGCCGTGCCGGGTGACGATGACTTCCTCCGTCACGCATGCGCCAAAACGAACCTTAATCTCCTCCCGGCGTACCTCCGCCGGATACCATGCGTCCTGGTATTCGTATTCGATTTCCCCTGCCGGCGTGGTACGCAAATGCTCCTCGTATAAATCCTGTACATCCGCAAACCCGGCCGTAAATCCCCAGGCCACGTGCCCGTTATGCCCGGATACCACAAATGGCAGCCCCGGCAGACTGATCCCGGTAACATTCAACGCGCCGCCCGCCAGATGATTTTCATACCACACCGCCGGAGCGCTTAACAACATATGCATATCATTGGATAAGATCGGCTTTCCCGTGGCCGTTCGCTCGCCGGAGATGGCCCAGTTATTGCTGCCGACACCCTGCCCTGCCCCCGGCCCGGTCCACGACCGGGCCAGGCGGGCCATATTCTTTTTTAGACCTAACACATCCGGCAAATCTAACACCAGCGGCCAGTTCTCCTCTTCTAAAAGCTCCAGCTGTTCCGCCTGCTCAGCGCCTAACTTATCGAACAGCTGCTTGCGCATCAGCTCGCTCTCCCAGTTTCCCGAGAGCGTCCAGGAAATCATTTTTGACCAGGCCAGGCTGTCGGCCAGCTGCCAGGGTTCCGGCTCAATGCGCAGCAGTGAAAATTCTACCGGCAAATGCCGGAACTTAAGCCAGGCATTGATCCCGGCTGTGTACGCCTCAAGAACCGCGCTGCTGGCTTCATCCAGGCGTTCCACTTCCTGTTCGGCCGTTCGGTAGAGGCCAAGAACGCGCATCCAGCGGTCCACCACGATCGCCACCTGTCCAAAAATCTCCGCCAACCGGCCTGCCACCAGGCGGCGCTGGGTTTCCATTTGAAAGAAGCGGTCCTGCGCGTGGACAAAGCCTTGCGCAAAAAACAGGTCGGTTTCGTTTTCCGCGTAAATATGCGGCACCCCCCAGCGGTCCCGAAACACCTCAACCCGTGATTTTAGCCCGGGTATTCGTAGTCGCCCGGTTGTTTTTGCCAACCGCCCTTTGCCCAGCCACTCCATCCCCTGTTTGACCAGCCAATCAAAAGGCTTTTGTTCTGAGACCATTAAATAACCCCTCACAAAAAAGGCAGGCTCTCGCCTCCCGCGGTCTTGTGCGCCCAGCGGGTAGGCTCGGGCAGGCGATAACCTGTCACGCAGTTTTGAACGAACTCGACAGCGTGCGCTGCATCGATCAAATGCCCCGGCGAAACGTACAGCGGGTTGGTTTTCTCTTTGCTGCGCAGCACCGCGCCAATCACCTCTTTTGGATTACGCGGGTGATACAACAATTCGTAGTCGCCTTTGTGCGGCCCGGGTTCCGCGTGCTTCCCATACAGCCGCGACTTTGCCACGCCAATGGTCGGGCGCTCGATCCACAGCCCCATCTGGGCCGCGATCCCAATTCCGCGCGGGTGCGCGATACCCTGTCCATCAAACATCACCAGGTCCGGCAGGTGCTCCAGCTTCTGCCAGGCTTCTAAAAAGGCCGGCCCTTCCCGAAATGCCAGCAGTCCAGGGATATATGGAAACACGAGCGGGACCTCCGCGGTAACGCCTTCAACCGGCGAAAGATCCGGGTAGCGCAGTACCACAATTGCCGCGCGGGCGCGCTCCGCGCTCAAGCCAATATCCACCCCTCCCACGGTTTGTACTTCGCGCCCATCCCAGGCCAGCACAAGCCGGTCGCGCAGGCTGGCCTGCACTTTTACGGCCTCCAGGGGATCAATCGTCCAGGAATGCAAAGAAGATATGCGCATACTGCACTTCGTCCCCCTGGCCTTCGATTTTCATTATAGTAAAGCGCAATTGTAGATGCAAGATAAAAACTTTTATCTTGAGCGGTTCTTGAGGGTCTCAATTCCTGCTTGACTCCTATCTCGAAAGGTGAGACAATTATTCTATGCCTATCGAAATAGAACGAAGAGGGTAGAAATGAAAGAAGCTGACGAAAATAATGAGCTGCTCGCCTTTTTTAAAGCCCTGGCGGACGCCAACCGGCTGAAGATTGTTGGCTTATTGGCCAGGCAGTCCTACACCGTCGAGCAGCTGGCAGATATGTTAGGGCTGGGTGCATCCACGGTTTCGCACCATCTTTCCAAACTTGCGGAGGCGGGGTTGGTCAGCGCCACTGCGCGCAGTTATTACAACGATTACCGTCTGGAAACCGGGCGCCTCGAACAGATGGCCCGCCGGCTGCTGGCTGACCGAAACGTTCCCCGCCGTGGCTGCCGGGGTGGATGCCAGCGCCTCGGACCGCAAAATTGTCAGCGATTACCTGCTCCCCGGCGGGGAGCTGAAAACCATCCCATCCCAGCGCAAGAAGTTACTCGCCATCTTGCGCTACATCGTCCAGGCCTTTGAACCAGGCAGGCACTACACCGAAAAAGAGGTCAACGAAATCCTCGCCCGCTACCATGCAGATACTGCCAGCCTGCGCCGTGAGCTGGTAGGTTCAAAACTCATGGCCCGCGCAGGCGGCGGCGGAGACTACTGGCGGGTCGATACAGACAGCACCGCATAGCCGCAAAAATGACTGCCTTTTACCTTGGGACGGGTAATCAGCATAGAATAGGGCTTTTCCAAAGCCGGTGGAAATTCCATCGGAATTTGGATGGATGCCGTCTCCGTTCCCCTTACTACCCATGTGTAGCACAAGTGTAGCAAAGTGTAGCAAACCGAAAATTTCCCCCTCCACGAACCACTTTATTTGGATAAATCCCCCCATTTTGTACAACCAGACCGCTATTTTTAGGCCATTTTTGGCCCCAACAAGTGTAGCAAGTGTAGCGTAGCAAGTGTAGCAACTCCCCGTCCTATAAACCGTAGAAAAATCGCATTTTTATACAAATAAAGCGCATAACGCGCTGTTTTCTCGAAAAACCCCAAAATCCGAAAATATGGCGTTTCCAAAGTCGATTGAAATCAGACAAAAATCGTAATCCATTTTCTGACCCAATCCGCATCCCTCCAGGCTGAAAAAGGCAGAGAGGGTGAGGATCTTGCCGCAGACTTTGGAAAAGCCATAGCGTGTAAAATCGCAGGTCTTGTATAAATAGTATAAATATAGTAATATTTGACCGTCACCAATCAAAAAAATTCCCCTTCTAGAATAAATGGAGAAACGATCTTGAGACTTACGATTTCTGTACTTTTACTGGCTGCTGTTCTGCTGTTCAATACCGCTTCTGTGGCGAACGCAGCTCCCATTCCGGTGGGCGGCTGCCCGGTCCCTTTCGAGCTCCACGAGGCCGATATGCATGATATGCCCGGCCACAAGCATGCTGGCCTGAAAGTTGATCTCAACGGAGATGGATTCATCTGCGTCCAGCACGTCACCGATACCATTCACGTTCACATCGATAATTTTGTGAAGGCGCCATAACCATTGCGAAAATAATGAAACCGCGGTCGGAGCCCCGTTGGGGAACCCGACCGCGGTTTTGTTTTGGATTATGCTGGCTAAGGATCCGGAGTTTCCACTGTCGGGCACGGGCTCGTAAGATCTCCATCCGTCAGGTACGCGCCGCCTGCTCCATCCTCGACCAGCACCAGACGGGCATCCAGGTAATTTTCCTCCGGGCAGCCAATAATGATAACATCCGCGGCATTCGGGAAAAAATTAGGCATCGTCTGCGCTTTGAGGATCGCCAACCCGTTATAGGTATTTGAGGTGACCAAAAACACAGTGCGGGCGTAATCCAGCGGCTCGTAACCGGTTTTGGCCGTGCGCGGCTCACCCTGGTTGCGGTCATAATAGCGCGGGTACAGCGCCCGACCCTTGACTACCATAGCGCCTGCCTGGGCGGTAAAGCGTTCCAGCGCGAAGCGGTCCACCCCGGCCTGGCTTAAATTTTCATTTCGCAGCGCCTCTTCCACCAGCGCGGAGCGAGACTGGGCGGGGTAGCGAGGTGGGATCACCTGCTCCACCAACCCCGGCAGCGACCCGACCAGGAGAAACGCCAGCGCCAACCCCGCACCCATCCAGCCTGGTCGCGCCGGCTGCACGGCGCGTGGTGGCACCCGCCGTGCCCGCGTGCCCGCTGCGTGCTGCTCCGCTGCGCCTGCTGCGTCCGCGCCGCGTCCGGTCCCCCGCGCCGCGCGAGGAGCGGAATGATCCGCTCCGGCGAAACGCGCAGCAGGGCCAGCCCGACAATGGCGATTTCCAGCAATCCCATGGCGAAATAGATCAGCGTGACCCAATCCACTACCAGCAGGTAGCGCCCGCCGGAGTTACGCGCCAGGGCATTGCTTGCGTTGTAACTCAGGTTCGCCAGCAGCGGCGCCAGCCCAGGCCACCCGGCCCGCGCCCAGGCCGCGCCAACCCCCAGAGAGATGATCCCAATATTGACCAAAAACAAGAGCAGCTGCCAGGACTCCAGCGTGCCGTTCCAATCTTGCCAGGTCGGGCGGAGGGGCGCCAGCAGCTCGCGCGGATCGGCAATCCCGAACCGGATGGGCAGCACGAGCAGGTTATCGATCTCCGCGTTTATCCAATGCCCTCCCACAAAGCCCGCCACTACGCCCGGGTGCGTCCACAAAAAGTCGAATATTCCTTGCGTGATGCGCCGGGAATATTCTTGCGCAACCTCGCCCGGCCGGTAGGCATACTGGTCATCCGTCCCGCTCAAACTGTAGCGCTGCGCCATGGCCCCGGTCTGCGATTTATCATCATCGAACACCAGCCGCCCGGTAACCGCCCAATTGCGCCATAGATAAGGGGCCAGGGTCAGAGCCAGCCCTAACCCCACCAGCCCCACCGCTCGCAGCCAGCGGCTCCAATTCCAGCGGCACACCAGCAGGGCCAGCAGCATCACTCCCGGCAGCATAAACATGCTCTGGGTGCGGAAAAGCATGGCCGCCCCCATACTCCCCCCAACGAGGAACGGCAGCCAGGGACGGCGCCCTTCCGCCTTCAACCACAGGACCGCTGCCAGGACCCACAGGCTAACCGCCAGCGCCGCCGGCAGGTCGGCGAAAAACAACTTGGAATTCGAGGCATTATCGGTGATGGGCATGGCGTTAATCGCCGTCACCTCACGCAGCACTGCCAGCAGCGCGATCATTACGCCTGCCGCGCGGCTGTGCAGCGCTTTTCCAAGGAAAAACAAAACCACCGGAAAGAATGCCAGCAGCAGTGTTTGCACCATGACTACGTCCGCATACTTCTGCCCGGCCAGCAGGTGGAACCCTGCCAGCAGGGTCACATACATCGGCCGGGCGGGGATCTCACCACCTTTAAAGCCGTTGCCGATCAGCACGCTCTGCGCGAAGTGATCGTAGTACGCCCCATCCGAAAAAGGATAAATCTCAAAATTCGGCGCGCGGCCGGCCGTGGCAAAGAACGCCGGGAGAATGGGTTGGCTCAGCCACAGCCCTGCCGCCAGCAGCCAGATTGCCCCCGCCAGCAGCCAATCATTGCGGGCATGCCAGCCGCGGTTGGCCATCCAAACCAGCACAGCAATCCCGATCACCCAGGCCAAACCAATCTGCCACTCCATCAAACTGACGGTTGGCGGTCCCCACCCCACCCGGTCGGGAACCACGCCAATGCCGGTCAGAGCCACGAACAAGGCGATCAGGCTCATCAGCCCCCAGATAACGATCCCTGCCTGGAAAACGGACCGCTGATCCTTCCATATCTGCCATTGGAACCTGCCGCTCCAAAACAGCCCGCCAAAAATCTCCAGGCTGGCCAGCCATGCCCAGGCGAAAAGCGGCAGCATGCGTTCGTAATACGCGAAGTAACGGAACTCCCCGCTGGTGCGGTACAGGCTAAGCAGCGTAAGCGGCGCAATGAAGCAGGCCAGCGCGACCAGCGGCAGCAGCACAAACAGGGTATTGATCAGGGCATTCCGCAGGTCCGGCCTGACCCACCCGGCCAGCCAGCCGGGCTTGCACGCCCGAGCCGCCAGAAAGGTAAATGCCAGCCCGAACAAAAGCAGCAGTCCAAGCAGCAGCAGCCGGTTGCCTGACAGCCCCAAAAACCTGCCGCCCGGGTCAGCGGGCAGGTTTGCAAGGATCAACGCCGCCGCCAGCGCTTCCAGTGCGATAAGGGCAAAAGTTAGCGGCCAGCCCGGAAACCCGGTGCGAGGAGTTGTGGGTTCAGATTGCTGCGCGGACATGAATACGAGACCTTTTGTGCGATGCCGAACACTGGGCAATTATACCTGTATCCCAGCCGGCGCGCAGTCGGGGGTGATGCTGGGTCATTGTCCCCCGCCGGTTTTGCTTTTATAGAAACGCATGATCTGCTCCGCGTAGTCGATTACACTGCAGCGGAGCGCCTCCGGCTCCAATACTTCCGCCGCGCCACCAAAACTCAGGATGCGCTCGCGCGCCGCTTCAAGCGACTCGAAGGTCAGCGTCAACGTAAACCAGCCATGCGCATCTGGCGGGCCAGACCGTGTTAACCGGTCGACCAGCCGGCGGCCAAAATAGAGCGGTAGAATGTGGAATAATGCCGGTGAAACCCGCACGGTTACCAGGAATGCCTGGTGGTTGTGCTCATAATTGGCGCACCAGTCCTGCCAGAATTCTTGCAGGTCAAAACCAGGCAGCCGCGCAAACTGCGCAACCAGCGGCTCGACATCCATTATCCAGGCTACCTGAAAGACCCGCGCCGTGCCCGCTACCGCGGCGACAAGGTACCAGACCCCAGCCTTAGCCACCAGCCCATATGGCTCAACCTCGACTTCGGTTGGCGCCATAAGGTAGGTGCGGTAGCGCAGGCGCAGCCGGAATCCCTGCCAAACGGCCTGCTGGATTGTATTTAAATGGGGTATGGGTTCCTGGTCGTGGAACCACCAGGACCAATCCAGGTAAAAACGCTGGCGTACCTGCTCTTCATCCACCCGGGCAGCATTCGGCAGCGCTGCGGAAAGCTTGCGCATGGCCGACTTCCATTCCTGGTGCACCCCCAAACGATCCAGCGGACCAGGGCCGCTAAACAACATCAGCAGCGCCCGCAGCTCGCCCTCTTTCAAACCGGTCAGGTTGGTACGATAACGATCCAGCAGCGCCAGCCCTCCACCCGGTCCGTGCTCCGCGTACAATGGTACACCGGATGCGCACAGCGCTTCCACGTCCCGATATATCGTGCGCTCTGAGACTTCCAACTCTGCGGCCAATTCGCGGGCCGTCATCCGCCCGTGGGCTTGCAGGAGCATCAAGATGGAGATTAAGCGGTCTGCGCGCATAGAAAATATCCGTAATTCGTCAATTCGTTATTCGTCATTGGGAAATCACATTCTCCGTGTTTGCAAAACCGGGCAACAATTGAGACACAACCACCATTACCAAATAGAAGAGCGGGAAAAGAACCGCCATTATTTGCACTGCGGAGAGGCGAAATACCTGACAGAAGGTGTCAGCCATTGTATTGTACTATGATCCTGCTGCGCGCATTTAGCGCAACCGCAGCACGCATTGACGGATCACGAGTAACGCATTATGAATAACAGGAGCATGCTATGAGTGACAACAACGTTCGCATCGTCAAGTTAGAGCCACAGCGCGTGGCTGTATCGTACGGATTCGGCAGCGGGCCGGAGGGCATCGCCTGGGAAAAGCTGACTTGCCTTTATCAAAGCAAAAGGCCTGGATAAAGACGATAAGGAGCACCGCTACCTGGGTTTCAATAACCCCAACCCGGCCCCTGGCAGCCCAAACTACGGGTACGAGCAGTGGATCACGGTTGATCCCATGGTGGAGGCAGAGGGCGACATTAAAATCAAAACCTTTGGGGGCGGGCTGTATGCCGTGGCGCGCTGCAAGTTGAGCAATATTACGGATGCCTGGATGCAGCTTGCCGCCTGGCGTGAAAAAAGCGCCTACAAAGATGCCGCCCACCAGTGGCTGGAAGAAGCCGTCAGCGACCCAATCGCTAAAGCGATCGATGGGGATTCGGAGTTCGACCTGTACCTGCCCATCGCCGAATAGCCGGGTGTAAACTAAATTGTATAGACAACCAAAAATTTACTGCTTGACATCTGCATTCAACGCTCTATAATGTTGACTAATGAATTGTATCCTGTCTCTACCCAAGAAGGAAAGCAAGAAGCACCCCAACCGCCCACAGGTGGTCTGGTAAAACTTGCTTACCGAGTGTAGAACGAAGGAAAAGCATAGCCTCACCAGGCCACACTGGTGAGGCTTTTTTGTCTGACGTGAGGACGGCATAATGGTCTTCCATATCGATATCAATAAACTGCTCGACCCACCCGCCTGCGGCAAGTTCGACCATTCCGCCTGGGCAGAAGCCATCTATGAAGGTGGCGTTGCGGCCCAGTTACAGGCGGATCCTAAGAAGCAGGGAAAGGAGAAGAAGCCGGATGCAAATCTGGTAAGTCTCGTTTTCCCTGATCCAGGAGAGAAAACACCAAAGGAATCAGCGGGCTTACCAGGAAAAATGGTAAGCCCGTTTTTTTTATCAATTTTAGAGGAGAGGAATAAAACATGAGCCTGCAACATTTTTCCATCATTGAATCAACCTTGCGCGAGGGAGAACAGTTCGTCAATGCCTTTTTCACCACCGAACAAAAGATTGAAATTGCCCAGATGCTGGATGAATTTGGGGTGGAATATATCGAACTGACCACCCCTTGCGCCTCGCCGCAGAGCGAAAAAGACTGCCGGGCCATTGCCGGGCTTGGACCTGCGCACCAAAATCCTCACCCACACCCGCTGCGCGTTGGAAGATGTCAAGCGCGCGGTCGATACCGGCGTGGATGGCGTGGATGTGGTTATCGGCACCTCCTCCTACCTGCGCGAGTTCAGCCACGGCAAGAGCATCGATAAGATTATCGAGATGGCCCAGGAGGTGCTCGAATACCTGGGGCGCCAGAACGTAGAAATGCGCTTCAGCACCGAAGACAGCCTGCGCAGCAACCCCGAGGATCTGTACCGCGTCTACGAAGCCGTCGACAAGATGGGCGTCAACCGCGTTGGCATTGCCGATACGGTTGGGATTGGCACGCCGCGCCAGATTTATGACCTGGTTTCCGGGCTGCGCCAGCGCGTGCGCGCCGATATCGAATTCCACGGGCACAACGACACCGGCTGCGCCATCGCCAACGCCTTTGTCGGCCCTGGAAGCCGGCGCGACCCATATCGATACCAGCATCCTGGGCATTGGCGAGCGCAACGGCATCACCCCCCTGGGCGGCCTGATCGCCCGCATCTATGCCGTCAACCCGGAGCTGGTCGCCAAATACAACCTGCCCATGCTGCTTGAGCTGGACCGCTACATCGCCAGCCTGGTTGGCGTGGATATCCCCTTCAACAACTACATCACCGGTTTTTCAGCCTTCACCCACAAAGCTGGCATCCATGCCAAGGCCGTGCTCAACAATCCCTCCACGTACGAAATTCTGCGCCCGGAAGATTTTGGCCTGACCCGCTACATCCACATCGCCCACCGCCTGACCGGCTGGAATGCCATCCGCAACCGCGCCGACCAGCTGGGCCTGAACCATCAGCGATGAAGCAGGTCAAAGCGATCACCGAAGAGATCAAACGCCTCTCAGACGAGCGCGCCCTGACCCTGGACGAAGTTGACCGGCTGCTGACCGATGCGCAGCGGTCGATCGAAGAACATCATCAAGAAGAACAGCATCAAAAAGAAACTCAGCCGCAGTTAGCGCTGACGAATTACGCATACTCCAATTAGAGGTTACTATGGGACAAACACTTTCCGAACAAATTTTATCCCACGCCGCCGGGCGCCCGGTACAGGCTGGCGAGCTGGTAGTCGTCGAGCCAGACGTGGTGATGAGCCACGACTCGCTCACCCCCAGCATTATCAAGATCATGCAAGATGAGCTGGGCGTGCCACGGGTAAAGAACCCGGCCCAGCTGGTGATGATTCTCGACCACGTCGCCCCGGCCGCTACGGTCGGGACGGCCAACTCGCAGAACCTGGTGCGCCGCTTTGCCCAGGAGCAGGGCATCCGCCTGTTTGATGTTGGCCGGGGTATCTGCCACCAGGTGCTGGTGGAAGAAAAAATCGCCGCGCCGGGGAAAATTGTGCTCGGGTCCGACTCGCACTCCACCGGCTATGGCTCGGTCGGCGCGTTTGGCTCGGGGATGGGCTCGACCGATGTAGCGCTGATCTGGGCCACCGGGCGCACCTGGCTGCGCGTGCCGGAAACCGTGCGCGTACAGGTCAACGGGCGCTTCAACCCGGGCGTGGACGCCAAGGACCTGGCGCTCAAAATCTGCCAGGTGCTGACCATCTCCGGCGCAAACTATGCCGCGGTGGAATACCACGGGCTGGATTGGCTCGACCTGCCCGGGCGGCAAACCCTGGCCAGCATGGCCGTCGAGGTGGGCGCAAAAGTTGGCATCGTCCCGCCCACCGGCGCGGTCGCGGAGCAGTTTCACGTCCCCGATTGGCTTTTTGTCGATCCGCAGGCGCAGCTACATGCGCAGCGATCACCATCGACCTGGGCGACGCTCGAACCGCAGGTCGCCATCCCCCACGCGGTCGACCAGGTGGTCGATCTCTCGCAGGTCGCCGGAACACCCGTCAGCGTGGTCTTCCTGGGCACCTGCACCAACGGGCGCTATGAAGATATGCGCCAGGCAGCCGATATTCTGCGCGGGCGGCGCGTTTCCAGCAAGGTGCGCTTCCTGGTCACCCCGGCCTCCAGCCGGGAGCTGGCCCGCGCCGCCGCCGATGGCACCCTGCTCACCTGATCGAGGCCGGGGCAATCCTCACCACCCCCGGCTGCGGACCGTGCATGGGCCGCCACCAGGGCACCCTGGGCGATGACGATGTCTGCCTCTCCACCGGCAACCGCAACTTCAAAGGCCGCATGGGCGCGCCCACATCGCAAATTTACCTGGCCTCGCCGGCAGTCGCCGCGGCCACCGCACTGACCGGGGTCATCACTGATCCGAGAAGTTGTAATACTAAAACGTCAACGAATGACCGTAACGGAGAACGATTTCCCCGCTTCAATCATTGACAGTACCGATTGATCAAGCCCTTTTACTGGAGAAACCTCATGTCACGAATTTGGAAATTTGGAGCTGATGTAGATACAGATCAGATCGTTCCCGGGCGCTATGCCCCGTATATGCGCCCGGATGCCGATGTTGGCGAGGCAGCTTTTATCGAAGCCCGGCCAGATTTTGCCAAAAACGCCCAGCCAGGGGATATTATTGTTGCCACGGAAAACTTTGGCTGCGGCTCATCCCGCGAATACGCCGTCGAAGCGCTGCGCCGGCGCAAGGTGGGTGCGATCATCGCGCTGAGCTTCGCGCGCATCTTCTTCCGCAACGCGCTCAACCTGGGCATCCCTCTGTTTGAAGCGCCGGAAATCGTCGCCGGTCTGCAGGACGGCGAAGAGGTGACCCTCGATCTGCCCAACAACCGCATCCTTGTCCAGGCCGCCAAGGCAGACCCGAACGAATTTACGAACTGCCACAGCTGCCCGAGTTCGCCCGCGAAATCCTCGCCGCGGGTGGCATTGTCAACTACGTCAAGCAGCACGGGCGCTTCCCCGGCGAAAGAGAATGAACCCGCGACCCAAACTGTGTGCCATCGAAGGTGATGGCATCGGGCGGAAGTAATCCCCGCGGCAGTGCGCGTGCTGCAGCGCCGTGATCCCCGGCCTGGAGACTATCCCCGGCAGAGGCCGGGTGGGAATGTTTTCTGCGCCGCGGTGTCTCGGTGCCGGAAGAGACGCTGGAGGCCATCCGCGCATGCGGCGCGGCCCTGTTCGGCGCGGTTTCCTCACCCAGCCGAAAAGTGGAAGGCTACCGCAGCGCCATCCTGACCATGCGCCAGGAGCTGGACCTGTACGCCAACCTGCGCCCGGTGCGCAGCCTGCCGCGCGTTTCCCCCCGCCCGGGCATCGACCTGCTTGTTGTGCGCGAGAACACCGAAGGGTTGTACGCCGGGCGCGAGCGGTTGGAAGACGGCGGAGCAACCGCCATCGCCGAGCGGGTGATCACCCGCCGCGCATCGCAGCGCCTGGCGGGGCGCACGCTGGAATTGATGCGCGCAGCCGGGCGGCGCAAGCTCACCATCGTGCACAAGGCCAACGTACTGCCCCTCACCGATGGGCTGTTCCGCGATACCGTCCGCCAGGCCGTTGAACAATGCCGGCAGGCAGGGTTTGCCGTTGAGGTCGACGAGCTGCTGGTGGATATCGCCGCGCTCAAGATGGTCGCCGAGCCGGAACGCTTTGATGTGATCATCACCACCAACCTGTTTGGCGATATTCTCTCCGATGAGGCCTCCTACTGGATGGGCGGGATGGGGCTGGCGCCTTCGCTCAACTGGGGCGAGGGCGTGGCGCTGGCCGAACCAGTACACGGCTCCGCTCCGGATATTGCCGGTAAAGGCATCGCCAACCCCATCGCCGCCATCCTCAGCGCCGCCCTGCTGGCGCGCTATGCCTGGGACTTACCCACAGAAGCGGACCGCATCGAACGCGCCGTCAGCGCCGTGCTCGAAGCCGGCCTGCCCAATACCACTGAAACCATCACCCAGGCTATCCTGGATAAGCTAGAAGCAGATCAACCCCAGATAAACGCAGATGGACACAATAGTTATCAAATCTTTATAATTTCCTATGTGTGTGCATCTGTCGCTAATTACTGACAACTGATTACTGATAACTGAAAACGGAGGACTCTCCTATGAAAATTGGTGTGCTTTATACCCGCGTGCGCGTGGAAGAAAAATGGATCTTCGAGGCGCTCGACCAGCGCGGGATCCCGTTTGATAAGATCGATGACCGCCAGATCGGTTTGAACCTCGCTGAACCAGGCGTCTGGCTGGATTACGATGTGGTGCTCGAGCGCAGCCTGTCCTACAAAAACGGGCTGTATACCACCCAGGTGCTCAATTCCTGGGGCATTCCGACGGTGAATATGGCCAGTGTCGCCGCCACCTGCGGTGACAAGCTGGCCACCTCGGCCGCCCTCACCCAGGCCGGCGTGCCGCAGCCGCGGGTGTGGGTGGCCTTCACCGCCGAAGCCGCGCTGGAAATCATGGAAACGGTGGGCTACCCGGTGGTGCTCAAGCCGGTGATCGGCTCCTGGGGCCGCCTGCTGGCCAAGATCAACGACCGCGAAGCCGCCGAGGCTATCCTCGAACACAAAGAGATTCTCGGCTCATTCCAGCATTCGGTTTTTTACATCCAGGAATATATTCACAAGCCCGGGCGCGATATTCGCTCCTTCGTGATCGGTAACCAGACCGTGTGCGCCATCTACCGCAGCTCATCACACTGGATCACCAACACAGCGCGGGGTGGGAAGGCTGAAGTATGCCCGGTGACGCCCGAGATCAACGACATCAGCGTACGCGCTGCCCAGGCGGTTGGCGGCGGTGTAGTCGCCATTGATATCCTGGAAGATCCCGACCGCGGCTACCTGATCAACGAGGTCAACCACACGATGGAATTTCACTCCACCGTGCCGCTCACCGGGGTGGACTTACCCGGCATGCTGGTTGATTACGCGCTCTCGATTGCCCGCGTACGCGTATAAAGGTTGTAGTGGATGGAAGCTGGCTGCGCGGGCCGCGCAGCCAGCTTCCATCCACTAGTGACCCGCCTTACGGCTGGCAAAACTGGCCATTTCCGGGTCGCCAAGCTCTCGGGCAGCGCTGGCCAGCAGGTCAAAGCCTTTGTCGATTAAAAAGTCCAACAGCCGCACTGTTTCGGGATCGGCCTGCTCGACGTTCTCCAGCTGCTCCAGGCGGTCAATGGTACGCAGCAGCGAGCCGCGATAGCCGCTCGAAATGTGCGCGTAAGCTGAATCTGCGGACAGACGCGCCAGGCGCAGCACGATCATGCGCGCCTGCTCCAGCCGCACAGAAACGTTTGCTCTCATTCCTGGCTGATGGTATAGCGGTACAGGTTCGTCTGGCGAGACTGGAACCCTACCCGCACGTATAACCGGTTGGCCGCTTCGCGTGAGGGTCGCGAGGTGAGATCTACCGTCTTGACTCCCAGCACTTTAGCATGCTCCAGGGCCGCGCGAGTGAGTGCCTCGCCAACGCCCTTGCCCCGCGCGCTCTGGTCCACCACCACATCCTCGATCCAGGCTCGCACGCCGGTTGGGATGCGAAAAACGACCAGCGACAGGGACCCAACCAGTTTACCCTCATCCCGTGCCATCAGCAAAATCACCGCGGGTGAATCAACCATCTCCTGGATCTGTGCGCGGCTGGGCGCAGGGGAAGACGAAGACAACTGCGGTACCAGGCATTGAAATGCCTCAACCAATTCGTCATTGACTTGTTTGGCCTCGAAGATTTCCATAATTATCCCTTTATTTATTCAGCTTGCTATCCACGCAATTCGCCAGATCGCCAACGTTCCGAAAACTCATCAATTCCTTGTTGTTGAAGCGCACATTGAAATGATTCTCTACGGCCATGATCAGGTTTATATGTGTTAGAGAATCCCAACCTTCTACATCGTCCGTAGTCATCTCAGGTTTTAGGTTGATCGCCGGATCGTCGAAGACCTCTCGGAAAACATCCGCCAATTTATTCATTGTGTCCATGTATTTACTCCTCCAATGTCGATAAATCACCGGCATCTTTACCAGTGTACCAGGCTTTTAGTACTCGCCGCATAATCTTTCCGCTTTTGTTCTTCGGGATCGATTCAATCACGCGGATCTCCTGTGGAGTAGCAATCGAGGAGACCCGGTTTGAAATGTACACGCGCAGCTTCACCTCCAGTTCGCGGGTCCATTCGACGCCGGGTTTCAAGCACACATACGCCACTACTTTTTCCCAAAGCAGATCATCCGGCGCAGCGATCACTCCAGCCTCTGCTACTTCCACCACTTCCAACAAGGCACTCTCCACTTCAAATGGGCTGATCAGGTGCCCGGCAGTATTGATCACATCATCCCCACGACCGACGAACCAGAAGTACCCTTCCTCGTCCTGGTAAGCCATGTCCCCCGAGTCATAATAGCCATTGTGGAATTTTTCCGCGTACTGCTGCTCACGGTTCAGGTAGGTAATAAACATCGAAGGCCAGCCGGCTTTCAGGCACAGGCGTCCCTGCTGCATGTCGGCAGCCGGGCAGCCATTTTCCTCCAGGATGGCCGCTTCGATGGGCGGAAAAGGCTTGCCCATCGAACCCGGGCGGATGTCAATTCCCGGGCGGTTGGAGATCATAATTGAGCCAGTTTCAGTTTGGAACCAGGTATCGTAAATATCGTGTTTCAGCACCCGTCTACCCCACTCGATCACCGCCGGATTGAGCGGCTCACCCACACTGAAAATATGCCGCAGGTTCGAAAGGTCCGCGCGCCGGTAGAGCGCGTCACCTTCCTGCATCAGCATACGAAGCGCAGTTGGGGCGGTGTACCATACGTTTACTTTCTCGTTTTCCAGAATACGGAACCAGGCCTCCGCGTTGTAATTGCCACCAAACTGCACCTGGGTAACCCCCTGGCTCCACGGTCCAATTACTCCATAGGAGGTGCCCGTCACCCAACCCGGATCGGCAGTGCACCAGAAAACATCCTCGTCTTCAACGCTCAAAATGCCGCGGAAGGTGCTTGCCTGAGTCAGCACGCTGCGGTGAACGTGCTGCACCCCTTTTGGCTTGCCCGTCGACCCGGAGGTGTAGTGCAGCACCGAAGGCGTATCGGCAGTAGTGAGGGGTGTTGCGTACACAGGGCTGGCCGTTTCAAACAGGCATGGAAAACTCAACACCCGTTCCGATTCATCTTCCGCCAGGTCCACCACCAGCACCTTTTCCAGCGCCGGCAAACTGGGCCAAATGGCGCGGATTTTCCGCAGAAAACTCTTTTTTGTAATCAGTACTCGCGCGTCACTATCGCCCAGGCGGTCGAGTAATGCATCTTCGCCGAAATTGGCAAACAGAAGGCCCGCGACTGCCTGGATTTTCAAGATCCCCAGGAAAGAAAAAAATACTTCGGGCATCCTGGGCAGGAAGACAAACACACGCTCGCCCTTAACAACCCCCAGCCCTTGCAACAGGTTTGCCACCCGGCTGCTGTTTTCTTCCAGGTGCCGGAAGGTGTAATCAACCCGCTCCAGGGCCGGCGTAATCCAGCGCAAGGCAACTTTTTCTCCGAGCCCGGCCTCACACTGCTGTCGGGTGCAGATATGCCCAATATTGTACTGGTGGTTGATTACTGGCGAAAGAGTCATGATCCGCCTCCCTTCCCATAAACTATTTTGTTATGGTTAACAATCGCGACAAGTAACGGTCTGTTACTTCAAAAATCACGATATCGGGTTTTTCACCTGCTACAAAGGATTCATCTACCTTGAAAGCCCAATGGTAAACTGCCCAGCTGAAATGATCGGACAGGAATGGGATCATTTCATTAAAGAATAAATCATGGTAGATCATCGCCCTCGGCAAGTCTGGTTCAGGATTATAGGTGGCCACCATGCGTCCGGGCAGCAAGGCGGTCCCCTGCGTGAGGGAGAACTGCACCGTCCTGCGCGGAAAGCGCGGTTCAAGGTGGAACATCTCCTCCTGCACGAAACCCTGCACCCACTCTTTGCTCAAATCCCCACTACCCATACCCTTGGATACTATTTGAAAATCCTCAAGAGTGTGCGCCTGCAATGAAGGAAAATCGCTTTGCAGTGACTGTATGATTCTATTATACCCAGCCAGAATGCCGAATGCATTCCAATGTGTATCTGTTGCATAATATACCTGGCGCTCCTGGCGTGCCTGCTGCAGCGCCGGGCGTAGGTCGAGAATTTCGGCCTGACCGTGTTCTTTTTGATACGCCAGCAACTGGTCTGTCCGGGATTGCTTGCCTATCACCGCCACCTGGGACGGCATGGCTTCTGGATAAATGGTGTTCTTCCCCGGCACAACTACCACCAGGAAGCGAATGCCTTTCTCGCTAAGACGAACGTCTAACCCATCCAGGTTTTTCTGGATGCGCGCAAGTTCCTCACTCGAAAACGGATGCGCGTTTTGGTAATCATCCATGCTTGTTTCGCCGGTATACGCCAGCCATGGCCCCGGGCGGGCAAACATATCGCCAAAGATTTCATCTTTCATTACAACCAGGCGTGCGCCGGTATAGCTGCGGATCAGGGTATCATAACCAAAAAAGGTCTTTGGAAAATCACGAAAACTGCCCTGAAAGCCCAGCAGCGGCAGCAGCAGCAGTCCGAGAAACACTATTATAAATAGCATGGGGTAGTGCTCGCAGACAGCGTTCCAGACAGCACCTGCCCGGCTGCGCACCATTTTGAGGAGGCCGGCATTCATTCCGGAAGAGGCCGGAACCGCCGGTTTTGGCGATTGATCAACCATCGCTTAAAACCCCCCATAAATACTGGCTACGTATGTGGAGCCAACCGCCGCCGCCACCGAACCAGCCAGTAAGAGAAGCAAGAACAGGTCCGTGCTCAATACAGCCGCGCCACGCAGGAACTGCCGGTCCCCGCTGATTTTCTCCCAGGCTCGTTTCAAAGCCGGCAGCAACGGCATAGAGAAAAGAATTCCCAACCCCAGCGCCAACCAGACCGAATTTTCAATGAGCGGCAGTGGACGGGTAGCCGAATAGGGCAGCGTTGTTATACCCTGGTTGAAACCAGCCAGGCGAGCGAACATTTGCCCGGCGTAGCCCAGCGTAGGCGAGCGAAAAAAAACCCAGCCCAGCAGGATCACCGTCAGGGCATAGACATGCTGCAAGGGCGCCCAGACTTTTTTAACCAGCGCCCAAACCCGCTCATCTCAAGCGCAATTGCCAGCCCGTGCACCAATCCCCACAGCACAAAGTTTAGCGTGACCCCATGCCATAGCCCGGTCAGCAAGAACACGATCAGGATGTGGGTCTGCTGCCGAAAAACGCCCCCACTACGCCGGCGAGCAAATTCCAGGGGCACAAAAACGTAGTCGCGGAACCAGCTGGACAGCGAAATATGCCACCTGCGCCAGAAATCGCTAATGCTGCGGGCAATGTACGGGTAGTTGAAATTCTCCACAAAGCGAAAGCCGAACATCTGCCCCATTCCAATCGCCATGTCGGTGTAGCCGGAAAAATCAAAGTAGAGCTGAAGCGCATACCCAACCAGCACCAGCCAGGCTATTCCGGTCGAGAAGTCCGGCGCTGCCAGCCCAAATGCCGGGTTGACTACCCGCGCCAGTTGATCGGCAATCAGGGTCTTTTTTGCCAGCCCAATTATAAAACGCCGAGCGCCGAGCGCCGCGGCCGCGGCGCTAACCTGCCGGTTAGTAAGCTGTTCCGCCAGGTCGCGGTAACGAACAATGGGACCCGTGATCATCTTCGGGAAGAGCAGTACAAACAAGGAGAAATTGAGCAGGCTCTTTTCGCTGTCGTGCACTTCGTTATATACATCTACCAGATAAGCAATCACCTGAAAGGTAATATACGAAAGCCCTAACGGCAGCGAATTATGCGCGATGCCTTCTGCCATTCCTCCGGGCAGAAAAGCCAGCCATCCCGTTCCATAAGTCAGAGCAACTTTAAAAAACATCAGCAGGAACACGTTCAGCGCTACCCCCCAAACCAATATTTTTCGCGCTTGATCCTGCGGTTCCGAATGCTCCCGAGTGCGTTCAAGTGATTGCGCCAGATAGAAATTGAGCACAATGATAAAAACCATCAGCGGCAGGTAAAATAACTGCCCCCAGGCAAGGAAAACCAGGCTGGCTGCCAACGCAATTGGATTACGATAGCGCGGATTGGCTACAAAATACAGCAGCAGGCAAACCGGTAGGAAGATAAACAAAAAATACGGGGAATTAAATTGCATGACGACAATGGTTTCGGATAGTTTTGCCAAATTATAGCAGAAAGATCCCCCAATTCTTTGAATCACCCGTCGATATCCACGCTGGACTCCCCAACCATCGCTTCAAAATAATCCGACATGGGCCGCAGATAGCGCGCTTCCCACTGCGTTATGTACCGGGTGGACTGCCCGTCTGGGATGCCGGTTTGAAGCAGAATCAATTGTGTTCCGAGGCAGGTAGGCTCGAGCCGGATCTCGATTTGTGTATCTGGGCTGCCCGGCGGAAATTCTCTCGTCCGCCAGGTTTGAACAATGCGGCTGTAGGGGGAGCACACCAAAGTCACTCCCTGAATGTCGCCATCAAAAGCGGTGTATGCCCCGCCTGCCCGGTCCCCTATTTTTGCCGGGCTGCCGGTAAAGCGACTATGCTCGTAACTATCCAGCCAGGCGCGAAAAACGCGCTCCGGGGAAACCGGCAGATCGATCGATATTTTTAGTGATTCGGGCATGTGGATTTTCCTTCCTTACTTCAGGCGGCCTGGAAAATATAAATTTATTATTTTGATACCCCAGGTATATTTTAGCCCAATAAAGCCTTTTCTAAAAAACGATGGGGAAATGGCACGCTCGGGAATATAATTTACGGGAAAGGCAATGCGAGAATATGAAAACATCCATGCTCTCCGGTCCGCTCCTTAACCAGGGGGCCACCTGCGAAACAATCCTGCGCGCTCTACCAGATTGGTTTGGCATTGAAGAAGCCGTCCAGCAGTATACGCTGGCAATCGACCAGCTTCCCACTTTCCTCATCCATGACGGCGAGCGGGTGGTGGGATTCCTGTCAATAAAGATCCACAACCCATACGCCGCGGAGTTATACGTGATGGGCATTTTACCCGACGCGCACCGCCAGGGACTTGGCCGACGCCTTGTAGCTGCCGCCGAATCGTTCTTACGAGAACAGAACGTGGAATACTTGCAAGTGAAAACCCTGGGCCCATCCAACCCCGACCCCGGTTATGCGAGGACACGGGCTTTCTATATGGCCGCCGGATTCCGCCCCATCGAAGAATTCGCCCAGATTTGGGACGCAAATAACCCCTGTCTGATCCTGGTAAAAAAGATTTTCAGCGCCATTTCACCCCAATCCGTTCTATAATGGAACCATCGCAAGCATTCTTTTCAAAAAAGAAAGACCCGCTGGGAATGTGAACCATTATAATCTGTAAGCAAATTGACGATCCTTTCATATCCCCATCCCCATACAATCCCCAGGAGAGATCCATGACTGAATCCCGAAAACAGATCACCGCCATCGTGGCCGGCGCGGGTGGGCGCGGCATGACCTACGCCCGCTTTTCGCAAGAACACCCCGATCGACTGCGTATTGTTGGCGTTGCCGAGCCGCTCGAATGGAACCGCCAATACATGGCGCAGACATACAACCTGCCGGCAGAGAATGTAACCAGCGACTGGCGCGAACTGGCCAGCCGCCCGCGTTTTGCCGATGCGGTGATCATCGCTACCCAGGACGCCATGCACACCGACCCGGCGGTAGCCTTTGCCCAAAAGGGCTATGCCATCCTGCTGGAAAAGCCGATGGCCCCCAGCGAAGCGGAATGCCAGCGCATCGTGCAGGCAGCCAAAGAGAATAATGTCCTGTTTGGCGTCTGCCACGTGATGCGCTACACGCGCTATACCCAGATGCTCAAGCAGGTAGTCGATTCGGGCGCCATTGGCGAGGTGGTCAGCATCGAGCACCTGGAACCGGTAGGCTACTGGCACCAGGCGCATTCCTTTGTGCGCGGCAACTGGCGCAACGAGCGCGAATCATCGTTTATGCTGCTCGCGAAATCCTGCCACGACCTGGACTGGCTGCGCTACATTATTGGAGAGCCGTGCAAGTCGGTGTCTTCGTTTGGCACGCTCAAACACTTCACCCGATCCGAAAAACCGGCCGCGGCGGGCAGCGCCACACGCTGCCTGCACTGTGCTTACGAGCCCGACTGCCCATACAGCGCGAAGAAGATTTACATCACCGACCGGCTGGCCAAGGGCCAGACCGGCTGGCCGGTGAGCGTGCTTGCGCCCGAGCCCACTCTGGAGACGATCACCGCCGCGCTGGAAAACGGTCCTTACGGGCGCTGTGTCTACGAGTGCGACAACGATGTAGTCGATCACCAGGTGGTCAACATGCTCTTTGAGGGGGGTAAGACCGCAGTCTTTACCATGACGGCTTTCAACCGCGCCAACCACCGCAAGACGCGCATCTTTGGGACGCGCGGCGAGATCTACGGCGACGGGCAAAATATTGAGATCTTCGACTTCCTCACCGACCAGACGCGTGTGATTGACACCGAGGCCACCTCAGCCAGTGCGGATGGCGGCGCCACGTCTTTGGGCGGGCATGGCGGTGGCGACTACGGCCTGATGGACCACTTTGTCTCCGCTGTATGCGCCAATGATCCCAACCTGATCCTCTCAGGACCGGATGAATCGCTCGAGACGCACCGCATGGTTTTTGCCGCGGAGCGTGCGCGCCATGAAAACAGCGTGGTTAATCTCTAAGGAGCCAGCGTGAGCCAACAGCCTGCCCTGATTATTATGGCCGCCGGGATCGGCAGCCGCTACGGCGGCCTGAAGCAGGTTGAACCGCTCGGGCCAAACGGCGAGATCATCATCGATTATTCGGTATATGATGCCCTGCGCGCCGGTTTTGGAAAGATTATTTTCCTGATCCGTCAAGAGATCGAGGATATCTTCCGCGAGAGGATTGGTCGGAATGTAGAGCCAGCGCGTGGAAACTGTGTACGTATTACAGGATCTACGCAACCTGCCGCCCGGCTTTGGCTTGCCAGACGGGCGGGTGAAACCCTGGGGCACCGGCCATGCGGTGCTGTGCTGCAAGGATGTGGTCGACCAGCCCTTCGCAGTAATCAACTCGGATGATTTCTACGGGCGGGGCGCTTTCCAGGCTCTGGCCGGTTACCTGCGAACGGGCGTGCGACCCACCCGGCGGCCCATACGACTACAGCATGGTCGGCTATGTGCTGCGCAACGCGCTCTCCGAGCACGGCAGCGTAGCTCGCGGCGTCTGTACCATCACTCCGGATGGGTATCTCGCCAGCGTGCGCGAGCGCACCCGCATCCAAAAGTTTGGCGACGCAGTGAAATACAGCGAAGACGGCACCGATTGGGTGGAACTCCCGGCGGACAGCATCGTCTCGATGAATACCTGGGGCTTCACCCCCAGCATTTTCGGTGAGCTGGAGGCGCGCTTCCCGGCTTTTCTGGAACGCAATGCCAACAACCTGCACAAAGCCGAGTTCTTCCTGCCGGATGTGGTCAACGAGCTGCTTATAGAAGGCCATGCGCGCGTCAAAGTCCTGCCCACGAACGAGCAGTGGTTTGGGGTCACCAACCCGCAGGACCGGCCCATCGTCCAACAGGCGATCCGAGAGCGCATCCAGCAGGGCTTTTATCCGGAAAATTTGTGGGCATAAATCTTAAAAATGAGTGAGACGGAAACCGCGCGCCTGCTCCGGGAAATCTCAGAACAATTCGATATCCCTGGTACCTTTATCAGCGCCACTCCACATGGCGCCGGGTACATCAACGATACCTTCCTGGCACGCTACGATACGGGTTCCGGAATGTGTTGTTATATTCATCAGCGCATCAACCACAACGTTTTCAAAGAACCGGTAAAGGTGATGGAAAACATCGAGCGGGTTACGCGGTATGCGCGCGAGCAGATTCTGGCGGCGGGCGGCGACCCGGAACGTGAGACGCTCAATCTTGTCCCAACCCGGGCTGGGCGCTCGTATCACTTCATTCCAGAAAACGCCCCCCTGGGCGGTTACTGGCGCACCTATCCGTTTATTTCAGGCGCGCACACCTTTGAAGTTGCCGAAAACCTGGACCAGGTGTACCACGCCGCGCGCGCCTTTGGCAGTTTCCAAAAGCTGCTCAACGGCCTGCCCGGCCCGCGCCTGCACGAGACGATCCCCAACTTTCACCACACGCGCCTGCGCTTTGAGACCTTCCGCAGGATCCTGGATGCCGACCCTGCCGGAAGGGCCAGCGGGGTAAAACCCGAGATCGATTTTATCCTTCAGCGCGAGCAAGACGCCTCCCTCGTGGTCGACCTGCTGGCGCAGGGACAGCTGCCCGAGCGAGTGACCCATAATGACACCAAGCTCAACAACGTGCTGATCGATGATATCACCGGCGAGGGCATCTGCGTGATCGATCTAGATACCATCATGCCCGGCTCAGTACTATACGATTTTGGCGACCTGATCCGCATGGGCACCGCGACTGCCGTGGAAGATGAGCGCGACCTGACCAAAGTTGGGCTTGATCTGCAGATGTTTACCGCGCTGGCGCGCGGTTACCTCTCCGCCGCGCGGGATTTCCTCACTCCCCTGGAATGGGACCTGCTCGTCTTTGGCGGCAAGCTAATCACCTATGAACAGGCCATCCGTTTCCTCGGTGATTACCTCAACGGCGACACCTATTACAAAATCCAATTCCCGGACCACAACCTCGTCCGCGCTCGTACTCAGATCAAGATGATCGAGGAGATGGAGCGCAAGCAGGCCGAGATGGAAGCGATTATCCAGGGTCAAAGGTAAATACTGTGATCTCCGGCGGGCAGTTGATCCGCACCGGGAGGTGCATCATGCCAATCCCCCGGTTGGTGTACAGCAGCATTTCACCTACCCTGTATAAACCCGCCGCATACTTGCGCCCCTTTGAGGGTAGAACTACCGGGCCAAAAAACGGAAAGTTAATTTGACCGCCATGGGTGTGACCCGAGAGCTGGAGCGCAAACCTTCCGGTTCGCGCGGTTTTGTCAGCAATATCCGGCTCGTGCGCCATCAACACCACCGGCCCGTCCGCCGGAGCAGCCGCGACCACCCGGGCAATGTCGGGGTGGCCCGCGGTCAGGCTGTCCAGTCCGGCAATATGCAGCGTGTCGCCATTGCGACGGAAGGGCAGGACTTCATTGACCAACAACTGGATGCCCAATTTTTCAAACAAAGCCCGCAGCGCAGTGGGCCTATCGCTGACATCGTGATTACCATAGATCGCGAATACCGGAACCCGTTCCGATAGCCCGCGCAAACCTGCTTCCAGGTCAGCCAGTGCTCGTTTCGTATCGGCTTGCACGGTAAGGCAGTCGCCGGTAATCAGCACCAGATCGGGTTTCTGCGCCAGCGTCAGAGCTACAACATGTTCCAGCTGCTCACGGCTGACAAACAGCCCCATGTGTAAATCGCTAAGCTGCGCCGCGCGCAGGCCGCTCAGGCCTTCTTTCAGCCCAGGTAAAGCGATGCGTTGGTTGACAACCTCAACCAGAAACGGCTCGATCGCTGCAGCATACAATAATCCTGAACCTCCGCTTAAAGCCAGACCGGTCAAGGCCAGGTTGCGTATGAATCTGCGCCTGGTCATCCTGTTTGAAGAATCTAGAAAATTCATACCTTTATTTTTCACCCATCGATTGTTTCTGCGCCAGCCGTTCATCAAAACGGTCCTTATCAATAATGAAGCGCTCGTGCTCGCCTTCGCCGACCTTTTCTACCGCATCCCAGGCCTCTACCTTGAAGCGCATGCGCCGCCGGTCAAGCTCGATCAACTCAGCCCGAAAACGGACCAGCATTCCCACCGGCGTGGCCCCCAGGTGGCGGATATTAACCAGCGTACCCACACTGGTTTGCCCTTCCGCCAGGTACGGTAATACCGCCTGGTGGGCCGTTTGCTCCATGTACGAAATCATCCGCGGCGTGCTTAACACCGGCGGCAGCGTTTCTCCACCCGATACCCGGGCAGTATCGCTCTCTTTCACGGTCATGCTCATTTCGTTAATCAATCCGGGTGCAAGCGCCATGGAGTGTTTTCTCCTATTGTCCCCCAATAAGGTGCAGTCCATTTATATTAACGGCAATGTCCCCCAATTATAACCAGTTCGACAAATCCGGGTCACCTGACTATACTTAGAAAACATTGTACGGGTTGGTTTTCCAAATTACAGTCAGCCGCGAAAAAACCAACGCATAAATGAATATAAACGATAAATCTTTGAATTTGATGAGAAAGGCAGGTTTGGAATGGCAGCAAACATACGCGTTCTTGTGGTCGGCTGCGGAAACATGGGCGCCTCGCATGCCCGCGCATACCAAAAAATTGATGGATTTGAAATCGCCGGGCTGGTCAGCCTGCGCCCCGACCGGCGCGAGGCGCTCAACCGTGCCCTGGGCGGCGATTACCCGTTGTTCTCCAGCTACGCAGCCGCGTTGGAAGCCACCTGCCCGGACGCTGTCAGCATCAATACCTACCCCGACACCCACGCGGACTACGCCATCCAGGCCATGCGGGCGGGCGCGCACGTATTCGTCGAAAAGCCGATCGCGGTAACCGAGGAGGATGCCCGCCAGGTGGTGCAAACCGCGCACGAAACCCAGCGCAAGCTGGTCATCGGCTACATCCTGCGCCAGCATCCCTCCTGGGCCAAATTCATTGAAGTAGCCCGCACCCTGGGCAAACCGCTGGTCATGCGCATGAACCTCAACCAGCAGAGTTCCGGCAAGGGCTGGGAAGGTCACAAAAATCTGATGCTGTCCGCCTCACCCATTGTCGACTGCGGCGTGCATTATGTGGACGTGATGTGCCAGATGACCGGGGCGCGCCCGGTGCGTGTTTCCGCCGTGGGCGCGCGCCTGACGGATGAACTGATCCCCGGCATGTACAACTACGGGCACCTGCAGGTGGTTTTCGACGACGGCTCTGTCGGCTGGTATGAGGCCGGCTGGGGCCCGATGATTAGCGAAACCGCGTTCTTTGTCAAAGACGTGATCGGTCCGCTCGGAAGCGTCAGCATCGCCGCGGCGAACGCCGGCAGCCCAAATCAGTCAGACAACATCGAAAGTCACACCAAGGCCGAAGCGCTGCGCATCCACCACGCTGCCCTGGATGAGAACGGCCGCTTCGCGCAGCGGGACGAGATCATCGATATGCACGGCGAACCCGACCACGACACATTGTGCGAGCTCGAACAGCGCTTCCTGCTACGGGCAATCCTCGAAGACCAGGATCTGGGCGCCCACATGAATGACGCGCTAAACAGCCTGCGGATCGTCCTGGCCGCGGATGAATCCGTGCGCAGCGGGCGAACGGTCGAGCTGGCTGGAGATCAGTAATCCAGCTCTTCTTTCACAAATTCAGGCAGCTCAGCCTCCGCGGGCACCGAAATCGGCTGCCCACCCGAGCGCACATACGTGACCGGTTTACCGCCATAAAAAATTACCCGCACAAATGTCCCCCCATAGCGCACAATCGTCACCGGGATACCACCTTGCGGGACAAACGTACAATATTCACCGGATAAAACCTGTTCTGCCATCGCTCCCTCGTTCATTCGAACAACCATCCACTTTTGCCCAGGTGTCTCTTTTTACAAGAACCATCCCTTTGAGGTTTTCGAACGTTCTTTCATTCTATAATAAAGCTATGATTTTTACAAAACGCGTTTTATAAAAACGACAGCCGGATGGTATAAAGGAAATGTATGGACAAACCTCTAGCCGGTACAAACCAACCCATTCGAACCCCCGACCAGCGCTTGCGCGTGTTCGTTAGCTCTACGCTCAAGGAGCTGGCCGCCGAACGCAGCGCGGCGCGCCAGGCCATCGCCAGGCTGCGCCTGACGCCGGTGATGTTCGAGTCAGGCGCACGGGCGCACCCGGCGCGCGATTTATATCGGGCTTACCTGGCTCAAAGTCACATTTTCATCGGTATCTACTGGCAGCAATACGGCTTTGTCACCCCTGGCGAAGAGGTCTCCGGCCTGGAGGATGAATATCGCCTGTCCGACGGCATGCCACGCTTGATCTACGTCAAAACCCCGGCTCCCGAGCGCGAAGAGGGGTTGAAGACCCTGCTGGCGCGGATTAAGGCAGAGGACCGCATTTCCTACAAGTACTTTTCCACCGCGGAAGAACTGGCCGATCTGGTCGAAAACGATCTGGCGCTGATGCTCTCCGAGCAGTTCGAGCTGGCCCGGCGTCAGGCCGGAACCGGCGGGGTGGAACACAGCGGCCCGCCAACCAACCTGCCGGTGGAAGTCAACCGCTTCGTGGGGCGCGAACTCCAGGTGGAAGCCGTCCGGCGCTTGCTGCTGCACGAAGAAAACCGCCTGGTTTCGCTGACCGGCCCAGGCGGAGTAGGCAAAACGCGTCTGGCGCTGAAAGCCGCTGCAGCCGCGCAGGAACATTTTACCGACGGCGTGTTCTTTATCGATCTCTCGGCTGCTTGCGACGCGGACCTGGTACTGCCAATTATTGCTGCCGCGCTTGGGGACCCGGAAGGCGCAGGCCAGCAGATCAAGGAAAAACTGAAAGCCCACCTGCGCAACCGGAACATCCTGCTGGTGCTGGATAACCTGGAACAGATCGTTTCTGCCGCGCCGCTGGTGGTAGAAATCCTCTCGACCGCGCCCAGGCTGAAGGTGCTGGCCACCAGCCGGGCGGTGCTGCACGTGCGCGGCGAGATCGAATTCCCCGTCCCGCCGCTTGGGCTGCCCGGTCCAACCCAGCGCAGCCTCGAGGCAATCGCACAAAGTGAAGCCGTGCAGCTCTTCGTTGACCGGGCCGGAAATAACCTGGCATTCACGCCGGAAAACGCAGCAGTAATTGCTGAAATCTGCCAGCGCCTGGACGGTCTGCCGCTGGCGATTGAGCTGGCAGCCGCCCGCGCCCGGCTGCTGCCTCCGGCGAGTCTGCTGGCCCGCCTCAGCGACCGCTTGAAACTGCTTACCGGCGGCGCGCAGGATCTACCCACCCGCCAGCAAACCTTGCGCGCGGCCATCGCATGGAGCTACAACCTGCTGAAACCGGCCGAGCAGATGCTGTTCGCGTGGCTGGCTGTCTTTCGCGGCGGCTGTTCCCTGGAAGCCATCGAGGCTATCCGCGGAACGGACGGCGACATGGATGTACTGGAAAGCACCACAGCGCTGGTCGAGCAGAGCCTTCTCCAGCGAGACCTGGATGCGCAGGGCAGGCTGCGTTTCAGCATGTTGGAAACGCTGCGCGAATACGCCCTGGAACGGCTGCAAGAAAGCGGCGAAATGGCAGCGGTCCAGGAACGCCACGCGCGCTGTTACCTATCCCTGGCGGAAGAGGCCATCCGCTATTCGGTGACCGATGATGCCCCTTACTGGCTGGACCGCCTGGACACAGAGATTGAGAATCTACGGGCCGCGCTGGAGTGGAGCCTATCCGCCTCGGGCATGGTGGAACTCGGCGCCCGGCTGGCCAACGATCTCTTCTGGTTCTGGTACCTGCGCGGGCATATCATCGAAGGCCAGGCGTGGTACCAGCGCTTCATCCAATCCAATGTCGAGAAAAATACCGCCGCTTACGCGGGTGTGCTTACCGGCGCGGGGGTGATGGCCAACTGGCTGGGCGATCAAGTCGCCGCGCGCCGCCTGCTGGACGAGAGCATTCCGTTTCTGCGGGAAGTTGGCGACCGCCAGGAGCTGGCCCAGGCCCTGATGAACCGCGGGATAATCGCCATCAACGAGGGGCGTGAAGACGAAGCCCGCCCCGACCTGGAAGAGGCTCTGGCAGCTTTCCGGGCGCTCGGCCAGCGCTTCTTCACGGCTGTTTGCCTGATGCATCTGGCCAATATCGTCATGGCGCAGGGACAGCCGGAAGCTGCTCGCCGATTGCTGGCCGAAACCGCGGCCATCGCCCGCAGCATCGGCGACCGCTGGCTGCTGCCTTCCGCGATCAGCAACCAGGGGGAGATCGCCCGTTTTCAGGGTGACTACAGCCGCGCCGGCGGATATTATGATGAAAGTGGGGCGCTGTTCCACGAAATCAACGCCCGCGGGGATATGGCCCGCATCCTTCACAACCAGGCATACGTGGCCTTGCGGCGCGGGGATGTGCGCCTGGCAGACAGCCTGTTCCGCCAGAGCCTGGACATTTACCGCCAGCTGGGCATCCAGCGCGGCATTGCCGAATGCCTGGCCGGGCTGGCCGATGTGAACGCCGCCCAGGGCCGGATCATGCCTGCCGCAAGGATGCTCGGTTTTGCCCAGACGATGATCGTATCCCTGGGCATGGATTGGTGGCCCGCCGACCGGCGCGAAATCGAGCAGGCCCGCGCGAATCTGCAAAAGACCCTCGGTGATGACTTATTCAACGTCCAGGAAGCCGCGGGGCGCAGTCAGAAGCTGGAAGATGTGCTGGAAGGCCTTTCCAATTAGATGAAATTACGCTTTCTTGCCCTTCTGCCCCAGCCCGGCCAGTTCCGCTCCATCCCCGGAAGGCGATAGGATGATGGTGTTTCCCGTGCTGGCGGCGATGGTCTGCAAGATGCGCAGCTGATACAGGCCCGGGTTTTCTTCCAGCAGCTTTGCCGCGTTGGCCAGGTTGCGCAGCGCGGCGCTTTCTCCGCGGGCGCGCTCCAGCGCAGCCAGGCCTTCATTCCGCGCGCTGACCACCTGTGCGAAGATGTTCTTCAGCTCGCCCGGGAACATAATATCCTTGATGCTAACCGCGATCAGTTCCACGCCCATCGCCCGGGCCCGTTCGGTGGTGTTTTCAAACAACTGCTCGCCGATCTGCTTGCGTTTCGCCAGCAGTTCATCGATCGGCAAGGCGCCCACCAGGTCACGTAATTGGGTCTGCACCAGCAGGTACAGCTCCTCCAGGAAGTTCGCAGCGCTGACCACCACCTGGTAAGGGTCGGCTACTTTAAAGGTTGCCGCGAGGCTGATGCGGATGGTGATATTATCCGCGCTAAGCACCTCCTGCCCGGCAATCGAAACCGAGCGGGTGCGTACGTCCACCTTTTGCACGGTATGGACGAAACGGCTCGTCCAATGCTGTCCCGGCTCCAGGATGCGCTTGAATTTCCCGTTGGTAAACAACAGTCCGCGCTCGTACTCGAAGATAATCACACGCCGGGCAACCAGTTGAAAAACAACCAGCGCGGCGAGCACCAGAAGGATTACAAGGATGGTAATAAAGGGATCCATGCTTCCTCGCATTTTCTGCAACAGATTTGTCTCAAAGGGCTACAGGATTGCAGCGGAGGTGTTAGCCTGCAGAGCCGGTCACCTGTTGCACGAAGGGTTTGGCTTCGAGCGCAGCCCTTTGAGACAATAAGGGGATTTGAACCCCAGTCCATACCTGGTGGGTGGCGAAACCAGAACCCGGCTGGAGATTCCAACCAGACTGTTGCCTAACCCGGTTTTATTCTAGCATAAGCAGAAAAAGAAAAGGCGCCCGGAGATCTTTCCGAACGCCTCTAGCCTTTACAAAACTGTTATGCCAGTTCGTATCCAGTATAACGAATCACGCATAACAGATCAAGGTTCTTACTCCCCTACAGCCCCTTTGCCAAGGCGTAATACATCTCATTCCAGCGCAGCTCTTTGCGGAACTCGGGCAGTTTGGTTTCGGCTCCGATGAGCACGCATTCGATCCCAGCCATATCCGCGAAATCCTGCAGGTGCTCGGCCGTCACCACCTGGCTGAAGCCGGTATGGTGCGCACCGCCCGCGTAGATCCAGGCTGCGGCGGCCACCTTCAGGTTGGGTTTTGGCACCCAAACCACGCGCGCCACGGGCAGTTTGGGCAGCGGCGCATCCGGCGGGACTACCTCCACCTCGTTGATAATCATGCGGAAGCGGTTGCCCATATCGATCAGCGAGGCATTCACCGCCTGCCCGTTGCCAACGTTGAAGACCAGCCGGGCCGGGTCGTCCTTGCCGCCAATCCCCAGCGGGTGCATTTCCAGGCGAGGCTTCCCATCCGCAATCGCCGGGCAGACTTCCAGCATGTGCGCGCCGAGTACTTTCGCTCCCCGACCGTTTTCCACCATGTGATAGGTGTAATCTTCCATAAACGAGGTGCCGCCCTTCAGACCGGCGCCCATCACCATCATCGCGCGCACCAGCGCGGAGGTCTTCCAGTCGCCTTCGGCGCCAAAACCGTAGCCATCCGCCATCAGCCGCTGGACCGCGAGCCCCGGCAGCTGCGGCATGCCGTGCAGGTCTTCAAAGGTAGTGGTGAACGCCTTGAACCCACCATCATCCAGGAAGGTGCGCATGCCTAACTCAATCCGGGCTGCTTCTTTCAAAGCGGCGCGCTGCGGGCCGCCCGCGCGCAACGACTCAGCCACTACATACTGCTCATCGTACGTTGCCACCAGTCCATCGATCTCGCGGTCGCTCACCTGCTGGACGCAGTCCACCAGATCGCCGATACCGTAGCCCGAAACCGAGTAGCCAAACTGGATCTGCGCCGCGACCTTATCTCCCTCAGTCACTGCCACCTCGCGCATGTTGTCGCCAAAACGGGCCACCTTAAGCGTGCTGGGTCTCATACCATCCGCAAGCCGCGCGCATCCAGGTCGCCATCTGCTGCTGCACATCAGCGTCTTGCCAGTAACCCACCACTACTTTGCGGTCCAGGCGCAGGCGCGTGCCGATGAAGCCATATTCGCGGTCGCCGTGGGCCGACTGGTTGAGGTTCATGAAATCCATGTCGATATCGCCCCATGGGATTTCACGGTTGTACTGCGTGTGCAGATGGAGGAAGGGTTTCTTGAGCTGGGTCAGGCCGGCAATCCACATTTTAGCCGGTGAAAAGGTGTGCATCCAGGTGATCAACCCCACGCATTCTTTCGCTACGTTCGCTTCCAGGCACAGATCGCGGATCGCATCGGGGGTGGTCAGCACCGGCTTGAACACCACCCGGACCGGAATCCGCTGGGATTGATCCAACGCGCGGGCAATTTCCTGTGAATGTTCCGCCACCTGCTGCAGCGTCTCTGGACCGTACAGAGACTGGCTGCCCGTCACAAACCAGACTTCGAACTTTTTCAGGTCGATCATCGTTATAAGCTCCTTTCCAGAAATATCCGCTTTCCTTCGCCCGGCAAGTTTTTCGTGCCTGCCAGTTCCAAGGAGTTTGATTTTCTATATTATAGCTGTTTCCGTGATCGATAACGGCGCTAAATGCCGAGGCTCCGACGTATCTCACGAATCTCCTCAATATGTCCGCAGACATGCTCCGCCTGCATTGCGAGGACCTGACATATCCATGCTTGTTTGCATAAAAAACCAATTGTTCGTTTATACTTTATATAAAGATTTTTTGTTAACCATCTTCTGTTTGAACTGCTCACGGATCAAATTCTCCGTCCAAAAAGGGTGCTCATGTCCACTCCTCTCATCCCTCGAAAAGTGTTATTTGGCAACCCCGATAAAGCCTCGGTGCAAATCAGCCCGGATGGCGCAAAGCTTTCCTACCTCGCCTCGCGTGACGGCGTACTCAACGTGTGGGTCGCGCCGCGGGATAACGCTAACGCAGCCCGACCTATTACCGCGGACACCGGGCGCGGCATCCGTTTTTATGCCTGGGCCTATACCAATATGCATATCCTGTACATCCAAGACAAAAACGGCGATGAAAACTGGCATCTGTACATCGTCAACATCGACACCTCGGAAAACAGGGACCTAACCCCTTTTGAAGGCGTGCAAGCGCAGGTGTTCGGGATCAGCCACAAGCACCCGGAAGAAATCATTGTGGGCATCAATAACCGCGACCCGCAGTGGCACGATGTTTACCGTCTGAATCTTCTCAACGGCGAAACGGCGCTGCTGGAAAAGAATGAACGGTTCTTGGAATACAATGTTAATGACGATTACCAGATCGTCAGCGCCAAGCAAATGACCCCGGATGGTGGAGCAGATTTCTTCCGAAAAACCGCAACAGGTTGGGATCCCTGGGAATCCATCGGTCAGGAAGACTATATGACCACCGCGATCTCCGGTTTCGATAAAAACAGCCAGAACGTTTATATGTCCGACAGCCGCGGACGCAATACGGCCGCCCTGGTGATGAAGAACCTGGCGACAAAAGAAACTCACCTGCTTGCGCATGATCCGCGCGCCGATATCGGCGACATCCTGATGCACCCCACCGAAAAGGTGGTTCAGGCAGTTTCGTTTACCTACGAGCGCAAACGCTGGCAGGTTTTTGACCCGGCCGTCGAAGCGGACCTGGCCTACCTGCGCGGCGTGGCAGACGGCGAAGTCGAGGTTGCAAGCAGGACTCTGGACAATCGGTATTGGATTGTAACGTATATCAGCGACGACCACCCCACCCGCTTTTACCTGTACGACCGCCAGAACCGGAAAGCCCATTTCTTATTCAGCAACCGCAAGGATCTGGAAAGTTATCCCCTTGCAAAAATGCACCCGGCGGTGTTTCCCTCCCGCGACGGGCTCGACCTGGTGGCGTATTACTCCCTCCCAATTGGCTCGGATACCAACAGCGATGGCATTCCTGACCTGCCGCTGCCGATGGTGTTCATACCGCACGGCGGGCCATGGGGACGCGACTACTGGGGTTTGAATACTTTGCACCAATGGCTGGCCAACCGCGGTTATGCCGTGCTGTGCGTCAACTTTCGTTCCTCCACCGGCCTGGGCAAAGCTTTCACCAACGCGGGCGACAAGGAATGGGGTGGTAAAATCCTGGAAGACCAGGTGGATGCCGTGCAATGGGCCATTTCCCAGGGCATAGCCAATCCGAAAGAGGTAGCTGTCTTCGGCGGCAGTTTTGGCGGGTACTCCACCCTGGCCGGGTTAACTTTTACCCCCGAACTGTTCGCCTGTGGAGTGGATCTGGTTGGCCCTTCCAACCTGGTCACGCTGATCGAATCCATCCCGCCCTACTGGAAACCCATGCTCGAGATGTTTACCACCCGGGTTGGGGATCCACGCACCGAAGAAGGCCGCGTGCTGCTCAAAAAGCACTCCCCGCTGACCTACGCGGATCGTATCTGCCGCCCGCTGTTGATTGGCCAGGGCGTCAACGACCCGCGGGTAAAGCAAGCTGAGTCAGACCAGATCGTGCAGGCCATGCAGGCCCAAAACATCCCGGTCACCTATTTGCTTTACCCGAACGAAGGCCACGGCTTTGCCCGCCCGGAAAACAACCTGTCCTTCTTCGCCGTCGCAGAGGCATTTCTCGCCGGGTGCCTGAGTGGGCGCTACGAGCCGGTTGGCGAGGATTTCAAAGGCTCCAGCATCCAAGTTTTCGCCGGTGCAGAGCGAGTCCCAGGGCTAAAAGAAGCGCTTTCTGAGTAAGAATCCGTGCGGTCAAAAGCATTCTTTTGACCGCACTCGTTTTCTCCTCCTTTTCCACCACTGCCGGGACCTGCTTGAACTCCAGGCCCCAGCGGCTTTCTCGATCTTCGCTGGGGCCAGGGCCAGCTTGCGTTGGAACCAGCACAAGCAACACCCGTTTCACCGGATCTTGCGCCACCCCGCCGAGAAACATGATTTTCATTGGCCCAATTTTATCAGGGGCGGAACAATGTACAATATGATGGAAGTTTAAGCCGTATGAAAAGAACCACAGACAAACCTGTTTCTTTCTAAGGAGACTCAAATCCATGAAAATCACCGATATCAAAACCTACCCGGTATGGGTTGGCAGCCGCAACCAGATGGTCGTCAAAGTAGAAACAGACGAAGGCATCTACGGCTATGGCGAAGCGGGGCTTTCTGGCCGCGAGCTGGCGGTGGTGGGCGCCGTCCAGCACTACCGCGAATTTCTTCTCGGCCGCGACCCGATGAATATCGGCGCGCTGTGGCAGGAAATGTACCGCAGCCAGTATTTCGAGGGTGGGCGCGTGCTCACCGCCGCTATCTCCGCCATTGACCTGGCCCTGTATGATATCAAGGGTAAAGCGCTCGGCGTGCCGGTTTACCAATTACTAGGCGGCAAACACCGCGACTTTATCCCCGGCTTTGCCACCGCTACCGTCGCTACCGGCCCGGAACTGCTCGAAAACACCCAGGCCTTCCTGGCATACGGTTGGGATGCGATCCGCTTTGGCCCGCACATGCCCGGCAAACCTGGCGACCCGCACAACCTGTTCGAACCGTGGGAGTCGGTTGGTTATACCGCCAGCTGGTTGACAAAAGTACGCGAAGCGGTTGGCCCCGGCCCGGCGTTTGGCATCGACTACCACCACCGCCTGAGCGTGGCGGAGGCTGCCTCGTTCTGCCAGCGCATGCCGCCTGGCACGCTCGACTTTCTCGAAGAGCCCATCCGCGATGAGACCCCCGAAGCGTATGAGGCGCTGCGTAAAATGGTCAGCGTGCCCTTTGCCATTGGCGAGGAAATATCCAGCAAGTGGGGCTTCCTGCCCTACATCGAGCGCGGGCTGACCAGCTATGTGCGCGTGGACGTATGCAACGTGGGTGGGTTCACTGAAGCCATGAAAGTGGCCGGCTGGGCCGAAGCCCACTACATCGACCTGATGCCGCACAACCCGTTAGGACCCATCTGCACAGCCGCTACCATCCACCTGGCCGCTGCCGTACCCAACTTCTCATGGCTGGAAGTGCGCGTTTCCCCCACCGGTGAAACGTACAACTTTGATGACGCGCTCTTTCCGCTCGCGCCGCGCCTGGAAGGCACCCACTTCCGCGTGCCAGACGCTCCCGGGCTGGGCGTGGAGTTCAACGAGGAGCTGGCTCTCCAACAACCCTTTAAGTTCTGGGAGCCGCCCCACCTGCACAAACGCGATGGCTCGTATACAAACTGGTAAGCGCGCAAAGGGGTATCGTATGATACGATACCCCTTCGAAAATCCATAAGGGGTGTCGTATCATGCGACACCCCCTGGAGACTGGAAAGAGGTACCGTATGGATCCAGATGAAACCATCCTTGCCGCGCAGCGGGCGCTGGAACCCAAGTCGGAGGGCGAATTTCACTTCCAGGGCCGGGTGATCAAAACGGCTGCCATGCAGAACGGCCAGGGCTTTGTCGTCCTGCGCAGTCTGTGTGAAGCGTTCGATCTGTCGCTTTCCGGTCAGCGCCAGCGGCTGTACCGCACCACGCTATTCCGGGAGTATTCTTCGCTGGTATACATCAATACACCCGGTGGGCGCCAGCCGCTGCTGTGCCTGTCGGCGTTTGCGGTGCCGGCCTTCTTGATGGGGGTTGAAACGCAGCGAGTGGCAAACGATGAAACCCGTCAGCTTCTGGAAGCCTTCCAAGAAGAAGGCATGGTGGCCCTGGCGGAACACTTTGGGTTGAGCGAACGGGGCGAGATCCGTTTCTTGCGCGAAACAATCTCCCGGATGGTTGTCGAGCAGGAAGCCTTTGAGGCGCAGATGGTCAAAAACGTCAGCGCGGAACTGGCCGCCGACCGGCAGGCACGCGAGGAAAAGATCCAGCAAATCCGCGACGCCTTTACCAAAATGCGCGAGCAGATCCGCAATATCGAGCGAGTGGCCGGGCCGAAAGTGCGCATCACCCCCGAGCAGCTCGGCCAGCTGCGCCAGACGGTGATGATCCTGGGCGAGTTGATGATCCGCTCGGGCGAATCAAAGCGCCCCTGGCCGGCTATTTACACGGATATCACCATTCAGTTTGGCTTTGCCCGCAGCGAGGACATCACACAGGAAGCCTTCCCACAGGTGCTCGCTTTTCTGGACCGTCAGGTGCTGGCCCTGCGCGAAACGATCCTGCATTCCGCGCCAGAATCAGCCAGGGACGAGGAAGCATCCAGCGAGCAGTGACCTGTGCAGGTCACTGCTCGCTGAGTTTTATTTAATCAAAGAAGTCTTCTTCTCCCTCCGACAGGTATTCGCGGGCGGATTCTTTGAACTCCACGCCCAGCCCCGGCCGGTCCCAGACTTCGATAAAGCCGTCCTTGACGATTGGGTTGGGCAGCCCCTCGACGATGTCGTACCACCATTCCGGCCTTGCCACCGGGTATTCAAAGGCGATATAGTTTTGCGGCATGGTCGCCGCGACCTGCACCAGCGCGGCCAGGCCAAACACCCCGTCGAATACCCCATGCGGGGCCATGAGGATGCCATGCAGGTCGGCGTATTCCGCCACCCACTTCAACTCGGCGATCCCGCCCACATCCGCCGGGTCGGGGCCGATAATGTTCACTGCGTGTTTCTCGATCAGCTCTTTGAAATTCTGGCGCAGGTAGATCTGCTCGCCGGTATGGATCGGGGTTGAGGAGGCGCAGGTCACCTCGCGGTATACATCCGCCAGCACGTAGGGCATATAATCGCCGGTAATCAGGTCTTCGAGCCACATTATGTTGAGCGGTTCCAGCGCTTTGGCCAGCCGGATCGCATCCGGCACCATCCAACCTGGCCCGCAGTCCAGCGCCAGGCCAATCTCGTCGCCCAGAACGTCTTTCATGGCCTCCACACAGGCAATCACGTGTTTTAGCCCGCGTTCGGTCATCAGCCCGCGGTTGCCATGCGGAGCGCCGTGCTGCAGGTCGCCATAAAAGAAATTCGGCACCTGGCCTACCATGGCGCTGTGGAACCCAACCGCCTGTTTGATAATGCTGAACCCCTCCGGGGCTTGCTTCATCTTCAGCATGTTTTCCGCGTAATCTTGCGGCGAGTAGCCGGTCATGGGATAGCGCACCCCGCCATTATAGACTCGCACTTTATCGCGGACTTTGCCGCCTAACAGCTTGTACACTGGAACGCCGGCTGCCTTTCCGGCAATATCCCACAAAGCCATCTCGATCGCGCTGACCGCGCTGCCCCATGGTTTAAAGCTGCCCATCCGGCGGATTTTCATCATTACCCGCTCAACGTCCGTTGGGTCCTCACCCAGGATATACTGACGGTAAAACAGGATATGCGGCTTTAGATACGGCTTGGTCGATTCAACCTCTCCATACCCGCTGATACCCGCATCGGTGGTGATGCGCACCACCGGGTTCTGCCCCAAAACCGTGCATTTGAGATCGGTGATTTTCATCTACGCCTTCTCCATGAAAATAAATATTGAAATTTCGCTTACCAGGGTTCTATTCGGTTTTTAACACAAATTGCCGAAATGGACAAGAAAAAAGTCGCACTTACTTCATACCCAGCGGCAGGTTTTGCTCCAGGCGCTGGATGGCTTCCTTCAACCGCCGGTCGATGGTTTCCTGCTTCTTGGCATCGGTAATCCAGCCGATGTAGATCCGCCGGTACGAGAGCGCCATTTTGCAGAAGTTCTCCCAGGCCTGGGGATGCTCCTTCAAAACCTGCTCCACATAGGGCGGAATAACCAGCTCTTTTAGCTTTTGAACCGGTGCCTCTTCGCTCAACGTTGAGCTGTCCCCAATCTTCGCCAATCCAGCCTCGGTCATGCGGCCTTCGCGGATCAGCTTCGCCACCCGGCGCTTGTTCAGATCCGACCATTTGGCCGTATTGGTACGCGGCGTAAATTTCCGCCCGTAACACTGTTCGTCTATTTTTTGGATCAGGCTGTCGATCCAACCAAAACAAAGCGCTTCTTCTACCGAATCCTCATAGGGGATGCACGGCTGCCCGGTGTGCGCTTTATAAAAGACCAGCCACACTTCGCTATCCGTTTGATAATGCTGTGCCAACCAGTCCCGCCATTCCTGGCGCGTCTGAACGTAAAGGGTCGCTTGCATTTTCATAGGCACCTTCCAAAAGAATGCTGTGTGCTTTCGAATATGGGATATAACACGAATTTTACGAATGGAACGAATGATACGAATAAGAAGGTTTTTAGAAGAACATTTGAGACATTCGTTTCATTCGTGTTATTCGTGATAACAGACGTTATCCGCCAGCAACAAACGCAGCGATGACGATAAAATGACTGAGAGCGCCCAGGATTACGAAGATATGCCAGACCTCGTGGAATCCAAACACTCCCGGGTAGAAATCCGGCCACTTTCGAATATAAATGATTGCCCCAATGGTAAAAAAGAGCCCCCCGAGCACCAACCAGACCAGCGCGCCAGGCGGCATACGGGTAACGATTTCCTTGACCGCCATTACCGACAGCCAGCCCATCACCAGGTACACGCCGGCGGTAAGCCAGCGCGGTGCCCGGATGATAAACAGTTTCACCACCACCCCAGCCAGCGCCATGCTCCAGACGATGGCGAGTAATCCCAGGCGCCAAAAACCGCTAAAAAAGTACAGGCAAATGGGAGTGTATGTTCCAGCGATCAATAGATAGATAGCCGAATGGTCCAGCTTGCGCAGCCATTGGGTCACCCCAGGACCCGCTTTGACCATATGATATACCGCGCTGGAAGAAAACATCAGCACCAGGCCAATCCCATAAACCATCAGCGAGATTTCTTTCAGAAGATCCCCCCACCCGATCCATAACAACCCCACCAAACCAATCAATGCCAGAACAGCAGCCGCCAGGTGCGTCAACCCACTCACCGGATCACGAAATTTATACCATTGTTTCCCCTCAACCAGTATTTTTAAGAATAGCTGCATTTTATCGTATTAAAATACAATTTATGCCTCTAATCCTCGAAACGCCCCGCTTATTCCTGCGCACCTTTGAAGACCGCGACACAGCGATCTTTGCCAGCTACCGTTCAGACCCTGAAATAGCACGCTATCAAGGCTGGGAAGCGCCATACAGTCTGGAGCAGGCGGCCCGCTTCGTCGCCGAGATGAAATCCTTGCAGCCCGGTATTCCAGGGCGCTGGTACCAGATTGCCATTGAAAACAAAAGCAGCCGGGAATTCATCGGCGATTGCGCCTTCCAGATTCTTTTGGAGGACCAGCGCCAGGCTGAAATTGGCTTTACCCTGGCGCGTGCCTACCAGGGGCAGGGGTACGCAACCGAAGCAGCCACCCACCTGCTTGAATATCTCTTCACCAACCTGACCATACACCGCGTGCGCGCCAACTGCGACCCCGAAAACAAGGCCTCCGCCCGCTTGCTGGAGCGCCTGGGCATGCGCCATGAAGGTCATTTTATCGAAAGCCTGTGGTTAAAGGGCCGCTGGTACGATGAAGACTGGTACGCGATCTTACGCCGTGAATGGCGCCTGCGCCGCGAACGGCAGGCGAAAGAGACATCGTAAGGATGGTAGCGATCTCGCGAAACGCTCTTACCAAAACGGATCAGCTTTCCGCACCCGGCCAGGGCAGCCCGGAGCGAATTGCCGCCGCGTAAACTTCTAGCCGCTCATCGTCATGTGCCAGCATGCTGGTCAGGAAAGGAAAATCTCCCGGCTCCACTTTCAGTTTCGCCAGCGGCATTACTGGGACAGGGCTGGCAAGCTGCGCGGTGTGAATGGTAACTTCTCCAAATGGGATGGGCGGCTCAACAGAGAAACTCTCCCGCGGCAGCAAGTAAACATACCCGCTGCAGTATGGATACTGCTTCAGAACGTGGCGCCCGAGCGAAAACAGGTAATACGGCTGGCTCAGACTGCCGTCCGCAGCCTCAACCCGGATGCAGGCATTGTTGAGTGAAGTGGGGAAACGCGCCCGGTCAACAACAGCAAAATACATCGGCCAGATGCCGTCCGCGGCGGCATACACAGCCTTTTGCGCGCCAAATTCATTCAAGTCCTGTGGCTGGCGCGGCTCGAACAGGCGGATATTCGGGTTGGTGGACCCATGCAATGCCAGCCCGCGCTGCTCCGCGGCGTAACAGAGGAACGACCACTTCGGCGCATCCAGCGGGTATTCAATAGGAACCTCCGCTCCTTGTGTCTGAGCCTTTGTCAAAAGATGATCAAATGCTTTCCGCAGATCTTCGTCTATTGGGTACCCCGGCCTTTGCTGCCAATAGGGTGGTAATTGAAAACTCATGTTGTATCTCCAATGAATAGATCGACCGGCAGCACGGTTTCTCGCGGGACTTCTTCCCCACGAATCTGGCGAATCAGGAGATCCACCGCCATATCGGCTACCCGTATCCAGGGCGCCTGGATCGTCGTCAGCCGGCATACCGGCTCAATGGGATACTGAATGCCATCAAAGCCGGCCACGGCAATATCTTTCGGGACGCTGATCCCATGCGCCCGGCAGAACTTTAGCACCGGGTAGGCGTAAGCATCCCCCCAGGCTACCACTGCCGTGGGCCTTCGCCCGGGCGGAGCCAGCAAATACCCTTCTTCCTCGGGGCTCAGGTTGGGCGATTGCTCGCCCGGCAGGGTGGCGATTAGTTCCATTCCCAGATATTGGGCCGCCTTCTCAAAAGCCATATAGCGGAGCACCGCCGACTCATGGCTATACCGGTCTTTGCGGTACAGCACATGCCGGTGACCGCGCAAAGATAGATGTTCGGCCAGCATAAAGGCCCCGGTCTCGTTATCCACTACCACCGAAACGAGGCCCGGCGCGCGGTCGGCTACTGCCACCAATGGCAGCCCGGATTGGACCAGACGCTGGTTGATCTCCAGGGTAGAAGGAATGAGCATCAGTCCATCAATCGGGCTGTTGACCAGCGCATCATACAGTGCCTCGTCAGATGGGTAAAAGGAACGGCCAAAAACCAATAAATTCTTGTGGTAATGGTGCAGGCGAGCCAACATTCCAGCCATCATCAGGCTTGCGAATGGCTCCAACGGCCCGGGCAAGTAACCGAGAAACATGCCTACAATGTCTGTCATCTGTGAACGACCCGGGAAAGGCATATATTACTCCGTGAAGAAGTTGATCGTTCACAGTGAACAGTCAACCGTAATTAAGCTACAATCAATTGGACAGTCAGCAAAACAAATCTTTTTTCTTCTGTTGACCGTCAACTATGCCAATTATACGAGGGAAAAGGCCATGAATAAACGTGAAGCGGTGTTAAGCCTCTTAAATACAAGCCAGAAGCCGGATTATACTCCAGCAGCTTTTTTCCTGCATTTTGATCCAGTCTACCATCGCGGGCAAGCCGCCGTTGATAAACACCTTGAATACTTCCGTTACACTGGGATGGATTTCGTCAAGATCCAATACGAGCGGGGCTTCCCGCGCATTCCTGCCATCCAGCAGCCCGAAGATTGGGCCAACATGCCTTTCTACAAACTGGACTTCTACGAAGAGCCGCTGCGGGTTGTGGAAGGCCTGGTAAAAGCGGCCAAGTCCGAAGCCCTGGTGATCCTCACCCTTTATTCACCCTTCATGTGCGCCGGGCATACCACCAGCGACGCGATCATCACCCGCCACATCCAGGAAAATCCTCAAGCGGTCAAGCGTGGGATGGAAATCATCACCGAGAGCCTGCTGCAGTTCGTAAAAGCAGCCACCCGCCTGGGCCTGGACGGATTTTACACTTCCACCCAGGGCGGCGAGAGCGGCCGCTTCCCCGACCTAACCCTTTTTAATGAGTGCGTGCGCCCTTACGACCTGGCGTTAATGGATGAGATCAACCGCTCCTGCATCTTCAATATCCTGCATGTGTGCGATTACCAGCGTCCCTACAGCGATCTCTCCCCCTTCCGCGACTACCCGGGGCACGTGGTGAATGCGCCCATCGAGCTGACTACCGGCGAAATAAGCCCGCGCGAGGTTGCGCGCATGTTCGCCCGCCCGTATATGGGCGGGCTCAACCGTAAAGGCGTGCTCGCCACCGGCACCCCGGCTGAGGTGGCCCAGACCACGCAATCCGTTCTGAGCGAGGCCCCTGAGCGCTTCATCCTCGGCGCCGACTGCACCGTTCCCAGCGATACACCCTGGGATAACCTGAAGACGGCAATCGCCACTGCCCACGCTCACCATTAATCACCCGAGCGCGAAAGCGCCCCCTTCTCTTTTCACTGGCAGCTCCAGCACCTCGCCCGGGTTCAATTTCAAAAACCGTCCCGCAATGTCCTTTAGATACGGCAGCGCGGCATCCGGGTCGCAGTTCCCAAACGAAACAGGCGGCAGGTCAATCTTTAAAAATCCGTGTAATCCGCGATAAAATTCTTCTCTACAAAAAACCATTCTTTTTCTCGATGAGAATAACCGTATGCTTACTCTTCCCACCTTCTGCGGCAAAGACTGTGGCGGAAACGCCTGCCCGCTGCTCGCGAACGTCGAACAGGGCCGGGTAACCCGCATCGTCAATAACCCGGCCGGCGGCAAAACCCTCAAAGGCTGCTCGCGCGGTTTTCAACTGCCCCTCGAAACCTACGCTCCTGACCGCTTGCTGCACCCCCTGGTACGGGTCGGCCCGCGCGGCTCCGCGCAGTTCCGCGAAACCAGCTGGGATGAAGCCTTGCATATCACCGCCGAAAGACTGGGTGAGGTGCGCGCCAAATACGGCCCGACTGCCGTGCTCAACCGGGGCAGCGCCGGAACCACCAGCGCGCTGCACGCCACCTGGGCGCTGCTGAACCGCTTTCTGCACCTGTTTGGCGGTTGTACCCATGCCACCGGCAGCTACAGTAACGGCGCGTCCCGTTTCGTCCTGCCCTACCTGCTGGGCGACCAGTGGAATGTTTCCGGCTGGGACGCCGCCACCATGCAGTCCTCCGAGATGATCATCCTGTGGGGCGCGAATGTGCTCGAAACCCGCCAGGGCGCCGAGGTGCCCCTGCGCCTGGTTGAGGCCAAAAAACGCGGTGCGCAGATCGTTGTCATCGACCCGCGGCGCTCGGCAACCGTCCGCCACACCGCCACCTGGTGGATACCCTGCCGCCCCGGCACGGATGCCGCGCTGATGCTGGCTGTGCTGCACGTGCTGCTGACCGAAAACCTTGCCGACCGGGCTTTTATCAAAGCCCACAGCACCGGCTTCGACCAGCTCGAAGGGTACGTCTTGGCGGAAGGCTGTTCTCCACAATGGGCCGCGCCCATCTGCGGCGTCGCGGAAGAGGAGATCCTCCGCTTCGCCCGCGCGTATGCGGCAGCGAAACCGGTGATGCTCTTCCCCGGTTATTCGATCCAGCGCGTGTTTGCCGGTGAGGAGCCTTACCGCCTGGCGATGGCGCTGCAAATCGCCACCGGCAATTTTGGCATGCGCGGCGGCTCAACCGGCGCGATGAATAATCTGCTGCCAAACCCCAGGGTTGGTCACCTGTCATGGCTCGAGCTTCCCGGTCTGCCCGAGGTGCCCGTCGCGTGCTGGCCCGAAGCCATCTTGCACGGGCAGGCCGGCGGTTATCCCAGCGATATTCACGCCATCTACAACCTGGGCGGCAACCTGGTCAACCAGGGCAGCGATATCCGTAAAAGTATTGCCGCGCTGGATAAAATCGATTTTGTCGTCTCCCACGAAATTTTCATGACCCCCACCGCACGCTACTGCGATGTGATCTTCCCTGCCGCCACAGCCCTCGAAAAAGAGGACATCGGCGTGCCCTGGCACGGCAACTACCTGCTGTATAAACCCCGAGTGCTCGCTCCCCGAGGGCAGGCACGCAGCGATTACGAGGCCCTGTGCGACCTGGCCGGCTGCCTGGGCTTCGGTCAGGAATTTTCAGAAGGCCGCAGCGAGGCGGACTGGGTGCAGCATTTTATCGACCAGTCTGAAATCCCGGACCCTTCCGCCTTCCGGCAAACCGGTATCTACCGGGCGGCGGACCAGGAGCGAGTTCGGGCTGGCGGATTTTGCCGCCGACCCAGCCCGCTTCCCGCTCAGCACCCCTTCCGGCAAGGTGGAAATCGCCAGCCAGCGCTACCGGCAGGAAACCGGCTTTCCAGCCATCCCCACCTGGCGACAGCCCGCGCAAGACTTGCGCTACCCGCTGCGCCTGATTACCCCGAAATCACCCCACCGCACCCACTCGCAAGGCAGCAACATCCTGGAAGCCCAGCAAAGAGCCGCGCACTGCCTGGAGATGCACCCGCAGGACGCCGCCGACCGCCGCATCTCCACCGGCGATTGGGTGCGCCTGTTCAATGATCAGGGCATCACCCGCGTCACCGCTCGCCTGACCAGCGACCTCACCCCAGGAGTGGTATGCCTGCCAGAAGGCGTATGGGTTGAACTGGATGGAACAGGCATCGACCAGGCCGGCTCGGCGAACATGCTCACGCCCATTACCCCTACCTACCCCAGCCAATCCTGTATTATGCATGGCATCTGTGTCGAAGTGCAGCCCGAAGCACCCGGCGCGTTTCCCATAAATAGCGGTTTAAACACGAATAACACGAATTAGGCGAATTACACGAATAGGAGAGTTTATTTAATAGATCTTATTCGCGACATTCGTGTTATTCGTCCTATTCGCCAATACCTTCGCCAAAATATATAAGTCTGTCAGGTTAACCCTATAAGGCCAATTCATTCCGATTTATATAGCGCTTTAAACCCTTTACAGAAAGCGGTTGGACTCGTGCTAAAGTGACCTTCACCTTCGTCAATCAGCGTTTCCAAATGGAGTCCTTCGTAGTTGCGACTCTTTAACGTATCAATGAATTGATGAAAACCGGGAACGACATTCTCTTCCAATTCACCGGCTGAGAAGAAAGCGTGAACGGGTAGAGATTTACGCTCTTTGGCAAGCTGCTGCTCATAGGTGAGGAAATGTGGCAGCATGCTATCGAAAATGGCACTCCCGATTAGATATCTGAAGAACAAATCCGGTTCATGGAGAAGTGCATAGAGTGTAAACATCCCACCGGATGAAAACCCGGCGAGACATCGATCCGTTGGGTCGACAGGATAGGTGGTTTCAATGAATGGGATCAATTCCTTTTTGAGAAATGATAGAAAATCATCAGCCCTTTTTTGCCCCGGTTCGCCCTCAGGATTTTCCGGTGGGTCGTAATCAATATCGCGTGCTTTCGCCCATTCTTCAAGCTTTGAAACATGATGACCTAACCCAACGATCAGGCATTCTGGTACCATCCCCCCCAAAATTAGAAACAAAACCATCGGAGCAATCTGCCCAAGGAGGATCTCCCCATCCGTCAGGTAGATGACCGGATATTTGTAACCAGGTTTTGGATAGTCCGGTGGAAACCAGGTGGAAATCTGATAGTTAATTCCCATAATGGTAGAGGGGAAATTCCGAACCTCGGTGTCGATTATTGTGGCTGGAGGAAGTGAATTCGCCATAGGTTTCTCCTTGTACTACAAATTTCATCTTTGAGATTTAACCAAAAATGTAGAGTAACCATGTCCATTATATGGTGTTTCCGCCCGTTTTTATTGGCAATTTTTACAGATACACCTGCCATTCGGGATCGTTCATCCGGCGATACAACTGGTATCCGCCACCGAATTGGCGAAGGTATTGATTCGCGATAAAAATTGTTGCGAATCAACTATGTCAGTCGTTGACAGCCCGCTTCTCCACCAGCTGCGCAATTTTTCCGCCTGGCGCGAACATCACTGCCACAAGCCCGGCGGAAGCAGAGATAAACGCAATGATGAACATATTCGCGATCGAGGTTCCCAGCGCGCTGCGCATTGGACCTTCCAACGCAGCGCTGGTCTGGGCAAGCGGGTCGATCAGGCTGTTGAGCGAGACGGACCTGGGGTCGATGCCGGCCTGAGACAGCAGATTGACCAGCCGCGTGCTGAGAAACACCCCCAAAATACTCACCCCCAACGTCCCGCCGATCGATCGGCTGAACTGCAAAGTGGAGGTCGCCACGCCCAGCTCCTCTTTGCGCACCGCGCTCTGTACCGCGATCAGAAAGCCCGGGATCGACAGGCCCATGCCAATGCCCATCATTCCGGTATAGATCATGACCGGGATCTGGGTGGAACCGCTCCCGATTGTACACATCAGCAGCGCCCCGGCTACCAGGACCAGCATGCCGATGAGCGACAGCGTACGGTAGCCCATCTTCAACAGCAGACGGCTGCCAAAGATACTGGCCAATGTCCAGCTCAACGACATAGGCGTCAGGGTGATGCCTGCCTGGGTCGCGCTCGTGCCTAACACGGCCTGGGCAAACAACGGAACATAGGCCAGCCCGCCAAACACGGCAATGCCAGAAAAGATCCCATGCAGGATCGACACATTGAACAACCGGTCGCGGAACAGGTGCAGCGGTAAAATCGGGTCGACCGCACGGCGTTCGGCGAAGAAAAACAAAACGAATAACACCAACGCGCCGCCCAGGAAACCCCAACCCAGCAGATTGCCTAACTCGTTTAGCCCTAATAACAGGCACAGCGTAGCCAGCGTAAGCAGAACAGCCCCAGTGTAATCAATTGCCACCCGTGCCGGGCCCGCATGCTCCATGCCGCGCCAGGCAAACCACACAAAGCTCACCGACAGCAGCCCTGGAAAGAGGTTGATCCAGAACACCCAGTGCCAGGAGACCTGGTCAACCAGGAATCCGCCGATCAACGGACCGATCACTGCTGACACGCCCCACACTCCGGAGAACAGGCCCTGCATCCGCGCGCGCTGCTCCAGGTTGAACAGATCCCCGACGATGGTAAATGCCAAAGGCAGCACGCCACCCGCGCCCAACCCCTGGACGGCCCGGAAGAGAATCAGCTGTTCCATGCTGCGCGCCAGACCGCACAAAACCGAGCCAAACAGGAACAGGCCCATGGAAATCAGATATACGCGCTTGCGACCATATACATCCGATAACTTACCGTAAATCGGCACGGTTGTGGTGGAAGCCAGCATATAGATCGAAAAAACCCAGCTGTAAATTTCCAACCCGCCCATCTGCGCCACAATCGTTGGCATGCCCGTCGCCACTACCGTGCCCTCCATGGAGGCCAGGAACAGGCTGAGCATAATGCCAGCGGTAATCAATTTCAAACGGCTTTGCGACAACTCTTTAACCCCTCTCAAAACATATAACCCGCGGATAGCATGGAACCATTTTCCCTATCCCTTTTTAAAATAGCGCCGATCCCGCGTCTATCACTCACCAACGCAGGCATTGGACAGGTGGACCCGGCCGGTTTCTGATTATAGCCTCAGTATAACCGCATTGGAGGTCAGGCTTTGCTGACTTACCGTGAATTGCCAACCGCATTTGACAGGTGTCGAGCAGGCATCTGTTTCCTGATGCACATACTCCCGTTTCATTCTCATCACGAGTCATTGCTGTCTGTGGCGGTTTTCCGATTGTAGCAGTTATCAGTTTGGTAAGAAAATTGTAATTTTTATGGGGTTTGCTACAATTAGATAAATTCCTGTTTTCGTAAGTTTTCTTATGGGAATGTGTTTTTGTTTGCTGGGGGAAATTCTATCCTATTCGCTTCATCAGCGTAAACCATCACTGTAATCAAGGGGAACCGCATGAAAACCAAATTCTTGCGTCGAGCAGGGAATCTTCTATTCGTATTGATATTTGTCATTGGAACCTTTGGGCAAATGCATATTCAGACCGCACAAGCCCAATCTCCTTCACAATCTGGGGGAAGTGCAGATCTAAAAACCGCTGACAGCCACAAAATGCTGACGCCAACAGAGCCGCGATTGAAGCCCAATGGCCCCTCGCCCTTCCTGGGCATGAAGCCCGTCTTACCAAACTCCGGACAGGAAACTGCTCCGCTCAAGCAGCCGGACCGGAACATGGTCCAGCAAGCGCCGGCTGATGCAAAACGTTTTCCGATCGCCGGGCAGGATAAAACGCAGCAAAGCATGGAGTATTTGCCCAACCTCTATATCTACACTCCTTATGAATGGGACGGCCCGGTCGTACTCTCCGTTTATAGCGAAACAACCTATAACAGCCCTTTGATGGCAGGCCAGGATATATATGTGGATTGGTCAATTGCCAACGGGGGCGCGGATATTGAAAGCAGCAGCTTTGTCTCCTGCCTGTTAATTGACAGCAGTTACTTTTTCTGCAGCGACGGCGTTGCGCTCCCAGGAGGCTATTATTGGCCGAACTTTGACGAGCTTATGTCTGTCTATCCCACCGCGGGGTGGCACTCAATCATGCTGTACACCGACATTTATAATCAGATCTCGGAGTCGGACGAAAGTGATAATACATGGAGCGCGGATTTTTATTGGTCTCCGGACATATCTGAGGAGCAGCCCAACCTCATGCCCTATGCCATTGATGGGTTTTGGTCAACTCCTGTTATCCTCTCTGACCAGGTGGACGCAGCCGTTACCAGCAACCTGGTGGCTGGGAAGCCGTTCTATTTGAACATGGCGACCATGAATCAAGGGCCGGGCTATATTGACGAAGGCCAACCGTTCACGGTGAATGTTGATATCGACGGCACGCTTGTTTATCAAGTGACCTGGGAATGGGGCCTGCCAGCCCAATATTACCTGTACGAAACGAATTATTGGGTGGAAACCAGTATTTCGGAAGGCTGGCATTACGTGACCCTATCGACCGATAGCGATTCCAATATCGCCGAGAATAATGAAAACGATAATATCTGGTCAGGTTGGGAGTATTGGGATGCGCCTACACAAGCAAACCTGATGCCTTACACGCCGTCCGGATGGAGCGCCCCGGTGATATTGTCCTCTACCCCCGGGATCACCGGCGACCCGCGCTTGTATGTGGATAAACAGACATACATTCACTTCGCATACCTCAACGACGGTGAGGCGCCCGCCAATCAATTCTGGGTAAATATCCTCGTGGATAATAATTTTGAGAAATATTATTTTGAGGATCTGGCGCCCGGGGAGTACGATTACTTTATCGATTATGCAATGCCGGCTGGTTCTTTAACCCCCGGCTGGCATTCAATTATGTTATGGCTGGACGACACGGCTGCGGTCAGCGAATACAATGAAAACGATAACATCTGGCAGGCGGATTTCTATTGGGAAACAAGCAGCCTGCCAAACTTACATCCATACCAACCAGACGGCTGGGATGATGCCCTGGTTACTTCTTCCGTGGGCGGAACGAACAGCTTCAATATCCTCACAGCCGATCAGCCGGTTTATTTCGATTGGGCGGTGATCAACGATGGCTGGGGTGGAATTCCGGACGGAACTTTTTTCGATACAGCAATCTACAGCGATGGCAATCTATTAGCGGATTGGCCCTATGGCGGCGGGCTGGACTCCGGCTGGTACCTATTTCTTATCGATTACCAAAAGGATCTTGACGCCGGCTGGCACTACATCGAACTCGTGACCGATGTAGACAACAATATCGTGGAAATGAATGAGGATGATAACGCCATTGGGCAGTGGATTTATATCGGCGAGGCGTCCGGAGAGCCCAACATCCGGGTCGAGCCGCAAGAAATCACCATCGAAGTTTCCGGCGATCAGTCCCTGGCAGCGCAGGTAGAAGCTCGCCCACTGCAGCGCGACATGAGCCAGGTCCGGCCGTTTGACCCCACGCAGTATGGGTTGGGAGCCGAAATCACCCCGCCTACGCGTTATATCCTGCCAAAATTGCCTTTAACGCCTGCGCTGGCAGCGAGTCTGCCTGCAGCGGTGGATCATTCCGACCGCCTGCCGCCGGTTGGCAATCAGGGGTCAGCGGGAAGCTGCACTGCCTGGGCAACCAGTTACTATTACAAAAGCTTCCAAGAAGGATTGGATCAGGGGTGGGATTTAAACACGCTGGCGCACCAATACAGCCCTAACTTTGTCTGGAATCAGATCCAGCCTTCCAGCACCTGCGGGGGCACAAATCCCGGGAGAGCGTTGCAGCTAATCACGAATATGGGGGATATTCCCTTAAGCGAGATGCCTTATTCCGAAGACTGCCATACCCAACCTACCGCAAGTCAGCTCGATCTGGCGGCCAATTATCGGGCAGAGAATTACGGCGCGTTTTTCCAATATGGTTCCCCACCCGACGATGCTGTTATCAATTCTATGAAGGATTGGCTGGCTAACGGAGACTTGATACAGCTCTCTATCCCTGTATACCCGGAGTTTGACAGCCCATCGGGCCCCTACTGTATTGTAGATGGACCTAACCAGGGCCAGTCGCGCGGTGGACACGCGATTACAATCGTCGGTTATGACGATAATATCGGCGGGGTGGGAAAGAAAGGCTTTAAGATCGTTAATTCCTGGGGCGCCGGTTATGCTTGCGGCGGCTTTGCCTACATCACCTATGACTGGGTGAAAGCAAATGCCTGGGAAGCCTGGTGGATGCAAGATGTCCATACCGGTTCAAATACCTTCCGCGATTTCACCATTTACAACGATGGCGGCGGCGCACTGACAATCGACCAGATCTCGAAGCAGGGGAACAGCACCTGGCTGCAGGTGATCCTGCCCGATGCGCTCCCCATGCTAATTGAACCTGGAGAGGCCAGGACAATTCAACTATCGATTGATCCAGGCAGTTTCGGAAATGGAAGCTTTCAGGAAACTGTGCTGGTGCATTCCGATGATGCAGATGAGCCGCAGAGCCAGGTACGGGTGACTTTGGTAAATGGCGCGCCTGGAACTCTGCCGCCGCCCTTAGCCGAGAGCCCGCAGCCGGCGAATCACGCGTTCAACCAGCCGGAGCAAGGGTTGAACCTGAGTTGGGTACTGAAATCCCCGCCGGCCGGGCTGATGTATGATGTGCGGTTGGACACCAGCAACCCACCCTCCTCGGTTGTCTGCAACGATCAGGCCAGTACGGAATGTGGACTGAATAACCTGCGTCCATATACGACCTATTATTGGCGAGTGGTCAGCCAGACGGCCATGCATTCAACACTGGGACCTGTTTGGCAATTCACAACCGGCGGCACGCCAAGGGAAAAAATATACCTGCCGATGGTGATTAAGAAATAGGGACCGGCACCAACCCCACGCATAAGCATAGTCAAAAAGAGGGAGTTTCGTCCGTGATGCGGGCCAAACTCCCTCTTGACAACCCATTTCACCTCAACGCACTCTTCCCGGCGGCCTTCTCCTGATACATGCGGTCATCGGCCAGGCGCATCAGCTCCTGCAAGGAGCAGTCTGTTTCCCCGCTGGCCCAACCCACTGCGAGGCTCAGCAGCGGGTCATGCTGCCGTTCAACATTAGCACGCAGCCGCGCAACGGCCTCACCCACCGCCGCCTGACCGGTTTCCGGCAGCAGCACCACAAATTCGTCGCCCCCAAAACGGGCAATAATTTCCTCAGCCCGGAAAGATTCTTTGAGCACGCGGGCCGCCTTGCGGATCAGCTCATCCCCCGCGGCGTGACCATAACGGTCGTTAACGGTCTTCAGATGGTTCAGGTCAACCATCACGACGCTGACCGGGAAAAGCCGGCTGTCCTGGATACGCGCCACCTCGGTTTCGAAAAAATTGCGGTTATACAACCCGGACAGAAAATCATAGGTACTCAAATGACGCAATTCTTCTTCCATGCGCTTGCGGACGGTGATATCCTTTGAAATGCAAATGACGGAAAGCACCTCACCGCTTTCACCCAGGATCGGCTTGACGGTGGTGATGTAATACCGGTCGCCGTCCGGGCGCGGTACGCGCACCTCGATCACCCGCACCTGGCCGTTCTCGAATACCCACTTTACCGCGGCGAAGCGCTTATCGGCTTCATCCTTGGAAAAGACATCCCAGATTTTATTTCCGATGATTTCCTCTAATTTTCTGCCTACTCCATCGGCAAAAGCCTTGTTTACATAACGGTAGGTGCCATCGGAATAAAAGGTAAAGATCGGATCGCTGGATTCGTCGAGCAGGATGCGGTACATCTCCCGGCTCTCGCGCAGCGTATCCGCTTCGTGCTGGCAATCGTCATGCAGCATTTCCATGCTCGCGATACGCTCCTGCAGCGCCGCAATCGCCGCGATCAATTCGGCTTTTGTTTTTTGGTCATGCGCTTGTTGTTTCATGATTTTATATGACCATTATAACGATCTCAGGAGAAAGAGACAATTGCAAAAAACCGTTCCTGCTGCCAGCTTGACATCATCGGTCTTTTGTTCTATCCTCAACCAAGATCTTTTTCATTATTTTTCCAATCACCAAAACCTGGGTTATACTCAAGGATTGTTGACTATAGAGCGTTACAATTTCCGCCCAAGGGCGGCACACTCCGTTATCCATGCACCGAATAACGGATCACCAATAACAAATAACGACGAATGAGGTTCTATGCACGGTGGAGGCTGGTGGGGCATTATGAATGCCCCAGAAGAAAAACCAAAAGTTACCTGGGCCCTGATGCGGCGCGTTCTCAGCTACTCGAAGCCTTATCGCTGGCAAATCACCGGTATGCTGCTGCTTATTCTGACGACTACCGGTTTGGGCCTGCTCACCCCGCTCATTCTGCGGGACCTGATCGACCGCACCCTTCCGGCGCGCAATCTCAACCGGCTGGTCTGGCTGGCCTTTGCGCTGCTGCTCATTCCTGCCTTCAGCGGGGGAATCGGCGTGATCCAACGCCGGCTCAACGCCCACGTTGGCGAGGGTGTGATCTTCGATTTGCGCGTGGCGCTCTACGCCCGCTTGCAGCGCATGTCGCTGCGCTTCTTCACCAACACCCGGGTCGGCGAGCTGATGAGCCGCCTGAACAATGATGTGGTCGGCGCGCAGAATGCCATCAGCAATACCATCGTCGGCATTATCACCAACATCATCCAGGCCGCCGCAGTGCTGGGCGTGATGTTCACGCTCGAATGGCACCTCACCCTGATTAGCGTAATCATCCTCCCCTTGTTTATCGTTGCGGCCCGCAAGCTGGGCACACGCCTGCGCGACATTTCGCGCGAGCAGATGGAAGCCAACGCGCGTATGAACGCGATGATGAACGAGACGCTCAACATCGGCGGAGCGCTGCTGGTGAAGCTGTTTGGGCGCACTACCGTAGAGGTTGAGCGTTTTCAGAACCGGGCCGTGGCTGTGCGCGACCTGGGCATCCGCCGCGCGTTGTTCGGCGCGACGTTCTTCGTCATAGTGGGACTGATCAGCGCAGTCGGGACGGCTATGATCTACGGTATCGGCGGCTATCTCGTCATCCGCAACGTGTTTACCGTCGGCACCATCGTCGCCTTTGGCGCCTATCTGAGCAGCCTGTACGGGTCGCTCTCCGGGTTGGCGAATGCCCCGGTTGATTTCGCCACCTCGATGGTCAGCTTCGAACGCGTCTTTGAGGTGATCGACCTGCCTCATGAAATCGAAGAAAAGCCCGGCGCCATTAACCTGGATACTTCCCAGGGCGTGCGCGGCGCGCTGACCTTCGAAGACGTCACCTTCCGCTACGAAATCCGCAAGGAGTTTCTCCTGCGCGATGTACAGCGCCCGGGCCGCATGGAAAACGTTCAGGCCGTGCTGTCGGATACCAAGGATGGGCACGCCGCCAATGGCAAAAAAGCGGCGGAGAGCGGCGACCCCGAAAGCGCGGCTTTGGGTGAGCTGGCTGAAGAAGGAGCGCTGGGTTCAGGCGTCATGCCGCATACCCAGGCCCGCGAGGTGGCCCTGGAAGACATTTCCTTCTGCGCGGAGCCGGGCCAGCTCATCGCTTTAGTCGGGCCCAGCGGCGCTGGAAAGACCACCCTAACTTACCTGATCCCGCGCCTGTATGACCCCACCGCTGGCCGCATTCTCCTTGACGGCCACGATCTGCGAGATGTAACCCTCGAATCGCTCACCCACCAGATTGGCATGGTCACCCAGGAAACCTACCTATTCCACGATACCATCCGCACAAATTTGCTGTATGCCAGGTTGAACGCTACCCAGGCAGAAGTGGTCGCCGCTGCCCGCGCCGCCAACATCCACGACTTTATCATGGGCCTGCGGGACGGCTACGACACCGTTGCCGGTGAGCGAGGTTACCGCCTGTCAGGCGGCGAAAAACAACGCATCGCCCTGGCGCGCGTCATTCTGAAAGATCCGCGCATCCTTGTCCTGGATGAAGCTACCAGCAGCCTGGACAGCGAATCGGAAGCGCTTATCCAGGATGCCCTGCGCCGGGTAATGGCCGGGCGCACCAGTATTGTCATTGCCCACCGTCTCAGCACCATCCTGGCCGCTGACCAGATCCTGGTTATAGACCGGGGCCAAATTGTCGAGCGCGGCACCCACCGGGAGCTGCTCGACCAGGCCGGGCTGTATGCTCACCTCTACCAGACCCAGTTCAACCGGGAAAGATGACTCACCTGTGAACGAAACACAACCAACCCTCTCTCTTCAATCCGTCCGCCGCCTGCTGCTGGCTGTGCAGGGACTGCTTCACCCACCCGAAAACCCGGCAACCAAGGCGGATATCCTCTCTGCCATCCGCCGCATGGGCGCGCTGCAGATCGATACTATTCATGTGGTCGCCCGCAGCCCCTACCTGGTTCTCTTTAGCCGCCTGGGCAGCTACGATCCGCGCTGGCTGGAGGAACTGCTGGCAGAAGGCAAGTTGTTCGAGTACTGGGCGCACGCCGCCTGCTTCCTGCCCATCGAAGACTACCCGCTGTACGTCTCGCGCATGGAAGTATTTAACATGTACTATTACACCCCCGAATGGCTGGAAAAGAACCAGACCACGGTCGAACTGGTGATGCAGCGTATTCGCGAAAACGGCGAGGTGCGCTCCGCGGACTTTGAGCGAACCGACGGCAAGAAAGGCGGCACCTGGTGGGACTGGAAAGTCGAAAAGCGCGTCCTTGAATACCTGCACACCAATGGCTCATTGATGATCGCCCGGCGAGAGAAATTCCAGCGCGTCTACAATTTGCGTGAGCGGGTTCTGGCGGGCTGGGATGATTCTCAGGCGCCATCGCTTGAAGAGGCCAAGGACGAGCTGACCTTACGCGCCGTGCGCGCGCTGGGCGCTGCGCCTGCGCGCTGGGTCCCGGACTACTACCGCCTGCCCAAAACTGGCATGCCCGCTCGCCTGGAACGCATGGTGGAAAATGGGCAGCTAAAGCGGGTGTCCGTTGAGGGCCGGCCTGAACCCTGGTACGTGCACCCCGAGAATACATCGCTGCTCGAGTACGCCCTGTTAGGTGAGCTTATCCCCACTTACACCACGCTGCTCTCGCCCTTCGACCCGCTTACCTGGGACCGCGAACGCGCCCGCGTACTGTTTGATTTCGATTTCACCCTGGAATGCTATGTGCCTCAGGCAAAACGGCGCTACGGTTACTTCCTTCTGCCCATCCTGTATGAAGGCGCGCTGGCTGGCCGCCTGGACGCGAAGGCCCACCGCAAGGAAGGTATTTTTGAAGTCCGCGCGCTCTACCTGGAACCCGGCGTGCGCATTGATGAAAATGCGGTCCAGGCGATTGCCGGCGCCATCCAACGCTGCGCCGAATGGCACGGGGCTACACAGATCGCCATCCGCAAAACCGAGCCGGAAATGTTTGGCGCCATGCTCAGCCAGGCGCTGGGCGGGCAGGCAGTTCTCCCGCAGGTAGATCTGGATCTCGCCGAAGACGAGGAACTGAAGGATGTGCAGGATTTGTTATAGGGTGGGAAAAAATCACACCCGCAGGAGGATCGTGTTCTGGGAGGGATCTCTGACCAGAATGCCTCCATCGTGCGTCTCAAAGGAAACCCCGGCAGTTTGCAAACGCTCTCGCACTGCCTCCAACTCCGCTTCCTCAGGCAGCAACACTTCGAACCAGCGCAGGCCAGCCACATCCTCAGGCGGGGGTGGGGCGCCAATTCCGGCCCAGGTATTTAACCCAATATGGTGATGATAGCCACCGGCTGAGACGAAGATAGCCCCCGAGCCGTAGCGCTGCATCATCTGGAAACCCAACACGCGCGTGTAGAACTGTTCAGCCTCCGCCAGGTTGGCCACGTGCAGGTGCACATGCCCGATCACGGTTTTATCAGGCAGCCCGGTCCAGTCTGGAACGCCGTTCTTTAGCTCCATCACCAGGTCGTCTACATCCAATTCCTCGGTGCCCATCTGCAGCTTGCCCAGGTCATCGGCCGGCCAGTCGCGGCGGGGACGGTCGATGTACATCTCAATGCCGTTTCCATCCGGGTCGGTCAGGTACAACGCCTCACTGACCCCATGGTCTGCCGCGCCCTGTACTTCCGTCTCAACCTCCGCCAGGTGCATCAGCAGCCGGGCCAGCGCACCCCGGTTTGGGAGCAGTACGGCAAAATGATACAGCCCGGTGATCCGGCTGCCCGCGCCATTTTGCGGGCGCGGTTTAGCCCCAGGTCTCTCGTTCAAAACGACCAGGCGCCGGTCACCCGCGCCCATGAAGACCTGATTTCCCGACCGTCCGAGCAGCTTGAAACCCAGTATATTCTGATAATATTCAATCGACCGCCCAAGATCCGAAACGTACAACTGTACTTCCCCAATCTTTGTTGCCTGTGCAATTGCCTTTTCCATATCCCACTTCCCTTATCACTTCGCTCAGATCACTGTTCACAAAGATAACACAAAAACCGTCACCCTACAAATCTTCGATCTCCGGTAAAATATGTACTGGAGACTCCGATGCCAAAACGTGTGATCATTCCCACTGGACCCGAAGTGATGCAGCGTGAAAAGCTGCGCGAAACGCCCGAGATCTGGGAGGACGGCCTGCGCGTCCAGCCCAAACCGGGAAATTTTGAATGGTGGTATTTCGACGCACAGTTTGAGGACGGCTCCACCGCTGTGGTGGTTTTCTTCACCAAGTCCATGCTCGACCGAAGCTCGCGTTTGAAGCCCGGTGTGTCGATCACCATTACGCGCCCAGACGGCCAAAAGCTCAATCAGACCAGCCTGGTTACGCCTAAAAATTTCTCGGCTTCCAAAGAACACTGCTACGTGCGCGCGGACGAATCATGGGTGCGCGGAGAGTTATGGGAATATGAGCTGCATGCCCGGGCCGGTGACATTGTGGCCCAGCTCAAGTTTACCAGTCAGGTACCTGCCTGGCGCCCGGGAGCGGGGAAAAATTATTACGATGAGGCGATGACGCGCTACTTTGCCTGGTTCCCGGCCATCCCGTACGGGCGCGTCGAAGGCCACCTTATTTATGATGGTAAACTCCACCCGGTAAAAGGCACCTGTTACCACGACCATAACTGGGGGAACATTGGGCTGAACGAGGTTCTTTCGCAATGGTACTGGGGGCGTGCTCACCTGGGCGATTACACGCTGATCTTTGCCGAGATGACCGCCACAGCCCGCTATGACCATCAAAAGATCCCCGTGTTTATGCTCGCCAAAGGCAACCAGATCCTGGCTGGCGAGGGCGGTATTCTGGATCTGGAAGAGTTGGAATTTATCGCACACCCGGAGGGACGCAGCTATCCGGAAGGGCTTAATATAGAATGGAAAAAAGGTCCCTGCCAGGTCAGTCTAAAGCTGCGCGATCCTGCAATCATTGATTCATTTAGTATGTTGGACTTGCTGCCCACCTGGCAGCGCCTGATTGGAAAAATCGTCGCGAACCCGTACTACTTCCGCTTCAAGGCCGATCTGGATCTCCAGTTGGACCTGTGTATTCCCTCCGGCAACGGAGCCGAAAACATCCATACCCGCATTAAAGGCGAGGCGCTCTATGAGTTCATCCTGCTTCGCTAGAAACCCCGGCATCCGCAGCGCTGTTTTCCACAAAGGTTTCCAATGAGCACGCCAGCCCACCCAGGCCAACCGTACCAGGCGCCCGAGAACGGCTTCCGCACCTTTCTGATCATCTGGATCTCCCAAACAGTCTCAGTGATCGGCAATGCGTTGACTTTCTTCAGCATCACCATCTGGCTGACCGAGGTCTTGTATCCGCATCCGGAGCAGAAAGCCCAGCTGGCCATGGCACTCTCGGCAAACGGCATCGTTTGGGGGGTGACCCATATTCTTGTTACACCCTTTGCCGGAGCCTGGGCTGACCGGCATGACCGTAAAAAAACCATGGTGGTATGCGACGCGCTCAACGGCCTGCTCAGCCTGGCAATCGTGGCCCTGATGATTGCCGGTATCCTCCAGCTCTGGCTTCTGCTGGTTATTATGGCCCTTTCCACGGTCATCGCAGATTTCCACGGCTCTTGTTTTGATACATCCTACGCGATGCTGGTCCCGGAAAAGCAGCTTTCCCGCGCAAACGGAATGATGCAAACCAGCTGGTCGCTTTCCAGCGTCCTTTCCCCGGCGATTGCTGCCACACTCATCGCTTTACCCGCACTTGCACGCCAGGGGAATATCACTGGGGCGCTGGGTTCGGTCCTGGCCAAACTTGCAGAAGGTACCCCGCTGGCGATTGGCGTTGACGCAATGACCTTCTTCGCCGCCTCGATTACGCTGATGTTCCTGACCGTACCCTCACCAAAGCGGGCTGACCTGGAACTGGGGACCAATAGCCGAGCGACGATGATGGCGGATATCAAAGAAGGCGCGTTGTACATTTTGCGCCGCCGGCCCATGCTGTGGCTGTTAGCCACCTTCACGGTCGCCAACTTGCTTTTCTCCTTTATGTCCATGCTGCGCCCTATGCTGGTAAAGTTCAACCTGTCACTCGATTGGACTGCGAGCGGCTTTACCTACGAAACAGCCCTGGCGCTGGTATCCTCCGCCATCGGGTTGGGCGGCATTGCCGGTGGCCTGATCATCAGCACCTGGGGCGGTTTAAAAACGCGGCGGGTATACGGGGTGATTATTTTTACCATTCTGGCTGCCATCACGCAGGTGATATTCGGCCTTTCCAACACCCTCTACCTGGCCGCGGCAGCATCCGCTGTCTGGAGCGGCATCGTTCCATTTATGAATGCCCATTCCCAAACCATCTGGCAAGGCCAGACCCCTCGCGAACTACAAGGACGCGTATTTGCCGTCCGGCGGGTCATATCCCAGTTCACCTACCCGATTGGAACCGCCTTAGCCGGGGCCGCCGGGGGGATCTTCAATCCCGGTATCGTGGTTGCCGTTACCGGGGGGCTGTTAGCGATTTTCTGCTTTGGGCAGCTGGCTAATCCCTACCTTCTGCGTATCGAAGACAAGAAATATATGGATGATCTGGCCGCTCAAGCCAGCCAGCCTGTACCAGCCAGTATCGTTGATTAACCTATGGATGAAAATCGTATTCCCGGCCCGCGCATCGTTGTCATCGGCACCACAGGCAGCGGCAAAACCACCACAGCCCTGCTCCTGGCGCGCATCCTCGCCATCCCGCACGTTGAGCTGGACGCGCTGCACTGGCAGCCCAATTGGGTGCCGATGGAGCGAGAAGCTTTCCGCCAGGCAGTTGCTCAGGCACTGTCCGGCCCGGCATGGGTTACGGATGGCAATTACAGCAAAGTCCGCGATATTCTCTGGTCACGAGCCACGACACTGGTCTGGTTGGATTATTCGCTGCCAGTCATCCTCTTGCAGCTTACCCAACGCACCTGGAAGCGCATCATCACCCAACAGGAACTGTGGAATGGAAACCGCGAGACCTGGCGCGGAGCGTTATTCAGCAAAGACTCACTTTTCCTATGGGCAGTGCAAACCTACCGGCGCCATCGCCGGTTGTACGCGCAGTACAATACCCGGCCAGAAGGCGCTCATCTACAGATGATCCGTCTGCGCAGCCGTCAGGAGACTGCCAACTGGCTGGATCAGCTTGAAAAGCAGGCAGATCCAAAATGAAATCGATAATTTGTTCTAGAAACATCCCGTTTCCTGTATAATAATAACAACTAGATTGGAACGGTCTTATGGAAACAGGTGGGTCGTCTGCGCTTGAACTCGTTTTGTTGGTTGTGGCTACCCCGGCCATACTCGTCCTGGCTGCGTATGGACTGGTTGTGCTGTGGCGCAAAAATACCCGCGCTACGGTAAACCAAATTGGCGAGCAAATCCAGGGCTTTGATAACCGCATAAACCAGGTCGCTACATTCTTACGCTCTTACGTGAAAATCGATAAAGAGCCTTATTCAACCCAGTTGGATGAGCTGCAAACAGAAGCCTCAGGGCTGCATACGCGAGTGCAGAGCTTTCTCGGCACCTGCCAGGCCTTTGAGGAAGAAATCCGCCAGCCCGGAGATAACTTTCTCCTGGACAAAATTAACGCGCCGGTGCACTGGTTCCGGCGCTGGCGCCGTTCTACTGGACTGCTCAGTGAAAGCAAGGCCATCGCCAGCCAACTGACCACCGCCGAAGAGCATATGCAGAGCATCTACGAGCTGCCCTTAGACCTGGCAAGGCAGTGTCTTCAGGCGGATAAAGATGCCGCCGAGTTATTCAAGGCCACGCAAGCCCTGCAGTTGAAGGGCGCGCGCGGGGCGGCTCTGAATACAATCGTCACCCAAATCCCCCATCTTGAGCGCGGTTTAGATGAAATCCCGAAAAACTTCTTTGAGACGGACCGGGAAGCGCTGCTTGCCGCTAACAACCTGCTCCCTACGATCCGAGCTTTTGAAGTGCTCAACCGCATCCGTCCTGCCATTGACCGATATCTTCCACAGGTTCACGAATGGAATGCTACGTATGATAAGGCTGCCGGGGAGTATAACGAGCTCAAGGTAGCCGGTGCAAGCCTGCGCCAGGCGATGGACAAACCACCCGAAGGGCTGATGATCGCCGCAATTCAAGAGCGTCTCGACCAGATCGCGCAGCTGGCCGCGGAACTCAACCTGCGCCTGGTTCAGCCCGAGGTTGAGGATTTAAAACCCCTGTCGCGGGAGATCAGCCAGCTCAAGCGGGTGATCCAGGATACCGAACACCAGTTCAGCCGCGCCAGCCAGCAGGTTACGGCGCTTACCCAGTCGTTAGGCGAGCTTCAAGCGAACCTGGATAAATTAACCGCTCAAATGGCCGAGCATGAGCACAACAACGTATTCCCGCTAGCCTGGGATGAGAGCAGTGGACTATTGAGCGACCTGCGCAAACGCCTGCAGTCGATTGGCCCAGCGCTGCAGCCGCGCCCGCCCGAACAAATATCCAAACATTTGAATGAATTAGACCAGATCCGCGCCGGCCTAAAAACCCACACCGGCGCATTCCCAAAAATCGCGGAGCAGTACCGCGCATTGGTTGCCCTTCTAGAAAGCGCGGAATTCCAGGATGGCGCAGCCAGACTGCGCAAAGCACGCGAGATGCTCAATCAGGCCGGCGTGTATGACACGCGGAACTGGCCCAAGCAGGATTCCATCCAAACCCTGCCGGTTGAGCTGGAAGATTTGATCAAGTTCCACGAGGAATTGGTTCCGGCAGACCACAGTGCCCTCTTGCGCGAATCGGAGTTAAGTGTGCGCCTGCGGGATACCCGAAAGCTTGCCGACCAGCATAAGCAGCTGCGCCCGCGCATCGAAAGCGTTGAAAAACGGCTGGCAAAGGTGCATGCGCTGGAAAAAGAAAGTAAAGAAAAGCTTACCGGATCTTTTGCCGCACTAGAACGAGTGGCGCTCCTGGCGGAAAATAACGATCTATTGTTCGAAACTGCCAACGAATTGATCGACCGGCTCAGCGAAGAGATCCGCCAGTTGGGTAATGAATTAAATGCGCGCGCGCAAGGCGAAATTGACAAAAAGGCGCAAAAAATCAACGCGCAGACCGAAAAAGTAAACCGGGAGCTGAACAACTGGTTGGCCCGTCTGAACACAGCGATTGTCGAACTGGGCAGCCAGATGAATGGGCTGGTGAGCCAGTTGGATGCGATTGCCACGCTGGATGATGCCACTGTAGCGGATACCCGCGATCTCCTCGCTCGGGATGAATATGTGTCTGCGATCTACGGAAACCGCGGGGGAGCCCGGGCGGACGGCGCGCACGGGCAGACGGGCGGCCTGCGTGGAATGGCCGCAAAGGTCGCCGAACGCGGCGCCATGCTGCAGCGTCCTTCCATGCAAAGCGATTTAGACATTACTGCCGAGATCAAGCGAAAAAACGATCTATGGTTAACTTTGAATGCTGTTTCACAGGCGTTGAACGAGCGCATCGATTCGCTCCTGCAGGCCCAGGAGGAAACCGTTAAGGCGCGCAACGCGGCCCAGGAAGAGTTGGCGGAAGTGACCCGGCGCGTCCCAGAAAGGCGCGCGTGGCCTCCCAGCAACCAGGTGCCTCTGACCGAAACCCAAATGCTCCAAACGATCGACGCAAAGCGTGATGCATTAAAGAAACAGCCCAAGCGCGTGGATGCAGTCATCCTCGAGCTAGGCCACCTGGCGCACCAGTACCAGAACGCCGCGGAGCATGCGCATCAGGTGCTGGATCGAGCGGCACAGGACGAAGAACGCGTCCAGGACCTGGAAGAGCAGATCAGCGAGATCAAACAGCGCTGGCAGGCGCACGCGCAAGCTAACCCGGGCAACCTGGTTATGCGCGAAGGCGTACAGCAGCTGATGAGCCAGACAGATTCGAAAGTGGCTTACATTAAGCAGCAGTATATGCGCGGCGCTTTATCCTACGAACAGGTGATCCGCAGCCTGCAGCTCCTGTACGATGAGCTCTATTCTTCGCGAGTGTCGATTGATGACAAAAATGACATTGGCCTGAACGAAACCCGCGCCCCAGACACCAAACGGCCCGTCAACCAGCGTTAAAGCCGGTCAGGGAAAATGACCAGCCGCGTGCGGGACTCGTTTCCGCACGCGGCTGGTTCATCATTCGTAAACAACCTGCGCTAGCGACCAACTACCGGCAAGTGCAGCCAGCTGCCTGGTCCATACCCCACCTGATAACGCATGTCCGTGCCCATCATTTCCGGGTGCAGTGGTTTGATCTCCAGATAGTATCTGCCATTCACAGGCGCCACCCACTTCGCGGCAATGGAGTTCTCATAATCCGCCGATTTCCAGGTAACCGGCTGGCTGCTTGCACCGTTATATAGGTTCAGGGTAAATGCAGATCCCCCACCATTGGAAACGATCATCAACAACAGCGTCTCATTGGCAGCAGCATCGATCGCCAGCCAGTCCGAATCATTGGAAGCCGGCGACGCCGGCGAGCAGAAATTATACGAGGAACTGAAATCACTGCGCGGCAGGGATATGGCATTCGAACGCGTCTGCCCAGAGATTTCGTTTGGATCCGGCGCGCAGGTAGCTCGCAGGGTCGTGGTGGTTTCATCCAGTTCGACCCAAGGCTCGATATTCCCTTCCCGGTCAACCGCGCGCAAGCGGATGATATAGCCGCTGCCAGCTATTCCATTGAACCAGGCTGAACGCATCGTACCAGGAATTGGGTTTGGATGATAAGGATCTTGCCAGTCTTTCCAGGCGCTTGTTCCGCTAGCTGATTTTTCTTGATACTGCAATTCAAAATGATCGATATCGTTCTGCGGGTCAACAGCTGTCCAGTTCAACAGAAACACATTGCTGCCAACTTCCGGGGGAAGCGGGTCAAGCCGAGACATTGGCGTTACCGAATCCCCCTGTAGATCCCACAACACGGCTCCTTTCAGCCCGCCGGTCCGGCTGGTGGCCTGAACGTACAGCGCCGAGCCATCCACCCCGCCATATACGGCCGGGTTGATATTGTAGTTCCAACCGTCACCGCCATATGTATCCGTGCCTAACACTACCCAATCCTGGCTCCAGTCCGGCCCATGCCAGAAAAATTCAACCTTGGATACCAGCCCGCCGTCAAAATCGGCTGCCGCGACAGAAATATTGAACGGCAGCACGGGCACCCGATTGGAAGCGGTGGGGAAGAGAATGCGCAAATCGCTCGGCGATACCGGTACATTCTGCCGGAGAGTCAACTTATAGTTAAAGGCTGGCCCACCTGCACCCGGAAAATTCCAGGGCTTCACTTTTATGTAATAAGTACCATCCCGTTGAAAGACGTATGGCAGCCACGAGTCTTGCACAACGCCATAATCCTCATCATCATTCTCCGCGATTGGACTGCGCTTGTCACTATCCAACAGGGTAACCACAGAATCCAGGTTGGAGGCAGGGCTAAGCTTTTTAGCATCGATGTCGATCACCACCGGAAGACCCGCGGTCGCAACCACTTTATAGTAATCCAAATCGCGCTCCGGGCAGATGACGGCAGAAATGCTGGCACCCACGGAGAGGGCCGTCGCCGTATCGGGGGTGTTGTTGTTATCGGCACAACTAGTGTCTGGCGCGGTGGAATTAATCGATACATCATCGATGAGCCAGCCCAGGCCGGTGTTGTAATCATTGTCGATTGTGTCAAAATGGAAGCGCACCCGGATGGTCTTTCCAGCAAATTGCGCCAGGCTGAGCGGCCCGCTGTTCAGCCAGACTGGCCCGATGGGCTGTTTGTCGTCTGAAAATTGGATTAGATCAGTGAAAGGGCCATCATTGGCAGAAACCTGCACCACACGTTGGTCCCAAAATGGGTTGCCGTCCTCGGTATCCATGTAATACGAAAAGCGCAGATACTGGACGCCGCTGGCCGGGATGGTGATGGGCGGGGAGGTCAGGTCGCCGGCTTTCCAGGTAGCATCACTGTAATCCGTCCCATCGTAGAAAGCCCATGCCTGGGTCGCACCCCGGCCCCCAACATCGATCGAGCCAAGCCGCCAGAGTCCGGATGCTGCCCAACTGCCGGCCCCGGCCTGCAGATCATCGGTAAAGGGCACTGTTTTGGCAGTCGCGGCCGGTAGCGTAGCCTGGGTAACCGTAAATGTCTTTGCCGTGGTATTGGTGGCTGTGGTGTTATTCTTTGCCTTTACGCTTATTGTATAGGTGCCAGCCGCCAGGTTTCCCACGGATAGGCTTTTGCCTGTTACCGTTTTGGTCCAGTTCGCGCCAGGGCCCGCCAGGCTGATATCAAAGGCATTGGCGGCAATGCCGCCATCCCACGCCAAAACCAGGGTATCAATGCTGCTGGGAGAAGGACTCTCCCCAATCCGGTTGCCCACCGGTTTGATAAAAGGCTCATCCGGGCCTTGTGTTCGAGCAACCACCCATAACCCGGAAACACGGTCAACGCCAATACGGTTATCAATCAGGCTGGCGTCAGTTGTATCCAATGTCTCGATGCGTCCCCCGATAACGGTGGAAGATACATCGCCAGATCGATCAAACAGCACTGCCCGGACGCTGCTGCCCACCTGGATCGAAGCCGCGTTGTTATCTCCCAGGTCTCCTAACGCGCTGGCTGTATACCCTGCGCTGTTGTTTACATCAAATCTTGTGCAGGCGCCCTGGAAATCCGGGTTTGCGTAAAGCGCCACCTGGTTCGCGTTGGGGACACAGGCCGGTGGTGAAGGCGGTTCTACCCCGCCGCAGGTAAAGGACTTGATCAACTGGTGGACGGGAATTCCGGATGCCTGGCTGCCTTCCCGGTCATAGACGCGCACCGTCATCTTGAAACGGACCGTCTGGCACGTTCGCGGCGCACAAGTCCACATCCTTCGCATATGGGCCATCCCCGGTGGGGGTAATATCATCGATTGTCTTCCAGCTGCCGTCATAGTTTACCAACACCTGGATCCGAACCACCTGGATATCATCGCTGGCTGTGCCCTGCACGCGTACTGCACCGCTGTTGATCATCTGCCGGTCAGCGGGTAAATCCAGCGATGCGCTGGGCGGATTGGCAGGCGTATTTCCAGATGTGTAGAGGTTATTGGGCAGGCACTGGCTGCCCATGTCCGGTTTTTCCCTTGCTTCGGCGCAAGTGCGCGGCCGTCCGCCGTTCACCGGCACATCATCAAAGGTGATATCCACCGAAGAACCCCAGCTCCAATCGGAGGTATTGGGCGTGGTATAGACGTGGTAATGCAAGTGATGCCCCGTGCTGGCTCCGGTGTCATCCACATCGCCAACGTATTCCCCTTGCTGAACCGTAGCCCCAACGACACGCAGGCGGCTGGGGATGGTGTTATAGGCCATATGATAATAAACCTGGTAGCTAGCGGGGATGGTACTCTGGTCTTCCAGGATCAGAAAATTGGTGCAGGAGGTGCCATAATTCGGACAGGTCCATTTAAACTGACTTGACCGTCCCACCCTTTGCGGCGATCAATCGGGAACATGGTCCCATCGGCAAAGTCAAAGGCATACCGGCAGGTAGCCGGGCAGGAGGTCAGGCCGCCGGATACCGAGACCACATGCCCGATACTGTTGGTGATGCTTTTTGACAAACCCGCCGTCCAGGGCAGCTTATAACCGTTAAAAAACCTGGGCGGATTCGACAAGATTATTGGTGGCCGGTGTCAAGAAGCGGTCGATGACATCCTGGGTTTGCAGTTCCGGAGGCAGCGCGCGCAGCTGATCAACAAAATCCGCGCTGGAGTTTAATCCAATCGCCCAACTGGTCGGGTTGCCTGGCGCACCCTGCTTCTCATTGCGCGCAATGGACAGGCCCGGCTCACTGGCAATCACCTCGCCGGTCTGCGGATCGCGCAGCGCCATCCATACCAATGCGGTCGAACCGTCTTTGGCGTAGTCGATATGATCAACAAACACCTCATAAATCAGGAAACCGAGGATCTGGTTGCGATTCTGATCGACCGCTTCCTGGAAAGCCGTCTGGATCGCCTGGTCGGCTGCTTGAACCTGAGGCAGAGGCGTTTGAACCGGAGGAACATCCCCTTGTTTTGCGGGGGTAGGGGTCCAGATTTGCAACCCGGTGGATGCCAGCGCCCGGGCCGGGATGCCACTGGCCGAAATAAGGAAGGTGATGATGAATATTGCCGCGCAGGCAGCAAGAGCTTTCCTCACAGTCATTGGTTCCGCGCTCCTGATTTGATCAACAATGCTCTAATATTTACTGGGATGCTGAGCAATAAACGTGCCTGATGCATCAAAAAGCCAAAATTGGCCCAGACATTTCTGCTCAATGAGGCGATGATGGGTAAGCGAGCAAGGTGAAAGGTTAAGCTGGCCTTCTTTCAGCAGTAAAGGCAGCTCTGACTTTTTTATGTTAGCGGATGTACGCGGATTTATCCGTTAAATATTTGTGAAATTTTGGTTATATAACTGCAAGCAAACCGGAAAAGCGGTACACAATTTACAATAAAATACAGGTCTTTAGCCGCGTAATTCGGCGATAAAGGTATCCAGCGCCAGGTCGGCGGGCGCCTGGCTGGTTTTCATCGCTTCGTCTAAAAGCAGCAGGCGATGATATATAGCGATCAGTTGATCCATGTTGAAGCGCCGGGCCTGAGCGCCCAGTTTATCCGCCACAAAGGGATGCAGGTGCAGTTCGGCGGCTATCTGGCTGCCCCGCCCTTCATCAATCACTTCACAGGCCTGGACCAGTAAGCGGAACTGACGGGTAATCATCCCAAACAAACTGAGCGGTTCTTGCGATTCGAGCAGGCGGTGCAGCAAGCTAATTGCCTGGCGGGTATTGCCGCCGGCGAGCGCATCCACCATGTCAAACACATCCGCCTGGCCGACCTGGGCAGTCAATTCCTCGACATCTTCTGCCTCGACGGGGCGCTTGTAATCCACATAGGTGAGCAGCTTGGTGATTTCCAGGCAGGCGAGCCGGGTATCGTTGCCAATATGGGCGACCAGCGCGGCCGCGCCGCCCGGACTGAATTGGCCGGACTGGCGGCGCGCCTCTTTGCGCACCCATTCCGGCATTTCATTTATCCGAGGGAGCTCGCACAACAGGTAGAAGGCTTTTTCGCCCGCCGAGGACAGCCATTTGCGCAGCCAGTTCGAATCGAGCTGCGGGAGGCTTTTCCATTTTTTGCGCTCGAGGGTATCCTCCACCAGCAGCACCAGGCCCGTAGTTGGAGGCAAGCCATCCAGAGTGGACAGGAAGCGCTTGCGAGCGGCATCCGTCCCGAGGCGCGCAAAAGGACTGGTCAGGATCACCAACCGGCGCTCAGCCAGGAAAGGCATCGAATTCGCCGCGGAGCGCAAATCCTCATCGCTTGCCTGGCGACCGTCCAGGCGGGTGATGTTCATCTCGGCGAGGGTTGGGTCCTCCCCCATCTGTTTGATGATCGTCTCTACATGGCGATGGATGGTAAACGAATCATCACCGTGAAAAACATAAACGACGGGTTTCGATGCGGGCTGGGAGGTATCCAAGTTGCTATTCTCCATGCAATACCGGCGGCACGGACATCGCGCCGCCGGTATTGCGAACGAACTCTAGGAGCGGGTTAATACACGGTGCAGTGGAGCGTCACCACTCTGAAAGCGTCGTTGGGTGCGCTCCACTTTCAGGATCTGCATGCCTTCCATCCCCTCGCGAGTGGCGGAGGTGGTCACATGTTCCTGCATGTAGGGTCCTAAGGGCTGGGAGGCCATCATAGTCAGCGCCACCAGTGAAACCACCATGGGCAGGCGCTCTACCCGCTCACGAGTGGAGCGACCGGCGCCCAGCATGCCAATCGCGGCAGCCGCGCCGGCCAACAGGCTGGTGGTGACCAGGTTGGTCCCGCAGTTGGGATGGATAGCGAGATTGCTTTCGCCGCCGCGCAGGCGGGTGAGCGCCTGTTGGGCGCTCTCTTCCAGCTCTTGCGTCTCGACATCACCAATTACCCAGAACCCATTTGGATCTGAGTAACCGGCCATTTTCAGGCGGGGGTTCTTTTCTGACAACACCTGCAGTGTGGCGTGTTCCAGGGCGTGGTTGCGCCGCACTTTTGAAAAAGGTCCCCAATCTAAAACAGACATTGCTGCTCCTTTCTAAGGGTAAACGAACCTCTATTGTAACATTTCCGCAGCAGGCGGTTTTATGCTGGCAGGCAAGCTAATTATTTTCCATAGAAGCCGGCCGGCGCCGTCCGGGCTCACGCGCAGGCGTTTTTTTTGCGGGCGGCGCAGCCTCTTTTTGCCCGTCCGCGGCTTCCTGGATGAGCGCGTGGCTGAGCGCCTCACGCAAAGAGCGGGCCTCGATGATCTGGATGCCCTCCGGCCAGGGCTCGCCCGAGCGCCGGATGCGCCGGGGAACGATGGCAGTGCGAAAGCCCAGCTTGGCCGCTTCGCGCAGCCGGGCGCTCATCTGCCCGACCATGCGCAGCTCGCCAGACAAGCCCACCTCGCCGATCAACACCGTGTCGGCGCGAACCGGAGCATCGCGCAGCGAAGAGGTAACCGCCGCGGCGACCGCCAGATCGGCTGCCGGCTCGCTGATGCGCAAGCCGCCGATCACGTTGACAAACACATCCTGCTCGCCCAGGTGCATCGCCCAGGCGGCGGGTGAGCACTGCTACCGTCAGCAGCAGGCGGTTTACATCGATGCCGTTTGGGGTGCGGCGCGGGTTGCCCAATGTTGTCTGGCTGGTCAGGCCCTGAATTTCCACCAGCAGCGGGCGGGTGCCTTCCATGGTCACCGCGATCGCCGAGCCGGGCACGTTGACCATGCGCTCGGCCAGGAACAGCCTCGGACGGGTTGGGCACTTCGACCATCCCGTGCTCGCGCATTTCGAACACCCCCACCTCAGAAGTAGCGCCAAAGCGGTTTTTCACCGAGCGCAGCAGGCGGTAGGATTGGTAGCGGTCGCCTTCCAGGTAGACCACCGTGTCAACGATATGCTCGAGCACGCGCGGCCCGGCAATAACGCCTTCCTTGGTGACATGGCCAATGACGAATACGGCCATGCCGGAATTCTTCGCCAGGTCGCGCAGCCGGCCGGAGCATTCGCGCACCTGGGTCACCGACCCGGCGGATGAGCTGATCTCAGGCATGTAGACCGTCTGGATCGAGTCAACCACCAGCAAGGCCGGCTTTACCGTCGACACATGCTCCAGGATGGTGTTCAGGTTGGTTTCTGTGACCAGGTAGAGCTGTTCGGGGGCCGGGCGGCTAGTGGGCGATTGTTGCCCTTCGCCCGATGGATCGCCATCGGCGTCATCTCTGCAGCAGGCGCAGCGCGCGCATTTTCACCTGGCGCTCGCACTCCTCGCCGGAAACATACAATACCCGCCCCTGCGCGGCCATTTCCAACATCACCTGCAGCATGAGGGTAGATTTGCCAATGCCCGGGTCGCCGCTCACCAGGACAATGGAGCCGGGTACGATACCGCCGCCCAGCACCCGCGCGAATTCGCCAATGGGCAGGTGCATGCGGTCTTCGGTATCCCCCTCGATCTCATGCAGTCGGAGGGGCTGCGAATGCCCACCCAACCCACCTTTTGGCGCGCCTTTCGCCGGTATGGATGGCGGCTGAGCAAGCATTTCTTCGACCATGGTGCCCCAAGTCCCGCACTGCGGGCAGCGGCCCATCGCGCGTGGAGAAGTGCGCCCACAGCTCTGACATACGTATTGGGTTTGGACTTTGCTCATTTGGATCAGGTTGCCTCGATTTCTGGTGTGATAGCAAAAAGGGCTTTTGCGGCGGGTAAGGTCGCAAAAGCCCTTTCTAATTTATTGCTTCAGGCCTGAGCAGCCTTATGCACCGATGCCCATGGGCTGCTCGGATTCAGGTGCCTCCTCTCTCTTTTTCAAGATAATATCATCGGTTTCAGGATCGACATCGACCAGGACTGTATCACCCGTCTTGAACTGCTCGGCCAATACCGCGTCCGAAAGGCGGTCTTCAACCTTGAGCTGGATCACCCGGCGCAGCGGGCGGGCGCCCATATCGGGATCGTAGCCCTCTTCAGCCAGCCGGTCCAGCGCGGCGGGAGTAGCCGTCAGCTTGATTTCACTTTCCTGCCAGCCGCTCGGCAACCTTGTTCAAGCTCGAGGTTGACAATCTGGTGGATATCCTCGCGGCTGAGCGCGCGGAAGACGATCACCGAATCGAGGCGGTTGATGAACTCGGGCCGGAAGACACGCTTGAGCGATTCGAGCAGCTTCTTGCGCATGTCGGCATAAGCCACTTTCTCTTCGATCGGCCTCATCGCGGGCTAAGCTGGAAGCCCAAGCCGGTCTGGCGTTTGATCAGATCCGCGCCAATGTTCGAGGTCATGATGATGATCGCGTTGCGGAAGTCGACCTTGTGGCCCTTGGCATCCGAGAGATGGCCTTCTTCCATGATCTGCAGCAGCATGTTGTGCGCTTCAGGATGGGCTTTCTCGATTTCGTCAAAGACAACGATCGAGTACGGGCGGCGGCGGATGGCTTCGGTAAGCTGTCCGGCCTCTTCATAGCCGATATAGCCAGGAGGCGCGCCAACCAGGCGGCTGACGGTGTGCCGTTCCATAAACTCAGACATATCCAGCTGGATCAGCGCATCTTCGCTGCCGAACATAAAGCGGGCCAGCGCCTTGGTCAGCTCGGTTTTGCCGACACCCGTGGGGCCGAGGAAGATGAAGGAACCAATCGGGCGGCGCGGATCTTTCAGACCAGCACGCGCGCGGCGGACGGCTTTGGAAATGGCCTCGATGGCCTCTTCCTGACCAATAATGAACTTCTTTAGCTCATCTTCCATCATCAACAGGCGCTTCGATTCTTCCGTAGCCATCTGCATAACCGGAACGCCGGTCCACATCGAAACCACTTCGGCGATATCTTCCGGGCCATACTTCAGGGCTGTCCGCGCGATCCCAGGTGTTGCGCAGGCGTTCGAGCTGTTGTTCCAACTCCGTCTTCCTGCTCCTGCAGTTCCTGAGCATCTTCGTTGCGACCATCTTCGACCGCCAGGCTGTAGTTCTGGCGAACGGTGCGCAGCTGCTTCATGATGTCTTTGGCCGTAGTCGCCGCGGCGCTCTTGTACATGCGCACGCGGGACGAAGCCTCGTCCACCAGGTCAATTGCCTTATCCGGCAGGAAGCGGTCGGCCACGTAGCGCGCCGAGAGACGCGCGGCGGCTTCCAGTGCGTCATCGGAAATAGTCAGGCGATGATGCTCTTCGTAGGCCGACTTGATGCCCTTGAGGATCTCAATGGTTTCTTCAATGGTAGGCTCGTTGACCACAATCGGTTGGAAACGGCGCTCGAGCGCCGCGTCGCTTTCAATGTGCTTGCGGTACTCTTCCAGTGTGGTTGCGCCAATCACCTGCAGCTCACCGCGCGAGAGCGCGGGCTTGAGGATGTTGGCAGCGTCAACCGAGGAACCGGCCGCACCGGCGCCTACCAGCATATGAACTTCATCAATAAATAGAATTGCGCCCGAGGATTTCAGCTCGTCGATCACCCGCTTGAGGCGCTCTTCGAACTGGCCGCGGTACATGGTGCCGGCTACCAGAGACCCCACGTCGAGCTGCAGGACGCGTTTCCCCAGCAGCAAGGCCGGAACGTCGCCTTCCACGATGCGCTGGGCCAGGCCTTCGACAATCGCGGTTTTGCCAACGCCCGGTTCACCGATCAGGGCCGGGTTGTTCTTGGTGCGGCGGGCCAGGATCTGGATCACCCGCTCGATTTCCATCTGGCGGCCGATGACCGGATCCAGCTTATTCTCTTCCGCTTTTTGGGTAAGATCAACGGCGAGCTGATCTACCAGGGGAGTTTTGGGTTTGTTCTGCTCCTGCCGCTGTGAAGACGGGCGGCTGCTACTCGAAGTCGAAGGGGGTGTGGCGGCTGACGGGGTTGTGCTGCTTTCCTGTAGGATGCGGCGAGTTTGCCGGCGAATCTGTTCCGATGTGACGCCCAGCTTGCGCAGGACTTCCATGGCCAGACCTTCCTGAGAACGAACCAGACCTAACAGTAAGTGCTCTGTACCAATATAATGATGGCCCATCCGGCGAGCTTCTTCGATCGCGAACTCCAGAACCTGCTGCGTGCCCGGGGCAAGATCAATCTTGCCACCCCGGTACTGGCCGAAGCCGCTCATTCGTTCCACCATCTCGCGCACCCGATCTGGCTCCAACCCTAACTCGCGCAATACCCGACCAGCAACACCGCCCTCTTCCTCAATAAGGCCAAGGAGCAGATGCTCGGTGCCGATCACATTTTGGCGCATGCGCTCTGCTTCCTGATGAGCCAGGCTGAGTACACGGCGCGCCCGTTGGGTAAAACGTTCCATTCCAGACAAGGTATTCCTCCTCTTTTCCTACATACCCTGATCCCGGGAAGAGTGAACCGGATGCCGACCAGGGGTTTATTCTTGCTACTAACCGGGGAGGAGGGGCATTAGGCGCACCTCTTCCCCGAACGATCACGGTATATAAACTCTAAATTCAATTCTACCAGAGTTTATTGAAAAGTCGAGTCGCCCATATAGGGGATATAAAGTTTCACCCCCCAAACTTACCCCATGGGGCTCCATTAGGAATTGCCCTATTATAGTACGCCTGTTCGGAAAAACAAGGGATATCGTGTTAGAAAGGTATTAGAAAAATTTCTCTTCGCTTACGGGAAGAGATTGTGAGCAGTCAATTGGGGTCAGGCAAAACACATTCTGCGCGTTCATCTGTAGGACAGGCTGCTTTTGAAGGCAGGAACAATAACGCCAGAGAAAAAAGCCCCAGCAAATAAATTGCGTATTGGTAGCGGAAATCCTGAGCAATATTCACAAGAAAAAGCGTCGAGGATTGGATGATCCCAGGCACCATATACAGCCCCGCCTTCCATGAACCCGCCCGGAGCATCCGAACACAACCAACAAATAGAAAAAAATACAGGTACACTGCCGGACGCCAGATCATCCAGGAGAGGTTCCCAGTCAGTGATCCATCCAATAAGCGCATAAGCCAGAAGTGCAGGCCGGGTAGAAGCGATGCTTCCTTCAAGCCGATATTATTGTTCAGCAAGTAATGCGTCGCGCCGTTCTCATCCCAATATAAAGCGGCACCATATATATATCCTTCGCGGGGTAACAGCACTTTGTAAACAAGCGAGCTGGAACAGGCCGTGTGTTTAATATCGACCGTAGGGTTTTTCAGGAACAATCGCAGGCTGGTCAGGAACAAGTCTTTTTCATGCTCCATCACAAACTGCTTATTTATTATTGGGTTAAACATGACCGAATTCACAGCGTAACAATAATAACGCCAGTCTTTCAACGGCATTATCTGCTCTACTAACTCAATATCCTGCGGGGACATATCTGAACGGTAGTAAATATGGGCAGCAATATGATGCAGTGGCAGGCTGCCTGAAACAATTGAGGTTCTGCCTACATGGAGCAATGCATTTAGCGGAACATTGACCACCCACCCAACAACAATAAACAGCGCCAGAGATCGAGCAAACACTTTCCAGTAGGCGCGGTATACCAGCCCCAGCAAGATAAAAACCAGCGGCGCAATGACAATCCCGTTGTAGCGCAGCTGCCCGACGAAAACCGCTACAACGCCTAATACCAACCAGGACGACTTTTTTTCAAGGTAGCCTTGTGGGTCCCGCGATATCATTAAGATCAGCAGCGAAAGGGCAAAAACCAGCAGGCTATAGGGTATATCTTTCCATATGGTAACCGACATCGCCCCGTTGACAGGCGAAAATGCAAATACAAATGCCGTAGCCCAGGCAACCCAGGCGGGCAGCCCTCTTTTGCGCAGTTCGCCTAACCCCCAGCCTACCAGCAGGCTAAAGCAAAGGATCTGAACAGTATTAAACAAAGCCGGCGAATTCCAAACGCGCGTAACCAACCAGATCAGCAGCTCGTATACCAAGGGGTGGTCATTGTAAAATTTCCAGGTTTGCGCCTGCTGCCAGTTATTTATCGAATCGGCCGACATCATGGCCGGCCAGAAGGCCAGCAAATATATTGCCCACATCAGAAGCATGGGAAGCGCATAATAAAGCCACTCATACCGGGACGGTGGTTTGGGATCTGAGCGCGGCCCCCAATTCACCAGCAGCGCTGAAACTGCAAACAATAACATTCCTATTAAAATTCCAAGCAGCAAGACAACCAGGAATGGGTAAAGACCTTCCCCGAACAACTCATGAAAGTTTAAATTCAAAAGTATTTTTTGCACCCGCTCAACGCTTTCACCGGGGATTCGCACCGGAATGGCCAGAACGAAGAAGAGCCCCGCCATCATAGAAAAAAGGAACCAAAGGAGCCGGGTGCGTAGCGAAAAGCGGCGGGACAAAAAGGATCGGTTCATAGCAATTCTCATTATGGGGATTGGGTGGCAGCCAGCTTGCGGATAGGGGTTGGACTGATTTTTGGATTGGGGGTCGGAGCGGACAACTGCTGGCCAGGTCCAAGGCCATTTACGACCAGATTGGAGAAACTAACGGTCAGGGGAGTATCGCCTGACGAGCGGGCGAACACTCCCAACGTGCCGCTGCTCCACACCGGATCTTTGACAGAGAATTGGTAAACATCGTTGATAAAAACACGCAGCTCCGCACCCTGAGCATAGACACCCAGACGGGTGCGCATCATCCCACCAGGAAGGAGCTGACCACTGGAAACCCAATCTTGCAACGGGATCACTTTTGCACCTTTGAGACGTTCCAGGCGCACACGCCCGCTGCAGGTGAGCACCAGGCGATAGAAATCCTGGTTGGAGCTCGCACGCAGCAGCAGTCCGTAAGCGTCTTCATTGCGGCAAAGGCTTGGTAATGTATCCATCTGCAGGTAGAAATCGTCCAACATGGGCGCCTTACGCAGGCTGAGCAGCGTGCCGCGCGCGGCGGATACCGCCAGGGTAAGCTCGCCCTTGCCATACGCAACACTACCCACACCTGTGCGGCCGGTAGACCAGCTCTTGGTATCGCTAAACGGATCTTCCAGCAAAACCGCGCCCATCACCGGGCGCAAATCTGGAGTGGGCGTGTAGTAGCGGGTTGGGGCAGGGGTAAAGGTAGCCTTGGGTGGAAACCAGACGATGGTAGCCGTGCCGGTGGGTGTCAATGTTGCAGTGGACGTAGGCAGCGGTGGGGTGGGCGAGGGCGTGGCAGGCAGGCAGCCTGCCATGGCGACCAGGCAAAGAACCAAGAAGAAACCGCGCAACCACCAGGCAAAGCTCACACGTTCACCACCTGGTCTCGCTCAGGACCAACCGAGACCGAAATAACCGGCACACCGCAGATTTCGACCAGCCGGCGGATGTATTCCTGGGCTGGCCCTGGCAGGTCATTCCAGGCGCGGACTGCGCCAAGCGGCTCCGGCCAGCCAGGCAGTTCTTCGTAGACCGGCTCGTAAGGCGCAAGGTCGGCGATGCCCATGGGCAAGTCGCGGTAGAGCTTACCGGAAGGATCGGAACGCTTGCGGTAGGCAGCGCAGATTTTCACCTTCGGCAGACCGCTCAACACATCCAATTTGGTGATCACCAGACCGGTCAGGCCGTTGACGCGAGCAGTGTAGCGCAGGAGAACCAGGTCGAGCCAACCCACCCGCCGCGGGCGGCCGGTGGTGGTACCAAACTCATCCCAGGGCTGCGAGCCGGTGCCGCGCAGGTGCAGGGCGGTAGGTTCCTCTAATTCCGTGGGGAAGGGACCGGAGCCAACCCGAGTCTGGAACGCCTTGACCACGCCGATCACACGGTCAACCTGGCTGGGGCCAATACCCAGGCCCACCAGCGCGCCGGACGCGATAGTCGCCGAGCTGGTCACAAAGGGATAGGTCCCGTAATCCAGATCGAGCAAGGAACCTTGCGCGCCTTCGGCCAGTACGCGCTCACCGCGCTGAAGCGCTTCGTATACCAGCAGCGAGGTATCGTCCACGTATGGCGCTAGGATGCGGGCATAATCCAGGTATTGCTGGGCGGTAGCCTCGGGATCCAGCGCATCAGCGCCATGCAGGAGGGTCAATGAGCGATTCACCTCATGAACGTGATCAACGAACTTCTCATAAAAGGTATTCGGATCGAGCATGTCTTCCAGGCGCAAGCCGGTGCGGGCGGATTTATCGGCATAGACCGGGCCAATGCCGCGCCCGGTTGTGCCAATGAGGCCTCTGCCACGTGATTTTTCCTGAGCTTTGTCCAACGCGCGGTGGGCCGGGGTGATCAGGTGCGCGGCGTGCGACAGGCGCAGGCGGGTTTCATCCACGCGGATACCGTACGAACGCAGCATCTTGATTTCCGCAAGCAGCGTCTCAGGGTTGACCACCACCCCACTGCCAATCACACCCAGGGTATGAGGGTGAATGATGCCCGAAGGGGTAAGATGCAGCTTGAAAGTCTGCTCGCCTACCGTTACGGTGTGACCAGCATTGTCGCCACCATTAAAACGGGCAACCACATTTGCCTGGGCCGAGAGCAGGTCGACGATACGCCCTTTGCCCTCATCGCCCCATTGCGTGCCAACAATAATGTCCAGAGGCATGTTCGTTTTTCTCCTTACGCGGTTTTGCGGGATGAATTATACCTTTGGTTTGGAAAAGACGGGAAATCGGGATGTGGTTATTGAGGAAAGGGAGCGGTAAACGAATGGAGGGATGGCAGAAATAGAATAACGCGCATTAAAGGATTGTAATGTGTTTGTCATGCAACCGTAATCTACGCTGATTAAGATAGTCGGTATATGAAAACACTTATTCTTAACCAGAGGAGATGCAAGTTATGAAACGATTTTTCATCATCGGCGTGATTGGCTTTGTGGCTGTGGTCATCCTGATGATGGGGGCGCTCCTGGCCGTTTTGGTTACTCCGGCGCGGGCGCAAGTGGGGCAGGTGCTTGGGCGGGCCGTGGAGCGCGCCCAGTCAATTGTTGCAAATGCGGCAACCAATGCTCAGGCACAGACACCTGGGGCGCAGCTCAAGGATGAAAAAGGCATCCTGGTGGCAGGTGTTTTCCAGGGCAGCCCGGCGGATCAAGCGGGGTTGGTGCGTGGGGATATCATCCTGAATGTAGATGGGCAGGCAGTCAACACGTATAGTGAATTGAGCAGCATCCTCAGCCAGCACAAGGCCGGCGACGCGCTAAAGCTGCAGGTGCAGCACGGCGACACTCAGAAAACGGTGACGGCTACGCTGGCGGAACAACCGGCCGCAACTACAACCACTCAGGCCACGCCGCAGAGTACACCGCAAAGCGGGGCGCAGAACAACAACCCGAACCGGCAAAAAGGCCTGCTGCAAAGCGGTCCCTACCTGGGCATCGTTCCCATTGGTGTTGGGCAGTTCAACTTCAAGGTGGAAGAATTCAGCAACCAGCCAGGCGCGCGGATCACGCAGGTGGCGGCGGGCAGTCCGGCGGAAAAAGCGGGGCTGAAGGTTGGCGAAATTATCACGGCTGTGGACGGTACGCCGGTGGATCAACAGAACAGCCTGAGCGCGCTGATCACCAAACATAAGCCAGGCGATTCGGTCAAACTGAGCGTGCAGGCGACAGACGGCACGCAGCGTGACGTGAGTGCGACCCTGGCGGACCACCCGCAGCAAGCCGGCACGGCCTACCTGGGCGTAAGTACCGCCGGTTTTGGTCACGGGCGCGGGTTTGGGTTTGGCATACCAGGATTACCAGGCGGGCCGAACGATCTCAACCCGAAAAACTTCCCGGGCCTGACGCAGCACCCAGGCGCGATCCTCCAGCAGGTGACGACCGGCAGCCCGGCGGAAAAAGCGGGGTTGAAAGCCGGGCAGGTAATCGAAGCGGTGGACGGCAAGAAACTGGACAGCGCGCAGGTGCTTTCGGAGGCAATTAGCACGCATAAACCAGGCGAGAAGGTAAGCCTGACCGTTTACGATCCGCAGACGGATAAGTCTAGCGATGTGCAGGTAACCCTGGGTGATAACCCGCAGAAAGCCGGCACGGCCTGGTTGGGTATCCAATACGGGTTTTTCAATTTCCAAAACCTGCCCGCGCCGGAAAAAACGCCCGGCAGCAGCGGTACGCAGTTCTAGGCAGCACGCAGTTTTAGTGGTGATGCGGTTTTAATGGTATAGCAATCCAAAAATGCGAGGCGCGCCTCGCATTTTTGGATTCCGTACCCAGAATGTCTTAAACTTCGATATAGGCAGAATCGATAATGCCCACAATGACGGAGATGACACAGGCATCTGGATTGTTGAGCACCTGGCGGGCGCCGCTGCCTTCGCGGTTGACCAGAACCGTGTCGCCGATGCCCGCCTGGGTGTTGTCCAGCGCGATAAAATCCTCATCGGCCGCTTCGCCTGGCATTATCATGGGCTGGACAACAAGCAGCCGGCGGTTTTTATAATCGCTTACGCTGATGGTGGTCACCACCGTGCCAATTACTTTGCCTAAAATCATCGGCGCCTTTCAGGAAAAACGGTTCTGGCCACGCTTAAGCGTGAAATCGAAGACATTATCGGGGCGGATGTTCAACTCATCAACAATGCCTACCAGGGCCAGGTCGATGGGAACAAATTTCACATCGGGCATGGCCAGGGCGGCCTCGCGCGAGCGCACCATGACGCACAGGTCGCCCGGCCCGGCATCCACGACATCCGCGGCCACCTGCAGCGGGCCGAGTGGTTCGAGCCGTTTGTTCAACGGCTGGACGACAAGTAGTTTCAAACCCTCGGTGCCGGGGTATTTGATCGTGCAAACGGCGGTGCCTTTTACTCTGCCGAATAACATAGCGGTTATTTGATACCCGTGCTTTGCAGCACGCGCGTGATAATCACATCCAGAAGCTGAGCGTCCACCTGGTCTCCCAAACGGGGGATCACGGCGCTGTGGATGCGCTGGCGTAGCTCGGCTCCATCAACCCGCGCAGGCGGGGCGACGCTTGCCGTGAGGGCAAGACCGGCGGCTGGGGCCTGGGTAGGTTGGTTCTGAGAAAGATCAGGGCGAACTGGCGCGGCAGGCAGATTTGCGGACTTATCGCGCAACAGGTTCATCCCCAGGTCTTTGGCTTTTTCATAGGCCATGTCGGTGATCACGACATCGTCATTCATCCGCAACGACATGACGCCGCGTTTGACCATATCCTCGATATCTCTTTCCGTGTAGAACTCTTTTGGCATACCTCGCTCCTATCCAGCTGCTGGCAGGCAGTGCATCAGGATTTGCGGAAGGTTACTTCGCCTTCGACCTCCAGAGAGTCGATGATCGACATGATAACCGCGTCGACGGGGGTGTCTTTGGTGATATTCGTCTGACGGGCGGAGGAGCCAGCGCAGGTGAGGACCAGGTCGCCGACGCCCGCATCCACGGTGTCAACGGCAACGTATGGTTTGCCAACCGCTGCGCCGCGCTCGTCTGTCTGGCGGAGGATGAGCAGTTTCCGCCCATGCAGTTTTTCATCTTTGATCGTTGAAACAGTGGTTCCGATTACCCTGGCGATGAGCATGGAGGGACCTCCTACACCGTTGTGGTGATTGATTAACCTTACGAATAAGGCGGTTGGAAACCGCAACAACGCGCGACCACGTAGCGTATACGAAATCCGCCTGCGCGGATTGAAAGTGTCTTCTAATAATTCTTCGCCGGCGCTGCTGCCGTGGCCGCAACCGGAGGCGCTTTTTCGGCAGTGGGGCCCTGGATAATTTTGACGCCGGCGCTGGCGCCGATGCGGGTGGCTCCGGCTTTGACCATGCTCGCGGCATCTTCGTAGGTGCGCACCCCGCCTGCGGCTTTGACGCCCATCTCCGGGCCAACCACCCTGCGCATTAAGGCCACATCATGGGCGGTGGCGCCGCCACTGGCAAACCCGGTAGATGTTTTGACAAAATCGGCCCCGGCTTCTTTGGAAAGCAGGCAGGCAATCGTTTTTTCTTCATCCGTCAGCAGGACGGCTTCGATGATAACTTTGACAATCGAGCCGCGGGCATGGGCTACATTCACCACGCCCTGGATATCCCTGGCCACTAATTCCAGGTCGCGCGCTTTCAGCGCGCCAATGTTGATGACCATGTCAATCTCAGTGGCGCCTTGATCAATGGCATGCTGCGTTTCGTAAGCCTTTACCTCGGGCGCCGACGCGCCAAGGGGAAAACCAATGACCGTGCAAACCTTGACCGGTGATCCCTGGAGCAGCTGCGCGCACAGGGAAACCCAGGCAGGGTTAATGCAGACGGACGCAAAACCGTGCTTGCGCGCCTCAAAACACAGCTGGGCAATCTGGTCAGGAGTGGCGTCTGGCTTCAGGAGGGTGTGGTCAATCATGCCGGCCAGGTTCTGGTCGGTTGGCGCGCCGCCCAAGGTAGTGGAGATGCGGTCCGCGCCCGCGCTGATTACCTGTCCGGTGCGATCGACACAGGTTCTGACGCATAAACCTTCCGCGCAGTTGAACTGGCATTGGTGGCCTTCTGGGAGGGCGGCACGTTCCTTCTGCTCCGCCAGCGCGACCAGCACCTCACGGGTGATAATTTCAATCAGTTGTTCCGCCGTTTTCAGGTCAGGATTCATATTGTACTCTTCACTTCAAAAACATCTTTTCAATGATGGCAATTTTGTTTACGCGGCGCTCGTGACGCCCGCCGCCGAAATTGGTCACCAGCCAGACGCTGACAATCTGTTTGGCCAGGTTGACGCCGATCAAACCGGCGCCGAGGGTCAGCACGTTGGTATCGTTATGTTCGCGGCTGTTTAAGGCCGAGGAATAATCATACGCCATTCCGGCGCGCACGCCGGGAACCTTGTTCGCCACGATGCAACTGCCAATACCGGCCCCATCAATCGCGATCCCGCGCCAGGCCTTGCCTGTACTCACCAACCGGGCAACATCAAAGGCAAAATCGGGGTAATCAACGGCTTCTTTGCTGTTGGTACCGGCATCGATCACCTCGTAACCCTGCGTGGACAGGTCGGCCTTAAGGATCTCTTTAACTCAAACCCACCATGATCGGCGCCAATCGCAACCACTTTGCGATTGGCAGGTTTGGGTTCCGGATTTGGGGCAAGCGGGGAGGGCGCCGGACCGGTAGCCGGGGGCGATTCTTGCTTTGAGAGCCCGGCATAACGGGTAAGTACTCGCTGGACAATCTGGTGGATTTCGTCGTTGGATGGAATGCTCACCTTCGACTCCCCAAATACGGATCACGCTTCGCTGATTTCATAGAATTACAGATGCTCGAATTGCGGGATAATATGCCCAAACAGTGGAAGACGTACGACCAAAATGGTAAATTTATTATCCGCTTTTTTTTCACACCGGTCAAGTAAATTGAAGATGCTTTTCAGTACATGACCATTCCGCCGTTTACCCACCAGGTCTGACCTGTGATGTAGGCGGCGCGGTCGCTGAGTAGAAAATCGATCACCTCGGCCACATCCTCCGGTTGGCCAAGGCGTTTGAGCGGAATGCTGGCCACGCGGCCGGCACTTTCCAGCGGGTCATCCAGATGCAGGCGGGTGAGGGTTTCTTCGGTTTCGATCAGACCGGGCACAATCACGTTGGCGCGCACCTCAGGAGCCAGCTCCTGAGCGATACATTTGGTCAGGGCTACCACGCCGGCTTTGGCAGCGCAGTAGTTGGCGCCTTTTGTCCGGCCGCGGAAAGCGGTCTGCGAAGCAAAGGTAACGATCGACCCGCGAGCAGCCTTGAGCGCGGGCGCCGCGGCCTGGCAGGCGAGGAATGTGCCAGTCAGGCTCACCTCCAGCACCGCGTGCCAGTCGTCCAGAGTCATGGTCAGGAAGGGGCGATCGACGTTAACCCCGGCGGCGCAGACCAGGCCATCCAGGCGGCCCCAGCTATCCCACACGCCCTGCACCAGATCCCGCACGCAGCGCGAGTCGCTGACATCGGCGGGAAAGAAGCGCGCCTCGCCGCCAGCAGCGGCGATTTCGGCAAGCAGCGCATCGACCCGCGCAGACATGGCCCGCCCGTTGATCGCCACGCGGGCACCCTCGGCGGCAAGTTTTTTGGCAGCGGACGCGCCAATGCCGCTCGTTCCGCCGGTGATTAAGATGACTCGTTCGGATGGCTTCATGGGGAAGGGTTCCTTTGATAGAGATATTGTACACCTCCCAGGCGTACAAACAATTGCAAAGATTACCGGACTGGGTTTTCCAGAGATCGGCGTGGATGGGGTGAATATGTGCCATATCCCACCCGCCCCGCCAGGACCCAAAGACCAGCGGCCTGTGGCTTCCAGCATGAATTGCGCTATACTTGATCTACCCTCCCCTATGCATAAGGCAAGGAAATGGGGACAATCTGCTTCATAATGGACAAGGAGGGATTTCATGCTACATATCGATGGATCGACCGGGGAAGGTGGCGGGCAGGTGCTGCGCAGCTCGCTGGCGCTGGCAATCCTCACCGGGCAGGCGGTTCACCTGACGAACATTCGCTCAGGGCGCGCCAAACCCGGGCTGCAGCCGCAGCACCTGGAATCGGTCAGGGCAGCCGCGCAGATTTGCGGCGGGCGGGTGCACGGCGCGGCGCTCAACAGCCAGCAGCTGCTCTTCGAGCCAGGCGAAGTGCATGCCGGGCGCTACCGGTTCGACATCGGCACTGCGGGAGCCAGCCCACTGGTGCTGCAAACCATTTTCTTACCACTGGCCAAAGCGCGGGACAGCTCAAACATCACCATTACCGGTGGGACGCACGTGCCGCACAGCCCGTGCTATCACTACCTGGAACGCCAGTGGCTGCCTGTTCTGCAATCGAGCGGCTTTTGGGCCAGGTTGTCACTTGAACGGGCCGGGTTCTATCCAGAAGGCGGCGGAGAAATCCAGGCCTTGATCCGCCCGGCAGAGATGATCCTGCCGCTGCAATGCATGCAGCGCGGCAAACTGCTGCGCATCCGCGGGATTTCGGCCATCGCCAATCTGGAGGAGGGCATTGCCCGGCGACAGAAGCTCCAGGCGCTGCGCCGGCTAGAACCGATCTGCAACGACAGTAAAATCGAGACGGTCAACATGCCATCACCGGGTAAAGGCACGCTGTTGCTGGTACAGGCCGAGTTCGAACACAGCACCTGCTGCTACTTTGGGCTGGGCGCAATCGGCAAACGCGCCGAGCAGGTGGCCGATGAGGCCGTGGATGCCCTGGAAGCATTTCTGGCAAGCGACGGCGCGGTGGATGAACACCTGGCCGACCAGCTCTTGCTGCCGCTGGCCTTCGCCAACGGCCCTTCCCAGTTCCGCACCTCTCGGGTGACCTTGCACCTGCTGACGAACGCGGAAATCCTGCAAGCCTTCTTACCTATGCGCATCCAGATCGACGGAGCGGAAGGGCAGCCAGGCACGGTGACTATTTCACCTTAAGAAATTGAGTTTTCCCCTTGACGATTCGAATGGGACGGGGTATATTATGAGCCTGTAACTGCCCTCGTAGCTCAATGGATAGAGCGCTTGCTTGCGGAGCAATAGGTTCCGAGTTCAACTCCCGGCGGGGGCACCAGGAACGATGGCGGTGGAATTCTTCCACCGCCTTTTTGTTTGCCTGTTAATAAGCATGTGAGCATTATTGCCTATGTGGAATAAGCAATTTTCACGTTGTAAACAGAAGGGCCACAAACGATAATAAGGACGTTGTATATCAAATACATAATCTTTTATAAGGAGTTTCCTGTGGCTTCTCGTACGCTTGATCAGAATGTAACGTTTACCAATCCGCCAATCGCGGAGAAATTGTTTAACAGCACAACCTGGGCAATCATGTGGCTGGTCGTTCGCCTGTACGTAGGTTACCAGTGGCTGCATTCTGGCCTTGAAAAGTTCAGCAACCCGGCCTGGACCGTTACTGGTGAGGCGCTCAAAGGCTTTTGGGTGCGCGCCGTAGCCATCCCCGCTGCTCCCGCCCGGCCGGCAATTGCTTTCGATTGGTACCGCACCTTCTTGCAGGGATTGCTCGACAGTGGCTCGTACGTCTGGTTCGCCAAAGTGATCACTGCCGCTGAACTGCTGATCGGCATCGCGCTGATCCTGGGCCTCTTCACCGCGGTAGCGGCTTTCTTTGGCGGTTTCATGAACTGGAACTTCATGATGGCCGGCACTGCCAGCACCAACCCGGTTCTGCTCATCCTGTCCATCCTGCTGGTTCTGGCCTGGAGGACTGCCGGACATTGGGGCCTCGACCGCTTCGTTCTCCCAATCCTTGGCACACCCTGGCAGCTAGGGAAAGTATTCAAGGGGCGTTCTACCGCTAAATAGATATCCGGCGCAGTTTCCTGCAATATTCCCCTGAAAACCCGGTGGATGAGAAATCTCATTCACCGGGTTTCTTTTTCAAATAAAAAACACAGAAGAAATACGCCGCTGACCGCCCGTTACCCGATCACGCGGCGTTGATGGATTATTGGAGCGAGATCGTGATTTCGGGCTGCCACGCTTATCGGTTATACTGCTTATAAATAGAGGATCAACATATATTTAAGGCAAGGTGACTTATGAAGGTGTTCATCATTTCCGCCAACGCTCTGGCAGCCTCACCAACCGGGCCGGCATATATCGCCGGTGCGGCGCTGCGCGCGGGGCATACCGTCGAAGTCTTCGAATGCCTGTTTGCACAGGATCTACAGGCGGATTTACAAGCCCAGATTGCGCGATTTCAGCCGGATGTAATTGGCATTTCAATCCGGTTGGTGCACGGCTATATCATCGATGAAACAGCGCCCTACAATACCCGCCACCTGGATCTGCGCGAAAACGTACGCGAGGTTGTTGATAGCGTGCGCCAGACCACTGCCGCTCCAATCCTTCTGGGCGGACCCGGGTTCAATTATTATGCACGCGACTGGCTTGAGTATTTGAACCTGGATTACGGGATTCGCGGCGAAGCGGATCTCTCCTTCCCACTCTACCTGGATCGGTTGGAAAAAGGCGGCGATCTTACCACAGTGCCCGGCTGCGTCTACCGGCAAAATGGGCAAATCCATAAAGCGCCCCGAGAGCGGGTTGAAAACCTGGATGCAACCGCTTTTCCGGCCTATGAGCTGTTTGACCTGGAACGTTACCAACAGCATGGTATATCCCCAGGGATCCTGACCAAACGCGGGTGCGCGTTCCACTGCACATACTGCCCCTATCGTTCGCTGGAAGGCGCGCGCTACCGTCTAAAGTCGCCGGCGCGGGTGGTGGATGAGGTAGAACGCATCCAACAAGTTTTCTCGCCAAAGAGGATCATGTTCTGTGAGAACAACTTCAATGTTCCCAAAAAACACGCCGAAGCGATCTGCAAGGAGATCATCGCGCGAAAGATGAATGTGCGCTGGGGCACCGGAGATCTTCGTCCCATGAGCGTCAGCGAGGATTTTTGCCAACTGATGCGCGATTCCGGCTGCGACACTGTCAACCTGTCGATTGAGAGTGGTTCGGAAGCCATGTTGCGGAGCATGCGCCGCGGTTACACAGCCGCGGATGTCAGGCAGTCGCTGGATTGCCTGGAAAAATCGGGCATCCCGTTTGGCGCTTCGTTGATGATCGGCGCGCCGGGGGAAAATGCAGAGACGGTAAAGGAAACCCTGGCTTTGTTCGAGCGGTACAGCCCCCCATTGGGTACCTGGGTGACAATTGGTATCTGTCTGTGGACTCCGCACCAGAAAGTGCTCGCCGATGCGCGGGAGACGGGACAGCTTTTGGATGATTGTAATCTCTTCCAGGGAGCCAATTATCTTTCCCCTGATTTGTCCAGAGCATACATGGAGGACTTGATCGGTTCTTTGCGATCGAAAAATGGGTTTGATGTTCAGGTCAACCAACCCTATGCTGGATATGCCTGGGAACCTATCGGATGATCTGCCAAATAGCAGAAACAGGAAAAGGCGGGGCAGCCCAGGTGTTGAACATGCCCGCGCTGCCCCAAAGTCCGATTAATTGGTATACAAGGAAATTTTTTCCCCGCTGATTTTCTTGGCCTGGTACAGGGCAATATCAGAATGCTTTACGATCGTGTGAACATCATTGCCGCCGTTCGGAAAAAGGCAAATTCCAATACTAAGGGATATGGTCACGGCCTGACCGTGCATCTCCATGTGGTAAAACACCTCGTTATGTAACCGGCGAGCAAAGGTCAGGACATTGGCCTCATTTTCAACATCTTCCAAAATATAGATAAATTCGTCGCCACCCCAGCGAGCCACTACATCCGACTTGCGCTTCTGGCGAACAAACAGATCGGCAATTTCTCGTAATGTGCGGTCGCCGGCATCATGACCAAAGGTGTCATTCACTTCCTTAAAGCGGTTCAGATCGATCATTAAAACCGCGCCTTGCTGACCCGAGCGGCAAGTACGGTCCACGACTTCCGTCAAATATTGGTATAAAAAGAAACGGTTGGGGAGGGTGGTAAGCGCATCGGTATGCGCCTGGTAGCTCAGACGATCCTTCTGACGTTTTAATAGGCGGTTCTGGGTCTCCAACACATCTGCCATGCGGTTAAACCGCCATAAAACCAACAGTGAGGTCAGTCCCATGCTGACTACGGTAAACAAATAGTCGATCGTTCTGCCCATCATATGCAGGATGGTAAATGTAACCGGGATGATCAGGATAGAGGCGCTCAAAACCGCCCGTTCGAAGCGAGTAACCACACCATTTGGGGGAAGAACAAGTGAGCGGAAATTTGCAATCGAGGGGTGTAATATCGCCATTCCTACCAGAAGGTAGGTAGCCGAAAAGAAAGCGTCGTTGAGGTAAATCGTGGCGCCAAGAGAGGCAAAACCGCTTTCTGCCTGTACAACGATCTGGTTATAAAAAGAAGTCCCGACAATGTAAAAGCAGATTGCTAACACCAAAAAGCGCAAGGACCAATGACCGCCCAGGGGCGTCATCAACAAGACTGCCGCCTGGGCGATGATGACCATTAGTAAGAGTGGGAGCGCGATGCGGTCCACCCACTGCATCAAGCCCGTTGCAACGGATAAGGAGGGTAAGATGTAGAAAAGCCAGATCATCACTCCCAAACCAACCGTGACAACCAGTCCATTGATCAGCGCGTCTCGCGTAACCAACCGGCGAAACGTCCAGGTAAGAACAAAAATCCCTGCGAGGAAACAAATCAGAGCAAAAACATACAGCCATACCCGGATGTCAACAGAAATGATACTGAAGCGCAGGTAAACAGCCTGGGCAAATATCAAGTCGCCGATGGTAATACAGCTCTGGCCAATGCCAAGCGAAATCCAGGTAAACAGCGGACGGGGGTGGAACCGCCAAATGCCCCAAAAAGCCGCCACCGCAGCAGAAAGACCGAAGGCAAAAACGAGGCTGGTTTCCAGCCAGGGAGGCGGGCGGAATGCGTACAGGCCCAGCGCGATACAGCCAACCACAAAATAGACCTTCCACAAAAGCGCGCGGTTACTGAACATGCTCTTTCCGCCCTGATCGTACCCTTATCGCCAGGCTCACCATGGATATGGCGGCCAGTAAATTCTTTTATCAACGCTTGAGGCCCAAACCGATAGAGTGATTATAATAGAAACCTTTGTGAAAGCAGCGGTTTTCGAAAAAACTGTAAGTCTTTTTGAAAAGAGTCAAAGCGGAATGGCACACGCTGCGGGCCATTCCGCTTTGACTTTATAGTTCCTCGCTTCAGGCGCGGACAGTCGCGGCGGCGGAACTCAAGCCGGGCGAACAAGGCAGGGGTTAGATCAACATGCAGCACCTGGGCGACGACCTGGGTCCAACCGTGGACGAAATACAACCAACCGTCCTCGACCTTCAGGGATCGTGATTCACCCTGCGCCAGGGCCTGGTGCATAAAGTCCAGCTCGCCGCGGTAGTTAAATTCCCAGGCAATGCCACCGCGCGGGAACTGGCCGGCGTTGGTGACCGGTGAACCGGGCGTATCCTTGCCCATGCCGGTGGCATTGATGACGATGCTGCCTTCCGGCAAGCGCGCCATAATCCCATCATTGACCTGCGGATCCTGGTTGCAGATGGCTTCCAGCTGAATATCGGTGCCAAGACCGTCGACCATGGCCCGCACGCTGTCCAGGCGACCCTGCGAGCGATTGACCACGATGATCTTCTCGGGCCGGTCGCCTTTCTCCGCCTTCATCATCAAATGCAAGATAGTCGCAGCCGAAGACCCGCCCGCCCCAAAGATGAGCACATGCCCGCCGGTGCGAGAAAAATAACCCGGACCTACAATGGCATCCATGCTCAGCCCGGCTGTAATGGGGTCCTTGGCGTGCCCTTCCAGGCGGCCATTCCGTTTGGATATACTGGAGAGCTCGCCGGTGACCCGGGCGTTGCGGTCGATAAATTCAAACATATCCCGCGCGGCGTGATACAGGTCCACCTTATGCGTGGTAACCAGCGCGCCGAGCGAAAGCGGGTCAAACTTGATCTGGGCAGTAGCGGCGCGGTAGGCCTGGGGCGTATCGTGGATCTTTAAATCAACACCCTCGATGACCACTTCCTCCCGCCCCAGTACCTGCATCCACAAGGGGAATACCTTCATGATGGACGATTTGCGCGTGGTCACGCCGATAAAATAAAAGGTAGGCACTTCTTTCTTGATGACCGGATTGGCCTCATTCATACGATTCCTCACCGTTCTACTTCGCAGGCGGGCGGGCGGCGGCAATCACCTTGACAAAGTCAGCGGCGCGCTGGCTGATTTCGGCGAACTTTCCTTCTTTGGCAAGCTGCGGCGGGCAAAGCTCGCTGCCCGCACCGACGGCTACTACCCCGGCGGCAAACCAATCGGCGACATTCGTGGCGCTAACACCACCAGTAGGCATCATTGGAATGTACGGGAAGGGACCTTTGAGCGCCTTCACATACGCCGGACCACCGACCGAACCAGGGAAGATCTTCACCACATCCACGCCCAGGCGGTAGGCCTGAAAAACCTCGGTGGGGGTGAGAGCGCCAGCCATTACCACCAACCCGCTGGCAACCATAGCGCGCACCAGCTCCGGCTCACACACCGGGCTGACCAGGAAACAGGCTCCCGCTGCGCGCGCGGTATTCACCTGTGCGGGATCAGTGAGGGTGCCCATGCCGAGCAAAATCTCATCGCCAAACTTTTGGGCCAGCTCTGCCACTACCTGTTCGGCGTTTGGGGTGCTGTACGTAATTTCAATACCTTTCACACCACCCGCCACAAGCGCAGAAACCATTTTTACGGTCAGTTCGGGGGAAGGACCGCGGATGACGGCCAGCAGGCCCAGCGACTTTACCTGTTCGATTACTTCTTGCTTGGTCATTTGGGGCTCCTTGATGAGAGTTATCAGTGGATTAGTTTACAGTTGACAGTTATCAGGAGAAGAAAGAGGGGAAATGATGGTTGATATTCCTAGTTATACCACGGGGTGTGGGGTTGGTTGATGGATAAGATCGAGGGCGTGGGCGCGGCAGGTAGAGGTCAAGCAGCTTTTCATGGCTGCAGGACTACTTTGAGGTATTTGCGATCTTCGGCAGCGGCAAAGGCCATCAGCGCGTCTTGTAATGGAAAGCGCTTGCTGACCAGGTCGCTTAAATCCACCCGCCCGCTGGAAACGATCTGAGCCGCCTGGCGGCAGTCGGCGGTGCTGCAGGCGGTTGTGCCGGTGACGAGCAGTTCCTTGTAATGCACCAGGTTCGAATCGAAATGGATGCTGGGCTGGTCCTTGGGCAGCCCGCCAAAGAAATTGATCCGCCCGCCGATCCCGGCCAGCTGCAATGCCGCTTCCTGGGCGGCATGCGCCGGGGCAGCGACGATGATGACATCCGCGCCCTGCCCGCCGGTTTCAGCGGATAGGACGGCATGCCAGGTCTTCCTGAGGCGGGATGATCACCCGGTCGGCGCCCAGACGACCGGCCTGCGCGGCGCGTTCCGGATTGGCTTCGCTGACCAGCACGCGCCCCGCGCCGCGCAGGCGAGCCAGCTTTACGTGCATGATGCCAATCGGCCCGGCGCCCATCACCAGCACCACATCGCCAGGGCGAATATCGAGCGCCGCCTGGCCGCGCAACACGCAGGCAAACGGCTCGATCAGCGCGGCCTCGGCCGGGTCTACCGATTCGCGCAACCGGCATCACATTGCCCTGCCGGACAGCCGCGGACGGCACGCGCATATACTGGGCAAATCCGCCATCCAGCGTAACGCCGACGGCCTGATAACTGGCGCAGCGGTTGTTGTTTCCGGAGATGCACTGGCGGCAGTGCCCGCAGCCCATATTGGGGGCGACAAACACACGCTGCCCAGCGGCAAAGCCGGTGACATCCGCGCCAAGGGATGCGACCGTCCCCACCACCTCGTGCCCGGGAATGCGCACGGTGCCGGGCGGAAACATGCGGTGCCCGCCGTGGTAAATGCGCAGATCCGTGCCGCAGATACTGGCGCTGTCCACCTTGAGCAGAATCTCACCCGAGCCGATATCTGGGATGGGCACCTCCTCCACGCGCAAGTCCTGGGGTCCGTGATAAACGGCTGCCAACATACGCTGCTCCTTAGACTTGCTAACGTGGTTGCTCCCTAACGCTGTAGAATCTCTTTTAGCATCACCGGGCGCTGTTCCAGGAACGAGCGCGTTCCGGCCAGTACACCCGCAACGGCCCAGCGGCCATCCTCACCGCCCACTTTGGGCGCCGTTCCGGCGCGAATGGATTGGACAAAGTGCTCCATCTCGTGGATATAACCCCAGGCAAAACGCTCCGGCCAGGTGCGGTAGATGGGTGTGATCAGACCCTGGTCGCGGTTGGTGCAAACAACCACTGCCTGCCCGCTGCAGCTCGCCGATCTGCATGATGCCCAGCTCGCCGACGATTTCCACCCGCGCGTCATAACCGTAGCCGCACGGGCAGATGCCTGAAATGCTGCCCAACCCGCCGCTCTCAAAGCGGATATTGACCAGAGAATTATCATAGAAATTGGGGGTATCGATCTGGTTGGCCGGGCCTTTAAAGTTGGCTACCTCGGTATAGACGCGCTCGTAATTGGAGCCCATCAGCCAGCGCACGGTATCCCAATCGTGGCTGTTGACTTCGGCCAGGTTGCCGTTAGAAGTGCGCAGGTCGCGCGCCCAGGGTGGAGGCAAGCCCGGCCCGTGGGTCAGCGATTTGATCATCATCGGGCGGCCAATCTCGCCGGCCTGGATACGCTGCGCGGCAGCCGCAAACTCGGGATCAAAGCGGCGCATAAAACCAAGCTGCAGGATTACGCCGTTGGATTGGCAGGCCGCCATGATCTGGTCGCACTCGGACAGGTTGAGCGCCATCGGCTTTTCGAGGAATACGTGCTTTTGATGGTTCGCAGCCATCACTGCCAGCGGCGCGTGGGTGGGCGTGGGGGTCGTGATAACAACGGCATCGAAGGATGCTTTTTCGAGCGCCTGTTCCAGGCTGGTAAAGCGCGCCGGAATGCCAAACTCGGCGGCGGTGGCTTCCAACACCTCGACCACCGGGTCGACCAGGGCAACCACGCGGGCGTCAGCCACGTGACGGGTGAGGGTGCCGGAATGCAGCTTGCCTACCCGGCCAGCGCCAATCATGCAAATGTTCAAGGGGGAATTCAAGGGGATCTCCTGGGGAAGATAGTCAATCGGTCAATCAGTCAATCAGTCAATCAGTGAGCAGTCAATCAGTCAATCAGTGAGCAGTCAATCGGTCAATCAGTGAGCAGTCAATGAGGGATGAGATGAGGAGGCTGAGCTTACGTGACCAGACAGGGTTTTTGGGAAACGAATTACGGATAGTAGCCAGCGAGCATCTGCTGGGTTTTGATGTAGCGTTCGATCAGGCGGTCATACAGCATCGCGGCAGGTGGGGTTGGGCTGGAGAGGAGCGCCGGCGGGCTGGGCATGCAGGGCGGCAGTTTCGGCCAGGTCGGGGAACAGACCGGCGGCTTTACCGGCGATCAGCGCGCTGCCCCAGGTGCCGAACTCGGCGCGCTGCAAGCGCTGGTAAGGCACACCCAACACATCGGCTTTGATCTGGTTCCAGACGGCGCTGCGCGCGCCACCGCCAACGACGCGCGCCTCCAGCAAGGCCAGATCGGGCAGGTTTTCCTGGAGGATTTTCAAGTAAAAAGCGTATTCGCAGGCTATGCTTTCCAGGATGGCGCGGAAGAAATGCGCCTGGGTATGGCCCCAGGAAAAACCAATCCAGGCGCCGCGCATGGCCGGTGCGGATGGGCAAATTCGCCCGCCCAGGTGCGGCGAAAAAAGCAGCCCGTCAGCGCCCGGTGCGATCTGGCCCGCCGCGGCAGTCATCGCGTCGTACACGTCATCTACAGATGGCGCGTCATCTACGGATTGTTGGGGCAGTCCGAGGCGGGAGTTATAGAACTGGTCGCGGAACCAGCGCAGGGCCAACCCGCCGCCGCCAATATAGGCCAGCGGGTTCCACAGCCCGGGGATGACCGAACGCATGGTCAGCAGAGCGCGGTGCTGTTCATCGGCCACGAAGCTGCCGGTGCAGCCAGCCAGCACAGAAGCCGTCCCGGCCACGTCGAACAGCATGCCGGCTTTCACAATCCCCGCTCCCAGCGCGTTGGCGGCCGTATCACCTGCCCCGGCAGCGATGGGCGTACCGGGAGCCAGGCCAAAATCGCGGGCGGCCTGGTCGCGCACCTCACCCACCACCTGCCACGGCTCAACGATGCGCGGGAGCTTCTCCATATCCATGCCCAGCCGCCCGCACAGCTCAGCGGACCAGGCGCCGGCCTGGGCATCGCTAAAACCCGAGAAGTGGATGAAGGTGTAATCGATAAAAGCCTGATCCGCGTTTAGTTCTGCCATGCGCCCGGCCACGTACCCGGCAGGCATGACAAATTTTGCCACCCGCCGGTATTCCTCAGGCGCTTCGTGCTTCCACCACAACATTTTGGGTCCGTGGTCGCAGGTGGGCGGGCAGCCGGTGAGGCGGGTGACCAGGCTGCCGGCCTCGCGGTCGATCTGTTCAATGTACGGCTGGCAGCGCATGTCCAACCAGGAATCGAAACGCGTCGCGGGGCGGAAATCTTCATCAATGGAGCCTACCCCGGCCATCTGCGAGTCGAAGGCAATCGCGGCGACCTGGCGGGGATCAATGCCGCTTTGTTCAAGACAGGCACGGACGGCCTGGGCCGCGCTGGTGTAGAAATCGTCATTTTCCTGTTCGACAACGCCGGGGCGGGGATAATACAGCGGCACTTCCCGGCTGGCCTCGACAACCAGGCTGCCATCCGTTGTATACAGCGCGGCTTTTGTGGCACTGGTGCCCAGGTCAACGCCTAGCAAATAGGGTTTCTTTTCCACGGATCTCATCATCCCGTTCTACGGACTCACATCGATGAACACCTTCATGGTTCTATCGCCCTGGGTTTCGATATAGCGATATGCGTCCAGGTAGTTGTCGATGCTAAAGTGGATAGACATGAGCGGTTCGGTCTTGATCGCGCCGGAGGCGATCAACTCGACCGCGCGTACATAGTCACGCTTCTGGTACATCAGCGTGCCGTGCAGGTTCAACTCGCGATCCTGGACCAGGCCCATGTCGATGCGCGGCTTCTCGCCAAACACGCCCACCACCACGATGGTGCCGCCCTTCTGAATATTCGCGACAGCCGCGGTCATCGTCGGCTCAACACCCACGCACTCCAGGGCCACATCGAAGCCATCCGCGCCAAAGACACGTTTCGCGGCATCGGCCAGGGTTTCTTCCCTGGCATTGGAGACGTTTTCCAGACCGCACTGGCGAGCAACGTCCAGGCGGTAAGCGCTCAAGTCGGTGATCAGCACCCGCGCGCCGTCCGCGCGAGCGGCCTGGGCGACCAGGTTACCAATGGGCCCCGCCCCCAGCACTGCCACTCGCCGCCCAGACAGGCTGCCGGCGCGAGCAGTGGCATGCATGGCGACGGAAACGGGTTCCACCAGCGCGCCCTGCTCGTAGGAAAAGTTTTCGGGCAGGGGAATAATCGAAGCGGCCGTGGTGACCCAGTATTCCTGGCCGCAGCCGGGAGCCTGAAAGCCCTGCACTTTGAGCTGATCGCAAATGTGGTAATCACCACGGCGGCAGGGGGCGCACTCCCCGCACACAATCTGCGGCATGGAGGTTACTTTCATACCCGGTTTCAGGCCGCTGACGCCCTCGCCAACAGCCTCGACATTGGCTGAAAATTCATGTCCTTGTACAACCGGGTAGCCGGTATAGGGGTGTTTGCCGTGATAAACATGGACGTCCGAGCCGCATATGCCAATGCGGTGAATTTTCAAGAGCACTTCACCCGGGCCGGGTATGGGCGCTTCGATCTCGTGGATCATAATTTGGCCTGGGGCAGTCATTACGGCTTGTTTCATCGATCAACTCCTTGGGTCAGGGATTAGGAATCAGTGATCAGTCAATCAGTGATTAGTGATCAGGAAGAAAGTACTGTTTCTTGTGGACCGCGCGTTTCCGCTTTCCAGGATGCGTAAAATTCCAGGGATGACCTTCGTATGGTGAAAGGGAGTTCATTCCATGAAACGAACAAGAAACGAATGCGGGAAGCGCAGATGATTTGTTGTTCAAAAACGAACAAGAAACGAATGCGAGAGGTGGGGATTCGTTGTTCAGAAACGAATCGAAAACGAATATTTGGCGGTTGGTAAGGTACGGAGATCAGGGTAGCATAGCATGGTCAAGGAGAAATTGCTATCCTACGCATGGGGGAGATGAGGGGTGAGAAAAGGGGGCGGAAAACTGTTTTCTACTGCCACTGCCGTCCCCAGATCCTACCCTACGCAATCCCGTTCAGCCAGCCGCCATCGACATAGTAGGTGGAGCCGACGCAGTAGGAGGCGCGGGGCGAGCAGAGGAAAACAAAGAAATCCGCCAGTTCCTCGGGCGAGGCAAAGCGCTCGATGGGGGTAAAGTCTTTTGCCACCTTGTCCAGGTAATCGGCGGCGGTTTTATCCGTGCCTTCGGTGAGCTGCGTGGCCGTTTTCCACCAATCCGGAGTCAGCACCAGGCCAGGGTTGATGCAGTTCACGCGGATGTTCATTTTGATGAACTCGTTGGACATGCACTTGGAAAGCATCATCAGGGCAGCTTTGGTGGTGTTGTATATGGGCTCGTAATAGAGCGGCTGCTTGGCGCAAATGGAAGCGTTGTTGATGATTACCCCGCCGCCGCGCTGCTGCATCAGGGGCGCCAGACCGCGCGCCAGGCGCACGGCAGCCATGACGTGCAGATCCCAGTAATACTGCCATTTCTCATCGCCGGCATCCAGAATGGTCTCGTTGCTGCCGGTACCGGCATTGTTGATCAGAATGTCCGCCCCGCCGAAAGAGTGCTGTACTTCCGCAATCACGGCGGTAACATCCGCCGCTTTGGCAACGTCGGCGCGGATGCCAACGGCTTTAACGCCATACTTGGCGGTGATGTCCGCGGCAACCTGCTGCACCCGGTCTTCCTGGCGGGCAACCAGTACCAGATGCACGCCTTCGGCTGCCAGAGCCTCGGCGACTGCCAATCCAATCCCCACGCTTCCACCGGTGATCACCGCGATTTTGTCTTGCAGTTCCATATCCATTGGTGCATGCCTCCTGATGAAATAATGTTTGCGAAATCCGCCCGTACCTGGTTCAATCTCCAGCGTGCATCGGCGATTCTCTGAATCGGCGATGCCTTAAAGAGACGCAGCTTCCTTATAAAGTGGAACAAAAGCCTCGTAGGCCCGGTTGAAAAAGTCAAACATTCGCCCATACAGCGGGGCAAGGTCACGATTGGGCTGGATCTCGTCAACGATGGGGGTGAGCTGCTCGGCCAGGCTCCAATCCTTATACAACCCGACGCCAATCCCACCCGCCAGCGCCGCGCCAAATGAGGTGGCCTCGGCCAGCAGCGCCGGGCGCTGCACCGGAATGCCGTAGATATCGGCCATTATCTGGCGCCAGGTGCGCCCGTTGGCCCCGCCGCCGATCACGCGCATGGCGGCAATTTGCGCGCCCTGCTGGGTGAAAGCATCCAGGATCACTTTCAGATTGAGGGTGATGCCCTCCAGCGTGGCGCGGATGATATCGGCCCGGGTGTGAGCCATATTCAAGCCGAAATATACACCGCGCGCGTCCGCGTTCCAGCGCGGGGCGCGCTCGCCCAGCAGATAAGGGAAGAACAGCAGTCCTTTGGCGCCGGGCGGGGACTGTTCGGCCTGCAGGTTCATCAATTCATAAGGGCTCAGTTTGAGCCGTTCAGCGGCTGTCTTTTTCCGGCTGGCAGAAGGTGTCGCGCAGCCATTGGTACGAGCCGCCCGCGGCCTGCATGGTGCCGCAGGGACTGTACATGCCGCGCATCAAGTGCGCCCAGGTGAAGGTGCGCAGGGTTGGGTCGATAGATAGGTTCTTTGGTGGCGATGGCAATCCAGGATGAGGAGCCCAGGTAATTATAGGCGCTGCCCTCGCGCACCACCCCGGCCCCGGTCGCGGCGCAGCAGCCGTCCCCGCCGCCAATGACCACCGGCGTGCCGGCAGCCAGGCCGACCTCACCGGCGACGGATGCCAGCACCTGCCCGACCACATCCGTCGCAGGGATGTAATTCGGGCAGCAGAGCGCAGTCGAGCCCGGCGGCGGCCAGCATCTCCGGCGACCAATCATACGTTCTTAGATCATAGAGGTTGGTGCCCGAGGCGTCCGAATAATCGGTGGCAAATACGCCGGTCAGCCGGGCAACGATAAAATCTTTGGCGTGGACGAACTTATAGCGCCTGGGCAAAAATCTCCGGCTGGTGGTCGCGCACCCACATGATTTTAGCGGCGGAATAGGAAGCACTGGCGCGGTGCCCGGTGATGCGGTAGGCAGTTTCCATACCCACCCGGCTGATCAGCGTCTCGGCTTCGGCCTGCGCGCGCGTATCCGCCCAGATGAGCGCGCTGCGCAGCGGGCGGGCGCGCCGGTCCAGTACCACGCAGCCCATCATCTGCCCGCTGAAGGTGATACAGGCAATCGTCCGCGGGTTTACCCTGGCGCTGCTCAAGAGCTGCTTTGGTGGAGTTGCAAACTGCCTGCCACCAATCCTCCGGGTTCTGTTCGACCCAATTCGGGCGCGGGTATTCCGTTGGATAGCCAGAAAAAGCACTGGCGCGCACCTTGCCTTCCTGATCAAACAGGGAGGCCTTATTGCCGGTTGTGCCCAGATCATGGGCCAGGATGAACTTTTCTGCTGTGGACATGCATTAATATTACCCTAATTATGGATTTCTATTGAGACGTTCTCGTAGCGGATGTGGTAACGATGCGCAGATGCTCTGCCGGTAGAATGAGCTCAGAAAACAAAAACAAAGCGTTGTTCCGCGAAAATGGAACGGAAAGGGAATCTAAAATGAACGCACAATCGTTGGTAATGCTGCTGAATGCTTTTTACCTGGTAATGATGGGGCTGGTCGCCGTGGTTGGAACCGCGGCCCTGGTGGAACTTATCGTCGTTTTACTGCGGGAAAAACCGGGCCCAAAACCCTGGGCAGTATTTGAATCTGAAGACGCCTGAACCGATGCACAAATATATAAGCAGGAAAAGCGTTTTGCGGCACCTCCGTGCCGCAAAACGCTTTTCCATGCCTTTGTTCTTTCGAATTATAATGTTGCCAGCATGAAACACCGCAGCAACGCCGCCCATCCCAAACCGGGGTTTTCGCCCCAGCAGATCGTGGTCTTGATCCTGTTCGCCGTTTTGGGGTTCTCCACGCTGACCCTGGCAGGGTATGTGCTGCTCGCCGGAAACCCGGCGGCTCCATCCGCGACCCGCGTGGCTCAGGTAGGACCAGAAAGCCCAACCCTACCCCCTACCTGGACAGCCGCGCCAAGAACGGAAACCCCGCCGGCTTCCACACCTGTTCCGGCTCTGGCAATGCCAGCCCTGCCAGCCAGCTGCGCGCAGGCAGGGACGGGTTATCAGCAGGGCACGGTAAAGCACGTGGTCGACGGCAGAACAATCGAGGTTCAGGATGGCGAAAACGTGCTACGGGTTGGGTACGCGGGGATCGAGATCCCCCATACAGAACCTGCTAGCGCGGCAGAGCAGGCTGCCGCACAAAAAGCCCGCGAACTGATCGAGGGCCAACCGGTGGTGCTGGTGAAAGACGTTACCGAACAAGATTCCGCGGGCCGTGTGCTGCGCTATGTATTTTCCGGCAGCCGGTTTATCAACTTCGAGCTGGCCCGCGGGGGTTTTGCCACCGTTTTGAGCAATTCCCCAGATAAAGCTTGTGCGATATTCCTGGCCCAGGCGGAACAACAGGCGCGGGTGGAAGGGTTGGGCATCTGGCAGAACACCCCGGTCCCTACCCGCACATTTGTCCCCTTCGTGACCCTTGACCCGAACAAAACGGCGTGCAGCTGCTCGAAACGAACCCTTTGCAGTGACTTCCAGACGCACGCCGCAGCCCAGGCCTGCTTGAACATATGCAACGATTACAGCTCCAAACTGGATGAAGATCGGGATGGCATTGCCTGCGAAAACTTACCCTAATGAAAAAGGCAAACATGAACGAACGAATTCGATATTTTATTGACGAACGATGATGGAATCCAATCCCCCGGATTGTGGGCAGCCGCCAGCGCGCTTTCGAAGCTGGGCTATGTAACCGTCGCGGCACCCCGCGAACAGGTATCCGGGGCGGGACGCAGCCTGCCGCATACCTCGGATGGACGGATTACCAAGACGGTACTGAACATCAACGAGCAGGAATGGCCGGTTTTTGCGATTGGAGGATCCCCGGCCCAGGTGGTACAGCACGCGCTGCTGGAAATTATGCCTGGGCCGCCGGCTCTGGTGGTCTCGGGGATTAACTACGGTGAAAACCTGGGCACCAGCATTACCGTTTCCGGCACGGTGGGGGCGGCTATGGAAGGCGCGGCGATGGGCGTGCCGGCACTGGCGGTTTCGCTGCAGCTGGCGGGTACCGATTATCTCTCCTATTCGCAGCAGGATTTTACAACCGCCGGGTACTTTACCTACCTCTTTGCAAAAATGATGCTGGAGAAAAGCTTTCCGCCAGACGTGGACCTGTTGAAGCTAGAAGTTCCAACCGGGGCAACCCAAAACACCCCCTGGCGGATGACCCGCCTGGCACGCCACCGCTATTACCTGCCATTCGCCGAAAGAACGGGCAAGTGGGAGGAGCCATACCTGATGGAAGGCCGCCCGCAGGTTTCTCGGGAAGAAGTAGCGCCCGACACCGACATCTACACTGTGGTTTTCGACCAGCTTGTCTCGGTTACCCCACTCAGCCTGGATATGACCTCGCGGGTGGATTTGCAGGCGCTCGAAGCGCATTTGAAGCGATAAAAAAAACCGGCCGCGCGGCCGGTTTTTTTATTCTAGAGGGATTTAACAAAATGCTCGATACGGTCGAGGGCTTCTTCCAGTTTGTCGTAGGCCGTGGCGTAGGAGCAGCGCACAAAACCCTCGCCGCCTTTGCCAAATGCCGAGCCAGGGACCACTGCCACGCGCTCCTGCTCGAGCAGGCGATTGGCGAAGGTTTCTTCATCCAGACCGGTGGCGCCAATATACGGGAAGGCATAAAACGCACCGCGCGGCTCGAAGGTTTTGAGACCGATGGTATTCAAGCCGTCGACGATCAGGCGGCGGCGGCGGTCATACTCCGCCACCATCTGGGCGACAAATGGCTCGCCGCTGACGATGGCCTCATAGGCGGCTTTCTGCGCCGTGGTTGATGAACACATGACGGTGTATTGGTGGATGCGCATCATGCCCTGGAGCAGGTGCTCGGGCGCAGCAGCAAAACCGATGCGCCAGCCGGTCATGGCGTAGTCTTTTGAGAAACCACCCAAAAAGATGGTGCGTTCGCGCATTCCGGGCAGCGCGGCAAAACAAACATGGTCTACCCCATACACCAGACGGTCGTAAATCTCATCGGAGATCACAATCAGGTCGTGTTCTTCGGCCAGGCGGGCAATCTCCAGCAGCCGTTCGCGCGAAGCTACCGCACCGGTCGGGTTGTTGGGGAAGCCAATCAGGATAGCCTTGGTGCGCGGGGTGATGGCAGCGCGGACATCGTCTGGATCCACGTCAAAGTTATTTTCCATCCGGCAGGGAACTTCTACCGGCACGCCACCAGCCAGCAGAACTTCGGCCTGGTAAGCAACAAAACACGGCGTGAGCACGATCACTTCGTCGCCGGGGTCGAGCAGCGCGGTTGCGCTCAGGTACAGCGCTTCGGAACCACCCACGGTAATCACCATTTCCCTGGCCGGGTCGTAATGCACCCCGTACAGCCGTTCCAGGTGCGTGGAAAGCGCCTGGCGTAATTCCAGGATACCGGCATTGGAGGTGTAATGCGTCTCTCCGTTCTGCAGGGAACGGATTCCGGCTTCCAGGATGGGCCGAGGGGTGGTGAAATCTGGTTCTCCAATCCCGAGGGAAATGACATCGTGCATGGTGGCAACAATGTCGAAGAATTTGCGGATCCCGGACGGCTTCAGGTCGGCAACTCGCTGGGAAAGGTACGTATCGCGCATCTGTGCTCCTAAAAGAAAGTGAACAGTGATCCGTTCTCAGTCATCAGTTTAAGAAAAAAATGAAGGCGTAGTCGTTGTGCAAATGTTTTGGGGGAACCGGTCAGGAAGGGTTTATGCGCCATTCATCGTAGAGCTCGCCGTAAAAAAGCTCAAAGGTGCGGCCGTCCCGGGTGCGCACGCGGAATCGTTTTCCACCAGGGATACGCCACTGCGCCTCAACCTGCTCGATTTCCAGCCGCTGGCCTTCCCAGCGCAGCGCGACCGGCCGCTCGGCATATTCGTAGCCCGAATGGCATTCTACCAGGGGTTGATCCCCACCGGTTAGCTCATTGCCCACGATTCATCCCCGAGGTTCAAACGCACCGGCTGCCCGCGCAGGTGTACATTGCGACCAATCAGCGAATCTTCCAGGTTCATCTCCTCGACGTGCGTGCCTTCCTCCAGGATGGAATTTTTAATGATGGCCTGCTTTAGCTCGCACTCCGGGCCGATGGAAGCATAGGGACCAATGACGCATGACTCTACTTGCGCCGTTTCATGGATGAACACCGGCGGGATAATGGTGACCCCTTGACGCTGGCAGGCCTGCTCGGTATTGTCGCGGCCGTGATCCAGCAGGTAGCGGTTGGTTTCCAGTACCGCATCCGGCGTGCCGGCATCCATCCAGACATCCACTTCCTCGGTGCGCATCCGGGCGCCATCCTCGAGCATAATATTGATGGCATCCGCCAGGAAGAATTCATTTTTCAAGGTGATATCGCGGCGAAACCTGTTCCTCGATGGCTGCGATCAGGCGCTCCGCGCTGCGGAAGTAATAGAAGCCAACCACCACCAGGTTGTTTTTCATGTCTTTGGGTTTTTCAATCAGCCGGGTTACCCAACCTTCGGCATCCTTCTCGGCCACGCCAAAGCGGCGCGGGTCAGGCGACGGGCTTTACCCAGGCCACCGCGTCCGCCGGTTCATTGTCAAGGAAGGAGAAATCGGTTTCAACCAGCGTATCCGAAAAAGCCATCATCATGGGCCCGGTCAGGTATTCGCGCGCCTGGTATAAGGCATCGGATTGGCCGCGCATCTCCGCCTGTAAGACGTAATGCACCTTTTTTTCCGGGTAGCGCTCTTCCATATAATCTTTCACCTGCTCCCCCTGCGGGCCGATGATAAAGACGTATTCCACATCCAGTGAGTCGGGAACGGTATCAAACTGTTCCAGCACGTAATCGAGCACCGTCCGGCCGGCCAATGAAACCAGGGGTTTTGGCTTGCTCCAGGTATGCGGTCGCATGCGCGTGCCTAAACCCGCCATTGGAACCGCGATTTTTAAGGTTTTCTTGCTCATGTCCAGACCTCCCTTTTTACTCCCCTTCCATTTTATCACTTTCCCCAGGCCCGGCGACCGGGTACTGCGGGCTTTTCAAAGGGCTTGCTCCAGGTTCTGGATGCGCTCTTCCATCAGGGAAACCGCCTGACGCAGCGCGGGAGCATCGAAGGCGAAATGGGCCCCGGCAGACTGGAACAATTCAGGGAGGGTTACGGTGCCGCCCAATGCCAGCGCCTTGCGATAGCTGTGCAACCGCCCCGGCCTGGTCTTTGAGCGCATTGCCCCATACCTGGACGGCGCCCAACTGCGCCAGGCCATATTCGATGTAATAGAAGGGGTAACTGTACAGATGGACCTTGCGATGCCAGCCGGTTTCCATCACATCCTCCAGGCCGCTCCAATCCACGCCCTGCATAAAGCGCCGCCAGAGCTGCGCCCACTGCGCGTCGCATTGGGCCGGGTCGAGGGCCGCATCCGGGTTGTCGTACGCCCAGTGCTGGAAGGCATCGACCACGGCCATATATGGCCAGAAGCGGATGTTCGTTTCCAGGTGTTCGATGCGCGCCCGGGCTGCCTCGGCCGGCGTATAAAACCCGCCCTGCTCGCGGGTAAGGTAGGGTGATGCCAGCAGTTCCATGCCCATCGAGGCCACTTCGGCAAACTCCATGGGCACATTGTGCTGGAGGTTGGAAAGATGGTTGGTTTCAAAAACGTGGAAGGCGTGCCCGCTCTCGTGCAGGATGGTTTGCACATCATCGTGCAAGCCAACCGCGTTCATAAAGATAAACGGCCGCCGGGTCACCGGATAGCCGGTGCAGAAAGCACCCGGAGCCTTGTGTTTGCGGTTTTCCATGTCGAGCAGGTTTTCTTTTACCAATGTATCAAAATAAGCGCCCAGGTGCGGATCGACGCGGTGAAAGATGGTTGAGGCGCCCGCCTGAAGCTGATCGGAATCCTGGAAGGGGTGCAGCGGCGGCAGGCCAAGCGGGTCTACATCCAGGTCCCAGGGGCGCAGGCTGTCCAGGCCCAGGCGCTGGCGGCGGCGTTCGTAAACGCGCCGCGCGGCCGGAACCACCACCTCTTCAATGGCCTCCTGAAAACGGCGGGCATCCTCAGGGGTGTAATCGAAGCGCAGCATCTCCTGCCAGCGGTAGGCCCGGTAATCGGGGCGGCCGGCGTTTTTGGCTATTTTGCAGCGCAGGTTAAACAGCTTTCCCCACACCTGGTTGATTGCTTCCCGGTCGGCGAGCTGGCGCCCGGCAACCAGCCGCCAGGCCTGCTCGCGGCGGGAACGGTCGGCATCCTGGTAAACCGGCTTCATCTGGTCGATTGTCCGCTCCTGGCCCTCCCAGGTGACCGTCTGCGCGCCAATAATCTTGTCGTACTCGGTCTTGACCTTGTTCTCTTCAGCCTGCACCGGCAGGTTTTCCTGGCGGAAGAGATCCGCTTCCGCGCGCATATTGCGCAGCGGGATGGTCGTATCCGTCCGGTTCCAACCCGCTCGCGAGCAGTTTTTGCTTGAGCGCCTGGTTCGGCCGCCATGAATTTGGGATACAGGTCATCAAAGAAAGCGTTGTAGCGCCGTTCGGCTTCCGCATCAGCGGTATTGGCCGAGACAGCAACCACCAGCCGGGAATACTGTTCCTCGAAAACATCCGCCAGGCGCGACCAATCGCCAAGCCAGGCGGAGACACTGCCAGGCGATAATGAGCGCTGCTGCAAATCCTGAAAGGAGGCTTCAAAGTTCGCCCAGCGGGCTTCTTGAATCGTTTGGGGATCGGATGGGAGCGTGTCGAACATCTTAATTCTCCAGTTTGGAATAGACAGGCAGCGCCAGAACAATCCGCGCTGCCAGCAGGGGATAACCAGCCGGGTCTTTCCCCGATGGAGCGGATCAAACCAGGGCTGGTTTGCGCAGGTGCCAGTCGGTCACCTGCTGGTAGGCATGCGCGGTGCGGAAGAGGACTTCCTCGCCGAAATGCGGGCCCATCAACTGCATCCCCACCGGCAGACCGCTGCGAGTCAAAGCCGACCGGGAAGGCCAGCCCCGGCACACCCGCCAGGTTGGCCGGCAGGGTAAAGACATCTTCCAGGTACATCGCCAGGGGATCATCGCCGTGCTCGCCGAGGCGGAAGGCGGTGGTCGGCGCGACCGGGGCGGCGATCACATCCACCGGTTTCAAAGGCCTGTTCGAAATCCTGCTTGATCAGCGTGCGCACCTTCTGCGCCTGGCCGTAATAGGCATCATAATAGCCGGCCGAGAGCGCGTAGGTGCCCAGCATGATGCGCCGCTTGACCTCCGCGCCAAACCCGGCGCCGCGCGTCTTGCGGAACATATCCAGCATGGCCTCGGCCGGCTCGCGCAGCCCAAAGCGCACGCCATCGTAGCGCGCCAGGTTGGCGGAGGCTTCGGCCGGGGCAATCAGGTAATACACCGGCAGGGCATATTCGGTGTGCGGCAGGCTGACGCGCAGCACCTCGGCGCCCAGCGACTGCAGCACCGCGATGGCCTGCCTGCACGGCCTGCTCCACCTCCGGCTGGATGCCCTGGATGAAGTACTCCTCCGGCACGCCGATGCGCAGGCCTTTCAGGTCTTCCGGCGCGGCTGAGATCGATGCGCGGCACGCGGCACATCCATGCTGGTGGCATCCCGCGGGTCGTAGCCGGCCATCTGCATGAAGAAGCAGCGCAGCATCTTCGGCGGTGCGGCCAGCGCGCCGACCGAATCCAGCGAGGAGCCGTAGGCCACCAGTCCATAGCGCGAAACCCGCCCGTAGGTGGGCTTGAGCCCGGTCACGCCGCAGAACGAGGCCGGCTGGCGCACGCTGCCGCCGGTATCCGTGCCGGGCGCGGCCGGGACCATGCGCGCCGCCACGGCCGCGGCGCTGCCGCCGCTGGACCCGCCCGGCACGCGCTCCAGGTCCCAGGGGTTGTGGGTCGGGCCGTAGGCCGAGTTCTCGGTCGAGGAGCCCATGGCAAATTCGTCGGTGTTGGTCTTGCCCACCACGACCACGCCGGCGTCCAGCAGGCGCTGCACGGCCGTGGCGGTATAGGGCGGGATGAAGTTTTCCAGGATTTTCGAGCCGCAGGTGCAGCGCACGCCCGCCACCGTCAGCACATCTTTGATCGCCATGGGCAGGCCCAACAACGCGGGCGGCTCCGCGTTAGGCAGTTCTGCCTCAGGATCCTTGCGCCAGGCCTGCCAGCGCCGGTCGGCTTCATCCGCCATGCGCAGCGCCAGGTCGGGGGTGAGGGTAATAAAGGCGTGCAGGCGTGGTTCCAGCCGGTCGATGCGTTCCAGCACATCCCTGGTCAGCTCGCGGCTGGAAACATCGCCCTTGCGCAAGGCGGAGCGTAATGCCCGGACCGTGAAATTTTCGCGGATGGTCATGGCGACTGGTCCATTACAGGCGGGACGCGGAACTGTTTCTGCTCCGCGCGAGGCGCATTGCTCAACACCTCTTCCGTCGATAACCCCACAACGGCCACGTCTGGACGCAGCAGGCTGCGTTTTGCCAGCACGGTAGACGTCGGTGGGATGTGGCTGGTATCCAGGGCTTGCAGGCGAGCAGCATAATCCAGGATATCGGACAGCTGCTCGCGGTAGCGGGCCTTTTCTTCTTCGGTCAGCTCCAGGCGAGCTAGTTCAGCAATGTGTTCGACTTCTTCTTTGGTCAGGCTCATGGCGTCATTATACCAAGATCGTGGATCAATTCAATGAACGGATTAATAAATTCTGCGGAAGATCCTTCCACGGGAGCGTGTACCAGGCGAGATATTCCGCGACGTGGTCCGTCCAATAGCTCTCCTCGTGCCTGCCTTGAAATATGTACCATTCGTGCGCCACCCGGTAATGGGTCAGCTGCGCCTCAAAGGCGCTGGAATAGTGGAACCAGGCATCCCCCTGACCCGAATCCATCCATACCCGGGGAAGCTGGTCGGGGGGAATGGTCCTCAGCCAGATGGGCAGCTGGATCGGGTCGTTGCTAAAAGGCGGCGTACTGTGCAGCCCAACCGCACTAAACAATTCCCAGCGGGTGAAGCCAAGATGCAGCGCCCAGGCCCCACCCCGCGAGAGCCCGCCGATGGCCCGGCAGGCTCGCTCCGCGCAGGTTGGGTACGTGGTGTCGATCCAGGAAACCAGGCCATCCGTCACATCGCGGTTGAAACCAGACAGGTAAATATCTTCAACGTATTCCGCTCTAACGGCATGACAATCAAAAATGGCGGCGCCTTTTTTTCATTGATCAGCGCATCAGCAGCCGGTCCGATGCCCAGGCGCTCCCACTGGTCATCTTTATACGTCTGCCCGTGGATCATATACAGAACCGGGTAACGGGTGCCTTCATTCTTGGAAAAACAAGGTGGAAAATATACCCGGAACGCAAACGGCGGGCGGCCTTCGCGCACTACTTCTTCCATCGGCTCGATGCGGCCCTGCGTTTCCTGGCAAGGCACCGGCGTTGGGCTGGGAATGATGGTGGGCGTATACGTAAGCGACGGGCGCGGGGTCGGGGAAGACGCTTGAAACGGGGTATTTGTGGCAGTGACAGAAAGGTTCGGGACACTCTGTGCAACAGGTTCCCCGGCTATCCCGACCGTTTGGCCCATCTGGCAAGCAGCCAGAGCAAAACAGACGCAAAGCAAGATCAGAATCGGTAAGGTGCGTTAAATCTTCATAGCCTCAACAAGTAAAGATGGGATTTGCCTGCAACAAAAAGATGCTCACGTTATTCCACTAGCGGCGGTCTTCCGATAGTAGGATCCTCCAATACACGGTTTTCACAAAGTCCCTGGCACTTTTCCGGGGTCTGGGGTATCTGAGGCGGAAATCCCGCCTCAGATACCCCAGAAACGTTTGTTTCCCCTTCCGGGCGAAGCGCAGGAAGGGGATTAAGGGGATGGTTCTTCCTCCGCGGGTCAGGGCTTTCGACTTTGTGCAAGCACTGGCCTCCAATACCGTTATCCTTGCATTTCTAAGCCAAACCGATTATACTCTTGAACCGACCGGGGTGTAGCGCAGTTGGTAGCGCACCGCGTTTGGGACGCGGGGGTCGGCGGTTCGAGTCCGCCCACCCCGACTGTAAGGCACTTTTCCAGATGGCATGGGGTATGGCAAACAAAACCTACGACGGCGTTATTGAAGCGGTTCATTACTCAGCCGATGGAAAAGTCGATTGGGTACGCGCCTATCTACGCCGGGGCCCTACCTGGAGCGACCGCATAATCCTTAAGCGGCAAGAACTGGTCGATATGATCCGATCAAAAAAACGGATGATGATCGGGAAACGGGTCGAATTTATGGCCGGAACCTTCGAGGTCGCCGGACCGGTGCAGCTGGCGGGTTCAGCCGGCAGTGAATGGCTGGTTGCCTCATCTGCTTCTGCGGATCGCAATCCGGCGGATTGTGACAAACTGGAAGGCGCGCCACTCCTTTAGGCCCGCAGCAGCGCATTGAACGGCAGACACTGTGTCGCTCCCCTTCCTTTCGATCGTGATCCCAGCCCATAACGAAGAACAGCGGCTTCCCCCGTCTCTGCTGAAAATACACGATTTCCTGGCTTCGCAGCCATACACCGCGGAAGTGATCGTCGTTGAGAACGGCAGTCACGACCGCACGCTGGAGATCGCGCAGGCGTTTGCCCGCGAAGCGCCTTATGTGCGCGTGCTAAAGGAAGAAGCGCGCGGCAAGGGACTGGCTGTGCGGCGCGGCATGCTGGAGGCGCGCGGCGAGTACCGCTTCATCTGCGACGCGGACCTGTCGATGCCGATCGAGCAGGTCAACCGTTTTATCCCCCCAACTTTCGCGGACCCGGAAATCGTGATCGGTTCACGCGAGATTGCCGGAGCGGTGCGCTATCATGAGCCGACCTACCGGCACCTGATCGGGCGGGTTTTCAACACCCTGGTGCGCTGGGCAGCACTGCCCGGGCTGCAAGATACGCAATGCGGTTTCAAATGCTTTCACCGCACGGCAGCGGAAGCCATCTTCCCCTTGCAGACGCTGCCGGGCATGTCGTTTGACGTGGAAGTGTTGTTCATTGCTCGCCGGCTGGGTTTCCGCATTCAAGAAGTGCCGATCGACTGGTACTTCGACCCAGACAGCCGTGTCCGCCTGGTCCAGGATTCGCTGCGCATGTTTACGGACTTGATCACGATCCGGCGTAATGCGCGACAAGGGCTATATGACGCGCCACTTCGATCCTGCTGAAATCCCGCCTACCCCCGACCTGCGTTTTGAAAACCGCTTATGGGCCCGGGGACTTACCCGCGTGGCCGGGTTGGATGAAGCCGGGCGCGGCGCATGGGCCGGCCCGGTCAGCGCCGGAGCGGTGATCCTGCCCGCGAGCGCCGAGATCGCCGCGCGCCTGTGTGACGTGCGCGATTCGAAACAGATGACCCCCGCCGAGCGGGCCTGCTGGGCGGAAATTATCCGGAAGCAGGCGCTGGCCTGGGGGGTCGGCTTTGCCTCCAACCGGGAAATTGACGAGATCGGGATCGTGCCGGCTACACGCCTGGCAATGGCGCGCGCCCTGGCCGGACTGGGTGTGCCCGCCGAACACTTGCTGATCGACGCGCTGCGCCTGCCAGAAATCCCCCTCCCCCAAACGCCGCTGATCAAGGGCGACGCGCGCTCGCTGAGTATCGCCGCCGCCTCAGTGCTGGCAAAGACCGCCCGGGATGCGCTGATGGTGCAGCTCGACGCGCAATACCCGGATTACGGGTTTGCCCGGCACAAGGGCTATGGCACCGCTTATCACTGGGAGATGCTGCAGCAAGCCGGCCCATGCGCGATCCACCGGTTCAGCTTTGCGCCGATCAGCCAGGCCCTGCCGTGACTTGTTTCAAAAGTCACGGCAGGGTTGCATAACAAAACAATTTATGCCCGTTGATGTTCGCGCGCGCGCAGATACAGCTTGGTGAACTCTTCGGTAATTGCCGGGATGAGCGCCAGACCAAGCACGAACAGCCATTCATTCCAAGCCAGGAAGTGGGTGTTGAAGATGGGCTGCAAGAAGGGCACGTTGATCACCAGCAGCAGCAGGAGGATGGAAGCCCCACCGCGTACTGCATATATTGGTTGGAGAAGACGCCCAGGTGGAAGATCGAAACCCGTTCCGAGCGCACGGTGTAGGCGCGGAACAGCTCGCACAGCGAGAGGGTCACAAAGGCCATCGTCTCGGCCGTCTGCACATCGATCCCGCGCCAGTCGTGCTGGAGGAGGTAAAGAAGCGGATTGGCCCCGGCCGGGATACTCTGGCTCGAGGTGCCAGAACAGCCCCAGGAGGAAGGCGCCTAGCACCGCGCCGGTCTGGGTGATGGTCTGGATGATGATCCCCAGGCGCATCGAGCTGTTGATGATCGGCTCGCGCTTTGGCCGCGGCTGGCGCTCCATGATATCCGGGTCGCCTTTTTCCATCGCCAGCGCCAGGGCCGGCGCGCCGTCGGTGAGCAGGTTGAGCCACAGCAGCTGGATGGCGGTCAGCGGGGTGGGCAGCCCGGCCAGGGTGGCCAGGAAGATGATCATGATCTCGGCCACGTTGGAGGAGAGCAGGAAGAAGACGAACTTGCGGATGTTGGCGTAGATGATGCGGCCCTGCTCGACCGCCGAGACGATGCTGGCATAGTTGTCATCGGTCAGCACCATATCGGCGGTTTCTTTGGCCACATCCGTGCCGGTGATGCCCATGGCCACGCCGATATCGGCGCGCTTGATGGCCGGGGCGTCGTTGACGCCGTCGCCGGTCATGGCGACCACTTCGTCGTTGGCGCGCAGCGCATCCACGATGCGCATCTTGTGCTCGGGCGAAACGCGGGCAAACACATCGGTCACCTTCACTTCGCGGATGAGCGTTGCATCATCCATTTCGTTCAGCTCGGCGCCGGTGAGCACCTGGTGGCCGCTTTGCAGCAGGCCAATACTTCTGGCAATCGCGCGGGCCGTGTTGGGATAATCGCCGGTGATCATGACCGTGCGGATGCCGGCGCCGCGCGCTTTTTCCAGCGCCGGTTTGACTTCCGCGCGGGCCGGGTCAATCATGCCAATCAGGCCGGCAAAGATCAGGTCCTTTTCCAATTCGTCATGCCGGGCCTCCTCGGGTACATCCGGCACCAGGCGGTAAGCCAGGCCCAGCACGCGCAGCGCGTCCGCGGTCATCCGGTCGTTGGCATCCAGAATGCGCTGGCGGGTTTCATCATCCAGCGGGCTGACCTTGTCGTCGATCGTCTGGTAGTCGGTGCACAGGTGCAGCACCACATCCGGCGCGCCTTTGACGGCGATGGCGTACCACTGCTTTAGCGCTTCGTCATAGAGCGGCGAACTGTCCTCTGGCTGCGGGTCATGGATGCTGTGGATGGTGACCATGCGCTTGCGGGCCGAGTCGAAAGGAACTTCGTTCTCGACGTGGGTAGGCATTGTTGAGATGATCTTCATAGATCCCGGCTTTGGCGGCGGCCACCAGAATGGAGCCTTCGGTCGGGTCGCCAATAATGCGGTAGGTCGTTTTCCCATCTTCATCCGACCCGCTCCAACTGGGCATCATTATTCAGCACGCCGACCCACAAGGCAGTCGACACGCCGGGATAACTCAACAGTTCCACCGGCTTGCCGTCCACTTCAAAATCGACCATCGGGTGTGTACCCGCTGCCGGTGATCTCCGTGAAGGTGCCATCCACCCACATGCGGGTGACGGTCATCTCGTTCTGGGTCAGCGTGCCGGTCTTATCCGAGCAGATCACCGTGGCCGAACCAAGCGTTTCAACCGAAGCCAGGCGGCGGATGAGCGCATGGCGGCGGACCATCTCGCGCATGCCCAGCGCCAGGCTGATGGTTACCACCGCCGGCAGCCCTTCCGGCACAGCCGCAATCGCCAGGCTGACCGCGATCATAAACGTATCGACAATGGCTTCCAGCTGAGAAGTTACTGCGCAGCAGGCCGACCAGAAACACCAGACCACAAATCGCCAGCGCGCCATACCCCAGAATCTTTCCCAACTGATCCAGGCGCTGCTGCAGGGGCGTCTCTTCTTCTTCAACCAGTCTGCAGCATATCGGCGATCAGGCCGAGCTGGGTGTGCATGCCGGTGGAAACCACCATGCCGCTGCCGCGCCCATAGGAAATCACCGTGCCCATAAAAGCCGTATTCTTGCGGTCGCCCAGGGAAGCGTCTTCCGCTAAGACGGAAGCCGCGCATTTTTCTGCACCGGCACCGATTCGCCGGTCAGGGCCGCCTCTTCCACGCGCAGGTTGACCGCCTCGATCAGGCGCATATCCGCCGGGACGAAGTTGCCGGCTTCCAGAAAGACAATATCCCCGGGCACCAGCTCGCCGGCGGGGACACTTACGCGGTGACCATCGCGCAGCACCTGCGCCTCCGGCGAGGCCAGCTTTTTCAAGGCAGCCAGGGCTTCTTCGGCCCGGCTTTCCTGGATCACGCCCAGAATGGCGTTCAGAACCACAATCAGCAGGATTGCGCCCGCCTCAACGAAATCCCGCAAGACAGCGGATATAACCGAGGCCACGATCAGCAAAATGACGATAAAGTTATTTAGTTGATCGAAAACCAGTTTTAAGAAACGTGGGCCGGGGCTTCTCTTTCAGCTCATTCCGGCCATACTGCTGCAAACGACGGGCAACTTCTTCTTTGGTGAGACCTGATTGTTGATGGGTTTCTAATTTTTTGAACACGTCTTCGGCGCTCATGGCGTGCCAAACAATCGATAAGTCTCGTTCGTTCGACCCTTTGTCCGGGCTCTTTCCTAATGTCATGGATTATTCCTTTCGTAATTTAATTTCCAGACGAACCGGTAATCTGGCAAATTCTTTTTAACATATTCCTTTTCCATCTGTCAACACAGATAATCTGTGGTTTTTTCCCTTAGTTCGGCATAGGGAAAAATTATCCGCCCTGGTATAAATCGGAATAAGCCTGATCGATAGTGAAATATAACTTCCAGACTGTGTTTAAATGAACATCGGGCAGTGCTGCAGGTCATGCTTGCAGCACTGCCCGGTGAAAAAGTATCCTCTATTCTGGAGCAATCACCGTTCCAGACGGGATGATGGCATTCTTCGGGATCACCACAATGCCATCCTGGATGACCCAGTTTTCCGTTTCGATTTCCGTTCCCCGGGGAATGGTTTGATCACCACGTCTTCGCCCAGGCTGGCATTCTTATCAATGATGGCGCCATCGATATAGCAGTTGCGGCCAATTCCGATCGGCGCGGAGTTGGGGAGTTCTTCGTAGTCATCGGCGGAGCGTTCATAATAGTCCGCGCCCATCAAAATGGTATTGACCAGGCGGACGCCGCTCTGGATCTGGCTGCGCAGGCCAACCACCGAATGGCGAATCTCCGCTTGTTCGATGCGGCAGCCTTCCGCGATCACCACCTGTTCGAGCATGCTGTTTTCAATGATCGAACCGGGCAGGAAGCGCGAGCGGCTGTAAATCGGGCAGATGCGGATCATAAAAGTGAAAGGGCGGATCTGGTTCGGTCAGAGCCAGGTTGGTTTCATAAAAAGAGCGAATCGTCCCAATATCTGCCCAGTAATCATCGAAGTTATAGCCGAAAACATTATGATTATCGATCGCATACGGGATCACCTGGCCACCAAAATCATCGAAGCTCTTGCTTTCCAGCATTTCAATCAGCAGCTTCGTTTTGAACAGGTAAATGCCCATCGAGCCCAGGTAAGGGCGCTGCGGATCATCCCGGCTGACCATTTCATCCAATAAGCTGGCAGTCTTTAGGCTTTTCGGCAAAACGGGTAATGCGGCAGTCGGGGTCGCGTTTCAGAATGCCCAGGCGCGTAGCTTCCTCACGCGTGGTCTGGCTGAACCGCAACGGTGATATCGGCGTTATGCTCCCAGTGGAAATTGGCCATGGCGGCATAATCCATGCGGTATAAGTGGTCGCCGGAGAGGATCAGGACATAGGGAGCGCGCGTCGATTTGATTTCAAAAAGCTGCTTGCGGACCGCATCGGCAGTGCCCTGGTACCAATCGGCATTCGACAGGGTTTGTTCCGCGGCCCAAATCTGCACCCAACCGGTATGGAAAGCGTCAAAGTTGTAGGTTTGGGTAATGTGGCGGTGGAGAGAAACCGAGTTGAACTGGGTCAAAACCGCGATACGGTAAATACCGGAATTGATGCAGTTGCTGATCGGGATATCGATCAGGCGGTATTTTCCGCCCATAGGCACGGCGGGTTTGGAGCGAAACTTGGTTAAAGGATACAGGCGGTTCCCCCGCCCTCCACCCAGAATAACGGCCAGAACGTTCTCCATCGATGGCATATCCTGCTCCTTTCTCCTGCGCGAAAGTAGGTTTTCAAGAAACGCGGAGTTGAGGAGAAAAATTGCTCTCCCTAATATGCTATTGATTATACTCAGGGATAACCAAAAAGATAGCAAGCCCAGAACGACGCTTTAGGCCTTTTCAAACCACGCCAGCCCGCTTGCCCTGCCAGTCTATGATAAAATTATCGCAGGCGGCGGAGAAATGCAAATGAAAGGCGCGAACGGTTGGCAATAAAAAAGCCTCCCTGACCTGTTCAAGATCAGAGAGGTAAGCCAAAAAGCTGTTGGTGCCGAAGGAGGGACTTGAACCCTCACTCCTTACGGAACACGATTTTGAGTCGTGCGCGTCTGCCAATTCCGCCACTCCGGCATAGCCTAAGTATACCAAATATCTTAGAAGGGTCAAGGTAAGAAGCATCCCTTATGCGCCTCGGAATCATTGGTCTCCCCCAATCTGGCAAAACCACACTGTTCAACGCGCTTACGCGCGGCACGCAGCCCACCGGCGCCGCGTCCGGCAAGATCGAAGTGCACACCGCCGTGGTAGATGTCCCCGACCCGCGGGTGGATCGCCTATCCGGCATGTTCAAGCCCAAAAAGACCATTTACGCCAAGGTGACCTATGCGGATATCGCCGGGCTGGACGGCTCGGCCGGGAAGAGCGGCATCTCCGGAACGCTGCTCAACCAGCTCACCCAGATGGATGGATTCATCCACGTGGTGCGCGTCTTTGAAGATGAGAATGTACCCCACCCGGCGGGCACCATCGATCCCGCTGCGCGACATCCAGGCGATGGACAGCGAGTTCATCCTCAATGACCTGATCGCCGTGGAACGCAAGCTGGAGCGCCTGGCCGAGGAACGCAAAAAGGGCGCCGGGCGCGACAAAGCTACCATCGAACGCGAGATTGTCCTGTTTGAGCGCATGCACGAGGCACTGAACCAGGAAATCCCTTTGCGCGACATGGAAATTTCCGCGGAGGAAGAAAGAGCTTTGTCCGGGTTTGGTTTTCTCACCCGCAAACCGATCCTGATCGTGCTCAACCTGTCTGAAGGGCAGGCCGCGCCATCGATTGACTATCCGCACCAGCACAGCCAGGTGGTGGCGCTGCAGGGCAAGCTGGAAATGGATATCGCCCAGCTGCCGCGCGGATGAAATGGAGATGTTCCTGCAGGAATACGGCATCGAAGAGCCCAGCCTGAACCGCATGATCCGCCTGTCGTACGATCTGCTGGGCCTGCAGTCGTTCTTCACCGTTGGCCCGGATGAATGCCGCGCCTGGACCGTGCAGCGCGGCGCCACTGCCCCGGAAGCGGCCGGCGTGATCCACACCGACCTGCAAAAGGGCTTTATCCGCGCCGAAGTGGTGCATTATGATGATCTGATCAGCCTGGGCGGGATGAACGAGGCCAAGGCGCACGGCAAGTTCCGGCTGGAAGGAAAAGAGTACATCGTAAAGGATGGCGATGTCCTCAATATTCGTTTTGCAGTGTAAGTGGTGCCTGTATGGAATTTGAACCTGTTATTGGTTTGGAAGTTCACGCCGAGCTGCTGACCCATTCAAAGATGTTCTGTTCCTGCCCGGTGGTTGACTCGATCCAGGCAGAACCGAATGTGGCCGTTTGCCCGGTGTGCAGCGGGCTGCCCGGCGTTTTACCGGTGATCAACGAGCAGGCCGTGGCGTATGGGATTAAGGTGGCCCTGGCGTTGGAATGCGAGGTCGCGCACACCAGCATCTTCGCGCGCAAAAACTACTTTTATCCGGATCTTCCCAAGGGATACCAGATCTCGCAGTACGAGTACCCCCTGGCCGAACACGGCCGGCTGCGCATTCAGACTTCGCAGGGCGAGCGCGAGATTCGCATCCGGCGGGTGCACCTGGAGGAGGACACCGGAAAGCTGACCCACGTGGATAAGGGCTGTGGGGAACCCGCGCCAGCCGGGAATGGCGGCGAAAGCTTCTCGCTGGTGGATCTTAACCGGGCGGGCGTGCCGCTGCTTGAGATTGTCTCTGAGCCAGACATGCACACCCTCGAAGAGATGCGCGCCTACGCCGAAGGACTGCGCTCGATCCTGCGCTACCTGGGCGTCAACTACGGGCGACATGGAAAAAGGCGTGATCCGCTTTGAGGCGAATGTTTCCGTCCGCCCGGCCGGGCAGCGAAACGCTTGGCACGCGGGTGGAGATCAAGAACCTCAACAGCTTCCGCGCGCTCGAGCGGTCCAGCGCGTACCAGATCGAGCAGCAAATCGCGCAGATCCGGGCCGGGAAAACAATTCGTGCAGGAGACGCTGGGCTGGGATGAAGCCCGCGGAGTAACCTATTCGCAGCGCAGCAAAGAAGAAGCCCACGATTACCGCTACTTTCCCGAGCCCGACCTGCCCCCCCTGGTCGTTGAAAAAGACTGGGTCGAGCGCATTGCCGCCAGCCTGCCCGAGCTGCCCTCCGCGCGAGCAAAACGCTTCGCGCAGCAGTACGAGCTGAGCAGCGCGGATGCAGCCCTGCTGGCCAGTGACCAGGCTGGTGGCGGATTATTTTGAAGCGCCGCGGCGGCAAGCGCTGCCGCCAACGGGAACGGTGAAGCGGGCGTGTCACCGCGCATGGTGGCCAACTGGATTACCGGCGAGATCTTTGGCTGGTTGAACCAGACCGGGAAGACCTTCCAGGATGTACACGTATCCACCGGCAGGTCTGGTCGATCTACTGCGGCTGGCGAAGCAGGATATCAACCTGAACACGGCCAAGAGCGTGCTGGTCGAAATGCTGAACACCGGGCAAAACCGCCGCGCAAATTGTGAAAGAGCGCGGACTACAGCAGATCTCCGATACGGATTTTATCGCCGGTCTGGTGCAGAAGGTGCTGCAAGACAACCCGCACGAGCTGGCCAGCTACCTGGGCGGCAAAGAAACGCTATCCGGCTGGTTCTTTGGGCAGGTGATGCGCGCCGCAAAGGGACAGGCCAACCCGCAGGTGCTGCGCAGTGAGCTGGAACGCAGCTAAACGCGCTCAAGAAATAAAGATTTGTCATACAACTGGGGATAGTCATCACGGGCGAGAACGAGCTTCATCATATTGACGCTGCCGCAAGATTCTGCTAACGTTATAGATGCAAAATAAAATTCCGAATGACGGGTTGTGAATCCTATGGACACCAACTCGACATAAGAACGGAGACATGGCGGGCACTGACCGTAGTGCCCGCTTATATTTTCAACCGTAAACCAACCTTTTCGTCTTTTCAAACACAGGAGAACCAATGGCTTCAACAACCAATGCTTTTGAAATGGCGCAGCGCCAGTTCGACCACGTGGCCGAACTGCTCAAACTCGACCCGCAGGTGGCCGAGTTCCTGCGCTGGCCAATGCGCGAGTATCATTTCCGCATCCCGGTCCGCATGGATGATGGTACGCTGCGCGTTTTCGAAGGCTTCCGGGTTCAGCACAACGATGCCCGCGGCCCAAATAAAGGCGGCATCCGCTTCCACCCGGCCGAAACAATCGACACCGTGCGCGCGCTGGCAATGTGGATGACGTGGAAATGCGCAGTCGCCGACATCCCGTTGGGCGGCGGTAAGGGTGGCGTGATCCTCGATCCGGCCACGCTTTCAACCAGTGAGAAGGAACGCCTGGTGCGCGGCTATATTGACCAAATCTGGAGCAATATCGGCCCGCGCCAGGATGTGCCCGCGCCGGATGTAGGCACCACCCCGCAAATGATGGGCTGGATGATGGATGAATATTCGAAGCTGTCCGGCCAATACACGCCGGGCGTCATCACCGGCAAGCCAGCTCGGCAGCGGCGGTTCGTTGGGCCGCACGGAAGCCACCGGGTACGGCGTGATCTACACCGTGCGGGAAGCGATGAAACACCTGGGGATTGATTCAACCAAGGCAGTCGCGGCGGTCCAGGGCTTTGGCAATGTAGCCCAATACGCGGCGATCGGTTTTATCGAACAGTTAGGCGGTAAGGTGGTATGCGTCTCGTACTGGGACCGCGAGGACCGCAAGTCGTACACCGTCAGCAAGGAAGACGGCATTGACCCGCACTTCCTGATGACGATCACCGACCAGTACGGCTCGATCGATAAGAAAAAGGCCAGCGACGCGGGTTACTGCATCGAGGACGGCGGCGAATGGATTAAGAAAGAAGCCGACATCCTGATCCCGTCTGCGCTAGAAGGTCAGATCAATGCCGAAACCGTGGGACTGATCCACCCGCGCGTGCGCCTGATCGCGGAAGGCGCAAATGGCCCCACGACTCCCGAGGCCGACGAAGTGATCAAACAGCGCGGCATCTTCGTGATCCCCGACTTCCTGTGCAATTCCGGTGGGGTGATTACGTCTTACTTCGAGAGCGTGCAGAATGACATGAACTTCTATTGGTCAAAGAGCGAAGTAATCGACCGGCTCGATCACCGCATTACTGTCGCCTTCCACAGTGTCCTGGATATGTCGATCAAGGAGAACGTCAACATGCGGGACGCGGCGTATATGGTAGCCATCGACCGGGTGGTCAAGGCTATGCAACTGCGCGGCTGGATCTAGATTGAATAGCTGCTGAAATCGTCTTGCGCGGCTCGCGCAAGACGATTTCAGCGGATCCGCTAAAGAATTTCCACCTGGAGCAGGCGGCTGATTTCAGCGCCTAATACGTGCTCGCAGCCGCCCTCCTCCACCCGGATGCGAACGGTGCGGTCAAAGGGAATTTGCGCGAGGACCGAAATTTCCGCGCCAGGCAGCACACCCATTTCTCCCAGGTAGCGCAGCAGCGCCGGGTTGTTGGTGGGAACGCGGCGCACACGCACACGCTGCCCCGCCTGGGTACTGCTGAGGGGTATGGTCTGCATGGCGGGCATCTGCAAATCTCGGCCTGGGATGGGATCGCCGTGCGGGTCAAAATCGGGTTCACCTAATAAAACCGCCAGCCGGTCGCCAAAACGAAAGGAGACCGCATGCTCCAGGCGCTCGGCTTCTTCGTGCACCTCGTCCCAGGTGTACCCCAGGATTTTCACCAGAAAAAGTTCCAGCAGACGGTGTTTGCGAACGATTTGCAGCGAAATATGCTTGCCTTCTTCCGTGAGCTGGACACCATGATGTTTATGGTAAATCACCAAAGGCGGTTCCATACTTGCCAGGCGCTTGATCATGCCCGTCACCGAAGCGGCTCGGACCTGAAGACTTTCCGCAATCTGGTTCGTAGATGTCGGCCTGCCCTCTGGGGAGAGCTCGTAAATTGTCTTCAGGTAATCCTGAATCGCCTCGCTCAGGACTGCATCCTTTGACATGACGGTTCCTCCTGGAATAATTATAAAGCCATATTGGATGAAATAATTTTGTGACAGACGCAAAATTATTTCCTTATGTTGCCTCCCCAAGCTTTTTACAACTTTCAATTTTGTAACGGATTTCGCCCGCCGCATCTGCGGGTTCTTATTAGTATAGCCTTAACAGGGTTGTATAATACGAATATGTGAATTATTTCCCAATTATTTGTTCAAAGGTTATAAAGGTATCCAATGGCAAGTACAAACCCTACAAAGAACACTCGGATTACGCTTAGTGAGGACTGGCTGTCTGTCCTTATCGCACTATTTATCATTCTTCTCTCCGCTATAGGCCTGTTGGGACCCAACGGGTTCAAGATTGTTTTTTAATCTTTTAAAGGTGCAGAAATGTTAAAAACCATGGAAGACGGTAAAACCGTCTCCTATCAGCCAGCGCCTGCCATGCGGGTGATCGCCGGGCTGAGTATTGTTCTGGTTCTATCAGTAATAGCCTGGTGGATCACTCAACAGGTTTATCGGGTGCAGCTGCCGTGGGGTATTCCCGGGAAAGTGCTGGAATATCCACTCTGGGCCGCTCTGGCCGGGTTGGCGGGTAATCTTCTTCTGCGCCTGACCCGGCTGCGCGAGACGGTGCGACCAGGAATCCGCACCGAGCTATTCCTAAAGATCGGCCTGGTGCTGTTAGGCGCAGGCATTAACCTGAAACTGATTGTCAGTGCGGCGGGTGGGGCGATCATGCAAACGCTCATCCTCATCCCATCCGTATTCTTCTTCGGATGGTGGCTGGGCGGAAAATTTGGTTTGGAGAACAAACTGCGCGCAGTCATGTCTACGGCCCTGGCGGTATGCGGGGTCTCCGCGGCAATTGCCGCGGCCGGTTCCGTGTCGGCGCGCAAGGAGCAGGTTACCTATATTACCGGGTTAGTGATCCTGGTGGCGCTGCCCATGATGGTAATCGCACCGCTGCTGGCGCAGGCCATGCACCTGCCCGACTCCGTTGCAGGGGCCTGGTTTGGCGGCAACATCGACACCACCGCGGCGGTGATTGGCGCCGGTACGATTTACGGCGAGACGGCCCAGAAAGTCGCCTCGATTGTCAAAAATACACAAAACGCCCTGATCGGGGTGGTGGCGTTCTTGCTGGCAATCTTCTACGCCAGCACAGGTGACGACGGCGCGAAGACGCACCCCAGCGCCCGCGTGATCTGGGACCGCTTCCCCAAGTTTGTGCTCGGCTTTGTACTGGCTTCGGTCCTCTTCACTCTGGGCTGGATCGATGGCGGTAAAGGATCAGCGGTGGATGCATTGAAAAATTGGGCCTTTACCCTGGCCTTTGTCTGCATGGGTTTGGAACTCTCCATCACTGAGTTCAAGCGGATGGGCTGGAAGCCGGTGGCCGTGTTCCTGATTGTCACTGTCTTTAATACCTTGCTGGCGCTGCTTTGCGCCTGGGTATTGTTTACCTTCGTTTTCCCGGTTGCCGGGTAAGCGTTTTTTTTCGAAGCACCGTTCCTCGCCGGGCGAGGAATGGCGCTTCTTTAATTTAATCATGCGGTTACCCGCGAATCTTAACAAGCTCTTAATTGATTTACCCCAGATCTAAATTCAACCGTGTTGTCGCCTAATCCCGGGCGTGGTAGAATCTTTCTATAAGAGACCACCGTTTCACAGCCCTGCAACGCCTGTGAGCGGTGCCCGGCGGTGCCTTTTGCGCGATGAATCGCAAGGTTATGCCGCCTGCTTCCAGCGACTGGCCCCCTGGTTATGAAACGACAGCCTGATTTCCACCCAGTCGCCCAATATACCGTAATGGATGGTTGTTCGTTAACCACCTGGAGAAATAAAATTAGCGTACGCTCGTTTGCCTGGCATGATTTAATAACCTTTTACCGCTACCGGCGGCAGGTCATTTATACTGACAGCGCGCAGGTTTTAACACGCGGCGACCCGACCGGACCGCTGGCGTTTCTATCCAGGCTAAACCCCTCGGTGGGAATTTCCACCTGTGTTCTTCCCGCGGATGAGGAAAACACGGCGCTGATTGGGCAAATGCAGTACACGGCCGGCAACCGGTCGGCACAGATTGTTTTTTTGATGCCCGAAGACGGAATAACCCAGCCCGGTCTGGCCGATTTGCTAGAGAACCTGGCCATTCAGGCCGGCAGTTGGGGGGCCTACCATCTGCTGGCTGAGGTCGAGGAGAACAGCTGTGCAATGGATGGTTTGCGCCGTTCGGGGTTCTCTGTCTACGCATGGCAGCGGATCTGGAAATTTGAACCGCCCGGTAACCGTTCCTCGAATGGAAACGGGAAAAGTGATGGAATGCTGTGGCAGCCAGCCACCAGCGTCGATGAGATCATGATACGCAACCTGTACCAGTCGCTCGTTCCGCCACTGGTGCAGTCCGCTGAACCACTAACTTCGCGCCGGCCGCTTGGTTGGGTTTTCCGGCAGGAGGGGGAAATTCTGGCATATGTGGAGGGATTTTACGGCCCGCAAGGAATCTATTTACAACCGATCATTCACCCGGGGGTCGAGAATATCAGCCAGCTGCTGGCGCACTTGCTGGCACAGCAGCGCAACCCACTGGGAAGGCCTATTTATGTAGCAATCCGCTCATACCAGGCCTGGCTCGAAACGGTCGTACGCGATCTGGAATGCCAGGTAGGGTCACGCCAGGCATTGATGGTAAAGCACCTGGTTGTCCAGCAGCGTGTCGCCGTTCAAGCTGCCCGTCATTCGGTGTTGGAAAAATATACCGCAGAACCAACTGTACCATTGATCAACAACTCGACGACGGTAAATAAATAAGCTCGCACACCTATCCGTGGGCAGGGGAAGGCACCATTCTCCCAGCAGTTCAATTTTACTGTTGGCAAAACCTGCGCAAAACGGTTAAAATAGGATTTCATGTTTGCGCATGTAAGAGGTTTCCCGTAAGAACGTATGACACAAAAACGAATAACGGACGATTTACAAGCACTGATTAGCGTACTGCCGCCAAAAATCGCCGAGGCAGTCTTAAACGCCAATAACAGTGACAACCTGATCGAGATCGTAATGGATCTTGGCCGGCGGCCGATGGCCCGCTTTACCGATGGCGAACAAGAACTGGACAATGAAGAGGTCTCGCGGACGGAGATCGATTATGTTGTCACCCGCATCGGTGATTTTGACGCCGACAACCGCGCCGGCCTGGAACGGACGCTGCATCGCATTTCCGGCATCCGCAACCGGCGCGGGAGTATTGTTGGCCTGACCTGCCGTGTTGGCCGGGCGGTCTACGGCACGATCGATATCATCCAGGATCTAATCGAATCAGGCAAAAGCCTGTTGATCCTGGGCCGCCCAGGGATCGGTAAGACGACCATGCTGCGCGAAGCGGCCCGCATCCATCGCCGAACAAAACCGGGTGATCATCGTCGATACCTCAAACGAAATCGGCGGAGATGGCGATGTGCCGCATCCGGCAGTTGGGAAAGCGCGCCGCATGCAGGTTGCTACGCCTTCGCTGCAGCATGAGGTGATGATCGAGGCGGTTGAGAACCATAACCCGGAAGTGATCGTCATCGATGAGATCGGGCGCGAACTGGAAGCCCTGGCCGCGCGCACGATCGCCGAGCGCGGCGTACAGCTCATCGGCACTGCTCACGGGCGTTCACTGGAAAATTTGCTGCTCAACCCGACCCTGTCCGACCTGGTGGGCGGGATCGAAGCGGTTACGTTATCGGATGAAGAAGCGCGCCGGCGCGGCACGCAGAAAACCGTACTCGAACGGCGCGCGCCGCCTACATTTGACGTGCTGATCGAAATGCAGGATCGCGACCGTCTGGCTATCCAACCGGATGTTGCGGCTGCGGTTGACGCGCTGGTGCGCGGCAACCCGCTGCCGCCCGAAATCCGCTATCGCGCGGAAAGCGGCGAGATCCGCATTGAGAAACCGCCGGTCCCGGCAGTGTCCCGGCAGGTGAACCAGGCAGCAGAGTGGTTTCCGACGGCTTGGGTTTGGGCCTGATCCCCAGCAGCGGCCGGCGCGCGAGGCGCCGATCGCCCGGCCTGGTTTCCAGCCTGACGGCCTGGGAGTAGAACTGTCGGACGAAGGTTCTCGCGGGCAGCGTAACGCAGTCGATGCAGCCGATCCGTATTTATCCATACGGTGTGGCTCGCAACCGGCTGATGCAGAGCGCCAAGCGCATGAGCGTCCCGGCCATTGTGGTCAAGGACCTTTCCGAAGCCGATGCGCTGGTGACGCTGCGCGCGTATTACCGCGGCCGGCAGCAGACGATCCTGGAAGCCGAACAGCGCGGTATGCCCATTTATGTGCTGCGCGCCAATACCAATAACCAGATCGAACAGCTCCTGGCGGATATCTTCAACCTTTCCCTGAGCTGCATCAAGCCCGGACAATTGGGAGGATTTCACCTCGCAAACCCAGGCGGCTATACAGGCCGTCTTGAACGGCGAGCGGTACGTTGATCTCGACCCGGCCGCGGCGCCCGTCCGGCGCATGCAGCACGAGATGGCCCGCCAGGCGCACCTGGTATCGCATTCTTATGGCAAGGAACCTAACCGCCGCGTGCGGATTTACCGAGAGTAACCCTGCGGGCATCTGGCAGCACGCCAGAGTGCGTGCAAACCCAGGATAAAGAGAAACGTTTATGTTTATCACCCTCGAAGGCCCAGAAGGCAGCGGAAAAACATCTCAGATCCCTCCGCTGGCGGAGTTTCTCAAGCAGCAGGGCTTTCGGACCCTCACCACGCGCGAGCCGGGAGGAACGGAAATTGGTGACCAGGTGCGGGCAGTCTTAACCAACCTGGATAATACCAGCATGCACCCGCGCACAGAAATCCTGCTGTTTCTGGCAGCTCGCGCGCAGCTGGTGGAACAATGTATCCGGCCCGCGCTCGACCAGGGCAGCCTGGTTCTTTGCGACCGGTATGCCGATTCAACGCTGGCCTACCAGGGTTACGGGCACGGCAACGACCTGGACAACTGCTGCGCCAGTTATTAAATTTCGCAACCGGCGGTTTATGGCCTGACCTGACCATCCTGTTAGACATCGACCCCGAGAAAGGCCTGCAGCGCAAACGCAGCGGCGGTGAGTGGAACCGCCTGGATGCATATGCACTGGCCTTTCACCAGCGAGTCTGGCAGGGCTACCAGGCCCTGGCACAACGCGAGCCGCATCGCTGGGTGATCATCGACGCGAGCCAATCGTTTGACAGTATCCAGAAACAAATCCGGCAGGTCATTCTCAAGCGATTGGCCGGCCGGGCAGCGAACTGAGCAAGACTTTTTTAGAACAGGAAAATTGTATGCGAAAATTATGTTTCCCCATTTTCATCCTTGTTGGTCTGGTTACCAGCGTGCTCCTGGCGGCTTGCGGCCAGGCAAAACCAACCAGCCTGGCGACACAACCGGTCGCCACGGAGGATACCAGCGCTCCTAAAATGGACTGCCAGGTAGTTAGCATGCGTCCAACCCAAGGGCCAACGGAAGTTTCCATGTTCCCACCCCCTGTTAAAGGGGAATGGGTGCATGGCAAATTCCAATGCACCGGTGACGATTATTGAATACAGCGACTTTCAATGACCATACTGCGCCCAGCTTGCGCTCGTGTTAGCGCAACTCACTGAAAAGCACCCGAATGATGTGCAGGTCACCTACCGTCACTTCCCACTACCATCCCACCCGCATTCGCTGCCGGCCGCATATGCAGCCGAAGCCGCCGGTTTGCAGGGCAAATTCTGGGAAATGCACGACAAAATCTTTGCCGAACAGGCCGCCTGGGTCGATATGACCGATGAACAATTCCAGACATGGCTCGAAGACCAGGCCCAGAGCCTGGGTCTGGACAAGGCCAGGTTCAGCCAGGATATGAAAAGCAAGGCGGTGACCGATAAAGTTCAAGCCGCTCAGAAACACGGCACAGATATCAAGATACCGGGTACCCCGCTGGTACTGGTCAACGGCCAGCCTTACCAGGGCCCCCGGGATCTCGAAAGCTTCGAATCGCTCCTGGGGATGTTCCAGCTGGAGGACCGCCAGTACACCTACTGCCCGCCGATGGGGATCGATCCACAGAAGCAGTATACCGCCAGGCTCAAGACCGAAAAAGGCGATATTGTCATCCAGCTCTTCCCGGATAAAGCGCCTATGGCAGTCAACAGCTTTGTTTTCCTGGCCCGCGAGGGATGGTTTAATAACGTCACCTTCCACCGGGTGCTCCCGAACTTCATCGCCCAAACCGGCGATCCCAGCGGATCTGGTTACGGCGGCCCGGGCTACTACTTCAGTGACGAAATTAACGATTTGAAGTACGACAAAGAAGGCATGGTTGGCCTGGCAACTTCTGGCCCCGGCACAGGCACAAACGGCAGCCAGTTCTTTATCACCTTCGGCGCGCTGCCAGATCTGGATGGACAATATACCATCTTTGGACAGGTGATCGAGGGGATGGATGCAGTCAAGAAATTAAACCCCCGGGACGCAAACCAGGCGCCCAACCTTCCGCCTGGAGATAAAATCCTAACCGTTGAGATAATAGAAAAGTAATGCAGCCGCAGCCTGATCCGACGAGCACAAAGCCAGACTATCTGACCATCGCCCAAATCATCGTAAGCGGGCTGGGCCTGGTTCTGTCTCTGTTGGGTGCATTCAGCATGGCGCTCTTTGGCATTATAGGGCTCACCAGGGCTTCGGACCCGGTGAGCATCACGCCGCTGTTCTCCACCGCCTGGATCAGCCTGCTGGCAGCCGGACTGGCGGTGCCGTCGCTGGTATACAGCGTCCAGCGCCTGAGCGGCCGGCCGGCCAGGCTTCCCAACATAGACGGTTTCCGGCTGGCCAACATTCTGATTTTGATCTGGCCGCTGGTTCTTTTGTTGGGAAATATCCTATCCGGTCAACAGCAGCTGGCATGGCTGCTCTTACCCCCGCTGCAGCTGCTGGCTGTTGGGATACCGGTCTTTTGGCTGGTAGAAATTGCCCGGCATAAACTGCCGTTGAGCAGCCGCCAGCGAGGCTGGGGGCTGGTGAATTTCAGCGTGTTTATCACTACCCCAATGCTGATGCTGGCCGAAGTTCTGGCTATGCTGGTGATCTTCATTTTCCTTGTCCTCTGGATCAGTTCGCAGCCGGATCTGGTCAACTTGCTTGAACGCCTGGCCCAACGCGTGGTCAACGCACCTCCCAACCCGGAGGCGGTTTTGGAAATCGTGCGGCCGTATCTGCAAAACCCGCTGCTCATCTTTGGCGTACTGGCAATCGTGGCAGGCCTGGTCCCGCTCATAGAAGAACTCCTCAAGCCGCTGGGGGTATGGGCACTGGCGGGCCGGCAGCTGTCGCCCGCGGAGGGCTTTGTTGCGGGGGGGCTGTGCGGCGCCGCCTTCGGGCTGGTGGAGAGCCTTTTCTACCTCAGCAATCCTCTCGGGGAAGGCTGGGCCTTACTGGCAGCCGGACGCGCAGGAACCGCGCTGCTGCACACGGTTACCTCGGCGCTGATCGGCTGGGCGCTGGCGTCTGCATGGCAAAATGGCGCCTACCTGCGCCTGGGCCTGACGTATATGCTGGCGGTTTTCTTGCATGGTCTGTGGAACGGCCTTACCATCTTGACCGGATTGGGCAGCGCCTTGGATACTCCTCCCGCCAACCTGCGGCTTTTGACCAATCTGGCGAGGATTGCTCCGATCGGTGTGGCAATCCTGGGCCTTGGAATGTTTGGGGTGTTGTGGAGAAGCAATTATTATCTGCGGCGCCAGCCCCGCCTGGTCGGGCAAACCGTTGAACCGTCCAATGAAGCACAAATAGCCGAAACTCCCGAAATCTAAATAATGGAGCTGTTTTCAACATGGATGTGATCCGCAATCTTATCGAGTGGTTTATCAACTTTGTCCTGCACATGGACAAGGAACTGCCATTAATTGTCCAGAACATTGGCATCTGGTCGTACCTGGTCCTGTTTGTGGTAATTTTTATTGAGACAGGCGTGGTGATTATGCCCTTCCTACCCGGCGACTCGCTGCTCTTTGCCGCCGGGGCCGTGGCCGCGAACACCAATTCCGGGTTGAGCATTGTGCTGCTGCACGCGCTCATGGCGATCGCGGCCGTGTTAGGGGATACAGCCAATTACTGGATCGGCCATTTTCTCGGACCAAAAGTATTTACGACAGAATCGCGCTGGTTTAAGAAGAAGTACCTGGACCGCACGCACGCTTTCTACCAGAAGCACGGTGGCAAGACCATCTTCCTGGCCCGTTTTATCCCCATCATCCGGACCTTCGCCCCCTTTGTCGCCGGTATTGGCAACATGAGCTACGCTTACTTCATCAGTTACAACGTGATTGGCGGGATCGTCTGGACCGGGTTGTTCTTATGGACCGGTTACTTCTTCGGCAGCCTGCCGTTCATCCGAGATAATTTCTCCATCGTAATTCTCGCCATTATTTTGATCTCGCTGATGCCGCCAGTGATAGAATACCTGCGAGGCAAAAACTCCAAACCCGCTCCAGGAATCGAATAATCAGGCCGCCATCCAGTGAAGCGCGATACTTTGCAGTCCATCCTACGAGTCCTCTTTTACTCGATCGCGAAGATCGAGTTTTGTGGAACGCAGCACCTGCCATTGGAAGGCGGGTTGATCGTCGCAACCAACCACATGAGCCGCGCGGATACGCTCCTGTTGTTCCTCAACCCGGCCCGTAAAGATATTACTGCGCTGGTCGCCGATAAATATAAGAAATATCCAATCTTCAACTGGATCCTGAACGTGGGCGGTATCATCTGGTTGGAGCGAGATAAAGCCGATTTTGGCGCTTTTCGCCTGGCCGCAGACGTGTTGAAATCGGGCGTGGCGCTTGGCATCGCCCCAGAGGGGACGCGCAGCCAGACCGGCCAGCTGCAAGAAGGCAAACCCGGGGCGGTGCTGCTGGCGCTGAAAGCTAATGTGCCCATTGTCCCGGTGGCGATTGCCGGGACCGAGACATTTTTCCGGCGGCTGCTAACCCTGCGCCGGCCGCAGATAAGGATCACTTTCGGTCCGGCCTTCACCCTTCCGCCGCTCGACCGGGCCAACCGGGATGAATCGCTCAAGAAGATGACGGATGAGATCATGGCCCGCATCGCCGTGCTGCTGCCGCCAAAGTATTGGGGCTTCTACAAGGACAACCCCCGCCTGCAAGAGATGCTGGCGAACAAGCAGTTCTATACATAAACGAACACCGGGCTTCAATAGCCCGGTGTTCGTTTATGTTGGCGCTTATTTAGCGCAAGCGCAGAACTGTTTGAGCCAATCAATCAGCTCCTGAGCCTTCTCGGGAGTATCCGCCTCGACCATCAGGCGCAGCACGGGCTCCGTGCCCGAGAAGCGCAGCAGCGCCCAGTTGTCGTTTGCCAGCAGCAGCTTGGTGCCATCTTCATGCGAGACGCTGATTACCGGGTAAGCGCCGATATGCTCGATGGGCGTTTCCTTCATTCGCCGGGGGATGGCCACGCGCATCTCCGGAGTAGCCGGGACGCCTTCATCCAGAGAATACAGGCGCCCGGTGATCTTCCAGACCTCCTGCTGAAGCTGGGAGAGCCGCTGACCGGTGCGGGCCAGCATTTCAACAATCAGCGCGGCGGCAAAGATGCCGTCTTTGCCCAGAATCCAGCCGCGCACGGTCAGGCCGCCGCTCGATTCGCCACCCAACAGGGCATTATTTTTCACCATCCCGGCGGCGATGTGTTTGAACCCCACCGGAACCTCACAGCTTTTTTCGCCAAAATGGGCCGCCATACGGTCCAACAGATGGGTCGTAGCCAGGTTGCGCACCACCCCACCGCGCTCGCCGCGCACCTCGTGCATGTACCAGTACACCAGCAGCAGAATATCATTGGTGGAGATATAGCGGCCTTTTTCATCGACAATCGCAATCCGGTCAGCGTCGCCATCCGTCGCCAGGCCCAGGTCATAACCGCCGCCTTCCTGGATGGTCGTGATCAGCAGGCGCAGGGCCTCCAGATTCGGCGCCGGCGAGCGCCCACCGAACAGCGGGTTGTGGCGTTCGTGGATAAACACCACCCGGCAGCGCGCTTCGGTCAGAATGATGCCCAGGGTGAGCTGCCCGACGCCATACATGGGATCGACGATCACTTTCAAGTTCGCGCCGCGGATGGCTTCCAGATCAATCCGTTTTTCAACCGCATCCACGTACTCGTTGGTAAAATCCTGGCGCTGGATCATCCCAGACTCAAGCGCGATTTCCAGATCCAGCTTGACCACCTCTTTTGCCGTGATCTGGTTGGTCTCCGCCTCAATCTGGCGGGTTTCTTCATCCAGCAGCAGCGAGCCGTCGCCGTGGAATACTTTTAGCCCGTTCCATTCGGGTGGATTATGGCTGGCGGTAAAGACCAGGCCAAAGGCGGAATTTAATTTTGCCGTGGCAAAAGTAATCAGGGGGGTTGGGGCGTCCTCCGACAGCAGCGTCACCGGGATATTGTTTCCGGCAAATACCTCGGCGGCGGCAACCGCGGCATGGTCGGATAGAAAGCGGCGGTCGTAGCCGATAATCACACCGCGCTTTTCGATGCTCTGGCGGGTGATCTCATTGGACAGGGCCTGCGACAGGCGCCGGACGTTGTGCATGGTGAAGCCCTCACCGATCACTGCCCGCCAGCCGCCCGTGCCAAAGGCCACTTTGTTTTCCTCCTCCGGCCGGTGCGGGCGGAAGAGACGCTTTTGCAGGATGAATTCGGCATTCGCCAGATCCTCGGCAGTGTTTATGCCCTGCACCTCGTCCTGGTCGTAGATATGGTAACTTTCCACGCACAGACCCGAGCGGATCATCTGGTGAACGCAGTCGGTCAGCCGGTAGGTGCCATCCAGTGGAGAAGGGGACAGCTTCTTCAGCGCGGTAAAAACAGCGCTCGCGCGAACCACATACGCGCCTACGTTCAACTCGCGGATCTCCCGGACCACCTGCGAAGCTTCCGCGGCCTCAATGATGTCGATGATCTGGCCGGAAGCATCCCGGATAATGCGCCCGTAAGGATACGGGCGGTCGACAATGGCCGTCAGCAGGGTCAGGTGCGCCTTGCGCAGGCGGTGGCGGTTGAGCAAACCGCGGATGGAATCAGGGCGATACAGGGGCGTATCCCCGTACAGGATCAACAGGTCCCCCTGATAATTCTCGAGCAGCGGCATCATCTGCAATACGGCGTGACCGGTGCCAAGCTGTTCTTTTTGATGGATATACTGGTAGCCAGAACCCAGGTGCGCGCCCATTTCTTCCTGCTGGTAACCGGTAACGATGTAGAGATCATAGGGTGAGACGAGCTGCAGCGCGTTCTCAATGACATAATCAACAACTTTGCGGTTCCCCAGATCGTGCAGCAAAATCGGTTTTCCGTCCGGCGAAAGCGTTTCTTTCCCGGCAGCCAGTATCACAACTTTCAATTCGTGGGTTGAAACGGAATCATTGTTCATCATCACTTCCAAACATCCCTAAATCGTAGCCCCAATTTATTGTAGCTTTATTAACTGGCGCTTGCAAGAACAGCAGGACGCGCCAAAACCCCGTCCCACGAGAATGGAAAGCATGGGGGATAAACGGCAAGCTGAAATGCGACCCAACCACGCCTCTAGCGAAGGGCGGCGCCTGGTAGCCGGATAGAGAATTTTCCCGCGGAACCCCTTACCAGTTATTTCGATGGATCCGCTCCGGGTTGAAGCGATCCACTTTTGGCAAAGGCCCCGCGGGGTGTCCAACCGCTGCCAGACATAACGGCAGCGCATAGGTGGGCAGACCCAGCAGCTGGCTGATATCCTTTACCCGGTCAGCAACCGGGTGGATACCGACCCACACGGCCCCCAGCCCCAGGGCATGCACCGCCAAAAGCAGGTTTTCCATTGCCGCCGAGCAGTCAATCACCCAATTACCGGGGCATGTTTCGAGCGTCAGGTCCGCGCAGACGATCACAGCCAGCGGCGCTTGCTTGAGCATTTGCGCATATGGATGGATAGCGGCGATCGCTTCCAACTGATCGCGGCGGGTGACAACGACAAAATGCCAGGGCTGCTGATTACAGGCTGAAGGCGCGTGCATGGCGGCTCGCAAGGCCGTATCGATCTGCTCTTCGCTGACCGGCTCAGAAGTAAACTCGCGCACAGCGCGCCGGGTGAATAAAGCCTGAATAGCATCCATGAAATTCTCCTATGCAATTTTGGTTGACTGTATTTGCTTGGTACAGACATATTGGGCTGCTGCTAGGATTTTATCGGGAACAGCCAGGGTTGTCCAGCCGCCTGGGGATCTTTTTTAAGTTAGTCCGCCGAGAGCAATGCCTAATCAGGAATATAATAAATTGTCCGTTGGGTGCAATAAAAAATACCTGCTTGAAAGCGAGGAAACGAATGAGCACGGAAGCAACTTTCACAAAAACCCCCTTTGGTGGATTAGAAACGACCGCCCGATTAACGCAAGAACAGATCGAAGGAAAAGCGCACGCATTACTGGCGCAGTTGACCCTGGACGAGAAGATAAAAATAATGTCAGGAGATACTCCCTTCTGGCCGGGAATTGCTGAAATGATGGGTGGTGGATACGGCGACCACCCGTGGGTGGCCGGCGCGGTACCCCGCCTGGGGATTCCCGGGGTCCGCTTTTCGGACGGTCCGCGCGGCGTGGTGATGGATGGAGCAACCACCTTTCCGGTTTCGATGGCGCGCGGCGCATCCTGGGACGCCGATCTGGAGGAACGAATTGGGGACGTGATTGGACGCGAGCTGCGGGCGATGGGAGCCAATCACTTTGGTGGGGTGTGTATCAACCTGATGCGCCACCCAGCCTGGGGCCGCGCGCAGGAGACGTACGGCGAAGATCCGCATCACCTGGGTGAATTTGGCGCGGCGCTTACCCGCGGGGTACAGAAACATGTCATGGCCTGCTCCAAACATTACGCGCTGAACTCGATGGAAAATGCGCGTTTTAGCGTAAACGTCAGCATCGATCCGCGCGCCCTGCACGAAATTTACCTGCCGCACTTCAAGCGGACGGTGGAGGCAGGGGTGGCTTCGATCATGAGCGCGTACAACAGTGTCAACGACGAATGGTGCGGGCAGAACCCGGAGCTCTTAAATGGAATCTTGAAAGAGCAGTGGGGGTTCGAAGGGTTCGTTCTGACCGACTTTATGTTTGGTATGCGCGATTCCAAAAAGGCGGCGCTGGCCGGTCAAGATCTGGAAATGCCGTTCGCGATGATCCACAACCGGGATCTGAAAGGACTGGTGGAAGCCGGGGAAGTGCCCGTTTCGCGGATTGACGATGCTGTCCTGCGCCTGCTGCGCCAGCAGATCCGTTTTGGGCAGGGGCGAAACCCGCAAGACTACGGCCCAGAAGTGGTCGGCAGCCCAGCGCACCGGGCGCTGGCTCGCGAAGCAGCAACCAAAAGCATGGTGCTGCTCAAAAACGAGGGCAATATCCTGCCATTAAAAGACCTGAAGCGCCTGGCGGTTATCGGCAGGCTGGCCAATACGCCTAACACCGGCGACGCCGGTTCAAGCAACACCCGTCCTGCGTATGTGATCACCCCCCTGCAAGGACTGCGGGATGCGCTCGGCGGGGACGTTACAATTGATTTCGATGACGGCAGCGACCTGGTTAAGGCCGCCAGGCTGGCCCGCGAGGCCGACGCGGTGGTCCTGGTGGTCGGCTACACCAGCAAAGATGAGGGCGAGTACATCGGCTCAGACATGATGACGGCCTTTATTCCCAACTTCCCGCAGCCAACCGCGGACGAGATGCCCTTTGCGCAGGCGATGATGCAGCAGAACGCGAATCAGCAGCAAGTGGAAGGTTTCGCGGAAGGCGGCGACCGGGTTTCGCTTACCCTCAGCGCGCAGGATGAAGCGCTGATCCAGGCAGTCGCGGCGGCCAACCCGCGGGTGGTTGTCGCCATGATGACCGGCAGCGCGGTGATCACCGAAGCGTGGCGCAAACAGGTCCCGGCAATCCTGGTAATGTGGTACCCGGGCATGGAGGGCGGCCGGGCATTTGCGGATCTGCTGTTGGGGCGGGCCAACCCCAGCGGGCGCCTGCCGTGCATCTTCCCGGTCCGCGCGGAAGATCTACCCGATTATGACAAACATGCCACCCAAATTACCTATGATCTCTGGCATGGTTACCGCAAGCTAGAGCGGGACGGCGCACGCCCGGCCTTCCCATTTGGGTTTGGATTGAGCTACACGACCTTCCAGGTCAGCGACCTGCGCCTGGCGAAAACAGAAATCACACCGGATGGCACGCTGGCGGCATCGGTCAAGGTAACCAACACCGGCAGCCTGCCGGGGGATGTGGTGGTCCAGTTTTACGCAGCCTTTCCAGGTTCCAAAGTAGAACACGCGCCAAAAGAATTGAAGGCATTCCAACGCGTTGCACTGAATCCCGGGGAAACGAAAGAAGTTCAAATCAGCCTGCCGGCTGAGCGGCTGGCGTATTATGATCCCCAAAACGGCTGGACGGTAGAAAAGATCCCCTACCGGCTGATCGCGGGGCAGCACTCACTGGATGAAGATGCCCAACAGGTCGACTTCCAGGTGAAGTAACGCCAAACCGGTATTCCTCCTGGCTTCCCAAGAAGGAATGAAAAATTATGGAACAGCGCGAGCGAATTACCGCTCGCGCTGTTCCATATCCCGCGCACAGGCCAATACCCCGACGAATACCAAGCGGTCTGAAGTTCAATAAACTTGCTATTGACAAAGAAGCGTGTTTCTGTAACAATCAAGATAACGTTATCGGTAATGATACCGGAACAGAGAACCCCTCAGCCACACATGAAAACAAGACCAAATCGTAAATCTGTAACTATTCAAGATGTTGCAAGGACAGCCGGTGTTTCGGTTTCCACGGTCTCTCGGGTTTTAAACGACAAGGATGATGTCTCGTTTGAAACCTTTGAAAAGGTGCAGCAGGTAATCGAGGATCTGCAGTATGCTTCCAGCCTGGCTGCCAGGGGCATGCGCAGCCACCGCACCAATGTGATTGGCCTGCTGCTTTCCGATGTCGTTTCACCATATTCCATTGAAATTATGCGCGGGGTCAACCAGGTAATTGCGAATTCGGATTATGACCTTTTGATCTATACCAATGGGGACGTAAAGAAATACCGGAAAGGCAATCGAGAAACCCAGTTTGTGATGCTGATCAACGGGAGTATTACCGACGGCGTGATTGTGGTGACCCCGGCAACCATGAACTTTTCCAGGCACGCGCCTCTGGTAATCATCGATCCAAATAATGAAAGCGGCGACTTTCCGGGTGTCATTGCGACCAACCGAGAGGGCGCGTTGTCGGCGATGAATTATCTGACGGGATTAGGACACCGCAGGATTGGATATATCACCGGCAGGCTGGAGTTAATCAGCAGCATCCAGCGCCTGGAAGGATACCGGGATGGACTGGCCGCAGCCGGTATCCAGGAAGATGAGGCGTTGATCAAAGTGGGCGATTACCAGACAGAAAGAGCCTGCGAATGTGCCACGGAACTGCTGTCGCTGCCGGATCGTCCAACAGCCATCTTTGCGGCCAATGATATGTCGGCAATGGGGGTATACCAGGCTGCCAAAGAGGCATGCCTGCGTATCCCAGAAGATTTATCGGTAGTAGGGTTTGATAATTTATTGGAATCAACTTTTTTCAATCCGCCTCTCACCACGGTCGACCAATTTATCCCGGAAATGGGCGCCATTGCCGCGGAAATTATGGTTTCACTGTTGAAAGGCGACGTTCCTACAAAAAAGGTGCATATCGTTCCTACCCAACTGATTGTTCGGGACTCCTGTCGTCCGTTGAAATAACGACCGGTATTTTCAATCGCCCGAGGTATTCACCCTTTAATGTGCGAGGCATTGGAAGGAGGTGAAGGCAAAAAGAGAACGATTTTTTACCGGCTGGTTGCCTGACCAATTAGCAAACCATTCAAACTATTCAGGAGGAAGAAATGTCGAAAATTAATAGGCGGAAGTTCTTGCATATGTCTGCCGCCAGTGTTGCAGGTTTGGTCATTTCATCGTGCGCCCCCGCTACCAGTGCGCCCGTTGCCGCTACCGCTCAGGTAGTTGAAAAGCAGGTTGAAGTCACGCGCGTTGTTGAAGTCGCAGGCACGCCGGTGGTTGAGGTTGTGACCGCCACACCTGAACCTACCAAAGCCGCCAGAAGCGGTAGCCGATGTGTTGGGGACTTTCCCCCGCCGGGAAACTTTGATCGCCAGGCAGCTCACCGGGCGTGTCGGTACACCCGACAACTTCAACCAATGGGTTGGCTGGAAATGGCAAGACCGCGGTATTCAGAACCTGGCTGACGAGCCGCTCTGGTCGGTCGACTTTGCCACCGGCAAGATCATCAACGGCTCTGCGGATGGAGACCCGAAGTACAACGCGGATTTCACGAGCCTCACGGTCCCGCTGCGCAAGGGCGTCGCCTGGTCTGACGGCGAGCCCTTCACCGCTGCCGATGTGGTCTTTACGGTCGAGACCCTGATGAAGTATGAGGGCTTCAACGCCCATAGCTTCTTTGTGGATAACGTCGCCGCTGTGACGGCTGTGGATGATTACACGGTCAAATTTGATCTGAAGCAGGCCAACTCCCGCTTCCACACCACCTTCCTCGACCGCTGGGGCTGCACCCGGATCTTCCCCAAGCACATCTTCGAGAAGGAAGCAGATCCGGTCCAGTTCACCTTCAATCCGTATGTAGGCTGCGGTCCTTACAAGCTGCACAGCTTTGATCCCCAAGGGAGCTGGACAGCCTGGGAAAAACGCGAAGATTGGGACAAGAGCCCGACCGGCATCATGTATGGCGAGCCAAAGCCCAAGTACATCATCTATCAGTACTTTGCCGATGAAGGCGCGCAAATCCTGTCGCAATTGACGCACCAACTGGATGTGGCGGAACTCTCAGCCGATGGTCTCAAGGCGCTGTTAGCGCAGTCGAAGACCTCCCGCGCCTACCAGCCAACCTTCCCCTTCGTGGTCAACAACGACCCCTGCATCACCGGCATCCTCTTCAACACCGCCAGGGCACCATTCGATAACGTCGATGTCCGCTGGGCATTGATCCTGGCGATCGATATCGTCGAGTACACGAGCATCGCCGTCGATTCCTCGGGCACCTTGAGCCCGGTGCACGTCCCGCACCTTGGCCCATACCCCGCGGATTACATCGAGCCGATGCAAGACTGGCTGAAGTCCTTCACCATCGATGTTGGCGATGGCGAAACCTTTGCGCCGTATGATCCCGACGCGCCGAAGCGTGTTGCAGACTACGCCAAGAGCCGTGGTTATGTCTTCCCCGATACGCCGGAATTCCTTGAAAAGGCTTTCGGACTTGGCTGGTATAAGTTTGCCCCGGACATCGCCACGAAACTGCTGGATAAAGAATGGCTTCAAGAAGGATGAGGATGGCAAGTGGCTGATGCCCGATGGCAAGCCCTGGAAGATCTCCTTCCTGTGCGGCACTGTACTTTCCAACCATGATGCGCGCAATGCCGCGGCTGCCGTGCAGCAGTGGAAGAAGTTCGGCATCGATGCCGAGATGTATTCAACCGGAAAATGGAGATGGCCTGCGGAGCCACCGGCGACTTTGATGTGAGCGGCGCCTGGCCTGCGCAAGAGCCCTGGGGTGCGGGACCCGATCTGTATCGCGTGCTCGACAGATGGAACTCCGCCTATAAGAAGCCCGTTGGAGAGCGCACCCAGGGCATTTACTCGCGCTGGTCGAGTCGATGAGATGGACGCCATCATCAAGAAGCTGCGCGAGACGGATCCCTTCAATACCGAAGCCGTCATCGCCGCGGGCATCGAGGGCCTCAAGGAAGCGGTCAAGAATATGCCCGGCATCCCGACCTACGGATATATCGGCTTTGTCGGCTGGGATGAGACCTACTGGACCAACTGGCCTGGCAGCGAAAACGCCTACAATGAGCCTTATACACACTGGCCCAACTTCAAGTACACGACTCCATTCCTGAAACCCACTGGCGCATAAGGGTATTTCAGAGTCTACTTCAACCATGTTGCAATACTCCCTGGGCGGGGAAACCCGCCCAGGGGAACGTATTTTTCACTTTTCTAGTGGTTTCTCCTTATAATAAGAGGTATAGCTTGTTGACTCGAATTGAAAAACGCATGAGGGTAAAACCGTGACATTCGTGAAACGATATCTCATCCCCCGTCTGATTCAATACTTTTTAGTCATTTGGCTGGGCATCACCGTTGTTTTCCTCATTCCCAGACTCACCCCGAATGACCCTGTCATGAGAATGATCGGTGAGATGAGGGGGCGCGGTTCAACATTGGAACCGGGCGCGATGGATGGCATCATCCACGACCTGACCGAGATGTATGGCCTGGAGGGCTCCTGGCTCGATCAATACTGGGCTTTTTGGGGCAGGCTGTTCCACGGTGATTTCGGCGTTTCCTTCTTCCAATTTCCCACACGCGTTAACCAGCTCATTGCCACCGCCATGCCCTGGACTTTGGGACTCCTGCTGACCACGACCGCCATCTCGTGGATATTAGGGAATATCATTGGCGGGTTAGCGGGTTACTACTCGCGTAAGGGTTGGTCGCGAACCCTGGATGCCGTCGCCATGGTGATCCGCCCGCTGCCCTATTACATCTTCGCCTTCGCCTTGCTCCTGCTTTTTGCTTATGTCGTGCGCTGGTTCCCGATTACAGGCGGGGCGTCATTGGGAGCTTTACCCACCTTCACCTGGGCCTATATCAAAGATGTCCTCTGGCATTCGTTCTTGCCTGCCCTCTCGTTAAGCGTCCTGGGAGGGGCAGTCACTTCCAAACGATGAAGCTGATTGTACAGAACGTCAATGCGGAAAATTTCGTCCAGTATGCCAAGCTGGGCGGCGTTACAGAAGACCGCATCGTGAGCAAGTATGTCATTCGCAACGCCTTACTGCCGCAAATCACCGGCCTGGCGCTTTCGCTTGGGCAAATCTTCAGCGGGGCACTGATTACAGAGATCGTTTTTGGTTACCCTGGCCTGGGAATGTTGCTTTATCGACGCCATCATCAATGGAGATTACAACCTGATCATGGGGATCACCATCTTTTCTATCGTTGGTATCACAACGGCGATCCTGATCGTCGACCTGACATATCCCTTGTTTGACCCGCGGGTGAGATACACATAAGGAGGTCAGTTCCGTGAAAATCCTCAGAGATCTATTCAAAGATTATCGCTTCTGCTTCAGCTTCGTCGTCCTTGTGATCATCCTGATCCTGGCCTTCCTGTCCATCTTTTCGCCTTATGACCCTACTTTATGGAATGTTGTCCCGAGAGATATGAAGCCATCGGCTAAATACCTGCTCGGCACCGATTCGAACGGGCAGGATATCTTCTGGCAGGCCACCTTTGCGGTGCGCAATTCCTTGATCATCTCACTCATCGCCGGCATTGGTTTCCAGGGTGATCGCCATCCTGGTTGGCATGGTTGCCGGATATAAAGGAGGCACGATCGACCGGGTATTGATGTTTATCGGCGACAGCCTGCTGGTCATCCCGCTCTTCCTGATCATGGTCATGTTAGCCATGATGGTGCGGCAATATATGAACCTGGTGGTTTTGGGATTGCTGCTATCGTTCTTCGGCTGGGCATGGGACGCGCGCCTGATCCGCTCGATGATCTTGAGCTTGCGTGAGCGAGAGTTCACCAAGACTGCCATCCTTTCAGGTACGGGGACGGTCAAACTGGTATTGAACGAATACATGCCCTTTGCCATGCCGTTGATCTTCTCGACTTTGATCAATAACATGTCATGGGCGATTGGGTTGGAGATAACGCTGGCCATCCTTGGATTGGTCAATCTCAACATTCCCACCCTGGGCACGATGCTGAATTGGGCGCTCTTCTACCAGTCTATTCTATTAGGACGCTGGTGGTGGATCTTGACGCCGGTGGTCTTATCGCTCTTCCTGTTTATCGCCCTCTACTGGCTCTCGGTCAGCATCAGCGAATACCTTGATCCCCGAACGCGCATCCAGCGGGTTGGGGCGTAGGGAGGCAGCCATGAACGAGACCATCCTACGAACCGAACAACTGAAAGCCTTCTACGTGCTGGATATGCAGGGCACCCAAAAGGTGGTCAAAGCCGTCAACGAAGTCGATCTGGAGATCTAGGAGAATGAAATCTACGGGATTGCCGGCGAAAGCGGCTGCGGAAAGACCACCCTGCTCAAAGCGCTCTTCGGCGCCATCGAGCCGCCCCTGCGCCTGATTGGCGGCAAGATTTATTACCGTGTCAACTGGGATGAGGTAGATGTCACCACGCTCAGCGCAGAAGAAAAGCGAAAGCTGCGCATGGAGTATATCTCCTATGTTCCGCAGGGCTCGATGAGCGTGCTCAACCCGGTGCTCAAGATAAAAGAGACCTACCAGGATTTCATCGGCAGCCATGTCAGCGGGCAAAACCGCGAAGAGACCTTCGAACTGGCCCAGGAAGCATATCGCCGAACTGGGCCTGCCCAAAAATATCCTGGATGCCTACCCGCACCAGTTATCCGGCGGGATGCGCCAGCGGGTGACGATCGCCCTGGCGGCGCTGCTCAAGCCGCGCATCATGATCGGCGATGAGCCCACCACCGCGCTGGATGTGGTGGTGCAGCGCGGCGTGATCCAGCTGCTCAAGGATATTCAAAAGAAGCTGAAAAACACGATCATCCTGGTGACCCACGATATGGGCGTGCATGCCAATATCGCCGACCGGATTGGCATCATGTATGCCGGGAAGATTGTCGAAGAAGCGACCACCGAGAAGATCTTTGACAAACCGCTGCATCCCTACACCCAGTTCTTGATCAACTCGCTGCCCAAGTTTGGCGACAAGAGTGTGCGCGAAAGCGTGCCCGGGCAGCCCGCCATCGCTGGCAGATCTGCCCGGCGGCTGCCCCTTCCACCCGCGCTGCCCGCATGTCATGGAGATCTGCCGCAGAACAGATGCCAGGCTTTGCTCACCCGGATGACAACCATAAAGTCGCCTGCTGGTTGGTCGGAGAAGGAAAAAATGGAAAAGCTGCTTGAAGTAGATCAACTGACCAAACAATACGCCTTGGGCAGCTCATCGCCAGGATCATGATCACGGCGGTCGACAATGTGTCCTTTTATATCAAACCGGCCGAAATCTTCACCCTGGCCGGCGAAAGCGGCTGCGGAAAAACGACCACCGCCAAAATTGTTCTGGGTTTCGAAGAAGCCACCTCCGGGACGATCATCCATAACGGCAAGAGACAGACAAGAAACGAAAAGGTATGGATCACCGAAGGCGTCCAGGCCATCTTTCAGGATCCCTTTCAGCACCTTCAACCCGCTGCGCACGGTGGATCAGCTATTTCTTTGAGACGGTCCAGAACTTACAAGCTGGCCGAGCAGACCAAGGAAGCGCATTGAATTGATCGATCAGAAGCTGAAAGCTGGTGGGGCTTACCTATCAGGAGTTTGCCGGCAAATACCCGAATGAATTCTCCGGCGGGCAGCTGCAGCGCATTTCCATCGCCCGGGCGCTGCTGACCAATCCCAAGCTGTTGATCGCGGATGAACCGGTTTCGATGGTGGATGCCTCCCTGCGCATGTCGATTGTCAACCTGTTCAAAAAGCTCAGGGATGAACTTGGGGTGAGCGTGCTCTACATCACCCACGACCTGGCGACCGCCTATTACGTCAGCGACCGGATCGCCATCATGTTCCGCGGCAACATCGTTGAAATGGGCACGGTGGAACAGGTGTTGATGAACCCCAAACATCCATACACCAGCTGCTGCGCGACTCCATCCCGCAGGCAGATCCCAAAAAGCGCTGGACAGATACCGTCACGCTGACGGAATTGGAACATGAAGAATACCTGCGCAAGGGCTGCAAATTTGCGGGCAGGTGCCCGCTGGTGATGGATATGTGCAAAACGCAAATTCCAGCCGATATTATGATTGACGATGTGCTCGTGAAATGCCATAAGTATAACGGGCAAGGCGAAATCGTTTCTTCCGTAGCGCCAAAATAAGAAAAGGCATGGATGACAAGGGTCAAGCGAGGCATGAACCAGCGCTGCTGGTTTATGCCTCGCTTTTATTTTCACGGATACTGCACTTCAATTTGTCCTATCGCAAACAATTCTGATAAAAATCGTCTTATACTAAATATCTGGGGGGATACAATGCGGTTGGTAACACCATCCGCGTGAATGCATACCTTTTATATCGGGGGAGGAAGAAAGGATAAAAGCATGGTCTCTCGCGAAGAAACGCTTGATCCTACCAACCGGCAGGACCAGACCTTGTGGATCTCAGCGGCTGTCAGCGCAGTACGGGCAGCCTTTGGCCTGGTTTGGACAATTAATGCCTTCCTGACCTGGCGACCCGAATTTGCGAACCATTATGTCGGCTACCTGCAGAACGCCGCGCTGGGCCAACCACAGTGGCTGCTGCCCTGGTTTAACCTGTGGATCAACCTGGTAACGCCGGCCGCCGGAGTATTCATCTGGCTAACCCGCATCATCGAAACCTTAATTGCCATTGGCCTGCTGTTTGGACTGGCTCGCAAATGGACCTTTATCATCGGCGGGCTGTTCAGCCTGCTGATCTGGTCAACCGCGGAAGGGTTCGGCGGGCCGTATGCTACCGGCGTGTCCAATCTTGGGCCGGCCCTGGTGTATGTGCTGCTTTTCGCGGCGCTGCTAATTTTCGAGCGCGTGCTGGGCCGCACCCCGTACAGTGTAGATTATTACATCGAACGGCGCTACCCTGGCTGGCGAAAAGTGGCGGAATGGGCCCCGCAAGGCGTGCTTGAGCATCCCCCGGCCCGCCTTTCCTGGCCAATCCAGGGGGCAGCCATCCTGGGCATTCTGCTGGCGTTTTTGTTTTTCTTTGGCACATTACAAAGCGCTGTGAAAGCCTCTTCCGCCACGCCTCAGAATGCATCGGCGGCGGTTACACCCCTCCAGCTGATGTCGAAGGAACCCGTTACCCAGGTCCACGATCCCACGCTCCCACCGCTGCTGGGCACCGGCGACAGCGTCTCAATCACCATCACCACCACGGATGAAGAGGTGGAGATTGCCAGCGGGGTTAAATATCAGGCCTGGACCTTTAACGGTACGGTCCCGGCCCCCATTATCCACGTGCGCCAGGGGCAGACGGTCAATATTACCTACATCAACAAGGGCATTATGAAACATTCCATCGATTTTCATTCTGCCGAAATCAACCCGAAGATGGCTTATCGGGATGTCGATCCGGGTAAATCGCTGGCGTATTCTTTTGTAGCGAATGTTCCGGGCGTTTTTATCTATCACTGCGGCACACCGCCCGTTTTACAACATATCGCGATGGGCATGTACGGCGCGATCGTGGTCGATCCGGCGGACGATTCGCTGCCCCCCGCGGACGTCAGCTACGTGATTGTGCAGTCGGAATGGTACACCCAGCAGGCCAAGGGCAACCTGCTCACCGGGGACTGGAATAAAATGCTCAGTGTTGCGCCGGATGGGGTGGTATTTAATGGGGTGGCTTTTCAATACCGGGATCATCCGCTGCAAGCCAAAGTGGGGCAGCGCGTGCGCATCTACTTTATGGACGCGGGTCCGAACCTGACCAGCTCCTTCCACGTCATCGGCGAAATCTTCACCGACATTTACCCCGGCGGAGATGCGTCTCAAAAGTTGAGTGGGGTGTCAACCTACAGCGTCGGGCCTGGGCAGGGGGTGGTCTTTGACCTGATATTCAATGAGCCGGGTCAGTATGTGCTGGTCGATCACAGCATGCGCGCCGCCTATCTGGGCGCATTCGGCGTAATTGATGTTAAACCATGAAGATGCCAGGCAGTGTCAGGGAATGGTGAATACCAGGAAAATTCCTGTGCATTGAATTCTATTCAAAAAGCCAAAACGACACTACAAATAGGCGAGCCATACCGTGCTCGCCTATTTGTGCTGTTCAAGCACGAACCTGCGGTTTCGACGCCTGAGACTGTAATTTACCTATGTATTACCGGACGATGCTGCTGGCTTCAGCTAACAGGAAAGCAAAGCCAGAAAAGGAGCTTAAAAAGCAGGGTTTATCTCTTATAATAAAGACTTATTTTCTCAGCCAAAACGCAGCCTAAAGAAGCCATCCGATAAAGACAGAATTTTAGAAAGAGGTTGGACGAATGACACCTGGTCAGCATCTTAATTCCAGGTCAGCGCGACGAACCATTGTCGAGCAGGCAAATCGGGCGCATGTTGGACATATTGGGTCTGCCCTTTCCGTAGTGGATATTCTCGTTGCACTTTACGGGAATATTATCCAGAGAGATCCCGCCAATGAAAATGACAGGGACCGTTTTATCCTTTCGAATGGTCATACTGCCATGGCATTGTATGCTGTTCTCCATTGCTTAGGAATCCTTTCGGCAGAGCAGCTCAATAATTTTTGTTCTGATCAAACTTACCTTGGTGTTCACCCTGAATTTTCCGTACCTGGAATTGACTTTGCATCCGGATCATTGGGGCAAGGGTTATCGATTGGCGCCGGGTGCGCCCTGGCCGCCCGTGTCCAGCAATCCAGCCGGCGGGCTTTTGTCGTGATCAGCGACGCGGAATGTAATGAAGGTTCCGTCTGGGAAGCGGTCATGTTTGCCGCGCACCGGCATTTGTCGAACCTGGTCGCGATCGTTGATTTGAACGGGCAGCAGGCAATGGGATATACGCGGGATGTGATGGATCTTCATCCAATGGCCGAAAAATGGCGTGCTTTTCAGTGGGACGTCCATGAAGTGGATGGCAATAATGTAGAGGAAATGACGCGCGTTCTTGAGGACCTGGACACAACCTCCGGTCAGCCCCACGTTCTTATTGCGCATACTGTGTTTGGAAAAGGCGTGTCATTCATGGAAAAACAAATCAAATGGCACTACATGCCATTATCCAGTGAAGAGTACCAACAGGCCGTACTCGAAATCATGTCAGCTCAATAGAAACTCCTCTTATGTCCCTTCAGGAAAGCGAAACTCCGTAGACCAATCGGGCTGTTCGCAGCATCAGGATGGAGATTTAATGAGAAAAGCCTTCATTTCAGCAATTACCAGTCTGGCGGAACAGGATAACCGAGTTATGCTGCTCACCGGCGACCTGGGCTTCCTGTTGATGGAACCCTTTATCCAAAAGTTCCCCGACCGGTTGTATTAACGTTGGCGTAGCAGAACAAAATATGGTTGGGATCGCCACCGGTTTAGCAGAAGCAGGAATGATCCCCTATGTTTATTCCATCACTCCGTTCGCTGTTTTACGCCCGTACGAGTTTATCCGCAACGGTCCCATCTATCACAAGCTGCCGGTACGCATCGTAGGAGCAGGCGGCGGCTTTGAATATGCCCATGATGGCATCAGCCACTATGGGATTGATGATGTTGGCGTTTTACGGGTTCAACCGGGGATCTCTATTTTTGCGCCGGCGGATTACCAGCAGGCCAGTTCCATCTTCTACAAAACCTGGGATATGCCTGGACCGGCTTATATCCGGCTGGGCAAAGATGAGATAACAACCATCCCGGGTTTGGAGGGAGCCTTTGAGGTTGGCGAGGCACAATTGATTGGTGATGGCAAGGATATTCTATTCATCAGCCTGGGATCGATTGCCAGTGAAGTGGTGAAAGCAATCGACTGCCTGGCTTCCCGTGGAATTCGCTGTACATTGATGATTGCCTCATCAATCAACCCGCCGCCATTGAAAATTTTGGCGCAAACCCTGCCCGGCTTCAGCCGGATCATTTCGGTGGAAGCGCATTATATTAATGGCGGGCTCGGTTCGCTGGTTGCGGAATTTATTGCGGAGCAGAACTACGATTGCATGCTTGTCCGCTGCGGCGTAAGGTGCACGCCGGATGGTCAAACCGGTTCGCAGGAATACCTGTACCACCGCCATGGGATCTCAAGCGAAGCACTGGTCGATACATCCATCCGTTTGATGGAGAAGCGTGCCATCTAAGAAAGATCATAGGATCGTTAATGGATAGAAAAACCGTTTCTGAACTCCGGCAAAGATTAAAACTTAGCGCGGTTATCGCAGTATACCGGGACGGCCCTGCGATCCCTTATATGTACAGCCGGCTGAAAAACGTATTCGAGAAATTGGATGTAGATTACGAAATCATTTTTGTGAACGACTGCAGCCCGGATAATGCGCGAGATGTGCTGGCTGAGCTGGCCGAGCAGGATAAAAATGTCGTGGTCATCAATCACTCGCGGAATTTTGGGTCGCAGAATGCCTTCACCAGCGGGATGAAAATCGCCACCGGTGATGCGGTGATCCAGCTTGACGGCGACTTACAGGACCCACCCGAGATGATTGAGCCTTTCTTCCACAAGTGGCAGGAGGGATATGCCGTGGTATACGGGATCCGCGTAAAACGAGAAGCGCCGGCCCTCATGCAGTTCGCTTATAAAAGCTTTTACCGGCTGTTCAAGGCCGTTTCCTATGTCAATATTCCACTCGATGCGGGTGATTTTTCCCTCATTGACCGGCAGGTGGTGGACGTGTTGAATGCCTTACCCGAGAACAATCGTTTTTTACGCGGGCTGCGCGCCTGGGCAGGCTTCCAGCAAATCGGGGTTCCGTATGTGCGCCCTGAGCGCATGTTTGGCAGAACAACCAATTCTTTTCTCAAAAATGTTGGCTGGGCGAAAAAGGCGATTTTCTCCTTTTCCTACGTACCGCTCAGCGCGATTTCGTGGTTAGCCCTGCTCACAGTTGCCATCGCTGTGATTGGCTCGGTAGTGCAGATTACCTTGCGGCTGCTGTTCCCCTGGATGAGTCCTTCCGGTTTTACCACCCTGATTGTTTTGATCCTTTTCTTGGGAGGAATACAGTTGTTATGCCTGGCGATTATTGGCTCTTACCTGGAGCATATTTACGACGAGGTAAAACGCAGGCCCCCCTTTGTTGTTGAGAGTATTCTTAATCACCCAGGCGAGAGAAATACCGCACCGGTGCAGCACGGGGTAAATAATCACCCTCTAGAAGCAGAACCCTTTGTTGAAAGTAATCATGAATAATGACCCTGTGCTGATCTCTACCCGTTGCGCAATTTGCGGAGCTTCCAATTCTGCGGTTGAGCTTTACCCGGCAAACTTTTCGCCGCAAGACCTGAACCCGGCAGTATTTTCAGCCCGCCGGGTACCGGATAAGATCCATTACCGGATGGTGCGCTGCCTGGGGTGCGGGTTGGTACGCTCAGACCCGATGATTGACCAGGAAAGCATGGCGAAACTTTACGCGAAAAGCATCCAGACGTACGACCAGGAAGTCCCGAACCTCATCGAAAGTTACGCACGCTATCTTGACCGGGCGATGCAGGTTTTATTCAAAACGAACCCAACCGGCGCTCAAGACCGGGCCCTGTTGGAGATTGGCTGCGGAAGCGGGTTTTTCTTAGAGAAAGCGCTGAAGCATGGCTTTTCGGATGTCGCCGGCATTGAGCCCAGCCAACAGGCGGTTGAAAAAAGCCCAGCGAGCGTCAGGCCCAATATCATCTGTGATATATTGCGACCCGGTCTTTTAGCCCCCGACCGGTTTGACTTGATTTGTATGTTTCAGGTTTTTGACCATATCGCGGACCCTGGGATGCTGCTGGATGAGTGCTGCAAAGCTTTAAAACCCGGCGGCGGCATTTTGTGCTTGAACCATGATGTACAGGCACTTTCCGCCCGTCTGCTTGGCGAGCGCAGCCCAATCATTGATATTGAGCATACCTATCTGTACAGCAAAACCACGATTGGGAAAATCTTTCAAGCACACGGCTTTACGCCGCGCGAGACTGGTTCGGCGACAAACATCTATACCATTCGCTACCTCCTGCAGCTTCTTCCTCTCCCCAAAAAGATAAAAGCAGCATTTCTTTCTCTGCTGTCGGACAATCCGGTGGGCCGGGCGAAGCTTCCGGTCCGTCTGGGAAATTTATATCTAATCGCACAAAAGCCTTAATCCAAGGAGCACAGGATGCCCCAAAGCCCAAGAGTGGATGTTTTTGACCAGGATGTTCTGAATCATGGCGGATATGTTTATACGACGAGCATGCGGTTGAGCAGCCGCCTTGCAACGCAGCGGACCGCGGACCTTATTCTTCAAACTGGATGTTTTGAAAACCGCCGAATTCTGGATATGGGCTGTGGGGATGGTCACTTTACGCTGCATTTTTGGGACGCCGGGAAACCCCACAGTATGGTGGGAGTCGATGCCGCGGAACAGGCAATCAAATCGGCCAACAATAACAAGGGGAAACGGCCGATCTGTTTCCTGATTGGCGATGCGCATCACCTGCCCTGGTCCGATAACAGTTTTGACCTGGTTCTGATCCAAAGCATCCTGCATCACGATCAAGATCCGCGCGATATGATCCGGGAGGCTTTCCGCCTGGCGCCCACCATTTTGATCCATGAGCCAAACGGCAATAACCTGGGTTTAAAGGTGATCGAGAAGATTTCACCGTACCACCGGGCGCATGGAGAAAAATCCTACAATTCCTTCCAGTTTCACAAATGGATCCGTGAATCTGGCGGACAGGTTACCTCGCATACATTCGCCGGTTTTGTTCCCATGTTCTGCCCGGATTGGGCGGCCAAATTTACCAAGAAGGTGGAACCAGTCATCGAACATACCCCCCTCTTGCGCGACCTGGCCTGTTCAGTGGTTGTCCTGGTAGCCGAGCGAGCAGCCTCGCTATGAAGCGGGTACTTCTCACGGGGGCCAGCGGATTTGTCGGCGCAAACCTGGCGCGCAGGCTGATCCTGGAAGGCCACGAGATCCATTTATTTCTTCGGCAGGGATATGCTCCCTGGCGGTTAAACGGCATTTCGGCGCAGTGCAAGCTCCATCTTCTGGACCTTGGCGATCCGGATCAGGTCCGCGCAGAAGTCGCAGCCGTTCAGCCCGATTGGGTCTTTCATCTGGCTGCCTTTGGGGCCTATTCATCCCAGACCAGCCTGCGCCAGATGATCGAAACCAACCTGATGGCAACCGTGAATTTATTAGACGCCTGCGCGGCGGTGGGTTTTGAGGTTTTTCTTAACACGGGCTCATCCTCGGAGTATGGTTTTAAAGATCACGCGCCGAATGAAAATGAATGCCTTGAACCAAACAGTTCTTACGCGGTAAGCAAAGCCGCCGCTACGCACTACTGCCATGCTATTACTCGTTCGAAGAACCTGAATCTGGCCACGTTGCGCTTGTATTCTGTTTACGGACCATTTGAAGAGCCCACTCGCCTGATCCCAACCATGATTATTGAAGGCTTGCAGGGCCGCTTGCCTCCCCTCGTTAATCCGCAAGTGGCGCGCGATTTTATATATGTGGAAGATGTGCTGAACGCTTACCTGCTGGCTGCTCAACACCCCACAACGATTGCCGGCAAAGTCTACAACATTGGTACTGGCCTGCAAACAAACCTGGAGCAAGTGGTAGAACAGACCCGCCGGAGCCTGTCGATACCCATCCAACCGCAGTGGGGAACTATGGACGACCGCAAATGGGACACATCCGTTTGGGTTGCTGACCACGCGAGAATTTCCAAAGACCTGGGCTGGGAACCGGCATATTCGTTCGCCGACGGATTTCAACAGACCGTAAACTGGTTTATATCCTGCCCGGAAATCATAGACTTCTACACGAACCATCCCGATGTCCCAAAATGAAACGATCCTTTAAGCCTGATCTGCTGATCATCATTGCTCTTCTAACCGCAATGAATATTCCACTCCTGGCCGGGAGCACACCGGTCACCTGGGATACCTTCAATATGCCGTATGAGGAATTCGCAATCACCTATAACGCGGTCTATTTTCATGGCACGTTACCGCTGTGGCTGCCCTATTCTTCATACGGGATTCCCGATTATTTTTGGTTGGCTGCCCTATCGATCGTCAATATATTTTTCATCGGCGTTGGGGTTTTATTTCGAATCCAAAATATTTTGCTTCTGTTCAAAGCCTCTTTGTTTGGAGAACAGCTCATTGCCGTTTTTGGAATGTATCTTCTGGGAAACCAAATTTTCCGAAAGAGGATGACCGTTCTCCTGACGTGTCTTGCGTTCATGGCAACTTTTTCACTGTACCGGCAGGCGCAGTTCAATTTTCGCATCACCTATCTTCTACCACTGACTCTATTCTGGATTGTGCTGTTTTTTCAGCGGAAATCGACCGTTTTTCTGTGGCTATCGGGTATTACGGTTCTTTTTTCCGTTCCTGGCAGCGCATTTTACCCACTGATTATCGCGTTTTACAGCATTGCCATTTTCTCATTGGTTTTGATCCTTTCCGATCTCAAAGCGGTGCGCGCACTCTTCACATTTTCGCGGCGCAGCCTGATTGCTTTCGCCAGCTTGCTGGTCCTATCGCTGGTTTTTCTAATCTATTTCAGTACCTTCAGCAAAGGCGTCGATATTATCCGCGAGGGACGCGGCGCCAATCTCTTTGTTCCGATTTCCGATTTCCTTACCCACTGGAAATCCTGGAACCCGCTGGCGCTGGCTGTTTCGTTTCTGTACGGAGTCATCCCGCTGGATGTTACCGAAGGATATGAATATATTTTTTATATCGGCCTGGTTCCTTTGGCAGGGGTGATTGGCGCAGTCCTCTACCAAAGAAGAAGGCTCTGGTACGCGGTTCTGGCCGCGGCAGTTTTTCTGTATGCGATTTCGCTCAGAGGATATTTTTCTTTTGCCGCATACTTCTTACCATACATCGATATTACCCGCTATATCGCAATTCTCGGAATGGTTCCTTTCCGAACCTTCCTGATTCTGGCTGCCGGGTTTGGGCTAGATGCGGATTTATCCAGCGCCCAGTGGAAAAAAATTGGGCTAAGCCTGCTTGGTTTTGCCCTTGCGGTGGATATCTTCGGTGCAATGACGAGCCCGGGAACTACCGCTTCGCAAACCGGTTACCTGGAAATCTTGGCCAATCCCGGAGAATACACGCTGGATTTTAAAATTTTCCTAATCAGGGTGGCAGGGTATCTTTCCCTGATTGTGCTGGCAGCCCTGATTTGTGGCAGGAACAAAAATTTTTCAATTGGCCGATTTTCCGCCCCGACCCTGTTCGCGCTTGGGCTGCTGGCCTTAACCGTGCTGGACCTCGGGTTGTACCGCTATAACTACGAAAAGAAGATCCGGACGTATCTCCATATTTCCGGAGAACAGACCCTGTCCTTACCAGCCCTTCAGCGGTTGGATTATCAAGACAAACGCTTGATGGCCCCCCAGGATAATAAGCTCTTACAGGCGATTGAGTCTGCTTCCATATTCCAGGCGGTGAACCCCTATGTTACGGAATCCTATCTTCAATTCGATCGCTGCATTCCGGAAGCGGTGCGCGCAAATGAAAAATTTGAGGTTTTTTCATCCAGCCTGCTGCCAATGGTTGAGAATAACCTGGTTCTCACCTCCAACGAAAACGCACCCAGCGGGCTGAAACAAATCTTCGGCTGCGATTTTCCAAAGCTGCGCGTGGTATCGGATGTAGTTGTTCAGCCCACCAATCCAGAAGCGTTATCGGTGATTAAGCATACGGATGACTTTTCCAATCTTTTGGTTCTTAGTAATGCGTATTCGCAAGAAAAGACTTCTTTGAACAATCCGGCTCCAAAAGCGAACATTCAGGTGTCCAGTTTTTCATCCAATCGGATAAGGGTAGATATCGATTTGGAGCAAGATAAGGCCTGGCTGGTGTATAGCGATTCGTATCATCCCGATTGGCGAGTGACAGTCAACGGTGAGTCAAAAACCATTGAGCGCGCATACCTGGCCTTCAAGGCTGTCTCGTTGACGAAAGGAATGAATTCCGTAGAATTTGTCTATGGTTCCCCGATGATACGCTTTGGATACACGGTTCTCGCAATTCTATGCGGAGCCGCCGCTTTTCTCCTGTTTTGCGGAGTATGGATCACCCTTTTCTTTGATTACGGGCGCGTACCTTTGGATACCGGGATAGATTTTCCGTACTAAAAAAGCCGCTGCGGACGAAGATCCGAGCAGCTTTTCTGCATGTTGGGACGGCGCGGAAGCTCATTTACACCTCTCCGCGCAAGTTTGTCTTATTTAGGGCGTGTTTTTTACGGCGTTCACCAATAGGATTTGACCAGAATTCTTTTGCAATCCGGTAGGCTACACCCGCATCCTTACCAGGCGGCGTTTTTGAATCTGCGTTCCCGAAAACACCGGTTGCAAATATTGTAACGGCTCTGGAGCGGCAGCGGCCGGCCGCAAGTGCGGCAGCGCCGGGTGGTGTCAATTCTGGCGGCAAGCGCATCATCCACGATTTCTGACAACCGGCGCCGCTCGGCGCGCACCTGGTCTTCATCCGGTGCGTACGCTGAGAATTCGCGCCGCTGCCCGAGCCAAAGGTAGATATCCGCACAGCGGATCAAAAGCTCGTAGCTTTCTAAACTTTCCGTGTCGATAATTTTTCTCGGCAGGTCATCATCCGGAACCGGCATATCCTGGTGCGTAATAATCGCCTTGGCGCACGCAAGCCAGTAGGGTTCCGTGTTGTTCGCGCAGGGGGCGCTGATTAAATGCAGGGCCGTTTCCTCGCCTAACCGTTTCACATTGGCCGGCGTCAGCATCTCGGCCAGCGTAATTTGCTCGGACAGGTCGACCGGTTTCAGCAGCCGCCGCCACCGTTCTGGAATGGCTTTGAGCGTCATCCACTGGCGCAGCTTTTCATCCAGGGTGCCGGGCAGGAGCGCAAGCGACTCAGGTGTTGGCGCGACATACGCAAACCCGATATCGGTGTTTTGCGCCTCGATCGACTGGCGGATAATCGTCAGGTTGGCCTTCGATAGTGCGCCCACCATGCCCTGCTCGGACAGCCCGAACCGGCCCGCCCGCCCGGCGATCTGTTTGATTTCGTTTGGGTTGAGCACGCGCATGTTCTTGCCATCATACTTCTCGACTTCGTAGAAGCAGACATTGTCGGCGGGCAGGTTCAGGCCCATTCCGATGGCATCCGTTGCCACGCAGATTTCGGCTTCGCCAGAGGCAAAGCGGTCGGCCTGGCGCAGGCGCACTTCGGGCGGCAAATTTCCATAGATCACCGCCACCGAGCGGTTTAATTTCTTCTCAAGATCAGCCTTCAGCCCCAGTACCGTCCTGCGTGAGAACGCCACCAGGATGGTACGCCCCGGCAGGTCTTCCAGCGTCCACGGGTGTTCGGCAACATGCAGCGGCGTCAGGCGTTCATAACGTTCTGTTGTGACGGAGAACCCCAGTTCCTCTGCCAGACGGTAAATCAGCGTCTCAGAAACCGGCGAGCCCACAATATGTATTTCCGGTGCCGCGGCTTCCATAACGGCGCGCGTCCAGGCCCAGCCGCGCTGATCGTCGGCCAGCATGTGCGCCTCATCAATGATGATACATTCGCCGCTCCGGCGCGGGTTGAACATCTCAATGGTAGCCGCGATGATCTGAGCGCCGGGCACTTCAATCGATTCCTCGCCAGTCAGCAGGCTGCAGGGCACACCGCGCTTATTCAATGTTTCGAAGACTTCGTGGGCCAGCAAACGCAGCGGCGAAAGATACCAGCCGCTGCCAGCAGCGGCCAGATTGTTCAACCCGCTGAACGTCTTCCCACTGTTGGTAGGGCCCATGTGCAGGGTGATATGTTGTGCGGCGCGGTCACGGTCCCAGGTAGGGAACACTTCGATCAACTGTTGCCGGAGCCGGTTGGCTTCCGCGCGCGCCTGGGCCCTGGTCTGCTCAAATTCATTTTGGGGCATGTACCCGGTCTCCGTATCGGACCGGTCTCCCATGACCGATTCGAATCCAGGCCGGGTAACGCTCCGTCAGAAGCGCGTTGAATTCTTTCAGGCTGTCCGGCAAGCCCCACCGGCCGCGGACCTGCTTCCACAGCGGGTCGATCATACTGATGCGCGCTTCCCGCAGACGGATGCGGATGATCGGAATCCGCGACGCCGGTGACGATGGAAATCTGCCTGGCCGTCAGGCGGGTATTTCCGCCGATTTTCTCCAGCATTTCCTCGCTGGCCGCGGCCTGTTCCACGGCTGCGGCCGGAATGCGGGTTTTCCCATCCGGGTCAGTGAATGAAGGGACATCCCCGCTTGCGGCCGCAATGCGCAGGACGCCGTTCGCAAACCCAAGTCGTTTCGCGGCCGATTCCAGAGTGTGGGTGCGCGCAATCACAACCAGCCGGGCCGATTTCCCATGGGTTCCATCCGGGCGCATCACTTCCCCACTCAGCGGAATGCAATCCTGCCAGGCAAGGTCGCTCTCCGCGCGCTGTGCTTTCGCCGCCTTTTGGCGTACCATCTTTTTGCGGAAAATCGTTTCGTGATATTCCGTGGGCTGCAGCCAGCGGTTCCCCTGGTAATCAAAGGACACAAAGTCATCCCCGGCCAGGATCGAGTCTGCGTCACCATCGGCGCCGAACTTCTGGCGGAACTCGTTGATGGTCGCCATCTGGTCCGGGCGGCCTGCCAGCCACCCCAGCGTATCTTGCCGCAGTTGAATGCGGTGCAGCTTGATTGCCTGCGTGGATTCTTTTCGGCCCGCTTCGAATTCCGCATCCTGGAATATTTGGGCGCTAACCCACTTTTCACCTTTTATTTCAAAAACAGCGAAATCACGGGAGGATAATAAAGCGTGAACATCGCTCATCCTACCGACTTTGTTTCTAAATTCTGCTTCAAGCGCCATACCGTTTGGCTGCTGAGAGAGCCATGCAAAAACAGCCTGTTTTAGCTGCTGCCTGCGTTCTATTTTGGATGGACGGGCGGTCGTTTCCAATATCATCTTCCTTCTCAGTTTCTGGCCGCTGCAATGCATGCTCACCAGACGAACAATATATCATTTTCTTATTGCATCTTTTGCCAGGAGTACAACAAGCTCAATACTATACAACAAAATCATCCCCTATGTTAGGGTTTAATAAAAAAGGAACGGTCACAAATAGGAGGGAAAAGAGTAAGGAGATGTTTTTGCGCCACAAAAACATCTCCTTACTCTTTTCCCATAATTTTGGGTTGGCTATGTTTTTATCTGCGGAGAGAGTGGGATTCGAACCCACGGTGGCCCGGTCGGACCACAACGGTTTTCGAGACCGCCCCATTCAACCGCTCTGGCATCTCTCCGAATAGAGCGGTTGAATTATACCATGAAAAATATTCACGAATCAAAAACCAGGCTGGTTCACAGTTCTACCGTTGTGTTCAAATCCGGGTACGATACCCCCGAAAGGCCGATCTCGCCCAGGCGCTTTTGCAGCACCCCGGCCTGCACGGATTCCCCATGTACCAGGAAAACGCGCTTCAACCTGCCGTTCCCATTCGGGCCAGATCCGGCCGATTGGTTCGCGGCTTTGGCATAGCTCACCAGCATATCCTGCCCGGCATGCCCCGAAAGACCGCCAATCGTCGCCACCCCAGCCCTGCGCCGGTATTCTTCACCAAAGATGCGCACGCGCTCGGCGCGTTCCGCCAGCCGGCGTCCCAGCGTATCGGGCGCCTGCCAGGAAACAATCAGGATCATATTGCGGGGGTCCTCAATATTGTTCTTCAAGTGGTGCAGAATACGCCCGGTTTCCGCCATCCCAGATGCGGAGATGATAATCATCGGCCCATCCTGGTTGTTCAGCGCCTTGGATTCTTCCACCGAGCGGATGTAGGTCAGGTTGCGGAATTCCAGCGCCGGATGCTTATATTGGACAACGAATTCGCGGGTCTCTTCATCATAACATTCCGGGTGCCGGGCGAAAACATCCGTGGCGTTGACTGCCAGGGGGCTGTCTACATACACCGGGATGGCGGGCATGCGCCCTTCGGATACAAACTGGTTCAAACCGTAAACAATTTCCTGCGTGCGCCCCACAGCGAAAGCCGGCACAATCACCTTGCCCCGTTTTTGAATGGTTTCCATGGTTACTTTGTAAAACTCTTCATACGCCAGATCCGGGTCGCGGTGGATCTTATCGCCATAGGTGGATTCCATGATGAGGTAATCAATATTCTCTGGAAACACCGGATCGCGCAAAATGGGCAGGTTGTGGCGGCCAATGTCTCCTGAGAACCACAGGCGGGTTTTCTTTCCCCCGGTCTCCTCCACTTCCAACTCCAACGAGGATGAGCCCAGGATGTGCCCAGCATCTACCAGGCGAGCCGTCACACCGCTCACCGGCTGGAAGCGCTCCCCATAATCTTTTGGAACGAAATGTTCAACAACGTGTTCCGCATCCGCCTGGGTATACAGCGGCTCGACCGGTGGCTCGCCCCTTTGCGCGCGTTTCTTATTCACAAATTCAGCATCCGATTCCTGGATGTGCCCGAGTCGCGCAGCATCAGGCCCGCCAGGTCGCAGGTAGCCGGCGTGGCAAAAATACGCCCTTCGAATTTTTGCTTAACCAGGTTGGGAAGATTGCCGCTGTGATCGATGTGCGCGTGCGTGAGCACCACGTCATCTACTTTACGGGGGTCAAAAGGGAAGTGGAGGTTACGGGCGTACGCCTCGGACCGCTTGCCCTGATACATACCGCAGTCGATCAACAACTGCTTGCCATTTACTTCCAGCAAGAACTGCGATCCGGTTACCGTTCGGGCTGCGCCATAAAAGGAGAGCTTCATGGATTGAACTCCTGTGTTCCGTGCGGGCGCCTGGCCAGGCGAAATAATGACTGGTCTAAGGCGAAAACTGGCTTACAGCGAATTAATGGCTGATGGTTTCAATAATCTGGCGGCCAAAACGACTGAAGCGCCAGGGAAAATCGCTCATTAAATGGCCCAATTCTTCCATATCGCGCGGGTGGTGCATCGCAATCAATTCCAGCACATCTCGCGGCAAAACAACATCGGATTCGACGCCCAATTCACGAGCCGTGTACTTGCGCCAGTTCCGCAGAGCCTCAATCCGCCAGATGATGTCATCGCTTTGCCGCTGCAGGTTGGGCCGGTACGCCGGCGGGCCGACAATTCCCCGCTCTACCGCCGCCAATATGCCGGCCCCATAACGGTCGATCAATTTTGGCGAAAGCCCAAACACATGGTTGAGGTCTCCATATTTGCGCGGCATCAGCTGCGCCAGTTCGAGAAGTGTCTGGTTGGGAAGCACGCGGAACGGCGGTTGGTCAATCGCCCGCGCGCGCTCCTCACGAAACACGCACAGCTCCATCAGCACGGCTGCCTGGCGTGGGGTCAGGTCCATTGCCCCGGCAATCCGCCAGCAAGCTCCGGCGCCAGTATTTTGTGTGCCGGCGGCTACCCGCGTCAGGCGCCGGAAATCCTCTTCCGCCAGTTCGAGCCGGCCAGCGCCGGCCAGCTTTTCTTTTAACATATCGCGCAGCGCCACCAGGTAATGCGTGTCCATCCGCGCATAGGCCATCATCGATGTAGTAAGCGGGCGGCGCGCCCAATTGGCGCGCTGCAAGCGTTTATCCGCCTGGATTGAAAATTCCTGCTCGAGCATGGTGCCCAGGCCCAAACCGGGTAGACCCAGGATGCGCGCGGCCAGCATGGTGTCAAATAGGTTATCGAACGTAAACCCATAATCCCGTTTCAGGCAGATCAGATCGTACTCCCCGGCATGAAACACTTTTTCAATGGCCGGGTTGGCAAAGACGGGTGCCAGCGCAGAGAGATCCTTCAGGGCTAATGGGTCAACCAGGTAATCATCCCCCGCGGTTGAAAACTGGATCAAGCACACCTGTTCCTGATAGGCGAACAGGCTGTTCGATTCCGTATCTACGCCAATCACCGGCTCCTCTTGAAGGAGGCTTGCCAGTCGTGAGAATGCAGTGGGATGATCAACCCAGACCGGGTCGCTGATCGATAAACTCATATCCGAAATTATAACCCGAAACTTCAAAATGATAAAACAAACATCCCATTCCCCCCTCCCACACTGGCAGCACCCAAAGACGTACCATTTATATGAAAAGTCTTTCACAATATGGTATATTAATTTGAGGAGGGAACATGAAAGAGCGCATCCTGATCATCGAAGACGACGAAGGAATTGTGCGCGTTTTGCGCAGGGCCCTTACTTATGAAGGCTACCAGGCCGAAACAGCACTGGACGGTGAGGATGGTCTTTCCCGCGCGCGTGAGTGGCGCCCTGACCTGGTGATCCTGGATCTGATGCTGCCTGGTATGGATGGGTTGGAGGTCACCCAACGCCTGCGCACGGAAGGCAACATCCCCATCCTGATGCTGACGGCAAAAGACACCATCAACGACCGGGTGCAAGGTCTGGATGCCGGCGCGGATGATTACATGACCAAACCATTTGATCTGGATGAGCTTTTGGCTCGCGTGCGCGCTCTGCTGCGCCGCACACAGCTCGAGCGCGCTCCAGTGCTCACCTTTTCCGATCTCACCCTCGACACCTCCACTCGCCTGGCTACCCGGCACGGGCGAGCCATTGCGCTGACTGCCAAAGAATACGACCTGCTCGAGCTGTTTATGCGCCATCCGCGCCAGGTAATGACGCGGGAGATGATCTTCGACCGGGTCTGGGGCTACGACTTTGGTGGGGAAAGCAACGTGTTGGATGTATATATCCGCTACCTGCGCCAGAAACTGGAAAATGAGGGCGAAATACGCCTGATCCATACCGTCCGGGGCGTTGGTTACGTGCTGCGCGAAAATCCCTGAGCAAGAACGGTATCGCTAAGCGAGTATCCTTTCGCCCATGTCTCTGCGCCTGCGATTAACCCTGTTATATACCACCCTGCTGGGTGGCACGCTGCTGCTTTTTGGTTCGCTGGTATACGGCCTGGTGAGCCTCGTGCTGGTTGGGCAGGTAGATAACACCCTCACCCAACAGGCCGAAGTGCTGACGGGCGGCCTGCTGCGCGTGAACGCCAGCGGCCAGTTTGACCCGCGAGTCCTGACCGAATTTCAGCCGACCGACAGCAATCTCGTTTTTCAGGTTTGGGGAGCGGACCGCCAGCTTCAAATCGAGCGCCCGCGCGGCTGGGAAGAACCCCTGGACGCCAGTGGTTTGCGTATCCTCCGCCCAGGCTTCAATTCGAGCTTTAGCCGGGGCGTGCATCTGCGCGTGTTGAGCGTCCCGTTGATTTCGGAGCGCGGGCCCGCCGGCGTCTTGCAGATTGCGCTGACCCTGGGTCTGCTGGACGCGGCGCAGCGCACCCTTTCTACCGTGCTGGTCGCGCTGGCCGTGTTTTCCATGGCGCTGTCCGGTCTGGCCGGCTGGTTGGTGACGGGCCAGGCGCTTGCCCCGCTGGCTTCGGCCACCCTGGTCGCCACCCGCATCACTCGCGCCGATGACCTTTCCCGGCGCGTGCCGCTAATGGGAAATGAGAGCGAAGAAGTCGCCCAATTAATTACCGCATTCAATGAAACCCTCAGCCGGTTGGAGGGGCTGTTTACCAGCCAGCGCCGTTTTATTGCCGATGTCAGCCACGAGCTGCGCACTCCGCTCACGGTAATCAAAGGTGAAATCGGCCTCATCCGTCGCATCGGGCAGGTTGACGAAGAATCCTTGTCGAACGTCGAAGGCGAGGTCGACCGCCTGACCCGCCTGGTTGGGGACCTGCTGCTGCTGGCGCAGGCTGAATCGGGCCGCTTGCCCATGGATATGCGCTCCGTTGAGCTGGATGCTATCTTGTTTGAAGTCTTTCAACAGATGCGTACCCTGGCAGGCGAGCGAATCCAGCTTCGCATCGGCGAAATCGACCAGGTGCAGGTAACCGGTGACCACGACCGGCTGAAGCAGGTTCTGGTCAATCTGGTGGGCAATGCCATCCAATATACGCCGGCTGGCGGCAGCGTCACCCTTTCCCTGCAAAAAACCGACGAGCAAGCCCGCCTGATTGTCCGTGATACGGGGTCCGGCATACCCGCTCAAGACCTGCCGCACATATTCGAGCGTTTCTATCGCGGCGAGCGCTCGCGCAAACGCACAAGCGGTTCTCAAAGCAGCGGTTTTGGGCTGGGCCTCTCGATTGCATATTGGATTGTGCGCAACCACGGCGGAAATATTGAGGTTGACTCAAGCGAAGGCCAGGGAACAACCTTCTGTATCTGGCTCCCCATCCACAGCGCAACCAAACCGCCGGAAACCAGGACCGCATGATATAAAAAAAATTGCGTGCCTGTGGCGATTTTATCGCGGCAGGCACGCAATTAATGGATGGGCAACAATGCCCTTTTATGACCGGCGGTAGCGATTTGCCCCGTTGTTTTCGTTGGTACCGTTCTTTACCGGCGGACGCGTAGACATGGAAAGCGTGTGATACGTTGGGTCCGTCCGGCTGCGCGATGTGTTATCGGGATAATCGCCCTCATCCGGGGCGGCAGCCGGGCGGCTGCTGCGAGCGCCCGACATAGAACGCACCCCCGCCGGGCGAGCGGGAATACCGGCCGAATTCAGGCTGGCCGGGATGTTCATCGGCTGCTGAGTCTGGACCGGCTGGCGAGGCTGGCGAGCCGAGGCAGACATTGCATTTTGCAGCGCAGTACGCTGTACCATACCTGGGTGCAGCAAGCGATCCATGGCCAGCGAAAGCGTGCCAATGATCAGAATGCGGATCACCCACACCATGATGGCTACGAAAACAGGCACAATCGTGGTGATTGTGGTCGGGTCAACTACCACGCTGCTCTGCACCGGGTGACTGGCAATCGCCATGGAAACGCCCCACCAGGTGAGAATGGCGTTCATCGTTGCGGCTAACAGCCAGGCGCCAAACAGGTACCAGACTTCTTTGGGCTCATCCGCGCCCTGTTCAGGGGTGAATAAGCGCGCGATCCCGGCAAAGTCAATCCCACAGAAGGCCAGTGCCAGAACGGTCGACCAGGGAATACCGATGAACGTCAAATCTCCGAGCAGGTCGCCCAGCGCATGGTCAGTCGTGCTGTAGTTGAAGATCTCAAACGCAATCAATGCGCCGAAGATCATCACCACAAACGCCAGGCTCGGCCGGAGATTCGCAGCGGTATCCTGCAAACTACGGTTGCTGTATGTATTGGAAGGAGGCATTTTAAACTCCTTCTGCCGTCAGAGACGGAATATCAGATTGGTCCCTTCAAGAGGCATCACGAAGGAAAAGATAGAACTTTTGTACTTATTTTAGAACAGGTTTTCTACTTTGTCAAGAACCAATGTTCTACTATTCTTTTCAGATTCCTAACCACCCATTTTAGACCTTACAATTCCATTTCGATCACCCCACGCGGCAGCCGCTGAGAGGCCAGTCTTTCCCAGTGATGCTATAATTAGCGCGATGCCCGAACTGAATGAACCATTAAGCGAGCGCGAGCTGGATATCCTTCGCCTGGTTGCTACGGGTGCCGCCAACAAAGAGATCGCATCCCGGCTCGTCATCAGCCCAAATACCGTCAAGGTCCACGTGCGCAATATTTTCGCCAAAATTGGCGTTGCTTCGCGCACAGAGGCAACCTTGTATGCCGTTAAAATTGGGCTGGTAAAGCCGCACACCAACGCTGAGGCCCTGGATGTTGAACCCGCGGACATATCTGAAGGCGACCCAGAAACGAGCCTGAATAACCATAGGCCGGAAATAGGCCAGGCTCTTCCCCCGCAAAATGCGCGCACCCGCCTGCCCACCTGGCAAATTGGTCTGCTGATCGGGGCCGCTCTGCTGCTTATCCTCGGCATGGGTGCCATTGGCGCGCGGCTGCTGCTCGGGCAAACCATCACGCCGACCATTGCCGCGGAAGCGACGACCCAGGCAGCCATCGACCAGCGCTGGTCAAAAAAGGCGGAAATGCCATCCCCCCGAAAGGGGATGGGCAGCGTTGAGTACGAAAATTCTCTCTATTTAATCGCCGGCGAAACCAAGCAGGGCATTGACGGAGCCCTGCTGCGTTACGATCGGGAGCAAAATACCTGGTCAACCCTTGCCAGCAAACGCACCCCGGTGACGGATGTGCAGGCTGTTCTGGTGGGCGAAAAAATTTACGTCCCAGGTGGGCGTCTGGCCAATGGAAACGCGACTGACCTTCTGGAAGTGTACGACCCGCGCAAAGGGACATGGGAAAGCAAGGCTCCTATGCCAGAACCGCTCAGCGCCTACGGTATGGTTTCCTTCGAAGGGCAGCTCTACCTGTTTGGCGGGAAAAACGGTAAGCAGTATTCCGCCAGCGTCTATGTATATGATCCCCGGGAAGACCGTTGGAGCACCCGCACGAAGTTACGCTCGCCGCGCGCTTACCCCGGGGTGGTTGAAAGCGGCGGAAAAATCTACGTTCTGGGCGGCCAGGATGGCCAGCACGCGCTGGATCTTAACGAAGCGTACCTTCCTACCCGCGATATAGACGGCGAATCGCCCTGGAAAACATTCACCCCCCTCCCGGAGGGGCGGTATGCCATGGGAAGCGCACATGTTGCAGGACTGGTTTATCTGCTGGGTGGGTTAGGCGAAAACAACCAACCTCCCGCGAAACCGGCCATTCAATATAACGCTCAGACAGATCAGTGGAGTGAATATGAAATCCCGCCTACAGCGGTAGGCGCGAATGGTTCGCTGCTTACGGCTGGAAATTACCTGTATGTACTCGGGGGAGAAACATCCGCAGGCCTTTCCGCAACCAACCTGACCTACCGGGCGATTTATACTGTTACCGTTCCCATTTTAATAAACGACAGTCCATAGGCGCCTGGCGCGCTGCCCGAACCACCCCGCTTCTTCCCATACTCGACTCGAAAAAAATAGTATAATCTTCTTAAGCCTATTTTTTAATTGCCGATTCGCATGCCGAATGTGCTGGCTGGTGGAAATACCCTATGGAATTCCTGATTAATCCAAATGTCGCATATGTGCTGCTGATTCTGGGGCTAATGACGGCAGCTCTGGCACTGTTTGCCCCCGGAACCGGCCTGCTGGAGGCCGGCGCACTGATTGTCCTGGCCCTGGCCGGTTATGGGATCATCAATTTGCCGGTAAATGGTTGGGCTGTGCTGGTCATCGTCGCGGGCGCCATCCCCGTAGTGCTTGCCTTGCTGCTGCATATGCCGCAAAAAAGAAAAATCTGGCTGTTGCTGGCGTCCGTCCTGATCTTTCTGGTTGGCTCCGCGCTTCTCTTTGGTGGAGAAGGCTGGATTCCGGCAGTCAATCCCATTCTGATGTTAATCCTTTGGCCAATCGCGTTAGGGCTGACCTGGTTCATTGCTGAAAAGGGATTAGAAGCCAGCGCTTCTCGACCGGTGCTCGATCTGGAACGCCTGGTGGGCATGAAGGGTCAGGCCAGCAGCGATATCCGCGGGCAAGGCACAGTGTACGTGAACGGGGAAGAATGGACCGCCTTCAGCGATACATTTATACCGGCCGGCAGCAAAATCCAGGTGCTGCGGAGAAATGGACTGACCTTGGAGGTTGATCTCGTCAGATCCTGATATTGTGGCCTGGCATGCTGGCTTTCCGTCCGCAGGACAGGCATTTTCATTTGTTCTATTTTCCGAGGAGGAGAATCATGGAACCCACGCTACTTCTGTGTACAGTTGGCGCAATCGTTCTGATTGGGCTGGTTGTCCTGGCAAATGCCATCCGGATTGTTCCAGAATACCAGCGTCTGGTCGTATTCCGTTTGGGCCGCTGCGTTGGCGAAAAAGGTCCTGGTGTCGTTTTGCTCATCCCGATCGTCGATCGTGCAATCCGGGTCGACCTGCGCGAGCAGGTGCGCGAGATCCCGCAGCAAACCTCGATTACCAAAGATAACGCGCCCATTTCCATCGATTTCCTTTGGTTCTATAAAGTTCTCGATCCAACCGCCAGTGTTCTGGCCGTTGGAAACTTTGAACTTGCCGCGCAAGGCATGGCCACCACCACCCTGCGCTCGGTCATCGGCGGTATTCTTCTGGATGATGTGCTCTCCGAACGCGAGACAATTAACAACATCCTGCGCACCCGCCTGGACGAAGTCACCGGGCGATGGGGCGTCAAGGTCACCAATGTTGAAATTCGCGAGATCATCCCGCCCCGCGAAGTGCAGGAAGCCATGAACCGGCAGATGTCTGCCGAGCGCATCCGCCGCGCGGTGGTTACGGAATCTACAGGTACGCGCGAAGCGGCGATTAATGTCGCCAATGGTGAACAGCAGTCGGCCATCCTGCGCGCTGAAGGCGAGAAACAGGCCAACATCCTGCGCGCCGAAGGCGAACGCCAGGCCCAGCTCCTGCGCGCCGAAGGCTTCTCCAGCGCCCTCGAACGCATCTACGCCGTGGCCAACACCATCGACAACAAGACCATTACACTGCAGTACTTCGACACCCTGCGCAACATGGCCTCCAGTCCATCCACGAAATTCATCTTCCCGCTTGAGTTCACCAGCATGCTGGGCAGCTTTGTAAAGAGCCAGGCTGACCAGAATCTAAATAAGGACGGGCAAGGCTAAATCGCTCGCATCCTGAGACCCTTTGTTTTTACCAACGTTTGGCCTTTTCGATTGAAAAGGCCAAACGTTCGTACTGAGGAGCGCGGTATTTGCTCTTAAAAGCCGCTTGCGCGATAGTTTTCCATGGATGAGGTAGGCCCGGTGGGTGATAACGCTCCATTTCAAATCGAAGTCGCCGGCTGGCACGATCTAAACGATCTCCGCAAGCTGGAGGAAATCTGCTTTCGGGAAGATTCCTGGCCCTTATGGGATCTGATTGCCGTATTAACCCTGCCAAAGATTGTGCGCCTGAAAGCCAGCGTTGATGGAAAAATGGCCGGGTTTATTGCCGGAGACCCACATACGCGGGAAAAGATCGGCTGGATCGCTACCCTGGGCGTGCTACCGGAGTACCGGCGCATGGGCATTGCCGCCGCGTTATTGGAACAGTGCGAGCAGGAGATGCACCTGCCGAGCGTCCGCTTGAGTGTGCGCCGCTCGAATGAACCCGCCCTGGCGCTCTACCGCAAGTTTGGCTACCAGATGGTCGATGTGTGGCGCCATTACTACCACTCCGGAGAGGATGCACTGGTGTTGGAAAAGAACCTTAGTGTTTCCTAATCCAGCTTTTCGGAAGAAAAAAGTCGTTGACTTTCCCAAAGACTCGGGCTATACTGTCATTACAGAGGTGTATTCACACAATGCGAGTTGTTTTCCTACAGTTGATGTGATATTCGAAGGCACGCGTCCTTGACGCGTGCTTTTTTGCATCACATCGCAAACGCGCTGCTATAGAAGCGCAACCTGTATCAGTCCGAAAGGAGTAGTATTACCATGGATTCTGGCATGATTGGCAAAATTCAGAAGGCCAAGCGCTACGCCGAGGAGCGGAACCGGATTCACTTCAGCACATTTACGGTAACCTTTGACGGTACCAATAACCCGCATACCGTAAAGTACAACGATGGCAACTGGTCTTGCGACTGTGACTTTTTCCAAACCCGAGGGCGTTGCAGCCATACCATGGCTCTTGAAATGATTCTTGAGGGAATGATTGAAGCTGCCCCAGTCAAGGAGTAGTTCGCTTCACCCCTCGTCTTTCAGGAGACGACTTACCGAAATTGGCAAAAAATAATAATAAAGAAACATAATTAACCCCGTTTAACATCCGGGGTTAATTTGTTTTTAAAACCCCATTCCCCGAAAGAAGAGAAAGATCTATCTCAGTTTCAGGATATGCTGGCGGTGATTGATCTCGTGCCAGAGGGCCCTGCGCAGCAGCTTGCGCGGGCTCCATAGCTCGCCTTCCTTCCCTACCACCATCTCCCGACCTTCTAAACCAGGCAGTACCGCGGTCAAGCGACCGCGCACCCAGGTCGAGCCGTTCAAGCAGTTCTTGCGGCAGCTTTTCGCGTCCTTCTTCTGCGAGCCCAAGCCGGTCCAGGTACCACCATTCGGCATTCGCCACGTGTCTTGCAATCCCACGGATGCTCCAGCGCTCACCCGGAACCGAACGATCCATGATCTCCACCGGGGTATCCGCCAGAACCTGAAGCAAATCTTCTCGGCTCCAGCGCAGCAGGTCCAGGCCGCGCTCGATCTCGCTGCCCGTCAAGGGTTTCCAATCGTGCCAAAACCAGGCGTTGACCGCATAACCACCCTCAGCAAGGTCGTACTGGTCATTGATGGTAACCACCTGCCAGGTATCCACCACCCGCAAGTCGAAATTCCCCAGTTCCAACCCACCTGGCCCCGTATGGCGATTTACCCAATCCTCATATGCTGCCAGCTCGCGCGCCAGGGCAATCACCGCTTCCGGGCCCTCGTCCGCGAACGCAAAACAACCCGGAAAATCCAACGCCCAGGCCAGCGCGCGGCCTTCGTTATCGAGCTCCAGACCAATCGAAATCCTCATCAATGCCCCGCTCCTGCAGCCAGGTATGGAAGTCCTTATAGGGTCCTTGGGTTCTGCCGGCCCTAGAGAACCTCATTATAGCGCATCAACCTGCCATCTTTTTCATGGGCGTCTTTGGGATTCAGCGTGGTGTTAGAGGGGATGCGCTGGGCACATCCCCTCTAACACCACGGCAACTCCTGGAGAGCCTTTCATGGTATGATTATGAACGTTGAGGTAATAATGCTTAGGCAGGTCGGGTTGCTGTGAACGCTTTTTCTGTATGGGTTGGTTTGGGCGCAATGGTGGGGTTGTGGCGAGTCGCGCACAGCGCGCCGCAGCGGCAGGTTGGAACATGGGTCAACGCCGGCTTGTTCGTCCTGTCCTTTACCCTGATCGGCTCCCGCCTCTTTTACGTGGCTTTGAACTGGCCTTATTTTGCCACCCATCTGGTGGAAAGCGCCATGCTCTGGCTGGGCGGGCTAACCTGGCCCGGCGCTGCGGCCGGCGCGGGGCTGTCGATGATTTTCCTGGCCTTCCAGTACCGCGCTTACCGCAACCAGCTGTCACCGCAAACCGCCCACCTGCCCCTGGGTTCGCTTGGCGACCGGCTTTACCCGCTCTTGCCTCCCCTGGTAATCACCGCCTGGCTGGGATGCTGGCAGACCGGCGTCGCGTATGGCACGCTGCTTCCTGCCGGCACATTCGGTGGGCATTCCCACCCTGGACGAAAGCGGCGCCTACAGCCTGCGCTTCCCGCTGCAGCCGCTGGCGGCCTTCACCCTGCTGGTATTCTTCTGGTTCCTGGAATCGCGCATGAAGCTGCCGTACTCAGCCGGGCGGCTTTCTGGGCTGGCCACTGCCGGCCTGCTGCTGCACACCATCGCCGCCTCCCTGCTGCGCGCCGACCCGGCTCCCTATTGGAACGGCCTGCGCGTGGATACCTGGTTTGGCATGTTTTACTTCATCTTCTTTATCACTCTGGTGATGATCAACAATCTGGTACAGCGTACCCACCGAAAAAACCCTTTTTCAAACCCTGAACGCTCCTCATCTTGATTGAAAAGAGAACTCCCTGGTTATGAAACTCTCCATCACATTAGCGCAAATCAACACGGTACTTGGCGATGTCCCGCGCAACCTGGAAAAGCACCTGGCGTATATCGAGCAGGCCCAGGCCAGCGGCGCTGACCTGATCATTTTCCCTGAGCTTTCCCTGACCGGTTACGTTCTACAAGACCTGGCGTCTACCGTTGCCTGCCGGCCCCTGGCGGATGATCCGTGTTTTTGCCCGCTGCTGGAGGCCAGCCGCAAGATCGATATCGTGGTCGGTTTTGTCGATGAGGATGTGCGCAACCGCTTCTACATCGCCTCGGCCTATCTCTCGCGCGGCGAGGTGGTCCACGTTCACCACAAGGTCTACCTGCCCACCTACGGCCTGTTCGACGAAGGGCGCTTCTTTGCCTGGGGCGACTCGGTCGAGCCTTCGACACCCGCTTTGGCCGGGTGGGCATGCTGATCTGCGAAGATTTCTGGCACGCCTCGCCGCCCTACCTGCTCTGGCTGGATGGCGCCGACCTGTTCCTGTTTACCTCCGCCTCACCCGGGCGCGGGTTGAGCAACGAGCCCATGCTCGAATCGGCCCGCTGGGTCAACCACATCCTGCGCGCCTATGCCAGCCTGTTCACCTCATTTGTCGTCCACACCAACCGGGTGGGTTTCGAAGACGGGCTGAATTTCTGGGGCGGCGCGGCCGTGTATGACCCCAACGGCGACCTGATTGCGCAGGGCCCTTACCATGAAGAGGCGCTGCTGCAGGTGCAAATCGACCTGAACCAGCTGCACCGCACCCGCGCCCGGCTGCCCCTGCTGCGCGACGAGCGCACCGCCCTGGTGCAGCGCGAGATGAACCGCATCCTGAGCAACCAGTCCAGCAATAACGGGCGGTAGAGGAGCAGAGCGCCATGAAAGAAATCACAATTGAAAAACCCAACGTAGATCTGACCATCAACACCGATCTGGCCCGCAAAATTCTGACCGGCTTCCTTCACAGTGAAATCACCCGCATTGGCTACCAGCACGCGGTGATCAACCTCTCCGGAGGGATCGATTCGGCGCTGTCCTGCTTCCTGGCCGCCGAGGCGCTTGGCCCGGAGAACGTTCTGGCCATCCGCATGCCCTACCGCACCTCCTCGCCCGATTCGCTGGACGATGCGCAAAAGGTGATCGATGCGACCGGCGTGCAGTCGATCACCGTGGAAATCACCGAGATGGTCGACCCGCTGTTCGCCCAATTCCCGGATATGGATAACCTGCGCAAGGGCAATATCATGGCCCGCGAGCGCATGATCGTCCTGTACGACCAATCGGTGGCCTTTCGCGGGCTGGTCGTCGGCACCGGCAACAAGACCGAAATCCTGCTCGGCTATACCACCCTGTACGGCGATTCGGCCAATGCGCTCAACCCGATCGGCGACCTGTACAAGACCCAGGTGCGCCAGCTTTCCCGGGCCATGGGCGTGCCGCAGTCCATCCTGGACAAAGCCCCTTCCGCCGACCTGTGGACCGGCCAGACCGACGAGGGCGAGCTGGGCTTCACCTACGCCGAAGTGGACCAGCTGCTTCTACCTGCTGGTTGACCAGCGCTACACGCCCGCAGGAATGCGTCGAAGCCGGTTTTGAGCAGCTCGTTTGTACAGGCGGTGGTCGAGCGCATCCGGCGCAACCAGTTCAAGCGCATCCTGCCGCCAATCGCCAAGCTGAGCAACCGCACCATTGGCTACGATTTCTTATACCTGAGAGACTGGGGGACATAAGATTTCACATTGATCCAGATACCGCCCGCATTGCGCATCCGCCCCTTCGCGCTGTTCTGGGGCGGTCTGCTGATCTCTGTGGCCGGCGGCCAGATGCAGTTCTGGGCGCTGCTCTGGCACGTCAGCCGGCTGATCGCACCAGCCGATCGTCGTCAGCGGGATTGGGCTGGTCCGTTTTGTGCCCATCCTGGCGTTTTCGCTGGTCGCCGGCGTGGTGGCCGACTCGCTCAACCGCCGCAAGATGATGTTCATCACCCAGACCACCATGATGCTGGTCGCCGTCGTCCTGGGCCTGCTGACGCTCGCCGGGAACATCCAGATCTGGCACATCTACCTGCTGACCGCCATCCAGGCCGTCGCGTCCGCTTTTGATCTGCCCGCGCGGCAGGCCTTGATCCCCAACCTGGTTCCGCGCGAGCTGTACCCCAATGCCTTCAGCATGCAGTCGATTGCATTCAACACCGGCTCGATCGTCGGCCCGGCGCTGAGCGGGGTCGTCATCGCCTCGCTTGGGCTGCACTGGGTATACTTCATCAACGCCATCACCTTCCTGGCCGTGCTGCTGGCGCTGGTGCTGATTGGCAACGTGCCGCAGACCGGCGTGCCGGCCACTTCGCCGCGGGTGATCAACCTGCCAGGCCATCCGGGAGGGCGTGCGCTTTATCCTGCATTCGCCCATCATTCTCTCCAGCATGATCCTGGATTTCTTCGCCACCTTTTTCTCCTCGGCCAACACGCTGCTGCCATTTGTCGCGCAGCAGATCCTCAAGGTAAGCGTGCTGCAGTACGGCTGGCTGTCGGCCGGCCAGTCGCATCGGAGCGGTTCGGTGGCGCTGCTCTTCTCGCAGCGCGCCAACATCCGCCGGCAGGGCAAGCTGCTGCTCAGCGCGGTGACTGCCTTTGGCCTTGCCACCATTCTGTTTGGCTTGAGCCGCAGCTTCTTCTTGACCCTCTTTGCGCTGATCTTTGTCGGCGCGTCGGATTCGGTCAGCACCATCCTGCGCAACACCATCCGCCAGCTGCAAACGCCCGATTACATCCGCGGGCGCATGGTCAGCATCAACCAGATTTTCTTTGCCGGCGGGCCGCAGTTGGGGGAAATCGAGGCCGGGGTGGTGGCGCAGGCTTTTGGTCTGCCGGCTGCCATTATCAGCGGCGGGCTGGGCTGCATTGTCACCGTGTTGCATCGTGATCGGCGCCTGGCCGCAGTTGTGGAAATACAATGGGGACGAGCCGGTAGCGGAACCGGTGAGCGCGAGTTGAGGCTTCCGGTCTACATCGCCTCTTCCAACTCTTCCGACAGACTTCCCCCATTCTTCCATCCGCTCTTCCAGCGCCTGCTGCAGGCGCTCATATTCCTGGCTCAGTTTCAGCACCTGGCCTGCATCTGCTGGCGGGTTCTCCAGCTTGCGGCTGACCTGGCTAACTTGCTTTTCGATTTCCGCAATCTCAGCTTCCAGCTGCCACCAGGCGCTGCTTGCGCTGGCGCTCCTTGTTGGTGTTGCCCGCGCGTTGAGGCGGGCGCGCCGCCTGCGCTTCTTGCTGGCTGCACCGATTTTTGGACCGCCGCCTGCTGCCTGGCTGCTTCGGCTTCCGCGTCGCGAGCAGTTTTGTATTCGGTGTAGGTGCCGTTGAAGACGCGCAGCGCGGCCCGGTCCGGGTCAACCTCCCAGATCTGCGTCGCCAGCGCATCGATCAGGTAGCGGTCGTGCGAAACCAGCAGGATCGTGCCGCCAAAATCGGCCAGCACCGACTGTAAGATTTCCTGCGAGGGCAGGTCCAGGTGGTTGGTCGGCTCATCCAGCAGCAGCAGGTTGGCGTCCGTCAGTTCCAGGCAGGCCAGCGCCAGCCGCCCGCGCTCGCCGCCGGAAAGCATTTCGACCTTCTTATACACATCATCCCCGGTAAAGAGGAACTTGGCCAGGTAATCGCGGATCTCGCCCGGGCGCATGTTGGGCGCGATGGCATCGATCTCCTGCAGCAGCGTCCGCTCCGGGTGCAGCCCTTCGTGCGCCTGGGCAAAATACCCCAGGTGCAGGTTGGCGCCCAGGACCACCTCGCCCGAATAGGGCGGGATCTGGCCCAGCAGAGTTTTCAAGAAAGTCGTCTTACCGGCCCCATTGGGCCCAATCACCCCGGCGCATTCGCCGCGCAGCAGGGTCAGGTCGGGGGCGGCGAACAGCGGCCGGCCTTCATCCTGGTAGCCCACCTGCAGGTTGCGCGTGCGCACCACCAGGTCGCCGGAACGAGCGCTGGCTTTGAGGTGCAGCTTGAGCTGCGGCGGGCGGTTGCTGGGCGGGCGCAGCGAATGGATGCGCTTTTCCACCTCTTCCACCCCCATGGAATGCTCGGATATGTCCGCATCTGGGGCGATCTCCGCCCAGTCTGTGCCCCTGCACCGCCTTCAAACCCCAGGCTCTCGATGGCCTCCACCTCGCGGCTCAGGCGGCGCAGCCGCCCGCGCGCCTGTTTGACGTTCTGCCCGGAGATATTGCGCTTGACGTAATCCAGGTCTTTCTCCAGGCGTTCCTTTTCCGACTCGTAAATCTCCATCGCGCGCTCCCAGCGTTCCTGGCGCTGCTGCAGGTAAGCGCTGTAGTTGCCGTGATAGGTGTAAACCGCCGGGGTCATCTCGATAATCGTGTTGACTACCTGGTCGAGGAAGTACCGGTCGTGCGAAATCAGCAGCACTGCGCCGTGCCACTCGCGCAGGTACGACTCCAGCCACTCGATCGCGGCGATATCCAGGTGGTTGGTAGGCTCATCCAGCAGCAGCAGATCCGGGTCGCTGAGCAGCAGTTTGGCCAGCAGGGCGCGCGTGCGCTGCCCGCCTGAAAGCTGGTACAAGGGGCGCGTCGTAATCTGCCGGCGGAAAAACCCAGCCCGGTGAGCGTCTGGCGGATGCGCGTCTCAAACGTATATCCGCCCAGCCGCTCGAACTCCGCCTGCAGCCTGCCGTAGGTTCCCAGCGCCGCTTCCAGTCCTTCTTCGCTCTGCTCTCCGCCCATGGCGTGTTCGAGCTGGTTCAAGCGCTCCTGCATGCCAATCAGGTCGCTAAACAGGCCCAGGCATTCCTGCCAGACGGTGCTGTCCGAATCGAGCGTGGCATTCTGCGGCAGGTACCCTAAGCGCACGCCTTTGGCGCGCTGTATCACCCCGCGGATGGGTCTTCCAACCCGATCAGGATGCGCAGCAGGGTCGTCTTGCCCACCCCATTCGGCCCCACCAGGCCAATTCGCGCCCGGTGCGGGATGCTGAAGGAAACATCTCGAAAGATGTCGTTTGGGCCAAAAGATTTGGAAAGATTGACTGCGCTCAACAAAGACATACGGTCACCATGGTGGCGAAAGTATACCATGATCAGTTAGCAGTTATCAGTGGACAGTCATCCGTCAGAAACCTCTCCATTCTGCCTGACTGGGCGAGCGCTCTTTGTATTAAACTGTGAACTGTAAACAGGTAACTCTACGATATAATTATGCAAATATGGCTAAACAACTTCCCATACCGAAACGGATTGCCATCGCTGCCCATGTCAACGTTCCGGGAGGAATTGAGAAGGGTGAACAGATCGCGCGATTTCTCAAGCGAGCGCGGTGTAGAGAAGGTCGCCTGGGGCGTGCTTCAGGATCCAGCGCTGATCCAGCGCATCGAAGCAGGGGAATTTGACCTGCTGATCGCCCTGGGTGGGGATGGGACCATGCTGCGTGCAGGGAGTATCTGCGCGCCATTGGACCTGCCGGTCCTGGGGATTAATATCGGGCATTTTGGCTTCCTGGCCGAGATCCAGCAGGACGAATGGAACGAACTGCTGCCCCTGCTGCTGGACGGACGCTACCGGCTGGAAGAGCGCATGCTGCTGCGCGCGGAACACGTCCGGGATGGAAAAGTGTTGGGTTCGTGGATTGTGGTAAATGAGGTGGTGGTCTGCCGGGGACAGTTTGTGCGCCCCATCCAGATCCAGGCCGAGGTGGATGGGTATGTGCTGGCCAACTACGTGGCCGATGGCCTGATCGCCTCCACGCCCTACCGGCTCCACCGCCTATGCACTGGCCGTCGGAGGGCCTATCATGCCGCCCGACCTGCACAATATCCTGATCATCCCGGTGGCGCCGCATCTTTCTGTGGACCGGGCCATCATCCTCTCGGAAGGCAGCGGGGTGACCATGACGGTTCACACCTCGCACGAGGCGGTGATGAGTGTGGATGGGCGCGCTCCCGTTCCCATGCTGGATGGCGACAGCGTGCGGGTAACGGCCAATGACTCTACCCTTGCATTTTGTGCGCTTTCAAGACCCGGGATATTTTTATCGGAATATTACCGCGTATATGGAACAAAATCCTTAACTGACAGGAAACCGGCAATGAGCCAGGAAACCACAACAAACACACAGCTCGTCTGCTATAATCACCCCGATCGGGAAACCATGCTGCGCTGCAACCGCTGCGAGCGGCCGATATGCACGGCCTGTGCGGTACTGACCCCAACCGGTTACCGCTGCAAGGAATGCGTGCGCGGCCAGCAAAAGGTATTTGATACCGCGCAGTGGAGCGATTACCCATTAGCGATTGTGGTCGCCGGGGTACTGTCGTTCATGGGCAGCGTTGCTGCTTCCTATTTAGGCTTTTTCACCATCTTCATCGCCCCCGTTATTGGGGTCATTTTGGCCGAAGCTGTACGTTGGGTCGTTCGCCGGCGGCGGTCAAGGCTGCTGTTCCAGCTTGCCACCGCGGGCGCGATTCTTGGCGCGCTGCCGATCCCTTTGATTGCTCTACTGGGTGTTGTGATTGGCGGCGGCAGAGGCTTTGGCCTGTTTGGACTGCTCTGGCCGAGCATTTATATCTTCCTGGTTGCCAGCACAACCTATTACCGCTTGAGTGGAATTCAACTCCGCTAGCCTAGTCTGTTGTCGAACGTATGTTAACTGAACTGAGAATTGAAAATTTTGCGATTATCCAACAACTGGAGCTTGAACTCAAGCCCGGTTTGATTACCTTTACCGGCGAGACCGGTGCGGGGAAATCGATCATCCTGGATGCGCTAACCGCGGTGGTGGGCGGGCGAGCGGATGTAACCATGATCCGCGCCGGCACCGAGCGCGCCAGCGTAGAAGCCACCTTTCGTTTTTCAGACGCTAACCGGCGAACCGCTGCAGGAGATCCTGGAACGCGAAGACCTGCTGGATGATCCCGATTATCTGACGCTCAGCCGTGAGCTGCGCCGCGAAGGGCGCAGCACAGCCCGCGTGAACGGGCGCAACGCCAGCCTGAACCTGGTGCGCGAGATTGGCGCCTACCTGATCGATATCCACGGCCAATCCGAGCACCTGTCGCTGCTCAACGTTCGCCAGCACATTCACCTGCTCGACCGCTATGCCGGCAGCGAAACCAGTCCTGGCCGATTACCGCAAAGCCTACGACACCTTGCTGGGCTTGCGCCGCGAGCTTAGCCAGCTGCGCCAGACCGAGCAGGATGCCGAACGCCGTACCGATCTGCTGAGCTACCAGCTGCAGGAAATCGATGCGGCGCACCTGCTCCCCGGCGAAGAGACCGGACTGCGCCAGGAGCGCGAGCGGCTGGCCAACGCGGAAAACCTGGCCGCGCTTGCCCAGCAAACGCTTGGCCTGCTCGACGAAGGCACCCCTGAAGCGCCATCCATCTCCGATCAGATCGGGCAGGTAGTGCAGGCCATGGCTTCCCTGGTGCGCATCGACGCCTCCCAGACAAACCTCAACGAACAGGCGCAGACGCTGGCCGACCTGATCAGCGACCTGGCTCTCGAGCTGCAGACATACCTGGACGGCATCGAGTTCAACCCGCACCGTTTGGAAGAGACCGAAGAGCGCCTGGACTTGATCCATAAACTGCAGCGGAAATATGGCGGCAGCATCGAAGCCGTGCTGGCCTTCGCCGAAAAAGCCCGCCAGGAACTGGAAACCATCGCTCACGCCACCGAACGCATCGCCGAGCTGGAAGCAGCAAGAACAGGCGGCTTTGAAGGTCCTGGCCGAGAAAGGGCAGACCCTTTCCCAAAAACGAAAAGAAGCCGCCCAGTCACTGCAAGACAGCGTAGAGAGCGAGCTGAATGACCTGAGTATGTCGGGCGCGCGCTTCGCGGTTGATTTCCAAAACCTCCCAGACCCGGGCGGCGTAACCCTGGATTCCGGGGAGTGTGTCTCGTTTGACGCCACCGGCATCGACCGGGTCGAATTTCTGATTGCACCGAACCCAGGCGAGGGCTTGAAGCCGCTGGTGAAAATTGCATCCGGCGGTGAGACGTCGCGCCTGATGCTGGCGCTAAAGAACGTTCTTGCCCAGGCAGATAACATCCCCACCCTGATTTTCGATGAAATCGACCAGGGCATCGGCGGGCGAGTCGGTATGGTCGTTGGCGAAAAGTTGTGGCAGCTTGGCCGCCGCCACGAAGTATTGTGCGTCACGCATCTGCCGCAGCTGGCGGCCTTTGGCGACCAGCATTTCCGCGTGCTCAAACAGGTGGAAGGCGGCCGGACGATAACGCACGTGGAGCAGCTCAACGATCACAACCGGCTGGAAGAACTGGCCCAGATGCTGGGCAATGTGAGTGAAGCCAACCGCGTGGCCGCGAACGAAACGCTTGAATATGGCCCGCCAGCGCGCCGCGCAGCTAAGGCCGCCGAACCTGAGGAGCGAGCAGGTTAACCGCGAAGGAGAAGACATGACTGCCAAAACAGACTTGCGCATTCTCCTCCTGGGCACGCCGGTTGTATATACCGGCGACCAGCCGTTACAGATCCAGCGCCGACTGCTGCGCTGGATGCTGTTCTTCCTGGCCTGCCAGAAAGACATGGTTGGGCGGGCCGATCTGATCCTCTTGTTCTGGCCGGACGCAGCCGAAGAGGATGGCCGCCGGCATCTGCGCGAAATGTTGAGCAAGCTGCGCGCCCAGCTCCCCGACCCTGACCTGATCGTCACCGAGCAAGACCGGGTCGGGCTGGATCTATCACAGGTCTTCTCGGATGTGTTGGAATTTGAATCGCTGGCCGCGCAGACGGCGCGCGCCTGCGCGCAAACGCCCGCCACCACCCCCCTCACGCAAGCGGTTTACCAAAAAGTCGTGCAGGCCATCCGCCTGTGGCGTTCCGAGCGCTTCCTGGCCGGAGCAACGCTGCCGGAAAGCGAGGCGTTGAACGACTGGCTGTTCTCAACCGGCCAGCAGCTCGAAACGCAGCGCCAGCGCCTGCTCGAGCGCCTGGCCGACCACGATGTGGCCAGCGGCGATATTGAAGGCGCCATCGACCGGCTTCACCTGGCACTGGAAGGCGATGAGACCAATGAAACCCTGCATTACCGCCTGCTCAACCTGCTGCACAGCCAGGGACGCTACAGCGAGGCGTTAAACTACTGCACCTACCTGCAGGAACTGTTTCGGAGAGAAGGCTACAGCGAGCTGCCCCCTTCGCTGCTCAGCCTCTCGCGCAAGATCCGCGAGGGCGCTTCACAGACGGCGGTCGACAGCGAGCGGCCATCCTGGCCCGCCCTGGCTGATATCCAGGTTCCTTTCGTTGGCCAACAAGCCTTGCTGCAGGAACTGCAGTTCGCCACCCGGCGGGGTAACCCGGTCATTGTATTTGGGGAAGCGGGCGCGGGCAAAAGCCGACTGGTGCGCGAACTGTTTTTTTCCCTGAAACCTGTGCCGCGGCTGCTGTTAGCCCCGGCGAGGATCATGGAAAACAACCTGCCCTTCCAGCCGATCATCGATCTGCTGCGCCATGATATCCGCGCGGAAGAATGGAAACAAATGGACCTGACCTGGGTTACGCCGCTCTCGCTGCTGCTGCCCGAGTTATCGATTATGCGCCCTGAAATCCGCCCGCTCCAGGTGGCCAACAGCCAGGAGCACAGCCTGATCTTCGAAGCGCTGCACCAGTTGTTTCTCTTCATAAGCAAAAAACAGCGCTTTCTACTTTTCCTCGACAACGCACAATGGAGCGATCCGGCCACCCTCTCGGCCCTGGCCTACCTGGCCGAGCGTGGGTTGTTTGGCGAACATGGCGCACTGATCCTGGCGGCCCGACCGGAAGAAATACCTCCCCACCTGGAAGGCTTTCTCAACCGGCCGCGCAGCGCCTTTTCTGTTCAGCGCCTCAGCCTTGCGCCACTCAACCCTGAAGAAATTGGCGCTCTGGCCACATACGTGTTGGGCGACTCCATCTTACCCGCATTCATTCAGCGCCTGGAACGTGAAACCGGCGGTAACCCGCTTTTCTTGCTCGAAACGCTGCGCATGCTGCTCGATTATTCATTCAATTCACAGCTTGCCGCAATCGAGTTTTTACCGCTGGCCAGCAGCGTGCATGCCATTATCCGCGAACGCCTCCAGCATCTGGGTCCCTCTGCTTCACAGGTGATCAGCCTGGCAGCCGTCATTGGCAGCGAGTTTTCTGAGGATTTGCTGGAAAGCACCTGCATGATCCCGCCCGAACAGGTGGTACAGTCGCTCGAAACGCTGGCGCAGCTAAACCTGATCAAAGCGGCCCTGCATGACCGGCCTTCGGGTGGGTATATATTCGTGCACGAAAAAATCCGCGAAGTTGTGCTTCTGGAAATGAGCACGGCGCGCCAGCGGCTGCTGCACTTGCGTATTGCCCGCTTCATGGAACAAAAGCACCAGGGGCAGAGCCCAGAAACAGAAGCGGTGCTTGCCAACCATTATGAAGAAGCTGGCGAGTTGAACGCCGCGTTCCAACACTGGCTGGATGCGGCATTATTTGCCTGGCGGCAGCACGAGAAAGACATGGCAGTCACATCCTACCGGCGCGCCGAGCTCATCTTACAGCGGCTGGATCACCTGGCCTCCGATATCTCCATCTACCAGCTTTACCGCCAGTGGGGCCGCCTGGCCTTCGATCTTAGTGACGCCACAATGATGGAGCAAGCCTACGGCCGCCTGCTCCAATATGGCCAATACCGTCAAAACGCACTCCTGGCCGGCAGCGCGTACAATGGATTTGCGCAAATGGCAGAGCTGCGCATGCTGCCAGATGAAGGGATCGCCCACCTGGAAAAGGCCGCGCCTTACCTGGAACAGGCTGGCCGGTTGTTTGAGTATATCGAAGCGCAAAACCGCCGCGGTTCGTTTATGATGCAGACCGCCCGCTATGAAGAGGCCCAGGCAGCTTTCCAGAAAGCGCTCAAACTAGGGGAAAAGGCCGATGATAACCAAAGCATTGAAGCGCGCGCACTAACCGAATATTCCCTGTCCGTTATGTATACCATCACCGGCTGGCCAGTATTGGGGCTCGAAATGGCCAAGCGTTCCTTCAAAGACGCAGATGAAACGTTTCAACATATTACCGCGGTCCGCGCGCTAGGCATGCAAGCCGTGGCTAAATGCTATCTTGGGCGATATTCCGAAAGCCTGGAGCTTGCCTCCAATGGCCTGGCGCGCGCCCATACCATGCAGTTCCCCCATCTGATTGGCGACCTGCATGCATCGGTAGCCTTAGCCAGCCTGGCGATGGGGGACCTGGATGCCGCCTGGCAGCACGCGCATCGCGCGCTGCATATTGCCGAGCAGCACCCTTCTATTTTCATAAAGGAAGGCATGGACTGCCTGTTAGGCAAGCTGGCGTTCTTCCTAGGCGCAGTTGAAGATGCCGCAGCCTATCACCAGCGCGGCAGCCAGGTAGGCTACGAGAATTTTCACGCACTGGACAACCACATCCACCTGGCGCTGGTTTACGCGGCCCAGGCAGACCCGCACAACGGCCTGGAAATTATCGGTCAGGTCATCCCGTATACCCGGCATAAAGGGCTTACATTGTTCCAACTTTTAGCGGAGCTGGCCAAAGCCAGCATCCTGGTGGACACCGGCCAGACGGCTGCTGCCCAACTTTTATTCGACTCAATCCACACTGAGGCGAACCGGCGTGGCCTGCCCGAAATCGAAGCCCGCTGTCTCCTGCTGGAAGCAAAAAGCTGGCTGATGCAAAATTGCCCCGAACCTGCCGCGCAGGTCGCCAGGCAGGCCGCCGAAGCTGCCCGGGCGATTGCGCAGCTTCCCATCGAAATCGAGGCATGCACGCTCTGGCAAAAAGCCGCCCGAGCCACCGGCCTGGAGGATCAGGTTAACGCTTCCCGCCGGCTGCAAGAATGCATCCATTTGTTGAAAAAACATACCCAGACCCCTGAGCTACAAAACTGGTTTCTGACAAGGCAAAGAACGTGGACAGAATCCGCTAAAAACGAGTAGTTTGTCCACGTTTCGGCAACGGTTAACCCGTATAATACAAGTGAAAGACAAAAGAAAACGAAATAACACGCTAACGGGGCACAGGTAACAGGGGACCTGTGCATAAAAAAGGTCAACGGTCTTACTCAGGGGAAATCCGTTGACCTTTTTGGTTTAAAGCAAGGGAAAATCAGCCCGGCAGTTCCGATGCGCGTAGGTTTAGACAGCCAGGCGAGCAACGGTGACGCCGTCGCCGCCTTCTTTATCGCTGCCAGATTCCCAATTTTTCACATGCTGCGATTGGCCCAGCGCCTCCCGGATCACCTGGCGCAGCCGGCCGGTGCCTTTGCCATGGATAATGCGCACAAACGGCAGCCCGGCCAGGTAAGCCGACTCAAGATATCGGTCGAGCGCATCCAGCGCATCTTCCGCGCGCTGCCCGCGTATATCCAGTTCCATGCCTGGCGAAGGGTAATACCCTGCCGAAGCCTTTGCACTGCTGGATGCTTCAGACGAGCGCGAGGCAACCCGGGTGGGCATCTTTACTGGCGCTTCCACCAGAGGTATTTCCGGCTCGCCGGCCCGCTGGATATCATTCTGCCGGGCGCGCACGCGCAGGTTTCCGACCTGCACCTCAAAATCCGAATCGCTCATCGCGGTGATTACGCCATCCATCTTGATCGATCGCACGCGCACCTTATCCCCCAGGCGCAGCGGGCGCGGCGTGGCGCTTTCCGGCGCTGCCTGCCGCTCGACCGGTTTCTGTACAGCCGCGCTCAGTTCATTCACCTGTTCCTGAAGCGGCTTGAGCGCTTCCAACGGCTGGCGCGCGCGGGCTAACTGCCGGCGCAGGCTTTCCATTTCGCCTTGCAGCGCTCCCATCTCGGCTTCCGATTTCTGGCGGGCCTGCTCCAGAATCCGGCGGCGCTCGTCTTCTATTTTCTCCAGGCGCGTGCTGAGATCCACTTTTAGCTTCTCTGCGGCTTGCTGCGCATTCTCCGCCTGCTGCCGGGCTTTACGTGAAAGGTCGCGCTGGCGATGAATTTCGTTGAGCAAATCTTCGGCGCGCAGGTCATCGGGATTTAACTCCGATTTCGCGCTGTCGATGATCTCGGGCGGCAACCCCAAACGGCGGGCAATTGCCAGCGCGTTTGAACGCCCAGGCAAACCAATCGTCAGGTAGTATGTGGGGCGCAGCGACTGCAAATCAAATTCCATGCTCGCATTGATCACCCCCGGCGTACCATGCGCGTAAACCTTTAGCTCGGGATAGTGCGTAGCCACCAGGCAGGGAATGCGTTTTGCCACCAGGTGTGAGAGGATTGCTCGCGCCAGAGCCGCGCCTTCCTGCGGGTCGGTGCCCGCGCCCAGCTCGTCAAACAACACCATCGCTTTCTCGTCCGCCCGGCGCAGGATGCGCACAATATTGCGGATATGCCCCGAGAACGTGGAAAGCGACTGCTCGATGGACTGCTCATCGCCGATATCGGCAAAGACATTATGGAACACACTCAACGCCGAGCCAGAGCGGGCCGGGATGTGCATGCCCGACTGCGCCATCAGCACCAGCAGGCCCACTGTCTTTAGCGTAACCGTCTTGCCGCCCGTATTCGGTCCGGTGATGACGACCGCGAAGGTATTGTCGTCCAGCAGTACGTCAATCGGCACAACGGTTTGCGGATCGAGCAGCGGGTGGCGGGCCTGGTCCAGCCGGATCACACTGCCCGGGTGGTTCGGGCGGCCTTTGCCCTTCAGGGACTCGAGCACCGGCTCGGAAGCACGGATATCCTCCGCGTACTTGGCGCACATCAGCGCCAGGTCGATGCGCGCCAGTGCTTCAACCAGCATGCTGATCATCACCGCGTGTTCCCCCACCTGGTCAGAGATTTCCGCCAGAATGCGCAGCACCTCGTTGCGTTCATCCAGCTGTAACTCGTGCCACTTGTTGTTTAGCTCGACAACCACCAGCGGCTCGATGAACAGCGTTGCCCCCGAAGAGGACTGGTCGTGGATGATTGAACGCACCTTCCCCTTGAACTCGGAACGCAGCGGAATTACATAACGCCCGTTGCGTTGGGTGATGATGCCTTCCTGCAGCATCGGCGCAACTTTCGAGTCGCTGATCATTTTCTGCAGCCGCGAAAGCAGCCGCTCGTGCGCAACTCGAATCTCGCCGCGGAGGCTGGCCAGCTTGGGCGAGGCGGAATCTTGCACATCCCCCCGGTCAGAAATGGTGCGCGAGATTAACTCAACGATACCCGGCGGTGGCGGCAGGTCCACCGCGATTTCCGTCAGCCGTGGGTAGATCTCGGCATTGCGCTCAAAGACGCGCGAAAGCTCCCGCGCAGATATCAGCGTATCCTTAATCGCCAGCAAATCGGCCGGTTCAAGCGTGCCGCGGCGGGCAGCGCGCTCCACCAGTGGGCGCACATCATGCGCGCCACCGATGCGCACATCCGCGTTGGTGTCCAGCAGCCGGCGAGCTTCCGTTGTGCGCGCCTGTCGTTTGAGCACTTCATCAAACTCACTTACCGGGCGCAGTTCACGGGCCAGGTCAGCGGAGGCGCTAAAATTGGCGTAGCTGGCCAGCCGCTCCAGGATCTTTTGAAATTCAAGGGTAACTAACGTCTTCTCGTCCATCATAGCGAAATGTAGTTTACCATAACATTTCAGATGGATAGGCAACAAAGTAATAATGCCTGCCCAGTTCCACTTCCATAGCAAACTCCTCCCTTTCAAGCGCCGGCTGTTTTTCTAACCAGCGTCTTAGAAGGGAAATTTTCAATCCACAATCTTTTACGAGAAGATCGAAAATTTCAACCGAAGTCGCATGGTAGAAATTATGTGAATACTGACCATGTTCAAAGACAATCAATGGCTTGTTCCGGGAAATTACCTCCTGCCCGCCTTGGAACACCTGGAACTCAGCCCCTTCCACATCAAGCTTTATAAAATGAATGTCGCTGGTCGCTTGGGATGAGATGATCCAGCTGATCCGTATCCACAGTGATCGCTTCTGCCGCCTCACCCTCTTCTACCGGCGTGTTAAACCCACTCCGCGTAGGATGGTCAATCATATGGGTAAAGCGCCTTTTCCCCATGCTGTTGCTTAATGCCACAGGAAATACCTTTACCCTCGGGAAGGATTTCACCAGGTAACGGTAATTCTCTGGTACAGGTTCAAAAGCATACTGCGTTCCAGCCGGTGATAGCGCCACAATTTCTCGCAATATCGTCCCCCGGTGGGCTCCGATATCGATGCAGTTGGAATTGCGCTTCAAGCACCGTCTCATAATCGCCAGGGCCTCTCGGTCATATTTCCCGCCTTCTGAAGGGTCAAAGCGTATATATAACCGGCGGGCCAAAGTCTCCAGGCCTGTGCCAAGAATCATTCGTTTTACCCGATTCAACATATCCCGCAATCCTTTATATGCTTGCTGCGCAAAAGAATACCTTTAACCACACGGAAAAGGGAAGAATTTAATCTCGCGACCTGATTATACCTGAGACACCGTGCAAACAATTTCACCAAATATGGTTATGTTATAATCTTCGCACACCCTCACCCAGAGTTACTATGCTGCCAGAAAAAGTCCGCAAAATCAAATTCTCCATCTTGGAACGCGCGTTACTGTTTGGTATCCTCGCAACCGGTTTCTTGCTGCGCTTCTCTGGCATCGGATGGGGGCTTCCTTACCTGTTTCATCCGGATGAATTTCAGGTAGTAAATGTTTACCTTTCCATGCTGAAGGCGCACAGTTTAAATCCGCATTATTTTATCTACCCCGCGCTGCCTTTTTATATCAACGGCTTTTTCTACGCAATTTACTACCGCTTGCTCCGTTGGACCGGTACGTTTCATAATTCAAGCGATATTGCTTTTCCTCAGATGTTGATCATGGGGACCGGTATCATTGCGGATCAAAATGTTTACTACATTGGAAGGCTCGTATCGATTGCGTTTGGCGTTGGGACGATTTACTTGAGCTACCGCTGTGCGAAAGAAATTAGCAAGAACCCGTTTATCGGTCTTCTAGCTGCTGCATTTACCGCTGTTTCAAACGCGAATATTATTCAGAGCCGCCTGATCCTGCCAAACATTTTTGTGGCATTCTTTGCAATCCTCACCCTTTGGTTTTCGCTGCGTCTTTTTGCGACTGGCCAAACGCGTTATTATCTGTTGGCGGGGATTGCTGTTGGACTGACAATCGGTTCGAAATATAACGGAGCCGTTGTAGCAGTGACATTGGTCGCTGCGCATTTTTTACGCACGGGCAGAAAAGGTTGGGGAGACCCGCGGCTTTACCTGGCTGGTTTTTTCGCCGGGATTGGCTTTCTCGCTACCAATGTTTATACAGTTCTGGACTTTAAAGATTTTTTCGCTGAAATTTTTGCTGGCCGCGATGCCTATGTCCTTGGGTGGCCTGGCTTCGCCGATATCCCCCTGGTGTATTACAGCACTTACCTTTTTCGATTTGAGGGCATTGTAGCAGCAGCGGCGCTTGCCGGAATTTTGTACGCTGTGTTGAAACGCCAGCCCTACTTCCTCATTGCGGGAAGCTTTCCTTTCCTTTACCTGGTGATGCTCAGTATGATGAAATACTATAATGAGCATACGCTCCTGCACATGCTGCCTTTTGTCGATGTTATAGCCGCATGCTTCTTAGGTCTGGTAATCGAAAAAGGGCAGGCCAGATTACCAAACAAAAAACTGCTCGCGCGCGCCGGAACAATCCTGCTAATTTTTATCGCCGTTGCGTGGCCTTTACGGGAAAGCATTATGAACGGTAAAAATTCCCTGCAGGTGAACAGCCGGACAACCGCGCAGGTCTGGATCGAGCAAAACATTCCGCAAGGCTCGCGGATTGGCCTGGAAGCTTACTCGCCGTATGTCGACCCGCTGAAATATGATGTGGTCGGCGTTTCTGGGTTTCTCCCCCATGAGCGGAATTGGTACGAGGAAAATCATTTCGAATACCTGGTGTTTAGCCAGGGGATGTATGGGCGCTACTACTACAACCCTGAAAAATTTGCAGCCGAAATTGAACAGTATGAGCAGCTGTTTGCCTCGCTAAAATTGGTAAAAATCTTCAATGATGGGGGGTATGAGATTCGGATCTATCGGATGAAATAACGATAAATGGCAGTTTACCCCTGACCAGCACTCGGCGTATAATGAACCAGGGTTTACTACGAAAACCTCAACTTCGTTTCCCTGGAAAATTTCTCTGGGAGGTTGTTCAATGTCCAATCCCCGCACTGTGCGCGCACCGCGCGGTACACAGCTGGCCTGCAAATCCTGGCTGACAGAAGCGGCCTACCGCATGCTTCAAAATAATCTGGACCCCGAGGTCGCCGAACGGCCCCAGGATCTGGTCGTTTACGGTGGGCGCGGGCAGGCTGCACGCAGTTGGGAAGCATTCGACGCAATCCTGGCCACGCTGCGCGAACTGGAAGATGACGAGACCCTGCTGGTCCAGTCTGGCAAACCGGTGGTGGTGTTCAAAAGCCACCCGGATGCCCCGCGGGTGTTGATCGCCAACTCCAATCTGGTTCCGCATTGGGCCACCCAGGAACATTTCGACGACCTGGCAAAAAAAGGCCTGATCATGTATGGGCAGATGACCGCCGGTTCCTGGATCTACATTGGCACGCAGGGCATTTTGCAGGGCACCTATGAGACCCTTGGCGCGCTGGCCCGCCAGCGCGGGTGGAACTCGCTCAAAGGCAAGCTGGTTCTCACCGCCGGCCTGGGCGGGATGGGCGGCGCCCAACCCCTGGCGATCACGATGAACGAAGGCGTAGGCGTAATCGTTGAGGCAGACCCGCAGCGCGCCCACCGCCGCCAGGAGATTGGCTACGTGGATGTGGTGGTGGATACGCTGGAAGAGGCCATGACCCTGGCTGAGGAAGCCCGCCAGAATGGAACCCCGCGTTCGATCGGATTGATCGGCAATGCCGCTGAGATTTACCCGGAACTGGCCCTGCGCGGCATTATCCCCGATGTGGTCACCGACCAGACCCCCGCCCATGATGTGCTGATGTATGTCCCAGCCGGGATGGATATCGCCGGAGCAGATGCACTGCGCCGCGCCGATCCTGCCAGAATATTCCCGCCGCTCCATGCAGTCAATGGCCCGCCACGTTGAGGCTATGCTCGAATTCCAACGCCGCGGCGCCGAGGTGTTCGATTACGGCAACAACCTGCGCCAGCGCGCCTTTGACTATGGCGTCAAAGATGCCTTTGAATTTCCTGGTTTCGTTCCTGCCTATATCCGCCCGCTGTTCTGCGAAGGCAAAGGTCCTTTCCGCTGGGTGGCGCTTTCAGGAGACGCGGAAGATATCTACCGCACCGACCAGGCGATTATGGAACTCTTCCCCAATGACGAGCACCTGCACCGCTGGCTGCGTCTGGCGCGTGAAAAAGTGCCTTTCCAGGGACTGCCCGCGCGTATCTGCTGGCTGGGCTACGGAGAGCGGGCTATGGCCGGGTTGAAGTTCAACGAAATGGTCGCCAGGGGCGAGCTAAAAGCGCCCATCGTCATCGGCCGCGACCACCTCGACTCCGGCTCGGTGGCCTCTCCGAACCGCGAGACGGAGGGTATGCGCGATGGCAGCGACGCAATCAGCGATTGGCCGATCCTCAACGCGCTGATCAACGCTGCCGGCGGCGCAACCTGGGTATCCTTCCATCACGGCGGCGGCGTGGGAATTGGCTTCAGCCAGCATGCCGGAATGGTGATCGTCGCGGATGGCACCCCCGCCGCCGCCCGGCGGATCGAGCGCGTGCTCACCACCGACCCGGGCATGGGCATCGTCCGCCACGCGGATGCCGGCTACCCTGAGGCCATCGAAGCGGCCAGGAAGAACGGGCTCAAAATTCCAATGCTCGACCAACCGGGAACAAAGTAAACAACTATGCGCGGAAAACGAATTGCCTTGTTTTTTCTCATGATCGCCGTTGGCGTCGGGCTGGGACTGTTGTACGGCTGGGTGCTCAACCCGGTCAAGTACGAGGATACCGCCCCTTCCATGCTGCACAACGATTACAAAGCCGACTACGTTCTGATGGTGGCCGAGATCTACAACGCGGATAACAACCTGGAACAGGCCTCCCGGCGGCTGGCCTTACTCGACAGCCTGCCGCCCACGCGCATCGTCTCTTCCGCCATCCTGACCGCCCGTGAGCGCGGCTACGCAGCCCGCGACCAGGAACTGATGGGCAAGCTGGCGCTGGCCTTACAAAGCGCCGGCGAGACACCTGTGCCTGGAGACAAGCCATGAACGATGCCTGGGAAGATGAAGAAGAAGAGGAAGTTGCGCCCCGGCCTATCCGGCGCAGGCGATCCACCCGCAGCGAACAGCGCGGGAACCTGTACTTGCTGACCGGGCTGTTAATGGGCCTGGCGCTTGGGGTGGCCTATGCCTGGCTGGTTAGCCCCGTCCAATACGTGGATAATGTACCCCAGTCCCTGGCCGCGCCTTATAAAGACGAATACCGCCGCCTGATCGCCCTGGCCTATGCGTCTGACAAAAACCTGGGCCGCGCACGCGAGCGGCTGGCGCTGTTAGAAACCGGCGGGTCCGTGCAAATTCTGGCCTCACAGGCGCAGCGCATGCTGGCCGAAAACCAGCCGCCCCAAGAAGCCCGCGCGCTGGCCTTACTGGCCGCGGACCTGGGCCGCCCGCAAGGCGCATCCGCCGCGCCCGGCGAGACTTCCTCTCCACAAGCGGTCGCAAGCGGCGACACCACCGAGACGCCTGTCGCAGAAATCACGCTCGAACCAACCTCCGCCACGGAGGTCTCCGCTGCCATCCAGACCCCCACCCTGCCTCCGCCCACCCGTACCCCAACCATCACCAACACCCCGCCGCCCACCTTCACCCCCCGGCCAACCTCCACGCCGCTGCCCGTCCAGGATGCGCCGTTTGTGATGAAGAGCAAGCGAGAGGCATGCGCAGCGAACGACCCGCCGGCCTTGGTCCAGATCCAGGTCACCGATGCGGATGAGAAACCGCTGCCCGGCGTGCAGATTTTAATCATCTGGCAGAACGGGGAAGACACCCTTTATACCGGCCTGGCGCCTGAGATCGGCCCCGGCTACGCCGATTTCCTCATGGCGGCGGGGATGACCTACAACATCAAAGTCGGCGAGGCCAGCAAAGTGGTGGGCGGGATCACTATTCCGGGCTGCGGCGGCGGGTGGAAGCTGGAATTTTCTGAATCTACTAGGGATTGACTTTCGATGAATCAGGGTCGAAATTGGACAAGGATGATGTGTCATAACCCGCCTGTTTTAGATGTTTCTCCATCAATATGAGAACATCCTTGTCATTTATGTTGTTTTTTTCTGGACAAGATTCTGTAACTCCCAATACCTTTCCAGAATTCCAAGTTCTTTTGTCAAGATCTAATTTATACCATTTTTGACAATATATTACGTTAATGATTCCCAGATCATAAAATGGGGGGTGAATCTTACTGAGATCTAATGTCCATCCTGTTTCACCTTTTATTGCAGGTGATGGGCTTAGTGAAAAAACTGGTTGTAGGTCTGGGTCGAAATGGAGTAGTGATACCCCACTCATCCATTCAGGTTTTGTTATCCCCAAATAATCTAGAATTGTTGGTGCAATATCTAAATTCTGCACATTTGGTTTAATTTTTCTCGCATATTCGCCGTTAGGAAAGCGGATAATCAATGGAATCCGGTGATTTTCAGTCCATTTTTGGCCATGATCTGTCCCAATAATCAGGATAGTTCTATCAAATAAATTTGTGCGCATTAATTCGTCCTGAATTTTGCCAATCTCCTGGTCAAACTCAATAATACTATCATCATAAAAGTCCTGATTGAAAGATCCTTGAGAAGCAAGAGCCTGTCCCTTAGAAAAAACTTGTTCTTGAGGCATAAACTTATCGCCATGAGTTCCCATCAAATGAATATGAACAAACAATGGTTGTTGTGAATTCCTTATCAGCTTAATTACCTCATCCACTTTTTCCTGATCGTTAAAAGCCTCTGGATTTGTAACTGTTTCAACCTGTCGAACCATCTCCTTTATATAAAAAATATGCTTTAAGCGATCCACAATCCGATTACCTATTTCGTATAAAAAGTATGCAAAATCGTTCGTTACGTATGTAGTAATCGCAGACAAAACCTTGCTCGTGGAAACCTTCTGTCCATTTGAAACTTCAAACCCATCCAATAAGTTAAAGGTAACGGCATCTACATAATATGGGTGAGTTATCTGTACTGTGTAATATCCTAATGATCGCAATATTCCTGGTAAGTGTTCATATGCATTGGCATCTCTAAGAATATTGGGAGGATAGAAGAAGCGAGATTGGGAAGGATACTTTCCAGTATAAATGGATACAATTGAGCTAGCCGTAACGTTTGAGTTCGGGAAGGCATTATCCGCAACGAGTGAAGATGATGATAGCTGTCGAATCCGTGGATCTGTGTCTCGTTTATACCCATATGATGATAAATGAGACGCATCTAATCCATCACTGGTTATCATAAGAATATGGGGTAAATTCTTAAAGGAGGTAACCTTGGCGATGCCACTTACCCTGTTGATAATATCGTTATTTATAATAGGGACGGAAAATGACAGTAGTATGAGCCCAAATAAAAATAAATTTTGCTGTTTTTGAAAAGAGCATCGTACCTCTCGTTTCGTAAATGCATCCAAAATGTCTAAAATTCGGATGTAACTTACAAGCACTAAAATAACAAATAACACCGCATAGAAACTTTTAATATACCCTCTTGTAGAAACAATGCCGAATTTAAATAAAGTATAAGTAAAATTATCGACCAATAAAAGCAAGAGCGCCCCCCAAACCACAGCAGGTAGTAAACAACTAAATTTTATAAAATAATGTTTGTGCTTTTTGAACCAGGGCAAAGCGCTAATAATCGTGAGAGGAAAAACAATGAGTGACAATACAATTGCAGTAAACGACCCAAAAAAAAACAGTATTTCAACTTTTTTAAAAAAACTCAGGAGATTCATAAAGGACGGCTTGGTAATGATAAATAGCCACTCCATGAAAACGTACATATAAGCCGTCAGGCAAGTAATGGTAAAGAGACTTCCCCAATCGGATATTTTTTTTGATTTAATATGTTGAAAGTATTTCATTACCACGCCACAGAAGGTTGCTTCCATTCAATCAAGTGGTTAATTTTAAAAAATTGTTGTTTTATGCCAATCCATTTATTTATTAACTAGTCTATTGGTTCGGTGGGTTCTCATACTTTAATACGCCAAGATCAATTGTTTCATTCCCATTTACAGTAATCAGGAGCGTTTCATCCTTACCAGGGATTGACATCAGGTAAGAGGTGCTAATTGCATCATAAACTAAGCCATATTGACCAGGCGGCACGTTTACAAATGAAAACTGTCCTCTTTCATTTGGCTCAGCCAATATGGATATATTCCGATCAAAGTTAACGATAATTTCTCGGCCCTGGTTATCCTTTACCGTTGGCGATAAATACAGAACATATACCATTGCCGGTTTGTCCCGCATTTGAAAGGTTCCTTTTACCTGAGCTAAGGATGGGTTTACAGTTTCTGTTGGAGAAGCTGAGCTTGAAACAGACTGTCCATCTTTGGCTGGAGCAGGATAACTGCTGCCACTTTCCAGGGTAACTGCTTCTTCCTGTATAGCTGGATAACTGTCTGATTGGGTGGTTGTAGATACATCTGAACCTTTTATGGATTCAGCGGATGGCTGGGCGTTAAGTGAACAAGCTGTAATCAACAGGGTTAGCAAAAACAAGACAGGGAAGTTTTTCATAGTACCTTTCGCAATAATGAACCATCTAAAACGATTTTGAAAATTATTTCCAGGTGGGTGGTTATCAGAAATTCGGAATATAAACAAGTTTACCACAACTTATTTCCCTAAAATTAAATAATTGAGATGCATGGAAAGTGTAAGTTTCAATGCTAGAAAGGTTATAATATCGATCACCCCAAAGGAATTAGGTATTTGTGCTGCCCTAGCATGAATTTGGTTTTTGCTATAAACCATATGCGTAAGTATCAAGTGAAGGCTTTTTTATATGATAGATTCCAACAAACTTGAAAAGATATGTTGCAATTTATGTGGATCTAGTAATACAGATCTAGTGTTTGAAATTCAAGTCCGCCCGGATCAGCTGGATCGTTATGGGTCAAATTTATTCAATATGGTTCGATGTAAAAAATGTGGTTTAAGCTATATCAATCCAAGACCAACCTCAGAAAGCCTGAAAACATTCTACTCGTTTGAAAATCCTGTAGACATGCAATTTGTAGATGATTGGTCGATTGATAACTCTAATCAACTTAGAAAATTATTTCAGCGATACTTACGCTCTTTGAAACATTTTTACCCAACCGGGCTGATACTTGATGTAGGTTGCGGTGCGGGAAACTTTTTAGTAGTAGCCCGCGAAGCCGGCTATTCGATTATAGGACAGGAAATTGCACCTTTTTTTATAGATTATTGCCGTGCTACACAAAAGATTGAAGTTTTAGCAGGAGAACTTGAGCAAATGCCGATCCCGGCTGGGAGTCTAGGCTGTGTAACCCTTTTTGATGTTATTGAACATCATCCATATCCCCTAAAATTGTTGCAACACATCAATATCCTTCTAAAGCCAGGTGGCATACTCATGTTAAGTACACATGATATCGGAAATGTATTTTCTCGATTATATGGGAAGAACTGGCGCTACATCAACCCAATTGCTCACCTGACTATGTTTACACGCAAGACGATGGAGTTAATGTTGAATAATGCTGGCTTTGAAGTTCGAAAAGTTAGCGGCATTCATACGATAGACGCAACACCAATCGCTGAACTCAAAAACTGGGCAATCAATTTATTTCGCGTAATCTTTCTAAGGGCTATTATTCTCTACTTTTACAAGCCTTTAGTAAGTATATTTCCATGGCTATCAAACTGGCAAACTCAGACAAGCAGCGGAATATTAAACCACAAAAAGCTTCTATTTCGAACTGGCAGCCAGATTATTATGAATGATGATATGGTGATCGTGGCAAAAAAGAAGGAGTAAGACTCCTCAGGTTATAAAAGATAATTAGCTATAAACACTGCGGGGCGCATGATGCGCCCCGCAGCCAGAAACTTATCAGTAGTGGTTTTGTCAAGCCTTACGGTTGGACATTTACACCTTCATACACCAGCAGGTTATCGTTAGCGTTCGGCGAAACCTGATTCACGACAGCGGTAATCTTGGGAGTCCCAGCGCCACCGCCATTCACAACCGCGGTGCAGGAACCGGAGCCAGCGTACTTATCCTTGATCTTGTTGTTCTGACCTTCGGTTATCGCCTCACCCGGCTGCAAAGTCTTGTTGACTGCGTAGGCTACGCCACCCGTAAAGGTGCAGGATACATCTACAGGAACGGTACCAACGTTCATCAAGTTGAAACCGGTATACCAACCGTAGTTGCGATCCGCGATCAGCGGCAAAACCACCTTCGCGGTAGCACGGGAAGGCAGGAAGCTGCCATAAGCGCCGGCCGAGGTTGGAGTAGCCTGATTGACTACCGCAATGACAGGTTGATCCGTACTATTGCCAGTAACCTGGGCCGAGCCGACAAACCGTTCTTTTATGCAGGTTGTCGTGTCTGTTGCAGAAGTTTTAAAGGTACCTGCAAATGCCGCTAATGTATAGGTTACCGAGGCATTTTGAGCAACGCGATGAGTTTCAGTGCACTGATGTCCAACTGGGCTTCCATTAAGAACGGTTGGGGTATAAGTTACCGTGACATCCGAAGCCTGAGTGCCGCCATTCTGTAACTGGACACCCGTAATGTAGCCGTAATTATTTGCGTTAATGAGCGGCATCAGAGTGTTGGATTCACCTTTATCGAAGCCAGTATAGGCCTGAATAGTCTTACCAATAGTATTTTCCTGGTTTACCACAACTACTACAGGCTGTGTGCTGGTAACTGTGCCTGCGAAGAACTTCAAAGAGTGAGTTTCGCTCGATTGATCGAACGTGTAAGAAGCACCGGGCTTGACAACAATCGGGCCAGCCGTCGTGCCATCGGAGTAAGAAACATTGACAGTGGCATCGGAACCGCCGGTGTTCTGCACGCTGAACCAGCTGAAGAAGCCGTAGTTGTTCTGGTGCAGCAGAGGCAGATACATTGGCGAACCGCCAACACCCGATCCAACATAAGAGGCATCCCCAATGTGGGTTGTGCCGCTCGAACCAACAAGGTTAGCAATAGATGCTACAGGCTGGCTCGATGAAATCACCACCGAGCCTTTGAAACCAGCGGCCGCGTGGATCGGGAAGAAGCTCGCCGAGGCCAAACTCGCCATATCTACTGTAGCGGAAGTTGCTTCCGTGCCACCCGTACCGCCAGTTCCCTGAGCATTGTAATAGGTCAAGGTTACAACGGCAGCGGCGTTGGCCAGGTTCTGAACCGCAATACCGGTCGTATATGAATAAAATATAGCGTTTGCGTTCCCGGTTTGGAAACCGAGCGCCGCCAGAACAATGGCAGCAATCATAATGATGCGGATATGTTTCATATTGACTCTCCTAAAAGAATAAATTGGGCTTTTCTTGATTTCATTGTAAGTTCCTGGTTCGTTTTTAGCAATAATACTTTCGTGTTATTCCAGAACTTGCCAAGAGGCCATGTCGTATTCGGGCCAATAAAGTCGAAAAGTCTTGTTTTAGGTAGATCAAAATAGGGCCTCATTAAACGATTTGCATCCCTGAAAAGGCCATCTCTTATTCCTAAATTAAGCAGCAGACCTTCGCTGTTGAACAAATTGAATCACGGTCAATGAAAGCCAGAGCAAACCAGCCGGAACAAGAACCGTAATAACCAACCAGATGCGGATCACGACTGTGAAAATCACCGCCATACCTGCTGGCGTGCTTTGAGCTAAGGCAATCGCCATAGCACTGTCTTTTATAACCATGCGGCCAGGCAGCCAAAAGAATAGGCTCGCAAAAGCCATCGAAAAGCTATAGGCGGTGACAACGTTGATAAGATCACTGATTGGCAAACTAACCAGGCTGCGCAGCAAAGTAAACACAGCGACTCCGCCTAAGACATTCACCAGAATCTCAAAAAACAGTAATATTAGAATATTAATGAGCGAGAAATGGATAAGCTCAGGCAAAGGAGCAGATCGATTCCTCCTTAGAATCCAATTGTTTATCCAGGACAATACATGGGGCTCTAGCAAGATCAAAATTGGGATAATCACCACATATTGAAACCCGGGCCATTTGACGAAGCTCAATTCGGGGCGAACGGAAAAACCAAACCAATAAACCAACCAGCCTGCCAGGGCGATAAAAATTGTTTCGAGGATACTGGCAGATGTAACTCGCAAGCTGCTGATTTCCTGCTTTTTATATAACATCGACCGGCCTACCAGCTGCCAAATTCCGCCTGGGACAAACGAGCCAAACATAGAGTATACATAGTTTTGTAGATCATCCTGTAGGCAATTATGTATATGGTATAAGTTCAAAATCAACCGCCAGCCAAGAAACGCAGGAACAAAACCAATTGTCGAAATAACCAGAGACAGAGCGACGAATCCAATATTAAGTTGAAAAGTCTCCCAAGGGATTTTGGGGCCTTCCCGCCAAAGAAAGAGCATCGCAAAACCGATTGCCGCGCAGAACAGGATGGCGCTAAACAACCGGCTGAGTTTACTTTTTTCCAAGAATTTTTTCATAAATATCCATCACGGCCGGTGGAATAAACTGCCGGATCGCGGCCTTTCCGTGCAGCTGGCTGTTATATTTCTTCCAGGCCTGAAAACGGGGTAGAAAATGGTCGAACGGAGGAAGATCACCCTTAAAGCCCAGGCCAACTACCGTGTGTGGAAATTTTTCTTCCCCGGCAAAATCGACAAAAGAATTTTGGAAAGGCGCCAACAGGCTCTGAAACGCCGCCGGGGTGAAGCGCCAATAATCATAAGGATACGAATGAATGGGAAAATTCATAACTGAGCTAATCAGAAGAAAACCACCAGGCGCTATGGACCGATATACCTCTTGCACGGCCAAGTGCGGGTATTCTACATGCTCTAATGTATCGAGCATTAGCACCGTGCAAGTGCTTCCGCCCACGAGGCCAAGATTATGCAAATCGAGAATACAGTCCACCCCTGGGCCTCTACGCATATCGCAACCAACGTACCTTTTTCCGGGGAAGAGATGGCGTAAATTCGCGAAACCCTCTTGCCCTTCTGTCTGATATGCCCCAAATTCATAAATCGGCTCAGGAATAGGGAATGTTTCAGCAACAATGCGCACAAGATCTTTGATTGCCTTACGCACAATGCCTCCTGTTTAGATGAATCCACTTTTCCATCGTAAAGCGAAAGGTCAATTCTATCATTTTCCTTCTTTTCTAGCAATTACCGATATCAGGCTGCTCTTTTTCAGGAAATCTGTTATCAGAAACCAGGGGCTGAACAGGTATCGCATGCCCGGGAAATTCAAAACCTTCCCTGTTCGGGTTGCCCAATCACGGTTCTTCACCTGCACCCATCGCTCAACACTAAGCGCCCAGGCATAATAAGAAGAGACAAGGCTTTGCCAGTTATGCACCTTCAACCCCGCCTTTGAAATCATTTGGCCCATTGTCGCTTGCGAAAACACATATAGATGTCTTGGAGGGTCCAAACCTTGCCAGGAAGAATCAAAGATGCACCGGTCGAAGCTGTCCCAGTTGGGAAAATTCATGATCAATGTTCCGCCGGACTTCAACAAACGGGCTACATGCATTAACTCCTCCTGGGGAGAAAAAGTGTGTTCGATTACATCCCAGAAGGTAATTACATCAAACCATTCCGCCTGATAGGGTGCATCCTGAAAATACCCCCCAAAAACATTCAATCCAAATTCCTGGCGGGCATAGCCGGCTGCATTTTCCACTGGCTCCACACCATAGGTTTCCCATCCAGCCTGTTGCATTTCGTTCAAGAACAGCCCGGTCGCGCAGCCAACATCCAGAATCCGCCCGGACTGGCACTGGCTAGCCCGTTCGACTGCCTTACGGCGAGCCGAAAGATTTTTCCTCCGCGCCCAGCGGATTATGCCATTTTTTTCTGTCTCAACGGACTGCTTGTAACACGAGTACATTTCCTTATAAAACGCCCCGATCTCATCAGGCGACGGCCTTGGGCATAGATAAATCAATCCACATTGTAAACAGCGAACCAGGCGGTACGGTTCTCCGGCGTAGTATCGCCAACCCTCATTGGCATACACAGGAATGCTTGCTTCTGACCCGCAAAGATTACAGGTAGGATGCTCCATAACCAATACCTCGCCCTAAATTACAAAGATTCTTCCCCATTTGCAACCCGCCTGTAAAATGCTTCCAGCGTATCCGTCAGGCTATCCCATGAAAATTGAGACTCAGCCAACAGGCGTGCTCGCTGGCCCATACCGATCATTTGGTCAGGGGTCTCAAGCATTCGCAACGTCTCATTGGCAAACACCTGTGGTATGTCAGGGGAAAGAAACCCTATCCCGGCTCCTGAAACAATTTCCGTTACATCCCCTACAGCGGTAGCGACAATCGGACGCCCGATCGCCATATAATCCGTTAACTTATACGGAAACCTGCCCTTGTTTGCGTTACTATTACACAAGGGCAGCCAGAACAAATCACACGCTGAGAGGAACATGTTGAGTTTCTGGTTATCTAAAAACCCGGTTTGAATTACATTCTCGGGTTTCGAAACCGCCGAACGAATATCATAAGCACAGTAGCCGGCGATAACTAATCTGGTATCTGGCAGGCGGGATGTCACGAGGTCAAAAGCATTAATCATGAATTTCGCGTCGTTTGGAAAAACAGAACCCACGTAACCGATCACCGGAACATTAAGCGGTAAATTTACTTCACTTCGTGCAACCGGAATGGGGATTGCTTGCCTGTTTTTCAGGTCCGCTCCATTGCGCAGGCATACTATCCGTTCTTCTGGTATGCCTAGGGCAAGCGCTTTTTGGAAAAGTAATGAACAGATAACCGTTGTTCCCTGTGCTTGCGTTCGATAGTGTTCTTCAAAGAAAGTCTCTACCGGCCGCAGTATGGCTCGAATCGAAGGATTATTCCGTTCTTCCACCGAGCCGCCCTTACCAAACCAATCTGCCCAATCTAACAGGAGCGGCACTCCCTGTTTATGGACGTAAAGCGCCGGAAAAATTACCGTTGGCCTGGAATCAAAACCATGTACCAAATCAAATTTTCGATTGCGTAACCAAAAAATCCGACGGATGATATTCCACCCATCCCAACCAGACCTTAACGAGCCAGTAAAAAGGTCCGGCATTTCAACGATTTCCACCCCATTTTCGGACCGCGCAAGCTGCTTCCAGCGGTTATTCCGGGAAGTGGCGATCAACGTAATTTGGTGATCCCTACGCGTTAATTCCTCAGCCAGGCGCAGGGCTCGCCAGTAAGTCCCCTGACCTACTTTGTTGAATACCAGCATGAGGATTTTCATTTATCCCTGGCCCTTTTCCTGACAGTACCCATAATATGCGAGATATTGTGTGTTCGCCTTTTTTGGAATCCCAGTCCATCCCAGCATCAGGCCTTTCCAGTACGCTGCCAGGCCTTCTTTTTCTCCTTTCAATATCAACCGGAAGCTGGTTTTTAACGCGCTGCCCAGCCGAAAGAAGATGATAAAAGGCGCCTGCCAAAAGTGCATATGCTTGCGAAAATAGTAGCCGCTGTTGCGGCCCATCAAAAAATAAACCCGCGGCGAGGACTGCCCGCCGCTGGTCTGTGAGACTTTGTGCAGCAAGCGCGCCTGCGGAACCAGGAGCATCCGATACCCTCCGCGGCGGATGCGCAAGGATAAATCGAGGTCTTCGTAATAGCCGGGGAAAAACCTTTCATCAAACAGCCCCACCTCTCGCAGCACCTCCGTGCGGATAAGCATTGCGCAGCCTGTAACGAAATCCCGTTCTACCGGGGCAGCCGGCAACGATACGCGTCCCCGGGGAATTTACGATTTCCAAGAAGAGCGGGTGAATCATCCCACCAATTGACCATATTCGATCCGGCTGGCTGGCGTAAAAAATCGCAGGAGTAACCACGCCCACATCCGGAGTCAGGTGAGCTAAAAGCAGCCGGACCATGCCTGGTTCAACGATCGTATCATTATTTAAAATAAAGATATTCTTTGCGCTTCGTTCGAAAGCATACCGGATGCCCACATTATTTCCGGCCGGAAAGCCAAGATTTCGCTCATTTTCAATCACATGCACCTGCGGGAAACCGGTCTCGAATTTGCTGCACAGAATCATCCTGGAACAGTTATCCACAACAATGCATTCCAGGTGTACCCCTTCTTGGGCCATCAGTGAATCCAGGCATGCTAGCGTATCCCGAGCGCCATTCCAGTTCAGGATAATAACAAAAACCTCATCCACTGCTGACTGCACCCTCGGATAATCCCTCGATCACCTGCACGATCTGATGCCAGTCATCCAGCGGCGTGCCTGCCAGCCGGTTCCCCTGGCTTTGTTCGAGCGCCGCGATGATCGCGTTAGCAAGACTTTCCGCATCCCGCTCCTCAGCCAGCCAGACATCCTCCTGTTCTGCCAGCATATCATCTAAGATACAGCGGGTCAGGACGATGGGCAAACCAAACCCCAATGCCATTTTCACAGCCCCACTCTGTGTTCCATCCACATAAGGAGCTGCAAACACATCTGCCGCAGAAAAGTAAGTCGGAATATCCTCATTTGGAATATATCGATTGTAAACAGATACGCGTTCTCTAATCCCAAGCTCCCTCATGAGAGGCTGGTACTCGGTGATCGGTTCCCAAAACTCACCGGCAATGATCAAACGAGCGTTGGGCCTTTTTCTCAAAAGGTATTGGAATGCCTGCAGTAGGTAGCGCAACCCTTTATACGGACGTACAATCCCAAAGAACAAGATAATGGGTGCCCCTTCCGGTAAGCCAAGATTATGTCGAGCCTCCGAACGTGATAATAGCTTATCTGCAAACATGTTGTAGACTGGGTGTGGCGTAATGACAATCCTGGCTCTGGGTATTAACGTTCGCAGTCGGTTTGCTTCCTTTTCTGTCTGAACGATAAATTGATCAGCAGAAGAGAGTGCTAACCTGCATAGCCAGTTATCCCAAAAACGCGCTTCATGAGGCATCACATTATGGATCAGGAATGCCACGTATAAGCCCCGCGCGCGCAGCCAGCGCGCCAGAACGGCAAATGCCGGAGCCCAAAATGTGGTCCACCACTGGAAAATCACTAGATCTGGTTGAAAAGATTGGATTTGTTGAGCAGCCCGGCCCCAGGTCCAGAAATAGATTGGATCCAGGGTATACAGCGCCGGAACCTGATCATGTTGTGCGCTTGGATCCTTGTCGGACTGCCCCGGATACAACCAGGCTGGATATTGGCGCTTAAAGAGATCGTCTGGACCGCATGCCCGGCCGCGCTCAGCTTTTGCGAAAGCGTGGTCGTGTAATGAGCGATCCCCCCTCGATATGGATACACTGGCCCAACAATTGTTATCCGCATAACGATCGTCGTTTACTTTCCGGCAGATTTCGCAAGAATTTTGAAAATCGCCACGCCTTTTTGACTGTAAACAAGCTCGGCCTGAGGATCTTGGGCGATTTTCCCCGCATCCAGACCAGGCCCCGAAAAATTCCCTTTCTCCCCAATATATACATATTCGATGCCCCTTGCGAGCAGCTCATCCAAAACAGAATTATCCTCCTCTAGTTTCTTTGCCAGAGTCGATGTTTGGTTGAGCTTTTCGCGGTAGGTTGCATCCCCCAGGTTGGATATCATCACACCCGCGGTAGTTCTCCGGCGCGTAAAATACGGGATCCAATATCCAGCATCTGCGCCATGGGGGGAATTGGGCATCCAAAAAAATGTATTAATCGCGAAGGTGGCATCGCCGGGGGTATTGGCTGCGATCCAGCTCATCGCCGCAACATCCTCATTGGTGATAAAAAAGCGGAAATTTTCTATCAGGCTAACCCGGCTGTTGGTCAATAGAAAACACATTATGAGAGTAACGCCCAAAAAGTAATTGTCGAACTTAAGCCGCTTCGATATTGGAACACGGCACAGCAATTCCTCCACCGCAATTCCTATAATCAAAGACACGGGCATGTAAAGCAGGATGATGATGGCGCCCATATTGGTAAAACTTAAGCTAGGGATATTCAGTAAATACAAATTCCCTTCGAGCCATAAAACCAATACCCAGGCAAGAAACATCCACGTCCAACGGTTTTTAAAAAGAATCCCGACCAGAATTGCCACACAGGTGAGTGCGAAAAGCCAGGGTTCAACACCCAACGTAAATAATGTCTGAACAGGAAAAATAAAGTAGATATTACTCGCAATTTGTGCTTGCGCGGCATCGATTGTCCCAGCGCTCGCATTCCGATAGATTTGCCCATACGCCTGCCCTGCCCGGTAAAGCACTGGAGCGATTAAGACCAGCGAAGTCAGCCCTACCGCTCCAATTCCAAATATCAGTTTTGACACTCTCTTTCCCCGGATGGAGCCCCATAATTCCCATAGAAGGCCCAAGATAAGCAAAGGCAGGTAAAACCCGGCGACGCGAAAATGGAATAGAAAAGTCCCGGCATTTAGCACTGCCGCGATGAGAGTCAGGCAAACCAGCCTAAAAGCATTTTCCTTCCACGGATCTTCTTTCCAGCTTCGCACGCTTTCTAAGGTAACTGCCCAGGCAATCAATAACAGCGTTTGCCCGCTAACCTGGGTAAAACGTCCCCAATTGACGTAGAAGGCCGGCATGTGAGAGAAGAAACCAACCACCGCGGTACCAAAGAAAGCCGCTCGCCTGCCCGCAATTCGATCCAGAACCAGAAAGACGCCCAGGCCACACAACCCATTCAATGCCTGAGACACCCATATGAGGGAAGTATACGCGGAGATCTTTGCCACCTGTTGTACAAGGCCCGTGATCGAATACAGTCCCAGGTGATACATATTTAATGGAATTGGATCAAAGGGTTCCAGGGTAAAGGGCAGCATCCCTTGTTCAGCGGTTAGCTGCGTAATCAATGTATGATGAAGCGAATCAGTCCAGGCAGGAAAGGGATTATTTTGGGCTGCCCAGAAACGGGTAAGCAATGTGCCGAGGATCACCAAAATCGTGTACCATTCGAACCGCTCAAAGGAGAACTGCTCTTTCCAGGTTTTCCGTTGAAAATAAACGATGCTAATGAAAAAAAGCAGAAAAAGCAGCTGTATTTTGTTCGCACCAAGCCGAAAACCAGGCAGGAGCTCTCGAACGGCATAATAGAAGACCGGATAAAAGGCGATGCTAATGCCAATAGCCAGGCACCAGCGCTGCAGTGTGGGCCACTTTTTCCATAAACCCGTAATCGATAATAAGCTCCAGCCTGGAAGAAGGAACGAAATTGCGATGACAGCGAGGGTTTGAAATATGGAAACAGTCATTATTTTTTCAATCTACAGTTTCGATGAAAGATCTGCCTCTTCTGGAGAGCCAGGTGCGAAAATATCTTCCCGATATCCATCCAGCCCGGTTTTTCGGACTCTGGTATAAGATCTCTTCCAATATCTTGCGGTTAAAAGCAATCAAATCCGCGACAAGCCCAATAATTAACGTCTGGAATCCAATGATCATTAGCACAGCCGCCAGGATTAAGGACTGAACGTTTCCAGTATTTCCGCCACGCAAGATGAAAAGGATCAGAAACCGCACCATGAGCAGCGAACCACCCAGTAGAATCAGCATCCCAAGCGCAAAAAACACCCGCAGCGGACGGTACATCGCGTACGAGCGTACAATCGTAATCGTGGAATTTTGCAAATAATGCCCCATCCCACGCATTAACCGCGAGGGCCGCTGGGGCGGGTTTGTCCGGATGGGCACGCTGGCAACTCTCACTTTGTGGTTTCCGGCCTGGATCAGTGTTTCTAACGTGTAAGAATAGTCGCTTAAAACCATCATGCGCAGCGCAACTTCGCGCGTCATCGCCCGGAAGCCGCTGGTAGCATCCGGGATCGAAAGATTGGCCGCCCGTGAAACCACCCGGCTGCCCAGGCGTTGTAACTGGCGTTTGATCGGCGAGAATGACTCCAATGTCGCCACCCCCCGGTCGCCAACCACCAGCTCCGCCTGCCCCTTCAAGATCGGCTCCAGCAGGCATGGAATATCTTCCGCTTCATACTGATTATCCGCGTCCGTGTTGACAATCACATCCGCGCCTAAACGCAGCGACTCATTGATCCCGGCGGAAAATGCTCCCGCCAGGCCCGTATGGTGCGATAAACAGATCACATGATCTGCGCCCGCTGCCCGCGCCGCTTCCGCCGTTTCATCCTGGCTGCCATCATCGATAATTAAAATTTCTACCTGGTCAAAACCAATCAGATGGCGAGGCAGCATACGGATCGTATCAGGCAGGACATTTGCTTCGTTGTAGCAAGGAATCTGGATAATAAGTTTCATTCAAAATAACCAATTTTCTCTGGACAGGTCACGGTCAAGTATACCAAAGATTAGGGTCAAATTTCAGGTTCCCCAGAAGAGCCAAACGGCAATAAATGCCCGCCATTGTGGATAACTAGCCAAAAACTGTGGATAACCTACCTTTTCCTGTGGATAACTTCTGGAAAAAGGTCACCCAACCAGGAAAAACCTGGGCATAACCGGCCAGATTTTTGTGCATAAATCTTCCAGATTTGGGGAGAAAAAGTGCAATACCACATCGAAAAGCGATGGACTTTTGTGGAAAACACCTGCTTCGCGCCAACTTCCCGGTGGATAACCTGCCCAGTCCTGTGGATAACCCACCCAAACCGGTGGATAACCGGGCACAGGCTGTGGATAACTCGCTTCTCAAGTGCCAAATAATCGGGTGAGGCTGTGGATAAAGCGCCACGATTAGTGGATAAAATGGTCCAAAATGGGGATAACCATCTCTGGGATGTGGACAACGCCGTGATATTGTGTGGAAAACCCTGCCTTTTTACCCCATTAAATCTGACAACCGGTGGATAAAACCCTTCTATATGGTGGATAACTTCCCCCGGCGCGCCAGGAAAGGGAATTCGCCTGTGGATAACCTCCGGAAAATCCTGGTTCTCAAACCTTTAAAACAGGGCCAAACTTGTGGATAACTTTCACAAATCTGTGGATAACTGCCATTCATCTGTGGAGAACCCGCACTCCTACAAAGGTTGGCGGCCCAAGTGAGCTGCCAACCCCCTCAATAACCTCCGCAGGGAAAGGATTGGGTAAAAAAAGAGCAATTCCTATTCGTGCTGGCAAAGCTCTTGACAAGCAAATAAGTTTACGGTAATATGAATATATGAATAGATATTCATATATATATCGTCTATTCAAGGGAAGTAGATGAACCGTTTTCTTTTTGAGACCCGTGCGCTTGAAAACCAGGATACCCTGATCGATGATGCCACCGCTTCCGGGCTGGCCGAAACCTTCCAGGCCCTGGCAGATCCGAGCCGGGTGCGGCTCATCTCGGCTTTGCTCGAAGGCGAGCTGTGCGTGTACGACCTGGCTGCCCTGCTGGGAATGTCACAGTCCGCGGTTTCACACCAGCTACGCATTTTACGCAACCTCCACCTGGTGAAAAACCGCAAAGCAGGCCGCACCGTCTTTTATTCGCTCGATGATGAGCACATCCGCGATCTATTCCAACGCGGGCTGGAACACTACAACCACCGTCCTCGATAAAAAGAAGCCCCTATTTTATGGATAAAAACATATATATCGTCAAAGGCATGGACTGCGCCGAGTGCGCGCTAAAAATTGAAAAAGGCGTTCGCCAGGTTGAGGGCATCACCTCCGCCCGGGTCGATTTCGCTACCGGCCTGCTGCACGTGGAAGGTCAGGCCAACCCAGATGTCATCCACAGAAGAGTGCAGGCACTGGGCTATGGATTAGAGGCAAAAACGCCAGCCGGGCAAGCGGCCCAGAAACAAACCGCCCCCGGCGGCGCGGTGACCGGTTTCTGGATTTTCCTGGCCGGCCGCGCCGAAACACGCCTGGCGCTGCTCGGCGGGCTGCTGCTTTTGGTCTCCGTCCTGGCGCAGGCGCTTGGGCTGGCTCCCGGCGTTGTCCAGGCCGTCCAGATCCTGGCCCTGGGAGTGGCCGGCTACCCGGTCGCCCGCAGCGCGCTGGTCACCCTGTGGATCAACCGCGATTTCTCCATCAACCTGCTGATGACCATCGCCGCCATCGGCGCGGTGGTCATTGGTGATACAGCCGAAAGCGCCACCCTCATCTTCCTGTTCGCTATCTCCGAAGCCCTGGAAGGCTACACCGCCGACCGGGCGCGCCGCGTGCTGGGTGAAATGTCCGACCTGGCCCCCTCCAGCGCGGTGCGCATCCTGGCCAACAGCGAGGAAATGGTGCCCGTCGAAGCGCTGCATATCGATGACGAAATCCTCGTCCGCCCCGGCGAGCGCATCCCCGTTGACGGCGTCGTCCACAGCGGCGCCAGCGCGGTCAACCAGGCCCCCATCACCGGCGAGAGCCTGCCGGTCGAGAAAACCATTGGCAGCCCCGTATTTGCCGGGACGGTCAACGGCAGCGGCGCGCTGACCGTGCGCGTCACCCACCGTGCGGAAGATACCACCATCCAGCGCATCATCCATATGATCGAACAGGCCCAAAGCGTGCGCGCCCCAACCCAGCGCTTCGTCGACCGCTTCGCAAAGGTTTATACCCCGCTGATGGTGCTGATCGCGCTATTGGTCGCGACCATTCCCCCGCTCTTCTTTGGACAACCCTTCTTCAACCCGCCCGCTGGCGTGGGCTGGCTGTACCGCGCGCTGGCTTTGCTGGTCATCGCCTGCCCGTGCGCGCTGGTTATCTCCGCTCCGGTCACCATCATCAGCGCCATCACAGCCGGCGCGCGTAAAGGCGTACTTTTCAAAGGCGGCGCATTCCTGGAAGCGCTGAGCGCAATCCAGATTTTCGCTTTTGATAAAACCGGCACCCTCACCAACGGTCGCCCGGTTGTGACCGCCTTCCGCGCGGTGGACTGCCCGGAAACAGTCCCCGCGGAAAACCCCGCTGCGATGGATGGCGGCTGCGGGACCTGTAACGATGTACTGGCGCTGGCCAGCGCCCTGGAACGGCGCAGCGCGCACCCGCTGGCCGGTTCGGTCGTCAGCGCGGCCGCGCAGCTTGGCCTGATGGAACTCTACCCCCCTGCCCTGGAAGTAGTCACCCTGGCGGGCAGCGGGCTGCAAGGCATGGTCAATGGAAAGCTGGCTACCATCGGCAGCCACACCCTGTTCGAGCGCGACCACCCCCACCAGCAAGCGCTGTGCAATTGGGTCCAGGCAGCTGAGGAACTTGGTCAGACCACGATGCTGGTTTGCGACGGCGACCGGGTGCGCGGTTATATCGCCCTGGCCGACACGCTGCGCGACAGCAGCCGCGCCACCGTTAGCGCCTTGCATGCCCTGGGCAAACAGACCGCCGTTCTAACCGGGGATAATCCCGCGGCTGCCGGCGCGATTGCCGGGCAGTTAGGCATCGACCACGTGCGCGCCGGTTTGCTGCCCGAAGAGAAAGTCACCGCCGTGCGCGAGCTGAGCGCGCAGTTTGGCCCGGTGGGCATGGTCGGCGACGGCATCAACGACACACCCGCTCTGGCGGCCGCTGCCCTGGGGATTGCCATGGGCGGCGCCGGCAGCGCCCAGGCCATGGAGACCGCCGATATCGTCCTGATGGGCGGCGATTTGCGCCAGCTGCCGTTTGCCGTGCGCCTCTCCCGTTTTGCCCACCGGCTGATCCTCCAGAATGTCGCCATCAGCCTGGCCACCAAGCTGCTCTTTATCCTGCTGGCCATGGCCGGCCTCACCAGCCTGTGGCTGGCCGTCCTGGCCGACGTGGGCGTTTCGCTGGTCGTCACCCTCAACGGGCTGCGCGCCAACCGCTATTCTTGAATTATTTCCAAAACCACCGGCAGCGCCAATTCCACCCAGGCGGAGTACATCCTTGCCGCGGGATGCAGCCCGTCCGCGGCGAACCAGCCCGCCCCAGCTCCCTTTTGCCGGGTGATGGGCGTGATATCCACATACCGCACGCCAGCGGACTGGCCCTCCGCGCGGTTGGCCTGATTGAAATCGTCGATCTGCGCAGCGATCTGCCGCTGGGCGGCAGGGCCGCGAGAACTGGCAAACGGCGCAGCGCTCCAATCCGGGATCGAAAGCACCAGCACCCGCCCCGGTCGTTCCCCGGCTAGCGTGATGCTCAGCCGCAGCAGATCGCGAAACTGCGCGCGATACTCGCTCAGTTCGCGCCCGCGGTACTGGTTATTCACCCCAATCAACAGCGTGACCAGGTCGAACGGTCCGGCAGGCTTCGCGGCGGCAATGCCTGCCAGCAGTTCATCCGTGGTCCAGCCCGTCCGAGCAATGATCGCCGGTTCATCCACATCCAACCCAAGCCCGCGCAAGCGGTTTGCCAGCTGCACCGGCCAGCGCTCCGCCGGCGAGACCCCTTCGCCGATCGTATACGAGTCGCCCAAAGCCAGGATTCGCATCACCGTGCCGCTGTCACTCATCGTGCCGATGTACTCATCGGACCTGTGCTTCCAAGGCCTGCTGCATTTCCCTGGCTGTCGAAAAGCGCCGCTCCAATTCCAGGTTCAGCGACCGCATCACCACCCCCGCCAGCCCATCCGATACCGCCGGGTTGAGCGAGCGCACGGGGAACTTATCAAAGGTAAAGGCCGGGTTTTTACGCGGGTCGCGCCGGGTGAGCAGGTGATACAGCGTGGCTCCCAACGCGAAAATATCGCTCTGCGGTTTCACCACCCCATCATACTGCTCCGGGGGTGAATATCCCTCCGTGCCGATCGCCAGCCCCTTCCACAAATGCGCGAATTCCGGCTGGGGATTGGCAAAGAAACCCGGCGGGAAAACGCGCGCCAGCCCAAAATCAACCACGTGCAGCTTGCTTTTGCGGTCCACCATCACATTGTTGGGTTTCATATCCCGGAAGATCATCGGATAGTGCGGGTGGTTGTGCAGGTAGACCAGAAAGTCGCACAACTGGATCGCCCAATCCAGCACCACCTTCTCCGGCAAGAAACCGGTTTGATTTTCCAGCACCACTTCCAGATTCCAACCCGCGATTAGCTCTTGAACCAGGTAAGCGTCCTTCTCGGTCGAAAAATAACCAAAAATCCGCGGGATGGCCGGGTGGTTCAGCGCCGCACGCACATCCGCCTGGCGCTCGCAGTCCACAATGCACTGCATCGGCATCTGCTTGATCGCCACCTGCGGGCAGGCGCCGTCATCCTGCATATCCCTGGCCTGGTACACCACGCCAAAATCGCCGCTGCCCAGCACGGCCACGATTTCATAACGCGTATTGAGGATTTCACCCTTCGCCAGAGTCGGTTCCATCATATAGACCTGCTTTTATTATAGCCGCTCTCAACAAATAAGAGGGCCCCTTGACCAGGACTCGAGCCTGAAACCTGGCGGAAACGCAGGTCAGTTGTCACCAGTGGACGGACCCGCACTGCGTCTACCCAGACTGGCAGTACCGAGCGCATGGGTGAGGCCAAGAAGCAGCGCTGTAGCAGAGAAGAACGTCTGGCGGAGTGGATAGCCAGCGCCAGCGAGCAGGCGAAGCACATCCAGGATCACGATCAAACCACGCAAGATGTACATGGCAGAGGCGAATACCAGCACGGTCCGCAGCAAATACAGCGGCCGCAGCAGGCGCGCGCCCGCGAGCGCGTAACAGCCCCAGACGGTGAAAAGCAAGGCGATGGCAAGCATCAAGACAGCCGGCCAAACCTCACCTCGCTGCGTAGCCAACCCGAGCGATACCGCGCCATAATACACATATCCTTTCGGACCAATAGCGATGATCGCGAGATGAAGCACCGCAATCGCGAAGTCGCCAATGGCGGAGAAGACAAGCCATGCATTGCGCTGCGAAGTGCTCGCCATCCCGGATGGGTCATTCATTACGCTACCTATATTTCATGAGAACTTGATTCAAAATAAGTCGCCGGTTCCCGATGAAAGAAGTACTGAATTAATTTTACAGCAATTATTCACCAATAACAAAATCACGCCAACCCTTCCGATAGGATTGACGTGACCTGTGAAGCAAAAGGCTCCTCGACCAGGACTCGAACCTGGAACCTAGCGGTTAACAGCCGCCCGCTCTGCCGAATTGAGCTATCGAGGAACGCGCCGTTATTATAAGGGCGTGCATATAGAATTGTCAAGGGGCCTTAAAAAACGCGCCTTTTTACGACCAAAAGCGGTGACATTTATGCCCAAATAATTATGACAAACCGCAACCGCCTAATGTTGACAATATTACTCGGATTGTGCTATTCTTCAAACAGCTTTTTGACAGATCTTCATATTATCCAACTTTATTTATAGAAAGGAATGTACCATGCCCTACGTAATCAACAAAGATGACTGCATCCAGTGTGGTGCCTGCGAATCAGAATGCGCCGAAAGCGCGATCATGGATGTGGATGGGGAATATGTGATCGACGCATCCTTGTGCAAGGACTGCGGTTCTTGCGCGGATGTTTGCCCCAACAGCGCCATCGCCTCTGCCTGATCGCACGGCTTATTCAAAGATTTTCAATGGGAGGCAGCCGATGCCTCCCATTGTGCTTTATCTCGCTTTTATAATTTCCCTTTGCCAGGATGGTATAATCAAACTATGGAGGAAACCAACCTCACCCCCCCGCCCGAAACAGCAGCCGAGACCCCGAGTGCGCCCGCGCGGCCTTCGGTTTTATTGTGGAGTGTACTGGTAGCCATCGCCTTTTTGTTTGGGCTGATCACCGGCTATCTGGTCTGGGAGCGCCCGCTGCAAGCGCGCGCCGCTGCTGCCGAACAGAAACTGGCCGCCCTCGAGCAAACGGTGGCGGACAATGCAAACGCCCCGGCCGCCGAAAACCAGGTGCCGGAAAAAGTGCAGCGCTACGATATCCCCCTGGCCGGCAACCCCTCCCTGGGCAGCGAAAACGCGCCGATCACCATCATCGAATTCAGCGATTATGAGTGCCCGTACTGCCAGCGCTGGCATCAAGAAGTGTTTCCGAAAATTATGGAAACCTACGGCGATAAGATCCGCCTGGTTTACCGCGATTTTCCATTATACGGCGTTCACCCCAACGCAGAATCCGCCGCTGAAGCCGCAAACTGCGCCGGCGAGCAGAACCGTTACTACGATTTCCACAACCTGCTGCTCAACGGACAGAAAGAATTTGGCGCAGAGACCTACAACAGTTTTGCTCAATCGCTAAAACTGAACCTGGATAGCTTCAAAAAGTGCATGGACGAGCACCGCTATCAGGCCGAAGTAAAAGCCGATTACGATTATGCCAGCCAGCTGGGCGTGCGTTCTACCCCCACCTTCTTTGTCAATGGACTGGCAATTGTAGGCGCTCAGCCGTTTGAAGTGTTCCAGCAGGTCATCGACCTGGAATTGGCTGGGAAAATCCCAGAATAACCGGCGAGCGCGATTGCCCATCCGGTTTACGGACTGCGCGAGGGGAAGATGAAAAAATATATCGTTGTCGCCGGGAATATCGGCGTCGGCAAATCCACGCTGGTCCAGCTGCTCTGCCAGCGCATGGGTTGGGACCCTTTTTACGAGCCGGTCACTGAAAACCCCTACCTGGGAGATTTTTACCAGAATATGGAAGCCTGGAGCTTTCACTCGCAGGTATTCTTCCTTGCCCACCGCCTGCAGATCCAGCATGCCGTGATCAAACATCCCGGACCGGTAATCCAGGACCGCAGCGTGTACGAAGACGCGGAAATTTTTGCCCTGAACCTGTATCTACAGGGCAATCTCAGCCAGCGTGACTATGAAACCTACCGCGCGCTTTACCAGGCCATGAACGACTTTCTTCCCCTGCCCGACCTGGTGATCTATCTGCGGGCTTCCGTATCCACCCTGCTGCACCGCATCGACCAGCGCAGCCGCGACTATGAAAAATCGATCAGCCCGGAATATTTACAACGTTTGAATGATCTGTACCGCCAGTGGATTGACCATTTTACCCTCTGCCCAGTCCTGACCGTCCCTGCCGATGATCTCGATTATGTGGCGCATCCCGCTCACCTGGATCTCATCGTGCGCAAAGTCCAGGAAAAACTGACCGGGAAAGAGGTTGTGGTCTTTAACCCAGAAGAATTGGCGCAGGCCAACTGAACACCTGGAGCGGTTCTAACAGGCGCTGCGACAATTCTTCTATGATGCTGGTTACCGTGGTTCGACAACTATTTTAATGGCTGTTCGAACCTTTCCTTCAATATCCACATCGACAAATTCTGGAATAGCGACGACGGAAATGCCATCTTCCGCAAGATAGCCTTTCGCCAGTACCAACGCCTTGACTGCCTGGTTCACGGCGCCGGCACCAATAGCCTGGACCTCTGCTCGTTTATGCTCTCGGACAACCCCCGCAATCGCCCCCGCTACCGCTGCCGTGCGCGAGTTTGCCTTGACTTTGATAATGTCCATTGTTGCTCATCTCCCATTACAATCGTCTAGTTAGGTACAATGCCTTCCATGCTTAGGGGGCAAGTGTGCACTATTCTGAGCAAATTGTAATTTAATAATAGACCAGAATCAAGCAGGAATATCCCCCAATATATAAGCTTTGTATGGATTTAGTTGTATGTAGTAGGGCCTGTGGATATGTGGATAACTTATTGGAAAGACGCAACTACCGGGTTTTCCCCCCCAGATATAGGGTTTTCCCTACTGCTCAATTCTATATGCGCGGTTGAGTACGAACTCTTTTATCCACCGGCCCCTGTGGACAAATCGGGAGAGTTTATCCACATTTTCTTCACGATTATCCCCTTTTTACACATTTCCGTGTCCCTAAAAACATACCCCCACATGTGGGGGTATGTCGAAAATGAGAGCGGGCCAAAACCATACCATTTTAGGGTAGTTATCCACAGGCAGCCCTAGTTATCCACAGTTTTTAAGGATTTATCCACAGTTTTGGGCCAAAAATGAGTTTGGCTCGCCTGAAAACGATTTCATAGCCTATCCACATATGGCTATGCTTCTGACAGCACCTGAAACGCCATTTGCGTCTGCCCAGGCATCCAGCGTTTCTTCTACCCGGTCCAGATACTGATCCAGCACTTGCAATCGCCCGGCAAATCCGGCGCTGCCCAGGCCAAGAAACTGGCACGCGGACTGCCATTTCGAAAATTCCGGGCCCTCGCCAGGCAGGTGCTGTGCCGCCAGAGTCCAGGTGCGCAGCAGCAGCCAAAGCGCCGCGGTTGGGCTTTCCTCCCAGAGCGCCTGGATTGCGCGCTCATAGTAAAGCTGGCGGCAGGCATGCAGTTGGGGCGGCGCAGCCTCCACCGCTGCTGGCAGCCTGGTACGCTTCCTTCCAGGCATTCGAACCAGTGCGGCCAGAATTCCTCCAGACCCTCCAGATCGGGGATCAGCAGGCCCACCAGGTCTGAAATCAGATCTGGGTGTTCGAATGCCTGCAGGCGATGTGGGAGCTGAAGCATAAAACGCCGCTCCGCCAGCGGTTCGCCCTCACCGGTCAGGCAAACCAGCGCATTGCCGGCATTTTCCAGACTCTCTAAATATCCATATACCCGTTGTGCATGCGCCTGGGCAGCGTTGATTTCCAGATCCATCCAGGATTGGCGTGCCTTTTGGGCCAGGGTGTTCGCGCGCTGCAGCACGTAATCGGGTTGGAAAAACTGCGCCCCGGTTGCGGCCTGGATAAAATCAAACCAATGGTGCGTTTCATACAGGACCATGGGCTTGCTGTAGATAAATGGCCCAAACCAGGGGTCGGCGCGCAGGTGGCGCGGTTGGTGGAACAACGTCTTGCGAATAATGGCCGATATCCAGGTGGATCTCATCCGACATGCGCACCACCTCGCGCGGTTGGATCGGATCGCTGTCATGGATGACGATCAGATCGATATCAGTAGTGCCGCCCAGCAGAGGTGTGTCGCCCAGTACGGAGCCGGTCAGGTAGATGCAAACGATCCGGCGGCTTACCCGGGCCCGTTGATTGGCGGTATCTCGGGCGATCTTGATCAGGGTTTCACGGGTTAGACGCATAACTCCCTCTCGGCGCAAAGGATGGGCGGTCTATGGTTCAATAGCCAGGGTTTTCACCGGCCGTTTACCGGATCGAAAAAATTGCGGCGGATCACCCTGAGGCATGATCGTGGTTTGGCAGCGGCAGTTCGGGTTGGAAAGGTGCAAGCTGAAGCGCCTGGCGAATACGGTTTTCAATCCAGCGCAGGTCTTCCGGATAGCGCACGTAATCCAGGTGGTTCGTTTCGATCACCAGCACTGGAATGGCATGCGCCGTATTGAGGAAGAATTCATCGTAAGCCGCGTTCACCTGCTCGATATATCCCGGATCCATATCGCGTTCATACGGGCGGTCGCGTTGGGCAATGCGCTGCATGAGCATCTGTGTTTCAGCGCGCAAGTAAACCATCAGGTCCGGGTGCTTGATCTTCTCCGCCAGCGCTTCGTGCACCCGGTAGTACATTTCCAGCTCATCCCCTTTCAGGTTGATCTGCGCAAACAGGGCGTCTTTTTCAAAGGTGTAGTCGGAAATCAGATTCGCCCCATCCATTGTCGCCTGGGGTATGCCCTTGTGCTGCTGGTGGTACCGGCTGAGCAGGAAAAACATTTGCGTCTGGAACGCGTAGCGCTCGCGGTCCGCGTAAAAGTTGCTCAGAAAAGGGTTCTCTTCAAAGACCTCGAGTAGAATATTGGCCTGGAAAGCCGGCTGCAGCAGGCGGGCGAGGGTGGTTTTTCCAACGCCAATGACACCTTCGATCGCGAAATACATGCATGCTCCATGAATGCCCTGGCAGGGGAGTTTGATCTTTGCATTCTATTTATACCACAGATGAAAACGCTTCCAATAAAAAACTGCCGCGCACTGCGGCAGTTTTTTTGAAGAGCAAACCTTAGTCTGGAATTGGCAGCGCTTCGAGCTGCTTTACCAGGTTGTCGATCACATCAAAACCGCCTTGCCAGAAGGCCGGGTCGCGCATATCGATGCCGGCTTCGGTCAATACCTCGGCCGGGCGCTTTCGATCCGCCGGTCGACAGGATCTTGCGATAGCGCGGCTTGAAAGCTTCGCCCTCCTGCTTGAACTGCTGGTAAAGCGAGAGCACCAGCAGCTGCCCGAAGGAATAGGCGTACACATAGAAGGGCGTGCCGTAAATATGCGGGATCGAGACCCATTCCCAGCGGAATTCATCGCTGACTTCCACCGCATCGCCAAACTGGGTGCGCAGGTTGTCCAGGTAGGCCTCCGCCAGATCATCCACCGAGGCATTCTGCTGGACCATCTCGTGCGCCTGCGCGCTCGAACAGGGCAAAGAAGGCCTGGCGCAGGATGGTGGCGTAGGCATCATCCACCTGGCGGAAGAGCATATCGCGCCGCACGTTCTCATCGCTCTCTTCACGCAGCAGGCGGTCGACCAGCATCATCTCGCCAAAGGTGGAGGCGGTCTCGGCCAGCGGCAGCGAGGAGTGGAAGGTAAACAGGCTGTGATCGGAAGCCAGCATGGAATGGATGGCATGGCCCAGCTCGTGCGCCATGGTCGCCACATCATCTGCCCGGCCCTGGTAGTTGAGCAGCACCCAGGGGGTCATTTTTGGGTCGACCGTAGAGCAGAATGCTCCGCCGCGTTTTCCCTTGCGCACTTCGCTGTCCAGATGCTTTTGGGCAAAGACCCGTTCCGCCAGCGCGGCGAACTCTGGATCAAACTCGTTGAAGGAGCCGAACACCATCTGGGCAGCGTCCGCGAACGAATACTGCTTGTCCGATTTGGCAACCGGGGCATAAACATCGTAGCGGCGCAGGCGCTCCATCCCCAGCCAGCGCGCCTTCAAGCTGGAAGTAGCGCTGGAACACGTGGCTGTTGCGCTGGCATACATCCAGCAGCGTATCGACCACCTCATCAGGAATATCGTTGACCAGGTTGCGCACCGAGATAGGGCTGGCAAAGCCGCGCAGCTGCATATTTTCGTTGCGCCAGTCGCGCACCAGGGTCTGGTAGATCTGCCCCAGGATCGGCGCATCATCGCCGTATACCCGGTACAGTTCCTGGTACGCGCGCGCGCGCAGATCCGGGTCATTCTGGCGCACGTACACCATCAGCTCGCCGCGGGTCAATTCCTTTTCCTCGCCATCCACCGTCAGTTTGAAGGTATAGCGGTTGGTGATCGAGTTGTACAGCCGGTCGAGCGCGCTGGAGCCGGTGACATCCTTGATATTGATGATCTTTTCTTCTGGCTCGGTGAGGGTGTACTTCTTGAAGTGGCGCATCTCCTCCAGCCAGTAGCGGTAATCGCCGGTCGCTGCCATCAGCCGCGCCGCGTTGGCGTCGTCCAGCTGTTTCCACCACAATTCAAAGAACAGCAGCTGGTTCTGCATTTCCGCCATAAACTGCTGGACGCGCGCCATCAGGGTTTGGGCGGTCTGGTCCTGGGTATCCGCGGCAAAGGACAGGCTGGCGTAGCCATACAGGTGGTAGGCCTGGCGGTTGATTTCCTCCAAGCTGCTGGATAATGCTCAAGAAACGTCTCGTTGAGGAGGTTCTCGTTCAGCAGCGGGCGGTTTGTTTCGGCAAATCCCGCTCACCTGTTTCTGAAGCCGGTCAAAACCCGCGTCGATTGCCGCGCTGTCGCCGGTAGGCATCAGATCAGCCAGGCTCCAGCGTGTTTGTTGGTAAGTCACATTCGATTCAGTCATTCCGTTTTTCCCTCACTTGGTTCCAAACTTGCGCGCGATGCGTAGTTTTCGCGTAGTATCTGGCGCAGCCGGTCGATGGCTGGCGTTCCTGCGTTTGCGGATCCAGGTAATACCAGTGCTGCCAGCCGTTGGCAGGTCCGGGCTGGATCAGGCGGGCGATCTGGTGGATCGATCCGCGCCTGCCCGTCATATTCCAAGAGCCATCTGCCATGATACGAGCGGACATATCCCCGCGCGCGCCAAAGTACAAGGTTTGGCCTGGCTATAAGCAGCCCGTTTTCCAGCAGCGTGCCAAAGGGAATGCGCCGGCGCGGCGCGGGTCGTGGGTTTTATAAACGTGCGGCTTCCAGGTCGCCGGGCGGTGTGGCGGCAATCCGCTGGCGGGCCAGCCAGGCATACTGCGGATCGCGTTCGATCCCAATCCAGTGCCGCTGCAGCCGGCGGGCCACCACCCCGGTTGTGCCGGTGCCAAAGAAAGGATCGAGCACCACATCGCCGGGGTTGGAGCTGGACAGGATCACCCGGTACAGCAGTGCTTCCGGTTTCTGGGTGGCATGTGCCTTCGCCCCGTTGATGCGGAGGCGCTCTTTGCCATTGCAGATCGGCAGGTACCAGTCGCTGCGCATTTGCAGATCTTCGTTCAGCGCCTTCATTGCGTGGTGGTTGAAGGTGTAGCGCTGCCCGGCTTCCTTCTGCGCCCAGATCAGCGTCTCGTGCGCGTTGGTAAAGCGCACCCCGCGGAAATTGGGCATGGGGTTTGCTTTTAATCCAGAATATGTCGTTGAGAATCCAGTATCCCAAATCCTGCATGATCGTGCCTACCCGGAAGATATTATGATACGTGCCAATCACCCACAGCGTGCCGGTGGGCTTCAGCACTCGCCGGCAGGCAGACAGCCAGGACGCGGGTAAAGGTATCATATTCGGCGAAGTCGTCAAACTGGTCCCAGTCATCGTCTACGCCGTCGACCAGGGTCTGGTTGGGCCGCCAGAGTTCCTGGCGCAGCTGCAAATTGTAAGGCGGGTCGGCAAAGATCAGGTCAACCGACTCAGCCGGCAGCCGTTGCAGCACCTCGATGCAGTCGCCCTCCAGCACGGTATCGTAAGGAAGCGGCTCACTCATCCAGTAAACCTTAAGAAGGGGACTTGCCCCCGGTATTGTTCTTCTCATTTTATAACACAATTGAAGCGGAGCGGCCTGTTCACAGCGATCAGTTCTCAAACGCCTCATAACGTTTACGGAAAATGGGTCCCCCGAATCATTTGTATCCCGGGTCCCTTCACCGGTTGGCCGCTGAACTGGCTCCCGAAGAGCGGTGCAAAGGGTCTTACCTGCCCAACGCCTGAAATTCCCGCAGCATCAGCGCGTGGACAGCCGGGTTGCCGGCCAGGATGGTGTAGGGCGGCATCAGGTAATCCGCTTCTCCGTCCAGCTTGCTCACCCGCCCGCCTGCTTCCGCGACGATCAGCGCGCCCGCGGCGATATCCCACGGGCGGATCGTCTGCTCCCAGTAGCCGTCAAACCGGCCCGCGGCCACGTAGCACATGTCCAGCGCCGCGGCGCCCAGCCGGCGCACGCCCTGGGTGAGGCCGGTGAAATGCTGCGAATGCGGCCAGGTTGTTGCGCGAATCGGTAAAGCGGTCGTATGGAAACCCGGTCATCAGCAGGCTGGTTAGCAGCTCCGTTGTCGCGGACACCTGGATTGGCTCGTCATTCAGATAGGCCCCCTGCCCGCGTTCGGCGAAAAAGCACTCATCCCGCATGGGATCATAAATCACGCCCAGCAGCGGTTTTCCATGCTCGGCGTAGGCCAGCGAGACGCAGAACAGAGGCACGCGCATGCGCGTAATTGGTGGTGCCATCCAGCGGATCGATATACCAGCAGGAACCTGCCTCCGCCGGTAAGCAGCCCGCTTTCCTCGGTATCGATGGTATGTCCCGGAAAATGGGTGCGAATTTGATCGAGCAGGTAAGCCTCAGACTGGTGATCGATCTCGGTCGTCAGGTCGATGCGGCCTTTATGGTTAATCTCGTGGCGCTTCCCATAGCCTTCGCGCAGGATGCTGCCCGCCTGTCTGGCCCAGGTGATTAGATCGCTCAATACTGGTTGCATGTTAGATTGATTACTCCACTCCATAAATTTTGACGGGCGCTGTGCAAGTTGTTTTTGCGCGGCGCCCGCCTTCTTCCATAACCTTGTCGGAAAAGCCAGACCATATCAGGGGGAGAGGTCCGGCTGGGTTCGCTTGTGGGCTAACCCTGTTTTCCAACCTGTATTTCGTTTAGTATTTTGTACAACTGATCCAATTCTCGCTGGATCTCATCCCGGTCGCCGATGGCCTGCTTTAGCAGTGAGTCAAAAGCCGGACGCTGTTCTTCCGGCAGGGTCAGCAGCAGGCGCTCTGTCCGCGAAATCTGCGTGCTCTTATGGCGCAGCTTCTGTTCCAGGCGCTCGCGGTAACCCTCGAAAAACTCGGTCTTCGCTCATTGGCGCCGGCTGGTTGGTCTGCGAGCCCATGGTCAGAATCTCCGCGATGGTCAGCAGGAAATCCTCGGTGTCAACCGGTTTTTCCAGAAAGCGCACTGCCCCCAGGCTTAAGGCAAACTTTTTATCTTCCGGGGTTACATAGGTAGCGGAGAGGAAGACAATCGGAATCTGCCGGGTGCGAGGATCCTTGCGCACGTTATGCGCCAGCGCGTAGCCATCCATTTTGGGCATGAGAATGTCCGTGATAATCAGCGCGGGCCGCTCGCGAACGATTGCATCCAGCGCTTCCTGTCCATTGCGCGCCGTTGCCACCGGATAACCTTTAAACCGCAGGGTTACCTCGAGCAGTTCCAGGACATTGGGAACATCCTCAACAACCAGAATGGGACCATAAGGGATATTCATAGAACCAATTTTAGCGTTTTCAACGCCTACGCTGCAAGCCCCTCGGCGGCCCTGGAAGGTGATTCTAAGGTTTTTTTACGCATTTCTACACGGTATTGGCGCGGAAGAATGGCTTGCTTGACACAGCCTATTGTTTTCGAGTATCCTTACCGCGCGTTCGGGCGGGACCGGCGCGGCAGAATCCTTCGAACCCCGCCAGGTCCGAGAGGAAGCAACGGTAAGGAGGCCACTCTGGGCGCCGCCGGAAAACCTGCCCGGCGCATTTTATTTATCTCCACCGCACCCAATACCTCATGGAAGAATCTCCCATTTGTAATTATGAAGGATCCGATTACCAGACCTCTTTCTGGGATCGCGGCGGTCGCGCCTATGAAGATGCTGTCGAAGCCGTCGCCCTGCGCCGCCTGCTGCCTCCTGGCGGCAAGCGGCTGTTAGAATTGGGCGCGGGCGCCGGGCGGAATACACCCCGCTATCAGGGCTTTCCAGAAATTGTCCTGCTGGATTATTCGCGCACCCAGCTGCAGCAGGCCCGCCAGCGCCTGGGCGATACCGGGCCAGATGGCGCTCGCCTGCGTTATGTGGCCGCGGATATTTATCACCTGCCGTTTGTTGGCCGGCCTGTTCGATGCGGCCACCATGATCCGCACCCTGCATCACATGGTCGACCCGCGCCGGGCGTTGAGCGAGGTGCGTTCCAGTGCTGGCGGCTGAATGCTCGCCTTTATCCTGGAGTTTGCCAATAAACAAAATCTGAAATCCATCCTGCGCTATGCCCTGCGCCAGCAGGCCTGGAATCCCTTTTCCCCGGAACCGATTGAGTTTGCCCCGCTGAATTTTGATTTTCACCCGGCACCATCCGCACCTGGCTGCAGGTGACCGGGTTTGCCGTCGAGCGCCAGCTTACCGTCTCGCACTTCCGCATTGGTCTGCTCAAGCGCCTGGTCCCGTTGGGCCTGCTGGTGCAGGCGGATGCGCTGGCCCAGCTGACCGGTAATCTGTGGCAGCTCAGCCCCAGTGTGTTCGTCAGCGCAAAGACCCGGCCCCTGCCGAAGCCGAGCGGCACGCTGTCGCCTGCGAGCGCTGCTTCACCTGGAGAAGACGCCTTTTTCCGCTGCCCGGCCTGCGGGAATGCCCCGCTGCCAGATACCCCCCCTGAGCTGGTTTGCCCGGCCTGCGGCCAGCACTACCCGGTGATCGATGGCATTTACGACCTGCGGGCTCAGGCCAGCCCGAGAATCAGCGAACTGAGTTATCTGCCTAGTCTTTTCCACCACCCAGAAATGCGACAGCCCGAACACGCGCAGCGGCGTCTTCTCGAGCGTTTGCAGGACCGCCCGCAGCACTCGCCCAAGCGCCGGGCGGCGCGCGATGATGTTATCGTATGCGCCAAAAATGACCGTCTGCTGGATCATGCGCACCGGCAGCCCGGCGAACAGGCGCTCCAGATCGCCGCGGCTGTAAACGCGCACGTGCGGCGCCAGCCGGTTGCGCCAGCGGCGCGGCAGGTAATTGACCAGCGGGATGTTGCCAAAGTGGTATTTCCCGCGCCAGTAAATCCCATGCGTTTCAAAGGGATAGCCGCGGTTGGGCACGAACAGCACCAGCCGCCCGCCCGGGCGCAGCGTGCGCACGATCTCGCGCACTGCCTTGGCGATCATCCTGGACATGTTCGAGCACCTCATGGCTGAGGATCAGGTCAAAGGTGTTGTCCGGAAAGGCAGCCATTCTCCCGGCCCGCAAACCACCTGGTTCGCCAACTGCTGGGCTTCCAGGGTGCGCTCCAGCTCGATATCCAGCCCAACTGCCTGGCGGGCCGTCTTGCGCCAGGTGGCCCAGGTACATGCCCACTCCGCAGCCATCCACAAACACCCGCCCGTTCGCCGCGGTCGCCGGCGGCGGCGCGGATCATTTTCAGCCGGCGTTCCTGCCCGGCGCGCCAGACAAACGAGGGATTGCCGCGTAAGGCTGCTTTTTCCATGTTCTCTTTTCTGCGTCCATGTTGGCCTGGTTCATGCTGCTGGTCCATTCTTCTTTGTGCTCAAATCCGCTGCCGGTTATCGATCCAGCGGATCCAATCCGGGCGAAAACTGTAAAGCGTATTGCTGCGCTATCAAATCTTTGAAAGCTTCCAGCGAAGGGGAATTTTACCAGATAGCGCGCCCAGGCCCGCTCCCATTCTTCCCCTGGTACAGACGGTGTGGACCTGGTCCGCGCAGCTGCAGACCGCGGATTTCCTGCCAGGAATCCACCATTGGATGGATGCGTCGCGGCCGCGCGCGGGTTCGCTGTCCAGGTCCAGGCTGTGCTGGCTGTCTTGAGCGGAGAAGAAATACAGGTTGCGCCGTTCTTCATCCGCCGCAAAGTACACCGTGGCAGCGATGCGGGGCGCCATCACTGCCCGACCGTCGCCAGCGTCATCGCCGGCAGCGTCCATATTTCTTCCGCGCCTTTCCCTTGAAGCCCTGCTTCTTCTCCGGGTGATCTGCCACCAGCGAGCGAAGGCAAGCCCGCTGGTGCCTGGGTGTCTGTCCCTGCCATTTTCGATACAGGTCATTTTCGATCCCCATGCGGCGCAGCACCCGCCCAACGATGTTATCCACAATTTCATCCACAGTCTGTGGATGGGTGTAGAAGGCCGGTACCGGTGGGAAGAGGATCGCGCCGCTGCGCGCTGCCTGCTCCATCAGGTCGGATATGCCCGGCGTGGAGCGGGGCCTCGCGCACAACCAGCAGCAGCGGGCGGCCTTCTTTGAGGGTCACATCCGCGGCGCGGGTGAGCAGGTCAGCCGGAATAACTGTTGGCAATCGCCGAAAGGCTTTTGATCGAACAAGGGATCACCACCATCCCCAGCGTGTCAAACGATCCGGAGGCAATCGGAGCGGTCAGGTCCTGAGGATTGTAATGCGCGCTGGCCAAGGCCAGCACATCCTCCACGCTCCAGCCTGTCTCCTGTTCGATGGTCAGCCGCGCAGAGGGGGTAACGATCAGGTGCGTCTCAATGGGGCTGGAGCGCAGCGCTTGCAGCAGGCGAATGCCCAGGATTGCTCCCGAACTGCCCGATATGCCCACCACCAGTCGTTGTTTGATCATAAGAAGTTGTCAGTCTTCAGTTATCAGTTGCAGTACCAAAGATAAAAATTCATCATCCATTGTCATGAGAAGCTTAACGCCTGGTCGAGATCGGCGATCAAGTCAGCACATTTTCAATCCCGATTGAGTAGCGCACCAGCCCATCGCTGATGCCCATCTGCTGGCGTATTTCTGGGGCTACGGTGGAATGGGTCATACTGGCCGGGTGCGAAATCAGCGAATCAACATTCCCCAGGCTGACCGCCAGGGTGGAAACGCGACGTGTTCCATCAGTGCCACCCCGGCCTTAAACCCGCCTTTCAGTTCAAAGGCCATCATGCCGCCCCCAGAAATCATCTGGCGTTTGGCCAGGGCATAGTCGGGGTGGCTTTCCAGGTACGGGTAGTACACCCGGCTGATCTTGGAATGACCTTCCAGGTAATGGGCAATCTGCAGCGCGTTTTCGCAGTGGCGCTGCATGCGCACCTCAAATGTTTTCAGCCCGATATTGGCCAGCCAGGCATCAAATGGGCTGGGGCAGCCGCCCAGGATTTTAAACATCTGCGTACAGCGGGCCCTTCATGTAGTCGAGATGCGGGCTGACCACTGCCCCGCCAATGACCTGCCCGTGCCCGGAAAGATACTTGGTGGTTGAATGCACGACAATATCCGCGCCCAGGGTCAGCGGGCGCTGGCAGTAGGGCGTGGCAAAGGTGTTATCGACCATCAGCCAGGCGCCCGAGCGGTGGGCAATTTCCGCGGCAGCCGGCAGGTCGACCAGGGAGAGGGTTGGGTTGGCAGGCGTTTCCGCGTAGGCCAGAACTGCCTGCGGGTGGGCGCGGAAAGCCGCCTCCCAGCGCTCCGGCGTGGACTCGTGCAGCCAGATCACCTGGATACCATACTGTGGAGCCAGGTCGTGCAGGAAGTTGAAGGTGGCGCTGTAGATATTCTCCTGGGCGATGATGGTTTGCCCGCCCTTGACCCGCGCCAGGATCGCCGCGGTGATGGCGGCCATCCCTGAGGCAAAAACCAGCCCGCCAACCACTTCTTCTACCGGCTTTCCCGGCTGTGCGCGCAGCAAATCCAGACCCTTCCAGCACGGCGATCTTTACATGCCAGTTGTTCCAGGTTTGGGTTGTTGAGCCGCGTATAAATATAACCCGGCTCCTCGCCTTTAAACCGCCCGGCGCCGGTTTGCACATCGGGAAAAACAAAAGCCGAGGTCTGGTAAATGGGCGTGACGTGGGTGTTAAGTGGGTTGAGCATCTCGGTGACATGCGTAACCAGCGTCCCAATGCCGTGGTCGGGATCGATCGAGGTCATGATACGTGTGGCTCCTGAAGGGGTATTTGGGTTGAACGCATCGATTATACGCCCAACCCTGGCCTTTTTTGGCTATTTTGGTTTATTCCCCCAATGAATGGCGATCGTGCCGAACATCAGCCGCCGGAAACCGGTCTGGCAAAAACCGGCCATATCCAGGAGCGCCCGCAGGTCTTCCGCCAGAAGAAAGTGCTCGGAGGTATCGGGCAGGTAGGTGTAGGCGTCCTGAGCACCGGTCAGCAGGCTGCCCAGGAATGGGATCACCGGCATGCATGTGGAAACGGATCAATGGGCTGAAAAGCGATGACCGCGGCCGGGTTGTATCCAGCGTGACCATCCGCCCACCTGGTTTTAGCACGCGCAGCTGTTCCCCCAGCGCGCGGGTCAGGTCGACCACATTGCGCAGCAAAAAGCCGGAAACCACCGTGTCAAAAGTTGCATCCGGAAAAGGCAGCGCCAATGCGTCCGCGCACGACCATTTCAGCACTGTCCCTGGCCGGCGCTGACCGGCCTGCATCATGGCCAATGTAAAATCGGCGGCGATTGTGCGGCAGTCGGGTCTTTGGCGCAGCGCCTCGCGCGTCAGGTCGCCGGTGCCTGCGCCCAGGTCGAGGATTTGCCCGGCGTGGGGAATGCCTGCCAGGCGGATCAACTGCCGCCGCCAGCCAATATCCTGCCCGCCGGTCATCAGGCGGTTCATCAGATCGTAACGCGGCGCGATGCGCTGGAACATGGCCTGTACGGAGGCAGCCCGCTCGCTGGCCTGGTTCGGATCGTGTTTGTCCAGCGCTGGGGCAGCAGACTCAGTTTTCATCAGGGCCGGGGTCATTGGGCACCCAAACCAGGATCGTTGTGCCCTCACCTACCTCGGAGGTTACTTCCAGGTCACCGCCGGCATTGCGCGCGCGGGTCTGCATGTTCGAGAGCCCGTGCCCAAGGGTGAGCTTCATGTTGTTCAGGTCAAAGCCATGGCCATCATCGCTGATTTCCAGCAGCACCCGTTCCGCGGTGGTCCACAAGGCGATGCTAACATGGTGGGCGTGCGAATGTTTGCCAACGTTCGCCAGCGCCTCCTGGCAGATATGGAACAGCGCCAGAGCCTGGGACTGCGGCAGGCGCACTTCTTGCGGCGGGCTTTGCAGGACTACGTCGATCAAGGTATTAGCGCGGAATTCGGCAATCAGCCGGTGCAGGCCATCGACCAGGTTTTCTTCATGCAGCTTGCGCGGGCGCAGATCCAGAATATAGGAACGGATATCGCGGATCGTGCTGTTTAGATCGTCTACTGCCTGTTCGATGCGCTGGCGCGCCGCCTGCGGGTTATCGCCGAGCAGCAGGCGCGCATGTTCCAGGGTCAGGCCGACCGCATAGATATCCTGGATAATGCCGTCATGCAGATCCATGCCAATTCGCTCGCGTTCTTCCAGTACGGCCAGGCGGCGCTGCTGTACGTTCAGGCGCAGGTTTTCCATGGCCATGCCCACCCATGCGCTGATCGAGGATAGGAACTGCATTTCCAGATCGTCCAGCGGATCGGGCTCGCAAGAACCCACGCACAACACACCCAGTACGCCGCGCCGCCCGATCAACGGCAAGCAAACAATTTGGTTGAGTTTGCCTGACAAGATCTCTGGGTTAAAGAAGTGGCCGTCTAAATACGCTCCTTCACGCATGGCCTGAAGGTCAATCTGGTTGAGCAGCCCTTTTTGGGCGGTTTCGCCGACCACGCCTTCACCAAACAAAAACTCGCTGCGCGCCCATAAGTGAGGGAATCCCTTCCCCGCGGTGCAGGGCCAGTTGTAAGACTTTGCCGTCTTCCTTGCGCAGGAACACTTCGCCAACATCCAGGCGCAGGTAATCGATCACCTGGGTAAGAACTTTTTCAAGCACCTGGTCGATATTGTCAGAAGAGGTCAGGACGGAGGCCAGCTCGTTGACCAGCGCCAGGTTTTCATTGCGGCGGGTCAGGGCGTGATCGCGTTCCGTAATTTGACGATAAAAGCGGGCATTGGAGATGGCAACCGCGGCGTATGCCGCCAGCATTTCCATCACTCGCTCGTCATCCGCGGTAAATTCCGCGCCGGTCAGCTTATTGGTCAGGTAAATCTGCCCCAACTGCCTATCACCCTGGCGAATGGGGACGCCAAGGAAGGAGGTCATCTGCGGGTGATGGTCCGGAAAGCCGGAACTGCGTGGATCGTCATGGAGATTTGCAAGGCGAATTGGGTCGGTTGAATTCATCAGCGCGCCAATCAACCCCAGCCCTTGGGGCTGGTGCGCCATTTTCTGAATGGATTCTGGCGTCATCCCGATCGGGATAAATTTTTCGAGGTTACCCTCATCGTCCAGCACGCCCACCGCCGCGTATTGTGCCATTACCTGTTCGCAGGCCAGCACCGCGATCCGTTCCAGGAGGGTTTCGAGGGAGATGTTTTTAACCAGTTCAAGGCTGGCGCGGTGCAGGGTAGCCAGCCTTTCTTCCAGTTGTTCACGTGTCAGGATGCCTTCGCTCACTCAAACCTCTTAACTATTCTACCTGATATTGTCCGTTTTAGGCGCTTGATATGGTTTTGTACAGCCTTCGATCTGCGATCGAGGTTCCTAATGGGATGGTAAGATTATACAATATAATTCATCTTTTTAGGAAGAAATAGATTTTTATTATAATCTATTGAGAGGTGAAGGAAATGTGTTAAGAAGTATATTTCGGCGAAAAAAGGATGAAGAACGGGTTCGCAGTGAAGGCCGCTTGCCGCCTGGCCAGGCGTTGACCAACCGCTTCCCGGTGCTCCATTATGGCCCGGTTCCCCGGTTCGACCCCGCCACCTGGGATTTCCAGCGTAACCGGAGAAGTAGAAAAACCCCTGCGCCTGGGCTGGAGTGAATTTGAACAGCTTCCGCGCACCAAGCTGACTATGGATATCCACTGCGTGACGCGCTGGAGTAAGTTCGATACCGCAATGGGAAGGTGTTTCAGTGCGCACGCTGGTCGACCAGGGCCTGATGAAGCTGAAGCCGACCGCGCGGTATGTGCTGGAGGTGGCTGAGTATGGCTTTACCACAAACCTCCCCCTGGATGTAGTCCTGGCGGAGAATTTTCTGTTGGCCACGCATTACAATGGCGAGCCGATCAGCCCGGAGCATGGGTATCCGCTGCGCGGAGTCGTTGGGGCGATCCCAGGCCGCGAGGATCTGACCGTTCCCTATTTTTGGAAAGGCGCGAAGTGGCTGCGCGGTCTGCAGTTCCTGACTGAAGACCGGCTTGGCTTTTGGGAGAAGGCTGGTTATCACAACGACGCGGATGTGTGGAAAGAAGAACGCTTTTCTTGATGGAATGCGCCTGGTTTGGAGTTGTTTCCGCCGCGGCTTTGGATAGCCAAGAATGCCGTTCTATTATCCGGCTAGCCTGCGCCGGGTGAATAATATGTACCCGCCCAGACCGATGCCCAGCAGTATTAACAGCCCGCCCATGAGCGCCAGTGGGAGGCTGTTATCTTCTTTTGGCTGTTCTCCGCCTGGCCCGGGCGCTTGCGGTTTACTGCTTATCTGCGCGCCAAACTCAAAAATGGCCTGATCACCCGCCTGCACCTGTGCGATTGCATTCATGGCTTTGGTAGGGTTGTATCCGGATGGGATCGCCACGCTGACGTTGTACTCTCCCTCCGGCACATCTTCGCAAAGCAGCGGTTCGGGTGCGTCTGTGGTGTTAATGGTCTTGGATATGCTCGCCAGCCGGTCGGAAATACTGACCGCGCCGCCGCCAAGCGGCAGCTCGCCGGTTTCATGAACGGCATTGCCATTCGCATCATCGAACAACACCACACAAATTTTCCCGTTGCCTTTCATTGGCGTCGGCGTGGGCAGCAGTGGCGTAGGCGAAATATTGGGGTTGGGCGTTGGCGAAACAACCGGGGTAACGACCATTAAGAGGAGTTCCTGACTCTCAGTGATCGTGCAGTTTTGATCGAGCTTATTGAGCGAGCGAAGTTGATCGCTGGTTATGCCTGTCAGCAGCTGGATACGCGTACAGGTATCGTTAGGCTTGACAATATAGATAACCCTCCCATCTGGACGGGCGGTGGGGGTTTGGTACTGAACCTGCGGCGCAGAATTCGCAGCCACAGGGCGTGCTTTCAGCGACGCCGTGCCCAGCAGGAGTAGGAGTAGGGCAATACAGACGATCCAGGTTTTATAAGACATACAATATCACCGTGTTGGGTGATTATAACATTGTTATTACTTGCATTTATTTCGAAAAATCAATACAATGAATTACAAACAATTGTTCGTATTTCCGGTAGGGTGGGAATCCAATCCCAGAAAGAGCCAGGCATTTCATGGAAACAGCCGGTGTGGTCCGCACAATACTGTTTGTAGATATTGCTGCTATGGCGCTGTTTTCGATCATTTACTTGCGGCAGCGCCGGATGAGTTTGGCCTCCTATTGCTATTGGGGCCTGCTGGCGGTAGGGGTTCCTGTTTTAGGTCCCTTCCTGGTGATTGCGAACCGGCCCGGTGAATGGAACCCGGCGTTTTCATTTTCCGCGGACTGTAAACGGTTGATTTCACTGGCCCGCCGCTTGCTGCCCGAGAAGCCGCCGGCCAAGAAATTAGGCACGCTGGATCGTGCGCGCCAGCGCCGGCTGCGCAAGAGAAGTCCATAAGGCTATCTGGGTAAAAAGAAAGACCAATGCTAAAAGACCGATTTTTGTTGGGTATCTTCATTGGGATCAGCGTATTGGTAATAGCGGCGCTGATCCTTTTCTTTGTTCGCCAGGGACAGGTTTCATACGTTGACGATGGTACTCCTGAGGGAGTGCTGCGGAATTATATCCTCGCCATCCAAAAACACGATTATGAACGGGCTTACGGCTACCTGGCGGATCAGCCAGGGACGCCAGACGCAAACCAATTCCGCCAGGAATTTCTAGCCGGTTATCAAAATGAAAGCATTTCTCGTACCGCTGTGGAAGTCAATCAAACGCAAATTGATGAGCTCAACCAGACGGCGATCATCCAGGTCACCGTGCTGAGCGCCAACCAGGAGTTATTTGGAAGCGGATATCAAACCAGAGATACGGCTGCGTTGGTGCGTCAGAATGGCGTCTGGAAAATTTCCAGCGCACCCTATCCGTACTCAATTCCCGAAGCACCATATACTGCGCCAACCCGGCAGCTCTTCCCCACGCTTACCCCCACTGCCCCAACCCGCTAAACCGGCAGCTATTTCTTGCCACAGGAGACATTGATGAGTACTGTACGCCGATTGTACTTTTATGGACTGGTTTTGATCAGCGTTGAGGTCATCACCTGGGGGGTCATCAACCTGCTGCGCACGGTCGTTTCGCGGGGATTAATCGGCAGCGGCAGCCTGCTGGCGACGGGGCTTTCTCTGGTGCTGGTTGGGATCCCCATTTTTTGGCTGCATTGGCGCACCGTCCAGCGCGACGCGCTGCGCGAGCCAGAGGAGCACGCCAGCCGCATTCGGGCTGTCTTCTTTTATGCTGCGCTCTTTTCCACGCTGCTGCCCATTATATACGCCGTTCTGGCTGTATTGGACCGCTGGCTCACCATGCTGTTTGGCCAGCCGGCTTCCAGCGCCTGGTTCGGCGGGGATGGGACTGCCCGCGATAACTTTATAGCCATTGTTATCAACGGTATTGCCCTGGCCTATTTCTGGTACATTCTGCGCAACGATTGGCGTTCGGATGTGCCGGAAAACTTTCTGGCGGATGCTCGCCGCCTCTACCGGTATGTGTGGGTATTGTTCGGATTGATCATAACCATCGCCGGTGTTTTTAACCTGCTGAATTATGTATTGTCCATCGGTCGGCAAGATGCGCAGTGGATGGCCGCGACCCTGGCAGCCGGCATTTCCCTGACGCTGGTGGGTGTGCCGGTGTGGGCATATCACTGGCGGGCAGTCCAATCGGCCCTGGTTGATCCACCAGAGCGGCGTTCCCTGCTTCGCCTGGTTGTGTTATATCTGATTTCTCTGGCCGGAGTCATTGGCGTGGTAGCCACGGCCGCCCAGGTGCTTAATTCACTGTTTCGCTGGATCCTGGGTGAGCCGGATACGATCCTCACTTTCTTGCACAATAACTCTGAAGCGCTGGGGATCGCCATTCCAGTCGCCGTTATGTGGTGGTATTACGGGCGCATCCTGAACACGGAAGTGGCGGCCATGCCGGATCAGCCCCGCCGCGAAGCCCTGAGCCGCTTATACAACTACATTCTTTCGCTGCTGGGCCTGGCAGTGACGTTTGCCGGGTTGATTAACCTGGTGGACTTCATCGCGCAGGTTGCTATCTCCCGCGCGCCAGTGGTTGGATCGCTGCGCGGCACCCTCAGCGGGGCGCTTGCGGCCCTCCTGGTAGGGCTGCCGCTCTGGCTGATCCCCTGGCGCAAAATGCAGCGCGAGGCCGCCCGCATGGACGATGCGGGTGATCATGCTCGCCGTTCAGTACTGCGTAAAACCTACCTGTACCTGGTGCTTTTCCTGCTGGTCATTGGAGCGATGGGCTTTACCGGTTGGCTGCTCTACACCCTGATCAATGCTCTTTTTACCGGCCCTTCCAGCGATTTCGGGCTGGATGTGACCCGCATGTTCTTGTCGCTGGTCATCGACAGCGTTCTGCTGATCTATCACTGGCGAGCGCTGCGCCAGGACGGGCGCCTTGCCCAGCAAACCCTGGGTGATCTGCACGCCGCGTTTCCGACCCTGGTTCTGCTGGAAGGCGACGGTTCTTTTGGAGAGGCCCTGATCCAGGCCCTGCAGCGAGTGGCGCCGCGCCTGCCTGTTGCGGTGCACATGGTGGAACGCGGCGCACCCGATGAGACCATGCTCGGGGCGAAGGCGGTACTGCTGCCGCTGGCGTTAGCGATAAAGCCGCCAGAGTCATTGCAATTGTGGCTGGCTGAATACCAGGGCCGCCGCATACTGATCCCGCTTCCGACCGAAAATTGGTACTGGTTGGGCCAGTCCGAAAAACAGGCGGCGGATCTGGCCCGGGAGACGGCGCACGCAATTCGCCAGATGGCCGAAGGCGAGTTGGTCCGCCAGACGCCGCCGAGCGGGCCCTGGGCGATTGCAGGTTATATTCTCGGCAGTATGTTTGGCTTATTTCTGTTGATTGTTTTGTTTTCTTTGATGGTATCGGCGCTGTTTGATTAAATCCGGCCAGAGTATGGCAGGCAAATCCCATACGAAATAAAAGCATGACGGTTGAGAGTATGCTATACTTTCTATCATAAGATAGAAGAACTCTTGACCTCGTTACTTCTAGAAAAACCTACCGCAGAGAGGGCTCCATGAAAGTTTCCGTTTCACAGCAACAACTGGCACAAGGGTTAGGAATTGTATCCCGAGCGGTTTCTCCACGCAGCACGCTGCCCGTGCTGGCGAACGTGTTGTTGGCCACGGACGAAGGCAGGCTGCGTTTGTCAGCGACGAACCTGGAGCTCGGTATCTCATGTTGGATTGGGGCGCAAATCCAGGAAGAGGGCTCGATCACCGTCCCGGCCCGTTTGCTGGCCGACCTGGTAGGTATGCTGCCGAATGATACCGTCCAACTTTCGGTCAACATGAGCACCTGTACCCTCGCGGTACACTGCGCTTCCTCTGACTCGGAGATCAAAGGCATTGATGCGCAAGAATTCCCGCCCATGCCGGCGACCGATATATCCGAAGGTGTGCAAATTAAAGTGTCGGACTTGAAGGAGATGATCCAACAGGTTACGTTTGCTGCGTCATCCGATGAGGCCCGGCCTGTGCTGCAAGGCGTGCAGATTACATTTACCGAGCACGAAATTTCCATGGCTGCCACGGACGGCTTCCGCATTTCTGTCCGAAAAGTAGCCCTGGAGGAACCCATGCGGAAACCGATGGGTTTGATCATCCCGGCCCGTGCGCTCAATGAGCTGGCGCGGATTGCCGGGGATGGAGACAGCATGGTGAGCATGATCGTCCCGTCCGGCCGCGGGCAGGTGGTCTTCCGCCTGGAATCTGCTGAGCTTGTTTCGCAGTTAATCGATGGCAACTTCCCCGATTATAAAGTTCTGCTGCCGCGCTCCTTCAAATCCCACACCATTATCTCCACCGCTTCGTTCTTAAAAGCCTGTCGCCAGGCTGAAATCATAGCTCGCAACGGCAACAATGTTGTGCGCCTGAACCTGCAGCCCAATACCGAACGCCCAGGCCAGGTGGAAATCTCCGCCCAGTCCGAGGAAACCGGCTCCAACGAAACCGTGGTCGATGCGACGATCGATGGACCGGGTATGGTACTGGCTTTTAACGTGCGCTTCTTGCGCGAAGTGCTCGAAGTAATCAAAACGCCCAACCTGGTGTTGGAAACGAATGATCATAAATCGCCTGCGCGTGTCCAGCCGGTGGGCGATGAAAACTTCTTGCATGTAATCATGCCCATGCACCTGGGGTAAGGTAGAATGGCATTCTTCGCCCGGTTCGGACTTTGCAGGCGGGTCCGTTGACCGGCAGTTAAACGTGTATCTTGCGCTCAGCCAGTATCCTGTTCTGGCGGAGCGGATCCGCGCGCGTATGCGCCACGAGCTCTATGAGCGCGGAATTATCTCGCCGCAGCAGTTCGAGTCCGAGGCGCGTGCAAATGCTATTCAATCCCAGGAACGCGAAGGGCTGCGCAACCCATTTGGCGAGGAAGCAGCCGAGGTTTGGGAGTATCGTCTGGCGCGCGTGCGCGAGCTGTTAACCGACCAGGTTTTTGGCCGGTTTCTTTCCTTTGAGCTTTTTGAACAGTTAATCTGGGAAGTGCTGAGCGAGCGCGGCGTTCAGGCGCAGCAGCTTTCCCTTTCCATGAACCCTGAGCTTGCCCCGCTCGAGATGGTTTTCGAGCAAGCGCTAAGCATTGAAACGCTCCCGCAGGAAGAACGCCTGCCGCTTGAAGCGCGTCTGAAAGAATCCAAGGTTGTGCTGATCCGCACGATGATCAGCGACCAGCTGCGCTATATTAATGTGGCCAAGGAATGGTTTACCGTCATCGGATCTGATCGAAATTCGACGGCGCAAATTGGGTACAGGCCGCATTGGCGGTAAAGCTGCTGGAATGCTGCTCGCCATGCGCATCCTCGAAGAGTCAGGGGATGAGGATATCAAGGAATGTATTTGCGCTCCAGATTCGTTCTTCATTGGCTCGGATGTCTTTTACACCTTCCTGTCGATCAATAACCTGGTGCATTGGAACGATCAGAAGTACAAAGAAGAAATGGAAATGCGCGCGGAATATCCGCAAATCGTGCGCGATTTTGAGGCCAGCGAGTTCCCGCTCGATTTCCTGGGTGACCTATCCGGGCTTGCTGGAACAGGTTGGGCGCCGCCCGCTGATTGTGCGCTCCTCCAGCCTGTTGGAAGATAACTTTGGCACCTCCTTCGCTGGCAAGTACGAAAGCGTCTTTTGCCCTAACCAGGGCACTCACGCAGCCAATCTGCGCGCGCTTACCCGCGCGATTATTCGGGTTTACACCTCTACCTTAAATCCGAATGCCCTGCTCTACCGGCGCAGCAAAGGTTTGCAGGATTATGATGAGCGCATGGCGATTTTGATCCAGGTGGTAGAGGGGGAAAAGTTTGGCAAGTATTATCTGCCGCACGCTGCCGGCGTGGCCTTTAGCCGCAACCTGTACCGTTGGGCGCCGCAAATCCGCCGCGAGGATGGTTTTGCGCGGCTGGTGTGGGGTCTTGGAACCCGCGCCGTGGATCGGGTTGGGAATGATTATCCGCGCCTGGTAGCGCTCAGCCATCCCCTGCTCCGGCCCTCAACCGATCTTACCTCCATCCGGCGTTACTCGCAGCAGTACGTCGACCTGATCGACCTGGAACAGAATGAGTTTCGTTCTTTGCCCATTCATGAAGTCCTGGACGCGAGTTATTCTCCGCTGCGTTACCTGGTCCAGCAAGAACAGGATGGCTACCTGGCCTCGCTGCGCAGCCGGATGCTGGAAGGCGGCACAAAGAACCTTGTCCTGACTTTTGAGGATATGCTCAAACGGACTGTCTTTGCGGACCGCATGCGCCGCATTCTTCAGGTTTTAGAGGAAAATTACCATTCCCCTGTGGACATGGAATTTACGGTGGAGTTACAGAACACGAATTCAGCCAAACCAGAAGTTTGCATCACCATTTTGCAATGCCGCCCGCAAAGCTTTTTGATCACGGGAGAGCAGTCGACTTTGCCGCTCAACCTCCGCGCGGAAGATGTGATCCTTTCCACCCGCTTCGTTGTGCCGGAAGGGTTGATCCCCAAAGTCGATTATGTAATGTATATTCCGCCTCAGGAATACTTTGCCCTGCCGACACAGGAAAGCCGGTACGAACTGGTACGGGCAATCAGCCGGATGAACCATGCGCTCAAGGGACAATCGTTCATCTGCGTCGGCCCTGGCCGCTGGGGCAGTTCCAATTCAGACCTGGGTGTAAGCGTAGACTATGGGGACATCTACAACACCCGCGCCCTGGTAGAAATGGCCGGGAAGGGTATTGGCCCAGCGCCTGAACCATCCTTGGGGACGCACTTTTTCCAGGATTTGCTTGAGGCGCAAATCTACCCGCTGGCGATCTACCTGGATGATGAACAGAGCATTTTTAACCGGAATTTTTTTGAAAACACACCCAACCGGGTGGATGAATGGATACCGGTGGATGAGAAAATTCGCAGCAGTCTGCGCCTGATCAAAGTCACTGATTACCGGCAGGATACCTATTTACGCATCGTGATGAGCGATGAAAAGAGCCGGGCAGTGGCCTATTTGGATCAGGCGGCAGAAAGCGAATAGGAGAACTGGTTGATATATTTTTTTGGCTATATATAGAAAATATGTTCTATAATAAGGTTTTGTTTCCTTTCTAGGGGCGACCCTTGGTTATATGGATGATCAATCGCATAAGACGAAAATATCCACAGTTTTCGAAAGTGCAAAAATAAAAATTCGCAACTCGAGCATCCTGACAATCCTTTATCAAAGCTGGACTTCCTCTACTCATTTACAACCTTACCAGCTGCACTCACAACCAGGGCAAGCGCTCCCCCACCAATTGATTGTTTGAGCCATGTGACTATTCAGGATACCTGGCATATTTTCACGCTTCGATCATCTAAAATGAAGAAAGCCTGTCTGCGCTATTCGATCCAATCCAAGACTATTTAGGACTGATGCGTGATGTTCAATAGGAACCCGTTTCTCGGCATTTGTCAGTTTCTGTTGTTCAATGCACCAGTTCTAAACGGTCAGAGAGGAAGAGCCTGGGATTGGCTGCGGGTCCACATTATTTTCGAGGGTATTGGTTTTCCCGGATGTTGATTACTGAAGGTGCCTTTTATCGACGAGGCTTATGATTAAGTTCTCCCGAACAATTGAGGCCGAGCGGATGTTAATCCATTCTCGTCCTCTCAAGACCCAGACAAAATAGAAGCATCGTTTCACGTGAAACAATGCTTCTATTTTGTCTGGGAAGGAGCAAACTTTCAATGGTCATCCTATTCCTTTAGAAAACACAAAAAACGCTTTCCCGAAATGGCTCGCGATTAAGATAACCAATCGTAAACATCCAATGCTCCTGTGCTTATAACCCGCGCACACAGTGCATTTATTTACAGACATTTGCTGTTATCGGATTGGCGTCGATCATTCTGGAAAAGACATTGTCCAGCTAGATGGAAGTGTTGACATTCGTTGACTTGCGCACAATGCGCAGGACTGGGAATATAAGGTTCGTAAACCGGGTCAGGATGAAATTCACGGAATTGAATTAAAAAATGATGGTCCGAAACCGAAACAGTTGCTTTTGGAAAATTTTGCCATGATCGCATGGCTGCGTATATTTTTTGAAAAAGCGGGAGAAATCATTCAAAGCACAAATTGGCGAATAATGGATATCTACCAATTCATTGAAGCTGAGCGATATTCGCTAAGGTTGTTTTTTGGCCCAATCCGATCTCGTGCCTGGAATCTCCGCAATTTCTTGTCGCTTTACAACTTGATCATATTTTCTCAGGATGCCTTCTAATTAATAATAGAATGCGAAAATAGCAATGTGTAAGCAAAACTGGAGCGCTTATTTTTCGAATGATCGTTAATATGGTTTTCCTTGAGTACGCATTTCGAGATCCAATCGATCTAATATTGAATGATCCTACTGCAGGCTTGTTTCACGTGAAACATTTTATTACCGTCTCTGTTTCAGCTCTTTCGATGTTTCAAAAACTTCCGGATAGAATTGGCCTTGCGCACATCACGAATCGAAGGTGAGGTAACAGCGACTTTTTTCTGAGCCAGCCGCTTTTTTCGATGTGATAATCCGGGTCTTCTTCTTTGCTGCTGTATCCGTCGTATGAGTGCAGTCTGCAATTCTTTTTTTGAAATATGCATGCGGTTGGCTTTTTCAAAAAGATCGACGATTAACTGCTCGACCCGCTCTTTGTGCGTAGGAGCATTGGCAGGCATAGAAGCATAGGCATTTTCCAGGACATAACTTCCACGACCCTGCTGGGTAGAGATTAAGCGCTCCTGATCCAAGACGCGATAGACACGCGCGACGGTATTGAAATTAACACGCAGCTGCGCCGCCAGGCTTCTTACGGTAGGGAGCCGGTCGCCAGGTTGTAATACCCCATTCTTTATTAACAGACGCACCTCTTCTTTTATTTGTTCGGCAATCGGTCTTTTATTGAGGAAGTCTAGCTTTATTTCGATTTGCTCATTCATAATTGGTTGCTGTCCTTTTATGAAATTGTATCATTGTATATATTGTATCATTGTATAAAAGTATCATTGTATCTTCGCTTCCCGAATATATTTTAGCACACTGTGGATGGGTTGCATCCCTAAAGGGGGTTTAAAAAAACGGATTGCTATTCTGGGTTTTATATTGCGCAGGGCTTCTGGTCGATAACCGGAACGCATCTATTCAAATGCAGCTGGAGCAGCCTGCGAGATGCTCATATTGCAGGCTGCTCCAGGTATATATGCTTTCCTTTAGACAATAAGATCATTGGCATGAGACTCAGGAATATCATGCCAGGTTGGACAGCATAGGATATTGAACCGAATTTATTCCAGTAGCAGTAACAGGCGAAATAAAGCGTACTTTAACGTTCGCCGTTTAATTCTGCTTCCAGCTGGCGGAAAAATTCTTCCAGATACTGGTCCCGCTTTATTGCGATTTGCCTGGCGGATTTTGTAAATAGAAGATCTTTTATTTTTCGCAGCTTAAATAAATACTCATGGTAACCGCTGTGCAATTCACCCGGCTCTTTTATTCCGCTGTCAATGAATTGTTGGGAAGGCTGAACATAAAATGGTTGGTGATTCAGGGTGGAATATGCGATGGTTCGAACCGCTCCAATCGCACCCAGTACGTCTAACTTATCTGCATCAAATAAAATACGCGCTTCCAGGGTTTGCGGCGTTTCACCATCACTACGAAACCGATGCGCCCGGATGCAGTGCTGAACGGCAGCAATCCGCTCAACCGGCCAATTTTCTTCGGCCAGCACCTTCCCAGCAAAATCGGACGAGCGGTGATGGTGACTTTTCCGTGTTTCGCTGCCAGGAGCGCTGCCTTCCGCATCATGCAGCAGCGCCGCGGCCAGAACGATCTCCATATCGGCGCCTTCTTCTTGCGCCAGCCGCTCTGCCATCCGGTACACCCGGAGAACGTGGCCAAAATCATGTACTGGATCTGCTTCTGCATACCAGGCTCTGGCTTGTTCAATTGTTATCATCTTTGCTGGTTCTCCCTATCGGATTTCATTTTTTTGTGATTATACAACACGCATTTACGAAATGTGATATCGTTGATCCCTCCCTGATTAAGATCGGTTGTGTCATAATTGAAACACCGCCAAAGAAATATCAGGCCGTAAGATTTCCGTAGAGGTGCAAATAAATGAATTTCCACAGGCTCCCTCACCTTGGTCTTTCCATTCTCCTGTTTATTGGCATCCTTTTCATAAGCATCCCATCCACAACAGTTCTATCGTCTCAAACTTCACAGGAAAGAATTGTTCCGGCAGGGCAGGGCCTGGAAAAGCTGGCACCGGATCTACAGCAGCTGCTAGATACAACAACCCTTTTCGATCAGGCTCTTGCTTATGATGTTGAAACGAAAGAGCCTTTACTGGTAAGCGCGATGATTAAGCCGGGAGCCGATGTGCAGCGCTTTTTCACGCGCTCGGTACATAGCCGGCAAGTGGCTGGGTTTGAGTGGGTAACCGGTGAAATCGAACTGTTTCAACTTCGCAAGCTGGCCGGTGTCCCGGCGGTAGTAGGTGTGATCTCGAACAACTCCTTTCAAACCGCGGAAGCCCCAGGGCTGGACGAATTGCGTGGGAACCGGAGAATTATCGATAAGAAACAAATGCGCGCATTATTGGCCCAGGGAGGTCCGGAAAAACTCCTTGAACAGGCCAGGATCGAAAAGACCCAACAAGACCAGATGGTTGAGACACCACGTATCCAAAACCCGGCCCTTTTGGATACGTTGAGGACCGCGGGTACCTTTACACAAGATATTCTCGATGTGCATGATGTAAAAAGGGCGCGGGAGGTGGGGTTTACCGGGCAGGGCGTAACGGTAGGAGTGGTGGACACCGGCGTCGATTTTTCACACCCCGATTTACAAGGCGTGCAAGCAACCATACAAAACGATGGCCCATATTCGGGCTGGCCGTTTTCATATGATACGGTTTCCGGTCTGCTTTATGCGCTGGATCAAAAAAGCACCATCGGACCGGATAATTTTTGGGATTTGTCAGGCATGACTGGATTCGTCCATACGCTGCCGGTCGAAAATGCAGATTGTGTTGCAGCGACATGCAGTGCGAATCTGGTGTTAGTAGGAGATGCGGAGACAGGCGTTTCGGCACGCTTTACCTGGCCGAATACATCCAAAAGCAATCATTATTATTATTCGATCCACCCAGATTATTACCTGGCTCTCCAGGCATACTACTTTGGCCTCAGTTACCCGGAAGGTTGGCTGCTGCCACCTGCCATCATCGTTTCGGACGAAAGCATGGCAGGCACGTACGATACGGTTTATGTGGACATTAATTTCAACCATCTTTTGACCGACTCCACCGAGCGGATGTCCAAGAGTTTCCCTTTGGCAGGCGCCGTGTTAGGCGCGGGTGAGGAATCGACCGATGTCTGGGATCTTTCAGCCGGTTTATTGACCTGGATATCGGATGGCATAAACCAGCCGCCCGGTGTGGGAGTCCTATATCCGGAGATCCTTGAAAAACAACCCCCTGAAAATGGTAGGATGCTGGTATTTATCATGGACCAGGAGGGACATGGCACAAGCTGCGCCAGCCTGGTCGCTGGAAAAAGCCGGATTAGCGATCCAAAAGGCAAGGGACCCACCAATCCCTTATATGCGGGCGGAGAAGATATCGGTGGGGTAGGGGGACCGGTGATCCCATCCATGGCCCCAGATGCAAAAATTGCTGCATTTCAAAATGGCTTTGTATTCCCCTTCGATTCATGGACGCTGGCTACGCTTGGCATGGATGGAAACCCGAACACCATGGATGGGGTAAATATTGTCAGCAACTCCTGGGGAGACAGTGCAATCATCCCGGATGGCTGGGATGTTGTCTCTCGTTTTGCACAGGATTTATCCTATACGGAATTTCCGTCGGTTTCATTTCTGGTAGCTACCGGAAATGGAGGCCATGGTTATGGCACGCAAACTTCCCCAGGAGGTGGTTCCATCCTGGATGTTGGCGCAAGCACGGCTTACGGTTCATTGCTAAGTTTTGATTTCGTAACCCCAGAGCAGTTTTTGTATGGGGACATTCAGCCGTGGTCGAATCGTGGACCGGGTATGCTTGGTGATCTTGCTCCGGATGTCGTGGCGGTAGGCGCCTGGGGTACAGCCGCCATCCCGCTAAACAATGGTACGGGTGATGGGGAGGTGGCATACTCGGTATTTGGTGGAACGTCCATGTCTACGCCGGTAGCAGCGGGCGGGATGGCGATACTCTACCAGGCTTTCCAGGCGCACAACGATCGCTGGCCAACCTGGCAAGAGGCCCGGGATATTTTACTCACCAGCTCCAGAAACTTGGGGCATGATGTGCTTTCGCAGGGGAGTGGCAATATTCAAGTAAGCCGGGCGGTGGATATGGCCCTGGAGCAGGCACCTTCGCTTTCCCCCAGTCAATGGCGGGCAGGCAGCTATCAAGGCACCAAATACCCGGCTTTCCCCGCGGTTCTCCATCCTGGAGAACAAGATTCGGAAACATTCACAGTGAAAAACCCAACGCAAAATTCCATCACCGTAGGTCTGAATGATAGAATTTTGAAAAATGTGCGTGAAGAAACCTTTACCTTTTCGTATTCGACAACCGATACCGGAGAAAGTAGTAAAATCCCTGTTTTTCTGAAAGAGATAACCACTTCAATAAATGAGATCAATCCAGATCTTGTACGCGCCCAGGTGGTTATCCCATATTCAAATTTTGATGTTGGAAACGACGCGTACCCAGACAACTGGTGGAATATCTACTTTTACGATTGGGTGGATCATAATGGTGATTCAAATCTCTGGACCGATGACGACCATAACGGCCGGGTAGACAAGCAGGAAATTGATATCGATCCAGACTCTGGTCTATCGGAATTCAATCGTTTTACGTATGGTTACCCTCAATCCGACTACCTGGAGGCAACGGTAGGCAGCCAGAGCTTATCCAGGCGGCATGCTGGGGTTTTCCTTGGATTGGCCTGTACGTATTGCGGCGAATCCACCACGCTGCAGGTTCGCGTTACGTATTACAAGAGGGCAGATTGGCCCTGGCTTACGCGTTCTACTTCCTCCATGACAATTGCTAAGCAAAGCGTGGCCCAATTTAATGCAACGCTTTCGATCCCGGCGGATACGCATCCAGGGGCATATGAAGGCGTTATTGAGCTAAACATTGGCGGAAAAGAAACGATCATCCCAGTTATTACGCAAGTAGCCGCGAATACCGGCACGTTTCTTTTTGGTGGGCCGGACGAACCGGGCTTGCCATACGATAATGCGCACATGTTTGGCGGATTTAATTGGAACTGGCGTTATGAATCAGGCGATTGGCGGTTGTTTTTTACGGATATTCCGCAAGGATCGGCAGCATCGGGAAAGGCCATGGTAGTCGATACCCAGTGGGGTGCGCCGGCAACGGATATCGACACCTGGATGTTTGGGCCTTTGCAAGACGAGTTTGAGCAGCAGCATCCCGAGATTTTTGGGCCATATGGCATGGGCCTGTCCGCCGGCAGTCAGGACCGGCATATTCGGAATGGCAGATTCGCTTGGGAAACCAATACCGTCACATCCCATGAATTGGTCGCGGCCCCTCTCCAGGATGGGTTGAATATGATCGTGCTCCATAACGTCTTAAACAGTGGGTTGCAGTTTGCTGAACAAGTTGTTGGTAGTGTATATCAGGTTATGAGTGACCCCGCGGAGTTGAATATACCCTCGGTTCCGGAAAGTATTGATCCTCCGTATCTCTCAGGCACACAGAAGGTGACCTTTACTTCAACCGCTGATATTAGTGAGGGCATCCAGGTTCAGGCCTTTGGAATGAGCCCGATCATTGAACTGCAAGGACAGCAAGCTCAGCAAGATTCGACTTCTAATATCTGTTCGGCGTCATGGATTTACAAAAAAGACGAGGGCGGGTTAGAAATCCAAAATGGAGGGCTGTTAGATATTTCGACTTCATCGACCTACGCGGATCTGGACTTGGACCTCTATCTTTATCAGGACAATGGCGATAAAAAATGGAATTGCAGCCAGGATACGTTGAAAACATATTCGATCCATTACAGCGCGGATGAACAAGTCAAGATTTACTTTCCAGAAGACGGTAGCTATTGGGTGCTTGTCCATGGAAACAGAGTGCCAGACAACCAGAATATATTTGATATCCGTATCCGGTCGATTAGCGGAACGGACCTGACGCTGGAGGAAATTCCAATGGGTTCGATCCGGGCCAACCAGCCGGTCGAGTTTACGGTCAAATATCATGGGAAATATCCGTTTACTGCGGCCACAGAACTGGATGGTTTCCTGCTCATCGGTACGCCTGCCGTACCCCACATGCTTGAAGTGCCAGTCCGAGTGCAGCCGACCATTTTGTTGTACCCGGTACCTGAATTTTCAGCAAGCAGCAGATGGGTTGCGCAGACTCCGGTTACATTCCGCCTCGCGGTGCAAAATCTGGGGAGTGATGCGGAAACTGCCCAATCAACGATTCAGTTACCCCAAGGCCTTGTTTACGAACCGAATTCGGCAAGCGGACCAGGCGTTATCGTGTTTGACTCCACGGCTCGCACATTGTCCTGGCGCGGGATGATGGATGGCGCAAAAAAGATTGAGCTTACCTTCCGGGCAACCGCACAACCTGGTGTTCCTCCGCAGAATGTGGAGTTGCTGGCCGAGGTAAACGGGATAACCAGCGGCCAAAAATGGTCGTTAAAAACCCTGGTTTGGCTCAATCAATATGGGCTGCTGTTCCCACTGATCGGGCATTAATTGGCCCTGGCCCCACCGGGTAAACCCTGCCGCGTTTGATCACCTTTTCAACCAGGTTGCTGCCAAAGCGGTACCCCAGGTTGCGGTAATCGCTGGTTGAAAGAACCAGTAAATCGGCCTGCTTCCCTGGTTCAATCGACCCAACCCGGTGCGCCAGCCGAACAGCCGCGGCTGCGTTGATGGTCGCGGCGGCAATGGCCTGAGCGGGCGTGAGGCGTAGATAGCGGCAGGCCAGGGCGATGACGAACTGCATGCTCTCACACCAGGCGGTGCCGGGGTTGATATCCGAGGCAATCGCCAGCAGACCCCCGGCAGCCAGGATGTCGCGCGCGGGTGTGTAGTGCGGGTCGGCCAGACCAAAGGGCGTGCAGGGCAGCGCCACGGCCACGGTGCTGCTCTGCGCCAGGGCCTGGATATCTTCGGGCGAGGTCTTTACCAGGTGGTCCGCGGATGCAGCCTCGAGGCTGGCCGCCAGGCTGGCGCCGCCCAGGTTATCGAACTCATCTGCGTGGATTTTCAACGGGAAGCTCATTGCGCGCGCTGCTTGCAAGATTGCCGCGGACTGTTCCAGGCTGAAGGCGCCTGTTTCGCAAAACACATCCACAAATGGCAACGAGCGGTTGCCTGCGTTTTCCTGCCACCACTTGCGCAGGGCGGGCAGCATTTCCATGCAGACGAGCTGCGTATAGCCTTCTGGGTTATCCTTGTACTCGGCCGGGACAGCGTGCGCGCCCAGGAATGTCGGTACAATTTCCAGCGGGCCAGCCTCATCCAGGCGCAGCAGGGTCTCCATCTGGCGCAGCTCGGCCTGCGTCTCCAGCCCGTAGCCGCTTTTGGCTTCTGCTGTGGTGGTTCCATGGCGGAACATTGTATCCGCGCGCGCGCGGGTTTGAGCCAGCAGATCTTCTGCGCTTGCAGCCCGGGTCGCCTTTACGGTGGAGACTATGCCCCCACCAGCGGCCATGATTTCCAAATAGGTTTTCCCTTGCAGGCGCATCTCGAATTCAGCCGCCCGGTCGCCGGCCCATACCAGGTGGGTATGCGGGTCAACAAAACCAGGCAGGACAACCTTTCCCCTGGCATCCAGGCCTGGTTCGTCCGGGTAAGCGGCGCGCATTTCTGCGGTCGTGCCAACGGCCGCGATGGTTTCACCCTGTACCAGCACAGCCCCGTCCGGGATAATTCTCAATTCCCCCAGCTCGGCTCCGCGTTGGGGTCCGCCGGTAAGGGTAAGCAGTTGTGAAGCGGAATGGATCAGCATAATGGTATTGTAGCGTAGATATTTATAACCAAACGAGCCTAATTTTACATGTGTTAAAGCCAGGGGAAAGTTTTACGCTGGAATCCTAGCATACCATAGGATCTGGCAGGCTGCGTTCGCAGGTTATTATGCCTGCGAACGCTTTATTTTAAGAATTTGATAGCTTTTGCCAGTGTCCCAAGGCTATAAATCACAGACATCTGGCTTCGCGCGCCGCATGTTTGGGTTATAGTATAGCCACACAGCAGCGTACGAAAATAAGATGAATGGAGACAGGTAGCGAATGGAAGCAGCGCGGGTAAAATTTTATAACCTCAGTTTGCAAGAACGCGCGCGGTGGATTGCCGGACAGGCGGGCCTCACCGCGGATGAAGTGACAGCCCTCACCGGGCCGGGCGGATTAACGCTCGAACAGGCCGACCATATGATCGAAAATGTGGTCGGCCTGCACGCGCTGCCGCTGGGGATCGCGCAGAATTTTCAGGTCAATGGGCGGGATGTGCTGGTGCCGATGGTGATCGAGGAGCCTTCAGTGGTGGCCGGGGCTTCGTTTATGGCGCGCCTGGCGCGCCCGGCGGGAGGTTTTGTCGCGCATACCACCGCGCCGGAGATGATCGGGCAGATGCAGGTGCATCGACCTGGCCAACCCCGCGCTGGCGCGCCTGATGCTGCTCGAGCGCCAGGCGGAACTGCTGGAAGAAGCGGCGACGATCGACCCGGTGCTGGCGCGCCTGGGCGGCGGCCCGCGCGACCTGGAGGTGCGCCTGATCGAAGACATCGCCCATTGGGCCGTTCCTGGTGGTGCACCTGATCTATGATGTGCGCGACGCGATGGGCGCGAACGCGATCAATACCGCCGTGGAGCGCCTGGCGCCGCGGGTGGAAGCAGATCACCGGCGGGAAGGTGCATCTGCGCATCCTCTCCAACCTGGCCGACCGCCGCCTGGCGCGCGCGCGCTGCACCATTCGCCTGGAAGAGCTGGCTTTTGGCGATTTTTCCGCCGAGGCAGTGCGGGATGGAATCATTGCTGCCTGGGCTTTCGCCGCGGTCGACCCATACCGGGCGGCGACGCACAACAAGGGCATTATGAACGGCGTGGACGCAGTGGTGATCGCCACCGGCAACGACTGGCGCGCGGTGGAAGCCGGGGCGCATGCCTATGCGGCGCGCAGCGGGCAGTACACCGCTCTGAGCACCTGGGGCAAAGATGCCGAGGGCAACCTGGTCGGGTACGCTGGAGATGCCCATGGCGGTGGGTATCGTCGGCGGGGCGACCCGGGTCCATCCGACTGCCCGAGCCGCGCTCAAACTGATGGGCGTGCAGACGGCCAGCCAGCTGGCGGAGATTATTGTCTCGGTTGGACTGGCGCAGAACCTGGCCGCGCTGCGCGCGCTGGCGACCGAAGGCATCCAGCGCGGGCACATGGGCCTGCATGCCCGCCAGGTGGCGATTGCCGCCGGGGCAGAGGGTGAGCTGATCGACCGCCTGGCCGACCAGCTGGTCGCCGAGCGCAACGTGCGCATCGATCGCGCGGAAGAAATCCTTCGCGAATGGAGAAATTCTTAATGGAGCAAATGCAGAAATTATCCTCTCGTTTATTGAAAACCAGCCGCCCGGTTGGCCTGATCGGTTACGGCGCGTATGTGCCGCGCTACCGCCTGCCAGCGGTTGAGGTGGCGCGGGTCTGGGCTGGCGGCAAGACCGGCGGGCTGCCGATCAAGGAAAAAGCCGTCGCCGGGCTGGACGAAGACGTGATTACCATGTCGATCGAGGCGGCGCGCAATGCGCTGGCGCGCGCCCAGATTGACCCCGAAGCTGCTGCGCGCGGTGTGGGTTGGCTCTGAATCGCATCCCTACGCGGTAAAGCCCAGCTCGACCATTGTCGCGGAAGCCATTGGCGCCGGCGCCGCATATCCAGGCCGGCGACTGGGAGTTTGCCTGCAAGGCCGGCACCGAAGCGATGGTGGCGGCGATGGGGCTGGTGGGCTCGGGCATGGCCGATTATGCCCTGGCGATTGGCATGGACACTGCCCAGGGCCAGCCGGGCGATGCGCTGGAATATACCGCCGCGGCCGGCGGGGCGGCTTACGTGGTCGGTCCGGCGGAAGATGCCCTGGCGGTGATCGAGGCTTCCTATTCGTTTGTCACCGATACGCCTGATTTCTGGCGGCGGGCGGAGCAGAAGTATCCCGAGCACGGCCAGCGCTTTACCGGCGAGCCGGCCTATTTCAAGCACATCACCGAGGCGGGCAGCACGATGATGAAAGAGATGGGCACCACCGCCGCCGATTACACCTACGCCGTTTTCCACCAGCCCAACACCAAGTTCCCCCAGCGGGCGGCCAGCCTGCTGGGCTTTAACCGATGAGCAGATCCAGCCTGGGCTGCTGGTGCCGGTGATTGGCAACACCTATGCCGGCGCGGCGATGATCGGCCTGACCGCCACCCTGGATGTGGCCAAACCAGGCGACCGCATCCTGATGGTTTCCTTTGGCTCGGGCGCGGGCTCGGACGCTTTTTCACTGCGCGTCACGGAAAAGATCGATGAGCGCCGCGGACCTGGCGCCGAAGACGGCGGATTATATCGCCCGCCGCACGCAGATCGATTATGCCACTTATGTCCGCTATCGCGGCAAGCTGGCGATGGGGTAGGGGGCAACCATGGCGCGTAATTCGACTGCGGAAGTTGTGATCGCTGGCATTGGCCAGACTCCGGTTGGCGAGCACTGGGATGTTTCGCTGCGCACGCTGGCGGCGCGGGCTATTCAGGCCGCTCGTTCCGACGCGGCGCGTTCGGGGGCGGGCGAGCTCGTGCCCCAGGCGATGTATATGGGCAGTTTTCTGGCCTCGACCGCTTCCACCAGTCCAACCTGGGCTCGCTGCTGGCGGATAACATGGGGCTGGAAGGGATCGAAGGCATCACCGTCGAGGCGGCGGAAGCTTCTGGCGCGGCTGCCTTCCACCTGGGCTACCTGGCGGTTGCATCCGGGCTGGTGAATGTGGCGCTGGTGGTAGGCGTGGAGAAATATACCGATGTGGTTGGCCCGCGCAGTGATGCGCTGGTCGCCCAGATGACCGACTACGATTATGAGGCAGTCAACGGCATGACGCCCGCCGCGCAGGCCGGGCTGTTGATGCAGCGCTACCTGTATGAGTATGGCGTTCCGCGCGGCGTGTTTGGCGCGTTCCCCATGCTGGCGCATGCCAACGCAGTCAACAATCCCAACGCCATGTATCCGCAAAGCCCATCCGCCGCGAGATGTATGACAATGCCGCGCTGGTTAGCGACCCGCTCAATCTGATGGACATGGCGCCATATGCCGACGGCGCAGCGGCGATCCTGCTGACCCGCTCGGATATGCTGCCCGCGGGATTTCGCTCACCCGCTGGTGCGCGTGACCGGCTCGAGCGTGGTCACCGACCGGCTTTCGCTGCACGACCGGGAATCGCCGCTGGCCTTTGAAGCCGCGGGTGTTTCGGTGGAGCGCGCCTGCCGCCAGGCGGGGATCCTGCCCACGGATGTGAGCCTCTTTGAACTGTGGGATGGCTTTTCGATTTATGCGGCGCTTTCGCTGGAAGCTGCCTGCCTGGCGCCGCGCGGCGAGGGCTGGCGGCCGGCGCAGGAAGGCCAGCTTGGGCTAGATGGTCGCCTGCCGGTTCTGACCATGGGCGGGCAAAAGGCGCGCGGCAACCCGCTGGGCGCTTCGGGCGTCTATCAACTGGTTGAGGCTGCCCAGCAGCTGCGCTGGCAGGCCGGCAAGAACCAGGTCGCCGATGCTCGCCGCGCGCTGGTTCAAACGCTGGGCGGCGCAGCCGCCACAGCCGTCACCCATGTGCTCGAACGCTGGGAATAGAGACAGTGCAGGGCCAACGCTCGAAATACGGATAAAGCATTTGTTTTTATAGATTTTTTGGAGGCAATAATGGAAATCCCCCGTCATTGGCGATTGAAGAAACAGCGCTACGGCCTGGTTGGCGAAATCTGCCCGCACTGTGAGGTCAAGATCTTCCCCCCGCGGGACGTCTGCCCAAACTGCGGCGAAGAGGCCAAAGAACCTTATGCATTTAGCGGAAAAGGCACCATTTATTCCTATACCACTTTGCAGGACGGCCCGGAAGGGTTTGAAAATTCCGCCCCATACACCGTGGCGCTGATCCAGCTGGAGGAAGGCCCGGTGGTCACCGCGCAGCTTACCGATCTGGGCGAGGAACCGGTAACCATTGGCATGCCGGTGGAGATGGTCACCAGAAGGATCCGGTCGGACGGGAATGAGAAGGGGATTCTGGTGTACGGGTATAAGTTCCGGCCCTCGGGACTTCACTAAATTTTTCCGCCTGCCAGACGATTTCGAGGATGTTCAGGCGAAAAATTAATCTTGATCTCCCGGTTCTTACCAATAGGAACCCGGACGACGAGGGTCTGAACCATCCGGCGTTTGTGTAGAAAAATTTGATGCCGCTCCTCTTTTGATAGGGGAGCGGCATTCAGCGCCTCAAGCCCGAGGTGTAAATCCTCCAGGTATTCGCGCGCTTTCTCATCCCATTTCCTCAGATATTTTCCCTTTCCTGGCCTGTATGATTATCCATTGACGGTCTAGAGTAACACTATCTAGCTCAATCTAGTGCCGTTCGTTTTCCATGTTTACCAACTCCTCCTGTCGCTTAAGCGCCTCAACTTATTTTTGAGCACCGGAAAGTAATAAATCAAGTCGTTGATTACATCGCAAACTCTGTCCCGAACAGACAGGTCATCCTATTTAGGACAAAAGCAATAACGGTTGAAAGAAAGGGACAACTAGGAAATTTTGTAATTGACTATTGACAATTCGATACCGCATGCTACAATGAACTTTGTAAGCCCAATGGACTTACAAAGTCCCATCCTTTCGACTGAAAATCAATACCTGTAAATATCTTATGAAAAAAGCAACGCAACAGCAGACCAAAGAGCATAACCATACTCTGGTATTAAGGACTATTTTCAATCATGACAGCATCAGCCGCGCCGAAATCGCTCGCATCACCAGCCTGACCCGCACGACTGTTTCTGATATTGTGGCTGAACTGATTGCCGAGGGGTTGGTGAGTGAAATCGGCCTGGGCACATCTCAAGGAGGGAAAAATCCGATTCTATTAAGCCTGGTTGAAGATTCCAGGTATCTAATTGGGATTGACCTCGCCCACAGCGAATTTCTGGGGGCGGTGTTCAACCTGCGTGGGAAGATCCGCTCGATGATCAGCCAACCGGTGCAGAACTACAGTGGAAACGAAGCGCTCGAAGCGATCTATGAGATCCTCGACCGGTTGGTGGATACCTCCCTGCAGCCCATCATCGGTATCGGCGTAGGCACGCCGGGGCTGGTCAACACCAATGAAGGCGTAGTCGTCAATGCTGTAAACCTTGACTGGCAGAACCTGCCGCTGGCTCGGCTGCTGCAGGACCGCTATCACCTACCGGCATATGTTCTCAACGACAGCCAGGCTGCCGCCATGGGGGAATACAACTTCGGGGAGGGGCACCAGGCGGACAATAACCTGGTCGTGATCAATATCCGTCAGGGCATTGGCGCGGGCATCATTATTGACCACAGGCTCTTTCAGGGAGACGGCGGGGGAGCGGGAGAAATTGGCCATATCGTGGTTGTTCCACATGGCGGGCAGGTCTGCCGCTGCGGGAAAAATGGCTGTCTTGAAACGGTAGCCAGCACGCGGTCGCTCATTCAGCATGCAAAAACCCTGGCACGTGAGACGCCCGGTATATTCCCGGCTGGGCGGGAAATCGATCTGGAAGCCATTGGCCAGGCATTTGAGGCCGGGAACCCGCAGATCAAACAAATCGTATTGGATACCGCACGCCAGCTGGGGTTAGCGATTTCCAGCCTGGTTGGAACCTTGAATATTCAAAAAATCGTCTTGACCGGGGATATCACTCGCTTTGGCCAATCCTGGTTGGACGTGGTTCAGGACACCGTTTCTCAAAATACGTTTTCCAGGTTGGCCGTTGATACTCGGGTAGAGTTCGGTCACCTGGGTGAAAATGGCATCATCCTGGGAGCTTCCGCAATGCTGGCGAGCCATAGTCCGCTTCTTTTTACCACCCGTTGAGGATTGAATTACCATGCAAACAGTCCCAGCTCACACGGAACATTTTATCAATCGGGGGAAGCCATCCATCACCCCACCTCTGGACCCGTTATTCATCCCGGCTGTCCTGGCTGTCCGCGCCTTTGAGAGCGAAGCCAAGCAAAGTGGGGTTCCGCTGGTGTTCGGACTGGAACGCGAGAATGGCAGTGTTACGCGATTTGAAAGCGTGGTTTTCCCCCAGGATCATCCGCTGGCGGATGCAAACTTTGCCCATGCGGAACGCCTGCTCAAGTTTCTGCTCTGGCAGCGTGGCGGGTACCGGGTGTATGTGGGCGGGCCGCGCAACATCGGAGAATATTTGAAGAGCTGCTATGGACCCAATGGGGCGCGCCATTTTGACGCCCAATTTATGGGCGAACTGGTACATGAGAAACTATTTGAGGTTATCCCTTGTGATCCGGAAGAATTTCCCGCTGAGATGGAAGTTGGAGCGGCTCTCGGACGGCACCTGGATGGCTGCCGGATCGGGTTTGATCTCGGCGCATCGGACCGCAAGGTCAGCGCGGTGGTCGACGGTCAGGTTGTCTACAGTGAAGAGGTCATATGGGAACCACGCAAGCATTCGGATCCCGAGTATCACTACCGCGAAATTATGGCTGCCCTTCAGACGGCCGCGTCAAAAATGCTGCGCGTAGACGCTATTGGAGGCAGCTCGGCGGGGATCTTCATCGGAAACCGCCCCATGGTGGCTTCCCTCTTCCGCAGCATCCCTGCCGAGCGGTTCTCGGAGGTCAAAAATCTCTTCTTGCGCATCCGTGAAGAGCTGGGCGTGCCGCTGGAAGTGATCAATGATGGCGACGTCACCGCGATGGCCGGTTCAATGGCGATGGAAGTCAACGGCGTTCTGGGCATCGCCATGGGCTCCAGCCAGGCAGCCGGTTATGTGGATACTCAGGGCAATATCCGCGGGTGGTTGAACGAGCTGGCCTTCGCTCCGGTAGACTACAGCCTGACGGCGGCTTTGGATGAATGGTCAGGGGATATCGGCTGCGGGTCACAGTATTTTTCACAGCAGTGCGTCTTCCGGCTGGCGCCCGCGGCGGGAATCCAGCTGCCCGGTGACGTAACCGATGCTGAAAAACTGGCCTTCGTCCAGGAAAAACTGGCTTCCGGTCACCAGGGTGCTGTGAAAATCTGGCAGAGCATGGGCATCTACCTGGGTTATGCGCTCGCGCATTACGCACGCTTCTATGATATTCGGCACGTGCTAATCATGGGCCGCTGCACCTCGGGAATTGGCGGCAAGCTGATCCTCGATGGAGCCAACCGCGTTCTGCAAGCAGCGTTCCCAGAACTGGCCGCGTCTATCAACGTTCAGCTTCCCGACGAGAAAAGCCGCCGGGTGGGGCAGTCCATTGCGGCTGCCAGCCTGCCCGCGATTGTTTAGGAAAACAGGAGTTCGTATGCGCTTTCATCTTGAAACCGCGGAAATATATATTCCTGATGGTCTGCCCGTAGAGCAAGCCCTGGCGCGCACTACGCATATGGCGATCAGCGCCCACCAGGATGACATCGAGATTATGGCGGCAGCGCCTATCTTAGAGTGTTTCCAGCGCGAAGACCTCTGGTTTACCGGGGTGGTGGTCACCGATGGGCGTGGATCTCCGCGGGATGAGATCTACAAGAACTTTAACGATGAAGAGATGTGCGTCATCCGCTTCAAGGAGCAGAAGAAAGCCGCTGTGGTAGGGGAATATGCCGCGCAGGCACTGCTGGATTTTCCCAGCAAGAAGGTGAAAGATGGGACCAGCGTGCAGCCGGTGGAAGATATCGCTGGCCTGCTGCGGGTTGCGCACCCCAAGTTTGTTTATACACACAACCTGGCCGATAAACACGATACGCATGTGGCTGTGGCTCTCAAAGTGATCGCCGCGATCCGCTGCCTGCCAAAAGCCGAGCGGCCCGAGAAGCTGTATGCCTGTGAGGTTTGGCGCAACCTGGACTGGCTGATCGACACCGACAAAGTGGGGTTTGACCTGACCGCCCACGAAAGTCTCCAGGCGGCGCTGCTGGGCGTGTTCGACTCGCAGATTGCGGGCGGCAAACGCTACGACCTGGCCAGCATGGGCCGCCGCAAGGCAAACGCGACTTACTTTGAATCACATGGCACGGATACCACCCAGGGCCTTTCCTTTGGCATGGATCTGACCCCGCTGATTAAAGACGACCAATATGACGTCGCTGCCTTCATCCAAGAACATATCGCTCGTTTTGCGCGGGATGTTGCTGCCCGGCTCGAACGCGTAGGTGCCTGTTCTGCGTAGCCTTCTGTACGGCTGCGCAGGTAGGACAACCACTGGCACGAGCCCGCAAACGAAATCAAATAATCGTGTACCGTATCCGGATCAATCAAAAGGAGGTGTAGTGCGCAAGTAAGGAGATTGAGGAAAGAGAAGAAGTTACCGAAGCTGCATCCATGTCAACCGATAAGGTTTTCCGTATCCACATCACCCATTCTACAGGAGATGAATCCATGCGTACCAAGTTTTTTGTTTTGCTGGTCTTAGTGACCATCCTGCTCAGCTCATGCGCTCCCGCGGCGGCCCCTGCAGCCGTAAAGCCTGAAACAATCCGGGAAACCGTGGTTGTCAAGGAAACGCAGATGGTCGAGGTCCAGGTCGAGAAAGAAGTCCAGGTCGTTGTTACCCCCACCCCCGGTCCCAACCCGGACGCTCTGTTCTCCGACGTTGAAGACGGCGCTGAAGTGACCATTTGGACCTACTGGCTCTCGCCCACCTTTGACGCTTACATCAAGAATGCCATCGACGGTTTCGAAGCCGCTTACCCGGGCGTCACTGTCAAATGGGAAGATCATCAGGGCACCTTCCGTGATGATCTGAACAATGCTTTCTCCGCCGGGAATGCCCCGGATGTCATCAACCTGTCCATCTCGGAAGGCTGGGTAACGCAGTACGCTTCCCAGGGCAACCTGCTGGCGCTCGATGATATCGCCCCCCAGGATGTTGTCAAAACCTACTTCCCCAACCTGTGGGATCAGCAGATGGTGGATGGCAAGCACTACATGTTCCCCTATTATCAGGGCATCCAGGTTAACCTGGTCAACAAGCAGATCTTTGAAAAAGCCGGCCTGAAAGCCGAAGCCTTCCCCAAGACCATCGATGGCCTCCCCGCGCTGTGCAAAACGATCAAAGCGAAAACCGGAACGCTGTGCGACATCCGCCTGACCACCAGTGACCTGCTGGCGCAGATGGTGTACGAAGGTGGCGTTAAGATCATCAGCGATGATGGAAAAACCTTCACCTTTGATTCACCCGAAGCTGTCGAATGGCTGAAGCTGTATGTGGACATGGTCAAAGCCGGCACGGTAGACCGCTCTGCCCTCGTCACCGATCAGGACCGCATTGGTTTGGATCTCTTCACTTCTGGCCAGGCTGCCTTCTACGCCACCGGCCCCAATTTGATCCGCGAAGTACGCTCCAGCAACCCAGGCCTGTACGGATACCTGGATGTGGTGAATTCGCCGGTCGGGAAATCGGGCGTGGTCGGAAAAGGCCTGATGGCTATGTCGGTGAACGCGAATACCAAGTACCCCAAGGCCGCAGTGGCCCTGGCGCAGTGGTTCACCAACGCGAAAAATAACATCGAGCTCTCCAAGCTCGCCGCTGTGTACCCCTCGACCCCCGCTTCGTATGACGATCCCTTCTTCTCCGCCGCGGTTGTCGCTATTGAAGACAGCGCCAAGCCCCGCGCCAAAGAAGCCGTCTCGCAGCTGGCCGACATCGTCCCCAGCGTCCCTGAGAAACTTGCTGTAAACGAAATTGTTCTGCAGGAGATCCAGAAAGCCCTGTTCAATAACAAAGATCCTCAGCAGGCTCTGACCGACGCGGTAACCGCAGCCAACAAACTGATTAAATAGGTTCCAGTTTCATGTGAATCGGTTCCTCTCTCCTGCGGTCCTTCGCGGCTACAGGAGAGGGGAACAGATGCGGGATTGGCCCACCTGGAGGTCCCTGACCGATGGCAAAGAAAACGTCACTCACTCCGTACTTATTTCTTTCACCCGCGCTTGTGGTGATCGCAACTTTTGTCCTGTACCCGATCGGGGCCGTGTTCTACTACAGCTTCACCAAATACAACATCTCCACGCCTCCGGTATGGATAGGCCTGGAAAATTACCAAACCCTGCTGACTGACGAGATTTTTTGGCTGGCGCTTCAGCATTCATTCACCTATTTGCTGGTCACACCTATCCTGATCTTGCTGTGCATGATCCTGGCGATTGTGGTGAACCGAAAAATTCCTGGCATCAACGCATTCCGGGCCATTTACTACATACCCGTCATCAGCGGCAGTATCGCGGTAGGTATCTCCTGGCGCTTGATGCTGGACACCAATGGATTACTGAATGGCCTGCTGCTCTCCACGGGGATCATCCAATCGCCTATTCAGTGGCTTGCGGAACCATCCTTAACCCTGCCTCTTGCCATGCTGCTGACGATCTGGATGGGCCTTGGTTATTACATGATGATCTTTTTGGCCGGGCTGCAAAATATTCCGGAAGAGCTGTATGATGCGGCTTCGATTGACGGTTGTAATGCCATCCAGAAGCATCTGCACGTCAGCCTGCCCGGTCTCCAGCCGCAGTTCGTGATGGTGGCGGTCGTTTCGAGCCTGGCTGCGCTGCAGGTGTTCAACGAAATATATATTCTCACCGGCGGGTTGGGCGGTATCCTCAACAGCGGCGTAACGGTGGTGTTCTACTTGTGGCGCAAAGCATTCCGCCTGCAGGAGGCCGGGATGGCATCCGCGGTAGCCATTGTTCTGCTCATCATAACCCTGGTATTTTCGATGATCAACATCCGCCTTTTGGAACGCGGTACAGAGGAGGCACGCTAATATGGAAATCACCAGGCCAGCTGAAACACAGCTCGAGACGATACGCCGCCGCAATATGAAAAAAACAGGCGAAATGTTTTTTTGGTATGTCGTGTTGACTCTGATCGCAGCGTTCACCATCTTTCCTTTCCTGTGGGTGTTTTTTACCTCGTTCAAAGGTATTTCTGACCCGGTCGTTTCGATCCCTCCGCAGCTGCTGCCAAAAGAACCGACCCTGGACAACTATATCCGGGTCTGGAACCAGCTGCCCGTCCCGAACTTCTTTTTGAACAGCATCATCGTATCGGTTTCCACCGTGGTGCTCAACCTGCTGTTCTCCTCTCTGGCGGCTTATCCGCTGGGCAAAATGAAATTCAAAGGCCGCGACTTGATCTTTTTCTTGCTGCTGGCGACGTTTGTCGTTCCGCCCCAACTTACCTCGATCCCCAGCTATGTTCTGGCGGTCAAGGTTTTTAAGTACTACGACTCGATTTTTGCGCTGATCTTCCCCAGCATGGCGACCGTGTTCAATATCTTTATGCTGCGCCAGGCCTTCAAAAGCGTCCCGAACGACCTGATCGAAGCTGGAAAAATGGACGGAGCCAGCGAGCTGCGCGTCTGGTGGAGCATCTTGCTGCCTGTAATCCAGCCTGCGCTGGCTACCGCTGCGATCTTCACCTTTGTCAATCAGTGGAACGATTTCTTCTGGCCTTCATTGATGCTGCATACCCGTTCGCACATGACCTTGCAGGTAGGGCTGGTTGCCATGCAGGGCATGATGACCTCCAACTCGCGTGGAATGGCGGCGGGAGTGACTATGACTGTCATCCCCATTCTGATATTCTTCGTCTTACTCCAGCGGCACTTCGTCCGTGGCTTGGGCGGAGCGGTGAAAGGATAAGCGATGACCTCCATCGAAGAGGCCGTTGGTCAGAAGCTCTTGATCGCTTTTGACGGCATGGAGAAACCCTCAAAGGAATTTTTCCATTCGCTCAGGCAGTATCGCCCGGCGGGGGTGACGCTGTTCCGCAGCAGGAATATCCAAAACCCACAGCAGGTGCGCCGGCTGACCGCGACTCTTCAGGAAGCTGCCCGTTCGGAGGGGATGCCTCCTCTCCTGATCGGCGCCGACCAGGAGGGCGGGCAGCTGATGGCGGTGGGAGAGGGCGTAACACCGCTCCCCGGAAACCTGGCATTGGGCTCAACAGGGTCAGAGGCTCTGGCGCGCCAGGCAGGTGAAGTCCTGGGCGCTGAGTTGGCAGCTATGGGGATCAACGTTGATTTTGCGCCTTGCTGTGATGTCAACAGCAACCCCAACAACCCGGTTATCGGAACCCGCTCGTTTGGGGAAGATCCGCGGATGGTGGGCAAGATGGCTTACGCGATGATCGAGGGTATCCAGAACATGGGGGTGGCGGCCACTGCCAAACATTTCCCCGGTCACGGAGATACGACCAACAACTCGCATCACGGCATTCCTATTGTCGCGCATGCCATGGAGCGGTTGGAACAAATCGAGTTCCCGCCATTTATATCGGCAGTGAAGGCTGGGCCAAAGCTGATGATGAGCGCGCACGTAGCGCTCCCGGCGCTGACAGGGCGAGAAGACCTGCCCGCTACGCTGTCACCAGAAATCCTCACCGCGCTCCTGCGAGAGGGGATGGGTTTCCGGGGCGTGATTGTCACCGACGCGATGGATATGAAAGCCATCCGCCAGGGGGAAGCTTTTGGTGCGGAGGCCGTGTACGCCGCGCAGGCAGGCGCGGACCTGCTGCTGATCACCGCCAACCCGGAGGATCACCGCAGAGCATACGAAGGTATTGTGAGCGCTGTACGCAGCGGGCAGCTCTCTCCGCAGACCTTGAGACAATCTGCCGAACGCGTGTTAGCAATGAAAGCATGGCTGTCCGCCCAAACGCCGCAGCCGGAAATCAGCGTGGTCGGCTGTGCTGCGCACCGTATGGTGGCGGAGAATATCGCCTCCCAATCCATCACCCTGGTGCGTGACCATGCCTCGCTGCTGCCTCTGAGGTTGAGCGAAACCCAGCGGCTGGTGGTGATTCTCCCCAGGCCGGTAGACCTGACCCCGGCGGATACTTCCTCCTATGTGGTCCCCTCACTGGCCAAAAACATTCGCCTGTACCATCCGCGGACCGAAGAAATTATCGTCTCCCATGCACCGGTTGATGAAGATATACGCGAGGTTCTCGAGCGGATTAGGAGCGCGGATATGGTGGTGATTGGTACGCTAAATGCCTTTGCCCAGCCCGCTCAGGCAGCTATGGTGAACGCCGTGCTCACCGCTGGCATTCCAGCAGTTGTCGCGGCGCTGCGTATGCCGTACGACTTAACTGCGTTCCCGCAAGCGCCCACATACCTGTGCAGCTACAGCATCCTGGAGCCATCTATGAGTGCGCTGACCAAAGTCTTATTTGGCCAGTCGCCCGCGTACGGCCGGCTGCCTGTCTCGATCCCAGACCTGTATGCGCTGGGGTACAGCGCATAACTCCCTTTTCATAGACGAACATTAGGCACCAAGGGTAGGAATGTATGTCACTTCACTCAGAAATTTTCGAACAACCGGCTGTGCTGGAACACCTTCTTTCTACCCAGCGAGAGAACGTCGAACACATTGTCAAAATCGCCCGCTCGCATGACCTGCGCTACGTTTTCCTGGCCGCCCGCGGCACCTCTGACAATGCCGGGCGCTACGCCAATTATCTGTGGGGTGCGCGAAACCACCTGCCCGTAGCGCTGGCGACGCCTTCACTGTTCACTTACTACGAGCAGCCACCTCTCCTGCGCGACGCGCTGGTGGTAGGCATTTCCCAGTCCGGGCAGTCCCCAGACATTGTCTCCGTACTAGCCGAAGGAAAACGTCAGGGCTGCCTGACCCTGTCGATTACCAATGAGCCCTCTTCTCCGCTGGCTCAGGTATCGGACTTCCTGATTGACATGCAGGTGGGCAGAGAGCTGGCGGTGGCGGCTACCAAGACCTACACCAGCGAACTGATGAGCATCGCCATGCTCTCGGTCGCCTTATCGGGCGAGGAGATCTGCTGGCGGGTGCTGGCGCAGGTGCCAGCCTGGGTGGAAGATATGCTGCGCTCCGATGCAGCTTTGGCTCAGATGGCCCAGCGTTATCGCTATATGGACCAATGCGTGGTTCTGGGGCGCGGATATAACTACTCCACGGCATTTGAATGGGCGCTGAAGCTCAAAGAGCTGACTTATGTCGAGGCCGAGCCGTATTCCTCCGCGGATTTCAAGCACGGGCCCATTGCTATGGTTGAGCGGGGTTTCCCGGTGATGGCCGTGGTTCCGGATGGCAAAGTCCGCGAGACCTTAATGAGCATGCTCAAGATGCTTCGCAATGAATACATGGCCGAACTGGTGGTGATTTCCGATATCGATGAGGTGCTGTCACTGGCACAGTCCCCCATTCCGCTTCCCAGGGACATACCCGAATGGTTGACCCCGGTTGTGGCGATTGTGGCAGGACAATTATTTGCGCATCATCTGACCGCAGTCAAGGGCTACGATACGGAAAAACCGCGTAACATTCGCAAGATAACCGAAACGCGCTGATTAGTCGACCGCACGCAGCACCTCATCCAATATTCCCCCTTCTACTTATAGGGGGAATAATGCTTGTAATTCGATGCTTATGGTCTTGACAGACACACCTTATGTAATTACAATGTAATTATAAAGAGGTGGCAAGATGAACATGATGATTCGTTCAAAAGTGGTGAAAATCGGTAACTCACGCGGGATTCGTATCCCGCGTACCATTTTAGAACAGGCAGGATTGACCGATGAGGTGGAAATGACAGTTGAAGGGAACAAATTGATCATCCAGGCCTCTCGCCATCCTCGTCAGGGTTGGGAAGATCTATTTGCTGAGATGGCAAAATATGGCGATGACCAGTTGTTGGACGAAGCCCCTCCTACGCAGTGGGATGAGGAAGAGTGGACATGGTAGTCAAGCGATTTGAAATTTATCTCATCAACCTGGATCCTACCGTAGGGAGTGAGATCCAGAAAATACGTCCCTGCCTCATTATTTCTCCTGATGAGATGAATAATCGTATCGCAACGGTGATTGTGGCGCCAATGACAACAAAAGGTAGAAGTTACCCAACTCGAGTTGATTGCCAGTTTGAAGGGAAGTCGGGGCAGATTGTTTTGGATCAGATTAGAACGGTTGACAAGAGCCGTCTTGTTAAAAGACTTGGAAAAATATCAGAAGAAACCCAATGTGAAGTTCTGGAAGTGCTGTCAGAGATGTTCTCCGAGTAAGCGGGTCAATGAAAAAACGAGCAAATTCTTTCAAAAAGTAACTCTTACCCAACCAGTGTGGACTAAGTCGGATACATGGGTATAAGTTCCGGCCGCGTTTATAAGTGATCGAAGAATCAAGGATCATGGTATAGCCAGTCATGGATCATTAGCCAAGACTGGCTTTTTCGTTGCGTTATGCTATACTAAGGGAGACTGCGTACTTACACTGTAAGTATAGGAGGTGTTATGATTAGACGTTTATTCAAAACTGGGAACAGCATTGTTGTTTCTCTGCCAAAAGAAGTGCTAGATGATCTGGGCATCAAAGACGGCGAGAGTGTCAATTTGGAGCTGGATCGAGAGCAGCGGCGGGTCATTATTACGCCAGTTGAAAAGCCTATCGCTATTGCCGGTGTGAATGAGGATTTTGCACGTCAAGTCGATGAGTTCATACAGCAGTATCGCCCCGCATTAGAAGAACTGGCAAAATAAAATCTCAATCAACTTCATTGAAGTCATCATTATGACCCAATACCTGACACCCGAGCAAGTCCTTTTTCTTCACAGCCGCCTGATCGCTGAAACAGGTGGAGGACATGGTATCCGAGATTTGGGAATGCTGCTTTCGGCCTTAGGTAGGCCACAGGCAACCTTTGATGAAAAAGAACTCTATGCAGATATTTTTTCAAAGGCGGCAACGCTGATGGATTCATTGGTTCGAAACCATCCTTTTATGGATGGAAACAAACGAACTGCAATCACTGCCACGGCACTGTTCTTAAGAGTCAATGGCTATCGGTTGGTTGTTGAAAATGATGAGATGGTCAGGTTTACATTGGCCTGTGCTCAATCTCAGCTTTCTTTAGATGAAATTACCGACTGGTTCAAACGGTATAGCAGGTGAACACCACCTTAACAATTGTTTGATGGGCTGGCATCAAAATACTTTCTTATTCAACGCGTTTGCGAGAAATAACGTTGAAAAACACCCGCCGGCAGTCGCAGTTCTCGTCATTACAGTACGCTTCAAGAAAACCGTAGTCATCGTCCGGCAGCCATGGGTTATTAATGAACTGATCGATCACCGCTTCATTCTGCCAGACTGCATCCCGAACCTTGATAGCATGATTGACATCGATGCTATCTTCATGTCCCTGGCCTGCTAATGTAGGCACGACCTGTAGCTGCTTATTGGCAAAGCTCAGCAGGGGACGCCAAATCTCATAAAATTGTTCGACCAGAGCGATTGGAAGACTCATGTTTCCTCCTTATCCTGATGATCTACTCCATTTTAATTGAATATACCCGCATAAAAGGCAATATTCCGGTTTTATTCTGATGGTTGTCTTTTATTTTCATTTACCTGTCTTAATTCCGCGACAGACTTCTTGACAAACGTTCTAATTAGTCGTATAAACAAGCTAAACAGAGAAGAACGGATGTTCTAATGCGAAAAATTTCGACTTCAGGACGAATTACCATCCTTTTGGGCAAACAGCAGGCAGCCACTGGCGAACGACTTTCACCACGTCGCCTGGCGGAGCGTGCCAGAGTCCCAAAGGATCTGGTTTACCGCCTGGACGCAGGCCAGGCGCGGCATATCGATCTTGAGGCGCTGGCGCGTTTGTGCGACGCGCTGCACTGCGACTTGCAGGATATCCTGGTTTGGGAGCCAGATCATGGCGAATCCATTTGATATTCTGCCCGCCAATCTGTTCAACCTGCTCAGTGCGCAGGGTCGAAGTACCCTGCAACGTCATTACATCGCCATACTGCTGCGGCTGTATGCATTGGCAGAGTTCAACCGTTTTGGTCTGACCCGTGAAGTGGCCGTTGCGGAGATTATCGATTACCTGAAGACCGCTGGCGCAGAAGCAGAAATTGCTGCGGAAATGGAAGCTAACCCGGATGGAGCTGCCGAGGAGGTGACCGGCCCGATCAATGGGCAGAAATCTGTGCAGGATTATGCCTCATACCTGCTGCGCCGACTGGCGGAAACCGGTTGGATCGAGCGCGAGCAGCACGCCGACTACACCGAAACGATCATCCTGCCCGATTATGCCTTTACCCTGCTGGAAGCGTTCCGCTCCATCCAGGAGCAGAAACCGCGCGAGTTCACCGGTCAGCTTTATACCGCCCACCAGCTGATCACCTCTGCCACGACCAACAAAGACTTTTCGCCTGCCCTGGCGGTGACCCAGGCGTATGAGAATGTGCGCCAGGTGGTGCGCGGTTTGAGCGAGCTGAACCAGAATATCCGCCGCTATGTGGAACGGGCCATGCGCGAAAGTGACGTGGCCGATCTACTCCATTTGCAGTTTGATGACTACGCCCAGACGCTTGGCCCGGCCTATCATGCGTTGAAAACTTCCGATCATGTTTCGCGCTACCGCCGCGACATCATCAACCAGGTGCAGTTATGGCAGAATGATGGCGACTGGCTTGACCACACCGCTGAAGAAATGGCGGCTCAGAGCCGGCTTTCTCCCGCCCAGGCCGAATCAGGAGATCAGCCATTATCTCCAATTCATTGCTCACCAGTTGGAAGGGGTCGATCCGATCCTGGATGATATCGATCACCGTCATGCGGCCTATTTGCGTACCTCGCTGCGTCAGATACGCTACCAACTGGGCAGCGCGGATGGCAGCTTCAAAGACCGGCTGGGCGCGCTGGCAAAACTGCTGGCGGCCCTGAGTGACGAGGGGCAATTCGAACTTCCGCCAGAGTCGCCTGGGCTGCGTCAAACACCTGTTCGCCTACCGGATGCGCACAGTTACTATACCCCGCCTATGCGCCGCGCGCCTTTCAACCCCGACGATGTGGTTCTGCCCACCTTGCAACCCGATGAACTGATCGCGCTGCGAGCGGTGGTCATGCAGGATGTTACCCAGGCGTTCTCCCCGGAAAAGGTCAACCGTAAGGTGTTAGGCTTCTTCAACGGGCATCAAAGATTGAACGTGACGGAACTGCCCCGAGACCTGCTCGATGACTTGCACTGGCTGACAACGATCATCGCTTATGCTCACCACCCAGAGGTTTCTTATGGGTTAGACGTTGTGGAAGGCGAACCGGTGCAGGTGGGGCCGTACCGGGTAGCCCCGTTTGATCTTGTCAAAAATACCGATGGCCGCTGGAGGGGATAAGATGCCGTTTAACAGTGATGCTCTCCTGGAGGATATGCCTGAAAGACTGCGGCGTGATGTTCCGCGCGTGGTCAATCGCCTGCTTGGGCAGACCTTTCTGTATCAAGATGTTGAAACCGATAAAGATGATTACTACTTCGTTCACCGCTACCGTTCCATCTTTGAGGGATTGGTAGAACTGGCCGGGTTTCAACTGCTGCACGATGACTATCACCGCATTTTCCAGGCGGTTTCCGATTTCAGTTACTGCCGCGCCCACTATCGCCTGGATGAGACCCTGATGATTGTCGTCTTGCGCAAGCTATATGAAGAACGAGTCGAACACCTCAGCCTGGCAAATGACCCGGTCGTGACCATCGGCGAAGTGCGTGAAGAATTCCGCACCATCACCGGCAGAGAGCGCGCTTTGGGCATTATTCAATATGAAACGCTTCTGCGCCGCCTGCGCAGCATGGGTCTGATCGACACTCTGGAGGGGCGCACCATTGATGTTCGTGACGCCGATGCCCGTTTGCGCCTGCGTGGATCGATCCGGATGATTTTGCCCGTGCAGTCGGCGGATGAACTGGAAGCCTGGCTGCGCAAATATCGCGCTGTGCCCGAAAGTGAAATGAAGAGACAGAAATCCTATGAAACAATTAACACGCATCCGCCTGGTCAACTGGCACCTATTTGAAAACACCACCATCAACTGCCAGGGAACCACCTACTTCATTGGCATCAATGGGGCGGGCAAATCGACCATTTTGGATGCCGTGCAGTTTGCCCTGGTGGGTGGGCAGCGCGACGTGCGTTTCAACCAGGCTGCGCTCAGCGGTTCCAAGCGCACCCTTGCCAGCTACGTGCGCGGCGAGTTGGGGACCGAAGGCCAGCGCTTCCTGCGCGGCGACGCGACCGGCGTGGTCGCGCTCGAATTCAGCAACCCCGATGGCACGTATTTTGTACATGGAGCGGTAATCGATGCTTTTGAAGACGGGCGCAACCCCGAAGTGGCCTATTTCATCGTCCACAATGCCCGCCTGGACGACAACTGGTTCTTCCGCGCGCCGGGTCAGTTATTCGATACCCGCGCCTTCAAACGCCACCTGGAAAATTATGCTCTGCCGTCCACGGCCCGCGCCCAGGTCTTCTCGCGCCTCGAAGATTACCGCTTCCACCTGCTGAACCGCCTGGGACAGTTGAAAGACTCCTTCCCAGCCAAGATCGTCAAGGGGCTGGCCTTCAGCCCGCTGACCGACATCCGCTCCTTTGTGCAAAACTACCTGCTCGACGAACACCTGGTGGATGTCAAAACCCTCCAGGCGCAGTTGGAAACGCTGCGTCACTTCGAAGTCGCTGGCAGCCAATGTGCGCGAGCGCATCGACATGCTGAACCAGATTGAAGAGTTGGATAAAGAGCGCGTCGCCAACCGCCGCCGCCGCATCACCAATGGCTACATTCGCCGCCGAGCATTGGGAGATGTCCATCTGGCAGCGTTGAAAGAGCGCCGTTTGCAATTGGATGAAGCTCGCCTGGAACTGAACCGCGCCGAACACAAGGGAGAAACGCTCAAACAGCAGTACCGCCAGGCTCAGGCTCGCCTGGTAGATGCCCAGGTGGCGCTGCAAACCGACGAGACAGCCCGGCGCGAGCGCGAACTGACCGAAAAGATCGCTGCCGCCAATGCCGAAGTGAACCTTCTCCGCCAGCGCAAGAGTCAGGGTGTGCAGTCGTTGAAGCGAGAAGTGATGGATGCGCAAAGGCTGCTGGCCCTATTTGATCAGACGCCAGCAGCCATCTGCTCTGGCAACCTTTATCGAACAGGCTGCCGCTGCGGATCCAACCGTCCATTTCCCGGCGGGACTCCACCCCTATCAAGAGTCTCTGGCTGCATTGGGGCAGGCATATGCCCATGAAAAGGCTTTGCTGGACGAAAAGGCGCGCCTGCTGCGCGAAGAGGCCGAACGGCTGGCGGATGAAATCCGCAAACTGCGCACCGGCGACCGCGAGGTCAGCTTCAAGACGGAAGCGCCCCAATCGGTTCGGTTGCGCGAACTGCTCCGCGCCGAATTGGGACTGAGTGCCAACGAGGTGGTTTTTCTGTGCAGTTTGTTGCAAATCCCTGACCCTGACTGGCAGGATGCCGTCGAAGGCGTACTCGGATTCAACCGCTTTGTCCTGCTCGTGCCGCCGCAGCACTATTCGGCTGCCATGCGTCTGTACCGCGAGCGCCGCCACCAGGAGAACCTGCACGGCGTGGCCCTATTAGATAGTGAACGCATCATGCAAACCGACATTCGCCCCGCATCCCCAGATTCCCTGGCAGCGGAAGTTTCTACAATTCATCCTGCGGCGCGCGCCTTTGTCGATATGCTCCTGGGCGGGTACGTCAAGTGCGACAATCTGGAAGATTTGCGCCGCTACCGCACCGCAGTCACCCGCGAATGTTTTGTGCGCCGCAATTTCACCGACAGTCACCTCAACCCGCAGGTTTACCGCCGCTGGTTCATCGGTGATCGTTCAGCTCAGCGCCAGATCGAGCAGCGTGAATGCGCGTCTGGCCGAAATTAGCGCAGAAATGACCGAACTTCAGGCACAAAGCAGCGTCCTGAACGAGCAGCCTGGCGCTAACGCGCGACAAAGTCCGCCCGCTCATCGATCTGGAACATGCACTCGAAGGACTGGATCGCCTGGATGACCTGGAAGCACTGCTTGCCACCTTCGTGGCAGAACGCCAGTCACTGGATACCCAAAGCATTGACGTATTGCGTGCCGAAGTACAGCGCTACCAGGGCGAGTCGAACCGGCTGCAAAGCGAAGTGAATGCCTTTGAACGGCACATCGGCAACCTGGAAACCAGTGTCAAGACGCTCGAAGCTGAGCAAATCCCTGCGCTGGAGCGCCAGATCGATGAGGCCATGCAGAGCGCGGAGGCGTTTCTTAAGGCAGAAAATGCCGATGAAGATACCCGCGCAGACGTTCAGCAGGAATATCAACGCCGCTTGGAACGCCAGCCGGTGGATGTTATTGTTCAAAATGCCACACGCTACGAGAATGATCAACAGAATGCCGAGCAGAAATCGCGCGACCGTCTGCGCGAATCCAAGCAGGCCTATTCGTTCCGCTATGACTTTGGCTACGACGACCTGGATGAAGCCACTCGTTACACTGCCGAACGCGATAAGCTGGTCAAATCGGAACTGCCGCAGTATGAACAGCAAATCGCGCACCAGCGTTCGCTGGCCGAACAAGAACTGGTGGAAAACTTTATTCACCGCCTGCGCGAGCAAATCGAAGACGCCCGCCAGCAGTTGGCCTATCTCAACAACACCCTATCTGGCCTGCGCTTTGGCGGCGAACGCTTTGAGTTTATCACCCAACCCTCACCGGCCTTGCGCCAGGTCTATGATATGATCATGGACAGCCAGCAGGTTCTGGGCGACTCGCTGTTTGAGTCTGATTTCCGCCAGAAACACCAGCAGGGCTGGGATTTGCTTTTTGACCGGCTCACCCTTACAACCGACGAAGAATCCCAGGAACTGCGCGAACTGCAAGATTACCGTAATTATTTGCAGTACGATATCCGCATTCATTATCCCAACGGTGACCGCGCCTTGCTTAGCCAGATCAATGCCAAAAAGTCGGGTGGCGAAACCACCACCCCCTTCTATGTGGCGATGGCCGCTTCTTTTGCCCAGGCTTATCGCCTGAACCAGCCCCGTCCTTCTGATACCATCCGCCTGGCACTTTTTGACGAAGCCTTTGGTAAGATGGATACCGCTCGCACTGCCAGCGCGCTGCGTTTTATGCGCGAAGCTGGCCTGCAGGTGCTGTTGGCTACCCCGCCGGATAAGTCGGGTTCCCTGTTACCCTACGTTGACAGTGTATGTACGGTGGTACGGCGCAATAACCAGGCGTTTGTTATTGAGATCGATAAGTCGGAAATGTTGAAGGAATTGGACATTGCCGCCGCCTGATCTTGCCTTCACCCCTTCGCCCGATGTAAGGCTGCTGCTTAATGTGCTGCTCGACCGTCTGGAACGCCGCGCAGCCTCGGTACCAGCCGGCGCTGTTGAAACACGCCCGGTTCGCTCTGTAAAGGTATTGTTAAGCGAAATCGGGCTGCCAGGCTATTATTCGCAGATCGACCCCGAACCGCGCCAGGTGGCAAATGAGCAGTTACAGGCACTGGAAAAGGTCGGTTTGCTGCGCCTGTTTTGGCAGGCTGGCGAAAGAGGGCATCTATTAGAAGCAGCCGCGCTTGTCGCTGCCGCCGAGGTCCCAGCAGTAGAAGGGGATCTGTACGACTTGATTGGGCGTACTCCCGCCAGCAGCCTGCGCGCCCGGCTGCAAAGCCAGTTACTTGGCGAGCGTTTTCGCTTTGGCGAGGAGGCCTGGCAGCACCATGCCATTCAGAATATCCTGTTGAAACTCAGAGAAAACCAGTCCCCGGCTCCTTTCACGCTTACTGACCCGGCGTTTAACGAGGATTTGTTGTTGGTGCTGGAAGCTGCATCAGAGTTGGAAGAAGAAACGCCCTTTCGCGTGTTCAGCGTGCGCGTTTTCAATGATAGCAAACGTTTCGAGGATTTGAAACCGGGTCTTATCCGCCTGGCCCGGGTGGGTCGCGCAGAGTGGAAACAGCTGCCTGAAGATGAACTGCTGCGCGAATTGAACCTTGTCGCCAACCCCAGCTATTTGCTGCTGTCTGGCCCCTGGACGTTGGTCGATGCTGCCGGGGAGGTGCTTTCACTGGGGGGATTTAGCCCATCGGTAGGCCTTGCGGCAGTACAGGCAGCACATCTGGCACGGGTCAGCGTTCATGCTGAGCAAGTTGTTTGTGTTGAGAATCTGACGACCTTTCACATACTGGCCAGGGAGAAGCGACTGCAAAAAACTGCATTGTTGTGCCTATCCGGCAACCCTTCACCAGCCTGCCGCCGCTTATTACACTGCCTGGTCGTCTCTCTGCCAGAGACGATCCCCCTCTACGTTTGGCCTGATCTGGACTTTGGCGGCTTTAACATCCTTGCGCAGATTCGCAGGGAAGTCAGCCAGCGATTTCTACCATACTACATGGATATTGATACCATGGATCGGTTTGCTCAATTCGCCCGCCCTTTGACTCTCGCCGACAGGCGCAACCTGGAACGTCTGACAAACCATGCTCTTTTAAAAGATGTCCGCCCAGTGATCGAGTACTTGCTCAGGCGCGGGCTAAAGCTGGAGCAAGAGGCTGTCACGATTTAACCTTGAACCATCGATTGGTGTGGTACTCAGAAAATGACCCGAAAAAGCAAAGAGTGGGCCAATTCGGATTTACGGGTATAAGGTTCGGCCGGTCTTTGCCGGTCCGCGGTAAAAGATCGAAAATTTACTTGAAGTTAATCAACATGGTCACCCCGTTGTGTTTCATCATCGGCGGGGTGACTTTATTTCTCTGGCAAACAAAAAACAACGGCATTTTTGTATACACCTGGCTTACCTCGGCTCTCAATATAAGCATAAACGCGATTGTTCTACAATGGAATGGTGAAAGTGAGGGAGGCTATTAAACTCATCGAAACTGAAATTTTAAAGAAACGGATTATCCAAACCCAGCGTGGTGTATAAACCACTCACAATTAATTGGAGCGTGTATCGAGCCAGCTCTTCCGGCGACATAGGCATATTGTTTTCTAGCCACCATTCAAGCACGCCGATGACCGCGCCGCTAGAAAAGCCGGCGACGAATTCCGAAGGGAAGGGCTTTGCTGGAATCAATTTTCTCAGCGCCTGGAACCGCTCCAGACTGACCTGATAAATGAGGTGGCGAAGTCTGGTAATAAACGCCGGCACACCATGTTCGCCAAGCATCACACGGTAATAATCAGCATTCGCCACCACATGCCGAAAAACAATCGTCAGGTGGCGTTCGGGGATAGCCATATCTAGATTATGCTCGGAAATTGGCGCAAATTGGGCCAGCAGTTCATTGTACACATCGTTACTGCTGCTCAAAAGCAAGTCCTGTTTATCGCGATAATGCAGGTACAGTGTGCCCCGGTTTAAATCGGCGCGGTCGGTGATATCCTGCACAGTGATCGTTTCATATCCTTTTTGAAGGATTAGAGCGATCAATGCTTCGCGCAGTGCGCGCCGCGTCCGAATGATGCGGCGATCTATCTTTTTTTCGCCTTTTTTCAGTGCATTATCCATAGATTCTAAACATCTGTTGCATATTCAACATGACATCGAAGTTCACGGTTGACAAGGTTTTCATTATGTCTATAATTTTTATTATATCAACAATGTGTTTGATAGTCAACGTTATGTTGATAATTTATAGCGCAATACAAAAAACGGAGGATTCCCGTGAAAGAAAACGAAATCATTGTAAAACGGCAGAAAATTAACACTCGCTTCAAAAATGGCGATATGGATTTTATGTTCAACTGGGCCGTAGGCGTGAGTCAGATCATCGGTATGGCGCCATCGCAAATTTTTTATGCGCTGCACGATATTAAGGATGGTGACCCCAGAGGCTGGCGTGAGGGTTTGAGCCGCCAGACGGCCCTGTTGATAGGTCAGGCGAAAGCCTTGCTAGTGAATAACCAGCCAGCCGCGGCAGGGCAGGCGTATCTTGGCGCTGCTTACGCATACAGGGCGGCCATTCAATATACAAGTCCAAGATCGCAGGAATTTATGGAATGGGCACAAGAAATGGAACAAGTTTTTCAGGAAGGGATCCGTCTGCTGGATGTGCCCATGTGCCCGATCGAAATCCCTTTTATGGGAAAATCACTGGCAGGCTATTATCTAAAGCATGATGATCAAACCCGACCGGTGGTCGTAATGATTGGCGGTGGAGATACGTTTCGCGAGGATCTATTTTACTTCGCGGGTTATCCTGGTTGGAAACGCGGCTACAATGTCATGATGGTCGATTTGCCGGGCCAGGGATTGATGCCTGCCCGTGGCTTAACCTTCCAGGTTGATATGGCGGCGCCCATCAAAGCCGTTCTGGATTGGTTAGAGATGCATACAACCGCCAAACCAGAAAAAATCGCAATCTATGGCGTGAGTGGCGGAGGATATTTCACAACGCAGGCCGTGGCAGTCGAACCGCGCATCAAAGCGTGGATCGCAGCAACCCCAATTTATGATATCCAGATTGTGTTTAGACGCGAAATGGGAGCCGCGCTGCAAGCGCCCGGATGGGTCGTCAATACGGCCATGCGGCTTGCCAGTTCGGTAAATGAGAGCGCCGCGATCAATCTCGACAAATACGCCTGGCAATTTGGCATGCCGGATTTCAAGAGCGCGGTAGATGCTCTGCTGAAACAAGCCGAAGTGGTGGATTATACACGCATCCAATGCCCATCGCTACTTCTAGTTAGTGAAGGAGAGGGCGCTGAGTTTCATAGACAATCGCAGGTAGTTGCCCAAAACCTTGCTGAGCGGGGAATTCCTGTCACGCTGCGTGATTTCACTGCCGAAGAAGGCGCAGATGCTCACTGTCAACTGAACAACCTGCGGCTGGCGCACCTGGTGATATTCGATTGGCTGGACCGTATTTTTGAGCATGATTCGGGGGATGTGCGCTTGCGATGCTGAAGCGATCCCTTCCCGACCCTACAGGCGGGTCCATATGGTAACATTATAAACTGATGTGCCCAAAAATTCGTTTCAAAATACGGGTATAAGTTTCGACCCGTCCTGAATAGCTAATGAGGCATAATAACACGCGATAACGAATTGCTGGGCCACGAGAAACACTCATGACAAATGGAGAACGCTGCACCGAGTTCGAAAAGATCATTAAGATCGACACCGCCTTTCGGGCCGGGGACCTTGCCGCACTTCGGGCGGCTGTTGATGAGCCGGACAGTGTGCCGAATGGGCCGATGCCGCTTGCCATCGGCCCCTGCCTTGCGTATGCAATCTATCATAGCCCGTTTGCGTTCATCCGCACCCTGCTCGAAATCAAGGCCGATCCCAACCCGGCGAGCCACGCAGGGTTTCCACCGCTGATTGCAGCATTGTCTTGCAGCCGGTCACACCCCGGGTCTCCTGCAAGGCCAGATGTTCTCGAAATCCTCAGACTGCTGCTGTCGTTCGGGGCCGATCCTAATCAGCGTGGCATCAACGACTTTACCCCTCTTCATATGGCCGTAAGCGAACGCAATCAGCCTGCTGTCACCCTACTGCTTGAAGCAGGTGCAAACCCGCGATTAAAAACGCGAATCGATGAATATGAAACACCCCGAGAGATGGCAGAAGGAGCTGGTTTAGGCGAGATAGCAGCATTACTGTCTAAATACGAGGTGCATTGGGGAGAAGAATGACAGGATGTTATCTACCTTGTGAAACCACATAATGAACACACTACCTCTGGCTTGCTTTCGAAAGGGCCTTGATAACTCGTTATAATATTGCTCATGAATATCAAAACAGATGATTTGCAAGGCCTTGAGATCCAGGCACTGCTGCAAGAACATCTTGATAGTATGAAGCTGTACTCGCCTCCTGAGAGTATTCATGCCCTGGATATTGATGCATTGCGTAAACCGGAAATTACGTTTTGGACAGCATGGGAGAATGGGGAGCTGCTGGGCTGCGGGGCTCTCAAAGAATTGGATCCGCAACACGGCGAAATAAAATCGATGCGGACATCTGCTCGGCACCGCAGGCAAGGCGTTGCCAAAGCTCTGCTTACCCACATCCTTGAAGAGGCCAGGCGGCGGGGGTACACGCGGTTAAGTTTAGAAACGGGATCCAATGAGGCCTTTGCGCCAGCCCGCCGCCTGTACGCTACTTTTGGCTTTACATCCTGCGAGCCTTTCGCGGATTATAGCCTGGATCCGTATAGTGTATTCATGACAAGGAAGCTTTGAGTTCGTAGAACGGATTGAGAGAATGCGAGACCCATCCTCAAACGGTGATAACTACCAAAAAATTCGTTATGCCCCTAATCGGGGTACTCTTTGCTACGATAGCGCTGCTTATGTCGCGAGCCATTATATGATCTTTGCATACGGCGCTCGTGGACTACTTCAACATCCATTTCAGGCCCACGGATAGGGCGTTTGAAAAAACATTATCCAAGAAATGGCTGCCTGGAAAACCTATTCAGTCAGCCATAGAAAAATGATAGGATGCGCTATTGAATAATTGTATATTTGTGCTATATTTAGATAGGTAATTATAGTTTACCGGTAAAAACGATATATTCCTGCCACAGCATTTCTTACGCCGGTTGAGCGTCTCCATCTGCAAGCGCCAGCTGGCACAACCCGGCCGGATTCTTTCTTCGAAAAATTTTATTTCCCATCTTATCAATTCCAATCGATTATCGTTTGCCTGATTTTATTTCCCTATATTCTGAGCGTTTGTGTATTGGATCCGTTGTGTAAAAAAACCGGATGAATCCACAAGGCCGGTTGCATTTTGCGGGGGTCGCATTAACCGGACGATTTACATCAAGAGGGGAATTATGTCAGAAAAAGCATGGCGCAACGTTTTCATCATTGGGACGGTTGTAAGCCTATTCGCGTTGATCGGCATGACCGTCCATTCGCTGAACCAGGTAACCTCCACTCGCACGCCGCCCGTCACAGAGCAAGTAGCGGCAGGGAAACAAACCTGGCAGCAGCGCAACTGTAACGACTGCCACACCATCCTCGGGATCGGTGGGTATTACGCCCCGGATCTCACCAAAGTGATTGACCGGCGCGGCGCTGCCTGGCTGTCTGCCTGGTTAGCCAACCCGCAGGCCATCAACGCCCTGGCAAAAATGCCCAACCAGAACCTGCAGGCCTCCCAGGTGCAGAATCTGGTCGCCTTTTTTGCCTGGGTGGGCAAAATTGACACCAACGGGTGGCCGCCCCAGCCGCTGACCAACCTGGGTGGCAGTGCATCGGGTGACGTGCTGTTTAAGCAAAAGGGCTGTTTTGCCTGTCACATGGTGAATGGGGAAGGCGCGAAAGCTCCCGGCCCAAACCTTTCTCATATTGCCACACAGCCATACGATGCACTCGACAACAGCTCAGAATTCCTGGCAAAATGGCTGGCGGATCCGCAAGCACAAAAGGCAGGGACCACCATGCCGAAGCTCGTGCTCACCCCGGCTGAGATTGATGCTTTGGTTAAGTACCTGGAAACCTTGAAGTAGGTAAGGAGGGAATCTATGATGCAGCAAGCTCTTCCACATTCCGGTTTATCATGGCTGGAAACGCGTTTCCATCTTTCTACATCGAAGATCCGTTATCGCTCCCAGTTGATCGCCTTTCCTTACTTCATCTCCTCGGCGGTCCTGTTTTTGCTACAAATTATCTTCGGGCTCACCATTGCGTCTCAGTTTATCTGGCCCAACTTCTTGTTCAACACCCTGCCATTTAATGTTGGCCGGGCCACACACCTGAACCTGCTGGTCTTCTGGCTGCTGCTCGGCCTGATGGGCGCTGCCTATTACCTGGTGCCCGATGAAACAGATTCCGAAGTATTCAGTGTCCCGCTGGCCTTTATCCAGTTGGGCGTGCTGCTCGTTTCCGGAGTCGCCGTCCTCATTACCTTCTGGGTTGGCGGGAACACTATGGGCAAACCTTTCACCGAGGCCCCCATGCCCTGGCCGATCTTTATTGCCCTGGGGGTGGTGCTCTTCCTTGTCAATGTGGGCGTCACTTTATTCCGATCCAGGCATTGGACCGCGATATCAATCGTACTGTTTGCTGGAATGGCGGGACTGGCAGGCTTGTACCTATCGGATTTCATTTTCTTTCCCAACCTCACGGTTGACTTTTACTGGTGGTGGTGGATCATCCATTTGTGGGTCGAAGGTTCCTGGGAATTGATCGCCGCTGCCCTGATGGCCTATCTGCTGATACGCGAGACCGGGGTGGACCGCAGCCGGATGCACAAGTATTTATATGCTGAAGTCGCCCTGGTACTCATCACCGGTATTATTGGCATCGGTCATCACTATTACTGGATCGGTACGCCGTCTTACTGGCTGGTGTGGGGCGCGGTCTTCAGCGCCTTCGAGCCTGTCCCGATTGCACTGATGACCTACGATGCCCTGATTTCAATGAAACACCGCCAGGTGAACTCCTACGAATAAGGTCACCTGGTACTGGCTGGGCGCTTCGGCCATTGCCCATCTTATCGGTGCAGGGGGCTGGGGGTTCGCGCAAACCCTGCCACAAATAAACCAATGGACGCACGGCACGCAGATCACAGCCGCGCATGGGCATTTCGCTTTCTTCGGCGCCTTCGGAATGCTGGTGATCGCTGCTATCTATTCCATGGTTCCCAAATTAAAAGGCTGGGAAGCGATCAACGAAACCCGCGGGTTGTGGTCATTTGCCTTAATGGGCATTGGTATGCTGGGGATTATTTTCTCCTTCACAATCGCCGGGGTGCTCAACGTGTACCTGTCGCGCATGGTCGGCCTCGACTTTATGATTGTACGCGACCAATACCTGCGTTTCTGGATTAGCGGGGTCTTCCTCTCAGGATTGCTGCTCTTCTTGCCCGGTATCACCCTCTACATCCTCGATTTCTTTGGCCTGACTCCATCCACCAAAGAGCCATTTACCAGTTCCCTCCCGATAAGTGGCGACTAGCATTCACCGCTATAGGTGGGGCTGTCCAAAATGAATAATTGGACAGCCCCTTTTTATTTAACCCCGCAAACGAACCCTCTTCACCCTTTTTTCGAGAAAATTTTGGGCAGGTGTAAAAAATCCCCCGCTCTTTATGGATATTTAAGGTATAAAGGATATTTAAAATTGCCAATGACAGAACGAACAATGTCATGAATAAGGAGAATCGATATGGACACTTCTGCGAATGTCTTTCGTAAATCTTCCGGTAGAAGTCTTCGGTTCACACAGCACCGTAATTTCCAAAAAACGCTCAACGAGCGTGTCAACGCTTATCTGCGCGACAACAACATCCCTGCGCGTGACGTGCCGGCGATGTACCTGAAGACGGTGGTCGTGCTGGCCTGGTGGCTGGGTACGTACTTGTTATTAATGCTCGGACATTTCTCCCCGCTGGTCAATGTTGCCGTATGCCTGGTGTGGGCGATGTCCATAGCCTCAGTGGGTTTCAATGTTATGCATGACGCCAACCACGGCGCATTCTCCAATAATCCTCGCATCAACAAGCTGATGAGTCTCAGTGCCGAGATGCTGGGCATGAGCGGGTTTCGCTGGCGCATCAAGCATAACGTGTGGCATCATACCTACACTAACATTGTCGGCTTTGATGACGATGTGGAGACATTTGGCCTGATGCGCCTGACGCCCCGCGCGCCGTGGAAACCGCTGTTCAGGGCTCAGGTTTGGTACTTCCCGGTGATTTACAGTTTCATCGCCTTCGACTTCTTCCTGCGCGACTTCATGATGGTGCTGTTTGGCAAATCCGACGCGAACCATGTCTACCCGAAGATGGATACGGTGGACAAGATCACGTTCTGGGCCGGCAAGCTGTTCTTCGTGGTGATTATGTTTGTGTTTCCGCTGCTGGTCTTCCCCTGGTGGCAGGTGCTGATCGGCTTCGTCATGGTGATGCTGACAGTCGGCCTGGTCATGGGCGTTGTATTCCAGCTCGCGCATATCAACGGCGATGCCGCGTTCCCGGATCCAGTGGGCAGCCCGCAGCACATCGAAAACGAGTGGGCAGTGCACCAGATCGAGACGACCGCGGATTTTGCGCCGCGCAACCGGCTGCTGAATTTTTACATCGGCGGGCTGAATTATCAGATCGAGCACCACTTGCTGCCGCATGTTTGCCACTTGAACTACCCGCGTCTTGCCCCGATTGTGCGAGCAACGTGTGAGGAATTTGGCATTCGTTATATTCGCTACCCCACCTGGCGCGAAGCCTTCGCCTGCCACTTGCGTGAATTGCGCCTCCTTGGGCGCGCATCCTAACGGGGCAAATTCGCGCCGGCAGCGGGATCATAAACAGATCGAAAAAGCAGTCCGCAGGGGTACGAAAATACGCGGATACCTGTAAAAAAAGGATCCTGGTTAAGCAATTCCTATGTTTAGCGACCTTTTTAAATCATTCTTATGCATGTACGGCTATAATTGGTTTAACCGAGGTGGCGCCTGACTACCTCCCCTTACCTGACCAGTTCGTACAACCAAAAAGGAGAAATGTGATGGGAGAAAAAGGTAGCAAGAAGGATAGAAACAAGGCTGACAAGCAAAAACAAACGCAGATTGAAAAGAAGAAGGATCAGCAGAAAAACAAGCTGCCCGTGAAGAAACCCTGATAGTTCCGAGGATGGGCTGCCATTCTTCCGTGCTCCAACCAGAATTTCTGGTTGGAGCACGGTACTTTGCGGGCATAGGGTAATGATCTGGATCCGATGAATTTTTTATTCTTGTGCGCTGTTTCGACTTCACCCGTTCCTCTGGTATGATTGGTCCACGCAGGCTGTAAAAGCTGGAAGTAGGCTTGCGAAACGCCGTTTGAGCCTCTCTCTACGATATCGTATCGGAGCGTATCATTGACTTTAAATAATTCCACCCCGCCTGGCCAGCGCCCAACTTCATTGACCGCTCGTATGGGCAGCCAGGTGCGCGAATTCTGGGAGGCGCTGCGAAACACGCCTGAAGCCTTCCGCCTGGTGTGGTCGGCCAGCCGGTCCGCCGCACTGGTGGGGGTTGGCCTGACGCTGGTCGCGGCGGTTCTCCCGGCGGCACAGGCCTGGGCAGGCAAGCTGATTATCGATGCAATCGTGAATGCCACCCGCCAGGGAATGGAGCCATTCGCCGGCCTTCGCAGCGTACTGCCGTACCTGGCGCTGGAGTTCGCGCTCGTGCTGGTCGGTTCAATGATCGGCCAGGTACGTTCTCTTTTCGACCGCATCCTCCAGTCGCAGCTGACAAACCACGTCAACAGCCTGATCATTCGCAAGGCGATCAGCCTGGATCTGCAGTTCTTCGAAAACCCCATCTTTTATGACACCTTGCAGAACGCACGACGCCAGGCGGATGTCAGCGCGCTCAACATCGTGAATTCCACGCTGCAGATGCTGCAGCAGGTTATCACGCTGGTTTCCCTGGTCGTCTTGCTCCTGCGGTTCAGCCCGTGGCTCGCGGTGATTGTCTTTGTGTCTGCCATCCCCTCCTTTCTCTCGCAATCTCAATACGCCGAGCGCGCGTTTCGGGCTGTCACCCGCCGCGCGCCGGAAGCCCGCTTGTTGAACTACCTGGAGACGCTGCTGACCGGTAATGACACCGTCAAGGAGATCAAGCTCTTCGGGTTGGGCGAGCCGCTGCTGCAAGCGCTATCAAGCGCTGTTTACACGCTTCTACCTGGAAGACCGCGCGATCGCCGAGCGGCGCACCATTGCGGGATTGGGCTGGGGAATGTTGTCCAACCTGGCCTACTACGGCAGTTATGCGTGGATTGTCCTGCGTACGATCGCCGGGCTGATCACCCTGGGCGATATGACCATGTTCCTGGCGATCTTCCGGCAGTCCCAAAGCTCGATCCGATCTCTGCTCGACAGTTTGAATCGCCTGTACGAAAGCAACCTGTTTCTCGATAATTTGATGACCTACCTGAAACTGCAGCCGCTGCTGGTCGCGCCGGCCAATGGTCTCATCGCGCCCGCGCCCATTCGCCAGGGCATCGAGTTCAGAAACGTCTCGTTTCGCTACCCTGGTTCCGACGCCTGCGTGCTGCGCGATATCAATCTGCATATTCAGCCCGGTGAGCGCATCGCGCTGGTTGGCCTCAACGGAGCCGGCAAGACCACGTTGATCAAGCTGCTCACCCGGCTTTACGACCCGACGGAAGGGCAGGTGCTGCTCGACGGCGTGGACCTGCGCGATTACGACCTGACCAGCCTGCACCAGCGCTTTGGCGTCATCTTCCAGGACTTTGTCCGTTACCAGTTTACCGTGCGGGAAAATATCGGGTTTGGCCAGGTGGATGCGCTGGACGATCTCGACCGGATCAGGGATGCGGCGGATCGCGGTGGCGCCAGCCCGATCATCGAGAACATGCCGCAGGGTTACGACACCATGCTGGGGCGGCGCTGGGAGAAGGGCCAGGAATTGTCGGGCGGGCAGTGGCAGAAGATTGCGCTGGCCCGCGCATTTATGCGCAAGGCCGAAGTGCTGGTGTTGGATGAGCCAACTTCCGCGCTGGACGCGGAGGCGGAGTATGAGGTGTTCCGGCGGTTTGGCGAGCTGATGGAAGGCCGCATTGCCGTGCTCATCTCGCATCGTTTCTCCACCGTGCGCATGGCGGACCGGATTGTGGTGTTGTCAGCGGGCAAGATACTGGAGCTGGGCAGCCATGCCGAGTTGATGCGGCTGGATGGCGCGTATGCCCGGTTGTTCAATTTGCAGGCGGAAGGGTATCGTTAAGCCGCCGCACGGGCCCCATTGCCAGTAATCTAAGAATGGAGGCTGACCCCGGTCTGACCAAAAATCAGACCGGAGGCTGATTTCTTTTCGCGTATGGTTGGGTATGATCAAAACCACATTCTCAACAACGCGAGGGATCGATGGATTCGAAAAACATGATTGAAGTCACTGACCTGCACCGCAGCCTGCCCATGGGTGGACGCGGAACCGTTCAGGTTCCGTATACGTCCGCTGGACGCGGGCGCGGAACCGTTCAGGTTCCGTATTACGCCCGCGTTCAGCGGGCGCGAGCTGTCAGTGCTGCGCGGGCTTTCCTTTGAAATCGCCGCCGGTGAATGGGTAGCCCTTACCGGACCTTCCGGTTCGGGCAAATCAACTCTGTTGGGGCTGCTGGCCGGTATTGACCGCCCCACCCGTGGATCGGTCTGGGTAGACGGCATTGAGATCAGCAATCTGTCCGAGGCGCGCCTTGCGCGGGTGCGCAACGAGAAAATTGGCATCATCTTCCAGGCTTTTTATCTGATCCAAAGCATGAACGCCCTGGAAAACGTGGCTGCGCCGTTGTACATTGGCCCGCATCGGCGAAAGGCTCATGAACTGGCTGACCACATGCTGGCCCAGGTGGGGCTGACCGGACGGCTGGATCACCTGCCTTACCAGCTTTCAGGCGGCGAGCAGCAGCGCGTGGCGATAGCCCGCGCCCTGGTGACCGGCCCGCGCATTCTTCTGGCAGACGAACCGACTGGCAATCTCGACAGCGCCACCAGCGCCCAGGTTCTGTCGCTGATCCGCGATATGCGCGAGGTGCTCAACCTCACGGTTGTGATGGTGACCCATGACCCGCAGGTGGCCCGCTATGCTGACCGCCAGCTCCATCTCATCGATGGGCGGCTGGTGACCGGTCCGCTGCAGCCTTCCTACCCTCCCACCATACCGGGCACTTCGGTGACTGCCTATCCCAAGGATTTGTTATGAGCCGCCTGGTTTTTTTCTTGCGCATCGCGCGAAACCAGCTGCTCCACGGCGGGCAGCGGATTGGAGTGGCGCTGCTGTGCGTCGCATTTGGCGTTATGTCGCTGGTGGCGATGACCTTGCTTTCCAGCGCGCTGGAAAAGATGCTGGTTGAAACTCCGCAAGACCTGATTGGCGCGGATATCAGCATGAGCCGTACGGTTGAAGACGCGATCCTACCCCAGCAGGTGGATGAATTGGAGGCGCTGCGCCGGGACGGGCTCTTGAAAACATACACTTTGGTGGCTTACACCTCCTCACTCGCATTTCACCTGCCGGGCTCCGGCGAGCTGCATTTTCCGGGGGCGGGCATCGGCATCGACCCGGCTGCTTATCCGCCCATCGGCGCGCTGACCGTGGAAAGCCCTGCCGGGGTTGATATTGAACTGCCCACCCTGCTGAAAGGGGTGGGGGATGTGCTGGTCAGCCGCGATCTGGCCCTGGAATACAATCTGTCTGTAGGCAGCCCGCTGCTGCTCTCCGATCTGACCTCCGGCGCGCCGGTGCAGGTGCATATCCGCGGCATCGTCGTCGATACGCCCAACCATAAGGGCGGCAAACTTTATTACACGCTGGAAACCGCCGCCCGGCTGGTCGGGTCCGGCCGCTCGATAAACACGGTGCTGGCTACCGCGCCAGACCCGGCCGCGGCAAAATTGCGCCTGGACGCATTGGGCTGGCAGGTTTTTCTGGCGGATAGCCTGGCGGAGAATGAAGCGCAGGTTCAGGATTTGTTTGCCAGCCTGCTCAACGGGGCGGGTGTGCTGGGCCTGTTGGTGAGCGGGGTAGGCATCGCCAACACCATGCAGGTTTTACTGCGCCGCCGTCAGCGCGAGGTGGCTGTATGGAAGAGTATGGGGTACCGCAGCGGGGACCTGTTAATCTTATTCTCGTTGGAAGCCGGCCTGTTGGGTTTGCTCGGCAGCCTGCTGGGGGCCGGGCTGGGGGTGGCTGCCTCGGCCGGGTTGGTGAACCTGTTCAGCCGCACCTCCACTATGCTGATTCAATGGGTCCTGACCCCCGCGCCGGTTCTGCTGGCCATCCTGGTGGGCGTGGTGACCACGGTGGTGTTCGCAATGTGGGCCATCATCGCCACCAGCCGGGTGAGCCCCGTCGCTCTTCTACGGGCGGAAACAGCCTCGGCTGCTCAACTGTCCTGGTTCCAGTCCCTGGTGCTGCTCCTGGCCCTGGCCGTGCCCTTTACCGCTGTCATCACGCTGATTATGGGCTCACCCATCAAGGCGGTGGGCGTCCTGGCAGTGGCTCTGGCCGGGTTGGTTGGGCTGGGCGGTGGGTTGGGAGTATTGTTGTGGCTGGTCACCCGGCTGCTGCCCCTGCACGGAATTCCGCTGCTCAATATCGCGCATGGCAGCCTGCGGCGGCGCGGGCTTGCGCCCGTGTTTGCCCTGATCGCCCTGTTTGTTGGCGTCGTGGCGCTGGCTTTGGCCGGCCTGGTTACCCAAAATGCAAACCGGGTGATGGCAGCGGTGGATGTGCATCCGCAGGGTTACAACCTGAACATCCTCGCGCCGGTCAGCCAAACTCGCGCAGTCGCCGGTGCTCTGGCGGGACAGGCGGTTGAAAGCTGGGCGATCGGCTATACCACGCGCGTTCGCGCTATCCGCCTGGCCGCAGATCCGCAGGAGACCTTCTCGCCTTTGCTGATTGCCCGGTCAGAGCCTGCGGAGTACATAGTTTCAGGAGCACCCTGGGGCAGCCGTCCAGACGGCGTATATGTCGCGAATTTTGCCAGGGTCCCGCTCGAGAGTGTTTTGGAAGTGATGTTATGGGACGGGTCGAACCGGAGGCTGCCGGTCGTTGGTTCGTACCAGGTGGACCTGGGGCAGATGGTCCGTCCCGAGCTGGGAATCCTGCTGCCGGAGGAATTAAGCCAGTCCATCGCCCCGCCGGACCAGGCGCAATTTTTTGTCCGCGTGCGTCCCGATCATCTGGCGACCGCTGCCCGCGAGTTGGGCGCGCTTCTTTCTGAAACCACCATTATCAATCTGGTGGCTTACGCCGCCCGCTTTACCAGCCAGTATCACAACCTGTTCGTGTTCGCGGTCAGCATGGCCAGTCTGGCAATGCTGGCGGGGATGCTGTTGATGGCCAACTCGGTTAGCCTGGCCGTGCTCGACCGGCGTTATGAGATCGGCGTGCTCAAAGCCATGGGATACGCGCGCCGGCATATCTTGTTCACGTTGATGGTAGAATATGCCCTGATTGCCCTGGTAGCGGCTGGAGCCGGCCTGGTTCTGGTGTGGGGTTTCCTATGGCTGCTTGGATTGCAAAATAAAATGGCGGCCAGCCTGCTGGTATTAACTCCCCTGGTAGCCGGTGGGGTGATCCTGCTTGCCCTTGGCCTGACCCTGTTCACCGTCCTGGCTGTCACCTGGAAATCCGCCCAGGTCTCGCCGCTGGTTGTATTAAATGATCGGGAATGACCCCATATGCTTCCTTTTTTTAGCGGGCTGCGTGGAAAATTAACTCTCACCTATACCCTGGTGACCGTTCTGGCGCTGATGGCCCTCGAGGTGATGGCCCTGCTGATGGTTCTTTTCTATTCCGACCTGACCCATGTTGACCAGCGCAGTTATTTGAACGATGTGATCTATACGCTTTACCCGCGCGCCAGAGAGTACTTGGAACCCGGTAAGGAAGACCTGCCCGGCCTGCAGAATTGGCTGGCAGGAGTAGCCGAATCGGGTTATGCCAGTTTGCCACCCCAAAATGCCTTTGACAGTCCCGCCGCGGCCATCGTCCCGGGCGCTCCACTGCTGGTGGTTGCCCCCGACTTTACCGTTCTGGCCGAGGTGCCCATGGGGCCAAACAATCGGATTGGGCGGCGCTACCCCGCAACCGAAGACCCAGATTCTGACCGTATCCTTAATGTGGCGCTGCAAGGCCGGATCGACTCTCTGGCGTTATCCACGGCGACAAGGGATCGGAAAACCCGCCTGGCCGTGCCCATTCTACAGTCAGGCCGGTCTTCTGAGGTGGTTGGCATACTCCTGCTCACGCTGGAACCGGCCCCGTCCATGCTGCTGAATACCCTGCCTGTGTACCTGGGCTGGGTCATGGGCACGGGATTGCTGTTGCTGATCGCCGTGGCCCCTTTTGGGGGTTTGTTTGGTTATGTGATGTCTCGCGGGCTTACACGCCGGCTCACCGCTTTATCGCGCGCGGCGGATTCTTGGAGTGAGGGCAATTTCCAATCCCTCCCGATCGACCGCTCGCGCGATGAAATCGGCGTGCTGGGGATGCGCCTGCGCAATATGGCGGAACGGATCCAGAACCTCTTGCATACCCAACAGCAGCTTGCCATCCTGGAGGAGCGCAACCGGCTGGCCCGGGATCTGCACGACACCGTCAAGCAGCAAAGTTTTGCCACCTTTATGCAGATCCGCGCCGCTCGCAACCTGTTGAACAGCGACCCCAGCGCGGCTGAAAAGTACCTGGAAGAGGCCGAGGGCTTGATTAAAACCTCCCAGCAGGAGCTGAGCCTGTTAATCACCGAGCTCCGTCCTGCTGCTCTGGAGGATCAGGGGCTGACCGGTGCGCTGCGCGCCTACTTAAAACCTGGTACGAGCATACCCGCATCCCAGCCACGTTCCAGGTCACCGGCGAGCGCCGCCTGCCCCTGGCCCTTGAACAAGCGCTCTTCCGGGTGACTCAGGAGGCGCTGTCGAATGTGGCCCGCCACAGTCACGCTTCCGCGGTCACCCTCCACCTCGAGTTTCAACCCGCTCTGGTTCGTCTTGAAATCGCGGATAACGGGGTAGGTTTTGATCCGCGGCAAGTCGCCAGCCAGGGTTTTGGTTTGGAGAGTATGAGCGCTCGCCTGGCAGAGTTAGGCGGGCAGTTGGAAATTTACAGCCCGCGCGAACCAGGCACCCAGATTGTCGCGCTGATACCCCTGACAGGCAAAGGATGGCTTACGCATGCCGACAGATAAGATTAGCGTTTTGCTGGTGGACGATCACAACATGGTGCGGATGGGCCTGCGGACTTATTTCAGCACCCTCGCGGATATCGAGGTAATCGGCGAAGCCGGTACCGGCTCAGAGGCCGTCCGGATGGTCAGCGAATTGGCCCCTGATGTGGTTCTGATGGATTTGCTCATGCCCAATATGGACGGGGTCGAAGCGACCCGGCAGATCAAAAAGGTCAGCCCGTCTACCCAGGTGATCGTACTGACTTCGTATCATGAGGATGAGCATATTTTTCCAGCGATCCGCGCCGGAGCGCTTTCCTATGTCCTAAAAGATATCGATCCCGATGACCTGGCCGACACCGTCCGGCGAGCGCGGGCGGGCGAGGCGGTTTTGAACCCGCGCGTCGCGGCTCGCATGGTACAGGAGATACACGGGGCGCGGTCCCAGGGGGTGAACCCATTCCAGGAACTGACCGATCGGGAGATGGAGGTTCTGCGCCAGGTGGCAGCTGGAAAGAACAACCGGGAAATCGCCGAGGTTTTGGTAATCAGCGAGAAAACGGTCAAGACGCACATTACCAATATCCTCAGCAAGCTGCACCTGGTCGACCGCACCCAGGCAGCCGTGTTTGCCTGGCAGGAAGGCATTGTCCGGCGAAACCATCCCGGCGGCGTCTGATCCGTTTAACGCATGGTCCGTTTCCAGAAAGATCGGCCCGTGGAAGGAGTATTTCTCCATCTACCGTCCGATTTCTTTTTCTAGCCGCTCCGTTATCCTGGTATCAGGCCGGCTGCGAAAGCGCCGCCTGTAGCGAAGATTTATATGGAGCGGAGCATGAAAAAACATTTCCTGACCCTCATTCTGATCCTCGCCGTGCTGATCGCCGGCGGTTTTTTACCTGGACCCAATTCAACCGTTCAAGCCACTGGCGCAGATGAAACGGCCCTGCTGGAACCGGTAAACCCTGCCCAGGCGGATAGCACGGCTTTCTCGGCGAACCCGGCGTTGCAGATCGTCGTCGGGCTGACCGCTGTCCTGTTCGGGCTGCTGGCCTTTCTACCGCAGTTGCTTAAGGCAGATAACGAGTGCGACATTGCCCAACCAGCCAGCCCAGATGAATAACGGATCTTGATTTGGTAAAAAGACTACCCTGTGATATCCGGTTTATTTTTTTTCCAAACGGAAGCTATAATGGGTCTTAACCCATAAGTCATAAAAAGGCCCTTTTCAACCATGAATACAATACTGTGTTATGTTTCCGACGAAATGGCTGACTTTGAAATTACGCTGGCGTTCCATCTCCTGAAGGCCAAAGGCAATCGCGAAATTATCCCCGTTGGACAGGATCTATCACCAGTGGTTAGCCAGGCGGGTTTTACCTATCTCCCCAAACAAACGCTCAAGCAGGCCATGGATTTAGCGGGTGTTGAAGCTCTCATTATCCCCGGCGGGCCCATCCGGCCCCAACGGGATGAACTTACCCAACTGATTCGAAAGATCCATCAAGAAAAAAAGTTACTTGCAGCCATTTGTTTTGGCCCGCATTACCTGGGAAGGGCAGGGGTTCTGGATGATCGTCATTACACTACCTCGTGTTCCGTTGATACGATAAAATCTTTGCAAGTCCCAGACCCTTTTCCGAGAAACAACTACGTGGAAGCGCGGGTTGTTTGCGATGAAAATGTCATTACGGCCAAAGGCAGCGCGTTTGTGGATTTTGCTTTTGCGATTGCGGATTACCTGGACATTTACTCTGGTAGGAACGCCGAGAAGGAAGGCTTGTACAAGGAGATTATGGACCGGTAATCCTTTACTGGGAGAAATTTATTATGAAACGCATCCTGAACCTCAACGATTTTTCGCTACCGGCGTTGAAAACGATCCTCATCATCGGCCTGGTGCTACCGGCGGCATTATTATTATCTTCAACCTTGCTGGATCAAGCTGGGCTGCATTTGCCGGTGCTTCACCAGCTGATCGGGGTTTTATTCGGAACGGCTGTTTTCCTGCTGCTGCTTTTTTTCGGGTTGGTCATTTTAGAGCAAATCCAGGATCATTTCCTTTACCGGCGCTATCTTCAGGAACGGGGCCGCCAGATACAGGGGGAATGTCCTTTTTGCGGGAACCGCCAGTTACATCCCTTTGAACATTTTTGCAGCGTGTGTGGGGAGAAAATCCGCGTTTAATGGATCCAATAACGCAAAAAGTTCCGCGTTCTCCGGGATATCGGACATCGAATGCCCGTAGTGAACAAAACGAACCGCGCCTTCTTTATCCACGATCACCTGGGCGGGCATGCGTCCCAGCTTAAACAGGTTCACTTCCTGCCCGTACAGTTTGAGAACGCTGGCTTTCGGGTCAGGCAGGCCGATAAATGGCAGATCATGCTCGCGCCAATAGGTTTCAAAGGCTTTCGCATCTTCTGGTCCAATTACAATTACCTGCGTCTGCCGTTTTACAAATTCCTGATCGTCCTGGCGCAACTGCGCCATGTGCTCCTGGCAGAATGGTCACATAAAGCCGCGATTAAATACCAGCAGAATGTTGGCTTTCCCGCGGAAATCAGATAGGCGTACGGGCTCGCCCTGGAAATTTTGCAGGGTGAAATCGGGAGCAGGCATATTGAGAGAGACTTTTGGCATCCGTTAATGTCCGTTGGTTCGCGATTGCATATTATCACAGAACTGATTGATTAATATTATCTGGTATTTCACGAGAATGTACAATCATTCGCTACAAAATGTACAAGGTTGCGTATATTAACATTGTATACGAACCCCGCCAGCCATTGGCGCGCATATATCGTGGAACTTACCCGGAGCAGTAACAATTTCAAACGGTTGACCCTGTATATTTTACACTTTTGCAAATTCATTTTTTAATTTGATAGGCTGCGTGCTACAATTTGGGTGGCATTCAACGCAAGGTTTTGGGCTGGTGTTTTGCCTGGTTTGTGTTTTCAAACCATTTCTTTAGATTTTTGCCGTATACTTAAATTCGTAAAAAGGGTTTTCTATGGCAAATACAAATTCTCAAAACGCTTTTTTAGCAACGAATTTGGCTGCCCGGATGGCGGACTCCGCGCTGCGCAGGTATCCTGTTTCGCAGTGGAAGTGGCATTATGACCATGGGCTGGTGATCAAAGCCATCGCCGATGTCTGTTCTGCCACCGGCGACCCCCGTTTCGATGCGGTTGCCCAAAATTGGATTGACCATTTTGTGACTCCCCAGGGTGAAATACGCACCTACCGGGTGGATGAATTCAACCTGGACCAGATCTATCCTGGCCGCCTGCTGTTTCCGATCTACCGCCGGACAGGCGACGCGCGCTATGCCGCGGCGATCGACATTCTCGTTCAGCAGCTTCAGAAGCAGATGCGCACTCCCAGCGGGGGGTTCTGGCATAAACGCATCTACCCCAACCAGATGTGGTTGGATGGATTATATATGGCCGGTCCTTTTTATGCGGAATATGCCGCGAGTTTTGACCAGCCGGCCATCTTCGACGATCTCATCCACCAGTTCGTGCTGATCGAACAGCACACCCGCGACCCGCGCACCGGCTTGCTCTATCACGCCTGGGATGAGTCGAAGACGCAGAAATGGGCCAACCCAGACACAGGCTGCTCCCCACACTTTTGGGGACGGTCGATTGGTTGGTATGTGATGGCGCTCGTGGATGTGCTGGATTTTCTCCCGTCTCAGCATCCCCGGCGCGTTACCCTGATCGAACTCCTCAATAGCCTTGCGCGAGCCCTGACTCCGTTTCAAGACCCTGCTAGCGGGCTGTGGTACCAGATCGTCGATTTGCCCGAGCGACCCGGCAATTATCTAGAAAGCTCCGTCAGTGCCATGCTGGCCTACGGCTTTGCAAAAGCCGTACGCAAAGGCTACCTCGCGCCCGAGTATCTTGCCATTGCCCGGCGCGCTTACAATGGTCTGCTGGAACACAAGCTTCGCGTAAGCGCGGACGGAATGCTTAATCTCGAAGGTATCTGTGCCGTGGGCGGGCTGGGAGGCGAGCCGTACCGGGATGGATCGTTTGCGTACTACATGAGCGAACCGGTTGTCCCCAACGATTTTAAAGGCGTCGGTCCCTTTATCCTGGCAGCGCTGGAAATGGAAAATGCCGGGGCAGATTTCAATCCTACCAACCAGACTCATTCACCAACCCCCTGATGCCATGAAACCTGATTCAATCTCTCCCCTCGACTTTGGCGCGTCCGCGGACGGCGCCGCGCTGGACACCCCGGCTCTTCAAGCGGCGATCGATGCCTGCGCCGCGCGTGGGGGCGGAACGGTCCATATCCCCGCCGGTCGCTACCTGACCGGCGCGCTCTTTTTCCATGATAACATCACCCTGGACCTTGCAGCAGGCGCTACCCTGTTTGGCGTCCAGGACACTGCCGGTTATCCCGTCACCCGCAACCGCTGGGAGGGCGTGGAGCAGTTGACCTACGCGCCTTTGATGGCCGGTCAGGGTTTGAAGAATATCGCCATCACCGGGCGCGGCGTCATTGATGGCCAGGGCGATTTCTGGTGGCGCGGGCATCGCAACAAAACGCTTGCTTATCCCCGCCCGCGCCTGATTGGTTTTGCCGGTTGTAAGAATGTGTTGATTGAAGGCGTCACCCTGACAAACTCGCCCGCCTGGACCGTGAACCCGGTGCGCTGCGAAAATGTCAACATCCGGGGTCTCACCATCATTAACCCGCCCGATTCGCCCAACACAGACGGCATCAACCCGGATTCCTGCCGCTACGTCCGCATTTCAGACTGCTACATTAGCGTTGGCGACGACTGCATCACCATAAAATCGGGCACCCAGCAGGAGGATCCCGAACGCCGCAGAGCCTGCCGCGACATTGCTATTACCAACTGCACGCTAGAGCGCGGGCATGGCGGGGTAGTCATTGGCAGCGAAATGAGCGGCGACGTGCGCAACGTGGTCATTTCCAATTGTGTCTTTATCGGCACCGACCGCGGCATCCGGCTTAAGTCGCGCCGCGGGCGCGGGGGCGTTGTTGAAAATATCCGCGTCTCGAATCTCATTATGGAGGGTGTGCTCTGTCCCTTCACCATGAATCTATATTATTTTTGCAATGGCGGCGTGGGAGACACAACTGTATCGGACAAACATGCCCGCCCCGTGGATGCTGGCACGCCGGCATTCCGCGGCATTCACTTCAGTCACATTTCGGCGGTGGACGTGAAAATCGCCGCCGGGTTTTTCTATGGGCTGGCGGAAATGCCGTTGGAAGATATTTCCCTCAGTGACATTTCCATCGCGTTATCTGCCGGCGCCGAACCGGCTTACCCGGAAATGGCCGAGGAAATCCCGCGCCTGGCGCAGGCCGGTTTCTTTGTTCGCAATGCTCGCAATATGCGCTTCGACCACGTTCAGATCACCGGCCAAACCGGTCCAACCTATGACCTGGATGAATCGGTCCAGGCGGAAATCAGGCCATAAACCATGCGATTTGTCACATTCGTTTTTCAAGGACAGCAGCACATTGGCGCGCAAATCGATACCCGGGTTGTGGATTTCAGCCGCGCCTTTCCGGATCTACCCACAAGTATGACCGCGTTTCTTGCCCTTGGTCAGCCCGCTCTGGAACAGGTCCGGGGAGGTCTGTCCAAAATTCAGGAGGACTGCATTCTTCCGCAGAGCGCGATCAAGCTGCTTGCTCCGGTTCCGGACCCGGGCAAGATTCTCTGCGTTGGATACAACTATGCCGGGCACCTCGGTATGGGCCGTACGGAACTGCCCGACTATCCCAATATTTTCTGCAAGACGGCCAATACCATCACCGGTCCGCATCATCCCATCCTCATCCCGCGCGTCACCCAGCAGGTGGATTACGAAGCCGAGCTCGCGGTCATCATCGGGCGGCGCGGCCGGTATATTGCCGAAACGGATGCCATGGCATATGTTGCCGGGTATAGTATTTTCAACGACGTCAGCGCGCGCGATTACCAGAAGCGCACCAGCCAGTGGTTGTTGGGAAAATCCTTCGATACCTTTGGCCCGCTGGGGCCTGCGCTGGTAACCACGGATGAGGTTCCCGATCCGCATGCGCTTGACTTCGAGCTAACCGTCAACGGAGTGCCAAAGCAGCGCGCCAGTACCCGCGATATGATTTTCAGCGTCGCATTCCTTGTTTCATATTTGAGCCAGGTGCTGTCCCTGGAACCCGGTGACATAATTGCCACCGGCACCCCGTCGAAACTCCCCGAAGCCGCCAATCCGCAGGAGTACTTAAAGGCTGGGGATGTTGTCGAAATTACCATGCAAGATTTAGGCGCATTAATCAACCCGCTTATGGCGGAACCGGTTCTATAGGTTCATCGCGTCATTTTGCGAGGCTTGCATATTCAGGATCGTGAACAGGATGCCCGGCAGCATCGCCAGCTTTTTGCGTTCGGTGGTGTGCGCGCGAACCTGGTGGACGCAGTAGCGGATGGCTTCGATTTCATCGAGAATGGAGCGGTAAAATAACGCAGCCGCGCCCACGGCCAGCTGACCAGAGGGGCTTAACATGGCAATCCCGGGCAGCGCCAGTTGATAAAGCTTGCGAGCGCGGTCAATCTCGAATTTCATCAGCGCGTTGAAACGCTCGTCCTGCACGCCCTCCAGGATATCGGCAGGCTCCAGGCCAAACTGTTCCAGGTCGGTTTCAGGCAAATAGACTCGCCCCCGCCGGGCATCTTCACCGACGTCCCGCAAGATGTTGGTCAGCTGCAGGGCAACGCCTAATTTAATGGCATATGGCGCAGCCTGTTCGAACCGAATTCCCTTGCGCAGCCCAATAATGGGTATGGAAAGCAGCCCAACGGTAGATGCTACCTGGTAGCAGTAATTTTCAAGGTCTTCCCAGGTCCGGTAGTGCTGGGGGGAAATGTCGCGCGTTACCCCGCTGATAAGCTCATCTTCATAGCGGGTGTCGATTGGATATTTTTCCCGTGTGACCGCCCACAGGGTTAGGGTCGGGTCGGGCTGTCTCTGAGGCGGCAGTTTGACCTTTCCCCTCCATTCTTCCATCTGCTCCTGGGTGGCCATGCCCACATCCACCAGATCGTCCGTTGCCCGGCAAAAGGCATATAAAGCCCGGATGGCGTCCCGCTTTTGTCTGGGCAGCAGCGCGGTGGCAAACAGGAATGTTTTGGAATTCTTGCGGATCGACTCGTTGACGGTATGGATAGACCTGGGATCCGGCCCTTGAAGAGCGAACGGCTGAGCGCCTGGTGAAAAAATCCCTTGCTGGAAAATCCCTTTTTTCATGGCTGCGTTCAACTCGCTTCCTGGATAAGATTTTCAACAATAATTGAAGAAGATAGCACACCTGGCAGGCCTGCTCCGGGATGCGTACCCGCGCCGACAAAGTAAAGATTATCGAAATCTTCGGAACGGTTGTGCGGCCGGAACCAGGCCGACTGGGTTAGCACGGGTTGGAAGGAAAAGGCCGAACCCAGGTAGCTGTTTAGCTCGCCTTCAAAGTGCAGCGGGTCGATCCAATGCTCGGCGATGATATTCTCCTCCAGGTCGGGCAGATAATTCTCCTGCAGGAAATGAACAATCCGGTCGCGGAAGGGGCGGGCCATCACATTCCAGTCGATGCCCGATTTCTGGTTTGGCGCGGGAGCCAGCACATAAAAACCTTCGCAGCCCTCCGGCGCAGTGGAGGGATCGGTCAGCGTGGGCATATGCAAGTAGAGAGAAAAATCATCCGCCAGGATGTTCTTGTTGAAGATGTCGTCCAGCAGCCCTTTATAACGCGGGCCCAGCAGAATGTTGTGGTGGGCCAGGTTGCTTTGGTTATAGCGTTTCTTCGTCCCGAAATAATAGACAAACAGCGACATGCTGTATTTCATGCTTTTCAAGCGCCAATCACTGTTCTTCTTCCGCGATTGCGCCGGGATCATCTTCATATAGGTATTTGCCACATCTGCGTTCGAAATGACAATGTCGGCCGGGTGGAAAAGGCCGTCGCGGGTGTACAGACCGGTCACCTTGCGCCCCGCGATATCAAGAGAGGCTACATCTTGATTGAGATACAGCTTGCCGCCCAGCTCTTGGAACAATTTCACCATGCCGTCCACGATCGCGCCCGTACCCCCAATTGCGTAATGCACGCCCCACTCGCGCTCCAGGTAATGGATCATGGCGTAAATACTGGCGGTATCATAGGGATTTCCGCCGACCAGCAGGGGATGGAAAGAAAAAATCTGGCGCAGGAAATCGTCCTGGATAAACTGCGAGATATACGCGTACACGCTTTTATACGATTGCAGCCTGACCAGGTCTGGCGCTACTTTGAGCATATCGCTGACGTTTAAGAAAGGTTTATCCGCCAGCTCTACAAAACCTTTCTCGAAGATTGGCTTGGTGGTTTGGAGGAAGCGCAGATAGCCTTCCCGGTCGGCCGGGTTGATCCGCTCGATCTGTCCCAGGGTGAATTCGAGATCATCGTTATAGTCAAAGCAGCGCCCCTGCGCATCAAAGATCCGGTAAAAGGGAGATACCGGCACAAATTTGAAATAATCTTCACGCTTGCGCCCTGCCGCGGCGAAAATATCGTCAAACATAAATGGGGCGGTGATAACCGTCGGCCCACCGTCGAATTTGAACCCGTTGACCTCATACACGTAGGCCCGTCCGCCCGGCTTATCGCGCCGTTCGAATATTTCGACCTCGTGCCCCCTGGCTGCCAGGCGAATAGCGGCCCCGAGCCCGCCAAAGCCGCTCCCGATAATTGCGATTCGTTTTTCGTTCATGCCTATACTGTACGGTTTTCGGGCCCCAAACGGAATAAGCCCGATTATTTTGTACAATGTTTTTGGCAGAAAAAGGAATTTTGTATCATGTTGGGCGGGAGTTGATCCGCGCTTCCCGCAGTTTCGCTGCGAAAAGTTTATGCCGGCATCTTTACAATGCGCATCGGCAGGCCGCCGCGTGGGCGCAGGGTGACGAGTGGGTCCACAATCACCTCCTGGCCGGCTTCCATTTCCAAATGACAGCCCTGGTAAATGGCCGCCAATACCAGTCCAGCCTCGGCCAGTGCAAAGTGGTTGCCGATACACAGGCGCGGCCCACCCCCAAACGGCAGGTATGCGAAGCGCGGTCGGGCAGTCGATTGTTCGGTCAGGAAGCGATCCGGATCAAATTCCTGCGGGTTGGGCCAGTAGGCGGGGTTTTGGTGGGTGTCCGCGATGCTGATCACCACCAGAGAGCCGGGTGGGATGCGCACTCCACTGAGAAAATCCTCCTGGATATTCTTGCGGGTAACCAGCCAGGCGGGCGGGTAAAGGCGCAGCGCCTCATCGAATACCCTGCGTGTAATTTCCAGGGCCGGCAGGTCTTCAATACGGGGGGCCCGCCCATTTAAAACATGCTTCAACTCCTGGCGCAGTTTCCCCTCGACGGCTGGGTTTTGCGCCAGCAGGTAGCAGCACCACGTCAGGGCGCTGGCGACTGTCTCATGCCCGGCAATCAAGATGGTAATGATCTCATCGCGCGCCTGCCCGTTGCTCATCGGCGCCTCACCCTCCGCCGCTGACAGGAGCGCAGTCAGCAAGTCGTTGCGCGCGCCGCCCGGTTGGTTCGAAGCATTCCGGTGCGCCATGATAATCTCATCCACGGCCCGGTCCAGGCGTATCATAGACTGTTGAAAACGAGAGCGTTCCGCTGTGGGAACAAAGCCGGGCAAGAGGGAGGGCTTTTTTACTTGAGACACAATGTGATCGAGCGCCGCCAGCACCGCCGCCGTTAGATCGGGAGCCTCAATGCGCAAGTCAACCCCTAACAAAGCCTTGCCCAGGATTTCCAGGGTCAAATTCATCATTTCCCGGTCCAGGTCGATCCGCGCGCCGTTCTCGCACGCATCCTGCCAGCCGGTGACTGCCCGCACAGCCGCCTCCGCCATCAACGGGCCGAACATCTGGATCTTCTGGCGGTGGAAGGCCGGCTGTATGCGCCGGCGCTGGAGCAGCCAGGATTTGCCATCATTGGTCAACAAACCGCGCCCGGTGACGTTTTCCAGGGCTTTATATTGGACCGTGTCTTTGGTGTAGTTGCGGTGATTGTCTTGCAGCACATGTTGAATATCGGCGGGCCGGCTGAGCACGAATGCGTTCCACGGCCCAATCTTCAGTTGAACCAGTTCCCCATACCGCTCCGTGACTTCATGAAGGAACTTCAACGGATTGTCGCGCAGGCCGGTTAGCGAACGCAGCAGATCGAGCAACCCTGGCCCTGGGGTTCTGCCTGTGGATGGAATGAGGCTGGTTCTGGTATTCGTTTTCATTAATCGGTTTATCTCCGGAGTTTTTTAATGACGCAATGATCATGTTAGGGAAAACATGCTTTTCTGATACAAGGTGACGTTTTTGAAATGCTGGTTCCCGTTTCTTTCAATATACGATAAACATCTCCTGCCCTTTTCTGTTTGTATAATGTATAAGGGTAGGCTCTATAAAACCATCCCGATCATGAAGTGCGAGCGGCTGAGCGGCTTCTTGGGCCAGGTGCGCTTTGTCTGGACCAGGCCCTTCACCATAGAGGAACAGGACATTCCGCTGCATAAAACCTTGCGCTTTTCGAACTCGGACTGTGAAGCTGAAATAGGGCAGCTACGTTATCCGGTTTGGAAATGCGCCTCGAAATCGATAGGCGCTTTTAAGTTGCTTATATTATGAGATTGCCTATACTTATTGTAAGTTGACCATCTACAGTCAGCATCGTTGCCACGGAGCCTGGGCGGTCAGCATTATTCTTCCCGGAGGCAGAAAATGAAACTAAGCGCACCCAAGCAGATCACATTCTGGATTGCTGTAATATTAGCGGTCCTCGGCGTCCTCGCCACCCTTGTGACAATTCCAGTGCTTTCTGGACTTGCCTTTTGGCTGGTGGTAATTGGCTTCATTATTTTGGCAGTAGGGAACATGATCGAAGGATTCTAAGATTTGGCAGGGTACAGGCCAGCCGCTGGTTGGCTCCGCTAACGAACTGGTCTGTACCTTCTTCTGGTACCGGTATGGAAACCCAAAATCCGGTAAAATCCCAAAACAATTTTAAGCCCCGGTCGGAACTGAATAAAGGAAAAGCATGCCCCTTTTGTCCATGGGGTTGGCTTTGGGTACTGACCGCTTTTCCGGATCCCCACCCTGGTGCAGGTATCGCAAAAAGGCTTTCCCCTGCTTTCTCTCGTTTTTTACCTGACTGGGATGAAAGGTTCCACGGCAATTCGCCAGGCACCTTGCTCTTTTCGGGGTTCGGGGGCTGCGGGGTTACAGGGCAACCCCGCAGCCCCCGAAGAAATATTTTTCTCCCCTCTCGATGGTGCTTTCGCCAACCGGGTTGGCGAGCGCCAACCCGGTTGGCGCAGCCGCCGGAAGGGGCCGGGAGGGCTCTTCCAGCCTGCGCCAGGGCTTTTCGCTTCCTTTGCGAAAAGCCCTGTGAAAGGTTCTACCAGAAATTGCCACCGGAAGCTGTCCGAATTATAATAACGACATAAAATGTATAAGATTGCTGGTAGAACGACCGCTGCGCTAACCCAGGTACATCCCGTGTAACGGTCGTTTTCAACCTACCCACCGCGGCAAATAGTTCCTGGAAACACAAACGTTTTACCCAGAACGAGGATGAATATGAACCCCAGGCCATTTCGATTGTTTTCGTTCATCTTGATCATTGGAATGCTGGCAACCGCCTGCTCAGCCAGAAGACAAACACCCGCGCCAGAAGCCACACTACCGCCCACTGCGCAGGTGCAGCAAACCGCCGCACCGGCAGCGTCACCTACCGCCGCGCAGGCCGCAACGCAGACCGCCGCCCCAACCGCTGAGAGTCAGAACCCCCAAACCCAGGCGACCGGTCCGACAACCGTTACCGGAAAAGTAACCTACACCAATACCTTTTTTACCTCCGGGGTTGCCCAGCCATTGATCATCCTGGAAGACCAGGGCGGTTTTATCACCCGCAACCGCAAGTTTGTCATCCCGGTAGAATCGCAAGTCATTGGTGAGATTACCTCCGACTTTTATACTTCGCCATTCACCTACAGTCTCAGCCTGCCTGCCGCACCCAATGGCACGCTCCACGATGTGGATCATGATGCCCAGAAAGAGACCGGCGTCATGGTCTTCGCGGTCGCTTACTGGACGAACACCTGGGGCGACCCATACCTGGAGCGGCGCGACCAGGGCGGCGGCGGTTGGTCATCGGCGTATGCTTCCACCCGCGTCAGCGACAACCCGGACTCCTATTTGGAAGTGTATGGCGGGAAGTACCTGGTGTACGCTCCCGATGACAAAGAACAGTTCCCATCCGGGTTTGGGACAGATAAAAAGCTGTTCACCAACGATGACCCCATCCTGGACCTTCCCGCCGGCTGGTCGGTAGTCGACCTGGACCAGGAGCCATTCAAGATTGACCGCTCGAAAGAGCCGGTAATCGATCTCCTCGAACCTGAAAGCAGCGCCCTGGATGACTTTTCCAGTCTTTCCTATACCGAAGCATATGACAAGATGGTGGAAAAGTTCACCAAAGAATATGCCTGGACAGACCTGAAGAAGATTGATTGGGCTGCCAAAGCGAAAGAGTTCCGCCCGCGCTTTGAGAAGGCCGAGGCCGACAAGGACAAGCATGCCTATGCCCTGGCCCTGCGCGATTTCCTCTGGTCGATCCCCGACACGCATGTTGGCTTTGATCAATCGCTGCTCAATAACGATTTTGTGCAAGAGACATCCGGTGGGGTGGGCTTTGCGATGCGCGAAACGGACGATGGAAAGTTCATTGCCAACTACGTGCTCACCGGCGGCCCCGCCGAACAGGCCGGGATGAAATGGGGCGCGGAAATCTTATCCCTGGATGGCAAACCCACTGCTCAAGTAGTTGAGGCAACCGTCCCCTGGTCATCGCCTTTTAGTAACCCCACCATAAAACGGCTCCAGCAGATGCGCTATGCGCTGCGCTTCCCCCTGGATAAAGGAGAGGTGGAAGTCCGGTTCAAGAACACCGGCGGCAGTGAGCAAACCGCTGCCCTCAAGGTGGTGGAAGAGCGCGACAGCTTTAATGCTTCCTCTTTCCGGGCCGGCCAGTCGCCCACCGCGCTGCCGGTCGAGTACAAATTGCTCCCGAGTGGACTTGGATATATCAAGATCACCAGCTTTTTAGACAACGATGTCCTTTCGATCCAGATTTGGGAGCGCGCCATCCGCTTCTTTAAGGAAAACCAGATCCCGGGTATCATTCTCGACATGCGCGCAAACACGGGCGGCAGCGGCTGGCTGGCCGACCAGATGGCGGCATATTTCTTTGATAAAGAAATTGTTGTTGGCAATACGGCGCGCTACAACAAAGCAGCCGATAAGTTCTACATGGACCCAGGGGATGAGTCGCGCATGATTCCTCCGCCCGCTGACCTGCAGTACAGCGGGCCGGTAGCCGTTATGGTCGGTCCGGGCTGTATCAGCGCCTGCGAGTTCTTCTCCTATGCCATGACGGTCAATAACCGGGCCACTGTTGTCGGCCAGTATTCATCTGAAGGTGCGGGCGGCAGCGTGGAGCAGTTCCTCATGCCGGAAAGCCTCAATGTCCAGATGACCATCGGCCGCGCGGTGGATGCGCAGGGCAACGTTCACCTGGAAGGCAAGGGCGTATCCCCCACCGTCACCGTCCCGGTTACGGCCGAGACCCTTCAGAAACAGGCCAACGGTGACGATGTGGTGCTCGATGCAGCCGTAAATGCCCTTAGCACCGGCGCTCCGCAGGGCGCCGGGGTTACCCCCACCGGAAAGCCCAAAATGGCCGCGAAGGGTGATGCTGAAGCGGCGTTGAAATCGGGCACGCCTTTCCTGGAAGCGAAAGCCCGCGAAAAGCCCGACCCCGCTGCGATGGCGAAACCTGGCACCACCTCTTATACCGTACCCATTTCAGCGTCTGAATCACTGATCTGGGCGTATGCCTGGTGTGCCAAAGATGCGGAAACCCTCAAGCAAAATTTCAGCAATATCCAGCTCACCTTCAATCTGGATGATGAAGATGTCTCCAGCCAGATGAACACCACGGAAATGGCGGCGAACAACCAGCAGTGCCGACTGGTTTATGCTGAATTGCAGGATTGGCCGGCTGGAGAGCACCATCTCTCTACCACCGCCAAATTTACTGCCGCCATAAACGATGGTACAGCCGATTACCCCGCTGGCGATTACATCCTGGACTACGCGGTTATCGTTCAACCATAGCCAAACCTTTTCTAAAGAAACGAAAAACGCCGCAATCGCTGCGGCGTTTTTCGTTTCTTCTATCGGCAGCCGGGTGTCAGATCAAACGGTTGCTAATATGTGACCATCTTTGGTAGGGTCTTTGCCTCGGCGATCCATACTTCCACCTGCTTCTGGGTTGGCAGCCGGCGGACCAGTTTCAATTCATTGTTTTTGGTCTGCAAGGTGGCAAACAAGTTTTCAGCGTTGCGATGCGCCAGCTCCGCAACCGTATCCACGCCAGCGGCTTCCAGGAGATCGGAATATTCAGAGCCAATTCCCTTGATGCGGTACAGGTCCGCGTGGTTGACCCACTGCAGGATCAGATCGTGCTGGATCCCGGTCTTAACTTCCAACTGCTTGCGACCTGCTGGAGTCGAGCCAATCTTTAACAGACCTTCAACACTGGCAACGCCGGCTTCCTTCAGCTTCGCGCCAAATGAAGCCCCAATGCCCTCAATATCCTCGATCTTGGCCATCATATCCTCCGTTTTTGATAAACACTTTTTTGAGAAACAAGTCGATATGTGCTATTATGACATAAATTTCGGCAAAGCGCTACTGCCCCTAAAATTATACGTTTTGAGAATGGTTCCTGAAGGAAGTGCTATGGCTCGCCTGATTCCATCTGCGGAACGCATCACTCGTGCTCGCGCGTTGATCCAAAAAGCGCGCGAAGTTCCTCTCCCCGCCGACGCAGGTCGCTACGACCTGGCTTTTGTTGCTGAGGTGAAAGGGTTATTGCGGCAGGCCCGCGATCTGATTAAATTTATTCCCTACACTCCCAGCGCCACGCCGGAAATGAAGAAAGAAGTCACCGGCCTGTTCGAAGAGGCTGACCGCGCGGAAAAAGAAATCTTGCACAAATAGCGCCCAACTTGTCTAGACAAGTTAAACAAGAGGTTTTTTTCTTTGGTAGGATAGTGTAAAATAACAGTATTCGCCAGTTTATCTGAAGGAGTGCATAGATCATGAGTCCAGTAAAACGTGTCCACAATTTCAATCCTGGTCCATCCGTTCTACCCTTGCCGGTCCTTGAAAAAGCGCAGGCGGAACTGCTCGATTATCAGGGCAGTGGTATGTCGGTGATGGAATTGAGCCATCGCTCAAAAGAATTTGAGTCGATTATCCAGACGGCTGAAGCGGACCTGCGCGACCTGCTCGGATATCCCCGCCAGCTACAAGATTCTGTTTTTGCAAGGCGGTGCCAGCTTGCAGTTTGCCATGCTGCCTATGAACATGCGCCCGGCCGGCGCTTCCGCCGATTATATTGTTACCGGCTCATGGAGTAAAACCGCCTGGAAAGAAGCCGCAAAACTCGGCCAGACCTGCGCGGCTTTCAATGGCGAGGCTGACAATTACAGCCGTTTACCGGCTGCCAGCGAATATACCTTCGATCCCAAAGCAGCGTATGTTCACTTTTGCCATAATGAAACCATCCACGGGGTTGAATATAAGAGCGAGCCGGTACCCCCGTCCGGTGTGGAATTGATCTGTGATATGTCCTCCGACTTCCTCAGCCAGCCGGTCGACGTTTCCAAATACGCCATGATTTACGCTGGCGCGCAGAAGAATGCCGGCCCGGCGGGCGTGGTCGTCGCGATCATTCGCGAGGATATGCTGGCACGCGTGCCGGAAAAGCTGCCCGTGATGTTGGACTATAAGCTCCTGGCGGAGAGCGGCTCATTGCACAATACCCCGCCTTGCTTTGCAATTTATATGGTTGGGTTAGTATTGAAGTGGATTAAGGAATTGGGTGGTCTGCCTGGGATCTATAAGATCAATCAGGAAAAGGCCGGCCTGGTCTATAACGTAATTGACCAGAGCGGCGGTTACTATCGCGGTCATGCCCGGCCCGAGGCTCGCTCGATTATGAACATTCCATTCCGCATGCCGAGCGAGGAATTGGAAGATCAGTTTGTTAAAGAATCGAAGAAAGCCAACCTGATTGGCCTCAAGGGACACCGCTCGGTTGGCGGCCTGCGCGCCTCGCTGTATAATGCCCTGCCGGTTGAATCGGCCAAAGCCCTGGCCGATTTCATGGTGGAATTCCAGCGCAAGAACGGATAGGCTGTGTAGAACGGCTTCTCGAACGCATTTCGATGATTGGAAGTAGCTTTCGGAAATATCGGGGCCATCCAAGAACGTTTTTGGACGGCCCCTTTTTTTACACCGGCTGGAACAGGAAGAATAGGACTTCCAGTATGCCCTCGGGTACTTCCCATTTCTGGTTAAATGCTCTAGAATGCGACTGTTGATTCGCCTGCGCGAAACCTGCGTATGCCGGCAAAACTTTTTTTAAGGATACTAGCGTATGACTCATCGGATTGCCCTGGTTACCGACAGCACCAGCGATATCCCCGCCGAATGGGTGAGGCAGTATGAAATCACCATTGTTCCTCTGACGATAATCTTTGGAAACGAGCAGTACCTGGAAGGCGTGGAGATTAGCGCGGAGGAGTTTTACGCCCGCCTGCCCAAAGATCCCAACCACCCAACCACGTCGCAGCCTACGCCCGATGCTTTTCTGGATGCCTACCGTACGCTTGCCGCTGGCGGGGCGGAAGAAATTCTTACCATAACCATCAGCAGCGCCATGAGCGGGACGATTGAAATCGGCCCGGCAGGCGGCGCAGGGGTGCGGCATCCCGGTGCATGTGCTGGATGGCAAGAGCAACTCGATGGGCCTGGGCTGGCAGGTGATCGCGGCGGCCCGCGCGCGCGAGGCCGGGGGCGGTTTGGATGCCATGCTGGCTGCCGCCGAGCATGCCCGTCAGAATATGGCCTATTACATTTCGCTCGACACCATCGAATATCTGAGCAAGGGTGGCCGGATCAGTGAAGCGGCCCGCTTCTTGAACTCGGTTTTACAGATCAAACCGATGATCTACGTCAAGCGCGATACCGGGAATGTGGGCGCTTCCATGCCTGCTCGATCGCGGAAAAGCGCGATCGAAGGCATGTACAAAGAGTTCTTCCGCAACATTGATACCAGGAAGCCGATGCACATCACCGTGCTGCACAACGCTGCCCTGCAAGAAGCCCAGGATCTCGCTGAACGCATCCAGCGCGAGTACGCTCCCAAAGAGATGTTCATTTCCATCGTCTCCCCGGTACTGGGCGTGCATACCGGCCCGCGCGCCCTAGCTTTGTGCGGATATTCGGAGCCGTAGGGCGAAAACAGATAAGGTTTTATAATTACCCTCGTGACCCATTCCATTCCGCGGATGAATATCCGCCAGCTGTATGACGGTTTTCATGCCCCACTGACCTCGTTCGACTGCGGGGCAAAATGCGCGCCGCATAACCCCACCCGGAAGCCCTTCTGCTGCGATATTTGCCAGGCCGTTCCGGCTGGGTATGACCAGGAGTGGGAATACCTGCGCCAGAAGACGGACTTGTGGCACGTTTATCGGGGTGATGAATGTTCAGCAGAGCCGCCGGACCTGGCCAATCTGCAAGCCGTAACGCCCGAGCACATGCTGTTGTTAGCCTGCCAGGGACCAGCTCGCTGCCAGCGCGAGTTCCGCGCTGTTAGCTGCCGGCAGTTCCCCTTCTTTCCATATATTACATCGGATGACCGCTTTTTAGGCCTGGCCTATGAGTGGTCGTTTGAGCCGGTCTGCTGGGTGATCAGTAACCTGGAGCAGGTGACCCAGGCCTACCGGCGCGAATTTATCCAGGCATATGATGAAATCCTGGCCCTTTGGCCGGACGATCACGAAAGTTACGCCAACCTTTCCGAGGAGATGCGCCAGCATTTCGAGAAGCACAAACGGCGCATCCCCCTCTTGCACCGCAACGGTGGCGACTACCTGCTCAGCCCGCGCAGCGAGCGCCTGACGCGCGTCGAGCCTGGCAAATTTAGACGGTTTGGCCCGTATTAAATTATTCCTTTACCCGCCGGAACGCGGTCTGCGCAGCCTGGATGGTCTTTTCAATCTCCGCCTCCCCATGTGCGGTAGATAGGAAACCCGCTTCAAACTGCGAGGGGGCCAGGTAAACGCCTTCCGCTAGCATGGCGCGGAAGAACGCAGCATAACGGGTGGTGTCGCATCGTTTTGCGCTGGGCCAATCGCGGACGGGCTGGCCGGTGAAGAACGGGGTGGACATCGTCCCCACCCGCTGCAAAGTGACCGGCACGCCCGCGTCTTCCGCGGCGGAACACAGCCCTGCTTGCAGCCGGTCTCCCCGCTGCTTTAGCGCCTCCCAGGTCCCTGGCTTTTGCAGCGCGCGCAGCGTGGCAATCCCGGCGGCCATGCTCAGCGGGTTGCCCGAAAGCGTCCCGGCCTGGTACATCGGCCCGGCGGGCGCCACCATCTCCATAATCTCGCGCCGCCCGCCGTAGGCCCCGACCGGCAGCCCGCCGCCGATCACTTTCCCCAGCGTGGTCAGGTCGGGTTGGATACCGTACAGTGCCTGCGCCCCGCCCGGGTGAACGCGGAAGCCGGTCATCACCTCATCAAAAATCAGCAGCGCGCCGCTGGCGCTGGTGATGCGGCGCAGCCCCTCGAGGAAACCGGGCTCGGGGGGCACAACGCCCATGTTCCCCGCCACCGGCTCGACGATCACCGCGGCGATTTCATCGGCGAACTGCTCGAAAAGCGCTGCGACGGCGGCCAGCATCGTTGAACGGCGCGACCAGCGTGTCAGCCGTACTGCCGGCCGGCACGCCCGGCGAATCGGGCAGCCCAAGCGTGGCTACCCCTGACCCGGCTTTTACCAGCAGCATATCGGCGTGCCCGTGGTAGCAGCCCTCGAACTTGATGAATTTTGAGCGCCCGGTGTAGGCGCGTGCCAGGCGCAGCGCGGTCATGGTCGCTTCGGTGCCGGAATTGACGAAGCGCAGCATTTCCAGGCCGGGCATAAATGCCTGGATCAGCTCTGCCAGCTCGATTTCCAGCGTGTTGGGCGCGCCAAAACTGGTTCCGCGCCCGGCCGCCTCGGCGATGGCCGCAATCACCGCCGGGTGCGCGTGGCCCAGGATCAGCGGGCCCCAGGAGAGAACGTAATCGATAAAGCGGTTGCCGTCCACATCGTAGAGCATAGCGCCCTCTCCGCGCTCGATAAACAGCGGCTGGCCGCCAACCGCGCGGAAGGCCCGCACCGGCGAGTTGACCCCGCCTGGAAACAACTGCTGCGCGTGGGTGAATAATTCTTGCGATTTCGAGTGGTTCATCTCCTCTGCCTCCCAATGGTATAGGTTCCTATCCATACAGCATGAAAACGCGAATGACGCGAATACGATTTATAAAAAAAAGCTTTCATTCGTGCCATTCGCTCCATTCGTGTCATTCGTGATATATCCCTTCTACTCTTTAGCGCCCGGAGCGCTCATGCACCATCTCCACCACGCGCCGTACGTTCTCCACCGGCGTTTCGGGCAAAATGCCGTGCCCCAGGTTGAAGATATGCCCGGGCCGCCCTCCGGCCTGCTTCAGCACCCGCTCGACTCGCTTTTCCAGCTCTTCCTGCGGCGCGAACAGCGCCACCGGGTCGAGATTGCCCTGCACCGCCACGCTGGTGTTCGAGTGTTCCCCAGGCCCAGTCCAGGGGCGTCTGCCAGTATCAACGCCGATCACATTGCCGCCGGCCTCCCGCAGCAGCGGCAGCAGGGAAGCCGTGCCCGTGCCAAAGTGGATGGTGGGCACGCTGGCGTTTTCCAGCGCCTGGAAAATCGCCTGCGAGTGGGGCAGCACGTATTCGCGGTAATCCTCGGGCGGCAGCGCTCCCACCCAGCTGTCAAACAACTGCACCGCCTGCGCCCCGGCTTCCACCTGGGCGTTCAGGTAATCGCGCAATTACTCGCGCCAGTTTGCCCATCAGGAGGTGCCAGGTTTGCGGGTCGGAATACATCAAGCGTTTCGTTTTCAGATAATTCCGCGATGCTCCGCCCTCGATGATATAACTGGCCAGGGTGAACGGCGCGCCGGCAAAGCCGATCAGGGCCGCTTTGCCATCCAGCTCGCGGCGCACCATGCGCAGCGCCTGCATCACGCTGCGCCAGCGACTCGCGCGGTTCGACTGCTCGCGCAGCGCGTGCACATCCGCCGCGCAGTGGATGGGGTTGTGGATCACCGGCCCTTCGCCGGCGGCAAATTCCAGCTGGATGCCCATCGGGACCAGCGGCAGCAGGATATCGGCAAACAGGATGGCCGCATCTACCCCCAGCGCATTGACCGGCTGGAGAGTCACTTCAGCGGCCAGCTCCGGCTGGGCGCAGATTTCCAGCAGCGTGTGGTTGGCGCGGATGGCGCGGTATTCGCTCATATAGCGCCCGGCCTGGCGCATAAACCAGACCGGGGTGCAGTCCACCGGCTGCTGCTGGCAGGCGTTCAAAAAACGTTGCAGGTGTGAGGGGTGAGAGTTCAGTGGCTGCATGCTCAGGCTTCCCTGCAGCCAGCGGGCCGCGTCCTTGGCGTGGTAGGTGATGATCAGATCGGCTCCGGCGCGGCGGATGCCGGTCAGGATTTCCAGCGTCGCGCGTTCCTCGTCCAGCCAGCCGTTGGCGCCGCGGCCTTGACCATGGCATATTCGCCGCTGACGTTGTAAGCCGCCAGGGGCAGCTCCGGGGTATTGCTCGTGCACCGCGCGGATCACATCCAGGTAGGCCAGGGCGGGTTTGACCATCAGCATATCCGCGCCTTCGGCTACATCCAGGGCCGTTTCGCGCAGCGCCTCGCGCACGTTGGCCGGGTCCATCTGGTGACTGCGCCGGTCGCCGAATTTTGGCGCGCCCTGGGCCGCGTCGCGGAACGGCCCGTAAAACGCGGAGGCATACTTGGTGGAATAGGAGAGGATGGGCGTATGCTCAAAACCAGCTTGCATCCAGACCGGCGCGGATCGCGCCGACCATCCCGTCCATCATCCCGGAGGGAGCCACGATATCCGCCCCGGCCTCGGCGTGCGAGACGGCCACTTGCGCCAGGATCTCCAGGGTCTGCATCGTTCAGCACGTACCCTTCGGGCAGGTGCAGGTCCGGGCGGTCCGGGCCGCCCACGTTCAACAACCCGCAGTGCCCGTGATCGGTGTATTCGCACAGGCACACATCGGTAATCACGACCATTTCCGGCAGCGTGTCTTTGATCGCCCGCATGGCCTGCTGGATGATGCCGTCCGGCGGCAAAATTCTCGATCCCGATCGGGTCTTTTTCCGCGGGGATGCCAAACAGCAGCACTGCCGGGATGCCCAACCCGGCCGCCTGGCGGATTTCACCGGCTAGCTGGTCCACCGACAGGTTGAAAACACCCGGCATGGAAGCGATCTCAGCCGCGCACCCCGCGCCCGTGGGTGACGAACAAAGGGTAGATCAGGTCATCCGGGGCAAGCTGCGTCTCGCGGACCATCGCGCGCAGCTGCGGTGAGATGCGCAGCCGGCGCGGTCGGGCCGCGGGAAACCGCGCTGCCTTGCCATTGGCCTGTAGGGAGGGGCTTGATAAATCGTTATGAACCTTCATTTGTTTTTCCTGTTGAGTATCGTATTGTGGGCGTGACCCAGGGGATCACCCGCTCATGCATTACCAAAACTCGATGACGGCCGGTCTCACCCCTTCTGATAATATTTCAATAACGCATCCACCAGCCCGTCTACCGTGTACACCTCGGCCATCACGTGCACTGCCAGCCCTTGTTTTCGAGCTTCATCCGCGGTCACCGGTCCAATGCAGGCGATTACTGCTCCGTGGAGCGTTTCCGCTGCCCGGCTGCCCAGCAGCTCAAAAAAATTTCGCACGGTAGAAGCGCTGGTGAACGTCGCGATATCCACACCCTGCTCCAGCGCGCGCAGCGCCTGCGGGTCTGGTTGGGCCGGGGTGGTGTGGTAGGCGGCAATCTCCTCCGGGAGGGCGCCGTGCTTTTCGAGCGCCTGGAAAAGCGCCTTGCGCGCGATATCCGCGCGCGGCAGCAAAATGCGCTGCCCGGCGATATCGCCTAAGCCGGGTAGAATGGCCTCCGCCACATATTCGTCTGGCACAAAGTCTGGCTGCACGCCATGTTCCCGCAGCGCCTGAGCTGTAGCCGGGCCAATAGCGGCTACCTGAGCGCCCTGGAAAACCTGGCTGTCTTTTTCCAGGGCTTTCAGGCGCTGCCAGAAGGCCGAAACGCCGTTGACGCTGGTAAAAATCACCCACGCATAGGATGGCAGGTCCGCGATTGCCCGGTCGAGCCGGGTGGTATCCTCCGGCCCGGATATTTCAATGGTGGGAAAGACAATGGGAACAGCGCCCAGCCCGGTCAGGGTTTCGATCAGCGCCGCGGCCTGGGCGCGTGGGCGCGTCACCAGCACGCGCTTGCCGGTCAGGCGGTTTTTCTTTTCAAGGCTATCCGCCGGCGCGTTCATTTGAGCAGGTCTCCGGCGCCCTGGTCGAGCGCCTGGTGAGCCAGCAGCTCGCCGGTTGCGACCGGGTCAGCCCCGCTCGCGAAGACCCGGATGACCGTTTGACCATCCGGCGAAGCCACCAGGCCGTTAATTTCTAACAGGCCGTTGCGCTGGATTGCATAAGCGGCCACCGGCGCGGCGCATCCGCCGCCAAGTGTCGAGAGAAAGGCCCGCTCGGCGGTCACCGTGCGGTAGGTAGTCAGATCGTGCAGGGGCAGCAGCATCTCAAGCAGTTCGGCGTCATCTGCCCGGCATTGAATCGCCAGCGCGCCCTGGCCAGGGGCCGGCAGCATAACCTCAAAAGGCAGGTACTCAGTTACATATTGTTCCAGGCCAAGCCGTTCGATCCCGGCTGCGGCCAGCACAATGGCGTCGTATTCACCCTGCAGCGCTTTGCGGAGGCGGGTATCCACGTTCCCGCGCAGCGGCTGGATGCTCAGGTCCGGCCGGACGGTCTGCAGCTGCGCTTGCCGGCGCAGGCTGGATGTGCCTACCCGCGCGCCGTGGGGCAGGCCGGCCAGCCGGACGCCCATCCGCTGAGATCAGCACATCGTGCGCGTCCGCGCGCTGGCTGACCGCGCCAATGCACAGCCCAATGGCGCTTTCGATCGGCAGGTCTTTCAGGGAGTGTACTGCCAGGTCAATCTGCCCTGAGCGCAGCGCCGTTTCCAGTTCCGCGGTAAACACCCCTTTCCCGCCAATCTCTGGCAGCGGTTTGTCCAGCCGTTTATCGCCTTCGGTGACCATGGTGATCATCTGGTAGGAAAGGTCTGGCCAGGCGGTTTGGAGCTGTTCGAGCACGTGTTCGGTCTGCCAGCGCGCCAGTTTGGAGGGTCGGCTGCCCAGGGTGATGGTCCGGCTGGAGATGTTTTTCATATTTACCCCTCGCCTTCACTCAGGTCAAATAATTTTGCTAAAGCATCCACGTAATCGTTGAGCGTCTCCTGGTCACCTTCCGTGCGCAGGTGCATGGTGGGTTCGTGCAGGATCTTTTGCACCAGCGAGCGGGAAAGCAGCTCGATTTGCGCGCTGACTTCCGGGCTGGGCTCGTGAAGATGGCGCAGCGCTTTTTCGACTTCGCGCTGCCGGATGGCTTCAACTTTTTTGTGCAGCTCACCAATGAATGGAATGATGCGCAGCAGCTTTTCGTATTCGCTGACCTCTTCCTCGACCATGTGTTCCGCCCGGGCAATATCCGCATGGCTGCTCTGGATGGCGTCTTTCGCAAAGGCCTGCAGGTCATCCATATCGAATACCCGCACGCCGGGCAGCGCTCTGGAAATGGTTTCCACATTTCTAGGTACAGCCAGGTCGATCAATGCCAGCGGGCGTTCGTGGCGCTGCGCCATGACATTGGAAATCATTTCCCGCCGGATGATTGGCAGGGGCGCTGCTGCGGAGGTAAAAACCACATCCGCTTCTACCAGCGCGTCAGACAGGCGCTCAAATGGCAGCGGCGCGGCCCTGTATTGATCGGCCAGACCGGCTGCATGCGCGAAGGTGCGGCTGGTCAACACAATCTGATGCGCGCCGCGGGTCTGCAGTGCTTCCAGGGCGTACCCACCCATTTTCCCCGCGCCAACCACCAGGACATTGCGCCCCGATAGGGTACCCAGAGTCGTTTCCGCCAGCTGCACCGCAATCGTGCTGATGCTGATCGGGCGCCGGCCAATCTCGGTTTCCGTGCGCACGCGCTTGCCGGTATGGATGGCCGCGCGGAACAACGAGGATAGCACATGCCGGGCGCTGCCGGTGCGCAGCGCGATATCCAGGCTCCGCGATACCTGGCCCAGAATCTGTGTTTCCCCGATCGCCACAGAATCTAACCCGGCCGCCACCTGATACAGATGCCGCGCCACCTGCGAGCCCCGGAAGCGGCGGAAATAGGGCTCAACCCGCCCGGTGGGGATTGCGAACACCTGTTGCAGGTAACCCAGCAGCGGGTGGAAAAGGCCTTCCACGGCCCTGGCATCTACAGACTCCTCGCCTGCGGCTTCCTCATCCGCGGTTGAGAAGGAGATCATTGCGTAGATTTCCAGGCGGTTGCAGGTGGAAAGAATGACCATTTCAGAGATGGGCGCATACGGTCCGCTGCGGACTGGGAACCGCGCGTGGGCTTCTTCCAGCGCTTCCACCGGCAGGCTCAGGCATTCGCGCAGTTCGACCGGGGTATTATGATGCGAAACGCTCAAACAGATCAACTGCATGGCGGTTTACCCTGAAATAGGATTGGCGCTGGAAAGGAAGGCAATCACCTTTTCCGCCGCCTGCTGCCCCTGGTGAACACAGTCTGGAATACCGATGCCCTCGTATGCGCTGCCGGTCAGAAACAGGCCGGGGGTCTGCGCGCACAGGGCATGCATCTGCGCGACTCGCTCCAGGTGGCCCACATCGTACTGCGCGTTGCCTTTGATCCAGCGGTACACCCGGGCAATTTCCGGTTCAGCATGCACGCCCATCAACGCGGCCAGTTCGGAACGCGTATCGGCGATAATCTCAGCATCGCTGCGCTCCACCAGTTGCTCTTTGCCCGGTCCGCCCACAAAACAGCGCAGCAGCACCCGGTCGGCGGGCGCCCGGTCCGAGAATTTGGTTGAGGTCATCGTGCAGGCGGAGATGCGCCGGTTCTCACGGCGCGGAGCCAGCATCCCGACGCCTGGGAGCGGGTTGCCTACATCCGCCTTGCGGTAAGCCAGCGAAACAGTGGCAGTGGATACATAGCGGATGCCGTTCAGGGCCTGGGCCAGTTTTGGCGCGAACCGATTAACCAGCTCGGCGGAATTGAAGGCCGGCGTCGCCAGGATCACCGCGTCTGCCTGGTAGGTAAGGCCGCTCGCGGTATCGATCCAGTAGCTGCCGTTGGGGAAGCGTGTCACCCCGGTTACCCGGCAGCCGGTTTGTACCTGACCGCCGGTCAGCGCCTTTTCGATTGCCTCTACCATCTGACCCATGCCCCCGCGCAGGGTGACAAAAAACGAGTTCTTCCAGCCCGGTTTTGGCGCGCTGTTGGTACTGTGCCCGTTCGAGCGGGCGGCGGCCCGGCGCTGGGCCAGCATGCCGCGGATCAGGCTGCCGTGCTGTTTTTCCAGGGTACGGAAGCGCGGGAAAGTGCCCAACAGGCTTTGCTGTTCCGGGTCCGATACATGAATGCCCGACATCAGCGGTTCCGCGATCTTTTCCAGCGCCTCGCGCCCCAGCCGGCGGCGGATAAAGTTGCCCACACTTTCATCGGCGTCATTCTTGCGGCGCGGGATAAAGAAATCCATTCCCATGCGCATTTTGCCCGGCCAGGAGATCAGCGGCGAAGTAATAAAGGGCATAAAGCGGGTGGGGATGATCAGCATGACCCCGTCCGGCATCTTGGTCAACCGGCCGCGGTTGATCACGTACAGCCGCTTCTCCGCGGGGTTCGTTCCGCGCAGGTCCTGTTCCAGCCCCAGTTCCTGGGCTAACTGGGCTGCCCAGGGTTTTTGCAACAAGAAGCTGTCCGGGCCGCCCTCCACGGTGTAATCCTCCACCTGTTCGGTGAGAATCTTGCCGCCCAGCCTGGGCGCGCTTTCGAAGAGAGTAAACGTGACCGGCACGCCCGCCTCTTGTGCCTTGGTTTGCAGCGTATACGCGGCTGCCAGACCGGCGATCCCCCCGCCGATGATGGCTACCTTCTTTACCATTGGGTTACTTGGATTCATCTTGTTTCAATGCCAACCTTTCAATGATCATCTGCCCCAGCCCTTGAATAAAATCGGGCGAAGCGTTCAAGGATTCACTGCGCACCAGCCGGATGCCGTGCGCCCTGGCAATCTCCTGGGCTTCGATGTCCAGGTCGAACAGGATCTCTACGTGATCCGCCAGAAAGCCTACCGGGGTAACCAGCACATTCCGGACCCCCGATTTGGCAAGTTCCGGCAGCATCTCTTCAATGGATGGGCCAAGCCAGCGGCCGCCGGCTGCCCCGGCGCTCTGGTAGCCAAAGGTCCACTGCCCCTCCTTCAACCCTAGCGCACCGGCCAGCATCCGGGCCGTCTGCTGCAGCTGGTCCGCGTACGGGTCGCCCTGTTCTTGAAGCACCGCTGGCAGGCTGTGCGCGGTGAAGAGATAGTGGATTTCTGGCTGTTGTTCCACGGAAAATTGGGTGGCAGCCGATCGTACTTTTCGCGCCAGGGCCCGGATCAAGAAGGGCTGGTTATACCAGCTCTCGATAAAATCCATCTCCAGCGGCGATGGCAAAGCTTCTTGCGCCTCGCGCAGTTTTTGCAGGTAGGCTCCGGTGCTCATTTTTGAAGCGTGCGGGGCCATGCACAGCGCGATTCCACTCTGGAAACCATCCGCTGCGATTTGCGCCACCACATCCCGGATGTAGGGTTTCCAGTGGCGCATGCCCACGTACACCCGGTAATCGGTTTCGCCATTTGCGGATGGCGCGCCATCCGCAGATGGCGCGCCATCCGCGGTTGCGCTGTTCAGAACCTGCTCCAGGGCGCTGGCCTGGGCGCAGGTGATCTCCAGCAGGGGAGAGCGCCCGCCAATCTGCGCGTAGCGTTCACGAATTTCGGCGACCAGTTCCGGCGCGGTGGGCCGCCCGCCGCGGATGTCCAGCAGGTATGGTTCGATATCCGCCAGGGAGTCGGGGCCGCCGTAAGCCATAAGCAGCACTGCTTTTTTCATCGCGCTTCACCCGCGCCGCCAAAAAGTTCCGCCATGGCTTCCGGGGCATGCCAGATGCCTGTATAAACGGGCGTATCGCGCTCGGTGTACTCGCGCACATCGCTGCCGCGCAGCTCGTTGACCAGCTCCGAAAAACGGTACAGGTTTTCCATCTCGTACACCACGACGAATTCCTGATCTTGCACGCCGAAGGAATACAGCAGCAGCTGTTTGATTTCCGGGTATTGGTGGCCAACGCGGATGTGTTCATTCATCATGCCCTGGCGGGTGTCCTTCCCTAATAAATACCATTGGATCGTTTTTACAAACGGGTACAGCACCAGGTAGGTCTGCCGCTGTTCCGCGAAGGGATCGATCTCCTGCGCGGAAGGTGCGCGAGCATACACCGAAGGCCGCGTGTAGCCCCATAAATTCGCCGCGGGCTGGAGCCACTGCCTGCGCCGGTTTATCACCCGCGCCAGCCGCTCGAAGAAACCGGCCTCATCTTTTTCATTCTCGATTGGAGAAGCATTCCAGATAAGGAAATCGGCTTGCGCTTGCATAGGCGAGATCTGGTAAAAGTTCGAGCAGGCGGCGGCCCCTTGCAAGTCCCCCGCCAGCGCGGGGAATAAGGCGCTGCGCTGCTCCGCGGGCAGCGCCCAAAACGGCTCGCTGAACTTCAAAAACATAAAATGATTGATGGTCTTGTCTGTCATCCTGCCGGTCCTTATTAATTTTGTTCCTCCGCTCGATGAACACCCCGCATGGCAATGCTCCAGGCGCAGCGGGAGTGCTGCTCCAGGGAAAGATATGCTCTATTTTCGAGCGTGTGGTTACTGTGGGTTTATTGCGTGGCCCGCTCCAACCGGTTCCCCCCCCAGGGTCACGGCTCCTTCCTGTTGTTTGATATTCGTATAGCTATCCATCGTTGCGACGAGCAGAGTATCGAAGAAATCGATTGTGCGCAGAAAGATACGCTGGCTGTCTGGATCATCCCGGCCGCCCAACCCGGCGGTTCCCTGGACGGATTCTAGGATGGACCGGCGGAAGTAAAGGAATGCTTCCGCAGTCTGCGCAATGGTCAGCCCTGCCCGGTAGCAGATCCGTCCGTAATCGCGAGAAATCTTGCGGCCCTCATCCAGGAACTCTTCCGCCGTGTCGCCGTGGTTGATAAATTGCATCATCAGAACCAGCAGGCGCTGGCCGCTGTAGCGGAACAACAAGCGGTGCTCCTCATTCAGGTTTTCAAACCAGTGTGCCTGCTTTTCGGAAAGATCACTGGTGCGCTGCCGGGCCAGGTCAAGCGTTTTTGACTCGAACTGCTCTGGCTGCCGGTCAGCGATATTCTGGTGCATATCCTGGCGCGACTGCTCGAGCGCGGAGCGTAAAAAGCGCCGCCGGCCGCTCAACGTTCGCATATGCGGCACTTTTCCAGCATCTGCCCACCGGCGCAGTGTTGACTGGTGCACGCCCAGAATTTGCGCAGCTTCAGCCAGTTCGAGCCATTCTTCCGTCAGCATTCCTTTATCCCGGTTTACACCTTTCAAACATGAGCAATCCTATCAACTCTATCATTCCTAACGGCCATTGTAGGAGATTCACCGCCGCGAGTCAATAGTGTTTGCCTGGTTCTAACCGGACTCTTAATTTCTTTCCTCCTGATTCTGTACCCCCGAATCCGATCCCCTGGGTTTGCACGAAAGAGCCTTTTCTTTGCGAACATGGACAAAAGCAATCTTTGATAGAATAGACCCAGAAGGAGATCCAAACCATGACCACCAGCGAATTGGCCGGTAAACCTGCTCCCCATGAGCTTCTTGTTAATGTTCCGCGGCTCGTGTCCGCGTATTACACCTACAAGCCAGATCCCGAAATTCGGGAACAGCGCGTGGCCTTTGGAACTTCCGGGCACCGCGGCTCTTCGCTGGATGGTTCCTTCAATGAAGATCACGTTCTGGCCATTTGCCAGGCGATCAGCGAATACCGCCAGTCGCAAAATACCAACGGGCCATTATACCTGGGCATGGATACGCACGCGCTTTCCGAGCCCGCTTTTATGACTGCGGTTGAGGTGTTTGCTGCCAACGAGGTGACCCTCATGGTGCAGGAAGGTCACGGATATACGCCCACCCCGGTGATCTCCCATGCCATCCTGACGTATAACCGGGGCAAGAAGACCGGCCTGGCGGATGGGGTGGTGATCACGCCATCGCACAACCCGCCCAATGATGGTGGTTTCAAATATAACCCGCCTTCCGGCGGTCCGGCGGACACTGCCACCACCAAGACGATTCAGGATCGCGCCAATGCCATCCTGGCTGGTGGCTTGAAAGCGGTGCGCCGGGTACCCTACGCGCGGGCTCTGCACGCCAATACAACGAAGATGTACGATTACATTACCCCGTACGTTTCGGACCTGCGCAACGTGGTAGACCTCGAAGCCATCGCCTCGGCGGGCCTCAAGATTGGCGTTGACCCGCTGGGTGGGTCGAGTGTGGCTTACTGGCAGCCAATCGCCGAGACCTACCGGCTGAACATAGACGTGGTCAACCCGTATGTCGACCCAACCTTCTCCTTCATGACCGTCGATCACGATGGCAAAATCCGCATGGACTGCTCTTCCCCGTACGCTATGGCCGGGCTGATCGGTCTGAAGGATCGCTTTGACGTGGCCTTTGGCAATGACCCGGACGCCGACCGCCACGGGATCGTTACCCCCAGCGCCGGGCTGTTGAACCCCAACCATTATTTGACGGTTGCCATCGGTTACCTGTTCCGCCACCGTCCGGGCTGGCCGGAGCAGGCCGCGGTGGGCAAGACGCTGGTCTCCAGCTCGATGATCGACCGCGTGGCCGCGGGCCTGGGGCGCCGGTTGGTGGAAGTGCCGGTAGGCTTCAAGTGGTTTGTCGAAGGCCTGGTAGACGGCGCTCTTGGCTTTGGCGGTGAGGAGAGCGCCGGCGCCTCGTTTTTGCGCCGCGACGGCATGGTGTGGACCACTGACAAAGATGGCATCATCATGGATCTGCTGGCGGCTGAGATCACCGCTACCACCGGCCGCGACCCCGGGCAGCATTATCAGGAGTTGGAAAAGCAGTTTGGCAGCCCGGTGTACCAGCGCCGGGATGTGCCGGCAAACGCGGAGCAGCGCGCGGTGCTGGCCACCCTCTCGCCCGAAATGGTAGAGCAGGGCGACCTGGCCGGTGAGAAGATCACCGCCAAACTCACCCGCGCCCCCGGCAACAACGCGCCAATCGGCGGCCTCAAAGTAGTCGCGCAAAACGGCTGGTTCGCCGCGCGCCCCTCTGGGACCGAGGATGTGTACAAAGTCTACGCCGAAAGCTTCCGCGGGCCGGACCATCTCCAGGCCATTATGGCCGAAGCCCAGGCCATTGTGAGCGCCGCGCTGCAAAAAGCAGCCGGTTAGGGAAACCGGCCTTTACCACCCAATGGACAAAAAGATGCAAAAAGCAAAAGAAGCCATTATCCATACCCGCCCGGATGAAGAAATCCGCCGCCGCCAGTTCGAGTAACCCCATCCTTGCAATCCTACGGAGTAAACCATGAAAGTCTATCTAAGTGCGGATATTGAAGGCATCACCGGAACCACCCACTGGGATGAGACGGAAAAGAAGGCCGCTGATTACGCCGAATTCCGCGAGCAAATGACCGCCGAGGTGGTCGCCGCCTGCGAAGGCGCGCTCAATGCGGGGGCGACCGAGATCTGGGTAAAGGACGCTCACGATTCCGCGCGCAACATCATCGCAGCCCGGCTGCCTGCGCAAGCCCGGCTGGTGCGCGGCTGGAGCGGGCACCCCTATATGATGATGGACGGCCTGGATACCACCTTCCAGGCAGCCCTGATGATCGGCTATCACTCCCGCGCCGGCTCCAACGCCAACCCGCTGTCGCACACCATGTCGGGCAGCGACCTGTACGTCAAAATCAATGAGCGTTACACGGCGGAATTCCTGATCAACGCCTATACCGCTGCGTTGGAGAACGTGCCGGTGGTCTTTGTCTCTGGGGATGCCGGGCTGTGCGCAGACGCCGCCGCGCTCATCCCCGGCATCACCGGTGTGGCCGTCAAGCAGGGCATGGGCAATGCCACGATCAATCTGCAACCCCAGCTCGCCGTGGAAAAAATCCGCGCGGGCGTGCAGCAAGCCCTGCAAGGCGACTTGTCCCGCTGCCGCGTGGCGCTCCCCGAACACTTTACGGTCGAGATTTGCTATAAGGGTCACGCCAAAGCCTATAGCGCCTCCTTCTTCCCCGGCGCGCGCCTGAAAAACGAAAACACCATTTTGTTCGAAAGCGACAGCTACTTCGATGTGCTGCGTCTGTTCGCGTTTGTTTTTTAGACTGGGGCAGGATAGGATATCCTGATACTCATTTCGGGCATAGATGCATCGAACCCCATCCCAAACCAGTAAGAGCCAAGGGGAAATGGGAACAAGTTCTATCCCTTTGCAACTTCTTCCGCGGTTCTGCGTAAACAGTATAACGATCAAAAAAAAACAGGTAATGCGCCTGTTGAAAAAAACCAGGAGAATGTACGACATGAACCGCAAATCGCTTTTGTTTGTAATACCGGTGATCGCACTGCTGCTGATGTCCTGCCGGTTAAGCATGGATTTGAACCGCCAGTCCCTCCAGGGATCGGGCAATCTCAAGACCGAGCAGCGCACGGTCAGCAATATCGAGCGGATTTCGTTGGAAGGCCTGGGCGACATGACCGTCATCCAGGGCAGCGAAGAAGCCCTCACGGTGGAAGCCGACGACAACATCCTGCCTTACATTGAGACGTTTATGCGCGGGAACGATCTGGTGCTGAAGATCAAGGAAGGCTACTCCATCCGCAACAATGTCACCATCCGCTATACCATCAAGGTCAAGAGCCTGAACGCCATCTCGATTAGCGGGGCGGGTAACCTGACTTCTGAGAAGCTGGATGTGGGCGACCTGAACCTGAACGTTTCTGGTGCAGGCAATATGAAAATTGCGGATCTGCAGGCCGATGATTTGCATGCCACTGCCAGTGGAACGGGCAACTACGACCTGAAGGGCAAGGTCAAGACGCAGGACATTACCATCAGCGGCGTGGGTAACTACACCGCCGGCGACCTGCAAAGCAGCGATGCGAAGGTTACCGTCAGCGGTTCGGGCAACGTGACCCTGTGGGCCGATGAAAAACTGGACATCCGCGTGGCCGGGTTTGGCAACGTCAACTACTACGGCAAGCCGTCCGTGGCGCAAAGCATCACCGGCGGCGGCGGGGTGAAGAGTTTAGGAATCCATAACTAAAGAATCCAACAGGTTGGAGGCGATAAATGCCCCCAACCTGTTTTTATTTAAGCGGATAGTCGCGGCGGTCCTTGCAAGATGCGCTCGCGCATCGCCTCAAACGGCCAGCTGCCCTGCATGCGCCATCCAAAACGGAAGGGATTGACGTTTTCCAGCCACCAGGTGACCCCGGCAGCGGCGTAGGGCGCCACCCAATCAGCGGCCTGCGAGGGATTGGCGCCATCCGAAAATGCGGTGTGTACCACGTCAAAATCCTTATCTGTGTCGCGGTACTGCTTCACGCAGGCGATGATCTCGCGAAACTCCGCCGGAGTAAGGAATTCCTCATCGTTGCGGCACAGCGGGAAGACCCCATCCCAGCGCGCCGCGCGGCGGAACGCCCCGCCCTTTTGCGCCTGGTTGGGCCAGTAGCCCGCCACCCACACCGGGATGCGCGGCTGCTGCACCGGGCGCGGTAGAAAGAGGGCTTCTTTCACCTGGTAGTAGCGGCCTGCATAATGGAATGATTCGCCGGACCACAGCCCGGCCAGAACGTCCAGGCCTTCGTCCAGGCGCTCGCCCAGTTCTTTAATCTCACTGGCTTCGCCAAAGGCCGCGTTTTCAGCGGGTCCGCCACCCAGCCCCACGCCCAACGTCAGGCGCCCATTGGAGAGGTGGTCGAGCGAAACCGTTTCACGGGCCAGTTTCCACGGGCGGCGGCGCGGCAGCGGCGTCACCAGCGGCCCAAAACGGATGCGGTTGGTGTTCATCGCAATGGCAGCGTAGGCGATCCACGGGTCCACCAGCGGCGCTTTAATCCAATCAAATGCCAGGTGGTCCCAGGTGAAGAAGCCGTCCCAACCGGCTTCCTCGGCGTCCTTGGCCAGCCCGGCCAGCACGCGCGCGCTGGCATAATCGCCAAATGGGGGGACGTACAATCCAAATTGCATGCTTCAATGTCCTTTCTTTGGGTACCTTTTTTGCCCAGGCCGCTTTTCAGCGGGTATAATTGCGGGGTTATGACAATACCGGTTTCTTTATTATATGATCTCGAATACGTTTTTCGTGACATGCGTTCTGGGCCACCCACCCGGGTGGCCTTATTGATGCGCCACTCCGTGCGCTTCCCCATTGAGAACCCGGCGGAAACCTACCTGGTGGGGTTGACCGAAGAGGGCGTGCGGCTGGCGGAAGAGTTGGGCGAGCTGCTGGGAAAGCGTTTTGCGCCCGGACGGCTGCGTGCTTCGCCCGTTGGGCGCTGCCGCGCAACCGGCGAAGCCATTGCGCGCGGGGCCGGCTGGGCCGCGAAAGTGCGCTCTGACCGCCGTTTGAGCCATCCCTATAATGAGTTCGCCTGGGACCTGGTGTGGCGCGCGCAGACCGGCCGGGCCAATGGCAGTAACGGGGTGCTGCCCGCTCCGCTCCCGGAACTGCTGCGCTGGGTGGTCGGCCCTTCGCAGACCGCCCGCCAGGCCGTTTTGCCGCTGCTGGAAGACCGCCCGCTGCTCGACGTGCTCGTAACCCACGACACGGTGGTGGGCGCCGTGGCCGGCGGCCTGCTGCACGCGCCCATCACCGGCCCCGACTGGCCTGCCTATCTGGAAGGGCTGCTTTTCTGGTGGGTGGACGGTCAGGTGCGCGTGCGCTGGCGCGGCGTGGAGCATGTTTTTGACGATACCTTTTCCCGCATCCTGAGTCTTTGACCCATGCGCTGGAAATCCGACCTGACCTTACTGCTTGTCGCGGCCGTCTGGGGTACCGGGTTTGTGGCCCAGCGTCTGGCCACTACGCAGTTGAGCACCCTTTACTATAACGCCGGGCGCTTCCTGGTGGCGGCGCTGGCCGTCTTTATTCTGGCGCGCCTGCAAAACCCAGGCTCTGGCAGCGGCCCGCGCCGCGTTTTCGCGCCGCCTTATACGCGGCGCCTTCCCTGGATGGCGCTGGCCGGTTTGCTGCTGTTTGCCGCGGCCGGTTTGCAGCAGGCCGGGCTGATGACCACCTCCATTGGCAACGCCAGTTTCATCACCGGGCTGTACGTGGTACTGGTGCCTTTGATCCTGCGCGTTGTGTGGCGGCAGCGGGTGAGCTGGCTTTCGTGGGCCGCGGTAGGGGTGGCAGTGCTGGGCGTGATGCTGCTCAGCCTGCAGGGCGCGCTGCGCTTGTCCCCAGGCGACCTGCTGGAGCTGGCCGGTGCGCTGGTTTGGGCAATGCATATCATCCTGGTTGGGCGGTTGGCCGGGCAGGGCGTGAATGTGCTGGCCCTGTCCGCGGTTCAATTCGTCACCTGCGGCGCGCTCAACCTGGCTTTTGCACTTGCTCTGGAACCCCAAGGGCTGGGCAGCCTGGCGGCAGCCTGGCCGGTCGTGCTCTATTCGGCGCTGCTCCCCATTGGTCTGGGTTTTACCTTGCAAATCGCCGGGCAGAAACACGCCCCCCCAGTCGACGCGGCCATTATCCTGAGCATGGAAGCCGTCTTCGCCACCCTGTTTGGCTTCCTGTTCCTCCAGGAAATTCTCACCTCCCAGCAGCTGTTCGGCTGCGTGCTGATCCTGGCGGCCATGATCTTGTCGCAGCTCAAGGGGGGAGAAGTCGAACCGTCAATTGCTGGGCAGGCCGTCAGGCAGTCTCCCACCCGCGAGGAATGAAAATTACCCGGTGTTGTCTGGTTGCCTGATGGTCTCTGAGCCTTTGCGCTTTTCTTTCCATAGGGGATTCCCTACCTTTGGAATGGGGAGAACCCCTACCTGACATCTCTTTCGAGAGTTCTTAGAATCCATAACGGATTTCAAACTTTGACTCAACAGGTTGCCTGTAGCCTCATCTCCTGACCTGGCGCGCCTTCTTTATACGCGTGCGCCAGGGTAGCTCCGAAAAGAGAATGCCCACGCCGGGGCGAAAATGATAATCCCAAGAAGAGAAGCCGCCTCACCTGATGAGACTGCTGGTTTCGGCTGTCTCAAACATTAGAGGAGTATCCAAAGCTATGTTATCGCACGTCGAGAATTGCTATCAGCCCTCATATTCCCCGTGGAAACCCCAGATCCAAAGCAAGGTGGCGGTGTTTGTGGGGGACCCCAACGGAGTAGGGCATGCCACAGCGGTGATACTGGCTGCGCACGGAGCGCCGGTATTTCTGGCCGCCCGCACCAACACGATTTTAAAGCAGGCGTTTGCGGATATCAACAGGGCAGGGGGCGAATGCGACGGGATGGTGGTGGATTGGAGTCGAGCGGAAGAATACCGGCGTTTCTTTATGCTCGCCGAGGCGTGGTTAGGGGGTATCGACGCAATTGTCACACCCTGTGTGGAAAACGCGCCCGCCGGCCAAAACCTGTGCATGCAGGTGGCCATCCAGCGCATGCAGGGGGCCGGGCGGGTACACATAATTAATATTAACGTACCCGGAGAGGATGGGCTGCAAAACCGGTCCGAGCAGCACGCGGCTTCCGCACTGCGCCGCCAGGCGCGAGAATTGGGCATCCGCGTGACGCTGATCGAACCGCGGGCCAGTTCGCGCAGCGAGCCAGGCGCCGACCAGGACAGCCCTGTCGCGCAGATTATCGCTCGCTGCGTGCTCGAGAGCCTGGCGCAGCCCTATGGCGCGGATGGGAACCTGCTGCCGGGGCCGGTGAAACCCACCCATTAAACTGCGGGAGTGCGCTCCCGCCATGCCCGCACAAACGCGCGCTGTTCCTCCGTCTCCGGGGAGGCCTGGAAGGGGCGGATGTTTTCGCGCAGCCGGATGATGGTTTCCAGGGCAGTCTCAGGAGCGGCCAGGTTGTGGCGGATCAGGTAGCAGCCCACCACAGTGCCGGTGCGTCCTTTGCCGCCCCAACAGTGTACATAAACCGTTCGTCCCTGAGCGATGGCTCCGTCAATCGCATCTAAAATCTGGCGCATCATTGCCTGGGTAGGAACGCTGCCATCCTGGATAGCGTAGCGCGACCAGCCGGCCTGTTCGCCGCGTTCTGCGGCAAAAGCGTACACTTGCTCCATGTAGGGGGCAAAGGGCTGGCCCTGGTCGTTGACCTCATCCGCTTCCATCAAGTTAATCACCTGGCGGATGCCGCACGCGCACAGCGCGGCGATGCGCCGCCCGGCCTCGTCCGGCTGCGGCGCGCCGGGGTACTGCCCGGCCAGCAGTTTTCCGGGCACGACCCAGTAGGATTGGGGAAAAGGCAGTTGGGTGATAGCGGATTCCATGGGTGAGATAAGTATAACAAATGGTTAGGCGGATCGCGATCTGACCATACAACCTGCCTATCCAATGCGTTATACTATTCCCAGGAGCGCAGTGGCATCCTATGGCGGTTATCGAGATCCAGGCAAAAACCTTGCTGGCGACCATCGGGCACCCGGATGGCATCTTCGGCATGAAGTACAACATGAACCTGTACCGCGGCTGCCAGCACCGCTGCATTTACTGCGATTCGCGCTCCGCGTGTTATGAGATCGAGAATTTCGATGGGGACATACTGGTCAAGGCCAACGCGCTGGAGCTGCTCGAAAAAGAACTACCCCGCAAGCGCGTCAAGGGTGTGGTAGGCACCGGATCGATGAATGATCCCTACATGCCGGTCGAGAAACTGTACAACCTGACCGGCCGGGCGCTGGAATTGATCGCCCGTTTTGGCTTTGGTGTGCATATCAACACCAAGAGTGATCTGGTGCTGCGCGACGTAGCGCTTCTGCGCCGCATCGGGCGAGTGCACGCCACCGTCTGCTTTTCCATCAGCACCGCCGATGATGGTTTGTCGCGCAAGATCGAACCCGGCGCGCCGCCCAGCTCGGCTCGTTTCCGCGCCATGCGCGCGCTCGCCGACAATGGTATTGCCGTGGGGGTGTGCATGATGCCGGTGCTGCCTTTCCTGGAAGATACTCCCGAGAATATCACTGCCATCATCGAGCGGGCAGTAGAAAATGGCGGCAGCTTCATCGTTCCCTGGTTTGGCATGTCGATGCGTGACCGGCAGCGGGAATATTTTTACGAACAGCTCGACCGGTTGTTCCCTGGGCTGCGGCCCAAATTCGAGCGTGCCTATGGCGAGCGCTACGAGTGCCCCGCGCGCAGCGCAAAAACGCTCTCCGATCTTTTCTACAACCTTTGCAACCAGCACCACCTGGGCACGCGCGTGCCGCCCATGCCGGGCAAAGAAGCGGTTCAGCAGTTGTCGTTATTCTAAAACGTGATCAATTCATCGCGAATGGCACTCATTTCCTCTTTTGAAAATCTCTGCTTAGTCGTGTCATTCGTACCATTCGCTACGCGCGCAGCGCGCATCCGTGATAAAAGACAGATCTTGTAAGGAACCAATTATGCGTAAAGATCTTCCATTTTTCTTCGCTTTCAGCGCCGGGGCGGCGCTGGCGGTGGTAATCAAGCAGCGTTTCCACGCGGAAAAAGCCCGCCAATGGGCTTTGCTGCGCGCCCATCGGCGCGCCGAGGGCGGGCCGGGAACAGCCTTTATCACCGGCGCTTCGTCGGGGATCGGCGAAGCCTTTGCCCGCGAGCTGGCGCACCGTGGCTATGATCTGGTGCTGCTGGCCCGGCGCGAGTCGCGCCTGCACGCCCTGGCGGACGAATTGATGCGTTCAGATTCCGTCCAGGTGGACACCATCACCGCGGACCTGAGCGACTCGGCGGACCTGGAGCGTGCCGCTGCCCGCGTAGAAGCCATCCCCGACCTGGATCTGCTGGTAAACAATGCCGGGTTTGGCAGAGCCGGGCAGTTTATCGAAAGCGACCCGCAGGAAGATTTGCGTATGATCCGTGTCCATGTGGAAGCCAGCGTGCGCCTGACCCGCGCGGCGCTGCCCGGCATGGTCGAACGCGGCTTTGGCGGAGTGATCAACGTTTCCTCGCTGGCCGCGCTTATCCCGAGCGTGGGTAACCATACCTACGGCGCCACCAAGGCCTACCTGAATTTCTTCAGCCAGACCCTGGCCTACGAACTGGCGGGCACCGGCGTGCGCGTCCAGGCGTTGTGCCCTGGCTATACCTACACGGAAATTCACGACCGGGGCGGTCGTCCAAAATTACCTGCCTTTATGTGGCTGCGCGCGCCGGATGTCGTCGCCGAGTCGTTGCGCGGCTTGCGCGAGGGCCGGTTGCTGGTCATACCGGGCAGGGTATACCCGGTTCTTGCCGCGCTGGTGAATAACCCGGTCGTCAGGCCGCTGGCTCGCCTTGTACAGTCCCAGGCAATGCAGCGCGGCTTCCTTCGCTCTGGTTGAGCAGCATTTCCGCCTGGCGCCGGATGTGCGATTTATCCGCCAGTTGAGCAGCCTGGCGGAAGTCTGCGCTGGCCTCTTCTGGATGGCCGGTCTGCAGGTAAGCCCGCCCGCGTCCCAGGTAGAGTTCCGCCTGGCGCGGCGCCAGGTGGATGGCGCGCTGGTAATCGGCAATCGCCCAGTCCAGGCGCCCATTGACGCGGCAGGCGTCGGCGCGGCCCTGGTAGGCCTGGTAGGCGTTGGGCATGCGCTCGATGGCGCGCCAGTAATACGCCAGAGCCCAATCCAGGTAACCTTCAACGTTAGCCAGGAACAGCTCGGGGAAGGTCAGCATCCACTGCGGGGCGAAGCGCAGCGCCTGGTCGGCGTCGGCGCGGAAGCCGTCCATATCGCCCATCTTAAAGCGCAGCAGGCTGCGCAGCAGATAGGTGACCGGCGACCCGCGCCCCAGCTCAACAGCGCGGTCCATATCCTCCAGCGCGTGGATCAGGTCGCCGCGTTCCTGGTAGCGCCCGCCCCGGTCGAGGTAAGCAATCGACCAGTTTGGCTGGAGCTGGACGGCGCGCTGAAAGGCTGCCATGGCGCCTTCATCGTCTTTCTGCAGCGACAGCAGCTCGCCGCGCAGCGCCCAGGCCACGTGATTGCCGGCGTCGTGCGCTAAGGCCCGCTCGACATCCGCCCTGGCTGCTTCGCTTTCCATCAGGTTCATCCGCGCCACCGCGCGCGACAGGTACAACCCGGCGCGGTTTGGCGAGCGCTGGATGGCGCGGGTATACTCCCGCACCGCCGGGTCGAAATCCGAGCGCTTGAGATAATACCCTGCCCGGTCGATCAGGTACATGCCTGCCAGGATCAACCCGTTGATCAGGCGGGCGTTGAGGGTAGCGACGGCCAGCACCAGTACCAGCCCGGTGAGAACGATCATTACATCCCGTGTCACGATCCCGGCGACGGTTATCAACAGGGCCAGCGGCAGGCTGAAGACCAGCATCGCCCGGTCGGCGTTTTTCTCGCCGAAGACCAGTTTGAGCAGCCCGCGCAGGATCTGTCCGCCGTCCAGTGGGTATATAGGAACCAGGTTGAACACCGCCAGGCTCAGGTTCGCAACCGTCATGCCGGCCAGGAAGGGAAAAATTTGCCAGCGCCATAAGAAGTTCGCCAGAACGGGGAAAATCTGCGCCTTTTCCACCAGGTAAACCATGCTTGTGACCGCGCCCAATCCAATAAACAGCAGCAGGTTCGTCAGCGGCCCGGCGGCCGAAATGACCAGGTCCGGCCATACCTTGTCTGGCCGGCGGGTCAGGTTTGCAACCCCACCCAGCGGCCATAGGACAATGCTGGTCACCTGGATGTCGTAAAGGCGCGCCGCCAGGGTATGACCCATCTCATGCAGCGCGACGAAGGTAAAAATGGTCACAATCAACAGCACTGCCCGAAGCGTATCGGCCAGCGTCTCGGGTTTGAATGCCAGCAGAACGTATGGGATGAGCAGCAGCATCGATACATGCAGGCGGATTTCCGTCCCCCAAAATTTGCCAATCAGCAGAGACCATTTCATCGGCTGTGTCCCCGCATTATTTCACCAGCTTTGAGATGCGTTTGAAGTGATCCGTCCCGGCCGCGCCTAGCAGCCCGAAGGCAAAGATCTCGGTCGAACCGATGATTGCCCCGGCCTGGTGCATCAGGTCCAGGCCACGCTGCCAGTTGCCTTTGGCCCGGCTGCAGGTGGCATCCGCCGCCAGATAGACGCGCCGGCCCTGCGCGAGCAGGTCGAGCGCGGTTTGCAGAACGCATACATGCGTCTCCGCGCCGCACAAGATTATCTCAGGGCGAGTCAGGAATGGGGCAAAGGCCGGCTCTTTGCAGCAGCTAAAAGCCAGCTTTTCGATTGGGCCTGTCTCCTCTGGAAGCGCGGCGCGGATTTCCGCCGCCGTGGGTCCCAGTCCTTTGGGATACTGCTCGCTGACCACCACCGGCAGGTTGAATATACGCGCCGTTTCCACCAGGATGCAGGTATTCCGCACTACCTGCTCGGCCACATTCGCGGGCATAGCAGCCATCAGGCGCTCCTGCAAATCTACAACGAGCAGCAGGCAGCGCTCCGGATGGGGGAGAAGACTTGGATTCCCCTGGTTCATGCCTGTCTCTGACCCTTCTCCCAGATCACGTCCAGCCCCAGGCGCTGGAGCATTTCCGCTTCGTCCGTGTCTGTGACCGGCCAGCTGATGATCCCCAGCCCGGCGTCATGCACGCGCTGGATCCAGTCAGTGTCCAGCGCTGCTCCAGTTGCGCCTCCCCAGCGTGGGTTGACAAACCCCGCTCCACACTGCCGGGCGGCTTGCAGCGGGTCTTCATCAGGGTCGGTGATCTGGATGGCGGTCACTCCATTGGTGACGAAAGAAGTATAGCGCGCCAGAAGCGCGGCGTCCGCCGCGGTGACCACAACCATTTCGTTCAGCTCATGCGAACGAATGAACCAGGCCAGCCGGTCAACAATTGCCCGGTCTGCGACCGCTGGGCCTGCCAGCTCCAGGAACGCCCCGATTGGCTCGTGCAGGCAGAATTCCAGCGCTTCATCCAGCCCGATGGGTTGGGATAAGCGCCCATCATCCAGCACCAGACGGTTTTCGTGCAGCGAAAGGGGCGTAATGACCGCATCCGCGCCCGTGGCGGCGGCCGCTTGCAGCCCGGCCAGGCTGCCTTCGGCGCTGACCAGGCGCAGCGCGCGGTACTCCGCTGGCCGGGTGGCAGCTTCCAGGCGCTCCAGCACCGCATTCACGCGCAGTGGGATCCAGTCGCGCAGCGCGGGCCAGGGCACCAGCCATTCGCTTGAAAAGGCGAAGCGTTGGGTAAAGCTCCAGGTTGGGTCAAAGGTGCGCCGCAGCAGGTAACTGCGCGCGAGCACCCGATCGAAGGCGCGCCAGCGGATTTTGTCGGTGAACATGCTGTTGATCAGTACGTGGGCGTGCAGCCCCACGGCCTGGGTTTCAACGCGGCGGTATTCGCGCACGCGTTGGTGGAACCAGGAGGGGTCGGGGGCAAAGGCGTGTTTCCCCGGCTCGGAAAGCAGGACGGCGCGCCCGTCTTCCAGCTTGAGTGGGATATTGTAAAACTTCCCGTGCCAGGAGCCTTCCACGCGCAGCGGGCGGTCCTGCTCATCCAGGTAGACCCAGACGTGCTCCAATTCGTACAGATGATGGATATCCCAGTCCCACCAGATGGCATACTCGATGGCCAGCGCGGCCGGCGGCTGGTCATCGGGGCGCAGCGTTATGGTGCGCTGGAATGAGGATGAAGGCCCATCCTGGGGAAACAGGGTGTAACCGGCTGCCAGTGGAAAGAACGGCTCGTGCGCGTCGAAGTACAGCAGCGGGGCATGCCGGGCGGCCAGCGCCTGGGCATGCTCGTCGCGAGGAGCATGGTACAACTCGGCCAGCAGTAGATCGCGAGTGCTCATGACAGGCTTGTTTCCAGTTCCGCTACCAGATCCAGCAGGTCGAGCGGATTTTTAATCGTGTAACAAGGCCGTTCGGTCTCGTCCGCCGGGATTTTTGATCGCCGGGGTGCCCAATCCAGCCAGACGCTGACCAGGCCTACCTGGTTCGCGCCTTTGATGTCGCGTTCCAGGTTATTGCCAACCATCAGCACCTGCCTGTAACCGGCCGGGGGGATGTTCAACTGCTCTAAAGCGCATTGGAACATACGCGGGTCAGGTTTTTCGACGCCCACCTGTCCGGAGATTGCCAGCGCGTCGAACAGGTCGAGCAGCCCATAGTGACCGAGCACATTGGTAAAGGTTCCAGCCGGGCCGTCGGCGACCAGCGCCAGGGGATAGCCAAGCGATTTCAAAGCCTGCACGGTCTCCGCGGCGCCGGGGATCAGGCTGGCTTTCTGGGTGACCTGGTTATGGTCTTTGATCTCGGTGGCTTCATCGACGATAGTGTCACCGCTGTCAAAAAAGATCGCGCGGATCTTGTGAGAGGTCTTCGTTTCCATGTTGCCCTGATTGTATCACTGGGCAAACAGGAGCGCCAACCCTCCCAGCAGCAGGCCGATGCCCAATCCATAGAACAGGGTCCGGCGCAGCACATCGCCTTCTCGGCCTTTTAACCCGACGGTACTGCAGCCAACCACGATCTTTGCCGGGGCGATCATGCTTCCCAGCGCGCCGCCGGCCGTCTGCGCGGCCAGCAGCAGGCGCGGGTCGATCGCCAGCAGCCCGGCGATGCTGTGCTGCAGCGGGGCAAAGAGCACGTTCGAATTGTTGTTGCTGCCGGTTGCAAACGCACCCAGCATGCCCACCAGCGGCGATACCAGTGGAAAGCCCGCGCCCATCAGCGCCGCCAGTCCTTGCGCCAGCAGCTGCGTCATGCCGGTGTGTTCCATCAACGTAGACAGTCCCACGGTGGCGATAATCCCCAGGCTGGCCGGGGCCGCCGAGCGCCAGGTGGCGCGTGCCGCGTTTTTCAGGTCGCCGGGTGGGCACAGGCAGGCGCGCCGGTAAACGGCGTAGCTGAGCAGGGCTGCCAGGAGGATGGCGCTGCCCGGGTGGACCAGCGGCCGGAAAGCCTGTCCGGGTCCTGCCGGGGTGGTGAAGCCGCTTAGGGTGGCCACTTCCGGAAAGTGCGCCTGCCAGAGCAGCGGGGTAAGCAGCCCGCGCAGCGGGCCCGGCCACGCAATCGCGGTCATCAGCAGGGCCAGTCCCCCGTAGCTGGCCAGCGCCCCGGCCAGTTCAGGCGGGATGGTTTTGTTTTCAACTGTCCTGGACCGCCGCCCAACCAGTATGCCGCCCGCGATCCCGGCCAACCCCGCGCCCAGTGCGGCCAGCGGAGTCAAACCGCTCACGGCCAGACCATACTGGACCCCGGCCATCAGCAGCCCCAGCCCCAACACCCACGGCAATTGTCGCAGCCACTGGCGTCCCTGACCCAGGATGCGCGCCGTGGCAAACCCGCACAGCAGGCAGGCTGCGCCCAGCATCAACGCCGAAGCAGGAGCCAGGACGGCCGGTTCCATTTTGACCACACCGCTCAGCGTCTGAAAGATGACGCCCATATCGCCAAACGTAACCGACCAGGCGTGCCCGATGGCCACCGCGGCCACCGCGATGACCGGTTCCACGCCCAGCGCAACCAGCATCGGCGAGACGACTGCCACCGGCAGCCCAAAACCGGCCAATCCTTCAAGCAGCGCGCTAAACGCCCAGGCCAGCAGCAGCAAAAGCAGCCCGCGGTCGCCAATCGCGCCCTCCAACCCGGCGGCGATGGCGCGGATCCCGCCGGCGCGGTCGACGATGTTGTAGAGCAGCAGCGCCGGCCACAATACCGCCAGCACGTACAGGGCCAGCAGCAGCCCGCGTGCCTGCGAAACCCACAGCACGCCCGGCGTCAGTCCAAAGGCCAGCCCCGCGATAACCACGCCAGACAACCAGGCCGCTGGCCCGGCCTGGTGCGCCCCCCAGCGCGGCCCAAGCATCAGCGCCAGCAGGAACAGGATGGGTAAGATCGCGAGAAAATACATACGTTATTGTATCGGAGTCAGGGACAGGCGCAGCCTTGCCCGGTTCCCTACTTCTTCCGTTTCAACTGCACCAGGCGCTGGATGTCTTCCACGTCGCGCGGGTCCTGCACGCGGATCCATAGCCAGCGCCCATCGTGGAAGGCGGGTGTGTTTTCCAGGCAGGCGCGCACGTTTGGGCCGAAGGTGGGCAGCGCCGCCAGGGCCTGGGCGGCCTCTTTACCCCCCAGTACCACCAGGGCGGTAAAAGCGCCGGCCTCGGGGAACATATCGCACAGTGGGCGGCCACCCTTGCGGTATGATAGGACCCAGCCGTACTTTGCGCCGCCAAATTTCGTCACCGCCTCGATCTGGTACGTTTCCGCGAGAGATTTATTGAGCGCATTCCAGCAGTCGCTGACCGGCTGCCCGATGGTATCCAGCATCTCGCCGGATGTAGGTTGTTTGGACTTGTCCAGCATGCGTTCGTAAGCCATATCACCTGCCTCCCATTCTCGTTCTTTCCAGCAGCGCCGCCAGGACGGCGGCAATATTCCAGGCATCGTCATCTCCGCGATGGTGCGTGCCTTCCAGCTTAAACCCGCACATCTCGACCGCGCGGTCCAGCCCCACCTCGTTGGGCAGGTTCAGGCTGATCGCCAGCAGGTTCTTTACATTGAGATGCGTGCGCCCAAACGGGTAGCTTACCCCGCGCTGTTCGCACTGGCGTTGCAAGGCAATCCGGTCGTAATCGCCGTAGCTGGCCCAGGTGCGCTCGGCAGGCCGGTATTCTGCTCGCAGCATCTCGACTGCCTCGCCAAACGACACGCCTTGCGCTAACTGTTCCTGAGTCAGCGTGGTCAGCTGGGTACAAAAGTGGCTGACCGTGGAGCGCTCCGGGCGGACGAGCAGGCTGCGCTTCCTCGAACGCTTGCCGCTGGCAATGTCCAGCGCGCACACACCAATTTCAATGATCTCCTGCTCTTCCCCGGGCGGCGGATTGCCTTCCCAGCAGGTTGCCTCCAGGTCAACGACGATAATCTGATCCAGTTTTTTGGCCATTCGGTGTGACTCCTCCAATAGTATAACAGGGAGAGCTCGGGAGATTGAAGTGAAGTCCAGGTGTTCTTTCGCACTTTAAAAATTTATACAATTCGCACGCTCACGCTCCAGGCCCGCCTGTTGGAAGTCGCGGACGAAGTAACCCCAGGCCTGACTGCCTGGTTGCGAAGCAGGCCGCGCGCCGGAACCTGGACCGGTTGGCTCGGATGGGGACGAGTTGCGCACCGGGTTCGAGAGCCATTCCTATACCGCGCCTTTCTGGGCTGCCCGCATGGGCGACCGGGCTGCGCAGCAGAATAACGAGATGATCGCGCAGCAGAGGTAACGCGAAAGGTACAGTAAAATAAACCTGTGGCAAATATCCTCGCGACAAAATTACACCACCCCGCGCTGCACCCCAACCGGGTGCAGCGCCCGCACCTGATCCGGCGGCTGAATGAAGGCCTGCAAGCCGGGCTCCCGCTGACCCTCGTCTGCGCCCCGGCCGGCTTTGGCAAGACCACCTGCGTCGTCGAATGGCTGGATGGGTTGGACCTGCCGGTTTCCTGGCTCTCTCTGGACCGTTCCGATGACGACCCTGGGCGCTTCTTTACTTACTTTGTAGCGGCGCTGCAAAAAGTAGATGCGACCCTGGGCGAGGAAATCGAGAGCGCATTACGTTCTGGTCAGCTTCCTTCCCCAGAGGCCGTAACCGCCACTTTGATCGACGATGTACTCCGCGTAGGGCGTCCCTTCGTGCTGGTCCTGGACGATTTTCAGAATATCCAGGACAGCGACATCCTGCAGGTGTTTGAAATCTTGTTTGCCAACCGCCTGCCGCTGCTGCATCTGGTGCTGGTGACGCGCGAAGATCCGCTGTTGCCCCTGGCCCGGCTGCGCGCCAATAACCAGCTGACCGAAATCCGCGCCGGCGACCTGCGTTTTTCCGGCGCTGAAACAGACCGCTTCTTTCGCGATATGATGAACCTGTCCCTTTCCGAGCAGGATATCGCCGCCCTGGAAAACCGCACCGAAGGCTGGGTGGCCGGGCTGCAGCTAGCCGGGTTATCCATGCGCGGGCGCGCCGATCCATCTCGCTTTATCGCCAACCTCAGCGGCAGCCATCGCTTTATTTTGAGCTACCTCACCGAAGAAGTGCTCAACCGCCAGAGCGCCGGCGTCCAGGCTTTTTTGCTGCAAACCTCGATCCTCGACCGGCTGACCGGTGATTTATGCGACGCTGTCGTTGGGCGTTCCGACAGTAGCCAGCTGCTGGAGCGCTTGTTCTCCGCTAACCTGTTTCTGATCGCGCTCGATGACGATGACACCGGCTCCCCCGGCGCGCGCTGGTACCGTTACCACCATCTCTTCGCGGACCTGCTGCGCAACCAGCAGAGCCGGGTCGAAAAAGAACAGGTTGCCCAGCTGCACCGGCGCGCCAGCCAATGGTATGAGCAGGCTGGCATGCCCAACGAGGCCATCCCGCATGCCCTATCCGGCGAGGATTACCCGCGTGCCGTGCAGCTGCTGGAGCGGCATGCCATGCCCGTTCTCACCCAGGGCTATGCCAAAACGCTCGAAGGCTGGCTGCGGGCCGTTCCCGAGGAGTGGCGCGCGCAAAGCACGCGCACCAACCTGGCTTTTGCCTGGATGCACCTGCTGCGCGGAAGTTACCCGAACATCCCGCCCTATGTACGGCAAGTGCAGGCAGCTCTGGCGCAACCAGGCCCTGCCCGCCCTGACCTGCGCGCTGAGTGGTTCGCGCTGCAGTCGAACCTGGCCAACGTGCAGGGCCGCCCTGAGGAGGGTATTCAGCTCGCCCAAAAGGCGCTGGAATCCACATCGCCAGACAATGCCTACCTGCTCGCGCTGGCTTACCTGGGGCTGGGCGGCGGGTACCGCATTACCGGCGACTACCCCAACCTGGTCGATGCATACCAGAAGGCGATCCAATACAGCCAGGCAGCCGGGGTTTTGCTCCCCGAAATGATCTCTGCCTCCGCGCTGATGGTGATGGCCATCCAGCACGGCCAGCTGCGTTTTGCCTTCGAAGTTGGCACCCGTACGATAGATGGTTTCGAGCAATCCGGCGCATTGCCTCCGCCCATTTCCGGGATGGTATACGGCATGCTTGGGGTAGTGTATTACCAGTGGAACCAGTTGGAGAAAGCGAGCGAATACTTCCGGCGCTCCGCGCAAATGAGCCGTTTGGTAGGTCACAACGCCGGGGTCGTTTACAACGCGGTGCTTTCGGCGCGCCTGGCCCAGGCGAAAGGCGACCTGGAAAGCGCCGCCCGGCTGTCCCAGGAAGCTGCTCGCCTGCTGCCGTTGGGCGTGCCTGCCTGGATCAAGCCAGATGCCGCCGACCAGCAGGTGCGCGTAGCCCTTGCACAGGGGAATCCGGATGCCGCCGAGGCGGCCCTCCAAACCTATGGGGTAAGCCCGGAAAATTTCCATCCCCCCTTTGAGGCCTATTGCCTGGCCCACATGCGCATCATACTCTACCGGGCACAGGCGTCTCCCGCTGCCGTCGACCAGATCGACCCGGCGCTCGCCATCCTCGACCGCCTGATTTCCTCCGCCGTGCAGACCCGGCGCGCGGGGATTGCCTTGCAGGCGTACCTGCTGCGCGCCCAGCTGCTTGCCATGCATGCCAGCCGCTCCAGCCTGGACGATCTTGCCCGCGCGCTTACCATCGCCGCGCCGGAGGACAACCTCCGCGTCTTCCTGGATGAAGGCTCGCCCATGGCTGCCCTCCTGCGCCGTTACCTTAATCGGAACGGGCAGACGAATACGCCAGAAACAGCATTTGCGAAGAAACTTCTGGCCGCATTTCCCGCGCCCGCCCCAGCGGAACCCCCAGTTCCCTTGGGAAAGCAGTCGCTGCCCGAGCCGTTAACCGACCGCGAGCTGGATGTGTTACGCCTGATTGCCGGCGGCCTTAAATACGAAGAGATTGCCGGGCGATTGGTCATCAGCCTCAACACAGTCCGTTTCTACGTCAAAGAAATTTACAGCAAGCTCAACGTAAACAACCGCACCCGCGCCATCGAGACGGCCAGGAAGTTACAACTGTTATAAGCACTCTGCCCGGCGCAGTCCGGTCGAAGACTTTATTTCGCAATCACCTGGATCCCGCACCGCTCCGCGTCCGCGCAAGTCTGCGCATCCCATGCGCCAAAGGTCTGCGCCGCCAGGCGCAGGTGCCCCACGCTGTTCGGGTCGCGCCCGTACAGGGCCGTAGCGAAGGCATCCAAAGCCACTGTATCCTCGCTGGCGAAAGCTTTTCCGACACCCGGGAAGACCTGAGTGGGCTCGTTGTCCTTTTCCAGGTACCCGGCAGAATGCGCGGCTTCGATCACGCCTTTCACCGCGAACAGGCTGTGATAGATCTTATTGATGTCCACGATGCTTTGGTCCAGGAAAACGTGTTCTTTGCCGTGGAACTTCCCGCGGCTGGGGCCGGGGATCAGTCCAAACTGATTCTTCACCGACATGGAGATCCCCAGCGGGTAGAAGACGATCTTATACTTCGCCAGGCTCAAGAGCGTGCCGCCGCGCAGTTCCACCAGCCGGGCTGGGACTTTGCTGTAGAGTTCGGCAAACTGCGCCGGCGCGAATTTTTCCTCTACCGCCTGTTGGATCAGCGCCGGGTCCGCCGCGCGCCCGGCCCATATCTCCTCGGTCAGATTCAGGTATTCGACCTTGTGCTTTTTCAGCACCTGGGCGATACCCGCATATTCCTGGAACCAGTGGTCGCCTTTGCGCAGGTTGGCTTTGGTGAGCCCAACCGGACCTTTGTTGAGCAGCGTCTCTTCATTGCGCGCCCAACCGTGGCTCTCAATGACGATTTTTTCGCCCGGGATCGCCGCCAGCGTCCAATCCAGCACCTCCGCTTCGCTGTAGCACTCCACCGTACCCCAGTTGGGCTTAATCAGCACCGGCGGCTTCAGGTTCAGCGCGCCGATCAGCGCGGCAAACGATGCCGCGTTTAGCGCGGTTTCAACATGTATGTTCCCATATGTTTTCATTGGTTCGGTCCTTTTTATTGAATGATGTTTCAACAGCCGGAAAGGGGTACTGATACGAAAAGGCTGCTGCCCTGGTTGGGTGCCGAGACGATTTTAATACTGCCGCCTACCGCTTCAACCCGTTCGCGGATCCCCACCAGCCCTAAGTGCCCTTGTTGGGTCAGGCCCAGCCAATCTTCAGATGTCTCAAATCCAACCCCGTTATCCCGGATCGTTAGAAATACCTGGCCTTTTTCGATCCATAAAAAGATCTCCACCTGGCTTGCCTGAGCGTGTTTGCCGATGTTATTCAAAGCTTCCTGATAAACGCGATAGAACACCAGCTGGACGGTTTCGAGGAGCGGTTTCCCATCCAGGTGTGACTGCAGCCGGATCGATACCTGGGGATGTTTTTGTTGGAAACTCTCCAAATGCGCCTGGATGGCCCTCTCCAAGCCAAACTGGATCAGCATCGGTGGGCGCAGTTCCTGGGAGAAAGCGCGCAAATCGGTGATTTGCGCCATAATAGCCCGGCGAACAGCGCTTATCTCCTCAATCACCTTTGGGTCATCACAACTGTCTGTCAGGGATTGCAAGGTATAGGTAACTGCGGTTAGTTCTTGTACCGGCCCGTCATGCAAATCCTGGGCGATCTGCAATCGTTCCTGCTCGCGCTGCTCGATCAGGCGGCGCTGCAGCTCAATATGGGCTGCCGCCTCGCGGGCCTGTTCCTGCATGCGCATCTGTTCGGTGATGTCGATGAACAGCGCGGCAAACTGCCCGGGCCGAGGGCAAAAGGCCATTACATTGTAATATTTACCCAGGCTTTTCGAAAAATTTTGGATCTGCCTGGCCTTACCGGATAAGGCAACTTCCCCATACGTTTGGATCCAGTAGGGTTCGATATCTGGCATAATTTCCATTACGGTCCGCCCGACCACGTTTTCTCTGGATAACCCGGTGAAATGTTCGAAAGCCGGGTTGACGTCTAAGAAGCGGTAATCCACGGGGTTACCGGAAGGATCACAAATGATTTCGTGCAGGGCAAAGCCTTCATTCATCTGTGTGAACAGGCCGCGGTAGCGTTCTTCGCTCTCTCGCAAGGCATGTTCCATCTTCTCATGCTCGGCGCTCTCGATAATTTCCAGGCGCCCGCCGGTTTTTATCAGCGCAAACTGGTGGTTGGCTACCACATCCAGGATCTCGCGCACACCACACCTCTCCAGTGAGTAAGTGCACAGCGCGATCATATGCTGCCCGCCGATGATATCGTTGATGGCTTGCTCATAGCGGGTGAAATCGTCCCAATGGGCTTGCTCGAGCCAGAAGGTGTTCCCGGTCAAACGCATGCCTTCGAAGCCTTTTTTTTGCGCTGCTGCCAGTTTATCGCTCCAACCCTGCAGAACCAGGTTGGCATCAAACCTCCCATCGCGAACGTACCACTGCCGGTAATCCAGGATTTCGATCTGACCACTGGTAAGGTAATGATCAAAGTCTGGAAACGCCAATTGCATCGCCGCGGTGGCTTCATCCACGAGCAGCGGGGCGGAAGTCACCCACATACAAAATTCATTGGCGAGTAGACCCGCCTTAAAATAAGGCACCAGCGTCTCGACCAGATCCTGGCGCGTGGTATAGAACTGGCAAAAATGGGTTCCCCACGGAACCGCACCTAGCACATCAATCCCGGATGCACGCAGCTTTTCTTTAAGTTCCAATTGCTTTCTACGCCTTATCGAATCGAAGCAATAACCAATGAAGGAAATCGGAGATTTAACCTTATTTTACCCTAAATGTAAAACCAGAAGCGGCCTGGTTATCATATTTTCAAACGATAACCAGGCCGCCGGTGGAGAGTCTTGCGCTAGGCGTTTATTCGAGTAGTCGTATTAGCCCAACCAGGATCGATGCGTCCAGCTTATGGCATCTTTTCTGGATCGTAAGCCAGTTTCCCGCGCGTAATCAGAATGATTAGGATGCATGCCGCGCCGAAGATTTCCGCGCCGAGCCAGTAATAGGGCAGGTTAGTCAGAGCCAGTCGCGCGATGGGCGCGCTGGAGGCGTTGCTGGTGGCATGGATGAGGATGGCAAAGAGAATGCTGCCGCGTGCATTGTTGAACAGCCAGGTCCAGATGACGGTTGCGGCAATAATCGCCAGCGAGTTCGCGATAAAAAACTCCATTTTAAATGGACCCTGGATCATCATACCCGGTACGATATACACCGGCAGGTGCCAGAGCGCGTGGAGCGTGCCCAAAATCAGTGCGCCTGCCAATGGCCCGTAAGCGCGTTCGAGGCGGGGTAGGGCAAAGCCGCGCCAGCCAGTCTCTTCCGGGATGCCCGGCATGATCAGGTTCATCAGGATCATGGGGATGTAAACACTCAGCAGCAGCGGAATTTTATCCAGCGGGTTCGCCAATGCGCCGGCCCCGCGGATCAGGGTGATGCCTGCGTATAAGAGCACCGGGTAACCAAGCAGGAGCAGCAAGTACCAGCCAAAGCCTACCCGCCACTGGACCATGCGGCTGAACAGCTTTTTCAGTCCGGGTTTGCCATCCAGCACCGCCGTGGTGATCAACGCTGCGTTGAACGGCCCGGTAAAGGTCGACAAAATAAACAGCCCAATGGCCGCTGCGTCCGGTAATGCAAAGAGATGCAGGTTCTTCGAGAGGATGATGGGTGAGAAGACCAGCCAGGTTCCCAGAAAAGCCAGAAGAAAGTACGCCACCAACGGATGCGCTTTGATCCAGGCAGGCACGCGGTTGGTAGCATGTGCTTCCGGCTGAAGGGATGCTTGAAGTGTTGACATTTTTTTTCTAGCTCCTTACACGTTCGATCGAGTCAGGAGGCTGGAAACGTACGCCTCAACCAGCCTCTTCTCTATCCTACTCACCGGTCGTCTGTCAATCGTTACGGAGAGTGTCTGGTTTACCCCATCCAAAAACCACATCTTTTTCCGCCCCAAACCACATTTTCATGTGGAATGTTTTGCCACGCGCTCGGTTATGCTGGTAGCGTACCAAACAACAAAGCGCCAACAACGAGGTTTGAAAATGGATGACTTTTGTACGTATCAGATCATCATTCGCGGGCAGGTGGATGAGCAAGAGCTGAATGCCCAGAGCCCGCTGCGGCTGACCGTTGAACATTCCGGCCCGGATAGCTCTCGCATCAGCATCCATACCGACCAATCCGGGCTGATCGGGCTGCTGCGTCACCTGCATGGATTGGGGATTGTGCTCCTTTCAATCCAGGGAGCGTTTCATGCCGGCCACAATTAACCGCCTTACCTTACTTAAGAGAGCAAAATGAACCAAAAAGTCCTGATCGCATATGTTTCCCGCGCTGGCTCGACCCAGGAAGTTGCCCAGGCGGTTGCCGAAGAGCTGACCAAACGCGGCTGTGCCGTAGACGTTCGCCCGGCCGTGAAAGTTACCAGCATCGAAGGCTACACTGCCGTTGTGGTGGGCAGCGCCGTGCGCTTTGGCAGCTGGCTGCCCGAGGCGGTCAAGTTTGTTGAACAAAACCGGGCCGCGCTAAATAATCTACCAACCGCTTTCTTTGCCATGCACCTGCTGAACATGGGCGATGACGAAGCCAGCCGCGCGGCGCGCATGGCCTACCTGGATCCGGCGCGCAAGCTGGTCAAACCAGAGGCCGAGGCCTTTTTCTCCGGCGTAGGCGACCTGAACAAGGTCTCCTTATTCGAACGGCTGATCGGTAAAATGGTAAAATCGCCCGAAGGTGATTTCCGCGACTGGTCGAAAATCCGCGCCTGGGCGCAAGAAATACGGTTACCCGAATAGACATCCATCCACAAATGATCTTGTGGGGTTGGTTCGCAGCCCGGCTGTGAACCTATCCACTCGCAAAGGAATTTACCCATGAACTACCAGCGTCCCCTTACCTGGCTCATCCTACTGATCGCTGTCCTGTCCCTGTTCGCCGCCGGGATGGGGCTGTTCTACGAAACCCCCGGTGAGCCGTACGCCTACACCTCCCTGCGCGGCGAAAATGTCACCATCCACGGCCACGGGCTGTACTACTATGACACCGTCAGTTCCACGGCGCAGATGCAGGCCAACGACCTGGTCACCCTGGTGTTAGGACTGCCGCTCCTGGTCATCTCCACCGTTCTGGCCTTCAGGAACCAACCGCGCAGCGCCTGGCCCCTGCGCGGGCGCTTCTTGCTCACCGGCACGCTGGGCTTCTTCCTCTACACTTACCTGTCGATGTCCATGAACACGGCTTTCAATTCGCTGTTTACTATCTACGTGGCCCTGCTCAGCCTCAGCCTGTTTGCCTTCATCCTCAGCATGCTGTCGTTCGATCTGGTACACCTGCCGGAACGCTTTTCTCCGCGCCTGCCGCGCGGCTGGATCGCCGGCCTGATGATCTTCGCTGGCAGCTTCCTGGTGCTGGCCTGGATGGGTGGGCGCGTCCTGCCGCCCCTGTTGCAAAACAAGGTCCCCTTGCTGGAAAACACCACTACCATGGTGATCCAGGTCATGGATTTGGGCCTGATCGTCCCCCTGGCCCTCCTCTCCGGCATCCTGCTGCTGCGCCGCAGCGCCTGGGGCTATCTGCTGTCCTCCGTGGCGGTGATGAAACTGCTCACCATGGGCGTCGCGGTCAGTGCCATGGGCATCAACATGATCTTAAGTGGTGTCCCCGACAGTCTGGTGATCCTGGTCATTTTCATCAGCCTCACGCTGATTAACATAATCCTGGCCGCGCTCTTACTCAAGAATATTGTTGCACCGCAGCCATCCTCCCTGGCCGCCTGAAAATTCATCTCGACCTCAGGTAGGGCGGGAATCCCTTCCCGCCGTCTTTTCTGAACGGTTATTGGTTTACGGCGGCCTCGGATGCACAGCTCCGCAGGATCCCCGCCCTACAAGAGAAGAAGCCCTTTGTCGCCAGCATTACTGCTTAGGAGATAAGAAATGCCCCCCTCAAAACCCCTCATCGCCCTCTCGACCCTGGTCGCCTTCCTGGCCTTGATCGCTTCCGGCGTTGGACTGTTCTACCAGGATGGCGGCGCGCCCTTCAGTTTTACCACGCTCCATGGCCAGACTGTCCAGATGTACGGCAGCGGCCTGTACCGCTCCGACACCTACTTCAAGGCCCCGATCTTCCGCGGGACGGACGCGGCCATGCTGCTGGTGTTCATCCCGCTGCTCGTTTACGCCATCCTACGCTATCGCAAGGGCAGCTTGCGCGGAAAGCTGCTCCTGGCGGGGATCCTCTCCGTCTTCCTCTACAACGCAGTCTCCATGGCGTTTGGCACGGCGTATAACAACCTGTTCCTGGTTTACATCCTGCTTTTTTCAGCCAGCCTGTTTGCCTTCATCACCGCCTGCAGCACCATCGACTTACCGGCCCTGGCCGCGCGTGTTTCGCCAGGCGTCCCCCGGCGTGGGATGGCCATCCTCCTGTTCGTCAGCGGCCTGTCGGTCTTTGTTTGGCTGATCGAGATTATCGGCGGGCTGGTACAGGGTCAGGCGCCGGCTTCTTTAGCCAGCTATACGACCGATATCACCGCCGTGCTCGATGTAGGCATCATCACGCCGGTTGCTTACCTGGCCGGGGTCTCGCTGCTCCGCCGCGCCCCGTTAGGCTACCTGCTGGCGCCGATCATGCTCATTTTGAACGCCAGCATCGCTGTAATCGTCATTTCCCAAACCATCTTCCAAACTCTGGCGGGAATTACCCTCAACCCCGGCCAGTTCATCGGGTTTGTCGGTTCATTCGTAATCACCGGCACGTTCGCGTTGGGTTTGGTGATCCGTTTTCTCCGCGGAATCATGCCAGTCCCCATGGCGCGGGCCTCCCGACCGAATAAAAAGTGATCGGTTTGCGTAGCTATTATTGAAAGCAATTTGTTTTTTGAGATCATTATAGGATAACCATGACGACCCAACCATCTTCCCGGCGGGGGTTCCTCCGCAGAGGCTGCCTCACCACCGCGGCCATTGGCATTACCGTAATTGGGGGTGGTACCGCTGCCGCCCTATACCAGCCAAAAATCGATCGCCCAACGACTTCGTATGGAGCAACCACAATGCAGGATCGCGTTCTGATCGCCTATGCTACCAGGGCCGGTTCAACGGCGGAAATCGCTGTGAAAATCGGTGAAACCCTCTCGAAGCAAAACCGCTCCGTGGATGTGCTGCCGGTCGCCAAAGTCGGCGATCTCAGCTCTTATCGCGCGGTGATCCTCGGCAGTGCCATCCGCATGGGCAGTGTCCTCCCCGAAGTTCTCAAGTTCGTCCAAAACAATCAGGCTGCACTGCAGCAAAAATCCTTCAGTCCCTTCGTGGTCTGCATGACCCTGGTTGACGACACCGCTGCCAACCACGCGACCGTCAGTGCTTACCTGGACCCGCTTCGCACCCTGGTAAAGCCTGCCAGCGAGGGGCTGTTTGCCGGCGTATTGGCCCCGGGTAAGGTGAAGCTGATCGAGCGCCTGATCATGAGCGCCATGAAAGTACCCGTGGGGGATTTCCGCAAATGGGACCAGATCACCGCCTGGGCAGACGGGTTGTCAGCATCTTTGAATTAAACCAGCCGCCGCGTTTCGGGTACCCACGAAACGCGGCGGTCAAAGTTTTTACAATCCTGCCCGCCGCAGTTCGTCCATAAAGGCGGGCAGGCGCCGGTATTCCTGGCGCAGCCCGCTAAGGATTTGCTGCCAGCGATCTTCCTCACCCAGCCCCCGGTAAAGCTTGCGAATTTGCTGCAGCAGGCGCGCGGCTTCGGCATAGCTGCCTCGGGTGCGGTGCTCGATCAGGTCTTCTGCCAGCAGCAAGTACTGGCGGATGGCTTCGTGCGGGCGCGGAATTTCGACGGCCTGCGCCACCTGCCGGCGCAAAATCGATATCCGGCTCGACCAGATATTGGGGTTGACGCGTTCCAGCGCACCAAGCGCCAGGTCGATTTCATTCTCCAAAAGGTAAATTTCCACCAGCAGGGAAAAATTCCCCGCGCTCTCCATGCGTTCCAGCACGCGCGCCCGCACGGGTTCGCGCTCGCCCATTGCGGCCGAGGATTCGAGCAGCGCGTAATAATTTTCCAGCGTCTGTGCCTGCCAGAACAGCGATTCGGCCAGGCGCATGGCCTCCTCTGGCTGGTTGTGCCGGTAGGCGTACTGCTTGAGCCATTCAAGCAGTTGGATGTCCGTTTCGCTTTGCGGCTGCGACTGCACCAGTTGCAGCGCGATTTCCGCGTGACCGTGTTCTTCGAACAAGTCGGCAATGGTTGTCAGGTTGTAACGCCCCGCCTGGTTCGCCGCCGACAGGGCTTCCTCTACCCGTCCAAGGTACAGCAGCCGGTCGATTAAATCCTGCGTGCGCCGTGTCTCGCGGCAGATGCGCAGGTATTCCGCATCGTCAAGCTGGTCGCCCATCACCATCAGCCATAGTCCGCCCAGCGCGCGGCGCTGATAATCTTCGTCCCAATCTTCTCCATTGGGCAGTTCAGCCTGCACCCATTCGGCAATCTGCTGTTTTTCATCGGCAGTGGCCTGCGTAGTTAAGATCGCCGGCGTCTCGTCGGCATAACCCAGCCCGCCGGCTTGCAAATCCCAAAGCAGCATGTCAAATAAGGAGCGCAGCAGCGTTTTTCGCAGCGCTGGATTGCCTGCCGCGCTGGCTTGCGGAAGACGGTTTTGCGTGTTCTGCAAGCACACCTCGATGCCCTGCTCGCACTCGGCTACTACCTGGCCCAGGTCCCCGCCCTCGTCGTGATACAGGCAGTCATCGTACGTCAGGATGGTCTCCATTAACGTGCAATAAACCGCGGCGGCATTCGTCACATCTTCCCGGTCGAGCAAATCCTCCCCTAAATCCAGGATGGGCTGCAGGTTATTGGCAATTTGCGCATTATCGCCGCCTGTTTCACCGCCGGCGCTGGTGAATGCCCGCCGTGCCTGCTGTGCGATCAGTTCCGCAGGCAGCGGCTCGCCTGGCCCCAGGTTGATCAGCGCGGACAGTTCCAGCATCTGCTCTAAATCCGGGTGCCGGGAAACCATCTGCTGGATGAGCGAGATGAGTTCGTCCTTGTTGCGGTTTTCCAGCAGTTTATCCAGTTCGGGAACCTCGACAAACCCATCCGCCTCATGCAGCCAGGTGAGCAGCAAGGCCGCGGCATGTTTGCAGTGCCCGCCTTCCCCCGCCGGGCAGGTGCAGTTTCCCCATTCAATGCCTTCCGGCCCCAGGCGCACTTCGACCCGATAGGGCATGGGCTGCGACCCCTGGCATTCCGCGATCAGGCTTTGGCCGCGCAGGCGCGGGTTCAGGATCGCCTCATCCTCGTAATATCGGTAGCCCTTTTGATACGACTTGGTCCCCACCCAATTCTGCACATCAATCTCTGAAATAACCGGAACCTGGTCCATATCATTCCTTTCCAGAGGATCGCCCGCTTTTCCACGTTTCAGGAGCAGCAGGCTTTCCTGAACCACAGGTACATCTATGGAAAATTATAAAACAAAATCACCGGGAATCTCATTCCATTCCACAACTCGAAACCCTTCCTGCGGGTCAATCGAAACGTAGTACAACCGGTCGAACCCTTCGGCAAAACGCGGGCGCTGAATGGCGCGGTATTTAGCCAGCACGCCCTTTTCTGGGATAACCGCCTTGCCAGAGCGCTGCTGGTTGCGCTGCAAAGCCTCTTGCAGGCGCGACTGGAAGTAATAGCCCCGGATTGTATAACCCGCCGTTCGGGCCAGGTCAATGTATTTCGCCCGCTCGCGCGCCAGGATATTGGTATTATCCACCACGAAGGGCAGCCGGGCGCGGATGCAGGCGTCCAGTAGAATATCCTCGCGGCGGCGCGTCTTCAGCATGTCCAGGTTGATGCGCACGTGCGTGTCTGAAAAGCGCTCTTTGTAAAAAGTCGACTTTCCCGTCGCCTGGATGCCGATGAAGATGACCGCTTCCATAGTCATGGGTTTCCTATAACAGACGGAATTAAACGCGGATTATGCGGATAAGAATCCTATAAATGAAAAATCTTATCCGTGTCATCTGCTCAATCAGCGTAACCAGCGATTAAAACGATGATCGGCGCACAAACAGCGTTGTGAAACTACGTCGTTGTGGAACTACGCCGTTGTGGAACTACGTCAGTTTCAATACGTGGATGCACCGCCAGACCTTATCCTGCGCGCCGCGCTGCATCAGGCGCACCTCCTGGATGAGCGCGGCATGCTGCCGGGTATTCCATTCGCTCTCTTGCAGTTCATTCACCATCTGCCATGCGCCTTCCCAGGACAGGCGCATGGCCAGGGTCAGGTGCGGGCGGTAATCGCTGTGCTTGTCCGGGCCGAGCATGCTGAGCATCAGGTTGCGCGCCTCGATCAGTCCCTTGTTGATTTCTACCCCCAGATACACCACCGGCCGCTCGCCGGGGAAAGTGCGCACGCCGCTCAGCAGCAGTTCGAAGGGCAGCAGAATGCCCGGTAGAATTTCCAGTCGCCGGATCGCTTCTGCTTCAGCTTCGGCGGTTGCAGGGCCGTCGCGCCAGTACGTGCCTGCCAATGTGACGTGCGGCGGGGTGATGCGCGCGGTGACCGGATCGTAGCGCTGGCGGACAGCCTGGATTTGCTCGCCCAGCGCTCCGGTCACAAAGGCTCCGGCGAAGATGCGGTAACGATTCTGCGCATCATTTTGGGTCATGCCACGCCTCGAAATTCTCGATCATCCCCCGCATGTGCTCGTAATGCGAGCCTTTCCAATAGATCTGGCCGCAGGTCGGGCAGCGGTGGAAATCTTCATAATACGTTTTGGTCAGCGGTTCCAACTGGTCGAGGATGGCTTCTTTGCGAATGGATATAAGCGGTGTATTGCAGCGCAGGCAGCGTTGGAAGGGATGGATGTCCTCAAATAGGGCGAAGCGCTGCAGCACTTCCAGCACCTGTTCGTTGGAATCAAGCGAGCGCAGGCAGTAACCCCACCGCACTACCTTGCGCATCAGCAGGCGCCGGTCGCGCGTGAGCAGGATGCGCTCTTCATCCGCGGCGATCTGAGCCAGCGCCACATCGTCGAAATTATTGCGATAAACCCCATCGAACCCCAGCATCCGCAGGTAGGTCGCCAGCCGTCCCAGGTGATTGTCGAGCACAAAACGCGCTGCGCCGGGCGGCCTGGGGCTGTTTCCGGCGCGGGCCGGCGAAATGATCACCGGATCGCCATTCTGCGCCGCGTAATCGAAGTCCACCGGCTGGCCATTCACCTGCACCAACCCCACTTCAGTATGCGGCACGCCCGCCGCCTCGATCAGGTGCTTTACCGTCTGCCCGCTCTCAAACGCGTACTCAAAACTTCCTTCCCGGCGCCCTGGCGTAAGGAAGTTATTCAGGTCAGGCAGGAAGGTAAAGCGGGCCGTAAACATGGTTTCGCCACAATTATAAGCCTGCCTGCCATCTTAAAATAATAATCAGGAGCACCTTCAGCTCAGGAGGTGCGTACCCCGTACCCCCTACCTCACGGCAGCGGGTGCCACATTTGCGCGAGGATTACGGCCAGCGCGGCCAGAAGGGCGCCGAGCGCTACAAAGATAACGCTAATTTCCTGCGTCCCATGACGTGTGATAAAGTTCGTTGGCAGGCTCTGAAAAACCTCTTGCAGCTCGTTCGCGCTCGCGGCGGAATAATACTTCCCACCGGTCAGCTCCGCGATTTCTTTCAGCGTACCCTCATCAATTCCGCGCCGGAAACTGGGAGGCGGCTGCCCGCCCCCAAAGGGGTCCGGGCCGTTTCCCCATGAAGGCCCGCCGCCGCCAAACGCACCGCCATATTCCCCAGGTCCTGGACCTTCTGCGGTCCCGAAGCCGATCGTATAAATGCGCACGCCCCGGTTCGCGGCCTGCTGTGCCGCTTCCAATGGCTCGACTCCGGCATTGCTCACGCCATCCGTAAGCAGCACAATGATATTCGGGACATACGCTCCTTTGGCAACCGGCGGCGGTTCGGTATCCGCGGACCCTTCCCGCACGCTAGGCGCAACGCTCTTGTCAACATCCGCTATTGCATCGATCGCTTCGAGGATACCGCTGCCTATCGCCGTTGCGCGCCCGGTAGTCAGGCTTTCCACTGCGCTTTGAAGCTCATTCTGGTTTGTGGTGGGGGGCATAATTAATTCCGCGAACCCAGAGAAGGCCACCAGACCAATACTGGTCGTCGCTTTTTGCCGCTGGATAAATGATTTGGCGGCGAACTCAGCTACGGCTAACCGGCTGGGGCGCACGTCCCGGAAGCGCATGCTTCCCGAAACATCCATGGTCAGGATTATCGTTGTCTGGTCCGTTGGTAAATCTACGATTGCCGCGGGGCGCGCCAGGGTCACAATCAAAAAGGCCAGGGCGAGCAGGAAGAGGGCAAAGGGTAGGTGCCGCCTCAGGCGGGATTGGTGGGGGAGCGCCTCGCGTACCAGAAACAGGCTGGAGAAGCGCAGCGCGAAACGCCGCCTTCTTCGCAGCATCCAGATATATACCCCAATCAACAGAGGTATTAATCCCAGCAGGATGAGAAACCCGGGCCAGAGCAAAACCATTGCTTACCTCCACAACACCATTTCACATCCACCATTAGGGCAGCCGGCTGAACCATAGCATGGAGAACACTCCCCCGATCAGCAGGACCAGCATGCTGGCGCCGGCGAACAACGAAGTGACTTCCATCTTTTCCGGTTTGATAAAGAACTGTGGGTTGATATTGTCATAAATATCTCGCAGCTCCTGTTCGCTGGTAGCATTGTAATAAGTACCATTCGTGATCTGCGAGATTTGTTTGAGCATCCCCTCATCGAGCTGTGTATGAACGCTGAAGCCGTTGATTTTCAGAATCGTGCCTGCCGCGCTTCCTACCCCCACGGTATAAATCCGCACGCCGCGGTCGGCGGCTGCTTGCGCCGCTTCCAACGGGTCTGGGTTTTCATTGTTTTCCCCATCGCTTAGCAGCACGATAACGGCTGAAGTATACATTCCCTTAGGCATCGCCGTCGGGCTGGGCGTGGGCTCGGGGGTGAGGACGCTCAGGTGCTCTGGTTCTCCAGGCGCCTGGCCCTGGTTCCCCTGAGCCATCCCAATAGCAATCGTGTTTAGTGAAGCTTCGATGCCGTGTGCCAGCGAGGTGCCGCGCTGCGGCGCCAGCCGGTCAATCGCGGCAATAATATCCTCCGCATTGTTGGTCGGGGGCTGAACCGCGAAGCCGCTGTCGCTAAAACCCACCACCCCGATTTGTATGCTGGCTGGCTGGCGCTGAACGAATTCCCGCGCGGCGGCTTTGGCTGCCTCCATGCGGGTTGGCTTCATATCGTCGGCTGCCATACTGCCGGAAACATCAAAGGTCAGGATCACGGTTCCCTGCACCCTGGGCATGCTGACCACGGTTTGCGGGCGCGCCAGAGCGACCACCAGGATGATCAGCCCAACCAGGAAGAGCATTGGCGGCACATGGCGGCGAACCCCTGGCCCTTTTCCCGCCCCGCCTTGCCCATATCCAAAACTGCCAAAGCTCGCGGCAAAGCGCCTGCGCCGCCGCTGCAAGCGCAGGTACAGCAGCCCAAACAGCGGGATCAAACCCAGGAACACAAGCATTGTAGGCCAGATAAATGACATAAACCTTCTTCCCTGTCGCCGAAACGCTTTCGGCATGCAGCGCCACCGTCAATCGCCGCCGCCACTTGGTCTCAGTGGCGCTGCCACTCGATCTCAGTGGCGCCGCCATTCGCTTTTAATGGCGCCGCCACTCGATCTTAGTGGCGCCGTTGCTTGCGCATAGATGCAAACCGCACCAGGGCGCGCACCATGTCTTCCTCCGTGGATAGCCCCAGCAAGTCTACCCCGGCATGTTTGAATGTCTCGGTTAATGCGGCTTCCCGCTGTTGCGCCGCTGCTTCAAAGCGGGCGCGGAATTTCTTGTCAGACGTGTCGACATACATCTGTTCGCCTGTCTCCGCGTCCTCGATCACCACCGGGCCGATATCCGGCAGCGCCACCTCTCGCGGGTCCCACAGGCGTATCGCCAGCACCTCGTGGTGCTGGTTGAGCAGGCTCAGCGGGCGCTCCCACCCCGGCGCGCTGATAAAGTCGGAAATGAGAAATATCAGCGAGCGTCGTTTAATCGCGTTTAGGCCCCCTTCGATCAGCGGAGCCAGGTTGGTAAAGGCTGCGTGGGGTAGATGTGGCTGCTTGAGCAGGTCATTTACCAGCCGCAGCACCTGATCGCGCCCGCCGCGCGCCGGGATCGTCCGCTCGATGCGGTTTTCCGGGCTTTGGCTGTGTGCATGCCCGTTACCGTTGCGCTTGCCATTTTGCGCGCCCTCACCCTCATGCCCGCCGTTCCGCCCGGTGTAAAACATTGCTCCCACGCGGTTGCCGTGCCGCGTCAAAATACGCGCCACGATGGTGACAAAATCGATCAGCACCGCTCGCTTTTCTCCCTGGACAGCGCCAAAATCCATCGACGGGCTCAGGTCGAGTAAAAACCAGGCTGTCACTTCCCGGTCTTCGATGTACTGCCGCACGTAAGGGGTGTCCATCCGCGCGGTTACATTCCAATCGATATAGCGGATGTCATCTTCCGGCTGGTATTCGCGCAGGTCGGCAAAATCGATCCCATAGCCGTAAAAGAGGCTGCGGTAATCGCCCTGCAGCAGCCCATCCAGGCGGCGGATCACCTGCCAGTCGAGACGCTGCAGGATGCGCTCAGGCGTTAACGCGGGCGTTTGTATGCTCATGTAAAGGCACCACCGGGATCGGAATGCGATCAAGGATCTTTTTTAACAGGTCGTCGCCGGTTACGTTATCCGAGAGCGCTTCATAAGTCAGCACCATGCGGTGGCGCATCACATCCAGCGCCATATCCAGCACGTCCTGCGGGAGCGCGTAATTGCGCCCGCGCACAAAGGCCAGCGCCCGCGCGGTGAGGATCAGGTTGATCGAAGCCCGCGGGCTGGCGCCAAACATGATGTAGTGTTCCAGTTCCTTCAGGTCAAAATCTTTTGGCGAACGCGTGGCGGTTACCATGCGTACCGCGTACTCGATCAGCGCCGGGTCCACGTATACCTGGTCGGTCCGCTTTTGCAGCTCCACCAGCTGATCGGTGGTCAGCACCTTTTGGACTGCTTGCAGCGCGCCGGTCATCCGCTCAACGATGACGAATTCCTCGTTTGCATTCGGGTAACCCACCAGCACTTTGAGCATAAAGCGGTCCACCTGCGCTTCCGGGAGCGCGTAGGTGCCTTCCGTCTCGATTGGGTTCTGGGTCGCCAGCACCAGGAATGGGGCGGGTACCTTGTACGTCTCGCGCCCGATGGTCACCTGGCGTTCCTGCATCACCTCCAGCAGCGCGCTCTGCACTTTTGCCGGCGCGCGGTTGATTTCATCCGCCAGCAGCAGGTTGGTAAAGACCGGGCCGAGTGAGGTGTTGAACTCACCCAGCTTCTGGTTGTAAATCCGCGTGCCGATTAAATCGGCCGGGACGAGGTCCGGAGTAAATTGAATGCGCTTGAACTCGCCGCCAATCGACTCAGCCAGGGTCTTAATCGCCATGGTCTTGGCCAGCCCGGGTACGCCTTCCACCAGGATGTGCCCGCGCGCCAGCAAGGCTACCACCAGTCGCTCCAACAGATGGTCCTGCCCAACGATGACCTTTTTGACCTCGTACAGCACGCGCTCCATCGGCTTTCTGTTTTCGGTAATCGTACTCTGATCCATTAACACGCTCTCCTTGAGGTTTAATCGGGTGGCGAACCTGCCGCGCCGCCCGCGACATTAATCGGCACGGCAAAGCCAATGCCGATAAAAACATCCTGATCGGTCGGGTTTACCAGCCCGGTGACGATGCCAATCACCTGCCCGCCGCGGTTCAACAGCGGTCCGCCTGAATTGCCCGGGTTCACTGCCGCATCGATTTGGATCAACCCCTCTATTTTTTCCCCGCCGCCCTGTGGGGTAAACGAGCGGTCAAAGCCGGAGATCACACCCGCGGTCATTGAACCGTACAGGCCAAATGGATTGCCCACCGCGTATGCTTCATCGCCAATCCGCATCGCGCCAGGGTTGCCCAGCACCGCCGGAATCACCTGCGCCGGGAGGCGTTCGGCTTGTAACACGGCAATATCGTTTTTGGGTTCTTTGTTCTTCACCTGCGCGGGTGACTCAGTGCCATCCGCGAAAGTAACCGTAATTTCGCTCGCGTCATCCACCACGTGCAAGGCAGTCAGGATATCCCCCTGATCGTCAATCACGACCCCGCTGCCCAGCCCACCGTGCTCCGTGCCATGCGAGTCCGGGCTGTTCACCTGGATGAGCACCAGCGAAGGCTGGATCACCTGGTAAACCCCGGTCGAATAGGCGGGTGGGGCAGTGGCGGAAGCCATCACCTGCGCGGCCATCTCGTTGACCTCACGCGCCGTCAGTGGCAGGGCGGGTGGAAAGGCTGCCCGGTAGAGCAGCATAGCGGCAAAGGCCGCCGCTACGCCCGTCACAAACGGGAATGCCTTCCTTATGCGGGTTCGCAAACTTTGGAGCCGCATTCGCCACACTTCTGTTCGTGTTTTGGATGGCTCATCCATTGTTGGTTTCACTTAGAAAAAAGCAGGTTCGATTGTGGGTGGAGCAGAGCTTAATTGGCAATGGATTGTCCCTCCTCCATAAAACCCGATGCTTGGTTTTAGCCGGCCTGGCGCAGTGTATCACCAGGAATAATTCGGATAATCAATACATTAATTATAGATCATTTTTATGAAATCAACATGAACAATATGAAGGTTCACAGCGATCAGCATCGTGCGGTGATTGTGTGCCAGTTCCTGTCCCGCCCTGGCAAAACCCTAGACCCAATATGAAAAGAGTGGGGCAGAAAGTTCCTACCCCACTCTTTTTTGCACGCTGTCGATTAGAAGGAACGCATTCACAAATTCCCTTTAGGATGCGCTAAGTCCGCTGGTTCGTCCCGCTGCCGCTGCGTTCGCGCTGGCTTTCGCGTCCCTGGGAATACTGACTTTGTTGATTCTGCTGGCCTTGTTGGCCCTGCATCTGCTGCTGTTCCCAATCCTGGCTCTTCTGCCGTTCCTGCACCCGGATCTGGTTGTTCACATCCCGAACGCCGGAAATTGAGGCGGCCACATCTTCCGCCATGCGCTTATCCTGACGCCGGTCCACGCTACCGTTCAGCGTCACTTCGCCATTGTTGACCTGCACCTGGATATTGCGCGCATTCAACCGGCCGTGCTGCGTCAAGCGCTCGTTGATATCCTCGCGGATGCGGTCATCCGAGCGCTGGTAATTTTCTGGCCCAATCCCACTGAAGGGACCCGGGATCAGCCAGATTTCCTGATAACTCCAGCGGACGGGTTCGTTGTCGAAATCGTAATCATAGTCGCTATCCATGTCAAAGTCGGTGTCAAAGTCGCGGTCGTAGCGATAATCGCTCCCATATCCTTGGTTATAGCCGTAGTTTGAACCATAGCGGTTCCGGTCATAACCGCCGGAACCGCGCCCATAATTGCCGTAGTTTCCAGAGCCGCTGCCATAATAGTTACGCCCGCCGCCCATGCTGCTGCCGTAACCGCTGGTTGAGCGTCCATAACCGCCTCGATCATAATCGAAGCGATCATAGTCGCTGCCATAATCATAGTCAAAATCATGCGATCTGGGCCGGCCGTATGGACTGTAAGCGGAACGCATTCCCCGGTTAAAATTATAATCGCGGTTATAACCATAACCGCGATTATAGTCAAAGCCCCGGTTGTAGCCATATCCGCCGCGGCCATAGTTCCGTCCAGCTCCATAGTCACCATAAGACCCGCGGTTGCGCATACCAAAGTTCCGGTTTTCGTTAAAATCGCGGTTGCCGAAGTCCGGGTCATAATAGTCGTCATCGAAATCACTTTCGTAAGGCCGGTTGCGATCACGATTGAAATATCGATCAGACATCTTTAACTCCTGTTTTCGAGACTGATTGGCGCCGGTTGGGTTGCTTTTCTGGCGCCCGATCATTGGGCCAGGGAATCCCGCCCAACTATCCTGCGTGGGGAATAGCTCCGCACGCAAATCAAAAAATGCCCATATTTTGGATGGGCGTTATACCACGCTCCAAAATATGCTGCCTGAACCACCGGAGGTTATACCCGGTCGTTCAGCGGTTGCTCTCAACGAGCAATATTTATTGTATGGAGCGGTTCGGTTTGGGGGAGGATGGAGTTTCCCTATCCAGATTGGAGGGGATTCCCTTCCTTAAAGCCGCCAAAGACCGCGTGCCCGGCGCGCAGCCAGAATACGTCCACGCCCTGGAACCCGGCTAATTCCAGCCAGTGCAGTTGGTCGAGCAGCGCGGAAGGTTTGTCAATCGGGTCATCCGGGTAGCGGAAAATGTTCCACTGCTCGCGTTCGAAATGTTCAAAAGCCCGCAGGTCCCCATCGATCAGGTGTGCCTGGCGGCGCACGGCTTCGTCATACGCGTCGGCAGCATAGGCCGCGCTCTGTGCGCTCGCCGGGCGAATGATATCGGCTACCAGGAAAGCGCCCCCCGGCCGCAGCATGGCATGCACATCCCGGAACAGGGTCCCCTTTTCCACATCCCCCAGGTGATGGATGGCCAGGGAGGAAAGTACCGCCTGGTAGACCGGTTCCGGCTTGCGCCAGCTGCTGTCTGCCAGGTCAAATTTCCCGGTGGTGAAGCGCTCCCCAAATGCCTCCAGGTGCTGGCGGGCGGTTTGCAGCATCTCGTGTGAGCCGTCCAGACCGTGAACTTTGCCATTAGGGAAGCGTTCCAACAGGGCCTCGGCCAGCAGTCCTTGCCCGCAGGCCAGTTCCAGAACATGGAACGGCTCGCCGGGGTCTGGCACCAGGCTGCACAGCGTGCGGATTTGCGATTCCCGGTCAGGGACAAAATAGCGCGCGTATTGGATAAAAAAGCGCGAATTCTCTTCGGTCCAGCCGGTATTCTCTTCGCTCATAGATTGCCTCTTTACGATCTCGCTAGCAGCGGTTTCATTTCTCGCAGCGTCACGCGCGCCCACTGTTGGATTAATTCCCGGTACTGCTCGGCGCTCTGATAATTTGCAGCCACATCCGCGATTGTCATCGACCAGGCGATCTTGGCCTGCGGCAGCGCGCCGGGTTGGCGCGTAACTTTCCATTTGCGTTTGGCCTGGTCGGCCTCCTCTCCGGCCTCCCGGCGAATCTGCTCGACCGGTACGCCACCTTCCAGGTTTTCGCGCAGCTTTTGCGCCATCCAGACCAGCGCCTCATCGCTGTAGCGCCCATGCTGGATCATAAAACACGTTACGGTCAGGAAGTGAACCGCTCCATATGCCGGGTCGCTAAATTCCAGCACCAGAAACGCGTCAAAAATTTCCTGACAGCTCGTTTCTTCCCCAAACACCGCACCGCACTCTGGACACGTACCCGGTATCAAGATCTCCAACTCCTTTACAGCCGCACCGCCTTTTTCTCGAACGGACGGTACTGGAAGGTTACCTTTGCCCGCTGTTTTCTTTTGTCAACACAGCATCTCGCGCAGCCGCCCGATTTGTTCCCGCAAGGCTTCCGGCGCGCGGATATATTCCAGCGTTACCACCTGCGGGTTAGATTTGCCCAGCACATATTCGAGCAGCCGGTAATCTTCTTTCTGCAGCGGCTCGTGTGCGTCGAACAGGCGGCCGTTCTGCACGCGCGGCCCGCTGACGTGTACCTGCGCGATGCGCTCCAGCGGCAGCTGGCGGATATAGTCGACGGCATCCATCTCAAACTGTGCCGCCGCCACCTGGGCATGCCCGGTGTCGAGCAGCAGCCCGCAGCCGGTCCGGTCGAGGACCTGCTTGATCCAGTCCGGTTTCGCGTAATAGGCATACCCCGGCCAGGGCAGGGGATCCACGTTTTCCAGCAGCAGCGGCACGTCCGCCGCTCGGGCCGCCTGGCGGGTCTGCCACACCAGGCGGTGCGCGTCCAATGCAGCCTCCGGGCGTGGAGTGGGCCAGCCGCGCCGGAGAACTCCCCGCAGCCAGCGGGGCAGCCACGCGCTGAGATGCAGCGATAACCACCGGCTCTCGCTGGCTCGCATGTAGGTCCGGATCTCCGCAATTGCCCCCGGGCGGATGCCAATTGTATGAGCCAGGTCCGCGCCGTGGAAGAAGAATTCCAGGTTGGGAAGGCTTTTGCGATACCAATCCACCTCATCTGGCAGGTACCATGGGCCAACTTCCACCCCGTCCACGATCCCCGGTTCTTTCAGGAGCAGGTCGATCAAAGCCGCGCATAAATCGGCCGTTAGCATAATCATATTATCTTGCCAGGGTAATATTTAGCCGCTGCGCCAGGGTTTCGATTTGCTTGCGGATCAGTACGTCAAGATCGACCGATTCATCAGAAATCGCCGCCGCGCCGATCTGGAGCAGCACTGGCAGCAGGCGGTATTCGATTAATCCCCACATGGGGACGTTCTCGTACGCCTGCCCCTTGTGTACGGCTTCCGCGTATGTGCTAATGTTACGGTCCTGGCTCATCTGGATGGAGGTCAGTGCGGACAGGCGGGGTGGAACGGTAGCCAGCGGCAGGGTACAGCGCTCCTGTATGGCGGCGCTGGTAAGGAAACGCACCAGTTCAAGCGCCGGGCGCTCGTTGCGCGTGTGGTTCCAAACCACCAGGTTTGAGCCGCCCATAAAGTGCTTGCCCGGCAGCGACGCCATCCGCCAATTTCTTTGCACCTCCACCGGCGCGTTGGCGCGACCGTGGTACATCATCAGCGTGCCAAAATTGATCGCTGACTTTCCCTGGAGAAACAGGTTACTGTTGCGCTCGCGCATCATCCGGTGCGCTTTCGCGGATAACCCATGCAGCAAGCCATAATATCGGCAGATGGCGCCAAGCGCTTCTGGCTGGTCGAAGATCACGCGCTTACCATCCGGCGTGCTGAAGCTTCCCCCGGCTGTCCATATCCACGAGGACAGGGCGTGCAGGTTGGAAAATGTGTCCAACGTCAGCGGATATTCGATCGGCACCGAAACGCCGCTTTTCTTTAGCGCAGCGACCGTCTCTTCCAGCCGTTCGTGGGTCGTAAATGCGGTGGCTTCGTCTACCCCGGCTTTTTTGAGCAGATCCGCCCGGTAATGCAGGCCAAAACTTTCCGCCAGCCAGGGAATGGCCCATTGGGTATCATCGTCCAGCAGGTGACCCGTCTTCCAGGATTCCGCCAGGAACTCATCCGGTTTGCCGATGCGGGTTATCTCTACCGGCGAGAAAGGCCGCAGCGCGTTCATGGAAATCAGATCGCTGGCCCAGGTGGTGCCGATTTCGGAGACGTCTGGGCCTTGATGGTAAAGGGCGACCTTGGTCAGGTCGTTGCGGCCATTCTCCCAGTACAATGGGTGCAAGTTGACCTGCACCCGCGTCTGCGCCTCGAACTCTTTGAGCAGGCCCGTCAGCACCGCTTCCGTTTCCTGGGTGTGGATCATAAAAGAGAATTCGATTTCAGGCATGGGTCACCTTTGTTTCCGGCGCCAGGTCGATGATCAGCCCTTCAAATGGGCGCAGTTCTAGCCGTTCGACCTCGATTTCTCCCGCCCGGTCCATATGCGTGGAAAGCAGCAAACGCCCGCTTCCCTTTTGCCCGGTCACTACCGTCATGGGCTGCGCGTCGAAATTCAGCGCTACCAGCTTGCGTTCGCTTTTTTGCGCGCTTTCCTGCGCGCTCTCGCGCACGCGCTCGCTCTCGCGCACGTACAGGTAGCAGTTTCCTTCCACGTCTATAGCCCGGTAGCTGCCGCTCGAAAGGGCGGCTGAGCGCCGCCGCAGCCAGAACAGGCGACAGTAGAAGCTCCACATGGAAGTGGAATCTTTGCTTTCAACCGCCACATTGCGGGTGGCGTAATCGGCGCTCACCGGCAGCCACGGCTCAGCGCTGGAGAAACCGGCGTAAGGGCTGGCGTCCCACTGCATTGGCGTGCGCGCCACGTCGCGCGAGCGGTGCGCACCCAGATTAATACCCTGCGGGTCCTGGATCTTCTCGGGCGGGATCACCCCGTTCTCCAGGCCGATCTCGTCTCCATAATAGCAGGTGGGCGTGCCGCGCAGCGTCAGCAGCAGCATCCCCGCCAGCCGCGCCTGGGCTTGCCCGCCATAGCGCGTTGCCAGCCGCCCCTGGTCGTGATTGCCCAGCACATAATTGGGCCAGGCAAACGGCGGCAGCGCGGCCTCCATCTCGTCCACCGAGGCCCGAATCGCTTTCGCGCTCCACGGCAGCCACATCAGGCGGAAGTTGAAGGGCAGGTGCAGTTCTTCGCCCTTCTCGCCATAATAGCGCACCCAGCGGTCCATCTCGCCCCACAGCTCGCCAATCCCGACCCGTTCATCGTATTCGTCCAGCACATTGCGGATTTCCCGGATCACCGCGTGGACCTCATCCTGGTTCTCGTTATACAGGTGAAGCTGGCGGCCGAACAAATCGTTTTCCGGCAGGTCCGCGGGCGCGTTGGGGTTAGGCGGGTTATCGCGCAGCGCTTTGTCCTTGATCAGCAGCCCCACTACATCCATGCGGAAGCCGTCCACCCCGCGTTTCATCCAGAAGCGCAGCACGTCCAGCATCGCCTTCTGCACCTCGGGGTTGCGCCAGTTCAGCTCGGGCTGCTCCTTGACGAATTGGTGCAGGTAGTACTGCCCGGTTTGCGGGTCAAGCGTCCAGGCCGGGCCGCCGAAGAAACTGCCCCAGTTATTGGGCGGCGTGCCACCTGCTTTTGGGTCGCGCCAGATGTACCAGTCGCGCTTGGGGTTATCCCGGCTGGAGCGCGATTCGATAAACCAGGCGTGCTGATCGGAGGTGTGGTTGGGCACATAATCGATGATGACCTTGATCCCGCGTTTATGCGCTTCGCTCACCAGCCGGTCGAAATCGTCCAGCGTGCCAAACAGCGGGTCCACGTCGCAGTAATCCGACACATCGTAGCCAAAATCGGCCATCGGCGAGCGCTGGAACGGGCTCAACCAGATCGCGTCGATGCCCAATGATCGCTCGGTTCCATCGTTGAGATAGTCCAGCTTCTGGACAATTCCATTGAGGTCGCCAACGCCGTCGCCGTTGGAATCCTTGAAGCTGCGCGGGTATATTTGATATACTGTGCCAATCTGCCACCAGCGCAGATCAGATCGGTTCTTGGCAGGGGGAGTTTCCTGGGTCACGGAACACCTCAGTCAATGAAACGTGTTCGGCTGTTTTTTGAATTGTACCCCAGTTCTTTGTTTGATTTTGAGTATAATCGGCCAGGAAAGGATGATAGACTTGCAATCAACGACTTCTTCAACAGAACGGTCTGCCCCCGAATCAAATCGCTTCTACGATCTGGTAATGGCCCTGTTCGTCACGGTATTGATCGTCAGCAACATTGCCTCCGCTGCCAAGATTGTCGATTGGGGCTTTCCTATTTTTGGCGTCCAGATGGCCTTCGACGCCGGCACGCTGCTCTTCCCGCTCAGCTACATCTTTGGCGATGTACTGACCGAGGTATATGGCTATAAGCGTTCCCGCCGCGTGATCTGGACCGGATTCGCCTGCCTGGCTCTCACCGCCGTGGTGCTTGGCATCGTGCGCCTGCTGCCGGGCGAGGCCAACTGGCAGAGCTACGCCGGGCAGGATGCCTTTGTCAAAATTCTGGGCGGCATCAGCTCGGGCGGCATCGTACTGGCCAGCCTGGCAGGATACTGGGCTGGTGAATTCTCCAACTCCTTCATCCTCGCCAAAATGAAGGTGCTCACCCAGGGCCGCTGGCTGTGGTCGCGCACCATCGGCAGCACCATCGTTGGCGAAGGCGTAGATACCCTCGTGTTTATGCTGGTTGCCACCCTGGCGGGCGTCTTCCCCTGGGAAATCTTTGCCAGCCTGGTGCTCACCAACTATCTGTTCAAAGTGGGCGTCGAAACCATCATGACCCCTGCCACCTACGTCGTGGTCAGCTTCCTCAAGCGCGCCGAGCGCGAAGACTATTACGACACTCACACCAACTTCAACCCATTCCGGCTGTAAAAAACCCGGCTTCCCAGGCAGCGGCACTGCGGCGCGCGGTTAAAGGCTTAACGGCTGCGAAAAATTCCCTCCCCGAGATGCGGCGCAATTAAGCAGCGCTGGTCTCGGGGAGGGAAAGGTTTATGTTCTATAGAGCGGAAGCCGCGCCGTTACGGAACCGCGACCTCGAAGGCCCCAATATCACAGCCCGGGCCCTGTGGCCGTAGAATTCCGCGCTGATCCGATGCCGGGCAGGCTGTGTTGTCACCCGCGTCGATCGCCGGGCTGCCGGTCAGCAAAGCGTGCGTCAGAGTCGGGCCGCCGTTATCGGCCAGTGGGCCGATCAGCGCATCGATGCCGATCAAGTCGCTGGCGACCGGGTTGCATGAATCATCCTGTACCACATTGTGACCGCCCGAGACCAGGCTGACCGTACCGCCCGAGGCGAACTTCTCGCACGCGTACCAGTGGTTGCCGGTGATGATGGTGTTGGTCAGCGTGAGCGTTGGAACCACCGGGCCCCATTCACCGATGAAGATGGCCGAGGACGATGTATTCGGTGCGATGTTATTGGCGATGGTGGAATTTGTAATGACCATATTGCCATCGGTGTGGAAGATCGCGCCGCCGTGCCAGCCGGTAGCCGTATTGCCGCTGATCGTGCTGTTGGTGATGGTCATATTGCCCAGCGAGCGGATCGCCCCGCCAACATCACCGGATGTGTTGCCACTGATCGTGCTGCGCGTGATGGTCGTTGTCGTGTTGAAGAAGGAGTAGATCGCGCCGCCAGACCACCTGGCATTGTTATCCGATACGTTGCTGTCGATCAGGTTTAGCCTGGCGCCGTCGCCGTTATAGATGCCGCCGCCGCCCTGCCAGAAATCACCAGCGTCGGTCGCCATCGTGTTATTGGTGACCAGCACGTGGTCGAGGGTGAGGCTGCCGTTGTTCAACACGCCCCCCGCCAGCTGCCAGCCATACCCATTCGCGAGGGTGAGGCTGCTCATGCTGGTCGTAATTCCGGCATTGACGATGACCACCCGGTTGGCGCCGCCGCCGCTGATCTTCAAACCGGGCGCGCCTGACCCATCGATGGATACATTTTTACCGAGTGTGAGCGGTCCGGACACCAGACCGATGGTTTGACCGGCCAGCCCAGGCGCAAATTGAACCGTGCCGCCCACGCATACGGTGTCAAGCGCCTTGCGCAGCGAACCCAGGCCGCTGTCGGCGTTGCTTGTGACGGTTACCGCTTCCGGGCAGTTCAGGCGAAGCTGGTCGAGCAGCACCGGCTTGCGCGTGCCATCCGGCAGCTTGAAGCTGATGGATTGGATGGTGGAAGGTTGCAGCGTTTTGCCAACCGGCCCGGTGAAGGCTGTGAACGGGATGCTGATCCGCTGCCAGCCGGTGAAGTTGTCTCGAAACGTGGTCTTGAAGGCGAGTGTTTGCGGTTTGGCCTGGTACAGGCGCACGTAGTCCACCAGGGTGGTCTGTGGGAAGACGGTATCTTCACCGACCGCGCCGCCGAAGTTGCCGCCTACCGCCACGTTCAGGAGCAGGAAGAAGGGGTGGTTGAAGACCCACTGCTTGCCCTGCAGGAACGCGTCCTGCGGGGTGGCGGTGAAGTAAGGCAACCCGTCCACGTACCAAACGATCTTGTCCGGCTGCCACTCGACCGCGAAGACATGGAAGTCATCGGCGACCGGTTTGCCCAGATCGTAAACTTTGCCGTAGCTCTGCCCTCCGGAATAGCCTGGACCGTGCAGGGTGCCGAACACCTGGTTGGGCAGGCGGCCAACATTTTCCATAATGTCGATCTCGCCGGACTGCGGCCAGGCGACCTGGTCGATATCCGTGCCGAGCATCCAGAAGGCCGGCCATAACCCGGCTCCTACTGGCACTTTAATGCGCGCCTCGACCCGCCCGTAGGCAGCTTCGAAGCGGTTCTTGGTCAGCAGCCGCGCCGAAGTATATTCGCACGGCCCGTAGTAACACATCCGCTCGCCGCCGGCCTTCTTTACCGTGACTTGCAGGTTGCCCAGGCCGTCGGTAGATGCGTTTTCTGTGCCGCCGGTGTAATATTCCAGCTCGCTGTTGCCCCAGCCCGGATTACCGTTGGCCGTGCCGTCGCCGATTTCGCGCCCCCAAACACGCTCATTGGGTGCGGCGCCTGCTTTTGTATTGAACTCATCCCCCCAGACCAGCTTCCATTTGGACGGGTCCGCGGTAGCGCCCTGGTAATTGGTGAGCGTCACCTCGGTCTCCAGACCGTTATTCTGGCCGTTGTACCAGAAGTTCAGCCCGCTCGACCCGCTCCAATCCTGCCCAACCGGGAAGGTGCGCCCAAAGGAATACGCGCCGCTGCCGTTCTTCTGCGCCGCCTGGAGCACGTGCTCATAAGCGCCCTGGCCGGGCAGCGCCAGCGGGCTGCCTGCGGCAATCTCGGGGATAGACAATGTCGCTTTGCTGTCCACCGTCCAGAGATAGGGGAATTTCTCGAAGTCGTCGAGCAGCAATGGATCGTAGCCTTCGTTATCCAGGATGTCGACGCGCGCGAGCGGCGGTATGCCCAGCGCCAGCGCTTCGGATGGGTTCGAAAGTTCTACCAGCACGCCGCGCTCGCCCTGGAATTTCTGGTCGTCGAACGTTGGTACGCTGAAGGTTTGCGTGGTAATGTTGGGCGGGAAAGTCAGCGTGCCCGAAACAGGGGTGTAATCGCGATCGGCGACTGCCGGGCCAAAGGTGGTGGCATATTGCACGGTGACCAGTTCGGCATACGGCTTGCTGAGCTTTGCCGTGACCGTCGCCGGTGTACCCTCGGTAAACCGGTAGTCGATGGCGGTAAAGCCAACCGTCAGCGGGCGGATGGGGGCCACGCCGTAGACCATCGCATTGTCTACGTAATAGGTCTGTGGAGCAGGTGTGGTGATTGCGCCCAGTGCCCAGCCGTGCACCTCAGTCAGCCCGAAGCCGTCGTTAGGCGCGCCGTTGCCGATCTCCTTGCGGTGCATGCTGGCAAAGGGGATTTGGATCTTCTGCCAGCCGCTGAAGTTGTCCGGAATGTCGATCGACCAGCGCTCGGCGTCGTCTTTGATCGAGCCGGGGTTGCGGTTGTCGAGCACATCCAAAAACAGGGTTGTGCCGCTGTTATTGCCGTACAGCCAGAAGGAGATGCCTTCGTAGGGGCTCCAATCCTGTGGAACCCAGGTGGTGTTGGCTGCATCCTCAAAGTTGTGCACGAACCCGGCGTACGAAACCACGCTAACATTCATCTGTAGAACGTTGTTCGGGTCGACCGCGCCCGGCACAGGAGCGGGAGGCGTGGCGGTGGTGGAAATTGCCACACTGGAGTTCGGGTCCTGGAAAGTGATGAAGCCAATTCCAACGCCATTGGCATCCGTTCCTGTTGGTAAACCGCTTTCAAAGTCATCTACAACGGGTAGTGAAGCCGCGATCGCCGGCGAGACCGGCAGTATAGGGAGCACCAGTATGTTTAAGCACAGACTTAACACCAGTAACAATGATAAAGCCGGCTTTTTGTGATCCATTCCTTTGCTCCTTTGAGTTCTTATATTGGAAGACACAACAAGGTACTGCCTATATTTTTGCATACAAGCAGCGAAAAACAAAGGTGGTTTCCGATCTATCTTTCTACCGGTTATTCGATTAATCGGAAGGAAGTTGCGTGAAAACGCGCAGCGCCGGCGTATTCATAACCTGACGGCTGGTTACTGGTTTGCGCCCGCCCCTAATCCAGCAGCGCCAGCCGGTGCTCCAGCCCCAGGCTCGTCCACTTTTGCCGCGCTTCCACGAAGCACGGCCCGGCCAGCTCGGGCTTTTTCAGCGCCTCATATACCTGTCCCAGCGCATACGCGGCATCTCCGCTGAGGAAATGGCCCATCTGCTTGTAGTGGTCATAGCCCCAATGCGCGTGGACCAGCGCCTCTTCCCGGTCCCCATTCATTAAGAGCGCCCGCCCCAGCATTTGCGAAACCTGCGGTCGCACCGGCCAGGGCTGGTCGGCGGCCGAGTGTTCCACGGCCGTCAGCGCCTGGCGCAGGAGCGGGATGGCCTGGGCGCAGTCGCCGCGTTTGAGGTGCAGGGTGGCCAGCGCGCACAGCCCGCGCGCATAGCGGGAGGACTGGCGGCCTTTCCAGAAGTCGCAGGCGTCTTCCAGCAGCGGGCGGGCTGCCAGGTCATCGCCCGCTTCCGCCAGGGCCAGCCCCAGATAAGGTTCCACCGTGCGCACGTCGCGCCCATCCGGGCTGTATTTGCGGTACATATCAATCGCGCTGCGGTAAGCGTCCACGGCGCTGTCGTACAGGCCCATCGCGAAAAACTCGTGGCCTTTCATGCGCAGGTGGTACCCCAGCCCGCGCGGATAAGCGTTAGAAACGGCCTCGTAAAAGGCATTCTGCGCCTTGCGGCATTCATCCCACAACCCCAGCGCAAAGGTGACGTTGAATAACGCGCCGTATACGTTGCGGCTGGGGCGGAAATGATATTGTCTGGCAACCGCCAGTGACTCGTGCAGCACTTCCAAACCGCGGGCAGGTTTGTTCATCCCCGAAGACCAGGAAACCGACAGGCTGAACAGCGCCAGGTGCAGCGGGATGGGCAGTTCATGCTGGCGCGCGATATCCACCGCCTGCTGGTCCAGCGCCAGCGCCTCCTCGAACTTTCCCATTCGCAGGTTGGCGAACGCCTCGTGACGGCAGGCCGCCACCTGTTCATTGAATAAGCCGTTGGCGGCTGCAATCTTGGCCGCCTGGCGCGCGTAGTTGAGCGTCTCGGAAGGCCGGTCGGTGCGGTAGATCGCCAGGCGGGCCATCTCCAGCAGCGCTTTCACTTTCACATCCGGCAGGCCGTTGTTTTCGGCGATATGCAGCGCTTCGGTCAGGTGTTGATTGAGCTCATCCACTGGCAGCGCGTCACTGACACTGCCCAGGTACGCGTGCAGCAAGCCGCGCAGGCGCGAATTGGTGTCGCTGCCCAGGATTTGTAATGCCCGGCGGGCCAGCGCTACCGAATCGCCCACCTGGCCTTGTGCGCGTAGAACGCGCGACTGCCAGTAGAGAAAGTGCGCTTGCAGCTCTGGCAGCTCGTTTTCCGCGCACAGCTGGCTACCTTCCGAAGTCACCGTCAACCCGGTCCGGTTATCGCCACGCCAGAAGTGGATCTCAGCCTCTTGCAGCAAGGATTGCGCCAGCCACTGGGGTGCCCGCCGGTCGCTGCTCTGGATCCGGCGCGCCAGATCCTGGGTTTTATGGGTTAGTTCCAGCGCGTCGTCCAGCGCCTGCACGGAAAGCGCGTTCTGGCAGGCCTGGAAGTAATAGTTAATCGCCCGGGGAAGGTTGCCGCCCTGTTCATAATGGTTGGCCAGGTTCCCGGCATGCTGGTTGGCCTCTTCGCCGTACAGGCTCTCCAACAGGCGGGCGATTACCTGGTGCAGCAAGCGCCGTTGGCCCTCGCTCAGCTCCTGATACAGCACCTGCTGCAGTAAAGCGTGGACGAAGCGGTACTCCGGTCCCACTTTTACCACCAGCCGCTGGTCCTCCAGCTCGCTCACCAGCCGGTAATCATCTTCGAGCTGGTTCAGGTACCGCAGGATGCTCGACTCGGGCATCTCGTTGACGGTCCCCGCCAGCACCTGTGACGCGAACCGCTCGCCTTGCACGCTGGCATGTGCCAGCAGCTGGCGCAGGTCTCCGGCGATTAATTCCAGGCGTTGTTGGATCACCGTTTCTATCGAAGCGGGGATCGGCGCGCTCTCGGCTTCTTTGGTCAGCATGAGCGCGTCTTGCTCGCGCAGTATTTGCGCCCGCGCGTGCAGCAGGGTGAGGTATTCGCGGATAAACAGCGGGTTGCCCTTCGACTGCTGCCACAACCGCTCGGTGAATGCATCCGGAAAACGGTAATTCATGCGCGAGACAAACTCGCGCACATTCTCCAGGCCAAAACTGGGCAGATCAATTTCCGCGCAGATCCCAATCCGCTTTAGCTGGTTGACCAGCCGGCGGACCGGGTTTGCTTCGCTGTTCAGGCGCTGGGTTACATTTCGCGGGCGGAACAACAACACCAGCAAAATAGGCGCCATTCCTAACTGGTCAGACAGGAACGAGAGCAGTTCCAGCGAAGCCTGGTCCGACCAGTGCAGATCGTCGATAGCCAGCAGCATGGGAGAGTTGTGGCTGGCCAGGCGCAGCGCATTCGCGAACTGCACCATGCGGCGCTGTTTGTCGGCGTTGTTAATTTTATCCGCGCCCGGGCGGTCCCAGGTGACCGTGCGGATTACGGCTGTCCCCAGGTTCCCCCCGGGCAGGTGCTGGAGCCAATCCGGGGCCAGCTCAACCAGGCTCACGCGCAGCCGGTCCCAGGTAATGCTGCTTTTTTTTCCGTTGGCAATCTCATCCAGGAGCTGCACGAATGGCGCATAAGGTTCCTGGCCGGTGCCAGCAACCTCATAACACTTACTGCGCGCGACGAACAGCTCCGGATGCAATCGCTGGGCACGGGTAATAAACTCTTCCAGTAGAACGGTTTTGCCGATCCCTGCTTCCCCCGTGATCAGCGCAATTTGCATCTGGCCGCGCAGCGCCCGCTGCAGGAGTGACTCCAGGCGGGCCAGCTGTTCCTGACGCGAAACCAGCTCCATGCTTTATCCTCTGTTACGATTCCATTAAGAACGAACAACTTGATTATAGACAGAATCGCCCCGGAATGGTACATGGAAAAGTGAAATATGGGTAAATTTTTCTACAACGTGATCCAGTAGCGCCGGCGCATCTCGGGGTAGCCTATGCCGTCCCGCGCTTCGATTTCGCTTTCAAAGACCCCCCCGTTGGCCTCGATGATCTTGCGCGAAGGCAGGTTATCCGTCCGGCAGGAGATCAGCACGCGTTCCAGCCCCAGCTGGCGGAAGCGTTCCAGCAGCAGGCGCAGGATCAACCGGCCGTATCCCCGCTGGCGTTTGGATGGACGGATCCAGTAATCCACCTGTCCATCCGTTCGCAGGCGTTCCTCGTTCAGCCAGTGCAGGAAGAAGGCCCGCCCAATAAATTCGCCCTGGTCGATCAGCCACAGGTATTCCTCGGGTGGTTCCCCTGGCATTCCGCCGAAGTTGACCCGGCTGGTATCTTCCACCAGGTAGACAAACTCCTGGTGCGACCATACGCGCAGCTCCGGGTTATCATTCAGGGCCCTAAAATCGGCCTCTCCAGTCGCGCTGAGGTAGCTGTCTTCATAATAAAGCGTCGGGCGGGTTAAAAAGGCGCTGGACGGCAGTCCCAGCTCGGCTGCTGAAATATGGATTTCGTCCGACCGGCCGGTGATTTCCAGCGTGCTTGCCAGGGCGCGCGCCAGTTCCCATGCTGGCGCGCTGGGGCGCGGCGCTTCCTGAAAAGCCGGGTCGGGCTGGCGGAATGGCACCTTCATTTCCAGGTGCAGGGCCGGGATGCCCGTCTGCCCTGCATAAATCAGCGAGAGTGTCTCCAACGCCGGGTTTTGCAACCGCCCGGTGCTGCGCCGGCCGTCGGTATATACCTTAGCCTGGCGCGCGCCGGATTTCTCCTGTACGGCAAAAACCCACTCGCTGTTCAGGAAGTAGGCCAGGATGCTGCCAAAGAGCTGCGGGTCGCTCATCTCGTTTTGCCCCGCGGAGAGTTCCAGCACATGGCGGCGCTGAAGACCCGCGCCGTGCAGCTCGAGCAGCAGCCCGGGCGGTCCGCTGCTGCGATCGAAGATGCGCTGCCAGTACGGGCTGCCGGGCGTCTTGTTCGGGTCGTGGTCGCTGGCATGCGCCGCGATCACCAGCCGGGCCGGTATGCCTTTCTCTTGCAGCGCGCTGAAAGCGGTGAGCCCAAACAGCCCGGTGGTTTCATCCGCTGCCCGCCCGGCCTTACCCGTTTTCGGGTTGGTCCAGTCCTCCGCGATGCGATCAATGCCCATGCCAGCGTGATGCGGCACGCCCAACACCACCTGATATGGCGCCGGGCCGCCGGCCAGCTCAATCAGCAGATCCTTTTGCTGCAGCAAGTCCCACAATTGAGGATGGACAGACGGCCCATTCCAGATTTCACCCGTATACAGGGTGGTTTGCATCCGCTCCGCGCTCATCTTTTGATGACCGATCCAGCCGGTCGTTTACCCTTTACACCCCGCTGAAGGCGGAGAACCCACCATCGATCGGCACAACAATGCCGGTGATGAAGGAGGATGCCGGGCAGAGCAGCCACAAAACGGTGCTGAGCAAGTCTTCCGGGGTGCCAAAGCGGGCCATGGGCGTATGCGCCAGGATCGTTTGCCCGCGTGGGGTTAGCTCACCGGTTTCCCGGTCCGTCAGCAGGAAGCGGTTTTGCTCTGTCTGGAAGAAACCGGGCGCGATCGCATTCACGCGGATCGCCGGTGAATATTCTTGCGCCATGTGCACAGCCAGCCACTGGGTAAAGTTGCTCACCGCGGCCTTGGCTCCCGAATACGCCGGGATGCGGGTGAGCGGGCGGAAGGAGTTCATCGAAGAGATATTCAGGATGCTGCCCTGGCGCGTCTGGGCCATGCTCTTCCCAAATACCTGGCTGGGCAGCAGCGTGCCGATGAAGTTCAGGTTGAACACCCACTGCACCGCATCTTCGGGCAGGTCAAAGAAGCTGGTCTGAGGACTGGTGGATGCCTGGGGCTTGTTGCCGCCCGCGCCATTAATCAGGATATCCACCGGACCAAAAGCGCTCATCACCTGGTCCGCGGCGGCCATTACGCTACCGCGGTCGAGTACATCGCAGGCCATCGGCAGCGCCACGCCGCCGTCTTTTTCGATCTGCTGTGCTACCGGAATGCTTCTTTCCTCCATCAGGTCCAGCACCGCCACCCGCGCGCCGGCCATTGCCAGCCCGTAGGATATCGTGGAGCAAAGCACGCCACCGCCGCCGGTCACGACAGCTGTTTTCCCATTCAGGTTGAACATGGATAAAAGATAATTCTCGTTGATCATAACCGCTCCTCCAGGTGTGATTGTTTGACAGGCTTACAGGTTTAAGCGCCGGGCCAGGGTCCCGCCCAGGATCTTCTCCCGGTCTGGCTCGGGGGTGTCTCGAAGTAGAGCCTGGTACATGGCCAGTTGGACGTGCATCAGGCGGAAGGGGGTATCGCTGCCAAAGCAGATCCGTTCTGCCCCCAGCGCCTGGATCGCGCGCAGGATGGCCAGCTCGTTGATGCTGCTGCCGATCAGGGTAATGTTTGCGTACTGTTGGGCTGTCTCGATGGCGGAGCGGTCCAGTGCGGGCAGGGATGCGCCGCCCATGTGCACCATCAGGAAATGCGTTTCAGGGAACCGGGCGGCGATGTGCCCCAGCCGGTACGGGTGCGTATTCTCGTAGAAATCCGAGCCGATGTGAAAAGCGATGGGTTTGCCGTAGGCCGCCGCTGCCTCGATGTACGGCAGAATGGCCGGGCTGTCGATCACGTAATCATCCTGCGCGCCGTTGAACTTGATTCCATACATCCCGTATTCTTCAAAACAACGCCGGATCGTATCCAGCGCATGCTGTTTTCCCAGACGCGGGTTGGCCCAGCCAAACCCCAGCAGGCGCTGCGGGTACGCGCGCATGGCTTCGTAGATGGCCCGATTCTCCGGGTCGATCGCTTTGTTGTACGGCGGTTTGAGCCATACCAGCGCCTTGTCCACCCCCGCCTGATCCATCTGCTCGATCAGCTCGGGAGCTTTAATCGCTAACGCATCGTACTTTTCCGCGGAGAGGTGGCAGTCAGCGTCGATTACCATCGTTTCCTATTCCTCCATTAATCCGCGCAATTTTTCCCCGTTTCGTTTCAGCCAGTTGTACAGGATCGCCAGGTCATTGCCCAGGCTGAAGTGGCGCACCCCCAGGTCCAGGTAATAAGCCGCGTCATCTGGGGTGGTGATTTCAGCCCGCGCCGGGACGCCTGCGCGCAGGCAGGTTTCGATCACCTGCCGCTCGATTGCTTTTACTTCGGGGCTGTGCCGCTGGCCGGGCCGTCCGATGCTCATCGAGAAATCGGCCGGTCCCCACTGCACCAGGTCGATCCCGCCCACCGCCAGGATCTCTTCCAGATGGTCCACGGCAGAGCGTTTCTCGATCATCAGCGCGACCACCACTTCACGCAGCGCCTGCACGTACTCCTCATTACCGCCGTAACCCATAAAAGCGAAGCGGCGGGTCGCCGCTCCATACAGGCCCTCGTCGGTGGGGGTGTCCGGCCGCACGCTGCGCACGCACTGGCGCGCGTCTTCCGCGTTCCGGCTGTCGGCGAACAGTACGCTCTGGAAGCCCGCCCCGATCGCGCGTTGGGCCAGGTACTGGCGCGGCTCGGCGTCGATCTTGATCATCGTGCCCAGGTTGTGCAGTTCCGCGGCCCGGCAGAAATTTTCCAGGTCGGCCAGCGTGTAGGGCGCGTACTCGGCCAGGAATTCGACGTAATCGAACAGCCCGGTATGCCCAATCACTTCAACAATCGATGGCCAGTTGTTTTGCAGGCGGGTGCTGAGCGTCGGCTTGCCCGTTTTAAGCAGTTCGCGGAGCTTGTTTGGTCTCATTCTGAAATTATATCCATTATTCAAGAAGCAAATTTCGCCCGAAATTGTTGGTCTGCCTGGGAGGTGATCGGCGCGCCGTGCGAGAGGCAGGCGCATTCAAAATCCAACCCGGACAGCATCCGCAGTGTGCGCCGCCCCTCTTCCCAATCTTCGTAGATCGGCGAGAGACCCAGCCGCACCAGGCGGCTGCAGGCATCGCCCACGAACAGGACCCCACCCTGCGTTGGCGCGAGGAACGCTACCTGCCCGGTGGTGTGCCCTGGGGCATGGATCACCCGCAGGCCGCCGGCAAAGTCCAGCACCTGGCCGTCTTCGATCCGATGATCGACCGGCGCGGCTTCGCTCCGGTTGTTCTGTGCCCTGGAAAACATGCCCGCCATCAGGCCGCCCAGCAGTCCGGGTCCCGGAGGGATGGGTCGCATGGTGATGCCCTGGCAGTAGTCGGCGGCATCCAGCGGGTGCATATATGTCTCCGCGCCGGTGGCTTTCTTTAGCGCTGCCAGCCCGCCCGTGTGGTCGGCGTGCAGGTGCGTGATCAGAATGTGGCGCAGGTCGGAGGGCTTTTTGCCCAGCTCTTCCAATGCCTGCAGAATTTTCTTCTCACTTCCCCCGATGCCAGCATCGATCAGCGTCAGCTCCCCGGCGTCGATCAGGAAGGTGTTCACGAAGCCTAAAGAAATCTGGTAAATCCCCGGTACCACTGCTTTGGCGATCAATGCCTCACCTCGATTGTTGAATTCACAGCCGCTTGAATTATAACCTTTCCGTGCCATAATTGAAGCTACCGGTATTGCATACCGTTTTATCCAACCGCTTTTCCGCGAGTTTCAAACATTGGAGGGCAGCATGGATTGGGACAGCGCTGAGGGTCAAAAGTTAGCCGAACGGCTGCGCAAGGAAATGGTCATCTGGCTGACCACCGTACGCGCGGATGGCATGCCTACACCGACGCCGGTTTGGTTCGTCTGGGAAGGGGAAAGCATCCGCATGTATTCTCAACCGGGGAAGTTAAAGCTGCGCAACCTGGCGGCCAACCCCAAGGCATCCCTCAACCTGAACAGCGACGAAGAGGGCGATGCGGTAGTCGTGTTCACCGGGGAGGTGACCATTGAGCCACAAGCGGAGCCCGCGAACCATAATCCGGCGTATCTCGAAAAATACCGCGCGAGCATTAAGAACATTCAAATGACGCCGGAAAGTTTTTCAGCGGAATACGCTGTGCCGCTGCGCTTCCATATTAGAAGCATTCGAGCCTGATAACGCTACTGGTCTTCGGCCTGCTTTACCCAGTATGCCGGGGTAAAGGTCTCCAGCGCCGGGATTGCCTGGTCCGTCAGCGGGTACACCTCCAGGCGCACCTGTTCCCCGTCCACGGTGATCAGGATACCCGCGTCTTTGGCGGTGTCGCCCAGCCCGGTCATCAGCATGGTGATGGGCGCGGCGCTGCTTCGCTCGTAATAAGGCGTCAGGTTGCCCCACGCGCCCACATCCCCGGCGAAAAGGTACAGCGGCTTTTGGGCTGCCGTTGGTTGGAGGATGTTTTGCATCACTTCCGCAAAACTATGCGATCCATAGCATTCCCAAACATTGGGCTGAACACCGTACTTCTGGAGTTCGAACAGGCGCTCATTGGCAAAAAACAGCGTCTTATGCATGAAGATCAGGATGTTGCTGGTGTTGGCGTCATCCCGGGCATCCTGTAACGCTTTGCGCAGCATCTCCACCTGTTCCGCATCAATGGCGCACGTTTCACGTTCGGTATCCAGAAAAACCAGGCGCGCGGATCCGTACCGAAAACTATAAAATGTCTGGCCGTACCGGGCTTCATACAATGCGCGGTCCTCTACATCGTGGTTGCCGGGCACGTTGAACACCGCGAACGGCAGCTGGCGGATTAACTGGCGATCGAGCTCGTCAAAATCTTCCTTCTTGGATGCTTTCACCATATCTCCCAGCGAGACGAGCATGCTGGGCGGGTTCTTTTTTAACGCGGGAATCCTGGCGAGCAGTGCCTTATCCGGCGACCGGTCTTCGCCTTGAACGCCGCCGTACAGGTGACCAACCACCAGGATCTGGTAAGGCTGCTTTGGCGGATCCACCAGGTCCACTCCATTCAGGCTGATGTCGCCTGGGTGGGCATTGGCCGGGTCCGCGGCTCGTGGGTGCGGAATGGGTTTAACCGTTTGGCACCCCACCAGTCCGAATATCAGGATGAACACGGCCAGAAAGCGCTTCACTTCATCGCCCCACGATTGGACCCAGAGCGGAAATATACTTGGAATGCCGGTTTACCCGCAGCGGGAATTCGGCCAGAACATCCGCCAGATAGCGGGCGTATGCTACCTCGCTTTTTAGTTCGATCACCATCTGCTCCAACGCCGGGAGGCGGAACGTCAGGTTTGGCCGGGCTGTCATCCACTGGTCATATGCGTGAAAGTCATAATCCAGCGTCAGGCGCACCTGCCCATTCGCCGATTCATAGTAATCGCGCTGGTAGCAGTTCATCACCAGCGGGCGCGAGACGTGCAGCATCTCCTGAAATAACCCGCTTTGCGCCCCGCGCAGCCCGCCAAGCAGGGCCCACTGCACCTCGGTCCAGTCGCAGGCGCTCAGGTCCAGCATCGCTTCAACTGGTTGGACCAGCTTCCACCCCACGCGTTCATTTTTCTCTTTAAGCTCAAGCTGCCCCTGGGCTCGGATAAGATCCTCGCCGTACCAGCGGAAACGCAGTTTCCGCCGCTCGGAGGCGCTGTCCACGTGATCGTTGTATGTGTCCAGGTCCAGGGTGTCGAAGTAGATATTGTTTACCTGCCGGGGTGGGAACGTTTCATGAAAACCGGCGGAATGCAGCCAGGCCCAGCTGCGCGTTGTTGCAAGTAAGGCCTGGTCGCAGATCATCTTGAGTTCGTAGCGCACGCTGCGCAGTTCGCTATCCATGCTGCTAGTTCCCCAGGATGCCTTCACTGTATAACCGGTCCACATCCAGGTCCACGGTCTCTACCGCTTTGCCGTCGATCAGCACCGTGCTGCCGTTCTGCGCGACTGCGGCTTTCTGTGTGTCGATAATTGTGACGTCGCGCGCATCGATCCAGCCTGGGCCGAAGACCGGTTTTTTGATATACGCTGCCAGCGCCGCGAAACGTGCGCTGCGGATTTCGGTGCGCGTTACCGTGGCTTTCGATAAATCTTTGCTGGCCACCCCGATCCCCACCGTATCCATGCTGCTGTCCGTAATGGTAATCGTACTCTTTTCGCCGACCGAAACGCCCTTATCCGTAATCCGCTGCATGCGCGTTCCGCGGAGTGTTGCCTGCGTACCGCTCACATCCACGGCATCCCCGGCGATATCATGAAAGGTGCAGTTGCTAATTTCACCGCTGGAGAAATCGCTGTCCAGCGCATCCGCGAAGGTGTTCGCGAATTCACAGTCGCGGAAAGTAAAAATGCCGTGGATCACATTAATAGCATCCTCCGTCTGGTTATTCCCCAGCAGAGTATGCTCCAGAACGATCGAAGCCTGGTAGAAGGTAATCCCGCCGGTCATCACCCAGCCGCTGCGGTTTATCCCGCCCGTTTTTTCCACCACCGTGTACTGCCACAGCGAATCGCGCGGGGTATTCACAATCACAATCCCGCCCCAGGTGCCGTTTTGCGCGGTCAGCAGTACCGGCGCATCCGCTGTTCCGAGCAGGTATAACGAGCCGTTCCCGTATAATATGCTGCCTTGTTCAAAGCGCAGTACAGTCCCGGCGGGAACTGTCAGATCCATGTCGTCTGGAAGGATCAGGTCGCCCTGTACATCCCAGTTGCCCGGCGATACGATCAGCTTGTTGGCATGTTGCGGATCATTCACCAGGAATGGGTGTTGTTTGATTACTTCTGCCAGGGTCGGCTGGCGCGGGGACGGCCCGGTTTGCAGTCCTTCTGGCGCCGTTCCCCCGCTGATCTCCTTCTTGAACTCACCGTCCACCCCCACCAGCCGCGCGACTACTTCAACCTTGGGCGCTGTCTCCTGATCCAGCCCTTCAGCGCTGGACAACGGCACCTTAATATGGGTGGGCTCGAAGGCATGGTTCTGCGGGTCGATCACCGGCGCGAGCGTCACGGGTTGCTCGCCGACCAGGATGGCTTTGCCGTTGATTTCAACCCGCTCTACCTGCACCGGGAAAATCATCAGGTTGACCAGGTCCAGCGCCAGGGTGGGGCTGCCGGTAGAACCGGGCTGAACGTTCAGCGCCTGGTATGAACCGCGCACCACATCCGCGGGCTGCAGCTCCAGGGCGAGCGCTGCCCCGCGCTGTTTCAACATATCCCAATCCACCCCCACGCTCTTGTCCGGGATAGCCACGTTCGCGGGGAATTCCATGTTCAACGCATCAAGCAGCCGGTCGTGCTCCGCGGTTAGACTGCTAACCATCTCATCGATATACCCGGCCTGGGTGACGCGTTTCAATTCGCGGGCGTAGGCCGCCCGGATGACCGGGTCGTTAAAGACGCGCGTCTGGATGAAATCGCTGGTGATGCTTGCCATAGGGTCGTGACTGTAGAACGGTTCCGAATCAAACGCCACCGGCTCCAGCAGCCCGGTGACCGGGTTATAGTAGAAGCGCAGGTTGTGCCAGGCTGCCCCATGCGCGGCATCCCATAGATCATGCAGCGCGAAGAAGCGCCCCCACAGGTCCACGTCCAACACCTCAGCAGCAGGCCGCTCCCCGGCCTGGAAGGCGCGCAGCATGTCTTTCGCCGCTTTAGCCTCCTCGGAAAGGACTGCGTCCTTCGCCAGCTTCGCTTCCTGGAAAGCATCGATACTCGCGCTTAATTCCGTGGTGACGCTGTAATTGCTCGTCTGGTTGATTCCGTTGGCCCAGAAGACGCTCATGTTGTCCCACATAAGGTTTTCGTTGAAGCGGATCATCAACCCCTGCCGCCGTCCCTGCGATTCGATCAGCTCCGCCGCAAAATGATCTTCCAGGGCATAGATCCCCAACAGCTTTCCATTGAGCAGCACGTTGACGAAATGGTAGCGCGTGGTGAGCACATTTTCCTTGAGCAGAACCTGGTGAAAGGCCCACTCATTCAGGAAGTTCCGGGCGGCGGGGGTCTGGATGCTGAACTGCTTCATCCCCAACACCTGCCCGTCGCCTTTCATTTCGATCCGGAAAGACCACTTATCGCCTTCCAGGTGATCCGTCCAGTCCCCTTTCAGGCGCAGCTTCGCGTCCATCTTTTGGCCGTCTTGTAGATGCACCTTGGCGCTGACCAGGTCCGCGTCGGTGGTATTGAGGATGCCAATCTTTAAGGCTTCATCACGCTTATCAAGTAGTTTCTGGTAGTTCTCAAACGGCAGGTCAATGTAGAGGGTCAGCAGCCCATTTTCCGTGTACATGCGGATCTCATCCTGGATGCTTTTCGCCGCTTCCTGGACGGGCGCCGGCATCTCGGATGACCGCGGCCCGCTGCTGATCAGCGTTCGCAAGAACAGGCTGGCCGGGCGCGCGATCCCCGAACGGTATACTGCCGCGCCCAGCACAAACGCGATGACCAGCAAGGCTGCCTGGATATACCAGCTTCGAAGCCAGGCGCGCCTGCTGCTGCCCGTCGTTTGCCCTGCCGGGGTGTCTTTGGCTCGGGTAAACTTCACCTTCGCTTACCCTCCGAGCAGATTGTTCTGCTCTACCAGGCTCACCGAGCTGCCGGGGAAGGCGGCGCGCAGTGCATCCATGGTCCGCACCAGCGCTGTCTCATCCCGCACGTTCAGATAATACGTCATCTGCATGCGGCTCCCGCTGTGGTCCATCCGCCGCATATCCACTTCGCGCAGTTCATTCAGCAGCAGCTGGTTAACCTCGTTGAATACGTTCGAGCTTTTACCGTCGTTTTCAATCTGGATATTCATGTACAGGCTGTGCGAGCGCTTTGATCGGGTCGACAATAGCGTTCGGGCAAACAGGTACGCCATTATCACCCCGAACGCCACCAGGGTCGGGATGCGCTGGTCGGCCCCCAGACCCAGCCCAATAGAGATCGCGAAGAAGAGGAAGATCAGTTCTTCCGGGTCTTTAATGGCTGTGCGAAAACGGACAATTGAAAGCGCGCCAACCAGCCCCAACGAAAGCGCCAGGGAGGATTTGACTATGGTGATTACCAGTAACGTAATCAACGTCAGCATGGGCAGCGTTGGAGCAAACTGTGAGCGGTTCGATAACGAAGCCCCAAACCGGACGTAGTACCAGGCGACCACGATTGAGAGAGCAATCCCCAGACCAAGGTTCAATAAGAGCGCGGGCAAAGATAAAGGAGCGACAGTATTCACATTCATCGGTTGCGTGCCTTTCCGGACAAAAAAATCGATTGATCGGTACCCAACGGGCATGGGGGTAAACAAGCGAATTATAGTCCAGATTTTGTGCTTTTTTCGGAGCGATAAGGTTTCCTTAATGCCCGCGCCATCCTAACCCCACTGGTTTCCGGTATGATAGAATTAAGCCGTAGAACTCTCCATTATGCCCGTCCCGATTATTCGGGAAAAAGCCGATCTAGTACATTTCACCTGACAAAAGAAGGAGCCCCGTATGAAAAACGGTAAGGTCCGCATTGGCGTCATTGGCACTGGCCAGATCGCAAAACAACATCTTGAGCGTTACTCCAAAATCCCGGAAGCGGAAATCGTGGCAGTATGCGATATCCGCGAGGATGAGATGGAGCGGGTGGCGCGCCAGTACAATGTGCCAAATATGTCCCCCAACTATCATGACCTGCTGGCGCGCGAGGATATCGATTCGGTGGATGTATGCGTGCACAACTTCCTCCACGCGCCCATAACCATCGACGCGCTCAAAGCGGGCAAGCACGTCTACTGCGAAAAACCCATGTCATGGACGTATGCCGATTCCAGGGCCATGTACGAAACGGCCCAGCAGACCGGCAAGATGCTGCATGTTCAGCTCGCCACCATTTACCAGAAAGAAACCCAGGCGGCCCGCCGGCTGATGGCCGAGGGCTATCTGGGGGAAATCTATTACGCCAAGTGCTACACCCACCGCCGGCGCAACCGCCCCTTTGTGGACGGCTACGGCACCAAGGAATTCGTCAATACCAAAACGTCGGGCGGCGGCACGCTCCTGGATATGGCTATTTACTCGCTGGGCCGGCTGATGTATTTGTTGGACGCGCCGGATGTACTCACCGTTTCCGGTACCAAAAACCAGCAGACCGGCATGTATGAGGGGCGCCGCGAGATCAGCGATTACAACGTCGAAGAGTTTGGCGCGGCCCTGGTCCGCCTGGCTGGCGGCATCACCCTGACGCTGGAGAGCAGCTGGGCCATTCACTCCGGCCCGCCCGAAGGCGATTACCTGATGGGCAGCCGCGGCGGCGTACGCATGGAACCTTTCACCTACTACACCACCATCGGCGATATGGAAATGGACGGCACCTTCGACCTGGAAACCGCCAACTGGCGCTGGCATCAGGTCACCCCGGACATTAAAGGTTTCGACGATTCGCAAACACACTGGATCTGGGCCCAGCTTGGGCGCGTCCAGCTCCTGCCCACTGCCCGCTACGCCCTGCGCGCCTCGCAGATCACCGAAGGGGTCTACCTCTCAGCCAAAAAAGGCTGCGAAGTCAGCGTCGAAGAAATCAACGCCGCCCCCGGCGGCCCGCCGCTTTATCGTTAATTTATTTTATGGTAGTTTCTCGGCTAGCCGAGAAACTACCATATTTAAAATTACCAACGGCTGAGCTGGTCGCGCACTCGCGCCAGCTGCACGCCCGTCTCGGTATACTCGTTCTTCCCGGTGTGGTGTTCCACACTGTAGTAGCCCTGGTAGCCGGCGTTGCGCAGCATCGGCAGGCTTTCCGCCAGATTGCTCTCGCTGATTTCCCAGGAAATGTGCGTGTGCATCGCCCATGGCGCGATGATCGCGTCACCGGCGTTCCCGCGGAAGTGCAGCAGCACGCCAAATGCCGGGTGGTCCACCGCTTCACAGATGCGCTGCATGTTCTCCGGCGCCACCTCTGGGCCCCAATGGTTTTCCGGGCCGACCAGGAAACCCAGGTCGTGAGCGCGCTGCGCGTATTCCTTGTAACGCTTCACGATCAGGTCAAACTGCTCCTCGCTGAATGTATCGCCTTTGCCGCCCGCGTCGATGCGGATGGTTTGCGCCCCCAGCATTCGCGCCACTTGCAGGTAAGCCAGGGCCGTCTGGTAGTTCTTCTCGCGCGCGGCCGGGTCGTCGTCCCAGATGTGCGGGCCGTCCACGCACAGGTTCGCCAGCGCCATCTCGCGTTCGTCCAGCGCCGTTTTGACCTTTTTGATGAAATCCTCGTCGATAGTGGGAAAGAAACCGTTCCAGATATCCGCGGCGTTCACATGGTAGCGGTACTTGCATGTTTCCAGGTAGCCAAACACATCCATCATCCCCTGCGCCAGCAGCCCGTGAAAAGCATACGATGCGATCGAGATCTTCATTGTATTCTCCCTAAAGATGGTTAGAATTTTAGAAGCGATCAACTTTTGGAGTTGATGGTATTATAAATCAGCCAGGAGGTTAGGACACAGATTCCCACACATGAACACCGATCAAAAGTTCGCCATCCGCGAGCTCACTTCCGAACAAGACTTGGAGCCCTGGCTGCGCCTGGTGCATGCCGTTGAGTTGGAGAAAACCGGCGCGGTGGAAACCACCCTCGAACACCTGCGCCGGGTACTGGCTTCGGGGCGGGGGCGCCGCTGGGTGGCCGAATCCCCCACCGATCCTGAAACGCTGGTCGGGTACGCCCGGTTCTACCCCCAGATCCCCGAACGCATCTATGTGGATATTCTTGTCCATCCCCACTGGCGCCGCCGCGGGTTGGGCAGCCGCATGTTGGGCCTGCTCAATGCGGTGGCACGGGCAGCGGGCGCGCAGTGTACCTACAATGAAATCAACGAGAAAGATCTTCCGGCCATCGCTTTCCTGCGTCACAACGGCTACCAACCCGCCGGGGACGTTTGGGTGCTGCGCGCGCCCGCCGAAGCGGATTTTGCCGAACCGGCCTGGCCGCCCGGCTACTTCGTGCGCAGCTATGCCGAAGTAGCTGATATTCAACTCCTCACCGATGCCTGTAACCGCGGCTTTGCCGATATGATGGGCCATCACGAGAACACCGCCGGCGGAGTCAAGCCCGAGGAACTCGGCGCGTGGACGAAAAATTGGGACCCTAACGGTATCTTCCTGGCCTTTGCCCCGGATGGTTCCGTCATCGGCTCCTGTAAAGCCCAGTCGGTGGACCCAGAAGACCTGGTCGACGAGCCCGGCGTTGCCCCCGAGCACCGCCACCACCGGCTCCAGCGCCCCATGGTTCTTACCGCCCTGCGCTGGCTGCGCGCTCATTCCCGTCGCCCCGTGCGCCTCGAATCCTGGGGCGACACCCCTGAGACGGTGGCGCTGTATGAGGAAATTGGCTTTCAATTGGTCGAGCACGCAGTCTCGATGAAATTTGTGCTGTAAGGACGCTAGCTGTTACGCGATATCCCAAAAACGAATTTAGACACAGGCCGTATCAAACCCAGGGATTCGTCACCTGTATTCCACAGGGGAGAAAATCGTTTACATTTCGCGTGGCGATAATGAGATTGTTCCGCAGTGCTGTGGCAATCAGCAGGGAATCCATGACTCCCATCGGCTGGCCCGTATGCTCCATCCGGGCTGTTAACGCCCCCCATAGGAACATAGTAGGTAAATCTAAAGGAAGTATGCGCTGTTCAAAGCGCTTGACGAACCCAACATTTAGCCAGGATAACAATTCGGTTTTTCGCTGTGATTTGGGCAACCGCTCGATACCGTGTTGAATTTCACCGATGGTAATGACGCTGATGAAAAGTTTTTCTTCATCGATCTGATCGATCCAGTGGATAACCTTTTCCTCAGGGCGCCGGCGCGTGAATTCAGAAAGGACGCAGGTATCCAGGAGATAATTCATGGCTCAATATCAATCTTGCGCGGCAAGCTCGTGTCACGCTCAACCAACAGGTCCGACCCCGCCAAAGGCGAATCCAACAGGAACTGGGTCAGGCTGCCGCCGGTTTTGGTCAAACGCTCATATTCATCAAATGGCATCACCACGACTGTCTTTTTCCCCCGCCGGGTCACGATCTGTACCCCATGCGTTATTGCCTGGTCGATCACTTCACTGAATTTGCTTTTCGCCTCTTGCAATTGCCAGATATTACCCATTCTGCACCTCCTTGGCTGACTAGTCTGACTAGTCTAATCTATCATACTGCTATCGGAATAAAAAAACAATAAGCAGTTTATATTCCCCTACCTGCCTCCTTTGCGATAAAATAACAGTCCAAGGAGAGAAATTCCGATGACCAAAAAATTAGCTGTCATTGCCATTGGTGGCAATTCGCTGATCAAAGATGAAAAACACCATTCGGTGGAAGACCAATATCAGGCCGCCAAAGAAACTTGCTACCACGTCGCTGACCTGATCGAGCAGGGCTGGGAAGTGGCTATTGGCCATGGCAACGGCCCGCAGGTAGGCTTCATCCTGCGCCGCTCAGAGATTGCCGCGAAATACGAAGGGATGCACGAAATCCCGCTGGACGTCTGCGGCGCTGACAGTCAGGGAGCCATTGGTTATGCTCTCCAACAGAACCTGCAAAACATTCTTTACCAGCGCGGCATCCGCAAAAAAGTGGTCACCGTGATTACTCAGACGCTGGTGGATAAGGACGACCCCGCCTTTAAGAACCCCACCAAGCCCATCGGCGGCTTCATGGATGAAGCCGAAGCCAGGCGCCGGCACCTGGAGCAGGGCTGGACAGTAGTCGAGGATGCCGGTCGCGGCTGGCGGCGGGTGGTTGCCTCACCCATGCCCAAGGAAATCGTCGAGTTGGAAACCGTCGAAACCGTGATTAAGAAAGGCATCGTGACCATTACCGTAGGCGGCGGCGGTATCCCGGTCATCGATCCAGGCGATGGCAATTACTGTGGCATTGCCGCGGTGATCGACAAGGATTATGCCTCCTCCCTGCTGGCCCGCAAGCTCAAAGCCGACTTGTTTGTCATTTCCACTGCTGTGGAAAAAGTGGCGCTCAATTATGGCAAACCTGAGCAGCGCTGGCTGGATAAAATAACGCTCTCCGAAGCCAGGCAGTACCTTGCCGAAGGCATTCATTTTGCCAAAGGCTCGATGGCCCCTAAAATTCAGGCCATTATCTGGTATCTGGAAGCTGGCGGCAAACAGGCGCTGATCACCAACCCCGAGAATATCGGCCGGGCATTGAAAGGGGAAACGGGTACCTGGATTTATCCGGATTGAGGCTGCGGCGCGTGCATCTTGAGCCTGTTCCTATCCAGCTTGCTGGGCAGGTTCAGGTTCCGGCTCATTTCTTGCTCGAACTCATTCAGTTTCTCACGTACCACCTGCGCTCCAATAACTTTCGAGATCAGGTCCTGCGTGGTTTGCAGTAGTTCGGAAAGAATACCCGCCAGTTCCTCGCCTTCATAATCTTCGCAAACCTCAATCACCGTTTCACTGATGCTGGCCTGCACGTTTTTCTGCCAGAGGGTGTGGTTTAGTTCCGTGATGAGCTCGTCTTTGTACAGATCTCCACCAAACTGGTACAGCACGGATAAGAGCAGACGGAATATTTCCAGGAAATACGCGCGCAGGGCATTATCCTCATCTTTGAGTTGCGTGCTGGCGGTGAAAAGCACATGCCGGATGATCGCTCGCAAATCCCGGCTCTGTGGCAGCTGGTTTTCAACCGGCGCCTTCGTATCCGCTTGAAGCGCAAAATTGATCCCGGTGAATGCTTGTTCAATGTCATAGGTCGCCAATGCGGATAGCATTACCGGCTGGCTTTTCTTATCCACTGTCAAGATCGTAACCGGTTCCCGATAGATGCTCCCCCGGTCAATGATTTTCTCCGTAAGCATCTGCAGGCTTTGGGCATCCATTCCCCAGGCTTCATTGAGCGGGATTCGGTAAAACTGGCTGTTGTTTTTCGCATTCATCAACCAGGCAATATTTTCACTGGTTGAAATAATGTCGCCTTCCCGGTCCGTCCCAATAAAGCAGTGGTAACGTTTCGATGGAGAACTTGTAACGCGCATATCCGGCAATTCGTTATTTTTCCACAATAAGCTGTAAATATATGCCCCAATGCCAGCCAGCACATAAGCAAGAATGTAGGTTGTGTCGGTCAGGTTGGTGAGGAAATTTACTTGCCCTTCCGGGTAGTAAAGCGCATGCCAGACGGCATAGTTATAGAGGATGTCGGAGAAAGCCATGACAAAAATGCCGGTGAAGATTAGCCGCCAGCTCAAAGCGTACCGCCCGCCTTTCAGCATGAACAGGATAATGCTTGCCAGTATAACCAGACCCAGGTCCCCAATTGGGTACGCAAGCATGACCAATCCTTCCAGCAGGCGCGCCGGGTCAAAATCAGCCAGGATGGGGCGGATCCCAATGAGGGCCGTGTAAAGCGTCCATGCGAGCCCAATAACCCCGATAATCCATTTTTGCGCCGTGGTTGGTCCGGTTTTGAGTGTGCGCAAGCGGATCAGGACCGCCACATATAAAGGGATATACCCAATGATCCATAATAAGTCTGCAACGGAAACACCGGGAAGCCCATCGACCCACAGCGAATAGACTGCCCATATGCTATCCGCCAAACCCCACAAGCCAAATCCGATCCCCATCCACAGCCATAGATGTTGAAAACTGGGGTCTTTGACGATCGCCCTGGCGCGGAAAAACAGAAAACTTCCCACCAGCGCGGCGATGGGCGAGAGCAGGGTGCTGCTGACAGCAAAGAAATCATCTCCACCGATGACGAAGATGCTGTTGATCAATACGATCGCGCACAGCGCCCCTCCGACCAGTAGTGCTCGAAAAAATCGTGGGTTGGCCGATAAACTGCCGAATATCATCGCATTCACCCGAAAAATAAGAATGTCTTTAATTGGCGTTTGTTTATAATTATACAACGTTTAATCCAAAGAAATGGTTTGGTTGGAAATTTTATTGGTTCTTTACGACATTGTCATTTCCATCACCAGCGCCCCTCGCCTCGAATATCTTGCCCCGGAAATTCGCAAAGTCCCTTGCACTTTTCCGGGGTCTGGGGTATCTGAGGCGGGATTTCCGCCTCAGATACCCCAGAAACGTTTGTTTCCCCTTCCGGGCGAAGCCCAGGAAGGGGATCAAGGGGATGGTTCTTCCTCCGCAGGTCAGGGCTTTCGACTTTGTGAAAGCCCTGAACATCTTTCCCTTCCATCTTGCCCCTTTCCTCAATACCCTGTACACTTTCTATAAGATGCTCATACCTTGTTGGATCACGCAAAACGCGCCTTCATTTCCGAATCACGGAACGCGGCGCTTGCGTAGCGCATGAGTTCGCGGTTAAAAAATAAGGAGACTACCATGAATAGTTTCGGTTCCCATAACATCCAAAAAATGGTCGCTGAGCATGATATGGATGGTCTATACAAGCTTCTGGAACATTCCAACCTCGCTACCCGCCTGGAAGCCGCTCTGGCTCTGGCAGAGATGAATGATGGCGTTGGCTGGCGCTATTTGCTGGATGCCGTTCGCCAATCCGGCGACCCCGACGGTCAGGTGGTTGCTGCCGCTATGCTGGGCGACCTGGGCCATCCGCGGGCTATTCCGATCCTTGAGGAAATACTCAAAAAAACACGCGGCGAGGTGGCCGATGCGATCAAAGAAGCGCTCGAGGCGATTGGTGGGCACGATGCGGATGAAGCTCTGCGCCGGGCCGGGTATGAGCCGGTTCTACCGCATATGTCTGGCAACCAGCAGGTGATGGATTATGAGGGCGCCTATGTGCGTGCGTTTGTGCCGGATACCTCACATATCTCTTTTCTTACCGCCGAACAGCACCTGAACAACGCGGTCGAACTGCGGGAAACCGAAATGACGGAGCGCGGTCTGGTGGAAGATTCCCTGGCGCTGTGGCTTACACCGGAATGGGCGTATGCCTGGTACCTGCGCGGCGTGCTTTACGAAGACCTGGACCGAACCTTTGAGGCCGGGTTATGCTACCTTTGGGCGCTTGAACTGGAACCGGGCCAGGCGGAAGCCCGCGAAGCCCTTTCCGATCTACAAGAAGAGCGCGTGCTCCCTCCACTGGATCCCGATCAATTGATGGTAGACCTGTCCTCCCGCCAATGGCAGGAACGCCGCGATGCCGCCGCTGGGCTTGGCGAGTTAGGCGAAAAGGCCCCGGCGGATGCCGTTGACCGGCTGACCGACCGGTTGGAGGACGAGGAGCGTGAGGTGCGGCATGCCGCGATTGAAGCGCTATCCAGTATCGGCGACCGGCGCGCCGTTCTGCCGCTCCTCAAGCACGAGGAGGGTTCCTGGCTGCTGCGCTTTGCTCTGATCGAAGCCCTGGCCCAGCTTGGCTCAGTGGATGGACTGGTCGCCGTTCTTCGGCGCGAGATGGACCACGTCCAGGAACGCAACCCGGTCTTCTCCAGTCAAAAAGACCCCCTCCTGGAAGTCGAATACGACCGGCTGATGGAGATCGGGGTGCTGGCTCTTGAAAAGGCCGGTGACCTCCCATATCTTCTGACCCTCGCGGAAGGCAATGTCTGGGAGGAAGTATCTCTGGACGATGAAGCGGACGAGGATGCGGCTGGTGGAGAAAGTTACTTTGAGACGGCTGGCGACGAGGAATATTCGGAAGAGGAGGAAGACCAGGAAGCCGACGAAGATCTGGATTCTTACGTCGACGAGGTCGCGCAGATGGCCAGCCTGGCCCTCGAACGTTTGGCAGCGCCCAATCTGGCCAAACTGGATGAAGAGACCCTCAGCCGCCTCGCCGCCGTCCCCGACCTGACCCTGTTGGACGTCACCGAAGACGAGGATACCCAACCGCAGCCCACCATCATCCACGACCACTCCGCGCTCCGCGAAGCTGCCAAAGCAGAGCTTGCCAGGCGCGCATAAAGACAACGCTTTTCCATTGAATTTAATAAGGAGTGGCCGGGGTTTGCTAAGCAACCTTCGGCCACTCTGTTTTTTGGCCCGTCCCTACTTCAAGAACAATTCAATCACCGGCACGGCTACATCCGGCTTTTGGATCGGCAGTTCCAGCGTCAGCGTCCCGGCGGCTCCGCCCATGCTGGTGTTCTGGGCTTGCTGGTGCGGGTCCAATGCCAGCATGCGCACTTCCGATCCATCGTTCAACAGCTGCGCGTATTCCACCCGTCCGGCCATGCCTTCCAGGTGGATATGGCGGAAGGGCCAGGCAAATACGTGCAGGTACAGCCGCTTGCCGTTTTGCGTAAAGCGGCAGTCGGGCGGCGGAGAAAATTCGCTGGCCGTGCAGCCGTAAATTGAGCGCCCGTGCAGGCGCATCCATTTTCCGATCCCGCGCAGGGTTTCCAGTGCGCGCGGTTCGAATTCTCCCCGCGCATTGGGTCCCACGTTGAGCAGCAGGTTGCCGCCCTTAGACACATTGTCGACCAGCATGCGCACCAGCATCACCACCGGTTTCCAATCCAGGTTGTCGCGATGGTAGCCCCAGCTGCCGTTCAGCGTCTGGCAGGCTTCCCACACCACCCGTTTCCCGTCCACTTCCATCCAGCCGCGCGGCTGGTACTGTTCGGGTGTGCGCACATCCCCGCCAATTTCCAACCGGTCGTTGACGATGATCCCCGGCTGCAGCTCCCGCACCATCTTGAGCAGCTTTTCCGACTGCCAGTCTTCTTTGCCCTTACCGCGAGCCCATCCCCAATCTTGCCCGGAGTAGGAGAAGTCGAACCAGAGGATATCCACCTTGCCAAACTGGGTCAGCAGCTCGCGTGTCTGTCCGTGCAGGTATTCCGTGTACTTGCGCACATCCCGGTCTTTTTCCTGTTCGCGGAATTTCACATCCTCGCGCATGGGGTGCAGCCCGTCGATGGGGTAGTCGGGGTGGTGCCAGTCGAGCAGCGAGTGGTAAAAACCGACCTTGAAACCCGCTCCCCGGAAAGCATCCACCCACGGGTGCAGCAAGTCGCGTTTGGCCGGAGTATTGGGGGCCTTATAATCGGTTAGCGCGCTGTCCCACAAGGGAAAACCTTCATGGTGCTTGGAGGTGATCACCGCGTACTTCATCCCGGCGTTCTTGGCTTCTTCCGCCCACACCTGCGGGTCGTACAGGTCGGGGTCAAAATGGTCAAAGTACTTCTGGTAATCCTCGTTGCTAATCTTCTCAAAGTTGCGCACCCATTCATGCCGGGCGGGCAGTGCATACAAACCCCAATGAACAAACAGTCCAAACCGGTCGTGGAGAAACCAGTCCAGGTTGGCAGGTGCGGAGGTATCGGTCATGGCAGGCTCCTTATAATGAATACGGACGCATACGGCTTAACGGCTAAAAATTGTTAAACCAGGATCCCTCATATTCTATCGCCATTGGCGGTTGAAGCGTTAAGATTTTCTTTGAGGTCCGGGGTCGGAAAGAAAACCTTTATAACCCCTACTCGAATCATGAAGAAAGGGTTATAAACAACCTATGGACCCCGCCCTCGAATCGCTCTGGAACCGCCTGCATGACCGGCTGCGCGGCTTTATCTGCAGCCGCCTTCCCGACGAAGACGATGCCGAGGATATCCTTCAGGATGTCTTTCTGCGCATCCATGACCGTCTGGACACCGTCCGGGATGCGCAGAAACTGGAGAGTTGGATCTATCAAATTGCCCGCAACAGCATCGCCGATTACTACCGCGGCCGGCGCAGGTTGGTGTCGCTCTCCGATCTACCCGATGGGGCCGAGCGCTATTTCCAGGCAGCGGCCAGCGGGGATGACCCTGGCGATGAAGATCCGCTCGTGCAAAACCTCACCGCCGACATCCGTGAGATCGTCCAAACCCTGCCCGAGCCGTACCGCGAAGCGCTGATCCTGACCGAGTACGAGGGTTTGAGCCAGAAAGCGCTGGCTGAGCGGCAGGGCATTTCGCTTTCCGGAGCCAAATCCAGGGTCCAGCGCGCCCGCCAGAAAATAAAAGATGCCTTGCTAACCTGCTGCCACTTCGAGTTCGACGCTCGCGGCCTGGTCTACGACTACCGCGCCCGCTGCTGCGCTTGCACGAACCAAACAACTGGTGCCTGCCAGTAATCATCCGAAAATATTGGCAGCCGTCAACGAATAAAAAGCCTGAGCAGGAATTTCTGTATTCCCATTCAAGAAAATCCATCGGACCGAATAATGGATCCCGAATAACGAATTGACGCTCTTTCCCAGTCTTGCGTCTTTTTTTAACGATCTCCGTCTATATCGTAGAAATACGATATTATCCTGATGGAGACTTGAAATGGACTTCCTTACCAATTTATTCCTCAAGACGGTACTGCAAGTGTGGATCACCTTCACGCATAACTGGCCCTTTTTGCTGGTCAGTGTTCTTATCGCCGTGGCCATGAAGCTGTATATCGATGCCAACAAGGTTTCAGCCTTTCTCACCCGCTACCGTCAGGCCGGCGTGATTGGCGCCACAGCAGCCGCTGTGGCAACCCCGCTGTGTTCTTGCGGTACCACTGCCATCATCCTCGGCATGATGACGGGAATGATGCCCTGGGCCCCGATCGTGGCTTTTATGGTCGCTTCCCCGCTTACATCGCCGGAAGGGCTGTTTTACAGCGCGGGCCTGTTCGGCTGGCCGTTTTCCATCGCTTTTTACATCGCCTCCATCCTGCTGGGCCTGCTGGGCGGCCTCGTCGCCGGGATCGCCGAAAGCCGCGGCTGGCTGGCCAACCAGTCACGCCTGGTCGTCGCGACCGTTGCCGCCGGTAACCAGGCACCGGCTCGTCTCGAAACGCGGAACAATGTCCAGCGCTCAGGTGTTCGCCAGCCAGAGCTAGTTTCCCTTTTGTTTGCCCGGGATGCGCTTGCCTCAGGTACTTGCGGCTGTGGCTCTTCCCTGGCGGAACAGCCAGCATTCATTCCACCAGCGACCGCCTCTGCCGCCTGTGGCTGTGGAACCCCGGTTGCTGCGACCGCCCCAGTCGCCTGTGGTTGCGGAACCCCGGTTGCTGCGACCGCCCCGGCCACCTGTGGCTGCGGAACCCCGGTTGTGGCGACCGCCCCGGCCACCTGTGACTGCGGAACCCCGGTTGTGGCGACCGCCCCAGTCGCCTGTGGCTGCGGAAGTACGGTTGTGGCGACCGCCCCAGTCGCCTGTGGCTGCGGAAGTACGGTTGTGGCGACCGCCAGCTTGCCCATTCCGGATACCGGAAGTGAATGCGGCTGCGGAAGTAATGCGCCTGTTCCACAGGCCAGCGCTGAGAGCACCTGCGGCTGCTCGGGAACCACTCCAGCACCAGTCGCCAGCACCTGCGGCTGTGGAAGCGCCGCTGCTTCTCCGGCGAAACCCCCGGTCACCCTGCGCCTGTTCCTGTCCGAGGCGTTTACCGCCGGCCGGCGCCTGCTGCTGATGTTCTTTGGCTTCGCCTTTATCGGCTATTTCCTGAACGGCCTCATCCCCCAGGCCTGGGTAACCGCCATCTTTGGCAGCGGCAATATCTACAGCGTGCCTCTGGCGGCGACGCTGGGCCTGCCGCTCTACATCAACTCCGAAGCTTCCCTGCCCCTTGTCCGCGCCCTCATCGACGGCGGCATGAGCCAGGGCGCCGCGATGGCGTTCCTCATCACCGGCGCGGGCACCTCCATTGGCGCTCTGGCGGGTGCCCTCACCATTGCCCGCTGGCGCGTTATCGCCCTGGTCGTTGGCACGCTCTGGGTCGGGGCAGTCATTATTGGCAACCTGTACAATTTGCTTCTGGCTGCTGGACTTTTTTAGGCTATTCCGAAATACAGGATGGCTGTTGCATAGCGGCAGCCATCCTGTATTAAAATAACCCCTTCACCATCCCCTGGATCAGCTCGAGCACCGGCGCCGGGTATACCCCCAGCCATACCACCAGCAGCAGCAGCCCGGCCAGCGCCAGGCTTCCGGCTGGCGCCAGGGCAGGCGTGCGTTTCTGCGTCTCGAATTCCTGCGCGGGCCGGTTATACATCACCACCACCACCCGCAGGTAATAATACAGCCCAATCGCGCTGGAGATCACCAGGGTAATCACCAGCAGCCACAGCGCCGCCCCTACCCCCGCCAGCGCCACGGTAAACTTGCCCACAAACCCGACCGTCAGCGGCAGGCCGGCCAGCGAGAACATACTGGCGGTCAGGAGCACGGCCAGCCAGGGCCGGCTCCACATCAGCCCGCGGTAATCATCCAGCCAGCCGGCATCCCGGCTGCCGCTGGAGAGGGCCGTGACCACGCCAAACGCGGCCAGAATCGTGATGAAATACGACACCAGGTAAAACGTGGAAGCCAAAACGCCGGTCGTTCCCCCGGCCAGGAAGGCCACCAGCAGGTAGCCCAGGTTGGCGATGGAAGAATACGCCAGGATGCGCTTAAGGTTATTTTGCAGCAGCGCCAGCAGGTTACCCACCAGCATGGTCACCACGGCGATGATCACCAGGGTCACGAATAGGGAAGGGAAGCCGCGCGGGTCCATAGGATTGAAGAAGCGCACCAGCACGGCAAACATACTGCCTTTGGAGATGGTGGCCACAAACGCGGTCACCGGCGCCGGGGAGCCTTCATACACGTCCGGCGTCCAGAGATGGAACGGCACCAGCGCCAGCTTGTAACCAAACCCGACCAGGATCATCACCAGCCCGGTCAGCAAGAAAGCCGAAGCCCGCCCTTCACCCGGCGCGCCCGTGCCTGCTGCCGACGCGATACCCGCGAACTCCATCGTGCCGGTTTGCGCGTACACCAGCGCCATGCCAAACAACAGAAAGGCCGCCGAAGCCGCCGCCAGCACCAGATACTTGATCGCAGCCTCCACGCTGAGGGCGTTCTCATAGGTATACCCGATCAGCACATACAGGGAGATACTGAGGATTTCCAACCCCAGAAAAAACGACGCGAAATGGCTGCTGGCCGCCAGCACGCAGCTTCCCAGCGTTGCGGCGAGCAGCAGCAGGTAAAATTCTTCATGCCGCTCGGTGTGGATTTTCAGGTAGCCGTAGGCCAGCAGGGTCACTACCAGGCTGGCCGCCAGGATCAACCCCATGATGAAATTGGCATAGCCATCTATGAGCAGCAGCGGCGTCACTGCGCCGCCCGCGATTGGGTTTACCACCGGGATGCTGATCAAGGCCAGCGCCAGCGTAACCAGGGTCAGCCCGGCGGTCAGGGGATGGCTGCGCCGGAAGGCCAGCACCAGGATCACAACCAGCATGCCGGTCATCAGGATCAGCAGGGGGGCGATGGCGATCAGTTGGTAACTGTTCATGGCTTTTTCCCCAGGTTTTGGTTGGCCGGTAACGGCAGTACCGCCTTTTGCTGTGCCTTTACCGTTTGCTGCAAATTTTGCAGCGCGGGCCGGGCGGTATTGATCAACGGCTGCGGGTTTATTCCCATCCACACGATCACGGCGATCAGCGTGGCCATAATGAGCGCCTCGCGCGCGGAAAGGTCCGCGATTTTCCAACCCTGCGTGTTCGGCCCCTGGAAGGTGCGCTGGATCAGCCACAGCGAGTAGATGGTTGAGACGATAAAGCCCAGGCTTGCCAGCACGGCGATGGTCACATTAGCCTGGTACGCGCCGATCAAAACCAGGATCTCGCCCACGAAATTGCCCAGACCCGGCAGCCCCAGGGAGGCAGCCGCGAAAAGCAGCGCCGTACCGCTCATGCGCGGCATAGTTTCCCACAGCCCGCCCATCCGTCCCATTTCGCGCGTGTGCATGCGGTCCTGCAGCGCCCCGGCGATCACAAACAGCGCCCCGGTGCTGATGCCGTGCGCCAGCATCACCATCACCGCCCCCTGCAGCGCCATTTCATTCCAGGCATACACGCCCACCAGCACAAAACCCATGTGGCTGACGCTGGTATACGCCACCAGCCGTTTGAAATCGGTCTGCCCGTACGCCGTCACCGCCCCGTAAATGATGCTGATCACGCCCAGCGCCATCACCGCGGCGGCAATCCCCGGCAGCACGCTGGGGAAGAGCGGGATCGTAAAGCGAATCAGCCCGTAAGCGCCCAGTTTCAGCACCAGCCCGGCCAGGATCACGCTTCCGGCCGTTGGCGCTTCGGTATGCGCGTCCGGCAGCCAGGTGTGAAAAGGCGCCGCCGGCAGTTTGACCACAAAAGCGATCCAGAAGCCCATGCTGAGCCAAAAAGCGCCCACCGGCAGCCCGGCCAGACCCTGGCCCGCGGCCAGCAGGGCATTATAGTCAAAGGTATACGTCCCGGTGCTGGCCCCATGGATAAAGTACAGCCCCAGGATCGACAGGAGCATGAACAAACTGCTGGCCTGGGTAAAAATGAAGAACTTGATCGCGGCGTAAATTCGGTTTTCGTGACCCCAGATGCCGATCAGGAAATACAACGGGATGAGCGTCATTTCCCAGAAGAAGTAGAAGAGAAACAGGTCGATTGCCAGGAACACCCCGGTGATGGCTCCCAGGATCCACAGCAGCATGAAATGGAACAGGCCCACCCGCTCGCTAATCCCTTCCCAGGAAGCTGCCACCGAGATGACCCCCAGGAAGCCGGTCAGCAGCACCAGCAGCAGGCTTAGCCCATCCAGCGCCAGGTGATAATTGATCCCAAGCGTGGGGATCCAGAGAAAGTTGGTTTCGATCATCCATCCGTTTTGGGCCGGGAAATTGGTTCCCCACACCACCGCCCCCAGCAGCAGGTGGATGATCATGGTCACCAGCGCAATCCAGCGCGGCAGGCGGTTGCCCGCCCGCCCGCTCAGGTTGGAAGACAACCAGGCCAGGCTGCCGCCGATAAACGGCAAAACGATCAGCAGGGTCAGGATCATAATAGCACCGCCATACCGATGAGCACAATCGCGCCTAGCATAATCCCCAGCGCGTACCAGCGCAGCCGCCCATTCTGGGTCAGGCTGAGGGCGCGGTTGAGAGCGCGGAAAAGCCAGGCGATCCCATCGTAAACCGCGTCGACGATGTCGTCTTTATTCGTCTTTGCCAGCCACACATACGGCCGCACGAACAGGTTGTTGTACAGCCAGTCAAAGCCCCAGCCGGAAAACCATAGCCGGTTCAGCGCGCGCACCGTTGGGCGGCGCATCAGTCCGGCGGTGGATTCCGGTCGCCGCATAAAGAAGAAATAGGCCAGGGCCATCCCGCCCAGGGCTGCCGCGGTCGCCGCCAGCGCCAGCAGCACTTCCGTCCCGGCGCTGAGGGCGTGGGCTGCCTCTTGCCCGGTCGCTGCTTCGGGCAGGCTTGAACCCAGCAGTCTGGAAAACAGCGGCAGGTTGCCCAACCAGGGCGGCAGCTCCACAAACCCGCCAATGATCGAAAGCACAGCCAGGATGATCAGCGGCAGTTGCATGCGCAGCGTCGGTTTGTGATGCACCCGCGCTTTGGCTTCTCCAAAAAAGGTCAGAAAGACCATGCGGAAGGTGTACAGCGCGGTGAGGAAAGCACCCAGCAGCCCGGCCGCCCACAGCCAGCCGCCCCCGTTCGGAGAAGCAAAAGCGCGCGTGAGAATCAGGTCTTTGCTGTAGAACCCGGCCGTGACCAGTGGCAGCGCCGAGAGGGAGGCTGCCCCGATCAGGAAGGTCCAAAAGGTCAGCGGCAGTTCCCTGCGCAGGCCGCCCATTTTGTACATATCCTGCTCCTGGTCCAGCGCGTGGATCACCACCCCAGCTCCCAGGAAGAGCAGCGCCTTGAAGAAGGCGTGCGTGAACAGGTGGAAGATCGCCGCCGACCAGGCCCCCACGCCCAGCGCCAGAAACATATAACCGATCTGGCTGATGGTCGAATATGCCAGTACTCGTTTGAGGTCGGTCTGGGTCAGCGCGCTAAAACCGGCCAGGAGCAGGGTCAGCGCCCCGATGATCCCGACTGCCAGCATCACCGCCGGGCGCCAGCTCGAACAGCACGTGCGTGCGGGCGATCAGGTATACCCCGGCGGTGACCATCGTGGCGGCATGGATCAGCGCGCTGACCGGGGTAGGGCCGGCCATGGCGTCCGGCAGCCAGGTTTGCAGCGGCAGCTGCGCCGATTTGCCCACCGCGCCGCCCAGCAGCAGCGCCGCCGCGGCAGCTGCCAGCGGCGCGCCAACCGGCCACTGCTGCGCGGCGTTCTGCATCAGGGGTTGGATTTCCAGCGTGCCGAGCTGGGTAAAGAGCAGGAACAACCCAATCGCCATGGCCGTATCGCCCACGCGCGTGACGACGAACGCCTTGCGCGCCGCGTAACCGTTGGCGGGGTTTTTGTACCAGAAACCGATCAGCAGGTAACTGCACAGACCTACGCCTTCCCAGCCCAGGTAAAGCAGCAGCAGGTTATTGGCCAGTACCAGCACCAGCATCGTGCTGACAAACAGGTTCAGATAGGCGAAGAAGCGGCTGTAGCCTTCTTCTTCTTCCATATATTCGGTCGAGTACAGGTGGATCCAAAAACCCACAAAGGTGACCACAAACATCATCACTAGCGAGAGCGCATCCAGGCGCAAGGCAATGGCCGGGTTGAAGCTGCCCACTTCCATCCACGTCCACAGCGTTTGGGTAAACGCTCCATCCGCTGGCGGAGCAGCCAGGTAACTGGCGCCAATCCCCAGCGTCAGCAGTGCGGATAGGCCCACCGTACCAACGCCAATGATCGCCACCAGGCGTTTTGGCAGCGCGCCCCCTACCAGCGCCAGCATCACAAAACCGGCCAGGGGTAGGGCAGGGATGAGCCATAACAGGGAGTACATGCTTATCCTCGCATCCGGCTGGCTGTGTCTACATCCAGCGTCTTATACCAGTAGTAGAGCAGCAGCAGCAGCGCCAGCCCCACCGATACTTCCGACCCGGCAACTGCCAGGATAAATAGAAACATAATCTGTCCATCCGGCTGTCCCCAGCGCGCGCCCGCGACGATAAAGGCCAGCCCGGCGGCGTTGAGCATGATCTCGATCGACATCAGCGTGAAGATGATATTGCGCCGCACAATAATGCCGGTCAGCCCGAGGACAAACAGGACCCCCGCGACGATCAGCCCGTTCTCCAGTGGAATAGCAGCCATTACGAATGCTCCTTTCCAACCCCGGGTGTTTCCGGCTCCCCTTCCCCGCGGGTGTTTTCTCCGCTCAGGGCCTCCTGGACCGGCTCCTTCATTTCGATCTGCCGGCTGATCTTGGCCTCCTCGCGTTGTACGGTTCGGGTTACCTGGTGCCGGCGACCAAGGTGGTATGCCCCCACCAGGCTGGACAGCAGCAAGATCGAAGACAGTTCCACGCCAATCAGGTAGGTAGTGAAGAGCGAAGCCCCCACCCGGTTAGGCGCCACAGCCGTTGTGTTTGGTGCTGCGGCGCCGCCACTCAACGCGCCAGGTCCGCTCGCCAGCACAAAAATTAGCTCCCCCAACAACACCAGCGCCAGGATCCCCGGCCCAAACCACCCAACCAGAAAAGAACCTGAACCACGCTCGGAACCACTCTTCCGCTCGGAACTACTGTTCCGCTCGGAACTACTGTTCCGCAGCCACTGTCGTTCCTGCTCGACCGACTGCGGCCCCTGGTTGAGCAGCATGATGGCAAAAATAAACAACACCATGATGGCCCCGGCATAAACAATCACCTCCAGCGCGGCGATAAACGGCGCGCCCAGCGTGAAAAACATCAGCGCCGCCGCCAGTAGCGAGACGATCAGGTACAGCAGTGCGTGCATGGCATTTGCCCGTGTAATCACCATCAGGGTCGCGGCAATCGCGACCGCGGCGGACAGGTAAAAGACAATGTTCATTGCGCTTTTCTCGTTTCCCGCTCAGGGCAGCAGGCTGCGCAGGTCAATCGGCGGGGTTTCGTTTTCGGCCTCGCCTTTGTCTTTGCCGCCTATGGCCATTCCGGCCACCCGGTAGAAGTTGTAATCGGGGTACTTGCCCGTACCGCTGATTAACAGATCTTCTTTCTCGTAAACCATATTCTTGCGGTAGTACTCGCCCATCTCGAAATCCGGGGTGAGCTGGATGGCGTATGTGGGGCAGGCTTCCTCGCAGTACCCGCAGAAGATGCACCTGGAAAAGTTGATCCGGAAAAATTCGGGGTAGCGCCGTCCATGTTCATCTTCCGTAGCTTGCAGCGAGATGCAGTCCACCGGGCAGGCGACCGCGCACAGGTAGCAGGCCACGCAGCGCTCCGCGCCATCCGGGTCGCGCGACAGGATAATGCGCCCCTTATAGCGCGGCGGCAGGTACGGCTTCTCGTCCGGGTACTGCACCGTTACCCGCGGCCGGAAAGCGTGCGAAAAAACATCCCAAAATCCACGCAAGATTTGCAACATAATGGCCTCACCTCTATCAGCATTTGCTACATTTTTTACCCCAAAGCCAGCAGCACCCCTCCCGTCACCACCAGGTTCAACAGCGCCAGCGGCAGCATCACCTTCCATCCAAAAGCCATCAGCTGGTCGGGCCGTGGGCGGGGCAGCGTGCCGCGCACCAGCACGAAAAACGCCAGGAACAGAAAAGTCTTGACTGCCAGCCAGATGAACGGCGGTATGGGCGCTGGTCCCAGCCATCCGCCAAAGAACAGCGTCACGATCATCAGCGAGATCAGCGTCACCCCCAGGTACTCACCCACGAAGAACATGCCGAACTTCATCCCCGAATATTCGGTGTGGTACCCCGCCACCAGCGAGCTTTCCGACTCGGGCAGGTCGAAGGGGATGCGCCGCGTCTCCGCCAGCCCCGCCACCAAAAAGACGATGAAGCCCAGGATCTGCGGGACGATAAACCACATTCCGCGCTGCGCCTCCACGATCTGCGACAGGTTGAACGAGCCGGCCATCAGCACCACCCCCATTACTGACAGCCCCATGAAGACCTCGTAGCTCAGCATCTGCGCTGCTGCCCGCAGGCTGCCCAGCAGGGAAAATTTGCTGTTCGAAGCCCACCCCGCCAGCACCACGCTGTAAACGCCCAGCGATGACAGTCCCAGGAAGAACAGCAAGCCAATGTTGAGATCCGACACTACGATGCCTGGGCCAAATGGGACCACCGCGAAGGACATCAGTACGGTAAAAATGATGATCGCCGGCGCCAGGACAAAAACGAATTTGTCGGCGAAGGGGGGGATCCAGTCTTCCTTGGTGAAAATCTTGACCATGTCCGCCACCACTTGCAGCAGGCCAAAGGGCCCCACCCGGTTCGGGCCGTAGCGATCTTGCCACAGTGCCAGCAGGCGCCGCTCCGCGTAGATCATCCCGGATGCAATGCCCATCATCACTGCCAGGGTGCCAAAGATAATCAGCAGGGATCGGACCGTCTCGTTCAATTTATCTCGCGACTCCTTTCGCGCCGCCCCCCTGGGCGCCGCCTCCTTGGGCGCCGCCTGCTTCAGATACCTGCGTCAGGGTCCCCCACGCCGGCAGCGCCGCGAAAGGTATGCCCGCCAGCCCGACGGGCATACCGATCACTCCCCTGGGTAGATCCAGCCGCAGCCTGGCCGGCAGCACGTACCGGCTGCCGTTCAGCGTAAGCGCGAACATCTCACCCTCACCCACCAGCGGTATCGGGTTCGGCTCCGCGATGGACCCTGGCTCCCCGGTCGGCAGCGCGGTACCGGTCAAAAGCGCCGCGTCTTCCGGGTGGATCGCGAGATACGGCTGCGGCGCGCGCTCGGCCACCCCCGCGCTGTGCATGCTCAGCTCTTCCGACCCAAACACGTGGAACAGCGGCACCGCCAGCCATTCGCCGGGCCGCGTTTCAAACGCTTCCGGAATTTCAGCAAAATAGACCGGCCGTTCCCCGCCATCATTCGCGCCGCCGCTACTGTCGGCGCCGCCGCTACTGCTACCGGCTCCGCCGCCGCCGCTGCTACTGTCGCCGGTCCGCCGCCGCCGCTGCCCGGCTCGATCAGGCGTTTGCCGGTAGGCCCTCCCCGCAGCGGCCCGTTGATTTCGTCTTTGAGGCGGGTCAGCGCCTGCACCGAATTCCAACCCGGCGCCCAGATGCGCGGGAGCAGGGCTGCCGGTGGCTGCCGGGGTGGGTTCACCTCCATGCCTTCCATTGAATAGGCCAGCGGAGAGTCGGGGTCATCCGGCGGCTTTGGCTCGTGTACGCTGATGTTGGCCGTGTTCGCCGTCCGGCCGCTCCAGCGCGCCGGCTGGCGCGGGATTTTCTGCCCGGCAATTCTGAATTCCGCCGGCGGGGCGATCTCAACCACTCCCTGGAACACCGGCAGCGCCTGGGCCATGTCTGCGCCGATTTGGTCCAGGTTTCCCCAGCGTTCCGCTTCCGGCCGCCCCAGGGTGGATAGGATCATCTTAATCCAGCGCCAGCTTTCCAGAACCAGGGTCTCGTCCGCGCTTGCGGGTGGCGCGGCCGGGTTGCTCGCTGGCACATACACCTGATAGAAGCGCTGCGCGCGGCCTTCATGGTTCACCAGCGTCCCGCTCGATTCCGCGAAGGTTCCCGCCGGCAGGACCATTTCCGCGCGCGCGCTGGTCGCGTTTTCCAGGTGATCCAGCACAATTACGTGCTGTGCGGCCTGGAAGATTGCCTCCACCTGGTCCGCGCTGGCTCGCCGTGACAGGTCATTTTCGAGCACAATCAGCGTGTCAACCTGTCCGTCCCGTGCCTTTTGGATGGCCGCGTCCAGGCTCTCGCCGCCCATCAGCGCCAGCCCCATGCTGTTGCTTTCTGGCACCACATAGCTCAGCCCGGCGGTCTTGCCATCCTGGCACAGCGCCCAGGCCACGCTGGCCGCCGCCTGGATCACCGCCTCGCTGCCGCAGCCCATCCCGGAGATTACCAGCGGTCGTTCCGCCCCCTTCAGCGCCGCGGCGATGGTCTTTGCCATGTCGCGCAGCGCATCCGTCAACGCTTCCACTTCCGGCGCGGAAGCATCCAGTTCGTGCGCCACGGCAAACCCCAGCCGGGCCAGGTCTTGCGGCGCGGCGTGGTAGGTGGCGGCGCCCTTCCGGTTAGCGGTGGTCCCGATTTTCGTTCCGTTGCCGCCTTTATCACCGCCAATCGCGCTAGCGATGTCGTCGATCCGCGTATTCCCAGGCGTCGCGATAAACAGCGGCCCTTTCGCATTCTGCATCGCCGTGCGCACCGAGTAATCGTCCCACTCCGGGATGCGCAGCTTTGCCACCTGCTTGAGCGGCTGCTGGCGCACGGCCTGGCGCAGTGCCAGCGCCAGCATAGGCGCGCTGTTTGAAACATCTTCGCCCAGCACCAGCACCGCGTCCGCTTTGGCGATTTCCTGCAAGGACGGCGACTTTGCCGGTCCGCGCCGCAGGATATCAATAATTTGCGCCGTCAATCGCTGTTCGTTTTCTGGGACGCCCTGGTAAAAATTCTCTGCCCCAACCAGCGTGCGCAGCGCGTAATTCGATTCCAGCGATGCGCGCGGCGAGCCAATCCCGATCACCTTTCCCTTTGCGCCGGACAGCGTTTCCCCTAACCAGCCCAGCGCCCGCTGCCGCTGCCCTGCTGTTGCGCACCCTGCTGTTGCTGGGCAGATTCCTGGCCGTCCTCCGGCATGGGCGTGCCTGGCATGCGGATTTCGCGGATGCGCTGCCCGTGGTTGACGAACTCATAGCCGTACCGCCCCCGGTCGCACAAGAAGTACCCGTTGACGTCCCCGTTATAGCGGTTACGGATGCGCCGCAGCGTGCCGTAGCGTTCGCCGGGGAGGATATTGCACCCTACCGCGCAGTGGACGCACACGGAAGGCGCCGTTTGCAAATCCCAATTGCGGGTAAAGTGTTTCTTCTGGGTCTTGTCGGTGAATACCCCGGTCGGGCAGATCTCCACCAGGTTGCCGCTGAACTCGCTCTCCAGCGTGCCGTCCTGCGCCCGCCCAAAATAAACCGTGTCGTGCAGTGCAAAGGCATTCAGATCCTTGCCGCCCGCGTAATCGCGGTAAAAGCGCACGCAGCGGTAGCATTGGATGCAGCGGTTCATCTCGTGGTTGACGAACGGCCCCAGGTCCTGGTTCTTGAAAGTGCGCTTGTCACCCCGGTAGCGCCGGTAATCGTGCCCGGTCATCAACGTCATATCTTGCAGATGGCATTCCCCGCCCTCGTCGCATACCGGGCAGTCGTGCGGGTGATTGGTCATCATCCACTCGATCACGCTGGCGCGGAAGGCTTGCGCGTCCGGGTCGGCCAGCGAGATGCGCGCGTTGTTGGCCGCGGGTGTCATGCACGCCATCACAATTCGGCCCCGCGTGTCGTTTTCGTCGCGGAACTGCTTGACCGCGCACTGCCGGCACGCGCCGACGGAGCCCATTGCCGGGTGCCAGCAGAAAAAGGGCAGGTTAAGACCCAGCTCCAGGCAGGCCTGCAGCAAGTTCAATCCATCGCGCACTTCATAGGGTTGGTTATCGATAAATATCGTTGCCATCTGCTCTCGGTCCTATTGTTTACTTCAGGAACCTATAGTTCCTACTGGAACTACGAGTTCCTTTCAGGAACTACGGGTTCCTCCAGGAACTATGTGTTCCTCCTCCTCCACCGGCAGCCGCCCTCGTGGATGTGCTGCAAAAAGTCATCGCGGAAATACTTGAGCCCGCTTTGCAGCGGTTCCGCGGCCCCCGGCGCGAGCGCGCAGAAGGTGAGCCCTGGACCCAGTTTGCGGGCATGCTCAGCCAGGATGTCCAGGTCCTCTTCTTTCCCCGCCCCCGTCTCCATCCCGATCAGGATCTTATCGATCCAGCGCAGGCCCGCCCAGCAGGGCGTGCACCAGCCGCACGATTCCTGCGCAAAGAAGTGCTCCAAATTTTCCATCATCCCAATCGGGCAGGTATGGTCATCCAGGATAATCATTGTCCCGGTGCCCAGGCGGCTGCCCACCTTGACCATGTTCTCAAAGTCCATTGGCGTGTCCAGGTGCTCGGGCAATATAAATTCGGTGGATGCGCCGCCGGGGATCACCGCGCGCAGCTTGTAACCGTCCTGCATCCCGCCCGCGTACTCCTCGATGATCTCGCGCGCCGGCGTGCCCATGGGCAGTTCCCAGGCGCCCGGTCGCTTCACCCGCCCGCTTACTCCATACAGCTTGGTGCCCCCATCGCTGCCCCGGCTCAAGCTGCGGTACCAGTCCGTGCCATTGTTGATGATATGGGGCACATTGCACATCGTTTCCACGTTGTTGACCACGGTGGGTTTGCCCCATAATCCCACGATCGCCGGGAAGGGCGGCTTGGTGCGCGGGTTGGCGCGTTTGCCCTCCAGCGAGTTGAGCAGGCCGGTCTCTTCGCCGCACATATACCGCCCCGCGCTGATGTGCAGGTGCAGATCCAGGCTCCAGCCAGAATTGAGGATATTTTTCCCCAGGTAGCCCTGCCGGTACGCATCCGCGATTGCCTGCCGCAGGCGCTGTTCCGCCAGGCGGTACTCCCAGCGCAGGAAGATGTAGGCCACATCCGCCTGGATCGCGTACGCGCTGATGATCGCCCCTTCGATCAACTGGTGCGGTTCGCGTTCCAGCAGCAAGCGGTCCTTAAAGGTGCCTGGCTCCATCTCGTCGGCGTTGACCACCAGGTATTTAGGGTGCGGTGCGTCCTCCCCGATCGGCACAAAGCTCCATTTCTGCCCGGTTGGAAAACCCGCGCCCCCGCGCCCGCGCAGCCCCGCGTCGGTGACCATTTTTGTCACGTCTTGCGGCTGCATTTGCCCGACCGCCTTGCGCAAGGCCTGGTACCCGCCGGCTTGCTCGTATTCTTGCAGCCCGGGGCCATTTCCGGCCAGAATGTTCTTGGTGAGTGGTTGTTCCATGGTTCTGCTCGACCCTTTATTGTGGGAGCCGGTGGGTGAGGTGTTTATGCATACTTCTTCAAAACCTCTTCCACCGTCCCATCCTCCAGTTTCGTATAGGTGTCTTCGTCAACCATCAACGCCGGCGCGTGGTCGCAAATCCCCAGGCAGACGATTGGCAGTAGAGTAAATCTCCCGTCCGGCGTGGTCTGGCCCAGTCCAATTCCCAGCTGGTTTTCGAGCCGCGCGCGGACCCGTTCGTAACCCATCACCCAACAGGAGACGCTGTTGCACACCATGATCACGTGCCGCCCCACCGGTTCGCGGAAGATCAGGTTATAAAAAGTAGCCACGCCGTCCAGCTCTTCGGGCGTCATTTCCAGGAACACGGCCAGGTCGTTGATGGCTTCATCCGGCACCCACCCGCCCCTGTGCCGCTGCACGATGCGCAGCGCGTCGATGCATACCGCCTGCTTATTGGCATAATTAGGAATTTCAGCTTCGATTTCCTGGCGTTCTTCTTCGGATAACATCAGTGTTCCTTATTTTCAGTGGTTGAACCATCCGTCAATTCGTTGATCCGTTATTCGTGATCTTTCCTCACCTGTCCACATCGGCCAATACAAAATCAATACTGCCCAAAATGGCCAGCAGGTCGGGGATCATCATCCCGCGGCTGAGCATAGGCAGAGTTTGTAGATGCGGGAAGGAAGCCGTGCGGATGCGCGTGCGGTAGGAGATTGGGCCGCCGTCGCTGATCAGGTAGTAGCTGTAGCTGCCCTTGGTCGACTCGACTGTCGTCATTGCTTCCCCGGCGGGGATAATCGGTCCCCAGCTCACGTTGAGGAAATGGTCGATCAGCGTCTCGATGTCATGCATAGTATTCTGCTTGAGCGGCGGAGTAGCCAGCGGATGGTCCGACTTGTACGGGCCGGGCGGCATGTTGTCGATGCACTGGCGAATGATGCGCATGCTCTGGCGCATTTCCTCCACATGCACCCCGGCCCGGTCGTAGCAGTCGCCCTGCTTCCCCACCGGCACATCGAATTCGAACTGGTCATAACCGGCATAGGGGCGGGCTTTGCGCCAATCCCACGCGAAACCGGTGGAGCGCAGGAATGGCCCGGTGACCCCCCATTCAATCGCCTGTTCGGGCTTCATTTCGCCAACGTTCAGGGTGCGTTGGCGGAAGATGGGGTTGTTCAGTACCAGCCGGTCATACTCGGCCAGCCGCCCGGGCAGGTAGTCCAGCAGATCGTTGAAAAGCGGCTGCCAGCCCTCGGGTAGGTCCTGAGAAACGCCTCCAATCCGGAACCAGCTGGGGTGCATGCGCGCCCCCGTCACCGCCTCGATCACGCTCAACACCCGCTCGCGGTCGGTGAACATATAAAAGACCGGCGACATGGCGCCCAGGTCCTGTGCGTATGTTCCGTAGAACACCAGGTGGTTGCTCAGCCGGAACAATTCGGACATCAGGATGCGAATGACTTTCGCCCGGTCCGGCACGTGGATACCGGCCAGCTGCTCAACCGTCAGAACGTAAGGCAGCTCGTTCATCACCCCGCTCAGGTAGTCCACCCGGTCGGTATAAGGGATATAGGTATGCCACGACTGGCGCTCGCCCATCTTTTCCTTGCCCCGGTGGTGAAAGCCAATTTCAGGCACGGCATCCACGATCTCTTCCCCATCCAGCGCCAGCACAATGCGGAAGGGACCGTGCGTGCCAGGGTGCTGCGGGCCCAGGTTGAGGAAAAGATAATCCAGCTCCTCGGCCTGTTGCAAGCCCCATTCCTCCGGGCGGAACTGCAGCGTCTTGCTCTCCTGCATGGCCTGGTTCTGCTTCAAAAGATAGTCGCCAAGCTCCGTCGCGCGGGCCGGGTGGTCCTTGCGCAGCGGGTGACCCTCCCACGTGGGCGGCATCAGGATGCGCCGCAGGTTGGGGTGCCCATCGAAGCGGATGCCAAACATATCCCACGCCTCGCGCTCGTACCAGTTCGCCGCGGGCCAGAGTTCGACCATACTGGCCAGGGCCGGAGCATCTCCTTCCAGCGCCACCTTGATGCGTACTTCGGCTTTGCGCTCATACGAAAGCAGCGTGTAGACGATGCTAAAGTCACCCGGCGGCTGCGCAGGGAACCGGTTTACCCGCGCTCGTTCGTCGATGACGGTTAGATCGTACAGCGTGCGGTAAGGCTGGCTGACCTCGGATTTCAGATAGCGCAATACGTCGGTTACCTGCTCCTTGCGCGCCCAGACGGTTGGAATGCCGTCTCGCACGCCCTCTGGCGCGCCTTGCCCGATCAACGCGCCGTTGAAATGCCCCTGCAATTCATCGAAAACGCTTATGTTGGTCGAAACGTTGGTTTCACTCATACTTCATCCGGCGGTCTCAGTGTGGTTTGTTTCTGCCGCTCTGAACGTTTCAGGTCGCGCATCGAGGGCATCACCGGGCGGGTGGTATCCTGCGGGCCTACCACCCAGCTCAAAGGCCGCTTTTCCGAACCGACTGCGTTCTGCAGCAGGTTGATCCCGTGCAGAAACGCATTCGGGCTGGGCGGGCAGCCCTGGATGTACACGTCCACTGGCAGGAAGCTGTCAACCCCCTGTACCACGCTGTAGATGTCGAACATGCCGCCTGAATTGGCGCATGCCCCCATTGAGACCACCCAGCGCGGCTCCATCATCTGGTCGTACAGCCGTTGGATCACTGGCGCCATCTTCAAAAAAACCGTCCCGGCGATCACGATCATGTCCGCTTCGCGCGGCGTGCCGCGGATGACCTCGGCCCCAAACCGGGCCATGTCGTATTTGCTGGTGAGTGTAGTGGCCATCTCCACATAACAGCAGGAAAGGCCAAAGTTGAACGGCCAGATGGAGTTCTTCCGTCCCCAGGCGAGTAAATCTTGCAGGCGCGTCAGGAACATTACCCGCCCGATCGATTCATCCATCTTCTCTTCGGCCGCTTCGGGTTTTGTAACCGCTACCTCGGGATTTACAGATCCCGCCGCTCTGGATATCGACCATTGCATGCTTATGGTTCTCCTATTCGTCGCATCGCATCGATTTTTTCACGGGTCGTGCGCCAGTCCAGCGCCCCCATCCGCCATAGATACACCAGCGCGGCTGCCAAAAAGACGATAAAAATCAGGATTTCAATGTATCCGGCCCAGCCCGCTTCTCGGAGAGCGACGGCCCAGGCCACGATAAACATGGTTTCCAGGTCAAACACCACGAAAAACATCGCGTTCAGGTAAAACAACACATCAAAGCGCACGCGCGCGGAACCGGTCGGCACCATCCCCGATTCGTATGGGTCCGCATCTGTCGGGCGATCCTTGTGCCGCTGCCCTAAGATATACGAAAGCCCTAACATGCCGCCGATCAGCACGAGCACGGACGCAAAATACACGCCGAGGGGCCACAAAGGTACGATTTGCGAGGAGTCTGTTGGCACGTTATTTCTCCCAATCCAATTGCTGCGCTGCTACCAATAAAGCGCCTCACCTCCATTGGGTAGAGGTGATGTTCTTACACACCCGTTCGCTGCTGCAGCCGTTCCCCTCGATTACGCAGCGCAAGCGAGTACTATGTTCCAATTATAACAATGTTCTCGAAAAATAATATATTTTGTATATGTATTATTTATACAATTGGGTTTACGCTTGTTTACTTCCGCCGTAAATCGGTTTTTGGATCATCTCCTGCCAGGCCTTTTCGTCCAGGCGGATTTCAACCCCCAGGTTCTCGCTCGGCAGCCACTGGTTGGCATCCGCCGCGATCTGCACGCCGCTGCGCAGGTCTTTTACTTCTCCCATGCTGCCGCCCGCCTCGCCGGGGAACCAGATATAAGGCATCCCTTTGCGAGTGGCGTAGCGGATCTGTTTGCCGTATTTGTCCGGCGTCATGAATATCTCGCAGGGAATATTTCGTCCGCGCAAGATTTGCGCGATTTCCACCGAGTTTGCGTACAGCTCGCTCGAAATCAGCCCCACCAGAACCACCGTGCTGGTAGGGCGGTTTGCTTTCAAAACGCCTTCATTCAAAATCGCGCCCAGGATCCTGGAAAGCCCGATCGACCCGCCCACGCCCGGCATCTTTTTAGCAGACCCGCCGCCCGCCAGGTGATCATACCGACCTCCGCCCAGGATGGAGGGGTAGCGGGTCAGCTCCGGGAAACGTGCCTCAAACACCGTGCCCGTGTAATAATCCAACCCGCGCGCGATGCTTACATCCGCGACCAGGCTGACCCTGTTTTCCCGCCGGACCGTGTCCAGAATGGCGCCGAGCTCGTCCAGCCCCGCGCGCAGGGTTTCGTTCGACAGCCCCAGGTCGCGAAATTCCGCTTCTAACCCCGCGGCAGAATCTGCCTTGATCCGCGCTGCCCGCAGGCACGTTTCCACCACCCCATCCGCGATGCCCAGACTTTGCGTAAGGGTTTCAAAAACGCCTTGCTCGCCAATCTTATCCACCTTGTCGATGGTTCGCAGGATCTCCGCGCTGTCCTGGATCCCCAGCGCCTGAGATATGCCCTCCAATATCTTGCGGTTATTGATGCGCAGCTGCACCTCCGGCAGTGGCAGCGCCGCGAGGAGATCGACGCACATCTGCACAATCTCCGTGTCCGCCTGGATCGGCAGCTCCCCCTCGCCGATGATATCGAAATCCGCCTGCAAAAACTCCCGGTAGCGCCCCAGTCCCGGGCGTTCCCCGCGCCACGCCTCCTGCACCTGATAACGCCGCAGCGGGAACACCAGCTGGTCTTTGTGCTCATTCACATACCGCGCAAAAGGCACGGTTAAATCGAAATGCAGCCCCAGGTCGTTATCCGCCAAATGTTTATCCGCCGGGCTGGGTTTGGCCTGATTACGGTCTGCCAGGCTGCCACCTGCCAGGTTACTACCTGCCAGGTTACCACCTGCCTCTTCTTCCGCCTGCAGCCGGCGCAGCACGTAAATCTCCTTGCTCGTCTCCCCCTTCAAGAGCAGCGTACTCAGCGGCTCCACCGCCCGCGTCCGCAGCGGCGTAAAGCCGTACAGCCGGAACTTCTCCTTGATCTGTTCCACAAACGCTTCAACGATCAACTGATCTTCCGGCAGCCACTCCGGGAACCCCGAAAGCGAAGTCAACATTGCCATGGCCTCTCCATCCTGTTTTCCCCAATATCGACCTTCCCCCTTCAGTATACCCCCTGTCCCCGCTTTCGATTCCGCTTGCAAATTCATGCTATGTGCGTTATGATGCAAATTACCTGTCCGCGTTTCATTAACCTATTCGCATGAAATCACTGGTCAGATACGTACAGCTTCGTAAAAAACATGGAGGTCGTTGAGAATGAGTGATGTGCCAGCAGTCTTGGGTGGAGTGCCTGCATTCCAGTCCAAGATCAATATTGTCCGCCCGGTGATGCCGGACCTCTCCGAAATGGCGGACAGCGTGCAGGGCATTCTCCGCTCCGGGATGGTCACCAAAGGTGAGCATCTCAAAAGGTTTGAAAAGGCCATTCGCGAGCACCTGGGAGTCAAGCATGCCATCGCGGTTTCCAGCTGCACCTCTGGCCTGATGCTCACCTACCGCGGCCTGGGCTTAACTGGCGATGTAGTCGTCCCCAGTTTTACCTTCATGGCGACCGTCAGCGCATTGGTGTGGAGCGGCCTGCGCCCCATCTATGCCGATGTCGATGCCGGCACCACCAACCTCGACCCCGCCGCCGCCGAAGCTGCCATCACTCCCAACACCAGCGCCATCGTCGCCGTTCACAACTTCGGCAACCCCGCTGAGATCGATGCCCTGCGCGATGTGGCAAACCGGCATGGCCTCAAGCTCATCTTCGACGCCGCCCACGGCTTTGGCGCCCTTTACCAGGGCCGGCCGGTCGGCGCCCAGGCCGACGCGCACATTTTTAGCCTCAGCCCGACGAAACTGCTCATCACTGGCGAAGGCGGCATCGTCTCCACCAATGATGATGCTCTGGCCGAAAAGATCATCATGGGCCGCGAATACGGCAACAGCGGCAGTTACGACAGCGCTTTTGCCGGCCTCAACGCGCGCATGCCCGAGTTCAGCGCCCTCCTGGGCCTGTGCAGCCTGGAACGCCTGGAAGATGCCGCTTGCACCCGCAACCAGACTGCCGATATGTTCCACGAAATGCTCGGCGCGCTGCCTGGGGTCGCGTTCCAGCAGGTCCGCCCGGACAATCGCTGTTCCTACAAAGATTTCTCGGCCACCTTTGATCCCGATTTGTTTGGCCTTACCCGCGACGAGCTTGGTCAGGCCCTCGCCGCCGAGAATATCGACACCCGCAAATACTACGAACCCCCCGTCCATCGCCAGACCGCCTACCGGCAGTTCTACGATGGTCGCCCCCTGCCCAATACCGAGTGGTTGGCGCGCACCAGCCTGAGCTTCCCCATGTGGTCCAACATGGAGCCTCAGATCGTCATGACCATTTGCCAGGCTGTCCAGCGCATCTATCAAAACCGCGCCGCCGTGCGCGCTTGCCTCGCCGCTCGCTGAGGCGGCCCTGCCGCGCGACCGGATAATTATTTGGGCCCTGGAGACTGAGATTGAAACCTTTCTGGCAGAACGATCTGCGTAATAAGATCACCCTGACCGGGATTTTAAAGCTCTGCGCAGATGTAATCCTGATCAACCTATCGGTTCTGGCTTCCCTGGTCATCCGCCTGTTGTGGATCATTGCCTACGCACCTGAAGCAAACATTGATTACAAGCAAACTCTGTGGAATTACTGGTACATTTACAATGACAGTGCCTGGTTGTTATCCATCATCTGTGTGGTGATCTTCTTCCTGGGCGGTTTCTACACCGAAGGGCGTCTTTACCGCGGGCGCTATAAGCCCCTGGTGGTCGCCCAGGCAGTTGGCATAGCCTACCTGATCTTTGGCGCCCTCACCTATCTCTCCCAGGGGATCTTTTTTGATTTCTTAAAGAACTTCCTCAATATGCCCCGCGGCGCGTTGATGGTCTCCTGGGTGCTCAGCACCCTCTTCCTGGTCGCCGCCCGCCTGTGGAGCACTTTTTGGAAACAGATGCTTCATAAAGAGCGCCAGATCAACGAACCCGTCCCGTCCAGGCCGCGCCGGGCGCTGGTCATTGGCGGCGCGGGTTACATCGGTTCGGCGCTGGTGCCCATGCTGCTCGAACAGGGCTACAACGTGCGGGTTCTCGATCTGCTCATATACGGCAACGAGCCCCTCGGTCCCTGGCTGGATGACCCCCGCCTGGAGGTTGTACAGGCCGATTTCCGCCAGATCGATAGTGTCGTACGTTCCATGCAGGATGTGGATGCCGTGATCCACCTGGGCGCGATCGTCGGCGACCCGGCTTGCGCGCTGGATGAAGGCCTGACCACGGAAATCAACCTGATGGCCACCCGCATCATTGCCGAGGTTGCCAAGGGCTACGGCGTGCGCTACTTTGTCTTTGCCAGCACCTGCTCCGTCTACGGCGCCAGTGAGCAGATTCTCGATGAGCACTCCGTTCTAAAGCCTGCCACCCTGTATGCCCGCAGCAAGGCTGCCTCCGAAAAAGTGCTGCTCAAGATGGCGGACGAGAATTTCGCCCCCGTGATCCTGCGCTTCGGCACCGTCTACGGGCTGTCCGGTCGCTACCGCTTTGACCTGGTGGTCAACCTACTCACCGCGAAGGCCCTGAGCGACGGCGAGATTACCATTTTTGGCGGCAACCAGTGGCGCTCCTTCGTCCACGTTGAGGATGCTGCCCGCTCGGTTATGCACGCCCTGGCTGCCCCCCTCGAAACAGTCCGCGGGCAGATCTTCAATGTCGGTTCGGATGAGCAAAACTATACCATCACCCGCATCGGCGAGATGATCCATAGCAATGTCCCCACTGCCCATATCGTCAACAAGGGCGACGAGGTGGACCCCAACAACTTCCGCGTCGGCTTTAGCAAGATCCGCAAGATGCTCGGCTTTACCCCCCGCTGGACCATCCAGATGGGCATCGAACAGGTCCGCGAAGCGATCCTCAGCGGCCAAATCGCCGACTACAAATCGCCCCAATACTCCAATATCAAATTCCTCACCCTCGAGGGCATCACCCGCCTCGACCGTCACGAGAACGGCTGGGCATCCCGCCTGCTGGACGAGCTAAACGAAGTCATGATTACCCAGGTGTGAGCTTTACTCTCCCACCGCGTACAATCTTAACCCTTCGGCTCCGGCTGCCAGGGTTGCGCCGTCCGGTGAAAATGCGACAAAATTAACCGCCTCGCTGGCTCCGCTCAACGCGGTTAGCTCGCTGCCATCGGTCAAATTCCACACGTGCACCAGCAGATCGCCGCCGCCGGATGCCAGCAGCATTCCATCCCGCGAAAATGCCAGCCCGTTAATCTCGTTCATCTGCTCTTTATCAGCAGTATCGCCCGTGGAGGTCGCTCCCGCCAATCCCCATATTCGCACCACCTCATCCTCGCCGCAGCTTGCGATGCGTGCCCCGTCTGGCGAAAACGCCACCGATAGAATCCAGCCCGTATGCCCGCTCATCACATTCAACGGCTGCCCGCTTGTTCCATCCCAGATCCGCACCGTCAGATCCCACGAGACGCTTGCCAGCAGTTTGCCATCGGGTGAAAAGACCGCGCCTTTCACCGGACCCGTATGCCCGGTCAGGTTCCGCTCCAGCAGCCCGGTCGATGCATTCCATATCTTTATCGACCCATCGTGGTAGGTAGAGGCTAATCGCTGTCCATCTGCTGAATAGACCAGCGAATTCATCGTGTTATTTCCCTTAATGCCCAGGGCCGTTTTTCCGGTCTTATTCTCGATGATCTGGCCTTCCTGTTCGGCCGTATTGCCTGCCACGGCCAGGAATTGCCCGTCTGGCGAATAGGCCAGGTTGCTCTGCATCGATCCCGATCCCGCGGTCAGTGTCGCGATCTCTTTCCGGCTGTCCAGGTCCACGATCTTCGTCACCATCCCGACCGCAACCGCCAGCTGCTTTCCATCCGGCGAAAAGGCCATCGCTCCCGCCTCTTTCATCCCCTCGATCGAACCCACTTCCCCGCCGCTTTCCACGTTCCATAATGTGAGGCCATCGTAAGCAACCGCCAGGGTTTTCCCATCCGGCGAAAAGGCCAGGTAATACACCCATTGGAAATCGCCAATTTCCCGTACCAGTTCCAGTGTTTGCGCATCATACAAGAAAACCCCGTACGCGCCGGCTGCCAGGTACTTTCCATCGGGTGACCACTGCACGATCCGCCCGCTGGACTGCTTGACCGCCCCGATCTGCCTGGCGCTCGCCGCGTTTTCCACGCTCAGCGCCAGTGGCGATTGGGCGATGGGTGGGTTCAGCGGTGCCTGGATCACCAATTTCACCGGCGGGTTAGCCGCTTCGTTTTCGGGGACCTTCGTTTGCGCGGGCGCCGGTGGCTCGGTTGCTGTTTCCGGCGCCATCACCGGAGTTGCCGGGCGTTCCAAAACCGCGGTTTGGGTTGGATCGGGCGGCGCAAGTGCGGATTCTCCGCTCTGTGTGCTGGTGGCAATTGCGATATTTCCACCAGGAATTTGCATACCCTGCTTTCCATTGAACAGAGTAAGCCCCACAAGGAGCAGGATCAGCCCGACCCCGCAGATCAGGCCCCATTTTGGCAGCAGCGGCAGCCGGTTCCAGAAATCCATCGGGCGTCCGCTTTGCGCAGCTTCTTTCGCCTCCCCGGCGTTCTCCGGAATGGCCTGCTGCAGCGCCCGTACCAGGTCGCCCGCCGTCGGGTACCGGCTGGCCGGGTCTTTAGCCAATGCCTTTAGAATCACCTTTTCGACGGCCGCGGGAATTCTCGGGTTGGCGAGCCTGGGCATAGGCAGCGGGTCATGGATGTGCTGGTAAATAAGGGCAATCGCGGATTCAGCGTTATAAGGTAAACGTCCCGTTGCCATTTCAAACAACATGACCCCCAGCGCGTAAACGTCACTGCGCCTGTCCGCCACCTCTCCGCGACCTTGCTCTGGAGACATATACGCGGGCGTGCCCAGGATGCCGCCGGTCGTGGTGAAATCGTGGCTGCTCTCGAACATTTTGGCCAGCCCAAAATCCATCAGCAGGCAGTTGCCCGATTCATCCATCAGTACATTGCTTGGTTTAACATCCCGGTGTATCAGCCCGTGCGAGTGGGCGTAATCCAGCGCTCCGCCGATCTGAGTGATGAATTCGCGGATTTTCTGCAAGGGCAGGGGCCCGCCTGCCAGCAAATCCCGTAATGTTCCGCTCTTGATAAAAGGCATCACCAGGTAAGCATACCCATCGCATTCTCCAAAATCGAATACCGGCAGGATATGCGGGTGTTGCAGGCTGGCCAGCAGCACCGCCTCCTGGCGAAAACGACCGGCAAAATTTGGATCTTCGGCGAGCTGCCTGGGCAGCGTTTTGATCGCCACCGGGCGGTTCATATTGGCCTGGAAGGATTTATATACCGCGCCCATTCCACCCTGTCCAATCGGTTCCAGGATGGGATACGGACCAAATTGTTTTCCGGTTAAGTCTTCCATGATGTGGTTTTACCCTGTTGTATCGGAATGATTTACTCATTATAGTGGAATGTTTCCTATGTATATCGCGGTTTATTGGGCCTCAATCCTCCTTGCCTTCGCGCTCAGGGACCTGATTGCATTTCCCGAATCCCTTAATCAAAGCTTAATCATTTCCCCCTTTTCTGGTATCATTGTGAAAATTGCCACCAGCGGCAACCTATGATATACTGTCCTCGAAGGTAGCACGATAATTTGGATAAACCATGTAAGGATTTGCCATGCTTACAGAATACCTCCCAATCCTGATCCTCATTGCGTTCGCCGTCATCCTGGGCTTTCTCGTCGTGATCCTTGGGACCATTTTTGGCCCCCGCCGGCCAAGCGAGAAGAAGTCTATGCCGTACGAATCCGGCATGGTCCCTTACGGCCCGGGCACGCGCCGCATGAACGTGCGTTACTACTTGATTGCCGTACTGTTTATCCTGTTCGATATCGAAGTTGTCTTTTTCCTGCCCTGGGCGGTTTCCTTCCGCGTATTGGGTGTGCCAGGGCTGGTGCTCATTCTCATCTTCGTCGTCATTTTAGAGGTAGCCCACCTGTATGCGTGGAAGAAAGGAGCCCTGGAATGGGACTAGAGCAAAAACTGGGGACCATGGGGATTGTCACGGTCCCGCTTGAAAAAGCAGTCAACTGGGCCCGGACGTACTCCATGTGGCCCATGCTTTTCGGTCTTGCCTGCTGTGCCATCGAAATGATGTCTGCCCAGGCCGCCAATTACGATATGAGCCGGTTTGGCATGGAGCTGATGCGCGCCAGTCCGCGCCAGTCAGACTTGATGATCGTTGCCGGGCGCGTCAGCCGCAAGATGGCTCCCGTCCTGCGCCAGTTGTACGACCAGATGCCCTCGCCCAAGTGGGTCATCGCCATGGGCGACTGCGCCTCGTGTGGTGGCGTCTTCAATAACTATGCCATCCTGCAGGGCGTCGATGAAATCGTCCCGGTTGACATCTACGTCGCCGGCTGCCCCCCGCGCCCCGAAGGCCTCATCCACGGCGTCATCACCCTCCACGAAAAAGTCCAGCGCGAGCAGCTCAAGAAGTGGGCATAAGGGAAACTTCGTTCCCCATCGCCTGATTGTCTGCTCCCTGATCGACTTTTCCACCCCAGGAGTCACTCGCCCTATGAACAATCCGCTGAACGAAATCGCCGCTGCCCTTCAAACCCGCTTTACCGCCGCCCGGCAAGACTTCCGCGACCAGGCCATCCTGCTCGTTTCGCCCGAAAATATCCTTCCGGCCGCTCAAGCGCTGCGGGACGAGTTTGGTTTTGCGCTGCTTAGCGCCCAGACCGCGGTTGACTACGGCGTAGAGGCCGAACCCCGTTTTCATGTCGTCTACATGTTGCGCGACATTACCCGCAATTTGCTCATCACCCTGCGGGTCCCCGTCAGCGGGAATGGCCCGGACGCAAACAATCCCAGCGTCCCCAGCCTGGTGCCCCTCTATCCCAACGCCAACTGGTTCGAGCGCGAGATCTGGGATATGTTCGGCATCACCTTTTCCGGCCACCCCGACCTGCGCCGCATCCTCATGCCGTACGACTGGGAAGGCCACCCCTTGCGCAAGGACTACCCCCTCGGCTATGAGGAAGTGCAGTTCACCTTCAATCAGGATGAGATCATGCTGCGCAAGCCCCGCCCCAAAGATTGACCGCTTCCAGCGCTTTTACTATTCACGAATTACCGAATAACGTTCTTTCCAAATCCTATAGCGCCCCTGGCTCCTGATTGCCTCATTACGGATCGCCTGACCACTGACCACTGATCGCCTGATCGCTGATCCTGATCGCCTGATTGCCTCATTACTGATTGACTGATTGACTGATCACTGACCACTGACCACTGATTAACTAGGATCTTCACATGACCGAAATCCGCGAAGTTAGTGTTGACGAGCTAAAAAACCTGGTTTCCGACCGCGCCGCGAAAGGCGAGACCATGCTGCTCAACATGGGACCCCAGCACCCCAGCACGCACGGCGTCCTGCGCCTGCTGTTGGAGCTGGATGGCGAGATTGTCCTGAACTGCATCCCCGATATTGGCTTCCTCCATACCGGTGTTGAAAAGAATATGGAGGCCAAGACCTACCAAAAAGCCGAGGTGATGACCGACCGTCTCGACTACCTTAACCCGCTTGGCAACAACCTCGTCTATTGCCTCGCCGTCGAAATGCTGTGCGATTTGGATGTTCCCCCCCGTGCCCAGGCCATCCGCGTCATCCTCGCCGAGCTCACCCGCATCAACTCCCACCTCGTCTGGTTGGGCACCTCCGGCCTCGACCTGGCCGCGATGTCGATTTTCCTCTACTGCATGCGCGAGCGCGAAATAATTCTCGACATCTTCGAGATGATCTCCGGCGCGCGCATGATGACCACCTACATCCGCCCCGGCGGCCTCTGGCGCGACGTTCCCGTTGAGTTCGAAACCGCCGTGCGCAGTTTCATCAACATGATGCCCGCCAAAATCGACGAGTACGAGGGCTACCTGACCAAAAACGAGCTCTTCCTCGACCGTACCAAGGCCATCGGCGTCATCAACACGCAGGAGTGCCTGGCCTGGGGCATCACCGGGCCCATCCTGCGCGCTTCCGGCCTGCCCTATGATATGCGCAAGGCGACCCCCTACTCCGGCTACGAACAGTACGACTTTGATATCCCCACCATGCCGGACGGCGACATCTTCGCTCGCTACAAAGTTCGCATTGAGGAAATGCGCCAGTCCCTGCGCATTATCGAGCAGGCCCTCAATAAGCTGCCCATGGGCCCCATCCGCAGCAACAACCGCAAGTTCATCCCGCCCCCTCGCTCCGAGCTCGGCGTCAGCATGGAATCGCTCATCCACCACTTCAAGTTGTGGACGGAAGGCTTCTCCGCCCCCCTCGGCAGCGTCTATGTTGCCATCGAGTCACCCCGCGGCGAGCTGGGCGTTCTAATGGAAAGCGACGGCTCTCCCAAGCCCCTGCGCGTCCATTATCACACCCCCACCTTTGTTAACCTGCAGATTATGCCCCTGCTCACCCGCGGTCACTTCGTCGCCGATGTGGTGGGCGTGATCGGCAGCATCGATATTGTCTTGGGAGATTGCGACCGGTGAATGAGACTGACAACACCCCCACCCTGTACAGCCAGTATGGCGCGGAGATTGACCAGATTTTGGCCAAGTACCCGCAGAACTTTAAACGCTCCGCGGTGATGCCCCTCCTGCACCTTGCCCAGCGCCAGCGCGGTTATGTAAGCCATGCCGCCATGGCTGAGATTGCTGAGATTACCGGTATCTCCACCACCCAGGTTGGCGAAGTTGCCGGGTTCTACAGCCTGTATTATGAAGAACCCTACGGAAAATATCATATCCAGGTTTGCAACGACCTGCCCTGCGCCATGCGCGGCGCCGACGAATTTCTCAAGCAGGTCTGCGACTATCTGGGCGTCTCGGTCGGTGAAACCACCCTGGACGGCCTGTTTACCGTCGAAGCGGTTAAGTGTCTGGCGGCCTGCCACCGCGCCCCCATGTTCCAGGTTCAGGGCGACGGCGATATTGTCTATCACGAACACCAGACACTCGAAACCGCCAAAGCCTGGATCGAAGAAGTCCGCGCCCGCGGCGCAGACGGTGAAGGTGCGCCCGGCGCAGTGGTCGCGCCGCCCGTCCGCGATGTGTCTCAATCCGACTCGCCAATCTCCACCGACGACGGAGGCCAGTCATGACCAACCAGCAGCAAGAAGCTCCACAGGAGCACGCTGCTCCGAGAGCTTAATGCTCCGAAGGAGCTTAATGCTCCGAAGGAGCACATCCTCCTCCGCCACCGCGATATCCCCAACATCGACCAGCTGGACGTATACCTCCAGCATGGCGGTTTCCAGGCCTTTAAGAAAGCCCTCACCGAAATGACCCCTGCCAGCGTCAGCACCGAAGTGAAAAACTCCGGGCTGCGCGGGCGCGGCGGCGCGGGTTTCCCCACCGGCGTCAAATGGTCTTTCCTGCCCGACACCCTCTGGCCCCACTATGTTGTCTGCAATGCCGACGAGTCGGAGCCGGGCACCTTCAAAGACCGCGAGATTATGGAGGGCAATCCCTTCCAGTTCCTGGAAGGGGTCATGCTGTGTGCGTATGGCGTCCAGGCCAACCTGGCGTACATCTACTTGCGCGGCGAGTTCTGGACCATTGCCGCCGAGCTAGACCAGCGCATCCGGCAGCTCGAACAGGCCGGCTACCTGGGCGATAATCTCTTCGGTACGCCGTACTCCCTGCGCCTGCACACCCACCTGGGCGCGGGCGCCTATATCTGCGGCGAAGAGACCGCGCTGCTCGAATCGTTGGAAGGCAAGCTGGGCCAGCCCCGTTTGCGCCCGCCCTTCCCCGCCGTTTTTGGCCTGTATGGGAAGCCCACCGTCATCAACAACGTTGAGACGCTCACCAACCTGCCTCCCATCATTCAGAATGGCGCCGCCTGGTATAAATCCTTCGGCACTGAAAAGAGCCCCGGCGTCAAAATCTTCAGCCTTTCCGGGCGCGTCAAGCGCCCCGGCAACTACGAGCTGCCCCTCGGCGCCACCTTCCGCGACCTCATCTACACCCACGGCGGCGGTATCCTCGATGATCGCCCGGTCAAGGCCATCATGCCCGCCGGGGCCTCCTCCTCGATTATCAAGGTGGAAGATGCGGGTACAAATGCCTCTGCTCCGGACGCCCCGAAATCGATCCTCGATACTCCCATGGATTACGAATCGGTTGCCGCGGTTGGCTCCCAGCTGGGTTCCGCCTCGGTGATTGTGATCGATGACACCGTCAACCTGGCCTGGCTGGTCGATAAGACCGTCAATTTCTTCAAACACGAGTCATGCGGCAAATGCACCCCCTGCCGCGAAGGCACCTACTGGATGAACCACCTCACGCGCCGGATTGCCTCCGGTCAGGCCGGCGCGGGCGACATTGACCTGCTCAACACCGTCGCCGGTCAGATTGCCGGCAAGTGCCTGTGCGCCCTGGGCGAGTTTTCCGTCATGGCCGTGCAGACCGGCATTAAGCAGTTCCGCTCTGATTTTGAAGCCAACCTCAAAAAGACGGCAGCGGACAGCCCGGGCTGGCAGCCGAACCCGAGCTGGCGCCGGTAGTGGAAGAGAAGTAACCTATGCCAAAAACGATTAACCTCATGATCGATGACCAGCCGGTCTCCGTGCCTGCCGGCACCCTGGTGGTGGACGCCGCCAAGCAGATTGGCAACGATATCCCGGTCTTCTGCTACCACCCCAAGATGGAGCCGGTGGGTATGTGCCGCATGTGCCTGGTCGAGATTGGCCGCCCCATGGTCGACCGCGCCACCAACCAGGTGCTCACCAACGAAGACGGCACCCCTCGCATCCAGTTTGGCCCCAAGCTCGATACCGCCTGCACCACCCCTGTCTCCGAGGGCATGGTCGTGCGCACCGGTACCCCCAGGGTGATCGATGGACGCCGCGAGATCCTCGAGTTCTTGCTCACCTCGCACCCCCTCGACTGCCCCATCTGCGACAAAGGCGGCGAGTGTCCCCTCCAGAACCTGACCCTGGCGCACGGCCCGGGCAACAGCCGCTTCCTCCTCGATGAAAAAATCCACCTGGCCAAGCATTTCCCGCTTGGCGAACAGATTGTCCTCGACCGCGAGCGCTGTATCCAGTGCGCGCGCTGCATCCGCTTCCAGAGCGATATTGCCGGTGACCCGGTCATCGGCTTTTCGCAGCGCGGCCGCGCCCTACAGATCGTCACCCTCACCGAGCCCGGTTTTGACTCGTACTTTTCCGGCAACACCACCGATATCTGCCCCGTTGGCGCGCTGACCACCACCGATTTTCGTTTTTCCGCGCGCCCCTGGGAGCTTAAGTCGATCGCTTCCATCTGCACCCAGTGCCCGGTCGGCTGCAACCTCACCCTCAACACCCGCCGCGAGGCTGTCTCCGCCGGCGATTCCGTGATCAAGCGCGTGATGCCGCGCCAGAACGAAGCGGTCAACGAAATCTGGATCTGCGACAAGGGCCGCTGGGCTTATCACTACGCCCAGGACGGCGAGCGTCTCTCGGAGCCCCTCATCCGCCGCAACGGTGAGCTGGTCAAAGCCACCTGGGAAGAAGCCCTTGGCCTGGTTGCCCAGCGCTTGAAGGACGTGAAAGGCGCGGATGCGCTCTTCCTGGCGGGCGGCCGCCTGCCCAATGAAGACTTGTTCAACCTGCGCAAGCTGGCCGAAGGGTTGGGCGGCACGCCTGCCCTGTACACCGATATGGCTGGCGGCGAATGGACCGCCCGCATTGGTCTCCCCCCCGCATCGAATATCGCCAAAATGGGCGCTGAGACCGCCATCCTCGTTGTCGCCAGCGATCTGGAAAACGAAGCCCCCATCTGGTACCTGCGCCTCCGCCAGGCCGCCAAACGCGGCGCGCACCTGATCGTGCTCAACCCGCGCCCCACCAAACTCGACGGTGCCGCCAAACACGCCCTCCGTTATACCTACGGCAGCGAAGCGGCGGCCGTCCGCGCCTTCCTCCCCGGCGGCCAGGTTCCCGAAGGCTACCGCGCCGCCGTGGATGCCTTCACCGCCGCCGAAAATGCGGTCATCTTCTTTGGCAGCGAAGGCCTCGGCCTGGAAGGTTCGCGCGCCCTGGCGGATGCCGGCGCCGCGCTCCTGCTGGCTACCAACCATACCGGCCGCCCCAATAATGGCCTGGTCGGCGTCTGGTCCAAGGCCAACCTGCAAGGCGCCTGGGACATGGGTTTCACCCCGCTGAATGACCTGCCCGCCGCGCTACAATCGCGCCTCGGCTGTCTACATCGCCGCTGCTGACCCGGCCGGCGACAGCCCCGTCCTGGCCAAGGCTCTGGAGAATGCCGCTTTCGTCGTTGTCCAGGAATTGTTCCTCACCGAGACCGCCCGCCTGGCCGATGTGGTCCTGCCGGTGCAAAGCTTTATTGAGCGTGAAGGCACCTTCACTTCCGGCGAGCGCCGCGTTCAGCGCTTCTATCCCGCCGTCCCCGCCGCTGGTACGCACGGCACCCGGCCCGACTATAAGATTATCGCCGACGTTGCCGCCCGCCTGGGCTTCAAGGTTGAAGGCCGCGCCGCCTCTCTGGTCATGACCCGCATCGCTGCCGAAGTCGGCGACTACGCCGGGGTCTCCTACCCGCTTCTTGCCCAGGTCGAGCCGCAGTGGCCCATCGTCCATCGCGGCGACCTGTTCTACGGCGGCACCTCGTACGAGAACCGCTCGGGTCTCGGTATCCAGCTCCAGCCGGCAGTCGCCAGCGGTCGCTGGACCTATGACCCTGCCAGCTTGCCTGCCCCCATTGAAGCGCCCTTGCCGGCTCCTAAGCAGGGCGAGCTCTGGCTGGTTCCCATCACCCGCCTATACGACTGTGGCCGCACCGTCGCCCCTTCGGAGATTCTCCACCGGCGTATCGCACAACCCGCCCTCTGGCTGCACCCTGCCACCGCCGCGGCCCTGCGCCTCGGCGCGGATGCTCGCGTCAGCCTGCCCCTGGATGGTCAGGATTACCTCCTCCCGGTCCTGCTGGACGACACCCTTCCGCAGTCCGTTGCCCTCGTCCCGCGCAGCACCGGCATTCCCCTTTCCAGCCCTCGTGCCGCCACCCCTGTCCTTGTCGCCCCTGAAACCCGCTCCATCGAAACCCGCACTACCGAATGACGAATGGTCGAATAACGAATGGCCGAATATCGCCCTTCCTCTTCACTGATTGACCGATTGACTGATTGACTGCTCACTGATTGACTGCTCACTAGGAACATAACCATGGACTCTTCTATGATCTGGGAATGGGTATTCAAATCCATCTTCATCCTCATCGCCAGCACCGCCGGCTTTGCCTACATGACTCTCTATGAGCGCCGCGCCCTGGCGAAGATCCAGGCCCGCATTGGCCCCAACCGCGCGGGTCCATTTGGGCTGCTCCAGCCGGTCGCCGACGGCGTCAAGCTGATTTTTAAGGAAGAGCTCATACCGGCCAATGCGGATAAGTTCATTTTTATCGTTGCCCCCGTCATCACCGTGCTTCCCGCGCTGATCATCACCGCCACCACGCCCCTGGGCGGCACGGTCAACCTGTTTGGCCGCCAGGTGGCGCTGCAGTTAGCCGAAGTAAACGTTGGCGTGCTCTACGTGATGGCTGTCACCTCCATCTCTGTCTATGGCATCACCCTGGCCGGTTGGTCATCCAACAACAAGTACGCCACCCTCGGTGGCCTGCGTTCCACCGCCCAGATGATCAGCTACGAAATCGCCATGGGCTTCTGCTTCATTGTGCCTGTTCTGCTGGCCGGCTCCATGAGTCTCAAAGTCATCGTGGATGCCCAGAAAGATATCTGGTTCCTGCTCCTGCAGCCCGGCGCGGCCTTCATTTTCTTCATCTCAATGCTGGCCGAGACCAACCGCGCCCCCTTCGACATGCCCGAGGCCGAACAGGAGCTCACCGCCGGATACCATACCGAATACTCTGGCATGAAGTTTGCCCTGTTCTTCATGGCCGAATACATCAAGATCATCGCCGTTTCGATGATCTTCGCCACCCTCTTTCTGGGTGGCTACTACCTGCCCTTCCAGAGCGCTATCGAGCGGTTCACCGCCGGCGTTCCCTGGCTGAGCTGGTTCAACATTGTGCTGCCGTACCTGGGCCCCCTGGTCCTGTTCATCAAGGTGGCGCTGATCTTGTTTGTTTTCATCTGGATCCGCGCCACGCTGCCGCGCATCCGGTACGACCGTCTGATGTCCTTTGGCTGGAAGGTGACCTTCCCCCTGGCCTTGCTCAGCGTCCTGGTCACCGCCGCGGCAATCCTGCTGGTAGGGAGATAAAACATGCTCAAGGGTTTATACCAGACCTTAAAAGAATTTTTCAAAAAGCCGGTTACCGTAATGTACCCGGAAGAAAAGCGCCCCGTGCGCAAGCGTTTCCGCGGGCGGCATGTGCTCCAGCGTTATGAGAACGGCCTGGAAAAATGCATCGGCTGTTCGCTTTGCTCCGCTGCCTGCCCCGCCGATGCCATTTTCGTCGAGGCCGCCGAGAACACGGATGCCGAGCGTTACTCGCCCGGCGAGCGCTACGCCCGCACCTATGAGATCAACATGCTCCGCTGCATCTTCTGCGGCTTCTGCGAAGACGCCTGCCCCACCGAAGCCATTGTCCTGAAAGATCAGTACGAGCTTACCTTCTTGGACCGCGCGGGCTCCATCTACACCAAGGAAATGCTCATCGAATCCGTCCTGCCCGGCGGCAAACCCACCCCCCAGGTCACCCAACCCGGCCAATACACCAAATCCGTCCCCATCATGCACGACCCCGATCCCACCACCTGACCCTCCCCACCTTCCGCGATCCCTTTCCCTCCCTGGTTCTGGATCGCGCATCACAAATAGCGCCTAACGAATTACCCAATACCATTGTCACCCCGCCTCACCCATCGCCCGATTGCCTGATTGACCGATTGACCGATTGACTGATCACTGATCACTGATCGCCTGATCGCCCGCTCTACTCCAGGAGTCCAGCATGCCCGGTTTACCCATTGTCTTCTTTATCTTGGCTTTCATCGCCGTCGCTACCGCGCTGGGGACCATCCTCAGCCGTAACGCGGTGTATTCGGCCATGTTTCTGGTTCTCAACTTCGCCACCATTGCCGTCATGTACCTGATCCTGGGAGCCCCCTTCATCGCCCTTTCCCAGATCACCGTTTATGCCGGTTCGATCATGGTCCTCTTCCTGTTTGTCATCATGCTCCTTGGCGCTGAGCACCTGCCCAAAAGTGAGAACCTGCGCTGGCAGCCCATGATTGCCATTCCGCTGGGCCTCCTCCTCGCCGCTGATTTTGCGTACGTTCTGATCCGCTGGTCCGGCCAGTCCGTTAACGTGGCCGACACCCCGGCGAATTACGGCGCTCCCAATGCCATCGGCGAGCTGCTCTTTACCCAATATGCCCTGCCTTTCGAAGTTACTGCCGTGATCCTGCTTGCCGCCGTGATCGGCGCCATCGTCCTGGCCCAACCCGACCGCCCCGGCAGCCGCAAGCTGCTGCGCAAAGCGCAGTCCGCTGAGAAAAAATAACCGTTGCGGAGGAAAAAGAGATGATCCACGTTTCGTATTACCTGGCCTTATCCGCTGTCTTGTTCGTCATCGGTATCCTCGGTGTGCTGCTCCGCCGCAATGCGCTGGTCATGTTTATGTCGCTAGAGCTGATGTTTAACGCTGGCAACCTGGCTTTCGTCACCTTTGCCCGCATGCACGGCAATCTCAATGGACAGTTGGTGGTCTTCTTCGTCATGACCGTCGCCGCCGCCGAAGTTGCCATCGGCCTGGCTCTCATGGTGGAGATTTTCCGCCGCAAACACAGCATCAATATGGATGATCTCAGCAATCTCAAGGGCTGATCCACCGGAGGGAATATGGTTTTCCAGCAAGCATTGTCCACCCCTTACCTCAACCTGGTACCCCTGGTCGTCTTTCTGCCCGTTCTTGGCCTGGTCTTGAACCTTCTGATCGGGAAACGCCTGGGCGAAAAAGGCATCAGCTTCATTGCCAGCCTGGCAGTGATTGGCGCTTTCGTCATCGCGGTCCTGCTCGCCTTTTCACTCGCCGCCAGTCCGGAACCCAAAACCGTCCCCTTCCTGGATTGGATTACCGTCGGAACCCTGAACGTCGCCTGGGCCTTCCGTGTGGATACCCTCTCCGTCACCATGATGCTGGTTGTATCCGGGGTAGGCGCGCTCATTCATATCTACGCCGCCGGCTATATGCACCAGGATGTTCGTCACAACGGCGACCCGGCTCGCTACCGGCGCTTTTTCGTTTACCTCAATCTCTTCATCGCCGCCATGATGATCCTCGTCTCCGCCGACAACTTCCTGATGTTGTTCGTTGGCTGGGAGGGTGTGGGCCTGTGCTCTTACCTGCTCATCGGCTTCTGGTTTGAGAAAGGCGAAAATAACATTGGCAACGCTCTGGCGGCCAAAAAAGCCTTTATCGTCAACCGCATCGGCGACTTTGGCCTGCTGATCGCTATGTTCCTCATCTTCTGGAATTTTGGCTCCTTCCAGTTCGATGCTGTCTTTGAAAAAGCGCCTGAGGTATCCCAGGGCGTAATCCTGGCGATTACCCTCTTCATGCTCCTGGGAGTTACCGGCAAATCCGCTCAGATCCCTCTCTACGTCTGGCTGCCCGATGCCATGGCCGGTCCCACCCCCGTCTCCGCCCTCATCCATGCCGCGACCATGGTCACTGCCGGCGTCTACCTGGTCGCCCGCTCCAACCCGCTCTACTCGGCCGTCCCCGCCGCCCAGTCCTGGGTGGCCTGGATTGGCGCCGCGACTGCCCTCTTTGCCGCCACCATCGCTGTCGGCCAGTTCGACATAAAGCGGGTTCTGGCTTACTCCACCATTTCCCAGCTAGGTTTTATGGTCGCCGCGGTTGGCATGGGCGCTTACACTGCGGGGATGTTCCACCTCATCACCCACGCCTTCTTCAAAGCGCTCCTCTTCCTCTCCGCTGGCTCCGTCATCCTCGGTATGGAGCACGGTCAGGAGGTGGCCTATGGCGGCCATCACAGCCAGTCCGGTCCGCACGCCGGCCACACTGGTTTCGATCCCCAGGATATGCGCAACATGGGCGGCCTGCGTTCGAAAATGCCCGTCACCTTCTGGGTCTACATCACCGGCGCGCTGGCTCTGGCCGGTATCGCGCCGCTCTCCGGCTTCTTCTCCAAAGATGAAATCCTGGCCGCCGCCACCCAGTACAACCTGGGCGTTTTCATCCTCCTCATCCTGGCTGCTTTCCTCACTGCATTTTATATGGGCCGCCAGGTCCTGATTGTCTTCTTTGGCCCCACCCGCACCCGTGCCGCCGGCGCCGCGCGTGAGAACCGTCCGGTGATTACCGTCCCTCTCATTATTCTCGCCCTGCTGTCCTTCTTCGGCGGCCTGCTCAACATCCCCGGCGTTGATACGCTGGGCCGTTGGCTCGAACACACCATTGAAACCGCCCGCGCCGCTGAGTTTTCCCCCCTGGTGGCTCTTTTTGCCCTGGTGGTTGCCCTTACCGGCATTCTTTTCGCGTGGCTCGTTTACGGGCGCCGTTTGGCCGTTGCCCGCCGGGGTGGTGCAAAGGCTTTTGGCGGCGCGACCCCTCCCCTGGGTGGTACTGGCCCGCTTGGCCAGTCGATCGATCCGCTCCAGGTTCGTCAGCCCGCCCTCTTCAACGCCCTCGCCAATGCCTGGGGCGTCGACCGCGCCTACACCAAAATCTTCGTCAATGGCTACCAGTCCCTGGCTTCCTTCCTTGCCACATCCTTTGATGAGGGTCTCATCGACGGAATCGTCAACGGCTTCGGCTATCTCGCGCGCTGGTCTGCGGGGTTCCTCGGTCGCCTTCAGACCGGCTTTGTCCGGTCCTACGCCCTGGTGGTTGTCGTTGGCGTAGTTGCCATCCTCACCTACCTGGCCTTTTCTGTCCTACGGTGATGCCATGATCAATCCCCTCGTCCCACTCACCTTCTTCCCCTTGCTCGGCTGTCTCGTCATCGCCCTGCTAAAATCCGAGCAAAAATCCGCCATCCGCTGGGTGGCCCTTGGCACCTCCTTGTTCACCTTTGGCATCTCCCTCTGGCTGCTGGCCCTCTTCAACCCGGCTGACCCGAACTTCCAGTGGGTCTACAACGCGCCCTGGGTGCTTGCCGGCCCGAACCTGCGCGTTGTCTTTGGCTTTGGTGTTGACGGCCTCGGCCTCATGATGGTTCTACTCACCGCTTTCCTGACCCCCCTTGCCATCCTCTCCACCTGGAGCTCCGTCCAGGAGCGCGTGAAAGGTTTTATGCTCTTCTTCCTTTCCCTGGAAACGGGCATGTTGGGGGTCTTCCTCGCCACCGACCTCATCCTCTTTTTCATCTTCTGGGAATTTACCCTCGTCCCCATGTATTTCCTGATCGGCATGTGGGGCGGTGAGCGCCGCGTGTATGCCGCCATTAAGTTCTTCATCTTTACCATGTCCGGCTCGCTGCTTATGCTGCTGGCCATCCTCTACATGGGTCTCCAGTCCGGCACCTTCTACCTGCCCGACCTCATTGCCGACCGCTCGGGCTTTTCGAATGCGGCCCTGTGGCTCTTCCTGGCCTTCGCTGCCGCCTTTGCCATCAAAGTGCCCATGTGGCCTTTCCATACCTGGTTACCCGACGCGCATGTTGAAGCGCCCACCGCCGGCTCAGTGATCCTCGCGGGCGTCCTCCTGAAGATGGGCACCTACGGCTTCCTGCGCTTCAACGTGCCCCTCTTCCCTGAGATCGCCATCCAGGCCGCCCCCTGGATTGCCGCTCTGGCCGTCATTGGGATTATCTACGGCGCCATCGTCTCCTATGCTCAGCACGACATGAAAAAGCTGGTCGCCTATTCCTCGGTCAGCCACCTCGGCTTTGTGATGCTGGGCATCTTCGCGCTCAATGCGCAGGGGATCTCCGGCGCCATCCTGCAGATGGTGAACCACGGTCTCAGCACCGGTGCGCTCTTTCTCATCGTCGGTATGTTGTACGAGCGCCGCCACACGCGCGAAATGTCCGCCTTTGGCGGCGTCTGGAAGGTGATGCCCCTCCTTGGCGGGCTGGCCCTTGTGGTTGCCCTCTCTTCGGCGGGCCTGCCCGGCCTGAACGGCTTTGTCGGCGAGTTCACCATCCTCCTGGGTGCCTTTGGCTCGCAGTCTATAGGAAGCCCCTGGATGGCCGGGATTGCTGCCCTGGGCGTCATTCTCGCCGCCATCTATCTGCTCGTCTGGTTCCAGCGCGTTTTCCTCGGAGAGGTCACCGACCCGGAAACGGCCCGCCTGCGCGACATCAATCCGCGCGAGGTGCTTATCCTGCTGCCCCTGCTGGTTCTCATTTTCTGGATCGGCCTCTATCCCCGGCCCTTCTTTAACTTGATCAACCCCACCGTTGAGCAGTTTGTTGCCATCATCCAGACCGCCGCCGTAGCGATCCGCTAAAAAAGAGGCCCCATGCTCTCAAACGAATTCCTCATCATCCTCCCGCCCGTAATCGTGGTCGTCTGGGCCATTCTCCTCCTGGCTACCGACCTCTTTCTCCCCGCCAACCGTAAAGGGATCACGGCTTTGCTCGCCGCGCTCGGGCTGGCGATTGCGCTGGGGGTCAACCTTGCCATGGGCGGCGGCTCGGCCGGGCAAGCCGCTCCAGGTTTTAGCGGGATGGCTGTCCTGGATGGCTTCGCTGTTTTTGCCAATACCCTCATCCTCGCCAGCGGGCTGCTTGGCGTAGCCCTGGCCTACAACTATCTCCGCCGCATGAATATCGAGCGCGGTGAATACTACGTTCTCCTGCTCATCTCCACCGCCGGCATGATGCTCATGGTCCAGGCCTACGACCTCATCCTTGTCTTCCTCGCCCTCGAGCTGCTCTCCATTCCCCTCTACGTGATGGCCGGCTTTGCCCGCCCGCGTCTTGAATCCGAAGAGTCCGCCCTGAAATACTTCCTGCTCGGCGCGTTTTCCGCTGCCTTCTTCCTCTACGGGTCCGCTCTGATCTACGGCGCGACCGCCCACACCGATTTCAGCGGCATTGTGGCTGCTGTCGCTGCCGGCGGCCCCACGGTCAACACCCAGTTGCTCGTTGTCGGCGCCGCCCTCATCCTGGTCGCCCTGGGCTTCAAAATTTCTGCCGTTCCATTCCACATGTGGACCCCCGATGTCTACCAGGGCGCGCCCACCCCGGTCACCGCCTGGATGGCGGTCAGCGTTAAAGTGGCCGGGTTTGCCGCGCTCCTGCGCGTCTTTATCGTGGCCTTCCCCAGCTTTGCCGTCGCCATCACCCCCATCATCGGTGGCATAGCCGCCCTCACCATGATCGTTGGTAATTTCCTCGCCATTGTCCAGACCGACATCAAACGCTTGCTGGCCTACTCCAGCATCGCGCATGTTGGCTACCTGCTCCTGGCCTTCGTCCCCTATGGCAGCGGCGCTTCGCTCGCCGCGGGCCCATTGCTGGTGTGGCGCCGCTTCTACTGAGACCGCCGTTTCCGGCGCCATCACCGCTACCCTCTTTTACCTGGTGGCCTACGGCCTCACCAGCTTTGCAGCCTGGGGCGTGGTCATTGCCGCCGAGCAGAACGAAGGCCGCGGTCTCAAATTGCAGGACTATGCTGGTCTGGGTCGCAAGTATCCCTGGCTGGGCCTTTCGATGATGGCTGCCATGCTCTCCTTCACCGGCATCCCGCTCACCCTTGGTTTCTGGGGCAAGTTCTACATCTTCCAGGCTGCCCTGCGCGGCGGCGCCGTTGGCCTCGCCCTCCTGGGTCTGTTCACCTCCCTCATCTCCGCCTACTACTACCTGCGCGTCCTGGTGGTCATGTACATGCAGCCTGGAGAAGGGCCGGTCCAATCCGATAGATGGCTGAGTCTCGTCACCGTTGCGTCTGCCGCCGCCGTTGTCCTCCTGGCCGTCTTCCCATACCCTCTCTTTAACCTCGCCGCCCGCGCCGTTTTTCGTCTTCCGTAATTTTTAAAGGAATATAAATATGCGGGCCCCAAACGGCGCACTTGCCGTTTGGGGCCCGCATCATTTAATGCTTAATCGGCCTACCGGATCGTCAGCGGTAAAAATATCGTTGGACGGTACTCGTATGCGCCGATATCGCAGATAGCCGCGCCGTCCCAGTTGCCATCCACCTGGCGGCTGGATGCATCGCCGGGGGTGCCGGGGCCGGAGAAGCCGCGCTGGTCATACATGCCGCAGTAGACATTGTCCGCCGCATCGATGGCCGGGCTGCCGCCGTAGAGTGGAACCGTGCGCGATCTGCCGCCCGCGAAAGACAGGCTGCCCATGCGCGGGTTGGTGTTGATCAGGTCGCTGAGGTTGGTGAACTTGCACTGATTGGCGCTGTCGAGGTTGTGGCCCATCGTAACGACGGTGTGAGACGGGCTCTGTCCGCAGTTACCTGGGCTGTTGCGCGCGATCACCGTGTTACGCACTTGCGAGCTGCCTGTGCCGTCGCTTTGTAGGCCGCCGGACTGAGCGGCGTTAATCAATGGTTTTGCAGCGAGTAAGGCGGTGTTATCGACAATCGTTACGCCGGTCAGGTAGATAGTCGCGTTGAGGTTGTAAATACCGCCCGCAATTGACGAGGTGTTATTGGCTACGGTACTGGTGCTCACGTTAGCAGTGCCAATGTTATACAGCCCGCCGCCAGTCTTTGTGCCGTCCAATGTACCCCCTGTGGGCAGGGTGTTGAAGGCCAGCAGGCTGGAGAAGATATCCACATAATGATTATTCCAGATGCCGCCGCCATTTTGCTGGGCGTGGTTGTCTGAAATATCCGTCCACCAAAACTCGGTCGTGCCCTGGTTGTAGAGCCCGCCGCCATCCATACTGGCTGAGTTGCCGGTGATCTGCATGCGGATGAAACTGGCCTGCCCGTTGGGATCAATACAAACCGCTCCGCCGTTACCTTCAGCATGATTGTTGGTCAGGTGCAGGTTGGCAGCATCGATGCGCCCGCCGCCCTGAATGTGGATCGAGCCGCCGCAGCCATTGACGGAACCGTTGGTCAGAGTCAGGTTGTTGAGCGTCAGGCTGCCGCCAGACTGCACATCGAAGTGGCGGAAGGCATTCCCGCCGCTGAGCGTCACGCGGTTGCCACCGTCAATGGTGAGCGCGCCGCTGACCATTTTCGTGCCGCTCATCGCAATCGTAAGCGGAGCCGCTCCGCAATCAAAAATTAGCTCTTTCAGGCCCGGCGTGGAAAGAGCGGTCTGCAGCGCGCCGCTGGTGCAGGTGGCAGCGCTGCCGGTGCCTAACGTCGCCTGGCCGTTGGGCAGCGTCTTGAAGGTCTGGTCAAGTCCGTAATACATCTGCCCGTTCGAGGCGGCAAAACGCAGGCGCCAGTGGTAGATGGTGTTGGGTATAAAAGGAAAATCTGTGGATGGGGTCGGCTTCCAGTCATCCCATACATCCCAGGCGGTTCTGCCTGCACTGACCGGAGCCGCGTCGGTGACCAGGCCGTAGGTGTTCGTCGTGCCCATATCAAAATAAGCGGTACCGCCCAGACCAAACGTGTAAAGATAAGCCAAAGATTTATAGTACGCCGGCGGGCCGGCGGTGATGGTGGTTGAAGGCGTTGGATAAAGAACCGTGGGCGTGTTGCTGAAAACATATACCCCAACCTCAGGTCTCAGCCAGGGGTTGCCGTTGCCATCCATCGCTAAGACATTCGCAATCATTGGGCTGTTGGTCAACGCCGTGGACGAGACCATTGGAATAAGGAATTCCCATATCGCGCCCTGTGGCACCGGCCAGGTGAGCGCATGGGCGGTATCGGTCGAGTAGATGGCATAGGCGCCGCTGTGATACGGCGAAGCGGGCAGCGTTTGCGGGCAGTCGCTGGCCGGAGAAACAGGTGCGCCGCCCGCATAGCACTTGACCGGGTTGGTGGTACTGATGACAATGCTGGTGTTGGCTGGCGGCTGGATATCGATGAAGGCGCGTTGTCCGCTGCACGCATTGCCCATGCCGTGGATTACCACATGCGCGTAAAAGACCTGGCCAATGGCGGGCAGGCCGGCCACGGGATCCGCCGAGAAACCGGTATACGCGTTAATGCCCTTTTCTTCATAGGGAAAGCCCTGAATAATGCTGGGGCAGTTCGTAATGGTCGAGTTAGTGTATAGGCCATCATACCAGGTGACGGTCAGCAGCGCCAATGGCCCAGATTGCGCCCCACCCACACCGGTTTCGACCACCGGAGCGGCCTGTGCCGGCCCTGATGTTGACAGCCCACTGATCAGCATAACCACTGCGAGAAAATAACGGATTCGTGCAAGCATAAAATACCCCTCCCCAAACCAAATCACTCCGTACGTTTATATTCAGTTAATAGTAATGAAACCCTTATTTAATTATATATTATCGGTAATTTAAGTCAAATTTGTGATAAAAAGCACTAACGAAGCCAGCGTTGGCAGGTGATGCTGGCGGACCAGGTAAAAAGGTGCATTTGGCCGTTGCGGTTGGCTGAGAGCAAAAATTCAATCAAAACCGGCAATCAAAAAAGGACTGCCCCACCTGGGACAGCCCTTTTTGACATATAACTTAACGTGAGTTCGGGATATCTAAAGAGGACCGTAACCTCATAAGCCTAACTTATTTCTTTCAAAACCTCTTCGATTTCCTGATCGGAAGCCCGCCAGTTCTCGCCCTTCATCTCGAACAATTTTATCAATCCTAAAACAAAGAGAGGATCATCTGCGTCAAACGAATTTCCATCCTTTGTAGTAATAAAGTAACCATTTCCGTGACTGCTCAGCCGTTATGGGGAAGATAACCGAATTTGAGATGTGGGGCTGTCTCAATGAGCTTTTAAGACGGCCTCTTTCATTTAGCCCGTTTTCAACGGCCTGGTCTTCCTGGCACGGCGACTGATTCGCCAGGAGGGATGGATAAAACAAACTGTCAGGTAGTCAATATGAAAATTTCAAAAGTGTAAATGGCATCGATGATTGCCTGTGTTAAACTAGATCGTGATCGCCCAGATATCCCATAGGAGCCAATGTATGTTTATTTATTGTGCTAAATGTGGCAACAAAATCGAGAGCACTGCTCAATTTTGTTCAACTTGCGGCCAGAAGAATTTATACGCCTCACAGGAGAATCAGGCGGAAAAGGCACCTGAAAATGTGGCAAATAACTGTCCCATCTGCCACCGCAATGATATGGTTGCCAAAGTCTCTGTACTTTACAATGAAGGTGTTCAACATACTACAGCTGAAGTCCCTACGCTTGAAATTAACAAAAACTTTTTCACCGAAAAGTACGAAGCATCCACAGTAAACAGGACCGTGCACGGTACTTCTTTGCTCACAGTTAGCTCAATCTTTAAAACCCCCAGAGAAACCTATCCCACCATCAGTGGGGTGGTTTTCATTTACCAATTACACATGCACTTTTTACCTTTTTGCCTTTTTTGCACTGCTGATGGCTGTAGGTATTGGAGCGAACCTCGGGTTTATCCTCGCCGGTGGTAGCGTAAATAACTATCCAACAATTGCTTATATCATTGGAGCTGTTGGAGCAGTGATTGGTTTAATTGTTTTTTTGTTACTGGCAATACCATTCTTTCGGTTTGTCAGAAGGAAGAGCAAGGAAGAAGAACAAAAAGTTCAGACGAAGTACCAGCCTGCATTACGTGAATGGGAAAGGCAGATGGAGTTGTGGAATACATCCTACTATTGTAGGCGTGACGATAAAATTTTTATTCTTGAATAGAACCACAGTTTGCCCAGTTTTTTCATGCCGTCTGTCTCAAAAGTAAAAAAGACTGCCCCATATCTCAAATTCGATGATGCACGGATCATGTACTTGCGAACACAATGTATTGGGCACTGCCCCGGGTTTTCCTTTATCAACTCCACCTCGCTATATGTCTGTCTCAATTACCTCACCCCATGTGTAGCACAAGTGTAGCAAAGTGTAGCAACCGCAAAAACCGCCCCTTTTTGTACTGCTTTATTTGTCAAAATCCCCCACTTTGTACAACAAGACTGCTATTTTTGGGCCATTTTTGGCCCCAACAAGTGTAGCAAGTGTAGCGTAGCAAGTGTAGCAATTCCCCGTCCTATAAACCGTGGATAAATTGCTTTTTTATACAAATAAACCGTGTTTAGGCCGTTTTTGGCTGCGTATTCAAAATTTCCAAAACCTCGGGCAGCAGCGCTTGCGATGTTGCCATCCCTCTTCTCGCATAGATGGTTTCATTGCCCTGCCAATCCCCAAAGTACCCGCCTGCTTCTCGCAAGATAGGCGGGAACGGTCCGCAGTCCCAGATTTCCATAATCGGGTCGAGCATTACCTCCACCCGCCCGGTAGCCGCCAGCAGGTAACCATACGCGTCCCCCCAACCCGGGCGATACCAGGCCCGCTGCGCCAGCCGTTCGAAGGCCTCGATCCCCCCATACTTGTGGAAGTTGATGATATCGGTAAAGGACACCACCGCCTTGCCCAGCTCCCGCACGCTCGACACCCGGCACTGCCGCTCGTTCCACCAGCAGCCCAGCCCGCTGGCTGCTGAAACCATCTCCTTTAACGCGGGGAAGTAAGCCACCCCCACTTCCACCCGCCCTTCGATTTCCAGCCCGATCAACACGCTGTACAGCGGCACCCCGTGGATAAACGACTGGGTCCCATCGATCGGGTCGACGATCCACCGGCAGGCCGCGCCTTCTACAGCCCGGTCGCCAAATTCTTCGCCCAGAATGCCGTGTTTCGGGTACTTCGTCTCAATCGCCCTGCGGATCGATTCCTCCGATCTCCGGTCCGCCATCGTCACCGGCGATCCGTCCCGCTTCATATCCGGCTGCAGTTCCTTCTGAAAATACTCCAGCGTCAGTTGCCCCGCCTCGTAAGCCATCTGCCGCGCGAATTCCAAATAATTGCTCAGTAGTTCCTGTTTCATGGGCTTACCCCTTTCTACATTTCCGCTTTCCAAATTACCCAATAACGGATTGGCGAATTACGGTTTCCTCGACCCTTACATCCCTAGCGCCACCAATACCGCCGCTCCCGCTCCCACCGCCGTGCATGCCGTATTCACCCAATCATTATCCAGCCACGCCCATCCTCGCATCAGCGTCGTAGCAGTCCCGCAGGTATGCAGCGGGTGGCGCTCGGTTTCCTTCTCGCAGGCCGGGCACCAGTAAATCGCCTGGATCGTCGCTCCCAGCAGCGAATCCGCGCTGCTTCCGGCCAACCCTGCCAGCGTGATCCCGGCCAGCCATACCTGCCAGTTGCCCGGTACCGCCAGAATTTGACCCATCCAGCATACCACCGCCAGCAGTGCGATCAGCAGCGCCCCGCCCGCTGCCGCCGCCATCCCCAACAGGGACACTCCCCCGGAGGTGCCTGGCTCCACCTTCTGCCCGTTGCGGATCGAGCGCGGCGCGGACCGGCTCAGCACGCCCAGCTCGGTTGCCCAGGTGTCTGCATTGGCGGCTGCCAGCGCCCCCGCGAAGCCCACCCAGGGCCATACCGACGCCTGGCTGGAGCATGTGCAGCAGCACGAACAGCCCGGCAATCCCGCCGTTCGCCAGCACCTGGCCCGCGTCGCGCCGCCCGCCCTTTGAAAACTTCTCCTCAAACCGCGCTTTTCGCCTGCCAAACAACCTGGAAAGCAAGCTCGATGAGATAAAAAAACCCAGCAGCAGCACGGCCCAGCCAATTCCCCCCAGTCCAAAGACCACGCTCCCCAGGACCATTGCGGCCAGCGCCCCCTGCCGGTTGAGCGCTCCCACCCGCCAGGCTGCCAGCGCTACCGCCGCTGCCAGACCTGCCCCGGTTAGCAGCCCATTTATCGCCATGCGCTCACCATCACCACCACCCCGATGATCAACAAGGCTGCGCTCACTGGCGCGCTGCCCCAGACCATGTACGCTATTGGCCGCTGTTCCTCTCGCCGGTAGAAATACAACCCCATCGCCAGGTCCACCACGTACACGAATGCTCCCAGCACTGGCAGCAGCAGCAGTTGCGATGCGGACCCTCCTGGCAGGGGCCCCCCATTTGGAAAGGCCCCCAGAGAAGCGCTCACCTGCCCAGGGATCAGCAGGCTCACCCCGATCAGCAGTAGCAGGTTCAACAAGAACCCCGCCGCCAGAAGCGCGCGCGTCAGCCGGTCTCTCCAGATTTGCGCAAGATAAGCCGCCGGCAGCACGGATACCGAGGAAATCGGTGTGAGGCTGCCCATTTCTAGCGTTCTCTGGAAAGCGCGCAGGAAAGCATCTGGGTCCTGCGGAGAAATTGCATAAACCCGCCGCGCCGTTGCGATTAACAGCATTCTTTCCGTTTCTGCGGCCATGTACTCTACCGGCCCCAGGTCGGCCGCGTTCACCATGCCCAACACTGCCCCGGGCCACTGCAACCGTGGCAGCGGCAGGTCAGCCACCAGGTCGGCTGGCCGGCGCACCCATTCCACTTCTGGCAGCGGTATGTCTTCCGCCCGCATCCCCCAGCGCAGCCGCAGGCCGTCCCGTTCCAGCCGGTAGCTCGCTCGCGCCAGGGCGAAAGCCCGGTAAAGTACCCAGGGTAAAGGCGCGAACAACAGCAGCGCCAGGATCAGGAACAGCGCGAAAAACGCGCCCCCTTGCTGGTTTAAACCCAAGAAAAAGGTCAGCGCGCTCGCCCCCCCCAGTCCTGCGCCGATGGCGCCGTGGAACAGAAATCCCCGCCGGCGGGGTGGGTAGAATGCGGTAGTCTCACTCATCCAATAAAATTCATCCACAACGAAATCGACCGGTACAGCGCGGGGGCAATTACATTCTTGCTCTTGCTCATAATCCAGCCCAGTACCAGCCCATGGATCAGCGTCAGCCCGGTCATCAGCAAACCCGTCTCTAGCGGCACTCGATTCAGCCAGGCGGGCACGTGCCAAAGGGCAAACAGCACCGCCGTCAGACCGATGCCGACCCATTCTCCCAACCACCAGGTGAGCCGCAGTTGAATATAGCCGCGGAAAATTGTCTCTTCCGCCAGGCTAATCCCGATCGCCAGCAGCAGGATATTGAATTCCGCGCTGCTCACGCCTGCCAGCATGCTCATCACCCGGTTGCGCAGAAAGATGGTCAGGATTGCCAGCGCAAACCCAACCTGCAGCGCCGGCATAAACACGTTCTGTGCCTTGGCCGTCTGCTTGACCGCTTGTCTGTTCGCCTGCCGGTTTGCCGGTTTTGCCGCCCGTCCCTCTGGCTCTTGCTCTGCGTTACGCACGCGCAGGTTCCATCCCATGCTGCGGATTGGTTGTTTGCGCACCGCCAGCGCCAGCCCAAATGACGCCAGCGAGATGCCTGCGATTAGCAGTGCCCGGTCCAGGTTTGCCACCGGCGCTGGGACAGGGCGCAATTGTGCTGGGAATACTGGCGGGTTCATCGAATAAAAAACGAACGCCAGGATCAAGATCAACCCATACATCATTAGCGCCGTGATGCCATCGCGCCGGGCATACTTGAACCCCACCGGCGGATATTTCAAGCGCGGGCTGAGCGAAAATAGCCATGCCACCGCAATCGCCCCCAACCATTCACTAAACTGTGCAACCAGAGTGAAAAACAACACAGCGTACCGCCTTGTTCGTTAATGGAAAACCTGCCGTAATAATCTTACTGTGAAACAATCCTCGCACGATTACTATCGCACGATTACGATCGTGCGATTACTATCCTGCGATGTCAAAGTTCGTTCTCATCCGCATCGCGCCCGGTTACTGCACTCGCCGGGTGTCTTTCCCACCGGATGTTTCATCATCCAGAGATCTCATCCGCCGGATGCCTCATCCGCCGGGGCTTCCACCGGCGGTGCTTCTACCGCCGAAACATCCTCAAACTCGATCTTCTCTTCCATCCGCACCTGGCCGCGCAAGAAAGCTCCTTCCTCGGTTGCCAGTGCCACTACCACCACATCCCCCCAAACCCGCCCGGTGCTGCGGATATCCAGCTTTTCCGCCGTAATCCGCCCGTTGACCGTGCCTGCCACGATGACACTGTTTGCCTTCAAGTTTTCACAGGTTACCCGGCCGGTCTCACCTACCACGATCAGACCATGCACCGTAATGTCCCCCTCAAACGCCCCTTCGATGCGCACTCCGCCGCTGCCGCGCAGGTTGCCTTTCCAGTTGATCCCAGGACCCAATACCGATGTCACCCGCTCGGTGGGGGCCGTCGCGACTGGCTGAGATGGGGCTGCTTTTCGAAACATATCCTTCTCCTCTTTTCTTCATTTTCCAGATGGTGCCTGGCACATATCTTCAAGGGTAAATTTTGAAAACTACCAATAAAAAACGGTTTCAGTGTTATCCATTCTTTTCAAAATCGTACCGCTCTACATATCTTTTGCAATTCAACTGCTGCTGACCAATCCCTTGGGTTCCGGCCAGATGGTCCCGGCTCGTACCCGCGTGCCTGCCGGCACATCCGCCTTCACCGTACAACCGTTCCCCAGCCGCGCCCTTTCCCCGACCGTGATTTGCACATTCACCGTGGCGCGCATCCCAATCTGGGTGTAATCGCCTATCTGCACGTTTCCTGCCAGGGTTGCTCCCGGCGATAGGTTTACCACCTTACCCACCACACAGTCATGCGAGACGATGGCCCCAACGTTGAGCAGTGTTCCAAACCCAATCCGCGCCGCGCTGCCTACATATGCCTGGGCCAGCACCTGTACCCCGGCATCCAGTGTGGCGCTGCGCTCTATGACTGCCGTCGGATGTACCAGCACCGGGTTGATAAACCCAGCGTTGGCGAGAATTTCAAAGATCTTCATTCGCACATCCACGTTGCCGATTCCACCCACCGCGTTTACCGCCAGGCGGACACCCCGGCTGTGCCACTCTTCCAAATCATGGGCTCCACCTAGCACCGGCGCGCCCAGCACTTCACTGCCGGATGGGAGCCGGTCATCGATCACGCCCACGACGCGATACGTGCCAATTGCTCGCACCAGGTCGATCACCGTTTTCCCCTGGCCGCCGCCGCCAAAGACGATCAGCGCCGTTGGGTCAAAGGCTGCCGTTCCGGGAGTAATCAATCGGGAACCTTGCTGAGGGGCTGGGATAGAAGGCTGGCTGCAAATATAGCATAGAACTTGCCCGGCGTGCACAATTTGCCCCGGCAGCGCATGCAGGCCAACCACATAACCGTCCGCCGGGCTGGTCAGTTCCTGGCTCAAGTCTTTCCCCTCCAGCCGGGCCAGTGACTGTCCCTTCTGTACTGCCTGCCCATCTTGAATAATCAGGCCGGCCAGCCAGAAAGACGGCTCTTCTGGTAGATTTGGAATTTCAATCGATGAAAACTGCACCCATGCCTCCTTCCGCCTCCACTTCATGCCCAGTTCGTTCATTCTTTCCATGCCTGGTGCCTGACCAAAATTTGCTTTCCTGAACCACCGCCGCTTTTCCCGTAGCTTAATGGCGCCGGGTACGTTCTTCCTCTTCCTCCCCAACCCGGAACCGCCAGGGCATACTGCGCCATGGCTCCGGCACCCCATCAATCCCAACTCTTGGACCTATGATTACCCTTTCCTCCACGACAGCCTGACCTGCTTCGATTACCAGGCTTCCGCACGCGTCCGTGAAGTCTGCTCCATTCAACTGCCCGTCGATTCCGAGCGCCTGGCACAACCGCGCCGGCCCGTTCACCCAATCCTGCGGGCGTGCCTTTGCCCGCCGCTCCGCGATCACATCCAGCCCCTCGGACGGCATGATCGCCCGGATCAACACTGCTGCCGGTAATCCCTCCGCTTCGGCGACCACGTTCAGCATCCAGTGCATTCCATAGATAAAGTAAATGTAAGCGCGCCCCGGCGGTCCGTACATCACCTCAGTGCGCCCCGTACGCCCTGCCCGCGCGTGGCATGCCAGGTCGCTTTCACCCTGGTACGCTTCCGTTTCGATGATGATCCCGCCTATTCGCTGCCCATCCATCTGCCGCACCAAACGCGTGCCCAACAGCCCGCGGGCTACTTCCAGAACAGAACGGTTGAAGAAGGAAACCGGTAAGGGTGACACCTGCATTTCTCTATTGTACAATAGAACTATGAAAATTCGCCCCGACCCCGGCCTAACCTTCGATGACGTCCTGCTGGTTCCGAAACGCTCCTCCATCCGCAGCCGCAAAGATGTCACCACTCAGACGCGCCTGACGCGTGATCTTCACCTGCATATTCCCATTATCTCCGCTAATATGGATACCGTCACCGAGACGCGCATGGCTATCGCAATGGCCCAGCAGGGTGGCATTGGCATCCTCCACCGCTTTATGAGCGTCGAGAAACAAACCGAGTCCGTCCGCCGTGTCAAGCGCGCGGAAAATATGGTCGTTGAACATCCCCTGCATATCGCTCCCAACGCAAGTGTGCTGCAGGCCCGGCAGCGCATGACCGAGACAGGCGTGGGCGGTCTGGTAGTCGTTGATGACGATCACCACCTCCTGGGCGTTATCACCACCCGCGATGTGCTTCTATCCAATGACGGCCAGGCGTCCGTCGCTTCCGTCATGACCCCCCGCGAGCGTTTGATCGTCGCTGGACCAAACGAATCCATGGACCAGGCGCGTGAAAAACTCTACCGGCACCGTATCGAAAAACTACCCCTGGTCGATGCCGCCGATCGTGTGGTCGGTCTCATTACTGTCCAGGATATCGTCAAGATTCATGATCATCCATCCGCAACCAAAGACAGCCGCGGCCGCCTGCTGGTTGGAGTCGCGCTTGGCGCCAGGCTCTCCGAAGACCTCGCCCGCGCCGCTGCCTGCGCTGAAGCAGGCGCGGATGTGTTCGTTGTCGATATCGCCCATGGTCATTCTGACCACACCATCGAAATGGTGCGCCAGCTCAAGAAAGCTTTTCCCAAAATTCCTGTCATCGCCGGGAACGTCGCCGCCGCTGACGGTGTAGTCGATCTGGCCGAAGCCGGCGCTGATGCGGTAAAAGTTGGCATTGGGGCGGGCTCCATCTGCATCACCCGGGTCGTCACCGGTTTTGGCGTCCCGCAGCTTACCGCCATCGCCGACTGCGCTGAGGCCGGGCAGCGCCTGGATGTGCCCATTATTTCCGATGGGGGGGTGCGTACTTCTGGAGACCTGGTCAAAGCCCTGGCCGCAGGCGCCAGCACCGTTATGGTTGGCAGCATGCTCGCCGGCACCGATGAGAGCCCCGGCGCACCCATCGTCCGGGATGGCCGCCGGTACAAAATCGTACGCGGCATGGCCTCTCTCACCGCCAACGTCGACCGCAAGACTGTAACCCGGGGTGATTCCGGCGCGGAACAGGTGGCTGAAGAGGACTGGGCTGACGTGGTGCCGGAAGGTGTTGAAGCGATCGTTCCCTACCGCGGCTCCGTCCGCGATATCCTCCACCAGCTCGTCGGCGGCCTGCGCTCTGGCCTAAGCTACGCGGGCGCCCATACCATCGAAGAACTCTGGGATCAGGCCGAGTTCATTCGCATCACACCTGCCGGTCAACAGGAATCCGGTTCCCATGATGTGAGTAAGATCTAAGCACCTGGCAGCACCTGTTTTCCGATCGGGAATAGGCTGATTGCTGCTACTACCCTTTCCCCGAAACCTGCATATTGTCCCGCACGTGTCTGGTCGCATATGCTTCCAGCCGGGCATTTTTTACGCTCAACAGAAAAATAGATGTCATCAGTGTATTCCGTTTAATCGCCTCGTATGCATGCAGATACTTCTCCAGGCGCGTTTTCTCAATCATGCCAATTTTCTGGAACGTGGAAACTGCCGCGTCAAATGAATGCGATTGGAAATACGCCTGCATGGCCTGGAAGTACACCCCAGTTTGTTCTGCCGTAATCCCCAAATCTCTAATAACTTCATTATGGCTTCCGGATAATTCTCCGCTTGCCACTGCGCGCTGCAAAAAATACATTTCCACCAGCATTGTCATCTGCGAGTGCGAAAAATTCTTCCTGCGCACTCGCTTGAGAACGTTAAGGGGGAACACCGTGCTGACCACCTCGGATACATCAATCTGATCGATCAGGCAGTGCACCTGGTATCCCAGCAAGAATGACCCTAGATGCGGGTAGCAGCCAGCCAGCGCCATCAGTTTTTCCTGTGTCAGGTGCGTATGCGCCCGCCGCATTTGAGCCAGGTATCGAATATCGGGGATGATTGATCCCCAGTAATACTCCCTGGAATCTTGAGGCTGGTAAAAAGGGGCTAAATTTGCTGCGAGAATAAAATGTGAATAAGGGCCCATGCGTGGCTTTTATTTCTGCCGCAGCCGCTGATCTTTCTCCAGCGTTAGCCGCAGCCCCGTCCTTAAATCCACCGCCGGTTGGTATCCCAGCACCTGCTCTGCCAGCGCGATATCCGCCCGCATTCGTCGCGGTCCACCCTCATTGCGTGGGTTGTATACCACCTCTGGTTTTCCGCGAGCCGCTTCTAACACCAGGTTCACCAGTTCGTGCACACTCGTCTCCTTGCCGCTGCCGATATTGATGATCTTCTGGTTGATCCCCGGCGCCGTTGAAGCCGCCACCATCGCCCCCACCGCATCGTCCACGTACACATAATCACGTGTCTGGCTGCCATCCCCATGCAGCACCAGTGTGCCGTTGTAACATGCCTGGCGCAGGAAATATGGGATCACGGGCGCATGTACCGGTGGCAGGTGCTGCCCTGGTCCATACGCATTGAACACCCGCAATGTCACGGTCTCGATTCCCCACAGGTGCCCAATTGTGCGGATGTAGTACTCTGCTGAGAGCTTGGAAACCGCGTAAGGCGAGCGCGGGTTAGGCGTGGCATCTTCGCGCAGCGGCTGGGCCCCCTGCTCACCGTATACTGCCCCGGAGGAGATAAACACCACCCGCCGCACGCCCACGTCGCGCATGGCTTCCATCAACGTCACCGTTCCGCCCACGTTTACCTGGTTGTACTCGCGCGGGTAAAGCACTGATTCCGGCACCGACACGCGTGCTGCCAGGTGATACACACAGTCAACATCTTGCAGCAGCGTCCAAAGCTTGGGCCGGTCGTTGATGTCGCCGCGTGTCAGGTGTACCTCTTGCGGCAGCGCGTTTGGATCGCCCGTCGAGAGATCGTCCAGCCCGCGCACCGTATTATTTTCGCGCACCAGCCGGTTTGCCAGTGCCGATCCCAGGAACCCCGCCGCGCCGGTAATCAGAAAACGCATATTCGATACCATTCAGGGAAGAAAGGATGAGTTGTTCGCATGTCGTTTCTGATTATAGCATAACCCCCTCCTGGAAAAATTAGCCCCGAAAATGTGACGTTTATCTTTTCAAAGGGTGACAGAAAAATTGTACCTGCCCGTTGACCAATTGCGCCGAAACCATTACCCTATTTATGGTAACTTCATCTACTTTATCCTGGAGGAAATAATGGAAAAGACTATGAAAGATCTCGCCGAGGCCTTTGCTGGCGAATCGCAAGCTCGCAACAAGTACCTGGCCTTCGCCAAAAAGGCCGATGAAGAAGGCTATCCGCAGGCCGCGCGTCTCTTCCGCGCTGCTGCCCAGGCTGAGTTCGTCCATGCCCAGAACCACTTCAAAGCCATGGCTGGGATTAAGTCCACCGCCGAAAACCTGCAGGCTGCCGTCGATGGGGAGCATTATGAAGTGGCAGTCATGTACCCGCCCTTCATCGAAGATGCCAGGGCCGAAGGCGCCAAACGCGCCCAGACCAGCTTTGAATGGGCCTGGCAGGTCGAGAAGACTCACGAGGCCCTGTATCGCGATGCGCTCAAGTGCCTGCAGGTCGAGGAGGAAACCTACGATTACTACGTCTGCCCCTTCTGCGGTCACACCCACCCGCGCAATGCTCCCGAGAAATGTCCCGTCTGCGGCGCGCCCGGCTCAAAGTTCGAAAAAGTCTCTTAAAACCATTTAACGCGCTGCGGGCTGCACAACCGTGCAGCCCGCAGCGCGTTAATACGCATAATTCCCCCGTAAGTTGCTACAATAATCCTTTCCTTTCTTTATCATCAATGTATAATGGGATGTATGCGATTTACAACTGCTCTTGCCGGCCTTGCAATCCCTTCTTCCATGCTGCACTCGGGCGCTTTTAAGATTAACCCGCACTCCTCACTCTTAACACATCGCCTGACTGCCCAGGACTCCAGGCGCCTACTCGCGAATTGAATGTTCACTGATCGGCTGCCTCTTTCTATGAACTTCTCCTCCCTCGATGACTCCTCTCTTCTGGCCCTGATCGCCGCTCCCCGCCGCGAGCCGCTGCCGGCCGACGCACTTGGCGTTCTGTATGACCGCTACGGCAGGCTGGTCTTTACCGTCGCCATCCATGTGGTCGGGGACGCCGAAACCGCCGAGGAGATCACCCAGGATGTCTTCGTCCGCGTCTGGGAGGGCGCTCACACCTACCGCCCCGAAGTTGCCAAAGTAAGCAGCTGGCTGGTCAGTATTACCCGCCACCGCGCCATCGACGAGTTGCGCCGGCGCGGCTCTCGCCCCGAAAAGGACAGCACCGACTGGCCAGAAGATATCGGTCTCGATCACCTCGATGGCATGCCTGTGTTGGATGGTCCACAGGATGCGGTTGAGGATCTCTTCCAATCCAGCGGGATTCGCCAGGTGCTCCAAACCCTGCCCGCCGAACAACGCCAGGTTCTCGGCCTGGCCTATTTCAAGGGCCTTTCCCACAGCCAGATCGCTGTGCTGATCAATGAGCCCCTGGGTACGGTAAAGTCACGCATCCGCCAGGCCATGCACAAAGTGCGGGATGCTCTCATCGAGCAGGGGATGGTCGACCAATGATTCCCCTCTCCATTCTCCCTGTTCGACGCATTAGCAGTTCATGGATTGACATCCCCGAACATCATCCAATTGCACGAGTTATACGTACAATTATAATAGAGTGGATCTGGGATTTATTGTTATCTGGGTTATTAACGTCCTTATTCGTTGTGAGGAATTTTGGAAGAGCACATTTTTGATTTGATCCCCGGTTACGCATTGGGCAGCCTCGACGATCAGGATCTCTTGATCGTCGCCAGGCACTTGCCGCATTGCGCCGAGTGCCGCGCCGAGCTTTCTACCTTTTTGGCCACCGCCGACCAGCTTGCTTTCGCTGTGCCGCTGCGCACTCCCTCACCGGAGCTCAAAAGCAAAATACTAAAACGCGTTACACTGGCGCCTCAGCCTGTTTCTGCGGCGGCTGCCGCCCCCCATCCCCCGCGCGGCATCCTGGCTGTTTTCCGCTCTCTGTTCGCCAATCCTGCCGGCCTGGCCTTGGGGGCCCTGGCCCTCTTGCTCATTATCCTTATGGCCGCCAGCAATTTTCTGCTTTGGCAGCGCGTCAACAATCTACAGACCCGTGTGCCTCCCGCCAACGTCCAGCTCGTCCGATTGGCAGGCACCAACAATGCCCCTCAGGCTCGGGGCTATCTCATGGTCTTCAACAATGAAACGTATGGCACGCTGGTCGTTGAAAACGCGCCCGCTCTTGCGCCGGGTCATCAGTATCAGCTTTGGCTCATCCGGGATGGCAAACGCACCGATGGGGGTGTATTCTCGGTCAGCCCTGAGGGCTATGGTGTCCTCGAAGTCTGGGCTCCGCAGCCCCTCGAAACCTTTCCCTCATACGGCATCACCATTGAGCCTTCTGGCGGCAGCCCCGCCCCCACCGGCAACAAAGTATTGGGAGGGGACCTATAATCCCCTTCCTATCGGTCAGGGGGGGAGATTTACGTTCCTCATCTCTTCCACATCTGCACCTGGTTGCGCCCAAACCCCTTTGCCAGGTACAGTGCCTGGTCTGCCCGCTTGATCAGCTGATCTAAGCTATTGCAATCATCGCTTCTGGTTGCAACCCCAACGCTGATGGTTATCCACACAGGTCCGGCGGCCGTTTCCATGGACGTTTCTGTAATACTATTAAATACCCGGTTCGCTGCTGCCTGGGCGCCGTTCATGTCGCTCTCCGGTAAGAGAATGGCAAATTCCTCCCCACCATACCGGCAGATCAGATCCATCTCCCGCAGCGCCTGACGGCAGCGCCTGGCCAGAACCTGTAAAACCACATCTCCCGCATCGTGACCAAATTGATCGTTGATGTTTTTGAAGAAATCGATATCGATCATAATAAATGAAATCGGCCGCTCCAAGAGTACCGCTTTTTCCATCGCCACTTTGGCCAGGTTGAAAAATCCCCGCCGATTGAAAAGGCTCGTTAGCGGGTCCGTGATTGCCAGGTGCTGCACCGCGCTGTGTAGCTGCGCATTTTGAATTGCGGCCGTCGCTGTACTGGCAAAACTGATCAGCAGATGCAAATCTCGTTCAGCAAAAGCCCCAGCTTCTGGCGAGAACAGCGTAATTAACCCCAGCGGCCGGTCTTCCTGCAGCAGCGGCGTGATCAGTAGCGCTCCACCCTCCCACACGCCTGGCAGCCCATTCCCGCCCTCTTCCTCCGGGATATCCTGTGAGTTGCTTACCAGCGTGGGTCGTTGTTCGTTAAGCACCCAGGTCCATAGGCTGTTACTGGCATTCCATTCCGGGCTTTCTGCTTCGCTTTCGTTTAACCCGTGTTGAACGCGTAAGTGCATTTCCCCCGCTTCGTCTAGCAGATGCAGTGTAGCCGATCGGGCTGCCGGAATTGCGCTGGTTGCCGACCCTAAAATACGCTCCAGCAGCTTCTGCAAGTCCAATGTCGATACCAGGGAAGTGGTCGCGGTATGCAGCGCCTCCAGCTCGCGTGCTCGCTGCTGCGTTGCCTCATACAACCGCGCGTTCTGCACCGCGATCGCCGCCTGGTTCGCAAAAGCCTGCGCCAGTTCCATCTCTTCAGGTCGGAACAATTTTCGTTCGTTTCGGTCCAGCGTCAAAATGCCTACCAGCTCGTTTCCGCGGATTAATGGCACTCCCATCCAGCTGCGCACCAGGTTTTTTCCCTCCCAGTCGCAAAAGCGTCCATCTGCCATAACATCATCCAACGTAACCGGCTTCATCGTTTCCTCAATTTCCTTAAAGAGGAAATTGCTCCGCGGATAATAACCTTCCTGACCGATGACAAGGTTTTTGGCCGCCCATACCCGGAACCGCAATTCATCCTCCACCAGGAACATACTGGCGCTGTCGTGCGGCACGACCAGAACCATCTGATCCAGAATGCGCTCCAGCACCCCTTGCAGATCCAACGTAGAGCTTAGTGCCATGGTTGCCATGCGGATGGTTTCTGCTTCCTGGGCGCGGCGCTGCGCCATCGCGTTTAGGTTCTGCATCTCCCTTGCGTTTTCCCGGATGGTAGCAAACAGTTGTGCGTTTTCCAGTCCCAGCGCGGCCTGCTCCGCGAATGATATTAGCAGTCGCTGCCCCCGTTCGTCGAAGGCATCTTCCTCCTGACTTTCCAGGTTCATCACGCCAATTATCTGCCCACTCGCCTGCAGCGGTATCGCAAGCTCCGACCGGGTGGCTTCTGCTCCAGGAATGTAATTCGGTTCCTCTCGTACGTCTGGAGCGTAAACAGGCCTGCCTGTACGAACTGCTCTCACCGTCAGGCCAGGCCCTTCCAGCGGCAGTTCCGGCGCGTTCAATTGCAGCGAACCCGACTGTGACATCAATCGCAGGTGGGTTCGACTCTCGTCCAGAAGCAAAATACTGCAGTGCGCCGACGAAAATTCCTTGGTCACCGATTCTGTGATCCCCCTTGCCAGCGCTTCAATATTCTCCACCGGGCTGAACAGCGGCTGCACCGCCCGGTATAGGGCACTGGTTTCCGCCATGCGCTGCTGGGAGTTTTGATACAGGCGTGCATTTTCCAGGGCGATAGCTGCCTGGTTGGCAAATGCCTCCATAATAGGCGCCGTATCCTGGTTATAAAAACCTGCCTGCGGGCTCATCACATCGATAAATCCGGTCACTATCCCGTGCTGGCAAATCGGAGCACCAGCGTACGATTGTACCCATTCCAATCCCGCGGTCCGTATCCAATCCGCGTTCTGCGAAGTATCCGCAATCACCAGCGCCTGCACGGTTTCTACCATCCACTGCCGGTTCACCAGCTCGCGTACCGGATAGCGCCAGTTTTTGAATTGCTCCTGGCGCTCCTCTGGCATCCCCTGCCATCGCGCGGGCCGCAGAACGTCATCTTCCAGCAGCATTACCACCGCGGCGCTATGCGGCACCACCCGTCCCAGGTTACACAGAATTCCATCCAGCACTTCATCCAGTTCCAACGAGCTGCTCAGTGTGGCTGCCACATCGCGAAGCGCTTCGGCCAGCTGCCGTTGGGTGCATTCCGCCTCAAACAGGCGCGCGTTTTCAAGCGCCACTGCTGCCTGGCGGAAAAACGTATCCAGTACCTCTTGCTCGTTTTGTTTCCAAACCTTCGGAGCATCATAATAGCAGCACACAATAGCGCTGGCCCGGTTTTCAAATACTAGTGGCCACACTCCTACGCCCGTAAAGCGTTCGCCAGGCTCGAGCTGAAGATAAGGAAAATCATTCCCCTGTTCCTTGATATCGGTGATGAGCAGAGCTGTCAGGTCAGCTTGTGGGCCCCCAGGCTCATCCTGCCGATACATCTTTTTCGCGCAGGCCGTCACTTGCTGGATAAACCCTTCCGAAAGCCCTCGCGACCAGGCGCATTCTAAATTCTCCCCATTGTTTTTTATAAACAGCGCGCCTCGCTCCGCCTGGCCCAGCGCCAGCGCGCCTTCCCCAATCGTCGCGATCACCTCTCGCTGTGTGAACGTCCGGTTCAGTCGCTCGCTTTGGGCTACCATCTGGCGCATCAAATCATTATGACCCTTCAAGTTCTCCATCGACTGCGTCCGCTCCATGGCGGTCGCCAGGTGGTGTGCGATGATCTCGAGCAGCGCTACCTCATCCGCGGTCCATACTCTTGGCTGCTTGTTCGCCAGGCCTATGTGCCCCGCCAGCTTCCCGCTCGCAAAAATGGGGATTGAAATTGATGACCGCAGCCCATTTTTCTTCATCACCAGGGCGAGTGGGTAAAGCCCATCCTCGCTCCCGGTTGTCTCCCAATCCCTCTCCACTAGCGTATCTGTCTCCAGCACATAGCAAGCCAACGCTGTCTGGATAATAAAAGCATATGCCGCTGCATCGATCTCCACCAGCACTACCATTTCCCCAATTACCAGCGCTCCCACATCCGCCTGCAGAATATGCACCATCTGCTCCAACGCCGTATCGACCAGCGCTTGCATATCCATAACCCCCGCCGTCGAAGCAATCAGCCCGTTGATCGCCTCTAGCTGGTCGGCTCGCTTGAGGATGGCGAAATTGTTCGTCTCCAGCGCCGTTGTCCGCTCTGTCACCGTTGCTTCCAGGTTCCGGTTCAGCGTCTCCAGGTCCGCCTGCTGCCCCGCCAGGTGATCGATCATCGCGTTGAACGCGGTTCCAATCCGCTGAAGTTCCAGAATGTTCGAATCCGGCATATACGCTGTGCGGTTTCCCTGCTGAACCGTATGGGCAATGTGGTAAATCTGGTTCAGCGGATCCAGGAACAGTTTCCAGTTGACCAATAAAATCATTCCCAAGATCAAAAGCACGCCCACCAGGTAATTTATCGTTCGTGACAAAACAGTTGCGTTTAGCTGCACGAACTTTTCCTGGTAATCCGTCTCTTTCATTAAAACCGCCATCACCAGACCACGCTCGTTGGTGATGCGCCTCTGCATTTGCAGTACCCTCTGGGGGCTTAGCCACTTTCTCTCCCCATTCGTCCGGGCGACGGGGAGCATTTTCTGCAATCCTACCGGTCCGGTTTGCCATGCCCTCTGGCTGTCCGCCAGGGGGGCGCCGCCGGCGTCCGTCACTCGCAGATGTGTATTGGCCAGCGTCCCCTCCATCCGCTTCAACAGACGCTGCACGGCCTCCCAGTCCCCAGCCGCCACCGGATCGCGGATCATCTCTGCAATCGCCTGCGTCTGCATCCCGTCCGTCGCCTCCAGGTCCTGCCGCAGCAGATCCGTGTCGCGCCGAAAAGCAAACACCGCATTCGCCACCGCCAAAATCATAACCAACAGTACAAACCATAAAACAATCCAGGGCAGCCGGGTAGATCCCTTCGGGCCTCGACTTGTGCTTGTATTGCTGTGCGGAAACAAACCTTTATCCTGCAATGCTTGATAATTCTCTGGGCTTGATTTGGGAATGCCCTTTGAAGAGTATAACATGCCCACACCTTGCGCCCAATTGTCAGACACGTTACAAAGTTGATAGGCAATTTCCTGGTTCGCTGCCTTGGCGTGGGAGTTTTCCAACCGCGCAATCGCTCTCAAGATTGGGCAGAGCCTGGCTCCGGGCAAAAAAGCGAAAATCATGCGCTTTGCAGGATTATTTCCCCTTGACTTATAGAACACTTATTCTATAATGGAAAAACAAAGCAAACCTCGAAATTTTCCTAACCGTCCAGGAGAAAACTCATGCCAGTCAAATTTCTATCTTCCGTGCTCTTTGTAAAAGACATCCATACCGCGCGCCATTTCTATGAGGACTTGCTCAACCAGAAAGTGGAAATCGATTTTGGTCCCAATATTGGTTTCGTAGGCGGATTATCTATCTGGCAAAGCGATCACGCGTATCAAACCATCTTTGGCGCTTCTGGAAGCGAACCGGATCCGTTAGGATGCAAGAACTTCGAACTCTACTTTGAGACCGAAGAGCTGGATCAGATGCTTAGCCGGGTCACACAAGCGAATGTGTCGTTTGTCCATCCCATTCACGAACAGCCCTGGGGGCAGCGCGTATTTCGGATCGTTGATCCAGATGGGCACATCGTTGAATTAGGAGAACCCATGCCAGCAGTTATTCAAAGGCTTTTATCTGAGGGAATGTCTCTGAAAGATGCCGCTCAGCGCACCGGTATGCCTCTCGAAATCGTTGAAGCGGTCGCGAAGTCAGGCTCCAGTGTGACTTCGGAGTAGGAAACAGAATATACGCTTTGTTCACCGTGCATGCTGATCGCAAAAATGGATTGCAGCCGGGCAGGCAGGCTAAAGGATCATTTCCATCAGACTTCCGACATTCAACTTCTGCCGGGAAAACTTTTCACGCTGTTTGCGCAGGTTGGCAAAGCGGAAGGGCATGTGCCGTTCTAGCTCCCGCAGGGTATCTTTGGTGTAGTATTTTCCTGCCCGGCAAATCGTGTCGATCAGAATGGGGTCAATGCAGCGGGTGATCACTTCTCCGAGCGGTGCCGCTGCCTGGGATGGGAAAGCGTCCAGATCGTTGAAGATCGCCCGTCCAAAGTGAAAGAAGCGGTTCGTTAATCCATCCAGCGGCCAGTGGTTGGCTGTCTGGGTAAAAACGGTCATCCGGCCTTCTTGAAGATCGGTCTGGATATCTTCCAGGTCGTCCATCAGCTGGGTAAAGGCGCCGTAGCCGAACAGGATATTGGCCTGCTCGGGTGACAGCCAGCCGGCGACCAGGTAGCCATCTGCCAGGACGGAAGTGCCGCCTTTCTCGAAGGATATGCCCAATACATCCAACTCAAATGGCGAGGCGCCTGGGGCCACTAACCCCAGGCTGCGCGCCTGGGCGGCGTGGATAGCCAGCAGGCTGTCGTAGATCTGAGGGTAGCGGGCGCGATCCCACTGGCTTTCGATCATCCCCACCAGGCTGCTGATGGTGGCTTCGTAATCGTTAGCCGGGCGGACGTCTTCGCCTGCCAGGCGGCGTTGGAAGCGCTGGTTGAAAGCTTGCTTAGTGCCCCGCGAGACAGCCGGGTCATCCAGGTAGTTGTCGGTGTACGGGTAAAGCATGCTGTAAGCAAAGACCGATGGGGTCACCTGGACCGGCAGGTCAAGCAAGAGCTGGATGAGATTTGCCGTCATCACGTTGCGCCCGGCCTGGTAGATATCCTCGGCGGAGATGTGCGCGTCGAAGCGGCGTGCCATGCGAGCAAATTCCTGGCTGGCTGCCAGCATACCGCTGCCCTCAATGAAGTCCAGGTGGCGCTGTTCCAGGTTGAGCGCGTCACGGGCAAAATCCAGCAGGGTGGGGCGGAACTGCTCTTCCAAATGCCCGGCCCAGGCCCGCCGCTCTGCGGTCGCTTTTGGCATGCGTTTGAGCTCATAGATCAGCCCGTCGGCCAGCTTTTCCAGTCGTTTTTCGCGGGCTGCTTGTTCTGTTGGGGAGAAAGATGTACTGAAACTGGGCATTGACCGCTCACACGACCACCACATCTTCAGGTAATGGCTTACAAAGCCCTCGACCAGTGTTGGGAGGGCCGTTGCCTGAGTCTGGGCAACCGGGAAGGTTTCTTCTTGCGGAAAGGTTCCTTCTCGCGTCCGCTGACCCCATTTTGTTAAAAGGTTCATCAGGTACCCTCATTTGAATAGGTATTCCGATCTGGACTTTGGATCGGATGATTTGTAAACTACATACGGAAAATGTGGACGAAAGGTTGCTAGATCTTCAGTCGAAAATTATCGAGGCGTTTGACCCGCAATGTGGCCAAACGCCTCGATTGAATCATTCAAACCCATTAATATTGCGCGTAGGGAGTCCGGTAAGCGCGCCCGCGGAAGAGGAGCCCGACGAACAGGCCAAAGACAAAGCCGCCAATATGCGCCCAAAAGGCGACTCCGCTGGTCTGGGCGGTACTGACGTCCAGGCTGGCGAAACCACTCAACAGCTGCGTGGCGAACCAGATCCCCAGGAAGATGAGCGCCGAGACGCGCGTTGTGGTTACGAAGATTCCCAGGAAGATCAGGGCCCTGATCCGGGCGCGCGGGTAGATCACGATAAAAGCGCCCAGGACGGCAGCAATGGCGCCGCTGGCCCCCAGGCTGGGGATGTTGCTGCTGGGGTTGAGGAGAATGTGCGTTGCGGATGCGGCAATTCCACCAGCCAGGTAGAAAAGCAAGTAGGGAATATGGCCCAGTGTGTCTTCGACGTTATCGCCAAACACCCACAAAAACACCATATTGCCGATCAGGTGGAGCCAGCCGCCGTGCATGAACATGGCTGTAAATAAGGTTATCAGCCGCTGCCCGGCCAGGATTTGGGTGGGGATCACGCCCCATTGATTGATAAATGCCTCGATCGCATTCTGATTCATGGCCGCCTGGAATAGGAAGACAACCACGTTTATGACGATCAACAGCACATTGATAAAGGGGAATGGCCCCCCCTGGGATTCATCATCGCCAATCGGTATCATCGCTTAAATCTCCTAAGAAAGATTATAGGAGGATGTCAGAAAAACGCTACTAGGAGTGTTCCTATACCCGCAGCCGTTCTTTCCCCAGCCGTTTATTTGCTTGCCTCCTGTAATGGCAAGCCCGCTCCAGATAAGCATGCAAAACGTTTTCGGTCCCGCCTCTATTGTTTCAACTGCAAAACTTTTAATGGGTCGACCAGTTGGAACAACCCACTCACGGTCCACAGGCAGTAGTTGCTCATTTCTTCTGCTGTGACGCTGGAGTGATAATGCGCCATGCCGGTCATTTGCAGCCCCGCCGGGCCAACACGCGTCTCGAAGTGCAGGTGCGGGTTGAGGGAATTGCCAGTGCTGCCCACGCTGCCAATACCCTGGCCGCAGGCCAGCGTGTCACCGGCCTGGAATTTCGCCGGCTGCTCGAGATGCGCGTAGAGGATATACAGCGACCGGCGAGATGGATCCGCGAAAACTGGGGCCGCGGCCGGGGGGCAGGTGAGCGCCGAACGCGAAGCCATCGTCGGCGCGGGCGTAGGGATCTCAGCCGGCAGCCACCATTCTTCTGGAAAGGCTTCCAACGGGGTTTCGATCAGAACCGCATTGCCAAAAGGGAAGCGGTCGTGGATCGTCATAACCACCCTTCCGGCAAACGCCGATTGCACCGGGTGCCCGGCCAGGGCAACCTGAGTATCGGGCAGGCGCATAGCCAGGTCAACCCCGGCGTGCGGGTCATCTTTTCCAGGTGCGGGTGGGTGGTATGGGTTGCTCACCAGCGCGCTCATCTGATTGAGCGGCACACCCTGCAGCGGAGTGCATAAGCGCACCTTTGGAACAGGCGTGGCGGTCGGCGGCGCGGGCGTTTGGGTGGGCGAGGGTTGAGGGCTGGGAGATACCAGCAGTATCAACCGGTTGATAGGCACCATGCTGGGTGTGGCAGGTGCGGGAAGCCGGCCCGAGCAGGCGGCGGTCAGCAGGCCGAGAAGACTACAGCAAAGGAGGATGGAGCAGCGTCGGTACATGACATACTGATTTTACAGCAAACTGGGTTAGCCAGTCCTGGAAGGTGGCCGGCGATGACGCGCTAAATCAATTGGATAGTTTGGTAGAAGCTTTTGATAGGATTTGATAGCAGAGTATCGGTATCTTTAGGCTCAGGAAAACGCAATAACGCAATCATAGATTGTTTATTTGAAAGGATGTAAAAAAACATGGAAGTACCTCGTCACTGGCGCCTGAAGAAACAACGTTACAGTCTTACCGGAGAAATTTGCCCAAGCTGCAAGGCCGTTCTATTCCCGCCTCGTGCGGTTTGCCCCCATTGTGGTGGCGACGCGAAACGCGAATATGCCATGCAAGAGCACCCCGCCATGGCGCTGGCAGAGCGAGTACAGTCCGCTGGCAAGTAAACGCCCGCTTTTGCTGTTCGGGCGCTCTTCAGGTCAGACTAGACCAGTGAGCGCCTGATTGTTTTAAAACAGAAGAACCAATGGGTATGCAAGGTCTTTTCTCGACTGGAAAAATGAGAGGATTCCGATATATAATGATTTTATGAGCGGCACGTTTTCGCCGAGTTCGCGAAACGTAGGCGTGCCATCCGAAGCCCGGATGGGCTTTTTATCAAGGCGAGGAGGTTGCGAATGCAAACAACGATGATCCGTCACATCCTGGAAGTCAAGGGTCATGATGTATGGTCCATCAGCCCAGGGGCATCCGTCTTCGATGCGCTGCGCATGATGAGTGATAAAGACGTTGGCGCGCTGCTCGTTATGGAAGGGGATCGATTAATCGGTATTATGTCCGAGCGGGATTACGCGCGCAAAGTGGTCCTGTTAGGCAAGACCTCTCGCGATACGCAGGTTCATGAGATCATGAGCAACAAAGTGTTTACCATACACCCTGACCAGACGGTTGAGGAAGCCATGGAACTGATGAATGGTAAGCACATCCGGCACTTACCCGTAGTCGCTGACACGCATGTACTTGGCGTAATCTCCATCGGCGATGTGGTAAAGGCGATTATTTTCAAACAGCGCGAGGCGATTAAAAACCTCGAGGATAAAATCATTTCGTAGCGGAGTCTTCACAGGTTAAAAATTTCCGGGCTGCACCCGGAAATTTTTAAGCCTGCTTTTTTACCGCAGCTCGAAAGTTCCTTGCAGGCCTTCGGCGCTGCTGGGGCCAATCCAGAAGTGATAGCGCCCCGGCTCGATGACGGGGATATCCTGCAAACCGGCAAACGCCAGGTCTTCAGCGCAGAGGTTGAATTGCACGCGGCGGGTCTCGCCTGCCTGTAAATCTACCCGCTGGAAGCCTTTCAATTCCTTGACCGGGCGGGTCACCTGCCCGACCAGGTCCCGCACGTACAGCTGGACGATTTCTGTACCGGCGCGCGCGCCGGTGTTGGTAACTTCGGCGCTGAAGCCGCCGGGCTGGTCTTGATCCATGCGCTCGGGGCCTTGCAGGTTGCTGTAGCGGAAGGTGGTGTAGCTCAGCCCATAACCGAATGGGAAAAGCGGGCTGATGGGCAGGTCAATATAGCCGGTTGAATCCCAATCCGGTCGGGGTGGGCGCCCCGAGTTTTTGCGACTGTAGTAGATGGGCACCTGCCCAACCGTGCGCGGGATGCTGATCGGCAGTTTGCCGCTGGGGGAAACGGCTCCAAAAGAGCCATCGGCTCTGGGGCCGGAACCGAATAACAGGTCGGCGATGGCGCGGCCACCTTCAACGCCCGGGTGCCACGCATACAGAACGGCATCGGCCATTTCGACCTCGCGGGTGATGGAAAGCGGGCGACCGGCGACCACCACCAGCACGATGCGCAGGCCCGAATCGTGCGCGGCGGCGATCAATTCACGCTGCCCGGCAGGTAAATCGAGCGTGGAGATGCTGCTGGCCTCGCCGCTGCGCGCCGGGTGCTCGCCCACCACGATGACGGCAACGTCGACCGCCCGCGCGCGGTAAATCGCCTGGTCCGCCAGTGTGCTGAGCCGCAGAACGTTTACCCCCGCCGGAGCCGCCTCGTAGATGGCCTGGGCGATGGGGGTCACATCGGCAGCCTGCCCATCCAACGTCCAGGCGCCAAACAGTTCCGCCTGCGCATGCGCCAATGGCCCAAAGACCGCCACGCTGCGCACCTGCTCGCCCAGCGGCAGGAGATTATGCCGGTTTTTTAGCAGCACAGTCGACTCCTGGGCAAAGCGCCGGGCAGCGGCGCGGTGTTCGGGCAGCAGCCTGACCTGCTGTGCGCGCTGCGGGTCGACATACGGGTTTTCGAACAGTCCGGTCATAAACTTGATGCGCAGGATGCGGCGGACGGCCTCGTCTAACACCGGTTGGGGGACGCGGCCATCCCGGACCAGGCCGGTCAGGTGGTTGATAAAGGCCAGCGAAACCATATCCATATCCAGCCCGGCGTTGATCGATTTTGCCGCGGCATCCGCGCCATCTTCCGCCACCCCGTGCTCGATCAATTCCATGACCGCGTTCCAGTCGCTGACTACAAAACCCTGAAAACCCCATTCTTTCTTGAGGATATCCGTCAGGAGCAGGCGGTTGGCGACAACCGGCATTCCGTTAAAATCGTGAAAGGCCGACATAACCGTTGCCACACCTTCTTTGACCGCGGCGTGGAACGCAGGCAGGTACACGTCGCGCATGCTGCGCAGCGATACCTCAACCCGGTCGTAATCGCGGCCGCCCTCGGCCAGTCCGTAACCGGCATAATGCTTGGCGCAGGCAGCCACTTTCTCTGGGTGGGCCAGGTCATTGCCCTGGTAGCCGCGCACCGCCGCGGCAGCGTTCTGGCTGCCCAGATACGGGTCTTCTCCGTAACCTTCGGCCACGCGCCCCCAGCGCGGATCGCGGGCCACATCCAGCATGGGCGTAAAGAACCACTTCAACCCTTCGGCGCTGGCTTCTTTGGCGGCGATACAGGCGGCTTGTTCGACCAGCCCCGGGTCCCAGGCGGCAGCTTGCGCCAGCGGGATGGGGAACACCGTGCGGTGGCCGTGGATCACATCGCGAGCCAGCAGCAGGGGGATCCCCAGGCGGCTTTCGGTTACTGCGATGCGCTGGTATTCGTTGCTGGTGGTCGGCATCGGCGGGGTTGGGGGTTTCCTTACCCGCCCAGGCGGTTGCGGCAAAAATGCTCGAGCCAACCCGGCCCTGGCGGATATCCTCGCTGTTTGTCTGTGTCAGGCGGATGAGCTGGTTGGTCTGGCCAACCTTCTCCTCGAGGGTCATTTGCCCGAGCAGCGTTTCAACGCGCTGCTCGACGTCCGGGTTGGTCAGGGGGGTAGGCATGCGGGACTCCTTGATAAAAGGGATCTGTGTTCGGTGGAAATTATAAAACAAAGCCACCGCTGTGGTTGGACCCTGACCTTTACAAACGGATTCTTGACAGAGCGTCCGCGAAGCAGCGCTCTCTTACTTTCTGGTAATCTATGGTAATCTCTAGTTCCTTTTAAGTTGAGCGGGAACCCGTCCCAATGTGGATCGGATTCCGTTCCAATGCGGGCGGGAATCTCGTTCAATAACGGAGCCATTGAATGAAAGGAATGCCTATCTTTCAATCAGAGCACGGCAGTTCCAGAAGCTCCCCCTGGATAGTATAATCGGACCGGAATAATCAAATGAAATGACCTATCTGATCGCGATCGATGTGGGCACATCCAGCACCAAAACCGCTTTACGCGACGCGGGTGGTCGCCTGCTGGCTGAGGCGAGTGCTGGGTATGCTGTTCACCACCCATTCCCGGCCTGGGCGGAGATGGACGTGGAACTATGGTGGCAGGCCGCCTGCACAACCGTCCGCCAGGTGGTGGCGCAGGCAGGCATCGACCCGCTCGCGGTGGGGGGGATTGGGGTGGATGGGGTAAGCTGGACGCTCATCCCGGTGGACCGGGATCTGCGCCCGTTGTGCCCGGCCATGATCTGGCTCGACCGGCGCGCGGAAGCCGAGGCAGCCTGGCTGCGCGCTCAACCGGAGGCGGAGGCGTGGGTGGCGCTGAATGCCAACCCGCTGGACGCGGCCTATGTCACCCCCAAGCTGCTCTGGCTGCGCGAGCATGCCCCGGAAATATTTGAAACGGCGCACTGTTTCCTTAACTCGACCGGTTTTATCGTGGCGCGCATGAGCGGCGCCCTGACCTGTGACATCACCCAGGCCTACGCCTACCACTTTTTTGATGTTCACCACGACCGTTGGGACGCGCCCGCAGCACAGCGCCTGGGTATCCCCCTCGAAAAGCTGCCCGAGCTGGTCCAACCGCTGTCCGTAGTTGGCCAACTGACCGCCAGGGCGGCCCAGGAGATGGGGCTGGTGCAGGGCATCCCGGTGATTGCCGGGGGTCTGGATGCTGCGGTTGGGGCGCTGGGCGCGGGAGTCGTGCGGTTGGGACAGACGGTGGATCAGGGTGGACAGGCGGGCGGCATGCTGATGAGCGTAGACCGGGTGATCGTCGAGCCGCTGTTGATCTTTAGCCATCACGTGCTGCCGGGCCAATACCTGCTCCAGTCCGGGACGGTCGGCGGCGGGGCGCTGGGCTGGTTCCGCGATGTGCTGGGCCAGGCGGAGCGCGGCTCGTTTGAGCAGATGAGCGCGCAGGCAGCGCAGTCCCCGCCCGGGGCGCACGGGCTGATCTTCCTACCCTATATGGCCGGTGAGCGCACACCCCTGTGGGATACTAACGCGCGCGGGGTCTTCTTTGGCCTATCGTACAAAACGAGCCGGGCTGATATGCTGCGGGCGATGATGGAAGGCTGCGCCTTTTCCGTATATCACGGCCTGCGCATTGCCGAGGCGCACGGCGCCCGGGTGGGCGAATGGCTGGGGGATGGCGGCGCGGCGCGCAGCGCCATCTGGTGCCAGATCAAGGCCGACGTGACCGGCAGGCCCTTCGTGGTCGCTCGCCAGGCGGATGGCAGCGAGGGCGGGCATACCCTGGGCCTTTTCGCGATGACTGCTCAGGCGATCGGGTTGTGCGCTCTGTGGGAGCTGCCGGATTTCGTCGAACGCCTGCTGCCGGAGCGAAAGGTGTACGCGCCATCTACTGGAAAATCACGCCATGTACCAGGAATTGTTCGGTGTATACCGGCGGTTGTCCGAGAAGATGAAAGAAGATTTCGCCGCGCTGGCCGGGGTGGTTGGAACATATGGGTTGGAGAGGTAAAAAGCGATGAAAGCTGCTGTGATGGAAGGTCTGAAACAGATCACCTGCCGGGAAGTGGAAAAACCAGTCCCGGCGGCGGGAGAAGTGCTGCTGAAGGTGCGCGCAGCCTCGATCTGCGGGTCGGATGTGTCGCGCGTGCTCAAGGGGCATCGCCTATACCCGCTGATTCTGGGGCATGAGGTGGCCGGGGAAGTGGTTGAGGTGGGACCGGGGGTAGACGCAGCCCTGATGGGGATGCGCGCCGCGCTGCTGCCGCTGATCCCGTGCATGCAGTGCGCTTTCTGCCGGCGCGGGCTGTACTCAGCCTGTACGAGTTACTCGTTCCTCGGTTCGCGCAGGGCGGGCGGATTCGCGGAGTACGTTGCGCTGCCCGCGGGCAACCTGCTGCCCCTGCCGGATGGGGTCGACTTTGAAGCAGGCGCGCTGATCGAACCCGCCACGGTCGCCCTGCACGCGATGGAGATGGGGCGTTTCGAGCCGGGCCAGCGCGTGGCGGTGCTGGGGGCCGGTTCGGTGGGCCTGATGGCCGTGCAGTGGCTGCGCATGTTGGGCGCGGCGCAGACCCTGGCCAGCGATGTGGTGGAAGAGAACCTGGCCTGCGCCCGCTCGCTTGGCGCGCAGGTGACCGTCAACGCGCGCAGCGAGGATGTCGCCCGGCGAATAATGGCAGAGACTGGCGGCGGGGTGGACCTGGCATTGGAGCTGGCCGGTTCGCCGCAAACTCTGGCGCAGGCGATCCAGGTGGCGGTTCCCCGCGGTGCCGTGGTTTTGAACGGCAACCAGCCCAAGGAGGCCAGCTTCCCGGCTGAGCTGATGGAGACGATCACGCGCAAGGAGCTGGGCGTGTATGGGACCTGGATGTCGTATTCCGCGCCGTTCCCCGGGCATGAGTGGACCGAAGCGGCAGCCGCCATGCAGCGCGGCGAGCTGCGCGTGGATGAAATGATCACCCATCGCTTCCCCTTGTGTGAGGTCGAAGCCGTTTTTCAAGGCATCGCCGACCGGTCGCTGGTGTACCGGAAGATCATGTTGATTCCTTAAATTTGTTTATTCTGTGGGTGGCACCGCCACCCACAGAATAAACAAATAATTTTCAAGAGGTGAATTATGCCACTGACCACCAGCATTCCCTGGCTGAAGCGGGCGCAGGCGGAGAAGTTCGCCATTGGGGCGTTCAACGCCAATACGTTAGAACAAATGCAGGCTATCGTGCAGGCGGCGGAGGCCGAGCGCGCGCCGGTGATCATCCAGATCAGCGGCAACGCGGCCAATCATATCGGGTCCGGCAGCCGGCTGGCTGGGCTGCGCCTGGTAGCTGCCATGGGTCGGGTGGTCGCAGAAATGACCGGCGCGCCGGTGGCGCTGCACCTCGACCACGGCGCATACGCTGAAGTGTTGCAGGCGCTGGCGCTGGGGTTTACCTCGGTCATGTTTGACGGCTCGGACCTGCCTCTGGCGGAAAATATCGCCCGCACATCCGAGTTGTGCCAGGCCGCGCATGCGGTCAATGCCTGCTTTGAAGCCGAACTGGGCGAGGTGCCGCGAGCAGGCGTGGCGGGCATGGAAACCGGCGAGCTGACTGACCCGGCCCAGGTGGCCGAGTTCGCCGCGCGTACCGGTGTGGACGCGCTGGCGATTGCCATTGGCTCGGTGCACGCGCTGAAACGAAAGGAGATAGCCCTGGATTTCGCCCGCCTGGATGCCATTCGCGCCGTGGTGGATACCCCCCTGGTGCTGCACGGCTCTTCGGGAGTGCTGGACGATAATGTCCGCGAAGGTATCCGGCGCGGGTTGTGCAAGATCAACGTTGCCACCCAGCTCAACGGCGCCTTCACCCAGGCAGTGCGCGAATGCCTTTCGACGCACCCGGACAACGTGGACCCGCGCATCTACCTGGCGGCGGCGCGAGCCAGCATGGTGGAGCAGGTCCGCGAGCGCATGCAGTTATTCGGTGTATCTGGAAAAAGTGTTGCATAACAGTTGGAAATTATCGCTGATTACGCGGATGGAACGGATTACGCTGATAAGAGCTTTACAAATCAATTCGTATGAGCGTAATTCGCTAAATTAGTGCAATCCGCGATAAAAATCCTGGTTATACAAGACATCATTGCAAATCACCTGGCGATTTATCGAGGAACCTATGATCCTGTGTGTCAATCCCAATGCCGCAGTGGATAAGACGGTGGTGGTGGAAAATTTTCGCCTGAATGCTATCCACCGCCCATCGTTTGAGCTGGCGTTGCCCGGCGGGAAGGGCTGCAATGTGGCCCGGGTGGCGAAGACGCTGGGCCAGCAGCCGGTGGTGACCGGTTGGGTGGGCGGGCACGCCGGGCTGTTTATCGAGGATGGACTGCGGGCGGAAGGCATCCATACCGCTTTTATCCATACCGCGGTCGAGTCGCGCGACTGCTTTTCGATCCTCGACTCAGCCAGCGGTACACTGACCGAAGTCTACGAAAAAGGCCGCCCGGTCGCGCCAGAGGAACTGGAAGCCTTCTACAGCCTGTTCCGAACCTGGCTGCCACAGGTTCGCATGGTGACGCTGTCCGGCAGCCTGCCGCCCGGGGTGCCGGTTAATTTCTACGCCCGGCTGGTTGGCATGGCGCGCGCGGCCGGGGTGCGCGCGGCGCTCGATTCAAGCGGCGAGGCGCTGCGCAGCGGTCTGGAGGAAGGCTGCCCGGACCTGCTTAAGTGCAATCGGGCCGAGTTGAGCGGGTTGGTAGGGAAGCCGCTGGAACACCTGGAGGATGTGCGCGCTGTGATCAAAGACCTGGCCAGGCGCAAGTGCGGGCAGGTGGTAATCACGTTGGGACGGACGGGCGCCATCGCGGCGGACGGCGAGAAGACCTGGCTGGCCCAGGCCCCCAGCATCGAGGCCGTCAGCGCGGTCGGCTCGGGGGATGCTTTCATGGCCGGGCTGGCCTGCGGGTTGTTGGAAGACAGGCCATTTGAGGACGCGCTGCGCCTGGCGATTGCCGCCGGGTCGGCCAACGCGCTGCAGATTGGCGCCGGCCGGCTGCGCGCGGATGATGTAGAACTGCTGCTGAGTCAGGTGAAGGTGGCGGCGGAAGAGGGGTAACGATCCTTTTCAATGCAAGGCCTGCTCGCCAACCAACTTAATCCAGCGCATCTTCCTGCCCGATGCGCGTGCCAATCTCCTCGCCCTGACAAATCTTTTGCATCGCGCCGGGGTCATCGAAGTCGAAGACATGGATGGGTAAATGGTGGTCGCGCGCAAGCAAAACAGCGGACTGGTCCATCACCTTTAAATTATCGGCAATCACGCGGTCGTAGGTGATTGCGCGGTATCTACGCGCCGCCGGGTCGCTGCGCGGGTCCCCGGTATACACCCCGTCTATCCCGTTTTTAGCGGCCAGGAGCGCCTCCGCGCGCAGCTCGAGTGCGCGCTGGACGGCCGGGTAATCGGTGGTGACGTAGGGGTTGCCGGTGCCGGCGGCCAATACGACAATTGCGCCATGCTCCAGGTGGCGGATGGCGCGCAGGCGGATATAGGGCTCGGCCACCGAATTGATCGGGATAGCCGTCATCACGCGCACTTCCATATCGCCGCGCGTCTGCAGCACGCCGCGCAGCAGCAGGCTGTTGATCACCGTCGCCATCATACCGATATTGTCTGCCTCGGCGCGCTCGATGCCCCAGATGTCGGCCAGTTCGCCCCGGTAAATGTTTCCCCCACCCACCATCACGCCGATCTGAATACCCGCCTGGTGGGTGCGCACAATTTCATCGGCAATATGATTAAATGCCTCTGGGTCAAATCCCCAGGTGTTTTCTCCGGCAACGGCTCCGCCGCTGAGCTTCATCAGAATTCGCTGATATTGCATCGGCCTCCTGGTCTTCGTGATTAGTCACTCCGTTTAGTTCCCGATTGTAGCCCGGGCATCCTTGCCCGGGTCTTTCGATGAAAATGTGGCCTTACGCCTGGGATGGTTCTCGCTGGCGCGAGCATCCGGGAGTTCTACCCAACGACATAATACCCAGAATCGGCTGCCGGCGATTCGCCGGTAGGATCTACCTGTAAGCATACAAAAAAGAGGATCCAATCGCAAGTTCCATTCTACGATTGCGCATAATCTTGATCTATGTTAAAAATGACGTGATTCGATTGGAGGAAATATGCCTTTTCGTTCGGTTGATTTATTACGGGTACGTACGTACCCGCTGCCATACCGTCAAAACCGGGTGATGCTGGAGAACCTGGTGCGGCCTGACGCGCCCGCGCCGGATTTTCATTCTCAGGATCTGGATGCGGTGGCTGGGCGGATCGCGGATGCGCGCGCCGCTGGACGGCCGGTGATCTGGATGATCGGGGCGCACGTGGTCAAGCGCGGGTTGGCCCCACTGCTGATCGAACTAATGGAGCGCGGGGTGATCACGCACCTGGCCAGCAACGGCGCGGCGGCGATCCACGATTTCGAGATCGCCCTGCAAGGCAGCACCAGTGAAGACGTGGCCTCCAGTCTGGAGGACGGCTCCTTTGGCATGGCGGATGAGACCGGCCGGTGGATGAACCAGGCGATTCGGGCGGGCGCGCGGGATGGGCTGGGCATGGGCGAAGCGCTGGGACGCATGATCGCCGAGGACGAGCGCTTCCAACAGCGGCAGAACAGCCTGCTGTACGCCGCTTACCGCCTGCGCATCCCCTACACGGTGCACGTTGCCCTGGGCACGGATATTATCCACCAGCACCCAGCGGTGGACTTCGCCGCGACCGGCTGGGCCAGCGGGCAGGATTTCAAGATCTTCACGGCGTCGGTGTGCGAGCTGGAAGGTGGGGTTTTCTGCAACTTTGGCTCCGCCGTGCTTGGACCGGAGGTGTTCCTCAAGGCGCTGTCAATCGCGCGCAACCTGGGCAACCCGCTGCGGGTGTTTACCACCGCCAATTTTGACCTGATTCCATTGGGCGGCGATTACCGCCAGCCGGTGAAGGACGATGTTCCGGAATACTACTATCGCCCGCGCAAAAATATTGTCAACCGGCCGGTGTCGCTGGGCGGCAAGGGCTTTCACATTGTTGGCGATCACCTGCAAACCATCCCCAACCTGTATCATAAAGTGATCGAACGCCTGGAGGGGATGGCGCTTGCGCCGGTGGGAAGCGCGGAGGATGGGGAAGCCGATCCGCTCCGGCGCGTTACCATCCCTTACCCAGGCGCGGCGCCCGTGCTGCGCGCGATGATGGAGCGCTATCCAGAGCTAAACGGCTGCGTGGCGGACCTGGTGCGGGCGTTTGAAGTCTTGATGCGCTGTTTCCACACCGGCGGGACGCTGTATATCTGCGGCAATGGCGGGAGTATGGCCGATGCGCTGCATATCGCCGGCGAGCTAGACAAATCCTTCCGCCGCCCGCGCGCGTTGAGTGAAGCGCAGCGCCAGCGGCTGATGACGCATCCGGACGGAGCGGACCTGGCCGCGCACCTGCAGCAAGGGTTGCGCGCCGTTCCGCTGGGCGGCAACCCGGCGCTGACCAGCGCCATCGCCAATGACAACCCGCTGCGCGATATCGCTTACGCTCAGGAGCTTTACGCCCTGGCCCGGCCGGGTGATGTACTGCTGGGCATCAGCACCAGCGGTAAGGCCCAGAATGTGCGCTACGCGGCCAGCGCGGCCCATGCGCTGGAGATGACCGTGATTTCGCTGACCGGGCCGGAGGGCGGGCCTTTGGCCGGGCAGGCGGATATCGCTGTCCGCGCGCCTGGCAAGGATACCGCGGAGGTGCAGGGTTGGCATGTCCAGCTGTACCATACCTTATGTGATATGCTGGAAACGGCGGAGTTTGGGGGATAGAATAACGTGGACGATTTCCTCACGATGGAGCGGTTACAAGAGATATTGCAGGCTGCCCGCGGACTAAAGGTAGGGGTGGTGGGCGACTTTACCCTGGACGGGTACTGGTTCGCGGACATGACTCGGGCCGCCATTTCACGGGAGACGCCTCTATTCCCGCGCCCGGTGGTCCGCGAGCGCTACTCATGCGGTGGTGCTGCCAACGTAGCCTGGAACCTGGCCGCGTTAGGGGTGACGCAGGTGCGCGCCTTTACCGTTGTCGGGCCCGACTGGCGCGGCGAGCTGCTGCGGCAGGCGCTAAACGCGGCGGGCGTTGACGCGCGCGCTGCGCTGGAAGTCCCCGGCTGGTCGACGCCCTTCTTTGGCAAAGTCATCCTGTCCAACGGCGACCGGCAGCAGGAAGACGCCCGCCTGGACTTCGTCAATACCACCCGTCTGGCGCTGGCAACCGAGCAAGAACTGCTGGCGCGCCTGGAGGCCAGCCTGCCCGATCTGGACGCGGTGGTGGTCGCCGATTACCAGGCCAATGGCGTCATCACCCCGGGGGTGCTGGAGGGGCTAAACCGCCTGGCGAGTGAAGCCGGCCGGACCATTTTTACGGTTGACTCGCGCGAAAGGATTGGTCAGTTTCTGGGCATGCTGCGCAAACCCAATCGAGTTGAGGCGGCGCGCTGGTTTTTTCAGGGGCGGGAACCGGAGGAGGTGGGGCTGCAAGATTTCGCGGAGGCCGCGTTGTATCCACAGGTGGACTGCGGCTGTCCGCTGTTCATCACCCTGGGCGCGGATGGCTGCCTGGTACTGGACGGTGGCGAGAGTCACCTGGTGCCGGCGGTGCGCGTTCCGCCGCCCATCGATCCGGTAGGGGCAGGGGATACATTCCTGTCCGCCCTCACCGTAGGAATGGCGGCCGGTGCGCTGCCCGTAGAAGCGGCGCGGCTCGGTCACCTGGCCGCCGCGGTTACGGTGCGCAAGCTGGACATAACCGGTACTGCCACAGCGCAAGAAATTCTCGATATTGCCGGGGAAGAATAGGAGACGCGGACATGCGCGGCATTCGCCTGATTTCGGTTGACATGGACGGCACCCTGTTGACCAGCCAGACCGTTCTGGCCCCCAGGGGAGCGGACCTGCTGCGCTGTGTTTCCAGGCAAGGCGTGCATGTGGTTTTGAACACCGCGCGAAACCTGGTGGCAACGCGCCGGTACTGCCGGGAGATGGATCTGCACGACCCGCTGATCAGTACAAACGGCGCGCAGATCTTGGCCTCGCCGGAAGGCCCGGTTTGGGCGGAGCATGCCATCCCGTACGAGGTGGCCTGTGGGCTGGCGCAGCTGGCGGACGAGCGCAATTGGGAGCTAAACACCACCATTGGTGAAACCGTATATTGGCGGCAGCGGCCTGGCCAGACGCTCGGGCCCTATCCACCCAACCGTGTCATCGTCCGTACCAATTCTGAAGCGCTCACCGGAAACCCGGTCCGCATCCTGGCTTTTGAACCGCAAGCTATTGAAACCCTGAACGATCTCTGCATAACGCGCTACCGCCAGGATTGTAATTCGGAACTCTTTTATAACGAGGATGGCTCGCTGCATTCATTGGGGATCTTCCCCCGCGAGGCGGATAAAGGTACGGCGCTCCGGCTGGTTCTGGAAAAATTGGCCATCTCTCCAGATGAAGTCATGGCCGTCGGAGACAATATCAGCGACCTGGCGATGTTCGCGGTGGCGCGGATTTCGGTGGCGATGGGGAATGGCCCGGCCCAGGTGAAGCGGCGCGCCACCGTCGTGGCTCCCAGTAATAATGAAGAGGGAGTCGCCTGGGCAATCGAACATTTTCTGTTATAGTTTTATCTATCCAGCCTCCCAATTGATATAATGCATGCGGTAGAACGCATTTCGTAATCGATTGGAATCCTTAACGTATCCAGGATCCGCAGGATACTGAATACGCGATTGCAGCAGGTTTCTGGTTATGGAGCATGTTTTTATGGAACAAAGGCTGCGCGTTATCCACCCAGACGTACAAAACTGCCTCGGACAGACCCATCACGTGTTGTTTGATTTTGATGGCACCCTTTCGGTGCTGCGTCAGGGATGGGAAGCGGTTATGATCCCGCTAATGGTTGAGGCAATCGCGGAGGGCGGCACATTTCCGCCTGCTTCTGAAGGTGCATCTGCTTCAGCAGGCGCATCTACCGCGCTGATCGCGGAAGTCGAGCGGGAGGTGCGTGCGTATATCGACCGTTCCTCGGGCACGCTCACGATTCGCCAGATGCAGTGGCTGGTAGAGGCCGTGCAGCGGTATGGGCTGGCGAGTGAGGTGCGCACCGCCGGCGCATATAAGGCGTTATATCTACAACGCCTGATGCTGCAGGTGGATCAGCGTATTCAGCGCCTGGTCCGTGGGGTGTCGACTCCGGCTGAGAATATGATTGCCGGGGCGCAGGATTTTTTGTGCGGGCTTGCGGCGCGCGGCACGCAGTTGTACCTGGCCAGCGGCACCGATCACAGGGATGTGGTGCACGAAGCTTCGGCGCTGGGACTGCTGCCTTATTTCAACGGCGGTGTGTACGGCGCGCTGGACGGCAGCGAAGCGCATGGCAAGGAGCGGGTCATCCAGCGCATTTTGGATGAAAATAACCTTGTAGGCGCGGAACTACTGGTGGTTGGGGACGGCCCAGTTGAAATCCGCGAAGGGGCTGCGCGCGGCGCGCTGACGCTGGGGGTTGCCTCAGACGAAGTGGCCCGCTGCGGGTGGAACGAGCACAAGATAGCCCGGCTGGTCACCGCTGGGGCCGACCTGTTAGTGGCGGATTTTCGGGACGCGGAGACGCTGGTGCAAATGGTTTGCGGCTGAAAATGAAAACCGCACGGGCGTGGGAACCACGTCCCAACGGAGGCAAAATGGATCATTCACCGGGAACCAGGGAGGGCGAATATGGCGGCATACAGAAAAGCGAGTGAAATGGCGCCGGTTTTGATGGGGTTGGATATCGGCGGGACAAAGACTGGACTGCTGCTGGGCGATACGAACGGGCAAATCATCCGGCGCATCGAGATGCCTACCCCGGCCAATGCGCCGTTCGAGACGGCGCTTGGCATGATCAGCGCGGCGGCCGAGGACCTGATGGTCGAATGCAAGGTGGAAGGACTGGGTGCGCCGCGGGCGATCAGTGTATCGGTAGGCGGGCCGCTGGATATCGAGCGGGGCATTCTGTATGCTCCCCCGCACCTGGCAGCCTGGGGAGAAGCGCCGCTCAAGATGCAGCTGGAGGATATATTTGGCTTGCCAGTGTACGTTGAGCATGACGGCAACGCAGGCGCGCTGGCCGAGTTTATCTTTGGCGCCGGACGCGGCTCGCGAAACATGGTTTTTTTGACCATGGGCACCGGGCTGGGTGCGGGCCTCATCCTCAACGGCCAGATTTATCACGGTTCCAGTGACATGGCGGGCGAAGTGGGGCACATGCGCGTGGCCGAGGACGGCCCGCTGCAGTACGGCAAGGCCGGCTCGTGGGAAGGTTTTAGCAGCGGCGCGGGGCTGGTTGGCCTGGCGCACTGGTCGCAGCCCGGTCGTTGGCCCGCGGATCTGACCACCCGCGAGGTGATCGCCCGTGCCCTGGCGGGTGAGCCGGCGGCGCGCGATCTGGTGTCCGAGGCCGGGCGCTGGTTTGGGCGCGGTCTGGCGGTGCTGGTGGATGTGCTCAACCCGGACGTGATTGTGGTGGGCACGTTGGGTGTAGTGCTGGGCGATTTGCTGCTGGAACCGGCCCGCGAAGTGGTTCGCGCCGAGGCACTGCCCCGCGCCGCGGCAGCCTGCCGGATCGTCCCAGCCTATTTAGGCGGGCGCCTGGGGGATGTGGCCGCGCTCATGGCGGGCATCATCGCATTGCAGAGTGGAGAGCAGTAATGCAGTTAACCGACCGGGTTCTTTTGTTTGTTGTGGACGGCATGCGCCCGGATGGCATGCTCCAGGCCAACGCGCCCGCTATGCGCGCATTGATGGCGCGCGGCGCGTACACGCTGGCCGCGCAGACAGTGCTGCCCTCCATTACCTTGCCCACACATATGTCCATGTTCCACGGTGTACCGCCTGAGGTGCACGGCGTGATCTCCAACCTGTACTCTACCCTACCGGAAGAGCAGCCCCCCGGCATCATCGAAGTGGTGCGTGAGGCAAAACGCCGGCCAGCCGCATTTTATACCTGGGAACCACTGCGCGACCTGTCCCGGCCTGGGGCGTTGGTGCATTCCAGCTTTATTGACATTTACGGGCCGCATGGGCAGGGCTCGGACGGCGCGATTGCCAGCCTGGCGGCAGATTACATCGTGCAGGACCGCCCGGATTTTACGTTTATCTATCTGGGCGAGACGGATGAAATTGGTCATAAGTACGGCTGGCTTTCACCGGAGTACCTGGATGCCATAGCCAGGGCAGATGCCGCCATTGCGCATGTGCTGGGGCGGCTGGAGGATGGCGGTCTGCTCGCGCGCAGTACGGTACTGGTCACCGCTGATCACGGCGGGCATGACCACGGGCACGGGTCGGACAGCCCGGAGGATATGACTATTCCGTGGCTGCTGGCAGGAGCAGGGGTGAAAACGGGCCACACCATCCGCGGCCCGGTGCGCATCTTCGACACGGCGCCCACCATCGCGCACCTGTTAGGGCTGCCTGTAGCGCCAGCCTGGCAGGGAAAGCCGATCCTGGAGGCAATGCAATAACGCTTGTCCACTTTTGCGTTCGTGCCTATACTTACTGGAAGTCTTTTTAAAACCACTCCGTTCGTTGCCCCATCGCATTTCCAAGAAAATTTGCACGGCGCTCCAGAGAGGCTAATTTGACGACAACTGCCCTACGAATTGCAAACCCCGCTCGCAATCGCTGGCGGGTGGTGGTGATCTTTTTCCTGTTTATGCTGCTGCATCAGAGTGACAAACTGTTGATCGGTCCATTAATGAAACCGATCATGGACACCTTTCATATCAACTATACCCAATGGGGCATGATCAATACTGGGGCGCTGGTGGTCGGCTTCCTGTTATACCCGGTGTGGGGCTGGCTGAGCGATAAGTACAACCGCGCCAAACTGCTGGCGCTGGCCTCCCTGGTATGGGGAGCCACTACCTGGGTTAGCGCCATTGCCCCCAACTTTGGAACCTTTCTGGTCACGCGCTCATCCACGGGCATCGATGATTCCAGCTACCCCGGCCTGTACAGCCTGGTCTCTGACTACTTTGGTCCCAAGAACCGCGGTAAGATCTACGGAGCGCTGCAATTTGCCCAACCGATTGGTTATCTGGTTGGGATGCTGCTGGCGCTGATGCTGGGTGGGGTGATCGGCTGGCGCTCGGTGTTTTACCTGACCGGCTCTTTGGGCGTCGTCCTGGCGGCTGTCATTTTCTTTGGGGTGCAGGATATCCCCCGCGGTTCCAGTGAGGAAGAGCTGCAAAACGTTGACAAAGAGAAATACAAGTTCAACTGGCGGACGGCCAAAGATCTGTTTAAGAAGAGAACCATGCTGATGGTTTACCTGCAGGGTTTCTTTGGCGTTTTTCCATGGAATGTGATCACCTATTCGTTCTTTGGCTACCTGGAGATCGAGCGCCGTTATAACTCGGATACTATGCTGATGACCATGGCTCCGGCGATCATTGTCCTTGCAGCGGGATACCCGTTAGGCGGTTTCCTGGGGGATTGGTTATTCAAGAAGACCCGCCGCGGCCGGCTGATCATCGCCTCCATTGGGGTGATCCTGGGAGCAATCTTTCTGTACATTACCATGAATGTCCCGCTTGACCAGCCGGTTTTGTTTGGGGTCATGCTGATGATCACCGCGCTGTTTATCCCCTTCGCTTCGCCAAATGTGCTCTCAACGGTGTACGATATTTCGCTTCCCGAAGTGCGCTCGACCGCGAATGCGATCGAGAGCTTTATTGAGAGCGCCGGGGCAGCATCTGCTCCGCTCATCTCCGGCCTGATCGCGGACGCGACCTCGCTGAGCGCTTCGATCCTGATTATCTGCATTTCCGCCTGGCTGTTGTGTTTCCTCTTTTTCTTTGGAGCGATTTATTTTATCCCCAAGGACATCCAGGACCTGCATAATCAGCTTAGTGAACGGGCGGCGAAGGCAGATTAATGTTGACGGACCGGTAAGGTGTGGCCTTGTGCTCTTCCGGGATAGTTGTTCAAGATGTGATGGATCAAGTCACCGGAGGTAATGAAATGAATACACAGCCAAAAATTCGTTTTTCGGCCATTGGCCTGAACCACGGCCATATTTATGGACAGGTAAACCTGCTGCTGCGGGCAGGCGCCGAGCTGGTATCGTTTTACGCCAGCGAACCGGAGCTGGCTGGCGCGTTTGCCGGGAGCTATCCGGAGGCGCGCCAGGCAAGCAGCGCGCAGGAAATCCTGGAGGATGAGACGATCCAGCTGATCGTCTCCGCGGCAGTCCCCGACGAGCGCGGGCCGCTGGGCGTGGCGGTGATGCGGCATGGCAAAGATTACATGAGCGACAAGCCCGCTTTCACCACCCTCGACCAGTTGGCGGAAGCACGGCGGGCGCAGGCGGAAACCGGGCGGATTTTCTCGATTTGCTTCAGCGAGCGCTTTGAAAACCCGGCCAGCGTGCGCGCCGGCGAGCTGATCCAGGCGGGGGCAATCGGGCAGGTGGTGCAAACCATCGGGATGGGCCCGCACCGCACCAGTTTGCTCACCCGCCCGGAGTGGTTCTTCCAGCGCGAGCGCTACGGCGGCATCCTGGCGGATATCGCCTCGCACCAGATGGACCAGTTCTTGTTCTACACCGGCTCCACGACCGCGGAAGTGGTTGCCTCACAGGTAGCCAACTACAAACACCCGCAGTACCCCGGCCTGGAAGATTTTGGCGAAGCTATGCTGCGCAGCGATCACGCCACCGGTTACGTGCGGGTGGATTGGTATACCCCGGATGGTCTGGAAACCTGGGGGGATGGGCGCCTGTTCATCCTGGGCACGGAAGGGTATATTGAAGCACGCAAGTACACGGATGTGGCCGGACGCCCGGGTGGCAATCATCTGCTTTGGGTGGACCACCAGGAAACGCATTATGAAGACTGCACCGGCGGCGATTTACCCTATGGGCGTCATCTGCTCTTTGACATTGCCAACCGCACCGAAACGGCTATGACCCAGGCGCACTGTTTTTTGGCCTCGGAACTGGCCCTGGTCGCCGAAGCCCGCGCCACCCGTCTGGGGCATCTTTCCGCGTAATATTACGAGATTGTTTGACAGGTAGGGCGCGGGGAAGGTAAGATAGTCGACATGCATACCCTGTCCTCCTTTCCCCTTCCCAATGGAATTTTGACCGAAGCGATTCTGATCGAAGCCGTTCAGTTCCTGTCCGGCCAGGATGAACACCTGGCCGCGGTGTATGAGCAGTTTGGCCCGCCGCCGTTGTGGGAGCGCGAGCCGGGTTTCCCGACGTTGCTGTACATCATCCTGGAACAGCAGGTATCGCTGGCCTCGGCGAGGGCTGCGTTTCAACGCCTGGGCGAAGCGATCTCGCCAATAACTCCCCAGGCATTTCTGGGATTTGATGACGCTGCCCTGAAAGCGATTGGTTTCAGCCGCCAGAAGACCCGCTACGGGCGGCTACTGGCGCAGGCAGTGCTGGTGGGGGAGATCAACCTGACAGGCCTGGCCGTGCTGGAGGATGATGCTGTGCGCGCGCAACTGACGAAGCTCAAGGGGATTGGCCGCTGGAGCGCGGACATCTACCTGATGGAAGCCCTGCTGCGCCCGGACGTCTGGCCGTCCGGTGACCTGGCCCTGGCCGTTGCCGTGCAGCGGGTGAAACGACTGGCGGCAGTCCCCGGCCCGGCGGATCTGGAAACGATTGGGGAGGCCTACCGGCCCTGGCGGGCAGTCGCGGCGCGCATGTTCTGGCATTTCTATTTGAGCAGCCCCATGCGCCGGACGGTTGTGCGGATAGAAGAGAAGTAACCCTCGACACGCGTCATTTTTTCCTTGACAAAGCACCTTGCTGGTCATTAATATGGAGGATATATGGAGGGGCGGTTCATTTCCATATCTACAAATTTCTCAAGGAGAGAAACCATGCTGTTCAAGGTGCTTCAAACATTGGATCGTTTGTTTCATTTCGAGAAGGCGCAGGCGCATTGTGATATTCCCTGCGGCATTTACGACCCGCACATGGCGCAGATTGGCGCGCTGACGGTGATCCGCATGATTGATCTGATGACGGATTTGAAACAAAGCCACACGCCAGATATGCTGGATTACGTCAACAACATGCCGCGCTATATCCTGGTCAAAGAAGAGCATGCCGAGATCGTCAAGCGCGAGGTGCGGGTGATCTTTGGCGACTATATCAAGAAGGAGCAGCTGGATAAATTCCCTGAGCTGCCTGGGCTGGAGCAAAAGATTTATCAGCTTGCCTCCAAGAGCCGCCAGACCGCCGACCGCCAGGTAGCAATGGATTTATTGACCGCGGTCAACCGGTTTGCCGAAATATTCTGGGAAACCAAGGGCGTGCCGACCAAGCGGGTGAAAGCGCCCTATAAACCCGGTGAAGAGATCATACATCCGGTGCTCTAAGCGGAACGTATGCTGCTGCGCATCATCAAGGTCAACGGTCACAGCCTGGCCCCACTTTATCAGGATGGGGATTTTGTGCTGGTTTCAAAGATCCCCGTCCTATGGCAAGGGTTCCGTCCGGGCGACGTGGTCGTCTTCCAGCACGCGCGGCTGGGTCGCCTGATTAAGCGGATCGAACGGCTGGAAGACGGGGGCCACTCGCTTTATGTGATGGGCCTGGATGCTTATAGTAACGACAGCCGTATATTTGGGGCAATTCCTCGCACGCAGGTACAGGGAAAAGTGATCTGGCATTTCGCCCGGAGATAATTATTTACAGGATTGGTTTCCCGGCTTAGCCGGGAAACCAATCCTGTATGATTCTTTGTTGGTTTATAATTATTCTATGGACGAGAAAACAGAGCGAGAACAACAGGTGGGTAAACAAGAGGCAAGCCGCGGCGCGCAAACGCCTTTCCCGGCCGGGTTTGTCTGGGGCGCGGCAACAGCCTCATATCAGATCGAGGGAGCCTGGGACGAAGATGGCAAGGGACCTTCGATCTGGGATAGTTTCAGCCGGGTGCCTGGTAATGTGACCAACGGCGACACCGGCGATATCGCCGATGACCATTATCACCGCTGGCAGGACGATGTGGCGCTGATGAAGTCGCTGGGGCTGAAGGCTTACCGCTTTTCAATCTCGTGGCCGCGGGTGCTTCCGGATGGGGAAGGGGCGGTTAATGAGCGCGGGCTGGATTTCTATGACCGGCTGGTGGATGCCCTGTTTGAAGCCGGGATCCAGCCGTTCGTCACCCTGTACCATTGGGATCTGCCGCAGGCGCTGCAGGAAAAAGGCGGCTGGGGAAACCGGGCTATTGTAGACCGCTTTGCTCGCTATACCGAAGTGGTCGCCCAGCGCCTGGGCGACCGGGTGAAAAACTGGATAACCCTGAACGAGCCGCATGTGTTTGCCTATGTGGGTCATTATTTTGGGCGACACGCGCCGGGTTTGCACTCGCTGCCGACTGCCAACCAGGTTGCGCACAATGCACTGATTTCACACGGAAGGGCCGTCGCGGTGCTGCGCGCGCTGTGGCCGGATGCCCAGGCAGGCATCACCCTCAACCTGAGCCTGTCCTATCCCGCTTCCAGCATGCCCGCCGACCAGCAAGCCGCGCGCGTGGGGAATGGTCATCTTAACCGTTGGTTCCTGGACCCGCTTTTTGGCCGCGGCTATCCCTCGGACATGCTGACCTTCTATGACGATGCGGCGCCGGTAATCGAGCCAGGTGACATGGAAACCATCGCGACCCCCATCGATTTCCTGGGCGTCAACTATTATAGTAACCGCTTTGCCCGCGCGGTTAGCGCGGATGTCAATCCGTATGGAGTGGGAACTCTGACTGCGGAGGAGATGATTGCGGCGGGCTACGAGGTCACCGAAATGGGCTGGCCGGTGATGCCGGACGGCCTGCGCGAGCTGCTGGTTGGGTTACAGCGGCAGTATCATCCGCGGGCTATTTATATCACTGAAAACGGCGCGGCTTTTGCCGACCAGGTGAACGATGGCGCCGTCCACGACGAACGACGGGTGGAGTACTTCAAAGAGCATTTCGACTCTGCGCGCCGGGCTATCTCGGACGGTGTCCCACTGCGCGGCTACTTCGTCTGGTCGCTTTTGGATAATTTTGAATGGGCGCACGGCTATAACAAACGCTTCGGGATTGTTTATGTGGATTACAAAACCCAGGCGCGCATTCTGAAGGACAGCGCGGGCTATTTGCGGCGCGTGATCCAGGAAAATTGCGTGGTTAGCGCATAAAAACATCACTCTCTCATTGAATAAAACAGGAGGGATAGCCAGCGGCCATCCCTCCTGTTTTTAACGGACATCTCTTCCCGCACTACTCACGGCAGTGGACAACCTGTACGACCACGCCCTGGACAATCAAGTGGGTGGTATCGTGGATCAGGATTGGCTGCATGGTGCTGTTGGCGGGCTGCAAGCGGATATGGTCGCTCTCGCGATAGAAGTATTTTAGGGTCGTCTCGTTCGAGTCGGTTAGTAAAGCGACAACCATTTCATTATTCTGAGCCGTCTCACTCTTGCGGCAGATAACGTAGTCACCGTCAAAAATCCCGGCCTCAATCATCGAGTCCCCGCGCACTTCCAGCACAAAGTAATTACCGCGTTTGGCCCGCGGCGGCAGCACGTCCTCACTCACCTCAATGGTCGTGAATTCGTCAAAGGTAGAGAAGTCAGTGTTGGGGATGGGGGTGGTCTGCCCGGCAAAGGTACGCCCTACTACGGGCAGCTGCAACCGGCGCTCCACCGCGGCGGCATTGATGCGGGCAGTCTTGCTGACATACGCCGCCACGCGCTGCTGCGGGCGGTTCGGATAGCTCCGGCCCTTGTCAGTCAGGCGGAGGGTGCGCGGCTTGCCCGGTTCAAACAAGACCATCCCATCCACACGCAGCCACTCCAAATACCGGCCAGGCAGGCATTTCGAAGATAAACCCGCGCCAACCACCATTTCGTCATAGGTTGGCACAGCGGAGTACCTGGCAAAATAAGCCTGTAGAAAGGTCAGTAAATCGTGGTATTTTTTTGGGTCTAGTGCTCTGGCCATAACCCCCTCCAGGATTTTTTGAAAATATGTTCTACGAACTATCATAGCAAGAATACTGATAATGTCAATATGCAATCCCTATTTTGGACCTGGTCCTGTCACTGTCTGCCCCTGATTGGCGGATTCTCACCCTTCTCACTATGATATACTCATCCTAGTCGTACCCGGTAGTTTTGTTCCTGGAGGTTTTATGACCAAACACGCCACGAAAGCGGCCCTGGTAGAAGATATTCGCGCGCAGCGCAGACGATTGGAGAAGAACCTGGCCGTATTTAGTGCGGAAGAATTGGTGCAGGTTGGAGCCATCGGAGAGTGGTCGGTCAAAGATGTACTGGCCCACCTGATGGATTGGGAGCAGCGCTTCATCGGTTGGTACAAAGCCGGGCTGCGCGGTGAGACGCCTGAAACGCCCGCCCCAGGGCTTACCTGGCGAGAGTTGGATAAGCTCAACCAGCGGATCTTTGACCAATACCGTGATGAACCCTTAGAGGAGGTGCGGGCAAAGTCGTCTGCCTCCTATCAGGAAATCGTGGCGCTGCTGGAGGGGATGTCGGAAGAGGAACTGTTTACACCCGACCGTTACCGCTGGCTGAACGGCGAACGACTGGCGGATTGGGCGGCTGCCAATACCTGCAACCATTATTACTGGGCCAAAACCCAGATCCAAAACGCCTCGAGGAACCACGCATGAAGATTGCCTGCATTTCCGCTGCCAATATTGATGTGGCCAGAGAGCACAGTGCTTCAGTCCACGCCTGCGAGCTGGTCCGCGAACTGCTGTGCGATGTGCTTCCAGATGCTATGGTCGAGATTATCCCGCTGATCGATTATGAGTTGAAACCCTGCCGGATGTGTGGACAGTGCTTTGGACCGCAGCGCTGCGCGCGGGATGAAGCCTTCAACCAGGTGTTCGAGAAGATGGTCGCCGCGGACGGCATTTTCGTGGTGGTGCCGCATTATGCCCCGCTGCCTTCCAAGCTGATGATGCTGTTCGAAAAGATGGAGGAAATCGCCTTCCTGCACTGGTCCGCGAATTCCAGTTACCGCTTCCCGCTGCACCAGAAACCGGCTGGAGTGATTGGGCACGGCGGGCAGCAGGGCACAGATGAGGTGCTGGCGTACTATCACCGCACGCTGGTCGAGCCGGTGTCAATGGCGCTCGGTTCCGTCTCCATGCGCGTGATTGGCGCTGGTACCCGGTGGCCCAACGGGGTGACCTTTGGGATTCGTTCCATTGAAAAGCCCGCTGATTCAATTTTCGTCGACATCCAGCATGATTGGGAGGATGTCCGCCAGCGGATTGCCCCGTTGGTGCAGAATATGGCAGCGGCTTTGGCACAGTGAGCAATGCGAAATGGCGCAGGATCTTCTTCCGGCTGGCCCGAGCACGTTGGGTGGGGGCGCTGCTCCGCTTTGGACTGCGAACGATGAGTTTCGCCATACCCCTCAAACGCTTGCGTGAAACCCCAACGCTGCTGGCATTCGATCACCCCAGCCCGAGCTACCCGGTGCACATCCTGCTGGTGCCAAAGCAGGCGTACGCATCCCTGCTGGACCTCCCGCCCGAAGACAGCGATTTTTTGCGCGACCTGATGGAAACGGTGCAAAGCCTGGTGCGTGAGCTGGATTTGGCAGCCGGCGGATATCGCCTGATTGCCAACGGCGGGGCCTACCAGGAAGCGCCTGTGCTTCATTTCCACCTGATATCCGATCAGGCCAGGAGGGAAAACAGTTGAGCTGGAGTATTCGCGGTCACGACTGGGCCGTTAACCTGCTGCGCGGGCATTTGAGCAGCGGAGATATTCGGCACGCATACCTTTTCACCGGCCCGCCAGGAGTTGGGCGGCGGACACTGGCGGTGCAGCTCGCTCAGGCGCTGAACTGCCTCAACCCACCCGCGCCCGGCGATTTCTGCGGGCAGTGCCGCATCTGCCGCCAGACGGCTGCCCTACAACACAGCGATCTCTCCATCCTCCAGGCCGAGAAAGAGGGCGGCATCCTGAAGGTCGAGCAGGTACGAGAGGCCCAGCATGCCCTTTCGCTGACGCCGTATGAAGCCCATTACCGGGTGGCGCTGCTGCTGCGTTTCCAGGAGGCCAACCAGAACGCTCAGAACGCGCTGCTCAAGACGCTGGAAGAGGCGCCCAGGCAGGTGATCATGCTTCTGACTGCCGATTCGGCAGAGGCCCTGCTGCCGACAATCGTTTCGCGCTGCGAGGTGCTGCGCCTGCGTCCCATGCCGTTGGACGGCTTGCAGCAGGAGCTGGAAAGCCGCCGGATGGCGCCCACCGACGCGCGGCTGCTGGCGCATCTTTCCGGCGGGCGGCTGGGATACGCGCTGCGGCTGAAGGATGACCTGGGCCAGATGGAACAGCGCCGGGTATTGATTGAAGACCTGATCAATATGCTGGGCGCGAATATACGCGAGCGCTTTACGTATGCGGAGGCCATGGCGCGCGACCGGGAAGCGGTGCGCGGAGCATACCAGGTCTGGCTGTCTTTCTGGCGCGACCTGATGCTGCGCTGCGCCAGCCCGGATTTACCCCTGTTGAACCTGGATATGGAAGCCCAAATTAACGAACTGTCTCAACATATCGACCTGCCGGCGGCTCGCGCGCAGATTTCTGCGCTAGAGCACTCAATCGCCCGCCTGGACAGCAACCTGAATGCCCGCCTGCTTACCGAGGTGCTGTTGATGGATTGGCCGCGGATAAACATAGAAGAGACCAATTGAACGCGATGTTATCTCCTTTTACCCTGATCTCTGATTGACTGATTGGCCAATCACTATTTTAACCATAGGAATAAACCATGACCGAACCGAAAACCCCCGAACAACAAATGCTGGAACGGATCGATGAACTAAAGGGAAAGATCGCAGTACTGCAATCCGATGTCCGCCTGGGTAAGGTGCGCGACCAGGTGGAAGATCAGGACACAAAGGTGAAGAGCCTGCGACCCTGCATCCAGGAATTACGCGCGCGAGGTTATGTATTTGGGAAGGGCTTCGAGGAAAAGGCCGAGGGCTTTACCCGTCAATGGAACATGACGCGCCCTAAGGTGGTGTATGAGATCGAACGCCAGGCCCCAGGCCTGGTTAAGGAGCTGCGGCCATTGGAAGAGGAATTTACCCCGCTCGTCGGGTCGGGCGGCCGGCTGGCGGCGAAACCGGCTGTCGAACGGCTGGAAAGCCAGGTAGAGCTCCTGGAAGGCAAAGTTGAGGCGGTAGTGCGTGGCCTGGAAGGCGCCTTCGACGGATTGAAGGCGGAGATTGGCCAATTCAAAGCGCAGTTGGACGAGGTCGGCAAGATGCTGGCAATATTTGCCGGGGCCGCGGCGGCTGGTTCTTTCCGCCTGTTGCCCACCGAGGGCGCGGTGATGGCGGTTAAGGCCACGTTTTCGCGCGATTTGAAGATGGACAAGGATGACCCGCAGGGTTACCTGTTTCTGACCGACCAGCGTATACTTTTCGAGCAAAACCAGGAGATTGCCACCAAGAAGGTGTTGTTCATTACAACCGAAAAGCAGAAGGTGCAAAAGCTGCTGTTCGAGGCGCCAGTAGCGCTGGTCGAGCAAGTACAGGCGACCAAAAAAGGCCTGTTCGGGCACGAAGATCACCTGGCGTTCACGTTCAAATCTGGAGCGCCGCTTTACCAGGCCTGGCTACACCTGGATGGGCAGGACTGCACCGCCTGGCAAACCCAGATTGGCCAGGCATGCAGCGGCGACCTTAAAAGCGACCGGTCGGTGGCGATCGATCCGGCCGAAGTGGAGAAGGTTAAGGCCGCTCCCACCCAGTGTCCTAACTGCGGCGCGCCGGTGAACCAGGTGGTGCTGCGCGGAATGGACAGCCTTACATGTGAATACTGTAAGCATGTGATGCGGTTATAGAAAAATGAGGGCCTGGATTTTCAAAGCCAGGCCCTCATTTTTTTACTTAATCGCTGCCCGTAGTCTCCGGGCGAGATCTCCAAACTCCTGGGTGTAGCGGACTTCCTCCTGGCGCGGGCGGGGCAGGTTGACCGGCAGGTCCAGCTCGATTCTGCCGGGGCGGGGAGTGAACACCAGCACGCGGTCGGAGAGCAGCAGAGCCTCGCCGATGGAGTGGGTCACCATCAGGACGGTGTTACGGCGCGTCTGCCACAGGTTGAGCAGCTCGGCGCCCATTTTTTCGCGGGTGAGGGCATCCAACGCGCCAAAAGGCTCGTCGAGCAGCAGCAGGTCAGGGTCCTGGACCAGCGAACGGGCAATTGCAACCCGCTGCGCCATCCCGCCGGAGAGATCAGCGGGCCAGGTATCCTCAAAGCCGTGCAGCCCCACCAGTTCGATCCAGTCCATGGCGCGGATGTGAGCCTCTTCCGCCGGTACGCCTTGCAGCTCGAGCGGCAATGTGATGTTGCCAAGCACCGAGCGCCAGGGCATCAGGTTGGCATCCTGGAAGACCAGGCTGATGGTAGGGCGGGTTTTGCCAGGATAGACGTACTCACCGCTGGTGGGCTTGAGCAGGCCGGCCAGCACGCGCAGCAGGGTGCTCTTGCCGCTGCCCGAAGGGCCCAGCAAGCAGACAAACTCCTGCGGGTACAAATCAAAACTTACCCCTTTTAGTGCTTTCAGCCCGCCGTTTTCGCCCGGGAAGGTCGCACCCAGCCCGCGCACCCGCAGCACCGGGTCCGGTCGTGATTGCGGTTTCATTTCATCCCTTCCAGGCGAGGAAACCATGCTGCGCTCATTTTGGCAGGAAGTCGTTGCTGAAGGCATTTTTCAGGTCGAGGGGCTGTTTGAGCAGGCCCATTTCCAACAGCACCTTCTGCATGTTCTCCCAGGCTTTCGGATCCGAATAGCCGGGGCGGTCTGTCTTCCACAGATCGATGGAAGCGGACAGGACTTGCTTTTGAACCTTCTCATCCGCCTGAGCCAGGGCTTCCACGTACTTCTTACTGATGGTATAGGCTTCGTCCGGGTTCTGGATGGTGTCTTGGGTGGCTTTCAGAATTGCCTGCACCATACCGCTTACCAGGGCGGGGTTGTCTTTGATAGTCTGCTCATTGGTGATCAGCCCATTTGAAACGAGCTGGAGATAATCCGAAACGTGGATGACATCGACATCGTAGCCCTGCGCCGCCAGCTGGATTGGCTCATTGGCCACGTAGATTACGCCGGCCTGTTCCTGGTCGGCAGCCAGCGCCTCGACCTGGTTAAAACCAATCGCGTCCAGGGTAACATCCTGTTCTTTCAGACCGGCCTGGCTGAGCAGCGCGCGGAAGCCAATGTAACTGGCCCCATACAACCCGGGGATGCCGATGCGCTTGCCTTTCAGATCGGCCGGATAGCGGATATTCTGGCTGGTCTTGGCCACTACGCCAACCGGGAACTTCTGGTACCAGGCCATCACGTAGGTGACCGGTAGTCCTTGCGCCCGGCCAAGCAGCACCTGCTCCCCGGAAACAATGGCGAAGGGGATCTTTCCGGCGCCTACCAGGGCTACGTTATCCGTTTCCATGCTGTAATCAATGGTCACGTTGATCCCGGCCTCGCGGAAGTAGCCTTTCTCAATGGCAACATACAGCGGGGCGAACTGGATGTTGGGAATAAAACCGACCGGCAGACGCACATCGGTCATCTTCTGCGGTGATGCAAGGGGAGCGCAGGCGCTGATTAAACAGCGAAAAGGAGGAGAAGAGTGGATAGGCGGCGCATCGAAAATCCTTAAGAGCGTGATTTGAATATTCGCTATTGGTTGGATGGGCATCCCTGCCTGGCGGCATGCGTTGAGAGACTAAGCAAGGATACTCCGCCCAACAGATTACTGCGGCCTCGACTGCCAGCGCAGGAGGCGTTTTTCAAGGAGCAGCACCAGGCCGTACAGACCCAAGGCCATCGCGACCAGGGTGAATACAGCCACGAAAACCAGTGCGGTATCGATACTGGCCGCGTCCAACGTTGACCAGAAAGCCCAAGCCCGCGGTCCGCGCCAATAAATTCGCCGACCACCGCGCCGATCACCGAGAGGGTAGCGCCAATGCGCAGGCCGCCCAGAAAGACGGGCAGCGCGGCGGGAATTTCCAGGTAGCGAGCCATTTGCAGCGGGGTGGCGTGCATCGAGCGCATCAGGTCGCGCAGGTGCTCGGGCACCGCGCGCATGCCCACCACGGTGTTGACCAGCACGGGGAAGAACACGATCAGCGCGCAGATGAGGATTTTCGAGAAGATCCCCGGCCCGAACCAGATCACCAGCAGCGGGGCAATCGCGACGATGGGGATGGCCTGGCTGGCGACCAGGTACGGCGAGAGCAGGCGTTCCAGCAGGCGCGATTTCGCCAGCAGGTAGCCGATCAGAGTGGCCAGGAGCACGCCCGCCAGCAGGCCGACCAGCACCTCGAGCAGCGTGGCGGAGGCGTTGCGCAGCAGGCTGCCATCTGACAGCGCCAGCAGGAAGCGCTGCCAGACCCGTTCCGGCGCAGGTAGGATAAAGGCTGGAAAACCGCCCCAAACTGTGGCGCCTTTCCACAGGCTGACCGCCAGCAGGATCGAGATGGGTACTGTCCAGCCGCTGCTTGGAGTGGGTAAGCTGCTGTACCACCGGTTTTATGCTTTTTCCCAGGCTCAGTTCCATAACCTCCTTCCTTTCCAACAAATAAACCCCGAGGCTCATGACCTCGGGGCGCGTTGAACCGGTTCTGTATGCGCGGGCGACCTCGCTCAACAAAAACCGGAAACGATATTTATCACGTTTCCGGGGCAAGTGAGACACAGCCGACTGCTAAGCAACCTGGCTCGACCTTCTTTTATCCGGACTTTACCGTCGACCCCGGAGTTTCACCGGGTCATGCTGGCGCATTATGCGCGCTACTCGTGGGTTCTTACCACCGATCGGGAATTTCACCCTGCCCCGAAGGCCATGTTTTATTTTTCACAAATGAGTATATACGGATGCCGTTCGACTGTCAATGGTCAAAGGTACAGTCTTGCTTGTACAAAAGTAATTATAAAGGACATATTATTGGGGACTGCTGGACAGAACCTGGCTGCATCCCTATGGTAAAATCAGACCCGTGGATATTCTCAGTATATTAAACCCTCAACAACGCCTGGCGGTGACTGCCGATCCAGGCCCGACACTGGTGCTGGCAGGTCCCGGGTCTGGTAAGACGCGTGTTCTCACCCACCGCATCGCGTATCTGATCAACAACCTGGGCGTGCGCCCATACCATATTCTGGCAGTTACGTTTACCAATAAAGCCGCCCGTGAGATGGAAAGCCGCCTGGAAAAAGCTGCTGGAGCAAGATCCCCAGGGGATCTGGATGGGCACATTTCACGCGCATCTGCGCGCGAATTTTGCGCCGCGAGGCCGATTTGCTGCCATTTGACTCGAACTTACGTCATTTTTGATGATGATGACCAGCTGACCCTGGTCAAGCGGGCGATCAAAGAACTCAACCTGGATGAAAAGATCTACCGCCCGAACAGCGTGCACGCCGCCATTTCCACGGCCAAGAACAATCTGATCTTCCCGCAGAATTTCGACAACGAAGACATACCGCGATGAGGTGATTGCGCGGATTTATAAACGCTACCAGGAACTGCTGGTGGAAAACAACGCGGTCGATTTTGACGATCTGCTGCTGTGGGCCTGGCGGCTGCTGGAAGAAAACCCGAACCGTGCGCGAAAAATATGCCCGGCGTTTCGAGCACGTCCTGGTGGATGAGTTTCAGGATACCAACCTGGTGCAGTACGAACTGCTGCGTCACCTGGCCTATGTACCACCAGAATATTTTTGTGGTTGGCGATGAAGACCAGTCGATCTACCGCTGGCGCGGCGCGGATTACCGCAATGTGCTGCGTTTTGAAGAGGATTATCCCAAGGCGCAGAAGATCCTGCTCGAGCAGAACTACCGCTCGACCCAGACGGTGCTGGATGCCGCCACCGCGGTGATCGACCGCAACCACCACCGCACGCCCAAGCGCCTGCGCTCCCTACCCGAGCACGGCACAGGGCGATCAGCATTGTGCTCTACGAAGCGTCGGATGATCACGCCGAAGCGGCTTTTGTGGTGGATACCATCCAGCAGCTTACCAGACACGGGCCGCTTCCAGGCCGGCGATTTTGCCGTGATGTACCGCACCAATGCGCAGTCCCGCCTGATGGAAGAGGCGTTCCTGCGTTCGGGCATGCCCTACCGGCTGGTAGGCGCGCAGCGGTTCTACGGGCGGCGCGAGATCAAAGACCTGATTGCCTACCTGCGCCTGGTGCATGAACCCGGCGGATGAGGTCAGCCTGGCGCGGGTGATCAATGTTCCCCCGCGCGGGATTGGTGATAAGACCCTGGTGGCGCTGCAATTGGTAGCACAGCAGGCGCAGGTCAGCGCCGGGGAAGTGCTTGCTGGACCTGGGCGCGGCACGGGAAAGATTCGCCCTACTGGGCCGCTTCTCGCGCGCGGGGTCAACCTGCTGGCCGATTTTGGCGCGCTGCTGGCCGGCTGGCATGAGCATCTCGAGACCATGCCGCTGCCAGACCTGTTCGACCGCATCCTGGAAGATACAGTCTATTATGAATATATCAATGATGGCACCGAAGAGGGCAACAGCCGCTGGGAGAACGTGCAAGAGCTGCGCCGCCTGACGTTTGAATATGACGAACGCGGGCTGACCAGCTTTCTGGAAAACCTGGCGCTGGTTTCCGACCAGGATACGGTCCCTGAAGAGACTGAAGCGCCCACGCTGCTGACCCTGCACTGCGGCCAAAGGCCTTGAATTCCCGGTGGTATTTATCATCGGGCTGGATGATGGGCTGCTGCCGCACAACCGCTCGCTGGATGATCCGGAAGAGATGGCCGAAGAACGGCGCCTGTTTTATGTAGGCCTGACGCGCGCCAAGTTCCGCCTGTACCTGGTGCGCGCCGAACAGCGCAGCCTGTATGGGTCCTATCAGGACAGCATCGCCTCCCGCTTCCTGGAGGATATTCCCGAAGACCTGCTGCAGCCCGACCCTCGCGGCGCAGGCGGGGCAGCCGGGTATTCCGCCCGTCGTGAGCGGATTTCCAACTGGAGCGACACCGATACGCGCGGTCTGAGAACCTACCGCACCCCGCCCCCCGCATCCGCGGCTCCGATCATCGAGCGGCGCTACCACCCGGCCATGCGCGTTCGTCACGGCGTGTGGGGCGAAGGCATGGTGCTGGAAAGTCGTATCCAGGATGGTGATGAAACCGTGGATGTAGTTTTGAAAGCGTGGGTTTCAAACGCCTGGTTGCCTCGCTGGCAAATCTGGAAATTCTTGCCGGCCAAGAAAAATAATAAATGAGAGGTTCGACCCGGCGTGGTCAAACCTCTCTCTTACGTTATCCCCGGGAGGGGTGGCGATACCCTCCCAGGCGGAAGTCGTTTAATTGCTGGCTTCTACCAGGGTGGGCGACAGACGAGAGCCGGAGACCGGCTCCTCTCACGATACAGGTGTGCTTGCTTTTGGATGGTCGGGCTGCATCTACGCTTCAGTCTCCAGGCTGACCAGGCTGAGCACACTGAAGACCAACCCGACAACTCCCACGACCAGGTAAACAATCCACATGGTGTCCTCCTTCTCCTGAGAGAACCGGAACAACAGGTCGCAAAGGACCCCTTCTGGCGGCGTGCCAGATGTCTACTATATATAACGTTCTTGTAGCGAAAAAGATCCGCCAGTTTTGCGTAATTGTTAACTATTCGTTTGGGCGGATTTTTTCCTGGTCAAAGGATCATGGTTCTACATGCGCATGATTTCCCCCTTGCGAAAACAAGAACGTTTATTCGTTGTAACTTCATTATAAACCGAATCGGGTGCTTTGTAACTTAAAAATTTTGTTAGGTTTGTACCAATTTCCTGATGATTTATTGGCAGGAATTGAAGAGAGGCGGCCTCATTTAATCGATATGTTGCAATTTAATTGCGAAACGTTTGATCTGCCATGCACATGATCCGCAATCCGTTTGTGTATCCACTGGAAAGTTTACCCAATTCGTCGTAAAATACATGTATGACCACTGTGTCCGAAAAACTGGATCGTTTGACCCGCGCCGGCGAATTGTACGAGAAGCTCGAAGATGGGGCAGTGCGTTGTATGCCTGCGCGCACCGCTGCCTGATCAAACCCGGGCGGCGAGGGATCTGCCAGGTGCGCTTCAACCAGGATGGCGAGCTGCGCGTGCCCTGGGGCTATGTGGCCGCCGCGCAGGTTGATCCGATTGAGAAGAAACCTTTCTCGCACCTGTTGCCGGGCAGCGATGCCCTGACCTTTGGCATGCTCGGCTGCGATTTTCACTGCGGCTACTGCCAGAACTGGCTGACCTCGCAGACTTTGCGCGACCCGGCTGCCGACCTGGGTGCGGAGATACATCCAGGAGATTTCCGCCGAGCAGATGGCGGGCTATGCCGTGCAGGCGGGCGCGCAGGTGGTGGTTTCCTCGTACAATGAGCCGCTGATCACCTCGGAATGGGCGGTGGACATCTTTCAGCCAGGCGCGTCAGGCCGGGCTGAAGTGCGCATATGTTTCCAACGGCAATGCCACGCCTGAAGTGCTGCGCTATCTGCGCCCGTATCTGTCCGCGTACAAAGTTGATCTGAAAACGATGCAAGACCGCCAGTACCGCAAGCTGGGCGGCGTGTTGAACAATGTGCTGGATACGATCAAAGCCGCGCACGAACTGGGGCTGTGGGTGGAGGTGGTTACCCTGGTGGTGCCCGGCTTCAACGACAGCAACGACGAACTGTGGGACGCGGCGCGTTTCCTGGTATCCGTTTCGCCGGATATCCCCTGGCACGTGACGGCCTTCCATCCGGATTACAAGATGGACGCCGATTCGTACCCCATCGGACACGCTGCGCCGGGCGGCTGAGATTGGCCAGGAGGCCGGCCTGCGCTATCGTGTATGCCGGCAACCTGCCCGGGCGAGTGGGCACGTATGAAGACACCTTCTGCCCGAGCTGCAGCCGGCAGGTGATCCAGCGCCGCGGGTACGTGATCCTGGATTACCGTATCACCGCCGCGGGTACGTGCCCTGACTGCGGCGCGCGCATCCCGGGGTGTGGACCGAGCAACCCGAGACGGTGCGCCTGGGCGGGCCGGGTTTCCCGCGCCGGATCCATTGGTAATATAAAAGCCCGTTCAGGCTTTCCATTCGCATCACCCCGCCCGGTATTACGGCGCGAGGGTTAACGAAGGGGTTGGAGAAGGGGTCCGCGTGGGGGTTCGGGTTGGCAGGGTGCCGGTGATGGTGGGCGTGAGGGTACGCGTGGGCGTGGTGGTCATCGTTGGGGTGACCGTCGGGGTCATTGTGATGGTGGGGGTATTGCGATAGGGAGGCAGCGTGGATGTGGGCGTCTCATACACGCGCGGCAGCACCGGGGTGGGCAGGTTACCATCCACAGAAACCCACAGGGTAGGTGTAGGGGTGGCTTTCAAGACGCGGCTGATATCTTCCACATAACCGATCGCTCCCTGGCAGACCGGGTCCAGCTGCGCGGAGACGTTTGGCCAGTCTAGCGGCTGGCTGTTAAACCAGGCGCGTTGGATCGCAGTGGATAGGCAGCCTACGCCGGCATTGTAATTCACCAGAGTAAAGCGCCACAAATCGTCGTATTTGCTCGTCTGGCCGGGGAAAGATCGGTGATGTTGGAGATGATCTGACCGACCTGCTCGCAGTTGGCCAGCATGCTTTCGGCAAACACACCTACACTGTAATTGGCCAGGCTAAGATCGATGCCGGCCGGGCAGTTTGGGCAGGATGCGTTTACCTTGCGCACCAGCGCCCCGCGCAGCATGTTTTGTTCCGCATCCCCCAGCGTCCAGAAGCCGCTCTCACAGAATTTTTGATCCAGCACCAACGGGCAGAACTGGTGGAAGAAATCGGGGTTCCACAGCAGCACCGTGTCAGCGCCGTTGTAGGTGAGCTGCCCCAGGCCGGCTTCTTTATAGGTTTTGTAAATGCCCGGCCAGATCTGGCTCTCGCGCGCAAAGACGTTTTTCAGCAGCCGCGCCGGAACGCCGGTATCGCGCGAAACCTGCATGATCTCATCGTCAAAGCGATTTTGCCACTCCATCAGCTGCGGGCGGGCGGCTTCCACGCCACAGGTGCTGGCAATATTGGGCGCTTGCAGACCTTCGTCCAGGCAGCCGCTCGCATCTACAACGCCGTAGGTGATCATCGACCCGGCCAGGTAGTAATAAGAAATGTCGGATTCCAGGTCGGTAGAGCTGGTGGGTGAGGTCAACCACTCAGGCGGCCCGCCGATAGGCGGAAAAACCTGCCAGGTTTCCGAGCAGGTCGCCAGGTCACCGTCGCGCCACTGGCTGCTAAGCACATCCACGTACCATTTGCGCGGGTCCTTGGAGTTCTGTTCGGGGTTCATAAAGTCGCCCCAGGGTACCAGGCGGATCCGGGCTGTGTAATGCTGGGTAGAGTCGCCAAAACTGGAATCGGCCCAAAATTCGGCTGTCGCGCCATCCAACCCGGTTGGTTTGAGTGGGACGCTGCAGGTACTTCCCATACATTTGAAAGGCTCGCCCGCGATCACTCCCTGCACGCTAATGATGGCCTCATTGGGAAGTGGCTCTTGAGCGGTGAGCAAAAGGTTGGGGAGGGTGGTGCAGGTGGTACCCGGTGGTTGTGGATTGCAGTTGACAATCGAAATCCAAACCACCGGCAGGGGCAGCTCGATTTCAATCTCGCGCTCTCCAGGGGCTGAATCGAGCTGTTGGAGGTAAAATCCCGGGCACTGGTTGTAGGATTCGACCTTCCCCAATTCACAAGGTGTTGTGTTTTGCCACTCATCGTAAGTCTTTGCGTCGCAAAGCGCTTCGATATCTTCGGCGACCGGCAGTCCTTCGTGTTCAACGGAGAAGCTGCATACGATCTGGTTGTTGGAATAGCGGATCAACCACCATTTATAACTGGTAAATTCGAGGGTAATCTTTGTGGTTCGTACGATCTCTGGGGTTGGGGTTTCATCGGTACCGGTTTGCGCAAATACGTTTGTTTCAGGGGTGGCAAACAAAATTAGCCGTACTGCAAGCAGCACTGCTAACCCCGCTACTAACCATATTTTGAACAGCCTCATAACTCTCCCCTGGGCCTTAAGGTCGTTCAGCGCTAACCGGAAACAAAACGTTAATAATAAGTCTAACATAAAAACGATCCGGCAGCGCATTTATTACCATCGTTAATAAGGTTGTGATCCTGCGAAGATCACTCGGCATCTCGACCGGTATCCGTACGGCGCTGGGAAGGGAGGCCCTATGGAGTTCGAGTGCGGGTGGGGGTGCGCGTAGGAGTAGGGGTAAGCGTATTTGTAAGGGTCGGTGTGGGGGTCAGCGTCCGCGTAGGGGTAAAGGTCGCCGTGGGTGTAGGCGTGACCGTATAGGTTGGGGTGGGTGTCGGGGATATGGTTAGCTGATACTGAAGGGTAACCACCACTTCGGACAATGGACTGGGCGTAGTCACAAAGTTAATTGCCTGCTGCAAAAAATCCATCATTGCCGAGCGCACGGGTAGAAAGACGTTCGCCTGCGGATGCTGAGAGATTTGCCACAACTGCAGTTCTCGCGCTCCCATTTGAAAGTAGCCAACGCGGTTGGGGTCGCCTAATTTTAGCGCCAGGGGTATTGATCCAAGCACCTGTTCCAGGGTCAGGTTTGAGTCAATGGAACTGCGGTAGGTATCGTAAAACTCTGGCACGCGGACCAGGTTACCCCCCTCCACGAAGCGCAGAAAAACGGATCGGAAAACCTCCTGCTGCCGGCGGTTGCGCGCAAATTCATCATCCCCCAGGCGCAAGCGCATATAACACAGCGTTTTCTCGCCGTTCATGATCACAATGCCAGGCGGAATTTCGGGGCAATATTCGCGCACGTTTTCCAGTACGGTAACATTGATGCCGTCCATGTCATCGATCAGCTGGCTGAAATTGTCCAGGTTAAACACCGCGTAAGAGTCGGGCCGCAGCCCCAGGTTGTACTCCAGGGTGCTGTTCAATAAACGCGGGCCGCCAACGGCGTATGCGGTGTAGACGCGCTGCATGGTAAAGCCGGGGATATACCCAAACAAATCTGGTGGGATGGAGATTAGACTGGCGCGCGCCAGGCGCGGGTGGTAAACCACCAGGGCGATTGAATCGGTGCGGCCTGTGTAGGGCAGCTCCCGATCTACGCCAGCCAGGGCCAGGATGTGCACTTCTTCCGGCACAACCAGGCCGGTCAACGGCGGCGGGATGGGGGTAACCGGCGTCAACTGGGGCGCGGGGAAATCTTCCCACACCGGTGAGCTGCCGGATGGCAGCAGGGTGAGCGTAAGGGTTGGAGCGGGTGGTTCCGACGGCTCTGGCGAGTACGTGGCGGTTGGCGAAAGAGTCAGGTTTTGGGTAGGAGCGGGCACCGGTTGGGGCTGCGGCATCCCGCAGGCCGCCTGAATCACCAAACCCACCAGCGGCAGAAGAAAAGCCAACCACCGGATAGGCAAACGCCGGGAAAGCAGTGTGCGCGGAAACATTGCCCTTATTATAGCCGTTGATTGCAAATACCGCGGAAGCCGCACCGGGCGCAGCGTGCCGGCTCCTGGTGTGAGCGGGCAGCCTCGCCGCGCTTTGCCTGCAGGCGCATGGCATCCAGTAAGGCTTCAAGTTCGCTCTCTAACGCCGGCGAGTAGTCAATGGTAAATGAACGGTCGCGGTAGCGCAAGATCCCATACGGCGGGCGCTTGCCGTACGTGCGCTCAACCAGCAGGCAGTAGGCCGCCAGCTGAAAAACGTGACTATCATAGGGCAGGCTGGGTGCGCGGCTGCTTTTCACTTCAACCGGGATGATGGCGCCCTGTTCCTCCACCAGGTAATCTGGCCGGCCGGTCAGGCCCGAGATGGGATCAAAGAGCGGCTTTTCCACCCGGGTTCCGCCCCCCGTATCCCGGTACACTACATGCCCCGCCGGCAAGCCCGAAGCGCGCCGCTGGCGACTGGAAAGCCACAGGATGACCAGGGCGGCGCACAGCAGCAGGATGGCGGCAGCAGTCATGACAGGAAAATCAGCCAATGAATTGAATCGTAAGCGCAACGGCCAGCAGCAATACAGCCAGGCCAAACAAAATCCACCCGGCCAGGCGCAGCACGTCCGCCCGGATCACCTGCCTGCCGTGCCGTTGATGAAAGGCGCTTCCGCCGGCCAGTTCGGCCTGGTTTTCAGAAGGCATACCTTCACTGCGATACCACCAGGCGCGTTGGCAGAACAAAAACGTGCCAATCTCAGAGGCCCGGATTGTCTTCATTTCTCTTTTCTCGGTTTTGCCGCACGCTTGTGGTTGGGTTCAGGCTGCTGGGGGGCTGCTTTCGGATGAAGCACCCGCGGCTGCCGCACCCGCCCTGTCCAGGTCGGCCACAAGCTTCAGCATAACCTGTTCGAGGTGCTGTTCGCGCAGGCTGATGGTCAGGTCGCCGCGCGTGCGTTCCACCACGCCGCGAATGATATCCGTCTGGCGGCGCAGGCCGTTGGTTACCGCGTCGGGATAATCCATGGTGACCAGGGTGGCGTAAATATCATCCATGCAGCTTAACAAGCGCTCGGCTTCACCGGAATAACCCTGTCGCAAAATGTCCAGGCAGCGGCGGCGCAGCTCGCCAGCCGCTTCCGCCAGCCCATTTAGATACGTAGCGTATTCAACTTTCAGGTACTCGGGCGTCGGAAGCGGCTGGTTTTCAATGAGCGCGCAAGTGATACTGGCTTCGACGAACTCCTTAATCGCATCCTGGGTATAACCAGCGTAATACAACTCGGGGAACTCGCTCAGATCGTTCTGCATCGCACGAACCAACTCGCGCGCCTGGTCCAGTTGTCCATAAGCAGCGTCGTGCTCTTCGCGATGAATGGCGCGAATGGCAGTCGCCGCATGACGCGTGACCTGGCGGGCATTGGACAGCGCCCGGTCGCGCGCCTGTGTGCGCACTTCCAGAGCCTGGTGAATTTTTTCGGCGATGACAGGTAAATTCTTCATAATCTTTCGCTTGTTGTGGGCAGCTATAGACGGTTCCCTGACCCAGATAAATCAAGAAAGCTCATCAGCCAAAACTGCATTGGAATTCAAATTCGGTGGTTATGGGATTAGAAGGGGATCTCGTTATCGGTATCTCCGCCCTGGTGCTCCTCGACCGCATCGCCGGAGCCGCCTTCACCACGTGTCGACAGGAAGCGGACGGTGCTCGCGGTTACCTCAAACGAGGCGCCAGCGGTGCCATCCTGCTTGGTCCACACGCGCGGACCGCCGTTTTTGTCTGGAACAAGTCGGCCTTCTACCAGAACCTTACTACCCTTGCGCAGGTATTGGTTGCAGGTTTCAGCCTGTTTGCCCCAAGCAGTAATACGGAACCAGATCGTCTCGTCAACCTTCTGGCCATCCGAGCCAGTGTACGATCGATTGGAGGCCACGGAGAAGCTGGTGACGGGTTGGCCGGAAGGCGTGTAACGCATCTCGGGGTCGCGGCCCAAATTTCCAATGAGGATGACGGTGTGGAAAGACATATTTTAAATCCTTTCTTTAGGTAACGGCTATTCGACAGAAAACGCACGCGCGTTTTCAGAACAATTGTACAACTAAATACCAAGAAAGTAAATGAGGAAATCAAAAAATATTTTGAGGAATTAAGGCGGTTTTTATGAAGTTTTTCGGAAATGCATCTTTGACGGAAGGATTAATTATCGCTACATCGTATATAATGGAACTATCGTGCATCATGGAAGAGAAAACAATGCGTAAACACTCTATTCTGGTGGTAGAGGATGATGAAGATAACCTGGACCTGGTCAGTTTCGTACTGAAAGAGGCCGGTTATGACATAATGCAGGCCAGGGATGGTCGGCAGGGATTGGAATTGGCGCAAACCCATCACCCGGATATGGTAATGCTCGATATGAGTATTCCGGAGATCGATGGTTGGTCGGTTGCGCGCCAGTTAAAAGACGGCGCGGATTCGCGGGATATTATCATCGTGGCCCTGACGGGGCATACTGCCCCTGGGGACCGCGCCCGGGCTCTGGCAGCGGGCTGCGACGGTTATATTTCAAAACCGCTCGATATCCCCGCCTTTACGGCTGAAGTAAATGTACTGCTGGAAAAAACGAAAAAAACTGTCTGAAATACCCATCGGCTCTCAATAAAAGGGTTCTGGAAAAATGCTTCAGGACCCTTTTTATTTTTCTGGCACAAACAAGGTAACCGCGTCACCGCGGTCCTGCGCCAGGCAGGCGGGTGGCTGGCCTACCAACCACCCGGCAACCAGCATATCCCCGACCGCCCCCCCGGCGTTCATGATGATTACAAACCAGGCCGGCAGCAGCCAGGCGGTTGGAGCAGCGAAAAATACCACCAGCCCGGCCAGGCTGATCAGTATCAGGGGTGCCAGCGTGGTGATGAGAAATAAGTTGCGGGGAATATACCAATCGGGCGCCGCAGCGTAGGCATATACCCAGCGGAAGGCGAACTGCGGGCGCGAGCGTGTAAAAAGCCAGAAGAAGAGCCCATGAATGGCCTCGTGCAAAATGATATGGAATACCATCAGCACGATAACTACTCCAATCAAGAAAACCGTTCCGCCGATGGAACGAATTTCGAATCGGAAGGCGCTTGCAGTATCGGTGGGCCGCAGCCAGACCAGAATCCGAAAGAACAGCCAGCCGCTGAAAGCCAGGCCAACCAGACCGGCCAGGTTGAGCAAGAGCAGCAGCCGCTCGTTTTTGCTTACATCCAACGTGCCAATTTTTCGGTAACCAACCGGCAATGTACGGGTAGCCTGCATCCTAATTGTTCTCCATTTATTGGATTGCGTTTGCCAGGCGAATTCACATAATTATATTTCAGAAGATTAGAAAATTCATTGAATCCGGTTTTCGATATTGCTTTTATAGAACACATGTGCTATCTTTAAATGGCTTTGATGAGAAGGGACATTTTCCAGGAACTTTACCAGGAAGGGCCGATGATTAGCATTCAGAAAATGATTTTTCCGGGTATCGCCGCAGGCTGCCTGTTCATGGTTTTCGTGGTTAGCTTGATCGCTAACCCAACCATCGCATTGGCAGCAGGGTCGGGTGTTCGTATTGAGCAGCCCATTGCTGTCAAAGAACAATCCCAGGCTTCGGCCCTTGGTCAGGAAAAGCCTGTGGTAGAGCAGGCAGCGGCACCCGCAGAATCCATTCCCGCGCAGACTGAAAATAAGCCTGGCTCATGTTCCTTGGGCCAGAGCTATCCGGACTCGGTCCAACAGTGGTGCGCGTTTCATCGAGCAGTATGCTGGCAGCAACAACCTGGACCCAAACCTGCTGGCGGCTGTGATGCTTCAGGAGTCCGGCGGGAATCCGCAGGCATATTCAAAGAGTGGGGCGGTGGGCCTGATGCAAGTGATGCCTCGGGACGGATTGGCATCCGGTTTTATGTGTATCAACGGCCCCTGTTTTGCTTCTCGGCCCTCAACGCAGGAATTATACGATCCTGAGTTTAACGTTTCTTACGGAGCCAATATGCTGGCTGGCCTGATCCAAAAACATGGAGACGTTCGTGAAGCCCTGCGAGCGTATGGCCCGATGAATATGGGTTACCGTTATGCTGACATCATTCTTAACATCATGAACCGCTATCGCTAAGCTCGCGCAGGAGTGGATGCCCCGCAGGCTTCCGTTGAACAGAGGGTTCTTCGCCAAATTGCCGGCCAAGAACCCTTTTGACTCTTGGATGGAGCCGGAAGATATCCCGCTACGAAGCGCCCGCTACGGAGCGATGGTTACCACTGGCAGGCCGGGGGTATTGGTTGGCCAGGGCGTGAGTGTCGGTCGAGAACCGGGCGCCGCGGGCGGAGTAGGTGTACTGCTGGCAAATGGCCTGGGGGACGGCGTAATACTAGGTGTGCGGGTGCGTGTTGGTGTGCGGGTTGGCCCGGTAGGAGTGGGCGATACGGTTATTGTGGCAGTGGTCGTTGGCGTGGCTTTCCCTTCACCGGAATAGAGCAGCCAACCACCCGTAACCCCCCCGACTACCACAGCCAGGATAATGATCCCCAGGCAGCCGGCCAAAAGCGTGCGCGAGCGTCTGGGCAGCGCCGCAGATGCGGCGGCAGCCACTGGTTTTTCCACTAGTTCCGGGATCTGGATCCCGATCAGGGTGATATTATCGTGGCCACCCCGCTGGTTGGCTAGATCGACCAGCTTTTGCCCGGCCTCCTCCATGCTGCCCTGCCGAAAGGCTGCCAGAATCTCTTTATCTTCGACCAAATCGGTCAAACCATCGCTGCAAAGCAGCAGGTAGTCGCCAGGGAGCAGCCGTAAACCCTGGCCGGCCGGAGCGTCCGGGGGGTTTTCCTCACTATTGAAACGCAGGCGGAAATCAACGTCAGGGGGAGTGGGAGAGCCAAGGTAGCGCCGGATGACGTGCGCATTGGGGTGTCCGTCCACCTGGTCGGGTTGGAGCAGCCCGCGCTCCAGCGCCTCTTGAATCCAGGTGTGATCTGTGCTGATCTGCCAGATCGTTTCTCCGCGCATCAAATAGATCCGCGAATCGCCTACCGTGGCGCTGTACAAACGGTCGCCAGAAATCCATACGCAGGCACAGGTGGCTCCCATGCCCTGCTGCTCCAGGTTTTGCTGGGCCTGTTGGAAAATTTGCTCGCTGGCCTGATGGATCGCCGACTCTAAAATCTGGGTAGGGTTGCGGCCATCACTGTCCGCGACCACCTGGCTGATCATGTTAACTGCCAGCTCGGATGCGACCTCGCCGGCCCGATTTCCGCCGATCCCATCCGAAAGAACCGCCAGGAGTACGGGGGTTGACGCTTGTGTTTTTGTGCGAAACGCGGAAACGCCAAAACGATCTTCGTTGTTCTTGCCCTTCATCCCCGGGTGGGTGAGAGCAGCGACCGGTAAGTGCGTTTTTTCCACACGGATCATGGCAACTGTTCCAGATCAATTACCTTTATCTGCGACTGAGCGGGGTCAGCCAATTCAAAGCGGAACATCATCCGACCAATGTGGATAAGATCGCCATGTTCCAGGCGCGCGCCGTTGATGGTGATGGGGGCGAAATTGATCCAGGTTCCCGCGATCGAGCCTTGATCGGCCAGGAAAAATGTTCCCTCGGCCGAACGGTATAACCGGGCGTGTAAATCGTTTACCGTCGGCGAATTGAGCACCTGAGTCGCACGTTGTGGGTCTGTGCCAAAGGTTATCTCTTGCCGGGTCAAAAGTATCATGCCACCGGTGATCGGCTGTTCATTTTCATCCAGCGCAATCAGGTGGGCCGGAGCGGCTGGACCGCTCTTGCGCGGCCAGATTGGGTTTGACCACATGGAAGAAGTATGCGCGCCGGCCGGCCTGGCAGGCGCCGGATTGGTCGCGGCAGGTTTTGCCGCGGGCGGCTGCCCTTTTTGCGTCCGGGCGCGTTCCTCCCGGATCCGTACCGGCTGCGTGACCGGGTCATTCATTAAGCGCTTATCCGCCTGCTGGTGTTTTCGACGGGCGCGCCGCTGGCTGTTGGTGAGTATGAGTACCGTTGACAAAACCAGCCCAGCAGCGGTCACTGCCCCGACCGCAACCATACCTTGTATCGAAACTCGTTCTGCCAGTTCTGTTTTTGCCGGCTGGTCAATCAAAACCTCAACCGGAATCTCCATGCTTGATCCGGAAAGACCAACGCTATCCACTGCTTCGGCGCGCAGCATCTGGCGGGTAGCGGTTTCTAAATCGTCTATTGACCAGGTAAAGCGGTCAAACGGCTCGGCTGTATTTTCGGTGACCATTTTGCCGTTGACATACAGGCGGGTCGCTTTCAACGCGCGCGGATGATGATCTGGAAATTCAACCATGATTTGCATCGTGACCACTTCGGGGGCCAGAGATGGCACAGCATTCTTTTCGGGCGGCGTCCAATAGCGTTGAATTGAGGCGGGAGGCGATAAAAAGATCGGGTTGGGCGGTTGAACGGTCAGGTCAAAGCTATTTTCGTTGGATATCAGGCTGCTCCCCGCCTGTTTTACCTGCACGCTCAGGGCATGCAGCCCGCTTTTCTGGATTTTGGAGGCGTATTGAACCTGGTAGGTAGTACGTAAGGCTTGGAAAACCGGCCCAATTTCTGGCAGGGGTTCGGCCAGGTTGATTTCTTCGAATTCCCCGCCCGTGTCGTTCGCCATTTGTTCAAATTGGCTGATGGCCGCCTCGCCGCCGGTTTTTGCTTCCTTCACCTGCCAGATGTTAATCTTTATCCCGATTCCTTGCGCGCGCTTGGTCAGGTCTGTGATAGTCGTGCTGTTGGAAATAGGCAGCGCCGGGGTGATGTATAGGATGGAGCGCTTCATAAAGGGCTGGGAAAGCGGATCGGTAGCCAGATCCAACGCCTCCGCCAGGCTACCGAGGGCGGGCTGCGCGTGGGCCAGGTCCGGCTGGTAATCTGTTAATGCCTTCGCCGCCAGCTTAAGGTCGCGTTCACGAATCAATACCAGGCCGGTTGGGGTAGCCAGGCTGAAATCGTCCGGCGCGAGGGTGGCGTTCTGAGGCTGGCTGCTTACCCAATCCGCCAGCGAATTTTGGATCAGTGCATATCCTGTAATGCCGTTATATTGTTTCGCCATCACCGGACTAATATTCAGCGCAATGATTACTTGCAGGCCGTTGCGTACTTTTTCGAGCGTTTGGGGCAGAACGCTTTGCCCATCTTCTTGAATTTGAATGTCCGCGGTTTGGAGCGAATCAATAAAATTCCCCTGAGCGTCAAGCGCATCCAGGCGAAACTGAATTGTTGGGAAATGATCTGTTTCAGGTGTGCTCATTCGCAGCACGCCTGCTTCCTGTGCGGCAGCTCGTGAAACCTGGCCGAGTGGCACAACAAAGAAAAACAGTGCCAGGCATAATCGAACGATCTTCTTCAAAAGGTCGCCTCTTTCCGTACCGCCCATCCTATCGCATCCTGGTGATTAACAAGGCGCGCTTATCTTTCATAAAATTGCGTTACCTCTCGCGCTGTCTTTAACAACGCCATTCCAGGTGAATCGACAAAAACAGAGTAGCCCGGTTTGGCAGCCAAGGGCAGGGCTGGCGACTTCTCCTCTTCTTTTAATAACCATATTATAACAAATATTTGGTAAAAGGCTTTCCGCCTGGCGCGCGCCAGGTTAAAAATGTAAGATTTGACCGCGGATTTCGCCCCACCGCAGTGCATCGGCAATGCCTTGTTCGATGGGCAGCCCGGCTTCCCAGCCAATCAGGCGTTTGGCGGTATCCGCGTTTGCGTATGCGCCAGCTACATCACCTGGGCGGGGTGGTTTCTCAACCTTGTTGATCGTCTTGCCGTAAACTTTTTCAAATGCATTCACCAGCTCGCGTACGGTTACGCCGTGCCCGGTGCCCAGGTTAATCACCACGTAGCGCGATTCTGGATCCCCACCCCGCTCAAAGAGCTGCGCGAAGTGCTCGACGGCCTGAACGTGCGCATTGGCCAGATCCCAGACGTGGATGTAATCGCGGATACCTGTACCATCCCGGGTTGGCCAATTTACGCCGGTGATTTCAAAGGCAGGGATTTTCCCCTGGGCAACATCCACCAGTTTCCCAAGAACGTGCGAAGGGTTCTTTACATGGATCCCGGTACGCATTTGCGGATCCGCACCGATGGGGTTGAAGTAGCGCAGGGCCACACCCTGCATCGTCCCGTACGCGCCGCAGAAATCCTTCAGGATCATTTCCATCATATACTTTGTACGCGCGTATGGGCTGCTGGGTTTTAACGGTGAGGCTTCGGTGACCATATAATCAGGAACAACATCATAGATGGAAGCCGATGAACTAAACACCACCCGCCCATGGTTTAATTCATTCAAGGTGCGGAAAAGCTCCAATGATTTGGCTACATTCTCGCGATAGTATTCATAGGGATGCGCTACCGATTCGGGCACCACGATCAATGCCGCGCAGTGAATGGTGGCAAAAATGTCGGGGTGCTCCTGAAAGATGCGCTCTAACAGCGATCGATCCGCGACGTCACCCTGGTAAAAAATATACCCGCTTGTAAATTCTTTCCGCCCTGTAATGAGTGAATCAAGGATAATGGGGGTATGTCCGGTATCTTTCAAAGCCGAACAGATGGTGCTGCCGATATATCCGGCCCCGCCGGTGACAAGAACTTTCATTTTGCTCCCTCCTGTTTCTTGAATATTATTTTAACGTTGGATTGCAAAACATTTCTGCCTGGAGGCTTTCCATGGCTTTTTGTTTCTCCGGGTCAGGCGTGGTTTCTCGCGTGATGCGCTCCCAGAGCTTGCACACCATGGGCCGCATGACCTTTGGAGAAATAGAATAAGTATCCCGAGTCAGTTCGACAGCGCGATCCCATTTGCCCGCATGAGCATACCCTTCAATAAAGGGGAACCGCTCTAACGGATCATTGGGATAATCGCTGTTCGCAAAGGCTTCATCGCCCAGTTCGGTGACTTTTTGCCAGTCGCCAAGCTGGCGGGCCAGGTCGGCCTTCTCAAAATAATAACACCATCCCCGCGCGATTTCTGCTCCAAAGATAGCGGCTGGCGGCTGCGGGGCGGGTTTTACCGGTTGGGGTTCCGCCAAAATGGGATCCGTGCTGGTTAGGCTGAGGCTTTCGCGCAGATATACCGGCACCATCCAGTTATACACATCCACCTGCGGATCGAGCACGCGCAGGCAGCCGGGTGGATTGTAATAAAATGCCACCATTTGGCCTGTATTTCCGTTGAATTCAGCTGCAAGGTAATCCAGCTCGATCGGCTGGCTGGCTTTGAAATTGCTCAATACGGTTTCTTTGCGTAGGGTTGGGTAAAACAGCGCGTATTCCAGCACCTGGGGTTGGTTGGCCGGATCATACGTCCAGTTCAATGGGGCGGTAAGCGAGTTATCGGTGTAGTGGATCACGGGCAGCTCGTTGCTCAACAGCACTGTGCCTTCTCGCAGATCGGGCATACGCCAGACCATCTGCCAGAATAGCGAGCGCTGCACGCTCCAGTCGCGGCTGTAGGTGATGGCATATTGGTACTGCAAGCCAATGGCAAACCCGAAAGCTACGCTGAGCAGAACGGCTTTCGACCAGCGCGGCAGGGGAAGAAGCACCCACAGCCCCGCCAGCATCAGGCTGGCCCCGATCATGAACGGCAGCGTAAAGCGGTCATTTGGGAATACCAGCCCAATTTGCAGATCCGTGAGCCAAAAAGGACCGCCCGCGATGAACAGGCCAGCCAGACCAATCACCACCGGCTGCCAGGCCCAACGATGCCCGCCCGCCCATGTTTTTATCGTAGGGCGCAAACTCTGCCGGTCGGGTTGATCAATGTGGGATCTGGAACGAAAGAACAGCAGGTAAACGGCCGGAATCAGACAACCGGCGGCGACCAATAACCAGTAGCGCTGCAGGTTGCGCGCTCCAATATCCAGCAGGGTTGGAAAGGTGAACGCTTTTGCCCAGGCTAACGCGCTGGTTTTCCAGACATCCTGGAACACCAGCGGAACCAGCTGAAGCAGCGCCTCGACCGGCTGCGCCCTGAGGCGGCTCATTAGCGCCGGCTGGTAGGTTTGGAAACCAAACAGAACGGAGCGCCAAAACATGGCGGCGACAAAGACGGCCAGGTAGGGTAGCCAGGTGCGCAGCGTGTTTTTCAAGACTTGCCTGGGCTTCATGCGCTGCCCGTCACCCATCACCCTTCCGCTCAGAACCACCCAGATAAGCAGCGGGCGCAGCAAGTCGAGCAGGAAGAAATACTCCATTGAGAGCATATTGAGCAGCGAGAGCAGCAGCGCGATGGCAGTCAAAAGCGCGTACCGGCGGGGTTTAGCGCCCGCTACTTTAGCGCCCGCTACTTTAGCGTCCGCTACTTTAGCGCCCGCTACTTTAGCGTCCGCTGCCTGGCGCACAGCCAGGACCATCAGAATCAGGGAGAGCAGGAAGGCGGCCAGAACGATATAGAAATGGCTGTATAGAAAAGCAATATACTGCTGGCTAAACCCGGGATACACCACGAACATGGCTGCCGCCCAGACTGCGAATTGCTCTTGCAATGCGGGTTGTTGGCCGGAATGGTTTTCTTCCGGGCTGGCGCCGGTTGGCCGATCGCTGCTCGGCCAAAGCTTGCGCAGCAGCACCCACAGCAGCACGCCGTTTCCCCAGCGCAGCAGCAGGGCAAAAAGCTGCCAGACGATTGGCCGGCTGCCCAACAACGGCGTGGTCAATTGATAGATTACCCCCCACACCGGGCGATTGGTGGAGAAATAGTGCGCCAATCCATCGCCGCCCATGGTGGTGGCAATCCAGTTCATGGGAAAATCATCCCAGTACAGGCCCAGCCGGGTAATTAATGGCGCGTATGCGGCCATGCAGAGGAACAATAAAAACAGCGGAACGGTGGCCGGGCGGAAACGGAATGTGACGATACGCCGCAGGAGGGTCTTCATGATTGGCTGGGAGGATTTGGTGAGCCTCGGAAAGCCGGGTCAACCGGCTGGGTCGAAAAGGACTGGGGAGCGCTGCTCATCCGCTGGCGGATCAGATAAATCGGGCGTTGTTTCACTTCTTGAAAAATCAGGCCAACGTAAACGCCAATAAAGCCCAACAAAATCATCAAAATCCCGCTTACCACCAGCAGAACAAACATCAATGAGCTCCAGCCTGGTGCCAGGTGCTGCAGGTTCCCGGTAATCCAGAAGCTGAGTACGTAGATCATTTCTGCCACGGCAAGCACCAGCATCATCAAACCCAGGGACAGCCCGATGTACAACGGTACCAGCGAGAAAGAAAAAATGGCGCTGGACGCCAGGTTTAGCATTTTCTTCAGTGTGTATTTTGACTGCCCACCCAGGCGGGGCGGTGGCGTGTAGGGCAAAATCACCTGGCGAAAACCCATCCAGGCCACCATGCCCCGCAAGAAACGGTTATACTCGCGCATTTGCTTCAGGCCATCCACAACGCCGCGAGACATCAGCCGAAAATCGGCCCCACCTGGCAGAATTTTTGTGTCGCCAATGCGGTTGATTAACCGGTAGAACCAGGTCGCCGTCTGGCGTTTAAAGGTGGTACCGCTTAGCTCATCGTCGCGCTGGGTAAGAACCAGATCATACCCCGCGGCAGCCAGCGACAGCATCGCTTCGATTAATTCCGGCGGATGCTGGCCATCGCCATCCATGCTGATCACGAAATCACCCTCGGCGGAATCCAGCCCGGCGGTGAGCGCAGCCTGGTGACCAAAATTACGGCTCAGCTCGATCACGTTGACGCGCCCGTCATCGCAGCAAAGCTGCTCGAGCAGCTCGTTGGTATGGTCGGTCGATCCATCGCTGACGTAGTAAATGAGAAAGTTGTAGGGAAGGGCGCGGATAGCGGCACATAACTGCCGGTGAAACGCCAGCAGTACTTCTTCCTCGTTATATACGGGGACCACGATTCCGACGGTTTTCAGACCGGTGGGAGTGGTGGGTAGGGTCAAGGGTTTCTCTCGGACACAAGAAGTATCGGCTCGAAAAATATTGCCTGCGTGCGCAGTATCTTTCGGAAATGTGCAAAATGAGATATGCCGCAGCTTTTCGGCAGGGATAAGTATAACCGGATTCGCCAGGTTTAGGGACTTCGAGCCCCAGATTTACCGGCTGTACGAGTGGCCTTTGCGGCCACCCGTACCAGGTCCAAAGCGCCTACTTTTTCAAACGATACAGAAACTCACCCGCGCGGGGGACCAGCAGCACGCCTTCATTTTCGCGCCCGGCCCATTCCTCGGGGCGGATGGTTGCCGGATCGCAGTAACCCAGGTTGAGCTGGCGGCACTCGGCTTCGGGGATGGCGGTTGCCAGCGTGACCTGTATTCTTGGGCGCTCAACACCGTTTTCATAGGTCCCGATGCCGCGCAGGTGCGTGGAATGGGCCAGAACGCCCCAGGGATAATCTTTGAAGCGGTCCCACTGCTTGACAAAGTAATCGCGTACGTGATAACCGATCTCATGCAGCACTTTGCCGTGCACGAGGCTGAGGTCGTGGATATGCGGCGCATAGATGATCACCTCACCCCCATCCGCGATCACCGGCTCCATTTTATACATGCCTTTTGCGCCGACCCAAATTTCATCATACATGGTTGGCAGCACGGAAAGCACCTGCCGGTAGCTCTCGTCTACCCAGCGCACGTGCACCTGCGCGGATAGATCGGCGGCGGCGCTCCATGCTTCTTCCGGTGCGCCGAAGAAGACGCCGTTTACGCCCTCATGCGTCACTACACTGCATATTGCATGGCGCGATACCGGGATCATCGCCGCCGCGCGGTCAATCACCCGGCGCATGGGTGTGTCCTTTGTGCCAATCGTGGCGTAAGAGGTGATCAGCGCGCCCAGCCAATGGGTGAAATCGATAATATCGCTGCCGGCAATCCCGGGGAAGAAATATTTGTTGCCGCCCGAAAAACCAACCACCTCGTGGGGAAAAACCGGCCCGCAGATGATGATCTCATCATAGTCGAGGATGCGGCGGTTGAGGCGCACGGGTACTTCCATTTCCAGCAGGCCCCCGCTCAGCTTGTGGATCTCTTCTTTTGGAATCGAACCCAGCACGGTCAGGGCAGCCGGGTCCTTCCAGGCGTGGTTATACAGGTTGATAGAAGAATAGCGGGCTGCTTTTTCTTCCGCGGTGATCCCGACCATTTTCAAGATGGCTTCATCCCGCATGGCGGAATGGGTGCCCAGCGCAACCATAAAATCCAGCTTTTTTACCTTTCCCATCAGCTGGTTGGTGATCAGGCGGAAAAACAGCGCCAGGGGCATGGTGCGGGTTCCATCTGGAATGAGGACCAGAACGCGCTTTCCGGCCAGGTTCAGGCCGTCGAGCCCGCTGACAACGATCGATTCAATTTGCTCATCGGTTAAAAATTGGTGCGAGCTTCCGGTTCCTAGAATAGTCATGATCAACTCCCATCATTCTTCATTACGATATTTTCAAAAGCATAACCTTATTTTACTCTCTTCGCGGACATTGGAATTCAGGTACAATATGAAAATCTCTTATATGAGAGGATTAGGGTATGAAACTTGAGATTGGACAAAAAGCACCCGAATTTTGCCTGCCCAGCCATCTGGAAACCGAGGTGACTTTGAGCGACTTGCGGGGGAAAAATGTGGTGATCGCCTTCTTCCCGCTGGCCTGGACGCCCATATGAACGAACCAGATCCCGTCTTACGAGGAAGAAATGAACTCGTTCGCGGGATTAAATACCCAGGTTCTGGGTATCAGCATTGATCATGTGCCTTGTTTGAAAGCCTGGGCGGAAAGCCTGGGTGGGATCCATTACCCGCTGCTGAGTGATTTCTGGCCGCACGGCGCGGTCGCGGAGCAATTTGGCGTGCTGCGTACGGGGGATGGTTTTACCGAACGGGCCATTTTCGTAATCGATAAAAAAGGCATTATCCACTATATCGATATTCATGACATCGCCGACCGGCCGGATAACGAGGAGCTGCGCAAGGTGCTGCGCCAAATCCAGGCCGAGGATCAGATGGTAACGGCGCCTGCCAAGAAAGCTGAGCCTGAGCCCACCAGCGGCGTCTTTTTCGACTACCCGGCGGAGGATGAAATCCCAACCGCTGATATCGTGCTTTACTGCGCCCGCTGGTGTAAGGACTGTAGAAAGGCAAAGGCCTGGCTGGATGAGCGCGGGCTGGCGTATGTGGAAGTCGACATCGACACCAATATGGCCGCACGCTCCCAGGTTCGCAAATGGGCCAATGGTTTCCTGATCACCCCGGTGATCGATTTTGACGGGAAGATTATTCTAGATTTTGACGTTCCAAAACTGGAAGAGGCGCTGCGCAACCGCATCCAGCCGGGTACGTGAACCCTGAAGCATTCCGGCAGCGGCTTGGTGAGATTAAGGCCTGTTATAGAGCACCGCGTTGCCGCGTTTGCCCTGTACCGCAATGATCCCTAACGCCTTCAGACAGTAGATCATTTTACGAGCCAGCCAGTCAGGCTGGCTCGTGGCTTTGGCCACGTCCCGGACGGTAAAAGGGGAGGCGATGCTTTCGGGAAGCAGGCCGGCCAGTTCCTGAGGGGTTTGGAAAACGCGTTGTTCAACCACTTCCAGCAGGCGGCGTTCCTGTGTCACCCAGCCTCTGCGCCGCCAGGCTTTATTGTGCTCGTAATGGCGCACCTCTTCCTCGCGGATAAGTAAGACCTCCAGGGAGAAATTGGTGTTTTCGAGCAGGGCTGGGATGTACACGAGCTGGGAAAAAACGTGCTCTACCCGCCCGCGCTTGGGGCTTTTGCGCCGCTGCGGCTTTTCGCTTTCCGAGACTGGCAGGCGGATGATCCATTTTTCCAGGGCCACCGGGAACACCAGCCGGACGGTGTGGCTCTGGGCCAGGCGCGCCAGCTTGCGTTTGAGCGGGCTAAAGCTGCCGGTCTGGATTTCGACCAGCAGATCGCCGCGCACCAGGTCGATGATAAAGCCATCCACCCGCACTTCCAGCCGGTCGCCGGGGATGGCGTACCACTGCTTTAGATCGGCATGCAGCGATTTTTCGTTATACGTGTTAATGCCGTTGACGGGCCCTGCTTCTTCCGACATGCTTACCAGTATAACAAAAAAGTATCTTCACCTCAGTTCGGGATAACGCGAATTGAAATATTTTCCTACACCGGCTCGTTGCTTAGATATCGGGAAAAAGCCTCGGGGCGCAAGAAAAAGATGATAAAGGCCCCGGCAAAAAAACCGCCCAGGTGCGCCCAATAGGCTACGCTGTAAGAGGCTTCGGCGCGCAGAATCTGATAGGCCGGGATGATCTGGATGCCGATCCAATACAGCAAAAACCAGAAGGCGCGGATCCGGGGAAAGGTAGGTATCACAAGCATCAGCATGAAGGCACGGATGCGCCCGCCGGGGAACAGCAGCAGGTAAGCGCCCAACAACCCGGCGATTGCGCCGCTGGCGCCAATGCCTGGGACGGCATCTTTGTACTCCACCAGCGTGCGCAGCAAATCGGCGCTCAACCCGCACAGGAAGTAGAAGGCCAGGTACCGCCAGGGGCCGCAGGCATCCTCCACCCGGCGGCCGAAAACCCACAGGAAAATCATATTGCCAACCAGGTGGAAGATGTCGGCATGGATAAAGATCGAAGTGAGGCTGGACAGCGCGCCCCCGCCCTGCCCGGAAACTACATACTGCGGCACCGAGCCAAACAAGGGGTACAGCGGAAGCGTATTCTGGAGGAGTGGCTTGAAAATCATCACGATAATATTGGCCAGCACCAGGATCAACGTGACCAGGGGCGGTCCGCCGTAGCGATTGGATTCGGTGTCGTTGATCGGGAGGAAGAGCATAGGTCTATGGGAGGGTCTGGAACATCGATGCACGCAAGGCGCCCAGGCGGAAGCTGGCTTCGATGAGAAAAATCGAGAAGGGAGCCAGCATGCAGAACCAGCCAGCCAGGCGCAGGCGGCCGCGCATGCGCGGTTCTTCGCCGCTGCCGGGGACGCCAAACAACGCGATCCATTGGGGGTGGAAGGGCCGCATGCTGGTTACAGAGACCAGGAAGCTCCCCGCCAGCACCCCGGCGATGCCGGGGACGGCCAGGATGGGCGTATGGACCAGGTTGAGCCCGCTTTGAATAAATACCATTAGCGCAAACAACAGTACCGGTCCCAGCGTTACCCGGACCAGGTTGAGCGTGGGGTGGATGGGCTGCACCTGGTCCGATTCCTGGCGCAGCTCGATATTGGCGATGCGGCGAGCCGCTTCCAGGCGCTCGGTGGGCACCCGGGAATGGACGATCAGCGCCCGGTACAGGCTGACGGCCTGTTTATACTCCCCCGCCTCCTCCAGGGATTGTCCGCGTTTGAGGGGATTTTCCTGAATCTGGCGCAGGGCTTCCAGGCGTTGTCTGGCAGCCGTGTGCTGCGGGTTGATGGCAATCACCCGCTCCAGCAGGTGAAGTTTCTCCTGTGGATCGGTTTGCAGCTCGCTCAGCAGCAGCCAGGCGCTTTCGTCTTGAGGCTCGTTTTTTACCTGGCTGGTGAGCAGGCCCACGGCTTCTTCGCGTTTGCCGGTCTGAGCAAGCCGCTCGGCGCGAGAGACAACATCCATGGGGGCGCGTTTCTCGGTGGGTGGTGGGGTCTGGCGTACCGGCACCGCCACATTGGCTTGCGCCTGCTCAAGTGCAGCGGGCGCAGCTGACGCAGCGGGCGCAGCCGGGGGGATGGCGCGGCGCATCTTATTCAGATGCACTTGCAAATCCTGCCGGCCTTCCGCGTCGACCGGGCAAAGCGCCTGGGCTCGCTCCAGCGCGATCGTCTGTTCCTCGAGCGTTTTGCCGAATTCGCTCAGCCACAGCCAGGCCGGAAAGCAGCCCGGGTCCTGCCGGATCAGACGGATGAACAGGACATACGCCTGGTCGCGGTTCCCCGACCGGGCTGCCCGGATGGCTGCCTGTAAATCCGCTTCGTTGGACATATACCCTAAATTATATCGACCCGCATATCTTTTTGGTTAACAGGTTTGAAATGGACTGAAAACAGGTCAGGGTGAGCGGTATTCACTTTTTCTGCATCCACATTTGGCTTCCATCCGTGCTGACCTGATACCACCCCTGCGGGTAGGTGTTGAGCCAGCTGCTTCCGGCGGGCGGCTGGAAATCCGCTGCTCCGGTGGCGATGATAGCCTGCGGGGCCAGCGCGAGCCATTGCGCCGGGGTGGTTTCCCGCAGGTCGCGCGGGTCGAGGATGAGCAAGCTCAGGTTTGCCAGATCGGCCGGGGATAGGCCAGCCGGGGGAGTTCCGGAAGGCAGCAGAGCGCGGAAGTCCTGCCAGTGGAGCAGCAGCGGGCTGCCTTGCGGATCGCCTTTTCCACCGGACTCGGCGCCTCTGGTCAAAGCGAGCACTTCCATACGCGCCTGGCTGCCCAGCGCCAGGATCTCGCCCGCTTGGAGCGTGTGGGTGGGGATTTGCTGGCTTTGCAAGCGGTCCACTACCTGATCACCGGCGCGCCCGGCTGGCGGCGCGCTGCCCCACCAGGCAGACCCGACCGGGTGCGAATCTAGCAGGCCGGGCAGGCCGTTGAACGTGGTGGTCTGGCCGGTGTTGAGCAGCAGGCCGTCCAGGCGGCGGTCGAAGGGGGAAAGCCAGCGGTCGAGGGCGTTATTGATCTGGCGGGCGGAGGGACTGCTGTTTACCAGCAGCGTCTCGCCGCCCGGCCCGCGCACCAGCAGCACCTGGCTGCCGTCCAGGTCGAAGACTCACCAGATTCAGTTTGCCATCCGGCGCAGCCCACACGCCGCGCCAGGCCAGCACCGCCGCCAGTCCCAGGCAGGTCAGCAGCAGGGCCGGGGTGACGGCGTTCTTCAACAGGCCGGGCAGGCGTTTGGCAGCCACCGGGGCCAGCACGGCCAGGTACATCAGGAATACGGAACTCTCGTTCAGCTTGCCCAGTACCAGCACGCCGCCAGGCATGCCCGCCATGGCTTCTACCATACGGTTGGTATAGGCGGAAAGCGGCCAGGCCATCCAGGCCAGCAGGTGCGCCAGCGGGTCGGAGACGGCCCCCGCGATGACAGCCACGCCGCTCAACACCATCACCAGCGGCTGAGGCGGCAGGACGAGGGGGTTCGCCAGCAGCGAGCTGACCGACAGGCGCTGGAAGTGATACAGGATCACCGGCAAAGTCAGCGTTTGCGCCGCCAGGGTCATCAACACGTATTCACCCACCGGCCCAGCGATCTGGCGCGCCTTTTCGCTGGACAGACGCCGCTCGAGTAAGCGCGTAAAGCCCTGCTGGAAGCGATCGCCGTACAGGATCAGCCCGAGGGTTGCGCCAAAGGAGAGCTGGAAGCTGGGGTCCCAGGGCAAACGCGGGCTGGGCACGCACATCAACGCGGCGGTAAGGGCGAGGGTGCTGGCGCCAGCCGAACGGCGGCCAATCTGGTGGGCGATCAACGCCAGGCTGCCCATAATCGCGGCGCGCACCACCGAGGCGGTACCGCCCACCATCAAGGTGTAGGCGAAGATGGCCAGGATAGACAGCAAGGTGGCGATCCAGCGCGAGCAGATCTTGCCAAATATTTTCGAAAACAGCTCGGCCAGGATGGCGATATTGAACCCGGAAATGGCGATCACGTGCGCGGTGCCCGTGTCGCGAAAAGCCTGGGCCAGTTCATCCGGCATGTCACTGTCGATGCCGAGCAGGATGCCGGACAGCAGGGCGCTCTCCGGAGCCGGATACAGGTGGTTCACTTCGGCATAGGCCCAATCGCGCAGGCGGTAGATCACGGCTTTCAGCGGGCTGCCGGCGTCGTGCGCCACCAGGCGAACGCGCGGGTAGGTCAGGTAGGTATAAACGTCCTGGCGGGCCAGGTAGGCGCGGTAGGAGAATTCATCGTTTTCGGGTGGGTTGACCGGCTGGCCCTCCACCTCCAGGCAGTCGCCGTACTGCCAGTCCGCTTTTCCAGGGATAAGCGCCAGAATGGACCCGTGCGCTGGCTGCAGCGGGGCGGACGGCGCGCCGCTTTCGTCCAGCATGGTCACCTGCTCGGCGCGCAGGCGGTAGAGCGTGGAGCGCTCGCGCCGGTCGGGCGGCGCCTCCACCACCGCGACAATGCGGTAGGTGCCGTGGTCGTTGGCGGCGGCGATGTGTCCTGTTGCCAGGTCCGGGCCGCTGGTGGTAATGCGCCACGCGCCCAGAGCCAGGCAGGCGAGCAGCAGAATGGGCGGGACGAACAGGCGCGGCTCAACGGTCGCGAGCCAGCGCAGCGGGCGGAGAGGGAAGCGGCGCAGCAGGGGCCAGAGTAGCAGGCTGGCGGCAGCCAGGATGAGCCATAGAAAGTAGGGCAAAGAAAGGGAATTCCCCAGGACGAGGCCGGCGATGAAGGCGAGGGAGAGCCAGAGGAGGGGCATGGAAGGAAGTCAATCAGTCAATCGGTGAATGGGGAAAAGTCAAACCGTCAATCGGTGAGCAGTCAATCAGGGAGATGGGAGTGCGGAGGCGGGAAGGCTTTTTGGAAAACGAATCGAAACGAATATATTCGAAAGCATTCGAATCGACCCGCTCCGGAAATTCTCGGAAAAGGGGCGACGGGAGTCGCATGGAGAGGGCCTTTGAAAGGAAAAGAAGGACGGTAATATTTCCTGAGTGAAGGGAGCGATGGTTTTCATATCGATAGAAAAGTAATGAGAATATTCTGTGTTTATGGTACAGGGAAAAGCGATGAAATACAACCTGTCAATATGTGCCCATATGCAGATTTGTTGATCTAATTTTGCCTTGAATTGACCGGGGTAATAGTTTATTATATTAGTATATTATTAATGCCTTTCGTGTAATGAGCGTTCGCGTGCCTTATGGAAAGAAATACAACCGCTAAAAAAATCATCTTCCTCGTGCTGGATATGCTGCTGATTATGGGTGCGATTGTGGGCGTGCTGACGATCGACCGCGGCCAATGGATTATCTCAAACCCGGCCTTCTACCAGCCTCCGGAAGAAGCAGTGCAAGAGAATGCCGTGATCCCGGTTACGGGTGCAAACGCGGGTGTGGATGACCCCGCAAAGGACCTTCCGCAAACGGGAGGCGGCTGCCCGGCGCACTCCCTGTCCGCGGGACCGGAGTGGTAAAACTCTGACCAGTTGCTATCTGTTCAAAACCGGCAAATACACCTTATCCAGCGCCAGGGCAAACTTCAGGTCGGCGTTGATGTAGTCGTAATAGCTGATGCGCGGCCGGCCAGACGGCGAAAGGGCCAGGGCGGGTTTCATACCGACCGTACCGTAGGTGTCGACTGCCTGGACGACCCAGGCGCTGCCCGATCGGGTAACATAATGAAGGTCGGATTTGGAGATAGACGCATAACATGCCATGTGCGGCGTCCCGCGCGCATCCAGGGCCAGGCTGAAATATTCTTCGCAGGTGTCGTCTGCCACTGCCGCCGGAGTCCAGGTGCATACCTGTGTGATTGGGTTGCAGGTCCGGCTGGAGTAAAGCAAATCTTCGCCGTACAGACCCAGGAAGGCCGCTGCCACCTGCCCGGATGGTCCTGCCGCCAGCGCCGCCCCGTAATAATCACCTGCCGAACCTCCCAGCGACTCTATGACCCAGCCACTGCCGGGGTTGGTGGCGTTTTTCAAAAGGCTCGCCTGGTAAAACAGGATGTGCGGGTGGTCGCTGCTGTCCAACGCCAGCGCCGCGCGCCCGACCGTCGCATTGGCAGCTACCGGGGTAATGGCCCAGCCCTGTCCGCTCTTGGAGGCGTACGTCAGGTAGTTGTTCTTGATGTACGCAAAGACCGGCGTGCCGTCCGAACGCACAGCCAGGCCAATATGCTGATAGCTTAAGAGCGCAGTGCTGATGGCGCTGTCCACCAGAATGGGACTTTGCCACGTCTCCATGCCCGCATTATAGGTGGCGTAATACAGAGTTGTGCCTTTCACCAGCCCGACTACCGGGTTGTTGGTCAGCGGATCGATCGCTATCACCGAAAAACAACTGGCCGTCCCGCTGATGTCGATGGCACTCCTGGTCCAGCTACCATTGCCATTGGTTCGCGCGTACAACAGAGAACGATTACTCTCGTCCCAATAACTGGTGTGGGCGCGCCCCAGGCGATCGACTGCCAGCGAGGAGCAATTACCAACCTGATGTCCCTGGGCGGCGATTGTCTCGGGGGTCATCCAGCCCTGGAAGCGGTCATGGTCGACAAATTTCAGCTGGCCCGTTTGAGGATTGTAGTGAAGAACTTTGGCGAGGATGCCAGTCATCGCCATGGATGACCATTCACCGGCGCTAGAGTCGGGGTCGATTGCATATGGGTCAGTCCAGGTATTGACCCCCGACCGGCGCTTATGATAGAAGCCGTCTTCCTGGTAGGTGATCTGCGCCGCGCTGGTCGGGGACGCATCCATCGCCAGGGTAATGTATTTAGGCAGGGTAGAAGGGCCGGTATATTCCTTGGACCAGCCGCTGCCGTTGTAGAACTGATATATCAGCATGGGGGCTGGGACACCATCGTAAGAATAGGCCACGGACGGGCGCTTGCTAACCGGGTCCAGCGCCAGGGAATTGAATTCCCCGGAGTGGCACGGGCTAGGCTCCGAGCATGAATCCAACAAAGTGGTCACCCAGCCGTTGGAATACGTTGCGTAATACAAAGAGCCCTGGGCATAGGCGCCGGTTGTCTGGTAAAAGCTGATGTGCGGCCTGTTAAAAGGGGTTGCACTGGTATCCAGCGCAAACGAAAACCAGCCGGGGTGACCCGGGTCGAAGAGGCCGGCGGTCACCTCTTCGTCTGGGCCCCAGCCGCCGTATTCCGAATCGAATCCGATGTAGCGCAGCTGGCTGTTACCGCTATCGAAATAAACAATGGTCGGGTCGCCGTAGGAATCGATGGCAATATCGGAATACCGGCCAACGTACCCCGCTGACACCACCGTCTGCACCTGCCAGGCGCCGCTCTTGTTGGTGGCATATTTCAGATCGGAGCTGGCGGCATCGTAGTAGCTGATGTGGGCTTTACCATTGACATCCAGCGCCAGGGCCGCCCCGCTGCCGACATTCCAGGCCCCATCGGCGGTCTGGGTATGCCAGCCGAGCAGAGAGTAATTGGCGTAGTACAGGTGATCGCCGCCGTACACCAGTTGAGGGGAGCCCGAAGAACTCAGCCTCAGGCTGTGCTGTGACATATTCGAAAAGCTGAGCCGTGCATCCGCGCGCTGCACCAGCCAGTCGGGCGCGATGCCCGGCTCTGGCTCGGTCAAGACCGCCGGAGCCGCGATTCCCTGCCTGGCGTCCATCCCGCTCACCCGCAGGACAGCCAAAGACGCGAAGACAAGCACGAACACAAATAGCCGCCGCATCCATGAGCGTATCATTGTATTCTCTCCCAAATTGTATGCGAACGATCGTGATTACTTATTTTTAGTATAGGGAATTGCGGGCAGAAATACAACGTTTTCGTGACCCAAGGATGCTTTCTGTTCTTCTTCATGTTTCCCCGCCAGCTCTCTTGGGCAAAAAACAACACGTGTTTGTGTTTATGAGACAGGTAGAAAGCGGAAGATACCCTGAACACTGCGGCCCGCGGCCTTACCCGTCGATAGCATGGTCAGGGGGCAAATCCTGCCCGCTCCAGGCGATTTTCTGCGTCCAGTCCTGGGCGGGCGACTGCCAGAAAGGATCATCGGGCGGGAGACCCAGCGGCAGCAGCGCCACCGAACACAGGTACAGGCTGCCGGTGGAGATGTAATGCTCCCCAATCCCCGGCTGGTGACCGGCCAGGCCGATGGTCAGCCAACCCTGCGGATCAAACATCCCCGCGGACTGCAGCGCGCGGCGGAGCACGGCCGCCAGGGCGCAGCGTACCCGCGCCGGGGTCAGGCTTTCGGGCAGCTCGCGCAGCAGCGCCATCTGGGCCAGCAGGTGAAACGCGCCAAACCGGTACGCCAGTGACCTGCCCAGCGGCGGGAAGGTTCCATCCGCGCCAATCAACCGCTCCAGCACCTCGGCGTAGCGCCGGGCGCGGGGCAGCTCGCGCTCATACAGGTCGGCCCAGCCGGGAGAAACGTGGGTAACGTAGAAGCCTTCGTGCGCGGTGGTGTAGCGGTTGACCACGCCCAGGATATCCAGCAGCATAGGGTGGATGACAAAGCTGTTGTAGTAATCCCAATGAAAAACCGGCCCATCGCCATAAGCCCCATCCCCCTTGTACCACTGGTCCACCTGGCGCAGCGCGTAATCAACGCGCATCTGGTCCCACCCGGCCCCTATCCGGCAAAGCCCCGCCTCTACCATGCCGCTGAACAGCAGCCAGTTGTTGAAGAAGGGGCGGATGGCCCGCGTGGATTGCAGCGCCTGCACCAGCCGCGCTTGCGTAACCGCATCCAGCGTTTCCCACAGGCTGCGCGGCGCGCGGATGACCGCCTGCGCCAGGAAGGCTGCGTCCACCAGGCACTGCTGTCCGTAAGCAAAGTTCATATAATCGGGTGAGGCCGGGTCCAACGCCGCCGACATGGCGCGCCGCGCGAGCAAGCGATAGCGCTGCTGCGCATCCGCCTCTGCGCCAGGAGCCAGTTCCAGCTCCAGCCAGGGCGCAATTCCTACCATCAGCCGCCCAAAGGCCTCCAGATAGGTATAGCTGCGCCGGTCATCGGCTGCGTTTTCTTTGGCTTCCACGGGCATCACCTGTTTCAGGCGTCCCTCCGCCAGGGCAGTGAGCACCGGCTCGGCCAGGCGCGTCAGGACGGATAACCAGGCGGCGCGGTCATGCAAACCAGTAGATGGTTCGGGGAGTGGGTTCATGCCCCATAGTTTACAGAAATCCGGTCGCTAAAGCAATCTGGTTTGGACGCTGGCTTTTCGTCATTCCCTATAAACGGGGCAGGGCTGCTCACCCCAATGTACGCGGGCTGGGCGGGGGTCTTCGCCAGAACTGCCGCGCGGACGGTATCCCCACCATCAATACCAGCAGCGCCAGGAGTAAGACTCCTGCCCCACTGAAGTACGGGTATTCGATATTGACTTCGTATAGGTATCCGGCCCAAAGCGGTCCGGCCACTTTTCCAAGGCTGGTGGAGGCGCTGTTCAAACCCATGATCGTGCCCTGCTGGTCCCCGGCAAAGGTGGAAATGTAGGCATTTAATGCCGGATTAATCAGCGCCAGCGCCAGGCTGAAGAAGCCCACGGCCAGCAGCGTGGTGTGGTAATCGACTGCCGTTGACAGCCCGAGAAACCCCAGCGCGCCGGCGGCTAACCCGGTGAAGATCAGCGGCAGCTCGCCGAAGCGGCGGGTCAGCGGTCCGGTGAGGCCGCCCTGGATGAGGATCAGCATGCCGCCCATCACCATCCAAATTGTACCTACCTGGCGGGTATCCAGGCCGAACTTATCCACCACATACAGGCCCATGATGCCTTGAAAACTGGTCATGCCGAAACTCATCACGAAAATGAGCAGGAGCACAACCCCGGCGGGGCTCTGCAAGGTCTGGCGGAGCATTTCGAGGTTCAAGATGGGTTTTCGACCAGCAGCCGCTTCACGTGGATGGGTTTCAGGCAGGATAAAAATCACCAGCAGGAAAGAGACAAATGCCATCGCCGCGCCGACGAAAAACGGGAGCGAGAGCGAATTCGCGGACAGCAGGCCGCCAACCACCGGCCCAACCACAACCCCCACGCCCATCGCCGCACCCAGCTGGCCCATGCCGCCCCCGCGTTCTTTTGCAGGCGCGGCATCGCTGATGTACGCCATGGCGGTCGGCATGGTGGCCGAGGAGAGAATCCCGGAGAGCGAGCGCGCCACAAACAGCATCCAGAAATTGGTTGCCAGCCCGAACATTAACAGGGTAATGGCATAACCGAGCACGCCCAGGGTCAAGACCGGCTTGCGCCCGATCCGGTCGGAGAGTATCCCCCAGATGGGCGCGAAGATGAACTGCATCAACGCGTAGGTGGCCATCAGCCAGCCCAGCTCGCGCCCGCCCGCGCCCAGCTTCTCGATATAGAACGGCATAATCGGCAGCACCATGCCGTAACCGAGCATGACCACAAGCAGGGTGAAACTGAGGATGAGGGTAGATTTTTGTGTCTTCCGCATTGTTTCCTCGCGGGCCCCTGCGCCCGAGGATATACAGCGCAGGGACGGTTTCTTTATTCAAGCGTTACGGTTCCGGCAGTCCCATCTACCGTGATCAGCTGCCCGGTTTGGATGGCGCGGGTGGCCGTGCGGGCAGCCATGACGGCCGGAATGCCATATTCGCGCGCCACAATGCTGCTGTGACTGAGCGGGCCGCCAATATCCGTGACGACCGCGGAAGCCATGGCAAACAGCGGCGTCCAGGCCGGGGTAGTGGTTACGGCTATCAGGATATCGCCGGGTTTCATCTTGCCGAAGTCTTCCGGCCCGTACAGCACGCAGGCCGCCGCGGTGACCTTCCCGCCGCTGGTCCCCACGCCTTTAAGGACGGTTTTGCCGTCTTTCTTTTCGGCCTCGCCGCCGTGCATCAGCTTTGTCCAATTGGTTTTTTCAGGCAGCATTACGGGCGGGGTGATCTTGAGATAAGCCTGCCACTGCGCTTTTCGTTCCGGAATGCGGCCGGCGACATCCGGCACGGCTTTCCCTTGCTCTAAAAGCGCCAGAAATTCTTCCAGCTCGGATTTTTCAAGCCAGTAAATATCCTCAGCCTGGGCGATTGCGCCGCCAGCAACCAGACGGCGGCCCATTTCGCCGAAAATGCGCCGGACCAGGGGGTGGCCCATCCCCATATCGAAAATGCTGTCCTCGCGCATCGGTCCGGTCTCTTGCGCCCATTGCAGCAGTTTACGAAACCAGCCCTTGCGCGGCCAGCCAACCCGCTCCAGCACGGCCTGGACGGCCCGTTCCCGTTTGAGCAGGGCTTCGCGCTGGCGCTCATGCGGGTCGCTGCCCTTGCCGGCCAGGAAACCTTTGAGCGCGTCCAGCAGCGGGGCAGGGGTTTCCAAGGGAGTCGGGTTGGCAAAGTCAAATTCATACGCGCTGTGGCCAAACGCGTTGAGGTGGGTTTGGAAGCGCTGCCGCCATGCGGCCCAAGCCTCTATTGGCAGTCCGGCTGGCGCAGTTTCTCCCACGAGATCGGCCAGCAAATTTTCCGTCGCCGTGTGGAGGATATAACTGGCCAGAACGGGTTCCGTCTTTAGCCAGGCGGCGATGTCGAACAGGGATTTTTCTGCCCGCAGCGCCATCGTATCCGACCCAAGCAAGAAGATGGTTGCTTCGGGATCCTGTTTGCGGCGGATCAGGCTATTGTAAAAGCGCGTGAAGATGATTTCACTCATTGCCGCCACAGGTAAGGTGGTTTGGATCTCCGTGAAGTACAGACAGGCTGCGCCAAAAACAGCGCGCACGCCTTCGATCAGCTCGGAAGACGACAGGTTTTCCAGGGGTTTCCGCTCCCATGCGGTGACGACCGCCACCAGCTTCTGCCGGGAAGCCTGCCAGCGCGCGACGCTGCCGCGGAACATGGGCATGATCTGGCGCAAGGACATGAGGGTCAATCTCAATATTTCTTTTGGACCGGCCCTGAGGCCGCCGTACACATACCCGTTGAGCGCCTGGTAATATCCAGCGCCAACGATTAAATTTTTGGCGTCTTTCCCAATAATTCTGACCCACATTTGCTCGGTAGCGCCATTGGCGATTTCAAGCCCCAGCGTAGCAAACAGGGGTGTGGCCGGGCTGGGGATGTGCTCGGCCAGGCTGCCGCGGGTGTAAAGAACACCAGACGCAGGGACTTTCCACTCAAGCGGTAGGGCCGTGATTGGGCGGGCCTGCACGATGGCAAATTGACCGCCCGCCAGTGTCCATTCGATGTCCATGGGCGCCTGGTAGAACTGCTCAATTTTTGCCCCCAACCGCGCCAGCGCCGCGGTTTGCGGGTCGGTGAGGGCGGCTTTTTTCCTTTGGGGAACGGGAACCGGTACTTCGCATGTGCCCTGCGCGGTCCGGATGGTCATAAGCGACTTTTCGGCAGTTTCGCGGTGCAGCACCTTGCTCGTGTCTTTCTGGACGGTTATGGTATCGGGCGTCACCAAACCGGAAACAATCGCTTCGCCCAATCCCCAGGCTGCGTTGATGACCAGCTCATCGCGTTTGCCGTTGATCGGGTTGGCCGTGAACATGATCCCGGCCGCGTCGGCAAAGACCAGCTCTTGAACCACTACTGCCAGTGCGATGGAATTTTGATCGATGTTGTTTTTCATCCGGTAGGCAATCGCCCGGGCCGTCCACAGGGAGGCCCAACACTTTTTGATCGCTTCCAGAATGGCGTCTTCGCCTTGAATATTTAGATAGGTTTCCTGCTGCCCGGCAAAGGAGGCGTCGGGCAAATCTTCCGCGGTGGCAGAGGAGCGTACAGCCACGGGTGCCCCCTTCAGCCGAGCATATGCCGCGGCAACGCCAGAAGCGATCGGGGAAGGGATTTGTCCAGCGGCAAACAGCCGGCTGATGGACTGGGACGCGTGCTCCAATTCCGCCGGATCCGCGGGATGGATACCGTGGACGGCATCGAGAATCCGGGTTTGAATATCGTTCGTTGAAACAAAGCAGCGGTACGCTTCGGTCGTGACATGGAAACCATCGGGAACCGGCAGACCGGCGTTTATCATTTTGGCTAAAGACATGCCTTTGCCGCCGGTTGTTTCGAGATCGGCCTGCGCATCGGAAAGGGTCAGGATATAGGGTTTCATTGCATTCTCCTATGAGAGCGAACGATGGTCGCTCATTTTGACAAAAAAAGTCAGGCTAAAATGCCCTGGTAGATAATGTCCATCATCGCGGTAAGCATTTCCTGGGGTGTACCTTTGGGCCGGGTGGTGAAGACGACCGGGTTCAGCGCCCCCATGATCAACCGCATGGCTAAAAACGAATCGACCGGGCGGAAACTGCCCTCGGCGATACCCGCTTCAATCACCTGGCAGAGCATGTCCTGGTAGGCATGGCGGATCACCTGCAGGCGCTGTTGGCTCGCCAGGCTGAGCCGCTGCGACTCAATCGTGAGTTTCAGGTAGAAATTTTTATTTTCCAGTAAATATTCCAGTTGGGCCAGGAGTATTTGGCGCAGCTTTTCCGCGGCGGGCCAATCTTTTTCAAGAATGAGGGCGGCTTTTTCAGTAATCGCCTGGATCTCCGTTTCAAAGTATGCGGCGAGAATATCTTCCTTGGTCTCGAAATAATCATATAAGGTTGATTTTCCGGCTCCAGCAGCTTCGGCAATCTCGCGCATAGAAGTTTCGTTAAAGCCCTTTTCAAAAAACAGCTTCGCGGCGATACGCGAAATTTGCCGCCTGCGGTTTTCCTGTTCTTCCTGGGTAAGCGTAATTCCTCTCGGCATTTTCTTCTCCTTAACCGACCGGTGGTCGCTTATAATATTATAAGCGACCACCGGTCGGTTGTCAAGCGGTATTTTACCCGCCGGCTGCGTGCATTTGCATGATGAACTCCTTTATTTATAAGCCAGCACTTCGCGGACGGGCAGGTGGGTAGCGCCGCGGGCCGGGAAGGCACTGGCGAGGATGAATAAGACCAGGCTGATTGCCAGCCAGATCGCGGGTGCGGTGGAGGAACAGGCGAAGATAGAGCGGCACCTGGAAGAAAATGTTGCCAAAGACGCCTCTATTTCTTGTATAATTTGTTCTGTAGTGAACATTTTGTTCGATTGTCAGTATAGGAGTCCCAGTCAGCTCAGGCAACAACCCAAAACGCCAAATTGTTTGTTATGGAACATTCTGGCGCAGTTGTTCGGAAGGAGGATTGCGATATGAAAAACCAGAAAGATGACCGGCGGTCCGCGCGCACGCGCACGCTGCTGGAACGGGCGCTTTACGAACTGATGAAGGAAAAACGCTATGACGCGATCACCGTGCAGGATATCCTGGACCAGGCCAATGTGGGGCGTTCCACCTTTTACGCGCATTACCAGGATAAAGAGGATTTGATGATCAGCAGCCTGGAAAATGTGCTGGAGATGTTTGTTCGTCACATCAACGGGCAGGAAGACGGGCTGCCCATGATCTTGACCGAAGATTTCTTCCAACATATCCAGGAGAACCAGGCGCTGTATCAAGCCATGGCCTGGGGGCGCGGAATGGACCTGCTGTTTGGTAAGGCGCAGCCGCAGGTAAGCCGGAATATCGCGGCGCATCTGGCAGCCCATATGAAACAGGGCGAGGAGCCGGCGGTCCCGATGGAAGTGACGGCAACCTATTTATCGGGGGCGTTTCTGGTGTTGATCAAATGGTGGGTGGAGCACAAGTTCCCCTATACGCCGCGCCAGATGAGTGAAATGTTCCAAAGCCTGGCGATGTTTGGGTCGCTCCAGGCCATGAAACCTGCTGAGAAATAAGCAGACCCCGCCGGAAATATCCGCGGAGTTTGCTGTGGAATGTTTATGACAAGCCATATGGGCTGTCCGGTTCCATCCAGGAACCATCAGGCAAAAAGGCTGTCTGGTTCACCTGCTATACCAGCGCGCGCTTTGATAAACGCGCTGATTTCCGCCATTGCCTGGGTGGCCTCTGGGATAAGGGGAGCAAAAAACGGATAACAATGCACCATTCCCTGGCCCACCCGTAGTGCAACCTCTACGCCGGCGGCACTGGCTTTTTCGGCAAAGCTGATCGCGCCGTCGCGGTGGATTTCATCATCACCAGTATAGATGAGCAGCGGGGGAAGCCCGTGAAGATCGCCAAATAATGGCGATATCCATGGCAGTCGGGGATCATTGTCGCCGGCGTAATATTTGCTGGTAACCCGATCCATCCCGGGTGGGGAGAGACAAACATCGACTTTGGTCCGGTACGATTTGCCCGAGCAGGTGAGGTCGGTCCAGGGCGAGATGGCCACTGCTGCCGCTGGAAGGGGAAGCAGTTGATCGCGGAGGGCCAGCAAGGCGGCCAATCCAAGTCCTCCGCCGGCAGATTCGCCTACGATAATGATTTGCGCGGGGGAAGCCACCTGAGCTAACAACCACCGGTAGGCGTGCAGGGTGTCTTCCATGGCCGCAGGGAAGGGATGTTCGGGCGCCAGACGGTATTCATATAGGAGCGCGCGTACGCCGCTGTCCTGTACGATTTTTGCGACCTGAAAGCGGTGATCTGAGCAGGAACCCGAAACGTACCCGCCGCCGTGGGTATAAAATATTACTGCGCTGTTCTCGATCTTTTCAGACGACGCTGCAATGGGACAAATCCACTCAGCCGATAAACCGGCTGGAAGACCTGGAATGTCAGCCGGGGATACCTGGATACCGATGGGCAGTTTCCCGGCTTTTTTTGCCCCCTCTTCGCAAACCTGGCGAAAACCATCGACCGATGTGTTCCAGTCCCATGTTTCCCTTTTTAGATGGAACTTCATCAGGTGGCGGTTGCGCAAAACGAAATTCAAAAGACGACTTTGCATGCTTGGCATTTTTCCCTCAGTTCGTTTTTTCTATTTTCGCGCCATTGATAAATAGATCCACGCAGCGCTCTATCATGGCGCTGGTATTGACGGTTTTCGGTTCCCAGGTTATTTGTTTAAAGATCTCTATAAAAACAAACTCAAACTGATCTTTCAGGATGCCAGGTGGTAAATCGGTGCGAATTTCACCGGATTTCTGTCCCAGGGTGATTATCTCCTCCGCCAGCAGCTCGACACCGCTTTTCTCGCTTTCCACTTTATGCAGCGAGAGGATATTTTGCACGCGATATACGAGAAACTTTTCAACGATCTCCTTTTGCTCCTGTGTTGCAGGCAGCATCTCATTGAGGATATAAATCATCCGCGAGCGAGTGTCAGGCAAGGCGCGCAGCTGCTCGATCCTGTGCAGATTCCGTCGTTCGAAAGAACGTTGGATAAACGCGCTGAGAATGGCTTCCTTTACCGGGAAGTAATTGTAAAGAGTCCCTTTCGCAATATCCGCTGTTGTGGAGATTTGCTCCATGGTGGTAGCGTCGAAACCCTGTTTTTGAATCAGCTCTATCGCCACCTGGATAATTTTCTGTTTTGTTTCTTCTTTTTTTCGTTCGATCCTACTTCTGTTTGGAAGATCTAAAGGTTTCATTCTTACCTCAATGATCAACGTTTATGTTTGTACTATGTTCAAAAATGTACTGTGTTCATTTTATCGCTCTGATCCAATTTTGTCAATAGCAAAAAAAATCCCTCGAAGCGATCGTCACTTCGAGGGATTGGGTGCAGCCTTCTGCTGCTGGCGAAAAATTCAGGTTTTATTTGGACATGCAAGACTTCGCGGCGATAGAGGCTCGCTTGGCCTGTGGATCAAGATAGTAATTGACGTCCGGCAGCAGGTCCATGGTTTCGCCGAAGTATTTTTTGAAGACCAGGCGAAAGTTATTAACCGGGGAGATGGTCTCGTATAACAGTTTATCGCCGCCGTCCGGCAGGTAATAAGCGGAGAGGATTTTCAGGCGATCCTTGCCCGACCATTCTACCGGCCGGGTCCACTCGTCCGAGTGATCGCCCTGCAGGATGATCACGGGCGGGATCTTTGAATTGGCCAGAATGGAATCGATGGCGCCTAAAATGCGGCTGTTGGTGTAGCGCACGCCATCCACGTAGCCTTCGACGGTCAGTTCTTTGCTAAAAGGCAGGCGTAACGAGCCGTCTGGTTTCATCATAAAGGGCCAGTGGGCGGTATACATGTGCGCGTAAACGAATTTTGGCCCGCGGATTTCTTTGGGGATCCGCTGGAGCGCATCAAACGCATAAATGTTTTGTTCATACACCTGTTCGAACTCGGGCGCCAGAAGCTCCTGGCTGGGGACCAATTTCTTCAGGATCGGCGGACCCTGCTTGACGATCAGGTCCGGGTAAACTTTGTACTGCGCGTTGAGCGGGGAAAAGACGGTGGTGTCGAAATAAAGGCTTTGAAATTTGTTGGTTTCGAGGCGCTGGCTGTATGCGGTGTCTTTTTCAAAGCTAACGTAAGTGTCCGCATTGGTAATATCGATCAGCCCCATAAAGCCGCGGAAGGTAACCGTTTTGTAGCCGTAGGATTTGAACTTCCGTAACACTTCACTCTTCTGGATCAGCGGGGCCATCTTCTCATAGCCGCCTCTTTTGATATAGGCGCTTTCGGGGATATTGAATTTATCCAGATAGTCCATGTTCAAAATGGATGAAATGACCGGCGCGGTGTTCATGTAATTCCCCTGAGCACAGTCAGGGAATACAAAACCTCGCTGTTTGAGCGCGTCCACAAGCTCAGTGTTATCAAAATTGGAGCCGGTCTTTAGGATATCCTGACGGCCGTAGTTATCCAGCAAAATGAAATAGACATCCCGCTGGGGGAGCTGGCCGGTGACGGGGATCTGTTTTTCCGAAGGGTCAAAACCGGCGGAGACCTTCTTCATTTCGGATAACGACAGGTAGTATGGAACTGTCAGAACTACCTGCATCAGAACCAGGGCAGCCGACATCAGGTTCAAGGTTTTGGTCAGGTTTGGGCTGCCAAGCCGGCGGACGGCGATGAAGATGAGCAGGATGAGGATCAGCAGGGCCGACCCTGGAATCAGGTACTTGAGGAGATTCTGGTTCCAATTATGCGCCAGGTTATAGAACTGGCCGAAAGTGAGCACGTAGAAGCTCAGAATGGTAGTCAGGAGCGCCGCGCGGTGCATATTGCGGGTAAACGCAAGGATGACCAGGTATAAGAACACCAGGACTGCCAGAGTGACCAACAGGGAGGGAATTACCACGTAGGCTGGCTCTTGCGCGCGGTTGGAACTCCACAAATAAAGTACCGGAAACAGTCCAAAGAGGAAAGGGAATACCGGTAAAGTGTTTTGTTTTATCTTGTTTATAAGGTCCATTTGCCGATAACCATCTACCGTTCAATAGATTTATGTACGGGATATATTATAAGACTGTTAATATACACTTTAAAGGTAGGGATTCGCCTGTTAATATTCAAAAACACGGTAGTGTCAGGCATGTGGCGCGGGCTGGATGACTGGATTCGAATACCGTTTATGAAATTTTGATGCCCGGGATGATGCGCGGCGTTTTTTTGCGATACTGCTCATATTCTGGGCCAAACTGTTCGACCAGTTTACGCTCTTCGAAGATTGTGCCGATGAGCAGGTAGGCGGATAAGCCAATATTGAGGGCCAGCAGATTCCAGGTCATCACAGGGGCAAGCCAGAGGAATGGGAAAGCAGCGCTGTAAAGCGGGTGGCGTACCCACCGGTACAGCCCGCTCACGACCAATTTTTCCGCAGGACGGTTGTCTGGAACGGTTTGGATCAGCTGCCTGACGCCCAGGAATGCCAGCGCGCCGGTCTGTAGAACGCCAACCAACAAGACCACCAGCGCAGACCCCTGGACCGCCAGGGCCAGGTACTGCCACGGGGAAGGGATTTGGTAAATGGTGCGGTCAGGGAACAGCGGAACGAGGGCCAGCAGCGGCAGCGTGGTGATGACCGCGACGATGACGTAGAACAGCCGGTAGAAGCGCTGTGCTGCGGGCCGCCCAACCAGACGCGCGGCAAAAGCTTTGACGCTGTTGGAGGCGAGCACGGAATGGACGACCCCGTATAATATACAGGAGAGCATGATCCAGAAGAAGCCAGTATCCATAATTATTTACGATTATAACGAAAAAAAATGGTAAGATGAGGCAGCATCTGCTGGCAGCAGATGCTGGCAGCAAATTTTGCCGCATTCTTTGTGGACAGGTTTTTGATTTTGCAAGTGGAGGGGAGATGGCGAAGCTGGTTACTGGACAACCCGCGCCGGTTTTTCACCTGGAGGATCTCAATGGCCGCCACATCGCGCTGGAGGATTTTCTCGAGCGTACCGTGCTGGTTAATTTTTGGTCAGCAGCATGCCCGTGGTCAGAGCGTACCGATCTGACGCTGGCTGACTGGCAGGACCGCGTTGTACTGCTTTCGATTGCCGCGAATGCGAACGAGCCGCCCGACCTGCTGCGCCAGGTCGCGAGAAAACGCGGCTTGCAGGTGGTGCTGCGAGATCCCTCCCAACAGATAGCCGATCTGTATGGTGCAGAAACGACCCCCCACCTGTTCCTGATCGACGCGGGGGGCATCCTGCGCTACCAGGGCGCCGTGGATGATGTCAGTTTTCGCCAGCGCACTCCTACCCGTAATTACATTGAAGAGGCGGTCCGGGCGGTGCTGAATCAGGGTAGGGTGCCGGTGGAAGAGACGCCGGCCTATGGATGCGCCATTGTACGCTTTGAGGAGACGTAAATCTTTTTAACCCGCGTATAAAAAGCGGATGGGGTCCAGTCGCTATGCAACGGACCCCATCCGCTTTTTTTTGAACGAATCTAGAAACCAGAAGTGGTTAGAGGGCCGCGCTGGCGAGGGCCGGGCGACCGGTCAGGCGGCGGAAAGCGACTGTCCAGGTGGTTTCGACGTAGGCTGTGATGATGGCCTGCGCGCCCAGCAGGATGGGCAGGTAGAGGATAAACAAGAAAAACGAAACAATAAGCGCGCTGTTGCTAAATTGCGCGGAGCCGGAATTGAGGAAGATGAAGGCAGGCGCCAGGATGGCGATCAGGGGTAGGGTGACGAGGAAGCCGACGATGGCGGAAGCGATGACGATGACCAGCCCTACGGCGATGATCAAGACCAGATTCGCGCGCGCAATTTCCCAGGCCCGGCGCAGGCTGTCCATTAAACTCAGATCTTCTCCAACGATGGCGACGATCGCCAGCTCGACCACTACAGACAGGATGATGAAGAAGGGCACCATGCAGATCAGCGCGAGGCCGCAGGTAAGCACGCTGGGAACGATCAAGACAAGGACCATGACCAGGCTGGCGGCGACGACGAGGATGCCGAGCAGAAGCACCCGGCCAAAGTAAGCCTGACCCTCGCGAAACAGCCGGCGAAAGGTGAGATCCGTTTCACCGCTGTCGGCCAGCCAGGCGCCGCGTACCAGACCGGCGCGTCCCAGCGTGCCAAGAATAACAAAGACCACCAGCAGCACCAGGAACAGCACGAGCAGCAGCAGCACCGCCCAGGCAGGGATGCTGCCGGGGAGATTGCTTGTCTGGCCGTGCTGCTGCAGGTTGTAGTTGAAATTGTTTCCACCCCCGCCGCCGGTAAGGGCTGCGAACAGGCCAAAGATCCATAAGACCTTATGCTTCCAAATAATCTTCCAGGAACGCGATAAAACCTCGCCGATGTCCATTGAATGAGTCTCCTTCATACATTACATACGCTATTCCCATTCAATGGTTGCAGGCGGTTTGCTGGTGACATCGTAGACCACCCGGTTGATGCCTTTGACTTCGTTGACGATGCGGTTGGCGACCCGCCCGAGCAGATCGTACGGCAGGCGGGCCCAATCGGCGGTCATAAAATCGTCGGTGGTGACGGCGCGCAGGGCGATCGGCTTCCTGGTAGGTGCGCTGGTCGCCCATCACGCCCACCGAGCGGACCGGCAGCAGCACGGCAAAGGCCTGGGCGATCCGGCCCGGCTTCCATCTTCTAGCCCGCGGTTGAGCAGCCCGGCGGCGGCCAGCTCGCTGGTGAAGATGGCATCCGCGGCGCGCAGGCGCTCCAGGCGCTCCCAGGTGATCTCGCCCAGGCAGCGCACGGCCAGGCCCGGGCCGGGGAAGGGCTGGCGCCAGACCAGCTCGGCCGGCAGGCCCAAGGCTTCGCCCACCGCGCGCACTTCATCTTTGAACAGATAGCGCAGCGGCTCGACCAGCGAGAACTGCATATCCTCGGGCAGCCCGCCCACGTTGTGGTGGGTCTTGATGCGCTGCGCTTTGTTGCGGTCGGGCGCGCTGGATTCGACCACATCGGGGTAGATGGTGCCCTGCACCAGGAAGTGCGGCTGGCCCAGGCGGCGCGCCTCGGCTTCGAAGATGCGGATGAAGGTCTCGCCGATGATGCGGCGTTTGGCTTCGGGTTCGGTGACGCCCTGCAGGTTGTCCAGAAATTCTTCGACGGCGTTGACCGTGACCAGGTGCGCGCCCAGGTTCTGGCGGAAGGCCGTCTCCACCTGCTCGCGCTCGTCCTGGCGCAGCATGCCCGGTGTCGACGAAGACGGCGGTGAGCTGGTCGCCGATGGCGCGGTGGACCAGGGCGGTGGCCACGCTCGAATCGACCCCGCCGCTGACCGCGGACAGCACCGGCGCATCTGCCAACCTGCTGGCGGATGCGCGCGACGCTGTCGGCGATGATCGAATTCGGGCGTCCAATCCTGGCGCGGCGCCGCAAATATCCGACGACGAAGCGGCGCAGGATTTCTTTCCCGCCGGGGGTGTGGTGCACCTCGGGGTGGAACTGCACGCCAAAGCGGCGCCCCTGCCGCGTCGCCCATGGCGGCGAAGGGGCTGTTGTGCGCTGGTCGCCAGGCGCGTCGAAGCCGGGCGGCAGCGCTTCGATGCGGTCGCCGTGCGACATCCACACCGGCTGGCTGCCGTCGGGGAGGAGCGGGTTGGCGCGCGACCGTTTCGATGATGGCCGGGCCGTATTCGCGGTCCTGCGAGGGGCGACCTGCCCGCCCAGGGCGTGGGTGAGCAGCTGCATGCCGTAGCAGATCCCCAGGACCGGCAGCCCGCTTTCCAGCACGTAGGCGGGCAGGGACGGCGCGCCTGGCTCATAGACCGAAGATGGCCCGCCGGAAAGGATAAAGCCTTTGGGCTGCAGCGCCAGGACGCGTCTCGGCAGGGGCATCCCAGGGGAAGAGCTCGGAGTAAACATGCAGCTCGCGCACCCGGCGGGCGATCAGCTGGGTGTACTGCGAGCCAAAATCGAGAATGGCAATTGAGTCGGGCATCAGTTCATGGCGCTCGACTTTGCACGGTTGAATCAGGCCGAATCTAGTCGCAAAATGGATCTTGCCGTTGTCCATCGAGGTGATGCACGCCAGTGATTTCGATCGGGACGTTGAGGTGAGCCAGGGCATCGCGCCCGCCTTCAAAGGATTTTTCGATCAGCGTGCCAATGCCGACCATCTCGGAGCCGGCGGCCTGCGCCAGGCGCACCAGGCCCTGAATGGTGGCGCCGGAGGCCAGGAAGTCATCGATGATCAGCACCCGCTCGCCGCGCGCCAGGTATTCGGGCGAAACAATCAGCTCCACCAGGCGGCCTTTGGTGTGCGAAGGCGCGACGGTCAGGTAGACCGTATCGGGCATGGTGATCGGCTTGGTCTTGCGGGCATAGACCACCGGCAGGTGCATGTGCAGCGCGGTCATCAGGGCGGGGGCAATGCCGGAAATTTCGGCGGTCAGGATGCGGGTGGCGCCGACACCTGGCGAAGCGGCGGGCAAATTCCCGCCCGCAGGCATCCATCAACTCCGGGTCGACCTGGTGGTTGATGAAATTATCCACCTTTAAGATACCGTTTCCCAGGTTCTTGCCATCGCTGCAGAATGCGTTCTTTGAGTGCCTGCATAATCAAATCCTCCTCGTAATTGGAAATTACAGGCGATTTTACTATATTTCGGGCGGCTGTTCAGACCGGTTCTGGAGGTTCACAGAGATCGGTAGGGTCGGGGTGAATATTGGCCTGCTTTTCAATGGCTCTGTTTGTAAGTTGTAAGGTTATAAAATGGTTTTATGCTTAAAATTGGAAATGAATTACGATCAAATCTAGATTTAACATATTTATAACCAAAATTTGATAAAAAATAAACAGGAAGAGAACCATGAAGCATAGCCATATCGTACAAGTGCAAGCGAGCTTGAGGGGGGCTCTTCTTTTTTTGATCGCCGGAAGTATTTTCTGGTTTGGTAGCCAGCAGGCTGGAGTAGTATTCGCAAAATCCGCAGCACCTGTTCCGGCAGCCGCGGCAACGGGATGCCCAATCGGTAAACGCTGCATTTTCCTTCCATTGGTGAGCGTGCCTGTTCCAGGCGACCTGGTTATCAGTGGGATCGAAGTGAGCCAGGCAGTTCAGAACCCCCAGAACAGCGTGCACCTGGTTGCCGGCCGGAAAACAGTCATGCGCATTTATGCCAATACGCGGGACTTCAAAAGCACGGTGCCAGCGGTGAAAATTTCCGTTACTGCTTCCAATTCAAGTAACGTCCTGTTGAGCGATTCGCCGAAGGCATATTCCGCTAATCTGCCTTTGAGCAGCAGCCGGGGAGTTTACAACAGCTCGTTCAATATCCTTTTGCCAGCGAGCTGGTTGTCTGGAACCGTGAACCTGACGGTGAAACTGGACCCAGATAACGCGATTAGTGAGACCAACGAAAACAACAACATCATCACCCAGCGTCTGGTGTTCAATGCAGTACCGCCGCTGCAAGTGATGATCGTTCCCATTCAATATTCCAATACCGGGAATGGGCGCAGCTATCCGGCGCCGAGCCGGGATACCGTCAGCGATTGGATCATGCGTACCTACCCGATCAACAAGCTTGAATTGAGCTGGCATGCGCCATATGCTTTTTCCGGCGACCTGAGCACCTCGGCAGATTTCAGCCGGCTCTTGAATGAAATTACCACCATCAAGTCGACGGAAGGGGCGCCAGCAAACAAGGTTTATTACGGCCTGATCCCAACCTCGGATGGCAGTTCAACCTGGTTCAGCGGTGGTTATGCCGGGCTTGGGTGGGTCAGTTCGCGCGTGGCGATTGGATTGGACTATGAGAATCAGTCGTCGGAAATCGCGGCGCACGAAATTGGGCATAATTTGGGCATGTGGCATACCCCATGCGGCGGTCCGGCCAGTCCTGAACCGAATTTCCCCTATCCAGACGGGTCGATTGGCCAGTATGGGCTGGATGTCATGACCGGTGTCGTATATGCCCCATCCACCAAAGACGTGATGTCGTACTGCAATCCCAAATGGGTCTCGGACTATACGTATGAGAAGATGTACAGCGGGCAGATGCAGGCCGCGGCCAGCATGGGCGTTTTACTCAGTCCATCCGACCCGGCCGCGGGCAGCTCGCAGCGCAGCTTGCTGGTGCGCGCGAACATTGGGACGGACGGGGTGGAGATGCTGCCGGTGTATGTTTTACCCGGCCCGGTACGAGAGGCGCCCGAAGCAGGGGAATACCGGATCGAGGTTTTGGGAAGGCAGGGTGAAAGCCTGGTGCAGACTTCCGTGCGCGCTTACCAGGCCATGGAAGAGGGCGATATGCACATTACCAGCATTCACGCCATGATCGCGCTGCCCGATCTTCCGGCAGCCAGGCTGCGCCTGTCAAAAGATGGACAGGTACTGGCCGAGCAGTCGCTGGAAACGGGGAAAACCGGTCCGGCAGCGGGTGCGGTGGTCGAACAGTCAGCAGCCGGCTTATCCCTGCGCTGGGACGAGCGGCAGAGCACCGCGCCTCAGGTAGAGTCGCCTACAGAGGCGGCGCAGAATTCCCCCACCCTGGTCCGTTACACGACGGATGGCGGAAAGACCTGGACGACGCTGGCTGTGGATGTGGTTGGCAGCCAATTGAGCCTGCCGGACAGCGCGCCAAAAGACGCGACGTATGAGGTAATCAGCGCCGGAAGCTGGCAGTAGCGGCGGCTGGACGAATTCTCGAAGTAGTACATTACGCCACCGCTAAAGGTACTACTTCAAATAGAGCCCATGCCCTTTTGTGTTAGAATCGATGGGCATGATTCCAACATTGGTTCTGGCCTCCAATTCGCCGCGCAGGCGACGGCTCCTCGCGCTCACCGGCTGGACGTTTTCCGTCCGCCCGGTGGATGTGGATGAGCGCCCGCTGCCCGGCGAGGCGCCCGACGGTTACGTGCTGCGCCTGGCGGAGAGCAAGGCGCGGGCGGCGGGAAAGGATGCCGTTCCCGGGCAGGTGGTACTGACAGCGGATACAACGGTGGCGGACGGTACGGTAATCCTGGGAAAACCGGCGGATGCGGCGGAGGCGCGGCAGATGCTGCGCGACCTGCGCGGGCGAACGCATACCGTTTATACAGCCATCGCGGTACTGCGTAACCAGATATCAGGAACCGCCGCTGCCTCTGGAGCGTCTATCGATTACCGGGCTGAGCCCCCGCATGTGTTGACAAACCTGTGCGCCACACAGGTTTGGATGCGAAGTACTACCGATGATGAAATTGAAAACTATATTGCCAGCGGCGATCCATTTGACAAAGCCGGCGCGTATGCGATACAGAATCCGGAATTCCAACCGGTCGAGCAGATCGAGGGCTGTTATTGCTGCGTGGTTGGCCTGCCAGTCTGCGCGGTGGTCCGCGCCCTGGCCCAGTTTGGGCTGAAGCCGCCTGTAGCGGTGACGACCGCCTGCCCAACCCATCTCGAGATGGATACTCCCTGTGAGGTTTACCAGGCTTTGCTGCGTGAGGAAACCGGGGGGCGCCAAGCCAGAGGAAAATAAATATGAAGTTTCGCTTGTCCTTCTTGTTGTTTGTTCTGCTGTTTGTTTCGAGCGTTCCGGCGTGCAACCCGGCGCCCGCCGTGATCAAAAAGACAGGGACCGTAACCGCTCCGATCTCCGCGACCCAGACATTGGCAAAGGTTGAACCTACGGTCATAAAGGCGCCAAACGCAGAACTGACCGCGCAGGTCTTTTTGAATGCCTGGAAGGCGGAAGATTACCAGACTATGTACAGCCTGCTCACGCCCACCAGCCAGGATGCGCTGGCTTTGGAAAAGTTTATCCAGCGCTATCAAGAGTCGGCGGTCAATATGACGCTGCAAACGTTGGAATACAAGATTCTTTCCAGGATGGTCAACCCCTCCAGAGCCGAGGTGGCCTACCAGGTCATTTTCCATACCCAGATGATTGGCGACCTGACCCGCGAAATGACGATGAACATGAGCCTTGAGAAGGGCGCCTGGCGGGTGCAGTGGGATGATGGATTGATCCTGCCGGAACTGCACGGCGGTAACATGCTGGCGATGGAGCTCAAAAGCCCCACCCGCGGCAACATTTACGACCGCAGCGGCAATACGGTGGCAGCGACCAGCGACATTTTTGCGCTGGGCTTGGTTAAAGGGGAAGTTGACCCGGACCAGCAGAGCCAGCTGCTCAGCGAACTCTCCAACCTCACCGGCAAGCCGGCGGAAACGATCCGGATGCTGTACGATCGCGAGGCGGTTTACCAGGGCACCTACGTTCCCGTGGGCGAAGTGACTCGCGACCGGGTGCTGGAACGCTATAACGTGCTTTCCGGGCTGAAAGGCCTGTACTTGAACGAGTATCGCGGCCGTTTCTATTTTGACGGCGGCATTGCTCCGCACGTGACGGGGTATGTGGCCGCCATTCAGAAAGAGGAGAAAGATAAGTACCTGCGCGAAGGGTTCGCCCTGGATGACCGGGTGGGTAAGTCCGGCCTGGAATTATGGGCGGAGGAGTATCTGCTGGGCAAGCGCGGCGCTTCATTGTATGTCAATGACCCGCAGGGCAGCCCGGTCACGCGCCTGGCGCAAGCAGAGTCAAAGCCCTCGCAGTCGATTTACATGACCATCGACAGCAAGCTGCAGATCGAAGCGCAAAAGGCGATGGCCGGTTTTAGCGGGGCCATCGTGGTGCTGGAACGCGATACCGGGCGGGTGCTGGCGATGGTTTCCGCACCGGGCTTTGACCCAAATGCGTTTGAATATCAAAATTACAACAGTAACACGCAGCTGGGCTCGATTACCGGGGACGGCCTCAACCGGTTGTTTAACCGGGCGTCTGGCAACGGTTACCCGCTTGGCTCGGTATTCAAAATTATCACCACGGCGGCGGCGTTGGAGAGCGGCCTGTTCACCCCGGAAGATACGATCGACTGCCAGTGGGATTGGTCGGAAGTCCCCGGGTTGACGCTGCCCGACTGGACCAAGGAAAAGGATGTGGAACCCAGCGGGATACTCACGCTGCCGGAAGGCTTGATGCGTTCTTGCAACCCGTGGTTCTATCACATTGGATATACCCTGTATAAAGAGGGCCGCGGGAAAGATATCAGCAATATGGCGCGGGCGTTTGGCCTGGGCAAGGAAACGGGGATTGGCTACCTGGACTTCGATGAGGCCGGGAACGTCCCTGAACCGGTGGATGACCGGTCCGCCGCATCGATCGCGATTGGGCAGGATACGATGCTGGTCAACCCGCTGCAAGTGGCGCGCTTTGTGGCCGCGGTAGGCAACGGCGGCACTCTTTACCGCCCGCAGGTGGTGGAAAAGATCACCGACCCGGACGGCAACCCATCGGTTACCTTCAAGCCGGAGGTGCAGGGCAAGCTGCCGGTGAAACCAGAAAACCTGCAGGTCATTCAGGAGGCCATGCGCTGGGTGGTGTCGAGCAAACGCGGGACGGCGGTGCGGGCGTTCTCAGGCTTCGGCATCCCGGTGTATGGCAAGACCGGCACGGCCCAAAATGACTACCCGGGCCACCCGCACGCCTGGTTCGCCGGGTACACGGATACCGAGACCGGCAAGCCGGATATCGCCTTCGCGGTGATCGCCGAATATGCCGGTGAAGGTTCGGATATCGCCGCCCCCATCGCGCGGCGCATCCTGGAGGTGTACTATATGGGTCAGCCACAGCGTGTCTACCCGTGGGAGTCGCGCATAAACGTGACCCGCACGCCGACGCCCGTGGGAACGGAAGCGCCAGCAGACAACGGCGCAAATGCCGAGACAGCTACGCCATCGCCATGAGCGAAAGCAACCTGCCCGGCTGGGTGACACGCATGCAGTCCGGCTTTATTACCGTGCGGACGGCAGAAGCTGGCGATGTGGTCTGCCGGCTGCGCGGGCGGTTAAAGCGCCACCGCTTTGAAGGCGATATCCTTTCCATCGGCGACCGGGTGCAGATCTCTCCTCAGCCGGACGGCAGCGGGATGATTGAAGAGATCGAGCCGCGCGTGCGGGCGCTGGTGCGCATGGCGCCCACGCCGCGGGGGGAATACCGCCAGATCCTGCTGGCCAACCTGGACCAGGTGATCCTGGTATTTGCCTGCGCGAACCCTGAGCCGCACCTGCGCATGCTGGACCGCTTCCTGGTGATCTGCGAGAAACAGGGCATCCCGCCGGTGATTGTGGCCAACAAAGTCGACCTGGTGGGTGAAGCCGCAGCCGAAGCGATCTTTGGGGTGTACCCCGGGCTGGGTTACCCGGTCATCTACGCCTCGGTAAAAACCGGGCAGGGCGTGGCGGATCTGCACGGGCGCCTGGTGGGCAACCTTTCCGGGCTGGCCGGGCCGTCCGGGGTGGGCAAATCCAGCCTGCTGAATACCATCCAACCCGATCTGGGGCTGGCGGTGCGCGCGGTGAGCGAGGCCACCCTGAAGGGCAAGCACACCACCGTGGTGCGCGAGATGTTCGCGCTCAACGAAGGCGGTTTTGTGGCCGACCTGCCCGGTTTAAAGGCGCTGGCGTTGTGGGATACCGAGCCGGAAGAACTGGACGGCTATTTCCCCGAGCTGCGCAGTCTGGTGGCGGAGTGCCAGTTCAACGACTGCACCCACAAGGTGGAGCCAGGCTGTGCTGTGCGCCTGGCGGTGGAGGAAGGCCGGGTGAGCCCGGCGCGTTACGAATCCTATTTGCGAATGCGTTTTGAAGGCCAAGAAGAATAATCAAACAACGAGGGAATGCAATGACCAAAACGCCAATCCTGACCTGGGAACGAATAACCCTGAAACTGCGCAACCCGTTTCGCCTGTCGTATGGGACCAGCGAGACGCGCGAAGCGTTCTGGATCCGCCTGGCGGATGACGCGGGCTGGGGGGAAGGCACAATCCCGCCCTATTATGGAGTGGATCAAAACGGGATGACGGATTTTTGGGACGCTGCCGCGCTGCGCAGCGATCCGCTGCCTGATCAAATCGACCAGATTGAAACCTGGGTAGGCCTCAACGGCCCGGCTCCCGCGCGCTGCGCGCTGGAACTGGCGCTGTACGACCGGATCGCCCGCCAAAGGGGGCAGGCGTTGTGGCAGCTGCTGGATCTGCCCATGCCCCAGCCGCAGCCAACTTCGTTTACCATCGCCATCGATACCCCGGAGGCGATGGCGCGCATGGCGCAGGAGCTGGCCGGTTTCCCGGTGATCAAGATCAAGCTGGGCGGTGACGCGGATGACGAGGACCGCCTGGCGGCTATCCGTTCCGCGCGGCCAGACGCGCGCTTGCGTGTGGACGCCAACGCCGGCTGGTCGATCGAGGTTGCCAGTGAGTACCTGCGCCGGATGGAAGCCTATGACCTGGAGATGGTCGAACAGCCGCTGGCGAAAGACGCAATCGAGGAGATGGGGCTGCTGCAGTCGCGCACGGATATTCCGATTGTGGCGGATGAGTCGGTCCAATCGGCGGCGGATGTGGAGCGGCTGGCCGACGCGGGCGTGAGTGGGGTAAACGTGAAGCTGATGAAGCTGGGCGGGCTGACCCCGGCGCTGCGCGCGGTCCGCCTGGCGCGCGAGCGCGGGATGCGCGTCATGCTGGGCTGCATGGTGGAAACCTCCATCGGCACCACGGCCATGGCGCACCTGATGGGGCTGGCCGATTGGTTCGATCTGGACGCGCCGATGCTGATCTCAAACGACCCGTTCGCGGGCATAACGTACAGTGACGGCGCGCTGATCCACGTGCCCGACCGGCCGGGGATTGGCGTGGTCAGGGCGGGATAATTATTATTGATAAACGCGAATGGCACGAATGGCACGAATAACGCGAATAAGAAACTTTTATTTTAAAAATCTTATTCGCGCCATTCGTCCCATTCGCTTAGCGCGCAGCGCGCATTCGCGATTAAAAACGATTATTGAACACGTATGAATGGAGTAACAGGAATGGATCTGGGGCAAATTGATGCGGCATTGCAGGAAATTGGCAGAGCGTATACCGACCGGCGCGTGAATGTATTCGCGGTGTCGGCGGATAGCCTGGGAGAGGGTGCGCTGCGGCTGCGCGGGCGGGTGCTGGAGGAGGCTAACCGGCAGGCGTTGGTGGAGGGGTTGGAGCAGCGCTTCCCAGAGCTGCGGGTGGACGCGCGGGCGGTGGAAGTAGTCCGGAAAAGCATGCCGCGGCTGTGCACGGTGGCGACCAACCTGACCAGCGTGCATGACGGCACTTCGTTCCTGGCCGAAATGGTCACCCAGATGCTGAACGGCGTGGCGGTTGAAGTGCTGTGGGAGGAGAAGAACTGGGGCTACGTGCGCCTGCCGGATGGCTACCTGGGCTGGACGTACCTGCCTTATCTTACCGAAGCGCCGGCTCCAATGCCATCTCACCTGGTGACCGAGCCGGTTAGCCTGCTGCGCACGTTGCCCGGTGGAGACGCCGCGCTGGTGACGCGGGTGCTGGGTGGAACGGCGGTTTGCGCGCGCGAGGAGGATGCGGCGCCCGGCTGGCAGTCCGTAGTGCTGGCCGGCGGTTGGCAAGGCTGGCTGCCGGCGGGTGATTTGCGGGCGCTGGCGGGGCTGCCGAATAATGCGGAACCGCGCCGGGCGCAGCTGGTGGAGGATGCTTTCCGTATGATGGGCGTGCCCTATCTGTGGGGCGGAAGCTCGGCCAACGGCATCGACTGCTCCGGGCTCGCGCAACTGCTGCACCGCTGGGTTGGCATCACCCTGCCGCGGGACGCCGATATGCAGTATGCGGCCGGGAAACCGGTCGAGCCGCCGTTTGAGCGTGGAGATCTGCTCTTCTTTGGTGAAAACGGCGTGCAGCGGCGCATCACGCACGTTGGGGTCAGCCTGGGGGGATGGCAAATTATCCATTCCTCCCGGCGGCGCAACGGGGTGCAGGTGGATGATGTGCAGGCGGTGGAAGGCCTGCGCGACAGCTATCTGTGCGCCGCGACCTATATCGGCCGGTAGGTCTGGATGAGCGATTTTCAAATGCAAACCCCGCTTGGACCGCGGGTGGTCATTGCCGGGCGCGAGCGAGATTATTTTTCGGGCACCGGCTACCTGGGGCTGCACAATCACCCGCAGGTGCTGCAAGCGGCGGTGGAGACGATCCAGCGCTATGGTATGGCGACGGGCACATCCCGGGGCGGGTACGGAGAGCATGCTGTATACGATGCGCTGGAAGCCGAAGCGCGCGTGTATTTTGCGGCCGAGCGCGTCCTGTACTACCCTTCCGGCTATATGAGCGGCGTAATCCTGGCGCAAGGACTGCGCGAGCGCTACGAACGCATTTTTATTGACGATTGGTCGCATTACAGCCTGTGGGATGGCGCTCGGTCCACGGGTAAACCGGTTACATCGTTTCAACATCGCGATGCCCAGTCTTTGGCGGACCAAATTCGCAGCCAGCTCAGGCCTGGCGAGCGCCCGCTGGTCTTGAGTGACGGCGTGTTCCCCATTTCAGGAGAGATTGCGCCGGTCCCGGACTATTGTCAGGTGCTGGAGGCATACGCGGATGCCTGGTTATGCCTGGACGATGCGCATGCTACCGGCGCGATTGGCGAACACGGGCGAGGCACGCTGGATTTTTATGGAATCGGGGGGACCCACCAGATTGCAGGGCATACGCTGAGCAAGGCAATCGGTGGATACGGCGGGCTGATTGCCGGGCCGGTAGGTCTGATTGAAGAACTGGATCGCAACAGCCGGGTGTATGTTGGAGCGTCGCCGCCGCCCCTACCCGTTGCCGCAGCGGCGGCCCGGGCGCTGGCGCTTGCCGGGGATGGGGACCGGCGGAGAAGGTTATGGTCCAATGTAGCCCGCGCGCGGGAGGGACTGCGCGGCCTGGGCTGGGAGCTGGAAGATACCCCCGTGCCCATTCTCTGCCTCAGGTCTCGCCCGGGGATCGACCTTGGGCGGTTGAAAGAGGCGCTGTTTGAGCGGGATATTTGCGTGGCGCATGTGCGGAATTACAGCAGCACGCCAGCCGGCGGCGCGCTGCGGGTGGCAATCTTCGCGACCCATACCCAGGCGCAAATCGAGCGGCTGGTGGAGGAAATGCGGCGGCTGGTGGGGTAGATAGCGCCGGCGGGGTTTGCGACAAACGCCGTTTGTACGCAAACTCCGCCACTCCCTACAGGAGCAGGCGCCCAAGCTGGCCGAAGACGCGATAGACGGCCAGGGGATCGGTGACGTTTTGGGTGAGCAAGAAGATGCGGCCGCGATTGTTATAACCCCAATCGTGCAGCACGCCGGGGATGGAGCCGGTCTTGTGATAGAAGGTGCGCTCGTCTACCAGCGTATCCACCGGGAGCTCGCGAGGGAGGAACAATTTTTCCTGGCAAACCCCCAGCATCGCTTCAACCCAGGCTCGCTCAACCGCTGACAGTTCCTCGATACACTCAAAGAGACGGATGCAATCCTGGGCGGTAATCCAGTTATCCAACCCGCGCGCCCGCGCGTCAAAGTCCATCATCTTGCGCTGCAACTGCGTCCCCTGCAAACCGAGCGCATCCTGAAAAACCTGGTTGAGCCGATCCAGCCCGGCGCGGCGGATGACCAGGTTTGTGCAAAGGTTATCGGAGAGGGCGATCATCATCAGCAGCACATCCTGGAAGGGAAGCTGGCGGGTGCGCAGCAGCCAGGAGAAACCGGAGCCCTGCACCTGGGGCTCATCATCCAGGTGGCACAACTCAGTGCGGTTGACTTCACCCTTTCGTTCCAGATGGATCCACGCCAGCAATATCGGGACTTTGATCAGTGAAGCGGAAGAAAAGCGCGCCTGGTTGGCTTTGAAGAAAGGTGTTCCCACTATTGGAGAAAAGTAGAAAGCGTATTGGCAATTCAGCTTTTCTATGTTAGAAAGAAATAAGGAATTTTCCATGCTTTATATTTTAACTGGTCAAGTGACCAGGTCAAATGGCCAGGTGTTATGCTATATTGATTTTACGCCGAAAACCAAAAACAAAACAGTTGCTGCAATTATTTGCGCCGGTCAAAGAAATTGACACAGTTTGTTAACCAAGGTATACTACAAGCCGGGCAATTTGATAAAGCAAAATGGCAGTTCGTTTTGCTGGGCTGATTAAGAATTCTCGTTTGCAATAAAATTTTCATAACAAGGTTAAGGAAGCCGGTGAATGGCCGATATACTCAAAGTTGAGGGCCTTGAAACCCAGTTCCGTACGCAGGATGGCATGGTCCATGCTGTAAATGGTGTGTCGTTTCGGTTGAAAGAAGGGGAGACGCTGGGTATTGTTGGGGAGAGCGGTTGTGGAAAGAGCGTCACGATGATGTCGATGATGCGCCTGATCCCTTCGCCCCCTGGAAAAGTCGTAGCGGGAAGCGCGATTTATCAAGGAAAAGATCTACTGAAAGCCACGGATGATGAAATACGTGAAATCCGCGGATCTCAGATTAGCGTAATTTTCCAAGATCCGATGACTTCCTTCAACCCGGTGCTGACTATTGGCCGGCAGGTGGCCGAGCCATTGGAAATCCACATGGGGATGACCACAAAACGGGCTTATGAGCGCGCCGCCGAGGTCCTTACGATGGTTGGGATCCCGAATGCCAAGGACCGGCTAAACGATTACCCCCATCAGTTTTCGGGGGGCATGCGCCAGCGCGCGATGATCGCCATGTCACTGGTCTGCACGCCGCAGATCTTAATTGCCGACGAGCCAACCACGGCGCTGGATGTGACTATCCAGGCGCAAATCGTGGAGCTGGTCAAGCGCCTGCGCAATGATTTGGGGATGTCGATGATCTGGATTACGCATGACCTGGGCATTATCGCCGGGCTTGCGCACCGGGTCGCGGTGATGTACGCCGGCTACAAGATTGAAGAAGCGCCGGTGCGGGAACTGTACAAGAACCCCCAGCACCCCTATACACTCGGGTTGTTGAGCAGCCTGCCGCGCCTGGACTTAGACACCCAGCGCCGGCTTACATCCATTGAAGGACTTCCCACCGGTGCTGTTCGAAAAACCGAAATATTGTCCATTTGCACCGCGCTGCCGGTATGTCCGCGAGCGCTGCTGGCAGGAAAACCCGCCTTTGATTGCGGTCGGTCTGGATCATTACTCCGCCTGTTGGGTTGAGCCGGAAACGGGGAGATATCGCGAATGACCAGCCAAACCACTCAACCACTGCTGCGAGTTGAAAACCTCGTAAAACATTTCCCAATCACGCGAAACCGCTGGATTTTATTCACCGAGAACGCCGGAGCGGTGCACGCGGTTGACGATGTCTCTTTTGACCTGTATCAGGGCGAGACACTTGGCCTGGTTGGCGAATCGGGCTGCGGCAAATCGACTACCGGGCGAACGATTCTCCAACTGCACCGGCCCACCTCAGGGCATGTATTTTTTGATAACAAAGACCTGGTGGCGTTGAAGGGTGAAGAACTGCGAAAAATGCGCCGCCGCATGCAAATGATTTTCCAGGACCCGTATGCCAGCTTGAACCCGCGCATGACGGTAGGCGAGATTATCGGCGAGCCGCTGATCATTCACGGCCTGGCGACGCAAAAAGAGGCTGGGGAGCAAGTCAAAGAACTGCTCAAGCGCGTTGGTCTCAACCCGGCCTATACCAATCGTTATCCACATGAGTTTTCGGGCGGTCAGCGCCAGCGGATAGGTGTAGCCCGCGCTCTGTCGCTGCAGCCTTCCCTGATTGTTTGTGATGAACCGATCTCAGCCCTGGATGTGTCTATCCAGGCTCAGGTGGTCAATCTGCTGGAAGATTTGCAGAAAGAGTTTAACCTGACCTATTTATTTATCGCGCACGATCTTTCGATGATCCGTCATATCAGCAACCGGGTGGCGGTCATGTACCTGGGTGTGATCGTTGAGCTAACCACGCGCGCGGAACTTTACTCGAACCCACTGCATCCCTACACCCAGGCATTGCTCTCGGCGGTGCCGATTCCTGATCCGCTGGCGGAAGATAAGCGACAGCGGATTATTTTGCAAGGGGATGTGCCCTCCCCAGTTAACCCACCCTCCGGCTGCCGTTTCCGCACACGCTGCCCCCTGGCAACCAAGATTTGCGCGGAAGCTCGCCCTGAATTTCGCGAATTTTCACCTGGGCACTGGGTTGCGTGTCACCTGGTTTAACGACCCCCCGGTTCTGGCAGCCACTCTTGACCAGAATGGATGCCAGGGCTTGTCGAACTCCGTAATCCCTGCCGGAAATGCTCTTATACAGAAGCGAGCGTCGATGTGCTGTCAAATGGTTCGTTGAGAACGAATATAAGTCAAAAAAGGGTTTGCCGGTGTAAGGAAAAAATTTCGGAAGGAGGTGATGGCTGAGGTAATTGATGGATTTCAAAGAAAGACCCTTGAATGAGATCGTGCTTTCAGAAAACCTTTCGATCGGTTCAATTCTCTGAGGAGGAGAAAAATCAAATGTCCCGAAAAGCCTTAATGTGGTCTCTGAGCTTGCTCGTAGTTGCAAGTATGCTGCTGTCTGCCTGCCAGGCAGCCGCCCCGGCTGCAAAGCCCGTAACTACTACCGGAACCCTGCGCGTCAACCTGGGCACCTATCCCGATACGATTGACCCGCAGAAATCTTCGTTTGTCAATGAGATCGCGCATCTCAAGATGATCTACGAAGGCCTGACTCGCCTGAACGGGAAACTGGAAACAGTCCCCGGTTCGGCTGAGAAGTGGGCATACAATGGTGATGCCACCGAGCTAACCTTCACGCTTCGCAAAGGCCTGAAGTACAGCGACGGCACCCCCCTGAATGCCAAGCGCTTTGAATATTCGATCCTGCGCAATATTGATCCCGCCACCGCCGGCGAATATGCTGGCATTACAGACGAGATCACCGGCGCACCCGAATGGCGCGGCGCTGATGTTGCCAAGGCGACCCCCGAAGAACTGAAGAAGCTCAAGGATGCCGTTGGCGTGAAGGCCCTGGATTCCAAGGGCACTGCCTGCACCGGCTATGACCAGGCCGACTGCACGACCCTCAAGCTGACCCTGTCGAAACCCGCTCCTTATTTCCACACGGTCATGGGCCTATGGGTGACCTTCCCGGCGAAGGAAGAATTGATCACCAAGGGCGGCGAGACCTGGTGGAACGATGCCCAGTATCACATTGGCAACGGCCCGATGATCCTCAAGTCGCTCGAGCCCAACACCAAGGGCGTTTTCGAACCGAACCCCTACTACTGGCGCGGCGCTGCCAAGGTTGGCATCGAGTTCCGCTATGTGGTTGACACCGCGGTCTCCTTCCAGGCCTACAAAAACAACGAATTCGACGTGATCCCCCTGGGCGCAGAAGACCTGGCGACCGTTAAGGCGGATCCCACGCTGAGCAAGGAAGCCCAGATTTACCCTGGCTCCTGCACCTACAGCCTGAATATGCACGAACTCAAAGAGCCCTTCACCGACAAAGCCGTCCGCGAGGCGTTTGCGTACTCGTTCGACCGCAAAGGTTGGGTAAAGGATGTTCTCAAGGATCTTGGCGCCCCCGCGCTGAGCTGGATTCCCCCGGGATTCCCTGGATACGATGCGAGCGAAGACCGCTTCCAATACGATCCGGCCAAGACCAAGTCGCTGCTGGAAGCCGCCGGCTATAAGATCGAAGGCGGACAGCTGACCAAGGGCGGCACGGCTGTCCCGATCACGCTGACCTTCTCCGACACCCCGCGCAACCGCACCCGCAATGAGTGGATCGCCGGCAAGTGGAAGGCCGACCTGGCCCTGGATGTCAAACTCAACCCGGTTGAGGCGACCACCTACACCGCGCTGACCAAAGACGTCAACACTGCTCCCCAGCTGTTCATCCTCGGCTGGTGCGCTGACTACCCGGATCCGCAGAACTGGCTGTCGGTCTACTTCAAGAGCACGTCCTCCTTCGCTCAGCGCTTCGCTTATAAGTCAGAAGCGTTTGACAAACTGGTCGATCAGGCCGATGTCGAGCTGGATGCCGCGAAACGTGCTGACCTGTATGCTCAGGCCCAGAAGCTGATCATCAGCGATGTTGCTGGTGTTATGGTCTGGAACAACGTCAACTCCTACCTGGTTAAGCCAACTGTCAAGGGTATCGTTCAGACCCCGCAGGATTCCGGCTGGCCTGGTGATATTGACCCACTGACCATCACCCTCGAGAAGTAAGAAACAACTCTGTTTGAAAATTGGCCGGCCTGCCCGACAAAGGCCGGCCGGCCAATACCAAAGCTGTGGAAAGGTTTTGAGCGTTTATGGGAACTTATTTAGTTCGCCGCCTACTCTGGCTCATCCCCGTGCTGCTGACGGTTTCCGCCGTAACCTTCTTCTTGATGCACATGGCTCCTGGCGGTCCGTGGGACCGCGACCCCAGCGCAAGGCAGGTGGACCCAACCACGCAGAAACTGTTAAATGAGTATTACGGCTTAAACAAACCGCTCTGGCGCCAGTTTGTGGCGTACACGATTGGTGATTTTGATAAGAATAACAAGTTCATTTGCGGCCTGGTGTGTGGCAATATGGGCCCTTCGTACCGCCAGCGCGGCATCATGATCCAGGGGTACTTATTTAAGCCCTACGGCGGGAAACCATTTTGGGAAAGCCGGTTTGGCTATTCCGCTCGCCTGGGTCTCTTGTCACTCTTCATTGCCATACTCATTGGACTGCCGGTTGGGATTATCTCCGCGCTCAAGCAAAACTCCTGGATAGACTACCTGAGTTTATTCGTTGTTACGGCCGGAATTTCCGTCCCCAACTTTGTCATCGCCATTTTTCTGATTATTGTTTTAGGATCCTGGCTGCATCTGATTCCAGTGATCCCGGAAAATTGGGATACGCTGGGCGTATGGATGCTGCCGAGCATTGTGCTTGGGTTTGGTACAATGGCGCGTACCGCGCGCCTGACACGCGCAACCATGCTGGAAGTAATGCGCATGGATTACGTGCGCACGGCCCGCGCCAAGGGTCTGGTTGAGCGTTTAGTGATTGTCCGGCATATGCTGCGCAATGCGCTGATCCCAGTGGTGACCTTCCTGGGCCCGGCTTTGGCCGGCCTGGTTGTTGGCTCGTTTATTATCGAGCAAATGTTTGCCTTCCCGGGCATGGGCCGCGCGTATGTTCAGGCCATTAGTAATCGCGATTACTCGATGATCATGGGCACAACCGTTTTTTACGCAATCCTGGTGGCCCTGGCGAACCTGAGTGTGGATTTCGTTTACGTGTTCCTCGATCCGCGCATCCGGCTGGATCGTTAGTTTGAGGAGAGAAGGGTAAGAATGGCAGAAACAACCGAATCAAGATCTTCTGAAATGTCACAGGCAAAGGCTGTGGCCGCGACCCTGGAAGTTAAAGGGCCATCGCGCAGCTTGATGATGGATGCCTGGTACCGCCTGATTCGCAACAAGGCCGCCGTCGCCGGCATGATTGTCGTTATAGCGTTTTTTACCATTGCCATGTTTGCGCCGCTATTCGCCCCCCACAATCCACTGGAACTGAGCAGCGGGAATGATTACCTGCCGCCCGCCTTCGCGACGATCAACGGGCGGTCGGGAAACCCGACCTACTTGCTCGGCACGGATACGCTGGGGCGAGACGTGCTCAGCCGGGTAATTTACGGGGCGCGGGTTTCGATGATTGTAGGCATTGTCCCGACAATCATTGTTCTATTAGTCGGCACTACCGTGGGCCTGCTGGCGGGTTATTATGGCGGTCGTTGGGATAACCTGTTGATGCGTGTAACGGATGTTATATACGCCTTCCCTGACCTGTTGTTCTTCATCGTTGTCATGGTGGCGCTGCGCGACACCTTTATTGGCAACCTGTTCAATGGGCTGTTCTTGTTGTTTATCGCTCTGGCAATTGTGAACTGGGTGGGTGAAGCCCGCATCGTCCGCGGGCAGGTGCTGTCCTTAAAGAACAACGATTTTATCGAAGCCGCGCGCTGTATTGGCGCTAAAGACAGCCGGATTATGCTCAAGCATCTGCTGCCCAATTCGCTTGGCCCGATCATCATTGTGGCCGCGCTGGCAGTGCCTGGCTACATCATCACCGAGGCCATTCTAGGTTACCTGGGCATTGGTATTCGCCCGGCCACCGATCCGCGCGCGTTTTTTATTACTTCATGGGGCGCGTTGATGCTGGAGGGGCAGACGGCGATCAACGCCCAGCCCTGGATGCTGCTCTCGCCAGCGATCGCGGTATCGCTGGTCGTGCTGGCCTTTACCTTCCTGGGCGATGGCATTCGCGATGCCTTTGACCCGCGCCTGCGAGGGACTTCGTAAATACCAGTTACGAGTTGGTTGCGGCAGTAATACCCCCTGATAACCCGCCCCCGACCCTTTCTTTGCTTCGCGTGAAGGGGAGGAGATCGAAAGAGGGTCCGTATGCGGCGCATCGCGCCGCATACGGACCCTCTTTACTCTTTTCCCGCCCCAGCAGGGGCAGGGTAGGGGTGACTAAGAAACGCATGACTCACCTCGAATTTTCAAATTTGGGGTGAGTCATCTTAGCTCTTTAGGAACTGCCCAGAGACCCGTCATCTTTGTTTGAGATTGGGTAGATTCCAGTGGTAGAATCGGGTTTTGCAAGCATGGATTGTGTTGAGCTATAGAATAACTTCTCGGAAAGGCCCCGCATGCGATTTCTGAAACTTTTTCCTGTGTGCGTAGTTCTGCTGGCAAGCCTGTTTCTGGCGAGCTGCCGGAGCGCCGCACCCGTTCCAAAAAATACACCGGATGTACCGGCGACACCCGCGATGACCACCGAAACGGCAGCGCAGCCCCTCGCAACGGGAACCACCGCTCCGCCGCGCACCCTGGTGGTTTGCGTGCAAGATGAACCTGAAACGCTGTATATGTATGGTGGCAATACGCGCAGCATGTGGAGCGTGCTGGATTCCATTTATGATGGACCCATCGACGCGCGCAATTTCGATAACCAGGCGGTCATTCTGCAAAAAATTCCCAGCCTGGCAGACGGGGATGCGCAAGCCAAACCGGCTGCGGTAAAGGCGGGCGACACGGTGGTGGATGTGGACGGCAAGCTGGTGGCGCTAAAAGCCGGGACAAAAGTGATGCCCGCGGGTTGCAACCAGCCCGGCTGCGCGGTGAACTATGATGGTACGAGCGATATTTCGATGGACCAGCTGGTGGTAACGTATAAACTACTGCCAGGCCTCAAATGGTCCGATGGAGAGGCGCTAACTGCCGCGGATTCGGTCTTTTCCTACCGGTTGGCAATGGACCCCGCCACCCCTTCATCAAAATACCTGACGGACCGGACGGCCTCCTACCAGGCTGGAGACGATGTTTCTGTCGTGTGGACCGGTGTGCCAGGTTTCTACGAACAGCGCTACGGCACATTCTTTTGGCCCCCACTGCCCGAGCACGTGTTAGGCAAGAAAAGCGCGAAGCAACTGCTGACCGATCCGCTGTCTGTCCGCTCCCCGTTGGGATGGGGACCGTACAAGATCCGGGAATGGGCGGCAGGCGACCATATGACGCTTGAAAAGAATCCCAACTATTTCCGGGCATCCGCCGGACTGCCAAAATTCGATACACTGGTGTACCGGTTTGTGGGGGATACAGCCGATGGGGATATGAACGCGCTGCTGGCGGGCGAGTGTGATGTGGTGGACCAGAACCCGCAGTTCCTGGAGATGATCCCCGGTCTGTTGCAGCGCGAGACCCAGAACAGGCTAAAAATACATGTTGCCCAGGGGCCAGAATGGGAACATCTCGATTTTGGCATTCGCCCGGCCTCTTACGACGATGGGGTTACTCCAGGTCAGAACGCCGACCGGGTGGATTTGTTTGGGGACGTGCGCACCCGCCAGGCGATCGCGTACTGCATCGATCGGGCAGCCATCAATACCGGCCTGCTTTACAACCGCTCAAGCGTGCCGAACAGTTACCTGCCGCCCTCCCACCCGCTGTACCAGAAGGATCTGACGCAGTATGCCTATGACCCATCCGCGGGGACGAAGCTGCTGGATGAGGTGGGATGGAAGGATACGGATAATTCTCCCACTACTCCGCGTGTGGCAGTGGGGGTGGCGGGCGTACCGGATGGCACACCGCTTTCGATGACTTACCAGACCACCCAGGCCGCACTGCGCAAGCAGGTGGCTGAGGCGGTCAGCGGGAACCTTAGAGGTTGTGGTATCGGAGTAGAAATAAAACTATTGAACCCGGGTGATTTATTTGGCCCGGGGCCAGATGGAATTGTCTTTGGACGAAAATTTGACCTGGCGCAGTTCTCCTGGGAGGCCAGTGCGCGGCCAAACTGCCTGTTGTACACCTCCGCGCAGATCCCAAATGCAGCCAACTATTGGATTGGCGCGAATGTTACCGGTTATTCGAGTGCGGAGTTTGACCAGGCCTGTATCGCCGCTTATTGGGCGCGTCCTTCCGATGCGGATTATGCCGCGCGAAACCGGACCGTCCAGGAATTGTTTGCCCGTGATTTACCGGTCATACCGCTGTATTCGTATGTGAAAATCGCGATTGCCCGGCCCGACTTATGCGGATTGGAAATTGACCCAACGGCGCGGAGTATTTTTTGGAACCTGGAAGCGTTTGACATTGGGACGAACTGTCCATGATCCAGGCCCCCTGAGAAAAAGCTGCCCAAAATACCCTGCCATCCTATTATTTTTGTCAAAAAAGATGAGATATTATTAATATTCATCAAGGTCGATTGACATAAGCCGAGGATACGAATAGAATAATGTTAGGGAACAGATGATTTTTGATCATCAATAATATGTACGAATTTTGTTTGACGATCAAAAAAAAGAGAATCTTCCATCCTTTACCAGGCGTACATATTCGATTCCAACCACCGGTTCACTTGTTTTTATACGGCAATCAGAGTATATTTGGGATTTGGTTGCCGTATCTTACCTGTTTTCGGGTAGTTACTGTACTTTCGAACAATTTACCGAAAACCTGATCCGGCCAGCCGATTTATTGGTGTGAGGTGTTTATTGGTATCGCGAGGGAAGAACAACCCAATTTTATAGGGAATCATCCGGGAAATTCCGGGTATTCTAAAATCTCTTGAGGAGGAGAAACGAATGAAACATAAGCTGTTTGTTCTCGTAAGCTGCGTTCTGATGGCAAGCATGTTGTTTAGCGCTTGCGCACCAGCAGCCCCTACAGCTGCGCCAGCGCAGCCAACAACTGCTCCGACTGAGGCAGTTGCTGCCCCAACAGCCACCACCGCAGCTCCGGCTGAGCCTACGGCCACCACTGCGGCTCCGGCGGAACCGACGGCCACCACCGCGGCGGAACCCACCCAGGCGCCCGCGGCCAATGCCGGTTGGTTGGACAAAATTGTTTTCTCGGCGATTGCTGATCTCGAACCGGCAGTTGCTCAGTTGAAGGCCGGTACAATCGATATGTACGCGGTCTCGAATGACGACGCCAACGTTTACGAACAGGTGAAGGCAGATGCCAGCCTGAAATACGCCAACGTATATGGCTCGAGCGACCAAATGCTGATGAACACGGTTGACTGCACCAGTAAAGGTATCCTCAACCCGTTCAGCAATATGGCCATTCGCGAAGCGATGAACTGGGCGATCGACCGCAATTACGTGGTTCAGGAATTCCTGGGCGGCCTGGGCCAGCCGAAGTTCTCGCCATTCACGGGCGCTTTCCCGGATGCGGCGCGCAACGCGGCTGTCTTTGGCGCTGTGGCGACCAAGTACGCTTATAACCTCGATAAGGCCAAGGAAGTTGTCGACGCGGAAATGGCGAAGATGGGCGCGACCGCGGGTTCGGATGGTAAATGGCAATATAAGGGCAAACCCGTTGTTGTCGTTAGCCTGATCCGCACCGAGGACAAGCGCAAGGAAATTGGCAATTACTTCGCCGATCAGCTCGAAAAACTGGGCTTCACCGTTGATCGCCAGGAAAAGACCCGCTCGGAAGCGGCTCCAATCTGGCAGGGCGAACCCACCGACTGCAAGTTCAGCGTTTACACCGCCGGCTGGATCAGCACCTCGATCACCCGCGATGAAGGCTTGAACTTCGTGCAGTACAACACCGGTAAAGTGCAGGGCCTGCCGGTTATGAACGCTTATCAACCTTCCAAGGAATTGGAAGCCGTTGAGGAACCCCTGTTCACCAACAGCTTCAAGACCATGGATGAGCGCGCTCAGCTGTTCCAGCAGGCCATGGATCTCTCCATGAAAGAAAGCTGGTGGGGCGTTTGGGTAGTGGATATTTCCTCCTACGAACCCTACAGCTCCAAAGTCTCCGGCGCGTATGACCTGGCGGGTGGTTTTGCCACCTCCCAGCTACTGCCCTACACCTTAGCCAAAGAAGGCAGCAAGGAATTACACATTGCCCAATCTGGTATCCTCGTGCAGCCCTGGAACCCCATTCAAGGCTCCAACTGGGTGGATGATGGTATGGTCCAGCACCAGACGATGGATTGGGGTGTGATTGCCAACCCGTACACCGGTTTGTTTATGCCCAAAACGGTTGCAAAGGGCGACCTGACCGTCAAGACCGGCTTGCCCGTATCCAAGACTCTGGATTGGGTGACGCTAACTACGGCGGATGAAATCACCGTTCCCGATGACGCGTGGGCCGATTGGGATGCCACGAATCAGAAGTGGATTACCGCCGCTGAAAAAGCCAAGGCTGACCCGAAATTCAAGCTAACCGCCAACACCAAGTCGGTGGTAACGTACAAGCCCGAACTGTTCCAGACCAAGTGGCACGATGGCAGCAACATGTCGGTTGCAGACTTCGTGCTGTACAACATCATTGTCAACTTCGATCTGGGCAAGAAGGAAAGCAAGCTGTACGACGAAAACTACGCCGCCACCATTGAAACCTTCCTGAGCCACTTCAAGGGCTGGAAGATCACCTCGACCGACCCGCTGACCATTGAAACCTACGATGACCAGTTTGCTCTGGACGCTGAAAATAACATCAACAGCTGGTACCCATCCAGTGTAAATTATGGACAGGGCGCCTTCGAAAACCTGGCTGCAGCCGTAATGGCTGAAGCGGACGGCAAGCTGGCCTTCACCACCGATAAGGCTCAGGCCAAGAAAGTTGAGTGGACGAGCTTCATTTCTGGCCCCGCGCTGGATATTCTGTCCAGCTATCTGGATAAGGCCGCGACATCTGGCGATCTTCCGTATGCCAACACCATGAGCCAGTTCATCAAACCGGATGAGGCCAAGGCGCGCTACGCGAACTTGCAGACCTTCTTCAAGGCCAAGAAGCACATGTGGCTTGGCACGGGTCCCTACATGGTCGACCAGGTCTTCCCGGTCGAGGGCTCCATTACTCTGGTTCCCTTCCCGGATTACACCGGCAAACCAGGCGAGTTCTCTGGCTTTGGCGCTCCGATGATTGCCACTGCCTCTGTGGATGGCCCCACCCAATTGAAAGCGGGTGATGAGGGTGCCTTCACAGTCACCGTGGATAATGGCGATCAGCCGTACCCGTCCGATCAGATTGACGCGGTAACCTTCACCGTCTTCAATGCCAAGGGCGATCAAATCGGCACTGGCGAAGGAAAGATGTCGGCGGAAGGTCAGTACGATATCACCTTACCCGCAGATATTACCTCCAAGCTCGAAGCCGGCCCCTCCAAACTGGTTGTGGCTGTTACTTCGAAGGCGGTCAGTCTGCCCACCTTTGTTACGTACGAGTTCGTGGGAGTCAAGTAAGCTGACTCGCATGTCTGATTAGTATTACCCGCCAGGGGAGGGGCTTCCCGCCCCTGGCGGGTAAGTTTTCAAAGGCATGTTGATACGATATTTGTCGTAACCCATCATTTGCACGAAAGAGAGTAGAAATTATGGCTGAGGTGAGTGCACCTATACCTGCCCAGACACCCATAAAAGAAGAGGCCAGGAAGAAAGGCGGAACCAGCACATTTTCCAGGGTAGCCAGGTATACGATTATCCGGATATTATCGCTTACGGTCACCGTCCTAATCGGCCTCTACCTGACCATTCTGATCGCCAATATGGGTGGCTATGTAGATACGATTCGGTTAGCCCAGATCCGCGAAGACGTCAATCAGCGCATGGCCAGTGACCCTGCCGTGCGCAAGCTGAACGAAGAACAGCGTACCAAGCTCCGGGATGAGACGATTCAGAATTACGTCCGGCGATACGGGATGGACAAGCCCTTTATCGTGCGCAGTTTTGCTTTCCTGAAGGATGCGGTTACGCTGAACCTGGGCCGCGCGCTGAATATGACCAGCAACTCCGGGTCGAACCAGGTGCGCCTGATCATCCTGGAACGCCTGCCACCCACCCTGCTGCTGTTCGCCACTTCGGATATTATCCTGTTTATTACGGCTTTGATGGCCGCACTGCTTCTATCCCGGCACTACGGCAGCTTCTTCGATAAAATCATTGTGGCGCTCACGCCGCTGTCTTCGGCGCCGGGCTGGTTCTATGGGATCTTTTTGATCCTGCTGTTTGCGTCGGTTTTGCGGGTGCTGCCGTTTGGCGGCATGGTGGATTCGCCGCCGCCGCCTACCGCATGGGGTACTTTCTTAGCCTGCTGAAGCACATGATTCTGCCGGTGATGGCTTATACGCTCAGCCAGATTTTCCTGAGCATCTTCTCCTGGCGGACGTTTTTCCTGATTTATTCCAGTGAAGATTACGTGGAAATGGCCAAGGCCAAGGGCTTACCCGCGCGGGATATCAATAACAAGTATATCCTGCGGCCCACCCTGCCCACCATCATCACCAGCTTTGCGTTGCTGGTGATTGGTTCCTGGACGGGTGCGCCCATTTTTGAGACGATCTTTCAACTGGCCCGGCCTGGGGCGCGCGCTTTACCAGGCGGTCGGCCTGTTCGATACCCCGGTGATCGTAGGAGAGACCGTGATTTTTTCCTACCTGTTAGCGATTACTGTCTTCTTACTGGACATTGTTTATGCCCTGGTTGACCCGCGCGTAAAAATTGGTGGTGGGGGAGCCGGTCAATAATTATGAACCTCAAAGCACTCAGAGAAATCTTCCAAGTACCCGACCGCTGTAGCGGGTGTGATCATCATTTTGATCCTGGTTGCCATCTCCATCTATACGGTCATCACCATTCCATACAGCCAGGCGATCTGCGCTCTGGCGGGGGAGTGAAAGTGATTGGTATAAAAACCCGAAGACCGCTGCGCCGGTCTGGTACAACTGGTTCCGAAAAAACAAGCTGCCTGAAACGATCGACATCAACACCGAAGACAAATCGGTGACCAAAACCGTCGAAAGCGCGGGCGCTGAGTCACAAACCATCAATTACACCATCCCGATTGAATTACACGTATGACGGCTTTCCGGATGATTTCGCCATTTATTTCACATCGAAATTATGACAAGAAAGCACCTTTTGTGGGGCTGACCTGGGTTAACCCGGATGGCGAAGAAATCCGCCTGGGCAATTTCGCGCTGCAACGCAAGATGACCTACCGGGTCTAACCAGGATCAAAAGCTGACCCGCAAGCTGAGCGGCGTAGTTGCCTCAATTGGCCTGTTTGCCGATCCGAAGTATAAAGACCCAGCCCCGGTGAAAGGCAAATACCAGCTGATGATCGAAGGGGTAACCTTTGATAAAGATGCCGACCTATCCGGCGGAAATGGTGGTGTATGGAAAGCTGGCCGGTTGGGCCGGCACCGACCATCTGCGCCGCGATCTGGGGATCGCCCTGCTGTGGGGCACGCCCGATCGCGCTGGCTTTTGGCCTGCTGGCGGCGGTGGGCACCTCGCTGTCGCAGTTGATCATCGCCGGGGTCAGCACCTGGTTTGGCGGCTGGGTGGACCAGCTGATCCAGCGCATCACCGAGATCAACCTGGTGCTGCCCTTCCTGCCCATCCTGATCATGATCGGCACATTTTATTCGCAGCAGTATTTTCTGTCATCCTGGGCGCGTGATTTTGCTCAGTATCTTTGGCTCAGGGATCAAAACCTTCCGGGCGCGTGTTCATGCAGGTCAAGGAATCGGCCTACATTGAAGCGGCGCGCTCCTATGGGGCGAGCAGCTCGCGGATCATCTTCCCCTATATGATCCCGCGCCTGATCCCCATGCTGATCCCCCAGTTTATCGTGCTGATCCCCGCCTACGTGTTCCTGGAGGCCTCGCTGGCGGTCTTGGGTTGGGCGATCCGACCCTGCCCACCTGGGGCAAGATCATCGATGATTCGTATCGCAACGGGGCGCTCTTCCAGGGCTGGTATTACTGGGTGCTGGAGCCATCCGCGCTGCTGATGATCACCGGGCTGGCATTTTCCGTGGTTGGGTATGCCATGGACCGCGTCTTCAATCCCCGATTGAGAGGGCAGTAACCGATGGCCGAAAAACACACTGTTAAAAATCGAAGACCTGGTTCTGCATTTTCGCACCACCAAAGGGAAGCGTTCGCGCGGTGGATGGGGTTAATTTTGAGCTTGGTCATAACGAAGCCGTGGTGGTCGTTGGGCGAATCGGGCTGCGGGAAAAGCTCGCTGGCCAAAGCCATCCTGCGCCTGCTGCCCAAAGAACGTGCAGAAATACTCCGGCAAGGTGTATCTCAACGGCACCGATATCATGCAGTATTCAGCGATGAAGAATTCCGCAAGAATGTGCGCTGGAAGATGATGTCGATGGTGCCGCAGGCGGCCATGAATTCGCTCAACCCGGTGCTGAAAATCGGCGACCAGGTGACCGAGCCGTTTATGATCCATACCGGCGCTACGCAAAAAAGATGCCGTTAGAGCAGGCCAAGAAGATGTTCCAGCACGTGGGTGTGCCGGAAGAGTTTCTTGAACCGCTATGCCTTTGAGCTGAGCGGCGGGATGCGCCAGCGCGCCGCCATCGCCATGGCGCTGGTCACCTCGCCGGACCTGATCATCCTGGATGAGCCGACCTCGGCGCTGGATGTGCTCACCCAGGCCAATATCTTCAACGTGCTTGAAAGCGCTCAAACGCGATCTGGAGATCAGCTACATCCTGATCACGCACGATATCGCCACCTCGAGCGAGCTGGCCGATAAGGTGGCGGTGATGTATGCCGGGCAGATCGTGGAAGTGAGCGACGCCAGTCAGCTTCTTTATCGAACCGCTGCACCCCTACTCGCGCAAGCTGATGGACAGCGTGCCCCGCCTGCGGGGCGACAAAGAGCCGGATTTTATCGTCGGCCAGCCGCCCAGCCTGCTGGATCCGCCCACCGGCTGCCGTTTTAAGGATCGCTGCCCGGCGCGGTTTGGCACTATGCGACCAGGAACCGCCCACGTTTCAGCAAAGATGGCCGCCTGGTGAAGTGCTGGCTGTACCAGTGAGGTAGGAGTTTTCCATGGTGCAAACGAATGATGAAATGATCCTTGATACCCAACCTGAACCTGGGGTCGCAACAAAGACAGTGGATGATGATGTTCTTCTGTCCGTCCAGGATCTGCGGGTCTGGTTTGAGCTGCAGGAAGTTTGGTTTTGGCCATGCGGGCTACGTTCATGCCGTGGATGGGGTAAGTTTTGACCTGCACAACAGCGAAGCGATCGCCGTTGTGGGCGAAAGCGGCTGCGGAAAATCCAGCCTGATGAAGACCATCCTGGGTTTGTACCGCCCGACGCAGGGCAAGATGTTGTTTGAAGGCAAGAATGTCGGCGAGATGAATATCACGGAGACTGAAAGCATACCGCTCCCACGTTGGCTATATCCAGCAGGACCCGTACGGCGCGATGGCGCCGTTTATGAACGTCGAGCGCATCCTGGAAGAGCCGATGATTATCAACGGCATCCATTCAACCGAGCGGAGCGGATGGAACGCATCCACCGCGCGATGGAAGAGGTAAAGGTCTTCCCGGTCGACGATTTCCTGCCCAAATTTCCGCACCAGCTCAGCGGCGGGCAGCAGCAGCGCATCGTCATCGCTCGCGCCATGCTGCTTGAACCCGAGCTTCATCGTGGCGGATGAGCCGGTCTCGATGCTGGATGCTTCGGTGCGGGTCGAAATCCTCAAACTGCTGCGCGACCTGCAGGAAAAGCACAACCTGGCGGTGATCTACATCACCCACGACCTTTCGACCGTGCGCTATTTCTCGCGGCGGATCTTTGTGATGTACGCCGGAAATGTGGTTGAAAAGGCAAAAGTGTCGGATCTGTTGAACAACCCGCTGCATCCCTACACGCACGCGCTTCTGGCGGCAACCTCTGACCCGGATGGGAATAATGCGAAAACCATTAAAGATGTTCCACCGGGAGAGCCGCCCAACCTGATTTCCCCGCCGACCGGCTGCCGGTTCCACCCGCGCTGCCCGAAATTTATCCCCGGGCTGTGTGAGGTGGAGGTCCCGCCGGAATTTGAGCCTGAACCAGAACACCGCGCGGCCTGCTGGCTGTATCGGTAACGATGGCAAGAGACCCACGGTTCCTTCTTGGTATCGGTTTCCTGCTGCTAGTCATCGGGTTTGTCCTTCCGTTGTTAATGGTGATGCAGCTGCTGCCATCCACCTTTTTCCTTAACTTTTTTGCATTCGGGGCCTCCTTTTTAGGATTGATGTTTGGGATTATTGGATCGATATCCCTTTCGGCCCGGCGGAAGAACAAATAGACCCGGAAGAAACACAAGATAGCTGGTCATTTTGCAGTGCATTTGCGCCGCAAAATGACCAGCCGTTTCTCCTCACCATCACTTGATCGACTTCAGTTATAATTATGGAAATATCTTTCCTAGAAGGATGATTAGGTAAGTGATTGATAACCAGAGAAAAACTTTACTTGAGGTAAAGAACCTCAAGACATACTTTTACACCGAAGACGGCGTTGTGAAAGCCGTGGACGGTGTTGATTTTTACGTCAAACAGGGAGAGGTGCTGGGCCTGGTGGGGGAATCGGGCTGTGGGAAGAGTGTTACCTCGCTCTCGATCATGCGCCTGGTGGGTGTTCCAGGGAAGGTAATCGAAGGAGAGATCCTTTTTGGGGGCGCCGATCTGCTGAAAATTCCAGAGGATGAAATGGTCAAGGTACGCGGCAACCGCGTATCGATGATCTTCCAACAGCCGCAGTCCAGCCTGAACCCGGTCTTTAACGTCGGCGACCAGGTGGCGGAAGTGTTGCAAATTCACCAGGGACAGGACAAGGAAGCCTCCTGGCAGCGGGCGGTCGAGCTGCTTGGAATGGTCGGTATCCCGGACGCGGCGCGCAAGGCAAAAGCCTACCCGCACGAAATGTCCGGTGGACAGGCACAGCGCGTGATGATCGCGATGGCCCTGGCGATGACGCCCGAGCTGTTGATCGCTGACGAGCCGACCACCGCGCTGGATGTGACCATCCAGGCCCAGATCCTGGACCTGATCCGTGAAATGCGCACGCGGCTGGGCACGGCGGTGATCCTGATCACCCACGACCTGGGGGTCATTGCCGAAATGGCTGACCGGGTAGCGGTGATGTACGCCGGGCGGATTGTGGAGCAGGCTGAGGTAAACGAGCTGTTTGAACGCCCGCTGCACCCGTATACCCAGGGGCTGATTGGCTCGATCCCGGTTCTGGGTCGGGTGGCCGAACACCTGGATGTGATCCCTGGCTCGGTGCCGAACCTGGTCAACCTGCCGCCGGGCTGCCGCTTTGCTCCGCGCTGCCGCTTGCGAGAGAAATATGGCCTGACCATCTGTACCGAAGTGGAGCCAGAACTGGTGGAGATCCGGCCCGGACCATGATGTGCGCTGCTGGTTGTATGTAAGCAGCGGCGAACACAGGGCGCCCATCCAGGTGGATAAAGCCCAACCGGACCCGGTGGCTGCGGAAAGAGGAAGCCTTTATGGATAACGGTAAACTGGCAAATGCGAAAGACCTGGTCACGGTAAAGAATCTGTACAAATACTTTCCGGTCCGCGGCGGTTTGCTTCAGCGCGTGGTGGCGCAGGTAAAAGCAGTGGAGGATGTCAGTTTCACGGTAAAAGAGGGCGAGACGCTGGGTCTGGTGGGCGAATCGGGCTGCGGCAAGACGACCGTTGGCCGCACGATGCTGCGCCTGACGGAACCCACCGGGGAGAGGTTGACATTCGAGGGCGTAAACGTTCTTCAATTGCGCGGACAGGAATTGAAAGCAATGCGCCGCCAGATGCAGATCATTTTCCAGGACCCGTATGCCTCGCTTGACCCGCGCATGCCGATTGGCGAATCGGTGATGGAAGGTTTGAAGATCCACGGCATTGGCGACGCCGCGCGAGCGCTTTGATCTGGCGATTGAGACGCTGCGCAAGGTGGGTCTGGAAGATTACCATGCCCGTCGCTACCCGCATGAGTTCTCCGGCGGGCAGCGCCAGCGCATCGGCATTGCCCGCGCCCTGGCCCTGCGCCCGAAGTTTATTGTCTGTGACGAACCGGTTTCGGCGCTGGATGTTTCCATCCAGTCGCAGGTGTTGAATATTCTCAAAGATTTGCAGCAGGAATTTGGACTGACGTACCTGTTCATTGCCCATAACCTGAGTGTGGTGGAGCATATCTCGGACCGTGTGGCGGTCATGTACCTGGGGAAAATGGTAGAGCTTGCCACGCGCGAAGAGCTTTTCCGCAACCCGCTGCACCCCTATACCCAGGCGCTCATGTCGGCCATACCGATCCCAGATCCAAAGGTGCGCCGCGAGCGAATCATTCTCAAGGGCGATGTGCCAAGCCCATTAAACCCACCCAGCGGCTGTCGTTTTAATCCGCGCTGCCCGGTTGCGATGGAGCACTGCAAGATGGAAGAGCCGCCCTTCAAAGAGGTCAGCCACATGGTCATTGGGTGGCCTGCTGGCGGGTGGCCTGATATCTGCTTGGGAGATTTGGATGAAGCGAGTTTTGATTGTTGATGACGCGATTGACCTGGCACGGCTGCTGCAGGATGCAATAAAAACGGTGCATCCGGATATTCCGATTTCGGTGGTCCCATCCGCCGAAGAGGCGCTGCTCGAATCAACGCGTTTTACAATTGATGTGCTGGTAACCGATCTCCGCCTGCCGGGAATGACCGGGTTGGATCTGATGCGCAAAATACGTGTCCGCCAGCCGAACGTAAAGGTGATTCTGATGACCGGTTTGCGGCCGGAGGACCGGCTGTATCAAGCAGATCGAAGAGGGATCCGCCGATGTGTTTTTGCGCAAGCCGATCATGACGCCGGATTTTCTAGAAGCCGTCGATCAGCTGCTGGGCGAAGCCAAAGCGCCTGAAAAAAATATTCTGGAAGCGCTTGCGGCTGAAAAGACAGCCGTGGCCGAAAAGACAGCCGCGGTAGAAAAAACGGCCGCGGAAACGGCGAAAGACGCTGTCCAGGCTTCCGTTCTGAAGGAACTGGCAGCCGATTATGCCGGGCGATCCCGTCTCGGCCGCGGAGGCGGCGGCCAGTAAAGGTACCGGCGGGCTCAAACTTGCCGGCGAACCGCCCGCAGTACCCGCTGACAGCGGCCTGGCGGGCGTGCTCAGCCGCCTGCGCGGCTCGTTAGGGGCTATCTCAGCCATGCTGCTGGATGACCGCGGAAAAACGGTTGCCCAGGCAGGTAATCTGCCGGACCTGCCCATCGAAGGCCAGTTCGCATCGCCCATGCTGGCCTCGCTTAGCGCCGGGGCGAAGATCTCGTACCTGCTGGGGCAGACGACCACCCCATTGGTGCAGGCCTACCGCGGTACGACCATCGACCTGGTAATTGCTCCCACCGGCCAATACGTGCTGCTGCTGGCGCTGCCTACCGGGCGCGCGGCAGTGCGGCTGGCCCTGGCATTTGAAGAGGCGCTCAACGCCCAAACCGAAATCATGGCGGCGCTGGATGCCCTGGGACTGCGCGTTCAAACCGCGGTTGAGACGGGCGCGCCCGAAGTGATTATGGCCGAGATGACTGGGACCGGCGACTTGAAAGCCGACCAGCTTTTGACGGAAATCCTGGAAACCCCGCTGGGGCAGGACCCTGGCCTGGAGAAGTTTGAAGAGCTGTTCAAGAAGAAAAAGACCGGCGAGCTGCGCCTGGAAGACCCGGATTCTTTCTGGGATGAGGTCAGCAGCGAGCGCAAAGAAGAAAGCCAGCCGGGCGTGCTGACGTTTGAGCAGGCCCAGAAGCTGGGGCTGTTCCCGCCGGAAACCCCGGAATAGTTCTGCCTGTACTGGCAGAACATTGCCTATTGCCAGAATACCGGATATTGGGTAAAATCCTTCCTGCAAAGGGCGGTATTGTTTCGCTCTGGGGCGTGGTGCAATGGCAGCACACCAGACTTTGGATCTGTGGATCTTGGTTCGAGCCCAGGCGCCCCAGCCTTTAACCCCGTACCGTGAATTGTATGCAGGCCAATGCTTTGCCGTGGGTTACATCTCAGCCTGGTCTTGTCGACACCGGGTGGAAAATGCTCCGAACGTATATGGGCTTTGTGCGATCTTGAATGGTAGGCACAGAGCTCGTTTTTGTTTTCTAGAGGCCGGCAGGAGGATGGTGGAAGAACGTGATTGAAACGCTCTGGGATACGTTTGTTATCCTTGTGCTGGTTGATTTGCTGCTCTCGGCAGTGCGGTTCAGCGTGTTGAATATCCGCCTGCCGTACTTAATCTCTTTGCGCGACCAGTATCCCCGGGCGGTGGCCCAGATGATGGCGCTGGTAGAAAAGCCGCGCCTGCGCACCTCTTTGCGCATTGGTGAGATGGTGGTGCAGTTTATGCTGCTGGGCGTGTCGGCCTGGTTGTTTATCCGGCTGGCCGGCGGCCCACCTGCAATAGGGGCGGCGCTGCTGCTGCTGACGCTGGCGGCGCTGCTACTGCTGCTGATGGAACTGCTCCTGGAAGGAGCGATCTTGCCGAAGGCTGAGCTGTGGGCGATCCGTTTCTGCGGATTGGCGCAAGCGATTGACTTTCTGCTCTCACCCCTCTCGTCGTTGTATGTGCTGCTGCTGGGTTCACCGGCGATGCTCGAACACCGCCTCAGCCCGGTGACGGAGGATGAGTTGAAATCCTGGGCGGAAGATGCCCAGCCGGAAGGCACCCTGGAGCAGGGCGAGCGCCAGATGATTTATTCGATATTCCATTTTGGCGATACCCTGGCGCGAGAAATTATGATCCCGCGCATCGATATTTTTGCGCTGGAAACCGGTACCTCGGTCGAAGAAGCGATTACGGCGCTCGAACAACTCGGGGCATTCGCGCGTGCCGGTATATGAAGAGACCATTGATAACGTGGTTGGGTTGCTGTATGCCAAAGACCTGCTGCGCGTTCATCTGCAAGGACAGAAAGTCGCCTCGCATGAGCAGCATGCTGCGGCCCGGCTTATTTTGTGCCAGAGGCCAAGAAAGTAGATGAGCTGCTGCGCGAGATGCAGGCGCGCAGTGTGCACATGGCCCTGGTGGTGGATGAGTACGGAGGGATTGCCGGGCTGGTAACATTGGAAGATATTGTCGAGGAGATCGTCGGCGAAATCCGCGATGAGTATGATCAGAGTGAAGAGCTGCTCTATGAGAAGATCGGCGAGGATGAGTATCTCTTTCACGGCCGGATTGACCTGGATGATTTCAACAACGTGATGGGAACGAATCTTCCGAAGGTGGTAGCCGATACGCTGGGTGGCTTCATTTATAGCCAGATTGGGCGCGTACCGGTCGGCGGAGAGACCATCGAGGTCGATCACCTCATGCTGACCGTTGAACAGGTCAGCGGGCGGCGCATCCGCCGGGTGCGCGCCTTGCGCCGTTCCACGGTTCCGGAAACAGAGGAGAAAACGAATGGCAACCAGACTGAATGAAGCACTGCGCCAGCAGCTTGTCGAGACGGCTGTGCAGGCCAGGCGCTGGGCATATGCGCCTTACTCGAACTATGCGGTTGGGGCGGCGCTGCTGACCGAGTCGGGGAAGGTATATGACGGGGTAAACGTTGAAAATGCGGCCTACCCGACGACCATGTGCGCGGAGCGGGTGGCCGTGTTCAAGGCGGTTTCCGAAGGCGAGCGCAACTTTGCCGCGATCGCGGTGGTTACGTCAAACGGCGGAACGCCGTGTGGTTCCTGCCGGCAGGTGCTGGCCGAATTTGGCGTGGACACCCTGGTGATCATCGCGGATGCCGGGGGGCGGGTAATTCAGGAGCTCAGCGTGGCTGAGCTGCTGCCGGGAGCATTTTTACCGCAAGACCTGGCCAGAAAGTGAGTTTGCATGCCTTCATCTCAACGAACGCTGCGGGCCGAGGTGGTGGTGCTGCGCCACACCGATTGGGGCGAAGCGGACCGCCTGCTGGTGCTGTTTAGCCGTGAGGCCGGTAAACTGCGCGCGGTGGCCAAAGGGGTGCGCAAGCTGCACTCCCGCAAAGCCGGGCACCTGGAGCCTTTTACGCACGTAAAAGTGATGATGGCCGCGGGGCGCGATTTCTGGATCGTGACCCAGGCTGAGACCATGGACGCGTACCTGCCTATCCGGGAAGACCTGGTGCGCACGGCCTATGCTGCCACGGTAATCGAGCTGATCGACCGGTTTACCTATGAAGATGGTGAGAACCGCCCGCTGTTTCAACTGCTGGTGGATACGCTGGAACGCATCTCCACGTTACCTGACCCTTTCCCGGCAGTCCGTTTTTATGAGCTGCGCCTGCTGGATCTGTTGGGTTACCGGCCTGATCTCACCAACTGCGTGCGCTGCGGAACGCCGATCAAAGCGGAAGATCAGTTCTTCGACGCCGACCTGGGCGGGGTACTGTGCCCGCGCTGCGGGGCAAACGGGCTCTCTGCCCGCGCCACTGCCCGCCCGGTTTCCATGGCGACCCTGAAGTTCTTGCGCCATTACCAGCGCAGCACCTTCCAGGAGGCGAGCCGGGTGCCGCTGGAGCCGGCCGTCAAGCGCGAGATGGAAAGCCTGCTCAATTATTACCTGACCTATTTGCTCGAAAGACGCTTAAATTCCCCCGCTTTTTTACACGAAGTGCGCCGGGACCTGACCGAGTAACCTTATTAACGGGGGGATAAAAGGAGTTGGCGGCCCAACTGGGCCGCCAACCCCTTTAATCCCCGCTCCGTTTTTCCGAGGAGGGGATGATTCCGTTATATAAGTAAGGCGAAGCCTTACTTATATAACGGAATCATCCAATAGGTTTCTTTATCACCTTCGGCCATCCAGCCGTTCAGGTCGGCGTTCTTGACGTGCCACCAAACCCAATTGTCGGCGCAGGTGGGGCCTTCGAGGATTTCCATGCTGCCGCCGGGGTTGATCAGGCCCAGAATATCCGCCTGGCGGTTTGGATCTTTGCGAACGCGGTTGGGGACGGGCGGGTCTTTTGTTACGTAGGCCAGGTCGCCTACCTTTAGACGCGAGGTGGGAGCCTCCGGGCAGGGGTTCCAGATTACCACGCGCGGGGTCGGGCTGGGAACCACCGTTGGCTCCATCTGGCTGCCGGTGGCAACCTGGTTGGTAACCGCCCGGCTGGCCGGGTCGATGCGAAACAGCGTGGCGGTCTGCTGGCTGAAGGCCCAAACCGCTCCACCGCCCGAAAGCAGCCGGGTCAGCGGCACATTCAGCTCGACGGTGCCGTCGATGTGATTGGTGCGCGGGTCGATTTGCAAGACGGTTCCCCAGGGTGTGGCAGCCCACAAGCCGGTGCGAGTCAGAAGAAGGTCTGCGTAACCGGTCGGTTGGCGCTGCCCCAGGTCAATGCTAGAACTGATGCGCCCGTCCGGCGTGCCGTGAAAAATTTTCCCATGCGCGGCCGAGAGCAGCCACAGGTTCTCAGAGTCGACAGCCATGGCATCGATGGGCAGCCAGGGTGGGGAGTTATGGACCGGGACGGCCATGCCCTGCTTCGCGTTCAGATCGAGCACCTGCAAAGGCGTGTCGATGATGGCGTGGGACAGCACCCAAAGGGCCGAACCGTTGAGCAGCAGCTGTCCTACCGGCTGGACCGCGAGCTGTTGGTTGAATTGGTTGGTCTGCGGGTCAATTTGCACCACCATGGCGGGAGCCAGCACATCCTCTGTCTCGCCTGGGGCCTGTTCGTTCAAGTCGATCCTGCCGGTGATACCCACCCACACTGCGCCGGCTCCAACGGCCAGCGCCTGGGAGTTACCGGCGGGCAGCGGAATGGAGGTCACAACGCGGTTGGAAGCCGGGTCGATGCGGAAAACCAGGTTATGAGCGCGGTCGAGCACCCATACCGCGCCTTCCCCAGCCACCGCGATATCCGGCTGGCCTTCGATTGAGATGCTGGCGGTAATGGCGCTGCTGCGCGGGTCGATGCGCAGCAGCGTGCGGTCGACCGGGTTGGTGACCCATACCGGCTCATCATCACTGGGGTCCGGGGGCGGGACGGTTTTGGTAACCGTACTCGCGGCGCCAGGCGGGTTTGAAGTGATGGTCATGGCCGGGTTGGCGGATAGGCCCTGGCTAAAATTAACCGGGCGCGTGCAGGCCGCTATAACCGGCAGCAAGAATATCAGGAGGATTAAGTAAGTTTTGAAACGTCTCATGCGGGAGGTTCGGGGCGCTACTAAGATGGTTGGGAAAATTTGCAAATATTCATCCCAAAACCCATTGTAGCCTAATTGCATTATAAAGGGGAGATGGTAAGATAGGGCTAAGCCCCGGCGGTTTTCGCGTTGAATTTGCACTAAACTGGTATAATTACGAACGATAGGTGGAGCAAACGGTCTCATGTCGGCGATAGACGATATTAAAGCCCGCGTTGATATCATCGAACTGGTTTCCGAATCGGTGCAGCTGCGCCGGACCGGGAAGAATTATATTGGGTTTTGCCCGTTTCACCCGAACTCGCGCACGCCGGCCTTCGTGGTGTTTCCTGATTCTGGCACCTGGCGCTGTTTTGGTCAATGTAACGAGGGCGGGGATGTCTTCCGCTTTGTGATGAAAAAGGAAGGCTGGGATTTCAGCCAGGCGCTGCATATTCTGGCTGAGCGGGCAGGCGTCGTTCTGACGCCGGTTACGCCGGAGAAACTGGCCGAGGAAGACGAGCACGAACGGCTGCGCACGCTGCTGGAGGAAGCGGTCACGTTCTTCCGCCACCACCTGACGCAAACCCCGGCCGGGCAGCAGGCCTACGCTTATTTACAGAAACGCGGGCTGACCCCTGCCACCATCGAAACCTTTGGCCTGGGCTATGCCCCCGAGTCCTGGGATGCTTTGATCCGCTACTTCACATCCAAAGGCTATACCGCCAGCGAGCTGCTGCAGGTCGGGCTGGTAACCGAGCGCCAGGGGAGCGGCGCTGCCAATAGCAGCGGCGGCGCAGCCAATAGCAGCAGTGGCGCTACAAACAGTAGCAGTGGCGCTACAAGCGGTAGCGGCGGTATTTATGACAAATTCCGCCACCGGGTGATGTTCCCCATCCGCGACGGAACGGGGCGCATGACCGGTTTTGGCGGGCGCATCCTGAACCCGGAAGACCAACCCAAATTTATGAACTCGCCCCAGACGGCCCTGTTTGATAAAGGGCGCTTGTTGTACGCGCTCGACCAGGCGCGCAAGGCGATCCGTGCCAAGGACCAGGTGGTCATCGTTGAAGGCTACCTGGATGTAATCGCCTTGCACCAATGCGGGTTTAATAATGTGGTTTCGCCGATGGGCACCGCTCTCACGGAAGACCAGCTGCGCATGCTCAAGCGGCTGACGCGCCGGATTGTGTTAGCCCTGGACCCGGATGCTGCCGGTCAGAAAGCGACGCTGCGCGGGTTGGAGATCGCTCGCCAGTCTATGGATCATACCAGTGAACTGGCCTTCGACGCGCGTGGATTGCTGCGGAACGAAGCTCGCCTGGAGGCCGATCTGCGCGTTACCACCCTGCCCGAAGGGCTGGACCCGGATGAGATCGTTTTGCGGGATCCGCAGGAATGGGCGCGGATTGTCGAAGCCGCGCGCCCAATTGTTGTGCATGTGATGGAAACCCTGGCCACCGGGCGCGACCTGGATGACCCGAAAGTAAAGAGCGAGATTGCTGCGCAGGTGCTTCCGCTGGTTGAGGATGTGCCAAATTCGGTCGAACGCGAGGCCTACCGGCAGCGCCTGGCGCGCCTGCTGCGTGTGGATGAGCGTTCATTGTTGGGCGCCAACCCACCTGCCCGGCCGGTCCGCCGCCGGCCTGGTGGAACAACGCCGGCCCATCCTGAGCCTGCACCACCTCCCTTGCAAGTTGGGTCTCGCCCAGAAGCGGCGCTTGAAACACACTGCCTGCGCCTGCTGCTGCGCCAGCCCGACCTGCTGTATATGCTCGACCGCATATTGCAAAAAGCCGGGCTAAGCCGGCTTTCCGTCCTGGATTTCGAGCAGGTTGACCGGCAAATGATGGCAGCCGTAATCTTGCAGTCGTTGGAGCAGGATGACCTGGATGCCGGCCAATATATACAGGAAAAGATGCCAGATGCGCTGCAAGACCTGGCACGCGAACTGCTCAGTCCGTTTGCGCAGGGCGAGCCAGGCACCGAAAAACTGGTGGAAGACCTGATCCAAACCGTGATGCGCTTGCGCCAGATGCGCACGCGGGCGCATGTCGACCAGCTCATTTTTATGCAGCGCGATATCCAGGAGGTTGAAGGGTATACCCGCCTGGATGATTTTCAGGGAATCCAAAAGTGATGTTGCAGTGCAGCCGGGTATTAAAAAACCTTGACAAAATTCTTGGTCAGCCTGTGCAGTTAGACTAGCGAAAATTTAAACTATGGTATATTTGTAATATGGCTCGTATGAAGAAACCTACCAACCAAAGCACGAACCCAGAAGAACGGGCGAGCAAGAGAGGCCCTGTCTCAAAAGGTGCTGCGCCGAAAAAAGCAGCAGCCAGGCCGCTTCGCACCGGGCTGAACGAGCAGAATGGGCGCGCCCGACCCGCGCGTGACTCCGCCGTTCATCCGGAGCGCAAGGATCATGAGCGTAGTAAGACTTCACCGGAGAAAAATGGTGCAGAGGAAGGCGCGCCAGTGATCGAGGAAGAAGAATTCCTGGAAAAGGATGAGCCGGAAGTTGAAGAACCGAACCCGGCTGCCGTTGGAGAGGACTGGGCGGATCTGGCTCTTGAGGATCCATTGGAAGCTTTGGGCCCATCCATGGTGGCAATCGAGCTTTCCGAAGATCCGGTCCGTTTATACCTTAAAGAAATCGGCCAGATTAATCTACTGGATGCGGACAGCGAGTTCCGGCTGGCAGCCCGCATTGAGGCCGACCGGCACCTGGATACACTGAGCAACCACGTTCTTGCCGACAATGCCCTCCGCTATCGCCAGATGTATCTGACCGTGGCGCGCGAGATGATCACTGCCTGGGCGCGAATGTTGGAGGATGCCCAAAGCATTCAGCAAGGGGAAACCCCCGATCTAAGCCTGATCCTTTCCGAGGCGCAGATGCTTCGCCGCCAGTGGCAGGCAGACGAACCCTCGTACCTGCGCACCTACCTGGATAACGGCTTATGGGGAAAGGATACGCTGTGGGACGGTTTGGTGCGCCATGCCTTCATCGTCTTCATGAGCGTCTACCTGATGCCCACCGAAGTCGCGGCCCCGATGATGACGTACTTGCAGCGTGAGGCGAAGCTTCCAGAACTGGAATTCTTCAACAAGCACCTGCCGGGCGAGTCGGAGCTGGCTTCGGAAGTGGATGCAGTTCGGCGGCGCGCGGAAGAAGCCAACCAGACCTTGATCCGGGCGAACCTGCGCCTGGTGGTCAGTATTGCCAAGCGCTACCTGGGCCGGGGGATTTCCTTCCTCGATCTGATCCAGGAAGGCAACCTGGGCCTGCTGCGGGCGGTCACCAAGTTTGACCCGACCCGCGGGTTTAAGTTCAGCACGTATGCCACCTGGTGGATTCGCCAGTCGATCAGCCGCTACATTGCCGAACAGGCGCGCACCATCCGCATCCCGGTGCATCTGTTCGAGGCGATTACGCGCCTGCTGCGCGTTCAGCGCTCCATGGTACAGCAGTTGGGCCGCGAGCCAACCGCCGAAGAGCTGGCCCTGGAAGCCGGGCTGCTCTCGGATGAAGATACCCGAGCGATCAAGCGGGCGCGCAAAGACAACATCCCGATTGACCCGGAAGTTCCGCGGCGCTGGAATTGGGCGACCGCCAAGGTGCAGCGCATTTTGCAATCGGCCGAAGAGCCGGTCTCGCTGGAGCGCCCGGTGGGTGATGAAGAAAGCAGCCAGCTGGGCGATTTCATCGAGGACGATGAGGCCCTGGAACCGATGGACGCCGCCGCGCGCGAAATGCTGCGCGAGCAGGTGCAGAGCGCCCTGGGAGCGCTTTCTGAACGCGAGCGCCAGGTGCTGGAACTGCGCTTTGGCCTGATCGATGGCAAAGATCATACGCTCGAAGAGGTCAGCCGCTACTTCAACGTCACCCGCGAGCGCATCCGCCAGATCGAGGCAAAGGCGCTGCGCAAGCTGCGCCACCCAACCCGCAGCCGCCACCTGCGCGAGTATCTGTCTTAAGAAAAGGTTGTGAAATACCCCGGCTTGCCCATCCAACAGGGTTGACCGGGGTATTTTTTTAATCGATTCGAGCTGCTTCGCATTGGACGCATTAACGATCGGACGGTTTTTTTTCGCAGCCCTCCTGGTGCTGTTAGCGCCAGGCTGCGCCATTCTGGCCTGGCTTCCATCTGTTTCGCGCGGCCGCGGGGGCGGGCCGGCGGGCCGGTCTCCTCGCCACCCTGGCAGATGCTGTCGCATTGAGCATTTCACTCCCAGCGCTGCTGGCCCTGGGGCTGTTTTTGCTAGGGATCCAGGTGCGCGGGGCAGCAGTGGCCGGCCTGTATGGCTTATGCCTGCTGTTGGGGCTGGCCGGTGTGCTCAAACGGGGCGGATCAGCGCGCGGCGGGTGGAAAATTCCGGCGTGTTGGGCAGGCGGGCTGCTGGCAGTGATTTTCCTGGCCGGGCTGGTGGCGTGGCGGTTGTACCAGGCGCGCACGCTGGCGCTGCCAAACTGGGTCGATTCCGTCCAGCATTTCCTGATCGTGCGCAAAATTGTCGAATATGGCGGGCTGCCGCCCGACCTGGCGCCTTACCTGCCGGTACCCTTCTCGTATCATTACGGCTTCCATCTGATCGCGGCGCTGTTTACGGCTGTGTCGGGGAATACCACTGCCCGGGCGGCATTGTGGTTTGGCCAGGTATTGAACGCGCTGGTGGCGATTTCCGTCTACCGGGGGGCCCAGGCATTTGCCGGTCGAGCGACCGAGCTGGGCCTGGAATATTCGGAGCCCTATCCACCCCGCCAGGCGGCTTTCATTGCCCGCCTATCCGGCGGCACAGCAGCCGGGCTGGCGCCGATTCTTTCCGCTCTGCTGGTGGGCTTTGATTTCCAGATGCCAGCCTATTATCTGACCTGGGGGCGCTACACCCTGCTGGCAGGCCTGCTCCTTTTGGGACCTGCGCTGGCGGCCGTGATGGAGGTGCGCGACCAGCCCCGGCGGCATTCGGCCTGGGTCCGGCTGGTAGTGTTGATCTCCGGTTTGGCGCTTACTCATTACCTCGTTTTACTGCTGGCCGGCCTGTTTCTGTTGGTGATAGGGCTGGGGAGCGCGCTGCGTGGTTTTCGCCAGCGGGATGGTTGGACCGGTTTAGCCCGGCTGGTGGTCCTGGTCGGACTGGGAATCTTGCTCGCATCTCCCTGGCTGCTGCGTTCATTCCAGTTGAACCAGTCCTTGGCGGTGCTGGGAATGGTTAATCCGCTGGACCAGAGCGAGGCGGCGCAGAAAAGCACCGCGGATTATATCCAATACCTGGTGACTCTGATCGGCCCGCGCCGCAACCATATCCTGATGGGTATGGCCGGGGTGGGTGCGCTGGCGGCCTTGCTGCAGCCGCGCCTGGTTCCACTGGTCGGGTGGAGTACGCTGATCGGGCTGTTATCCCTCCCCTGGGGGCCGCGGCTGGGGCCTTTCCGGCCGGATCATTTTCTGATTGTGCTATTTTTCCCCGCGGCCATTCTACTGGCTGAACTGCTCGCGGCGGGTGGAAAAGCATTGAGCAAATTAACCAGACCGGCGATAGGGTTGGCCGGCCTGGCGCTGGCCGTTTTGCTGTTATTGGCATGGGGATTGCGAGATACGCGCGGCATGATCAATTCCGCCACGGTCCTGGCGTTACCGGCCGATGTAAAGGCCTTGGAATGGGTCAAGGAACATACCCCGCCGGAGGCGCGCTTTTATATCAACGGTTCCACCTGGCAGGGCGCTACCTATCGGGGCGTGGATGGGGGTGCCTGGCTGCTGCCGTACACCGGGCGCTTCAGCCTGGTTCCGCCCATTTCCTACTCCTGGGGTAGTCTGGAATCTATTCTGCAAATCAATGATTGGGCCAAACGCTCGATGAACATACAAGGCTGTACGCCGGACTTCTGGGATTTGGTGCGCGAGGCGGATTTAACCTTTGTGTACTTGCGCCAGGGAAAGGGAAGTTTGCAGCCGCAAATGCTGGCCAGCTGTCCGCGCCTGCGCCAGGTATATGGGCAGGATGGGGTCTTTATTTATCAGATCCTTCGCCCTTAAACTATCCGCCAGCGGCGGGGAACCTCGAAGGGAAACCATGAAACTTGGCATTAATTCTTACACCTTTATGTGGTCGATCGGTTTTCAGGGTGCCAACCCGGCTTACCCGGAACAATCCGCCTGGCCGGAGCAGCCGCTCACGCCCATGGATCTGCTCGAAAAGGCCTGCCGGCTGGGCCTGCGCCTGGTGCAAACCGGGCCCAACCTGGCGGAGTTTGACTGGCTGACAGAAGCGGAGCTGGACGCATTTTTGCGCAAGGCCCGGCAGGCGAAGATCGAGCTGGAACTGGGCACGCGCGGGTTGGACTACGAGCACCTGGAAAAGAGCATCGCTCTGGCAAAACGGATGGGGGCCAGGCTAATCCGTACGCTGCCCGAGATGGATGGACAATATATTAACGATGCGCGCCGGATTCTACCGGCAATCCGCCCGGTTTTGCCGGTGCTGGAGCGTGAAGGGTTGAAATTGGCGATCGAAAACGGGCGCATTCCATGTGCGGATTTGCGCGCGGCGCTGGATGAAATCAACAGCCCGCATGTGGGCGTGGTGCTCGATATGGTCAACTCGCTGGCGGTGCCGGAAGGCTGGAAGGAGGTCACCCGGCTGCTGGCGCCCCATACCATGTGCTTGCACTACAAAGATTTCACCATCCGCCGTGAATGGCACATGATGGGCTTTGTCTGCGAAGGCGCGCCGGCCGGCCAGGGCATGCTGGACACCGGTTGGCTGTTGGAAGCGTTGAAAGCCTCGCCGTATGATTTCAATGTGATCATCGAGCTGTGGCCGCCCGAGCAGGCGACTCTGGAGAAAACAATTGCCCTGGAGCAGGCCTGGGCGGAACAGAGCGTAGCCTACCTGCGCAAGTTCATTCCGGAATAACCCGCCGGGGATAAACGGGTGAAGGGGACGCAAATGCTGCCGAAACGCGTGCTGTATTACGGGAAAGACGAGGACCTGCCGGCCCAAACCCAACTGCGGGCGGGCCCCCTGGCGCTGGTATACGAACAGGGCGACCTGCGCACCATCCGCCTTGGCAGTACTGAGATTCTGCGGCGGATATATGTAGCCGTTCGCGACCGTAACTGGGGCACGGTGGCGCCAGTTCTCTCCAACCTGACCATGCAGGTGGAACGCGAATCCTTCCAGATCGCGTTTGATGTTGCCAACCGGCAGGATGAGATCGATTTTGTCTGGCAGGCCAGCATCCGCGGCGAAGCGGACGGGACCATCACCTTTAGCATGGATGGCGAAGCATGCTCCACATTCTGGCGCAACCGCATTGGCTTTTGCGTTCTGCACCCTGCCAACCTGAGCGGGCATGCTGGGGTAGTGGAGCACGTGGACGGCGGGCAGGAACCGGCAGTTTTCCCGCTGGATTTTGTGGCGGACCAGCCGGTCAGGCCGTTTGCTGAGCTGCGCGCCATTGCCCATGAAGTCACGCCAGGGATTTGGGCAGAAGTGCGTTTTGCGGGCGATATTTTTGAGATGGAAGATCAACGCAACTGGACGGATGCCTCCTATAAAACCTTCTGCACCCCTCTGCGCCTGCCCTACCCGGTAAAAATCGAAAAAGGCAGCCGCATCTCCCAGAGCGTGCAGATCCGCCTGCGCCAAAGCCAGCCAGGCCCTGGACGAGTATTTGCGGTTGCCGCGCGGGTGGAGGATTACCCGCTCCTCTCAATTGAACGCGAGGCACAATCCCTGCCTGTACCCCTGCTTGGCTTAGGGGTCGCCAGCCATGGGCAGCCGCTGACGGAAAACGAGCTGGCCCGCTTGCGCGTGCTCAACCTGCATCATTTGCGGGTGGACGTGCAGCCGGGCGCTGTGGATGCCCGCGAAATGCTGGCCCAGGCCGCGGAACAGGCGCGGGCGCTGGGGATTGGACTGGAAGTGGCGCTGCGCATGCCCGCCATGCCGGAAGGCGCGCTGGATTCTCTGCGCCGGATGGTGGCTGAGCTGCGCCCGCCGGTACGGGCGTGGCTGTGCTTTCCCGAGGCGGAACATTTTGCGGGTGGGTCGCCGGTGCGGCAGGCAGTGGAAACCGCTCGCGCGGCGCTGGAAAGCGACCATCCGGACGTTCCATTCTGCGCCGGCACAAATAGCGACTTTATCTTTCTACAGCGCAATCCGCCCCCGCTGGAGCAAATTGAGCAGGTTACCTTTGCGGTCTGCCCGCAGGTTCACGCCTTTGATAACACTTCCCTTGTGGAAACCCTGCCGGTGCAGGGAGATGCGGTGCGCAACGCGCGGCGGCTTGCCCTGGGCAAGCCGGTGATGGTCAGCCCGGTCACGCTCAAGATGCGCTTTAATCCCTATGCCACCGGTCCAACGCCGGCGCTCGAGCCAGGCCATCTGCCGTCCCAGGTGGATGCGCGCCAGATGTCGTTATTTGGCGCGGGCTGGACGCTGGGAAGCTTCAAGTACCTGGCCGAGGCCGAAACGGCCAGCATAACCTATTTTGAAACCTCGGGCTGGCGAGGTGTTATGGAACAGGCGCAAGGCTCTCCGCTGCCAGTAGCTTTTCGCTCTTTGCCCGGAAGTGTTTTCCCGTTGTACCATATCCTCGCCGATGTTGGGGAATTCGCCGGGGGCAGCCTGCTGCCGGTGACCTGCACGCATCCGTTAAAGGTGACCGCGGCCTGTTTGCGCAAGGGCAGCGCGGAGCGAATCCTGCTTGCCAACCACACCTCCGAGACGTACAGCGTGCGGGTGGCGGGTCTTAGCCGGGCGTATGTGTGCCGGGTGCTGGATGAAACCAACGCGCTGGAGGCCATGCAGTCGCCTGAGCAATTCCGCGCGCGGCCGGGCAGGACCATCCACCCGCAAGATGGAGAATGTTTTTTGGAGATCAAGCCATTCGCGACTGCCGCTCTGGACCGCCTGGGGAATTGAAACCAATAATCGTTTCACAAAACGCTTGACAATATTTTGACAAATACTACCTAAATAATTACAATTTGATCGGTAAACAGGATCATCCTGCTCGTGGGGGAACCAAGTTTCTGTTCCAAAACAATTATTATTTAGGAGTTACCAATGGCTTTTGAAATGCTACCCCTCCCGTATGCGTATAATGCGCTGGAGCCAACCATCGATGCGACGACAGTTGAACTGCACTACAGCAAACACCACGCCACCTACCTGACCAACCTGAATGCCGCCCTGGAGAAGCACCCCGAACTCGGGAACCTGCGTATTGAGCAAATCCTGAGCGATCTCAACCGCATCCCCGAAGATATCCGCATGGTGGTGCGCAATAACGGCGGCGGCTACTACAACCATAATATTTACTGGGCGATCATGGGGCCAAACCGCGGCGGCGAGCCAACCGGCAGCCTGGGTGATGCCATCCGGTCAACCTTTGGCAGTTTCGCCAGCTTTAAGGAGCAGATCGAAAAGGCCGGGTTGGGGCGTTTTGGCAGCGGCTGGGCCTGGCTAAGCAAGCAGAAAGACGGCAGGCTGGTAATCCACTCTACGCCAAACCAGGATACTCCGCTGGCGGAAGGTTCGTTTCCGGTAATCGGGGTCGATGTATGGGAGCATGCCTATTACTTGAAATATCAGAACCGCCGGGCTGAATACCTGTCGAAATGGTGGAATGTGGTCAACTGGGAAGAAGCGGAACGGCGGTACCAACAAGGATCATAAAAATGAGGAATGCGCCGTGAAACACGGCGCATTCCTCATTTCATTTATGATCCGATGCTGGCGAACGCAGCCGCGACACCGTCACCGTGTTTGAAGGCGTACCCGCAGCCCGCCAGGGCGGTTTCGATAGCGCCGATGGTGGCGAGGATATCACCCTGGTTGGCCGCGCCCATATGCCCAATGCGGAAATATTCCGCGCGGATGGCCGGGTGCAGCCCGCCCGCCAGGATAACGCCCGCTTTGCCCACCTGGGCCAGAAAGTCGGGGCCGTGGATGCCCTGCGGGAAGCGCGGGGCAGTCATGGTATTGGCGGCGACCTCCGGGGAAACCGGCACCTGGCTCAACCCGAGTGCGGTCACGCCTGCTTTGGCGGCCCGGCTGAGCATCCGGTGGCGAGCGAAGCGGGCATCCATGCCTTCCGCCAGGATCTGCCCCAGGCTGACGTTGAGCGCGAAGACCAGGTTTACCGCCGGGGTGCCAAAGTAGCTGGGTTTGCGGGCCTCGTAAGCCTGCATGATGGGCAGCCAGTTCGCCCAATCGGCATAATAGTTCTGTACAGGCGTTTTGCGGGCCTGGAAGGCCGCCACAGCGCGCGGCCCGGCCACAACCAGGGCCAGACCTGGCGGAACGCCCACCGCTTTTTGCGAGGCGGTCAGGGCCAGGTCGACGTCCCAATCGTCCATGCGCAGTTCTTCACCGGCCACGGAGCAGACCCCGTCGACAATGGTGAGTACGTTGTACTTGCGCCCCAGGGCGGCCAGGTTTTTTACATCCGTGATGACGCCGGTGGAAGTGTCCACGTGGGTCATGGTCATCACCTTGAATTGGCCATTTTGGAGCGCCGTTTCAACGGCTTCTAGCGCGGGACGGTCGCCGACCGCCGCGCGCACCTGGGTAACCTGCGCGCCATAACGCTCCAGGATGGCGGCATACCGGTCGCCGAAAAAGCCGGTGTTGATGACCAGCGCGCGGTCGCCCGGCTCCACCAGGTTGGCCCCGGCGGTATCCATCGCCAGCGTGCCGCTCCCGGCGATGACAAATGGCTGTCCTTCTTTGCACAGGAATACCTGGCGCATGCGCTCCAGCGCCTGCCCGAATGCTTCGATAAAGTTTGGGGCTACGTGGCTGGCGGTGGGCGCGCCCATTTCCGCAAGCACGGCGGGTTCAAATTCAATTGGACCGGGGATCATCAGCAGGTTTCGGTTTTTCATTGGATGCCTCCCATGTTGTATTTTTTTTCATGGATCTCAGCTATTATTCTAACCCAAAAAGAAATCCAACCCCCCCGCCTTTCCAGTTTCCTGCCACCAAACCGCCAAATTCCTGTCCCTTCTGGTTTATAAGTATCAAGACCCCTCGTTCACATGCTCCGCGTTCAATTAAAGTCTTGCCGTCGATTAACTCGCTGGATAAGCGGGCATGAAAACTGGTCGAAGTTAGGGCCCCACGGAGATCGTGTAAACAGAGAGAAGAGCGGAAGAAGGTTTGCACAAACTCCATAGTTGGGGGATGGATGGGGTTTTGGCTTTCGACCGGGATGGAATAAAATAAAGGAAAACCATTCATAGAAGGATGGCAATCGTTTGACTACATCCTGGTGTTGAGAAATGAGCGAAGACCGTGATTATCCCGAAAACCTACCCTGCGGAAAATAAGGAGCATCTATGCCTGAATTAAGGTTTGCAATCCTGGGAACGGGGTTCTGGTCGCAGTACCAGATCCCGGCCTGGTTCGCGGTGGGCGGGGCCCGGCCGGTCGCGGCCTATAACCGGACGGTTTCGCGGGCGGAGCAGGTGGCAAAACAGTTTGGGATTGCGCATGTGTATGATGACGCGGAAGAAATGATCCGTAAGGAACGCGATAACCTGGATTTTCTGGATATTATCACCGCCGTGGAGACGCACGCCCCGCTGGTTCGTCTGGCAGCGAAGTACTGCCTCCCGGTGATTTGCCAGAAACCCATGTCTACCGATCTGGCCTCGGCCGAGGAAATGGTCGCGGTTTGCCGGGAAGCGGGCGTGCCGCTGTATATCCACGAAAACTGGCGCTGGCAGGCGCCCATCCGCGCGCTAAAGAGCGCACTCATTCAGGGCGCCATCGGTGCGCCGTTCCGCGCCAGGATCGAGATGGTTTCCGGCTTCCCGGTCTTTGTCAATCAGCCCTTCCTGGGCCAGCTGGAGCAGTTCATATTGACCGACGTGGGCTCGCACATTCTCGATGTGGCGCGCTTCCTGTTTGGCGAGGCTTCTTCGCTGTACTGCCAGACCCGTACAGTGCATCCGAACATAAAGGGCGAGGATGTGGCAACGGTGCTGATGCGCATGGGCGAGGGCGTAACGGTTACCTGCAACCTGGGGTATGCCGAGAATTATCTCGAGCGCGAAGCATTTCCGCAAACCTTCATCTTTATCGAAGGCGAGCGCGGGTCGCTGGAATTGGGTCCAGATTACTGGTTGCGGGTTACCGGTTCGGAAGGTACGCATTCACGGCGCGTCCCGCCGCCGCGCTTTGCATGGGCCGACCCGGCGTATGAGGTCGTGCATTCCAGCATTGTTCCGTGCAATGCCAACCTGCTGGCCGCGCTGAAGGGTGAAGGCCAGGCTGAGACAACCGGTGAAGATAATCTAAAAACGGTCCGGCTGGTGTTTGCCAGCTACGATTCGGCAAACGCGGATCGGGTCATCCATTTCTAAATCACACTGTTCTATCATCTTGAGGAGACTTCTATGACGACCATTGCTCTGTTTGGTGCGGCTGGGAAAATGGGCGCGCGCATTTCGCGCCGCCTGCGGGAAAACACGGATTATCAGACGCTGTACGTCGAAGCGGGTGAAGCGGGCGTTCGCCGCTTGCAGGAGCGGGGCGACATCCCCACGTCCCCAGAGGCTGCGGCGGGCGAGGCGGATGTGCTCATCCTGGCCATCCCGGATAAACTGATCGGCAAGGCTTCAAAGGAGATTGTGCCTCACATGAAGCCTGGGGCAATGCTGATCCTGCTGGACCCGGCTGCCCCACACGGCGGCGAGCTGCCCGAGCGGAAAGATATCACGTATTTTGTCTGCCATCCCTGCCACCCGCCCATCGTCAACGATGAGACCGACCCCGAGGCGCGCATGGATTTCTTCGGCGCAGTCAAGGCCAAACAGCATGTGGTGGCCGCATTAATGCAAGGCCCGGAAGAAGATTATGTCCGGGGCGAAGCAGCGGTGCGAGCGATGTTTTCCCCGGTGATGAACGTATATCGCGTGACGGTGGAGCAAATGGCGATTTTGGAACCGGCTCTTTCCGAGACGGTGGTGCTGACCTGCATGGTAATTATCACTGAGGCGATCCAGGAAGCGGTCAACCACGGCGTTCCGGCGGAAGCGGCGCGGCAGTTCATCCTCGGGCACATGAACGTGAATGTGGGTATCCTGTTCAAGTATATCGACGCGGAGCTGTCGGATGGCGCAAAGCTGGCCGTAGCGCGGGCCAGGGAACGCATCTTCCAACCAGACTGGAAGAAAGTCTTCGAGCCGGAAAATGTGATCGCCGAGGTGAAGGCGATTACGCAAGGCACGGCGGTGAAGTAGCATAAAAGTCAAGCAAGCAATTTTCGCTATTGACAGTATTGGATAATATGTATAATAATCATATACATATTTGGTATTCTTTCGCCAACTTACCGGGGGGATTCGAAGGAGGACAGCATGACCAACCGTTTTACTTCCCGGGGTTTCTTTGGCAAACGCCGGCAGCCGGAGGCCGATGACCGGGTACCGCCGGGGCAGTACATTACCGATGATTTTCCCGTGCTTTCAGCTGGGCCTACGCCGCGCACACCGCTGCAAGAATGGAGCTTTGCGATTGATGGGCTGGTCAAGCAGCCGGCAAACTGGTCATGGGAGAAGTTTTTAGCGCTGCCCCGCCAGACCTACACCGTGGATATTCACTGCGTCACGAAGTGGTCCAAACTGGATACCCAGTGGGAAGGGGTCAGCGTGGATACGCTTTTGGCGGCGGTTGAGGTCGACCCGCGAGTTCATTTCGTGGTGGCGTTTTGCGATGGCGGCTATACTACGAATCTACCCCTGGATGATATTACCGGCAGCAAAGCTTTTGTCGGTTTCAACTATGGGGGCAAGCCGTTGGCGCCAGAACACGGCGGGCCAGCGCGCCTGGTGGTGCCGCACCTGTACTTTTGGAAGAGCGCCAAGTGGGTGCGCGGCTTAACGCTGGTTGAAAAAGATGACCCTGGTTTTTGGGAATCACTTGGCTACCATAACCGGGGCGATCCCTGGAAAGAACAGCGCTATCGCGGCGACTAATGCTGGGGGACAGGTAATGAAGCGCGTATTGGAATGGCAAATTGCGACGGTAGCAGCCATCCGGCAGGAAACTCCGCGGGTGAAGACTTACACCCTGAAAATTCCGGATTGGAACCCGCACCAGGCAGGTCAGCACTATGATCTGCGCCTGACCGCGCCAGACGGTTATCAGGCACAGCGCAGTTATTCGATTGCATCGGAGCCTGAGCGGATCGGGGAGATCGACCTGACCATCGAGGCTTTGGAAGATGGTGAAGTTTCCGGTTATCTGGACGGCGTTATTACCGTTGGGGATCAGCTCGAGGTGCGCGGGCCGATTGGCGGTTACTTTGTCTGGGAGGCAGGCATGGGGGGGCCTCTACTGCTGATTGGCGGCGGGTCGGGCGTGGTGCCGTTGATGGCGATGCTGCGCCACCGCTGCGCGGCAGGTTCGCTGGTTCCGGCGCGCCTGCTGTACAGCTCGCGTACGTTCGAGGATATTATTTACCGGGAAGAATTAGCGCGCCTGAGCCAGGGCCAGCCCGGGCTGGAAATATTTCAAACGCTTACGCGCGCGCAGCCGCCCGGCTGGACGGGCTTTGCCCGGAGAGTCGACCTGCCGATGCTGGAGCAGGTGGCCGGACCGCTGGGAAACACGCTGCGGGCTTATATCTGCGGCCCGACCCCGCTGGTGGAAGCGGTGGCTAACGGCTTGGTTCAACTCGGAATCCCGCCTAACCAGGTACGCACAGAGCGCTTTGGCCCAACGGGCGGATCTTCATAAGCGGCGCACCCGCCGCAAGGACAAAAAATGGAAACACAACCGGTTGACGAGAACCTGGCTTTGATGGTAGACGGCAATGCGCTGGCAGGCTTGCTGAACGAAATTTTTGGTGTGGAGATGACTGCCGCGCCGCTGGAGTGCGCTTCCTGCGGGCGAGAGGGGGAAATGGGAAGCCTATGGGCTTTTTTAGAGAGCCCTGGTTTTGTTTTGCGCTGCCCGGCCTGTCATAATATTGTCTTGCGAATGGTTTCGACACCGGACACCCTGTACATGGATGCGCGCGGGGCAGCGTATTTGTGTATCCCCAGGTAGGGATTAGGAGAAGGCGGCCTTTAGCACGCGCAGGGCGCGCAGGGTGACCCATTTATTGGGCTGCTTCTTTTTGCCGAAATCCACCCATGTTTTTCCGGTGTAATCATATTCCAGCAGCCAGCGCCCGGTAGCAGCTTGCTTTTCGATGATTACGGCGAGTGCATCCGCCAGGCGGGGGTCGTTGCCATAACCCAGGCTAACCAGCGCTTCCACGTTTTGCAGCAGATCGGTTATGTAAAAGACTGGGAAGCCGAACTTCCACCAGTTCCCACTGGGTTTTTCGCTCCACCCATTGGGGTAACCGGCTTTGGCGGGATCCCCATTCAGCAAATATTCCGCACCCTGGCGGATTGCTTCTTCAATAAGCGGGGTGCGGCGCTCTTTGGGCAGCCTGCCAAACGCCAGCATCACTTTGACCCCGCCCCAGGCGCAGGGGTATTTATTGTTCGAGCCGCATTCAAACAGCGGGCCAGATTTGCCGGCATAGTATCGTACCTTTGCCTGCCGGTCCGAGATAGGCGCGATGCTTTCCCCGGTGACCGTGCGGGCCATCCACTCGAAAGCGGCATCCAGACAGGGATCTGCATAGCCCAGCTCCAGCAGCGCCCAACACAGGTTGCCCTGCAGGCAGTCAGCCGTACCAGAAGGCGCGCCGGTGGTTGTAAATTGCCCGCCCGGGGTTAGCCCGTTTTCGTTTATGTAGCGGCAGGCGCGAGAAATGCGCGGATCTTGATCGATGGAAGCGCCAAGCTGAGCTAGCAGGGATAAGGACCAGACAGTGGAGAGATACTTTGGATTATAACCAGGACCAGGTTCTACCCAGTAGCCATCCGGCTGCATGTTGGCCAGGATGTTCGCGATGGGCCCCTGTCTGTGCGCCAATTCGCGGGCGGCCAAGAGCTCTTTGTCATCGGGAGCGCAGCCAGCCAGGTCGCGCAGGGCCAGAAAGCGCACCCCAGGATCCGCTGTTTCAAGCAGCCAGGGCAGCGCGTCGCCTTTGATTTGATCTTGCCAGGCCATGATCATCCTCCTTATATGGTTAAGGTAATTATACGAAGATACACACAAAAATGGTATCATTGGGCGTGCTTAAGTAAGGGAAGGTGAATTCCATTATGGTTCTTGAACCAAGTGAACGTGAGACAAATTATCGGTGGTTTATCCTCCTCCTGGCAACAATGACCAATACCTTCGTTGCCGCCATTCCAGCGATGTGCCTGCCAGTATTGTTTGAGGAAATTTCGAGCGACTTGCACCTGAGCCTGGTTCAAGTGGGCCTGATTTGGGGGATTGGAGCCTTACCCGGGGTGTTTACTGCCCTGGTGGGCGGGGCAATCGGCGACCGGTTTGGGCCAAAACGAGTGCTGATGATAAGCTGCCTGCTGGTTGGGCTAACCGGTGCGCTGCGTGGATTCGCGGGTGATTTTGTGAGTCTTGCGGCAACCATGTTCTTGCTGGGCATGTTTTCGCCATTCATCACCATGAATACACTGAAAACGTGTGGAACCTGGTTTCCCCGCCGGCAGCTGGGTCTGGCATCCGGTGTCTTATCGATGGGCATGGCCCTTGGGTTTCTGGTCAGTTCTATGTTCAGCGCGACTTTTCTGTCCCCCTGGTTAGGCGGCTGGCGCAATGTGCTCTTCTTTTACGGCGGGACTGCCATGCTGTTGAGTATCCCCTGGCTTTTGAGCAAGCCCATTCCTGGCGCTGCTCAGGGAACAGCGCACCGGACCGACTCGCGGTCTTTACGAGAGTCGTTATGGTATGTCTCAAGGATCCGCAATGTCTGGTTGTTTGGTTTGACGATTCTAGGAGTGGGTGGGTGCGTGCAAGGTGCTTTAGGTTACCTGCCGCTGTATTTGCGCGGGTTGGGATGGCCTGCCGCCAATGCCGATGGGGCGCTGGCAGCTTTCCACACCATCAGTATGATCTGTGTGATCCCAATCGCTTTTGCGTCTGACAAACTTGGCTCGCGGAAGAAGGTGCTTGTGGCAGCCGGTTTGATGATTGCTCTTGGGGTAGGCCTTTTGTCGGTCGGGGGCGGGGTGACGGTGTGGGTTGCAGTTCTTATGGCCGGGATGGTGCGGGACGGCTTTATGGCCGTCTTTATGACTTCAATCATCGAAACCGAGGGGGTGGGGGTGATGTATGCCGGCACCGCCACCGGCATGGTGATGATTTTCGCCGGGATTGGCAATTTACTTGCCCCGCCGTTGGGGAACAGCCTGGCAGTGATAGCGCCTGGCTTTCCATTCCTCTTTTGGGCAGCCCTTACCGGTCTGGGCTTTTGGGGGATGCTGTCGGCGAATGAGCGCAAGGCTCAAGCAATTTCAACAACGGGTTGAAATTTTAAATCAACCCTTTTTCCCTGGCCCATAAAACGGCTTCAATCCGTTTTTTTACATCAAACTTTTGCAGAATATTACCAATGTGAAATTCCACTGTCCGGTCTGTGGTACATAGTAAGAGTGCGATTTCCCGGTTTGTTTTCCCGGCGGCCACCAGGGTCAATACCTGGTGTTCCCGGTTGGTTAATATCTCTGCTTTTCCCCGGTTCGCCTGAACATCCAGAACAGCCAACTGCTGCGACACTGTTTCACTAACCCAGATTCCACCCCCAATTACTGTGCGGATTGCCTCAGGGATTGAGAATGGATCCTCATCTTTTAGCACGTAACCCGTTGCGCCCGAGCGGAGAACGCCCAGGATTGTGGCTGTATCGCCATAGGCGGTGAGAATCAGAACCTTACATTTTCCACCAGTCTTTTGCAGCTCGGTGAGAATCTCGATGGTCCGTTTGCCCGGCATATTTACATCTAAAAGTACCACATCTGGGGAGAGCGTGGCCACGAGCGGGAGCACATCGTCGCCATTGGTGGCTTCGCCAACCACCTCCAGGTCGGCGTGGCGAGAGATCTCAGCGCGGATACCTGACCGGACTATTGGATGATCGTCTGCAATTAAAATGCGAAAAGCCATTTAATTTTCCTGTTACACATTTTCAGAGCTGAAACCTGGCTCATTGAACTGCCTCATATTTTCTACACGGTTTTCGTTTATTCCAGGCAGCACTGCCAGGATTCTGCATCCTTTTCCAGGCGCAGATTCAATCTGCAATTTCCCACCTAGCGTGTCCGCTTGTTCGTAAAGACCCACCAGACCAAAATGTTTTTCGGAAACGAGCAACTCGAGATTAGTAGGGGGCTCAAACCCGATGCCATTATCCTCTACAACAACCGTAATGTCTTTCTCATCGGATACTTGTAGGGTAACATGCACATTTTGTGCGCAGGCATGCTTCTGTATATTAATGATTGCCTCATTGACAAAACGATAAATAAATAATTCTCTTTCATCGGAGCCATTAATATTGCTCAGCGATTCTGGGTCCCAATCGAAAACAACATCAAAGGCGGCCTGGCTTTTGATCTCTAAAATGCGAGCTTGCAACGCAGGCATCAACCCCAAAGAATCGAGAGCAGGCGGGCGAAGGTCCGCGCAAATCTGGCGGACTTCGCGCAGCACGTGGCGCAGGTTATTTTGAAGCCCGCTTAGCTCTTCCGAAGTATTCTCATTGACGCGGGTACGCAGGTTTGCAAGCTGATAATTGATGCCTACCAGGCTTTGCACGGTGTTGTCATGTAAATCGCGCGCGATGCGCTTGCGCTCTTCTTCGCGCACCCGCTCTACCTGGCGGTGCAGTTCGGTGATCTGCCTGGTTCTTCTGGTTAACTGATCGAGTAAGAACTCGTTTTCCAGGGCTGCTCCGGCCTGGCGGATAACGACCTCCAACACGCGAAAGTCATTTGACATCAACTCACCACCACTCAACCGGGGGCCGAGCAGCAGGAAACCTTCATGACTTGTTTTCCCGCCAATGAGCAGCCATAAGCGCGGGTTTGTACCCAAAACAAGGGTTATATTCTGGTCATCGTTGGCCAGTAATTGCTGCACCTCTTCACCAGTTCCGAAATAACGGCTGGTCACCACAGGCAGCTTTGTTAGCAACAGAGTGGTGATCTCCGCATCCAGGAAGACCGGTTTCTGGCCGGCGCCGGCCAGTTCCGCCTGGGATGAAACGAACCTGCCATCGTAAAGGAGCAGGTTTACATACTCCAGGCGGAGTGAAGTTTGCAGGGCATTACAAAGGGTAAGCGCAATGGTGTATTTATCACCTTTTACTTCCATGATGGCCTGGCTGATATTCTTAATCGAGTTGCTGTCGTCCAGCCAACCGCCGTAAAAGATGTTGTCGATCTGCCGCTGCATCCAGCGGTATAGGGGACTGGTAATCAAGATCAGAATAATGGCTGCGACCAGACCCGCCAGTGACTGCTGGTTGCTTCCCGGCAGGATTTGCGGAAAAAGGAAATATACCAGGCCATAGACGCTGCCAATGGCGAGAACAATCGAGACATATGCAACGCTGCGGCTGACGTACTTCTCCATATGGATCAAGCGGTAGCGCAGAATTGCGTAGCTGTATCCCAGGGGGAGGAAGATGAGGGCGAGGAGCGTGATCTCGTAGGGAATGTACTTCTTGACCAGAATTTCGGGCAGCAGGGATAGAAAAACAAAGGGGGCGAAAGAAATCAAAGCGGATAATCCGACGATGCGCGCCTTCCGTCGCTGTTCGATATTTTTCGTGTTGGCCGAAAAATAGATTACGATGACGGCCGCCAGGAGGAGCAAGGATGCCAGCCATATGTATTTAATCAACAGGATAGGCCCTGCTGTTCCCAGGTAAAACCGCGTAAAATCGATCAGGCAAAAGAGAAAGGCGAACGCATACAGATAGATTGTATTTTTTCGGATCGTTGGATAAAAGGGATGTGAAAAATTCAAGTGAAGATCAATCAGCAGAGGGCCAATCCACCATTCCAATAAGCCAAATGCCCACCCGGTCCATAAGGGGCCAACCGCAGAAACGGATCCCAGACATAAGGTCAGGCAAAAAACCTGGCAGAGAAAAAAGAAAAGATTCGCTATCTTATCCGAGTAATTGAAAAGCAGAACGATCGTGCCAATCAGCCAGAAGGCAAGACAAACGGGAAATATTAATAGCCATAGCAGGAGGATTGAGAAGGGGAGGCTTTCTAAATGGGTTTTTAGCTGGAATGTTAAGCCTTCCCGACGGATGACGAAAACAGCAGTATCGCCTATTTTGCTACCTGCCAATTGGCGGGCTTGATAAACGCTTAATTCATTGATTGATACAATCTGGTCACCCACATTGATTTGTTTTGCCGCCGGGTAACGGGGATCAACACTGCTCACCACACCGGACATATATGACCAGGAAAACCCTGGAAAGGGGATTTTGACCATAACCCAAAAAGACCACGCTAGTATATAGAAAGTGAGAATAACCAGCAGGACGTGCAGATATTTTGTTTCAACTAATTGAAATAATGTATTTTTTGGCGTGCTTTTGAGTGTTTTTTCCATAATCCTTCACTCAATTTCCGCTTTGTCGCAACCCACTTGCCACTTTCTCCGGTAGCGATAATAAAATTTCTTTCATTTCGGGGACAAGTGCAAGGGATTCTAGCGCATTCGCAGCCAGTGCTTTTTGCTTTTCGGCTTCGAAATACAGGTATACTAATGCGCCACTTTGAATGATTATGCGTAGCGCCTGATTTTTTGCCTGCAAATCAGATTCGCTGGCAGAGAGCAGTTCCTGTAAAACAGTTTTTTCATTGTCCGGCAGAACGTGGAACGTATAGGCGATGGGCAGATTATGCTTTCCTGCGATGATATCACTCTTTCCATGTTCGGTGGGAAACAGGCCCTCGAAATCATTGGCAATCTGAATTAGAGTTCCCAGGTGGCGACCGTACCTGGCAAAGGCATCCACCTGTTCAGGAACTGCCCCGCTCAGTGTGGCACCCATTTTACAGCCCAGGGAAAAAAAAATTCCAGATTTGGCCGCTGCAATCGCCCAGGTTGTTTCGAAGTCCGGTTCTTTTACCGTTAGATCGAGATGCTGTCCCGCGCACACAGCCGCCGCAAGTCGATAAAAATCCGCCTGAATGGCCTGGACTATATAAAATTCCTGGGCTTCCTGACCGACCGTAGACAAAATTTCTCCAGCGTTAAGGATTAAGCCGGTGGTCAGGTTAGTGGCAGGGCCTTCCCCAAACTGCGAAAAAAGAACGTGCCCAGTCTCTTGATCCTCGACTTTGTCTAGCAAATAAAAAGCCGCGTAGAGGAAGATCCAGGCACAATTGATGGGAAGGATGGATGCGGAGTTCCCGCCCAGGGAATGAAAACACAGGGCGGGTACGTTTAGAAAAGTATACGCCCTGGTTCCAATAGTATCCGATTGTAGATCAGGCCATAACTGGAGGATTGCAGATTGAAGGGCCGACTGGTATGCGGAACTTTTGGAGTCCCGAAACCAGGTGTTCATGAGCCAATGTTTTAGCGCCTCCAGGTCCTGGGTAAAAATACGGTTCATCCCCACCAATTTAAGTTGGGACCCAAAATTGTAAATTGGCTGAGAAGTTTTTTGAGTGAGATGCCGCACTGCTGCAACTGCTGCAGGAGCGCCCGGTCTTCTGGGGAAATATCCGAATTGTTACCTTCCAGCCGATCCTCTATATTTGGATCTGACGCCAGAATATAAGACAATTTTGCCAAACGGCTCGATTCAATATTGCATAACATGTTTTATCTCCTTACGAAATCGGATAAAAAAAATTACATCGCGCACGCGGCCTTCTCCGGCAGTCGTAAATCCGAACCTGCTGCCGGGAAGGCCGGGCGGTGTTTCACAAACGGTATTGACCAACGGTCGTGAGCAGCCCACTGGCCAGATCGTTGAGATCCTGGGCGGCTCGTTCGGCCTGGCGCGTGCTGGACAGGCTTTGCAATGTCGCCTGATTAATATTATTGATAGCCAGGGAAATCTGTTCCATTCCAACCACCTGCTGCTGCCCACCGGCAGTCAACTGCATGGCCACCTGGGCCGCCTCCGTTATCGCAGCGGTTAATTGGTCGATCGCTTGCTGGGCTTTGGCAGCCAGGTTTACTCCTTTATCGACACCCTTTGTGCCTTCTTCGGTTGCCATCACGGCTGCATTGGTTGCTTTCTGGATCTCTTCGAGAATTACTTTTACCTGCTCAGTAGCCAGTCTGGACTGTTCGGAAAGGTTGCGTACTTCTTTCGCGACCACGGAAAAGCCTTTGCCATGCTCGCCTGCCCGGGCAGCTTCAATAGATGCATTGAGCGCCAGCATATTGGATTGAGCAGAAATATCACCGACTGTTTTGATAATATCGCTAATCTGCTGGGTCCGTTCGGACAATGCCATAATATTTTCAGCGATATTTTCTACCCGTTCCTGGATCAGGCGCATGCTTTCAATCGCCTGTTGAACGGATGCCTGCCCAATGTGAGAAACGTCAACCGTACGCTGGGCAACATTGGTCGTTTCGGAAGCCCGCAGTGAAACTTGCTCCGCGATTGTCTTTACTTCGTCCACAGTAGTCGTCGTTTGCGCTACAGCGGAGGATTGCTCACTGGCGCTGGAAGCCTGTTGGGTGGTTGCTGCCAGGATTTCCGCCGCGGATGAATTTAGATTTTTCGCTACTTCCATGATGGAGGAGATCATGGCTTGCAAACCAGATGTGGTCTGGTTCAACTGATCGCCTAAAACCAGGAGGGGATCCTGAGTTTGTCCACCGTTCTGATGGAGTGGGATGCGCAGCGTTAAATCTCCCTGAACTACTTTCGACATATGGTCAACATATATGGCAATTGTGGATTGCAGGTTTTCCTTTTGGTTCTGTTCGGAAACTGCCCGTTTCTCAATTACCATCTTAGCGCGCTGCGCTTCTTGATAGGAGTGCTCCTGATTCAGTGTGATCACGCGCACCATAACTGCTCCAATGAGCAGCGCTGAGGCGCTGACGGTCAGGTTAATGATCAGCTCAACTTGAGAGTCCAGAGGCATGAACCAATCCGGTCTCCAGCGCGAGATGGCCAGGATATCCAGGGCAAACGCCAGAACGCATGCCCCCACCATCCAGCGGCTGTCGCGTTCTCCTAGCAGCATGTGGCTCAAGATGATGATAAGGAAATATCCTATGGTGGTGGTCAACTGAATTTCCGGCATGACGACTACACCCAATCCCACCACCAGCATGAGCGTAAACAGGAAAATAAATGTTGCGATTTTGGCGCGCCCTTGCCGTTGAAGCGTGGGGTATACCCCTGCTGCGATGATCAAAGGAGCGGTGACAATCGCCAGGGAGAAAAGCTGGCTGTTTCGATTAGCCAAGAAGGCGGCAATAAAAAGGAAAAGAACAAGAAATGCTGTCCCTGCGGTGACATATTTTGAAATGACCAGGGTTTGTTGTTCCCGCCGGATGCGGGCTTGATCAGCAATTGCTTTTTCTTCATCAATAGCAAACGTTGTTTCAGTCATAGGCAGCCTCCTGATATTTGGTGGGTGACTGATTAATGCTTATATTCCATGAACCATTAAAAACGAGTCCGAAGAGGATATTGTATGATAATCGCGGTTATGTTGGCGAGACCCATAAAAAAAAGCATGAAATGCAATTATGCGCTGGATCATTTCTTCAAAATGGCCGGTATTGGTTTGCTTCTGACCGACCATTTCATCGCTTTTCTCAGCGTATTGATTTGCCAGTTGCAAGACTGTGTCCTGGGCCTGTTCAAAAATATCTGGCGCGGATAGTCTTGGCCGGTTGGCTTGCAGGGTATTGAGTACGAGGGTAATGGCATTGATATTGGTCTCTCTAACCTCTTTCTCATACGTTCTGACATCGTTATACAGTCGAATCGCAGCCCCAGTATTGATGATGATTTCATTGAGAGGATCCAGATGGTCGAGCGTCAGGGGTTCGCCGAGCAGGATCAAAACCGAAGTTCCCCAGAATGGAAAACCGACACTATGAATTCCGTTTTCGAGATACTCATGGAAGGTGGGTAATGCTTCTTTCCCACTAACGTGGTAGCGCAGCCCATATTCATACTCACGAGCCATCGCCTCGGTAAGCAGACGCAAGCGGTTTGCCCATAGATCCGATAAGGACGAAAATAAAGGGAATTGAGCCAGTTCACTGCGAATTTCGAGGAACATTACGCTCAAATCTCTATCCTCACCCGGTGTGAACCCGGCGTTTCCGTAACGAGCAATATCTTCCCAGACCTTACTGATCACAACGAAATCCACATAAGAAAGCAGCCGCTCATCGGCAACATCGTCGACAGTGAAAATGAAGAGGATAATCTTCCCTACCAGGAGCGAAAGGCGCAATGGAAGTTGGGGGAGTACCGTTGCGACAAGGATGGCTACTGGAAGGACGCGCCTGGCGCGAATCATCGGATGGCAGGTTGCCCAGATATTCAAGAGGGCGGAAAGGTCCTTGGCATTTTCTTCGATTTTCTGCTTTTCACTAGACGATAATGCATTATACAGGTTATTTTCGGTTTTTTTCATTCGGCCTCTTTTTGATAACGCCTTGCTAGAGGTTTTCCACCATGATCAGCGCACTGAGTATTGCAGCTTCCACAATATGCACTGGGGTGTAAAGTGATTTTTCAATCCACATTTCTGGAAAAACCCCATTGGTGGAGTGTTGGCGAAGATACCTGGCTCCCCGGTACAGCGCTGCAAGGTCGATTGGTTCGACCTGATTATGATACAAGACGAGGGCCTGGAGACAGTAGGCGGTCTCTTCACAGGTTGGATGATAAAACCCCCAGGCGCCATTCGAATGCTGAGTGCTCAGGATCCACCGGACGGCATCCCGGGCAAGTGCGTTATCAAAGCCAATCAAGGCAGTAATGGCGTGCGTGGTAATGTAGTAAGGGGAAATATGCCATTTATCGGACCAGAATGCGTCTCCAACCCGGGAAGCGCGCAGGAGACGGATAATTTTCCGTACAATCCTCTGCCGGTGCTCGTAACCCAGATTGGTACCCAGGGCATCGAGAAGATGAACATTCGCACCGATAGATGGGTTGCGCTCAAAGGTATAGCAGGCAAAGTGGGTATCTTTCTCGTACTGGAGGAAGACGTCTGGATTTACCGGGTAGCCATAACGGCCGAGAAGTTTATAAACCACGGCTGTGTCGTCCAGATCCGCGACCGGATAATGCCTGGCAAAGCCGACCCCCTTCTCGCAGTCCCAGCTTTCCCATAAATCTTCCAGGTGCTTCCGCGCCAGGTCGATATAATCGATGAGGTTCCCGGTCAGATCCAGATGGTATAAAACCCAGCTTTTATTGAATATCTCTACCGGGTGAGCTGCCATCGCGGAGCCTGAGTCCAGGGAAATCACTTGATCGATATACAACCGGGCAGGGGGATTGTCCGGGCAAGCGCTGAGCACGTAGGCAGTTGCTGCCGGAGAGTTGCCATAAGAACCATTGGATTCCTGCAAATTTGCCAGCGAATCCGTTTTCAGGGATTTGCCTAAAAACTCAAGGGAATGGGTCGAGGAAACTTTCCGAGAATAGAGCAAGCTTTCGGGGATCAGACTTAACTTCTCAGCGCGGATGCGCTGGTATGGTTCGCTTTTTTCATAGGGCAAATCCAACCCCAACTGGCCGGCCTGTTCAAAAAGCACCGGTAGGATTAGCTCAAAGCCCACGGTATCCTGCGGGTCTTGCGGCAAGTTATCAAAGTTCTGCCAGATATATCGTTCACCGCGCGAAATGGCCGCCTGGTCGCTGGCCAGGGAGCCAACTTTGGCCAGCGTGATCAGTACATTCAGCGTTGAAATGATCCGATCATGATAGAACTCAATTGCGCCCCCCCAACTGCCATCCGGAAGCTGGTGTCGCCGTAACCAGTCGAGCGCCTGCGGGTAACTGGAGCACCGGTGATTTTCTGGTTCGGTTATCCGTCCAACCCAGGCGGTATCGTAGGCGCTGCTGGAAAATGGATTTTGATCCAACTTGCTCAACAGTACCGGGATATTGGACTTGCAGGGAGCGGTGGTTAAGATAGTCGAGGATGAGGAAGCGTTGGTTTTCAATGGTTATCTCTCTGCACGCTATGCGCTTTGATCGATTCGTCTGTTTTTATTGGGTTGCATACGAACTTTGTGATAGCTCCAACGGTAGCAAATAAATTGAAAGAAAACAACTGTGGGAATCCACAGTATTTCCCAAAAAAACCGACCAATTTGGACGTTGGATTGACTTATAAACGATAAATATTTATAATGTTCACGTGTGCATAAGTGCTCTAAAACAGCCTTATCTCCATTGAAGGGTTTTTACGACAGGAGGTTTCCCGGAATATGAGCCGGCAGGTTTCGATCCAGGATATTGCCCAGGCAGCTGGAGTTTCTCACACCACCGTATCTCGCGCGTTACGGCACAGCCCGCTGATCAGCGCCGAGGTGCGGGAACAGATCCAGAAACTGGCCGGGGAAATGGGCTATATCCCGAATGCTGTCGCACAAAGCCTGCGCGGGCAGCGCACCGGCACCATCGGATTAGTGGTGACGACCATCGCCGATCCCTTTGTGGGGCGCGTGGTGCGGGGAGTTGAAGAGATTGCCCAGCGGGAAAACCTCAGCCTCTTCCTGAGTATCTCGAATAACGATCCCGACCGGGAAATGGCAGTGATTGAGACGTTCCACCGCCGCCGGGTGGATGGCATTATCGTCGCCGCGGCTCGCCTGACCGAGCAGCACGAAAAGCGGCTGGGAAACATTCAGGTTCCAACTGTTTTGATCAACCACCAGGCCGAGGCCCGGCTGGAGCATTTGCATTCCGTCTCTGTCGACGATGCCTCCGGCGCATGCACCGCCGTGGAGTACCTGCTGGAGCAGGGCCACCGGGCAATTGGATACCTGGGCACCGGCAGCCGCCCGCGTTCCAACCGCGTGCGCCTGGCGAGCTACCGCGCCACGCTCGCGGCGGCTGGTGTTATCGCTCCTGAAGATTGGGTGCGGATTGCCCCGATGGAGCATCATGACCACAGCGAAGACGTGACGGATGGGCAGCGGCTGCTGCCGGCCCTGGTTGCCGCTGGTGTCACCGCCGTTTTTTGTTATAACGACAGCCTGGCCGTTGGCGCGCTGCTTGCCTGCCGAGCGCTTGGCATTGCCGTGCCCGAGCAGCTTAGCATTGTCGGGTTCGACGATATCGACCTGGCTCAACTGGTTAATCCTCCACTCACCAGCATTCACCAGCCCCGTTTGCGCCTGGGCCAGTTCGCTATGGAGATGCTCCTGGATCTCCTGTCAGGCCGCCCGGTCGAGGATCATGTTTTGCCTACCCAACTGGTGGTGCGCGGAAGCGCCACCACGGCGCCAGCCCAGGCGGTGCGCGATCTACGCCCGATTTCTAGATCGCTGCCCGCGGACCAACTTTTTACGCCGCCCCAGTAATATGGGCGGAAGCGGCGCTTTGCATCGTTAATTTCGGAAGGAACGATTATGAAACAATATAACCCTGGAAATCTGCTTATTCGCTCCGCGGCTTCTCCGGACCCTGACCTGCTGGTAGAGGTTACACCCGAACTGGCCGGCTGGGATACCATCCACTTTCAGGCGCGCCGTCTGGTAGGCGGTGGCAGCTGGTCGTTTGAGACAGGTGAGAATGAGCTGGCCCTGGTGGTATTGAGCGGCAGGCTGTCGGTCGATTCCAGCCGGGGATGCTGGGAGAACATTGGCCAGCGCGAAAGTGTGTTTACCGGGCTGCCCTATGCGCTGTACCTGCCCCCACGCACCAGCTTTTCGGTGACTGCCGCTATTGAAAGTGAGTTTGCCATTACCTGGGTGCATGTTGATCCATCTGCCCAGGCGGAACACCCCGCCCGTCTGGTGACCCCGGCGGATATTGGGATCGAGATCCGCGGCGGGGACCATGCTACCCGGCAGATCAACCGTATTTTGCCGCCTGGTTTTCCATGCAGCCGGCTGGTGGTTGTCGAGGTGTATACGCCCGGCGGAAACTGGTCCAGTTACCCGCCGCATAAACATGACGTGCACCGGACGGATGCGGGCGGGACCATTCTTGAGGCGGACCTGGACGAGATCTACTATTATAAGATTGACCGCCCGGAAGGGTATGCGATCCAGCGGGTATACACGGACACGAGTTCACCCTTACATCAGGCGGGCCTTGCGGTGGACGCCTTGTTGATGCCTCGTGACAACGATGTAGCGCTGGTTCCGGAAGGCTACCACCCGGTAAGCAGCCCACCTGGCTACACCACCTACTACCTGAACGTTCTGGCTGGCAGCGCGCAAAGCCTGGCGGCGACGGACGATCCAAACTTTACCTGGGTCAAAGGTACATACCGCGCCCTAGACCCGCGCGTTCCCATCTACGCTGTGACTGTGGATAAACAATAACTTCAAAGGAGTCGATATGACCGATCAATCCACCTGGCGGATGACGATGGCGCAAGCCGTTATTCGCTTCTTGAAAAACCAGTACGTCGAACGCGATGGCGTCGAGCAGCCTTTCTTTGCCGGGTGCTTTGGTATCTTTGGCCACGGCATTGTAGGCGGGATTGGCCAGGCGCTGCAGCAAAACCCCGATTTCCGCTACTACCAGGCGCGCAATGAGCAGGGACAGGTGCACGCGGCGGTGGCCTACGCCAAAGTGAAGAACCGTCTGCAGACCCTGGTCTGCACTTCATCCATCGGCCCGGGCGCAACCAATATGATCACCGGAGCGGCTACCGCAACCATCAACCGGCTGCCGGTGCTGCTGCTGCCCGGCGATATCTTCGCCCGCCGCAATGTTGCCCCGGTGCTGCAGCAGCTGGAATTGGCCCAGTCGCAGGATATTTCGGTCAACGACTGTTTCAAGCCGGTCAGCAAATATTGGGACCGCATTAACCGCCCGGACCAGATCCTGCTGGCGCTGCCAGAAGCCATGCGCGTGCTGACCAGCCCGGCGGATACGGGCGCCGTGACCCTGGCGCTGCCGCAGGATGTACAGGCTGAAGCCTACGATTACCCGCAGGCATTCTTCCGTAAGCGGGTCTGGCATATATCACGCAACCGCCCAGACCAGGCGGCGTTGAAACGCGCGGCGGAGCTGATCCGCGCCAGCCGGCGCCCGCTGATTGTCGCCGGTGGAGGGGTAATTTACTCGGGCGCGGCAGAGGCCTTGCGCCATTTCGTGGACCAGACCGGCATTCCGGTGAGCGAGACGATGGCAGGGAAAGGCAGCCTGCGGTTTGATCACGCTATGAATATGGGCGCCATTGGCGCGACGGGCACGCTGGCTGCCAACCGCCTGGCGCGCGAAGCCGACCTGGTGATTGGCATTGGCACGCGCTACAGCGACTTTACCACGGCCTCGAAAACCGCTTTTCAGCACCCGGGAGTGCGGTTTATCAACATTAATGTGACCGAATTCGACGCGGCGAAACATTACGGCCTGATGCTCGTGGGCGACGCACTGGCAACTCTTGGTGAACTGGGCGGGCTGCTGGAGGGCTACCATACCCAACCGGTTTACTGCGCGCTGGCAGAGCAGCTGCACGCGGAATGGGATACCGAGGTCGAACGCATTTACGCCATCCGCAACCAGCCATTGCCCAGCCAGGGCGAGTTGTTTGGCGCAATCAACGAATTATCGGCTGAAGATGCGATCATGGTCAATGCAGCGGGCAGTATGCCCGGCGACCTGCACAAGCTGTGGCGCGCGCGGCACCCGAAGAATTTCCATATGGAATACGGGTACTCCTGCATGGGCTACGAGATTGCCGGCGGGCTGGGGGTGAAGATGGCTGCCCCGGAACGGGATGTTTATGTCATCGTGGGCGACGGCAGCTACCTGATGTTGTCCTCCGAACTGGTCACCTCCATCCAGGAGGGCTTCAAGCTGATCGTGATCCTGCTGGATAATCACGGCTTCAAGAGCATTGGCGCGCTTTCGCGATCGTTGGGCCAGGATGGTTTTGGCACGCGTTTCATCTACCGCAAGGACGGCATTCTGGAAGGCGATTCGGCTGGGGATGCAGTGGAAGCCCTGAAGATCGACTTTGCTGCCAACGCTCGCAGCCTGGGCGCGGAGACTTTTACCTGCAAAACGTATGAGGACTTTGTTGCCGCGCTGGGCGCCGCCCGCCGCACCGACCGGACTACGTTGATTTCAATCCAGAATGACCGTTATGCGGGTGTGCCGGGCTACGACAGCTGGTGGGACGTACCGGTGGCAGAGGTGAGTGAGATGCCCGCCGTCCAGGAAGCAAGGCAGGAATGGGAAGCGATGCGGGCCAAGGAAAGGTATTTCCTGGAGTGATGGAGGAATAATATGGAAGCGACAAAATATAAAAGCTTACTGCACCAGACGGTTACCACCACGGTTACCGATTACTGGAATGACTCCTGTTCGGTTGAGGAGCTGACCTACGCGATTGAAAACGGGGCTGTCGGGGCGACAACCAACCCCACCATTGTGCACGGAGTGCTCAAGAAAGAAATGCACCTGTGGAAAGAACGCATTTACAGCATCATCCGTGAAAACCCCACCTGGACCGAAGAGCAAATTACCTGGAAGCTGATCGAGGAAATGGCGGTCAAAGGCACGGAACTGCTCCGCCCGGTCTTCGAGCGGGAACACGGCTGCAAAGGACGGCTGTCGATTCAAACCAACCCACAGTTTTACCGCAACGCGGACGCGATCCTGGAGCAGGCGCTGCACTTTAATACGCTGGCGCCCAATATCCAGGTGAAGATCCCGGTGACAAAGGCCGGGGTCCGCGCGATCGAAGAGGCCACCTATCACGGGGTAAACATCAACGCCACGGTATGTTTTTGCGTGCCGCAGGCGCTGGCGGTGGCCGAGGCGGTGGAACGCGGGCTGCGGCGGCGCGAAGCCGAAGGAAAGAGCGTGGTCGAGATGCGCCCGGTATGCACGATCATGATTGGGCGCATGGATGACTGGGTGAAGGTACTGGAAAAACGGGACGGCATTATGCTCACCCCTGGTTACGCGGACTGGGCGGGAATTGCCTGTCTGAAGAAAGCGTACGGGATCTTCCAGGAGCGCGGGTACCGCGCCCGCCTGCTGGCAGCGGCCTACCGGCATCACATGCACTGGTCGGAGCTGATTGGCGGCGATATTGTGCTGACCATTCCGTACGAGTGGCAGAAGCTGTTTAACGCCTCCGGAATTGAAGTGAAGGAGCGTTTCCAAAACCCGGTGTCGAAGGAAATCGTGGATACCCTGTATGCGAAATTCGCCGATTTCCGCCGGGCGTATGACGAGGACGGCTTGACGGTGGATGAATTCGACCTGTTCGGCCCTACCGTGCGCACCCTGCGCGCGTTTATCGGCTCGTATCATGAGCTGGTGGGGCTGGTGCGCGATTTTATGCTGCCGGACCCGGATAAGAAGTGATGGGTAAAGCGTGATGCGTTATTCTTGTTTCGGCATGCGTTTTTATCAGGAGGGTTAGGATGGCGGAAGTTGAGAAACTGAAAAACTATATCAACGGCGCGTGGTGCGAATCGGATGCGAGCCAGTATCTGGAGGTGCAAAACCCGGCCACCGCGGAGATCCTGGCGCGCGTGCCTCTTTCACCGGCGGAAGAGGTGGACCAGGCCGCGACGGCGGCGGCAAGGGCACAGGCAGAATGGCGGCGCGTGCCGGCTACCCAGCGCATCCAGTACCTGTTCAAGCTCAAGGAGCTGATGGAGGAGAATTTCGATGACCTGGCGCGCTCCATCACCATCGAGAACGGCAAGGTGCTGGATGATGCCAGCGGAGAGATGCGCCGGGCGATCGAAAATGTGGAAGTGGCCTGCGGCATCCCGATGATGATGCTGGGCGACTTTGCGGAGGATATCGCCCGCGGGATCGATGAGTACATGATCCGCCAGCCGGTGGGCGTGGTGGCTTCCATCTGCCCGTTCAACTTCCCCGGCATGATCCCGTTCTGGTACCTGCCGTATGCGGTCGCCTGCGGCAACACCATCATCGTCAAGCCCTCCGAGCGCACCCCGCTGACCATGCAGAAGGTCTTTCAGCCTGTTCGAGCAGGCTGGTTTCCCGCCGGGGTGGTCAACCTGGTCAACGGCGGCGCCGGATACGGTCAATGCCATGCTGGATCACCCGGCTATCGCGGCGATCACCTTTGTCGGTTCCACCCCGGTGGCGCGGCACGTCTACAGCCGCGCTTCGGCCAACGGCAAGCGCGTCCAGGCGCAGGGCGGGGCGAAGAACCCGCTGATCATCCTGCCGGACGCCGACCTGGAGATGACCACCAATATCGTCACCGACAGCGTCTTTGGCAATGCCGGGCAGCGCTGCCTGGCAGCATCCATGGTCGTGACCGTCGGCGGGGCGGAAAAGGCATTTAGCCCGGCCCTGGCCGAGGCGGCCAGCAAGCGCGTGGTCGGTTATGGGCTGGAGCCGGGCGTGCAGATGGGCCCGGTGATCACCCCGCAGAGCAAAGACGCGCATCGAGGGCCTGATCCAGAAGGGCCTGGATGAAGGCGCGAAGCTGCTGGTGGATGGGCGCGACCCGGTGATCCCGGGTTACGAGAAGGGCAACTTCATCGCGCCCGACCATCCTGGACAGACGTGCCGCTGGGCGGTACGATCGCGACGACCGAGATCTTTGGCCCGGTGATGGGGATGATGCATGTCGACACGGTGGACGAGGCCATCCAGCTGGTCAACAGCGGCGAGTACGGCAACATGGCCTGCGTCTTCACCAGCAGCGGGGCAGCCGCGCGCAAGTTCCGCTACGAAGCCCAGGCCGGCAATATCGGCATCAATATTGGCGTGGCAGCGCCGATGGCTTTCTTCCCCTTCAGCGGCTGGAAGGACAGCTTCTTTGGCACGCTGCACGGGCAGGGAAAACACGCGGTCGAGTTCTTCACCCAGACCAAGGTGGTCGTCGAGCGCTGGCCGAAAGAATGGTCGCGACAGTTTTAGGAACCGGCAGAACAGGCCGCTCAAATGCAAAAGGGTTGTGCCAGTTCCTTTCGCAGTCGGGCAAACCAGGTATAGCAACGCCGAGAGGTTTGCGCCCGGCTGCATTCAATAACGAAACAAGAGGTGGATAATGATAAAAATCGCAAATGCTCCTTGTTCTTGGGGCGTGCTGGAGTTCGACCTGGAAGGCGAAGCAGCCGGGTACGTTCAGGTGCTGGACGAGATGGTAGAAACGGGTTATCAGGGTACCGAACTGGGGGACTGGGGTTTTATGCCCACCGATCCCAAGCAACTGGGCGAGGTACTCCACTCGCGCGGGCTGACGCTGCTGGGCGCATTTGTCCCGGTGCTGCTCAAAGACCCAACTTGCCACGAGGGCGGGGTGCTGACGGCGGTGCGCACGGCGCGCCTGCTGGCCGGGGTAGAGGGCGACCTGCCTTTTATCGTGCTGGCGGATGAGAATGGCAAGATTCCGCAGCGCACGAAAAATGCCGGCCGGATCACGCCGGAAATGGGCCTGAGCGAAGCGGAATGGCAGACCTTTGCGGAAGGCGCCAGCCTGGTCGCTGAAGCCGTCAAACGCGAGACGGGCCTGCGCACGGTCTTTCACCATCACTGCGGTGGGTATGTGGAGACCCCGGCGGAAATCGAGAAACTGATGGGCTTGACCGACCCCAAGCTGCTAGGGCTGGTCTTTGATACGGGACACTACCGCTTTGGCGGCGGCGACCCGTTAGAAGGGCTGCGCAAACACCGCGAGCGCATCTGGCACTTCCATTTCAAAGATTACAACCCGGAAGTAGGGCGGCAGTCGGCGGAGGAGGGCTGGGATTATTTTGAGTCGGTCCGGCGGGGTGTTTTCTGCGAGCTGGGCCAGGGTGCGATTGATTTCCCGGCGCTGGTGAGCGAGCTGGAAAAAACGGGCTACCAGGGCTGGGGGGTGGTCGAGCAAGATGTTCTGCCTGGCATGGGCAAGCCGAAAGAATCGGCGCGCAGGAACCGGGAGTATCTGAAGAGTTTGGGATTGTAGAGGTCGAGAATAATGAGGAACATTACGCTGAAGACTGAAAACGGACGACTAGTAACTCTTTCAACAGGAGCACAGCATGACTGCAATTGAAACGATCCGAGTTGGTGTAATTGGCGCGGGGCGCATTGGGAAAATTCACGCCCGCAACGTAGCGACCTGCATCCCCGACGCGCGGGTGATCATGATCGCTGACCCCATCGAAAAGGCTGCCTGCGAGCTGGCCGAACAACTGCACGTTCCTCTGGCGACGGCGGATTACCGGGAAGTGATCAACAACCCGGAGATCGACGCGGTGGCGATCTGCTCGTCGACCGAATACGCACGCGCAGATGATGATCGAAGCCGCGCGAGCCCACAAGCACATCTTCTGCGAGAAGCCGATTGCCTACGACCTGGCAAAAATTGATGAAGCCCTGATGGAAGTCGAGAAGGCGGGGGTGCTGCTGCAGATTGGCTTCAACCGCCGCTTTGACCCGAATTTCCAGAAGGTGCGCGAGATGATCGCCGAGGGTAAAATTGGCGAGCCGCACATCCTGCGCATCACCAGCCGCGACCCGGCCCCGCCGCCCATCGAATACGTGAAGGTTTCGGGCGGGATCTTCTTCGATATGACCATCCACGATTTTGATATGGCGCGCTACCTGATCGGCGTCGGACGTTGAGGAGATATACGCGGCGGGTGGGGTGCTGGTTGACCCGCAGATCGGCGAAGCCGGCGATATCGACACGGCCGTGGTCACGCTGCGTTTCAAGAACGGTGCGATTGGCACGATCGATAACAGCCGCAAAGCGGTGTACGGCTACGACCAGCGCGTGGAAGTGTTTGGCTCGGGCGGCGTGGTGCTGACTCACAATGAAACGCCGGACAGGCATGTCTATGGCAATGGCGAGGGGATGCACTCGGCCAAGCCGCTGTATTTCTTCCTGGAGCGGTACGCGCAGTCGTTTGTGGACGAGCTGCAGATGTTCGTGGACTGCGTGCAGAAAGGCAGCTGCCCGCCGGTGACCGGTATCGATGGGCGCATCCCGGTGGTGATGGCGATCGCGGCGACAAAGTCGTTGAAGGAACACCGCCCGGTGCGGTTGAGCGAAGTAGAGTAGGCGAAAATAACCAAAATGTTCCGGCCTGTGAAACGGGCCGGAACATTTTTTAAATGGTTACCTGCTGACTATTGACTTACGCGCGGGCTTTTGCTATAGTGAAATCGTTTCCATGATATTCTTATTACCGGTGCTTATTGGTTCTTTAAATTTTCCATAATCCTTCACTTCTCAAAGGATCGTGCATGGGTGAAGTTCTGGTTTTGATGGAAGGGATCGAAAAGTCGTTTCCGGGAGTGCATGCGCTTAGCCAGTGCCAGTTTGAGCTGCGCGCGGGCGAAGTGCATGCCCTGGTGGGCGAGAACGGCGCGGGGAAGTCGACGCTGATGAAAGTGCTCACCGGTATTTATAAGAAAGACGCCGGACGCATATTTTATAAGGGCCAGGAAGTCGATATTCCCAACCCGAGAGCGGCGCAGCTCCTGGGGCTCAGCATCATCCACCAGGAATTAAACCTGATGCCGCACCTGACGGTGGCGCAAAATATTTTTATTGGGCGCGAACCGCGGCGGGGGATGCCGTTTATCCTGGATGAAACAGCGATCAACGAACAGACCGAGCGACTGTTCGAAATGATGCGTTTGAAGCTGGACCCGCGCGCCAAGGTGGCGGACCTGACGGTTGCCAAGCAGCAAATGGTGGAGATTGCCAAGGCGCTGTCCTTCAATGCGGAAGTGCTGATTATGGATGAACCGACCGCGGCGCTGACCGACACAGAGATCGACGAGCTTTTCCGCATGATCCGCGACCTGCGCGAAAAAGGGGTGGGGGTCGTGCACATCTCTCACCGCCTGGAAGAATTGAAGAAAATCTCCGACCGGGTAACCGTGATGCGCGACGGGCGCTACGTAAACACGGTGCAGACCGGTGAGGTGTCGGTGGGCCAGATTATCAGCATGATGGTGGGCCGGACGATTTACGAGACCGCGCCGGAAATCCCAGAAAACGGCCACCAGGAGGTTGTGCTGGAAGTGAAACACCTGAACCGGGGCAACCTGATCCGCGATGTCAACTTCAAGCTAAAGCGCGGCGAGGTGCTGGGCTTTTCTGGGCTGGTGGGGGCCGGGCGTACCGAAGTGGCCCGGGCAATATTTGGGGCAGACCCGTATGACTCGGGCGAGATCTATATTAAAGGGAAACGGGTGCAGATCCACTCGCCACAGGACGCGGTGCAGCAGGGCATCGGCTACCTCTCCGAGGACCGCAAGCGCTTTGGCCTGACGGTGGGCATGGATGTGGAAACCAATATTGTGCTCTCGGCGTTCAACAAGTTCCTGGGGCTGCTGGGTTGGGTAAACAGCCCGAAGATCCGCGCGACGGCGGAACATTATATCAACGCGCTGTCGATTAAAACACCCAGCCTGCAGCAAAAAGTAAAAAACCTTTCCGGCGGCAACCAGCAGAAAGTGATCGTAGGCAAATGGTTGACCGCGGATACGGAGATCTTGATTTTCGATGAGCCAACGCGCGGGATTGACGTGGGGGCGAAAAGCGAGATCTATAAACTGCTCAACGACCTGGCGCAGCAGGGCAAGGCCATTATCATGATTTCTTCGGAACTACCGGAAATTCTGCGCATGAGCCACCGGATCGTTGTGATGTGTGAGGGCCGCGTAACGGGCGAACTAAGCGCAAGCGAGGCCACGCAAGAGCGGATTATGGAATATGCCACGCAGCGGGGTGAAACCATCCTCGCTGTTGAACCAGACGCAGCCTAGCCAATACAGGGATAGAACTTATGGATGCACAAATCGCTCAGAAAAAGTCAAAGTCCATGCTCCGTTCAGATACGATGCAACGCTTGCTGGCGTTTGCCGGACTGATTATCCTGTTCATCGGTTTTTCTCTGGCTTCGCCGAACTTCTTCCAGTTTGACAATATCGTGGGTATTTTGATTGCCACCACGGTGAACGGCATCCTGGCCCTGGGAGCAACCTTTGTCATTATCACTTCGGGCATCGATCTATCCATTGGGACGGTGATGACATTATCGGCGGTGATGACCGGGGTGTTGCGTCACCAATTGGGGAATGCCGGTGCCGTTGGGCATTCTGGTTGGAATGACGACCGGTGCGCTGGCCGGGTTGGCCAATGGAATCATCATCGCGAAATTTAAGATCCCGCCTTTTATTGCCACCCTGGGCATGTTGAATATCGCCAAGGGGCTGTCTCTGGTGATTTCCGGGCTGCGGCCCATCTATTTCAACGACACCCCCATTTTTAATCAGATTGCGATGGGCTCGGTCCTGAACGCGATCATCCCGGGATTAAAAATTCCCAATATGGTGATCATCTTGTTTGGCGTGGCGATCATCGCCAGCCTGGTGCTGACCAAAACCATTTTGGGCCGCTACACGTTTGCATTGGGCAGCAACGAGGAAGCGACCCGTCTTTCCGGCGTCAATGTAGACCGGTGGAAAATGGTGGTCTACACGGTATGCGGTTTGTTTGCCGGTCTGGCGGGCGTGTTGATTGCCGCTCGCTTGAATTCCGCCCAACCCTCCCTGGGCCAGGGATATGAATTGGACGCGATTGCCGCTGCGGTGATTGGGGGTACGTCTCTGAGCGGAGGTGAGGGGACGATCCTGGGAACGATTATTGGTGCTTTTATCATCAGCACGCTGACCAACGGTTTGCGCATCCTTTCTGTGCCACAGGAATGGCAGACAGTGGTCACCGGCAGCATTGTGATCCTGGCGGTGTACGCGGATATCATCCGCCGCCGCTCGAATTAGCTTCCAGAATGCGGTTCATAAAGAGCCGTGTTTTGGAAGAATGGTGGTTATTCGCTCCAGGCGGAACCATAGCTCCGTTTAGAGCTTTAACAAAAATTCTTTTAAGGAGAAGAGTAGCGATGAAGATCCGTACGTTATTGACTGTTTTTTCGTGTTTGCTGATCGCGACGATGGTGTTAAGCGCCTGCGCTCCCGCCGCAGCGACCCAAGCGCCCGCCACCTCTGGGCAGCAGCCCGCTACGGGTGCCAAGCCCTATATCCCGGTGATTTCCAAGGGATTCCAGCACCAGTTCTGGCAGGCGGTAAAGGCCGGTTCTGAGAAGGCTGCCAAGGATTTCAACGTTGATATTACGTTCGAAGGTCCTGAGAACGAGTCCCAGGTAGACAAGCAGATTGAAATGCTGCAGACCGCGCTGGATAAGAAACCCGCCGCGATTTGCTTTGCCGCCCTGGACTCAAAAGCGGCTATCCCCCTGCTGGAAAAAGCCAAAGCTGCCAATATTCCCGTGGTTGGCTTTGACTCCGGCGTTGACAGTGACATCCCGGTGACCACTGCAGCGACGGATAACATCGCCGCGGCGGCTATGGCTGCGGACAAGATGGCGGAACTGATTGGACAGGAAGGTGAAGTGGCCGTGATTGCTCATGACCAGACCAGCCGCACCGGTATCGACCGGGTAAAGGGTTTCACCGACCAGATCAAGAGCAAGTACCCGAAAGTCACGATCGTTGACACCCAGTACGGCGGCGGCGATCAGCTAAAGTCGACCGACCTGGCCAAGACGATCATCCAGGCGCACCCGAACCTGAAGGGTTTCTTTGGAGCCAACGAAGGCTCGATCATTGGTGTGCTGAATGGGGTGAAAGAGTTGGGCAAGGAAGGCAAGATCGTGGTGATCGGCTATGACTCGGGCCAGCAGCAGATGGATGCCATCCGCAGCGGGGTAGAGGCCGGCGCGATTACCCAGGACCCCATCGGGATTGGCTACAAGTGCGTAGAAGCGGCCGTGAAGGCGCTCAAGGGCGAAACGCTGCCCAAGTCGATCGATACCGGTTTCCACTGGTACGACAAGAGCAATATCGACGCGGCTGATATTCAACCACTGCTGTACAAGTAAGTCCCGGTAAAAAACGAAAAGGCAAGGATGGGGGACTGTCCGTTATCCATTGGACAGCCCCCCATCAAAAGGGTGCTTGGGGGAACATGAAAAAGGTTACCCAAAAATGGTTTGGAGATGCGTACGCCCAGGGGTGCCGGGCGAACGATTGATTTGCCTGTTTTAAAAGATTTTGTTGAAATCGTTTCCATGAAATTCTTGTCATTTGATCCTATTGCAGGCAACGCTATTCAATTCGTACTCAGGATCTGTTTGTAAGCAATGACCAATATTCATGATGTTGCTAAACTTGCCGGAGTATCTCCCGTAACCGTTTCCCGGGTCATAAATGGCGCCAGCAATGTAAACGCCGCGACCCGTGAAAAGGTGGAAATGGCGATCCGGGAACTGGGTTATGTGCCGAACCTTTCCGCGCGCAGCCTGCGCTCGCGGCAAACATCGACGCTGGCGTTAATCCTTCCGGATATCACCAATGCGTTTTGGACAACCGTGGCCCGGGGCGTCGAGGATACTGCCCAGGCGGAGGGCTATTCCGTTTTTCTGTGCAATACCGATGAAAGCCTGGCGAAACAGATGGGGTATCTCAACGCTGTACTCCAGCAGCGGGTGGACGGCGTGATCATCGCGCCGTATGATTCCGATCCGCGCAACCTCAGCCAGCTTGGAAACCTTAAAACGCCGGTAGTGGTGCTCGACCGGCGGGTGGAAGGCTGGGAAGTAGATACGGTACGGACGGATTCGATATCCGGAGCCTACGCCATTACCCATCACCTGACCGAGCTGGGTCACCGGCGGATTGCGATTATTTCCGGCCCGTTAATGACCAGCACGGCCGAGGAACGGGTGGCGGGCTACTGCCTGGCGCTGGAAGAGGCCGGGATATCCATCGATCCGCGCCTGATCCGGCGGGGTGAATACCGCTCCATTTCCGGGCGGATTCTGACGGACCAGCTCCTGGATGAGGGCATTAACCCGACGGCTATTGTGGCGGCGAATAATCTGGTCGCGCTGGGAACATTAGAGTCGCTGCAGAACCATGGAAAAACGGTTCCGCAGGATATCGCGCTGGTTTGTTTCGATGAACTGCCGGATCTGGCGCGCTTCTACCCTTTCCTGACCGTGGTGGTTCAGCCAGCTTACGATATGGGGATCAACGCCGCGCAGCTGCTGCTCAGCCGGATCAACGCCAACGTGCCGCTGCATCCGCGCCAGGTGATCTTGCCCAGCCGCCTGGTATTGCGCTACTCGTGCGGGCGGTTTTTGAAGCAGGCGGGTGCCGCGGCAACAGTTGACGCGACAACACTTGCTGCCTCTGCCGGAGCAGCATACCTGACGCCATTGAAAGATCAATCCGAAACGATCCTGATCCGGCCGCTGGAGAACGTGGACAGCGCGCGGCTGGCGGATTATCTGCCGGGCTATGGGTCCTCCAAAACGGGGAAGGTGGGGCAGTTTATCGACCTGGAGGAATCGGACGCCAGCAGCCTGGAGAGAGCGCTGCTGCACCGGAATACGGAACGGCTGCCGCATGTGGAAGCGCGCATTGCCAGCAAAGCCCTGCTGGAATTCGTGCTGCAGCGCAGCCTGCCCTATGCGCAGCGCGAATTGGAAAGTGGAAAACAGGCAATTGCCCCGCTGGATTATGTGGAATTTGCCCGGCGGGTTGGCCTGGATGCGATCCCATGTGAGATCAACTGGCTGCCTGAGTTTCTTCCGTTGGAGACGGTTCAGGATGCGGCCACGCGGGTGAGCGCGGCATTTCCACCGCCGTCCTTAACGGAGATTTTCAACCGGCTGGAGAGCTACCTGCGGGCCGCACAGGGCACGCGCATCGGTGTTTATCTTTCATTTAGCGGCCTGTTCAGCCCGGCCCTGCAGGCGGCTGGAATTCAGACATACGAAGAAGCGGCGGGCGCGCGGCGGCCTGTTGTGGACCGGCTGATGGATGTGTTCATGCGCCAACAGGAGAAGGTGATCCGGGCAGTGTGCGATCGGTTTGCCGCGGATGTGACCTTTACAGTGATTCGGGATGATGTGTTTGGCTGGGCAGAAATGACAGTCCAGTCGAGCTTGTTTCAGGAGGCCATCCTGCCGCGTCTGCTGCGCCTGATTGCACCTATCCGCGAGCACAGCCTGCTGGTTGGCTTGAATTCAAGTGGCCGGGTGGAAGAAGCGCTGCCGGTATTGTATCAACATGGGTTTGATTTGTTCCAGTCGATGGACCCGCGTTGTAATCAGCTCCGGGAAAGTCGCGAGAACTGGCGCAACCGGATGGCGTTTGTGGGTGGGTTCCCCCTGGAAGAACTGATCTCCGGCAGCCGCGAAACGGTTGAAGAACGGGTGAAAGAATTTTGCCAGGGGATGACCCAAGGCGGCGGGTTTGTGATGGGCGCGGCGGGCGATATAAGCGCGCAGGTGCGGCCAGATCTATTCCTGGCGTTGGCCCGCGCTGTTCACCGCTGTAAGAGTACGGAGTAGTCAATCCGTAAACGGTCAATTGGTGATCGCATCAGCGGAGCTGGTGGGGTGTGCATGAAAGAAAAGTAGATTAAGTGGAAAGGAGCATATTATGACAATGACGAGCGATGTCCATAGTTTGGTTGGTCAGAGGCGTTTGGTTGGCGAATTTCCGAAGATTGGCATTCGCCCGGCTATCGATGGACGGCGGCGTGGGGTGCGTGAATCACTGGAGGAGCAAACCATGGCGCAGGCGCGGGCGGTGGCGGACCTTCTGACAGAGAATTTGCGCTACCCGAATGGGGAAGCGGTGCAGTGTGTAATTGCCGACACGTGCATCGGCGGGGTGGCTGAGGCAGCCATGGCGGCGGAAAAGTTCGCCCGCGAAGGCGTAGGCGTGTCGATTACGGTATCACCCTGCTGGTGCTATGGCTCTGAGACAATGGACATGGATCCGCTGCTGCCCAAGGCGGTGTGGGGTTTTAACGGTACGGAGCGCCCGGGAGCGGTGTACCTGGCGGCGGTACTGGCAGGTCATAACCAGAAGGGCCTGCCGGCTTTCAGCATCTATGGGCAGGATGTGCAGGATGCCGGGGACCGTAACATTCCGGAAGATGTGCAGGAGAAGCTGCTGCGTTTTGCGCGAGCCGGGCTGGCGACAGCTATTATGCGCGGGAAGTCTTATCTTTCGTTAGGCAACGTTTCAATGGGCATTGCGGGATCGATGGTGGACCAAAGTTTCTTTGAAAGCTACCTGGGCATGCGCGTCGAAGCGGCAGACATGAGTGAGTTTACGCGCCGTATCGAAGAAGGCATTTACGATCCCGAAGAGTACCAGCGCGCCCTGGCGTGGACCAAGGCAAACTGCAAAGAAGGGCAAGACCGCAACCCCGCAGGGGTGCAGCGCAGTCGCCAGCAGAAGGACAGCGACTGGGAGATGGTGGTCAAAATGGCGCTGATCAGCCGCGACATGCTGATCGGCAACCCGCGCCTGGCCGAACTGGGTTTTGGTGAAGAGGCGCTGGGGCACAACGCAATTGCCGGGGGCTTTCAAGGCCAGCGGCAGTGGACGGATCACTTCCCCAACGGCGACTTTATGGAAGCCATCCTCAACTCATCCTTCGACTGGAATGGGTTACGCGAGCCGTTTGTGTTTGCCACCGAAAATGACAGCTTGAATGGCACGACGATGCTGTTTGGGCACCTGCTGACCAATACAGCTCAGGTTTTCGCCGATGTGCGCACATTCTGGAGTCCAGAGGCGGTCAAGCGGGTGACGGGTCACACGCTGCGGGGCGACGCGCAGGGTGGTTTTATACACCTGATTAATTCGGGCGCGGCTACGCTGGACGCGACCGGGCAGCTGCGCCGGGATGGACAGCCGGTAATGAAACCGTATTGGGAGATTGAACCAGACGAGGTGGAAGCCAGCCTGAAAGCCACCACCTGGTATACTGCCAATACCGGCTACTTCCGCGGCGGGGGCTACTCTTCCCAATTCCGCACTACGGGAGGAATGCCGGTGACGATGGCGCGGATCAACATTGTTAAGGGGTTGGGACCGGTGCTGCAGATTGCGGAAGGGATGTTCGTGGACCTGCCGGAAGATGTGGCGCACAAGCTGGAGGAACGCACAGACCCAACCTGGCCTACGCACTGGTTTGCACCCCGCGTGACCGGCAGCGGTCCATTCCGGGATGTTTACTCGGTGATGGCAAACTGGGGCGCGAACCACGGGGCGGTGAGTTACGGTCATATTGGCGCGGATCTTATGGCGCTGGCCGCGATCCTGCGCATTCCGGTGACGATGTCGAATGTTGCGGAGGAGAAAGTCTTCCGCCCGAGCGTCTGGGGTATGTTTGGGGCACAGGACCCGATGGGCGCGGATTATCGTGCCTGCGCCAATTTTGGCCCAATCTATGGGAAATATTGCTAGCGGGCGGCGCCAATTTTGGTCCTTTTACGGCAAGTATTGCTAGCGGGCGGCGCCAATTTTGGCCCCTCTACGGCAAGTATTGCTGGTGCGGCCGGACGGAAATAACGCTGTAGCTTGATCGCCGGGCGCGGCGCGGGTAAATGTGGGAACATTGACAGCGCCGGGTGAAGGCCAAGTATGTAATAATGGTAAGATGAACCGTTTCGTTACCGGCTTTCTTGAAAAAACGATCGCGCTTGCTTTTTACAATCTGCGGGTGCGGGACACCCCTGACCCGTTTCACCCACTTCAACCGGACGAGCTGAGCGGACTGGCAGCTCGTCCGGAAGATTTTTATGCGATCCCGGCGGAGCCGCCCCTGCTGAATTTTTGGAAAGAAAATCATGCCAGCGTCACCATGCGCGACCGGTTTACGTTTCGAAGCCCCTATTCATCGCCTTACCCGAAGAATAACACAGTGCATGGGCTGGCAAACCTGCACCCCGGCGGGAAAACCAACGGGGCGCTGATCATCGTACATGGACATACCATGACGACCCTGGCACTGCTGGAGTGGTATGCTCGCCCGGCCATTCGGATGGGAATGGATGTGTATTTTATCGCGCTGCCATATCACATGCAGCGGGCGCCGAGCGGTACATGGAGCGGACAGTATTCGTTGAATTCGAATATCAATGGGTCGGCGATGGCTTTTCGACAGGGCGTGCAAGATTTGCGTTCCTTGATCACCTGGATTGAGGCCGAGCGGCAGGCTCCGGTGGTGCTGGCAGGGATCAGCCTGGGCGCTTTTACATGCTGCATGACGGCCGTGGTAGATGACCGGCCCAGGGCAATCGTCTCGATCGTGGGCGGAGGCAGCCTGGCGCAAATTCTTTGGGATGGGTACCAGTTGGGGCGCAGCCGCCAGCAGTTGGAGGCAGGCGGTGTTTCCTTCGCGGACCTGGAGCAGTACTGGGCGCTGCTTGGGCCGGGAAACTGGCAGCCAAAGGTAGCGCGGGAGCGGATTTTGCTCCTGGCCGGAAAGTATGACCCGATTGTCACCCCGGGGAACGTGGACCGTCTGTGGGAGAGCTGGAACCGGCCGGATATTCACTGGTATCCATGCGGGCATGGGACAATCGCCCATTTCCACCGCCCCGTCCGGCAGGCGATCATCCGGTTCCTGGCCGAGTGTATGTAATATAATATAATGACCTTGGAGACAACCTACATGAACCCAAATCGCTTTCTCGAACGCCTGCAGGCTGGAAAAACCCTGGTGCTGGATGGAGCAACCGGGACGAATTTGCAACAACGGGGGCTGCCGGCCGGCACGCCTTCCGACGTATGGGTAATCGATAACCCGGAGGCGGTTAAACAGCTCCACCGCGACTTCCTGGAAGCCGGGTCGGATATTATTCTTACCAATACATTTGGCAGTACGCGGCTGCACCTTGAACATGCCGGGCTGGCCGACCGGTTTGAGCAGACCAACCGCCGGGCCGTTGAACTGGCTCGCCAGGTGGTGGAAGGCACGGAAACGCTGGTGGGCGGGTCGATGGGGCCGCTGGGCGAGATGCTGCAGCCGTACGGAATGTTGAGCGATGCGGATGCCGAAGCAGCCTACGCTGACCAGGCGTGCATCTTGAGCGACGCCGGGGTTGATTTACTGGTGATCGAGACGCAATATGACCTTAATGAAGCCAGGGCTGCCATCCGCGGCGCGCGGTCGGTGACCGACCTGCCGCTGGTATGCTCGTTCAGTTATGACCGGGGAACACGGACAATGATGGGGGTAAACCCGGCGCAGATGGGCAAAGAGCTGTCTGGGGCGGGGGTCTCGGCGCTGGGGATCAACTGCGGGCGCAGCCTGGAGGATAACCTCAAGGCGCTTCAGGAGTTGCGCCAGGTGACCGACCTGCCGGTGTGGTTCAAGCCAAATGCCGGGCTGCCTCACAACAACGCGGATGGAAATTTGCAATATGACGTGACGCCTGAGATGATGGCCGCTCAAGTGGCGCAGTGGTTTGCGAATGGCGCGCGGTTGGTGGGCGGCTGCTGCGGGACCTCCCCGGAACACCTGATGGCAATTGCCCAGGCCGCCCGAGTCCGATAACACGCTACAGTCGATCATGCCAAGCAAAGCAGCGCAGAAGCGGAAAATTATTATTGATCTTGAGCCGGTTGGCCGGCGGGTGGAAGCCGCCCCCGGCGCCAATCTGTTGGAAGCCGCGCAGAAGGCCGGGGTCGACCTGGTAGCCTCGTGCGGAGGCGTGGGGATCTGCGGCACCTGCCGGGTGCGCATCGCACAGGGAGCGGTGACCCCGGTAACACTGACGGAAGAAGAGTCGCTGGATGCCGGGCAGATCCAGGCCGGTTACCGGCTGGCCTGCCAGACAGAAGCCCTCAGCGATGTCCGCCTGGATATTCCAGCCGAGTCGCTAACGGCAGTGCAGCAGATGCAGGTGGAAGGCCGCGAAGGAGCGGTCAGCCTGGCGCCGGTGGTGACCGCGGTAGACCTGGCGTTGGAAGCACCCCACCTGGAGGATCTGCGCTCTGACCTGGCGCGCGTGGATGAGGCGCTGGCCAGGCAAGGGTATGGGCCGCTCAAAGGCAGCCTGCGGCTGATCGGCGATCTGTCCAATTTTCTGCGCCAGTCCGGGTGGAAGGCGCGGCTGGCAGTAAGGCGGGATCACCGGCCTGAAAACGCGCAGGCAGAGCTGGTAGCGGTGCTGCCGGAAGGGGCGCCGCTGGTTGGCCTGGCGATGGATCTGGGCTCGACCAAACTGGCGCTGTACCTGGTCGACCTGCAAAGTGGAGCTACCCTGGCACGCGGTGGGGTGATGAACCCGCAGATCGCGTATGGTGAAGACGTGGTCAGCCGGATCGCGTTTGCAAACCGGGGCGAGGAGAACGGTAAAATTCTCCAGAACCGGCTGGTCCAAACGATCAACGAAGCCGTAGCGGGGTTCTGCGGCGAGCTGAATTTGCGCAGCGAGCAAGTGGTGGATGTGGTGGCGGTGGGAAACACGGCCATGCATCACCTTTTCTGCGGACTGCCGGTGGAACAACTGGGCAGCGCTCCCTACGTCCCGGTGGTGAGCGAGCCAATTTCCTTCGATGCCAGCGAGATTGGCCTGGCGGCAGCGCCGGGTGCGCGGGTGTTTCTGCCGGCGAACATTGCCGGATACGTAGGCGCGGACCATGTTTCAGCCTTGCTGGCAACGCAATCATACGCTGCGCAGCGCACTACATTGGTGGCCGATATTGGCACCAATACCGAGATTAGCCTGACGGTGAACGGGCGCGTGTTTTCCTGCTCGTGCGCTTCGGGGCCCGCATTTGAGGGGGCGCACATCCAGGACGGCATGCGCGCTGCACCGGGTGCGATTGACCGGGTGACAATCCGAGATGGAAAGGTGAGCCTTTCAACGATTGGGAATGAGCGGCCGGTGGGTATCTGCGGCTCGGGGATTCTCAACGCCGTGGCGCAGATGCTGGATGCAAACATTATCGATGCGCGGGGCGTGCTGCGCAGCAGCGGCGAACAGGCGCAAGAACGAATCCGTGCTCGCGGAAGGCAGGCGGAATACGTTCTGGCGCCGGCTGAGGAAACCGGGCACGGGCGGGATATTATCGTGACGCGCAAAGATGTCAATGAGATCCAGCTGGCGAAGGGCGCGATTCGGGCTGGGATTGAGATACTGCTCCAGGAAGCTGCGATTCCAGCAGAGGCGATCGAGGAGTTTATCGTGGCCGGGGCGTTTGGCACATATTTGGATTTGGGCAGCGCGGTGCGAGTGGGCATGTTCCCGGATTTACCGCTGGAACGATTTCACCAGGTAGGCAATGCGGCCGGGGTAGGGGCCAAAGAAATGCTGCTCTCGCAGGCCAGGCGAATGGAAGCTGCCCGTATTGCCCACGGGGTAAACTATATCGAGTTAACCACGCATGCCAACTTTACCCCGCAGTTTGTAGAGGCGATGTATTTCCATCCCCGGCCAGCGGAATGAGCGCTGGATTACCGGGAAAAACCAGAAAAAAGACACCGTTGTCATTTTTTGGGTTTGGGCGTATACTGCTTTTGAGCAAATTGGTTATAATTTAAAAAACCCCGGTTGTGCAATGGTGGAAATCTTTTGAAGGAGCCCCATATCATGGACGAGAAGTTGAAGGCAATTTATGATGGTGTGGTTGAAGGTGACAACGGTTCGGTTCAACAGGTGGTGCAAGAATCCCTGGGAGCCGGCGTTAGCGCTTCCTCCATCCTGAATGAGGCGCTGATCCCCGCGATGGCGGAAGTTGGTCGCCTGTTTGAGGAGGGTGAGTATTTTGTCCCAGAAATGCTCATCTCAGCGCGGGCAATGAAGGGCGCCATGGCGCAATTGAAACCGCATTTGCAGCAAGCAGACGTTAAGTTTGCCGGTACGGTGGTGATTGGAACGGTCAAAGGCGACCTTCACGACATTGGCAAGAACCTGGTGAGCCTGATGCTGGAAGGCGCGGGTTTCCAGGTTGTGGACCTTGGTTCGGATGTGACCCCTGAAAAATACGTGGCAGCCGCAAAAGAGTCGGATGCCAATGTTGTGGCGATGTCGGCGCTGTTGACGACCACGATGGTCAACATGAAAGCCACCATTACTGCTCTGGAAGAAGCCGGCCTGCGCGAAAAGGTAAAAGTCATGATCGGCGGCGCGCCGGTGACTGACAACTATGCCAAGCAGATCGGCGCGGACGGTTATGCCCCGGATGCGAGCCGCGCGGTTGCGGTTGCCAGACAGTTGTGCAAGTAGAAAATTGAATTCCCGGTAGGGAATCGAATTCCCAATAGGGAATTAGACATAGACAAGAGCGGTGTTTGCGGCGCGTTTCTCGCCGCAAACCCGCTCTTTAATTTTTTGAGCAATGGCGGGTTTTGGCGTGAATAGTATCATGGGATGTGAGGATAAAAATCAGCCTGATTGAGTACTTTATGCAAAAGGAATTCCGGCGCATTTATGATTACAATGCATGTAGTGGGTTAATTGTCTGACGTTTCAATAAGAGGAGTTTTATGACTGAAGAAGATCCCCGAATCCTTGAGCTGCGGGAAATGCGGAAGAAAGTTCAGCAGGGCGGCGGAGCAGAGCGAATTGCCCGGCAGCACGCAAAAGGGAAACATACCGCGCGCGAGCGCCTGGAAATGCTGCTCGACCCCGGCACCTTTCAGGAGATTGAAGCCTATGCAATGACCATTGGCGATGAGCAGTGCCTGCCGGTCGAAAAAAGCATGGGCGATGGGGTGATTAGCGGATACGGGCGCGTAGAAGGCCGGACGGTTTTCGTTTACGCGCAGGACTTCACCGTTCTGGGTGGAGCGTTGGGAGAAACCCACAGCCGCAAGATCTGCCGGGTGATGGATATGGCCGTGCGCAGCGGAGCCCCGATCATCGGGTTGATCGATTCGGGCGGCGCGCGCATCCAGGAAGGTGTTCACAGCCTGGGTGGCTATGGTGAAATTTTCCGGCGCAACGCGCAGTATTCTGGCATCGTCCCGCAAATCAGCCTGATGCTTGGCCCGTGCGCTGGCGGGGCGGCGTACTCACCGGCGCTGACAGACATTCTGATCATGGTGGAGAAGACTTCCTATATGTTTCTGACCGGTCCGGATGTGATCAAGACGGTGACCGGCGAAATTGTGGATGCGGAAAGCCTGGGCGGGGCAAACGTGCATCTGGCGATCAGCGGAACCACGCACTTCTCCGCGCCTAGCGACGAGGATGCCATCGTGCTGTGCCGCAAGGTGCTGAGTTACCTGCCCAATAACCATATCGAAAATCCACCGTACTGCGCGCCGGAAGATGATCCGGACCGCATGGATGAAGCGCTCAATGCGCTGGTACCGATCGACCCAACCGAGGCCTACAGCATGCACGAGGTGATTGGGCGGGTGGTTGACCGCGGCTCTTTCCTGGAACTGCAGGCCGGTTTTGCCTGCAACGCGATCGTTGGACTGGCGCGGCTGGATGGCTACCCGGTGGGGATCGTGGCGCAGGAGCCTTCGGTGATGGCCGGAGTGATTGATATTGATTCAGCGGATAAAATCACGCGTTTCGTGCGCCTGTGCGACTGCTACAACCTGCCAATCGTGACCTTGGTCGACTCGCCTGGATTTCTGCCGGGTGTCGAGCAGGAGCACCGCGGCATTATCCGCCACGGGGCGAAGGTGTTGTTTGCCTATTCTGAGGCAACGGTGCCCAAAGTGAGCGTGGTCACGCGCAAAGCCTACGGCGGCGCGTATGTGGTGATGAGCAGCAAATACCTGGGCACGGACGTGTGCCTGGCCTGGCCCAGCGCTGAGATCGCGGTGATGGGTCCGGAAGGGGCGGTCAACATCCTGTACCGCAAGCAGATTGATGCGGCCGGAGATCCGGCCGCGGAACGCGCGCGGCTGGTCGAGGAATACCGCCAGCGCTTCCTGACCCCTTATATGGCCGCCAGCACCGGCGCAATCGACAATGTGATCGAGCCACGCGAAACTCGCCCGCAGCTGATCGCGGCGCTGAGCGCGCTGCGGGAAAAGTACGCGCCTTCTCCGACCCGCAAACACGGCAATATCCCGGTCTAGCCGGACGCTGATAGGAGCGAAACGCAATGGCCAATGCTTTATGGATCACGCTGATTGGAATGGGGCTGGTCTTTATTGCTATCCTGCTGCTGTGGGGTGGCATGGCGCTGCTGGTTCTGGTTACGACTGAACGCGAAGTTCGTGAACCGGCGGATGAGGTTGCTTCGCAAGAGGCGGCGCTCGTTGCGGCGCAGGGAGCGGCGCTAGAAACGAATGGGGCGGATCGCACGCGCCGTGCAGCGGTCGCGGCAGCCGCCGTATCCGCGGCGCTGGCCCTGCGCAAACCCACCCGGCATGCGGAGCAAGGTCGACCGGATGGCGGCCTCAGCGCGTGGCAGGCAGTGAACCGCGCCAGCCAGATCAATCAGACGGTGAATAATTCCAGGAAAAAGGTGGTTCGATGAAACTGCGCGTCAGGATTGATGATCAATCGTATGATGTTGAGGTTGGCGATCTGAATACCCGGCCGATTCTCGCCACGGTTGAAGGCGAGACTTTTGAAGTCTGGCCGGAAGAAAATGGGAAGGCTCCACAGGCCGCGGTGCCAGCGCAAGTGTTCCGCTTCCGGTGGCGCCGGTGCCATCGGCTGCCGCGGATATTTCGACCAATGTAAAGATTAAAGCCGTCCTGGCTCCCATACCCGGAGTGATTATCGCGGTGAGCGTCAAAGTAGGGGACAGCGTGAGCTTTGGTCAGGAATTGTGCATCCTGGAAGCGATGAAGATGAAAAATGTGATCCGCGCCACGCGGAGTGGCAAGATCGGTGCAATCCATGTCGCAATCGGCGACCAGGTCAAGCACAGCCAGATGCTGATGGAATTCACTGACTGAGGAGCACCGCATGGATTTTTCCCTGCTGATCGAACAGATTACACGCGGTTTTACAAGCTTTACTCTGGGGCAACGCGGTGATGATCGCGGTAGGCCTGGTATTGGTGGCCCTGGCGGTGATCAAGGAATACGAACCGGTGCTGCTGCTGCCGATTGGTTTTGGCTGCATCCTGGCCAACCTGGGCATGTCGACCGGCCAGGAAGGCGGGTTGATGTTCTGGCTGTATAAGGCCGGAATTGAGACCGAACTGTTCCCCCTGCTGATCTTTGTCGGCGTGGGCGCGATGATCGATTTTCGCCCGCTGCTGGCCATGCCGCAGATGGTGCTGCTGGGCGCTGCCGGGCAGTTTGGCATTTATGGGGTGCTGATCCTGGCCACGGCTGCTGGGTTTCCCGCTCAACGAGGCCGCTTCGATTGGCGTGATTGGCGCGATCGATGGGCCGACCGCCATCTTTGTGGCCACCAAGCTGGCGCCGGAGATGCTGGGGCCGATTGCGGTAGCAGCTTACTCCTATATGAGCCTGATCCCCATCATCCAGCCGCCGATCATGCGGCTGATGACCACCCGCAAGGAACGCCTGATCCGCATGGAATATGCTCCCAAGCCGGTATCGCCAAAAGCGCGTGATCCTGTTTCCGATCGTTGTTACCGTGGTGATCAGCCTGCTGGCGCCAGACGCGGCGCCGCTGATCGCCACCCTGATGCTGGGCAACCTGCTGAAAGAATCGGGGGTGGTGGACCGGCTGAGCAAAGCCGCGCAGAATGAGATCATCAATATCGCCACCCTGTTCCTGGGTCTGGCGATTGGCGCAACCATGACGGCCGACAAGTTCTTGCGGGTGGAGACCCTGGGGATCCTGGTGCTGGGTGCGCTGGCCTTTGTCCTCGATACGGTCGCCGGGCTGTTGTTTGGCAAACTGATGTCGTTTGTTACCGGCGGCAAGATCAACCCGTTGATTGGCGCGTGCGGCATCAGCGCCTTCCCCATGGCAGGCCGCCTGTCGGCGAAAATGGCCCAGGATGAAGATTTTGAGAACTTCATCCTGATGCACGCGATGGGCTCCAACACCGCCGGGCAGCTTGGCAGCGTGATTGCCGGTGGTCTGCTGCTGGCGCTGGTAACCGGGATTCTTTCATAAAACGAGAGAAAACCAATAAAAAAAGCTGGGCTAACCCAGCTTTTTTTGTTGGTTAATTCGGGTTGTTTATTTTACGTTGTCCATGTTCAGGCGGTAGCCGACGCCGCGGATAGTCTTGATGTAGCGCGGGTTGCGGGGATCATCTTCGATTGCCCGGCGCAGCCAGCTCACGTGGACATCCAGTGTACGGGTGTCTTCGGTATAGGCGGTATCCCATACGGTGCGGAAGAGGTATTCGCGCTCGATCACCTCACCGGGATGCTCCATCAAGATCTTGAGCAGGGTGACCAGGCGCGGGGTAAGGCTGGTCTGGCGGCTGCCAATCCGCACCCAACGCTGGATCGGGTCGAGCTGCAGCAGCCCGACGATCAGCAGGTCCTTTTGTTCGGCAGGCAGCAGGGGGCGGATGCGGTTCATCAGCTTTTGCAAGGTGAAGGGAAGACTGAGAACAACGTCAGCCAGCTCGTCTTTTTCAATGTTGTCGGCGCTGGAGATATCGGTTACCAGCACGATGTGAGTACTGTGGGAATGGGCGCGGATCGACTGGCAAATACGCTTTCCACTGGTACGCATCGAAGCAGCGTTGATGATGATGAGGTCGGGGGTAAACGGGTCAAGACGCGCCATAGCTTCGGTGCCATTCGCGACGCTTTCAACCTGGTACCCTTTGCGGGTAAGACCAGCAACAAAAGAAGGCCGGTCCGCTCTTTTTCCTTCGATTAGTAAAATCTTCGCTTTCATCGGTTCACCGTTTCGGCTGCCCCCATATCATCTGAGAAACCGTCTCGTCCGACAGCGCCAGAGCAAAAAAATAACGACCGGTGTATATTCTGTTTCCTGGGTAACAAATTTTTAATAAAGCCGCATACTATTGTGGTTTGCACATTATACCTTAAAAAATCAAGATCCTGGCAAAACTATTCTAGATGAGTTGCATCCCATTCCTGCCCGTGTTAGAATAAAGTATCTATGGCACCGGGTTAGCAGCCCGGTCATGTAATCGACCCCTGATGGGAGGTTGGTGTATGTCGAAAATGGTGGAAGTGGTGATTGACAGCGTACGGGTGAGCCTGACCAACCAACAGCGCATCGTGGTGCTGCGGGAGGTCAATAATGAGCGGTATTTGCCGATCTGGATTGGCCCGTATGAAGCTGAGGCAATCACCATAGCTCTTCAGGAAATTGAAGTGCAACGACCCCAAACGCATGATTTGTTAAAAAGCATTCTGTCTACCTTAAATGCTCGGCTTGTGCGCATTGAGGTGATTTCCTTAAAGGAAGATGTGTTTTACGGTAATCTGATCGTAGAAGTGGATGGGCGGACCGTATATATCGACTCGCGCCCATCGGATGCGCTGGCACTGGCGGCCCGGGCGCACGTACCGATCCTTGTTTCAAAGGAAGTAATGGATTCGGCAGGTGTAATCCCAGAGGAAGATTTACAGAACCAAAGGCCTGCTGCTCCATCTACCCCGGCCCGGCCGGTCTCTGGCGAAGAACCAGATATCGAAACTTCTTCAGAACGCCTTTCTGTTTTTGAGGACTTTTTACAGAACCTGGACATGGATAACCTGGAAGACAAGGAAGACGATGATCCCGACGAAGAAGATCCGAAAAACAAGAAGAGTTAGCAAATCCTAAAAACATTTCTTCACCGGGGCTGGAAAAATGCCCCGGTTTTCGTTTTGACGGCTGGTTTTGGTTTTAAATTCTAATAAAAAACATCTGCTTCCGGTTTAAAATAATAGCATCAAGGGCGACTTGCCTTTCCTTTGCATCCGAACTGTGCGGAAAAAGGTATGAATGAAATTCCTGTAGACAATGTAGCAACTTCGCAAATACAGTCACAACCCCACAGCCGCCAGGCGGAAGAGGCGGTGCTTGGCGCAGTTCTGATTGATTCAGAAGCGTACTTCAACGTAGCCCAATTCCTGCGCCCGGACGATTTTTATATCGTGCGCAACCGTTGGGTGTGGGAAGCCTTTACCCGCCTGCACGAACGCCGCCTGCCAATTGATTATCTAACGGTTTGCGAGGAACTGGAGCAGCAGGCACAGCTGCAAGAAATTGGCGGTCCGGCGTATGTGATGTCGCTGATCAACCAGACACCTACATCGTTGAACGCGGAGGCGTATGGTCACCTGGTTGAAGATAACGCGGTCCGCCGGCGGATGCTGCAATCGGCGAACGACTTGGCCCGATTGGCCTACGACCAGAAACAATCCGTCGATACGATTATGGATGAGGCTGAAAAGTCCATCTTCAGTATCAGCGAGCGGCGCGTACGGCATGATTTACAGCCAATCCAGCAGGTACTCAGTGAGGTCTATGACCGGGTGGACCAGCTGTCGCGGCGGGATGAAGAAATTTTTGGCGTTCCCACCGGGCTGGTCGACCTGGATAAGCTGTTGGGCGGGCTGCAGAAATCGGACCTGCTGATCATTGCCGGGCGCCCTGGCGCCGGTAAGACGGGCTTTATGCTGTCGATCATGAAGAACGCGGCGATGAAACACAAGAAACATATCGCCATGTTCTCACTGGAGATGTCAGCCGAGCAGCTCGTCCAGCGCCTGATTGCCCAGGAGACGGGCATTGATACACAGCGGATGCGCACCGGGAAGCTGACCGAGGATGAGATTCCGCTGTTTACCCACGCGATCGAGGTTCTTTCCGACACGCATATCTACCTGGATGATACCCCCGCCATTACGCCCATGCAGCTGCGCACCAAGTGCCGCCGCCTGCACATGGAATATGAGCTGGACCTGGTGGTCGTCGATTATTTACAGCTTATGTCTTCTGACATGCGCACCGATAACCGCGTGCAGGAAGTCTCTTATATCTCGCGCAACCTCAAAGTGCTGGCGCGGGAGTTGAATGTGCCGGTGCTGGCAGGGGCGCAGCTATCGCGCGCGGTCGAGCAGCGCGCGGATAAACGACCGGTGCTGTCGGATTTGCGGGAATCGGGGTCCCTGGAGCAAGATTCGGATATCGTTATGTTTATCCACCGCCCGGATGCCATGGAAAAGGACAGCCCAAAAGCCAACCTGGCCGAGATCATTGTCGCCAAGCATCGCAATGGCCCCACGCACTCGGGCATCGAGCTGATCTTCTTGAGCAACCTGGCGCGCTTTGAAAATGCCGCGCCGCCTCCGCCGGGACGTCATTAGGAGAAGGGAGCAATGGCATCTTTTGTGGGGTTCCCATCCGGTAAGGTTCATATGACGCCCGTCCCCGACCCGTTTTTTAGCGAGCTGCTGCCGGAGATTAATCACCTGGGTGAGATGAAAGTTACCCTGTATGCGATCTGGTTTCTGGATCATCAGGAAGCGCCGGTGCGTTTTCTGAACCACGCGGATTTTGCCGGGGAAGAGCGGTTGGTAAAAGGCCTGGGTGCGGACGGGCTGGCGGATGCGCTGGAACGGGCCGTGCAGCGGGGCACGCTGCTGCGCGCGCAGGTGGGGAACAGCAGCCTTGAGGAGGCTTTCTATTTCCTCAATACTCCGCGCGGGCGGGCCGCGGTACAGGCCATCCAGAACGGCGAATGGCGCCCAAATGTGGAAAAACATCCGCCGGTTACGCTGGACGTGGAGCGGCCGAATATTTTTCGCCTGTATGAAGAGAATTTTGGCCCGCTTACCCCGCTGGTAGCGGACATGCTGCGCGAAACGGAACAGACGTATCATTTTGACTGGATCGAAGAAGCCATCCGGATCGCCGTGCAGAACAATGTGCGGCGCTGGAAGTACGTGGAGGCAATCTTGCGCTCCTGGCAGGAGGAAGGACGAGATGGAACCAATCGACGAGACGCTGAAAAAGATCGCCGGCGATATATCGAGGGTGAGTTCGCCGACTACATCGAGCACTGAGCGAGGGGAAGCGGCCCGCGAGCGCTCGGTGAGCCTGCCAGGCGACCCAAACTGCCCGGTCTGCGCCGGGGTGGGTTTCGTGCGCAAGGATGTGTCCGTGGGTCACCCGGATTTTGGCCGGGTAGATATCTGCGCCTGCCGGGAGAAAGAGGTGATGCAGCAAGCGCACCAGCGCCTGTTCCGGCTGAGCAACCTGGAAGCGTTCAGCAAAATGACCTTCGAAAGTTTCAAAACCGAAGGCCTGGTTGGAATGAGCGATGAACAGGTGCATTCGCTCAATATGGCGCTAGGATCGGCGCAATATTACGCGCAGCACCTGAAAGGATGGCTGCTGCTGTTGGGCAGTTATGGGGTTGGGAAGACGCACCTGTCGGCAGCAATCGCGAACTTCGCGGTCAGCCTGAGGGTGCCCACGCTCTTTTTAACCGTGCCAGACCTGCTGGATTGGCTGCGCTTTGCGTATGGCTCGCAAGAAGAGAATTTTGAAACCCGCTTTGAGGAAATCCGGACGATTAATCTGCTGGTGCTGGATGACCTGGGGACGCAAAACGCGACTCCATGGGCGGAAGAAAAGCTTTACCAGATCTTCAACGCGCGTTATACCAACAACCTGCCAACCGTGGTGACGACAAACCAGGCCCTGGATGAAATCGAGGGCCGGATTCAATCGCGGCTGCGCGACCCTGAGCTGGTGACGGTGGTGCGGATCGAAGCGCCCGATTATCGCGACCCGGCAGGGAATTCGGTCCGGCGGCAGCTTTCCTCGCTGGACCTGTACCGGGATAAGACATTTGGGATATTTAGCATGCGCGAGCCGGAAAAACTGATGGGAGATGAACGGCAGAGTTTGGAGAAGGCTTTTCAAGCCGCGCAAAGCTATGCCGAGAATCCCCACGGCTGGATCGTTTTCATGGGCACGTATGGATGTGGAAAAACCCACCTGGCGGCTGCCATTGCCAACTACCGGGCAGGGTTGGAACGCCCGCCAGTTTTTGAGGTGGTACCGGACCTGTTAGATCATCTGCGGTCCACGTTTGGCCCCAACAGCACGGTTTCGTATGACGAGCTGTTCGAGGAAGTGCGCTCGGCTCCGATACTGATCCTGGATGACCTGGGTACGCAGAATGCGACGCCATGGGCGCGTGAGAAGCTGTACCAGATTCTCAATTATCGCTACGCTGCAAAACTACCCACGGTAATAACCACCTCCAATGAGCTGGAAGATGTCGACCCGCGCATCCGCAGCCGGATGCTGGACACAAAACAGTGTACGATTTATGCCATCACCGCCCCAGCGTACCGGGGAATCGGCGCACCGGGCGAAAAGGTACGCCGGTCGCGGGCTGCGAGATAATCCTTAGATTTGGCATACTGGAAATAAAACAGAGTGTGGCGCATTTCGCGCCACACTCTGTTTTATTAAAAATGATTTATTTGATATTATTGACAAAATTCATTGATATACCTATAATAACGCTGCCCTGTTTGACTGCTATTTCGGATGGGCTATCCAATCCGCCGAGGATCATTTTCCAAGAAAGGTTTTTCATGCTGCCCAGTTTTCTACTTGCACTTCGTGAAGGGGTTGAAGCTGCCCTGATTATCGGTATTCTGTTTGGCGCGCTGCGGAAACTGCAGCGCCGTGAGCTTACGACCAGCATCTGGTTTGGGGTGATCAGCGCAGTGGGTGTCAGCCTGATTGTAGCGGTTGGGTTGACCCTGGCGGGAGCCCAATTGGAAGGAACGGCAGAGGTGGTTTTTGAAGGGTTTACCATGCTGTTCGCCGCCGGGCTGTTAACCTGGATGATTATCTGGATGCATAACCAGTCCCGCTTTTTGAAGCCCCGGCTGGAAGCAGACGTGCGCCAGGCAGTAGCCCGACCAGACATTGAGATAGGGAAACGGGCTTTGTTTGGGGTGGCTTTTTTGGCGGTTGTTCGGGAGGGGGTCGAGCTGGCGATATTCCTGGTCGCTGCCGGTCTGGCAACGAACCCGGGCTGGGAGATGACCGGCGCGCTGGTTGGCCTGGCCAGTGCAGCCGGCCTGGGCTGGCTGCTGTTTTCTTCAACCCGCCGACTGCCCTTGGGTTCTTTCTTTCGGCTGACCAATATCCTGTTGATCCTGTTTGCGGCCGGTCTGGTGGCGCATGGCGGTGCATGAGTTTAATGAAATCGGCTGGATTCCGGCGGTAGTCGAACACGTTTATGACCTTAACCCTATCCTGAACGAGCAGTCGACGGTTGGGCAAATGCTGCAGGCGCTGTTCGGTTATAACGGTAATCCTTCATTGACGGAAATCATCGCCTACCTGCTTTATTTTTCGGTGTTGATGGTCAGTGTCTTTGGTTTTCGACGGCGCGCGGTAGCGGAAACTGCCCGCAGCTAGGGAGGCGACCTCACCAGAAACCTCGCCCTGCATAGAAATGCAATCTTTTTGGCTTGACGGATTGGGCCGGCAAGCGTACAATGCAAACAATTCTATAACTTGTTCTCAGGCGCCTTACCCCCGGATGGGAAGGCTGAAAGGCGAAACCGGTGCAAGTCCGGTACTGTCGCGCAACTGTGATCGAAATCGAATGAGCGGAGACGCAAAGACGATTTCGTAAGTCAGGTCGACCGCCTGGGAAGAGTAGTTCTCCACAACCTCGCAGAAAGGAGGTGGGAAACGGGTTGGCCCGAACGGCGCTGTTTCTTCATCCCTGTCCTCGCGACAGGGATTTTTTTATCGAGCAGCGCTTGCCGGCCGGCCCAGGCAAAAAACCTGGTTCGCGCTGCTTGACTTTGTGCATTGTACCGAAACGATGAGCTTACCTTACCTTTTGAAGGAGATGATTTAATGGCGAAGCGCACGGTCCTTTTCGTCACACTTTTTACGATTTTATCGCTCCTGGCCAGCGCCTGCGCTCCAGGGACAAACCCACTCACCCAGGCGGGGCCCATTGTGGTTCAGGATGGCGAGGGCAAGGAATTCCGGCTCGAAAAACCCGCGCAGCGGATCGTTTCCCTGGCCCCCTCGAATACCGAAATCCTTTACGCGCTTGGGGCAGGCAAACAGGTAGTTGCCCGGGAAGACTTTTCCAATTATCCGGAAGAAGCAAAAAGCCTGCCCAGCGTTGGCGGTTCAACGGGTAAGTACAATTTGGAAGAGATCGCGAAGCTGCAGCCGGACCTGATTCTGGCTTCCCCGCTGACCGCGGGAGAGGTAGTCCAATCTCTGAAAACGGTCACGCCAAATGTATTTGTGGTACCCAATCCCAAAGATATGGAAGGCTTGTTTACCAACCTGGTGACGGTGGGAACGCTGACCGGCCACAAAACGGAAGCGGATAAGCTGTCAGGCGAGCTGAGCGCGCGGGTGAAAGCCGTCCAGGAAAAAATTGCTCCTTTAAGCTATGCGCCCACGGTTTTCTACGAACTGGACGCCACCGACCCGGCGAAGCCGTGGACGGCTGGCCCAGGCACGTTTATCGACCTGCTGATTGGAAAGGCGGGTGGGGTGAACGTTGGCGAACAGCTTGCAAGGCGAATGGGCGCAGATCAGCCAGGAAGAATTGATCGTTCAAAACCCCGACATAATTCTATTAGGCGATTCGCTCTACGGCGGGATCACGCCCGCCAGCCGTGGCCGCGCGGCCGGGTTGGGGCGAGATCAACGCGGTTAAGAATGCGCGCGTTCTGGAATTCAACGATGACCTGGTCAGCCGCCCTGGACCCCGCATGGTGCAGGGGTTGGAGGAGCTGGCGAAAATCCTGCATCCTGAAGTGTTCAAGTAAAGGAAGCGCTATAATGCTCCGAACTGCTGCCCACCCCTTCTGGCTCAGCCTGCTGCTGCTGGCGCTGGCGCTGCTGCTCAGTGTGGCGGTGGGCAGCGTTTTTATCCCCCCATCCATCGTGGCCGCGCTTTTCCGGGCGCAAGCGGCAGTGCAATTTGCGGGGATTGAAATGCCGGCGGCCCTGGCGCCGTTTGCGACGATTCTTTTTTCGCTGCGACTGCCGCGCACCGTGCTGGTGGCGGTGACCGGGGCGGCCCTGGCAGGCAGCGGCGCGGCATACCAGGGACTGTTTCGCAACCCGCTGGCCGACCCGTACCTGATTGGGGTGGCATCCGGGGCGGGGTTGGGCGCGATCCTGGCGATGTCGCTGCAAGCCCATACCACCCTGTTGGGTCTGTTTGCCGTACCGGTGGCGGCCTTCACCGGCGCGATGGTAACCGTTTGGATTGTGTATGAGCTGGCCCGCGTGGGGCGCGCGCTTCCGGTGACCAACCTGATTCTGGCAGGTGTGGCGGTCAGCTCATTTGCTACCGCGCTGACCTCGTTCTTGATGATCAATTCCACCGGGGAGCTGCGCCGGGCGCTGGTCTGGTTGTTGGGCGGTTCAACGATGAGCGGCTGGCAGCCCGTGCTGGCCGAACTGCCCTATGTGGCCCTGGGGCTGGGCGTGCTGTTGAGTATGGGCCATGCATTGAACGTGATGCAGGTGGGCGATGAACAGGCGCAGCAGCTGGGGCTGCCGGTAGAGCGGGTGCGGGCAGGCGTGATCCTTTCCGCTTCGCTGGCCACCGCGGCGGCTGTTTCGTTTGCCGGGGTTATTGGCTTTGTCGGGCTGATCGTGCCGCACGTGGTGCGCATGCTGTGGGGTGGGGATTACCGGCGTCTGCTGCCGCTTTCGGTGCTTAGTGGAGCAACGCTGCTGCTGGTGGCGGATGTGCTGGCGCGGGTGGTTATGGCTCCGCAGGAACTGCCGGTGGGGATTATCACCGCGCTGGCTGGAGCGCCGTTTTTTCTATGGGTGCTGCGCCGGTCGAAGCAGCAGAATTTCTGGTGAAATATGATTCTTGAAGTTGATTCCCTTTCCGTGAAATATGGCGAGCGGCTGGCGCTGAAGGAGATTTCCTTTCAGGTGCGGGCCGGCGAAATTCTGGGCGTGATTGGTCCGAACGGAGCGGGCAAAACCACGCTCATCCGCGCGCTGAGCGGAGTCCTTTCGCCGGCTGCCGGAAAGGTGCGCGTAGCGGGGCAAGAATTGGCGGCTTTGAAGCCGCACGAACGGGCCAGGCGCGTGGCTGTTGTCCCGCAGGCGCGCAACCTGCCCCCGGCGTTCACCGGATGGGAGCTGGTTTTACTGGGCCGCACGCCGCATCTCAACTGGCTGGGGCAGGTATCCGCGCGGGATGAACAGACCGTGCGCCAGGCGCTGGAACGCGCGCAGGCTCTTGACCTGGCCGACCGGCGGGTGGGTGAACTTTCGGGCGGCGAGCAGCAGCGCCTGCTGCTGGCGCGCGCAATCGCGCAAGATGCCCCGCTCTTGCTGCTGGATGAGCCAACCGCGCACCTGGATCTGCATCACCAGATCAGCCTGCTGGATCAGGTGAGCCACCTGGCGCATCAGGAAAATCTTGGCGTGGTAGCCGCGCTGCATGACCTCAATCTCGTCTCCCGCTACGCCGACCGTGTGGCGCTTTTGATTGATGGCGAACTGCGCGCGCTTGGCGCGCCGGCGGAGGTGCTGCTGCCTGATTTGCTCGAGCAAGCCTACCAAATTCCCCTGCAAGTGATCCACAGCCCGGTTTCGGGACGGCAGGTGATTTTACCCGCGAACCTGTAATACAATAGGGGAAACAACCTGTCAGCGTTGGATGGTGGTGCGCAATGCAGTTTAACCTTTATGCAACGTTCCGCTTGATTGCCGGGATAAAGACCTTTCAAATCGACCTGCCTGAGGGAACGACCGTGCGCGAGGCGGTTCACGCGGTTGTCGACCAGCGCCCGGTGCTGCGCCCGCACTGGTTGGATGAAGCAGGCGAAATCCACGCCCACGTGCACATTTTTATCAACGGGCAGGATGTACAAAACATGGAGAAAGGCGACGGAACCCCCCTCCAGACAGGCGATGTACTCGATTTCTTTCCGCCGGTAGGCGGGGGAAGCTCTGACCAGGCCTAAACTGGTTCGCTTACTTTTGTATAGACCTCAAAGTCTGGCGGGTCTTCCAGGTGTTTTTTTACCTTGCATAGTTCGGCGGAACGAATTAGCGAAGCATAATATTTTTGGGGGAAGCCCGGCGGGACCTGGATTTCCAAATCGATCTTCTCAACCATTCCACTGGTTTCGCTGCTGTGCATGCGCTGGATTATGCGGATGCCTTCCGTGGGCAGGCCGCGCTGGCGGCAAAAGCCGAGAACGTAGATTCCGGCGCAGGTGCCAATCGAGGACAAAAATAGTTCGAAGGGAGTAGGCGCCGAACCAGCCTCGCCGCCGCTGGATGGCTGGTCGGTCTGGACGGTATATGGGCCAAAATGGGCATCCACTCGCGCGCCGCCGGGAAAATCGATGCTTAATTCCATGCTGATATAACCTCTTGATTAAAAAAAATGGATTCTTCTACACCTGATTGGATGCGGCCCGGCTGGAAAAGTTACATGGTTATTGCGGGTCGGGGGTGAGAAATTCGATGAGCAGTGAGATACGATCGTTAAAGAATACCTGAGCGTAGGTGGAGAGGGCCTGGCGTAATTGTTCGCCCGAGGCGGTTAAATCAGACCAGGTCTCGCACACGTTATTCAGTGTGTTTGACCTGGGGAAGATTCCTCTGCGAAGGAGAAAAGCTCGAAGTACCTCTTGCTCGGCCGAAGACCAAATCTGGCGCAGGGTGACAGTTTGTAGTGCGTTGATGGCTTCGATGGGGGTGTCTGCAGTGATAAGCAGCGATGGTAGGCGCTCGGCAGCGGGTAGCTGCGCCAGGACAATGAGGGCGCCGGCAGCGGTTTTGGCTTCGGCCGGCAGGAGGTACAACCAGCTCAACGGGACGGGTAGGAAAGACTGCACTTTTTCAAGGAAATCGCGCTGCGCAACCCTTCAGCCCAGGATGGGCGTACACCCAATGTTGTTGGGCGGTGTAGCACATACAGGCTGACGAAGAGATTGTAAGCTGTCCCTTCGTCCCATTGTAGTACGGTCATGCGAGTCTCGTTGTGGGGGGGTTAGATCATTGTCTAACAACGCTGATGATATACGATCCCGCTGAAATTGTCAAGGCAGTAAATGCGATGATAGGTTCTTGTAAGGAAAGTGAGGGATCCCTTATTTAAAAGTTTGGTAAGCACAGGCAAAACCAGGCCAAATCGTTTCGAGGATAAACGTCTGCCCTTTAGGGAAATTTGCCACTACAAAACAAAAAGCGGATTTATTAACATTGGGTCAATGTTTAGACAAGGTTACGCCCAGCTCTCAATATTTGCGGGCCTGGACGGCAATCAGATCAGTCAATTGTCGCAATTCATCGAAGAGTGCCAGTTCCCAAAGGATTACGTGATTTTCGAGCAGAACCAACCTGCCGATCGTCTGTATATCCTTCTGTTGGGGGAGGTGGAGATCCAGTACAAGCCTTATGATGGCCCACCCCTGGTAGTGGCCCGGATTGACCCGGGCGGCGTTTTTGGCTGGTCTGCTGCACTCCGGCGGGATGAATATACCTCTGGCGCTCGCACAGTACAGGCGAGTGATGTATATTGTATGCATGGAGCAAGCCTGGCGAAGATCTGCGCAAAGTATCCGGAAACTGGGCGGGTATTTGTAGAGCGCCTGGCAAGTGTAATCGCCGAACGTGTACGCAGCACGCATACCCAGGTCTTGAAAATTCTTACCCAGAAAATCGAGACGGATGAGCGTTTTTTAAGAAGGAGCAGCAAAAATGACCGAAAGTGACCAGGATTTCTCGACCGAAGAGCGCGTGAAAGCCCTCATCGACACCCTGGATTCGTATATCAGCCAGTACCACGGCGGATCCGTTGAAATGGTAAATTTCGACGGCAAGTGCTTGAAGGTGCGGCTGGGGGGAGCCTGTGAAACCTGCCCATTGTCGATGACTACCCTGAATGGGTGGGTAGCCGGTACGGTGCGCCAGTTCTTCCCTGAGATTGAAAAGATCGAAGCGGAAGAATAACCAGAAATAAAACGGAACGGCCCGCCGAGCGGGCCGTTCTTACTGAGCATAACGCCGATGCGCTGGATCTATCTATCACCTCATTTTGACGATGTGGTTCTCTCGTGCGGGGGACTGGTGTGGGAGCAGGTGCGCGCCGGGCAGAATGTGGAGGTCTGGACGATCTGTGCGGGTGCGCCAGACGAAGGCGCGGTTTTCTCGAATTTTGCTCGGGATCTTCATCTGCGCTGGGGGACCGGGCCGGAAGCGGTACCGGTACGCCAGGCGGAGGATGAGCAAGCGGTCAGGCGGTTAGGCGCAGATACGCGCTACTGGGATTTGCCTGACTGCATCTACCGCCGGCTGCCGGGTGGGGATTGGCTGGTGAACAACAACGACGCGCTGTGGCAGCCGCTCCACCCTGCGGAACAAGGCATCGTCGACCGGCTGGCGGCCTGGATTGGCCAGGGGCTGCGGCGGGCCGCTTCCGCCGCGGAACCACGGCTGGTCAGCCCGCTCACCTTTGGCAATCACGTCGATCATTCGCTGGTCCGCGCTGCCGCGGAGCAGGCCGCGAGCCGTTCGCGGGTTGGTTTGTGGTATTACCCCGATTATCCATATGCGGCGAACCCAGAAACGAAGTGGACCGGCAAAGTAGGGGAAGGCTGGCAGCAAACCTGTCAAAGCGTTTCGCGTGAAGCGCTGGCCGTCTGGCAGGCGGCTGTTGCCAGCTACGCTTCGCAGATCAGCACATTCTGGCCCGCGCGCGAAGCGATGGACGCCGATATAGAAGCGTACTGGCGGTCGGATGGGGGAACCTGCCTGTGGCACCCGGAAGAAATTTGAAAGAAGTTGGAAATTGCTTGCGCGTAAAATAAAAGTAAAAACCGGAAAATGCGCTGAAAAAATTGTAGGATAAAACCAGGAATCTATTGCAAATATACCCCTTTTATTAAACTATGCTATACTGATGTTATGCAGAAAGATCGTTCTTTCTGGCCAGAATGGGCTCACATCTTGCAACATTGGGGTATGTCAGAATTGGTCGCGGCGCTGCTTGAGGCAGCCGGTCCGCTGAGTGTGTTTTTCGCACAGGCGGTGTTTGCCGGGCAGCCATTTCTGGGCCAGATCGTTCCTGGAGGACGCCTGGCTGCTTTAGCGAGCTTGTTCGAAGACCAGGAGGAAACCCGGTCTTTTGCAGCTTATATACGAGAGGAGTCATCCGGGTGAATTCAATGGAAGCACTTCTGGGACCTCTTTTGGGGCTGGCGCTGGTTTTTACCGCCGCCGGGTTCATGTTTTTCTTTTCACTGCCGCAACGCACAAAATCCAGAAGGCGACAACCAGCCCGTTCTCGCACCGTGCTGCGCCCAATCCGCGCTATGCAGCGCTTACGCCGCGCGATTGGCCTGGCCGTGGAAGATGGTTCTCGCTTGCATGTATCGATTGGCGAATCGAGTATTCTCAGCCCAACGAATGCTTCCGCACTGGTTGGGCTAAGCACCTTGGAGCGGATTGGTCTGCTGAGTTCCGTCAGTGACCGGCCGCCGGTGGTGACCAGTGGGGACGGCTCACTGGCAATTCTGAGCCAGGATACGTTGCGGGCCGCATACCGGATCGCGAACGTTCCGGACCAGTACGACCCATCCCAGGCGCGCCTGGCCGGGCCCACCCCGTTTTCGTATATCGCCGGGACGCTGCCGGTGATTTATGACGAGCGAGTTTCGGCGAATATTCTGGTGGGCAATTTCGGCCCCGAAGTGGCCCTCCTGGCCGAAGCCGCGGAACGCCAGGACTCGTTTGTACTGGCCGGCAGTGATTCCGTGGCTGCCCAGTCGGTGCTGTACGCCACCGCACGCGAGCCTTTAATTGGCGAAGAATTGTTTGCCGTACCGGCTTACCTGCAGGCCGGGTCGATTTATCAGGCCGGGCTGCGGGTACAGGATATTCTTCGCTGGGTGGTGATCGCTGCCCTGATTGGTGGGGCGCTCCTGGTACTGGTGAACTCCGTGCTTGGTTTAGGGATTCTATGAGATCACCCATTGCGACTGCGTTTGCCATTGCCTTTGGTCTGGTGGTCTTGATCGGATACTTCGTTCCGGCGGCAGCAGGTGTTCCGGCGCTGCGCGAGGTACGCATTTTGATCGTCGATTGGGCCGCAATCCTGGCAAGTTTTGTTACCCTGGTAGCAATATTAGGGCTGGTGGTCACGCATTGGAATAAACTACGCGCCAGGCGCAACCCCGACCGCTACAGTATATTTATGCTGGCCGGTTTTGTGGCCGCTTTGGTGCTGGGCATTATTGCGTACACTTTCGGCAACTTTATTACGGTTGCCGGTTTCCAACAGTTTGTTACGGCGGTACAGGTGCCGGTGGAAACCAGCATGATGGCGCTGCTGGCCGTCACCCTGACCCTGGCGGGGATGCGTCTTCTCCGGCGTCGGCGAGGCATACTCCCGGTGGTTTTCTTCATCAGTGTTTTGCTATTCCTGCTGTTGAACAGTGGATTATTGAACAGCCAGGTGGATAATTCGTTTATTGACCCGTTCCTGGGGGCGCTCCGGCTTTTGCCCGTAGCAGGCGGGCGAGGTATCTTGCTGGGGATTGCCCTGGGAAGCCTGATAGCGGGTTTGCGCATTTTGTTTGGCGCAGACCGCCCTTATAGTGGATAAACTATGGCAAATGTCCGTTGCCCCATGTGTAGTAAAATCAACCCTCCCGAGGTGGAGGTGTGTGCTTATTGCGGTGCGCGTATAAAACCTCTGCGCTTATCCCCGAGCGGTCAGCCGGGAGCTGAGGCTTCGCCAGGTGACGAACCTGATTGGCTGAAAGACCTGCGTACGGATGGTCCAGGCTCGCAAACTGGGGGCGGCGCCTCTGATAAAGCCCCGGAAGGGCCTGAGGATGATTCAAACGTTCCCGATTGGCTTTCGCGCATTCGCGACCGGGCCCGTACAGAAACCAGCAGTGCATCTGACCTGTTTGGCGAAGACAAAGCAGAAGAGGCAGACTGGATGAAAGGGCTGCAGGAACCTGGGCAGGATAATCCTGCACAGGGAAATGCATCTTCTGACCAGGGCCTGGATGATTGGTTGAGCCGGATCCCGGGCGGAGAAACCGCCCAACCTGGCCAGGCAGCTCCGCCAGCGGAACCCTCTGGATCAGGCCTGGAACCGGCTGACTGGCTGCGCGGCTTCTCGGACGAGCGTCCGGACGACAGCGCCGGTGCGGCTCAAACTGACGCGGATAAATTTCCCGCGTCCGACTCTGGAACCTCGACCGGGGCGGAGGCTGCTGAAGATGATTGGATGAGCAAGCTTTCCGCCTGGCAGGCCGGCTTTACGGAAGATGAAAGCAAGCCTGCCGCGCCGCCGGAGGCTGGTGCGCCGGCGCCTTCCGGAGCGGAAGACGCGCCTGCGGATGCGAAAGGCGAATATGATTGGTTGAGCAGCCTGGGCCTGGAGAGTGAAACCCCCGCTGCACGGCCAGATCCGGGATTGAGCTCGGGAACGGGCCTGTCAGGTTTCCTCTCTAGTTTGGAAGAGCCAACCGAGGAGCGCCCGCCCGCGAAGGATGAACCTCCGGCTATTTTTTCGGAAGAAAGCGGGTTCGAATGGAACGCGCCGGCTAATCCTCCAGCGCCGGAGAAACCTACCAGTGGATTTGGCCTGACGGGCTTCTTATCGCAGCTGGAAGAGCCAGATGCGACGCCGGACCAGACACCCCCGGCTGGAGAAATGCGAGAAGAACCCTTTACCGGTTGGGATAAACCGGCCGCGGCCGCAGCCGCAGCCTCTGCCACGCCAGGCGCGGATATGCCGTCCTGGTTTGGCGGCGAGTCTTCTGCTGAACCGGCTGCCCAGGCGGGCGAACCAGGGGTGCCAGATTGGCTGCGGGGACTGGAGAGCGAAGCGACTGCGCCGCCTGCAGAAGCTGTCCCTTCAGATGAATCGGGTGTGCCGGATTGGCTGCGGGGAACCGGCCCAGATGCGGCAGCTTCTGAAACAGCTGCGCCGTTTGATGCTGGTCTTACCGGGCTGCCGGCCTGGTTGAACAGTGACGCGAAAACGCCGGATCAGCCGGAAGAGCAGCCGTTTGTACAACCGGCTGACCAGTCGCAGGGCGGGAAGAGTGATCTGCCCGCGTGGTTATTCTCGGATGATGTGCCAACGGCGGGAGCGCCGGAAACGGCTGAACCAACTGCTCCAATGCCGGCATTTACCGGCGCGGCGGAAGAGAACATCTCCGCCGCGGCTGAAATCCCAGACTGGCTAAACAAAGACTTTGCTTCGGCCGGTGACCGGGCGGCAGACGAACCGCAAGCGGCAAACGAACTGCCAGCCGCGGATGAAACCCAGGCTACAGGGCCCGCGGAAGCCGCGGCAGGTTTGCCAGACTGGTTTGCCAACTTCGATCAAAGCGAAATAGAGAAAACGCAGCCGAGCCGGGTGACCGGCGGGCTGAAACCAGCCAGCGGGCAAATCCCGCCAGCAGCTTCCTCTGCGCAGGAATCCGCTCAAGCAGCGGAACCTGCCGAAGAGGCTGAAGGGCCGGATTGGCTGCGCGATTTCCAGGGGCTCAAGGAAGAAGAAACCGGAGCGCCGGTTTCACCGCTGTTGAGCAGCGCCAGGGCGCTGGCATCCGCAGAAGGCGACCAACCGTTTAGCGTTGATTTGCCGGAATGGCTTGGCGAGGATGAGGCGGTTCAGCGGTCCGAGGACCAGAGAGCCGCGGCACAGGATTCGGAGACCCAGGCCTCGGAAACCGGACTGCAGCTGCCTGAAGCAGCGGACGAACAGCTGGCGCACGCAGAGCTGCCGGATTGGGTGCGCGATATGCGCCCGCTTGAATCGATCCTCCCGGGCGAAGCGCCGGCGAGTGAGAACGATCAGCGCGTCGAAAAGGCTGGTCCGCTGGCCGGGATGCGGGGTGTGCTGCCTGTTGAAGACATGGCGACTCGCTATCGCAAGCCGCCGGTTTACTCGGTCAAGCTGCACGTCACGGAAAAGCAGCGCACACAGGCGGCGCTGCTCGAAAGCATCCTGTCACAAGAATCCCAGTCGCTGCTGATCCCGCCTGCCCGCGCGCTTGGCCCGGGCGCTCTGATACGGGTTCTGTTAGCTGTTTTCCTGCTGGTCGCACTGGCCTTCCCGGTTATTTTTGAAGTTGGCCTGCTGGCGGCGCCCGCGCCGGAACGCTTCCCAGCCGAAAACCAGATGTTTGAGATGATCAACGAAAATCTACAATCCAGTACAAAGGGCCCGGTGCTGCTGGCGATCGAATACGAGCCAGGGCTTTCCGGCGAGATGCGCATGGTCGCCAACGGGGTGGTAGCGCAGCTGGTGGAGAAGAATGCTCGCATTGTATTGGTCTCTACCGTAGCGGCCGGCCCGGCGCTGGGGCAGCAGCTGCTGGATGATGTATCAGAAGATTATTCGCAGCGCGTCAACCTTGGTTATTTGCCGGGTGGGACGATCTCGCTGGTGGGTTTTGCCAGCCAACCGCGCTGGGCTGCCCCGGCTACGCTGGAAGGCAAGGCAGCCTGGGGCGCGGATGCGCTTTTGAAGGATGTGAATAGCCTGAGCGATTTTTCGCAGGTGATCGTGCTGACCGACCGGGCTGAAGTTGGGCGCGCCTGGGTGGAGCAGGTTCAGCCACAGTTGGGGAAGGTACCTTTGTTCGTGGTTGCCAGCGCGCAGGCAGCGCCGCTTTTACAGCCATATGTAGAAAGCGGCCAGATCGCAGGAATGACCAGCGGAATGCTGGGAGGCGCGATGTACGCGCAGTTGGCCGGGCAGAGTAACAGCCGGGCATTGAACTACCTTTCCGCTTACCAGATTGGGATTTTCCTGGCTTTTGGGATTGTCCTGGTGGGTGGATTGGTTTCGGGTGGGATGGGGCTGTTTAAGCGCAGCGACAGGGATGAGGAATAAGGGATATGGGACTGCCGTTTTTGTTGGAAGTGTTTGGCCTTTTCCTGACGATTTCGGTTCTGCTGTACCTGTTTGTCGGCGACAATGCTTTGTTCCGCCTGGTTACCTATCTGTTTATTGGCGTGGTCGCCGGGTACATCACCGTGTTGATTGTGTTCAACGTGCTTGTGCCGCGGCTTGCCTCCCTGCTGTTCTCCGGAAACCTGGTGTTTACCGTAGTTGGGGCAATCCTGATCCTGCTGGGCATCCTGTTATTCTTCAAGCTCTCTCCACGTTTCTCGCGTTTTGGCGCCCTGCCGATGGCGATCCTGGTTGGCATTGGGGCCGCTGTAGCGATTGGAGGGGCCGTTTTTGGCACGCTCTTTGGCCAGATTAGCGGCACGCTGGCGTTGTTTAATGTACGCGAGGGAGGAAACTTGCTGTCGGGGGTGTATGTGTTGCTTGGCGCGACCAGCACACTGGCGTATTTTCAATTTACCACGCGCAGCAAGGCTGGGACGCCGGTCGTGGATGAGGAGACAACCGCGCCTCGAGCGACGCCGCTCGAGCTGCTGGCAAAAGTGGGGCAGGTCTTTATTGGCATTACGCTGGGCGCTATGTTTGCTGGTGTATATACAGCTGCCATTTCCGCAATGGTGGAACGGCTTGGTTTTATTTTTGAAACAGTTTTTAATATTTTAAAAATTGCTAAGATACTGTAGCAGGCGGCACCGATGACATCGCTTGTAGACGCTGAATCTGTTTTAGCTATTGACGTTGGCTCGCTCAACACACGCGCGCTGTTGTTTGACGTTGTGGATGGGCAGTACCATTTTATTTCTTCGGCCGCTGCGCCGACCACAGCCGGGGCGCCGTTCCGCGACGTCAGCGAGGGAATTCATATTGCCCTGGACCGCTTGCAGGAAGTTACCGGGCGTACCCTGGTCAACAACGAAGCCCAGGTGATTTTGCCTTCCCAGGCGGACGGTTCGGGGGTAGACCGGCTGGCCCTGACCTGTTCGGCGGGCAGCGATCTTAATATCCTGGTCATGGGCCTGCTTTCGGACGTATCGCTGGCAAGCGCGCAGCGCCTGGCAGGGACGACCTACAGCAAGCTGGTAGAAAGCATTGGCCTGAACGACCGGCGCCGCTACGATGCACAGCTGGATGCGATCCTCCAGGCGCATCCGGATATTATCATCGTGGCCGGCGGTACAGAGAAAGGCGCGACACGCTCGGTAAATAAGCTGGTGGATCTCATCCTGATGGCTTGCAAGGTGCTGCCAAAGGAGAGCCGCCCGAAGGTGCTGTACTGTGGCAACAGTGCGATCGCCAAGCGGGTGAAGGAAACCCTGGAGCGCGAAACGGTTATTGTGCCCGCGCCCAATATTCGCCCCAGTATTGACCAGGAAGATCTCTCCCCGGCCGAATTGGTGCTTGCCAAGATCGTGGCTAAGCTGCGCACGCTGCAAATTGGCGGGATGGAAGGCATGGTATCCTTAAGCAGCTCGCCGCTATTGCCAAGCGCTTACGCCCTGGGGCGCATGATGCGCTTTTGCAGTGAATTGTCTGATTTATCGAAGGCTACCCTGGGCGTTGATATCGGCGCAAACTCAACCACGTTAGCGGCTGCTTCCGCGGATAACCTTCAACTGAGCGTCATTCGTTCGCTTGGAATGGGCGCCAGCCTATCTCCGGCCCTGAACCATATTCGGATCGATGATATCGCCCGCTGGGTGCCATTTGATATCCCCGAATCGACTGTGCGAGATTATCTGTATCAAAAGAGCATGTATCCGGCTATGCTGCCCATGACGAATGAAACGCTGGCGATCGAGCAAGCCATGGCCCGGCAGATATTGCGTTCTGCCACCTTCCGCCTGTTGGAGCGCTGGCCAGGGACAACCCTGTCATTCGAACGGATTTTTGCCAGCGGCGCAACGCTAACCCAGGCGCCGACCCCTGCCCAGAGCTTGCTCATGCTGCTGGATGGCCTGCAGCCGGTGGGAGTTAATGTGCTGATGCTGGACCCGCACGGTCTCTCGCAGGCATTGGGCGCGATTGCGGGCGCTAATACGCTTCTTCCAGCTCAGATTGTTGAATCGGGGGCTTACACGAACCTGGGGACGGTGCTCTGCCCGGTGAGCGGCGCGAAACCCGGCACGACCATCCTGCGGATAAAGGTCGCTTATGAAGATGGAAGCGATACTCGGGTGGAGGTAAAGCAGGGGACGCTGGTACGGCTGCCAATCCGGAACGGCCAGGCAGTGCATTTGGAAGTGGAAACGCTGCATGGCGCAGTGCTGGATCCCTGCCTGCCGCGCTTGAAGCGCTTTAAGATTACCGGGGGTCTGTGCGGTGGCGTTGTGGACGCTCGCGGGCGACCGCTGAGCTTAACGGAGGATCCTGTGCAGAGGCGCGAACAGTTGAATGATTGGTACCTGGCTTTGGAAGAACGCCGTTCGGGCCAGTCTTAAGGTTTGTACGATAGGGCGCGTTTCGCGGTTCGAAGGTTCAAAATTGCTCTGGAGATAAGGTTATGCTGGCTCCTGTAACACACATCCTCGCTTTGACAAATATCCGCCGGGCGCGCACGTTATCGGTACCTGGGCAAGTTCAGGTGCGCTCTGGACAGAAAGTGGGCGCCTCCGATGTGATCGCGCAAACGCGGATCGCGTCTGGCCACATGGTGCTCGATATCCGTAGAGCTTTGGGAATTTCATCCATCAGTGCGGCTGAACGCTGTATCGTACGGCAGCAGGGTGACAAACTGGAGAAGGGTGACGTTATCGCCGAGTCGGGCGGGTTGTTCTCGCGAATTGTTCGCGCCCCGGCGGACGGCGAAATTTTGGTGATCAATGCCGGCCAGGTGCTGATGCGCGTGCGAACTGCCTTGATGGAAGTGAAAGCCGGCTTTTCAGGGACGGTGACGGAAATTTTGCAAGATCAGGGCGCGATTGTGGAAACCAATGGCGCGCTGATCCAGGGCGTGTGGGGGAATGGCCGGGTGGATAGTGGGCTTTTGTTGATTGTCGCGCATTCATCCGAAGAGGAATTGACCCGCCAGAATGTGGATGTCAGTATGCGCGGCGCGGTGGTGCTGGCCGGGTACTGCTCGAACGCCGACGCGCTTCAAGCCGGCTCTGAACTGCCTTTGCGGGGGTTGATTCTGTCCAGCATGGACTCAGCGCTGCTGCCTGTGGCTGCCAATCTGAACTACCCCATTTTTGTAGTGGAGGGGTTTGGCAAAATCCCAATGAATGAAACTGCTTACCGGCTGCTTACAACCAGCGAGAAGAGAGATATTTCCATCAACGCTGCCTTTAATCTCTCGGCGGGCGAGCGGCCCGAGCTCATTATTCCCCTGCCCGCCAGCGCGCAGGCGGCGCCAGAAATGGATTATTTTGCGCCAAATAAAACTGTGCGGATCCAGGGAGCGCCATATTCAGGCAAGGTTGGAATAATCACCCAGGTGCGGCAAGGGCTTTCTACGCTGCCGAATGGGATCAGGGCTCCAGTGGCGGATGTGCAGCTCAATAAAGATACGCGAGTGACCGTTCCGCTGTCCAATCTTGAAATGATTGAATAACACCGAGATAGCTGAGAGGCTTTGCAAGCTACATCAATTGATTCCAAAAAGTATACAATTAGAGCAGACTTTATCTTTCAGGAGAGGCGAAGATGACGAACTACGATGATGATGACACAGACGATGAGATTGAGGGCGACGAACTGGAAGAAGAACGGGCAGCGGGGGCAGCTCCGTCTGGCAACCGAAACTTCATGCTTGCCCTGGGCATTATGGGAGCAATATTTATTCTCGTTCTCATAGGGCTTGTCTGGCTATGGCTCTCCAACAGCCAGCGAGGTGGGCAGCAGGGGAATGTGGATATCGAAGCAACCAACCGCGTAATCGAGACGGCCAATGCGGCAACAGCCGGGGCGGCGACCCAGGCGGCCGGGCTGGCTTTAACGCCTTCCATCACTCCAACCGCGACCAATACGCTGGTGCCCCCGACGGCCACACAGACGTCCGTATTAGCAAAGGGCACCGCGACCAATACCCCGGTGGCAGGGGGGGCCATCCTGACGCTAACCCCTAACCTGCAAACCCGCACGGCGACGATTGTAGCTCTGATCACCCAGAATGCGGCTCAAACACAAACGCGGGCTGCCGTCGTCAAGCTAACCGGTACCGCGACCGTGCTGCCCAAAGCCGGTTTCGCGGAGGATGTAGGGTTACCCGGCCTGTTTGGACTGGCGCTTGGGTTGGTTTTGGTCATTGTAATGGTGCGCCGGCTGCGTCTTTCGCCGAACAGGTAAAATCAAAAAAACATTGAGGGTTATGGTTGGATAGCAATTCATCCGAACCATAACCCTCCGTATTGTTTATCGGAGCAGTCCGCGATGTGTGGACTGCTTTATGTTTAATACTTCTTACGAAACGCTCTGTGCAATCTGCTCGCCGTACCCCAACAAGGCTTTTACCATTTCCGGAGTGCGCCCCTCTGCGTAAACGCGCAGCACGGGCTCGGTTCCCGAAGGGCGGATGAGCAGCCAGGAGTCGTCGGCCATAATATACTTCACGCCGTCGGTGGTCAGAACTTCCTGGATGCTTTCTCCACCGATTTGGGCGGGGACGTCATTGGCCAGTTTTTGAGTCATAAGGCTTTTTGATACCGGGTGGCGCAGGCGCAAATCGGTACGCTCGTAAAATGCTGGACCAACCTCTTTTAGCAAATCCTGGACCAGGTCATAGAGGGAAACGCCATAGCAGGCTACCATTTCAATGATCATCAGGCCCATCAGAATGCCGTCGCCTTCTGGGATATGACCCTGGAAGGCAATCCCGCCCGATTCTTCCCCGCCGATGAGCACATTTTCCTTGAGCATATAGTCAGCGATGTGGTTGAACCCCACCGGGGTTTCATACAACGTCAGCCCATAGCGTTTGGCCAGCCGGTCGATCATGCGGGTGGTGGAAACCGTGCGCACCACCGGTCCGGTGCGCAGTCCGCGTTTTTCCACCAGGTAGCGCAAGGTAAGGGCCATGATCTTGTGCGGATCGACAAAGTTGGAGCGTTCGTCCATCGCGCCAATCCGGTCGGCGTCGCCGTCGGTTGCCAGGCCAAAACTACCCATGCCGGTGCTGATTGCGCCGGCCAGGGAGCCCAGGTAGCGCATAATCGGTTCGGGATGCACGCCGCCAAAACCGGGGTTCATCTCGCCGCGGATTTCATGGACTTCACAACCTGTTCCTTGTAGGATACCGCGAATGACGCCGCGCCCGGCGCCGTACATCGAATCGACAACGACGCGCGGTGGGTTGCAGGCAATGATGTCGAAATCAATCATCTTACGCAAGTGATCGTTGTAGGCCGGGATGGGGTTGAAGCGAATAATCTTCTTGTTTTCCAGGGCCTGGTCGTAATCCATCAGGTTCGGACCGCGCGCCTGCCCTTCGTTGTCATTGAGGAAAATCTCTACCTGGCGACATTGTTCTGGCAGGGCTGAACCACCATAAGCCGATTTGATTTTGATGCCGTTGTAGCGTGGGGCATTGTGAGAGGCGGTAATCATTACCCCAGCGATAGCGTTTAAATTACGCACTGCGTAGGAGATGGCCGGGGTGGGGGCATCGGAATGGCTGAGATAAACAGTGAAGCCATTGCCAGCCAGGACGCGGGCGACATCGGTGGCATACCGGTCGGAAAGGAAACGAGTGTCGAAGCCGACCACCATTTTCTGCGCGTCGATGCCTGCGGGCGCTTCGCCGTTTGTCCAGGCGCCTGAAGCCACCGCATCGGCGATGGCCTGGGTTACCATGCGCAGATTATGGAAAGTAAAATTGTCTGAGATGACAGCGCGCCAGCCGTCCGTTCCAAAATGAATAGGCATAAGAAAACTCCTTTCGATAATAAAAATGTGACTTTGAGGCCATTAAATGGGGACGGATTTCAACCGTATGGCAGCAGCCGGATGGCTGAGATAAATCCCCCTGTTTCTTTGTTACCAGCCGGGAGCTGGGGTGGCGGTACGGAGCAGCGAGCGAACAACCCAGCCTTCCTCGTCATTGACCATGCGGATATGTACCCAGGCAACACTGCCCTTATTGACAACTTCTGGGAGAACCTCCACCAGGGTACTGTTTAACAGGCTGGCAACCACCTTCGCATTGTAATCTGCCTCTGACCTGACTAGCGCGCCGTTGCCTTCGCTGGCATTAATCCGCGCCCAGACGGGCGTTGGCTCCGGGGTAATGGTGAGCGTTACGGTACGGGTTGGGACCAGGGTGCGCGTGGGCGTGGACGAGGGCGTGATAGTGGCAGTCGCCTGGCTGAGGGTAGCAGCCGGCGTGAGGCTGGCTTCCGAAAGGGCTGTCACCGAAGGAAGCTGTATTTCAATTCCAGCGGGATTTTCTCCTGGCCCTCCCAGGGCGGATACGGCGGGAGCACTGGCTTGCGCGCTGTAGACCAGGGCGACGGCAACCAGGCCGAAGAGCGCATAACCCGCGCCAAGCAGGTAACCGGTTGCGTTCAGCGGGCGCAGCCCGAGCAGGCTCAACACCACAACACCGATCAGGGCGGCCCAGACCAGGTGGGTGAATAACAGGCCAGTCGCATTGAACCACATTCCAGGCAGACCGCTGCTCAATCCAAAACCGGCTACCCCGGCTGGCAGGTACAGCTCATACGCAATCGCTACACTGGTCACCAGGGGTTTCTGGTTCGGCGAACGGATAATCAGGTAAGCGGTAAAACCGGCTCCTAAAGCGAGAACCAAAAAATCGGGCCAGGTGAACTGGCTGTGAAGCGCTGCTTGCTGGTAAAAACGCTGCGGCAGCAGGTGAACGGCCCACCCGGCTGCCAGGCCGCACAAAAACACGATCAGGCTGCCAACGCTAAGGCTGCCCAAAGATTGCATGATGAAGCGGAACGTCCCCGTGATGGTTCCCAGGGATATACCGATCGCGGGGGCCATAAAGGGCGCAAGCAGCGCCGCCAGGAACACGAGGGCCGGCGAGTCCAGCAGCAGGGCGGCTGCCAGGCATATTCCGGCCAGCAGCGAGAAAAGGAAGAAATCGAAAGACGGCACCGACCGCAGCGCGAGTTCGCGCAGGAAGGCCGCGTGCTGGCTTGAGTCGGACGGCAAAATCATCCGGCGCTGGCGCCTGCGGCGGGCTGGAGGTAGTGAGGCGTTTTCGTCTGGGAGGGGCTCAATGGTTGGCAGGCTCATTATTCTTATTATAATACACTCATCACGTTCGATCGTCGCAAAGCGGTTTTCTAGGATAAAATTAGGCCTTATCCCTGAAACGATGTTGGTAGGGTGAGGTGTTCTCAGGATCATGATGCGTACAAAGAGAAAATATTTCCTGTACTTTTTATTGCCGGTTCTGCTTGTTCTGTTGTTGGTCAGCTGCTCGCCAGGCGCGAGCCCAAAGATAACGCCCGGCCAGGCCACCCCCGGTTCGACAGCGCTCGCGCCGGCGGCCACGGAAACGCAGTCACCGACTGCCACGCTTTTAGCGGGGAAAGTCCTGCTAATCGTTCCTGCGGATGTACCTGCACCGGGTGGATGGGATGTACAGCCGGTTGAAGCCGCGCTGGAAGAGTTGAGTGGGGCGAACGGGTTGGTTTTTGAGAAACGGGACAGCCTGCAAAAGGAAGCCATCACGCCAGAAATTAAGCTGGTGGTTAGCCTGGACGCAACCTCGAACCTGGCTGAGATGGCCGCGGCCGCGCCGCAGACCCAATTTATTGCCATTACCTCGACGGATATGCCCGCCGCCGGTAACCTGAGCGTGATCCGCGTCCGCCTGGAAAAACAGGCTTTTGTAGCTGGTTTCGCCAGTGTCTTGCTTTCGAACGATTACCGCGCTGGCGGGCTGCTGCCGTCCGATGGCCCGCTGGGCGCCAGCCTGCAGGAAGCTTTTGAAAATGGCGCGTCATACTTCTGCGGGGTATGCGCCCCGGGTTATCCACTGGTGTATTATCCCCAGGTGGCGGCGCTCCCAGGGACCAGCGCTGGTCCGAGCTGGCAAGCCGCGGCAGCCGATATGTTTGACAACCAGAAAGTGGAAGTGTACTACCTTTCCGCGGAGGCGGCTCGCCCGGAAGTACTGGATTATTTGCTGGGCAAAGCACAGGCGGATAAACCGGTCCGGGTGATTGGAGACACAGCGCCGCCGGATATACTAAAAGCCCAATGGGCCGCGACGGTGCGCTTTGAACTGGTTTCCGTCCTACGGCAGGCCTGGCCGGATATGATGGCAGGCAAGGGCGGGGTCACGCTGGAGGCGGCCCTGGTAGTCGAAAATCAATCCCCGGATCTCTTTGGAGAAGGCCGGATGCGGTTGGTGAATGGTTTAATTACCGAAATCAACGCGGGACGCGTAGCCCTGTTAAGCATCCCAAGGTAGGCTTTACTCTTTGGTGCCCATAAATTCAGTCATGGTCACCTGCCCGGGTTCGCTGATCCCCTCCCGTTTGATGACCTTCCACAGCGTCAAGGCCAGGATTTTGATATCTAGCCCAAAACTCCAGTGGTCAACGTACCAAATATCCAGGCGAAAGCGCTCTTCCCAGGTGAGCGTGTTGCGCCCGTTGGTCTGGGCCCAGCCGGTTATTCCCGGCAGCGTTTCGTGGCGGCGCATTTGATCGGGTGAGTAACGATCCAGATATCTTGCCAGGAGGGGGCGCGGGCCGACCAGGCTCATTTCACCCCGCAGCACGTTGATTAACTCTGGCAGCTCATCCAGGCTGGCGGCGCGTAAGAATTTCCCCAGAGCGGAAATGCGCTGATCATCGGGCAGCGGGCGGCCTTGCTCGTCGAACACTTCCCGCATGGTGCGGAACTTATAGATATAAAAGACCTGGCCATGCAGGCCGGCGCGCGGCTGGCGAAACATGACCGGGCGCCCTTCGGTGAGCAGGGTGATCAACGCGATCAGGCCCAGCAGGGGCGAGATGATGATCAGGCCAAGAGAAGTTAACAGCAGGTCAAATAGACGCTTTATAACCGGCACACCGGGTGGAAAGAACGCAAGGGGCGGCGCGGGAAGCTTCGCTTGAGGCTGTGCGGGGGTCTGTTTGGAGGGCATAGGCGCATTGTACCAGAAAGCATCTGGCGGGTGTGATATAATCCCGTGGCGTATTATTCGCGAAACATTTACCCATTTGTCTGATTCCCGATCCGCTGGCGGGGGAGGGCTTTATGCTCTTGAATATTTCGATCACATACTGCGCGGTTTGACATTACACGGACCGCGCTGCCAGTCTGGCGGTTGAACTATTGAAAGAATTCGAGCCGGAAATCGAAAGAATAGCCCTGGTGCCTTCCGATGGCGGCCGGTTTGAGGTGGAGATCAACAGCCGGCTGCTGTTCTCGAAGATCAACAGCGGCCGCCACGCCCAGCCCGGAGAGGTAAGAGAACTGGTACGGAATTACTTAAAGGAAAGCAAAAGATGACGATTGAGCAGAAACCGGTAGAGAAGAAGAAGGGGCGCGTTTTTTCTGGCGCTCGCCCAACCGGGCGGCAGCATCTGGGGAATTACCTGGGCGCGATCCGCAACTATGTGGCTTTGCAAGCGGATTATGATTGTATTTACTGCGTGGTTGACCTGCATGCACTGACGACGCTGGATACAACCCGTGAATTACGCGCCAATACATACGAAATGGCATTGGACTGGCTGGCTGCTGGAATTGACCCGCATAAGTCGATCATCTTTGTGCAGTCCCAGGTACCCCAGGTAACGGAACTGCATACGATCCTGTCTATGGTCACCCCGCTTGGCAAGCTGACGGATTTGCCCACCTTCAAGGACAAGGTGCGTGAAAACCCCAATAATGTCAATTATGGGCTGGTTGGTTACCCGGTACTGATGACCGCGGATATCGTTTTGTATAAAGCCAATGCGGTGCCGGTTGGAGTTGACCAGCAGCCGCATATCGAGTTTGCCCGCGAAACGGTGCGTTCCTTCAACTACCGTTTCAACACCAATGTGCTGATTGAGCCAGGGATGAAAGCCACCGAAGTGCCGAAGGTGATTGGCATTGACGGGCAGCAGAAGATGAGCAAGAGCCTCAATAACCATATTGAGCTTGCGGCAACCCCTGAAGAGACCGGCCAGCGAGTGATGAGCATGGTGACCGATCCACAGCGGATGCGCCGCACGGATGCTGGAAACCCGGATGTGTGTAATGTTTTTTCCATGCATAAAATCTTTTCGAGCGCAGAAGAGGTGGAACACATTAATGTTGAATGCCGCCGGGCGGGGATTGGGTGTGTAGACTGCAAGCGCCTGCTGGCAAAGAATATGAACGCGCATTTAGCGCCGTTCCGAGAATGCCGCGCCGAGCTGGATAAAGCCCCGGATGCGATTTGGGATGTACTGCATGACGGCGCCAGCCGCGCGCGCGTTATTGCTGAACAGGTGATGGTTGAAGTTCGGGACGCAATCGGCCTGGCGCGATAGTTAAAACAAGCTTGCTTTCCCCCCCTTTGTTGGAAGATATAAATATCAACAAAGGATATTTACTTTTAAAAAATCCGTGATAAACTTATTTTGTTGATGCATCCACCCATAACTGACAGATTGTGACCACTGGGGGAAATGAACCACCGGTGGGCTGGTCGAAGTCTCTCGGGTTTGGTGTTCTTTGAAAAAAACTGTTTTGGCCAGCCTACGGTCGGTAATCGCGATATTTAGGCCAGCACCAATCAACCGAATGCCGGACGGATTGACCTGAAGTCTGCATGATGGGACATTTGATTTTGCCCCTATACGAGGGGAAAGAGGATCTTTGTATGAACATCTATGTTGGGAATTTGCCTTTTACGGCAAGTGAAGATGAGATCCGGCAGGCTTTTGCGGCTTACGGAACGGTATCATCCGTCGCGATTATCAAGGACCGAGAGACAGGTCAGTCACGTGGATTTGCTTTTGTCGAGATGCCAAATAATGATGAAGGCACCGCGGCGATCAACAATATGAATGGAAAACCGATCAAAGGCCGCGCTTTGAAGGTTAACGAAGCTCGCCCGCGTGAGGAAAGTTTTGGCGGCGGCGGCGGTGGGCATCGATCGGGTGGTTATGGCGGCGGCGGCGGTGGTGGTGGCGGCCGGCGCGAAGGTGGATTTGGTGGCGGCGGCGGTTATGGTGGCGGTGGTGGTGGTGGTGGTGGCGACCGTGACCGGCGCGGCGGCACCGGCGGCGGTGGTGGACGCCGCACCTGGTAACCTTTTTTGGTAAATCAAACACACCCATCCAACCAACGATGGGTGTGTTTTTTTATCCTTCTAGCGCAAGCGCTGGCATTCCTGTTGCAGGAAGCGCTGCGCGATGGCAAGCGTGGTGGCGTACGTGGAATCCATCCCGAAATAAGAGAGCGTGCCCGCGCCCAGGTTTTTGCCTTTGCTAAGGGGGGTATCGGAGACGTAATGCAGAAAGCCAAGGTCGAACGGCAGCCCGTACAGATTGACGATCTCATTGATGGGGTGACGCTTGGGCCGGTACATTTCATAGGCGGCAGAGAGGAACGGGCCGCTTTCCATCTCAATATCCGCGTAGCCTTCCCGAAAGAATACGTCCATAATCTGCGCGTTCTGCAGGAAGGTGCCTAACACGCAAATTGCTTTTTGGTTATCCAGCACAGTGCCGTATCGGAGGTAGGGGGCGACATCGCCGGCGCTGAAGCAGTTCTCGAAAAGATAGCTGTTGTGTGAGTATTCGTCCTGCACCACATTGGGTAGGATGACGTCCCCGCGGACGGCATTCAGTGAGGCCGATTTGCCCATTACATAGACCCCTAGCACAGAACCGGCCTGCTCAGCGACTTTGGAGAGAATGTTAAATGCCGCCAGTCCCAGCGGATAGTCGATGTTGAGAATCAGGGCGTCGCTGTGGCGGAGACAGCTCAAGCCTTTTTGGGAGATCCGGGGGTCCACCTTGGACGGGTCAATCCGGGCCAGGTCGATCACCTGCGCTTCCAAATCAAAGGAGTGTTCGCTGGTTATTCGCAAAACACCATGGATGCGCTCATCTTCCTGCTGCGCATCTTGCAGTGCCTTGCCTTGTGGGGTTTGCTGGTACTTCTTGAGCAGATAATAAAGAAAATTCTCGCGGCTGGAGCGCACCTGCTGGGACTGGATGTCTTGCCATTCGGCCAATAAATCAGGGTCGTGGGTGGTTTCTACGAAATGGATTAATTCATCTTCATGCTGCAGCGCAAAGCCGAGCAGCAGGTTCACCAGGCTGTGATTATTGCTTGAGACAAAGTAGATTGGACGCTCTCCCAGCTCGGGGCAGGCCCGTTCGATGTTTTCCCACCAGGTATGGGTCGCGCGCATGTACTGGCTGAGTGACCCGCTCAACAGCCGGAGGCCGATGGAGCGTTTCTGCTGTACGATCCGCTTCAGATTGGGAACAAATTCTGCCCGCCACACCACCCGCAGGCGTTCCAGCTCTTCAGGAGGGACGCTTAGAACATCGGCCAGCGCAGCAAAAGCGCGCGGGTCCTGGTCAACGACTGCCAGGTCGGTGCGAGCCGGCCAGCGCTGCAGCAGCAGGTGCATTTTGTTCCATTCCATCTGATAGGCGGTCAGCGCAGGGATTACATCCTCGATGTCGGAACGGCTGGCAATATAACAGGCGAGCGTATCGCGTCCATCAAAAAAGCAGCGCCGCCGCCTGGCACGGGCGTTGACGGGCTGCCAATTTTCGATATTCGGAAAACCATTTCGTTGGAACACCTCGGAATTCTGTCCAAGGATCACCGAGCGCACATCCGGCATGCAATCGGGCAGGCGCAGCAAACTGTAGATGAGCGCAGAGATATCCGGTTCGAGCCGGCGCGCTCCTGGGTGCAGCAGCGATTTCATCCCAGCATGCGTTTCTTCCAGGGTGCGGATCTGCACTTCGGTCGTGGAGCGCAGCAGGGAGTAAATGGTGCTGCGGTATAGCTGGATTTCTTCTGAGGTGGCGCTTGGAACCGTGCGTTCCATAAAATGATTGGCTCCCTTCTGGTTTCTGGCTGTCATTTCTTCTAGCACAGCGGGCTGTTGCTGATTATACCCCGCTCGAAAATCGTCTGTGGGATTTTTATAAGAGTTCTCCAGACCTACACCGGCAGAAGCCAAAGACCCCGCATAGGCCGTCACCGGCAAACGGCAACCCTACAGCAGTTTTTTTTCGAGCGGTCTTAATACTTGCAAAAGGCTGTGGTGGATGTTCTGTATGCTTAATTGACTGAAATAATGGTTTAGTTGTAATGAAAGTTGCAGTTTTCTGTTCTTTATACTTCTTTAGATTTTGGGAGCATCATGATACGAGAAGAACCGGGGGTTCAAGCCCCGAAGCGTAAATTTGATATTGGCAGCACAGACACCATTGCCTGGGCGAAGGGTCTGACGAAGCGCTTTGGCGATCAAGTCGCGGTTGAAGACCTGACCTTTGATGTGCCACGCGGGGCAATTTTTGGCTTTATTGGTCCAAGCGGGTGCGGCAAGACCACCACAATCCGCTTGCTTACGGGCATATACAAACCGACGGAGGGGGAAGTTGAAGTAATGGGCCGGCGTCCGGCAAAATTTTCCAAGCGCGACCGGCGAAGGCTGGGCTACCTGACCCAGAGCTTTATCCTTTATCCGGACCTGACCGTTTGGGAGAACATGAACTTTGTCGCCTCGATTTATGGGGTACCGTACCTGCGTGCGAAACGGCTGAAGAACCTGCTGGAATTTGTTGAGCTGGATAAGGACCGCAACAAGCTGGCTCGCAACCTTTCTGGAGGAATGCAGCGGCGCCTGGCCCTGGCCTCCACGCTGATCCATAAACCTGAGCTGCTGTTTCTAGACGAGCCTACGGCGGGTGTTGACCCAATCTTGCGCCGCAAGATTTGGGATTATTTTGAAGCCCTGCGGGCTGAGGGGTATACCCTGTTCGTCACGACCCAATATGTTGGCGAAGCGGCCTATTGCGATCTGGTGGGGGTTATGGCGCAAGGGCGGCTGCTGCTGGTCGATACACCAGACGGTTTGCGCCGGCGGGCTTTTGGAGGCGACCTGATCCACCTGCGGACGGTGGGCGTCTTCCCGTATAACTTAATGGATGAAATTGAAAGGCTGCCATTTGTCGTCTCGCCGCCGCTCCTGACGTCCAACCATGACATGCAGGTTGTGGTGGATGAGGCCAATACGAGCATTCCGAAGATGATCGAGTGGGCGCGCGGCCACAACCTGGAAATCGAATCAATTGGTGAACATGTTCCGCCGTTTGACGATGTGTTTGTCAAACTCGTCAAGCAGGAAGAGGAAGAACAGATCAATGCGTAGCATCGCTGGTTTCATAATTCGTACCTCGGCCTTTGTCTCGAAGGAGCTGGTAGAGATCCTCCGCCAGACTCGCCTTCTGCTGGCGCTGGTGTTAGGACCCTTCCTGATCTTGCTGCTGTTCGGCATTGGCTTCCGCAATGAGGCGCGCCCGCTGCGCACCGTGTTCGTTGTTCCACCCGGGCAGGAAGGCATTTCGCAGCAGGTGCAGCAGTACGGAACGTCGCTGGGTCCACAAATTGATTATCGCGGGATTGTGCAAAATAAGGATAGCGCGCTGGCGCAACTGAGCAGAAACCAGGTGGACGCGGTTGTGGTTATCCCCAACGATGTTGAAAAGGCGCTGCGCAGCAACGAGCAGCCGGTGATCCAGCTGTATCACCAGGAGATTGATCCTAACCAGGTCAGCTATGTGGAGTATGTGGCGCAAATTTATGTGGATGAGCTGAACCGGCGCGTTCTTCAGAAAACTGCCGCGCAAGGCCAGAAGGAGGCCGGTTCGGTTCAGGAGGATTTGCAGATGGCGAAAGCAAGCGCGCATGCCATGCGCCTGGCCTATGAAGGCGGCAATGCCAGTGAGGCGCAGAGCCAGCGGGGAAAAATGACCCGGTCGATCGACGCGGTTTCGCTGGGAGTAGGGGCCAGCCTGGGCATTCTACAGGGCGTAGAGGATACAATGGGGCCCAACCAGGGTGCGGGGGAAGCGGGCGCTGCCGGCCAGATTCTAAAAACAATGGAATCGATCAATGCAAACAACCAGGAGCTGGAAAAAACGCCTGCGGACAAAACCGATTATTCCGCGGAAGCAAAGCGCGCGGCAGAGATCGAGAAGGATATTGATACGCTGGAAACCCAACTGCGCGATTTCCGCGAGATTGACCCGGTGATCATGGTCAGCCCGTTCCAGGCAAAGACCGTGAGTCTCAACAATATCGATCTGACCGCGTCAAACTTTTTTGCTCCAGGGGTGATCGTCCTGCTGCTCCAGCACCTGCTGGTCACCTTTTCAGCCCTCTCGCTGGTCCGCGAGCGCACCATGGGCACGATGGAACTGTTCCGCGTGGCGCCGATTACAGCCATCGAAACGCTGCTGGGGAAATACCTCAGCTATATGGTGATTGCGGCGGGGTTGGCAGCCGCGATCACGGGCCTGGTGGTGTACGTGCTGCATGTGCCGATGCTGGGCCAATGGGGAAATTATGCGCTCGTACTGCTGGCGCTGATGTTCGCCTCCCTCGGGGTTGGCTTCGTCATTTCGCTGCTTTCGGAAACCACCAGCCAGGCGGTGCAATACTCCATGCTGACGCTGTTGTTCAGCATCTTCTTCAGCGGGTTTTTCCTGGATCTGCGTTTGTTGTGGGACCGGCTGCGCTTCCTGGCGTATGGGATTCCGACCACCTATGCGATGCAGATGCTGCAAGAGATTATGTTCCGCGCAAACCCCATTCCGTACCTGCCCATGGTCGGCCTGCTGGTGTATGGTGTGGTGCTGTTTATCATCTCCTGGATTTTGCTAGGACGGCAGATGCGGCTGCGCTAACCCGCGCTATGCGTGGGAGGCGGCTGCTTTCCTCAGCAATTCCGCCTCGCGTTCGCGGCTCAGTCCCGCCCGCCATTCGTGGTCGGCGGGACGGCTGTTAATCCAGGCCAGCGTCGAGCGGATCGTATCCTCAAGCGGGCGGAAGGTGAGCCCGGCGGCCAGGGCTTTTTGGATCGCTTACCTGGTCCATTCCGGCCAGGGTCGGGTCGCTCTCCGGCAGCCACAACGGCAGCTCGGTCCACGGCTGAACCTGGTTGGCGAGTAAAAACTCCTCACTGAGCCAGGTAAAACGAACGTCAGCATTGCTGACGCTGTCGCTGCTGACGCCGTCGCTGCCGCTGACCTGGCGGCAGGTCTCCAATAATGCTCCCATGGGCAGCGGGGATTGCGGGCCGGTGGCATTATAGATACCAGCCTGCCCGGTTTCGACGCATTGGATGGTCCAGTCGGCCAGGTCGCGCACATCAATGAACTGGGTTGGGTGGGTCGGGCCGCCCGGGCGCCAGCACTTCGCCGCCTTGCGCGACCCGCCAGGGCCAGTAACTAAAGCGGTCGGTTGGGTCATATTCGCCCACGATTAACCCGGGCCGGATGTTTAGCACGCGCCCGGGCAGTGCCTGTTCGGCGGCCTGCTCGCACAGCGCTTTGAGCGCCCCATAGTTTTCCATGGTAAAGGTCTCATCCGCGCCAGGTGGCAGCTGCGCAACCGGGGATTCTTCATTTGTACCGGGCTGGCTGAAGTCCGCATAGACGCTGATGGACGAGATAAAGATATAGCGGTCCACGGAACCGGCGAATAGTTCCGCCGACCGGCGCACGATCGCGGGTTCGTAGCCGCAAGTGTCGATCACGGCGTCCCATTTGCGACCTTGCAGCGGGCTGAGGTCGCCCGCGCGGTCGCCGGTGATCCGCTCTATATCGGGGAAAAGACCCGGGTTGGACTGCCCCCGATTAAATAAGAGTCAGGGTGTGCCCGCGCTGCTGGGCTGAATGCACCAGCGCGCGGCCCAGGAAGCGCGTACCCCCGAGGATAAGGATGTGCATAGGGGATTGCATCGTTTACTCGTTCTCCAGGTAATATTCCTTAATCCAGGCGATGGCAGCGGAAAGATCGGCTTTTTCCGCGGTTTCCAGCAGGTCGGGGATATATTTGATGGACCCCAGGCCAATTTCACTGCGGCAGCAGCGGGTTGACGCGCAGGTAGTGATCGTCGAGCACCTGGCGGCATTGAAAATCAACCACATCCTGGTCGCCTTCCAGCATGATGTTGACATAAGGTGCGGCGCCCACTGAACCAGCCCCCAATCGGCATTTTGCACGGGCAGGTAATGGCGGTTGTAACCAGTCCCCATGGAAAGCATGGCTACATCGCGAACGTTCTGCCGCCCGGCGACTTTATCGAGCGCCTGGGCCAGGGCGCACATGGCCGGGTTTGAGGCGGAAACGCCGCCATCGATATAGCCCTGGTATACGGGGAAGTAGGCCGGGGCTACGCTGGTGCGAACGCCAACATCCACCACCAGCTGGTCGCCATCCGAATCGGCGCCGGGGTAATTATGGAAGAATTTCATCTTCCACACCCGCACCCCATCCGGTCGTTTGCCTTCGTTATCCAGCTTAAAGGTGGAAATTAGCACTTTTTTCGGCAGGTCGGCCAGGGTTTTGCCGGGAAAATATTCCGCAAGGACTTCCTTTAACGGCTCAGCGGAATATTCCGCGCCCACCAGGTTGCCCACATCTTTAAGATTATCCAGGAGCGAATCGGCAAAAACCCGATCAGCGAATTTCTGATACAGCTCGCGCATTTCTTTGGGTGTCTTTCCAGATGCGAGACCAAGCGCCAGCAGGCCGCCCGTGGAAGTGCCAGCGAACAGGTCCACCCGCTCAAGAAAGCCGGGGAGAACTTCATCGATGCGCTCGAATATGCGCGCGGTGAGGATGCCGCGAATACCGCCACCATCCATTGAGAGAACATTGTAGTGTGGCATAGCATTTCACTTCTTCAGGTGCAGGTCACGATATTCACCTTCGAGAATGGACATCATGACAAAGTCTGAAAACTGGTGGTTGTGGAAGTACCCATCCCGCTGGATGCCTTCACGCTGAAAGCCGATTTTTTCATAAAACCGGAGGGCGCGTTCGTTGAAACCGACTACGCCAATGGAAATACGGTGCAGGGCCAATGCGCCAAAGGCATAATCCAGGAGCAGCAGCATGGTCTCGCGCCCGTAACCTTTGCCCCAGGCAAATTTATCTCCCAGGATGATCGACAGGTCGGCGGTACGCCAGGGATAAAAAATGCGCAGCAGCCCGGCTTCCCCGATGACGTGTTCCGTTTCTTTCTGCACGACCGAAAACCAGACCCGGTTTTGATCGGTCTTGACGCGCTCCATAAACTGGTCCGCGCCATCCCGGCTCGTGGGGAATACTTCTCCGGTTAGCCCGCGGATCTCCGGATCATTGGCCCAGCAGCGGATGAGAAGCATATCATCTTTTTCGATGGGTCGCAGATAAACGAGTTTGCCGCGCAAGAAAGGTGCGGCTGGTTCAGGTTTGGTGTTATCAAAGCTCATTGGGGGTCTCCTGCCCGCAGGATCAGAATGGCTGACTGCGGGCCGTCGTTGTGGAACTGGAGAATAATGGCTGCCTCCTGCGGGGTACAGCCCAGCAGAATTTTTAGTTCCGCGTCATTCTTCAGCAGGTCCACTGTGCAAATAACGGCAGTGACGTTCTGTTCTGCCAGGGTGCCTACCCAGACATCAATCCCGCCCTGGTCCATTGCCCGGGTATCTTTCAAGTAGCCATAGTCAAAGGGGTAGATTAACTCCGGGTAGCGCGGATGGCGAGACCCGCGCGGCCGGTCGATGACTCGTTCGCAGCTCGCGACGAGCTTGTCCAACCCTTTCCAATACGCAGTTTGATCCATCGTTATGCCTCGTTAGGGAGCCTGAGCGCCTTACCTGAATGATCCCTATTTTGCCATCCGAAAAAAGAATGCGACGCGGGAGATCCGGCGTCGCATACCTGGTTGGAAAACCCGAGAATAATTACGCTTCGACGCTAACTTCCTGCGCTTGAAGGCCTTTCTTGCCCTCAACAATCTCGAACTCGACTCGCTGGCCTTCTTCCAATGAGCGGTAGCCCTGGGATTGGATCGCGCTGTAATGGACGAAAACATCACCACCCGAATCACGAGTGATGAAGCCGTAACCTTTGGTCGCGTTGAACCACTTTACGGTACCGGTCTCACGCTCCGCCATAAGTGTATATTCCTCCTTGTGGATGGGAAATGGATCAGGCAGAGCGTTCCAGACACCCGCAGAAGAGTTATTTGACTTCATGGATACGGACGGACTGCCGATGAATTGATAGTAGCATAGACAGATTCGGTTGTCAATTAATTTTGGTCAGATTTCAATTCATCAGCGGCCACCATCGCCCGCGCTTCGGCCAGCACGGCATCATAACGGGCTTCGAGCGCGGGGTTTTGCCCGCGCAGCCCATCGATCACCTGTTTGGTCCAGTCCAGATATTCCCGCCGGCGAGTAAGTGTCCAGTCAGCGGGCGGGTCGTGGGCAATTTCGTACACATTGTTAATTTTGTCGGCCAGCTTTATTTGTCGGGCACGCGGGCTTTTGTGCGGCGCGTTAACCACTTGCAGCTGTTTGCGCTCGGCCTTGGGCAGGCTCTTGTCATCGGTCACCTCGAGGACGAGGTTGAGCACATCTTCACCGAAGGGCGCGCGGATTTCCTCTGGGCTGGTTTCCGTATCTTCGATGGTATCATGCAGGAGCGCGGCGACCAGGGTGGTGATATCGCGCACTCCGCCGGTCTGCCACAATTCCATGGCCACGCTGATGGGATGGTTGATGTAGGGTGCGCGCCGGCTGCCCTTGCGGCGCTGGTCGGCATGCCGCCGGGCGGCAAACTGCAGCGCGTGGAGGAAGACAGCAAAATCTTTTTCGCAAATTTCAAGGCTCATACGATCGTTTCCTGGTTTTCGTTCTATTGCTAACGAAGCGCGAGGGCGGTTATCGGTTAAAATCGATTATCGAAACCCTCTGAGGTGGATTATGCGGGCTGTTTTGCAGCGAGTCAGGCATGGGAAAGTATCGGTGGAAGGGCGCCCGGTGGCTGAGATTGAGGCCGGGCTGGTCATTTTGCTGGGCATTGGGCATGGCGACACGGATGCGGTCGCGCGAACCCTGGCTGAAAAAATCGCAACGCTGCGCATCTTCGAAGATGACCAGGGGAAAATGAACCTTTCCATCCGCGATACCGGCGGTGAGGCAATTGTCGTATCCCAGTTTACATTATATGCTGATACACGCAAAGGCCGCCGGCCTTCCTTCACGGACGCTGCCCTGCCGGAGGTGGCGCGCCCGCTGGTGGACCGTTTTGCGCATTTTCTGGCCGAGCAGGGTGTGCCCGCGCAGACGGGTGAATTTGGCGCAAATATGCTGGTAGAAATCGACAATGATGGCCCGGTAACCATTTTGTTTGATCTGCCTGCGTGACCGGGTTTCGAACCGGCGCGGGTTAATCCATCCAGCCGCGCCATAAGACCGTATCGAGCTGCACGGCCAGCGCCCCGGCTTCACGGAGCGCCTGGGCGTCCTGGCGGCGGTAAACACCCGCTCCAGCGATGACCGGCAGCCCCAGGCGGCGAACCGATTGAACGGCTGGCAGCATCAACGGGAATAAGGCCGGTCCGTACAGCCGGCCTTGCAGCAGGCCGCCGTTGGGAGCCGGAAGCGCCCCGCGCGGAGCGCCCAGGCTGATCGCGCTGACGCCCAGGCCCGGCAGCCGGGCAAGCCAGGGTTCATTGGCTGCGGTCAGCGGCAAGTTCACCACCAGGGGCAGCTCTCCGTAGGCAGCTTCGATGAATGCCAGGGCGGTTTCCGCAGGCGCGCCCGGGGGCAGCCCTAATTCGATGGCCTCAACGCCCTCAAGACCTTCGAGCCGCATCACCATCTGGTGGATTTCATCCGGATTGGACCCAAACAGGTGTACCCAAACCGGCAAGGTTGACTGTTTCCAGCGCTCGCTGTACCGGCGCAGTACCCGGCTGAGACCGGGGTTTGGCAGGCCCGTGTGCAGCAGCACGCCGCCGGGAAAGGGCAGCTGCCCGCGAACTGCCGCGGGGGTGCGCTGGCTCAAGCTGATCGGGTTGGTGATGAAAGCGCCTATCGGATCGCTAACCGGCCATATTGAAGGTGGCGCAAAACCCAGCGAGCCGGCAGCGTTCATCCAGGGTGTGGCGAGCGCCAGTTCTTGCCGGAACAGGGGCAGTTCCATGCTTATTCGTTAACATCCAGAGACATGGCTATAATCCTTCCAATTGATGAAAGTCGAATACCGGTCCATCCGCGCAAGCCAGTGACCACCCCTCGCGGGTGTGGACGGCGCAAACACCGCACTCCGCCAGCCCGACGCAGGGCATGGCAGTCCTCACCAGCACCTGAACCTGGAATGCCGGGCGCTGAAATGGGGTCAGTCCCAACCGGGCGCGCAGCTCAGGCAGGCTGTCCCGGTCGACATCCAGCGCCAGGAAATCGGCCCATGCGCCGGCCTCGGGCAGCAGTTCGAGAGGAAGGACTTCTACATCATCCGGCAGCCCGGCAGGGATGGCGCGCGCGTAAACCGTAACCGCGGCGCGCTGTCGCAGAGCCTGTTCGACCAGCGGCAGTAACCGCAGCGGCGCGCCTTCCAGGCAGGCCAGCGCCACGCGCCGTACGGTAAGCGGCATGCGGAAGCCGCGGCCCAATGGCCCGCGCAGCACGAGCGGCATTCCCACAGTCCAGGCCGGCGGCAGCGGCGGAGCAATACACAGCTCGATCAAACCGGTGTCCGCCGGCGCCGGGGAGGAAACCCCGCTGGAAAAGAGGACGGTTGGCAGGGCTGTCGTCTGGGTGCGGGCTGGCCGCCACCAGGTACTGGCCGGCTGCCGGGCGCAGCGCCGGCGGGCAGGTGATTTGCCCGCTGAGCCCTTCCGGTTCGAGGCGAAGTTCGAGGATTGTTCCGCTGCCAGCCGCCATACCAGTGATCGTATCACAGACCCGGCGCAGCGGGTAGGAAGAAAGGCGCGGGTGCATCGACATTGGATGAAATCATTTTTGCAAAAATGATTTCATCCAATTCATTGTTATAATCTATTCGATAATCGAAAGGGATGGGGTTGTATGAGTGAGGTTGCGCCGTCTGGGAAACAAATTCGCCTGACCAGCCTGTCCAACTGCGCGGGCTGAGCATCCAAGCTAAGCGCGGAAGCGCTGGCGCACGTGCTGCGCCCGGTCAGGGAAACATTTATCGGCCAGGATTACCCGGATTTGCTGGTCGGTCTTGACGCGCCGGATGACGCTGCTGTCTGGCGCCTGGATGACCGGCGAGCGCTGGTGCTGACCACGGATTTCTTTACCCCGGTGGTGGATGACCCCTATGATTATGGCGCCATCGCCGCGGCAAACAGCCTTTCGGACGTGTATGCCATGGGCGGGCAGCCGGTGCTGGCGCTCAACGTGGCAGCGCTGCCCACGGACCTGCCCCACGAAATTTCCAGCGCGATCATCCGCGGCGGTGCGGAGAAAGCGCGCGAAGCCGGGGTGGTGATCGCCGGGGGGCATACGATCCAGGATAAAGAGCCAAAGTATGGGTTGGTGGTGGTGGGGTTCCTCGACCCGGCGCAAGCGATGACGAAAGCAGGGGCGCGGCCCGGAGATCGCCTGGTGCTGACCAAGCCCCTGGGCTTTGGCCTGACCACCACAGCGCTCAAGCGCCAGATGGCTGCGCCCGAGGATGTGGCTGAAGTGACAGGCTGGATGAAGCGTCTTAACCGGGATGCGGCGCGCCTGGCCAATGAATTTGGCTTGCGCGGAGGTACGGATATCACCGGGTATGCGCTGCTCGGGCATGCCTGTGAAATGGCCCAGGCCAGCAGCGGCGCCGCTAGAAGCGGCGGCGCTCCAAAAAGCGTGCGCCTGCGTTTTTCATTTTCCAGCCTGCCATTTTTGAGCGGGGCGCATCATTATGCGGAACAATGGACCTTCCCTGGCGGGGCAGCCGATAACCGGCTGTACTTTGGGGCGCACGTGCGGTTTGATGCCGCGGTGAATGAAACCCAACAGATGATGCTTTTTGACCCGCAAACCAGCGGGGGCTTGCTGCTGGCGGTGCCCCCCGAGAAGCTGGCCGGTTTTCTCGCGCGGGCGCGCTCGATTGAGCAGCCCGCCTGGGAGGTGGGGGAAGTGGTGGATGGAACAGGCGCTGCACATACGCAAGACCCGGAAATCCTTGTTGAAGTAAGCGGGTAAGCGGATACCAAAAGCGGAGCGAAGATTATTATGCAAGCATACAACCCTGCCTTTGCCCGTGTTTATAACCTGCGCTGGGGCACCTTTGCCCTCAATGCCGCGCCGCGGCTGCGTGCGTATTATGAATCGACCCCGCAGGGCCAGGAGAACCATACCCTGCTGGACCTATGCTGTGGAACCGGTCACCTGGCGCTGCATTTTCTGGACAACGGCTACCAGGTCACCGGGCTGGACCTCTCCGCGGCAATGCTCGACTATGCGCGGAAAAATGCGGCCCCTTATATTGTCGGCGGACAGGCTCATTTTCTGGAAGGCGACGCGGCAAACTTCGAGCTGGATGAGCGGTTTGGCCTGGTTTTATCTACCTTTGACGCGTTGAATCACCTGCCCGACTTCAGCGCGCTGAAAGGCTGCTTCCTTTCCGTGTATCCGGCGCTTGTGGATGGCGGGCATTTCATCTTTGACCTCAACACCACGGAAGGCCTGCGCCGCTGGACGGGCATTTCAGTGGAGGACTCGCCGGAAATGATGCTGGTAAACCGGGCGCTATACGATGCGGCAAGCCAAAAGGCCTATACGCGGATATCCGGCTTTTTTCTTTCCAACGATGGGCTTTACGAGCGTTTTGAGGAAACCACATACGAAACCGCATTTGACCTTCAGGCAGTGAAAGAAGGTCTGTTTGAGACGGGTTTTCGCAGCGTGCGTTTTTCGAAACTGCAAGACCTGTCCGCGCCAATCGATGATCCCGAACGTGAAACCCGAATTTTTATCCTGGCCGAGAAATAACCTATGAATCTTCCTGAATTTGAGTTCTCATCTCGTCGTTCCCCGGTGCTTGGGCGCGGGGGAATGGCAGCTGCTTCGCAGCCGTTAGCCGCCGCCGCGGGATTGAAGATCCTGGCGGCGGGTGGGTCTGCCGCGGATGCGGCCGTAGCCATCGCGGCGGCATTAAACGTAACCGAGCCGACCTCCACCGGTCTGGGTGGGGATGCCTTCGCCTTGTTTTATGAGGCATCTACCCGGCGCATCTACGCTTTGAATGGTTCTGGCCGCGCGCCGCAAGCGTTGAATTTGGAGCGCTTGCAGCGCGAAGGCCTGGGGGAGCATCTGCCGCCGTATCATCCATATACCATAACCGTACCGGGGGCGTGCGCGGCCTGGTGTGATATCGTCGAGCGCTTTGGGCGGCTGCCCATGGCGGATGTGCTCGCGCCGGCTCGCCGCCTGGCCGAGGAAGGCTTTCCAGTGGCCCCGCTGACGGCCTACTACTGGCAGCGGGCCGCAGAGGGTCAGCTTCGCCAGGCCGTTAATGGCGTGGAGTTGACGATCGATGGCCGCGGTCCGCGCCCGGGAGAAATTTTCCGCAACCCGGGGCTCGCGCGCAGCTTTGATCAGATCGCCAAAGGCGGAAAGCGCGCCTTTTACGAAGGGCCAATCGCCGAATCGATCTCAGCGGTGATCCAGGAAGCGGGCGGTTGCCTGATGCAAAGCGATCTGGCCGCGCACCAAAGCACCTGGGAAGAAGCGCTGCGCGTCACCTACCGGGATTTACACATCTGGGAGTGCCCACCCAATGGACAAGGCCTGACCGCGCTGCTGGCGCTCAATCTGCTGGCCGGTTTTGACCTGGCGGCGCTGGCTCCGCTTTCCCCGGAGCGGCTGCACCTGGAGATTGAAGCGCTGCGCCTGGCCTTCGCGGACGCTTTCCAGTATATCGCCGATCCAGCTTTTTCTCCGGCTCCGCTGGCAGATTTGTTGAGCCCGGCGTATGCAGCCGAACGCCGCAAGCAGATTGATCCGCGGCGTGCAAAACCCCACCTGGAGCATGGCGTGCCGGTAGCCTCCAGCGATACCGTTTACTTTAGCGTGGTGGATGGGGCAGGCAATGCCTGCTCGTTCATCAACAGCAATTACATGGGCTTTGGGACTGGAATTGTACCGCGCGGCTGGGGTTTTAGCCTGCAAAACCGCGGGCACAACTTCCGCCTGAAGGCGGGGCATCCCAACGTGCTCGAGCCGGGCAAACGCCCGTACCATACCATTATCCCCGCTATGGCAACCCGGGCCGCGGACGATACTTTATTTGCCAGCTTTGGCGTGATGGGCGGGTTTATGCAGCCGCAGGGGCACATGCAGGTCGCCATTGGCCTGGCGGATGACGGGCTGGACCCACAGTCAGCGCTGGACCGGCCCCGTTTCTGCATTGAAGCGGACCCCGAGAAACCGGGAGCAGTGGCTGTGGAAGAAGGCATGCCATTCCGCACCCTGGCGGCATTAGCAGACCTGGGCCATCCCATTCGCCCGGTTTCCGGCATGGGCCGGGGGTTGTTTGGTCGAGGACAGATCATTTACCGCGATCCACAAAGCGGTGTTTTATGGGGCGGCAGCGACCCGCGCGCAGACGGCTGCGCCATGTGTCTTGACTGATGGGTATTTTCCGCTCTTTCGCTTTGCCCCCAGGGTGCGTTTCCTGGCCGCGCCGGAAGTGGCAGTCATCGATCTGGCGCCAATGCCTTAGGGGAAGATGGCAGAACGCAGGAGAACGGGCGGCGCTTCAGGCACGCAACCGCCCGGAGGGCTGGCGAGGTTTCTGTTCAGAGCGTGCCTGCCATAAGGCCTGATCGGTCTGTTTCAACAGGCCTTCCAGGCGCCCAAGCAGGCTGGTGATATAGGGCTCGGGCGGTTCTGAACCATGTGCCAGCATCTGGCGGATTTGGATGAGCCGCCCGCGCAGAACGGCGATCTGTTCTACGGTTTGCGTGTTTTCTGGAACCGGTTTGGCTTGTAAATTGTAGCGGAAAATGAGCTCGATGGCAGCCGCCAGGGGCGGCGCCACGATAAATCCCATCAACCCATATGGCTGGGAGAGGGCGATGATCAACAAGATGGACAGCAGCGAGCTAAACTGGCGCTGACGCCGCCGAATAAAACGCGGCTCGACGTAAAACTCGAGGAAAAAAAGAACCCCCATCGCAAAGGCTGCCGCGAAGACGCCTAACCAAATGTGCTGAGAGAGCGCGGTTAATGCGATGGGGATGATGGCCAGCACACCGCCAAACCAGGGGATCAACCAGGCCAGGGCGGCAAAGATAGCCAGCAGGATCGGGTAATTCACTCCCATCAGCCACAAACCGACCCCGATCAGCACGCCGGCGAAGAGGCTTTGTAATATCTCACTGCGCACATAAGCACCAAAATCGCGTTCAATGTTGCGCCATATGTCGCGGGCGCGGGCGCGTGAATCGACTGGCAGGAGGGAGAGCCACAAGCGCTCGAAATGCACCCGGTCGATGCTCCAATAAATGCTCAGGATAAATATGGTAACGATTTGCCCAATAAAATTTGCGGAAACGACGGTAATGCCAAACAGGCTGGATATGACCGGGCTTGCCTTTTCCGGGGAAAAACTTTCGTAAAGCTGGGCAGGTGGGGGAAGCTGGTTGATGATAAACCTTTGGACGTTCGACCCGGCGGGCCAGCTTTTCCACATTTGCTCGTAGGTATTGGCCAGGTTGTTGGACAGGTGTTGGATTTCAAGGAGCATGGAACTGCTAATCACCCCAAAAATAATCCCGAGAATCGCGAGAAAAAGCACATAGATCAGAATAATGGCAACCGATCGGGGGACGCCGCGATTAATCAGGGTCTCCATGTAGGGTCGGGCAGCCGCGGCAATCGCCAGGGAAAAGCCAAACAGGATCAACGCCTCGCGAAACTGCCACAGGATAAAAACCAGCGCAAGCGTACCGATGACGATAAAGGCATTAATCGCAACCTGTTTGATGTTCATCGGGGTTGTTTCCCATTTGGCTCCGGTTGGCCATTCTCCTCTTCCTCCGCCTGGGCCAGGATCGAGTCCAGGTCGGTAGCGATGGCCTCCATACTGTCTTCAATGCTGTCTTCATGCGCGCTTAGTTCGGTATCCTTTTCGCGGATTTGCTTGCGCACATCCACGACCAGATTTTGGGCTTCGTAACGCAGGGTGCTGATTGCGCTCCGCCCCGTGGGGGGGGACTGATCCATGGGGCTGACCTGAAAAACAAAACGATTGAGAATCAGCGAGATGACGGCTGCCAAAGGGATGGCGAGCAGCGCGCCGAGGAAGCCAAAGATGGAACCAAATGCAACAAATGCTAACAGACCCGCCACAGGGTTTACCCCGACCGCCCGGTCCATCACTCTGGGGACAACCAGGTTGTTTTCCGCGGCCTGGATCACTACCGTGGCGATAATCACCCAGATCATTTTATCTGGCGCAGTGGATGCAGCCACCAGCACGGCCGGAATGGCTCCCAGGAGCGGGCCGACCAGTGGAACGATCTCCATGACCCCGGCGAACACGCCTAAAAATAGCACATTGGGCAGGCCGATGAGCGCATAGGCGATGGCGGCCATGACCCCGATGATCAGGGATAGGAGCCCCAGCCCGCGAGTATAAGCGCCCACTTTCCGTTCGATATCGCCGATAAATTCCTGGATACCCTCTCGCTGCTGCTGGGGAAAAACCATCAGCAAAAAGCGGATGGCGGTATCTCCTTCCAGAATCCACAGCCCGGTAAGCAGTAATACAGAGATGCCCAGGAATAGATCCTTGAAAATGCTGCCGCCTATGTTTAGCGCCTGCTGGACCATATTTGTTGAAGGTTGACCCGGCTGTGGAGCTGGCGTTGGGACAGCCAGCGGCAGATTGAATGGCAGCCGCTCTGCAATGCGCTGCAAAAGTACACTGTTAGAATCGGCCAGCATACTGCGCAGGCTTTCATACCCCTGGCCCACCAATGAAGTGATGGTGAACCACTGGTTTCCCATGAGAGGGGCCACGGACACAATCGCTAAAATCACCAGCAGCAGGAAAATCAGCGAGATCAGCACGATGCTAAATGCGCGCGGAAGGCCCAGCCGGGCTAACCGGTCGATCAGCGGTTCAATCGCCGTGCTGAGAACAATGGCTATGAACAGGCTGAAAAACACTAAACGAAATTCAATCAGCAGCCAAAATGCTCCGGCAATCGCCAGAACAACCAGCGTTGCCAGGGCGACGCGGCGTGGCGGCCAGGCTGAGTTTGATGTTGATGTTTCTGTAGTTTGGGTCATTCCTTAAGAACCTGCTCCCCGAAATGGTTCATTTAATGTAAATCTTATCCGATTGCGAGCGGAAAACAACACTACACGCAGAACCTTGATAGATCTTTGATGTAGAACATATGATAAAATTATTTTGATGATGTCTTTATCGGATCACTTGCAGGGAATACTGGACACGCTGCCCACCCGGCCTGGCTGTTACATTATGAAAAATGCCAACGGTGAAATTATTTACGTTGGTAAAGCCATCAATCTGCGCAATCGGGTGCGTTCGTATTTCCACGGCGGTCACGACCAGGATATGAAGACCCGCCAGCTGGTTCGAAACATCACGGATATTGAATGGATCGTGGTGGATTCGGAGCTAGAGGCGCTGATCCTGGAGATGAATCTGATCAAGAAGCATCGCCCGCGCTATAACATTCGCCTCAAGGATGATAAGCGTTACCCCTATATCAAAGTGCATTGGGCAGACCCTTACCCGAAGGTAACCGTAACGCGCCAGATGGTCAAAGACGGCTCGCGCTACTTTGGCCCCTATACGAGCGTTTGGGCAGTGCACCAGACCCTGGATGTGCTGCGGCGCATCTTCCCCTACCTGACCTGTGACCGGGAGATTACCGGGAAAGATGCCCGGCCGTGCCTGTTCTTCGACATCAAGCTGTGCACCGGGCCCTGCATCGGCGCGATCAGCCAGCAGGGCTACCGCCAGATGATCGACGATTTATGCCAGTTTCTCGAAGGCAAGACCGAAACGGTTATTTCGCGTTTACAGCAGGAGATGGAGAGCGCGGCGGAAAACCTGAATTTTGAGCGCGCCGCAGGTGTGCGCGACCAGATCCTGGCAATCGAGCGGGTGGTCGAACACCAACGCGTGCTATCACCTGAGCGTGTCGATTCGGATGTGATCGCGATGGCGCGCGCGGATGGGGAAGCTTGCGTCCAAATCTTCTTTATTCGCGGTGGAAAGCTGATTGGCCGGGATTACTTTATCCTGGAAGGGGCGGAGGATACCTCCGACCGCGAAGTGGTGACCGAATTCCTCAAGCAATTTTACGCGGAGGCGGCTCAAATCCCCCCCCAGGTGCTGCTGCCCAACGAGGTTGAAGAGGCGCAAATTATCAAGCAGTGGCTCAATACGCGCCGGGGCGGGCAAAAGGTCGAATTATTGGTCCCGCACCAGGGTTCGGAAGGCGGGGACCTGGTCAAGATGGCCGCTGAAAATGCGGTAGAGACCCTCACCGCGCTGCGCGCGCAATGGGAAGCCGACACCAACAAGCAAAGCGTGGCGCTGGCAGAATTACAGCAGGCGCTGGACCTGACTGAACCGCCCAACCGGATTGAATGTTATGATATTTCCAACACCCAGGGCACCGCTTCAGTAGGCAGTATGGTCGTGTTTGAGCAAGGCGTGCCGGCAAAGCGCCTGTACCGGCGTTTCAATATCCAATCGGTGGTAGGTCCGGACGATTTTGCCAGCATGGAAGAGGTGCTCACCCGGCGTTTCAAACGCTGGCGGTCTGCTTTAGAGGAGCGCGATACCATCGGGGCGAAGGTGGACGAGTCCTTTGCTTTCTTGCCCGACCTGTTGATTGTGGATGGCGGGAAAGGCCAGCTAGGACGGGCAGTATCCGTGCTGGAGCGTTTTGGACTGCTGGACCGCGTGCCGGTAGCCGGGCTGGCCAAGCAGCAGGAAGAACTGTTCCTACCTACGCGTAGTGATTCGCTTTTACTGCCGCGCCATTCGCAGGGGCTGTACCTGCTGCAGCGCATCCGGGATGAGGCGCACCGGTTTGCCATCACCGCGCATCGCAACCGGCGGAGCAAAGCCGGGCTGGCCTCCACGCTGGACGCGGTTCCTGGGATTGGCCCGGTAAAGCGCCGCCGGCTGCTGACTCAATTCGGTTCCATTGAGGCAATCAAACAGGCCAGCGTTGAGGATCTGACGGCCGTCCCCGGCATTACCCAGGCAGACGCGGAAATGTTGAAGAGCCAACTGGCTTAGCTGTGGCTGGGTAGGCGACCGGGTATGGAATACCTTACAGGTTTATTCAGTTGCCAGCACTTGAGTGCATTTTTTTAAACGCATTTTGAGGTAAAATAATTTTGATCCTTGATAGAACTGAAAGTTGAAGGAAGGTTCGTTTATGTCGCGTCAAGAACGTTCAATTCGTGAAAAACAACAAGAAGATAAATTGCACAAGCGCCTGCTGCGCCGGAACCAGGTAATTTTTGCGGTTTTTTCTGCCATTCTGATCCTGTCGATGTTGATCTCGCTCATCCGCTTTTAAAATCACCATCCTTATAATCCCGTTTCATTAAAGGGGCTGGTATGCCAAACCATTCACAACGCTACTGGTTAGCGGCATTGTTGGTTGCCTGGTCGGTGGATTTCCTATTCTGGGGAAAACCGGCTGGAATATCCTTTTTGCTTTTTACGATCCTGGCTTTAGCCGCGGGATATACACTGCTTTGGAATGAAGGACCGGGAGCATCTGCCCGGGCAGATTGGGCGAGCCACATCCTTGCCGGTCTGGTCATTGCCCTGGCAGCCATCACGGTACTGCGCAGTGAACCCTTTACCCGCGTGCTGGGTGCTTTGTTCACCCTGGGCGGGTTAGGGCTGCTGGTAATGACTTTTCGCAGCGGGGGTTGGAAGCGCTATCGAATGCTGGATTATGTGGCGGCGCCCTTTGAACTGCTGCTGGTTGCGCTTGCGCGCGCTTCCAGCCTGCGTATTTTGCCAGCCGGGGAAGGCGGAAAGGGGCGGCGGGAACTGCTGCATAAAGCTGCTCCGCTGCTGCGGGGACTGCTGCTGGCCCTACCACTCGTCATTGTACTGGCTGCGCTGCTGGCATCCGCGGACCTGGTATTCGCCGACCAGATCAATGGACTGTTTAAGGTTTTTAACCTATCCCGCCTGCCGGAGTACTGTACTCCGCCTGTTCATTATTCTGCTGCTGACCTATGGCTTTGCCGGGTTGTACCTGCAAGCGGTCCTGCCCACACGCTGGGGAATGCGCGCCAGGGTAGAGGCGGCAATTTCAGCCACGGCTGAATCTGCCGGATGCTGAGCCTGCGACGGATCCGAACCCGGCGGAAGAGAAACATGCCGGCTAAACTGAACCGGTTCTTAGGCGCAACAGAGGCGTTCGTTGTTCTGGGCAGCGTGAACCTGTTATTTACCTTCTTCGTCGCCGTCCAATTCCGCTACTTATTTGGCGGGCAAACGAATATTACCGCGGCTGGATATACCTTCTCGGAATATGCCCGGCGGGGTTTTTTCGAGCTGGTGATGGTATCCGTGATCAGCCTGGTGTTGTATTTGAGCCTGAACGCGGTAACTCGACGCGAGAAACCCCTTCAGGTACGCGTTTTTACCACGCTGGCAGTACTGCTGGTGGGGCTGGTGTGGGTGATCCTGGCCTCGGCTTTCCAGCGCCTGCTGTTATATGAAGACGCCTATGGCTTTACCAGCTTGCGAATGTACACGCACATCTTTATTCCCTGGTTAGGCCTGCTGCTTTTGGCGACGATTGTGCTGCAAATTGTGCGGCGCGAGCAGTACTTTGGCGCGCTGCTGCTGCTAACCGCGTTTGGGTTTGTCTTGACCTTCGGCATCATCAATATCGACGGGCTGATCGTCCGGCAGAACGTAGCGCGCGCCCGCGCCGGGGCCGACCTGGATGGACAGTACCTGATTGGACTTTCGGATGATGCCCTTCCGGCCCTGGTGGAGTGAGTTTAAGGCGCCCGCACAGCCAGAAGCCGTGCGTGATACATTGGGCGCGGTGCTGTCTTGCCGGGCGTACACGATGTCGGAGGAGCAGGCCCGGCCCTGGCAGTCGTATCACCTGGGACAGGCGAGTGCTCGCCAGGCGCTGGTGGGGTTAGATTTGAGCGCGTATTCCACGCGGATCACCTCCAATGGGCCAACCATAATGGATGGCAAAACCACTTTTGATTGTTTTTCACGAGGCGGGCTAGATTAATGAAATGAATGTTTACCATGTTCTGAGATACGCTGCGCTTCGCCCGTGGTAGAATTGCCGTCATGAAAAGTTGGCGATTTTGGATTGGCATCCTTATCAGTGCTGTTTTCCTGTACCTTGCGCTCAATACGCTGCATTTAAGTGAGTTCTGGCAAGCCTTACAGAGGGCGAATTATTGGTGGTTAATCCCCGGTGTTGCCGTTTACTTCGTGGGTGTTTGGGTACGTGCCTGGCGCTGGCATTACATGCTTCGCCCGCTCAAGAAGATTCCGACCGCGACGATGTTTCCAATTGTGACCATTGGCTACATGGGTAACAACATCTACCCGGCGCGGGCTGGAGAAGTGCTGCGGGCGGCAGTGCTCAAACAGCGGGAGGGGGTGCCGATTTCGGCTTCCCTGGCAACCGTCGTCATCGAGCGAATTTTCGATGGGGTGGTGATGCTGGCTTTCGTCTTTCTCAATCTGCCTGAACTGGCTCGCCTGACGGGGATCTCTCTGGACATTGTTGGGCTGAAAATTTCGATCCCCCAGCTGGCTGTTTTTGGCACGATTATTTTTGTTGGCGCGCTGGCAGTATTTATGCTGGCTGCTATGTTTCCTCGACCAACCGAAAAAATCGTCGATTGGGTGATCAGGCGTATGATCCCATTGCGATTTAAGGCTCAAACCCGGAATATCACGATGCGCTTTCTCACCGGGCTCGAGTCGCTGCGATCGCCTTTTGAGGCGCTGATGATCTTTTTTACCACGGTGCTTATCTGGCTGCTGGAAACGGGCAAATACTGGTTCGTGATGCACGCTTTTAGTTTTCAGGTGAGCTTCTTTACCTTGATGTTGATGAACGGGATCGTGAACCTGGCGACTACCATCCCTGCCGGACCTGGGTATGTGGGTACTTTTGATCTTCCAGGGATAAAAGTGCTGCAAGCTTATGGAATACCCCAGGCGGTCGCTGCCGGTTATACGCTGGTGCTGCACGTCGCACTGTGGCTGCCGATCACGCTGCTGGGCGCGTATTACTATCTTCGCCAACCGCTGCGGTGGGGCAAGGATATAGGACGGCTGCGTGAGGAACAGGAACCAGCACCTGGCGATCCGGCTGTTCCTGAGGAACAAACGGAAGTGGAAAAACAGGCGGCGCCTTGAGGAAGGCAGCGCCTTCAGCAAGTCGGCGCTTTGGTGATAATAGCGCCATCGCATGTGTTGGCATTTCAATAGCTGTGGGGTGATGCAGATGAGCAGAATCGCAATCATTGGCGCGGGTGTGGGTGGCATGGCCGCGGCGCATGACTTTGTCCGTGCCGGCGGCACAGGAAATGCCGGCGGCATTTCCAATACCGGCCACCAGGTGGAGATTTTCGAGGCGGCAGATTATGTTGGTGGGCTGGCCTCAGGGATCAAAGACCCGGCCTGGAACTGGTCGGTCGAGCGTTTCTATCACCACTGGTTCCAAACCGACAAAGATATGCTGGGCCTGATCGAAGAGTTGGGCTGGAAGGACATGGTGATCTTCCCCCGGCCAAAGACCGTGGCGTACCACAACGGCAAATTCTACCCGCTGGATTCTCCACTGGCTGCCCTGACTTTCCCGGGCTATAACTTCTTTGGCATGGTCCGCTTTGGGCTGGTGACGGTCTTTTTGCGCTACCTGGCCAGTTGGAAGTCGCTGGAAAAATACGGCGCGGCGGATTGGATGCGGCGCTGGTACGGTGAACCGGTCTACAAGAGCATGCTCGAGCCGCTGCTGGTGGGCAAATTTGGCACCCATCTGCCGGAAGTGAATATGGCCTGGATGTGGGCGCGACTTAAAACGCGTTCCACGCGCCTGGGGACCTTCCAGGGCGGCTTTCAAGCGTTTTGCGACCTGTTCGCGGAGGATCTCCGCCAGCGCGGCGTGAAAATTCATCTTTCCACGCCCGTCTCGCGGATTACGCCGTTGGAAGGAAAAAAAGTTCAGCTTGACCTGCCGGGTGGTCCGCAAACCTTTGACTGCTGCCTGGTAACCAGCTCGCCAACCCTGTTCGCTCGCCTGGCTCCGGACCTGCCGAAGGCGTACTTGCAGGGGCTGCTCGGCTTGCAGAGTATGGGCGCGGTGGTGATGATCCTGGCGTTAAAGCACCAGCTTTCGGAGGAAGGCTATTATTGGTTCAACCTGCCAAAGGCAGCCGGATATCCATTCCTGGCGCTGGTAGAGCATACCAACTTCGTCTCTCCGGAAAACTTTGGCGGTGAGCATATTGTTTACTGCGGCGATTACCTGGACCCCAGTCACGAATATTTCCGGCTGAGTGATGAAGAACTGCTCGAGCGATTTCTTCCTGGCCTTATGCGCTTCAATGCAAACTTCGAGCGCGATTGGGTGCGAAAAATCTGGGTCTCGAAAACGGCTTATGCACAGCCGATCCCATTGGTGGACCATTCGCGCAACATCCCGGATATCCGCACCCCGCTGGCGGGGCTGTATTTCGCCAGTATGAGCCAGGTGTATCCCTGGGATCGGGGTACCAACTTTGCCGTGGAGATCGGCCGGCGGGCTGCCCGGTTAATGCTGGCGGATGGTTGTTGAGCGGATGTTAATAGAACTTGTGTATAAACTTGTTCGAAAACCTGAAAAGAAGCCAGATTCCCGCGAGACTCAAATTTTGGTGCATGACTCTACGAACAAGAGATTTGAAAGACAAGAAATTTCTTCAAGTAGGGATGGCATATCTTGGAATTGAGCCGTAAAAAATGCGTAAAACACCATATATGGGGGTGCTTTTTTCGTCGCATCCCCAGGTGTTGTGTTTAAAAAAAATTAATAAATATTCTCAAATTTGGTAAGAAAGCCGGATGGAATCCAGGGTTTATTAACATAAGCAACCTTAAAGATTCCGGAATTTTTAGGCAAATTACCCGCTTTTCACTTGTTTGACTCGGATGTTTTTGTTAGAATCTGGTTCAGAGTGAACGGCTGAGGAACGCTTTCTCAAAAACTCAATCTCGTGTTTTGTTGGTAAATCGAAAAGGTGAAGTTATTCCCGCTGCATGTGCTTTTGCAGCGGTTTGCTATCCTAGTTGCTTGTTATCACGAAAATCCACTGCCCGGGAGGGATGTTTCAATGAATTCACAACAAGCCTGGCAGGCTACCATAGGCCAGCTCCAGATGGAGATGCCGAAAGCCTCCTACGATACCTGGGTTCGCAGCGCCGAGCTGGTTTCTCACCAGCAAGATACGTTTACCGTGGGCGTGCAAAACGCATACGCGCGCGATTGGCTGGAAAGCCGGCTTTCCAATACGGTAAACCGCCTGCTAACCGGGATTATGGGGAAACCGCAGGCAGTGCAATTCGTGGTATGGCACAAAGGATATGATACGGTCGAAGAAGAGGCGGAGCCAATCCCGGCCAATGCGGTTGCGCCAGCGCAAGAACCTTCCATGCGTTCAAACAGCACGAATAACCCGCGCTATACATTTGAAAATTTTGTGGTGGGGGCAAGCAACCGGCTGGCCCACGCCGCCTGTATGGCGGTGGCGGAGAACCCTGCCCGGGCGTATAACCCGCTTTTCTTGTACGGTGGGGTAGGGTTGGGCAAGACCCACTTATTACACGCGATTGGCAGCACTGCCATCCAGCAAGGTTTGCAGGTGTTGTATGTTTCTTCGGAAGAGTTCACCAATGATTTGATCAATGCGATCCGAACGCATAATACACCCGCATTTCGTGACCGCTACCGGCGCATCGATGTGATGCTGATCGACGATATTCAGTTTATTGCCGGGAAAGAGTCTACCCAAGAAGAATTTTTCCACACCTTCAACACCCTGCACGGGCAGGATAAGCAAATTGTTATTTCCTCGGATCGCCCGCCAAAGGCAATGGTCACGCTGGAGGAGCGCCTGCGCTCGCGCTTTGAATGGGGGCTGACGGCCGATATTCAACCGCCGGATCTGGAAACGCGCATCGCAATCCTGCGCTCCAAAGCAGAACGGCAGGGACGCCAGGTGCCGGTTGAGATTCTGGAAACAATCGCCCGGCTCATCCAGTCGAACATCCGCGAGCTTGAAGGCGCGCTGACCCGGGTGATGGCATTTTCAGAGCTCAGCGGGCAGCCGCTTTCAACCCAACTGGTGCAAACGGCTCTGGCAGACCTGTTACCACAGCGCGGCTCCCTGGAACCCAGGCAGGTGCTCATGGCAGTCGCGAATGTATTTGGCCTGTCGCCAGAAGAACTGCTGGGGCGCAGCCGCTCGCGTGATGTGGCCCTGCCGCGCCAGGTGGCCATGTACCTGATGCGCGAAGAGGTGAATGCCTCGCTGCCGCAGATTGGCGAGGTGCTGGGCGGGCGCGATCACACCACGGTGATGTATGCTTGCGATAAAGTTGCGGATCTGATTGAGCGGGATGATCGCCTTCGCCGCCAGGTTTTACAAATTCGCGAACTGCTTTACGGCAGAGGACTTTCGTAAGGATTACCGCTGGACCAGTGAGTCGAGAAATGTTGCGCGCACCAGGTTGGGACGACACGGCGCCCGAACCTGGTGCGCATTTTGGTTATCTACAGTACAAAATGAATTTTGACAATTTGCCTTAAATATGTTAAAATTTTGATGAAAGGTGTATTGGAGGTTCAGCCGGATGTCCGCTGACCTGAGATGTGGAGGAATTCCTTTTTAGGTTCGGAGGTACACGAAACGCCCCGGCTGTCCCATAGCGCCGGGAGTTTTTGTTTAAAAGTAAATTTTAGGGGGAGGGCAAACGGAATGGTTTGTTCCCCTTTTCTTATGATGAACTTATTTTTTTGATTGAAAAACATAGAGGTTGTAATAACATGAGTTCGAAACAATTAAGAATTATCCCACTGGGTGGACTTGGAGAAGTGGGACGGAATATGATGGTTTACGAATACAATGGGGAAATCCTCATTGTAGACACCGGCATCATGTTTCCGGAAAACGACATGTTGGGGATTGATTATATTATTCCCGATATCACCTATCTTCTGGAGCGGAGGAACAACGTCCAGGGGATTATTATTACACACGGTCACGAAGACCATATTGGCGCCATCCACCATGTGCTGGAGGAAATCCATGCACCTATCTATGCCACTCCGCTAACGCGCGGGCTGTTAGAAGTCAAGCTGGGACGGAATGGCATGATGGGCAAGGCAGACCTGCATACCGTGCAGGCTGGCGATACGGTCCAGATTGGATCCTTCAAAGTGGATGTTTTCCACGTTTGCCATTCGATCCCAGATGCGGTAGGGTTGGGGATTGAAACCCCCGCGGGATTAGTGGTCCATACCGGGGACTACAAATTTGACCATACTCCGGTGGACAACTGGCCGAGCGACTACGCAAAACTGGCTGAATTCTCGCGCCGGGGAGTCCTGGCCTTGCTGGCCGACTCAACCAATTCGGAGCGCCCAGGATGGACGCCTTCTGAAAAGGTAGTGAATTCGGCGTTTGAAGATGTTTTCAACCAGGCCAAAGGACGCATTATCATCGCCAGTTTTGCGTCGCTGGTATCGCGCATGCAGCAGGTAGCCAACGCCGCGCTGCGGCATGGCCGAAAACTGACTTTTGTTGGGACCAGCATGATCGATAACGCCAAGATGGCGCGTAAGCTGGGCTATCTGGAAATCCCCGATAACTTGATGGTGCCAATCGATCAGGCGATCAATCTGCCTTCTCATGAAGTGGTGATAATGTGCACAGGTTCTCAGGGCGAGCCAACCTCGATTATGGGGCGTTTGTCTGTGGGGACAAACCGCTTGTTTGACCTGCGGGAAGGCGATACCGTGGTGCTCTCCTCTCACCCGATCCCGGGGAATGAAGAGAACGTCTATCGCACGATAAACCGCCTGTTCGAGCGCGGCGCGGATGTGATTTATGAAGCCATTGCCCCGGTACACGTTTCGGGGCATGCCAGCCAGGAGGAAATGAAACTCTTGATCCACCTGGTAAAGCCAAAGTATTTCATCCCCATTCACGGTGAGATGCGCCAGCTCAGGCAGCATGCCAAACTCGCGCAGATGGTGGGGATCGAAGCGCAGAACATTTCCGTGATCCTGAACGGCCAGGTGGTTGAGTTTGAGGATGGCAATATGCGCGTGCTCAACGCGCGCGTCCCAGCCAGTTATGTCTTTGTCGATGGTTCTGGGGTAGGCGATGTGGACCCGGATGTGATGCGCGAGCGCGAGGCGCTGGCTCGGGATGGCATCGTGATGGTCAACCTGACCCTCGACCGGACCGGGCATGGATTATTGAGCGAACCAGAGATTATCACCCGCGGCTTTATCCTTCCGCGCGAGGCAGACGAATTAATTGGCCAGACGCGGCGCAAAGTGACGGATACCGTCAGCCGTGCGAACGGTAATCTGAAACATGACGTCGAGGAAATCGTGCGCACCTATCTTTACAGCGAGACACGGCGCCGGCCAATGGTGTTTGTCTCCATCAACCGCGGATAAACCTCGCTTTTGAAAGAGAAACACCCCAGACTTCAAGTCTCAGACCTGAGGTCTGGGGTTGTTTTTTCTTCCCATTCATTCTCTTGCCAGCCAAAGCGACCGCGGAGCGGAACAAACGCCACCGGGAACAGGCTTTCGCGGTAGATGCGCCCGTTAACCTTGCGCCAGCGTTCCAGGTCCTGCCCCTGCTCTCCACCGACCGGGATGACCAGCCGCCCGCCTTCAGCGAGCTGTTCGATCAGGGGCCTGGGAATATCGGGCGCTGCGGCGGTTACCAGGATGGCCTGGTATGGTGCGGCAGTCGGCCAGCCGAGTGTCCCATCGCCCGTGTGAACAAAGACATTTTGAAAGTCCAGGTGTTCCAACACTGCCTGGGCATTGCGGGCCAGATCGGCGTGGAATTCTACGGTATGTACGGTACGTGCCATTTCGGCTAAAACAGCCGCCTGGTATCCGGAACCGGTGCCAATTTCGAGCACATTCTCATCGCCTTGCAGGGCAAGCAGGTCGGTCATGGCGGCGACCATGTAAGGTTGAGAGATGGTCTGCCCAAGGCCAATGGGCAAGGGCCGGTCCTCATAGGAATATTCACGCAGGGAAGCAGGAACGAAGTGGTGGCGCGGGATGCGCCGCATAACCGCCAGCAGGTCCGGGTTATGGATGTTCCGCCGCTCGATCTGGTTCCGTACCATACGCTGGCGTGCGTTCCAGTATGGTTCCTCGGGTTCCATTTGGGCCTCCCTAACCGAATTGTCCGCTCAAGAAGCAGTCCTGTTTAAAGTACATCATATGCAGGCTCCTACCTGATTCAAACGCCGGGCAATCTGACGATCAATTTTCCCCATTGGAAAGGCTGTCATTTCGCCCGGCAATACCCAGCGAATCTCGCTGGCTTGCAGCGCCTGGGGCTGACCATCGATCAGGGCGCAGCAGAAGGCGTGCAGGGTTACCTTGAAGTGGGTGTAACCGTGCTGGTAAACGCCAAAGGGGCTGCCTACCTGCACGCTGACGCCCAATTCTTCCTGGATCTCGCGCTCCAGCCCGGCAGCCAGGGTTTCGCCCGGTTCAACTTTTCCACCTGGAAACTCCCACATCCCGCCCAGCAAACCGCTGGATGGGCGCCGGGCGATCAGCACCAGCCCGCCATTCGAGATTACCGCGGCAGTGACGGTATAATGCGGGACGACCGGTTTTGCATCTAGCAGCGGGCGTTCTTCCTGCACTCCTAAAGCGCGCGCCGCGCAGATCGGCTCCAACGGACAGAGCAAACAGGCAGGGGCGCGAGGCGTGCACAGGCTTGCGCCCAGGTCCATGAGCGCCTGGTTATAATCCCCGGCTTGCCCAGGTGGCAGCGTTTCTCGCGCCAGTGACCACAAAACCCGCTCTCCCTCGGGGGAACGGGCTGGGATATCTACATTGAATACCCGCGCCAGAACGCGCCGGATATTGGCATCCAGCGCCGGCTCATCTTTTCCAAAAGCAATGGATGCGATGGCGCCAGCCGTATACCGGCCAATGCCGGGAAGTCGTTCGAGCTGTTCTCGTCAGCGCCGGAATTTGCCCGGCCTGTTCTTTCATTAATTCCTGGGCTGCTTTGTACAGGTTGCGAGCCCGGCTGTAATACCCGAGCCCTTCCCAGGCCTGCAACACATCCTGCTCGGTGGCGTTTGCCAGATCCTGCAGCGTGGGAAAACGCTGCATCCAGCGCTCAAAATATGGAAGCACCGTATCAACCCGCGTTTGCTGGAGCATTATTTCAGAAACCCATACCCGGTAGGGAGTGGGTTGGTCGCGCCAGGGCAGCCGCCGGGCGTGCCGCGTGTACCAATTTAATAATGCCGGAGCGATGCCGCGCAGCCTTTCTTCGCCAGCCGCCGCCGCTCTTTCTTCGCGCGGCGCCGCCGCCGATGCGCCTGTTGTCAGGTCGTTCTTTTGAGGATCATTAGAACTGAAATCCACCCTGGGCTTCCACAACCTTTTGCTGATAATTTTGAACAAAGTCCTGCAGCTGATTGCTCAGGCTTTGCCATTCCGATGAGTGCAGCACCTGTTGCACTTTCCCAAGCGAAGGCAAGGTGGCCCCCACCATGATTTGCGGCTGGCCGCCATAAATAGTTGCCCACGCATCCGTTAGCTCAAACCCCAGGCGCTGCACGCCTGGGATAAACTCGCGGACAACGAACTCAAAATATTCTTGCTCGCGTTCCGGGGCGATGTCCCATGTCATAATCAGTTTAAAGTTGTTCATGGGTTGCTCCTTTATCCACGTTGATCATCTAAGACAATAACCCGCGTTTCTTCCGGTAAAGATGAACTGGTTACCTTTAAGGAGGGCTGCTTTTCGACTTCGCTAAGGCCCATTTCTTTTAGAAATTTACTCAAAACATCCAGGGGTATGTTCCTGCCAGGTTCCGTATAATGCATGGGAATGACCAGATTGGGTTCCAGCATATTGATCACCTCGGCTGCCTTAGCGGAACTCAGACTGCCCTGGCTGCCAATCGGAACTAACGCCACATTCACCGTTCCAATCGCTTCGACTTCCGCCTGGGTGAGGATGCGATTCAGATTGCCTAAATGGGCTACGGTGAGCGAGTTGAAGTCAAATACATATAGGGTATTGTGCATTTCATTCGGCCCGCTTTCTGCGGTTTTATGATCCCCCGTTTGAATACCCGTAATAAACACTCCGCGTACTTCGTATTCTCCCGGGCCAGTAACGACATATGGCGCGCCACTGATTGCTGTCGGGATCACATACCCGGGGGCCGCGTGACTGACGGTTACGATATCTGCGGACACTTTCCCTAGCTCAAAGCCGACCTCACGGCCGTCATAAGGATCGGTTACAACAGTCGCTGAGCCACGCTCAGCCAATCGAAAACAGGAAAATCCAAACCACGTAATTTCCATGCGGCCTCCAATGTTATGTTTCCGATTATACAATAAAACAATTCACCGTACCTCAAGGAAGCCTAAAGGGTCAAAGTCCACGGCTTTCACAAAGTCACTTTCCTTTTTTTGGGGTTTGGGGTAGCGGTGGACGCTTTGCGTCCACCGCTACCCCAAAATCTCTTTTCTCCCCTTCCAGCTTGCTTCGAAGCGTAGCTTCGCAAGCGCAGGAAGGGGCCGGGGGATGGCCTTCTGGTTCGGGCTTTCACAAAGCGATCGACTTTGTGAAAGCCCTGGCGCAAAGTCCCGTTATCCTTGACGATTTGAAGGACTTCTGATAAACTCCCAACCCGCTGATTTCATCAAAGGGTTCCGCGGATAACATCTGCTGTCAGATCCGAGGATAAGTCCGGCTGGGAGTTACCTTGTAATAGTTGGGTTCCTTTGGTATAATCTACGCGCTTATTCGGAAACTTAACAAAAGTATGCGCCGACGTAGCTCAATCGGAAGAGCAACCGCCTTGTAAGTGGTAGGTTACGGGTTCGATTCCCGTCGTCGGCTCAGTTGCAGGTTGGTGAGTGAAGTTATTGAAAAATGACTTCACTTGCGGGCCGGCAACGGTTCGGGCATGGGCAGTTACCCAAGTGGCCAAAGGGGGCTGACTGTAAATCAGCTGGTACATTACCTTCGGAGGTTCGAATCCTTCACTGCCCACTGGTAACGACTTGGGGGGTCTTATGACCCAGCGGGTCGTAAGACCAGGAGAACAGGTCTTGTCGAGGCGGGCAAGCCTGGGAACGGCAAGCCCTCATAGCTCAGTTGGTAGAGCGCGCCCTTGGTAAGGGCGAGGTCATGGGTTCAAATCCCATTGAGGGCTCTTTGAGCCGTTTGGTGCACGGATTGGTCTTGGTGTGAATTATCAAGGAGAAGATCATGGCGAAAGCAGAAGTATGACCGAAGCAAGCCGCATCTGAACGTGGGGACGATGGGACACATCGACCACGGGAAGACCACGCTGACGGCAGCGATCACCAAGTACTCGCAGCTTTTTAGGCAGCGCGGAGTACAAGGCGTACGATCAGATCGACAACGCGCCGGAAGAGAAAGCGCGCGGGATCACGATCAACATCGCGCACGTGGAGTACCAGACGGCCAACCGGCACTATGCGCACATCGACATGCCCGGTCACCGCGACTACATCAAGAACATGATCACCGGGGCGGCGCAGGTGGACGGGGCCATCCTGGTGGTGGCGGCGCCCGACGGGCCGATGCCGCAGACGCGCGAGCACGTGCTGCTGGCGCGGCAGGTGGAAGTGCCCTCGATCGTGGTGTACCTCAACAAGGTGGACCAGATGAACGATCCGGAACTGCTGGAACTGGTGGAGATGGAACTGCGCGAGATGCTGACCGGCTACGGCTTCCCGGGCGACACGACCCCGATCGTGCGCGGCAGCGCGCTGCAGGCGCTGGAGAGCACCTCCAAGGATCCGAACGCGCCGGAGTACGAATCGATCAAAGAACTGCTGCGGGTGGTGGACGAGTACATCCCCGAGCCGGTGCGCGAGATGGACAAGCCCTTCATGATGCCGGTGGAAGACGTGTTCTCGATCAAAGGCCGCGGCACGGTGGTGACGGGGCGGGTGGACCGGGGCAAGATCAAGGTCGGCGAGCCGGTGGAGATCGTGGGGCTGCGCGAGAAGAGCATGAACAGCGTGGTGACCGGGGTGGAGATGTTCCACAAGATCGTCGATGAGGGGCAGGCGGGGGACAACCTGGGGCTGCTGCTGCGCGGGATTGAGCGCACGGACGTGGAGCGGGGGATGGTGATCGCCAAGCCGGGCTCGATCACGCCGCACACCACCTTCATGAGCCAGGTGTACGTGTTGAAGCGGGAAGAAGGCGGGCGGCACAAGGCGTTCTTCAACGGCTACCGGCCGCAGTTCTTCATCCGCACGATGGACGTGACCGGCTCGATCAAGCTGCCCGAAGGGGTCGAGATGGTCATGCCGGGGGACGACATCAACCTGGAAGTGGAGCTGATTGTCCCGGTGGCGTTGGAGCAGGGCTCCCGGTTCGCGATCCGTGAAGGTGGCCTGACCGTTGGCGCCGGCGCGATCACCAAGATTATTAAGTAGTAAAGGAGAAGCGGTCCACTGGACTGCTGGGTATAGGTATGGCGTCTAAAAAGAAAGATATCCGACCCGTGATTGTGCTGGCTTGCAATGAGTGCAAGGAACGGAATTACATTTCACAGAAAAATCGCCGCAACGACCCGGGCCGCATGGAACTGAAGAAGTACTGCCCTCGCTGTCGCACGCACCGCATGCACCGCGAAACGAAGTAAAGTTTGGTATAATAGAGTGATGGGACTGCTCATCACTCACGTAGGCGAGTAGCTCAACTGGCAGAGCGCCTGTCTCCAAAACAGGAGGTTGCGGGTTCGATTCCTGCCTCGCCTGCCTCATTACAGGCAACGCCGTCCTTAGAGGCGGCGTTTTAGCCGTAAGAAGAAGGAGTTTCGTGTGACCGAAAAAAGTGTGAAGGCGAAACAGCCCGAAAAGTCAAAAGTGCCCCAGAAGGTGGCGAAGCCGCTGGCAAAACCGGTGGCAAAGTCCGCTGAGAAGGACCGCGAAAAGTCCAAGCAGCCCAACCGGGCAGTGCGTTGGTGGCGCGAGACGATCGGCGAACTGCGTAAAGTTGCCTGGCCTACGATACAGGAAACTCGCCGTCTGACCGGCATCGTGCTCATTGTAATGTTTCTGATGAGCGCGGTCCTTGGACTTCTAGATTTCCTGTTTTCGAAGTTAATTACTCTGCTGATTTCCTAAGCAGTTCAACAGGGTGATGGCAGGAAGTGAGGATGCGAAAGCAGATGGACGTACGAGATCAGAATGATAATGATCAGGAGGATGAAGTGATATCTGAAGAGCGGGAAGAAACGAAGAAGAATGCGGTACCCGCGAAGCAGAAGGCTTTGTCCAAAAAGCCGGACGTGCTGTCTTCCCCCAAGAAGCCTGCCGAGCAGTTTTCAGGCGATGGTGAAGAAGCGCTAACCGTTGAAACTACTGAGCGCTCCTGGTACGTGGTTCATTGTTACTCGGGATACGAGAACAAAGTGCGCCACAACCTCGAGCAGCGCATCGATACCATGGGTATGAAGGATAAGATCTTTGATGTTGTCATTCCTACCCAGGAGGAGATTGAGGTCAAAGACGGCAAGCGCCGGACCGTTGAGCGCCACGTTTTCCCTGGCTACGTATTGGTAAACATGGTCATGTCTGAAGAGTCATGGTACGTGGTGCGCAATACCCCAGGGGTCACTGGTTTTGTCGGTATGGGGAACCAGCCGCAGCCCTTACGCCCTGAAGAGGTTTCTCAAATTCTGCGGCGGATGGAAGCCGAAGCGCCGCGGGTTAAGGTTACCTTCCGGGTTGGCGAGCGCGTGCGAATTGTGGATGGTCCTTTTAACGATTTCCGCGGAACAGTCGCAGAAATTGATATGGAACGTTCCAAGGTGCGCGTGATGGTGAATTTCTTCGGTCGCGAAACACCTGTGGAACTGGATTTCTTGCAGGTTGAGAAAGCCTAGCGAGAGCGGTTTTTGGTAGATATGCGGCATATTCGTGCTGCATTTTCGTGGGAGGGTGTCCCATAATCACCCGTTAATACCACAAAGGAGATAAAACTGTGGCAAAGAAACTGAAAGCAGTAGTTCGTTTGCAGATTAAGGCTGGTAAAGCCACTCCTGCACCCCCGATTGGCCCCGCGTTGGCCGGGCACGGTCTCAATATCATGGCGTTCTGCAAGGAATATAATGGTCGCACTGCCCAACGGGCAGGCGAGATTATCCCTGCGGAAATTACGGTCTACACCGATGGCTCTTTCACCTTTATCCTGAAGTCTCCGCCTGCTGCGGTCTTGCTGGCCAAGGCGGCCGGGGTTGAAAAGGGCTCCGCCGTGCCGAACCGCGAGAAGGTAGGGCGCGTGACTCGCGCGCAGGTGCGCGAGATCGCTGAGGCGAAGATGAAAGATATGAATGCCAACGATATCGAAGGCGCTATGCGCCAGATCGAAGGCACGGCCCGCAATATGGGCATCACGGTGGTCGACTAGTATTCAGTGGGAGAATGTCGCCCAGGAGAAAACCTGTGGGATATCCGTTAGGACCACGAAGGAGTTGTAATGGCAAGACACGGTAAGAAATACCTGGCTGCAAAAGCCAAATTTGATAACAATGCGATGTATGAGCCGCGCCGGGCGATTGAACTGGTGAAGGAAACCTCGTACGCGCAGTTCGATGGCACGGTCGAAGTTCATATTCACACCGGCCTTGACCCACGCCAGGCGGATCAACAGGTCCGTGATGTGGTGGTTCTGCCCAACGGCCTTGGAAAATCGGTGCGCGTACTGGTCTTCGCCCAGGGCGAAGGCGCCACCCTTGCTCAGCAGGGCGGCGCGGATGTGGTTGCGGATACCGATGAGGTCATCCAGCGCATTCAGGGTGGTTGGACCGACTTTGACGTGGCCATCGCTACCCCCGATATGATGGGCAGAGTGGGCCGCCTGGGCCGCGTTCTTGGTCCCCGTGGTTTGATGCCGAACCCCAAAGCCGGCACCGTTGTTCCGGCAGAAGATCTTCCGCGCGTTATTCAAGAGGCAAAGGCCGGTCGCGTGGAGTTCCGCCTGGATAAGAGCGCGAACCTGCATGTTGCAGTTGGAAAAGTTTCCTTCGATGTCGATAAGCTGTACCAGAACCTGGCAGCGCTGATGGATGCGATCCGTAAGGCGCGTCCGGCGGCAGCCAAGGGCAACTACATCCGTCGTGCAACCATCACCTCTACCATGGGTCCTGCTATCCGCCTGGATGCAAATGTGGCCCTGGCAATGGAAAACTTAGAATAAGACCGTTCTATCCGGATGGTTGGCGACCCGACTCGCATACCATCCGGATAGAATCTTTATTCTGTAGTATAATTGTCCGGCAAACAACAAGTGAATGAGGGACGGTAGTCCCCGCGGGATGGTTTACAAACATCCCTTCACCAGAGAAAGCTGGTGCTTCGTGGAAACGAAGCTTAATATCCCGCCCAGGTGAAGACTTTTGGTCGATCGACGTTTCCTTCACAATCACGGATGCACGGTGGTTGTAGAGCGAAAGCAAAGTCTTTACCTGGCGAACTGCAAGGTAAGGACTTTTTATTTTTCAGGCAGAAAGGAGGTGAATTCAATTGGCCTTCACAAAGGAAGAAAAGCAGAAAATATTAGAACAGTACCAGAGCTGGCTGAGCAAGAGTCAGGCCATTTTCATGCTGGAATATGGGAAGATGAGTGTGAAAGAAGTAGATGGCATCCGCGCCAAGGCTCGCGAAGTAGGCGCTGAGATGCATGTAGTAAAGAACACGCTCTTCAGTATTACGCTGGAACAGCTCGGTATGGAGGGTAAGAAGTACCTGGAAAAGACAACCCTGGTTGGTTTCGCTTTCAACGATGCCCCCGCATTGGCGAAGGTAGTAAACGACGCGGCGAAGAGCGATGTCTTCAAAGTAAAGGGTGGTTTGCTGGGGAAACGGGCGATGTCCAAAGCGGACGTCAAAGCGCTGGCAGATATGCCCCCGCTGCCTGTAGTCCGCGCGCAGCTTCTGGGTACCATCTCCGCGCCAGCTTCAAAGCTCGTCCGTACGATCAACGAGCCTGCTCGCGGTCTTGCCGCAGTGATCAAAGCGCACTCCGAGAAAGCGGGAGAGCTCGCAGGAGAAGCTGCGCCCGCTGCGTAAGCTGCGCCGTCATGTCCGCAGAGCTGCGCCGCTGTAGTTGGCACCGTCAATTCACAGAGCTTCATATGAATGATAAGTCTCTGATTTTATTCAAAACGCAATACCACGATTTTATTTTGAGGAGTATTTCAAATGGCTGATATGCAGAAATTAATCGATGACCTGAGCGGTCTGTCCGTTCTGGAAGCCGCCGAGCTTGTGAAGGCTCTGGAAGAGAAGTGGGGCGTTTCCGCCGCCGCTCCTGTTGCCGCGATGTCCGCGATGCCGATGGGCGCCGCTGCTGCCGCTGAACCCGTTGAAGAAAAAACCGAGTTCGATGTTGTCCTGAAAGAGCCGGGCCCGAAGAAGATCGAGGTCATTAAGGTTATCCGCCAGCTAACCAGCCTGGGCCTGGTTGAAGCCAAGAATATGGCCGAGACCGCTGGCGCCAAAGTTCTCTCCGCCGTTGGCAAGGATGTTGCTGGCGACGCCAAGGCGAAGCTCGAAGCTGCCGGCGCAGTTGTCGAGGTTGCCTAAGCTTCAATGAAGCTCAGCTTCGTTGAAGCTCAGCTTCATTGAAGCCAATCGCTTCAAGAGCGAATGAAAAACGCCCCGAAATTTCGGGGCGTTTTTTGTATCGTATTGAATTAAGGGTGGGGCGAAAAAAGCCGGGATTATAGGGCGGTTTCTACGCGCCGTACAATCATCACCACTTTCCCCTGGACGCGCAGGCGCTCCGGGTTATCGATGATGATGGGGCTCATGGTGGGGTTGGCTGGCTGCAGGCGCACGTGACTGCCTTCCTTGAAAAAGTACTTCAAGGTGGTTTCGTCTGTGTCCTCAAGCCAGACAGCGACCATTTCGCCGTTGTTGGCGTTCTGCGTCCGTTTCATAATGACAATGTCGCCGTCATTGACCATGGCGTCGATCATGGAGAGCCCGGCTACTTCCAGGGCAAATAAATCACTGATCTTTTCGCGGGCCGGCAGCAGGCTGCGGGCAATTTCGACCGTGCTTTCTGGGTCGAAGTAGGAACCCTCAGACGGCGGCATGGGAACCGGTAGACTGGCGCCAATACGGCCCCAGACAGGGATATTCCACAGCTCGCTGGCGCGCTGAAACGTATGGCGCACCGCATGAGCTGCCTGTGTAGCCCAGGTATCGCCAGCGTACATCGGGCGGAGGATCCGGATGCTCCGCGATACGCGCTTGTCACGTTCGATGTAACGCTCCTGACAAAGTTGATCCAGGTAATAATCCACTAACGAAGTAGAATCTACGCTGATATGTTTTCCAATTTCTCGAATGGATGGGGAATAACCGTGCTGATCTTGAAACTCCGTCAAAAACTTCATGATACGGATGTGCCGGTCGCCCAGGCCTTCTGTTTTTCTAGCCATCGCACGCCTCACTCTTCTCAATGCCAATGATCGGTCATTTGTACTATATATAAATACTATACACGAACATACGTTCTGTGTCAAGCATCATTTTTTTAAAACATATGGCTTTTCCAAATTTCGGGAAATTCCATCGGGATTGTGATGGATACTGTCTCTAATTCCCTTCCTGCCCATGTGTAGCACAAGTGTAGCAAAGTGTAGCAAACCGAAAATTTTCCCCTTCGCGACCCGCTTTATTTGGATAAAACTGCCCATTTCGTACAACCAGACCGCTCTTTTTGCCCCATTTTTGCCTTCGCAAGTGTAGCAAGTGTAGCGTAGCAAGTGTAGCAATTCCCCGTCCTATAATTTGTAGAAAAACCGCATTTTTCTACAAATAAAACGCATTGCGCGCTGCATTCAAAAAAGCCCTGCTTAAAAACAGGTTTTTTCTGAACCAACGTTTCTGAAAAGTGGACTCTTTCGTGGTCCGGAAGGTCATCTGGCCCGTTTTTGGAGCAAATTTATGGGATATAATACGTGGGTCAAACATCGCATAACAGGAGCCAACGTGAAATTTCAAAAGATCTGCGTTCTCGGCCTGGGCTACATCGGGCTGCCCTATGCCAGCACTTTCGCGACTCATGGTTTGCAGGTGGTTGGAGTAGATATCAATCCACAGGTGGTGGACCGGTTAAAAGATGGCGAGCTGCACATTTACGAGCCTGGCCTGCGCACGCTGGTTCAAGCGGCCCTGCTATCCGGGAACCTGGTAATCGAACAACAGCCCCAATCCGCCGACGCGTTCATTATCGCTGTGCCCACTCCCATTACAGAAGAAAAAAAAGCTGACCTAAGCTATGTTATTTCGGCTACCGAATCCATCGTTCCGCATCTACGCAAGGGCAACCTGGTGGTGTTGGAATCAACTTCGCCGCCGCGCACTACCGTGGATATCGTGCAGCCGATCCTTGAGCGTTCCGGGCTGCGCGCCGGGGTTGATTTCTCGCTGGCCTATACCCCTGAGCGGGTCATGCCAGGTCATACGCTGCACGAGTTGATCGAGAATGCCCGGGTGATTGGCGGCATTGATCGACCTTCAGCCGAAGCAGGGCGCGACCTGTACGCCACCTTTGTTCGCGGTGAGATCGTCCTGACCGATGCGACAACGGCAGAAATGGTCAAACTGATGGAAAACACGTATCGCGATATTAATATTGCGATTGCCAATGAGTTTGCCCGCCTGGCGGATCGTTTTGGCGTGGATGTGTGGGAAGCAATCGCCATTGCCAACCGCCACCCGCGGGTACGCATCCTGAACCCTGGCCCAGGCGTTGGCGGGCACTGCATCAGCGTGGATCCCTGGTTTCTGGTGGAAGCCGCCCCGGATCTTTCGCCGCTGGTTACCACCGCTCGCCGGGTGAACGATGGCCAGCCTGATTTTGTAGCCGGGCTGGTGCAGCGCGTGATGGGTACGCAAAAAGGGTGCAAGATTGCCGCGCTAGGCCTGGCTTTTAAGCCGGACATCGACGACCTGCGCGAGAGCCCCGCGATAGCCATTTGCCATAAACTGGCTGCCGCCGGCGCCCGGGTGACCGCGTATGAGCCGTACAAGCCGGAATATCACCAGAATACGTTTGAGACGGTGACCACGCTGGCCGCGGCTTTAGACGGAGCAGATTTGTTACTGCTGCTGGTGGGCCATTCTGCTTTGCGCAACCTTGAACCCCAGGTCGTGGCAAAACTCACCCCGGCCCGGATGGTGATTGACTGTGTGAATGCCTGGCCAGTGAAGGAATGGGAGCAGCAGGGCTTTCATGTTTATCGCCTGGGTGTTGGGGCATAAAGCGTGACCAAAATACGCGTTCTCTCCATTTTTGGCACCCGGCCCGAAGCCGTAAAAATGGCGCCGGTCGTTCAGATGCTCGCCCAGACGCCTGAAATCGATTCACGCGTGTGTGTGACCGCCCAACACCGCCAGATGCTCGACCAGGTGCTAAACCTGTTTGGGATCTGCCCGGATGTGGACTTGAACCTGATGCGTCCAAATCAGAGCCTGGCGCAGCTCACCGCGGATATTCTGACCGGTCTGGACCCCGTGCTTGTGGATCTCAAACCGGATTGGGTGCTCGTGCAGGGTGATACGACCACGGTGATGGCCGCTTCGCTGCTGGCGTTTTATCATCATATCCGGGTAGGGCATGTGGAGGCGGGACTACGCACCCTCGACCGTTATCAGCCATTTCCGGAGGAGATCAACCGCCGGGTGGCTGGGGTGGTAGCAGACTTGCATTTTGCGCCTACGGAACACAGCCGCCAGAACCTGTTGAAAGAGAACATCGCGCCCGAAGCAATTTGCGTGACCGGAAACCCGGCCATTGACGCGCTCAACCGCATCGTGCAGTGTCCTACCCCGCCAGAAACCCTGAACCTGCTCGAAAAGCGCAATATTGGCCCGGGCGGCAAGCAGCTGATTCTGATCACCGCGCACCGCCGTGAAAACCTGGGTCAGGGCATCGAGAATATCTGCCTGGCGCTGCGCGCGCTGGCTGAAATGTATTCAGACCGGATCGAGCTGGTCTATCCCGTGCACCTTAATCCAAAGGTTCAAGAGCCGGTTTACCGCCTGCTTTCCGGCGTCCCGAATATAACCCTGACCCCGCCACAAGATTATCTGCCTATGATTCACCTGATGCGGCGCGCCGTTCTGGTGCTGACCGATTCAGGCGGCATTCAGGAGGAAGCCACCAGCCTGGGAATCCCAACCCTGGTGATGCGTGAGGTTACCGAGCGCCCGGAAGGTGTGGAAGCCGGCGTGCTCAAACTGGTTGGCGCCGATACGCAGCGCATTGTGCGCGAGGCGCGCTGCCTGCTCGATGATGAAGCGGCTTACAACCGGATGGCGTGCGCGGCAAATCCCTTTGGGGATGGCCATGCCGCTGAACGGATTGTTGCCGCGCTGCTGGACCGTTCGACGCCCGTGGATGCGTTCGCGGCAAGCGCATGAGCCAACGATCTGGAGGGGTGTGCCTTTTACCGCATGTCGAAGGCCTGGGCGGGCCAGCTTCGTTCTATGCTCGGCTGGCAGCCGGGTTGGAAGAACGCCATGTTACCGTGCTTTCCGATCCGCTGGATCCGGCCTGCCGGGCAATCCTGGTCATCGGCGGTACGCGCCGGGTGCTGGAACTGCTGCGCGCGAAACGGCGGGGCATACGCATTGTCCAGCGCCTGAATGGAATGAACTGGATCCACCGGCGGCGCTTTACCGGGGTGCGTCATTTTATCCGTTCTGAAGCGAATAACCTGCTGCTGTCCTTTATCCGCGGCACCATCGCCGGCCGGATCATTTACCAGAGCAACTTTGCCCGTACCTGGTGGCAAACGGTATACCATAAAGCCGCTGCGCCGAGTAAGGTGATCTATAACGGGGTCGATCTGGGCGAGTACAATCCGCAAGGATTAACCCAACGGCCGGAGGATCGCTACCGCGTGCTGCTGGTCGAGGGGCGCCTGGGCGGTGGGAATGAAGATGGCCTGCGCAATGGGGTTGCCCTGGCGCGCCTGCTCAACGAGCGCATGGAGCGCCGGGTAGAAATTATGGTGGTTGGGGATGTACCGGCGCAGCTAAAGGCGCACTTTGACGGCGAGAACCCTGGCCTGGTAACCTGGGCTGGGGTCCAGAAGCGCCAGCGCATTCCAGAAATTGATCGATCCGCGCACGTGTTGTTCTCGGCGGATCTGAATGCGGCCTGCCCCAATTCGGTCATTGAGGCCCTGGCATGCGGGCTGCCCGTCGTTTCTTACGCTACCGGTTCCTTGCCGGAATTGATCGAAGACGACTCAGGGCTTGTGGTTCCCTGGGGGAGTAATTTCTGGAAGTTGGAGACGCCCGATTTGCCCGTGCTGGCGGATGCCGCGCAGCGCATCTTCCAAAATCAAGCGCATTTCCGCCTGGGCGCACGCAAGCGCGCCGAGGCGGTGTTTGGAGTGGACCGGATGGTTGAGCAGTACCTGGAAGCTTTGTTAGGGGAATGAATTTCCGCAGCTTCCGCTTGAACCGGGCAGCTTGCGCGGTTCAGCTTGCATTTTATAGACGGCTCACGAATCCTTCCCGGTCATGATTGTTTCCGTGCCGCGCCGCATTTCCCATGGATAAACAATAAAAGCATCCGTGATGGCGGCGTAGAAGTCAGGCCGTACCGTGCCAAACAGGTTGCGATAGGGATTGAAATGCAGCACGCAGGTATAAGGGACCCCGGCCTGAGCGGTGATACGGTTCTTCACCGCGGTAATGGTGCGGCCTGAACCCCAAACGTCATCCACAATCAGCACGCGCCGGCCGCGAACCAACCTTTCTTCTGGGAATTGTAAGAATTTTGGCCAGGCTAACAGGCGGTTCTTTTCTCGCTGCTTTTCGTTTTCAATTTCGGCTGGGAAATCCACCGCCGCTGTAAAAATATCGCTGATTTGTAATGCTTCTGCAAGCATCCCCCCTGGCGAAATTCCCCCACGCGTGATCATAACCATCGCGTCAAATTCATGCTCGAACTGGGGAATTAAGTGATCGATTAGTTTATCTACATCGTCCCAGGTCAGTATTTCACGGCGCATTGGCCTAAAACCTCGAGTGATCAGGATGGCTCTTTCGTATATTTGATTATAGCAGGTTCTCATACAAAAGGGTTTTTTTTGTATCAGGGTCTGGGTGGGAAGTATTTCCTTGTGTGCTTTTCCAAAGGTTTGCATAATGAGGTTGCAGGTTGGGTTGATCCGAATTTACCAATACCGATGGAGGGTACCATGAAAGCCACAGGAGAGCTAAGGGTTCGTTTTTGGGGCGTGCGGGGCAGTTACCCGGTGGCAGGCAGCGACACTGTACGTTATGGGGGAAATACCGCCTGCGTTGAGATTGAAGCGAATCACACAACCATTATCCTGGATGCGGGGACGGGCATTATTCCGCTAGGCCGGGCGCTCACCCGGCGCGCGCGCGAGCAGGGGCGCAAAGTTTCTTGCGTGCTGCTTTTCAGCCACCTGCACCATGATCATACCCAGGGGCTCCCGTTCTTTCTGCCGGCGTTTATTCCAGGCGCGAACCTGAACATTTATGGGCCTGATTTCTTGGGTTCCAGCCCGCAGGTTACGATGGAGCAGGTGATGCAGCCGCCGTATTTTCCAATCCGATTAGCGGATCTGAACGCAAACCTGACCTTCAACGTGCTTCGGGACAACGATGGCCTGCTGTTGGGCGATCCGGAAGAGGGTGCGCACACCTGCGCGCAGGTCAGCCCGGCGAACAGCATCGTGGAGGATGAACCGGGCGTGCGTGTGCGTGTGCTGCGGTCGTATGCCCATCCCGGGGGTATATATCATTACCGCATTGATTGGCTGGGCAGTTCCGTGGTTTACGCGACCGACACGGAAGGCTATGTAAACGGCGACCGCCGGCTGGCAAATTTTGCCCGGGGCGCGGATCTTTTGATCCATGACGCGCAGTATACCGATGAGCATTATCTGGGGCTGGCGCCTGGTATGGCGGTAACCCAGGGATATGGCCACTCTACGGTAAGCATGGCTTGCCAGGCCGCTTTGAATGCCGGAGTGAAGCAGTTGGCCCTTTTCCATCACGCCCCAGAGTATGATGATCACCAGATGGATGCGGTGGCTGAACAAGCGCGGGCCGCCTTCCCACAGGTGGTGGTGGCCAGCGAAGGGATGGAAATTTGCCTGCGAGCGCGCGATAGTGTGCGCGAGAGCGCGCCAATGTCCTGCACCTCACCGGTTCAACAAGCCAATTGAAAATTACCGATCCTCCCGGCAAAGGCGGCGTCCTGTCAGGGGACTGAAAGGTGGAAAAAGGGGAGCAATGGGCGAGTTTGCGTATAATAATCGAGAAAGCATCGTTCGGGCACTGAGAGCGCCAGAACCCACAAGGATGAAAATGGCCGTGGCAAAGATCGCCAATTTAGAAGGGATACCATTGTTTACCGGGCTGACTGAAAATCAGCTCGATTGGCTGCGCGGCAGGTTGTACACCCGTTCGTTCCCCGCCAATAAAGAATTGATGATTACCGGGGCGCCGGGGGATATGGTGTATTTTATTCTTTCTGGAACCGTCAAGGTGTATATCCCGCAACTGGATGGGGAGGATGTCATCGTTACCATCCTGGGACCCGGCGACCCGGTGGGGGAAATGAGCATCGTCGATCATGGTGGGCGGTCCGCGAACGTGATCACCCTAGAAGAAACGCTTGTGCTTTGGATGAGCCAGGCCCATTTTAAAGAGGCGCTGGCTTCCATGCCGGCGATGTCGCAAAACTTGATGCGCACCCTATCTCACCGGTTGCGCAACTCAACCGGACAGTTCCAGGCGATGGCGGCTTTGGATGTGAGTGGGCGTCTCATCCGGCAGCTGTTGACCTTTGCGAGACGTTATGGGGTGCCCGGCCCGGATGGCGAGGTAGTCATCCCGATCCGGCTTACCCAATATGAGTTGGCCAGTCTGGTAGGGGCTTCGCGCAAGCGCGTAAACCAGGCGATGGTGATCCTTAAACGCAAAGGCTGGATCGCAATTGATGGCTGTTACCATATTACGATCCTGAGCCGCTCCGCTTTAGAAGAATCTCTGGAATAAAAAACGCGTTTTGCCCTATAACAGACTTACCGGGTCAATTTCCAGGCGCCAGTCGCCGAGGGGCCGGCCGCGCAGCACGGCTGCCGGGTCGGGGCTGCGCAAGACAATCTGCCAGCGGAACAGGTTGTTTTGACGGCTGAAGAAACACGGCACCGGACCGATGATCTCTGTGCCGCGGTGGTCGCCCTCATGAATCCAACCCTCGATCTGCCTGGCCAAAGCGCGGGCATCCGCTTCCGCTTTGGCGGCATTGGCGCTGCGCGTTTCCAGGCGCGCCAGGCGAACAAAAGGTGGAAAGCGCAGGCGTTTGCGGTGTTCCAGCTCCTGTTGATAAAAACCAGCGTAATCATGCTGGGCAGCCGCGCGGATGGCATAGTGGTCGGGCTGGAAGGTTTGCAGGATCACTTTCCCGCCCAGCGGGCTGCGCCCGGCACGCCCGGCCACCTGGGTTAGAAGCTGGAAAGCCCGTTCGCCAGCATTGTAATCGGGAAGCTGCAGGCTGACGTCGGCCAGAACCACCCCTACCAGCGTTACCAGGGGTAGATCTAGCCCTTTGGCCAGCATCTGGGTGCCAACCAGGATATCTGCCTGGTGGTTCAAGAATGCCTGCAGCAGCAGATCGTGCGCGCCTTTCTGGCGAGTGGTTTCGGCATCCCAGCGCAAGATACGCGCCCCGGGGATCAACGCCTGTACGTCACTCTCTACTTTTTCGGTGCCGGTTCCAAACTGGCGGATCTGATTGCTGCCGCATTGGGGGCAGGTCTTAGGCATCTGGCGGCGATAATTGCATGTATGGCAAACCAGCCCATTTTCATCACTGTGAAAGGTGAGCGGCAGGTCGCAGCGCGGGCATTTCAGGCTGTAACCGCACTGGCGGCAGAATACGTAGGTGGCTGTTCCGCGCCGGTTGAGGAATAAGATGGCCTGCTGGTTCGCCTCCAGCGTTTCGCGCAGCGCTTCTTGCAGTTCGCGGCTGAAAATCGTACGGTTGCCGGCTTTCAATTCCTGGCGCATGTCCACAATCTTGACTGGGGGCAGGTTGAGCGCCGTGACGGATGCCTGCTCATCCGCTACATTTTTGACGGCAGGGGACGAACTGATACCCAGCTGAGAAAGTTGGGCCTCAACGACCTGACGATGCGCCAAAATGCGCACCGGCAGGTTGAGCAGTGTCCAGTGCTCTTGCACGGCCCGGTGATACAGGCGAATATCGGGTGTCGCGGACCCTAAAATGAGCAAACTGTTGGTGAGCCGCGCATAGGTAATGGCGGTTTCAACGGCATCATAATTGGGTTGGACATCCTCCTGGTGGTAAGCCGGGTCGTGGCACTCATCCAGGACGATCAGCCCCAGGTTGGGCAGGGGCGTAAACAGGGCGCTGCGCGGCCCAACGATGACCGGCAGGCTGCCTGACCGGGCGCGGCGCCAGGTATCGTAGCGTTCTCCATCCCCAAGGCGGGAATGAACCAGCCCCACCTGCCCGGGAAAACGGCCCAGAAAGCGCCGCACGGTTTGAGGCGTCAGCGCAATCTCGGGCACCAGGATGAGCGCCTGTTTGCCCAGGCGCAGGGTCTCTTCCACGGCGCGCAGATAGATCTCGGTCTTGCCCGAACCCGTGATCCCATGCAGCAAGTAGGGGGCGGGCAGCAGGTCATTCCGGGCGGCAGCCTGCAGCCCGGCCTGAACGTCCTGCCAGGCTTTCTGCTGATCCTGGGTGAGCAACAGGGCATTACTGGTTATGATATTTAGCCGGTCGAGCGGGTCGCGCCAGGTTTCATTTTCACCCAGCAGCACCAGACCCTCTTCTTCCAACTTTTGCAGGTCCTGCAGGTTACCTTTGCTGACTGCGTAGACCCACGGCGCTTCTACCGGCAGTGCCTCGTGGATCAGGAAGCGCAGAATGGCCTGGCGCCGTTCTAGCGCAGCCGAACCCGCCCGGCCAATGCTTTCCAGGCGTGCCTCGGCTTCTTGCGGCGAACAGGCCAGCTGGACCGTGCGGACTGTTTTTGGCCGCACGCTGGGCGGCTGGAGCACCGGGCGGGCCGACAGCCAGCCGCGGCTGACCAGTGTACGCGCCGCCGGGCGCCAGGCCAGCCGGTTGAATGCAGCATCAATCTGCCGCCCGCGCAGGTCGCCACGCTGCTCCAGCAGACGCATCAGGCGCAGCTGCAGGCTGCCCAATGTGGAAGGATTGAAGTTGCGTTCATTCAGGTGATAGAGCGTATCGGCTTGTTGGCCCAACCCGGGTGGAACCATTGGGCTAAAGCAGGCTGCCAGCGGCGCAAGATAGGTTTCTGAAAGCCAACGCCCCAGCTCAATTTGCGCGGGGGTCAGGATGGGCTGCGCATCGAGGATCGCTTCGATGGGCCGGGTTTCGCTTACTTCGGGCCGGTCGAGCAGGCGCAGCACGATCCCTTGCACCTGGCGGTTGCCGAATGGGGCGACTACCAGGCTGCCGGGAACCACTTGATCTGCCAGATCTTTTGGCAGGTGGTAGTGGAACAGGCCGGAGACCTGGGGTACGTTGACGGCGATTTCGACGAATATAGTTTCGGTCATTGTTTGTAAGCAGGAAAAGCGTTGGCGGTTCGAGCCGGGAAGTGCCTCACGATTATAACCGCGACGGTGAATTTTGACCGAAACTCAAGCGTGTTTTAAGACTACCGCCGCCCCATAACCGACGACCGAGCTGTAGTCTCCGGTCTCTTCGCCAGATGTGCTGTGGTGTAAAATTTCAACTACGCTGCCGCCTAACTCGCGAGCGGCCCACAATACAGCCGCGACGGCAGCCACCCCACAGGCAAAGCCCAGGCCGCTACGTTCAGCGCTAAATAAATCATCGGGCGAAAAACTGCGCATGCGCCGCAGCATTTCTTCATCGAGCTTATGCGCCAGCTCTTGCGGGTAGAAGTGCGATAGATCGGTACTGGCCACCAATAGTCCACTGCGCCCCTGCATCACTTTGGCCAGGGCGTGGCCCAGTCGCCGGGCGACCAATGGGGATTGGCTGCGCACCATGACCGGGAGAAGCTTGAATTCTGTGCGTAATGCTCTTTGCAAGAAGGGCAGCTCAATTTCCAACGAATGTTCCTTATCGTTGGCTACGGGAGTAAGCGGCATGCCATCCTGGGTGAGGATTTCATCCAGCTGCGCCAGAGCCGCCTGATCAATCCGCACCGGGCCAAGGGGGGTGGCATATGCCTGGTGCGCGGAAGTCAAGAGGTTGGCGGGATAAGCGGCATGCATGGGCGATATAATCGCGACCAGGTCGCGATCCTGTCCAAGGATGGCAGCGAAAGCGTGGCCGGCCGTGCGGCCGGAATAGCGGTGCCCGGCATGCGGAGCAATGACAGCCGTAACCTGGCCTTCGATATTGGGCAGGCGTGCAGAAGCCAGGTAATGGTCAACCTGTTGGCGCAGCTGGTCCGGGTCGTGGCTGTACCACGTTCCAGCAATGGGAGAGGGGCGCACTTCAGTAATTTCGTTCATCCGGATTTTATTGTAGCGTAAACGGAGGATCACTTGGTCAAGAAGTCCCAAGGGTTCACACGAACGCCTCCGGCGTTCATTAGCTCAAAGTGCAGGTGGGGGCCAGAAGAACGGCCTGTACTGCCCATAGCTGCGATTGTAGCGCCTTGTGAGACGCTTGCACCACAGGTCACATACAGCTCGCTGAGATGCCCATATAGGGTCTGCCAGCCGTTGCCATGGTCAATGACCAGTACGTTACCATACCCCCAATCATTCCAACCGGCATAGACAATCACCCCGCTGTCGGTGGCATAAATGGGATTGCCAGCCGCACCAGCGATATCAATGCCCCAATGGTTGGCTTCTGGAGTGTAATTATAGCCAGATAGATAGGTCTCGGTACTTGGCCAGACAAAAGTACCCGCTCCGGTATATCCGTCCACGATGGTGCCACAGAAACCTGGGCCGAAGATCTTTGCCTTGGCGGGGTCTTTGCGGCTGATGAGGGGCGCGCTCCAGGAGATGAAGGGCCGCGAACCGCCCGGAACGAAGAGTTTGGTTCCGGCCTCAATGTTTGGGTTTCCTAAATCGCCCACCGCGTCCGCGTTTAAACCGTTTCCCGGCCAATTGATTATGTCATTGGGGGTAACGCCAAAGAATTTGGATACGCCATTCAAGCCATCCCCGGCATGCCATTCATACAGCACGCCATCTACCGGTAAAACATTGAGTTTTTGACCGGGTTGCAGGCGATGGGGGTCATCGGCCAGGACATCAAAATTCCCCCAAAGAATGGACTGCGGTTTGAGCCCGAATTTTTCAGAGATGCCAAAAATCGTATCCCCTTTTTGAACCTCATACTGCGCGATTTCAACCCGCGTACGGTTTGGCAGGGTGGTATGGATCTGCGCAAAGCGGGGAATGCCGCGGTTGACATTGACAGCCGCCGGGGTTTGATAAGGTGGAGGAGGTACGGTGGCCGTTTCCGTGGGCAGTGGAGCTGCCACAACTGAATCATGTGGGTACGCGACATCCCCTTTTAAATAGAAGTTGCCCATCACCCACAAGACCAGTAGAACCAAAGCAATGGAGGCGATAATGGTACCCGCGCGCAGGGCAAACTCACCCAGCCCTAAACGCAGCAGGCTTTCCCAAATATCGTTCCACTGGCGTGGGGATTTTACAGGCGGTTCTTTCAAAAGCACTGGTTCGACAAGCGCAGGGGCTGTTGACCCAGACAGTTCGTCCGGAGAGTTCAGGTTGTCTTCAGTCTTGGAAAGGCGCGAATGATCGGATAGATGATCCTCTGCCATGTTTGCGAGATCCTTAATTGAATCATAACATATGCACAAGAGCCGGTCAAGCGCTTCTCCGGTCGCGCGATCGGATATTGGATATTTATTGCTTGCGTGTTGGTTTGGAGCGGCATGCTTATACCAAACCAACACGCAAAACATTTTTTATGGTTTAATAGAATGAAAGGGTTGAAAATGGTTGAATGGCATTTGGGAACCATCGGATTTTCCTACCCGGAATGGAAGGGCAGTTTTTATCCAGCTGGCCTGCCTGCCGGACAATCGTTAAGCTACTACAGCCGGGTCTTCAACGCTGTAGAGATTAATACGACCTTTTATGGCCCTCAATCTCCCGCGCAGATCCAGCGCTGGTCCGCCGCAACACCGGAAGGATTTTGTTTCTGCTTGAAAGCGCCAAAGCGCATCACACATGAACTGCGCCTGCAAAACAGCGAGGCGGAAATGCGCGTATTTATCGAATCATCGGCCGTCCTCGAAGCCAAGTTTGGTGCAGTGCTGGTCCAGCTGCCGCCCAGCTTTACGATCGCAGAGCGAGCCGTATTAGAAAGTTTTCTCCAAAGCCTGCCATCCGGCCCGCGTTTTGCGATTGAGTTCCGCCATGCTTCATGGCACGTTCCGGAAACAGCAGATTTATTGAGACAGTATAAGGTATGTTGGGTTGCAAATGATTATGAAGAACTACCCGTGGAAATATACCCTACGACTGATTTCTTGTACATTCGCTGGATTGCAAAACATAATGTCATCCCGCACCCCGGGCACGAAGTGCTCGACCGGACCGAACGCCTGCAAGCCTGGTTGGATCTGATCAAGGCCAACCTGGTTGGGATCGAGACAATATATGGATTTTTTGATAATGATTACGCGGGCCATGCTCCGGCTACCTGCAACCGGTTGAAAGCGCTGGTTGGCCTGCCGATTGCTTCTTCAACCGGCGAGCAAGGACGTTTATTTTAAAAGGTTGAGCCATTACCGCTTGTGGAGACATCCCCGCATGAATTGGAATAAGCCAGCGTGCGCGATAGAGCGTGTGTGCGCGAAAAAGCGTGCGTCCGCAACAAAACGTGCGTGCGCCGCGAGTATGCTGCTGCTTTTCGTTTCGATGCTGGTGATGGGCTGTAACCTGAAACTAAGGATACCCCAGGAGCGCGTGCGAATCAAACCCGGCGCCATGGCTGCCGCTCAAACGGCCCCAACGGTTATCCCCGAAGCGGTGCAGCCGCCAGAGGTGGTCCGGCCAACACCGTTTTCAGAAACGCTGGTTCCTGAATCCGCTGAGCAGGAAACGATGCCTCTGCCTGGCGAACCCGCGGGCTGCTTGCTCCCCGAGACGGAGCAGTCGGTTTCCACTGAGGAAAGACTGGCCCGCGCGGGCCAGTTGGTAGGATTTACAAACTCGCTTTCCAACCGCATACTCACGGACATTTGGAACCCGTACACCGGGCGCTATCACCCGTACACCGGGGATGTGATGAGTCTGAACGTGGATGACATCCAGAACCAGCATTTCATTCAAAAAATGATGAATGCGCTCCAGGTAACGGGCTTTGTCACCTGGCTGCGCAAAGGTCCCCAGGGACGGCTGCATATCCTGGCTATCCCGATATGGCGTGGAGATTGGTCAAATTCGACCTGGGCGCCTTATATTCAAGCGTACTGGCAAAACGGCAGCGCCCTGCCCCCGGACGATCCGTCGGTGATCCCGGTATTGAAGACCCCGCCCTGCGATTGGATGGTAGAACAGGGACTGGCCCCCCAGGTGGGGGCGGACTGGCTGCCGGTTGGTAAGGCCGTATGGCCCGATTATGCCAGCGCGGCGGCGGCATATCTGGCGGACACCAATCAATCTGCATCCGCGGTAGCCAGCCGGATTGGCTGGCTGGGCCTCGAAGGGCTTGAAGGGCCCGACACCATGTGCGGGCCGCTGGTGTGGGCAATCCTCAACGATGCAGGCGCCTTTCCAGCGGGTTGGGGAGCCTGGTCCGAGGGGCCAAGGGCATTTTGGCTGGCTATGCCGCGTACGAACGGCCGGCCGTGGTCACTTTTCCCATCCGAGAGCTACAGGCTTTATTCCTTCCATGAGCCATTGAAAAAATTCGACTTTAGTCAATTCCGGCTTTACCCGGGTGACTTTTTGTACACGTACAGCCAGCGCAATGGTTTTGATCATATGATGGTGATTACGGAAGTGGACAGCCAGGGGAATGTATACTCCGTCACTAATCTGGTTCAGGTAAGCCCAGAGAAAAGGACTACGATCGAACGGGTGCTGGTGCTGAACCTCACCGACCCAACGGTTGGGATTGCTCGAAACCAATGGGCCAACGATGGCACCAATGGTCGCACCGGCCATGATGGGTTCGATGTATTCCGTTGGGCCTGGGCGGAGAAAGACGTACGCGGCCAACCGGTAAAATATATCGTTCAGCCAGGCGACAGCCTGCCATTAATTGCGGCAAGTTGGAAGACCCCGGTAAAACAAATTGCGCGGTACAATGGTATAGAAGCTGGTGCTGCTCTTTCTATTGGACAGGAGCTGCAAATTCCGCCTAATGAAATGACGGGGGTGCAAGAATAAAAGGGAAAAACAGAGGATCTACCAGAAATGGAGATTGAACCGGCGCTTGAGGAAATGGTAGGAATCTGGTTGCGCCAGCGTGGTTTGAAGCTGGTCGTCGCCGAATCCTGTACAGGCGGGCTGATCGGTCACCGCCTGACCAATGTACCCGGCTCGTCTGATTATTACCTGGGCAGTGTTACCGCTTACGCCTATGAAGCCAAGGAGCATCTGCTAGGCGTCCGCCAGGCGATTCTGGCGCAGTATGGGGCAGTTAGCCCTGAAGTGGCGCTAGAAATGGCCCAGGGAGCCCGGAGAGCGCTTGCCGGTTCTTTTCCGCTTGAACAACTGGTTGGGGTTTCGGTAACCGGGATTGCTGGTCCTGGCGGGGGGATGCCCAATAAACCGGTGGGGCTGGTGTGGATTGGGTTGAGCGCCGCGGGCTTTGAGCGGGCCTGGAAGTATATCTGGCCAGGGAACCGGGTGGAAAACAAGGCTTTGTCTGCGCAGCAGGCGCTGCAGTGTTTGCTGGATTATTTGCAAGGGAAGGTGGCATGATGGCATTGGAACCGGTTGAAGTTGCTGCTCGTTGGAAGCATGGTGGAACATTTGAGCCCAGCCAGTTTTCCTGGCACGGGAAAATATACCATGTTAAATCAACAGGCAGGGAATGGGAAGACGAGGACGGCTATCATGTGTTGTGTATGATTGCAGATGGCCAGGTGTTTGAATTGATCTTTCACTTGAAGCCCGCTGGATGGTTGGTACGGCCGCCAAATGCCCCCAGTATGGCCTAAACAGAGGAGATCCAGTATGGTGGTGCAATCCATCGATCAGGGCGGGCGCAAGCGAACACGGGTGCTCATCCTGACTGCCGATGCAGGTTTTGGTCACCGCAGCGCCGCTAACGCGGTAGCCAGTGCTATTAATGAAGAATATGGTGATCTTTGCGACGTCAGAATTGTCAATCCATTGGAAGACCGGCGCACACCCTTCTTCCTGCGGGACAGCCAGTCTGATTATGACAAACTGGTTCGCAACATGCCGGAGCTGTACCGTTTTGGCTATGATGCCAGCGACTCGTCCGTCCCCGCGGTGATTGTTGAACAAGCCCTGACGGTACTGTTGTATGAGGTGATGCGCGATATCGTGCGCACCTACCGGCCGGATGTGATCCTGACCACCTATCCGCTTTACCAATCCCCGCTGCGGGCGGTAATGACCATCGGCAAACTACAGATTCCATTACTGGTGGCAGTGACCGATCTTGCCACCGTGCACCGGTTGTGGTTTAGCAACAGCGTGGATTTGAGTATGGTCCCAACGCCGATTGTGCGTGATCTGGCGCTCAGTTATGGTCTTTCCGCTGACCAGGTTCTGGTGACCGGTATTCCAGTCAATCCAGAAGTGGTGCGCGAGCAGCGCAGTCCAATCGAAATTCGGCGCGAGTTGGGCTGGCAGCAGGATATCACCACCGTTCTGGCGGTGGGCAGCCGCCGGGTTGACCGGCTGGTGGATACGCTGCATATCTTAAATCACTTCGGCAAACCACTGCAATTGATTGTCGCCGCCGGAAAAGATGAGAAACTCTATAACGAGCTCAACGGCATGGCATGGCACATGCCCATTAAGCTGTACGATTACGTTAGCAATGTGCCCTTGTTTATGAAGGCAGCCGACCTGATCGTATGCAAGGCGGGTGGGTTGGTGGTCACTGAGGCGCTGGCCTGCGGAAAACCGTTATTACTGATCGAGGCAATCCCCGGGCAAGAGACCGGCAACGCGGACTACGTTGTTCAAAATGGCGCCGGCGAACTGGCACGCGACCAGATTGAAGCGCTGGAAACGGTGGCGCATTGGACAATGAATGATAACAAAATCCTGCGCCAACGGGCGGAAAATGCGCGCGCCCTCGGAAGGCCGAATGCGGCCTATGATGTTGCTCACGAGGTCTGGCTGGCAGGGCAGCGTTCAATCGCCCAGGCGCAGCCGCATGGCACAGGCCGGCTGCGCTTGATCGATCTGCTTTCTCGCAATCACGTGCGTTGGGAAGACGAATCCTCCACGGCCCGTTCGGAGTAAATAGATGACCTTTGCAGTCATAACGATTTCTGCCGGCGCCGAGTGGCGTGTGATTGGCAGCGTTTATCCGGTTAATGAAATGCAAATTTCCCCATATGGGGAGTGGTTTGAGATGGAACTGTCGGGCCGCCCGGTGGTCTTTTTCCACAGCGGGTGGGGCAAGATTTCCGCGGCTGCTTCCACCCAATTTATCCTGGATCGTTGGGCCCCGTCCGTGCTGATCAACCTGGGCACCTGTGGTGGTTTTGCAGGAGCGATTGAACGCGGGGCCATTCTGCTGGTTGAGCGCACCCTGGTCTACGATATCATCGAGCAAATGGGCGATCCGCAGGCCGCTATTCGCCACTACTCGGTTGACCTGGATTTGAGCTGGCTGCGCACGCCATACCCAATGGCGTTACAGCGCAGCCTGCTGGTTTCCGCTGATCGGGATATCTGCCTGCCAGACATCCCAATGCTCATCGAGCGGTACGGCGCGACTGCCGCGGACTGGGAATCGGGGGCCATTGCCTGGGTCGCAAACCGCAATGGAACGCGCTGCTTAATCCTGCGCGGCGTGAGCGACCTGGTCGGAACAGCCGGAGGCGAAGCTTACGGCGCGATCGAAGTATTCCACGAAGGGACGCGGCAGGTAATGGAACCTCTGCTGCGCTCGCTGCCCCAGTGGCTGGACTGCTGCTAAAAAAAACCGTTTATGCTGGTTTCCCCAGCCTGGTGCGTTCTTCCTCGACAACCTTAATATCCAGTTTTTTGAACAGCGGTCCGGGCTGGTTGAGTGAATGCCCGGGCTGGATACGGCTGGGTTCCCAGCGCCCGCTGGCGTTCTCGCCGTTGTAACGCAGCACGGTATGCTCACCCAGCCGGTCGGTATGCGTTTCCGTATACTGGGTACCAAACAACGGCGCGGTGTAGCCAAAGAAAGTATGCAGTTTCTCGCTGGAGAAGGGCAGGAAGGGAGCAAACATTATCTTGAGCGAGTCGATGGCGCGCAGCGCTACATACACGGCGCGCGCGGCGGCCTGGCGATCTGCTTTGATCGCGGTCCAGGGCGCGGTCTGGTCGAGGTAGCGGTTCACTTCGCTTGCCAGGCGCATGGCTTCTCCCAGGGCGGCGCGCAGATGGGTCGTCTCCATTTCGTGAGCCACGGTTTCAAAGCCATTTTCCACCGATTGAAGGAGTTCTTTATCCATGCCGGTCAGTTCACCGGGGTCGGGAACTTTCCCTTCAAAGTTCCGGTAGGTGAAGGAAAGCACGCGGTTGGCTAGGTTGCCCCAGGTAGCAACCAGCTCGTCGTTGTTGCGCTTGTAGAAATCTTCCCAATCCCAGTCGGTGTCCTTTGCCTCAGGCATCATCGCGGTGAGGTAGTAGCGCAGCGGGTCTGGATCATAACGGGTGAGGAAGTCCCGCGCCCAAACGGCCCAATTGCGGCTGCCGGAAATTTTTTGGCCTTCCAGGTTCATGAACTCATTGGCTGGCACATCATATGGCAGAACCAGCGGCTCCGCCGGGCTGGAGTGAATAAATTCATCAAATGTTTTACCCGCGCCAATCAGTTGCGCTGGCCAGATCACCGCGTGGAAGGGGATGTTATCCTTTCCAATAAAATAATATGTACGGGAGTCAGGAGAATGCCACCAATTTCGCCAGGCTTCCGGTTCCGCATTGATTTTGGACCACTCAATGGACGCAGAAAGGTAACCAATGACTGCCTCAAACCATACGTACAGGCACTTCCCTTGCCAACCCTGCATGGGCACAGGGATACCCCAGTCAAGGTCGCGGGTTATCGGCCGGCCGCGCAGACCCTCGGAAAGGATCTGCCCCAGTGACTGGCGCAGCACATTGGGCCGCAGATAATTTTCACGTTCGTGGAGAAAGGCGACTACACGATCCTGAAGCTTGGCCAAATCGAGATAAAAATGCTCGGTTTCGCGCAGCTCAGGCGTTGATCCATCGATGCGAGAACGGGGGTCAATCAATTTTTGCGGTTCAAGCAGGTTGCCGCATTTGTCGCACTGGTCCGAACGCGCGTTGGGGTACCCGCAGATGTAGCAGGTGCCTTCCACGTAGCGGTCCGGCAGGAAGCGGTTCTGCGAAGGGGCGAACCATTGGAATGTAATATCGGTATAGAGGTACTCGTTCTGTTTTAGTGCCAGGAAGATCGCTTGCGAGACCTCGAAGTGGTTTTCGGTATGGGTACTGGTAAACAGATCATAGGTGAGACCGAGCTGCTGGAACAGATCCAGGAAGCCCTGGTGGAAGCGCTGGTAAACCTCCAGCGGTGTGGTGTCTTCCGCATCGGCGCGCACGGTGATCGGCGTGCCATGCGCATCCGAGCCTGAAACCATCAGAACATTCCGGCCGCGCAGGCGGTTGTAGCGGGCAAATATATCCGCTGGCAGGTAGGATCCGGTCAGGTTTCCTACATGAATTTCCGCGTTGGCATAAGGCCAGGCTGCGGCGACCAGAATATTTTCAGTCATAAAAACACCTCATCGTACATAAAATAGTTCGCGCGAATTGTATCACAGCGTGAGGGATTTACACGAGCGTCTACGGCAAAACTGTGGAGCCGAAGGTATGCACTTGCGCGCAGTGCTTGCGCTCATCTTCTGCCTCAGAGCGTAATAAGTTGTGGATGGTGACGCTTCGCCCTTGCTCCTTCGGCGACTTGCCCAGGAGAATGTCATTGGCCGGTAGGGATTGCAGGAAAGCTATTAACTGTTTGTGCGTATCAGCCGATTCCGCTAACAGCGCTTCAAAAGGTTCTTTTCGATAGGTTCCAACCAGCCGGGCGTTATAGCTGCGCCAATCCGGGTCATAATACTGGAAAAAGGATGGCCGCTGACCGGCTAGAATCTCTTTTACAGCCTGGAGATTGGTAACGTCCCAGCCAATCAGGTGCGCCAAAAGATCCTTGACCGACCAGGTTCCAATGCACGGCGCATCCAGGCAGCCAGGCGGCAGTTCGCGAACAACTGCCAGCAGGCTTTCACGCGCCGCGACCAGATCGTTGAGTAAAGCATCCTTACGCTCGGAAGGTGATTTACGCATACTGCCTCTGAGAGAAAAAACAGGCTGTCAAACCAGCCTGTTTTATGTTCAACCAAAAGGAAGCTACAAATAATCCTTTAACTGCCTCGCTCTACGCGGGTGGCGCAGCCTTCGCAGCGCTTTGCTCTCGATCTGGCGGATACGCTCACGGGTCAGGCCAAACTTCTGCCCGACTTCTTCAAGCGTATAGGCGCGTCCATTTTCCAGACCAAAGCGCAGCCGCAGGATGCGCGCTTCGCGGGGTGGGAGCGTATCGAGTACTTCCTGAACCTTTTCGCGCAGCAGGTTCGCATACGTGCTTTGAATGGGCGTAGGCGTTACCTGGTCTTCGATGAACATGCCCAACTCCGAATCCTCTTCATCATCGTTGATTGGGCTTTCCAGCGAGAGGGGCAGCCAGGAAACGCGCATCATCCATTCGACCTTATTGGTATTTACGCCAATTTCCTCAGCAAGTTCATCGGTGGTCGGTACGCGGCCCAGCTTCTGCTCCATCTCATGGGTGGTGCGGTACAACTGGCGAATGCGATCCACCATGTGTACCGGTACACGAATGGTGCGGCCCTGGTCAGCGATGGCGCGCGTGATGGTCTGGCGAATCCACCAGGTGGCATAGGTGGAAAAGCGGAAACCGCGCTGGTACTCGTATTTTTCCACAGCTTTCATTAAGCCCAGATTGCCTTCCTGGATCAAATCGAGGAAGGGTACTCCGCGCCCCATGTAGCGCTTCGCAATGCTGACTACCAGGCGCGTGTTGGCTTTTATAAGGTGTTCGCGAGCCAGCTGTCCATCGCTGGAATGGCTTTCCAGTTCCTGGCGGCGAGCGGGAGGGGTACTGCCGTTCGTACGGGTCAGCTCGCGCCGGGCGCACTTGCCGCGTTCGATGCGTTTTGCCAGGTCCAGCTCTTCTTCAACATTCAGCAGCGGTACCCGCGACATTTCTTTCAAGTACAGGCCAACGGTATCATCGCTGGAGATACGAGTCAGGTCAACAAAGGAGTCGACATCATTTTCCGCCAGCGATTCTTCGCTTTCATCAAAAGGAACTTCAGGGTCCTCCTGATCGAGAATATCCACACCGCGGCGGCGCAAGGCTAAAACAATAGCCTCTAAACGATCCGCATCCTCGCTGACTTGAGGATATAGCTCCATCAAGTCTTCCGTTGTCAAGTACCCCTGCACATCTGCTTTTTCAAGCAGCATACTGAGGATTTCTGTACTGCGTTTATGTCGACCCAGATTTGTCACACACCCTCCTGAGATTGCTCCGTCCGGAAATTGGCTCTCTGGATGGTACCCCATTCTTGGGGAAGGACTTACTCGCGAACTTGGGTGGCCTTTGGTTTAGATACTCTCTTCTTCTGAGTGGATGTGTTCGGTTTTCTCCTCGTTCAAATTTTGACCACAGACTGGGCATAGCCCTTTACAATCTGCTTTACACAAGGGGCTAATAGGCATCTCGATTAGTAGATAATCACGCACCAGCGGTTCCAGATCGATATTGCCATCGTCTGGAAGAATCAAACCAGATTCCGTAACAGAACGTTTATCGAAAGCATAAAGTTCATCAAAGGTTGCATGTAAGGGCTGCTCGAATCCAGATAAACAACGTACGCATTCGGCCGGTGCTTTGCCTTGAAATTGTCCCTGCACCAGGATACCCTGGGGGGTGCGGCTTACACGTGCGACTCCTGAAAAATCTGTTAGGTTGAGGTCGGGTTTTAGAGTGACTTCCGGGATATTCAAAATGGATGTCTCGATTGGTGCCGATTGGCTGATTGAGAAGAAAACCGGTATTAAATTTTAAAGGGAATCGTGGTTGGTTCACGTTGAAAACTTCTTCATCAGTTATAATGATACACGCACATTATAACACAGCCGATTCGGCAAGTCAAGTTTCGTTAAAAAACATCAAAATAATCATAAAAATTAAGATATGCCTACCCTTCTCATTGCGAGTACGAATATTGGCAAACTGCGAGAAATCGAGGCAATTTTAGCCCGAGTTAGCCAGGATGTCCAGTTGTTCCAGCTGGTTTTACCTTCTCAAGTGAACATTCACCTGGAGGTCGAAGAAGATGGAGCAACCTACGCGGAAAACGCGGCGAAAAAGGCACGGGCATATGCCCGCGCCAGCGGCCTGGTTACGCTAGCAGATGATTCTGGCCTGGAAGTTTCTGCCCTTGGGGGCCAGCCCGGGTTATACTCTGCACGCTATGCGCCTATGTCAAAGGCTACCGATGCGGACCGGCGGCGCTACCTGCTGCGAAACCTGACTGGGAAACCGCGCCCGTGGACGGCGCACTTCCATTGTACCGTTGCAATTGCCGTGCCGGATGGGTCTGCTGTTTTGGCCGAGACTAGCGTACCGGATGGGAATGTTTTTTATGCGCATGGCGACTGCCCAGGGGAGATCATCCCGGAAGAACGGGGTACGGGTGGTTTTGGGTATGATCCTATCTTCTTCCTGCCCGAGCTTGGAAAAACGATGGCTGAACTGCCCGCCGAGATGAAGAATCAGCTGAGTCACCGCGCACGGGCTATCCAGGCTGCGGCTCCGGTGATCCAAAAAATATTCGCCTGAGTTGGATCAGGCGTTCTTTTTGTAATATGCGTTGACAGGGGTAGGGGCAGGCAGGCGAACGCGGGCGGCGGCAAAACGGGCAGCCGACAGAGCGGACAGAAACTGCATTAGCCCATGGACAATCTGCCCAGGATGTTCTAGCAAGAGCATATGTCCCGCGCCGGCAATGATTTGCAGGCGGGCGGCGGGCATGCGCCCGGCCAGGAAATGCGCGTAGGCGATCGGCACCAGCCGGTCTTCGCTGCCAGCAATTACCCAGGCGGGCGCTTCGATATGCCCGATGGAATCCCGCTGGTCAAATGCGGCGCAGGCGCGCCAGTCGCCGTAAAGGACGCTGGTGCGCGTTTCTTTCATTGCCTGCATACAGCGCTCGATGATTGCCGGCGCGGCTGACGGACCAAATGCGCGGGTCCGGAAAGCGTGCAGCGCATTTGGCGCGGTTAATGGATTGGACAGGTTCTCGAGAAAGCCGGGGTCGATGCCCAGGTAGGCGCCGGTGGAAATTAAGCCTAACCCGGCGACATGCGCAGGGTGCCGGATGGCCAGATCCAGGGCGATTGCGCCGCCCATTGAGTGACCGACAAATACGGCCTGGAACAATCCTAACGCTGCCAGGAATTCGACCATTTGGTCCGCGTAGGCGGTGATGGTTTGCTGCGCTACGCCGCCAGAATGGCCGTGCCCAGGCAGGTCAACCGCCAATACGCGCTGCCCGGCCAGCCGGCGCAAATCCGCTGGCCAAACCAGATGATTGCTGCCCGCGCCATGAATCATAACAATGGGCGGCTCATCCTTTCGCCCTTCGTCAAACTGTGCGTAATATATCCCTGCGGCGGTTGGCATACAGATTCCTGCTTCTATTGTAACGCACAATTTGAGAAATGTTGGTTATAAATCCGTATCATTTTGCCCGTGGATAGCAGATTTCCCGGACAATTGGGTGCGCATTTACCTGCGCTGGTGCAAACGATCAGCGGCATCTTCCGTCAGCGGAATGATCACACGAATGCGCGTTCCTTTTCCAGCGATGGATTCAATCTTGAGCATACCGTTTATCAGGTCGGTACGTTCGTGCAGGTTGATCATTCCCAGGCTGCCACGCCGGTCATAGGAGTTCATAATCGATTCTACATCAAAGCCGACGCCGTTGTCCATAATTTCGAGCTGCGCCAGGCAGCTGTCGTTGGGATCTGGTCTAATGCGCACCCAAATTTCCGGTGCCTCGGCATGCTTGCGAGCATTATTTACCGCTTCTTCCGCCAGGTAAAAAACAACCGTTTGGCGGGTAGCGTCTAACTGTTCGACAACACTTAGATCTGCGTCGATGATTACTTTCTGCTGGTACAGCTCAAAGAATTTTTCCGCCATGGCTTTGAGCGCGGCCACTAATCCTTCCGATTCCAAAACCAATGGACGTAAGGTGAACAGCATGTGGCGGATTTCCTGCGTGGTGCGCCGCGCCAGATCCTCAACACGCACCAGTTCGGCGGTTGCCTCCTGCACACCCGCTTCCTGGGCAGATTTTTCCAGCATTTTACGCGCGATACTGATGCGCATCGCGATAGCGGAGACGGATTGGGTTGGACCATCGTGCAGGTCGCGAGCCAGCTTTTTCTGGGCTTCTTCCTGGGTCAGGACGATGCGTTCTTTTTCGCGGGCCAGATCCTGGTAAAGGCGAGCATTTTGCAGCGCGATGACTGCCTGGTTGCCCAGCATTTGCAGTGTTTCAACCCGGCTCTCGGTGAAAAACCCAGGGTCTTTGTGCGCAAACAGCATAACTCCGTAGGCGTTCATCCCCCGGATTAACGAAAGGCACAAAGCAGACTTGCGATCTTGCAGCGTGGCCAGCTTGGATAGTTCTGGATCATCGGCGGGCATATGGACCAGGTGCGTCCCGCCCTGTTTGAGGGTTTCATTGAGGGCGCCCTGTTCTGCTGGAAGATGAATGGATGTGTCCCGGGTGATAAAGCCTTTTGAGGCCCGAATTTTCAGGTTATTTTGATCGCCGAAAAGCAGAACCGCGCCGATCATCCCGTCTGCCACACCGCTGCGCTCGCCCAGCGCGGCAATAGCGGTGTCCAAAACGGTTTCGAGTACCGTTTGATAGTTCAAGGTGGAGCTAAAGGTTTCAATCATTGAGAACAATGCTTGCATCCGGTCATGTTCCTGGCGCTGGACTTTCCGTTCGCCTTCCCGGCGCTGGTTGACCGTACTTTGGTACGAGATGCGCAAGCGGCGGATCAACGGGGCGCTGCATACGGCTACCACTACACCCATGAGCAGGTTAAACCCGCTCATAATTGCGACCGGCAGGATTTTGAAGTTTCCCGCCGTCAGCATGTAGGTGTAGCCAGTCTGGATCAAGGAAATGAGAAGGGATACCAGCAGAGCACCTGGGGCTTCATAATAAATGGCCGCGGAAAAAAGCGGCAGAAGTGCTACCCAAAAAACTCCGCTGCTTAATCCACCAGAAGTGATGAACAGCACCAGGCTGAAGATGATATCCAGGCTAACGTTAATCTGGCGGTGAAAGGGTAACCGGCGGTTGAAGATGGCCAGCGCAGAAACAAAGCCATTCCATAATGCTGGCAGCGAAAGGATGAGCAGCGGCACGGGAATCAAACTCCCGCTGGCGCCCAGTGCGAGACTGCCCGATGAACCGAGAGAGATGGTTAATCCGAACAGCGCGAGCCAGCGAAGAGAAATAGCGAATAAGTCCGCCAGATATGGCGAATCAGAGTTTCTCATCTAATAGATGATAACGTACTTACTACCAAAAAACAAACTATAAAATGCCCAAAAAACACAGTTCTTAATATATTGCAAGGTGTGTTCTATTTTTGTTTGTACCTTTTTGCGTGTAGGATGTAAAATGATAAGGTCGTTCATGAACATCGTACTTTAGTATACCTCGTCTTGCGAGCTTCTTCAGGTTAGGGATGCGAAACGGTAGAACCGAAACAGGTTTGAAACACGAATCTTTCGATTATTGACGTGAAGGGGATCATCAGGAGCGTAAAGATGGATCTGGTTACGGTAGCCATTGAAAAGCCTGAGAACACAAACTTTATCTTGGGTCAATCCCATTTTATCAAAACGGTGGAAGATATCCATGAAACACTGGTGAATTCTGTGCCAGGGATTCGTTTTGGGATTGCTTTTTGCGAAGCATCCGGAAAATGCCTGGTACGCTGGTCAGGGACAGACCCAGAAATGATCGCATTGGCCCAAAAAAACGCGCTCAACATAGGGGCCGGGCATTCTTTCTTGATATTTCTCGGCGAAGGCTTTTATCCTTTGAATATTCTCAACGCAGTGAAGAGTGTCGCTGAGGTATGCCGTATTTTTTGCGCGACGGCGAACCCGACCCGGGTGATTGTGGTGGACGATGGCGAAGGACGCGGGATCCTGGGCGTTATTGATGGTTTGAAGCCACAAGGGCTGGAAGGCGAAAATGATATTTCCTGGCGAAAAGGTTTCTTGCGCCAGATTGGTTACAAGGCATAAAACGTGCACGTCAAAACAAGACCGGTCAAGGAGCAAGTGATGAGAAAAGTAATTCCATGGATAAGCGCCCTCATCGTTATCCCGTTGGTTGCCTGTAGTTTTGGTACAGGTAATCCACCGGCGGGACCTGCGATCACCCCAACCAAATCTGGCGACCAGATGCAGACAGAAATCAGCCAGCTTCTAACGACCATGCCAACCAGCACCGGGCAGCCATTGGGGGAGGTGACGCCATCCCCGGACCTGCCAACCGTGGCGGTGGTGCAGACCGAAACGCCCGCTGAAGTGAATACGGCTAGAAGCGGTTATCCAGCCAACCCAGGAAATCATCGTAACGGAGACACCGCAGCCTCCAGAAGCTGGTATGGTCGCGACCGCCACACTTGCCCCAACCGCCGCGGCCGCGACTGCCGCTCCGACGGCTGCAGCCACAACCTCCACTGGCCCAACCGCCACAACATCGCCTGGCGACCCACGCAAGTGGTTGGGAAGTCCTGCTTCAACCGACCCGATGGATAATGCAGATACCTGGATCTGGCCAACCGGCTCAGATTTGTATTCGCGAGCCGCGTTTATCAATGGCAGGCAGTCTGTGCAAGCCTTGACCACCAAAGATGGCTGGCGAATGGCAAATCCAAAGGGCCAGGACTTTGCCAACCTCTACCTGGAAGCTACATTCAATGTGGGGGAGACCTGCCGTACGGACGTCCCGGGCATGTCGGATCATTATGGAATCATTGTGCGTGTACCAAACCTGCCGCAGCCGTACCAGGGTTACCTGTATGGCTTCAACTGCAACGGCCAATATTCGCTGCGCAGCTGGAATTGGGATGGCACCGAAGCGCGCAGGCAGGAAATGCGCATGCTGATCGATTGGAGCACTCCAAAGGCAGTCGATTCCAAAACGCCCATTAACGCGGGTACGAGAACCACCAATAAAATGGGCATCATGACCATTGGCAGCCGCATAAGATTGTATTCGAATGGTTATTTCCTGGGCGAATATGACACCAGCACGAATGCCAATATCCCGCATATACCCTCAGGCTTTTTTGGTGTATTTGTTGGTTCGCGCACCGATAACCGGTTTACCATTTGGGTAGATGAAATGTCTTATTGGGAGAATCCACAGCCATAAACATCGGAGAGGGTGAGACCCCCTGACCCCCTAAAAAAACCTTCCCGGTTTGGCCGGGAAGGTTTTTTATGCTTAATCATTTTTATTTTAAGGATCTTAGTGCAGGTAATCGTGAGGATTGACGAATGCGCCCCCATACCGGATTTCAAAATGCAGGTGGGGGCCGGTTGAATTCCCTGTGCTCCCGGAATAAGCGATGGTTTGGCCCTGCCCAACATTACTTCCACAGCGAGCCACGAGGGTGCTTAGGTGGGCATATAAGGTGTGGAAACCATTGCCGTGGTCGATCATTACCATCAACCCGTAACCGCCGCCAATCCCAGCCGCGTACACGACCACGCCGCTGTCGGCAGCATAAACCGGTGCGCCCATCGCGGCGCCAATATCGAGGCCCAGGTGACCCGACCAGAAATCGTTGCCCGAGATCAGGCGGCTGGCTGTCGGCCAAACAAAGCCGCCTGAGCCAACTGCCGAACCACCACTTGTATCGCAGCCGGCATTGATACCTCGTGTTGCGCCGGCGTTGGCCCGCCAATAAGTGGGCACAACCCAGGTTTTTAGCTCGCGTGAGCCGCCCGGGATCATGACCAGCGACCCGCTTGCAATTTTGGGATCGGACAGGTCCAGGTTGTTATCCGGCCAGGTGAGGATCTTTTCCGGGTCCGTTTTGAACTTACGAGCGATGCTTTCAATGGTGTCATTCTTCTTCCACTTATAGATAACCCCATCTTCGGCAGGAATCTTCAGCTTTTGCCCAACAGAGAGATCATTTGGATTATCTTGCAGCAGATCTTCGTTCGCCCAAAGGATGGTTTCAGGCTTGATGTCATACCGTTTGGAGATGCTAAAGACCGAATCACCCGCTTCCACAACATATTCGACGATGCTTTCACGCGGTTGTTGTGGAAGGATGGTGTGCGTTGTGGCTACCCGGGAAATCCAGGCCTGCTCAACATCCAGGTTGAACTCAGGCACTTCCGCCTTGGATTCGACCGATAAGTTCAACGCATCTTCCTCGGCCTGGGTATCCCCGGTGGAGGAGAGAACTGTGCCAACTCGCTGCGATATTACCCAGGCTAGCAGGGCAACCATCAAGACCGCGATGAACCATAATAATCCGGACAGGAGGAGGCTGGGACCTGACTGTGGGTCAGGCAGGTTGGAAGCCCGCCTGGGTGGGGGAACCCCTATGAGTGTTTTTCGACTCAAGCATCCTCCATCAGGTTTTGCAGCATCTCCTCGTTGCTCTTGGTGCGAACCATACGCTGGAGGATGGCTTCGGTCGCCACGGCCGGGTCCATACCCGCGCCCTGGGGAGGTGAGCCCGTCATTTGGAGATACATACGGCGCATCAGCCAGACGCGCTGCAGGATATCAGGCCCAAGCAGAAGCTCTTCACGACGGGTGGAAGAACGCTCGATATCGAGGGCAGGGAAGATGCGGCGTTCTTGCAGGCGGCGGGAAAGATGCAGTTCCATGTTACCGGTACCCTTGAACTCTTCATAGACCACATCGTCCAGACGGGAGCCGGTATCAACCAGGGCGGTCGCGATAATGGTCAGCGAGCCGCCTTCTTCAATGTTCCGGGCTGCGCCGAAGAAACGTTTGGGTGGGTACAGAGCGGATGGATCCATACCACCGGACAGGGTGCGCCCGGAAGGGGTCACCACCAGGTTGTATGCGCGGGCCAGGCGGGTCAGCGAGTCCATCAGAATGACAACATCCCGACCAATCTCCACCAGCCGCTTGGCGCGTTCCAGGGTAATCTCCGCCGTACGGACGTGGGCGGTAACGGGTTCATCGAAGGTAGAGGCAACCACCTCGCCATCCACCGAGCGGTCCATATCGGTGACTTCCTCAGGTCGTTCGCCGATCAGGGCAATGATCAGATGCACGTCGGGGTAGTTTTCGGAAATTGAATTGGCCACTTGCTTTAAAATGGTGGTCTTGCCGGCTTTTGGCGGCGAAACGATCATGCCGCGCTGCCCGCGGCCGATGGGTGCAATCAGGTTAATCAGGCGGGTCGATAGGACCGATCGATCGGTTTCCAGGTCAAAGCGCTTATCGGGGAAAATAGGGGTTAGATCCTCAAAGTTTGACCGGCGGCGGGCCTCTTCGGGGGCCAACCCATTGATCGTTTCGACTTTGATCAGGCCATAATGGCGCTCGGATTCACGCGGTGGGCGGACGTGACCAATCACCAGGTCGCCATTGCGCAGGTCGTAGCGGCGCAGTTGTGCCTGGGATACATAAACGTCTTCTGGGCCAATCCGGTAATCGGAACGGAGGAAACCAACCCCCTCATTCATAATTTCCAGGATACCGCCGCGGACTTCCAGACCCTCGCGCTCCGCTTCAATTTGGCGGATGCGCAAGATTAAAAGCTCTTTTTTGAGGCGCGCTGCGTTGGGTACGTTAAGTTCTTGTCCCATTTGACGCAGTTTTGCCAAAGGTTCATTTTCAAGTTCTAGGATATTCATGGATTGAAATCTCGACGGAAAGCTCCGCTAACAAGGATTAAACGAATACATGCGCGAAAACCGCTCTGCGGTTTTAGAACTGACTCGATTGGAAGGAAACATTTCTGGGATAAAACCGGGCCCCCTGCCCTTATGCAATGGGTATACGACAGGAAAAGCCTTGGTACGAAAAGTGATCGGCTAATGATGGGCCAATGGCAAAGTCATTATAGCAAGAAACTTTTATTCCTGCAAGTTCGATTATACGGTTTTTATTGGTCTTTGACCATTATACCGTTAAAATTGTTTCAATCTTTATTGATTAAAGAGGTCTAATGAAGCCTGAACACTCCCCGAAAAGATTGTTGATTGTTGATATCGATGGTTTGCGCCAGGATGTGTTTCATCAGATTCTTGGCGATGGTCAAGCCCCAAACTTGAGCCGCCTGCTGCGCGGGCCAGCCTGGTGAATGTGGCTCCAATTCTGGAACGGGTTATGGATTGGTGACTGTACAGCTGCTCCTGCGCCGGATCCCTACCCGATCATTCGCCATTTTCAGTCAGGTCCGCGGCTGGGATGCGGGCAATGGAGGCGAGGACATCATCCTTCGACAGGTCGATAAGATGCACCCCGCGGGTTGCGCGGCCGGTGCTGGTGATGTGATTGACGCGCATCCGGAGCGCCTGCCCGCCGCTGGTTATTAATGTTACCTCGTCGCCGTCCTGCACTACCCGAGCGGAAGTGATTGGGCCGATCGTGTCCAGGCTCTTATGGTCAATCGTGGTGATGCCGCTCGTAGCTCGCCCGTGGCTGGGATATTCGGTAAGCGGGGTGCGCTTGCCAAATCCCCGTTGGGTGGTGACGAGCAGGCTGGCGCCTGGCTCAACCACCTCCATGGAGGCTAGCTGGTCTCCCTTTTTGAGGGCGATACCGTTCACGCCCCCGGCCTGACGGCCCATCTGGCGGATTTGGTTTTCAGAGAAGCGCAGCGCCCGTCCCCCGGCAGTTACCAATAGAATCTCATCGTGCCCGCTGGTGACCCGCGCCCAGCACAACTCGTCACCCAGATCCAGGTCGATGGCAATCAGGCCAGAAGGACGCACGTTGGCGAACTCCGCCAGCGAAACACGTTTCACCCGGCCGCGCAGAGTGCCCATGGTGCAGTAGCGGGCCGCGCTAAAATCGGGAACCGCTACCGCGGCGGTGATGCGCTCGTTGGCATTCAATGCCAATACATTAATAATTGGCGTGCCGCGGTCGGCTCGCCCGCCTTCCGGAACCTGGAAGACTTTCTCGGAGTAGACCTTGCCTTTATCGGAGAAGAACAGCAGGGTATGCAGGGTACGGGCTGGAATGATCAGCGAAACCTCATCCTCTTCGCGCATACCCTGGCCCATCACCCCGCGCCCGCCCCGGTTTTGGGTGCGGTACTGTTTGGTGCCGACGCGCTTAATGTAGCCGCGTGCGGTGAGGGTCATCAGCACAGGCTCATCGGCAACCAGGTCTTCCGCGTTCAGGTCTTCGACATCCTCTACAGAAATTTGGGTGCGGCGCGCATCGCCGTGAACTTCGGCAATTTCCTTCAGGTCTTCGCGGATGACCTCGAGGATCTTGTGGGGGTTGGCCAGCAGTTCCTCCAGGGATGCGATACGCTCGCGTACTTCGCGGTGTTCATCTTCGATCTTCTGGCGTTCAAGCGCGGCCAGGCGGCGCAGCTGCATATCCAGAATGGCCTGGGCCTGGATTTCGGTCAGGTTGAAACGCGTCATCAACTGGTCGCGCGCATCATCGGCATCTTCGGCCTGGCGGATGGTGCGGATGACCTCATCCAGGTTCGCCAGGGCGATGAGCAGGCCTTCCAGCACGTGCGCGCGGTGGCGGGCGCGGGCCAGATCGAACTCGGTGCGGCGGACGACAACTTCCTGGCGGTGTTCGATGAAAATTTGCAGGGAGCGTTTGAGCGACAGCAGGCGTGGTTCTTCGTCCACCAGGGCCAGCATCTGCACGCTAAATGTGGATTGCAGTGGGGTGAACTTGTATAACTGGTTGAGAACTTTGCGCGGCTGCGCGCCGCGCTTGAGTTCAATGACAATGCTCATCCCGCGCTGGTCTGATTCATCGCGCAGGTCGCTGATGGCATCGATGTCGGCCTTCGCGTACCAGTTCGGCGATGCGCTCAATCAGCCCGGATTTGTTGACTTGATAAGGGATTTCTGTAATCTCGATATTATAACGCCCGCCGCGGGCTTCCTCGATCTTGGCCACACCGCGCACAGTCAGCCGGCTGCGCCCGGTGCTGTATCCCTGGCGGATCCCTTCACGACCGACGATGATTCCGCCGGTGGGAAAATCGGGACCCTGGACGATGGTCATCAGGTCTTCAACGGTGACATCGTCCATATTATCGTAATTCTCGATCAGGTAATCCAACGCGGCAATTAGCTCGCGCAGATTGTGCGGCGGAATACTGGTAGCCATACCGACCGCGATGCCGGAAGAGCCGTTCAGGAGCAGGTTAGGTATGCGGGAAGGTAGAACTGTGGGCTGTTGCAGTGTGCCATCGAAATTATCGTAGAAATCGACGGTGTTCTTTTCAATGTCGGCGAGCAGCAGCTCAGACATGCGGTTCAGCCGCGCTTCGGTATAGCGCATAGCCGCGGGAGCATCGCCATCGATCGAGCCAAAGTTTCCCTGCCCATCGACCAGGGGGTAGCGCATCGAAAAATCCTGCGCCATACGCGCCATCGCTTCATAGACAGCCGAGTCGCCGTGGGGATGGTATTTCCCCAGTACTTCACCGACAATACGCGCGGACTTTTTGTACGAGGTATTCGCGCGGATGCCCATATCGTGCATGGCATATAGAATCCGGCGATGAACGGGTTTGAGACCATCGCGCGCATCGGGTAGGGCGCGAGAAACGATCACGCTCATCGCGTAATCGAGGTAAGCCGAGCGCATTTGTTCGTCGATGTCGACGGGCTGAATGATACCGATATCCATTAAAGTTCTTCCTTTCCACTTGACAACCTTATTATTATACCTGATTGGCCGCTGGTTTGGTTGGGGAAGAGAGACGCAAAACAGGGCAAACGCATCCTAAAATTAAGCTGCGTTTGCCCTGCGGCGTAACCAAAGTTTTATGCTTTCGCGCGGATGTGGATGATGAAGCGGGAGGCTGCGGGTAGAACCTCGGCCTGGAAGCCGCTCTCTTTTAGGATCTGAATGAGACGCTGGTTGTCAAAGCGCAGCATGCCGTTTCCCAGAATCAGGCGAGTTAGAAATTTCGACAAACCTTTTTGCGGTGGTTTGAACTCAGCGATCATTAATACTCCGCCTGGGCGCAGCACCCGCTTGACTTCGGCCAGTCCCTTGCGGCGGGTGTCGTCATCCATCAGATGGTGGATCATCAAGCTGCTGATGACGGTATCCATCTGCCCATCCGAAAAGGGGAGTCTGGTGATGCTGGCCTCCTGGAAGTGTACCTGGACTCCGGCCTGATCGGCCTTCTTTTGGGCTATTGCCAGCATGTCGTTTGCTACATCGATGCCCCATACTGCGCCGGTGCTGCCGGAGGCGCAGGCCGCTGCAATTGCTAACGTACCCGTACCGCAGCCGACTTCAAGCACACGGCTGCCCGGTTTGATTTGCGCCAGACGGATGGTTTCCTGGCGAAGTTCTTGTTCCCGCCGAGTTCCGCCAAGCAGGAGGGCAGTGATGCGATCGTATGTGTTTCCCCAGCCTTGCATGCTGCCATTCCCTTTTGACGTTTTGTTTGTTTGGTGAAAGTGGCCCAACATATTTTTTCCTTTCGAACATTGTGTTCGGGATTATTCTAAATTTTTGGGCTCTCTTTTTCAATAACCAAAGCCGTTGTTTTGTGCGGTAGTGAACAAAATCATCTATTTTGTTCTCATAAAATGCGTTTATAAGCGGACCGTTTCGCTGAATGGGGATATAAGGCAGCCCGATTTTTGCTCTTTGCCAACCCTTTCTGTATTAACAATTGTTTAACGGCGCGATTTCCTTAATTTCCTTTGCTATAATTTATGGAATGATGCCAGTGATTCCCACTTCCCGCCTTGCCATAACACTCGTTGTTATTCTTTGTGTTTCATTAACCAGCTGCCAGCCATCGAGCGCGGAAGGCGCCGCGGCGCCAAAAGATGCTTCCGCCTACATTCAGAACAAGGGTTCTGACACGATTGTTAACCTGGCCCTGGCCTGGGCTGAGCGCTACCAGCAAGTGCATCCCGAGGTGCGCATCTCGGTGACCGGGGGCGGCAGCGGGACAGGCATTGCCTCTCTGATCAATGGAACGGTGGATATTGCTAACGCTTCACGGTCTATTAAGGAAGAAGAGATTGCCGAAGCGAATCAAAAGGGTATTGAACCACAGGAGCATATCATCGCCAGGGACGCAATTGCGGTGATTGTGAACCCCAACAACCCGGTGCAGAAGCTGACGATGGAACAGGTATCCAGCATCTTCCGCGGAGAGGTCAATAACTGGAAAGAGCTGGGGGGGGAAGACCGTCCCATTGTGCGCGTATCGCGCGAGACGAATTCCGGCACACATGTGTATTTTCTTGAAGCAGTTGTTCGTTTGGGGGAGAAAGATAACAAAGCCATCTTTTCGGATGACACCTTGCTGCTGCCCTCTTCCGAAGGAATTATTTCCGAGGTAGGGGATAACCCCAACGCAATCGGTTATGACGGCCTGGGGTACGTTACCGAGCACGTCCAGGTGGTGGGGATCGCGGAAAAACCGGGCGGCGAATATATATTACCTTCAGCGAAGACAGTCGATGCTGGTACATATCCAATTTCCCGCGATCTTTATATGTACACCGGCAAAAACCCTAACGCTGTGATCCAGGCATACCTGGATTGGCTCCTTTCACCAGAGGCGCAGGAAATCGTTACACAGCTGGGTTTTGTGCCGGTAAAAAAGTAAGAAAACAACTGCGTACAGACACAAACGAACCCAGCTACGAGCAGAATTTAGGAATAATTTGATGCGGACTGACGAGTTAAAACGCGAACGGCCGATTACGTGGTTTATCCGAATTTCTGGTTATTCCAGTATCCTGTTTGTCACCCTGATCCTGTTTTTTTTACTGCGCGAAGGCATCCCGGCGCTTGGCGATGTTCCGTTGAACAGCTTGTTAGGAGCACGCTGGTACCCAATCGAAAGCATGTATGGCATCTGGCCGTTGTTGGGCGGCTCGTTGATCGTGACGATTGGCGCTATCTTGATCGCGCTGCCGCTTGGGGTGGGTACGGCCGTTTTTATTGCCGAAGTAGCCCCACCCTGGGTGAATAACATGGTAAAACCGGTGATTGAAATCCTGGCGGGGCTGCCTTCGGTAGTGCTGGGCTTTATCGGCATCCAGCTGTTGGTGCCCAATCTGCGCCGGTTGGTCAATTTGCCCACCGGGCTTACGGCTTTCACCGGTGCTGTGCTGCTGGCAATGATTGCCTTACCGACAATCGTTTCCATTGCGGAGGATGCGCTCAATACCGTGCCGGCCGATTACCGGCATGCTTCGCTGGCGCTGGGCGCAACTCGCTGGCAGACGATTTGGGGGGTTACGCTTCCGGCGGCGCGCTCGGGTGTGCTCACCGCGGTAATGCTGGGGGTCGGGCGGGCTATTGGTGAGACGATGGCGGTGATGATGGTGACCGGGAATGCCCCGGTGCTGCCGCACACGTGGAATGCGCTGTTTATGCCGGCGCGTACCATGACTGCTACGATTGCTTCCGAGATGGGCGAGGTCGCCAATGGCAGCCCGCATTACCATGTGTTGTTCTTCATTGGTATGGTGCTGTTTCTCCTCTCCCTGGGCGTCAATATCCTGGCTTCATCCGTGAGTTTGCGCGGGCGCAAACGGTCGGAAAGGGTGCTGTCATGAAAACTTCTTCAGCTTTCCCGAAGCCTGTGGACAATCCACAAAAGAGGTCTGTAGGAGTGGTAGCTGCCAGCCATGCGCGCCGGCCGGCTGCCCGAAATCGACAGGAAAAGTTGGGATTTGCTCTGGTTGGTCTGGTAAGCTTGCTGGCGGTGCTGCCGATAATTTTGCTGGTGCTGTATATCGTGGCGCGCGGGCTTCCGGCGATTAGCTGGGAGTTCCTGACCGGTTACCCGCGGGACGGGATGCGCGCCGGGGGCATTCTGCCAGCGATTGTAGGAACCTTTTACCTGACGTTGGGCACCGCGATTAGCGCGGTGCCATTGGGTGTAGCGGCGGGGATCTACCTGGCCGAGTATGCTGTGGATAACCGGTGGACCCGGCTGATCCGCATCGCGATTATCAATCTGGCTGGTATCCCTTCGGTGGTTTATGGGCTATTTGGGCTGGGGTTATTCGTTCTGTTCCTAAACTTTGGTACCAGTATCCTGGCCTCTTCGTTGACCCTGGGTATCATGACTCTGCCGGTGATTATCAGCACGACCGAGCAAGCCTTACGCACGGTGCCGTATTCCTTCCGGGTAGTGGCTATCTCGCTGGGGGCCACCCGCTGGCAAACCGTCTGGCGCATCACGCTGCCCCAGGCGCTGCCGGGAGTGCTCACCGGTGTGATCCTGGGACTGGAACGGGCCGCCGGGGAAACCGCGCCAATTTTGTTCACCGGGGTGGCCTTCTTCTTACCTCGCTTACCCGGCTCGCCTTTTGACGCGACAATGGCCCTGCCATATCATATTTTTGTCATCTCCACCCAGGTGCCCGGAATGCCGGTGCAAATTCAGTATGGCACGGTGCTGGTGCTGCTGGTCTTTGTCTTGGGGATGAACCTGATCGCGACGATGATCCGCCAGCGGGCGCGCGCCCGGCGGCAGTGGTAAAAGGTGTGGCAGCAATGGATAAGATCTTGATCGAACACCTCAGCGTCACGTACTCTGACGGGCTGGAGAGCCTGCGAGACATCAGTATGCACATTCCAGCCAATGCCGTCACCGTTTTGTTTGGCCCGGCAGGAGGCGGGAAATCCACCCTGCTGCGCGTACTCAACCGGCTGAACGACCTGACGGACGTGTCGCTGCTCAAAGGGCAGGTGCTTTTTAATGGAAAAAATATCCTCGACCCATCCGTCAATGTGGTTGATCTGCGCCGTAAGATCGGCATTGTCTTTTCCCGACCAGTGCCACTGCCGCTAACCATTTACCAAAACGTCAGCTTTGGACTGGAAGTGGCGGGTGAGAAGCGCAAGAATAAACTCGATGATGTCGTTGAACACTCGCTGCGACAGGCGGTACTGTGGGACGAGGTCTGCAACCGGCTGGACTCACCGGCCGCCGCGCTTTCCGGTGGGCAGCAGCAGCGGTTATGCCTGGCGCGCATCCTGGCCCTTGAGCCGGAAGTCATCATGCTGGACGAACCCACATCGGCGCTCGACCCGATCATTACCGCGCGCATTGAGCAACTGCTGGCGGAACTGGCCGAGCGCTACACGATTGTCATTGCCCCGCACAACATTCAGCAGTCGGCGCGCGTGGCGGATTACGCCGCGTTTTTCCTGCAAGGCGAACTGGTCGAGTTTGGGGAAGGAAAAACACTGTTTGTAAACCCAAAAGATAAGCGTACCGAGGATTACGTGCAGGGCCGGTTTGGTTAATAGGGCGGCGCTGCCGTGGCGCCGCCATGTCAGTTTGGCGCCTTTACTCAAGAAGCCAGGGGTGGGCTGTTCATTGGGCGGGAAACCCTGAGCGGGCAAAGCGGCCGTGCCTAGGCCTGCTGAAAATGACCTTTATTTCCTGACATTCCATCCTGGAGGAGTTTTTTTATGCCTGTTGAAACCCGCGCTTTGGGCCGAACAAACCTGACTGTGAGCATATTAGGGCTGGGTGGGGGCGGCAACAGCCGGTTGGGGCTTTCGACCGGCCAAAGTGAGGCGCACGCCGCGGATGTGGTGCGTGCAGCGCTTGACCTGGGTATTACCCTGATCGACACCGCTCGCGTCTATCAGACGGAGCGCGCGGTAGGATTAGCCCTTAAGGGCAGGCGGCGCGAGGGAGTGGTGATTTCCAGCAAAAGCCCCTACCTGGACGCGAACGGCCAGCTGCTAACCGCGCAGGCTTTCCAGGAAAACCTGGAGACCAGCCTGCGCGAGCTGGGGGTGGAAATGATCGACATTTATTTCATCCACGGCCTGGGTTTGCAATATTACGAGGCCAGCCGCGAGCGCTTCCTGCCGGTTCTGGAGCGCGCCCGCCAGGCTGGTAAAGTCCGCTGCATTGGCATCACCGAAGCATTTGAGCGGGATACCCGTCACGAGATGCTGCAGCGCGCGCTGCAAGACGAGGATTGGGATGTGTTTATGGTTGGCTTCAACATTCTCAATCCTTCCGCCCGCGAGCGGGTGTTGGCGGTTACGCTTCTTAAGGGGATTGGCACGCTGGGCATGTTTGCTGTGCGCCGTGGGCTGATTGATGAGCACCTGCTGCGCATTTTGCTCCAGCGTCTGGCCGAGAATGGAGAAATCGACCCTGGACTGGCAGCCGCACCCGACCTGATGGAAAGCCTGGGCTTGCGCGGGGTCAGCGAGACACTGTCGGAAGCCGCTTACCGGTTTAGTGCTTTTGAACCCGGCATGGACAGCGTGCTGTGCGGAACGAGCAGCGCGGATCACCTGAAGGCCAACCTGGAGGCGGTGAAGCGCGGCCCGCTGCCAGCGGACACGCTGGCGCGCTTGAAACAGCTTTTTGGGTCAGTCGACAGCCTTTCAGGCCAGGTGCGTTAAGCAAAATGCCATACGAATTTTTACAAAACAAAACCTGTAGCCGGGCGTTTTGCTCTCGTAATTCGCCTGGCGTAAAGCTCTTTTTGTAAAGATACTTTCGGCGAATTACCTAGCACCCCGCGGTATCAAAAACTCGATATATTCGGCGCTGCACCGGATACTTACACCGTGGAATCCGGCACAGGATCTAGCAAAGCGGAAATTGCCGCTTGTAATTCGGACAATAATGATATATTTTATTATCAATAAACGACACATTTGTTCTAGGATCGTAAAGGAGGTTTCCAATGAGCAATCAGAACAAGGTTATGGTGATGGTTGGCACGCGCAAAGGGGGATTCATTTTTACCAGCGACCGCGACAGAAAAAAATGGGCAGTCAGCGATGTGCTCTTCAAGGGATGGAACATGATGCACATAACGATGGATCCCCGCGATCAAAGGCTGCACGCCTCGCTTACGCATTTTGTTTACGGACCCACCACACACTATTCGGATGACATGGGTAAGAACTGGACGCAGGCGGCAGTGGTACCAAAGTTTTCCAGGCCGTCAAAGTCTGGCAGGCCGGCTGGAACGCCAGAGGAAGCCTATTCCGGGAAACCGATCCCGGAAACACCTGAAGAGATCCTGAAAGTATGGAATATCACCCCCGGCCGGGCGGAAGAGCCGGGAGTGCTATACGCGGGCGCCCAGCCAGCCTCCTTGTTCAAATCTAGCGACCGCGGCGAAACCTGGTCGCACCTGGAAAGCCTGTACGACCACCCGCAGCGTGGCCAATGGGCCCCTGGGGCGGGTGGGCTCTGCCTGCATACCATTGTCCTCGACCCGCGTAATGCAAAGCGCATGTTTGTGGCTATATCGGCAGCTGGCGTTTACCGCACGGACGATGGCGGGCAGACCTGGCAGCCGCGCAATAAAAATACACGGGTCGATTTTTCTGGGGAATCGCACTTCCCCGAATTTGGACAGTGCGTACATAAGCTGGAAATGCACCCTACCCGACCGGACGTGCTCTTTCAACAAAACCACTGCGGTGTGTATCGCAGCGACAACGGCGGGGATGATTGGGTCGATATTGGCGAAGGCCGGCTGCCCAGCCGGTTTGGTTTCCCGATTGCTGTGCATCCCCACGATCCCAAGACGGTCTATATCGTTCTTGAGGAGAGTGATGAGTACCGTATGAGCGTGGATGGGCAATTTGCCGTATGGCGCAGTCGTGATGCCGGCGAGAGCTGGCAGCGCCAGACCGCCGGGTTGCCCAAGAACGCGCATATGCTGGTGCTGCGCGAAGCGATGGCAACGGATACGTTTGATCAGGCGGGGATCTACGCAGGCACCGACACCGGGCAGCTTTTCTACAGCCGGGATGATGGCGACACATGGGAAATGCTGGCTGATTTTCTTCCCCCGATCCTTTCGGTTGAGACCGCCATAGTATAAAGGCGGTTAGTAACCCATATTCCTTTTTGATAAAATCGTCTTGCGCGGTCCACGCAGGACGATTTTATTCATAAACCAAATCAGTGGTAAGCTTGTTTCTCGGCGGTTATTACACTATGTCATATCTGCTAAAATCTGTATAATAATTATGGAAATCCTTTATAAAAACAGTTTCCGGGAGTAATCATGGGTATCTTGCGGCGCTTGTTAGGGATATTTGTTATGATCGCGGGGATTATTGGGCTGGCGCTGAGTCTGGCCGGGCTGGCAGGTATATGGATGGTGCGTCCGGCATTAACGACATCGATCTCGACCACCATTAACACCCTGGTCGACAGTATCGATACCAGCCAAAAGGCGTTGGTGGTTACGAACCAGGCGCTGGGGGCTTCGGTAAACAGTGTGGAGGCGCTTGCCGAAATGTTGGGCGCGACGGCTGCATCGGTGAAAGATACCCAACCGGTCATCACCCAGGTGAACGGCGTCATGGGGAAAACGCTGCCCACAACGTTTAATGCGGCCAATGACTCTTTAGTGGCTGCGGGTGAAGCAGCCAGATCGCTGGAGAGCGCGATAAAGTCGCTTGACACATTCCGGGCTGTGATCGGCGCAGTTCCTCTGATCAGCGCTTTTGTGCCGGCGACGAGCCAGCCTTACAACCCTGAAAAACCACTGGCGGACTCTTTGGACGAACTGGCAGTCAGTATGAAGGATATGCCGGCCACTTTTAAGGAAATCTCTGTCAGTATGGATAAAGCGGATGACAACCTGGATCTGATCAGGAGCAACCTGGAAACGATGTCAACAAATGTTGCTCTGATATCGAAGAGTTTACGAGACTACCAGGCGATGGTGAACCAATCCCAGACGTCAATGGATAATTTGAAAGCGATGCTTACCAATATGCAAAACAACCTGGGCAGGATCATCAACACGGCCAGCATCGTTCTTGGCCTGTTTTTCCTCTGGCTGCTGGCGGCTCAGGCGGTGATCTTTAGCCAGGGCCTGGAACTGTATCATGGTACAGCGAGCCATATGGAAGGTGGCGCACCGAAACAGGCCGCCGAGGAAGTTGCGTCGACGAATTAAGCCAGCGGAATGCTGTGTTTAATGGATTTTGCGGTTGTAAATGATTCCCAATCTTTTTTGAAATCAGGAGGAACGGATGGCATTCACACTCGATACACAATTAGGCACGCTTTTAGACAACCCGCAGGCCAAGGCTGTCCTTGACCAGTACCTTCCAGGCGTCTCAAGCAACCCGATGGTAGGGATGTTAAAGGGATTGACGATCAATATGGTCCTTGCCATGCCCCAGGCCGCCCAGCTTGGCCTGACCAAGGAAAAAGCCGAGGCGATGCTGGCTGAGGTCAACAAAAGAGTCAAGTAAACCACTGCGTACGCGGAATGACAGAGACTCGCTTGAGGCGTGTATAACCGCCTCAAGCGAGTCTCTTGTTTATGAGAACGCATAAAATACTATAAAGTTGTGGCTGAAATGGGAGTCCGGGTTCGCTCGAAAAGGCTGGTCGAAATCATTTTAGCGTTTCGGACCTTGGCCATCCTATAAGGAACTAATATAATTTGGTTACTTCGGGCGCGTAGCTCAGTTGGTTAGAGCGCATGTATCACACACAGCTTCTACCCGCTGAAACCAACCCCTAAATAAAGTAAAAAAGTGTCTTAAAAGTCCACCGGCCCCCACATCTGGGGGTCGTTTCTTTTGCTACTTAGCGAATGACTTAGCTTATACACTGGAAGGAGTGGACAGAGTGAGACGCTGCATCCACTGCGGAGAAGAAAAAGACGAGTTGCAGTTCAACTGGCGCGACCAGAAAAAAGGCTACCTGCAATCCGTCTGTCGCGACTGCCAGCAACAACAGGGGCGGGACAGGTATGAAACTGACAAAGACAACGTCAAAAGTATCAACCGGGCCGCGAGAGTGAGAGCTATTGATGAAGCCCAGCGGTTTGTCTACGAATATTTGTCAAACGCTAAGTGTGAAGACTGCGGCGAATATGATTTTTCTGTGCTGACCTTCCATCATATCCGAAGCAAACGGATGAATATCTCGGATATGGCGGCTCAAGGCTATGCTATTGAGGCCATTCGGGCGGAAATTGCCAACACCATTGTACTCTGCTTCAACTGCCATATGCGCCGGGAAAATGAAGAGCGCTCAGGGGGACGTTTTCGCCGGTTCTGGCCGCGTTGGCCGTGGGAAAAGTGAATCCTCAAACGCCTTTTGCTTGGCGGCAATCAGCAGGTTCCAATGCTCCAACTCCCCCGCCCAGGCGCCGGGATTGAGGGGGTTTAGGCCATATTCGACGATAAAGGTCTTGACCACTTCCACCGGGATCTGCCAATGGGTGGCGATTTCATCTAGATTGACGACCGCCACTTCCCTTTCCATAATTTCATTATAGCGAAGATTGTAAGGACAAGATTAAAAATCAGAAATGATCTCAACAGCAAAGAAGAGGGCCAGCCCGACCCGCCCAGATGGGTTCGCGGTTGATTCTAGTGAATTGCACTGATCAGTATCGTAAAGCTGACAGAGGCGTGGAAAGAAGGAAATCAAATAAGCTTTCCACGCCCGCAGCTACTTACATAACCGAGTGTAATTCAATTGAGTGAACTACTGTTCACGATTTCTTAAATTTTTCTGAGCCGGTTCCCAGGCCTGCGGTATGGCCTGGTCCAACCACCAGGTGAAGAACGCAAGACAACGCTGTGGGTCAAATTCGAAAACATCCGGGTAGCCAGCGTAAGCAAAGTAAGCAAGCTTTGTTACATCGCTTGAATTGAGATCAATATCGCTATCAAGCCAATGTTCCCAATCTTCGCTCAAGCGATATCCTTCAAATGGATCAAAGCCCCTGGCCTCATTCAGAGCACGCAACGCTGCAAATGCCGAATAATAATTTTTAAAACCGAAATCCCGCCCGTTTTCTAGCCAGTTCCACCCCTTATCACCGAGTTTTTTCACTTCTTGCTGATTTGCTTCTTTGCGAAGAAGCTTTTCTGCCGCAACAATCATTCTTTCGGGCAGCGGGTGATCCGAATAATCCTGCCAGATCGGAAGAACAAATTTTGCGCAGACAATGCCCAACCATTCCCGGAAAAAGTTACGATGCTCTGGATCGATCATCTGGTAGATCTGCTGACGATAGAATGGAATGATTACATGCTGCGGATGCTGTACCATACGCTCTTTGTACATTTTTAGATCTGCAATCCCGTTCATGGGTAAAATTTCCTGTAAAGCATTCCCAGTAACACAACCTTGGTACTGAAAATTTTTGCTCAGCACATCTCTGATAAACGCTTCTAGCGTATGCTCAGTAGGTTAAATCAGTATTGCTATTCTATCTACCATTGATGGTAAAGAATTACTGCAAACCTCATGTCCATTTTATGTTGTCTGGTAGAGCCCCTGTTTGATAATAAATATGTACTGCCTCAATTGCATCGCTTATCGGAATAAAATCCCGTTTTCTCATTTCAGATACGGTTCCAAAATGCGATAAAGCAAACAGACTATCATCCTCATAAGAGCCAATGGAAATTAAGAAGGGTGGTCGATGCTCCTCGGAAAAAAACTCCAAATGACTGATGTCCATTCCTACTGTAAACACAAGTTCAGTTTTTTCATTGACCCTGAAGCTTACAGAAAAAGGAAAATCATGTTTTGCTTCCTCTGCCAACTTTTCAATCCAGTAGTCAAGGGTTTCTTGCGAGTCAATCACCGCCTCACCATCTCTTTCCCAAGACAAAATTGGATACCTTTGTTTATCCATATCGAAAGCTTCTCCTTTTATTAACTATAGCAAGTTTGAAATAGCTATTCCTTCATGGTTGGACAAATGGATGGACACTTATTATCTTTATTTCAAAAATATTTCCCATGCTATGTCCGGTAACCCTACATAGCTATTGAAAAACTCCCATCGCATTGTTGCATCATTTCTAACATATACATTAAGACGGGCATTTTCGGGTAACATATATGGCAGCATCTTTTTACATGTAAAGTGTTCATCTGGTTTACCACAAGGTATATTATTGAGATAAAGGTCGGCTTCATTAGCGCCTCTTATTCTCATTTCAGCTGCCGCATGCGCCTCAGCATGATCTCTAATAGTTAAATGAGCTTCTGGCCTTCCCATACCAGGTGTGTTCTCTGGCAATTTATATGCTGCCCCATTCCTTCCACTCTTTAGAGGAATATGGTCACCATTTATATCAAGAATACCATGTGTTGGATCACCTCTATTATTACGTATAGGTAGGTTCTTAGGGTCAGGCCTACAGATATTATGCGCTAGCCATTCCCCTTCACCAACAAAAAAGGAATGGGCCTGATCAACCGTGAGATTGTACATCCACTCAGAATCTTCAACAATCGTCACTAACTCAACCATGCCATAGCTGCCGTCCGAGCGACGTACTTCCTCCCCAACCGATAGCTCATGCACTTCCTGCCAGCCATCCTCAAGGGTGTAGAAGGGGTGTTCCAGTGTGGTCGTTAGCATCTCACCGGCAATGGTCAGGTGTACAACGGAAGCATCTTGATGCGATGTCAGGTCAGTTACTGGATAATAACCTGTCACTCCTGTCACTTCGTTGTAACTCAGTACCTGGTCGCCAATGCGGACCTCACGGATAGGCTTGCTGCCTTCTTTCGTCGCAACCTCTGTCTCTCCACTAAAGCTGTTGATTCGGCAGTTAACAACATCATCAGCCACTTGGGATAGCAGGTTACCCGACGTAGAGCGCAAACTCTTGAGCAGCTTTGCTACGCCATACCCGGCTGCCGAGGTTCCTGCTCCCAATAGGGCATCAAACAGCATATCTTCTGGGCGCAACATCACGCTATCAACCTGGTCGAGCCGCCCACTAAATGCCAGTTCGGCAAGACTACCCCATTGACCGACAGCCACGGAGGATACGCCTCCCCATATTGCAGTCTCACCTAGGGTCAAACCACCATAAGATGGAGTTGCTTACTGTATAAAGATAGGGGTGCAGCGTGACCGGCAGGTTAGGGATCCTGGGTAAGGAAAGAGCAGAGACTCGCTTGAGGGAATAAAACCGCCTCAGGCGGGTCTTTTGTTTATAAGAACGGATAAAATAATATAAAGTTGTGGCTGAAATGGGAGTTCGGGTTCGCCCGAAAAGGCCGGTGAAAATTTTTATTAGCGTTTCGGACCTTGACCATCGTATAAGGAACTGTTATAATTTGGTTACTTCGGGCGCGTAGCTCAGTTGGTTAGAGCGCATGTATCACACACATGAGGTTCGGAGGTTCGAGCCCTCTCGCGCCCACAGCAAATAGAGAAAAATCAGGTAAAAAGCCATCCCCATGTCGTAGATTTGGGGATGGCTTTTTTTGTGGAAATCGGAGCTCATTTTGCCTGTTCTTCGATGGTTCGTGCGCAGACCGGCGTATTCGGGGAGGTTGAAACCCGGTTCCGCCTCCATCATTACAACCGAGTGCTGGAGCGTATGTTTGACGAAAAAAAGCGACGAGCAGCTATGACGGGTCAAAAGATTAGAAAATGATGAGAATTCCAGCAAACCTGTCATTTTGGCCCCTTCTCATTCGACGTTATAATAGAACGGCAAAAATAAGCCGTAATCTATTGATAAGAGATAAGGAGCTTTTCATGAACCAGGAAAAGAGCACCCCCAAGAAGGTCAAGGGATTCACGGATGAGGAACGAGCCGCGGTGAAAGAACGCGCCCAAGAGCTGAAGGCGGAAGCGCGCGCGAACAAGGACAAGGCGGATGGGGAAAGCGCCGTGCTTGCGAAGATCGCCGAGATGACGGAAACGGATCGCGCCATCGGCGAGCGGCTCCATGCGATCATTAAAGCCAGCGCGCCAGCCCTCTCGCCGAAACTCTGGTACGGCATGCCCGCGTATGCCAGGGATGGCAAGATCGTCTGCTTCTTCCAATGCGCGCAGAAGTTCAACACGAGGTACGCGACGTTCGGCTTTAATGACACGGCGAACCTCGACGAAGGCGCCATGTGGCCTGTCGCCTTCGCGCTGAAGGAGTTGACTGCCGCCGAAGAGGAAAGGATCGCCGCGCTTGTGAAGAAAGCGGTGAGCTGAGGACGGATCTCGCCGCTGAGCCCCGAAGGGATTGTGACTGTCGCACGACCCGCAAGGACCGCATCGTAGATGGCCTGGCTTTGACCAGGCACCACCTAGGCGCGCCAACGCGGAGTCTGCACCCCTGCCTGGAACAGGCTCACTTGCTTGCCACCCCGCTCGGCCACAAGCAGGGAATGACTGCCTGGGCCATTTTGCCACCTTCTCGTGCGACATTCGAATAGAATGGCAAATATTAACAAGTATCCACCAATTACAGATAAGGAGATTCTCATGAACCAGGGTATCACAACCGTCGTCTATCCTGTCAAGGATATCGAAAAGGCAAAGGCCCTCTTTATTAAACTGTTAGGGGTAGAGCCTTATGCCGACGATCCGTATTACGTCGGCTTTAAAGTAGGCAATCAAGACATCGGCCTGGACCCCAACGGCCACAAGGAGGGGATGACTGCCTATTATCATGTGGACGATATCAACAAAAGTCTGAAGTTACTCGTGGACGCTGGAGCGAAGACCATTCAGGAGATCAAGAACGTGGGTGGAGGCAGGCTGATCGCCTCCGCCAAAGACGAAAACGGCAATATCATCGGGTTGATCCAGGATTCCTGATCCAATAAAAGTTCCGTGGTTATGGTAGACTCGCTTTGCAATAGCAATTGCATGGTCGAGTCTACCGATTACCAGGGGAGAACAAACGTATGAAGTACATGTTACTGATGTATGCGAGCGAGTCGGAAACGACGAAATATACCCCGGAAGAATCCCAGGACTTATTCCAAGCCTGGCAAACCCTGCTCAAGGAAGCGCAGGACGCGGGGGTGCTGCTGTCCAACACCGGGCTTTCCCCCGTCGCCAATGCGACCACGGTGCGCGTGCGGGCCGGCCAGACGCTGTGCACCGATGGGCCGTTTGCCGAAACCCACGAGCAGTTGGGCGGATTCTTTTTGCTCGATTGTAAAGACCTCGATGAAGCGATCCGCTGGGCAGCTAAAATTCCCCACGCGCAGTACGGCTCGGTCGAGATCCGCCCGCTCTGGGACCAAATATAGCGGCGCTCGCTGCTCAATTGCGATAGCAGGTAGAAGAGGATGACGTCGCATTCACTTACCGCGGCGCAAATCGAAGCCACCTTCCGCGAAGAACACGGCCGGATCCTTGCGGCGCTGATCAGCCAGATGGGAGATTTTCCGCTGGCAGAAGACGCGCTGCAAGATGCGCTGGTCAATGCGCTGGAACGCTGGGAAACCGATGGCATTCCGCGCAACCCCGGCGCCTGGCTGCTGACCGTCGCGCGCCGCCGCGCCATCGACCGGCTGCGGCACGCAGCGATGGAACCGCGCGCGCTCGATGAGCGGCAAGCGGTCATCCCCGCATACCCGCCCGATTCGAATCCCTCAAATTTCGGCGCCGGCGCCGGCCTTGGCGTGGCCGATATTCACGGCGCCGCCGCGGCAGATTATGCCGCCGCCCAGGAAGAGCCTGAGATGGACGATGCCCAAATCCCAGACGACCGTCTGAAATTGATGTTCACCTGCTGCCATCCTGCGCTGGCGTTGGAAGCGCAGGTGGCGCTGACCTTGCATACCCTGGGTGGCCTGACCACGCCGGAGATCGCGCGGGCGTTCCTCGTCCCTGAGCCAACCATGGCGCAGCGGTTGGCTCGGGCGCGCAAGAAAATCCGTGAGGCGGGCATTCCCTACCGCGTGCCGCCCGTCGATCTGCTGCCGGAGCGTCTGGAGGCGCTGCTGGCGGTGATTTACTTGATCTTCAACGAGGGGTACGTAGCCACCAGCGGGGATGCCCCGATCCGCCGCGAGCTGTGCGGGGAAGCCATCCGCCTGGGGCGCGTGCTGGTCTCGCTGCTTTCGCAGCGCGTAATGCCTTCGCGTGCCTCGGCACGCGCGAGCGCTGAGGCGCGCGGGCTGCTGGCGCTGATGCTGCTGCACGATTCACGCAGCGAAACGCGGCTCAACGATGCGGGCGAGCTCGTCTTGCTCGAAGAACAGGACCGCGCCCGGTGGGACCAGAAAAAAATCCGCGAGGGGATCGCCGTGCTGGACGAGGCGCTGGCCCTGCGAACCCCGGGTCCCTACCAGGTGCAGGCGGCGATTAGCGCGCTGCACGCCGAGGCCCTAACCGCCGAGGCAACCGACTGGCGCCAGATTGCTGCGCTCTATGACACGCTGGCAAGAATGGCCCCTTCCATGGTGGTGGAAGTCAACCGTGCTGTGGCCGTGGCGATGGCTTTTGGACCACAGGCAGGCTTAGATATCTTGCTCCAACTCGAAAGCCAGGCGGATGGCGCCCGTCAGGTAGACGGGTATTATCCCTATCACGCGGCGCGCGCAGATCTGCTGCGCCGGCTAAACCAGCGCCCGGCAATCGCCGCGGCCGCTGCGGATGCCTACAAGAGAGCGCTCGCCCTATGCGGCAACAGCGCCGAACGCGCCTATCTGCGGCGGCGCCTGGACGAGATGCTCAATTCCTGAGTCTAAGCAGAACAGGAAATTCACATGAAAAATCCGCTCTGGCAGGCTTTCCGGTTACTCGTTCGCGATCCCGCGCGCTCTCCCGCGTTCGGCCGTTTCTGGATGGGTCGATTGATTTCCCTGTTTGGCGATGCCATCACCCTGGTTGCACTCCCCTGGTTTGTCCTGCAAGTCACGGGATCGGGTACAGCCGCAGCTGGTATCCTCCTCACGCTGCAGCTTCCCGCCATCCTCACCAGCCTGGTCATTGGCTCGCTGATCGACCGTTTCCAACCCCGGACGATTATGGTGATCGATAATGGACTGCGGGCACTCATCATCGGACTCATCCCGATCTTGTATTGGCTCGGCCTGCTTCAGCTATGGCTGCTTTTCCTGCTGGCGTTCTTCGCAGGGATGTTAGCCCCTGCCACAGAGGTGGGGTCGCGCAGCATCCTGCCGGATCTCGTAGAAGATGCAGTTCGCGGCAATATTACCGGTTCTATCCAGAAGCGACGAAAAGCCGCGAACTTCGATTTGGATGCCGCGAATATGCTTTGGGCCTTTAGCACCAACCTCTCTTTGGTCGTTGGACCTGCCGTGGCTGGGCTTCTGGTGGCTTCCTTCGGAGGCCTGTCTGTCCTGCTCATCGATGCGGGCACCTTTGCCGTCATGACTGTTGTTGCCATCCTTCTTCCGACGCTCCCACGGAACCAGTCTCAGCTGCAAACTGGAACTCTCGTTCCGCCCGGAACTACTGTTCCGCCGCCGCTCTCCGAACGGTTGGGACTGCGCCAACTTTGGGAGATGAAGGTCGTGCGCTACACGACCCTCTTAAGCCTGGTCTTCTTTTTCTCCTATGGACCTTTAGAGGCTGCCTTACCCCTCTACAGTCACGCTGTCCTGCAAACGGACGCGCGCGGCTATGGACTACTCTGGTCCGCGCTAGCCGTTGGCGCGCTAATTGGAACCTTAAGCAGTACCACGCTGAGCAGGCGTCTGCGCTTAGGGGTCGCCTTACCGCTGATCGCACTACTTTGGGGCGTCAGCCTTTTACCCATCGTGTTTATCCATGACCTTTGGTTCGCCTGCGGGCTTCTTTTGCTGGGTGGCTTGATGTGGGGACCGTATACGCCGATGGAGACCACCCTGTTGCAGCGCAATGTCCCCAAGGCACAGCTGGGTCGCGTATTTGGAGCACGCGCCACATTGCTCACGGGTGGATCGCCGCTCGGGTTGGCCATCGGCGGCATCCTCCTGGCATTTGTCCCTGCAACGGGTGTGATTGCCCTCTCCGCGGTTGCCTGTATCCTGGTCGGTTTTGGCGGACTGGTAACCCCAGCTTTCCGGAGCCTGTCACTCCCGCCGGTGGATCTCGAGTCCTGAACGAGTCTAAAATCCCTGATCCGCAGGAAAACTCTCCAATTCCGCGATTCAACAACCCTGTGTACACATCCGGTTTGGAATAGGACATTCTCCACCCCGATTGTTTTTGGAGTGGGCAGAACGTCGAGCCGCGTCACCGAATAAACGAATAAAGAGGATAGTGCTGACAGCCGGAAACCAGAAACCCCCTTAATCCCGCGACCAGAAGCGCGCCAATTTATCTTTTATCTCGCTGGTGTTTTGTACGACTTGAAATCCCCGCCAGTGGGTGGGGAACAAATGGCGGTAACGAGCATGGGTAAAACGTTCATCGATCAATACAATGATCCCCCGATCTGTCTCCGTGCGAATGACCCGGCCGGTTGCCTGCAGCACCCGGTTGAAACCTGGATATTGGTAAGCATAGGCAAAACCACTGCCGTTCTGGCGATCAAAATAATCTTTGATCAAATCTCTCTCCAGGCACACCTGGGGTACCCCCACGCCAACCACCACGACGCCAATCAACCGTTCTCCCACCAGATCAATCCCTTCGCCAAAGATACCACCCATGACAGCCAGCCCGACCAGTGTTTCCTGATTGCTGGCCGAAAACTGGGCCAGGAAGGCCTCGCGCGCTGCTTCCGTCATGCCCCGATCCTGAACGAGAAGCTGCCTTTCCGGCAGTCTTTCTTTGAGCAGTTCAAGCACCGCAGCCAGATAGGCATAGGATGGGAAGAAAACCAGGTAATTGCCCACGTGCGCGCTGCAGATGGTTTCAATCGCCGCGGCAATCGCAGCGTAGGAATCAGCCCGCTGCGCATATTTGGTGGAGATCTTGTTGTGGATCAGCAAGCAGACATTTTCCGCTGGGAAAGGGGATTGGAAGATCCGCTTGGGATGGTCCGCAGCGCCGGTCAAGAGCTTCATAAAGTAATCCATTGGCAGCAGTGTCGCCGAGAAAAAGACGGTCGATTGGCTGCGCTCCAGCGGGGCGGCCAGCATGGGGGCTGGATCCAGGCAGAATAATTTTGCTTTGAGATCGGCCTGCCCCTGGCGCTCAAAGTAGGACACGTAGAACGTGTCGAAATATTCGGCCGTACGGAGATAGTTGCTGCACAAGAAATAAAACTCCAATAATTCCTGCCTGAACTCAGCGGCCTGATTCAAGACCAGCCAGTCTTCTGCCTTTTGGCTGAATTCTCGGATGGCCTTGAGCAGCTTTTCAGGGGGCTCGTACTCAACCAGCGCCTCCTTGCCTTCCGCCTGGCAGGCTTTGCGTATCTCCAGCAAGATCTTATTGATCGCGCTCAGCTTTTTGGCCAGCACAGGCAAATGCGGTTTCAGTGTACGCTGGAGGTCCAGCACCGTCTTTTTATCCAGTTCAGCCGAATACATCGATCTGGCCCGATCCGGAAGATTGTGCGCTTCATCGATCAGAAAGATATACGGTTCGGTACTGAAGTCAAAAAAGCGGTGCAGATAGACCCGCGGATCAAACGCATAGTTGTAATCACAGATGATGCAATCGACCCATAAAGCCAGGTCCAGCGAAAACTCAAAAGGGCAGATCTGATACTGTCGGGCGATCTCCTCAATGACCGGGCGGGTAAAAGCCTGATGCTGGTCGATTTCCTCCAGCGCCTTTTTCACCTTGTCAAAATAATCACGGGCAAATACACATACTTCCGGGTCACAGTTGACCGGCGGGCAAAAACAGATCTTTTCTTTGGCCGTCAGGGTCACGCTTCTGAGATACAGGTTGGCCTGGCGCATATCATCCAGCGCCTTTTCTGCCACCAGGCGCCCGGGCGTTTTCGCCGTCAGGTAAAAGATCTTGGCAGCCAGCCCCTGCCCCAGGGCCTTCACCGCCGGGAAAAGGGTCGCGATGGTTTTCCCCACCCCCGTAGGCGATTGGACATACAGGCGGTCATTGGCCCGGATGGCTTTGTAGACTGCCACAGCCATATCTCGCTGGCCTGGGCGATAATCCGCATAGGGGAAATCGAGCTGTTGAATCGATTGGTCGCGCCTGGCCTGCCATGCATGAACCTTTCGAAACCAGTCCAGATAGGGAGTGATCAAGTCGTGGAAAAAGGTTTCCAATTCGGCCAGCGTAAAATGGCGCTCGAAGGTTTTTTCTTTCCGGCTGTCCAGATGGTAATAGGTCAGGTGAATGCTGACCTCGCTCAGATGATGCTGCTGGGCATACATATAGGCGTAGCACTGCGCCTGTGCCCAATGCAGTCGGTTGTGCTCCTCGCTCACCAGATCCAGGCTCAGTGTGGTTGTTTTGATCTCCTCGATGATCACTGGCTCTTCGCTGGCATACAGGCCATCGATCCGGCCGCGCACTTCCAGAGGCGGGTCAGCGCCTTCAACCCGGTAGGCGATCTCCACTTCGGTTTCATACCCTTCGGGGCGGGAGCGCTGCACCCGCTTATGGCCTTGTGTGCCGAGCTGGGCGCGATCGCGCCTTTGAAACCCGCCAGGGGTCAAATCACCCGCCTGCAATACAAATTCCACCAGGCTGCGGACAGAGACGATATGAGGTTGGCATTACTTCAGTCTGAGGAGCAGGTATCGGTGTGCATTTTCGCCTGAGATTCTAGCATGGGTTTGGGAAGTCGAGTGAAGGAGACAGGAGCCGCTCAACCTGCACGGCCTGCTCATCGTGCGCAATGGTTTCCTGGTCAGCGAGATCTATGGGCATCCCTATACCGCCGGGCAGACCCATTGAGCGCCTCGATGACAAAGTCGGTGGTCACCGTGCTGGTGGGGATCTCCATCCAGCACGGCAAGCTTCAGGATGTCCACCAGTCGCTGTGGAGCCTGCTTCCCCAGCAGGGGAGAAGAATCTCGACGAGAAGAAGCGGGCGATACCGAAAGAAGATTTACTTACCCCCTTGCGTAAGAATAGCCGTTTTTGTATCAATCCCCGTCGCGCCATCGGGTTCAGGCGGGGCGGGTACGTCCGATTGAAGCTGACGTGCGCCATCATACGCTCTGACCCGGAAGGTGTGCTGCCCAATCTGCGATTTCCAGGAATAGCGCCACTGCACCCAGGTCAGCGGGCTGAGGGCGGGCGTGCGCAGCTCGGCTTCCGCCCAGGGACCTTCATCCACCTGCACTTCCACTTTGCTGATCCCGCGTGCGCCAGCGTATGCAATTCCCCCCACCGGCAGCAGCCCGGTTTGCGGATCGAACCCCTCGGCATCAATCGCATCAATCACCGAGGTGGTGGGCGGGATCGCCTCGATGTTCCAGCCCCGTTCCACCCAGTACCCGGTTGCCTGGTGGTCGATTACCTCCAGGCTGGTGATCCACTTAGGCTGTTTCATCCCAAAATGGTTGGGGATATAGATGCGCAGCGGAAACCCGTGTTCAACAGCTAAAGGCTGGCCGTTCATTTCGTAAACCAGCAGCGTGCGATCATCCATCACATCGGACATCACCACGCTTTCGTAATACCCGTCCGCCGCCGTGATATACACTTCTTTTGCCCCTGGCTTCATCCCACCTGCTTTTGCCAGGATGTCTTTCAAGCGCGTCCCGGTCCAGATCGCGGTGCTGGTCAGGTCGCCGCCAACCTCATTGGAAATGCACTCTAACGTCGCCGCCTGGCTGATCACCGGTTGGGCATTTTTGATTTCGTCTAGCGTCAGTTGGAGCGGCCGGTTGACCAGCCCCTTAATCTCCAAACGCCACTTTGCTGCATCCACCCGGGGTGGAACGGTATTAATGTCGATCCGGTAAAAATCCTGGTTCGAGGTTAGTTCAGGCCGGGTTCCGGGCACTGGCTTGAAGCGGGCGTTCAATGCCGAATCGGGCGGGGACTTTGCCGGCCCTGACGTTGTGGATGAATTGGCACTTGGTTCCGCCCCTGGCCCGCTGGCCGTCCCAGTGCTTGGGATGGATGGATTTTGTGGAATGAGGCTGACTCCCGCTGCCGAGACAAGGATGGTAAAAGAGCCTGCCCCAACCAGGTACAGGAACTTGCGCCGGGAAGCATCTGGTACGCCGCTCTCTTGCGGCCAGGCCAGGTACTCGATCAATTTTCCCAGAATCCATCCCCATCCCAAGAACAGGATCCCCCACCAGATGACTCCTAAAAGGCTTCCGTTTGCTTGACCTGCAAGTGTTAAGAGCACAGCCAGCATCGGAATTAGCAGGATCAACCCGCCCCAAAAGCCAAACTCGCCAAGCTGCGCCGGGCGGCGGCGGGCGAAAGCCGCCAGGGTCAACCCGAAGATCGCGCCGATCACGGCGAACACCACGATCGCTGACCCTTGCTCGATGCGCTTCGCCACCACGGCTGTGGGGCCTAAATTCAACAGGTTGATCGTCTTTACCATCGTACCAATGAACAAAGTGATCAGCGGGCCGGGCAGGTGGCGCGCCATCCAGTCGAAGAGGGTAAAAGCAATACCAGGCAAACCGAACAGGGCGCTGATCAACTCGCTGAAGACCGCCAGAACCAGAGCTGTCAGGCCGCCTAAAATACCTCCGATGAGTAAAGGAAAACGTTTCATAAACCACTCCTTATTTAAAATAATACTCACCAGGCTTTATTTTGGATTAAAATTATCCACATTGCTACCCCTTCAAGCGGAGAGCAGACCGATTGGAAAATCTCGAAGGACGCTTTAAAGGTATTCCAACAGATCTATTTTTTATTCAATGCTTCCTTGAGCAGTCCATGTGCGTCATTTGGGGCAATCGCTCCAAAAACGGCGCCAAGCAAGGAGCCCTTGGCATCGGCTTTTACGAACTGGTCCGCTTTGCTCTGGGCCAGTGCTGCGGCGCCATTGGCGGCTTCGGCGGCGTTCGGATACTGTACCAGGATCAGATTGCCTTTTTGCCCATTGACTATGTAGCGAGCCATGACGCCGTCAGTTTTCTGGCTGAGGCCGAGGATATTCGTCCCACCCAGCCAGACCTCGGACTGGATCGAAATCTCTTCGTGGAAGAATTGGGCGCTATCGGCGATGATGCCCTCGGCGGGCAGGCGTTTCAGAAGCGCAGGCCGCGCGCCACTGCTGGGCAGGGCTCCAGCGGCGGCGACGCCGGACAATTTGATGAAGGAACGGCGAGGCAGTTTTTTCATGTCACTTTCCTCTTGCTGTAGGGCTTATTTGCTCTGCCACGGAAAAGGCGCATAGTACAGTTTTATCTCGACGGTTTTCCCATCCTCACCGAAGGTATACCTCATGTTGTTCCAATTGCTGCCCTCTCTCACCGCCGCGGCATCCCGCAGATCCAATTTGTCCATATTGACCCATGCACATCCTTCACTGAACAGGCCGGTCTCGCTGTCCCGATCGGGTGATTTGCTGTTGTTCTCATCGTGGAATATGTAAATAACATAGTCCCCAAAATCCAACCCATCCACGGCGTAGGTCATTTCTGTACTGTCAAAACCAACGAAAGACACCCGAGAAGGTTGGGTAGGGTAACTGGCCTCGTTATCAAAGAGAGCAATGAGGAGAGACCCTGGCGGTCTGAGGCCGATGATATGCAGGTTGAGCGTCCCAGATGTGGGCGCCGCTACGCGACCGGAATAGACGTACTTCGTGACCCTTACGCTGGTTTGCGAGAAAGGCCCTGCGAATGTGAACGGCTCTCCGGACACTTCCCAGCCTTGTTCTCCATCGAGTATTTCGGCAATGCTCTTTTGCAGCCCATTGTTGACCGTGACGTACCAAAAGGGTTGGTGGGTCGATAATAGATTCACCACTCCCTGGTCCCTGTGCAGAGAAGGAGAAAATGGTTCCTTCAACAGCTGCTCCAACGCGTCACCGGCGATACTCTTCGTGTTGTAATGGGCCGCTTGAGGCAAGTAATAAAATGCAGGCCCCATCGACAGCAGCTCCGATGTGACGATCGCATCCCCTGGCTGGATCTCTTTCTTCAGATATTCAGCCGCTCGATCCATCGGGGGGTTGAAATACTGGGTATAGACATCTCTCAGGGTAGGGACGTTGGCGAGTGCAAAAAAGCCAAGAGCAGCCACCTGGAGCCATTTTCTGGGCAGCAGACTGATGCCAAGACTGACAAGGAGCAAAAACAGGCCATTTAGGACCGTGATGTATCTCGCGGTGAAAATGGGGTTCGAGACCAGGGAGATGAGGATGGGGGAGATGAAAGAGCACAGCAGGGCCAGCAGCACAAACAGGCCCAAGGCCCATTCATCTCCAGCTTTTCGTTTTGCAAGCACCAGGCCGGCGATGATCAAGATGGCCGAATAGATGAGGACGGCGGCCATCGCCGGCACAAACGGCGGGAAGGAATCCTTGTAGGCAAATGGCTGGATCATTGCATTCCGTATGCCTTGCCAGGTAACTGCCCCGATCCAGAAGCCCTTGTTGACATTGGTCACTTGCCGATAAAAGAGCACCAGCCAGGGAAGATACCCGAGCGCGACCGCGGATCCGGTGAGGAGAGCGGATTTGAGGTATGCCCGTTTCTTGAAAAGCAGCCAGAGTAAGATCAGCAGATGCATAAAGAACGCAGCCATCAGGCCATAGTAGTGCAGGTAGGCTGCCGCGAGGGATGCCAGTCCAAAACCGAACCAGTCCCATCTGCGATTGATTTTGACTGCCAGGTATCCGTACAACGCGCTGGCGGTCACGCAAAAGGTGGCCAGGCTGTACATCCTCGCTTCATGGGCATAGATGAGCACAGCCGGTGTGAACAGCACGACCCCGGCATAGATCAGTGCGGTTCTATTCCCAAAGATGCGACGGACCGGGCCTGCCCCCAGGCTTACCATGCCGATTGCTCCCAGGACGGACAGCATGCGGACCGCCCATACGGAATTCCCGAAGATCGCCATGACCGCGCTCAGCAGGAGATAATAGAGCGGTGGATGGTTGTCGACAGCCATCAAGCCAAGGATCTCGCCGGGAGAATGACTGGCCATCATGACGGAATACGTTTCATCGAACCAGATGGATTCATGGGCAATGCCCGTAACATAAACCAGACAGGCCACGCAAATAATAATGATCCACCAGATGAAACTTTGTGAATACCAGGGTTTCTGTTTCGGGTTCATTTTGCCCTCTTTTGGATGGTGAAACATCTTCAATTTTGATTTCTGGCTCGTTTCCAAGATATTCATATCGAATATCTGCAAATATTCGCTGAAAATAAAATGCTTTCGTTTAATAATGACTTCATGCGCATTTCGCCCCATTTGATTCGTCCCATACTCTGCTTTGGGGCTATGCTATTTATCGGGGAAGACGAAGGCAGAGATCAGGAATGTTATCAGCGCCACCAGGATGACTTTGCGCACAGTTTGGGTGGACATGGTGAGGGATTCCACCATTGATTATGGTAAGGATTTTTCAAGAGGAGAGGAGTGTTTTTTTTACGAAATTGGGGTAAAAGAATTACGGGAGTTTTGTTGTTACGGGGAAGGGAATCGGAATATTTTTCCTTTTGTCATATCCTGCAGATTTACAGGATAGCAGAAACCCGTATAATGAATCAGTTAGGCCATCAACATTGTCTTTTAAACAAAGGAAGGAGGACCAGCAGATGGCGACCAATCCACCCAAACGGCAAGTCCCGAAGCCAAACAGATCGGTCATACGGTGGCTGCTTGATTCTGACCCTTCGATCCGCTGGCAGGTGATGCGGGACCTGACCGGTGCGCCCGCGGAGGAGGTCGCGGCCGAGCGCGCGCGGGTCGCCACCGAGGGCTGGGGCGCGCGGCTGCTCGCCCTCCAGGGGGCCGACGGGCGGTGGGGCGGCGCGGCGTGGAACCGCGGGTGGAACTCCACCATGCACGTCCTGATGCTGCTGCGGGACCTGGGTCTCGATCCCGCGAGCGACGCAGGCGCGCCGCGCGGTGGGCCTCGTCCGCGACCGCGTGACCTGGCAGGGTTGCGGCCCGCAGGAGTGTGACGGCAATCCCTTCTTCGCCGGCGAGGTGGAGCCCTGCATCAACGGGCAGGTGGGGGCGGTCGGCGCCTACTTCGGCCAGGACGTCCGGGGCATCGTCGACCGGCTGCTCGCCGAGCAGCTGCCCGACGGCGGCTGGAACTGCGAGGCCGAGAACGGCTCGACGCGGTCGTCGTTCAACACCACGATCTGCGTGCTCGAGGCCCTGCTCGAGCACGAACGGGCGCGCGGGAGCAGCCCGGAGGTGACCGCGGCCCGTCTCCGCGGGCAGGAGTACCTCCTCGAGCGCCGCCTCTTCCGCCGGCGGTCGACCGGCGAGGTGATCGAGCGAGATCGCAAGGGCGGCGCCGCGTGGACCCGCTTCGCCTTCCCGACCTGGTGGCACTACGACGTGCTGCGGGGGCTCGAGTACCTGCGCCGCGCCGGCGTCACGCCCGACGAGCGCGTGGCCGAGGCGATCGACCTGGTCGAGTCGAAGCGCGACGGCGACGGCCGGTGGCCGCTCGAGATCCGGTACCCCGGCGAGATGCCGGTCGAGATCGACGAGGGCGAGGGCCGGCCGAGCCGGTGGAACACGCTGCGCGCCTTACGCGTGTTGGACTGGTATTCGGCCCGAGACTGACGCAGATGCCGCTGGAATGCGACTGGCAACGACCCGAACGGGCCCTTTTCGTGGCAGAGCAAATAAGCCTCACTTGTTGCGCCTACTCATACGCCAGCACATCCCGCACCGTCAGCCGCACGGCCCGCAAGGCAGGCAGCAGGCTTGAGAGCGTGGCCATGAAGAGGATGACGATCCACCAGTAGAGCAGCCCGTGCCAATCGAACGAAAAGCCGACCGGCGCCTGGAAGAGCGCCATCCCCACACCGGAATTCAGTACCACCGTCAGGGGCAGGGAGGCCAGCGCGGCCAATCCCCAGCTGAGCGCGCCAATCAACATGCCTTCTACCAGGATCAGCCGCAAGATGGCGCCATTGGATGCGCCCGTCGCCCGGTAGATCCCGATCTCGCGGGTGCGTTCGAGCACGTTCATGCTCATCGTGCTCATCAGCCCCAGCCCGCCTACGATGGTGATCAGCAGCGCCATGACCAGCAGGAAGTACACCATCACCACGATGGTTGAAGCCTGCTGGTCGTACCATTCGACCCCCAGCTCCATCTGGGAAACCTGCACGCCTTCCCTTTTGAACAGCGCTTGCAGATTTTTACTCAGCCTTCGCTCGCTTTGCAGATCGTTTTGATCGGCAATGACGCGCAGGTTGGTGGTCAGGCCATTCAGGCCGGTGAGTGGGGCTAGGGCTTCGCGGTTGGTATAGATGAAGGGCGGGTTCACATTGCCAACCATCCGGAAGATGCCGACGACCCGCCAGGAAGTTTCTTTCTCCTTGATTTTGACAATCAATTCGTCGCCCACCTTCAATTCCGGGCGTTTTGCAAGGAGGTGGTTACCGATGACCACAGCGTTTTGATCTTCAGGCAGCAGCCAGCGGCCGGCGGTGATCACCGGCTTGACCAGCTTTGACCTGGCCGGCGGGGCGATGAAGAAAATGTCCGTGGGTGCGGCTGACGGGTCGGGGGAAAGCACCTGCGCGTTGGTGCTGGCCCAGCCTTCGGTACTGGCAACGCCCGGCACGCTGGATATCATGTCCGTCAGCTTTTCCAGCCGGTAGGGGTGGCTGAAGTAGATATTGACATCCGCCAGGAAGTAGCCCTGCAATTCCAGCAGCGTCGTATCGAAGGCCTTCCACAGATTGAATACAGCGATAAAAACCGCGCCGCCCAGGGTAAGGATGGTCAGCATCATGGCCAGGCGACCCCGGCGACGGAAGGTGTTCTGCAAGGAAACGAGCATCGGGCGGGAGAAGATGGCCGAGAAAATTCTGTACAGCAGTGAAGGGCGTGTGCTGCGGGACGCCCCGCTAATCCCGTAGTCACTGATGGCTTCCCGGACGGTAACCCGCACGCCATTCAAGACGGGAACCAGCCCGGCAACCAGCGGAACGCCCAGCGCCGTCACGACCTGGGCGATCACGGCCGCGGATTCAACGCGAAAACCCTGCAGGCGGATGTTGACAAAATTGCTCAATCCCAGCGAGGTAGCATACGCGGCCAGGGCTCCTAGAGGAACGGCAACCAGCAACGCCAGCACGCCAAAGCTGAGGATCAAAACCAGATACATGACCAGGATCTGGTAGGACTGCCCGCCAACGGCTTTCATGATCGCGATCTGGCGTACCTGCTGGCTGACCAGCACGTTGATGGTATTGATCACCAGAAACCCGCTAAGGAAGACAATGGCGAACCCCAGCGTTTGGAGAATCACCGTCAGGCCGGCGAAGATTTCGTAAGAGAAATGGCGCCCCGGGTTGTAAATATTGGTGCCCTGCACCTCGATCCCACCCTTTTCGAACCGGTCAGAAATGGTCTTCGCCATCATCTCAACATGCTTCTCATCCGTTCGCTGCTCGGAAACGGTGAACAACAGCCGGTTATAAACGCGCGTTCCCCCCAACCATTCCAGGGTAGCTGGGGTGACGTACGCACGGACCTGGCCGGTAAAGGCGCTTGCCGGCTCGGAGACATCGCGCACTATAGCGCTTACCCGCAGGGTACGCAGTTTTTTATCCGGCGTTTCCACCTGCACGGTTTCTCCGGTTTTCACCGGCAGCAGCCCCAGCGAGCCGCCTTCGACCCATATTTCATGATCCGAAAGGGCCATTGGTGCGGATGGGTCGGCCGGGCGCAGGCGATCAAGGTGGATCTCGGCGGGAACAATACTATCAATGGCAATGGATACCTTACGATCCGGTGGTACGTTTACGGAAGTCACCAGCAGCCCCCGCCCCTCGGCATCGGCCACGCCTGGAACCCGGCGCGTTGCGCGGACCATGACATCATCGAATGGCTGGGTGTATAGGACGGCTGCGTGCGGATTGGCGGCCTGGTAATCGACATCCATATCCTGGATCATGATGGCCGACATGCCCTGCAAAAAACCGATGGCGAAAACCCCCACCAACACGGTGAGGATGGTCAGCACGGTGCGGGTCTTGTTGATCCATAAATCGGCAAATACTTTCCGCCAGCGTGAGCTCATCATTGGACATACCCTCCTGGGATGGCGGCCTGCTGGACGTGTTGCACTGCGGAAGGCTCGTTGTCGCTGACCATCTCGCCATCGACGATGCACGCCGTGCGTGGCATGCGGGCCGACAGGCTGGTATCATGGGTGACGATGAGGAAGGTTTTGCCTTCGGAGGCCAGTTTCTCAAATAGTACAAAGATCGCTTCGGCGGTTTTCGAATCCAGGTTGCCGGTCGGCTCATCGGCGATGATAAGCGGCGGGTCGTTGGCCAGGGCTCGGGCAATCGCCACGCGCTGCTGCTGGCCGCCGGACACTGTGGAAGGCAGTTGATCGGCGTGGTCCGCCATACCGACCAGCTCGAGCAGGTGCAGCGCGCGTTCTTTACGCAAGCGCGGAGCAATTTTGTTGCAGAAATCCATCGGCAGCAGGATGTTATCGAGCAGCGTGATCATGGGCAGCAGCTGGAAGAACTGGAAGACAATGCCCAGGTTCTGCCCTCGCCATACGGCCATCTGGCCCTCGTTCAAACGATGCACCGCCGTATTCCCGACCCAGATTTCACCTGAAGTGGGCCGGTCGATGCCGGTGATCATGTTGAGCAAGGTGGTTTTGCCGCTGCCCGATTTCCCTACAATGCCTACAAACTCGCCTGTGCGGATCTCCAGGTCAATGCCGCGCAGGACGGTCGTTTCCCCCGCCCCCTGGCGGTAAGATTTCATTAATTCGCGCAGCCGGACGAGTGGTTGTCCGGTGACTGGAATCGGATTCGCGCTCGAAGCGCTGCTCAGCTCAGGAGTATTCTTTTTTGTTGAAAACCATTGCATTCCCATACCTCACCTCATAAAGGACAACCCGGCGCCGGTGGAAACACTGTTTGCATACCGGTATATGTTTCCTGGGGCAGCAGGCTGGTTCGTAGATCAGCATACCAGACCTGTTTAGCGCGCGCCTATCCATTCGCTAACAGCAAGCTATCAACCAGCGATGAAACTCGGCCTGCCGAGAAATACAGAATAACTGGTTTATCGCTGCGGGATCAGCAGCATCACTGCAGCAGCCATGATCACCAGCCCCAATACCCGGCGTAGGTCGAGCGGGATTGGCGCGCCACCCGCGCGTCCGAAGGCATCGATGACGACACTGATCAGCATCTGTCCCAGCAACAGCGCCGCGGTACCGGCCCCCACTCCGATCCGTTGGAACGAGAAGGAGACGCCGGAAATGATGGCAAACCCCATAGCAACGGCAAGGATGGCAAGCAGGATGGCGCTGCGTGGAATATGCCATTGCCCGCGCCCTTGAATGCCAAGCGCGACCAGGAGGAAGACACCGGCCAGGATGCCACCCACCAGGTTGATGATCAGGCTGGTGCGCACCGGGCCGATCGACCGGCCGGCCAGGGTAAACAAGGTAGCCTGAATACCAATCGCAATTCCACAGCCTAGAGCAATCGATACTCCGTCAGGCGAAATGTTTTGCATCGTTCGTACCTCCTTATTTCATGGATATTCTATGATTCCAGCAGGGGCAGAGGAATATCGAATATAAGGTAAATTTGATATACTTTGATCAGTAATAAGGAGATTTTGGGCAATGGCTTTCCAAATAGAAAGTGTATTCGATCGGACGGACTGGCAGATCCTGCGCGAACTCCAGCAGGATGCCCGTCTCTCATATCATGAACTGGGGCGGCGGGTGGGACTGTCTGCCCCCGCGGCAGCTGAGCGGGTGCGCAAGTTGGAGGATCAGGGGGTAATCACCGGGTATGCGGCGCAGGTTGATCCGGCAAAGGTGGGCCTTCCCATCCTGGCTTTCTACCAGCTGCACTGTAATCCGGGACAGTGCTTGTTGAAAACCAGCCGGATGGAGGAATTCCCCGAAGTATTGGAAATGCACAAACTGAGCGGCAGCCACTGCTCGCTCCTCAAGGTGGTTCTCTCCTCGATGCAGCACCTCGAAGCGTTCAATGAACGCCTGGGGAAACATGGGCCGTTAATATGCACGATTGTCACTTCCATTGCCATGGACAGGCGCATTATCGACTGGGAACGACCCGATGTGGACCGAACCCCGCCTTCCGATCCGGGTTGGCGGAGGGGGTAATATGCCGAATTTCCGCATTCGACTTTTGATGGCGGTCAATATTTTCCTGTATCGCCTGACTGGCGGCAGACTGGGCAGCCGGATGGCTGGACAGTCGATTTTGCTGTTACATACCACCGGGCGAAAATCTGGCAAAACGTATATCACCCCATTGAATTATTACTCGGATGGCAAAACCTTTGTACTTGTTGCCTCCAACTGGGGAAAAGAGAAAAACCCGGCCTGGTATTACAACTTGCTTCATATGGACTCAACCACCATACAGGTGAACAACCAGACCATCCAGGTCAGACCACGCCTCGCGACAAGTCAAGACTACGACCGGTTGTGGAAACATGTAACCAGCCGGAATAAATTCTATACACAGTACCAGCAGCAGACCGGTCGAAAAATCCCATTGGTGATATTGGCACCGCTTGGTTAAAAATGGTTGTGAAAAAGGATGTCATCACAAAAAGTCTTCTTTCATATGCATGCTTTTCAGAAGGCCGGTGACCGATGACCCGTTTATCGCTTGTTTGGACCCTTGCCGTTGCGATCCTGTTGGCAGCCTGTTCACCAGGAACCGGTATATCCACGGGCATCCCTTCCGCGGGGATCGCTACTGCCTCGATCTCGACCGCCTCGGTCGCTACCGCCTCGGTCGCTACCGCAGTCCCTGCGTTTGTCTCGCCGCTGCCGCCGAATTTTACCCCGCCTCCAACATCCGTACCACCGGCGGACACGCCCATTTCCACCCTGCCGGGTGGTCTGGCGCCCGCGGAGCTGAAGTACCGCATCCTGGATCAATTCCCGGACTTCTTTTATTGCGATAAAGATTTCTATCCAATCGCTCGGGAAGACGAAGGCGTCCTGGCTCGAGAACGGTTCCCCGAAATTCAGGCCAATCGTGCGGAATTCGATGCGATTTTGGCGCACAACCAGCTATCTGGCCAATCCAAGTTTACCGACGATCAAAAACTGCTAATCTACCGCGCATACAAAAAACTGGTCGCCCTTCCACTGACCCAGACTGATGCAGCAGGATATCAGTTCCAGATCCAGGTTGCCAAAACTGAAGGGCAGGGCGAGATCATTACAGGTCTCATTGACGGTCAGGGGAACATTACCGTACAGGAAAGAAAGCCCTCGATCGCGACATGCCCCATCTGTCTCGCCGCCGGCACGTGGATCGATACACCTGCCGGTTCGGTCCCGATCGAAGCCATTCATGTTGGCGAAATGGTCTGGACGCGTAACAGCGCCGGGGAGCGTGTCGCCGGCCCCGTAGTGGCGATTAGTAAAACGGTTGTGCCATTGAATTTTCGAATCGCCCATCTGGTACTGCAGGATGGCCGCGAATTGTGGGCATCGCCCGGCCACCCGACCAGCGATGGGCGCCGCGTTGGGCAGCTGCGCGAACAGGAGATGCTGGATGGGGCATCCATTCAGCTCGTGGAGCGTGTCCTGTATACCAGGGTTGCTACATACGATCTGTTGCCGTCTGGCTCCACCGGCTTTTATTGGGCAAACGGGATCCTGATTGCCAGTACGCTGAAATAAATTCCATTGCGATCGCACCTTTTGTCATTCCGACAGTAAACGAACGATATTTTCTCCAGTCTGCGGAATATCCGTTAATCGGCCGGCAGGGTTTCCGTTGCCGCCCTTGTTGTGCGACATTACCGCCTCTTCTAACCCCCTCACCTTGCGGGTAACCCTGCAAATAACCCCCGAATATCCCATTTGGCAGATGCGGGCTTCTTCGCCGCGCGCTAATCTATTTGCAAATGCGGTGAAATAACGAATCAGGAGAGCTGCTATGGAGGAATACTACGAGATCAAAATCAAGGGCCATCTGGATTCACGCTGGTCGGATTGGTTTGCAGGCTTGACGTTGACGCATCTAGAAGGTGGCGCGACCCTGCTTGCCGGCCCGCTGCCCGACCAGGCCGCGCTTCATGGCCTGCTCGAGCGCATCCGCGATCTCAACCTGACTTTGATCTCGGTTACCTGCGGCTGCTCATCCACGCCCGATTTCAATAAGGAATAGAAAGGAAACAAAATGAAAACGCGAACCATAGGTTCAAATGGGAAGGGCCGAGTGCTACCGGTCGCTTCTTTGATCATCTCAGTCCTGCTTATTGGCGCGCTGGCCGGATGCACTCCCAAAAGCACAGACAACAATGTGCTCACCCAGGACCTATCCGAGCCGCTGACTGACGTGACAACCGCGAAGTTCGATATCAATACCGGTACCGGCAACCTGGCCATCGACCAACTGACCGGCGGCGAGTCGCTGCTGGCCGGCGGCTCGCTGGAATACCTGGAGAGCCAGGGCTTACCCACCCGCTCGCTGACCACGATCAATGGTCAGGCCGCCCTCACCTGGGCAGCCAGCGGCACCCAACAGACCGGGTTTCGTTTCCCCTGGGAAGCCTGTAACGGCGAAACAGAGTGGCTGATCCATCTCAACCCCCGGGTTTCATACGACCTCACCGCCCACAGCGACGGCGGAAATGTCCAGCTCAACCTCGCTGGCCTGGCCCTCACCCGCGTCTCGGCCGATACCGGCGGGGGCAACATGGATGTGATGCTGCCAGATAACACCGCGAACCTGAATGTGACGGCAAAGACAGGCGCGGGCGATGTTACCGTCGATATCGGCAGCGGCATCACCGGCAGCAACACCATCAACGCCAACAGCGGTGCAGGCAATGTAATCGTGCGCTTGCCGGACGGTATCGCGGCGCGCATCCACGCGACCAGCGGGATGGGCAAAGCAACCGTGGACCCGCGCTTTAGCAAGATTAATGACACAACATACCAGTCGCCTGATTACGACAGTGCCTCCGATAAAGTGGAGATCACCGTCAACAGCGGCGCCGGTAATGTGAGCATCAACACGAAGTAAAGCTCGAACTTAGGAGGTCTTATTATGGCGAAGAAAGTACTCACCCAAAACCTGTCGGAGCCCTTGAACGGCGCGAAGACTGCGAAGATCGACATCAACCTGATTGACGGCAACCTGACAATTGACAAAATCACCAGCGGCGAACCAGTGCTGGCAAATGGCACGCTGCAATACCTGGAAAACCAGGATTTACCCACGCGGTCGGTAAACATGAGTAACGGCCAGGCCAGCTTCACGCTCAAGGCCGGTGGTAAGGGACAACCCTGGTTCCGTTTCCCCTGGGCAGCCTGCAATGGAGCGACCGAGTGGCAGATCCACCTCAATCCAACAATCTCGTCTGACATCACTGCCCACAGTGGGGGTGGCAATGTCAGGCTAGACCTCACCGGAATGACCGTCACCGGCGTTTCGGCTGACACCGGTGGGGGCAACATGGATGTGGTTCTGCCGGACAACGCTGCGAACCTTAGCGTGAATGCCAGGTCAGGCGCAGGCAACGTGGTCGTCCTTGTGCCGGGCGGCATCGCAGCGCGCATTCACGCGACCACTGGGCTGGGCAAAGCAATCGTGGACGCAAGGTTCAGCAAGATCGATGACAATACATACCAGTCGCCCGACTATGACGGCGCTACTGATAAAATCGATATCACCATCAAGAGCGGCGCGGGCAATGTGAGCGTCAACACGAAGTAAAGCCCGGACTGTGGTCTATCTGGCATGGCGAGGAGAGCTTGTGGCAAATGGCTCCAATGCCTCCGGCAGAGTGGTCAGGGCGAGGTAAGGCGCGATAACCCGCCCCCTCGCCCCGACCAGGCCGCACTCGATGGCATGCTCGGGCGCATCCGGAATCTCAACCAGATTTCGTTCACCATTGGCGGTCCATCCCCCCGGAATTCGGATCAGTAAGATTAGGAGAAATAAGGATAAACATCATGATGAACATCTTCAAAAAACAAAACGGAATGAACATCGTTGGGCAAGGTGGAAAAATCATCCTCTTTATGCTGCCGTCTTTGATTGCAGCAATATGGCTCCATACAGTTTTCCCCCACATCGCAGCATTGCCGGAGGGTATTCGTTTTCTTCAGCCCGTTGGATACGGTTTCCTTTTTCTTGGACTCATCCTTTGGGGAGCTGCGCTGATCCAATTATTGACCGGCTTTTCCAGCGGGAAGCTCGTAACCAGCGGTGCCTACGGCGTTGTCCGCAATCCCATATACTCCAGTGTGACGTTCTTCATCCTTCCCGCCGTTGCACTGATGACGTATACCTGGGTCTATTTGGTAGCTGCGGCCTTTTTGTATGCCGGGGTGATGATTTTCATCGGCAAAGAGGAGCAGCAGCTCACGAATGCCTTTGGCAAGGTATATGGAGATTACCTGTTAAGGGTTGACCGGCTGGTTCCATTCAAAAAACCTTGATTTAAGGTGCAATTTATTATGCTCTTTATGGGGGATATCGTCTCCGTGTTTTTCGCCAGCGGCGTAATTGCCCTGGTGTGGATCTTCCTGCGCACCCGGCCGATCCTTATGGCACAGAGGAAGTTTTCGTCGCCCCAAACACTTGTTCAGCAGTTCAGCGCCGGGCAAGAAAGTGTCGTTTGAACGAATAAGACAAAATCAAAAAAAATAACAAGCGTACCCTGAGGAGGATACGACCATGCAAAAGAGTATCTTGGTAATCGGTGGAACCGGAATGTTGGGACAACCCGTTTCGCTCTGCCTGAAGGAGTCCGGCTTCCAGGTACGGATCATGACGAGGGATCATCAAAAGGCACGGAAGATGTTTGACAACTCTTTCGAGATTATCGCTGGGGATCCAACGGATCCCATCTGCCTGGAAGAAGCGCTGGATGGCTGTTCTGGTGTCCATATCAGTCTTCCAACCGAGGTTGAAAAGCAGGTGGCGGAGACGGTCGCGAAGCTTGCCCCGCGGCATGCTGTGCAGCGGATCACCTATATTTCTGGGGCAACCGTAGCTGAAGAGAACTGCTGGTTTCCTATGGTCAATCGGAAGTTCCTGGCAGAAAAGGCCATCCGGGAGAGTGGGATTTCATATACCTTCTTTTGTCCAACCTGGGTTATGGAGAGTTTGCCGCTGTTCGTGAACCAGGGTCGGGCGGCTGTCTTTGGAAAGCAGCCGCACCCTTACCACTGGGTCGCCGCGGAGGATATCGCCAGGATGGTTTCGACGGCGTATGAGCTGGGAGAAGCAGCGAACAAGCGGTGTATTGTGCATGGGCCAGAGGCGATTGGTATGCCCGAGGCATTGCGGCGCTACTGCTCCGTGTTCCACCCGGATATTAAGGCGGTGTCTAGCATGCCTTTTTGGCTGGTCAGGCTGCTGGCGACTTTCACGCGCAGCCAGGAGCTAAAGGTCGTGGGTGAAATGATGTCATATTTCGAGAAGGTCGGGGAAGGGGGCAGGTTACCTGAAGTTAATAGCATGTTAGGCGCGCCGGCGATCACTTTGGATCGGTGGTTGGAGCGCAGAAAGGCACGCAGCGCGGCAGGGGCTTAATGATTCAACCTACCCGATAAAGCAGGCAAAGAAGGGGTAATTCATTTACCAAACCATACCCTGTAGAGTCATTCTACAACGAACCTTAGAAAGCTCTCCAATATAAGAATAGAGAAAGGAGTAAGAAATGGATCGGAAAATCTTAGTTACCTACGCTTCGAAGTATGGGGCTACAGCGGAAATTGCCGAAAAAATCGGCGCAGTTCTTCGCCAGGCGGGTTTACCGGCGGATGTTGAGCCTGTGGATCGCATCCGGGACCTTACCCCATACCAGGCGGTGATCCTGGGCAGCGCGGTCTACATTGGCAAGTGGCAAAAAGAGGCCGCCGCCTTTTTACAGGCTCATACGGAAACCCTGGCGGACCGGCCGGTCTGGCTGTTTTCCAGTGGACCGACGGGCGAAGGGGATCCGGTGAAATTATTGGAGGGGCAGCGTCTGCCTGCGGCTCTACAGCCGGTTGTCGACCGCATCCATCCCCGTGACATTGCTGTCTTTCATGGGTTTATCAACCCAGATAAGTTGAACTTCATGGAAAAATGGGCGATTAAAAGCATAGTTAAAAAACCGTTCGGCGACTTCCGGGATTGGGATGCGATCGTTACCTGGGCGACTTCCATCGCGCAGGCATTGAAGGAGGCTGAACCTGTACGATGAGATCTCCATCGTCAGAGGCCCTTCTCGGTTTCAGCCTGGCTGCCTTAACCAGGTGCGATCACCGGTATCGGAATGTTCGTACGAATACAGTCGGGCGCAAAAACCTCTGTAGTTGGTGGGATGTGTCGCCCGACTGTTTTCGCCGGTGAAATTGGCGCGTTGACGGCGCTGTCCGGTAAACACAGCGTTACTTATGCCGTTGTGTAATGGCGCCCTTGAGCAGCCAATGCTTCAATAATATTCGCGCAGCCTCCATTACGCACATAACAGGCATGATCGGTGGCATCCGCAAATCTTCTCCCGACGATTTTGGCGCACTCGAATTCATAATCGGCGCTTTCCATAAACTGATCGATTACATTTGAGGTTATATCACTGCTGAATTTAAATCCTTCCTGGCCGTGTTCCATCGCGATGATCCAGATAGCGGCTCCCAATGCGCCGCACGCGCCGCCGCTCAAGCCGATCCCGCCCGCAAACCCCGCCGCCATCGCTGTATGCAGTTCGGATGCGCCCATTTTTTGCGCCAGCACTGCCGCGCAGCTTACCGGGCCGGAAGGCGCTTCGACCGGGGTTTTGGAAAGAACGGTATTGATTTCACGAAATGATCCCTGGGCACATCGCGCCGCCATGAGAAAGCAACCGATAACCTTGCCTTCTAATAACACTTTTAAAAAGGTTCTCATCGTTGGCTTTGTTACCGGATTTAAGTTTATACCGGTCAGTTCGAGGCAGTTAATCTCCTTGTTGCGGTCTCGGAAGGTTTCTACAATTCGTTGGGCCGCCATGACGGTTGCGGTTTCCGCCTGCGGGCCTGGCCCAAGCAGGCGATACGCCTGCGCCCCTGCGGCAAGCGCCGCACCCCACAACTGGCCGCACTGGTAGCCCTGCATTAATCCGCCCGCCAGGGGCTGGGCAGCACACTCCTCGAGTGCCAGCGGGTGATCATAGACGCGGTCGAGAACGTTGCAAAGCGTCTCCGAGCATGTCCCAAGCCGTAAAAACGTGCGCACGGTTACCAACGACGATATGCTCCTCTTTGCCTCGTTCATTGCGTTTTCTTCGATTTTTCAGACAGGGTATGCTGCGCATAGACTTTCTGGGCCGCGGCCCTGGCGAATTCGTCCATCTGCCGTTCGATATCCGTCTGGGGCACATGCTTTGAGGCGAAGGGATTGTCCGCCCCAGCTCTGGGCTGCCGGACGATTTTACCCAACGCCTGAATCAATGTGTCAATATCGGCTGCGCTGTTCTCGATGCCCAGGCTCACTCGCGCAACGCCGGGCAGCGCGACCTGCGGGAACAGGGTCAGGATCAAGCCTTGCAGCAGCTCCAGCCGGGGGGAGATATGGACCAGGCGTTTGATCAGCATGTGCGCGCAGTGACAACCTCCGCGCACCCCGATCCCACCCCGCTCGGCCAGCTCTCTGGCCACCCGGTTGGCCATCATGTCCTTCAGGCTAAAGGCAATTACCCCGCCTTTTTGAGCGAAGCGGGGCGAGGCCGGGTCCTGGATACCGTAGATCGTGAGACCTGGTATTTGCGCCATTCCGCGCAGCGCCCGCCCGGTCAACGCCTGTTCTTCCGCCTGGATCACATCCAGGCCAATGCGCCGCAATAGCACCAGTGCCTTGCCCAGCGCGGCGATGCCCCCCACATTTTCCTCGCCGGAGGATTGGATCCGTTCCAAATCGGCGGGAGGAAAATGCAGCAGCCCTTTTCTCGCCAGCAGCACGCCGCTGCCGAAGGGCGCGTAAGCCTTATGGGCCGAGAAGGCCAGATAATCGATCCCCCAGGCCTCCATCTCGACCTTGCGGTGGGCGATCAGCTGCGCCGCATCCACCAGCAGGTGCGCCCCATAGCGGTGCACGATGCGGCTGATCTCCGCCAGATGGTTGCATGTCCCCAGGACATTCGAAGCGCCGCTCACAGCCACCAGTCGGATTCGCCCGGAGCTATTTGTTCCTCCGGAATTACCCGTTCCGCCGGAACTACTTGTTCCGCCTTTACCTTGCCGGCTCTTCTGGTTATAAGCGCGCAGGAGCGTCTCCAGCTCGTTCAAATCCACAAAGCCCTCCGCGTCCACTGGCAGCCGAATCAGTGTTGCGCCAGGTATCTTGCGCCAGGGCAGCTCGTTCGAGTTGTGTTCAAGGAGCGTGTTCACCACCACCGGCCTCGTCCCCGGTCCGGTTTCGTTGCGCAAACTTTCGGCCGCCAGGTTAATGGCTTCCGTGGTGTTCGAAGTAAAGATCACATCAAAGCTCGCCAAGGATGCACCCAGTACACCGGCGCAGATGGACCTGACCTCCTGAATGATCGCTTTTTGTACGCGCCTGGGCTGGCGCCATGCCTGCCAGGCAGCGTCCCATACCGGCGTGAATGTGGGCGTACTGGCGGCGTTGTCCAGGTTGATATAGGACCGGGCGCCTTCCACCGTTGGAACCTGTATGCCGCCACCGATTAGAGTCTGCCGGAGTGCATCCAGCAGTTCATGCCCGGTATATTGCTCAAGTTCGTCCCGGTACAGAATATCTGCTGCTGCTAGATGTACTGGCTCCGCCGCTTCCTCCAGCGCCGCCGGTTCCTCCGGCGCCGAATCCTGGAAAGCGTCCTTTCCGAAATGCTGCATCAGCCGCAGTGCTTTGGCAAAGGCGATGACGTTGACGATCGGAGGCGTGCCCGCCTCGAATTTGTCCGGTGCCTTGGCCCAGATGACCCAACCGGGGGAGACCAGCCGGGCCGTTCCGCCACCGGTTTGGAAAGGAGCGCCGCTGGGCAGCGCACCGCGGTCGACAGCCAATACCCGTACCCCGAGCGAAAGGCCAATATCCTGGCTGGACAAACATTGGAACCTTCCCGGCGCAAGCTGTGCCTGGAGCAGCGCTGCCCCTCTAGGCGTGCAAAAGATGACCACGGACTTATTTTTGTCTAGCCCCAGGTATTCCACGACTATATCCCTGGCCTGCTCGTATAAATGTGTGGTCACTATCGAGCTGTGCCCGCTCCCCCGGTGGACATTGGAATATGTCTCTAACGCCGCATGCACGCTGTGCTTGAGTTCCGCAAATGCTCCCCCGATTTCATCATCCTTGGGAGCAGGTTTGTCAACTTCTTTGCGCTGAAGCGCCTCGGATGATCCGTATCTTTCATCTACCATTGCTTTCATAAGGATTTCTCCTGCAGCGGTTTGCCCGCTGCTATCGCATTGATCCGGCAATTTTGGGACATATTCCGTTTACCACAACTACCCCTATGGGTAATACGCAGATCAACCATATGTTATTCGATATTCTCTTCCAACGTGATGGTCAGGCCCGCAAACCAGTCTATCCATTGAGCACTCAGATGGCCCTTGATCCTGATTTGATAGATTATGGGTTGATCTGGATCCGTTTCTGGGTAGTGTTTGTTAGCCATGGTCCTTTCCCTGTGATGGCAAAATAGCAACCGGTTATGCCACCTGCTAAATGTATCCGTAGTATATCGGCAGCCCGGTATGCGTGGATAGACACTTTAGTGTTGGTCAAGGTATTGTTTTTTTTACAACAAAAACAGCCCCCTCACAATCGTATGGGAGGGGGCCGTCTGGCGAAAATATTGCTTTCGCACCAGGTTCCTTTTTGTTACAGAAGTCGTAAACAAAGGGGAGACGCATGCTTTTTGCTGGCTGGCGCAAGAACGCCATCGGCAATAAATGCTACTGGCACGCCGAATGACCCAGAAAAAGAAAACGGGCAACCACGGTAATGGACCGTGGTTGCCCGTTCAATCACTGCGGTTGCGGTTAGAGCGTGCGGAAAATCGCGAAGAAGCTTGCGATCAGTCCTTTTTTATAACTTGTCTTCTTTATCGAAATGGAAGATTTTTTCGTCTGGTAATCGGCAACCACTAAGGCCAGGGCCTTTTCCTGGGAGCGCGCGCGAATTGCTACTTCTAAAGCGCCACGGGGGCGAGCATTGGAATACGAATATGAATTGTCAAACATTGTGTTCCTCCTTATGAACAAATAAGCAAGTCCCGGTTCGTTTTGTTGTCCGGCGGGTAACCTGTAAAAATAACTGCGTTGAAGAGCGCAGCAGAATGCACACCCATTTTGCAGGGGTGCGCGCTACACAATCTTCAACGCCTACGAGGTTAGCTGTCGGGCTCGAACAGAAGACTTGCTCTACAGCGCACAAGGCGCTGATTCGCCCCAAAGAGGACCCCCCGATCGGGAGATTCGGCGTTTCATTACTCCATTTCAGAGTGTATTATAACCAAAAAAGAGCCGTCTTTATGTTAATGTTTTATTAATAGTTACAGGTTTCGGGTTTTTCAGGGCATTGTTAATATTTGATCACTGACTTCCGCAATCATATTCCCCGCGAACCAGGATCCGTTGTTTGTCAGGCGCAGGTTGTTTCCGGGTTCTTTTTCTACCAGTGCATGCTCGATCCAATGATCTACTAACCCCTGACCCGTTGAACTGGGGAGTGCATTTAGTAATGCCGCCTGATGTTCAAGGATGTGCCCGCTTTGGATCGCAAGAATTAATGGGTGGATCTGTTTTTCGCAATCGTTGCGGCGCAGGCCCCCTGCCAGGCCAGGCTTGCCATTTCTAGAATGGATCAGGTAATCATCCAGTCCGAGATGGCGGTAGTGGTAGTCGCCAAAAACACCATCAGCAATGCAGCCTACCGCCAGCAGGTCTTCTCCGCGCATCGGAAAGGTGAAGTATGTATTGCGGTCCTTTTCATCGGCCCAATGGTTGAATAAATTCTTGCGGAATCCATGTCCCTCGATTAGCGCTGCTCCTGCCTGGAACATATAGTAATTTGGAAGGTGATCCCGCTTGTGCAGATTGTAGTGTTCCGCCCATTTTTGGTTTTGAGGATAAATAAGCAGTTCGTAAAGCGAAAACCCATTCACCCCGGCGTCGATCAGGGCTTGAATGCCGTTCAGGACTCCCGGCATTGTTTGTCCAGGCAGGCCAACGATCAGGTCGACACTGACCACCCAGCCCAGACCGAGCGCCCGGCGGACAACTTCTAATACCTGCTTTGCCGGCTGGCGGCGCCCAATCACTTTTCGAACGGCATCTTCCATCGTTTGGACGCCCAAATGCAGCCTGCGGAAACCTAAATCCTGCATCGCCTCAAGCATCTTAGGCGTAAGCTCAGTTGTGTTCGACTCCAGCGCCCACTCGGTTTCAGACGAGATGTTGAAGCGGTCGATACACCGGTACACCAGTCGCGAGAGCAGCTTCTCACCCAGGAAAGTAGGTGTCCCCCCACCCAGGTGAACCGTAGGAACTGGTCTGCGAGCCAGGGTCCCGGTTTCGGCCCACAGGTCCAGCTCGGTACACAGTCGATCCACATACTCCTGCTTCTGGTCAGTTCTGGACGGGCTTAATGGAAATGAGTAGCTGTCGCAAAATGCGCATTTGCTTGAACAGTACGGCGCGTGCAAGTAAATACACATGGGTTGGTCGGGTGAACTATCCGGTAGTTCGTCTTGCAAGACCGCCCAGGCCTGCTCGCCGTGATTGTCGAAATTGCGCTTTGCCCAAAAAGGCAGCGGCAGCTTCCAATGGCTTACGTCATAAGCACCCTGGATCGCGAGCCATTCCCGGTGGATGCGTTGAGCATCTACTATCGTTGGCAAGCCGTGGTTGAAGAAAGTCTCCAATGGATCCATTATCTTTTTGCCTGTATTTCTGTTCCCCCTACAGGGTCTTCTAGAAGAGAGCACAACTTGTCTGCCAGCTTGCAGGATGGCCGCACTGGCCAGCCGCATTTGCACCTGGCAGCGGAATTCATTGGGCGGCTGCTGCGCGATCTTGAATGGCGAGAGTTCCAACGCGCAATCATCCGGACAGCCCCCAGCACAGTGGTATTGGTTGAAACAATCCTGGCAGCTCGCCGGCCTGGCAGAGAGCAGCTCCCGAAATTGTCTAATCCGCTGGTGATCGATGGTAAAGCCGTCCGATTCCATCCACCCGATTCTGGCGTCGGCTTTTTCCACCTGATCTGCATCGCTGAACTTAAAACACAGCGCTGCCTCGTCACCCGGGATCAGGGTGAGCACATCGCGGAAAATCTGGCAATACGGGCCGTGGATTTCCCACGGCCGGCACCCGGCAAAAAGCATGCGGATGCCATACTGGTTGGCCCGGTCTCGCGCTTGAGTATACTGCTCAACAAAAGTGCCTGCCAGTTGAGTAGCCTCTTCACCCTCGGCTGGAAGGCCGCCCAGGTGTGCTCGCCCACCCTGGTAGACAGGCTCAATGTGGATTTCCTGGGGTTTGAACCGGGTGCACAGGTAATGTGTTATTTCGTCAAGACGTTCCATTGTCTGAGGGGTTACAGTAACACGCAAGTGGTACGGCGCACCGGATGTGTGAATGATATGAGCGGTTCTTTCAACGCTCGGCGTACTATTTTCGCCGTTCAAGCGCGGCCTTTGTTGTTTCTGGATATCGGCAGGCCCATCACAGGAAATGCCAATTAAGTCGAAATTTTTCGCCAACCAGCACGCTTTTGCCGGGGTCATGACGCCATTGGTGGCGATGTATTTGAACAGGCCGATCTTGTTGTTCTTTGCACTGCGCTCGGCAATATCCACAATGGCTGCCAGGTGGTGAAGGTCGAGGGCCGGCTCGCCTCCGCCATGCATAACCAAAGTGAGTGGCAGCCCGCGTGACTGGCAGTTGGCTGCGACAAGCTCCGCAGTATCACGGACGGCCTCAGTGCTGACCCGGCGCCGCGCATTCTGGGATACCGGCTCGCCCTGCGGGGTTGAGCCAGCATAGCAGTATATACAGCGCAGGTTGCAGCGGTTTTCCGGATAAATGGTAAGGCAAACCGGCTGGTATGGATGGGTATGCAGTCTGGCCCATGTGCTCTGAGCTGCCTGTGCATGCCTGACAAGCGCAGCCGCTATGGCGGGTGCGCTTTCTACAATGGAACAAATCTCTTGCCTGGCGAAAGTGGAAACAGGCCAGGCTTGCGCGTCCTGCGCGGTGCGGAGTAAGTTTTCGAATGTTGCTGGATTAAGGCCCGTCTGGTTGGACGCCAGCATGCGCGCCACATAGCCAGGAGCGTAATAAATGACCGCATCGCCTTCGGATCGGCGAAATATGGGAAGAAGGCTGTCCAGGCGCTCGAAACCCAGCATATTGCTCATACCAGAAATCTTGTAGAGTGATTTACCATTTGGGCCGGCACAGCCCGACCATTACCAGACTGAGGAAAACTCCGCGGGTATAGGCGAAAGCATTCTCTGGTGTCCAGGCAGTTTGCTTGACAAGCGAGTCGGCGATTTCATCCAGGTTATTGATGCCGTCAAACAGGTTGTAGACAAAGTATGCCGGTGAATCATTTTCAAATAAAATAATCGGGTTCCCGCCGTTCGGCGTTCCGCTAACGAAATTTCCTTGCACCTCCACCTTGCTGCCGGAGACCGGCAAAGGGACCACGCAAAAAAGCGCCTCGTCTGGCCAGGAACCCAGGTCAGAAAGCTTGCGGCCAACGTGTCCCTCGGATTTTCTACGATTTACGCTGGCTTCTGCCAGTAGGGTCGATAGAAATTTTCGACGCGGCGTTACAATCTGAATTTCCCCATGTGGAAACTGATCAAACGCATAATTTTTTTGGAATCTAATCGCCATACAATTCCTCATCCTGCGCATTGATCGAGGAAACAAAAGCCATGTCTGGCTTGCGCCACCCGTCCCAACGCCCTTCCCCGTCACTAACCAGGCTCAGCAGCATCTGTTCGGTAATTTTGCGCGTCATCTGGCAGCGATGGGCTTTAACCAGGTGTCCATCGGGATTGGGCGTGAAGGTTTGGGAATAACAATCTCCGGCGCATGTCCAATAGCAAAAGCAATCCCGGCAGGTCGCGCGCCGCTCGGCTAATAATTGATGCAGGTGCAGCCGGGACTTTTCATCGATCTTAACCTGGCCATCTTCGATCTGGCCAAAGCTGGAGATGCTGGTCAGGGGATGGTTTTCGCTGGTGATCTCATAACAGGCTACAATCTTTCCACCCGGGGCGACAACCAGCGCATCGTATGGGGCCGTGCAGAAGGCACTGACTGTGTTTCCTGGACGCATACTGGATATCAGCATACTGCGCTTGTAACGGCGGGCAACTTCGAATGCCTGGATAAAAGCATCGGCAAACAAATGCCACTGCGAATCTTCCGGATCCTGGTGATGACCACGCCCGGTATTGAAAGCAGGTTCAACTTGTATCGCTTCGCAGCTGGTTTCCCGGAAGATAAATTCCACATCGGCAGGCAGGTTGTGCCAGGGAGCGGTGGCGGTGATGCGGATGCCATACTTCATTCCACGCCGGTCGAGCTCAGCCAGGTTGCGCATAACAATAGGAGAGGATTGTTTCCCGGAAGCCAACGGCCTTTGACGATTCTGTGTGTCTGGCAGCCCATCCATAGAAATGCCCAGGCTGTCGATATTGGCAATAACCCACTCGCGCTGCTGTCTTGACCACATTCCATTGCTCGTCAACGAGATAGTAGCGTGCAGTGGCTTGGCGCGGACATATCTGGTAACGTCCTGCAGTAACTGCCAGGCAAAGGTTGGCTCTCCGCCGCCGTGGAAGGAAACCTGTACATTATCCAAACCCTGAGCGGCGGCATGATCAAACATGAAATCAACCGCCGCCCGGGCATGATCTATAGATAGCTGCTGCCTGACCTGCTCTCCTGCCGCCGCGTAGCAGTAGGTGCAGCGCAGGTGGCAGGAGTTGGTCAGCAGCAATACCAGTGATTTGTAACTGGTGGATAGTCCTTGCGGATGATTGGGATCTGGATCGAGGAAACCCATGCCTTGCAGGAATTCAACTGCGTTTTGCATAGCCGGTCGTTCCATTTCGGGTGACCAGCCTGGCTGAGCAATGCGCAGCGCCAGATCAGCCATTGCGCGGTTCCCCACAAATGCCAATTGAGCAAGTGGCCGATAAATGAGAAATTTATCCGCGTCTTCCTGGCCTTCCAGAAGGATGGTATGAAGCTCCATCGTTTAGTTCGGGTACCAGTAGTGGATCGGGTTGCAAGAGCAGCCAGCCGGCGTATTATCGACGCATGAGCATGTCCGTGGGACGGTCACGCAGTTGCACGTGCATACTGAGCCTGCTGGTAGTGTCGAACCACATGGGAGATTCAGGTTATAGGTGTTGCCGTATTCATCCGTGTATTGATAATCCAAACCTTTCTCGCCTGGTTTCGTGTTGCCACCCTTGCCCGGTAGAGGGGTCGGGGTTGGAGGAATATTGGTTATGACCGGCAGGCTCGAAATATCTTTTCCTCGGGTATCCACCAGGTTTGTCTTAATCCATCCTTCAACAAACGTACCGGGTTTTTTGGGGTTTCCAAAAGCCACCCCGACCCATGAACTGTCTGCCAGCCGGCTGGTGAGATGAATGATTGTCCCAAACTCCAGGCGAGTGATTGGTGCGTACCCTGTCCCCGGTCCAGAACGGAAATTGACGGTATCGCCCTTGATCGTAGACTCGATGCCTTGAGGTTTGGGTGTAGAGGTTAAGGTTGGCGTAGCCGGGATTGGTGTGTCAGTGGGAACCGGTGTGTCAGTGGGATCTGGCAAAGAGGTTTCCGTGGCTTTTGGCGGTTCGATTGCTTTGGTTGCTTCCGCCGCGGCTACCTGCGTAACTTTCGATGAGTTTTCGGTCGCCGAGATAGCGGAATTGACGGTAGCTTGTACATCCACCTTGGAAGCGGAGCTTGGGGAAGAGCAGCCGGTCGCGATAACAGAGACAGCAGCAGTGGTTACGATAGCCTTCTCGATAAAATCACGGCGTCTGAATTGAGTTCCATTAATATCTCGCACAACCGAGAAAACCTGCGGTTCTCCCTCGTTTTCGGGTTGCATGGGTTCTTTAGGTTCGTTAGCCATAATGACCTACTTTCTGTTTTGGACAATACAAATGGGCGGAATAATGCTTGGCATTTCACGCATGATCACATTGAAAAATGAAAGGGTTGGGTTGAAAAACGCTGGATTATATTGGATAGGCATCCTCCTGAACATGTTTGCTCCTGTTTATATGAGCAAATTGAACATTCCTTGAAAATCCCGACCTGGCGATATGGATTTGTCCAACGGGAAAATGAATCCCGCAGATCGCTCGCTGTGATGGCCGACTCGAGCTGGGATTGAACCTTAACCGCGAGTGGAAAACAGTGAAAGATTTTTCCATCGATGTCGATATCCAGGATTGGACTGCATCTCCAGGCAAGATCTGCTTCTAAATCAGCAAGCCGCTGGATACCCGCATCAGTGAACATACAGCGCACAAAGCCACAATCTAGCTCTATTTTTATCCCCTCGCGGCCTGCAGTGGATGCGAATTGAACAATTTGATCACCCACCTCGCGATAATGCCTCGTGGGCAGAAAAACATTTTGCCCTTCCAGCACTGGCTGAGCTACCCCCATGCGGATTGCTTGCTTACACCCACTTCCGCTAATAAGATCAATAATCCAATGCATCGGCTGGTTTGTCTGGTATATGTTGAACCCCGGCTGCACTTTCGGCCCCAGTCGTTTTAATAGTTCGCGCTGGTGCCGGACGCGATCCGGTCCGCCGGCGCTGTTCCCTGTCGCACTGATGTTCAGGATAATGCTGCATTGCTCAGGCGGCATGTCTTCCAATGCCGCCCGCGAAGCGGGTGGCATCCAGCCGTTCGTGAAGACGATTATTTTTTTGTTCCGCGCAAGCGCGCGTTTGATGAGTTCTGGAAACTGCGGGTGTAGAGTGGGCTCGCCGCCTAAAAAGCGCGCCTGTTCGATCCCCGACCGGTCTAAAAAGTCCAAGCGCTGGTCAAAATCCTCCATTGAAATGAATTCGCCCCGCTTCTTTTCAGCGGGATCACTTCCTGAAAAACAGTAGCTGCATTTCTGATTGCAGCGCCGGCTTACGATGAGATTGGTCATTCTTCAACCTCGGGCGCCAGGAACCCCAGCTCAACCCATTGGGTAATGATCTGGCGGAGCTGAATTTCCGAATCTTCACCAGGCAGATTAAGAAAGACTCGCGTGAAATTGAGAACGTCACGGTATTCATACGATAGGCTGAACCATTTCCACACAGCCGCTTCCAGACCGGTCAGGCTGACTGTCAGGCGCGTACTTTCATCAATCACCAGAACGCGGGTGCTATCCTGGCACCAGCGGACCGAAGCAGGGGTGACAAAGCTGCCAGTATTCATAGCAACCGGTCCCCTTTTTGCAAGACAGCGGCTCGCTGGAGGTTTTGATCGGACAGCCAGGTCTGATATAACTCGATCTGGCCCATATGTTTTAATAAAGTGCCTGCCGACACCATGCGGGTCTGGATGCAGGTAGCGTCATAGGTATCTGCCAGCAGGGTTTTGCGCCGGTTTACGTGGCAGCCGCCCGCACAATGGAAACGGCAAAAGCAGTTGGTACACAGCGGGTAGGCATGGACATTTAGCTGGCGAATGTTATCGATCGCTTGTGGGTCGAGAATAAGCTGGGCGGAGCCTGTTTCGCCGGAACCAAGCCGGCCGAATGTGAGGTTCAGCGATTCCCGGTGCCATTCTTCCTCTAACAGGTAGCATGCATGAACCAGACCGTCTGGCGTGACGATGATTGCATCATACCCTACCGGGCAGAAGCTAACATGGGGATGGCTCAATTCAGCAGTGGAAAGAACGGTACTGATGCCGCGCTCTTCCAGGAGGCCCGCTGCGATTTCAAAGTTGCGGGCGAAGATCCACGGATCTGGAGGAGAAATCTCGGACGTTTGTGCGCCGTCTGAGGGCACCAGAGTCTCGAAACAGACTGTGGTGGGTTGGAACTCGTCTGCAAACCAGGTCGCGATTTCAGGCAGGTGGGTGACGGTTTTTTCGGTGACGCATGAACGCAAGATCAACTCAACATTGTTTTCTCTGAAAATCCGGGCGTTCCTGGTGACAATATCGAAAGTGCTGCGGCCCCCTATCCCAGGCCGGTACGCATCCTGGATTTCACGCGGACCGTCCAGCGATAGAAACACCGTATCGAACATCCCGGCAATCCAATAGGCCATGCGTTGGTTATAGAAGCCGTTTGTGATCGCTTCAAAATGGAGGAGAATGTTCTTTTCGAACGCCCTGGCCTGAGCATACTCAACCGCGAAATGAACGGTGCGCGCTGCGTAAAAGGGCTCGCCGCCAAAAAAATGAATTTCTGCGCGGGTTTTCCCATGCTGTGCGAGCAAATTCAGGTAAGCGTCGATGGCATCGCGAGCGGTTTCCAGATCCATCACTGGGCTGGTTTGTTTGGGAGCTGCAAAATCGCAGTACCGGCAGGCCATGTTGCAGCCCCGGGTTGTGACGAGACCCAACAGCTTCGGCTGGTCGATACCGCCTTCACGAGCCTGGGGGATCCTCTGCCCGGGTGCCTGCAAAATTTTGAGCAGGGCGTGAAGATGTTCGCCTTGAACGGGTGCATCCACTGTAAGGCTGCGGCGCAGTTGTTGGATTGCTGTGTGGTCGACCAGGGCGGTCAGGCTGTGCAGCGGCGCGTAAATAAGCACCTTATCACCCATTGGCAGCGTGAAGATTTCTACCCCAGAACCTGCACTCGTTTCCATATCATAAGCGATACCAGGCTTGCTTAGCCAGTAAGGAAGGCCCTCTCGCTATCCCCCTTGTATCCAATTCGTTCTATTAAACCGTGGATAATAATGTTATATATCATTAGAGAGGCCGAGTCAAGCGTTTCTGGCGCACGATCGAAATCAGTTGGCCAGATTTGTTGAAAACTGCCTTTTCCAGGTAGAATCAGAAAAGAGTTTCAGGCATTTCTAAAAACTTTTTATGATTGGTGCGGGTAGGCTGCTCCAACCAAAGAATACAAGCATCATGGAGTGGATCGTTGATTGTTTTTGCCACGGCCCTGCGATCATCTGTTCTTCTGCTGCCTATTGCGGGGTATCTACTGGTTCTGGCTCTGCCACTGCCAAAAGCGTTGAGCGCCGCGGTGCGCTATGACTATAACCTGGGATTGCTGGTAATTGCCGGCCTGCTCTGGCTAACGTGGCGGCTCCGGGGAAGAGCGGGCGCTGCGCTTGGACTGGGGGCCGTGCTGGTTTTGTTTGCCCTACCTCTCAACGGGTTATGGGCAAATGCTTCGAGCGAAATGCATGTTCTGGGGGGACTGGTCTATTTTAGTGACACGGCCGGTTTTTATTGGGATGCCAATCGGTTGCTGGATGGCGGCTTGTTATCCGCCTTTTCTGCCCGCCGGCCAATATTTGCCGGATTTCTTGCTTTTCTGCTTGGCCTGACCAACCATAATCTCCAGCTTACCCTGGCGCTTTTAGTCGCGTTGAGCGCAGCAGCCTGTTGGCTCGCGGCGCGTGAACTGCGTGAGACATACGGTCCGGCTGCCGCGTCGCTCTTCATCCTGCTCCTGTTCCTTTTCTACCGGCGATTTATCGGCATGACCGACACAGAAAACCTGGGCTTCGCGCTCGGCGCAGTTGGGTTTGCACTGCTCTTACGTGGGGGGCGGTTTGGGCAATGGATATTCATCCTGCCTGGTGTGCTTCTCATCACGCTTGCATTAAATGTGCGCGCCGGGCCCTTCCTGGTCTTGCCTGCTCTGATTCTTTGGGCCGCCAGGTTTCATTCATTTGGGGGCGCACGCGACCGTATGGCAAGTCTGACGGCTGTGGTTGCGGTCAGTGCTGTTATCGCATTTGGGTTTCTCTTGAATATGCTGGTATTTAAGATCACCAGCAACGGCCAGGGCCAGCCTTTTTCGAATTATGCCTATACCATATATGGTATGGCTTTCGGAGGCCAGGGCTGGATGCAGGTATTCCAGGATCATCCCGAATTCTATGACATGCCTGAGGCCCAGGCGGCGCAACGGATTTATGGTTTGGCCTGGCAGGCAGTCAAACAACAGCCCGGACGGTTCGCGCAGGTTGTTATCAACCAGTTTGGCACATTTCTTTCGCTTAGCGATAAATCCATCTTTGGCTTTGCCAGCGGCGGTGACCTGGTGATCTATGATGCTCCTCGCCCGGCATTGCTCGGCTGGTACCGGGTTGCGCGTCTTTTCTTATACGCTCTCAGTCTGGTTGGGTTGTTTGGATCTGTCAGGCGAAGGAGTCCAGTGGACACGCTCCTGTTATATATGTTGATCGGTATTACAGCGTCTGTTGCTTTTATCCCGCCGCGCGATGCCAGCTTGATGCGTGTTTATGCCGCGACGATTCCTGCCATAGCGGCCATCCCGGCCGCCGGATTGGCGAAATTCGGAAATCTTTTTCGCAGGAAAGCCGCGCCGGCTGCATTTTCCCCCACTGAGGCCAGTTCCTTGCATCTGGGGGAGGCAGGCGTTGGCTTGTTGATATTTGGCATCGGCCTGGCGGCGCTGATCATCAGTGGCCCTCTGGCGGTTCGCTGGTTTAGCCGGCCGCCATTCGCTTTATCAGGCCAGTCAGAGTGCCTGGCAGGTGAACAGTCTGTCACTGTGCGGATTAGCCCGGGTTCGTTCATCCGAGTGGTCGCTGATGATGTACAACCAGGCGCACATGTGCCCGATCTCCATTACAGCGATTATAAGAACAGCTTGCGGTCTTTCCCACACTATGCCGATATCGCCGGGTTGGAGGATCTTACCGTCCCGGCTCTGCTGTTGGATGCGGTGGACTTGCGCACTGGACAGGGCTTCTGGCTGGTGTTGAAGACTGTGCAGAACCCAAAGCAGACCACTATTTTAAACCTGTGTGGAACCTGGAGCTCTTCGTTCCCTGACCTGGGCGGTGGGCTTTTTTATGGCGTAATCCCGGAAGGATAGCGTTTCTATTAGGCAACCATATGACCATTGACGTCTTATCTGCTCTGAAAAAAATATTAGGAGAAACCTTTCTCTCTGCTGAACCGCAGAACAACCTGGACGATTTGTTCCCTATCTGGGCGCGGCATGTTGAAAGAGTCCGGGTGGAAGCTCCATACGCTACGATTGCTGACAGCGGGGAAACGATCTATTCTGGTGGTTTATCGATGGGCTGCCGCGCCTGTAAATCGGGTTTGTGGGATTGCCTTTTCCTGACCATGAAATGCAACCTGGCCTGCTCGTTCTGCTGCAGCCCGGGCTCTGGCAGCGCTGCCGTCCCGCTCTCCGCTGTAGGCAGAGAAATCGAGGAGCTGATTGAGAATTTTCGCATCCTCCAGCCAGAAGGCATCAGCTTCTCGGGCGGCGAGGTTTTCTTGGATTTTGATAAGCTGCGCTACCTGGCAAGCATAATCCGGCAGGAGTTTCCGCGGGCTTATCTTTGGGTTTATACCAATGGCGTGTTGGCAAGCCGGGAGAAAATTTCTGAATTAGGTGAAATTGGCATTGATGAGGTCCGGTTCAATCTGGCTGCAACTGGATATAATCATCCAGCGGTTTTAAGAAATGTGTATCTGGCGAGCCGAGCGGTTGAACATGTAACCGTCGAGATCCCTGCCATCCCTGCCCAGAGCGAACGGCTGCTTGGGGTGCTCGGCGAATGGAGCAGTGTCGGCGTACGCTATATAAACATGCACGAGTTGATGTACGAGCCGGGCAGCTTATCGGCGGAGCTTCCAGGGCCGCGGATCGCAGTGCATACCCCAGATGGCCACTTCACCGAGATCCATCCGGACAGCCGCACGCTGACCCTGAGAGTCATCCAGGCAGTGCATGATGCCGGCCTGCCGCTTGCGGTGAACGACTGCTCTATGCAAAACAAGCTGCGCCAGGTGCGCGGGCGGCGGCGGTTGCTCGGCCATTTGCTTGATAACCGCCCCGGCTCAATCGAATCGATGGATGAAGGCAGCTTGTTGCAGACGATTTGCGGCTTCAATGAACAGGGAAAATGGTTCTTTACCAGGCCGGATCAGCTCGCAAAGGCGCGCGAAGAACACCCAGGCTTTCGCTTTGTCCGGCTGTGGCGGGAGCCGCCGCTCTCAATTTATGAATCGGGCAGCTGGCTGCGCTGCGAAGAAATCACCTGATCTTTAGCGATTTTAAAAGCATAGCGCAATGAAAGCTGCCAGCGATTTCCCGTTTCGATCGGTCATCGCTCAAGCTTTGATTGGCTTTCCAGCCCGCAGTGATCAATAGCCAGCTTTCCGTTTAGAAAGAGTGCCGCGACTGGGCTGCCCACCTGGTGGAAATCCTCGAATGGGTCTCCATTGAGCACCACCAGGTCAGCCGTTTTTCCGGTTTCGATGGTTCCAAACTGCTGGTCCAGCCCCATCGCCCGAGCGCTCTGGATGGTGGCGATGCGGAGTGCGTCTGCTCCACAAAATCGCTGGCTGCTTTCCGGTTGAAGGCAAAAGTCGAACAATTCCATTTCCAGGTGAATAGCGGCCTGCGAACAGGCGCTGACGGTAGCATCGTTGCCGCAGCCTGCCCGTACCTGGCCCCCGGCCGCATAGATGCGTTGGAAGTTCTTGCTGCCAATCGGGAGCAGGCTGGCGAAATATTGGTACGGGCCGCTGAGATCAAAGAGGCCAAAGACTTTCATAGTCCCTTTTTGTAGTGCCTGGCGCTGTGCGATATAGCTCCCTCGTACTTCCGGAAGCCATGATTCAGTTGCCAGACCGGCATAGGCGGCATCCCGGTACGCATCCAGCCGGGCGATTTCCGGATGGTTTTGCCAGCGGTTGCCCTGCATATTCCAGCAATAGTAAAATGCCACGGTCAGGGTCGGCTCAATAAAACTTTCCGCATCCGCGAAGAGCTTCAGGTCCGCTTCCGTCAGATCCTGGTCGATGGGTCCATGGGCCAGCGAAGAGATCCCTGCCCGCAGCGATTGGCGGAAACCTTCGGCCGTAACGTTGTGGATGGTTGTGGGGATACCGCGTTTCCTGGCCTGGTCGGCGGCTGCTTCTAGCTGTGCCTGAGATATTACCGCGGCGCCAGGCTTGTAGGACATGAAATGTTCAGGCTGGTCGCAGAGCTTTATCGCTTTTGCGCCCCGTTCGGTAATCGCCCGGTCGACCGCATCGCGTACCTCTTGCAGGCTTGCGCCATCCCGGAAGACCACCGCGCCTGAGCCCGGGTTTTGATACGCCAGCATGGACAGCCCTAAAAATGAAAATAGCGCTCGCTTTGCCAGCGTCTGCCTGGGCGTGTATGTTCCACCAATCGGGCTCACATGGATGGCCTGATGGATGCGCGGCCCAGGTATTTCGCCGCGAGCGATCTTCTCTACGATGGCCTGGTTCTGAGACAGGTCCCAACACAGCGTGTCGCGGATGTTGGTGATGCCGCGCTCCAGGCAGTCGGCCATGTTCTTGGCAATTTGTCGCTGGCGGAGTTCACCCTTATCCAGCAGCCCATTGATCATCTGTACATGACAATGGGTGTTAAATAGCCCGGGAACCACACATTTCCCTTGAAGATCAATCACGACATCCGCGGGAATATTATCTGGTTCGCCTGGTAAACCGGGCATCGCCGTGACCAGGCCATTTTGTAGGATCAGACTGGTGCCCAACGGAAAGTATCTTCCGCCAATCACATCGGCGAAGCGTCCGTTTACGAGTTGAACCCGAATATGGGGAGAAGTGGGCATGCTCATTTCACTCCTTCGACTTTACGCCTGTAACTGCAAAACAGCCAAATTACCAGGGAGTTGGGTTGGTCAAATATTCATGGATCGAGCTGGCGGCTTTTCTACCCGCGCCCATCGCGTTGATCACCGTCGCAGCGCCGGTGGCAATATCCCCGCCGGCCCACACCCGTTCTTTGGAAGTCTTGCCGCTGTCGCTGTCAGTGATTACGTTGCCGCGCCTGCCGATCTCCAACCCAGGTGTTGAAGAGGGGATCAACGGGTTTGGGCTGTTGCCGATGGCATGGATCACGCAGTCAAAGGGCAGGATAGAACTCCGATCCGGGCACAGGCACCGGGCTGCGCCGTCCGGATGCATCCGGCTCGCCCAGTTCCATGCGGATGCATTCCAGACCCTGCACGCTGAAATTCTCATCGCCGATGGCGCGCACCGGCAGAGTCAGGAATCGGAAATGCACCCCCTCTTCCTCGGCATTTTCGACCTCTTCGAGCCGGGCCGGCAGCTCTGAGCGCGAGCGGCGGTACAGGATGGTCGACTTCCGCGCCCAGGCGCAGCGCCGTGCGGGCGCAGTCCATGGCCACGTTCCCGCCGCCCAGCACCGCCACCTTGCTGGTGTGTTTTGATCGGGGTGATGGTGCTGCGGATACAAATAACCTTTCATCAGGTTGATGCGGGTCAGGTATTCATTGGCCGAATAGACCCCATTCAGGTTGTTCCCGGGCATTTCCATAAACCAGGGCAGGCCGGCGCCGGTGCCGATGAAGACCGCGTCATATTCTTCGAGCAGGCTGTCGACCGTGCGGGTCTTGCCGATCACAAAATCCGTCACGCATCTCCACGCCCAGCTTGCGCAAGTAATCCACTTCGCGGTCGACGATCTTTTTTGGCAGGCGAAATTCCGGGATGCCGTAGGAAAGCACCCCGCCCATCTTGTGCAGCGCCTCAAAGATGACCACCTGGTGCCCTGCTTGACCAGGTCGGCGGCAGCGGTCAACCCGGCCGGGCCGCCGCCCACGATGGCCACCTTTTTGCCGGTCGGCGTGGCCAGGGCCGGAAGGTTCATCTCGCCTTGAGCGGCTTCCCAATCGCCCAAAAAGCGCTCCAGGCGCCCGATGGCGATCTGACCGCCGCGTTTGGTCAGCGCGCAGTTCATTTCGCACTGTTCTTCCTGCGGGCAAACCCGCCCGCACACCGAAGGCAGGGAATTCTTCTGCTTGAGGATGCGTGATGCCATGCCGAAAATCGCCCTGGGCTACCGCGGCGATAAACCCGGGGATATCGATCTGCACCGGGCAGTTGGCCACGCAGAAGGGTTTCTTGCACTGCAAACAGCGCCGCGCTTCTTCCATGGCCAGCTGCGGGGTGTAGCCGAGCGCCACTTCAGAGAAGTTCTGGCTGCGGATCTCCGGCGTTCCTGCTTTGGCATTTCCCGGCGGTTCAGGTCGAGTTTTTTGGGGGTTGTTTCCGGCATTCCTGATACCCTCTAATGGAGAATCATCGTTTTTGTGACCATTTTATAGAGTTTCCGCGCGGCTGGAGCGCACGGATTGGTCTTCCTCGCTCAGATAAGCTTTGCGGCGCTGGGCCAGCTCATCCCAATTCACTTCGTGCCCGTCGAAGTGCGGCCCATCCACACAGGCGAACTTGGTGGATGAGTTAACCGTCAGGCGGCATACGCCGCACATGCCGGTCCCATCGATCATCAGCGTATTCAGGCTGACCAGGGTCTTGATCTGCAACGGTTGGCTCTCCTGGGAGCCGCGCATCATCAGATAGTTGCAGCCGTTGATGATGATCCGGTCCGCTGGCGCGGGCAGACTGGCGAGGATGTCCGGCAGGTTGCCGATATGCCCGCGCAGCCCCTGCGAGCCGTCACGGGTGATCACGATCAACTGGTCGGCGACTTTTCTGAGTTTTTCCTGCCAGTAGAGCAGGTAAGAGCTGCGCGCTTCGATCACAATGGTGACGCGGTTGCCCTTTTCCTTGAGCGCCCGGGCAATCGGGTAGATGCTGGCAATGCCATAACACCCGCCCACGCACACCACATTGCCATAATGGTCGATTTCCATCGCGTTACCCAACGGGCCGACCACGGTGGGCAGCGCTGCCCTGACTGCCAGCGAAGCCAGTTTTTGGGTCGTGCGCCCGATGTTCAGATAGACCAGGGTGATAGTGCCTTTTTGCGCGATCCCAGTCGGAAACGGTCAGCGGGATGCGCTCGCCATCCTCTTCGACGCGCAGAATGACGAACTGGCCGGGCTGGGCCGCCCGCGCGATTTCCGGCGCCAGAAGGGTGATCTGGTGCAGGTTGGGGACGAGCATTTTGTTTTCGAGGATTTGAAACATGTACTATCCGTGTTTATCCATCTTATCCGTGTCCAATATTTCTTCTCCTAAAGATAAGGAGCGCAGGCCTTCCACCCAGCGAGTGAGGGGGAAGCCCAGATAGGTGTGCGCGGGTAAGGCAGCTGGATCCGGTGCCCGCTGCGGAACTGCGTTCCACGCAATGGGATAGTCGACCCGGAAGCCAGGGTGGTTTGCCGCGATTTCTGCCTGGATTTCCTGCACGTTGGTATATTCGAAACCGGGCGCGCCCATCGCCTGAGCGATACGGCAGAGGATTTGCCAGGATGGCAGCGCCTGCCCTGGCGCTTGCACGGCGGGATGGATTTCTTGCACGCGGCCCGAGTAATCAACCAGAGTGCCTTCTTCTTCTGTGAAAGCGGAGGCAGGCAGGGTCAGGTTTGCCAGGCGGCCGCCGGTGGGAGGGTAGATGTTTTGAAACAGGATGAAGGGGTTGCCGGGCAGCTGCTCAGGAATATCTTCACCGACCAGGTAGAGTACATCCAGTTCCTGCTCATCGGATGCTGGAGATGGACTGCTCAGCAGCAGCGACCCTACCAGGTTGCCCTGGTTTGGAAGCGCAATAACTCTTGCCCTGGTGATCTTCACCAGCCGTTGGATGGCTGCCAGAAGCTGCGTCCTGCCCGGGTGCGACAAGCAGTCCGGGCCCACAATCACGGCAAGGTTCGTCGCGGCCCGGAGAATGCCGGCCACCCGCTCAACCGGGTTGGACGGCGAGGGCCCTGTTGGAAGATCAGTGGCGGCAGTTTCAGCCAGGCTGTTCAGCAGGTCGGCCTCTCTTCCGGGAAGTGACTGCAGCCATTCGTCCGCGTACGGGCTCAGGCGGTGCTTTTCGGGGTAGATGGTGAGGATCTTCGCGCCGCGCATTTTGGCCTGATGAAGCCTGACCTCAACCACGGATTGGGCATACGTGCCGTCAAATCCAATACACAGGATCGTAGAAGCATCCGACAGAATGCTCCAGCGGCTGCGATTGGCGGATGAGTGGATTATCCGTCCCAGAGGTATAGAATTCCGCCCGATCGCATCACAGCGCGCGCAAATTTTTGGGCAACGTATAGATCCTCATTGGTGCAGTTGGGAGAAACGCGCAGCGCAAAGCGGTTTGGGTCGCAGGCGGACAGCTTCTCCGCTGCGGTGCGGATGGCTTCCTCCCAGGAGATCGCCAGCTGGTCGGTTCCCGCTCGTTTTTGAGGCGCATTCAGGCGGGTGGGGTGGTTGACCAGCTCGGTAATCCCAAAACGGCCTTTGACGCAAAGCGCATCCATTCCAGCGGCATGTTCCGGCAGGCTGCCGATGACCCGGTTGTTTTTCGAAAGCAGGCGTATCTGGCAAGCGATGCTGCATAACGGGCAGGTGGAAACGGTTTCGCGATCGGGTTTGCCATCCCATTTACGGGTTTTCTCAGAGAGCGCGCCGGTGGGGCAGACCTCCACGCACGCGCCGCAGAAACTGCAGCCGGCTTCCAGGTGGGTGCGGTGGAAGGCTGTGCCGACCAGCGATTGGGTTCCCCGATTGGTGTACGCCAGAACGTTGTTAAAATGCAGCTCACCGCAAATGCGGATGCAGCGCCCGCACAAAACGCACAGGTTGTAGTCCCGATCAAAAAATGGGTCATTTTTCTCGACCGGGAGCATGCGGTAGTGGATTGGGTAGTCAACGCCGGACAGGCCAATTTTTTGCACCATTTCTTGCAGCGTGCACTGCTCATCTTTGGGGCAGGAGCCGCAGCCGGTGGTCACCCCGGCTTTCCGCAAGGTGACCATACATTCGTCACAGTGGTCTTTTTCCGGGCAGAACAGGCAGCTGGAGGGATGCTCGGAGAGCAGCATCTGCAAAATTTCGGACCGCAGTGCCTGCACTTTGGGACTGTGGGTGTGGATGCGCATGCCCTCTTCCACCGGGGTGGTGCAGGCGGTGGGGGTCGTGGGCCGGCCTTCGATTTCCACCAGGCACATACGGCAGCTGCCGTGCGATGGCAGGCCCGGAAAATCACACAGCGTGGGGATGTAAATGTTATACTGGCGGGCGGCCTGCAAGATGGTCATCCCTTTTTCAACTGCACAGCTGGCTGTTCGTCGATGTAGATTTGGATGCTCATAGCAGGGCCTCGCTGGTAAGGCTCTGCATGGTTTCCGCTGGTACAGGCACGCCAATAATGGCATTGCGCGCGCATACCCTGACACAGGAATGACACTGAATGCATTTTGAAACGTCCAAAATGTGCGGCGCTGCGTCTTTCACCCTGGATAGCTTCCACCCGGCAAACATTGATGCACAGCCCGCAGCCGCTGCAGCGTTCCGGCAGGATGCGGTACTCAAATAAATCCGTCGCAGACCGCGGCCGGGCAGAATTTCTCCGCGATGTGGGTTTCGTATTCCGGCGAGGAAATAGCGCAGGCTGCTGGTAACCGGGTTAGCGGCCGCCTGGCCCAGGCCGCATAGAGCGGTCTTGACCATGGTATCGGCAGTTTTGCGCAGGATGGCCAGATCTTTTGGCTCGCCTTCACCGCGGGTGATCTTTTCGAGCGTGCTCATCAGCACCCGCGTGCCGGTTCGGCAAGGGGTGCAGTTGCCGCAGGATTCGCTTTTGGCAAAACTGATGAAGTAGCGGGCCATATCGACAATACAGGTGCCTTCATCCATCACGATCAGGCCGCCGGAACCCATCATCGACCCCAGCTGGCGCATGCGTTTCGTAGGTGATGGGCGTATCCAGTTGATCGGCGGGCAGGCAGCCGCCCAATGGGCCGCCGGTCTGGATGGCTTTGAAAGGCAGCTTTGTGCCGCCGCCAATCTCATAGACAATCTGGCGGAGCGTCATTCCCAAAGGTACCTCGATCAGCCCCGTATTACGCACCTTGCCTACCAGGGAGAACGTTTTGGTGCCCGGGTTTCCTGGCGCCCCAAACTGCTCGAACCACCTACCGCCGTTGCGCAGGATGGACGGCACGGTGCCAAACGTTTCGGTGTTATTGATCAAGGTTGGGCAGCCCTTGAAGCCTTTGGCGGCTGGGAAGGGCGGCCGCGGCCTGGGCATTCCGCGCTGGCCTTCGAGCGAGGCGATCAAAGCGGTCTCCTCGCCGCAGACGAAAGCGCCCGCGCCTTCCTGGATGCGGATTTCGAAATGGAACCCAGAGCCCAGGATATCTTCACCCAGCAGCCCGAACGCGCGCATCTGTTCGATGGCCTTTTTCAGCCGGATGACCGCCAGAGGGTATTCGGCGCGGACGTAAATAATCCCCTCACTGGCGCCAATCGCGTACCCGCCGATCAGAATCCCTTCAAGAACGGCGTGCGGGTCGCTTTCGATCAGGGCCCGGTTCATAAATGCACCCGGGTCGCCTTCGTCCGCGTTACAGATAACGTACTTCATGGCGCCATGCGCTTCGCGGCAAAGCTCCCATTTTTTGTAGGCTGGGAAACCGGCCCCGCCGCGCCCGCGCAGCCCAGATTCTTTCAGCATATGGATGGCATATTCGGGCCCCGCTTCAAGCGCTTTTTGAAAGCCAAGGTACCCATCCTGGGCAAGATAGGCGTCGATCGCTTCGGGATCGATAAAGCCGCAGTTGCGCAGAATGATTCGCACCTGCGGTTTGAGCATCGGCAGATCGAAAAAGCGCGGGATGCCGGTTTTTTCGGTAAAAGACACGTCTCCAAAATGCCCTTTGGCCATTTTGGGCAGGATGTCGCCATGCACCAGGCTGGCAGTCAGGATTTTGCGGGCTTTTTCCGGTGTGACGTTGGCATAGCTAATGCGCGGTCCACCGGGTAGAGCGATATCCATTAAAGGCTCCAGGTAACACGGGCCAATACAGCCCACCTGTACAACCTTCGCAGGGGTACCCAGTTCTGCCAGCGTCGCCTGGATGGTTTCCAGAACGTTCATCGCACCGGCGGCCCGGCCGCAGGAAGCCGTTCCAAGATAAATCACAGGAGTATCGATGTTGTCCGTCAGCGCGCTCCAGCGGGATAGCGCTTCCTGGCGAATGGCATTAATGTTTTTCATGATCTTCCAATACCTTGCGCAGTTTATCCGGGGTCATCTTCCCGTAAATCTTGCCGTCGATTTCCACCACCGGCGCCTGCGCGCAGCAGCCCAGGCAAGCCACTTCCTGGAAGTCATAGCGGTGATCCGGAGTTATTTCGCCTGCATCAATCCCCAAGATATTCCGAATTTCATGGGACAGCTGCGCTCCAGCCTGGACGTGACAGGCAGTGCCCAGGCAAACGCGGATGGTATGATCACCAGGCTTCACAAAGCGAAACTGGGTATAAAAAGAGGCCACCCCGTATATTTGGGCCTCGGACACCTTTAAAAAACCGGCGATTTGTTGAACACTTTGTTCGGAAACAAACCCATACGTTCTTTGAAAAAACTGCAACAGGGCAATCAGTTCTTCCGGTTTTCCGGAAAAACCCGTTAGATCGAGCGCCTGTTCAGATCCGCGGTTTTGGAGCAAAACCTCACCCATTGGGATTCCTCTTATTACCAAGGTTCCAGGTAAAAATCCGATGATAAGATCGCACGAGAGAGCGACTGAATTGGGTATGTGCTAATTAATCCTAGGTTATAAAGAAAAATAGAGCCTTTTGCAAGTGTCGTATATCCCAATGTTGGGGGTGATTATTCCAAAGCAGCGTTATCGTGTCGAGACAGGGCGTACTGCCAGGTTGTCTAAAACCATTGGCGTTACCTGGCGGTGCTGCGCATAATTGCGGGTAAGCTGGTTATAATCAATAAACATGGCTGGCACCTGCTCTGTTTTTTGGGTAGGAGAATTGTACTGCAAGCATGCTGGGAGCAGACACCCGGCGGCCGGTTTTTTGACGGATTTGCCTGGGGGTGTTTCTAATGGAGGGGGATAGGGAAGAGCTGTGTGGGAACATTGTGTACTTCATCATCGTCTATTGTGTGTAGAACCGAACGCGAACCAACTTCGCGAAACACAGCCCGGACCCTGGCATGACCATCGATGGGAAGATAATTATGTCGCACATATCTACACGGCAATTACTTTTCACCCTCCTTATCCTGGCAAGCGGCGCACTGGCTGCTTGCGTTCCCCAACCGGAGAAGCAGCACCCGCTGCAAGCAACATTATCCTTGCTAGAAACAAAGGCTGCCAAATTGGACGAAACGGCTACTCCCCAAATCTTGCCAACCGGGGAACAGCCATCGGTTCCATTCACAGGGATCGGGGTGACTGCGGTGGTGGCAACCGACCCCCCATTGCCAGCCCAGGAATCATCCCTCACTCCCGCTCCGCCGCAGCTGGATGGGTCGCCGACCAGCGATCCCCTGAGCCCACAATCCTCCCCGACCCTTGACTGCCCAACTCATGACGCCAAGTTAACCCTATCCGCACCCAGAACATCGCTCAAAGTCGGAGAAGCGGTTGAGGTGAAGGTTATGCTGGAAAACACCGGCTGTGTAATGCTCGGTCTGCCGCAGTACCGGCTGGCTATCCTGAACAGCGAGGGCAAGCCTATCTTTTCACCGGATAAACCAGAGCCGGTGATGCATTCGAAGGGCATAAACCCAGGGGAGTATGATGAAGTAAGCTACCTGCTCCAGGCGGTCAGCCCGGGAAAAGCCACGCTGAGTGTTTTGGCCAGCTTTGAAGTTCACCTGGGCTATCCTGGCCCGGCTTATTGGGGAGCGGGCAGTTCAAAGGAGCTGATCATTCAGGTGGAACCGTAGATTAGTAGCGCGGGGCCGGGGCACCCGGATAACCGGCTGCTTCTACTTCGAAGCGTTTAAAGAAATGCACCTCGCTGCTGACGAGGTGCATCCGGGAGATGGGGAGGGGAGACTTCCCTTGGTTTCATTCTAAGCACTACGCGCGCGAGTAGTATAAAAAACACCTAAAAAACTGGTAAAAATCTGGCCAGCACGAATTACGGTGTGGTCAAGACCTTTTCGGTTCGCGCTTCTTCATCGGCTTCGCCTTCTTTGGCGGTATGCCGGGCGGCAAGCACCACCAGGACAGCGCCAAAGACGTACAGGCTGATATTCAGGATGAAGGGCAGGATGCGGTTGATCTCCGAAAGCTGCCCGGCGATCCAGCCGAAGGGGGTGGTGATGATGATGACAATCAGGAACAGGAGGGCCATGATGCGGGCGCGCTCCCGGGCGTCGACGGTGACCACGATCATACGGTCGATCTGGGTGCTGACGGTGGCATAGCTGCAGGCTTCGATAAAGGTGCTGAGGAGCAGCAGCGCATAGCTCTTTTCCGGGAGAGTGATGAGGATGATCTGCGCGACGGCCAGCAGGGCAAAGCCCACCAGCATGGGGTTGCGGAATTTCATTTCCTTGATGCGCGGCATGGCGACGAAGAAGAAGACCATCATGATGATGGAGCGGGCAAATGGGTACAGCGCCAGGTGCTGCTCGGGGATGTGGATCTTCTGGGTGACCAGGATCGACCAGAAGGCATTGCCGATGGTCCCGGCCATGTTCATCGTCAGCAGAATGCCCAGGGTGAAAAGGGTGCGCGGGGTGCGCAGCATCTGCTTGAAGACATCCCCGTAACCGCCGACCAGCGCGAACAAGCTCTGATGCCGGGTTTCTTCCAGGCGGATGGCTCCCTGGCGCGTTTCGGTGGAGGTGAAGTATAGGATGATGAACTTGACCGTCATCATGACAAAGGAAAACAAGTACAGCCCGCGCATGGTAGGGACCAGCGAAAAAGCGTTGATCAGCAGCCCGGCGAAGGGCGCGAAGAAGCCAGACAGCAGCCCGGCGATATAGATCCAGGAATAGATATCCACCAGTTGTTCGGGGTCGGCGTCTTCGACCAGCAGGCAGCTCCAGGAAGTATGCGTGACGCGCCACACGCCGTTGAAGAGCGCGGCAACCAGGAAGTAGCGGAAATCCTGGGCAGCCGCCCAGATGAGCATGGGAATGGACCAGGAGAGAAAGTCGAAGATGGCGGTGGTTTTGCGGCGGCCAAGCTTGTCGGTGATTGCCCCACCCAGCAGCGCGCTGAAAATCTGCACCACCAGGCCGATGCTGATCAACAGGCCAATCTGGCTGTCTTTGAGACCCAGGCTGAGCATATAGACGGATACGTAGGGCGCATACAGGTTGAAGGGGATGCCCCACAGCGGCTCGGTGAGGACGGAGGCCTTGGGGTTGCCCTTTAGGGACAGAAGGGTGCGGACGAGGGGGTGAGTGAGCATGGAAGAGTTATCAGTTTTCAGTTGTCAGTAATCGGTAAGAATGGTTGTGGTATCAACAGGGATCACTACGGGGAGCGTGGTTACCAGATAGTGAACGCGGGGTATTGTACCCTATATAGCGGATCTTGCAGGGAAGATCCGAGGGATGCAGAAGAACTGATATTGGATTGAAAGGACTGGAGAGACTACGTTTTCTTGAGGTACTCGCGGATCATCAGGGCGGCAGTGGCGCCTTCACCGGCGGCAGCAGCGGCCTGCTTGGTGGAACCATCGCGGACGTCGCCGGCGGCGAAGATGCCGGGAATGGAGGTCATCAGGGTGTTATCGGTGACGATGAAGCCGTTGGGGCTGACGACAACCTGGTTGCGGACAACATCGCTGTTAGGGGAGAGACCGATGAAGACAAACACGCCGTCGTAATCCCATTCCTTGATTTCGCTCGTGGCGCGGTCCTCAACAATGACCTTCTCCAGGTGAGGTTTGCCCCGGAACTCTTTGACAGCATGGTTGACGATAACCTGCATATTAGGCGCCGCGGCAACCATGTCTTGCAGGACCTGCGAGGCGCGCACCTGGGGGAGGAACTCGACGATATCCACCTGGCGGGCGAACTTGGTGAGGAAGAGGCCTTCTTCGAAACCGCTGTTACCGCCGCCGACCACCAGGAGCTTCTTGCCCTTGTAAAAGGGACCATCGCAGGTGGCGCAGAAGTGCACGCTGCTGCCGATCAGGCTCTCTTCGCCGGGGACATTGAGGCGGCGGTAGCGCGCGCCGGTGGCAAGCAGGACCGCATTGGCGCCGTACTCGGCGCCGTCTTCGCTGTTGACGCACATATAGGGCGTCTGGAGCTCGATGTTGGTGACGTTGGCGGCTTGCAAGATTTCGACGCCAAAGCGGCGGGCCTGGCGGGTGAGGCGCTCGGCGAACTCGGCGCCGGAGATGCCTTCGTCAAAGCCGGGGAAGTTTTCCATGCGCACGGTCGAGCCGGCCTGCCCGCCCATGGCGCCCTTTTCGATTACCAGTGTGTCCAGCCCTTCGCGGCTGGTGTACAGCGCGGCGGTCAGCCCGGCGACGCCGCCGCCGATGACGATCACATCGTAAAATTTGCGCTCGGCGCGGGTTTGCAGGCCGATCTTGGCGGCAAGCTGGGCGTTACTTGGCTCGACGAAGATGTCGCCGTCGGGGAAGATGATGGTGGGGACGATGCGCTTGCCCTGGTTGACGCGCTCCACGTAGGCCATGGCCTCGGGGTCGTGCTCGATATCAATGTTGAAATAGGGGATGCGCTGTTCGCCAAAGAATTTCTTGGCCCGCTTGCAGTCCGAACACCAGGCGGTGCTGTAGACGAGGATGACGGGGGTGGGGGTTTCGGTCATATTCGGAAATCAGTCAATCCGTGAGCAGTGAATAGTCCATCAAGAAGGAGGCATTAGCGCATAGCCGGCAGTCCGCGGCGATGAAAGCGCTACCGCAGCCCGAGGAGGGCGCGCATTTGTTCTTCGAGGTCGACCAGCCAGGTGGAGGTCTGTCCGGCCGCCATCTGGGTGATGAGGGTGAGGCGGCCGCTGAGCAGCAGGGCGCCCATCAGGATCATGAGGATGCCGCTGATCACATTGGTGGAATGCAGGTAGAACTCGCGGCCAAAGAGTTTGACCGTCCAGCCCGTGCCGCGCATAAAGCGCCAGAAGGATGTGCCATTGCCCAGGCGGCTAAAGAAGGTAGCGACCAGGATCAGCGGCAAGCCCAGGCCAAGGGCATAGATAAAAGCCAGGAAGGTGCCCTGGATGATGCCCATGCCCTGGGTAGCCAGGAGGGTCATGATGCTGCCCAGGATGGGGCCGATGCAGGCCGACCAGCCCAGCGAGAAGGTAGCGCCGTAGACGTACGAGCCAATCACGGTGGCCTCGGGGCGGTTTTGGAACTGCAAGCCGGTGAAGCCCAGGCCAAGCAGGCTCATCAGGCCAAAGAGGATAATCAGCCCGCCGCCGACTGTGGTGAGGATTTGCAGGTTGCGAAAGAGGAAGTAGCTGAGGGCGGTGGCGGTGGCGCCGAGCAGCACCATCGTGGTTGCGAGACCGAAGAAGAAGGCCAGGGTCATCACCACCACGTTGCTCTTGCTGGCCTGGAAGCTGAAGGCGAAATAGGCCGGCAGCAGGGGCAGGGTGCAGGGGGAAAGGAAGCTGAGAATGCCGGCCAGGAAGGCGGCGGGGATCATCAGGAGCAGGTTATCCCTCCAGGCCGGGGCGGTGCTGGCCTGCCCGCTGGTAGCGATGAGCAGGATGAGCAGGAGCAGCACTCCCCCCAATATGACGCCCAGCGCTGCCCAGGTACGGGCGGAGATTTTGGAGGAAGAATCGGTTTCGATTTTTTGCATGAACTCGGCCTCTTTCGAACAATGCAATCGTAGGGTAATTTTACCCGGAAAAATTCATTTTTTTATTTGGATGCAGAAGTCCCGTGAATGTTACTTGATGAGGTTAAGTGTTGGGTTAAGAAAAAAGCCCCTTTTCCACAAACCGCCCCACAAGCTATATATCCCCTTATAATGAACACAATCCTTAATCGAGCTTATCAATTTACACTTCCAACACAGCCTGGACAATGTGTAATCAGGCGAAGCGTTACTTGCTGTCGAGGAGTGTATCGAATTGAGGGCAATTTCCATATGAATCTAATGCTGAGAAGTTACAAAAAACCGCCTGTTCTTATAATAATTGCCATTCTACTTTTGACCCTTGCTGCGTGTCATAAGGCAGATGCCAAACCACAGGAAAAAAGTTTAGACAGCACCCTTGTCAAAAACAATACCTGTGAACCGCCCTGTTGGAACGGAATCATACCTGGAAAATCTACCTACTCGGAGGCGGTTTCCGTTTTAGATAAGCTAAAAAATAGTAACCCTGGAAGTTACAAAGATGCTGTAGTAGGTGAAAGGAAAGTAATTTCCTGGACAAGAGAAGGAAGGAAACATATTGAGATTCTTATGGATGAAGTGGTGGTACATAGTGTTTGTTTTTCAGGCACTTCTGGAACACTAGATGATATTCTTCAAGTGTTTGGGGAACCAGATAACTTTTATCGGGGAAGAACCATTGATTCTCCAGATATTTTTTGGATAGAGCTTTACTATCCTCAAAAAGGGTTGAATGTCAGTGTTAGGGGAAAAGTTCAGCCAGGTAAACAAATCTTCATAACACCTGAAATGCCGGTAACGCTCGTTTTGTACAGTGTTCCAGGAACTATGGAAGAACTGCTTGTTTATACACATGGCGAGCAATGGAAAAGCGTGCGCCTTCAAGAGTGGAAAGGATATGGTGAAATAAACTTGTTTCCTTAATAGCACGGAAACTTGTCTAGTCACTCAAGAATATTGAAAGGGCAGTTGCAGGAGCATAGAAGATGACGTAGGATATCCTCAATGGATTGTCTAGCCAGATTCGGTTTGACCCAGATGCGCTTCATTCGAATATTCGCCAACCTCACGCTGAAAAACTTCATAGGATGTATACACCATGAAAAAGAACCCTAACTATCTTCCCAGGTTGGCGCTCTTGATCCTCACTTTATCGACAGCATGTCAATTATCGCAGCCGGCTGCCACACCGGAGACAGAACGACAGATCGAATCCTTCGAATCTGAACCTAACCGAGCACTGGCGGCTTACGTTGGGAGGACAAGGTTACTATGACTTCCCGCCACCTTTGTTCATTGCCGGTGACAAGGCCATTATTGTTTACCCAGTCCAGGAATCCAAGTCCCAGATCTGGATCCTGGCTGTCTCTTTAGAAACGGGAGAGATTGCCTGGAAAACGCGCCACCAGGGGGTTATTGAGCGTGTGGATCGTGACACCGAGCGGATCTATGTTCTCTCCTCATACCACATTACGGCGTATCGGAGTTCCGATGGGAAAAGGCTTTGGCAATCTGAGGAGTTTCCGGCACAAACCTATTATCAATTCTATGAATGGGGCATGGGGAATCCGCTACGATTATACTCAAACAAGGATACGATTATCTTTCTCGATCCACTGACTGGGGAAACGCTGGGGCAGAACCCCTACCCCTTTTTTATGCAGTATGGCCGGTTTGATTTTTTTTATGAAGTGCTGACCAATAAACAGGCTGGGACGAGCACCAGGATGATGTGGGTGGTGGATCACGAGACAAATCAACGCTTATGGTCCCGGGAAATTGTGTGGAGAAGACTTATGCAGCCGGTTTTTTCCGGTGAGGATATGCTCTACCTGGATGGAAAGGTAATTTATGATATCCTGCGGGTGAATTTACAGACGGGAGAAGATCGCTGGAAGACAACCCGTTCTCGGTACATTTCCAACTTTGCTTTGGTCGGCTCGAGTGTATATCTGCTAGATCGGCAAGGATCGTTGGTAGCCCTGGATGCGAATAACGGGCAGGAGATTGGACGGGTTTCGTTCAATGGGCCGCCGCCGCAAGAACTGGGCACCTATCCGTATTGGGTCGCTGCGGATGCGCAGTTCGTTTTGGTTTATTTTGGTGATACCGAGGAATTAATTGCGCTCAAAGTAACGGAATGAACCTGCGCCATATTTATTTTCGTGCTCTCTTCCAATGAAATACCAATTATCTTCTCTAGCCATCCCTTTGAACAATCATAAATTTATATTCTTTTTGAATTTTTAGTGTGATACCCTTGATTTCCAATTCGTTTTCAGTGACATTTGAGCATAATGATGGGGCCAGCTTTTGGTTCTCATATGATGCGGTATGCTGTAGGCTGGCGAGCGTGAGCGAGGCTACTTCTTCCTCCCAAACGCAAACAGCGCCGCCCTGAACATCCCCGGCGCGAGCTTCTGGTGCAGCACGCCCAGCGCATACGCAGCCTTCGAAAACGACAGGTACGTCGGCTCGGCTTCGTAGCCGTAAACCACGGCTTCGAACCCGTTCCCTTCCAGCGCGCGCCGAAGAGCGGGCAGGGTGTTGCAGCGGTAGTGGGTGGGGAAGGCGTCTTCTTCGGCCAGGGTCGGGTTTGGCGCGGGCCAGGGCCTGGGCGCGGCGGCGGCCGGGCAGCAGGCGCGCGATGAGGGCGATGTAGTTCCAGCGGTTGGGGGTGCGGATGCACACCACGCCGCCGGGGACGAGCACGCGCCGGGCTTCGTCAAAGAAGGTCCGCGGTTCGGGCAGGTGCTCGAGCACGTTGTCGCACAGCACCAGGTTGGCGGAGGCGTCGGCGAGCGGCCAGCGGGGTTCGGTGAGGCAGTGGAATTCGTCCAGGAAAGGGTTCTCTACCCCGGCCGGGCCGGCATCCAGCCCGATCACGCGCCGCACTTTGCCTTTGAAAACGCGCAGGTCGCGGCGGAAGACGATGGGGTCGCCGGCATACGCGCCGCGCCCGCAGCCAAAATCGACCAGCACGGTTTCGGGAGTGGCGAGGGCCTGGACGCGCGAATAGAAGGCGATGGTGCCATCGACCTGGGTGAAGCCGGCGAAGCGGGATTCGGGGTAGAAGATTTCCATGAAGTGAGCAGTCAAGCAGTCGATCAGTCAATCAGTTGATCAGTGAAGAGGTTTTTAAGGGGCAGTCAGGTCCATGAGGTAGATGTATCCGCTGATGACCTTCGTTTCTCCTTGAAAGGAGACAAATACGCACTCCCGGTTGGTGGCGACATCGAATTCACGGTCGACGGGCATCAGGCGTACGATGGCTCCGGCAGGGATAATGCCGTAGGCGGTGAAATTTTCGTAACAGCCGTTGCGCGCGTACACCTTGCGGGCGGTCGTGGCAGTCAGCGGGGTGGGGGTGATGGTCGGGGAAGCCGTGGGTTTGGGGGTGGGCGTATTGGTCGGCGCGGCGGTGGGTGTGCGCGTGGCCGTCGCAGTGGGGGTCATCGTGGGGGTGACGGTGGGGGTGAGCGAGACGATGTAGGCGTTGACGCGCCCGTAGCCGGCCCACAGCAGCAGCCCGATGATGAACAGGCCAATCAGCACCGCGCCGGCTTTGATGCCGGTGAGTGCATAGTGGTAGGTGGAGAGGGAGCGGCCGAGCTCGATCACGTCCGGGTCGTTGGGGAAGCGGTTGCGCACTTCCTGGCTGATGCGCGCGGCGGCGGCGGGCCAGGAGCGGTTGGTGTTGAGCACCACGTTGGCCTGCTGCAGCTCTTCCTGATAGCGCTGGATGTCGTGCGCCTGGCGGTCGATCTCGTCCTGGAGCAGTTCCAGGTCTTCATCGGCGGGGCCGAGGATGCGCACCTGGTCGAGCACCTGGCGGGCCTGCTGGAGGCGCGCCTGGGCGGCTTCGAGGGTCTGGGCGCGCTCGGCCTGCGAGCGCAGGGTGTGCACCTGCTCTTTGAGCGGTTCGAGCACCTTGGGGATTACCAGCTCCAGGCGGTTGTGCAGGCGGCCAAGGGTGGGGTTCTCGCCGTACTCGAGGATCATGCCCTCGAGGATGTTCTTGGCCCGCGCGACCGCCTTGGGGGTGGGGGTGGAGACGTTGAGGATCTCGGTGGCCTGGCGCAGCTGCTCGCGCACCTGGCGCAGGGATTGGACGCGGTCGTTGTAGCGCGGCAGGCCGGTGGCTCGGGCGGCCATTTCGACCCGGTCGATGCCCTCGTCAAACTGGCCCTGGGCGAAGAGCTTGATGCCTTCTTCGTAGACGATCTCGGCGTCGATGTTCTGCTGGAGCTTTTGCTCGAACTCCTGGCCTTCCTGCCAGCGCTGGATGCCGATCTCGCGCAGGGTGGACTGGGCCTTGTTGAGCAGGGTCATGGCGTCCTGGTAGCGTCCGAGGCGGGCGGCGGACTGGGCCTTGCCGAAGGCGGTCGCGGCTTCGGCGGGCAGGGCCACGGAAGGGATGTAGCCGGTGCGCAGGTAGTTTTCCGATTCGCTGCGGTGCTGGCGGGCGCGGTCCCAGTCCGGCTCGATCTGCAAGGCCTGGTCGTAGAGCTTGATCGCCTCGGCGTAATGGCCGCCGTAGAAGAGCTTCTCGGCCTCGGTCATGGCCTGCTCGGCTTTTGCGTCGTGCTGGCGGGCTTTGGGCGGGCCGCTGAGGCTGGGTCCGTTCTCGGGGATGGCGAAGGCCGGTACGTCGCCGCCCAGCGCGCCCACCATCGCGGGAACGGGCTCCGGCCCGCGCACGCGCGCGCGCAGCTCTTTGTACTGCGTCTGGAGCGCCGTACGCTCCTCACGGGCGAGGGCCTGGAAGTCGGGCGAGTTGAAGAACTCGTCCATTTCGAGCATCAGCTTGCGGATTTCGGGTAAAGCAGGCGGTTCCTGGCCGATGAGGCGAGCAGCTTCCGTCTGGAGTGTGTCGAGGTCGATCATGGGTGTTCCTTAGTAAAGAAAGATGGTATTGGGTGATGCGTTACTCGTTAATACGCTATTCGTGATTCGTTATTCGGATCCCGAATAACAAATCACGGCTCTTTCATACATCCGGCAGGCTCAAGAAGGCTTTCTTGAGATCATCGCGCAGCTGGATAGCATTATTATATTCGCCCGCGAGGACTCTTTCCAGGATAGCACGCAGATCTTCGGTCAGGCGCTGGTCATCGTAGGTCCATTGGGTCTGGTAAGTCTTGGCGGCCTGCTCGATTTCCTCAGGGCGGGTGGGGCCGAGCGGCAGCGCGCCGGGGGCGGTGCGCCCGGTGAGGATGTGGTGCAGGGCGCGCGCGCCAAACTGGACCAGGTCCATCTGCTTCTCGTAATCCGACAGGCCGTCCGGGTGCAGGCGGGCCACGTTCCAGTCGATCATGTAGATGCCGTGCATGTCCTCGCGCCAGTAGTAATGCAGGATCTTATGGTCGCGGTAGACGATTTTGCGGTTGTGGGCTTCCTGCAAGATTTCGCAAATCTGGATCGACATCTGCAGCAGCTCGGCTAGCGGGCGGTATTGGCCGCCGGTCAACCGTAGCGTCGCACAAGGCGAGCAGGTTTTCGCTTGAGTCGCGCAGTTCGAGGGCCAGGTAGGGGGTCCAGTCTTCGTGGATGCGCGCCTCGATCTGGTTGACAAACTCCTGGCCGATGTTGGGACCGATACGCAACAGGCTGCCGGTGAGGGAAGGGTTTACCGTCTTCTCGCGCTCGGATGGCAGCACGCCGCCGTCCTCGAAGCGCAGGAAGCCGCATTCGATCAGGGGCGTAATGCCGGGTACGCCATGCATGGCGTTGAGCACGAGCACCTCTTCGCGGAACAGCGGCAGGGCGTAGTCGACCTTATCCATGCGCATAACTTTGATCGCGGTCTGGAAAGGCTTGCCCTGGGCATCGCGCAGCTGGCCGCTGAAGACGCGCGCGGAGGAACCGCGCGCTTCGGGGATCCAGCCGTCCAGCGGAGCGGTGAGCTGCAAGTCCTGGTCGAGGGCCAGCTTGCCGCGCGCTGAACCGGTGAGGGGGGCGAACGGCGGTGCGGTTGGCGAGTTCCGCCTGGCTTCCAGCTGCATTTTCCTGGGCAACGGCGGGCAGGCGCTCGCGGCGCTCGAAACGACACAGCCAGGGCATCTCCTTCACCAGCAGGGGCAGGCCGGTAAACAGGTCGGGGGGCCAGGCGCCGCGCCTGAGCTGGCGGCAGCCTTCGAGGATCAAGTCCAGCCAGGCGGCCGGGCCAACCTGGCCGCGCAGCTCGCGGCCTTCGTATTCGATATCGGTGATAAAGGCCAGGTAGTGCTCGCCGGCGCGCGGGCCATCGCGGACCTTATCCAACCAGCCGGGCGTCTTTTGCAAAGCCTGCTCCGCGCGCAGAACGCGCTTGCGATCGGGGTCCCACAAAAGCACCTGGCGCAAACCCGCGGAAGCGCCGTCAAAGGCGCGGCGTTCCCAGTCTGCCAGCACGCGGCGGACCTGCAGGCGCGGCTGCACCAGCACCCGGTCGAGCGCCTGACGCGCCTCTGGCAGGTAGGCGCCGATTTCTTCCAGCGCTTCGTCAACCTCCAGATAGGAGAGGTTGGAATGAGGCGGGCTGGGATCGATGGAGATCCAGTTGTAGACGGCGTCTTCGCGCAAGCGGCGGACCAGGTCTTGCAGGTTGGCCAGGGTAGCCGGGTCGGCCTGGGCGCGGCCCTGCTCGATGCGCTCGACCATGCTTTGCAGGGTGAGCAGGGTGCGGCGGGCGACCAGCAGCGGGTGAACATCCCCACCTTCGGTGCCCAGGCACTGGCTGCGCACCGTAGCAATTAGATCGTACCACCAATCGGGTTCCGGGCTGTACTGCAAGGCGGAGACCAGGCTCCACAACACATCCTGCCATTCTTCGCGCAGGGCAGCCTGGATGGCCTGCGCCAAAGCAGGCGCGCTGGTCGGGGGTGGCGTTTTGCGCGCGGGAGATAATGCGAGCCAGGTTGGCAATCAGGCGCAGGTGACCGGCGTCGGAACCAGGCAGGCCGACGGCCCATTCGCAGATCTCCTGGATTTCGGCAAGCTGGCCGGTCTCGGCAAACCGGGCGGCGTAACTAAGCGCCAGCGCCAGGGCGGCGGTGTAGTCGGGCAGCTCGCCGTAGCCGATGATGCGCCGGTGGACGTCTTCCAGCTCGAGCAGCGGGTTCTGGTTGGGCGATTGGATCACCCCGCGGCGCATCAGCTCGGCTTCGCGGTCGCGGGCCTCGCGCAGCCCATACAACTGTTCCTGGAGCGCATCCCAAATCTGCGCCTGGAGCATCTGGACGGCTTGCAGGTCGCCGGGCTGGACATCGCCGGGATTGGGCCATTCCAGCCGGGCGAGCAGAGCCGGGGCGGACGTTTCCAGGAAGCGGCCCATCTCTTCGATCAACTGGCGGTAATCGTCCAGGGCGGAGAAATGGCGGTCGCGCGTGGCGCCGTCGCGCTCGAGGAACTGGCCGTTGCCCCAGTCGATAATGGTCAGCTGAGCGCGCCAGGGGTCCCAGTAGAGGTGCTCGGGCTTGACGTCGTTCCAGAGGATGCCGTGGACTTCCATTCCGTCCACATCAAAGGCGCGCTGGTGGATGCGCTCGAACAGTCCCAGCAGGGCGCTGAGAGCGCTGAGCAGGATGCGCTCCGACATGTGGCTGCTTTCGGCCAGGGTTTGCAAGAAGCGCTTCTCGGCCGGGCTGTCGGCAAGCATGTCGGTGCCGCTGAGACTGCCCATGTGCGCGGTGCGAGCGAGGAGGGCCAGGTCGAAACCGCGCGCGCGCTCGATGACGATAAAGAGGCGTTCGCTGAAGGCTGTGCCGGGCTTGCTCTGATCGAGCAGATCGGGCACGCCAACGGAGAAATCGGCGTCCATTTTTAACGTTGCGGAAAGAGCCTTGAGGATCTTGCCTTCGGTGGTAATCTGAGCCGTCTGGCGGATGACATCGCTGGCAAAGGCGCTGCGCACAGGGCGCTTGAGGATGGCAGCCTGCTTTTCGAGGAGCGACTCAACCAGGTAGACCTCACCTGCGTCGCCCTCGCCCAGCTTTTTTAGCAGCACCCACGCCGACTGCTGCCCAGATACAATGTCGCTTTCCATAGGATACAAATACTCAAGCTGCCCAAAGAATAATGAAACAGGTGAATGATACCACAAGATAGGATGGCCCTGATCCGCGGCCCGAAGCGGGAAGGGGAAGAAAAACAACAAGGGGCTGATGATATGCTGCTTGCAGCATATCATCAGCCCTCTTGACCCCCGGTGCACCCTTACATATGTGTTGGGTGAAAGATGCGGCCAGAACACATTCTGGATGGTAAAATCCAGGAGATATGATTGGGATATTGTTGATGCTCTTATTTAATATGAGGATCCCATGAAGCGCTGGGCGGCGCTGGCTGTGTTGTTTTTTGGGGTGCTGCCAGCGCTAGCGTGTAATTTGCCTACCGCCGCGGTATCGACGCCGGACGTGAAGCAGGTAGTGGAGATGACTCTGGATGCGCTCAGGCAAGTGACCCCGGCAAATGCGCCGGTGGAGCAAACGCCCGTCCCACCCGTGCCGGGCGAACCGGCGGCTGAGGCGGCTACCCCGCTGCGGCCGGCAGCTACCCCGCTGCCGCCGCTCCCAATTGTCACGGTGCATGCTCCTACTACTGTGCCAACCCTGGACGAGAACACTTTCCAATATATTACCCAGCCAGGCGATACGCTCGCTAGCCTGGCGCTGCGCTTTGGCATGCCCGTGGAGCAGATTCCCAACCCGCAGAACGCGGCCCCACAGATGCTGCTGCCGGCGGGGCAGGCATTGGCGCTGCCCAATCTGCTGAGCGCAGGGGCTGAAGCGGGGAATACGGCGAACCCGGGCGCGCTGCTGCCGGACGACGAAATCGTGTATTCCCCAACCGCGGCGGACTTTTCGGTCGCGGAATATATCCAGCAGTCGGGTGGTTTTCTGAGCAGCTACAGCGAACCCTCAGAAAGCGAAGTGCTGAGCGGGACGCAGATCATCCAGCGCGTGGCGAATGAAACCTCGATCAACCCGCGCCTGCTGCTGGCTGTGCTGGAATACCGTTCGCATTGGGTTTTGGGCAGCCCGGCGGAAAACAGCAGCCAGCCGTACCCGATTGGCTTTTACGCGGGCGATTACAAAGGGCTTTATAAGGAAATGATCCTGGTTGCGCGGCAGCTCACCATCGGCTATTACGGGTGGCGGACGGGCAAGGTTTCCAGCCTGGAGTTCGCCAACGGCAGCAAACAGCGCATCCACCCCACCGTCAACGCAGGGACAGCCGCGCTACAGTACCTGTTCTCGAAGCTGTACGGCCCGGCGGATTGGCAGAGCGAACTGTATTCCCCGGCGCGCTTTATTGCTTTCTACGCGATTATGTTTGGCGACCCTTGGGACCGTTCCGCCAGGTTTGGGCCGCAGCTGCCGGATGGGCTGGCGCAGCCGGCGCTGGAACTGCCTTTTCCAAGCGGGCAAACCTGGACGCTGACCGGCGGGCCGCATGTTGCCTGGGGCGTGGGCAGCTCATGGGGTGGGTTGGATTTCGCCCCCGCCTCGGTTGAGGCGGGCTGCGGCGTATCGCGTTTTTGGGCCACGGCGGCTGCCGAGGGGACCGTGGTTCGCGCTGAGGATGGCGAGGTGGTACTGGACCTGGATGGGGACGGCAGCGAGCAGACCGGTTGGGTGTTGTTGTACCTGCATATCGCCAAGGCAGATCGGGTGGCGGCGGGGAAGCATCTAAAGATGGACGATGTCGTCGGTCACCCCTCATGCGAGGGCGGTTTTTCTACCGGTACGCACCTGCACCTGGCGCGCAAATATAACGGCGAATGGATCGAGGCGGACGGACCGCTGCCCTTTGTGCTGTCCGGGTGGACGGCAAAAGCCGGCGACCGGCAGTACACGGGCGGGCTGGTAAAAAACGACCAGCTGGTGACTTCCCGGATCGAGGGCACGCGTACATCGATCATTACGCGTTAAGTAGTATGGTAATAAGAGGGTAAGTCCCGCCCGGTTCTACGGAAAATCCCCGTTTTGTTTTTGTTAAACCAGAATAATAATGATTATGTAGAAGCGGCGAGCGATCGGGGCCGCCGCTTCTACATAATATACCGCAATAATCAATCATATTGCCTGGCAGGGTTTCTATTCCTGTACTGCCCGGTGAATGAAGCACATGTGATTTGGAGGAAGTATGGCGACAAAGCGCCGGAATGGTATGAATGAAGTGGGCGACATGGCGAAAGACGTGGCTTCGTCTGTGCAGCAAACAAAGCTGGTCGACCGGCTCATTCGAGTGGGTTATCTAACGCGTGGTATCGTTTATGGATTAGTGGGTTTCCTGGCGATCCAGACTGTAATGAATGGTCGTGGAAAAATTACGGATCAAAAGGGTGCGCTGGCTTCCTTAGCGGCCCAGCCTTTTGGAAAATGGGTTTTGATCGTTGTAGCGATTGGCCTGATTGGGTTATTCCTCTGGGGTGTGATCCGCGCGGTCGCGGATCCCATGCACAAAGGCTCGGATATGAAAGGAATGGCCGAGCGGGCAGGTTACCTGGTTTCTGGGATTGCATATGCCTCCCTGTTTGTCCCCACGGTCAATTTGATTCGCGGTTCAGGTGGGGGGGCTATCCCAAGCACCGGTCAATCGGTGCAAAGCACGGCTGCCGGTATTATGGGCCAACCCTGGGGGCCGATCCTGATCGGTTTGATCGGCGCCATCCTTTTTGTAGTAGGGGCGGTTCGGATTTGGGACGGCTACCGGGCGAAATTCCACGAACGGTTTAAGTCCTACCAGATGAACGCTGAGCAGCGCAAGTGGGCAGTGCGCCTGGGCCGGTTTGGATATGTGGCCCTGGGGTTGGTTTTTGTGATCATCGGTTTCCTGGCTGTGCTGGCGGCGACGACCAAAAACCCGGCCAGAGTCAGCGGCCTGGATGGGGCGCTGTTGTTTCTGGTGCAGCAGCCCTACGGCCCGTGGCTGCTTGGTCTGGTGGCGCTGGGGTTGATTGCTTACGCGATCTATTCGTTCCTGGGAGCGTTCTGGTTCCGCATCCGCACCCACGCTTAATCGGGCGGATTCAGCAAACGTTTTGAATAACCGGCAAAGCTCAGACAGCTTGCTTTGGGTGCTGCCGTAGTATGATTGGGGTGGTTTGGTTCGTACTGCGCACGAACCAAACCACCCCGATCTCTAGAAAACTGGCAGTTTTTTGTGAAAGTGTACTGGGCTGTGTGATAGAATAAAAATAATGGGTATGCGCTGCGAACGATCGTCGCAGCGCATACCGCTATCCCTGTCCAGCCTGGAGACCAATTATGCCCGAAGAAGCCGCGACAATCGATTTCTCATCTGAACTGCCGTTGATTATTCTTGTCCGTCCCATGGGTGGGGAGATCGATTGGCAGGAGGTAGACCGGGGACCGGGGTTTTTTCATATTCCAGCCGACCAGGACATACGCGTGCGCATCAAGGGGATTAATGATTGGGACCTGAACCAGTTGGTGGGGGATCTGCAGGAGGTAAAGACGCTGCGTTTTCTGGATCTGGCCGAGAACCGCAACGTTACCAACGAGGGCATTGCAAAGCTAAAAGCACTGCCGCAGCTTACCGGGCTGAATCTCAGCTCGTGTTCGGTTACCAACAACGGGCTGGCACACCTGAAGAGCCTCCCGCGCCTGTCCACCTTAATCCTTACCTATTGCAAGTTATCAGACCCCGTACTCAAAACGTTAGAAGGGATGAAGAGCCTGACCTACGTGGACCTGCAAGGCTGCCTGGGTTTTACCCACGCCGGGCTGGCGCGAGTGCGCCGCCGGACTCTGACGATTTACCGCTAGCACGGGCTGATTGTGCCGCATAGCCGCACAATCAGCACAACGCGTATTTTACTTCTCCTGATAATCGGGCAGGCGATCGGTGAAAGGGGCATTGACTGCCAGGTAGACTTCATCCGCGATGATCTTGTCGATCCAGTCGACCGGGATTTGTTTGCGCTCTTTGAGCAGCAGGCCCTTGGAGATGATCAAATGAGTGGCTCGACCGCTGTTGTTATCGACAAAAAGACGTTCGATGCTGCCGATATGCTTGCCGTCGTTGGAATAGACTTTGGAGCCTTCTTTCAAAGACACCGTGCCTTCGGGGATATTTTCTTCCGTTTTCCGGATGATTGCCGGTTCGTCACCCGTCCCAGTGATTGGAACCCCCACTGCCGGCGCCTGGCCGACCGGGCTTCCTCCGCTGGGATTGTAGAAATACGGATCGTTTGGATAAAACGCATTGCTTGACTGCATTTCGACAGACGGGTAATGGAAGTAGGCATCAATGGCATCGTCGCCGGAATAGTTTTCTTGCAGCAAAGCGTGCTCGTCCGCGATGACAAACTCCTCTTGCAGGAATTTCGGGAGATCTTCTATATGTTCGACCGGCAGGCTTTGCAGGTGGATGCCTGCCTCGTCTACATGGTCAACCAGGCGCATCGGGAGGATGTATTCCTCATGGGAAAGGATTCCTCGCTGGAAGACAATATTGGTAACATTTTTTGTGCGCGGGTCCATGACAAAACGGCTCAGGCCACCCAGTTCCTGACCATCCAGAGTGTAAATTTTGGCGCCTTTCTGTAGTTTCATATTTGCTCCTTATTTTAAAGCAGGCCACAGCATCGCTGGTGCGGCTTCTTAACGCAGGAACCCCGAGGGATATATGACCTCGGGGTTCTTGCGTTTGGTATTTATATGATAGCGGATATTGCGATTAGGCATAAACCGGGATTCCCCATCCCCGGGGTAGGGAAATCCCTACCCCCGCCGAAAGAAGCAGGCGAATGGGGTTACAATGCTGCTTCTAGAAGAAACTGGAATCCATGAGTGTATCTTACCAATATCCACAATACAGCCCGCCGGGCATTCCCCCTGAACAATTAGCGCAGTACCAATCCATCCACGTTCCCCGCGCTCAACAGCGCTCCTGGCGGCGCAGAAACAGACCGGCGCCGGGCTGTGGTGCCTGCCTGCTGGCGCTGCTGCTGCCGGTGCTGTTGACCCTGGCCGCGCTGGTGGTCTATTTCCTGGCGCCTTTGCGCACCAACCTGCTCGTATTGGGCATCGACCGCGTCCCGGACGGCAGCGCGGTGGGGCGCAGCGACACGATGATGGTAATGTCAATCGATCCGCTGTGGCCGACGGTCAAGATGCTTTCGATCCCGCGCGACCTGTGGGTGACGATCCCCGGCGTGGGAGAGAACCGCATCAACACGGCGCATTTCTACGCGGAAGCCAGCCAGGCGGGCAGCGGACCGCTGGCGGCGCTGCAAACCGTGGATGCAAATTTCGACCTCAACGTGGGCTATTATCTGCGGGTGCGCTTTGACGCTTTCCAGCGCATTGTGGATGCACTGGGAGGGGTAACGGTGAACCTGCCGCAGGATATGGGCGGGCTGCCTGCCGGGCAGCATCACCTGGACGGGGCGCAGGCGCTGGCGTTTGTGCGCGACCGGAAAGGCGCGGATGACTTTTTCCGTATGGAACACGGGCAGTTCCTGGTGCGTGCCATTGCCGTGGAAATGTTTTCACCGCAAACCTGGCCCCGCCTGCCCGCGGTAATCCAGGCGGGGTTCGCTTCGGTGGACAGCAACCTGCCCATCTGGCAGTGGCCGCGGCTGGGGCTGGCCTTTCTTCGGGCTGGGGTAAGCGACCGCTTTGAGAGTCACACGATCCGCCGCGAAATGACCACGCCTTTTATTACAGACGGCGGAGCCAGCGTGCTTTTGCCGAACTGGGAGTTGATCCACCCGTACGTCAGGGAAATGTTCCAGTAAGCTACGCCGGCTTGGATCCTTCCGTGGGTTCGCTTTTTGCGGCTGCCTCCGGCATATCCTGGCCATCCTGGTGCTTTAACGCCTCCCAGGTCTTATCGTCCACCAGCGTGACCACGCGGTAGGCTTCGGCGTAGGCCATTTCTTTGCCCTGGGCGCTGCTGGCAGCCCATTCCTTGATGGAAGGGCCGGGGTCCCATTCGTTCATCTGGCTCTTGTGCGCCCGCAGCGCTTCAATTTTTGTTTCGATGGTTTCCTCGATGTTGACATACACATCCGCTTTATTGTCCCAGACGTTGACGTACACGCGGCGGGGTTTATGAGCAGTCAGGCCTTCCCCGGCCAGCTCTTCGAACAGGTTTGGCTGGCCGGCGGCGGGGAAGGTGGCTTCCAGGGCGGCAAGCGAAGCGGCGCGGTGGTCGGGGTGGTTGAGGTAATCGGAACCGGCAAAAACCACGGTCGGGTCACCGGTGACGATGACTTCCGGGCGAAAGCGGCGAATCTCGCGCACCAACTTCATGCGCAGCGCGAGCGTGGCCTGGAGCATTCCGTCCGGCTCGCGCAGAAAGATAATTTCGCTGGCGCCGGCAATCCGGGCGGCCTCGCGAGCCTCCGCCTCACGGATCTCGGTCGCCTGGGCGCGGGTCATGCCGGGTTGTGCGATGCCGACATCCCCGCTGGTACATAACACGTACGAAATGCGCGCGCCGGCTTTGGCCCAGCGCGCCATGGTTCCAGCACAGCTAAACTCGATATCATCCGGGTGCGCCACGATGGCCATGGCGCTCTCAGGTATATAAACGTTGTTTGGCATAAAAGGTCCTCAATTAATTAGAGATCGCATCAGCGGTAGCTGGTGCTCACTAACAGTGAGCTGGTGCTCACTAACAGTGCTGGTTTTCACCAGCCTTGCTGGTGCGTCAACAAGCAAATATTCTAATCATGTTCGTGACTAGAAGCAATAGCGGGTTTGGTTGTATATTTAAACAGAGCTTCGCTGGTCAAGAACACGGATATTTTTCCAATGATGGGAGATTGTATGGACACACTGCGTAAGGAGTTTTTGCATCCACCGTTGTCGTTTCGAGGCGCGCCCTTCTGGTCGTGGAATGACCGGCTGCAGGTGGAGGAGTTGACCCGCCAGGTAAAGGATATGAAAGCGCACGGCATGGGCGGGTTCTTTATGCACTCGCGGGAAGGATTGGAAACCACCTATATGGGCCCGGAATGGATGGAGTGCATCCGCCAGACGGTGAAGACGGCCCAGGAAACGGGCATGAACGCCTGGTTGTATGACGAGGACCGCTGGCCGTCGGGGTTCGCGGGCGGGCTGGTGCCCGCGCGCGGCGGGGATGCTTTCCGGGCAAAGATGGTTACGGTGGAGGAGTGCGCTCACCTGCCAGAAGACAGCCGGGAGGCGCTGGCGGTATTCGCCGGGACGGTAGAAAATGAAACGCTAACCTCCCTGCGCCGGGTAGATCCGCAAATGGATGGGCTGCGACCTGGAGAGTTGTACCTGGTGCTGCGCCGCGAAGTGGCGGAGGGTAGTGAGTGGTTCAACGACGATGCCTATGCGGATAACCTTAACCCGGATTCGGTGGCGGCATTCCTGGATATCACCTATGAAGCCTATTACAAAGAGGTCGGGGATGCGTTTGGCGGGGCGGTGCCGGGTATTTTCACCGATGAGCCCAACTTGCTCAGCCACCGCACGCCTTCCAGGCGGCGGATGCTGCCCTGGACGGACGGTCTGCCGGAGATGTTCCGCCAGCGCCGGGGATACGACCTGCTGGACGAGCTGCCCTGGTTGTTCTACGATGGGGTTCGGGCGGCGAAGATCCGGCATGATTACTGGTAGACGATCAGCCAGCGCTTTGCCGAGGCGTATTCCAGACAGCTTGGCGAATGGTGCGAGGAGCATGGGCTGGCCTTCACCGGCCACTTCTTGAACGAGAATGAAATGGGGTACCACATCCTGCGTGGGGGAGCGGTCATGCCGCACTACCGCTATCAGCAGGTGCCAGGCATCGATATGCTCACCGAACAGAACCACGAGTTTCTGACCATCAAGCAGTGCTCCAGCGTGGCCAACCAGTTTGGACGCGCGCGGGTGCTGTCCGAAACGTACGGCTGCTCGGGCTGGGAGTTCACCTTTGAGGGGCAGAAATGGAACGGCGACTGGCAGTACGTGCTGGGCGTGAACCTGCGCTGCCAGCACCTGGCGCTCTATTCGCTGCGCGGCTGCCGCAAGCGCGACTACCCGCCGGCTTTCAACTACAACACCACCTGGTGGAAATATAACGGCGTGGTGGAAGATTACTTTGCCCGCATCGGGCGGGTGCTGAGCGAAGGCAGCGCGGTGCGCGATGTGCTGCTGCTCCACCCCATCGCCACCGGGTGGATGATGCTGGGTGAGGGGGATGCGCGGGTGGAACAGGCTAACGCGTATTCCGAGCGCCTGAACGATTTTGTCCGCGCGCTGCTGGCAACCCATTACGACTTTGATTTCGGCGACGAGCAAATCCTGGCCAGTGATGGGAAGGTGGATGGGCGCCAGATCGTAGTTGGGCGCGCGCCGTACGCGCTGGTGATCGTTCCGCCGGGAACGCAGACGCTGCTGGCCTCAACGGTGGACCTGTTAGAGCGCTACCTGGCAGGCGGCGGGCAGGTGATTGCTTTTGAGCCGCTGCCAATGCTGGTGGAGGCGGAACCGGCGGACCAATTGGCGAAGCTGTGGAACCGGCCCGGCGTAAAGGTGCTGCCAGACGCTTCCACGCTGAATGCAGCTCTGGAAGCCGCCCTGCCGAGGCGGATCTCGCTGCTCACCCCGCACGGGCAGCAGGCTGCTCATCTGCTGACCATGCAGCGCGATCTCGGCGGCGGTGGGTACGCCTACTTTATCGTCAACAATGACCGGCAGAACGGCACTCCGGTGGAAGTGGCCCTACAAGGCAGCGGCCGGTTGGAAGAATGGGACCCGCTCACCGGAGACGTTTATCCGGTGGATGCAGCCGTTTTGGATGGCATGTTCCGTTTCCAAACCTACTTTGCCCCGGCTGGTTCGCGCTTATATATCGTTGAACCGGCAGGAGACCCGGCCGCGCAGGGCAGCCAGGGTACCCCGCAAAGCGAGAGCTGGGCGTGGACGCGCCGGGAGACGGCCAGTTATATTGGGCCGGAATGCACTTTTACCCGCACCGACCCCAACCTGCTGACGCTGGATATGTGCCAGTACCGCATGGGCGACGGCGAATGGTCGGAAAAGACGGATGTGTGGCGCGCGCAGGATGCGATCCGTAAGACGTTGGGGATGCGCCCGAACTATTACAACGGCCTGCCGCAGCGCTACCGCTGGGCGCTCGAACCGCATGCGCAAGACGGCGCGCCGGTAGCGCTGCGCTTTACTTTTACCGTGCAAGATGCGCCACAAAAACCGGTCTTCCTGCTGTTGGAGGGGGCGGAATGGTTTCAGATCCGGCTGAATGGGGAAACCGTAGCGAACACACCCGCCGGTTGGTATCTGGATCAGTCTTTTCACAAGATCGCGCTGCCCGGGTTGAAGGTGGGTGAAAATGAACTGGTGCTTTCCTGCGCCTACCGGAATTATTATGAGCTGGAAGACTGCTACTTAATGGGTGACTTTGGCGTGTCGCTTGATCGGGCGATTATCGCTGAACCACAACAGCTCCACATTGGTGAATGGGCCGGGCAGGGGTACCCGCATTACGCGGGCAGCATGATCTACCACGGCAGCGTGGATTATGAGCCGGGCAAGACGGCGCGGGTGTTCCTGGGCGAGCACCGCGCGGTGGATGTGGCTGTGTGGGTCAACGGGCATCTCGCCGGGCATATCCCCTGGCGGGCGGCGAATGGTTTGGAAATCAGCGGGCTGCTAAAGCCTGGGGCCAATCAGGTGGACATTGAAGTGGTCAGCAGCCCGCGCAATATGCTTGGGCCGCTGCACCGGGCGGCGGAACATGAACCGTGGACGGATTGGTCTTCATTCCGCCGGTCCGGCGCGGCATATACTCCGGATTACGTTTTCTGGGCGTGGGGGTTGGTGGACCAGGTGCGCATCGTTCAGAAGTAACCGGATAAAGCGAAAGAAAGGGTGTATGCGCGGACATGCCCGGCATACACCCTTTCCTTATAACCGGCCGTCCGGGGAATCCCTAACATTGTTTTGAGGAGGTTCCCCGTTTTTTTGCTTTTTCCAAAAGTTTATCGTTAACCTGTGTTATGTCCAAAAGGGGAACCAATCAGGGGGCAAACAGAATTTATTTTCTCTACTCAAGAAAGGAAGGGTTCATTATGACGGAAAAGACGAAAGCCAAGGAAAAGGTAAAAAGCCTGGATGAACTGTTCGTAGAATCCCTGCGGGATCTCTACGATGCCGAAAAGCAAATTGTTAAAGCGATGCCCAAGATGATCAAGCAGGCAAGCTCCGAGGATCTCAAGAGAGGCTTGCAGGATCACCTGGATGTTACCAACAAGCAGATTGAACGGTTGGACCAGATTTTTACCGAATTGAAAATGCCATCGAAAGGCAAGCACTGCATGGGCATGGAAGGCCTTCTGAAAGAAGGCGATGAAGAAATGAAAGAAATGGGCGACCCTCAGGTGAAAGACGCGGCAATCATTGCGTCGGCGCAGAAGGTGGAGCATTACGAAATCTCCGGGTACGGCACCGCGCGGGCGTATGCCAGGGCGCTGGGTCATCAGAACATCGCCCGGCTTCTGGACCAGACGGCGGATGAAGAAGGCATGGCGGATAAGAAACTGACCGCGATTGCTGAAAGCCACATCAATATGCAGGCAAAAATGAAGAACAGGTAAAACCTGTACCCGCTGTGTTTTTGATCAAAAACTGAACTGCCGGTGGCCTCATTTCAAAAAGTGTCTCGCACAAGACAGGAATCAGGCCATCCGGCAGTCTTTTTTATCAGGGGGAATGTGGATTTCATGGTCGGCCGGTTGAGGGGCAGGCGATAATTTCATCCAGTTTAGGAGAATCCCTACGCTTCCATCTCCAAAGTCCCCGTTGCAATGACCCCAGCGGGTCAATTATGATTTAAGCAATGAAGTTTTGCATTTTATTCTGGTTCCATGCTTGCATGGATGGAGGATGATGATCATGGGTGAACGACACTCAAGCTTTGGAGACTTTTTGACGGGGGTTCTGGTTGGCAGCGCGGTTGGGTATGTGATGGCGCTGCTGAATGCCCCCCGGCCTGGGGATGAGACCCGGCAAATGCTGACCGAACGCGGGCGCGAGCTGCGCGAGCAGGCAATGGATACCGTTCAGGCTACCGTGGACAAGACCGGTAAGCTGGTTTCAGACAGCCGCCAGCGCCTGGGTACCACGGTCGAAACAACCCGCAACCGGATGCAGGACCGTGTTTCTGATCTAAAGGATCGCAGCGAAGAAGTGGTCACCGGAGTGCGGGAACAGGTCAGCGATAATCTGCGCAAGGCCGCGGATACGGTGGAACCTAGCAGCATGCCACCGCAGCGGAGCATGGACAACACCGACCCCGAGATATAAGCGCTCGGCTCTCTTTTTGCAAGAAGGAGAATGCAGTATGCGGCACACCGGTGCCGCATACTGCATTCTAACCCCCTGAATTGCCTTCCCATGTTATAAATATAAATCTGAATACCCTTGCACCTGGACGGAAATACAATTATCGCTTCTAAAGCATCGGAGTGGCTGTATGGCGGGTGATCTTCTGCTGGCAATTGACCATGGCACGCAAAGCGTGCGCGCTCTGTTGTTTGATTTACGCGGCAACCTGCTGGCAAAAGCCCGCGTGCCCATCGAACCGTACGTTTCGCCTGCGCCAGGACTGGCAGAGCAGGACCCGGGGGTGTTCTGGAACGCGGTATGCCAGGCGTGCCAGCTCCTCTGGCAAATCCCCGGCGTTATCAAAGAGGCAGTGGCCGGGGTGGCGCTGACCACCCAGCGGTCGACGCTGATCAATGTGGACGCGCAGGGCAAGCCGCTGCGCCCGGCAATTGTCTGGTTGGACCAGCGCCATACGTCTGGGCTGAAGCCGGTGGGCGGCTGGTGGGGACTGGCCTTCCGCGCGTCCGGGATGACGGAGACGGTGGCGTACTTGCAGGCGGAAGCGGAGGCGAACTGGATCCGCAGGCACCAGCCGGAAGTCTGGGAGCGCACGCACAAGTACCTGTTCCTCTCCGGATACCTGACGTACAAGATGGTGGGGCGCTTCGTCGATTCGGTGGGCAGCCAGGTGGGCTACATTCCCTTTGATTACAAACGCCTGACCTGGGCGCGACCGTCGGATTGGAAGTGGCAGGCCGTGCCGATGGATCTTGGCGTTTTGCCGGACCTGGTGCCGCCGGCTCACATGCTGGGTGAAATTACAAGAGAGGCCGCCGAGGCGACCGGTATCCCGGCCGGGCTGCCGCTGATTGCCGCCGCCGCCGACAAGGCCTGTGAGGTAATTGGCGCGGGCTGCCTGGCGCCGCACATCGCCTGCCTGAGTTATGGCACGACCGCCACGATCAACACCACGCATCAGCGCTACATCGAGGTTATCCCGTTGATCCCGCCCTACCCGGCGGCCGTACCCAATGCGTACAGCCTGGAGATCCAGATCTACCGCGGCTACTGGATGGTGAGCTGGTTCAAGCGCGAGTTTGGCCAGCCAGAGCAGTATCAGGCCAATGAGATGGGCATCGAGGCGGAGGACCTGTTTGACGAACTGGTCAACAGTGTGCCGCCCGGCTCGCTGGGCCTGACCCTACAGCCCTTCTGGTCGCCCGGGCTGCGCGTGCCTGGACCGGAGGCAAAGGGCGCGGTGATCGGCTGGGGGGATGTGCACACGCGCGCGCACCTGTACCGCTCGATCCTGGAAGGTCTGGCGTACGCGCTGCGCGAAGGGGCCGAGCGTACCGCCAAACGCAGCGGGGTGGCGATCACCGAGCTGCGCCTGGTGGGGGGCGGCAGCCAGAGCGTGGCTGCCAACGCAGCTCACCGCGGATATTTTCGGGCTGCCGGTGGTGCGCCCGCACCTGTACGAGGCTTCGGGGCTGGGCGCGGCCATCGACGCGGCGGTGGGGCTGGGGCTGCACCCTGACTTCACCACCGCCGTGTCCGAGATGACCCGCCTGGGGGTCACGTTTGAGCCAAACCCCACCAACCACCGGATTTATGATGAGCTGTATAACCGCGTGTACCTGCACATGTACGGGCGGCTGCGCCCGCTGTACGAGCAGATCCGCGATATCACGGGCTACCCGCCGAAGTAGGGCAAGCCGTTATTCGGGATGCGTATCACGACATTCTGGGTTCCTAAACCCAAATCGAAACCATCGCCTGTCGTACCGTAGCCGACCGGCAGATGCCCGCTTTGCGGCAGCCGGCTATACAGTTGTTACAATCAGAGGCGAACCTATCCGGCCTTTTTATTTCCCATCCTTATGCTGCCACAGGGTATGGCACGCTCACATGGTCGCTGGCAGATTTATCCACCCTCACGGGCAGCGTCAAAGACCGGCTGTGGATCAGGCACAAGGCTGCATTTTCACCCTGGCAGTAGTAAAGCGTCAGGTCTAACGAAACTTCCTGCCCCGACTGCGCCTCCACCGGGAAAACAATTTCTTCCGCTTCATCAAAGGTGTAGGTGACAGCATTATCCCCTTGCCCCACGATTAAATGCGCTGGCATCTCGGCATTGCGGTGATAGCCCTCCGGTAATTGCACATCCAGCTTCACCCACAGTTTACCGGGGCTGCCCGTCACCGGGACGAGCAATTGGACGGGCGTTTCGACCGCGGCGGCGACCGGCAGGCGCTCCAACCCCTTCAGGTGGAATGTCGTGACTGTGCGCAGGGTCAGGTCGGCGACCCGCACCTGGTGATTGTTCGTATCCGCGATATATAAACGGCCCTGGTGGAACTGCACGCCCTCCGGCTCAAACAGGCGGGCTTCTTCAAAAGTTCCATCCCTCAGGCCCGCCTCACCGCTGCCCACCAACGTCTTTACCTCCCCTGCCACCGGGTCCAGAAGTTTAATTTTGTTATTATAAGTATCGGCGACATACAGTACCTGCTGGTCAAACGCCAGACCGGTCGGGTGCTGCAATAACGCCTCGCTGGTGGAACCGTCCTGGTCGCCAAACGCAAACAGGCCCTGGCCTACCACGGTTTGCGTTTTTGGCGTCTCGGTCAGGGAGATGGCGCGCACAGCGCTGGCTTCGGCGTCCGCCACGAACAGGTGGCCCAATCCAAACGCCAGGTCGCTGGGCTGGTTGAAACTGGCTTCGTCCACCGGCCCATCCACCAGCGCCTCGCGCCCATTCCCGGCAAACGGGCCCAACTGCTTTTCATCGATCAAAACCCAGATCTGGTGCGACCCGGCCATCGCGATCATCACGTACTGCTCCAAAGCGAGCACTGCCCAGGGCGAGCGCAGGGGTGTTTCCGTCGGGCTGACCAGCGCCAGCCGGCCGTGCGCCTTTTGCCCGTTTCCGGCCACCGTGCGCACCTCCCCGCTGTCCAGGCGTACCGCGCGTACCGCGTGGTTCTCGGTATCCGCCACATACAGCGTACCGTTGTCAGGGCTGCCTTTAAGGCTCAATCCATGCGGGTTCGAAAACTGGGCTTCTTCGCCCACGCCATCTCTCAACCCCGCGAGCCCTGCGCCGAACACGCGCGTAATTTCGCCGCCCATGCCATCCGCGTCCAGCGTCACTTCCAGAATGCGATGGTGCCCGCTGTCGGCGATAAACATCCTCTCACCGCGAATGAGGAGGCGCGCCGGAAAGCGCAGTGGGCGCTCCGGTTCCGCGTCCACTTCCTTCGACAGGTCGAGGGGTTCCAGGTTGAGGAGCTCCCGGTTCTGGTCGATCACCTCCTGGATCTGCGGCGCAAAATCCTGGGCTAGAATTTCCCCGGACGTTTCGCCCGCGATGCGGCCCCTCGGATCGATGAGAACCAGGGTCGGCCAGGCGTTCACGGTATATGCATTCCAGATCTTAAACCCGGTATCATTTACCACCGGGTGTTCAATGCCATGCCGCATCACCGTCTGGCGGATCGTTTCGGTTAACTGCTCAGACGGGAACTTGCCCGAATGAACCCCGATGACGACCAATTCATTTGGAAACTGCTCCCTGAGTTGACGCAACTGCGCAACATTATGGTGGCAGTTAATTCAGCCACTCGTCCAGAACTCGAGCAAAACGATCTTCCCGCGCAGCCCCGCGATGGTCAGCGGGCGAGGGGTGTTGATCCATTCTAAATCCTGGGGAAATTCTGGCGCGTGAATATTCCCTTTATAACGCAAACCCATTCCACCCTCCTGGTATTTTTATCAATATTATCAGAATTATTATAGCATGGAAGCTCGATGACAAAAAAGGCCGGAAGAGGATTTCCTCTCCGGCCATCATCGTCGAATTGTGAGCTCGAAATATTATCCCAAAACTAATCGAAAGCCATTCAATGCGTCGATACGTCCTGGGGTTTCATCGTCAGCACGAGTGCAGGACGCAATTTCGATTCCATATCCCCAATCGCCTCCGCGCAATACCTTTGAATTGTTATTCCCTGCATTGATTACTTCTACATTCTGCTTGTCATTGGCGCACCATTCCATGATATTGCCTGCCATATCCATTGCGCCACACGCTGCTGCTCCATGAGGATACATTCCAATGGCGATTGCCTGTTTCAGTCCTGTGTCACCGGTATTCGCATATCCTGTTTTCTTTTCTCCCCATGGAAAAGGGCGTTTTTCTGCGCCATTCTGGGCCGCCCACTGCCATTCCCACTCGGTCGGCAACCGAACTTGTGCATTGTCGCCTATCCTAAAAACACCTTTACCAGATGGGTGAGGGATTTCGATGCTCAACAAGCGATGGTTTATCCAGCGTGCAAAGGCAGTACTTTGAAACCACGAGATGCTATCACGGGGGTTATTCAGCCTTTTTGTTCGCTGTTCTGCCAACTTTTGTCGTTGAAAGGCGTCAGGCATATCTCGCCACCAGGTCAAATTATTAAACCCATCTTCAGCCTCTTCAAAAGCTCGATATTGTGCATACGTTACGAGGTATTTGGCAATGTAAAAAGGCTCTACAATGAAATCCTGAACATGCGTGACCCTGGCTACCTCTTCAGGTGTCTCGGGTTCCCAAACGCGTGTGATCGTAACGGTTCCCCCTGGTGTTACCGGCAGCCAGACAATATCAGGTACACCTTTTTTTACTCCGACACCCGGACGAGGATCACCAGTTTTCTCAAGCCATTCGCCGATTTGCAAACGCCTTTCGTCTGTCGTCTCAATATTTTCAAGCTCTTGCAAAATGTTCATTCGTTTAAGTCCCCTATACTAAAGCCTGTGCTTGAGCCTATCTTTCACTATTCTAAGCGCAATTGGTGAAATGGAACACAATGTCGTTTTGCGCACGGACTTTGCTGGCAGTTAATTCAGCCGCTGGTCCAGAACTCGAGCAAAACAACTTTCCCCCGCTGACCTGCGATGATCAGTGGGCGAGGGTGTTGATCCACTCCAATCCGTTAGGGACACCCCAGCGCGTGGATATTCCCTTTATAACCCATTGGACACTTCTCCCATAATTTTTTTTAATACTATTGAATTTAGTATTTGAAAACACGCAGACAAAAAATCCCTAAAAGCATTTCCTCCGGCCTATTCTGTTACTCGCATGGTACACTTAATCTATTCGTACAATTCGCAGGGAAAAACCATACCAGGACAAAAGATCGAAAACTATGGATGACAAAGAAAAGGCGCTGAATATCTTCCGCAGGCTCGTGTATGTGCTGTATTTAGAGATGGGGGCATTCCAGGCGGATATCTACCCGGAAATAGCCCAAAAAGCCAGGCTAAATACCTCCTTTTTCCAGGGTGACAAAGCCCACCAGGCCACCGATCTGTATTTTCACATTGAGCAGGAGACGGACCCGGCCAAAATCCTGGCGCCATTTGAGGAGCGCACAGGTCTTTCGCTGGAGGATGTTCATCTGGCTTTTGAGAAAGGCGACTGGCGCAACAAACACGGCGGCTTCAACTTTGGCGGTCCCAAATGGGCGCGCATTGCCGAGGCAGCCGTGGAGTTGTGCCAGCATATCCAGCAGGCTAATTGGGAAGAGTCCGCGGTTGTGGTGCACAAAATTATGGGGCTAAAAAATAATCAGGGCTACCTGGTAAACCAGCTCGAACGGATCGAACGGCGCCGTTAAGTTCGCAAGGTGACTGGCCTGGCAGTCTATGCTTTTCAATCGAATCTGGACCGCCGCATGAGCTGCCGGAATTACCCTCGATGGAGGGGTTGATCGAGGTGCTTCGTCGGGCACCTGGAGAAAGGCGTATGATGACACCCAAAGCAGTCGAAAATGAACCGGATGGGGATGTCGTTGACACGGCCCGCATGCAGGACCTGATCGATGGTCTGGGCGATGGGCTGCGGGATGTGATCGAGACCTACCTGGAAGATGTCCCCAAACAGATAGAAGAATTGCGCGTCGCTTTTGAGAATAGAGACCGGGACGATTTACAACGTGTCGCGCATACCTTAAAATCCAGCTCGGGAATTTTTGGCGCGCATAAAATGGTCGCATTGTGCCGTGCCCTGGAGATTGCTTCCCGCGATGGAGTGATTGCCGGAACAGAGCCGATCCCGGCAATTGCAGAAGCATATGAGAAGGTGCAGGTTGTGTTAAACTTGTACTTGCAGCAGAATTAGCAGGCGAAGGCAGGGCGGAAACCATATCAGACACAAGGGAGAAAAGATCAGCAATGGAATACCGAGCGTTTGGGCGGACGGGTTGGAAGGTGTCGTCAATCGGGTTTGGGGCCTGGGCCATTGGGGGAACCTGGGGACCGGTCGAGGATGAAGAGTCCTACCGCACGCTAAACCGGGCCTTGGACCTGGGAGTGAATTTCTTCGACACCGCGGATGTGTATGGGGATGGGCGCAGCGAGCGCCTGCTGGCTCGTTTGCGGCGCGAGCGGAAAGAGCCTTTTTATATCGTCACCAAAGCCGGCAGGCGGTTGAACCCGCATGTGGCGGCGGGATATAACCGGGCTAACCTGACGGCATTCATCGAGCGCAGCCTGAAAAACCTGGAAACCGACACGATCGATTTGGTGCAGCTGCACTGCCCGCCGACCGAGGCATATTATATGCCCGATGTGTTTGGCGTTCTGGATGACCTGGTAACGCAGGGGAAAATTCGCTATTACGGGGTCAGTGTTGAGAAGGTGGAAGAAGCGCTGAAAGCCATCGAATTCCCCAACGTCCAGTCGGTTCAGATCATCTTTAATATTTTCCGCCAGCGCCCGGCTGAGTTGTTTTTCACCGAAGCCAAACGCCGGAAGGTGGGCATTCTGGCGCGCGTCCCACTGGCCTCCGGGATGTTGACTGGAAAAATGAAAGCGGATACGCAGTTTGACGCGGACGATCACCGGACGTTTAACCGTCAGGGCGAAGCTTTTGACCGGGGCGAAACCTTTTCGGGGGTAGACTACCAGACCGGCTTAAAGGCAGTAGATGCACTGCGCGCGCTGGTTCCCCCTGGCATGACGATGGCGCAGTTCGCGCTGCGCTGGATTCTAATGTTCGACGCGGTTTCGACCACCATTCCAGGCGCCAAACGCATCGATCAGGTGGATGATAACGTCCGGGCTGGGGAGCTTCCGCCCCTCTCGCCAGAAACGATGCGCAAAGTGGAAGAGATCTACAACCAGATGGTTCGACCGCTGGTTCACCATTATTGGTAAACCAGCCGGGTAATCAAACGAAAACCAGGTATGGCTGGATCAGGCCGTATCTGGTTTTTTATGCAGCAGGGTTGGAGGAATGGAAAATGCCAACGGATACTTTACAACAGGTATGGACAGCCGTGATTTTGTTTCTTCCCCGCCTGGGGATGGCGATCATCATCTTTGTGGTTTTTTGGATTCTGGCGCGGCTTTTGCGCGGGGTGGTGCTGCGCTTCGGGCGCACCCGGCGCTTATCGGCGGATGTGGTCAACCTGATGGAACAGATCAGCGAGGTTGGACTGCTAATCTTTGGGATCATCACCTCGCTGGGAACGCTGGGGGTCGATGTAGCCGCGATGATTGCGGGGCTTGGGCTGGTTGGTTTTGCGCTGGGGTTCGCGCTAAAAGACCTGCTTTCGAACTTCATGGCCGGTCTGTTGATCCTGATCTACAACCCGTTTGTGCGCGGGGACCGTATCGCTGTTTCCGGGAATGAGGGCCAGGTAATCGAAATCAACCTGCGTTACACCGTTCTTCAAGAAGAAGGAAAACGCGCGTTAATTCCCAATGCCATTTTGTTTTCGAACCCGGTGGTGGTAAAGCGGCAGGTAGGCGAGGGCGAGCGCCTGCCAGGCGGTGACGCGGGAAGTTAAGGTTGCATAAAGTTCGCCGATAAACCGGTTTTCGTCCTTTACAAACGAACACATGTTCTATATAATGATTGGTGACAGGATGGTTATCGTTTCTGGTGATCTGTCACCAAACGAAAAAGCGTAAAGATCCGGAGGAACAGGATCGATGGACTGGTCTGATACCACATCACTTGTAAGAACCGACCTGGCAGAACGGGCTGACGTGCTTAATGTTGCCGCGGTCTGCCCATCGACCCGTTCGCTTGGCCCGGGGGTGCGGAGTGTCATCTGGGTGCAGGGCTGCTTTTTCCGCTGCCCTGGCTGTATTGCCCCCGGTTGGATCCCCATCCAGCCGGCCCGTATGGTCCCGCTGGATAAACTGGTAGAAGAACTGCTGGTAGACCCGGCTGTCACCGGGCTGACCTTTCTCTGGCGGAGAACCGATGCTGCAAGCAGCCGGATTAGCGCGGTTCGCGCGGTTAGCCAGACAGGTGCGCCCTTTGAATATTATATGTTTCAGCGGGTTTACCCTGTCCCACTTGCGGCGCGTTCCGCCTGGACCGGGCGTGGATGATTTGCTGGAACAGCTGGACGTCCTGATCGACGGCCCATATATCGAGCAGCTCAATGATAACCGGGGGCTGCGCGGCAGCAGCAACCAGCAGATCCACTTTTTCACCGACCGGTTGAAAGCGCATGACCTGGCGGGTGATCCGCGCCGGGCTGAAATCCGCATCCATGCTGGTGAAGCGATGCTGGTGGGTGTACCGCCAAACCGGCTGAGCGAGGCTTTTCACCAGGCCATCGAAACGGCCGCCGGGATGAAAGGAAGGTTGTTGAAATATGAGCGGGTATAAGCTGGCTGCGATTTCAATCACTTCCGAAGAGTATGATCGCCTATATGATTCCCAGCATAACGATGTGAAGACGGTCCCTGAACCTTCTGGAGCGTTGATGGATTTTGTGGACCATCAAAGCGCCGAGATTGTTCATTCGAATTTTGAGGAGATGCAGTCGCGCCAGGAAGCATTGGATGCGATGCTCTCCGATGTAAGCAAAAATATTCGGGATATCGAACGGAATACCACCCGGGCGCTGCTGGACTTCGAAGCAGACGTTGTCGCTCGATCCGAGCAGACGATCGGCAGCCTGTGGCAGCATTATGACGCGGTCATCGCGGATTACGCGCGCCAGTTTGACCAGCGCATCAAAGCCCAGGCACAGGAAACCCAAGATAAGTATAGCCGAGCTAACCACCAGCCTGCAGCAGATGGCGATGGATGCCAATGGAAAACACGACTTCGCCGTTGAATGGTTGGACGCCGCGGATATGTACTGCGCGTATATCCAGCAATATTTCAATACCGAGCAGTTTACCCCTGGCAGGCTCGAGTGGCTGGAACGCCAGCTTGAGCAGGCCCATCAAAATTTAGATATGGGTCTCACGGAGGCGGTGATTACCTCCGCCCAGCAGCTGGTTTTATCCTTTTCGGAACTGCGGGTGGAACTGGAACGCTTGCAAAATGAGTGGGTACTGCTTTACCAGGCAGCCTGGGAATCTGATCAACCGGCTGCTAATTCAAGTGGATGAGAGCCAGTTTGTCGAAGCGGTCGATCTGGAAGGGCAACTCATTCCCTCGAAAATCGAGGTGGATTTCTGGAGCGCGGGAAGGCTGAACCAGCTATATGAGAATGCTTTATCCATCCGCGTTCAGATGGAAAATGAACAAAGCCCCCCAGACCGGGAACTGCTGGTCGGGTGGTTGGATGTTGATCTGCCGCAATTCCGGGAGGAGCTTGAGGATACGGTCGTACAGGCCAGGATCCACGTGCTCAATTCGCAATTACGCATCAACATTGCCGACCTGGTCGTGCAGGCGCTGCAAGCACAAGGCTTTGCTCTGGAGGAATCGGATTACATTCAAAATGATATGCGCATGGCGTATGACGCGCACCTGGCGAATCTGGAGGGCAACCAGGTGGTCATCCAGGTAGCCCCGGCCGGCGAGAAGATTGGTCAAAATGAGCTGCACTTCCAGTCGATGGACCGGGAACAACGCACCGAACATGAATTGGAGCAGCGCTGGCTTGAGATCAGCCGGTCACTCCAACAGCACGGTGTAGAAGTCGGTCAATGCACGCGCCTGGATCGAAACGACCGTCAGAATCGTTATCATCCCGGCCTGCCAGGAAACCGGGCAAATCAGAATGCCTACCGCACGGCGCAAAAGACAGTAAACACGCATGGGTATCGAACGACTCCACCAGATCATTCGCATCGATAGCGAAGATCGATTCTACGTTTTGTATGGCAAAGGCATCGATGATGCCTTTATCTCATTTCAATTATCGAGAACAGAGCATCGAAGCTGCCCTGCATACCGTTCTGCGGCAGCAGAAATATAACCGCATCGCTTTTATTGCGCCGCACCGGCCAATCTATTATTTCGATGACGAATCCAGCGCCTACTTCAACCGGGAGACTTCCATAATCGAGGAGTCTTGTGACGTTGAAAATGAGATGCAAATACTGGCCGGGGGGCCGTTAGGCACCCGCCAGCTGGTCAGGACTTCCGCCTATTCGCCGGTATCGCCGGCGGAGGGAGGAATGGGTGATCTGCACGCGCTGCGGATGCTGGATGTGATCATCAAAGATGAGCAGACCCGCAGCGCGGTGGTGATCGCCCAGGCCGAGACCTGGCTGACCTACTTCGAAGACCCCCGTTCCATGGCCGGCATTATCGGTGAATGGGCGCACCTGCCAAGTTCAAACCCGAATATTGTCATCTTTCTCTTTTCCATCGAAAAGTACGAACTGCTGCAAGAAGTGGCCTCGCACCTGGCGATCCCTGAGCTGCGCAGCTTGATATTTCGCAACGAGCAGGGAAAGCGAAACCCGAACCTGGTGGAAATATCCGCCCCGGAGAAAAATGAGATCGTCCGGTTGATTCAATATGGGCGCCAACTCTACAATTACCAGTTCGATGAAGAGGAGCTGGATAAGCTGGCTACCTGGATGACCGCCGAGGGACTGCGGGCCAGGCAGTGGTTGGCGCGCTTTTCGGACACCAGCCGGGTAGACCTGGAAACCGGCAGGCGCAGTGGGTGGTTCGCGGCGGACCGGGATGACCGGCGTTCGATTGAAGAACGATTAAATGCCCTGGTAGGTTTGGAAAGCATTAAAGAACGTGTGTATGAGCTGGCTGCCTGGTTGTCGCTGCAGCAGCGGAAGCGCCAGGTCCGCGAAGCGCCGGTCGACTCTCCCACCCATCACCTGGTTTTTACCGGCAACCCGGGGACCGGAAAGACGACCGTGGCGCGGTTGGTGGGCGAGATTTTCCATGATCTGGGGCTGCTAAAACGAGGACACCTGGTTGAGGCAAAATCTTCGGACCTGGTGGCTGAATTTGTTGGTGGGACGGCAATGAAAACCAACAACCTGATTGACCAGGCCATGGATGGCGTGTTATTTATTGACGAAGCTTACACCCTCACGGAACCGGAACGCGGCGGCTTTGGTCAGGAGGCCGTGGAAACGCTGCTCAAACGCATGGAAGATGACCGCGACCGGCTGGTCGTGGTTGTTGCCGGTTATCCCCAAAAGATGGACCATTTCTTACAATCCAACCCGGGCTTGCCCAGGCGGTTTCCCAAGGAAAACCAGTTCGATTTCCCGGACTATTCGCCAGACGAATTGTGGAAAATCCTGGAGCAACTGCTGTCCAACCGGGAAATCCCGCTAGAAGAATTGGTCACCGGGCCGCTGTACCAGATGATCGAAAGTTTATATGCCGGGCGAGATGACGCATTCGGCAATGCGGGAGAGATGCGCAACCTGGTGGACGGGCTGGACCGGCGCAGGGCGTATCGAATTGTGAAGAACGCGCTGCCAGACGATACCCCGTTGACCCTGGTGGATATTCCCGAAAAGTACCGTTCGTATTTAGCCGTTGAAGAAGTTGACCTGGAAGGCATTCTGGGTGAGCTGGATACGTTCGTCGGGATCGAATCGGTGAAGACCTTTATCCGCACCCTGGCCCACCGGATCCAATACGACCGCATCCGCAGGACCCAGGAACCGGGTTTGGTCATGTCTTCCCCGATGCAGCACCTGATTTTCACCGGCAGCCCCGGGACGGGGAAGACGAGTGTAGCCAGGATTCTCGGGCAGATTTACTGCTCGATGGGCCTGCTCCGGCGCGGGCACTGTGTTGAGGTCAGCCGGGCAGACCTGGTGGCGGGGTATATCGGTCAAACCGCGCAGCGAACCCGAGAGAAGGTTCGAGAAGCGCTGGATGGGGTCTTGTTTATCGACGAAGCATACACCCTCGAGCGCGGCGGGCAAACCGATTACGGCCGGGAGGCGATTGATACGCTGGTAAAAATGATGGAAGATTTCCGCTCGCGGCTGCTGGTGATCGTGGCGGGATACCCGCTCGAAATGGAACGCTTTATTGCCGCGAACCCGGGTTTGAAATCCCGTATGGGCACGACCGTCGAATTTCCCGATTTTTCTCAGGATGAGCTGTTGGAAATATTCCGCAGGCGGGCGCTACAGGAGAACTTCCAGTATGGACAGCCGGTCGAGCAGAAGGTGCGAGAAACCCTGGCAGCATTGGTAAAACGGGATGGGCAGCGTTTTGGCAACGCGCGCAGCGTGAACAGCCTGTTTGAGCACATGAAAAGCAGCCTGGCGGAACGGAAAATGGCCAACCTTCAGGCAATGGAGGTTGTTACAAACCAGGGGCCAGCCGTCGAACCGGTTCAAGATGAGGAATGGTCGGGGTTTGTCTTAGCCGATGTTCCCAACCCGGTTTCGCCGCTCAAAAGATAAATCGACCGGGTTTAAAAAACCCCGAGGCCCCCGGCTCCGGTCCTAATAAACCAGACGAACTATTTATCCTTTTTATCTGGACGGTTTGGTTGGTCTGGATTTTGTTCCGCATTGGGAGGGTTACTGCTCATCGCATCCAGAATCTGGGCGGTCCGAGAAATCAGGATTTTCCGGATATTATCCCTGGATTCGCCCTTGATCTCCGCTTCAGACAGGGATCCCGCGATGCTCATGATCAGGTCGGCCTGAGCTTCAGCCCGGCCCAGTTCTTGATATGCCTGGCGGACCGCATCGCCATATGCCCGGGCAACGCTGGCATCGCCAGCCCATTCCGCGGACCACAGCGTAGTGCGCAACTCATCTACGCTCTCATCTTCGATCTCGATATGGCCCACATCAATCCACAGCAGCTCCGCGCCAATGTCCGCAAAACTTTTTTTGGCAACCGGGGTGAATAACTCCTGCTGCATTTCTTCACGGGGCTTAAATTCGTTGCTGCGCGGGGCCGTCAGGTAATCGATGTTTTTTTCCGCGATAAAATCCGTGATAAAACCGATCACCTTTCGATCGATCGCTTTACGCCAGTTTTCCACGCCATTCTTTTCAACGACCAGGCCGAAGGTCATATCGAGAATGGCCTTTTCCGAAAAAGGATATGGCTTTTCCAGTGAACGGCGCGCAGGCGAACCGCAGTCCTCATTTTCCGGAATGACCCGGTAACGGAAATGAATGTCTTTAATGAGAACTTTGATCCCATCGCGCGTCATACCGGAAACCTCTTCTTTACAGCCGTCCTGATCATCCAGGTTTACTGCCTGGGCAAGCACCTCAAAAGGAGCCAGGAAGTGCACTTCGCAAACTTTCGCTTCCGTAGGCCCGCGCAGTTTGCGGAACATGGCGGCGTTACCCGGCTCGATCATTACAAAACCTGGCCCGCCGATCTTGTCGATCAGGTTCGTCTCGTTCTTTTTGATTTGAGGCGCGCCCTTATCAATTACCATCACCGGGTAATTCACGCCGAACATGGATGCGATCACATAGCGCATGCCATCCCCAAAACTGGGCAGCGCATAAACATCCTGAACATAATATGCGCCGGCGATCAAAACGCACAGGATCGCGCTAAAGGGTGCGATCATATAGCGAAAACTGTTGCCATTGAAAATAGAGGCGATGATTATGAGGACAAATTGGGGCAAATGCTGGAAATAGAAGACGTGGCGGTATTTGTCGGCGATATCGCGTACATCCACCCCGTCCAGGCGAGTGCTCCCAAACCAGCCAAAAGCGATTATCAAGGCAGCCCCGAAGACAAACATGCGGATAAAGCCCATCAGGCTTTGCCAGTCGTATTCGCCGACTTGGATCTTTAGACGTTTGCGTACCTGCATTATTTGCCCCCCCCGGTGCTTTTTGGAAGAAGCGGATTGCCCTGGCCAGGGTTCTGGTGGGTCATTAATGTATTATGGATATAGCGCATTAAATCGATGGTATGCGCCGGGATGAGCTGGCGCGTTTTTGGATCAGCGGAGGCATTTTCCAACGCCTGGATCAACCGCAGGGCCAGCGCCTCTTCCGAAAAATCGGTAATATGAAAGAGCTGTTTCAAGCTGAAGCGCAGGTTTTGCTGGGTATCGATCAGGGCCTTGGTACGGGTGCGCATGGTCTGGTAATCGCGGTCCGCCTGGGTAAGATTAAGCTCCTTTTCCCAGTTCGCTCGCCAGGAGTCCAGCCGTTGTTGATAAACCAGGTTCGACACGGGCGACGGGTCGCCAAAAGAACCAAACACAATGCGAATACCGCGGTCGCGAAGCAACTTCGGGTTGGTAAGCTGGCGAACTGGTGTAACGCGCAAGTCTTCTTTGCGGTAATCACTGCCGATTAACAGGGGCTTCCCGGAACAGTGATAAACGACCCGGTAGGCCAGCACCCCGTTATTGCGCATAAATAATCGCAGCATGCGCTTGTGAGCGGGCAGTGGGAATTTCCCGTTGCCCCTGATATCATACAGCTCATCATAATTGATTTTGGGCATGAGGTCCCGGTAAAAGCCAGCGGCGACTCGGACGGGTAATTCAGTCCATGGGATGGCTTCCTGCTCGCCGCTGCGCGCCTGTGCAAAAACAGCGTCAAAAACGCGTTCTGGATCGAACCGGGGAACTTTGGAAGGCCAGGGTAAGGGAACATAGGGTTCCAGGGATACAAGTCCCTGGTTTTCCCTGGCATGCTGCGCAATTTCCTCTCGATCCGCGTTGTCCAGCTCATCGACCAGTTGGGACAGATATAAAAAGCCCTCCCCCTGTTTTGACGGCGCAAAGACACACACGCGCCAATCCTCAGCCCGCTGCCGGGGGCTGATTGGGGTCACCTGCAATGCGCCCGCGAAGAGATCGTCACCGACAGTGAAAATTGATAAAATATTGGATTTTAGCTCGATGCCTTCCTTGGTATACGAGGGCACCTTGGGTTGAATGCGGAACTGCGGGCGCAGGTCAACCACGCCGCGGATGCGTTCGTTGGGACGGGTAAAGACGATCCCCGCCCCACAGGCGCGGGGTGATACGGGCGCGTCGCTCAGGGCGAGCATGTTCAGGAGGCTGAGCTCAGAAACTGCCGCCATCCGGGTAAGACCTGGGGCAACATCGCGTTCTTCCAGAACGACCGCGCTGTTGAAATCGACCACCACAACGCCGTGACCGTGACTCTTTTCGTCCTCATGGGTTGAAACTTTCACCCCATCTTTGACAAAAACGGCCGGCCCGTGCTGGTGGGTGATAAAGAGCCACAGGTGCCAGGCAGTCCGGTAAACTTCTTGCAGGTTATTGACCGGGAGCAGCGCTTGCGCCGAGATGAGAAACAGCCAAAGAACGAAGACCAGTCCGAAACCAAAAAAGCAGTTGAAACAAATAATCGGCACGCCCTGCCGGATGGATTTATCGATGTTTTCAATCGAAAAACCCAATATCATCATGAAAAAGGTCCCAACAAGGGAAAATACGCCTTTTATTTCGCCCCAAAATGCGATAATGAAAATAAGCGCTAATCCCCCAAGGATCAATCGAACGGTTAAGTTCGTTTTTTTGTTGGCCGGCCCACCGAGACGCATATCCCGCCTGTGTTCTATTAAATTTCAATAAAATAGGTGCGTGAAACCAGTATATACTTTTCCGTTCTTGATTGTCAAGTGAAGAATGATTGTATGAGACATTCCCGAGTTAACAACTCTATTAAGTTTTCTCAAGGGGGATTGTGTTACCGGTCACCTTGAAAACAGCGCCAACAAGAGGGTTAGCAGTGCGGCGGCCCCGCTTGCGGCGGCCAAACTGAGCGCCCCGGCCAGGTAGAGCTGGATACCTCCGGCGAAGAAGGCCACAAACAGGATGGTGATCGCTAAACGCTGCATCCCGCGTTCCAGGCGGTGGAACTGGGATTTGAGCTCGGGGATTTGCACCTCCAGACGGCCCTGCTCGATGCGTTGGAGCAGGGCATCTGCCCGGCCGGGCAGCGATACCAGCGTGCGCAGAACGTTGAGGGTTTCCTCCACCACGATCCCCCGGCCGCCTTTGCCGCCCTCGGCTTCGACCAGCCGGCGTACATAGGGCGTAACGCTGGTCCAGACGTTGAAATCGGGGTCCAGGCCGGTGCAAATGCCGGAAAGGATGCCCATGCAGCGGCCCAAAAGGATGAGATTTTCAGGCACCTGGAAGGGCATTTCATACAGCAGGTCGCCAAACTCTTTGGCAAAAGCAACTGCTTCTTGGTGGCCCAGGCTGACCATCTCGGTGGTCGATTTTCCCCAAAAGCGCTCGAAAGCAGCCTGGGTGGCCTTTTCCAGCAGGGATAGATCCGCGCCGGGCAGCAGCAAGCCGATGATCTGGTAAGAGCGGACCAGGCGGGCAACATCGCGGGTACCCACCGCGATGAGCATTTCACGCAGGCCGGTAAGCTGGTTGGGCGAGACCGCGCCGGTCATGCCAAAATCAACGAAGACCAAATCCCAGCCATCCGAAGCCGCGTCTGGGGCGGGCAGCACGAACAGATTCCCAGGGTGCGGGTCCGCGTGGAAGAAGCGATCCTCGAAGATTTGTTTGAGATAGGTGTCAAACAGGCGGGTGGCTACCTCGGCGCGGCGGATGCCAGCAGCATCGATGCGGGCATAATCGGTGATTTTAATGGCTTCGATTTCTTCCAGGGTCAGCACCCGGCGGGTGGTATGGCTCCAGAAGACGCGCGGCACGCAGATATCAGGGCGGCCGGCGAAGTTGGCTGCGAAGGTTTCCGCGTGGCTGCCCTCGGTCAGATAATCCATTTCCTCATACAGCGAGCGACTGAACTCGGACAGCAGCGCGGGGATGTTGGCGCGTTTGCGGATAGGGGGATAATAATTGATCCAGCCGCTGACCACTTGCAGAGCCGACAGGTCCGTTTCGACGATAGCCTGGATGTTGGGGCGCTGGACTTTTACCACCACCTGCGGGATGGGAGAAGGCCTGCCGGTTGGTTCAACGGCATCGCTGAGCAGAAGCTCCTCACGCAGCCTGGCGCGGTGCACCTGCCCGATAGAGGCGGAAGCCAGCGGCTGGGGCTCGAAGGCCGCAAAGCGGGTCTCCAGGGGAGCATTGATCTCTGCTTCGAGCACCTGGCGGATGGCTTCAAATGTCTCGGCGCGAACTTCATCTTGCAGGCCAGACAGCTCGTCGGTGATCTCCACCGGCAGCACATCCAGCCGGGCGGAGAGGAACTGCCCAACTTTGATCATCACCCCGCCCATCTGAATGGCCAGCGCGCGGAACTGAACCGCGATGCGGCGCAGCCGTTCCTTGCGGGTGCGCTGGCTGAGCGCGCGCAGGCCCATCCTGGGCAGGATAATATCCCAGCCGATAAGGGATAGGATGACGCGCCCAAAGAACCAGAGAATGCGGCGGTAGCGAACCTGGAACATATGGAATGGATTATACACCTGAGCCGGAAAGGCGAATGGGATAAAGCGTGGGCTGGCCGTAGGGAAACCACCCCTGAAGCGTGGGTAAACCGTCAAGTTGTTGGTAAGCTAGCGGTATATGATAGGTAACAAGAGCGACATCTCTTCTTTTCTCCTTCTCCTCCTTAGCAAAGAGAGCCGGGGTCGGCGTCCCCGGCTCTCGGACGTTAAAAGACAGCCGATCGGTGATCGGTCAAAAAGGAAAGAGGAAGCTCTGATTTTATTTCGCCGCCTGACTATTGACTCTCTATCTGTCCTATGATACTATCACCACCAATGATCACTCGTACCGCCCTCCGCATGCGACGAACGCTGGCTTTCCCTGGCATAGGGAAGGTCGGCTTTGTTTGGTTTGCGGGTAGCTAGCGTGATATCGGATCGTTCAAGCGCGCTGTTCTATTCAACCAAAAGCCCTCCAACCCGGAAGGCTTTTTTATTTTTGCGATTTTCAAGGAGAAAAACATGTCGAAAAAAGGGTCGCAACCACAGGTAAAAAAGGTTGTTCTGGCCTACTCCGGTGGTCTGGATACATCGGTAATCGTTACCTGGCTAAAAGAAAATTATGGTTGTGAAGTGATCTGCTACACGGCGGATATTGGGCAGGGCGAAGAGCTGTCCGGGCTGCCGGCCAAGGCCATGGCAACCGGGGCCAGCAAGATCGTCATCGAGGATTTGCAGGAAGAGTTTGCCAAGGATTATCTCTTCCCAATGCTGCGCTCGGGCGCGATTTACGAGCGCAAGTACATGCTGGGCACATCGGTCGCCCGCCCGCTGATTGCCAGCCGCCTGGTGGCGATTGCCCAGCAAGAAGGCGCGGATGCGATTGCGCACGGCTGCACCGGCAAAGGCAACGACCAGGTGCGCTTTGAGCTGACCGCCATGGCGCTCGACCCGCGCCTCAAGGTGATTGCCCCCTGGCGCGAATGGGATATCCGCTCGCGCGAGGATGCGCTTGCATATGCCGCGGCGCACAATATCCCGGTTTCTTCCACCCTCAAATCGATTTACAGCCGCGACCGCAACCTGTGGCACCTCTCGCATGAAGGCGGCATATCTGGAAGATCCCTGGATGGAACCGGAAGAGGCCATGTTCCAGATGTCTGTTTCGCCCGAGGCTGCGCCTGACCAGGCGGAAATGGTTGAGCTGGAGTTTGAGTGCGGCTACCCGGTGAAACTGAACGGCAAGGCGCTCTCGCCCGGCCAACTCTGGTCGAAGGCGCTCAACGAGATTGGCGGCAGGCACGGCATTGGCCGGGTAGACCTGGTGGAGAACCGCCTGGTGGGGATGAAATCGCACGGTGTGTATGAGACGCCCGGCGGAACGATCCTGCTGGCCGCGCACCGCGAGCTGGAATCGATCACCCTGGACCGCGAGACGCTGCATTATAAAGATGTGGTCGCCCAGCGCTATGCCGAGCTGGTCTACAACGGGCAGTGGTTCACCACGCCTGCGCAAATCGCTGGATGCCTTCTTTGACAAAACGCAGGAGTTCGTCACCGGCGCCGTGCGCCTGAAGCTCTACAAGGGCAATGTGATCCCGGTTGGCCGCAAGAGCCCCTTCAGCCTCTACCGCGAAGACTTCGCCACCTTTGGCCAGGATCAGTGTCTATGATCAGAGCGACGCGGAAGGCTTTATCACCCTGTTTGGCCTGCCGCTGAAAGTGCAGGCCATGCGCGACCTGGTCGACCACCCAGCCCAAAGGCGCTGTACCAGAAGACCTGGAGACGCCGGATTATTCGAAGTTCAAGCGGGATTAAGTAATATGAAACTTTGGGGTGGGCGCTTTTCCGCAAGGCCTGGAGTCGCATTGGCGGCCCAATTAAACAACTCGCATCTCCTTTGATTGGCGCCTGGCGGAAGTAGATATCCGCGGGTCGCTGGCCTGGGCAAAAGCGCTGGCGCGGGCCGGCGTGCTGACGGAAGAAGAAGCCGGGCAGATTTGCGCCGGGCTGGAAGAGGTGCTTGACCGAGGTGCAGGCCGGAGACATTCGCGATTGCCCCAGGCGATGAAGATGTGCACACGGCGGTCGAGCGCCGGCTGACCGAGCTGATTGGCCCGGTGGGCGGCAAGCTGCACACCGGGCGCAGCCGCAACGACCAGGTGGCCACCGATTTCCGCCTGTGGCTGCTGGAAGCAGATCGGAACATGTAGATGCGCTGCTAAGTGAGGTGCAGGCCGCGCTGGTGGAGCGCGCCGAACGCGATCTGGGCATTCTGATGCCCGGGTATACCCATCTGCAGCGCGCTCAGCCCATTTTGCTCAGCCACTGGTGGCTGGCGCACTTCTGGCCGCTGGTCCGCGACCGCGAGCGGCTGGCGCAGGCTCGCGCGCGCGCTGTCGGTGCTGCCGTTGGGCGCTGGCGCGCTGGCCGGCACGCCTTTCCCGGTTGACCGGGCATTGCTGGCCGAGAGCCTGGGCTTTTCGCTCGATTTCGCCAAACAGCCTGGATGCGGTCTCCGACCGCGATTTTGCCGCGGAGTTCCTGTTTGTCGCTGCGCTGGTTGGGGTGCATCTTTCCCGCCTTGTCCGAAATGCTGATCATTTTTTCTTCGGCGGAGTTTGGCTTTATCGAGCTATCAGATGACCTATTCCACCGGCTCGAGCCTGATGCCGCAGAAGAAGAACCCCGATACGCTTGAACTGACGCGCGGGAAAAGCGGCACCATTGATTGGCCGTTTGGCCGGCCTGCTGGCGACGTTGAAAGGGCTGCCATCCGCGTATGATAAAGATTTGCAGGAAGATAAGCAGCCGGTGTTTGAGGCAGCCGATACGCTGGGCTTGATGCTGCCGGTGATGAGCGGGCTGCTGCGCACGCTGCAAGTTCACCCAGAGACGCATGCGCCAGGCGCTTGACCCGGCCATGCTGGCAACCGACCTGGCCGATTACCTGGTACAGCGGGGTATGCCATTCCGCGAGGCGCACGGTCTGGTTGGGCAGGTGGTTCGCCGGGCGCAAGTCGCTGGGAATACCGATCGATCAGCTGCCGTTGTCTGAACTGCAGGATATCAGCCCGGTATTTTCTGGCGAGATTGGCCGCGGTGTTTGATTTCCTGGCATCGGTCAACCGGCGTTCGGTTCCCGGCGGCACCGCGGAGCAGGCCGTTCGGGCGCAGCTAACCGCGGCCGAAGCCTTGCTTGTGCCTGAGCAATGAACCGGCTCGTGGATCTTGAGCGAACCTTGATGCTTCTAAGGTTGCAAAAGAACGGCGAGAAATATAAAATGAAAGAATGAATGTTGTCGTGGGGCAAGTATGTTCACAACATTTCGATGGCCATTCTGCATAAAGAAGGCTCGGCTTTGATTTGCTATTTTCAACGTGATCTGGTATAAAAAAAGAAGCTAACATTAAGGGCATGCTCATGTCCCAAGGAATGAAGAAGGTAATCCTATGAGCCCTATCCGCGTCGTATTGGCTGACGATCATCCGGTTGTACGAAGTGGAATCCGCAATCTGCTCGAGCGGGCTGTTGATATTTCCGTAGTTGGCGAAGCTTCTACGGGTGGCGAAGCGCTTCGCCTGGTAGAAGAATTGAATCCCGATATTCTTTTGTTGGATATGGAACTGCCGGATGTAAAAGGGATTGAGGTTGCTCAACAACTGAAACAAGGCGGTTCACCCGTCAAAATTCTGGTGTTGAGCGCGCACGATGATCCGTTGTATATCCGAGAACTGCTTGAAGTCGGGGGCGTCCGGATATCTGGTAAAGGAAGAGGCGCCGGAAACGATTGTTGATGCAGTCCGCGGCGTGGCCCATGGCGAGCAGGGTTGGGTCAGCCGCAAAATTGCCGCGCAAATGGTTTCCTGGATGCGCGGGGATGAGGTCGGTGAGATCAAACTGACTCCACGAGAAATGGATGTTCTGCGCCTGGTCGTCGAAGGGAAGACCAACCAGAACATCGGCGTCCTATTGGGGATCAGCGAAAAGACGGTCGAGAAGTACCTCTATGCGATCTTCACCAAGCTGGAAGTAACTTCTCGGGTAGAAGCGGCGGTATACGCCGTGCGAGAGGGGTTGGTGTAAGCGCCTGACGCATATATGTACCCCTGGAGTATAGAAGTACAATCCAGTACAACCGGTATTGAAAAATAAGTTTGGGACGAACGCCCAATGGTGTTCGTCCCTTTGATTTTAAATTGGTTTGATAGAATTGGGTTTTTAATAGGAATTTCCCTACTGACCCGATAGGAGCCACCCGAATTGTCGCTACACCGAAACTTTTTTATATTGATATTAGCTGTGTCACATGCATTTAATGAAGTGATGCAAATTTAGTACGATAAAGTAAAAGACAAAGATTACCGGTAGTTTCCGGTTCGTGGCGAATATTTGGAGGACAAATATGGGTATTCTTTCCTGGATTATTGTTGGTCTGATCGCCGGCTGGTTAGCCGGAGAGTTGATGCGCGGTTCTGGCTTTGGTGTGCTGGGTGACATCATTGTTGGCATCGTGGGCGCCCTCTTAGGTGGTTTTATAGCCACGGCGCTTTTTGGGGTTCCTGATCCGCTCACGGGCATCGATATTACCACGATCATCGTAGCATTCTTAGGGTCAGTAATTCTGATTGCCATAGCCAGGGCGCTGCGGGGAGCGCGTGTTTAGCGGCAAGAACGGTCATTCGCACGGGTTGGTAAATGTGCACTGCGACTTTATCGGTGTGAAGTGTAAGCAAAAAAGCGCAGCAGACCGGGCCGTGGAAGCGGTTTTCCAGTCTGCTGTGCTTTTCAAAACCATTTTATATTCGTGATAAGAAATTTCATCTCAAGTAACCAGGTTTTTCGTGTGGCGTTTGCGAAAAGCAAAGCAATTGGAGAGATTGTGAAAAACTGTTGGAAAACTGTCGGGGGGGGAAGAGAAAATGGTTAGGACAGTCACGGAACAATTGGAAGGGCAACGGAGAACAATGAGCAGAGAAGCACCGACAAAAGTCGTGCTGGCCGATGACCATGCCGTGGTCCGCCAGGGATTAAAGCGTCTTATAAATCGTGCGCCGGATCTAGAGGTTATTGGTGAGGCGTCGGATGGGCTGGAGGCGATCCATTCTGTTGAAGAGCTGCAGCCAGACGTTTTGCTGCTGGATATCGAAATGCCAGTGATGGATGGGATTGAGGTAGCGCGGCGGCTTCAAGAAATGGGCATTAAAGTGCGCATCTTGATATTGAGCGCTTATGATGACCGGGAATATATTCGCGCCTTATTGGATACCGGCGTTTCGGGTTATCTGGTGAAGGGTGAGGCGCCGGGGAAAATCATCGAGGCTGTCCGGGGGGTTGCTCATGGTCAAAAGGGCTGGGTGAGCCCGCAGGTACGCAAGAAACTGGAAAAAATGCAGGATGCCCCTTTAAAATCAGTCCTGATAACCATGAGCGATACTGTGATTTTACGTTTGTTGGCTGCGAACGCTTCAGATGCAGTGATTGCTCAAAAGATTGGTATAAGTGTTACCGATTGCAAAGAGGTAATCGAAAGCCTGCTGCAAAAGATCGGGGCGCGGTCCCGGCAGCAGGCGATCGAAATTTCCATCCGGGAAGGATGGTTATCTGGTTTACTATAAAATCAGCTTGCGGACGATGCGGCTAATGGTATAGATGCTGGCCAGCGTGCCGGCAGCAATTACGGGTATCACGGTGTTGGGATTGGGCGGTTCGTAGCGCACGCGCGAACCGCCTTCTTCTATTTTTGCATGGATTTGAGGCTGTCCCGTTACCGGCACCATATCCCGCTGAATACTCGATACCGGCTGTTGGCGGCGCGGAGCGCCCTGCTGAACGCGCTCGGTTTCCGTAAGAGGACGGGCGTTTTCAGTAGGCTCAATATTCGTGCGGGTATTGCGGGCATACACCTGGGTAAATTCGGCCCCCAAAAACAGGATTTGAGCCGAGTAATAAACCCAGAGCAACAGGACCACCAGTGACCCAGCCGCGCCGTAGGCTGAGGTAGTGGTACTCCGGGTAAGGTAAATACCCAGCAGGTTTCTCCCAATCGTAAAGAGCAGGGCCGTCACCAGGGCGCCAATCCATACGTCACTCCAGGCTACCTTGGCGTCCGGCAATATTTTAAAGATCATGGCAAAGATTAAAGTAATTACGCCGATCGAAACGACAAAGTTGATGATTTGCGCCAGAATCCCTACCCCACCCAGCAGATTGGTGAAATAGGTGTTTAACACCGATAGGAAGGTGCTGATTACCAGGGAAACCAGCAGTAAGAAGCTGGTTCCCAGCACCAGGGTAAACGACATGAAACGGTCTTTGAGAACGCCTTTGATCCCACGCCCTTTTTTGGGTTCTACCTCCCAGATGGTGTTTAGCGCATCCTGAAGCTGGCCAAAAACGCCAGTAGCGCCAAACAGCAGGGTAACCACGCCGATCACTGTGGCAACAATACCATTCCGCGGTTGGCTGGTATTGACGATCAACTCTTCGACGGCCTTGGCACCCTGCGCGCCAATCATGCCCTGGATCTCTTGGATAAGGCTGTTGCGGATGGTCGTGTCGCTGCCAATGACGAAACCGGCAATGGCGATCACCAGCACCAGCAGAGGCGCCAGCGAGAAAACAGTATAGTATGAGAGTGCAGCGGCCAGCCGGGGAGCTTTATCTTCGCTCCAGTCCTGGAATGTTTCCCGAATGATTGTCCAGATGCCTTTAATATTCATAACGATTTTCCTTCTCTTCCCCCAAAATCGATGGATACGAAAAGGTTTTTCGATAGTACCGGCAGACTTTTCCTCCTTATCCAGGCTGCCGTTTTAATTTGATTATAGTCAAGTTGGTGGGTGGATTCATTTAGCTTTTATCAAGATTTACTGCCCCATCCGCTTGACTCTCCACTAAGAGGAGAGTGTACATTGGGATAGACGTTTCCGAGCCGCCTCGGGTGTCACGGGGAAATGGTTTTGATCCATTAATATTAGCGGAGGTAACAATGACTGTAGCGGAAAAACGAGATGCGATCCTCAGATACTACGCCCAGCCGGGTGTTATGAGCACTGCCGGGGAGTATGCCCCGCTGTTTAGCGCGCTGCCCAATGACGTGCCTTCCCTGGTGGAGATATTACAGGGCCTGGTGCTGCACATCTTTTGGGCCGAACGCTACGGCGTTCAACTCAGCGAAGAGCGCAAGGCTGAAGTGCAGATCCGCCCGGCGCGCCAGCAGCTGCGGCGGCTGCTGGAAATCGACGCCCGCCCCATAAGCGAGGCGCGCCCGCCTGAGTTACGCCTGGTAGGTAACTGCCGGGATTTTTCGCTTCTGCTGGCTGCCATGTTGAAAGTACAGGGCATCCCGGCCCGCGCGCGGTGCGGTTTTGGCTCGTACTTCATGCCTGGACATTATGAGGATCATTGGATGACCGAGTACTGGCATGCCGCGCAAGCGCGCTGGGTCCAGGTGGATGCGCAGTTAGACGCCCTCCAGCGGAAGGTGCTGGGCATCCAATTTGACCCGTTGGATATGCCAAAAGGCGCATTCGTTCTGGCAGGGGAAGCCTGGCAATTGTGCCGGCATGGAGAGACCAATCCGGATGACTTCGGCATCTTCGAATACAAGGGTTGGGATTTTATAAAGGGGAATTTGCTGCGCGACTTGCTGGCCTTGAACAATGTTGAAGTGCTTCCCTGGGATGATTGGGGTTGGACAAAGACGCCGGTGGCCGAGTTTACCCCGCAGCAGGCGGCCTTGTTTGACCACATCGCCGCGCTTACCCTGTCCGGCAATGACGGTTTCGCCGAGCTGCGGGCAATCTACGAGGAAGATCCAGACTTCCATATCCCTGAGGATTGGGCGCAGTAAAACCGATTGCGCTTTCGGTATCCGGTTATGCATAGGCTCGCAGGGGCTGCAAAGCAGCGCTCGCGAGCCTGTGCTTATTTCCAGAACGAGTTGAGAACGCTAGCGGTGTCTTCAATGCGCTCAAAATGCGGCATTCCGAGCGTGGGCACCAGGCGCACCGCCTGCCAGGCTGCGTTTTTGGTCAGTAAATCAGGCAGCATTTCAAAGCTGGTAAAGTTATCGCGATCATACAGGACCAGGGTGGGGATTTGCAGTTTTTGATAAACGATCTCGCGGATCCTGGGTGTAAAGAGCTTGCCACTGATAAAGTACAAGGGGGCATGTTCAGCGCCGGGCTGGTGAGCGGCAGCATAGTCGTATTCAACCAGGTCTTGAGGCACCTCGCCGATAAAACTCTTCTGAAGAAAGTATTGGATGCTGGTTCGGGTGGCGAGCAGATCATAAAAAGGCCGCGCCCAGACGGGAAAGGCAAACGCCGGGTGGAGCAGGTTACCAAGACCGCTGCGTCCGGCCTTTTGTGAACCACGATCATTGTTTGCCAGGCGAAACCCGGTTGGCGAAATCATCGTGATCGATTGGAAAAGGTCAGGCCGGATAAGCGCGGCGCGGGCGACAAATTCGCAGCCAAGTGAAAGCGCTACCACATCGGCTGGTTCCCCTACCTGGGTTTCTAAAAAATCAAGCAGTGCAGTTTCGTACACGCCCGGTGAATAAACTCGTTTGGAACGTTCTGAAAAGCCAAAGCCCGGCCAATCCAGGGCAAATACGGGGCGGTGCGTGCGGTAATGCAGGTACAATGGGCGCATCTCATAAGCACTGGCAGCAGCATTGATGCTATGGATGAGCACCAGCGGCCGGCCGGCCATCCCGGGCTGATTACGGTAATAGCTCAATTGGCCGGCGTCCCGGCTTGAAAAGGTTCTGCGTTCACCCGGCAGCGCATCTGGCAAGGTGACGTTATGGTCGATGCCGTAATGGCTGTAGAGCATCCAACCGCCAGCGACCGCGAGTGAAAACCTTGCTAACCCTTTGACGCCTTCACCAAAAGATGAAACAGATTCTTCAGGTTGGATCATGCGGGAGCGTCGTTTTGGCATGGTTTTCCTCCATAAATGGGTTAATTACCGCGCATTTATATTATACCCTTGGAGTCTCTGGTAAAATGGAAGAAGAAACCTTCCTATTCCTGGAAAACTGCTTTGTAAAAAGCAAAATGAAACCATCACTTAAGGAACATACGAAAAAATTGTTCTCAGCCAGGTTTGTATTTATGATTTCGGGCATGCGCGTTGGCAAGCCTGGTTGGCTTGCTGATCTTCGTATTCGGCCTCCCGGATGGTGGTAATGTGCGGGCAGCGCCGGTGTTTCAAGATGATCCCCCGGGGTATGGTACACCAGGGTATGAAGGGTCGATAGACACCGAAGCACCCACCCCCACGGACGTAGGATATGATGGCCCCGTAGATGCCACACCTGTTCCAGATGGATCGCCCTTTGTGAATCCCACGGATATTGAACCGACCATTGAACAAACGCCAACCGAAACAAGTACACTGCCGGCGGACGTTTTCCGCACGGAAGATGCGGAGATGCGCAACGCGCTGACTACTCCGCAGGTTACGGAAACAGGTGGTCCCACCATTACGCCTTACCAAACCTTGACGGTAACGAAAAGACCCCCCCGGTCGACCCTGACTTCCACAGCCGCGAAGAAAAAGAATGGTTTTACTCCCGATTGGGGTTTATTCTGGATCGGCTTTTCAATCCCTGTGCTGGGGGCGTGCGGCGTAGTCCTTTACCTGTTGGACCGCCGGCCGGACCTCTTCAAGCACGGAAAATAAACGAGCTGCTTGCGGAGAATTTTTCTCTGCAAGCAGCTCGTTTAAAAACCGAAAAAAAGTTACTTGTCCAGCACCCACAGTTCGGTGTTGGTCATTTTGCAACGGGTTCCGTAGCCTTTGTTGGTGCCCGAATTTATTGTCAGGCCCAGGTCGCCACTTACCAGCTCGCTGTTATTCTTGTCGAAGACCTTATCTCCGTTGACATAATAAACGAAACGGTCGCCCTGCGCAGCGAAGACGATATCTGCTTCGCCTTTGATGTGGTTGATGTCACCGGCATAGCCCTTTCCAAAAGTGCGGTACTTCTTATCGACATAACCACGCATATAAACGTAGTCATCCAGGGCCAGGAAGATCATGTAATGATTGTCGACATCTGTGGCCCGAAAGACAAACCCACAGCCGGAGGCAAACACATTGGCGGTCCGGCTGGCCGATTCCCAGGCGGTATGGGTGCGGATTACGAAATCGGAGGGTTGGTAGCCCGTATTCCACCATTGGTACCAGTTTAGCTGAGCCCAGCTTTCCTCAAAATCATCAATCTGATAGTACTCTCCGGCTGTGCTCTGCAAAACTCCATCGGATTTCAACGTACTAACCAGTTCGTACATGCTGTCTGCCTGAGCGGTTGCTTTGCCAACCGCGGTAGCGGTGCGGGCCATTATCTGAGCCGCTTGTTCAGTTGCTTCCGCAGCCAGTGCCTGCGCCGCTGCTTGCGTGGCAGCCTGCAGCTCCGCATCTTCGGTAGCCTGCTTGCTGTCCAGGAAAGCCTGGGTGGAGACCGCCACATCCTCTGTAGCAGTTGGCTGAACCGCTGCAGGCGTCGCTTGCGTGAGCGCGCTGGTAGGGGAAACAGGGCTATTAGGACCGGAAAGAAACTGGCAGGCGAGTGATGCGAACACAATGGATGCACAGAGAATGACGGCGACTAGCTTGCGAGACATTTTTCCTCTCCTGGGCGGTTGTAGGCATGGCGGATGAAATGCCGGAACGAGATCCCTTAAAATATAGTACCTCAATTTTCACTGAATACCAACCAGAAAAGGAGCTCCGATAACGCCTGTAAACGAAGGAAAAGTAACCTTTTAAGCGCAAGCAGTATCGTTTGAGCAAATAATTACTACTAAAATACTCTTATTTGAGGTATAATTTTGCCAGGAAGACGAAGTGGGCGGCGTGTTCGATCCGTCCGGCCCAGGGATGTCTTAAAATAAAACCAGTTATCCAACAAGGAGGAGGCGCAATGTCTGACGATATTGGTGGTACCTGCGCTTGCGGCGGGAATTGTGGTTGTGGTGGTCACGAGCATCAGGCGGAAGATGTTTATTTGACTCGCGAAGAATACGTGGTCCGGTTAGAGCAATATCTGGCCGAATTGAAGGCGGAAATTCAGGCAGTAGAGGCTGAGCTGGTAACCTTACGCCAGACAGCCTGAGACCTGCTGATCCTGGCATATTAATAGTCCAGGCAAGAAAACCCTATAACAGACCTGTTTCGGTTTTACCGGGCAGGTCTGTTTTGTTTGAATAGCGCCGGAAAGGCGCCCGGCTGCTCACAAACCGGGTAAAACCACGCTGCCGCTTAGAATTAACGCTGCGACACCCATGATACAAAACATGAAAAACATCATCAGTGAAAGGATAAAGCGCTGTTGGGCAGTCATCCCCAGGAAGGTTTCTTTTTCACGCCGGCGAGCGGGCCGGCGGCGAACCACTTCTTCTTCCTGTTCGTTCGGATCCTCTTCATCAATAAACGAGGATGAATTTCGCAGATCATCTAACATTGGGGGTACCTCCTGTTATTCCATAAGACGCAGGTGAACATCGCCAACCGTAACGGTGATGGTTTCTCCTGCTGAATTTCGTAAAAGTAAACTGCCTGAGGCATCAATACCAAGCAATTGCCCAATGGCCGGTTTGTTATCCGTACCTTCAACGCTGACCCATTGACCGCGGAAGGCTAAACGCTGTTCCCAGGCCTGGTGGAAGGTTTCAGTCCCCAGCCTTGACCGCCAATCCAACAATGCCCGCAGAATCTCGTGGAGCAGCGTCATCCGGTCAACCGGGCGGCCGGTGGAGTCTTCCACGCAAGCCGCCGGGAAGAGCAGCTCCGCTGCCGGGGGAACGGCCTCTGGCTTTACATTTATTCCGATTCCAATAACCATTCCTTGCAAACGATTTCCCATCCAGGCTGTTTCTACCAGAATGCCGGCGATCTTCCGTTCCTGGAGCAGTACATCATTCGGCCACTTGATCTGTGGGGACAGCCCAAAAAGCGCCTCCAGGGCCTGGCAGATTGCCAGCGCCCCCAGAGGGGAGAAGAAACCCATGCGTTCGTCCTCTTCTGGTGTGGGCTGCAGGATTAAACTAAACGCCAGTGCGGCTCCCGGGTTGGTAATCCAGCGGCGGTTCAACCGCCCGCGGCCCTGGGTTTGCTGGTTTGCTACAACCAGGCAGCGGTCTTGCGCGCCCGCCGAGACCCAGGCTAATGCCTCATCGTTCGTGGAGCCTATACTGTCAAAATACCGAAATTGTGAAATGGGCAGTCCAGCCAGAAGGGATGCCAGTGAATCAACATCCATAATTGTTTTTATTGTACCCCAAATTCGCCCGCGTTAAACTGCGCGCAGGGCAGGACATTGAATTCGTTAGGTTTTCGTAAAGTCTTTTTTGCTTTTTGGAAGCAGCAATCATTGAACCGCTTCTCTTTTCCAGAAAGATCGGTTAAGATAGAGTGGCAATTAAAAATCGAGTATAACTTATGCGAAGTTCATTGTTCAGAAAGCTGCTGCTGGTGTGGGCGGTTGCCAGCGTCATTGCCGGATGTGCCGGTAAGACTCCGTCACCGGTCCCTACGGTTGTAATCAGCGAACCAGTCCCCATCACTGCGCCAGCAACGGCTGCTGTTACACCGCAATTATCCCCCACCCCAACACTAGAAAAAACGCCTTTGCCGTCGACGCCTTCCGCGGTCGAGGAGACGCGCGCGAGTTATCCCAGGCCGCCTTCCGGATGGACCAATTACAGCAACCCGGATTTTGTTCAAGGCGTAGCGGTGTATGAGCGCCAGCTTTGGGCGGCGACGCTCGGGGGGGTGGTAGCCTGGGACCTGGATACAAAGGCCCACCGGCTTTATACCACCCGGGACGGCCTCGTGGAAATCCAGGGAAATGATGTCGTCTACTGCCCGGTCCCCGAAAAACGCATCCTGGTAGCGCACAGCACCGGGCTGCTCAGCGCATTTGACCTGAAACTGAAAAAATGGAGCCGGATTCCAATTACTTTTCCAGACGGCGGCACGCTCAAGGGAGTGCGGACCTTGTTGTGCGACGCACCCAACCAGCGCCTGATCGCCGGCTCTGTCGACGGATTGGGGATCTTAAACCTGAAAACCGGCGCATGGAAACGCATTGGTCCGGCGGAAGGGCTGAAACTGGGTACCATCCGCGCGATTGATGTGGTAGGCCAGGCCATCTGGGTTGCCGCAGGGGATAAGAGCGCGTTTATGATTATGGGGAACACCATATTTCCTTTCAATGCTGCTTCTGGCTTCCCCTCGGGTTCTGTTTATGACCTTTCCGTGGCGCCGGACCAGTCGATTTGGTTGGGCTACTCGACTGGACTGGTACATTATCAGGATAAGAAGTGGAATTCCTTTGGCGCGCAAACCCCTTCGGGTATCCCGTTCCAGTCGGTTGACCATGTGGAAGTTGGGCCTGACAAGCGCATCTGGATCGCCAGTTCTGAAGAGGGGATTTGCCCATTTAATCCAGTTACCCTGTTTTGTTCGACGGTATATACCGTTACGCCAGACGTACCCATCACCGATCTGGTCATTGCTGAGAACGGCGTGGCTTATGCGGGAACCAACGGGGAAGGGGTGATGGTTTTGGATTCCGAGAAGATCCAACGTCTCCGTTTCGATCAGCAGCAGCTGATGAGTAACGATATTCTGGATATCGCGGAGAGCTCGGATGGAAAATTGTGGATCGCAACCGACCTGGGCGTTAATTCCTTTAACCCAATGCTTCCATCGGGACCCTGGGAAAGCATCCAACCCCAGCGCGAAAAGCTGCTTTCGCCGCGTGTAACCGGGCTGTTCCCATCGACCAATGGGATGTGGCTTTTCTATGACCAGAAAGTTCAGGCAAGTTTTTATGACGGTGTTGGCTGGTCGCAGGTGGATGTATTCCAGGGTCTGATGGGCCCAATTTCGGATGGGCTGGTGGATCAGCGTGGTTATGCCTGGTTTGCCACCAGCCTGGGCATCAACGTTTGGGATGGGTCGGTGATGCGGACCTATACACCGGCAAATGACCCCCGTGGAAACAGTTTTCAATCGTTGTATGAGCAGGGGGATGGGATTTGGGCCGGCTCTAACCACGGGCTGCTGCATTATCAACGCTACCAATGGCAGCTGGTTTTACCAGACCTCTCGATCAATGCGATTGCGCCGAATAAAGACGGAGGGCTGCTGTTAGGTACAGACCAGGGGCTGGTCATCTTCGATGGCAAGCAGAGTTTTGTGTGGTTGATCAACCTGGGTGATGAGGTATTGAGTAACGTGAACGTTACCTCAATTACCTGGGATGGGAATGGTCATCTGTGGGTTGGTACGGATGGTCATGGGCTGCTGCACTATGATGGCAATCATTGGGAGCAGTTTAATACTGCCAATGGACTGCCCACAAACAAAGTCCGCAAAGTTTACACGGACCGGCTTGGTACAGTATGGATCGCCGCGGTAACAGGCGAAGGGGGCGGGGCCCTCGTCCGCTACGTACCCTGAGGCGCTCGCAGCTTTAAAGAGTTGATGATAAATGTAGCGGGGTGGAGAAAACCCTCCACCCCGCCAGGGACACCAGATACAGTCCCCTGATCTGTACCCAACGATGCGTTTCAAACAGGCAAGCAAAGAACGAAATTTAGGCACCGTTTGTGATTGTTCGAACCACTATCATAATAGGCATTTAGTGTTATAAATGTGTTAATAACTATTTGGGATGCTTCGTTCCGCGCCATCCTAAATATTCAGACGCTTGTTATAAAATGGGGAGCCTGATCTGCTCATGACGCACCTGTCACTTTCTTTTTTGGGTCCTTTCCAGGCCTGGACGGCGGATGGCATATTGCAGCCGTTTCGTACATTAAAAGAGCGCGCCCTGCTCGCATACCTGGCGATTGAAAATGACCAGATGCATCGCCGTGAGACCCTGGCCGAATTGTTTTGGCCAGACCGGCCAGAAGGAATTGCGCGAAACAACTTGCGCCAGGCATTATATGGCATTCGCCAGGGTATTGGTGGGGCCGGGTTTGACCAGATATTTTCGGTGACCAATGATGAAGTACGGGTGAACCTGAGCGAGCAGGTCTGGTTGGATATGGCGGCCTTTGAAGTTCACCTGAAAGCCGCCCAGCAGCACAACCATGAACAGAGCGCTCTGTGCCCTTACTGCATCCAGCATTTGCGGGATGCAGTGGAAATGTACCGGGGAAATTTTTTGGAAGATGTATTTCTGGATAAAAACAGTGAGTTTCAGGAATGGATCGCATACCGGCGTGAACTATATTACCGGATGCAGATGCAATCGCTTGAAGCGCTGGTAACCGCATACGAGCGTGTAGGAGATTATATTCAGGCATCCATCTTTGCTCGCCGGCAGGTGCAGCTGAATGATTTGAAAGAAAGTCTTTATTGCAAGTTGATGATCTTACTGGCCAGAACCGGGCGGGCCAACGCGGCATTGGAGGAGTATGAGACTTGCCGGCGAAAATTGCGAGAGGCCCTGGGTAGTGACCTGGACGAGAGCACGGTGTTGTTGAGCGAGCAGATTCGCGCCGGCAAGTTCGATCCCGGCTCAGAAACGGCACGCGCCATATTTAATAATTTACCGGAACAGTTGACCGCGTTTGTTGGCCGAGAGATGGAACTGCATAAAATTTCCCATGCGCTCGAGAACCCGGCCTACCGGTTGGTAAGCCTGGTCGGCCTGGGAGGGGTAGGCAAGACGCGCATGGCGATCCAGGCGGCTTGCATGAACCTGAGGCTTTTTCCGGACGGCGTTTATTTTGTCCCCCTGGAACCTGTTCAACTCACCGGCCAGCTGCACGACCTGATTGGGCGGGTGATTGGACTCGCCCCAGGCGCGGATCAGCAGATGGGGAATTTGCTGGTCGATTATCTGCGCCCGAGGCAAATCTTGCTGGTGCTAGACGGTTTTGAATATCATCTTGAGCGAAAAGAACAGCTGCTGGAGATCCTTCGTGGAGCGCCCTATACCAAAATTTTACTAACCACGCGAGAGCGTTTGCGCTTTCAAGCGGAATTTTTAATGGAGCTGCAAGGGCTGCCATTTCCAACCCTGGCGCAGGGAGAAGCGAATATAAAGACAATCGAAGCCCAGTCCACCCGGTCAGACGCGGTCCGGCTGCTGTTTGAGCGCGCCAGCCGGGTGCGTTCAGGCCAGCTTTTCGCGAATGAAGACCCGGGTGAACTCTCAGCCGCACTGCGGATTTGCCAGCTGGTAGAAGGCCTGCCGCTTGGAATTGAACTGGCAGCCAGTTGGTCCCGTGAATATACCTTCGCGCAAATTGCAGAAGAAGTACAACGTAACCTGGAATTTTTACAAAATACGCTGCAAGATTTACCCGAGCGTCACCGCAGCCTGCAAGCATCTTTTGAACATTCCTGGGATTTATTGTCGGAAAGTGAGTGCGAGGTTTTTAGCAAACTGGCGGTATTTCCAGGCAGCTTTTCGCGCAATGCCGCCCAGGTGATAGCCGGCGCTGCTCAGCCATGGCTGATGCGCCTCGAAGACAAGTCTTTAGTGCAGCGGGCCGGGCTTGGCCGCTTCATACTCCATCCACTGCTCCGCCAGTACGCTGGGCAGAAACTGCGCCAGTATTCACGAAGAATTGGGGATCTGGCCCAACAGCAGCATGCGCAATTTTTTTGTTCTTATCTAAAAGAACGCGAGTTAGATTTACGCGGCTTCCGCCAGGCCCAGGCGCTCGATGAATTGGAAATGGAACTTGAAAATATTAATTCTGCCTGGGACTGGGCTATTGAGCACGGTGCGTATAACCTTATTGAGCAGGCTTCGATCGGAATGCTGTTTTTCCTGGAGGAACGCAGCCGCTGGCAAGAAGGTGAAGCGCGTTTTCGGAGCGCGCTTTCCCATCTAAAAGATGATGATATGGATAATGCCACCCAGCGGGTAAAGGCCTATCTAACTGCCAGCCTGGGGTGGTTCTGCTGCCGGTTGACGCGTTTTGAAGAAGCGGAAAAATTCCTTCAAATCAGTTTAGAGATTTCGGAAAATCAGGAGATGGAGTTTATTCGCATTTATGTCCATTTTGCGCTTGGTTTTCTATACACCTGGATGAGCCGTTTCAAGGATGCCTGGCTGCATTTGTCCATCACCTTATCCCTCGCAGAACGGATAGGGGATGGATGGGGATTGGCCTGGTCCCGCGAGCTGCTGGCAGAGATTGCCTTTGAAAGCGGCCAAACTGGCTTTGACGAAAAACCCTTTCTCGAAACGTTTGCTTTGTTCGAGCGCGTAGGCGAACAGCGTGGCAGCAGCCGGGCGCTCAATTACCTGGGGAACATTGCCCTGGGGCAGGAGCGCTACAAGGACGCGCAGTCCTACTTTGAAAAACTCCTGGCAAACGTCGAAAAACTTGGTGACGTATGGGGAGCAGCCGGTGGGTACAGCAAATTAGGCCAATTAGCGTCTGCCAGAAACGAATATGATCAGGCGTGGCGGCTTCACCAGCGCAGCCTGGCGATGCTGCAGAAAACCGGTGACCAGCGCCGGACGGCATATGCGATGCGGGAACTGGGTGAAGATGCCGCGGCGTTAAATAAACCCGCGGATGCAGTCAACTTTTTCCAGCAGGCGCTTGAAATCGCAGCGCGATCGCAAAATACGCCGTTGATCCAGGATATCTTGACCGGAATCGCGGGAGTATTATTCCAGAGTCCTGAAAAAGAGCGGGCCGTGGAATTACTGGGGGTGGTCCTCCAGGAGCCGATTGGAGACAAGCTGAGCGCCAACCGGGCAAATCGCCTTTGGGACGAAATGAGGGCCGGCCTGCCAGCTGAAAAATTTAAACAAGCCCAGGCGAAAAGCGAGCAAAGCTCCCTGAAGGATATGATGGATCGATTATTGCTCGACGGAATACAGCTTCCCTTTTAACTTTTTTACTATAATCATTACATGCTGGAATTCTCTATCGCGCTGGGTTTGCTGGGTGAACTTTCCGTTCTCATCATAATCATCCGCCGGCTGGTTCCGATACACAAGTTTCCGGGTGTGCGGGTCTTCCTGTATCTTGGGGCGATCACTGCTGGGGTATGGGTGGTGGAAATTTTTCGGTTGGCAGGTTTTATTCATTTCCTCCAACCGGTTCAGATGGGGATCAGTGCGTTGGTTTGGCTGGCGATCCCCATCATTGGCCTGGCATTTGTCCGCGACCTTTCAGGGCGCGACCTCATTGGGCGCGACCTCACAGGTCGCCCGGATCTGGGTATTTTCTCGCTGATCAAGTGGCGCGGTCAAAAAATAGCCCTGGGGCTGGCTGTATTGGCTTTGTCTGCTGTTTTCCTGTTTTCCGGGGATGGCTTCAGGCGGTTTCTTATCTGGACTTTGGGCTCGGGGGTATGGTTTTACGGCATATCCCGCTTCCTCTTTATATATCGGCAGGCGCTTTCCCATTACTGGCTCTTTTTGTTGCTGAACACTATTTTCCTGGTGTTGTCGGGGCTGTTATGGGTTTACGGGTTATGGGGGGTCGCGTGGGATAGCATTGCCCCGTTGTTTGCTGGGCTGATCATCCTGGCAACCGGAGCGTTGTTTCTCGAGCAGAAGGCAATTCTCCAGCAGTTGGTGGCGGTCGAACGGTCTCGGGTGGAAGAAGCATCGGAAGACTGGTTCTTACTGGATCCGGCTGGTCGAATTCTGGATTTTGATGGGAATGCCCTGCGTTTACTCAACCGGATGCGCGGGGAAGTGATCGGGTTGTCCATTCACAATCTGTTTCCGAAAATGGGAAAAGCATTGGCGCAAATTGAGGCCAATCGTCGTTTGGATATGGACGTGGAAGATGATTTCTTTGGAACCCCGCGGTTGTGCCGCTTTTCGCTGTACTTTCCGATCCAGGCTCGGACGATTTTTGAACCGCGCATTTTAAAAATTCGGGCCTTACCATCCTTTGAACGGGAGGCGCAGGGGACCAGCGCCGCCGACAAGAATTATGAGGAGCTGTTACACCAGAAGACATTGATGCAAACCGCACTGGATGCCTTCACGCAAGGCATCATGATTACAGACGATGTAGGAAAGGTTTTGTATCGCAACCAGATTCTGATCGAACTGCTGGATCTGTCGGATCAAACCCTGCTCGTTAATGACATTGAATGGAGTGAGACCATTTCCCGCAGGATGAAGGATCCTGCGCGTTTCATTAATTTTATGAAACAGATTCTCAATCAGGCAGTCGGCGAGACGTTGGACATTCTTGAATGTATGGATGGGCGTTTATTAGAATGCCGGACGCGTTTTTATTATGTCGATTCGCTTGGTTGTGGTTTTCGATTGTGGGGTTTTCTCGATTGTACCGAACAGCAGCGCCGTGAGCGGGAATTGCAGCATATGGGAATGCACGACACATTGACTGGGATCTACAACCGGGCCTTTTTTGAGTTGAAGCTTCGCCAGCTTCGCCTGGTTAGCCTGTACCCGGTATGCATGTTCATGATTGATGTCGATGGGTTGAAACACGTCAACGATTACCAGGGGCATTCCACGGGCGACCAGGTGCTCAGGCAGGCCGCTTACGTACTTCGGCAGGCTTGCCGCACAGAGGATATCGTGGCTCGTCTGGGAGGGGATGAATTTGGTCTGCTCTTGATCCACGCTGACAGAGAGGTGGCAGAACAGATTGCTACCCGGATACACGGCCTATTGAATATGTATAATATTCGCCATCCCGATATCCCGGTCTCCATTTCGATGGGTTATGCCACTGCCGAAAACCCAAAAGATATGGAAAGCCTGTTTTCCCGTGCGGACGATGCCATGTACGAATCACGCCGCAAGCACCGCGCCGGGCATCACGCTGTGCCCGCGGGCGCACCTTAATGCCCGCTGGATGAGTTTTATGCCTAAGGGTAACACCAGTTCGCGGTCGCAGTCCGGCCGTCTAACGTCCAGATAAGCGACAAACCCGAATACCAGGTAAATTCAAATGCGCCAAATACCCGGCCAACCATGAATTGAATGGGCTGCGGTGGGTTATCGATGGCTGCCTGGTCATTCAGGTTATTCTGCGGTCCAACCAAAATATCCACTTCCGAGGGATTATCGTTCCGGTATCCAAAATATGCCCGGCATCCGCCGTTGTCCATCTGATCCGCGGCCCCGTCGTTCTCAGCAATCGGCCGCACCGGCGCGTAGGTCGGCGTAAACGTGGGGGTAATCAGCGGCGTTTCGGTGGTGGGTGTGAATGTGAATGTGTCAGTAGGCATCGGCGTGAACGTCTGGGTGAACGTAGGCGTGAACGTTATGGTTGCCGGGGGCGGTGCAAGCGTGAAAGTCGCGGTAGGGTTGGCCGGGGGAGGCGCCTGGGTGGAAGATGGAATGAACACCGCCCTGGTGAGAGTGGGCAGCGGTGTCGAGCTTGGCTGGAGCGTGCTGGTGGGTATGTTCGGCGTCAGGGTGACGAGCCGGGTTGGCGAGGGGGGGACGCTGGTGGGGGCGGCAGGCGGGTCGGTTGCGGTGGGCGGGATGGTTGCCTGCGCGATCGGAAATACCGTAGTTGAAGGGGAAGGGAAAACCCAATAATCGCCAACGATGACCGTTCCTTCTTCCGCCTGGACATCCTTCATAAAGGCTTCCACGTTGATGGGCGGGATTTTTTCGTAAGGCCATGGACGATAATCGGCTGCCAGCAGGGAACTTGTGTACCCCCCCTGATCATTCTGCATGAAAAACAGCGCCATCTGGCCGCAGCAGATTAATGTACCTAAAATTAGCGGTATTAAAACCAGCCAGGTTAGCAGACCTTTGATCGATCGGCGTTTCTCTTCATTTGAGCTGCTGGCTGTGTCTTGCGACATATGACCCCCTAATCATGCCCGCCTATCAGGCGCTCAAAATTGCCCAGGCTGTTCGTTGGTTGGTAAACAAACAAAAATGGTGCTGCCTTTCTTGCCTTGCCCGCCAACCCACACCTGGCCGCCCATCCGGTCAATGATGGTTTTCACCAGGGCCATTTCCAGGCCGGTTACCCCTGGCCCCGCGCCAGTCTTTACGAAGGACTTTTCAAAGATGCGGGGTAAATCCGCGTCGTTGACGGCGGGGCCGTCATCACTGATGCTTACCCATACCTGGCCATTATGGTTGCGCGCATACAGCCGGATCGTGCCGCCCTTATCGCTGCGCGACACGGCCCGGTTGATTAATCCGTTCAGCAGCCGCCGGATCAGCTCCGGGTCGGCGATGACCTGAGGCAGGTCATTTTCGATATTCAGGTCGAGGTTGATCCCGATGGTTTGAGACAATGAGCCAGATTGGCTCTGGCGAAGTTCGTCTAGAACGGTGCTGAGGTTAATGTTTGTGGATTGAAGGTTGATCCCAGAGTCGATGCGGATTAATGCGTTAAGATCATCGCCCCATTCCTGGATGCGTTTCCAAATCTGCGTGAGGCGAAAAACAACTTCGCTCACCCGCTCGTTTTGTGAGGTGAGGATATTTAACTCGACCAGGGCATTCATGGCTTGCGCCAGCGGAATACGGATCCGGCTGGCCGCTTCAACCAGCAGCTGCGACTTGAGTTCTTCCATGCGCTTCACGTGGGTGATATCGCGCAGTACGGCAACCCAGCCCCAGCTGGTATCTACTTCGGCGGGGATGGGGGTCAGGCTGACCATTTGAACGGTTCCGTCGATCCAGAGCGTTTCAACAACCGCGGGCAGGTTTCCGCCCACGGCCTTCCAGTTGGCGATCAGCGTGCACAGCACAGCCGGAAGGCTCTGAAAAGCGTCAGTGCCTTCCAGGTTTTCAACCCCGGTGAGGCGGCAGGCGGCGGGATTTACAATTTCCAGGATACCGTTTGCGTTGGCTGAGAGAATAGCATCGCCTGTATTGGTAATGAGCGCGCGCAGCCGGTCGGCCTCATGCTGCACGCGGAGTCGCAGTTCTTCACGCTCGATGAGCAGCCGGCGCTGTGAAGCCGCGCGCTCGACCGCCAGCAAGAGCTGGCTCATCGATTCAAACGGTTTCACCAGATAATCATATGCGCCATCCGCGCGCAGTGCGGAGATAGCCGAATCTAAATCAGGGGCGGCGGTTACGATAACAACTTCGATATGCTCGTCGAGTTTCCGCGCTTCGCGCAGCAGCTCCAGGCCAGACATTCCCGGCATCATCATGTCCGTGAGCAGCACAGAAAAAGGTGGGTGTGAAGCCAAAATTTTAAGCGCGCTAAAACCATCCCCGGCCTGTTCAACCTGGTATCCTCGCCGGCGCAATGCTAAGGCCATTAAATTGAGCAGGCCTTCATCGTCATCTACCACCAATACGCGTTCAGCTGTCATTAAATTATCTCTCCCGTCTCCACAGATGGTTGAGCAATTGGTAGAATAATTGTGAACCGGGTTCCTTTGCCAATTTCGCTGGTAACCTCAATGTTGCCCTGATGGTTCGCGATAATACCGTAACTGACCGATAACCCCAGCCCGGTGCCCTCACCCTCTTTCTTGGTGGTGAAGAATGGGTCAAAAATGCGCTTCAGGTGCTCCTCTGAGATGCCGCTGCCAGTATCCTGGATCGAAATTTGCGCAGTTTGATCCACCTGCTTGAGACTTATCTGCAAGTCCCCTCCATTTGGCATTGCTTGCACGGCATTGTGGATCATATTGATCAGCACCTGCTCGATCTGCTGCGCGTCATATGTGACCATCATCGCATTCTCGGGTAAATCAGCCACCGTATTATACCTGCGAGTCAGGTATGCGGTCAAACGCATGGAAGTCTGGATAGTCTCGCGCATGTCCCTGTACTGCATTTCGGGTTTTGACTGGCGAGCAAACTTTAGTAAATCGGATACGATGGTATTGCCCTTGACGGCGCTTTCGCGAATCACCTTTAAGCCGTGGCGGGTGGCATCGTCCAGCTTATCATCATCTGCCAGGACTTCGGACATGCCCATGATTACCGCAAAAGGATTTTTTACATCATGCACGATCCCCGCGGTTAGCTGCCCAATCGAGGCCAGTTTTTCAGATTGGATCAACTGGAGTTGGGTGGCTTCCAGGCGCTCGTTGATTTCCTTAAGCTCTTTATTGCGTTGTAGAGATTCGGCGTACAGGCGGGCAGCTTCTTCCGTTCGATCCCGCAGGTGCTCCGTCATGATGTCAAACGACTGGGCGAGCTCGCCGATTTCATCTGGGCGTTTCAGGCCAATGCTCTGATCTAAATCGCCGGAAGCTACTGCTTGCGACATATCGCGCAGTTTCATAATGGGGCGGGCGATGTTTTGCGCTAAAACATACCCAATAATGACGATGCCAAATGTCCCTATGGTAAAGATCCAGATGAGCAGGTTGCGACTCTGGGCCGCCCGGCTGATGAGGTAATCGCTGTTTTTGATCACCCCAATCCAACCGACCCGCTGGCTGCGAATAACCAATGGGCTGTAAGCGATCTGGTAGGAACGCCGGTTGATGCTAACATCTTTCATTTGAGCATTCAGGTCGGCTGTCAGGGTATGGGCGGTGTTGACCAGCGCATCCAAGCCTTCTTCATCGCCTTTAAGGGTCGAGCCGATCAGGTTACCCTGATCATCGACCAGGATGATGTAATCGGACAGTGATTGTTCTTTAATATCCGCGAGAATATCTTTCAGGTAGGTTCCAACCAGCATAACGCCCATCAGCGTCTGGTTTGCATCGCGGACTGGCGCGCTGGTAAAGAGGATAGGCCCCTGTTCCAATTTGATGAGCTGGGCATATTTGTCACCCTGGATATCCAGAGTGCCGTTCAAAATGTTGTTGACTGCCACCACGCCGGAAAAATCGGCCCCCGCCTGGCGGTGGTACTCTTTAGCATTTGTTTCTCGCCCAAACGTGACGATCTCTTGCCCGTTGGTATCCAGAACGGTAATCAGGTTGACGCGTGATGTTGCCAGGGTGGGGCGCAAGAGGTTAAGGATTTCATCGGCGTTTACGTCGAACATCGCCTGTGCCATGCCTTCGGTAAAGACCAGGAAGCGCAAGCGATCGAGCTGGTTTTTTTCATAGTTGACCAGGCCGTCGTTCGCTACCCGGCTTGACTGAAGGAGCGTGTTGGTGAAGCGTTCTCGTTCGGAATCGGCGACCAGGGTGGTTATGATGAAAATACCCACGGACGCAATGATCAGGGTGAGAAACAGGTAAGGTAAAATCAGCTTGCTTTGCAGCCCCTGGAGGCGCCGGCGCAATGCTGCTGCCTTCGCCAAAAGATTGGCGAAAGTCCATTTGTTTTTCTTTACCTCAATAAGAGCCTGCTGCACCTTGGCTATGTCCATGCCCTGCCCATTGTTGGACGTACACGCCTCCTGGTGGGGTAAGACCCAAAAACAGTAGAGCTTATTACCGGTTTTCTACTATTCAGTTACTTTCGAACCAAAAGACGCCGTCTACAATATATCCTACACGTTATACAGCTTTCAGTCAATAGCCCACCCCTAAACAATAACAAAAATTTATGTCGATTTTGTTTTTCCTGAACGCTTTTTTATGTGGCTGGATCCGGCTGGTTTCGCTTTGTTAGATCACCCAAAAGAGCGCAGAAGGGATGGAAAGTAATAATCTGTTAGAGCGTATTACCATAATAGGGGAAATCCCTGAATGGTTCGAGGGAATATCCCCCTATTATGTTAAAGAATTGTAATTTATACTTTCTTTGAAGGGTAAATGTTTGGATAAATAGACCAGACAAAGAGGTGATTTCATGGCTTACAAGTACAAAAATTCCAAGGGAAACGAGTATATCCTGCACGCCCGCACCACCAAGCTGCGCAATGGCAAGGAACAAACGCTGTATTACTTCGCCAAGGAGCAGAAGGACGGGGCGCTGGATGCTGTTCCCGAAGGATATCGGGTATCCGAGACGGCTACCGGATTACCTGTTTTGCAACGCTCATCTGGGGGATCCTCTTCCAGCAAATAGTCAACAGCAACTTCAGCGTTCAAAATTTTGTCTACGGGACCCAGGTTATGAGCCTGGGTCCCGTAGATTCATACGGGCCCAGAAATTCTGTATAATCAATAAGGGAATATACCGGGAAATGCAATCAGAACCGATCGAAGGAAAACTTTTGCGGGCAATGGATGCGCGGGCGAGTTTCATTGACCCTGCCCACGAGACCGCTTTCCGCCTGTTCAACGGTTTTCTGGAAGGCTGCCCGGACCTGGTGGTGGATGTATATGCGCGCACTTTGGTGGTGGTGAATTATGCCGGTGATTCACCGCAAGGCCAGCCGCTGGTGGATGCGGCTGTGCGCAGCTTGCTGGAGCAGTTGGCGTGGGTCCGCGCGGTCATCGGTAAAACACGCAGCACGCAGGATGAAGCCGCGCGCCGGGGTATACTGCTTCACGGGCAGTCGCCCGACCGCAAGATTCGCGAGCATGGCGTGTGGTATGCAGTCGACCTGGCGCTGAACCTGGATGCCAGCCTGTATCTTGATACGCGCAACCTGCGCGCCTGGGCAGTGGAACACCTGGACGGGAAACGGGTGTTGAATACCTTCGCGTATACCGGGAGTCTGGGCACGGCGGCGATGGCAGGTGGAGCGCGCCAGGTGGTGCAGATGGATCTGAACCGGCGTTTTCTCCACCTGGCCAAGGATTCGTACGCGCTCAACGGCTTCCCCGTGCAGCGCTCCGATTTTCGGGTAGGCGATTTTTGGGTGCAGGCAAGCCAGTTACGGCGGGCAGGCGAGCTGTTTGACTGCGTGTTTGTTGACCCGCCTTTTTTTTCCACCACCCCCGGTGGCACGGTCGATTTGCTTTCTCAGAGCCAGCAGGTGATCAACAAGGTGCGCCCATTGGTGGCGCATAACGGCTGGCTGGTAGCGATCAATAATGCCCTGTTCCTCAGCGGAGCGGCATACTTGCACCTGCTGCAAGACCTGTGCGCGGATGGGTATATGTCGATTGAGCAGTTCATCGCTGTACCGCCGGATTTCACCGGTTTCCCGGAAACGCGGGTGGGGTCGTTCCCGGTCGACCCTGCGCCCTTCAATCATGCCACCAAAATTGCCGTTTTGCGCGTCCGGCGGAAGGATGAAAAGACCGCTGCTGGGTAAGTCATGTTATAATTTTCGCGCAGATTCTTGAAATCCAACCCGTTGAGGCTCCCAACCGCCCGGATGCGGTAGGTCCAATGCCGTTGAAGACAGCATTGGATCTGGAAGGAATAACTGGAGAAGCTGGTGCAAGTCCAGCGCTGTGCCGCAACTGTAACTGGGATCCACCCAGAGAGCCAGGCCGCCGGCCTCAACGCAAATGCTCAACAACCTTCTCGGCTCAAGGAGGCGCGAGTTTGATTGTTCCTTGCCCGGCCTGGCACAGCGCTGGTGGGCTTCCCCGGAAATCAAACGCAGCCCAACCTGTCGACAGGTTGGGCTGGTTGTTTTTATAGGAAGCTGCATATCTCTTTCTCTCCATGGAGGCCCGTATGTTTTTTCTTCCTGAAATTCCGCCGCTAGATTCAAGCATGGCTGCCGCCGCGCGCGCCCGGCAGCGTGAACTTACCAAGCCAGCCGGAAGCCTGGGCCAGCTGGAAGAGCTGTCCATCCAACTGGCGGCCATTACTGGGAGCCCTGCGCCCCGCGCTGGCGCGCAAATGCATTATTGTGATGGCGGCGGATCACGGTGTAACCCGGGAGGGCGTGAGCGCTTACCCGGCGGATGTCACTCCGCAAATGGTGCTGAATTTTCTAAACGGCGGTGCGGCAATCAATGTGCTGGCCCGCCAGGCCGGCGCGCGGGTGGTGGTGGTAGATGTAGGCGTGGCGTCCGAAATCGCCCCGGAGCGTGGCTCGATTGCCGGACTGGTACGCCGCAAGGTGGCCTGCGGCACGCAAAATATGGCCGCTGGCCCGGCGATGACGCGCGAGCAGGCAGAGCAGGCCATCCAGGTCGGAATGGATGTGGTCCAGGCGGAGATCGAAGCCGGGTTGGACCTGGTGGCGACCGGAGATATGGGAATTGGCAATACCACCCCATCCTCGGCCATTACGGCCGTTTTCTGCGGGCTGCCCGTGGCGCAGGTGACCGGGCGCGGAACGGGCGTGGATGACGCCGGTCTGGCGCGCAAGGTGGCGATCATCGAGCGTGCGCTGGAGATTAACCGCCCTGACCCGCGCGACGCGCTGGACGTCCTCTGCAAGGTGGGTGGGCTGGAAATTGCCGGCCTGGCGGGGGTGATGCTGGGCGCGGCAGCCAGGCGCGTACCGGTAGTGGTGGATGGGTTTATCTCCGGCGCGGCAGCCCTGATCGCGGCTGAACTGGCACCGGCAGTCAAGCCCTACCTGATCGCGGCCCACCAGTCGATGGAGACCGGTCATCGCGCGCTTCTGGCGCACTTAGGGCTGCGCCCGCTGCTCAACCTGGACCTGCGCCTGGGAGAGGGAACCGGGGCGGTGCTGGCCTTCAATCTTATCGAGGCCGCGGTGCGCATCCTCAATGAAATGGCGACCTTTGCGGAAGCCGGGGTAAGCGGAAAAGAATGAAACGTCTCCAACTGGCGCTTAGTTTCCTGACCGTCATCCCGATGCGGGTTGCCGGAACGCTGCAGCCGGGTGACCTCGGGCGGGCAGCGGCCTGGTTCCCGCTGGTCGGCTTGATGATTGGCGGGCTGCTGGCGGCAGCGTACCTGGGGCTGGGACGGATGTTTCCGGGTCCACTCGCGGCCATCCTGGTGGTGGCATTGTGGGCCGGCCTGACCGGATTTTTGCATCTGGATGGCCTGGCCGATTGTTTTGATGGTATGCTGGCGGCGGTTGCGCCGGAACGGCGCCTGGAAATTATGAAAGACCCGCGCCTGGGAACCTTTGGCGGCGCTGGCCTGATCTTGCACTTGCTGCTGAAAGCAGGGGCGCTGGCGGCCATTACCGCTGCGCCCGCTGCGGCAGCTGCGACCGCTGCGGTAGCTGCGCCCGCTGCTGCCGGTCCGGCGGTGATTCTGCCGCTGCTGCTGGCCCCGGCCCTGGCGCGCTGGCTGATCCTGCTGGTTGCGCGCGCGCCGATGGCCCGCCCGGGTGGGCTGGGCGCTGAATTCGCATTGGGCGTCACCTGGCGCACGTATCTATACGCGGCCCTGGTCCCGTTGGGTTTGGCTGCCCTGGGCGGCCTGCGCGCGCTCCTGGCGGTTGCGGCGGCGCACCTGGTTGCCTTTGGGGTGGTGCGCCTGGCGCGCGCCCGGCTGGGCGGCGTTACCGGGGATGTGCTTGGGCCTAACCGTTGAGTTGAGCGAGACAGCCGTGCTGCTCGTTTTCGCGATTCAATAATCAGGAGGCTGTATGGCAGCGTGGATCGAGCAGGTGCCTTTCCGGATTGGGACGACTTCCTATATTATCCCGGATGATATTCTCCCCAACGTGCGCTACCTGTCTGGGAAGGTGCGGGACGTTGAGCTGGTTTTGTTCGAGCTGGACGACGGCCCGAGCAACCTGCCCGGCGCGGAGCTGATACAGGAACTGAAGCGCATCGCCGCTGCGCACGACCTGACCTATACCGTCCACCTGCCGCTCGATTTGCGCCTGGGTGCGGATGGGGACGAGCAGCACGTTTCGCTGGTCAAGGCGCGGCGGGTGATTGAAGCCACCCGGGCGCTTGACCCGTGGGCTTACGTGCTGCACCTGGACGGTAAAGCCGTCCGTCAGGGAGCCAGCCCGCGTGACTTGTCGCGCTGGCAGGACCAATCGGTGCGCGCGTTAGAAGTGGTTTCGGCCTGGGCCGGCAGTCCTGAACGGCTGGCGGTCGAGAACCTGGAGGGCTACCCGCTGCAATTCCTCGAACCCGTTCTGGCGCGCGCGCCGGTTAGCTGTTGCGTGGATATCGGCCATCTGTGGCAGGATGGACATGACCCGCTGCCGTTTCTGGAACAGTGGCTGCCGCGCACGCGGGTGATCCACCTGCACGGCATCGCGGACCGGGATCATAAATCCCTGGCGCACGCGCCCCGCGCGCAGCGCGACCCGGTTATCCATACCCTGGCGAAGCATTACCGGGGTGTGCTGACCCTGGAAATATTCGGCGAGGAAGATTTCCACACCTCCCTGGCCGCGCTGGCCGAAAGCCTGGAAGGAGGAGCAGCGGCATGGCAAAACGGATAACCTTGATTTTAGGCGGCGCGCGCAGCGGGAAAAGCAGTTACGCCCAGAATCTGGCCGGGGAGTTGAGCACGCGCGTCTTGTTTGTGGCTACTGCCGTGGCCTTCGACGAGGAAATGACTGTTCGCATTGCCGCGCACCAGGCCGAGCGTCCGGCCGGGTGGCGAACGCTGGAGGCGCCCAGCCGGGTGGGAGAGGCGGTCCGCGCCCAGCCCGGGCCGGAGGAGGTGGTGCTGCTGGACTGCGTGACCCTGCTGGCAAACAACGTCATTCTGGCGCTGCCCAATATGGAAGAGGCTGGCGCGGCGCAGTTCGCGCTGGACGCGGAGATTGACGATCTGCTGGCGACCGCTGCTGCCAGCCAGAGCGAGTGGCTTATCGTTTCCAATGAAGTGGGTTTGGGATTGGTGCCCGCGACCCCGCTTGGCCGGGTGTACCGGGACGTGCTGGGGCGGGCGAATCAGAAACTGGCCCAGGCGGCGGACCGGGTCATTTTTATGGTAGCCGGGATCCCGCTGACGGTGAAATAACCGCGAAACCCCGGTTGCCTCGATGGCGCTGGGATTACAATGCTCGCGCCGGGTACTACGTCAGCAGGTGGCGGACTTCCACCTGCCCGTCGCGGATGCGGGCATCGAAGCAGGGTTGGGAGTAAGCGGACGGGCCGTCCATGACCGCGCCGGTTTGCATGTTATAGCGCGAACCGTGCCACGGGCAGACGACGACCGGGCTGCCCGCGGAGGTCATTTCCAGGGTGCCCTCGGGCAGCGGGCCGCCCAGGTGCGCGCAGGTGGCCGCCAGCGCGTAAACCCGGTCGCCGCGCCGCAGCAGCACCAGCGGTGTATCCTTAAGCATGGCATGCGACAGCATGTTTTGCGGCAGCCGGTCGGCGGGCATGACGGGCACGTAATCCTGTGTTTTGATGTCCGTATTCTCAGGTGAATGATCGATACCGATCTTCAGCCGGTAGACCATATCCCCACCCAGGTAAGCCGAGGCGGAAACCACCCCAAAGCCGGTCAGGGCCAATATGCGCCCCAGCCCGCGTTTGCCGTCTCCACGGGCGACCATCGAGGCGATGAACAGCCCCAGCGCGGCAGTATTGAACAGGCCGTGCACAAAGCCCACGCGGCGCGATTCGCCAACCGTGTGCTGCCAATCGGCGATACCGGTGATGGCCGAACCGGCGGCGGCGGCTACTCCCAGAGCCACGGCCGTATCGGCTGCCCGGCCAATCCCGCGCCGGCCCGTGCTGGCCTCCATCGAATCCAGGGTGAGGGCCGCGGTCCAGGCGCCAATGGGAATATCGGTTAGCACGGGGTGGAAGGGGTGGCCCAGCCAGGTGCCGTTGAGCAGGTTGGCGATCTTTTGACCAACCACGCCGCCGCTCTTGAATAACTGGGTGACAAAATTCTGGGTAGGTTCGGCAAAGCGATCCAGCCAGGTTTCACGGTTGAAAAATTTACTCAGAAATGGAACCAGGTTTGCTAGGGACATCGGGAACCTTCCTTGTTTAGAAAGAAGTCAAATGACGAATTTTTTAAACGTTCCGCGGGATCCGGCCGGTCAGGGGTTCGAGACGGTTTCCGCCAGCAGCGTGCGGACGGCCTGAATGACTTGATCGGGCGTTACCAGTTCAAGACAGTTGTGGTGCCCCATGGGGCAGGTGCTTTTATAACAATATTTGCAGGGAACATCGTGAAATAAAACCTGATTTGGCACGCCCCAGGGTGTATGCTGCGGGTTGGTCAGGGCATACAGGACCACCACAGGGGTGCCGACCGCTGCAGCCAGGTGAACCGGGCCGGTGTTATTGGAGAGCAGCAGGGGCGCCTGTTCGAGCAGCGCGCCAAGCTCTGCCAGGCTGAGCTGCCCGGCCAGCGAAATAGAGTCAACACCCATCTGCCCGCGGACGTGCTCGACCAAATCAACTTCGGCGTGCGAGCCGGTAAAAAGTATTTGCAGCCCATCCTCCTGTACCAGCCGGCGGGCCACCTGGGCAAATCGTTTTGGCGCATACTGCCGCGAGGGGGCGCTAACGCCGGGGTGAATGACCATCCACGGGCGGGCTGGATCAAGCCCGGCGCTGCGTAGTTTCCCGACCAGGCATGCGCGCGCTTCGGCTGGAACGTGAAAATGCAAACCCTCATCCTGCACTGTGCAGCCCACCGCCGCGACCAGGTCAAGCTGACGGCGGACCTCATGCCGGACGGACTGCTCCGGCTCGGTCTCGTTTACCCAATGGCTGAGCAGGTGGTAAGGGTTCTCCCGGCAGTGGGCCAGGCGCAGGGGAATATCCGCCAGGTAGCAGAACAACGCCGCTGGCAGCGGGCTCTGGCTGTAGACGGTGAAAATGATAGCCGCGTCAAACCGGCCGCGCAGTTCATCCACCATGGCCTGGTCGAACTGGCTGTTGGTCCGCTCGGGTGAAGCCTTCAACCAGGGCGCTTCATAAACCAGCACCTCGTCGATTTCCCGGAGATATGGCGCGGGTTGCGCGCCCGCGGGCGAGGTCATCAGCGTGATCTGGCTTCCAGGCAGCGCTTCTTTCACCGCGCGGATGGCCGGGGTAGTCATCAAGACATCTCCCAGCGTATCCAACCGCACGCACAGAATCCGGCGCGCATTCTGCCATTCCGCGGCAATTTGTGGGGCGGCTGGCTGCATGGCTGCTCTACTCCTGCCCGCGCGAAACTTTCGGCTTGGTTCGCCTGCCAGAAGAGACTGTATCGGGAACAACGCTGGACCGTTTGCGCCCATTGAGTTCTTTTTCCCCACCCTCCACCGGCGCTTTTTTTACCCGTTCCTGTTTCGACAGCTTTTTTAGTGATGGCAATTTTGCGCCCGGCATCTTTGCCGGCGGCATCTTTGCCGCCTGGTGGTCGTTCCACCGCCGTTTCGCTGCTCCGAAAATCGACAGCTGTTTGTTCAACCGGTTGCAAATCTGTTGGCGATATCGCTATGCTCACCCGCGTCTCGCTATCGGTGGAAAACGTCTGGCGGATCCGCTCGATGATCCCGGTCGTGGAATGGTCGCTGATATAGGGCAGGATGTGCACGGTTCCCCCCATTTCCTCGATCAATGCCGCCTCCGGCAGGCGCTCGCGCGTATAATCGCCTCCTTTAACAAATACGTCTGGCTGGATCATTCGGATCAGGGTGAAGGGAATATCTTCATCAAATGGGATGATGTGATCGATACAGCTCAGCGCGGATAGAACCTGAGCGCGGTCCTCCAGTGGATTGATTGGCCGGTTCGGTCCTTTCACTTTGCGCACGCTGTGATCGGTGTTGATGCCAACGATCAGGATATCCCCATAGGCTTTGGCCTGGTTGAGATACTGGATATGACCGCTGTGCAGGATATCGAAGCATCCATTGGTAAAAACGATGCGCTTTCCCTGCCTGCGGTAAGCCGCGACCCGAGCGGACATGTGGAAACCGTCAACGATATATTTATCCTCGCCGGAGAAGTAGGCTTTCAGTTCTTCGATATAACAGATGCTCGTGCCGGGCTTTTCAACCACGATGGCTGCCGCAGCCGAAGCAATTTCGGCGGCAGTATTGGTTGGCGCCCCGGCGGTGAGCGCCAGGGCCAGCGCACTCATAAAGGTGTCGCCGGCTCCGGCAACCCGGTTGTGTTCAGCCGGGCGGGCATAGATGCGGTACACCGGCTGGTCCCGTTCGAAGATCAGCGCGCCGTCCTCATCCAGCGTGACCGCGGCCATCTCGGCATTGGCGAGTTCCAGAATTTTATGGCCGTGTTCTTCCACCTGTTGGATGCGCTCCGCGGAACTGGTTTTCGGGTCCAGTTTTAATGCCTGGGTGATTTCCGCATAATTGGGTTTTACCGCGGTGATGTGCAGGGCCTCGTATGGGTGGTAAGTCTTTGCATCGACAACGATGATATGCGGATCGCGCTGCTGGATTTTCGCCAGGGCCCGGATGACCTTGGGGGTAAGCAAACCATAGTTGTAGTCCGAGACAATGATGCTGTCCACCTGGCGCGCCAAAGCATGCAGGCGTTTAATCAAGCGGGCTTCAATTTTCGGGCTGATTGGCTCTGTACTGCCCTGATCAAAGCGGATCATCATCTGGCCGTTGGCCAGCACGCGCTGCTTTGCCAGCGTCTGGCGCGCGGGGTCAACCAGTAAATGCTCGTCCGAAATGCCGTATTCGCGCAGCGACTGGCGCAGCAGCTCGCCTTCCTCATCCTCGCCAACCACGGATAGGAAAAGTGGTTCCGCGCCCAGGCTGCGCAAGTTCGCGGCTGTGTTGGCCGCTCCGCCGGGGATATTCTCTTTTTCCTGTACGCTGACGACCTGCACCGGGGCTTCCTGCGAAAGCCGGTTGGTGCTGCCTTTGAGGTAGCGGTCCAGCATGGCCTCCCCAATCACCAGTATTTTGCGCTGCGAAAAGGCATCCATCAGGGCGAACAGGTTGTTACTCATTCAAATACTCCCAAAAAATGATCTCCCCTGCTAAAACGAACCTAATCACGTGTTTTTTTCGACCCGCCGCTCCGCCGGTCGACTGTACTGCGCCAGGATCACCCCGGCGGCTTCCTCCAGGTTGGCGGCGGTAAAATCGGGGCTGCGCAGCGGGCCGGGCTGCCATTCTGTTTCGTGACCATTATCGATCAGCACCGTCCGGCAGCCGGCCCGTTTGCCGGCCTCGACATCATTGAGGATGTCGCCAACCATCCAGGCCTGGCTCAGGTTAATATCCAATTCTTTGGCGGCGGTCAAAAGCAAGCCGGGTTGTGGCTTGCGGCAGGTACACTGCCTGGTATAGATCGGAATACAGCCCTGCGGGTGATGCGGGCAGTAATAGAAGCCGTCCAGGGATACGCCGGCCGTTTGCTGGAGCAGCGCATTCAACCGCAGCCAAACGCCCTGCAGCGCCTCTTCCGGGAAGAGACCCCGCGCCACCCCGGACTGGTTGGTAACCACGACAAAGCGGAAACCGGCCACGGCAAGGCGTTTGAGCCCGGCCGCGGCGCCGGCTGCCAGCTTAACCCTGCTTGGGTCAACGTTGTAGGGAATGTCATCCACCAGGGTGCCGTCTTTGTCGAGGAAAATAACCGGGGCGTCCATCACGGCCAGGAAGTCTCCCGCATGGGCAGGACGAGCAGCTCGGGGATGACCGTTTCACCCGGCATGGTGAGCAGGTAATGGATCGTCTCGGCGACGTTCTTCGGGTCCTGCAGGTTGTTGGGGTCCAGGTCGGGAAAGCGGTCCAGCAGGAAAGGCGTGCGCATCCCACCCGGGATCAACGCCGTGACCTTGATGTTATCGACGCGGGCCTCGGTATGCAGGGCGTTGGTGAAACCAAGAAGGCCCCACTTGCTGGCATGGTACGCGGATGCGTTGGGCCAGGCGCGCAGGGCGCCGGTGGAGCAGATATTGATGATATAGCCGCTGCCCTGCTCGCGCATCATTTTGAGGGCATATTTTGAAAGAATGAAGGGTGCGCGCAGATTAACAGCCATAATCGCATCCCAGTCTTCAACGGTCAATTCTTCAATCGAGACGGTTTTATCGATCCCGGCGCTGTTAATCAGTACATCCAGCCGCCCGTAGTGATCCTTGATCTTTTCCAGCGCGGATTGGATCTGGTTTTCATCCATCACGTTTAGTTCGAGGGTAGTAACATTGCCGCCCTCTTGTTTCATTTTGCTGGCAGCCTCATTGGCCAGATCCATGCGGATATCGGCCATGATTACCTGCGCTCCAGCGGCGCTCAGCTCGCGGCAGATCGCTTCACCTAATCCGCGCGCCCCGCCGGTTACCAGTGTTATCTTTCCATCTAATGATTTCATTTTCGTTTATCTTCCCATTCTTTTTCGATTTGGTTTGTTGCGCAAGGTGCTTTTCCACCACTCCGTTGCTGCGGTTGGTTTCAAAAGGCAAGCTGAGATCGATCGGGCTGCAAAGTGCTTCCTCTGGAACCTGAGCCCGCTGAAGCTGGGCCTGCATGGAAAGGCTCTCCGCAGCGGGGCTGCTTGTTACCCGGCGTGTTTCGGAAAGCACGCTTTCATAAACCCCCGCCAGTTGTTGGGCGACTTTTTCCCAGGTGAAGTACTTTTTGACCCGCCGGATGGCGTTCCTGCGCAAACGCTTGAGCAGTTCGGGGTCATGAAACATTTCCGCCAGCCGCGCGGCCAGCATTTCGGGATCATTGGGCGGCACCAGGTAGCCGGTTTTGCCATCCGCGACGCTGTATTTAATCCCACCTACATTCGACCCGATCACCGGCGTGCCACAGGCCATGGATTCCAGAGGGGTGATGCCGAAGGGCTCGTACCAGGGCGTGGAAACGAATACGTCCGCCGCGCTGTAATAGTATTTCAGCATATCGCGCTGGCGACGGCCGACGAAGGTCACCCGGGAGGCAACTTTTTCCTTGCGGGCAATCTTGATCAGGCGGGCCAGGTCAGGCGTTACGGCTGGGTCGGGGTCTTCCGACTCGCCCCCTACCACCAGCAGGCAGGCATCGATGCCATGATCATGGACCAGCCTTGCCAGGCCGTGGATAACGGTGTCGATGCCTTTGCGCGGCACCACCCGGCCAAGCTGTAAGATAATACGCTCGTTTTCCGGCAGCCCAAGCTGTTTGCGCGCAGCAGCCTGATCCACCGGCTGCATTTCCTGCGGGTCAAAACCGGCCGGTACGATCGTCACGCGGTCGGGGTCCGCCTGGTACAGGTGCGTCAGATCTTCCTTATCCTGCGGGCATTCGGCGATGATGCGGTCCGCCGCGGCGACAGTGCTGTCTTCGATCTCAAAGCGCGTATCAGGGAAGTTGTCGTTTTTTCCCTGGTATATACGCCGCACGCGCCCCAGGGCGTGGAAGGTGATCACAAAGGGGATGCCAAGCTCCTGTTTGATGGCCGTGGCTACCAGGCCGGACATCCAGAAATTGGCATGCATCAAATCGTATCCGCCCTCACGCTGGATAAAGTCAATCATAAACCGTGTGAAGGCCTTCATGTAGGGCAGCAGTTTCTCTTTATTCAACTCGCGCGGCGGCCCGGCCGGGACGTGGATAATGCGGATGCCAGGCTCCCATTCGTAGACTTCTTCTAACTCTGGGTCATCCCGGCGGGTGAAAACGTCAACGCGGTATCCCAACGCGGCCAGGTTTTTCGCGATATGCGCGACATAAACATTTTGCCCACCGTTGTCTACGCCACCCAGGGTTGCCAGTGGGGAAGCATGCTCGCTTATCAGGGCAATTTTTTTACTCATTGACAATAAACTCCAAAAGAACCATTAAAATTGTGCAAAAACGCGGTCCCAATCCTGGGCAAAGCGTTGGATGTTATAGTGCTCTTGCGCATAATCCTGAGCCGCATGGCCCATGCGCTGGGCCTTGTCCGGGTCAGCAAGCAATTCTTGCATCGCCTCGATGATCCGGTCGAGATTGGTATCCACGTAACCGGTCACGCCGTTTTGCACAGCGGCCGCCATTTCGGTGGTTGCCAGGCCGACGACCGGCATGCCAATCAGCATTGCTTCACAAACCGCCAGGCCCAGGCTGGTATAACGGATTGGGTTGAAGAAGAACCGGTATTGTGATTCAAACGGTAAGAGCTGGTTGTAGGGGATCTCACCCAGTCCATCCAGGTCGGCGGCGTTCATCCCCACCAGGTCGAGCGGCACCCGCCGGCGGGCGGTTTCGAATACATCCGCCCCCGTACGCCGGCCGCGCCGGGCGATATTGTTGACCACGCTGATCCCGCGTTCCAGCACGCCCGAATAAGTAACACCTTCCGGCGCGATGACGCCGTGTTCGATCACGGTTGTAGGAGTGCGGTTGTTATCCCACATCAGGCGGTTGAAGTGGGTCACGTGCACCAGGAGCATCTTTGGGTCATCTACCGGGTGTTTGGTGTCGGTGGGGTGCTCGCGCGGCGGGTCATGTTCCAGGTAAACCTGCGGCAGTTTGAGCTGTTCCGCGGACAGCAGCTCGTGGCGGTCCTCCAGATAATTCTTGTGCGACTGGTACAGGATCACGTCAAACGGGCAGTCCCTCACTTCATCGGCAGGCACTTCATATATATTGTCTCTCCAGGGCAGCGTGCCTGCTCGCCCGCCGTAGCCTTCCGGCCTGCCGGGTTTTATGGGCAGGTAGAAATCGTGGTTCGCCTGGGTCAGGTAGTACAGATAATTACCGTGTACGTGCCAGGTCAGTACGCGTTTGCGCCGGGTGTTGGATGGGGTAACAGATTTTGCTGCCATGCTTACCTCTTAATCGGTTCGTCGATGGTTTGGACTGCGGTGGTTGTAGCAGAAAGATCCTGCATGGCAGAAAAATCCTGCCGGATTAAGTCCATTGCGGCGGAAAAGACTTCGTCCGCGGGCACCTCCAGGCATTCCAGGTGGTAAGGGCATTGGAAGCCGTGGCAGGGCGTGCAGTGGGTGGGCCGGTTGAGAAAGCGCGCCTTTCCATCCGGCGGAGCAAACTGCTCCAACAATTCCGTCCCAGAATAAAGGATGACCATTGGACGATCGAGAGCAGACGCGATGTGCATTGCGCCGGAATTATTGCCAATTAACAGCCTGGAGCGCTGGATGATGCCGGCCATCTCAGGCAGGCTGGTCTTGCCGAGCAGCGAAATTAACCGGTTCGGCTGAACTACATCAGGTTGCTCGGCCAGGGCTTCCAGCGCGGGGAATGCGCCAATTTCACGCTGGCTGCCTACCAGAACCACGGGAAGGTGGGTTTCACTCACCAGCCGGCGGGATACTTCCGCGAAGCGGGTTTCATCGTAACGGCGGGCGGAAGCGCTGGCGCCAGGAGCCAGAACTACAAAAGGCTGCTCCGGGCCAATACCGGCGCTGGCTAAAAGCGCGGACGCGCTGTGCTGGTCAGCGGCAGAGACGTGCAGTTCCATGGCATTCGATTCGACGGGAATACCGACTTCGCGAAGCAGGTGCAGGTTCCGGTCCGCCTGATACTGGTGGTCAGCCGGCGGCTTTACCCAATGGCTCAACAGCCCTCCGCCAAATTCTCGTGACTGCCCGACGCGCACCGGGATGCCGGCCAGAGTGCAGGCATACGCGGGTGGGTACGGGGATTGGGAGAAACTGGTGAAAATAAAGGCTGCATCGAAGCGCTGCTTTTTGAGCAACTCGATCAGAGAATATTCTTTCTGGGGTGCAGGCAGGCTTTTTTTTGCAATATCCTGCCATACGGCCTCCCAGGTGATCGTGCGGTCCACCCAGGGCAGCAGGGGAGCCACCTGGCTTCCGGCAGGCGAGGCCATGAGGCTAATCCGTGCGCCCGGGTATGCCCGGCGCAGCGCGCGCAGCGCTGGGCTGGTCATGACCACGTCGCCGATATTATCCAGGCGGATGGCGAGAATATTCGTCAGGTGTTCGAACGAGCTTGTCTGCATAGGTACCTGCCTGCAAGTGCCGTGGCATATGGATGTGCCAACCGCACGCGCATGTGCCACGGCACTTGCGTGTACGTTGGCTTACGTGTGCATCGGCACGCGCGTGTGCGCGAGGGCGCGTTCCTCGCCTGGCTGGAATGCCACTTCCGCCAAAAGGCGTTTTACCTGCTCGATAACCGCATTCGAGGTTGCTTCCGCGGCATTTTCAATGATGCGGTGCAGGTGATGGTCGAGCGGGCGCCAGCGGTTCGGGTCTGAGGCTGTGAATAGAATCACGCTCGGGGTTTGGAAGGCGGCCGCGACGTGGGATACGCCCGTGTCATTGCTGAATAACAGGCGAGCATTGGCCAGGAGCAGCGCCAATGTGCCCAGGTCCGTCTGGCCGGCGGCGTCCAGGGCAGGGGAATGCATTTGCCGGGTCACCGCACCGGTCAGACTCGCGTTCCGCGGCTGTGCCGGTTACGACAATGCGGTAGCCCATTTCGGCCAGCGCATCCCCGGCGGCCGCGAATATCTCCGCCGGCAGGCGGCGCCCGTTGAACCGCGCCCCGGGATGCAGGCAGATGTAGCGGCCGGGTTGCAGCCGGTTGGCCGAGCGGAAAATTTCATAAGAGAGCCAGTCTTGCGTGGTGAGGGGAAATTCCAGGTGATCGCCCTGGCTGGGAATGCCCAGGAATTCCATCAGCCGCAGGAAGATGTGGATCTCGGGTCCATTTTCAGGGTATAGGCAGAACAGGGTTTCATCCGGCCGGTACTGGCCGGGGAGGGTAAAACCTGCTGTCTGCCGGGCGCCAAACAGGGGCACCAGTGAATTGGTAATCAGCCCGGACCCCTGCATTTGGATTGCCAGGTCAAAGCGGCGCGCTTGCAGATTGTGCAAAAACGCCGGAATGCGGTTGATTAGCGGATCGCGCTCCGGCAGACCCGGCCAGCCAGGAAATTCGATAAAATCATCCAGGTAGTGGGAAAAGCGCTGGACAAAGGTTTCCGCCCAGGGCAGCCCGAGCAATGTGATGCGCGCTTTGGGAAAGGCAGCTCGCAGCGCTCGAAACGCGGGTACGGTGCAGAGCAGGTCGCCTAACTGCAATGCTCGCAGAATGACAATATTATGAGGTGCATTTGAAAACAAGTGCCCCATAAAGTTCGGGTTGCTCCTTTCTACGCTTCCTGACTTGCCTTTGTTTGTTTTTTGGTACCCGTTTTGCTACCTGGCCCCCAGCAGCGGTGCGCAAAAGCGGCGCGTAATAGCGGTGCGCAGTACGGAAAACCGTTTGCAAATCCAGGTAGATAAAATGCTCCCGGAATGCGCTTCGAGGGAAGGTGCTTCTGATAATTCCCTTCCATTGAAAGACGGTTTTACGCCAGGCTAAACCAAATATAGGTTGAAGCGTTATTACGAGCAAGATATACTTCTCCCTATCGTTTAGTAGGAGAATCCCTCGCTTCTCCTATTTAAATTAACAAAAATTGGTTTTGTCGCATTAAATGCGACAAAACCAATTTAATCTGCTTTATCCGTGGCTAATTACGCTTTTTCCAGTTCCTTCTGGTATGCCGCGACATCCTTTTCAGCGATAATCGAAACCGGTTTTGGGTCGAGATCCTTTAGCGTCTGAACAAGGATCGTGGCGATCATCAGGTTACGAAACCATTTACGGTCGGCTGGAACAATATACCAGGGTGCGTACTTCGTGCTGGTTTCCGCAATGGCGTCCTCATATGCTTTCTGATAATCATTCCAGAGATCGCGTTCTTTCAGGTCGGCCGGGTTGAATTTCCAGTGTTTGGAGGGCTTTGCCAGGCGGTCGAGAAAGCGTTGTTTTTGTTCTTCCTTGCTGATATGCAGGAAAAATTTGAGGATTGTGGTGCCTTCAGAGGTCAGGCTTTTCTCGAAGTTATTGATGTCATCATAGCGCTTGCGCCACACTTTTTCGGGCACAATCTCGTGTACGCGCACGATCAGTACATCCTCGTACTGGCTGCGGTTAAAAATGGTAATTTCCCCTTTGCCCGGTGTCCGTTTATGGATCCGCCACAGAAAATCATGGCTCAACTCTTCGGCGGTCGGAGCCTTAAAACTGGCAACGCTAACCCCTTGCGGGTTAACACCTTCAAATACGTGCTCAATGGTGCCATCTTTCCCGGATGTATCCATCCCTTGCAATACGATCAGGATGGCATGTTTATGCTCCGCATACAAGCGTTCTTGCAGATCCGCCATCTCAATGGTCAGCCCCGCCAGCACGTCATAGGCCTTTTTTTTGTCGCCATCGAATTTTCCGGTATCGGATGGGTTGATTTCCCCCAGGTGTACTTTGGACCCAGGTTTCACACGGAATTCGTCCAGGTCGATTGCCATGGTCTGCTCCCTACGGACTGTTTTAATGATTATACATCCAGGTAGCCTTGAACTGGAACAAGAAAGATGTATACTGGAAATGTAAAGAATGGGGTCTATAGAAAGGGGGGAATATGCGATCCGAAGGCTGGCATGATTTAAAGCATAAGCCGATATACTTACTCCCAGTCCGGGTTACCCGAGCTGAACGTCAGCCAGGCGGCGCAGTCTGAAGTTGGCGTCTGCTTCAGGCGTCCAGGTTACCCAGCCCATTTTGCGCAGCAGCCGGGAAAAAACGTGCCTGGGCCAGTAATCTGGGCCGCGGTGGGCCAACAGGCGGTGCGCTGTCGTTTCATGCGCCTGCAGGCTGTGGCGCAAATCCTGGGCAGTGTGGCCGTTAAATTCCGTGTAACCAAAACCCACCGTCCAGACAACGTGCGAATCACTGCTGCCAACTGAGGCCAGCCCGACTTCGGCGTGGATGCGCTGCGCGGTGTGGTTCGAACCCTGGTAAAAGACCCCCGTGTTCCAGGTTTCGATGCCAACCAGCACCTGGCGCGCGTCGGCATCCTGCAGCGCGGCGCGAACGACTCTGCCATTCACCCCGTGGGCCATGAACCCGGCCGGGTGGGCCGCGACGCATAGTCCGCCCTGGTCGCCAATGCGCAAAACGGTTTCGAGCAAGGACAGCCCAGGCGGAATCGGGCGCTCGATATACAGCGCCAGCAGGTGTCCATCCCGGGTGGCAATCTCGCAGCCGGGAACCACCTGGACGCCAAACTTTGGCGCCAGCTGAACAGCCTCTAACGAACCGCCGAAGGCATCGTGGTCGGTGATAGCGATTACGTCTAAATCGGTAAAATCGGCCGTCCATTTCAAAACGGCCGGAACGCTGCAAGAACTGTCGTAACTATAAGATGTGTGGATGTGAAGGTCTGCTTTTCCCATGCCTGCGGTTAATCCCTACGATTAAGCGGAAAATTATTTAATACCAACAGTAAAGTTATAAGCTGGTTAGATAATACTGCAAATTTTATGAAAAAGAGCGCATTCAGACGGTTTTTACATATCTGTAAACTATAGTAAGATACATAAAATAGCAGTATGCGGGAGTTACAACGGATGCAAAACCTGGTGCCTGTTCTGCTTCCACGGTTGGAAGCGCATCGTCTGGGGGATTTGAATGCTGGTCCAGATGCGGTATACCCATTTTACGATGGCTATTCCCTGGTGAATATCCCCGGCAGTATCTGCCGCTGGCTGGGGGCGCCAGCGTTTGGACAAACGCTCGCGGCCGATATTCTGGATCTGTACCAACAAGATTACCGGCAGGTGATCCTGCTGGTGGTGGATGGGATGGGACTGAATACCCTCGAAGGGGCAATCCGCCAGGCGCAGCAGGAGCCTGACCTGGCTGTATGGGGCGAGATGGCCGCCGAAGGCACGCTGGCGCCCCTGACCAGCATCGTCCCAAGCACAACCACTGCGGCGTTGACCTCCCTATGGAGCGGGTCGACGCCCGCTGAACACGGCGTGGTGGGGTATGAGGTGTGGCTGAAGGAGTACAGCCTGATTGCCAATATGATTTACCACACCCCGGCCAGCTTTACCGGCGATATAGACAGCCTGCGCAAGACCGGTTTTGACCCCGAGACTTTCCTGCCCGTGCCGGTGCTGGGTACCTTTCTGGCCCGGAATGGGGTCAAGTCGTATGCTTTCCAACACCGTTCGATTGCCTTTTCGGGGCTGTCGACTATGCTGCTGCGCGGAACGGAAATTTATGCCTATCGCAGCCTGAGCGATTTATGGGTGACCCTGGATGCGATGCTGGATACCCGTGCGGATGAAAGGAACTATACCTATATTTATTGGGGCGACCTGGACGAGCATTCGCACCGCTTTGGCCCCGCCGACCCGCGCGTGGCGCTGGAACTGGCCGGTTTCAGCCGCCAGCTGGGCCATTTTATGCGCGCGCGGAAGAAAAAATCCGGCCGGGGGGATACCCTGCTGCTGATCACAGCCGACCACGGCCACATCCATACCCCGCCGGACGCGTCATTCGAACTGCGCCACCATCCCGAGCTGATGGACTGCCTGGTGATGACTCCCAGCGGCGAGGCGCGTTTGCCGTACGTCTACCTGCGCCCCGGCCGCGAGCAGGATTTCCTCGGCTATCTGGAAGCCACCTGGCCAGGGCAGTTCCCGGCCGTCCCCGCGGAACAGGCCATTCAGGCGGGCTTGTTCGGTCACCGCGGAGTCTATGAGAAACTGCCCAACCGCGTGGGCGATTGGATCGTCTTCCCGCAGAACGGGGCCTACTGGTGGTTTGGCAGCCGGGATAACTTGCTTTTGGGCCGCCACGGCGGGCTCAGCCGCACGGAGATGCTGATCCCGCTCTTCTCGGTGGTGCTATAACAATGAATGAAAAAAGCAGCGGGCAGACCGCTGCTTTTTTCATTCATTCTAAAATGACGTCCTCAAGCGCGCGCTTGGGCACGTGATGCACCTGCTGCTCGTCGCGCCAGTATTTCAGGCTTCCGTCTGATCCAATCGGCTCCACCTGGACGATTTCTTTGGGTTTACCCAACGCCAGCACCAATAAGATCTCAAACTGCGGCGGGATATTCAGCGCCGCCGACAGCTCGGACCGTTTCACCGAGCCGATAATACAGCCGCCCAGTCCTTTTTCCGCGGCCCCCAGCATGATACTCTGCACGGCAATGCCGTGATCGCAGCCAAAACTTTTGCTGATCGTCGAATCGCCCAGAATGATAATGTACGCCGTGGGGCGCTCGCCTTCCTCAGGACCGGGCCAATCCTTCAGATAACCGGCCCAGGCCAGATGTTGAAAGATGCGCGCGTTCTTCTCCGCCTGGTTAGAGAGATAGTATTTAAGCGGCTGCAGGTTGGACCCGGATGGCGACAGCCGGGCGAGATCAACCAGCCCGCGCAGCGTTTCCATATCGATCGGCGCATCCTGGTAGAACCTTCGCACGGTCCTGCTTTTCTGTACCAATTCATGTAGCATGATGCTTTCCTCCTTAGGTGGTTATTTGCTGTATTGTTCCGTACCCTGTACGGCGAGGATTTCGCCGTAATAGATGCGATGATAATCTTTCTCCGCATACATCCTGGCGATGGTTGAATCCAGGAAATGGGAAGGATCCATATTCTGCCAGTACATCTTGCGGCACTCGAGCACTACCTCGGCTTCCGCATAGGCAGGCGCGGCCACACAGCTGGCGGGGATAACCGTCAGCCCGGCTTCGGCGATTTTGTCTCCTTCGCGCCCGGACTTTGCCCCTAGCAGCGAAAGCGCCGGGTGATATTCCTTGGGGAAGGCGCACACTGTGAAGGTTTCGAAGCGCTCCATAAATTGAAAGGTGTAGCGCTGCGGGCGGACAACTACCTGGATAAACGGCCGCCCCCACATGACGCCCAGGCTGCCCCAGCTGATGGTCATGGCGTTGTACTGCTGGGTTTGAAAATCGCCGCTGCTGAGCAGCAGCCAGTCGATTTCAAAAAAGCGGTAGGCCTTTACGGCAAAGTTTTCAATGGCGATCGGATTGCGTTCCATAATTGCCTTTCTTTGTGCGCAGTTTGAAGGAGGTATCGGGGCTGCGCTCATCCGTGCGGTCGGTGGCAGGCGCGGGCTCGATGGAAATCGCGGAAATCTCGGCGCGCAGTTCGGGGGTCATTTCGATCTCCAGGGCCTTCAGCGAGCCTTCCAGCTGCTTCAAGCTGCGCGCGCCAATGATCGGCGCGGTGACCGCCGGGTGAGCGGCGACCCAGGCAACCGCCAGGCTGGCCGGTTCGTAACCCCGCTCGCGCGCGAATTCGCTAAAGTGGGCGGCTGTCTCGCGCATCCACTCCTCTCCGTAGCGGCGGATGTAGGCCTTATTCCCCAGCAGGCGCCCGACATCCGGTTTTTGCTCGCCGGCGTATTTGCCGGTCAGCAGCCCGCCCCCCAGCGGGCTGTAGGTAATGACGCCCAGCCCCTCCGCTTCGGCCATGGGCAGGATTTCAACTTCAGCCTGGCGTTTGACCAGGTTGTACATCGGCTGCAGGACGGCAAACGGGGCCAGCCCTTCTTTGGCGGAGATGCCCAGCGCTTTCATCACCTGCCAGGCCGCAAAGTTGCTGGCGCCCAGGTACAGCACCTTGCCCTGGTGCACCAGATCGTCCAACGCGCGCAGGGTTTCTTCCAGCGGGGTGACTTCGTCGAAGTGGTGAATAAAATAGACATCCAGGTAATCGGTGCCCAGGCGCTTGAGGCTGCCCTCGATCTGAGCGCAGGATATGCTTGCGGTGAGCCCCGCCGGCGTTTACATCCTCCCCAGTGGGGAAGTAGACTTTGGAGGTCAGCACCAGTTCATCGCGGTGCCCGGCAGTCAATTTCCCCAGGATCTGTTCGGCGCGCCCGCCGGTGTAGCCATCCGCGCAGTCGTAAAAATTGATCCCAATGTCGCGACAGCGCTGGTAGATGGCCGCGGAAGCTTCCTCGTCCGCTTCGCCGCCAAAGAGCATGGTACCCAGGCAAAACTTGGATACCTTTACACCGGTGTTGCCCAATAAACGGTATTCCATCATTGCTCTCCTTCGTAAAAAGTGAACTCGCAGCGCAGCTGCGCGTGTAGTTTCAATCCGTCAATCAGGAAAAAATGTACGAATGAGGTTGCAGCCGTTAGCGCGGCTGCGGCGATCTTCCTTCGACTTTATCCGAAGAATGGGGATAAAGAAATCAACGCAGTCGCTCGAGGTTTTCATCCGCCGGCTGGCTGCACTGGAGGGGCCGCCGCCAAACGGTTGATGTTTTAGCTTTTTAAAATTGCCTCAATTTTACCTGACTCTTCTTCGGAGAAGCGGGTGTTTTTCAGCGCGCCAACAATATCGTCGATCTGCTGGACGCGGCTGGCGCCAATCAGAGCGGAGGTGACCACCGGGCGGCGCAGCACCCAGGCAATTGCCATTTGGGCCATGCTCTGCCCGCGGGCCTGGGCCACCTGGTTGAGCTGCTGCACTTTGGCGATGCGCTCCTCGGTGACCTGGTCGCGCTTGAGGAAGCCGTGTGGCTTGGCGGCGCGCGAATCGGCGGGGATTTCGTTCAAGTAGCGGTCGGTGAGCAGGCCCTGGGCCAGCGGCGAGAAGGCGATGCAGCCGATGCCCTTTTCTTCGAGTACGTCCAGCAGGCCGTCCTCCACCCAGCGGTTGAACATATTATAGGATGGTTGGTGGATCAGGCAGGGTGTGCCCAGGCGCTGGAGGATATCCGCGGCCTGGCGGGTCTGCTCGGCGCTGTAGGAAGAGATGCCGGCATACAGCGCCCGCCCGCTGCGCACGATATAATCCAGCGCGCCCATGGTTTCTTCCAGGGGCGTCTCGGGGTCGGGGCGGTGGGAGTAGAAAATGTCCACGTATTCCAGTCCCATGCGTTTCAGGCTCTGGTCGCAGGAGGCCACCAGGTACTTGCGCGAGCCCCATTCCCCGTACGGTCCAGGCCACATCCAGTATCCGGCTTTGCTGGAGATGATCAGCTCATCCCGGAAGGGGCGCAGATCCTGGGCGAAAATACGGCCAAAGTTTTCCTCGGCGGAACCGGGCGGCGGGCCGTAATTGTTAGCCAGGTCGAGGTGGGTGATGCCCAGGTCAAAGGCGCGGCGCAGCATGGCGCGGGCATTCTCGAGCGTGTCGACGCCGCCAAAGTTATGCCATAACCCCAGTGAGACGGCTGGCAGCTTAAGCCCGCTGCGCCCAACCCGGTTATACTGCATGCTTTCGTAACGGTTTTCGGTGGGAAGGTACATGGATGGACTCCGGAAGAAGGAATATAACCGCGTAAGTGCGATGGTAGTCGCATGCGTGCGACCCCTGTCACCTGGGTGAAAAAAATTTATGTTGAAGACCCGGACGGGCCTGGGCCGCGCCCGCGCCCGCCGCGGCGTCGCCGCCGCTGGGAACCGGCGGGACGTTCGCCGCCAGGCTGGTTTTCGCTGGCGGGTGGGCGGGAAGACTCAAAGGGCGGGCTGCTGGACGGCTCTCCGGACGGCGCCCGGCCGGCGGGACGCCCGCTGCCGCGGCTTCCACCGCCAGATCGTCCGCCGCCGGACGATCTACCGCCGCCGCCGGCAGGTCTTCCGGGTTCGCGGCTGCTGCTGCGTGCGGGGCGGTCGGGCTCCTGGAAGGAACGGCCGGTGGGCTGCGGTGTTTGGGAAGTGTGGAAGGTCTCGTGGTAGAAGTCGTCCAGCAGCATCGCCACGCCTGCCAGGGCTTCTTCGTCTTCGCCGAGATTGGTAAGCAGGGGCAAAAAGCGCTGCATGCGCTCGGTTAGCAGGCGGTCGCGCTCGCGCAGGCGCAATTCGAGCAGCGCCGTGGTGCGCTGGGAAATAATCGCCTGTACATCCTCTTCTGTAGGAACGGGGCGCTCTTCAAAGTTAATCGTGAAGCGCTTGCCGATGCGCAGCAGCTCGGCGCGCTCTAATGGGTTAACCAGCGAGATAGCCACTCCGCTGGCCCCGGCCCGCCCTGTGCGCCCGGCGCGGTGGATGTACAACTCGTGTTCATCGGGCACTTCGTAGAGAATAACGTGCGATAGATCCGGGATATCAATGCCGCGCGAGGCCACATCCGTGGCGACCAGGAAACGCAGCGTACCCAGGCGAATCTGCTCCATCACCTCTTCACGGGCGTTTTGGCTCAGGTCCGAGCTGATTTCGGCGGCGTTGTAACCGTAGCGCTGCAAAATGGTCGCGACAAAATGCACGCGTTCTTTGGTGTTGCAGAAAATGAGCGCCGAGGCCGGGTTTTCCGCCTCAATAATGCGGATCAGGCTGCGCTCTTTGTCCATCGGGCGGACGGAGTAGATCACGTGATCGGTTTCGGTCACATGCACGTGGTCGCTGGACAGGTTGAGAAAGTCTGGCTGGCGCATGAACTCACTGGCCAGGGCCAGCACGCGGGGCGGGAAGGTGGCCGAGAACATGTAAGAGTTGATCGGGTGTGCGTGGCAGATAGCGCTGGACGCGCTTCATATCCGGGTAAAAGCCCATCGAGAGCATCCGGTCTGCCTCATCGAAGATGAGGATCTTGAGCTTGTCCAACGTCAGCGAGCGGCGCAGCAGGTGATCGAGGATGCGCCCTGGGGTGCCAACCACCAGGTGCGCGCCCTGGCGGAACGCGTCTAGCTGGGGACCATACCCCGTGCCGCCGTACACAGCCACGCTGCGAACGTTCATCGCGCTGCCCAGGATTTCCGCTTCGTGGAATACCTGCTGGGCCAGCTCGCGGGTGGGGGCGAGCACCAGCGCCTGGGTGGCGTTCTGCTCGGGGTTGATGCGCTGAAAAACAGGCACCAGGTATGCGCCGGTCTTGCCGCTGCCGGTGCGGGATTGGATCATCACATCGCGGTGGGCGAGGATGTACGGGATGGCGCGCGCCTGGACCTGCATCAGCTCAGTCCAGCCCATTCGTTCAAAGCCTGCCCGCAGCGGGGCGGGCAGATCGGCCATGGTATATTCGGGTAACGTTTCGGCAGGTTCCGTGCCGGGCACCGTTTCAGGGGCTGCCGGGCCTTCTGTATTCACCGGGGACTCGTCCGGAGATTGGATATCCCGCGGGTTGTTTTCTTCGGTCATGTGGTTTTCTTCCATCGTATATCGAGGTTCAGATCCGGGGCCGGCGAGATGCCTGGCGCGGGATCGTCGTAATCCCTCCCCCAAAATGGAGGTGCCTTGATTATATCCCAAGTGGCGCTTACCATTGGTCTGCATTCGCTGGTGTTGGGTTATTCCGGGACCGGTCAGCTTGTGATATCATGATTTTATGAATAAGAAATATTCACGATTTATTTCTTATCTTTGCCTGGTGTTGTGGCTGACCGCTTGTCAGCCGGCGTCTGGAAGCCGGGCGGCAACCTTTCCCCCTTCTTTGCCTGAAGCGGTTGACTCCAATCTTCCAGGCTTCACAGTCCCTGCCGTAGCGACTCCTGTTCCAAGCCTGACTCAACCGGTTACCCCTTCGGCAGCACCTTTGGCGGTAGCTACGGTAGAAGCCGCGAACTCGCTAACCCCAGGCACCGCACCGGCGCCCACTCCCACGGATGACGCTACTGCTTCAGCCATTGTGCAGAGCCTGGTTGCCACTGCCCAACCGCTTCTATTAAAAGCCTTTGCCTCGCCGGATGGCGAATGGCGCGCGGAGGTACTTACCTACCCGTGCACAAAAGTCGTTCCAGGCGAGGAACAAGAAAATGCGTATGATATTTTGCGCGTCGCGCGTCTGAAAGATGCGCAAGTGTTCACCGCGCGTACGCAGCTTCAGAACTGCGGCGGGTTGGGCGCTTTTGGATTGGGCGGGATCACGTGGTCGCCTGACAGCCGCTTTTTCTACTTTACCGACGCTCGCGAGGGTATGCCGGATGGTGGTGGTTTTTATGGCTGGTACCAAAACATTTTTCGCTTTGATACAAACATCACCCAGGCGGAATTTCTTGGGGCAGGGCCATTCTCGCCGGACGGGAATAGGATTGCCGCGATACGCACCGAACTGCAAGGCGGCTGCCGCTCCGGTGGCCTGGTTGTGCAGGATGTAACCGGGCAAGTCCTGGCGGATTTTCCTTTTGACCTGCCACTGGAGGGGTGTGGTTTTTCGTACCTGGCCTGGGCACCGGACGGTCAAGCGCTGGCGTATACCCTTGCCATCTGTTCCAGCAGCGGGACAGACTGCCAGTCCGTGCTTTACCGGGTCGATTTTGTCAATGGCCAGGCAGAACGGCAGGCGCTGTTAGAAAACCAGCCTACGCAGTTTGTAAATATTGCCTGGAATACACCGGAGCACCTGGAACTGTGGAGTTCCGATAGTCACTGGTTTTACATATTCTCCACAGGCCAGCTCGAACGCCAACCTTGAGAAGCAAAACGCCTTGTAAATAGTTTGCTGACTTCATCCGTCAGGCGATTGAATTGAGTAGGGCCGGAACTACTGTTCCGCAACTACTGTTCCGCCCGGAACTACTGTTCCGCGCCGAACCGGAACTACTGTTCCGCGGCATCTTCCTTGCTTGCTATGCAATGCGGATAGCCAGCCTATATGAGGGGAAGAATAGCCCTTCGGTTACCTTGACCGATTGTTTCCGTGAATTACGGACAGGCCTAGTAAATACGCGGTCGCCACCCCAAACCCGGCCAGCGTGCCCCAGGCGATCCCCAGGCGGGGATACGCAAACGCGATCGTCAGCAAGTACAGCACCAGCGCCCACAGGCCGGTCGGGATATTTTTAATGATGCTGTGGGCCTGCGCGGGGCCGTAGGTGGAATGGATGATGAGCACCAGGGGGAAAGCGGTGATGGGGAAAGCGCTGAACAGCCCGGCCCAACTGGGCGGGACCAGGTTGGCTGCGCCGGTGATTGCCAGGATGGTCAGGGCGGCCAGCCCGGCGCGGAAGAGGATCACGCCTGGGCCAAGTTGGATTTTCTGGCCGATGCGGATATTGGGGATGGTGCGAAAGAGAAAGCTGTAACCCAGGATCCCGCCCGCGCCCACCAGCGCGCAGGCCCAACCTGGTAACGGCAGCGCGTGCAGCAGCGCATCCACCGCAAAGAAGCCTGCCAGGGCCGCGATGGATGCAGCCAGGATTCCGGACAGCCTGCCCGGCAGCCTGTCGCTGCCTGTCCCGCGGGCGGACATCCGGTAGTAAATGAAGAAGAAGCTCAACAGCGCGGCCAGACCGGCAATGTTGTACACCGCGCTGGTCGCCGCAAATGCAGCGCCCTGTTCCAGGCCGATGAAGAACAGGGCAATTGCTGAACCGAGTGGGTAGCCGGACAGGATGCCCGCCACGCGCGGGCTGACCCGTTCCGCCACGATGGACAGGATTGTGACGATGGCAATGGTGAGCGCGACTTTGATCAGGATCATTTTTTAAATAAATAGTTCGCCCAATTGGCGCGGCCAGCCGGGCGAACTATTATTGTTTAATCCAACGATTTTTTCGAGCGCGTCTTTTGCAACTGCAGCTCGGGCATCTGGTGGTTGAGCAGGTCCAGGGACAGCTCGATCACCTCCCGGGCTTCGTCCGGGGTAGTCGTTCCGACGGTGACCATATCCTGCGGCCGGATGGTGCTCCAGGCAAAGGCCAGCCCAACGATGGGCAGCAAGCGCCCGGCGGCCAGCGGCTTGATAGTCATGACCGGCTTTTGGGCGTTGGCGATGATGCGCTGCACCCAGTCGGCCTCCACCTGCATCAGGAAACCCGCGGCGTTGTAGAGCTGGATGTAGGTTTCCACATCCGCCCCCATGCGGTCGGCGTAGACGGGCGTCTCGGGCATGTGTGTGGACAGCCCCGGCACCATGCCGCGCTCGCGGATTAATTTTGTGTACTTGCCCAGGTCGCGGATCACGCCTTCGCGGCGGTCGAGGAGGGCATCCGTCACGCACTGATGGGGCATGCAGAAGGTGGCGCCGAGCTTCTTGCACTGGTCGAACATCACCTCTGGCTCGCTGTTAGGGTCGCCGTTCGGGGCAATGTTGAAGATGGGGGTCAGCACGCGGATCATGGCACGTCCGGTCTGGTCTTCGGCGTCGAGGATGGCTTCCTCCAGGAGCTGCGAAGGCGGCGCCATAACCGCGTCCACGCCGTTGGCCAGGAATACCGATAGGATTTTGGCAATCCGCTCGCGGGTCTGTAGATCCTTAATAAAATTGTCTTTCGCCAGGCTGGTATGCGAATAGCCGAGGAACCAGTTCGAGCCAACCAGCAAGCGCGGCAGGCTCACGCCGCCAACTATCGTCCGAGGGAATTCGTTCACAGGATGCTCCTTGAAAAAATAATCAGGTTTCATGTATCAGTAAAGAGGTAGGAAGAAGGGACAGTGCTCTATTTTAAGTATTATAACGGGGATTGGGGGGAATTGGCATGTGTGAAATGTCATCCTGGGCAGGTGTCATTGCGCGGTTGCTCGTTGGGTAGTACGCTCGACCCATGCTCCAATTAAGATATAGCGGAAGTCTTGGCCCTGGAAGGTTAAAACGGCGCCAACGATGCCGTAGATGACGAATATTCCCATAGCGATGATTAATCCAAACATCACCACGAACGGCAGGAAGAAAGCCAGCGGCGGTCCTCCGGCGCTGCCCGAATTCATCATCACGCTAGAAAAGGTCAGGAAGAAGGAGCCCATGTAACAGGCCATTCCGCCAAACCAGATCAAAATGATGAGCAGTTGAAAGGCAATCGCCTGCAGCGCCTGGAAGGCTACAAAACGCGAGCGCTCTTTCTGTGTGACCCAGATGATGATGGGGGCAAGGATGCCCGTTAACGGCAGGAGGACAGAAACATGCGACAAAGCGGCAATGATGCGCTCATCTTGCGTTGAAAGGCTGGAGGCGGGGGTTGGGGTTTCCATTCGGGTAAGTCCTTCCTTTAGTTCAGCGCCCAGGGATAACGGAATGAAATCCTCAGGGCCAGATGGATTCATACTTCGCGATCAGTTCATCTTCCAGGCGGTCGAATTTCGCGTCGACCTTCTGGCGGGCGGGGTCCGCGTCGTACCAGGCCATCACCTCTTCGGCCCCGCGGGCGAAGGGCATGGTGCAGCGGAAATCCGGAACCAGGCGCTTGATTTTGGAGTTGTCAAAGATCAGGCTGTGGGTTTTGTCGCCCAGCAGGCCAGCGCCCCAGTTGGGATCATAGGCGTTGATCAGCTCCGAAGGGATGTGCGCCATTTTGGCCTCGGTGCCCGCGGCGCGGGCGACGATTTCAAAGATCTGGTTCCAGGTCAGCCACTCGTCTGAGGTGATGTGGATGTTCTCGCCGATGGCTGCGGGCAGGCCTAATAGTCCCACGAAGCCTTTCGCGAAATCGGCGTGGTGGGTCAGCGTCCACAGCGAAGTTCCGTCGCCGGGCACGATTACTTTCTTGCCTTTGCGCATGCGGTCGACGATAGTATAGCCGCCGTCGAAGGGCAGCAGGGTCTTATCGTAAGTGTGCGAAGGGCGCACCACGGTCATCGGAAACTTCTCATCCCGATAGGCGCGCGCCAGCATTTCTTCACAGGCGATCTTATTGCGCGAGTACAGCCAGTAGGGGTTATCCAGGATGGTGGATTCCAGTACCGGCAGGCTGGCGGGGGGCGTCTGGTAGGCGGACGCCGAGCTGATAAAAATGTACTGCCCGGCGGTGCCGCGGAACAGGTCCAGATCGGTCTGGATATGCTCAGGCGTAAAGGCGACCCAGTTGACCACCGCGTCGAAGGTCTGCTTCTGCAGCGCCGCGCGGGCGGACTGTGGGTCGCGGATGTCGCCGTGCAGAACGCGTGCGCCTTCCGCAATAGGGCGCGAAGTGGTGTTTCCACGGTTGAACAGGTACAACTCGATGCCGCCCTCGATAGCCAGTTTCGCACAGGCCGAGCTGATAATACCCGTGCCGCCAATAAAAAGTACTTTCATGATCGCTCTCCTTGTATTGATTATTGTCTGATTATCTCCCATTACCGTGTATTTATCTAGATTGAGGAAACCAAAAAATGCTTATTGCCAAATGTTTCTCAGTTAAGGTATACTAAAAAAGCTGTTTCATTGTATTTGTTTTGATTGTTATGTGAAATATCATTGCGCTTCAGTTCAGCATCATGTTTTTGGGGGATAGGAAAGATCAGGCGTCAGGCTTCGATTTATTCTCATTATTGGGAAACCAGGAAAAACAACCCGGTAAAAAACCAATTTATCTATGGCAGTTGGGATCACAGCTTGATTGCGATTTGATCTGAGAAAATTTTTATAAATTTATAGTATTCAATAAGGGAAAGCGGCGAATGAAACCCGGAAATAAATCTGGTTTCCTAACCAATAACATTGTATTTTCGCAAGATTTGACCCGAGAAATCGAAGCCTTTGCCTGCAACCGAGAGATTGATTTGCAAGATCTGCTGCTGGCAATTTGCGCGGTAGCGGTTTACCGCTTTGACCAAAACGCTAACCTTAATATTTGGGTGGACCAGAACGAAACGCAAACGCTCCGTCTATATCAGTTCAAGTCTACTATTCATTTTAAAGACGCAGTAACCAGTTTCACCACCCCAACAACGGAAGATGGCCCGATAAGTGCTTCGCTTCTTTTTTCGTTGGTCTGCCAGGCGGCAGGTGCCCAACTGGCTGGCAATACAAATACACGGCTGAATTTGCCTGGTCTTACTCTGATTTTTGATCTTCAAAAAACAGAGGAAAAAATCATCGGATATTTGACATATTCCCCCGATGCGCTGGACCCGATTAAAGCGGATAGTCTGGCCAGTAACCTGGCCGCTTTTGCGGCTAATCTAATCCATTCGCCGGATCAACCGATCGGGCAAATACCACTGTTGGACGAATCCACCCGCCACTTGATCATTGAACAATGGGGGCATGGAAGCCCTCTTGAACCCGCCTCGGGATGCATTCATGAAAAGATTTCTTTTCAAGCGCATCGCACCCCGGATAAAATCGCCGCGGTTTTCGGGGACAAAAGCATTCGCTATGCTGAACTGGAACGCTCCTCTAACCGGTTAGCAGCCCAGTTGATCCAGAGACAGGTCATTCCAGGCGCCTGCGTTGGCATTTATATGGACCGCTCACTTGCTATGCTGGTGGCTATGTTAGCCATTCTGAAAGCGGGTGGAATGATCGTCTCGTTTAGTCTGGCAACGCCGCCAAAGATGTTCGAGCGCATTCTGGCTGAAACAGGTATTACCCTACTGCTTAAACAGGTCGACTTTACCGTTCCAGTTCTACAAGAAAAGCTTCAGATCATTGATCTGTCCGAAAATGGATTAAATCTAAAGACAGTTACCGAATCCTCTAAAACGTCCTTACCCAAAATTGATCCACACAACGGCGCGCTGCTTCTGTATACCTCTGGTTCAACCGGTATTCCCAAGGGAGTCTGGTACAGCCATATTGGATTCCTTAACCGCGCTGCGAGCCAAAATGCGGTCGCCCCACTGCGCGCTGATGACATTTACGCGCAATGGTCGCCGCTCAGTTCGATTGACGCATTTGATGAGATTTTCGCGCCATTGATTTATGGATGCCAGACCGCCATCATTCCAGACGAACAAGTTCGTTCGCCGCAGCGGTTTGTGGAGGTGTTGAACAACCTGAAGGCCAGCCGAATCCTACTCGTTCCCGCTCTGTTAGCTGAGATTTTGAAACTTGAGGAACCGCTGCACAACAGCCTGCCCCGTATGCATACCTGGTTTATCGGCGGGGAAAGACTCAGTAGTAAACTGGCCGAGAAGTTCTCTGAGCATCTGCCGGCTGCTACTCTGTATAACTATTATGGATTGACGGAAGGCGATGGTACCCTCTTCGACGCAGGCCGGCCCTTTCACCCGGCAGCAATTGGGGTACCGATTGGCCGGCCCGCGCCGGGGGTTCGGATCTATGTGCTTGATGAATACCTTATGCCGATACCGCCCGGTGTACCAGGTGAAATTCATATCGCTAGTCTGGGGCTGGCTGAGGGATATTACCACCAGCAGATCCTTACAGAAGAGCGTTTTCTCAACAGCCGGCTGGCAGATGGCGCAGGCGCTAAACTTTTTAAAACAGGAGACATTGCTCGTTTTCTGCCCGATGGCACCATTGAATATCTGGGTCGAAAAGACTACCAGATTAAAATTCGCGGAAATACTGTGAATTTGACAGAGGTAGAAACCCTGTTGCTTGGTCATCCGGCAGTGAGTGCATGTGTGGTAGCGGCTAAGCCTGACCTGGTTGGAAACCTGCATTTGGCTGGATATGTGGTTCTACGAGAAGCAATTAGCGTTCAAGATTTAAGCGGCTACCTCAAAGAACGACTGCCAGATTATATGGTTCCACCAGCCATTGTCATCCTGAAAGACCTACCGCTGAACAGCAACGGGAAGGTAAATAGGATGTCTCTGCCTGAGCCAACCTACCAGGATTTTGTGCATCGAGATCTATTTACCGAGCCGCGCAACCCGCTCGAAATTAAGTTAGTGGAAATCTGGGAAGGAATCCTTCAAATCCATCCCATTGGGATTCATGATAATTTCTTCGATCTCGGCGGTGATTCGATCCGTCTCATTGCTATGCTGAATGAAACGGAACGGCACTTTAACAAAAAAATACCCATGAACATTTTCTTCCAGGTAGCCACCATTGCGGACCTGGCAGAACTTTTGCGGGAAAATAAACCAGAAGCGAACTGGTCCTGTTTGGTGCCAATACAACCGCGTGGCAATAATCTCCCTTTCTTCTGTGTCCACGCAGAAGGCTCGGTAATCTTTTATCATCCCTTGGCGCAAGCGCTGGGACCTGATCAGCCATTTTATGGTTTGCAAGCACGCGGGCTGGATGATAAATCCAGGCCGCTTTCGCGTGTTGAAGATATGGCTGCGCTTTATATCCAGGAGATGCGCACAGTGCAACCGTACGGCCCATACCAGATCGGTGGATACCATCTGGGTGGTATCATTGCCCTTGAGATTGCTCGCCAGCTACGCGCTGCCGGCGAAACGGTTGGTCTGGTGGCATTGATTGATACGTATGGACCAAATTATCCAGTGATGTCTGCTGCTACCGCCCAATTCAAATATAGGCTGGCGGTCCACATAAAACGCCTGCGCGCTCGATCCTTCAGCGGGCAATTGAACTATATAAAAACAGTCCTGGGCAGGCGGATGCTGGGCATTAGCTCGTTTGTTATTGGCCGGAATCCGTGGGCGCTGAAACTGCCCTTGCCGCATTTTATCCGCTTCGACATGGTGCGTAGATCGATTGATGAAGCCATCAGCCGGCATAAACCAGAGCCATATACCGGAGAAGTGACCCTGTTCCGGGCGACCAGGCAGCCCTCCGGAGCCATCCCGAACCGCAGTCTGGGGCTCCAAACCCTGGTAAGCGGCGAGATCAGCGTAATTGATGTCCCGGCCACGCACATAAGCATTGTGGAAGAGCCTGATGTAAAAAACCTGGCGGCCCTGCTGCAAACTCGCCTTGTCAATGGGTAAATTCTTCGTACTCGATCTATTATGCGTCCTCGATCATAACTGGCATTGTCTCTAGTTTTCGGATAGGCGAAAACGCGATCCACAGGCCGCTCAACAACCGCCCAAAAACGGCAATGAACAGGGTGGTCTGTATCCCCAGCACCGATCCCAACAACCCGCCCACCAGCGCGCCCAGGGGTCCAATGCCTGCCACCAGCAGCTCCATGCTGGCGTTGACCCGGCCAAGCAGTCGCCCGGGGGTAATGGATTGTCGCAAGCTGAGCGCTGTGATAAAAGCAATCGTGCCAAAGATATCGCCTGTCTGAGAGGCAATCAGCAGCGCCAGCCCCAGGGGTGGAAAGCTGGCCGCCAGCGGGATCATGAATGAGAAGAGCACATCGATCCATATGGCGCCTAGCAGGATGTGCCCCAGCCGCAGCCGGCGCAGTGCTCTGGCAGCCAGAAGCGCCCCAATCAGGCTGCTGATCCCCCCAATTCCAATCGTCAGGCCCATCGCGGCGGGGGTAATTTGCAGGATCCGGATGGAATACAACGCATACAATACCCCAATAAAGTTGCCGAAAAAACTGTTCGTCGCGTCAGCAACCGTCAGCGCGCGCAAAATCGGCTGCCGGAAAACGGTCTGGATCCCTTCGCGCGCTTCTTGCAACATCGACTGCTGCGTTTCAACCTGCACCAGCGGCGGCTCGGGCTTGCGGATGAACCCCAGCGAGAAGACAGAAACCAGGAAGGAAAACGCATCCAACAGGATCGCAAACGGGGCAGTAATAGTTTGTACCAGCAGGCCGGTCAACCCCGGGCCGGCAATTTCAGCGGCCGACTCGCTCAATGACAGCTTCGAGTTGCCCTCGACGATATTCTCCTGACCCACCAGAGAGGGCAGATAAGACCGGTAGGCAGTGTTGAACAGAACAGTGAGGCTGCCGGTCAGAGCCAGGATCAGGTAGATCAGCCAGATATTCAAATGCCCGAGCAGCGCTGCCAGCGGGATGCTGAGCAGCAGCAGCGCCCGGCCCAGGTCGGCGGCGATCATCAACGGGCGGCGGCGCGCGCGGTCGACCCATACCCCGGCCACCAGGCTGAACACCAGTACCGGCGCGCTGCCGATGGCCTGCAGCAGGCCCATCTGGAACGGGCTGGCGCCCAGGTTGATCACCGCCAGCAGAGGCAAACCGCCCCCGGTGATATGCGAGCCGAGCACGGACACGGTTTGCCCAAACCACAACTTGAGAAAGTCAGGGCTGCGCCACAGGCTGGGGGAAGGTTGGCTTACGGCAGTTTTTTCCATGACAAAGTTAGTCAATCAGTGAGCAGTCAATCAGTCAACCAGGTTCCAATTCCTGATTGACCGATTGACTGTTGCTGTTCACTTTCCTCCAAAATTCTGCAGTCTTCGAAACAGGTCTTGAAAGACCGCATTGCGGCGCGCAAACCAGGCCACGCGGATATCATGCCGGTCAGGCGGGGGAGCTGTGTAGCGTAGATCATCCGTCAGCACCGGGCTGGGGATCGGCATGGTTGGGATCCAGGTTTCGTTCAGCAGGTAGGCGATAGTGGATATGTCCCAGATTTCCTTCGCCCAGGCGAAGTGATCGCTGCTGTATTCGCAGAAGCGCTGGTAGAGGAAGTCGCTGATGGGGTTGCGACCGGCGATGGTGTCTTCCAGTTCGACTTTCGTGGTCAGCAGGTGCGAGGCGACTCCCAGGCAGGGGATCTGGATGAGTGGCACGCCGCTGTCAAACACCACCTGTGAGGCGCGCGGGTCCTGCCCCAGGTTGAATTCGTGCACCTGCGGCACCTGCACCGGGTTGCCGCCCTAACCAGACCACCACGATGTGCCGGATGATTTCAGGCTCCATCAGCAGCGCCGCGGCGACGTTGGTGATCGCTCCAATCGCGACCACATAGAGCGGGTCATCTTGCGGGGCGGCCATCGCCCGGGCGACCAGGTCCAGCGCGGCCGGGCTGCGCTCAGGATCGCTTCGCCCGGTCAGGTAACCGGTCGAGCCCCGGTAAACCAGGCCCTGGCTGGGAATGTTCAGCCGTTCCAGCAGGCGCTGGATCTCCTCATAACTCTTTTCCATGCCGTCGCCCGGGCCGCTGGAACGGTCATTGCTGAAAGGCGCGGCATAAATGGCTTCCACCCGCAGCCGCTCGGGGGCCAGCAGCGCGTATACCACGGCAAACTGGTCGTCGATTTCATTATAGGTGTCGGTGTCCAGCACCATGCGGATGATGCCGGATGGATAAGCCAGGCGCTGCTGGCGAATTTGGGGGGAAAGGAATGGGAAGGTAGGCATACGCACCATTGTGACATAGAATAAGGCGATGGGCAAGAATCTGGAGATGATTGGCTCCGATGAAGACTCGCTGGATAGAGCCGCGCGGGCGCTCAAGCGAGCATTCCCGGCCCTGGTTGCGGGCGGGCCGCTGCGGGTGCTGGGAGTCGGGTTTGGCAGCCTGGCGGTGGAGACACCCGAAGGGCTGGTTTTTCGCCTGGCGCGTGTGGCGGAAGCGGGAGAGAAGTACGCCCGGGAGGCTGCGGTGCTGCCAGTCATGAAGAACTATTTGCCGGTGTCAGTTCCAGAACCCCTGGCCTATCTCCCCGCCGGCGCGGATATCCCATTTGGCGTAATCGGGTATCGCAAACTGCCCGGTGTGCCGGTTGAGGCGGAGACGTTGGCGCGGGAATCGGCGCAGGCGCTCGCCGGGCAGGTCGGAGCGCTTCTGGCGGCGCTGCAGCGTATACCGGTGGCTGCATTGGCACCGCATGACAATTGGAATACCCGCCAGGCCGAATGGCCCGCGGCGCTTGAAAGACAGTGGCGCGCAGTCCGCCCGGCGCTGCGCGGCGCCCTGGAAGGTGAGGCGTTCCGTAAAGTAGCCGGCTGGTGGGAAGACTTGCTGGCCGACGAGTCTATGAGCGCTTATACCCCGGTCGTGCAGCACGGCGATTTATGGTACGGCAACCTGCTGGTGGATGGCGACCGGGTGGTCGGGCTGCTGGATTTCGAGGAGGTGGGCATAGGCGACCCGGCCCTGGATTTTGTTCCCCAGCTTTACCTGGGCGAATGGTTCCTGCGCCAGGTTTTGGATGCCTATCACCAGATGGGCGGCGCGGCCGGTGGAGATGCGTTCGAGCACCGGCTGCGCCGCCTGTGGGGCCTTCGCGAGTTTGGCGGGCTGGCCTATTCCATCCAGCACAACGACCGGGTGGAATTTGCCGATTCGATTGAAAAGATCCGCAAAGGCCCTATCCTCAGCCCCCTGGGTCTGGACGGATGGCGCCGCTTCTAATGAGGGGCGCAGCCAGGTTGTCTCGTAGCGCCGGAACTACTGTTCCGCGGTATCCCTACCCGCCATCTTCCATGCTAAGAATCTTGATTTGCGCTGGAAGACGGCGAGTAGGGATTTATTCCTTGCCTCATTATTGTTTCTCAGGAAGCGCCGCTATTACTGTAGCGCCGCTTCTACTGAAGCGCCGCTTCCTGAGAAGTGACCGCGTCGGCCAGCTCGCGCTGGCTGGTTTCGAGGGGCAGCCCCAGCGCGGCCACGCCGCCAACCACAAAGGCCAGCGCGAAAATTGTCAGCGGCAGCGCCAGCGATGCGCCAATCAGCACCGCGCCCAGGCTGGGGGCCAGCGCCCCGGCGATGCGCGTCCAGCCAGAGGCGGCCCCCATCCCGGTGCCGCGCAGGTTCGTCGGGTAGGCCTCCGGGGTGTACGCGTACAGCGCCCCCCACGCGCCCAGCGTAAAGAACGACATCCAGATTCCCATGGCGACCAGCATGTTCAGCGAGGTGGCCGCGGCGAACAGATAGGTGAATACCCCGCTGGCGACCATGTAGAAAGCCAGGGTGCGCCGCCGGCCCCACCGTTCGACCAGGTAAGCCGCCGAGAAGTACCCTGGTAACTGCGCCAGCGCCAGGATGAAGGTGTTCTGATACACCGGCAGGGCGGCCATCCCGCTGGCCTTGAAGAAGGTTGGCAGCCAGGTGAATACCCCATAATAACCCAGCGAGATGGCAAACCACATCAGCCACAGCAATAAGGTGGTGCGGCGCAGGCCCGGTTTCAATAGATCCGTCGCCGGTGGTTGGGCCGCTTCTTTCACCGGGCGCAGCGGCAGGTTGGGCAGGTGTGTGCCGTTCTCGCGGGCCACCAGTTCGAGCACCTGGCGAGCCTTTTCTGGCTGCCCATTGACCAGCAGGTAGCGCGGCGATTCGGGGACGTGGCGCCGGATGAAAAAGATAATGATCCCGGGGATGGCCGAGACGGCCAGCAGCCAGCGCCAGCCCAGGCGCGGCACAATCAACCAGGCCAGCCCGGCCGCGGCGATGACGCCCAGCGCCCAGAATGACTCAAGCAGCACCAGGTAGCGCCCGCGTTTTTCCTTGGGCAGGTATTCGGCAAAGATGCTGTAATCCACCGGCAGCGTTCCGCCCACCCCAAAACCGGTCAGCGAGCGCAAGATCACCAGCCAGGCAAACGAAGGCGCGAAGGCCGACAGCAGGCCAAAGACCGAGTCGATCGCGACGGTACTGATGAAACCCACCTTGCGCCCAAACAGGTCGCTGACGCGGCCCCAAACCAGGGCGCCTACCAGCATGCCCAGGAAAATGGCCGTACCCAGCAGGCCTTTCTGCGTGTTCGTCAAATTCCATTCCTGCGCGATGGCCGGCAGGGCAAACGAAATCAGCAGCACTTCCATCGCGTCGGCGGCCCATCCCAGGCCGCAGATGATCATCAGTTTGGTTTGGAAGCGTCCAAAACCCACCTGTTGGATAGCGTTATCAAAAGAGATAGTGGTTGCAGTCATTGGATGATCCTTTAAAAGCCTTTCCTATTCGCGTCGCGCCCTGCGCGCATTCGCTCCATTCGCTTCATTCGTGATTAAAAGCCAGTGCCCATCAAACGATTTCAGCGACTACCTCAACTCCGTTGAGCTGCATATGATAGAGGAAGACCGCGTGCAGCAAGTCGCCGGGGTGGGGCAGCGCGCCCAGCCCGCTGGCGACCTCAACGGGCAGATCGTACGTCTGTACGCAGTTGGCCGGCACAATCACTCGCCGCGAAACCTGGCGGGCGTTGGCATCCAGCCGTAAAAACATCGCCAGCTGGTAGGTGCACAGGTCCGTGCAGTCCCCGGTGACGATAAACGTGTCCACCTGGGGGTGGGCTTCCAGCCAGCCGGGCAGGCCGGTGTTGAGACCCGGGTTGATCGAGTTCTTCCCGATCACAGTCATCTGCTCGAAGAAAGGCAGCTTTTTGAAGGCCTCCACGGTTTCGGCTTCCCAGGTGCCGCGCACGCAGTGCGCGGGGAACTGGGCAAACTCAACCGCGTCTGGTTCATGCTGCTCCTGGCTGAGGACAAAATGGCGCAGGCCGTGTTCCCAGGCGCGCTCGAACAGGCGCCTGATCGGTTCGACGATGCCGGCCACGCGCGGGCTGGATAGGGGGCCTTCATAACAAAAGCCGTTGATTACATCTACCGATAAGATAGCTGCTTTACCGGGGTCCGGAGCGGCAGCAGTAATAGGCAAAGCCGTGCGGCTCGCCGTCCAGCCCTCCAGGGTATTAAGAAAGGGTTTGGCTTGTTCAGCCAGCGAAAATGATTGCATTTCCACTCCTTCGTGTCAAATCAACACTAATTCAACCGAAAAATGAAAGCGGGTTCGTTTCCCGCAGTTGGTGTATTTCTTACACGAATAGGATTGTAATCCGTTTTGGGAAAATGTCAATAGGGCAATTTTGACTGCGCTGTGTTTTTACGGGAGCTTTTCCCGTAAAAACACAGCGCATGGTTGCGCCAGCGGATTTTCTATTCCATTGCCTTGCGATAGGTTGTCATCGTGCGGTATGTTTCATAGCCCATCGACTCGTACAGCTGCCGTGCGCCGTTGGGGTTCTCCGCGTCTACCCCCAGGGCGGTTTCGGTCATGCCCAGGTCGCGGTGCATTTTGATGCTGCGCGCCAGCAGTGCCCGCGCCAAACCCTTCCGCCGCCATGGCCGCCGCACGCAGATATTTTCGGTCCAGCCGCGTTTGCGCTGGTAGGTTTTATTCTCATCGGGATCGATATAATTCAAAATCATCCCGGCCACTTGATCTCCGTCCCAGGCTACTTGCCACAGTTCCGGCTGGAACTCTTTACCACCCAGCCAGCCCTGGTAATCTTCTTCCTGTGGTTCAACGTAGCCCCAATGGTCGCGGAAGGCTTCTGCGGAAGCCTCCCAGATCATGCGGTACTGCTCCGGGCGAACCGGCCGGACTTCCAGCCCAGGTGGCAGCGGCAGGTCGGGAACGTTTTCCAGGTTGGCCCGCAGCATCATAAAGCCGTAACGCGCGGGTGTGTAGCCCTCACTTTTCAGCAAGGCCTGGTTGCCTTCCTGGAAGTTGGTCGCGAAAGAGTCGAAAAATCGCGCCGTTTCGATCGTCCCATTTTCATCCGCCGGGCCGGCCGCGATTTCCCGCAGGCGGCGCTGGTTGTGGTGCAGCATGGCCCGCCCCAGCCCCTTCCGCCGCCATTCAGGGCGGATAAAGCCAAACGATTGGTAAATGCGGTTGCCCGTGGACTTTTCAACCCACCAGGTAACCCGGCTGTAGGCGACCATCTGGCCATCCACCTCGGCGATCAGCAGATCCTGGTAGGGGTTGCAGTTGGTCAGGTGGCTGTAGTTGTGGGCCACATCCTGTAGCGTATCCGCGCGCTCTTCATGGTCCGGCGCGCGGGTAGAATAGATTATTTCGAGCATCCCCGGAAAGTCGCTTTCGCCTCGAAAGTTGCGGAAGCGCAGCCCCAAAATGCGCGGCGCATCCGGTAGAACCAAATCCTGCGCAGGTACAGCAGTGTGCGTGGTCATTTTTCCTCAATTTTTGATGGCTCTTCGATCGATCGTTTCATGATTTCTTTGCCGGAGCGCAGCTCCAGCTCATACGTGTCACTTTTGCGCAGCACATGCATCCCGGCGCGCTCATACAGCCGCACCGCCCCGGTAAGGCTGTCCGCGTCGACGCCTAACCCGGCGCGCCGCTTTCCTCGCCGGTAGAATTCGTAGAAGGAGTGCTGCAAGAGTGCCAGTCCAACCCCGCGCTTGCGCCAGGGGCGCAGCACGCCCAGCGTTCCAACCCAGGCCAGGTCGGGGTCTTCCTCCATATGCTGGTAACACAACGAAACCCCAGCGATCGCATCCCCGTCCAGGGCGATGAACCACAGGGCCGGGTCGTAATGCGGATCGTTTTCAATGTGGTGCCGGGTGCGCTGGTAATATTCCTCGAAAGGCTCGTCGGTATTTCCCCAGTGATCTTTGAAGGCGGTGTAGGCGGTAAACATTGCCTCTCGCTCTTCCTCCTCGCCGTTTACAGCGCGGATGGTGATGCCAGCGGGCAAGACCGGCGCTTCGGGCGGCGCATCAAACTCGATGCGCATGTTATATGAAGAACGCACGGCCTGGAATCCGTAGGTGGTGTATAAGCGTGCTGCCGCCTGGTTGCTGCTTAAGGCAAAGTGCTGCAGTACCACTCGGGTGTCTTGCGGGGCTTTCGCCACGTTTTTTCGTGCGCGTTCCACCGACCACTCCAGCAGATACCTGCCCAGCCCGCGCCGCCAATGGTCCGGGTGTACCACTGACCAGCCGATCAGGCGCACGTGCGGCTCGCCCCGGTCCCAGAACTCAGTATAACCGGCCATCTGACCCTGCCGGGTGAAGATTGCCAGCGTATCCGTGCTCAGTTCAAAACCTGGCGACTGCCAGAATAGTTTAAGCGATTCAGGGCTTTCTTCTTCTGCGCCGATCTGGCTGCGTGAATAAGCGTTCAACGTGTCCACCGCGGCCTCCAGGTCTTCCATCTGTACCGGTCGCGCAAAATATCCATCAGGTAAGGTGTTCATCATCCGATAATCCCACGGTTACAAAGGTTCGATTTTATCCGTTGCGGTGCAGTTTGCCGGTGCGCTTGGCATAGCGCTCGCCCTGCTCGAAGACCCACAGCCCGGCTGGGATCAGCACCGCGCCCATCAGCAGCACCGGCCAGATGTACGGCCAGAGCTGCTGGGTGGGCATCCCTTCCAGCACGGCATGCCGGGTGCCGGCCAGCACATAGGTAGCCGGGCTAAAAGCGGCGAACTGTTTCAGTACCCCTGGCAGCACATCCACCGGGTAGTACACCCCCGAGACGAGCAGCAGCAGGGCGATAAATACATGCGTCATCTGCGCCCCGCGCTCGGGGAAGAGCAGCGGGAAAACCGAGGCCATAATGCCAATGCCGACGAAGGAGAAGCTGCCCGCCATCAGCATCATCAGGCCGCCGAACAGGTTCGCGTTGCTCAGATTGATCTTAAACACCAGCGCGGTGGCGACCAGGATGACTCCGGTAAAGATCAGGCTGTACACCACCGAGAAAAAGGTCTGCCCGGCCATATGCGTCAACCGCCGGATGGGGGCCATCAGAGTATATTCGATGGTGCCTTCCCAGCGCTCGATGTTGATCAGGTCGGTGATCCAGTAGAAGATCTGCGAAAGAAAACGCCAGACCAGGTTGCCGATTAACAGGTACAGCACCAGGTAGGTGGTATCGACTTTGATGTTCGCGTTGTTGCCGATGACGCCCATCCCCAGGCCGATAAAACTGACCGAGAGACTCTCGGCGGTGGAATACACCAACCAGACCATCTCCCAGGACCAGTACCGCTTGATTAAATTGATGTTGCGCTCGACAAATGCGTACGAAGCGCGGATTTGAAAAGTTACTGCGCTCATGGTACCTCTATTTTCAGGTCTCTTTCTGGCGCGCTTCCCATTCCTCGCGGAGAATCCCCATGAAGATCAGGTCGTGGCGCTCTCCACCGCGCTGCATCCACTGGCGCATGCGGCCTTCGTCTTTGAAGCCGCATTTGCAGTAAGAAAGGTACGCGCGCTGGTTATATTCGAACACGTCCAGGGTCACCCGCCGCAGGTTCAGGCACTCGAAGGCGAAACGCAGGGCCAGGTTCATGGCATCCGTGCCATAGCCCTTGCCCCAGTATTCGCGCTCGCCGATGCCGATCCCTACCCAACAATTGCGGGCCACCCAGTCCACCCCGCTGAGATCGAGGTTCCCGATCAGGCGGTCGTCCTCCAGGGCGTGGATGGAGAAGCCGTAGAATTCGTCGATGTGTTTCTCCATCCACTCCTTGATTTGTTTCGGCGTCCACAGGTTGGCCGGCCCGCTGGAGAGTAACTGCTGGTACTGGCTGTCCTGGTTCCAGCGCGCGATCTGTTCCGAATTGCGTTCTGGATCGTAAGCGATCAGGCGCACCAGGTTTCCGCTAAAGGCGGCCTGGGTGCCGGCGGCATGTCTGCCGGCGGTGTAGACCCCGGCTGCATTCGAAACATTTCCGTTGGACGTTGCTTTTGCATTCATGCTCCTACCCCCGCCAGCTGCTGCATTTTCCATTCGGGTCTCAACAGGCCAAAGTACAGCTTGTCCCAGGTGCGTTTATTCCAATAAACGGCCTGGCGCTGGCGTACTTCCAGGGTGAAGTTAGCCTGCTCGAACAGCGCATTCGCGGGCTGGTTGTGCTCGGCGATGACCGCCGTCACCCGGAATAGGCTCAGCTCATCGAAGGCATAGCGCAGGGCCAGGTCGAGGGCCTCACGGGCAAAGCACTGCCAGTTGGCTGGCTCGCCCAATATCAGGTCCAGGAAGGCTGCACCATGCACCCATTCGATGTGCTTGATGCGCACGACACCGATAATCTCATCGGATGTGTCCGCACTCGCCGTCTGGCGCCCGCCGCTTCGGCGCTCGCCGGCACGGCGCAATCGCTGCGTAACCGAATGGCAAACAGGAACTGGCGGTTCGTTTCGTCCGCATCCTTCTGCCAGCGTTCGTACAATTTTTTCACTTCAAAAGTCGCCATCGGGCGCGCGGGTTGTTCTTCCCGCAGGCGCGCGGCAATCTCGAGTTCATAGGTCCAGGATGCGACTGCCTGGGCGTCCTTTTCAGGGTCGATTGGTGTTAGTCGCAGGTGTTGGCTTTCAAATAAAGGCTTGTGTTTCATGGTTGGCTCTCCTCTTCGGGGTTGACCAGTTTCTTGCCGGTTAACTCCAGGAAGACATCTTCCAGGGTGGTTTCATGGCCGTCTTTTGACGGGATGCGTTGTTTCAGTGCGGTGGGGGTGTCGAGGGCGATGACGCTTCCGCTGTCCATAATGGCGATACGGTCACACAACATTTCGGCCTCATTCATATCGTGGGTGGTGAGCAAAATCGTGGTGTTATGCTCGCTGCGCAGCTCGCGGATCACCGCCTGCACTTCGCGCTTTGAGCGCGGGTCCAGGCCGGTGGTAGGCTCGTCCAGCAGGAGGAGCTGGGGGTGCGAGAGCAGCGCGCGCGCGATCGCCACTTTCTGCTGCATACCGCGGGACATTTCTTCCATTGGGCTGTAGATGGAGCGTTTTTCCAACCCCAACCGGGTGAGGATTTCGACCACCATCGTGCGGGTGTCTTTGCCATCCATGCCATACAGCCGGGCGCCGTAGATCAGGTTTTCCATCGGTGAAAGTTTTTTGAAGAAGGATGCTTCAACGGATACGCGGTTGATCATCTTCTGCACCTGCATGGGCTGTTTCTCCACATCATGACCAAAAACGGTAATTTTTCCGCTGTCGGGCAGGAGCAGGGTGGAGATCAGGCGGATGAGGGTAGATTTGCCGCCCCCGTTGGGTCCTAACACGCCAAAGATCTCACCCGGTTCGATGATAAAGGAGACATGGTTGACGGCGATGACGGCGGGCTTGGCCGCGCCGTTGCCGTTCGCCGGCGGAACGCTATTTACCGGTTGAACGCTATTTACCGGCTGAAGGCCGGTAACGTTCTCCTGCCCGGTTTTGGTTAGCTGGGCGGCCTCCGCGTCTTTTGGACTGTGGCCGTTCCCATCGACACGGTCATGTTCATTCTTATGACCGTTTCCATTCCCATTGTGACCGTTCGTACCGGCGCCATTCTTCTCAGACGAAAGAAAGCGCTTCCAGAACGAGTCAGTGGGTTTGCCAAATTTTTTGTAAACATCCTGAACGACCACTGCGGGCATTGTGTTACTCCTTACGACAACTCTGGTAATAATTTCGTTCAACCGAAATTCTTGACAAAAAAAGGCCACGGATCTTGGGTCCGTGGCCGCGAAAAATTCGACGAATTTTTCTATGGGTTAAACAAAAAGGCCACGGGACCTGGAGTGTACCGTGGCCTTTGTGAGCTAAATTAGCTTACTTGGCAGCAGGCGCACTCCGAGAAGGAAAGACGGGAACGGCGGCAAAAACGGCGCCGCGTGTGCCGAGCTTCTCCTTTGTGATGATGTGCGTGCTTGTAACCATCTACTATCCTCGTAAAGAATTGATTGTGATGAGAAAAATCTCATCCACCCCGAAGAGTTTATCACGCCAGGGAGGGGGTTGTCAACCCCCCAATTGGACTAAAATGATATTTGTTTTTCTTCCCTGCCAAAATTTAATAGCAGGAATGGGACATTCCGCGCCTCGGCTTTATGGAACCGGCTGGAGGAAGTAAAAATTTTTCGACAAGGATGCCTCTGCCGACCATCCGGTGACGCCGTCCGTCGTTTTTACATTCCACCACAGGTACGCCCCATTCTGATAAGGCGTGCAAACCGGCCCGCCAATGATCTCTACTTTCGAATTGTAAAGGCCCACGCGGATGATTGGTTTATCGATCCCGGCGTCTTGTCTCAGGTTGAGGTTGGCAACCACCACGGCTTGTTTCCCCACCGCCAGCCGCGAGGGCTGCGCTAACGGGCAGTCCCCTGATACGGTCTGAGATGAAGGAGCTTCGGTGGAGGCAGGCTGTGGAGTCTCGGTAGGCGTTGGCTGAGAAGTCTCAGTCGGCGCGGGCTGCGCCGCAGCGGCAGTTGTGGGTGTCGGGGGCGCCTGGGTGGGGCTGGGTGTCGGGGTGGGCGGCAGTGTCGCGCTTGGCAAAACAATCGTCGGCGTAAGCGAAGCCTGTACCGCAAGAGTTGCAGTTGGCAGAGCCACCGGTTTGGTCGGGACGGGCGGCGTTTGTGAAGCGGCTGCCACCCCCACCGCGCTTTCCGGGCTCGCGCTGATTGCAGGGGTTACAACAGGTTTCGTTAGAGTCAGAACTAATAGCAGCAGCAGCAAAAGCAGCCCGACAATCAGCTTGAAGGTATCATATGCGATCCAACGGCGTTGGCTGTCCATGCAGTTTACCCTCCCCGGTTTTGTTCTTCCGCCAGCTGTCTGGCCTGGGAAAGGATCTGCTCCTCGTCGGCCAGCCTTTGGATCCGTTCGCCGACAATCTCGCGCAGGTCCCGCGCGGATAAGCGCGCCAATTCAGCGAACGTAAAGATACCGGCATTGTTCAGCGCTCTGGCAATCACCGGGCCGATCCCCACAATCACCTCCAGGTCGTCTGCTCTTTGGATCATTCCGCTGGCAAGCCGCGCTTGCTTCACGATCTCAACTTCACCGCCGGGCTGCAAGACCAGCCCGCCCAATATTTCTTTCAGCTTTTGAGGAGTCAGCGCGGCCAGATTTGCAGCTGTATGGATCCCCGCCGCATTCAAGCGCTGGACCATCTCAGCGGTTACCCCCTTAATTTCTTCCAGGGGTTTGTGATCAGCAGCCGGCTCCATTCCCCGCGCGTTAATCTCAGCCGTACGTTCCATCCTTTGTGCGGTTGGAACGGGAGCAGAATGGTTAATATCGGCCTGAAGAACGGCCAGCTGGTTTTTATAGGAGGCGATCTCCTGTTCCAATTCGGCTACCCGGCCGCGGCATTTCTCCAGGCCCGCGGGCGGCGCAGCGGTTTTTCCCCTCCGCCAATAGACCCAGTCGATAATCCATTCGATTACCCACCCCACGATCAAGCCGATTATGAAAGCTGCCAATACGCTCATAATCAATCCTCCTCGTTCCATGTTTCGTTTCAGGATGATCCAATTACCGGAAGATATGGATCGTACAAATAATAATTCTGAGATAAGTATACATATTATTTTGCGCAGCATACGATATAAACCGCTCGCAAATGACCTGTCCTCCGAAACGTGGGCTATGGTCCTCCTCAGCCCGCCTTTGCCGATTTCAAGTAGACGCGCATCCTTCTTCACTCCGCGCAGGTGCGGTTTTGTTTACACGAGGGTGTCGTCTTTAACGTTTGGTGTGAACCAGGTGGGGTGGTCTTGTATCTTGTAGGACGCCGGTTGCTACTGCAACCGCGGTTGCTACCGTAACCTGGCCCCTACACCCGCTTTGGCCTATTTCATGCCATAACGTTTTAAACGTGGCAAATACCGTTTTCTCCCGTATGGATCAACCCCGAGGATATTTGCAAGGCCCAGCGTAGCCCGTTGCTACTGCATCCGCGGTCTGGTGCGAAAATCGGAAAGACCGGGTGGTTTGCGAGCGCGGCGGTTGCAAACCCCAACCTTTGCCCGAGACCCGCCCTGGTCGAGACCCAAAGACGCCTTGTGCTAATCATCAGGGCGGGTCTCGGGCTCATCCCCGTGACTTTTGCCAAAGGCGGCTGTGCAAGGCTTGTCTAGAGCCAAATTCTCCTACCAGACCGCGGTTGCTACCGCAACCCGGCCTCTACACCCGCTTTGGCCTATTTCATGCCATAACGTTTTAAACGTGGCAAATACCGTTTTCTCCCGTATGGATTAACCCCGAGGATACAAGGCCCGCCGGCGCACACCGCGCTTTTCCCGCTTTCTAGGTATAATCAACACGCCTATGGAAAAGCTTGCCCAGGATGCCTACAACCTGCTCGGAATCCGCCTCTCCGCCCGCCAGATGGCCCTGTTCGCCCGCTACGAGCAGGAACTGTTGGACTGGAACGCGCGCTTCAACCTGACCGCCATCCGCGATTCCGAGAGCATCCGCGCCAAGCACTTCCTCAATTCGCTCAGCTGCGTGCTGGCCTGGCGCGACAATCCCCCCGGCTGCCTGATCGATGTGGGCACCGGCGCGGGCTTTCCAGGGTACCCGCTCAAGATTTTGCAGCCTTCGCTCAGCCTGACCCTGGTCGAGTCGGTAGGCAAGAAAGCTGATTTCTGCCGCCACGTGGCGACCACGCTGGGGCTGGAGAAGGTGGACGTCACCCAGTCGCGGGCGGAAGAGGTCGGGCAGTCGCCGCAGTACCGCGAGCGCTTTGATTGGGCGGTGGGGCGGGCCGTCGCCAACCTGCCCATCCTGGCGGAGTACCTGCTGCCGCTGGTGCGCGTGGGCGGGGCCATGCTGGCCCAAAAAGGCGAGAGCGGCCCGGCCGAGGCGCATGCCAGTGAGAAGGCCGTGCGCCTGCTGGGCGGTCGCCTGCGCCAGTTGATCAAGGTGGACCTGCCCGGCGTGGCCGAGGAGCGCTACCTGGTCGTGATTGATAAGATCGCCGCCACCCCCCCCAACTACCCCAGAAGAGTGGGCGTGCCGGGCAAGAAGCCTCTCTAATTACGGGCCATTTTCCCAAGTGTAGCAAAGTGTAGCAACGCCCATTTTGCCTGTTTTTCGTATTGCTTTATTGTGAAAAACACCTAATTTTGTACAATCATACCGCTCTTTTTGGGCTATTTTTTGCCCAAACAAGTGTAGCAAGTGTAGCGTAGCAAGTGTAGCAACTTCCCGTCCTATCCTTGTGTAGAAAACCCTGTTTTTTACACCATTATTTTGTACGGCCTCCTGCTGCCTGCAAAAAGAGTGCCTGGCGCCTGAATTACCCAAATCTTATAAATTTTCCGGCACCCTGACCATACCCTGTTCCACCTGCCAGACGGTGCCTTGCTGCACGAAGGCAGGGTCGAACAGGCTCAGGTCGGTGGTGGTCAGCAGGGTTTGCTCGTATTCGAGCAGGTAGGTTTGCAGGTCGGCGCGGCGCTGGGTATCCAGTTCAGCCAGGATTTCATCCAGCAGCAGCACCGGCCACTCGCCGGTTTTGTTTTTGATCCAGCTCACCTCGGCCAGCTTGAGCGCCAGCAGGGCCGTGCGTACCTGGCCGCGCGAGCCAAAGTCGCTCAGGTCGATGCCGTTGCTCAGCAGGCGCATCTCGTCGCGGTGCGGGCCCAGGGTGGTCACCCCGCGGGCGATCTCCTCGCGGCGCACCTCACCCAGCCGCTGGATAAAACCCTGCCGGATGCGCTCCTGGCTAAACCCCGCCCGGTTAACCGGCGATTGCAGAGGCAGCGCGAACTGTCCCTGCGGCGCGGGGACGGGGTCGTAGGCGGGTTGGTAAACCAGGCGCAGGATCTCTTCCGAATGGCTCAGGCGGTGGTGGATGCGCGCGGCAATCTGCTCCAATTCCTGGATGGCGGCGATGCGGGCGTGGACGATCAGCGCGCCGCGGTCGGCCAGCAGAGTGTCCCAGTAGGTTAGCTGCTCCGGGTCGCCGCCGCGCTCGCCGAGCTGTTTGAGCAGCGCGTTGCGCTGGGAGAGGGCCTGGGCATAGTCGCTCAACGCCTGCGAATATCCTGGTGTGGTCTGCGACAGGGCCAGGTTCAGGTAGCGGCGGCGCTCCTCCGGCCCGCCCTCGATGATGCGCGTCATCTGCGGGAGGAAGATTACCGCGGTAAAGGAGCCCATGGCTTCGTGGACGGTGCGCTTGACCCCGTCCAGCAGGATTTCTTTGCGCAGGCGCGTGGCGCCGGCGGCCCCGGCCAATTCCTGGATCAGGCGTACTTCCATCTGGTGCATCCGGTCCGCGCGGCGGTATTCGGCCACCAATCGCGCCACCGCCAGCGGCTCGCGCCCGGCAATGAAATTGATCAGCTGGCGGTCGTTTTGGGCGTGGAAGGATGTGTAGGTAGCCAGATAGTAAATCAACTCGAGGATCGTCGTTTTCCCCTGGGCGTTATCCCCCACCAACAGCAATGTCCGCCTGGGAATTTCCATATCCAGGCGGGCAAATGCGCGGAAGTTGGTAAGTGATAATCGAGTCAGGTACATGGGCGTGCGCGGAAGTTGGTGAGCGAGAGTCGGGTCAGGTACATGGGAAATCGAGCGGGCTTCTAAACCTCGTCCGGGATGTTTTCGGTTTCTTGCGGGCGCCAGATGCGTGTGGCCCGGTCAGTAAACAGCACGCCATCCAGGTGGTCGATTTCGTGCTGGAAAATGCGTGCCATCCAGCCGTCGACTTTAATCTTGACGGGTTTCCCGTAGCGGTTCAAAGATTTCACGACCAGTTTCTCGTGGCGCTCAACCTCGCCAACCAGCTGCGGGACAGACAGGCAGGCCTCGATGCCCTCGACTTTCTCTTCGGACGCTTCGATAATTTCCGGGTTGATCAAAACGTATAATTTCTTAGGAACGTTCTCATCCTCGTCGTCGCCGTACTCAATGACAACCAGGCGCTCGGAAATACCAATTTGCGGAGCAGCCAGCCCAACGCCGGGCGCTTCGCGCATGGTTTCGATCATGTCATCGATTAATACCTGTAAATCTTTTTCAAATGTGGTGATCTTGTGGGCTTTGCGGCGCAGCACAGGATCAGGGGTTTTTACAATTTCGCGGATTGCCATACTACTTCCTATAACAGATGTTAAAAATGTTTCGCCAATCACCGTTACCGGTAAGGATCTATTTTACCTTTAATCGCGCCGGATTTCAAAAAACAGCCGGGCGGTTTTGTGGTTTGGTGCGCATTTCGCATGCCGCCAACCGCAAACAGATTTTCCGAAATGCGTATTAAAAACCGCCGCGCGCGGGTGGTGGGGGTGGCGTATTTCGCGACTGCCCTTGCTCCTGGATAGAACCCTGGTCGGACGCCTGGTTTTCCCCTGCCGGGATGTTTCGCCCTTGCTGCGGGTTTTCTCGCAGCCACTCATTATAGGTTGCGATCCAGTCGGCCATGCGGCGGCGTTCACCTTCGGCCTCGGCCTGCTTATCGGCATACGTTTTGGCCGTCAGGCGGTGGAACAGCTCGCGCTGTACTTCGGATGGGTTATACACATCATCGAAGGTCAGCTGCCGGTCGCCCACGCGGATAAACACGGTGCCATAGTTGAGGAACAGGCCGATGATCCCCAGCCGCTTATATTCAATGCCGAGGATGTTTTTCAGCGGCGCTGCCTGGCGTTGTTCATGCCCGAGCGGTTTCTTATTTACATCGACTACCTGATCGTGCGTGATCAGGTAAACGTCATTGTGCCAATCCATATACTGGTAAAGCCACCAGATGAAAACCACGAACCCAAGCACAAAGACCAGGCCGCACGTCGCCTGGACTGACAACATGGCAAACTGGTTCGACGCGCTGGATAACAACAAAAAGAAAAGTCCGAGCAGAAGCAGGCTGGGCAGCCCGATTTTCTTTATCAGGATAAACAGGTGCGTGCGGTACGTAATCGTCCCGCCGCTTTCATACCTTAGGTGAAACATCGTCGAGAGGAACTGCCGCATCGCGCTTGGCTTGGCTTTCGGCGGCTTGGGCGGTCCAAATTGGACCGGCGGCTGTGGCCCGCTGCGGATGCGGGTATCGATGGTGTTTTTTATGGCGTGCAGTTCCGACCGGTATTGCCCGAATTGGGCCCTGGCCTGCTGGTCCTGAATGAGGGCCATCACCTGCTCGGGCATAGCCACATTGCGGAACAGGATCGTGCCAATATAGGTGCGGATGGCCACGTTGCCGTATCCTAACCAGCGTCCCCATTGAGAGGTAGTCGTCTGGGTGGATTGGACAGCTTTTAGCGGTGATTCCTGACGGCTGTCATAAAAGAGAATCACCCGCTCCTGATAGATTATGCGGTCGTTGGTAACAAAATAATAGTCATTGGTCCAGTCGATGTAACTCCATACCAACCAGCCGAGCAGCCCCCCGGCTGTCAGCAGCAGCAGTATGAGTACCGTTGTGGACAGCATTGTATTCAAGTACAGGGCAAGCAGCAGTGGGATGAAAATGGCTCCAAGAACGATGGAGGGCAGGATCTTCAGCCACATAAACATGATGTGCTTGCGGGCGACATAATAAATCGTCTCCTCAGGATCACGCCAGGAGAAGCGCTTTCTGAGCATCAGACGGTAGCTGTCGAGAATTAATTGCAGTCGTTGTGACAGGGGCCCAACCAGGTCCAGCATGGCCACCAGAATGGGCACGGACATGCGCAGCAGAATAACATCCGTTACGGTTTCCGCGCTGATTTTGCGGGGCCAGTTCGCTTCCAACACTTCCTCGCCAAAGTAATCCTCTTCTTCGCGAAAACCGAGCGGGATGACCTGCTGATCGCTGGGAGAATACTGTGAAATGCGCACTCGACCGCTTAAAACAATGTAGAAATAGTCCGGGTCATCGCCCTCACTGAAAATGATGGAACTCGCCGGCAGTTCTACCTGTTCAACGATATCCGCGATAGCGCCAAGCTTCTGTTCATCAACACCGCGGAACAGGTGAATGCGCTTGAGGATGTTGATAATGTTAACCCGTTCGACTGGCATGAATAAAGTATATCCTATCCCACTTTGTTAATAAAGCATGACCCCAAACGAAAATCGTTTAGGGTCATGCGTGCAAGGTTTATACCCGTTTGTTATATCGTTGGGACCCGTTTACAGGGTCGGCTAAGCCCCTGAAACCGGCGCGGCGTTCTCTGATTCACTTATCTGTTCCACCGGCACCTGCTCGGAGCGTTGGAAAATAATGCGGTTTTTCTCGGTGTCGAGGTCGACCAGAACATGATCACCGGTATGGAATTCGCCCGAGAGCAGGCTGATCGACAATGGGCTTTCGACAAATTTTTGCAGCGCCCGGCGCAGAGGGCGAGCGCCAAAGGTCTGGTCGAAGCCATTTTTGGCCAGCCAAACCCGAGCAGTGGGGGTAAGCTCAACGGTCAGTCCGTGCTCGGAGAGCCGCTGGCGTACTTCCATCATCTGCAGGTCAACAATCTTTATCACATCCTCTTCCGAAAGCGGCGAGAACAACACAATCTCGTCGATGCGGTTGAGAAATTCGGGCCGGAAGGTCGACTTCAAGGCCTTTTCGATCTTGTCGTGTTCCTGGCGCTGTTCGGGGTCGTTGCTCTGTAAGAAACCGAGCGTGCCGCCCTGGCGGACGAATTCTGTCCCCAGGTTGCTGGTCATGATCAGCACCGAGTTGCGGAAGTCGACCTGGCGTCCCTGACCATCGGTCAGGCGGCCATCATCCAGGATCTGCAATAGCGCATTCCACACTTCCGGATGGGCTTTTTCGATCTCGTCGAACAGGATCACCCGGTATGGGCGCCGGCGGACGGCTTCGGTTAGCTGGCCGCCTTCTTCATAACCCACGTAGCCCGGAGGCGCGCCGAACAGGCGCGAGACGGTATGCTGCTCGTGGTACTCGCTCATATCCAGACGGACCAGGGCGTCTTCATCGCCAAACAGGAACTCGGCCAGCGCTTTTGCCAGCTCGGTTTTCCCGACGCCCGAAGGGCCGATAAAGATGAACGAGCCAATGGGGCGGCGTGGATCCTTAAGACCGGAGCGGGCGCGGCGGATGGCGTCGGATATAGCCGTAACGGCTTCTTCCTGGCCAATGATGCGTTCGTGCAGGCGTTCTTCCATGCGCAGCAGCTTCATTGCTTCGCTTTCCATCATCTGGCTCACCGGGATACCTGTCCATTGGGCAATCACCTGGGCAATGTCGTCTTCGTCCACCTTGCCGTCCAGCTGGTGTTCCGTTTCCCACTGGTCTCGTTTTTGGCTGAATTCGGATTCCAGGCGCAGGCGTTCGGCCTTCTTGTTAGCAGCGCGTTCGTAATCGCGCTCCAGGCCGGCCTGTTCTTCTTCTGCCTTCAAACGGTCGATCTCCATTTTGTCCTGCTTCAGTTCAGCTGGCATGGAGTACAGCGAAACACGCAGTTTCGCGGCGGCCTCATCCACCAGGTCGATGGCCTTGTCCGGCAGGCGCCGGTCCGGCACGTACTGGGCCGAAAGACGAGCGGCGGCCACCAGGGCCGCATCCGTGATCTCCACTTTGTGGTGGGCTTCATACCGGTCGCGCAGCCCGTGGAGCATTTGGATCGTATCGTCAATGCTCGGCTCTTCAACAAAGACCGGGGCGAAGCGGCGTTCCAGCGCGGCATCTTTTTCGATGTATTTCTGGTATTCATCCAGGGTGGTTGCGCCTACGCACTGCAGCTCACCCCGAGCCAGGGCCGGCTTGAGCATATTGGAAGCATCCATGGCTCCCTGCGCCGCGCCTGCCCCAACAACGGTATGCAGCTCATCGATGAAGAGGATGATCTCGCCTTCCGAGCGCTGTACTTCTTCGATGGCCGCTTTCAGACGCTCTTCGAATTCACCGCGGAAGCGGGATCCGGCGATCATGCCGCTCAGGTCGAGGGACAGCACGCGTTTTCCGGCCAAAATTTCAGGCACATCGTTGGAGGCGATCTTTTGAGCCAGCCCCTCGACGATGGCCGTCTTGCCTACGCCGGCTTCTCCGATCAACACCGGGTTATTTTTGGTGCGGCGGGAAAGGATCTGCATGACGCGTAAAATTTCGTTATCCCGGCCAATTACCGGGTCGAGCTTGCCTTCCCGGGCGGATTGGGTCAGGTCGCGTGAATACTTCTCCAGAGTGCGGTAGCGCGTCTCGGCCTGTGGGTCGGAAACACGCTGCCCCCCGCGGAGCTGTAGGATTGCATCATTCACCCGGTCGCGGGTGATGCCGGCGCCTTCCAGAAGGCGCGCTGCCGGGGTGTTACGCTCACTGAGGATGGCGAGGAAGATATGCTCCGTTGAAATGTATTCATCCTTCATCCGGTTCGCTTCTTCATTCGCCAGGTCGATTATGCGCTTTACTCGCGGGGTGATGAAAATTTGCCCCGCTCCACCGCCAAAAATGCTGGCTTTGGGACTGGTGCGCAGGATGTAATCCAGACGTTCAGAGAGCGCATTCGCATCGACTTTTAGCAGCTCGAGAAGCTGAGAAATCACGCCCTGGGGCTGCTCAATAAGGGCCAGCAAAATGTGCTCTGTATCGATTTGGTTGTGACCGTAGCGCTGGATAATTTCAGCCGCGCGTTGGGCTGCTTCCTGCGCTCGTTCAGTGAAACGATCAAATCTCATCATAAGCGTAAATCCTTTTCAATTACAAGCAAAAGGGCTTGCGTGTTGATTATATCTTTGTTCTATTAGAATTATCAACGAAAATCATAAGAACAGTGTTAGACCAACTGTGCTATTTTTAAACCATTTTATGCCGCTGCGTATGCGCCGTTGTCTGTCCTTATTGAAACTGCTTTGATAGCTAGAGTATGTTTCGTCAGATAGTTGGAGGGGATTTTTGCAGAGTGCGTGTAAAATATACTTGTGATGACGATCACTCAGGCAACCACTTCTCCGATCCGTAAGGTGAACATCCGGCAGGATCTGCTGGAAATTGCCGATTTGATCGAATTATGTTTTGCAAAAACGCTGGATGAGGATGGCCGCGAATATTTGCGCCAGCTGCGCTGGACCGCCCGCGACTTGAATTACTTATCCTGGCTGCAGGGCGCGGCAGAGCGGATTGCTCCGCCACTATATGGATTGGTGTGGGAAGAAAACAGCCGGATTATCGGAAATCTCAGCCTGATCCCCTTAAACCGCGCCGGAAAATTGATCTACCTGATCGCCAACGTCGCCGTCCACCCGGACTACCGCCAGCAAGGCATTGGACGTCTGCTTACCCAGGAAGCGCTGGAACACCTGCGCCAGCGGGGGATCGACACAGCCTGGCTGCAGGTGCGGGATGATAACCCGATTGCGTATCACCTGTACCGGTCGCTGGGTTTTGTAGAGCGCGCGCGTCGCACGACCTGGATTAGCACCCCGGCGGCGCCTGCTTTACAGGCAGCTGCCGGCCCGGGATTACGATCGAGCGGCGGCGACGACAGGATTGGGGCCAGCAGTCTGCCTGGCTGCGTGAAATTTACCCGCCTGACGTGAAATGGAACCTTCCGCTCAGCTTTTCGCGGCTGAGCCCCGGACCCTTCAAACAGATTTTGCGCTGGCTGCGGGGTGATTCGCAGGAGCAGTGGGTGGCCTGCAAAAACGGTGAAGCGATCGGGTTTGTTTCCTGGGAGCCAATGCGCTCCTCCAGTGATGCGCTCTGGCTGGCAGCGCCACCGGAGCACGAGGAAGAGGCCATCCTGGCGCTGCTGCCGTATGCGCGCGCGGCGCTGGCCGGGCGCCGGCGTCCGCTGTCGGTTAATTATCCCGCCGGGCGGGCGAATGCGGCATTTTTGCAGGCCGGTTTTATGCATCACCAGACGCTGGTGTGGATGACCGCATCGTTGGGGGACCGGTAGAATTATTACGAATGATTTTCCGGGACTGTCTGGCCTCATCCTTGATCGATGACCAGAAGTTCGATCTTGCCATTCACTCTTTTTCGAAACATCCCCATGCCGATGCCGGTGAACAGAATAAGGAATCTCCCCCCTGGAAATAGGGGAAATCAGGAATATCCGAATGAAAAACCGGCAGGTAAACTTATTGATTATGCTAATGAAGTCCTAAAAAGCCTGACCATCCGGGATCCTTCGCAAAGGCACCCGGTGTGGGTTAGCTGCGAATGCCTGAATTTAAAATGCATTCGTGCTTCTATGAAATATTGGCGGAAGCCGTTTTTCTTGCGAGCAGCCGCAAAAGCGCTAAGCGGCGGACCGCTGAAGAAGAAGATCCTTATTGTTATTCGAGGTGTAACGGATGGAAGATCAAAGCATGCAGACCAGGTCCGCTAAAGGGGCGACTACAGGCAACCAGAATGTAAAAAACGAGGACCCGAATTACAAGTGGAAGGTATTGAGCACGGTGATATTCGGGATCTTTATGATCATCCTCGATACTACGGTAGTGAATGTTGCATTTCAGACCATTCGCGAGCAGTTCGGAGGCAACCTGAACGACTCGCAGTGGGTGATTAGTATCTATGTGTTGACGCTTGGAATCAGCACGCCGCTGTCGGGTTTCTTAGCCGACCGGTTTGGCGCGAAGAAAATTTACCTGGGCGGCCTGGCCTTGTTCGCCGGGGGCTCGCTCCTCTGCGGGATTTCGAACAGCTTGAACCTGCTCATCATATCGCGGGCCATCCAGGGCATCGGCGGTGGAATTGCTATGCCGCTCGGCACAGCCTTGCTGCTGCAAGCCTTTCCGCCGCGCGAGCAGGGTATGGCGCTGGGAATTTTTGGCATTGCCGCCCTGGTCGCGCCGGCTGTTGGACCGATTCTGGGCGGGTATCTGGTCGATCAAAACCAGTGGCGGGTGATTTTCTTTATCAACCCGCCCATTGGTCTGATCGGTGTGGTGATGGGCATTTTCTTGCTGCGCGAATCATCCAGAGCCGAGCGGCCCGCATTTGACGCAGGCGGGGTGATCACTGAAGTGATTGGGTTTGGGTCCATCCTGTATGCCGCTTCCATCGCCGCCGATCGGGGTTGGACCTCGCCAGAGACTTTGACCTGGTTTGGAATTGGGGCCGTGGGGCTGGTGCTGTTTGGGCTGATTGAGCTGTTCCGCGCCAAAACCCCGCTGATGGATCTGCGACTGTTCCGCAACCGAACCTTCCTCAATGCCAGCCTGTTGGGTTATGTCAGCACCATTGCCCTATTTGGAGCGGAATTTCTTCTGCCTGTATATTTACAGGCCCTGCGCGGACGGTCGGCGCTCCAGACGGGGTTAATTCTGCTCCCTATGGCCCTGGCGGGCGGTATATTTGTCACCCTCTCGGGACGGCTGTATGATAAAGTGGGCCCCCGGCCATTGTTGGTGGTTGGGTTTTCGCTGCTGGTGGTGAACACCTGGCAGCTTTCCCAACTAAAAGCGGATACCCCGATTAGCTGGCTGCTCTTTTTGCTGGTGCTGCGCGGCCTGGCGCTTGGCCTGACCGTTCAAACGACCATGGTCACCGCGCTTTCGGTCGTTCGGCGCAGGGACCTGGCGCGCGGTTCATCGCTGACAAATGCCACGCGCCTGGTTGTCCAGTCCATCGGGGTCGCTGTCCTGGCGACCGTGTTAGCCAGCGCGATCACGCCAGACGTCAAAGCCATGCAAAATCAGTTCGGCCAGATTGCCAAAAGCACTCCAGCCCACCCGGTCGGGATCTGCGAATTGGCAGCCAACCCGGCCGCTATCCAGCAGGTGATTTCCGCGGCTGCCCGGGTGCCAATCACCGGCCCTACTACGCCGCAAGCAAATTCTCCACAAGGAGAGCAGCCAGGTGCACAAGACCCACCCGTTTCGCCTAACCAGCTCCAGGGTTTGTTAGAACGCGCCTGTCAGGAGAATATCTCTGGTTTTGAGCGCGCTTATACGGTGACTTTCTATGCCGCTATCGCTGCTCTGGTTCTCGGCCTGATGCTCCCCGGCTGGCCAGCCAAATGGGAAGGTCGCCAGAGTCCTGGGGAAAACGGGGAGGGGCAATCTTAAGGAGGAGGGTTTTGGACTATATAGCGGTCCAAAACCCTCCTCCTTCTTTGTATCCTTATTGCTCTTGAATGGTAGGGCTAATGGATAAAATTTGCATGGTCATTAATTGTGAAATTAAAAGCAGCCCCTTTCCCAGGCTCGCTTTCCACCCAGATCCTACCACCATGCGCCTCCACAATGCCGCGGGCGATAGCCAGGCCCAGCCCAGCGCCACCCGTCGCGCGGCTGCGTGATTTTTCTCCGCGGTAGAACTGGTCAAAAACGTGCGGCAGATCTTCCGGGCGGATGCCTTCGCCGGTGTCGCGAACTTCAACTTGCAGCGTGCCGGATTTGCGCCGGGCGCTGATCTTCACCTGCCCGCCGGGTGGCGTGTGGCGCATGGCATTCCCGACCAGGTTGTACAATACCTGACCAATGCGCCGGGCATCAAAGCGGGCTGGATCTGTCCCTGGGGCAACCTGCCCATTCAGGGTTACTTCCTGGCGAGCAGCAAGCGCGGAAAAGCTCTCCAGGGTATCGGAGATCAGGTCGGTGATGGCATTGGGTTGGATGTCCAGGCGCAGCCCGCCGGCTTCCATCTGGGACAGCTCGAACAGATCATCGATCAGGTGTGAAAGGGCCAGCACATCCTGCTGCGCGGTATGCAAGTAGCGCTGCGTGGTGGCCGGGTCTTCCACCAGACCATCCGACAGCGCTTCCAGGATGGCGCGGATGGAGGTAAGCGGCGTGCGCAGATCGTGGCCTACCCATGCAACCAGGTCGCGGCGCAGCCGGTCCAGCTCCTTTTGCTTGTGCTCGGTGACCTGGAGCTGGCCGGCCATCTGGTTAAAGGTAGCGGCCAGCTGCGCCAGCTCATCCTGTCCATCGACCACCACGCGCGTGCCTAGCTGCCCGGCGGCAATCGACCGGGCGGCTTCTTCCAGCGCCTGCATCCGTTCGGTAAGCGCGGCGGATAGGAAAAAGCCCAGCGACATGGCAATCCCGGTAGAAAATACTAACAGCACAGTAGCCAGCATCAGATCATGCTGGCTGGCGAACATTTGCCAGGCAATTACCCCAATGTTAAGGAAGATAAGCAGCCCGGAGAAGGCGTAGCCGCCCATTAGCGTCCAGCGCAGGTTGGGCGTGCGGCTGATCCAGCCGGCCCGGTAGGCAGCATAAGCCGCCACCAGGGATACCAGCGCTGTGCCGGTCATCAATTGCAGCATGAACGAAAAATCAGTCAGAGGCGGGCGCAGCAGCAGGGTGAACAATCCCAGCGCCAGCCCAAAGGCCAGCGCTACGCCGAGGAAAAAACGCAGCAAGTTTACCGTTGGACCTTTCTGGATGATGGTCATTGTGACACTCAAGGCTCAAATTTATAGCCCACGCCCCACACGGTTTGCAGGTGGCGCGGGTTGGAGGAATCGCTTTCAATTTTCTCGCGCAGGCGGCGGATATGCACCGTGACCGTGCCTGGGTCGATGTAGTCTGCCAGGCCCCAGATGCGCTCGAGCAGCTGGTCGCGGGTGAAAACCTGGCGGGGGTGAAGGGCCAGCAGCCATAGCAGATCAAACTCTTTAACGGTGAGTGTTTTTTCTTCGCCGCTCACGGTTACCAGGCGGGTATTGGGGTCGATATGCAGATCTGCGAAGACAAGCGGCTGTTCCAGGGCATCCGTCTGCCCGGGGCGCACCCTTCGCATCACCGCGCGAACCCGGCTGACCAGTTCCTGCGGGCTGAAGGGTTTCACCACGTAATCGTCCGCGCCCATTTCCAGCCCGGCAATCCGGTCCGTTTCCTCTCGGCGGGCGGTCAGCATGATAATAGGTACATCGCTGCGTTCGCGCAGCCAGCGGGTGATCTCCCAACCGTCTGCTCCTGGCAGCATCAGATCCAAGATCACGAGCACCGGCATCTGCCGCGAGGTCTGCCGCTCAAGGGTGGTCAGGGCAGTTTTGCCGTCCCGTACCAGGGTGACGGTATATCCCGCCCGGCGCAAGTACAGGCTAACCACTTCCCCCACGCTGGGCTCATCCTCGATGACCAGGATTTGATTCTCGCTCATGCTTTCTCCAGATTTCTGCTTTTCAAACAACTTTTCATTATTGATCATAATCTTAACGCTTTTCCGGGGGAAGGGAATGGTGAAACCGTAAGGAGTCCTGTGGGATGAGGAAAGATGGGGGATCACGGTTTGTCGATCATCAGATGGGTGGAAGCGCGCGGGCGTTGGGTGGGCGGACGTGTGAGAATCTGCTGGCGGGCGCGGACGATAGCCTTGCGGACAGCCGGGATGCGCATGGCCAGCAGCAGCGCCAGGGCGGCGCCATAAAGCACGGGGCGCAGCACGTCTCCGTTCAGACTGGTAACGTTGCCTTTGACGACCCAGGCAAAATGGAGGATAACGAGCGCGCCGGCCAGGTAAACCAGCTGGTGCAGGCGTTTCCAACTCTTGCCCATGCGTTTCATCGAGCGGCGGAAGGAAGTGGCAGCCAGCGCAACCAGGATGGTGAAGGCTGCCAGGCCGACCACGATGTAGCGCTTTTCGGACAGCATTTGCCAGAGCGTAGACCAGTCCAGACCGTAATCCACCACAGTGAAAATGAACAGGTGCAGGCTGGCGTAGAAGAAGGCGTACAGGCCCAGTGCTCTGCGCCGCTGGATGGCCCAGGAAAAGCGGAAGAGCGTATTCAGCGGGGTGCAAGCCAGGGAAAGCAGCAGCAGCACCAGGGCAATGGTCCCGGTGCGCTGCTCGGCGGCCTGGATGGGGTTTTCCGTCAGGCGGTGGTTTTGGAAATCCAAAACCAATACCAGCAGGGGGAGGAGCGCGCCAATATGGGTAGCGATGCGCAGCACCAGGGAGAATTTTCGCTGAACAATTTTCGGCATGATAAATTCCTCAATAATTCTTCGCGAGATCCATGCCGCTGTATAACTGCCCAACCTGTTCGGCGTACCCGTTGAACAGGAGCGTTTTGCGGCGGCTGATTTCACCGATGCGCCGCTCGGTGGACTGCGACCAGCGCGGGTGGGGGACATCCGGGTTGACGTTGGCGTAGAAGCCGTATTCAACCGAGGTAATGGTCGACCAGAATGTAGACGGCTGTTCGGCGACCAGTTCAATCTTTACCAGGGCTTTGCCGCTTTTGAAGCCGTATTTCCAGGGCACCGCCAGGCGGACGGGCGCGCCATCCTGACTTGGCAGCGGCTTGCCATACAGGCCGGTGACCAGCAGAGCCAGGTCGTTCATGGCTTCATCCAAGCGCAGGCCTTCGGTGTACGGCCAGGGGAAGAGCCGGTTTTCCAGGCCGGGCATCTGCTCGGGGAGATTTGCAGTCGTAAAGCGCAGATAGCGAGCGCTGCCCATGGGCTCAACGGCTTTTAACAGCTCGGCAACCCGGAATCCGGTCCAGGGGATCACCATGGACCAGCCTTCCACGCAGCGCAGGCGGTAGACGCGCTCTTCCTGGGGGAACTTCAACAGTTCTTCCAGGCCAAAGGTCTTTGGCTTGTGCACCAGTCCGCTCACCTCTACCTGCCAGGGGGAGGTGACAAATTTCTTGGCCATGACGGCCACCATCTCTTTGCGCTGCGAAAACTCATAGTAGTTGTTGTAGTTGGTGATGGCTTCAAAGGTATTGGCCGGGCTGCCCAACTCGTCTTGGTTTGGCCCGGACTGGCCGTTGGCTGCCGGGGTTTGAGTGGCGTTCTGCCCGGTTTGCGTGGGGGATGGTTCCTGGCGATCCGGGGTGGAACAGGCAGCCAGAAAAGCCGCGGCCGCGCTCACTCCGGCGACTTTCATGAAGCGCCTGCGGGAGAGGTAGATGGATTCGGGGGTTATTTCGGAAGAAGGGATACCGGAAACAAATTTGTTCTTGCGCATAGGTTCCTCACTGTGCATACGATTCGGCCAATAATTCCTGGATGGCGGCTTCGGTATGCTCGTAGCTGCCTTCGCCGATCTGGATAAGACGGATGTGCCCGCGTTTGTCAATCAGATATGCCGTGGGCCAGTAGCGGTTGCTGTACGCGTTCCAGGTTTTGCCATCGTTGTCCTGGGCGACCGGGTAGGGCACATCCAGGCGCTGGACGGCTTTCTTGAGGTTGTCCAGGTCTTTTTCGTAACCAAACTCGGGGTAGTGGTTGCCAATCACTACCAGGCCCTGCTGACTGTACTTTTGATACCAGCCGCGCACATACGGGATGACGTTGCGGCAGTTGATGCAGTCAAACGTCCACATCTCCAAAAGAACCACCTTGCCGTGTAAATCTTGCAGACGCAGCGGCTGGTCGGTGTTGATCCAGACCTTGTTTTCCAGCTCAGGAGCAGGCCCGCGGTCGGGCAGGCTGGAGCGGGTGGGGTCCGCGGTGCGCGATGTGGCGTTTTGCTGGCCCTGGGTGGAACCCGAGAACCGGATGGGCGAACAGGCTGCCAGGAGCAGAAAAACCGCGATCAGTGCAAACCATTTTGAGTTCAATTTTACCTCCTAAAAAGATCCTCCGTTTTCAACAGGATAACGCAAAGCCCTTACAACGCGCGGAAGAAATGCTTACGAAAGTCTTACGTGTTTCTCGTCCGGTTCAGAAATGGATAAAATCCATGCAATGGACTGCGGCGGTATCATCACCGCAGTCCATTGCACCTTTATGCCGGTTCGTCCGTATATTATTGTAGAATAAGCTTAATCTTATAAAAGTGGCAAGTATAAGGACGAACAACCTTGAAGAAATTTGTCATCCAAGTTTTGATCAACGCCGTCGCTTTTTTCGCGGCAATTGCCATCATGCGGGGGCATGGGATTGAGGCGCAGGGGAATGTGTGGGTGAATTACCTGGTGCTGGGGCTGATTTTTAGCCTTATCAACGCGGTGCTGCGGCCGATCATCGTTGGGCTGGGCTGCCCGGTGATTATCCTGACCCTGGGTTTGGGGATCCTGCTGATCAATACCCTGCTGTTCTACCTGACCGGTCTGATCGGCAGCAGCTTTGGGGTGGGCTTTACCGTGGCTGGTTTTATCCCGGCCTTCCTGGGCGCGCTGATTGTCAGTGTCGTTGGGATGGTGCTGAACGTGGCGCTGCACAACGAGATGAGGGACTGATATCCGGGGAATTTCCCGGACAGCCGCTGTTTTATGAGGCGCTTCCCTCGTATACCCGGGCGATGTCGTCGCGGGCTGGGCGAGGGAAGGCCTTTCCATCCGCCTGCCAGACCCCGGCCGGGCCGTCTGCTACCCGGCCTATTTCACTACAGGCGATGCCTTGCGCTCGCAGCGCGGCGCTAATCGCAAGTGCGTCATCAGCGGCGACGGCCATCAGCAGCGCGCCGGAGGCAATGGTTGCCAGCGGATCCAATCCAAAGGCGGCGCATACGCGCCTGGAAAGATCCGGAACCAGCACAGCTGCCGGGTCGACGACCAGGTGTTTGGCACTGGCATCGGAAAGCTCCCACAGCGCGCCGGCCAGCCCGCCCTCGGTAGGGTCGTGCATGGCGTGAATGCGTCCGGCGCGCACGGCGATGCGCGCATCCTGAACCACGCTGATGCCTGGTTTGTAGAGATATTGGCGGGCTTCTTCTAGCTCGGCGGGGTTGAGTACGCCGGAGAGGCGCTGGGGAAACTCGCGGGCAAGCAGCGCGGTGCCTTCGATGGGGACCCCTTTGGTTAACAGCAGGCGGTCGCCGGGGCGCACGTTGGCGGGGACGACCAGATGCTCGCGGTCGACTTCACCGATCAGCGTGCAAACCAGCACCGGTCGGTGCAGGTCGTAGGTGATTTCGGTGTGCCCCCCAACGATGGAAATATCCAGCTCGGCGGCGGCGCGGTAGATCTGGTCGAAGATGGCCTCGACGCGGGCCGGAGTGGTGTCGTTTTCGGGCAGCAGCAGGCAGGCCAGCATCCAGCGCGGAGTGGCGCCAGTGGTGGCGATATCGTTGGCGTTGACCTGCACGGCGTACCAGCCGATATCAGCGGCGGCGAAGGTGATCGGGTCGGATTTAAAGACCAGCAAGCGCTCACCAAGATCGATTACGGCGCAGTCGAGGCCGATGCCCGGGCCGTACAACACGCGCGGGTCTTTGACCGGCGCATGGGAGAGCAGGCGGGCCAGCAGTTCAACCGGGAGTTTGCCAATGGGGAGGGTGTCGGTCATGGTTATCAGGCAATATTGTACCGCGCTTATGCACTTCCGCGGTTGGTGACCAGATCGTTTTGGGCGGCCCACTGGCGGATGTCCTGGCGCTGGATGGCGGCAGCCATCAGATCGGGGAACAGGTCGGGGGTGCAGGCGAAAGCAGGGATGCCCAGCCCGGCCAGGTCCGCTGCGATGGTCTCATTATAGGAGGGGCGGCCGGAATCGCTCAAGGCTAACAAGGTGATGACCTGCACTCCGGACTGGACCAGTTCCGCGGCGCGCTTGAGCATCTCGCCGGTGCTTCCGCCTTCGTATAAGTCGCTGATCAGCACCAGAATGGTGTCGTGCGGCTGCTGGACGAGCTCCTGGCAGTAGGCCAGGGCGCGGCGAATATCGGTGCCGCCGCCCAACTGGGTGCCGAAGAGTAACTCGACCGGGTCGGCGAGATGCTCGGTCAGGTCGGCGACGGCGGTATCGAAGGCGACCACGTGGGTCTGGACGGCGCGCAGCGAAGCAAGCACTGCGCCGAAGATGCCGGTGTAAACGACCGATGAGGCCATCGACCCGGACTGGTCGACGCAAAGGATGATGGTGCGTTGGGGGAGCGATGTGCTGCGCTTGCGCCCATAGCCGATCAGCCGTTCGGGGATGAGGGTATGATAGGCGGGCTGGTAATGCTTGAGGTTGGCCTGGATGGTCTTATGCCAGTCGATCTCATTGTAGCGCGGGCGCAGGTTGCGCTCGGCGCGGTTGAGGGCGCCTAAAACGGCCTGGCGGGTGGCGTTGGCCAGGCGGCGTTCCAGATCCTCAACGACTTTGCGCACCACCAGGCGGGCGGTCTCGCGGGTCCTGGCAGGCATCACGCCGTTGAGAGCAATGAGCGTGGAGACCAGGTGAACGTCCGGTTCAATGGCTTCGAGGAACTCGGGCTGTAGCAGCATCTGGCGCAGGTTGAGGCGCTCAAGGGCATCTTTTTGCATGACTCGCACGATCGAGGCGGGGAAGTAGCTGCGAATGTCGCCCAGCCAGCGTGCCACATAAGGGGCGGAAGAGCCCAGCCCGCCGCTGCGCTCTGATTCGTAGAGTGCTTGCAGGGCGTGGTCCATGCGCGCATCCGCGCCGCTGAGGGACAGGTCGATGCCATCGGCTTCGCCGCCGCCAAGAATCAGGCGCCAGCGGCGCAGGCGGGAGTCTTCGGGAGGGAGTGGGTTGGTCATGGGAAACCTCGGAACCTTACCCCTCGTCCCGCTCTTCCATATCACGAAGATTGCGTGATACGGGAGAGGAGGAGATGAAGGTGGAGGCTGGATAATCGATTCCTAGTAGTCTGGCGATCAGTGGCAAGACGGCGTCGGCGCGGGTGGGGTCGAAATCTGGGGTGGGAGCGGCAGCGGAGCGTTGGGAGGGGGACGGGCCACGGCGGACGCGCTCGCCGATGCTGCGCCGCTCGGGGGCGGCGAAGGTGGCAAAGGTGCGGCGCAGGAGCGGGAGAAGCTGGGTAAAGGTTTCTTCGGGAAGGCCGCTCAGCCATTCGTTGAGGGCGCCCAGCAAGCCATTATCGTGGACGAGCAGCTGGCCGCTGCGATGCAGGAAGCCTTCGATCCAGGCGGCGGTCTGGATGGGGTCGTTGGCGGTGGATAAGGCCAGGCCCAGCCGGCGAGCAGCTTCCTGGATTGCAAAGATGCCTGCATCGTATAAAATTCGGCAGGCGCGCCCGGCCAGCAAGCCGTGGATGCCGGGCAGATCTGCCAGGTGGGCCAGAGCGTGCTGCCAATCCTGGCGATAGCGCTCGTCCGACAGGCGGATAACGGCGTCATCGACTTTAAGCACGAGGTCGAACATCTCGGCGGCGGCGTCATCGTTGAGCGCGGCGCAGGCGGCGGGCAAGCCGATGAAGACGCGTTCGGCCAGGCCGTCGACGACACGGGCAATCATGGCAGTATCCGTCTGGCGGACGCTGCCATAGCGCAGTACACCCGCCAGCGGGGGCAGGGCCTGCATCAGGTGGCGCATGTCGCTGGATACGGCGGCCTGAGCTTGCAGGTTCTGCATCAGGTGCTGGACGGCATCCGGCAGCTCGGCCAGCAGAACATCCTCGACGAGGCCGGTAAGCGTAACCAGGTCCGGGGCGCGGGCAGAAGCCTGGATGACGCGACCGGCGCTGGCGGCTTCGATACTGCTGCCCCACTGCCCACTTTCGATGAGCAGCACAGCGAACTCGGGCTGCCACTTGAGACGCCAGATTTCGTGGAAGGTTCCGCTGCGAGCATGCGCGGCGCCTTGCAGTCCCGCAGCGCCGGCGCGGCCCCAGGGAATCTCAAGCAGGTTGAGGCGGTGGAGCAAGTGGGAGCGTTCCAGGTCGATGGAGCGGCGCAGGTCCAGGTCGAGCAGCTTCTCGTGCGCTTCCGGGGTCAGTTTCAGCCGGCGGGTCTCGCGCTCAAAGTTCAGCTGGAGCGGAGCCATGGGCGTCTCGGGCGGCACGCTGCCCAGCCGGTCGCCGACGATCAGCTTTTCCTCGATCAGGCGCATGGGCAGCGGGCTGCCGGCGCAAAAGACGGTCAGGACGGCTTCATTTAGCTCGGTGAGACCCGGCAGGGGGCGGTCGCGCAGCGCGGCCAATGCTTCGGCCAGGCGCACACCCTCGATGACGTGCGCGGGGGAGATATCCAGATCCTCAGCGCGCAGCAACTGGGCGACGCGGATCATCCAGCGCACGGCGACATCGCCGGCAGTGGACCACAAGTGGGCGTACCAGCCGGGCGAGTCGATGCCCGCGCCGTAGCCGCTCTGGCGAGTCAGGCGGGCATTGGTCCAGGGCACCCAGGTGGCGCGCACATCGATCTCGGGCAGGCCGGAGAGCAGCGCGGCATCTTCGGCGGCGGAATAGGGCGCGCGGTCCAGGCAAGCCAGCGCGGGGGTGTGCCACGCGCCGCATACCACGGCGATGCGCTGGTAGCCCTCGGACAGGGCGGCGCGCAGCCCCTGGCGCATGGCAGCTTCGCGGCGGACGGCGATGGGATGGGTCTCGGGTGGAGCGGCCTCGCGCAAAGCGGTAATGGCTTCGATAATGGCGGCGAAAAGGTCCGCGGGCGCGCGGCGCTGTTCGACCAGATGCTCCCACCACTGCTCGGATTCGCTGTACCCGGCCGCCCTGGCCAGGGTACCCAGCGGGTCGGCAGCGTCGAAGGCGGGCGCGGGCTCGTCGGATCCGGATGGGGGCGGTTCGGGTAGGTCTTCGGGTTCCGCTTCCAGCAGGGCCGGGGCCTGTCCGGCGAGCGTTTCTTCAACCGGTTCCGCGCGATCTTCTTCCGGTTGAACCGGCATGCCCATGGCAAGCTGGACGGACTGGGGCAGATCGATCATGCGCAGCGGGACCGCATTCGCCAGCGCCCAGCGCATGGCCTGCCACTCCGGGGAGTAGCTGGCGAAGGGATAATACGCCGCGTAGGTGGGCTGGTCGGGGGCGTAGATGAGCAGGGCGACCGGCGGCTGCATGGCATCGTGGAGCGCCAGCGGCAGTAATTCGTCGGCATCCGGCGGGCCTTCCACCAGCAGCACATCCGGGCGCAGGGATTCCAGCGCCGCTTTGAGGCTGCGCGCGGAACCCGGCCCGTGGTGGCGGATGCCGAAAATGTGCACGCGGTCTGAAACAGCGTCTATCATCAGTCAGTATTCTCTTTGCAAGCGCGGTAAAGGTCTTTCCAGCTTCCGCCAGCCCCATGATTTGCGCCGGCGCGCTCTTTCATGACCGTTTCCAGGTATTCCAGCCAGACCAGGCGGTCCTGAACGGGATCCTTGATTACCGCGCCAACCAGGCCGGAGGCAACATCCACGGCGTGCAAATGGCCGTCGCCAAAGTGGGCCGCCAGGGAAAGCCCCTGGTTGAGCACGGAGATGGCCTCGGCGGTGCTGAGGGTGCTGGATGGGGTCTTGATCTTGACCTTGCCATCGCCGGTTACGCCGCTGCGCAGCTCGCGGAAGATGGTCACCACCCGGCGGATCTCTTCCAGGGGCGGTTTCTCCGCGGGCAGCTCGAGGGCACGACCCAGGCTTTCGACACGGGACTGGACGATGGTAACTTCCTCTTCCAGGGAGGTAGGGACGGGCAAGATGACGGTGTTGAAGCGGCGTTTGAGCGCGCTGGAAAGCTCGTTGACGCCGCGGTCGCGGTTGTTAGCAGTGGCAATGATGTTGAAGCCTTTGACGGCCTGAACTTCGGTGCCCAGCTCGGGGATGGGCAGGGTCTTCTCGGAGAGGATGGTGATGAGCGTATCCTGCACGTCGGAGGGCAGGCGGGTAAGCTCTTCGATGCGCGCCAGGCGACCTTCCGCCATAGCGTGCATGACCGGCGAAGGCACCAGCGCCTGCGGGGTAGGGCCTTCGGCCAGCAAGCGGGCGTAGTTCCAACTGTAGCGCATGGAATCTTCGGTGGTACCGGCGGTGCCCTGCACCATCAGGGTCGAGTCGCCGGAGATGGCGGCGGCAAGGTGCTCTGACAGCCAGGATTTGGCCGTGCCGGGCAGGCCGAGCAAGAACAGCGCGCGGTCGGTGGCCAGGGTGGCGATGGCAATCTCGACCAGCCGCCGGCTGCCGATGTATTTGGGGGTAACGGTAAACCCGTTGGGCAGCCGCCCACCCAGCACGTAGGTAGCCACGGACCAGGGCGAGAGCTTCCAATTGGGCGGGCAGGGGTGCTCGTCCGCGCGGCTGAGCTCGGCGAGCTCCTCGGCGTACTCTTGTTCGGCATGCAGGCGGAGGATGGGGTTCTCGGTCATGGAGAGATTCCTTATAGATGAGGGTAGAGGGTGAAGCGTTGGTTCGGGATTGCGATCGCGCGGGGTTGAAACCGCCGCGCTATGCGGTCCAAGCCTGGTAAACCAGGCTGGAGAAAAGACAATATCTTTCTTTTCGCCTGCCTTTGAGCAGGCTTGAACAATGTAGCGACGGTTGGCGGAGCCAACCGCAGCTTCAACTCCGCGTGTTGCCAGGAGCCACTGAATTTTGAAGAATTTGGTGGAACAGATGGGTACCCGCGCCCAACCATTATCCGCCGTCTACCCTCCGGGCGCGGGGACCGCACCCCTACAGACCAATGGAAAAAGAGGGAGGAGTGGAATTTAAAAACGAATAAAAACGAATATTTCGAAAGCATAAATTCAGGATTGGTTGAAGGCACGGTGCATTTCCAGGCGAAATTCGAGGGTAACGAGGAGGTTGGTAACGAAGGGGTCGCGGGTTTCTTTTTTCTTGAGGTTGGCGGCGATGCGCTCGATGGACGGTTCTAGCAAGGTGGGGTGGAAGAAGGGGGCAATGTCGCGGAGCAGTTTCTCCCAACGCCAGGGCTGAAAGTCGCCTTTTTGCAGGGTGAGGCAGATTGCGGTAGTGATGCTCTGGGTCAGATCAGGACTCCAGGGGTGGCGGCAGGTGGAGAGAAAAAAGGAGGCATTTTGATCGTACGAGAGGGTTGGATAATCGCGCAGCAGGGAAATGGTCAGGCGTTCTTTCACCGGGGCGGGCAGGCGGGGGAAAATATCCATCAGGCGTTTTTGATCGCCGCAGCGGGAGAAATGATTGACCAGCGCTTCGAGCCATTCCCCATCCTGAGCGCGCAGGGCAGCCTCTTGCCAGCCTTCCAGCAAAGCGGCTTCCCACTCGTGCTTGCGGACGGTATCCAGGATTTGCTGCGGGCGCTTGTTCCAGGCGCCGGACCAGGTACGGGGCGGGACGAACGAGAGCAGCTGGGCAAAACACCAGGCTTTCTCGCCAAGGGGCGAACCGGCCGGCGGGCGGGGGTCGATGCCATCACGCAGCATATCCGCGTTGCAGGCACTTGGAAGCGTAACTTCAACGGAACCACGCAGCAGGCCGGACTTCCAGGTGAGCAGGCCCCGCACACGAGCGGTCATACGCTGCACCAGGCCCGAACCGGGCAGGCAGGCGAGCAGCGCGACAGCCGCCTGGCGAATATCCTTACGCCGGTCATCCAGAACGGTTTCTAGGAACGGTTCGTCCGCCAGGCTCAGCCCATCCGCCAGGAGCGGCAAGAACACCAGCCGCTCGGCAGGCGACTCTTGGGACCAGGTGGACGCCAGCAACTGGCAGGCAGCGGCAGGGTCCTGGGCGCGCAAATCTTCCAGTGCGGCCAGGCGCTCTTTGCGCTGACCTTCGGTCCAGGCGCGCGGTTCCGCGCTGCCAGTGAAAGCGTTCCAGTCCGGGTTTTGGGCAGCCAGCCAGCGCCCGCGCGCGCCTAACACGGGCAGAACCACGCGACGCATCGGCAGGAGCGCCTTTTGCTGGTCCAGCAGCGCGGACAGGTGTTCCTCGCGGACGCGCTGGCGGGCGGCGGCGGCCGCTTCCACCCATTCGGGGAGGAGGGCGTAGTTGGCGCTGTTTAGAATCTGCTCCAGGAAACGGCCGGCCTGGAAGGTACAGCGCGGCCATTCCTCTTGCGGCGCGGATGGGGGAAAACGGGGGTTTTTAAGGCTGGTAGTTTCCCTCCGCGGCGGTGCAGCGTGGTAAGCGCAGCGGCCCGCAGCAGGAGGCGCTCGCCTTCAGCCGGATCTGGCGCGTCTGCCAACGGGGAGGGGCCAGCAAGCGCGGGTGTGCTTAAGAGCGCGCCTAACGCTCCACCAGACTGGGAAGGCTGGAAGGGTTTGCGCTGCGTGCCAAGCAAGGCGGCGATGGAGATTTCCTGCCAGAGGGTGTCGGTGGTCATACGGACAGGAACCTCCCTTCCGACCAGGCGCTGAGGGGCAGAAGGCGATCGCCGGTCCATTCACCGAAGACTCCCAGCGGGCCGCCGCCCGAGAGGGACAGCAGAGTCCAGCCGTTGTGAAAACCACGCGCCAGCGGAGCGCAGCGGCCCTGGGAATCGAACAGGAACCATTCCCCGTTTTCGTACAGCGGGCGCATGTTGTGCAACGCCAGCGGGTAGCGTTCCAGCCAGGGGTAAGCAGCCAGCGCCGCGGCGTACCCGGCGGTAGCCTCAATCAATGAGCCGCTGCCGGGAAGAACAGCCGGCATATTCTGGGCAGGCTGGCGGGTGCGGATCAGCGCGCGCAAGGGAAAAGCGCCGGGGTAGAAAACCAGCTCCCCGGGCAAGGCCATGCCGGGGGCCAGCGAGCCGTCCAGGGTGGTGAGGGACGCGTTACCTGACGCACCGCTGGCGGCAAAATTGAGCACCAGCGCCGGGCAGCCAGTGGATTGCCCGAGCAGCCAGGTGCGCTGGACGGTCAGACCGGCCTCTTCTTCGACGACACTACCCATCACCAGCCAGGTATCGGCGACGCCGGGGCAGTCGAGCAGATCTTCCTGTTTGAGGGAAATACCCACCAGCGCGCGCAGGTCGGCCTGGTTTGGTGCGGGCAGCGAATTGATGCGGCGGTAGCCCTCGACGGCAAGGTACAACCGGGCGACCTGGTCGAGGAGACGTTCCTGGTAGCCATCGCCGGAAGCGGCCAAACCGGGCATTGCGCGCACCAGGCGGGCCAGGCCGGGAGCCTGAGCATCCACCAGGCGGGCGGCGGGGGTTTCCCAGAAGGCGTGCGGCTGCGATTGGGCGGAAGCGAAACCCTGGCGGACCAGATCACACAGCCAGGTTTCCAGCTCGACTAACCCGGCGCGGATTTTGCGGTCGCGTTCTACAGCACGGCGGGTTTTGGCGCGGGTGGAAATCTCGGGATCCGCGTCTGGACCATGGCCCTCGGCTTTGGCCGCGCGGCGCTCGGTTTGCTCGCCGCGCTTGATCAGCCAGAGGGTGAGCCAGTCGGGCGGGGCGCTGACTTCAAAAGCGCCAGGCTGGCTGGCAAATAACAAAAAAAGGCCCAGGCTGTGCTTGCAGGGTAGCTTGCGACTGGGGCAGGTGCATTTGTAACCGGGGCCGTTAAGATCGACCTGGCAGCAGTAGGGGTCCGCGCCAGAGCCGCGGATTTCGCCCCACAACACGCGCTGGTTTTCAGACTCGTGCTGGAAGAGCGCGAGCCATTTACGCGGATTGGCCAGACCGCTGGCATTTTTGCGGGAGGCTTCATCAGGCGCAAGGGCGAGAATTTGTTCAGGAGTCCACGAAAGAGGCATAGGTGAGTGGGATGAACCGGTATAGGTGAACCGTTCTTCGGGATCTGTAAAACGGATTGTATTTATTATAGCAAAGAATTTTCAAAATAGAACAAGTTTTCTATGTTGGGTTTTCTTGGGACTGCTTCTCCCAGAGCAGGCGGAACGGACCCGGCGCAGACAAGAGTTCGGCAAATTTGCCTTTCTGTACGATCCTGCCTTCGTCCAACACAATAATCTGGTCGGCGTCGCGGACGGTTTGCAGGCGATGGGCAACGATGATGATGGTTTTCCCTTGCAGAAAGGCCATCAGGTTCCTGGTCACCCAGGCTTCCGTTAGGCTGTCGAGGGATGCCGTGGCTTCATCGAGGATAATAATCTTGGGTTCCTGCAACATGATGCGGCCAAAGGCCAGCCGCTGGCGCTCCCCGCCTGACAGCTTAATGCCGCGCTCTCCAACCAGCGTGTCCAGCCCATTGGGGAGTTTGCCCACCAGCCCCTCCAGCCCAACCAGGCAAAGTACCTCGGACAGGCGGCCCGGGCTAACCGGATGGTTGAAGGTCAGGTTCTCGCGCAGAGTGCCATCGAAAATGGGCGGTTCTTGCGGTACATACGCCACCTGCTCATAATAGGTGGTGAGGTGAACCTGTGAAAGATCCTGGCCGTCTACCAGCACCTTGCCCTGCTGCGGTTTGATCAAATGCAGCAGCAGGCGCAGCAGAGTGGATTTGCCACCCCCACTGGCCCCGACAAAGGCGGTCGTTTTGCCGGGCTCGATTTCCAGGTCAAAACCATTGAGCACTTCCTGCTCTGCATAGGCAAAGGTCACGTGGTCAAAGCGGATGCGCCCACTCGGGACGTCGAGGCGCCGCCCGCCGGCCAGACCTGGATCATCCGGCAGGGCGAGGACTTGGTCGAGGTGGCTGTAGGTGAGCGCATCCATTTTGTAGTTCAATAAGGCGTGTCCAATGCCGATCACCGGCCAGAATACCTGCCGGATAAACAGCACCAGGGCCATTAATGTTCCGACGGTCGAAGTTCCAGCAATAATTTTCCCGGCCTGTTGGATCACCACGCCGACCTCCACGAAGAAGACCAGTACGGCCATGCCGGTATAGGCCAGCTCTTGCAGCAGATATACTTTGGCCTGGGCGCGAACCATCTCATCGGAAATACCACCCAGCCGTTCGTACTCCGCTTTGAAGCGGCCATTGATGCGGAACACGACCAGTTCCATAAAGGCGCGCACCGAGAATTTAGAGAAATCTTCCTGGCTGGCGAGCATCTTATCCAGCGCCTTTTTTAAAAATCGCATCAGGTAATTGGCAGTCAGGTAGAAGAGCACGAACAAAACGAGAACTACCAGGAACAGGGTCGAGTTGTAGGATTGGATGAAATACAAGCTGACCAGGATGATGGCAATGCCGTTCAGATTGCTCATGTAAAACCCGGTCAGGATTTTACGAACTGCCTCGGCCCCATTCTCGATCACCTGGATTAAGTTGCCCGTACCCAGGCTCTGGTACGCCAGGTAATCGATGCGGGCCATTTTCTCCAAAGCGTGCAACTTGACCCACTGCACGATCCCACGGTGCAGTTTCGTGCCAGGATATCCTTCGGCATAGATCAGGATATGGTTGAGGAGGTTAACGGACACGTATCCGAACAGGAGTGGATGGAGATCCGAGAACAGCCGGACAGTCGTTAGCCGGTCGATCAGCTGTTGAAAGATCACATAGGAGATGTTCCAAAGGAACACTCGGATGAAACCGATCCCCACGACAAGGGAAATTGGCAGCCATAGGGTTTGAAAAATGGCAGTAATGATATTGAGGATTTTCCTATGCATGCATGTGTTCCTCAAGGAGATTCGGGAAAGGGGTCGCGGTCGCCTGAATAGAGTGAATTCGCGACCTGGTAATGGCTCCACAGATCATTGGCGAGGGTGTGCGGATCCGGGGCAACGTGATAACGGGCAAAATACTGGCACAGGCGCTCTACATCGCGGATAAAGAGCGCGGAGGCATCCGGGTTGCGGCGCGGGTCGACGGCCTGGGGAAAGTCGATGATTTTAAACTGGTTTTCCCAATAAAGGATATTATATGCCGATAGATCGGCGTGGACACAATGGCATGCCAGCAGGATGTCCAGGTTGTGCACCAGACGGTCAAAGATTCGTTTGGCTTCCGTTTTTTCCAGGGAGACCTGGTTGAGGGTGGGAGCCGGGGAACTGCCGGTCCCTATGTATTCCATCAAAATGACATTGCTGCCATGCGCCAGCGGGCGAGGCACGTCCGCGCCGGCTTCATAAAGACGCTGCATGGTCTGGTATTCGGTTTCCAGCCAGGAGACGTGGCGGAGCTCCTGGCCGTAGCGGGTATTCTTCTGCACGGCCAGTGATTCGCGGCGGCCGCGGGCGGCTTTGCCGTCTTCCCCAACCACCGCGCGTCCCTGGCGATAACGGGCGTCATTGCGCAGGCTGCGAAACATGGCCGGGCGGTAGACTTTCGCGGCGATCAAATCCAGCCCGGTGGATGGGTGCGCCGCGCAGCGGTACACATTGGCTTCTTTGCCGCCCCGCACCTTGCCCAAGATATCGGTAATCACCTTGGCGTTATAGAAGCCTTCCAGGTAGCTGATCAGCCAGAAGCGTTCATGCTCGGCGGGCTGAAAAGATGGGGTGAAGTTTTGCTGAACATCCACGGGTTTTTTTTCAGCAGGAACCCTTCCCGCGTGTTCAGCCAGCTCCGCTATGAAGCGAATGTTTTTCTCTCGTTTGCTCAAACGGCGATTTTTGCGCTCGATCCGTTTGGTATTGCGGTCATTAACATCATGGTCAAGATAGGCGTCAAAATCGATCCCTGGCATGGTTAATTCTCTATCCTTTGGTTCACTCGAAAATTTCGCCGCGCGCGGAAATTCGCGGGATACCCGACGCGGTTTAATTCTGCTGCAAGCAGTCGTACTGCAGGCAGTATTAAAAGAAAGCAATGGACAAAGGTGCAGATTGCCTGGGATTGTGGTTCTGGGGGGCTTAATGAAAACGGCCACGGGGTGATTGAGCATTCCCGCGGCCGCTGAATTCAGGGAAACTGATCAGAGGTTGGAGGCACACTCAACCAAGGCAAAACTGCACGATCTGCTGGAAAGCAGAGTGGGTGAGATTATTTGCCCGGTACATAAGCGCCTCCTTTCGGTTCGTAGAATTCGTACAAAAGGTATCGTAGCACGGTCAGGAGCGGATGTCAATCACGATTCTTTTTGTTTTGCATTTTGCATAATGAACCTTTTTGCCCTGGCTGGTGACATACCTATAGATGGACGGAAGAACCTTCCGGCGGATAAAATAATCCGTTCGCAGTAAAATGAAAGGGCCCGATCCCCGGGTAATTTTGTAGAATGGACCTCGTGCTGGACCGACACATGCTGGCTGTTGACCGTGATCGCGAACTGATCCGCCAGATAGCCGCGGGCGATGAAAACGCTCTGCGGCAATTGGTTGACGTTTATGGACAGCGCCTGTATGCATACGCCTTGCGAGTTACCAATGATCCGGCTTCGGCGGATGAAGCTGTGCAGGAAAGCCTGGTAGCCGCCTGGCAGGGGGCAGCCGGGTTTCGGGGTGAAGGCTCGGGCGGGAACCAGGTGATCGCCTGGCTGTTGGGGATTGTGCACCATAAAGCGTTAAACCAACTGCGCGGGCGGCCGCTCGATTCACTGGACGCGGAGACGCAGGACCTCCCGGCGCGGGATGCGCTCCCCGAAGCAATGGCCGCCGCAAGCGAGCAGCGCCGGCTGGTACGGGCCGGGCTGGAAGGGCTTTCACTGGAGCATCGGTTCGCGCTGGAACTGTTCTTTTATCAGGGCCTGAGCCTGAACGAAGTGGCCGAAGTGTGCGGCTGCCCGGTGGGAACGGTCAAAAGCCGGTTGAATTACGCGAAGGCCAGCCTGCGCGGAGTGTTGAGCCGGGCGGGTTGGAACGCGGAGGATGGGGAAAGATGAACGAGCATACCCAAATTTCGGATCTTTTGCCGCTGTACGTTTCCGGCGAGTTGGATGACGACCAGCGCATGGCCGTGGAGCAGCACATCCCCGGATGCGCCGCGTGCCAGGCAGACCTGGCGCTGTGGCAGGTCGTGGCTGGGGAAATCAACGCGGCCGCGCAGGCTGTGACTGCGCCACAAGACCTGGCCGAGCGGGCGCTGGCACGCATCCGGCAGACGCCCAGGCGAGCATCCGCCAGGCCGGCAGCTCTCCGGCGCATCCTGCAGCTGCTGCGCTCACAGATGCCGCTGGTCCAGCGCGAAATCTGGCCAGCTTCCGCGCTGGTGATCGGGTTGGGTTATGTTGCCGCGCTGATTTCCGCCCAGGCGGTATTTATCTACGCTTTGGCCCCATTGATCGCGGCGGCCTGCGTTGCCTTGATTTACGGCCCAGAAAATGACCCGGCTTACGAGCTGGCCCTGGCTACCCCAACATCCCCCCGCCAGATCCTGCTGGCCCGGTTGTTCCTGGTATTTGGCTACAACCTGGGTCTGGTGCTGGTGGCCACCCTGGGGATGCTGCCGGTCTTGCACCAGGCGCTGTTCGGCACCCTGGCGCTGTCGTGGCTGGCGCCGATGACCTTCCTTTCCGCCGCGGCGCTGGTGCTATCTCTGTGGATTGGCGCTACCAACGCGATCAGTATCACCTACATCGCCTGGCTGGCGCAGTTGTTTACCGGCCCGCTGCGCTTACCCCAAGCCGGATTGGGTTTATCAGCGGGAGTGATGGAAGTTATGGCCGCTTACCAGCGTTTCTGGCAGGCTCCGGCGCTGCTGCTGGTGCTCGCCGCGGGGCTGTTGGGGGTGGCCGTCTGGCTGGCAGGGCGGCAACAGCAGGGGATGCTGACCCCTACTTGAGCCAAAGGGTAATAACCATGGGTTAGTTTCATGTGCCCATTCAGGCCGGGTGGGTCTCGGACCTGACCGGTACGTAGGCTGGCTGGCTGGCGGCCATGCTGCTCTCAGGCGGCGCGAACAGACCCACCCCTACATGAGCGAGAAGTTTGTATTGGAGGGAAAATTGAAAGCATTTATCGGCGTATTTTGTTATGAATTCCGCATGTCGATCCGCCGGTGGAGCCTGTGGTTGGCAACCGGTATCTTGATGATCTTACACCTGACTTCCGTACTGCTTCCGCCGGAAACGTTTGACCTGCTGCCAACCGGACAGGGAGTCCTGTCGTATGCTGGTACGTTTGCCTATTTGTTGAACCTGTTTATGCCGGTGGTGGGAGGAATCTTGATTGCCGACCGGTTGGTGCGCGATCAACGCATTGGCGTCGATGAACTGCTGCGCAGCACCGCCGCTGAAACACGCGCCCTACCTGGCAGGTAAGTTCTTTGGCGCGCTGGCATCGATTACTCTCCCGGTACTCCTATGCAGTTTGCTGATGGGAGTGAAGACGGCGGCACTGGGCGCGCCGGTCACGATTATTCCGGCAATGCTGCTGGCATTCCTGGGGATTAACCTGCCGGCCTATATTTTGATCACGGCCTTTTCGCTGGCCTGCCCGCTGGTGATTCCGGTGCGTGTTTACCAGGTGCTGTTTACCGGGTACTGGTTCTGGGGGAATTACATCAGTCCAACCGTCTTGCCCACCTTGAACGGCACGATCCTATCGGCCAATGGGGGGTTCGTATTGACGGCGTTCTTTGGTGGTTTTTATAGGGGTTTTGGGCCGGAAAGTGCTCCGCTGTCAAATATTGGCACTGCGCTGTTCAACCTGTTGGCTTTGAGCGGGTGTGCTTTTCTCGCATTGATCGCGGCCGAGCGCAGCCTGGCCTGGCGCGCGGCGCGGGCGTAGGGCGAAGGGTGAATCGTGATGAAAGGTATGAGTTCTTCTCTCAAATACATGCTGCTGACGTACCGGCTGGATATGCTGTGGCTGCCGGCGGCTTTCTGGGCGCTGTTTGTGATCCTGGCCTGGATGATCAAAGGGGAGCCGGCTGGTTTCCCGGTTACCGTGGCGTATTTTGGCGTGGCGCTGCCGCTTATCTGCGGCATCCTGGCGGCTTACGCGGTACTGGAAGACCCCGCGCTGGAGCTCCAATTTGCTACCCCAGTCCCGGCCTGGCGGATGCTGCTCGAACGGCTGGGAATGATCGTCATCCTGGCCGCGGCGTGCGCGTTTTGCTTCCAGGGCGCGATCGCCGGGCTGGGGATTGACCTGTCTCCGCTGGGCGGTATTTGGGCGCGCCAGCTGGCCTGGCTGGTGCCTACCCTGGTGATGGTGGCGCTGAGCGCCACGATGGCTTTTGCCAACCGGCAGGCGGTGGCCGGGGCGGCAATCGTGGGGCTGGTGTGGATTGTCCAGCTTCTCTTCCGGGAGTTGTTTTTGGGAAGCAGCTGGGCCCGCTATCTGCTGCTCTTAATGGGCTCGAACTACCCGGATAACCCGGCGCTGCGCACCAATCAGGCGGTGTTGATAGGTCTGGCTGTGCTGCTGATGGCGTCGGCCTGGGGGCTGCTGCGGAAGCAGGAACGTTATTTGTGAGGGCAGTTAGCAGTCAATCCGTGAGTAGGGATCAGGGAAGCGTAAATTCCCTTTGTATGGCTTGCTCCTCACAGATTGAATGCTCAACTCAAAGGAAAACAAACATGATTGAGATAAACCAATTAACCAAAACCTATGGAAAAGGCGCGCAAGCGGTAAAGGCTTTGAACGGCATCGACCTGAGTATTGAGGAAGGCATGTTTGGCTTGCTGGGGCCGAATGGGGCGGGGAAGACCACGCTGATGCGCATCCTGGCGGGGATTGTACTGCCCAGTACGGGAAGCATCCTGATTTCCGGCTGCGACCTATCGAAAGAAAAAGGGCGCGAGCAGGTAAAAAGCAGGCTGGGGTATCTGCCGCAAGAATTGGGCATGTACCCGGACCTGACCGCGCGCCAGTTTATCGATTATATGGCCATCTTGAAAGGCATGGATGATAAAGCCGTCCGCAAGCAGCGGGTGAGCGAAGTGATTGAGATGGTGGGGTTGGCGCAGGCGGCGGAGCGCAAGATCAAAGGCTTTTCAGGCGGGATGAAGCGGCGGGTGGGCATCGCTCAGGCGCTGGTCAACAACCCGCGCATCCTGATCGCGGATGAGCCAACTGCCGGGTTGGACCCGGAAGAACGCATCCGCTTCCGCAACTTGCTGGTCGACCTGGCCGCTGACCGGGTGGTGATCCTTTCCACGCACATTGTCGAGGATATTGGGCAGACCTGCCGGGACATGGCGATACTTTCGAAAGGGAAAATCCTGTACCGCGGCTCGCCGCTGGAACTGACCCGCGCGGCGGAGGGGCGGGTGTGGACGGTGCTTTCAAAAGAGGCGCGCAAGCCCAATAACGGCCTGACGGTGGTATCGATGCTGCATATGGCGGATGGGGTGCAGTACCGCCTGGTAGGCGCGGACTCGGGTGAATACCCGCAGGCGCAACCGGCGCAGCCGGGCCTGGAAGATGGGTACGTCTGGCTGATGAAAAGCAGCGGTCAGGAGGTGGCCCAACTGGCCGGGTAAGAATCAGGAGATGCGCTGCGCGATGGCCTGGATGGCTTCATCCGCGCCGCCGTAGGATTGAATGCGCGCGCCAAGCTGGATGGCGTGGGCGGCGCGGTTCTCCTGCGTTTGCAGCATGTATTCCAGGCGGTCTTTGGTGAACTGGTAGCGCTCGGCCATCCAGCCCGCGCCGTTATCCTGAACCTTTTGCGCGTTGAAGCGGCGCTCGAAGATGGGGCCGGGAAAGAGGATCAGCGGAACGCCGTAGAGCAGGGATTGGGCGATGGTGTTTTGCCCCCCGTGGCTGATCACCCAGTCGCAGTGGGGCAGGACAGCATCCGCAGGAACGTAGCGTTGAAAACGCACCCCACCGATCTGTTCATCCGCCTGAATGTTCTGGGCGCCGACCAGGCAGCACAGCGGACCACCGGCGGGGAAGACGCGCGGCAGCACGCGGCGGAGAACATCCTGAGAGAGCGAGCCAACACCCAGGTAAACGAAAACGCAGCGCTGGCCAGGCTCTAGCTGAAAGGCGCCCGGCTCGGTTTGCACCGCCATCGGTTCGCTTCGAACCGCGTCCGCTGGCTGCACCGGGCCAAGCAGCTGGCCAACGTAGCGCACATCCGGGCGGTCAGGGTCGGCATCATCCAGTTCGGGGATGGAGGGGATGATCTTGAGAACCTCGGGGGCGAAGAACAACTGGTCGATGGATTGGTCGGACAACTGGTGCGCGCGCAAGAGCGGGGCGATGGCGGCATTCATCCGCTTCCACGCCCAGGTGCCTATGCCAGTATGCATCACCGCGGAGTAGTTGGCGGTCATGGGCAGGCGCTCGATGGCGGCAGTGAGATAGGCGGCGGGGTCGATGTCGGTGAAGATGGCATCCGCATGGAAGTCGCGGGCAGCAGCCCGCTGGGCTTCAACCAGCGCTTGCAGGTACCCGGCGCGGCCCAATCCAGAAAGGAACATGACAAACCACAGGCTGCCAATACTCTGCCCATCCCGCACAGGGAGGCTGGCATGCTGCGAGCGCTGTTCAATGAAACGCGAGAGGGGCGCGGGCAGGCCAAAAACAGTGGTGGGTGGGGTGGGGTAGACGGTGTACCCGTGCTTTTTCAAGCCTTCAGCCATGCCGCCCGAGGAGCAAAAGGCAACCTGGTGTCCGGCTCTGCGAGCGGCTTCGGCCAGCGCGACGCCGCGAGTGATGCCGCCCCAGGTGCCGGTGGCTGGGGAGAAGAGCGGGATGAGCAAATTCATAAAAGTTCCTTGGGCGGTTGGACATGATTTAGGACACGGGTTTTCAAGGCGCGCACCGATTTTATCAAGGGGTATGGAACAGGCTTTTCGGCTGTAACGATCCTATTTTAACGCCAATTTGAGAAAGCCACACGCGCTGAACGATTGTTTAGCGGGCAAACCCTTAAAAAACAAGATATTTTGACAATAAATACCGGATATCCTCTTGCCTTCTGCGGTATTTTCACTATGCTATATATGGAAGCAGTCTCACTCGATGACGGCTTCGATTTCCTGGACACACATTTGGCGTTAGGAAAGGGAGGTTTTTCATGCATAACCGCAGCCATAACGCGCAGCATAATGCGCTCCACTGTATCATTCCTCCGCATATGCTGGAAGAAATCATCCAAAATGGGACGCCTGAACAACGCGCCTGGGCGCAGCGAACACTGGCTGCTACCGTGGCGATGGAGCAGGAACGCGAGGCGGTCGCAAAAGGTGAGATTCCGAGCGGCGGCGGAGTACCGATGGGGCCTGAGGCTGCTGCGGGAGGAAATAAACAACGCTACGTATACAGCGCGAACTTTGGCAGCTCGCTGCCGGGGCAGTTAATCCGCCAGGAGGGCGGCCAGACCAGCAGTGATGTGACCGTTGACGAGGCTTACGATGGCGCCGGGTACACCTATGACCTGTTCTGGAATGTGTACCAGCGCAACTCGATTGATAACATGGGAATGAATTTAATCTCGACGGTGCATTATCAGAAAAGCTACGATAACGCTTTTTGGAACGGCCAGCAGATGGTTTATGGCGACGGCGACGAGGATATGCCTGAATCCGACCGCCTTTTCAACCGCTTTACGGCTGCTTTGGATGTCATCGGTCATGAGTTATCGCATGGGGTAACCCAATTTGAAGCGAACCTGGTTTATTCCAATCAGGCGGGAGCGCTGAACGAGTCGATATCGGACGTGTTTGGCTCGCTGGTAAAACAGAACCATTTTGGGGAGACGGCGCGCAACGCGGATTGGATCATCGGCGAAGGATTGTTTACCCCCAACGTGCAGGGGGTGGGGATCCGATCGATGAAGGCGCCTGGAACGGCGTATAACGATCCGGTGCTGGGAAAGGACCCCCAGCCAGCTCACATGAAAGACTATGTCAACACCATGCAGGATAACGGTGGGGTACATATAAATTCGGGAATACCCAACCATGCTTTCTACGTGGCGGCTTATGAGATGGACGGTTATGCCTGGGAGAAGGCGGGGCGAATCTGGTATGTTACGCTCACTGACCGGCTGAGCAGCACAGCCAGCTTCCAGGATGCGGCCAATGCCACTTACCAGGCAGCCGCAGACCTGTATGGCGCAAACAGCCAGGAACAGATGGCGGTTCAGAAGGGTTGGGCTGAGGTAGGGATTACGGTTGGCCAGGTTGTAACCCCACAACCGGGCTGCCTGCCGGCTTTGCTGCTTGGATTGTTCCGACCTTCGAAGGATGCCAGTAAACGCTGATTCAAAGCCGCGAACGAACCAGGATTGGTTTTGGTAAAGGATAGGCCAAGGAGGCAGAAGATGCGAATCCATTTTGTACGAACGGGTGGTTTTGCCGGGATGCGGCTGGCGAACACGATTGACAGCGAAGAACTGCCCGAAGAAGAAGTGCAGGCACTGGTAAGCGAGCTGGACAGCGCGCATTTCTTCGAACTGCCCCCCTCCCTGAGCGGGGATATGGGCGGCGCGGACCGGTTTCAATACGAGATCACCGTGGAGGACGGCCGCCAGACCCATACCATCGCGGCAGGGGAATCCGCGCTGCCCGGCAACGTCCAGCCGCTGGTAGAGCATCTGGAGCGGCTGGCGCGAACAACAAGACGATAAATGCGGAGCCGAGAGCAATCCCAAACTCAAAATAGGATTGCTCCTGGCGGTTTACGAACCCTCTCAGGAAAACGGGGAGGGAGACAAGGATCAAAAGGGATGCCAGCTCGCACAGCGCGGCGGCATCCCTTTTGAATCCCCAAAGCGGTTGAAATCTGGAATAGCATGGTATTAAGGGTAAATTTGCGCTACACTAAAACGGACACGCGGAAACCCCTTATTTGATCTTTTTAGGAGGAGCGGATGGACATCAATTCTCCATTTCTGCTGTTTTTTATTGGCCTGTGGTACATCATCGTCATGGGAGCCATCGCGTTGATGCGCCGCGAAAGCCTTTCGATCCGGTTCGCGGTCGAAAGCCTGCTGCTGATTGCCCTGATCGGGGGGCTGGCTTTTCCGACCGGTTTTGTCTTGCACCCGGCGATTTTTCTCATCCTGCTGTACCTGGTGACCATGCGGGTACGCTTAATGGTCAGCCTGGGCGATGCGTTTGCTTCGCAAGGCAATTTTCGCGCTGCCGAACGCATGTACAACCTGGCGCAATGGTTGGTGCCAGACGCCGCAAGCCGGATGTCGATTGACATCAGCCGGGGTATCGTGCGGCTTCAGAAAGGCGAGCTCAATGAAGCGACCGCGATATTCCAGGAGGCGCTGGCAGCTCGTGGAAAATCCAATCTGGGGATTATGAATGAAGCCTCCTGCCAGTATCACCTGGGTGTGGCGTACCAGCGAAAAGGCCAGGAGAAGGAAGCTGCCCAGGCATTCAACGCGGTGCTACACCTATGGCCGCTTTCCGAGGTTGCCCGGCGGGCGGCGGTAGCGCTGGCCCGCCAGTCGCATGCGGGAGAAGGTGAGCGGTGAGCAGCGGCGCAGGCAAGCAGCGGGCGCAGCGGTAGCAGCGGCGCATGACGATCAGCGAATGGGGTAGGGATGCAAAAGGCTGCGTTTTCTATTGACGTACACATGAGTGCTGGATGCGTGGGGAGGTAAGATGTATCCTGATTGAAATAATGGATTAATTCAAAATAGGATACAGGATGAAAATTATTCGAATTGTACTAAAAACCTGGCTGCCAATTGCGATCGGAATTACCATACTGGCGGGGCTTATCTACCTGAGCGTGCAGCAGGCTTACCGGATGGGGGCGAACGATCCGCAGATTCAAATAGCGGAAGATGGCGCTAGCGCCCTGGCGGCTGCCGAGGATCCCCGGCAGGCATTACAGTCGATTGTGCCTTCCGGCGAGGTGGATATCGCGCAAAGCCTGGCGCCATATGTGATTGTTTTCGACGCGAATGGCAAAGCGCTTGCTTCGAATGCGGTGCTGCGCGGCGAGATTCCCAGCCTTCCGGAGGGCGTGTTCGACTATACTCGCCAGCACGGCGAGGACCGCATTTCCTACCAGCCCGAGCCGGGGGTGCGCAGCGCAGCCGTCATCGTTTCCGTAAATGGGGGACGGGACGGCTATGTTCTGGCGGGTCGCTCTTTGCGAGAAGTTGAAAAACGCGTTGACCAGCTCATCCCGATCACGGCGCTGTTCTGGGCGGCAGCGATGGCAGCCAGCCTGGGCCTGGTGACCTTTTTTGCAGTGATGCACTGGTAGGAACGAGCAGCCGCTTAATCCGATCCGGCGCTCAACGGAGCACCCGGGTGGTTGGGTCCGAAGTGCTTGAGCATAACCAACGGCTCCCATTGGCTGTGATTTTTGATGATCACACCGCCGCGCGCGGCCGGTTCACTGATAAAGAACTCGTCCGCGCTCTGCTGACCGTAGCGCAGGAGGCCGGGCGCTTCGGCGGCGTGCGGGCCGATTTCTCCATGCCCCTGGATGATGACACACCCGTAGGCAGCCGCGTCTGTTACCGTCACCCGCTGGCGCGGCTGCAGGGTAAGCTCTTTGGCGCTGAAATACGGGTTGGCATAGGTGATCCATTTTTCAGAGAAACGCGGATCGCCGGTCGGGCAGGGCAGCGGCGGGCGGAAGTAATGCTTGCGGTAATCGGGGTCAACGTTCTTCTCCCAATCCAGCAGGCCCAGGACGGCATCCGGGCTGCCGCGATCTTCTTCTGGGAGGCTGCGCGCCAGCCCATCGAAGGAGTTGATTTCGCCAGAGGCGATGTTTTCGAAGACCGCGCCGACCAGGCTGTTCCACTGCGGCTCATAGGTAAGGTAGGAGCCGGGGGCGTGCAGCACGCCGGGCGGGGTATACCAGCCGGTGCCCAGCTGGATGCGGTAGGCGCGCGAAAGCTCGGTAATGCGCACGTCCCGATTCTCCCAGTCGCGCAGGCGTTCCTTGACCTGCTCGCGCGTGACGGTGGGGTCGAAGCCGAAATAGGTGAGGGGAAATTCGCCGGGATAGTTGTTGAGCTGGACGGGGTAGTAGTAGGCTTCCGGTTTGCCGGGCCAGCCCAGGCGGGCGGCGTCCGTATCGGCCAGATGCAGATGGTGGAAGAGGGGCAGCTTGTAGTCGAAGAATTTGGCATGCATCGGCCAGGTCCCGTACGCTTGCATCAGCGTTTCCCCAATCAACTGCGCGCCTAACTCCTCCATGGCGTGCTGGAACGGGAAGGTTTCCGGGTTGTCCTCGCTCGCGGCCACATAGCTGTACCCGATTTCCGGGTGCTCGCTGTCTTTTCCAAAGGTGTGCAGGATGGAGCAAAACCAGCGCTCTTTCACCGAGCCATATTGCAGTCCGAGCGGGTAGTAGTCATCCGGGTGCAGGTGCAGCCGTCCGCCCGGCTGGTTGAAACGGAATGGGACAAAGGCGGGCAGCAGGCGGAAGATGCCGCCGCCGGCCGAGAAGGTATCCTGAATGCGGGAAGGTGTCATGGGTTCTCCGGGGAGGTTGGGGTGGGTAAGGCTAATTTTACTCCTATAAAAACGGTAGAACCACCGTTTCCCATCGTTGGGTCAGGCATGGCCCATACTTTTGGCTATTGAATGTATCCGAATTGAGTTTGTATAATCTAACCAGTTCTCGATATTTTTTCTTTGAAGAGGCTGGTTATGGTCCGCAAAAATGTTTGGGGATTTTGGGCAGGGGTGGCGCTGATCGGGTTAGGAATTGTGTTTATGCTCGGCCAATTCCTGCGCGTGGATGTTATGCAATACCTGTGGCCGTTCTTTATCCTTGGGGTTGGGGTGGCGTTCTTCATTGGAATGGCAGCCGGAGGGCGCTCGATGGGGGCGCTGGCGGTGCCCGGCAGCGTGCTTACCACGCTGGGATTGATCCTGTTCTTCCAAAATCTGTTTGGGCTGTGGGCCACATGGTCTTACGCCTGGGCGCTGATCATCTGCGGGGCAGGGGTTGGGCTGATGATTTTTGGAAGCACGAGCGAGATGCCTGACCTGCGCCGGGCCGGACGGGTGGTGATTGGGGTTGGCCTGGTATTTTTCTTCGTCTTTGGACTGTTCTTTGAATTAGGCGCGAGCCTGCTGGGGATGCGCAGCCCGGGCGGCGTTTTCTGGCCGCTGGCGCTGATCCTGGTGGGGTTGTATGTGATTTTTGGACGCACCTTTTTTCAACAGGTCAGCGGGCCGGTAAGCCGCAGCCGGGTCGATTTCTCGAACAGCAGTGCAAGCGGGGCAGCTTACATCCAGGCGGCGCCCAGAGAGGCGGCGCCCAAGGAGGCGGCGCCCGGTGTAGTACAGCCGACGGAGGCTGCCGGTGCTGTCGCAGGGATTAAACGGGTGTCCTTCCGCGGGTTGGGCGATATGACTATCCTACAGGGCGAGCGCGAGGGACTGGAGATCGAAGCCTCTCAGGCGGCGCGCGAGCGCATCCGTAGTGAGGTGCGCGGTGATACGCTAGAAATCCGCTACGAACAGGATTGGTTGGACTGGATCAACCCACGTTTCTGGAACCTGTCTCCCATCCGCTATACCCTCAATGTCCGCGACCTGGAATGGCTGGACGCGGCCGGTCTGGGAAACCTGGCAATCTCGAATCTTTCAACGCGCCAGTTCGAACTGGTGCACGGCGGTACCGGCAATGTGACGATCCGCAGGCTGGCGGTGGAGGAATTCTTCGCGCGGCAAGCCGGGCTGGGCAATATCGAGGTTGAAGGACAGGCAGCGCGCCAAACCGTCGAGCTGACCGGGACGGGCAGTTACCATGCCGGACGGCTGGCAAGCAGCGCGGCGAGCGTGCGGTTGAGCGGCCTGGGGTCGGCGGTGGTGCGCGCCAGCGAGACGCTGGACGCGCAGGTCAGCGGGACAGGCAGCATCGAGTTTTACGGCAGCCCGCGACTGACGCAGCAGGTCTCCGGCCTGGGCAGCGTGCGACATTTGGGCGCATAAAGCGTATATACCATAGAGATTTTTTTAGCCTTTTTTCGGGAGGAAGACATGATGGAGCGAAGAACTCGGACAAGTGTGGTTGGCGGGATGCTGCTGATCCTGTTGGGCCTGTTTTTCCTGGCCTACCAGGTGCTGCCGGCGCAGTTCGGCTGGCTGCGAGTTGACATGGGCTGGCCGCTGATTGTGGTGGCGGTGGGTGCGGGCCTGCTGATCTTTGGCCTGCTGGTGGGCGCGCCGGGAATGGCCGTTCCGGCCACTATCGTGAGTGGGATTGGGCTGCTGCTGTACTGGCAGAACGCTACCGGCAACTGGGAAAGCTGGGCATATGCCTGGACGCTGATCCCCGGGTTTGTGGGATTGGGCATCATCCTGGCCGGAATATTGGGCGAAGGCAGGCTGCGCGACGCGCTGGAAGGCGGCTTCTGGTTGATCACGATCAGCCTGGTGATGTTCGCGATTTTTGGCTCGTTCCTGGGCGGGATGAACCTGCTTGGCCCGTACTGGCCCGCGCTGCTGATCCTGCTGGGCCTGATTGTGCTGGCACGCAGTTTCTTCAAACGATAAAAATTTTTACAGGACCTCCAGTGGATATTGGCCCGCACTGCGGGTTTAATATCCACTGGTTTTTCATTTCTTTATTTCCGGACGATGCCTCTTTCCAGGCGAAAATCGCGGCCTGAGTGCGGTCAGCCAGCCGGAGCTTATTGAGAATGGTTTGGACCTACCGCGCAATGGGGTTTTGAGGGGCAAGAGCGCCCGTGGTCCGTTTTTGAACCAGCCCGATCATTGGCAGCCCGAGCCCCAGGGCCAGCGCGGCCAGGCTGTAGATGATTTCGAGCGGCAGCCGGTCGAGCAGCGCATACGTCACCAGGGGGGCCAGGGCGGTGCCAAGGTCGGCGAAGGTGGCCAGCAGACCCAGAAATGCGCTGGTCTCCTGGGCCGGGTTGATTTCTCGCACCAGGGGTGGCGCCACGGTGACGATCACAGCGCTGCCGGAGGCGGCCAGGGCTACCCCGGCCAGCAGCGCCCAGGGAGCGCGCAGCGCGATGATCACCAGCAGGCCCGCCACGCCGAGGAAAATTCCCCAGGCCAGGGCTTGCCAGCGGCGATTGAGAAGGGGCCGTTCTCCAATGCCCGTTACCGTATCGGACAGGTGGCCGGCCAGCGGGGCGACCAGCGCGGCGACCACCGCGCGCAGGGCCAGCAGCGCGCCTGCCGCGGACGCGACCGGGATGATCCACCGGCCGGCCGGTCCGCCGATGGGGATGCCGTCGCCAAAGCGGGTTTGCAGGTACATGCTGAGGGTAGAAAGCAAGATGCCATCCCCGATCAGGTTGGCGGCGAAGTAGATATAATTGGCTGCGGCATTTTGCGGGCGGAAAAGCGCGCGCAGCTGGGCGATCCACGGCGGTGGGGGTGCTTCCGAAGCGGGCGGGCAAGCGTGTGCTCCATTGGGTCAGGGCGGCGCGCACGGCCTGAAGGAATGGCAGCCGCTGCCTTGCGGGGCCGGGCAGCGTTTCCGGCAGGGTGAGCAGCGCAATCAGGAAGCCCACTGCCTGGATCCCGGCACAGACTGCCAGCGCGCTGGTGAAACCCAGCAGGTCGCTCAGCAGCCCGCCCAGCAGCGGGTTGAGCGCCATGCCGATGAAGATGGCGCTCTGCAGCACGCCTGAACCCCAGCCGCGATCCTGCTCGGCGGCGGCGTCGAGCAGCATACAGTAGCTGCCAATGTTGATCAACGACCAGGATATGCCCCACAGCAGCCGCCCGGTCAGGAACAGTCCCGTGCCATTTGCCAGTACATACAGCAGGGTGGAGACAGCGCCGAGACCAAACCCGGCCAGGACAAAACCGCGCCGCCGCGCGCCGGTCAGCAGCAGCCCAACCAGTGGATTGCTGCCCAGGCGGACCAGGCGGTTGGCGCTGAGCAGGATGCCCACCACCGCCAGGCTAAAGGCGCGCTGCCCGGCATAGGCAGGCAGGACGGCGTAAAGGGTCAGGTCACCGGCCAGGGATAGGACGATGCCGATGCACAGGGGAAGCAAGATTTTCCAGAGACGGCTGCGAGACGCAGACAGGCGGGACGCGGTCACTGGAGCTGCAAGACCTTACCCGGCCAGATCCAGGAAGTAGCGGTGGAAGCGGTCGTCAGCGGTTAATTCCGGGTGGAACGAGGTAGCCAGGAGTTTGCCCTGGCGGGCGGCAACGATGCGGCCATCCTCCAGACAGGCCAGTGTTTCAACGGCCGCGCCGGCAGTCTCAATCAGCGGGGCGCGGATGAAGATGGCCCGGAAGGGCTGGTTCTGGGGATCAAGGTTTGCCAGGGCGGGCACGGTCAAATCGGTGGCGAAGCTGTCCACCTGGCGGCCAAAGGCGTTGCGCTCGATGCTAATATCCATCAGGCCGAGAACGGGCTGCGGGCGGTGAATTTCGCGCGCCAGGAAGATGGCGCCGGCGCAGGTGCCCCAGATGGCGCGCTGCCGGCCGAACGCGCGCAGCGGTTCCATTAAATGATAGGCCTCCACCAGCTTGCCGATGGTGGTCGATTCGCCGCCGGGGATGATCAGCCCGGCCAGTCCTGCTAACTGCTCGGGCAGGCGGACTTCGACGGTTTCCATCCCCAGGCGGCGCAGCATTTGAACGTGCTCGGCAAAATCGCCCTGCACGGCCAATACGCCGATTTTCATGTTGGCTGCCTACCAGCCGCGCGTGGCGATGCGTTCCGGATCGGGGATGGCCGAAATCTGGCGCCCGACCATCGGCTCGCCCAGGTTGCGGCTGACCTCTGCCAGGATGTGCGCATCGTTGCAGTGCGTGGTGGCCTTGACGATGGCCGCCGCGCGCCGCGCCGGGTCGCCGGACTTGAAGATGCCCGAACCGACGAAGACGCCATCAACGCCCAGCTGCATCATCAGCGCCGCATCCGCCGGGGTGGCGATGCCGCCCGCGGCAAAGTTGACCACCGGCAGGCGGCCAAGCCGGCGGGTTTCCAGCACCAGCTCGTACGGCGCGCCAATCTCTTTGGCGAACGCCATCAGCTCTTCTTCGGGGAGGGAGGTGAGGCGGCGGATTTCGCCCAAAACGGAACGCGCATGGCGCACCGCTTCAACCACATCGCCGGTACCGGCTTCACCCTTGGTGCGGATCATCGCCGCGCCTTCGCCGAGGCGGCGCAGCGCTTCGCCCAGGTTGCGACAACCGCATACGAAGGGCACTTTGAAGGCATGTTTGTTGATATGGTGGGCCTCATCCGCGGGGGTGAGCACTTCGAACTCGTCGATATAGTCGATGCCAATGGCCTCGAGGATTTGCGCTTCGACGAAGTGCCCGATGCGGCACTTGGCCATTACCGGGATGCTGACCGTTTCCATGATTTGCAGAATTAGCTCCGGGTCGCTCATGCGCGCCACTCCGCCCGCGGCGCGAATATCGGCCGGGACGCGTTCCAGCGCCATTACCGCAACCGCGCCGGCGTCTTCGGCGATACGGGCATGCTCTGGGGTAACTACATCCATAATGACGCCACCTTTAAGCATTTGCGCCAAACCTTTTTTGATTTCGAAGGTTCCTATTTCTTTATCTACCACAGTATTTCTCCTTTGGGTCAATACAACTGCGTTCCGATTTTATCATGGAAGGCAAGGGATTAAAGGTTTGGTTGCTAGAAAAGTGTTCCGCACGATTTCCAATAACCAACCGGGTCATTTGGATTCACAAAGGGAACTTTGGCCGCGATGCATTGACAACCGTAAGAGAGACTCTCCCAGAACGGCGGGGGCAAGCGTGTTATATCGATTAACACTATATTTTTATAACTATTACAAAATTAATTGAATAATCAAAAGGGTCGTGATACCATCATTAATATGTATACGATCTATTCGATATTCCATCGAATAGATTTTTTCCTACCTGATTATGATTTGATATAGGAAGGGCAAATATATGAAGAAGAACTGGCTGGTAAGTGTTTTCATCGTGATTTTCCTGGCAGTTTCCTTGTCAGCATGCAGCAGCACGGAAGCAAACAAGGGCGCGGGTGATGAAGCGGCGGAAGTAGCGCGCCCTTCAAATTCAGGAGGCCCCGGAGAAGCGGTGAACTTGAAAGGGGATGCGGCCAAAGGAGCGGAAACGTTTAAAACCATCTGCGTACCCTGTCATGGGGATCAGGGGAAAGGTGGCGTAGCGAATGCTGGATCTACCGATGAAACGGTGCCGGAGCTTAACCCGATCGACTCGACCATGCTGAGCACAGATACCAAAACATTTGCGACAAATATCGACCTGTTCGTGGAGCACGGCTCAAACCCTGAAAATGCGGTGGAAGGGAAAAATGCCGCGCTCAGCATGCCGGCTTTTGGCGATCAAAAAATCCTCGAACCACAAGACATTGCGAACGTGATTGCGTATGTAATTAGCTTGAATAAGAAGTAACCGACTTCGCTTGGAGGGATATTCAAAAACCCGACTTGCTCCCAGGATAACTATACAGGGAGCAGGTTTTGTTTGCTTTTTAATTTCGTTCGACCACAAGATGCGCCTCTTTTACCCTTGTGATTTAAAGTAAATCGATTTATCATAACGCTGTTGATTCTAATACCCTGTCAGTCAACTTGTGTTCAGTTTGGAGGAGAAACGAATGAGCAGAAGAAGTTCGACTCGTATTTTGTTGTTTGGACTGGTCATTATGACCATGATCCTGTCCGCCTGCGCCCCGGCTGCCACGCCAACGCAAGCCCCAGCCGCGGCTGCTACCAATACCGAAGCGCCGGCCGTCCCAACAGCCGCACCGTCTAACACGGTTGCGCCGACTGTCGCGCCGACCGAAGCGCCCAAAGCAACTGAGCCGCCCGCCGCGACCGCGACGACCGCCCCGGAAGCTACCGCCACCATCCCGGCGGCCGTGTGCGAACCGATGGCCAACCTGCCGACCGTCAAGGCGGGTGAGCTGGGCTCCGAAGACAAGCCGATCGTGATCACCTTCGTCCCCTCGGGCGAAGCGGGCAAGATCACCAAGGCCGGCACCGCGATCGCCGACTGCCTCAGCAAGATGACCGGCCTGGCCTTCGAGATCGAAGTTGGCACTTCGTATGCCGCCTCCATCGAAGCCATGGGCGCCAACAAGGCCCAGGTTGGTTTCCTGAACACCTTCTCGATCCTGCTGGCCGAAGAGAAGTACCAGATCGTCCCGGTCATTGGCAACCTGCGCAAGTACAACACCAATGCGATTGACCCGGATAAGGGCTGAAGAGGGCAAGATGCTGCCGTATCTACAAGGGCCAGTTCATTGCCAAGGCCGACTCGGGCATCAAGACCTTCGCCGACCTGAAGGGCAAGAGCTTCTGCTTCGTCGACCCGAACTCCGACTTCCGGTTACATCGTTCCGCGCATCATCCTCAAGGCCAACGGCATCGATCCTGACATGGATTTCAAAGCTACGATCGACGCCGGCTCGCACCCCAACGTAGCCATCGCCGTTTACAAAGGCGACTGCGACGCGGGCGTGACCTTCATCGATGTGCTGACCGACGCCGCCGCGAACCTGAAGGAAAAGTATCCTGATATCTCCGAAAAGGTAGTTGCGTTTGCCGTACCGACCGCATCCCCAACGACGGCGTGCAGGTTCACCAAGGACCTGGATCCCGCTTTGAAAGACGCGATCGTGGATGGCCTGATGGCTATGTCCAAGGACCCGGGCGGCAATGCTGTCCTGCAAAGCCTGTATTCGATCAATGGCTTCGAGAAGATCGACGCCACTTTCTACGATGAATTCGCAAGCATCTTGAAGAAAGCCGGCGTTGATCCCGCTTCACTTGTAAAGTAAGTTCTGATGGGCCTGGCAGATCGATCGGTCTGCCAGGCTCTTTTTTTTGATTTTGTTGTTTCATAGCGAAACGTTGTTTTTTGAAACTGTGCTATCTTTATCGTATGCACAGAACAATTTCTTTTGAATGGAGTAATTCAGGCTCCCATGCTGAAAGTTGAAAACCTTACCAAAGTTTATCCAAACGGGACCCAGGCGCTGAAAAACGTCAGCTTTGAAGTGGCAGACGGTGAATTCCTGGCGGTGATTGGCCTGAGCGGGTCGGGTAAATCGACCCTGCTGCGCTGCATCAACCGCCTGATCGAGCCAACCTCTGGCAAAATCTTCTGGGATGGGGTGGACGTCACCGCCGCCAACGGCGGCGGACATCCGCAAAATCCGCCGCCAGATTGGGATGATCTTCCAGCAGTTCAACCTGGTCAAGCGCTCTTCGGTGTATCACCAACGTGCTTTCGGGCCGGCTGGGATATGTGAACACCTTTTCCAGCCTGCTGCACCTGTTTTCCGCGGAAGACCGCGCGCGGGCGTTGTCCAGTCTGGAACAGGTGGGGCTGGCGGAAAAGGCGCACGTGCGCGCCGATTCGCTCTCCGGCGGCCAGCAGCAGCGCGTGGGCATTGCCCGGGCGTTGATGCAGGAGCCCAAAGCTGATCCTGGCGGATGAGCCGGTGGCCTCGCTGGACCCGGTGCTGGCCCATTCGATCCTCAAATACCTGGAGCAGCTCAACAAAGAGCGCGGGATCACCGTGCTGTGCAGCCTGCACTTCCTGGACCTGGTCCACCGCTATGCCACCCGCGCGATTGCGCTGAAAGACGGCGAGCTGGTCTTCGAGGGCTTGCCCAAAGAAATCGACGATGCCCAGTTCAAAGCGATTTATGGGCAAGAAGCCGAACGTGTTTCGATTATTTAATGATGGCAGCTCCCGAAGGTCTCCTCAAATCCAACAATAAAAACCCAACAGCCACCGTGCTGTCCCTGATCGTTCCGGGCTCGGGGCAGTTTTTGCTCGGCCACCGCTGGCGCGGCGTGGTGATCCTGATCATCACAGCCATCCTGGCATTTCTGGTCAACTGGGCGCTGGTAACGGCAGAAGATTGGCCAGATTACGATCTGGGCGGCCTGGTAACCAGCTGGCTGTGGCTGCCGTTCCTCCTGTTCTGGGTCTGGAATGTGCTGGATGCGACAGCAGCCTGCCCTCTGTCATGCGAACCAGCCCTGGCCGTCACCGCGCAGGGGCCCAGCATGCTGTTTGCTGTTTTATTTGCCGCGATTATCCTATATGTTATTGCCTGGAACGTCACCGAGGTCAAGCTGGACCGGCTGATCACGCGCTTTAGCGATGCGCAGGCTGGTGCTGCGCGACCTGGTCAACCCGGAAATCGCGGTCACGATCGAGCAACGGCGAAGACAGTGATTTGCAATTGGGACTGCCTGTGCGGATTCATCGGCGACCAGCTGGCGGGGCGCGAACCGGCCCAACAGGTAAAAGTCAGCGAGCAACGTTCTGGATATTTTTGGACAGGTCAAAGAACAGAACGCCGCCGCGCTGGATGGTGAACCTGGGCCTGGCGGAGAAAGGCGAGACTGTTCCACTCTTTATCGCCGGGAAGATGATCGAAACGATCGCGATTGGCCTGCTGGCGACGCTGTTCTCCACCATCCTGGCGTATCCCGATCAGTTTTCTGGCGGCGCACAATATCATGTCGCGCGTGCCGGGCGGGTACGGCGATCTATTACGTGATGCGCACGCTCCTGAACATGGTGCGCGCGGTCGATACGGTGGTGTGGGGTCTGATCGTGATCGTGTGGGTTGGGCTGGGCTCGTTTGCCGGGGTGATCGCGCTGACGATCCACTCGGTGGCAGCGCTGGGCAAGCTGTATTCCGAAGAGATCGAGCACATCGACCCCGGCCCGGTAGAAGCGCTGACCGCCACCGGCGCGAACCTGCTGCAAACCATCCGCTACGCGGTGATGCCGCAGATCATGCCGTCCTTTCTGGCCTATACCCTGCTGCGCTGGGACATCAACATGCGCTCGGCGACCGTGATCGGGTTTGTGGCCGGCGGTGGGATTGGTTTCTTCGTGGTGGAAACGATCCGCATGGGGGGGTACCAGCAGTACGCCACGGCGCTGTGGGCGGTGGCGGTGGTGATCATCCTGGTGGATATGATCAGCGCGAAATGGCGCGAGAATATTTTGAGGACCAACCACGCGAAGTAGTACAGCGTTCCTTCTGGTATCGCGCGCGCCAGGTTACCTATATTTTGATTGGCCTGGCATTTTTTATCTATTTCTGGATCATCACCGAGATCGACCTGCGCGAGATGTTCCAACCCGCGCCCACCTTCCTGCGGCTGGTGAGCGATTTTCTGAAAATCGATTTAGCCCCAAATGTTGTCGCGAAGGTTCTTCAGCAAATGCTGGTCACCATTTTCCAGGCGCTGCTGGCAACCACCTTGGGCGTCGCTGATTGCGCTGCCGTTTAGCTTTCTGGCGGCGAAGAACCTGACCGGGCGCAGCCGGCTATTGATCTGGCTGTATTATCCTGACCCGCGCCATGTTCAATGTGCTGCGCTCGATCGAAGCGCTGCTGTACGTGGCCATCTTCGTTTTCTGGGTGGGCATTGGCCCGTTCGCCGGGATGCTGGCCCTGGCGGTGACCACCTTCGCCTTGATCGGCAAGCTGTTCTCCGAGGCGATCGAGAATATCGAGACCGGGCCGATCGAGGCGGTAACCGCCACCGGCGCCAACCGGCTGCAGGTGATTGCCTATGCCATTCTGCCGCAGATCGTCCCGCCGTTTGTCTCGTACCTGATCTACCAGTGGGATATCAACATCCGCATGGCGACCATCATCGGTTTCGCCGGCGGCGGCGGGATTGGGCTGACCCTATCGACTTTCTTTGGCTCGCTGCAGTATCACAAGGCCGGCACGGTGGTGGCTTTCATCGTGGTCGTGGTGGCGCTGATGGACTTTACCAGCGCCAAGCTGCGCGAGAAACTGGTGTAAGAATAAGCCTGATTGCGGCGAGAAACGCGCCGCAATCAGGCCTGTATTACTTTTCCCGCTCGCGGATGAACTTTAAAACTTGGCGGTGGGTAGGGCAGTTGAGCACGCCGGGGAAGGTGGTGCAGATGATGGCCGCCAGGGCAGAGGCGTAGCGCATGGTTTCCAGGTCGCTCCAGCCCTGGAGCAGACCGAAGGCTACCCCGGCGCGGAAGGAGTCCCCTGCACCGGCGGAATCGATGACATCCACGGGGTAAGGTTGGAAGCGCTGCAAGGGTTGGCCTTTACGACCATAGAGCAGCGGCTCGCCACCGCAGGTGAACACGACCAACCCGGATGCGCAGGATTGGTATGCGGTAAATAGTTTTTCGAGATCCGCGCCGAGGCCTTCCCGGTCGCGATATTCGCCAGAAATAATGACGGCGGCGGCGTTTTGCGCCAGATAGCTATCATACGGGCAGTCGAGGGTCACGTATGGCACGCGGGACTGGACGGCGTAGCGGGCGGCCAGGTCGGTTTCCGCCTTGAAGGGCGGGTCCAGACAGACGACGCGGGCCTGAGCGATATCCGCCTTATGAGGGATGTTCCACTTGCGGGTGGTAAAGAGCAGGTCTTCGTAGCTGCCAAAGATCGTCCGGCTGTGCTGGTCGGAGAAGACGATTTCTTTGACGCCGCCGTAACCTTTTTTGATAGTCAGGCGGCTGGTATCGATATTGAATTTTCGCAGGATTGCCAGCAGATTGTGCCCCTCCGGGGTATCGCCAAGCCAGTTGCCGTCCAGGATGACGCGCTGGCCCAGTCGGCTGAGGACAATGGAGGAATTGCAGGCTTCACCGCCGGTCATCTGGTAGGTGTGGGTGATTTCGGCATAGGCATCGGGGGCCGGGAAGGGTTTGCCGAGCAGGTGCAGGGTGGAGGGGGAAATGACCCCGTAGGAGTAGACATCGTAAGGAGACATGCGGTGGCCTCGATAGGGGGGCGGATGTTTGACAATCAAGAGCCGGTAGGGGCGCGGTTGCGTCAACATTGTTGACGACGCGCCCTTGCATAATAAATCGATCACCTTTGGGCGCGGGGACCGCGCCCTACGGGTGGTGAGGATTACAAGCGCCGCACAGAATAATCAGCCCAGTTCAACGGTAATTTCATGCGTCTGGCCTGTGGGGAGGGCGGTTATGGCGGTGCGGGGGAGCAGCGAGATGGAGCCGGAATCGGCGGCGGCAATGGTTTGCCCGGCGAGGCGCACTTCCTTGATGCGATATTCGCCGGCGTCCAGGTGGGCGGGGTTGTGATACACGACCTGGATCGAGCGACCGGCGAAAAGGGTCGTCAGGGCGGCACAGCCGCGCTCGTCAAACTGCTCCTTAACCAGTTTGGGGGCCAGGGTCAGGTCGCCGCGGTCGCCGCGCACGCCAAAGGCCTGGGTGACCAGGGTGAGCAGGTACCAGCTGGCGGAGCCGGTCAGGTAGGGGTACATTCCACGGCCGCGCTCGCTGAAGTATTCCGGGATGCCTGGGTACATGCGGCTGGCGGAAAAATCGACTGATTGGCGGTAGATGGTATTCAAGGCCTGGTAGGCTTCGCGGACAAAGCCACGCTGGTAAAGAGCGTACGCAAACATGACTGCCATATGGCTGAACATGGCGCCATTTTCTTTGTGACCGTAAGCGTAGCCGAAGCAGCGCCCCATGTTGAGCAGCACTTTGCCAAAGTTGGTGTTCAGGCGGTAGCCGCCAACGCGCGCATCGAACAAGTACTGGTTGGCGGAGCGCAGCACTTCGCGGGCCTGTTCATCCGTGGCGACAGCGCCCATCAGGGCAAAGACCTGCCCGGAGAGGGTCATGCGCGTGCCGAGAGGATGATCGCCTTCCAGGGCGGCGCCGTCGTTGTCGTAATAGCCGTTGAACCAGCCAAAGCCCGCGCTGTCCTGGATCCATTCGCTGGCGCGCAGGTGGTTGGTAAGCCACTCTGCCTTGGCCTGCAGGTCGGCGGCCAGGCCGCGGGCGGAAACGGAGACCTTTTCGCCCGGAATGGTGCGGCCGACCGAGGTGAAGTATTCGCCCAGGCGTGCCTGTTTGGCCTGTGGGGAGGCGTAATCGATTGGGCTTTGCAAGCGGTCGAGGAGCGGCAGCAGCTCGGCTAGCAGCGCGATCTGCGGGGTACCGCGGCTTTCCAGGTCCAGGACCAGCCGGCTGAGCAGGTGCAGGTTATTGGCGTAGAAGGCGGTAAAGGCCACGCTTTCGCCGCGCTTGCGGGCCATATCCATGCCATCGTTCCAGTCCGCGCCTTCCAGAAGGATGTTGTTGTGCTCGCCGACATTGAAGAAGGCCGTCAGGTGCTGGACGAGCAGGTGTTCGAGGATGCTGCCCTGGTAGACGGCCCCGCCGGCGGTGTGCTGTTGGGTGCCCTGGTCGGGGGACCAGTTAAAATCGGTAACCTGGCAGCGGTGGGTGTGGCTGTCCTTGAAATAAGCCTGCTGGCGGAGGAAAAAGTCCAGGTCGCCGGTCTGGTCGATGTATAACTGGGTGGTCGTGAGCGGCCACAGCGCCGTGATCCATCCACACGCGGGGGATGTTGTTGCGGTCGGCCTTGAATTCGCCTGGACCGCTGCCGATGATGGTCGCATTGCTGCCATCCAGGCGCACACCGGCGAAGTTGCCAAACAGAAGCCCATCTACCGGGCCTGATTCCATCAGCAGCAAGGCCAGAATATCCTGCCACAGGTCGCGCCAGCCGCGCCCGCCCCGTCCATAGTCATGGTAGGGCAGGTAGGAGTTGCCAAACAGGCGGCGCAGGGTGGGCTGGACGGTGACCCATTTCAGCCAAAGGTTGAACTGCTCGTCGCCGGTGGCGAAAGCCAGGCTGGAGATTTTCTGCTGCCAGTGGGCGCGGGTCGCGGAAAGGTGAGCGGCGAATTTGGCGGAGGAGGCGTAGGATTGTAAAAGCGAATCCGGTAATGCGTTATTCGCGGGCGGAGGGAGGATGGCGAGGATTAGGATATATGAACGGGATTCGCCGGGGGAGAGGGTGATGGAGTGGAAGCGCAGGCCGCCGATGGCTTCGTAACCATCGACAGTCTCCCCGGCGTGCCGGCAGGATACGGAAAGATCGCTAATGGCAGCCGGCCAGTCTAATGTGCCGCCTTCGCCGATAAAATCCTCCACCACGGGGAAGAGACCGGCGGGGGGCGTGCCATCCCCCTCGGCGCCGAGTACGGCGTAGGTGATGGCGTTGGGCTGGTGACCGCGCTCGTCAAACGACAGCACCGGCTGAACCAGCACGCCGTTTTCGTGGCAGCGGATGCGGTGGAGCAGCGAACTCACGTGGCGGTGATCGCGCAGGTTATCGGCCGAGCGCCCGAAGATGGGGATGGCCGCGGTGGGGGTAAGGTTGAGGGGGGTAGCACTGATATTGGTCAGGGTGACTTCCATCAACTCCACCGTATCGGCGCCGGGCGGGACAATGCTGGTGGTGATCGGCGCGCAGACCCAGGCGGGCATTTTCGCGGGTGAGGCGCTGCCAGAGGAAACCCGCGTCCAGGCTGACTTTGTCCTGGTCGGGCGCGGCGATTTGCGCGGCGGAATTGCCGCTCACTGACCAGGGGCCAGCGCCTTCGAGCGTGACCCAAAAGTTGCGCGCGGAGCGGTTGGTGTGCAGATCTTCGACCGAGACGGGCAGGAGCAGGAAGCTGTGCAGACCCGGTCTTGGCGTCGCCGTGCAGGGTGGGGGTAACAACCGACAGCATGCCGGCTTCGTTGACCAGTGGAAAGTACAGGTAGCTGGTCTTGTGCGGGTCATCGAGATGAAAGTCGGCATCGGGACCGGTGAATTTCCAGGCGGGTGTAGGAGGGGAAAAGTTTTTAGTCATCAGTTGTCAGCTTTCAGTTGAAGAAAAGATCGAGGGCGGGGATTTGGCCGGCGCGGAGCTGGTGGGCGTAAGGGGCAGGGAGGATGGCTCCGGGGATTTCGATGGGCTGCGCATCCGCAGGGTGGAGGATGATCTTTTGGATGGAAACATCCTCGCGGAAGGTATCTACGCGGCGGGGGTTATGGTAGGTGACGGTGCAGCAACCGAGGAAGCGGAAGGAAACTTCACCGCTCTCTGGGAACAACCAGGCGGGCAGTGCGGGGCGCAGCGCCAGGCAAAGTTCTCCCTCACGCATGCAGAAGGGCTGCGGGCCGGCAAACATTCTGCGCCAGATGCTGATAAATTCGGCGGTCGAGCCGCTCAGGCGGGCAACAAAGCCGGTACCGTGCAGGGATTCGTCTGGGTGGGCGCTGCTGACCAGGAAGGAGGAATTTTCCAGCGGGCTGCGGCCGTAGACGCTGCGGGTCGAGGAACGGCACCAGACAGGCGCGGAAATCCTGTAAAAAATTCCTCATACAGGCCGGCCCTGAGGGTTTCGAGCAGGTATTTGTATTCCATGTGCAGCCAGATCGATTCGTTTTCGAGCCAGCCGGCGGGGAAGGCGCGGGCGCGGCCTATGTCGTGCGGCTGGCCGGCCAGTGAGGCGTTGACTTTGTACATGTTCAGCTTCTGGTCGAACAGCGGGCTGGCCTTTACCTGCCGGTACAGGGCGCGAGCGGCATCCAACGGCAGGATTTTATATGCCCGCACCGGGCCTTCCAGAAAGAGCGGCAGCACCTGAGGGGTGAAGCGCCTGGCGCGGATGTACGGGCGGCCCTGAGGATCTTTTTCGGGCAGCCCATCGTATTCGTCGACCTGGTACGTGAAATAGGTGGGGGGAATGCCGCCGTTTAATTGCAGGGAACGTTCGATCCCCGCGCCAACTTTGGCCTGGAAAGCGGCCAATGCCTGGTCAAGATCAGCCAGGGGGAGGCTTTCTTCCGCGCCGTCAAAACCCAGGCGAGTGCGCGCGCGGTAGGTTTCGCGGGCGGTGGAGACGAAATCCCAATAAGAGAAATCACGCTCCGAGCCGATAGAGGCAGGGCAAGTTGCGCCGTTACTGGCGTTGTACGAGTCCAGATGCTGGGAGACTTCACGCAGCAGCGCGGCAGCCTCGACCGGCAGGCGCAGCTCTGCCGCGCGGATAATCCTGGATGGCGGCGCGCAGGAAGTTGATCCAGCGCTGCAGCTCGAAGGTCTCGGACATGCCTGAGCCAAACAGGGCGGGCAAGCCGTTGAGCGCGTCGTACCAGCCGGGGCGGCTGGCTTCCATTTCGATGCCCATTCCAAATGGGTCGAGGGTTGCGAACTTGAGCAGCACGGTCAGGGCCAGTTTGGCGAACAGGGTGGCGCAGTAGATTTCGCCGCGACCGTTGGCGGTCCGCGACCACTTATTCAGGTCGGCGCGGCCAGAGATGAGGGCGGCCTTTTCAGGGTCTTCCAACAGGCTGCCCACCTGGCGGGGCGCGCCGTTGGTGAGGATGTACTTCTTCGCGCGCGGCTGGACGACCGCGGAGCTATCGTAGAACGGCAGGTCGGCGCGGCCAAACAGCAGCTCCTGCCGGCGGTCGGGATATACCGCCAGGAAACTTTCGATCAGGTCCAGGTTGTATTCCCAATGGTCGATCCAGTAGCCTTCAAAAAAGTCCGCCTGGACGTGCTGTTGGGCGCCCTGCAGAACTCGGGTAACGAATTCAACCGCAGGGCAAGGCAGCTCGACCGGATGGTCGAGGAGGTGCTTGAGCAGCCTGCCGGGGGTGAAGGGTTTGGCCAGTACGGCGCGCAGTCCTTCCGGCTCGCGCAGCGGACCCAGGGCGGCGGCCTGCTGCTCAGGGGAGAGGGTAAAGGTGCTGCCCAGGACCGTGCGCGGGTTGTAGCCGTCTGTTTGGATGAGGCTCATAAAGGCGCGGATATGATAGTCGCCGATGCGGGGGTTGAACAGTACATCTTCGCGGCGGTTCTGATTGACATCCCGGTAGCTGCCTTCGCCTTGCGAGTAAGGCTCGGGGGCCAGGTAGAAGGCGTTGTAATCGCGTTCCAGGTCGCCGTGTTTGCGCGAGTAGATCGGGTAGACCTGGTCGCCAAAGCAAACCGGCCAGCCGCCGCGCAGCACATTATCGAGGAAGGTCTGTCGGCAGTAGGCATCAAACACCGGTGAGGCGGTGCGGGTGTCGATCACGGCGGTGAGGTTGTTCACCAGGGCCAAAGCTTCGGCGTGCTTGGCTTTGAAGTAACTTGCCTGGGCAATCCGCCCGGCGTGGCGGTTGAGGATTTCCAATCCAGCTGCGTGGCCGTACAGGCTGTAAATGGTCAGTGACTGGGCGGGGAGCAGCTCCGCCTGGTGGGCAAACAGCCCGCACGGGGTGCGCCCGCAGGTGACCTGGCGACCGGCAAGCAGTTCCGCCAGCGGCTGGCGTAGGAAACCTTCCGGGCGGGTAAAGCTGGTATCCGCCCCAAAAACGGCTACCGGGTCAACCAGCGCGGGGAGCAGCCGGTTCTGCCCGGGCAGCGCCGCTTGCTCGACAAACGCCAGGGCGAAATGGCCGGCCTGGAATGTTTCTACCTCCACCCGGTCCACCACGGAGGCGCGCAGGTGATAGAAGGGTATGCCTGCCTCCAGGTTGTAGACTTCCATCCACGACTCGATGGTGCGGTGGATCTCTTTCAACAGGTTGTTGTTTACTCCATAGGGGATCAACGCGGGCAGGCCGTCCAGGATTTCCAGGGAAATTGGAGCCGCGCTGATATTCTGGATAGTCACCGCCCGGGCCAGGGCGGCAAAATTCTCCCCGGGCAGGGTGAAATAGGTAACGGTGGTCTGGATGCCTGCGTCTGGATCGCGTTCGACCAGTTCCAGCGTGTTGGCGTCGATGACCATTTTTTGCTCGTCTACATTGGCTTTGTTGCCAATGGCAAAGGGCTCGGAAAACACAGCCTGCCCGCCGCGGTTGATCTTCAGAAAGGTGCGAAAGCCGGTGTAGGGGGTGGACTGGTAGGATTTATTGGCGGGCTGGAATTCCATCAGGGGTGAATCTTTGCTTTCAATGCCAAAACTGGCGACGGCCTGCCCGCGGTTGACGTAGAAGACCCACATGGGGATGCCGGTCGGGCCGGCAATCCCAGGCAGGAAGCTGGCAAAGGGGCGCTGGTCCTGGTAAGCAGCGAGGATGTACCGGTTAGTCGGGTCGAGCGTGGGGGGATTTCCCATTGCGGAGGATCCTGAAAGGATGGGATGGGTGGAAGCTCAAAGGTATTATAACTTAAGAGGATCTAACCTAACCCCAATAATATTTCGTTATGGTTCTGGTCCTGGGGCTGGAATCCGCGCCATGGTTGGCGAGGCTAAAGAAACGCAGCCAAAAGACTGGAAATATCCCTGGGTTTCGTTTTTTTTAGCCCACGCCATGGTTGGCGCAGCTTCCAGCTCTGGGAATCGTGATGCGCATGATCCAATGGCTAAACTAACCTGTATTGGACCTAACCCCCTCGCGACTCCCACGTTTGGTGTGAAATAGGCCATAGCGGGTGTAGCGGGCCGGTTGCTACCGCAACCGCAGTCTGGTACGTGGATCTCGATAGGAACAGGCTTTGCACAGCCGGATTTGGCAAAAGGCACGGGGGATGAGCCCATGACCTGCCCTGGCCGGGACCCAAAGGCGCCTTGCGCCAAGCCCAGGGCGGGTCTCGGGCAAATTTTGGGGGTATTTCAAATCGCCGCGCTTTGCAAACTACCTCGACTGCCCGATGTTCGTACCAGACCGCGGTTGCGGGAGCAACCGGCGCCCTACAAAACCACCCAATCTATTTCACACCAAACGTTACTGTCGCGGCTTCTTCCCTAAAAGGAAGGGATGCCTTCTAAAGGCCCTGGTAATTGCAAGTTCTGGTCTGCTCCGCGACGGTAGTCGCGAAGAGGTTAGATCCTCCCTCACCACATCGCGCCAAAAATGCGCCCGTTCCAGGCGTATGGATTGGTATAATGTTAGCTATGGCAGACAGGGCGGCGGCGATTATTATCAGCAAGCGGCATATCCTTCTCATTCACCGCATTCGCACCAGCCGGGATTTTTATGTGTTCCCGGGCGGTCATATCGAGGAGGGGGAAAGCGCGGAAGAGGCCTGCATCCGCGAGGTGCTGGAAGAGACCGGGCTGAATACCGCCTGGCTTCAGCCCGCTTTCGATCACGCCGTCCCGACCAGGCTGGCGCATTATTTTTTTGTAGAGGTCCAACCGGGAACACTATCGCTGGGGGGGCCGGAGGCGTTCAAGCGCACGGAGCAAAACCGCTACCTGCTGGAATGGGTTCCCTTAGTGCAGGTGGGCGGGTACAACTTGCAGCCGGGAGCGGTACGCGATGCAATCGCAAGGGTAATCGCGGAGGATGGGCCGGTGCGCGAGGCGCGCGACCTGGCGCTGCGCCGTGACCGCCTGCAAGAAATTCTATTGGAAAGCGGCGCGGAAACCTAACGGGGATTTTTTTCTGGCGGAAACCTGGCCTTGGAGATCAGGGGACGGGTTGATCTTCGGGGCGCGGTTTCAGCGGGGGATAGATCTGGCCGGGCTGAAGGAAAGGCACCTGAATAGTACGGCGCAGCTCGTTCCACAGCCCCGCCGACTGCCAGGTGTGCCAGCTTGCGGCGAACTGATCGTAGAGTTTGCCGCGCTCCAGCTGCCGTTCCTGCTGCAGGTATTGAATCCCTGCGACCAGCGGCTGGAAGGGTTCTTCTGCGCCAAAATATTCGAGGGTGCGCAGGCGCTCTTCTTCCAGGAAACGAGGTAAGGAAAGCTGCCACACGTCGCAATCGTGGATTTCACCCAACAGATCCTGGGTCGTGCGGGCCACTTGCAAATATTCCTTCAAATGATCCGCGTATAACGGGGCAAAGGTTTCCATCGTGTAGCGCAGCCATTTTGCGGCAATGCGCATCTCATGCAGTTCGGCAGCCTTATCGGGCTGATCCACAATGGCCTCGTAGGATAAAAGGGTTTCCAGCCGCCCGGTGATGGACTGGTAACTATGCTGGTAAAGTTTGGGGGTGTAAATATAGATTTCTTCGGCGCGGCTGGCAGTGGGTTGAAGTTCATCAGCCATTTTCGCCAGCAGGTTACTGGCCGATAATTTGTCCATTGCCGCGGTCAACGAGGTCTGCAATTTCTCGCGCTTTTGGCGCAGGCGCAGCATCAGGCGGTCAAGGCCCGGCTGGTATTCTGTTTCCGGTAAGGTTTCTTGAAACTTTTGCAGCCATTCGAGCTGAACATCCGTGTCGCGCGCGTCACCTAACGCCCGGGTGACCTTGCGGATTTTTCGCAACCATTTTTTAGCTTTTTTGGAGGGCAGGCAGCTATCAAACAGGGGAATGGTAGCGCGCAGCCGGCGCGAAGCCACCCGGGCGTCGTGCACGAATTCAATATCCTGCTCGCCCTGGTGCACGCCGGTACTGGCGTTCTCGAGGGCATCCAGGTGCGTGAGGAGCACGCCCGCCCCATAGGCGCAGGCACCCTCATCCAGCTTCATGGCGCTTATTCCAGATCTTCTTCGTCATCCGTATCCATCTCCATCAACTCGCCGGTAGCAATGAATACGGTCCGCTCGCAGATATTGGTTACACGGTCGCCAAAACGCTCCAGATTATGCGCTACCCACATCATCAGGTTGGCCTGGTCGATGGTTTCGGGGTTGGAGATCATCGAAGCGACAACCTCGCGATGGATCTGGTTATAGTACGCGTCGACCTGGTCATCTTCGGCAGGGATTTCATGCGCCAGCTGCGCATTTCCGGCCACGAAAGCGCCCAACGCCCGGTGGAGCATATTTACCGCCAGGTCCGCCATGGCAGATATTTCGCGCAGGCTGATCGGCAAAGGGGAATCGCCGATTTTGATGGAAATCTTGGAAATGCCTTTCGCATAGTCGCCCATGCGCTCCAGCTCGGTGATCACTTCCAGGATGGCGGCCATCAAGCGCAGGTCGCGCGCCATGGGCTGTTGGGTGGCAATCAAAATCAGGATGGCATTCTCAATGGCGTAGCGTTTTTCATTGATGAGCATGTCATTGTTGAATACCTTCCTGGAAGCCGGCACATCTCGCTTTATCAAGGCATCAACTGCCGCGATGATGGCCTGCTCAACCATGCTGCCGAGCAGTAAAACCTCTTCTTGAAGATGTTGGACCTGACGATCCAGGGTTTCACGTGGCATAATGCGCCCCTCGTTATAGTTTTTTGCGTTAGCCAAAGCGCCCACTGATGTAATCCTCGGTCTGCTTATTCTTTGGGTTGGTAAAGATCTGCGTCGTATGCCCGTACTCGACCAGGTACCCCATGCGGTGTTCGTTTACCATAAAAAATGCGGTGTAGTCGGATACGCGAGCCGCCTGCTGCATATTGTGGGTCACTATGATAATTGTAACATCCTTTACCAGCTCACGAATGAGTTCTTCGATCCGATAGGTAGCAATTGGATCCAGGGCGGAGGCTGGTTCATCCATGAGGACCACGTCCGGTTCGACGGCTAATGCGCGCGCGATGCACAGGCGCTGCTGCTGCCCGCCCGAAAGCGAGGTGGCGTTCTGGCGCAGCTTGTCTTTTACCTCATCCCATAAGGCGGCCTGGCGCAGGCTGCGCTCGACAATCTCATCCAGGGTGGAGCGTTTCCCAACCCCGTACAGTCTGGGTCCATAAGCAACGTTATCGTAGATGCTCTTGGGGAAAGGGTTGGGGCGCTGGAAAACCATCCCAACCCGGCGGCGGACATCCACAACATCCATGCCTGGGGCGTAAATATCGTCTCCGTCCAGCAGCACCTGACCGGTGACATGCGCGCTCGGCACCAGATCGTTCATGCGGTTGAAACAGCGCAGCACGGTGGATTTGCCACAGCCGGAGGGGCCAATGATGGCGGTGGCCCGGTTGGCCTTAATCGCCATACTGATATTTCCGACCGCCTGGAACTTACCATACTGCAGGCCCAGATCCTTTGTTTCTACTTTGACCGGGTTCTTATCTTCAGTTTCCTGCGCCAGTACCTGAGAAACGGTAGGGACAGGCGCTTTTGCTTTTTCAGAGGATGACTGGGAGGATATTTTGGCTGAATTCATTCGGCTAACCTCTCATCTTTGCGGCCCGCGCCTGCATCCAGACGCGCGCGGTGATATTTGTGACCAGCACCAGCAGCATAAGCACCAGCGCGGCGGCCCAGGCCTGATTGACGCGTTCCGGGTAGGGCTGCTGCGCGTATTTCCATAATGTGAGGGGCAGTGAATCGACCGGCTGGCCAAGGATGCGGTCCAGGATGGTCAGGGGGCCCTGGTGGTTGGCGATGCCGCTCTGGGCAATGTTGACTATATTGTAACGCTCGTTGCCTAAGGCCGTAAAGAGCAGGGGGGCAGTTTCACCGGAAGCGCGGGAAATGGCGAGCAAGAAACCGGTGATGATGCCGTTTCCGGCCGCGGGTAGGGTGACGTTCAGCGCGGTTTTCCATTCCGGGCCGCCCAGCGCCAGGGAGGCTTCGCGCAAACTCTGCGGGACGAGCTTTATCATTTCCTCGGTTGTGCGAATAATGGTCGGCAGCATCAGGATGGAAAGCGCCAGACCGCCAGCCAATGCGGAGTAATGCCCCTGCTGTTTTACGATAAACGTATAGCCGAAAAGGCCTACGACAATTGAGGGAACCCCGGCCAGCACGTCCGTACCAAAGCGGACGGCAATGCCCAGGGGTGTGTTCGGGTTGCGGGCAACGTAAAAAGCAGCCAGAATCCCGGGCGGGATGGAGAACAGGCAGGCCAGCAGGGAGAGGAGGATGGTTCCCTGGATGGCGTGCAGCACGCCCCCTCCGGAAATGCCCATGGGGCGGGGAAGCTGGGTGAAGAAATCCAGGTTGATATAGGCCGCGCCGCGGTAGATTACATAACCGATGATCCAGAACAGGGGGACCAATGCAAGAAATGTCATCAGGCCGGTCAGGCTGAGCATGAGGTGGTTGCTCAGCTTGCGGCGCTGGAAGCGGGTGAGCGGGTTAATATAGGATTCCCGCGGAGCAGTATAGGTGTTGGCGCTCATACACGCGCCTCCTGTAGGGTGGCTTTCCGGGCAACCCGCCAGACCAGAAAACGAGCCAGCAGGTTGAGCAGTAAGGTGAGAATAAAGAGGATCAGGCCGATCTCTACCAGCGCTTGCAGGTGCAGGTCCGAGGTGGCTTCGGCAAACTCGTTGGCAATGATGCTCGACATGGTATAGCCCGGCACCAGCAGGGAGAGCGTGCCCTGGCTGCTGTTGCCAATGACCATCGTGACCGCCATCGTCTCACCCAAGGCGCGCCCCAGGCCGAGGATGACCGCGCCCAGGATGCCGGACAGTCCGTAGGGGAGCAGCACCTGCCAGATCGTCTCCCATTGGGTGGCGCCCAGCGCGAGTGATGCCTCGCGCTGGCTGCGCGGGATAGCGATGAAGACGTCTCGGGCGACCGCGGTGATGGTGGGTATGATCATAATTGCCAGGATAAAACCGGCTGCCAGCCGGCTGGCGCCGCTCTGCGGGATGGTCCCGTTAAAGAAGATGTTCATTCCCGGCACGCGGCCAAGGATGTCTCCCAAAAACGTCCCCACCGGGGTGATCACCACGGGCAAGAAAACGAACAGGCCCCACAGACCGTAGACCACGCTCGGGATGGCGGCCAGCAGTTCGATGCACCAGCCCAGCGGGATGCGCAACCAATCGGGGCACAGCTCGGAAAGGAAAATGGCAATACCGAGGCTCACCGGAACGGCGAGAAGAATGGCGGTGAGCGATGTGACGAGCGTGCCGTACAGAAACGGCCAGGATTGAAACACCTCTTTGACCGGGTTCCAGCTGGGGTTAGCGGTGGGGAGGATGAAATTCCAGCCATAATGGCCGCGGGCCGCACTGGAGTCATTCCAGAGTAAAAAGCCAATCGCCAGCATGAGGAACAGCACGGCAAACGCGGCGAAGCGCAGCATGCCCTGCCACATTTTGTCACCGTGGTTCCAAAAACGGGTTATGGGTCTGAGCCATGCGGGTTGGTTGGTCCGGGTTTTTGAACTTTGCATAAAGATTTCCTTCCCTGTAAGGCGGGGCCTTTGCTCTTCGTCTTCGATTACATACAAAAGAAGATGGCGGGTAGGGATACCCGCCCTACAAAACTATTGCATTCGGAAAGCGCTGTACCGATTGATCATCGTTTATTTCAGTACGGGCTGGTTGCTGCAGGTCACTTCGCCGAGCTTCGCCAGGACTTTGGTGCGGACTGTGTCGGGCAGAACGGCATAGCCCAGGTCGGCGGCGCGTTTGGCAGCCGCCGGATCGGTCAGCGACCATTTAAGGTAACCCATCAGCTTTTCGGCTTTCGTGCAGTCTTCCATGCTGTGGGTGTGCAGGATGATGTAGGTGTAGCCGGAGATCGGCCAGGAACCTTCCCCAGCGCCATCGACAATCTTGGCGGTCATTTTATCGGTGAAGGCGTCCGCATAATCATTCATGACCGAGGCCAGGCTGTTTGCGTCAGCAGTGACGGTTTTCCCGGCTTTGTTCACCATCTGCGCGTAAGGGATTTTATTGGCGATGGCGTAAGAAAGCTCCACGTAGCCTATCGAATTGGGCGTGTTTTGGACGGACCCGGCGACACCCTGGTTGCCTTTCCCACCGATGCCGTTACCGGCCTTATCCACCGGCCATTCCACCGCGGAGCCGGCGCCCACGTTTTTCTCCCAGTCCTGGCTGAAAGCGGCCAGGGCATTGGTGAAGATTTCGGTGGTGCCAGAGCCGTCCGAGCGGTGCACGGCGGTGATGGCCTTGGCCGGCAGCTTGTCCTTCAGGCTCGGGTTTTGGGACACGATGGCCGCATCGTTCCAGTTCTGGATGGTGCCCATGTAAATGCCTGCCAATGTGGCGCGGTCCAGAACCAGGGCGGGGTCCGCGCTGGCATCATAATTTTCGAGGTTGAAGATTGGCACGACCGCACCGGCCAGCACCGGGTACATTTGCAGGTCGCCGCCTTTGGTGTACTCTTCATCTTTCAAGACCGAGTCGGACCCGGCAAAGTCGAGTGTGCGGTCAATAATGCCTTTCTTGCCGCCGCCCGAACCAATGCCCTGATAATTGAGCGCGACCGAAGGGTCGATGTACTGGTACGCATAAACCCACTCGGTATAGACCGGCAGGGGGAAGGTTGCGCCAGCGCCATTAATCTGGACCGAGCCGGCGGGCAGCGCAGTGGTAGCCCCTTCTTTTCCAGAGACAGCCTGAGCGCCTGTGGCGTCTTTCCCTGTCTGTGGGACGGACCCAGCCGCGGGTGCGCAGGCTGCCAGGAGCATTGCTGCGATTGCGATGATGAAAACGGTAGTACTCAATTTCTTTTGCATCTTTTCTTTACCCTCCTAGAGGTGTTTGTTTTCTTTTTTATTCCAGCTTTATCTTACCCGCTGGACTTTAACGGGATAGGAGGGACGGGTTAATAATTGTTAAAGCCCGCGTTAACAATTAAAAGCAAATATTTCTCAGAAATGCGCATCATGCGCCATTTCTGAAAATATTCCTTCTTCCCTGGTTATACGATAGGGAGGGTGAAATAGAAGGTGCTGCCCGCGCCTACGCTGCTCTCAACCCAGATTTGGCCGCCGTGGGCCTGGATGATATGGCGGGCAATGGACAGCCCCAGCCCGGTGCCGCCGCCGGAGCGGGCCCGGTCGGCTTTGTAAAAGCGCTCGAAAATACGCGGCAGTACGTCCGCGGGGATGCCCACGCCGGTATCGCGGATCGCGAAGGTCACCTGCGCGGCTTCGGCTGCGGCGGAAATAAAGATTTCACCGCCCGGTGGGGTGAATTTGATCGCGTTGTGGATCATATTTACCAATACCTGTTGGATGCGGACAGGGTCAGCCCGAACGGTGGGGAGGCTGGGGGGACAGTCCATATGCAGGTTGATCCCGGCCCGTTCGGCCTGGAGCTGCATGCGGTCGACAGCAGGGCCAGCCAGGTCGCAAGGAGAAACATGCGACTGGTGTAACGGGACCCGGTTCGAACTCGATGCGTGACAGCTCGAGCAGCTCGTGAACCATTTGGGTCAGGTTGTCGATTTCGGTGTTCATTTTTTGCAGAAAACGGCGGGCCGCCGGTGGATCATCCAATGCGCCTTCTTCCAGGGTTTCGACCAGCGCTTTTAACGAGGCCAGGGGGGTGCGCAGCTCGTGCGAGACGTTGCTGACGAAGTCGCGCCGCACGGTTTCCAGCTTGCGCACCTGGGTCAGATCCTGGAAAACGAGCAGGGTCATGCCGGGTAATGGGCCTTCCATGGGCGTTGCGGTTACCTGCACGAACACCCGGCCAGGGGTCATCTCGAGGGTAGTGTTCTGCTGCTCGCCCGTGGCAAGACATTTCCGCCAGGTTTCTACCAGCTGGTGATGGCGGACTACCTCGATCAACGACTTGTGGAGGGCCTGCTCTTCACTAAGGAAAAATAGATGCAGCCCGGCCGGGTTAGCCAGCTGGACCATACCCTGCGCGTCAACAATCAGCACCCCGTTGGTCATGTTGCGCAACACGGCTTCCAACCGGCTGCGCTCGGTGCGCAGCTCGGTGATCTGCTGTTTGTGCCGTTGGGCCATCAATTGAATAGATTGGTGGAGCAGCCCAACTTCATCCCGGCGCGTGGTAGAGGCGATTTCTTCCAACTGCCCATTGGCAATCTGCTGCGCGGTGTCCGTCAGCTCGGTAATTGGGCGGATGGTGTAGGTGGCAATGAGGATCGCGAGCAGGATCGCCAGACCCGTGGCAATGGTTGTGGCGACCAGTACAGCGTTCAGCAGGCTGTTTTCCTGGCTATGGATCATATCCAGCGGGACGGCCAGCCGGGCAATCCCAATCAAGTTTTCACCGTCCAGAATGGGGGCAGCCGCGTAGAGCATCTGGGTCCGCAAGGTACTGCTGTAGCGGATCTCTGTACTGGCCATCTTTTGCAGCGCGCGCTGAACTTCCGGCCGGTCGAGATGGTTTTCCATCTCCAGGGGATCTTTCGCCGACTCCCCTAAAACTTTGCCCGTTGGATCGATAATGGTGATGCGGGAGCCCAACAGGTTGGCGTACCGAATGACGCGTTCCTCAACGATGGCAGCACTGGAACCGGGCCGCAAGTACAGCGCCATCTGTTCTGCCACCAGGCGCGTATCCGCTTGCAGGTCGCCGCGCAGAATCTCCAGGTACGAATTCTGGATAAAAGCGGATAGATACAGGCTGAGCGCGCCCATGGTCAAGGCGAGGAGCAGCGCGAAGGGCAGCGCGATCCGAAAAACCAGGCTAGAGCGTCTTTGTTTCACTGCCCACCTCAGCATCCCTTCTGGTTATCCCTCAAAGCGATAGCCCGCGCCGCGGACGGTCACAATGCGGGTAGGTACTCCAGGATCGGTTTCAATTTTTTCACGCAGCCAGCGTACATGCACGTCAACGGTGCGGCTGTCGCCAACAAAATTCCAGCCCCATACCTTATCCAGGATGAACTCGCGGGTGAGTACCTGCCCCTGGTGTTGGGCCAGAAAGAGCAGCAGCTCATACTCCTTGGGCTTCAGCGCGATAGGCTGCTCATTCACTCGCACTTCGCGGCGGCCCAGATCCAGGGTAAGGTTGCCGAAGTACATCACCGGCGGGCTGGAAACCATCTCAGCGTCTGCGCCGGCTCTGACCTCCTCGGTCACCAGGCGGACCCGGCGCAGCATGGCCTTGACTCGCGCGAGCAGCTCGCGCATGCTGAAGGGCTTGGTCAGATAATCATCCGCGCCTACCTCCAGGCCAACGACGCGGTCGATTTCATCGTCCCGTGCGGTGAGCATGAGCACCGGGGTGTTCATTTCCTGGCGCAGGATGCGGCATACTTCAAAGCCGTCCATTCCGGGCAGCATAATATCGAGCAGGATCAGGTTGGGGTGCACGCGCCGCGCAATTTCGAGACCGGCCAGCCCGTCGCCGGCTGTTTGCACCTCATACCCCTGGCGCTTCAGGTTATACGCCAGCGTTTCCTGTAAGGTAACCTCATCTTCAACGATTAATATGATTTCGGCCATGCGATCCTCGCATTTCCTCTAATAACAGCACTAACTTCTCCGCCAATATCCGGCGATTGAAATGAATTTCGATGGTACGGCGGCCATTCAGGCCCATCTGGCGGGACTGGGCCGGGTCGCCGGCCAGCCGGCGAACGGCCTGGGCCAGCGCTGTGGGGTCGCCGGGCGGGACGAACAGCCCCCCGGCGGAGGCTTCAACCACCTGGCGGATAACCCCATCGATGGCCAGGATCACGGGCCGCCCGGCGGCCATATAATCGAAGACCTTATTGGGATAGGTGGTTTTGTACAGCTCTAACGGTTTTAGAATCGCCACGCAGGCATCCGCTGCGGCCAGAACCTCGCCCATCTGTTCTTTGGCGACCGGCGGTAGAAAACGGATGTTGGTCAGGTGCATCTGGGCCGCCTGGGCCTGTAAATTGGCTTTTTCTTTGCCGTCGCCCACCAATACAATACAGATGTTGGGGGTATCGCGCAGCAGCTCCGCGGCCTGCAGGAGGATACCCAGGTCGTTGGACATGCCGTGCGCGCCGGCGTAAACGACAATGAACTTTCCATCCAGATCGTTTGCTGACGAAATGCCTGCCCGTTTGCCTGGGGGTAGAACATCTCGGGCTCGGCGCCATTGGGGATCAGCTCGACCCACCCCGCGCCGCGCTTGATGACGTGCTGGATAAAACCCGGTGAATTCACCATGACCCGGTCGGCATGCCGGTAAAGGAAGCGCTCCAGCCAAAGCGAGGCGCGGATGAGGAGCGGGTTGCGCAGCACACCCACGGCGATCGCGAATGCCGGCCACAGGTCGCGGACTTCGAACAGGAAGGGCACGCGCTTGAGGCGGGCCAGCAGCCAGGCGGTAGCGCCCTGGAAAATGGGCGGGGAGGTGCCCCAAACCAGGTCTATATTTTTTACCCGCAGCCCCGCCAGGAAAGAAGAGACCATAAAGCTGAGAAAACTAAATACACGGTGGACAAAATTCTTATGCAGCGCGGGGTAGGTATAGGTGCGCAGGATGGTAATGCCGGGCTCAGGCTCCTGCCGGTCCAGCCAGGGCATGCCCTGCTGGCGCGATTTCCCGGTCAGGTAGCTGACCGGGCTGGTGATGATGGTAACACAGTGCCCCTGTTCCACCAGGTAACGGGCTAACTCATAGTGCCGGGTCCCACCCGCTTCGTCGAGCGTGGCAAAGGCCTGGTGGATGAACAAGATGTGCATAACCCGATTTTACCCTACCTTCGCACACTTGGATGGTGTTCCAGATAAGCTTACTACCTTTCCTGCCTGGACTTTGTCCCGTTAACAGAACGTTTACTTTTTACGTTTCCAACACCCAATCGCTGACCAGACTCAGCGGACGGGGGGAGCGCACCTGGATCGAGAAGGACAGGGCAGGAATTTTGTGGTTATAGGTTGGAGAAACCCAGCCTGAGGTGGGGGGCGCTTTTATCGGGCCAACCAGCACTTGCCCGGCTCGTACCAGCGACAGCGGCTCAATCTGGGCTAAGGGTGAGTTTGGAATCTCGGGGGTGAGGGTGAGGTGCAGCCGGCCGCCCGCGGGGCGCATGAGGGTGAGGGTACTGCCCTCCAGCCCCCAGGGCCAGTCGGGGAGCAGCCAGTGCAGCCGGAAGGCGTACACCGCGCTGCGGGAGATAGGCAGGCGCATCTTTTCCCCGAAAAGCAGGTAGTCGATCACTTGCCAGTGGTCAGGTCCGGATGCCCGGAGGATGCGCCGGTGGAGCACCCCCAGACGCTGATAGCCATCCTGCTGCGCGGCGAGTGCGCCAGGTGGGAGACCGCGGGTATTGAGCATGGCTGCCTGGGCCCAATCCAGCCAGAGGAAACGCCCGGCGCGCTGCATCTGGTTCTGGTGATTTATTTCCACGGTATTATGCACCCGCGTTTCGGCCAGACTGTTATCCCAGGGCGGCGGGGCAGTATAGCGGTACGTGCCCGCATCCAGGGCAATGTTCTCTCCATCCCACCAGAGATCAACATGCAGCTGGTCGGCATGCGCGGGGCGGCCTTTGAAACGAACCGCGCGCAGGGTGGCCCAACTGTTGCTGCTATTCAGCCGGTGGACGGCGGGGTTTTCCGGCGGCAGGGAGAGGGTTTCGGTGCTCTGGTGCGGGTCGCTTCTGGACGAAACAGGGGTAACCGGCAGCCCGAGCCACAGGCTCAGTTCGTCCCACGGTCCAGGCGGGAAGGCGGCGCAGTCCAGGAAGGCGCGCGCGGCGGCCTGGGCCACCGGGCGGTAATCGGAAAAGCTGCCGGGGGCCAGAGGCAGAATATTTGCCCCATCGTTCGAACCCAGGTTGGGCGCCTGCCCGCTTTTTTGATCCACCTGCGCCAGCAGCCAGGTGGTGGCCGCGGCAAGGCGTTTGTGGATTTCGGTTGGATAGGGCCGGCCGAACAAGCGCGCCTGCAAGGCCGCATGCAGCATCAGGCGGTGGTAGTTCATGCTGTGCTGCGCATAGGTTCCGTTGGGCTGGATCTGGCTTTTTAATGCGCTGTTGAGCTCTTTCCAGCCCAGCTCGCGCCAGCGCCGGGCCTGGGGATGATCCACCAGGGCGGCTCCGGCGGCATATAACCCCAGCGCTTCCGTGATGCGGTGGTTATTATTTTGAGCGCGGGCATAACTCAGGGTGGGGGGGATGCGCGCGGCGTGGGCCGCGACGGCTGCCGCCAGCCAGGCCATCCGGTCGGGCAGGCTGTGCAGCGAATACTGGAAAGTGCAGGCAGCGAACAGCAGCGCCATCAGGCGCAGCGCAACTTCCTGCGCCGAAGCCCAGTTTGGGCCCTGGTTGGGCGGATTGCTTTCCATATAGGCGGCAAAGTATTTCCAGAACGCCAGCGGGTATTTTTCATCGCCGTTCAGCAGGTAGGCCCGGCCGAGGGTAAAGGCCCAGCCGAAGCGGGCCGGTTCCCAAAGCAGCTTGATATCTTCCACCCCCCAGGCAGCCGGGCGGCCCTCATAGTACGTCCAATGCCGGCGCGCATCCGGGACCGCCAGGGAAAGCGGAACAGGGGAGCCGCCAAAAAGACGCACCTGACCGGCAGCGACCTCGTCGGCTTCAGCGATCACGGTTTCCAGTTGACTGCCCAAACTATTTTGGAGGAGAAGACGATCGGGCAGCACAAATGGCGAACGGAGCGTGGCAGCGAACTTGGGCAGGTTTCCGGTAGGGGTTGCCATGCGGTAGAAACCGCTGCGCAGCCCGGCCTGGTACGCGGCATACCAGAAGGTTTGGCCGGGGCCAAGCTCGCGAACAGCTTTCAGAGCGATCAGTGACTTTTTCATGAGATAAACGAATCGTTATCGCTTAAGTGGGTCGCGGGCAGCGGTATGCTGCCAATTCGCGGGCAGCATACCGCTGCCTGGCAGGGTTCATCGAACCCTTATACGATTACGTCAATTGGGCGATTTTCGGCCAGCGCATCAACGGCGGCGAATGTGGCGCGCGTCACCCCCATGATTTCATTATACGCGATTGGCGGCGGTCCGTTCTTGCGAACCGCGTCAAGAAAAGCAGTCCAGGCTGCCCGGTGGCCTTTATCCTGGCCGAGGCGCGACTGCAGTACCTGGCGGCGGCCGTCGTGAACCAGCTCCAGGCGGCGGAAATCCTCCAGTACCCCCACCCGCCCGCCGCGGAAGACCTCGACGCGTTCCTTGGGGAAGCTTTTGTCCCCATTGGCCAGGTAGGCGATGCTGCCGAGCGAGCCATCTGGAAAGGTCAGGGTGATCAGAACGTTATCCTGGCGGTAGCGGCCGTTATCGGGCAGAGCCTGGGCGCTGACCGAAACCGGCGCGGCCCCGGCCAGAAAGGTGAGAAAATCGATAAAGTGGCAGCCTTCGCCGATGATGCGCCCGCCGCCCTGCGACGGGTCCTGGGTCCAGTGGTTGAGCGGGATGGCCCCAGCATTGACGCGGTAATGGGCCACGAACGGTTCGGTGGATGGACGGAGAAATTCACGCAGGCGGATCGCGAAGGGGGCGAACCGCCGGTTGAACCCTACCATCAGAAGCGGGAGCGGTTCGCCGGCCAGCGCCGCGCACACTTCCTCCAGTTCTTCGGGAGTGATGGCAAGCGGCTTTTCGCAGTAAACATGCTTACCGCTGCGCAGGGCAGCCAGCACCTGGCGGGCATGCTGGTGGTGGCGGGTGAGGATGGCGACGATATTCACATCCGCGGAAGCCAAAATTTCCTCCTCGGACGAAGAGGCCGCGGCGAAGCCAAAACGCTGGGCCGCGTGACGGGCGGTCAGCCCGGAGGCGGAAGCGACGATGGCTTTGCGCACGCCGCCCACCTTGCTCACTGTGGGGAAGAAGACGGCGGTGGCATAATTCCCGGCGCCCAATACCCCCAGGGAGGGTGGGCCGGCAAGCTGGTTGGGCAGCGGATGGGCTGCATTATTGCCGGGGAGGGCAACGCGCGCGGCCGGCGCTTCCTCCGCAGCCGGGTGCGGATAGGTGAGCAGCACGCCCAGGAATGGCTCGCGGCGCTTGCCGGTGATCAGCTCATAGGCCTGGGTAGCCTGGTCGATGGGAAAACGGTGGCTGATTAACGGGCGCACGTCCAGCCGGTTGGCGGCCAGAAGCTCGACAAAACTTTCCAGGTTGCGGCCTTCCGTCCAGCGCACAAAGCCGGGCGGGTAATCCTGACCGTTCTCTTCATATGCCAGATCGTAGCGCCCGGGGCCATAGGAGCGGGATACCTGGAAAAACAATTCCTTCTCGTAATATATCTTGCGCGGGATGGTCAGGCCTACCGCGCCCACGGCGATCACCCGGCCGCGGTCGCGCGCCAGCAGCCCGCCCAGCTGGATGGGGTCATTGGAACGCGCATCCGCGCAGATCAGGACCACATCAAAGCCCATGCCGTGGGTGAAGGAGCGCCCGGCTTCCTCGGCCTGCGCGCGGGGAACGGCGGTGAAACCCATCGACTGCGCCAGGTGGATGCGGCGCGGGTCGAGATCGACGCCGAATACGCTGCACCCGGCGGCCCGGGCGATGCCCGCGGCGAGCAGCCCGAGCAAACCGAACCCGATGATGGCGACACGCTCGCCCAACTGGGGGGTTGCCAGGCGGAAGCCGTGCATGGCGATGGCGCCCAGGGTGGTGAAGGCGGCCGATTCGAAGTCGACCTGTTCGGGGATGTGCGCGAGCAGGTTGCGCGGGACAACCGCGTACTCGGCGTGGACGGCATAGGTGCCGCCAGCACAGGCCACCCGGTCCCCTATCTGGAATCCTTGCATGCCTTTGCCCAGCGCGGTAATGGTCCCGGCGGAAGAATAGCCCAGCGCCATGGGCTGGTCCAGGCGGTTGAAGGTGGCTGAAATGGTGGGCAGAATACCTTCGCGGCGCGCTTTATCGAGCACCTGGCGGACCAGGTCGGGGCGCGAGCGGGCTTTGCCCAACAGGCTCTTCTCGGCAAATTCAACCAGCATGCGCTCGGTCCCGGCGGATACCAGCGAGGCTTCGGTGCGTACCAGGGCAGTACCAGGGCGGGGGGTGGGGCAAGGCACGTCGGCAACTTCCGTCCGGCCGTCGCGCATATTTTGGAGTAATTGTTTCATGCGGGCTGTTCCTTCCCGTTATTTTTTATTGGGCCCTTATTATATTCGATGTATGGCCGGTATAGTAACAACGCGGGTCAGGGCTTTCGACTTTGTGAAAGCCCTGCCCGCGAGATACCCCTGACCCGGAAAAGTACCATGGACCTTGTGAAAACCGGGTCATTGCGCTGGCGGATCGCGCCGTGCGGCAGCAGGGCGTGAACGCCTTTGACGTTATTGACCACCTGGGTGAAACGTTCCTGGATCTATTCTATCCTGGTTTTTGGCTTGCTATTCTGTTAACCAGGCGCAAAGGTTGTGAATATATAATGGGTAAATCCTGATCAAGCGGATGATTGCTCCTATGGTAGTCTCTCCTGAACCGATTGTAGCGCCAGCCGAGAACCTTTCAACGGGCAGGCCCTTGCCTGTTCGGGGTGCGGCTGATGCTGTCACTCGCCTGGTGATTGTGGTTACCTTCTTGCTGATTTTTAGCATGGCAGCCCGCACGCCGCTGGATACGGATATGTGGTGGCATTTGCGGGCCGGTGAGGAAATCGTGCGCACCGGTCAGCTGCTGAACGTGGATATCTTCTCGTTTACGCGGGGTGGGGAGCCCTGGACAAACCCCTACTGGCTGGCTCAGGTTGGAATGGCGCTGTCTTTTCGCTGGCTGGGTTTCCTGGGTCTGGGGCTGGGCGTGGCGCTGTTCGCTACGCTGAGCATGGCCCTGGTCTTCTGGCAGTGTGAAGGGCCTATCTTTCTAAAAGCCGGGGCGCTGCTGCTGGGGAGCGTGGTGGCTTCCGTGGTCTGGTCGGCCAGGCCGCAGCTTCTATCGCTGGTTTGGATGGCTTTGGTGGGGGTTGTGGTCTTCCGCTACAAGTGGCGCGGCCAGGATCGCCTGTGGGCGCTGCCGTTGATCTTTATCCTGTGGGCCAATACGCACGGTGGTTATCCGCTGGGGCTGATCTTGATCGGGGCGATGCTGGCGGGTGAGGTGCTCAATCATGGGTTGGGGATCCAATCGGGGGCGGTGCTGGCATGGCGCCAGATTATCCGCCTGGGCGCGTGGGGGGCGGCCTGCGGATTGGCAGTGTTGATCAACCCCAACGGCCTGGACATGTGGCGGCTGCCTTTCCTTACCGTGAATATGAGCGTGTTACAGCAGTTTATCCCCGAATGGGCTTCGCCGGATTTCCATATGCTAATTGAGCAGTCGGTGCTGTGGCTGCTGCTGGCGGTATTCGCGGCAGCCAGCCTGGCCGGGCGGCGTATGGATGGCAGCGACCTGATTACTTTCCTGCTTTTTGCCTGGATGGCCCTGGTGGCGCGCCGGAATTTTGGCCCGTTCGCCCTGGTAGCCGTACCCGTCCTGACCCGCTATGCATCCGCCGCGCTGCAAGAATGGCGCGAGCGAGCCCCGGGTTTGGAGCGCCTGGCTCGCCTGAGCTGCAAGAATGGCACCGAGACGGCGCGGGCGCTTGCCATCAAGAAGGGCATCAACCTGGGACTGGTTGCGCTGTTGGGCTTTGTGGCGATTGGGAAATTGTACGTGGTTACCCAGCCGGCATTTGTGCGCTATTATCTTTCGAGCGGATATCCGGCCCAGGCGGTGGACTGGTTGAGCAGCCATCAAAGCGGCGGCAAACTGTTGAATGAGTACAACTGGGGCGGCTATTTACAGTGGGCGCTGCCAGACTTCCGCACGTTTGTGGACGGCCGGACGGACCTGTTCGGGGACGCGGTGGTTGGGGAATGGATTACTGCCGTCCAGGCGGGGAAGAACTGGGACGAGGTCCTGGCGCGTTATGGGGTAGACCTGGTGATGCTCCAGCCAGACCGCCCGCTGCTGAAAAAACTACAGCAGGCCGGTTGGAAACCGTTGTACGAGGATTCCCAGGCGGTGATCTATGGACGCGAGTAACGGGCCTGACTTTTGGAAACGCGCGCCGCTGCTGCTGGCCGCCGGCCTGTTCTTCGCGCGCCTGGTTGGGCTGATCTCCACGCCGGTCGAGGCACTGCGCGGGTACGGCGATTTTCTCCATTATTACCTGGTGTATGGGCTGCCGGGCTGGCCTTTTTTTGATTACTGGGTGGAATACCCGCCCATATTTCCGTTCATCGCAGCCGCTTTGAATGTACTGGCCAGAGGACAGGAGCACGTATTTACCTATCTGCTGAATTTTCTCCTGTTACTCGCGAATGCCGGGAGTGTGTACCTGTTTACGTGCCTGGTGGCGCGCTTATTCGCGCCGGAAGACCGGCTGGCCCGCGCCGGGATGTATCTGCTGGTGATGGTTTCTTTGCCGTACCAATGGTGGTACTTCGACCCGCTGGTGGTTTTTTTCTTGCTCCTGGGACTCTATCTAATTTTGGAAGGTCGTATTTATTCAGCCGGAGCCGCGCTGTGCCTGGGGGTAGCCCTGAAGTTATTTCCCGTGCTGGCGGTTCTGGCGGCCTGGGGAAGGGTCTCCTGGAAACGGTTGGCGGGGCTGACGGCCATCAGCCTGCTGCCGGTGGTGCTTTTGTATGCGTTCTTGTGGCTGGTCGCGCCTGATTTCACCCTTGCCTCGCTGCGTTCGCAAGCCGGGAAAGGTTCCTGGGAAACCGTGTGGGCGCTGCTGGATGGCAACATCCGCACCGGAAGTTTTGGCTCCGCGGAAGAACGTCTGGACCCTGCCAGGGCGGGGATCGTGCAGGGCAACCCGGCTGTCATTCCACCCATCGCCAGCCTGATGGTGTTTGGGGGCGTGGGGCTGTGGGCGCTTTCCAGGTTCAAGCCCCGTACGGGGCCTTCCGGAAGGCGCCAATCCATAGCGCTGGTTGGGTTCGCCTGGAGCCTGTTTGTGCTCTGGTCGCCAGGCTGGAGCCCACAATGGGTTCTTTACCTGCTTCCCCTGGCGCTGCTCGCACTGCCGGGCCGCCAGGCATTCCTGTTTGCCCTGGTGTTGGTGCTGGTCAATTTGCTGGAGTGGCCTGTGATGCTTTCGAGAGGATTTTTCTGGGCGCTCTGGATGACAATCCCGCTGCGCACGCTAATCCTGGGAGCTTTCGCGGCTGCATTTTACCGCGCCATGCGGGAAGAAGCACACTCAATCCAGGCAGCTTCGCAGGCAATGGTATAATTTGGTACGGTTTTCTAGACCAATTAACCCTGATCCAATAGCGTAGCTGCGAACTGATGAAATTTATTCCAACCTCAATCCCAGACGTTGTCGTAATTGAACCGCGCGTATTTGGCGACGCGCGAGGTTTCTTTATGGAAACCTACCAGACGGAGGTGTTTGCGAAAGCAGGCATCCCGACCAACTTTGTGCAAGATAACCATTCAGGCTCGCAAAAAGGAATCTTGCGCGGCCTGCACTATCAGATTTGCCACCCACAGGGCAAGCTGGTGCGGGTGATCGCGGGTGAAGTGTATGACGTGGTCGTTGACCTGCGCAGAAGCTCTCCAACCTTTGGAAAATGGATCGGCACGCTGTTGAGCGCCGAGAATAAACGCATGTTATGGGTTCCGGTTGGGTTCGCGCACGGGTTCTACGTGGTCAGCGAATGGGCAGAGTTTACCTATAAAGTCACCGATTTTTATGCTCCGGAATGCGAACGGACATTGATGTGGAATGATCCTGAATTAGCCATCGTATGGCCGCTGGTGCAAGGCCAGCCGCCCATTCTGTCCGCGAAAGATGCGCAAGGCATATCCTTCAAAGACGCCCAGCTATTCGATTAAGCAGATAAGGAAACTAAGATGAGGAATGTTCTGGTTACCGGCGGCGCCGGCTTTATTGGCTCGAACTTCATCCATTATGTATTAGGACTTGAACCGGATGTCCGCGTTCTCAACCTGGATGCGCTGACGTATGCGGGCAACCTGGCGAACCTCAGCGATTTGCCGGATCCATCCCGGCATACCTTCATCCAGGGGGATATCTGCGATCAGAAACTGGTCCATGATTTGTTTCACCAGTATGCAATTGATACGGTGGTGCATTTTGCTGCTGAAACGCACGTGGACCGCTCCATTCTTGGCCCGGCGCAGTTTATCCAGTCCAATATCATTGGCACGTTTACACTTGCTGGAAGCCGCGCGGCAATCCTGGCTGGTAGAGAAGGCGGCAGTTGGGGCAGCCGCGGCTGCCGGGTGCATTTTCATCACGTTTCTACCGATGAGGTATTCGGCACCCTGGGGCCTGGCGACCCGCCGTTCTCGGAAACCACCCCCTACGCGCCCAATTCACCCTATTCGGCTTCGAAGGCCTCCAGCGACCATCTGGTACGGGCGTATTACCACACCTACGGCCTGCCGGTGACCATGACCAACTGCTCGAACAATTACGGTCCCTACCAGTTCCCAGAAAAGTTGATCCCATTGATGATCCTGAACGCGCTGAGCGGCAAACCCCTACCGATTTATGGCGATGGGCAGCAGATGCGGGATTGGTTGTATGTAGAAGATCACTGCGAGGCCATCTGGCAGGTGGTCAAGGCTGGGCGCCTGGGAGAGACCTATAATATCGGCGGCGATAACCAGCCGCCAAACTTGCATGTGGTACGCACGATTTGTTCGATCCTGGATGAACTGGCGCCTGCAACCGACGGCAGCTCGTATGAATCGCTGATGCAGTATGTAAAAGACCGGCCGGGTCACGACCGGCGCTACGCAATGGATATTCGGAAAGTTTCAGCCGAACTGGGCTGGCGCCCGAAGCAGTCATTGGAAACCGGCCTGCTCAAGACGGTAGCATGGTATCTCAACCACCCGGAATGGGTCGAAACGGTCCGTACGAAAACGGATTATTCCGGCTGGATGGAACGGAATTACGCGAATCGTGGAGGGCAAAAATGAAAGGCATCATCCTTGCAGGTGGAAAAGGCACGCGCCTGTACCCGCTGACCCTGGCGATCAGCAAGCAGCTGCTGCCGGTCTATGACAAGCCCATGGTGTATTACCCGCTCTCGATGCTGATGCTGGCGGGGATCCGTGAGGTGCTGGTCATCAGCACGCCGGAAGATCTGCCAATGTTTCGCCGCTTGCTGGGAGACGGCAGCCAGTGGGGCATGTGCTTTGAATATGCCGAGCAGGCCGCGCCGCGCGGTCTGGCGGAGGCATTTATTATCGGGCGGGAATTTCATCGGTACGGATACGGTGTGCCTGATCCTGGGCGACAATATCTTTTACGGGCACGGCCTACCAGACACGCTGCGTAAGGCGGCCCAATTGGAGCAAGGCGCAGTGGTGTTTGCCTACCCGGTCCGCGACCCAGAGCGGTATGGGGTGGTCGAGTTTGATGCGGACGGGAATGCGTTGAGCATCGAGGAAAAGCCGCAGAAGCCGCGTTCCAACTTCGCGGTGCCGGGGATTTATTTCTATGATAACCAGGTGGTTGAAATCGCCAGCGAGCTACAGCCTTCAAAACGCGGGGAGCTGGAAATCACGGATATCAACCAGATCTATCTACACATGAACCAGCTGCATGTGCAGCAGCTAGGGCGGGGCGTAGCCTGGCTGGATGCTGGAACGCACGAGACCCTGCTGCAGGCGGCGAATTTTGTGCAGACGGTCGAGGAACGGCAGGGGATGATGATCTCTTGCCCGGAAGAGATCGCGTACCGGATGGGGTTCATCAACGCCGGCAAACTGCGGGCAGAAGCTGTAAAGATGTCGACCAACGGCTACGGCAGTTATCTGCTGCAGATTCTGGAGGAATGATGCGCATTCTGGTGCTGGGAAATACGGGGCAGGTAGGTTGGGAAGCGCAGCGAGCCCTTTCACCATTGGGGGAGGTGATCGGCCTGGATTATCCCGAGATCGATTTCACCCGCCCAGAACGGCTTTCGAAGCAGGTCATGGACCTGCATCCCCAGGTAATTTACAACGCGGTCGCCTATACGGCGGTTGATAAAGCAGAGAGCGAGCCGGAACGCGTGCGCGTGATCAATGCCGCTTCTCCAGGGGTACTGGCAGAAGCGGCGGCCCGTTTAGGGGCAGTGCTCATTCACTACTCAACCGATTACGTTTTTGACGGGAGCAAAGGCAGCGCGTATGTAGAGCAGGATGCAGCCAACCCACTGAATGTGTACGGCCAAACCAAGCTGGAAGGTGAGCGAGCTGTGCAGCAGGTGGACGGCGCATACTTGATTCTGCGCACCGCCTGGGTTTATTCGCTGCGGGGAGATAGTTTTGTCAACAAAGTCTTGCGCTGGTCCAAAGACCGCTCGTCCATCCGTGTGGTCGACGATCAGGTGAGCAACCCTACCTGGGCCAGGATGCTGGCCGAGATCACCGCTCAGGCGCTGGCGATGGGGCGGGGGGAAGTCCTGGATTTTGTCCGGGAGCGGCGCGGAGTATATCACCTGGCGGGAGACGGCATTGCAAACCGGATGGAATGGGCGCAGGAAATTGTAAAAATCTGCCAGCCCGCGGACCACGGGGTGGAAATTCTGCCCGCCGCGAGTGATGAATTTCCGACCCCGGCAAACCGGCCGCTCTATTCGGCTATGGATTGCAGTTTGTTTACGCGGACTTTTGGCTTGCGAATGCCTGACTGGAAACGAGCGCTGCATTTGGCGCTTGAGGTTTAAGTGGGAGTTCTGCTGTCCACAGGGGTTTTCTTGGGTATTTTGAAGGAAAGGGTCTATCAAAAATGACGCAGGAACCAGGAAAAATATTCGACGCGAATTATTATCGATCCGGTTGTGGACGTCCTTACCAGCGGGATGAGCAATGGCTTAAGTCTTTTGATGCGATTGCCGAGCGGATTGTTCGAGACCTATCCCCGAAGACTGTTTTAGATGCCGGCTGTGCAATGGGGTTTCTGGTGGAAGGATTACGCAACCATGGAGCCGAAGCATACGGGGTAGATATATCCGATTACGCGATTCAGAACACCGATCCCAGTATCCGGCCTTTCTGTTGGGTAGGCTCCGTCGCGGATGCTTTCCCGCAAAAATACGATTTGATCGTAACCATCGAAGTTTTGGAGCATATGCCCAAAGATGAGGCGGAAAAAGCGGTTGCCAACTTATGCCGGCACACAAACGATATTCTGTTTTCCTCTGGCAGCCAGGATTATCGGGAGGTAACCCACTTTAATCTGCAGCCGCCTGAATATTGGGCCGCCTTGTTCGCGCAAAACGGGTTCTTCCGAGATGTTGATTATGACGCCACGTTTATCACCCATTGGGCGGTGCGCTTCCGCCGGATGAATGAACCAGTTTACCGGATTGTGATGGGCTATGAGCGTAGAATCGACCGGTTGATCCAGGAGAATGCGGCTTTGCGGCAAGTGGAGCGTGAGCAGCGCGATATGCTATCCATAAAGGATGGTTGGTTGGCACAGAAGGATGGCTGGCTGGCAGAAAAAGAAGGTTGGCTGGTGCAGAAGGATGGCTGGCTGGCAGAAAAGGATGGCTCGCTGGCCGAGAAGGATGTTTTACTGGTTCAAAAAGAAAATGAATTAAATGGTTTACGGGCCGAATTAAACGCCATTACGCACAGCCGGGTATACCAGGTCATGTGCAAACTGCGCAATCTGCTTCCGCCTGGAAGCCGCCGGCAACGATGGATGGTAAAAATCTGGCAAATGCTTTCGAAAACCAAAGGTTCTTGACCCCGTTCGGGCAGCTGCTGCGCGAATAACCCTGCTTATTTAAAGAGGCATATTTCGAATGTCAAACACCTCAAGAAAATCCCGGCATGTGCGCATCCGGCGGGCACAAGGTGCATCTCTCCAGCCCGTGAAGGAATATGTGCTTGGCATGGACCGCCTGATCCAGGAAAACCGAGAACTGCGCCAGGAAAACCTGGAACAAAAAAGTTTGCTATCGGAACAGAACCAGGTCGTTATGGATCGGGATCGAGTAATAGCCTCGCTCAACGCGCAGTTAGGCGCCGTATTGAACAGCCGCACATTCCGGGCGGCTCGCCTTGTGCGCATCCTTATCCCGAACGGCAGCTTGCAGGAAAAGCTGGTTCTCGGCGCCGTCCGGGTTGTGTCCATTTTACGGCACCAGGGGTTGCGCGGGCTGTTTCACAAGGAAACCAAGGGAGCGCCAATCGCCGCGCCTTCTTTACCTGCTTATACGTACGAGCAGTGGATTGAAAATAATGAGCCGGATGTGGCAGCGCTTCAAAATCAAGCGGAAGCGATTAAGGATTTTTCTTATACCCCGTTGATCAGTATTATCACCCCCGTGTATGATCCACCGGTGGATGTGCTGGAACAGGCCATCCTATCCGTTTGCAGCCAGACGTACACTCATTGGGAACTTTGCCTGGTAAACGGTAACCCCGCTAACGAAAATGTCCAGAAATTGCTGGAGCGATACGCGGCTGAAAACCCGAAGGTGCGGTTAGGGTTTTTACCTGACAACCGTGGAATTTCTGGAAATTCGAACGCGTGCCTGGAACTGGCGCAGGGGGACTTTGTCGCCTTCCTGGATCATGACGACACGATCGCGCCGTTTGCCCTGTTTGAAGTAGCCAGCTACCTGAATCAGCACCCGGACTGTGATTTGCTGTATTCCGATCATGATATTCTGGATGCGACCACTGGCGAGCGAAAGGCCCCCCTGTTTAAACCTGGTTGGTCGCCGGATATTATGCTCTCCTCTAATTATATTACCCACCTGACCGTGGTACGCAGACAACTTGTGCAAGCGCTGGGCGGTTTTGATTCGCAGACAGACGGAGCGCAAGATTGGGATCTTTTCTTACGGGTCGCCGAGCAAACCCAGCATATCGGGCATATTCCCAAAGTGCTTTATCACTGGCGCGACTCGGCAGTTTCTACGGCGACCAATATTTATGCCAAATCCTATGTACCGGATGCCCAATTCAAATCCATCGCGGGACATCTGGCCCGGATTGGGTTATCTTCGCCAAAAGCCTTCCTGGATTCTTCCGGTTTTATCCGGGTTTCCTGGGGACAAGCTACCCAACCAGGGGTGACGATCATTATTCTATCGCGGGGCTCGAACGCGATGCTCGAAAGGTGCGTCGAGTTCGATCGTTGCCAAAACGACCTATCCGAATTACGAAATATTAATTGTCAATAATGGTCCTGTGCGCCCCGAAAATTTCCCGTATTACGAAAAGATTTGCCATAACCCGCGGGTGCGAGTGCTGCATTATGAAGGGACGTTTAATTATTCGGCGGTGAATAATTTTGGCGTTCAAAACTCGAATTTCCCTCTCGTGTTGTTGTTGAATAATGATACCGAAGTCCTGCATGGGGACTGGTTGACCGAGATGGTGATGTGGGCTGCCCGCCCAGAGGTAGGGGCAGTAGGGGCGAAACTCCTGCGGCCGGATGGGCGGATCCAGCATGCCGGAATTATCCTGGGCTTGAGCGGTTTTGCCGGGCATATCTTCGGCGGTCTGGGCGAGGGGCGGTGGAGTGTCTTTGGGTTGGCGGAATGGTACCGGGATTATCTGGCAGTGACGGCGGCTTGCATCATGGTGCGCCGTGAAGTGTACGAAAAAATGGGCGGCCTGAGCGAAGCATTTTTACTGTGTGGGAATGACGTGGAGTTTGGAATGCGGCTTAACCGGGCCGGGTATCGGGTGGTATATAACCCGTTTGTCCGGCTTTATCACCAGGAATCAGCCACCCATAAAGGGCACATTCCCAACGAGGATTTCCTGCTGTCCTTTGAACATTATTCTCCAGTACTGAAAACCGGCGACCCGTACTATAACCCGAACCTTTCCGATTGGGATTCCGATCCTCGTTTCCGGAAACCGGATGAACAACCGGCTTATGATTTTGCGGTTTCTTTTATCGATTCTTTAAAAAAGGCTGGATAAATGGCTATTTTGCGCGATATCAAGCATGTTTTTGAAATTTTATTCGCGGATGGTTTTTCCGGGTTGGCCCGCTCCGGCCGGCGCTGGTTATCTCGAAGAATAGGCGGAAAGGCCTGGGTTGCGCATCGAAAACCAGGTGGAGGAACCTGGAGCGCTTACAGCGAAGAGGCAAAATCCATTGCCTTTAATTATGATTTCACGCCCCAACTGATCCAGGCCAGCAAAGCTCTCCAGCAGGAGAATGCGGGAACGCTGGATATCAAAAGTATTACCTGGTTCATCCCTGATTTTCTGCACCCATTTTACGGGGGGATCTACACCATCCTGCGGTTCGCGGACTATCTGCAGCAGGCGCACGGCGTGAAAAACCAATTCGCGGTGGTCGGCTCCCTTTCTGAAGAAGTCGTGCTTGCCAGGATCAGCCAGGCTTTCCCGGCGTTGGGGAACTCGAAAGTGCAGCGGATTCGGGTGAACGATACTTTCGATAGCCTGGAACCTACCGACGCCTCCATTGCAACGCTTTGGAATACCGCTTACTTTTTGCTCCGTTTTCAAAAGACACGCCGAAAGTTTTATTTCTTACAGGATCTTGAATCGCTGTTTTACCCGGCGGGCAGCACGTATGCGCAGGTGGAAGCCACGTATCGTTTTGGTTTCTACGGTCTGGTGAATACGCCTGCCTTAAAAGAAATCTACGCTGAGAAAAGCGGTGGAAAAGCGGAATATTTTATTCCCTGTGTGGACACCCAAAGCATGTATCCCGACCTGGCGCGAAAATCCAACACCGATAAACCATACAAGGTCTTTTTCTACGGTCGCCCGGAGCATCCGCGGAACGCTTTTGAATTGGGCAGCACCGCGCTGCGGAAACTAAAAGTGGATATGGGCAACCGGGTAGAGATTGTTTCGGCCGGCGCGCAGTGGAACCCGGAAGAATATGGCTTGAAGGATGTGGTGCATAATATGGGCTTGCTTTCTTTGGAGCAAACTCACGCGCTTTATCGACAGTGTGACGCGGGAATGGTATTAATGTTTACGCGCCACCCATCTTACCTGCCGTTTGAGCTCATGGCAAGCGGCTGCCTGGTGGTCACCAATTACAACGCCGCGACAACCTGGCTCCTGAAAGATGAGAAAAATTGTCTCCTGTCCGAGGCCAGTCCGAGCTGCCTGGCAGAAAGGATCGCGTACGGGTTACAAAACCAGCCGCTGCGGGAGGACATTGTGGCCAATGCGCTGGCGGAAGTAAAAGAATGTTACAGCGATTGGTCGCAACAGATCGAAAAAATATACCGTTATATGCGCACCCTTGAAGTCGGCCAATAAAGAAGGACAAAGCGATCAGGGAAATGATCCATTACAGTATTCCCAAAGGGGTTTATCTTGCGAAGCAGGCCGGGCCGTTTCTGGTAACAGCGCAAGGTGGAAAAATTGTCATTGATGAAACGGTCGCACGTATATGGGAATACGCAGGTGAGCATGACCTGGAAACAACTCTGGCGGCTGCCTCCAGTTTCGGCGCTGCGCCCGCCCTGACCCGTTCAGTGCTCGCCTGCCTGGCTGAAGCGGGGCTGCTAAAACGCCTGGGTGAAGAAACAACTCCGCGCGAACCGACGCGCTTGTCGGGTAAACCGGTGTCGGCTATAATCCTGGGTTTTAATGACCGGCAGTGGCTGGAGAGGTGCCTTTCATCGCTGATCGCGCAGACCTATACGCCGCTGGAAATTATCGTTGTCGATAATGCTTCGACCGAGCCTTTCGTGCCATGGCTCAAGGAGCAGTATCCCCAAGTAAAAACCATTTCACTAAACGCACCGCTTTCGTTCGCAGCAGCCAACAACCGGGGGGTGGCAGCCGCGCAGGGTGAATATTATTTGCTGCTCAATCAGGATACCTTTTTAGAGCCGGATGCAGTGGCTCAAATGGTCGCAGTCATCGAAGGCGGCGCGGGGTGTGTTTGTGTGGCTCCCAAGCTTCATTTTTCCTGGGCGCCGGCTTTTCTCAATGGGGTTGGGAACCGCATCCAATTAGATGATTACGGGACCGACAATGCGATTGGGCAGCTGGATTTGGGGCAATATGATCATTGGGAGGATTTGCCTTCGGCGTGTTTTGCCGCAGCATTGATTTCGCGAGAAGGTTGGCAGGCGGTCGGCCGGATGGATGAATGCTTCCCGATGTATTACGAAGATGTGGAGTGGGGGTACCGCGCCCGTCTTTTGGGTTATACGGTAAAACTCGCCCCAAAAGCGGTGGTTTACCACGCTTTCGGTGCGAGCGCGCCGGCTCAGGGAACGGGCGCGCTTGCGCCCGCGAAGCTTTATCATGTCACGTATGGGCGTTACCGTTTTACGCTAAAGCTCCTGGACGGATACCAAAGGATGCTGCTGCTCAGATATCTATTCCTGGACTTTTACCGCTTTGGAAAGGCCGTTCTCAAGGCAAACGGACCGACAGCGGCGGCATACCTGCGCGTATGGCAGCAGATTATCAAAGAATTTTCGAACCTCAGGCAGCAGCATCAGGAAATTAGCCTCAGCCGCAAGCTAACGGATGAGAAACTGTTTGCGCTTCAGGCGCGCTTCCCAGCCAATGCCCTGCGGAACGGCCTACCGGATTTGAGCCTGGAGCGCATCCAAGACCTCTATCTACCCCTTCTTACGGCTAGGAAAACCAGGCCAATACCGGAGTACTAAGCTTATGGCTATAGAAAGGTCTGATCCGCGTCCGCGCTTGCTGATAATCAGCAACGATGTGATGGATGAAAAAATGGGTGGGCCTGGGCTGCGGTATATGCAAATTTCGCAGGCCATGTGTGCGGATGTGGATATTACCCTGGCGGTACCCAATCAGACTTCCATTACCATTCCGGGGGTGAAGATTGTTGCCTATCAAGAAGACCGCGCTTCATTTCTCAAATCGCTGGTGGATGCGCATGAAATTGTCCTGATCTCCGGATATATGGCGATCCGGTATCCATTTCTTTACCAGGTGAAGGCCCGGCTGATTGTTGACCTGTACGACCCGTTCTTTTTGGAAAACATGTTTTACTATCTGGAGCAGCCTTTACCTGAGCAAGTTCAGCGTAACCAGACCGCGATCGAGGCAACCAACCGCTTGCTGCAGCTGGGCGATTTCTTTATATGCGGCACAGAACGGCAGCGAGATTTCTGGTTTGGTATGTTAGCGGCTAATGGACGGATTAACCCACAAACCTTTACCCAAGACTCTACCTTACGCAGCCTGTTGGATGTGGTGGGGGTTGGATATTTCAACCACCCTGTTCACCCGCGGCCAATTGTGCGGGGTTCGCTCGTCCCTCAAGATGCAAAAATTGTCCTCTGGGGAGGGGGAATTTGGAACTGGCTGGACCCGCTAACCTTAATCAATGCATGGCCCCAGGTTATTGCTCGCCATCCCGATGCAAAGTTGATTTTCCTGGGCACGCGAAACCCTAACCCAACTGTCCCGGAACATCAAATGGCAAGGCAGGCAATCGCGCTGGCGGAAACGATCGCTGAGAAAGACAAAAGTATTTTTTTCATCGCGTGGCTTCCATATCAGGAACACCAGGCGCTGCTGCGTGAGGCTGATATCGGCGTTTCCTTTCAACCAGACCATATCGAGACCCGCTTTGCCATCCGCACGCGCGTGATCGATTACTTTGGCGCGGGGCTGCCCGCGCTGGTATCGGAAGGCGACGTTACCGCCGAATGGATCCAAAAGTATGCTGTTGGCAGGGTAGTAGCCGCGTTTGACGTCACCGGTCTGGCGGAAGCGTTGATTGAAATGCTGGCCATTCCTAAAACTGCCTATCAATCCGCTTTCGAGAGGCTGATGCCGCTGTTTGAATGGAAAACGGTGGCCGCGCCATTGCGTATATACTGCCTGGAAGGCGGTATGGCCGTGGATCGTAATCGCTCTTCGGATAGAAATGCGATCGGACAGTATCGCGCGGACACGGTTTATGGCAAGGCGTATCGAGTCCTCAGGCAGAAAGGGTTATTCGCATTGATAAAGCAGGTCTTTTTTCACCTGGGGTGGAGGATGAGGCGAAAATAGCAGTATTTCTGCTCGAATGGTGTAAGGATCATTTAGATGATGGTAAAATCGCTCAGCAATCCTTTTATCAGCTCGTAGGTAATTATTCATATGGAAAATATCAACATCGGAATGGAAACCTCCCTGGCCCTGGCGCGCAAGGATTATACCGAAGTACGCATTCAACATTGGGATAAGGTCGCTGCCCAGGATCGTTGGGGATGGGCAAGCCGCTCTTATCAAAGCCGTTTGATCAAGGTATATCAGTCCCTTATTCCCAATGGGCAGCGGGTTTTGGAGATTGGCTGTGGTAAAGGGGATCTACTGGCCAGCCTTTGCCCCTCCGAAGGGGTAGGCATCGATTTTTCAGCGCATATGGTTGCGGATGCCCAGGCTCGTTATCCCGGCCTGCGCTTTTATCCGTTTGATGCTCACACGCTGTCACAATGCATCAAGGACGAAACCTTCGATGTCATTATTTTATCGGACTTGCTCAATGACCTGTGGGATGTGCAAGCCGTTTTACAGCAGATCCAATGTGTTTGCCCCCCAGACAGCCGGGTGATTATCAATTTTTACAGCCGTTTGTGGCAAGCCCCTTTATTTGTTGCGCAAAAGTTGGGGATTGCGCGCCCAGTCCTGAACCAGAACTGGCTTACCGGGGAGGATGTGGATAATTTGCTGCTTCTCGCGGGGTTTTCCCCGGTCCGGTCCTGGCAGGAAATTCTGTTTCCGTTCAATATCCCGCTCGTGACCGCTTTGATAAACAAGTATCTGGTCAAATTGTGGCCATTTAATTACCTGGCAATCGCAAATTTCATTGTTGCCCGTCCCGCGCCGCAGCCCGGCCCCGTAATCGCTGCACCGATTGTCTCCGTGGTGGTTCCGGCACGGAATGAAGCCGGAAACATCGAGAATATATTTAATCGCGTGCCGGAGATGGGGGCTGGTACCGAACTGATCTTTGTCGAAGGCAACTCAACCGATGATACCTACACGGTAATCGAACAAACGATACGGAAGTACCCGGAACGAAATTGCAAGTTGATGAAACAGGATGGAAAAGGCAAAGGAGACGCCGTCCGTAAAGGATTTGCCAACGCGAGCGGCGAGGTTTTGATGATTCTGGATGCAGATCTTACGGTTCCCCCGGAGGATTTACCTCGCTTCTACGAAGCCCTGGTTACCAATAAAGGTGAATTTATCAACGGCGTCCGGTTGGTATACCCTATGGCAGAAGAAGCCATGCGCTTTCTCAATTTCTTGGGGAATAAATTCTTTAGTGTCGCCTTTACCTGGCTGCTTGGTCAGCTGGTGAAAGATACCTTGTGTGGAACCAAAGTTCTTTGGAAGCGGGATTACGAACGGATCGTCGAAAACCGTTCCTACTTTGGCGACTTTGATCCTTTTGGGGATTTTGATCTTTTGTTTGGCGCAGCCCGCTTGAACCGAAAAATCGTTGATCTGCCCATCCGGTACAGAGAACGGGTGTACGGCACAACCAATATCAGTCGCTGGAAACACGGCTTACTCTTGCTGCGCATGGTGCTTTTTGCTGCTCGAAGAATTAAATTTATCTAATCGCGATTATCCTAAAAAAATTGGACAATCTTTGGTAGGAGAACCCTTTGATTAAGTTGAAGCTATTACCCTATAAGCAATACCGCGGCGTTAACCGTGAAGACCCGATCCGGTTCTATTACTGGCCATTAATTGGCTCTTTTTATCGTAAGCGTGTGGAATTGTGCTTATCCCAATTAAAAGGCGGGGAAAAGATATTAGAAGTTGGGTTTGGAACCGGCTTGAGTTTCCTGAATTTAAAAGACATGTATCAGGAGATTCACGGCCTGGATCTGACGGCAAACATTGATGAGGTAAAGTCAGTATTTGACCCAATTGGCATAAAGACCTGTCTTCAAAATGGGGATGTGCTGAAAATATCGTATCCAGACAACACCTTTGATACTGTTCTGTTGATCAGCATTCTGGAACATCTGAAGCCTGAGCAACAGGAAAAGGCTTTTGAGGAAATTGCCCGGGTATTGAAACCAGGTGGTCAGGTGGTGTATGGCGTGCCGACCGAACGCGGGTTGATGGTATTCTTATTTCGACTTATGGGAGTAAATATTCGGAAGCATCATTTTTCAACTGAAAAGGATGTTTATGCTGCCGCAAAGAAATGCCTTGCTGAGCGAAGTGTAATTTCGATGGGAATATTTGGTCCAAAGTTTGGGGGCGTTTACCAGATTGGGGATTTTACCAAGCCATCCAAAAGCGAATGAAAAACGTACCTATCATTAAGAACTTCGCGTACTGATGAGCAGCTCTCTATTTTCAAACGCCAGGCGACTACTTAATTTTTGGGGTCAGGCTGAAAATGTTTTCCTGACTTTCGCGGCGCTATTCGGCGTCGCTTTTATTATGGCGTCTGCACCCTTTCAAGCTGCCGATGAGTACCAGCACTTTAAACGCGCTTACGTGATATCAAAAGGACAGGTTCTTGCCCCTGAAGGAAGGATGCCTAAATCATTATATGATTTCATGGCAATTACGGAAGGGGTGCCTTTTCATTCCGAAAAAAGAATACCTGCAAAATCGGTTTTGTCGTTTCTTACTACGCCAGTAAATAACGCGATAGAAATTTCGATTGTTTACCCCAACGTGATGACCTATAGCGCTATTCCATACTTTCCCCAAGCGCTCGGGTGTCTGGTAGGTCGTTCCCTCGCTCTCCCTCCGGCAGCGGCGTTTTACCTTGCCCGCCTCTTTAATTTGAGTTTCTGGATGGTGCTATGCTATTTGGCGCTCAAGATCACCCCCATATATAAATGGGTTTTCCTGGCGTTTATGTTGATGCCGATGTCCCTGTTTCAGGCCGCATCTGTATCAGCGGATGCCTTTTCAAACGCATTTGCGTTTGTGTTGATCGCGGTCTGCCTGCATTTGTCTTTTAATGAGACGGACCAAATGGCGAAATTCGATTATCTTCTTTTGATCGTGCTAATTACGCTCCTGGCACTATCAAAACCACCCTACGCGCTTTTGGCTAGTTTTGCCCTCATCATTCCTGCCAGAAAATACTCATCCCGCAAACAGCAACTATTGTTTCTTGCTGTGTTTTTTCTTGTTACTCTTTCCATAACACTGTTATCTGTTTCAAACGGGGCGAAGGTAAATTATTCCAGCACACAACAAAATGCCGATATCAGACCGGGGGAACAAGCGCTGTTTATTATTACCCATCCAAAAAGCGCCCTGGTTGTCCTTTATAACACGCTGGAACTATATTCCTTCCATCTATGGAAATCGTACATTGGAATATTAGGTTGGGTGGATACTCAACTGAAGAAGTGGATTTACCAAACTTATCTGGCATTCTTGATTCTGGTTTGTTTGTTCGACAACCGGAAGGATATAAGGATCCAGGTTTGGCAGAAATGGGTCAGCTTTCTTTGTTCGATCGGAATGTTCGTTGCGGTGCTTATGGCTTTATATATAATTTGGACGCATTATCAGGCCGCTCAAATCGATGGAGCACAAGGCCGGTATTTTATTCCTGTTATCCCCACCCTTACCCTCATGTTATATAACAACCAGTTTAAATGGCATAAAATCTCGATGGCCCTGGTTCTGATCTATATCCCAGCGGTTTTGATATCCACCGTTCACACCCTTATCCTGCGTTACTACCAATTTTAAAATTCAGGCTAGGAAGTTACTGCCAATCGATCCCTTTAAAGTTTGGAATGGGGCAAAGCAAACCAGCTCAATCCCGCATTCACAGAGAAGGATGTGCAAGAGCGGGCGCGAGTTGTGGGCGCTTATTTTTTCTCCAGAACCTGCTCGAGGTAACATGCTTTCTTGATATTCTCGGCCTTGTTCCAAATACCAACGCCAATACGGTACGTTCCTTTTGGGAGATCTTGTAAGAGGGCAGTTGCATTAAACCCTGACTGATCGTAATTCTGCCCATTTCCGAAGGCTTTCGTAACATCTTCACGAACAACCCTGTTGGTTGTGAAGGTAAATGAGCGTTCACCGGAATGAAGCAGCAGATATTTTGTATCTTGATTGGCACTGTACCCTTCGATATAAGCCCATCCATTAATGGTGACCATGTAAGCGCTTTTACTTATGATGTCCACACTGCAATGGCTGTCGTTGCTTCCCACAAATCCCGCAATATTGGAGGTCTTTGAAATTGTGTATTCATCAAAGTTTAAACCGTATAGTCCAAAGGCAAGGACAGGGACAATAGCAAAAAGTCTGCCGACTTGAAAAGTTTGGTTCTGAGGAATCGCGAACTTAATAAGCAAGAGCAGGCAGAGGATGAGGAGAATCGTATAAGGAAAGCGTACCCTGTACCCGGACGCATAAATACTTGGGGAGGCAATCATCATGAAGAGCGTTGCGAACGCTCCGAAATACACACACAGATAAAGGATGTACTCGATCGGTTTTTTCTGTTGAAGACGGAAGATGGCCAGCGGAACACCAATAAACAAAAGCACGCCCCAGAAAAGCATTGAAAATATTGAAATGAAAAATCGTCCATTCATCAGGATGAATGCATTTGCCAGTTCACGGTCATATTGGATCAGATTGTCAAAGTTAAAAAACCAGTACGAAAGGTGTTTTCCAAGGCTCGCCTCATAGGAAAACACTAACAGGCTTAACCCAAACAACAGGTAAACCCCGAACACAAAAGCAAACTTGTCCTGCTTCGTAATCACTTCCTTAATCATTACAGCCAGCAAGACGCTCATAAACAGCACCAGGATGATCCGGTTGAAGGAGAGGATGGATATAAAAAGAAATTCTATGCCTATCAGAAGCTTTTCCAATAGGGAGAAATGATCAAAGCCAGGAAAATAGTTAATCACAGATGCGTTGAATCTTCCCTGGTTTCCTGGCGCAACAAACAAAACCAGAGATGAGACGATAAAAACAGCCAAAAGTACGATCAATGATCTGGGTAGCGGTTTCTTTTTAATATAGAGAATCACGAGCAGGATTATGGCAAGTGTTGTAATAAATAGAGCCATCTGTTCAAGACCATTTAAGGCAAATATGCCTGCCAGAAAATGGGACAGGTTCACGCGCGTTTCTTCTTCAAAAAGGACTCGCCTCCAGAGAGGAAGCAGGGAATACAGGCCTAAAGTAACAGGCCATAGGTAACTTATTGATCCAGTGATCCAAAAACTCAATTCTATCAGGATAGAACCGGAAATCAACACCACAAGAGACGCCGCAAGGATCGTAAACAGACTTAACGTTTGACGATCCCTTTCCCTAACAGCATAACGAGCCAGGGTATAGAAAAGTAGTAGAAATATTAATGGGTTTACCAGTCTCCAAATGACGACCCCAAAACTGGGATTGAAAACATAGTAAAAAGCAGTATCTACCGTAATCCTACCACCCCAAGTATTGTACAAATCCGAAACCCAGGTGAATACTGTTTTTGTACGGGAGGTGTTTAAAAAAGTCAGGTCATCCGTGTATCCAAATTCACCCGGATCGATTTGAAAATGTAATGCGGCGAGGAATATATAAAAAAGAAGTATCCAGAAGATCCACCGGTTTGAAATAATCCGTTTCACGGTTTTTCTTGTCCTCAATTGTAAAAGATAAGATAACAATCCTTGGTTTGGTGGGAACCCGAACCCAGCCCTATGATACCGCATAGGTGAATTACATTCTGGGGACCGCGGCAAGTGCGCCTGGAAATCTATTCAGGTAAGTTTTCAATAACTTCTTCTACTATAAATATTGGGCGCTTGCGGGTTGCATCCAGGGTACGCCATAAGTATTCCCCTATTATCCCAAGCATCATTAACTGCACGCCAGAAACAAGTAACAGGACTACCATTAGAGCGGTCCACCCCTGCACTTCCGGGATAAAGCCCACAATTCGACCCAGAATAAGAATGAAAGCATAAAGGCCACCAAACATTGCTAAGCAAATTCCGGTGATGGATGCCATACGCAAAGGTAAATATGAAAATGAGGCAAAGGCATCAATGAAATATTTTATTTTCTTCGAAAACGTCCAGCGTGATTTTCCAATTTTCCGTTCCGCTCTGTTATATGGAACAACTTTATACGGGATGCCGGTCCATAAAATCAACCCCATCAGATAAGGGTTCCTTTCTTCGGATAGATTAATAATATCAATTACTTTTCGATCAATTAAAAAAAAGCCAATTCCCTGTGGAGACATGCCCTTGAAAACATATTTTGAATAAAGGGAATTAAAAACATTCGCAAACAAGCGAGTTAATAGCGGATCACCGTTGCGATCATCACGGGTTGCCAGGCAGATTTTCACGCCCTGATCCCATAAACGAATCATCTGAGAGAATATTTCAGGCGGATCTTGAAGGTCCGCGGCAATGAAACCAGCACAATCCCCCTTGGCATAGGATAAACCTGCCATAATCGCCGTATTTGATCCGAAATTGCGTACCAGGCGCACTAATCGAACTCGCTGATCCTTAAGCGCGATTTCTTTCATCACCGCATAAGAATCATCACCAGAGCCATCATCGACATAAATAAACTCAAACTGATGTTCTGGGTGTGAATAAGCTAATTCTTTCAAACACGATGAGAGCGAGTGCAATGTTGGCGCATTATAGAAAACAGGAACGATAATGGATATTAGCGACATAGTCTCTCTCTCAAAGATTGGATTACCCAATCTTGTTCTTCCTCGGTCAAATGCGGGCCCATGGGTATACTAAGCACAGTCTGAGCAAGTTCCTCGCTAATCGGAAAACTAGCCGGCCCGTATCCCATCTCCTGATAAGCATCTGAAAGATGCGGGGGTATTGGGTAGTGGATCAGGGTGCCGATATTTTTTTCATCGCAAAAGGCGCGCAGTGGATCGCGGGCTTTCGAACGAATTAAGTAAATATGCCAACAGGGGTCAGCAAAGTCAGGCACGTGGGGAAGAATTATCCCAGGAACATCCTGAAGCCCTTTAAAGTATTTCTGGGCGACTTTTTTTCTTCTATCATTCCATTCATCCAGGTGTCTTAATTTAACTCGTAAAAAAGCGGCTTGCAGTGGATCGAGGCGGGAGTTATAGCCTTTCACTTCGTTGTAGTATTTTATGCGTGAGCCATAATTTCTTAAAACTCTTACGCGATCTGCCAATTCATCGTCGTTTGTTGTAACAGCTCCAGCATCACCCAATGCCCCCAAGTTCTTTCCAGGATAAAAACTCCAACCAGATGCATCTCCAATCGAACCGACTTTACGACCCTGATAGCGCGCGCCGTGCGCCTGAGCAGAATCTTCAATAACCAAAAGATGATGCGTTTGCGCCAGTCTATTGATAGGATCCATATTGGCAGGTTGCCCATACAGATGGACGGGCAGTATGGCCCTTGTTTTTGGTGTGATGGCCTGTTTTATTCTGTCAGGATCAAGATTGCAGGTATCCGGATCTGGTTCTACAGGAACTGGTTTTGCACCGGCGTAACTAACCGCAAGCCAGGTAGCGATGTAGGTATTCGCGGGAACAATGACTTCATCGCCGTCCCCAATCCCATATCCTCTCAAGATAAGATGAAGCGCCTCAAGACCATTTCCTAAGCCAATGCAATGCTTGACCCCCAGGTAAGAGGCAAATTCTTGTTCAAATTCCTCAACTTCTTCCCCGAGAATATACCACCCCGATTCCATAACCTTATGGTATGCCTCATCGAGTTCTTGGGCGAGTTCTCTATACGGGGACTTCATATCAAGAAATGGAACTTTCATGGCTTATCCACCAGTTTTAGAAATTCATCGTAGTCGCGGATATATTCGGATGCATCATAAGCTTCTGAGGCAAAAACGATCATTACTGCATCCGACGAAAATTTATACTGTATTCCCCATATCATTGGTGGGATATAAATTCCACGGCTTGGGGTATTTAATGAAACCTCAGCCCGGTTTTTCCCATCATCTAAAACAATGGAGCAGGACCCTTTAAGACAAATGATAAACTGATGAAGGGTTCGATGTGCGTGTTCTCCACGCACATCTTTGCTCGGGACATCAAATACCCAAAAAACCCGGCAGGGTTCAAATGGAAGATCCTTTTTAAATTCTGCAACGGACAAATTACCTCTGAGATCTTTAATCAATGGCAGATCGACGATCCGCACTCCATTGATCAGTAAGTTATTCTGGGTGGTGATCTCAGAAATATTTTCCTTAACCCTGGTCTTATTTTGATACGATCCCTGATATCCAATTATTCTGGCTGGATTACCCACGACTACCGCATGCGGGGGAACATCATGGGTTACAACGGCGCCTGCTCCAACCATTGCCCCTCTACCGATCGTCAGACCTGGCAAGATGGTTGCATTCGCGCCGACCGACGCACTCTGGCGCACGGTGGTGGTTACATACTTCTCTGGATAGTGTTTACTTCGTGGAAATGGATCGTTCGTAAAAGTAGCGTTTGGGCCAATAAAAACATCATCTTCTAAACGAACTCCATCCCAAAGCTGGACACCACATTTCACCGTTACCCGGTTGCCAACAACAACATCATTTTCGATAAATACGTGATCGCATATATTGCAATCTTCCCCAATCATTGCCCCCGGAAGGATATGGGCGAAGGCCCATATCCGTGTTCGATCACCGATATTATTCGATTCAACAATTGCTGCTGAGTGGCAAAAATAATGTTTCAGCGTATCATCTTGTGTTTTCATAGGAAATTTCTTCTACATAGTCCTTGAATTGATGACTAGTTACCTTTCCTCAGTATGCAAGAACCTGGTTTGGCAAGAACAATATGAAACGCTGATATTATAATCGGGAAAACGAGTCAGATGGAAAATTGAACAATCGCCTGGCTGGTAAAACATTCCGGTTTTAAGTGGGAATTGTTATATGCTCTGGATGCCAGCATTCCTCCCTCCAGCGTGTACAGCGGTCAATTGAGGTAGAATAGAGGTCCGAAGACCCGGTATTGCTGTATATTCCAGTGGTTTTGACTTTCACCATTCGAACTCTTTTCCTCCGTTACTACCAATTTTAAATTTTATTTAGGCCAGGGAGTCTATGACAAACCGATCACGTAATGAAATTGAACATGGAGCAAAATTAGCCAGCAGCAATCCCGAGGTAATTTGGGGGTGGGGTACAAAAGCGGGGCTGGCAAGAGGAAAACGAAGGTTTCAACTTATTACTGACGGCGCCAACTTGAAACCGGGCGCGAAGGTCCTGGAGATTGGTTGTGGGTCTGGATTATTAACCGAAGCTTTAGTGCTCACTGGGGCCACAATAATTGCAGTGGATATTTCAAACGATCTGCTGGCCATCGCCCGTCAGCGCGGGCTTCCGAAAGAACGGGTCCAATTTCTTGAAAAACGTTTTGAAGATTGTGATATTGACGGTCCTTTTGATGCGGTGGTCGGATCATCGGTATTGCATCATCTCGATATCGTCCCCGCGATTAATAAGATTTATTCCCTGCTAAAACCAGGTGGGGTAATGAGTTTTGCGGAACCCAATATGCTTAATCCACAAATTATGGTCCAGAAAAATATCCACTGGATCAAGGAAAAGATGGGCGATTCGCCTGACGAGACAGCATTTTTTAAATGGCAAATAAAAGGAATTTTAAAGAAAGCTGGTTTTGTTCAGGCGGAAGCTGTGCCTTTCGATTGGCTGCATCCCCATACCCCAGAAAAGATGATTTCCCTCGTAAGCTCGATCGGTAATGGCTTCGAAAAACTACCCATCCTCCGGGAGTTTGCCGGCTCATTATTTATCCATTCTTACAAACCAGCCTAGCACGTTGCCAGCCCATACACGTGGGGTGGTTTCTGAACCAGGAGAAAATGCTGTCCATACCAGCCATTTTTACTGCCTGGAAGGATTTGTTTATTCTATAGCGGTAAGTATCGTTTATAATAGGGTCTGTTTTATCCTTACTTAAGTATCTATAATGCAAAAATCAGCCACCTCGGAACTTATTTACGACAGCAGCAAGCGGGGAATCCACGCGTTCGAAGAACTGCGGGAAATTTTCCGCTACCGCAACCTGGTTTTGCAGCTTGCCCGGCGGGATATTATGACCCGTTACAAACGTTCTTTCTTGGGCGTAGCCTGGACCATGCTGAATCCCCTGGGTATGATGCTGATTATGACGATTGCGTTTTCACAGATATTTGCCTCTGTTCCAGGGTATCCGGCATACAACCTGAGCGGGTTAGTGGTATGGTTGTTCTTTTCCCAAACCACTACCGCGGCGATGGTGAACCTGGTGTGGGGGGGCGGTTTACTGCACCGCATTTATCTTCCGAGAACTTCCTTTGCCATCGCGGCAGTGATTACCGGGCTGGTGAACCTGGCGTTGTCGTTAGTCCCATTACTGTTTGTCATTCTGATCATTGGTTTGCCCATCCGCTGGTCGATTTTGTTTATCCCAATCCCAATGCTGCTGCTGGCCGCGTTTTCATTGGGTGTAGGGCTGCTGCTTTCCACGCTGGCAGTCTATTTCCCGGATGTGGCTGAAATGTACCAGATCCTGCTGACCGGGTGGATGTACCTGACGCCCATTTTCTACCCGGAAAGCATTCTTCCGAAAAATTACGCCTGGCTGCTGACGCGCCTCAATCCTGTTTATCATCTGATGCGCATGTTTCGCGCCTGCCTTTATGAGGGGCGCATGCCTTATTTTGATGAGGTATGGCCGGCCGTAGTTTTTTCGCTTGTTATTCTCGTGCTGGGTTGGGTAATTTTTGCAAAGAAATCCGATGAATTCTCTTACCGAATCTAAAACGCTTTCTACTCCTGATATGAGCATTGTTTCCGCGGAAACCGCGGTTCTTCTGGATTCGGTTTCGGTTTGTTACCGTGTTCCCCGGGAGCGGATCGGCACATTCAAGGAATACGCGATTCGCTGGCTGCAGCGCAAAGTGCAGATGGAAAAGTTTTGGGCGCTGCATGACGTCAGCCTGGACGTCCGGCGCGGCGAAGTGATGGGAATCGTTGGCCAGAATGGGGCCGGGAAAAGCACGCTGCTAAAGTTAATCGCCCGAGTCATCCGGCCAACCTCTGGCCGGGTAGTGGTCAAGGGGAAAGTAGCCCCGCTGCTCGAGTTAGGCGCCGGCTTCCATCCAGAACTGACTGGGCGAGAGAACGTGTACTTAAACGGGTCCATGTTGGGGTTTTCCCGCCATGAGATGGAAGAAAAAATTGGGCGAATTATCGAATTCGCGGAACTGGAAGATTTTATCGACGCGCCAATGCGCACGTATTCGAGCGGAATGTGGGCTCGACTGGGGTTCGCAGTAGCAACGGATACCCAGCCCGATATATTAATTGTCGATGAGATCTTATCCGTAGGGGATGAGGCTTTTCAACGCAAATGCGCCCAGCGCATCCATGATTATCAGGAAAGCGGCACCACGATACTGCTCGTCTCCCATTCTACGATACAGGTCCAGGAAATGTGCCAGCGGGCTGCCTGGCTAAAACACGGCCGGTTGATGGCTTTCGGCGAAGTGGGTGAGGTTGTCCAGGCCTATCGGGAGAACCTCGCGCGCTAGCGGCGCATACCGCCGGACGCGCACCGGCGAGCTGTCGGTTGAAGATTGGCAAGGTTTTTCCCTATGGACATTCTGCACGTAACCCAAGGATATACCCCAGCAATCGGCGGGACGGAGTGGTTGATCCAGCGGGTTTCTGAAGAACTGGTGCGGCAGTATGGCGACCGTGTGTCCGTTTTTACTACGGACCGGCTGAATGTGCAGGGTTTTGTGCGTCCATTTTCCCCCCGGCTAAAAGCAGGCTGGGAAGAGATCAACGGGGTAAAAATCCGGCGGTTTCCGGTTATGAACGCCCTGGGGCCCGTGCTGAAGCTGGCGCAGATGGCCGCATACCGTTTGAACCTGCCATATAACGACGCCTTGCGCTCGCTCTATTCAGGGCCGATTATCCCCGGGCTGGAACGCCAGATCCGCGATTACTCCACGGATGTGGTCGGCGCGGCCTCTTTTCCCCTGCTGCACATGTTTGCCGCGCAGAAAGCAGCCCGTGCGGCGCGGAAAGCCTGCGTGCTGATTGGCTGCCTGCACCCGGAAGACCGGTGGGGTTTTCAACGCAGCCAGATTCACCGGGCCGTCCGGAACGCGGACGCATACCTCGCCCTGACGGAGTACGAGGCCGGCTATGTGCGGGACCTGGGGCTGAACGGCGAGCGAATCTTTGTTGCCGGGGGAGGGGTGGACCCGGCGCCGTATCAAGGAATCCAGGCCGCCAGCGCCAAACTGAGGCTGGGGATAAATCCACAGATCCCGGTGGTGGGCTTTATTGGCCAGCTGGTGGAACACAAGGGGGTGGATGTTTTCCTGAGAGCCATGCCAAAGGTCTGGAGCGAGTGCCCGGAGGTTCATCTGCTGGTGGCAGGGTCGAAAACATCTTTTCAACGGCAGCTGGATCAGATCATGCAGGATTGGCCGAGTGAATTCCGCAGCCGGACAACCATCCAATACAACTTCCCGAACGCGGAAAAGCCCTTCTTGTATAATGCGGTGGATATTTTTGTCTACCCTTCCGGATACGAATCCTTTGGAATTGCTTTTTTGGAGGCTTGGGCAGCGCGCAAACCGGTCATTAGCTGCCAGAGAGGGGCGATTGCAGCGGTTGTAAAAAATGGCGTGGATGGGATATTGATCGAAAAGCGCACCGAAAAGCAACTGGCGGATGCGATTCTAACGCTGCTGAGACACCCTGAGGAAGCGCAAAGGATGGGGGAACGCGGGCACCAGAAGGTCTATGCCTCTTATACCTGGCCCGAAATCGCCCGGCGGTTTCGGGAAGCCTACCAATCTACCTTGGACCGGTACCGGGCAGTATGAAAAACAGGTTTAGTAAGATCTTCTTTTGGGCAAGGCGCATTCTCCAGAACCCGGGCGAAGCGGGGTTTGTTGCCCGGCGATTGGGCGACCGGTTATCTCTGCGTATAATGGGCAGGGCGGCAGGGGCTGGAAACGCTTCACGGTCCATCGATTATGCGACCTGGATCACAGCGGGCCATCCGGACGGAACTGGACCGCTGGATTGGAGCGCCGGAGGGCTTGTGGGGGCCAATCCGCCCGTTTTTATATGCGCCATCCGCTGTGAAGATGGCGCGGGTCAGCGGTTGAGCCAGACGCTGCTTTCTTTGTCGCAACAAGGCTATCCTTTTTGGGAGGCCTGGGTGATTGGCGAGCATGTTTCAGCCCCAGGGTGGATTGCGGATTTCCCTGCTTTGAAAGGGATTGAGAATCACCTTACCTTTCCGGGGTGGAGGGAATTGGATGCACGCCTGGCCCAGTCCAGAGGGGATTGGGTGGTTTTTGCCAAGGCGGGGGATCGATTTGCGCCCGATGCGCTGGCGCAAGCGGCGCGCTATCTTACCACGCAGCCTGAGACCGACCTGTTATACAGCGACGCGGACCAGTGGGGTGATTCTGGCCGCCGCGCCAATCCACTGCTAAAACCTGATTGGTCGCCCGAGTTTCTGCTCTCCTGCGATTATATTGGCCGGGGGGCTTTTTACCGGAAAGATCTATTGATAAGGATCGGTGGCGTATCTTCCATTCCGCCCGAAGCGTTCGATTACGAACTGGCGTTACGCTTTACCGAAACAACCGGGCGAATAGGCCATATCGCGAAAATTCTCTACAGCCAGGGCAGCAATTTCCCTGAAACAAAGGAACTCGAACGAGCTGCACTGGAACGGGCCGTTCGCCGCAGGGGGCTGGAGGCGAACGTGAATCCAATCGCCGCGGAAGCGGGGCTTTTCACGCTCGAATGGCTGCCTACCGACCTCCCGCTGGTTAGTATTATCCTGTTGACCAGAGATCAACCCGATTTTCTGCGGAAGAGCTTAACCTCCATCTTTCTCCGCACCCAAAATGCGCGCTTCGAAGTGATTCTGGTGGATAACGGCAGCCGGCAGCCCGAGACCCGGCGGCTGATCGAGCATTGGCGTCAGACGGAGCCCGAACGCTTCTGCTGCTATCCAGTGGATATCCCGTTTAATTTCTCGGCAATCAATAACCGGGCTGCTGAAAAGGCATCGGGCGAACTGCTGCTGTTTTTGAACAATGATACCGAGGTGATCTCACCGGATTGGATCCGGCAAATGGCGGCCCAGGCGCTGCAGCCCGGAATTGGTGTGGTAGGGCCGCGGTTGGTCTACCCCGATCATACCGTCCAGCATGCCGGGGTGGCCCTGGACCCTGACAGCGCTGCCCTGCATGTTCACAAAGGATTGGCATTTGATGCGGCCGGTTATATGGGCCGGCTGGCTGTACCCAGTAATTTTTCGGCGATTTCGGCGGCCTGTATGCTGGTTAAGAAAGATCTATTCCTGGCGCAGCAGGGCTTTGATGAGCGCTTCGCGGTTGCCTTTGGGGACGTGGAATTTTGCCTGCGGCTGCTGAAAGCTGGTTACCGGCACGTAATGATGCCGCAGATACACCTGTTTCATTTTGAATCCGCGACCCGCGGGTACGAGAATTCTCCTGAAAAGCTCCAGCGATTTACCAGGGAAAAAGAGGCGCTGTACCGTCTCTGGCCGGAATCTTTTGCGCGCGATCCATTTTTTGACCCTCGCCTGCAAATAAAAGGCAAAGAGGTTGCCTGGCAGGTCAATGCCCGGGAACGGGTCAACTGGACCCTCGATAAATGAGCGCAAAGCGAATATTCTGCAATACAATACGTCTCATTGATGAATAGAAACCCTAATCAGACTGTGCTTGTTTTTTCCGGCGTGCGTGGCGACACGCGCCGTTATCGCACGCTGCATGTATATGAACAACTGCGGCTGGCGGGGGTCGATTGTGTCCTTTCACATCTCACGGATCCCCGGTTACCAGAACAGGTAAAGGGAGCCAGGGTTGCGATCGTTCACCGGGTTGCCTATGATGATTATGCTGCCAGGCTGCTCGACCAGCTGCACCAAAACGGCGCGCTGGTAATTCTGGACGCGGATGATTTTCTGTATGACCCAGCAATCATGCGGTTCATCGACAGCCCGGATTTTCAAGACCCGGTGCGGGCCGGTTTGTACCGCCAGGAAATCCTCCGCCACCGCGCCACGCTGGAACGCTGCGACGCCGTCACCGTTTCTACCAACAGCCTGGCCGGGATGATGGAGCCGTTTGGCCTGCCGGCGCGGATTCATCGCAACGCATACAGCCTGGAAATGCTGGCTCTTTCAAATGCCGCGGTCCAAAACCGCACCCGCCCGGATGGGCGGGTGGTAATTGGGTATGCCAGCGGCACCCGCACGCATGACCGGGATTTCCAAATGATCCTACCGGCTCTGCGGGCGGTCATGGAATGCCATTCCCAGGTGGAATTATGGTTGATGGGGGATGTCGACCCGGGCGCGGCGGGGGACTGTGACAGTTTGCGGGGACGGGTTAAGTCTTTCCCTCGCGTTCCGTGGCGAGAACTGCCTGCCCGGTTAGCGCTGTTTGATATTAACCTGGCGCCCCTTATCCTGGACAGCCCCTTTAATCAGGCTAAAAGCGAGATCAAATTCATGGAAGCAGCCCTGGTGGGTGTGCCAACGATTGCCAGCCAGACGGATGCATTTTCGTTTGCCATCCGGCACGGGCAGAATGGGCTGCTGGCAAACAGCGTAGAAGAATGGCAAACTGCGCTGGAGCATCTGATCGGCGACGCAACGGCGCGTGAAGCGCTTGGGGCCGCGGCCTACCAGGATGTGCTGTCTGACTATTCCCCAGAAGCGCGCGGCGCCGAGCTGCTCCAGACGCTCTCCTATTTCTCGGCTCAATCGGGAACACCTGGCCTGGAATTTCACGCGGAATTCGCCGCGCATAACTCCCAGGGTGAGGAGCCCCCCAAAAAACAGTTAGCGTCAAAACGGTTTTATTTTTCCGCGGCGGACGAAGATCACCCAAATATGGTTGAAATGGCGCGCTACTCCATCCGGCACCGGGGAGCGCTCACGCTGCTAAAGCAAGGCTGGGTATATTTCCGGCGCAAATTGGCGCCGATTTTCCCTTTTCAAGGATCTAAGAACGAATGATAGAGCCAGATATTTCCATTTGCATTGTGACATATCAAGCACGCGACTTACTCAAGGACTGCCTGGATTCGATCTACCAGTGCCCTCCGGCCAGCACTTTTGAGATCATAGTCGTAGACAACCACTCCCAGGATGGGGTGATTGAAATGATCCGGAAAGAATATCCGGATGTGCAGCTCATCGAGAATGCAACCAATGAAGGCTACACCCGGCCCATGAATCAGGCGTTGAAGGCAGGCTCTGGCCGGTACCTGATTCAACTTAATCCGGATACCCTGGTGCCGCCTGAGATGTTCGACCGGCTGGTACGTTTTATGGAGGAACATCCGGAAGCAGGGATTTGCACGCCAAAAGTCCTCAACCGGGATGGGACCCTGCAAAAACAGTGCCGGCGCAGCGCCGCCCGGCCATGGGATGCATTTACCTACTTCACCGGCCTTTCCAAACGCTATCCGAAAGACCGCCGGTTCGCGGGTTACCTGATGACCTATCTGGACGAGAACGAGGTGAATGCGGTGGAAGCGGTTTCCGGGTCGTGCATGTTCATCCGCCGCGAGGTGATCCGCCAGATCGGTTATCTGGATGAGCTGTTCTTTGCCTATCAAGAGGATGCCGACTTTTGCTTCCGCGCGCGGCAGGCCGGTTGGAAAATCTACTATAACCCGGAAGCCCAAATAATCCATTACGGCGGGCAGGGAGGATCGAAGGTGGAGGTTTACCGCTCGATCTACCAATGGCACCGTTCCTATTTTCTGTATTACCGCAAACATCTGGCCCGCGATTATTTCTTCTTGCTCAATGGGTTGTTTTACAGCCTGATGGCAGCCAAGCTTGTGCTGAATGTGGGCGCCACCCTGCTGCGGAAGGAAAAATTCGCCGGAACGCGCAAGCCCTGAGCCTGGAATAATTCTTGCTGCCTGTTTCCATTTGCACCATTTCGTTCTGCCAACCGAGTATAATTGGGCCATCTTTCATCCAAAAACGTTTTGTGCTTTTTACTTTTCAGAGTGTGGCTCACAAGCACAGCAGGAGGATTGGTTTTGCCCGGGTCAAAATTTGAGGCAGTCGCAAAGGCAATGGCTCCCCAAGATGATCATTTTGTTCCGCTCGCCGCGCTGCAGACCGCCGTCCGTTTCTGGTGGTTTGTGTCCCTGTTGGTGATCGCCGGGGGATTGGTTGGCTGGCTGGCCCACCGGGTCCGGCCTCCGGTGTATGAAGCCGTGGCCCATTTTTCAACCACGCTCAATTATGTCAGTACCGGACCGTTGACTCAGTATGAGGAGGATACGGCGATCAACCTGGTTGGGGATATCATTTATTCCGATGCGAACGTTGTTCCGCGGGTCATTGAACGGGCAGCCGCGGAAGGGATCCACACCAACCTGACGGAACTAAAGAAAGCCACGGTACTGGAACGCAAAGTGAATGTGTGGGATTTGCGCGTGCGCAACACCGACCCGCATGTAGCCGAGCGCCTGGCGAATATATGGGTGGAACAGGGGCAGGCAGTCCTTTTGGAGGGTTACCAGCATACATTACGCGCCGACCATTGGGACCGCTACCTGCGGTCTCTGGAAAACTGCCTGGCAAAAGCGGCCGCCAGCGAGCCGGCAAGCGGGCAGTGCAGCGGGTCCCGGTTTGCCGAGATCCAGGAAGATATCCGCTCGGCCGGCACCGAGCTCTATCAAGAACGAATCGCCAGCCTGGGTCTGTTCTCTGGGATTACCATTGGCCCGATTGAACAGGCGGTGGTGTCTGGCAGTCCGGTCCTGTATAACCGCAACCAGCTCGTTCTGGCGGGCTGTTTTATTGGGCTGATATTGGGCATTGGGCTGGTGCAGTTGGGGGTCCTGGAACGGCTGCCTGCCGGGCGATTTGAATTCAGGCCGGGAAGAAGCTGACCGGTGATGAACCGCCTGTACGTTTCCTCGCAGTGGATAACCGCAGGATTAATGGCATTCCTGTTGCCATTTACCAGTTTTCCTCTGGTTGCCCGGTTGACCGGTTCGCAAATGGTCGCGCCGCTTTCATTTTTGCCGATGCTGATCCTGCTGATCATCTGGTTCGCGCCGTACCTGCTGCGCTCCGGCAGGCTGCCGGCACAGGTGACGCCGTTGTTCGCATTTCTCAGTCTCGCGCTGGTGTCGGCAGCGGCGGCTGTGTTCTTGCCTTTCCCAGCCTTCAAAGGGGCTTCATTGCTGAACAGCGAGCTAAAGGCCCTGGCTACGCTGGCCGTTGGCATTTTCTTTTACCTGGTGGTGGCCGGTTGGGCCAGCCAGTCGAACCGGATATGCTTTCTGCTGCGCTGGATTAACTGGGGCGGCGCTCTGGCTCTGGCATGGTCTTTTTTTCAGGCGTTGACCTGGCAGCGCATGCATGGGTATCCAGATTGGATGTGGAATTTCCAGGGATCGATTTCGACCAGCCTGCTGCTGTACGGCCCGCGCGTGAACGGGTTTTCCTATGAACCTTCCTGGCTTTCGCACCAGTTGAACATGCTCTATCTGCCGCTCTGGATGGCTGCTACGCTGACCGGGTTTACCGCGCACCGTTTCAGGATTTGGAAGTTTCACCTGGAGCACCTGCTTTTCCTGGCCGGGATGGCTGTGTTGATCCTGACTGTTTCGCGGATCGGCTGGCTGACATTCCTGGGCATGATCGCCTACCTGCTGTTGTTGTGGAATGTGCGGTTTGTGCGTTGGGCGCAGCGGCGGTTATTTCAAGGGCGTTCTTTGCCCGCTGCGCGGCTGCGGGTGTATCAGCTGTCCTTTATTCTGGCAAGCGTTCTGGCACTGGGGATGGCGTATGCGGGGCTGCTGTATGGGGCAGGCTATGCTCTTAGCAAGGTAGACCCGGTACGGATGGCAGGCCTGTTTGATTTCTCAGCAATTAAAGAACAGTCTTTCTTACACTGGGCCAATAAAAACGTTTTTGCCGAGCGGATTGTGTTCTGGCAGGCGGGTTGGGAGATCTTCAATGATTATCCGATCCTGGGGGTTGGGCCGGGCAATGCAGGGTATTTCTTTCCGCAGAAGCTGAGCGCATTTAGCCTGGCGCTTACCGAAGTTCGCACCCTGCTGTACCAATGGACAAACTTGCCCAATATCAAAAGCCTGTGGGTGCGGCTGCTGGCGGAGAACGGAATGGTTGGGTTTGGCCTGTTTCTCTCCTGGGTCTACGTGCTTTGGCGGTCAGCGCAATTCCTGAGCATCCGGCGAGATCCTTTGCTGAAAATGGTGGGCCTGGCGGGCAGCTTCGTCCTGGTCGGTTTCATCATCGAAGGGTTTAGTATCGATACGTTTGCACTTCCTTACTATTGGTTTTCATTTGGCCTGTTAACCACCGCATGCGAAATTGCGCGCAGGGCCAGCGCCAGCACAACAAGCGTCCGTTTGGCGGAAGCTGGGGAAACGGTTGGCAGCGTCAGAGTACAAGGAGATGGATATGGACAACAATAAAAAATGGTGGATCGCCGGCGGGATCGGTTTACTGCTTGCGTGCCTGTGTTTGGGTGTGGCGTGTATTGGGTTGGGCGGGCTTGCGTGGTTTGGCGTTCAACGGTCGGTAAGCGATTTTACGCCGGGTGTTTTGATGACCCAGATTGCCACCCTGGAGGATCTTCCGGGGTTGGCCACGCCAGTGTTTCCGACAACAAAGGAAACCCCTGACGCACCGTCCCAACCGGTTCAGGAAAATCAGACCCCGCCCAGCCAGGAAGCGGCTGAAACATTGAAAACCCTGGAAAGCGAAATTGTTCCGATCAATGATCCGCGCGACCTGGCGCGCCGCCTGGAAGGCAAGGAAAACATTCCTGAGACGATGACGCCTCCCAATGCGCCCATGCAGGTTGGCGATGAGAAAACCTTCTGGGCGTCCAACGTGGAGACAAATGAAAATTTCCAGGTGAAAGCCACCTTACGGCACAGCGCCCCCCATCTCTATTTCTGGATCGAAAATGGGGTGACCTATGACCTGGATGATTTGAAACAACTGGCCGACGCTTTTGAAAATAAGATTTACCCCACCGATCGCGCTTTTTTTGGCAGTGAATGGAGTCCAGGGATCGATGGGGATGAACACCTGTATATCCTTTACGCGCGCGGCCTGGGCAACGGCATTGCCGGCTATTTCTCATCGGCGGATGAACTGCCCCCGCAGGCGCACCAGTACTCGAATGCGCATGAAATGTTTATGATCAGCGCGGATAACGTTCAGTTGGGCGAGAGTTACATTTATGGAACCGTGGCGCATGAGTTCCAGCATATGATCCACTGGTATGGGGATCGCAATGAATCGTCCTGGATGAACGAAGGCTTTTCGGTACTGGCAGAGCTTCTCAACGGGTATGATGTGGGCGGCTTTGATACGCTGTATGCCAGCAACCCCGATATACAATTAACCTACTGGCCCTCTCCCCCCGACTCAACCCCGCATTACGGAGCATCCTTCATGTTCCTGGCTTATTTCCTGGACCGCTTTGGGGATGATGCCACGCAAGCAGTGGTTGGAAATGAAGACAACGGCATGGACAGCATCGACAAGGTGTTAACATCGCTCAAGGCTGCGGACCCCAAGACGGGAAAAGCCATCCTTTCGGATGATGTTTTTGCCGATTGGGTGATCGCCACCTATTTGAATGACCCGCGGGTGGAGGACGGCCGTTTTACGTACCAGCGCCACAAAAATGCGCCAAAGACCAGCGCAACGGAAGAGATCGACGACTGCTCGCCCGACTGGCAGTCCCGCTCCGTCCACCAATATGGAGTGGACTATATAAAGATTAACTGTTCTGGGAACACCACGTTAAGTTTTCAGGGCACCACGGAAGTGGGCGTGATGCCCGTGGGCGCCAATTCTGGCAACTATACGTTCTGGTCGAATAAGGGGGATGAATCGGACATGACTCTCACGCAGACCTTCGACTTCAGCCAGGCAAGCGGCCCGCTGACATTAAAATACGCTACCTGGTACGATCTCGAAAAAGACTACGATTATCTGTACCTGGTTGCATCGGCGGATGATGGGAAAACCTGGCAGATCCTAAAAACGCCCTCCGGCCGGGATAAGTCGGAAGACCCTTCCGGCAATGCTTACGGTTGGGGATACAACGGCCAAACGGATGACTGGGTCGAGGAAAGCGTGGATATCTCGCAGTTTGCCGGGAAAACGGTGCAACTGCGTTTCGAGTATGTGACCGACGCCGCGGTAAACGGTGAGGGGTTGATGCTGGACGATGTGAGCATTCCGGAAATCGGTTACAGCACGGATTTTGAGCAGGATGAAGGCGGCTGGCAGGGAGATGGTTTTGCGCGGATCGAAAATCACTTGCCGCAAATCTTCCGCGTTTCGCTCATCCAGGAAGGCAAAGACACTACTGTGCAGTACATCACATTAGCGGCAAACCAATCTGTGGACATTCCGCTACAGCTGGGTGGGGATGTCCAGGATGCGGTTCTGGTAGTAAGCGGGGTGACCCGCTTTACCACGCAGGAGGCGGCGTACCGCTTTCGCTTTCAGAAGTAAGGTACCGCGCCTAAGGAATTAAAAACCGTGCCCGGGTTTGAAAACCCGAGCACGGTTTTTCATGGAAATTACTCTGTGATTACCTCGCCGCGCAGGTTGGCCAGTTCGCGCTCCAGTTCGCCCCGGCGCGCGTTTGCGGCCTGTTCGACCTCACTTTTTATCTGCCGGGTGTACTCGCGTACATCCGTGCGCAGCTCATCGCCAGATTTTGGCGTAAGGAGCAGGGCGAGTGAACTGCCAACCAGGCTGCCCAGGAAAAACCCAAGAACGAGATTTAACGCTTTTTGCATATATTGCCCTCCTTCAAATTCATGTAATTTATTATAGAGGATTTTCTCCGGCGGAGAAAGAGGGAATTTCCTTCTTACACAGCTGCGTAAGGCCTAAGCGCTTAAATAGAAGTGGAGCGAGTGCGGAAATCCACAATCCCACGGATGTGTAGCGGAAGAAGCGCAGGGTATAGCTGAGCAGGTCGGCGTTGCGGGGTAGCACCTTCCCGAGCGCGAACCAGAGGACGAAGATACCCGCAACGCCAATGAGGTAGCGCAGCAGGCGCTGCCTGGGCGTACCGGACGCGTCAAAGCCGCCCTGACGGTGGTACAGCCAGGCAGCCCCGACCATCAAACCGAACCATGTGCCGCTCAGGGTAAACGCCACGTCTATGTTCAGCGGGTCAATCACATCTTCCGGCTGGCTGGTAAGCGCGTTTGCCATCCAGGCCGGTGGGAGCTGCCAACTGCCCAGCGCGGCGGCGCTCAGGATAATGGCTAACCCCAATACAACGGTTGTGGCGATCGACAGCGCAAGCATCTGGTTGAGCGAGCGTACTCGCAGCCAGCGCCACACCGGGCGTTCCATTTTGAGGAATAGAAAAAGGAGCAGCCCGCCGGCCAGCCACCCGGCTATGACATCACTGATAAAGTGCACGCCCAGGTAAATGCGCGAAAACCCGATCAGAAAAATGACCGCGATCAGGGCTGACCTTTCCCATGCCCGCCGGCGAGAAACGGCAACCAACCCCCAAATACCGGCTGCATTCTGGGCATGCGCGGAAGGTGCACCAAAAGAGTGTTCCGAAACAAACCCATTGATGCGGGGTTCAAGCCAGTAAGGGCGTGGAGAATGGAAAGCCAGCTTCAGCACGGAAGACAACCCGTTACTTAAGATGAGAATGATGGCCACGCGGAAGCCGAGAACAGAATTAAAACACCAATACAGCGAGGGCATAACCAGCATAAAAAAGTCTTCGCTGCCCAGCATCGAAAACAGGCGCAGCGGTTCCGCGAGCCAGGCACCCAGGCTTTGCAGGAACAGGATCCATACGAGCTCAAACGGATGGAGAGCGTCCATGCGGGTCGAGTTACTCCTTAATAAAAATTCAGAATCAGGATTTAGAGGTTGACGATCTGCTGGATTCTATTGTACACTCGGATCTATGAAGATAAAAACACAACGATGGTGGGACATTCCCGCGGCATTGTTTTTAGTCGCCGCGTTGTTGCTCGCGAGTGCTCGTTTACAGTCGACCAACTGGACAGAAAACCTGGGCCGGGTGAGTTTAATTGTACTCCTGGGGGCCATTTTTGGCTTTGCATTGGGGAAGAGCATTTTCCCCGGCCGGGTGACTTTTGGGATGGGCCTGGTGTACACCTTGTTCGTGATCCCGTGGCAGTTGGGCCTGCTTACCCCCGTTGTGGATTGGAATGAGCGCATGACGATCGTATATGCGCGAATTTGGTACGCAACGTCAGATTTCATTGGGAATAAGCCGGTAAAAGACTCCATCCTGTTTCTGACCACGATGATGCTCCTGTACTGGTTGGCCAGCCTGCTGGCCACCTACCGGTTGGTGCGGCGGGCAAACCCATGGCTGCCTCTTTTATCTTTAGGCGGCATGATTCTGGTGATCGAGTACACCATGGAAATGTACCGGGCAGCCAACCCGCCGGGGGGGATGTACAGCCTGTTATACCTGATTTTCTGCCTGCTCTTGCTGGGGCGGATTTACTTCCTGCGCTCCCGAAAAGAATGGGAAGAGCGCGGGGGCACGATTGAAATGGAGGTCGGTTACGACCTGGGGCGGGGAGTGGCCGTTGCCGCGGTTGTTGTGGCACTTGTGGCCTGGAATACCCCCCGCATTATCAACTTCTTTGATTACAACAATCCCGCTCGCGAGCGGGTTACCGAAAGCTGGCAGGTATTCCGCGACCGCGTTTCGAAGGCCGTCAATTCCCTGCGCAGCACGAACCCGATTTCGGTGCAAGGCTATGGGAGCAATATGTTCCTGGGCACCGGCGGCAACCAGAGTGAAGAACTACAGTTCATCGTGCGGCCTGAAAAAGGCCGGCTGGGCAACCGGATGTATTGGGCGGCGCGCACGTATGATGAATATCAGGGCGGCCAGTGGCAGACGAGAATCGGCACAACCCAACCCATTGGCCCAACCTACCGGTCACTCGTTTATCCACCCTGGTCGATGCGCGAGCAGGTGCAGTTTACCTTCATATCGCAGATACCGCTGCTAAAGACGTTGTATTACACCAATGAGCCGCTGACGATCAGCCGGTCGGCGCAAGCAGTTGTTTCAGAAGCCGCGGACGGCGTGATGGATTTAAACACGATTGTGCTCGATCCGCCTTTGAAGGGTGGGGAGCAGTATACCGTGCGGTCCGATGTGCCTGAGCCAACCGTGCTGGCCATGCAAGAGGCGGGTGAAGAATACCCCGATTGGATCAAGCAGCGTTATCTGGAAATGCCCACAAATTTCTCACCCAGGATTGTTGAACTGGCCCGCCAGATTGCCGGTGAGGAGAAAACCCCTTACGATAAGACGATGGCTATCACGCAGTATTTGCGGCGAACGATTACCTACAGCATAACGGTCCCCGACCCGCCACGCAACCGCGAACCGCTGGAGTGGTTCCTGTTCGACCTGCGGGCGGGTTTTTGTAACTACTATGCCTCCGCCGAAGTGATGATGCTCCGTTCACTGGGCGTTCCGACGCGCATGGTAGTCGGTTATGCGGAAGGGACCTGGGAGCCGGAACAGGCTTCGTACCTGGTTCTGGGGAAAGACAGCCATGCCTGGCCGGAAGTGTACTTCCCGAACCTCGGGTGGGTCCCCTTTGAGCCAACCGTTTCGCAGCCGTTGAGCACTTATCCGGAAGGTTCGCCGGCCGACGCAGTCGCTTCCGGCGGCGGGCAGGCGCAGCCAGAACCCACATTCGACCCAAGACAGTACGAACGGGATCCAGGAATGGTGGAAGAGTTGGATCGGGAACAGAACCGGCGCAATTCTCTCCAGTCTTCCAGAACAGGGTTCGCGGCTTTGGCAGGGGTGCTGATTGTCGGTTACGTTGGTGGTTTTAGAAATGCGCCGCCGGAGGACTCAGGATTTGCCGCTGCCGAACTGGTTGGAAAAGGTGTTTGACGAACGCGGTTTGCGCACGCCCGGTTGGCTGCGGATGTGGGCCCGCCGCGCGCTGCGCACGCCGATGGAGAATTTGTTCGCCAACGTCAGCTTTATGCTGCGCGTATGGGGACAGCGGGTTGACCCGGCCAATACGCCCGCGGAACAGGTGGCAATTCTGGTGAATATCGTGCCGGGCGTGGAAGATCAGGCCCTGGCTTTGCTGGAAGAATACCAGCGGGCGATGTACAGCCCGTACCCGGCGAACCTGTTCCGGGCAAAACAGGCGGTTGCAAAAATTCGCTCGATCGGTTATCGGAATTGGGTGATGCGCCTGGTTGGCCTGGAAACGTAGAAAAGGAGTCATTGTGCTTGACCGCCAAAATACATCCCCCATCATTCCTGTAGAACAGCAGCTCGGAATGATGTCCGAGATGCTTCGAGAAGTACAGAATTACTTTAGCAGCTACCGGCCGAATACGGTGCCGCAGCGGGTTGTGGACCGGATTAACAGTCTATCGGATATGCTGTCCCAACTGCAGCGGCAGGTCCAGTCGATGGATGGAGAAATGCGCAATATGCGCTCTCTGGCAGAGATTGGGCAGGTGGTCAACTCGACCTTGGACCTGGATAAAGTCCTCCAAATTGTGATGGACACGATTATTCAGATCACCGGCGCTGAGCGCGGCTTTATTGTGCTGCGCAACGAGGAAAACGGGGAACTGACAACCCGCATTGCGCGAAACTGGGAGCAGGAATCGCTGGATCAGAGTGAATTTGCGGTCAGCCGGACGGTGATTTACCGGGTCATCAACGATGGGCAGGCGGTGCTCACCACCAACGCGCAGGAAGACCCACGCTTTGGCGGGCAGCAGAGTGTGGTGGCGTATAACCTGCGCTCGATTCTGTGCGTGCCGTTGAAGTTGAAGAATGATTTAATCGGCGTAATGTATGCCGATAACCGCATCCGCAGCGGGTTGTTTTCTCAAAAGCACCTGGAACTGCTGACCGCCTTTGCCAACCAGGCGGCTGTGGCGATCGACAATGCGCGCCTGTTCGCCTCCGTCCGGCGTACCCTGGCGGAAGTGACGGGGCTCAAGAACCTGATGGACAACGTGTTCTTTTCCATTGCCAGCGGCGTGCTGACCACAGACGTGCAGGAACGCATTGTTTTATGCAACCGCGCGGCTGAGCTGATCCTGGGGAAGATCCAGCAGGAAGTGATTGGTCATTCGCTGGAAGATATCCTGGCGGCCTTTGCGCTTTCGCTGGAACCGCATATGCAGGAAGTGCTGCTGCGGGACCAGACGGTGGTTGGCCTGGAGATGAACCCGAATTTACCCGAGCGCGGCAACATCGATTTGCGCTTGAGCCTCTCGCCTTTGAAAGATGTGCAGCATACCACCCAGGGCGTGGCGATTGTGATGGAAGACCTGACGGAGAAGAAACACCTGGAAGCCCAGCGCCGGTTGTTCGAGCGCATGGTTTCCCCGGCGGTGATCGACCAGCTCGACCCGAACAGCCTCCAATTAGGCGGCAACCGGATGGAGATCACGACCCTGTTCGCGGATATTCGGGGTTTCACCCACTTCAGTGAAAGTCTTTCGCCAGAAGATCTGGTCAAGGTATTGAACCGCTATCTGGCCGTATCCGCGGAAGCGGTGTTGAAAGAAGAAGGCACGATTGACAAATTCCTGGGGGACGCGCTGATGGCCTGGTTCAATGCGCCCATCGCGCAGCCGGACCATACCCTGCGCGCCGTACGAGCGGCGCTAGGAATGCGCGATTCGATCCAGGCGCTGCACCGGGAGCTGCCGCCGGAACTGCATTTACACTTTGGGGCCGGTATTCATCTTGGGGATGCTGTTTTGGGCCTGATCGGTACGGAAAAGCGCCTGGATTACACGGCCATTGGCGATAGCGTGAACACCGCCAAGCGCATACAAGAAAATGCTGGACCGGGCCAGATCTTAATCAGTCATACGGCTTACGAACGAGTGGCGGACCGCATCCAGGTACGCAAAGTCGAACCGATCCAGGCCAAGGGAAAACGCGATCCCATCCCGGTGTACGAGGTGCTGGAAGTTTGCTAGAAAGACCTCGAAGGTCTCACGGGCTGCGTAGGTCAACCGCGACCTTTGAGGTCTGGGTCCATCAGGGTGTGACCGCAGCCGTGCCCACCTTGATCTCGATAAAAAATGGATCCCCAAATGGCTCACCCTGGGGGGTAAAGGCCTGCCAGGCGCTGCGGTATGTGCCTGCCTCCGCGGGTGCTTTGAAGATCATGCGGATCACTGCACGGCTGCCGCTGCGGGCCGGGTAAAGGGATTGTTCTTTCTGCGCGCCAAGCTCTGACCCAGCAATGAGCCGCACGCGATAGCCTTGCGCCCAGTTGCAGTTTCCATTGTTCTCCACCTCCCAACGTTTATCCAGCGTGGAATCAGGGGAAACTTCCGTACCATCCGGGATGGTCAGATCATTTTTGAAGGAAAGGTTATCCTTGCATTGGATCGTAGCGGTGGGAAGACTGGCGGGAATGGGATTGTTATCCAACGCCGAGGGTGTCGTACGGCCAGGCCCAATCTCCTGAGTGGGTGGAACAAAAGGGGGACGATTCAGGTTGGGACTGCCAGACGGCAAGCAGGCAGTCGCCAAGAAAGCGAGTAAGATCAGCGCCAGCCAGCCGGATAGCAAGACGGATTGGGATTTCACGCTGCGCACCTGTTGGTTAAAAAGATTGAGGAAGATCCGGCCCGGATAAGACCGTATCTTCCTCAATTATAGTGTATCTTTCAGTCTGGCTATTCTTCGTCGTCACCATCGTCGCTGCCATCCCCCCCGATGGAGAGCGGCAGAGGCATGTCGCCGCCAACGGCGCGCTGGCGAACGGCCATATCGATTTCATGGCAAAGTTCGGGGTTCTGGCGCAGGAATTCTTTGGCGTTCTCGCGGCCCTGGCCCAGGCGAATATCGCCGTAGGAGAAGAAGGCGCCGCGCTTGGTGACGATTTCGAGCTGGGTCGCCAGGTCGATGATATCGCCGACCTTGGAGATGCCTTCGTTGTACATGATGTCGAATTCGGCGGTGCGGAAGGGCGGGGCAACCTTGTTCTTGACCACGCGCACGCGCACCCGGTTGCCGATGATTTCCGGCGCCGACCTTGATGGATTGGATGCGGCGGACATCCAGGCGGACGGAAGCGTAGAATTTGAGCGCCAGGCCGCCAGGGGTGGTTTCGGGGTTGCCGAACATGACGCCGATCTTCTGGCGCAGCTGGTTGGTGAAGACCACCGCGGTCTTGGTCTGGTTGATCGCGCCGGAGAGCTTGCGCAGCGCCTGCGACATCAGGCGGGCCTGCATACCCATGCTGGCATCGCCCATATCGCCTTCGATTTCGGCGCGTGGAACCAGGGCAGCCACCGAGTCGATCACCACGACATCCACTGCGGCGGAGCGCACCAGGGTCTCGCAGATTTCCAGGGCCTGCTCGCCGGTATCCGGTTGGGAGATGAGCAGGTTCTCGATATCCACGCCGCAGTTGAGCGGCATAGCGCGGGTCGAGGGCATGTTCCATATCGATATAGGCTGCCATACCGCCCAGCTTTTGCGCCTCGGCGACGATGTGCTGGCAGATGGTGGTCTTTCCCGAAGATTCGGGGCCGTAGATTTCGGTGATGCGGCCGCGCGGGATACCGCCGACCCCCAGGGCAATATCCAGGGAAAGGGAACCGGTCGGGATGGCTTCGACTGCCATGTGCTGGGCTTCGCCCATGCGCATGATGGAGCCTTCGCCGTAGCGTTTGACAATATCACCCAGCGCTTTATCCAGGATGGCCCGGCGGGCATCATCCATGGGGGGAGGTCCGGCAGGGATTTGTTGAGGGGGTTGTGGGGTTTTACGCGCCATGTTTCTATCTCTCCTAAACTCGTCTTAAGGTAACATCACTCTGATTATATACCGTAACCAAGGTCTGTTGGAAAACGGATATATCAATTATAGTACATATGTTCAATACGTCAAGCACCGAAAGAAGCGTTTTTGGGGCGTATTTTCGAAGAACGCAAAGATCCTCGCCCCGATTCTGGAGAGTGGACGGTTCGGCGCAGGGAATTATTTCTAATGGCACTGGCGAAATGCGCGGAACTGAGGGGTCAGGTATTGAAGGAGCGGCAGAAAGCGCAGACATCCGTGCCGGTGGTGGGCTGGCCGCAGTTCGGGCAGGGGTGCAGGCTGCCGTCCTGGCCTGCATCTGGCAGTTCGCGGAAGGCGCCTTTTTCTTTGGCGTTGAGAAAACCGACGTAAAAAGCCAGCTTGTGCCGGGCTGTTCTTCTTCCATCTTGTTGATCAGATCTTTGTAATATAACTGCTTGCTGCCCACCGCGTATGGGCATTCTTCTTCGATATAGGGGATACCGCGCAGCAGGGTGTAAGCGGCGGTTTCGCGCTCGTAAAAACGGCAGAAAGGTTTTACTTTGCGGGTAAAACCTTCGCGCGGCTTGCAGGACAGGGGATTGGCGCGCCAGCAGCTCGGTTTGCCACATCATCACGTTGCCAAACAGGATGGCGACCTCGTCATCCAGGTTGTGGGCGGTTGCGAGCACATTGTAGCCCAGGTCGCGCGCGATACGGTTCATCTCATGGCGTTTGACCATCCCGCAGGCCGAACAGGGTTTGAAGCGCCCGCTGCTTGTCCGCCGCGTCCGGCGTGCCATCTGCGGGATGGTTTCCCCATACATGCTCCTGCACGTTGACGATGTGCAGTTTCAGCGCCCGTTCCGCCGCAAACTCGCGCGCGTAGCGCTCGGATTCATCCGAATAATCGTCTTCGCTGTCGATCCCCAGGTTGATATACAGCCCGTCGGCCGGGTAGTCCAGCTGCCAGAGCACATCCCACAGCGCCAGCAAGTCTTTGCCGCCGGAAACGGCGACCAGGACTGCGCTCTTGCTTGGTGAACATATGATATTTATGGATGGCGCGCTCGGTCTGTTCGACGAACCATTCCAGGTAATGTTCTTTGCAAAACGCAAGGCGGTGCTGGCGCATGCGGATCACCGCGCGCTCCCCGCACGTGTGACACGTCATGCTTGGCATGCCGGATCCATTCCAGGAGCCAGGCTCCCGCCAGAGATGACGGCCACGATTTTTACATTGTCGCCGTCTTTTAGCCAATCATTCTCGTTGAGCAGTTCGCCGTCGCGAACCAGCAGGTGCGCCTCGGGAGAAAGATTGAGCTGTTGGAAGGCGGCTTTGACCTGGATCGATTTTCCTTCCAACTGGAATTCTTGTTTGCGCAGGGTTAAGATTATGGACATAGCGAACCTCTCGATTATTCCGATAACTTATCCTGAAGGCAGAGCAGCCAGGACTTTTCCAGGCCCTGGGGTTCCGAGCGGCTCATTGCCAGGATGGGCTGGCGCAGCAGGGCCGGGTCGAGCCCATCCACGGAAATGGCTTTGACGGAGGGATCCAGCCAGCGGCGCGGAAGAAAGCCAATGGCCGCCGGGTTGGCCGCGACCGCTTCGCGCATGGCGGCCGGGTCAGGGGCCAGGGAGACCACCCGCGCCGACGGCGCCTGGCCGGAGAGGACAGCGGCTTCAAATACAGCGTGCGTATCGTCGCCGTTCAAATAAACCCAGGGTTGGATCTCGACCGGTGGCGCGGATTGGGGCCACTCGCGCAGCCCGCCGCGAAAGATGGCCTGAAGGTCGGTCAGGGTGATGCTGGTGAGCGGGTTTTGCGGGTGAACGATGAGGACCAGTTCTTCCTGCCCAACGACCGCCGCGTAATCTTTGAAAGCGCTGCCCGGACCCCAGCGGAGGCCCAGACTGGCTTGCTTGAGGTCGATCGCGGCAGCCGGGGTTTCCAGAAGAACCAACCCGGTGTTATCCAGTTCTTCCACGCAGGCGCGGTAGGCATTCCCCAGCGGCCGCAAGCGCCGCGCGTACTCTGGACAGTGAGGATAGCGGGGGTGGGATAGGCAGTGGGAACCGCGCCAGGCCGGCAGGCCGCGAGGAGCAGCAGGGCCAGCAGGGTAGAGCGGCGCGAATTTTATTGGCCGGGTCTGTTTCTTTGTTTCCACAATCGATCGAGCCTTCAGCTAATCACTTCCGCGTCCGAGGGAGCCGCCTGGTAATTGGCCAGGAAATCGGCCGCAAAGGCATCAAACGTCCCCGCCAGGATGGCCTGGCGGGCATCTGCGACGATTTGGAGCAGGGTGTAGATGTTGTGGATCGAAATCAGGGTGGAGGCCAGCATTTCTTTGGCGACGATCAGGTGGCGCAGGTATGCGCGGGTAAAGTTGCGGCAGGTATAGCAGCCGCAGTCCTCATCGATGGGGCGCGGGTCGTGGGCATGGACGGCATTCATCAGGTTGATCCGCCCGGTGCGGGTCATGGCGGCCTGGTGGCGCGCCAGGCGGGTGGGCAGCACGCAGTCAAAGATATCGACCCCGCGCTGGATGCCGTTGATCAGATCTTCGGGCGAGCCGACGCCCATCAGGTAGCGCGGTTTGTCCGCGGGCAAGACGGCGTTGACCACTTCGAGCATGGCGTTCATCTCGTGCTTGGTCTCGCCGACCGACAGCCCGCCAATGGCATGACCGGGGAAGCCCAGCGAGGCGATGAACTCGGCCGACTGCTGGCGCAGATCGGGGAAGACGCCGCCCTGAACGATGCCAAACAGGGCCTGGTCGGGGCGCGTTTTGGCCGCCAGGCAGCGTTCGGCCCAGGCATGGGTGCGCTGCATGGCGCGCTCGGTTGTACGCCCGGTCATAAGGTGGGGCGCATTCGTCAAAGGCCATGATGATATCCGCGCCCAGTTTTTCCTGGATTTCGATGGATTTTTCCGGGGTGAAGCGGTGCATCGAGCCATCGATATGGCTTTTGAAAGTCACCCCATCTTCATCGATCTTGCGCATCTCGGCCAGGGAAAAGACCTGGAAGCCGCCGGAATCGGTCAGGATGGGGTGGGGCCAGTGCATAAATTGATGCAGGCCGCCCATCTCTGCCACCAGGTCCGCGCCGGGGCGCAGGTAGAGATGATAGGTGTTCGACAGAACCAGGCTGGCGCCAATTTCTTCCAGCTGGGCGGGGGTGACTGCTTTGACGGTGGCCTGGGTGCCGACCGGCGCAAAGATGGGGGTAGGAATATCGCCGTGGGGGGTGTGAAAGATACCTGCCCGGGCATTGCCCTGCTGCCCGGCCAGGGTAAAGGTGAAATCGGATGGCTGATTTGTCATATCAAGCGCGGATTATACCCTACGGGCAAAGCTATTCGTAGTTGTCTTGAACACCTAAGCTTGAATGAAGGGTTGGACTTTATACTTGCAGCCATTCAAAAAGTCGGACATGCTGAGCCGACAGAGCTTATGGTCGAGTCGCGCTGTACACGGTCTCATCTATTTTGATAAGGCTGCGTTCGATCATGGATGCTTATTCTACCTGGTTAGAAATCGATCTTGGCGCCATCCGGAACAATATTCAGCCAACTGCAGGCGATTACCGGGCGCCCGGTAATGGCGGTGATTAAAGCCAATGGGTATGGGCATGGCCTGGTTGAGGTGGCCGGGCCGCGGCCTCCGCCGGGGCGGCCTGGCTGGGGGTGGCGCGGGTGGAAGAGGCATCACCCTGCGCCAGGCAGGTATTACGCTGCCGATCCTGGTGCTTGGCTTTAGCGCGCCCGAACGGGTGGCCGAGGCGATTGCCAACCGGATCAGCCTGGCGGTTCACCACCCTGACCTGGCGCGTGATTTTGCCGCGCAGGCCCGGGCGCTGGGGCAGCCCCTGCACGTGCACGCCAAATTCGATACGGGCATGGGCCGGCTGGGCGTTTTCCCGGAAGATGGGCTGGAATTTGTCCGCCAGATCCACGACCAGCCCGGATCTGGCGCTGGAAGGCGCTTTTCACCCACCTGGCCAGCGCGGATGAGCCCGCACGAGACACCACTGACTGGCAGATTGAACGTTTTACCCGCCTGATCGAAGCGCCTGGAAGCCGAACCAGCTGCGCCCGCCCCTGGTTCACGCGGCCAACTCGGCGGCCTCGCTGTATTTTCCCGAGGCGCATTTCGACATGGTGCGCGCGGGGATTGCGATTTATGGGCTGCATCCATCCGCTGAGGCGCCTCTTCCAGAAGGGTTTTGCCCGGCGCTGACCTGGAAGGCGCGCCTGGCCTCGGTTAAGGATGCTGCCGGCTGGGCACGGCGTCGGCTATAACTACCGCTATGTGACCCAGAAGCCGGAACGGATTGGGGTCATGCCGGTAGGCTATGCGGATGGCTTCCGCCGCGGTTGGGAAATTTTGCCCTGATCGGCGGAAAACGCGTGGCGGTGGTCGGGGGGGTATGCATGGACCAGTGCATGCTCCAACTCGACGATGTCCCGGAAGCGCAGATTGGGGATGAGATTGTACTGATCGGCCGCCAGGGGAACGCAGTCATCACCGCCGAAGAGATTGGGCAGGCCTGGGGAACCGTCAATTACGACGTGGTGTGCGGGCTGACGGCTCGCGTGCCGCGCATTTATCGGGATTCGATGCCTGTCACCTGGCGATCTAAATCCAGGGCAGGGTGATCTGGTTAATAGGAGAATATCATGCTGCCTCGTCTAAAAAAACGCTGGGTAGATTCAGGAGCGGATTCCGGATGATATCGACCAGGCGCTGGCCGAGTACCCTCCGTTTTTCCGGCAGATCCTGTATACGCGGGGTATTTGCGACGACCGAGCAGGCGCAAGCTTATCTCAGCGGCGAGGTGGAAGCCGATGATCCCTTTCAACTGACCGATATGGAAGATACGGTCAGGCGCCTTTTGTGGGCGATTGACCATCAAGAGCTGATCGCCGTTTATGGCGACTATGATGTGGATGGCGTTACGGCCACCGCGCTGTTAACCCAGGTGCTGCGCCGGTATGGGGCGGAGGTGATCCCCTATATTCCCAACCGTTTTGATGAAGGCTACGGGCTGAATGTGGAGGCGCTGGAAACGCTGGTGGAGCAGGGCGTGCGTTTGGTTATCACCGTCGACTGCGGTATCCGCTCGCCGCGTGAAGCAGAGCGCGCCGAGGAACTGGGGATCGACCTGATCATCAGCGATCACCACCACCCCGGCGAAGAACTGCCGGATGCTTTTACGGTGATTTGCCCAAAGCGCAGCGGCGATGGGTATCCGGATAAAGACCTTTCGGGGGTTGGGCTGGCATACAAGATTGCCCAGGCGCTGGCCCTGCGTCGTCCTGAAGCCGGGGTTGCGCGCGGAGGACTGGCTGGACCTGGTCGCCCTGGGCACGGTTGCGGATGTGGTCCCGCTGACCGGGGAAAACCGCATGCCTGGTGCGCAAAGGTCTGCAGACCATGCGCGTGCGCATGCTGCAAGCGCGTCCCGGGCTGTACTCGCTGGCCAATGTTGCGCGCGTGAAGGTGCATAAGATCAGCGCGGTGGATATTGCTTTTATGCTTGGCCCGCGCCTGAACGCCGCCGGTCGATTGAAAACCGCGCATGGACTCGCTGAACCTGCTGCTCGCGGAAAGCGTAGACGATGCCGGGCTGCTTTCGCAGAACCTGGATAACCAAAACCGCGAACGCCAGGACCTGACCCGCAAAACGCACGAAACCGTGGTGGGGACGATGAAGGCGCAGGGGCTGGATGAGATTTTGTTTGCATTTGACCCGGAGTTCAACCCGGGGATTGTTGGGCTGGTTGCCTCACGTCTGGTTGAAACGTACTATCGCCCGGCGATTGTAGGGCAGCAAGAGGATGGGTTTACCCGGGCTTCGTGCCGCAGTATTCCCGAGTTCCATATTACGCGCGCGCTGGACGAATGCGCGGATCTGTTGGAGCGGCACGGTGGGCACGCTCTGGCGGCCGGGTTTACCGTCCGCAATGAAAATGTACCCGAACTGGTTCAGCGCCTGCGGGATATTGCCGCGCGCGAGCTGGCCGGGCTTGATCTGTGCCCGGTGCTGCGCGCTGACCTGGAAATTCCCCTGGCGAAGTTTCGCGCCGATTATGTAGAGACCGTTTTAAAATACCTGGATCAGCTGCAGCCGACCGGTCAGGGAAACCCGGAAGCGGTGTTTATTTCACGCAACCTGGAAGTGGTGCGAGCCTGGACGGTGGGCGCTGAGAAGCAGCATTTGCGCTTGAAAGTAAGGGCCGGAAATATTTTGTTTGATGCCATTGCTTTCCGGCAGGGGCACCTGGCAGAAAGCATGCCCAAGAGCATCGATTTGATGTACATGCTTGAGAAAAATGAATACAACGGGTTCGAAAGTTTGCAGCTCAATGTTCGCGATATCCGCCCCGCCGGCGAATTGGACTAACAAACCTGTCAAAGCTAACAAATTTGTAGTCACTTCGTATGTTCCAAAATATCTCATAAAATCGGGAGCATGCTATAATTTTTGTACTTTCAATTATCTGCTTTCATTTAGGGCTGGATATGGAGGACTAGCATGACCAACGCCCCTGCGCGACAAGCTGGCGTGGCAGCAGGCTCTACCGGAGCAAATGCGCCATTTGTTCCCCCGCCGATTATGAATATAGAAGACACCGGTCTTTCGCCGCTGTGGCTGCAAGACCTGGTGCTAAAAATCATGTATTTCCAGGGCTACCTGACCGGTTACAAGATTGCTGAAGAAATTGCGCTGCCGTTTTCCGGTGTAGTCGACCAAATCCTGGAATCGCTAAAACGGGAAAAGCTGCTGGAAGTGCGCTCCTCGCAAATGGGGCTGGGTGAAGGCGCTTATCTGTACGCGATCACCGGTGTGGGCATTGCCCGCGCTCGCGAAGCATTAGAGCGCAGCCAGTATGCCGGCCCGGCGCCTGTGCCGCTGGAAAATTACAATGATGCGGTAAAACGCCAGGCGCGCGGCAGAATGACGGTCACCAACCGGGTCATGCGCCAGGTGCTTGGCCAACATGGTTCTTTCCGAGCGGGCTTACCAAACGCTTGGCCCGGCGGTCAATTCGGGCACCTCCATATTCCTTTACGGCCCTCCAGGGAACGGTAAAACCAGCATTGCCCGGGCAATTGGCAACCTGATTATGACCCAAAACATCTATATCCCGTACGCATTGTACGTGGATGGGCAGGTGATCAAGGTATACGATTCGGTCAACCACCAGCTAACCCCCGAACAGGATGCCACCGCGCAAGGCACCGGTTCACTGCGTTCCGGCGCGCGGCGCGACCCGCGCTGGGTGCGCATTCGCCGGCCGTTTATCGTCACCGGTGGTGAACTGTCCCTGGCAGGGCTTGACCTGGTTTTTGACGACACGCTCAAGTTTTATGAAGCGCCATTCCAGGTGAAAGCCAACGGCGGCATCTTGCTGATCGATGACTTTGGCCGCCAGCAGGTTCGCCCGCGCGATCTGCTCAACCGCTGGATTGTGCCGCTGGAAAACCGCATCGATTACCTGGCGCTGCATACCGGGCGCAAGATCGAAATTCCCTTTGACGTGCTGGTGATTTTCTCCACCAACCTGCCGCCGCGCGACCTGGTGGATGAAGCCTTCTTGCGCCGCCTGCGGCACAAGATTGAGATCGCCGACCCCAGTTACGAGGAATACCGTGAAATTTTCCGCCGGGTGGCATCCGGCAAAGGGTGTCACGTACAGCGATCAGGGGCTGGCCTACCTGCTGCAGGAATGGTATATCAAGCGCAACCGCAAGCTGCGCGCTTCGCACCCGCGCGATCTGTGCGATCAAATCATTGATATTGCCCGCTATATAAATGTCGAGCCTACCATGAGCCGGGAACTGCTCGACCGGGCGGCCCAATCATACTTCGTCGAGTTGTAGCATGACCAACAGGATCGACCTGATCGCGCCACCCGCGATCATTGCGCACCGGGGCGCCTCCGCGCATGCCCCGGAAAATACGCTTGCCGCCTTCCGGCTGGCGCTGGAGCACGGCGCGGACGGCATTGAGCTGGATGCCAAGCTGACCGCGGATGGGCAGGTGGTGGTCATCCACGATCAAACGGTCGAGCGCACCACCGGCGAGCAGGGAGTTGTGCGCGAGTTGACCCTGGCACAGCTCAAGGCGCTGGACGCGGGCAGCTTTTTTGATTCAACCTTCGCCGGCGAGCCCATCCCGACGCTGGCGGAAGTTTTCGACGCGATTAGCTCGCGCGCGCTGATTAATGTAGAGATAACCAATTACACTTCCGTCCAGGATGCGCTCCCCGATAAAATTGCCGATCTGGTGATCCGCCATCGCTTGCAAAACAGCATCCTGTTTTCATCCTTTCACCCTTTCAATCTCCTGCGGGTAAAACGGCGCCTGCCACACGTGCCGGTCGCGATCCTGACCCAGGAAGGGGCCGGGCTGGTGGGTCGGGTTTTGCGAGGGGAGCCGGGGCGGCTGTTTCTCGCCAAAGTTTATCCACCCATACTATACGGATGTGAATGAGGCCGTTCTGGCGTGGGAACACCGCCGGGGCCGCCGGGTGAATGTTTGGACAGTCAATGAGCCGGATGCCATCCGGCGTCTTTTCAAGATGGGAATTGATGGTATCATTACCGATGATCCACGCCTGGCGCGGCAGGATCCTGGAGGAGAGATGATACCGTCTGATTGGTTGGACCTGGCCCACGCCGATTACAAGGCCAGATCCAGCAAACGCCGCTCACCTACGATACAGACCTCGATTTATATCTGAAGTGGGAGAACCGTCAGTTGACCGGTTCTTTTAAAATCCGCGGCGCTCTGAACAAAGTGCTCTCGTTAGAACGTTGGGAGCAGCAGCGCGGCCTGGTTACCGCGTCTGCTGGCAACCACGGGCAGGGAGTGGCATTCGCAGGGCAGAGGGTGGGCGCGCCGGTTATCGTTTTTGCCTCTGAGCATGCCGTCCCGGCCAAGATCGAGGCCATGCGCGCATTGGGGGCTGAGGTCCGGCTGGTTCCAGGCGGTTACGAGGCGGCAGAACAAACCGCCCAGGTATATGCAGAAGAGAACCAGGGTACCTGGATCTCGCCTTACAACGATGGACAGGTGATCGCCGGGCAGGCTACGCTGGGGCTGGAGATCCTGGCCCAGCTTGAGCCCGAACGGCCGGGGGCGATGATTGTGCCAGTCGGCGGGGGCGGGCTGATCGCCGGGATTGGGCTGGCGATGGCGAGTGTTACCCCTCGCCCGCGTGTGATCGGAGTGCAGTCGGTGGCATCACCTTTCTTCTATGCGTTGTATAATCATGGCACCCAATATGGGGTAGTTGAGCTGGACAGCCTGGCGGATGGCCTGGCAGGCGCGGTGGAAACGAGCTCGGTTACCATCCCACTGGTGCGCCGCTTTGTGGACGATTTTTACCTGGTAACCGAGGAGCAAATTGCAGCGGCGATTGCGTATGCATGGCAGAAGCATGGGGAAACAATCGAAGGTTCAGGCGGCGGTTTCGCTGGCAGCCGTATTGAGCGCGACCGCCAAACACAGCCCGGAGGAAGGTCCGTTGATCGCGGTGATTAGCGGAGGAAATATACAGCCAGAAATTCACGCCCGGCTGCGCGCAAAGATCGAGCGCGAATAAACCAGGCCGGTCGCGGAACCGTGGGCCCGGTTTTGGGTAGGGATGGTTCTTATTTGGAAGATTTTACGAGAAAGAGGAGAGGTCGCCGGTAAATGAAAGCTTGGGTCCGCCTGCTGATGGCCTGGTTTATCCTGATGCTGCTGTTGGCACTGCCTGGTTCCGCGATTGGCGGACAGGCCAGCTCGCCTGCGCAAGAGGATGTGGCCAATCAGAAAGCCAAGGCTATGCTGCAGAAATTAACTCCCACTGAGCGCGTCGGGCAGTTATTTCTGGTGACCTTTCAGGGGGATACCTTTGATGAAAATTCGCAAATTTATGATCTGATTGCGAACCACCATGTCGGCGGCGTGATCCTGCTGCGGGCGAACGATAATTTTTCCGCGGTCGATAATTTAGCGGCCAGGACCTATGAACTGAACCGCCTCTTCCAGGAAAGTGAAGCAAATGTATCCCTGGGGCGGACGAGCGGCTCAAACGGGGGAGCCGCCGCCCCGCAGTACATTCCCATGCTGATCGGCATTTCTCAAGAAGGGGATACTTTTCCCAATGATCAAATCCTCAGCGGGCTGACCTCACTGCCGGATCTGATGACGATTGGCGCCACCTGGGACCCGGCCCTTGCCAGGGAGGTGGGAGCGGTGATGGGCAAGGAACTTTCCGCCCTCGGTTTTAACCTGTTCCTTGGCCCCTCGCTGGACGTGCTGGACTTCTCCCAAAATTGACGCCGGCGAAGACCTCGGCGCGCGCACCTTTGGTGGCGACCCATATTGGGTTGGGAAAATGGGCCAGGGATACATCTCCGGGCTGCACGAGGGCAGCCAGAACCGCCTGGCGGTGATCGCAACTCATTTCCCGGGGCGGGGTGGTTCGGACCGCTCACCTGAGGAAGAGATTGCAACGGTGCGCAAGTCGTTGGAGCAACTGAAGCAGATTGAGCTGGCGCCTTTCTTCTCGGTGACGGCCAGCAGCATGGACACCAATATGGTCACAGACGGGCTGCTGGTTTCTCACATTCGCTACCAGGGATTTCAGGGGAACATCCGCGCCACCACGCGCCCGGTCAGTTCGGATGCCGCGGCGCTGGAACAGATCCTTAAGCTGGACCCCTTCAACCAGTGGCGGGACAAGGGAGGGGTGATGGTCAGCGATAACCTGGGCAGCCAGGCAGTACGGCGCTTTTACGACCCAAGCGGCAATGCCTTCGATGCCCGGACCGCGGCGCGCGAAGCCTTCTTCGCGGGGAATGACCTGTTATACGTGGACCGCTTTCTCGCCACGGGTGATCCGGATGTGTATACCACCATTATCCGCACCATGGATTACTTCGCGCAAAAGTACCGTGAGGACCCTGCATTTGCGCAGCGCGTGGATGCATCGGTTGAGCGAATTTTGACCCTCAAGTACCGGCTGTATCCCGATTTTGACCCTGCGAAGGTCATCCCGCAGAATACTACTCTGGCGGATATTGGCCAATCCACGCCGGTGACCTTTGATGTGGCCAGGCGCGCCGTGACGTTGATCAGCCCGGATGCGGCGGATCTGCCCAATTCCCTTCCGCGCCCGCCCGAGGCACGCGACCGGATTGTTTTCTTGACCGATCTTCAGACGGGAAAACAATGCAGCACCTGCGCTGAGCAGATTATTCCGGGAGTGGACGCGCTGCAATCCGCGGTGGTGCGTTTGTACGGTCCGCGGGCAGGCGGGCAGGTTTCGCAAAACCTGATGACTTCTTACTCCTTTATGGATTTATGGAAGTATATGCGCGGGTACATGACAGCCAAGAATGAACCCTCGCCCCTTGAGAACGATTTGAAGCTGGCCGACTGGGTGGTTGTGTCGATGCTCAAGCCAAATTCGAGCACCCCAGAATCGCTCGCCTTCCGGAACTTGCTGCGCGAACGCCCAGACCTGTTACGGAATAAGAAGGTGGTGGTGTTTGCGTTCAATGCGCCCTATTACCTGGACGCAACCGATATATCCAAACTATCCGCTTACTACGGGATGTATAGCAAAACAGCCCCCTTTGTAGATGTTGCCGCGCGCATTCTTTTTCAGGAGCTGGTTCCGGCCGGTTTTCTGCCGGTTTCCGTGCCGGGCGTGGGCTACGATTTGATTTATGCCACATCGCCAGACCCAAACCAGGAGATACCCTTATACCTGGGCAACGGTAACATACCCAGGGCGAGCCAACCCACGCCGGAGGCCACCCAGGCGACACAGGCACCCACGCCGGTTCCGGTCTTCCGGGTGGGGGATGTCATCCCCCTGCATACCGGGGTGATTTACGACCATAACCACAAGTCGGTTCCGGATGGCACGCCGGTGCGTTTTGTGTTTAGCCTGATCAGCGAGAGCAGCGGATCGACCCAACAACAAATCGACACGGTGACTGTGGACGGCCTGGCAAATGCCACCTACCGCATCGAACGGCCGGGGCTGCTGGAAATCCACGCGGCCAACGACCAGGGCGCGCGGACGAATTTACTGCGCCTGGATATCACCAGCGGGGTCAGCGTGGGTGTTACCGAGGTAGCCCCAACCCCGCAGCCAACCGAAACGCCTACACCCCTCCCGACCCCCACGGTTACGGTAACCGTTACGCCGACTGCCACAAGCGTTCCGCCTCTGCCGCCGACGGTAAAGATGAAGGACTGGTTCTTAGCCTTCATGCTCATCCTGGGCAGCGCGATTATCGTGTCGTGGTATGGGATCCGCCAGGCGATTACCCGTTGGGGGCTGCGTTGGGCGCTGTGCGGGATCATCGGCGGGATGGTGGCGTACAACTATGTGGCCTTGAAACTGCCGGGGAGTGAAGAACTCCTGCGAAAGGCCGGTACGCCGGGAGTCGTGCTGGTTACGGTCAGCGGTGTACTCCTGGGATGGGGGGTTGGCATCGCCTGGCGGCTTATGGCAGTCCCGAATGCCCGGCTGACGGGGGATCGTCCTTCTACGGGGCCAAAGTCGCAATCAAGCTGAGGACTGCCAGCCCGGCGCCGATTAATATCAAGACCCGTTCCGGATCGGTGTAAATATAGTGCGAGATGGATGAACCTGGCCGGCTGAGCGGGCGGATAATGGGTTGGTAGCTGCCTAACAGGCTTTCGCGGAAAAGTTCAACCGTATTGGGGCGGTCATCCGGGTGAAGTGCCATGGCCCATAGGATGGCTTTTTCGGTGCGCATGCTCACACCCATGTTGATCTGGCGGGGAGGGATAAACCGAGCGGGGTCGAGGAAACGGTCACGGGCATCGGCCGGCGGCTGGTTGGTGAGCAAGTGATAGAGGGTGGCGCCAAACGCATAGATATCCGAACGGACATCCGTATGGCCGCTGTCCCCGCCGTACTGTTCGAGGGGGGTGTACAGAGCGGTGCCCTGGCCTTGCAGCACGGTGATGGTTACTTCACCGGGCGCAAGCAGCTTGACCAGGCCAAAATCGACCAGCTTGACCATTCCGCTGGGGGTAAGCTTCAGGTTGCTGGGTTTAATATCGCGGTGGAGGATAGGTGGATCCTGGCTGTGCAGGAACGTCAGCGCATCGGCTAGCTGGTCGCTCCAGCTGAGCACATCCGACTCGGACAGAAACGTACCGGCATTGCGCGCTTCGAGCATCAGCGTGCGCAAATCTTTCCCCGGCACAAAATCCATCACCAGGTAATCGCGGTTGCCAATCGAGAAGAAATCGGAAACTTTGGGCAGGTTGGGGTGGTCCAGGCGCGCGAGGACAGTAGCCTCGCGTAAAAATTGCTCGCGGGCTTCGCGCAAAAGATCCACGGGAAGAGAGCGGTCGTGTTCGACTTCTTTTAGGGCGCACAGGCGTCCTTCCAGGCGGAGATCATCGGCCAGGTAAATGCTTCCCATACCGCCCTGACCAATAATCCGGCGAATCTTGTAGCGACCGCGCAGGACTTCCCCAGCTTTCGATGGGACTGGCATGGCGCGACTTCCTTTAGCATTGTGCTTTAAACAAAATCTGCTTCTGAAGCGGTTTGATGTTCTCGGCGTGAAACCGCTAAACTACCCCGGACTCACCCAGGGTTACCAAAAGCGCAATTTTCTGCTATATTATACCTGAACTGGCTTCATCTTTTCTTTATTAATCTATAATTCATATCCTGAGGGAGGGGTCATGGAACATGCAGGAGTTGAATTACCGGTTTTGATTGGACAAACCGGTCCTCTCAATGGGCAGCGGTGGGTGGTAGAGCACGAGATGATTTTAGGGCGTGATGCCTCCTGTGATATTGTCATTTCAGACCGGCAGGTATCTCGTTTTCATGCCCGCATTCGACCCACCGAACAAGGCGTATTGTTGGAGGACCTGGGCAGTAAGAACGGGACCTTCTACAATGGCGTCCGGCTGGAAGACCCCACCATCCTTTACGATGGCGATCTGGTGCAGATTTCGGTAACCCAGCATTTTGTATTTTTGAGCTCCGATGCCACCGTGCCGCTGCAAATGGATGCTTTACCGGACAAAGGGGAAATGCACCGCCGGTTATACCTGGACACCCGCTCCCGGCGGGTCTGGTTGAGCGGGAAAGAGCTGGTTCCCCCGCTGTCGGTGCCGCAGTTCCGCCTGCTGCAGGCGCTGTATGAACAGCCGGGCGAGGTGATTGAACGCCAGGAGCTGATTGACTACTATCTGGGGCGAAGAAGAAGCGATTGGGGTCTCCGAGCAGGCGTTTGATGCTCTAGTACGCCGCCTGCGTGACCGCCTCAACATGATGGATACTGAACATGAATTCATCATCACCGTGCGCGGTCACGGGCTGCGGTTTGATAACCCCTCGATAGTATCAAATGGGTATTCCCGGGGGATTTACAATTTCTTATTTCTTAAGTTGGCCTGCATCGAGAAGCGTAACGCGGAGCGATATGCTTCTTGCAGGCGTTGGGAAAGTTCCTGCTGGCCTTGTTGTTCCAACTGGGCCATCAACGAGCTGAGCAGTTGTAAGAACTCGGGCGTGATGTCGTCGGCATGTTTTTCCATGATTTCCCGACGGCTGGCTTCATTTTCCGCGCCCATCAGTTCCTCTGCCAGCGCAAACTCTGGCGGCGGGGCAGAGGCCTTCTGAATTATCTCGACCACATTCTGGAGCTTGCTGGAACGATCCAGGTCCCCGGACTGGTGCGCTTTTTCCAGCTCATCGCGCAGAACCTCGGTGAAGAAATCATCCATTTGAGGAAGCGCCTCGGCGGCAGCCTCTTCGATATTTTTCGCCTGGAGGATTTCATTCAGCAGTTTGCGTGAATTTTCCATCTGTTCCTGCATGCGCCGGTCAATCTCCTGGGTCATTTGCATCAACCGGTCGCGCAGTTGGGTCAGTTTTTCTTTGTCTGGCATCCGCGGCGTTCTCAATGCGTTCGGTCAACAGGCGGAAAAATTCGTAATCCAGGCCGGTTCGCGCCATGCTGACCAGGGTAGCCAGCTGGGTTTCGTTGGGCGCATCGACTAGCAGATGTCGATCAGTTTTTCGCGGGTCAGGCCCTGCTGGCTGGCGTTTTGCAGCGATCTCCACCGCGGCCTGAACGTCTGCCTGCTGCGCCTGGAGCTTTTTGCCGACATCGGTCATGGGCAGGATTTCTTGCTGGAGGGTGGCCAGCGCGCGCGCTGAGTTTTGATCGCCCTGCGCCATCGAAGCTTCGATCAGCCGGCCGAGGATTTCAAAAAAGCGCTCGTCAACCAGCTGGATTTCCTGTTGGACGATTTCCTGGCGCACATCGGCGGAAGAGGCGCTCATCAGGCGCTGGAGCAAGTTCAGACGCTGCTGGGAGGCTTCCATCATTTCGCGGGTGATGCCTTCGCCTTCCAGCACTTTCTCGATCATCAACTGCTGGGTGAGCATGGTTTGCGGGCGAAACAGATAGGCCTTGCGTTTCTCTGCCGGAAGGCGATTCACCGCCTGGGTGATCAAGGGACCGATCAGGCGCTCCTGCTCATTTACCGGCAGGCCTAATTCGGGCGGGAAGTAGGTCAGAAGCAGTTCTTTGTCTGGGTCGTGATAAACAATGGGGGTGCTCAAAGGGCCTTGATAACCGCAGTTTGGGCAGTTGGCCATGTTAATATTTCCGGACAGAAAGCGCTGCTTGGCTTCCGGGTCGGTTCCAACATCAAATAACTGTTCTACTTCGGCGACGAGCGGCTGGCGGCAGCGCGGGCAAGACATCTGTACTTTTGCCATAAATTATCCTCACAATCAACAAAAATAACGAGAGGATTATACCATCTCGACATGGGGTTATTCACTGAGGTTGATCTCAGGTTTGGATCGGCAGCGAGAAGCAAAACGCACTCCCTTGCCTGGGGCGGTATCGACCCAGATGCGCCCCTCGTGCGCTTCGATGATCGCTTTGGCCAGGTACAGCCCCAGACCGGCGCCTTTGGTCTGGCGCGCCATATCCGGCGCGCGGTAGAACCGGTCGAAGATGTGGGGGATATCTTCTGGGGCAATCCCCGGGCCCTGGTCGCTGACGCAGACGATTACGCTGTCCTGGCGGACCTGTCCGCTGACGCGAATTTCTCCGCCGGGAGCGTATTTGATCGCGTTGCCAATCAGGTTGGAAAGCACCTGTTCCAGGCGGGTTTCATCGGCCAGGATCACCGGAAAATCCGGCGGAAAATCGACGATGATCTGGTGCTGCGTGGTTTGAATTTGCATTCGCGTGGCCAGGCGTTTGGCCAGATCGGGAATGGAGACATCCGACCGTTTGATGTTCAACCCGCCTGCTTGCAGGCGCGTGGCATCCAGCAGGTTCTCGATCATACCGGCCAGCCGGTCGGCTTCCTCTTCGATTACGGCCAGGCTGTCCTGGACGATATGCGGGTCCCAATTGGGCATCTTCGCGGCGTAAGGTGCTGACGTAGCCCTTGATCGAGCGCCACGGGGGTTTTTAGCTCATGGCTGACGATCGATACAAAGGTGCTTTTGATCTCCTCGGCCTGCCGGAAGCGGGTGATATCGCGCACCGTGGTGATGATGTTGAGCAGGCCGCCTTCGGGTGAGATTAATGGGGTATAGGTAATGCCGACCGGCAGGGGCGGTTCCCCATCTGTGCGCTTCAAGTCACCTTCTACATACAGATGGGCATGGGGGGTGAGCGGCCAGCCGCCCGCTTCGGCCTGTTCCAGGGTGAGGCCCTGGGGCTGGTGAACCCATTGGATGACCTGTTCGTGGAGTTTGCCCTGGATCTGTTCGGAGGGCAGGTTCACCATTCGGGCGAAGGCCGGGTTGCTGCGTTCGATCCGGTTTTGCGAGTTGAGGATCAGGATGCCATCGGCTAGCGAATCGAGCAACGTGTTCAGACGGACTTTTTCCTGGTTTACCTGGGTATACAGCTGGGCATTCTGTACGGCAATGGCCGCCTGGTTGGCGAAACTGCTCAGCAGCGCATAGTCGTTTGAAGAGAATACTCCGGCATAGCCGCGGAAGATGAACAGCACGCCCAACCACGCGCTGGCGGGCGATCAGCGGCAGCCCAACCCCGGTCAGCAGGCCCAGGCTGGCGGCGTAGGTCAGTTCATTCAGCAGCCGGTTGATCTCAGGGATCTCAAAGTGCTGCGGGTCTTCGTGATCGGGTACTTCCGCCAGGAACGATTCGATGACCTTGAGAAAAGCGGCGGGCATGCCATACGAAACCGCGATCTGCCAGCCGCCAAGGTCCGAGCGCAGCGCGATCAACCCGGCCTGGCCTGCCAGCATTTCCACTGCAATCTTGAGAATGCGCCCGAGCAGCTTATCCAGGTCGAGTTCCTGGGTAAGCGCGCGGGCAATTTCGAGCAGGTAATCGCGTTGGCGGATGCGGAAATCGGGCAGCATGATTAATGGTGGATGGCGGGCAGGCTGGCGGCGGCAATCGACTGTCCTACGCGCCGGCTGCGCTCGTCTGGTAGCTGGATATGAATACGGGCGGCCAGATCGGGGAAGGTAGCCTGCAAAACCTGGTTGGCTCCCTCCAGGATCAAGTCGCCGCCGCTGCCAGATGTGCAGCGGCCCAAAATCAGCACGTGCTTGATATCATAGAAATCGGCATAATGAGCCAGGCCGTAGCCCAGGTAAATGCCCATACTCTGCCAGATTTTAAGCGCCCCGGCGTGGCCGGCTTCCAGTTTCTCCTGAACAAATTTTAGCTTCTCGGCGTCTGGGATATCCTCTGGAATCTGGATCCCGGCTCGCGGGGCCAGGCGGAAGACGCACTGCTGCGAGAAGTACTGCGAGCCGACGCCCGCGTCGCGCGACCATTCATCCTGCGGGGCGGTCGGGTTGTAATCTACCGGGGCGAAGGCGAGCTCATTTAGCCAGCCCAGCACCTTCCCTTGCGGATCGACATAACCGGCCGCCTGGCTGGAGCCCAGCGCGATGCCCAGAACGGCATTATCTTCCAGCGACATGGAGCCAGCCAGGGCGGTCACATCGCCGTCATTGATTACCTCGAGGGGGACGTTCATTTCATCGCGGATGCGTACGAACAGGTTTTTTATCTCGTGGTAACGCTCGCTGGGGATGCTGCGGAAAAGAGAAGCCACCATTGGACGGTTATCGATGATGATCCCGGCGGAGCTGCCTCCAATGGCGTCCACCCGCGGCATTTTGGCGGCGGCTGTTTTCAGCGCGCGGAGGATCTCCTGGTAGTGGTATTCGGGGTTGGCATGTTTGCGCGGCTCCCAGATCACTTCTTCGCTGAAGATTGCCTCGCCATCCACCACGGCGCTGACCTTTCGGTCGGAGGCGCCCAGGTCGAAACCAATGCGGTACCCATCCAGATGGCGGCCGAGCGATTTGCCCGCCTCACGCGCCGGGGGGACAGCGGATGGATCGCAGGCTATAAAGGTCAGGGTACTTTCATATACCTGCTCACCGATAAAGTGAAAGTCGAACTCGCGCGGTCCATCCGGGCTGTAACACGCCCGCAGATTGCTGGCGATACTCCGCGGCCCGCCGACATATACCCGGTGACCGCCGCGCTGCCACAATAAAAACTTTAGCAGGCGTTCTACGTAGGGAAAATTTGCTTCTGCGCGCGGGTCATCCTGGGCAAAAACGGTGGTGGTAAAGCGGGACAGGTTGCCGTTCTCCCGTTCCAGACCAATCACCAGGGGGACGCCGGCATCCCCGACCGCCTGTTGAAAGGCACGGTTTGCCAGAACGGCCGGGCGAAATTCCGGCTCCAGCGGGGGCACAAATTCCGGCTTTACCAGTTTGAAATCCTGCATGTCCAATCTCCCGGTCGGGCTACTGCTCTTTTTCGGCGATGGTGAGCGCGTCTTCAAAAATCAACAGGCCTTCGTCGATCTCTTCCTTCGTAATGCACAAGGGCGGCGAGAAGCGGATGGTGCTCTTCCCGCAGCCGAGCAGCAGCATGCCGCGTTCAAAGGATAAATCGACCACCCGGTCGCGTAATTTTTCGGCGGGGTAGCGCGGGTTTTTATTCTTGACGAATTCCACGCCCAGCATCAGGCCAATCCCGCGCACCTGTCCGATGCTGGGATGGCAGGCAGCGAGCTCGTCCAGAGCGTCGTGGGTATATTCGCCGACTTCGGTCGCATTTTGCATGTATTGATTTTCCAACAGATCGATGGTGGCCAGGCCGGCAACGCAGGCAAGGGGGTTACCGCCATACGTGTTGCCATGCGATCCTCTCGGCCAATCCATAATACTTTTGCGGGCGATCATGGCGCCCAGGGGTACGCCCGAAGCAATCCCTTTGGCGGCGCAGATAATATCCGGTTCAACGCCAAAATTTTCAATGGCCCACCATTTGCCTGTGCGGCCCATGCCGGATTGAACTTCATCGGCGATTAGCAGAATGCCGTGCTTGTCGCAGACCTTGCGCAAGGCAGGGAAAAACCCCGGCGTAGGCACAACGTAGCCGCCTTCGCCCTGGATCGGTTCCACCAAAATGCCGGCTATATCTTCCGCGGGCAGAATTTTGCCCAAAATTTCCTCTTCGATGTAATGGACTACGGTTTCTCCGTAATCTTCGCCCGGCAGGCCGGCAAGGATGGGGTGGTAAGGGTTGGGGTATGGCGCATGAACAACACCGCTCATGAGCGGGAAAAAGCCTTTGTGGTAGTGCGGTTTGCTGGCCGTGAAGGTAACTGCGCCCATGGTACGGCCGTGGAAACCGCCTAAGAAGCCGATAAACTCCGTCCGGCCGGAATGGTAACGGGCCAGCTTGATGGCGGCTTCAACGCTTTCCGTACCCGAATTGGTCATAAAACTGACAGCTGGTTCGCTGAATGGCGCGATGCGATCCAATTCTTCGCCCAGTTTTATCCAACTCTCGTGATAAAAATCGGATGATATATGAATGAACTTTTCAACCTGGTCCTGGATGGCTTTCACCACTTTTGGGTGGCTGTGGCCAGTGGACGTGACTGCAATTCCAGCGGCAAAATCCAGGAAACGATTGCCATCCACATCCCAGACCTCACAACCCCGGCCGTGATCCATAACAAATGGATACCCGCGTGGGTAAGAAGGTGAAATAACCGCCTGGTCTCGCGCGATCAGGCTTTTGGCTTTCGGTCCTGGAACATTTAAGGTGCGCATACGAAACTCCTGAAACTAGAAAAAGGCAATTGGTAACAACAGAGGCAGCGTAAAATCGCGTTTTGGATCTACGCTTTGCTTGAGGAGAACGGAACAGACCCAATTTTCAGGATCATCCCAACGCATGCGGTCGGCGGTTACTTGTTTGACTTTCATGTTTTTCGTCCCCTTCGGTTGATTGAATGGATAGAGTACGATAAATAAACTGTTCCCGGCCAGGTGACACGGGAACAGCTATGGACCAGATGGTCTTAGGTGTCAGCGGTTTCGGCCAACACCAGGGCGCCGAGCAAGCCAGCATCGTCCCCTAGTGCGGCGGTGGTAATCACCAACCCGTTCAGGTACTCAGGTGAGAGCACCCACTGGGCCAGAGCTCCGCGCAATGGCTCGAGCAAAAATGGACCGCTGCGCGAGACCCCGCCTCCCAATATAATAATGGAAGGGTTGAAGATGGTGACAAAATTAGCCAGCGCCTGACCAATGTACGTACCGGCTCTACCCAGCGCTTCCTGCGCCAGCGGGTCGCCGTGACTGGCGGCCAGGCTGATGTCGCGCCCAGTGGGGGTTTTGTACTCTGCCAATTCTGATGGAATACCCAGTGCCAGCTGCTCCGCTACGTAACGGGCAATGGCCGTTCCGGAAGCAAACGCTTCCAGGTGACCGCGCCGCCCGCAGCTGCACATTGGACCTTCGGGCAGGATGGTGATATGCCCCAGTTCAGCCGCCATGCCATTGACACCTAATAACAGGCGGTCGCTGCAAATGACACCCCCGCCGATCCCGGTGCTGATGGTCAGGTAGAGCAGATCGTGGTGCCCCTGACCGGCGCCGTAGCGCCACTCGCCCAAGGCGGCCAGGTTGGCATCGTTGCCGAGCCTGACCGGCACATCGAAATTATCCCGCAGGATGCCGGCCAGGGGGAGCCCTTCCCACCCCGGTATATTGGGAGCCACAACCATGACGCCCAGCTGGGGGTTGATCCAACCCGGAGCCGCCACGCCAATCGCGCATACATGTCCCTCAGCCGGCCAAATTTCCTTGATTAAGCCGATCAGGCGTTCCAGCGCGGTTTCCCCTTTGGCCTGCGTTGGAATGCGCTTCTGAGCGACGGGGCGATGTTCTCCCTTCGGATATACGGCCACGCGGATCTGTGTCCCACCGATGTCAACAGCGATATTCATGTCCATATAAGCGCGATTATAGCATGAAAAAAGGGACATAGGTTTGTTGACGTTTGCGGAAAAGACTGCTATGATCAGACGGGTATGCGCTCGAGAAGCCCAATCCAGCACGGCAACATCTTTGAACGGGTACGCCAGAAGCTCGGCTGGTTAACCCCCGGTTTGGGAGTCAAGCGCTGGCTTTTCATCATCTTAATCGGCACCACGCTGATCGGCCTGGGCTTTGCAATACTCCTTTTAGACGTTTACCGTACGGCGCCGGATTCCTGGTGGCTGCCCGCGGTTTCATTTCTCTCGCTGCGTTTCTTAGCCCGACCCCTGCGCGCGCTGCTTTTTGGTGGGATTGGCCTTGGGTTCGTCTGGTACGGCATATGGGGCTTAAACCGGTCCTTGCTCAAGCCGTTTATGCAGCCGGGGCGGAATATTTTAGATACCGTGTCCGCATATCGCAAGCGCGAGCGCGGACCGCGGATCGTGGTGATTGGGGGGGGAACCGGGCTCTCCACGCTGCTACGCGGAATAAAGGTTCATTCCAATAACATTACCGCCATTGTCTCCGTGGCAGACGACGGGGGCTCCTCGGGGGAGCTGCGCCGCAGTATGGGCATCCTCCCGCCCGGTGATATCCGCCACTGCCTGACGGCCCTGGCGGACGATGAAACGCTGATGGGTCAGATTTTTCAATACCGCTTCGCGGAAGGCAACGGGCTGAGCGGGCATTCGCTTGGCAACCTGCTGATCTACGGCTTTGACGGATATTACCGGTAGTTTTGAGGACGCGGTCGCCGAATCGGGGCATGTGCTGGCGGTACGCGGGAAGGTGCTGCCCGCGACGCTGCACGACGTGCGCCTGGTCGCGGATATTCAGCTGCTGGATGAAAGTATTGAGGTTCGCGTAACGGGTGAGAGCAAAATTCCAAAGGCCGCCGGGCGCATCCGCCGGGTATGGCTGGAGCCCAACAACCCGCTGGCCTACCCGCCCGCCGTGCAGGCGATTTTGAGCGCGGAACTGATCATCGTGGGGCCGGGCAGCCTGTATACCAGCGTGCTGCCGAACCTGTTGGTGCCGGACCTCGCGGACGCGCTGCGGGTGAGCCGGGCATTGAAGTTCTACATTTGTAACGTGGCCACGCAGCCCGGCGAGACGGATGGATACTCGTGCGGCGACCATGTGCGCAACCTGGAAAAACACCTGGGCGTGCGCCTGTTTGATATGGTGATCAGCAATAACCTGTACCACGGGCAGTTACCCGAAGGCATTCATTTTGTCCGCACCGAACCGGATCTAGAAGAAGAATATTCGGTTTACAATACGGACTTGATTGATCGAGAGAAGGTCTGGCGGCACGATTCGCAGAAGCTGGCGCAGGCGGTCATGGATCTATATTATGAACGCACCGGGCCGATGGTGGGTCGTGAAGCGCAAGAACCGCGTTAAAATTTTTGGAAACGTCAATTAAACCATGTCATTTCCCATGCAGTGAGATAACATGGTAAAATTCTCATCACATTTCTAGGAGGCCTTTAAATGACAACAAAGATTGGTATCAATGGTTTCGGCCGCATTGGCCGGCAAGTTCTCAAGGCAGTGATGGAACGCTATCCGAATGACCTGGAAGTAGTCGCCATCAACGACCTGTTCGACAGCAAAACCAACGCGCACCTGCTGAAGTACGATTCGAACTACGGGATTTTCCCCGGTACGGTCGCAGTAGAAGCAGATGGCAATGACCTGATTATCAATGGCAAGAAGGTCAACGTTTTTGCCGAGAAGGACCCGGGCATGCTGCGCTGGGCCGATCTGGGCATCGATGATCGTGATCGAATCCACCGGTATCTTTACCGATGCGAAGGGCGACCCGGCGAAAGGCAAGCCCGGCGCCAACGTTCACATCGAGAAGGGCGGCGCGAAGAAGGTCATCATCTCCGCCCCGGCCAAGAACGAAGATCTAACGATCGTATTGGGTGTAAATGAAGACAAGTATGCCGCCGATCCGTCCAGGTACAACATTGTCTCCAATGCATCCTGCACCACGAACTGCCTGGCGCCAGCCGCCAAGATCGTGAACGACTGCTTCAAGATCCAGGCCGCGGTCATGACCACCATTCACTCCTACACCAACGACCAGGTCATTCTTGACCAGGGTCATAAGAAGGAAATGCGCCGCTCCCGCGCCGCCGGGTTGAATATCATCCCCACCACCACCGGCGCCGCGAAGGCCGTTGCGCTGGTCATCCCCGAACTGAAGGGCAAGTTTGACGGCTATTCCCTGCGCGTTCCGACCCCCACCGTTTCCGTGGTGGATTTCTCCGCGATAGTGGAGAAGGCGACCACCAAGGAAGAACTGAACGCTGCCTTTGTCGAAGCCGCCAATGGCCAGATGAAGGGTATCCTGGGTGTAACCACCGGCGCGTACGACCAGCCGCTGGTCTCGATGGACTTCAAAGGCGATCCCCGTTCCTCGATCGTCGACCTGCGCCTCGAACATGGTCATGGGTGGCACCCTGATCAAAGTGGTGGCCTGGTACGACAATGAGTGGGGTTATTCCTGCCGCACGGCCGACCTGGCCGCGATGATGGCCAAGTACCTGTAATCTAAAACGCCCATTCAGCGAGTAAATCGACCCGTTGAATGGGCGCTGTCACTTCACAATACGGTGTGACATGAACGTAATGCGTAAACGGTTGATCGAGGCGGATAGACCTCCACAGATTGGCCCGGTTACGCATTACGCTTAATTTTGACCTGGGAGGCATGCATGTTCAGCAAGAAGACCGTTCGTGATATCGATGTTCAGGGAAAACGGGCCCTCGTGCGGGTGGATTTCAATGTCCCGATTAAAGACGGGAAAGTCGGCGACGACACCCGTATCCGCGCGGCATTGCCCACGATTGAGTACCTTTTGCAGCACGGCGCGGCTGTTATTTTGTTCTCCCACCTGGGCCGTCCCAAGAATGGGCCGGATCCCAAGTATTCGATGAAACCAGTGGCGGATTACCTGGGCGGGCTGGTGAAGGCCCCGGTCAAGTTCTCGGAAGAAGCTGCGGGACCGAAGGCCGAAGCGGCTGCGAAAGCCTTGAAACCGGGCGAAATTCTGGTTCTGGAAAACACGCGCTTCTATCCCGGTGAAGAAAAGAACGATCAGGACCTGGCCAAGCAGTTCGCCAGCCTGGCGGATGTGTATGTGATGGATGCTTTTGGCAGCGCACACCGCGCCCATTCCTCGACCGAGGGCGTGGCCCGCTACAAACCGGCCGTGGCGGGTTTCTTGATGGAAAAGGAAATCCAGTACCTGGGCCAGGCGATTACCGACCCGGCGCGGCCCTTTGTGGCGATCCTGGGCGGGGCCAAGATCAGCGACAAAATTGGCGTGATTCGCAATCTGCTCAACAAAGGCCGATTCGATCCTGATCGGCGGCGGCATGGCGAACACCTTCTTCAAAGCCCAGGGCTACCCGGTGGGTGACTCGCTGGTGGAGAATGAGGTTCTCGACCTGGCCAAAGAGCTGCTGAAGGAAGGCGGTACGAAGATCCGCTTGCCAGTCGACCTGGTCATTGCCAATGGCATCGACGAGAATGCTGAAGTTAAGGTCATGCCGGTAGGTCCGATCCCGGACGGCTGGCGCGCCCTGGATGTTGGCCCGAAAACAGTGGAGAACTTTGCCAAGGTGATCAAGGCGGCCAAGACCGTGGTTTGGAACGGTCCCATGGGCATGTTCGAGGTGAAGGCCTTCACCAAGGGCACCTTTGGCGTGGCGCAAGCGCTGGCCGACAGCCAGGCTACCAGCATTGTGGGCGGCGGCGACTCGGCAGCCGCTATTATGCAGTCTGGCCTGGCGGACAAGATCACCCACATTTCCACCGGCGGCGGCGCTTCGTTGGAAATGTTGGAAGGCATCGAACTGCCTGGGGTGGCTGCGCTGCAGGATAAGTAATAGCTCTTTTTGGCAGTTGGAAGCAGGTGCGGATTTTTCCTACACTGGACAAATCCGCACCTTTCGTGTAAAATCCATGCCTGCACTGGTGGAAATTTTTTGGAGGATCGACTTTGGCAAACATTAAGTCTCAAATTAAACGAAATCGGCAAAACGAGAAGCGCCGTGTTTCCAATCGTGTTTATCGTGGTCGCGCCCGCACATTCGTCGCAAAGGCGCGCGAGGCAATCGTGTCCGAGACCCCCGAGGTCGCACAGGCGGCGGTTATCCAGGCGATTAGCGAACTGGACAAGGCCGTAGGAAAAGGCATTATTCATCGCAACAACGCAGCTCGCCGCAAGAGCCGGTTGATGAAGCACCTGGCGGCTGTTACCAAGTAGTTTTGTCTGTTCGGTAAAGTCCTGGGGAAGAGGGGCAGCCTGGCAATCGTCTAGCGACAGCCTGATCTGATCTAAGGAACTTTTCTTTTATCCGGCAGCGGGAGTGGATTCGCTCCCGCTTTTGCTTTTCAGAATGATATAATCGCATCTGTACTCATTACCGCGCTGGTTTGTCCTCTGCAGCGCTTCTAGACAGGCAGGTTGGGCGTATGTTTGAACAAGAACAACAACAACTCGAGCAAAAAATTCAGGCCTTCTGCGCGGAAAATGGCTTGCCCGAAGCAAAGCTGGCGTGGGGCTGGATCCCGTTTGACGGCGGGTGGGGCATCTCGACGTCTTTCTTCCAACTGGCGGCTGCCGAAGCGCGCCAGGGAAAGAAGATCAACGTCGGCCAGCGCGCGAACGAAATTGCCCAACAAATTGCCGAGGCCCTGGGAAAACCGGCCGGTTTTGACCGGGTAGAAGCGGTCAAAGGGTATTTGAACCTGTACTTTACGCCCGGAGAATATACCCGCCGGGTGGTAGATGCAGTCCTGGAGCAGGGGACGACTTATGGCTGCGCGCCGAAGCGTGGTGAGCAGGTAATGGTGGAGTTTTCGCAGCCCAATACCCATAAGGCGTTCCACGTTGGACATCTGCGCAGTGCCATTCTAGGTGACGTTATCGCGCGCATTCTGGATTGCGCCGGGTATGATGTCGTTCGCGCCAATTATCCGGGCGATATTGGCCTGCACGTGATCAAATGGCTGTGGAATTATATGAAACACCACAACGGCGAGCGCCCCGAAAAGGATATTACCCAGTGGATGGGCGCGATGTACGCCGAGGCCAACAAACGCCTGGAAGAGAATACCAAGCTTCGCAAGCGGTTCGAAGAGGAAAATACCCCGGCAGCTCTCAAACAGCTGGCCGAAACGCCGAACTATGAGGCGGAAGTCCGCGCCCTGTATGCGCGCTGGGATAAGCGCGACCCAGAGGTGGTGGCGCTGTGGAAAGAGACGCGCCAGTGGTCGCTGGACGGCTTTACCGAGTTGTATGATCAGCTCGACGTCCGCTTTGACCGCTATTACTTCCCCAGCATGGCCGAAACGCACGGCAAGGAAGTGGTGGATGAGCTCATCTCGCGCGGTATCGCCCAGGACGAGCGCCCGGAAGGCCCGGTGATTGTTAAGATCGATGAACTGCTGGGGCTGAAAAACGAAAAGTACCGCGTGATGGTAGTCCTGCGCTCGGACAGCACCGCTTTGTATGCCACGGAAGACCTGGCCCTGGCGGAGATGAAGTTTAACGATTATCCGAAGCTGGCCAAGTCGCTCTACGTGGTGGATGTGCGCCAGTCGCTGCACTTCCAGCAGGTTTTCAAGACCCTGGAACTGGCCGGACACTCCTGGGCGGAGCGCTGCCAGCACATCTCCTACGAACTGGTCAACCTGCCTGGGAATGTGGTCATGGCTTCCCGCGAAGGTACCGTGGTGCTGCTCGAAGATTTGCTGCGCGAGGCGACCCGGCGCGCGCTGGCCGTGGTGGAAGAAAAGAATCCCGACCTGAGCGATGCGCAGAAGCTGGCGACCGCCAGCGCGGTGGGCCTGGGGGCGATGAAATACCCCATGCTGTCGCGCGAAAATACCAAGGTGGTCACCTTTGATTGGGAAGCGGCCCTGGATTTCAACGGTCAGGCCGCGCCGTATATTCAATATGCCGCGGTACGCGCGAACAGCATCCTGCGCAAAGCGGGCGGGAACATCCCGCCGGAACACAGCTTTAATTACAACATGTCCCCGGCTGAAATTCAGCTGGTCGACATGATTTCCCGGCTGCCAAAAGAAGTGCAGCGGGCGGCAGCGGAATATCGCCCGTTGTATATTGCCAGCCTGGCGTATGAAATTGCGAAGACGTTTAGTGATTTCTATAATGACTGCCCGGTGTTGGTGGCGGAGGAACCCGTCCGCAGCGGCCGGTTGCGACTGGTGGCGGCTGCTCGCCAGTCAATCGCGAACGCATTGGCTTTATTGGGCATCACAGCCCCAGAAGCGATGTGACTTCTTGCCACGTGTTGCTCGGAAGGCGGGAAGAGAAATCGAGCGCAGCAAACCCATCGTGATGCTGGGGTTGGTGCCGGTAAAGCAAAAATTCTAAAACCGTCATAAGGAGTTACCTTTCTATGACCCCCATCCGTACGCTGATCATGGGCGCCGCGGGACGCGACTTCCACAATTTCAACGTCTTCTTCCGCGGCAATTCGGAATACCAGGTGGTGGCGTTTACCGCCACGCAGATCCCGAACATTGAGGGACGCAAATATCCGGCGGAACTGGCCGGCGAACTCTACCCCGAGGGCATCGCAATCTACCCCGAGGCTGACCTGGAACGCTTAATCGCGGAGTTCAAAGTTGAGCAGGTTGTTTTTGCCTACAGCGATGTTCCTCACGAGTATGTAATGCACCGCGCCTCGGCGGTTATGGCAGCCGGCGCGGATTTCCACCTGATGGGCCCCAATACGACCATGCTAAAATCGACCAAACCGGTCGTTTCGGTGTGCGCGGTGCGGACCGGGTCTGGCAAAAGCCAGACGACCCGGCGCGTGTCACTCATCTTGCGCGACCTGGGCTACCGGGTGGCGGCCATTCGCCATCCGATGCCCTATGGTGATCTGGTGGCTCAGAAAGTTCAGCGTTATGCCAGTTATGCGGACCTGGATAAGAACCAGTGCACCATTGAGGAGCGTGAGGAGTACGAGCCGCACCTGGATAACGGCGTAATTGTGTACGCCGGGGTGGATTACGAAGCCATCTTGCGCCAGGCGGAACTGGAAGTGGATATCATCCTGTGGGATGGTGGCAATAACGATTTCTCCTTCTACCGGCCGGACCTGTCCATCGTGGTTGCCGACCCGCACCGCGCGGGGCACGAAATTCGTTATCACCCGGGTGAGACGAATTCTCGCATGGCGGATGTGTTCGTGATCAATAAGGTGGATACGGCCAATGCGGACAGCATCATTGCCGTGCGCGAGAACCTGCGCCTGGTAAACCCGCGCGCTATTATGGTCGAAGCCGCCTCACCCCTTTTCGTGGATGACCCGGCCGGGATCCGTGGCAAACGGGTGCTGGTCATTGAGGATGGGCCAACGCTGACACACGGCGAGATGGCCTATGGAGCCGGCTGGGTGGCAGCGCGCCGCTTCGGGGCCGCTGAAATCGTCGACCCGCGTCCGTTCGCGGTTGGCGCAATCGCGGCTACCTACCGCAAGTATCCAAACACCGGTCCCATCCTCCCGGCGATGGGGTATGGCGACGAGATGACCCGCGACCTGGAGGCCACAATTAATGCATCGAATGTCGATATGGTGTTGAGCGCTACTCCGATCGACCTGACACGCATTATCAAGGTCAATAAACCCATGCAGCGCGTACGGTACGAGCTGCAAGAGATTGGCAAACCAACGCTGGAGGATATCCTCGGCGAAAAGTTCAAGAAGAAATAATGTACGTTTATCGCTGTGGCGCCAGGTAAGCTGGCGTCACAGCGATGCTGGCGCAAGCCAATAGCGAACCACAAAGGTAGAAAATGTTTGTTGATGAAGCAACGATTTACGTCCGGTCGGGCAAGGGAGGCGATGGAATGGTCCACTTCCATCGTGAGAAATATATTAACCGGGGCGGGCCGGATGGCGGTGATGGTGGGCGTGGGGGAGATGTTTTCCTGGAAGTTGTGCCGACGCTGAATACGCTGGCTACTTTCCGGCATAAAACGCGTCATATAGCCCTGGAAGGCGGCAAAGGCGGGCCGAATAACATGTCAGGGCGCGGCGCCAAGGACCTGATCGTCCCGGTGCCACCCGGCACACTGGTTTTTAAGGCCGAGACCGGAGATTTGTTAGGCGACCTGGTAGAAGCCGGGCAGCGGCTGCTGGTCGCCAAAGGTGGCCGCGGTGGGCGCGGAAACCAGCACTTTGCGAACCCCAGCCGCCAGGCCCCGCGCATCGCCGAGAAAGGGGAGCCATCCGAGGAGAAGACCTTACGCCTGGAGCTCAAGCTGCTCGCGGATGTGGGGATTGTGGGCATGCCAAATGCGGGGAAATCCAGCCTGCTGGCGGCGGTTTCCAACGCGAACCCCAAAATCGCCGATTATCCCTTTACCACCCTGGAACCCAACCTGGGGGTGGTGGAGCTGGACCTGGATAATTCCTTTGTCCTGGCGGATATTCCTGGCCTGGTGGAAGGCGCGCACCTGGGCGTCGGGCTGGGGGATGCTTTTCTACGCCATATCCAGCGCACGCGGGTGCTGATCCATCTGGTGGATGGGTTATCGGAAGATCCATTGGCCGACTTTTCACAGATCAACAGCGAGCTGGCCTTGTTTGACCCCAAGCTGGGTGAAAAACCGCAGCTGGTTGCATTCAATAAGGTGGATGTTCCTGAAGCTCAGGCGCGCTGGACAAAAGTAAAGAAGGCTTTGGAAAAACGCGGGTATCATCCCGTTTCGATCTCTGCGCTTACGCGAGAGAACGTCCAGCCACTGCTTTGGAAGGCGTATGAACTGTTGCAAAGCCTACCAGAACCCGCGGCGGTGGCTGCCCAGGCCATGCCGGTATATCGGCTGGAAGCGGACCCCAGGGCCTTTACCATCGAACGTACTTCGGACGGCGGCTACCGTGTGGTGGGTGCGTCCATCGAGCGGGCGGCGGCAATGACCTATTGGGAGGAAGAGCCCGCGGTGATGCGCTTTTACCGGGTGATTAAGGCGCTGGGGATCGACACCGCGCTGCGCAAGGCCGGCATCCAGGAAGGCGATACCGTTTATATTGGTGAGAACGAGCTGGAGTGGACTGATTGAGTGCTGAACCGCGCCGGATTGGCATTTTTGGCGGCACATTCGACCCGCCGCACATCGGGCATCTGATCCTGGCGGCGGAAGCGCGCGAGCATTTGCGGCTCGACCGGGTGCTGTGGGTGGTTACGCCGGACCCGCCGCACAAAACGGGGCGCACAATTCGCCCGCTGGCCGTGCGGCTGGAACTGGTGCAGGCTGCGCTTGCCGCTGACGCCGGGTTCGAAATGTCTAGAGTAGAGATTGACCGGCCTGGACCGCATTATTCGGTCGATACGGTGCAGATCCTGGGGCGGGAAAACCCCGGCATGGAACTGTTTTACCTGATGGGCGGCGACTCGCTCCACGATTTACCTGCCTGGGTGCGCCCGCAGGAATTTGTAAACTGCCTGACGGGCATTGGAGTAATGCGCCGCCCGCAGGACTTTATTGATCTGCCCTGGCTGGAACGCCTTTTACCGGGCATCGTAGCCAAGGTGCATTTTGTGGATGCGCCGCTGCTGGAGATATCTTCGACCAGTATCCGCGAGCGCATTGCTCAGGGCCAGCATTTCCGCTACTTCTTACCCCAATCGGTGTACGAAATTATTCAGGCCAAAGGCTATTACCGCTGATAAAAAACCTCCCGCAGCGTCCGGTTAAAGACGGTACTGCGGGAGGCGTTATCCGAAGAAATTCAGGTTCTTAGGGGACCAAGGTTCGAAAAGAGCCTTTATTCTTCGGGGTTATGCGGTGTGGTTTCGTCTGGCCCGGCGGGCGGGTTTTCAGACGGCTGGTCCGACTCGAGCGGGTAAACGCGGGCGCTTGAATTTTCCGTTCCTGGTTCTTGAGAAGGAGGCGCGTACGCTACCGGCGCCGAAGCCAGCGGCTGCGTGTAGGGCCGGGGTTGGGGAACCGGAGCCATGCTATAGGGCGATGGATACACCTGTGTGCCAAAGCGGGTCAGGACTGCCGCGCCCAGCGCAACCAGGCCAACCAGCGCCGAACCTACCCAGCCGATGCAGGGGATGATATTTAGCAGGCTGGCGAGCAGCGAGATAACCAGTGTGCCTACGCCGGCATTTACCGGCTCGGTCCAGGATTGTTTGAGCAGGATGGCAATCTGCCGTCCAACCAGCAGCCCAATGGCAAGCCAGCCAAACAAGCCAGCTACGCCTACCACGATCAGCCCCAATATGCTCACCGGGATCAGGATGATGGTGACCGCCATGACCAGCAGGACAAGGAGCGTCAGGCAGCCCACCCCGCCAGATGCCGCCGGTACGGTGACCGCGGCCCGCCCGGTGCGTTCCATTGGAACCGCCGCGAACAGGTTGACCACCACGGCCAGCGCGGCCAGGGCTAGCGCCTGGAACATCGCCATCAACGGAGCCGTAATTGGGTCAATGCTGACCTGCATGGCGGGGGTGCGCAGGGTTGTGATGCGGGGGATCGGGCCATTATTTTCCACGCTTTCTCCCCGGACAACTGCCCCTTCGGCCCGGCGAACGGTTCCGCTCACGGTATCCACCGAGCCTTGTACAACGGCATGGTTGCCAAGGGAAACATCGCTGCCAATCACGGACAGATCGCCGTTAATGCTGCCATCGATGGTTACATTCCCACCGATCACAACGACGCTTCCGTTGACCGTCGAATTTTCATCCAGGGTGGCGTTGCCGCCAATCACTGTCAGATCGTTGTCGAGTGTTTGCCCGCTTCCCAGATGATAGGTCTGGCCGATGACCAGTCCCTCGTCCATGGCTACCATGGGAAAGGGAACGCAGCCAGCCAGCAGAAGAATCGTAAGCGCGGCAAGAAGTAGTATAGGAATGCGGAGAATAGATTTCATTGGTTGAATACTCCTACGGGATTGAGTACCCCGACTGTTTTGGTGCGCCAGAGTACTGTTAGCCACGACAGTGTCAGAAGGCACAACATGATGGTTAGATAGATCCACAGGCCAATATAAAGGGTCGGCGGGGCGCTGGTGACCCAGCCCTGCACGATATATATCGCCATCTGGAAGAATACCCGGGTCAATTCGGTGGTCCGGGTAAAGACGTTCAACCAATCCGTAGGAGTAGTCGTAGCAATCAGATAGCCCAACATAACCAGGAGAATGAGCAAGGCCCCGGCCATGAGCCATCCAAAGATCCGCCAGGCCTGTTCACGCTGTTCGCGAGCCTGGCGTTCGGCCAGGCCGGCTTGCCAGCGCTTGCTGAACCCGGCAGCGGGCGAGATCATCGGGCGGGCGCGGAGTTCATGGTTGACAGCCTGCCAGCGATGGTCCAGACGCCGGCACTGCTCGCAGCTCTCAAGATGCAATTTCAGTGTGCGCTGTTCCCCACTGGAGAGAGCCCCATGATCCAGGATCCAGGTTTCAAATGGCTGGTGACTCATGTTTCCTCCTCGCTGGAAGCGTATTCACGGCTTGCGTTTCCTGCCAGCTCTGGGCCAGTTCCTTGCGCGCGCGGTGCAGACGGCTCTTGACTGCGCTTACGGTAAGCGAGAGGCTTCGGGCGATTTCTTCTTCCGAAAACTCGTACCAGTAGCGCAGAATAACCGCGGCGCGGTCCTGGGTACCTAACTTGCCTAACAGGCGACGCATTTGTGAACTCTCTTCCAGGTTTCCGACGACTCTTTCGGGATTAGGAGCTGGGTCAGGGGCATCTTCTTCAGGGAGAAGTTCGACGCTCAAGATCGGGATGCGGCGTTTGCGCTGCTGGTCGATGCAGTAATGAGCCGCTATGGACAACAGCCAGGTGGGGAAGGAACGGGCTGGGTCATACCGCTTGATATTCTGGTATGCCCGCCAGAATGCTTCCTGAGCAGCATCTTCCGCGTCCACTGGGTCGCCTAGCATCCGGTAGCAAAGGTTATAGACCGGACGTTGGTAGGTTTCCACAATGTTCGTGAATGCCGCATCATCCCCTTTCATGGCTTGTTGGATCCACTCTTGCTCAAGATTACTCACCCGACGCTCCTTGGGTCGTTCTGAATCTATATACGGAGGAGGACTTCATAAGTTGCATTTTAAACGTTTTGGTTTTTTTGAAACCACAGATTTTCTATGGACACGATTATCTTATCCATTCCCAGGAGCGCTGTCATCCATCTAAAGGTTGATCTGTACCTGTCTAAGTGACCAGGATACATTAAATAGAACGAGATGCGTTCGCAGCGCGAACGCATCTCGTTCTTAAGGAAAGCGGGATTAAGGCTTTATTTCTACAACCACGCCTTCTTCGGCCCAGTTATAGAGGTCTTGCGCTTCCTGTAAGCCAAGGATAATGCAGCCATAGGAGACCGGGTGACCCAGGTTGCCTTCCCACAGGCGACGGCCGCTGGAAAGGGTGGGCAGCCCGTGGATGCCGTTCATAAATCCTGGCCAGCCCTCGTAGATACCCATGAAGTTCGGCATGGTTAGATCCCAAACCGAAGCGTAGGCTTCCGGCTCGTGGGTGCGAATCTGGTAAATCCCAGGGATGGTGGGGGAGCGGTCGATGCCGGTGCTGATGACGTGTTCGCCAGTTTGTTCGCCATTTTCAAACGTCCAGAGGCGCTGCTGGCTGATGCTGATCACGATGCGCTTATTGCGCACCACCGGCAGCGGAAGCATCTCATTTTTGGATGGGATGGTCAGTACCTGACCGGCGCGCAAGTGGTCTGGGTCCAGGCCGGGGTTGGCCTCCTGGATCTTCCAATACGGCATGCCGAGCTTATAGGCAATGCTGGTGAGCATGTCCCCCGTATCAACGGTGTAGGTGGTGGGGTTGTGATAGACAATCGCGGTAACCGGCTGGCCATTTTGCCAGCGGGATGCCAGGTCATCGGGTGGGGTAAAAGGCTCCAGCGTGCGCGCGGGTCCCAGGCTGGCTTTCCATTCATCCAGGTAGGCGGTCAGGCGCTGCCCATCCAGCCCAATCGCGAGGTCATTTTCCTGGGGGGTGACGGTCACCCAACCGGCCAAAACATCGCGCGAAACATCGATGGCGAGGGTCTCATCGGTGACCGGGTCGTAAGCTTGCAGTTTGAAGGGCTGTTCCAGCGCGCTGCTGAGCCGGCCCAGGGCGGGCGTCAGATCGTTTACTTGCGGCGCGACCGGCTGCATTGCCAGCGGCAGCAACCCGCTGGATACGATTTCGCCTGGATGCGCGGCAATCCGCTGCAGGGTCTGCTCAATGTTGACGCTGCTGCCGTTCTGCCCGGGGACGGCGACCCATTGCCCGTTCTCAAAGCGCAGCGCGGCGTTTTGCGCCGGCTGATCGATCTGCGCAGCCAGGCGCTGTAACCCGGAGCGGGCCACGTCCCCATTGTAAACAACCACCGGGTCGACGGATACACTGCCAAAGCGGAACAGCCAGAGGATCTCATTGAGTGCGTGCGCTCCCCGGCCCATTTCGAAAGCGCGGGCGGCGGTGGCCTTTGGGTCAACCCATAAGCCAACATCCATCGGGGACACGGGCAATGCGTGCGTGCCGTCGGAGAGGGCAAGCGTTTTCTGGTGGTTCCATTGATCGTCCAGCTTTTGGGCCAGCTCGGCCTGGGTCAGGTCGCCGCCGGCAATCGGACCCGCGGTAACGCCTGGGAAAACACGCCCAGACAGCCAGTATACGGTATATGTGCCGCCCAGCACAACAACTGGCAGCAGGGCCAGGGAAAGCAGCCCGGCGATGGCCAAAAAAAGCAGCCAGGGCGAACGGGCAGAGCGCGCCAGGGAGGGCGCATATCCGCGCTGCGGATTGCCGCGCGCGTAACCTGGAACGCCAGGCTGCCGGTTCCAGGCGGGGTTGGTATTGGGCCTTGCCGTAGGTGCTTGTGCCCGTGGATAAGGCGGGCGGGGATACGGTACGCCTGGGTGCTTTGCCCGGGCATTTTTGGGCGGCGGATAGTTTGGGGTTGGATAATTCATCGTTCTCATCGTACAAAAAAGACGTTCGATTTCCCCTTTTCGTTCCCTTGTACTGGGTATATTTTAACGTATTTCAGGTCAAGGATTGTGTTAAAATGTTCTCAAGCTTTCGTACTTTTTCCGGTAAATTCCATTAGAGCAAAGGAACACGATAGGCTATGAATTTCGACCGACCACACCGCCGTCAGAATCTCTTAACTGGCCAGTGGGTACTGGTTTCGCCGCACCGCGCGAAACGCCCCTGGTTAGGACAGGTGGAAAAACTGCCCGCCGAGCAGCTCCCAACCTATGACCCGACCTGCTACCTTTGCCCAGGGAATATGCGCAATACTGGAAATCAGAACCCGGCTTACGAAGGCACATTTGTGTTTGACAATGACTTTGCCGCCCTGCTTCCCAAGGAGGATGGAGAGTCTGAGGCGCCGACAGCCGGTCTGTTCACCGCCGAGCCGGATAACGGGCTCTGCCGGGTGGTATGTTTCTCCCCGCGCCATGATTTATCCATCGCGGAGATGTCGCAAGAGGCGGTCGAAGGGGTGGTCCGCACGTGGACCGAGCAAACGGTGGACCTGGGCAAGCGCGATTTCATTAATTACGTGCAGGTGTTTGAAAACCGGGGGGCCATGATGGGCGCCTCGAACCCGCACCCGCACAGCCAGATCTGGAGTACGGGGCATATCCCTAACGAAGCCGCCATCGAGCTGGAACGCCAGGCAGCCTACCAGGCCGAGCATGGTTCCTGCCTGGTGTGCGATTATATTGCCGCTGAACGAGACAGCGGGGAACGGGTGGTGGCTTGCAATGACCATTTTACGGCGGTGGTGCCTTTCTGGGCCATCTGGCCGTTCGAAGTGATGCTGGCCAGCCACCGGCATGCCGGTTCATTGGTCGACCTTACCCCAACGGAAGTTTCCGGGCTGGCCGATATCATGCGTCAGGTGACCACCCGCTACGACAACCTGTTTGAAGTCGCTTTTCCATATTCCATGGGGTTTCACCAGGCGCCCACGGATGGCAAGCTGTACCCGGCCCAACACCTGCACGCGCATTATTACCCGCCGTTACTGCGTTCCGCGACGGTGCGTAAGTTTATGGTAGGGTTTGAGCTGCTGGGTATGCCGCAGCGCGATATTACCCCGGAAACAGCGGCCGGCCGCCTGCGCGAGCAGAGCAGCCAGCACTATAAACAACGCTAAAGAACGAGTTCTTCCTTCCCAGCGAGTTTTTCCTGGATGCGTTCCATGACCGTGTCCAGGTGCTGCGATTCGTGGACGAAATCCAGATCGTCAGAGCGGATGGTTAGCACCGGGCAAATGTCGAAGGCTTGCAGCCAATCATCATAGAATGAGTCGAGCAGGGAGAGGTAATCTGGCGGGATGCTGCTTTCGATGGCACGCCCGCGGCGGCGAATGCGCTCGACCAGGGTGGAGACCGGCGCTTTCAGGTAGATCAGCAGCGAGGGGGGCGGGAGCGTACATACCACCAGGTCAAATAACTGGCGGTAGGCCATGTAATCGCGCTCGTTGAGGTTGCCCATGTGGTGGAGCGCACGGGCAAAGATGAAGGCGTCTTCATAAATACTGCGGTCGATAATGGCCGAGCGCGGGTCCTGGGCCATCTCGAGGTGCTGCCTGGCGCGGTGACCGAGAAAATATACTTGCAGGTGGAACGACCAGGCGCGCATATCGGCGTAGAAATCGGGCAAGTAGGGGTTATCGGTAACGGATTCGTAGGCAGTCGTCCAGCCCAAGCGCTCGCCCAGGCGTTCCGTCAGAGATGTCTTACCAGAACCAATATTGCCAGCGACCAGAATTAAACGCTTCATTGAACAGTTCCTTGAGCATAATGTTTGAGGGATGCGTGAGATGTGAAGAGTAATGCGGTAAGAGGGCAGCGCCGGTTAATTATAAAGCCGTTCTAGAAAACCGGCGGGGGACACTCCCCAACCATGAGCGGGAGGGTTCTGATTGTTTTTGAGAACCTTCCCCATTGTTTTTTAAACGCCTGAGTTGTATACAGAAAATGCGGTAATGATCGTTCGCCCGGTTGGATAACCGGGTTTGACAATACAGGAGGATAAAATGACTCTAGTAGGATTTTTGGTTCTGTTAGTTATCGCCGCGGTTGCCGGGGCCCTGGGCCAGGCGATTGCGGGTTATTCAGTCGGCGGCTGCCTGGGATCCATTTTGATTGGTTTTCTGGGCGCCTGGTTAGGGGTATGGCTGGCGGGGCAGCTGGGTTTGCCCGATTTCTTTACCCTGGTCGTGGATGGTCAGCCCTTCCCGGTGGTATGGGCAGTGGTCGGCTCGGCCATCCTTTCCTTAATTTTCGGTCTGTTATTAGGCGGCCGGCGGCGCTACGTTTAGTAGAAGAAAATCACACCCAACTGCGGGGATAAGCCTAACTGCAGTTGGGTGTGTTTCAGAAAATAGTTTATTACTCGTCCAGTTTTCCATCCACCAGCCCGACCGGCAGCGCGGCAGGCCGCGCGCAAGTGCTGGTCAGGTTAATGTGGTTCCCAGATTGGGAGGCATCGTGGATGGCATGCATGATATCCAGGATATGGTAAGCCATCTCGCCGTTAGCGCGGTGGGCTCGCCCAGAGCGCAGCCCGCAGGCCATATCCGCGACCCCCACGCTGCGGCTGTTCTTCGCATAACCGTGGGTGAGTGGGATTTCGCTCCATTCGCCGGCTCCCGCGCGGCGCACGCGCACCGGCCCGCCAAAACCATTGGGATCGGGGACGGAAAGCGACCCGTGCGTGCCGTAGATCTCGATGCGCGGCACTTCCGCTGACCAGACGTCAAAACTGGTGACCACGGTAGCGATTGCGCCGCTGGCAAAGTCGAGCACCCCGGCGATATGCGTGGGGACGTCCACCTCGATTTTCTTACCATTCAGCGGCTGGCTGGTGATGGTGCGCTCGGGGAAGGTGGCCCGGGCGGAACCGGTTACCCGCCGGACAGGGCCCATCAGCGCCACCAGAGCGGTCAGGTAATAGGGGCCCATATCGAACATTGGCCCGCCGCCGACCTTATAGTAAAACTCGGGTGCAGGGTGCCAGGATTCGTGCCCATGACAGAGCATAAAAGCAGTCGCGGCGACCGGCTGGCCAATCCAGCCGTCGTCGATCAGTTTGCGGCAGGTCTGCAAACCACCCCCCAGGAAGGTATCGGGCGCGCCGCCCACGCGCACCCCGTTGGCCTGGGCCGTTTCAAGCAGCTGGCAGGCGTCCGCGCGCGTGATGGTGAGGGGCTTTTCGTTGTAAACCGATTTGCCGGCCTGCACCGCACGCAGCCCGATTTCGGCGTGCGCATTGGGGATGGTCAGGTTAATCACGATCTGGATTTCCGGATCGGCCAGCAGGTCATCGACCGAGCAGGCGCGCGGGATCTGATATTTCGCGGCCTGCGCCTGAGCGCGTTCGGGGACCAGGTCGGCGACCGCGGCGATTTCCATCACATCGAAAGTTTGGCCGACTTCAAGGTAAATGCTGCTGATATTGCCACAGCCAATAACGCCAACTTTAATTTTTTTCATGGGAATTTTCCTGTAAATGGATTGAGGAGGATCTGGATTTGGGATATATTGTACTTCAAAAAAAGTTCAGGCTATAGAATTATGCATTGGCCTTGATAGAACCTGTATTTGACAAAGCTAAAATTGTTTTGCATACTATGGACCAAGGGGATCATTTTAATGGTTGACCATTGGAACAGGATGATTGCAGTATGGAACAGAAGGAAGAGATTAATCAGAAAAACTCGCAAGCGGAAGACGTATTGAAAGACGTGCTAGAGGCAGCGCGTTTGAAGGCGAAAGAAAGAGAAAAGGACGAAAAGAATCAGAACACCACTCGCGAACGGCGGCCGCGGCTGCCGATTGAGCAAAGCCGCGTCTTCCGGGAAGCGCTGGTGGTGTTGAATGAAAGCGGGGTGAAGTATGCAGTGGGGGCAGCTTTTGCCCGTTACGCGTACACCAGTATCTGGCGCCAGACTAAAGACCTGGACATTTTTATCAAGCCGGTGGATCTGAAAGTGGGCCTGGATGCACTCAAGGAGGCAGGCTTTGAAACGGAAGTGAGAGACCGCAGCTGGCTGGCAAAGGGTTGGAAAGAGGGCAGTTTTTTGGATCTGATCTTTGGCACCGGTCACGGGCAGCTTCCAATCGATGAATGCTCTTTTGAGGGCAGCCAGCAAGAAAAAGTGCTGGGCGTGCCGGTGTATCTTTTTCCGATCGAAGAAATGATCGCCTCGGCGGTATATATCGCCGGGCGCAACCGCTTTGATGGGCCCGAGGTGGCGCATCTGATCCGCAGCGCGAAGGGGAAATTGGATTGGCAGCGCATCCTAAACCGCCTGGGTGAGAACAGCGAACTGCTGCTCTGGCACCTGATCTTATTTGACTATGTGTATCCAGGCCATTCCAAATACCTGCCAAAGGATCATATGGTCCAATTATTCGACGAGGCGCGCCTGCGCTGGAAGAAACCCGGCCGGGGCACGAAGGCTTTTCGTGGCACGCTGCTGGATCCATTTTCGTACACGGTAGACGTGGAAGATTGGGGGTACGAAGACCGCCGCAATAAGGACGCGTTAGTGGATAGACAGGGGAATTTGCTATGAAATTTCTGGCTATTGGCGACCTTCACTGCCGTCTGGATACAACGGACCTGATGCAGAAGCTGGTCGGCGAGCTGGGCAATGAATATGAGGTTCTGTTACTGGCCGGAGACCTGACCGATAACGGCCTGGTTGAGGAAGCCGAAGTATTATCGAAACAGCTTCTGGCGTTCTCGATCCCCGTGATTGCGATCCTGGGGAACCATGACCATGAGAAGGGCAAAGCCGAAGAAATAACGGCCGTCCTGCGGGATGCAGGGGTAATCATGCTGGACGGCACGGCTTATGAAGTTGGCAATGTGGGCATTGTGGGAACGAAAGGGTTCTGCGGCGGGTTTGATGAGAATTTGATCCAGCCTTTTGGCGAAGGGGCCTTGAAGAAGTTTATCCGCACCAGTATTGACGAGGCGCTGCGCCTGGAAAACGCGCTTTCCAAGCTGATTACCTGCGAGCACAAGATCGCCTTAATGCATTACGCTCCCATCAAGGCCACGCTGGTGGGGGAACCGACCGAGCTGTTCCCATTCCTGGGCACCTCATGGCTGGCGGACGCGGTAGACCGGCGCGGGGCAGATGTAATTTTTCACGGGCATGCCCACCACGGTTCTCCGTACGGACGCACCAAGGGCAATATCCCCGTGCATAACGTCAGCCGGTTTGTTCAAATGGAAGCCACCGGCAAACCGTACTGCATGATCGAGCTATGAAGAACGGATAAGGGTCAGTAAAGACACCTGGCGTTTCCCGATCTGAAAGCGCTCCACCCGGCGATAGCCTGCGTGGGCGATCTTTTGGGATTTATCCGCCGCGATGGCCACGATGGCATTCTCCGCCAGCGCGGGCAGCAGGGCCTCCAGCAAGCGCCAGACCGGGCTGGGATCGTCTGGCATGGGGTTTTCGGGCAGTCGCCAGCCGGAGAGCTGCCCATAGGGGATATCGCTGATCACTAGGTGGGCGGTTTCTCCGGCCAGCCCATTTTGGACAGCGTCCGGTTTGAGGGCGTCGGCCTGGAAAACGCGCGTGCGGATAGGGGCTGCGCTCTCTATTTTATCGCGCAGAACGGCGGCGCTGGAGAGCGCCTGCGCGTGAGATTCTTTGCCGAACCGATCGAACAGGCGACGCAGCTCCTGCTGCCTGCGCTCCAACCCGTCCAGAGAGAGCAGCCCCAGGTTGCGCTGCGCCAGCGCCAGGGCATTTGCATCTACATCCGAGGCAAGGATGGCGCCGATGGCCTGGCCGTGCAGCAGGCCGAGTGTGGTCAAGTGGTAAGCGCCGCCGCAGGTAGGGTCGTACAGGGTGAGCCGTTTTTCAGACTCAGCTGGCCGTGCCGCCTGTATGCGCGCGTAAGCCCGCAGGAATATCTCGCTGGCCAGCCGCACGGGGAACGCCGGCAGCCCGGGCAGGCTGTACAAAACCCGCCCGCCGGCGTAGTCGGAATAATCCTGGTCTTGCGGGACAAACTGGTAGGGCATGGGATGCGGTTTACCGACCTGGCACTGGGCTTGCAGCAGGTTTTCTGGAAGGATTATACCGGATGGAATACAGAACAAATTTTCAATTAATTATTGAAAATATCCTTCAAATTACGCTGAAAGATGGTATTATAGTGAAAGAGAAAAGTGGATCAATAGGAGCGAGAATGGATTCGAACATCTTCGATCAAACAGAATTTGCCGAAAACCCGGAACCCCGCTGCCCGGTCGTGTTAGTTTTAGACACTTCTGGCTCGATGCAAGGGAAAGCCATCACCGAATTGAATGAAGGGCTGCGCGCGTTTGCATCCGCGCTGAAGGTGGACCGGCTGGCTTCTCTGCGCGTCGAGGTGGCGGTGATTGCGTTTGGCGGCAAGGTGCGCGCGCTGGACGTACGCGGCGCGGAAAACGCCGACAACGGCGATATGGTGCTGTTTAACCCGCTTGGGTTAGCCATCCGCCCCAAATTGAATGAGGTGCCTTTTGACGCGCACCAGGCCTTTGTAACCGTGGACCAGTTCATGCCGCCCACGTTGGATGCCAACGGGGAAACACCCCTGGGCGAGGCCATCTCGCGCGCGCTGGCGCTGCTGCGCGAGCGCAAAGAAATCTACAAACAGAATGGGCTGGATTACTTCCGCCCCTGGATTTTTGCTATTACGGACGGGCGCCCAACCGATAAAGGCTGGGAATCGGTGGCCGAGCAGGTTCGCCAGGAAGAGGCGCGCAAGGGCGTGGTCTTCTACGGCGTGGGCGTGGAAGGCGCGGATTTGGAAACGCTCGGCAAATTCTCACCAGCTCGCGCACCCTTGAAGCTAAAGGGGCTGGCCTTCAACGAAATGTTCAACTGGTTGTCCAAGAGTCTGTCCGCCATCACCCATTCCCGCCCGGGCGATCAGGCGCCGCTCCCGCCGGTAGGGTGGGGGTCGATTGATACATCGCACTCGTGAGCCAGACAAAGCGTAAGGGGACCAAACGAAAGATGGACCGCCGCGCCGCTGAAATTGCCCCGAATATCGAAACCCAGAGCGGGCTTGCCGGGCCTGCTGTCGCATGGCAGGTGGTTGGCGCGGTAGTGCGCGGCGTCTCGCACGAGCGGATGGGGATGCCCTGCCAGGATGCCCAGGATTACCGGATTTTGCCCAACGGCACGCTGCTGATCGCGCTGGCGGACGGGGCCGGTTCAGCCTCGTTCTCTGACCAGGGCGCCCGCTGCGCGGTGAATGAAGCACTAAACAGCCTGACCGTTGCGGTGGAAGGCGGGCTCCCCGCGGAGGTGGATGCCTGGCGCAGCCTGCTGCGTGCGGTGTTTGATACAGCGCGCGCGGCAGTGCTCTGGCTGGCAGCGACCAACGCGGCGGAAGGAGTTCGCAAAAGGGCAAGGGGTGGATCTCGGCGAATTGGCAGCGCCGGACGACTCCGAGGGGCCAGCGGAGCTAGAGGAACCGGTTTTATTGGGCAGCGCAGCGCGCGCGGAGCCCAGGCGCCCACCGGAACGTGCCTATGCCACTACGCTTACCTGCGCTGTTGCTACCGCCGACCGGTTGGTGGTGGGGCAGATTGGAGATGGGGTTGTAGTCGCGGGGGAAGGGGAGCAGTTGTTTTCCGTTACCCACCTGCAGCGTGGAGAATATGCCAACGAGACCCATTTCTTGACCCAGCCGGGGGCCTTGGAGCAGTTATTTATTGAGGTGATCGAACACCCGGTGCGCGAACTGGCGGTGATGAGCGATGGGCTCATTCGCCTGGCGCTGAAAATGCCCGAGCAGGAGCCGTTTGTCCCGTTTTTTCGGCCGTTATTTCGCGTCACCACAGCGATCGGCCAGCCGGGCGGAGCGCTGGACCGAACGGAAGCAGCCCGGCAGTTGTCTTCGTTTCTTAGCTCGGAGCGCGTTAACGCCCGCACGGATGATGATAAATCGCTGGTACTTGCGGTACGGGCAGAATCCCTGAGAGAGTCTGGGGAACAGGCCCTGCCTGAAGAACGTACAATGGAAGTCGAACCATTTCATGGGAGCGGCGGCGGCTCAGGAAGAGCCGCAGCGGCTCAGGTAAAGCCGGCGATCCCAAGCAGGGCGCCGAGAAGGCCCCACCAACACCAGATTGGGAAGGAAAATGATTGTTTATGACGGGCAGCGCCGGCCGGTAGAGCTGGGCGAAAGCGTTGGACACGGCGGGGAAGCCACGGTTTACCGGGTGACCGGCCACAGCGGCCGTCTGGCAAAAATCTACGAACCCGCGCCGCGCCCCAACTACCCCGGAAAATTGGGCTGGATGGTGAACTATCCGCCCGAGAACCCCACGGAACGCTTTGATCATTCCTCACTGGCCTGGCCAGGTGGGCTGCTGTACGATTCCCGACGCCAGCTCAAAGGCTACTGGATGCCATACATCCAGCGTGCCGTCCCAATCCTGGATGTATTTATACCCCGCCGGAGAGCCGAAGTGCTGCCAGAGTTCGACCGGCGCTACCTGCTACGCACCGCGCGCAACCTGGCGGCGGCAATCAGCGCGCTGCACAGCAGCGGTTATGTGGCCGGCGACTTGAACGAAAGCAATGTGCTGGTGACGCCTACCGCGCTGGTTACCCTGATCGATACTGATTCATTTCAGGTCAGTGAAGAGCGCGAGGGCAGCCTGTTGGTGCATCCTTGCCCGGTGGGTAAGCCCGAGTATACTCCCCCCGAACTGCAGGGACAGCCGCTGGCGGAAATTGTGCGCCTGCCCGAACATGATGCTTTTGGCCTGGGAGTGTTGATTTTCCAATTGTTAATGGAAGGCAGCCACCCCTTCCGCGCGCAGTGGATGGCCGCGGGGGAACCGCCGCCGCTGGAAGTACGGATTGCCAATGGGGCTTACCCGTACATTGATTCCCCTGCTTACCCGGTGAGGCCGCCCAAGAATGCGGTGGGGATCGAAACGCTGCACCCCTGGCTGGTGGAGATGTTCCGGCGCTGCTTTGTAGATGGGCACCGCGACCCGCGCTGGCGGCCCGGACCGGAACTGTGGATGCGCACGCTTCAAGATGTGGAGCAGTCGCAGGTGTGCTGCGCCGAAGGCCATTATTACTCCAGTCATTTGGTGGCCTGCCCGTATTGCGCGGCAGCGTTCGCGCGTCTTCAGAAGCAGCCTGCAAACCGTTCCGAAGGCAAAAACCCCTGGGATCCGCGTGCCAGGCGAACGCAGGGGAATTTTGGTCAGGCGGGCGCCGCGCGCATGGGCCCGGCCCCGAAAAACCCTGCCGGGCAGCGCGTTCCGGTCACTGCATCGTGCGGGAGCTGCTGCTCCCGGAGCTGCCGCTGGGGCATCTGCCGGGGCGCAAACCGCTCGGGCGCAGCCGGGCTGGAACGTGTTTTTTGGTTCGAAGTCGCGCTCAACCAACCCATTTGCAAACTGGCCCGGCATGTTTTCGCCCCCGGTAGGCGCGTCTGCGTCTATGCCGGGGATGCATTTTTCGCCGGGCGGCGGAGCCGCGGTGTATGGCGGCTCGGGCGGCGCGCTGCGCAGCCGTCCAATTATCGCCCCAGGCGCGGTGCAAAACTGGTTCCGCATCCGGGCCTACAAGAGCCTCGCCATTGGCGGCGTGCAGGGCGCGTATGGTTGGCGCGGCGCCGGGGGTTTTGATTGGGCTGGCGAGCTGGACGACCGGCCAGGCGCTGGCCTGGACGCTGCTCCTCTCGGTAGGCGCCATTGCGGGCGGATTGGTACGCGGGTGGAGTCCGGGGCATAAGCTGGCTTCGTTAATCGACCGGTTTATTGGCTGGAAGCTGTTCTGGGAAGCGGTTGGGCTAATCGGCGGGGCGATTGGCGGGCTGATGGTTGGACTGGTTTTTGTCTGGGCGGTTGTCCCGGTGTTTTTAGGCCTGATCCTGGGCGCGCAGTTTGGTCTGTACCTGGGCCGCAAGCTGTTCCAGGTAGGCAACATGATGGGTTGGGAGCGGATCTGGGGCGGGCTCAGCGCGGCCAGTTTTGGCGCGCTGGGTTTTGGGATTACCCAGCTGCTCGGCGCGGCGGGATTGAATCTCCTGGGCGCAGTATCTTAATACGCAGGTGTTTCCAGTGGGCGACAGCGCTTCGATGCTTTGGGCGCTGGCATGGCTGCTGGCCGGTGGAACGGCCGGCGCCCTGGGTGGCGCATTGGCAGGCATTCTGGCAGATGTGATTGGCCGGTTTTCGGGCCTGGTGGATTAGCGCCTGGCCCAGGCAATCAACTCCGTTGGGCAGGCCCGGAGGAAAACCCTGCTGAGGTATTTGCGTAGAGCGCTATAACGTCTTTCTTGAGCGGGGATTGCGGCAGATGGACCTTTCCGAAACCATTCATATGTTGGGCGATTTGCTTGGCCAGGTGCTGGTCGAGCAGGAGTCAGGCGAGTTGTTTGCCGTGGAGGAGCGCGTCCGGGCGCAGGCGAAGGCGCGCCGCTCGGATGACGCCCAGGCTGCCGAGGAAGGCGCCCGGGCGCTGTCCGCGGAAATCGCCGCGCTGAATGAGGACCAGGCCTGGGTTATCGCCTGCGCCTTTGCCCTGTATTTCGATCTGGTGAACACCGCCGAGGATAATTCCCGCATGAAGGTACTGCGCCGGGAGGCGTTGGAGAATGCGCCGGACCCGGTGCACGATTCGATCGATGAAGCCGTCCAGCTGCTCCAGGCCAGCGGGCTGACTCGCGAGCAGATGGCAGATCTGCTGGGAAATTTGCAGATCGAGCTGGTGCTGACCGCGCACCCCACCGAGGCGCGCCGCCGCACGGTGCTTTCTAAGATTGCCCGGATTGCCGAGGCCCTGCGGAAGCTGGATGACGGGGATCTGCTGCCGCGCGATCAGGAGCGCTGTCACCAGGTACTGCACGGCGAGATCACCACCCTGTGGCTGACCGACCGGGCGCGCTCCTCTCAGCCGACCCCTACCGACGAGGTGCGCACCGCGCTGTACTTTGTCGGCCAGATTTTTTGGACGGCCTTGCCGGAGGTGTATAAGATCCTGGCTGAGGCGGTGGAAAAATATTATCCGGGGCTGAAGGTGGAGCATGCCTGGTTGAAGCTGGCCTCCTGGATGGGCGGCGACCGGGACGGCAACCCGAATGTTAACACCGACGTCACCGCTGAAACGCTGCATCTGCACCGCGGGCTGGCCGTTGAGAACCACCGGCCGCGCTGCAGGACCTCTCCCGCCGCCTGAGTCTGAGCGACCAGTACGTCCCGCTGCCCGAAACGCTGCAAGCCTGGCTGGCGCGCCGCCCGGTCTTTCCGGAGCACGCCGCGCGCATCCAGGCGCGCTACCCGCAGGAGCCCTACCGGCTGATCCTCTCCCTGCTGGCCAATGACCTGGCCGAGGCATCGCAGGATGACATGAAAGCCCGCCTGCTCTCCACCGATGCGCATACCGCCCGCGTCCAGGTGGATGACCTGGCCGGACCGCTGCATGCAATTGCTAGGGCAGTGCCGGCGGCGGTCGCGCAAGGACCGCTGGCAGATGCGCTGCGCCAGCTGGATATTTTTGGCCTGCACGGCGCGCGGCTGGATATCCGCGAGGAAGCCGGCCGGCTGAACGCATCCCTGGGCGAAGTGCTGCGCGGGCTGGGCATCGAGCTGCATTTTGAAGATCTGGACACCTCCGCGCGGCAGGACCTGCTCATCCGCCTGCTGGATCAGCCCGCGCCAGCGCTGGCCTTGCACCCGGGCATCACCAGCGAAGCCGCTGAAACCTGGTCACTGTTCCGCTTGATTGGCCGGGCGCGTTCCGTATATGGGCGCGAGCTGCTGGGACCCTTTATCATCTCGATGGCGACCAGCCCGGCGGATGTGCTGGCGGTGCTGTTGATGGCGCGCTGGAGCGGCTGCCGCGGAGGGCCTGCAGATCGTTCCGCTTTTTGAAACCATCCAGGATCTGACGGAAGCGCCCCAGGTAATGACGGCCCTGTTTTCGCTGCCGGTTTACCGCGAGCACCTGCGCACCTGCCCGGATGGACAGATGGTGATGATCGGCTACTCGGACAGCAATAAAGACGGCGGATTTCTGATGTCCAACTGGGCGCTGTACCAGGCCCAGGAACAGATTGCGCGGGTGTGCCGGGAGCACGGCGTTCGCCTGACTCTTTTCCACGGGCGCGGCGGAACGACCGCGCGCGGCGGCGGCCCGACCAACCGCTCCATCCTGGCCCAGCCGGGCGGGACGGTGGACGGGCGCTACCGGCTGACCGAACAGGGCGAAATTATTTCTACCCGATATTCCACCATTGACATGGCGCTGCGCAACCTGGAACAGATTGTCAACGCGGTGCTGCTGGCCTCCGCGCCGGTATGCCTGGTGCCTGACCCGCACATCACGGACGGCTGCGCCCAGCGCGTCTCCCCCGAGGAGCTGCCCGAGGCCTGGCGGGCAGGCATGCAGGCTATGGCGGACGCGGCTATGGCCGCCTACCGCCGCCTGGTGTTTGAGACGCCGGGTTTCATCGAGTACTGGCAGGCGGCCACGCCAATCGAAGAAATCAAGCGCATGCGCATCGGCTCGCGGCCCGCGGCCCGCAAGCCAGGCGCCGAACAGATCACCAAGATCCGCGCCATCCCGTGGGTGTTCTCGTGGATGCAAAGCCGCTGCAACCTGCCCGGCTGGTACGGACTGGGGACCGGGCTGGCCGCGTTTTGCGAAGCGCGCGCGAATGGGATGGAATGGCTGCAGGACGATGTATGAAAGCTGGCCCTTCTTTCGCGTCCTGCTGGAAAATGCCGAGCTGTCGCTCTCCAAGGCCGATATGCGCATCGCGGCCATGTACGACGCGCTGGTTCCCGACCGGGATCTGGCGGGGAAGATATTTGGGGAGATCCAGGCGGAATATGCCCGCACGGTCGAGATGCTGCTGGCGATCAAGGGCCAGAGCGAACTGATGCAGGCCGGGCCGGTGATCCAGCGCTCGATCAGGCTGCGCAACCCGTACGTCGACCCGCTGAACTATATTCAGGTGGAGATGCTGCGCCGCCTGCGCGCGCTGGAGGATCCGGAAGGGGAAGGACCGGCAGCGCAAAGCCAGCTGAAGCACTGCGCGAAGTGATCGTGCTGACGATCAACGGCATCGCGGCCGGGCTGCGCAATACCGGGTAGTTTTAGGAAGAAACAAATATTCCGGAGTCCTTGATGATCTCGATGGCTCCGCCGCGGCTTTCTAGCTCGTGCTCGATGAACGCCAGCAGTTCGGCCCGCCGGTCCCCGAATTCGCTGAACCGAAAGCTGGAAAGTAAATAATCCACCAGCGGCTCTGCTTCCGTGATGTGCAGCGAGTTCGGGGTAACGCTCCATTTCGACATGCTGAAAGAAGGCCTGTAACTGGGCTGCTCCATTTTCCAGGAGAAACTCATTGGCCGCCTTTAGCTGATCTACGGCTCGCTCGGGGTCAAAACGGTAGGGCAGGGCAAACATTTCCTGCAGGTGTTGGCCACCGATGGTGGTAGCAAAGAGAGTCCCACCCGGTTTTAGCACCCGGCGGATCTCTGCCAGCGCCTGCTTGCGATCCGGAACGTGGTAGAGCATGTGGTTGGCGATGACGATATCGAAGCGCGCATCTGCATACGGAATGGATTGGGCGTCGATGACCTCAAAAGCAAATGGGCAGCTTCCCGCCAGGTTTTGGCGCGCCTGGTCCAGCATGCCGGCGGAAAAATCCGAGAGGATGATGTCGCAGCCAGACGGAATGCGCGCCAGGTTCGCCTTCCAGGTTTCGCCGGTCCCGCAGCCCAGCTCGAGCACCTGGCAGCCAGTGAAAAGATGGTAATGATCAAAAACCCAGTGGAACCAGCCGTACGGGTTGGTGCTAAAGCGGGCGTGAAGGTTGACGCGGGCATTCAAATTGGCGCCGTTCTTGTACTGCTGGTTGAGCAAATAGTCTGGGTTGTTCAGATTGGACATTCGATAACACTCCTTGGCTGAATGGGACTGCTTCGTAGTTGAGATCGCATTTTCGATTATAGGCTGAAATTCTGTTTTTACCGATAGAGGCCGGGTAGGGGAAATCCTACCCATTTTTTCTTATTCACCCGCATAGACCCGCTTTAACCGGTCGCGTATCCTATCAGTGATAGAACTTGCGTTCTAACAAGAAGGAGGCTGAATTGAGCAACAAAGAACGAACCAAACGGGATAACCGGGATAATAAGCAGCGGTCCGAGCGCCGCGAGGCCAGCGCCAGCGACGCGAACAAGAATAACCGCGCCGCCGCGCCGGATACCAATCCTGCGGACGACTACCGCAGCACCAACCTGCGCGACTCGCCGATGATGGCGCATCTACAGGACGCGCTGGAAGAAGGCCAGGACATTGGCAATTATGGCCGGCTGACTTTCGTGATGGTCGCCCGCCACTTCCTCTCCGAGGATGATCTGGTCAAGCTGCTCATCGGGCAGCCGGGTTTTGAAGAAAAAGAAGCGCGCGCCATGGTCCTGCAGGTAAAGGAGCGTGGCTATAACCCGCCCAAGCGGGAGCGCATTTTGCAGTGGATGGAGCGGCAGGAATTCCCCATCTGCCCCAACCCGGACGACCCCAACGGCTGCAACGTCTACCGCGAGCTGCAGTTTCCAGAGGATATCTATGAACAGATCGACGATTTCTGGGAAGAAAAGGCAGAGGCGCAGGGGGAGGATTAGGGTAAAACGGCCCGTTTTTCAAGCAGGCCAGCATGAATAGCAAATTCTTTCAGATTCTCCGCGCAGCATTCCTACTGCGCGGAGATTTTATTAAGCATTCATGGTAAAATCCCAGGATGAATTTTTATAACTTTTACCTGAAAAAATGTTCCGGACCCAGTAAGCCGTATGCCATTTAAGCCACAGAACCCCCTGATAACCCAATCCGACCGGACCGTTTTGCTGGAAGTGCAAAACGACCTGTACGAAGAAGCGCGGGATGCCTTAGCCCGCTTTGCCGAGCTGGAAAAGAGCCCGGAATACCTGCACACCTACCGCCTTACACCGCTTTCTTTATGGAATGCGGCTTCGGCCGGGCTGACTGCCCAGGAGATGATCGGGGCGCTGGAGCAGTATTCGAAGTACGATATCCCCGCCAACGTACGCATTGAGATTACCGACCAGGTGTCGCGCTACGGGCGTTTGCGCCTGGTGCGGGCCGGGGAAAACCTGGCGCTGATATCCGAAGACAAGGCGCTGATCGCCGAAATTCGCCGCCATAAACTGGTCGCGCCGCTGATTAAGTTGCAGGAAGATGCCAACACCCTGCTGATCGACCTGGGGCAGCGCGGCAAGCTCAAACAAACCCTGGTCAGCATCGGCTACCCGCCCAAAGACGAGGCCGGGTACGCGGACGGCCGCCACCTGCCGTTCGAGCTGCGCAGTATGGCGCTGACCGGCGAGCCGTTTGGACTGCGCGCGTACCAGCGGGACGCGGTGCAGGTTTTCCATGCCGGCGGCGAGGCCACCGGCGGCAGTGGGGTGATTGTGCTGCCCTGCGGCGCGGGCAAGACGGTGGTGGGCATGGCTGCCATGGCCGCCTTACGAACCGCCACCCTGATCTTAACCCCTTCTACCGTATCAGTGCGCCAGTGGATCCATGAGCTGCTGGATAAAACCACCCTGACCGAGGATCTGATCGGCGAGTACACCGGCCTGTCCAAGCAAGTCCGCCCGGTGACCGTGACCACCTACCAGATCCTGACCTACCGCCAGCGCCGCACGGACCAGTTCCCACACTTCGCCCTGTTCAACCAGGAAGACTGGGGCCTAATCATTTACGACGAAGTGCACCTGCTGCCGGCGCCAATCTTCCGCATCACGGCGGACCTGCAGGCGCGCCGGCGCCTGGGGTTGACTGCCACGCTGGTGCGCGAAGATGGGCACGAGACGGATGTATTCTCGCTGATTGGCCCGAAGAAGTTCGACCTGCCCTGGAAAGTGCTTGAAAAGCAGGGCTGGATTGCCACCGCCGAGTGCCATGAAATCCGCGCCTACCTGCCAGACGACATGCGTATGGAATATGCCATGATCGAGGACCGCGAGAAGTACCGCTTTGCGGCGGAAAACCCGGTCAAGATGCAGATGATGGACCAGGTTTTGGCGAAGCACAAGGACGATAACGTGCTCATTATCGGTATGTATATTTCGCAGTTGGAACGGGTCGCGGCGCATTACCAGGCGCCGTTGATCACCGGGCAAACGCCCGTGTCGGAGCGCGAAAAACTTTTTGAAAAATTCCGCAGCGGCGAAGTGCGCGTGCTGGTGGTGTCGAAGGTAGCCAATTTCTCGATCGATCTGCCGGATGCCAATGTGTTGATCCAGATCTCAGGCACTTTTGGCTCGCGCCAGGAGGAAGCCCAGCGGCTGGGGCGCATCTTGCGCCCGAAGCGCAACGGGCTGCTGGCCCATTTTTACACCATCGTCACGCGCGACACCCGCGACCAGGATTTTGCCGCCAACCGGCAGATGTTCCTGACCGAACAGGGCTATCATTATGATATTCTTTATGAGAATGAGGTCGCCGGTTTTCGCCCGGCGACCCTGGCGGCTGAAGCCCATTCGAAGCGCACTCCTCGGCTGCCTGCATAATTCTCCAATTCGTAGGAGGGTGGGTGGATCTCGAACCTCTGGAATTGCTAACCATAGAAGTGCTGCGCGAGGCGATCGAGCCAGAAATGGTCAATCGCGCATTTGTGGATCTGGCCAATGGGAAGGTGATCCAGCGGGCTCAACGCTCAGGGCATGAGATTTCCGCCCGGTGGGATTACCAGCCAAATTCGCCTGAGATGCAGGTTGGTTTCCAGGATGACGTGCTGCTGACCATGTGTACGTGCCGTCCGTTTTATGAGGAAGGAATGTGCGCGCATATTGCCGGGCTGATGGTGGCCTGGGTTAGCCAGCGGGCGAGTTTTTCCTCTTCGCCTGGTGAAGAGGTGCTGCCAATGATGATTTCCGCCGGGGAAATTGCATCCAAACCTGCTCCCGCTGGACAGCGGTTCGATGTGGTGGATGATTTCCGGCAGATCCTCAACCGCTTCACCGTCAGCGAACTGCGTGAGATTGCGCGCCGCCGGAATGTCCCCATCAGCGGGATACGCAAAGAGCCGATTGTTGACAGCCTGGCCCAGGCTTTTTCGCAGAAGGAGAAATTCCGCCAGGATTGGCTTATGCTTTCTCCGCAGGCGCGCAAGCTGGCGGGCGTGCTGCCATTCCTGATCCATTATTGCAATACGGCCTCGCTGGAACAGGCGGCCCTGCCGTTAGGCGTCAAGGGTCTGGCGTTTACACAGGCGCTCGACGAGCTAAAGACGTCTGGTTTAATCGCCGTGGAAAGCTACGGAGAAATCCACTATCCGGTCGTTCTGCCAGTTTGGGCGCCACCAGACACCGACTTTCTGGATATTTCCAGTTTTGACACCCACGCGCTGCGGATCCAGCTTGCCCCGGCGCCGGAACTGTTTACCCAGGCGGTCACGCGCCTGCTGATCCTCATCCAGGCGGCGCCGGATAAGTACCAGTCCCGGGTCGACGCACAGACCCGGGAGGCATGGAAAAAGGTGCCGCTGTTGAGAGATTGGCCTATTGAAATGCAGGACCTGGAACGGGTGGTGCGAGATCCAAAACCTTACCAGTTCATCCAGCAGCACGGTTTGCGCATTGCGCCTTCCCCTTCTCCGTTGACGAACGAGTCCAGGCAAAAACTGGCCGCGGCGGTCCAGACGGCCCCGGATGTGATTGATTTTATCGTGCGCCTGCTCAACGCTTTGCAGCTGTTGAAAATCAAGCCGGGCAAATCCTTCCGGTCCGTTCCGGGCGCGATAAGCACCATATTGCAGGCTGGGCCTATGCAGCAGGCCCGACAGCTGTTTGTGGCATATGCCGATTTGCAAGGATGGTCGGAGATTGACCTGGCCCTGGCGCAGTCCAATGATTTTCGGCTGATTTTACGAAATTATAACCAGGGGAACTACAACCTTTTTGTCCACAGCCTGAGCGTGCTGCGCGAAAGGCTGATTATGCTGATCCGGCGTCTTCCGGCAGGGCAGTGGTTCGGGGTGCGGGACCTGGCGCGCGCAGCTTCCCTTATTCCGTTCTATTCCTTGCTGCGCGGTCTGGCAGGCTTCGGGTACTTTGAAATCAATGCGCGCAAGTTGAACACGGAGCGCCTGGAGGATGGTCAGGAACTTCTTTCCCGCCTCATCGAAGGGATGTTATCTGGACCCCTTTCCTGGCAAGGGGCGGTCGACCTGGCCTGGGAAAAGGAACGCCTGGCGGGTTTTCGCATTACGAACCTGGGCGGCGCTTTGTTGGCCCAACCGGTCGATTTTGAAATGCCCAAACCGGTTCAGGATGTGCCGGCGCTGGAATTTACCGCGGACGGCACCCTGGCGCTGCGCCTCGAAAGCGCCAGCGGGGATTTGATCGGATTGGCGTTGCAGCTGGGTGTGGTGGAGGTAAGCCCCGATGGGGTGGTGTCCGTTCGCCCAACTCTGCAAGGCGCCGGGCGAGCTTTTGAAGCGGGCTGGAGCGCGGAGCGCATCCTGGACACGCTGAAAGCTGAGGCAGGCTATGCGGCGCCAACGGGTTTGGCGGCGGCGCTGCAGAAGTGGTGGCAAGATTTTGGCCGCGTTCAGATTTACCAGGATGTTGCCCTGATCGAGTTCAAAGATGATTATGCCCTCAGCGAGCTGCTGGCAGGAACCTCCTTATCTCGTTTCCTCTTATACCGGTTTAGCCCGCGCCTGATCGCCATCCGCCCGGAAGGCGCGGAGGAACTACGCAATGAGCTGGTCAAAAAGGGCTATACGCCCAAAACCGCCGCTTGATCCCGCCAGGTTGATGAGGCACAATGGCCTACGCTGATTTCGCTAGACTGCTCGATGAATACTCCCAAAGCGCGCTGATTCAAATGGCCACGTTCCATGGGGTGCTGCCCAAACAGCAGAAAAATAAACCCATCCTGATCAAGCTCATCTCGGATGTTATTATGGACACTGAGAGCATCCGGGAGTCGCTGAATCACATGTCAAAAACGGAGCGAGCGGCGCTGGACGCCATCTTGCGCCGGGGCGGGCAGGCCTCTTCACGCGGCGTGCGCGCGGAACTAACGCGCCTGAACCTGATCGATCCCGCGGCGCCGGTCCAATTTGGTGAATATTCCTATAAGGACCGGCCGGACGCGCGGGCGGCGAATTCCCGGCGGTTGGAAGACATCCTGGCGCGGCTGATGATCCGCGGGCTGGTTTTCAGCGGCGAAGAAAACGTGAGCAAGAATACATACCAGACCAAGCTCACCTTTTACGATGCCGTTAGCAAAATGTATATCCCGGCTGCCGTGCTGCGCTACCTGCCTGAGCCGGCGCCTTTGCCGCAGGCCGAGGAGAAGCTTCCGGAATTAAAGACCGTTCAGGAGGGTTCCGCGCGGGTTTACCAGCGGGAGCTGTACCTGTACTGGAGCTACGTGCGCGATCATCCGCCGGCCCTCACCCAAAAGGATGAGATTGCCAAACAGGCGCTGAAGGATTTGAACAACCTCCTTCTGGTACGGGGGGAAATTCAAACCGGCAAGTCCGAAAACGATTATCCGCGCCTGCGCTTCTTGCGCGCCATGCTGATGGAGCTGGGTCTGGTGCAGGAAAATCGCACCCAGGCGGTCGAAGCCGTGCCGACGGATTTCTTTACCCTGGCGCCCGCGGAACGGGTGCAGCGCACGTTTCAGGGCTGGCTGAACACCAGCCGCTTCAATGAGCTGCTGCTGCTGCCAGAGGATGTGCGCCCGCGCGGGACCGCCGCAAACCCGGTCATCCCGGCCAAAGCGGGCCTGGTGAAGGCGCGCAAGTTTATCATCGACCAGCTGCGCCGGGTGAAGCGCAAAGATTGGGTCGTTCTGCAGAGCCTGGTGAACCGGATCAACGATTCGGATTATGAGTTCTTGCTGCGGCGGCGGGAGTTTTCCGGGTATTACGGGTATGGCGTAATCAACCCCTATGAATACACTGGAAACGATTTTTTCCTGGGTTTTCCGGGGATCAGGCGCGAAGAAGATGGTTGGGATAAAGTCGAGGCGAACCTGATCCGGGGAGTTGTGTTTGGACCGTTATATTGGATGGGGCTGGTAGACCTGGGTTGGGCTGGGAAGGAAGCCGGGCCACCGGCCGCCTACCGGTTCACCGCTTTAGGCGCATGGATCTTTGGCCTTGGTCCGCAGCCTGAAATCCCCGTGGAAGGTGGGCGGGTGATCGTCCAGCCAACCATGCAGATTGTGGCGCTCGATCCCATCCAGGATGCGGTGCTGGTTACGCTGGACCGTTTCGCGGAACGCCTCAGCGCGGAACGGGCGGTAGAATACCGCCTGACGCGCGCCTCCGTATATGCCGCTCAACAGGCGGGTTGGGACGCGGAGCGGATCAAGGAGGTTTTGGAGCAGTACGCCGGTTCCCCGCTGCCCGCGAATGTTACCCGCACGCTGGAAGAATGGCAGGGGCTGTATGACCGCATTGTGATCCACCCGCGGGTCATCCTCATGCACGGCGACCCGCAGGCGGTTGACCAGGTGGCGGATGACCCCGCGGCAAACGGATGGGTGGCCGCCCGCCCGCTTCCAGAGGTCGCCCTGATAAAAGACGCCCCGGCGATCCCCAAAATCGTCAACCTGCTGCGTTCCAAGGAAATCATCCCGGCGCTCAATGTCCGCGAGGCCGTGCCGCCCAACGCGGTTACATGCGCGGAAAGTGGTGCGGTGCGTTTGAACGGGCGGACGACCAACCTGTACCTGCACGGGCATCTGGCGGCGTTTGCCAACCCGGTAGAAAGGGATTACCAGATCACCCCCGATTCGGTGCAGCGGGCTGTGCGCAGCGGGATTACCGCGCCGGAAATCATCCAGCGCCTGGAAGAGGTCAACAGCGGCCCGCTGCCGGAGAAGCTGGTGCTCCGCATCCGCGCCTGGGCAAAGCACTATGGGAACGCGTCCATCGCGCCGCTGACCCTGCTGCAGGTGCGCGATCAAACCGTGTTGACCGAATTACTGGCAGATCCCGAAATCCGTCCGCTGATCCGGCCATTTCACCCCCACCCACCCGCGCTGGCTGAGGTGAAACCAGGCAACCTGGAAAAACTGCGCGCCTTGCTGGCGGAGCGCGGCATTGATCTAGAGGATCACCTCAAATAACCGCCGGGTCTTTGGCTTAATGCCAGGCCGCTACCGGTTAATGGAATTGAAGCGTAATTGTGAAAAACCAATTGCCGAACTGGCTCTCATCTCCATTGGCGCTGCTGGGCTCGACCACAATACTGGCGTTATAGGTGCCCTCCTTCACCGTCTGGCCGTCTGGCTGCCAGAGGTACTTGCCGTTGGCCTCCGTCCACGGGTTGCAGTCCGGTTCTCCGCCGCCAAAAATGCAGTAGGCGGCAGTGTTTTCCGTACGCTGGTAGACTGTGCCGCTGTCATCGCTGATGGTGAAGGTGACGCGTTTTATGCCATCGCCATCCTGGCTGCCGTTCGGGTCACGCACTTTCATGCGCATCAAGAAATTCGGTGAGAATTCCACGCTGCCCTCCAACCCGTTGGGCTCTCCGTCCACCTGCGAGTTACTGACCACCGGCGCGGGCGGCGGCGGCGGGGGCTCGACCGCCACCTGGGGCAGCGTGGTGACATCCAGATTGCAGTTAATTAGCTGCGGGTCCATATTGAGCCAGCCAACCTGGTTTTCGCCCGGCTCTAAAGCCTGAACCCAACTACCCGCCGGGACTCCGTTTGGAGAAAAGCCTTGCGGGATCACCTGCGTGCCGGTCTTCAGCGCGCGGAGCGGCGGCTGGTAGGCCGTGCCGGGTCCTGTGCGGAAATTGGCATTCTTCAAAACCGTGCACAGGGGGCCGCTGGTGGCGGTTGGCGGGGGCGGGGTGGTGGTAGCGGCCGCGCCTGTGATCGGCATGGATGCGGTGGGCGTCAGCGCGGTGGCCGAAGCCTCCGGTGGGGTGGTGGGAGTGGCCGCTATCTCAACAGTCGCGGCCTGGGCAACGTCCGTAGGGACAACCGTGGTCTGGGGGGCAAGCTGCTTGCAGGCCGCTGTTCCCAGGAGCAGCAAAACGGAAAAGGTGGAAAGATAGCGTTTCATGTTATGACCCTCCGGAAAGGGCATTTAATCGATCCTGCACATCCTTACGGTAAGGGGTACAGCGGTTCGTCGCGATATCCTCGCGCACGATGCGGTCTGCCGAAGCATGGCCTAACTCGATGCAGCGGTCATAATTTTTAGCGGCCATGCCATAGGATGCCTGGCTTTTTTGCCAATCCATTTTCAGCTCATTGAGATAGCCCAACTGCTGGTAAGTAGTGCCCAGGGTCTCGTACGCCTGCACCAGATAGCGTTCCTGCCCGGCATCCTGTAACGGCTGAATCAGCGGTTCGAGGGTTTGGGCTGCCTGGTGAAGCGTAGCGGCCCCGGCCTCACTCTGACCGCTGCGATATTGAATTTCGCCCTTCAGGCGCAGGCATTTACCGATGCTCAGGCGCGCGGTCAAATCTATCGGTATCCCGGGCGGCCTGGTATTGGGCGGCAGTTCGAGGGCGTGTTTGTAGGCCGCGCAGGCCTGCTCCACCAGCGCGCCGGCCTTCGCGAGCTGCGCGGCGGTTTTTTCAGGCGCCGTATCCGCCGGGACGGATACCACCAGGCGCTGGGCCTCTTCGTTGTAGACGCTGCCCAGACCGATGTATGCGCGCGGATAGTTGGGGTTTATCTCGGCTGCCCGTTGAAACGCGCGTTCGGCGGCCAGGGTCAACGGCTCCTGCTGGGTTTTCTCCCGCCCCGCCAGGAACAGGCTTTCCCGCCCAATGAAGAACTGCACCGCTTCCGAATCAGGAGAAAATTCTTCCGCCTTCCGGAAGGATTGCAGCCCTTCGCTCGACTGTCCAAAGCGCATGCGGGTGAGGCCCAGGGCCAGCCAGGCCAGCGTGCTGGCCTGGCGGTTGATCTCCGGCTGGGCCTGGATGCCTGGATGGGTGGGGTCTACGATTTCTATGGGCGTACCGGCCTGGTAGGGGCCTTGTAGGTCCTGGAACTCGTACCCGGCCTGCGGCGCCATCCAAAACTCCAGCACCAGCTGCGCGGGGGAAGTGCGCGTGTCGATGTTTCCAAAAACAAGCATGTCGGCGTTGAGCCGGCGGGCTGCCGCTTGCGCGGCGGTCGTGCGCTCGGCCGCGGTGCTGCCCGCCATGTGACCAATGGTCACGTTCAGGCGGCGCAGCGCGTCCCCGTCCTGCCAGACCAGCAGGTTCGGGTCGCTGCTCAACTCGCTGCGCAGTTTATTGGCCACCCATCCGCTGGTGATCTGCCCCGCCTGCCCGGGTTGAGCGGCTGCCCGCCCATCGGCGCCTACCAGCCCGAACTCGGCCACGGCGATGTTAAAAGGCCCCGCTCATGCGGGCGGGGGTCTTGAAGCGCGCATCCAAACCGCTGGCGAAGAACAATACCGCCAGGATCCCCAGCATAACGATCCCCAGGGCAGGGTAAACCAGTTTGCGGTAAATGCGGGTGCGCTGCAGCTGCCGGTCGCGCTCGGCTTCGGCAGTCGAAACCTGGCTGCTGGTATCCAGGAACGCCTGCTCGTCCAGGCTCACCTCGGCGGGGTTCTGTTGGGCCCAGGTGAGCGCCTGGCGCAGGCGCGCCCCGCGATACAAGGCTCCTGGGTCGCGCTCCAGGCGCAGCCAGGCAGCGGTATCCTCGGTAAGCTGGCGGTGAAGAATAAGCCCGGCCCGATTTTCATCCAACCACTTGCGCAGCGTGGGCCACTCGCGGATCAGGGCCTCGTGCGCCACCTCGACCACGCGGGTGTCCCCCGGTTCCAAAGTCCCGGTGGTGATCAGGCGGGCATCCGTGAGGATGCTAAGCACGGCATTGATTGTGACGGGATCGGTTGCCCGGGTGATCAGCTCGGAAAAAGCAGCCCGCCGGCGGGTATCGCGGGTATCGTTTTCCAGGTCCACCAGGTGGGTGAAAATAATGCGCGCAATGGCCTGTTGTTCGGGGGTGAGCCGGTTTTGAAAGATTGTTTCGGCGGTCTGGGCGATGGCGCCGCGCACGCCCCCACTTTCGCGGTAGCCAGACAGGGTCAGGGTGCGACCGCGGCGGCGGTTCCAGGTTTCGAGCAGGGCATGGGAAAGCAGCGGCAGCGCACCGGGTTCTTCTCCGATGTCGTCCAGCATCACTTCCACCAGCCCTTCCTGGATCTTCCACCCGCCCAATGCGGCGGGCTGGACAATGGCCCGAAAGAGCTCTTCGCGGTTCATCGCGCCGATAAATTCTTGCTGGGTGGAAACCAGCATGCGCAGGCGGTCGTACTGCGCCAGGTTGGCATAAAAATCCGCCCGCAGGAGCATCAGAACCGTGACCGGCTGCTCGTCCTGGGGGTCTGCGGCTGCCAACAGCGCATTCATAAAGGCCAGGCGCTCGTTTTCAACGCGGCACTGGGTAAACAATTCTTCAAACTGGTCGATGACCAGCAGCAGCGATGGACTGTCTGTTTTGGCTAATAAGCGGCGGACCGTCAGGGCCAGGGCGGCGGGGTCGCTTTCGAATTCCTGGCTGAGGGCCGGGAGGGCTTCCCCTTCGGGAAGGAGTGAAGCCGCCAGCGACAGCAGGGGATGGGCGGTGGGCGTCAGGACGCGCACCAACCAGCGCGCGCTGTTTACCGGAGGGATTGTGCCGTCCGCCAAGCGCAGCCCGCGGCGGAAGGCCGGGATCACCCCCGCGCGCACCAGGGAGGATTTGCCGCTTCCGGATGCCCCGATAATGGCCAGAAAGCGCGTCCCAACCAGCCGGTTGACGACCCGGGCGGTAAGCAGTTCGCGGCCAAAAAATTGGTCCGCGTCTTGCTCGCTGAAGTATTGCAAGCCTTTGTAAGGCGGCTCGCCGGGTTCGGGCGGGAGCGTTTCGATATCGCGGACCGCGGCCGCACCCACGATGGTGGACTGAATATTGACCGTCGCATTGCGAAAATCCCCCGAGAGATTGTAGGTTTCTCCCGGGGGCGGTTGGGTGGCTTCTTTTTTGCTGCGCCGCGGCGCCATGCGCGTCTTACCTGGCGCTGCCGACGATCCTGCTAATCGCCAGCACAATCTGAGTAGCGATACTGAGCACCACCGGGGTGACATCCGCCAGGTTTTTCGCGGCCTGCTTGAGCCCCTCGCCGGTAATTTGGATCATGGTATGGTTGGGCTTTTCCGCTTTGGCCTGCTCCACCAGCACTTTTGCCGTCGCTGAGACGGCTTCGGCCGCTTCTTTTTTCTCGGGCGGTGTTTTCTCTAATTCGTCGGATAGCTGCTGGACCAGGCGCTGCAGCTCTTGTTTGGTGTCTGTATCATCCGTTTGCATCTGCCCAATCGTCTGCTGGACGTTCTGGAGCTCGGACTTGATGTTTACAAACGAGCCGCGAAAATCGCCGGAAAGTGTAAATTTGTCGCTCATGGATCCCTCCCCGAAGGACCGTACTATCAATGGAGTAATCTGATAATTATTACTTTATTAATATCATTATAGATACTTCGGGAGACCGATTCAAGAGCGAGAACCTCGTAAAGCTTAACTGCTCGCGCTGCCATACTGCCGCACCCCGGCCCGCCACAGCAGGCTCATCCCAATCCAGAACCCGGCCAGGACAGCGCCGGTGAGCAGCCAGTGTTCAGGATGCATGCCTCCGGTCAGGAACTGAGTGGGGATGGTGGCCATCAGGCCGTAGGGTAAAAACACATACAGGAGCAGCTTCCAAACGCCCTGGTAAACTACCCCAGGCACGCGGAAGGAGAACTCGACCAGCGCATTCTCGAGCTCATTAAAGGCATTGATGCGCACCAGCCAGAAGGCGGCCACGCGCAGCACCACCATCACGCAGTACATGAGCAAGAACATGCAGAAAAAGAGCACCGCATACCCGGCTACCATTCCAAAAGTCAAATGGAGTCCCAGCTGGCCCGCCCCCCAGCCGACCATCAATGCCCCGGGGAGGATCAGCAGGATGGAGCCGAAATCCATACTCTCCACCGAGAGCAGGAACAACGCGCTGACCGGTTTGGTCAGGTACAAGTCCAGCGCGCCGGTACGGATCTTTTCGGGGATGCCGAGCACGCCGAAGAAATAGGTGCACATATACAGCGCATCCAGCATTGTAAAGGTACCCACGAAGATAACCATATGCGGCAGCGTCCAATCCCCGATGGTATCGATCTGACGGAAAATGGTGGCAAAGGTGATCAACTGAATCAGGAAATAGGTCAGGTCGACCCAGAAAGCGGTCCAGAAGCTCAGGCGGTACATCATCTGGCGGCTGACGCGGCAGCGGAACAGGGTCAGCATGATGCGGCATTTTTTATTCATCAGATCCCCACTCCCTCGTAGTATTTGCGGGCGTGGAAAAACCAGGCCTGCCCGGCCGCGTAGAAGATTACGCACCATAACAGCAAGACCAGCACGGCAAAAACAGGCGGTTCGGTTTGCGTTCCCAGGAACAGGCTGGCCGGGTAAAAGACGATGTAGTAGAACGGCGTAAACTTGAGCGCTCCGGTTAGAAACGCGGGCAGCAGGTTCAAGGGCACCAGTGCCCCAGAAAGGAACTCAATCATGCCACCTTTCAGGACCAACAGCCCGGTCACATCCTGATATTTGAGGCTGAGCAGCGCAATCATATGGTTGAACAGCAGCATACACACACCACCCAGGGGGATCAGCAGCCCCAGCCACAATAAATTCACGCGCTGGGCTGGAAAAACAACCCACTGCGAGAAGATGCTGGTCCAAAGCAGCAGCGTCCCGCCGTTCACCAGCACCAGGTAGCTCCAGCGTCCCAGCCCGGCGCCCAGGAAGAAGCTAATTACCGGCATCGGCCGGGTAAGGTATTTGCTAAAGGCTCCCTCGCGCACCTCTCCGGAAAGCTGCCAGGCCAGCGCATCCTGGTACTGCAGGCGGCTGAGCATGGAAGCGATCAGGTAATAGGTGACCATCATCGGAAGGGTATAACCCGCGACTTCCGCTCGCCCGGAAAAGATGGCTCGCCACAACAAGAACGAAAGCAAAACCCGAAACCCGCTTACCGCTGCCCCCAACCAGGTATCGGTTTGGTAGGCGAGCATGTTTTTCCAGGTGATTTTCGCGACCTGGAGTTGTTTCAACACGGCGCTGTTCATGCGGAATGTCCTTCCAGGCGGTAAACTTTCTCGACCAGGTCGCCCATATCCTCTTCCTCGATGCGCACATCCGCTACCTCGCAGGCGTTGAGCGCTTCCTGTAAAAAGGCGCGCACCCGCTCGCGCGGCATGCGCGCGGACAGCTGGATGGCGCTGTGCTCCAGGCACTCGACATCGGCAGGGACCAGCCAGGCACACTCGGCGGTGAAGCGCAGCGAGACGGTCATATACTCTTTGTAACCGTCCAGCAGCGTTTCCAGCGAGCCGTCATAAATCTTTTGCCCCTTGCGGATCACCATCACCCGGTCGCACAGGCTGCGGATATCCTCCATATAATGGCTGGTCAGCAGCACCGCCACCCCGCGCTCGCAGTTCACCTGGCGGATCAGGTCGCGGATCTGGCGCTGGGCAATCGCATCCAGGCCGATGGTAGGCTCATCCAGGAACAGTACCCGCGGGTTGTGCAGCAGCGAAGCGATCAGCTCCATTTTCATGCGTTCCCCCAATGAGAGCTGGCGCACCGGCACTTTGAGCAGTTCTTCCACCCCGAACATTGCGCTGTACTGGCTCACGTTCCGGCGAAAGTCCGCTTCTGGAATTTCGTAAATCGATTGGTTGAGCAGGAACGTATCCGCGGCGGGCAGGTCCCACCACAACTGCGATTTTTGTCCCATCACCAGGGCATACTGTTTTTTATAGGCATCCGTAGGCCGGGCGGGATTATGCCCCAGCACTGCGGCGCTGCCGGCGGTGGGGTGGAGGATGCCGGTGAGCAGCTTTATCAGGGTCGTTTTTCCGGCGCCGTTAGGACCCATCAGTCCGAGGACGCCGCCGGGTTCCAGGGTAAAGGAAAAATCCGAAACAGCCCGGCGCTTGAGGGTCTTGCGCGCGAACAACGCGCGCAGGCTGCCGCGCAGGCCTTCTTCTTTCTCAAAATACGTGTAATCCTTGGTCAGGCCTTGCACGATCATTGCGGGTTGAATTGTCATCCGTAAAGTCTCCTCTTCTCTTGTGCTTTCGTGGTCATCCTTTTGCGCGTCAAGCGCAAAAGGATGACAACCCATCATTTATTCATCTTTCATGCGCATATAGCTCTGGTAGCGGCGCGGGCTCACCTGGCCGGACATCACTGCTTTGCGGATCGCGCAGCCAGGTTCCTCATCGTGCCGGCAGTCCAGCCCAAAGCGGCAGCGGCCCACGAATGGGCGCATCTCCGGGAAGAAAAGCGCCAGCTCATCCGCGTCCACATCCCACAGGCCGAACTCGCGCACCCCCGGGGTATCCACGATGGCCCCGCCGGTTTCCAGCGGGAACATTTCCATGTTCGTGGTGGTGTGCTTGCCTTTGCCGGTCGCCTGACTGACTGCGTTGACACGCAGGCCCAGGCCGGGCTGCAGGGCGTTTAGCAGGGAAGTTTTCCCCACGCCCGATTTACCCAGGAACACCGAGGTGCGGTTTTCCAGCGCTTCTTTCAGCGCATCCAGACCTTCACCCGTATGCGCGCTGACCAGTACCACCGGGTAGCCAATTTTCCGATACTCCGCCACATACTGACTGAGTTCCGCATCCATGGACCCATGCCGGTCTTTCACCAGGTCCAGTTTGGTGATGCAGATCAGCGCCGGCAGATCCAGCGATTCGGCGGTCACCAGGTAGCGGTCGAGCAGGTTCCAGCGCGGGGCAGGGTTGGCGGCGGCAAAGACCGGTACTACCTGGTCGACGTTGGCGACGATCACCTGTTCAAAGGCGTGCGTGCCGGGCATGGGCCGGGCGGACTGGCGCGCCAGGTGGTTCTGACGGGGCAGCACGCCGGTGATGGTGCCTGTGCCGTTGGGGCTGGCGGTGAACTGGACGAAATCACCCACGGCAATACTGCCAAAGGAAGTATTGCCGCCTTCAGAAGCGTTTTTGTTCATTTCCTTCCACAAGCGGGTGGAGAGGGCGCACGAGACAGACCGGTCATTGGCGCGAACCTCGTAATGGTCTTTATTCTTTTTATACACGATACCCTGGTTTTCAAAAGGATGATCGGTAAGGGTTGCGTAGTAATTCATTGTTAGCGAGTTCCTGATAAAGAGATCAACATAAAAAAAGCCAGCCACGGGATGGTCCCGTGGCTGGCGGATCGTTTTTGGATAAAAGGCGGCGCGGTTGCGAGTACAGGGTACAGATTTATTTTTCGCAGTGCGGCCGTCGCTTGTTAAAAAAACAGGCCACGGGGTATGAACACTCCCGTGGACCGAATCCCTCTTAAGAAGGTTTTCGCAAGCTAGCGGCGAAGATCGTCGCTAGCGGCAGGCGCGCTCATACATCTTAATTTGATCCAGCACTGCAACTTGATGTACCAAACACGCCTCCCTTCAAAGATTTTCAAACCTGGATCAATGTAGCATATGCCAATGGCTTTGTCAACTACCCGAAAGTTTAGTTCGTGAAGGTTAAGAGCAGGGCGAAGCAACCGGAGATTTGGCACGTTCGCATAGAATCATCACTTCCCCGGTTGCGCGCAACTACTGTTGCGATGCCCCTACGCATAAAATGCGCGCCATTTGTTTATAGTCTATTTCAACCCGTGGGGTTAAAAAGGTTGGCGGACCAGGAAAGGGCGCCAGTGCGGAACAGTAACTCCAGGTAGTAAACCCCGCTGCTAAAACGATTTAAGGCCTGGGCCAGATCTTCCCGGTTGGGTGGGGGATACACTTCCAGCGCGAGGATTTCTACCTGCCGGGCGACCGTGCGCAGGTAGTTGAGCCAGTGCAGGATGGCCGGGTCCGCGGAACCCGGCACGATATGGGGGATACCCAGGTACTGGTCCGGGTAATGGGATATAGCGTGGATTTCTTCGACCGGCTTGCCTGCCAGCAGCAAGTCGGACACCGGGCGGTTGTTATAATCCGCCGATTGGATTTCCCGGCAGTAAGCCGCCAGCGTATCCAGATGGGCGGCCAGCAGGGACAGATTTTTTTCACGCGCTTCGGCTGAAATCAGCATCACCAGGGCGTGCAGCATATCCACCTGCCCGCGTAGCTTAATGCGCGGGTTGGTTTTGGGCGCGAAATGCCCCGCGTCGAGCTGGGTCATGTGTTCAGGCTTGTGTGTGAGCGGCTGCCCGCACTCTTCACACACCGGAATTGGGCCGCTGAGCACGACCGGGAAGCTGCCAGGCTTATCCCATTCGGGCTGCCCTGCCGGTGAAGAAGCGGTCGCAGGGGGCGGCGGTTCATCCGTCCCAAACCGCGGCTGCAGGTTATGGCTTTTGAGGAAGTCCAGCGCCGAAGGGGTAAAGTTCGTGCCGGCGGGAAAAGGCGGAAGGGGATTTTTCCCCTCCCGCCACATTTCGCGCAGCTCACTTTCGGTGATCACCTTTGCCATGCTTCCCTACGCGCTCCAATCCGCCGGATAGGTAACATACATAAAGCGGGCGAAGGTAGGGGTGCCAAAGCTGATTTTGGAACCTTTGGGGATAAAAATACAATCCCCCGGGCCGCCGCGCACCTGCTCCTCACCGCGCGTGATCACCAGCTCGCCCTCCAAAACCACGTCGATTTCATCGTAGGTCAGGGTCCAGGGGAACTCGCCGCGCTCCATGGCCATATATCCGGCCGCTATTGGCGCGCCATCCCGGGAGGTGATGACATCTTTCAGGCGGACGTTCGACCCTGGGGTTGCCAGGTTTTCGCCAAAGGTATCTAGCGCCACCTGGGCGCGCGAAACGGAGCGCAGCGGCGGGAGCGCGCCCCGCACAGGCGCAGCGCTGTTGCCCGAAGCCTCCTCGCGGACCAGGCGCAAACCATATTCGTTGGCCAGGTCGGTGGCTTCCGGCGTAATCAGGTCCAGTGGACCCAACACAAGCACATCGGATTTGTGCCCGGCACGAATCCGGCGAATATCAGCGGCGGTAAACAACTGACGGGCCATTGGTTTTTCCGGTGTTCCAGTCAGGAACGGTTATCGGCGGCAGACGCGGGGTCATGCCGCGGTTCAGGCGGCGCTTTCTGGTTCTTTCTAGCCGCCAGCTTTACCGCGTCCACCAACGCTGCCCTTGCTGCTCTGCGGCAGGATCATCTCGACGTCCGTGTGCGGGCGCGGGATCACGTGCACCGATACCAGCTCCCCCACCCGCTTGGCAGCCGCGGCGCCCGCGTCGGTGGCGGCTTTCACCGCGCCCACGTCCCCGCGCACCATCACCGTCACGAACCCACCCCCCACGTACTCGCTGCCGATCAGGGTGACGTTGGCGGCTTTGACCATCGCGTCGGCGGCTTCAATCGCGCCGATCAGCCCTTTGGTCTCCACCATTCCGAGCGCTATCATTGCTATATCCACTGGCATTGTTATTACTCCTTATCAGAATGCAATCGCGGTTTTATCCATCGTTACCCCAGCGGCTAGAACCGTATGGGACTTATTTTTTAACTCGGCGAGCACGCGCCGGACGATCTCATCAATGCGGACCTCATCCAGTCCTACCGGGGTGGGGGATACGTCTTCCACGGCGCGGTGGTTCTGGCTTACCGGGTCGGTTGAACCGGGGATCATGGCGGCGTCTGGCGGGGGGGTGATCTCATAAGCCAGGCGTTTGATGTTGTACATATGGTGGACGGAAATATTATCGCCGGTGATCGCCCCGCCCGTGCCGCCGGGGCCCAGCGTCATGGAAGGCATCACGCCGGTGGTCATACCGGTCGCGCCCAGAGTGCCCATGGTGTTCACCGCGATGCGGAAGACGGGTTTCTCCAGCCCAAAGCGCATAATGACGTTGTCGTCCTGGGCATGGATCACCAGCGAATGCCCGCGCCCACCGTAGTTGATCAGCTCGATGCAGCGCTCGCAGCCGGCTTCCCAACCATTCACCTCGTACCAGCCGAGAACGGTGGTCAGCTTTTCGGCGGAGAGCGGTTCTTCCCGCCCGACTGCCGACAGGCGCGCCACCAGGATGCGGGCGGAATCGGGCACGCTGATGCCGCACATCTGCGCCAGCTGCTGCGGGCTCTTACCAACCGTCTTGGGGTTGATCAGCGGGCCAGGGGTGAAGAGCAGTTTCGCCAGCGCCTGGGTCTGGACTGGATCCACAAAATAGGCGCCTTCGGCCTTCATCAGCTCTTCCAACTGGGCGGCGATCGGTTTGTCCACCACGACGGACTGTTCAGTGGCGCAGATGACGGAATGGTCAAAGGCTTTGGAGGCCACGATATAGCGCGCGGCTTTGCGCAGATCGGCGGAGCGATCCACATACACCGGAACATTTCCGGGGCCAACCCCGTAGGCCGGTTTGCCGACCGAATGCGCTGCCTTCACCATCTCAGACCCGCCGGTGGCGAGGATCAGGGAAGTGTATTTGTGCTGCATCAATTCCTGGGTGCCGTTCAAGGAGACCTTGGTCATGCAGGCGACCAGACCTTTGGGCATGCCGGCGCGCTCGCCGGCCTCGGCCATGACCCGGGCGGTTTCTACGCAGCATTTCACCGCGGCAGGGTGCGGGGCGATGATGACGGCATCGCGCGCCTTTACCGCGATCAGGATTTTAAACAGCACCGTGGAGGTCGGGTTGGTGCTGGGCGTCAGGGCAGCTACCAGCCCAACGGGCCAGGCAATATCGTATATCTTATGGGCCGCATCATGGCGGATTACGCCCACCGTGGGAATATCCTTCATCGCGTTCCACAAGATGCGCGTGGTGAGGATGTTCTTAAGGGTCTTGTGCTCCGGCACGCCAAACCCGGTCTCCTCGCAGGCCATGCGGCCCAGGCGTTCCGCCGCGGCAAAACCTGCCTCAACCATTGCGGCGCAAATCCGGTCCACCTCGGCCTGAGAAGCGCGCAGGAACTGTTTTTGCGCTTCATGCGCCTGAATGGCAAGGGTTCGCGCTTCTTGAATGGATTGAAGGTCAAGATCGTATTCTGTCATTCGCTTTTCACCTCCAGGAGGGGCAGCCTTCGGGCTGTATTGCTTCGAACCTATTCATCATACTTTATGGCAGCAAACCTGGTCCCGAACAAAGACGGTTACTTCATTCCGTTGACCACGCGGGTAACAATCGCGTCCAACAAGGCCATGTCGACATCGCCGCCCAGCCGGGCAATTACCGCCGCCTTGACCCGGTGGATCAACTGCGCGCTGCCGTTATCCTCCGGGTGGACGAGGTTCTCGCGCACCAGGCGGACCCCGCGTTTCAGCGCGGTTTCACGCGCCAGGTCGGTCAAGACCACATTATCATTGACCACCAGGCTGGTCTGACCCCGGTTTGCCATATCTTCGATGTCGCGTTCGGTATAAAACGTCTTGGCCATAATTCCTCCGGAACGGACCGCCTTTTGAAACAGGGTTTCAAACGCTGCTGTTCCACGTGCCTTCATGAACATCCCGGACCTTACTTGCCGGTTCGTCCTTCCAATTCTTCGAGGGCTTTGACGGCGGCGTTGCGGGCGGTGAGCACCTCGGCCTCCGTGCCGGACAACCATAAGCGCCCGAACCGGCCCACCGAGCTGATGTGGATCAGCTTGATCGACGCGCCTTTTTCGGCCTCGTTGAAGGCGTAATTGATATAGGCCGCCGGAGCGCATTCCAGCACCAGCAGGGTTTCGCCTGGCACCAGGATGGAGCCGCGCCGGAAGCGGTTGAGCAGCTGGGCCTGGTAGGGATCCACGTTGGTGATGATCTGGATCGAGGCGATTTCAGGCTGCACGCGGTCTTCGACCTTCAGACCGAGACGGTCCAGCACGACCCGGCCCGCTTCCAGAACTTCCGCCTGGGAATGCGAATGGACTTCGAACAGGCCAAACTCGCGCTCGACGATCTGCGCGCCCGGGCGGGCCTCGGTGGCTTTGACGGCGATATCCACCAGGCGGAAGACTTCATTGCCCGGCGCAACCTCGACATACAGCGCGGCCATGCCCTCGGTGGGCAGGTCGCCCTGGGTGATGGTGCCGACGAAGGCCGCGTACTGCGGCTGCATGCGGTCGAGGTAGGAGTAACAGCGAAGTGAAAATGTATCTGCCATTCAGGAACCTCAATGCGTCAAAGTGATCAAAGTTCTGTTGGATTCTACGTTATGCATGGCAATCCCCAGCGGGGTGATAAACATGGGGCTGCCCGGGATGACGGTCTTAATGCCGGTGTATTCCTGGATCACTTCCTCCATGCGGGGAAAGTTGGCCGTTCCGCCGACCAGGTAGATCGTATCCACCTGATAACCCTGGATGTGCCGGTTGACGATCGCGCCAACCTTTTCCATCACCGGGCGGATGACCGGGAAGAGCGTCGGCTGCTGGCGGGGATCTTTCTTCAACTCTTCGGCTTCTTCAAAGGTGATGTTTTTCGCCCCGGCAATCACCAGCGAAAAGTGCGTGCCGCCGGTGGGCTCATCGGCGGTATAGACCTCCTGGCCGTCTTTGAAGATCGCGATCCCGGTGGTCCCGCCGCCTACATCCACGATCACGCCGTCGCTGATCTGCAGGACGTTATTGGCCGCGGTCGGTTCATCCAGCAGGCCGGTGCAGTCCAGCCCGGCAGCTTCGAGCACGTTGGCGGTGGCGCGAACCTCCGCCAGCGGCACGCCGGGCGGATAGCCGCTGGCAGCGGAAACCAGCTCAAAACCAAGCTTGCTTTCGACCTGCTCTTTGAGACGGCGCAGCAGGGCAATCGCGCCCATAAAATCCACCACCAGCCCATCGCGCACCACCTGGGCAAACTGGTAGGCGCCCGCGATGGGCTGGAAGTTCTCGTCCAGCACGATCAGAACGGTATAGGCGGTGCCCAAGTCGACGCCTACGTGTACCGGACCGCGGTAGCCGCTCGGCGCGAGAATACGACCGGCCATAATCTGATCGGTTTTTGCCAGGAGCGGATTTAAGTCTGGATTCATGTCGGGCGGTCCAGGCGGAAATCGCGGAGCTCGTAGAACCCGGCATTCGATTTCTTCCCGGTTTTGGCCGGCTAGCGTTTATTGGCCGCCGCCGTTCTTACCGCGCCCGCCAATGCTGCCCTTGCTGCTCTGCGGCAGGATCATCTCGACGTCCGTGTGCGGGCGCGGGATCACGTGCACCGATACCAGCTCCCCCACCCGCTTGGCAGCCGCGGCGCCCGCGTCGGTGGCGGCTTTCACCGCGCCCACGTCCCCGCGCACCATCACCGTCACGAACCCACCCCCCACGTACTCGCTGCCGATCAGGGTGACGTTGGCGGCTTTGACCATCGCGTCGGCGGCTTCAATCGCGCCGATCAGCCCTTTGGTCTCCACCATTCCGAGCGCTATCATTGCTATATCCACTGGCATTGTTAAATCCTCCTTTAGGATTATTCAATAATGGGATCGGGTAAACCAGGATTTAGAAATTAATCGGGTTCTGCGCAATTTCCAGAACCGTATCGCGGAAGGCGATGGTCGCCGCCTTGCAGGCCGGCTGGTCTCCGGTGAGCAGTACGCCCATATAGTTGGTTTCGGAGGGCGGCGCGGTATACGAAACGATGCGTACCGCGGCGGCCTTGAGGGCCGCATCCAGCGCCACCATGCCTTCCAGGGGCGGGGCGATCAGATAGGCGATCGGATCGCCCACCGGGATGTTGCACACCTTGGAAAGATACGTGCCGGTGCGCGAGATCAGGTGCGGGAAAAAGGCAATCGAGGCATCTTCGTTGGCTGAATACCAGATGGCCTCATTCTTCATGTAATCGACGGCCGCGTTCAGCCCGGCGCGCACCTCGGCCGGGTTTGGGCCGGCCAGGATGGCGATAATCTCGCCGGAAAGCAGGCCAGAAGAATGCTTTGCGCCGGCGTAGAAGGAATGCGCATAGACGACTTCCACATCGGCCATCTTGGTGGCTTCATCGATGGAGACGTAGGTGGCATCGTCGTTATCCGCGGTGATCAGGCCAATCGAGCGCTGGTCGGGCCGCAGGCCTAAGGTTTCCGCCAGGTTCGGGTCCACATTGGGGATCAGCCGGACGGCAAGCGGGTTTGCGTAAATTGGATCAAGAACTCCCATGACATCTCCTTACTGTAAAGCCTGTAGCACAGTAGTGCATTGTAGCACCGTGTTGCTGTGGCAAGATCCAGACGCCTGCTTATTGCTCGGCCAGTTTTAGCTTGACCCCGGAAGCCTGGTGCTGGAGCATTTTTTGCGCAATCTGGACGACGAATGCGCCGGCTTCCAGTGGATTGGTGCCGCCGTTTTCAAAGATATTGCAGACCACATCCCGGTCGGCGTCGGTATCGCCAGTCTTTGGGCGGAAGGCCATATAGGCGCTCATGCTTTCCGCGCGGCCCAGGCCGGGACGCTCGCCGATCAGCAGGATCACCACATCCGGTTTGAGGATTTCGCCGATATCGTTCATCACGCCCACCCGGCAGTATTTGATGAAGAAGGGTGTGCCAAAGGTCAGCCCGGCGGCCTGGGCGCCCTGCTTGATCACCGGGAAGATCTGGCGCAGGTTGGCTTCGATGGCCGCGGCGCTCAGGCCATCCCCAACGACCAGCTGGATGTTGGCCCCTTGCGCGCATTTATCCGCGATCGTGCGTTTGGCCTCGTCATTCAGACTGGCGGCCCAGGTCGGGGCGCAGCAGGTACTGTTCCTTGCCGCCGGTGATGCAGGTCTGGACCGTGAACAGGCCGAACTCGTCCAGCAGATTTCTGGTCAACGTCGCGCATCAGGGCATCCTGGGTGACGGCGTGGTCGGCCTGGAAGAGCAGCAGCGAAGCCGTGCGGTAGCGCGGGCCGGCCCGGCCCACGCCGATGCGGGCGGTGGTGGAGGCGATCAGTTGCGTCCAGCGCGTCCGGATCTGTGCGGTTTGCTGACGCCCGGCTTTGTAGCGGTGTTCGGGTACGGTTGGGTCAGGCAGGTCGATGGTAAGGCCTTTGCCGTTGGATGAAGGCGCCTGTACTTGCGGGCGTGGCAGGCCGAGGATAGTGCTGGGCAACAGGCGCAGCCGGGACGGGGACAGCCGCGGGAGCAAGGGCTTCCCGACCGATCTGCTGCTGCGCTTTGGTCGGCGAGCAGTTCCCTGACTACCGCATCGACAATTGCGTTAATCTTGGCATCATCCATTGGCTTACCTCTTCAAGAAAAAGGTCGGGTCGCCGGCTTTTTCGGTGAGGACGCCATTTTTCATCAGGCCCAGGTCATACCAGCCAGGCTTCGAATTCGGGCGCCGGGCGCAGCTTGAAGAGCTGGCGCAGGGTGGCGGTATCGTGGTAGGAGGTGCACTGGTAGGAGAGCATCGAGTCATCGCCCATCGGCACGCCCATGAAGTAATTGCAGCCGGCCGCGGTCAGCATGACCGCCAGGTTTTCGATGGCATTCTGGTCGGCGCGGGCATGGTTGGTGTAACAGGCGTCGCAGCCCATCGGGATGCCGGTCAGTTTGCCCATGAAGTGATCTTCCAGACCGGCGCGCTGGATCTGGCGGGCATCATAGAGGTATTCCGGGCCGATAAAGCCGACCACCGTGTTGACCTGGATAGGGGTTGTAGCGTTTGGCCAGGCCGTAATTGCGGGCTTCGAGCGTCAGCTGATCCCAGCCGTTGTGGGCATCGGCCGAGAGGGCCGAACCCTGCCCGGTCTCAAAATACATGTAAGTTGGGCCGGCCGGGAAGCAGTATTTTTTGGCCAGGGCATAGGCTTCATCCAGCATGCCCACCGAGATGCCAAAGGATTCGTTGCCTTTCTGCGAGCCGCAGATGGACTGGAAGACCAGCCCAACCGGCGACGCCGGACTGCATGCACTTCATCTGGGTGGTGACGTGCGCCAGCACGCAGTTCTGGGTGGGGATCTCCCAGGTCTTGATGACGTCGTAGGTCATATCCAGCAGGCGCGCCACCGAGCCGTAACTGTCATCCACCGGGATTGATGCCGATGACCGAATCGCCGGAGCCATAGGACAGGCCTTCGTAGATCTCGGCGCGGATGCCTTCGGGCGAATCGGTGGGATGGTTGGGCTGGTGGCGGCTGGAGAGCGTGCCCGGCGGGCCGATGGTGTTGTTGCAGTGCGCGCTGACGCGGATCTTGCTGGCGCCGTAGATCAGGTCCAGGTTCGACATCAGCTTGGTGACCGCGGCGATCATTTCGGCGGTCAGCCCGTTGGAGATGCGCCGGATCATCTCGCCGGTGGTCGTATCCGCCAGCAGCCACTCGCGGAATTCCCCCACCGTCCAGTCTTTGATCTCGTTGTAGACGGTCTCGTTGACCGCATCCTGGATGACGCGCGTCACCTCATCCTGGTCGTAGGGCACGGCAGGGTTCTCGCGCAGCACCCACAGCGGCACTGCGGCCAGCACCAGCCTGGCGGCGGCTCGTTCCGCGGTCGTTTCCGCGGCGACACCGGCCAGCTGGTCGCCGGATTTTTCCTCGTTGGCCTTGCCCATCAGGATGCGAATATCGGGAAATTCGTAGGTTTTGCCGAACAGTTTGGTTCGCAGGAGCATTAGATCTCCTTGCGTCGAATTAGTGATAGAAGATCAGTGTTTTGACACTCACCGGAACCACTCGGCCATCCATTAGGGCGTACCAATATCAATGTAATCTCCTTCTTCCAGGCCAACCTGGTCGATCACCAATAAGGATCGGGCGGGAGCAATTGCTTTGATTGTCTGCCCAAGTGCCTGCGCATAATCTCGTTCGATAATAACAATGAGGGGGTGATTAACCGGCAGCAGGCTGGTTGAAAAACGCACCAGGCTGGCTGCAAGTTGGTTAAGCGTATTGTAGTCCAACTGTTGTTTGAAATCAATCGCAATCGCAAAGATATCCTGGGCCGGTTGAATGTCCCAACGCTGGACGGCGTCTTCCAGGGCAGCCGGCAGCACAGCCGGGTCGAAAGGCGAGCTGCCGGTACTGCTGGCAAGCAGCGGGCGGATGACCGGAATATTGCGGAGGGGTAAAATTTCACGCTCCGCCCAGATGGTAGACCCGGAGAGCGATACGGTCTGCGAGCTGGCCCCCAGCACGGTGGCGCGCAGGGTTTCGGCCGGTTTGACAATCTCATAACTGCTGATGGCCGGGTGCCCGCGCAGGCTCTCGGCGAGCAAGGGGCCCAGATCGTCGTGCAGGGTGGCATCCGCGACGGTGAAAATGGGGATGGGCTGGAAAAAGTAATAGCCGATCCCACCTGAGAGCATTAATACCGTTCCCCGGGCGGAGATTTTGGAGGGCTGCGTCAGGTACAGCGCCTGGGCCAGGGGCGAAGCGCTGCCTTCTAATAGTTCCACGGTCAGGTCGGCCATGCGGTCGGTAAAGCGGCGCAGCTCGCTCAGCGTGGGGCTGTCACCGATCTTCAAGCGCAGGCCCAGGTCTTCCAGGATGAGCTGCGCCGGCGCGGCGAGATGGCGGATTCGCCCGGTGTGATGCTCAATTTCGAGGATGCGCCCGCCATAATTCATCGCCGATGCGGCGATCAAGCGCCCGGTGTTGAAGATCGCTGAGTTGGCGCTGCCGCCGCCGATATCAATATTGGTGACTTTGCTAAAATGTTTTTGCGAATACTGCGCCGCCCCGGCTCCCCGGCCGGCGATCATCGATTCCAGGTTGGGCCCGGCCACTGTGACCACAAATTCGCCCGCCATGCCGCCCAATGCCTGCAAGATTTCGTCGGCATTTTTCTTTTTGGCGGTCTCACCGGTGATGATCACCGCGCCGGTCTCTACGCTTTTCGGGTCGATCCCGGCTTCGCGATATTCATGCTGGATGATTTCCATCAGGCGGGGAACATCGATGGTTTCGCGGTCTGCCAGGGGGGTAAAAACAATGGGGGATTGGTACAAAACTGCCTTATCCGAGATACCGATGCGAGGGATCTGCCCTGGGCGGGCAGTGTCGGAAAGCATCAGGCGTGAGAAGACGATCTGGGTGGTCGTTGTCCCGACGTCGATACCCACCGAAAGCATGGTGCGGAGTTCAGGCATGATGCAAGGGTTTTCCTGTTGGAAATTCAGGGTTGCTGCGAGGACAGGCAGTGCTTCGTGCCTGTCCTCGCAGCATGGGGGGGCAGTGAAATGCTAGTCGGGCGAGGTGCCTGCCGGTTCGGTGGTGCTGAACCCTTCGGCCATCTCTTTCTCGATGCGGCGCAGCTCTTCTTCAGCGGACTTCCTTGGCCCAACAAAGTGCTTCTTGGCGTATAACTGCCAGTATGCTATGAGCACAATGGTTAATATCACCATTGTCCAAAGGACGAGCTCATTGGGCGGAAGACAGAAGAGGATGGTGATAAAGATGATCCAGAGGCATGACACCACATTGATAAAGGGTCCCCATTTCTTCATGCTCCAGGGGGCCGTTTCGGGGGTGGTGTATTCGCCTTTTTTCCGCGTCTTATTGCGCCAGTTGAGGAACACCGGGATGCCATACGCCAGGTAGAGCGTAATGGTGCTGATCGAGGTGACCACAAAGTAGGCCGCGGAGTACATGCAGATCAGGACGGCCAGGATGGTGGTGATGAGAATCGACCAGACCGGCGTGCGATAGCGGTGGTTGATCTGGCTGATCAGCTTATGCCCGGGCATGCCGCCATCACGGGCGAAGGCGAACCACATGCGGCTCATGCTGGTGATCGACGACAGGCCGCACAGCCACATGCCACCGAAGATGATGACCGCGATGATGTTGGCGAAGAAAGCCGAAAGGTTGGCATAGACGATGTACAGTACCGGGTATGCATCGCCTGAGGTGGCGGCCACATCCGGGATGGCAAAGGTCAGGGCCATGAGAACGATATAACCAACCACCGCCGAAACCGCAACCGAGAGGAAAACGCCCCAGGCGCTGTTCAGGCGGGCCATCACGGTCTCTTCCGCCACATGCGCGGAAGCATCGTAGCCGGTGTAGGTCCATTGGGGCTGCAAGAAGGCCAGCACAAATACCAGGGCAAACGGCGCGGCTCGATAGAGATTTGCCAGGCCGGGAAGGATAGCGAACAGTGGGGATTGGATCACCAGGGAACCGATCACCAGCGCGGGAGCGGTGGTGCCGTTCGCCAGTACGGCGGAGGCTGCGTCCAGCGGGTTGACCGTGGTCACTGAGGACATCACAAAGGCCAGTGAGTTGTGGGTCTTGCCGAAAATGGTCAGCAGCAGGGCCATGATGATGACGCCGCCGACATGCCAGTACACGCTGAAATCATTCAGCTTGGAGGTGAGTTTGATACCGAAGATGTTGATTAACACCTGGGGGATCATAATCACGACCATGACGAAAATATAGAAGAACCAGTTGGTGAGGCTGCCAAATACTGGGATGGCCGCGTTTTCTGGAACGTTGAACACCTTGGTTAGCAGGCCCACAAAATAAATTGCCGCGGCGATATCGATGCCCGCGGTAATGGTCACCTGCCCGACCATATTGAGCCAGGCAGTCACCCAGGCCCAGCGGTGGCCGCCCAGGCGGTGCGCCCAGTAGTACAGGCCGCCAGCGGTTGGGTAGGCGGAGGCGAGCTCCGCCATGGAGGCCGCGATTGCCATCACAAATACGCTGACCAGCGGCCAGCCAATCGTATTGATCACCGGACCAGCAAATTTCAGGCCATACCCATATAAGAGCATGGCCCCGGTGAGGATGGAAATGATTGAAAAGGAAATGGCAAAGTTGGAGAACCCACCCATTTCGCGGAACAACTGTTGCGCATACCCCAATCGATGCAGGTCGCGAACATCTTGCTGGATAATCTCTTCACGCGTTTTCTTTTCGGCCATGATCCAAATTCCTTTCATCTCTAGAAAATAGAAGAGTACAGTTTGCCGCATGGTTGTTTGGTAAAGTCTAAAACGATAAGACAGTTCCTACATCCCCAGGGCGAACGACTTGCCCTGATAGCAGCCGAAAGGACCGGTAACAAAGCGCGTTCCTTCTCAATCTATACACTTGTAATGGTCGTACTGGCCGGTAAAGAGATTTGCGTCACGCATCGAAAGTGGGTGAAGTTATGTTTGTACCCAAAAACGTATTCGTATTGTAGCAAAATAGAATGAATATGCAAATTGATTTACCAGGGGGAAATAAAGACAAAGAAGGCCAGCAGCGCACTGTGCATCCCTTTGAATATCAGTTAAAGGCAAATTGAAGAAATGTTTCGGGTTGAACAATTTGCCTTGGCGCTTTCCGAAAGCAAAAGCGCCGAAACCGGGCAAAATAATCCCCCATGTGGTATAATCATTCCTTGCTGGTTTCACAACCGCAAAGATATCGTGCTTGGTTTTTTGCGCCTTGCCGGTTCCGACAGGGCGTTTTTGTATGTTAGGAGTTTGGAATGGCTTTACCGTTTGAAACATTGGGCCTGCTTCCTCAGTTTGTGCAGGTCGTTGAAATATTGGGCTTTGAGCAGCCCACACCCATTCAGCAGGCCGCGATCCCGGCTCTGCTCAGTGGGCGCAACGTAGTTGGGCAGGCCCAAACGGGCACCGGAAAGACGGCTGCGTTTGCGCTGCCGCTTTTGCAAAAGATTGTCCAGCAGGAAAAGCAACCCGGAAAAGCAGCGGTCAAGGCCCTGATCATGGCTCCGACGCGCGAGCTGGCGATCCAGGTGGCCGAGGCGACCACCCGCATGGCACAAAATACGAAGCTGCGCATTCTGACCGTGTACGGCGGGCAGCCGTACAGCGTTCAGCTGCGCCAGCTTGAACGCGGCGTGGACGTGGTAGTGGGCACCCCCGGCCGGCTGCTCGACCTGCTGCGCAAGGAAATCCTTAATCTCAGCCAGGTGCGCTATCTGGTTTTGGACGAAGCGGATGAGATGCTGGAAATGGGCTTTATCGAAGATGTCGAAGAGATCCTGGCCCAGATCCCAGCAGAGCGCCAGGTAGCGCTGTTTTCCGCCACGCTTCCTGACGCAGTGCGCAAGCTGGCCGACAAGTATGTGAGTGATCCGGAACGTATCGCGATCAACCCATCCCATATGACGGTTGCCGAGACCGAGCAGCGCCTGATCCGGGTGCGTGAAGAAAACAAGCTCGAAGCGCTGACCCGTATTCTGGAAGTTGAAGAAGTAAAGAGCGCGCTGATCTTCGCGCGCACCAAGGCGCGCGCGCAGGAGCTGGCCGATTCATTAATCGAGCGCGGTTATCCCGCCGAATCGCTGCACGGCGATCTTAGCCAATCGCGGCGTGAGTTTGTGCTCAACCGTTTCCGCCAGAATGCCATTACGCTGCTGGTCGCCACGGATGTGGCGGCTCGCGGGCTGGATATCGAGAACGTCTCGCATGTATTCAACTATGATGTCCCCGCTGACGCGGAGGATTATGTTCACCGCATTGGACGGACCGGGCGGGCCGGGCGCAAAGGGGTGGCGATCACCTTCATGCACCCGCACGAACGCCGCCGTTTGTACGAGATTGAGGCTTATACCCGCCAGAAAATTACTGAAACGACCATCCCGACCCGCGATGAAATCCAAACCCGGCGCGATGAGCGTTTTATCCAGCGCATGTACGAGCTGATGATCAAGGAGACGCCCGACCGCGAGTTAACGATGGTCACCCGCATGATGGAAATGGGTGTTGACCTGGCCGATCTTGCCGCGGCTGCCATCCAGATGGCCCGTGCCGGGGAAAGCAATTTGCCGGTGCGCGAGCTGAATGAGCCAGTAATCGCGCCCCGCACGATGCGCTATTCCCGCCAGAAGATGGGCGCTGATCCGGCGGTTGTGGATGGAAAGTATCCCCGCTCGCGCAAGCCAGTGGAGGGTGAAAAGGCCGCGGGAAAGCCCAAACAAGCCTGGCAAGAGGAAACTGGTGCCCGGCCCAGGCGCGATAGACGCCTGCAAGAAGGCGGCATGGTGCGGCTGAAGCTAAACCTGGGGGATGCCGATGGGCTGCGTCCGGGTGATGTGGTTGGCGCAATTGCCAGCGAGGTAGGCATCCCAGGAAAGGCCATCGGCGCGATTGACATTCACCACGAACACACCTTTGTGGACGTATCCGAAAAACACGTCCGGCAGGTGCTAAAGGCATCCAGCGGGCAGTATCTGCTGCGCGGACGGCCAGTAATGCTGACGGTGGCGAGTTAGGAAAGTAGTTATCCGTTAACAGTCGTCAGTTATCCGTTGAGGAAAGTGGGCAGGCTGACCGGTATACCCGGACAGCCTGCTTTTTTTATGCAAAGGATGGAGATCGTTCGGGGCAGCGGCCCCAGCCGAACAGGCGGGCGCAGACGACCGGATAATCGCCGGAAGTGAGGAATTGGATGCCGCTCTGCTGGATGCGCGTTTTGCTTTGCGGATCGAGTTGGAGCGAGCGGTGAAAGATTTCCAGGATCGTATCGGCGTCGTCATCGGCGGCGGTGCGGTTGACGGAGATGCTTTCGCATTCACTGCACTGGTGGATAATCATCAGCTCACCCTGCTGCTTGCCGTACTTTTTACTTGTTTTCTTCAACGCCAACCCGACCGGTCGCATTTCGGCTTTACAGGCGGATAGGCGGTCGCCAGCTTCCAGCATGTCCATGTGCCGCGAGTGCAGGCAGTAGGGGCAGTGGTTGCGATTATTGACCCCGGATACGTTTGGGTCAGTCGAGACATAAGCGTGGCAGTGTTTACAGCGGAAATCGCTGCCAATGGTATCAAACCGGTACTTCATTTCGGTCACCTTCGAAAAAACGGGTAAGCTTAATCCGTTATCCGGGAACCGTTCGTGCTTGATGCGGGGAAGGGGAATTTTATTCCCTTAAAAAATGCCAGCCACGAGACGGGTCCCGTGGCCGGTGCGGCTTTTCGCGCTCTGGACGTGCCAGAATGCGCAAAAAGCTCGCGGCCAAGAAAATAAAAAGCCACGGGGTATGAACACGCCCGTGGCTCATCTCTTTTCGGCAGTTATAAAAATTGCCTTGTTATTGCAGCAGGCGCGCGCATACATCTAATTCTTGGGCAAGCACTTCAACTTGATGCATAAGACGCGCTCCTTTCTTGAAGATAAGATCAACCTGGGTTAATGTAGCATGCTGTGTTTGGAAAGTCAACTACCCAAAAGGCCAGGTGTTGAATTCTTCATCAGGAATGAATTGAAGCAGAGGGGGACCGGTTCATCCCGGCTTTATGGCTGTCCTGCTTTTAAAGGAAGCTCTCGATAAAATCAAGAAGCTCTGGTATGTCAATGCGCTGAGAGTAGGTGACGCCGGAGCAGTTGCCATTGGTGACGAAGGAATTCACACCCAGGACAATGTTCGTGCCTCCCAGCAAATCAGGGCCACCCGAGTCGCCAAAACAGGTGCCGCCTTTCCCCTGAGCGGGGTTGGCGGTGAGCTTGAGGAATTCATCGCTGATGCGGTTATTACTGGCGACCAATTGAGAAGGGGCGTAGAAGCGGGTCAGGGTTCCAACCCAGAAGGGCGGGCCTCCGCCAACTACTCGCTCCTGGACGCCGTAGCCAACAATATCCACCTGAGTGCTCATATCCAGGGTGTCGACAAAGCCCGCATCTGGCAGTTGGACAAATTGGTTTACTGGAGCTGCCTCATCCAGGGTCACGATGCCAACATCCCCAGTATCGAAGCGAACCAGGCCACTGCCGCAGCCAATGCAGAAGCCTGGATAGGTATGCGCTTCACCGGTGATAAACAGACCAGAGTTCAGCCATTCGGCTATCGGGAGTGTGCCCCGGTCAACATGGGTGTCAAAGCTTACCCATACCCGGGTTGCGCCATCCGTGCAGTGCCCGGCAGTAAGCACGACTTCAGGCGCGAGTAACGATCCCGTACAGCGCCAGTAGCCGCCCGCGCCATCCGTGAAGACCAAGAGACCCACGTAAGGATGGTTATTTCCATCCGGAACGCCGTTCGTAACCGCCTGTGCTGCGCCAACGTTCAAGAACAGGAGAGTCAAAACCATAACGATTGTCAAAAACACTCGTTTCATGTCTTTCTAAACTCCTTGTTTCCCCCTATCGAATTGTCAGCCAGGGAAGTTGCACAGCATCTGGTGAAATTAGAACGAATATCCCTGGTAGTGGAAAATAGGTTTATTCCTAGAGATGACCGGTCTCCCCTCTATAATATTTATACTTTAAATAAACAATTAAAGCAAAGGTTAATTTCTTTGCCAGCCAAGGAATTATTTCTCGCCATCCACCCACATGCGGATCATCGCGCGCACAGAGCGGGACATTTCGATCGAGAATTCTGCACTAAATTTTTTCAGGTAGTTGAGCTGTCCAACGTTCTCAATGCCATCTTTGCGCGCGCCAACCGACCAGAACTGTTCGTTGCGCGGCTGGAACATTTGCTCCAGCTCAGGTTTGTCAAGCCGGTGGTAGCTGTTTTTATGGACAATGAACTGCGGATCAAAACGGGTCGGCTGGGCGCGAGCGGCCTGTTCGGGTGTGGGGTACCCAAAGCAAACCAGCGTCACCGGCAAGACGTAGCGCGGCAGGGCGAACAGCTCGCGGTGGATCTCGTACTGTTCGAGGATGTCGCCGATGTAGCAGGAACCAATCCCCAGCGCTTCGGCAGCGACGACCGCCGTTTGGGCGGCGATTAACGCGTCACAGCCGGCCAGCAGCAGGTCGCCCTCTTGCGGGCTGCGCATGGCGTCGCCCTGAGCCTGGCAGATGCGCTCTACGCCGGCGGCCAGATAGTAATCGTACCAGCGCTGGTAATCGGCAACGAAAAGCAGCACGAAAGGTGCTTTGGCGATAAAGGGCTGGTTGTCGCAGGTAACCGCCAGGCGGTCTTTGAGCGCCGGGTCATCCACCTCGAGGATGGAATACAGCATCATATTTCCGGCGGTTGGGGCGCGCATGGCGGCCTGCAGGATGGCTTGCTTTTCGTCATCCAGGATGGGCCGGTCGGCATACACGCGCACCGATTTTCGGTTGAGCAGGAGGTCATGCATCGGTTTCATATTTTGGCTTTTATCAGGGAAAGGATTTCCGCGCAACTTTCAGCGGGGGTCTTGCCTTTGGTATATACCGTGAACCTGGCCAGGCTGGCGTAGGTAGGGTGCTCCACCAAATGGCGGAGGATATCGAAACTAATGTCAGCAGGTGGACTGGGGTCTCTTGCACGCAAAATGCGGACCGATTCTTCTGTATCGGGACCAGGCAGGAGGAGGATGACGTTTGGATAGGTCGCGAGAGCGCGCTGCACGCGCTGGAGGCTTTCCAGGCTCTCGTAGATACCCGCGCCAAAATCGATTACGCACTGCTGGTGTTCTTGAAGCAGGCGCTCCACTGCATAGGCGTCGAACTGGTTGCGGTATAGATACAGGGCCAGGAAACCGCCGTGGGCGCGGAATTGTTTCGCCAGGGTTTCATCGTAACCGATTTCGCGGTAATACTGCCAGCGTACCACGTCAAGCGAAACTTGAGGAAGACGCAGGCGTTTGGCGAGCAAGCCACCAAGGGTGGTTTTTCCGGTGCGCACCGGCCCGATGAGGACAATGTCGTCAGGCATCGCTAGACGGTTTTATAACCCGGCGCGCACGTTCTTGATTGGGCGCTGGTCAAGCGTGAAACTGAGCAGGTCAATGGTTGCGCCAGGGCCAACCGGGCACTGAGCTACGACACCCACCCGGACGGTGTGCGCGACTTCCAGGTGGAAGAGGCGCACCATGCGCCAGGCCTGTCCATCCAGCGAATAATGCAGGGCAAATACGTTTCCGGCGCGGACCATTTGCAGCCACAGATCGGGTTGGAGGATGTCTACACCGTTGGCGTCGTCCGAAACGCCGCGGGTGACCACGCTGACCGCCGCGGTGGTGCCAAAGTCGGTGCGCTCAAAGCAAAGCTTGGCCCAGGTGGTCTCATCGTGACGCACCATCAGCACACCCGAGTCGTAGGTGGAATCGAAGGCCGGGCGGACGTGCGCCTGGGCAACAAAATCGCCGGTGACGTTCCTGTACAAGAAGGGGGCGTCATCTTTGACCACGCTTCCGGAAGGGTCGCGGAAGTAATCGGCTTTGGCCGGAACGGTCACGCGGATGCCGCCCGTGGACAGCGGCTCCCATTTTAGCGGGTCATGTTCCCAGTTCAGCCCGCGCGCGGCGAGCTGGTCGGGGGTGAGGTTTTCGAGCAGGTTCATCGGGTTCTCCTGTAGGAAGTCCATTGGAGGATGGGTTAGGAACGAAGCGTAAGCTTCCTTCTTTATGATACGCGGGAAGCAGGAGATGGTCAACCGGACAATAGGCGCAGGGCACATTTCAGTTTTGGCGCGGATTGGACCGGAAATCAAGGACTTAGAATCAAGCGTCGGACTGGCCCGCGAGTCAATCCGACGCTTGATTTTTTACTCCCTTCCCCGTTTTTCGAGGAGAAGGCATACGATGTTTATTCCGTAGGAATGGAAGTCTCAGAAGCTGTGCTTTCGGCAGCCGCTGCGGCATCTGCCGCGACATACGCTGTGACTGGCGCGAGCGGGGCGGGGGAGAAGTTTCCCAGCATGACGCGGGCGAACTTGCCCGATACCCAGGCCAGCCCATTGAAGATGTGCAGCGAGACCACGGTAATGAGGATGCCAATCAGGCAGCCGATCAGAGCCTCGGGCAGGGTGTCCACCAACCAGGCCGGGTTGAAGTAGTAGACGCCGTTCACAGTCATGTCGATGTCGGAATGCACATATTGGTAATAGAAGGGCAGCCCTACAAACGCGGCCGAAATGGAAAGCAGCGTTACCTGGACGACGAATGAGAATATACCCAGGGGGAACTTGGCTAACAGATACAGCAAACCTTTCCAGGTAACCGGGTTGGAAAAGGTCGCGATAAACTTTTGCCACAGGCTTTTGCCCGAAAGATCCTGGTAGGAGATAGGTGGGATTTGCTCGCGCAGCATCCCAATCGCCATCTGGCGTTCAAAGGCAATAAAGCCGTACCAGGCCACGAAAACCAGCGCCAGGACCAGCAGGCCGACCCAGACGATAATCAGGGGGATACCGGTGGCCAAACCCGTTACCAGAAAGACGAAGTAGAACAGCCCGAGGGGGAAGGCCAGCAGCAGGTACAGAGCGTTCAGGTAGGTTTGCCCGCGCGCCACAACACCGAAGAAATTTAAAAAAGGATTTTTAAGCGATTCCATGATCAACAGCCTTATTTATTGGTTTGCTCCGCCGTTTATTCCCGGCGGTATTTTTCTGTCCCGGCGGCTGGCGTCAAACGAACCGTTTGCCGAACCGGGTACTACTCTATATACGGCTGCTTTTCAAAATGGTTGCGGTTTTCCCGTTGTTATGGATGCGGCTGGATGCTGATGCGGTTGCCGCGCGGCGAGACTTGCACGCCTGGAATGGTTATCACGCCGTTAGGACCGGCTGTGAGCGTGCCTTTGGCAATGACGCGGCCATTACTGATTTGGCGATTCTCCCAATCGTACTGGCGGCCAGGCGATATTCTAAATTGCTGCAGGCGGCGCGGGGCTATATCGACCGTTTGCGTTTTCCCGGTGCCGCAGCGTGGCAGCCCTGTATGGACTTCGGCTGCTGCGAAGTCTGCTGAAATGGCACACAAACTCATTTGCCAGCGGTCCGGGCGGTCCGCCGGGGCACCGTCCCAGGCATTCCAGGAGGCGGACCAGAGAATGGTCTGGTTGAAGGTGGTGGGCCCATTGCCAGAAAGATTGCTCAGCCCAGGAACCGTCTCGTCGCGGATCACCTGCAATCCCCAAAATGGTTCACGGAGGATGAGTGGATCAGGGGTTGGCTCCGAGGAGTTCTCTGGCTCTTTCTCCACCGCTTTCAGATTGGCCAGCCCGGCCAGCGGCCAGCCAAAGTAAGACCAGAGGTGCTCGGTTTCGGTGATGGCCCCGGCCCAGGCGCGCGGGCTGCCAGACAAAGCGGCATACAGCGCCTGTCCCTGGGTAGGAAACAGAACAGCCTCATCCACTGTGCCGTGGTCGACGCCAAAAGGCGCCATTTCATCTCCGCTGCGGTTCACTTTTGCCTGCGGGTCAAAAGGGGCGCGCAGATCTTCCCAATCGAAAACGCCTACGCCGTTGTATTTCTGCAAATGCGCGGCCCAGCCGTTGGGCGCATCGATCGCGACCGGCAGGTTCAAATCCTGCGCGCCCCATTTGGTCGCCAGATTGGCTGGCCAGGGTTCCGTAAAACCGGGCGTTGCGCGAAAGTTGGTAACCGGCTGGCCGGAATAAACGGCAGCGAAAACGTTGGGGTAGCGCTCGGCAAAGGCCAGCGCGCCGGTCCCGCCCATCGAGTGACCGGCCAGGTAGATGCGCTGCGGATCTACGGCTGGGCCGGGCGGGTCGCGCATCAGATCGGCAAGCATGCGCAGAACGCGTTGTTCGGTATAGTTCTCGATCACGTCGCCTGGTTCGAACGGGGTATTCTGGCGGTAATCGTGGCTGCGCGCAAACCCAAAATACCAGGTCTCGGTCTGGTCGATCGGATACACTCCGTAAGCGCAGTGCGGATAGGCATATTTTTTATAGACCGGGTAGCGGTTGCTGCGCGCGCCGTGCAGGAAGACCAGCACGGGCAGCGCGTCCGGCACTTTCCCGCCGCATAATTCGGGGGTAGGCTCGAAGACGTAATAATCGTACGTGTACGCCAGTGTATTCGAGAAGTTGTTTTGCTTTGGATCAAAGCCGTAGAATTCGTTAGTGGCATTGGGCGTGTGGAAAGTTGGATTGTAGTGGCGCAGGTCCATATATTGCAAGTAAAAGTGGCCGCCCGGCCCAGCCGCAGCATTAATCCCCGGGCTATATGTGATTTCGACCGGCGCAGGTCTGCCAACAGCTTCCTGCACCGGCCCGCTGATGTTTTCGCCGGCCAGAGTTTCGCGCCCGCCGGCTGGTGTGACCGTTACGGCGTAATAACCTGATCCGGCAGCCTTTCCGTCAAGGTCTTCCGCGGCCAGCGTCCAGACCAGCGCGCCCGCGCCATTCTGCAGTTGGCCCGCGCCGTCCTGGATGATAAAACGGTCAGCCAGACGCGGTCCCCAGGCCGTATCCCCCGCGTAGTAATTGCCCCAAATGCGGGCCGAGCCCTTGCCAATCTGGGCCAGCAGCCGGGCCTGAAGCAAGCTCTTTTCATCAATGAGCGCGCTGGAACGGTACACCCGGTAAATCTCATTCGCCAGGTCGCTGCGTTCTGGCCAGGTGATAAAGGTCTGGCCGCTGTGATGGTAGACCGTGATGTGATCTATTTGCGGGGTGGTTGACGGCGGATAGGCGCCTTGAATGCTGGCCGTTTCATCCGGCATGGGCCGGGAAATCTGGGGAAGATAGGCGGAGAAAGCGGTTCGATCCGGTGCGGGGCCCGGCGCGGGCGCCTTCTGCCCGCAGGCGGCTGTGAAAATGAGAACCAGGCAGAAAGCAATGCGAAAGGCAGGATGCATCATCCCTAAATGATAACATACCGCCCAGATGAAGTTCTGGACGGGGCGGGATTAGGCTACGGCTGCAAAAGCAGCCGCCGAGGTTGTTCTATCCACAGCGGATGAGATCGTCAATCTGCTCTCGGCCGGTGACGACCGATTCCAGGTGGCCATCGCGGAACTGGATGATTTTATCGACGTACCGGCACATGCGCAGATCGTGGGTGACCATAATGCCGGCCCGGTTCTGCTCATGGATCAGATCGGCGTACAGGCGCACTACCTGAAAGGCGCGCTCGGTGTCCAGGCTGGCAGTGGGCTCATCGGCCAGCACCACGCTCGGGTTATGGATCAGCGAGCGGGCGATTGCCACGCGCTGGCGCTGTCCCCCAGAAAGCTGGTTGGGCAGGCTTTTCATGCGGTCCTGCAACCCCAGCCGGGCGAGGATTTCATCGATGCGCTGCTGCCCGGCGCGGTCCAGCCGGCGGTTCAGCCGCAGCATAAATTCCACGTTCTCGCGCACGGTTAAGTACGGCACCAGGTTGTTGGATTGGAAAGTAAACCCGATGCGCTCCCGGCGGAAGCCTACTCGCAGCTTTTCCGACATACTGCTCAGATCAACGCCGTCGATCCATACCTGGCCCGCGCTGGGCTCCAACAGCGCCGCCAGCATGGCCAGCATAGTGGTCTTTCCCGAGCCGCTTGGACCGACCAGCCCCACAAATTCACCCGGCAGGATGCTGATCGATACCCCATCCACCGCGCGGACTTCCATGCCGCCCACGTGGTAAATCTTGCTGATCTCTCTGGTTTCAATCACGGGGGTGACGGTTGGCGAGGCCATATTTTCCCGAGAAAATTCATTTTCTTCCGCAACGTCCATGATACTATCCATTGTTGCCCTCACGATTGCAGGCCGAGCGCAAGCAGTGGTTCGACGGTAACCGCGCGGAAGACCGATACCAGCCCGCCTAATGGTCCAATGCTCAACAGCAGACCAATAGCCAGGGCCACCGAACTGCCCGAAAAGGCAATCGGAACATTCCCAGGCATCGCCAGCGCCAGTCCGGCAGTTACCAGGCTGCCCAACAGCACCCCGAAGGTGGTCACGATGATAATCTGCGTGACGACCGCGCCGGCAACGGTAGCGTTGGATGTGCCGATGGCTTTCAGCACCCCAATCTGGGGGATCTTTTGCAGGAGCTGGATCTGGAAGAAGCCGCCCACCACCAGCACACCAATCAGCAGGGTAAAGGCCTGCTGGGTGTTCAGCGTGGACTGCTGCGCCGCGTAACCGGGCAACGATTCGATGGCCGTTGGGATGTCAGTCACCTCGACGCCAAACACCTGCTCGTGGATGCGGTCCGCCAGAACCGCCTTCTCAGCCGGATTTTCCAATTTCACCGCCACGATGTTGGAGACGATTTCCACCAGGCCGGAATTCTGCGCGCCTTGCGGGCGGATGGTATCCCAGGTTCGGTAAGATAAAAACACCGATGGAGCAAAAAGGTACTGTTGCCGGCTGGTGATCCCAACCACCCTTAGCCGGAATTGTTTCTCCTCAGTGCCCTGGATGGTCTGGATGGCGATGATGTCCCCCAGTTGAACGCCAACCCGCGATGCGATGCCGCTGTCAATGACCACTTCGTTGGCGGTACTGGTTTGCAGGCCGCTGCCGCTGATCACCGGCGGATCGCCGGGCTGGCCGGGTTCGATACCCACCAGCGAAACATTGAGCTTGGGGCGGTCGGGAAAAATGATGGCTCCAGTGCTAAAACCAATCGAACCAATCGCTTTTACCCCCTCGATGCGGCGAATACTGTTCAGCTTTGAGCGCCCAATGCGGCTGGCGGCAATGGAGGTATCCACATTTTTTTGAAAGACGATAATATCCGCGTCCAGTTTGGAAAGATATTCTTTGTTCGCGGAGGCCAGCCCTTCGGCCAGGGCGGCGATAAACAGCACCAGGCTGGTTATCAGGGCAATGACCAGGCTAAAGAGAAAAAACCGCGCCCGTCCGCGCCATACTTCTTTGAATGCGAGATATAAGGCCATTTAGATCAATACTCCTTGAAAGCGTGAACAATAAATAGGAAATAGGATACAGTAAACAGTTATCAGTAATCAGTTAAGAGGATACCATAGAAGGAGCGGGGTTGTATATTCTTCCGGAAATGAGACGTTATACAGCGGAGTCATGGCTTTCCACATGAAGTGAGAGCAGAAGAACTTGCTTAGCCCTGGCTTCTTTCGAAGGCACTCCTTCCCGCCTCGTGAAGGGGTCAGGTTCTCCTCAAAACAATAATCACACCCGATCCAAAGTCTCCCTATTGACAAATCATAGAATGGGTATACAATACAACAAAGAAACAATGAAACAATAGTACAAAGAAACAAAGCGGAGAAAGGTTATTGAACGAATTACAAGGGCAAATCCAGCTGGACTTTCGATCTGGCGAACCCATTTTTCTGCAAATTGCCCGGCAGATCGAGGAATTGGTGCGGCGGGGCAGCCTGAAACAGGGCGACCAGCTGCCTACCGTGCGCGAGCTGGCAACCGAGCTGCGCATCAACTTCAGCACCGTTGCCAGGGCGTATAAGATCCTGGATGAGGAGCGCCTGATTTCTACCCAACGCGGGCGCGGGACGTATATCTGGGAGGAGCCGGACCTGGAAACCGCCCAGAAATTGCGGCAGAGGAGCCTGGAGGAACTGGCGCGCCGTTTCCTGGAAGAAACCAGCCGCTTGGGCTGCACCTACGCCGAGGCGGTTCAGATTTTAGAAAAGAATATCGGCCTGAATCAGGCGCATAGCAGTGATCAATCTTTGAATGAAGAAATGGAAGGAAAAAATGGCTAAGACAGATACAACACAGCAAAACACAGAAAGATTACGGAATGAACCGCGGATTGGAAAAGCCGTCGATCACGTTCACATTAGCGGAATAGCATTAACGATTTTCATAATCCTTATGCTGGCAACCGCTTTCGGCGCTGTTCTGTTGGAGAACATCATTGGCGATTGGACAGGCTTGTTCGTGGTTGTCATGCTGCTGCTTGGCACCATCATATTGTTCGCGCTCAAGGTGGCTAACCAGTGGGAGAAAGCGGTTGTGCTGCGTCTGGGCCGTTTCCACGGCCTGCGCGGGCCAGGCCTATTTTGGATCTTCCCCATTATCGACACCACCCCGCTGTGGATCGACCACCGCGTGATGGTGACGCCGTTCAACGCTGAGAAAACATTGACCAAAGATACCGTCCCAGTAGATGTAGACGCGGTGCTGTTTTGGATGGTGTGGGACGCCGAGAAGGCCGCGCTGGAAGTGGAAGACTACCGGTCGGCGATTGCCTGGGCGGCCCAAACCGCGCTGCGGGAGATCATCGGGCAAATGGATCTGGCGGATATTCTGGTTGGGCGGGCCATGATGGACGCGCAGCTGCAGAAGATCATCGACGAGCGCACCACTCCCTGGGGCGTGACGGTGCAGAGCGTCGAGATCCGGGATGTCATCATTCCCCAAGGGCTGGAAGAAGCCATGTCGCGCCAGGCGCAGGCCGAGCGCGAACGCCAGTCGCGGGTAATTTTGGGTGAAGTCGGAGAAGCAGATTGCTTCCAGTTTTGCCGAGGCGGCCCTCTCCTATGTAAACAACCCGACCGCGCTGCATCTGCGGGCGATGAATATGCTCTTTGAAGGGCTGAAGGAGAAGGGCGCGCTGGTGATTGTGCCGTCCAGCGCGGTAGACACCATGAACCTGGGCGCGATGTCGGGCCTGGTTTCGCTCGGACGAGGCGAGCTGGAGAAAATGGAATGAGCGTCCCAAGCCGGAGTGAGATTCGCCCGGGCATCCGGGTGCAGATCGTTGAAAAGCAAAACCAACGCAGCGGGCAGCTTACGGAGGGGGTTGTGGCCCGCATCCTGACCAAAAGCCCCACCCACCCGCACGGAATCAAGGTGATGCTGGTGGATGGAAAGGTCGGGCGGGTGCAGGCGATCACGGACCGTTGATAGTTTTGTCGTATATCATTAGACGGCGCCGGCCAAGAAAGCGGATTAAGGCCCGCAGGAGCGGTGAGGGTCGATTATTTGCTGGTCTGCTCAATTTTGAACGCGGCCACCGAGCCTTGCAAATCCTCGGCCATGGAAACCAGGGCCGCGATGTTCGTTTTCAGCTGCTGCGACCGTTCCGCCACATCATCACTGCCGCTGTGAATTTCTTCGATGGAACTGGAGTTATCTTTGCTGATGCCGGTCATATGGTTGACCATCTCAACGGTTCGTTGAATATTGCCAGCCACCTGTTCGGTAGCGCTGGCATTTTCCTCGATCACCGCGGAAACTCGCTGGTTGGCCTCCGTCAGGCCGCCCAGGGTCTGAATCACGCTGGCGTTGGCTTGTACGACTTTTTCGGTTTGATCCTTCATCGTACCGGCGGAGCGCATCAGCTTATCCAGCGCCGCGCCGGCCTGCGAAGCAAGCTGGCTGCCGGCCTGGGCCTGGTCCATAGCCCCATCAACGGTCTTGACCATCAGGCTTGAATTGCGCTGAACGTCACGGATCAGGCTGCCGATCTCCTTGGTGGATTTTCGGGATGATTCGGCCAGGCTGCGAATTTCCGCGGCGACCACGGCAAACCCGCTGCCTTCCGCGCCTACCCGGGCGGCCTCGATGGCGGCATTCAAGGCGAGCAGGTTAGTCTGTTCGGCGATATCGTTGACCGAGCCTACAATGGTATTGATCTGTGCGGATATTTTGTTAAGATCGTGTATCTGAGTGACCGAGGCGCGCACCGCCGCGCTAATATTCTCGATTTGCCCCAGGGTCTGCTTAATCGTATCCGCGCCTTGTTGGGCCATTTCCATCGCCTGTTGGGCGGTCTGTTCGCTGTCCAGCGCCGTCTGGTTCGTGGTATTCACCGCCTGAGCGATATGTTCCACCGCCGCGGTGACACTGTTCGCCGCTGTGGACTGTTCCTGGGCGCCGAGACTGATATTCTGCATGGCCTGGGCAATCTGCTGGGTGTTTTCGATTGCATCCACCGCCGACTGTACTTCCAGGTTTAGCGCGCGGGTCATTTCGCCGATGGAAGCGTTGATCTGGTTGGCCCGGTCTCCCGAGGCGGCAGCGGATTGGGCCAGATCGATACAGATATCGCGCAGCTGCAGCGCCTGCTGGTTTAAATGATCCATCAAATTGCGCAGGCTGCTCGGCTCGCTGTTGTACGTTGCGACCGGAATACCGGCTGCGACCGCTTTATTGATGTAAGGCACCAGCGCTTTGTCATAAACGGGGACAACGATCGCGTCGTATTTCCTGGAAACATATTCCTCAATTGCCGGTCCATACACCGTGGCCCCATAGCTGAGCGTGCTGCGGGCAGCCTCGGGTTCGAACCACTCGACCAGCGTATTGCGCGTTTTTAATTCTTCTGCTGCGGAAAGCGTGCCCTGCTTTACAGGATCGAAAAAGGTGATATCGTCGCGGCCTAATACAATGATGCGCAGCGGGCGGTTGGGGAGCTTTTCTACCGGCCGTGCCCGCCGGGCCTGGGTGGTCCGGTTCTCGATCGCGCCGTTCAGTGGATCCCAGTACTGCTGATAATTTTCGATGGTGATGCGGTCCATTTGCGTGACCATTTTTTGCCTGGGCGGCAGCTGGCCGGTTACCAGGTAATTGTAGAGATATATGGCTGGATCATGTCCCTGGGCAAACGGATCCTGGCTGATGGTGGCGGTTACTACCCCTGTTTGTAATGCTTGCATGGTCTGATCCACCAGGTCGTGACAGACCAGCTTTACCTTGTTTGTTTTTCCGGTTTCGCTTAGCGCCCGGGCTACATAATCAGGACTGTTGCCATCGGTGGTATAAAAACCAGACAGGTCTGGATGCTTTTTGAGAATCTCCAAAATCTGTGGGTAGAGTTTTTTATAGTCGTTATTCCCGAAAACTCGGCCAACAACCTGAATGCCGGGGAATTTTTCGTGCAGGCCCGACAAAAAACCAGAGACGCGAATCTCAATGGCCTGGCCTGTAGAGCCAGAAAGGATCACGACTTTGCCGTTCCCCTGGAGCACCTGGCCCATGATGTCACTGCACGTCAGGCCTTCCTGGAAGCTGTCAGCACCCACATATACCATCCGCCGGCAGGGCTCATCGGTGATGTTGTTGAACTTCTGGTAGATCTGTCCGACTTCCTGCAGGATGGTGTTATACATGCGCGCCAGGGCTTCCAGTCCTATGTGCTGGTTTTCCTCAATCCGCTGCGCCTGCGGCTCAATGTGAATGGTCAGGTTGCCGTCGGAAAGCTCGCTCATCGCCGCGGATAGGCGCGGCAGATCGACTTCAGCGAGTGTTTGGTTTGCTTGAATAAAGCGCTGGAAGAAGTTGGTGAACATGCGAGAGACAAAATAGGCAAACACTGCCGCCAGCAGAGCCGTGCCTGCCACAAAGGCAAGCAGCAGTCCCCCTTGCTGGAATCCACTGTTGGACAGCCCCTGATTACCAGATAGGGTACTGCCAGGGTACTGCCAGAGAATAAACCAGGCCAGTCCTCCATTCAGGAGCGCCAGTGCAAAAAAAGACCCAAAGATCTTCATTCGCAGGGAAAGTTTCATGAAAGGTTTCTCCAATATCCGATAAAGACTACAGAATAGAAGACTCTTGCGTTAGAGACCTGGCTTTTTACCCAGTCATTGATACACTTAGTTTCGATCGTAAAATGGCCGCTGAGACGGGCTGTTCTTATTGTAATGGAGTCTTATCTTAAAGAACGTAAAAAGCAGTTGAATAATACAAGCAATTATATCCGTGCCATAACTGGATTGAAACCACACAAAGCAGGATGAAGGAATGGAGGCGGCGATGAAATGTTTTGATGAAACCTATAACCGCATGCTGAAAGCCGAGATCCACTGCCATCTGGAAGGGTCCATCCGCACAGCCACATTGATCGATATTGCCAGAGAATACGGCCTGTCGCTGCCAGCCTACCAGGTTGCTGAACTGGACCGGTACGTGAAAGTCACAAGCCAGATGCAGAATTTGCAAGCTGTGCTGGACGCTTTTCGCATCGCGCAAAATTCGATTGTTTCTCCGGCGGTAGTGGAGCGGATTGGGGCAGAGCTTTTTGAAGACGCGAACCGCCAGAATATCAGGCTGCTGGAAGTCCGCTTTTCCCCCGACTGGGCTTTTCGCGGGCACAACCTGAACTGGGACGAAGCCTTTGAAGGGCTCCAGCGCGCCAAAGATCGGGCGGAGAAACAGTATGGGATGGCGATTGGTTGGATTGCCATCGCCTCGCGGGGTATGGGACCCGAATCGTGTGCGAAAACGGCGGATTGGGCCATCCACTGGAAGGATGCAATCTGCGGCTTTGACCTGGCAGACAGCGAAGCCGACCACCCGATTGGGGAGTTTGTCCAGCAGATCCGGCGCGTAAAGGCTGCCGGTCTGAAGGTTACGGTTCATTCCGGGGAGGATACCCCCGCATCCGCGGTGGTTGACACGATCCGGCAGGCCGAGCCGGACCGCATCGGGCATGGGATCCACATCATCGAAGATATGCGCGCGGTAGAGCTGGTGAAAGAGCGCGGGATAACGCTGGAGGTCAACCCGTGGAGCAATTACCTGACCAACTCGGTGCGGCGGATCGAAGAACACCCGCTCAAACAGCTGTTTGACCTGGGGGTGAAGGTCACGATAAACTCGGATGATCCTGAGCTGTTGGACACCAACCTGAACAATGAAGTTCGCATCGCCCACGAAATCCTGGGCATGCGCCTGGAGGATATCGCCGCGTGCAACCGCTACGCTGTGGAAGCCTCCTTTTTACCGGAAGAAACAAAGCAGAAAGTGTTGGCTGCCTTCAAGCAAACCTAATTCTGCTCTGCCTGCGGCCAGGGGATTTCGACCGGGCGGGTGTAGCCGTGCTTTTCGGCGGCGATGAGACGCGCGTGGGATGGGGCGGCGCAGCCCGGTTGGTCCTCCACTTCGACGGCGAACTGGTAGGTGCCGTACGGGTGGAAAATAATCTGCCCGTCCTTGCACACCCATGCCTCAACGATGTACGGGATCTGCTCCGAATCATCCCCGGCACGCAGCACCAGCGGGCTCCAGAAAACGGTCACTTTGTTGCCCTCCCGGGCAGCGGAATAGCGCGTGGGCGGCGCGTAATATGGCGACATAGGCAGCTTCGCGTTGATCGGATCGATGGGCTGGACGGTCATTAAATCGCCCTTGATCTCCATATATTTGGGGTTGACCCAGCAGGGGTTATTGCCGCCAATCGCCTGGATCTCGATATACTCCCCCGGCTCGGCGCGGGCGATAATTTCCAGGTTACTTCCTTTGTAGACCCCATACTTATATAGATAAGGCGCGCCAGGGCCATAGTGACACACGGCCTGGTCAACCAGCACTTTCCCGCGCAGCTTGACGTATGTGGGAACCGGGGTGGCGGTGGAGGTTTCGGTTGGGCTGGGCGTGCCGGTGGCGGTCGGGGTGGGACTGAGGGTTTGGGTCGGCGGGGTAAAGGTAAACGTATCGGTCGGTTTCGGGACGACTGTGTTCGTGGCCGTGGCCGGAGCTGGGGTCGCGCTGGTCAGGATGGGCGGCGTGCCGGTGGCAGCCGGGGGGGTGGTCAGGCCGCAAGCGCTGAGGCTCAGGCTGGCCAGAATTAGCAGGGAGAAGGAGATTTTAATATTCATATGCCTGTTTTTGATTATACCCTGACCGGTTGACCCGCCTGCCGATGATCCATTGCGAGTAGTATATTCGCAGCCCCCACCCGGTAATGAACCACTTTTCTGCTGGCCGGTAGTTACCAATCGTTCAGGTGGATCCGATCCTCCACCCGAATATCTACCTGTTTGGCACGCGCCGCGCTATTCGCGGGGTATCCCAGAGCGATATAGCAGGGTATTTCGTGGTTTTCGGGAGTGTGCAAGAAGGCTTTGAGCGTTTTTCGCTCGGTTTCAAAGGGGATGCGGGTAACGCCAAAGATACCTTCCGCGGCGGCAGCGACCAGGATATTTTCAATGCAGCACCAGATCGAGGCAAAGGAGTTCAGCGCGGAGAGGTCTTTAGGTTTGAGCAGCGGCCCGGGTTGGCAGTAGCAGGGCAGGATCAGGCAGGCGGCGGTGAAGAGCATACTGTACTGCCTGGGAATGCCCTCGATGTACATTTCGCGCTGAACTTCATCGGTCATGCCCCAACGGTTGAGGATGCCAAGCGCGCCTTTTTTATCCACCGGCTTGATCACCTGGTCAAGCAGTTCTTTGCGGCGGTCTTTGTCTTGCAGAAGGATAAAATGCCATTCGCGCATGTGATTGTTGGTAGGAGCATCGAAACCCGCGGTGATGATTTTCTGCACCAGCGCCGGGCTGATCTCCTGCTCGGTGAATTCGCGGATGGTTTTCCGCGCGGCCATTGCTTCGTAGACGTCCATGGAACCCTCGGTTTATAGAAAATATGTTCTACGATTAGTATAAGGAGGGTGAGGCTGTTTGTCAAGAAGAAATCGCTCTGCCGTTTACTCCCCGGTGGTGACCAGAGAGACATCATCCAGGTAGAAGCTGGTGGTCTCGCTCGCGTTCGTGGTGCCTTTGAAGGTGACGCGGATGGGCTGGCCTTCCCATGCAGAAAGGTCGATGAGGGGTATTTCGCGCTGCACCCACTGGTCTTTGGGAGTAAAGGTGTTGTCAAACGAATCGATCTCTTGCAGAACGGAGCCATCGGGCAGGCGCAGGCGGACGTAGAAATAGTCGTTGGGGCCGCCAAGCTCTTCTGAATGGATCAGGATGGCATAACGCAGGCTTCCGCCTTTTACCCGGCCTGGCAGGCTAAATTCCTGGTAGATGGTATCGGAGGCGTTATCTCGCCCGGCCAACCAGGCGAGCCATTCGCCGGTCCGCGGGGATATAGTCAGGTCGGGATCGCCGGTGCGGGTGATCATCTGGACTCCTGGTTCGGCCCATCCCGTATGTCCATCTTCAAAGCTGCCGTTCCGCAGCATTTCCCCGCACTGATCGCATTGTGCGAGCGGGTTGAGGATGGCTGGGAGCCAGATGAAATTCGTATAGCGTACCTCCTGCCGCCACAGGTCCACGTTGGTATATGTCCAGGGGTCGCTGTCCGATCCTTTCCAACCGTAGGGATCGACTGGCCAGTATGTGGTCTGGAAATAATCTGCGGAGCGCTGTACTTCAAAGTGCAGGTGAGGCGATGAGGAATAGCCAGTCGAACCGCCTAAGCCAAGATACTGGCCTTCTTCAACGATTTGCCCGGGAAAAACAGCCAGGGCGTTGGCTGTGAAATGCAAATAAACGGAGCGGAAGTTGTCATCGTCGAAATTGCCATTGCCATTGAGATCGTGTTTGAGGCGAATGTGCCAGCCGTTGGCGGGCCGGTTTGGATCGTACCCGGCCATCAGTACTTTTGCGCGAGCAGGGGCGTAGACGGGCATCGTGATACCCGCAAAACGCGCGGGGTCGCAGCGCGCGCCGGTGTGCCAGTTGGGCGAGTATTCATAATCGGTGCCGTGGTGGTTGTCATACCACAGCTCGCGGCTGTTATCGCAGGCCGGCTCCCCGGCAACCGCGTCCACGCACCCGACCCAATCATACATGGCCGGGGTTGAACAGGAAAAATAGAAACCCGCACCGGGGTTGTTGCGGCGCCCATCGTAAAAGGTTACTGCGCCATTGGACGGTTGGTGATCAAAATATCCACTGGGGGTGGAACCGGGTACGACCGGGAAACGGAAGACGGGCAGGTTATCCTGCAGCGTTGGACCATGAGCCAGGGAAAGCGCGTGCGGCGAATATTCCTGCGGCCCTGGCATGCCGCCCGCGGAAGGTGGGGAAAAGGTTAGGATACCCACCAGGAGGAATGTGAGAAGAAAAATACGGGGAAGGGCGTTTGGCATGGGAACGGCTCCAGAACCGGGGGTTATGGCAGGAAAAATACGCTGGTAAGGGCGGGGTCTGGGGATGGACCGGCGATCTGCCAGGTCCTTCCAGACTGATTTTTGTTGACCATCTGCACCGAGCCGTTCTCGGTGACGAAGGCGAGAAGTTGGCTGTCCTTCGCCCATAACGGGCTGCGCACCTGATCCTTGAGGAAGGTAACCTGGGTGGTCTTTCCATCCGCCAGAGAGACAACCCAAAGGTTGCTGGTTTGCGGTTGAGGAGAAGCGCCCGGAAGAATTCGTTGAGGGGCGTTACTATCATTGCGGGTAAAAGCAATGCTTTGGCCGTCTGGCGACCAAACGGGGATGGTCAGGCCAAGATTGCCCTCCACCAGAACGCGGGGCTGCGCTTCCCCAGGAGAGAGCAGGCGAAGAGAATAGGTGAGGCCGCTATCTGGGCTGCCTTTCTGAAGCAGATAAGCGATTTGCTGATGGTCGGGCGAAAAGCGGGGGTTGTAGAGTATTCCTTCCGGGTAGGCTTGCTTGAGCAGGTTGGAGGTTTGGCCAGAGCGAAGATCAACCACGTTGAACACTTGCTCACCGGAATCATTTTCCCCAATATAGCTAAAGCGGCTGCCGTCGGGGGCGAGGCCAACAAACAATCGCCCGCCTTTACCGCCGCCCGGGAATGGTATCGAACGGGCAGCGAAGTTGGACAGGTTTACGATAACGACCTGGCTGAGATCGGTGGGACCGATCATCAGGCTGGCGCTGTCTGGGAACCAACCTATGACATCCCACCAGGCATCCATGGGAAAAGCGGGCTGGCCTTCCAGCAGGCGCGCGTTCAAACCATCGATCAGGTTGGTCCATTTGCCAGTGGTCAGGTCTTGCAACAGAACCGGGCCGCCGGTTTCTTTTCCGATGGTTGTAAAGGCGATCCATTGGCTGTTGGGCGAGGGGACACCGGTGTCGATGATCCAGCGGCCATTTTGGGTTTGTTCCCCAGGCTGGGCCATTGGCGCAGCGGACTGGATCCCTTGCCCGGAAAGAAGATATTTGCTAATCTTCCCGGACTGGGTGATGACGAGGTCGGGGCAGTCTTGCCTCGTGCAGGGGGGATTTTGAGGTACAGCAGAGGCAGCCGGAACCGTGGTTGCGGTTCTGGGTTTGCCAGCCCAACAAGCAGTCGCGACCAGGCAAAGCCCGGTGAGGAAAAGGACGCGAAGCATAAATTTTGGCTTTTTTCTGGAGAATTGCATATGGCGCCCTACATATATGGAGAGATAGCAGTTCCAAGTTGCGCGGTTTTACTTCTTGGGCCGGGATATGGCCAGCCCGGCGTTATGCGTGGTCGCATCGTAGCTTTCGGTAAAAGTATAACCGCTGCTCTCGATTGTTTTCTCAAAGTTTCCGGCTGCCCCCTGGGCCTTGAGCAGGTCGTTCAGGATTTGACCAGGGACAACCTCCACCGCCTGAGCGTCCGTGAAACGCGCGGCGGTGGTCATCAGCAGCAGGAGACTCATCGTCGTCTGGGCGCCGTCGCCTGGCTTGGTGGGAACCACCACTGCGATCACCAGCAGATCATCCTCCGGGCCACCCAGGGTGACGGCGGCGCAGTTGGTTTCCACGCACAACCAGGTGTGAGTGCCCATCACGATTTCAAGGCCCTGGATTTCCGTCGGATCGTCAAATTCGAACGCACCGCCGGAGCTGTAAAAATCCATCATTTCCGCGCGGCTGACGCCCAGCCCAGGGCCAGACGACTCGGTCTGGGCATTGACGGCAAGGGTGGCCGTGGACAGGTCATCCGGGATAGGAGTATCCTCCGGAACGGGGGTATCTTCTGGCTCCGGCGTATCTTCCACCACAACGGTGTCTTCAAACACCGCTGTGTCTTCAACCACCGCGGTTTCTTCCTGAACCTGGATGGCTTCTTCAACGGGGGTAGGGTTTACGTTTAAGGACTGCCGCGCGGGCCGGATCATGAAATAATAGGCCGCCGCGCCGCCGCCCGTGACGGCTGTACACAGGCAGCAAAATACGAGCACCACGCCGATGATGATCAGGACCGTTTTTTTACCGGTGCCGCTGGCTGGCGCGGGGGAATTGTAGGGTTGGTTATTCATGTTTCTCCTCGATGGTTGGCTGGAATGGGGCAGGGGAATGGGATGCTGCATTCGATTGTATAACAAATTTTCAATTGTGTAGCACGATTGGAAATGTTGACTGGATAAACGATCTATCCTATGATTATATGTGGATTGATTTGATCAAATATTTATTTGCCGCAATAAGGTTATCATTGGGAAAAGCTGCTGGGGAGCGAACTGTAGGAGGAGAAAGGATGGTCGAACAACAAAAAGTCAACCTTTGGGAATTGTCGGACTTGTGTACCCCCTGGTGCGTGCACGTGGCTGCGACATTACGGATTGCCAATCACATCGCTTCTGGCATTGACCGGATTAATGATCTGGCAGCCGCCGCGAAGTGCGACCCAGGCGTGCTGCACGCGGTATTAGGGCACCTGGTGGGCAAAGGCGTTTTCGAGGAACCGGAGGCGGGGCGGTTCGCGCTCAATGCGGCCGCTCGGGATCTGCTCGACCCGATGATGCAGCTGTCCCTGGATCTGGACAGTCTCGGCGGGCGCATGGCGAACGCCTGGAGCACGCTGCTGCCCTACACCCGCACGGGAAATTCGGCCTATCCGCAGCTGTTTGGACGCCCCTTCTTTGAGGACCTCGCGGCGCACCCGCGGATCGCTGCCGATTTCGATACTTTGATCGGCCCGGCCGGGCATGGCACCCCCAGTCCACATTTTGAAATCACCGGCGGATGGGAGCCGGTCCGCACGGTCGCCGATGTGGGCGGCGGGACCGGGGCCATGCTGGCGGAAATTCTCCGCGCCCATCCCCATCTTCAAGGCATCCTGATCGACCAGCCCGATACGGTGGCCCGTTCGGCGGAAATCTTCCAGTCCGCCGGCGTATCCAGCCGCGTAACGGCCGTTGGTCAGAGCTTCTTTGACCCCTTGTCAGCGGGCGCGGACCTTTACCTGCTGCGCGGGATCATAAATGATTGGCCAGACCGGGAATCCGAAATTATTCTGCGCAATTGCGCCACCGCCGCGGCCCAATCCAACGGGCGCGTGGTCATTCTCAAGAGCGTGCACCCTGATGGCACTCCAAAAGACCTGCGGATTGAAATGGTGCTGCTGGGCGGTAAGCCCCGCAGCGTCTCCGAATTCACCCCTCTCGCTCGTCAGGCTGGATTGGAAATCGTCTCCGCCGGTCAGCAGCCCGATTATTTCGTAGTCGAGTGCCGCCCGGCGGGGTAAATTCGGGAGGTTTCGTAAGCGATGCGCCATAACCGGGATGAAGTGATTGAGCGTACCATCCGGGAGTTTGAGCTCCTGGATCATCTGGTCGCAAGTCTTACCAATGCGGATTGGGAGCGGTTACTGCCCCGGCCGGAGAGCAAAGAACCCTGGACGGTGAAGGATGCACTGGCTCATATCACGCATTGGAAGGCGGACGTGGCCCGGTCCGCCCGGAGGCAGCGCAGACCGCCGGAGGAGCGTGGATTACAGGAAAACGAAGCGAACCACCGCATCTACATGCGCTGGCGCGATCGCCCGCCACAGGAGGTTTTCGCGTGGCACAGGCAGGTGCAGGAGGATGTGCTGGCCGCGCTGAAAGAAGCACCCGAAGAGTGGTTCAGCGGTAAGGAGCGCAGACAAGAGTGGCCCTTCGACCTTGACGGTCATTCTGCTTACCACCGGGTTAAGGATATCGAACGGGCGCTGGCAACCAGGCCAATGCGTTGACCGAACGGTTGGTTGCACCACGGTACTGCTAAGATAACATTTTCCTAAGGAGATTATTCCTTCGCCCGGGATTCCCATCCTGCGGATTTTCCCGCCTGCTGGCCCAGGTACATGCGCAGTTGCGCGCCGTGTTCCTGAACATGCCGCAGATTGTACAGCTGAAGCTCGCCAAAGGGCAGCTCTCCCCAGGCGAACTGGCATAACCGGTTTGCCTGTTCCGTTGACAGCGCGCCAATCGTCTCCCGGCACGTGCGGCGGCAGTGTTCCAGGTAGCGGAGCAGCTCTGCACGGGTATAAACCCGCGGTATGACCTCGTCATCCTCCATCTCAACCAGATCAAACGGCGCAGGCGGAGTAAAGCCTTCTTCCGCCCCGGTTAAGTAGAGGTCCAGCCAGAACAGGGCATGGTAGCCCAAATACCAGAACGCCGAAAAACCAGCTGCCACCCACTGGTCCGGCTGGTCTTCCCACAGTCTCTTTTCCCATAGTTCATCTGGGCAGTCGCGCAGAGCGTCGCCAAGCATGTCGATTGCTGCTCCAAACTGACGCCATAACATCGACTGATCAATGATCGTCATCCTCTTATTCCTCAGGTTATGCCGATGGGTCCAAGAACGAGAAAATTGTCCATCGCCTCTAGCTGGACGCTCCGGAGTACTTCCGCACCCCGGCCTTCCAGACGCGCGAGGCGACCAGGAAGCTGGCCGCGCTGATGCCCAGGAACAGCAGGACCTGCCAGCAGCTCAGCTCGCCGCGCAGCGCCTGCAGCGGAATGGTGGTGGCGACGGCGATCGGGACCACGAAGGTGACGATCAGGCGCAGCCAGGACGGGTAGACCGTGGCCGGGTAGCGCCCGGTGTCCAGCAGGGCCTGCAGGATGGTGACGTTGTTGTCGAACTTGGTGAACCAGAAGGTGGCGGCGATCATCACGATCCACAGGCTGTAGAGGATGAGCGACGCCGGAAGCGGACAGCAGCAGGAAGCTGAGCAGGTTGGAGGAGCGTGGTACCCTGCCCGCTCATGCTGGATGCCGACGACGATCAGGACGGCGCCAAGCACCAGGTCCCAGACGCGCCAGATGACCATGCGCGAGAAGGTGACCAGGAACATGCTGTTGGCCGGCTGGAGCAGGGTGTAATCGAGCGTGCCGTCGCGCACGCTGGTGTTGAACTTTTCGGTGTTGGGCCAGATCAGGATGACATCAGCGCATTGACCAGGTGGAAGACGCCCAGCAGGGCGATCAGCTCGCCCAGGCCCCAGCCGCCCAGGGTGGTGGTGTTGCTGAAGATGATGCTCAGGCTGAGCAGCTCCCAGCCCAGCCACAGCAGGTTCGAGCAGGATGTTGACGACCGTATCGACGCGGTAGGCCAGCGCCATCTGCAGGTTGACTTTGAAAAAGGCGGAGAGCAGGCGCAGGGTGTGCATGGCTCAGGCTCCCACCGCCGAGAAGCGCTTGACCCCTTCGCGCCAGACCCAGCGGAAGAGGAAGTAGAAGATCACCAGCCAGACCAGGCTGACGGCGTAATCGCGCAGGATCTGCTCCGGCGGCAGCCGGTTGAGGATGATCTGGATGGGGACGATAGCGGAACATCTGGAAGGGCAGGAACTGGGCGATCGTTCTGGATGGCGGGCGGCATCAGCTGCAGGGGCACGAACTGGCCGGAAAACAGGATGACCACCAGCGTAGATAGAACTGCGCCGATCGAATAGACGCGCGTGGTCCAGAAGGCCAGGCAGGTGATGATCGCGCCGAGCAGGAAGTTCGAGCCAGAAGCCGAGCAGGATGGCCGGGACGGCCAGCAGGACCGAGCCGGGCGTGACGCCGCTGTAATCGGGGCGGAAGAGCAGGAACAGCACGATCCAGATCGGGATGAAACGCCATCAGGGTCAGCGCTTTGAAGGCCAGGTTGTTGACCAGCGCGCTGGTCAGGATGGGGTGGACCGGGCGCAGCAGGTCGCCGGAGAGCGTGCCGTCCTGGATCTTGTAGGCCAGGATGTGGATGGTGATCTCGCTGGTGAGCTGGTCGACGATCAGCAGGGTCAGGTAATAGGTGATAAAGTCATTGGCGGTCAGGCCGCTGACGCTGCCCTGGCTGTTGGCGATGGTGATCCAGACGGCCAGGTAGACGACCGGCGAAACCAGCCAGTAGAGCAGGTACATGAGCAGGTTGGCGCGGTACTGCCACTGCTCGGCCCAGTTGACCTGCCAGAAGCGCTAGATAAATTTTGCAGCATGGCGCTCTTATTCCTGGAAGGCCCGCTCGATCACGTCTTCGATGGGCGGGTCTTCGATGGTCAGGTCGTGGACGGGCAGGTCGGCCAGCATGCGCGCGGTGATGGCGGCCACCTCGCCGGCCGGCACCTGGACGTACTGCTTGCTGCCGTTCTCTTCCTCGCCGTTGCCGCGGCGACCGGCGTGCCGTAGCGGCTCAGGTCGCACGGGCAGGGGTCGCCCAGGGCCACGCCGATCAGCTTGAAGGGCGCGATGCGCCGGGAGAGATCGGTGATGCTGCCGTCGTATTTGAGCTGGCCGTGGTGGATGATGATGATGCGCTCGCACAGGGCGGTGACATCGGCCATGTAGTGGCTGGTGAGCAGGATGGTTGCGCCGGTGCGGCGGTTGTATTCGTGCAAGAAAGCGCGGATGCGCGCCTGGGCGGTGATATCCAGGCCGATGGTCGGCTCATCCAGGAAGAGCACCTTGGGGCGGTGCAGCAGCCCGGCGGCCAGCTCGCACTTTCATCCGCTCGCCCAGCGAGAGGTTGCGCACCGGCTTTTTGCAGGATGGGGGCCAGCTCGAGCAGCTCGTCCAGCTCTTTGAGCGTGCGCTGGTATTCGGCGTCGGGGATGCGGTAGATGGCCTGGTTGAGCAGGAACGAATCGGCGGCGGGGATATCCCAGGAGAGCCGGTTGCGCTGGCCCATCACCAGGGTCATCGACTGCAGGTAATCGCGCTTGCGCTCCCAGGGGGTAAAGCCCAGCACGCGCGCGCTTGCCCGCGGTGGGGTGGAGCAGGCCGGAGAGCATCTTCAGCGTGGTGGTCTTGCCGGCGCCGTTCGGGCCGAGAAAGCCGACGATCTCGCCGGGCTGGATCGAAAAGCTGACCTGCTGGACGGCCTGGACGTCGTTGAACTTGCGGTGGAAAAAGCCGCGCACCGCCGCGCCGAAGCCGCCTTCGCGTTCGGAGACCTGGTAGGTTTTGGAAAGATGATCTACATCAATAGTGTTGTTCATTAGGCAGGGTTCTCAATTGCTCCTTCGAAAATCCATCTCGGAGAATTTTTGATGTCTTTTATCCCTTAAGTACAAATAAAATTATAGAAAATTTGTTTGAAGGAGTCAACTGGTCAAACGAACAGTTAAGCCCCTCGCGGTGCAGTGGGGATTAAGCGCGCGGAGTTCAGGCGAAACGGGCCGGGGCTTACCTATCCGGAAACCGGCAGCAGCACATGGAAACAGCTGCCGGGGCAGGCAGCCTCATCGTGACCGGCGCTTTCGACCCAGATTTGCCCGGCATGGGCCTGTACGATGCCGCGCGCAATCGCGAGGCCCAGGCCTGGGCCTCCGCCTTTGAATTTGGTTTTCCCGGAGGAATGCAGTTCGACAATGCCCATCTGGTAAAACTTTTCAAAAATCAGCTCGTGGTAATCCGGGTCGATGCCAATGCCGGTGTCGGTGATGCGTATTTCGATACATGGCCCACGGTCTTCCGTATCCAGGCTGGCGGGAATATTTCTTCCAGAAATGGTGATGCAGCCGCCATCCGGGGTATATTTGATGGCGTTGCTAATCAACTGCCTGAACAGTTTGCCAAGCAGATCGGTATCAGCCTTTATCTCGGGGAAATCTTCGGGCTCGTCAATTACCAGCTGGATTTGGCGCTCGTTGAGCGCAGTTTTGAATTCGGAGCGCACGATTTTAATAATCAACCAGATATTGATCACCGTTTTCCGGACGTCTAATGCCTGGTTATCGATCTTTGAGACAACCACCATATTGTTGACCACATCCAGCAGGCGCCGTTCGCCGGTCAGGATGCCCTGAGTGAGCTCGGTGGCGTATTTGTTGTCTTTGACGATCGAACCTAGCAGCGATGCGTAGCCCTGAATGAGGGTCAGGGGGGTGCGCAGCTCATGTTCGGCGATGGAAATGAAGGTGGATTTGGCCTGGTCGATTTTTTCCAGCCGGGCATAGGCCCGTTTTAGTTCTTCGGTGCGTTCGCGGATAAGCTCTTCGAGCTGTTCGTTGAAGCGCTTGAGATCATTTAACAGCCCGGCATTTACCAGGGCCACGGCGGCCTGGCTGGCGGATGCGCTGATAAAGGAAACTTCTTCTGGTCGGAAAGCGGCCGCTTTCCGACGGGTCAGAGAGATCATGCCGATAACCCGGTCTTTCGAGACCAGGGGCACCCCCAGCCATGAACGGTGCAGCGGCAGCCCATCCGCCTGGTGCCAGGCGAGAGTTGTCGTGACGTCATCGATCAGCAGCGCCTGGCCTGCCTCGACGATTTGCTGGAAGACATCTCCCTGGCGGATGGGGATGCGGGTATCGGAAATGGGCCAGCCGGCCGGAAAGCCGCGCTGCGCCACAATACGCAGGTTTTCTCCGTCGCGCAGTAAGATTGCGCCGCGGTCATACGGCACAACGGCCGGAAGCTGTTCCAGTACCAGGTCAGGCACCTCCACCATATCCAGGGTGCTCGCCATGGCGCGCGCGATCTGTTCCATCGACTGGGATAACCAGCCGAATAATGTGTCTGCGTCTTTACGCTGCTTCTTCCGGGCGGCATGGCTGCCTGCGCTTTGATCCTGCCCGTGGAACGCGAGGGCCATTCTTACTTTATCCACAAGCACCGCTGGCATGAGCGGACTAAAAAGAATATCGAACGCTCCCAAGGCATATGCTTTGCGAGCTTCGGCCTCGCTGGGATAACCGGGATACACCAGGATCACGGGCACCGAGATCGCGCTGGCGGGATGGCGAAGGTGCTCAAGCAGCGCGTCCGCACCCGCCTGCGGGTTCCCCGCGGCGGCAATGGCTGCGCCGAACGTGTTTTGCTGGATTTGCCGGACTGCCTGCTCGGCAGAAAAAGCGCGCACAAAATCTGCATCCAGACAGCTCAATAACCGCTCCAGTTCAGAGAGGTTGTTGGGATTTTCGTCGACGAGAAGGATGCGGGGTCTTTTTTGCATGTTGGTTGACACGGCAGCGCATGCACGGCCGTTGTTAAAACGTCTGCTTCTATTATTCTACCTGACAATTGAATCTTTTCCATGTGAAGCAGTGGTATCAACCTGCAGATTTATACCGTGCAAGCCATTAAGAGCAGCGCGGTATCCTAACCCCATATCATCCCCCAGACGAGCGTATAAAAAATTCGAGGTGGATCATTGTGCGCCGAAAACGCACAATGATCCACCTCGTTCATTATTTTTTATTACTTGCCTCGCGCGTGGACTCTTCCTGGCGGCCGTTCTGCCCATTGCTTGTTGCGGGCTGCATGCTGTCGATATCGTTGTCATACATCAACGCTTCGTGGCCGCGTTCCCCGGTGCGGATGCGTATAACCTCATCCACCGGGTAGATGAATATGATCCCATCGCCGATATTGCCGGTGCGCGCGGCAGTCATGATAGTCTCAATCGTTTTTTCAACGTTATGGTCGCTGAGAACGATGTTTATTTGCAGCCTGGGCAGCATGTCGATCTGGTAAGTGCCGCTGCGCCCGGTCAAAACGATGCCGCCCTGCCGTCCCTGGCCGCGAACTTCTGTCACGTTCATGCCAACAATCCCTATCTTGCGCAGCGCATCTTTGACATCGTTGAAACGATCTTCACGAATAATGGCTTCAATTTTTTTGGTCATAATTTATTCTCCGCATCTCTGATATTCTTTGCCGTTTATGCGTAGGCCTTTTCGCCGTGTTCGCTGATATCCAGGCCCACCTCTTCTTCATTGTCGGTAACCCGCAGGCCAACGAACCGCGCGAGCAGTTTCGAGATCCCATAGGTGACGGTAAAGGCGAAAACAATCACGATGCCAAGCGTGAGCAGCTGGACGAGGAACTGCGTGGGGTTGCCGTAGAACAGACCGTTTCGCTCCGGCTTCGTTGACCGATTTTGTGGCAAACAGGCCGGTCGCCAGCGCGCCCCAGGTGCCACCCATGCCATGGCAGGCCCAAACATCCAGCGATTCATCCAGGTTGCGGCGCTGGCGCAGGCGGATAGCGTAATAACTGATCGGTGCGGCCACGCCGCCAATGATGATGGCCGACAGGGGGGTCACATATCCGGCGGCGGGGGTGATTGCTACCAGGCCGACGACCGCGCCGGTGACGATGCCCAGCACGCTAGGCTTGTTATCCTGCCAGGACAGGAACATCCAGACGATGCCCGCCGGCAGCGGCGGCGGTATTGGTGGTGACAAAGGCGTTCGCGGCTACCCCATTGGCAGCCAGAGCGCTGCCCGCCGTTGAAACCAAACCAGCCAACCCACAGCAGGCCGGCTCCCAACACACTGTAGGGGATGTTGTGGGGTTCAAAGGCGCGCGAGCCAAATCCTTTGCGCGCGCCAATCACCAGGGCAAATGCCAGGGCCGAAAATCCCGCCGTGACGTGCACCACCGTGCCACCGGCAAAGTCGAGCGCGCCGAGCTGGCGGAAGATCCCCCCAACCCCCCACACCCAATGCGCGACCGGGTCATACACGAAGGTGGCCCATAAGAGGCTGAAGAGCAGGAAGGCTTTGAAACGCACCCGCTCGACGAACGCTCCGGTAATCAAGGCCGGGGTAATGATGGCGAACATCATTTGGAAGGCGGTAAAAGCCAGGTGCGGGATGGTGGGTGCGTAATCCGCGTTGGGCGCCGCGCCAACCCCAGACAACCCCAGGAAATTTAGACCGCCGATCAGCCCGTTTCGGTCCGTCCCAAAAGCGAGCGTGTATCCGTAGAGTACCCACTGGATACTGATCAACCCCATGATGATGAAATTTAAGTTCAGGGTGGAGAGAATGTTTTTCTTGCGCACCATGCCCCCGTAAAAAAATGCCAGGGCGGGGACCATCATTAATACCAGGGCAGAAGAAATAAGCACCCAGGCGGTATCACCAGCGTTGATTGCGTCCATCTGTTCATCTCCTTTTAGCGATATGAAATCGACTGCGATCAGGGTTTCGTTGGGGGCTTTGGGTGCTGCCGGGGTGTGAGGGGATTTGGGATGTTTGTTTCGTGCACAGCACGAAACAAACATCCCATGTTCACCCCAACCATGCCGATCCCTTGAGCCATTAGATGAGATTATAGGGAACGCCGTGATGACCGTCTACTACCCATATGGGGCAAATTGTAGATAAAGATGATGCAATTAGGGATGTGAATGGATATAACCCTTACCCAGATGGGTACCGCCGTGACCCGGACTGGAGATTTACCGGGCGGTCGATAAATAGCCTGCCATCAAAGGATAAAGCTGCCTGTATTTCGCGAAGCGCTCGGTGTAGACCGGCTGTTTTTTTGAATCCGGTTCAAAGCGCCGGTCCAGATGGACCATCGCTTCCACCCCGTCTTTTATCGTAGGGAAGATGCCGCAGCCCACCCCGGCGAGGATGGCAGCGCCGAGGGCGCCGGCCTCGTTGATCCTGGGCCGGACAAACGGACGCCCAAGGATATCGGCGCATATTTGGATCCAGGCAGCGGATTTGCTGCCGCCGCCAACCGCGCAAAATTCGTTGATTTCAATCCCGGTCCCCGGTAGGGTCTCAAAGCATTCCCGCAGGTAAAAGGTGGAGGCTTCGAGGATCGCTTTGAGGATTTCTCCGCGCGTGGTTTCTAGTTTTAGCCCCACAATCACCCCGCTCGAATCCTGGAGAAAGTCCGGCGGGCCGGTGGTGGTGAAATGGGGGAGTACGATGAGCTTGCCGGGCTCATCCGGCATTTCAGAAAACAGGGTGGTGTAAAGATCCTGCCCGGTTTGCAGCGCCTGCCGGCGTTCGGCCTGCGCGAAGGTATCGCGGAACCATTTCACCAGGATGCCGCCCTGGTTGTAAATGAAAGCTCACATACTGGCCTGGGACGGCGTGGTGTTCGGTGTTCAAACCGCGCGCGATCATCCCCGCCGCGTCCGGGCGCCGGGGAAAAACCGGCACCATACATACGTAGGAGCCCATACCCAGCATGGCGCGGCCCGGCTCGATCACACCGCAGCCGACGGAATTGCAGCACTGGTCGTGTCCACCGCTGACGATGGGAATACCGGCTGGAATACCCAACTCGGCGGCAATCACCCGCGCAACCGTGCCGGTGACCTGCCCGGAGGGGATGGTGGGGGGCAGCTTTTCTGGGTCGAGCTGCGCCCAGGCCAGCAGTTCTGCGGACCAGGTGCAGCTTGCCAGGTCAAACAGCAGCGTGCGGTTGGCGAGCGAGTAATCCACATGCGCATCCGCGCCTAACATAAAGGAAACAAAACTGCTCCAATGCAGGAAGGCGTCCGCCTTTTGGTACATTGCGGCGCGGTGCTCTTTCAACCACTTGAGCTTGGTGATTGAATAGGAACTACCGGGGGTGTTTCCGTTAATCTGGTACAGCCGCTCGACCGGTAGGGTTTCTTTGAGCCCGGGGAGATACGCATCCCCGCGGATATCGAAGTTCAAAAGCGATGGACCCAGGATCGCGCGCCCGGCGGTCACCGGCACAACGGCCTCGCCAAGCGAAGAGACGCATACGGCCTGGATGGGATCGCGGGCGGCGGCGCTGGTGGCGGCCGCTTTTTGAATGGTGCGCTTGATCTTTTCCCAGACATGCGGCGTGTCCAGCTCGGCCCAACCTGGCTGGGGGTGCTGATAGTCGTACTCCTCATACGCCAGGCTGAGCAGCTCGCCGGTTTGCGAAAAAACGGCCGACTTGCAGCCACTCGTGCCGACGTCGATCCCGAGCAGGCTCATAGGCCGGTTACCATTTCATTTTGCGGGACGGCAATATCAAACCCGAGGGAATGACCCAGCGCATTGAGCTCGCATTTCATCTCCGCGCGCGCGCCGGCAATTAAGGAGGCCGGGAAAAATCCCCGGTTGCCGAAGTACAATGCAAAAGTTGTTTTGTCCATCGATGCCTTTTCCACCTTTAATATCCCGGGCAGATTATGTTTTTAGAGTAAGATCGGGTAACGATCCAAACGTAGTATAGCATTATCCTTGGACCGTTGCTTTTATCGAATGGGCTTTTTAAGGGGATTTCATATGCACAATAAAGGCAATACTTTATTCAAGTCAAAACCGGTACGGGATTGTATGTCTCGATAAAATATATGATTGCGATATATAATATCTGTGATAAAGGAGGTGGGTATGCCAGACACGGATATTTTGATCGTTGGCGGCGGACCGGCCGGGTTGACCACAGCCGGAGCCTTAAACAGGCTGGGGTTGGATCGACCATCCTGGACAGCGGCGAGCGGATTGGGCAGTCCTGGGAACAGCGCTACGATCGCCTGCACCTGCACACGGTGCGGGCTTATTCGGGACTGGCCCATTTCCCCATTCCGCGCACGTATCCGAAATATCTGTCAAAGGACCAGTATGCCGGTTACTTGCGCGACTACGCAGCCCATTTTGATCTGAATTTTGTCCCCGGCACCTTCGTCAAACGGGTGCGGCAGGTGAAAACGGATGGGCATTCCGGTTGGGCAGTGGATGCGGGGACTGAAACGTGGTTTGCGCGCGGGGTGGTGATTGCAAGCGGGCAGTACAGCCAGCCCATTTGCCCGGACTGGCCCGGGCTGGACCAGTACGGCGGAGTATCTTTGCACTCCTCAAAATTCCGCTCCGGGCGGGCATTTCAGGACCAGCGGGTGCTGGTAATCGGCACGGGCAACAGCGGCATGGAGATCGCGGTTGACCTGGTGGAGCAGGGCGCAGCAAGCGTAGCCATTAGCGCGCGCTCGGGACCCCCGGTGGTCCCGCGAGATTTTCTGGGTGTCCCCGCCCAGGTGTTTGGCATACTGATGAATTCGTTCCCACCCGCCCTGAGTGACCCGGTAGGCCAGGCCCTTTCGCGGCTGGCATTGGGCGACCTCACCCGTTTTGGCATCCCTACTCCGGGGTGGAGGCCTTTCGCCGCTCGCCGCACGCCGGTGATTGATGTTGGGTTTGTGCCCGCGCTCAAGGCGGGCAAAATCGGAGTTCGCCCGGCGGTACATTCTTTTACAACCAGCGGGGTGATCTTCCAGGATCAGCGCGCGGAGCCTTTCGACGCGGTGATCTTCGCCACCGGTTTTGGTACGGGGCTGGAAAATCTTTTGGAACCCAAGGGGCTGCTTGATCAAAATGGCAACCCGCGTTTCCCCTCCGGCGCGCCGACTGCCTGCCCCGGCCTCTATTTCATGGGCTATTTTGACTCGCTGCGGGGGTTTTTGTACGAATTTAACCTGGCCTCCCAGCGCCTGGCGCGGGAGATTAAGGGGTTACCAGCCTAAGTGTTTTCAGGCCCGCTGCAGCGGGCAGCAAATTTTAGCGCGGCTGACGGACGAAAATGACTGCGATATCGTCCTGGTATATTTCCTGCCAGTTGTCCGCGGATTCTACCGCCTGCACCAGCGCCGCCTGTTCTCCCCGGCTGAGCAGCAGCAAGTTGACGCCCTCGCTCTGCAGCAGAGCATTCCAGTTGGCCGACGCCCTGGAAATATCCAGATAGCGCGTGACCTGTTCGGGTGGGAAAGCCTCAAACTGGGTGTGGATCCAGACTGGGCGATCCGGCAGCGCATAGGTTACGTAACTGGAGAAGATCAGTTCGCTCCATAACGGGCCCGGAAGTTGCGGCCGGGCCGCCAGCCAGGCCGCCGCTTCGACCGGCGTGGTTTTGCTCAGGTTGGGGGGAGCCTGGTTCCACCACATCTGGCGCAGTCCCGGCAGGAGGGCTAAAGGCAGGAGCAGCACAAGGCTGCCAATCAGCAGGTTCGGCACGGGACGATTGAAACTGCCCGGACGATCCACCCGGCTGCCAATCCAATCGGACAGCAGGCGGGCGCTGATGAGCACCAGTACCGCGGTAAACCAAATGACGTAGCGCAAGCCTGAAAACGCCATCCAGCCAAAACCAAGGAACCACAGCCATTCCAGTACCGTTACCTTTTTGGGGGCCAGCGCTGCCAGCGGCGCAAACGCCAGCAGCCAGCCAAAGAACAGGTTCATCTGCCAGCCTTTATTTACCGGCGGCTGCCATTCCAGGGCAAATTGGATGATGGTCGGGTTGCGCATCAGGCTGAAGGTGTGCAGCCATTCCCGCGGTCCAAGGGGGTTCAGGAAAGTGGCAAGCAGGGTCAGCCCGGTGACTGCCAGCAGGCGGCGGCGGTCGCCTTTTCCGGCGATCAGCGCGGTGCCCAGCAGGAGGATCAGCAGGGGAAATGAACCGTGCAGGTTGACCCACAAGGCCGCCAGCAGCGGGAGCAGCCACAGGCGGAGACGTTTCCCGTTCTGCCAGCCGGCGATGATCCATAAACTGATCGCGAACAACGGGTAGGCGAACAACTGCGGACGCATGGCCCAATTGTTGCTGCCGGCCAGCGCCGCGAGCAGCAGCACAAACGCGGTGAGTTTTGGCCCACCGCCGGTCTCGCGCATGGTCAGCCAGAGGAACAGGTAGAAACCGCCCACCAGCGCCCCGCGCAGCAAACTCGTCAGCAGCACCCCGCCGGCCTGGTTCACTCCCCAAAAGATCAAGGCCGTCAGCCAGATGTGGTAGGTGACCGGGGTGCCGGCCTGCGTATAGCTCAAATGCTCCACGGTGGGGATCGACCCGGATGACACAATATCCCCGCCCAGGCGCACGTACCACCAGTAATCATTGGGTTGGATGGGCATGAGAAACACGATGGCCAGGATGAACGACATCACCAGTGCAAGAAACAAGAATCCAGTATAGGTTTTTGGCGCGCGAGAGGTTAATTGGCTCATGCGTTCATCCTTGTTCAAAACAACTCCGAACGAAAAACCGGAAGGGGTACGGTGAATTATAGCGGATCTTAAATTATTTCAAACCTGCAATTCCGTTAGTTGCCGGGTTCTTTTATAGAGCGCGAACAGCACGAAAAAAGCCCACCCGGCGCCAGCGCCAACGTTGTTGGCGAAAGCGCCGGATTACAACGAGAAAGCCACGGTTGGCATTGCCGACCGCAGAAACCGGGCTGGAAGAATGGAAACGATGGTGGGCCAACGCGATGGTGGTTGGCAGGCACCGAGGGCGCAGCGCGGGGGTTGGACGGCATAGACGTTTTCATCGTCCCGCTGCGCCCCTACCGTAGGGCGACCATCGCTGGCCGCCGATTTCGCCAACCCGGTTGGCGCATCGCCGGGTGAATAATGCGGAGAAGCTCCTCGATATGATATAAGGGCCTGGGATTTTTATCCCAGCCTGGCGACGGCGACGGCGAAACCGGGCAAGCGGAAGGTTTCTCCGTTCAGCGTTTCGACGCGCGCCGGGCCGCCGGCAGTCGCCTGGTCGACGATTTCGACGGATGCGCCGGCGAAGCCAGGCAGGGCCAGGTCGGCGGGCCGGGCGCGCTTGCTGATCAGCAGCAGTTTCCGCTTGCCATCCGCGCCGCGGAAGGCTTGCGCGGCGTAGAATGGGCTGGAGGACATGCCGCCGGTGGTTGTGCTGATCACCTGATCGTTGTGGGCGAGGTGTTTTTTGAGCAGTTCCAATACGCGCAGGCGCGCATTGGGCGCGCCGGTGTTCCAATCCACCATGGAGACGCTGGGAAACTGGGACGGGTAGCCGACCAGCTGGCTTTCACCGGCGATATCGATCCCCAGGCGGGCGAGGTGGGCAAAGACATAGGCATACGCGGCCCCGGCCAGGTTCCAGTAGGCGTCTGGGATGGGCTGGGCCACATGCCCGGGCGCGAACTGGCGCATGTCATCCGCGCGGATCACGCCGATTTCGTTGACCGTGGTCTGGGTGCTGGGGGAGAGGCGTTTGCGGATGGTCTCGATAAAGCGCACCGTGTTGATAAAGCCGTCCGCCTGGGCAAAGTAGGTGTGCTGCTCGATATCCAGGGTCTCATCCCCGGCCGGGACCGCGTAGAAGTGATAGCTGATCATATCCAGCGGGATGCCCGGCTGGTGGTTGTGCGGGTTGAGGAAATACTCAAAGAAATCCGGGTTCAGGCTGGGCATGGCGAGTGACATGCCGACGAACTTAATCTCCGGGTTTACGGCGCGGATGGCGGAGACGATGGCATCGTAGCGCTCGGTGTACTGGGCGGGGGTGGTGTCGTGCTCAAAATCGGGCTCGTTGAGCACTTCCCAGTAGGCGATCTTGTAATGATGGCCGGACTCGTGGCGCTCTCCAAATTCGTCGGTGAAGCCGCCCTGGGTATACCAGGAAACCAGGCGCGCGAAGTAATCGCTCATTTCCTTCAAGGTGGGGTCGCGCAGCTCGGTGCCGACCTGGTAGTTCCAGATGGGCTGGTCGGGGTCTTGCGGGTAGGGGACGGTATGGTCGGCTTTGAACATCCAGGGCGGGATGGTGCTGAAGTTGAGCATCACCGGGTGGCCCTGGGTGGCTTCGAGGAAATCGACGGTGAAGGGATCGATGCTGGAGAAATTCCAGCTGGTTTTGTCATTGGCGGGGGCATACAGCTCGGCGATGGAGTAGTGCGGGTAGGGGAACCAGGGCACAAAGCGCACATAATCCGCGCCGAGCTTGCGCAGCTCGTCAAACGCGCGGTCGTGGATGGGCGACCCGCGGCGCAGGAGCGGGTTCACCACGACCTGTAAGGTGGGGGTGGTGGTGGTCTGGCGCAAGATTTTATTCCAATCGATTAGCAGGGGATCGGAGGTCAGGTCGAGGGGGGTGGAGTCGTTCATGGAGGGGTTCCTTTTTCAAATCAGGGTGGGTCTTACCTGCAAAATCATTATAGTAAAAACCCGAGGAAAAAGGAATAATCGATCAACTTTCTGGTTGTTTGCGGGCTGGATGAACGCGGGGCCGTTAAAACGGCGTGATGCGTTTTATTTGTAGAAAAAGGCGAGTTTTCTACGGTTTATAGGACGGTGAGTTGCTACACTTGCTACGCTACACTTGCTACACTTGCGAGGGCAAAAATGGGGCAAAAATAGCGGTCTGGTTGTACAAAATTGGGGATTTTGACAAATAAAACGGCGCAAAAAGGGGAGGTTTTTGCGGTTGCTACACTTTGCTACACTTGTGCTACACATGGGTGGGAGGGGGAATGGAGGTGGGATTAAAAACAATTGTTATGGAATTTATAATGACTTTGGAAAGGCACAGGGTTTTTTCAACTCAATTATATTCGGGTAGGCATCGGCGGTTGACAACGAAGAATTCTCGCTGGCGCGAGCGGCGGGTAGGGATACCCGCCCTACGTTGACGTTCGCTGGGGCGACCGGCGGGTAGGGGCGGAACGGTAGTTGTGGAACGGTAGTTCCGGTTGTGGAACGGTAGTTCCCTTCTACATTGCTACACATGGGTGGGAAGGGTTTCGGAAAAGGACATTGAAGTTGAGAAATAAGTGATAAATTCCTCTGGTTGGGGGAATGTGTTATCCTTCAGGCATTGGGTATTCTTGAAAGAGGAAGGAACGGGAGTTATGTTTGTTGGGGGTGAATTCTATGCTGACCCGGCCTGGTTGAAAGATGCGCCTGCCACTGCCAGGGAGAATATGTACTTTCTCAATGGTGGAACGGCCTGCGTGACGGTGATCAGCGATTTTCTTCTGGAGCATGGAATTGGCAAGGTTCTGCTGCCCTCTTATTTGTGCCCATCGATCGTTAAGACGTTCGAGCGCTGCAAGGTGGCGTGGGATTTTTACCAGATCAAGGAGGATCTTTCGATCGATCTGGAGGATCTGGCGCGTAAAGCCAGCGGGGCGCAGGCGGTTTACTTTATTAATTATTTTGGCTTTTTTCATAACCCGGAAACCCAAAATTTTTTCAAGCAGGTGCAGCAAAATGGGGTGATTGTGATTGAGGATAATGCGCAGGCCGGGTTCCCGGATCACCTGACGGGTGATTTTGCGCTGAACAGTATCCGGAAGCTGGCGGCGTATGATGGGGGGTACCTGATCACGCGCCATAATATGATGCCTTATCTCAAACCCTATGCGGGGCTGCCGAACCGGCGTTTACCGCTGATCCGGGAGTACCGGGAGGGCTTATATGACTATCTTTTTGACAAAACCGGGCGTTACGAGGCGCTGACCGAGCTGTTCCAGCGCGCGACCGAATATTACGAAACGGACCTGGTGATCCTGGGCGATGCGGGCGAATACCAGCAGATCGAGCGCTTGGATTGGCAGGGCATCAAGCAAACCCGGCGGGATAATTATCAATATTTGATGGATTGGGTTTCCGCGATCCCGGAAATAAGGCCGATCTTCCCGGAACTGCAAGAAGATAATATGCCGTTCGGGCTGCCGGTGTATTTTTCAGGGGTTTGCCGCGACGCGGTTTATGAAGCCTTGGGTAACGCCGGGATCGGCCTGACGGTGCATTGGGAGGAAATCCGGAGCGATGCGCGAACGAAGCAAAACAAGATGGCCGTGGATATGGCGGGCAGGATGCTAACCCTGGCAATCGACCAGCGCATCCGTAAAAAACAAATGGATTATATGGCAATGAATTTGATCCGCGGGATCGCGGCGGCGAAAGCGGGGAAAGAATGAAAGAAACGGAGCGCAACCCAATAATCGAACGAAGAATTCTCGCTGACGCGAGCGGCGGGTAGGGATACCGCGAAATCCGCCCTACGGTTTATCCAGATAACGCAAAAGATGCAATTTCGATATAATTAAGTGGCTGATATTGTACACAGGAGATAAGACGATGCCTCACCCTACCTTCATCCGCGATCTTGGCGGCGGGCTTATCTTGCGGCGGGCAACGCCTGAGGATCGCGATGCCCTCGTGCGCTTCAACGCCATCACCCACAGCGACAGTGACGAGCCGGATCCGCCACGTCGCCGGGCACACCTACGACCTGATCAGCGGGCGGCTGCCCGGTTTTCAGGCGGGGGATTTCACCATTGTGGAAGATTCCAGTACGGGGCAGATCGTCTCGTCGCTCAGCCTGATCCCCCAGGTATGGGCCTATGAGGGCATCCCGTTTCAGGTGGGCCGCCCGGAAATTGTGGGCACGGCGCCGGCATACCGCCGCCGCGGGCTGGTGCGCGAGCAGTTCGCCGAAGTCCACCAGTGGAGCAAAGAGCGGGGCGACCTGGTGCAGGTGATCACCGGCAACCCCTGGTACTACCGCCAGTTTGGCTACGAGCTGGCGCTGACCCTGGGCGGCGGGCGCATGGGCTACGGGCCGAACATTCCGCGGCTGAAGCCGGGAGAGACGGAAACGTATCCAATCCGCCCGGCTTGCGCGGACGACCTGCCGTTTATCGCCAGGATGTACGACCGCGCGATGGAGCGCCAGCCAATCCACTGCCTGCGCAGCGAAGCCCTGTGGCGGTACGAATTGGACGGGCGCAGCGAATACAACCTGAACCGCAAAACCCTGCATATCATCGAAACGCGCTGGCGGGCCGGGGAACGCACCGGCGCGGGTGGGCTTTTTCGCGCTCACGCCCTGGTTGTGGGGCGCGAACATCTGGCTCTCGGCTTACGAGATCGAGGCGGCGGCAAACGCCGCCGCATCCTGGCTGGAGATCACGCCGGCCGTGCTGCGCTGCCTGTGGTCGGTGGGCGAAGCGTACGCCAGGCGCGAAGGGAAAGCGCTGGAAATGTTCGGCCTGGGCCTGGGTGCGGAGCATCCCGCGTATGATCTCTTCTCCGACTGCCTGCCGGTGGTGCGCAAACCCGGCGCGTGGTACATGCGCGTGGCGGATCTGCCGGCTTTTCTGCGCCGGATTGCCCCGGCGCTCGAAAAACGCCTGGCCTGCTCCGCGCTGGCGGGCTACACCGGGCGGCTGAGGATCAGTTTTTACCGCAGCGGGATCGCGCTTTCCCTGGCGGATGGCCGCCTGGAGCAGATCGAAGCGTGGTCGCCAACCCAGGAGGAATGGGGCGATGCCGCCTTCCCCGACCTGACCTTTTACCCAGCTGCTGTTTGGCTACCGCAGCGTCGAGGACCTGGAATATGCCTTCGCCGACTGCTGGGTCAACGACCGGCGAACGGCAAGCGTGCTCAATGCCCTGTTCCCGAAGCGACCGTCCGATATCTGGGGAGTTGGGTGAGGAGAATAACGGGGCCGCCGGGGAGGCGGCCCCGTTGTTGTGCGGGTTATTTAAGGGGGTACTGCTCTATTTTGCAATTAAATTCAGGTACAGGTCTTCCACGCTCTTGCGCGCCCAGGGCGTTCGCCGCAGAAATTTCAAACTGGATTTAATGCTCGGCTCGTTATAAAAACAGCGGATGGGGATGCGCTTTGACAATTCCAGCCATCCATAATGCTCAACCAGTTGCGTGAGCATCATTTCAAGTGTAATACCATGCAAGGGGTTGTTAGGTTGTGGGTTTGACGTCATAGCAGGTGCTCTTTCATTTTTCACAGCCGCTTATTCAAGGAGAAGCTGCAATAGCCGAGAAAGGATCGAAGTGACTTGTTGGAGATCCGTTTCTCCAATCCAGCGAGCCTATTATTTCGGATATCGTTTATTGTTTGGAATTTCGGTTAAAACCATTTGATGTAATTGTGAAGTTATGTTGATGACCTACACTACTCCTGGAAGTGATCACATTTGATGCGCCAAAAAAGCCGGTTTTTCATTTTATCATCATAGATAATACCCCAAATGACCTTGTAGAAAGGTCTCAGCCGCATTTTCTATCAAAGAAATTGCTCCAAAGATGCAAAGTTGATTTTATTGAGGCCTGGTTTTTCGTTATTTCAAATCATTGCCTGGTACAAATGATAGAGATTATCAGCCTATTCGGTAAACATCAATAATCCTGAATTGCATCAAATCAGATTTACTTATTCTTGGGAAGTTTGAATTTTATAACTTTTCTCAGGCTATAATATAGTTTGTAAATTCTCAACAGATGCTATTACTCTATATTTTGTATCTTAGGGTCGTATATGTTTCAATCCTAAGCAATATATGCCGATTAGCCATTTATGGAGTTTGAACAGATCGAAGAATATTATGATCTACACAGCCGAGCTTATCGAAAAAGTTGAACGATTGAAAGAGATAATGATTATCTCCTGCACTGGAGGTGGATTCGAGGAAGATCTTTCAGAGGAGTATAGGATGCTCAGGTCAGAGCTTCTCAAACTGTCTAATCTCCGTACCAAATTGCCATTGTGCGTTAGAGTACATCGGAAATTAGGCGAATTCTGGCCATTTATCAAGAACAAGTTTGATCACTATAGCGAAAGGCGTGAGTTTCTTCATAATGAGTTTGCGCCTGCCATCAATTACTTAGAAGAATTGGAACTTCAATCACCGGTTAGTCTGGCTGCAACTTCGGTTTTGATAGTCGTCGATTCAGAACATGTCCAGGATGCCTGGAATAAAGCGCTTGAGCGTCGTCTTTCTGACCCGGAAGGCGCAATAACTGCATCAAGAACTCTTCTCGAATCAGTATGTAAATTCATCCTTGATGAAATTGGTCAGCCTTATGATAACGATGGTGATTTACCAAAACTCTATAAGCTAACTGCTCAGCAGTTAAACCTTTCCCCTGGTCAACACGAAGAACAAATTTTTAAACAAATTCTTGGTGGTGTAACGTCAGTCGTTGATGGATTAGGATCCCTGCGTAATAAACTCAGCGATGCTCACGGCAAAGGAAAAAGCGGATCAAAACCGAAACCTCGTCATGCGCAATTAGCTGTGCATCTCGCTGGGGCAGTCGCCACATTTCTAATCGAAACATGGGAAGCAAAAAGTAAAGTTTAAGAGGCAACTAATATGAATAGAGTTCGAATACTTAAAAGGGAATTAGAAACTCTAGATTTCATTACACAAAGACTTCCGCCGGAAGAATTGGTGAAGCAAATAACTTTATGGATTAATGGAGTTACTTCTACTCTGGAAATCTTGGACCTTGAGAGAGAAAGGGTGGTATGGAATAACACAGTGAATGATCGAACTCCATTTTATTTGGAAGATGAAACTTTTGCTCTTCGAATTGAAACTATACGATCTGTGCTTGAGTCCATCATTGAAGCGAACAGGAAATTGGAGGAAGAATTTGTCTCTTCAACAAGAATTGCTGAATTAAAATCGATATCTTCCACAAATTATGATCTGTCTAAGCTTATTAATTTATGTAATGAGATAAATATTTGCTATGCCAATGATTGTCTCTTTGCGACTGCAATGCTTTCTAGGGCTCTTCTAGATCATATTCCTCCATTATTTGGCTTTGGAAATTTTGATCAGATGGCAAATAATTATTCTTGGGGAAAATCCAAACAGGCTGTTATTAATCACCTGAACAACTCATCCAGAGAAATATCAAACAATCTTATTCATACGATGGTTTCACAAAAGACTGATATCCCAACAAGGACCAGGGTAAATTGCTCTGATGGAATTGATATCGTATTAGCAGAAATCGTGAAGATACTGACTTTGGAATTTCGTGCAATTTGATCACTTCTTTTTCCTAGTCACCGTTTGGATGGCAAAATGGCAATAAGTGAAAAGACACGGAAGATTCTTTCGGGCGCGATCCGGAAACCGATGCGCGTTTTGTCGAATTGAACTTGTTCAAGGAGAATCAAGCCAAATATCTGTGGTTGGGGATGAGTGCCATATTGTTGCCAGAAGCCTGGATGGTCCAAGAGGAGCCCCTGAGCTTTCTGAGGAAGAACTAGATAGTTATTCAAATTTATTACTACTTTGTAAAGTTCACCACAAGATAATCGATGACCAACCGGAAATATATACAGTAAACGTTCTAAAAAAGATGAAAAATCATCATGAGTTATGGGTGAAAGAAAAGCTAAAAAGAGTTGAGAAGGAAGCGGATTCACTAAAGTTTGCAGCAAGGCTAACTACAGGAAAGAATGTATTTGATATTATTTCAGGTGCCGAGTTATTTGATTTTGATCATGATGAGCTAACCAACGGTGAGGAAGTAGATATTATCTCTTCTTTTCTTCAAGATTTGCAGGATTATGGCGATTTGGGGGATACTTTTGAGAGCGGGGAAAGAGTGAGAGTGATCTTTACACTTTCCCAAGAAATAAAAGAACTTGAAGACGCAGGATTTTGGGTATTTGGAACTCAGGAGAAAAGACGCTACAAGATTGGTGAAACTATTTCGAACTGGAAAGTCGCTGTAATTAGAGTTTTACGAGATAATAATCCACTCATCACCAAGGTGGAACGGAAAGAACAGTTCGAAAATGGGTAGGAAATCAAATTAATGTTCATCATCTTCTAAAACTGTACCTGGGAAGGAGTACCTTTCTTTGCCTGCTCAGTTGATTCCCTTACAGCATCCTTCTTGGTTTCATGAACACTAGAAGAGCGTTGAGCATTCTCTTTTTTGACCTTCCACTCTCCGTCTTTATGGGTAACATGAATAACCGTTCTCTTCGCCATTTTCCCCTCCGCTTATTCTTCAATGCAAATAGTTATATATCTTCTCTACAACTTACTTTGAAAGTTTGTATGGTCATGCTTCCAGTTAAGCAACATTTCTTTATTTAGTTTTGCGACATTACAAAAATACTCATTAACTGCTAACGGGTCTCCCAGAGGGTGTTCATTTGCATTTCTAACCATACACATAGTACAAAACTCTTTTTCAGGACATTGAATACATTTAGGAAAATCTTGTTTTGCGTAACCCTCTTAAATATTGCACTTTTTCAGAATTATCCCAAATTTCTTTGAGAGATGTTTCTTTTACATTACCAACAACATAATCCTGCCAGCCAGCACATGGATATACATTTCCGTTGTCTGTTATGCAAATGGATGAATGACAAACGCTACAAACAATATCGTCTGGAGTAGTATTTTTCTTCTTCTCAGCTTCACTTTTCCATTTGCTCCAAATATTTTGTATCATTTGCAATTGTGTCGTTAATCACTTCTTTGATTTCATTAATTGACAGTCGGCATACTCAGATTTTGTGTTGTATGGTTATATCTTGCTATGATGACATAATCATCTCCGACATGAATCTTATGCTTTTTCGCCCAATTTACAACATCATTATAACAGTTTTTATTTTGTTTCATTATTGGACAGCTAATTTGCAAAGGTATATCGTTTTCAATCAGTTTCAAAATTGCATTTTTTGTTTTTTCAAAACTTCCTTTCATTTGGGTTATTTCATCGTGAATATTGGAATCCATTGAGTATAATGAGACTTGAACACCTAAAAGATGGTTTGTCTTTCATTTCTGTGATAATTTCATCATTAAGCAAAGTTAAATTACTAAGAACATTTACTGAAAAATCGTATTCTTTGCATTTTCTTAAAAAATCGCAAAAGTGTTTGTGCAACATTGGTTCACCACCACTTAACGTCAAATGCAATAACTTCATTTCTTTACATTGTTTTAAAATATCATAAAATAAATCAGGTTCGATATCACTTACTTTGTTATCATGTGGAATATAACAATGCACGCATCTTTCGTTGCATTTGCTTGTAATTTCTATGTGCAAATTTGTAAGCTGAGGTTTGCCTTTAAAGTATTCCTCTAAAAATTCCTGTGTGGATTTTTCAGGATGTATATTAGTCGGAGAAAAATCTTTTTCTATCTATTGCGGGTTCCAATATCTTATATGAAAACCTTGTGTCTTTCTCATTGCACTCCTGCAATGTTTCGCCAGATACAATAAAACCATCCCTTTCAAGCATGCAATAAAAATCTCTGGCATCGTTCTTTATTGTTTCAATGTCAACATCTGAAAATTGCTTATTTATTTTTTGAGCAAGCTCATCAAGTGTTTGTGGTTTTCGACCTAATACAGACAAAAATACTGCCCCGCTTTGTGATACAATTTTATCTCCGATGTCGTTTTTGTTATTATTTGTTTGTTTATACCCGAAATTTCTATTGTCCGTTATATAACCAAATGACTCATAGTTTCTGAATAAACAAATTAGATTTTTGCTTGAAAAACATAACAATGTCTCCGTAGTAATCAGGCGACGAATGCTCATTTTATAGCATCGTCGCCTGATTAAATTATTCATTTACCTCCGCTTGGCCCTTTGGTGGATTACAAGGTCTTCCACTCGGTTTACTATTGGGACGGCAATCTGCCATCTGCACAGTACTTTGTGCCAAGATTTTGGGTTTTGTGTAAACCATTTTTTTCACCTCCTTTCCATAATTTCTATTGCACCCACCAAGTTGTAGTAGTTCCTACAACAACAACACAGACCAAATCCTAAATGTATACGGCCAAATACTTGTTGTTCCCGACAATACCCATTAACACTCGCTGTACCCGCACGAATAGCACTTCCGGCACCCTTCCTCATTGACCACGGCGGCCTGGCCGCACTCGGGGCAGAGATCGCCGATCTTGAAGAGGACGGGCTGTTCGGCGGGGGGGCGGGGTTGGGTGTCGACTTTGAGGGAGGCGGGGACGCGGCCGTTGCGGTTTTCGCCGCCTTCGCCGCGGGCTTTCCAGTGCTCGAGGTAGTCGTTGACCACCTGGGCGACGCCGTCGGGCAGGGAGCGGACGCGGTTGGGGCCAAAGCCGAGCGAGCGCCCGCCGCCGATGCCGGAGAGCTGGCGGACGACTTCTTGCAGGCGCTTGACCGGTTCGACGGGCGAGGCCAGGCGCAGGACGTAGGAGATGAGGCGGCCAATGGCTTCGGAGACGGCGGCGGTGTCGGAGCCGGCCTTGGAGGTGTTGACGAAGACTTCGAAGGGCTGGCTGTGGCCGTTTTCGTTGACGGTGACGAAGGCTTCGCCCAGCGGGGTCTGGATGGAGTAGGTGTAGCCGGGCAGGTAGCGCGGGCGGGGTTTCTTGTCTTCGTGCCAGATGTGCAGCTGCTCTAAGGCTTTGGCTTCCTGGGCCGGGGTGGGGTCGGGGACGGGGTTGGAGACGGGCGCGCCACTTCCTGGGCGCCGCCTCTTCCTGTGGCGCGGACTCTTCGGCTTTGCCTTTCTTGCCGGCGGTGGCGTGCGTTTCGAGCACGACTTTGTCGCGCGAGCCGGTGACGTAGACGGTGATGCCTTTGCAGCCCAATTTCCAGGCCAGCAGGTAGGCGGTGGCGACGTCTTCTTCGGTGGCGCCGGGGGGGAAGTTGATGGTTTTGGAGAGCGAGTTGTCGACAAAGGCTTGCAGGGCGGCCTGCATGCGCACGTGCTCGTCGGCGCTGATGTCGGCGGAGACGACGAAGGTGGCGCGCATGGCCTCGGGCAGCTCGGCGACGTCCTGGCAGGTGCCGTCGCGCATGATCTGTTCGAGGATACCGGCGCGTGTCTCGGGCTCGAGGTGGAGGGTTTCGAGCGCTTTTTCAAACTGCGGGCTGGCGTAGGTGAGGGTGAGGTCTTTGCCGTTGTCGTTGACGTGGCGGAGGTAGGCCAGGGCGAAGACCGGCTCGCAGCCGTAGCCTTCGCAGCCGGCCACGGTGGCGATGGTGCCGGTGGGGGCGATGGTGGTCTGGGCGGCGTTGCGGATGCCGTGGGCGTGGATGTCCTGGACGAGCCGGTCCCAATCGACGGCGGGGCGGCCCCAGTCGCTGGCGTAGGGGATGAGCGAGACGGGCGGCTGCCACTGGAACACGGCAGGGTCGTAGATGCTGCCCTGGATGGCGGGGAAGGCGCCGCGGGCTTCGGCCAGGTCGACGCTGGCGCGCACGCAGTGGTAGCGGACGAATTCCATCACCTGAGCGGCAAATTCCTGGCCTTCGAGCGAGCCGTAGCGGATGCCGACGTGGTAGAGCAGGTCGGCCAGGCCCATGATGCCGAGGCCGATGCGGCGGGCGCGGTAGGCGGCTTCTTTGAGCTGCGGCACCGCCGGGACGTAGGCGTTGGCTTCGACGACATCGTCGAGGAAGATGGTGGAGAGAACCACGCTCTCGCGCAGTTTGTCCCAGTCTACGGAGCCGTCGGGGCCGAAGTGCTGGGCCAGGTTGACCGAACCAAGACAGCAGTTTTCGAAGGGACCTAAAAATTGCTCGCCGCAGTTATGGGCAACCAGACCGTTCGCGATCAGGCTGTGGGTTGCCGTTTCGGTCAGATCATAAACATCGGCAATACCGGCGGGATCAATACGGGTGATAACGGTCTCAAATGTCTCCCGGTTGGAGCGGCGAACCTTGGCGTTAATGAATGCGGTCGCTTTGTGCTGTTTTGCGGAACTGATAAAACCAATCTTCTGCATGAACATATCGCGGTTGGTTTTGTCGATCAGCAGCTCGTAATCGGCGTGGGAGACATAGTTGCGGCGTCCACCTTTGCCATCTGGCATTGACCGTTCACCCGCCACGCGGCGCAAGTGGATCTTGCTGACAATGCCGAAGTTGGCCAACAGCAGTTGTACATCCTTGAGCAGCTGCGGGGAAGAACTGGCCAACCGGACGGTGCAGGATTTCTTTGCTTCCGAGTGGTTGACCGTCCCATCGGTTGTCAAACAGCCCTTGTAAGAAACCAACTACCGCTTCGCGCGGCGCTTGCCAGATGGTTTCTGGAACGCGTTTTTCGGAAGCGCGGGTTTCGAAGACGCCCAGGCTCTTGAAGAATTCGTAGGGCAGGTGTCCATAGGTAAGCTGGAACACCGAAGATCGTTCATGCAGATGACCTGGACCAAACCATTCCTGCAATGCGGTATGGATGGCCTCCAGGCTTTCCTGATCCGATTTCGCAAAAACCATCCCAACCGGCGAGCCGCTGTTTCCACTGAGCCAACCATCGCCTACCAGGCAGCCGAGAACCATGCCCAAGTCATGCGACCAGGTGGTGGGCAAGTGGGCATACAGCCCGGCGAAATCACGGCGCGTGATGAGATGACCCGTCAGCCGGTCGCCGCCGCGGCCCATAACCGCCATTTTTTCTTGAATAAACTCCACGTTGGGCAGCCGGTCATCGCTGCTCCATGCGCCTTCCTGGGATTGGAGCAGCAGCCGGTCGCCAGGTTGAAGCTCGCTCAACGGCACATAACCACGATCGGTGGTCAGGAAGGGGTGGTCGGGCGTGGCCGTGACTTCATATCCGTGGCGCGTCACGAGGCGGAAAACGGGCGTATTCTCGCGCGTTTTCCAGGCGGGGGCGGCGGGGCGGTAGGCAATCCCAAATGATTCTTTGTGTGCCAATCCGCTGCCGCCTTTTGGGGCGCGGTCATCTGTACCGGCCAGGAATTCGATCCCGGTCTCAGCCAGGGTTTGGATGGAAAGCAGGCCACGGTTGGTAGCGATGCGGGTTGCGCCAATAAAGCACGGGTTGGTCGACTTCGAGCTGGTAGAGGTGCGGAGACCGGGTTGGAGCGGTTGGCGGCGTCGAGGAAGAGCATGCCGGGCTCGCCGTTGTGGTGCGCCTGGCGGACGATCTTTTCGAACAGGTCGCGGGCGCGGACGGTCTTGTGGACCTTGAGGGGGATTCTGGCGGCGCGGGCCTGCTCGATGGTGCCGCTGAATTTGCGGTAGGCGGGTGAAGCGAGGTCGGGGAAGACCAGGTCCCAGTCCTCGTCGTTCTCGACGGCGCGCATAAAGTCGTCGGTGATGCCGACGGAGATGTTGAAGTTGGTGATGGCGTTTTCGTCGGTCTTGCAGGTGATGAACTCTTCCACGTCCGGGTGGTCAACGCGCAGGACGCCCATATTGGCGCCGCGGCGACTGCCGCCCTGGGCGATCTCGCCAAAGGCGTTGTCGTAGACGCGCAGGAAGCCGACCGGCCCGGTGGCCTGCCCGGCGGAGGATTTGACCAGCGCGCCCTTGGGGCGCAGGCGGGAGAAGGAGAAGCCGTTGCCGCCGCCGGTCTGCTGGATCAGGGCCGCGTTGCGCAGGGTCTGGAAGATGCCGGCCGGGTCGCGGCCCATGTCATCGGTGATGGGCAGGACGAAACAGGCGGCCAGCTGGCCAAGCGGCGTGCCCGCGCCGGTAAAGGTGGGGGAATTGGGGAAAAAGCGCTTGCTGGTCAGCAGATCGTAAAATTTGCGGGCGCGAGGCATGACATCGCCGCCCCAGGTTTCTTCAACCACGGCAATGTGATAAGCCACACGCCAGAACATCTCCTCCACGCGTTTCAGCGGGCTTGCCATCATCGCCGCGGCGCACATAGCGGCGGATGAGCACCTGGCGGGCATTGTCGGTCAGGTCGATTTTGGTCAGGTCAGCGGGGATGGGTGGGGTGGGGGTCAGGCCGGTGGGGGCTGCTGTGGCAGCCGGAACCGCGCGTTCGGCTGGCCCGGTCTGGTCGCTGGAGGTGGCTTTACGCGATTGTTTTTCCATCAGTCGTCTCCTCGTCTTTTAGTAAGCGATCAATTTCATTCCGGATAGCGTGTAAGTCATCTAATTGAAGATAAACAATACCGTAGCGAATGTATGCAATATGATCGAGCTCTTTGAGGCCGGAGATTACGATATCTCCAACCACGCGAGAACTTACCTCAGAGCGGCCCATGCGCTGGAGGGAGGTTTCGATTTCACCGACCAGGCGGTCAATGGTGGCGGCGGGGACCGGGCGCTTGGCGCAGGCAATGCGGATGCCGCGCATCAGTTTTTCCCGGTCGAATTCTTCACGGGTGCCGTCTTTTTTAACGATCAACGGGGTGGCCAGTAGGGGCCGCTCAACGGTGGTGAAACGCTGCCCGCAACCTTCACACTCACGCCGCCGGCGCACTCCGCCACGGCTGTCGTGAGTTGTATCCAGAACCATGGATTTTTCATGCTGACAATAGGGACAACGCATCGCTCTCCTCCAGGGTGATTGTTGCAAAGATGCTGCAAATATTGAGTTGTATGAAAAAGATTACCACCATATGTGGTGGTATGTAATGCTTGCACCCCTGTATTTACTGACTGGCTCATTGTAGCACAAATGGTCGATCGGTTCAAGTAAAAACCAATAAAGTTAACCTTAAAATTTTCCGGTCGTTTATTAATCGAAAACCTGCTGTTTTCATAAGAAAGAAGGCTAAAAGCTAAAGCCAGATATGGGTAAAAAGCAAAGGAATTGTGCCGAACACCCACATCTAAGGCAGCAAATATGGGGGGAGGGAAAAAACTTGTTAACAATCTTAAAGTATAAGGGGGAGTTAAAGGCGCCCCAAAGGGTGCTTGTTTGGATAAATCCGGCTGTACAATAATAAAACCTGAGGTACGGAGCCATTTAACAAGAGGTTTTTCAACTATTTATGCGGGAGGAGACATGTCACGACCCGAGTCGATTGAGAACCGCTGGGATATTCTTTACCGCGATTACCCGGAGGTATACGAGGCGTTTTCGAACACGCCCTATCACCCGACGGTTTATGAGCAGCTGCCCGGGATTATCGACCTGGGCGGTAAGCGCATCGCGGACGTGGGGGCGGGGACGGGCAGCTCCAGCCTGGCGCTGGCGCGGTCCGCGCGGCAGGTGATTGGCATCGAGCGCGAGGCGGCTATGCTGCGGGTGGCGCGGGAAAAGGCGCGCAGCGCGGGGGCGGAGCGGGTGACCTTTCTGAGCGGAGACGCGCTGGCCCTGCCGCTGGCGGACGGCTCGGTGGACCTGGTCACCGGGATCACATTGGCGCTGTACCCGCCGGAACAGTACCGTGATTTTATCCGCGAGGGCCTGCGCGTGGCGAAGGGTCCGGTGGTTTACCTGGGCATCCCGCCCGGCTGGTACGGGGGCGATCTGTATGAGGTGATCGAGGATGTGGAAAAGGTGGATGACGTGGTAGACCGCATTTTTATCGAGGAGTTCCATTTTGCGTACCAGGATATCTTCTCGGTCCAGGAGTATGGAACGGTAGAGCATATTGTGAGCACGTATGGGTTTATTTTTGGTAGGAAGGCGATCGATTATTTGAGGAGAGAAAAGAAGACGAATATTCGGTGGAAGTTCAGGGTGTATTGGCGAGGGAGGTGAGAAAAATCTTCCTTTGGGAGCCGCGGGGTTGCAGGGCAACCCCGCGGGCCCCAAACAACCGCTTAAAAGGGTTTAGCGGGCAGTGGAGGTGCCCGCAAACCTATTCTTTATGGGAAGCTGCGTTTTGAAACTTTATCTTATGATGACCGGTTATTGTTGGTGCGATTGCGCAAGAAGGCCGGGATGTCCAGATCCTCGGTATTCATGACGCGCTGGAAATCACTGCCAGAAGCGTTGTTCGACTGCTGGGGGGCAGACGGGCTGCTGTGGCTGTTGTTGGATGTGCTGGATTGGCGGCTGGAACCGGTATTTCCACCTGAATTTGAGGTTCCGCTGCTGTATGTATTGCCACTCAAGCCGGCCTGGCGTTCGCTGTTCGAACTCGTCGCCGGACGGGCGCGGACGCCGCTTGCGCTAGAAGACACCTCGCTGTCTAACCGCACAGGCCGCTCTACCGTACCAGGTCGCACGCCGGCTCTATCGAAACCCGTTGCAATGACGGTAATGCGCACCTCGTCGGCCAGGTTCGGGATCGATGACTGCGCCAAAGATGAGGTTCACGTCTGGGTGAGCCGTTTCTTTGATGATGGCGGCGGCCTGGTTGACCTCGAAGAGGGTCAGGCCGGGTCCGCCGGTCACGTTGAACAGGATGCCGCGAGCGCCGTCGATGGTGATGTCCAGCAGCTGGCTGGAGATCGCCGCTTCGGCCGCCACGCGGGCGCGGTCCTCACCGGAAGCGCGGCCCACGGCCATCAGCGCGGCGCCGCCCTCAGACATAATCGCGCGCACATCCGCGAAGTCCAGGTTGATCAGCCCAGGGACGGTGATCAGCTCGGAAATGCCCTGGATGCCCTGGCGCAGGACATCATCGGCCAGGCGGAAGGCATCCTGCAGGCTGGCGCGCTTGTCGACCATTTGGAGCAAGCGGTCATTGGGGATGACGATGAGGGTATCGGCGTGCTCTTTGAGCTTGGCAATGCCCGCTTCGGCAGACTGCGCGCGGCGCGAGCCTTCAAAGGTGAAGGGGCGGGTCACGACGCCAATGGTCAGCGCGCCAACTTCTTTGGCGATCTGGGCCACGATGCGGCGCGGCGCCGGTGCCGGTGCCGCCGCCCATGCCGGAGGTGACAAAGCACATATCGCTGCCCTTGCAGCACTTCGTACAGCTCTTCCGCCGATTCCTCGGCCGACTTGCGGCCGACTTCGGGGTTTCCGCCAGCGCCCAGGCCGCGGGTGACTTTATCGCCGATGCGCACGCGGGTGGTTGCTTTGGACTGAAGCAGCGCCTGACCGTCGGTGTTCACAGCGATAAATTCGATGCCTTGCAGGCCTTCTTCGATCATGCGGTTTACTGCGTTGCAACCACCACCGCCGACGCCGATGACTTTGATGCGGGCAAATGATTCAGATTGCGGTAGCATTTCCATTATTCACTTCCTCCATAAAGAAAAACGACACTCGATATTTTGATCGACGGGGCGTTCACCTCTCCACCGAACAGCCACCCATCGTTGTTCACGGTAATAAACGCTTGATCCAGGTTGAGAGAATTTCTCCAATGTTCCATCCGTTTCCGGAACTGCCTGTTCCGCTGCCTCCTTTCCTCCTGGATCCACGGCCCCCGCGGGTCGTGCCTGGCGCCGTTTCGCTCATCATCAGCGCCCAATAGAGCAAGCCTACGCTGGTCGAGTAGGCCGGCGAGTGAAGCTGGTCGGTCAGGCCGACCATGTTCTCGGGGCGGGCAATCCGCACCGGCAGGCCCATCACGCGGCTGGCGAGGGTGCGCGTCCCGGGCAGCAGACTGCTGCCGCCGGTGAGCACCATACCGGCAGGCAAGAGACCGTCGTACCCCGAGCGCTTGATCTCTTGCAGGACCAGGTCGAAGATTTCTTCCATGCGCGCCTCGATGATCATCGACAGCTCGCGGCGGCTGATCTGCGTGGCAGTTTCGTCGCCAAAAGATGCGCGCGTGAAGATATCCTTCTCGTCGACTTCTTCCTGGACTGCGTGACCATACTGCTTTTTGATTTCCTCGGCCTGCGCCATGGAAAGGCGCAAGCCGTGAGCGATATCGGATGTGACGTGGTTGCCGCCCACGCCCAGAACCATGGTGTGCCACACATCGCCGTCGATATAGATCGCCATGTCGGTGGTGCCGCCGCCGATATCGCACACCACGGTACCCATCTGGCGCTCGGTTTCGGAGAGCACCACCTCGGCTGAGGCCAGCGGGTTGAGCACAAACTGGGTCACCTCTACACCGGAGGCCTGCACGCTCTGGCGCAGGTTCTCGACCGTGGCGGCCGCGGCGGTGATGATATGCGCCTCGACCTCCAGGCGGTAGCCGTGCATGCCGATGGGCATGCGGATGCCGTCCTGCCCGTCCACGGTGAAACCGCGCTGGATCACGTGGATGATCTCGCGGTTGTGCGGGATGGCCACCGCCTGGGCGGCATCCAGCGCGCGGGCAACATCATCCTGGCTCGATGACCCGCCCGGAAATGCCCACCACCCCTTTGCTGTTGACCGAGGAAACGTGCGAACCGGCCAGGCTGACCAGCGCGGCGGTTACCTCAAGCCCGGAGGAGCGCTCGGCTTTTTCGATCGAGCGGGCGATTGACTGAGAAGCAGCTTGCAAGTCCACAATGGTTCCTTTGCGGATGCCCTGGGATGGCTCAATGCCCACGCCCAGGATGCGCAGGCTGCGCTCCCCCTCCACCCGTGCTACCAGGGTGCAGACTTTGGTTGTGCCGATATCAATTCCTACGACAATTTGTTCGTCTGCCATGGCACTACTGCTCCAGTCGATAATAAGGTGCGTTGAGGTGTTCGACGCTTACCAGCGCGGGATTGATTCCCTGATCGGTCAGATAATTGGTGACCTGCTGGTACATGGCGTATTTGGCCTCGAAATTGCGTAAGTCTTTTCCGATAAATACCTGCCAACCTTCCGGGGATCTGCCAACCCAGCCCGTTTTGCTTGCTGTAAACGAGCTGAGTTTCGGGGGGCAGTACTTGGCTGAGTTCTTGCAAGGCAGTGAGCACCGTTGGGTCTACCTTTTGCTGGACAGGTTTTTCAGACTGGGCGGTTGGGGCAGAGGCGGTGTCGCCTTCCGTGCCATTGGCATCCAGTTGGAGGAGCTTGTGCGTGTCCAATTCGCACGGGCACCATCGGCAGACCCTCTTCCGCCTGGATGGTCACCAATGGTTTTGTTTCGCCATTCACCACGGCCTCGCCGCGCGCCGGGAAGATGATCCCGCTCGCGTCCACCCAATTTGTCTGGTCGCCTTCCGCCAGCGCGATCACCGGCACACGTTCCTCGGCGCTGATGGTGACCGCATTGGGCATGTTCACCCAAACGCGGACGTTGATTAATTCGGGGTAAGTGCTGATTAGTTTTTCTTGTATCTGCTGCGGGTCAATCTCGATGATCGAGAGGTTTTCCAGGTTGAGCGCGGCGTTGATTTCGTCTGCGTTCAGGCGCTGGAGATCTTTTACTTCGACTGTTCCGACCTGGCAGAATGGGGAATTTAACATAGAATAGATGCCGATAATCATCAGAACTGCAAGGAGGCAGGAAGCCGCCCGCCAGCCCGGGTTGAGCTGCGGGATGGCCGGCAGGCGCACTTCGGTGCCGCGGCCCGGTCCATGGTCACATAGAACTGCCGGCGGGCGCGCGTGCCGGACTGCTGGTGGATGGGTTTGCCAAAGGCGCCGCCGCGCACGGTGACCGGGCGGGCCGGCGGCGGGTTGGTAACCCGGCTGGATACGGTGCTGACGCGCTCCTTGCTGCGCTGCGCGCGGCGGCTGCGTACTTCTTCCGCCCGGTTGGAATATGCCTGGCCGGCATTCTCTGAGCGGCTGTTTTTTCTGGTGGGGTTTTTTGAGCCCATCCTCATTTTCCCCTCCTGAACTGGCGTTCCGTGCGGTCCGGTCTGCCTTACGCTCCAGGGCCAGTTCAATCAACCGGTCGACCAGTTGGGCATACGGCAGCCCGCTGGCTTCCCACAGCTTGGGATACATGCTGATTTTCGTGAAGCCCGGGATGGTGTTTATTTCGCCCAGGAAAACTTCCTGGGTGGTCGGATCGAGCAAGAAATCGACCCGGGCCATGCCCGGCGCAGTCGATGGCTTTATAGGCCTGTACGGCAAGCTGGCGAACGCGGGCGGCGATCTCTTCCGGCAGGTTGGCCGGGATAATCAGCTCCGAGCGCTCGTCGATGTATTTGGCTTCGTAGGTATAGAAATCACCGGATGGGCGAACTTCGCCCGCGATAGAAGCCTGCGGGATCGTCATTGCCCAGCACGCTGACTTCGATCTCGCGCGCGTTGGCGATTCCCCGCTCGATGAGCACGCGCCGGTCATACGCGGCGGCTTCCAGCAGCCCTTCATACAGGTCTGAGCGGGTGCGGCACTTGGTTATGCCAACCGATGAACCGAGGTTGGCCGGTTTGGTAAAGAGCGGGTAACCGTGGAACCTGCGGGGCGATTGCTTCTGCCCTGGCGATGACGGCCTGTGGATTTTGCTCGATCTCGGCGCGGGTGGCAAGGATCGATTCGACCACCGGCACGCCGTTGGCGCGCATGACATCTTTGAAGAGGCCTTTGTCCATGCCTACTGATGATCCGAGCACATTGGCGCCCACGTATGCCAGGTCGGACAGTTCGAACAACCCCTGGATGGTGCCATCTTCGCCGAAGGTGCCGTGCAGCACGGGGAAGACTACATCCAGATTGCCCAGCGCTTCCAGTTGGGTGCCGCCGGCGGTTTCGTGGATCGCGTAGAGCGTGTTCTGGCCGAGCTCGGGCAGCAGGGTAACCCGGGTGAGACCCTCGGTCTTCCGCTCCCAAAGGGCGTCGAGCAGATGCATGCCCGCATTATTTTCACCGTTCACCCAGACACCCTGTTGGGTAATGCCGATGGGGAACACTTCGTATTTGTTGGGGTCCAACACCGATAATACCGAACGAGCGGACATGAGCGAAACATCATGTTCGCCGGAGCGACCCCCGAAAATAACCCCTAACTTTAATTTATCGTTCATGATCTGGTTTTGCTCCTGACTTGTTTTTTCCAGATAGAACGCCGGAAGACCCATTTTGAAAAGACCAATCTCCCAAAAGTTCCACTTCTAACTCCAACTGCACACCAAACTTGCTCGGCTACCGTTTCTCGCGCTAGGCGGATCAGTTCAGCCGATATCGGCAGCGCTGGCTTTGCCGTGATTGACAAAGAAATTGGCATGGACGGTGCTGATTTCGGCGTCGCCAATCCGGGTGCCTTTCAACCCGGCGGCTTCGATCAGCCGCCCGGCATAATCGCCGGGTGGGTTCTTGAACATCGAGCCCATGCTGGCGCCGGGCGGCTGCGTGCTGCGGCGGCGGGCGGAGAACGCCTCCATCTTTTCCTGGACGCTGCCTGGGCTGCTGCGTTCCAGTTTCAAGCGGGCGGCGAGGATCACGGCGCTGGCAGTGCGTTCCCGTTTGAGCAGGCTGGAGCGGTATTGGTACTGCATGCGTTCGACGGACCAGAGTTCTTTTCCAGTGGGGTGCAAGATCTCTGCCAGCAGCAGGCTGCCGTTCATATCGCCGCCATAAGCGCCGGCGTTGCCGTAGATGGCCCCGCCCAATGTTCCTGGGACGGTAGCGGCCCATTCGAACCCGCCCAATCCTTTCAGCCCGGCCTGGCGGGCGATGGTGCCGATCAGCGCGCCGGATTCGGCCCAAACCGCGGGCGGGTCGCTTTCAGCTCGATGTGGATAGCCCGGGCGCGGTTGAGAACCACCACGCCGCGCAGCCCGCTGTCTGAAACCAGCACGTTGGAGCCGTAACCGAGCACGGAGAAGGGCACATCCAGCTCCCACAGGCGGCGGGCGATCTGCTCCAGCTCGGCGGCTGTGCTGGCCACCAGCAGCGCCTCCGCAGGCCCGCCAACGCGCGCGGTGGTATGGCCGGCCAGGCTGGCGTTCACCTGGAGGGCGTCGCCAAAAGCGGCCCGCAGCGCGTCGATGGGTAGAGGCGTGGACGAAGTTTTCATGATGCGAAGTGTCTGTCCTAGATCGTTTTGATGAAATTGATCAGTTTTGAAACGAGTTCCGGTTCCGCGGCGTGCGGATCGGCGGTGGAAGGCGCGCCAGACAAAGCGTCTGGTTTGGCGCTGCCGGGTTGGGAGGCGGGCGGGCGCTGCTGGCGAACCAGGCGCAGACCGCTTACCTGTGAATCGACCTGGGCGTTATAGCTGCGTTTCCCCTTCTTTGGTTCAGGCATTTGAGCCCTTCCTTTCGCGAAGACCGGAGAGTACCCGAGCGCTGACCTGGTCGGCGTCACCGGCAGAGAGGACCAGCAGCACGTCGCCGGGGCGGAGCTGCTGGAGCAGGTAGGCGCTGATCGCTTCCAGCGAAGGGATCAGCTGCGCGCTGGGGTGCGACATACCGTCCAATACCTGGGCGGCGGAGAAGTTATCAAAGTCCTGGGCTTTTTCGCGCGCGGCATAAATTTCGGTGACGATGACGTGGTCGGCCCCGGCGAAGGAATTGGCGAAGTTGGACAGCAGCGCGCGCGTGCGCGAATAGGTGTGCGGCTGCCAGACGGCCCAGATGCGCCGTCCGGGATAGCGCGCGCGAGCGGCGGACAGGGTCGCCTGGATCTCGGTGGGGTGATGCGCGTAGTCGTCGATTACCGTGACGCCGCCCGCTTCGCCAAGCAGATCGAAGCGGCGCCCGGTCCCGGTAAATTCCGCCAGCGCCTGAGCGGCCTTGGTAAGCATTTCGGGCGTGTCCCCTAAGAGAACAAAGCGGTGGATGACGGCCAGGGCCGCCAGGCTGTTGCGCACGTTGTGCTCGCCGGGCACCTGCAGGCTCACCTGGGCAAGCGCGAATTTCTCGCCGGCCAGCGGCATGCCAGACGGCGTCGTAATCGTATCCGCCGTGTCGCATTGGAGCTCAGGTTTTCGGCTGTATAGCTGGCAGATGGTCCGGTTCCGTAGGTCTGGATGAATGCATCCTGGGGAGCGTCTGCGGCCAGGTGGCAGCGCTGCGGCGTTGTCGTTCGCGAGCAGCAGCATGCCGCCGGGCTGAAGCTGGTGGATGAATTCCACGAAGGCCTGGTAATACACCTGCGGGGTGGGGAAGCAGTCGGGATGATCGTGTTCCAGGTAGGTGACCACGATCACGTCTGGGTTGAGACCCAGGAACATGCGGTCGTACTCATCCGCTTCGATCACAAAGGCGGGGCCTTTCCCGGCATGCGCATTGCGGCCGCCCAGGTTTTTCGCGGTCCCGCCGATGATGTAGGAGGGGTCCTGCCCCAGGCAGGTCAGCAGCCAGGCGATCATGGCGGTGGTGGTGGTCTTGCCGTGCGTGCCGGCCACGGCAATGCCCAGGTGGTTTTCCATCAGCCGGCCCAGGAATTGGGCGCGCTTGAGCACCGGGATGCCGGCGGCCAGGGCTGCCTGAACTTCGACATTGTCATCGGGGACGGCGGAAGAGCGCACGACCAGATCCGCGCCGCGCACGTTCTCGGCGGCTGTGCCCAGCGACGACGCGCACGCCGGCGTCTGCCAGCTCCTGGGCCAGCGGCGAGAGCGCCCGGTCAGAGCCGGTCACGGTGTAGCCGCTTTCCAACAGCAAGCGGGCGATCGCGGAAAGCCCGCTGCCGCCGATGCCGATGAAGTGAACGTGCGGAAGCTGCTCCGCACTCTCGAGGACTCCATCCGATGCTTCTCCATTTAGATAAATACCACCAGAACAAATGCGAAGGCCAGGGCCACCGCGAAGTAGATTGCCGATGAGTCGCCCAATAACATCGGGCGGCATGATCGCCATCATGCGTTGGGTGACTTCAAATACGGTGGAACCCGGACGGGTGGCTCGATGATGTTCGGGAAGGGGTAGTTTGCGGCGTGCAGGTAGAACCAGATCGTTCCAACGATCAGGTAGCCGTTCAGCGCGCCGAGGAAAACACCCAGCAGGATATCCTGCAGCCGGTCGCGGGCGAAACGGTTCTGCGAGGCCAGGCGAGGGATATTGGGGGTCTGGTAGCCAAAGAATACCAGGGCGATGACGATCATCGAGCGCACCCAGAAGAGGATGGTCGGCATTCGAGGCCAGGATGTTTCTGATGAAGGGCACGAAATTTTCGAGCACCGAGATGATGAACAGGGCCAGGATGACGCTGAAGGCGACCAGCAGCTCCCGCGCCCAGCCGCGCATGGCGCCGATGATGGCGAATAAGATTACGTACATCCAGAAGACGACAATCAGGCTGACCATGCTATTTCTCCCTCGGACCTTTCCGGTTGTCTCGGTCTCTCGCAGCGAGTTCGTCGCACCAGGTTGGCCAGGTGCTGGGCGGCCTGCGGGCGCGCCAGCGACTGCATCGCGCTGGCGCATGCTGCTGCAGTCGTTCCGTGGTCGTGGGATAAGGTTTGCACGGCCGGTAAGAGGTCTGCTCGGCAGCTGCGCATCGTCGATCAGGCGCGCTGCGCCGCGTTCGACCAGGTAATCGGCATTGACCTTCTGGTAGCGCCAGGCATGCGGGTAAGGCACCAGGATGGCCGGCAGGCCGAACAGGGGATATTCGCCCAGGGTTGAGGCGCCGGCCCGAGAAACGACCAGGTCAGCGGCGGCCAGCGCCGCGCCCATTTCGTGCAGGTAGGGCAGGCGTGGTAGTTTTCGGCCAGATCGGGCAGGCAGCTGCTTGTGGGCCGCTTCGACTTCTGCCCAATCCAGCTGGCCGGTGATATGGATCACCTGGATCTCGGCAAGCAGCTGCGGCAGGATGGCCAGCAGGGCGCGGTTGATCGAGCGAGCGCCGTTGCTCCCGCCGGTTACCAGCAGGGTAAAGCGGCCGGCCTGCAGACCCAGGTGCTGGCAGGCCTTTTCGCGGGTCCAGCCAGTCAGCTCGGGGCGGGTGGGGTAGCCGGTGACCACCATGCGCTTTCTGGCGGGGAAATACTGGCGCGAGTCTTCCGCGGTCAGGGCGATGATGCGTGGCAAAGCGGGCCAGCAGCTTGAGGGCCATGCCCGGCTCGATATCCGGGACATACAGCAGGCTGGGGATTTTGCGCCCGCCAAGCAGCCGGACCCGGCCAGCGCCATCGGCACGGCGACGTATCCGCCGGTAAACAGCAGCACGTCTGGTTGGAAGTCGTTCAGGATACGCCGGGATGCCAGCACACCCTTGAAGGCTCTTGATCAGGTTCGGCAGCGTGCGCAGCCCCATGCCGGCGATCTGCCCGGCAGGGATGGTTCGGTATAGGGATACCGGCGCGTTGAACCAGGTCAGCTTCCATGCCGCCCTCACCGCCTACCCACAGGACGGGGTTCAGCGTCATTCGCCGAGTGCCTGACGGACGACCAGAGCGGGATACACGCCGCCGCCGGTCCCGCCAGCGCAGATCAACAACCGCGCCAAATGAATTTCCTCCTTGCAGAAGAATTGGACTTGCTCTGACAACCGCGAAATATTCATCAAGATGCCAATCGCTGCCAGGGTGATGGTCAGGCTGGAGCCGCCGTAGCTGATCAAGGGTAGGGCATTGCCGGCCTGCGGGAGCAGGTTGACCATAACCGCCATATTGAGCATGGCTTCGATCACGATCCAGATGGTGATACCGCTGGCCAGCAGCGCGCCAAGCTTGTCGGGCGCGCGCCGGGCGATCGCCAGTCCGCGCCACAGAAACACCACGTAGGCCAGGATGACGAAGCCGGTGCCGATCAGGCCGGTTTCTTCGGCGATCACCGCAAAGATGCTGTCGGTTGGGGCAACCGGCAGGCCGGTGAACTTGGTGCTGCTGTGACCAATGCCCACGCCGAAGATGCCGCCGTTGATGATGGCTTCGAGCGAGCGCTGGACGTGGTAGGAGGCGTTGAGCAGGTTGCGCAGCCCGTCCAGGTAGTAGCGGATGCGGTCGATGCCGGTGGGGTAGATATTGACGATGAGCCAACCGAGCAGACCGGCGACTGCCATGGTCAGCGCAATCTGGCGCCATTCACCGCCGGCGAGGAAGAACAGGATCCCGCCCAGCATGACGACGGTGAGGGCCGCGCTCAGATCGGGCTGGATGAGGATCAGGCCGCCGGTAATCCCCAGGATGAACATCAGTGGGAACAGGCCCAGGGTGATATCGTTGAGCACTTCGCTCTTGGCGGTCAGCCAGACCGAGACGTAAATGATGGTGACCAGCTTGGCCAGCTCGGATGGGCGGACGGAACCGGAGAACATGGAGCGGTTCGCGCCCAGCGTTGTCTTCCCCGAAGAAAGCAACCCATAGCAACGCCAGCAGGGTGACGACCATCATCAGCACGGTCAGGCGCTGGTAAATGTGGTAGTTGAACCGGCTGAGAATAAAAATGGCCGCCAGGCCGACGACGGCCCAAACCGCCTGCCGCTTGAGAAAATAATCGGTCGCGTTGCGGATTTCCTGCGCGCTACCGATTTCCTGGGCAAATTTGGTGCCGGCAGAATAGACCATCAACAGGCCAAACAGCGTCAGGCCGACCACAAGGCCGACCAGGATCCAATCCATGCCCTGATTGGCGCCGGAGGTCATTTTTAACGGCTGCCGGGCAGGTTCGGCAGGCCGGGTCTGATTCTGGTTTACGAAAGTGCTTTTACCCATTCTCGAAAACGCTCCCCTCTCTCTTCAAAATCTTTGAATTCGTCAAAACTGGTGCCGCCGGGCGAGAACAGCACCACATCGCCCGGTTCGACCACCTGCGGCAGCAGCCTGGACGGCCGCCTGCAAGCCCGGCTGCAGGCTGATCGTTTGCAGGCGGCTGCCGGGCTGGAGCGGGCCGATCGCCTTCAATATCTTCTGGCCGGCTTCGCCAAAAACGATCACGTGATCGACGCGCTGGTGAACCAGCTCGGCCAGTTTTTCCCAGGGCAGGTTTTTGTCTCGCCCGCCGAGAAGCAGCACCAGCGGTTCGTCAAAAGCATCGAATGTCAGCGATGGTCCGCTCCGGGGCGGTGGCGATCGAGTCGTTGTACCAGGCTGCGCCGTTCCAGGTGCGGACCAATTCCAGGCGGTGGGCCACGCCGTTAAAACCGCGCACACCGGCCTGGATGGACTCCACCGGAAAGCCGGCGGCGCAGGCGATCGCGCAGGCGGCCAGCACATTGAGCAGGTTGTGCTCGCCGCGCAGGCGGATCAGGCTCGCGCGACATCAGTTCCTGGTCGTGCTGCCCGTCGAAAAAGTACAGCCGGTCGGCCTGGCTGCTGCCGGTAGCGTATGTTCCGGGCCGGGATGTTTCGGGCCGGTTGAGACCAAAGGTGACCAGCTTGCCGCGGACCATGGCGCGCAGCCCCCACGCACCCGGATCTTCGCGGTTCAACACGGCGATATCTTGCGCGGTTTGGAATTGTAGGATGCGCGCTTTGGCGGCGGTATAGGCTTCCATCGTGCCGTGCCGGTCGAGGTGATTGGGGGTGATGTTGAGCACCGCGCCGATCTGCGGCGAGGTGGTCATCAGCTCCAGCTGGAAGCTGGAGAACTCGACGACCACCAGGTCATCCGGCTGGATCTGGTCCACATATTCGACCAGCGGCAGGCCGATATTGCCGCCCACCCAGGCTTTGCGCCGCTGGCTGCCGCTGTGAGCGCAAAATGCTCGGCCATGCGCCCAACCAGGGTGGTGGTGGTGGTCTTTCCAGCGAACCGGTGATGCCGATCACCGGGGCCTGGACTTCGTCCATAAAGATCTGCGAATCGTTGGTCAGCGGCAGGCCGCGGCGTTGGGCCTCGGCAATGATCGGGCAGAGTCAGCGGAACGCCGCCGGAGATGCATACCAGGTCGGTTTGATCGAGCAGCTCGAGAGGATGGCCGCCTAGGACCCAGTGGACCGGCAGGCCGGTGAGGTTCTCCATGGCGCCGCGCAACTGCTCGGGCGTGCGCTGGTCATTCAGGGTGACCTGCGCGCCGCGCGCGGCCAGATAGCGCGCCAGAGCCAGCCCCTGGCGGGCTGCGCCGATGATGAGAACTTTTTGACCTGTCCAGTTTCGTTTCATAGGGTTATACCGATGCAAGCGCAATGCCAAGCATTGCAAATAACAGGCCGACCAGCCAGAAGCGCTGCACCACCTGGGTTTCGCTCCAGCCGAGCAGCTCGAAGTGATGGTGGAAAGGCGCCATTTTGAACAGGCGCTTGCCTTTGGTCAGCTTGAAATAGCCGATCTGCAAGATGACGCTCAGCGCTTCGCTGACCGGGATGATGGCGATGATCGGCAGCAGCAGCCACTGGCCGGTCATCAGCGCGACCACTGCCAGGGTGGCGCCCAGGGACAGCGAGCCGGTGTCGCCCATGAACAGGTGCGGCCGGGTGGACGTTGAACCACAGGAAGCCAAACAACGCGCCGACGATGGTGAAGCAGAAGCGGGCCAGAAAGAATCTGGTCCTGCAGCAAGGCGATGCCGCCGTAGGCGGCAAAGGCGGTCGCGGAAATCAAGCCGGCCAGCCCATCCAGCCCATCGGTGAAGTTGACCGCGTTGGACATGCCCACGATGATGAATACGGCGATCGGGATATACAGCGGGCCCAAGCGGGATGACGCCCGGGTAGGCAAACCAGAACAGCTCGGGGACGTCCAGGATATACTTGAGCGCCCAGGCCACGCCGATGGCGAAAATCATCTGGATGATGAACTTGGTGCGAGCGCGCATGCCCAGCCCGCGGCGCGGGCCGCGAATGCCTTCCCAGTCATCGACGGCGCCCAGCAGCGCGTACGACGCCATGACGGCCAGCGGCACGATGACCGAGCGGCCCAGCACGTTCAGCCCGATCAGGGAAGCCGCATTGAGCAGGATCGGTGAGCAACGCAACTGGGAGAATAATCATGACGCCGCCCATGGTGGGCGTGCCCATTTTGGCATAATGGCTGTGCGGGCCTTCCACGCGGATCAATTTCCCGATGTTGAAATGGCGCAGGACGCGCAGCAGGGGTCCGCCCCAGATGACGGTCATCATAAAGCTCAGGCCGCTCAGGGCCAGGGCCAGGGGCGTCTCAGCCGGATTCATGAGCCTGCCTCCAGCGCGGCGACGATGCGGTCCATGCGCAGGCCGTGCGAACCTTTTACCAAAACAACATCTCCTTCTTTCAGCTCAGCGCGTCAGAACATCGATCGCCTGGGGAACATCGGCGACCCAGGTAATGCTGGGCTTTGGACATGCCGGCTCTGACGGGCCGCATCGGCGATCATTTTGCGCGCGTTCGCCCACCGCGATCAGGCGTTGGGCCACTTCCGCGGCGCGCAGGCCAACTTTTTCGTGGCCCTGGCGTTCGTATTGGCCCAGCTCGAGCATATCGCCCAGCACGGCGACGTGCCGGCCTTCCAGGTCTTCGAGCAGGTTGAGCGCCGCCAGGGTCGATTCGGGCGAGGCGTTGTAGGTGTCATCCAGGATCAGGGCGCCGTTGTCGGTGCGGACGGCGACCAGGCGCAGCTGGGTCGTGCTCTGGCGCAGCCCATCGATAATCTCGCCCCAGGTCAGCCCTTCGACCATGCCCACCGCGGCGGCGCGCAGCGCGGTGTGAACCGAGTGCGCGCCGATCAGCGGCACGCGCAGGTGCAGAACTTCGTTGTGGTAATGCAGGCGGAAGCGGATGCCTTCCAGGCCCATGCTTTCGATGTCGTCCGCCCACAGATCAGCTGCCGGGTCGAGACCGTAGATAGAAGACGCGCGCGCTGGGTCTTGTCGGCCATCCGCGCACCCAGGGATCATCGTAGTTGAGGATCGCGATACCCCGCGGGGCGGGGGCAGGGCTTGCACCAGCTCGGCTTTGCCGCGGGCAATCGCTTCCTGCGAGCCGGCGCGTTCGGCGTGCACGGTGCCGATGTTGGTGACCACGCCCACTTCGGGCAGGGCCAGATCGCACAGCAGGGCAATCTCGCCGGGAACGTAAAAACCCATCTCCAGCACAGCGCGCTGGTGCCCGCCGCCCAGGCGCAGCAGGGTCAGCGGCAGGCCGATTTCGTTGTTCAGGTTGCCGGGGTTTTTCAAGGTGCGGTAGCGCTGGCTGAGCACCTCGGCAATCAGCTCTTTGGTGGTCGATTTGCCCACGCTGCCGGTGATGCCGATCACGCGCACATTCAGTTTGCGGCGGTAAAAGCGCGCAATTTGCTGCAAGGCCGCCAGCGTGTTCTCGACTCGCAGGCAGAAGGGCGCGCCGTGCAGCATGCCGGTGGGCAAGGTCATTTCGACCAGGTTGGGTTTCCCGCGCAGGTCGATGGTGGGGAAGTGGCCCGGCACATCCTGCTGGATGAGCGCCAGGCTGGCGCCGTTCTTGAAGGCCTCGGCGACAAAGTTGTGCCCATCGGTCCGCTCGCCGGGAAGCGCAACAAACATTGCCCCTGGGATCACCTGGCGTGAGTCGATTGCGGCTTCGTTGATCACGCGCAGCTCATGATCTTCTGGGTTTATTATGTCCAGGCGATGTCCAGTGAGCGCTTCGAGTACGTCAGCCAGGGTTAGCACAGCATATTCCTTATTGATTGTTGCTAACTGCTGCCGGATTTCATCCGGAGGCAGATCGAGCATGACAACCAGTTTTGAAACGACTTCGCTAAAGATCGGCGCAGCGACAACCGAGCCCCAGGGTGAAGAGGTGGGTTTTTCCAGCCAGACGTAAACGATAAAGCGCGGATCATCCACCGGTCCCCAGCCAACGAAGGATGCGTTGGTCAGGCTGGTGGTATAGCCTTCCGGGCCGGCGATTTCGCCGGTGCCGGTTTTCCCCGCTACTCTGTAGCCATCAACCAGCGCGATCGAAGATTCTTCTTCCAGCGATACGGCAAGCATATCGGTCAGGGTGCGGGCGGTTTCGGCGGTAATGGGTGTGCCAATGACCTGGGGCGGGTTGTTATATTGCTCGCCATTCTCGATGACAGCTTTCAGGATGTGCGGGAGCCATCATCTTGCCCTGGTTGTTTGCCACGGCTGAGATGGCGGTAATCATCTGGATAGGGGTGGTCGCCAGGCCCTGCCCGAAGGAATTGGTCGCCCAGGTTTACCGGGTACCAGGTCGGGTCGCCCTGCACCGACAGCGGCCAGTTGGCCTCGCCGGACAGGTCAATCCCGGTCATATGACCAATGCCAAAGCGCTGCAGGTAGTTGTAAAAGATCGATAGGACCAAGCTGCAGTGGCGACCCAGGCCAGGCAGACGTTCAGCGAATGCTGCATACAGCCGGTCATGGTCTGCGGACCCCAGGCGCCGCGGTCCCAGTTGTAAATGTTGATCCCGCCGACGTTGATCGACCCGGTGTCGAGGAATACGGTATCGGGGGTAAACTTGCCCGAATCGAGGGCGGCGGCCATGGTCAGAACCTTGAAAACCGAGCCGGGCTCATAGGTGGCTTCGACGCCCCGAGTTAGAAGGGGGTGTTCGCGGAAAAGATTTCCGGGTATTTCCAGTACTCGTTGGGGTCCAGGCGCGGCGTGGAGGCCATGGCCAGAATTTCGCCATTGCGCGGGTCCATGATGATGATGGTGCCCGATTGGGCGCCGTTATCTGCCACGGCTTCGTCGATGACCTGCTCCGTCATGCCCTGGATCTCGCGATCGATGGTCAGCATCAAGCTGGCGCCGGGCGGAATGTTCGGGGGTGTATCGATCAGTATGGGATCCTGGGGAACCATGATCTCGACCGGCTGCCCGGCCAACAGATGGTCATACTTGCCTTCAATACCAAAGTATCCGCGCGGCTCTTTGCGATCTTTGTATGCGTAGAAACCAACGATCGTCGAACCCAGGCTGTGTTCCGGATAGCTGCGCTGCAAACGCGGGGTCCAGAGCAGGCCGTCCAGCGAAGGCAGGCCTTGCTGCTTTTGCTTTTTTGAGGCAACTTTGGCGGACTGGTCATCCAGTTGTTTGGTGAGCGCCTTTAGCTCGTCGATTTTTTCCGGTTCGACGGCGTTGGCAAGCACCACGTAACGCAGGGGATTGTTTTCCTTGGGGAGCAGTTGATCCAGCGTCTCCTGGTAATCCAACCCGATCAGACTGGAGAGCGTCATGGCAATATTCTGGGGGTCTTTTACATAGCGTAGATCGGCGCCGAGCTCGTAAACCTCGGTATTGCCTGCCAGCAGGTGCCCCCAACGGTCGTAAATATTGCCCCGCTCTGGATAGACAATTTTGCGGGTGTACATGTACGATTCTGCATTGAGCAGGATTTGTTTGGCCGCATCGCTGGTTTGGATGCGGATGATCCATACAAAAATAAACAGGCCCGCCAGTGACAGCGCGCCGCCGATGAATAAGTAACGTCGGATTGGGAATTCCGTGATCGGTCCGTTTTTCATGGGGGAGAACCTCCCGCCGGCGAAATGGCCGGTTCACTAATTACTAATATTCCTTCCAGGAGCCATTCCCAGAGCGATTGGGTGTAGGCCGGTTTGACCAGGGGCTGCGCATTCTTTGCGCTGGGGGGAGGCGCCTGGATTTCCGGCTCCCGGCCGTGATAGCCAGGGATTACCGCATAGTGGATATTCTCTGGATCCACCGGCGCAAAACCCAGATCAGCGGCGCGTTTCTGCATTTGCGCGGCGGAGGTCTGGATCGCAATATTGGTGCGCAAACCGGCAATCTCACGCTGGAGCCGTTCCTGATCGTCCGCGAGTTGTTGGATTTCCAGGCCGGCAGCGTCAGCCTGCACGGTGACACTCACCATTACCCACAGAACCGACGCGCCCAGAATGGCCACAATGAGGAGCAGGATCCCTCGTTGGGTTTGCAGACGCCAGGGAGCCTGGCGATACGCCTGTACCATTCGTTTTGTTCCAGAACTGTTGGTCTGTGAACTCTTACTGCGCGTCATTTCATTACTCCAGATTTGTGTTTCATTTTGCCTGGGTGTTTCCAAGGATGGGTCCTCCTTGAAAACGATACTATGCAATTCCTATACCAGCTTTTCCGCAATCCGCAGCCGGGCGCTGCGCGCCCGGGGGTTGGTTTCCATTTCTTCCGGGCCGGCTTCGATGGGGTGGCGGTTAATTTCTTTGATGACTGCTTTGTGCCCGCAGGTGCATACCGGTTGTTCGGGCGGGCAGATGCAGTCGCGGCTTTCGCGGCGGAAGAACTGCTTGACGATGCGGTCTTCCAGCGAGTGGAAGGCGATCACCGCCAACCGCCCGTCGGGCGCCAGGGCTGCTACGGCCTGGGGAAGGAATTGCTCCAGCGACTGCAACTCCTCGTTTACCGCGATGCGCAGCGCCTGGAAGGTGCGCGTTGCCGGATGGATCCGGGACCCTTTTGAATCGGGCCGTCCGGGCGACTACCTCAGCCAGCTCGCGGGTGGTGGAAAGGGGGCGGGCCTGGACGATGGCCCGGGCGATCTTGCGCGACTGCTGTTCCTCCCCGTAGCGCCAGATGAGGTCAGCCAGGTCGCGCTCGGACCATCCGTTGACTACGTCGCCGGCCGTCAGTGGCTGGTTGGGGTCGAAACGCATGTCCAGCGGACCTTCGGCCTGGAAGGAAAAACCGCGTTCCGGGGTGTCGAGCTGCATGCTGGAAACGCCCAGGTCAATGACGATGCCGTGAACGTTTTCCCATTCCAAATGATTGGACCTGGTCGAGCAGCGTGGTGTAGGAGGCCTGGACGAGGGTTACCCGGCTGCCAAATTCGGACAGGCGCTGGCGCGCCAGCGTCAATGCCTGCGGATCCAGATCAAAGCCCAAAAGGCGCCCGTTTGGGGCACTGGCATCCAGTATTCCCCAGGCGTGTCCCCCTGCTCCAACGGTCGAGTCGACGTAGCGTCCCTGGCTGTGCGGGCGTAAAGCGTGTATAATTTCATGGTAAAGAACAGAACGGTGCGGTACGTCATTTTTGTTACCGGTACTGCCCAAGGGAAATCCTAACGCAGCCGGAAGGTTGAGCGCGGCAAAGCGCTGGTGTTGCATCGGTATCCTGCAAGGTCTCGTTCTGCTGAGACCAGCTGGATGGCGACCAGATTTCAAAGTATTCGCCTGCGCCAACAAGAACCACAGATCCATTCAGATGCGCCATGTCTCTGAGGAACTGCGGGAGCAGGATCCGGCCGGCCTTGTCGATCTCGCACCGCTCGGCGGTGGAGAAAATATAGCGTTTGAGCTGGCGTGCGACGGGATCGGTAAAGGCCAACTGGTTAACTTTGGTGAACATTTCTTCGAATGAGGCGACAGGATGTACAATCAGGTTGTGATCAAAGCCCTGGGTTACGTAGGCGCCATCCTCCAGCAGCTCGCGATAGCGAGCCGGGATGGTCAGACGTCCTTTTTCGTCAATGGTGTGCTCGTAACGCCCAAGAAACATTTGTTCTACCTGCCTTAGATAGACGGAACGCCGGGCAAGTTTGCCGGCGCTCCACGATCTCCCACTTTATACCACTTATACCCACAGTATATACGAATCAGATCCACTTTGCAAGTGGTTATTAGCTTACAAACCATTTCTTTACAAATCTTTTAGGAGTTGTTTATGAAGCCTGAAATTTTTGCACTTCTGACCGCAATCTGCTGGGGCGTGGGCGGGTATTTTGAAAAGAAGGGGCTCACCCTGGGTAATTTGTCGCCCACCATGGGGATTACATTACGCACTGCCACCGCTTTGATTATTTTGGCGCTGGCCAGCTTCCCGCAGTGGAAGAACGTTCCACAGGCGGGATCCCGGGCGCTGCTGTATATGGTGGTGGGCGGCGGGGTGGTGGCTGGAGCGGTGGGGATGCTGTGTTTCTATACGGCGCTCAAGGGCGCGCCGCTGACGCGCGTGATGCCGATTGCATTTACATCGCCGCTGTTTGGGGCGCTGATGGGCATCCTGTTTGCCGGCGAGCCGGTGACCTGGAGGATGGGGTTGGGATTGTTGATGACGGTGGGTGGCATCGTGCTTTTGACGGTTTAGGTTTTCCGTTTCCCAGGTTTTCGTACCCTTTAGTACACAAATTCGCGGATATCATAACGGCTGATATGCGGCACGCCGCGCTCCGCGCTGAAGATTAACCCGCTTTCGATTTCTTCACCCTGCGCGACCCGTTCCGCCGGGGTGAGCGGGCGGAACTGCTGGTGATAGGCATTGCGGGTGTATTCAAGGCCTTCGCTTTCCACCAGTTCGGAGAAATAGAGCAGATCGTCCAGATCGAGGGGCATTTCGTTTAGCGCGGCGATAGTGCTGGTGACATGCTCGCGGGCATAGGCGTGCCCGCCGGCTCCCAGTAATACGATGATGCCCACCGCCAGGCCGGCAGCCTTGATGGCTTTGACGGCTTGCAGAACATCCTCTGGGTGACCAGGCTTTTTCAAGAATTGCAGCAGGGGCGCGGAGCCGCTTTCCATGCCAATGTAGATGCGTTTCATCCCGCGCTGCGCCAGCGCGCGATAATCATCTGCGCTTTTCTTTTCGCCGCTGAAGCCATCCAGGAATGCATAAATTCCACCCAGGCGCTCGACATCAAACGTTGCGTGAACGACATCCAATAACGCCAACAGGCGCGGCATTGGCACGACCAGGGCATTTGCGTCGCCCAGGAAGATGGTACGGCGCAAGCTGAGCCCTGCGCCAAGGTAGGCGCGCACGGCGCGGGCGTGGGTGACGAATTCATCCGGGGGCTTGATGCGGAAGCGCCGGTCGCGGTAGAAAGTGCAGAAGGTGCAGGTGTTGAACGAGCAGCCTTCGGTGGCTTGCAGTACCACGGCCATATACTGGTCGGGCGGGAGGATACCGACCGGCTTGTATACCTGGTGATAGTGGGAAATATCCTGCTGGTAGCGGTCCGCTGAAAAGCGGGCGGCGCGCTCGAGCAGCGGCAGGGCGCCGGCGGGCAGGGGCCCTTGCAGATCAACGGCTCCGGCGGATAGATCACCCAGTAAATTCGCGCTCCACTGGCGCGCGGTTTCCGCGAGCTGGTTAGCTTCCAAAGCGGAAAGCCAGCGGCGCTCTCGCTGGTCGGCTGAAACCTGCCACTTGGCAACGGTGCGACCGTTCAGGCCGCGCCGGTAGGCAACTCCGCTGGACATGGCGGTCCACAAGCGGCCTTCACCGTCAAAGCTAAATACCAGGGAGTCATCTTTGGCCTGGCCGGGCGGCTGAAGGCTGAGGGTGAGGCTGTTGGGTTTCAGACTGAGGGTAAGGGTTTGGTTTTTCCACCTGCCAAAAATAACCATCGGGTTTCCTCGGGCGGAATCCTAACACAAAAGGCGGAATTCGAAGGATGCAGCCGGAATTCCACTGGATCAGGATATAATCCGCTGTGGCGAGTTTTACCCTGAGAGCAGGTATTTCCACCGGAGATTTTCGGGAGGCATCATGACTGAACGTGCAATCCTGTGGTACAAGAAGGCCATTTTTTACGAACTATACGTGCGCGCTTTTTATGACAGCAATGGCGACGGGCATGGCGACCTGCGCGGCGCTACCCAAAAGCTGGCCTACCTGGAACAACTGGGGGTAAATTGCGTGTGGCTGCTGCCCATTTACCCTTCTCCGCTGCGGGATGACGGGTATGATATCTCGGACTATTACAATATTCACCCGCAGTACGGCACCCTGGAGGATTTCAAGGCTTTTCTGGATGAAGCCCACCGGCGCAAAATCCGGGTGATCCTGGACCTGGTGCTCAACCATACCTCGGACGCGCACCCCTGGTTCCAGGCTGCGCGCGCTGACCGGAATTCGCCCTACCGCGATTATTATGTGTGGAGCGATACCGACCAGAAGTACGCGGACGCGCGGATTATTTTTATCGATACCGAAAAATCAAACTGGACCTGGGATGCGCAGGCCGGGACAGTATTTCTGGCACCGCTTTTACTCCTCTCAGCCGGATTTGAACTTTGATAACCCGCGCGTGCGGGAAGAGATGCAGCAGGTGATGCGTTTCTGGCTGGATATGGGCGTGGACGGTTTCCGGGCAGACGCCGTGCCATACCTGTTCGAGCGGGAAGGGACGAACTGTGAGAATTTAGCCGAGACGCACGCCTATCTGAAAGAACTGCGCCAGTTCATCGACCAGAATTATCCCGGGCGGGTGCTGCTGTGCGAGGCCAACCAGTGGCCGGAAGATGTTTTTCCGTACGTTGGCACGGGGGATGAATTCCAGATGGGTTTTCACTTCCCGATTATGCCGCGCATTTATATGTCTATCCGCCAGGGTGAGCGCAGCTCGCTGGAATGGATCATGGCGCGCACGCCCACCATCGTGAAAGCCTCGCAGTGGTGCATCTTTTTGCGCAACCACGATGAGCTGACGCTGGAAATGGTTACCCCGGAAGAGCGCGAGTGGATGTGGGCCGAATATGCGCCCGAACCGCGCATGCGGCTGAATCTGGGCATCCGCCGCCGGCTGGCCCCGCTGCTGGATAACGACCGGCGCAAGATCGAGCTGGCGAATTCGCTGTTGTTCACCTGCCCGGCACGCCCATTATCTACTACGGCGATGAAATTGGCATGGGGGATAATATCTGGCTGCCCGACCGCAACGGGGTGCGCACGCCCATGCAGTGGAAGAATACTCCCAACGCCGGGTTTTCCGCCGCTGCCGGCAGAAAAGCTGTACGCTCCGGTGATCGATACGCCGCCTTACGACCCCGCGCAGGGTGAATGTGGAGGATGCGCTGCAAGATCCCGGTTCGCTGTTGAACTTTATCTGCCGGTTAATCGCGATGAACAAAGAGCACCTGGCCTTCGGCACCGGCGATTTTTCCTGGGCGCGCTGTGATAACCCGGCAATTGCAGCCTATTACCGGACGTATGAGGATGCAGATGCGGGTGCGTCGGAAACAATCCTGATTGTACAGAACCTCTCGGGAGCGGCGCAAGATGCGGTCATTATCTTACCTGAGCGCACCTCACCGGCGTTGATCGATTTATTAACGAAGCAGGTTCTCCCGGTCAGCGCGGAGCAGACGCTGGAGGTACACCTGGAACCTTACCAATATTTCTGGCTGGAGTGTTAAAACAAAAAGCGGTCCAAAACCCAAACGGGTTTTGGACCGCTTTTTGTTTTAATCCGCGCCCATCGCGCGCGAGCGTGGCGAATAAGTGATCCGGAGGTTCGCACTTGCTGACAAACGCGTCCGCGCCGGAAACCAGGGCCATTTGGGGGACCTGGTAGTTCCCGCTGAGTACGATTACCTTGAGCGGGGCATAGCGGCGCAGGTCGGAAAGCCGGGTGCCGGCGCGCAGCCCGGGCAGCTCCAGGTCGATCAGGAGCAGGTCGGGAGGGGATTCCTTCAACTGGTTCATCAAGCCGGCCGCATCTTCGACTTCCTCAACCAGCTCGACCTCCTTGAGCTGTTCGAGGATCAGCCGTAGTGCGGCACGCACTTTGGGTTCATCATCTGCCAATAAAACGCGCATTCTTTTCTCCATTATTGCTAGGGACCATTAATTTGAAAGGGGAAGCGCGTCGAAGTTTTGGAGGGGGCTTTGGGGTTCCAGGCGTGGACTTCGTAGGCCACATTGGGCTCTAACCGCTCGGGCGCACCCTGGCGTCCCAGCGCGGCTAGAAATTCCCACCGGTTTGTAGCGATTTCCACACATACGTCTTTCGGCCACCATTCGACAACTTTTTGATCTGCCAGCAGTTCGGTCTGCACACATTCGCCATCTGGGAGTGTGCTGCGTCCCGCTACATACACGCCAGCGCCTTGATTAACCTGCACCCGTTCAATCGTGATGTCTGTAGGGGTACCGGTTCCATAAACCACGGGCGGCTTTGACGCCGAACGCGTACAGGCAGCCAGCAATCCGAAGCCCAGAATGGATAGGATCAAAAGATTTCTCAGGATGATCTCCTACGCTGGCGGTTGGGCTGGCCGGGTGTGTTTACTTCCCACATACTTTCTTACAGGAAGCATACCATACCCGGCATGCCCACGCACTGGTAATGAAGGCAAGGATGTACGACTAAGAGGACAGACTTTCCCTGGTAAGATGACCAGGTATTGGGGTTGGCAAGGGGGATACCGGCATCCACGCAGCCGAAACCACGCATTTGATTTACATCAGCGGGGCCAGGTGTTTCTGGAAGTGTTTTGCCAACGTATCGTAATAGGCGTTCTCGTTGACACGCAAGGTATCTAACAGCGCCGGTCCAAAACGATCCATCACCGCGCCAAACGTGACGTGAAAGACCTGGCGGGCATCGAACTGATCCAGGAGGGCGGCCAGTTCCGTGGTCAGGCAGGGTTTGGGGGGCGGCGACTTTGGAAAGGGCCGCCGAGACGTGGTAACTGGCGCGGTCCTCTTCGTAGCGCTCGATGGCCAACTCCAGAATCTCGCGGAACATTGCCGGGTCTGCCTGGGCAATCACCCGCAAGCGCTTCCAGATAGCTGGTACCGGCCGTTTTCAGGTGCAGTAAACCGCGCGTATGGCGGGCGGCGATGGCATAAATGCTGAATTTGTCCGAGCCGGAATGCAGGCTGAGCCGGTAACTGCCAAAATACCGCGCGATGGCAGCGTGGCGCATGATTTCGGCTTCGAACTGGGCCAGGTCGCCGATGTAGTCGACCCCTTTCTCAAAGCGCCCAACGAAACGCGGCGCCAGGCTGTTCCAGCGCACGCCTAAGCGTTTCAGTTCAGCAGGCAACCAGGAAATGTTCTTCGGCGGAGGTGGGGGTAAAGGTTTCATCGACGGATATTTCCAGATCGTACTTGCCAGGCGTGGAACGTTCCGCCAGGTGGGCGGCCATCCGGGCGGTGTGGGCAATGGCGCGCCCGTATTTGGCCAGCGCGCGGAGCACGGTTTCTTCATTGAATTCGAGGGAGACGCCTTCGATTGAATGGGTGGTGTTCAGGTAGCGTTCTTAAGGCTTCGTCGGGCGTGCTGTGCAATTGATCCCAGGGCAGACCGCGGATTTTATCACGTAAAATGCCTGGAGCTTCCTCCTGGGCGGCGTTATCGACGTGATCGCCGGGATCGATGGTGAAGAAGGTGAAGCCGGCATCGAAGAAAGAGTCGATATCTGCCGGTGTTTTGAGGTGGTCGGCGTCCGCGCCCCAGGGCTGGCGCCAGCCGGTCTGGAAGACGCCCCACATGGCGTCATCCATTACCTGCTGCGGAGTGCGCCGGGTGCGCGCATTTTCGCGGACGGACTGCTGGGCGAAGATCGGGGCGATGCCAGTCCCGGCCACCGCACGGACGTGCCCGGGGGTGGCCAGGCCAAGCCGGTCGCCAAAACCGGCGCGTGATGCACAGGCCAAGCGGCTGCGGACGCAGCCACGGCAGGCGCTCGCGCAGTAGGGCCGCATTTTCGGGGGTGAGCGGGAAGAGATGCGTGGTTGCGCCGCTGTCGCCGGCAATGCCCTGCCCATCCTGGAAACCAGCCAAACGATCTGCGCCGCGGGGTTTCGGATGCTCATCACGCCGAGATATTTGCTGATTTTCTTCTTCGCTGCGGACGAGGAAGTAGGTAATGCCATCCGCTTCTGCAAGCGAATCGGGATAGTACAGGTAACCGGTCAGGGTTTTCATGGGCAGGAACCTCGTTCTTTGGAAAAGTAGAGAGCGTTATTCGTGATTTGTGATCCGTTATTCAGTCTACAGCGGTTCTATTGAGCGTCCAGGTGGTAGGCTTTTTTGGCCAGGTTATACGCCAGATCTCGGATCATTTCGCCGGCATCGTCCAGGTCGATGATCTTGCGGGCGACCAGACCCGGCGACCCAGTTGGCGCTGGCGCGCCGCCAGAGATCGTGGCGGGCCGGGATGGAGCAGAAGGCGCGCGTATCATCGTTGAAGCCGGTGGTGTTGTATAAGCCCGGCGGTTTCGATCACGCCGTCAAAATAGCGCTGGATGCCGTTCAGACTGTCATAGAACCACCAGGGCGGGCCCAGTTTGAGGGCGGGATAATGACCGGCCAGGGGAGCCAGCTCGCGCGTGTAGGTGGTTTCATCGAGGGTGAACAGGATGAGGGCCAGGCGCGGGTCGCTGCCGTATTCGTTCAGCAGCGGCTGCAGGTTGCGGGTGAATCTCGGTCTGCGCGGGGATATCGGCGCCTTTGTCGAGGCCAAAGGCCTCGAAAAGGGTCCGGTTGTGGTTGCGGAACGAACCGGTGTGTAGCTGCATTACCAGACCATCCTCGATGCTCATGCGGGCCATTTCCATGAGCATGTGACCCTGAACTGCTGGGCATCGGCGGCGGTGAGGGCTTCCGGATTGCCTTGCAGCGCGTGCTGGAAAATGCGATCGGCTTCGCTTGCGGATAAGCTTTCCGGTCGTAGGGCACCAGCGCGGCGTGATCGGTGGCTTTGGCGCCCATTTGCTTGAAAAATGCGCGCCGATTTTCCAGGGCCTGGATGAAACTCGGATAGTCATGCATTTCCACACCGCTGGCCTGGCTCAGCTTCTGGATATGCTCGTCGCCAGCCGGGTGTTTCCAGGTTCACCACCTGGTCGGGGCGGAAGGTGGGCAGGATGCAGGCCTGCCAGCCGGACTGGCGGATGGCGGCGTGATATTCCAGCGGGTCAGAGGCTGCGTCGGTGGTGCACAGCACTTCGATGTTGAAGCGCTCGTACAACCGGCGCGGGCGGAACTCGGGCGAGGCGAGCTTGCTCGGCGATCTGGTCATAGATGGCCTGGGCGGTGTTCCCATTCAGCTTTTGGCGCACGCCGAAGATGTCCACCAGCTCGCTGGTGATCCACATGCCGGAAGGCGTGCCGCGGAACAGGTAGAAATTCTCAGCAAAGATTTGCCAGATTTTGCGGTGATCGGTTTCTACCGGCTGGCCGTCCTGGCGCGGGATGCCCAGCGCCTCCAGGGAAACCCCCTGGGAATAGAGCATGCGAAAAACGTAGTGATCGGGGATGATGAGCAGATCGACCGGCGTGCCAAAGGAGTAATCCGGGTCGGCAAACAGGCGCGGATCCACGTGCCCGTGCGGGCAGAAGAGCGGCAGGCTGCGCAACCGTCTGGTAAAGCTGCAAGGCAATTTCTTTTTGCGCGGCATCGGGGCCAAAGAAGCGATCCTGAGGAAGGTCGAGCATGATACTCTCCATGTTGATTGGTTCGTGACGTTTCTCTTTGATTTTACTACTCTTGCTCTTTACTGGCCGTAATCGTGCGTATAGCGATAATGTAGCTTTGCCACCATATCGGCGGGGATTTCATCCGGCTCACCAAGCTGTCTGGCCAGCCAGATGGTGCGGGCCACATCCTCGACCATGATGGCGGCTTTGACCGCGGCTTTGCCGGAAGGCCCGATGGTGAATACGCCGTGGTTCTTCATGATGATCGCGGGGGAATCTGCCGATGCTTTTGACCACTTCTTTGCCGATTTCCTCGCCGCCGATCAGGGCAAACCCGCCGCAGGGGATGGGCCCGCCAAATTCGTCCGCCTGGGCGGTCAGGTAAACCGGGATGGGCTTGCCGATGGCGGCGAAGGCGGTGGCGTAATTGGAGTGGGTGTGAACCACGCCAAATACGTCCGGCGCGGCCGCGGTAGATGTAGCAGATGGCTGGCGGTATCCGAAGAAGGTTTGCGTTTTCCTTCGATGACTTTTCCATCTAGATCGAGCACGACCATATCTTCCGCGGTCAGATCTTCAAACATCACCCCGGATGGTTTAATAGCCACATAACCCGTTTCTGGATCGCGGATGCTGACGTTGCCGCTGGTCCAGGTGACCAGGTGGTTCTTGGGCAGCTCCTGGTTAAGCTTCACCAGGTCGTGACGGATCGTTTCTAATAACATATTTACCCTCCTGAAAAAACCTGTTGGGCGTGGTGACTGCGCCCTATTCGGTGATTTCGCAATTACCGGGGCTGGGGGACTCAGCTCCTACGGTGGCTGTGCTACATCCTTTCGAGTGCCTCAATTTTAAGGGCTTTCAAACGCTTCATGACATCGTTGCTGCCGCGGCCAAAATAATCGTGCAGGGTGAGATATTCCTGGAACAGCCGGTCGTAAACGGCCTTATGCTCCGGGATGGGGGTGTAGCGGTCGCCGCGCAGGTGGGCCATTTTCTGGCTGGCCTCAAAGATCGTAGTCATAACCGCCGCGCTCTTTGCCGGCGGCAACGGCGCCAAACATGGCCGAGCCGAGGGCCGGGGTCTGCTCCGAGGCGGCAACCTTAACCTCACGCCCGGTTACATCGGCGTAGATTTGCATCAGCAGCTTGTTGCGGTCGGGCAGCCCGCCGGTGGCGACAATCTCGTTGACCGGCACACCGTTGTTCTCAAAGGCTTCGACGATCACGCGCGTGCCGTAGGCGGTGGCCTCGATCAGGGCGCGGTAGATCTCTTCCGGCTTTGGTCAGCAGGGTCATGCCCGAGCAGCAGGCCGGTCAGATCGACATCGACCAGCACGCTGCGGTTGCCATTCCACCAATCCAGCGCCAGCAGGCCGCTCTCGCCGACCTGAAGGTTGGCGGCTTTTTCTTCCAGCAGGGTGTGGATGTCGATGCCCTGGCTTCTTGGCCTCCTGCGGTGTACGCAGCCGGAACGCAGTTTTCCACAAACCAGGCGAAGTGATCGCCCACGCAGGACTGGCCGGCTTCGTAGCCGAAGAAACCCGGCAGGATGCCCTCATCCACGTAACCGCACATGCCGGGGACGATCTTCTCTTCTTTGCCCAGCACCATGTGGCAGTTGGAGGTGCCCATGATGATGACCATGCGCCCAGGCTCGCGTTACGGTGGAGGCCGGGACGGCCACGTGCGCATCGACATTGCCGATGGCGACCGCGGTGCCGGGTTTCAACCCGGTCCACTGCGCGGCCTGTTCGGTCAGCTCGCCGGCCTTCTGGCCGATGGTAGTGGATGTGGGTGTTCAGCTTTTCCGTCGACGATGTTCTCCAGGCGCGGGTCGAGGGCCTTGAAGAAGGCCTTATCGGGGAAGCCTTCGCGCTTGGACCAGATGGCCTTGTAACCGGCGGTGGTGTTGTTGCGCGTTTCAACGCCGGTCAGCTGCCAGATCACCCAGTCGGCGGCTTCGACGAAGCGGTCGGCGGCGGCGTAGACCTCCGGGGCTTCATCCAGAATTTGCCAGACCTTGGGGAAGAACCACTCGGAGCTGATCTTGCCGCCATAGCGGTCGAGGAAAGTACAGCCTTTTTCGCGGGCCATTTCGTTGAGCTTGTTGGCTTCGGGCTGGGCGGCATGATGTTTCCACAGCTTGATCCAGGCGTGGGGGTTGCTGCGGAACTCCGGCAGGAAGCACAGCGGGGTGCCGTCGGCTTTGGTTGGCAGCATGGTGCAGGCGGTAAAATCGATGCCGATGCCGATCACATCCTCGGCGTTTACGCCGCTCTTTTTGAGCACGGCCGGGATGGTGTTTTTGAAGACCTCGATGTAATCGTTGGGATCTTGCAGCGCCCAGTCCGGCAGCAGGCGGATATCGGTGCCGGGCAGCTTTTCATCGATCACGCCGTTGGCATAGCGGTGGACCGCCGTGGCGACTTCCTGACCGTTCGACACATCCACCAGCACCGCCCGGCCCGATTCGGTCCCAAAATCAACGCCAATCGCGTACTTCTTGTCGCGCATGTTTTCCTTCAAACGAAAAAGCAACCGCACATACGCATCGCGACAGTGTCGACTCCTGAGTCGCGATGCGTATGTTTAGTTCATTCTTAGACTTCCAGGATCAGCGGGCGGCGGTAAACTTTGCCGTCCACGGTTACTTCGACCATGGGCCAGTTGGGCATCTCGGTCATCACGTCAAAGCCATCCGGGGTGATGAGCACGGTGTCTTCTGTTTTGCAGCCGGTGATCGAGGGGTTCCAGGCATAGGCCTGCCCGACGGCCACTTTCACATCCAGCCCGGGTTTGGCGACGAACTCGCGCGGCTCATAGCCGGCCGGGCCGCCCTGGTGGTGGAGCTGGTACTCGTCCGGGTACCCGGCGGCGGCGTAGGCCTGCTGGATTTTGGCGAACATCTCGCCCAGGGTGAGACCGGGGCGGGTGGCGGCGTTGACGCGCGCGTCGATCTGGGTGACGGCGGCCTGCTTTTTCTTCAGCTCATCGGACAGCGGGCCGTAGTGGATCAGGCGGGTGCAGGAGGCGACCAGGCCATATTTGCGCCCGCAGATGATCACCATGGCATACTTTTCCATCTTTTTCGACCGGGGCAGCGGGTGGCGGAAACCGAAGATGCGCTCATCGGTGGCGATCAGGTTGACGATCGGCAGCCAGCTCGCGGTCGTAGGCTTCTTTGGCCAGGTTGGCGGCAATCTCGTATTCGCTCATCCCGGGGCGGGCGGCGCGGGTGGCGGCTTCCACGGCTTGCGCGCTCAGCATTGCCACTTCGCGGTAGCGAGCCTGTTCTTCGGGGAGCAGGTTCATGCGCAGCACGGCCACCTCGTTGCTCAGGTCGGCGGCGCCGGGCATGCAAATGTCCGCGCCCACTTTCATGCCCTTCGACAGCCGTTCCAGGGCGTCCGAATTCTGGAACCACGGGCCAACAATCGAACTCCCAGCCCTGCGCCTTGAGCTTCTCTTCTTTTTCGTAGTGCGGGGCTTCGATGTTGTTGGTGATCAGGTAGCGGGCGGTTTTGGTGATGAGCAAGCTGGCCTCGCCGGTGGCAATGGCGGTGTTAATGTAGGATGCCGCGCCGCAGGTGGCCCAGGCAAAGCTGCTCACCCGCGCCAGGTAAAGCGCATCCAGGTGGTGCTGGTCGAGCAGCGCGTGGATGGTAGAGAGTTTGGTATCCAGTTCTGTCATGGTGATCCTTCTGCTATTTATGATAATAGGTGGTCCAGCCCAGGTACTTGGTGAAGGCTTCGTTGAGCGCGGGGGCGATTTGCGAGGGGTTGATGGCTACGTGGTGCTCGAACCCGTTCTCGCAGATGAAGTTGAGCAGTTTCTGGAACTCGGGGATGCAAACCACGCCATACCCACCAAAGGTATTGAGCGTGTCGTTGGTGACCTGTGCCTTCGCCCAGGTAGGAGAGGATCTGGCCGTTCAGATCATCGGTGGAGATGCGGCAGTAGGTGAACGGCTGCGGCTTGAGCCGCCCGACGATGGTGCCGTAGGTGTTGTCTTTGCCCACCGTCCCGGCGATGATGGCCTGGTAATCCATCTTGGGCGCATTCCTGAACGGAGACGGTCGCATCGACAAACAGGTCCTTGGGCAGGTTGGAGCAGTGGAAGATGACGGCCTTGTCGGGGTCACTGCCGAAGTTGTTGTTCCAGTCGACGATGGCGCTGGGTTTGCCAGAAGCCAGGACCATGGCGTACATACCCACCAGACCGGCGATATCGGTTTCGCAGGCGGAGGGCACCAGGGTGTTGCTCATCATCGACATCAGCGTGCAGGGCACGACCCCGTAGAACTCCTGCATCGCGGTCCAGCACTGGATGGCGCTGGCGTCGAGCGCGTTTTCTTCCATCCAGTCGTCGATGACCACGCCCAGTTTTGCCATGCGGGTCATCGATTCGGTGGGGATGCCATCGGCCGGGACATAGCCGTGCACGCCTTCGAACTTGGTCTTGAGTTTGGGATCGTCCGCCTTGAGTTTGCCGGCCTTGCCAAACAGCTCGGACAGATCGAGGGTGACCACGGTGATGCCGGCCCGTTCGAGCAGTTTCTCGCTGTAGCGGACGGTGTTGAAGGCCGCCGGGCGAGCGCCGATGGCGCCGACGCGCGCGCCCTGGATGCCGCGCACCACGCGGCAGATGGCGGCAAAGTTCTGCAGGTCTTTGCGGAAGTCCGCGCCTTCCGGGTCCATGCAGTGCTGCGAGGTGAGGGTGAAGGGAATGCCGATCTGCATCAGGTTGTTGCAGGTAGACATTTTGCCGCAGAATGAATCGCGCCGGTCGAGGATGGTCATGCGGGTCATGTCATCCGGGAAGGCGTGCACCAGTACGGGAACATCCAGCCCGGCCCAGCGCATTGCATTGGCGATGGCGCTTTCTTCGCCGAAATTGGGCAGCGTGATCAGGATACCGTCGATCTCCTCGCGGTGCTTCTTGAACAGATCGGCGCACTTCTGCGAGTCGCTCACGCTGAAGATGCTGCCGTACTGGGTGGTTTCCTCGTCGAGCGCGATGGCCTTGAAGCCTTCCTGCTCAAGCACCTTGAGGATGGTTTGACGGCCCGTTTTGCACAGGTGGGCGGGGAAAAATCCGCGGTTTCCAACAATAACGCCTAGGGTTACTGGTTTCATAATGCAATCTCCTTGGGATAGATAAAGTGATGCGTGATTTGTGAACCGTGCAAGGGAAGCGATACCTTCGAAAGGGATGCTACAGTTTTCTTAATGAACTGTTGCGAATTACCAGTTGGGGGTGCAGCCAGAGGGTTTGGGATGGTTCAACGGTCTGGTTATTCAATTGGGCTGGTCAGTACGCGGTTGAGCAGATCCACTGCCTGCCCGCCCAACTCCGCGAGGGGCTGGCGGATGGTGGTCAGGGACGGATAATAAAAGGCGGCTTCGGGGACATCATCGAAGCCGACCACCGCCAGGTCTTGCGGAACACGGCGGCCCAGGCGGCGCGCGGCCAGCAGCGCGCCGGCGGCCATGGGGTCGTTGCAGGCAAAGACAGCATCCAGGCTCGGGGCAGCGGCTGAGCAGTTCTTCCAGTCCTTTTTCACCGCTGGATGGATACCAGTCGCCGGTCACTTTTAGCAGGCGCAGGTCGCAGGGGGCGCCGCCGGCTGCCTGCATGGCTTCGCGCCAGCCCAATTCGCGCTGCTGCGCTTCCCACCAGGAGCATGGCCCGGTGATGATGCCGATGCTGCGGTAGCCCTGCGTCCAACAGGTGCTGGGTGGCCAGCCGCCCGCCTTCGCGATTGTCCACCGCCGCATACGGTCAGGCCGGGCAGCGGGCTGCATGTTAATAAAAACCACCGGGACGGGGTCGGAACCAGCCGCTCCGGCAGTTTGGCTGAGTTGTTCGGCCGCCCACTCGCGGTTCGAAGCCGATTTCCGGGACCGCCCAGATGATGCCATCCACCTGGTGGGCGAGCAGGTTGTGGAAGATCTCCTCGCCATCATTGATATCTGGTTCGCGCAGCAGGCTGAGCAGGAGCGAATAGCCCAGCTCATTGGCGCGCCGCTCGATGCCGGTCAGCACCCGCGAGGGGCCATAATAGCTCAGCCCATAACCGACGACCCCCAGGGTGTGCGAGCGGCCCTGGATCAGGCTGCGGGCAAGCACGTTGGGGGAATAGCCCATTTCCGCGATGATGGCGCGGATCTTTTCACGCGTTTCGGCCGAGACGTCTGGACGGTCGTTTAACACGCGCGAAACGGTCTGCGTTGAAACACCGGCAGCATGAGCGACCTCTTTGATCGTGACCCGTTTCCTGGTTTGCATTTATCGTTATTTCTTGGAGTAGCGGGGTTGAAATCGTTACCGTTATCGTTCACGGAGGAATAAATAGTAGCACGGATTAGAAAGTGTGTCAATCTTGCCGCGCGATTTTATTGGACTGGTTCACGGGAGCCCAGCGTAAATAGCAGCCAGGCGCGGCCCTTTTATTATAGGCGATTTGTGGGATTTGCAGCTTGAAAATCAGGCGCGTTCGTCCGCAAACTTGCCTCCAATAACTGCACATCTTCGCGCAAAATGCCCGGACGATCCTTCTGATAGATCCCCACGCAGACCGCATCGTTGGCGCGCATCTTGGCGGCGGCAAAGGCAAACGCCGCGGCCGGGTCATTGCGACCGGCGGCCAGGATTTTGTAATGAATGACCGGCCGGGATAACTGCTGGATCAGGCCGGTCATCGCTATACGATCCTCTTCGAGGTAATGCTCGCTGGCATCCGGGTCATGCGCGGCGTGTTCATCCCGGCGGGTCGGGGTTGTAATAGCAGCACATGTAGTAGTCCAGGTCGAGGTGCTGTTCAGCCCATTCAATGACGTGGGGGTTGTGCGCGGCAATACCGGCTAACATGCCTTTCTGCCGCGCAAGGTCGAGCGCGGGTTGAATATCGTCCAGCTTGCCCTGGGCGAAGGCCTGGTCCATCACGCCGCCATGCAGGTGGCAGGCTTTGGCGCCGTAGGCGCTGGCGCGCAGAATGCAGGTTTCATGGCTGCCGACTTCCGGGCAGGTCTGGGCGAACCACTGCAACGTGCCGCCTTCGTCGCGGTACTCCATCCACATGCGCATGACATGAAAGTCGGTGCGGGCGATGAAGGTGTTTACGCCCAGCGCTTCGGCTTCTCGCAGGGTGTCCTTGATTTGGGTGGTGGTGAAGAAATGGCGCATATCCCAATCCATCTGCGGGCTGTGGTGCGAGAACCCGCTAAACGGGTTGCTGCCCAGGATGAAGCGGCTGACGGTGATATTTTGAATGGTGATGGTCTGCATGTTTATAACGAAATCCCTTCTTCCGACCAGATGGTAAACTCGCGGTGCCCGTTTTCTTCGGCTTTTGTGACCTTGCCCGAGGCGACTGCCAGAATTTCGGCGAAGATTTGCTGCCCGACCTCGGAGATGGAAGTTGTACCATCCAGCACGATGCCCGCGTTGATGTCCATATCCGCGCTCATGCGGTTGTACATGGGGCTGTTGGAGGCGATTTTGATCACCGGGGCGATGGCATTGCCCAGCACCGAGCCGCGCCCGGTGGTAAAGCAGACCAACTGGCAGCCGGAGGCGACCATGGCGGGGACGCTTTCAGGGTCGTAGCCGGGGCCGTGCATCAGGTAGAGCCCGTTGGGACACAGTCCCGGCTGGCCTTTTTGCCAGTACGGCTCTCCGTAGTCGATCACGCCCTGCACGGGGGCCTGCCCGGCCTTGGCCATGGCGCCCAAGGACTTGATGGTGATATTGAGCAGCCCGCCTTCTTTGTTGCCCGGGCTGGGGTTTTCAGTCGAGGCTGGCGCCGTTGCGCTGCGCGTATTCGCGGTAGCGCTGGATCTGGTCAAAGATGCCGTGGGCAACCTCGCGACTGACCGCGCGCCGGGCAAACAGGTGTTCCGCGCCAAAGAATTCGGGCGTCTCGGAGATAATGGATGTCCCACCCGCGCGGATGAGCAGGTCGGAGGCGCAGCCCGAGGGCCGGGTTGGCGCTGAGCCCGGAGAAGGCATCGCTGCCGCCGCATTCCAGCCCGAGCGCCAGCTCGCTGGCAGGGATGGGGATGCGCGGGGTTTGATTGGCCTGTTCCAGCATTTCCGCGACCAGCTCCAACCCGCGCTGGATGGTGGCGCGGGTGCCTCCGCAGTCCTGGATGCTCAGGCTGTAGACGGGCTTGCCGTAGACAGCGCTCAAATCGACCGGGCGAATGGTGCGGACCGGATGGGCCAGGGCCCGGGCGTTGCTGTGACCAGATTCAGATCGCGGGCGATAAAGCGGTTGAAGGCGGCCAGGTTGGTCTTTTCGCAGCCCAGCTCGATCACGCAGCGCCGCGCCAACATTGGGGTGGCGGATATGGTTGGCCAGCAGGCGCATGGTCGCTTCGACCATGCTGGTAAAGCGGTGACCGGGCGTCCCGAGCGGGATCATATCCGGGCAGCCGCAGCCGCGCGTATGCGGAATAGCGGTGACGCCGTCCACGTTGGGGTACTTTTCGCGGCTGTATAGACCCGGAAAACTCGGCCTGCATGGCAATCGTGGCGGCTTCGTGGCTGGAGCAGTTGCTGGTGGGCACGATCAGGATCCAGTTGCGCACCCCGGCCCGACCATCCGCGCGCAGGAAGCCGTCGAAGGTGGGCAGCGGGCCTTCCCAGGCGGGCAGGGCCGGCGCTTGACAGCTGGATATTCTCCGGGTTTTCCTGCGGCACGATATTCTCGACGGTCTCATCGGTCACCGGGTCGCCGGGCTGCAGACCCGCGCGAAACGGCGAAGGGCTGCCCATACTGGCAGCACCCATTCGCCGCCAGGCACCGGGCGGATGGCAAAGCGGTGCCCAGGGGGAATTTCCGCCCGGAGAGTGACGACTGACCCGTCCGGGCAGGACAGGCGGGTCCCCGCCGGAATGGTCTGCTTTGCCACCGCCACATGATCGGACTTGGGATTGACCAGGATGGCAAGCGTTTCAAGGGTTGGGACTTCGGATTGGATCTGGCTCATTTTTCTCCTTTTGCAACTCCCTGGTCAAAACCACTGATACCAGCGAACCTTCAGGGCGCTATCCAGGGAAAGTGGAAGGACTATCCGTTCAGGTGCTTCTTCAACACCTCAACCAGGCCTTCATTCGGACGGCAGTTTTTCAACGCGAAGGACTGCAAGACCCGGTCGAGCTCATTTTCCGTCATGCCCTGGAAGCACCTGGCGTAATAGGGCTGCAGGAAATTGCCCGCGTATCCGGAGAGGGCTTGCTGCATCAGGTAGGTGCGGTTGGCGTGCTTATCGATCTCCGGGTCGCCGATCACATCCTCCATGCATGTCGGCCAGTTTTCCACTTCCTGGGCGACCGGGGTGAGCGGCAGCCAGCGCATCCAGAAATCCGAGTACAGATCATATTTGGCCTTGAGCGCGGGGGCAATGACGCGCATATACTCGGTTTCGGGTGGCAGGGTCACCCAGCCCATGACGCCCACGTCTTTATAGGTCCAGGTGGTCCAGTGGGCGCTCGTGTTGGTCGAAGACGTCTAACTGGTCATCCAGGGCCTGCAGGCGGTCTTCATTCTCATTGGCGGGGCCGTTGTATGCCGAGCCAAATTCGCCCACCCACAGCGGCACATTGTGCGTGCGGGTGAAGCGCGTGCCCTCGTGGTTGAGGAACAGCTCTTCCTGTTTGGCGCGGTCCCAATGCTCGCCGTCGAAATTCGCCCGGGTAACTGCCCGGGCCAAACCCGGCGGCGGTGTAGTTGTGGCTGCTGTAGACCAGGTTGTCGGCAAAGGGCGGCTCCAACCCGGCGAAGCGGCTGGAGAAATAGTCGCCTTCCAGGAAGATGATGTGAGTCGGGTCGATGGCGCGGATGGCGCTGACCACCCGGCGGTAGACCTGGTTGATGATGTCCCAATTGGGGGTGTACGCGCTGGTAAAGCGCCCAAAGGGGGTATTGGTCACCGGCTCGTTCATCACGTTGTAACCGGCGATGGTGGGATTGCCCTGATAACGGCGGGCAAACTCTTCCCACAGCGCGACAAAGCGATCCTGGAACTGCTTTTGGGTCCAGAAGAGGGTCTGGCGGCTGGGGTTATCGCAGTGCCAGTCGGTGTTCTGCCAGCCCTGCACGGCGTGCAGGTCGAGGATCACGTATAGGCCGTGTTTTGCGCACCATTCCACGGCCCGGTCGAGGCGCGCGAAACCCTTTTCCAGGTATTGGAAGGGGGCATCATCGCGCTCGAAGTGGCGGTAATTTAGCGGCAGGCGCACCACCGTCGCGCCGCAGGCTTTCATAAAGCGGATGTCTTCCTCATCCAGGAAATAATCCAGCATGCGGTCAAAGAAGAACTCTGCCTTGGCGGGTCCAAGGTTTGGGCCATCACCCAACGCGTGCCGCTTTCATCGCCGGGGTAGCCGTTGATGAAGTTTTCCATGTTCATCCATCCGCCGACACAGGTACCGCGCAGCGCGATGGGCTTGCCGCTGGCAGTCACGATTTTTCCATTGCTTACTTCCAGTCGTTCCATGGCATTTCTCCTTTGGGAATGGTTTGGTCCGTTTTATGAAGGGCGTTCGGAAGAAAACGGGCGGCGTTTATTCGCTTCGCTGCTCGGGGTTTGAACTGCTCATGGCGAGGATGGCTTCATCAAAGTGGCGGGTCATGGCTTGCATGGCGGCCTGCGGATCGCCTTCCACCAGGGTTTCGAACAGCCGCTCATGGTCATGCTGAATATTTTCAAACTGCAGGGCTTCCCCGCGGCTTTGTAAGCCGCTGTTTTGCAAGCCACGGCTTGCAAAACCGGCAACGATGGTATTGCGCAATGCATCGCGGATCGACTCGACCAGCGACACCATCAGCGTGTTGTGTGACGCCGCCGCGATATGCAGGTGAAATTCAACATCCAGGCGGGTAAATTCTTCCAGATCGCCCAGATGCGCTCGCATGGCCTGGAGCACCCGGCGGAGGGCTTGCAGGTCTTTCTCGTCGCGGCGCTGGGCCGCCAGGGACGCGCACTGGACCTCAAGCCCTTTGCGCACCTCCATCAATTCCAGGATGGTGCCGTACTCCATTTGCATCGCGCGCTGGAAAAAGAGCCGCAGCGGGTCGCTGTCGATGGGGCGGATCAAGGCGCCTTTGCCATTGACAATCTCGATAAAGCCTTTGCCCGCCAGGCTTTTCAGGGCCTCGCGAATGACCGGGCGACTGACCCCAAAACTGGCGCCCAATGAAGTTTCCGAGGGCAGTAGATCACCGGGTTTTAAATGCTGGGCTTCGATGTATTCTAACAGCCGGTTTGTAACCTGGTCAGCCAGGGTGCCCCGGGTGATTTTTGGTAACATGGGATTTCCTTCGTTGGGTGTAACCATAATGGTGGAAATGGGATTGGCGGAATCGCGAGCGGCTTTTGGTGATCATAGCAAAATAAGATGAAGCTGTCAACTTGTATGACAGCTTCATCCAGGGCTTGTTCAAAGTCAACGAGGCCGTCTCAAAAAGGATTTGAGACGGCCTCCGTTTTCGCAAAAGCCCATCCCCCCCAACCCCCCTTCCCAAAAATCGGGAAGGGGGGCTTTATTTGTATTTTGGGGTTTATATTGCACAATTTTATTGTGCAATATAACCCCAAACCCCAGAGAAAAGCAGCGAGGAAGGCGCGCGATAACGGGGCGATTGCGGGGCGATTGCGGCACAGCAGCCAAAAGCCTTTTGAGACACCCCCGAGTCGATTAATTCAAGGGGGTGCGTGACTGCCAGGTTTTTTGATTACCCGGCAAGCAGCAGGTAAGGCTCTTCGATGACGTGCTTGATATACTGCAGGAAACGCGCAGCCGGAGCGCCGTCGATCAGGCGGTGGTCAAACACCAGCGAGAGGGTCAGCATCTGGCGGATTTCCGGGCTGCCGTGATACGGCACAACCTTTGGCGAGATGCGGCCGACGCCCAGGATGGCTGCCTCGGGCAGGTTGATCACCGGGGTAAAGGCGTCTACTTCATACATGCCCAGGTTGGTAATGGTAAAGGTCCCGCCGCTGAGATCATCGGGTAACGCGCGACCGCTGCGCGCGCGCTCGACCATCTGGCGGAATTCGCTCCCAAACTGGCGCAAGGTCTTCTGATCGGCATCCCTCACGACCGGCACGAGCAGGCCGCGTTCGGTATCGACCGCCATGCCGAGGTTCACATGGCTGAGAATTTCGATTGCATCGGGGGTAAGGCGAGCGTTCATGTAAGGATGCTCGCGCAGCGCCGCTGCTACAATCTTTGCCAGCAAATCATTATAGCCGGGCGCATAGCCCCATTTTTCACTGACTTTGGCTTTGATGCGCTCGCGGGCGGCGACAAATTCGGTCGCGTCGACTTCCATCATCAGGGTCACCCGCGCGGTGGTATGCACGCTGGTACCCAAGCGGTCCGCGATAATGGCCCGCACGCCTTTGAGCGGGATGCGCTCCCGTACCGGGTCGCCGGCAGCCGGGGCGGCTGGAACGGCGGCGGCGCGGCTGGGAACCGCGGCGCGGTTGTAAACCGCGTAGCGGTTTCAGCCGGTTTCATCGCCAGCTCTACATCTTCTTTGATGATCCGCCCGCCCGGACCGGTTCCGGTCAGCTCGCGCAGATCCATGCCCATTTCAGATGCCATGCGCTGCGCCACAGGGGTTGCTTTGGGCGCCTTGCTCAGGTAGGCCAGCACATCCCGTTCCGCCACGCGCAGCCCACCCCAACCGCTTGGATTTACCTGGCTTAGTTCAACTTTTTTGGAAGCAGCCAGTTTGCGGGCGCGTGGGGAGGCGAATATTTTGCCTGCCTGCGTACCAGCCGCCGGGGTGGTTTCCGGAGCAGTTCCGGGCTCAGGCGCGGCCTGCTCCGCCGGAGCAGGCGTTTCCTCCGCTTTGGGCTCGCCCGGTTCGCCAGCCGGCATAAATGTATCCGTCTCTTTTCCGATAATGGCAACGACGGTCAGGACGGGCAGCACTTCGCCGGCCTTGTAGGGGCCGATATGGATATAGCCTTTGCCGTTGGCTTCCACCGGGAAGATGGCCTTGTCTGTCTCCACTTCCATCACTTCCTGGCCCTGGCTCACTTTTGCGCCATCCTCGACCAGCCAGTTCACCAGGGTGACCTCTTCAACCGTTTGCCCCAGTTTTGGGATAAAGAACTCAATGGCCATTAGCTTACCGCCTTTCGGCAGGCTGCAATAATCCGGCCTTCGTTCGGGATGGCCTGGTCTTCCAGGATTTCAGCGCGCGGCACCGGCACATTGGCCGCGGCAACGCGCAGCATGGGGGCGTCCAGATAATCAAAGGCGCGTTCATTTACCTGCACCATGACCTCGTTGATAAAGCCGGTGTTTTCGTAGGCTTCGCTGACGCAGACCAGCCGGCCGGTCTTCTTGACAGAGGTCAGGATGGTCTCGATATCCAGCGGCTTGAGCGTGCGCAGGTCGACTACTTCCACATCGATGCCTTCCTTAGCAAGCATTTCCGCGGCGGCCAGGGAGGTGTACACCATGCGCGAGTAGGTGACCAGGGTGATGTCTTTGCCGGGGCGCTTGATATCCGCCACGCCTAAGGGGATCATGTAATCTTCCTCAGGGACCGGGCCTTTTTCCTTATAGAGCATCTTATGTTCAATGAACATCACCGGGTTATCGTCGCGGATGGCGGCCTTTAGCAGGCCCTTGGCATCGTACGGCGTGGCGGGCATCACCACGTAAATGCCGGGGAAGTGCGTCCACAAAGACTCCAGGCTTTGCGAGTGGTGCGCAGCGATGGCGCGCCCTGCCCCGCCCTCGGTGCGGACGACCATCGGAACGGTGGTCTTGCCGCCGAACATATAGCGGTTTTTGGCGCCCTGGTTGGCAATCTGGTCCATTGCCAGTGGGGTGAAGTCAACGTACATGATTTCCGCGACCGGGCGCATGCCGGCCATGGCCGCGCCGACGGCTGCTCCACCGATGGTTGCCTCAGAAATGGGGGTATCGATGACGCGCCATTCGCCGAAGTCTTTCATCAGGTCGCGGGTCGCGCCGTAGGCGCCACCGTACAGGCCCACATCTTCGCCCATGATAAAGACGCGCTCGTCGCGCTGCATTTCCTCACGCATGGCTTCTTGGAGCGCCTGCGCGTAGGAAATCTGGCGGATGCTGGCGGCATTCTGGCGCACCCGTTCGCGCAGCTTGCGCTCGGCCTCAATATCCGCGGCGGTAAATTTCGACGGGGCGTACACATCCGTATCCACTTCAGCGGCTTGTGGCTCAGCGGAGGCTGCGCTGTACTGCATGGCGCTTTCAAGCTTTGCATCCACCGTAGTTTCCATCGCCTCAAACTCGGGCTCGGTCAGCATTTTGACCGATTCAAGGTTTTCTTTCATCACGGTGATCGGGTCGCGCCGTTTCCATTCGGCTTCCTCTTCGCGCGTGCGGTAAGCGCGCGGGTCCGAGTGGGAGTGCCCAAACCAGCGGTACGTCTTGGCTTCAATCAGGGTGGGGCCTTGCCCGGCGCGAGCGCGTTCAGCAGCCTTCGAAACTGCCTCGCGGACCGCCAGGACATCCATCCCATCCACGGTTTGGCCCGGAATGCCGTACGCGCAGGCGCGGCTGGCCACATCGGGTAGTTTGCTGGCCTTCACCCACGGCACAGACATGGCGTACAGGTTGTTCTCGCACACAAACACGACCGGCAGATCCCACAGGCTGGCCATGTTGAGGGATTCGTGGAAGTTGCCGGTGTTCGACGCGCCGTCGCCAAAGAAGCAGACGACGACCCGATCGTTCCCCATGAGTTTTTGCGCCAGGGCTGCCCCAACCGCGACGGGAATATTGCCGCCCACGATGCCGGTCGCGCCCAGGTTGCCGTGTTCCACATCGGCAATGTGCATCGAACCGCCCTTGCCTTTGCAGTAACCGCCGGACTTGCCCAGCACTTCGGCCATCATCTTGTTGTAATGCTCTTGCTTGGCTTCCGGCGTGCTGGCAACGCTGTCTCCGTGCGCGTGCGCGTGACCATGCCCGCGGTGCGTGCTGGTAATCAGGTCGTCACTGCGTAAGGCGGCCACTGCGCCGACGGCTACCGCTTCTTGCCCGGCGTACAGGTGCGAGGCGCCTTTCAAAACGGCCTTGCTCAGCAGGTTGGCGATATTGTTTTCCAGCGCACGGATTTCCATCACCTGGCGCAGGTAGCCCAGCAGCTGCTCTTTGGTCAGTCCCTGGTCTTCGATCATCGCCGAGACGGCTTCCATACGGGAAAGTTTGGGTTGGTTTGGCGCTCCTTGCGCCTTTTCTGCGGTAATCATGCAATATTCTCCTTCGAATAATAACGATTGGTGTAATAAATTTGGCGGATGATTCCAAACCTCAAACCATCCTGGTTCTTCGACCTCAGCGCATTTCCTGCCCGCCGGTGACGTTGATTGCCTGACCGGTCATGTAGCCGGCCTGATCTGAGGCAAGGAAGACCACGACGTTGCATACATCCTGGTACGTACATCCGCGTTTCATGGGCACCTGGTCGATATACTTCTTGCGCACTTCTTCTTCAGTGATACTCCACTTGCGGGCATACTGCTTGAACAAGGCGTTCGGGCCTTCATTCCATAAGGGGGAGTCGAGCAGGTTCCCCGGGCAAACGGCATTGACGCGGACATTGAAATCTGCCAGGTCGAGGGCGATACTTTGAGTCAGCCCAATTCCGCCGAATTTAGAGGCGGCATAGGCTGAATTCTTGAAACTGCCCTTCTTGCCCGATTTGGAATTAACTTCAATAATCGCGCCTTTATTTTGCGCTTTCATCACCCGCGCGGCATGCTTGGCGCATAGAAAATAGCCGTACAGGTTGACGTTGATGACGGCCAGCCATTTTTCTGCCGGAAAATCCGTGATATCTTCCGCGATCAGGATGCCCGCATTTGCAACAAGAATGTCCAGGCGGCCAAATTCCTGGACGGTGCGGTCGACCATCGCGCTGACCTGCGCTTCATTGGTCACGTCTACCTTAATCCCGATCGCGCGCCGGTCGGTAATGGCTGCCGCAGTCTGGCAAGCTTTCTCCTCATTCAGGTCCGCCACAGCCACGTGGCAGCCTTCCTGGGCCAACCGCCAGCAAATCGCCTGACCCAGCCCCTGCGCGCCGCCCGTCACCAGGGCGACCCGATCCTGTAAGGTTTTGTCCATACGTTTTATTCCTTCGAAAAAATTATCACTCGTGTTCTGAAACACGCAGTCCGAGCATTGAGTTTGAAGACCCGGTTCAGGGCAGCAGCAAGCGCAGGAACTCCGCTTCGGCTGCGTTGGTCCATTCCTCGCGCTCATTCAACAGGGCATACACGGAGGGCAGTTTGTCCTTCAGTTCGGCCAGCGTGGTGAGCGGAAATTCCTGGATGTTGGGGTAGATCACCACCTTCCCAGCCAGGGTGGCATCTTTGACCGCTTTCAGCCCCTCTTTGGCTGCCGAGAGCGAGCCAACCGCCGCTACCGAGCGGTTTGGCGCAAGCTCTCCCGAGTTGGTTTTTTCCAGCACCATCAGCATGTCCTCCATGCCGGAGGCGGAGTGGCCGATCACACGCGCGTTTTTCAGGTAGGTGTCGCTCAGATCCAGGCTGGTCATTGTCCCGCGGGCCACGCCGGCAAAGATGTTCATCAATCCACCAGGAGCCAGGAGCGTGGCGGCATTGGCGATGACTGCCGGAACAGGCGCCATGACGACAATATTATCAAAACCGGTGTGTTGGAATGGCGCGATCCCGGCCGCGTACTCAACCGGGTTGTTTGGGTTCAAGCAGATAAACGCGATGCCTTTCTCTTTTGCCTGCTGAGCGAAGGCAGCCTTTAGTTCATTCAGGCGCATGTCGCTGACATCGGAGCAGACGATGGTCGCCGGGGGATTATGGAAATCGACCGCGCGCTGAACGTGCATGCGTCCCATGGGACCGCCCGCGCCCACAAACAAGGATCTGCCGCCCGGTTTCAGGTTGGCTTGCACCGGGTGATCCCGATATGCTCCGGCGATATCCAACCCGGTACTGCCTACATATACCCAGCGGTGATAATGGATGCGGCCTACATCCACGTTCGTCTTGCGCGGCATGGCCTGTTGCGCCATGATGGCCAATATGCCAAACTGGTTTAGGAAGGGACTGACCGTTTCGATCATGTCCGGGTCGGCGCCCAGCACCACGATGTCATCGGCAAACTCAACCGGGGGGTGCGCGACATCGGGTACATCGAGCACTTCAATGTCGAGTGCGGCCGCGCAATTTTTTACCCAACCGGCCAGCGGTTCCGGCACGCTGGTCAAAAGTACTTTGTTTGGGTGGGAGGTTGAGTCGAAGCCGGAACTGATCTTGAACGATCGAGTGTCGCCCGCGCCGATAATCCACAACGTCCCGGCCGGTTTTAAGGCCGTCCGGTATTGAAGCGCATACGCGGCTACCACGCAGGCCCAGGGTTCGGCCAGACCGATTTCAGCGTAACCGCGTTGGGGATTTACATTGATGAGGTTGTTGCCATGGTCATTGTCGTAAAAGGCCGGGCCGATGACCGAATACTGCGAAAGCCCGCCCTGCCACCAGTAGCCGTAGGCCAGCGAGCGACCTTTTACGAAGATTTCAGGTTCCATCGAAAGGCGGTCGCCCACCTTATAGCGGTCGCGCAGGTTTTCCCCGACCCCTACAACGGTCATGGAGACTTCATGACCAAGCACCACCGGGTCGCTTTTCATGTCTTTATATATGCGCGGGTGGCTTTGCCCCTGAGCGATGACCTTGATATCCGAGAAGCACAACCCGCACGCATCGTGGCGGATGAGCAGTTCATCCGGGCCGTAGGTGGGGAAGGGGACCGCGAGAGTCTGGCCTTCTTTCCCCATGTTCTCCAAACCAGCGCCATACAGCGGCCACAGGCCATATTTTTCAGGCAGCGGCCCAACGCAGCGACGATATTCATCCAGTTTGTCAGTCACAGATCCCTCCTAATCAGGCGTAAATAATCCGTGCCGGATAGGCAGGTCAATTGATCTTCAGGAAATCAGCGGGGGTCGCGGATGCCGGCATTCGCTTTAGCCGTTCCAATGCTTCATAGCTGGCAGGTGTCTGCCGCCCGATGCAGGTGTAAAAGGCATTGCGGTCCCGCCGGGTTGGCAAATGGGCTTTTGCCCATTCACTCTGGTAACCCAGCGCCAGCGCGCGCTGCATCACGGTGTGACCGTAGGCAAAATAGGCACCATCGATAAATGCACTGCGCACCGGCGCCAATTCCGGCTGGTCAAAATCATCCACCAACTTTTGCCCGTGCGCGTTCATTTCGGTGCCGATGTTGAGCGGCAAATCCAACTTCTGCGCCAGCTCCACAACCTCGTAGAGTTTGTTTAGCTTGATGCGGCGGGTTTCCGGATCGGCAATGTTCCAGTTGCGGTCGGGGATGATGTTGAGCGCCACAACACCTTTTGCGATGAGCAGAGTGAGCAGCTCTTCCATCGCCTGCTCGCCGGCCGATGTTCCATCCAGCCAGGTGGCGCAGGGCAGCGCCTGGCTGGCAATAATCATCTGGTTGACGTCCGCGAGGCATGGAAATGAATTGGGTCCCGGCGGTGCGTAACCGACCCCGCCACGCTTCATCAATTTGGAGCGGACGGTATTCTGGAACAGGGGCAGGTTGGTGATCTGAGCAGCAACCTGCTCATACGGCATATGCAGCTTTTCCGCCCAGAAAGGCGCCGGGTCGGCAAAGCGAGCCGCGGCTGCCCGGGTATAGGCCAACAGCAGATGGCGCTCCGTGACATTCCCGGCGGGGGTCAGGGGCAGCACATCCTGGTCATAATCGATTCTGACCGGGTCAAGGTAAGCATTAATGCTGCTGCACCATGGTCCGGTTGCGTTGATCGGCGCGCCTGCGCATATCGACCAGGACGGTATCGGCCGAGGCAGGTACCTGGCTGGAAGCAAACCCGATGCCCATGTAATAATAGATGCCCGGTTCGCCTGGCGAATTAATCTCGCGCGTGGCAAATTCGGGGATGGTGATGCGCGTTTCCAAAGCGGCGCTGCCGCGCACGCCGACCACCAGGCAAGCATCCAGGAATTCATCCACGGCGTCCAGAACATCAAAATCAACCGAGCCGAGCAGCGCAATACCGTGTTTGCGGGCCATCCAGGCCAGCCCGCTGGGGGAAAACCCATAGGCGTTAAAGGAGTAAAACGTGTGGCAGTGCATATTCGCCGTTTCTCTGGGCGCTTTTATTGGCACTGCTCCGCTGCGAGCCAGTGAGTCCAGTTCACCTAATGCTTTGGATCGCTCAGCCAGGGAAAAGCTATTCAAGCGGGCTTCCAGCGCTTCGACAGACAAAGAAGAGGTCATGGTCAGTTTTCCTGGTTTTTAAAGGATGCAGATTACAATAGGCGCGGGAAATCCGCGGGTCAGGCTTGCGGGGGATTGAAATACAGCTCTTCCAGTGACTGGACGACACCGGGCGCGCCGAAAAGGGGCAGGGCGCGCGTGCGCATCACGTTGCTAAGCCGGCGCACGCCTTCGCGATCGATTTCCTTCACCCCGCCCGCCTGGATGGCCAGGATCACCGAATGGCAGGTCGATTTAAGCTCCTCCACGTTGAGCATGGTCCATTCGATGTCCCCGCGAGTCATGGTCACAAGCCCGTGATTTTCCATAATAAAGTTATTGTAGTACGGTAAGAAGGGCGCGAAATTTTGGGCCAGTTCTTCGGTCAGCGGTTCGGCGTAGGGCACGACCGGCACCGGGCCAATTTCGATCGTGGTTTCGGGGAACAACGGGCGCATCAACCAGTTTTTTCCATTACTGATCGCCAGGGCACAGGCAGCCGGCGGGTGGCAGTGGATGATGGAAACAACGTCGGGGCGCTCGTTGAAGAATTTCAGATACATTGGGCATTCACCGGTAGGACGGCGCGTCCCTTCCACTACCTGCCCCTGGAGGTTCATAAAGACGATATCCTCGGGCCGGATCACACCTTTATTCATTTTGGTGGGCGTAATCAGGAGGAGGTTGTCATCCAGTTTCCAGGCCAGGTTACCGCCGTGGCTGGTGACGTACAGATTGTGGGCCAGCCGGTGGCAGACCTGGATAAAGCTTTCGACACATGACGCATACCGATCTCGTAATAACATAATCGCATCCTTTTTTTGATAGGTCGTTTCGCGAAAGAGGTTTCTTTCCCTCGCCCACATCCTGCAACTCGGGTCAGGGCTCCATTCCTATTATGCGCACCAGTTTGCGAACGGTAAAACGGTTGCGCAGATAATGCGCGTACTGCAGCGACTGGGTAACTTCTTCATCGGTCAGGTTCAAGCCGGTGGGTTGGGTAGCCCCGCCGGCCTGTTCGATCAGGGCGGCCATTTGCTTTGGTCCGGGCACCTGGCCCGCCAGTTCTTGAATTTCATCCCAATGCGCCAGGATGCGCTCTTTCAACTGGCCGTAGCTTTGGGGGGTCAGATCCAGGAAGGGCGCCTGTTCGATGACCAGTTTATCGGCGATGGGCCCAAAAACCTGTTGAATGCGGGCGACTTCTTCCGCGCGGTTGGGAAGCGGACTGGCACTTAACCGCCGGGCTGCTTCGTCACGGCTGATTTGGCGCAAGCGTTCATACAATTCAGCGACCCGGATGGAGCATAGGGCCACCTTGGCGCCGTGGTAAACGGCCGGGCGGCCTTCGCGCAGCAGTTTCATTTCCAGGTAATGCGACATGTAATGCTCGGCGCCCGCCGCCGGGCGCGAATTGCCAAAATCAAGCATGCAGAAACCCGAGTCGATCAGGCTGAAGACCAGTTTTTCAACCCCAACCGGGGAAGCCTGACCAATCTCCGCTGCCGCGCCGATACAGGCATCGAGCGTCTTGCGCACGCGTTGGGCAATTTCCGCGCTGTACGGTTCATCCCACAGCAGGTGGCCGAGTTTCCAGTCGGCCAGGGCAATGGCTTTGCCCAGGATGTCCCCAAACCCGGCGGCGATCATTGCCTGGGGGGCGGCGGCCAGGGTGGGCAGGTCCGCGATTACGGCCACCGGCGGCTGGGCCATCACGGTCAGTTTCACCCGGCCAACCACGAGCGATGCGCTGGGAGATGTATAGCCATCCACGGATGGCGCCGTGGGCAGGGAGATGAAAGGCTGCCGGTTGCGATGGCTGGCAAAGCGGGTGATATCGGTCAGCGTCCCGGACCCGACTGCCAGGTAGGTACGCTCAACGGGGTCTGCCTGTAATAAGACCTGAAAGATAAAAGCCTCATCGGGGATCACTTCCTTTTCTTGAAAGACCACCGCCTTAACATCCCAGCCGCGGGCTTTTAGCGCGCTTTCCACCGCCTGCCCAAAGGCAGCATAGGTATTTCGATCTGCCACCATCAAGAAATGTTTGCGCTGCTGCGTTTCGCAGTACTGGATTAAATGCTCGATGGCGTTGGCGCCCAGGTACAGATGTATATCGGTCATGATCCACGTTCCAATTCGGTATGTTTCATTCTTCGTTCTTCGACACTGCTCGCAGCATCACCAGGATCGTCACACAGGGTAAAGGCGATGCCGGCGCGGGTCAACTTTTCTTGCCACGCATTAGACAGCCCATAATCGGTGAAAATATGGCTGACCTGTTCAATCCGCGCGCAGGAAGTCAGATCGACTTTGCCGAATTTGCTCGAGTTGATCAGCGCTACCAGGCGCCCGGTGGACGCGAGCATGGTGCGTTTGAACTGGGCTTCATACATATCCACTTCGGTCAGTCCGGCTTCAATCGAAAAGCCGCTCGAAGACATGAAGGCCGTTTTGACATGCAGGTCTCTTAAGAGTTGTTCCTCTAAGGGGCGGGTAACCGCCGACCCATCCGGGCGCAAGATCCCGCCCAGCATGATTACGGTCGTAGCAGGGGTGCGGGCCAGTTCTCGCCCTACCCCAATGCCGTTCGTGATGACGGTCAAGTTACGGCGTTCTTGCAGAAAATAACCCATTTGAAAGACGGTCGTGCTGGCATCGAGCAGAACCGAATCGCCGTCGGTGACCAGACTGGCAGCCATGCGCGCGATGGCCCGTTTGGCGGGCTGGTTCATGCGGGCGCGGGCGGCAAAGGTTGGACTTAACCCTTGCTCTTCCAGCGGAATGCCGCTGCCCCAGACGCGGGTCAGCTGCCCGGAGGCGGCCAGAGCGCGGAGATCATTGCGGACGGTTCCCTCCGATACCTCTAGCAGCCTGGCCAGCTCAGGGATGCGTATCCCTGGCTGCTCGCGGAGAACATTTACCAGGCGGAATCTTCTTTCAAAAGTTTTCAATTGTCACATCTGTTTTGTTAGAAATCGTCAAAATTTGTAAAGAAATCTACAAAAAATGATATTGCGGTTATTGAATTTTGTCAATAAGGGAAATGAAAATGTTCAGGGCATTCACAAAATCGAGCGTTTTGTGAATGCCCTGAACAGAGCGCCATCCCCCGGTTCCTGCGCTTGCGAAGCTGTGCTTGCTTCGCAAGCGCGGGAAGGGGAGAAAATAGATTTTGGGGTAGCGATGACCGCAATGCGGTCATCGCTACCCCAAACCCCGAAAAAAGACAAGCGACTTTGTGAAAACCGTGTGAAAATGAGGAACCAGGGCTTTCGCAAAGTCGAAAGCCCTGTCTCGCAGAGGAAGAACCATCCCGGAAAAGAGCAAAGGATGTTTTCGGACGGCCTGCATGCCTTGCTGATATAATCAGGCGGGAAAATAGCTTATGGGTGGAGACGGCTGTATGGGTACCTTCGCTGTTTTGTTTGACATGGATGGGTTGATGATTGATTTGGAGCGCATGGCGATCGGAGCCTGGAGACAGGCATTGGCCGAGCGCGGATATATATTGGATGATGGTACGTCGCATCGCCTGCTTGGGTTGACGGCTCAAGATACAGCGAAGATCCTTGAGGGCATTTTTGGCTTGGGGTGGCCTTACCAGGATGTTTTTACCAGGCGCCAGGCCATATATAAAGCTGACATGGAAACCAACGGGATCCCGCTCAAGCCGGGACTGATGGAACTCTTTGATTTTTTGGAGGCTTATCATATTCCCAAGGCCGTCGCCAGCTCAACCCCATGCGCGTTCGCTACCTATAAACTGGCGCGCGCGGGGATCGACACGCGCTTTGAGGTGGTGGTGTGTGGCGATATGGTGGCGCTGGGGAAGCCCGCGCCGGATCTTTTCCTGGAAGCCGCCCGGCGGATTGGCATCCCGCCCGAACACTGCGTGGTGCTGGAAGATGCCGAGGTGGGGATTATCGCTGCGCACGCCGCCGGGATGGTGCCGCTGATGATCCCCGATCTCAAGCAGCCGGCACCGGAAGTCCGCGCGCTGGCTTACCGGGTTCTGCCAGGCCTGGATGACGTAATTCCGCTGCTGGATTCTTTTTTGAAGGATGGGTTGCCCGTCCGATAATCAGCGGTTAACCGGATTTAGCGGGGCGTTATCCGGATGCGGTGCGTTTCGCGCTGGGCGGTGTGGCGGTAGACCAGGGTTTGCTTTTCCTTGTCGATTTCGCATTCGCCATCTGAAATCCATACATTGTAGCCTTGCGGGTACTGGTAGTCGGGCACAAATATTTCGCTGGGCGCCTGGATGTTGGGGTCATGGCGAAATTCGAAGGTGAAGATACGCCGGTGGATGTCGAACGAAAAGTGCAGCGGGTCTCCGGCGGTTGCGCGGGGATAAGGCCGCACGATGGCTTGCAGCGCCCGACCGCCAGCGTTATTATCGACTGAGGCTTCTGGAGAGGCACCCACCATCTCGAAACCATCCGGGCCGTGGACAGAAGCCTTTCGCATCTCGCGGCTGTAGATAGAAAGGTCTTCCCCGTTCCACTGGTCGCCATGCTCGTTGTCGTGATCGGGGGTGTAATTCCAGATGGTGTAACTGAGCAGGTTCTCGTCGGCGGCGCTCAGGCTGCGGTCCATGGCGCGGATTTGCTGGGTAAAACTGCCGCTGCGGTATGCGCGGCGGCCGTTCAGATCGTAGGCGATGCCGATCTCACCGATGAGGGTGGGAACATTGCCCAGCAGGCGCCTGGCGTATTCTTTGTGTTTGCCCAGCTGGCGGGCGAAGGAGCGCTGCACACGGCGGCGGCCCAGGATGACGCGGTTGGTGTGCACATCAAAGCCAATCCAGGGAGAATAGGTTTTCAAGAACAGTACAGTAGCGTCATACCAGTGGGGGGCATAGACGATGTTTTGGGCGTCCTGCGGCTCCCATGGTGGAGGAGGCATGCGCGGGTCGGTTTCCAGAAAGATCAGGGTTTGCGGGGCGATCTGGCGGATTGCCGTGGCGTAACGGTTGATGAATGGGCGGACAAAATCGCGCGAAAAATCTACCTCCTGCCCGTTTACCTGGGCGAAGTGACGCGGGCGCAGCAGGCGCACGCGGCTTTTTTCATCCAGGTCCCAGACCCCATTCTGACGCCATACCCCGGCGTAGCCTTCGCGCCAGATGCACATTTTTTGGGGGTTCATTAAACGGCGCTCTACCAGCCTGGAGCGGATCAAGTTACGCTCCCAGATTTCAATTTCTTGGGAAATGCCGTCCCCGAGCAGCATGGCTTGCAGCGGGCTGACCAGCGGGCCAAACTTGACCGGGAAGGTGGGGCGGGTCAGATCCTGCAATCCGATAAAACCGCTGAGGGGCTCGTTGAATACCTCGTAGCCGATCACGCAGTCCAGGTCTTGCAGACGGCGGGCAACCTGTTGAAAGGCGGCGATGTAGTGGCGCTGTAAATATTCCTGGGCCGGTTCCCCCTCTATTAACGTTTTGGGCGCAAAGGCATTGCCGCCAAAGAACAGGGTGAACATGGTGGCGGCCGCGACGCGGGCGCCATTGGTGGGCCAGACCATGGGCGGAAAGGGGTCGCCGTGCAGCTGGTGGATGATGGCCGCGCCGGCTTCGTGGAACTGGGCCAGGTCAAAACCGACTGCTTCCAGGGTCCAGCCGGGCGCGCCGTCGCCGCCGGAAAAACGGCTCCATACATCCTGGTGTGGATCGATGATGACCTGGAAGCCATATTCGCCGGCTTTTTTGATGATGGCATGCAGGTAATCCAGGTATTCCAGATCATACTGGCCGGGTCCGGCATGCTCGACGGCTTCCCAGGTGACCAGAAAGCGCAGTACGGTGAGGCCCCAGGCGCGCAGGCGGGTAAAATGTTCATCGGCTTCTTCCAAAGGGAAGGGGCGCCCGACAAATGAGACGTTGCGATGCTCGAAGAAACCTTCGAGCAGGTGCGTCGCGCCATTGGGGCGGGACGGCACTTTACTGCTGCCGCTGACACTTACACCACGCAAAATTAGCGCCCGGTCCGATGCATCGCGGAACCAGGGCCCTTTTGTAGATACGTTCATCATCCTTCACCCATTACCCAAAACCTGTAACTATTTTTCTCTTGAACCGCAACCATTAATCGCCCGGCGTGTTCTCCGGTCTCATTCCCCCAGGTCATCAAATACAGTACGAATTATACTCAATAATTGCGGAGAATGGGCGCGGCTGGATAAAGGGACGCCAGGGCTATTCGCAAAGTCCCGCGAATAGCCCCTTACCACCCCTGCGGCTTCGCCGCTGCCCCCTCAAAGGGGGCAAAGATTCTTTTGGGCCAGCGGCTGGCGAACAAGCCCCATTTTGTCAAGGTACTTGGCGAATCGCCCTGGCGCAGGCCGGGAGGGGAGAATTATCTTTCTTGGGGGCTGCGAGGTTGTAGGGCAACCCCGCAGCCCCCAAACCCCGAAAAGAGCAAGGTACTGTGCGCGCATCCTGGCCGGGTTGATCTACGAATAAAAATTCCCTCTCCTGGATAGAAAGCTATATCTTCCAGGAGAGGGACGCGAATCGGATTGGTAAGGGTCAGACTACTGCGAAACGATGATCTTCCCAGTCATAAACGGGTGGATTGTACAATGGTACGTGTATTGCCCAGGTTTGGAGAACGTCATCTGGTAGCTTTTGCCGGGAGCCAGGGGGCCAGAATCCCAGCCCCCCTGGTCATCTGTGACGGTGTGATCGATGGCATCCTGGTTGACCCAGGTGATCGTTTGCCCGGCCTTTATGGTGATGGTCGTTGGGCCGAAGGCCATGCCGTTGATCCTTATGGTATTTCCTGCCTGGCTCGCAGCCGGAGCCGGGGCCGACTGAACGACCAGTTTACGCGGGCCGCTGCCAACCGGGACCGTCGCCGTCACGGTGAATTTCTGCAGGTCGACGATGGAAACTGTATTGGAGGCTTCGTTTGTCACCCAGGCCGTGGTCCCCTGCGGGTTGACCGCGATCCAGTGCGGCATATTCCCCACTGCCAGGGAGAGAAATGCAACGTTCGTATCGGGAGCCAGAAAATCCAGCTCGCCGGGTCCCTGGCTGACCACCAGGGCCATACTCCCGTCCGGTACGAACAGCGGGTGATGGGGCGAAGCGCCCACATCAATATGCGCGGTCACCTGGTTCGAGGTTGGATCGAGCACCTGCACCGCGTCGACGCCGGCTTGCGTAAAGTAGAGCCGCTTCCCATCTGGGCTGAAGTTCAACGCGCGGGGAGATTTATCCAGCGGGAGAAACGCGCTTTGCGATTTATTCTGGATATTGATCACTGCCAGCCCGGCGGCCCCCTGCTTTTGCGCCGCGACATAAGCGGTTTGACCATCCGGGCTGATGGCAATATTATGTGGTGAAGGAACAGCAACTTGCCCGATTACCTGGTAGCTGCTCGTATCGATAAAAACCACCTGGCTCGCGCCAAACACAGCCGCTAGCACCAGGCGACCATCCGGTGTAAGCGCCAGGCCATGCGGTGATTTGCCGACCTCGATGGATTTCACGATCGTATCGCTGCCGGTGTCGATGACACTCACCTTTGAATCGCCATCACTGCTGGCAAAAACCCAGCGGCTATCCGGGGTGATTACCAGACCGTGCGGTCCGGTAGGGACCGGAATGGTCTTGATCACCTGGTTCGTGACGGTATCAAGAACCGCGATCGCGTTGTCTTTGAACAGGCCGATATAGGCTTTGGGCCCGGTGGATTTGACCGCCTGGGTTCCAGGTGCTGCGGCAGTTGCCGGGGCATTTGCCGGCGCGTTTGCCGTCGATACGCTCCCGGTGTTTGGAACGGCATTATTCGCTGCCTGAGCAGATGCGGGAGACCGCAGGCCGCTGCAGGCGCTCAGACCAAGCGTCCCGATGATTGTCAGGAGAACAACCTGCCAGGCGAACCGCCCGGCCAACCGTTTTAAGGAAAATTGATGCTGCATTTTCATTCTAATTCATCCTTTCTTTTGTTTTGACCTACACCCGTTAATACCCGAACAGGTGGGTGATTTATTCCAAAAAAGATCACTTTTTATAAAATTGGAATAAAATGATAATGAGAGGGGTCTTAATACTAGGAAGGATCATGTCGAAAGAACAAAGTAAACGAGACCTTTTCGAACAGACAATCCTCCCCCACATTGATGCAGCTTTCAACCTTGCGCGCTGGTTGCTCAATAATGACCAGGATGCAGAGGATATTGTCCAGGAATCTTATCTGCGCGCTTACAAGTATTTCACCAGCTACCAGGGTGGCAACAGCCGCTCCTGGCTGCTGACCATCGTGCGGAATTCGTGCTACACCTGGCTGCATCAAAACCGGGCGCAAGCGGAGACGGTTGAGCTCAACGATGAGCTTACCAGCACCGAGCTTGACCCGGGCAATCCGGAATTCACCGCGGATATTAAAATCGATCGCCAGATGGTCGCCAATGCGTTGGAGAAGCTGCCGGTCGAATATCGCGAGCTGATTGTTTTGCGAGAATTGGAAGACATGTCGTACAAGGAAATCGCTTTAATCGCCAGGATACCCATCGGGACGGTAATGTCGCGCCTGGCGCGCGCGCGCCAGCGGTTGAAGGAGTGCCTGAGCCAGTGTTATGATGAAGAAGGTGCGCATGAACTGTGATCGTGTTCAGGTTTACCTCAATGGATACGTGGATGGCGAGCTTGATATCGTGACTTCGCTGGATATTGAGGAGCACCTGCAGACTTGCGCCGCGTGTTCAAGCCAGCGCCGGGCGCTGGAAAGCCTGCATGTCGCCACCAGTGACCGGTCGTTATATCACCCCGCGCCCGCAGCCCTGGAAAAGCGCATTCGCACCTCACTAAAGAAAATGGATGCCGCATCCGGGCGCCGGCAGGGCTTTGCCTGGCAGTGGCTGGCGCCGGCGGTCGCACTGATCGCGATCCTGGTACTCCTGGCCGGGTTTTTCGGGCGCGAGCTATTCACCCCCAACCCGGAACCACGCCTGGCGCTGGAAGTGCAGAATGCCCACGTGCGTTCTCTGATGGCCGAACACCTGATGGATGTCGCTTCTTCCAACCAGCATACGGTCAAGCCGTGGTTTAATGGGAAGCTGGATTTCTCTCCCCCGGTGGCCGACCTGTCTGCGCAAGGGTTCCCCCTGATCGGCGGGAGGCTGGATTACATCGATGGACGCGCGGTGGCGGCCCTGGTCTACCAGAGCGGCAAGCATAAAATCAACCTGTTTATCTGGCCATCTCTGGACAAGCCAGCAGATTTGCAAAGCACAACGAATGAGGGCTACAATCTTTTCCACTGGACCCAATCTGGCATGACCTTTTGGGCGATTTCGGATTTGAACGCAGAGGAGATGATGGTATTTATCCGCGCCGTTCAGGCGAGTCCGGAGTATCCCAAATGAGCATGGCGCCGCTTCCGGCTCCAGGAACGAATGCTGGTCAATGCCATTTCTTGCAAATTTCCGTGACGTTACGGCTCCCTCGGGCTTTCCGAAACACAGGGCGATTGCACATAAAGGTGGGGTAAGATAAGGCCAAGACCGACCAGGAGGAGAAAGGCCGAACAGCCATTGGGAGGCATCAGCGAACACTTTGGGCAGTTAGAAGATCCGCGGATCGAGCGGAATAAGCTGCATACTTTACTGAATAACATCGTGATTGACACCTGCGCGGTGATCTGCGGAGCGGAGAACTGGGTCGATGTGGAGCTGTACGGGAACCTGAAGAAGGAATGGCTGGGGAAATACCTGAATCTGACCCACGGGGTCCCTTCGCATGATACCTTTGGGCGTGTGTTCCGATGTTTGAAAAACGAAGATCAATCCCGTTTCAAAGTCCTTTCCGCATAGTGCAATCGCTCTTGACCCTACCTGCTGGGCGGGATATAATCTCTCGAAGAGAGGACTAAACGATGACAGACCTGCAGACGAACATCTAACGGGCGCAACGCGCTGCTTTATTGGCAGCGGCGCAGCGCCTGCCTGTTCCTGGCGTGGGCCTGCTTTGTCACAGCATAAATCGACTTGAAATCGTTTCAGTCACGGGTTTCCACTACGGACCCGTGACTTTTTGCTTTAATATGTATTGGGAGGGAGTTCGATGCTCCAGGTTCATCAAGCAGCTAAATATTATGGGGTCCAGACGATTCTGGAAAATATCACCTTCTCGATCAACCCGGAGGACCGGGTGGGGTTGGTGGGACCAAACGGCAGCGGTAAATCGACGCTGCTGCGCATTCTGACGGGCGAGGAAGCGCCGGATCAGGGCAGCGTGTTCCTCGCGCCGGGGGCGAACCTGGGCTATCTGCCGCAAGGCCTGGAACTGGATCTGGAAGACAGCGTGGGGGCGTACATCCGGGCGGGGATGGCGGGGTTCCAGGAGGCGTACCAGCAGGTTGAGATGTTCACCCGCCTGCTAGAGAGCGACCATACCCAGCCGGTGCTGGACGCGTATGGGGAAGCGCTCAGCCGCTTTGAAGCACTGGGCGGCTTTGGCGTGGAGCACAAGATCGACACGGTTCTGGAAGGGTTGGGTCTGGGGGAAGTTGCGCAGGAAGAGCGGATGCGCCATCTCTCGGGCGGGCAGCGCACGCGCGTGGGCCTGGCCCGGCTGCTGGTAGCGGAGCCTTCCATCCTGCTGCTGGATGAACCCACCAACCACCTGGACATCGAAGCGCTGGAATGGCTGGAAGGATTCCTGACCACGTACCGGGGCGCGGTGCTGATCGTCTCACATGACCGGCGCTTTCTGGATCAATCGGTGCGGCGCATCCTGGAGCTGGACCCCGACAAACATACCCTGCGCGAGTACCCGGGGAATTACAGCGAGTACCAGGAGATGAAGGCGCGCGAGATCGAGAAGCAGTGGGGCGAATGGAAAGACCAGCAAACCGAAACCCGCCGGCTGGAACAGGATATTCGCCAGACCAAGGAACATGCGCTGTCGACCGAACGCGGCACGAATAACGATCATATGCGCCGGCTGGCGAAAAAAGTCGCCCAACGCGCCAAGGCAAAAGAAAAACGCCTGCAGCGTTACCTGTCGGCGGAGGAACGCGTGGAGCGCCCGAATGCGGAAGGCAGCATGCGCCTGGCATTTTCGCCCAACCTGCGCAGCGGTCAGATGGTGATCTCGCTGAGCGAGGTGGGGATGGCATTTGGCGAGCGCTGGCTGTTTCAAGATGTTAATCAGACCTTGCAGTACGGAGAACGGGTGGCGCTGGTGGGGCCGAATGGGGCCGGAAAAACCACGCTGCTGCGCCTGATCATGGGGGAAGTGATGCCAACGAAGGGAACAGTGTTTGTTGGCCCCAGCGTGCGCATCGGCTATATGCCCCAACAGCAGGAAGCGCTGGACCCGCGGGAAAGCGCGCTCGAAACGATCCAGCACCTGGCGCCAATGAATGAAACCGAAATGTTTACCTTCCTGCATTATTTTCTGATCCAGGGTGACAAAGTGCGCCTGCCAACGGCTAACTTGAGCTACGGCGAGCGCGCCCGGCTGCTGCTGGCGCGCCTGGTGGTCAGCGGGGCGAACTGCCTGCTGCTCGACGAGCCGATTAACCACCTGGATATTCCCTCCCGCCAGCAGTTCGAAACCGCGCTGGAAGCATTCCCAGGGGCAGTGCTGGTTTCGGTACACGACCGGGCATTTATCGATCGATTTGCCACCCGCCTGTGGCGGATTAAAGCAGGAACGCTGCGGCACGAACATGTGCGCGTGAAGTAAAAGGGCGGCTGGCTAAAAGTCGGGCAAGAAAACCTGACTAAAGGCCAGTTACCAAAGCGGTGATCTGGTTGAAAATATGGGTATGCGATTAGGTGTTAAAATAGAATCCATGAAAAAGGTATTCCGAACCTGGCGGCAGGAATTCCGGCGCTGGATACGCGAGCCGCGCGTCATCTGGCGTTCCGAGAATGCGGACAGGCAGATAACGATCGAGGTCCAGCACTGGGTTCCGTTTATCGTTTTTTTGGTGGTGTTATTCTGGTACATAATCGATCCATCCTCGGTTGCGCTAATGAGCGCGATCATGTTGGGCGGCATGCTCCTGACTTCATTTTTTTGGGCGCGCAGCATGGGCCGCGGCGTGGAAGGCCAGCGCAGGCTGCGCTTTGCCGCCATGCAGGTGGGGGATGAAGTTGAGGAGCAGATTTATCTACGGAACACAACACCGCTGCCGGTGTTGTGGGCGGAGTTTGACGACCGGTCGAACATCCCGGGCTATACCGTTTCCAGCGCGCGCGCCGCGGATGCGAATACCCAGGTAACCTGGCGCACGCACACCACCTGCACGCGGCGCGGCGTTTTCTCGCTGGGTCCGTGGGAGATGCGCATCGGCGAGCCATTTGGCATTCTGATCGTCCGGCAGCTGTATTTGCAGCGCCAGGATATTCTGGTTTATCCGCCGCTGGCGCTGCTGCCCGAGCAGCTCCTGCCGCACCGCGGCGCGTTGGGGGATCACCGCCCGCTCAACCAGCCTCTGCGAGCAGAGACGATTGCTTCCACCTCGGTCCGGGCGTACGCCCCCGGCGACCCGCTGCGCCATATCCATTGGCGGACAACGGCGCGCCGGATGGAGCCGTTTGTAAAAGTGTTTTCTCCCGAAGCGGCTTCCAACGTGTGGTTGGTGCCGGACTTCGACGCAACCGCGCATGTTGGGGAAGGGGCTGACTCCAGCCAGGAAGTGATGGTCACGGTGGTGGCGTCGCTGGCGATGGCGCTGCTGCAGCAGAACCTCTCGGTGGGCGTTATTGCCAGCGCGGAGGAAGAAACGGTCGTGCTGCCCCGCCAGGGGCAGGCGCATTTATGGTCAATTTTGCAGACCCTCGCGCCGCTGCATGCCGTTCCAGGGCGGCCCTTAGAAGATGTGCTGGCCCGGGCGCACGGACTGGTGGGCGGTAATGATCTGTTGATCCTGGTGACGCCATCGTTATCTACCAACTGGCTGGGCGCGCTGCGCCGAATTTCGCGCAGCCGCGGCAGCAGAGGGAGGGCGGAGGTGATTTTGCTGGATCCGGCATCCTTTGCACCGGCGGGGGTACCTGGCGCGGCAGTAGTACGCCTTTAGCTGGCGGCGCAAAGCCGGCTGCCGAGGCGTTCGTTCCGCTGCTGGTAGAGCAGGGCATCACGACAAATATCTTGCGGCGGGAAGATGTGCGCCTGGTCAGCGGGTATTATGGAGAGGTCAGCCGGTGGGAGTTCTCGGTTACAGGAACCGGGCGGGCGGTAACCCGGCGGACGCCGCGCCTGGCAAATCCGCTGTCTGAAGACGCGCAGCAAGCGCATTGGAATTCGGTGGAGTTGGGGAAATGATGGAGTACCTGATCCATTGGACTTTCAACGTAACCCGCCGTTATTGGGTCACCCTGACTGTGTTTGGGACCCTGGTGAGCGTGCTGATGTACAGCCTGGATGCGGCGAGTTGGGTGCCCAATGACGCCCCTTTGGTGTCGTCTTTCCTGCTGGGGATTGGCTTTGGCTGGCTGCTGGCTTCCTCGCGGTACGGGGGAGCGTTTTCGCTGTTCTACGCGCTGTTGATCGCGCTTGCGATCCCGGTTCAGGCGGTGGGGAATATTATTCCACCGCTCGGGAAAATCCTGACGACCCCGCCGGGGGATCTGGTCAATGATCTGAACTTGCACGCGGTTGAATTTTCGCTGCGCGTTTCCGGATGGTTGGATGCGATGCGCGCCGGAGATAATATCAAGGACACGGGGTTGTTTTTGCTGCTGCTGGGGGTGATCCTGGCGTTATGCGGGATCTGGCTGATGTGGACGATGATCCGCCAGCGGAGAATCTTGAACGGCCTGCTCCCAATCGCGCTGTTATTTGCGATGAATGTTCACCTTAGCCGGCAGCCGCTGTCGAATTATATGGTTTTCTTGTTTTGCGCGCTGCTGCTGATTGCGCGGTCTTCGTTCAACCGGCAGCACGAGGATTGGCAGCGCCGCCGGGTCGATTATCCTGAGCAGCTAGGGGTAGAATGGGGCGGCAGCGCGTTTGCATTGGCGCTGGCAATTGTTCTGGTAGCCCGCCTGGCGCCGCTGTTTGGCACGCCGGAGGGCTGGCGCGCCATATCGGACTGGATGGACCGCTATCACGAGCAGACTTCGGATACCGCCAGCCGCTTGTTTTCTGGGGTAAAGCCGCCGCCCCCGGCGCCGGATGCGAAACCCAATATTTATGTCAATACCCCCAATCTGGGGGAAATTGGCGCGCCCATCTCGCAAGGTTATGAGACGATCATGTGGGTACGCACCAGCGACCCGGCACCCGTTCCAGAGAATATTGCCATGAACCTGCCCGAGGTAATTATGCGCACCCATTACTGGCGCAATGGCATTTATGGCGCCTACAACGGACATGGATGGGAACCGGCCCGGCTGACCGAAAAGATCAGCGGGCAGACCGAACTGCCGGAACAACCTTCTCCGGGACGCTACTTTCTGCGGCAGGAGTTTGATCTGGAGGCCCGGCACGGCGGAGCGCTGTTCTCGGTAAATGATCCGATCCAAACCGACGGGGGGGTAAGCCTGCACCCGTCACAGGTGGACCAGAGCAAGATCCTGGAAGGCAAGATTTCCAAATACCAGGTGATATCCGAGGCCACTAAGGTAAGCGCAAACGAGCTGGCTGGGGCTTCCACGCAATACCCGGCGGAAATCCGGGCCGTGTACCTTCAATTACCCGATACGCTGCCAGAGCGGGTGCGCACTTTGACCAAACGCCTGGTGAGTGGGAAGAATGATCCGTACCATAAAGCAATCGCGGTGCAAAATTATCTGCGGGAGAATTTCGAATACGACCTGGGAGTCAAACAAGTCCCCGCGAAAAGCGACGTGGTGGATTATTTCCTATTTGAATCGCAGCGCGGTTTTTGCAGTCATTATGCTTCGGCTATGGCGGTGATGCTGCGGACGGTGGGCGTCCCAGCGCGGGTGGTGAGCGGGTATGCGATGGGCGATTACAACCTGCCGCGGGCAGCCTACCAGGTGCCCGAATCGGCGGCGCATGCCTGGGTGGAGGTGTATTTTCCGGAGTACGGTTGGGTCGAGTTTGAGCCCACGGTAAGCCGCTCGCCAATTGTCTATGCAGAAGAGACGCCCAACAATTCGCAGGCGCCCGCACCGGTCGCTCCAATTGGCGGGACGAAGGGCGAGGCTGCGCAGTACCTGGTCGGGCTGGTTCTGGTGGCGGGGCTGGTTTTGTTGAGCATGCCCTTCCTGCTGCTGCGCATGTTTTCCACCACCCGGCAGGCGCCGGTGATCGCGATACCCGTGCTGTACCGGCGCATGCGCCGGGTATTGGCCTGGGCAGGCCTGCGCGCGGCGCCGAGCATGACCCCGGATGAATACCTGGCATTTACCAGCGGGCGACTGCAAGGGTACGAACGGATCAACCAGGCGCTGCGCCAGGTGACTTCGCTGTACCGCGAAACAACCTACAGCGCGCATTCCCCGGATGAAACCCGGGTGCGCCGGGCCAGCAACGCCTGGCAGCAGGCTATCCGCGAGTGGCTGACGCTATGGCTAAGAGCCTTCTGGCAGCGCTTGCGGGAACGGGTCGCGGAATAATCCCGGATGGGTATGGGGACCAGCGGATAGATTGATAGCCGCTGGATTAGCTTTTCATTTCGTCCAGTTTTTGGCGGCGGTTGAAGTCCCAGTTGATCAGGTAGGGGATGCCGGCAGACAGGACCCTTATAGCCAGCCCCTTAGATGATATACCCACATGCCAAGGTACTCTTTCAGAATGCTGCTGTTCAGAGACAAGCTGGTAACATTCGGCATCAGGTTTACCAGCAGTGTTTCTAGATCCGGCGAAAACAAGCCGTCCCAACCGGTCTGCGTGATGGTGTAATCGACCGGAGCGGGAATGACGTCGATGCCCTCGTGTTTGAAAAGCGCCACAGAGCGCGGCATATGCTGGGCCGAGGTCACCAGCAAGACGCGGCGGACGCCCTTTTCCTTCAGGATCCGGCTGCAAAACAACGCATCTTCGCGCGTGTTCTGCGATTCTGGCTGCATCCAGAGCGCGTCGCCTGGGACGCCGGTGAGCTCGAGCAGCCTGGCCATTTCATAGGCGGGGGTGGTGGTGCGGGAATTGTACCAGGAGATATTGCCACCGCTGAGCAAGAGCACCGGCGCTTTGCCCTGTTTATACAACTCGGCGGCATACAGAACCCGGTCGCCGGCGGAATTGATTTCAACCGTGGGGCGGGGGTACTGCTGGGACTCGGTTGCACCCCCGAGGACAACGATTACATCTGCTTGCGGTACGGGCTGCAAGGGCAGGTAGCGCCATTCCAGCGAGCGCGCCAGCGCATAGGAAACCCAACGGTTCCCGGCAACCAGGATCAGCAGCACAAGGAAGATCAGGACGGCCGTTTGGAGACGTTTCCGGTTGCGCACGATCAGCGCCAGCAGAATACCCAGAAAGATCAGGCCAATCGGGTATACCAAGGTAGGGATAAATTTGGATAGGAAGATAAACATGGTTTTTCCTCAAGGAAGCTTCTTCGATTGTACCTTACTCAGCGGCCCGCTCCAGGCTGGGGGAAATTTTCAGCTGCTTTACAAATAGTTTTTGCGCGGCCTTGCCCGCGGTTTTCATCTCAAGCTATAATGACTGGAATTCAATCGTTATACTTTTCAGGAGGAGTGGATGGAACCGGTATTTAACGGGTTGGGGATGGGCCTGGGGAACCTGGCCGAACTGTCAAAAGCCGAGACACGCTCGATTAGCCCGGAGAATTTCGCGGGTGAAAAAGGCAAGGGCGGCAGCGCAGTAGCTGGGACGGGCGCGGTCGTGGCGCGCGAACTGGGCCAGGGTTGGAAGGTGTCGCCGTCCATCCACATTGGCGGGCGGGAGACGGTTACCCTGGCAGATATCGATGGACCGGGCGCGATCCAGCACATCTGGTGCACCGTTTTTCCAACCAACTGGCGCCGGTTGGTACTGCGCGCCTATTGGGACGGCGAAGAGACGCCCTCGATTGAAGTGCCGCTGGGCGACTTCTTCTGCAACGGCTGGTGCGAGCGGTCCAATGTCAACTCGCTGCCGGTGGCGGTGAACCCGGCCGGCGGGTTCAACAGCTATTGGGAGATGCCCTTCCGCAAACACGCGCGCCTGACGCTGGAAAACCTGGCCGCGGATGAAATCCACGGGTTTTACTATTCGATCGATTACACGCTGACCGAAGTGCCCGAGACGCGCGCCTACCTGCATGCCCAGTGGCGGCGGAATAACCCGCTGCCGGCCAAGCAGGTGCATACCCTGCTGGATGGCGTGCGCGGGCAGGGGCATTACGTGGGCACGTACCTGGCGGTGGGGGTGACCAATAACGGCTGGTGGGGCGAGGGGGAAATCAAGTTCTACCTGGACGGTGACGGCGCATGGCCAACCATCTGCGGGACCGGGACCGAGGATTACTTTGGCGGCGCATGGGACTGGGAATTCCCGAAAGGCCAGTACTGCACTTACTCTACTCCATACCTGGGGATGCATCAATTGATTAAGCCGGATGGACTGTACGTGCAGCCAGCAGCGTTTTGGCATGTACCGCTGGCATATTATGGACCCCATCCGCTTCCAGCAGGATTTACGGGTGACGATCCAGGACCTGGGGTGGCGTTCTGCCCTGGAGGGACAGGGACGCTATCTACCGCGCCAGGACGATATCGCATCCACCGCCTTCTGGTACCAGACAGAACCCCACGCCGATTTTCCAACGCTGCCAGGGATGGATGCACTGGAAGTCGTCTAGTATCTGGCAACGCATGCTAACCATTGGTTTGCATGCGTTGCGCCGGATACTTTCACAGCCGGGCGATCATGTAGAAGGAATGCGAGGTGTATAAGATGAAAACGATGAAACGATCGGAAATTAATGCGATCATGCGCTCGGCGGATGATTTTATCCGCGAGCGCGGTTTTTACCTGCCGCCTTTTGCGCATTGGTCGCCGGAAGAATGGCGCGGCAAGGGCCTGGAAGCGGCCGAGATTGTGCAGGTGAGCCTGGGTTGGGATATCACGGATTTTGGACAGGGCGATTTTACCAAAACGGGCCTGTTTATGTTTACCGTGCGCAACGGCGCGCAGGATAATCTAAAAACCGGAAAAGGCAAGCTGTACGCGGAAAAGATCCTGATCGTGAATATGGACCAGGTGACGCCGATGCATTTTCACTGGACGAAGATGGAGGACATTATCAACCGCGGCGGCGGGCGGCTGATGATCCAGCTTTACAATTCGACCGCGAATGAAGATTTGGATAAGGTGTCGCCGGTACGCGTTTCGCTGGATGGAGTGGAACAGATCATCCCGGCGGGCGGCGTGGTGGAGCTAAAGCCCGGCGACAGCATCACCCTGGCGCCGGGGATGTACCACAAGTTTTGGGGCGAGGATGGGCGCATTCTGGTTGGGGAAGTATCGCTGGTGAACGACGATCACGCGGATAACCGCTTCCACGGCCCGATTGGACGGTTCCCCGACGTTGTGGAAGATGAGCCGCCGCTGTATTTGCTGGTCAACGATTATGCGCGCTACTACGGCGCGTGGGATAAACTGCAAAAAGGCGAAGTGTATGCCGGATAGTGTTGAGGTGGTGGCGGGCGGATTGATTTGCGTGGATGTATTCCCCGGCCTCGAAGCCCTGGGGGAGGGGAAATTCGAGGTGATGTTCCGGCCGGGCGGGCTGATTACGGTTGGCCCGGCCATTTTTGCCACCGGCGGATCGGTATCGAACACGGGGTTGGCGCTGGCCCGGTTGGGGGTCGCCACGCAGCTGATGGCCAAAGTGGGGGACGACTTCTTTGGCGGGATCATCCGGGCGCTGGTAGAAGAGATCAGTCCTGAACTGGCGGGCGGGTTGGCGGTGGCGCCGGGGGAAACATCCGCGTACACGATTGTGATCAGCCCACCCGGCAAGGACCGTTTTTTCTTTCACTGCCCGGGGGTATACGAGACATTTTGCGCGGACGACATCGATATGAAGAGCGTGGCCCGGGCCAGGTTGTTCCACTTCGGTTACCCGCCGATCATGCGGCGCATGTACCAGGACGGCGGAAAGGAACTGGTGGAAGTGTTCCGGCGCGCAAAGTCGACCGGGGTAACCACATCGCTGGATATGGCGGCCCTGGACCCGACCACGCAGAGCGGGCAGGCGGACTGGAGAAGCATATTCCGCGCGGCGCTGCCGTATGTGGATGTTTTCTTGCCCAGTTTTGAGGAAACACTGTACGCGCTGCACCGGGCTGAGTTTGACCGGCTTTCGCAGTTGGAGCCGGGCTGCAACGTGCTGGCGCAGGCGACGCCGGAGTTGCTCGCGGTTCTTTCCGGGGAGCTGCTCGACATGGGCGTGAAGATCGCCGGGATCAAGCTGGGCGATCGCGGCCTGTACCTGCGCACCGCGAACCGGGAGGCGCTGTATTCCATGGGCCGGGCGGCCCCGTCTGACCTGGCAGGGTGGGCAAACCAGGAATTGTGGACGCCCTGCTTCCGGGTAAACATGGTGGGTACTACCGGGTCGGGAGACGCGACCATTGCCGGTTTTCTCAGCGGGATGCTGCACGATTATTCGCCGCGCCGGGCGGTAACCGCGGCTGTGGCGGTGGGCGCCTGCAACGTAGAGGCGGCGGATGCGCTCAGCGGCCTGCGTTCCTGGGAGGAAACCATGGCGCGGGTCCGGTCGGGTTGGGAGCGGCGGCCGATGACGCTGGACGCCCCCGGATGGACGTATGACGAGGAGTCTGGTTTATGGGCGGGGCCTGCATTGTCCCCGAGAGATTTTATTCAGAAAGGAACAGCATAAAATTAAGATGGAAAAGCAAGTCAAAAATATACATCCTTTAAAGGATCTGCTGGTCGAGGCCGAGCGGGCTGGCTACGCGGTGGGGTCGTATTCGCCGCGCTGCACGCCGATGATCGCGCCGGTGCTGCGGGCCGGCGAACTGGTCCGCTCGCCGCTGATCGTGCAGATCTCACAGCGCGAGTTTGAATGGGCGGGGATTACGCCGGGTGATTTTGGCGCGGCATTCTACGAGCAGGTGCAGGCGCTGAAGCCCAGCGTACCGGTGGCGCTGCATTTGGATCATACCTGGGAATTTGAAATTATCCGGGAGGCAATCGCCAGCGGATTTACCTCCGTGATGATCGACGCTTCCAGCAAGGAATTGGATGAGAATATCGCCATTACCCGCGAAGTGGTGGCGTACGCGCACGCGCGGGGCGTGTCGGTGGAGGCGGAGCTGGGGCGCATTTTCTCGGCAGATACCCTGGAAACCGAAAGCGACGAGGAGCTGTATACCGACCCGAATGAAGCCGAACGTTTTACGCGCGAGACGGGAGTAGACGCACTGGCCGTTTCGGTGGGGACGGCGCACGGAGTGTATATGGTGCGCCAGCCGAAGGTGGACCTGGAACGGCTCAAGCGAATCCGCGCGCTGACCCCGGTGCACCTGGTGCTGCACGGCGGGTCGGGGGTGCCGGAGGAAATGCTGCAAGCGGCCATTCATCTGCCAAGGGGTGGGGTGAGCAAGGTGAATATCGCCACCGACCTGGAGCAGGCCCTGCTGGCGGTATTGGGGATCGAGAAACGCATTCCGAATGCCGAACTGCTGCGCCTGCCACCCACGGTACTGGCGCGCTGCGCGGAAGCCGTCCAGGGGGTGGTGGTGGATAAAATGGTTAACTTTGTCGGCTCAAGCAACCGCGCTTGACAAGCAAGCGCGCTTGAAGAAAGCGCAGTTGAAGCAAGCGTGGTTGAACTAACCGGGTAAATGGATAAATTGGAGGGGCAGCATGGCAGTTCTATGGGGAAAGACCTTATCACGTGCTGAAATCTTGCGCCGGGTGGGTGATATCCGCCAGTTGGCGCGGGTGGAACCAATCGAGCTGGTGGACGGCAGCGAGCGGGGCGTGCGCGCAGTCAGGCTGCGCAACGCGGGTGGTTTGGAGCTGGTCGTGGTCAGCGACCGGGGGATGGCGATCACAGACCTGGTGTTCCAGGGCGTGCCGCTGGCCTTTCTGACCGGGGTTGGGACGGCGCACCCGGCGTTTACCGAGCAGCCCGGTCTGGGGTGGCTGCGCACCTGGCCGGGCGGGTTTCTGACCCCCTGCGGGCTGACGCAGGTGGGCTCGCCCTGTGAGGACCAGGGTGAAACGTTGGGACTGCACGGGCGGGTGGCGGGCATTCCGGCGCGCGAGGTGCGCTGGGGCGGCGAGTGGAAAGAGGATGACTATTACATGTGGGTGGAAGGCACCGTCCGGCAGGCGGTAATGTTTGGCGAGAATATCTCGCTGCACCGGCGGGTGGGGATGTGGTTGAGCGGGACGCGTTTCTGGATTGAGGACACGGTGGAAAACCTTTCTTTTCAGCCCGTGCCGCATATGTTCTTGCAACACTTTAACCTGGGCTTCCCACTGGTGAATGCCGGGACGCGCCTGGAACTGCCCGAGCATTCTACCCGCCCGCGGGATGAAATCGCGCAGGCGGGCTTTGCGGATTATAATGTATTCGAGGAACCACAAGCCGGTTATAACGAACAGGTCTTTTACCATAATCTGCAAGCCGATGCGGAAGGGCAGGTGGAAGTACGCCTGGTAAACCCAGAGTTTGATGGCACCCGTCCTTTGTGCGCGTACTGGCGCTACGCCCTGGCCGATTATCCGGTGCTGGTGGAGTGGAAAATGATGGGCGAAGGCGCGTACGTGGTAGGGATTGAACCGGCCAACTGCCAGGTTTCCGGACGCTGCGCGGAGCGCGAGCAGGGTACCCTGCAGATCCTCCAACCGCAGGAGACGCGCCGCTACCGTATTGAAGTAGGTTTCCGTTGTTCAGCCTGAATTTATAAGGGATTTCCGTCTATGGAGCATGTGTTTCAACCTTTACCACCGATAAAAAGCGCTCTTTTTGTCGATTTTGACAACATCTATATTGGCTTGAGCAAGACTGATCCGCAGGCCGCCGAGCGCTTTGCTTCCGACCCATCCCGCTGGCTGGCGTGGCTCGAAAAAGGCTGCCTTGACCGTAACACCGATGCGGCGCGCTCGCGCTCGATTTTAATCCGCCGCTGCTATCCGAACCCAGATGCTGGTTTCCGGCGCTACCGCTCCTTTTTTACCAGCGCGGCATTTTCCGTAATCGACTGTCCCAGCCTGACGCGGACCGGCAAGAACAGCGCGGATATTTATATGGTGATGGATATCCTGGATACGCTCAGCCACAAGACCTATTTTGATGAATTCATCATTTTTTCGGGTGACTCCGACTTTATGCCGGTCCTGCTGCGCCTGCGCGCGCATGACCGGCGGACCACTACGCTGGGGATTGACTTTATGCCGCCGGCATACAAGGCAGCCTGCGATTTTGTGATCCGGGAAGAGGAGTTTATTGAAGAGGCGCTGGGCCAGGCAGTGGAAGGGAACGTTTCCGGGGGCATCGTCTCGCGGGCGCGGGTGCCGGTGGCGGTGCTGAAAGCGATGGCGGCGCGCGTGTACGCGGTCGTGTGCGAGGAGGGGGAGGTGGCCGGCGCTGACCTGCCGGACATCCTGAAGGATTTTCACGAGTTCCGCGACAGCAACAACTGGTTGGGTTTTGGCACCTCGCAGCGCCTGGCGGAAGCGCTGATTAGCAGCGAGACGCGCCTGCAAGTGGTGCGCGTGAACGCATTGATGTACAAATTGGTGCTAAAACCAACCCTACCCACGGCCAACCCGGTCCCCGCAAACCTGGCACCGGTGGAGGAAATGAGCCCGGCTTTTGTGCCCCCGATGTCGCCGGTAGGGCATCCGCTGCAAGGGGATAGAAACGGCGCGCCAGCCCGGCGGTCTGGGCGACCTGCCCGGCCCGTTGAACCGGTGAGTGCTGCTGCGGCGGACAGCGATGAAAGACCGGATAAAATTGACCTGGTGGGTTTGCGGGAGCAAGTGGTAGCCCTGGTGCGGGAACTGGTTCAGGGTTCCGAAACCCCGGTGCTGCTGGCAAGGGCCTCGCAGCACGTGGTGAGCAAACTCGGGCACCAGGTGCTTACCACCCAGTGGGCCGGCGCGGGCACATTTAAAAAGCTGCTGCAGACGGTTCGGGGACTGGGTTTGGAAATTACCACGCAGCCGGAGCCGGGCTATCTCTTTGACCCCCGGCGGCACGCGAATCCGTCGCGGCGCGGGCAGGCGGAGGCTGCCGAGGGAACGCTTGCAACTGAAGAAGTGGACGAAAACCAGGTAGAAGCCGTTTTTGAGCCGGTGGAGGCCGAACAGAGCCCGTATCCGCAAGAGCCAGCCAGCCGGGCGTATGCGGAAGAGGATGCGGACGATGAGGACGGAGAAGAGGAATACGAGGAATCGCTGCCCAGCCTGGAGGAGTTTGTACGACGGGTTGGGCAGGTGACCGGGGCGCCGGAACTGCCGCCGGAGCAGTATGCACTGGTTTTTCATGGCCTGGTCGCCGAACTGCAGCAGATCGCGGCCGAGGAGAAGGGCTACAATACGTACCAGTCCTCCAAAGCGATTAGCGACTGGTGCGCCGAGCGCGGTGTGGCTATTTCGCGCGGGGATGTGGCGCTGATCCTCAAAGGGATCATTTTTCAAGATGGGATCCGTTTTAGCAAGCGGCCGGGCAGCTATACCGCTCAGGAACTGGCGGTGATTGTGCGCAAGAATATTCAAGCATTGTGCCGCCGTTCGCGCCTGGAGATCTCTGAATTTGAAGAACGCCTGCTGGACGAGTGGATCCTGGGTGGATTAGAGGAAGAAGAAAATGTTGCGGCCTCGCAACCGGCAGGCTCGGAAGAAAACACGCTTGAGGAAAACACCCTCCCATCAGAAGGATAAATTGTGACGATTACCGCACGGGGCGTTACCGCCGGACTGGACCTGGGGCTGCACCTGGTGAAGCGCCTGGCCGGGCCGGAAGCGCGCGAAAAAATTCGCGCGCAGATCGATTTTGCGGCTTGCTGAATGGAACCACTTTTCAAGAAGCGCGAGGAGCAATGAACAAACAACCCGCCACTCACATATTGGACGCCATCCCTTTCGAACCGGACCTGCAAGCACTGCAAAAGCGCCTGCACATCCGGCCAGGCAGTAGTAGCGGCGTTGAACTCGACTGCCTGTTAGCGGATGCTTTCCGGCTGGCGCACCCGCGGGCGATGTACCAGCTGGCTTCTGTTTCAGGAAGGGGCGAGGATTGGGTGGAGATTGAAGGACGGCGTTTTGACAGCCGCGTGCTGCGGGTCAACCTCAGCGAGGCTGAGCGCGTTTTTCCATACCTGGCCACCTGCGGCCCGGAACTGCAGGAATGGGCGGATGGGATTGAGGATATGCTGCTGCGATTTTATGCGGAGGCGATTAAAGAAGCCGCCCTATACTGCGCCATTCGCGCGCTGGACGCCGACCTGGAGCAGCGTTACCGTCCCGGCAAGACCTCTGTAATGAGCCCAGGTTCGCTCAAAGATTGGCCGATCCAGCAGCAGGAGGTGCTGTTTGATCTGTTTGAAACCCAACAGGCGCAGATTGGCGTGCGTCTGACGGACAGCATGCTGATGATCCCGACCAAGACGGTATCCGGGATGCGCTTCCCAACGGGGGTCAGCTTTGCCAGCTGCCAGCTCTGCCCGCGCGATGAGTGCCCCAACCGCCGGGCGCCGTACGAGCCGGGATTGTACCAAAGCCGCTATCAGATCCGCCAGACCTAGGAAAAACCTATGTCCATCCAGGCGCATTACGCTCACACCAATATTGTCGCCCGCGATTGGCGCAGGCTGGCTGGTTTCTATGAGCAGGTACCGGGCGGGCAGCCGGGCGACCAGGTGCGGGTGGAGGTGCCGGGGGTGGGGCAACTGGTATTCGTCTATGCCGCCGGCCCGGAAGGAAACCTGATCGAGCTGCAGAAGTGGGAACGGTGAAGGGGATGGCTGCGGAACCGCGAATTGATCTGGTTGCGCCGGACAGCCAATACGCGGCCGCTTTCCTGGAAATGGCCGAGGAATTCCGGTCCGCGGGCGAGCCGCGTTACGATATGGACCTGCCCTTGCTGCAAATGAACTTTGCGGCGTTTATCGAACGACTGCGCAGATATTCCCAGGGCGAGAACCTGCCCAACGGGCATGTACCGGTGGATGAATACTGGCTGCTGGAACCAGCTTCCGGAAGAATTCTGGGGGCGATCCGCCTGCGCCACCGGTTGAACCCTTATCTGGAGGAGCGCGGCGGGCACATTGGTTACGCCGTCCGGCCCGCAGAACGGCGCAAAGGCTACGGGACGCGGATGTTGGGGATTCTGTTAGGATGGCTGCGCGACCCGACCTGGCGGCAGGAGCGCGGGCTGGACCTGCAGCGCGTGCTGGTCACGTGCCATACGGAAAATATCGCATCGGCGCGGATTATCGAGGCGAACGGGGGGGTGCTGGAAAACCGGGTGTGGTCGGAAGGCGAGCTGATCTCTCGTTACTGGATTCTCCTGGAAGCGAGCACGGAAGATGGTGCGGATGAACGACCTGCGTGAGGTGGCGGCGAACCTGGAGCCGGGCGCGGATGGGATTTGGGTGGCGCGCAGCCGCGAAAACGAAATTTCTTACCCGGATGAGGGAAATACGAACTGCCTGGCGCTTGAAAGCGACTCGTTCTGGTTCAAGCACCGCAATCAATGCATCCAGGCGGTGATGCGCAATTATCCTCCGCCGGGGATGGTATTCGACGTGGGCGGCGGCAACGGTTACGTGGCGCTGGGCTTGCAGCAAGCGGGGTTCACGGTAGCGCTGGTGGAGCCGGGGCGGCAGGGCGTGGATAACGCGCGCCAGCGGGGGGTGGAAACGCTGGTTTGTTCGACCCTGGAAGACGCCGGTTTCCGCCCGTTGTCCGTGCCCGCAGTGGGGTTGTTTGACGTGCTGGAACATATCGCGGATGCCGAAGGTTTTCTGAAGACCGTGCAGGGGCTGCTGGTTCCGGGGGGGCGGGTTTACCTGACCGTCCCGGCGTTCCAGGCGCTGTGGTCGGCAGACGACGATTATGCCGGGCATCAGCGGCGTTATCACCTGACCGGGCTGAGCCGGGTTCTGGAACAGGCCGGGCTGCAGGTGGAGTTTGCCAGTTATATCTTTTTTATGCTGCCACTGCCGATCTACCTGCTGCGCGCACTCCCCACCCGGCTGGGCCTGCGCAAGCAGGAGGCATGGGACACGTACCAGCAGGAGCACCAGTCCCGACCGGGCCTGGCGGGCCGGGCGCTGGAGGGTTTGCTGGGTTGGGAACTGGGACGCCTGAAGAACAACAAAACCATCCCGATCGGTGGGAGCTGCCTGGTAGCGGCAAGGAAGACCCGATGAAGATCCCCACGCTGGAGGAAGCCCGCCGGTTACTGGCGGAAGGAGAAAGACGAAACCCGGGTGGATGGGTGCAGCATTCCGTATTCACGGCCCAGGCCGCGGAAAGTATCGCTGCGTGCCACCCGGCACTCAATCCATCCTTTGCTTATGTTTGCGGACTTTTGCATGATATTGGCCGGCAGGAGGGGGTAACCGACATGCGCCATACCCTCGACGGTTACAACTTTTTATGCGGGTTGGGTTTTGAGGATGCGGCGCGGATTTGCCTGACGCATTCTTTCCCTTTCCAGGATGTCCAGGCCGGGTCCGGGCAATGGGATTGTTCGGATGCGGAGCTGCAGTTTATCGAAAAGTACCTGGCGGGCGTAACGTATACGCCATACGACCGGCTGCTGCAGCTTTGCGACGCACTGGCGCAGCCGGGCGGGTTCTGCCTGATCGAAAAACGCCTGGTCGATGTGGCAATGCGGCGCGGGGTAAACGACTATACCATCCGTAAATGGCAGGCGTTTTTTCAAATCCAACAGGAATTTGAAGCAGCCACCGGCCGGTCGATCTACGCCCTTTTACCGGGCGTGGTGGGTAATACGTTTGGGTTCGAGCCTGACGCGGGTTAACATTTCAGTCGAACGGTAAATGTGCTGCCCTGTTCGAGCACGCTCTGCACCTCAATGGTGCCGCGGTGTTGTTCGATAACATGTTTGGCGATCGATAAGCCCAGGCCGATCCCGCGGAACATGCGCCCGCAGATGATGTCGAGGTGGAAGAAGCGCTGGAAGATGCGGTGCATGGCTTCCGGAGGGATGCCTACGCCGTGGTCCTGGATGACGATGGTGATTTCCCCGCCTTTTTCTTGCGCGGTCACCAAAACCTCCCCACCATCCGGGCTGAACTTGACGGCATTGTTCAGGATTGCCCCGAGGGCCCGCTGCAGGCTCTTCGGATCGCCGGAGATCATGGGGATCGAAGAAGCGCAATCCAGGCGGACTTGCACCCCGATCCGTTCCGCCAGGAGGCGTTCATCCTCAAGCGCGGCTTTCAGTACCGCGGTGACGTCGGTGGGTCGGAACTCGGGCAGGATCAGTTCCATTTCTTGCAGGAAAAGGATATCGTTGGACAGCGAGGTAATCTCTTGCATGTTGCGCCAGATAACATCCATCGCACCGGGGAGAGCGTTGGGTTGGATCATGCCGGAGCGGACTGCCTGGAGATAGCCATTGGCGGCCATCAGGGGCGTGCGCAGCTCGTGCGCGATGGTCGTGAGGAACTGGCTGCGGGCGAATTCTTCCTCCGCAAGCTGCTGGTAGGCTTCCGCCAGTTCTTTTGCCTTCAAGCGCAGGTCTTCGATGGCCATCTCGTCATTCTCGCGCAGACGCCGGCTGACCTCGCGGATGATGGCCAGTGAGACGCTTTTGCTGCGCTCGAGCAGGCCGGTAAAGGATTCTTTATAGATTTCCAAAACGGTAGTCGGTTCAGCAGTGGTCACATTCGCCGCGCGGGGCGCGTTGTGGATGATCGCCATTTCGCCAAAAAAACCGCCTGGACCCAGGCGCTTGAGCATGCGTTCTTCCCGGCCGTTTAGCTGCTTGGTAACCAGCACCAGCCCGGAGAGGATGATATAAAAAACGTTCTCCTGGTTGCCTTCGTGACAGAGAATGACGCCGGGTGGGTACCGATTCACCTGGCCGGACGCGATCATTTCATCTGCCTGATCTGGCTCGATGCCGGGAAATGCATTTAATAACACGTCCCGTGGAGCGATTTCTCTTTCCATGCGCCACTTCTCCTGTCCGTTTTTTCAATAATGTCCCATAAGTTGAATAGCAACAGTATACAATGCGGGTTATTTTTCCACAATAGCTTACTGCTGATACTTTCAAATTTATCATGTCCAAGGGGACGCGCTTTGCCCCGCTAATTTTCGATGATCCTGGGTCTGTATCGGGTGTACAATCAAGTCGGTTCGCGATACTCAAGATGCCAGGAGAGCTGATGGAAAACAGAGGCGCCCGCAAGCCGCTGCGAATTATTAACAGCGTTGCTCCCATCCGGATTTGTGATAATGGGGGATGGACAGACACCTGGTTTGCCGGCTATGGCACCATTTTTAACATTGGTGTTTATCCATATGCAGAGGCACAGATAGAGGTTTACAAGTACGAAGGGCAGGAAGATCGGGTAGTGATCCACGCAGAAAACTACGGCGAGCGGTATGCCATTCATCCTGAAAACCACGTGGGCTGGAGTAAGCATCCCTTGCTGGAGGCCGCGATCGATTATATGCACGCCCCTCGTGACCTCGCGTTTGAGGTGACGATTTACTCGGAGGCGCCCGGAGGCGCTTCCACCGGGACCTCAGCGGCGGTGACGGTGGCGCTGATTGGCGCGTTAGATTGCCTGACGCCTGGGCGGATGACCTCGCACGAGGTTGCCGCGGCGGCGCAGTATATTGAAACAAACATGCTCGGGCAGCAGTGCGGGATCCAGGACCAGCTCTGCTCGGCATATGGCGGCATCAATTACATTGAGATGTTCCAATACCCGCATGCTTCGGTTTCTCAGATCCAGGTGCCCAACCCGATCTGGTGGGAGCTGGAGCGGCGGCTGGTGCTGGTGTATTTGGGAAAAACGCATGTTTCGTCGAAAGTTCACGAGATGGTTATCCAGGGTCTGGAGAACGCCGGACCAGACTGCAAGCAGCTAGCAGACCTGCGAACGACGGCGCGAAAATCACGCGACGCGATCTACAGCGGCGACTTTATTGCTTTCGGCCAGGCGATGAACGAAAACACCGAGGCGCAAAGCCGCCTGCACCCCGAGCTGATCAACGCGGATGCCGCGCGGGTGATTGAGATTGCCCGGGCGCACGGCGCGCTGGGCTGGAAGGTGAACGGCGCGGGCGGGGAGGGAGGGTCGGTGACCTTGTTGTGCAACGAATCCTCCTGCACGCGCCGGTCGATGATCCGTGAAATTGAACAAGAAAACCCGGTTTTTCGCAGCATTCCCATCTACCTCAGCCGGTACGGCTTACGGACCTGGGAATATGACCCGGATCGCATGGAAGACAGAAAAGAGAACAAAGGGGTGTAATAATGGCAGAGTTTACGCGCTATGAGATCTATATTCTTTTAAACCAGACCCGCCCATTGTGGCTGAGTCATATTGACTTGAGCCGCCTGGATTTACGCGGTATTGACCTGACGCACGCGACATTTATTGAAGCGAACCTGTGCGAGGCGGATCTGCGGGGAGCGGATTTGCGCGAGACAAATATGGGCGGCGCGAACCTGACGGGGGCTGACCTGACCGGCGTGGATCTGCGCAAAGCGCGCCTGCGCGGCACTATTCTGCAGCGCGCCAACCTCACCGGAGCCAACCTGGCAGAAGCCGACCTGACCGACGCCGACCTGACCGGCGCCACCCTACTTTCCACTAACCTGGGCGGGAGCGACCTGACCGGCGCCAATCTTACCGGCGCCAACATGACCAATTCGAATGTGCCGGATTATAAGATCCTGCAGGCCAAATCCCTTATTGGCACCACGCTTCCGGATGGGACGATCCACGAATAGTCCTCGACTACTTCAACGGGTATAAGTGGTAAAGGTCTCCGACCGGGGTTGGGGCGGGCAGCATCGCGAGCAGTTCTTGCAGCACGCTCCAGTCCGCTGAAGATGGCTGCCCCGGCTGCGGGCGGATCAGTTCGATACCGGGCTGATAAAACAAGACGTGGGTGAAGCCCTGGCTGCGCCAGCGGTCCAGGATGGCCGGGGCGGTTTTCAGCTCGCGACGGTCGGTGCGCCAGCGGTCGATCCAAAGATCGGCCTGAGCATTGAGCGGGAAGTACAGCCCGCGCGGTTCCCATAATAACAGGATGCGCGCTCCGGGCGGCAGGGTTTCCAGCAGCTGCGCGGCGCGCAGGTGGTTACCCAGCGTGTTTTCCAGATAGGACTGCCGGGTCAGCGTGCCTAAAGTAACCCGGCCCGGCGTAATTTGACCGTTGAAATAGGTGTCCTGCCAGGCAACCAGCCCCAGCACCAGCAGCAGCAGCGCGCTAAAAATGCGCCGCAAACGCACCCCCTCGATCACCTGACGCTGCAGCCAGTCCCAGCCCCAACCGGCGGGGACAGCCAGGCAGGGCAGTACGCTAAAATAGAGGCGGGTCTGCATCAGGTGGGCGTTGCGCAGGCTGGCTACGCCCAGGCCCAGAGCGGCGAAGGCAAGCAGGAGTCCAATCGTTTTGGTATAGGTGCTGCGGCGGTACAAGCATATGCCGGGCACCGCTAACAGCAGCAGCAGCGGGCCCAGGTCGGTAGAAAAGCCGGGGGCGCCATCCACCCCTGCCCAGGTGGAGGTTACCGGCAAGAAAAGGTTCATCCACCAGGTGACGGCTGCATTGGGTGGGTTCGCGGAGGCCATCCGAGCGGCGTCCAATGCGGGGGTGCTGAAAAAATACGGGTACAGCGGGCTGCCGGTGACCAGCGCGTTCTTCACCAGCCAGGGGAGCGTGGTGAGGAAAGCGATTGTTCCGGACAGCAGCCAGGTTTTCCAGACGCCCCCCGTTTGCCTGCGGAAAACGAGCGCGGCGGAAAAGATGCCTAATGCCAGCACCCCGGCGGTCCATTTTGTGCCCAGCGCCAGCCCGCAAAACAGCCCGGCCCACAGCAGCCAGGCAGGCCGGTGCGTATCCAACCAGGCAAAGAAAACGGTCAGGGCGGCCAGGCCAAACAGAGCCGAAAAAAGATCGGTATACGACCAGCCCAGCAGGTAGCGGAAGGTAACCCCGGCGGAAACGGCAGCGACGGCAATCCAGCCGGCGTTGGAGGAAGGGCCGGCTTCTTTTTCATCTTCACCTTTCAGGCGGGCCAGGGATGTATTGGTCAGGCCCAACAGGCCCAGCAGGAAAATCACCCCGGCGCTCCAACTTAAGAGCGCGGCTGTTTCTGCCCGGTGGAATGACATGGCAAAGGTGTACAACATTTCCACTAACTGCGGGTGTCCCCAATAGGGATTTTCGGGGATAAATGCCAGGCTCCCGGCAGCCAGGTATTGGCGGGGAAGCTGCAGGTGGTAAGCCAGCGCGTCCCACTTGGTAGGCGGGGCCAGCGCAATGAACATCTGATATAGGATCAGCACACCGGTCAGCAGCGCCAGGGCTTTTTCCAGGCTCGCCGCGGCATGCCAGGCGTTTTTCAATGCGCCAAACTGGGCGTACCAGGCGCGGGCATCCCGCCAGAGGAGCAGCAGGCCTAACCCGAGCAGCGGCGCGCCGAGCGGGTAACGGTATAACCCCAGGATGCCGAGGATAAACCAGAGCAGGCTCAATATTCCCGCACCCAGAGCATACTGCAAGGCAGCGCGTTCGAGGGGTGGAACAGCGCCGGCTTTGAAGAACCGCCAGCCCAGGCCGCCCGCCAGCGCGGCAAACAGGCAGGCGAACAGAATATCCAGTAACGCGCGCAGCGGCGCGGCAATCATCTGGATATTGATTGGCTTGTGATAGTAGTAATAGCCGCCCAGGACAAATAAAATCCAGAAGATGAGGGTGAATAACAGGAGAACCTGGCGCCGCCGGTCGTTTTGCATGGGCCTGCACTTTCGATCATGGATCGCGAGATGATAGGCTTTATTTTAGCGTAAGCCCGCGGCAGCGTACGGTTCAAATTTGGGATGGTTTAAGCATTCAGGGCGTCTCCCGCGAAGGGACGCCCTGAATATTCTAATGGGGCAGAGCGGTGACCTCGTTCGAGCGAGCGCTTTCGTTGCCCGCGCCGTCTAGCGCGGTAATGACGTAATATACCGACTGCCCGCTGCGAACCGGGCTGTCCGTGAAGCGGGCGGCTGCCAGCGGGGTGCCGTTCAGGCGGGTGAAACCGCCGCCGGTGACCAGGCTGCGGTAGACAAAATAACCCTCCGCGCCCGGTACGGGCTGCCAGGTCAGGTCAACCTGGCCGGCGTTTTCCGCGGCGACCAGGCTCTCCGGGGCAGCCGGTGGAGTCAGGTCGGCGCCGGGCGGGGTGACCAGTACGGCGGCCCAGCGCGCAGCGAGCTGGAGGATCAGGCTTCCACCGGAGACGGCCAGCGTGCCACCGTTTAGCCCATCGCTCAAAACAGCGCCGTCAGGGATGTAGCCGCGCACATCCACCACGCAGGGTGCGGGGATGGGTGCTGTTGTTCACAGCGATCACAGCCGCGCCGCGGGCATCTTTGCGCCCGTAGGCGTACGTGCCATCCTCGTTATGGGTATACAGCCGGTCGAAGCTGCCGGTCCGCAGGAAGCTGTACTGGCCGCGCAGGGCGGCCAGTTTCTGGTAATGCCCGAGCAGGTCGTTGTCGATGTTGTCCCACTGGAACGGGCGGCGGTCATCGGGGTCGGTGTCGCCGGTCAGGCCGGCTTCGTCACCGTAGTAGATCGTTGGCGCGCCGGGCATGGTTAGCTGGAGGGTTGCGAGCAGCTTGAGTTTGCGCTTGCCTTCGGCCAGGTTGGCAGCGTTGAACTCTTTATCCGCGCGGCTGCGCGCGCCAGGGGTTAGCGCCCACAGGATGCGTTGGGTGTCGTGGCTGCCAACCAGGTTCATCATCGCCGCGTAGGCTGGGGCGGGATAGTCTTCTTTGATCGACTGCATTATGCTGTTGAACTGGTCGGGGTTGAGAGCCGGGATGTCCCCCTGGTTCGGGTCGTTGAAAGCACCGTTGATGAAGCCCAACAACGCGCGGCGGAAGCGGTAGTTCATGGTGCTGTCGAATTCGCTGCCCAAAAGATAGGGGCTGGCGTCATCCCAGATTTCGCCGATGATGACGGCGTCTGGGCCGGCCGATTTGACCTGCGAGCGGAATTCCTGCCACCAGGCATGGCTCTTATCTGGGGCGACGTCCAGGCGCCAGCCGGCGCTGCCTTTAAGGATCCACCGGCGGGCAACACTGTTGTTGTCGCCAAAGATGAAACTGCGCACAGCCGGGACCTCCGTCAGCACAGGCAGGCTGTCAAAGCCAAACCAGGCGGTATAGGCGCTGTCGCCGGCGCACGGGCCGCTGCTGGGCGGGCTGGCAGGTTGGAAGGAAAACCAATCGCGGTAAGGGCTGGTGAGGTTTTCGCACGCTCCGCTGGTCTGGTAATGGCGGTAGCGGTCGAAGTACAGGCTGTCAGAGGAAGTGTGGTTGAAAACGCCATCCAGGATCAGGCGGATACCCAACTGCCTGGCATTGTTCACCAGGCTGTCGAAATCACCCGCATCGCCAAAATAGGGATCGATGCGGGTGTAATCACTGGTATCGTACAGGTGGTTGGAGGGGGATTGGAAGATGGGGTTGAGATAAATGGCGGTTACGCCCAGGGTCTTCAGGTAATCCAGTTTTTCGCGGATGCCCTTTAGATCGCCGCCGAAGAAGTCGCGGCCCTGGGGGGCTTCGGCGCACGGCGTGTTTTGGTATGCGCGGCAGTAGCCTTCGGGAAGGCTGTTCCAGGTTTTCGGCAGAACGGGGATGCCATACACGGTTGGATCGGTTGGCCGGGGATCATTGTTGGGCTGGCCGTTGAAGAAGCGGTCGGGGAAGATCTGGTAGACGATCGCGTTCTTCATCCAGTCGGGGGTCGTGAATTCGGGCTGGTAGACGTCGATTTGCCAGGAGTAGTCAGGTGAGCCCGCATAGGTTGCGCCCCAGCCGCCGTCAAAGAGATCGTCATCCTCGTAAAAGACCTCCTTCGTCCCATCACGGACGATGAAGCGGTAGTAGAGAAGGGTGGGCTGCTCCGGGGAGGGGAGCAGCACCTGCCAGTAGTCATAACCATACGGCGGCTCGGCGGAGGTTGCTACCAGGCTCATCGGCAAAAGGGCCTGCGCATTCGCGGCGGTGTCCCACAGGCGCAGGGTGACGCCGGTGACATCCGCATGGTAGGTGCGGAAGCGCAGGATGATATCCGTTCCGGTGGACACGGCTCCGAAGGGCACGCGATACAGGTCGCTGCGCGAGTCGTGGCCCAGGCCATCCCATCCGATATCGTTGTCAGGCTGCAGAAGGTTTGCGCTTTCCGGCGTCGCCGTGGGCCTGGGCGGGTCAATGACGAGGAAGGCTGCTCTGGGTATGGCCGGCCCGGTTGGCTGGGGAGGGGCGGCCTGGCGGACTGGAACACCGGTAACCAGCAGCGCCAGGAGGGCGAGGAGCGCAAACAGGCGAGTAAGGGTTCGGTTTCGCACGTGAGTGCTCCTATGGATCTGTTTGGAGAGGGCCGGTTCATCCCAGGAGAGAGACCGGTATTTGGGGCGTTATCAGACAAACCCTATCATAACTGATATAGCTCCTGACGAGGAGCTAATCTGGGATCATTTTTTTATGCTATTGCCGGAGATCTTAAGACCTTTTTTACCTGATTTGCTTACACTGATATTCAGAACAAAACTGACTCCAGGCGGCTGGAAAGCTGCTGCATGGCTTTATTCCTTGTATGGGATGGAATTCAGGTAAGGAGAAATTCTATGCCAAGAGATCGAAGAAGACGTTCCTACCGGCGCAATTCGGCGCTGCCATTGGTTATTTTGCTGTTACTCGCGGTTGTTTTACTTGTACTCGCGCAGAATGGGCAAACGTTAACATTGACCCTCCCAAACCTCAATCTGCCCCGGATTGAAATGCCGCCGCTGCCAAATATTACTATTCCAATCACCGGACTGCCAGAAATAAAAATCCCCGCGGTTCGTATCCCGGTAACGATCGTGCCAGGGACGCTGGCTCCTAAAATTGGGATCGCAGGTACCCCGGCGCCCGGGGGCGCGGCGGACCTGGGAGTGCGAACAAGGACCAGTGGGTGCCAGGTTCAAGGGAATCTGCCCGACCGGGCCTGCACGCCGGGCAGCGTGCTGAGCACGGACGCGGATGCGGTCTGCCGGTCGGGGTATGCCAGCTCGGTACGCGATGTTTCGCAGCCGGTGAAAGATCAGGTTTATACGGAATACGGCATCAACGACCGGTCACCCGGACAGTTCCAGGTGGATCACCTGGTTCCCCTCGCGCTTGGCGGTTCGAATGACATTGCGAACTTATGGCCGCAGCCTGGCAGCCCGGCGCCGGGTTTTTCGGGAAAAGACGCAGTGGAAAATTATCTGCAAGACCAGGTTTGTTCCGGCCAGATGACGTTAGAAGATGCTCAACGGTCGATTGCCACAAACTGGGTTACTGTGTATAACCAGATGCCAAAGTAAACCAGCAGACCGTACAAAAGAACAAAAAGATAGGAAAAGAGCGCGTAATATTGAAACTGCGCGCTCTTTTCGGTATAGTAATATCAACGTTTTTCATCGAAGGAACCGGGATGTAGGGTTACAGCAAATGGCACATGCCAGACATTTTAGCATCATTTTTTAAGCGTCATGAGCCCCGCAAGATGGTAAAGCAGCCAGATAGGAGATCGATGTGTTGAACGAACCGGAATTGCAGCAGGAAAATCAGGACCCAGCGGAAGCTCTCCAATATCAACGCAGGGCGGCCGCATTGCGTAAAGCCGGCCGGTTGGATGAGGCAGCGGAGCAGTTGAACCGCGCGGTTGAGCTTACCCCGGACAACGCGATTTTGTGGAGCGACCGGGGAGGCACCCGGCTTTTAGCAGGTCAGTTGGACCAGGCTGTGGCTGATTTATCTCAGGCGCTGGAACTCGACCCTTCGATGGTGGATGCACTGCATAACCGGGCGATGGCGCTCGCGCGCTTGCAGCGGGAAGAGGAGGCTATCGAAGATTTGCGCACGGCAGTCCAGCTAAAACCGGACAGCAACGCGGATTACTTTTTTCTTGGCAGCCTGCTGCGCAAGAAAAATCATTTGGCGGAGGCCCAGGAATGCCTGAATAATGCCCTGGAGCTGGGACGAAGAGATGCCCCTCTGTATGAGGAATTGGGCCTGGCGCTGGCAGAAGGTGGGGACGTCGAAAAGGGGTTGGATTATCTCATGTATGCCCTTGAACTAAAGCCTACTCCCCGGCGTTTTTACCTGTGCGGGATGCAGCGTTCCAGGCAGGGCAAGTACGACGATGCCATCCACTATCTAAAAAAAGCAATTGAATTAAACCCGCAATTCGCGGAGGCGTACACCGAGTGGGGGATTGTTTACACCCAGATTGGGAATATGGATGTAGCGATGGAAGGTTTTAATGCGGCAATTCAGGCCAATCCGAAATACGCGGATGCCTGGGCGCACCGCAGCGGCCTTTTTGTCCTGCGCCTGGAATGGGATCGAGCGCTTCAAGATGCCCAGCACGCGGTTGAAATTGACCCTGCCCTGGCCCTGGGTTATAAGGCCCGGGCGATTGCGCATAAAGGGCGCAAAGAAATCCCAGAGGCCATCGCGGATTTAAAGATGTTCTTGCAAGTTGATGCGCATACGCCGCTGCGGAAATGGGCCGAGGATGAGCTCAAAGGGCTCGAACAGGCCAACAAAAAAGGCATCAAGCGCCTCAGCGGGTTATTTGGTCGATGATGGTGACGATCAAACTCCCGTCCTCCTTAAGGCCGTTCGCAGGCGGTCAGCCGGAGGTTTCTGTGGCGGGGAAAACCGTTTCAGAAGCGCTCGGACAGCTTTTGGACAGCTACCCGGCGCTCCGCCAGCACATCACCACGGAAGATGGCCGGCTGCGGCCGTTTGTCAACCTGTTTTTGGGGGATGAGAATATCATGGCGCTGCAAGGGCTGGAAACGCCATTAAAAACCGGGGACCGGCTGCTGCTGCTCCCCAGCATCGCAGGCGGTTAGCGGCGGATTGGATAAGCCATGAAAAACGCACCGGCCGCGCGAGCGCCCGGCTGCCGGGAGTTAATCCGGGGTATTGCTGCTGCGGGTGATTTCGAGAAAAGACTCAACGCGCGCGCGCAGCTCGCGGATATCGATCGGCTTGGACATGTATACATCGCAGCCAGCTTCCAGCACCTTGTCGGCTTCTCCACGCAGCGCGTTGGCTGTAATGGCAATGATTGGGACGTAAATAAGGTGCGGATCCCCGCTGGAACGCATCGCCCGGGCAACGGTATAGCCATCCATATCCGGGAGGTTGATGTCCAGGAGAATGAGGTCTGGCTCGAGCGCCGCTGCCAGGCGCAACCCTTCTCTCCCTGTGTTAATGCCCATGAAAGTGGCGCCGATTGACTCCACGACTCGCTGGACCAGGGTCATATTATCGGGGTTATCTTCGATATAAAGAACGGTTGCTTTCGTCATGAGATCACCGGTGGTGGATCAGGGTTGTAGGCGGGTAATGAGCGTTTCCAGGTAGCGTGATTTAACCTGCTTGCTGGCAATGACTTGCTTTAGTGGTGGCAGGCGCAGGATAACGCCCAAAACCGCAGCCAGAGCGCGATGGTTCCACAGCACGCGGTTGTCGAAGATCAAGTTTTGCAGGTCGCCGCGTTCAATCGCCATCATCACCACACGGTGGGTGGAATTGACCGGGGTAATAACGCGCTCCGGCCGCTCGCTCAGCGACAGGCCAGCGCGCGCGCAGGTGCGCACGCACACCCCGCAGCCCAGGCAGATATCCGCATTCAGGTGGGCTTTTTTTCGGGCCGGTTGGTGCGGGTCGTTGGCGGAAACCAGGCTCATGGCTTCGACCGGGCAGGCATTGACGCATTTACCGCAGCCGTTGCATGATTCCGCATGGATGGTGGGGAGGAAGTTGGTCGTATGCACCGGGTGAAGGATGCCAAATTTGCGGGCGGCAATCAATGCTTCGCAGCAGCAGCCGCAGCAGTTGCAAATAAAATTGACCCCCTGGCGCACGTTTTCACCAAACTGGACCAGGTTGTTCTCATAGGCCTGCTGGAGCAGGTCCAGACCTTCTTTTACATCCACCAGCCGGGCGTAGCCGTGCCGGGTGAGGGAATTGGCAGCGGTGTTGAAGGTCATGCAGATATCCAGCGGCGCCGCGCAGGCGCGGTCAACGTGCTGCATTTTGTGGCGGCAGTAGCACAGGCCGATACCGCGGTGGGTGGCGGTTTGGATCACCTGGCTGGCGCGCTCGTAATCGAGCACGTGCAGGTCATTTTCGTGGGTAAGCGCCGGTTCGTGTACGAATACCCGCCCTAGCTGGGTTTCACCGTTAACAAACAAGGCGCGGATAAATTCCTCTTCCACATTCATATACTGGAAAAACAACTCTCCCAACACCTTCTGGTCGACGTCTCCGCGCAAGCGCATCATGGAGAATTCAAAGAATCCGGCCATCGGCGGGGGCAGGCTGTAGACCATGCTGCCATTCTGTTCTACGTCCACCAGGATTGCCCGCCCGGCGAGTGTATCCAATACGCTGCGCGCGGCAGGCAAGTCCATTTTCCAGACGCGGCTGGCTGTTTCGGCGGTAAAGGGCTTAATGGGCAGCAGCGCGACCAGTTGGGCCTCTTTTTCGCTGAAGAGGATCTGTAAGATTTTATACAGGGTATCGGACGGCGGCGCGCCCTGTGGAAAGCGATTCAAGCGCTCCGTAAGCTCGGTGTAACCAGATTTCAGGGTGGTATGGGACATGGGCTATGGCCTTTTGGAGGGACGAGTGACGGGTAGAGCGTTATTCGTCATTCGGAATTGGGGTGGGATCTTCCTACGTTCTGCGAAGACTACGTTTGTATGCCCATTCGATGGTGGCAGGGTCTTTTGCCTGGGGAGTGCAAAGATGGCGGGGGCTCGGCTTGATCCCGGCCCGGCCAAGATCCAGGCGATCTGCGTCCCAGCAGGTCTGGACTGTGATATCCGCCTGGGTGAAACCTTTGGTATGCTGGTCAACTGCCTGGGTTAGCTGGGAGAATTCCTCCGCGGATAACTGAAAAAATCGGCCCTGCAGCTCGGTTTCGATGCGTTTGGCGGCTCGCGGGCCATGCTCGTGATCTCCATGATCGCTCTCACGATCCATATCATGGGTGAAAGCAAACAGGGCAACCACGGTCTGGTTGGCGCCGTTTTGGCGGGCCAGATATAACCCATTGTCGCACACCCGCTTCCAGTGTTGAAAACCGTGAAGGCCGTTCCAGTTCAGCCGGTAGGTGCTTTTAATGTAAGCGAGAAGCTCTGGGGTGATCACGTCTGGTAAATTCGATTCCATAGGTTCCTGGTTTTTAAAAGGCACTTCTTATTGCCCCGTCACAGCCTTTCTTGCAGTATTGCTTATTATAGAGGGAAAACCCCCGTAATGCGGCGAACAAAGCGATTTCCATTCCTGTGCACCTTTTTTCAAGAGCAGATTATTTGCTCTGAAAAATGGCCCCTTCCTGCCCAGTGAGGGTGATTTCGCCGGCCGTTTCTCCGGGTTCCACACCGGCTCCGGCCAGCACAACCCGGTAGATTTGTGTGTCTGGCATCCCGCGGTAGCTGCCTGTGCGCGGACCTACCCGCAGCGTACCCGGGGTATCCTCCCAGACCATGGGGGTCCAGGCGAATTCGCCCTGTTCGTAGCGGTAGCTGTCGCCCTCGTCATCATACAGGTCGAAGCGACCATCCCGGCCCGGGTATACGCGCAGCTCGATGGGCGCGCCGGGTTTTTCACCGGCGTACTGGATATCTGGGCCCATTGGCAGAATAGAACCGGCGCGCACGAAAATCGGCATAATGTCGAGCGGCGCGGCGGTGCGCAGGATTTGCCCGCCGCCGTAGCGCTTTCCGGTCCAGAAGTTGTACCAGCTGCTCCCCGGCGGGAGGTAGACGGTGCGTTCCTGGGGCACGCCTTCCAGCGCTTCGGATCGAGGCCCGTAAAGCATCGGCTCGGTCACCGGGCAAACCATGAGGGCCGGCCCAAGCATAAACTGGTCGGCGATGTTGTATACCAGCGGGTCGGCGCGGAAATCGAAGGCCAGGGATCGCAGCATGGTGTAACCGCGCTGGGTTTCCCATCCGGCAAGCGAGTAGATGTACGGCAGCAGCCGGTAGCGCAGGCGGATGAACTTTACCAGGGTATCGTAGAACACCTCGCCCGGCTTGCCAAAACGCCATACTTCACGCGGGGTATCGGTGCCGTGGGCGCGGAACATAGGCAGGAACGCGCCCACCTGGAACCAGCGTAGAAACAACTCGCGGTAGCCGCGGTCATCGCTGCCGTCCCGGAAGGCGCCGTCCCAAAACCACTGGTCGCTGTGCTGATCGACGAAGAAACCGCCGATATCGAAGGTCCAGCGCGGGCTGCCGGTGATGGTAAAGTTCAGCCCGGCCGGGATCTGCTTTTTTAGCGTTTCCCAACGCGCGGTGACATCGCCCGACCAGGTGATCGTCCCGTAGCGCGCCTGGCCGGGATAGCCGGAACGGGTCAGGTTGACCACGCGTTTCTCCTCCGTCGCCGCGCGCTGGCCCTCATACATGCCTTTCGAATGCACCAGGGAATAGGCATTGATGCGCGTGGGGTCCAGATATTTTTTGAACACGCTGGTGTTGGTGACCATGCGCTCCCAGGCTTCCGGTTTGACCGGCCCGTGCCAGTCGGGTTCGAAGGGCTCAGAACAGTCGCACCACCAGGCATCCACGCCATGGCGGAACAATCCTTCGTTGGCCTGTTTCCAGTACAGCGCCTGCGCCTGGGGATTGAACGCGTCATAGGTCACACCGTCACCCAGGAGGAGATTACGCGCGCGCATTTCTACCTGGTCGGGGCCATCGTTGTCGAACTTGGGCCAGACGGAAATCATCAACCGGGCGTGCAAGTCGTGCAGATCCTGAGTCATTTTGCCCGGGTCGGGGAACCGGTCGGGGTCAAACGTTTTTTGCCCCCATTTGTTGCCGGGCCACGACATCCAATCCAGCACGATGCAATCCAGGCCGATACCCCGCCGGCGGTATTCCTGGACGATCTCGACCAGCTCGCTTTGTTTTTTGTACCGTTCTTTGGACTGCACATAGCCGTATGCCCATTTGGGGAACAGCGCGGGCGCGCCGGTCAGCGCGCGAATGCCCGCCACCAGGTCGTCGAATTCGGGGCCGTAGATGAAATAAAAATCCAGCTCGTCTTCCGCCTCGCTCCAGAAATAGCTGCCATACTGGTCATCGTGGAAATTGGAAAGGGAATAGCTGTCGAACAGGATGGCGTAACCGCGCGTGGAGACGATCACCGGCATAGCCACTTTCAGGTTGTGCTGGTAGAGCAGCTCGCTGCGCCCGCGGTAGTTGAGGATGCCCTCTTCGTGCTGGCCCAGGCCGTAAATGGCCTCGCCATCCGAGAAGACCAGATCTAGCTTTGTCGAAAAGACTTTGCGGCCGTTGACCTCGATCTCGCGCAAGGTTTTCCCACCGCGCTCCGGCTCGCGCACCAGCAGCTCACCGGAGACATCCGTCCAGGTAAACGCGGCGCTTTTTTTCTCGATTTGCAGGCGCAGCCGGGAAGTGCTGAGGGTAAGGATGTCGAAATCCTCTTCGGCATCCCAGGCAGGGGTTGGAGCGGGTTGAGGAACAATCATCAGGCTGGGGGTATCGCTGAAAGCGGCCTGTTGGGTGTACAGCACGTGGATGATCTGCTCGCTGATCACTTGCAGGCGCAGCAAGCCGGTGCCGGTTTTGAGATCCAGCCCGGCAGGAGTGCGGTTGGTGTGGGTTATGTTCAACCCTTCCTCCTTATACAGACTCAGGTGAAGCAGCAACAAATTGGCTCGTGCGGCGCGCAAGCACGAGCAGCACGACCAGGGCCAGGAGCATATCTGCTATCAGCACCGTGGTCATGACCGGGGGGCCGGCGGTTTCAATGAACTGGCCGATGATCCAGGGGACGAGCATGGCCCCGGCGCTGTTGCCGATGGAGAATAACCCGGTGACTTTGCCGCTGAGGACCATGTTCTGCCCGGAGAAGGCCATCGTCGTGGGGTAGATGGAGGCCAGGGCAAAGCCAAGCCCGGCCGAGGTGATGATCACGGCGACCAGCGACCGCGGCCACAGCAGCATGGCGAGCAGGCTGACCAGCGCCCCAACAAAATCGGCGCGCAGGATCTGCTGGGGTTTGACGCGCATCGACAGGGGGATTGCCACCAGGCGCCCCAGAGTCAGCGCGCCCCAAAAGACGGAGGTCAGGTAGGCGGCGTTAATCTCGTTGGTCAGCTTCATTTCGATCGCATAGGTAAAGATCCATCCGCCAAAGGCCAGCGACGCGCCCGAGTAGCAGCCGAAAACGAGCGAGATGAGGATGATCAGCAGCGGGTCGATTTTCTCGCCGTTTTGTTTCTGGCCGGTCACGGGCGAAGACGGGCTGGGCAAAAAGGCTACCAGGGCGCTGGGCAGGATGATGGCCGCCAGCAGCAGGTAGGTCCACACCAGGCCGCCCTGCTGGGCGACAAACTGGGCGATGATCACCGGGGTGATGAAGGTGCCCAAGCCAAAGCAGAAGTGCAGCCCGTTCATGAAAGGGCCGACCTCACGCCCATGGTTCCATACCAGCAGCGCGTTGCCGCCGATATTGAGCAGACCCTGCACGGCGCCGGTGATAAACAGGACGACGGTCAGGAGCCACAAATTGGGGGCCAGGGGCGTCAGGGCAGTGAGCGCGGCCATGGCGGCGGCCATCAATGCCATGATCAGGTTGCCGCGCCACCGGTCGTAGATTTGCCCGCCCACCACTGACCCGGCCAGGCTGCCGAGCGAGCGGGCGGTAAACAGGATACTGATGGCGCTCAGGCTGGCGCGGGTGTTTTCAGCCAGCCCCGGCAGGGTGGGCCCCAGCGAGGACATGGAAACACCCATGGCAACGAACGCGGCGTAATATGCGGCGGTGACTTGCAGCTTTGGTTTATTCATGGTTGCGTGTAATTATACGGCGAGATGTTTCTCGGATGGTTACGTTTTCATCGCAGTAGATGACACAAAAAACAAATATAACTATGGTAATATTTATCCATTGTTACGGACGATGGATTGAAAGTCTTTTTTTGGGAGTTAAAGATGCAAATACCACGCAAGGTTTCCCATATTATCGAACCGAGTACGGTGATCGAAGGGGCAGGCGTAAAGCTGCGCCGGTCGATTGCGCCCAGCCGCGCCAATCCCCTCGACCCTTTTCTTCTGTTTGACCATTTTGCTTTTAATGACCCGTTGGAAGGGCCAATTCGCGGCTTTCCAATGCACCCGCACCGGGGTATTGAAACGGTGACGTATATGCTAGAAGGCTCGGTGAACCACCGCGACAGCCTGGGGAATGCCGGGTTGATCGGCTCTGGCGACGTGCAGTGGATGACCTCGGGGCGCGGAATTTTGCATGAGGAAATGCCCCGCCGCAGCCCGGCCGGAAATATTTTTGGGTTCCAGTTATGGGTCAACCTGCCGGCGGCGCGCAAGATGGACCCGCCGCGCTACCAGGAAGTGATCGCGGGCAGCATTCCGGTGGTGACGCGGGAGGGGATGACGATTCGGGTTGTGGCCGGGGAAGTGGACGGCGTGTGCGGACCCGTGACCGAGATTGCCGCCAACCCGCTGTATATGGATGTGCAGCTCGAGCCAGGGGCGAGCTTCCGCCAATCGATCCCAGCCGGACATACCGCGCTGGCATACGTTTACCACGGGGAAGGGGAATTTGGCCTGGACGAGAACGGGCAGGGGCAAATCGTGGAGGCCGTGCGCATGGTCGTGTTTGACGACGGGGACGAACTGCGGATGCAGGCAGCCCCGGCGGCTCCCGTTCATTTCATGCTGATCGCCGGCGCGCCTTTCGGCGAGCCAATCGTGCCGTACGGCCCCTTTGTGATGAACACGGTAGAGGAAATCCAACAGGCGCTGGATGACCTGCGCAATGGGACGTTTGTGAAGGCATAAGTTCCGTCAAGCTCGAAGCCGGCCTGCGCCGACAAAAAAATGTTGGCGCAGGCCGGCTTTGTATGGGCTGTTTTGACTTCAAGCGCCTGAGAATTATGAACCCGAGCAGCTGCTTTGTCTTCTCTATCCCGATGGACAGGAACAGTGTTGGCAGGCGCGGGCCGGTTTCGGAGTTGCAGATCAGCCGGTAGATGGCGATAAAGAACTGGCGCTGGGCCTGTTTTAATGCGTCGGTCGGTTTGGCGTCCAGCGGAAGGCCAAGCTGCAGCTTGGGCACAGAATAAACCAGGGCGGTGAGGCTTTCCAGGTTCCAACTGCCATCCAGGCGTTCAACCAGCATGCGCAGCCCTTCCTTTACCGGTTCATCCATGGCCTGGTAGGTTTCCGCGTCGAAAGCGGGGCGGACCAATGTGCGTTCGTCCTCGGGCAGGTATTGGGTGGCCCAGCGGACAGCGCAGGACAGCCGGGGCTCAAGCTCCTCGGCCAGGCCCGGCTGGTCCGGCGGCAGTTTGAGCGCATCCGCAGCGATGCGCAGAATTTGTTCGCGGCTGCCCTGGGTAATATCGGCGGCGCTGGATAACAGGCGGAACGAAACGGGCCGCGCGGCGCGCTTGACAGGGCCGGTGGATGTTTGCACGCACAGGTCAAATATCTTTTGGTCCGCCGGGGAAAGCTGGCCGGCGCGGGCGGCAAAGGCATCCCATTCATCATACAGGCGGATCACTTCCTGGCCAAAATCGATGTTGAACTTCTGGCCGGGATTGCGGCGCAGGTACAGCCAGCGAATGATAGGCGGTTCGAGAATATCCAGCGCGGCGCGCGGGGTGGCGCTGGTTCCGGTGGAACTGGACATCTTGGAGCGCCCGGACATGCCCACGAAGGCATACATGATAAAGACCGGGGGTGGGAAATGATAAATTTCCTGGACGATCTTCTGCCCGACGGTAAAACTGCTGCCCGGGGCGGCGTGGTCCTCACCAGCGGGCTCGAAATCAACCTGCTCGTAATACCAGCGCATGGGCCAATCGACTTTCCAGACCAGCTTGGCGGGAACCTTCTCGTTCAGGCTGAAGGCTCCCTGGTAACCGCAATTTTTACAGGTGTACTGAATGGTGGCGGTGGCGGGTTCGTAAGCGGTGATGGCCGTATCGTCTTTGCCGCAGGTTTCGCAGTACACGCGCACCGGATAATATTCCTCACGGCGCTCGTCGGCGGTTTTCTCAAAGCGGTCCAGGGTCTGGTGTTCGGCGAGGATATCGAAGATTTGGAAGCGCTGGTCCATGGCGGTCTTCATTTCGGCAACATAGTCGCCGCGCCGGTAGGCCTCAGCCTGTGAGATAAAGCGCGGAGCGATGCCCAGGCCGTGCATGGCGCTCTCGAATTCTTGCTTATAGCGTTCCGCATACGAAGGGTACTGCCCGGATGGGTCAGGGACATCCGCCAGCGGCTTGCCAACGTGCTCGGCGAAGCTGGCTGGGACGCCGAGCGGCACCTTACGCAGGCGGTCAAAATCGTCCCACGAGTGGATGTGCTCGGCCTGCCATCCGCGCAGCTTGAGCTCCTCGGTCACCAGGTGTACAGTGATGATCTCGCGCAAATTTCCTAAATGAACTGGCCCGGAAGGGCTGATACCGGAAGCGCAGGTGATTTTGGCGCCGCGGCCGCGGGTTTCGATGACCCGCTGCTCAACCAGGTCGGCTGTTTGTTCTACCCATGATTTTTCTGCTGGCATTGTTTCACGTACCTGTCTTAAAAGATCGGTCTATTATAACGGCGTTTTGGGGAAGCGGGAGAGGGATGTTTTTTTTCTTCCGAAATATGGATGACCGTCCGATGATGCGCTTTCGGTATTTGGTGACGGTGGAAGAGGAGCAGGTGCAGGGCTTGGTCGGGCTGCCGTACCAGCCGCTCGGGCGGGATGCACACAATCTGCGATTTCAGATTGTATGTTTATTAAAAAGTGGTTCGTTTATGATAATAGAAAACAGACAGATAGGTAAACTGGGAAGCAGATAACGGGCGCCTTCCCATTGAGCAATAGAATTAGAGTGAAGCAATTCTCCTAATGCGATAAATAATAAAGGAATAATTAAGAGGACCGAACTCCAAAAGATTCTCTTTTGAAATGTCTCTTTTCCGGCTTTAAAAGCATACCAGCTAAGCAGAAAAGTAAAAATTCCTCCGACAACAATTACTGCTATACCAGTCTTATTGGGGCCGCGGTCGAAAAGAAGATGAAGGGGTTGATAATATTTGCTTCCAATAATACCAATGATGTGTATACCAACTGCAGTTATGATCGAAGGGATGGAGAAATGAAGGATAAACTTTGGAAATTTTCGGTAATAGATCAAGGTAAGAACCAGTGGGAACCAAAGAAAAATAATTCGCGAGGTTGAGAAAATACCAGTAAGCATGCCAATCCAAAATAAATATTTATTATTATTTTGCTTTTCAAGCAGTAAAAAAATAATTACGAAACTGCAACCGATTGCAATTAAATCTTGATGCGAATAGATTTGTTCCCAAAAAGCAAAGGAGGATATTAAGTAAAGGATGATTAAATTGGCTTGCCATATCTGTTTGGTTGATAGGATAATCAACAGAACGACAGCAACTAAATATATGACATTGAATAGCCAAAATAGACCAGAGATGGTGAAAATGCTATTAAAAAAGAGCCAACCAAGCCCTGGACTTATTGGTGCGCTATCGAATAGGCTGATATCATAAAGCCATTTCCCCTGAACCATCGCTATTATAGGTTGAATCATGGCATCATCACCAGTACCACCACGATTGAGACCTTCTATTCGAGGGTAAACAAGAAAACTGACACCGGTGATAAGTAAAAGAAGAACAACTAAGATAATGGGGGAACACAACAACCGTGTTATGAACTCTTCCATTTTGGAGTTATTAAAAATTAAGAAAGATCCAATTAAAACGAAAATGAAGACAATAAACATTACGAGAAAATGGTTCGGAATACTGCTGGCAGCATAGAAGTTTCGAATTGAAGGAACCTGGGTCAAAAGTGCAAGGAGCCATGGTCGGTAATCTAAAAACCAAATCCTTTTCATTTGCGATTGCTTCCTTCGAAATTTTTGAATTATTTTCTGACACTTAATGAAAGTGAAATTATACTCGTTTGGAAAGCAATATTTCTACAGCGCCTCCGCTAAATGATTTGCCCCTATTCTTACACTCCCGCCAGATCCGCGATGGTCTTGGCCAGCTTGAGCACGCGGTGATAGTCTCTGGCCGACAGCTGCAGCTGGTTCATGGCGCTTTTCATCAGGCTGGTGCTGGTGGCATCCAGCTCGCAGAACTTGCGCACTTCCGCCGGGCAGTGAGGATTGCGTAGTCCACGGTGGGGACCTGGATGTGGATGCGCTTCTGGTACTTGGTGACGAATGTATTCTATAGCAGAGGAAGTGTTTCAGTCATGGAAATATACCTTATCTTGTATACGCTTTCTTAAAAAATTACATTTGCCCAGTCAGGTCAAAAGACTGAACATTTGTTAAGATATCCACTGTTTTCGTAAAACTAAGGATCCATCTATAAGCACGAAAGACAAGATGCAGGAAGGTGAATAAGCATTGCTCACCAAAATTGCGATCTTCCTCTTGAGATGGTTTTCCCTCTCCCTCTTACTCATTTTTTTTCTGAGATGGCGGCTACTGAGCAACTACCTGAAACCTTTTAACATTTAGGACCGTGTCATTACTCAATAGTCGTATTTTTCCGCCATCCAAAAATTTATTATCTACAGCATATAGTAGCTCATGCCCATCAATAGAAAACCGAAGCTCGTTACCAAAAACGCGAAGACTGTAGGTGTGCCATTCGTTGTCCACAGTATTTTCAACTTTCTTTAGTGGTTCATATGGATCAGGGTCCCCCGTTCCCAGAAACGCCACAGCACCTCTTGATTCACCATAACCTGCCCAATAGCCTGTAAGATCAGGATAATTTGATAGATAGTTCGTATCAGACCATCGGGCGATTATTGCAAAGTCATCTCTATTCCATATATCCATTGAAATCACTTGTATCTCACCTTCAACCAAATAATTATCGATATTATGGTTCTCAGGAACATATGGGGCAGTCGCAAAGGCATTATTTTCCGTTCCATCATTTACAAGCATTCCGTTTACCCATTTCCAAGATTTATCTAGAGCCCAACCATCCATTCCCTGAGACCAATCCGCGTTATATAGTACATCTCCGGGCTCTATGGCCGGAGCCTTGGTAGCGGTTGGAATAGGTGGAACTGTTATTGTTACGGTTGATGTAGGAAGACCTGAGGTAAGGGTTAATGACGGGGTATTCTCTGAAACAGGAGGAATATTTGCTCCTGTGTTGCTGGTTGTCGCACTGCCCTTGCCTTGTTGAGTTACAGCGTCCATTCTATCTAATCGAAGGAATCTTCGCACTTCTGGTACCACCAGTACGGCAGCAATACAGGAGCAAAATGCAAAGATGAGACCAAGAATAGCGATCAAAATTTCTTTTTTCATAAATTTCCCGTATTGACCATAAATGGGTAGATACAAAAAGGGAGGGGGATATGAATGAAACCTGTACTAGTCCATAAGGAACCAAATAAACCGTTCTATTCCAATGTTTTTCATTATATTATATATGTTTATTTGTCAAGTATATCCAGAATATCAATTTAGTCATCACTTCCAACCTCATCTAATAGCCGGCTTTTTTTACAGAAGTGGATTCAGGAAAGGCCAGAAGTGAACAAGAGATATTTTTGGCCTTTCCTAAAACATTCCATGATTGCTCCCAGGATAAAAAATAAGTAAGCTAATCCCTTCATTTGCCTTCTATAGAGATTTCAAACGTTCGTAATCCCGCTTCCCAGCAATTTTACCGGCTGGTTCGCCTCATTCCGATTCGCTGCTTCCTGGAGGAGCCCGCTGACAACGGATTTCTAACACGGATTACACGGATTTGGATCATCGTTCATGCGTGGTCTTTCTCCTCTTTCAACCAATCGGGAACAAAGAGCCACTGGCGGTTGATGAGATCATCGGTTACTTTCTGAGGTGGAAAAACGCGGCGGTGACGCAGGCTGCGTTCGCCAAAATTGATCAGCAAACCAACGGGACAGCTTGATACGGCCAGGTAGCCAATAATTTGCGCCAGGTGGCTGTTATCAATACCCCGCAGGGCTTTGATTTCTACAATGATCACGCCTTCGACTACAAAATCAGGTATATAGTAGCCAACCAGGCGTCTTTTGTTCAGCACCCTCATAGACTTCGTAAAGCTTTTGCTGCTCAAAAGTAAAACCGGCATCCGTCAGTTTATTCGCCAGCGCTCTCTGATAGCTGTTCTCCCGCAGTCCCGGCCCGAATTCTCGGTGCACCGCCATGGCGCACCCAATGATCTTATACGTGAGCGCATCAAAAGCGGTAGTTATTACTTTTCCAGCCATATTCGCGGCAATCCAAATCCGTGTAATCCGTGTTAAAAATCCGTTGTCAGCCCTCGTTCATCCTCGGCCGGTACTGCAGCGCCTCGGCCAGATGGCTCGGCGCCAATCTTCTCGCTCCCCGCCAGGTCCGCGATGGTGCGCGCCAGCTTGAGCACGCGGTGATAGGCCCTGGCCGAAAGCTGCAGCTGGCTCATGGCGGTCTTCATCAGGCTGGTGCAGGTGGCATCCAGCTCGCAGAACTTGCGCACTTCGGCCGGGCGCATGTCGGCGTTGGAGGAGATGTCCTTGAGCCCGGCGAAGCGCGTGCGCTGGCGCTCGCGGGCGGCTTCGACCCGCTCGCGCACGGTTTTGGAGGCTTCGCCCATGCGCTGGTCGGTGAGCTTCTCGTAATCCACGCGTGGGGACCTGGATGTGGATGTCGATGCGGTCCAGCAGCGGGCCGGAGATGCGCTTCTGGTATTTGGTCACGGTGGAAGAGGAGCAGGTGCAGGGTTTGGTGCGGGTCGCCGTAATAGCCGCACGGGCAGGGGTTCATCGCGCCGATCAGCTGGAAATTGGCCGGGAAGGTCAGCGAGCCCTGCGCGCGCGAGATGGTCACGGTCTTGTCTTCCATGGGCTGGCGCAGGACTTCGAGCACGCGCGGGCCGAACTCGGGCAGCTCGTCCAGGAAGAGCACGCCGCGGTGCGCCAGGGAGATCTCGCCGGGGTGGGGGTTGTTGCCGCCGCCGACCAGCCCGGCAAAGGAGATGGTGTGGTGCGGGGCGCGGAAGGGCCGCGCTGCGGATGAGCGGGATTTCGGGCGGGAGCTGGTCGGCGACGGAGTAGATGCGGGTGACGTCCAGCGCTTCGTCGATGGTCATGCGCGGCAGGATGGCGGGCAGCGCGCGGGCCAGCAGGGTCTTGCCGCCGCCCGGGCGGGCCAATCAGCAGCATGTTGTGGCTCCCGGCCGCCGCGACTTCGAAGGCGCGCTTGACGTGCTCCTGGCCTTTGATTTCGCTGAAGTCGGTGCACCGGCATCGATGTCCAGATCGCTGGATGGGGATGGGCGGGTGCGGCAGCGAGCGGGTCAGCTGCCGTTCAGGTGGCGCGTAGAGCTGCGCCAGCGTACTCGACCGGGATCACTTCCAGCCCGGGGATCAGCGCGGCTTCGGCGGCGTCGGCCAGCGGGACAAAGATGCGCTTGAAGCCTTCCTGGCGGGCGACGGCGGCCATGGGCAGCACGCCGCGCGCGTGGCGCACGGTGCCATCCAGCGAAAGCTCGCCCACTACCAGCGCATCTTTCACCGCTTCGGGCGGCAGCAGGCCGCTGTAAATCAGCACGCCGACGGCGATGGGCAGGTCGTAGGTGGGGCCTTCCTTGCGCACGGTAGCCGGGGCCAGGTTGACCACCAGCCGGCGGCGCGGGTAGGGCAGCCCGATGTTCTTGATCGCCGCCTGGACGCGCTGGCGGCTTTCCTGGACGGCGGCAGTCGGGCAGGCCGACGATATCCATTCCGCCGGGCATGCCCTGCCCGGTATCAACTTCCACCTGGACGATGACTCCGTCCAGCCCGATTACTGCGCATGAATGTACGGATGCAAGCATGGGGTTTTGAATTCAGATTTTCCCTGGATGAGATTCGGTTATGGTCTGGTTAGTATAGCATTTCTGCAGCACCAGCGGATGAAAATCGAACGGAATTATGGCACCAACCTCAAATGGGTGTAAAGACTTCATGACTTTTCCGGCAGCGCGATCCAATCTTGTTGAACCGCCCCGCTATTGCAGACCCCAGATTATGTGTGCGACGTTGCTGGCGCTGTGCCGTATATTAATCAAAAGACGAATTTAGGTTTTGGAGGATACAATGGATCGCCGTCCTGGTTGTTTAACCGGCTTGTTGGAGCTTTTTTTCCTGCGCAGCGGCTATGATTGGGCGCAGCGCAATATCGGCTTTGGACGCGGCGGGTGTGGCGGCTGCGGCTGTGGCTTTCTGCTGCTGATCATCTTCATATTCTTGCTCTTCTCGATTGTGTTTGGCACAGACTGGTTCCATTTCCGCCTGATGATTCCCATGCTGATGGTGTAAAGAACAGGAGAAGAACAGGGGGTAACGCATTGTGCGGCACACGGGTGCCGCACAATGCGTTTAACAGCAAGAAATTAATGATGGGTTACAGGGCCGGTGAGGGAACAAAAGCGCCGCGCACCATGCGCTCCTCGAAGAAAGCGCCGGCCTGCCCCGTGGTAGCGTACTGGTATACCGCCGCGGAGTAGATGCCTTCGCAGGGTGGACTGGATCAGGCCAACGATGGAAATCGCCAGGATAAAGACGACCACAACCCCAATGATCAGCGCGATGGACTGGGCATTGATTGCCAGGATCACCACCGGCGCAAGTACGACTACAATCGCCAGGTAGAACAGGAAGAAGATCCCGCCCATGCCCAGGTTGCCGGCGATTTGCTCGCCCCAGGTACGGCGGAGCAGGTCGGAACTGCGCTTGATGGCCTCTAATCGGACCCACGTTTTCCACTGCCAGCACCGGCACCACCAGGTAGGTGGCTACGTTCCAGGCAAAGCCGACCAGCGAGACCAGCAGCCGCCCGATCCCGCTGCTGCGTTTGGAGATTGCGCGCAGGATCATACCCACGGTAGCCGCGATTAGCGCATAGCCAATAATCGGTCCCATGCGGCTGGCGGCGATGCGGAAGCCGTCGCTGACGGTTGGGTCGCCGCCGCGCAGGCGGATCAGCGCCGCGCCAACCAGGGCAGTGTTGGCGAAGAAAATCACCGTGTACTGCACCACGTAAAACAGGAAGGCCACCACAAATCCCAGCGCTTCGACCCGACCGCCCAAGAAGACATTGTCGAAGAGGTTGGAAAAGAACATGGGCAGCGCGAAGGTCAGCGTGACCAGCAGCACGCCGATCGTGGAGATAATGGGGAAAACAACCAGCTCTTTGTCGGCCATCAGCACGCGCGCGCTGGCCTTGAGCAGCTCCCAACTATTGGAGAGACGGGTAAACATAGGGTTTTTCCTTTCTTCTGGATGTTAACGATTACCAGGATACTATAGCGCAAACCAGAGCGCAGGTTGCATACAAAACCTGTGGAATTAAGCGGCTTTCCCGCGACCCGGTTGACGCCCGCCGATATCCTCAAACCCGTACTCCGCGGCCAGATCGCGGGTATGCAGCACCTGGCCGGTTTTCTCCATCCGCCTGGGATCCTGCATCAGCGCGGCAACGGCCCGGCCGACGAAGAGCGGCGATTCCATCCAGGCCTGCAGCCGCTGATCTTTGCGGTTGGCCATCAGCATCTCTGTAGCCACGAACCCCGGCCACAGCGCCACGACCGTCACGTTATAGGGTTGCAGCTCATGGGCCATATCCGCGGCCATGCGGTCCACCGCGGCTTTGCTAACCCCATAGGCGACGTTGTCGGTGTAGCCGCCCCCGGCGGGGGAAGAGATGTGCACGATCAGCCCGTTTTTTTGCTCCACCATCAACGCAGCCGCATACACGCTGGCCGCGTAATGGGACCGGACACCAACGCTGAACATCGTGTCCCAGAAAGAAGGGGGCAGCTTCCAGAAGGGGGTGTGGAAACCGCTCTTTTTACTTCTTTGCTTTGCCTGGTAGCCTTCCCAGGCGTTGTTGACCAGCACATCCAACCGGCCTTGCTCGGCGGCAATCCGTTCAAAAACCTGGCGGACCTGTTCATCGTCCCGGTGATCGCAGCGAATGGCGATTCCAACGCCCCCGGCAGTATTAACCAGCGCGGCGGTTTCATGGATCGTCCCAGGCAGCGGGACGGTCGCAGTATCCGGGGATTCACTCCGCCCGGTGACGTAAACCGTTGCGCCAATCTCCCCCAGCGCCTGGGCCACGCCTTTTCCAACACCCCGGCTTGCACCGGTAACCAGCGCAATAGCGTCCCTGGATGGTTCCATCAGCCAACCTAATCTTTGGATGATTCGGGCGGGTGAGCGTTCAACCCTTTGCCAAGCTCCTGCGAGCGCTCGTAGGCAGCCCAGATGGCGCGCGAGAGCGCGGTGCGGAAGCCGGCTTTTTCCAGGTAATACACGGCCGCGGCGGTGGTGCCGCCCGGCGAAGTAACCTGGTTGCGCAGCTGCGCAGGGTGCGTCTTGTTCTTTTGATAGTAGGATACCGAGCCCAGGATGGTTTCCGTAACCAGCTGCTCGGCGATGCGGCGGGGGAACCCCATGTGCACCCCGGCGTCGATCAGCGCTTCCATAAAGAGGAACACGTAGGCCGGGCCGGTGCCAGACAGGGCCGTGGCCATATCCAGGTAACTCTCCTCTTCCACGTACACCTGCTTCACCGAGCGCGCTGAGCACCTGGCAGGCCAGCTCGCGCTGCTCATCGGAGACGGTCGGAGACGTAGTCCATACGGTGATGCCCTCGCCGATTTGGGCAGGCGTGTTGGGCATCGAGCGGACGACCTGGGTGTGTTTCAGCCCGTCGGAAATGGTCTGGATGGTGGCCCCGGCGATAATCGAGAGCACCAGGGCATGTTCAGGGATCGCTCCGGCCAACCCGGGCAGCACTTTTGAGAGACGCTGCGGCTTGATCGCCAGAATAACCACGTCCGCCTGGGCGGCTGCCGCACGATTATCGGTAAAGGCGCAAATGCCGTAGCGGCTGTGCAGCTCATCGACGCGTTCCTTACGCGGCCCGGAGGCCAGAATGTGGTCGGGGGTGGTGATCTCCTTGCGCAGCAGCCCGGCGATAATCGCCTCGGCCATCGCGCCAGGTCCAATAATCGCAATCGTTGCTGGCTCGTTCACGTTCTACCTCCAAAAATAAAATGCAAATCCGGGCAGTCTCCGCTGCCAGGAACATACTTACTTGATACAGCTCCAGCGACCAAAAATGGCCATTGACAGCAACCGCCCGGCGCTTTTCTCCTGCAAGACCACCTCGCCGGCCTCGGTCTGCCCTGAAAAGTCGCGCATGATTTCATCGACGGCATAATACAGGGTCAACGCGGAGGCTTTTACCGCGTAGGCGGTCAGCAGCACGAAACGCGGCTGGGGCGCGAGCACGGCCCGGCAGGCCTGCAGCAGTTCGGGCAGCAGCTTGTAGAACTCCCAGACCTCGCCTTTGGGCCCGCGACCAAACTTGGGCGGGTCGAGGATCAACCCATCATAGCGGGTGCCGCGCCGGCCTTCGCGCTGGATAAACTTTAGCGCATCGTCCACAATCCAGCGGATGGGAAGTTCGGCCAGCCCAGACAGTTCCTGGTTCTCGCGCGCCCAGTTGATCACCTTGCGTGAGGCATCGATGTGGGTTACCTTCGCGCCGGCAGCCGCGGCTGCCAGGGTGGCGATGCCGGTGTAGCCAAACAGGTTGAGCACCTGCAAGGGCTGTTTCGCGCGCCGGATCTGCTCGCCCAGCCAATCCCACTGCCCGGCCTGTTCCGGGAAAACGCCCAGGTGGCGCGAAGCGGAAAGCTGCGTCCAGAACTTGAGCTCTTTATAGTGCATCACCCAGCGCTCATCGACCGGTTTGAGCTCTTCCCAGTGACCGCCGTTCTCTTCGCTGGAGGGGCGGAAGAAGGCGGATGCGCTGTTCCAGGTTTTTTCTGGCAGCGCGGGGCGCCAGATGGCTTCCGGCTCGGGGCGTTTCAGCACGTAGCGGGCGTAGCGTTCCAGCTTCCAGCCATCGCCGCTGTCGAGCAGCTCGTAATCCTGCCAATCTGGGGAGGCCTGTAATATGATATGTGGAGTGGGAGAGGTTTTTGGCATACATATACCCTTGTGACCCGCGTGTTCTGGGGCTGTGGTAGATAGAGTATAACCGTTTTTTGGAGCGCGGAAACCAGTTCGGTTATAATCGCATGCAAGTTATCCGTATGAAGCTCACGATTGGGAGGCCCACTGCGCCATGAACTACAACTTTGATGAGATGCCGGATCGGAAGCGCTCCGAAAGTATCAAGTGGCATTATTTTGATGAGGATGTGCTGCCCATGTGGGTAGCGGATATGGATTTTGTATCGCCACAGCCGGTGATCCAGGCCCTGCAGGAACGGGTGGCGCAGGGAGTGTTTGGCTATGCAGGCGAGCTGCCTGGCCTGCGTGAGGTGATCATCGAACGAATGCAGCGACTTTACCAATGGCAGATCGCGGCGCAGGACCTGGTTTTTGTACCCGGCGTGGTGACCGGCTTCAACGTTGCCGCCCAGGCTTTTGTGGGCTCCGGGGAAGGCCTGCTCATTCAGCCACCGGTGTACATGCCTTTCTTGAGCACAGCCCGCAACGTGGACGGCCTATCTCAGGAAGCCCTGCTCAGCGCGCGGGTAGACGGCTATTATCACTTCGACGCGGACGCCTTTGAGGCCGCGATTACGGATCAAACCCGCCTGTTCTTATTATGCAACCCGCACAACCCGGTTGGGCGGGTGTATAAGCGCCAGGAACTGGAAACCCTGGCCGAAATTTGCCTGCGCCATAACCTGCTGGTCTGCTCGGATGAGATTCACTGCGACCTGGTTTTTTCCGGCCAGCGGCATATCCCGATCGCTTCGCTCAACCCGGAAATCGCCCAAAACACGATCACCTTGATGGCGCCTTCGAAAACTTTTAACATCGCCGGGCTGAGTTTTTCGTTCGCCGTGATCCAGAACCCCGCACTGCGCAAGCAGTTCTTGAAAGGACAGAAGGGCCTGGTGCACGGCGTCAACTTGCTTGGGCTGGTGGCCGCGAAGGCGGCCTACCAGGAGGGTCAGGAATGGCTTGACCAGCTGCTGGTGTATCTGCAAGGGAACCGGGATTATCTCTATCAATTTGTCAACGAACAGCTGCCCGGGGTAAAGATGTTCTGCCCGGAAGGCACCTACCTGGCCTGGCTGGACTGCCGCGAGGCGGGAATCCCGGGCAGGGCATGCGAGTTTTTCATCGAGAAAGCTCGCGTGGCGCTCAACGAAGGCGAAGCCTTTGGCCGGGGCGGCGAGGGGTTTGTGCGCCTGAACTTTGGCTGCCCGCGCGCCATGCTGGAAGAGGCTCTACTACGCATGCAGCGTGCCTTGAGACAGCTGTAACGCAAGGGGGTAATATTGCCCAATTGGCGCGTTCGGAGGGAAAAACATACGATTGAATAAATCCGCTGTTGAAAAAATATCGCCCCAACGCAGGTTCGGTTTGCGGTCCTGCCTGCTGGCGCTGCTGGTCGCGCTCAGCCTGCTGTACCTGGCGCTGCGCGCAGCCGGCGCGTTCCTGATCAACGGCGACAGCTTGAAGAAAGCCGATATTGTGGTAGCGCTGGGTGGGGGCGGTGAATGGCGGGTGGTGGAGGCCGTGCATCTGATCCAGGAGCAGTATGCTACGAACCTGGTTCTCACTGAGCCGGGCGAAACCGGCCCTGGCGAAGGCATGGGCAGCCGCTTCTTTCGCACAGTCGCGATTGAGAATGGCCTTTCACAGTTTGCCATCCAGGTCACTGATGGGGTGCAGGGCAGCACGCACGATGAAGCCGAAGCCGTTCTGGCGCTGATGCAAAAGCACCAGTTAAAGAGCGTTATCGTGGTTACCGATCCTTTCCACACGCAGCGCGCGCGCCTGATTTTTCGCGATGTGTTTCGCGGCAGCGGCCTTACCGTGCGCGTCCACCCGGTGCAGAATCACTGGTACCGCTCGACAACCTGGTTTTTTAGCCTGGACGGCTGGGCGAACACCCTGCGCGAATATGGTAAGTTGGTTGGCTACGTTTTCGGCATCCCATAAGGTCCCGGCGCCGCCAGCATGAAAAATAAAACAGGGCCGCTCATGCGACCCTGTTCTTGTTTTCGACCAGAGACGAAAACTGTTTAATTGTGGGGATATTGCGTTATTCCTCTGGAATTACGCGTTATCCTTCCAAGGGGGTGACGTTTGCGGCTTGCAGGCCTTTGGGACCCTCTTCGATTTCGAATTCGACTTTCTGGTCTTGCTTTAAGCACGATAGCCTTCCATAGTGATGGCGGAAAAGTGAACGAAGACATCCGCGCCATCCTCACGACCGATGAAACCATAACCCTTGGTAGCGTTGAACCATTTTACGGTCCCAACAAAGCGTTCAGCCATTCTTACACACTCCATACTCAAACTTAAAATTTGGAACTAGACGCAGGCCTGCCAAGAATCTCTTGGATGAGAAGTTTATTTTGAGATCGTTATTGAACAGGGCCGGTGCGTCGTGCGACAGGGCCAAGGTTATCACGTCTTTTTTCTTGTGTCAAGGATTGTAAAATTGGTTATAAGTCCCCAATTTGTTCCAGGATCCCCCGTTGGCGCTATAATGGATGGCAATGCAGTTGGGCGAGCGAGTTTCAATTTTTCTTAAAATTAGCCTGCCATTCCTGATCCTGGTCCTGCTCAACGTATCCCCCGTATCGCGTGCGGTAACCAAGGATTTGCGGGAGGCGGGAGCGGCACAGCTGGCCGAGCAATCCCCGGTTGCCAACTCTCCTGAAACCATCGCGAAGGCTTACCGGCGCGTGCTGGCCCGTGAACCGTGGCGGGCAGCGCTATGGGATCGGGTTGGGCAGGCTGAACTGGCAAGCGGGCGAGTTCCGGAGGCGATTGATGCGCTGCGCCAGGCGGAAAAGGCGGGGGCGCTTTCCGAGGAAGGCCGTTTCCAGCTTGGCGAAGCGTACCTGCGGCTGGGCAAGCCCCAAGAGGCTGTGGGTGTCCTGGAATTTTTGCTGCGCCTGGAAGGGCCTTCCGCGCGGGTATTCGAGCGCCTGTACCAGATCCAGCGTTCGCAGGGTGATTTTCCTGCCGCCATTGCGGTTTTACGCGCCTGGCGCGCCTATGCGCCTAAGGAAGGCGCGCCCAAGGAGGCGGCGCCCAAGGAGGCGGCGCGGGTGGCGTTCCTCTTGGGGCTTAATCTGTGTGTATTTCAAACGGACGAAGCCCTGCCGCTGCTGATTGAGGCAAGTCAAAAGGATACGAACTACACCGCGGCGGTCCAGGTTTTACGGCGCGGGCTGAGCCAGGCCGGCTCGGCGGAGAATGAAGCTTACCGCTGGCTGATGATCGGCCGCGCGCTGGGCAGCATTAATCAATGGGACCTTGCCGAAGAAGCTTTCCAGCGGGCGGTGAAGATTTCTCCCGAGTATGGAGATGCCTGGGCGATGCTTGGGGAAGCCTTGTATCACATCAATGGGAGCGGAGCGGCGGAAATGGAAAAGGCCAGCAAGCTAGCGCCTGATTCGCTGGTGGTGCGGACCCTCCTGGCGCTTTACTGGCGCCGAGAGGGGAAACCAGAGGTGGCCCTGGCGTATCTGGAAGCCATTGCCCGAGAAGAACCCAGCGAGCCAAAATGGCAGGTGGATATCGCGTACACTCTGGTGGAGGCCAATAATTTTGAGGCCGCCCGAGAAGCTTTTCAAAAAGCGATAAAACTGGCGCCCAATAACACTCTCTACTGGCAGTACCTGGCCCGTTTTTCGGCTGAATATAATGTTGATATTCGATTGCTTGGCCTGCCCGCCGCGCGGCAGGCCATTCTGCTTGCCCCAGATGATGCCGGAGCGCTGGATAGCATGGGGCTGACCTTGTTAAAGCTGGGGGACCTCGCCAGCGCGGAACGCTTCTTGCAACGCGCGCTGGAGAAAGATGCCACGTATGCCCCGGCCAGCCTGCATATGGGTTGGTACTACTTGCAGCAGCAGGATGCAGGCCGGGCTTATCCGTACCTGAAACAGGCGGCCAGCCTGGCCGGTGAAAACACGGTCGGGGTGAATGCTCGCCGGTTACTGCGCCAGTATTACGGGGAAGGCAGCTGAAAAGAGTACCAGTCATCCATGTTTGATCTCCAGGGGGCGTTATGCACAACTCCTCGCACGCAGCAGCATTCAACCGGGCTTTTGATGATCGCGGTGAAATAAAGGCGGAAAAGGACGCCTATTCTTTCCCGCTGCTGGCCCTCATCTTTGGGCTGATGATAATCCTGCTGGTAAATGCGGGCTGCACACCCCGTTCTTCTGCGCAAGGGCAGCCGGACCAATTACCACCCGGGGGGCGGCTTTTTGGGGATGATTTCTCTGATCCGCCGGGTAGTTGGGGCATCTGGAACCGGGACGGCGCGTCGGTGGCCTACTATGCGGATGGGCTGCGCATTTTGGTCAACGAGCCCCAATATGACTTCTGGTCGGTGGCCGGGCAGAACTTTGAAGATGTGCAAATTGAAGTCGATGCAACCAGGATTGGGGGACCCGAGATAATGATTTTGGCATCATCTGCCGTTACCAGGATAAGGAAACTTCTATATGCTGGTGGCCAGCAGCGATGGGTATTATGGGATTGCCAAAATGCGGAACGGCCAGTATAGCATGATTGGCGGACAGCAGTTACAATATAGCGGGCAGTTTGATTGCCAGCGGCCAGGCGATTAATCACCTGCGCGCTGATTGTGTTGGATCGAAACTGCGCCTGTATGTGAACGGGCAGATGCTGATGGAAGCCGAGGACGATGCTTTCCGCAATGGAGACGTTGGCGTGATTGCCGGCGCTTACCACTTACCGGGTGTCGATATTTTGTTTGATAACTTTGAGGTGAAGAAACCGAGGTAAGAACCATAGCAGGATGAAAATTTATTTGGATTCGATTGGCTGCCGCCTGAACCAGAGCGAGATTGAAACGTTCGCCAGGCAGTTCCGGGCAGCCGGACATGAAATTGTCGGCAGCGCTGCCGAGGCCGATTATGTGGTGATCAATACCTGCGCGGTAACCGCGGAAGCTGCGTCGGATTCGCGCCAGAAGATCCGCCAGGCGGCGCGGGCCGGCGGGAATGGGTCGCAATTAGGACAGATCATTGTCACCGGCTGTTGGGCCACCCTGGACCGTATGCGGGCCCAGGCGCTGCCGGGGGTGACCCGCGTGGTCGACAATGCCGAGAAAGACCACCTGGTCGCGGACCTGCTGCATTTACCGGCCGAAGTGTTTGATCTTGAGCCGGTCGCGCGCGAACCGCTACCGGGCGCGCACCTGCGCACGCGCGCCTTCATCAAGGTGCAGGATGGCTGCGATAACCACTGTACTTTCTGCGTCACGCGCATTGCGCGCGGGGCAGGGCGCAGCCGCGGGCTGGATGAAGTGCTGCGGGATGTATCCGCGGCATTCGACGGCGGCGCGCAGGAGATCGTCCTGACCGGCGTTCACCTGGGGTCCTGGGGGCAGGATTTCTCAACCCCGGCCCGGCTCTACGATCTGGTGGAAGCGCTTCTCCAGCGCACCGCAAACGCCGCGCCTGCGGCTTTCGTCGCTGGAGCCGTGGGACCTGGACGAAAACTTTTTCTCGCTGTGGTCGGATGCACGCTTATGCCGCCACCTGCACCTGCCGCTACAGTCCGGGTCAGCCGGAACGCTGCGGCGCATGGCGCGCAAGACCACTCCGGAAACGTTCGCCCGGCTGGTGGAGGCGGCCCGGCATTTCTCGCCGCGGATGGCGATCACGACGGATATCATCGCCGGTTTCCCGGGCGAGACGGATGCCGAGTTTGCCGAATGCCTGGAGTTTGTGCAGCGGATGGATTTTGCCGCCGGGCACGTTTTTACCTATTCGGCCCGCCCAGGCACGGCAGCGGCCCGCATGGCGGATCAGGTGCCCGTTGCAGAGCGCAAACGGCGTAACGCGGCCCTGCGCGGGGTTCTGGCAGAAGCCAGCCTGCGCTACCGCCGGCGCTTTGTAGGCGCCGAACTGGAAGTTCTGTGGGAAGCCACGGATGCCTTTGGTCCGGACGGCTGGCACCTGCACGGCCTGACGGATAACTACCTGCGCGTGACGGCCCTGTCGCCGGAACGCCTGTGGAACCAGCTCAGCCAGGTGCGGTTGGTGGAATTGGACGGTGAGGGACTGGCCGGTGTTATTGTATGAAGAACAATGGGTTTGAAATCGAAGGATCCGTATTTTAGACGAAAAAAGAAGGCCTCGCTGTAGCGGGGCCTTCTTTTCTAAAATCCCAGTTTCCGGACCAGCTCTTTTAGCACCTGCGCTGAATTCCGCAGCCCGGCGGCTTCCTGGTCGTTCAGCTTCAGCCGCAGGTTGCGTTCAACCCCACCGTTGTCGATGACCGTGGGCAGGCTGAGAAAAACATCATTGATATCGTAATAGTTTTCGATCAGGCTGGAGACAGATAGGACCGTGCTCTGGTCGCGCAGAATGGCTTCTACAATGCGCAAGATACCCACCGCAACCGCATAAAACGTGGCCCCTTTGCGCTCGATGATGTGGTAGGCCGCGTCCCGAGTTTGCACGAAGATCTGATCTAACGTGCCCTGGTCACAACCCAGACCCATCTGTTCGCAGAAAACAGGGAAGCGCATGCCGGCAATGTTGGCGGCGGACCATACCGGCACTTCGCTGTCGCCGTGCTCGCCAATGATATAAGCATGCACGCTGCGTGGATCTACGCCAAAATACTGGCTGAGCATGAACCGAAAACGGGCTGTGTCCAGGATCGTTCCGGAACCCAGCACGCGTTTTTTGGAGAGGCCAGACATTTTCCAGGAAGCATAGGCCAGCACATCAACCGGGTTTGTGGCTACCAGGATGATGCCATTTGGATTATTTTCAACGATATTGGGGACAATCTGACGAAAAATTTCCACATTCCGGGCTGCCAGATCCAGGCGAGTTTCGCCCGGTTTTTGGGCCGCTCCCGCGGTTATCACAGTCACGGTTGCGCCCGCGCTGTCTGCATAGTCGCCGGCCCAGATGCGGGCCGTTTGAGCGAGGGGGACAGCGTGGTTTAGATCCATCGCTTCCCCTTCCGCTTTGCGCTTGTTGGCATCGATCAGGACGATCTCACTGGCCAGGCCGCTCAGTAAAAGTGTATGCGCAAATGTAGCGCCAACATTACCAGCGCCAACCACGGCAATCCTGACCGGGCGGTGATTTTGTTCGTTCATCGCTTTTCAAACCCCCGTTTGTACGCGAATAAAATACCTGAGCGAAAAAACGCTACTTTTCGCTCTCTTCGGTTACTTCTTCTTTTTCTTTTTCCTTATCCTTGTCACCCTGGAGACCTTCTCGGAAAGCGCGGATGCCGCTGCCCAGCTCGCCGGCGATCTTGCCAATCCGGCCTACACCGAACAACAGAACCACAATCACCAGGATGATTACCAGTTCTAAGGGTCCCAATCGTAACATAACGATACAATCTCCTTTTTTTGAACGAAGTGCCCTGATTATAATCTACTTTATGGACGTTACGCGATATAATATACGGTTGGCAAGTTAGACTTGATTTTTAAAATACAGGGCTGTGCCAGAGAGAAAAGCATTCTGCTTTGAATTTGTTATTGGCTCTGTGGGATCGTGGAGGGAGTATGAGGGTTGTCATCGTCGGCTGTGGGCGTTTGGGCGCAGAATTGGCAACGCGCCTGTTCCAGCGAGGTCATGATGTTTCGGTCGTAGATTCAACTGAGGCGGCTTTCTCAAAACTGCCCGCGAACTTTGAGGGTCGTTTGAATGAAGGCGATGCTATTAACCGAGATGTTTTACATCGGGCAGGTGTTGAACGGGCGGACGCCGTTGCGGCGGTTACCGATTCGGATGTTCTTAACGCTGTCGTCGGGCACCTGGCTCGCAGCTACTACAATGTGCCAAATGTGATTGTGCGCAATCACGATCCGCGCTACCGGCCCATCCTGGAAGCCTTTGGATTGCAGTCGGTCAGCGCAATTAGTTGGGGCGCACAGCGGATTGAGGAATTGATTTATGACGCGGATGCTCGCGCAGTGTTCTCGGCGGGCAATGGCGAAGTGGAGATTTATGAAGTAGCCATCTCGACGGAATGGAGTGGCCATACGATTAACGATCTGGTTTCTTCGATCTCCTGTATTCCGGTATCGGTGACTCGCGCTGGCCGGGCTATGTTACCCACGGAGAATATGGTGGTAGAGACTGGGGATGTTGTGCACATAAGCGCAACGCTGGAAGGCAGCCAGGCTTTACGCACGCGATTGGGTCTACCGAGATAGGAGGCAGGAATGTTTGTAGTCGTTGCGGGCGGAGGCCGGACTGGGGCACAGCTGGCAAATCTTTTGATCAGCCAGGATCATGAAGTTCGAGTGGTTGAGAGCCGGAAAGAGGTTCTCGAGCGTATTCATCATGAACTGCCAACAGAATCAATTATTGAAGGGGACCCCCTGGAGATGGCAGTGCTGGAACAGGCGGGGATCCAACGGGCGGATGTACTGGCTGCCTGTACGACTTTCGATGAGATCAACCTGACCTTGTGTTTTATGGCCCGCAAGCAGTATAACGTGCGGCGAACGATTGCCCGGGTGAACAACCCGCGGGATGCCTGGCTTTTCGATGAAAAATTCCACGTGGATGTGGCAGTCAACCAGGCTGAGCTTCTTGCCAGCCTGATCCAGGAAGAGATGTCATTGGGTGACATGATTACCCTGCTAAAGCTGCGGCGTGGAAATTACTTACTGGTAGAGGAAAAGATTAGCGAAGGCGCCCAGGCTATTGGTGTAATGATCAAAGACCTGGCGATGCCGGAACATAGTGTGATTGCCGCGATTATTCGCAAAGGTGAGGTGATGATTCCCCGCGGAATTACCTCTTTTGAGGCCGGTGATGAAGTGCTGGCGATTTCCGATAATGAAGGCGCCACAGCTTTGTCCGAACTATTCTCATCCCCGCCGGTGACCGCGCCGGCCCGTTCAGGGGCGCAGCGGCGTTCCGGTAAATAGGTTCTCCAGGGATCGGTGTATCCGGCGGAACCCAAAGAGCCGCGCCCAAAAATAGGGTTTGACCGCTCGGGTACGTTGCGGTATAATTATCGTTTGTTAGTTCGATTGATATTTCTGGTAGAGAAAGGAAAGTAGAATGCCGAAGCGGACTTATCAACCAAAGATTCGATCGCCGACTGCGTGTACATGGTTTCCGTCAGCGCATGAAAACATCGGATGGTCAGGATGTTTTGAAGCGCCGCCGGGCCAAAGGCCGCCACAAGCTGACCGTGTCTATGAACAATCATACCAAGCACATCCGCTGGTAGATTGTCGGTGTGGAAGCGTTCGTTGTTGCGGGTTGGGTTACCAACCTAAGCATTCTCGACGAACGATCGTCAATTTGGGTTGTCAAGCGTACGTTGCTCGTTCAACAAAAGTTGCGCTCTTTGACTAGCAGCAGGTAAATAGGTGAAACGCAGGTTTCGCCTGACCCGGTCCACCGACTTCCAGCGGGTGCGGCGTATTGGTAAGTCATATGCGCACCCGCTTGTCGTGTTCATCGCAGCGAAAAATGAGCTACAGCAGGTACGGGTTGGGGTAGTAGCGGGCCGCGCGGTCGGAATGGCCGTGCAGCGCAACCGGTCGAAACGCCGGCTGCGGGCCTGTATCCAGCCACTTCTTGCATGCCTTCCGGTTGGTTGGGATTTGATTTTCCTGGCCCGGAAGCCGATGGACCAGGCAGGTTTTACCGAAATCTGCGATGCAGTGCAACTGCTTTTGAAACGGGCCGGTTTGTTGCATGACAGAACATAACCATCCTGAAGATGAATATCCAAGCGAACCCCGTTTACGGGATTTGCCGGTTACATTATTCACGATTCCCCGTTGGGTTTTGCTGGCGCTTATTCGCGCATATCAAGCTACGCTTTCTCGAACACTGCCCTCCAATACCTGTCGCTTTTATCCATCCTGTTCGCATTATGGATACCAGGCGATCTATAAATATGGGGCGTTGAAAGGTGGTTGGATGGCTGGCTGGCGCGTGCTGCGCTGTAATCCCTTTAACCCGGGTGGTTATGATCCTGTCCCTTAATTGGAAAATGCTGCAACGGTAAGCAAGCGTTTGTCTTGACAACCTGTCTATTCTCGAAAGATAACCAATAACTCAACTGCGCATGAAGACTCTACGTTTTCCACTCATTTTTACCCTTTTTATTTTGGGAAGCTTGATGCTTTCCGCCTGTACTGGCGCCGCGATGGTAAACAGCTGGCCGGGCCTGGCGGCTTCTCAAGATACAATTTACCTGGCTCACGCGGGTCAAGTTTACGCACTCAATGCGCAGAATGGCACCGTGACCTGCCGTTTTCCGGAAAAAGCGGAAAACGGAAAATCATTCTATGCCGCGCCTGCCGTTACCGATAGCCTGATCGTGGCGGGGAACTATGGGCATATGCTGTACGGCATCGGTAAGGATTGCAGTCAGAAATGGTCGTTTGACAGCAAGGATGGCAATTTTGCCGGGACTCCGCTGGTTATCAACGATACGGTTCTGGCGCCTGCCTCGAATAACCGCCTGTATGCGGTGTCTGCCGTGGATGGAAAAATGCTCTGGTCCTATAAAACCGGGAATGTAGTGTGGGCTACCCCGGCCAGTGACGGGAAGGTTGTATACCAGCCAGCGCTCGATCACAATCTTTATGCACTGAACCTGGCGGATGGCAAGCTGGTATGGAAGAAAGATCTGGGCAGCGCGCTGTTAAGCACCCCACTGCTTACGAAGGATGGAACGCTCTATCTGACTACCATGCGGGGTGAGGTGGTTGCGTTAAAGGCTGCCGATGGCAGCGTGATCTGGAGTAAGGATACGGGCGGGCGCCTGTGGGGCTCGCCGGTGCTGCATGAAGACGTTCTATACGTTGGCAATGCCGGCGGGAAAGTCGTGGCGGTTTCGGCAAAGGATGGAAATATCGCCTGGACAGAAAGATCTGGGCAGCCCAATCTATGCCGGCGGCGCACTCATTCCGGATGGCGTTGTTTTCCCGACGGAAGGCGGCGCAGTGGTTGCCCTGTCCTATGATGGGCAAAAAGAACTGTGGCGCCAGACGATTAATGGTAAACTTTATACCACGCCGGTCGTAGCCGGGCAGACGCTGACCGTGGCGGTTTTAGAAGGGGATAAACTGGCCCAGGCCTTTCAGGTAAACGGACAGGTCGCGTGGCCTTTTGTCGCGCCTAAGTAAGTGGAGAAATAATATGAACATATGGGATACGATCATCATCACGCCCTTTATGAATGTGCTTCTATTTATCTATAACCTGGTAGGGCAGAATTTTGGCATTGCCATTATTCTGTTCACCATCCTGATCCGCGTGATCACCCATCCGTTGATGGTGCAGCAGATCAAGGGTACCCAGGGTATGCAGGATCTGCAAAAGAACGAGAAGTGGAAGGCGATTCAGGAAAAATACAAGGGTGATAAAGAAAAGCTGGCGCAGGAGCAGATGGCATTGTACAAAGAACTGGGCATCAACCCGTTTGCTTCCTGCCTGCCCATGCTGATCCAGTTCCCCATCATCATTGGCCTGTACCAGGTCATTATCCAGGCGATGGCCAATACGCCGTTATGATTTGCTCAAACTGGTCCGGCATATCTATCCGGGCTTTTTGGATGCTCGCGAAATTGATCCCGCTGAACAATCAGTTTTTGTGGATGAATCTGGGTCAACCGGAGCGGGTTAATATCTTTCGGTTTTGGTATCCCGGTGCTGGCGATCCTGGTGGTCATTACCACCTACGTGCAATCCAAGCTGCTGACCCCGCCTTCAGCCAACCCGAAAGATCAGTCGGCCCAAATGACGGGCATGATGAACCTGTATATGCCTATCTTTATGGGCTGGCTGGCCTGGACGCTGGCTTCGGGGCTATCCCTGTACTTTGTGGTTTCAAACCTTTTTGGTATCTTACAGTACGCTCTTCTGGGTAAGGCAAACTGGAAATCGCTACTGCCGGGCTATAAACCTCCGGCTCCCCCAGAATGCGAAAACGAACCGAGGCAAAAATGAGTCAAGAAAAAACAACGCTCGAAGTAATCGCGCCAACAGTTGAAGAAGCTGTCCAAAAAGGACTGGCACAGCTGAATCTGCCGCAGGATGCGGTAGAGGTTGAAGTGCTGGATGCTGGTTCGCGGGGTTTGTTTGGCCTGGGCAGCCGCCAGGCGCGTATTCGCCTGACGATCAAGCCGCCATGTGGGAGACGTAGCCGGCCAGTATCTGGCGATGCCCAGCGCTAGCCGGCCCGCCGGTCAGCAACTCCACTCGCAAGCTGAGAGTCGCCTGGATGGTGAAGCCGCTGCCAGCCGAAGAGCAGCCCGACCGCGCACCGATCGATGAGGATGAGACGCTGCGTGTTTCGCGCGAGGTGGTCACGGATTTGCTGGAAAAGATGAAAGTGCGCGCGAAGGTTACTGCCGCGTACCGCCCGCCTGAAGATGACAGTGATGAACCGGTTGTGCTGGTCAACGTGGAAGGCAATGATCTGAGCATCCTGATTGGCCGCCGCTCTGAAACGCTCAACGCGCTGCAGTACATTTCCAGCCTGATCGTTTGCAAGCGGCTGGATCGCTGGATCCCGCTGATGATCGATGTGCAGGGATACCGCGCCCGCCGCGAGCGCCAGCTGCGCCAGATTGCCCGGCGCATGGCCGACCAGGCCATCCATACCGGCCGCCGCCAGGTGCTGGAGCCGATGCCGGCCAATGAGCGCCGCCTGATCCATCTTGAGCTGCGCGATCACCCTGAAGTGGCCACCGAAAGCGTTGGCGATGAGCCGAACCGCAAGGTGACTATTTTCTTGAAGAAGTAATCAGGGGAAGCTAATTCCGCTGTGCCAGGAAGTGGCCGCAGGCGCCTGGACTGCCTGGGCCACTTCTCTCGTATATAATGGGATGACGAATTGATGCAGAGGGACGGATATGCGAGCAGTCGATATAATCATCAAGAAGCGTGATCACCAGGAATTGAGCCAGGAAGAGATTGCCTTTTTTGTTGAAGGCATTACCAGCGGCGAGATCCCGGATTATCAGGCGGCGGCCTGGGCGATGGCAGTGCTGCTGAATGGGATGAACGAGCGAGAAACCACCGATCTGACCCTGGCGATGGCGCATTCGGGCGAAGTGCTGGACCTGTCCGGGGTGGTGCCGATCGCGGTGGATAAACATTCCACCGGCGGGGTGGGCGACAAGACCACCCTGGTGGTTGAACCGACCGTGGCCGCCTGCGGGCTGCCGGTGGGGAAGATGTCTGGGCGCGGGCTGGGGTTCAGCGGCGGCACGCTGGATAAGATGGAATCGATCCCCGGCTACCGCACCAATCTGTCCACCGAGGAGTTTACCGAGCCAGCTGCGCCGCATCGGCCTGGTGCTGACCGGGCAGAGCGGCGACCTGGCCCCCGCGGATGGCAAACTGTACGCCCTGCGCGATGTGACCGGCACGGTGCCGTCCATGCCGCTGATTGCCTCCTCGATTATGAGCAAGAAGATCGCCGCCGGGGCGCAGGCGATCGTTCTGGATGTGAAGGTTGGGGTGGGGGCGTTTATGGAAACGGTGGAGGAGGCGCGCGAGCTGGCCCAGCGCATGGTGGCTATTGGCCGGTTGAGCGGGCGAGCGGTGGTCGCGCTGCTCTCCGATATGAACCAGCCCCTGGGCCAGGCGGTGGGCAACGCGCTGGAGGTGAAAGAGGCGATCGACACGCTGCACGACGGCGGCCCGGCGGATTTCCGCGAGCACTGCCTGGTGGTCGCCAGCCACATGCTGGTGCTGGGCCGCAAAGCGCCCAACCAGGACCAGGCCCGCCGCATGGCGGAACGGGCGCTGGCGGATGGGCAGGCCTGGCAGAAGTTCCGCGCGCTGGTTCAGGCGCAGGGCGGGGATGTGCGCTTTATCGACCAGCCGGAGAACCTGCCGCAAGCCGCTGTGGTGGAGACGTACGCTCGCGCCGCGCGCCGGCTGGCTGCGTGAAATCAACGCGCGGGTGGTGGGCGAAACCGCGGTGATGCTGGGCGCGGGCCGCGAGAAAAAAGGCGATCCGATCGACCACGCCGTGGGGATCGTGGTGCATCGCAAGGTAGGCGACAAAGTGGAGCAGGGGCAGCCGCTGTTTACGGTGTATGCAAAATCACAGGAAGATGCCGCGGTCGCACGCGAGCGGCTGCTTGAGGCGCACCGGTGGAGCGACAGCGCCTGCGCGCCGCTGCCCTTGTTTTACGGCGTGATTGCTTAAGAAATTGATTTTTTACGCAAACTGTGGCATAATTAAACCACGAGAAAAAGCGATGATGGAAACGAGTAGGTTTCCTTTGGACTGTCAGCGAACCCGGGGTGGTGCGAGCCGGGGCGGTCTGAGAAACCGAAAATCCTTCCGGAGCTGCAAACTGAAGTTATTTTTGGTTGCGGAGCATCCAAAAATAGTGTGTAGGGGCGCCGGCCTCGCCAGTCGTTATCGGGGCGCGGATATTATCCTTCTACGCAATGGATTTGCGCAGGGGCGTATCTGAAAGAGCGCCCGGCAGGCTGGTAAAAGCGCGCCGGGAAGCAGGGTGGTACCGCGGAGAATCGCTAAACGATCCCCGTCCCTGAATTGGGACGGGATTTTTTGTTTTTTGGAGGCGTGAATGGCATTTCGAGACGTTCCAAACCGGGTCGATTTTCCCGCTCAGGAGCGGGAGCTGCTCAAGTTCTGGAAAGAGCAGCAGTCCTTTCAGAAGATGCGTCATTTGCATCAGGGCGAACCGCACTGGTCGTTTATCGATGGCCCGATTACGGCCAACAACCCGATGGGCGTGCACCATGGCTGGGGCCGCACCTATAAAGACCTGATGCTGCGCTTCCGCACCATGCAGGGCCACGAGCTGCGCTACCAGAACGGCTTTGACTGCCAGGGCCTGTGGGTGGAGGTGGAGGTCGAGAAAGAAAAGGGCTTCAAATCCAAGAAAGATATCGAGACCTACGGCCTGGAAGGTTTCGTGCGCCTGTGCAAGGCGCGCGTGCTGCGCTATGCCGCCGTGCAGACCGAGCAGTCGATCCGCCTGGGATACTGGATGGATTGGAACGACCCCGACCAGCTGCGCTGGCTGGCCGATCAACTGTTGGAAAACCCCACCCAGGTGATCACCGTGGAAGGGCCGCAAGGGCCGGTGACCGACACGGTCGAGCAGATCGTTGGCCGGCTGGGGCTGCCGGAGCTGGGCGGCAGCTATTTCACCTTCTCCAACGAAAATAACTACATGATCTGGACCTTCCTCAAGAAGTGCTGGGAGAAGGGCTGGGTGTACCATGGCGTGGATGTGATGCCCTGGTGCCCGCGCTGCGCGACCGGCATCAGCCAGCATGAGATCGTCACGGATGGCTATGCCGAGCTGACCCATAAGAGCGTCACCCTGCGCTTCCCGCTGCGCGATTCCGCCGGGCAGCCGCGCCGCGATGCGCAGACCGGCCTGCCCGAATCGCTGCTGGTGTGGACCACCACGCCCTGGACGCTGACCAGCAATGTCGCCGCAGCGGTTGGCCCCGAGCTGACCTATGCCAAAGTCCGCCAGGGTGAAGAGGTTTTCTACCTGGCCAAAGGCACCCTGCACATGCTCAAGGGCAGCTTATGAACTGCTGGGCGAGCTGAAGGGCAAGGAGATGGAAGGCTGGACGTATAACGGCCCGTTTGATGAACTGCCCGCCGAGCAGCAGCCGGGCGGTTTCACCCAGCTCAAAGAGCTGACCAAAACCGTCAAGCTCAGCGCGCAGCAGGCGCACCGCGTGATCCTGTGGGATGAGGTCGGCGAGACGGAAGGCACGGGCATCGTGCATATCGCTCCTGGCTGCGGCGCGGAAGACTTCCAGCTGGGCAAGCAGTACGGCCTGCCGCTGGTGGCGCCGCTGGATGAAGAAGGCCATTTCGTGCGAAGGGTTTGGCTGGCTGAGCGGCATGCACGTTTCCGAGGTGGCCGAGCCGATCTTCGACGATCTGAAGCGAAAAGGGCCTGCTCTACCGGGTCGAAAACTACACCCACCGCTATCCAACCTGCTGGCGCTGCAAGACCGAGCTGGTCTTCCGCCTGGTGGATGAGTGGTTCATCAGCATGGGCGAGGTGTATGATAAGCCGCGCGAGCGAGCTGACCGCCGAAGAAAAGGCGCGCAGCCTGCGCTACCAGATCATGGATGTGGTCGACCAGATCCAGTGGATCCCCGATTTCGGTCATGCGCGCGAGATGGACTGGCTGCGCAACATGCACGACTGGATGATCAGCAAGAAGCGCTACTGGGGCCTGGCCCTGCCGATCTGGACCTGCGAGAAGCTGCGCATCACTTCGAGGTGATCGGCGATGAGAAAGAGCTGCAAGTCGCGCGCGGTGGAAGGCTGGGAGGTCTTTGAAGGCCATACCCCGCACCGCCCGTTTGTCGATGCGGTGAAACTGGCCTGCCCGGAGTGCGGCGGCGTGATGAGCCGCGTGCCGGATGTGGGCAATCCCTGGCTGGATGCCGGCATCGTCCCCTTCAGCACGCTGGGGTACCGCGCTGACCACGAATACTGGGAAAGTGGTACCCGGCCCAGTGGATCACCGAATCCTTCCCCGGGCAGTTCCGCAACTGGTTCTACAGCCTGCTGGCAATGGCGACGGTGGTGGATCAGAGCCCGCCGTTCCTGCGCAACTTTGGCTATGCCACACTGGTCGCCGAAGATGGCCGCCCGATGCACAAGAGCTGGGGCAACTCGATCGAGTTCAACGAAGGCGCCGATAAGATGGGCGTGGATGTGATGCGCTGGCTGTACGTCACGCAGAAGCCGGAAAACGACCTGCTCTTTGGCTACCACCGCGGCGATGAAGCCCGCCGGCAGTTCCTCATCCCGTTGTGGAACGCCTACAGCTTCTTTGTCACCTATGCCAACCTGGATGGCTGGGCGCCTGCGGGCGCTTTTGACCCGGATTATCCGGAAGGCCCAACCCCAGACCAGCGAGAACCTGCTCGACCGCTGGGTGCTGGCGCGGCTCAACCAGCTGGTTGAGAGCGTCACCGACCAACCTGGAAGAGTCGGATTTCATGGATGCTGCCACAGCCGTGGGCGTGTTTATCGATGACCTGACCAACTGGTATGTGCGCCGCTCGCGGCGGCGCTTCTGGAAGAGCGAGCACGACTCGGACAAGAATGATGCCTATGCCACGCTCTACCACGTGCTGGTCAAGCTGGCCCGCGTGCTGGCGCCGTTCACGCCCTTCGTCACCGAGGCGATGTACCAGAACCTGGTGCGCTGCGCGCAGTCCGCGCAGACGAATGCGGCGCGAGAGCGCGCGGGAGAGCGTGCATCATACGCGCTGGCCGAAGTACGACGCCGCGGCGGTAGATACTGTGATGCTCGACCAGATGGCCCTGGCTCGCCAGGTTGCCAGCCTGGGATTGGCCGCGCGCAGCGGCGCGAACCTGAAGGTGCGCCAGCCGCTGGCCAAAGCCATGGCATTCGCCGGGGGCGGAAAAACACTGGCCCCCGAGCTGGTCGAAATTGTCACCGATGAGCTGAATGTAAAAGCGTTTGAGTTCGTCGAAGAGGCCGGCAAGCTGGTCAATTACCGCGTGCTGCCAGATAACAAGCTGCTTGGCCCGAAGTTTGGCGCGCAGTTCCCCAAAGTCCGCGCCGCGCTGGCAGCCATGGACCCGGCGAAAGTGGCCGCGGCGGTGCAGGCTGGCGCAGCCGCTGGTGCTGGAGGTGGATGGGCAGGTGGTGGAGCTGGCAGCCCAGCGAGGTGCTGGTGCAGACTCTCCCGGTGGAAGGGCTGGCCGTGGCGACGGATAAGGGCATCAGCGTAGCGGTTGACGCGACCCTGACCCCCGCGCTCAAGGCCGAAGGCCTGGCCCGCGAGATCGTGCGCCGGGTGCAGGACATGCGCAAAAAGGCCGGCTTCAACATCGAAGACCGCATCACCACTTATTACCAGGCCGCAGCGCCTGACGGCGTGCTGCAAGAGGTGTTTGCGAACTGGACGGGGTACCTGTGTGCTGAAACCCTGACTGTGGAGCTGGTCAACGCCCAGCCGCCCGCCGATGCCTACGTGGAAGAACAGCAGGTGGAAGGCGAAACGCTTACCCTGGGCGTAAAGCGCAGGAATTAAAAAAATCCGCTAATTCTTAGGAATCGAATCCCAGGCAGTGGATATTTCACTGCCTGGGATCTTTTTATTAACGCCGTTCGATGTGTACTTCGGGATAAGGCGAGGCATCGAGCAGCGGGTTGTGCTGGCGGCGCAGGGTATCGTCGAAAAAGGCGCGCACGTAGATGGATGTGATTTGCAGGCCATAGGCGCCATCGATCGAGCCCAGCCCGCCAACCAGCCGGATGATTGGCTCAAATTCAACCGCGTAGTCCGAAAAGTTAAAGTGGCGGGTTTGATTAATTGTGATTTGCAGGCTGCCCGGTGGAAGACCTTGAAAAATCGCTTCTGTATCTTGCATGGCTTGCTGCCAGGCCGGGTCATGCATGTCACTGACCTCGCTCCATACAAACAAGAACGGCTGGTGCAGTCCTTCCTGGATCACCGTTCCATATGGATATCCATCCAGATCGACCCCGGCTTTACAACGCTCGTCAAGATGGCAGAATTGGGCGGCGGTTGCTCCGCCAAATGAATGTCCCAGCACGCCCACGGCATTCAGGTTCAGCCGCCCGGTAAAGCGCCGGTCTGGATCGGCCGAATTGAGCTGCGTCACCCGGTCGAGAACGAAGCGGTCATCCGCGGCCCATACCTGGATCAGGTTGCCCAGGATGCGGTGTGCTTCGGTCAGCGTAGCCGAATTCGGGTACATTGCCCTGCCGCGTACCATGGGCAATTTCGCCATCCTGAAAAACGACCACGTTGGCGCTCCCGCTGGGCGTGCTGCCTACCACGATATAGCCGTAACTGGCCAGCGTTTCGCACAGCGTGGTGTAGTCGGCCAGAATTGGACCGAGGCCCGGCTGCATGATCAACACCGGGTAGGTGGTCTGGGCAGTGGACAGGGGAAGTTGTTCGATGCTGTGACCTTGAACGCGCGCCAGGTTTTGCATCAACAGCGCACCAACCCCGACCTCCTGTTCCCGGGCTGCCACCCACGCGGGGGGGAGATACGGCGCGGGCGAAGTGTTTGTGGAGCTGCGCTCGCCTGGATACCAGATCCAGACACTGAGCTTACGTGGTTGCCCTGTTTTCTCCACCAACGGGTCAGCCCGGCTGAAATCAGTCCAATCGTATTCAACTCGCCCCACCCGATAGGGTCCGTCTGGGGCAGGCAAGACAACTTCGCTGTTACGGAGCATCCACAGTACGCCGAGCGCGACCAGTGTTCCCAAAACAAGCAGGAAAATCAGCCAGGGCAGAATGCGGCGGATAAATATGAGCATGTTCATCATTAATTAAACACCGGCCGGGTCTTCGTTGAGACAAATAATTCTATATAATTGTCTCATAACCATATGAACCAAATGCGAATCGCCGGATATAGGGAACCATAAAGCGCTTGGAGAACCAGTCGATCGAAAGCCTGCCGGCAGAACCGGGTAGTTATGCGCTGCACCTGGCGCTGCGCGCTCCGGTGTGCCTGGAGGTGGGCCGGTTGGGGATTTTTGCCTTCCCTGCCGGGGATTACGTTTACCTGGGCAGCGCGCGCGGCCCGGGCGGTCTGAGGGCCCGGCTGTGCCACCATGCCCGCGCTGCTGAGCATCCGCACTGGCACCTGGACTGGCTGCGGCGGCATGCCGTTTTGCTGGGTGGGTGGGCTGCGCCCGGTTCCCTCAACCTGGAATGCGTCTGGAGCCAGGCGCTTCTGCGCTTGCCGGGTGCGAGCATCCCCGCGCCTGGTTTTGGTGCAGCCGACTGCCGCAATCGTTGTCCGGCGCACCTGGTCGCGTTTTTATCCTTTGGCGATCTGGCGCGGGTAGAAACCGAGCTTTCCAGCTCTGGGGTAATTCGATACCGGCTTGAATCGCGGTTCGAAAGGGATGGGCGTGGTTGGAGTGAATAGATATGCGCTGTTTGTTTTGTGTGAAGCACGAAACAAACAGCGCATTACACCACCCATCCCGTGTGCGGGTCGAAAATAGAGTAAAATGGGAACACTTTGTGTGCGGAGGCAAGCATTTGTTCTTGAAAAAATTCTTGAGAACGTATTGGATGCTTTTTCTGGTGGCTGGGATCATCATTGCCATCGATCAGATCAGCAAAGCATATGTTCGCGCGAACTTTACCGAAGGCGTGGAAATGTGGGCCCCGTGGCCCTGGCTGCTGCCGTACGCCCGGATTGTTTATGTTACCAACACCGGGGTGGCTTTTGGGATGTTTAAGAACATGGGCATCCTCTTCGCGGGGCTGGCGTTTATCGTGTCTCTGGCCATTATTTATTATTATCCCCGTGTTCCGGCTGAAGATTGGACGCTGCGCCTGGCGATGGGGTTCCAGCTGGCCGGCGCGCTGGGCAACTTGATCGATCGGGTCCTTTTCCAGGGCCGCGTGACCGATTTTATCTCCGTCGGTGATTTCCCAGTTTTAAACGTCGCCGATGCGAGCATTTCAATCGGGGTAGCCATCCTGTTGCTGGGTATCTGGATGCAAGAGCGGCGGCAGAAACAGGAACTGGCCGCGCGCGTGGCGGAAGCAGCCGATGCGACGACTCCCGTGGAAACAGATCTGACTTCCCAAGACAGGCACTCAGGCTAATGGATATCCAAACCGTACATTTCGAATACGATGAAAAAGAAGCCGGACGCATTGATAAGTTCCTGGTGCGCTGCCTGCCAGAGTTATCCCGTTCGCGGCTGCAGGCGCTGATCAAGGACGGCCTGGTTCAGGTTGACGGCAGCGTGGTCACCAAAGTGAGTTATCCGATGGAACCAGGCAGCCAGGTACAGGTGATGATTCCTTCCCAGCAGCCAACCGAACTGGTCGCCGAAGATATTCAGCTGAATATTATCTTTGAAAACACCGACCTGATGGTGATTAACAAACCCGCGGGGATGGTGGTTCACCCGGCCGCGGGGCACGCGCAGGGCACGCTGGTGAACGCCGTTCTGGCGCATGACCCGGATATGGAAGGCATCGGCGGCGATCTGCGCCCGGGTATCGTCCATCGCCTGGACAAGGACACTTCGGGATTGATCCTGGTGGCCAAGAACGATCCAACCCTTCATTGGCTGCAGGACCAGTTCCGCGTGCGGAAGGTGCGCAAGATATACCAGGCGCTGTGCGATGGTCATCCGCCTACTCCCAAGGGCCGCATTGAAGCGGCGATCGGGCGCAATTCCTCCTCCCGCAAGCAGATGGCGATTGTCGCTGACGCGAAGGGACGCGCGGCTGCCAGCGAATACTACACGCTTGAATCGTTTCCCAACCATACCCTGCTCGAGGTGCATCCCGAAACCGGGCGCACGCACCAAATTCGCCTGCACCTGGCCTTTATCGACTGTCCGATTGTGGGCGATTCCGTTTATGGACGGAAGAGTCCCAGCCTGCCCATCGCCCGGCAGTTTCTGCATGCCGGCCGCCTGACCATTCTCCTACCCGGCGAAACCGTCCCGCGCACCTTCGAAGCCCCCCTGCCGCCCGACCTTCAACAGGTTCTCGACTTCTTAAGATCAAGAGGATAAAGAAAAGGTTTGAGGGGTTGATTTCGGCTGCAACGCAGCCGAAATCAACCCCTCAAAAATTACCTGGAGTTTCTGATGGAAATTGTTGATTTACGCTCTGATACCGTTACTCAGCCGACGCCCGAGATGCGCGCGGCGATGGCCGATGCAGAGGTGGGGGATGATGTGTTTGGCGAAGACCCGACCATCAACCGCCTGCAGGAAATGGCTGCCGAGCGGATGGGGAAAGAAGCCGGGTTGTTTGTCCCTTCCGGGACGATGGGCAACCTGACCGCGGTGCTGAGCGCACTGCGGGCGCGGGGATGAGGTGATCCTGGGGAACCTGGGGCATACCTTCCTGTTCGAAGGCGGTGGGATTGCTGCTTTGGGCGGCGTACACCCGTATGCGCTGCCTACCCAGCCGGACGGCACGCTGCGCCTGGAAGACATCCGCGCTGCTTATCGCAGCGACGATCCGCATTACCCCACTTCGCGCCTGATCACACTGGAAAATACGCACAATCGCTGTGGGGGTGTGCCGCTGTCTCTGGATTATATGAACCAGGTGAAACAAGCTGGCGCGCGAGCTTGGATTAAAAATTCACCTGGACGGCGCGCGCATCTTTAATGCGGCGGCTGCCCTGGGCGTTCCGGCTGCGCGGCTGGTGGAAGCGGCTGATTCGGTCACCTTCTGCCTGAGCAAAGGCCTGTGCGCCCCGGTTGGTTCGGTACTGTGCGGAACCCAGGAATTTATCCATAAGGCGCGCCGCATCCGCAAGCAGCTGGGCGGCGGCATGCGCCAGGCAGGTATCCTGGCCGCCGCCGGGATTGTAGCCCTTGAGCAGATGGTTGACCGCCTGCAAGAAGATCACCGCCGGGCGCAAGCGCTGGCGCAGGGGCTGGCAAGAATCGCCGGGTTGACGGTTGAGCGGGAGGTTCCGCCAACCAACATGGTTTTTGTCCAGCTGGATGAGGCCGTGCTCGCAACTGCCCCGGATGTGGTACAGCGTTTACAGGAATACGGCGTGAGGGTGGGCGCGGTTGGAGCGCGGCGTTTCCGCCTGGTGACCCATTATTGGATTGACGATGCGGGGGTAGAGCGCGCGATTGAGGCTTTCTGCCGGGTACTGTAAGCAGGATTTTGGGGAATTATCCGTTTACGCGCCCGGCGCCGGGGTGATGTCATCCATTCTGGATTTCTCCAGCGCGGGCGCCTGTTCTGCCAGCTCCAATGAGCCCGTATTTAGCAAGCCTGTGTTCGCGGGACTGATTCCGGCGTGGATCATCTCGGTAAAGCGGTTGACCACTTCCGGGTCGAAGTGAATGCTAGCCTGCTTGCCCAGATATTCGAGTGCCTCCTCGGTCGTCATGGCTGTCCGGTAGGGGCGGTCAGAGGTAAGCGCATCATACACGTCTACCACAGCGAATATGCGCGCCAGAAGCGGGATATCGGTTCCACGCAGATGCATGGGATAGCCACTCCCATCCCAGCGCTCCTGGTGGAATGCGATTACCGGCAGCGCGTCACGCAGGGCGGGGATTTCTTGAATGATCTCCGCGCCTTTCTGGGGGTGCTGGCGCATTTCCTGCCACTCGTTATCGTCCAGCGGACCAGGTTTGTGTAAGATCCCATCCGGCACACCGATTTTTCCAATGTCATGCAGCAGGGCGCCGCGTTTAAGCACCTGCAGATCGCTTCCAGACAGCCCCATTTCAGCGCCTAACCGGACGGACATATCTTCGACCCGCTTGCTGTGCCACTCGGTGTCCCGGTCGCGCGCATCTAATGCGCGGGTCAGGCCATAGAGGAGGTCTTCGTACGCGCGGGCGATGTCATTGGCCTGTTGGCGGGTTTCTTCGAGCAATATGGAACGCTCGAGGGCCACGGCGGCCTGGTTGACCAGGATCCGGATTTCTTCCGTCGGGTGGCGGTTGTCCTCGTTCTCTTCGACGAATTCCATCCAAAGGGCTCCATAGCAGCGCCGCATGGTTTGGATGGGTGTCGCGCTTTTTAAAATGTTATTGGTTCTCCGAAAGGTATATGGTTTGGCGGCTGTCGACGGCCTGCTGGATCAAGCGGTAGGGATGGGAAATGGAAGGATCGTCGGATGGAAAGCGCACTTCCGCTTCCACCTGGCCCGAGGTTGAGAACAGGATCAACCCGCATTTGCGCGCCTGCATCAACCGGTAAGCCGTCCGCCCGATGGCGCGGGCCGCATCGGTCAGGCTCTCCGCTTTGGTTATGCTCAGGCTAAGATCGTAAAGCAGTTGCGTGGTTTTCAAATTGGCGCGCAGTTCCTGGTTGAGATAACAACTTTCCAGGTTTACCGCGGCCTGTTCCGCCAGCCGCTCGGCCAGGAACACATCCAGGTCGGTAAAACTGGGCGTAGGCCTTTTCCCGAAAGCGAGCAGGATTCCCGTGGTCAGGCCATTCATCCGGATCGGACTGGCCAGCAGCGAGCAAAGATCGGGAGAATCGAGCGGGATCAATGCGGAGCGCTTATCCCGGCGCAAATCACTCATGCGGAACGTATAGGGCGATTTTAGCGCCTGATCCAAAAACGAGGATGCTCCGTTTTGCAAAGCGCGGAGTATTTGCGGTGCTCGCCCAGATCCGCGCATCAGCCATTCTTGCTGGTTACGGATGGCAACCAGGGTATAGCTTGCATTCAGAGTGCGGCGGGCGATGGAGGCAATCCGCTCCAGGAGACTGCCTGTCTCCTGAACCACAGACATCATCGTCACCGTCTGGACGAATTCGGTCAGCGCTTCATTTTGTATGCTGAAGTCCCAGGCATTGAGCAGGTGGCTCGCCGCCGCTTCTACAAGCGGGACTTCGACAGCGGTAAAGGCGTGTTCAGCGGTATCGGCGAGGAGGATCAAACCGCGTGGCACCCCGCGCCGTAAAAGCGGCGCCGCGAGCACAGACGGGAAAGACTGGTCGCCAATCAGCAGCGGCCGGCTGGCATCCAGAAAATCACGATCCATCACGACAATTTTCTGCCGGATTGCCTGGGCAATGACCGGGAAATTTTCGTTTGGGGAATACCCATTTGGGACAAAATGCGCGGCCGGCCCTGTGCAGGTTAACAGTTTGTAGCGCTGCTCATCCATCTGATAGTTAAAAATGCAGACCAGCCCGCAGCCCAGCAGGTTCAGGAGTGTTTTTGCCATGTTCTGAGCGGTCAACTCAGGATCGGATGTGTTTTCCAGCTCCTGCCCAAAGTCTTTTAAGGACATCAGGCGCTGGTTGACCATGCGCTCGTTGGCTAACTGCTGGCGTTCTTCCGCTAACTGGTGCGAGAGAATTTCAACCTGTTTGCTTAAATCGGCGGCAGAATCGGAAAGCTCGGGGTGGGTTTGGGCGGGGAGGGATGGCTGCTCTTCAAGATGGGATGTGCAAAGACCGGTCACTTCCGGCGCATCCAGAAGGTAGGCCGTTGGTGTAGATATTTCTTCGAATGGCTCAGGATCTTTACGCATTTTATTAAAGAGGTACTTTTCCAAAATCCGCTAGAAAAATTGGCCGTGTTCTTTATGCTGTGGTGTGTAATAGCAAGCAGGGAGGAATGGCCTATGAATAAGCCTCATTCCTGATTACCAAAACGAATTTTTGAAGCGGTTGTTACATTGTATCAAAAAACGAGAATAAATTCGCGCTGGTTTCCGCAATTCGTGTAATAATATTCATAGAGGGATTTGGCGGGCTGAAATTCATCCTCTGGATTCTCGGATATACTCTGATATAATTTAAAGAATGAAAGAATACTTTACATTAGATGAAATCGATGCAGCCGCGCAGCGGATTGGCGGTCGGACAGCTCACAGGCCGAAAATCGGTTTGATTTTAGGCTCGGGGCTCGGAGGCCTGGCCGATCTGATTGAAATGGCAGATTCGGTTCCCTACCAGGATATTCCGCTTCTGGCCTCAATCCACAGTAGAAGGCCACAAAGGCCGCCTGGTTATCGGTCAGCTGATGGGCGCGCCGGTTTTGGTCCAGCAGGGGCGCGCGCATTACTATGAAGGTTACTCCATGGCGGAAGTAACCCTGCCGGTGCGCGTCATGAAGCGCCTGGGTGTAGAAACGCTGATCGTCACCAACGCTGCTGGGGCAATCAACCCTGGGTTTGAACCGGGCGATGTTATGCTGATTACCGACCATATCAGCCTGGTCGGAATGACCGGCCTGAACCCGCTGCGGGGACCGAACCTGGAAGTGTTTGGCCCGCGCTTTCCGGATATGAGCCAGGCATATGATCGGGCGCTGATGGAACTGGCCCGCCGCGCTGCCAAACAGAATGGAATTACCCTGCGCGAAGGTGTCTATGCCGGCCTATCCGGCCCATCCTTTGAAACGCCAGCCGATTTACGCTTTCTACGCACCATCGGATCGGACGCGGTTGGAATGTCTACGGTGCCCGAGGTAATTGTCGCTCACCATGCTTCGATGCGCGTGCTGGGCCTTTCGGGGATCAGTAATAAAGCGAATTTAGATGGGAGTACGCTAACGACCCACCAGGAAGTGCTGCAAGCCGGGCAGATCATTGTTCCCAAGCTGCAAGCAATTATACAGAATGTTCTTGGATGGCTGTAATGCCTGGCTGTCTGTGATGCTATGGAAGAGCTTCTTCCTTTTTTGCAAAAGTTTGAAATCTGGATTTATATCTTTTTGGGAGTGGTTGCGTTTTTCCCTCTTCAACGACTAATTTCCGCCTGGAGAACGTGGCAAGGATCTGTATTCGGGTTAGAGCGCGAGATTGCGCAGCGTCGTTTTTCAACCGCGCTCACTGTTCTTGTTTTGCTGGTGCTTTTTATTTTTATGGAGTTTGTCGTCGTTTCTTTTGTAGCGCCGAGTTACCCGCAGATGGCGGCTTTTCCAACCGCGACCCTGGATGTGCTGGCTACTCCCACGGTGACGCTGCCGGTCGCGGCGGAAGCCGCGACTGCCTCGTCGGGTGACCCGCTCGCAACCGCGACAAGTCCAGCCATACAGGAGGGCTGTATTCCGGGTCAGATTGAATGGATATCCCCAAAATCGGGAGATGAAATCAGCGCAAATATCTTATTGAAAGGAACGGTGAACGTTCCAAACCTGGGGTTTTACAAGTATGAGTTCTCGAAACAGGGAGAAGACCTTTGGACCACGATTGCGGGTGGAGACCAACCAAAAGTAGAAGGCGAGATTGGCTTCTGGTATATTGATCAACGCCCGCCTGGCGATTACTTGCTTCGCCTGGTGGTAACCGATAACCAGAACAATCTCTTTCCAGCCTGTGTGATCCCGGTCAGAGTCGTTCACCCTTAAAAGACTTTTGGAGTGTGAATGCCTGAAATTGAAATCCGGCCCGCGGAAGTTAATGATCTAAGATACCCTGGTAACCATTGAACATACCTACCAGAGTTTATACGTATGGCAAATGGACCGCTTGCTTGAAGATGGGCAGATTGTGATTAATTTCCGCCAGACACGGCTCCCGCGCCCGGTGCGCGTCGAGTATGCTGGTTCGCACCCATTGTTGAACCAGGATAACTGGTCGCGCTACCAGGCGGTGCTGGTGGCCTTTATTTCCCAGATACCGGTTGGGTATATTGGTCTCTCCGACCAGTTTGCGCCAAAGACATTATGGATCACCGACTGCGTTGTCCGTGAAGACTATGCGCCGGCAGGGCATCGGTACGGCGCTGGTGTTGGCGTCTCAGGAATGGGGCACGGAGCACGGCTTTCGCAAGGCCATCCTGGAGATGCAATCGAAGAACCACCCGGCTATCCAGATGGCGCGCAAGCTGGGGTACGAGTTTTGCGGATATAACGACCATTATTTTGCAAACCAGGACATAGCGTTATTCTTTTCCCGTATGCTGCGGTAGTGATTGGATCGGTTGATTATGATCGGCTGGCAGGCCAGTTTGCAGGTATTTTTAAAGACACTCAGTGAAATCCTGACGGCGGGGATCGCGATTACAGGTTTTTCACTCCTGTTATATGCCCTGGCCTTTAATCTGCGCGACCGGGTGGCCCGCGCCTTCGCACTGATCCTCATTTTTACGGTCACTGTCTATACGGCTGAAGCCATTGGCAGCATCGAAAACACGCCAGCCTGGATAACCTTCTGGCTGCATTTGCAGTGGGTTGGCATTGTTTTCCTGCCGACGGCCTACCTGCACTTTTCAGATGCGCTTTTGTCAACAACCGGAAAGCCCAGCCGGGGGCGGCGGCGCTGGGCCGTTCGCCTGGCGTACATCGGTTCGGTGATCTTTGTCTTCGGCCTGCCTTTTTCATACCTGATTGGCCCGGTAATTATGGACACCCCCCCGGCGCCGCACTTGCAGCCGACCTTATTCACCGATATTTTTGTGGGCCTGTATATTGGCGTAATCATTATCTCGTGGATAAATTTCGTGCGCGCCTACCGCCGTACCACAACCACAGCCACCCGCCGGCGGATGCTTTACCTGATTATGGGCTCGATTGCCCCGGCGCTGGGCGCTTTCCCATTCCTGCCGTATGGGCCGAATTTTGCTGCGCGTCACCAGTTGACCTTCTGGTCGCTGTCTGTTCTGACGTCTATCCTCGTAGGCGTGCTTTTGGTGGTGATGGCCTATGCGGTGGCCTTTTTTGGCGTCTCCTGGCCGGAGCGGGTGGTCAGCATCCGCCTGTTTAAATGGATCATGCGCGGCCCTTTCACCGCCAGTCTTACCTTAACGGCAGCTACGCTCACGCGCCGGGGTGGAGAGGCTTTTGGAACAAGCTATACCGCGCTGGTTCCCATCGTCATGGTTGGAACGATTTTGCTCAGCGAATATCTGATCACGCTGTTTGCCCCGTTTGGGCGAGCGCTGGTTGTTTTATGGAAAAGATAAATCTGAACTCGACCGGCTGCACAGCCTGGAAAATCAGCTTCTCACCAGTAATGATCTCAAGCAGTTCTTTGAAATGGTGTTAGCAACTGCTTGCGACCTGCTTCAATCAAAGGGTGGGTATGTGGCCGCATTGAACGCCGATGGCCTGGAACTGGTCGTGACAACCGGGCGGACGCGTTTCCACGAGGAAACGTCCCAGGAGGAGATTACGGACGATTTGCTCCAGAGAGTATATGAGACTCAGCTGCACACCGACTTGTTCTCGTGGGGCGACGATTATCTATTTCCGCTGCTCAACGGGACACCGGAAAAACCCGAATTGATTGGTCTGCTGGGGATCAGTGGCGCGGCGAACAGAACGCTGGATGAGGAACAGGCCCAGGCGATGGAGACACTGTCCGAACGCGCTTCCCTGGCGTTACAAAGCCGGCGCATTCAGCAAAAAATCTTCCTTTCATTGGACGCACTCTCAACCGGCGTGGACTTGATCCAACGACTGCGCGCTGCCGGACAATATAATCGGGGCAGCCTGTTGGAAGATGAAGAAATTCTGCCAAAAGATGGCGATCTGGCGGAGTGGGTGAAAGATGCGCTTTCGCATTATTGGGGTGGGCCAAAGTTAACCCAAAATCCCATGATGCGGTTTAAAATAGTACAGAATGCACTCGAAGAGCATGACGGGAACAATGCCAATGCACTGCGCGCAATTCTTGCGGGAAGCAATCGAACGTACTCGTCCAGAGGGAGAAAGACGTTTCACAGCGGAGTGGATCCTGTATAATATTCTTGAGATGAAATTTCTTGAAGGTCGAAAAGTTCGCGAAGTTGCACTTCGGCTGGCGATGTCGGAGGCCGACTTATATCGTAAGCAGCGTATTGCAGTTGAAGCCGTTGCCAGGACCATCGGCGAGATGGAGGTGGAGGCAAGAAAGGAAACCGCCGGTTGACATTTGTACAAGTATGCGTATGGTGATAGTGTTCCATCTTTTATCTGTGAAAAATAAGTATCTGCCGGGAGGTGGGTAAATGCTTTCAAAGCGATATGTGTCTGATATAGGGGATCAGAAACCAGATATGGATGAGGGCTGGTGGGCTTCCGTATTGGCGGATGAAGAAGCCTACGCCTCAACCCAAAAATCAACATTGCCTAAGGTGCCCCCTACCGGCCTGGTGACGGTTGATTGGAAGCGAGTGCAGGGTCTTTACGAGAAAGACGAAGTCGTTTCATTGCAGGTATACGGGTATAACCGTGGCGGTGTACTCGTGCAAGCCGAGGGAATCCAGGGCTTTGTGCCGGTTTCGCATCTCGTGGATATGCCTTGTAATGCCGGGGAAGATGAGCGTCGCCAGGTCTTGAACGATTATGTGGGCCGCACTCTCGAGCTAAAGGTGATCGAGTGCGAGCCATCTCAGGAGCGGATCGTGCTGTCGGAACGCGCCGCCCTGGCCGGACAAGGGCGCAGGCGCCAGCTCTTCAATACTCTTAAACCCGGTGAAATTGTACATGGCACCGTCACAAACGTTACCGATTTTGGCGTGTTTGTTGACCTGGGCGGGCTAGAAGGGCTGATCCATGTTTCCGAGCTGTCCTGGGGCCGGGTTCAGCATCCATCCTGTATTCTCAAAGTTGACCAACCGGTGGATGCGCTGGTACTGATGATCTCAGAGGAAAACGGGCGGGTGGCGCTCAGCTTAAAGCGCCTCCAATCCAATCCCTGGGATCTGCTGCTGCAGAATTACCAGGCCGGCGATGTGGTTTCCGCTACGATCACTGCCATCATGCGATTTGGCGCGTTTGCCCGGCTGCAAGAAGGGGTGGAAGGACTTATCCACATTTCCACCATCCACCTGCCCGCAGGGCGCAAGGATCTGGAAAGTTACCTGACTGAAGGCCAGATCGTGCAGGTGCGCATCTTGCATATTGAAGCGGAACGACGCCGTTTAGGACTGGGATTGGTTAGCGTTGAATGAGCCAGGCACAAGAGCCCATCCAGGCAGGCAGTAAGAAAAATGCCCGGTCAAGGCCCTCTGCCAACAAAAAGGTTACCATCCCGAAAGGGCAGGTAGATCTACCAGATGCAGGAAAGGAAAGCAAAGGCGATCTTGTAGCGGAACTCTGGCTGCGTTTTGGCCGGTTTGGCTGGGATGTTGCCGGGATCGGCCTGATCGCCTTTGCATTTATTACCTTGATTGGGTTGGTTGGGCGCACCCTGGGCGCCCAATGGGCCAACGGCATGTTGATCTCGCTTTGGGTAAACCTGATTGCCGTCGGGTTTGGTTGGGGCTGGCCGCTGGTCGTCATTTCGATTACGCATCCTGGGTTTGCTGTGCCTGCGCCAGCGCGTTGCGCCACTGCCAAAAATGAACCTTGGACGCGATTTTGGCTCTCGAAGGGCTGGCCTTTGCACTGCTGACCTTTCTGGCGATCCTGGGTGGTTGGTCTCTGGATAATGCGGAAGCCGGGTATTGATGGCGGCGTGATTGGCTGGGGATTGGCGACCCTGCTGGAGCGCGTGCTTGCCGGTTCCCTGGGGCACCATCTTCCTGCTTGGGCTGATGCTCTTGCTGGCTGCGTATGGCACGGGCCTGGTGGCCTGGATGTTCCACCGCCTGGTGCAGTGGTTGAATGCGGTCAATCCTGCTGGCGGCGCCGGGTGACAGCCGTGGATACGAGCAGGTCGGCGGGGCAGGCAGCCAGCCTGATGCAAGAGGAAGAGGACGCGCCCCTGCCGGTTCCAGACCCCGGTACATCGTTAACGCGCCGCCCAGATCTGCCGCCGCTCGACTCTGCTCCTGGATGAACAAAGCATGCGCCCGGATGAGAGTTATATCCAGGAGACGGCCAAGCAGATCGAGCACACCCTGGGCGAATTTGGCGTCCCGGCGAATGTGAAGGGATACCGGGTTGGGCCGACCGTGACCCAGTATGCGGTCGAACCGGGTTTTGTCGAAAAGACCGGTCCAGATGGTGAAATTGTCTCATCAGAAGGTGCGCGTTTCACAAATTTCAGCCCTCCAGCGCGACCTGGCCCTGGCGCTTTCTGCGGAACGCCTGCGGATTGAAGCGCCGGTTCCTGGGCGCTCTTATGTGGGGATCGAAGTCCCCAACCAGCTGAATGCGGTGGTGCGCCTGCGGCCGCTGTTGGAATGCACGGAATTTTACAAACTTTCTTCGCCGCTGGCAGTGGCGTTGGGAAAAGATGTTTCCGGGCAGCCGCTGGTGGCCGACCTTGCCCGCATGCCGCATCTGTTAATTGCCGGAACCACCGGGTCCGGCAAATCGGTGTGTATTGCGGCGATTGTTACCTGCCTGGTGATGAACAACCCGCCCGCCGATCTGCGCATGGCGCTGCTCGACCCGAAGATGGTGGAGCTGGTGCGTTTCAACGGCCTGCCGCACATGTTTGGCCGGGTGGAAACGGACGTGGACCGCATGTTGGGCGTGCTGCGCTGGGCGTTGATGGAGATGGATCATCGCTACCGGTTGTTAGAGGATGCCCGTTCCCGGGATATCATCACCTATAACCGCAAAATGGAAAAGCGCGGGCAGCCAAAACTGCCGCGCATCGTGGTGATCATTGATGAATTGGCCGACCTGATGATGACCGCACCCGACCAGACCGAACACAGCCTGATCCGCCTGGCGCAGATGGCGCGCGCTACGGGCATCCACCTGGTGGTGGCGACGCAGCGCCCCAGCACGGATGTGGTGACCGGCTTGATCAAGGCGAATTTCCCGGCCCGCATGTCGTTTTCGGTGGCCTCTTCCATTGACTCGCGCGTGATCCTGGATAGCGGCGGGGCGGAAACGCTGCTGGGGAAGGGCGATATGCTCTTCCTGAACCCTGAGGCAGGCACACCGCTGCGCGCGCAGGGCGTCCTGGTTTCGGACAGTGAAATTGAGGCCGTCCTGGCATTCTGGAAGCAGAAAACGGCCGGCGTCCCGGCCGATGAAGCCGCGCCGTGGGAAGAACTGATCACCAACGCAGAAGAAGACGGATGGCGATGCGCTGGTGGAGCAGGCGGTGAAGATTGTACGCGCCACCCAGCGCGCCAGCACCTCCCTACTCCAACGCCGCCTGCGGATTGGCTACCCCCGTGCGGCGCGCCTGATGGATGAGTTGGAAGACTTGGGTGTGGTTGGCCCATCCCAGGGCGGCGGTCGCGAGCGCGAAGTTCTTGAGCTGCCTGAGGATGACGCGAGCGAAGAAAATGCGCCGGGTGACCAGGGGTAGACCGGGCGGCTGGGGTTTCGTAGGATTGTACAGGGTGGTTGCGGCATGTCGCTTGACAGTTTGGACCGGGTAAGATAGGATATCTTGTTTGAAATCTCCGCCGCGTTTGATCGCGAATATTCCGGTAGTTTATCTAGAGAGGAAACCGACAGTGGAACAAACGGCCAAGAAAGAAGTGGTGACACTAACGGATATTCTCCGTGCACGCTTTAAAGGCGTTTTGGAACCGGTGGCCGGTTTCTTAAATAAATTGGGTTTGATGCCCAATACCGCAACGCTGCTTGGTTTGTTGGGCACCGCGGTGGGAGCCTTTTTTCTGGCAATGGGGCACATTACGGTTGGCGGCATTATCATCCTGATCGCTGCCCCGATTGACGCGATTGGACGGCACGATGGCGCGCCTGCGCGGCGAATCCAGCGAGTTTGGCGCTTTTGTTGATTCGGTAACCGATCGCTATTCTGAGCTGGTGATATTTGGGGGCCTGCTGGTATATTTCTTACGGCAGCAAGAATGGCTTGGGGCCGGATTGGTTTATCTGGCGGCGGCAGGCTCTGTGCTGGTTTCGTACATTCGGGCGCGGGCGCAGTCCGTGGGCTTTGACACAAAGATCGGGATTTTTTCGCGGGTGGAACGCTATCTGGTCTTGATCCCGGGTCTGGTCTTCAACCAGCCATTAATTGCAGTCGCCATTATCGCCTTATTCGCCAATATCACTGCGCTGCAGCGAATACTGCATGTCCGGTCCCAGGCATATGCGAAAATGGGTCTGGGGGGAAAGAAGTAGACAAGGCGGCCTGACCGCTTGTTTTAGCATATCATTTTTTAGGAAGGAAAGCCGAGATGATTCCAGCACCACCCATTGACGGGATAACGCTTTTTGGCGGCTTTAAGATTTACTTTTATGGAATTCTGATTATGCTGGGCGCGCTGGCCGCTACCTGGCTGGCCTCCTACCGGTCCAAACAGTATGGTCAGGATTCGGAAGAAGCCTGGGATCTTCTTCCATGGGCATTGATTGGCGGGATTATTGGGGCGCGTATCTGGCATATCCTGACGCCCCCGGCCTCGATGGTGGCGCAGGGTCTTACCACCGGCTATTACCTGACCCATCCACTGGAAATGCTCAACCTTCGCAACGGCGGTCTGGGGATTCCGGGGGCGGTAATTGGTGGATTTATCGCGGTGTGGATTTACGTCCACCGCAAAGATCAGCCCATCTTAACCTGGGCGGATATCATTGCCCCCGGGCTGGCGCTGGCGCAGGCGATTGGCCGGTTTGGAAACTACTTCAACCAGGAAGTGTATGGTGGGCCAACCAACCTGCCCTGGAAGCTGTTTATTGCGCCCGAGCGACGGCTGTCAGAGTATCGCGAGGTGGCTTATTACCATCCCTTGTTCCTGTATGAGGTTTTCTGGAACCTGCTCAATGCCGGGTTTGTTGATCTGGCTCAGCCGCCGTTTCCGTAATGTTTTGCGGCGCGGAGACCTGTTCTTCATTTACCTGGTTTTTTACAGCTTTGGGCGCTTTTTCTTGGAGTTCTTGCGCCTTGACCCATCCCCGGTGGCTGGGATCAACGTTAACCAAACCATCATGGCGATTGTGTTTGTGGCATCGACCGCAGCGCTGATCCTCCGCCGCCGGTTTCTTCCAAATGAGCCAACGGCGATGCCAACGCCGGTCGAAAATTCGCACGGCGAGGATGCGCCAGCCGGAAAGTTTACCGCAATAATTCAAAAGCAGGAGGCCCGGTATGCCACCGGGCCTTTTTCTTCATGGAGGAAGTAAAACAGGGGAATGATCGTCGCTGAAGAACTATCCAAATATTTTGATACCTTCCTGGCGGTCGACCGGGTGAGCCTGAACGTTCAGCCGGGCCAGGTGCTGGTGCTGTTGGGTCAGAATGGGGCCGGCAAAACCACCACCGTACGCATGTTGACCTCCATTCTTGAGCCCAGCGGCGGGAAAGCCTGGGTCGCGGGCTATGATGTGGTCCAGCAGGCTGACAATGTGCGCGCCTCGGTGGGGGTACTGACCGAGCATCACGGGCTTTATTCGCGGATGAACGCCGTGGAGTACCTGGAGTTCTTTGCCAGTTTGTATGGGCTGCGCAGGGCCAGTGTACGCCCGCGGATTAATGAACTACTGGAACGTTTTGGCCTGGGAACAGGCCGGTAAAAAGCGCCTGGGCGAGTATTCAAAAGGCATGCGCCAGAAGCTGGCCCTGGTGCGCGCCATTCTGCATGACCCGCCGGTGCTGCTGTTGGATGAGCCAACTTCGGCGATGGACCCCGAAAGCTCCCGGCTGGTGCGCGATTCGATCAAGAATCTGCGCAAAGCCGGGCGGACCATCCTGCTTTGCACGCACAACCTCTTTGAGGCCGAAGAACTGGCCGATAAGGTGGCCATCATCCGCCTTGGGCGAATTATTATGAATGACAGCGTGGAGAACGTGAAACAGCAGCTGCTTGGCCCGCTGGAGTACGAGGCTCAACTGGCAGGGGCGCTGAATGGCTGGGTGCCGGGCCTTCCGGACGGGGTGGAACTGCGCGAGCGGGGAGAGAACTGGCTGCGTTTTCGCGTTGCAGACCCGCAGTCGCAAAACCCGCTGCTCATCCGCAGCTTGCTGGATGACCGCCTGCCCCTGGTCTCTTTCCATGAAGTACCTCGCAGCCTGGAAAAAGCCTTTTTGCATGCCATTGGCAGCGCCGAGGAGGGGGACGATGCGTGAGGTTTCGATACCCAAAGCCCGTTATGGCGGGTTGCAACTGTTCCGGGCCTTCTATCCGGCCTGGGTGATTACCCGCCGCGAAGTGCGCGACCAGCTCCGCGACTGGCGCATCATCTTTCCAGTCGTGGGTCTGACGCTGATCTTCCCATTTATTATGAATTGGACGGCGCAGCGGATGCTCGACTTTGTGAATAAGTACGGCGCAACGCTCATCGGAGAGCGGTTGGTGCCGTTCCTGCTGATGATCGTGGGATTCTTCCCCATTTCCGTTTCGCTGGTGATTGCGCTGGAATCCTTTGTGGGTGAAAAGGAACGCAGCAGTATCGAACCGCTGCTCAACACCCCGCTGCAGGATTGGCAGCTTTACCTCGGCAAGCTGCTTGCCGCAACTGTCCCACCCCTGATGTCCAGCTTTCTGGGAATGGCGGTGTATCTAACCGGTCTGGCGATCAACCATATTCCCTGGCCGGCGCCAAACATGCTCGCGCAAATTTTTACCCTGACCATTGTGCAGGCGTTGATGATGGTGAGCGGGGCCGTGGTCGTTTCCACCCAGGCCACGTCCGTGCGGGCGGCCAACCTGCTGGCCAGTTTTATCATCATCCCATCTGCTTTTCTGATCCAGTGGGAAGCGCTGGTCATGTTTTGGGGTAACTTTGACACGCTGTGGTGGGTGGTTCTGGGAGTCGTGGTGCTGACCTTTCTGCTGGTGCGGATTGGCCTGGCGCACTTCCGCCGCGAAGAGTTGTTAGGTCGTGAGATCGATGTGCTGCGCCTGGCCTGGAGCTGGAATATTTTCCGCAAGGCGTTTACCGGCGGAGTGCGAAACCCGCTGGCCTGGTACCGGCAGGTGCTGCCGCAGACGCTGCGCCGCCTGATGCTACCTTCTCTGCTAGTCACCGGCATGGTGGTGGCGGGTGTGCTGGTTGGCGTGCAGCAGGTCGAACGCTTTCCTTTCTTGATCGACCAGGTTGGCTTTTCGAACGTGACCAAGGGCGGGATGGAAGACATATTGAAGTCCTGGCCTTTGTTTTCCACCCAATCGATGTTAATGGTCTGGTGGCAGAACCTGCGCGTGCTGCTGCTGGCAATGGTTCTCGGAATCTTCACCTTTGGCGTGGTCGGCGTGATGCCACTGATGGCCACGGTGGGGATTATGGGCTTTTTGCTTGGCGCGCTCAGCCGGCATGGTTTGCCCGTGCTGCCCCTGGTGATTGGGCTGATCTTGCCGCACGGCATTATTGAGATTCCGGTTGCCATCCTGGCAACCGCAGCCGTGCTGCATGCCGGGGCAGTTTTGGCCCATCCAAGCACTGGGAAAACAGTCGGTGAGGTCTGGTTGGAAGCCCTGGCGGATTGGGCAAAAGTCATCGTGGGCGTGGTCATCCCGCTGTTGTTCGTGGCTTCTGCAATCGAGATCTGGGTAACGCCGCGCATCGCATTATGGATATTGTCGCGCTAATAATTAATGGACTCTTTATCACCCTGCTCGGTCTTTTCCATTAATATTGAATAAGCAATTCAAACCGTTCACAAAGGTATTTTTATAGGCTTTCAAGGAGGCCTGTATGGGTCGAGTAATTGTGATGGGGTCAGCCAGCGCAGTTCCGGATGCCACGCACGAGAATACACATATCCTGGTGGATGCGGGCAGCCGCGTGGTGCTGGTGGACTGCCCCGGCAGCCCGCTTGTCCGGCTGGAACAGGCCGGCATCGATCCGGCGCGCCTGACGGATATTATCCTGACGCATTTCCACCCCGATCATGTTTCCGGGTTCGGCCCGCTGCTGATGGGTTTGTGGCTGATTGGCCGCAAAGCGCCGCTGAATGTATATGGGCTGCAAGCGACCACCGAGCGGGCTGAGAAGATGATGGAATTGTATGATTGGGAACAGTGGCCAAATTTTTATCCGGTTCAATTTACGGTTCTTCCTGAGGAAGAGCACACCCCGGTTTTATCCGATACGGACCTGCGCGTTTTTGCCTCTCCGGTTAGCCACCTCATCCCGACCATGGGGCTGCGCTTTGAATTTGGCCGGGGGAGACGCGTGTTGACCTACTCGTGTGATACGGAACCCAGCCAGGCTGTCCGGCGGCTGGCAGACGGCGCGGATGTGCTTATCCATGAAGCGACCGGGTCGTCGATTGGGCACACCTCCCCGGAAAAAGCGGGTGAGATTGCCACTCAGGCAGGCGTCGGCGCGCTGTATCTGATCCACTACCCACCCCAGCTGGTTGACCCCGATGACCTGGTGGCGCAGGCCAGGCAAACGTTTCAAGGCCCGATTTCGGTCGCATACGATCTCTTGTCGATCGATATGAACGGAAACGAGAGCCTATAAACCTGGGAACCGGAAAACGATTTTGGAGCGCGGGGTTTACCAACCGCTCAGGAAGGTTTCCCACTCGGTATTATCTGCCAGATGGCGTCCAAAAACATAATTGGCGGAGGTGGGCGGCTCGGCGGGAAAGCGCAGCAGGCGCATATTGGCATCTTCAAGCAGCCGGCCGCCTTTGCGGTGGTTGCAGGAAGGGCAGGCGGCGACCACGTTGTTCCAGATGTGTTTGCCCCCCAGGTGGCGCGGAATAACGTGGTCAATGGTCAGGTCAGTCGTTCTCTTCCCGCAGTACTGGCAGGTATAATTATCCCGGCGGAAGACTTCGCGGCGGGTGAGTTTAAGCTGCGGCCGCGGGCGGTGAACCATTTTCTGCAAGCGAATGACCGAAGGCCGGGGAAAAGATTGGCTGATGGTCTTGATTTCGCCTCGCCCGTTTACCACTAAGGATGCCTTCTCTGCCAACAAGAGGCCAACCGCGCGTCGCATGTCGCAAACGTTCACCGGTTCAAAATTGGCATTGAGGACTAAGACAGGTGCCTGCATAGACGCTCTCCATTAGCAAAAATTATAGCACGTCTTGCAAAAGGGGTCTGTCCAGAGTAAGTTAAGAAAGTATCAGGAAAACAGGGCAGAGGTTATAGGATGAAAGCCTCAAGCAGGAGGGCGGAATGAAAATACTTGTGACCGGCGGAAGCGGGATGATTGGACAGACGCTGACCGGCGATCTGGTAAGGCGAGGCCATGCGGTGTGGGTACTGTCACGCAGCCCAACGGAGACCGGGCAGTCAGGCGGTATCCGGACGGTGCGCTGGGATGCCCAGACGCCGCGCGGTTGGGAGCAGCAGGCGGCTGAGGCGGACGCAATCATCAACCTGACGGGGGCCAACATTGGCGCGCGGCCGTGGACGAATGAACGCAAGCGCCTGATCCGCGACAGCCGGGTGAATGCCGGGCAGGCGATCGTCGTCGGCGCTGCGCCAGGCGGAGCACCGGCCGCGGGTGGTGCTCCAAATTGCCGGGAGTCGGGTATTACGGCGTCCACGGGGATGAGCCGCTGGATGAAATGGATGCCGGAGGGAATGATTACCTGGCCGGGGTCGCCGCGGACTGGGAGGAATCGACCCGGCCGGTGGCGGAGTTGGGCGTTCGGCACGTGATCATGCGCACCGGGGTGGTGCTTACGCCAAAAGGCGGGGTGCTGGCGCCGTTTGTCTTGCAAAATAAGCTGTTTGCCGGCGGCCCGCTGGGGTCCGGCAGGCAGTGGATTTCGTGGATCCATATGCAGGACCTGGTGCGGGCGATCAACTTCCTGCTCGAGCGCGAAGACGCGGCCGGGGTGCTAAACGTCACTTCGCCCAACCCGGTCACCAATGCGGAATTTGGGCGGGCCGTTTCAAGGGCGATGCACCGCCCATACTGGCTGCCCGCCCCGGCCTTTATGCTGCGCCTGGTGCTGGGTGAAATGAGCACCCTGGTGCTGGACGGGCAGCGCGTGCTGCCAAAACGGCTGCTGGAGATGGGCTTCTCGTTTGAATATGGGGAGCTGCGGAAGGCGCTGGAAGATTTGTTGGGACGCGGATAGACGCGGAAGAACACGGATATAATTGCTTTACAATCGTTTGGAGGCGGCAATGAACATCGAAGAACAGGTAGCCTGGTTGATGCAGGGCACGGAATATGGCGACGAGGCGCTGCGGCGCACGATGGAAACCGAGCTGCGCGAGCGCCTGATCGAAGCGGAGAAAGAAGGCCGCCCGCTGCGCGTCTACTGCGGTTACGATCCGCGCACGGTCTGACCTGCACCTGGGGCACACCGTCACCATGCGCAAGCTGCGCCAGTTCCAGGACCTGGGGCACGAGGTGATCTTCCTTATCGGCACCTATACCTCCCTGATCGGCGATCCTTCCGACAAGGATGTTCTGCGCCCGCAGCTGACCCCGGAGGAGGCGGAGGATAACGCCCGCACGTATGCCGAGCAGGCATTCCGCGTTCTGGACCGGGAGAAGACGATCGTGCGGCTACAACGCTGAATGGTTGTCGAAACTCACCTTTGCCGATCTGATCCACCTGGCCTCCAACTTTACCATCCAGCAGTTCCTCACCCGCGAGACCTTCCGCAAGCGCTGGGATCAGGGCGACGCGCTGTACCTGCACGAGCTGTTCTATGCCATCATGCAGGGGTATGATGCCTATGAACTCAAGGCGGACGTGCAGGTGGGCGGCACCGAACAGCTTTTCAATATTGTCACCGCCGGGCGCAAGATTATGACCTTTATGGGCGCGCGGCCAAACATTGCCATCATCATCGGTATTCTGCCGGGCACGGATGGGGTGATCCGCATGAGCAAATCGCTGGGCAACCACATTCCGATTTACACCGACGCGGAAGATATGTACGGCAAGGTGATGAGCATCCCGGATTTCGCCATGCCAGCCTACGCCCGGCTGGTCACACGCTGGAATGGCGGATGAAATCGAGCGCTTAGAGGCGGACCTGGATGCCGATGCTATCCACCCGCGCGACGCGAAGATGAAACTGGCCTGTGAGATTACCGGCTGCTTTTACGGCGATGATGCGGCGGTCCGCGCGCAGGAAGCGTTTGTGCGCACCTTCCAGCAGCACGAAACGCCGCAGGAGATTGCCGTTTATGCGCTGGCTGGCGGGCAGACGGTGGTGGATGTGCTGATTGCCAGCGGGATGGTGGCCAGCCGCAGCGAGGGCCGCCGCCTGGTGGAGCAGAAAGGCGTGCGCCTGGATGGCGATGTTCTTACGGAAGCCCAGGCAGTCTTTCCACACGCGGGTGTGCTGCAGGTGGGCAAACGCCGGTTTTTACGGGTGGAAGAAAAAAAGTAGAAATACGCTCAATCGCCTTTGGCCAGAGCTGCGGCCTGTTTCTCAAGCGCTGTCTGGCTTTCCTGGGCTGCTTCGTATTGGGCGCGTTTTTCGGCGTGCAGGGTCAGTACCTTTTGCTGTACTTCTTCCAGATACTTACCACGCAGTGGGTAGAGGAAGAGGATCAGCGCGCCGACCAGGAGCGCCAGCCCAGGCACCAGGCCGGCAATTGTCTTGATGCCAAAGATGGCGCTGGCGGGCTGGTTGAGGAAGATCTGCCCGCTGTTCTGTTCGCGCGTCACAAAGTGAGCCGCCTCGAGGATAAACGGCGAAAGCGCCAGGGCAATCGACTGGGCCGGCTTGGTGATGAGGGCGTTTACGCCAAAGAAGGCGCCTTCGCGGCGCACGCCCGAACGCAGCTCGTCTTCGTCGGCCACCTGGGCGAAGAGCACATTGGTGAGCGTTTGCGGGCCGGATAATCCGAAACCGGCTAACGCCACACACAGGGGGATCAGCGGGGTGGGCAGAACAATAATCAACAACAAGCCAATCCCGGCGATGGTCAGCAGGAGCTGCTGGGTTTGCACCACGCCCAACCGCGCGCGGATGAGCGTGGTGACCGGCACGCCGATGATCAGCGGGATGAAAAGGAAGGCCAGCAGAACCATGGTGCTGATCTTCATCACGTAATCGGCCAGGTAGAAGATAGCGCCCAGGATCAATGCGTTCATGAGAATGGACATAAAGTTGGCCGCCACCAGTACCAGGAAAGCGCGGCTGGTGAAGGTATAGCGCAGGGCCGGGAGTAAAGCAATGGGCTGGTCAACCGTATGAAACTCGGGACGTTCTTTGACTTTGAGCGTGGTGGCGATGATGAGCAGCATGCTGGAGATCGCCATGACAATCATCGAGATTTGCAGCGGAAGAAAAGACAGCGAAGTACCGGCTTTGGGGCGGAAGAAATCGGGGATCAGGAAGCCCAGCAGGATGCCTAACAGGCCAAACAGCGAGGAGGAGATTTGCAGCCCATTGCGTTCGGCATCGGATTCGGTGACTTCAGGGAGCAGGGCCGAGTAGACCAGCCCGATGATGGTGTAGCAGGTGTCGTACAGCAGCATTGAGATCAGCATCCACCAGAACACGGCCTGCTGGCCGGCTTGCGGCGGCGCAAACCACACCAGGATAAAGGTCAGCGCCAGGAAAGGCGCGGTAAAGCGCATATACGGGATGCGCCGGCCGTGCTTCGAGCGAGTGCTGTCGGTGAGGTAGCCGAATAATGGATCATTAATGGCATTCCAGACGGCATAAATGATGGATGCCAGCCCGATCCAGCCGGCCGTCAGACCCAGGTAATCCTGGTAGAAAATGGGCAGCAGCGCACCATAGGTGCCCGAGATCAACGAGGTACCCAGGGCAGCCACGCCCCAGATGACTTTATAGCTCAGGCTGAGGTGGACGGGTCGGGCGGGTGCGTTGGATTTGAGATTCATACGGTCTCCGGGGTAGAAATCAGTCGATCCGTGAACAGTTACCAGGGATGAATACGATAGGCGGCGATTGGCTAGAGAGGGAGGGCGGCGAAGGTCTCGGGGGCGGGCATGCATTCCTGAAGCCGGCGGTAGCCGATCACCTGCACGCCGAGGGTTTGGATGTACTTGCGCAGGTCCTCGCGCAGGAAGGTCTGGTAGTTGGCCACCCGCGCGCGCCAATCCGGCGCAATTTCGCGCAGTTCGGGCATGTCGGTTGAGGGATGGAGGATGAAATGGGTAATGCCCGGTTCTAACGCGGAAAAGGCTGCTTTGGCCTGTTCCAGACAGCCATCCGGACGCCCAAGGTCCAGGCCGGTGAGATGATCGAGCAGGGGCACGCCCATGGACTTCTAACTGTTGGGCGATCAGGACGGCCTGACCGGCCATTTCCGAGTCCAAACCGGCGGCCATCCAGCCGGACGCATCCATGCGGAAGAGCATAGGCGGCAAATGGTATTTGAGAGCAGTCGCCAGGTAGCCGCGCATAAACTTGGGGCTGGCCACAGTACCCATATGCGTGTCCATGTGGGTAGGCTGCATGCCCATCGCAATGGCGCGCTGAACCTGGGCCTCGATCTCCCGCTGGACGGACTGCGGGTCGCCGTGCTCGCGGGCGGCAGGCGTGCGGTGATAGAAGCAGCCTTCCTCATCGAGCATGCCCGACTGCGGATCGCGAGTGGAGATGGGCCCCCAACGGTAGGTTTTGTATTCACTGGTGAGGGTGATGTGCACTCCCAGATCGGCCTGCGGGTGGGCACGCGCGTATTCAGCGGCTTTCAGAAACCACGGGCAGGGCACCATCACTGCCCCGGAGGAGATCAGGCCAAAATCCCACAGCTCGGCAAAGGCTTCCACGCTGGCCAGGCACATGCCAATATCGTCGGTATGAATAATCGCGACACGATCGTTTTCCGCAAAACCAAGGCGGCGCAAAAGCGGGTTGGGCTGCATGGGAAATATTCCTTCCTGGGTAGGATTGGGACAAGATTTGTTTATTATAGACCCTGTTTATCGGAAGGGTACAATGGAAAATTATTTCATACCCGGGTTCAGCGGACTGCCCCGGCCAGCAGATCCTCCAGCCAGATGTCCTCATCAAACAACCGCGCTTTCCAACCGGGAGACAGGCGGTCGAGCAGCTCGGACTGCGCCCAGCCGGCGTAGTAAAAGCGAATTTCGTCTTTCTGGCGTCCGATGGTCGCGATCTGGTTGACCTCGTTCTGCCAGCGCTGCGAGAAGTCGCGGTAGTGGTGGAACTGGATGTCGCTCTTTAAATCCGGGACCGGGGCATAGCCGGGCGTGTTGGCTGCCAGGCGGTAAACCGACATTTCGGCGTATTTGGCAAAACCTTCTTCCCATTCCCGCTTGCGTTCGAGATCCACCAATTCAGCGGCGAGCCTGGCCGACCCGCGGCGGGCCTGGCGCAAGTCGATGAAACGGAGCGCTTGCGCGCGGGTACCGGCTTCCGTTTTGGCCCGTACGGCATCCCGCAGGCAGTTGAGCTCAGATTGCCAGTCCGCGGCCAGTTTTTCATCGTCCCAAGGGTAGCGTTCATTCAGGGTGTTGGCAGCTGTTTCCGCGGCTGCCAGCTTTGCGGGCGACCGCATGCCCTGGTAGGCGTGCGCTGCCTCGTGATGAATACTGGTCATGTACTGCTCGCTGCTGCCCATAAGCAGGTTCACCGCGAGCGGGTAGGGGAAGACCGCTTTGAGTGGGGCAGGCATATCAGCGCGAAACTGGTTTGCCAGGCTGATCTTAAACCAATCCAGAGTCATCAGGCTGGCCACCCAGCGGTCGCCAACGCGCACGGTGAAGCTCTCCGGCTGCTGGCCGGGCCCGGGAACCGCCTGGCGGTAGTAGGGCTGACCCTGGAAGGTATCACCCGGGACGGGCTCCCACGCGCTGCCGCGCCGCTGGCCGTTGGGGATCTTTTCCCAACCGTCCGGTGGGTCGGGATACCCGACCAGAAAAACGTACTGCTCGTTATACAAGATGATCGGAATTTCAGCCCGCGCCCAACCGGGAATGATCTCCTCACCCAGGGTCTGGCGCAGATGCCCCACTTCCGCCAGGCGAGCCTTATCGGAGTCTGTCAGGCGGCCGGTAACCGGGGATTGGGTGGGCATGCGGCTGTTGAAGAAGGCGGAAATGGCGGAAAGCAGCAGGCACACCCCGATGAGACCGGTAATCGACCATAAGACCACTTTTGCACAGGATGTTTTTCGCCGGTTTTGCATAGAACCTCTTTTGGGGAAGAAGGGGAGCAGTTGATCAGTTGATCAGTCAATCAGGCAATCAGTCGATCAGTCAATCAGGCAATTAGGCAATCAGGGTGGGGGCAAAAGGGTTTCGGAGAATATGTAATGCTTAACTGATCCCTGCTCCCTGTTCACTGATTGACTGCTCACTATCTTTCCCATATTGATGATACCAGACCCATGCCGCGCCGGCCAGACCGGTGCGGGCGCCGAGGGAAGCGGGGCGGAGCTGGGTGCGCTCGTGGGGTACCAGGCCGCAGGACTGGCGGATGATGGTGCGCGCGCGGCTCTCGAATAACGGCCAGCTTTCCATCACCCCGCCGCCCAGGGCGATTACATCCGGAACGAAGGTGGTGATCAGGTTGGCCAGGCCGATACCCAGGTAATAGCCCTCGCGCAGCGCGGCCTCCTGGGCGGCGGTGTCGCCTTGCGCGGCTCGCCCGCACACTGCACGCGCGTCCACCGGTGCCTCGCTGGGCTGGCCTGAACTCGCGGCGGCGGGCGGAGTACCAGGCGCTGAGGGCCGGGCCGGAGGCGAGGCTCTCCCAACAGCCGCGGGCGCCGCAAAAGCAGGCCGGGCCGCGCTCGGGGTCCAGGATCAGGTGGCCCAGCTCGGGGTGCGCGTCGCCCGCGCCGCGGTACAGGCGACCATCGAGGAGGATGCCACAGCCAATGCCGGTGCTGACGGTTACGTAGATGAAGCGCTTCGCGCCCTGGCCCGCGCCCCAGGCGAACTCACCCAGGGCGGCCGCGTCAGCGTCGTTTTCGATGGCGACCGGCACGCCAAAAGCTGTTCGCATGCGTTCGATGGTATTCACGCCTTCCCAGAGCGGCAGGAAGCTGTTAGGCCCGAGCACACCCGTGCGCGGGTCGACCGGGCCGGTGCAGCCCGCACCGACCCCGGTCAGGCGCGCTCCCGGGCGGCGCTGCAAGCAGCGCTGCAGCATATCCTGTATTTGGGCTAAGCCGTATTCAAAATCACGATCGCGCTCGGTGGGCACCACCTCGCGTTCGAGGATCGTACCTGTTTCGTCGACCAGGCCGGCGGAAATTTTCGTCCCACCAATATCGATGGCGCCAACAAGCTGCATGGTTTTTCCCTCAATTTAGATGGAACCACAGATGAACGCGGATACGGAAAACGATTTAAACCGTGTCTGTGTTTATCCGCGTGCGTCTGTGGTTAATTTTCATGATCCTTTATTTGTGAAGAACGCCCGGCAATCCTGCGGGCGAACTGGCGGGTAATCCACTGCGGGCGGGTGATGGCGCTGCCGACGACCACGGCGAAGGCGCCCAGGTCGAGGGCGCGGGCGGCCTGGTCGGGAGTGGCGATGCGGCCCTCGGCAATCACCGGTATCGGCAGGCCGGCGACCAGGCGGGCGAGCAGGGCAAAATCGGGGTCTTCTTGCTGCGGGCTTTCGGGGGTGTAGCCAGACAGGGTGGTGGAGACGGCATCGGCGCCGGCCTGCCAGGCGGCCATTCCATCGGCGTAGCTGGCGACATCCGCCAGGACGGGTTTCCCGGTGGCAGCTTTGACCTGGCGGATTAGCCCGGCGGCGTCCAGCCCTTCCGGGTGAGGACGCAAGGTGGCATCCAGGGCGATGATGTCCGCGCCGGCTTCCGCGACCGCGCGGGCGTGGCGCAGGCTGGGGGTGATGAAAACCGGGTTAGCGGGGATGTTCTCTTTGAAGAGCCCGATGATGGGCAGGTCGACCGCGGCGCGGATGGCGGCGATATCGGCGGGGCTGTTGGCGCGGATCCCGGCTGCGCCGCCTTGCAGGGCTGCCCGGGCCATGGCGGCCATGATGCGCGCGCCGTGGAGGGGCTCATCTTCGAGCGCCTGGCAGGAGACGATCAGCCCGCCGTGGATACGGGTGAAGAGCGGAGAAATGGTCATGGGCAAGGTTATGATACCATGGATAAAGAAGAGGATACCCGCAAAGGCGCAGGGTTCGTTTTTTTAGCCTACGCCATGAAGCACGGCGCCAACATGCTTCATGGCGCCGACATGCTTCATGGCGCGGCTCCTAGCCCAGGGAGGCGCGCTGCCGCTTATGTTATAACAGGATGGAAGGGAGATGCGCGCATGGATGAGAAGCGGATCCGGCAGGAGGAGCTGTTTGGGCGGCTGCCGGCGGAGTGGGCGGAGGATTTGCTGCCAGCGATCCAGGCAAAGGTGCGCGAGGCGGGCCGCAAGGTGGTGGTGCTGGACGATGACCCAACCGGCACGCAGACGGTCCACGGGGTGCCGGTGCTGACCCAGTGGGCGGTGGAAGCGCTGGCCGCGGAACTGGCGGGCAGCGCGCCGGCTTTTTACCTGCTGACCAATTCACGCAGCCTGCCAAAGGCGGAAGCGGAGGCGTTGGGCGCCGCGATCGGCGAACGGCTGCGCCAGGCCCAGGAGCAGGCGGCGGGCAATCGCTGCCAGCAGTTGCTGCCAGCAGAATTGCTGCCGTTTCCCGCAGTGATTCGACCTTGCGCGGGCATTTTCCGGGTGAGGTGGCGGCGCTAGCGCGGGGACTGGGGGAGACGTTCGACGCCTGGCTGTTGGTGCCGTGTTTCCCGGAGGGCGGGCGGTTTACGGTGGAGGATGTGCATTACGTGGCCGAGGGGGAGTGGCTGGCGCCAGCGGGGCAAACCGAGTTTGCCCGCGACAAATCCTTTGGCTACCAGTCCTCCAACCTGCGCGAGTGGGTAGCGGAAAAGACCAACGGGGCAGTGGCAGCCGAACAGGTGGCAACGATCAGCCTGGCAGACCTGCGCCAGGGCGGGCCAACAGCGGTGACGGAGAAGCTGATGCGGCTGCCCAGAGGGACGGTGTGCGCGGCTAACGCGGTCACATACCGGGACCTGGAGGTGCTGGTGTCGGGGCTGCTGGATGCCGAGGCGCGCGGGAAGCGCTATCTGTACCGTACCGCGGCCTCCTTTCGTGCGGGTGCGGGCAGGGATCACGCCGCGGGCGCTGCTGACCCGGGCGGAGCTGGACCTGCCCGCGACCGGCGCCGGCCTGGTGGTGGCCGGGTCGTACGTGCCGCGCACATCCGCGCAGCTGGAGGCGTTATTCAACCAGACCAATATCCATGCGGTGGAGGTGCGGGTGCAGCGCCTGCTGGACCCGGCCGGACGGGCGGACGAGATCGAAGCGGGCGCGGCAGGCGGTCAACCGGCACCTGGCGGCGGGCGAGGATGCGGCGCTTTTTACCAGCCGGGAACTGGTAGCGGCGGCGCAGGTAGCGCCGGGCGCGCGGGTAACGCCGGGGGCAGCGGGAGAGGCGCCCGGGGAGGCGAACCTGGCGATTGGGCGCGCGGTATCGGACGGGTTGGTGGAGATCGTGCGCGGGCTGGAGACGCGCCCGCGCTACCTGCTGGCCAAGGGGGGGATTACGTCCAGCGATATCGCGACCCGCGGGCTGGGCATCCGGCGGGCGCTGGTGCTGGGGCAGATCCTGCCGGGCGTGCCGGTGTGGCAGAGCGGGGCAGAGAGCCGTTTCCCGGGGCTGGCGGTTATTATCTTTCCGGGCAACGTGGGCGGGCCGGACGCGCTGGTGAAGATTGTGGAGGATCTGGGGAAGGAAGCTTAGCCCGCAGTCCGGCGCAAATCGCCATGCCCGGCGCTGTACCCGCTCCAGCACGGCGGCGTGCGTGCCGTGCTGGAGCGGGGCGCCTGGCTGAGGCAGGGTTTTGGCCAGGCCGGGAAGAAAACGAATAAGAAACGAATGTTCCAAAGGCAAAGCATATTCGTAATTGAGAAACGAATAAGAAACGAATGAGGGGCGGCGGCGCATCCATAGATGCGGCGCACCGGTAGGTGCGGCACACTCGTAGGTGCGGCGATACCCGCCTTACAAAATGAAGGATGCGTTTATTAAAGTGCAGTCCGGCATAATTTGTGCAGATGCGCTTATAACAGCCGGCCGGGCGTTTTTTCTACGGGGCTGCTGCCGGTGAGGAGGTTTTTGAGCAGATCAACCTGGCCGCGCAGGGCGAGGACCTGTTTGTGCTCTTCGAGCAGCATGGAGAGCAAGTAAATCTCCATCGGTAGGGCGTGGGCGGCATAGCTCGCCTCGGCGGTGTGGCGCTGCGCGTAGTCGAAGAGTTCGTCCAGGGCGTGCTAGTCGGCGCGGCGGAGCGCACGGCGAAAGCGCTTGAAGGATTGTTCTTCGATCTGAAAGACTTGCGTGGCGGATGGTAGGGTTCGTCCCATGCGGATCTCCTGAGGATAGGCACACGGATGGTTGTTGGATGAAACCATGCGGCCGCGGCCCGGTAGTTGGATGTGCTATCAGGATGCCAGAAAAACCGCGCGGATGCTATCCCCTGCATGGGGGAGGGCCGGGGGGATGCTGGTGGGAGCAGGGCGGAAAACCGCTCAGGAAGAAAAAAGGCCGGTTGTGCTGAAAACACAACCGGCCTTTCTCTTTGTGGCGAGGGTGGGATTTGAACCCACAACCAATGGCTTATGAGTCCACTGCTCCACCGTTGAGCTACCTCGCCCCAGAACGGGGTGATTTTAATATAGATTGGGAGGTTTGTCAATAAGGAGGAGAAAGGAAAGCGCTGGTTTTTCAAGCCTGATCGCTTGATCCCGTATGGACGAATTGTCCCTTTCCTAACATTAACCCCTCGAAGGGCTGAGGGTTGCGCGGAAAGCGAGTTTTCAAAAGTGTTAAAATTTTAATAAAACCTTGATTTTTCCGCGAAACCTGATATTTTTTGATAAAATGACCCTTCACCATCCAATATTACACGTCTCGATTGCTCGATGGCAATTACAGGCTTCGCCGTCACGCACGTGGTAAGCCGGGCTGATTGGGCAGTATTAGGAGTAGCAGGTTTCAACAATGAACAAGAACAATTCTTCCCCGAGTAAGTTGTTTCAAAACAAAAAAATCCTCCTGTTTGGAGCTGCCATTCTGGCTTTATTCGGTATGCTGGCGGCAATCTGGATCCCCACCCAGAAAACTCCGCAGATGCTTTCGCTGAGCACCATTGCCAGGGATATTGGCAGTGATAAGATTATGAAGATTGATGATACCCTGGTGACCGGCGATCTGGTAGTGCACTACCGCGACGGGCGCACCGAAAAGGCCATCCGGGATACCAACCAATCTCTGCTCGAACAGCTTTCTTACCTGGGCCTGAAAGGCGAACAGCTGGCGAAGGTGCAGTTCGAGATGGTCAAGAGCGCTTCGGTGCAGGCCAGCAAGGCGGCCAGCACGCTGATTACCTTTGCCTTGATCGGCGCGCTGACGTTTATGGCCATCCGGCTGGTGAGATCGGAACCCGATGCAAAAGAAGGATTTCGATGAAGGCGTAATCCCCAACGTGCGTTTTGGCGACGTGGCCGGCATGGAGGAAAACCTCCAGGAGCTGCGCGATGTCGTCACGTTCCTCAAGGAGGGCGATAAGTACGCCGCGATGGGCGCGAAGATGCCGCGCGGGCGTTTTACTGGTAGGCGACCCTGGCACGGGCAAGACGCTGATCGCCAAAGCCGTGGCGGGCGAGGCGGGGGTGCCCTTCTACGCCATTTCCGGCTCGGAGTTCGTGGAAGTGTTTGCCGGGGTTGGCGCTGGGCGGGTGCGCTCGCTGTTCAAGAAGGCCCGCAAGCGCGCGCCGTGCATCATTTTCATCGATGAGATTGACGCCGTAGGGCGCGAGCGGCACACTTCGGGCAGCGGGGCCGAGATGGAGCAGGACCAGACCCTCAACCAGCTGCTGGTGGAGATGGACGGCTTTGACACGTCGGAAAACGTGATCGTGCTGGCGGCTACCAACCGGGTGGATATCCTCGACTCGGCGCTGACCCGCCCGGGTCGTTTTGACCGGCGCGTGTTTGTCTCGCGCCCGGACATCCGCGGGCGTGAGGCGATCTTCAATGTGCACGTGAAGGGCAAACGGCTGGCGGAAGATGTGCGGGTGACCAACCTGGCCAAGGCCACGCCTGGCCTGGTGGGCGCGGACCTGGCGAATATCGTCAACGAGGCGGCCATCCTGGCGGTGCGCAACGAACATCCCTCTATTGCGATGCGCGATTTCGAGGAGGCCATCGAAAAGAACCTGGCCGGGGGCGTGCAGCAGAAGAACCGGGTGATGAGCGAGCACGAGCGGCGCATCATCGCCTACCACGAGGCCGGGCACGCGATTGCGATGCACGGCTGCGAGCAGTGCGACCCGGTGTATAAGATCACGATTATCCCGCGCGGGCAAGCCGGCGGTTATACCATGGCGCTGCCCGAGCAGGACAGCCTGCTGATGTCGAAGAATAAGATCCTGGCGCGGATCACCGGGCTGATGGGCGGGCGCGCCGCGGAGGAGATCTTCTTCCAGGATGTCACCACCGGCGCATCCAACGATCTGCAGGTGGCGACCCAGCTAGCCGAAGAGATGGTCATGCGCCTGGGCATGGACAGCAACCACCGGGCTGCGCGTTTTCCCGCAGGCGCAGGGGCTGGCGGCGCTGGCCCAGCCGCGCGGGTCGCAAAAGACCTTCGAGACGATCGACGGGTCGGTGAAGACGATCCTGGACGATTGTTATAGCGAGGCGCGCAAAATCCTGACCGATAAGCGCATGTTCGTGGACCGCATTGCCGGCGAGCTGCTGGAAGTGGAGACGATCAGCCAGGAGCGCTTTATCGAGCTGATGAGCACGCCAACGCTGAGCGGCGAACCGGCGCTGCAGCCGATTTATTCGAACGCAACAAGCATATAACCGGATTTCCGAAAAAGTGAGAATAACGCACCCGGTGGCTTATAGCGTGCTGCCGGGTGCGTTATTCTTCTATAATAGACAGACCGGATTATTTGCAACCTGCGCTTTCCAATGCGGACATAGGAACAGAACAATGAACACACTTGGTGAATTTGACATCATCGTAGCCGGTGGGGGTCCGGCCGGGCTGGGCGCGGCTATCGCGGCGGGGCGTACTGGCGCCCGCGTGCTGCTGCTGGAGCGCTACGGCTTCCTGGGCGGGATTGCCTCGTTCTGCGTGGGCATGCCGATCAACCAGGTGCGCCCGGGCGGGAAGCCGCGCTCGGCCGTCCACGAGCTGCTGTTGGGCAAAATTGCGGCGTATGGCCCGCGGGCGGCGCGTTGGGGCGAGCACGAGGTGTTTTGCAACGTCGAATACCTGAAAGCCGCGGCTTTCGACGCGCTGGATGAAGCCGGCGTGGCTTACTACGTGCATGCCCAGATCGTAGACGTGGAAATTGCGGACGCAAGCATCCGAGACGGACGGGTGCGCGGGGTGATCATCGCCACCAAGGACGGGCTGGCGCGCATCGGCGCGCGGATGGTGGTCGACTGCACCGGGGATGGCGATGTGGCAGCCTTCGCCGGGTGCGAGATGCTGAAAGAAAGCGGCTCCCTTTCCCCGATGACGCTGTGTTTCAACGTTGCCAACATCGACCTCGAAAAAGCCGAGGCTGCGTTGAAGGAACACGCCGCCGACCTGAACGGGCCGGCGCGCGAAGCCTTCCCGCTAGTGCCGCCGAGCTGGCATCTGGCCCGGTTTGGTTCGCAGGCCGCGCTGTACTGCAACCACGCGGGTACTCGCGCGTTGGGAATCTTCGACGGCACCAACCTGGCGGACCTGACCCAGGCCGAGCGGCTGAGCCGTCACCAGGTAATCGAGATGGTGGAGGCGCTGCGCACGTTTGGCGGCGAGGTTTTCCAGGAGGTGGAACTGCTGAACGCCGGGCCGCAGGTGGGCGTGCGCGAGACGCGCCGAATCAAGGGTCTGTACACCTTAACCGAACAAGACGCGTTGAGCGGGCAGCGTTTCGCGGACGCGGTCGCCTGGCGCAGCGGCTTTCTGGATATCGGTTTCGTGCGCTACGAACGGATGAAGATCCATGACGTGCCCTACCGCTCGCTCATTCCGCAGAAGGTGGATGGCCTGCTGGCGGCGGGGCGCTGTATCTCAGCCACGCACGTGGCCGCCTCGGCCGGGAAGAGCATGGGCAACTGCCTGGCTACGGGGCACGCGGCCGGGCTGGCAGCCGCGCTGTGCGTGGAGCGCAAGCTGCAGCCGCGCGAACTGCCGGTAGACGATCTGCGGGAGGCGCTGCGGCGGGATGGAGTCGACTTCGAGCGGGCCGGGGATGCGCAGGAGCGTTTGAAGCTGTAAGGGGGCGTTGCAACAGGAATTTGCGTGTGAAACGATCAGGCGCCTTCCTCTTAACACCCCGCGCTGCGCCCTACCCGTGCCCGTCAATTACCATCGCCCTGGAAGGCACAGAAAGGGCGCAGCGCCGCGGCTGGCGCAACAAGACGATTTGCCCGTACCGCTGCGCCCCTACCGGCTGATCCTGTATGCCCTTATTTTCACGTCCTTGCCCATTCCCAAAGTGCAGCGTGGGAAGGGGGGATTTGTAAAACGGAACCCAAACCCTATGGAAATATGTACGCAATCGGTTGAAGCAGCGCTTAGCGCAGGACCGCCGGCAGGAACAGCTGCGCGCCTTCGATGTGCAGCGTGCCGGGGGCGTAGATGATGTTGTAGTTGTCCGCCGCCAGGTTGCCCATGATCAGGATCGGGTAGTCGCCGGGCAGGCTGAGGGGTACTGCGTCCGTCTCCAGCGTTGGCGGCTCACCGCTGACCACCCCCGGCCCTTCGCCGTTCATCAGCCCAACGAGGGCGTAGGTCAGCGGCGGGTTGTCGCTGCCGTAGGGACGGGTCAGGTCGTCGGGTTTCACAGTCAGCGGCGCTTTGGTCACGGTGAGGGTGCCGTCGGCGGTAGTGAGGATATAGTTGGCCAGGATGGCCGGATCGCCGGTGGGGGCCGGGACGATGGCATAGGTCCCCGGCAGGCTGGTTGGCAGGGCCGGGGTGGTGAAGGTGGCGCTGATGGGGTCATTGTTTTTGAGCCCCAGGTAGCTGGCGCTGAAGGTGGGGTCGGCGTAGCCGTAGGCGCGGCTGGCGTCATCGGCTTTCACGGTCAGCGGGGCGCGGGGGATGGTGAGGGTGTAGGCCCGCGTGCCCATGTAGCCGATGGCATCCAGCGCGCGCACGGTGAAGCTAAAGCTGCCTGCCTGGCTGGGCGTGCCGTAGAGGGTACCAGTAGAGGAGAGCGCCAGCCCCGGCGGCAGGGTTCCGGCGGTCACATTGAAGGTGTACGGCTCGCCGCCCGGCTCGCCGGTGGCGGTGAGGGCCTGCGTGTAGCTATCGCCGTAGGGGATGGATGCCGGTAGGTTGGGGGATAGGCTGATGGTTGGCGCCTGGTCGTAATTGTTCAGCCCCCAGCAGGTGACCGCGCCATCATTCTTCAGCGCGCAGGTATGCGAGCCCCCCACGGCGACCCGGATGAAGCTGCTGTTGGGGTTGGGTGGTGTGGTCTGCCCAAATTGGTTCGATCCCCAGCAGGCAATGGAGCCGTCAATCTTTCGCGCGCAGGAATGGTAGGCCCCAGCGCTGACCTGGGTGAAATTGTTGTTGAGGATAGGCGGGGTGGCCTGGCCAGTATTGTTCATTCCCCAGCAGGCGATGGTTCTGTCGATCCGCAAGGCGCAGGTGGTCTGGCCCGCGGTGCTGACCTGGGTATAGCCGGTGTTGGGGTTGGGTACACTAAAGATAGATCCCCAGCAGGCGATGGAGCCGTCACTCTTTCGCGCGCAGGTGTGATTCATCCCGGCGCTAACCTGGGTGAAGCCGGTGTTGGTGGAAGGTGGGGTGGCCTGGCCATAATCGTTCAACCCCCAGCAGGCAATGGAACTGTCGCTCTTCACCGCGCAGGTGTGCATGCTCCCGGCGCCAACCTGGGTGAAGCCGGTGGTGGGGCTGGGCAGCGGGCTGACCTGGCCGAAATCGTTCCGTCCCCAGCAGGCGAGCGAGCTGTCCTCGCGCACGGCGCAGGTATGGTAGGACCCGGCGCTGAGCTGGATGAAGCCGCTGTTGGGATTGGGCGGCGAGGCCTGGCCGTAGTCGTTGAACCCCCAGCAGGCGATGGCGCCATCGCTCCTCAGCGCGCAGGTGTGCTCCCATCCCGCGCTGACCTGGGTTATGCTGCTGCTGAGGGCGAGCGGGGTATTTGGCGGGGCGGCGGCTGCCGGGGCAGGGCTGCTCCCAACTGCGGCGCATAACAGGAGCACGATGAAGGCGGCTAACTGCGTTAGCCGGGCGAATACGTTCTGGCCCGAAAGGTGGTGTGTGTTCATGGATCGCTCTCTGGTGCTTTGTGGTGGATTAGCGTAATACCCCCGGCAGGAACAGCTGCATGCCCTCGATGCGCAGCGTGCCTGGGGCGTAGAGGATATCGTAGTTATCCGCCCTCAGGCTGCCCATGATCAAAATTGGGTAATCTCCGGGCCGGCTGGCGGGCAGCGCGAATGTTGTCAACTCGGGCGGCGGCCCGCTGACCACTTCCGGCCCTTCGCCGTTCTTGAGGCCGTGGAATGCGTAGGTCAGCGGCGGGTTGTCGCTGCCATAGGGCCGGGTCAGGTCGTCGGGCTTAACCGTCAGCGGGGCTCTGCGCACGGTGAGGGTGGCGCCGGCGGTGGTGAGGATATAGTTGTCCAGCAGCGTCGGATCGCCGGCGACCTCCAGGTAAATCGGGTAGGTATCCGGCAGGCTGGTGGGCAGGGCGGGGGTGGTGTAGGTGGCGCTGATGGGGTCGTTGTTCTTCAACCCCACGAAGGCAGCGGTAAAGGCGGGGTTGGCTTCGCCGTAGTCGCGGGCGGTGTTGTTGGCGGTGATATTGAGCGGGGTGCGCATGATCTGCTGGGTGTAGGTTCGCGTGCCCATGTAGCCGATGGCGTCCAGGGCGCGCAGGGTGAAGGTGTAGCTCTCTACCTCGGTGGGCGCGCCGGAAAGCGTGCCATTGGCGGAGATGCTCAGCCCAGGCGGCAGCGATCCGGCGACCACATCAAAACTGTATGGTCCGCCGCCCAGCCCACCACTGGCGGTGAGGGCCTGGGTGTAGCTGTCGCCATAGCCGATGGAACCCAACATGTCGGGAGATAGGCTGATCCATGGCGCCTGGTCATACTGGTTATCTCCCCAGCAGGTGACTGCCTCATCGTTCTTCACCACGCAGGTATGAGTGACCCCAGCGCTGACCTGGGTGATGGCGCTGTTGGGGTTGGGAAGGTAGCGCTGGCTGTGGGAATTCGACCCCCAGCAGGCGATGGAGCCGTCGCTCTTCACCGCGCAGGTGTGCGCATACCCGGCGCTGACCTGGGTGAAGCCGCTGTTGGAGCTGGGCGGGGTGGCCTGGCCATAGCCGTTCTCTCCCCAGCAGGCGATGGAGCTGTTGCCTTTTAGCGCGCAGGTGTGCGTGCCCCCGGCGCTGACCTGGGTATAGCCGCTGGTAGAGCTGGGCACCGGGCTGGTCTGGCCATAATCGTTATCTCCCCAGCAGGCGATGGAACCATTGCTCTTCAACGCGCAGGTGTGCGTGCCCCCGGCGCTCACCTGGGTGAAGCCGGTGTTGGTGCTGGGCAGGTTGGCCTGGCCATAGCCGTTCTCTCCCCAGCAGGCGATGGAACCATCGCCTTTTAACGCGCAGGCGTGCATGCCCCCGGCGCTGACCTGGGTAAAGCCGGTGTTGGGGTTGGGCAGCGGGCTGACCTGGCCGTAATCGTTCCATCCCCAACAGGCAATGGAACCATCACCTTTGCGCGCGCAGGCGAAATCCCATCCGGCGCTCACCTGGGTGAAGCCGGTGTTGGGGTTGGGTGGGTTGATCATGTCAAAACCGGCTGCTCCCCAGCAGGCGATCGAGCCATCACGCTTTAGCGCACAGGTGTGGTACTGTCCGGCGCTGACCTGGGTGAAGCCGCCGCTGAGGGCGAGCGGGGTGGTTAGTGCCGCTGCGGCTGCGGTTGGTGAGCCAACCGTGTTGGGGCTGCTCCCCATTGCTGTGCACAGCAGGAGCACGGCGAGGAAAGACAATGGTTTGCGGAGCGAATGGTGGTGGATGTTCATGGGGATCTCTTTGGTACCTGGTGGAGGTTTAGCGCCGGACTGCCGGGAGGAAAACCTGCGCGCCCTCGACGCGCAGCGTGCCGTTGGCGTAGGTGATGTCATAGTTTTCCGCCGTCAGGCTGCCCATGATCAGGATTGGGTAGTCTCCGGGCGGGCTGAGGGTGGCCGCGTTCGTCGCCAGCAGCGGCGGCGGCCCGCTAACCACGCCCGGCCCTTCGCCATTCTTAAGCCCGATAAAGGAGTAGGTCGGCGGCGGGTTCTGGCTGCCATAGGGCCTGGTCAGATCATCCGCCCGCACCGTCAGCGGCGCCTTGCCCACGGTGAGGGTGGCGTTGGCGGTAATGATGATATAGTTGGCCAGGAGCGCAGGCGCGCCGGCAGCCGCCGGGACGATGGGGTAGGTATCCGGCAGGCTGGCGGGCACGGCCGGGGTGGTGAAGCTGGCGCTGATGGGATCGTTGTTCTTGAGCCCAATGAAGGTGGCGCTGAAGGTGGGGTTGGCGTCGCCGTACGCGCGGCTGGCGTCGTTGGCGGTGATGCTGAGCGGGGCGCGGGGGATAACCAGGGTGTATGCCCGCGTGCCCATGTAACGGATGGCATCCAGCGCGCGCAGGGTGAAGCTGTAGCTGCCCGCCTGGGTGGGCGTACCGGCAATCGTACCGCTGGTAGAGAGGTCCAGCCCGGGCGGCAGCGTCCCGGCGACCACGTCGAAGGTGTATGGCCCGCCGCCTGGCCCGCCGCCGGCGGTAAGGGCCTGACTGTAGCTGTCACTATAGGGGATGGCAGCCGGCAGGCCGGGAGACAGGCTGATCGTTGGCGCCTGGCCATTATCGTTCATTCCCCAGCAGGTGATCGAGCCATCGCTCTTCAGCGCGCAGGTATGGTAGGTCCCAGCGCTGACCTGGGTAAAGCCGCTGTTGGGGGTGGGTGGGGTGGCCTGTCCATAATCGTTATCTCCCCAGCAGGCGATGGAGCTGTTACTCCGCAAGGCGCAGGTGTGTATAGCCCCGGCGCTGACCTGGGTAAAGCCGCTGTTCGGGGTGGGTGGGGTGACCTGTCCATAATTGTTATCTCCCCAGCAGGCGATGGAGCTGTTACTCCGCAAGGCGCAGGTGTGCATGTCCCCGGCGCTGACCTGCGTAAAGCCGCTGTTCGGGGTGGTTATACTACCAACGGTAGGTCCCCAGCAGGCGATCGATCCATCGCTCTTGAGCGCGCACGTGTGCACGTTCCCGGCGGTAACCTGGGTGAAGCCGCTGTTGGGGGTGGGTGGGGTGCTCCGGCCATCACCGTTATATCCCCAGCAGGCGACTGAACTGTCGCTCTTCACGGCGCAGGTATGGTAGGCCCCAGCGCCGACCTGGGTGAAGCCAGTGCTGGGGGAAGGCGGGGTGGCCTGGCCATTACCGCTGTATCCCCAGCAGGCGAGCGAGCTGTCGCTCCGCACGGCGCAGGTGTGCATCTTCCCGGCGCTGAGCTGGATGAAGCCGCTGTTGGGGCTGGGTGGGGTGGTCCGACCATTGGCGCTGAGGCCCCAGCAGGTGATGGAGCCGTCGCTCCGCAAGGCGCAGGTGTGGTTCTGCCCGGCGCTGACCTGGGTGAGGCTGCTGCTGAGGGCGGTCAGGGGGTTCGGCGGCGCGGCTGCCGCCGGTTCGGGGCTGGTCCAGGCCGAAGCGCACAGCAGGAGCGCGGCAAGTGCGGCACGCGCGGCTAGCCGGGACAATACGTTCTGGCGCGAGTAGCGGCGCAAAACGAGGCGCGAAAAGCGCAGGGTGTTCATGGAGATCTCCTTGATGGTCTTACCGTTGGATCGGGTGCGCGAAGCGCAGTGCATGAGCCCAGCCCGGGCTGTTTCCCCCTATTTCCAATGCAAAACAAACTAATGAAATAGGAATTTCAAATAATTTATCTACTATATTTTACTCAGGCTGCCAGCGATGTAAAGAAGCGAAAGTGTATTCATTGTCTTCAATTATGCAAGGCACGCATAATGAAGTGTGGCGAAGCGGCCTGTGTTTTTTCGATCAAAACCCCAGGCCGCGCTCCTTCAAACTGACCCACTTGCCCTGGCCGATGACCAGGTGATCCAACACCTCGATATCCAGAAGCTTGCCCGCCTGGACGATGGCGCGGGTGAGGGCTACGTCTTCGGGGCTGGGGGTGGGGTCGCCGGAGGGGTGGTTGTGGAGAACGATGATGGCGGCGGCGGCGCGCTGGATGGCGGGCTTGAACAGCTCGCCGACGCGCACGGTGGAGGCATTCAGCGAGCCGACGTACAGCTTCTCGATGTTGATCACCCGGTTGCGCGTGTCGAGGTTGATCACGCGCAGGTGTTCCTGGGGCAGGGCGGACATCTCGTACTGCACCAGCGCGGCGGCATCAGCGGGGGATTGGATGGTGGGGCGCTCGTCGGGCGCTTCCAGGCGCAGGCGCACGCCCAGCTCGATGGCGGCTTTGATTTGGGCGGCTTTGGCGAGGCCCATGCCATGGGCTTTGGAGATTTCGAGCACCGAAGCGCGGTGCAGCCCGTTGAGGTTGCCAAACTCCTGCAGCAGGCGCTGGCCCATCTGGACGGAGTTCTCGCCCTGCACGCCCACGCGCAGGAGGATGGCGATCAATTCAGCGTTGGAGAGGGCCTGCGGGCCAAGCTCGGCCAGGCGCTCGCGCGGGCGGTCGGAGGCGGACAGGTCGGTGATACGGTAGGCGGCGGGGGTTTCGCGGGGCATGGGGAGAGGTCCTTTTTACCAGTATTGGCGCGTCACGGATGGGAGCGCAATGATAAACGATGCGAAAGATGGTATGGGAAAAGTATATACCGGAACGGGGATTCGAAGTATAGAAACCTTGTAACATGAAATGTTCCCGATGCTATAATTTCTATATGCGCTACGAAAATATTCACAACCTGCAAATTCCCAAGATCGGCTTTGGGACCTGGACGATTGGCGGGCGGGGCAGCGCCGATCCATCCGAGGATGAAAAGTCGCTGCTGGCGCTTCGTTCTGCGCTGGAGCTGGGCTATACCCACTTTGACACAGCCGAGAACTATGCCGCCGGGCACTCGGAGGAACTGCTTGGCAGGGCCATGCGGGGAATGGGCGTGCCGCGGGAGAGCCTGTTTATCACTTCTAAGGTGGAACCGGATCACCTGCGCTATGACGATGTGCTGCGCTGCTGCGCGGACAGCCTGCGCCGGCTGGGGATGGCGTACCTGGACCTGTATCTGATCCACTGGCCGCAGATGGGCATGAACCTGGCGGAGACCTTCCGGGCGCTCAATCAATTGGTGCGGGAGGGCAAGGTGCGCCGCCTGGGGGTGAGCAATTTCAATCTGAAGCTGCTCAAACAGGCTGCCGCGCTCTCGGAAACGCCGCTGCTGACCGACCAGGTTCCCTACTGCATTCCGGACCGGAAATATGTGCAGAACGGCGTGCTGGCATACTGCCAGGAGAACGATATCCTGCTGACCGCCTACACCCCGGTGAAACACCGCTTCACCCAGGGCAATAAGGTTAAAAGCGATTGCCCAGGCGCGGGGCGTGACAACGTATCAAATCGCGCTGGCCTGGCTGACCACGCAGCCGTGCGTGATCACCATCCCCATGTCGTTCAACCCGCAGCACCAGGCGGAGAACCTGGCGGCGGGGGATCTGGTGTTGAGCGCGGAAGAGATGGCGCAGCTGAACGGGATGTTTGAATAAAGGGCTGCCAGCCCATGTTCGCCCCCTGTCCGTCCGTTGGGAGATGTTCCCATTTACGGTGAGAGAGACTGGGAAGTTCGCCTGATATCTCGCCACCATTTTTATTCCCTCGAACCGGTTTCCGCAAATGAACAAAACACGCGCACTGCTGGTCATCTTCCTTCTCCTGGTCACCCAACTGGCCTGCCGCAGCCCTTTGCCTGGTCAGAACGGCGCTGACTCCCAGCTCCCCGGGCCAATCTATACCCTGACTTCGCTCCCCCCCTTCCCGACTGCTACCGCCACAGCCTTTGCCAGCGCAACGCCGCTGCCCAGCCCCACCGCGACCATCACCAGCAGCCCTGCGCCTACCCGAACCCCGACCCGCACGCCGACGCGGCCGCCGACTTTGCCCGTGTTGCTAACGTCCACTCCCAAACTTCGCCCGATCTCGCCAGTGATCGCCCGCTATCTCTCCACCCCACCGAGTATCGATGGCGACTGGGGCGAGTGGAAGGGACTGACCGATGAATACCCGGCAAATACCGTCGTGTGGGGCAGTAATAAATGGACTGGCGCGGAGGATCTTTCGTCTTCCTTCCATCTTGGCTGGGATGATAAATATCTCTACCTGGCAATAAAAGTCCGCGATGACCAATACGTCCAGAGTACGCACGGCGCCAACCTCTATAACGGCGACAGCCTCGAACTGCTGCTGGATACCCAGCTCATGGATGATTACGAATCCGCCAAACTCAGCGATGACGACTTCCAGTTAGGGTTATCGCCGGGCCGTCCGCGCCCCGGCACCGAACAGGAGGCTTACCTGTGGACCCCGAATTATCTCGGGGGGGAGCAGAAAACCATACAGGTCGAGGCGCGCCAGGAGAGCGGCATTTACCGCGTCGAGGCAGCCATCCCCTGGACTGTTTTGGAGATGAAACCGGTTGCAGGCAAGCATTACGGCTTTGCCATCTCGGTCAGCGACAATGATGACATTGAAGGCAGTGTCCAGCAGTCCATGGTCTCTAACCTTCCTGCCCGCTACCCGGGCGATCCCACCACGTGGGGAGACCTGCAGCTGGCGAAATGAGCGGCAGGCGCAAGCTTCAAATCTCGCGGGCCGTCAGTGGGTCGAGCAGGCCCTTGTCAGTGGATGCGTTTTCACTCGCCGGGTGGTTTTGACCGGGGGAAGTGGGGAATGTAAGGTGGGCCAGCTCAACCAGAACTGTGTGTGAGGTTTTCAAGAGATCGTCGCCGGTGTAAGCTGCCGGTTGAGCCGCGGTGGTTGGACCGACCTGATCCAGCACGCGATCCAGAATTTGCCGGGCGTGCAGGCGGGCGTCCTGGCTGATGGCGGGATGCGCCAGGATTTGGTGAAGCAGGGTGGCGCTCTGTTCGGCGCGCTCTGCCCACAGCAGCAGCTCGCTGACCCCCGTTAAGAGCGCAATGATCAGCGGCAGCCAGTGGATCTGGATGGCGATTTGCAGTCCCTGGCGAAAGTATTGCCCAGCGACTGGAAAATCTCCTCGCGCCAGTGCCGAATTGCCCAATCCCAGGTAGGTGCTGCCCAACCCGCCGGGGTCGTAGATATGCAGGAAAATATCAAGGCTCTTCATATAAATTTGGTGCCCTTCCAGGAAATTGCCTTGCAGCAAGGCAATTGCGGCCATGTGGTTGAGCGAATTCGCTTCGCCCTCCAGATCGATGAGTTCCTTCTTGATCTGGCAGCTCTCCTGGTATTTACGCTGCGCAAGGGCGTACTGGCGTTGGGCCTGAGCAATCTGCCCTTGCACGCCCAGCAGGTGCGCTTCCATCCAGCGGTTGCCAGTGACCTCTGTCGAGTTCAAACCCTGCTGCGTGTAGATCAACGCCTGGGGATAATCGCCGGTTGAAAGGGCGGCATTGGCCAGCACGTAACAGGCAATTTGCAGGTTCAGCGGATCATGGTGGGCCAGGCTGGCATCACGCGCGGACTCGGCATAGGCGATCGAGCCGGCATAATCACCGTTCACCAGCGCCAGCAGACCCATTCCGTTGAAAGGGTCGGTGCCAAAGCCTGGCTTGACGTCCAGCCGGTAGGTTTGCAGCAGCGTTTGGGCCGACTGGTAAGCCTGTTTGGCCGCATCATACCTGCCCAGGCGGATGTGGTGATAGCCCAGCAGCGTTTTCAGTAAGGCCATCACCCCGGCGGAATGCGGACCAATGTTTCCGCTTTCCACGATACGGGTTATAGCCTGCTCGAAAGCCTCCGCGCCATCGCGGTAGCGGCTGGTGAAGTCGCAAAATAGATAATAGGTATGGGCTGCTTTTTGCAGTGCAAGCAGGTTCATATCCTCGATTGCCCGCCGCCAGGCCTCGCGGATATTCTGGAGTTCCGCTGTGATACTTTGCAGTACCTCCTGCTGGTAGGGGCCGGTAATCTCGGCGCTGTAGCGGGCCAAAAAGTCGGCATAATACAGACTGTGCCGCTGGAGAGTTCTGGTATGCAGCTTCCGGGTCAGCTTGCAGCTGGTCCTGGGCAAACTGGCGCAAAAGCTCGTGGATCTGGTAGTGGTCACCAGGCTCCCAGCGCAGCAGTGATTGGTCTACCAGTGCCGAAAGGATGGATAAGTTCGCCCCGGCGACCTGCTCCGCTGCATGGCGGGTGAACCCGCCTTTGAACACCGACAGCCGGGCATACACCTGGCGTTCCTCCGGGCTGAGCGCCTGCCAGGACTGGTTGATCACCGCCAGTACATTGCGGTGGCGTACCGGGATGTCCTTATAGCGGGTTTCCAAAAAGGTCAGGTTGCGCTGGATCTCAGCGGCGATGGCGGCGCAGCTCATCATTTTGGTCCATACGGCAGCCATCTCCAGCGCCAGCGGCAGCCCCTCGACCGCCTGGCAGATCTGGATGATGCCTATCATCTCGTCTTCAACCGAAAAAACCGGTTGTACGTGCCTGGCTCGCTCAATAAAGAGCCGCACGGCTGCGTACCGGCTGAGATCTTCTTGGGTAGGGACGCGGGTGCTGGCCTCGCCAGGTGCAGCATTACTGGCAGCACCACGAATAACGTGGGGATAAGACAATCCCTTGACCGGGTAGACCCACTCTTCGCTCAAGTTGAGCACCACCCGCGAAACGACCAGCAGTTTGACCTGCGGGGCTTGTTTGACGATATCGACCAGCAGATTGAGCGCGGATTGAGCGGCATCTGGCGAGCATTGTAGGATTTCTTCAAAATTATCCATCACCAGGAGCATTTTTTGTGCCTGCAAAAGCTGAACCAGCCGTTTTCGCGGGTCATCCGCGCCGGAGATGCGCAGGCCAATGGCGTCGATGAACGCCTGGGCCAAGAAGGTCGGTTCTTCTGTCCCGTGCAGCTCGTAAAAGAAAACACCATCGGGAACGGGGTGCGTTTCCGGGGCATGTTCCGCGATTTGGGCCGCCGCCTGGAGCGCCAGCCGGGTTTTGCCAATCCCGCCCTGCCCGGTGAGTGTCAGCAGGTGGCAGTTGGGCTTGCTGAGCAGTTCTACCACTTCATCAACCGCGCCTTCGCGGCCGATTAATGGGGTCACCTGGGCGGGCAGGTTGTTCCGCGGAGCGGCCAGGGCCGTCTGGATGGTTCCCTGCTGACCTGATGGCTGCCGTCCGGAAGATTTGCTTGTGGAACGTGACGAGACCATCGTCCCGGCTGCTTCGGGGTGCCGGGCTTTGGCGCTTTCCAGCGGGCGGGCGGCCAGTTCCAACAGCCGGCGGACAGCCTCGGGTTCGTTCTCCAGGTGCAGTGCTGGCACAAACAGCGACAGCAGGCTGGTGCGGTCCATGCTGCGCTGGTTGCTCTCGATCCGGCTGATTTGCGAAACGCTGTAGCCAACTGCAACGGACAGCCCGGCCTGGCTTAACTGGGCCCGCCGGCGGAAATACCTGAGCAAATCACCCAGCGTATCAAAAGCGTTCAGAACCTGAAAGGTGTCTGCCATTATGTACCTATTATAGAGTTGTTTTGTCAATAATATGCAACCATTTATATGGTATTTTGGCAAAAGATGTCAATTTTCGCAAATCCATAACCGTTAAAGTGTAACCATCAACACAAACCTGGATATTGGCCTGTTTTGAGACTCGTTGCCGGCCACAACGATCGAACGGAGAAATAAAATGGCAAATCTGCAGAGCGTATCGATTACGTTCAACACGCACGATGACAACAAAAATGATGATACGGTCGTGCACGTTTTTGTGAAGAACCGCAGCAGCGACACTTCCACGCCGATGGGTACGGCCAGTTTCATCGAGAACCTGCTGTCTTATGAGGCCCACAAGAATATCATGTGGGAGAAAAACCCATTCCTGGCCTACTGCGACTCGCTGGCTCCAGGCGAGGAGTTCAAGGACCCCTCTTCGCATACTTTTGAAATCCCGCTGCGACCGGCGCCTATCCCGTTGGAAGAAGTCGTCCTGCCGGTGATCGATATCCACATCCTGACGGATGGGGACGACCGTTGGATCTTCGATTACACCGCTGAATTCCTTTTTGAGGATGGAAAATGCTTCTCCTTCGACTCTAAAGCCAACGATATAACCGGCATCATCCTGGATCAAGACAACCACAACTATTCCGGCATCTGTGGGGAGAACCCGTTCAATCCACAGCCACCGCGTCCCAAACCGCAAACCAACGCGGTTTTGCAAAAGGTGGAGCTGGCATTCTTAACCCGCAAGGATAATAAAAACGATGATACAAAGGTGAACATCCAAATTGCCGACCGGCTGAATGAAACCACCTTCAAGAATATTGCCGTTGCTCAGGGCCTGTTCGATGGCGTGGCGTTTGAAGAGGATTCACTCCATAAAGTGGTCTTTTCAGCCAGTGATCTACCGCTGGCCTCCAATTCAATCTTTCTGCGGGATATCGTGCTGCCGGTGGTGTTCATCAGCATTGTTCCAGGGGAGGGGATCATTACCAGGGATACCTGGATTTTCGATTATCGAGCCACTTATACTTTCAGCAACGGCATGAGCTTCTCCTCTGGGACCGGTGGAGTCATTTTGGACGAGAACAACCGGAAACATATGGGCGTCTATTCGGGCAGCCACTTCCCCCGGGTAACGCCAGCCGAAAAACCCCAACCTTCGGTCGATGACCATCGCCTAAAAACCAAGGTGATTTCGCTCGGTTACTTGCAAAAGAAACTGGACGAGTTGATCAACCAGCGGACCGAGACTCCCTTGTGGAAGATCCGCCTGGATCATACCGGAAATTTCGAACCAACTTTCCGGGAGAGTTATTTCGATCTGCAATCGATTGTGGCGAACCCGCCCGCGCCGGGGTTTCTGTCACCACCCGGGTTCCAGGAAGGCGTACGCTACAGCAGCAGCCCCACCTCCCTGGGCCAGCTCACCCACCTCATTGGTATCGGTAACCTGTTTCTGGTTGATGTCAACAGCGCGAAACTGACTGCCACGGTCGATACCACGAAGAAGACTCCGCTTACCTTCCGGGTGGACTTTGAAACCGGCGGCGCAATCGAGTTGCGCGGCGGCAGCGGAAAAATGGATTTCACTGAGTTCTTCCTCCGGATTGGCCTGACGCTGGATGTTGATCCGGTAAAGCACACGATGGATGTGTTGAGCTGGGTGCCGAAGTTTGATGATGACAAGGTTGAAGATGGAGACGAGATTGAAAACTTCCTGGTGGTCAGGCTTCATACAACGAATGAAGCGACCGATTTTCAGGGGGCCTTTCAAAAGAATGTGCGGTTATCGATCTTCCATAAACTTAATACCATTGACCCATTGGATGGGAAAACCAGGCGCGACCGCCTGAATGAGACCTTAACCTCCTGGCTGGTGGGCGGGTCCACGGAAGGGGGCGCGGGCGTCAAAGTGCATTCCGCGGTGATCAACGGCGACAACCTGGAGATCACCTACAGCAGGGAGAATTGCGTTTTCGAGTTCATCTCCCCGCAGAACTGGCCCGCGGGCGTCGATTTCACCCCCGGTGCGCTGGCCAAGATTGACCACATAATCGTCCTGACCATGGAAAACCGCTCGTTCGATACGATGCTGGGCTACCTGAGCCTGCCGCCCAAGAAAGGCGGCATGGGGCGCAAGGACGTGGACGGCCTGAAGGGGAACGAGGTCAACGTCTTGAACGGAACGCCTTTTCCATCGTTTGCCTTTCAGCCGGGCGAAACGATCTTCACCCCCGACCCGCCGCACGATCATGAGCCAGTGGCGCTGGCCATCAACAACGGCAAAATGGACGGTTTTGTGCAGAGCTTCGAAGAAAGGCGCGGCCTTGCCGCGGGCCCTGGTCGCATTATGGGCTACCATACCGCTGTCAATGTGCCGGTGTACGACGCGCTGGCCCGTGACTTTGCCATCGGTCACCGCTGGTTTGCCAGTCACCCAGGCCCCACTTTCCCCAACCGTTTCTACGAGCTGACCGGCCGGTTGAACATCGATCCGGATGGCTACTGGGAATTCAGCAATTCCAGTCCTATCCTGGCCCAGTTCACCCCCACGATCTTTGACCATCTCTCGGCCAACAATGTCTCCTGGATGTATTTCGAGCGCCACTACTGCTTCCTGCGCTTCTTCGCCAACTACACCTTCGATACGGAGCACATCGCCACCATTGACGACCCGCTGAATGGCTTTTTCACCCGGGCACGGGCCGGCACCTTGCCCAGCGTGACCTTCATTGACCCGGCATATATCGAACTGCCGCCCGGCGCTACCGCCGACGGCCCGCCCGCGGATGTGCAGGCCGGGCAGGCGTTTGTGAAGCGGATTGTGGAAGCGGTGGTCACCAGCCCGAAGTGGAACAAGACCCTGCTGATCATCACCTACGATGAGCACGGCGGCTTTTACGACCACGTCGCGCCGCCACCGGCGGCAAAGGTGACGCCTGAATCACTCGGCACTTACGGCGTGCGCGTGCCAACCCTGGTGATCTCCCCCTGGGTGAGAGGCGGCAGCGTCTTTGGTCACGATAGCAACGTGGTTGGAACAGGCAACGGTAATACCAACCAGCCCGCGGGTGGTGTGTTGAACAACCTGCTGCCCAATGTCTCGATCAGCGACCAGAGGCACCGCCTGTACTTCGACCACACCTCAATTCTTAAGACCATCGCCCGGCGCTTCTTGAGCCAGAACCCGCCTTACATGGGTCCACGCTATGCCGAGGCTCACGATCTATCGGTCATCATCACCGATGCGCCGCGCCCCGGACCGTTCCGGCCCTTCATCCCCTATAACCTGCTGTGCCAGGCTTCGCAAAAGCAGTTAGCCGTGCAAAACGCTGCCACCAGCCCAGGCGCGTTACTGGTGCAGGATAACGCGCAGAATGGAGTGGCTGCCCAGCAGTTCAGCTTTGAGGATGCGGGCAATGGCTTCTTCTACATCCGCACCCATACCGGCAGCCTGTACCTGACAGCGAGCAGCAACCTGAGCGTGAAGCAGGATGTCAAATACCCCACCGATGGCAGTGCACCGTCAGCCAAAAACCCCAACTTGCAGCGTTGGAAGTTCACCTCGAACAGCATCAGTACCCTCGACCGGAACAATTTCACCATCTCCAACGCAGCCTTCCCAGACAGGGTGTTACAGCCTGAGGGCGGCAACAGCAATGCCAATGTTCGCGTGGCGCTGGGTACTCCACAAGGGGGACTGGTCAGCATTCACCACCTGCCCAACCCCTGGAAGATTACCAGCCCACTGCTGCCGGATGAACCCGGGAATCATGCCTGAAATATAAGCCACGGATAATTCAGTTTTGACATATCTGATTCAGCCGATACAAAAAAAAAATTAACACGATGAGCAAATTTACTCATCGTGTTAATTTATGGATGGGCGCATGAACTCGGTGGGTGAGGATGTGGATTATGCGGTAATAAATTGAACGGAGATGGGTTTGCTTGAGAAAAGTATATAACGAAACAAAGAAGCGGAGGATATAATAGTTTCATCATTCTTTCACAATCCTCCATCGTTTCCACGATGGGAAAAAGAGGGCGGCATGGTTGCATGGTTAAAAAAAGAGGTTTACACGAAGCGCCTTTCCTCTACCAGTTTCTTGGCCAGTTGGCTCGTGCTGATCTGCTACCTAACGTTTACACTCCTGGCTTTTGCCCGGTATGCGCTACCGTATTTTCCCATGCAAAACTGGTTGAGCGATCTGGGCTCCAGCAAGCTGAACCCTGACGGGGCAATATTCTACAATACCGGCATCATCCTGACGGGATTACTGCTGGCGCTCTTTTTCTTGGGTCTATCCAGGTTATCGATTGCGGGAAAACGCGTTCAGAACAGCATGGTACGCATCACGCAGGGATTTGGGCTGGCCGGCGCTTTTTCAATGGTGATGAGCGCTGTTTATCCAATACAATTCTTTACGATGCACAGCTTCTGGTCCGCGGCCCTGTATATTCTCCTGGGAACAGCCTTTGGCTTTTCTGTCTCCGCTTTGCGGTATGATCCAAAGGTCCCTCGGTGGCTCCTTGCGTTGGGCATCTTGACCGCCCTGTCGGCCATGCTGATGGGGATTTTCCAGACCATTACCCTGATCGAATGGGTGACGGTTCCCCTTTTTCTGGTTTACACCCTATTGCTGGGTGGGCAGGTCCGGAAAAGTTCGACCGTTATGGACAAGAACCGATCCTATTCTGATCGTTAGCTGGGTTGTCATATTACTGGAATAACCCTTTGCTTTATTTCTTGATAAAATATTTACCATATTTCATAGTAATATAAGAAAAATTGAACCACCGGTGAAAAAATAACCACCTGTGTTCATAATGAATAGCGGAACGCCGCGCTACAGAAACCCCTTTTCGCAGCGCGAGAAAAACGCAACAAAAAACTTTAGGGGTTCATAAAAAAGGGTCTTCATTACAGTCTTGTCTAGCACTATTCCCCGAGCCACAGCCATCCTGCGGGCTTTTTCATTCCGACATCGCGTTCAATAAAAGGGTCCAACCCATTTTTCGGCTGGCGATTTTTCTTCATCTGTACCGGTGTTATTTTAACCGGGCAATTCTATTTACCTGGCGAATAAAGGAGAGAAGAATGTATTACGTAAGGTTTCGGCTATCGAAAGCCATCTCTGTCCTCCTCAGCATCGTACTTTCATTATCGGTTCTTTCGGCCTGTGCTTCAGGGGGCGGGACCGCAGGCACGCCAACCGTCCCGGCTGGTGGAGCCGCTGCGCCGTCCAATACGCCATTAGGCGCCGTTCCTGCCGCCGCGTCGCCCACGGGCGCCGCGTCACCTACTGGCGCAACGGCGCCTACCGGCGCCGCAGCCTCTCCCACCGGGGAAACCATTGCCGCCACCGGTGGAACGGAGACGCCCACCGGGGCAGCAGCCGGTGGAGCCGCTACTGAGACCGTCGCTCCCACAGTTACAGCCACCCTCCCGCCAAATGTAGCGGGCGGAACCCGCATTGCCGTCGTGCGTGGGGCGATGATTGACACCATGCGCAAGCTGGCCGATAAGTATAATCAGGCCAACCCGGGCAAGAAAGTCACTGTTGAAGAGGAGCCGGAAGGCGGCGCGTTTGATGCGCTGATTGCCGCCGGCAACCAGCCCGATATCATCACCGTTTCCTTTGGTACGCAGATTGGGCATTATGCCGCCGCCGGGGTGGCGATCCCTCTGGAAGACATGGATGGCGCGAAAGACCTGTTTGCTAAGGTTGACCCCGCCACCGTGCAGAACCTGTACGGGCATAACTACTATATGCCGGTTGGCGCGGATGTCACCATGTTGATCTACAACAAAGATCTCTTCAAAGAGGCCGGCCTGGATCCCGAAAAGCCTCCGACGACCTGGGCTGAATTCCTGGATGATGCCGCCAAGATCGAGCCAGCTCCCTGCCCGGCCGGATGGGAGCAAGGTGCGCGGAACGGTCTTCTGGAATGACGCCCTTTCCTGGGGTGGTTGGTACTGGAATATGCTCCAGCCGATGTATCTGAATGGCAACCAGGATAAGTGCCAGCTGCTCAACAAGCTCGGCACCGATATCACCTTCGACCAGCCGGACTGCAAGATGGCCGACTTCTTTGACTTCAACCAGAAGGCGCAGAAGTTCTCCCCGCCCACCATGGAAAAGAACTTCTTCAGCCGCACGATTGGCATGTGGCCGCAGTACGGCTACTCGTGGGAGCCAAACCTGAAGGAAGCCGCTGGGAAACCAATGGTCATCGGGCAGGACGTGGGTGTTGCGCCGGTTCCGGTGATGAATGCTGGCGATACCCCTTACACCACCTACGGCGGGCGGGATTACATGATCATGAAGACCACCCCCGAGCGCCAGCAAAATGCCTGGAATTTCATCAAGTTCCTGATGCAGGATGAAAATAACCTGCAGTTCCTCAAGGAACTGGGCTACCTGCCGATCCTGGGCAGCCTGAAATCCGACGCATACTTCCAGGAACCGGCGCGCAAGCCTTTCGTGGATATCTTGGAGCACGCGGTCATGCCGGAGCAGTACGAAGCTGCCGACAAAGTCGCCAATGCCATCCTGGGCGTATATCAGGATGCGGCGGTCAAGGGTCGCTGAGCCCGCAGGATGCGGTGACCCAGGCTGCGCAGAAGGCGCGCGATGCCTTGAAGTCAACCAAATAACGATCGATAGGAGGCTGTCCCAATAGTCTTTTGGGACAGCCTCGCTCCATCAAAAGTTTGTGTTTCGCTGAACCGGCGTAGTGCCGGTTCAGTGAAACACAACACTTTATCATTCCTCGCTACCTGTAAGGGAGAACCACGATGGCAAATCCTATCACTTTAGAGCGAGAGACAGGCCTGGCGACCCGCAAGGGACCCAGCCTGCGCACGCGCATGCGGCGCGGCTTTTGGGGATATATCTTTGTTTCCCCCTGGATTCTGGTCTACGCCGCTTTTGGCCTGTATCCCCTGCTGCTCTCGTTTTACCTCACCTTTTTCACCTACTCGTTCGTCCGGCCCGAAGATTATGTGTTTGTGGGCATTGGCAACTGGATCCAGGGGATTTTGGATCCGCTGTTCTGGAAGAGCGTGGTGCAATATCCTCTACAACCAGGTCATCTTTATCGCACTCACCAACATCATCGGCCTGGCTACCGCGCTGCTGCTGTACAAAGTGGTGTTTGGCGGGCGCATTTTCCGCACGATCTACTTCATGCCGGTCATTACCTCCGTGGTGGTGCTGATGGCGATCGGCGGTTACCTGGCCAGCCCGGAAGGTCCGGTGCAGGCCAATCTGGTGCGCCTCGGGCTGTTAAAAAGCCCGGTATTCTGGAAGTTCGACCTGTTCTTGCCAATGCCCATCATCGCGGTGATCAATTCCTGGAAGTGGTTTGGCATCAGCACGGTGATTTACCTGGCCGGGTTGTTTGCCATCGACACGCAGTATTACGAAGCCGCCGCCATCGATGGGGCCAGCGGCTGGCAGCAGTTCTGGTCGATCACCATTCCGGCCCTGCGGCCGCAAATTTTCTTCCTGCTGGTGGTCAACGTGATCAACGGGCTGCAAATGTTCACCGAGGTTTTCACCCTGGGGTATGACGTTTACGGCGGGCCGCAGCACCAGGCCCTGACCCCGGTGCTGTACCTTTACGCGCAGGCCTTTGACCGTTCCAATATCGGTTACGCTTCCGCGCTGGGGCTGCTGCTCGCCGCGCTCATTGCCATCCTCACCATTTTGCAGTTCCGCTTCTTACTCCAGCGAAGCGGAATAGGAGGAACCACGATGCTCCCATCCAAGAAATTCACCTGGGCGACTCTCATCATTTACCTGCTGCTGGTGCTTGGCGCGCTGGTTGTTCTTTACCCGTTCGCCTACATGGTGATGAACTCCTTCAAGTTCGGGCCGGAAATCCTGCACTCCCCCACCCGCTTGCCCACCGAGCTGACCCTCAGCGGTTACCAGGGCGTATTCGAGACGCCTGAACATGCTGCTGCTGTTCAAAAACTCGCTCATTCTGGCCGTCTCGATCACCTTTCTGAACACGTTCCTCAGCGCCCTGGCTGCATATGCCATCGCCAAGATCCCTTTCCCGGGCAGCAAGCAGATCTTCGGCTTTATGCTGGCGACCATGATGATCCCCGGGGTGCTGTTCCTGATCCCCACCTATGTGATGATGTACCGCCTGGGCTGGGTCGGCCATTTTTACGCGCTGATCATCCCCTCGGCCATCTCGGTCTACAACATCTTCCTCATCCGCCAGTTCGTGGTCGGCATCCCCAACGAGCAGATCGAAGCGGCGCGGCTGGACGGCGCAAACGATGTGCAGATCTTTACCAACATCATCCTGCCGCTCTCCCGGCCCGTCCTGGCGACCGTCGCGATCCTCAGCTTTATCGGCAGTTGGAACGACTTTCTCGGCCCGCTGCTCTACCTGAATCACCCGGAGACCTGGACGGTCCAGCTTGGCCTTTACCAGTTCCAAAGCTCGATCCCTGGCGAACACGTCCAGGAGATCTGGGCCTCAATGACCCTGATCACCCTGCCGCTGGTCCTCATCTACTTCCTGCTGCAAGACCAGTTCATCAAAGCCTTTGCCAATGTGAGTTTTAAATGACCACATCCCTTCAGACCCCATCCTCAACCCCGATCCAGGCCACCGGTGAGGCTGCGGGAACAGCCGCTGCGGCTGCCAGGGCCAGGTTCGGAAAGCGCTTCCTGCTGGGGCTGCTCATCCTGGCGGTTATTTTCCTCATCACGTATGCCCTTGCCTGGTACAACGCCAACCAGCTTGCGACCCGCTTCTTTCAGGACTGCCGAAGCCAGCTTTAACAGCTGGCGACTATCTCAAGGCGCTGGTGGGTTATCAAGAATTCGATGACAAGACCAATAAGTACATCAACTACGGTGGCTACCTCAACGTCGAGAAAATATGGTCCAGCCGTTATTCCTGGCCGCAGCCGGCTTATGTCCAGCAGGCGGTGAAGCGCTCTCAGGAAATCATCGGCCAGAAGCTGACCGTCCAACAGGCCGAGCAGTACATTCAGGAGAACACGGGCCGCCCGGGCACGCCGTATTTCGCCGAAATCTACCTGCGCCTGGGCGAACTGTACGAGCAGAACGGCGACACCAAAGACGCGATTGACGTCTACCAATCTTACGCGAGCCAGTTCCCAGACCGCAAAGACCTGATCGAACAGGCGCAGCAGCATCTGGCGAAACTTAAAAGCCAGAAGAAATAAGCCTGATCGGGTGGCAGGGGTGCTGCGCTCAGGCCATTCGACACAGAATCTTTCAATTTTGAAAACAGGAGTATGCACAATGGTTGGTAAAATGAAGCGTCCAATCTCGATTTGTATGGCTCTGGTTTTCATCATGGCTCTTATCGCACCTGTCCAGGCACAAACGACTCCCCTCAACTTTACCGATCCCGAACGCGCGACCCTGCGCCAGTATGCCGTCGATACATGGCAGTCCTTCGTGGCATTGACGTATCCCAGCGGCCTGCCCTCGGATAACATCGACGACAACGGAGTGCGCGCGTTGTACACCTCGCCAACCAACATTGGCGCGTATATGTGGAGCACCATCGCCGCTCGCGACCTGCAAATCATCACCCCGCAGCGAAGCGCAGCAGCGCATCGCCCAAACCCTGCAAACCCTGGGCAAGATTGAGCGCCACACTGCCAGCGGCATGTACTACAACTGGTACAACCCCGAAACCGGCGCGATGCTCACCACCTGGCCGGCGGATGGCAGCCCGGTCTATCCCTTCCTCTCCACCGTCGATAACGGCTGGCTGGCGACTGCGCTGATCGTGGTCAGCAACAGCGTGCCACAGCTGCGAAACCAGGCGCTCGCGCTGCTGAACGGGATGAACTTTGGCTTTTTCGAGGATAAGAATAACGGCCTGCTGTACGGCGGCTACTGGCCTGATCCCAGGCCCGAACTGCAACGCCAACGGTTACACCTGCTTCGATTTCGGCACGCTGAACACCGAGCCGCGCATCTCCAGCTACATTGGCATCGCCATGGGCAACCTGCCGCCAGCACATTACTTCCGCATGTGGCGCACCTTCCCCGATCAACTGCGATTGGAGCTGGCCGGAAATGGAACCGCAAAGGCGTCACCCAGACTTATCTGGGCGTGAGACGTCTTTGAAGGGCACTACACCTACGCCGGGATGAATATCGTCCCAAGTTGGGGCGGCAGCATGTTCGAAGCGCTGATGGTGCCGCTGTTTGTTCCCGAGGACCAGTGGGGACCCAAGAGTTGGGGTATCAACCACCCGTTATACGTGCAGGCGCAAATCTACCACGGCCTGAAGGAAGCCCAGTATGGTTACTGGGGCTTCTCCCCGGCGACCAACCCTTCCGGCGGCTATATGGCCTACGGAGTGGATGCAATCGGGATGCAGACGGATGGCTACCCCTCCAACAACGACAACACCCTGGTAGACTATGGTTTCGACAGCTGCCCGGGGCGCGAGACTACCAGCGTACCGCCAGCCAGCGCCTATACCAACGGCGTGGTCACCCCGCATGCTTCCTTCCTGGCGCTCCGGTTCGCGCCGCGCGAATCCTTGCAGAACCTGGCCAATCTGCGCCAAAATTTCGAAATCTATGGCAAGTGGGGCTTCTGGGACTCGGTCAATGTACAGACCGGGCAGGTCTCGCGCTACGCGCTGGCGCTGGATCAGGGGATGGTAATGGCTGCGCTGGAAAATGCGCTGCGCAACAACCACATGCAGAGCTATTTCACCCAGGGTATGGTGCGGAAGGCTATCCAACCGCTGCTGTCCTTGGAAACCTTCACCGCCGGTCCCGCGGCGGTGCCAACCAGCTTGAGCCTGCCCGCCGCTGCTCCGCAGGACGTCACTGCCCCATAAAACTGGTCCATCCGCATGACGATTTTGAAGCGCCTCAGCGCATTTGGACGGCGGTTGTTGCTTTCCTTGCTGCTGAGCGCGCCCTTACTGGCAAACGTTGTTGGTCATACGGCTACTGAACTCAAATACCGGAGCGACGTCATTGTCACCGTTGACAATACCGGTTCCGAAATTATCATCGACGTTGAGGGGAACAGCGCCGTCCCGTACCAGGTGCATATCGCCAAAGCCGGCTTCGGGTTTCGCATTGTTCGAGATGGACAAACGGTACTCGCCAGCCATGCTGGCGCCGACAGCGCGCAAAATGCGGCGCTGAGCGCAGCGAGAGGCAGCGAGGCGGGCAGCGTGACTGCCGGCCAGGTGCTTGATGACGCCTTCGACGGTAAGCAGCTCACCTTGCACGCGGCGGCGAGCGACGGGGGCGCCCCATACACCATTACCGCGGTCCCAGACGGCGACCGCGTCACCTGGCTGGCCAGCCTGCCGGGAGCGACCCAGGTGACCCTCAGCCTCGACCTGGCGACCAGCGGGCACTGGTACGGGCACGGCGAAGGCGGGAATGAAACCAGCCTTTGGCCGCTCGACAATCCCACCACGCCCATCTACGCCGCCGATTTCAGCCCCTCAAGTTACGACATGGACGAGCCTTTCTGGTTCACTTCCCTGGGGACGGGCTTGTGGGTCGATACTACCGCCGCGATGGCGGTTTCCATGGACGGCACTGCCGCGGGAACGCACCGCGCCGATTTTACGGTAAAAGCGGTTGATTCCCTTTCGGCGGTGACCTTCATCGAGCGCACGCCGCGGGATGTTTATTACGATTACATTGGCATCGCGGGAAAGCCGGAGAAAAGCGACGCGCCGGATATCCAATATACCGAGCCGGTGTGGAACACCTGGGCGATGTATGGCAGCGCCGTCACGCAGGCGGATGTGATTTCGTACGCGCAAAACATCCGGGCCGCCAACCTGGGCGGCTACGCCATCCAGATCGACGACCGCTGGTCGAGCAAGTACGGCGACTTTACCTTCGATCCGGAAAAGTTCCCGGATCCCGGAACCCTGTCTGAGCAGATCCACGCCCTCGGCTTTGATCTTGGACTTTGGGTGACGTTATGGATTAACCTCGACGCCGCGAACTACCCAACCGTCCGGGACGCCGGTTACCTGCTCAAGTCGGCATCGGATCCCTCCTTACCGTGCACAGTTAAATGGTGGCACGGCGAAGCAGGGATCATCGACCTGGGGAACCCGGCGGCGGCGGCGTGGTTCCGCAGCCAGCTCCAGGCGCTGGAGGATACGGTTAACATCCAGGGGTTTAAGTTCGACACGCGCTTCTTCGATCCGGCCTGCGCCGGCACGGGCGGCCTGACGGCGAATGATTACCAGCGGTTAGGCGCCGGGTTAGCCGAAGCATTTGATCTGCAAGGGGTCGGCATTCGCGTGCATTGGACCGGGCAGCAGAAGTACGGCTTTATCGCTCGCACCATCGATGCCAGCCCCGACTTCAACTCATTGGGGCTCGGGCGGTCGATCCGCCAGGCGCTGTCGCTCTCCGTTGCGGGCTACCCATTCGTGGTGACCGACATGGTCGGCGGTTCCGCGGGCGGCGACCCGACGGACGAAGTCCTGGTGCGCTGGGCGCAGGCCGAGGTGGCCCTGCCGTTCTGGTACGCCTCGACCAGCCCAGCGGGTCCATTCACCGTTACCCGGACCTACACTCCTGAAACAACCGATCTTTACCGGGCCGCGGTGAACGAGCACCGGGCGCTCGCGCCATATATCCTGAAACAAGTCCAACGGGCCGTCGCGGAGGGAGAGCCAATCATCAAACCGCTCTTTTTCAACTTCCCCGAAGAGCAAGCAACCTACACGATATCCGACGAGTGGCTGCTCGGCGACGCGGTGCTCAGCGCTCCGGTCATGACGAGCGCGGAATCCCGCGATATCTACCTGCCCGCGGGAACCTGGTATGACGTCAATACGCATTCCGTGCTGGTTGGCCCGCAGACGATCGTCACCTACCCCGCGCCGATCTCCGTGTTGCCGCTGTTCATCCGCATGGACGATCCGGATGGAAAAGAGCTGGTGTCTATTTTTCGTGGCAATCCATCGCTGCTCGATGTTGAACCGTAAGATAACCCTATATAATATAATTACAGGCCGCGCTGTGTCTGGGGTCGCTAAGGCAGGGCCGGCGATCCGGCATAATGCTGGGTAAAGTGGAAGCCATACCAACTTGTTTTTGAATGGGCGTTGCGCCCGGAAAGGATAGGATCGGAATGGTCAAACGTTTCTCGAGTGTGCTTTGGATCTTGATGCTCGCACTGACGACTTTCGCACAGCCAGTCATTGCGCAGCCCGCCGCGAAGAGTGATGGGTCGTTTGTCCACCGGAATGGGGCCAATTTGGAATATAAAGGCAAGCCCTTTCGCTTTGCCGGGACGAACAACTACTACCTGATGTACAAATCGCAGTTCATGGTGGACGATGTGCTCAACAGCGCCGCCGCTGCCAGGTTTGAAGTGATCCGCATGTGGGGCTCGCTGGATATTGGCAACCAGGACGGGACCAATTCCATTAACGGCAAATCGGACGGCATCTACTTCCAGTACTGGGATGGCACCGCCCCGGCGTATAACGATGGAGCAGACGGGTTGCAGAAGCTCGACTATGCCATCTACAAGGCCGGGCAGTCAGGCATCAAGGTGGTCATTCCCTTTGTCAACAACTGGAATGCCTTCGGCGGCATTGATCAGTATGTTCGTTGGGCGAACGGTCAATACCACGACCAGTTCTATACCGACCCGGCGATCCGTCAGTGGTACAAGGATTGGATCGCGCACCTGCTCAACCGCACCAACAGCTATACCGGCGTGCAGTACATGAATGATCCGACCATTATGACCTGGGAACTGGCCAACGAGCCGCGCTGCCTGAGCGCCGGCGCATACCCGCGTTCAGCCAACTGCACAACCGAGACCCTGACCACCTGGGCGGATGAGATGTCGACCTTCATCAAGAGCATCGACAAGAATCACCTGGTTTCCGTTGGCGACGAGGGCTTTTACTGCGTCAGCCCAACGTCATCGGACTGGACGGAGAACTGCGGCGAAGGCGTTGACACCCTGGCCTTCGCCAACCTGCCCAATATCGATGTGATGTCGTTCCACCTCTACCCCGACGGCTGGGGCAAAACCATCGATTGGAGCACGGATTGGATCAAGCGCCACTTTGCCGATGCTGCCACAATTAACAAACCGGCCATGCTGGGCGAGTTTGGCCTGCTGGACAAGAATATTCGCAACCCGGTCTACCAGCAGTGGACCGACGCGGTGTTTAAGAGCGGCGGCAGCGGCGCGCTGTACTGGATCCTCTCCGGGAAACAGGATGACGGTTCGCTGTATCCGGACTACGACGGCTTTACCGTTTACTGTCCATCCCCCGTTTGCACCACCCTGACGAACTTTTCCAGGATGATGATGGCTGGAAAATATCTTTCCTTCGCGCCGGTGGCCGATAACGACACCGTCGTCACCGATTTTAATACTCCAGTGGTCATCCACCCGCTGGACAATGACATCACCTATAACGGCGCGAAGCTTGTCCCCGGCTCGGTTGACCTGGACCCATTGACCGATGGACAGCAAACGAGCATGACCGTCAGCGGTGGTACCTTTGTGACCAACCCGGATGGTACGGTTACGTTTACCCCAACCGAGGGTGTTGCGGGCAAGAGCCAGGTCTCGTATGTCGTCAAGACCCAGACGCCTGCCGCTTCCAGGGGTGTCTTGTCCAATGCCGCCACGATTCTGGTGACGGTCAAGCCTGACCCGCAGGGCGCGCTGCTGCTGTACGGCTTTGAGAACGGCGTGGAAGGTTGGGCGTTGGGGAATTGGCAGACCCCAGATGGAAATTCCGTAGCGCAGATCACCGATTGGGCCACCGAAGGCACGCACAGCCTGAAGGTTGTTTCTACCGGTAACTGGTTCGGACTGGATATTTCGAACGCCATTGACCTGTCGAATAAAACGCGCTTCAAGTACGATTTGAAGACCTTTGCCGGGGGTACATCCGCCCTGGTAGCCTTGAAACTGGGGGATAGTTGGGCGTGGAACCAGCTCAACGGAACCTGGACACCTGAGAACACCACGACGACCGTAGATCTGGATCTGACCGGCTTATCCAGCCAGGATCTGAGCAAGCTGCATGGGATTTACATCTGGTTTAACGCCGGCACATTCTATATCGATAACGTGCGCGCCGAGTAGGCTCCAGGATCGAAAATGCGATCCCATCCCTGATCAACCCTGGCAAGGAGAATTCGAGCGGAGCCTGAAACAGAAGGCTCCGCTCGGCAGGCTGGCAGAAAACAGCAGCGTGTGCGTGCAATTGAGAAGTGGTCTTGAACAGTTCAACTTCTTAATTGCGACTCTTGAGCCATTCAGATTCAGCCTGGTCAGCCCTAGATTTCGCCCAAAATAGGGGCGAAATCTAGTTTAGACTATGTCCATATCATATACCTGGCGGTTGAAACCGCTCTCTTGCCCGAATGTGACATTGGCAAACCAGTTAGCGAAAGCAAAATATTAGTTTAAACGATAAACCGCTCTTGACATGGGCTGCGGTTTATTTATACTAGAATTAGTAGATCTATTACGTACACATATTTTTGTTTTTTCAATCGATTGGCTGTTCTCATTTATAGGGGGTATCCATGCGTTCAGGAGCGAATAAAGAATGACAAGCGAAATATCCGCCTCGCCGGACTCAGTCAAAGTGACCCCGCCCCGGCCGCTGCTGAACTACGAGGCCATTGCCCAGACCTTTGACGATCTGTCACTCGCCGGGGCCGCGGAGCTGGGCGCCCTGCTGAATGCCGGCATCGAGCGCCATGCCGGTTATCTCGAACGCTGCGCGAACGAGGCCGATGCCGTGCTGCGCGGCGATCTCGGCGCCGCCACGCGTCTCTGGCTGCTGCTGCGCCAGCCGATTGATGAACCCCCAGCCATTCCAGCCTCCGTATTTGACGAGGCCACCGGCGGCGCCTGGGACGGCGAGCCGCGCACCGTCGACGGGCCAGCGCTGTTCCGGCTGGTTGCCGGGGTCGTGCGCGCAGCGAACCAGCCCAACGAAGCGGATCAAATGCTCGACGCGCTGGCCCGCCTGCTCCAGCCGTTCTTCCATCTCGATGTCGCCGCGCATTTTTTGGAACGCGAACGGCAGGGCGACAGCCAACCGCTCGATACGTTCGTCACCGCGCGCCTGGCTCCCCAGTGGCGTGACGTGCTCGACCGGCAGTTTGAACCGGCGGGGGCCCACGAAGCGGGTAATGTGCGCAAGCCGGCCTTCGGACCGGATCGCCTGCCATTCGACCATGACAGCTGGCGCGACCATGTGGAGAGATCCACCCACGGGATATGGGATAAAATGTGGCCCTGCGCGGGCAGCGCGCGGAAGGGCATGTCGATGATCGACAAGTTTGGCGGGCGCTACACTATTACCGCGCTCTCCAACCCATCGGCCTGCGCCGGGGAACTCCTGACCATCCGCGGCAGCAATTTCGGCCCGACCGGTCGCGTCTATTTCCCCTCGCCTAACCCTAAAGACCCCAAGTTCCCGGCTGCCGGCGCGGATCCTGGGGTGCTGGTCGGCGTCAATCCAACCCGCTGGACCGACACCGAGGTAGACGTGGTTGTTCCGACCTGGGCTACCGCCGGCGACCTGCATCTGAACGCCTACACCCGCCATTGGGACCCGTGCGCGGACATCGATGTCTACCGGCTGGGAAACAGTATCCTCTTCACCGGGGGGCTGGCCTCGGTATACCAGGTTTCATTGGGCGGGGTTCCGATTGATTTCGATGCGTTCAAGTCGCCAAACCTGGCCCCCGGCGACTCCGTTGCGCTTACCTACCGTGCCGGCGGCGGTCCGACCACCCGCGTGCGCATCCAGTTGATCATCCACGGCAGCGTAGCCTGGGAGCGCAGCAACCTGCCCGGCGGTTTCGGCGGCACGGTCCTGACCGTCCCCGACCCAAGCCCCCAAGGGCCCACCCAGGCCACGCTGTCGTTCATTACCACCAGCGCTTGCGGCACGACTGCCCCGCTGCAAATTCCCGTCTGGCTCAGCGTGCCGCCCAGCCTGACCATCCAGTACATCGAAGTGACCCAGGGTGTCCAGGGCGATCTCGGCGACATTCTGGCCGGGCAGGCGATGCCGACCGTGGCCAACAAGGATACGGCTGTGCGCGTGCACATGAACTGCGATCGCGGCGGCTGGTATTCCAACAAGCTGGACAAGATTACCGGTTCGCTAAAGGTGGATAACAAGACGGTCTTCCCGACCAACGTGCGCAACATCGTCCCCGACCGCGGATACGCCGGGGTCAGGGGTCTCTCGGACCCAAATTTCACCAACGATACGCTCAACTTCACCATTCCCGCCGCCTGGGTACCCGCGGGGACGCACACCCTCACCGTCAAGCTGGTTTGTAACGATCCCAGCGGCAAGATCGTGGTCGGCCAGACCATCTCGTGGACCTGGGTCAGCCATGCCCCGCTCCGCGTGCGCGCGCTGTATATGGCCCTGTATGGCAGCGACAGCGGCATGCTCGATTATGCCCGCAGCGCGCTCGACTACCTGCCCACGCCGCTGACCGATATCGGCATCGCCGCCCCGCGCTGGTTCTCGCACACGTATAACCTTGCCACTGATGATGGCTGGAGCGACCTGCTCGATGATGTCGAAGATGCCTGGGACGATGCCGACGAAGACGACGATGTCCGCTGGCTGTGTATCATCCCGGCCAGCGAGCGTTACACGGCCAGCAAGCTCGCGCACGAGGGCCTCTCCGACACACCCGGTACGGTGGCGATGGCTATGGCCGATCGCCCAGAGGTCGGCGCGCACGAGCTGGGCCATACCCTCGGGCTGAACCATATCAACCTGACCAGCAGCAGTTCCAATCAACCGGAGGGACCTTACGACTCAGTCGATAACGGCGGTCGCCTGCGCCGGCCGCCCTTCGACGTGCGCACGGCCACGGCCATCTCGCTCCCGGCCGGAGACTTGATGAGCTATTTCACACCGATCCGCCCAGGCATAACCACCTGGATGCGACTTTTCCAAAAATTCTGAGGGAAAAAACAGGAAAAGAAATATGCCCGCATTTACCTATCTCCACATCCGCGGCACGCTCTTCGAAAACATGCTCTACCAGGCGCGGCCAGGATACGAGTTTTCCAGGCCCGGGCGGCGTGCCGAGGGCGACCCGGCCTACCAGCTCGTGCTGCTGGATCTGCAGGACCGCGTGCTGCTCGGCGTTGCCCCGCAGGTCACGCAGCACGGCTGCGGCAGCGTGGACGACCCGCTGCGCTACCGCGTGCGCGGCGTTCTGCCGCTTCACCCAGATGGCGCAGCCTATGAGCTCCGCCGCGGCGAGATCCGGCTGTATCGCGCTGCCATCCCACCTGCGCCGCCCGCAGCCCCCACGCCGCGCCACAAATCGGATGGCAGCCGGGTTACCCTGCAATGGAAGCCCGGCGAGCAGCCGGGGAGCGAGAGCGCTTCCATTACCGGCGAGACCGGCTCCTCCGCGCCCGGCATCACCTACAGCGTTTTGGTCGAAATGGAGAGCGGCCGCCGCATCACCCTCGCTCGCCGCCTGACGGAACCCAACCACACTGTAGATCTGAACGCCATCCCGGCCTCCGGGAAGGGCCGGCTCATCCTCGCTGCCCACGACGGGGTGCGATCCAGCGAGGTGGAAGTCGCAACCATCGATATGCCAGAGCGCCCGCCAACCGTCCATATCCTTGCCCCCGCGCCGGACGCTCGCCTGCCCTTCGGCCAGGCCGTGTCTGTCCTTGGCGGTTGTTTCGACCTGGCCGGGCAGCCCTGTTCGCCGGAACACGCCGTCTGGTCGCTGGATGGCGAGCGTTTTGCGGCGGGCACGCTCGTGACTGTGCTGGCCGGCCTTGCGCCTGGCCCCCATCGCCTGACCCTCGCCTACCCGTCCGGCGCTGCGGAAACCGTGGAGGCTTCTGTGTTGTTGACCGTTGACGAGAAAGATGAAGATTACAGACAGTGGCAGGCGCTGGTGGGGGAGGAATAATTGTCTTGACCGTTTAAAGCGAGATCAACCTGAGTTGTCCAAGCAGCAGAGTCTTGCGGCTATTTCTTCCCTTCCAGGGTCGCCCATTCTTCCGCTGGGACGGTGGCGACCAGCGTAAACCCTCCGGCGCCGTCCGGGCGGAAGATGGCCGCTCCGGCTTCGGGGATCGTGACCTGGGCGGCGGCGCTGATATTGAAGCCGTGGGCCACCAGGACCGTGTTACTGCCGGGCTCAGGTGGGGTGGCGAGCAGCCGGCGCAGCCCGGCGGTACGGTTCTCGCGCTCGCTGTCGTCCGGGGACGTCTCGAGGTTTTCCAGCGCCGGCGCTATTTCGGCCTGATCAAAGGCCAGCCGCGCGGTATCCAACGCGCGGCAGAAGGGGCTGGAGAGCACCGTGCCTACCGGGATGCCCAGCCGACGGAAGTCCTGCCCGATCGCGCGCGCCTGCGTCTCCCCGGCGGGGGACAGTTTGCGCTGCGTGGCGCAGTCCGCCAGCACGACCGGGTCGGCATCGTCGGGGATGGGGATGGTGGCAGCGTGGCGGAAGTAGATTACATAGCCTCCGCCGCGCAGCGCCTCCACCAGCGCCACCCGGCTCAGCGGGCCGGTCGGAGGGATGGGCGCGGCAGTGGTGCCAGCCGGGGCTGGTGTAGGAGCCGCCGATCCTACTGGAGCCACGGTTCCTACTGGAGCCGCCGCTTCCGTAGGAACCGTGGCTGTAGCTGTATCCGCAGCAGCCGGCGCGGTGAATAAGGCAGTCGCCGAAGGAGCAGTCGTGGCGGTTGCAGGCGGCGGGGCAGCCGGTTGCATGGTGATGGTTGGCGCAAGCGTCACCGCTGCGCCTGGGCTGCACGCCTGCAAAAGCAAAACGAAGAGGGTCAGCCGGAGGATTTGTCTGCGTATTTTCATCCATAAATTATACTAACTTTGTCAACGTTTCTGTCTGGCGAAATTCTGAGCTTCCCACCTTTTCTCCTCCTCTCTTCCCTGATCACTGTTCACTATTCCCCAAGTGTAGCGGTGTAGCGTGCTGCTCCGGGTGCTGCCCATCCGGGTTATAATCGGGTGGATATTGTCTATATGGAGCAGGAGGGACAGGATGAGCTGCAGCCAGTGTAAGGGTATTGAGAATATGTTTGATGAGCGCAGTGTGTCCAGGGAACTGCGGTTGTATCGCAAGAAGGGCCCGGACGGAACGACGCGCTGGTTAATCGAGGCGATCAAGCAGCAGGGCATCCAGGGAATGACCTTGCTGGATATTGGCGGCGGCGTGGGGGCGATCCAGCACGCGCTGCTGGAAGGCGGCGCCGGGCAGGCCACGGATGTGGATGCGTCCCAGGCCTACATCCACGCGGCGCGGGATGAGGCCGAACGGCGCGGGCTGGCGGAGCGGGTGCGCTTCCAGCACGGCAACTTTGTGGATATCGCCGCACAGGTGCCGCCCGCCGATATTGTGACCCTGGACCGGGTGATCTGCTGCTTTCCGGATATGGAGCAGCTGGTGGGGCTCTCGGCGGCGCGGGCGGGCAAGCTGTACGGGGTGGTATACCCGCGGGACGCGTGGTGGGTGAGGCTGGGGGTGGCGCTGATCAATGTTCTCTTTCGCATCCAGCGCAACCCTTTCCGGTCCTTTGCCCATCCCAGCCATGCAGTGGAGGCGCTGGTGAAGCGCAATGGGTTCAAGCAAATTTTCTACCGGCGTACGATGGTCTGGCAGGTGGTTGTGTACGCAAGATAAAAGAACCCCAGATGAACGCGGATAAAAGGAAATTCTTTTTAACTGGGTTCATCTGCGTTTATCCGCGGCGCACCTTGCAAGTATAATCATTGCGTACACTTTTCCGTTATGGAGGGAATAATGAACGGTATACGGCCAGAGAAACTTGGCTTTTCAACGGAACGGCTGGGACGGATCCGCCCGGTCATGCAGCGCTTCGTAGACGAGGGAAAATTCGCCGGCATCCTGACGATGATTGCCCGGCGGGGGCAGATTGTGCACTGCGACAGCGTGGGACTGCGCGATATCGCGGCAGGCAAGCCGGTGGAGGAGGATACCATCTTCCGTATTTATTCGATGAGCAAACCGATCACTTCCGCGGCGGTAATGATGCTGATCGAGGAAGCCCGCCTGCGGCTGGCGGACCCCATCTCCGATTACCTGCCGGAGTTCAAAGATGTGCAGGTGGCGGAACAGGGGCAAGATGGGCAGGCGCGCCTGGTCGCGCCGGTGCGCCCAATCAACATCCGCGACCTGTTTACCCACACCTCCGGGGTGGGGTATGGAGAAGACAGCATTCCGCTGATTGGCAAGCTGTACCAGGAACGGGTGGGACCGCTGTGGGGGGGCAGCGGGCCAACCGCGCTGCGCGATTTCGTGGCTGCGATAGCCAGCCTCCCGCTGTACCACCAGCCGGGGCAGGTCTTTCATTACGGTGTATCGATTGATGTGCTGGGCCGCCTGGTAGAGGTGGTGGCAGGGATGCCGTTTGGCGAATTTCTACGCCAGCGCATCTTTGAGCCGCTGGGGATGGTAGATACCGCCTTCGCGGTGCCGCCGGAGAAGGTGAACCGTTTCGCGGCGATGTATGGGCCTGCGCCAGAAAATCTGCCGGGGGAGGAAAATGGGGTGGCGATTCCCGGAAAACTGAAAGACATCGACCCGATTGAACAGAGCCATTATCGGGTGCAAGACCGGCTGCAAGGGGGCGGGGGCGGGCTGGTCTCGACCGCGCCGGATTATCTGCGCTTCTGCCAGATGATGCTCAACTATGGCGAACTGGACGGCGTGCGGCTGCTGGGGCGCAAGACGGTGGAGCTGATGCGCATGAACCACCTGCCCGAAGGCCGGTATATGGATGAGGACATCCAGGCGCACGGTTTTGGGCTGGGCGGATATGTGCTGCTCAACCCGGCCAGGGCGCGAGCGAACGGCTCGCTGGGCAACTGGGGCTGGGGCGGGGCGGCCAATACCTTTTTCTGGGTGGATTTCCAGGAACAGGTGATCCCGATTATTATGATCCAGCACCAGCCTTTCCAACCCTACCCAATTGAAGATATCTACAAGAACCTGGTCTACCAGGCCATGGTTTAGGAGTGACCCCTATGGCTACAACGGCTCCGTATGGTGCATGGAAATCGCCAATCACGTCTGATCTGATTGTGGGCGGTATGATCAGGCTGAGCAGCATTCTCCTGGACGGAGAAATGGTATATTGGAGCGAAATGCGCCCGGAAGAGAAGGGCCGCATTGTGGTGGTGCAGCGCGCGCCGGATGGGAAAACCACCGACCTGCTGCCGCCGCCGTGGAACGCGCGCACGCGCGTGCACGAGTACGGCGGGGGCAGTACGCTGGTGCACAACGGCGTGCTGTACTTTTCTAACTTTTCTGACCAGCGCCTGTACCGGTTGGACCCGGGCGGTACGCCCCAGGCACTTACCCCGGCGGTGGACCTGCGCTATGCGGACTACGTGATGGATGCTGAACGCAGCCGGTTGATTGGTGTGCGGGAAGACCACACCGGGCGCGAGGTGACCAACTGCATTGCCAGCGTCGCGCTGGACGGGGACGATCTGGAGCGCGGCGGTGCGGTGCTGGTCTCGGGCAAGGATTTTTATTCCACGCCGCGGCTCAGCCCGGACGGGAAGCAGTTGTGCTGGCTGGAGTGGAATCACCCGAATATGCCCTGGGACGGCACGGAACTGTGGGTCGCGCCGGTGATGGCGGACGGATCGCTGGGCAAGCGGGTGCTGGTAGCTGGGGGCGAAAGCGAGTTGATCTTCCAGCCCACCTGGTCGCCGGATGGGGTGCTGTACTTTATCTCCGACCGGACCAACTGGTGGAACCTGTACCGGTGGCAGAATGGCCATGGGCAGGTGCAGGCGCTGCACCCCATGCAGGCCGATTTCGGCGAGCCGCAGTGGGTGTTTGGGGAGACGACCTTTGCGTTTGAATCGGCGGAACGGCTGGTTTGCGCGCACACGGAAAACGGGGAGTACGTGCTGGAAGCGCTCGATACGCGCACCTTACAGGTACAGCTCATCCCGCTGCCCTATACTGATATCGGCGCCGTACGCGCAGCGCCAGGGAAGGTGTATTTTATCGGCGGGTCGCCAACGACCCCGCTCTCCATTGTGAAGCTGCAACTGGAACCAGAGCAGAGTGCGCAGGCGGGAGGTATGCATCCGGAACCCGCGCGGGTGGGAGTTGCGGGGCAAACGACGGTACTGCAAAAATCCACCAGCCTGGGGGTTGATCCGGGGTATCTATCGATCCCTGAGGCGATCGAGTTCCCCACCGAAAATGGCCTGACGGCTTATGCCTTCTTCTACCCGCCGACCAACCAGGATTTCAAAGCGCCGGATGGCGAGCTTCCGCCGCTGATTGTGAGCATACACGGTGGGCCAACCGGCGCGACCGGGGCGGTTCTGGAGCTCGGCAAACAATACTGGACCAGCCGGGGAATTGGGATTGTGGACGTGAACTACGGCGGCAGCACCGGCTACGGGCGGGCTTACCGCGAGCGGCTCAAGGGGCAGTGGGGCATCGTGGACGTGGACGACTGCGTCAACGCGGCGTTGTACCTGGCGCGCAGCGGGAAAGCGGACCCCAACCGGCTGGCGATCCACGGAGGCAGCGCGGGCGGGTATACCACCCTGGCGGCGCTGGCCTTCCGCAAGGTGTTCAAGGCAGGGGCCAGCCATTATGGGGTCAGCGATGCCGAGGCGCTGGCAAAAGACACGCATAAGTTCGAGTCACGCTACCTGGACGGGCTGATCGGGCCCTACCCGGAGGCGCGAGACGTGTATATCGCGCGCTCGCCGATCCACTTTACCCACCAGCTGGACTGCGCGTTAATCCTTTTTCAGGGCGCGGAAGACCAGGTGGTGCCGCCCGAACAATCGCGCAAGATGTACGAAGCGGTGCGGGCCAAGGGGCTGCCGGTGGCGTACCTGGAATTCCCCGGCGAGCAGCACGGCTTTCGCCAGGCGGCGCACATTAAGCGCTCGCTGGATGGGGAGCTGTATTTCTACTCGAAAGTGTTCGGTTTTGAACTGGCTGAGCCGGTGGAGCCGGTGCATATCGAAAATATTTCGTAATGAGATAAATTGGCAAAAAACCATTTTCTTTATGCAATTTATACGGGATATGCGAGTGCGTATATCCCGTATAAATTCTTTATCCATGCTATAATTTCATCACCGGAGACTTTATGACGTTTGACCCCACCCTGCTCAGCACCCTTGTTCTGGTGGCCACGAGCTTTGCTGCCGCATTTATCGCAGCGCTGTGGCTCAGCCTGATTATCTGGACGTACCGCGACATCCGCCGGCGCGCGCGCGACCCCTTCGCACGGATCCTGGCGGTGCTGGTGGTGGCGGTGCTTTTCCTGCCCGGCATGCTGGTGTACTTTATCCTGCGCCCCGCAAAGACGCTGGATGAGGATTTTCAACAGAGCCTGGAAGAAGAAGCGCTGCTGCAGTCGATTGAGGATAACGCAGTATGCCCGGGATGCGGCCGGCGGGTGCGCGAGGATTGGGTGGCCTGCCCGAGCTGCTACACGCGGCTCAAAAAGCCGTGTCACCAGTGCGGGAAACTGATGGAGCTGCCCTGGAATTTGTGCCCGTTCTGCGGCACGCCGGCTCCGGGCATGCGCCGGGAAAACCTCACCCTGGATGAAGCCATACGCAACCTGCCCATTGAAAATGGCGATGTTGAAAACGAACCTACATAAAGGTTCCTTATTATTGTTTATCCGTACAAGCAGAGAGTTCCTTCAGGTATAATTAAACGATGTATAGAATTGGACCATTAGAACCGATTGATTATCTGGTGATTGGACACCTGACGCGCGACCTGACCCCGGATGGCCCGCGGTTAGGCGGCACGGCCTCTTATGCTTCGCTGGCTGCCCGTGCCCTGGGCATGCGCGTGGGCATCTTAACGGCTTGCGAGGACTGCCTGGAAGCTCCACAGTTGGAGCAGGAGGGCATTCGCGTGGTAGGCCTGCGGGCTGAAGAGACAACCACCTTTGAGAATATCCAGACCCCGAACGGCCGCATCCAATACCTGCATAGTATCGCGCCAACGATTACTCTTCCGATGGTGCCTGAAGCATGGCGTAATACGCCGATCATTCACCTGGGGCCGGTGGCGAGTGAGATCGATCCGACTCTGGTACGCGCTTTCCCAAGCTCGTTTGTTGGGCTGACCCCGCAGGGTTGGTACCGAACCTGGGACGCGGAAGGGCGAGTTTCGTTTACCGAATGGCCGGAAGCTTCCTTTGTTCTGCAGAACGCTAACGCGGCGGTAATCAGTATTGAAGATGTGCGCGGCGACGAGCGGTTGATCGAAGACATGGCTTCTTCCATCCGCGTCCTGGCAGTTACCGAAGGGGCCAATGGCGCGCGCTTATATTGGAACGGCGATTTACGCCGCTTCCGCCCCCCCAAGATGGTCGAGGTTGACCCCACCGGCGCAGGCGATATCTTCGCGGCGGCTTTCTTTATTCGCCTGAACTCCACACGCGACCCGTGGGAGGCAGCGCGGTTTGCAACCCATCTGGCAGCGTATTCTGTACAACGGGTAGGGCTGGACAGCATTCCACTGCCCGAAGAGATCCAGATGGTGATGACGGAGGTTATCGAGTGATTGGCGGATTGAAAGGTTCGCGCCCGCGGCGCGGTCCGCGGTGCGGGTAGGCCATTCCAGTGGCAGCGCCAGTCACATAATTTCGGAACCGAGGCAAAAACGCATGGCACGGATCTACACGATTGTCAATCAAAAAGGAGGGGTGGGGAAAACCACCACGGCGATTAACCTGGGCGCATACCTGGGTTATTATGGTCAGCGCGTCCTGCTGGTCGATATCGACCCGCAAGCCAACGCCACCTCGTCTCTTGGGATCGACAAAAATACCGTGCGCAGCGGGACCTATGAGGTTTTGATCCGCGCGGCAGCGGTGGGACCGCAGATCCTGCATAACCCGCGGCTCAAGTTATCCTTGCTGCCGGCAACACCCGCCCTGGCGGGCTCGGAAGTGGAACTGGTGGAAGTGACCCGGCGGGAGTACCGCCTGCGCGAGGCGCTGCAAAACGTCCGCGACCGCTATGACTATATCCTGATCGACTGCCCGCCATCGCTGGGGCTGCTGACGGTCAACGGGCTGCTCGCCGCGCAAAATGGGGTGATCATCCCGGTGCAGTGCGAATACCTGGCCCTGGAAGGTTTGGGCCAGCTGACCCAAACCATCACCCGCGTGCGCAATGGGCTCTTCCCGGACCTGGAAGTGCGGGGAGTGATCCTGACCATGTACGATGGGCGCACGCGCCTGGCGACAGATGTGGTGGGCGAAGTGCGCAAATTCTTTCCCGACCAGGTATTTGAGGCGGTCATCCCGCGCAGCATTCGCCTGGCAGAGGCGCCCTCGTACGGCATCCCGATCTCCATTTACGCGCCCGAGTCACCCGCGGCAAAGGCATATGCAACCCTGGCGCGTGAACTGCTGGCCAAGGATGGTATCCTGATTCCGGACCTCCAGCCCTAAGGAAAAGATGAGGCAGGCAGACATGGCGCGTAAAGGTGGTCTTGGTAAAGGTTTAGACGCTTTGATCCCAGGAGGCAGCAGCAGCGGCCCAGCTGAGCATGAGAGCGGCGTGGCGGAGATTCCGATTGGGCAGGTGGTGCCAAACCCGCGCCAGCCACGGGCGAACATGGATGAGGCTGAACTGCAAGGCCTGGCCAATTCGATCCACGAGCATGGCGTGCTGCAGCCGTTGATTGTTTCTTACGACCCGAAAAAAGATTCGTATGTGCTGATCGCCGGCGAGCGCCGCTTGCGAGCGGCCCGGCTGGCCGGGCTGGAAACGGTGCCGGTAATTATTCGCCAGGCGAGCGAACAGCAGCGCCTGGAACTGGCCTTGATTGAAAACGTGCAGCGCGCAGACCTGACTCCGCTGGAGACGGCGGAGGCGTACCATCACCTGATCGATGAATTTGGCCTGACCCATGAAGAGGTGGCGGTGCGGGTTGGAAAAAGCCGCGAGGCGGTGACCAATACACACCGGCTGGTCAAGCTGCCCGATGCAATCAAGAAGGGGCTGGTGGATGGGTTGATCACCGAGGGGCATGCCAGGGCGCTGTTGAGCCTGGAAGCTTCGCCGCAAGTCTTACTCGACGTTTATAAAACGGTTGTCAATAATAAGTTGTCCGTTCGGCAGACCGAGGCGCTGGTAAAAGAACTTGCCGGACCGCGTATGCGCCGGACAACGCGCAAGGAAATTCCGGCTGAGGTCCAGGAGATGGAGGACCAGCTGCGGCGCTACCTGGGGACCCGGATTAAGCTGCGCTATGGCAAAGACGGTGGGTCGCTGACGATCTTTTACTTCAGCGACGAAGAGCTGAATGATATGATGATGAAAATTTTAAAGGAAACGTGAACGAACTCGTTTCGTGAACGATTTTATCGAAGGAAGAATTTATGCGCGTGCTGTATAATGCCCAAATCAAAACACTCGACCCGGCGAACCCTGCGGCTACCGCTGTAGCAGTCGACCATGGACGGGTGATACTGGTGGGCAGCGACGCAGACGTTTTGAGCGCTACCTCTGGCAAAGTGGAGAAACGGGATATGCGCGGGCAGACGATCTGGCCCGGGCTGACCGATGCGCATATTCATCTGCAGCACTATGCTTTTGCTTTGCAAATGGTCGACTGTGAGACATCCACCCAGGCGGAATGTTTGCGCCGGGTGCATGAAAAGGTGGGTCGTTCATCCGCGGGAGAATGGGTGCGCGGGCACGGCTGGAACCAGAATAATTGGCCGGAAGGCTTTGGCACTACCCGTGAGCTTGACGCGGTGGCGCCGGATCACCCGGTTTACCTGACCGCCAAGTCGCTGCACGCCGCCTGGGCGAGCAGCGCCGCGCTGCGCGCCGCCGGGATCACCCGGGCGACGCCCGATCCGCAAGGCGGAAAAATAGGGCGCGACGAGAGCGGTGAACCCAACGGGCTGCTATTCGAATCGGCGATGGAACTGGTGGATAAAGTGATCCCCGCCCCAACCGCGGAGATGGTCGCTCAGGCCATCCACGCGGCGCAGCGAAATTTATGGCAGGTGGGGGTCACCGGGGTGCACGATTACGACGGCGCGATGTGTTTTACGGCGCTGCAAATCTTGCAAGAACAAGGCCGGCTGCGGATCCGGGTGGTGAAAGGTATCCCGCTGGAAAACCTGGAGCATGCCATCGCGCTTGGGCTGCGCACGGGTTTTGGGAATGATTTCCTGCGCACCGGGTCGGTAAAGCTGTTTGCCGATGGCGCGCTGGGCCCTCAGACCGCGGCGATGCTGCAACCGTATGAGGGTTCCCCACAAAGTGGAGGCTCCCACAAGTGGAGGCTCCCACAGAGTGGTGAGGATCAGAACAACGGGATGCTGCTGCTGGATAACGAGCAAGTATTCGAGCACGGGCAGCAGGCTTCCGCGCACGGCATCAGCGTCGCGATCCACGCGATCGGTGACCGCGCAAACCACGAAGTTCTGCTGGGGTATGCCCAACTGCGGCGTTACGAGCGCGAGCACGGCCTGCCCGCGCTGCGGCACCGCATCGAGCACGTGCAGGTGCTTCACCCGGATGATTACGGGCGGCTGGCCGAACTGGGAGTGATTGCCTCCGTCCAGCCCATCCACGCCACTTCGGATATGGTTATGGCTGACCGGTTCTGGGGCAGCCGCTCGGCGGGCGCTTACGCCTTCCGCACCCTCATGGAACGCGGGACGCGGGTATGCTTTGGCTCGGATGCCCCGGTGGAATCGCCGAACCCCTTCCTGGGGCTGCACGCCGCGGTTACCCGCCAGCGGCCCGATCATTCGCCGGCGGCTGACGGCTGGTACCCTGCCCAACGGCTGGCGCTTGCGGAAGCCCTGCAAGGGTTTACAACCGGGCCGGCCTATGCAGCCGGGCTGGAAAGCCAGCAAGGGCTGCTGGCGCCAGGTTATTTTGCTGATTTGATTGTACTGGCGCAGGATCCATTCAGCCTGCCGAAGCGTGACCTGCACAAATTGCAGCCCACCGCGACAATGGTGGGCGGGGAATGGGTCTGGCAAGCGGAGAATGGAGCGCAATGACCAATTCTTCGCTTTCTCCTGAACTGCTGGTCCCGCGCCTGGGACAGTACCTGGTCGAAAAAGGCCTGATCAAGGCTGAGGATTTGGACCGGGCCCTGGAATACCAGGCAGCGCTGCGCGCCAAGGGGACGGACCGGCTGATCGGCCAGGTGTTGATCGATCTCGGTATCATTGATATCGCGATGCGCGAGGCGATCATCACTGAACAGCTTCAGGAGCTTAAAACAAATCTCCAGGGGGCGAACGACCAGCTCGTGGAAGCCAACCAGCAATTGGAGCGACGCGTACAGCAGCGTACGGCAGAGCTGCAAAATGCGATGGAAAAGCTGGCCGAGGTGAACCAGCTCAAGGCAAACATTGTTGCGAACATTTCCCATGAACTGCGCACCCCGCTCACCCATCTGAAAGGCTATCTGGAACTGCTGCTGACGGGTGACATGGGCCCATTGACGGAGCAGCAGCAGGCCGCGTTGGGGATTATGGAACGCTCCAGTGAGCGGCTTGGCCGGCTGATTGAAGATTTGCTCATGTTCTCACTCAGTGAGAAAGAAAAACTGCATTTGCACCTGGAACCCTTTTCCATCCAGAACCTGTGTGTTTCCTGCCTGCACAAATCAGCGCTTAAGGCAAAAGAGCGCAGTATCAAAATGGTGCTGGACTGCGACCAGGGGATACCGGAGGTGGATGGGGATATGGAAAAGATCTCCTGGGTGGTGCTGCAGTTCCTGGACAATGCCATCAAATTTACCCAGACAGGCGGAACGGTAACGCTGCGTACGACGCTCGAAGATCGCATGGTATGTATCGAGGTGATGGATACCGGGATGGGCATTCCTGAGGCTCGCCTGGATGAGGTGTTTGATTCATTCCATCAATTAGATGGCAGCACCACTCGCCGGGCCGGCGGAACCGGGTTAGGCCTTGCGCTGGCAAAAAAGATCGTCGAGGCGCACGGGTCGATTATTCAGGTAACATCAGACGTTGGTAAAGGAAGCTGCTTTTCGTTTTCTCTAAAAGTTCATTAATGGAGGTACCGGTGCGATTATGGCTTTGGCCAGGGCCGGTAGAAATCTTTCTCCGAGGCGGAAAAGTGAAATGAGTTTACAAAAATATTCATCCGCAGAAGTTGGTCTGGATCATCTTTACGAGATCAGCCGTATTGTGACCGAAACAAGTGAATGGAAACCAGCGCTCAACGATATTGTCAGCCTGGTACGCACAATTTTTATCTTCGACAACCTGGTCGTTTATCTGGCAGACCCTGCCCGACATGACCTGGATGTGATGTATGCCAGGGCTATGGGCCGGGGGCGTTCCGCGGAAGCTGACATTGCCTGGGGAGAGATCGTCGCCAACCAGATCATGGATGATCCCAAGACGATTCTCCAGGAGCCGGTCAATGATCCTTCGGTCAGCCGGCTGGAGCGGCCATTTATCCTGGGGATCCCATTAAGGGTTTCCACGCGCACGCTGGGCGCTATTGTTTTTATTCGTTTTGGCAGCCCGCCCTTTGAACCGGAAGCCATCCGCCTGGCTGAATTCATCTCGCAGCAGATTGCCCTGCTGGTTGAGCGGCAAAACTTACAGCATGCTTATGAAGTGCTGGAGCAGCAGAACCAGGAAGCCCGCCTGCAGGAAGATTTTATTTCTACCATCACGCATGAACTGCGCACGCCGCTGGGATTTATCAAGGGCTATACCACAACGCTGCTGCGCTCGGATACCAATTGGGATCAGGAAACCCAGCAAGAATTCTTGCGGATTATTGATCAGGAAGCCGACCGCTTGCAGGAGCTGATCGAGAACCTGCTTGATTCGGCCCGCCTGCAAAGCGGCAACCTGAAGATGGATTTCCAGGCGGTACGCCTGGAAACGCTGGCGAAATCGGTGGCGGACCGGGTCAGGATGCATCACCCGGATCTGGTGGTACACATCGAGCCAGAAAAGCAGGGCACGCTCATCCGCGGCGATCCGAAACGGCTGGGGCAAGTTTTCGAAAATGTAATCAACAATGCTGTTAAGTACGCGCCAGGCTCGGATGTATGGGTTAAAATAGATCCCAAAGATGATGAGGGCGTTTTGATCCACATCGAGGACCACGGACCGGGAATTCCACAACGCTATTTGCCGCACATTTTTGACCGGTTTTTCCGCAATCCCGAACTGGAACCTTTTGTTCACGGCTCAGGGCTCGGACTGTTTATTTGCAAGAAAATAATCCAGGCGCACCAGGGTCAAATCTATGCTACATCGGTTGTGGGAGAGGGAACGACGTTCCACATCGCGCTTCCCTACCAGCCGTAATTTTGGTGGGATTATGCAAAGCTCAGGATTTTGAGAAGGAGGTTATCGCACAATGGCACCTCAAATTCTCGTGGTAGATGACGAGGCACGATATCTTCATCTTGTAAAAGTGAACCTGGAAGCCGCCGGGTACGAGGTGAAATGCGCCAGCAACGGCGAAGAAGCTTTAGAGATGATGTCTAATCAAAGCCCCGATCTGGTAATTCTTGACATCATGATGCCGCGGCTGGATGGTTTTACCACCTGCGAGCGCATCCGGCAGTTCTCCAATGTGCCCATTATCATGCTAACCGCCAAAGGCGAGGAGCAGGACCGGGTGAAGGGCCTGAACGTGGGCGCAGATGACTATGTGGTGAAGCCATTTTCGGCTACTGAACTGGTAGCGCGGGTGCGGGCAGTGCTGCGCCGGGCGCAAACCACGGATGGCGCCACCCAAAACCGCTACTTCACGCATGGGAACTTGAAGATCGATTTTGCGCGGGCAGAAGTGTGGAAGGATAACAAACCCGTTTATCTCTCCGCAACCGAGTACCGGCTGCTGATCCAGTTTGCGCACCATGTGGGTCACGTTCTTTCCGCGGAAGATCTGTTGATCGCGGTTTGGGGCAGCCAGTATAAGGATGATAAGGAAATTTTGTGGGTGAGCATCGCCCGCTTGCGCCAGAAACTGGAGGATAACCCGCACAGTCCGCAGCACATTGTCACCCGCTCTGGCCTGGGGTATCTGATGCCGCCGCTAGAAAAAGAAGCCACGGAAAAAGTATAAGATGGTCACACATTACGATGAGAAGGGCAAGATCTTTACCCAGGTTGTTTCCAAGCATCCTGTTCAGGTACTCATTCAAACCCACCAGAATACAATCCGCGGAACAATTTATATTCGCCCCGACTCACGCGTGAAGGATGAAATGAATGGAGCGGATCACTTTCTGGCGGTCACCGACGCGGTGATTTATAACAGCCAGAACGAAGAGTTATATCATTCCGCGTTTATGGTGGTGAACACCAGTCACATCATCTGGGTAATCCCAGAAGAAGAGATCGCTTCGTAAAACAAAATCACAAATACAGGTTGTTATGAATAATCCCGGCCAACCCTCCCGGTCTGCTGAAATAGCAAAAGTCAAAGATTATCTAATTAACGTTGTCTCTCGCGAATTAGAGTCCAACCCTCCGGGCGTTGAAGACCGGCGGGAAGCAATTTCCCAATCCGTGCAAAAAGCATATCAAAGCACGCGACTACAACTGCCAAACACGCTGCGCGACCAGATCTTCCACGAAATCCTGGATGATCTGCTGGGCTTTGGGCCGCTGCAACCCCTGATCGAAGATGAATCAATCACTGAGATTATGGTAAACGGGCCAAAGAAGGTATTTGTGGAGCGTAAAGGCAAGCTGACAAAAACCGCCATAACCTTTGAAAATGATGCAGCCGTTATGCGGGTGATTGATAAAATCATTTTGCCGTTGGGACGGCGGGTAGATGGCGACACTCCCACCGTGGATGCGCGCCTGCCGGATGGATCGCGTGTAAACGCGGTTATTGCCCCTTGCGCGATCGACGGCCCAACCATTACGATCCGAAAATTCAAAAAGGATAAGCTGACCATCGAACAATTGATCTCCTACGGTTCAATTACGAAGACGATGGCCGAGTTTATCCGCGCGTGCGTCATCTCGCGCCTGAACGTTGTTATATCCGGCGGAACAGGCTCTGGGAAAACGACCCTGCTAAATGTATTGTCCGGTTATATCCCGGAAGATGAGCGCATCATCACGATTGAAGACGCGGCGGAACTCAAGCTGCAGCAGGATCACGTGGTGCGGATGGAGACAAAACCAGCCAACCTGGAAGGCAAGCATATGGTGACCATCCGCGATCTGGTGAAGAACTCGCTGCGCATGCGGCCCGACCGGATCGTCGTCGGCGAGTGCCGCGGCGGTGAGACGCTGGATATGCTCCAGGCGATGAACACCGGTCATGATGGGTCGCTGACCACGCTGCATGCGAACGCACCGCGGGATGCACTTTCGCGTTTGGAAACGATGTGCTTGATGTCTGGGATGGATCTGCCCTTGAAAGTGATCCGCGAGCAGGTTGCGTCTGCCATCGATCTGATCGTCCAGCAGTCGCGCATGAAAGACGGCAGTCGTAAAGTGACTGCGGTTACGGAAGTGGCTGGGATGGAAGGCGATACTGTAGTTCTGACGGACATTTTTAAGTTTGAGCAGACCGGCATATCGCCGGACGGGAAGGTACTGGGCGAATTAAAACCAACCGGTATCCGGCCATTGTTCACGCCGCGCTTGGAAATGGCCGGATTCAAGCTGGGCCCGGAAGTTTTTGGAGCGAACCTGGCCGATTTGCTCGGCCAAAACCAAAGACGGCGATAACGCTTCTCAGGAACCTCTGAAAGGCGAAAGCAGGGCAGGCTTGCCTGGAAATATACCCGATGTGGTCTGGTGCTATAATGGCTAACATATGAGTAACCAACGCCAAATCCTCCAAATACGGAACAAGAAACTGGGCCTCTTAATTTTTGATGCGCGGAAAGCCACGCGAAGAGGTTCTGAAGAATGCGCGCAAGCGATCGGCGCCACCCCCGAGCAGTTCCAGGAGTTCGAAAGAGGCGTGCAGGCGCCTTCGCTGCCACAGCTTGAGCTGCTTGCGCTGTACTTGAACGTACCGCTGGAGCAGTTCTGGGGCAAGCGCTCGCTCTCGGAGACCAGCCAACCGGAGGCGCTGCAGGAGAAGGAACGCCTGATTATGCTGCGCAACCGGGTGATCGGTACAAACTTGCGGCTGGCGCGGAATAATGCAAACTTTTCGTATCGCGAGATTTTTGAGAAAACAGGCATACCAGAAGATCAGGTGAAGCGTTATGAGATGGGTGAGGCGTCCGTCCCCGTCTCTGAGCTTGAGCTGCTGGCGAATGTGCTGGATATGCCGATCGAGCAGTTCTACGACAAGCACGGCCCGATTGGCAAGTGGCGCAGTCAGCAGGGTACGTATCTGAAATTTTTGGACCTGCCCCCGGATATCCAGCAGTTTGTGTGCAAGCCGGTAAACCGTCCATACCTGGAACTGGCGATGCGTTTGAGCGACCTCTCGGCGGAAAAATTGCGGGCGGTGGCGGAAGTTTTGCTGGAGATCACGTATTAGTTTCTCGGGAGCGTGGATATAAAAATGAGACAAGAATCCCTTTCACAGGTATTGAAACGGGCTGAAGCAAGCTATCATGCGGGTCGTTTTCCAGAAGCGGCCGGTTTGTTTGAACAGGCTGCCAGGCAGTATTCTGAAGATGGTGACGAAAGCCGGGCGGCGGAGATGGCGAACAACCGGAGTGTGGCGCTGCTGCAGTCCGGGGATGGAACCGGCGCGTTAGAAGCTGCGGAAGGCACCGATCAGGTGTTTGCCCGATCAGGGGATACGCGCAGGCAAGCGCTGGCGCTGGGCAACCAGGCTGCCGGGCTTGAAGCTCTGAACCGGATGGAAGAAGCCCTGGCCCGCTACCGGCAGTGCTCCGATCTGCTAAAGCAGTGTGGGGATGAAGAAAGCCGCGTACCCGTGCTGAAAGCGATTTCCGCCTTACAGATTCGCACCGGTCACCAGTTTGAAGCCCTGGCTTCGATGGATGCTGCGCTAAACAACCAGAAAAAGCTCAGTCTCCAGGAGCGCTTTCTAAAAAAGCTGCTGGATATTCCGATGCGGATGCTGCGGCGCCAGTAGGCGCCGTGCGGCGCCGGTAGGCGCCGTTCGCGGCACAGGTAGTGCCGGTAGGCACCAATCGTGCCGGCGCGCGCAAGTAGTACCAGGGTTCCAGGAAACGCCATGCCACCGATCTTACGCCCTGCTGAACGAACAGATTATACGGCCCTGTTTAACTTTACCAACTCGCTTAGCAACATTCATCGTCACCTGGATTGGCGGGATGTGCTGGAGTGGCTGGGCCGCCAGCCTTTTTGGATTTGTGAGGAGGACCGGCGCGTCACCGCGACGCTGGCATGCCCACCGGAACCGGCAGAAGTAGCCTGGGTGCGCCTGTTTGGCGCTTCGATCCACATGCCGCTGGACAAGACCTGGCAGCAGTTGTTTGAGCGCGCGCTGGAAAACCTGGCGAGCTGCAAACCCAGGCCGACGATTGCCACGCTGTCGCTGCGCGAATGGTATGAAGAAATGTTGAAGCGCAATGGCTTTGTCCATCACCAGGACATCGTGGTGTTTATGTTTGATGCCGAGCCCCCGCTTGCGCCGCGGATCGACCCGCGGATTAAGCTGCGCGCGATGAATGACGCGGACCTGGAAAAAGTAAAAATCATCGACAACCTGGCGTTTGAGCCGATCTGGCGCTTATCGATGGAGGATTTGCACTTTGCCTCCGCGAAAAGCTCCTACTGCACCGTGGCCGAGCGGGATGGGGAAATTATCGGGTATACAATGAGCTCAAGCAGCGGAGTATACGCGCACCTGGCCCGCCTGGCCGTGCACCCCGGCTTGCAGCGCCAGCACCTGGGGTTTGCCCTGGTACAAGATTTGCTGGACCATTTTATGAACCGGCTGGACTATTGGGGCGTAACGCTGAATACGCAAAGCAGCAACAGCGCCTCACTGGCGCTGTATCATAAGATAGGGTTCCGGGAGACAGGCGAACGCTTCCCGGTGTTTGTGTACCCGTGGTGAGAGGGGAACGATGTACCCGGCGGTAACCAACCCTCTGCTCTAACGGCAGGCGGGGTAGCTCTGCGGGTTACGGCAGCGAAGCCCAGTTAATTCCGAGGGCGGTGAGGGCGACGACGAGGAGCGGGGCGATGAGGAGCGCCGGGAGCAGGTTGCCAGCGCGGATGGGCTTGATTTCCATCAAGCTGCTGATGGCGATGGCCATCAGCAGGACGCCGCCGGTGGCGGTCATCTCGATCATCATGGGATTGGAGAAGAAGGGCTGGATCTGGGTGGCAGCCAGGGAAATACCCCCCTGATAGAACAGGATGGGCAGGGCGGAAAACAGTACGCCAACCCCCAGGCTGGAGGCAAATGCGACGGAGGCAAAGCCGTCCAGCACCGATTTTACCGCAAGAAGCTGGTAATTGCCGGTCAGTCCGTCCTGGATCGAGCCGAGGATGGCGATTGGGCCTACGCAGAACAACAAAGATGCGGTAAAGAAGCCGCGCACAAAGCGCTCCTGGCGCACCTGGTGCTCCACTTCCGAGCCGTTCTGTGGCATTACGCGCCGTTCGATGGTGCGGCCCAGCCAGCGGATGCCGTCCTCGATCTGCCACCATTCTCCCAGAATAATGCCAATCACCAGGCTGGCAAGAACGACCAGGGAGTTGGCCGTTTTTAAGAACATTTGCAGGCCGATGGCTAAAACGAATAGACCCATGCCGGCCATAACGGTCTGGCGAATACGGTCTGGCAAACGGCTGCCTAAGAGCGTACCAACTGCGCCACCAACAAGGATTGCGATAACGTTAATGAGGGTGCCTGTCATTCCTGTTCTCCGGGTTTTGCGAGCGTGATGTTTGTATTTCCAGCGATCTGGTTTTCGCGTAGTTCCAACACAAAGCAGAACGAAGATAGTCGATTGAGGTAACGGAGCAGCTGCGGGTTGGTTAGTTCAGCGCGATGTAACAGGTCCGCAACGCGGCGCTCTGCCCGGCGCACCACCGTGCGCGCCAGGTCAAAATATGCGCTGGCAAGGGTATCGCCCGGAACGATGAATTCACGGGGGACTTCAACCATGTGGGAGAGGGTATCGACCTGCGTTTCCAGCCAGGTCACTTTTTGGGCATCAATTACACGGAAGCGTTCCGCGTTTTCTGGAGTAGCCGCCAGCTCGCCCATCAAACCGTACAGGTCGCGTTGGATCATGAGGAGCAGGGCGGCGGCTTCAGGGGAACGTGCTTGCGCGCGGGCTACACCCAGGGCCGCGTTGGCTTCATCGACCGCGCCTAATGCTTCGATACGCGGGTCTTCTTTCGCTATTCTGCCCTGGCCTAGCAGGCCGGTGTAACCTTCATCCCCAGTAAGGGTGTAAAACGAATCGGGCATGCCCAGGGTCTCCCATTACTTCCGAACGGCAATATACAGGAACCAATAACTATCGGATGGGAAGGCGCTTTCCACGCCGGGCTCCCAGACAAACGGCCCCGGTTGGGTCAACCCGCTCAAGATTCCATCCAGTAGATTGAGCTGCTCCACCTCATTTTGGGGAATGCCGCCCAGCATTTCAGCGACCAGCAGGCGCAGGATTGCGCGATGACGGACTTCGGTGGGGTACGAGGCCGCATAAGCGCGGTGATCCGCGCGCAGCTCGCGCAGGTACTGGTTCCAAAGGTTGAGCCGGGAGGAATATTCGCTGGCAGCCTTTTTGGCCCAGTTTGCCCGCCAGGCGTTCCGTTCTTGTTCAATACGCTGGATAATCTCGGTCGGCTCGGCAGATGGTTCCCCCGCGGGAGATTGGGCTGCCAGCCTTGCCTGGCTGAGCAGCAGGTTCCCAATGGTTAGCTGCGGGATTTGAACGCTGTTGGGCATGCGCACGGGCTGGCCCAGCGGCCGGAATATTTCCTTTGAAAGGATATAATCCTGCAGTTCTGGCAGCGCTGCACGCAAGAAGGCCAAATCGTTTTCAAACGCCATTTACTTTCCTACACTTTTTTGATTTCTGTCAAACGCTGGCTTTAGGGTACTTTCGCCGGTGCGGCGGCGCTTTCCGGATTCTGCCGCCCGGTCAGAAACCACTCGGTTATATTTGAAAAACGATCGGCTGTGTCAAACAACGGTCCGACTCGTACCCCCTGGATCTCGCGGTCCACTGTATAGGTATAAACGGGATAGTACAGGGGCAGGGCGGGTAGATCCTGGTTAAAGAGGATTTGGAAGTTGCGATAGAACTTGGCGCGCTCCTGCATATTTACGGAAGTGCGGGCCTGCTCCAGGTATTCGCTGGCCGTGCGGTTTTCCCACTGGGAATAGTTCTGACCCCCGGCTGCCTGGGCCTGATCCCAAAAAGGATATGGGTCTGGGTCGGGCGTACGGGCAAGGTTCAGATCCACCAGTACAACCTGGAAATTGCGGGCTTCGAGGCGGTCTTTGAGTAGATTTTCATATGGGACCGGGGCAAGAGATACTTCAGCGCCAAGAGCGGTCCAATTTGCGCGGATGGATTCCGCGATCGCCTGGTGCTGCTCGTCATCCGGGTACGCCAGCTCAAACCGGAGGGAAACATCGCCCTTCTTACGGACTACGTCGCCTTCGGCAGGCAGGGTGTAACCGGCCTCTTTGAGCAAAACCCGGGCCGCGTCGGGGTCATACTCGACGCGCTTGAGACTGGTATAGTAAGCCCAGGTATCCGGGAGGATGGGGCCATCAGCGACTACGGCCTGGCCGTGGAGGAGTTTATCGACGATGGATTGGCGATTTAGCCCCAGCAGCAGCGCCCGGCGAATTTTAACATCTTGCAGCACGGCCGCATCCTGGTTCTTCATATTGATCAGGAGCATGCTGATTTCTGGCTGGCGGGCCGTGTAAACGGCCAGGTTCGGCTCAGCCAGCACATCCGGAAGGATTTCAGGCGACACATGGGCAATACCCTTTACCTGACCATCCCGGTAGGCTTGAAGCGCCGCGGGAGCATCCGTGTAATAGCGGAAAACGATTTCATCGATGTACGGCTTTTGTCCATAGTAATCTTTGAAGGCCGCCAGCACAACGCCTTTGATAGCGCCATTTTCGACCACGAGACGATCAAAGCGATAGGGCCCGGTGCCCACCGGTTGAATGTTGAAGTTGAGGTCGATCATCTGATCGATCGTTTTTCCATCCAGCAAGTGCTTGGGCAGGATACCAAAGGCGAGAAAATCCGGGAAGGGAGCGAACGGTTCGGGCAGGCGAAACTGGAGGACCTGGTCGCTGAGCTTCACCGCTTCCACATCCTTCCAGAAATCTTGTAAATCTTCCGGGACGATGTCGCTGCCCTTGCGGAGCAGGTCGAGCGTGAAAATAACGTCAGCGGCAGTCACCGGCTGGCCGTCGTGCCAGCGGGCGTCTTTGCGCAAGGTGACATTGTAAATGGTCCCATCCTTTGAAAAGCCGAGCGTTTCGGCCAGGTCGGGTTGGGGAGCGCCATTGCTGTCAAAGCGAACCAACCCGCTGAAAATCAGCCGGCTGATGTCACGGTCAGGGGAATTATAGAAGTTTAGCAGTGGGTTTATGCGCAGCAGTGATCCAACCAGGGCTTCGGTGTATACGCCACCTTGGACCGGGGCTGGTGTAGCAGACTGCGGTGAGACAGTCTGAGGTTGTTCTCCCAGGAGAAGAATGCCGACCACCAGGCCGGTCAAGAATATGATGAGCAACTGCCAGCGTAATTTTTTCATTGTACCTGAATGTTAAAAGGGCGATCACCCCAAAAAAGGTAATCCGCCCTGTTTAGCCTTTGTTCGTATGACAGATTTGTTTTTGTGTAACAATGTTTGTCAGCAGACAAACGCAGGATGAAGATGCGTGTGGTATCGCGCGGGACCCCTACTTAATGATGATGACGACCAGGGTGAGAACCACAAACAAAATCGCCAGCCCAATCGTAATCCAAAACAAGGTTTTTTCAATCCCACGCCGGGCGGTGAATACGCCGCCGGAATCCGCGCCGGTGAGCCCGCCCAGACCAATACCCTTACTCTGCAGTACAACGCTGGCGATCAGGGCAATTGCCGTTATAATTAAAGCGATATCGAGATATCTTTCCACGATTTTCCTCCTGTAATAGAAACCAGGGTGAAATTATACCTGTTGTATGCGGGAATCGTCAATGAGGGAAAAAGGTATAGGCAGGGCTATTCGCAAAGTATTGCGAATAGCCCTGGTGCAGACAGGAAGAGCCCTCCCCCGGCCCCTCCCGGCGGCTGCGCCAACCGGGTTGGCGAAAGCACCGCCGGAAGGGGAGAAAAATCTTCCACTGGGGGCTGCGGGGTTGCAAGGCAACCCTGCAGCCCCCAAACCCCGAAAAGAGCATGGGTTTGTCCATTTTCGAAGCCGATGCGGTTGAGAAATATCGTTAGCGGGAATGAAGAAGAGGCATGGCAGAACTCATAACGAACTTACATATGCATACCGTTTACTCGGATGGGAGCGGCACCCACAAGGAAATTGCCGAAGCCGCGCTTCAGGCCGGGCTGGATGTAATTATCTTTACGGACCACAACGTGCTGGTACAAGGTATCGATGGTTACCATAAGCGGGGTGAACAAAGCGAAGATCGCTGCGTTTTGATGCTGGCAGGGGAAGAAGTACACGACCCGGTTCGCGACCCTCAGAAAAACCATTTGCTGGTGATCGGCGCCGGAAGAGAGATTTCCACCTTTGCGCCCAAGCCGCAAAACCTGATCGATCAGATCATCAAGGCGGGCGGGCTGAGCTTTATCGCGCATCCTAATGACGCCGAGCTAAAGGCCTTTGGTGAGGATGATATCTCCTGGGTAGATTGGGAGGTACGTGGTTATACCGGGATCGAGTTGTGGAACGGCTTTAGCGAATTGAAAAGTGTGATGCATAGCAAACTGGAGGGGCTGTTTTACGCGTATTTCCCGCGATTTCTGGCGCGCGGCCCCCTGCCGGATACGCTGAAGAAGTGGGATGAACTGACCGCGAAAGGGCAAGTGGTGGTGGCGGTGGGTGGCTCGGATGCGCATGCGCTGAAGAAAAGCATGGGCCCGCTGCACCGGACGATTTTTCCGTATGGTTATCATTTTCACAGCATCAACACCCATCTTCTGGTAGAAAATGAGCTGAGCGGCAACCTGGCTGCTGACCGGAAGATGGTTTACAACGCGCTGCGCAAAGGACATGCCTTTATTGGCTATGATCTGCCGCGCTCTACGCGCGGATTCCGCTTTACTGCCCAGGGGCGCACTGGTAACGTTTCGATGGGGGATGAGGTTCCACTGGGCAGCGGGATCACACTGCAAATTCGACTGCCATCCAAAGCCGAGTGCCGGCTGCTGCGCAATGGGGAGCCGGTGCACATCTGGAAAGACCGGGAGATCTGCGCGCATACTGCCAACCGGGCGGGGGTATACCGGGTGGAGTGCTACCTGGATTATTTAGGCAGGCAGCGGGGCTGGATATTCAGTAACCCAATTTACGTCCGGGGATAGCCTATTTTCGCGATTGGACGGCTCTATTGCCGCCATTGACCTATATGGTGCAGCGATGCCATTGACGAACAATATTACCCGCTTTCTTGATTCGAAGAAGATTAAGTACACGGTGTTCGAGCTTCCTGCGGAAAAGCTTGGCGCAATGGAAACTGCCCGCAGGCTGAACGTGCCAGCGGAGCAGGTTTTCAAAACCATTGTAGCAACGCGAGAGAAGCCCGGTAAACCGATTTTAGCGGTGATTCCCGGCAACCGGGCGCTGGATTTGAAAGCGCTGGCGGTGGTGTTGGGGGAAAAGAAAATGCATTTGCCCACCCAGCGAGAGGCGGAACAATTGACCGGCCTGCAAGCGGGCGGAATTTCAGCTCTGGCGCTGATCAATAAAGGCTTTCAGGTAGTGATTGACCAGAGCGCGCAGCAATTTACCGCTATCCACATTTCAGGCGGGCAGCGCGGTTTGAATATCCGCCTGCCGGTGGCCGACCTGGCCAACCTTGTGCGGGCCCGGTTTGCCACAATCAGTACCCAGGCTGAGGGGATCGAAGACAACGAGTGATTACAAAATTGAGCGCTGGCGGCTCTATCCGCGGCAAAGGCAACTGACGCCGATGCAGCTTCCGCGGTTGCCGAACCAACCGAAATCTCCCCGGTCGAGAAACAGGCACCAGCTGAGCCAACGGATTACTGGTCTGAACCGCAGGTTGTTACCAACCAGGCCGCTGTGCGCGAGCCTTTTATGAAAATTACAACAGACAGTGGCATAATGCGCATTGCTTTGCAAGATAAGGAGACGTATGGTTACCCTTTTATAACCGCCACCGGGCGCAAGCGGGCTACCTTCCGCGCAATCCCTGCGCCACTGACGGTTTCAATAACCTGATCGACGTCTTTATAGGCTTCAGGCGCTTCTTCCGCCAGGCCAGACAGCGAACCGGCGCGCACATGGATCCCTCCAGCTTCCAGATCTTGCTTTAAGCGGTCTCCATGCACCTGCTTTTTGGCCTGGCTGCGGCTCATTACCCGCCCGGCGCCGTGACAGCTTGAGCCAAGCGAACGCTCCATACTGGTTTGGGTGCCGGCTAATACCCAGGATGCAGTGCCCATACTACCCGGGACCAAAACGGGCTGGCCGATGGATTGGTACTCCTCCGGAAGCCCTGGCGCGCCTGGTCCGAAGGCGCGCGTGGCGCCTTTGCGATGGACACACACCTTTTGCATTTGCCCGTCTACCATATGCGTCTCGACCCTGGCAATGTTATGCGTGATGTCGTATACCTGCTGCAAATGCCAGTTTTTTACCTTACCAGCCAGCACTTCTTCAAATGCCTGCCGGGCCTGATGCGCCAGGATCTGACGGTTGGCAAAGGCGAAATTTGCCGCTGAACGCATGGCCGCCAGATAATCTTCGCCTTCGGGAGAGCTGACCGGGGCGCAAACCAGTTCCCGGTCGGGTAACTGGATGCCATATTTGCGTACCGCAACCTGGAAAGAGCCAACATAATCGGTACAGATTTGGTGCCCAAAGCCCCGCGACCCGCAGTGGATCGAGAGGCAAAGCATGCCTTCGAACAGGCCCATGGCCTGGGCGGCCTGCGCGTCAAAAATCTGGTCCACCACTTCGACTTCGATGAAGTGGTTGCCCGAACCTAACGTCCCCAGCTGGGTGCGCCCGCGTTCCTTGGCCCTGGAGCTGACCTGGTGGGGGTCTGCCCCTTCCATCTCTCCGCGCTCTTCCGTGCGGATCAAATCCTGCGCGCTGGCCATGCCCTTTTTCAACGCCCAGCGCGCGCCCAGCCGGCAGACCTGGTCGAGCTCGGTGTCGGTCAGCTTCACTCCCCCTTGGGCGCCCACCCCACTGGGACAATAATGGTCCAGGGCGCTGGCGAGTTGGGCCAGGTATGGTTGGGCCTCTTCGTAAGTGATGGAAGACGATAAAAGCCTGACGCCGCAGCAAATATCATAGCCGATGGCGCCAGGGGAAATAACACCGTCCGGGTAGCGGGTGGCGGCGACCCCGCCAATGGGAAAACCGTACCCCTGGTGCACGTCCGGCATGACCATGACGGCTCCAGAAACACCCGGCAGCGTAGTCGCATTGACGGCCTGTTCCATCGAGAGGTCGCCCAGGGCCGCTTCCAGGATCTTGCGAGTGGCAAATACCCGCACGGGCACCCGCATATCCGGACGCAATGTACGCGGGATCTCCCACTCGAAGTCGGAAATTTTTTTGAAATCTTGCATGTGCATCATAAGAGCCTCGTAGGTTAGTTATCAGTGATCAGTGAACAGTTTACAGTCTACGACTTTTTGGAAACTGTTCACTGTCAACTGTGAACCTATGCTTACACATCGAATACAATCGTAACTGTGTAGGTTTCTTCAGCGCGGCGGATGGCCAGGTTGTGGTAGGTGACGGCCTTGATTTCTTTTTTTTGCAGCGCTATGGGAGCGCCGCGGGCAACCGCGTGCAGGCGGGTCTCCTGGAGGGCGATCTCAAACTGGTCGAACCCGAGGCCTTCGGATTCGCTGCAATACAGCAGCTCCGAGAGGAAGGCAACCAGCAGGCTTTCGTTGTCCGCGCCGTGTACTTCGATGACGCGCTCCACACGGGGGCTATCTTCCAGGCGGATTTCCATGAGCCAAAGCATGCCCGCGGCGGCCTGGGTAAACAATAAAGGCAGGTTGGGCGCCCAGACTTTCAAAGCCCAGTCCGCAGTATGCTCAATTTCGGTAAAACCAAAGCCTGTTTCTGCCATCGTTCATTTATAATTATAGTATGAGAACGAAACTTGACTTGATTGAAGCCCGGTTACAAACATTGATCGAAAGCAGCGTGGCAAAGATTGCCCGCGGAGATGCCCAGCACCGCCTGGCTCACCAGCTGATTGAAGCAACTAAAGAAAGCTTACAAAGCAGCCCGGACGATCGCTTTATTACGCCAAGTCTCTTTACGATTTATCTTCACCCAGACAGCCTGGCCTACTGGACTACCCAAAGCGGCATCGTCGATACCATTGGCAAAAACCTGCGCGATGTAGCGCGTGAATATGAGGTGTATTTCACCCACGATCCTGAAATTCACCTGCGGTCCGACCCGCACCTGTCGCTGGAAGGGATCCGGGTTGAAGCATCCAGCCAGCAGGAAGGGGGCGGACAAACCGCCGCATTTGCTGTGCCCGTCAGCGCGCCACCCAGCAGCATCCCGCGCAATGCGTTTCTCATTGTGGAAGGGGACCGGGTATTTCCGTTGAGCCAGATGGTGATCAATATTGGCCGGCGATCGGATAACCACCTGGTGATTTCTGATCCGCGGGTTTCACGCGCTCACGCTCAAATCCGCGCGATCCGCGGGCAATACGTGCTGTTCGACTTGAATTCAACGGGGGGAACCATGGTAAACGGGCGGCGAATACACCAATGCGCGCTCAAGCCGGGCGATGTGATCTCGCTTTCCGGCGTGCCGTTGATTTACGGTGAAGAGCTGCCAGATGACGATACCTACCAGATTGGTTTTACGCATGGTATGGATCCCTCCGGCGACGAACCCCCCGAAATCATCGAGTGAACATGATGAGCGATATCGTCGTCTTTGTCCTGCGCATCGTGATGGCGGCGCTGTTGTATGGTTTTCTTGGATGGGGAATTGTAACCATCTGGAAAGACTTGCGGGCGCAGGGCCAGTTTTTGAGCAACCCGAACATCCCACCGCTTTCGATCCAAAAGCCTGGCGAGGAATCCGCGCAGTCGTTTGCAATCCCCGAGGTACTTATTGGGCGAAGCGCAAACTGCGATTTTTCGATTGCCAATGACACTGTCTCCGCCCGGCATGCCCGGCTGAGTTACCACCATAACCAGTGGTGGGTGGAAGATTTAAATTCCATGAATGGGACGTATCTTAATGACGAACGCTTGAGCGTGCCGACCGTGATTATCAACGGCGATGAGCTGCGCTGTGGCAAAGCCAGCCTGGGGATACAAATTGATAAAATGAACTAAAAGTAGATCACCAATGCCAAAAAGCCGCTCGGGATTGGTGAATTGTGCTATGATTGGCGAGGACTGCAAGGAAAACAACCCGTAGGAGTTGGCATCATGATGGACAACCCTGTTCTTGGCGTGATCGGTGGATCCGGCCTGTACCAGATGTCTGGCCTGCAAGATACGGAAACTGTGGATGTCGACACCCCGTTTGGCAAGCCCAGCGCGCCGGTGGTTTTGGGAACAATCTCGGGCAAGCGAGTAGCTTTCCTGGCTCGCCACGGGATTGGGCATCACATCATGCCGAGTGAGATCAATTACCGCGCGAATATTTACGCGCTGAAGAAACTGGGTGTACGCAAGGTAGTCAGTATCAGCGCGTGCGGGTCGCTGCGCGAGGATTATGCTCCCGGACAGATTGTGGTCCCTGACCAGATTTTTGACTTTACCCACGGCCGGGTGCGATCGTTTTTTGGCGAAGGCATGGTTGGTCACGTGGGCGTGGCGGACCCCCTTTGCGCCGACTTTTCGCGCCAGGTACTTGACGCGGTAAAAAGCGCGGGCGGAACGGCGCACCTGGGCGGCGCGCTGATCACCATTGAAGGGCCGCGTTTTTCCACCAAGGCAGAATCAAACGTCTACCGCCAGTGGGGGATGTCGATTATCGGGATGACGGCCAGCCCGGAAGTCTTCCTGGCGCGCGAGGCGGAGCTGTGTTACGCGATCATGGCGCACGTAACGGACTATGATGTCTGGCACGTCACGGAAGAACCGGTGAGTGTGGAAGTGGTGGTGCGCACGCTGCTGCGCAATACGGAAATCGCCCAAAAAGCGGTCCGGGCGCTGGTGGAAACCCTGACCGACGCAGACTGCGCCTGCCAGCACGCGCTGCGGGATGCGATTATTACCGCACCCGAGCGCATCCCGGCAGAAACACGCCAGAAGCTTGCTTTGCTGGTTGGAAACTATTTGAAACCGTGAGTTTTTTCTCAAGCGAAAGCCTGCTGCCAGTCGACCAGAAGCAGAGCCGCCTGATGCAACTGGCGGCGTTCTTCCTGCTGGTCTATTCCATTATCCTGACGCTGGCACCGGCGGTGCGCCTGCACTCCTGGCAGGTAGATTACCGCTGGAACCATTGGATTGGTTTTGTCGTCTGGCTGGTGTCCACATTGGTTGTTCACCACCAGCTCATTCGCCGCCTGCCAGAGCGCGACCCATATCTCTTTCCGGTCGGGGCTTTGTTGTGTGGGTGGGGGCTGCTGACGATCTGGCGGCTTGAACCGGTAATGGGCGCCCGGCAAACGGCCTGGCTGGCTTTTTCGATGCTGGTGTTTGGGGTTGGTCTGCGCATTCCAAACCTGCTGGCTTTTCTGCGGCGATATAAATACCTTTGGCTGACCAGCGGGCTGCTGCTGACCGGTCTGACGTTCATCTTTGGCACCTATCCAGGCGGGGTTGGTCCGCACCTGTGGCTGGGCTGCTGTGGAATTTATCTACAGCCCTCCGAGCCGCTCAAGCTGCTGCTGATCGCCTACCTGGCTGCATACCTGGCCGACCGCCTGCCGGTCAGTTTTAGCCTGGTCCAACTGCTGACCCCAACCCTGATTTTGATTGGCACGGCGCTGATTTTGCTGGTCGGGCAGCGCGACCTGGGCACGGCTTCGCTGTTCATCCTCATCTATACCGTGGTCGTTTATATCGCTTCACAGCGGCGGCGCACGCTGGTGATCAGCCTGGTGATCCTGGCGGCTGCCGGGTTGATCGGCTATTTGTTGTTTGACGTGGTGCGCATCCGCGTGGATGCCTGGCTCGATCCCTGGCTGGACCCCGCCGGGCGCTCGTACCAGATCGTCCAATCCATGGTAGCGGTAGCCAACGGAGGTTTCCTGGGGCGCGGCCCGGGATTGGGCAGCCCGGGTGTCGTGCCGGTGGCGCATTCAGACTTCATCTTTGCCTCGATTGCCGAAGAGAATGGGCTGCTGGGGAGCGTGGGCCTGCTAGGCCTGCTGGCTATGTTTGTGGGGCGCGGGTTCCGCGTGGCGATGTTCGCGGCCAGTAATTACCGCCGCTACCTGGCAGCGGGGATTACCACATACCTGGCGGCGCAGGGCATTTTTATTATGGGGGGCAACCTGCGCCTGCTCCCGCTTACCGGGGTAACGCTGCCATTCGTCTCCTATGGGGGGTCCTCCCTGCTGACCGCCTTTATCTCACTGCTTATCCTTACTTTAATCAGCAATACCGAGGAGAATGACGAAGCGGCCCCATTGCCCAACCCGACCCCGTATCTGCTGGTTAGCAGCGGGCTGCTGTGCGGTCTGCTGGCGCTGGCGCTGGCGACCGGCTGGTGGGCGGTGGTACGCAGCGACCGGCTGCTGGCCCGGCCGGAGAACCCGCGCAGGGTGATCAACGAGCGCTATGTGAAACGCGGCGCGCTGCTTGACCGCAATAACCAGACGATTACGGTCACCACCGGCAGCCCGGGGGATTACCGGCGCGAATATGCTGTATCCACTATTTGGCAACACAGCCGGTTATAACAGTCCACTGTACGGCCAGGCCGGGCTGGAAGCCGGATTGGACAACTATCTGCGCGGCCTGAGCGGAAACCCCAGCAGCCTGATTATGCTGCAAAACTTGCTCTCCGGGCAGACGCCGCCTGGCCTGGATGTGCGTCTGACGATCGATCTTGCAATCCAAAAGCGGGCCGACGAGCTGCTCCAGGGGTCACCGCGGCGCGCTGGTGTTGATCAACGCGCGCAGCGGAGAAATACTGGCGATGTCTTCGCAGCCAGGTTTTGACGCCAACAAGCTCGATGAGAACTGGATGGATCTGCTGCAAGACCCCAATGCGCCCCTGCTCAACCGCGCCACGCAAGGCCAATATCCGCCGGGGACTGCGCTGGGGCCATTCTTACTGGCCTACGCGAGCCAGCAAGGAAACCTGCCGCCCATCCCGGATTCGCTGGTTTACAAAACCGCGGAAGGGGAATGGACCTGCGCGATCCAACCCGGCGGGCCGCGTACCACCGGACTGCTTATCTCGGACGGCTGCCCCACGCCGCTGGTGACTTTGGGCAACCAGATGGGCGCAAAAACGTTGGATGATCTGTTTGCCAGCCTTGGGTTTTATGAACAACCGGACCTGCCGCTGCTGATGGCCATTCCAGTGCAGCGGGGCGTTACAAAAACAGACCTGGCCGCCCTGGGGCAAGAAAACTTGCTGGTCACTCCGCTGCAGATGGCGCTGGCCGCTGCCGCGTTGAGCAATGACGGCTCCCGGCCTGCTCCGCAAATCGCGTCCGCCGTCCAGATACCCCAGCAGGACTGGGTGCCTTTCCAGACTGCACCCAGCCAGGCGACCTTGCTGGATGGCGGGGCCCAAAAAGCAGGAGAAGCGCTGGCCGGCACCGGCGCACAGAGCGGCGCAAGACGCTACGTACTGGCAGAGCGCAGCCCTGGCGCGCGCTAACGAAGCAAGATATCACCTGGTACCTGGCCGGTACGCTTGCGCAGATGGAAGGGCACGCCGCTGGCGCTGGCACTCGTGCTGGAGGAACGCAACCCGGACCTCGCCAAGGAGATTGGGCAGCAGATGTTTGAGACCATCAATCCCTGATAACGGGTATGGACTGGAAAACCACAGCGGGTGATTTTGTACAGCAAAGCTGCGCAAAATCATCCGCTCGATTGCCCAGGGATCCTGGCGGACTGGGTTTGTCTTATGCCGCGCTGGTGGGGGCGGTTTCCGCTTCGTGGAAGGGGTCAAAGGCTTCTTCCATCTGGTGGCGGAACTGCTTGGTATAGAGCTGGTAATACTTTCCGCGCATGCGCAGCAGCTCGGCGTGCGTGCCCATTTCGGCGATCTTGCCTTCTTCGATGACCAGGATGCGGTTGGCGCGTTTGATGGTCGAAAGGCGGTGGGCGATGACAAAGCTGGTGCAGTTCTTCATCAGGTTTTCCATGCCCTTCTGGATCAGCGCTTCGGTGAGGGTATCGACCGAGCTGGTGGCTTCATCCATGATGAAGATTTCCGGTTTGGCCATGATCGCGCGGGTCAGGCTGATCAGCTGTTTCTGGCCCACCGAGAGCAGGTTGCCGCCTTCGCCGACTTCCTGGTCATAGCCTTTATCCAGGCGCATGATGAAATCGTGCGCGCCGGCCAGTTTGGCGGCCGTTTCAATCTCCTCGTCGGTGGCATCCAGCCGCCCGTAGCGGATGTTTTCGCGGACGGTGCCCGAGAACAGGTGAGGGGTTTGCAGCACAACGCCGATGCGCGATTGGATGGCATGCAGCGAGTATTCGCGGTAGTCGTGCCCGCCGATCGTGATCCAGCCGTCCTTGGGCTCGTAGAAGCGGCAGAGCAGGTTGACGATGGTCGATTTTCCGCCGCCGGTTGGACCGACCAGGGCGATGGTCTCGCCGCGTTTGACGTGCAGGTTGAAATCTTTCAGGACCGGTTTTTTCTCCTCATCATCGTCATACCAGAAGGTGATGTGGTCAAACTCGATATCGCCCTGGATGGTGCCGGGATCGAAGGCGTCCGGGCCGGTCGGCGACGGTGGGGACGGCATCGAGCAGCGAGAAGATGCGTTCGGCGGAGGCGATGGCGTGCTGGATCTCGGCAAAGATGCGCGCCAGATCCTGGATAGGCCACATCATGAAGGTCACATAACGACACAAAGGCCTGGATGCTGCCGATGGTCATGCCGCCATACTGCGCCTGCAAGCCGCCATACCAGACGATGCTGCCCAGCGCCACGGCGGTGATGATCTGCACGGTGGGCAGGAACAGCGCGCTCAGCCAGGCGGCGCGGTAAGCGGCGCGGTACATCTCGCCGGTCAGCGCGCCAAACTCGCGCAGGTTTTCTTCCTGGCGGCCCAGGGCTTTGACCACCCGCACGCCGGTGATATTCTCGTTGTACGCGCCGGTGATTTTCGAGTTGGTCTTGCGCACGTTGCGGAACTCGCCCAGGATGCGCTTGCGGAACTGCAATGGCAACGTAGAACAGGATCGGCAGCATGGCGAAGACGATCAGCGCCATGCGCCAGTTGATGTAGAGCATGAAGACCATCGAGGTGAGGATGCTCATCACCGCCCAGGTCGAGTCCAGCAGGCCCCAGGTGACCAGGTCGGATACCCGGTCCGAGTCGGAGGTGACCCGCGACATGATCCAGCCGACCGGGGTGCGGCTGTAATAGGAAAGGGACAGATCCTGGAGGTGGTTGAACATCCGCTGGCGCAGATCGTAGCGGATGCGCTCGCCCAGCAGGCTGACCAGGTAGATAAAGCCGAATACCATGACGGCCTGGAAGATGGTCAGCCCGCCGTAATAGGTCAGGTAGCGAACCAGGGCAGCCTGGTCGCCTGGGACAATGCCCTCGTCGATGATCTGTTTGGACATAAAGGTGAACAGCGAGTCCAGTGCCGGCCACCATCAGGATGGCGACCAGGAAACCGACCACCTACTTCCAGATGCGGCCGGGTCAGCCCCAGGATGCGCAGCATGGTTTTGCCGTTGAACTGGGTCTCGAACTCCTCTTCTTCGAAATAATCAGCCGGCACTGGCGATCTCCTTTTCCAACTCTTCTTCGATGCGGGTTTGGATGTTGTAGATCTGGCGGTAAATGCCATCCTGCGCGACCAGGTCTTCGTGCTTGCCGCACTGGACGATGCGGCCTTTATCCATCACCAGGATCAGGTCGGCATCCATGATGCTCTGGATGCGGTGGGCGATGATGAAGGTGGTGCGGTCTTTCATCAGGTTTTGCAGTGCTTCGCGGATCTCGGCTTCGGTTTCGGTATCCACCGATGAGGTGGAGTCATCCAGGATCAGGATGCGCGGATTTTTCAGCAGCGTGCGGGCAATGGCCACGCGCTGTTTTTGCCCGCCGGAGAGGGTTACGCCGTGCTCGCCCACCAGGGTCTCGTAGCCGTGCGGGAAGGTCAGGATCACATCATGGATGGCAGCAGCGCGGGCGGCGGCTTCCACTTCCGCATCGGGTACTTCGCGGCCAACGCCATAGGTGATGTTTTCGCGGATGGTGCGCGAGAACAGGAAGGGTTCCTGCTCGACGATGCCGATGTGCTGGCGCAGGTAGCGGCGCGGGTAGCGGTTCAGTTCGACGCCATCCAGCAGGATGCTGCCCCTGGGTGTAATCGTAAAAGCGCGGCAGCAGGTTGACCAGGGTGGTTTTGCCCGAGCCGGTGGAGCCCAGCAGGGCAACCACCTGCCCGGGCTTGCACAGGAAGCTGATGTTCTCCAGCACCGGTTTGCCGGGTTCGTACTCAAAGCCGACGTTTTCGAAGGCCAATTCGCCGCGCGGTGCGGTGGTGGGGCGGTAGTCCCCGGTATCCAGCGGCTCGCGTTCCTGGCTGATGATGTCCATCACCCGGTTGTAGGAGACCATGCCGGTGGAGATCTGCACGATCAGGCGGCCCAGGTTGCGCATAGGGAAGATGATCCAGACGATCAAGCCCATATAGGCCAGGAAGGTGCCGACGGTGATGGTGCCGTTGATTGCCATCGTCGCGCCGACATAGTAGCCCAGCAGGATCTGCAGCCCGCAGATCATATCGGTTACCGGCCAGAAGAAGGAATGCAGGGTGAGCAGTTTTTTGCCGCGCTTGAACTTTTCCAGGTTGTCTTTCTCGAATTTATCCATCTCGAAGCGCTGGCGGGCAAAGGCCTTCACCACGCGCACACCGCTCAGGTTCTCCTGCAAGGTGGTGGAAAGGATGGCATCCTGTTCCTGGTAGGATTCGTACAGCCTTGGTGATGCGTTTGAAGAAGAAAATGGATGTGACAAAAACAACCGGGATGGCGATGATCGAAATCAGGGCCAGCTGTACGTTCAGGCTGAGCAGCATGCTGAAGTTGATCACAAACAGCAGGATCACCCGGCCAAAGCCAATGGCCTGGTCGGAGAAGAAGCGGCGCACGGCATCCACATCCGAGGTGGAGCGCTGGATCAGCTCGCCGGTTGAGGTCTGGCTGTGATAGTGGAAGGAGAGGTGCTGGATGTGGTCAAACAGGTAGTTGCGCAGGCGGCGGGTGATGCCTTCGGCAGTCTTGGCGGCCAGCCGCCCGCTGTTGAATGAGCAAAGCCCCTTCGATGAGAGCCAGCAAGACAAAACCGCCAGCGATAGCCGGTAAACTGAACTGCCGGGGTATGATTCGCCAAAGTAATTGTCGACGAAGTAGCGCAGCAGCAGGTAGGTGGACGTTTTTGCCAGCGCAGCGATCCCCAGGCTGAGCACCGCGCCAATATATTTCCAGCGGAAACCAGTCATCAAGCGCCATAACCCGACCAACCGGTTGGCGGAGATGGCGTTTTTGAGATCGTAATCCAGAGCAGCGGTTAAGGCAGACAAGCGGATACCTCCTTGGAATTATGGAGCGGGCAGCGTAGGTTTTAGCGAAAATTGCAATACAAAAAGCCACAGGGCAAGCGCTCTATGGCCACGAGTTTATCGTTCGAACCGGGTGAAATTACCGGGGGGCGTACAGGCGCACTTGGAAAGAAATGGAAAGAACATGGGTTTTCGGATTCAGTTCTTATTCTCATTTGTGCGCCTCCTTTCTTTTTTATACAACTCATTGATTGTAACCCTTTCAGGATGGAAAGTCAATTCGTGATGAATTCGCGAATGGACTTCAATCCTTGCTGAACATGTAACCGGTTTGTAATAAACTATGGTAAAAAACCAGGGTCTGTGACAGGTAGTGATTTATAATAAAGGCATACTCGGCTTGCACCCGTTGTAACCAATTTTGCTTTCACATTCAAAGAGAGAGGTAGCGACAATGTCCCAGGGGAAACCCATCCGAGTAATGCTGGTTGATGATCATGCGGTAGTCCGCAGTGGTCTAAAAGCCTTTTTAATGGTATTCGATGATCTGGAGCTGGTCGGGGAAGCCAGCAGCGGGCAAGAAGCGCTGCACATCCTCGAACGGGTGCAGCCGGACGTCATTCTGATGGACTTGATCATGCCAGACATGGACGGCGCAGCCACCACCAAGGCCATCCGCGGGCGGTTTCCGCAGGTACAGGTGGTGGCATTAACCAGTTTCCGCGAAGATGACCTGGTGAAGAGCGCGCTGCAGGCCGGAGCGATTGGGTATTTGCTGAAAAACGTCGGCGCGGATGACCTGGCGGACGCGATCCGCGCGGCGCATGCCGGGCGGCCAACCCTGGCGCCAGAAGCAGCCCAGGTGCTGATCCAGGCCAGCCGCCAGCCAGCCCAGCCCGGTTATGACCTGACCGAGCGCGAGCGCGAGGTGCTCTCGCTGCTGGTTAAAGGGATGAGCAATAACGAGATCGCCGACCGGCTGGTCGTTTCGCGCTCGACGGTGAAATTCCACGTCAGCAGCATTCTCTCCAAATTGGGTGTCTCCAGCCGGACGGAAGCCGTGGCGCTGGCATTGAACAGCAAGCTGGTTAGCTGATCTCCCTGGGACCCTTTCTAGTTACGCATGAGCAGCCTGGTTCTCCTCCGCCACGGTCAAAGCGAGTGGAACCAGCAGAACCGGTTTACGGGTTGGGTGGATGTTGACCTGACCGCGCAGGGGATCGAAGAAGGCCGCCGCGCCGGGCGGTTCTTGCGCGAGGCCGGTTTCTCCTTTGAGGCTGCCTGCACCTCGCTGCTGAAACGCGCTATCCGCACGCTGTGGCTGGTGCTGGATGAAATGGATCTGTTGTGGCTGCCGGTGGAGAAGACCTGGCGGCTGAACGAACGGCATTACGGCGCGCTGCAGGGGCTGGACAAGGCCGAAATGGTCGACCGCTATGGAAAAGAGCAGGTATTCCTGTGGCGGCGCAGCTACGCTGTGCAGCCGCCAGTGCTTGACATGGATGACCCGCGCCACCCGCGTTTTGATCCCCGCTACGCACAGGTTGATCCGGCGGAACTTCCGGCTGGCGAAGTCGCTGGAAAGTACGCTGCGGCGGGTGCTGCCGGGCTGGCAGGAAATGATCGCGCCGCGCCTGCGCAAGGGGGAACGCGTGCTGGTAGTGGCGCACGGCAACAGCCTGCGCGCACTGATCAAGCACCTGGATGGGATCGCGGATCAGGATGTGGCCGGTCTGAGCATCCCCACCGGGATCCCGATCGAATACAAACTGGATGAACAGTTAAAACCGATCAATAAAACGTACATTGGCGATGCGGAGGTCGTCCGGGCGGCGGTGGAAGCGGCCGTCCGGGCGGCCCAGGTAAGGGGACGGCAAGAATAAGGCACCCGGCTTCCCTAGCTTGACACTGTTATGTTTTTGTGATAATATAACAGTGTAGCGAGGTGCTTAATGCCAATGAATACGTACGATATACAAGAACTGGTTACGCAGAGCGGTGTGCCGAGACGGACAATCTATTTTTACGTACAGCAGGGAGTTTTACCGCCGCCCGAGGGGGCGGGACTGGCAGCCCACTATACGGAAGATCACCTGCTGCGGCTGCGGCTGATCCCGCTCCTGCGCCAGCAGGGACTGCGGCTGGATGACATCCGGGCGCGTTTTACGCAGTTGAGTGGGGAGGAGATGCGCAGCATGCTCAGCAGCAGTCCTCCAGCGCCTGCGCCGGCAGCGCCGCGCGCCGTGCGCGAACCATTCGCTCCGGAAATCCCGGGGACGCCGCCGGGCTGGGGGCAGCAGCGTTTTACACATTACGCGCTTCCGGCCGGGATCGCGCTGGTCGCGCCAGAGAACCTGAACATGCTGGACCGGCAGCGGCTCAACCAGCTGCTTCAGGCAGCCCGGCAGATCTTCTCCGGGTCGCCGATTAGCTATATGGAGGCCGGCCAGGGGACGGTCTCAAACGATGCGGGTGGCACGCAAACACCCAGGGAGGAATAGGAAATGGTCGAACCAAAATTGGCTCCAATCATCAGCTTGCCGCAGATCGTGCTGGCGGATACCGTAGACAGCGCGCTGCCGCTGGAACATACCCTGGTCAGCGCGCAGGTAACCGGACCGGTTGCCAACGTGGTGGTGACGCAGCGATTTGGCAACCCCCTGGAATCGGCGGCAGAGCTGGACTATCTGTTCCCGCTGCCAGAAAAGGCGGCTATTACCGGTTTTGAACTACAGGTTGGGCAGCGGCAGATCCAGGGCAGTTTGCAAGAGCAGGAGGCAGCCCGCAGCACTTATGACGAAGCTCGCGGCCAGGGGAAGCACGCCGGGTTATTCGAGCAGCGCCGCCCGAACCTGTTTGCCGTGCGTCTGGCGAATGTACAACCGGGGGAGACGATCTACACAAAGGTGCATTACCAGCAGCAGTTGAAATTTGAGGACGCCTCCTATGAATTCGTTTACCCCATGAGCCTGACGCCCAAATACGACAGCCCGCAGCACCCTGAGGAAGGCCAGGGAGTGCACGCCCCGGTGGCGCAAATTGGGGAGCGGATTGGGCCGGTGGAAATCAACCTGGCGGTAGACGCCGGGCTACCGGTTGGACAGCCTGCCAGCCCAAGCCACGCGGTGGATGTGGTGCGCCTGGATGAACGGCGGTTTCAGGTGCGCCTGAGCGGCGAGCAGACCCCGGACCATGACTTTGTTTTGCGCTACCCGGTAGCCGGAGAGCAGTCCCAGGCAGCCAGCTGGACCAGTAAAAAGGATGGCGGGGCATTCTTCCTGGCCACGCTGGTGCCGCCGGCCCTGGAACATGAAAGCGAGCCGCTGCCGCGCGAATTTGTCTTTGTCCTGGACCGCTCGGGGTCGATGTCTGGCGAGCCGATCTTACAGGCCCGTAACGCGCTGCGCGCGTGCCTGCGCGCGCTCAACCCGGATGATACCTTCCGCATCCTGTTGTTTGATAACGAGCTGGAATGGTTCCAGCCTGAACCACTGGCCGTGACGCAAGAACATGTGGATCGCGCGGACGCCTACCTGGAGAAGGTCCAGGGGCGCGGCGGGACGGAGATTGTACGGGCACTGGAAGCTGTGCTGTCGGCGCCGGCTGACGAACGGCGGATGCGTTTTGTGGTGTTCCTGACCGACGGAGCCGTATCGGCAGAAACGCGCCTCCTGGACGGCATCCGCGGCCGGATTGGCGCGGCGCGCCTGTTTACCTTTGGCATCGGGCCCTCGGTCAACCGGGCGCTGCTCAGCCGGATGGCTGAATTGGGCCGCGGGCGGTCGAGCTTCTTGCAGCTAAACGAAGATATCGAAGGCAGCATTATCCGCTTCCAGGATAGTGTCTCGTTCCCCGCGCTGACCGATCTTACTCTGGCGTGGGAAAACGGCAAAGCCTGGGACGTATACCCGGCGCGGCTGCCGGACCTGTACTATGGGCAGCCGCTGGAGATCTGCGGGCGGCTGGCAGGGGAGGGGCCGCAGCCGGTAAAGCTAACCGTGCGTGGAAAACGCTGGCAGGCCAATGGCGCCGCGGAACCGGTTACGCTGGAACTGACTCTGCCGCAGCCGGCCGGGCAGGACCTGACCGTCGAACGGTTGTGGGCGCGCGCGCGGGTGGATGATCTGCTGGAACAGATGGAGCTGGAACCCAAACGAGCGGATAAACTCCGGGCGGAGATACTGGGTCTGGCGCTCGAGTACAACCTGGTCACGGTTTACACTTCTTTTGTCGCCGTCGACCCGGTGGATGCGGTGGCGGGCGGGCAGCCGCGGATTATCCACGTGTCTCAGCCGCTGCCGCAAGGCTTACAGCCTGGTCCATTCTTGCCAGGCGTGCAAACTATGGGGATGCTAAACGCCAGTATGTCCATGCCCTCCCCGGCCATGCCAGGGGCCGTCCGGGATACCATGGCGCGCGGCAGGGCGTTCTTGTCGAAATTTACCGGCTCGAACCGGCAGGTATCCGACTCGGGCCCAATGGGGCCGATGGGGCTGATGGCGCAAAACGAAGCGCAGACAACCATTCGCCAGTCGGGCGACGTTCAGGACCGGGAAACGGTGCTGCGCTGGCTGGCGCGTACCCAGAGAGTAGATGGGTCGTGGAATGCGGACGTCGAATGGACGGCGGCAGCTGTGCTGGCGTTTATTCGCGCGGGGCATACCACGCGGGTTGGCAGTTATCGCCAGGCGCTGCGGCGGGCTGCCCGCTATCTGGTTGAGCAGGCTGGGGCCGAACTGACCGGCGCCGAGCGGATGGCGCGTTTCCTGAGCGCCAAGGCGCTGGCGGAGCTGGCCGCCGCGACCGGCGAGGAAGCTGACCGGGATGCGGCGCACGCCATGCGCCAGGCACTCCCACCGCCTGCCAATGATCTTGAAACAGCCGCGTTGGGGCAGCCGGTTCAGGCGCCTGAGGCCATTGCCAGCCTGGATGAACTGCGCCTGGCAGGCCTGCTGCGCGTGGCCTTGCCGGTCCCGCAGGCGCTGCTGGCCGGTGAACAGGGCGAGCTGGCCCAGATATGGGCGGCGGCGCTTTAGGAAAGCGGCGCTATAAGATAGCGGCGCTATAAAATAGCGGCGGCGAGATAAAATAAAAAGGACCGGCTGTTTGCTTCCAAGCGCTCAGCCGGTTCTTTTATTCGTCTTTTTTACTGACCCAAAGGATCAGGGAGAGGAACAGGGCCAGAGCGGCGGCCAGCAGAGCAATGGGCAGCAGGCTGGCGGCCGTGGACGGGAATGAAGAGGTGGGGATATCGATCGGCACGCCGGTGAGATGGGCGAGGAAAGTCTGGATACTCAGCTTGTGGGCGCGCAGCTGCATGCGGCGGGTAAGGCGGCGCGCAAACCTGGAAGCGCCTGGACGCGTGCGCGAAATGACATTGATTACCAGGGCCACTTCCCCATTCTCCCGCCACGCAACGGTGGGGGACCATTCGCCGATTTCGGAGTGAGCCGAGGTAGTCGTGTAGGTAAACCCGGCCTGGCGCGGCTCATCCACTACCTGGGTGATTTCGTTCATGGTGAGTACTTCCAGGATGGGCAGGCCGCGGTACCGAATGACGGGGATGCGCTGCACGATCCGGTCCCCGGTTTGAACGGGACGCCCAACCAGGTTGAAATCCGAAACGCTGGTCATCACCGCCGGGGGGTAGAACTGGTTGTTCAGGGTAAGGTTGGCAGCTCGCTGGAAAAGAACCCCGGTTGGGTCCACCCCCAGGATGGTCTCATAGCGGTCCACGAACCAGTTTTCATCCAGATCCTGTTCTGGAGAATAGGTGAGCGGGGCGCTGCGCCACTTCTGTAAGAACTGGGCATCCCGCCGCCGGCCCCTTCCGAACCATACCGATATCGCGCCGTGCTGAACTGCCATTTTTTTCATGCTCCCGTCAGGGTTATCGGCCAATGATACCTCCATTGCGGTATTTCCGCAAACGCAATTGTGCCGGCCGGGTAATTCAGGTAGGGCGATTGCATATAAATGCTATATGCATCGTCCTTTGCAAATCCCCCGACCGTAACCTCGCTACGCGAAGCTCAATCTCCGCGGCTGCGCCAGCTCTGCTGGCGTAAACGCCGCGAAGAGAGGGAAAAAGGATTTTTTGTGCGAGATGACGGAATTTGGCGGCACGAAAAGTGCCGCCAAATTCCGTCATCTCGCACTTTTTTCAAGTCCCCGCCCCGAGGTCACGGTTCGCTCCACGAACCGCGATTTAGGGGTGGGTGAAGGATGATTTTCGTAGGCCGATTGTTATGTGCAATCGCCCTATAATTCAGGTATGATAGACGCATGCAGCCGGAGAGCGAGAAACTTGCGTTGAAAACCAACAGCCTGGTGTTGTACAAAAATCACCCAGCCCGGCTGGTGCGGGTGGGTGAGCGTTTGGAAATTGAACTCGACAAAGGCGAGACGCTGCGGGTGCGGCCCAAGGATGTGGAACTGCTGCATCCCGGCCCGCTAAACAGTCTCAGCGAGCTCCGCCCGGCGTCTGGCGAAGTCCAGGCAGCCTGGGAGATCCTGGCAGGCGGGCGGACGGACCTGCCCGAGCTGGCCGAATTGATCTATGGGGCGTACACCCCGGCGACCGCCTGGGCAGCCTGGCAGCAGGTGGCGGAAGGCTTGTTCTTTGAGGGCAGTCCGATGGACATCCGCGCGCGCTCTACGGAAGAATATACCCGGCGCAGCCAGGAACGCGACCAGGCGGAACGAAACCAGCGCGCCAGAGCCGCATTCCTCGAGCGGGCCAGGCGCGGCGAGTTGATCCCTGAGGATCGCGATTTTCTGCGTGAAATAGAGGCCCTGGCGCTTGGGCGCGGCGAACGCAGCCCGCTGCTGCGCGAGCTGGGCCGCGGCGAGACAGCCGAAAGCGCTCACGCGCTGCTGCTTGAGCTGGGCGCCTGGGATAAAATGGTCAACCCGTACCCGGCGCGGCTGGGCTTGCCGCTCAAACAGCCGGACCTGCCGGTGCCGGAACTGCCCCAGGAAGAGCGCCGGGATCTAACCCATCTGCCGTCCTTCGCGATTGACGATGAAGCCACGGACACGCCCGATGACGCCATCTCGCTGGAATTGTTTCCGGGGGAGGATGGGCCAGGCGGAGGGCGACTTTGGGTGCATGTGGCGGATGCCGCCGCGCTGGCAGCCCCGGACAGCCCGCTGGACCTGGAGGCTCGCGAACGCGGGGAAAGCCTGCATCTCCCGGAAGGCACCATTCACCTGCTGCCACGAGAAACCACGCTGCGGCTGGGGCTGGGGATGAACGAAGTGTCCCCCGCGCTTTCCTTTGGCATGGATATCAATGCGGCAGGTCAGGTGACCGGGTACCAGGTAACGCCGAGCTGGGTGCGGGTAACCCGCCTGACCTATGAGGCAGCGGAAGAAATGGTTGACCGCCCACCCATTTCACAACTGGAGCACCTGACCCGGATAATACGCGAGCGCCGCAGGGCCGGCGGCGCGGTGATGATCGATTTCCCGGAGGCGCGAATCGATATTGCGGACGGGCTGGTGCGCGTCCGGCAGATCCCGGCGCTGCGCAGCCGGGCGATGGTAGAGGAGGCAATGATCCTGGCGGGGGTGGAAACTGCCCGCTTTGCCATGGAGAAGGGGCTGCGCCTGGCTTTCAGCCAGCAGGAGCCGCCGGATATGCCGGTGGGGAGCCCGGAAACACTGGCGCAGATGTTTTCTACGCGGCGCCTGCTCAAGCGCAGCCGGTATAAGACTTCGCCCGGACCGCACAGCGGGCTGGGGGCTGCCGCTTACACTCAGATCACCAGCCCGCTGCGGCGCTACCTTGACCTGGTGGGACACCAACAGATCCGGGCCTACCTGAAAGGGGAACCTTTACTGGACGAAAGCGCATTAATGGAGCGGATTGGGGCAGTCGAGGCGGTGGCAGGCAGCGTACGCCAGGGCGAGATGCTGTCCGAGAAACACTGGACGCTGGTGTATCTGCTGCAGCACCCGGATTGGCGAGGAGAAGGAATCCTGGTGGACGCGCGCACGCAGTACGGGCACGGCGCAGCGGGAACGGTGCTGATCCCCGCCCTGGCGCTCGAAGTGCGCATTCATTTGAACCGGGCGGCGCTGCTGGATGAATCCCTGCCGCTGGCGCTCAGCGAGGTCAACCTGCCGCAGCGGGATGTTCGCTTCCGGTTAGAGAAATAGGGGTTGGTCCGGGCTGCCCGGCAGCCCGGACCAACTGTCAATATCCGGTTATGGAGCGGTCGTGTTCCAGAACCAGTTGTAGGCGAAGTAGCCCGTGGTCGGGCTGTAAATGCGGATGGCGATGCGCTGCTGCCCCTGCAGGGATGCGGGGATGGTGAACGTCTTGCTGAAGCTGCCGCCGGCGCCAGAGTTAAACGAGTCTACCTGCACACCACCCAGGCCGCGCGTGCCGAAGAAATTCATCAGAACAATGTAATCGTCATTGGCGAGGAAGTTGTTCGTTTGCACGGTCACGCTGGTGTTGGTGACAACGCTGCTGATTGAAAATGTGGGGATGGTTCCCGGCGGCAGGGTTGGCACGGGAGTTCCCCCGGTGGGTGGAATGCCGCCGGTGGTGTTGTTCCAGAACCAGTTGTAGGCGAAGAAACCGGAGGTTGGGCTTTGCAGGCGGATGGCGATTTGCTGCTGGCCCTTGAGCGAAGCGGGGATATTGAAGGTCATGGTGAGGGCCCCGCCGCCGCCTGAGTTGATCGCATCCACCTGAACTCCGCCCACGCCGCGCGTGCCGATAAAGTTCATCAGCACATTAAAGGTATCGTTGGCGGGGAAATTGGCGGTCTTGATCGTTACGGTACCATCCGTGACCACGCTCTGGATTGCGAATGTGGGGATTGTGCCTGGCGGAATCGATGGCACAGGAGTGGATCCGGTTGGGGGAATGCCGCCGGCGGTGTTGTTCCAGAACCAGTTAAAGGCAAAGAAACCGGAGGATGGGCTTTCTGCTCGGATGGCGATGCGCTGCTGGCCTTTGAGCGTATCCGGGATCGTAAAGGTCTGCGTAAGCGTTCCACCGGCGCCTGAACTGATGGTGCCGACATTGATTCCGCCTACGCCCCGCGTGCCGATGGTATTCATCAGCACATTAAAGGTGTCGTTGGCGGGAAAATTGAAGGTAGTGATCGTTACACTTTGGTCAACCTGCACGGAGGCAATATTAAACGTGGGGATGACAAATGCCGCGGAACTTTGCGCAGGAAGCAGGCGCTGTGCCGCAGGACCGGCGCCATACGCTGTATTCCAGGTTCCACCGACCAGCGCGATAAGCAAGGCCAGGCTGGTGATAAGAAGTGTGAAGGATTGGTATCTTTGCCCTTTCATTGGACCTCCCATAGTTTGGCACGGAATGGTACCTGTTAGACCCCCTGGAGCAATTGGCCCCTACCGTTAAAAATGGGATAGGGCGAACAGGAATGTATACTTTTCCCAATAACATTATATATCAGGTTTCATCACCTTTATCCATATTTAATATATGGTTTTGGCGACCTTGCATTCAATTCCTGGTTCGGTTATACTCTGCAATGGTGGCTGGGATGAAATTGGGAGCTGCCCGTGGGGACCAACCTGGGTGGGAAAATGGATTTCATCAGTCACTACTCCAAAGTAATAACAATCCAAGAGGTGATGAGGAAAGTGGTGATGACAGCTTATTGGTATGCCTTGCAAAGCAAACCAAATAAGGAGGATGCGCTTTTCGATCAGTTGGAGAACCAGGGCATCGATGTCTTTTACCCGCGCATCCGGGTCACCCCGGTTAACCCCCGGGCGAAAAAACTCAAGGCTTATTTTCCTGGGTATATGTTTATCCATGCGGATTTGGAAGAAACTGGCATTTCTACGTTTCAATGGATGCCGTTTGCGCGCGGGATGGTGGCCTTTGACCAGGAACCGGCCACCGTACCGGAAACATTGATCAACGCCATCCGCAAGCGGGTAGAGAATGTAAACGCGGCGGGTGGAGAGGTTTTCGAGGGCCTGCAAAAGGGCGAAACGGTATTGATTCAAGAAGGTCCCTTTGCCGGGTATGAAGCCATCTTTGATCTGCGCCTGACGGGGAGCGAGCGCGTGCGCGTGCTGATTAAGCTGTTGAGCCAGCGTCAGGTCCCCGTTGAGCTCAGCGCAGGCCAGATCCGGCGGAATAACCGGAAGAAAAAAACACCCTAGTCGTTTTCTTGTCATGGAGGGAGCGATGAAGATCCTTGTTACGGGCGGGGCGGGTTTCATTGGATCACACGTAACCGACTTGTTTATCGAGGCAGGTCACGAAGTGGTGGTAGTGGACAGCCTGGCGACCGGACGTCTGGGCAATTTGAATCCCAAGGCGAAGTTTTACCAGGTTGATATCCGCAGCCCCGAGCTGGAAAAAGTTTTCGAAGCGGAACGCCCCGTGGTGGTGGATCATCATGCCGCGCAGATGGACGTACGCCGCTCGGTCAGCGACCCGATTTACGACGCGAACGTCAATATCCTGGGTGGGTTGAACCTGCTGAACATGGCGGTGAAGTATGGCGCGCGAAAAGTCATCTATATATCCAGCGGGGGCGCCGTTTATGGGGAACCCGTTTACCTGCCCTGTGACGAGAAACACCCCGTCCAGCCGCTTTCCCCGTACGGCGCAACGAAATATATGCTGGAACTGTATTTGTATATGTACAAACAAACTTACGGGTTGGATTATTCGGTGATCCGTTACCCGAATGTTTACGGCCCGCGCCAGGACCCGTCGGGGGAGGGTGGGGTGGTGGCAGTTTTTACCGGCAAAATGATGGCCGGTAAGCCGGTGACCATCTACGGTACCGGCGAGCAGGTGCGCGATTATGTTTTTGTCGAAGACTGCGCGCGCGCAAACCTGCTGCTGCTCGAAAGAGGCTCGGGAGAGGCTTTTAACCTGGGTTTTGGGATTGGCACCACCGTAAACCAGGTCTTTGATGCTTTGAAGAAAGCGACCGGGTACCCGCTGGATGCCAACTACGCACCGGCCAAGGTCGGAGAAACGTTCCGTATTTACCTGGAGGCTACCCGCGCAAAGCAAGAGCTTGGTTGGGAGCCGATCGTTCCGCTCGAGGATGGCTTGCGCAAAACGGTCGCGCATTTTCAGACCAAAGAATTGAAAGAAACCTAATTTACCCCTTTTTGATGGAGCTTACTATGGCAGAATGCGATCTTGGTTTAATTGGATTGGCCGTCATGGGCCAGAACCTGGTCCTCAATATGAACGATCATGGGTATAAGATCGCTGTGTATAACCGCACGGGATCCAAAACGGAAGCGTTTATCGAAGGGGAAGCGCGCGGCACACAGGTGGTAGGAACGTATTCCATTGAGGAGCTGGTCAAACAACTCAAGCGCCCGCGGCGGGTGATGCTGATGGTGAAGGCCGGCAAGCCGGTGGATGATTTTATCGAGCTGATGCTTGAACACCTGGAGCCGGGCGATATCATCATCGATGGCGGCAATTCGAACTATGCGGACAGCATGCGCCGCACTGCCTATGTGGAATCCAAGGGATTGTATTTTGTGGGGACGGGCGTCTCGGGTGGTGAGGAGGGCGCGCGGCATGGGCCATCCATCATGCCCGGCGGTTCACCAGAAGCCTGGCCCTACTTAAAGGATATTTTCCAGTCTATCGCCGCCAAGGTAGAAGGGGACATCCCTTGCTGCGACTGGGTCGGGGCTAACGGGGCTGGGCATTTTGTGAAGATGGTGCATAACGGGATCGAGTACTGCGATATGCAGCTGATCAGCGAGGCATATCATTTGATGAAGGCCGGCTTGAACCTGAACGCTGAAGAAATGGCCGCGGTCCTGGCGCGCTGGAACCGGGGAAAACTCGATTCTTACCTGATCGAGATCACCGCGAACATCCTGGCATACAAGGACAAGGACGGCGCTCCGCTGGTGGATAAGATCGTGGATGCGGCCGGGCAGAAAGGTACCGGGCGCTGGACCGTGGAGACGGCTATGGAATTTGGCGTGCCGCTGACCGGCATCGCGGAAGCGGTAATGGCCCGCTCGCTCTCGGCCTTGAAGCAAGAACGAGTGAAAGCCGCGCAGGTGCTTTCCGGGCCAGACGCGGTCCTGAAGGTTGATCGGCAGGCTTTCCTGGCTGATCTTGAACAAGCCGTCTACGCGGCGAAAATTTTATCTTACGCGCAGGGGTATATGCTGATGCGCGCGGCCGCGCAGGAATATCATTGGGACCTCAACTATGGCGGCATCGCGCTGCTTTGGCGGGGCGGCTGCATCATTCGCTCGGTTTTCCTGGGCAAAATCAAGGAAGCGTATGACCGGGAGCCGGGCCTGACCAATCTGCTGCTCGACCCGTACTTCAAGACGGAAGTGGAAGCAGCCCAGGCTGCCTGGCGGCGGGTGGTATCACGCGCCGTGGAGGCAGGCATTCCTGTGCCGGCAATTTCCAGCACGCTTTCCTTCTTTGACGGCTACCGGAGCGGCTGGCTGCCGGCTAACCTGGTGCAGGCCCAGCGAGATTACTTTGGCGCGCATACCTATGAACGGATCGACGCGCCTTCTGGGGAAGTTTTCCACACCGACTGGACCGGGACAGGCGGAAAGGTGACCTCAGGGACATACCGGGCATAACCGAAAAGGCGTGTCGAAAATTTAGTTATAAAATTGATAGTTGAAATGCGATTGGGGTCGGAATATAATAGTTCTGTAACACCTAACTAACGAGCAGAGCGAGGATGGCGGGTGCCCAGAAACTCCTCTCCCCTGATGGGACCCGGTTTCCCCTTCGCTCTGTGGACCGGCTGCTTCTCAATAGAAGCAGCCGGTTTTTGTTAATCGTTGGCTGTTAATTCGTTATTCGTGGTCCATTCAAATGAGTGTTCCGATAAGCTCCTGGCAATGGGGTCATTTGCTTTCAGAGCAAGAAAAAAACCGGGTAAAATAAATATAAGTGGTCCAGGTAATTTGGAGCGCTGGATGTTTCGGCGAGGGAGGAAAAGAATGGACAAAGCGGATATTGGCATCGTTGGTTTAGGCGTAATGGGGCACAACCTGGCAATCAATATGGGCCAGAAGGGTTTCACTGTCGCCGGGTATGATTTAAACATCAGCAAAATCGAGCTTTTTTTGCAAGCGGACGTGGCTTCCAGATCGTTCGCAGGGGCGAAGTCGCCTGAAGAATTGATGCATATGCTAAAAAAGCCGCGCCGGGTATTAATTATGGTGCCCGCGGGCCCTCCGTTGGACGGCGCCATCGCGCAGATAAAGCCATTTCTGGATTCCGGCGATATCCTGATCGATGGGGGAAACTCGTTTTTTATGGATACCGACCTGCGTTCGAAGCAACTCTCGGAGGAAGGCTATCACTTCGTCGGCATGGGCGTATCGGGCGGCGCGGAAGGCGCGCGGTTGGGACCCAGCCTGATGCCCGGCGGCCCCCGAGATGCCTGGGAGGCATTGAAGCCCATCCTCACCGCAATCGCCGCAAAAGCGCCCGAGGATGGCCAGCCCTGCGTTACCTACATCGGGCCGCGCGGCGCCGGGCATTACGTCAAAATGGTCCACAACGGGATTGAATATGGGGTAATGCAGCTGATCGCCGAGGCTTACGACCTGATGCGGCGCGGCATGGGAATGCGGCCCCAGGCAATTGGCGAGGTATTCCAGGAATGGAATCAAGGCGCGTTGAGCTCTTACCTGATCGAGATTACCGCTCAAATTCTGGCAAAAGCGGACCCGGAAACCGGAAAGCCGATGGTCGATATTATTCTCGATGAAGCAGAGCAAAAAGGCACCGGTGAGTGGACCTCGCAAAATGCGCTGGATATTGGCGCGCCTGACCCTACTATCAGCAGCGCGGTCCTCAGCCGGATTATTTCCAGCCAGAAGGAACTGCGCGTAAAGGCAAGCCAATTACTGACCGGCCCCAGAGCGGCGCTGCCCGGCGACCCGCATGGCGTTTCTCTCCGCGATCCACGACGCGCTGGAGGCCAGCGCGCTTACCACCTACGCCCAGGGGATGAACTTGCTGGCCTGCGCCTCGAAAGATTATAACTACCAGCTAAACCTGGCCGAAATCGCCGCCATCTGGCGCGCGGGGTGCATTATCCGCGCGCGGGTATTGAACGATATTATGGATGCCTACCGCCGCGCCCCTGACCTGGAGAACCTGCTGATTACGGATCATTTCCGGCCGGTCATGGACCGCTGCCAGCCGGGCTGGCGGCAGACTGTACAACAGGCGGTGGGGATGGGGATTCCCTGCGCGGCGTTGAGCGCCTCGCTGGCATATTTCGACGCGTATCGCACGGCGGTGCTTCCCGCAAACCTGATCCAGGCGCAGCGCGATTTCTTCGGCGCGCATACTTATCACCGTATCGATAAAGAGGGCGTCTTTCACACCGAATGGAAAACGCAAAAATAGCCGGTAAAAATGTAATTATTGCCCAGTCTGGCGGGCCTACGCCGGTGATCAACAGCACCTTAAGAGGGATTATCGAGATGTGCCGGGCGATGCCCGGGCGCTTTGGCAAGCTGTATGCGGGGTATCAGGGATCGAGGGGGTGCTGAAGGAGGAGCTGTTGGATCTCTCGGCGCAGCCAGACGCGGAGATTGCCAGGCTGAGCCATACGCCGGCGGCGGGGAGTATTGGAACCTGCCGGTATAATACCTGAGTCGCTCCGTACCTGAAGGCAGCGTGCCTCAGGCACGCTGCGCCGGGAATTGTAAGGTGGTTGAAAATTAGCATTCTTGTCAACCAGGTGCTTTCATGGTATAAAAAGATTGCCCTGCTGTGTTCGTGATGCCGCATAACCGGTTTTGAGCCAACACTTGAAAAAATGGGATCCAGTATCACGCTGGTGACGCGATAGGCGATAGCGCACGCAACAGCGTGCGATAGCTAAAGCCAAGGCGGATCCGTCGTCGAGGTTCCCTCCTGCGAAAGCAGGTTCAAAACTTCGCAGCACACGGCATGGTGGGGTCTTTTTTTAAAGATGACAACCCTGCGTTTGCAGGGTTATTTTCTTTAACGGTGCCGTTTGGCCAGCTCGGCGCGAATATCCTCCGGAGAGAGGCCGCGAAAAGCCAGCAGCACCAGCACATGATAGGTCAGGTCGGCCATTTCTTCGACCAGACGCTGGTCGCCCTGGCCTTTGGCGGCCAGGATCACTTCCATGGCTTCTTCGCCGACTTTCTTTACAATTTCATCCTCGCCTTCGGCGATCAGCCGGGCGGTGTAGGATTGAGTGGATGGGTGATCGCGCCGGTCACAAATTATGGTGTACAGTTCATCGAGGGTCATGGGGGCTCCAGAAATATGGTATCGGTCAACGAGCGAACCGTTATTCGTTTTTCGAGATCAGGGATGGCAGGGGGCGGTAAAAGCAGGTGGTATTGCCGGTGTGGCAGGCGGGGCCGGCCGGGCGGACGCGCACGAGCAGGGTATCGGCATCGCAGTCGACGGTGATATCTACCACATACTGCACATTGCCCGAGGTGGCGCCCTTGTGCCACAGCTCCTGGCGGCTGCGCGACCAGAAATGGGTTTGCCCGCTGCGCAGGGTTTGTCGCAGCGATTCGGCATTCATATAGGCCAGCATCAGCACCTGACCGCTGACGGCGTCCTGTACAACGGCCGGGATCAAGCCGTGTTCATCATACTGTAGGGGAAATATTTCTTCCATAAATTATCTCAAAGGATAAAAAGGCAAAGATGTGACGGAAGTCGCGAACGCGCAGGGACGTGAAAAAATTATGCATCCCAGCGCGATTATGGGATGGTATCGATGATACGGACGGGAATATCCTGCCCGGAAAGATATTTCTTTAAGTCGGGGATGGCCAGTTTGCCATCGTGGAATAATGAGGCCGCCAGGGCCGCGTCGGCGCGGCCCTCGGTGAGCACCTGGGCAAAGTGTTCCAGCGTCCCGGCGCCACCGGAGGCGATGACCGGAACGCGGACGGCATCCGCGATGGCGCGAGTCAGCTCAATATCGTAGCCGTTGAGCGTGCCATCGGCGTCCATACTGGTGAGCAGGATTTCGCCGGCCCCGGCCTCGACGCCTTGCACAGCCCACTCCACCGCGTCGAGCCCGGTGGGAGTGCGCCCGCCGTTAACAAACACCTCCCAGCGCTGGACCGTGGCGGCGCTGGACCGGCGCGCGTCGATGGCCAGCACCACGCACTGCGCGCCGAAGCGGTCGGCGCCTTCGCTCAGCAAGTTTGGGCTGCGCACCGCGGCGGAATTGACGCTGACCTTATCCGCCCCGGCCAGCAGCAGGCGGCGCATATCCTCAACGGTGCGGATGCCGCCCCCAACGGCCAGGGGCAGAAAGACCCGGTCGGCAACCCGGCGGACGGTTTCAACCACCGTATCACGGCCCTCGTGGGTGGCCGAGATATCCAGGAAAACCAGCTCATCGGCTCCGGCGGCATCATAAATACGGGCCTGTTCAACCGGGTCGCCGGCGTCGCGCAGGTTGAGGAAGTGCACGCCTTTCACAACGCGACCGTTGGCATATATCCAGGCAGGGAATGATTCGTTTGGCAAGCATAATGGCTCCGTTATATGGTATTCGCGATCCGTTCTTCGGGATGCGTGAAGAAAGAGCGTCAGGGAGTTGAGTCGAGGGCAAACAGCTGGGCGGGGTCAATGGAGCATTCGTAGAGGGCTCGACCGACGATCGCGCCGGCCAGGCCGGCTTCTTTGGCCTGCTGGACATCCTCCAGGCGGCTGACGCCTCCGGAGGCGATCACATCTAGCCCACTCTGGCGCGCCAGGGCGATCGTCGCGGGCAGATTGAGACCGGTTTGCAGCCCATCCCGGGCAATGTCGGTGAAGATCAGCCAGCATAGACCGGCCTGTTTGAGCGATGCCGCTACTGCTCCGGCATCCAGGGTGGTCGCGCTTTGCCAGCCACGCACCTGCACCAGCCCATCGCGGGCGTCCAGGCCGGCAGCGATATGCTCGCAGCCCCAGCGGGCCAGCGCTTCTTCTATGATCTGCGGCTGTTCAACGATGATGGTGCCCAACACCACCCGCTGAACGCCCAACTCCAGCGCGTTTTGGATGGCTTTATGCGAGCGCAGTCCGCCGCCAAACTGCACCGAAACACCGGCCGGCCGGGCCTGGGTCAGAATAGCGTTCAGCGCGCGCTGGTTGGCGGCGCCGCTTTCGCCAAAGGCCCCGTCCAGGTTGACCACGTGCAGCCAGCGCGCGCCGGCCGCAATCCAGCGGCGGGCAGCCCCGGCCGGGTCGGAGGAGTAATACGTCTGGCGGTCGGGGTCGCCTTCTTTCAGACGCACTACCTGTCCGTCGCGCAGGTCGATGGCAGGGAAGATCGTGAATGAAGCGGGGTTAGGTTTGTCCATTAGATTTTAAAGAAGTTCTCCAATACTTTCTGGCCCACGCGCTGGCTCTTTTCGGGGTGGAACTGGACGCCAAACAGGCTGCCGCGCTGGACGGCGCTGGTGAATTCAATCCCATAATCGGTACGCGCGGCGCAGTCGGATAGGTCCTGGTTGGCGCAGTAATAGGAATGGTTGAAGTAAGCGTACGCGCCCGCCGGCAGGCCGCGGAAGAGGGGCGATTCCGGCGCAAACCAGAGCTGGTTCCAGCCGGTGTGGGGCACTTTGCGATCGGTAAAGACTGGGAAAGCGGACTACCTGCCCGGGCAGCAGCGCCAGCCCGGGGTGCTCGCCTATCTCTTCGCTGAGCTCAAACAGGGCCTGCATGCCCACACAGATGCCAAACAACGGGTCGCCGCGGCGGCAGGCCGCCTGGAGCGGCTCGATCAGGCCGCGCTCGCGCAGGCCCTGCATAAAGCTGCCAAACGCGCCGACGCCCGGCAGGATCACCCGGCCAGGGATGATGCAGGTCGAGCGGGTCGCTGGAGACGCGCACGTTGAACCCCAACGCCAGCAGCGCGTTGTGAACAGAGTGCAGGTTGCCGGTTCCGGCGTCGATTAGAAGTGCATCGTAACTGTTCAATTTACAGCCTCCTCACTGCTAAAATAAAATGCCTTTGCTGGAAGGCACGCGCCCGGCGCGGCGCGGGTCGATGCGGGTGGCGGCGCACAATGCGCGGCCCAGGGCTTTGAATAATGCCTCGGCCTGGTGATGATCGTCGCGCCCGTAGCGCACGGCAGCGTGCAGGTTGCAGCGCGCATTGAGGGCAAAGCTCTCGAAAAAGTGAGCGAACAACGAGACGGGCAGCCCACCGACGGACGGGGACATGCCAGTCCACCTGGAAGACGGTGTAGGGGCGACCAGAAAAATCGACTGCCACCCAGGCCAGGCTTTCATCCATGGGGCAGTCGGCGGAGGCCATGCGCACGTATGCCGGCCCGTTCGCCCAGCGCCTGCTGGAAGGCGCTGCCCAGCGTGAGCGCCACATCTTCCAGGGTGTGGTGCGGGTCGATGTGCAGGTCGCCGGTGGCCTTGATGTACAGGTCGAACAGGCCGTGCACGGCGACCTGGGCGAGCATATGGTCGAGGAAAGGCAAGCCGGTATCTATCTGGTGGCTGCCCGAGCCATCGATATCGAGGCGCACTTCCACCTGCGTTTCGCCGGTCTGGCGGGTCAGCGCAGCGCGACGCAGTGGAGTGGATGTCTCACTCCCGGTGACCGGGACGGGGAAGGCGGGCGTTTTTCGACCGGTCTGTGGAACCCCATCCCGCCATTCGCGTAGCCGATTGATCCAAACCTTTACGAAAAGGGGGGAGGTTTTCATGCAATGCGCTCCTCGGCCGGAATTTTTTGCAGCGCCTCCAGCAAAGCATCGCTGTCCTGCGGGCGGCCCACGCTGACGCGGATATAGTCTTTGAGCAGGGGCGTGCTGTAGTAACGCACCAGCACGCCTGCCTGGGCGAGGCGGTCTTTCAAATCTTTGGCAGAACGACCGAGCACCTGGCAAAGGATGAAATTTGCCTGGGAAGGGAACGGGCGCAGGTACGGCATTCCAGCCAGGAGCGTAAACAGGCGCTCACGCTCCTGGCGCAGGCGCTCAACGTTTCCGGCCAGGGTTTCGAGGTCTTGCAGGGAAGCCAGGGCAGCCGCGCTGGCAGCCACATTGACGTTATAGGGCTGTTTGGCCTTCCACAAGGCGGGGAGCATCCAGGCTGGAAAGGCGCCGTAGCCGACGCGCAGCCCGGCCAGCCCGGCCCATTTGCTAAAGGTGCGCAGTACGACCAGGTTCTCGCGCTGGGGTACTTCCAGCAGGCGGGTGTATTTTTCACCCAACCGCCCGCCAGTGCTGGTGAACTCGATATAGGCTTCATCGATGACCACCAGCACGGGCAGCGACAGCAGGAAGTCGATTTCTTCAGCGGGCGGCAGGTTGCCGTCCGGGTTGTTGGGGGTGGTGATGAAAATCGCTTTGGGGCGGCGGGTTTCCACGGCGCGCTGGATCGCGGCGCAGTCCAGGCCAAAATCCGCGCGCCTGACCACGTCGATCACCTGTCCGGCATTGAGCAGGGTATCGAACGGGTACATGCCAAAGGTCGGCGGGCAGTTGATCACGCAGTCGTCCGGTTCGAGCAGCACGCGCAGCAGCAAGTCGATCAACTCATCCGCGCCAGCGCCGGCCAGCAGGTGCTCAACGGGCAGCCCGGTGAAGCTTGCCAATCCCTGGCGCAGGGCGCGGCTCTCGGGGTCGGGGTAGATGTGGGCGAAAGGCAAGTCCGCCAGCGCCTGGCGGGCCAGGGGCGATGGGCCGTAGGGATTCTCGTTGGCGTCCAGCTTGACAATTTGCTCTGGCGGAAGTCCCAGTCGCGCGGAGAGCACCTCGAAAGGCTCGATGGGGGTGTATGGGGGGAAGGATTGGAAGCGGGCGGCAGTTTGCATTGGGTATCCTATGAGAAGTCGATCAGTCAATCAGTCGATCAGTCGATCAGTCAATCAGTCGATCAGTGAGGAGGATTACCTGATTGACTGTTCACTGATCATGCATGTTCACTGATTTACGGTTCTTATTAACGCGGCATTGGCGTGGGCATCCAATCCTTCAGCCATAGCGATAGTGGCGGCGGCGGGGGCGATGGATTGGGTGGTGGCTGGGTCCAGGGCCACCAGGGAAACGATATGGACGAAGTCCAGCACATTGAGCGGCGAGGCAAAGCGCGCGGACCCGCCCGTGGGCATGACATGAGACGGCCCGGCCACGTAATCGCCCAGAACTTCAAAGGACTGCTCGCCGATAAAGATCCCACCGGCCGCGGTTACTTTTTCGGCCAGCCGCCAGGGATCGCGCACGGCCAGGCACAGGTGTTCGGGGGCATACAGGTTGGCCAGCTCGACGGCTTCCTCCAGGCTGGCGGTCAGGACGGCGCCGCTGCGGTTGGCCAGCGAAGCGCTGATGATCTCGGCCCGGCTGCGCTCTTCTAACTGGCGGGCGATCTCGACCTGCACTTTCTCGATCAGGTCCGGCGCAGGGCGTCAGCAGGATGGCGGCGGCCAGAACATCGTGTTCGGCCTGGGCCAGCAGGTCAGCAGCGACCCAGGCGGGGCGCGCCGAATCATCGGCGATGACCACCGTTTCGGTCGGTCCGGCCAGCCCGTCGATACCGACCACGCCGTACACCTGGCGCTTGGCCAGGGTGACGAACAGGTTGCCGGGACCAAAGATTTTATCTACCGGGCGGATGCTGCCGGTGCCGTACGCCAGCGCGGCGATGGCCTGCGCGCCGCCGATGGTGTACACTTCCTCGATTCCCAGCAGCGCGGCAGTGGCCAGGATAATGGGCGCAATTTCCCCCGCCGCGCGGTCGGGTGGGGCGACCAGGACGATCTCTGACACGCCCGGCCACCTGGGCCGGGATGGCGGACATCAAGCACGGAGGAGGGCAGCGGCGCGGTCCCGGCAGGGATATACAGGCCCACGCGGCGGATTGGGCGCACATACTGGCCCAGGTGCCGCCCAGCGCCTGGGTCATCCAGGATGTGACCGGCTGGGCCTGGTGGAAGCGGCGCACGCGGTCCGCGGACAGTTCCAGGGCGGCGCGCTGTTCGGCGGGCAAGGCAGCCAGCGCAGCTTGCAGCTCCTGCTGTGGGTACGCGGAACTGCGTGGACTTGCGTCCATCCAGGCGTTCGGTCCATTCCGCCAGGGCAGGGTCGCCGCGCAGGCGCACGTCGCGCAGGATGCGCTCGACGACCTGAGCAGGGGTGAGCGGCTCGCCAAAGGTGCGCAGGATCCGTTCCTGGACGATGGCAGGCACTTCCATATCATCCACCGGGATGCGTTTGAGGATGGTCTGGCGGGCAGTGGTGGGGTCGTAAAGTTTTAGCATGGATCTCAGTCCTTATTTCCAATGCCTGCAGCATGGCCATGTAGCGCGGGGGTTCTTCGTCGAAGATGTAGGTGACGGGCATAACCACCACGCCGCTGCCGCCAATGGCGCGCAGCTCGGTGATGGCCTGGAAGATCTGGCTGCGCGGGACGATGATGTTGACCGCGAACCAGTTGGGGTCCTGCTCGCGGACAACCACCCGTGAGATGGTAGGCCCTTGCAAGCCGCCGATGGCCGGCTGGCTGAAGATGCGCTCGGCGATTGCCTCGGGGGAAGTTCCGCGCATATTGGCAAAGATGGCCAGGTTTTCGCTGGCGCGCAGGTGGGCCTCAAAGAATTCCAGCAACTGGCGGGCCACGCCCAGGGCGGCCGGGTTGGCTTTGAGGGTGTCTTTGTTGGCGATCAGCGCGGCCTGGGATGGCTGGATCAGGCCATCCGGCAGCGGCCGGAGGCGGTTATCGCGCAGGGTCTGCCCGGAGGAGACCAGATCGGAGATCATATCGGCGTAGCCGATGGCCGGGGCGGTTTCCAGCGTGCCTTCGGCGGAGATCAAGGTGTAGGCGATGCCGCGCGCATCGAGAAAGCGCCCGGTGAGGCAGGGGTACTTGGTGGCAATGCGCAGCGGGCGGCCCAGCCCGGCGGCGAATACGCGCAGGCTCTCCACATCCTGGACATCTTCCCAGCTTTCCGGGACGGCCAGGTTCAGCGAGCAGAACCCAAAGCCCAGGCTGTCGTGCAGCACCAGCACGCTGCCGTTCTCGCCTTTGCGCTCCTCGATCACGTCGATTCCGGTGATGCCAAAATCGACGCTGCCATCGCGGACGCTGACGACGATATCGGCGGGGCGCTGGAAGAGCACGTGCAGCTCGGGCAGGGCTGGGATGCGCGCTTCGTACTGGCGCGGGTTGGGTTTGTAGACTTTCAGGCCGCAGGCGCTGAGAAATTCCAGGGCATCTTCGGCCAGGCGGCCCTTGGAGGGCAGAGAGATACGCAGAGTGGGGGTGGGTTCGGCAGGTAAGGAAGGCATGCGGGCTCCAATAAACAGGATAGGTAAGGCGTGTTATGGAAGGCGTTATCCGTAATCCGGTAAAATCCAAGGACGGTATGTGGGGGTATAAAAAAAGAACCCCCGGTTGACCGGGGGTTCTTAGCATAGGCTGGGTATCGCCAGGCAGAACCGACCTCCACCGGTCAGGCGGGGGGGAGGCTGGTATGATGATGAAAGCGGGCGATACGGTTGGTGTTCATTGTCAAATACTATATCAGAGGGTGTTGGTTTTGTCAATCATTGAATTTTGGAGGGGACATTTCTACTTTGGGTTGAAAGCATTGAATTTTCTAGTCCCCAGCCTCGATTAGTGGCGGAAGTGGCGGATGCCGGTAAACACCATGGCGATGTCGTGCGCGTTGGCGGCAGCGATCGCTTTCCTCGTCGCGCATGGAGCCGCCGGGCTGGACGATAGCCGTGACGCCCGCGGCAGCGGCGGTTTCGACCGAGTCGGCAAAGGGGATGAAGGCGTCGGAGGCCATCACCGAGCCTTTGGCGCGCTCGCCGGCCCGCTCGATGGCAATGCGCACACAGTCGACGCGGTTGGGCTGGCCGCCGCCGATGCCGACTGTCGCCGCATCCTGCCCAAATCCGCGCCAGCACGATGGCATTGGACTTGACGTGCTGGCAGGCTTTCCAGGCAAAGCGCAGCGTGGTCCACTCTTCGCGCGCTGGGCTGGCGGATGGGTGACCACCTGCCAATCCTGCGTGTTGGGCGGGTCGCCAAAATCGCGTGTTTGCCAGAGGAAGCCCTGGGTGATCGTGCGCACCTCGTAATCTGGGCGCAGAGGCGCTTATCCGGCGCGCTGACCAGGCGCAAGTTTTTCCGTTTGGCCAGCTTTTCCAGCGCCTCGGGAGCAAACCCGGGCGCAATGATGCATTCGACGAACAGGCTGCCCATTGCCTCAACGGTCTCCAGGTCAAAGGTCTGGCTGGCAGCGATTACCCCGCCATAGGCGGAAACCGGGTCGCTTTGCAGAGCCAGGCGGAAGGCCTGGGGGAGGTTGCTGGCGCTGGCAATTCCGCAGGGTGAAAGATGCTTCACAATGGCGATGGCCGGCTGCTCACCGAAGGAAAGCGCCGCGCGCCAGGCCGCATCCAGATCGAGCAGGTTGTTGTAGGAAAGCGCTTTCCCTTGCAGCACCTCGCCGCCAAAGGCGCCGCCTTGCGGGTTTAGATGGAACAGGCGGGCCTGCTGGTGCGGGTTTTCGCCGTAGCGCAGCTCGGTGGATGGGATAAAGCGACAGCCAGGCCGGCGGTTGCAACCACGCCGCTGTCTTCGGTAAGCGCCTGGCTGAGGTAACGCGGCAATGGCGGTATCATACCCGGCGGTATGCTGGAAGGCCTTAATCGCCAGCCGCTGGCGGGTGGGCAGAGATACCTGACCATCGGCCTGCAGTTCCTGAGGATCAGGGCGGGTAATCGGCTGGGTCGGTAACCACGGCAACGCGCTCGTAGTTCTTGGCCGCCGCGCGGATCAGCGCAACGCCGCCGATGTCGATATTTTCAATCGCGTCGCTCAGTTTCACGTCTGGTTTGTTGACCGTTTTTTGAAAGGGGTACAGGTTGACCACCACCAGGTCGATCAGGCGGGCATGGATGCGGGTCAGGTCGGTCTGGTCGCTGACGGTCTCGCGGGCCAGGATGCCACCGTGAACAGCCGGGTGCAGCGTTTTTACCCGCCCGCCCAGAATTTCCGGGCTGCCGGTATAAGAGGCAACATCCTGGACTTCCAGACCAGCTTTCTGGATGGCGGTCGCAGTTCCACCGCTGGCGAGCAGGTGCCAGCCCAATTTGGTCAGCTGATGGGCCAGGTCGACTAACCCACTTTTATCGGAAACGGAGAGCAACGCGGTAGGCATAATGAACCTTCCTCCATGGATGAACCTATTCGTGCCCACCCAGGTAGGCTTCGATCACCTGCGGGTTTTCCAGCAGCTCGGTCGCATTGCCTTCCAGGGTGATTCGCCCGGTTTCCAGCACATAGCCGCGGTCGGCGATCGATAACGCCATCTGCGCGTTCTGCTCGACCAGCAGGATGGATGTGCCCTGGGCGTTGATCTCACGGATGATCTCGAAAATCTGCTCGACCAGGATAGGTGAAAGACCCATCGAGGGCTCATCCAGCAGCAGCAGGTTGGGGCGGGCCATCAACCCGCGGGCAATCGCCAGCATCTGCTGCTCGCCGCCCGAAAGCGTGCCGCCAAACTGCTTGCGGCGCTCGCGCAGGCGGGGGAAGCGCGTCATCACGGCTTCCATATCCTGCTGCGATCTGATCTTTATCATCGAAGATAAATGCGCCCATTTCCAGGTTTTCCTGGACGGTCAGCTTGGGGAAGATGCGCCGGCCTTCTGGCACCTGGACGACCCCGCGGCGGACGATATTCTGCGGGGGGACGACGGTAACATCTTCATCCAGGAAGGTTACTTTTCCCTTGCGTCGGGCGCAGCAGGCCAGAGATGGTATTTAGCGTGGTCGATTTACCAGCCCCGTTTCCGCCGATCAACGCCACGATTTCCCCTTTTTCCAGGTGAAAGGTGATGCCTTTGAGGGCATGGATGGCGCCGTAATAAACGTTTAGGTCTTCAACTTGGAGCATCATAGGTGCTGTTTCTTTTCTCTGCGGAAACTCTCGGAGAGTTTGGCCGCGCCTGGGCCAAGATAGGCCTCGATCACCGCGGGCATTGGCCTGGATTTCCTGCGGGGTACCTTCGGCGATCTTTACGCCGTAATCCAAAACAGTGATTTGATCGGAGATGCCCATCACCACGCGCATATCGTGCTCGATGAGCAAGATGGTGATGCCCAGCTCGTCGCGCAGCCGCTTGATGAAATGGGTCATGTCAGCCGTTTCCTGCGGGTTCATCCCGGCGGTTGGCTCGTCCAGGAGCAGCAGGCGGGGTTTGTTGGCCAGAGCACGCGCAATTTCCAGGCGGCGCTGGGCGCCATAGGGCAGGTTGCGCGCCAGGTTATCGCCCAGACCAGCCAGGTGGACGAATGCCAGCAGGCGTTTGGCTTCCTCGAGGGAGGTTTTTTCTTCCCGGACAAAACGAGGGTGGCGCAGTACGGCGTCGATCCAGCCATTTTTCAGGTGCGGGTACTGGCCGACCAGAATATTTTCCAGGGCGGTCATATTGCTGAACAGGCGGATATTCTGGTAGGTGCGGGCAATGCCCAGGTGGGCCACTTCGTTTGTCGGGCGGCCCTGAATGGGCTTGCCGTAAAAGAGCACCTGGCCTTTCTCAGGCTGGTAAAAGCCGGAAATGCAGTTGAACAAGGTGGTCTTTCCGGCGCCGTTGGGGCCGATGATGCTGGCAATGGTTTGCTCAGGAACGGACAGGTCAACCTGGTCAACGGCGATCAGCCCGCCAAACATTTTGGTTACCTGGCGTGTTTCAAGGGTGGTTGGCATGTTCAGTCCCCCTCCACTTTGGCGGGTTGCGGCTCGTTCTTGCGGTGCGAGCTCTGGCTGCTGTTCCTTTCTCCATTCGCGGGCGGGAAGCCGGCCAGAGACCTTCGGGACGCAGGATCATCATCACGACCAGGAGCGCGCCGAAGAACATGAGGCGGTAAATATCCAGCTCGCGCAGCATTTCCGGCAGCCCTTTTAGCGCGAATGCGCCCAGGATTACCCCTGGGATGCTGCCCATGCCGCCGACGATCACCAGCGCGAGCACGTTGATCGATACCATCAGGGTATGATCTTCCGGCCCGGTGAACTGGTTGCGCGAGGCGAACAGCACTCCACCCAGCCCGGCAAAGGCCGCGCCGATGGCCAGCGCCAGCAGCTTGGACTGGAAGGTGTTGATGCCCGTGGCGCGCGCGGCAACCTCATCCTCACGGATGGCAACCCAGGCGCGCCCGGTGCGCGAGTTTTGCAGCCGGTTGGTGATAAAGATGACCAATGCGACGGCCAAAAAGATCAGGTACATAAAGTCGACATCGGTGTTAAAGGGCTTCCCCAACAGCGTTGGCCCGCCAATATTGGGAACGCCCTGGGGACCACCGGTGTATGGGGACATCAGATCGCTTTGCAGCAGGATGCGGATGATTTCGCCGAAGCCGAGGGTGACGATGGCCAGGTAATCGCCGCGCAGGCGCAGGATGGGCAGACCTAGCAGGATACCGGTGAGGGCGGAAAGTGCGATGCCGATGATCAGGACGATCCAGAAGTTCCACATGAGATTGTGCGGTTTCGGCGCGGTCAGGAGGGCCATCGTGTATGCGCCGATGGCGAAGAAAGCCACGTACCCAAGAACGAGCTGACCGGCCAGGCCGACGATAATATTCAGGCCGAGGCCGAGGATGACGTAGATACCGACCGTGCCGATGATGTAATTCCAGTACGATCCCCAGGAACGGGGCAGGAAGAACAGCACGATTGCTACCAGCAGGTAGAGGATATAAATCGTGTATGGAGCGCGGCGGAGCTGCCGGACGATGGATTGCCCGCCGATGGCACTCCCGATTTGTTGTATCCAGCCGCGCAGGCGCTGCCTGAAAGCAATTTTGCGGAGGCCGTAAACCAGCAGACCACCCAACAAGGCTGAAACGACCATCAACAGCAGGTGATATACAAACGCGGTGCCTGGCGCCTGCCTGAACAGAAAAATCTTCATTGTTTCCGGTGAGACCATGGCCAGGTAAATGCGCGGGTCAATTTTTTGAGCCAAAAAGGCACCAAAGATCACGGCAAGAAGGCCAAGGACCAGGCCGGTCAACCCACCGGCAGGTAAGACTGGCAGCAGCGGCATCTTTCAATTTATCCGCACGCGAAACAGGTTTGGCAGCCAATGCGCCATTCCATAATCCTAACAGGCCCATAAAAATGACAAAAAAGATCAGGGCGGGGCTCTCGCTTGTGGCAGGCGGCTGGCCGAGGATCCGGGCAACCAGCTTTGCACCAGTAACGGTGAAACCAATCAAGGCCAGGAAAACGATGATGACAGAAAAAACAGCCCCAGAATTGAGACCATTGCGAATGGATTTGGAGCTCATTAGATTTTCTCCTCAGAAAGCGCCTCGCCCAGGATGCCCGAGGGGCGGAAGATGAGCACCAGGACCAGGATGGAGAAAGAAATGACATCCTTGAGCTGGAAGTCGATCCCCAACGCGGCAGGGCCTAACGATTCCAGGATGCCGAGGAACAATCCACCGATCATGGCGCCGGGGATATTGCCAATACCGCCCAAAACGGCCGCGGTGAAGGCCTTAATGCCCGGGATAAAGCCAATGAAGTAAATAGACAATGCCCTGGTGGATGCCCCACATTACGCCAGCGGCTCCAGCCAGGATGCCGCTGATGATAAACGTGCGGCTGATTACCGCATCTACATCGATGCCCATCAGCGCGGCTGTTTTCTTGTCCTGCGCTACGGCGCGCATGGAGCGCCCCAGCTTGGTGCGCTGCACCAGCAGGTACAGCGCGATCATCAGCAAAATTGAGAGGACAAAGGAAAAGACGCCCGTATAGGTGATCACAACGGTGCTGCCCGAGATGGGAATATTCCAACCTTGCCCGCGGGTCAAGAACTCGGGGTTGGTGTAGTTGCGGCGCTGCGGGCCAAACAGCAGTTGGGCAGCGTTTTCGAGGAAGATCGAGGCGCCAATGGCGCTGATCAGCGGTACCAGGCGCGGCGCGTTGCGCAGCGGGCGGTAAGCAAAACGCTCGAGGAAGAACCCGGAAGCCGAAGCTACCACCATTCCAACGATAAAGGCCAGAATGATGGAAAGGATGGGCTGGGCGTTGATAAAGGTCAACTTGGGATCAGCGGCGGTGGGCATGGGGATGACTTTGAACGCTTCAAACACAAAATAACCGGCGAAAGCGCCCAGCATCATCACGTCCCCATGGGCAAAGTTGATCATAAACAAAATACCATAAACCAGGGTGTAACCGATCGCAATCAGCGCATACATCCCGCCCAGGATTAAACCCGTAATGCCAAAACGTACCCAGGTGTCCAGACCATATACATGGTTAACAATATTTACCGAATAAAATCTCCAGAAAAAAAGCGCCAAAATTACTGCACCCAGCACCCAACGGACGATATTGCCCAGGTTTTTGCTGTTCTGGAAAGGGAGGGTCAATCGATTTAAACTCATGTTTTCTATGTTTTCCGTGGAGATTTTTTGAGGGGTTCAAGAAATGGTTTGTGGTGGAAAGGATGCGCCACATCGTGGCGTGGCTCCTTTCCACCACATTTTGTTTCGTAAACTGCGGAACCTACTTGTTTGGCGCAACCGACCAGGTGCCGTCCTTCACGACATAGAAGATGGGGCCGGAGGAGTTGCACTCACCGGTTTTATCGCAGGTGATGGTGCCGCTCAGGCCTTTGTAATCCTTGAGGTTGCGGACTGCGTTCACCAGCGCGCCGCGCGGGATCATCAGGCTGCCATCCGCGCCTTTGGTGGCTACCGACTTGATCGCGGAGATCAGGGTGGCCGCGGAGTCGTAAGCATTCCAGGTGTATGGGGAGAGCGAGCCGGCTTCTTTACCGAACTCGGCCTTGTACTTCTCATTGAACGCCTTGACGGCATCGGAAGCGGGCGGGATCAGGGCTACTGCATACGCGCCTTCAGCATTCTTGCCGCCACGATCGATGAAATCGGCGCCATAGGTGCCGTCGCAGCCGAAGAAGGGCACGCCCTGCAGGCCAGACTGAGCCATCTGGTTGACCAGGACAACGGCTTCCTGAACATAACCACCGTAGTACAGCACCTCGGGTTTCTTCGCAGCAACCGAGGAAAGCGGTGCGGTGTAATCGGTTTCGGCGGGGGTAATGGCGACTTCATCGACTACCGTGCCGCCAATTTCCTTGAAACGGGCTGCAACCACATCCGCCAGATCCCTTCCCATAGGCCTGACCGTCATGCATCACGGCGATGTTTTTCTTGCCAAGCACATTGAAGATATAGTCAGCCGCGAATTTGCCCTGGGCCGCATCGGTAAAGGCTACGCGGTTGAAGACCTTGGAGCCGCTCTGGGTCAGGGGGGGGTTGGTCGCGGAAGGCGACATCATGGGGATGCCGGCCTTTTCATAGATGGGCATGGCCGCAGCGGTCGCACCGGAGAAGATGTGACCGGCAACGGCGACGATGGTGGGGTCCGCCACGAACTTATTGGCAACCGCGGCGCCGCCTTCAGGGGTGCCGCCATCATCCTCAGCCACCAGCTCAAACTTGAAGCCCTGGACATCGCCGGCATCCGCGACGGCGATTTTGGCGCCCTGCGAGATGTCGACGCCAAACTGCGCGTTGTCACCGGTCATGGGGGCGCCCATGCCGATTTTTACTGTCTGGCCAGCGGGGATCTTGGCGACGCCAAAAGGATCTGTGGCAGCCGGGGCGGCTGGCGCGCAGCTGGACAAAACCATGGACAGCAGCACGAGAACGGTCAAAACCATATAGCGAGCTTTCATCTTCTGTTTCTCCTTCTTTGTGAATGTTTTTCGATACCAGCAAAGGAACGAGCTATCATTTCGGGCACTGGATTGTTTGTGCCTATGGGCCCCCAACGGGTTTTGCGTGCTACTCGAGGAGGGTGATTCTATGGCGTTATCCTCCTTTCGCTAAAATTGGACTTACTACGCTTATAGGAAGATTCTGCACATATTGCTATGGCGTAAGATCTATGCAGGTTCTTCTCGAAGTCTCAGACCTGTGGAAATTCGAATTTACAAAAAACGGTAAATTAAAAAAGTTCAAGTTCGGCGTGTACCCAATTAGTGTGAGACGTTCCGCCGATCATAAATATAATTGGATGTTTTGTCAATAGGTGGAACAAAGCTTTTCCGAATAGGAAAAACTTTTAGTCGAAGTTGTCGTTTCTTTCAAAGAATCCGTTAACCAGGCTCTTGCCGCAAGGGAAGATGCACGGTAAAAGTTGTCCCTACATCCAGGGTGCTTTCAACGTCAATTTCTCCATTATGCATTTGAATGATGCGGCGGCTGATCGACAATCCAAGCCCGGTTCCAGATACGGAGCGTTCTACATTGCTCGCCCGGAAGAAACGGGTGAAAAGCTGTGAAATCTGGTCGGCGGGGATGCCGACCCCGGTATCCTGGACGGCGAAGAATAACTGGCTCTCTTTGATCCAGGCGCGGAGGATAACTTTCCCCTGCGGGCAATTATATTTTACGGCGTTGTTGAGCAGGTTTAGCAGCGCCTGTTTGAGCTTATCTCGATCACCTTCCAGATTGGGCAGCGTCTCGGGGGCTTCTAAATGCATCTGGATGCCCTTTTCACCGGCCTTGATCTGCGCTACCTTCAGGCATTCATCCATTAACAACCGGAAATCAAAGCTGGTCGGGCGGATGCTGGCTCTACCAGACTCCAGGCTGGCCAGATCGAGAAAGATTGAGGCCAGTTCGTTTAAACGTTGGGTTTCCTGGTGAATGGTTTGGGCAAGGCGCAGGCGCTGTTCTTCGGCGAGTTCGGGACGCTGGAGCAGGTAGGAGGCGGTAAAGATAGAAGACATTGGGGTGCGCAGCTCGTGGACGAACTCGGCGATCAGGTCGGACTGCTGGAAAAGCCGGCTGTTTTCAATCGCCACGGCAGCCTGGGCGGCCAGCGCCAGAAGAATTTCCTGGTCTTCGGCGTTAAACATGCCCTGTTTTTTGTTTAATACTTCCAATACGCCGATTAACTTCTGCTTGGCGATCAACGGGATGGCGATCAGCGAGCGGCTGCTGAAGTTGATCTTCTGATCGATATCCTCAAAATGGCGTTTGTCTTCGTGGACATTGTTTACAATTTGCGGGATGCGGTTTACCGCGACCCAGCCGGCGATACTTTCCTCGGGGATGAATAGCTTCTGCAGCATGGGAGAGCTGTCCGCGTTGGTGGCGGTCTCAAAATACAGCCGGTGGGTGTGCTGGTCATATAGTAAGATGGAGGCTTCTTCTGCTTCTACCAGGTCAACGGCGACATCCATGATGTTGGTGAGTAGCGCATTGAGGTCCAGGGTTGAGGCCAGATTGTGAGAAACCTCGATCACACGTTGATATTGTTTCAACAGGTGGGATGGGGAGGTATCATTCATAGGAGAAGACTCGCAATTTTGGGTAGAACTTCGGCCACGTTGGCGGGGAGCAGGCTTTCGGCTTGCTCGTCCATGTAGGTAGGGGTCCGGTTGTTGACAATCAGGCGCGCGCCGTGTTCAACGGCCATTTCAGGGAGAGAAGCCGCGGGCCAAACCTCGAGTGAAGAGCCCGCCACCAGGATCACATCGGCGCGTTTGCAGTGATCTTCAGCAGTTTGCCAGGTTTCGAAGGGCAGCATTTCGCCAAACAGGACGATGTCCGGCTTTAGTACCTGGCTGCATTTTGGGCAGCGCGGTAAAACCTGCGGGCCGGTATTCTCGATCTCAGCCCGAAATTTTTCCGAAGGCCAGGATTGTTTACAGCTCGCGCAGCTGATGGTGCGCAGCGAGCCATGGACTTCATAGATGTTGCGCGAACCCGCACGCTGGTGCAGGTCATCGATGTTTTGCGTGATGACGGCTTTTATGATTCCAGCCGCTTCTAACTGTGCCAGAGCGGTGTGGGCGGGGTTTGGCTGGGCGGCCCAGATCCTTTGCAGCAGCGGGCGAAGCCAACCAAAAAAACGTTCCGGATGGGTTTGGAAAACACCCAGGGAAGCTACTTCCATCGGGTTGGATTGTTCCCATAGGCCGGTGCCGCGCGAGCGGAAATCAGGGATTCCGGAAGGCGTAGACATGCCCGCGCCAGTGAAAACAACCGCATGGCGCGCCGAACGAAGCAGTCTGGCAGCGGCGTGCAGGGCAGAATCGTCTGGCGAACCGTCGCCTGAAACACTCATACCGGAACTCGTTGCGTCAGCCGCTCGGCTAAACTGGTGAACGACTGGCTGAGTACCCCTCCAATCTGGACCTGGATCAATGGGATGTTGCGGTTCGCGGCCTGGAAGGCAATTTCGGGCGCGGGTGGAATCACCTGAGCGACCGGTACGCCCAACGTTTCTTGCATTTGGGGGAGCGAGAGCTGAACATCCGCGCGAATGCGGTTAATGCTTACGACAGTCATTAGCTTGGAGCGACCAAAGCCCTTGGTGCCCAGGTCGTCAATCAGGAAGCGGGTGCGCTGGACGCTGGCGGGGAAGGGAGCCGTAACGACGATTACCTCATTGCATTGATTGAGGAGCATATCGTAGCCGGGGATATAGTTCGTACCGATATCGAGCAGCACCAGTTTGGCAAGCAGAGGCAGGTTTTCAACCACCGCTTCAATCTGTTCCGTGGCGCACATCATCTCGGCGTCTTTGGCTTTTGGCGGCGCCATCAGTAAGCGGATGCCGAAGGACATGCGCGCCAGCTCGTTTTCGACGGAACCAGCGGTGATATCCTGAGCGCGCATTTGCATCAGGTGCGCCAATCCATCGGTCAGGTTATTGCCCAGTTCGATGCCCCAGGTGCCCTGGCCGGGGCGCAGCTCGGCGGCGATGACCTCGGCTTTGGTTTTTTGATGGAAAGCAATGGCAAGGTTCAACGCCAGGGAAGAGACTCCCTCGCCGCCTTTTGCAGCGAGTATGCCGATGACATAGCCGCGCTCGCGCGAAGTGGTGGTGCGCGTTTTGCTGCGCTGCAGCAAGGCGCGCATGTGTGCGGTCAGCTCGGCGGGGTGGATCGGCTTGGTGAGATAATCATCGACCCCGGCCTCATAGCCGGAGATTTTGTCATCCACCTGGGTTTTGGCGGTAAACATCAGAATGGGGATATTGGCGGTTTCCGAGTCTCGGCGCAGGCGGCGGGTAACTTCATAACCATCCAGGTCAGGCATCATCACATCAAGAAGAATTACATCTGGGATGTTCGGTGTGAGCCATCTGGAGCGCCTGGGCTCCATTGTTGGCTGCCAGGATCTTATATCCCTGGCGTTCCAGCATCAGCCCGACCAAACGCAGGGTTTGAACGTCATCATCTACGATTAATACTTTATCTGCCATAGAGTGATTTCCCTTATCGATGCGCTGAGATTCTTAAACTATTGTACAACAAAAAGCCAGATTCCAATTCTTAGTAAAGCCCAGGGTCGGGCTGAGGATTCATTCTCTGCTGAACGGTGTACAGGCGCCGGTAGAGACCATCGCGGGTAAGCAGTTCTTCATGCGAGCCGACTTCGGCAATATGGCGGCCTTCTAGAACCACGATTTTATGGGCACTGCGGACTGGTTGAGAGGCGGTGGGCAATGATAATGGTGGTCCGCCCAACCATCAGCCGTTCGATCGCTTGCTGGATGAGCATTTCGGTCTCTGTGTCGACCGAGGAAGTAGCTTCATCAAGGATCAGGATAGGGGCATCCTTGAGCACCGCGCGGGCGATGGAAAGACGCTGCTTCTGCCCGCCGGACAGCTTAACCCCACGCTCGCCGATCAGGGTGTCGTAGCCATCCGAGAGGTCTTCGATAAATTCATGGGCGTTCGCGATTTTGGCTGCGGTCGATCATTTCTTCTTCGGTGGCATTTGGGCGGCCAAACAGGATATTATCGCGCACGCTGCCGTGGAAAAGGAATACATCCTGGAGGACAATGCTGATCTGCTGGCGGAGGCGATCGAGTGTAAGATCGCGCAGGTCATGCCCATCCAGGGTGATACTGCCGCCGCAGACATCATAAAAACGCGGGATCAGGCTGACGATGGTCGATTTGCCCACACCGGTTGGACCGACCAACGCGACTACCTGATGGGCCGGGATTTCCAACGAGATGCGCTCGAGGACTGGCTCTCCCTGGCTGTACTGGAAACTCACATCGTGGAAGATAATCTCGCCGTTCGCGCGCTCTTTGAGCGCAACCGCGCCGGGACGGTTGCCTAGCTCGGGTTCCTCATCCAGCAACTCGGCTACCCGGTCTGCGCCGGCCAGCGATTGTTGGACGGATTCCCAGGCGTTGCCCAGGTTGCGAACCGGCTCGTAGAACATTTCCAGGTAGAGGAAGAAAGCGACCAGCTCGGCGACCGAGAGTACGCCCTGGAAGGCCAACCGCCCGCCGAAGAAGATCACCACCAGAGTACCCAATGAGGAGGTAAATTCGATAAAGGGCTGGTAGATAGCCATCAGGCGCAGGGCAGCCAGCATGGACAGGCGGTAGCGGTCGATGCTTTCGCCGACGCGCTCGGCTTCGACCTCTTCACGGGTGAAGGCCTTGATCTCGCGGATGCCGGAGATAGCATCATTCAGAACGGCATTAAACTCGCCCAATTCTTTCTGCCGGTTGCGAAAAGCCGGCCGAACAAGGCGGGCATAGATACGCAGGGACAGGATTACCAGCGGAATGGGCGCCAGGGTGAGCAGCGCCAGGCGCCAGTTCATGATGAAGAGCATGCTGCTGATCGCCACAAAGGTAATGACATTTACCAGCACATCCGGGATGGCATGCGCGATCAGGCTTTCAAACATATCCGTATCGTTAATCACCCGTGACATCATCTGCCCGGTCTGCTTATCCTCAAAAAAGCGTAAAGTCAGGCGCTGGAGGTGTTCGTAAACGTGTTTGCGCAGGTCGGCGACCACGCCCCAGCCGGCGACGTGGGCCATATAGCTGCGCACGAAGGACGCACCCCCGCGCACGATGTAAACCACCAGGCCGATTAGCGCCAGGGTAGTCATTAACTGCCAGGTGGAATCCAGGATCGGCCGGGCGGTAATTGATTCAATGAGTGTTTTGACGATCCAGGGGAGAACCAGTTTTACCCCGGTGAGGAGCAGCATGGCGACTACGGTCGCAGTGAGCGGGAGGATGTAATTACGGGCATATTTGAGCACCAGCCAGGTGGGGCTCGAGCGTTTTTTGCCAGCGTTCACACTCGCCTGGGTCGATACAGATAAAGTAGCCAATTTGATGAAACCTCTTTGAAAAGCGATTGTTATAGCGGATAAACGGATTATATCACCGCAGAGAAAAGGCCTTTTACCAGACAGGCCTTACTTTTTTGCAAGATGTTCGCGTGTGATTTTGGTGGGGCGAAAAAAAGCTGCTTCTGAGATGGGGGGAAGTTACTCGGTTTCTGGCGCGTGGGAGCGGCGCATACGCTTGATTTCCCCGCGCTGGCGCTTCTCATCCAGGCGGCGGGCTTTAGCCGCGACACTGGGCCGGGTCTTTTTACGCGGCTTTGGCCGATGGGCAGCCTGGCGGAGCAGGTCGACCAGGCGCAGCAGGGCATCGGCGCGGTTCTGCTCCTGGGTGCGGTACTGGTGTGCTTCGATGATGAGCACGCCATCCCCGGTGAGGCGGCTGCCGGCCAACGTTACCAGGCGAGCTTTCACATCCTCTGGAAGTGAAGGCGAACCGGCAACATCAAAGCGCAGCTGCACTGCCGTGGCGACTTTGTTGACGTTCTGGCCGCCCGGGCCGGAGGAGCGAATGAATTCCATCTGGATCTCGCTTTCGTCGATCGAAAGCGAGGGAGTGACATCGATCATGGGATAAGTATATCAAATGCTTTACAGCCGGGCGTGTATTCCGATCAAAACGGATCGCGTTGTTTCCGCCCAGCTGCACATGCCTGGTGATTAAATAATCAAAGCCTGTCTCGATCTGACAGGCTTTGACATGGTTTACTGAATTTGTTTCGTAGATAGAGCGGTTGAGTCCGGGGCCTAGTAGCGCCGGTTGCCTCCGCCGCCACCACCACTGCGCCGGTTGCCGCCGCCACCGCCACCACCACCGCCGCTGCGATAGCCGCCGCCACCACCGCCCCCGCCGCTGCGATAGCCACCCCCCCCACCGGAACGCTCCTCGCGCGGGCGGGCGATGCTTACTTTGAGCTCGCGGTTGCCAAGACTATGCCCGTTTAACTGTTCGATTGCCGCGTTGGCTTCCTCCTGGCTGTTCATCGTTACGAAGGCAAACCCTTTCGAACTGCCGGAATCGCGATCTTTGATCAGATCAACGGCGTTCACCGTGCCGGCCTGCGCAAACAGCTCGCGCAGTTCATCTTCGGTCGTGTCGTAGGAAAGGTTACCTACATAAATTTTTGTTTCCATTTTTTCTCCTTTGGGGAAACAAAATCCCGTCATCCAGCGAATACGATGGCGAGAAATCATCTTTTCGAAAGTGTTCAGGTATTGTATCACATATATCGATGATTAATTTTTACGCGGATTTTGTGAAAGACTTGTTTGGTGACCGTAGAATGATGGACCTGGGTAGTTATTGATGCTAAAATGATTTAGGCGATAAGGAGGTTGTGGTGAGCGAGCGAGCGGACTATTACATTGAAAAAGTCAGGTACACCAAAGATCATTCACGGATTATTTGGGCCTCAGTTCGTGAGGACAGCAGTAAGAAACTGAGCGGCCCCTATAACATGGTTCGAAAAAAGATCATGAGCCTGATCCATGACGGCAAGCAGTTCATGACAATATACCGAAATGATGAAGGCAGGTACCGCAAGGGAGAGAAAATTTTAGTGATCTCTATAAAAGGGACGGAGTTCCTACGCACGGATATGGACGCTGACCCGGTAGAGAAAGATCAGCTGGATAACCTGCCCGAGTATTAGTTCTCCGGCTTCCTTGCGACGATCATTATATGCTCTTCGGGAAAGTCCACTCCGGGCGTCAGTATTTCGACTGTGCGGCGCCATTTTTCATCATCCACGGTTAGGGTGCGCAGCTCTACGATTTCTAGCCCTTCTTTCGCAAAGGCGGCCTGAAATTCCTGCGTGGTGTAATACTGGTAGCTTTCCAGGCGTTCCGTTTGCCAGAGACGTTTGCCGAGAAAAATCGATTTCGTGATGTAGCGGGCAAAATCGCGGCGGGACAATTCCACAATCGTAGGATCGCCCAGGGTACGATACGAAATCTGAAATGGGCGGTATTCCTGCGCGAAGCTCAGAAAGTGCTCACGTGCCTGCGCATGTAGGAAGCGCAGGCGTACCTTTTGGCTGATGTCGCCAGCCGGTTCCAGACCATCAAATATCACCAGGTAACCGCCCGGGATTACCCGCTCCACAGCACCGGCAAAGGCCCGCTCCACCCGCTGCTTTGCGGCTGGAACATCCACTTCGCCCAGCTTTTCTGAGTAAGTGGCAGAATAGACCTCGTGCAGCGCGTTTACCAGCAGCACGATCTCAAACTGCCCCAACCTTTCCAGCAGGCCAGCATCCGTAAAATCGCCTTCCAGGAAGGTCATGAAGGGATAATCGCGGCGGGCAGTCTTTAATGAAGCGGGCAGGTAATCGACTCCAATGCACGCCCGGCTGGAACAAACCTGGGCGTGTCCTTCAACCAGCGCGCCGATGATCTGACCTTCGCCGCAGCCTAATTCCAGCAGGCGCAAGGGGCGGGCGAGCTTGCCAGATACCTGCCGGATGAGGGCAGAGATGGCCAGGATGGCATGCCGCTTCCCCAGGTTTTGCATCTCTTGCAGGCGGACTTCCCAATATAAATCCCAAAACGCGCTGCTCTCAACCGGCGGCATTATTTCTTCGTTCCCACGGGGATGGAGATCCCTTCAGCCAGCTCGAATTCGGATGGCTCAACGGCGGGGACGGGCAGGCCTGGTTTGGGAGCCTGGCTGAGCAGGCGAAAGGCGACCATGCCAACCAGGAACGGCATCCAAAAACTGAAGCTGCGGTAGGTTAAGGTGACCACCGTAGCTTGCCCAAGCGGAACGCCTAAAGAGTTTAATGCGACGGCCAGAATGCCTTCTACAATACCTATACCGGCGGGTGTCGGTGAGACGATCAGGAAAAGGTGGGCAATCCCCAGCCCGGCAACCAGCGTGCCGGCGTCGCAAGGAACCGCGAAAGCCCGAAAGGATAAATATAAGACGACCAGCAGCAGGCCCTTATTGAGCAAGGTAAAGAGAAGCGGTCGCGAAGCCCAGCGCGGGTGATTGCGCAGTGCGGCGATCCCTTCTGAGACCTCGGCTGAAAACGTATATGCCCGCTCCACCGATAGATAATTATGGTGAATAAAAGGTCGCAGTAATGCATTGACTGCCCGTGCCATCCAGGCCAGGGTGCGGCTAAGCGCCGGGGTGGATTCCATCCCCAGATAAAGCAGCATGCCAACAATCAGCGCGCCGGCCAGCAGGACCAACGATGCGGCAATCTCCGCCCAATGCAAGTTGTTTCGCCGGGCTAACTCGGCCAGCCCCAACAGGGTGATAATCAGCGTGCCGATGTATTCGAACCAGACATATAACACCGCGGCGACGGTTACCTTCGCGGTTGAACGGCCGCGCCGCTGAGCGTCGGCGATATATACGGCCATGGCGCTCAGCCCACCAGATGGCGCTACGACGGTCATGAAGTTGGCGGCGGTTACCAGCTTAACCAGGTAAAAACGGTTTTCCGAGATGCCCAGCACCCGATAGACGGACTGGTAAAATGCGCTTAGATTATAAATCCACGCGCACTGTACCAATAACGCTAAGCCGAGGAACAGCAGGTTGCCCCGCTGGAGGGCTGTCAGAACTTCATTCAGCTCGGCAAAACGGGTAAGGATGAAGAGGACACCCAATAGTAAAGCCAGCGCAACGATGAGTTTCCGCATTAGCTCATTATAGTGGAATTTCTTTCAGATGTTTGCCTGTTAAATATTACCGCGGCTGGGACTGCCGAAGCGACGATTGACCACTTTCTGTCAGGGTTACCAAGCGTGTAATTTCCTGGCGCAAAAAGAAACGGCAGGCTCCCAAACCTGCCGTTTCATGGTCATTTACTTTCCTTGGGTGAGTACTTCAACCGCTTTATCGAGTTGGGGGTCCCGGCCGGCTTTGATGTCTTCGTCGGTTATCTTGACCTCCACGTCCGGCGCAAGACCTTTTTTATGGATCTGGCGTTCCTTGGGCGTCAGCCAGCGCGCGATCGTTACGCGTACGGCTCCCTGGTCATCTTTCAGCGGGATCCAGTTCTGCACGGAACCCTTTCCGTAGGTCGTGGCTCCCACCAGCTTGCCGCGTCCGTAATCTTGAATGGCGCCGGCGGTGATCTCGGAGGCAGAAGCGGTACCTTCGTTAACCAGCACCACCAGCGGGATATCCGTTGCTTGCCCGCCGGGAATGGCCTCATAGGTTTGTCTGGTCCCGTCGCCATATTCTTCATACATTACGACGCCCTTGGGGACAAACTGCGAAACCACTTCAATCGCGGTTTTCAGGTATCCGCCGCCATCGTTGCGCAAGTCGAGGATCAAGCCCTTGGGCTTTTTGGCCAGCAAGTCTTTTAAAGCAGCTTTAAGATCACTGGTGGTCGTGTCAGCAAATGAGGACACTTGCACGTAAGCGATGTTATTGTCGAGCATCTTATACTCAACGCTTTTTAAAGTGATTTTTGCGCGGGTGATAGTCACATCAAATGGAGCGTCCACATCTTTGCGCACTACGGTGAGGGTTACCTTTGAACCGGCCGGACCGAGGATGCGGCGCAACACGAGATTGCCATCGATACCGGTCATATCCTCGCCATCCACCTTGACAATCGTATCGCCTGATTTCAAGCCGGCTTTTTCCGCCGGCGACCCGGTCATCGGGCTGGTGATGGTCAAATACTCGCCGGTGGTATCGACATACGCGCCGATGCCTTCATACGCGCCATCCATAGGCATGTTTGCCTGGCGGTATTCGTCTGGATCCATATAGGAGCTGTGCTGATCGCCCAGCGACTGCATCATCCCACGAATTGCGCCGCGCATCATGGCCGTTTCATCCACGGGCTGGTCGACAAATTCCTCGTGCACGATCTTCCAGGCTTCCCAGAAGGGCGCAAATAACGTATCCATGCTCGTATTGGAAGAACCGCCTGAGGAACTTTCCCCGGCAGCGGGGGTTTTTGGGGTGATAGCCGCCGAAACGGGAGTATTGTGGGGCAGGAACCAGCCGATTACCAGACCGCCGGAAAAGGACCCCAGCAGCAAGATGATTGCCATGCAACCCGCGAGTAGATAGCGAACGCCTTTCGACATAATTGTCTCCTGATTTCTTTACCTGTATGGATAGCGCTTAGCGCTCTAAGATTAACCTATTTTGGTTAAAGGTGGATGAAAGAAAATCAACTGGATCTCGAAAAGATTAATCCTCAACATTGGATGGCCGTTCGGTTTTATGGGCGTCGTTAATGTTTGCGGCATCGGATTTGGATTCCGTAGATTGGTTTAATTCTTGAATCCGTTTAGAAAGCTCGTCGAGCTGGCCGCGCTGCCCGGCAAACGGGTCGCGCAATATGGGGCCCATTTTTGCCAGGTTCTGCGCCGCGCCGATGAAACCGCCTGCCCGCGGCGGGCGCATCGAGGGGCGTGCGCGAGTCTTTGCCCGCAGCATGGCGATCAGGCTGATATTAATCACCAGGGTGAAGATCACGATGATGGCAATCCCAACCCAGGCTAAAAAAGGGATGCGGTCCATTTTACGTCCTGTTATGCATCAGGCGAGAGTACATCCGGCAGGTCGATCAGCCGGGCGATCTGGCAGTGGCTGTTGCCTGGCGGGTGCTGGTAACCGGGTTTTGGAGGGCCCACCTGCACGGTGAAAAATCCCAGGGCGCGCGCGGCAGACAGATTGCGCGGGCTGTCATCGATGAAGATACACTGTTCAGGGCGGGCCTCACCTGACAGGCGCAGCGCGGTTTGAAAGGTCTCAGGCATTGGCTTGCAGTATGGAGCAATGTCGTAGATGTCGATGGTCCCCGCGAAACAATCCTCCAACCCGAGCTGTTTCACTACCCGGCTGGCGTGCTTGCGGTCGGCATTGGTGAAGATGAACTTGCGCTGGGGATAATGCAGGAGTACATCCCGCAAGGCAGGGTCGGGCAGCAGCAGCCGGTCGAGCGGCACATCGTGGACATAATCGATATATTCCCGTTCATCCACGTGGCGTGTGGCCTGCAAGCCGCGCAGCGTGGTGCCGTACGTCTGGTACAGGTGCTTTCGCAGGGCGGGGATTTCGGGCACGGGAATGTTCAAGCGCTCGTGCATATACTGCTCCATGCGCAACGAGATGGCATCCCATACGCCGGACGAGTAAGGGTATATCGTATCATCCAGGTCAATCAATAAGGTGGTGTAACGCATCGCCCCTAGTATACCTGAAACGACTGAACCCACGAGAGTGGAAATTCACCCGGCGATTATGTATAATCAGTCATTCAAAGAGGAAGCATGCCGATCCAAATCCTGAATGATGAAGTCGCCTCTCAAATAGCTGCCGGTGAAGTGGTGGAACGCCCGGCATCCGTGGTCAAGGAACTGGCCGAGAATGCACTGGACGCCAAGGCCAGTCAAATTACCATCCTGATCGCCGACGCCGGCCGGCGGTTGATTGAAGTGTCGGATGATGGAACCGGGATTCCGATGGCGGAGATGGAGCTGGCGGTAGCCCGGCACGCGACCAGCAAGCTGCGCAGCGCCGAGGATTTATTTCGCATTCACACGCTGGGGTTCCGAGGGGAAGCGCTAGCCTCAATTGCCTCGGTGTCGCGCTTTACCATGGTCTCCCATGCCAGAGACGCGGAGTTAGGCGCGCGACTGCGTGTAGAAGATGGGCGCCCCGCGCCGGTAGAGCCGGTGGGCGCGCCGGTTGGAACCCTGGTACGGGTAGAGGAGCTGTTCTATAACGTCCCCGCCCGGTTGAAGTTTCTCAAACGCGACCTGACCGAACGCCAGCAGATCGACGCGCTGGTAACCCGCTACGCACTGGCGTACCCGGAAGTTCGCTTTCACCTGTTTCAGGACGGCAGGCCGGTCTTGCAGACCAGCGGCAGGGGCGACCGGCGCGAAGTATTAGCCGGTCTGTACGGCGCCGCGATTGCCAAGCAGATGCTGGAAGTTTCCTTTGAAGACGAGCAGCTGCGGGTGACCGGCTTTATTAGCCCGGTGGCGCTGACCCGCTCGAACCGCAAGGAGATCACCTTTTTCATCAACGGCCGTTGGGTGCAAGACGGTTCGCTGGCCGCCGCGCTGCTGCAGGCCTACCATACTTTGCTCATGGTTGGGCGCTATCCACTGGCGGCGCTGTTTGTTGAGCTTGACCCTGAGGAGGTGGACGTCAACGTGCACCCGGCCAAGGCTGAAGTTCGCTTCCGCAGCCCGGACCATATCTTTAGCGGGGTGCAGCGGGCGGTGCGCAGGGCGCTACTGGCTTTTTCACCGGTGCCACCCGTTTCGGGCAATGCCTGGCAAACGCCATTTTCTCCCCGAGGAATTGACCCGGCGTGGGAAATGCAACGTGAGATGGAAGGGACCCGGCCAGCGGGGTGGGGGATGCCGATCTCGCCGGATGAATGGCCGGATGAGCTGGCTGCGGAACAGCCGCCGGAACCCTCTGCCCCCGGCGCAGTGGATCAGACGCCAGCGCCAGAACAAGTTCCCGCACCGGATACGGTCAGCCAGGGCGAGTTCCAGCCCGGCGGGCTGCCGCTGCTGCGCCTGATCGGGCAGGTTGGGCTGACGTATCTCATCGCGGAAGGGCCGGATGGGCTTTACCTGATCGATCAACATGCCGCTCACGAGCGCGTGTTGTTCGAGCGCTTTATGCGCCAGCGCGGGCGGCAGATCCCGGCCCAGACGCTGCTCGAACCGGCTATGATCCACCTGCCGCCGGCCAGCGCAAATCTGCTCCAGGGGCAGCTGGAGGTGCTGAAGACGCTGGGCTTTGGCATCGAACCCTTTGGCCCGAATACCTTCCGAGTGCGCGCCATTCCAGCGCTGCTCACCGGGTCGGACCCGCAGGCCGCGGTGCGCGTGGTGGTGGAAGATTTTGAAGAGGATGAGACGCCCTTACAGGCGGAAATCGAAGCAAAAATCATCGCGCGGGTGTGCAAGCGCGCGGCAGTGAAGGCCGGCCAGTCGCTTTCGACGGAGGAGCAGCGCGCTCTGCTGCGCGAACTGGAGAACTGCCGCTCACCGCGCACCTGCCCGCATGGCCGCCCAACCATGATCCACCTGTCGGTCGACCTGCTGGAACGCCAGTTTGGCCGGCGGGGCGGGCGCTAGCGCTCCTCTTTGGATCATTCGCTCCCTGTCCTGTAAGGACGAGGGGTAATCTGGGCTGCTTTTGTTGGGGAATATGACCCGCCTATCACCAGAATGTGACCTGGCTCACATCAAAAAGGTGACGGCATGCCAGATAATAAGAAGCGAATTTTACCCTGCAAAACAGGAGTTCGAGATGCAGATTGTTACAGAGCGGGGCAGCGACTTTTCGCCTGCACAGCTGGCGGGTCTCAATATTCATTTTGCACCCATGCGATTGACCCTGGATGGAAAATCGTATTCAAGCGGCGATGAACTGAGCGCAGAAGCGTTTTATGATTTGATCCAGCAGACGGAAAGTTTCCCAACCACCTCACAGCCTGCCGCGGGGGAATTTGCCCAGATCTACCGCGATCTGGCAAAAGAGGACCCGGAAATCCTATCGATCCACATTTCATCGGGTTTAAGTGGAACGATGGATTCTGCCCGCGCGGGAGCGGCGATGGTGCCAGAGGCAAAGGTTACCTTTTGGGACACAAAAACGCTCTCTTGTCCCGAAGCCTGGCAGGTTGAAGTCGCGGCCCGCGCTCTGCAAGCGGGCTGGCCGTTGGAGCGGATTTTCAAAACCCTGGAAGTGATCCGGCAAAAGTGCGAAGGGATCTATACGCTGGATACGTTGAAATACCTGATCCACGGCGGCCGGATCAGCCACATGAAAGGGCTGCTGGCATCCGTGCTGCATATCCGCCCGGTGATCGGGGTCGATAAGGAAAATGGCAAGTATTTTACGCTGGGCCAGGAACGGCTGATGAAAAAGGCTTTACATAGAATCACCCAGGTCATTGCCGGGTTGTACCCGGAAGGCACCCCGCTACGCGTGCAGCTCCTGCACGGCAAGAACCCGGACGCGGTCGAAATCTTACGCGAGGAAATGGCCAGCCGGTTTGAATGTCACTGGACGCCGATGGTACACGTTGCCCCGGTTCTGGGGGCGCATACCGGTGAGAGCCTGGTCGGGTTAAGTGTAGGCCCGGCGGACATTTTTAAAGAGGTCCCAGGTATTGTGATGGACAAAGCAGCATAATCCGTATAACAATTCCAAAAAAACCGCGCTGCCAGCGCGGTTTTTTTGGAATTGTTTTTTTACTGGTCCGGATTGCTGAACTTAAGCAGCAAGTTGTTCGACCCGTCACTGACCCAAACACTCCCATCTGGCGCAACAGCGACGCCGGATACCAGGCCGAAACCATCGGATCCGCTGCTGTAATCGCCCCAGCCGCGGATGAAAGTCCCCTGCGGGTCAAATTCCAACACGCGCGGCTTTTCCGGGTCGGCGACAAAAACGTTGCCGCTGACGGGCGAAATGGCAATAAAGGGTTTGTTATCGAGCGATTGGCCTACCCAGCCGGAAATTTCCCAGGTGCGCAGCGGACTGTACTGCGTACCGTTGTCACTGGGCGCCATCACCTGCACGCGCTGGTTCCAGGTGTCCGTGATATAGACGTTGCCGTCTGCGTCGACCGCGATGCCTACCGGCTCGTCAAACTGGCCTTTATCAAAACCAGCCGTGCCAAACTGCGCGATGAAGTTGCCGTCAGGGTCGAAGATGACCACGCGCTTGTTACCGGTATCCATAACGTAGACGCGCCCATCCTTGTCGACGGCCAGACCGCGCGGTCCCCAGAAGGCTTCTGGCGCCTCGCCCTGCCCGAAGTATCCCCACATCTTGACAAACTGGCCATCCGCGGTGAATTTCTGGACGCGGTGGTTCCAGGTATCCGACACGTATACCGATCCGTCTTTGCCGATGGCGACATCCCACGGCTCATTAAATGTACCGCCGGCCGCGTTGCCCGCGGAGGCATCGGCGAAGGAGCCCCAAACTTTCATTACGCTGCCATCCGCGGCGATGTGCTGGATGCGGTGATTGCGCGAATCGGCTACATAAAGCGAGCCGTCCGGAGCCACTTTTATCCCTCGCGGAGCCTGGAACTGGCCTGGCGCCGAGCCGGTCGCGCCGGCTACCTGAACTGGTTTTAGATTCACCAGTTTCCCGGCGTAGGGGTCGGTGACTTCCGGGCTGGTTATTACGGGGCTGGCGCCATAGTTCCAAATCTTTGCCACAATATCTTTGCGGATATACACCCGCATGCGCGCCGCCGGGCTCCAATCCTCCAGCGTGAGGGCTGCTGCCTGGTTGGGTTCTTGAAGCTTGGCAAACTCGGTGTAATCGCGGTTGAGCCAGATGTTAAAGACAGCCTGGCGCATCTTTGGATCGCTGATCGCGCCCCAGATCCGATCGGGGGTCAGGTTGAAATAATCCTGGTTCGGCCACCACAGGCGGATATAGTCGAACTGGTAGAAATTTTCACCCAGTAATGGCTCGATTTTGCTAAACACATCTTCCCCGGCGATGACAATCGGGAACTCGCGCAGGTCGCGCGTGGGGGTGGTCTGGTACCAGCGTTTGTTGGGATAGTCGCGCAGGTACCACCAGTAGGGATAGAGCGCGTCGCTGGAATAGGCTACCTGGATTTTCTTCCCACCCACAGTGCGGCGCGAGATCTCTTCAATCTGAGCCAGCACTTCTTTTGGACCCGGCGCGGCGTGGGCGTAGACCAGGTATTCTTTCGCGAAGTCGTAATTTATGAAAGAAGCGCGGTAGGCGGCGCGAGCGGTCAGGAGCGCCATGAGGGCAAAGAAAACAACAGTCGCCAGGCGGAGTACCTGGTGGGTGTTCCATCCCCGCAGCAGGGTAACGATGCCGTATATGCTGGCGCCGGTGGCGACGACGGCAATAATAAACCGGTTGGTAGCCTGGAGCTGTTCGATTGTGCTGCCCTGAAAGGGCGGGTTGGCACCCAACAGGCTGGCCAGCAAGCTGGCAGCGCTGGCGAAAAGCACCGGGAAGAGCAGCACAGCCAGCAATCCACTGGTACGCGTAACCTGCTTCCAATCCGTGCTGTCAACCAGGTAGCCTAACCCCCAGCTGGCGGCCAGCAGGAAACCCATTGTAATATGTACGGTCAGCCAGGGCATGCGCTCCCCGGCAAATGTAAAGGCCAGCAGGCTGGTGAGGCTCCAGTAAATCAACAGGGCCAATACCGGGAGGGGGCGGGGCAGGCGGTAAAATTCGGTGGTCTCTGCCAAAGCGGCAAGCGTACCGGCGTCGACATCCGCGCGGCCATTTTCCTCAATAAGCGTGCTATCCGTGTAAGGCTGGTCATATATGGCAGCCTCAGCCGGCATGGCATGGGTTCCGGCGCGTTCTTGATCAGGGGCTTGTGGGTCAACCGCCTCATCACCGGCCGGGCCGGTGGGAGGAATTTCCACTGCCGCAGGCTGGAGCTGGATGCCTTCGTCTTGATCCAGCTCAGGGTCCGTAAAACGCGGCGCGCGCGCCGGTGCAAAACCGGGCAGGGTGTTAAAGCGAGCATAGCGGATGCCAAAATATGCGGCCAGCACGGTTCCCAAAATGCCAATAAACTCGTAGATCGGCATCTGGATTAACGCGTAGAAATACAGTGGTTGGCTACCGCGTTCTACGCCCTGCTGGGCCGTCCAGTATCCTAACGACCCCACCAGGCCGGTCAGAAAGCCATCCGCATTGGTGAAAAAGGTGGTGTAGAAGACGGTGAAAATGGCATAGAAGAGAAAAGCATTCTGCAGCCACAGCATGGGATTCCACCACAGCCCGATGGCGGCCCCGATGATGAAAAACAGGGCTATGAAAGCGCCAGTGCGCAGAATGCCGACAGTGGTTGTATATTCCAGTGGGTTCCAGCCCAGCATACTGACCGGTAAGGGAGAAAGCATGGGCAGGATCAGGGTTCCGATGAGGATGATCAGGCTAAACGAGCGAAACTGGCGGATGCGTTTCCAGCCCAGGTCTTGGGCCAGGATCAATACGCCCAAGATGCCGGCGGTTAAAGCGCCAATTACGGATGCCAGTTGAATATACAGGGAAATGTGGGGCAGGTCGAAGAGCGAACCGCCCAGTTTCGGGAGCTGCGGCCCGGTCGAAACCGTGGGAGTGGCGGCCCCGGTTGGTTCAGGCTTCATTGCCATGCCAACTCCCAGGGCTAGAAAGACCAGCAGCATGGCCACAACCATCAGAACCAGGAAACGGTCGTAGCGTTCGGGTTTTCCGCGCTCGGCGCGGCGGGTTTCGACCAGGAAGATGACAAATAAGAAGATCAGCGCCTGAGCTGTGTAGATGAAAGCGGTTTCCTTGACAATGAAATGCATGATGGTGGCGAGGGTGACCAGGAACATCCCGACCGGATCGCCCTTTTCCAGGTAGCGCAGGATTCCATACAGTAAGACTACGCCGATTAGCTCAATAAAGCCTTCGTTGCGGGTATAGCGCCCATAGAATAAGATGTAGGGAGATATCAGGTACAAGGCTCCGGCAATGAGCGCTCCACTGCGGCCCAGGTAGCGGCGAAATCCAAACAAAAGGAAAGCGATCGCCGCAACACTGAAGGTTGCCGCTGGAATGCGCGAGGTAAAATCGTTATCGCCAAACAGGAAGTAACTCAACGCAACCACGTGGAATTGGAATGGACCATGCGTTACCGGGTCGTGCCGGTAGCCGCGCCCTTGAAAAAGATCGTAGGAGGGCACTACGTGGTTGACTTCATCATGGCTCATCACCCGGTCGCCAAGACTGACAAAGCGACTGAGAACGGCCAGGATCAAGATTATTGCAACCAGCAGGTTTTCAAGGTTAAAAATTTTAGAGGGATCTTTGACAACGGGACGGTCAAGCCAGGCTGGAGTTGTACTTTGAGATGCCATACGGTTCGGTTTTATTGCCTCTCACTGGGATGATGTTTAACAAACGTGAGGAAATTCGATCCAATTAAACATGGGTGACTATACATGAATCTGTCTATTCTTGCAAGGTTGCCCGCGCCTCGTGCTGCCGGTGCCCGGCAGCTTACCGTTTCGCGCCCTTACAAGATGGTCTGATTCCGGGACAAAATATCGATTTGAAAAAGGGTGTTATGAGCATGGTACAATTCAGGTGGAGCTACATGTGAGAAATCGAAGTATATCCGTTAGTCTGCGCTGGATTTCTATTTTGTTTATTTTCCTGGCGGGGGCACTAACGGTTTTTCAACTGGTAAGCTACAGCCGAATCCGGAACAGCTTTCCGCCCGGAATGGTGATAGCCGGAGTGCCGGTCGGGGGGGAAACCCAACAGGTTGCGGCGGAACGGCTGCTGCAAACCTATACAGCGATTCCCGTGGAGGCCCGTTACCGGGATGCGGCCATCCAAATCCGTCCTTCCGTTATCGGGTTTGAGCTGGATATTCCGGCGATGATCGCGGCAGCGGATCTGGAGCGTCTCCAACAACCGTTTTGGAACGGCTTCTGGGATTATCTATGGAACCGCCTGCCCACACCGCAGGAGGTGCCGCTGCGGGCTGCTTATTCCGAGGAGCGCCTGCGCGCTTATCTGCGCGATGAAGTTGCCGCGCGGTACGATCAGGAAGCTGCTGAGGCTATCCCGCTGGCGGGCAGTGCGGGCTTCCAATCCGGAAGAGCCGGGACAGTGCTGGATATCGACCGGGCGGTGACCCTGATCGATTCAGCGCTGCGCTCGCCCTCCTCGCGCGTGGTCAACCTATCCTTCAATAAAATCACGCCGCCGCGCCCTTCTTTCGTGAACCTGCAAATCCTGCTCCAGCGCATGGTTGAGACATCCACGTTTGACGGGGTGATTGAGATTTATCTGAATGACTTGCAGACCGGGCAAGAGATCCACTTTGCATATGATGGCGGCCAACCCGTGAGCGGGGATATTGCCTTCACCGCCGCCAGTACGATGAAGATTCCCATTATGGTTTCGACCATGCGGCGTACTTCCGAGCCACTTTCCCCCGAAGTACAGGAATTATTGACGAAAATGATCGAGCAGTCTGGGAATGATGACGCCGACCAGTTGATGGAAAAGCTGATGGATGGCGCGTTGGGTCCTCTGGATGTCACCAAGGATCTGCAGACGCTGGGGTTTCCCAATAGTTTTCTGGCCGGCTATTTTTACCCGGGTGCACCGCTGCTGCAGCGCTTTAAAACCACCGCCAACCAGCGCAGCGACGTTTTGGCCGGTCCCGACCCGTACAACCAGACCACCCCAACTGAGATGGGCATGCTCCTGGAGGATATTTACCAGTGTTCTGAAACGGGCGGGGGTGCATTTGCCGCGGCATTTCCAGGAGAAATTACTCAGGCCGAGTGCCGCCAGATGATTGATTACCTGGTGATGAACCGGATCGCGGTGCTTTTGCAGGCCGGTTTGCCAGAAGGTACGCGGATTGGGCACAAGCACGGCTGGATTATCGAGAACGACGGCTTGATGCATACGATCTCGGATGCAGGGCTGGTGTATACCCCGGGCGGCAACTACGTAATTACCGTGTATATGTACCACCCGGGCCAGATGCTGTTTGATCAGGCCAACCGGATGGTGGCGGAAATTTCGCAGGCAGTCTACAACTACTACAATTTACCTGGCGAATAGTAGCGGTGCGCAATTTTGCGCGCGCCATTTTGCGCTGTCCCAGCAATCCTTTGGCTACCAGACAGACTTAAAAGTCCCGGCAGCCTGGCGTAAGCTGGCGACCAGGTCGGCCGGGGTGAGGTTGAGCAAGCCGCAAATTTGCTCTTGAAGCGCAGCGAGGATAGGCCAACTGTCTTCCATCTCGCTCGCAGCGGAGGGGTAGCGTTCTTTCAGCGCCTGGAGTCTTTCCTCGATCGGGACAATCCGCGTGCCCTCGGCCAGCTTATCGGCGAAATGGACCAGCTTTTCCTCCCAGGTTTGGGGACGGCGCGGGTCCGTGGGATCCTTGTAGAGCGAGTGCCGGTCCGCAATTTCGGCAAGCTCCGGTTGGGCGCGTTCCAGCAGCAGGCGGTGAGCAAAGGCGGCATGGTCACCATGCTGGCTGCGAGCGTAGGTTTTGTGCAGCGAATCGACTTTTGCCAGGTCGTGCAGCAGCGCACCGCGGTGGGTGAGGACGGGGTCTACTTCCGTACCCTTTGCGTTCAGCCAGACGGCCAGCTGGTATGCCACGGCAGCGACGAGCTGGACGTGGGCCAGGATGTTGTAAGGCGTGCCGCGCTCGACAAGCCAGGCCAGGCAGGTGGGTACATCCGGCAGGTGCAGTTGGGCAATTACCTGGGGCAGTTTGCGCAGGTCGGATATCTCCGCATCGTGGAGCGGCAGCAGTCCGGGCGCGGTTTCCCAACCCGGGTTAAACCAGATGGCTTTCCACCCGGCGGCTTTTGCGCCTAAACAATCGGTACGGTAATTGTCGCCGATCATTACCAGGGTGTGCGGGGCGCGGGCCAGCACGCTCTCCAGCTGGCGGAAGAAGCGCAATTCCGGTTTCTGCGCGCCTAGCTCGCCAGAAGTAAAAACCGCTTTGAAATACTCCCCCAGACCCACTCGTTTGAGCGCCTTCCAGACTTGCGCGGCATTCGAATCACCGGCATTGGTGGCCACGACCATGTTGTACCGGCCGAGCAGCGCTTCCAAGGCCTCAACCACGCCAGGGACTTCGTCCACTTGTGGCCAGTTTGCCATCGGGCCTTGATATTCAGGGTAGACTTTCATTAAAGTATTGCCCCAGTCAAAAACCAGGACCGGATTTGCGCTGCTATTCTGGTCGGCGGTCATTTTAAACCTTTTCCTTAATGCTACGGAATTGAACTTCTTGCTCGCGCTTTTGGCAGACTGCTTAGGGTGTCGATCACCTGTTTCTGCAGTGGAAGGAGATTGGATGGCAGCCGGTCTATGGGGAAGAAACGGGCCTCGAGCACTTCCTGTTCTTGCAGCCGCATCACCTGCGCATGCCCACATTTGGCAAGATTCGCCCGAAAATAGACCTCCACGCGATAGCGATAACCGCTGCTTAATTGAACCAATTCGATATCCGAGATTGCGAGCCCGGTTTCCTCAAACACCTCGCGGGCAAAGGCATTTTCAAGGCGCTCACCACTGTGGACGATGCCCCCTGGCAATCCCCAAACATTGGGAACCCAATGGCGGTGACGCTGCAGGAGGATATGGCCATTTTCATCCTCAACCACGCCAGAAACGCTGAGCATGAATTTGCTGCTGCACAGCCAAAGGAACCACCATTGGATCGGGCCGCTAAACCGGCGCCAGATTTGGAAGAGGAAATCAAGGAACATGCTGCAGCAGCCCCAAAAACGGTTTACGGCTCGCTCCGGCTGTGTTCAAGCTCACCTCCCCGTGTCTTGGCGGGAACGGTATGCTCGTAGAATGCTCTCCAGGACTGTTTCGGCCTGGCCCGGCGGGATCTCGCTGTCCGGCAGTTGCATGCGCGTCAGGCTGGAGCGCGCAAGCTGTTCCGCAAGAGCCCGGCGGTTGTGCAACCCCTGGCGCCGGCTGAGGAATGATTCGATCATCTGAATATCTTGCCCGGTCAGGTGTTGAACGGGTAAATCCTGGAAGGCGACAGGGATGGGAGTGGGGTCAAGCCCCGGATAGGGCAGGCGGACCTGCGAGGAAGCCAGGCTTTTTAAGGTAATCTTCTCCGCGTGCTCGCGGACGACCAGGGTCCCTGCGGCCAGGTCACCCAGGCGGCGGGATTGTTTGTTGATAAACATGGCGATCACACCTACGCCGTAGTATACGGGCAGGAAATCGATCAGGCGGACCAGGTTGCGGACGAGTGATTCGGTCAGGGTGATGGGAGTGCCGTCGGCGCGGATCACGCGCAATTTGACGATGGACTTGCCCGGGGATTGGCCGTTCCAGAGCATCTCGAAAAAGATATAGTAGCCCCAAAAGAAGAAGAAAGAGATCAGGCCGATCAGTGCAATGACCCAACTGGCCGAGGAGGCAAATATTTTACCAGAGGAAAAGAGCTCGCCCAGGTTCACACTGCTTGAAAGGATAAGGAGCAAGATGGCATTTACCAGAACTTGCAGCAAGACAATTAGAGTGGTGTCGACCAATGCGGCCAGAAAGCGCGAACCAATCCCGGCTATTTCGTAGCCAAAGGTAATGTTTTCAGGAGTATCGATAAAAAGCTTTTCTTCGGATTGGTTCATTGGGCGTTCCTTGGCGATGTTCCGGTTATAATTTGGTCACCCATCCTTCAAATCGCGGCCCCCTGATACATCCATGGATGCAAACCAATTATATCAAACGCACCAGCCGGACTGGAAAGCCTTATCAGAATTAATTGACCGGGCGGAACGGGATATCCGCCGGCTCTCACCCGCGGATATCAGCAGCCTGGGGCGGTACTACCGGGTTGCTACCTCGGACCTGGCCCTGGCCCAGCGCGATTTCCCCCGGCACCCAGTTGCAACGTATTTGAACCAGCTTGTCGCACGCGGGCACGCTGTTATTTATCGCTCTGAGCCTTTCGTAACCAACCGCATCAAAGACTTTATCACGGCCGGCTTCCCTCGAGTATATCGTGAAATGCTTCCATTTATAATCACCGCCAGCCTGATTTTTTGGATTTCGGCGCTGATCGCGATGGCGGCTATCTGGATCCAGCCAGACGCATCGCGCTGGCTGCTGCCGGAGCAGGTGCAGAGCCTGCGCGGGACAGTTGAAGAAGGCAAGCTGTGGATGGATATCCCCGTCGAAGAGCGGCCTTACTCTTCTACCTTTATCATGCGCAATAATATCCAGGTGGCATTCCTGGCATTTGCGGGTGGGGTATCGGCCGGGTTGTACACCGTGTGGGTGATGGCGATGAACGGCCTGATCCTGGGTGGGTTGACCGGTTTGACGGCGCATTATGGGTTGGGATGGGATTTATGGGCGTTTGTGATCGGGCACGGCGTGATCGAATTGAGCGTTATTATGATGGCCGGCGGCGCAGGATTGATGCTGGGTTGGGCGATTATTCATCCAGGCCTGCTGCGGCGACTGGACGCACTCAAGATCGCTGCAAACCGGGCGGTAACGCTGGTAATAGGCTGCGTGCCGCTGCTGATGATCGCCGGGGCCATCGAGGGCTTTGTCTCCCCGGCCGCGGATATCCTCTGGCCGGTGAAGTGGGCCGTTGGATTGGGCAGCGGAGTGCTGCTCTACAGCTATCTGCTTCTCGCCGGGCGGCCTGGAAAACAGCCTCCAGGCCAGGGGAAGATCCACCTATAACCTGGTCTGCCCTTTCAATTCCAGATAGCGGTTAATCACATCGGTGGAGAGCTGGTTCGCAGGGGTATCTAAAACCAGCACGCCCTGCTGGCGAAGCTGGTCCAGGGCCAGCTGGCGGTCGGCGAGTATCTGGCTTGCGACGGCGCGCTGGTACGCGCTTAAGGTATTGTTTGGCTGCTGGCGAGCTGCGACAAGCACGTCCGGGTCGGCAATTGTTACCACCAGCACCAGGTGGGTGCGCTGTAATACAGCTGCGTGACTTACCAGGTCGGTCATGCTGCGGCCGCCGCTCAAATCGGTAAACAGAACCACCAGGGCGCGTTTGCGTTGTTTAATCGCCAGGAAGCTGAGCCCCGCGTGGTAATCGGGTTCCACAGGCTGCGGACGGACGGCGTAGAGCAGCTCGAGCGCTTTGTAAAACTGCCCCTTCCCCTGGCCCGCGGAAAGGAAAGCGCCCACCTGATCGGCGAAGGTGAGCAGGCCCACTTTATCGCCTTTGCCAATGGCAACATAGATGAGCAGCAGCGCGGAATTGATCACATAGTCCAGCTTGGCAATGTGTTCCACCGGGCTTTGCATCATACGGCCGGTATCGATGGCGAGGAAAATGTTCTGACTGCGTTCTGTTTCGTACTCCACGGTGATGGGGCGGGACCGGCGGGCAGTGGCCTTCCAATCGATGCGGCGGAAATCATCATCCGGCAGATATTCGCGCAGGCGTTCGTACTCCGTGCCCTCACCGCGCTGCCGGCTGTGGCGCAAGCCCATTTCCTGCAGGCGATTGCGGCGCAAGAGCAGGTCATAGCGCTGCACATCCAACAGATTGGGGTAGACTTTGACGTCCGAAGCCGCCGGGATGCGCGCCTGGCGAACCAGCAGTCCCAACGGCCCGAGCCAGCGCAGGGTCAGGTCGCCAAAGCGGTAATTGCCGCGCTGGAAGGGGATGACGGTATAGCGGTTCTGCCAGGCCTGCCGGGCAGCCACCTGTCCCGCCTGAACGCGAGTCTCAATTTTGAATGCTTCGGGTGGCTCATCGCGCAGCCAGAAAATGAGCTTGCGCCGCCCGCGGTTATATACGGTCAGGGTGACGGGGTTTTCAACCCCCAGATTCAACTTCTGCGGGTGGATGCGGTTAACTTCCAGTCGGGAAAGCGGTTCCGCGAGGCGTCCATCCAGGGCCAAGAGGCCCAGGCAAACTAGAAAATAGCCCAGCGCAACCCATCCCAGGACCGGCAACCAGGTGGATGCGGCGATTATTGGGGCCGTGATCAGCAAAATCAGAACCGCGCGTTTGGTAAGCTGCATGATTTTTAGCGGGGGACCTCAACCTGGCCCAGCACGCGCTGGATTACCGAGTCGGCATTCAGCCCTTCGATTTCGGCTTCCGGTTTGAGGATCAAGCGGTGGCGCAGAACGGGCGGCGCGACAAATTTCACATCGTCCGGTGTGACGTATTCACGGCCCTGCATACTGGCACAGGTCTTGGCGGATAGGAGAATGTGGATGGCGGCTCGTGTGCTAGCGCCGAGAATAACGTCGGGCGACTGGCGGGTTGCCGCGACCACACTGGCGATGTAGTTCAGCACCCCGTCCTCCACCAGGATGGCATGGATCTCCGCCCGGATGGAGTCGAATGCTTCGGCCATCAATATGGCGCGCAGGCCGGCGGCTTGCAGATCGTGGGCGTCAAAGCCCTGGTGGTACCGGCGCAGCACCTCGATTTCTACCGGGGTGGGGGATATGGGGACCAGAATTTTGAACATAAAGCGGTCCAGCTGCGCTTCGGGCAGGGGATAGGTGCCTTCGTACTCGATCGGGTTCTGCGTGGCTACCACCATAAATGGGCGGCCCAGGATGTGCCGTTCGCCATCCAGGTTGACCTGCCGTTCTTCCATGGCTTCCAGGAGCGCGGACTGCGTTTTGGCAGGGGCACGGTTGATCTCGTCTGCCAGCAGTATCTGGGTAAAAATTGGCCCTTTGCGCAGGTGGAAGGAATTGGTGGATAGATCGTAAATACTGGTCCCAAGGATATCGGACGGCATCAAGTCGGGAGTAAACTGGACGCGGCTGAAGCGAGCCTGCACCAGATACGCGAGGGTCTTTGCCATCAAGGTCTTGGCCGTACCGGGTACGCCTTCCAACAGCACGTGACCGCCGCTCAACAGGGCAATGACCAATTGTTCGAAGGGTTCCTCCAGTCCAACGATTACCTTCTCCGCTTCTTTGCGCAAGTCATGGTACAGTTCAGCAAGATGGTTCTGGCTCATTAAGGCTCCTCATGAAAGGGTTTGTAATCCGGGCGGTTCCTTCTCATCTACGCCCCGAAAAACTGTTTTCGTGTTCAACATGTTTCATCCACTGCGCGGCCTCCCGGGCCAGCGGAACCATCTGGGCATCCGTAAAATCGCGGCGGTCCAGGCGCTTGAGCAGATGGAGCAGCGCGACGGTATCCAGGTCCGGGTTATAGCTGGCCAGGCGAGCGATATATTGTTCATCGGGCAGGCCGGGGTCCAGACGGTAGCGCCGGCCGTATGCGCGCTTCAGGCCGGCGTGGTAGGACTGCATCAGGGCGCGGCGGTGCCCGGCGCGCCGGTTGAGGTTGGCCAGCGCGGTGACGTGTTCGATCGGCGCGCGGCGCAGCTGGTCGTGGGGCAGGGGGACGGGACGCCCAAAGCGCCGCCCGGCCAGCAGCAGCGCCAGGAAGATCACAGCGGCGGAGAACAGCAGCGCTCGTCCAGAGGAGGTATTCCGCAGCCAGGCCTCCGGACCGGCGCCGGCGTTTCCAGCCGCGCGCTGGCCATGATGCCATTCATCCATCCAGATTGCGCCCCCAGGCGGCAAGGCAGCAAATAAATTGAGCGCCAATGCGGCGGAAACTGGGTCTTTTAACCCGGAGTTGGTAAGGAATTCCGTATCGGTGACCAGGATCATTTTCCCCTGACCCAGCAGAACCTCAACTGCCGCTGCCCCCTGATTGGAAGATAACAGGGGCAGAAGGTTGGCCTGGTTGGTTTTCAATACGGTTGAGCCGCTCATTTTGACCGGTTGGTTGAGGGCCGGGAAACGGAAAAATGGCGCCGGGGGAGCATAGGTGTCGGGTTTCTTTTGCGCCTGAGCGGTGTCTATTTTGAGCCGGCTGCCGTTTAACGGGTATGCGATGTTCTGGGATGCCATAAACAGTACACCGCCCCCGGAGACCCAATCTTCAATCGATTTCCAATCCTCGGCCGTGACGTTATCCAGCAGGGTAGGCTCCAGGATAAAAACGGCCTGAGTTTGGGGCGGGATGGCAAACGTTTCGAGGGTCTGGTTGCTGACCGGATATCCCAAATCTTTCAACCAGAGGCGCAGCGCCCGAGCGCCGTCGGGTGCGTTTGAATTGCTGGAAAGGGGTGGCACCTGTTCTTCCCTGGATTGAAAGAAACCGGCCGCCGCGGTGATCAAAACCAGGAGCAGCAGCAGGCCCGAGACCAGGAAGATTTCACGGCTGGCTTTCACCGCCTGGTTTCCTCCAAGGCAGCGACCTGTCCGGTATATTGGGCATAGCTCGCCTCGTCGACTGGTTGGAAGCCGTACCAGACTTCGTCAAAGGTTTCGATTACCGGGCGAAGAAGGCTGGCCAGCTCGGGCTGGCCGGACAACTGGCGCAGGTACTCGCGGTTGGTGAGGGTACGGTTGTAACGCAGCAGCCCGCGCTCATCCAGCAGGAGGAGCGCGGAAAGGTACAGGTAACGGACTGCCTGGCGGTAATCGCCGTTACTGGAAAGGTGCCGCGCGCGTTGGGAAGCCTGGCTGGCGGAAAGGATCTCTGCATCCGCGGGGTTTTCGTCCTGAAGCTCGGTTTCCGGAAGTATATCGCGCCAGATATTTCGAAAGACGAAAGCAAGAATCCCGCCTAACAATAAAACTGAGAAGGGGATCACCAGTTCAGGTGGCAGCGGAACACTTCCAAAACCGGTGTCGGGGAATAATTTATCCAATAACCGGCTCAGAAAATCGAGCGCTTGCCGGTAGAGGCGCTGGAGAAAATTTTCACTCTGGTTTTGAAACTCCGGCCGGGCCAGGATTTTTTGCAGCGCGGCCAGCTCGCCGGCGCCGTCCCCGATCTTTGACCAGCGCTCGCGGGCTTGTAGCAGCGTAGAAAGGTGCTCGCTCAGGCGGCCTCGATCGGGAGGAGCGGCGCGCAGCAACTGTACCATCTCGCGGGTATTAACCGGAACCACACTACCATCGGGCAGCAGCACTTCCTGAATGGCGCTCCATTGTTTGGCTTGGGCTTCCCAGGTTTCGGGGGCAGGGTTGGTTTGCACCCAGGCATATGTATCCGCGAGCTGCTGCCAGAAGGTTTCGATTGGGAGGGGACTGGATTGGCCAGCAGCGGTGGAAATGAATAGACCCAACAAGAGGATCCCCAACCCGGTGAAAAGAGCAGGTTGAAGTGAGGAGCGTTTCATCAGGCGGGGAAAGAACCGGTGTTTGGGGTTCAAGGCTGTTATCGCGGGTTGGGCCGGTATCAAAGCGCGGACATGAGCGCGCCCAATCCCATTACCAGGAGAATCACGAAGAAGTATAACAGCCCGAAAATCAGCGAGAGGATCGCGAAATTGCCAATCTCTGGCCAGGTGACCAGCGATGTACTGCCGCTGGAGGAGGGCGCCTGGCTGGCAACCTCAAAAGCCGCAAGGGGCTGTTGGCCGGACTGGTTGGCCATCATTGCCAGGTCAAACCCCTCCATACGCACGCGCAGATCAAAGTAAGCCATAATGGCGCAGGCACTCTGCAAGGGTTGGTACAACAGGCTCAACACCAGGGTTACCAGGGATTGGGCGATAAGCTGGTAGGTATACGCGCGGGACGAATCCAGGCCGCTGCCAATCTGGCTTTGGAAGAACCCATTCATCAGCGCGACTGGGCCTTGAATAATGAGTAAACTAAAGAGCGTGAGGAGGAATGTATAACCAAGCAGCCACCAGAACCGGTTGCGGGCCAGATTCCAAGCCCGGCGAATGGCCTGGCTGCCAGAACGCCGCTCGATGATCACGATCGGCGCGATGAGTAAGGTGATCACCATGGTGATGAAGTACAGAATTCCAAACCCGGTGAACCACCCTATACAGGGGATTAAAGACCAAATGAGAAAAACGATATCGAGCACAAATAATAGAAGAAAAGCGCCCAGGAGGGATTTCCAGGCACCCCCGATTTTGCGGTAAGCGTCTTCGATCCCGATCTCTTCACCAAAATAACTGCCGGTTATGGCGCGGGTCAACGCGGCGACGGCAAAGCCCTGCACCAGAACATAGGATAGGATTGCAAGAATGATGGAGCCCAGCATCCCTGGTCCGAACCGGCCCATCATCTGGGAAAGCGCTTCTGGGCTTCCGGATGAGGCAGAACCGGACAGAAGGTCCATGGTATTGCCGTAGGTAAGAACATTTACGATGAGGGTGAGTAGTTGGATAGGAATCTGAGCAACAGCAATAATCCCAATAAACTTAAGAAAGTTATTGCGGTATAGCCGGATCGCCTGATCGAACAACTCGCCTATTCCGCGTGGTTTCAAAGTCATTTCGCTTTCGGCAAGCATGGTATATTCTCCCCGTTAGGTTTTTGCAGATATGAGCAGGTTGCTTTTATTATAGGGTAAGCGGCATGCGGGTCAAGCGGACCCCGACCTGCTTGCATTTTTGTAGGATGAATCGATATGTTTTTCGGGGATAATTGACAGGGATATTTTCCATTGTTATACTTGCGACTATCTGGAAAACTTGATTATTACCATTTTTCTTTCGTTCCAAAGAAATCCATTATTTTTTTGCTTAGCGTTCTTGTCTGGCCAGAATGCGCCTGATGGAATAATTGCCTGACCAGAGCGATTAGGAGGTTCTTATGAAAAAAGCATTGATTACTGGAATCACCGGGCAAGATGGTTCTTACCTGGCTGAACTACTTCTTTCAAAGGGCTATGAAGTCCATGGAATGATCCGTCGGGCAAGCACATTCAACACGCGCCGTATTGATCATCTTTATCATGACCCGCATGGAAATGGCGAGCAGGTGCATCTTTACCTGCATTATGGCGATTTGACCGCATCGGGAACTTTGTTGGATGTGGTTTACGATGTTCGGCCGGATGAGATTTATAACCTGGCTGCCCAAAGTCATGTGCGGGTGAGCTTTGATATGCCGGAATATACCGGCGATGTAACCGGCATGGGCACTATTCGCATTCTGGATGCGGTTCGAAGAAGCGGTATCAAGACGCGCTTCTACCAGGCTTCATCCAGTGAGATGTACGGCGGTTCAAAACCACCGCAGAATGAGACGACGCCATTTGAGCCACGCAGCCCATACGCGGTTGCCAAGGCATACGCCTACTGGATCACACGCAACTATCGTGAGGCGTATAACCTGTTCGCCTGTAATGGGATCCTATTCAACCACGAAAGCCCGCGGCGCGGCGAGACTTTCGTAACGCGCAAGATCACTCGCGCGCTGGCCTCGATCCTGGCAGGGCGGCAGAAACAGTTGTATTTGGGCAATCTCGATTCGCTGCGCGATTGGGGTTATGCTCCTGAATATGTGGAAGCGATGTGGACCATGCTTCAGCAGGATAGCCCATGCGATTACGTGATTGGCACCGGCGAGGCGCACACGGTCAGTGAGTTCCTGGATGAAGCGTTTGGTTACGTGGGATTAGACTGGCACGATTACGTGCAGATTGATCCGCGTTACTTCCGGCCTACCGAGGTGAATTATCTTCTGGCGGATACTACGAAGGCCACTGAAAATCTGGGTTGGAAGCCGAAGGTGTGCTTCCATGAGCTGGTGCGGATCATGGTCGATGCGGACATGGAAAAAATGGGGCTCTCCTGTCCCGGGGACGGGCGGAAGGTTCTTGAGGCGAATTTTGGCGGCTGGCACGTCTGGGAACACCAGGTGATCAGCATGGATGAGCATTAGCGCGGTGATGAAGCCTGCTGTTTTATTTGTCTGCACCGCCAATATCTGCCGCTCGCCAATGGCAGCGGCCCTGCTGTGCGCCCGGCTGCAAAAGGAACGCACAGACTGGCGTGATTGGCAGATTGATTCGGCAGGCACCTGGGCGATGGAAGGCGAAATGGCTGCCAAAAATTCTCGGCTGGTAATTTCTGAGCGCGGGCTGGACATCAGCGCGCACCGGGCACGGACTGTGACGGCGGAAATGCTCAGCGGGTACCAGCTGATCTTAACCATGGAACCCGGCCAAAAAGAAGCTTTGCAGGTGGAATTTCCAGCAATTGCCGAGCGGGTATTTCTATTGGGTGAGATGGATGATTCCATGCTTGCCATCGAGGACCCATACGGCGGCCCAATCGAAGGATATCGATCCGCGGCTGAAAAGATCGATCGGATGCTAACCAAAGGAATTGCGCGAATTATTTCTCTGGCATCCGAAAAAGTGCCGAAAAGCGATTGAAATTTTAGAACTTGCGTGCTATTATTGTGTTGAGAAAGCGGCGTTTTTGGGATAGAAAGAGGCGCGAATGAGCGTTCAAAAGGCGATCTTTCCTGGACTGTTCGTGGGTATTTTTTGCCTGATCGGGTTGACCAGCCTGCTTGCGATAGCACCCGGTAAGGGGAAAGAGAACCAGGCGAAACAGGCCGTAAATAAGCAAACTTCCAGCCAGGTTGGGACCAGCTGCTCGATCAGCGCTTCGTACCCGCAGTCGGTCCAGCAGTGGTGCGGCGTGGTTGAACAATATGCGCGGGACAATGGGCTGGACCCAAACCTGGTCTCGGCGGTTATGTTGGAAGAAAGCGCCGGCCAGCCGGACGCATATTCCAAGAGCGGGGCAGTGGGGCTGCTGCAAGTGATGCCGCGGGATGGGAAGGCAGCCACCTTTATGTGCAAGAACGGTCCTTGTTTTGCGGACCGCCCATCCATGCAGGAATTATTTGATCCGGAATATAATATCTCTTACGGCACGCAGATGCTGGCCAGCCTGATCCAGCATTATGGCGATCTGCGTGAGGCGTTAAAAGCTTATGGTCCCAGGGATGTCGGTTACTATTACGCGGATCTGGTAATCGGAACGATGAACAATCACAGCGAAGCAAACAAGGAGTAGCAACCGGAGCGTTTCGTTCGAAGAAGTCTGTCTTTTTTTTGAAAAATAGGGTATAATCCAAACCTTGGGTAGATAGGGTATCCTTTTCTACTTAAGGATATGTGTAAAACGTTGAAACTACATAAAAACGAAGGTCAAAACACTTGACCTTCGTTTTCGTTTCTGGTATAATCACAATTTGCGTATACTGCGCTATTGTTGTTGTCGTTCGACAGCCGATATTGGACTTTAGTTCGTTTTCCAGGAGAAAAGCATGGCTTCTGATATGCCGACAACGAAGTCGTACGCTCGAATCCCTGATGTATTTGAGTTGCCAAACCTGATCGAAGTTCAGGCCGAATCATTCCAGCGTCTCAAGCTCGAAGGATTGAGCTGATTTGTTTGATGAGATCTCACCGATTGAGTCGTACAACAAAGGAATGAAACTGTACTTCCCCGGCCGGACGCCCGAAGCGCAGCAGTGGGGACTGCGCTATTGGTTTGGCGAGCCCAAGCATTCGATCGAAGAGTGTGTCGAGAAGGACCTAACGTTTGCTTCACCGCTGTACGTTTCCGTCCTCCTGGCCGGGCCAGAAGTGCCCGAGCCAATCAAACAGGAAATTTTCCTGGGTGACTTTCCGGAGATGACCGAGAAAGGCACTTTTATTGTTAATGGCACTGAGCGCGTGGTCGTTTCTCAGCTCATCCGCTCCCCAGGTGTGTATTTTGAAGCTCCGGTTGATCGGGCCACCGGCCGCCGCCTGGCGATGGCAAAGCTGATCCCCGACCGCGGCGCCTGGATGGAATTTGAGACCCGCAAGAACGATTACCTGATCTTGAAGTTCAACCGCAAGCGCACCGTCCCGATCACGATTTTCCTGCGCGCGCTGGCCGCTGTGGGCGACGGTCTGGTCGATGCACCGATCAAAGACGGCACGGATGAAGAACTGCTGGCTCTTTTCCAGGATGTGGATAACAATCCCGACCGCCTGTTTATTCCATCGACCATGCGTCAGGAACCGGTTTGGGACCTGGCCAGCCATCAGACGTATCGCCGAAGCAGCGCTGCTTGAGTTCTTCAAGCGCATGCGCCCCGGCGACCCGGCTACGCTGGACAATGCGCGCCAGTTTCTGGAAGAGCAGCTGTTTGACCAGCGCCATTACGATCTGGAGCGCGTGGGCCGCTATAAACTGAACCAAAAACTTGATCTGCAAGAGCGTATCCCGGTACAGCACCGCACCATCACCAAATGGGACGTGGTGTACCTGATCCGCCGCATGATCATGATCAATAATGAGGTCGAGGACAAGGACGATATCGACCACCTCGGCAACCGCCGGGTTAAAACCGTTGGCGAGTTGATCCAGAACAAGCTGCGCATTGGCCTGCGCCGGATGGAACGCGTGATCAAAGAGCGCATGTCCATCCGCGACCAGGACCAGGTGACGCCGGTTGGGTTGGTGAACATCCGCCCGGTGGTGGCAGCGCTGCGCGAGTTCTTTGGCTCGAGCCAGCTCTCGCAGTTCATGGACCAGACCAACCCGCTGGCCGAGCTGCGCCACAAGCGCACCCTTTCGGCCCTGGGCCCTGGCGGCCTGCGCCGTGAGCGCGCCGGCTTCGATGTGCGCGATGTTCATCATTCGCACTACGGCCGCATCTGCCCAATCGAGACTCCTGAAGGGCCAAACATTGGTCTGATCGGCCGCCTGGCTTCATTCGCGCGGGTCAACGAGTACGGTTTCATTGAGACCCCATACCGCCGCGTGGTCAAGGCGCTCTCGACCAGTGATCCGCGCCTGGAAGGGCGCACCCTGCGCGAAACGCTAACCGATCCGGATTCTGGCGAAGTGATTGCCCGGGATGGCGAGCGCGTGGCGGATGGTATCCTGCCCGCGATCCGCAAACTCAACCGCGCCACAGTGTTCGTGGTTCCGTTTGTTTCGACGGATGTGGAATATCTTTCGGCGGATGCAGAAGATAAGTTTGTGATCGCGCAGGCGAACTCCGTGTTGAACGAGTTCAACGAATTTTCACTGGACCGCATCTCCTGCCGCTATCACTCAGATTTCATCATCTCACAGCCCGACAGCGTGAACTACATGGATGTCGCCCCGAACCAGGTGGTAGGCATCAGCGCGGCGTTGATCCCCTTCCTTGAGCATGATGATGCCAACCGCGCGTTGATGGGTTCGAACATGCAGGCGCAGGCCGTGCCGCTGATCAACCCCGAAGTGCCAACGATCTCGACCGGTATGGAAGCATACGCCGCGTTGGATTCAGGCCAGGTTCTGGTCGCGGAAGAAGACGGCGATGTGGTTTCGGTGACCGGTCGCCAGGTGCTGCTGCGCACTGCCAGCGGCCTGCGCACCTATACCTTGCGCAAGTACCAGCGCTCGAACCAGAGCACCTGCATCGACCAGCGCCCGGCGGTCATCAAAGGCCAGCGCGTGCACAAGGGCGATGTACTGGCCGATTCCTCATCCACTGATTAACGGCAACCTGGCGCTTGGCCAGAACGTTGTGGTGGCCTTCCTGTCCTGGGAAGGTGGCAACTTTGAAGATGCTATCCTGATTTCCGAACGGCTGGTTCAGGAAGACCGTTTTACCTCGGTGCATATTGAAAAGTACGAAGTTGAAGCGCGCGATACCAAGTTGGGCCCGGAAGAAATCACCCGCGATATCCCCAACGTTGGTGAAGATGCGATCAAGGACCTGGACGAACACGGCATCATCCGCATTGGCGCGGAAGTGGGTCCGAACGACATCCTGGTTGGCAAGATCACACCGAAGGGCGAAAAAGAACTGACCCCTGAAGAGCGCCTGCTGCGCGCCATTTTTGGTGAGAAATCGCGCGATGTGAAAGACACCTCGCTGCGCATGCCGCATGGCGAGCGCGGGATGGTGGTGGACGTAAAGGTCTTCACCCGCGAAGATAACTCCGACCTGGCTGCCGGCGTGGATATGATGGTGCGCGTCTCTGTGGCGCAGCGCCGCAAGATCACCGCCGGTGATAAGATGGCCGGACGCCATGGCAATAAGGGCGTTGTTTCACGGGTTGTCCCGGTGGAAGATATGCCATTCCTCGATGACGGCACCTCGGTGGATATCATCCTCAACCCGCTGGGCGTTCCTGGTCGTATGAATATTGGCCAGGTGCTCGAAACGCATCTTGGTTGGGCGGCGTACCGCCTGGGCTACCGGGCCATTACCCCAGTCTTTGATGGCGCCAGTGAAGTCGAAATTGAGGCCGAGCTGGCGCGTGCCTGGCTGATGGACCTGGCCTGGAAAGAAACTGCCGAGACTGCCTGGGAATGGCTGAAGTCGCAGGAATACTCGCCGGAAACCATCAAGGATGATGATGAAGTCCGCCTGCTCTATATGGAGCAGTGGCTGGGACCGCAGGGTTATGACGTTTATCGCCTGACCTCCGATCCTGATTACGCCCGCCGGGCAAACCTTGAAGGATGGCTGCGAGACAAGGGCTTCAACCCCGATGACATGCTCGATTTCAATGATGTCGGCGCCAATGCTCCTGCTGTTTCGCCGAAAGACAAGCTGGCCATTCTGGTGGGGCTGCGCCTGTGGTTGGAAAAGAAGGGCGAGAATGTCAGCGAGCTCTCCGATGAACAAATTCGCGACGCAGCTGAAGCCTACATGGTTCGCACAGGCGACCCAATGCCCATCCTGGGCAAGCAGGTGCTGCGCGATGGCAAGACAGGCACGGCTTACGATCAGCCGGTGACCGTTGGTGTGATGACGATGATGAAGCTGCACCACCTGGTTGAAGATAAAGTTCACGCCCGCTCGACCGGCCCATACAGCCTGGTGACCCAGCAGCCGCTGGGTGGCAAGGCGCAATTTGGTGGTCAGCGCTTTGGCGAGATGGAAGTGTGGGCGCTGGAAGCATACGGCGCGGCTTACACGCTGCAAGAAATGCTCACAGTCAAGTCCGATGATGTTCAGGGCCGCGTGGCGACCTACGAGGCCATCGTCAAGGGTGAACCGATCGAAGAGCCAAGCATCCCGGCCTCCTTCCGCGTGCTGGTCAAAGAGCTGCAAAGCCTGGGCGTGGCCGTGGAAGCGGTGATGGATAATGGTGAAGTGATCCGCTTTGGCAAGGATGAAGAGCGGGTGCGCCCGCCCAAGATTGAGACCGGTCTGTTGGGGCTGGGCGAAGATCTGGATGATTTAGCGCTAGCGAGGGAAACAGGCATTCCTTGACGATACAGAATGCCCATGATATAATCTGAGCCCGTTGCCAAGTTCCGAAGCTGGTAATTACAGGTGAGGCCATCTTTCGTAATCGATGGCCTCCCTTTATGAAGAAACGATTGAACCGTTGATTTTCTAGTTATTTTGGAGGCGAGAAACGTGCCAACAATCAATCAGTTGATCCGTAAGGGTCGCGAATCGAAGAGAGCCAAAAGCAAGGCGCCAGCGCTGCAGTACATTCTCAACACGTACAAACAGCGCCGTATCCGCCAGTCGGATGGCTCGCCGCAGAAACGAGGTGTATGCACTGTAGTGCGCACCATGACCCCCAAGAAACCGAATTCGGCGCTGCGCAAGATTGCCCGTGTTCGCCTGTCGAATGGTATCGAAGTCACCGCGTATATCCCGGGTGAAGGTCACCAGCTGCAGGAGCACTCGGTTGTGCTCGTGCGCGGCGGTCGTGTAAAAGATCTGCCGGGTGTGCGCTACCATATTGTCCGTGGCACGCTGGACACAACCGGTGTCGGTAAGCGCCGCCAGGGCCGTTCGAAGTACGGCGCCAAGCGCCCGAAATAAAGCAGTTTTTGTTCATACGGAGTTAGCAAGAGATGCGTCGAACGAAACCAGAAGGACGGGAAATTCTCCCCGATGCTCGCTACAACAGTGTGATTGTGGAGACGATCATCCACCACATTATGCACCGCGGCAAGAAGAGTGTATCCCGCACCCTCGTTTACGAGGCGCTTGACATCGCTCAGCAGCGGGCCAATCGTCCTGCCTTGGATGTTTTAGAGCAGGCGTTGAAAAACGTTGGACCGATTATGGAAGTTCGCCCCCGTCGGGTGGGTGGTGCAACCTACCAGGTCCCCATGGAAGTCCCTGCGGACCGGCGCCTGGCCCTGGCCATGCGTTGGATGATCAGTGCGGCCCGTGCTCGCACCGGGAGATCCTTCTCGGAAAAACTCTCGGCTGAGATTTTGGATGCTGCCAATAATCAAGGTTCTGCTGTTCGCAAGCGTGAAGAAACTCATAAGATGGCTGAAGCCAACCGCGCTTTCTCGCACTATCGGATGTAGTTGCGAACTTTCAGTTCGATAACTGCATTCGATCGAATCAAGCACGGTCACTTCAATAACAATAGATAGGTGTTAGATGGCGCGTAATTTTCCGTTAGAACGGTGCCGAAATATTGGGATTATTGCCCACATCGATGCCGGTAAAACGACGACTACCGAGCGGATTTTGTTCTATACCGGTAAGACGTACCGCATTGGCTCCGTGGATGATGGCACCACCGTAACGGACTGGATGGTCCAGGAGCGTGAACGCGGTATTACCATCGTTTCCGCAGCGGTTACCGCGGAGTGGAAAGATTACCAGATCAATGTGATCGATACTCCCGGGCACATCGACTTTACCGCCGAAGTACAGCGCTCTTTGCGCGTGCTGGATGGCGGGGTGGTGGTTTTCGATGCCACCCAGGGTGTAGAGCCGCAGAGCGAAACAGTCTGGCGACAGGCTGACCGGTATAGCGTTCCGCGAATCTGTTTCATCAATAAGATGGACCGGGTTGGGGCTTCCTATGAATACTCGATCGAATCCATCCGGCAGCGACTGGGCGCGAACCCGATTGCCATGCAGCTCCCTATTGGCAGCGAAGCCAATTTTTCCGGTGTGGTGGACTTGCTAACCAGGCAAGCCATTTACTGGACGGATGAATTGGGCCGCGAGCCGACCTATGCAGAAATCCCCCCTGAATTACAACAAGAAGCAGAAGAAAAGCGCGCGCTGCTGGTTGAGCGCATTGCCGAACTGGACGATGAACTGACCGTTCAAATTCCTGGAAGGCGAAGAGATCTCTGTCGAGGATCTGAAAGCAGGTCTGCGCAGGGCAGTGATCGCGGGGCGCCGCTACACCGGTTTTCTGCGGTAGTTCGCTGCGCAATAAAGGCGTCCAAACGGTATTGGATGCGGTGATCGATTACCTGCCCTCTCCGCTGGATATCCCGGCGGTCAAGGCTACGGATCTGAACACCGGGGAGCTGGTCGAACGCCCGGTAGAAGATGACGCACCGCTGAGCGCGCTGGTTTTCAAGATTGTCACCGACCCGTATGTTGGCCGCCTGGCGTATTTCCGGGTTTACTCAGGCCGGATGGTCACCGGTACAACTATCTTGAATGCTGGAAAAGGCAAACGCGAGCGAATTGGCCGGATGGTGCGCATGTATGCCGACCGGCGCGAAGATATCACCGAAGTTTCGGCGGGAGATATTGGCGCGGTGCTGGGCTTGAAAGAAAGCTTTACCGGGGATACTCTGTGCGATCTGCAGAAACCTGTTCTGCTGGAAAGCATTACCTTCCCTGAACCGGTTATTTCGGTAGCGATTGAACCGAAAACTACCGTGGATCAGGATAAGATGGGCGAAGCCCTGCGCAAGCTCTCTGAAGAAGACCCCACCTTCCGGGTGCGCTCGGATGAAACCACCGGCCAGACGATCATCTCCGGCATGGGCGAGCTGCACCTGGATGTGCTGGTCGACCGCATGCTGCGAGAGTTCCGCGTGCAGGCGAACATTGGCCGCCCACGTGTAGCCTATCGTGAGACCATTACCCGAGCTGTCCCAAAGGTCAACTACAAGTATGCAAAGCAGACCGGCGGGCGGGGTATGTATGGTCATGTCGTATTCAATATGGAACCTGTAGAGCGCTGGGAACGGGGTCGTCTTTGAAAACAAAATCATCGGTGGATCCGTGCCGCTCGAATACATTCCCGCGGTAGAGAAAGGCGTCAAGGAAGCTGCCGAAGGCGGCGTGCTGGCGGGCTACCCGGTGACGGACATCAAGGTTCAGCTGATCGACGGCTCTTTCCACGAAGTGGACTCCAATGAAATGGCATTCCGGATGGCAGCCATCCTGGCCTTCAAAGAAGGCATGCAAAAAGGCGGACCGGTTCTGCTGGAGCCGATCATGAAGGTTGAAGTAGTCATGCCGGAGGAATTCCTGGGTGAAGTCTTGGGGCAGATCAACGCGCGCCGGGGTGAGATTCAGGGTATGGAAATCCGCCCGGGTAATGCTCAGGCGGCGCGGGCGCTGGTTCCGCTGGCTGAAATGTTTGGCTATGCAACCAGCCTGCGCTCGGCTACACAGGGCCGTGGAGTCTTCTCCATGGAGTTTGACCATTACGCCCCGCTCAGCGAATCGGTGGCGCAAAAAGTCTTGAATTCGTAAGGGACATTATCTCAAGGAGATTTTTTTAGAATGGGAAAGCAGAAGTTTGACCGAAGCAAGCCGCATCTGAACGTGGGGACGATGGGACACATCGACCACGGGAAGACCACGCTGACGGCGGCGATCACGAAGTATTCGCAGCTTTTTAGGGCAGCGCGGAGTACAAGGCGTACGATCAGATCGACAACGCGCCGGAAGAGAAAGCGCGCGGGATCACGATCAACATCGCGCACGTGGAGTACCAGACGGCCAACCGGCACTACGCGCACGTCGACATGCCCGGTCACCGCGACTACATCAAGAACATGATCACCGGGGCGGCGCAGGTGGACGGGGCCATCCTGGTGGTGGCGGCGCCGGACGGGCCGATGCCGCAGACGCGCGAGCACGTGCTGCTGGCGCGGCAGGTGGAAGTGCCCTCGATCGTGGTGTACCTCAACAAGGTGGACCAGATGAACGATCCGGAACTGCTGGAACTGGTGGAGATGGAACTGCGCGAGATGCTCACCGGCTACGGCTTCCCGGGCGACACGACCCCGATCGTGCGCGGCAGCGCGCTGCAGGCGCTGGAGAGCACCTCCAAGGATCCGAACGCGCCGGAGTACGCATCGATCAAAGAACTGCTGCGGGTGGTGGACGAGTACATCCCCGAGCCGGTGCGCGAGATGGACAAGCCGTTCATGATGCCGGTGGAAGACGTGTTCTCGATCAAAGGCCGCGGCACGGTGGTGACGGGGCGGGTCGACCGGGGCAAGATCAAGGTCGGCGAGCCGGTGGAGATCGTGGGGCTGCGCGAGAAGAGCATGAACAGCGTGGTGACCGGGGTGGAGATGTTCCACAAGATCGTCGATGAGGGGCAGGCGGGGGACAACCTGGGGCTGCTGCTGCGCGGGATTGAGCGCACGGATGTGGAGCGGGGGATGGTGATCGCCAAGCCGGGCTCGATCACGCCGCACACCACCTTCATGAGCCAGGTGTACGTGTTGAAGCGTGAAGAAGGCGGGCGGCACAAGGCGTTCTTCAACGGCTACCGGCCGCAGTTCTTCATCCGCACGATGGACGTGACCGGCTCGATCAAGCTGCCCGAAGGGGTCGAGATGGTCATGCCGGGGGACGACATCAACCTGGAAGTGGAGCTGATCGTCCCGGTGGCGTTGGAGCAGGGCTCCCGGTTCGCGATCCGTGAAGGTGGCCTGACCGTTGGCGCCGGCGTGATCACCAAGATTATTAAGTAGGTGAATAATGGCTAAACAACGTATTCGAATTCGATTGAAGGCATATGATCACCGTGTCCTCGACCAGTCCGCGAAGCGGATCGTGGAGACAGCGGAACGCAGCGGCGCGCGGGTAGTGGGTCCTGTTCCCCTTCCGACGAAGATTGAACGTTTTACCGTCCGCCGCTCGACGTTCATCGACAAAGATTCGCACGAGCATTTCGAAGTGCGCACGCATAACCGGTTGATCGATGTGCTCGATCCCGATTCGAAAACGATCGACATGCTGATGCGGTTGAACCTGCCCGCTGGCGTTGATATCGAAATCAAGATCTAAGAATCAGGCAAATGTTGAATGTAGGTTTTGGTTGTTGTTTGTGAGCGGGTTACCCGCTCACAAACAACAACGAATGGTTGTTATTGGTTTTCGGATTTACCCTGGTCAAAAAGTAAAGTTTGCGGTAAAATAGAACGGTTTTGGGCTAATAACCCAAAATTCAGGTGGTACAAGAGCAGCGCTGTACGCGAGCCAAAAGATAACCCGCATATGTTCGCGGCAGGTTGTTGACTGTACCACGCCGGGGATGATGCAGCTTAGCCCAAGCTGACAGTCCCGTCAATATCTTACGAAGGAGACAACTGAGATATGGTAAAAGGGCTGATCGGTAAGAAAATCGGCATGACCCAGATTTTCGATGAAAGCGGTTTGGCAGTTCCTGTCACCGTTATCGAAGCTGGGCCATGTTACGTCACCCAGGTTCGCTTGCCCGAAAAAGACGGTTACTCCGCCGTCCAGATGGGTTTTAGCGAAGTTAAGCCGAAGCGCCTCACAGGCGGCCAGACAGGGCACCTAAAACGCAACAATCTCCCTCCGCTCAAATTCTTGCGCGAGTTTCGGGTAAAAGACCCGGAAGTTCAAGAAGGCGACCAGGTGACTGTTGCGGTTTTTGTTGTCGGCGAACGGGTAGACGTAGTGGGCACCAGTAAGGGTAAGGGGTTCCAGGGCGCCGTGAAGCGTTATCACTTCGCGGGTGGTCCGCGCACGCATGGTGCGTCGGATCGCGAACGGGCCCCGGGTTCTCGCGGCTCCGGTACAACGCCAGGGCGGGTCTACAAGGGCTCGCGCGGTCCGGGTCACATGGGCAGTGACCGGGTAACTTCGCAAAGCCTGAAGGTTGTATTGGTTGACGCTGAGCGTAATTTGATAGGTGTGCGTGGCTCTGTTCCTGGTGCACGCGGTAGCCTGGTAATGGTCAAGGAAGCTCGCAAATCATAGAGGCAACTGTGCGACAACGGAACCCCAGGTTCCGCATCGCGCGCCTGCAGAATGGAGTGACGCAATTATGGTAGTCGATGTTTTCAACATGGACGGGCAGAAAGTGACCACGGTGGAGCTATCCCCGGCGGTCTTTGAAGCCCCTGTTTATGTGGATTTGATGCACCAGGCCTTTATTCGCCAGATGGCGAATGCGCGCCTGGGCACCCACGATACCAAGACCCGCAACGAAGTTTCGGGTGGTGGTAAAAAACCGTGGCGCCAGAAAGGAACTGGCCGTGCTCGTCAGGGCTCTACCCGGTCGCCGATTTGGGTTGGTGGTGGTAAGGTTCACACGCCCCATCCACGTTCGTATGAACAGGCGATGCCGAAGAAGATGCGCCGGGCTGCGTTACGTTCGGCCCTGTCGGTGAAAGCGGCTGAAGCCAATATCGTTTTGGTTGACCAGCTTGCCCTGCCCGAGCCTAAGACTCGTTTGATGGCGAAGGCGTTGAATCTTTTGGCTGGCGCAGAAAGCGTTCTGATCCTCATCCCTGAAAAGGGTGCTTATGAGGACGTGATTCGCTCCGCCAATAATATCCCCGACGCCAAAGTTCTTCTGGCCAATTATCTCAACATCCGCGATCTGCTGCAGTATGACAAGCTCGTCATGCCCGTGGCTGCGTTGGATGTGATCAGCGCGAACTTTGGATAGGAGGACAGGTATGAGCACAATTTATGAAGTACTCCGCCGTCCGCTGGTAACCGAGAAATCAAGTTATCAATCCAGCCAACTGCACCAGTATGTGTTTGAAGTAGCCAGCAACGCCACCCGCACGCTGGTGAAGGATGCGGTCGAACAGCTTTTTGATGTAACGGTTGTACGAGTGAACGTGATGAATGTTCCGGCCAAGCGGTCCCGCCGCGCACGCAACCGTCGTGTGGTCGTCAGCCGCACAGCTTTCAAAAAAGCGATCGTTACCCTGGCACCCGAAGACAGAATTCCGATCTTTGAAGGGGTAGAGTAATGGCCGTTAAAGTTTACAAACCGGTAACTCCCGGTCTTCGCAATATGACCGGCTATAGTTTTGAAGAAATCACCAAGTCAAAACCCGAGCGCGCGCTGCTTGTAGCACGCAAGAAGCACGCTGGCCGAAACTCGTATGGCAGAATCACGGTTCGCCATCAGGGCGGCGGCAATCGCCAGTTCGTCCGTCTGGTTGATTTCAAGCGTAACAAGCTCGGCATTCCGGCGAAGGTTTCCGCGATCGAGTACGATCCGAACCGTACCGCCCGGTTAGCCCTGCTGGTCTACGCCGATGGTGAGAAGCGCTATATTGTGGCTCCGCTGGGCCTGAAGGTGGGCGATGCGATCATGTCTGGTGCGCAGGCGGAAATCCGCCCAGGCAACAGTCTGCCAATCGCAAATATCCCGGTTGGTACCATGATCCACAATATTGAGCTTAAAGAAGGCAAAGGCGGGCAGCTCGTTCGTTCTGCCGGTACTGCCGCACAGCTGTTGGCGAAAGAGGGCGATTATGCCCAAATCCGCTTGCCTTCTGGCGAAGTGCGCCTGGTCCGCCAGGTTTGCTACGCGACCATTGGACAGGTTGGAAATCTGGACCACAGCAACGTGAAATTGGGCAAAGCTGGCCGCAAGCGCCATATGGGCATCCGCCCGACGGTGCGCGGTACGGCGATGAGCCCTCGGGACCACCCACATGGTGGTGGTGAAGGCCGCCAGCCGACAGGTATGCCCGGTCCGAAGTCACCGTGGGGCCGCCCCACGCGCGGTTACAAGACACGCCGCAACAAGAAGACGGACCAGTACATTGTACGCCGCCGTAATCAGGTTACCCGATAAGGGTTGTTGGTTGAGCAGGAACATCTGTTAATCCTGCTTTTCGCAGGACGACCACAGGAAAGAGGTACGAAGATATGTCTCGTTCTTTGAAAAAAGGGCCATACGTAGAGCCTAAGCTTCTGCAAAAAATAGAAGCCATGAATACGCGCGGCGAGAAGAAAGTCATCCGCAGCTGGAGCCGGGACAGCGTGATCTTCCCCCAGATGGTAGGACACACTATTGCTGTGCATGATGGCCGCCGCCATGTGCCGATTTACATTACGGATAACATGGTAGGTCATCGTCTGGGTGAGTTCGCCCCGACTCGACTTTTCCGCGGCCATGTGGCTGAGAAATCCTCTGCCGCGAAGAGGGGAAGGTAAGCCATGGCTCACGACATTCATGCTGTGCTGCGTTTCTCGGGCGTATCTGCGCAGAAAACGCGCCTGGTCATTGACCTGGTGCGTGGAAAGCCAGCTATCGATGCGCTGAATACACTAAAGTTTATGCCGCAGAGCGCGGCCCGGAGCGTCAGCAAACTGCTGGCTTCGGCCGTAGCCAATGCGGAGGAAAACTTTGGGGTGAGTCGTGATGACCTGTTTGTGTATCGCATTACCGCCGATGAAGGCCCCACCCGCAAGTGGCGCCGGTTTGGCGCGCGGGGCCGTTTCAAGCCCCTGTTGCGGCGCACTTCCCACATCACCATTGTTCTGCGCGAGCGCGAGTAATTTTTTAGTAGGAATAGGACCAGGAGAAATTATGGGTCGTAAAGTTCATCCAATCGGATTTCGCCTGAATTTGACCAAGAATTGGGAAGGGCGCTGGTTCGCGAAGGGGAAGGATTATCGTGATAACCTTCACCAGGATTTCGCTATCCGAAACCTTATCCATAAAGATGCCGATAAAGCGGGCGTTTCCCGCGTGGAAGTAGAACGCTTCCCTGGCAAAGTGAAAGTAATTGTTCACACCGCCAAACCGGGCATCCTGATTGGGCGCAAAGGCGAGAGTGTAAAAAAGATCCGCCAGGATCTGGAAGCCTTAACCGGTAAGAAGATTGACCTGGAGATCAAAGAGATCAAACTGCCCGATATCGACGCGTATCTGGTGGCCTTAAATATGGCCGGCCAGATCGAACGACGGGTAAGCTACCGGCGAGCAATGAAGCGTGCTTTACAGCAGGCTACTCGCCAGGGAGCCCAGGGAATCAAGGTTGAGGTTCAGGGCCGCTTGAGTGGGGCCGAAATGGCTCGCAGCGTCTCGCTGCGCGAAGGTCGCGTCCCTCTTCAGACGCTGCGTGCGGATATTGATTTTGCTCGCGCAGAAGCTCTGACCACCTACGGCCGGATTGGCGTCAAGGTGTGGGTCTACAAGGGTGAAGTACTCGCCCAGACCGAAGAGAAGGCTGAAGCTACCGAGGGTGTATACGTTAGCGAGTAGACAATCCGGTTTTGCGGTGCTGGCGGTTTCTGGAAAGCCGCTGGCCCGAGGGACCCAGGTTTAGAAAGAGGGAACGACTATGTTGATGCCAAAACGTGTCAAGTGGCGCAAGCAACAGCGCGGACGCATGACCGGCAAGGCCACCCGTGGGGCGGAAGTCTCCTTTGGAGAATACGGCCTGCAGGCTTTGGAGCCGGGATGGGTTTCCGCCCGACAGATTGAAGCTGCCCGCCGTACGATCGTACGCGAAATGAAGCGCCGTGGTAAGGTGTGGATTCGGATTTTCCCCGATCATCCCTATACCCGCAAGCCACCAGAAACCCGCATGGGCAAAGGCAAAGGTAGTGTGGAGTATTGGGTAGCAGTGGTAAAGCCAGGCCGGATCATGTTCGAAGTTGGTGGCCTGCCCTCCGAAATTGCGAAGGTTGCGCTCCAACAGGCAGCCTACAAGTTCTCCGTCCGGACCAAAGTTGTTGCTCGTGATGAACTGGCAGGAGAACAATCATGAAAACGTCTGAGATTCGATTACTTTCTACGGAAGAATTACAGTCAAAACTGGCCGATGCCCGGCAAGAGCTGATGAACCTGCGCTTCCAGGTAGTAACGGGCCAGTTGACGGATACCAGCCGTCTTAAGATCAGTCGCCGGTTAGTTGCGCGCTTTGAAACACTGCTGCGTGAACGCGAGCTGGCGGAAGAAGGTGCAAAATGAACAATCGACGTCGCATGACTGGTGTCGTCGCCAGCGACAAGATGATGAAGACGGTGGTCGTGGTAGTTTCCCGCACCTATAAGCACCCGCTTTATAAGAAAGTGGTGCATGCCTCCAGCCGCTTCAAGGCGCACGACGAACTGGATGCAAAAGTGGGTGATGTGGTTACGATTGTGGAGAGCCGCCCGCTTTCACGCGATAAGCGCTGGGTCGTCGAGAAGATTGACCGCCGGCTGGGTGAAGCTGCTTTGGCTGAACCGATTGTGGAAAGCGTAATGACGGAAGAAAACGACGTGGCAGAAGCTGTCGCGCCGGTAGCTGTCGCGGCTGAAACAGCCGTAGCTGAAACAGCCGTGGCAGAAGATGTCGCGACAGAGGCTGCCGCAGTTGAAACTTCCGTGGAAGAAGCTTCCGAGGTGGAATCCGAAACAGCCCAGGTTGAAGAAACGGATGCCGACAACGAAACGTCCGCGACCGATACGGTTGAGGGAGAGTAGCAGCCATGATTCAACAGGAGTCTCACCTTAAAGTTGCGGACAACACTGGAGCGCGTGATCTTCAAGTGATTCACATTATGGGTGGTTCAACGCGCCGCTACGGTCGTGTAGGCGACATTGTGGTTTGCAGCGTCAAGTCGGCTACGCCACAAGGTTCGGTGAAAAAGAGTGAAATCGTAAAAGCCGTCATTGTGCGCTGTACCAAAGAATGGCGCCGTGAAGATGGCTCGAGCATCCGCTTCGACGATAACGCTGCTGTTATCCTGGATAACAACCTGAACCCGCGTGGAACGCGTATTTTTGGCCCGGTCGCGCGCGAGTTGCGTGAGAAGGGCTTTATGAAGATTGTTTCACTGGCTCCTGAAGTTATCTAGGAGCGAGTGCTGAGGAGCATGGCCATGAAGGTCAAGATTCATAAAGGCGATACAGTAGAAATTATTACGGGCCGCTCTGAAGATAAGGGCAAGCGCGGTGAGGTCATTCGGGTAATCCCTGAAGAGAACCGGGTGGTTGTGCAAGGCGCCAATGTGCGCACCAAGCACCAGCGCCAGGTTCAGTCTCAGGGCCGGACGATCAACCCCGGTCGCGTGCGCTTTGAAGCCCCCCTGCATCTCTCCAATGTGATGCTGGTATGCCCGAAGTGTGGAAAGCCGACCCGCTTGAGCATCGCGCGTGATGGTGAAACTGCCCGCCGCGTTTGCAAGCGCTGCCAAGCTTCCATTGATGAGTAGCCCCGGAGTTGAACGATGAATAGGATGAAAGAACGGTATCAAACCGAGCTGGTGCCAGCACTCAAAGAAACCTTAGGTTTCGACAATTTGATGCAGGTGCCACAGGTAAAGAAAGTGGTTGTGAATATCGGCATGGGCGAAGCCATGGATAACCCCAAGGCGCTGGATGCCGCTGTCGGTGATTTGTCCCAAATTACGGGGCAGAAGCCAGTGGTGACAAAAGCCCGAGTCAGTATTGCTGCCTTCAAGTTACGTGAAGGCCGGGCAATTGGCGCCAAGGTTACCCTGCGCGGCGAGCGCATGTGGGCCTTCCTGGATCGGTTATTGAACATCGTACTGCCGCGTGTGCGTGATTTCCGGGGTGTGTCGCGCGATGCCTTTGATGGTCGCGGTAATTACACGCTTGGTTTGCGTGAACAGTTGATCTTCCCCGAGATCGAGTACGATAAGATCGATAAGATCCGTGGCATGGAAATCACCATTGTAACGTCTGCCAAGAATGATGAGCAGGCAGCGCAATTGTTAGAAATGCTCGGCATGCCATTCAGAAAGGACTAATATGGCTAAGAAAAGCATCATATATCGTGAGATGCGGCGAAAATATGAAACCCAGGTTCGCCATCGCTGTGGAAAGTGTGGTCGCCCACGTGGTTATCTCCGCCGGTTTGGTTTGTGCCGTATTTGCTTCCGCGAATTGGCGCTGCAGGGTAAAATCCCCGGCGTGATGAAGTCATCCTGGTAGCCGGTCTGGAGGAAGATCGATGAGCGTGAATGATCCAATTGCTGATATGTTGACGCGGGTTCGCAACAGCGTCCTGACCGGCCAGAGCCTGGTTGCAATGCCCTGCTCCAAGATCAAGGTAGAAATTGCCCGGATCTTGAAGGAAGAAGGGTACATTGAAGGCTTTGAGGTGGTGGACGGTGAGATCCCGACAAAGAAAACCCTGCGCTTACGCCTGAAGTTTGTAGGCGAACGCCGGGCCCGCCGCGCGGTAATTACGGGGCTTGAGCGGATAAGCCGCCCTGGTCGCCGGATTTATACGCCGAAAACGGAAATCCCATGGGTTCTGTCGGGAATTGGCATTGCCATTCTTTCGACACCCAAGGGCGTGATGACCGGGCAACGCGCGCGCCAGCTTGGCGTGGGCGGTGAAATACTCTGCAAGGTGTGGTAGCCGCAGGGTTACCCTTGTAGAAGGAGGTATATTGTGTCTCGTGTAGGACGATTACCAGTCACCATTCCGTCCGGTGTGCAGGTGGACATCCAGGGGTTGAATGTGCGGGTCAAAGGCCCCAAAGGCCAGATCGAACGCACCTTTGCCCAGGGTGTTACCTTCCAGATGGAAGATGGCAACGTGGTGGTGCACCGTGAATCTGAAGCGCCGACCATGCGAGCGCTGCACGGCACAGCCCGTGCGCTGATTAATAATATGGTTACCGGTGTAAGCACCGGTTTTACCAGGGCATTAGAAATTGAAGGGGTAGGTTACCGCGCCGATGTAAATGGCAAAGACCTGGTGCTCAATGTTGGGTACTCGCACCCGGTAGTGATGCCCCCCCCGGATGGGATTACCTTTGAAGTGGACACGAAAACGCGCCAGATCAAGGTATCCGGTTTCGACAAAGAACTGGTTGGCCAAGTTGCGGCCAACATTCGCAGCATCCGCCCGCCTGAGCCATACCACGGTAAAGGCATCCGTTATGCGGGTGAAAAGATCCGCCGCAAGGCAGGTAAATCTGGCAAGGGTAAGGGCAAGAAATAGGTGTATCCATGGCGAAGATAACTCGTGCTGAGTCACGCATTCGACGGCATCGCCGCGTGCGCAAGCATATCGTTGGGACGTCTGAGCGCCCGCGGTTGAACATTTTCCGCAGTGAAGCGGAAATTTACGCCCAGGTGATTGACGACAAGGCTGGTCACACCCTTGCCGCTGCTTCCAGTATCGATCACGAGCTGCGTGGGAAGCTGAACGGCAAGAACAAGACTGAACAGGCTCATCTCGTTGGTCAGATGGTTGGTGAACGCGCGAAAGGCAAAGGTGTTACCCAGGTGATTTTTGACCGGGGCGGCTTCCGCTATATCGGCAGAGTGAAGGCTCTGGCAGATGGCGCGCGCGAATCTGGGCTGGAATTTTAACGATAACGAGGACAGAGGGCCTGAATTATGAGCGATACGAACGACTATCAATCGACGGAACAGCAGTACGACGAGCGTGTGATCGAGATTGCGCGTGTGGCCAAAGTTGTGAAGGGCGGCCGGCGTTTCTCGTTTCGCGTAACGGTAGTTACTGGCGACAACCACGGCCGGGTTGGCCTGGGAGTTGGTAAAGCCAATGCTGTTCCCGATGCAATGCGCAAAGCCACTGAACGGGCGCATAAAACCATGCGGAGTGTGTCCCTGATGGGAACCACCATCCCGCATGAGGTGACCGGCAAGCTGGCCGGCGCGAAAGTGCTGCTCAGACCGGCTTCGCCCGGTACGGGCGTAATCGCGGCCGGTGGTGTGCGCGCGGTATTGGAAGCGGCTGGGATCCACGATATCCTGACCAAATCGCTGGGCAGCGCGAACGTGCTCAACGTGGTCCAGGCAACGTTTGATGCCCTGGAACAGCTAAAGAATCCGGAAGAAGAAGCAGCCCGGCGTGGGAAGAGCGTCAAGGACGTTATGCCATTCTGGGAACGGAGGAAAAATGGCTGAGGAAACCAAACTACCGAAGAAACTGCGCATCACTTATGTGAAAAGCGCCATTGGTTACTCGGAGCGCCATAAAGCTACCATCCGCACGCTGGGTTTGCGCAAGCTGCATCAGAGTGTTGTCCACGATGATACCCCGGATTTGCGGGGTAAGCTTTTGAAGGTGAACCATCTTGTTAAGATTGAGGAAGTGTAGGTAGAGTAATGAAACTTCACGATTTGATGCCCAATCCGGGCGCCAAAAAAGAGCCCAAGCGTAAGGGCCAGGGTGGTTCGGCTGGTCAAGGAAAGACGGCTGGCCGCGGCACCAAGGGTGAAGGCTCGCGCTCTGGTCAGAATGGTCACCTGTACCGGCAGGGTGGTAACTTGCCTTTCTACCGACGCCTGCCTTTCCGGCGTGGTGAGGGTTTTACCCCGCCGAACCAGGTTGAGTATAACGAAGTCAACGTCGAACAACTCGCTGAACTCCCCGCAGGGACCGAAGTAACGCGGGAGTTCCTGGCCGAGTCCAAGATGCTGCATCAGCCGAAGAACCCGGTTGTGGTACTCGGCCGCGGTGACATTCATGTTGCGATTACCGTTCGCGTCCAGCGCGTTACCAAGAGCGCACGTGAAAAAATTGAAGCTGCCGGGGGCAGCATAGAGATTATCGCCTGATTGGCGATCTGAGGAGACCCACGCATGAAGCGGTCAGCTTGGCGTTATTTGTGGAAGTCCGAAGATATTCGCAAGAAGCTGCTCATCACGCTTGCACTGCTGGTTCTGTATCGCCTGGCGGCGAACATTCCGGTACCTGGCATCAATCGTGAAGCGATTGCTTCGCTGACGGGCGGAACCGGAGCGGCCTCGGGTTTGATTGGCATGCTGGATCTTTTGTCTGGCGGGACGATGTCGAACTTCTCGATTTTGGCAATGGGTGTTTACCCATACATTACCGCCCAGATTATCATCCAGCTATTAATCCCGATCATTCCAGCACTGGAAGCGCGGATGAAAGAAGATCCGCGCCAGGGCCAGAAATTGATGGAGAAGTGGACGATTATATTGACGATCCCGATGGCGCTGCTGTCGGCGATTGGTCAGATTAATATCTTCAACCAGATGGCGGGTGGGCAGGTTCTGAGCAGCTTTGGCTTTACGGGGGCTTCGCTGCTGCCGTCTGTCACAACGCTTATTACCATGGTTGCCGGTACAATGATGGGTATCTGGCTGGGCCAGCTCATCTCAGAATATGGCATTCCGAACCAGGGTCTGTCGTTGATCATTTTTGCGGGGATCGTTTCCCGCATCCCGTCCAACTTTGGTTCGATGCTCAGCGACCGGGTCAATGGTTGGTGGATGGTAATCACCATCCTCATTATCCTTGCCCTCACCATCTTTGCCATCGTGTTCGTTCAGCAAGGCCGGCGCAATGTGCCCGTTTTGTTCCCAGGCCGCCGGATGGGTAATCGCATGTCGATGCCCGTGCGCAGCAACCTGCCGCTAATGGTCAACATGGCCGGTATGATCCCTCTGATCTTCGCCCAGGCCTTCCTGACCTTTCCGGCCATCGTCGCCAGCTATTTCACCCAAGTAAAAACCCCCTGGTTGGCCAGCGCGGCCAACTGGGTAGCCACCACATTCAATGGACAGGGCATGGCATATGGGACTCTGTATTTCCTGACCGTGGTTCTGTTCACGTTCTTCTATACGGATGTGCTCTTCGCACAGCAAAACTATGGCGACAACCTGAAGCGCCAGGGCGCGCAAATCCCTGGTGTGGTGCGTGGCAGCCCCACGCAGAAGTACCTGACCAAAGTGCAGCGGCGTATTACACTGCCGGGCGCGCTGTTCCTGGGGTTTGTAGCGGTCTTGCCGTTTCTCCTGACCCCACTCTTCCCGGCTGCATCCCGCTCCAGTCTGTTACTGGTCTCGGCGGCTGGTCTGCTGATCGTGGTCGGCGTAGTTCGGGATACCTTCACGATCATTGAAACCGAGCTGAAGATGCACGGTTATGATGAGAATTTGATCCGTGGATAAGGCTCGAGATTCTATGGCCACCTACATTGTTCTACTGGGCCCTCCAGGGGCAGGCAAAGGGACGCAAGCCCAGGTAATCTCGCGGGAAATGAACCTGGCGCATATCTCTTCAGGTGATCTCTTTCGGGAGAACTTGAAGAACCAGACTGAGCTTGGCAAAATGGCGCAGGGTTATATGAACCGGGGTGAACTGGTTCCGGATGATGTCACCATTGCCATGGTCCGTGACCGTATCTCTCGCCCGGATTGCAAGGACGGCGCGCTTCTGGATGGTTTTCCACGCACGCCCGCCCAGGCGACCGCCCTGGCAGAGATGCTGGCTACCTTGAACGCGAAAGTTGACAGTGTGCCATATATCTCCGTACCCGCGGAGGTATTGGTTGAGCGCCTGGGCGGCCGGTGGACGTGCCCGGAATGCGGGAAGGTGTATCACGAAAAGTATAACCCGCCAAAGACCGCCGGAGTGTGTGATGTGGATGGGACAAAGCTCATCCAGCGTGACGATGATAAGGCAGAAACGGTCGAGCGGCGGATCCACGTTTATATGGATCAGACATCGCCGCTGATCGAGTACTACCGCGGGAAAGGCTTGCTTGTCGAAGTGGATGGTACGAAGAACATCGATGAAGTCTCGCAAGAAATTTTGACCGCGATTCAGAAGGGATAGCAATTTATGGCCTGGGATCGGCAGATCACAATCAAAACCGCGCAAGAGCTGCAACTAATGCGTATCGCCGGCAAGATCAACGCGGAAGCGTTGGCGGCGGCTCGCGCTACCCTGCGCCCTGGGGTTACGACCGCGGACATCAACGCAGCTGCCGAAGAAGTACTGCGCAAGCATGGTGTATTTTCGCCTTTCAAGAACTATCCTGGAGCATATCCTTATCCGGCCAGCACAACCGTCAGCGTCAATGAAGAGCTGGTACACGGCATCCCTGGCAAGCGCAAGCTGAAAGAAGGGGATATTGTTTCGGTGGATTGTGGGGTGGTTTACGAAGGCTATGTGGCCGATTCGGCTCTTTCAGCCGGGGTCGGCCATATTTCTCCGGATGCGCAGCGCCTGTTAGACGTTACCGAAGCCTCACTGTACGAAGGGATCAAGCAGATGGTGGTAAACAATCGGATTGGCGATGTTTCTGCTGCGGTCCAGAATTACGTGGAAGCACGCGGTTTCTCCGTTACTCGTGAGTACACGGGGCACGGGGTTGGGCGGCAAATGCACGAAGGCCCACAGGTACCGAACTACGGTGTTCCGGGTCGAGGATTGGTGTTGCGGGTGGGGATGACGATTGCGCTGGAGCCTATGGTACTGGCCAAGTCATTCCGCACCCGGGTAATGCCGGATGAATGGACGGTGGTATCAGCGGATGGCGGGCTTACAGCTCACTTTGAGCATTCGGTCGCAATAACTGAAGATGGCCCTTATATCCTGACTGCACTTGAAGACAGTGACACCCGGCTGCATACTGGACAATAATAAGAAAAGTGTGTATAATCAAAGCTTTGGTCGCTTAACTCAAATCATAAGAACGAACTCGAGTGTAAGTGTCAAATGCAATTATCGTGTTTGAATTCGAGGAGAAGGTGTCATGAGAGTATCCCCATCCATTCGTAAACGTTGCGCGAAATGCAAGATTGTTCGACGCAAAGGCGTTTTGTTCGTAATCTGTGAAAACCCAAAGCACAAACAGCGACAGGGATAAGATACAATGGCAAGAATTGAAGGTGTTGATCTTCCGCGTAATAAGCGGGTTGAAATTGGCCTGACCTACATTTTTGGTATTGGCCCGACGCGCGCACGTGCAATCCTGGCTTCGACCAACGTTTCTCCCGATATCCGGGTGAAAGATTTGAGCGAGTCTGAGGTAAACGCGCTGCGCGAGTTCATCGGTCGCAGTTTTAAAGTTGAAGGCGACTTACGCCGCGAAGTTCAGATGAACATTAAGCGGTTGGTAGAAATTGGCTGCTATCGTGGCATGCGTCATCGCCGGAACCTACCGGTGCATGGCCAGCGCACGAAAACCAATTCGCGCACGCGCAAGGGTCCGAAGAAGACCGTTGCCGGTCGCGGACGCCGCCGAGGTGGAAAGAAATAATCTCTGTCCAAGAGGTGACCGGGTGGGGACCTTCCTTCTCTCCCCGCGGCTGCCTGATCACTTTCTTGGGCCGGGTTATGGATTTGTCGTAATGATTTTGAGAGGTTGATAGCGAGGAATTTATGGCACAAAACGTACGCTCGACGCGTCGCGCCGCTTCGACAAAAAAGGTCAAGCGAAGCCTGACTTCTGGGCAGATACATGTTTATGCTTCTTTCAATAACACGATCGTGACCATCACTGACCCGCATGGAAATACGATTTGCTGGGGAAGCTCCGGCTCGGCTGGCTACAAAGGTTCTCGTAAGAGTACTCCGTTTGCAGCGCGCCTGGCCGCTGAACAGGCTGTGAAGACAGCTATGTCGATGGGTTTGCAAGAAGCAGATTTGATTGTCAAGGGCCCCGGCCCAGGTCGCGAGTCGGCCATCCGGGCTGTCCAATCGATGGGCGTTCGTGTGCGCTCGATTTCCGATATTACTCCGGTACCGCATAATGGCTGCCGGCCGCCTAAGAAACGCCGCGTGTAATAAGAGAGGGAACCTATGGGAAGGTATATTGGTCCGGTTTGCAAACTTTGCCGGCGAGAAGGTGAAAAACTATTTTTGAAGGCTGAGCGTTGCTACACTGCTAAGTGCTCGTTTGAAAAGCGTGGTTTTGCCCCTGGCATGCATGGCCGTGGACGGCAAGGACGCGTGGAGCGCGAATCAGACTTCGCTCGCCAGCTGCGCGCCAAGCAGAAGGCTCGCCGCGTATATGGTGTTTTCGAGCGCCAGTTCCGCCGATACTTTGGTATCGCAGCAGGTGTGCGTGGTCTGACTGGTTTGACCCTGCTGCAAACGCTCGAAACCCGCCTGGATAATGTTGTATACCGGCTGGGTTTCGCGGGCGACCGCGCGCAGGCGCGCCAGTTAGTCAACCATGGCCACTTGCAGGTCAATGGTCACAAAGCCGACATCCCTTCGATGATCCTTCGACCCGGTGATGTGGTCACGGTTGAAGAAACATCGCGCAAAAATACTTATTGGAAAGATGTTGTTGATGTTGCTGAGAAGCGTGTTTCTCCCCTTTGGCTGGAGCGCGATGCGAAAGGCCTGTATGGCCGCATCCTGCGCCTGCCCGAACGCGCCGAAATTGATGGCAACTTGAACGAGCAATTGATTGTCGAGTATTACTCGCGCTAATCCCGTGGACGCCAGCGTCAGAAGACGCTAAGCATCCGCAAGTCAGGCAGTATCCACAAGGAAAATGCCTGGAAGGGGTGAATCGTGGCTGCTCTTAGTAACATGGTAACACCGAAAGTTGAGCGGGAAGCTGAAGCTCGCAACTATGGCAAATTTGTTATCAGCCCTCTTGAACGTGGGTATGGCATCACCCTAGGTAATGCGCTGCGTCGAATCCTGCTATCGTCTCTTGAAGGCGCAGCAGTGTCATCCATCCGCGTTACGGATGTGTTACATGAGTTCAGCGATATCCCTGGGGTACGTGAGGACGTCATCCAGGTGATGTTGCAAGTGAAGCAACTGCGCCTGATTCTGCACGATGTTGACACGGCTCATTTACACCTGGATGTCCGGGGTGAAGGTGTCGTTACCGCGGCAGATATTCAGACTCCGGCCGAAGTGGAAATCGTCAACCCAGAACTGTACCTGTTCACGGTGGATGATCCCAACACCCGGCTGGAAATCGATCTGACCGTTGATCATGGGCGGGGTTATTCCCCGGCCCCTGAGCGCAGCGGTCGCTTGCCCATTGGTGAGCTTCCGGTGGATGCAATTTATTCCCCGGTTCGCCGGGTAAACTGGACGGTAGGTTCCGCCCGCGTTGGGCAGAGCACCAATTTTGACCGCCTGGTGATGGAAATTTGGACGGACGGCACGATCAGCCCGGAAAAGGCAATGAGCATGTCTTCGAAGATCCTCATCGATCACCTGCGCTATGTTGCCGGAATTACGGAAGAAACGCTGGTTATTGGCACCGAGAAAGAACCTACCGGCAGCCGCCTGACCAGTGAGGCAGCCGAAACGCCGATCGAAAACCTAGACCTGTCTGTGCGGGTGTTCAACTCGCTGAAGCGGACCGGGATTACCACTGTGGGCGACGTGCTGGAACTGCTCGAAAAGGGTGATGAAGCCGTGATGTCCATCCGCAACTTTGGCGAAAAGAGCCTGGATGAGTTGCGCCAGAAGATGCAGGAAAAAGGTTTCCTGCACGATGAAAAGACTGTGGAGTAAGTAATTATGCGACACCAGGTAGCAGGTTTTAAACTTAGTCGTACCAAAGATCAACGGATCGCGTTACGGCGGACATCTCATTAACCAGTTGTTTGAGCACGAGCGCATTCGCACGACCCGCACAAAGGCGCAAGCCATCCGCGGGGATGCTGAGCGCCTGATTACGCTGGCGCGCAACAGCGGCAATGGCACCGACACCGATAAGGTGAACGCGCGCCGGCTGGCTGCCGCTCGACTGTCGAACCCAGATACCGTCCGCAAGTTGTTTGATGATATCGGCCCCGCGCTATGCCAACCGCAACGGTGGGTATACCAGGATACTGAAAATGGGTCAGCGCCTGGGCGATGCCGCAGATATCGTATTGCTCGAACTGGTTGAAGGTTAATACGACCAGCATGAACGATCTCTCCGGGGATGTTGACCGGATGGGAATAGAACGTTACAAAGTTACCTTAGCCTACGACGGCACGCACTTTTTTGGCTTTCAACGCCAGGGAAAGGCGCGCACAGTCCAGCTTGAAGTTGAGGCAGCCCTGCGCCAGTTGAACTGGCAGGGTAAGACCATCCTTTCGGCAGGACGCACGGACAGCGGTGTACATGCTTCCGGGCACGTGATCGCGTTTGACCTGGAGTGGACCCACGGGCTTGTGCACTTGGGCCGCGCGCTGAATGCAAACCTTCCAAAAGACGTGGTGGTCAATGCGATCGAGGTCGTTCCAGCGGATTTTCATCCGCGTTACGATGCAACCGCTCGCTGCTACCGCTACCAGGTACAGTTTGCTCCCCAGCGCGATCCACTGCAACGCCGCTATACCTGGCGCCTGTGGCCACCTTGTGAGATTGAAAGCCTGCAAGCCGCCGCCAGCCTTTTGCATGGGACATATGATTTTGCCGCCTTTGGTACCCCTCAACGGCCCGGGGGCAGCACGATCCGCACGGTGTTCCAGGCAGGATGGCAGCAACAAGAAGAAAACCTGTTGCGTTTTGAAGTGACTGCTAACGCTTTTCTTTACCACATGGTGCGCAGGATCGTGTTTGTGCAGATGATGGTGGGGCGGCAGCGGGTGAGCCTGGAAGCCATGCAAGAAGCGTTGACCACGCCTTCAGCGGCGAAACTGGTTCCGGGGCTGGCACCGCCACAGGGTCTAATTTTGAAAGAAGTGCAGTATGCTGGTCGGGTTATGGAGGATAGCGGTCTCTCGATGTGAGAGACAGCTTCCTGAGAAGAAAACAATTCGTTATCAGGCAGAAATACCTTGCAGTAAGGTGAGAAATTATGGCAGTAGATAAGACTTTCATTATAAAGGGCACACCAGAAGCCGAATGGATTCTGATGGATGCCGCGGACCAGGGCATCGGCCGGCTGGCTACCCAGATTGCAGGGTACCTGCTCGGGAAACACAAGCCGACCTTTACCCCGGGTGTGGAAATGGGCGACTTTGTGATCGTGATCAATGCCAGCCGGCTGAAGATTACTGGCAAGCGCCTGGATGAGAAAAACTATTATCATCACTCGAATTACCCGGGTGGCCTAAAGACCACCAGCCTGCGCGATCAGATGAAAAATCGCCCAGATCGGGTGATCCGCGCGGCGGTGTGGGGCATGCTTCCCCATAATACCGTTGGCCGACAGATCATCAAGCGTTTGAAGATTTATGCTGGCAATGAGCACCCGCACGCTGCTCAGAACCCGCATACTGTTGAAGGAGCGTAGGTATTATGTCCGTTCAGTATTATGAAGGCATTGGCCGTCGCAAGGAATCGAGTGCTCGCGTTCGAGTGATGAGCGGCTCGGGGCGTTTCATTGTTAATGAAAAGGCCGCTGAAGCTTACTTCACCCGCGTGGGTGACATTGAAATCGATTATGGAACCAGTAACAGCCGCAGGGCAAGATCGCGCCACGCTAGACATCACCGTTATGGTGAAGGGCGGCGGGGTTACCGGTCAGACAGATGCAGTGCAGCTGGGCATGGCCCGCGCGCTGGTTAAAATGTCGGCTGATAATGGTCCGCTGATGCGCAAGGGTGGCTTCCTGACCCGCGACCCGCGCGTCAAAGAGCGCAAGAAGCCTGGTCTCAAGCGCGCCCGCAAGGCCCCAACCTACACCAAGCGTTAATTCGTTTTGGTCTGGTTACGAATAAAAACGTGCAGCCCCATGTACAGTGGGGCTGTTTCGTTTGGGGAGAAGTTATCAGTCGTCAGTTTACAGTTGGAAGATTCACTCCTGGCGATGTTGTTCAAACCCTACCGGGCGAATATAATAGAGCGATATTGAAAAGGACAGGAAGCGTAATGAATAATCAAACAAATACAGGCATCGTTCTTCTCGGGTTAGGCCCGGGCAGCGCGGATTTGCTCACCCGCCAGGCATGGCAGTGGCTGGCAGAAATCTCCGAAATCTATGTACGCACGCGCCAGCACCCCACGATAGACGGCTTTCCCAAGGATTTAGCGGTATTCTCATTTGACGAGCTGTATGAAACGAGCGAGAAGTTCGAAGAGGTCTACGAGAAAATCATCACGCGGGTGCTGGAGCTGGGCCAGCGGCCGGGCGGAGTAACCTATGCCGTTCCAGGGCACCCGTTTGTGGCTGAGGCCACCTGCCCGGAGATTGCCCGGCGCGCCCGCGAGCAAGGCCTGCCTGTGCGGGTGATCGAGGGCTTGAGTTTCATCGAGCCGACCTTTTCCGCGCTGGGCATCGACCCGTTTCCGCGCACCGCGCTGGTGGATGCGCTGGAGCTGGCGAACCTGCACACCCCGCCTTTTCCGCCGGACCAACCCGCGCTGGTGGCGCAGATCTACTCTCGGGAAGTGGCCGCGGACGTCAAGCTGACGCTGAATGCGGTGTACCCGGATATGCACCCGGTTCGCCTGGTGCACGCCGCGGGGACGGACATGCAGGTGGTGGAAGATTTACAGCTTTATGAAATTGACCGCAGCCAGCAAGTGGGCCTGCTGACCTCGTTGTATCTGCCGCCGCTGGCACCGGATATGGCGGTGGAGGGTTTTCAAGAGATTGTCGCGCACCTGCGCGCGCCGGACGGCTGCCCGTGGGACCGCGAGCAGACCCAACAGACCCTTGGCCCTTACCTGCTGGAGGAAACCTATGAAGCCCTTTCTGCTTTAGAGAGCGGCGATGTGAACGGCTTCCGCGAAGAGCTGGGCGATCTGCTTTTGATCGTGGTGATGCTTTCCCAAATTGCCAGTGAAGATGGGGACTTTAGTTTTGCTGAAGTGGTACAGGGCATCTCACAAAAGATTGTCTATCGACACCCGCACGTTTTTGGCGAGGTGCAGGTGGATGGCACATCCGGCGTGCTGAAGAATTGGGAAAACCTGAAGGCTGCCGAGCGGAAGGCGAAAGGCAAGGAGAAGGAAAAACCGAAGGGTATCCTGGATGAGCTGCCCAAGGCGCTCCCGGCGCTCATGCAGGCTCAGGAATACCAGGACCGCGCGGCGCACGTGGGCTTCGACTGGCCCAGCATCGATGGTGTAATCGCCAAATTTATGGAAGAATGGGGCGAGGTGGAAGCCGCCAACGAACCAGAAGAGCGCGAGATGGAGTTGGGGGATTTGCTTTTCGCCGCGGTCAACCTGGTACGCTGGAACAAGCTGGACGCCGAGGGTGTGATGCGGAAAGCCAACCAGCGCTTCAGACAGCGTTTCGCCCATATTGAACATTCTGCCCGAACACAGGGACGTAAATTGACCGAGCTGTCATTGGATGAAATGGAAGCCCTCTGGCAGGAAGCGAAGCATCTCCCATAGATATGGTATCAGCCGTCCCATAAAACGAATTGCAGGGCAGGCGAGTACATGCAAATAATTTGGACTTCTGGAAGCTGCAGGCCGTAAGCATACAGGGTTTTCCGGATATCATCGACTGTCCGGTAGGGCAAATCTTCGTCAAGCGGAAAGTCTGGTGAAAGTGGGATCGTGGCGCCATCGTTGGCCAGCGGAGAAACAAGTGTTTTTAGCGCTTGCGAGAGATCCAGTGGATGCGCCAGGGCATAGCGGACCATGTTGAACTGGTAGTGCGCATAGGAGGCGGAATCGGAAAGATCGTGGTGGTGCCGGTTTAGAAAAACGACCCGATCTTCATTGGCCGGCACAGGGTCTGGGATATGCATTAATGCATGCTGGATCTCATTTTCCAGCTGGAGCAAGCGCATGTTTTGTCCCTTTGCGCGCCAATAGGAAACCGCGATTTGGTTCACCGCAGTTTCTTCCTCCCATATCTGGTCCCAAACATTGCCACCGGACGGATTGTAGATTGTGCGCAGAACGTGGGCGATTTCGTGGGGGATGTTGTACCAGTAAAAGTAAAGCTCATAAAGTGCCTGACCACGCAGCGGATCACCGCCCATGAAGTCTATAAACTGGGCCTGATCTTCAACCAATAAATCGTCCCAACGAGCAAACTGCAAACGGATATTCTTAATCGGTCGATTCGTCATATTCTGTCTTTATACGCGCAGTTCCGACGGTTTGTGTAGTGATTGAGCAGTCCCGGCACTGACCGAAATAGCATAACGGTATTATATCGCGTTGTGCTGAGAGGCTGTATTTCTCCAGACGTTCAGCTGCCTTTGCCCCAGGAAATTACAAGCGGCTCGAAACGGGCGGTAAAATGGCGTAAGAGTTGGGGGGCGTAGGATAAGCGGTACCCGTGCAGCTGGTCGCGCTTATTCGCCAGGCTAACGATGGTATTGACCACATAATCCAGATGGCTCTGGGTATACACGCGCCGGGGAAGCGCCAGGCGGACCAGCTCGAGCTGTGGATAAAGCATCTCGCCGGTGTCAGGGTCTGGATGGGCAAACATCACCGAGCCAATCTCAACCCCGCGCACACAGCCTTCCAGGTAGAGCGCCGCAGCCAGTGCCTGCCCGGGGAATTCGGCGTGGGGGATATGGGGCAGCAGGCGACCGGCATCCAGGTAAATGGCATGCCCGCCGGCCGGTTCGACGATGGGAATCCCGGCATCGATCAGGCGCTGGGCAAAGTAGGCGCGTCTGCCCCAGGCGGTAGGCCAGGTAGGCGGGGTCCAGACCCTTCCCACAAGCCGACGGCCATGGCTTCCAGGTCGCGCCCGGCCAAACCGCCATAGGTCGGAAAGCCTTCGCGCAGGATCAGCTCGTTGGATACCTTCTGAAACAGCTCCTGCGAGCGCATGGCCAGGAACCCGCCGATATTAACCAGGGCATCTTTCTTTGCGCTCATAAAAGCGCCATCGGCCAGGCGGAACATTTCGTGGGCGATTTCCAGGGTGGCTCTTATTCGCATAGCCGGGCTCGCGCTGCTTGATAAAGTAAGCATTTTCGGCATACCGGCAGGCATCGATAAAGAAGGGGATGCCGAATTCGTGATAGGTCTGCGAGACCGCGCGGATGTTTTCCATCGACACCGGCTGCCCACCGCCGGCGTTGTTTGTGACGGTCAGCGTACCCAAAGGGAATTTTCTCTGGCCCGGTCTTTTCGATAAATTCGCGCAGGCGGGCAATGTCCATATTCCCTTTGAAGGGGTGGCGGATGGTAGGATCATACGCTTCTTGAATGACCAGGTTGGTCGGGACGCCCGCCGCGCGCGCGGATGTTGGCGTCGGTGGTATCGAAATGCATATTCGAAGGTACAAACATACCCGGACGGACCAGGACCGCGGTGAGGATATTTTCGGCGGCGCGACCCTGGTGGGTGGGTACAAAATATTCGAAGCCAAAAATTTCCTTCATTGCCTCGGCCAGCCGGTAATAGGAGCGCGCGCCAGCGTATGATTCGTCGCCTTTCATTATGGCTGCCCACTGGTCCTGGCTCATCGCACCGGTGCCAGAATCGGTCAGCAGGTCGATAAACACATCCTCGGCGCGCAGTGCAAACAGATTGTAACCGGCAGCCTTCATGGCTGCCAGGCGTTCTTCTGCCGAGATCAGGTGGATCGCCTCGACTGACTTAATTCGAAATGGCTCCGTTGGGTATTGGGACATAAACTGTTCTGCTCCTGTTATTTTTTTGGATGGGTTTTGCATGTATCCTGGGTAAGTGTATCATTATTCGTTCCCTATGAGAACGGTGAAATCGGTCATAAACGAATGCGAGGATTGGTATGAAATTAAATAAATTCAATTCGTTATTTTATTTTTATTAAAAAATCGCGATATGAAATTAATTATCCTAAAAAGCATATTGACATTTTGTTTCTTTGTGTTACTATGTAAGAAATGATTACGCTTTAATCAACCGAGATTTGAAGCGAAAAGAGGAAAAAATGGATGGTAACACAATACCCATTAGTGAAAACCAGCGGTAATTGTAAAGTCCTCCGGGGATCTGTATTTGCGCGGGCAGGATCAGAGCGAAGTCCGCTTCCGGGGAAGTGAAGACCGCATCCGCGTTCACCAGTCGAATGACACGTTGTATGTTGAAACGCGCTCCAGCATCGACTTAGAAGTGCCGCGAGAAGCAAAAGTGATTGTGGAAAAAGTGGGCGGGAGCGCGTTTCTACAGGACCTGACGGGTGCGGTCGTCATACAGAAAGTGGGCGGAGACCTGTCCCTGCAGCGGGTCGGGTCGATGCGCATCGAGAAAGTGGGCGGCGGCTGCATGATTGACAGCGTCAGCGGGGCATTGGCCATTGAGAAGGTAGGCGGCGACTTGTTTGTGCGGCAGGCGTCCGAATCTGTAACGGTAGAGATGGTGGGTGGGGACTGTGACGTACAAACAGTGGGTGGAGATGTTCTGGAAGCCCGGGCGGGTGGGGACTTATTTGCCTATATCACGGAAGGGATACGCGAGAAGGTTACCCTGCGCGCCGGCGGAAATGTGGAAATCTACCTGCCATCGAACACCAGCGGCCGTTTCAATTTGAACAGCAGCGGAGAAGATATTACCCTGGATCTCAACCGCCAGGAAGGCGCCCCGACCCAGTCGATCGAATCGCGCCATTACGAATTTACCCTGGGCGAGGGCGGTGCGCAGTTTGAGGCGCAAGCGGGCGGCGATGTCCGGGTCAGCGATTCCGCGGTGGAACCCAAGTCGATCACCGGAGAGCTGGAGCGGCTCGAAAATGCCTGGATGGATGCCCGCGGGCGCTCGGGCGGTTCCGGCTGGTCAGGCGGGTATGGGTTTGACCGCACGTCGGCCTGGGCGGATATGGTCAGCCGGCGGGCGCAAGAAGCCGCCCGGCGGGCTGAACAGCGCGTGCAGGCTGCCACGCGCCGCACCGAGGAGCATATCCGTCAGGCGGCTGAGCGTGAGATGCACCGGTCGGAACATTTTGGCGGTTTTCCACCCCATCCGCCGCGGCCTCCCCAGCCTCCACAACCCCCCGCTCCCGCTCAACCGGTGAGCGAGAAGGAACGCCTGATGGTGCTGCAAATGCTGCAAGAAGGAAAGATCACTGCAGAACAGGCGGAACAACTGCTGACTGCGTTAGAAGGCCGTTTCAACCGATAATAGACCGAAGTCAGGAAGGCCCGGGTGTGCGCAGCACGAATGTTCTGCAAACTCCAGCGGGCCTTCTTATGTTTGTGAGACCTGGCACAAGTATCAAGTGTTTTTTCCTTGAGTTTCACTAATGCATCGGTATAATAAACCTATGAACTCCCACAGGCGTACAAAGCTACGCATCTGGTTGGCTGTGATCGTGTTTATTATTACGATGGCGATACTGATTGTCTCTATTCTTCCCGAAACGCGCGTGCAGCAGGTAATACCGATGCCGCCCATTACGTTACCAACCCCATCTCCGGTAGGGATGCTGGTTTTCTGGAGAGGCCTGTAGATGAAGCTGTCCAGGGAATCCGGCCTGCTGTGTTTGGTCGCCCTGGGCATTGCGCTGCTAGGCTGCGCTCCCATTGTGAAACACCTACCCACGCCCACCGCGGCCCTCCCGGCTGCGCCTGCTGCTCCGCTTCCGCCCCAAACCACCCCACAGCCGGCGCTGCTCGAACGGCGACAGATTGTCCTGGAGTGGCCTGAAACGATTCGCGAGAAAGACAGCGGTTTAATCTGTACTGACCATTGCGATGGATGAGCAGGCCCAATTAACCGCCACGATTCAAATGCCGTCCGGCCCGGGCGGAATACCGATCGAAATCCCGAATATATACGATACGCACAATATCGTGGCTGCGGCGCGTTTAGATTTGGCCGGAATGGAGGCCTACCGCGAAACCATTCGCGAGCCGCTGCGCCCTGGACAATCGGTTTCTTTTTCTTGGAGCATCCGCGCGAATGAAGCGGGCGCGTATCAGGGCATGGTCTGGCTGCGATTAGAGCTGGTGCCGAAAAACGGCGGGCGCATTGACGAAATGCTGCTGATGGCGCGCAAGGTCGATATTAATGTGGTTACCATCCTGGGAATGTCTGGCAGCCTGGCGCGCATCCTGGGCGGAGCCGGGCTGGTATTGAGCACTGTGCTGGGGTTTCCGTTGATCCAGGCGCGGGTGACGGAATGGCTGAAACACCGCCGGCGGAAAAGCCCGCGGCCAGCCCGCAGTCCCTTGCCGGAACCGAAGGAATCCGAGGAGGTGAACGAACCAGAGGAAAAATGAGCCGTCAAAATTCCTCGAAATTAATTGGGTAATTTTGGTCATAAATTTGCAAGGCGGTTGAGGAAGCATTTGAGGGCTTACCAGAAGCACTTGTGATAGAATTAACGGAACCTTTACTATTGAACAGTCCCTTGTTTGGGTTACGCAAAGAAGGAGTACGCAAATGCTAGACCATTGGTTATACATTGGCCTGTTTTTTGTAGTTGCCATGCTGCTGCCAGGCGCTGCCATCTTCATTGCGAGCATCTTGGCGCCAAGAAACCTACCCCGCTCAAAAATTCCATTTACGAATGCGGTATCGAGACGGTAGGGGAGAGCCGGATCCAGTTCCGGGCTCAGTATTATATATTTGCGCTGGTTTTCCTCGTTTTTGACGTGGAAGCTGTGTTTCTTTTTCCCTGGGCAGTAGCTTACAACCAGCTAACTTTTTTCATGGTGGTCGAAGGACTCATCTTTGCCCTGATTTTGGTGGGCGGGCTCCTGTACGCCTGGAAAAAAGGCGCGCTGGAGTGGAATTAGTTCGCAACCTGGGAGTGTAAAGATGCCAAATTTTTGGACAGATCCGCTGGGCTTTCTTATCCAATGGCTGACCACCCTGCTGACCGGCTGGGGGGTCGCGCCGGATGTAGTCAAGTTCATCCTGGCCCTGTTGGGCGCCATTGCTGGTGCCTTTGATGGCGATGCTGTTCGTCATCTTCCTGATCTGGTACGAGCGCAAGATGTACGGCCGGATGCAGGACCGCCTGGGTCCGAACCGGGTTGGCCCCTGGGGCATATTCCAGACCTTCGCCGACATGGGCAAAATTTTCACGAAAGAAGTGATTACGCCCACCGGTGTTGACCTGATTCCCTATAACCTGGCGCCCATCCTGGCGGTGGGTTCCGTACTGTTGGCCTGGGCCGTGATGCCGCTGTCGGTGAATATCGTTGGGGCGAACCTGAGCGTTGGGCTGTTGTTTGTCATCGCCGCGGGCGGTCTTGGAGAGCTGGGGATTATGCTGGCCGGCTGGGGCTCGAATAACAAGTATGCGCTGCTGGGCGGTTTCCGCGCCGCGGCGCTGCTGGTATCTTACGAAGTGCCCATGGTTATTTCCATGCTCATCCCTGCGATGCTGGCGGGTTCGCTCAACCTGACCGAGATCGTCGCCAACCAGGATGTGCCCTACATTCTCATGGCTCCTGTCGCGGCGCTGATCTTCTTTATCACCCAGGTGGCCGAATCGGGGCGCGCGCCTTTCGATCTTACGGAAGCGGAATCGGAGATCGTGGCCGGAGTCAACATTGAATATTCAGGGTTGAAGTTCGGCATGTTCTACGTAGGCGAGTTCCTGCACGCCTTTACCGCCTCCATGCTGTTTGCGACGCTTTTCCTGGGCGGCTACCGGGGACCGTTCGTCGAGCAGTTTCCCTTGATTGGCATCGTTTACCTGCTGATCAAGACATTCTTTGTATATTTCTTCTCCATCCTGTTCCGCGGCGGCTTGCCTCGTTTCCGCATCGACCAGATGCTCAACCTGAACTGGAAGGTGCTGACGCCTCTGTCGCTGGCGATGGTGTTTATCACCGCGCTGGTGGATAAGACGGTTGTTGGCCTGGGCGGCGGCATGCTGTGGGTGCGCACGATCGTTTTGCTGGTGGTCAACCTGGGCGTTTTCTGGCTTACGATGAAGATAATGTCGAACAGTATCAAGCCGGTCCGCCAGGTTGTCAGCGTTGAGCGACCGGTGGCGACCCTGGCAGGCGGCGGCGCGGTTGGCGGCGCGGATTCAGGCCCGAATGGCGGCCAGACGGTGCAGAAAAATGAAGTATCCGTATAAATGGATGTGGGACTATCGTCGCGGGCGGATTCGTAATTCCGAGCAATGCGGTAGTTCCTGGGGAGCAGAAGCATGACGCCACTACAAATTGTTTTTCTGATCATTGCCCTGGCGACGCTCATCTCGGCGGGGATGGTCGTCAGCGCGCGGCGGATTATGCATGCCGCGCTGTGGCTGGTGCTGACCCTGTTCGGGGTCGCGGCGCTGTTTGCCACCCTGGAGACCGGCTTTTTTGCCGTGGTGCAGCTGGTGATATATGTTGGCGCGATTGCCATCCTGATCATCTTCGCGGTCATGCTCACCCGGCGTGACCTGCAGGACACCCGCCAGCAGACCAACCGCTACGCCTGGGCTAGCTGCCCTCGTCGCGGTGGGCGTGATGGGCGGCCTGATCGCTGCGCTGTCCGGCTGGCAGAATTTCAGCGCTGCCCGAGGCGTGCTGGCGACGGATGCCGCTTCTGAAAGCGCGCACATCGCGCAGCTGGGCATGGCGCTGGTTTCACCGGATGCGTATGCCATCCCCTTTGAAGTGGCTTCGGTCTTGCTGATCGGCGCGCTGATTGGGGCGATCTATGTGGCCAACGAGCAGAGAAAGTAAGGAGGGTGTATGATCCCACTATCCTGGTACCTGATTTTTGCAGCGCTGTTGTTTGCCCTGGGATTGTACGGCGTGCTGGCTCGCCGCAATGCGGTAGCCATCCTGATGGGCATCGAGCTGATGCTCAACGCCGTCAATATCAACCTGCTGGCATTCTGGCGCTACCTGTACAGCGATACGCTCGATGGCCAGGTGTTTGTGGCCATTGTCCTGGCTGCCGCGGCGGCCGAAGCGGTCGTTGGGCTGGCGCTGATCATCTCTGCTTACCGGCGGCGCAAGACCGTGGTGGCGGAGGAGTTGGACCTGCTGAAGAGGTTAATTTCGCCGAGGACCTATGAATATTAACATACTGATCTGGCTGATTCCACTCCCACCGCTGCTGTCCTTTTTCATCATTATGCTGTTCACCAACCCGCGCAAGGCGCTCAGCCATTCCATCGCGGTGGGCGCGGCCGGGCTTTCCTGGCTGCTGGGCATGATCGTCTTTTTCAGCGCCGTTTTCACCAAAGGGCTGGCTGAACATCCCTTTGGCAGCGCGGTCAACTGGCTGCCGATTGGGCGAGGGCACGGCTTTCATCCCTTACAGATCGGCGTGCAGATCGACCCGCTGTCGGCGGTCACGCTGTTCTTTGTGGTCTGGACGGTGCTGATGATTTTTATCTACAGCATCGGCTATCACAACTTTGGCGCGCCCAAAGGCGAGCACGATGTGCCCGGCCTGCCGCCGCACGGCGCGACCATCCGCAATAAGAAGGCCAAGGGCTCGCTCCACGTGCCTTCGATTGAGCCGATGTACTCGCGCTTCTTTGCCCTGATCAGCCTGTTCGCGTTTGCCATGCTGATGCTGGTGATCAGCGACAACTTCCTGACCCTGTACATTGGCTGGGAGATCATGGGCTTCTGCTCGTACGCGCTGATCGGCTTCTGGTACGCCAAAGCCTCGGCGCGCGACGCGGCGGTGAAGGCCTTTATGACCACCCGCGTGGGCGATGTGTTTATGCTGCTGGGCCTGGTGGCGCTGTATACCCAGATCGGCAGCCTCAAGTACAGCGATATCTTCGCGCAGCAGAGCGCGCTGATGGGCGCCTCGGTGATCCCCGGCCTCACCTGGGCCTGGCTGATCGGCATCCTGCTCTTTATCGGCGTGGTGGGTAAATCGGCGCAGTTCCCGCTGCACGTCTGGCTGCCAGACGCGATGGAAGGCCCGACCCCGGTTTCGGCCATGATCCATGCGGCCACGATGGTTTCCGCGGGCGTGTACCTGGCGCTGCGCATCTTCCCGCTGGCGACCATGGGCTGGGCGCCGGGCGAGCCGATCACCCCGGCGATGAACGCCATGGCCAGCATCGGCGCATTTACCGCGCTGTTCGCCGCGACGATTGCCGTGGCGCAGAATGATATCAAGCGCGTGCTGGCCTACTCGACCATCTCGCAGCTCGGTTACATGATCGCCGCGCTGGGCGTTGGCGCATACGTACGCGGCGGCTTTCCACCTGCTGACGCATGCCTTCTTCAAGGCGCTGCTCTTCCTCGGCTCCGGCTCGGTGATCCACGGGATGGAGCATGGGGTGCTGCATACCGGCAACCACGGGTCGACCCGCAGGACATGCGCAATATGGGCGGGCTGCGCGAGAAAATGCCGCTGACTTTCTGGACCTTTACCATCGGCGGGCTGGCGCTCTCCGGCCTGCCGCTGGTCACGGCCGGTTTCTGGTCGAAGGATGAGATCCTGGCGGGCGCCTTCAACAGCGGTCACCCGGTGGTGTTCTGGGTGCTGGCGGTTTCGGCGCTGCTGACGGCTTTCTACACCGCCCGGCAGATTACCCTGACTTTCCTGGGCCAGCCGCGCACCGCGGAAGCAGAACACGCTCACGAGACGGGCCGCACCATGACCATACCGCTGATCGTACTGGCCGTGTTTGCGGTGGCGGCCGGCTGGTTCGGCATCCCGCATACCTTCCCTGGACTGGGGCAGGTGATCCCGAACCTGTTTGAGGAGTTCGTCGGCCCGATGGTGCATGGCGAGGCGGAGGCCGCCGGCAGTCAGCTACCTGCCGCTGATCGTCTCGGTGCTGGTTTCGCTGGGCGGTCTTGCCCTGGGTTATTACGCTTATCGCGGCTTTGACTCGGCTGCGGCCCAGGACCCGGCCAAACGGGTCACCGGCGCCTGGTACTGGAACCTGCTGCAGAACCGCTATAAGATCGACCAGTTTTACGACCTGGTCTTTGTCAAGACGGGGCACTGGCTGTCGGATGTGTTGACCTACCGCTGGATCGATAAAAAGGTCATTGACGGGTTTATCGAAGGCGTGGCGAAAGGCACCATGAACGTGGGGGCAGCCGTCCGCCGCTGGATCGACGTACGGGTGGTAAACTGGCTGGCCGACCATATCGGCATTGGCGTGCGCGCTTCGAGCCGCGAGCTGCGCCAGGTACAGACCGGGCGGATCCAGCAGTATATGCTCCTGGCGGTGCTGCTGGTGGTCATCGTCGGGGCGGTCTTCTACGTCGTCCTCCGGATTTTGGGCTAAGGAGAAGCGCAGATGGATATTAACACACATCTCCTCTCGTGGATCTTGTTTGTGCCAACCGTGGCGGCGCTGCTGCTGATTTTCGTCCCTGGCGAGCAAAAGGGAGTGATCCGCTGGACAGCACTGATCAGCCAGCATTGATTTCGTTTGTGCTCTCCTTATGGGCCTGGAGCCGGTATGGGTCCGAATCCCTGCTGGCGGCCAATGGTCCCTTCCATCTGACGGAACAGTACGCCTGGTATGACGTAATCAAGTCGACCTTCCACCTGGGGGTGGATGGCATCGCGCTGGTGATGGTGCTGCTGACGACACTGCTGATGCCGCTGGTGATCCTGGCCTCGTTCAAGATCGAAGAGCGGGTCAAGGCCTACATGATCCTGTTCCTGCTGCTGGAAACCGGCATGCTGGGCGTATTCATGTCGCTCGACCTGCTGCTGTTCTTCGCTTTCTGGGAAGTGGGCCTGGTGCCGATGTACTTCCTGATCGCGCAGTGGGGTGGGGCCAACCGCAACTATGCCTCGCTGAAGTTCATCCTGTTCACCATGGCCGGCTCGCTGGGCCTGCTGCTGGCGATCCAGATGATCGGTGTGCTGGCGGGAACCTTCGATATGGCCGAGTTATTCAACATCTGGCCGTCGATGGTCAAGGAGCAAGGCTTATTCGGCATCCAGTTCCCGGTGATCAAGAACATCGCCTTTTGGGCTTTTGTGATTGCCTTCGCGGTCAAGGTGCCGGTCTGGCCGTTCCATACCTGGCTGCCGGACGCGCATACCGAAGCGCCCACGGGCGGCTCGATGATCCTGGCGGGCGTGCTGCTCAAGCTGGGCGCGTTTGGCTTCCTGCGCCTGGTGCTGCCGCTCTTCCCCGCCGAAGTCAGCCCAATTCGCGCCCTGGCTGGCCGGGTTGGCCACGCTGGCGATTGTCTTTGGAGCGTGGGGCGCATACGGGCAGGACGATTTCAAACGCCTGGTGGCTTACTCCTCGATCAACCATATGGGCTTTGTGGTTCTGGCGATCGCGGCGGCGGCGCTGGCCCGGGGCACCGAAAACTATGTTATAGCCCTCAACGGCGCGGTGTTGCAGATGTTCAACCACGGCCTGTACTCGGCGGGGATGTTCTTCCTGGTGGGGGTGATCTATGACCAGGCGCATACGCGCAAGCTGAGCGAATTTGGCGGGTTATACGCGCTGCTGCCGATTTACGGCACGATCCTGATCTTTACCTCGATGGCCTCGCTGGGGCTGCCGGGGTTGAACGGGTTTGTTTCGGAGTTTCTGGTGGTGCGGGGCGCCTGGCCGGTGCTCACCCTGGCGACGGCAATCAGCATGATTGGCCTGCTGTTCACCGGCGCTTATACGCTTAAGGCGCTGCAAGATGTGCTGCATGGCCCGCTGAACAAGCGCTGGGCCGGGCATCTGGAGGAGATCACCCAGCGCGAAATGGTGGTGATCGTTCCGTTGATGGTGCTGATCCTGGTCATTGGCATGTGGCCAGCCTGGATCCTCTCGGTGATTAACCGGGCGGTGGTTATGTGGTCTATGATCCCGAAATTATAAGAGGTGAAGGATGCAGTTCCCATTGTTGAGCATCATCATCTTTCTCCCCCTGGTCGCCGGCCTGGCCATTCTGGCAATGCCGAAAACGCGCCGGGACTGGATCCGTTGGACGGCGCTGGGCGCTTCGCTGTTGACCCTGCTGCTAACGGTGGCGATGTATTTCAACTACAGCGCCGCGGGCGGTGATTACCAGTTTGTCGAAGGGCCTTATCCCATGGGCGCCTGGACTGGGGATATCGTACTTTGTAGGTGTCGATGGCATTAGCGCGCCGCTGATGCTGCTGGGCGCGCTGGTCGTCACCTTTGGCGTGATGGTCTCCTGGAATGTGGAGGACCGCCCGCGCGAGTTCTTCGCTTTCCTGATGTTCCTGGGGACGAGCGTGCTGGGGGTGTTCAGCTCGCTGGATATGTTCCAGCTGTTCTTCTTCTTCGAGCTGGCCGTCTTCCCCAAGTACCTGATGATCGCCATGTGGGGATCCCCCAAGACGCGTGATTACGGCGCGATGAAGCTGACCCTGTACCTGTTCATCGGCTCGGTGATTGCGCTGGTGGGCGTGCTGGCGATGTACGTGATCAACGGCCAGCAGAGCGGCGTGTACACCTTCAATATGCTGGAGCTGGAGAAAGCCGGTTTCACGACCCAATTCCAGCAGATATGGTTCCCGCTGGTCTTTATGGGCTTTGCCATCCTGGGGGGCATCTTCCCCTTCCACTCCTGGGCGCCGGACGGTCACGTGGCTGCTCCGACCGCCGTCTCGATGCTGCTGGCGGGGGTGGAGATGAAAGTAGGCGCGTTTGCCGCCCTGCGCGTCGCCATCACGCTGCTGCCGGAAGGCGCGCAAATACTGGGCCTGGGCCATCCTGGTGCTGGCGACCATTAACGTGGTATACGGCGCGTTGATCGCCATGGTGCAGACGGATTTCAAATACGTCATCGGCTTCTCCTCGGTCTCGCACATGGGCCTGGTGTTGATTGGCTTTGCCACGCTCAACCGCCAGGGGCTGCTCGGCTCGGGCATGCAGATGTTCTCGCACGGCGTGATGACGGCGCTCTTCTTTGCGATTGTCGGAATGGTATACGACCGGGCGCACACCCGCGACATTGCACAGCTAGGTGGGTTGGTACGCAGGATGCCATTTGCAGCGATAGGCTTTATCGTCGCAGGGTTGGTATCCATGGGCATGCCGTTCTTCTCCGGGTTTGCCGCGGAGTTCCCCATCTTTATGGGCGCCTGGAGCGCCACCCCGATTGTGGCGATTATCGCCGTTTTGGGCGTGATCATCACCGCGGGCTACATTTTGATGGTTGTGCGGCGCGTTTTCTTTGGCGACCTGCCGCAAGCCCTGGAAAAAACGGTTGGGGATATTACCCTGATGGATAAAATTGTGGTCGTCTCACTCTCCGCCATCATGATCCTCCTGGGCTGGTTCCCGCAGGCGCTGATGGCGGGCATGATCCAATCCGGAGTGAACCGGATCCTGGCCCTGGTAGGAGGTGCATAGTGGAACCTGTAGCATTTACCCCCTCGATGCTCCTGGCAATTCTGCCAGAAATTGGCCTCGTTATCCTGGGCGGGCTGGTGCTGGTGCTCGATCTGGTCTGGCGCGGACCCATCCGGCGCAACCTGGGTTGGGTCACTGCCGCCGGCCTGCTGGTGATTGCCATTCTGGCGGTGGTGTTTGCCCGCCCGGCAGCCAACCCGAGCTGATCTTTGGCGGCATGCTGCGCCTGGACGGCACCGCCTTCGTTTTTCGCCTGATTTTCCTGGTGGGCGCGGCGCTGACCGCGCTCTTCATGGTGGACCAGGAGCCGGAAGGCCAGCAGGGCGAGTTTTACATCTTGATGCTCGTGGCTACCCTGGGCATGAACCTGATGGCCTCCTCGGCTGACCTGATCATGCTTTACCTGGCGATTGAGACAACCTCGCTGCCGTTGTACGTCATGGCAGGGTTTATGACCCGCGATCCAAAATCGACCGAAGCCGGGATCAAGTATTTCCTCTTTGGCGCGATGACTGCCGCGGTGATGCTGTACGGCTTCAGCCTGCTGTATGGTTTCTCCGGCACCACGAACCTGTACGCTATGGCGCCGAAGTTCGCGGGAATGCCGCTGCCCCTGCTGATATTGGCGGTGATCCTGGTGCTGGTGGGGTTTGGCTTCAAGGTCTCGGCAGTGCCGTTCCATTTTTGGGCCCCGGATGTTTACGAAGGCGCGCCGACCCCGGTGGCCGGTTTTCTGTCCACCGCATCGAAGGCGGCCGGGTTTGCCGTGCTGATGCGCGTGATGATCGCTGCATTTCCCGCCGGCGCGCAACCGGCTGGCATCTTTGAAAACTGGACTATCCTGGTCGCGATCCTGTCGGCAGCCAGCATGATTGTGGGCAATATGCTCGCCATGGTGCAGAAGAATATCAAGCGCCTGCTGGCCTACTCGTCGATTGCCCAGGCGGGGTATATCCTGGCGGGAGTGGCCGCGGCCAATGCGCCAGGGGTCGCGCATGCGAATCAATTAGGCTATACCGGCGCGACGTATTACCTGCTCTCTTACCTGGTGACCAACCTGGCGGCCTTTGGTATCGTGGCCCTGGTGGGGCGGGTGGTCTGCTCGGATGAGATCGATGCTTACGCGGGCTTGCAGCGGCGCAACCCGGGGCTGGCCCTGGCGCTGCTGGTGGCGCTGCTCTCACTGGGCGGCATCCCGCCGCTGAGCGGTTTTATTGGCAAGCTGCTGGTGTTTGGCGCCGCGATCCAGGCCAACCTGGTCTGGCTGGCTGTGATCGGCGTGCTTACCTCGGTGGTGGGCCTTTACTACTACCTGACGGTGCTGCAGGATCGTCTACCAGGGTAACCCGGCTGGCGGCAGCCAACCGCTGCCGGTGACGGCTCCCTGGCGGGTGGCCCTGCTGGTTTGCGTGGTTGGGATCCTGGTACTGGGGACGGTGGTTGGACCGCTGTATACGTTCTCAACCTTCGGTGCGGCCGGGCTGTTCTAAACCTGGGACTGCTTCATTCTGAGCGAAGGGAGGTTTTGCCCGGCAGCGCCGGGCAAAACCTCCCTTCGCTTAGCATCTTCATTTGTTGACGGATAAAATCCGATCATGATATAATTCCAGCAATGGTTCAAGGACCGGAACCCCAAAAAGACAAAAAGCAGTACTGGCTCAACCTTACCCTGGCGGGCGCCGCCGGGCAGGTGGGCTGTGTCACCTTTGGTCATTATCCTGGCTGCCGTATTGGGAGGCTTGTGGCTGGACAATACTTTCCAGACCCGGCCGTTTTTCACCCTGATTCTACTCATCGCCAGTATTCCGGTCTCGATCGTCGCGATGCTTTTTATCGTCCGGCTGGTAACATCGAAAATTAAAGCGCGTCTACCCGACGTGCGTCCATCAAAAACGGAAAAAACTGACCAGGAGGTTGGCATTGGAAAAAGCTCGTAAATGGCAGTATGGGGTCAATCGCTGGTGGATCCTGTTATTCTTTATCCTGGCTATCATCGCGGTCTCGTTCTTTCCTCCGGTTCGCCCGCATATTTTTGTCGCGGCGGAGCGTTTGTCACCTGAGCCGCTGTTTACGCTGCCGGTGATTGGCCCCTTCTACCTGACCAACACCATCACAACCCTGCTCGTTGTGGATATTGTGGTGATCGCACTGGCACTGGCAGTGCGCAGCTCGCTGCGTAAGGGCGACCTGGTGCCGCACGGCATTTCCGGAGCGATGGAAATGCTGGTCGAGATGGTATATAACATGACTGAATCCACCGCCGGGCGTTGGACCAAAACCATTTTCCCCTGGTTTGCATCCATCCTGATCATTGTCCTGGTTTCCAACTGGATGGGTTTGATCCCCGGAATGGAAGCGGTGGGTATTCTGGAACATGCCGAAAAAGATGGCAACGCTGTGGTGCAGGTCTTAGGGGTGAACACCATAACTGCCGCAGAAGGGCGAATACGCTCTGGTGCCTTTCTTTCGCGGCATGTCAACCGACCTGAACTTTACCGTTGCGCTGGCGCTGCTGTCCGTCATTGCCACGCAGATCGTCGGCATTCGCGCGCAGGGCTGGCGTTACATCTACCGCTTTTTCAATGTGCGCACGCTCTTCAGCCGTCCAGGGTTTGGCGCGATGGACCTGGCGGTCAGCCTGCTGGAGCTGATTTCGGAATTCTCCAAGATCCTCTCATTTTCCTTCCGGTTGTTTGGCAATATGTTTGCCGGCATGGTCTTGCTGTTCCTGATTTCGTCCATGGTGCCTGTTTTCATGCCCTCGATGATCATGTTGTTTGAGTTTTTCATCGGCGCGATCCAGGCCTTCGTATTTGGGATGCTCACCCTGGTCTTTATGTCTCAGGCTACCCAGGGACATGCTGAGGAGCATGCCGCGTAAAGCGATTTGGGCCGCACTCGGGCACCTATTGCCTGGTTTCCATCAAAAAAACACTGGCGAAACATACTCGTCGTAAATCACAAAAAAATCGCAGGAGGAATTTACCCAATGACCGGTGATATTGTAGAGGCAGCAAAGTTTATTGGAGCTGGTCTTTCGATGATTGGTGCGCTTGGCGCGGGGATTGGTATTGGTTTGAGTGTGCAGGGGGCGCTGGAAGGTATGGCGCGCAACCCGGATACCTATGGTACCTTGCTCACGAACATGATCTTGGGTATTGCTTTCTCTGAAGCGATCGCGATTTACTGCCTGGTGATCGCCTTCTTGATGCTGTTCGTTCTTTAATATTCGTCCAGTCATCATCGATTGCCGGCAGAAAGGAAGTTACATTGGAAGCATTAGGTATCAGTCTTGGTTATTTACTCGTATTTGCCCTGAGCTTTGGGATCCTGTTTGTGATCCTGCGCGCGTGGGTGTTTGTGCCCCTGCTTAACCAGCTAGAGAAACGGCGTATCGCCATTGCCAAGGGGCTGGAAGATGCGCGCATCGCAGCTGACGCGCGCGCTAACGCGGAAGTAGAAGCCAACCGCATCATCACCGAAGCACAAACTCGCGCCGGGGAAGTGATCCGCGAGGCGACTGAGCGTGCGCAGAAAGTGGAGCATGAGATCCGCGCGCAGGCGGAGAGCGAAGTATTGAAATCGCGCGAGGCAGCCATGACGGAGCTGGAAGGCGAGCGCAACCGCATGCTGAGCGAACTGCGCGGGCAGATCGTCTCGTTGGCCATCTCCGCGGCCCAAAAGTTGATTTCGGAAAACCTGGATGAACGGCGCCAGCACGCTCTGGTCAATGAATTCTTCTCTGGTGTACGCAATGGCAAGGTGGCTATCCTGGACGGGGTTTCTTCGGACGGCATCCAGAAGGCGGATGTCACCAGCGCTCTACCGCTCACCGAGGGCGAAAAGGAGACAATTCGCTGCGCGATTCTGGAGAAATTGGGTGGGGCCGCGATGGTTTATTTCCGCGTGGATCCGTCCATCCTGGGCGGGTTGGTTATGCGGATTGGCGACCGGGTGGTGGATGGCTCTTTATCGGGCCAGTTGGAAGATTTGCGGCATAACCTGCGTTAAATTTTTTCGCCAAACCGCAAACCGGATTGCTATTCGCCTGTACTCCGCGCCCCACCGCAATTGTTGGGGTGGAAGTGAAATTCCTTTTGAACCGGATGTAGCTTTCATACTATAATAGAGCAGGGTTTCGATGGGGACGGACCTTATCGAAACCTTTCTTTTTAAAGCTTCATTGGAGGAAATGGTCTTGACCGGTTTTGTAAAAAGGGAACTACCCGAATTGGTGCGCGAGCTGCCGATCGCACTGCTCTCGTGCAGCGAGCTACCTGGCATCCAGGTGAGTGGGATTAGCGAGGATTCCCGCGAAATCAAACCCGGTTTTATATTTGTGGCTACCCAGGGGATGGCCACCGACGGGCACCGATTTATTCCACAGGCCCTGGCCCAGGGTGCGGTGGCGATTGTTGGCACCCAGACGCTGTTGGATCTGCCGGTCCCATATGTCCAGGTTGCGGATGCCCGCCAGGCGCTGGCTTACCTGTCGGCGGCCTTTCAGGGCTACCCGGCCCGGCGCATGATCGTGATTGGCGTTACCGGTACGGATGGCAAAACCACCACCGCCAACCTGATCTACCAGATCCTGCTCAAAGCCGGGATTCCCGTAGGCATCATTTCAACCGTCAACGCCATGATTGGCAATGAAGCCTACGATACCGGCTTTCATGTAACCACCCCGCGCGCACCGGAAGTCCAGCAGTACATGGCCCGCATGCTGGCTGCCGGGCTTACCCACGTGGTTTTGGAAGCCACTTCCCACGGTCTGGCCCAGCATCGCGTGACCGGCTGCGAGTTCGACATCGGTGTTCTGACCAATATCACCCACGAACATATTGACAATCACGGCTCCTTCGAAGCCTACCGCGACGCAAAAGCCAGCCTTTTTACCAGCCTGGCCAGCCCCAGCCGGCCGGCCAAGCCAAACGGGGTTGAGCCGCTGGCGGTGCTGAACCGGGATGACAGCTCATACGAATATTTGCACGGGCGAATTTCCGTCCGCCAGACCGCTTACTCCACCAGCCCTGGCGCGGACGTATGGGCGGATACGATCCATCATGAATCGGATGGCCTGCACTTTATCGCCAATGGCCCGGGTTTTTGCGTGCCGGTATACAGCCATCTCATGGGTTTGTTCAATGTGTCGAACTGCCTGGCCGCGCTGAGCGCAACCGTGCTTGGGTTGGGAATCGACGCGGAGACCGCCAGCCAGGGAATTGCGAATTTGCGCGGCGTGCCAGGTCGGATGGAACAGATCAGCATGGGCCAATCTTTTATCGCGATTGTGGATTTTGCTCACACGCCCAACGCACTCAAGCAAGCATTAAAAGCTGTCCGTGAAATGACCAACGGGCGCGTGATCGTGGTGTTTGGCTCCGCCGGCCTGCGCGACCGTGAAAAACGCCGCATGATGGCCGAAGTTTCCGCTGAACTGGCCGATGTATCGATCCTGACCGCCGAGGACCCGCGCACCGAGTCGCTCGAGGAGATCCTGGAGGAAATGGCGCAGGGGGCCAGATCGAAAGGCGGCATCGAAGGACAGACCTTCCTGCGCATCCCTGACCGGGGAGAAGCGATCCGCCAGGCCGTTCAGATGGCAAAGCCAGGGGACCTGGTGATGGCATGCGGCAAAGGCCACGAGCAGTCGATGTGTTTTGGCACGGTGGAATACGCCTGGGATGACCGGATTGCGATGCGCGCCGCGGTGGCCGAGCTGATCCACGCGACTGGCCCGCAGATGCCGTATTTGCCAACGAGAGAAAAGTGAACAGTTAGCAGTGAACAGTGAACAGTCAATCCGGTAGTAGACTTTTCACGACCGGTGATCCGCATCACGAATTGACTGATTTACTGCTCACGGATCGACTTTCTTTACCGTTAAGGAGTTGAAATGACGGAAAATAACGAGCTTCCTTTCTGGAAGCGCAAGACGTTAGAAGAAATGACGCGCGAGGAATGGGAGTCGCTGTGTGATGGCTGCGCGCGCTGCTGCCTGTATAAACTGGAAGATGAAGAGACCGGCGAGATTTATTACACCAACGTTGTCTGCCGCTTGCTGGATACGTACCGCTGCCGCTGCACGGCTTATTCCGAGCGCGCCAAATTGATGCCTACCTGCCTGACCTTAACCCCGGAAACCGTCCGGCAGCTTCACTGGATGCCCAAAACTTGCGCTTACCGTTTGATCGCGGAAGGCAAAGACCTGGAATGGTGGCATCCGCTCGTTTCCGGAAGCCCGAACACCGTACACGAAGCAGGAATTTCGGTGCGCTGGCGGACGCAGGCGGAAAAGGACGTTGATATGGAGAACCTCGAGGATTACATCGTGGATTGGCTGGAATAAGCGTACAATATCAGCAGGCAAGAATTTCCTGCGAGCGTGCCCTTTCTTGCCGGTGACTCACATTCTGAAGATCGATTTTGGGAGGGAAATATGAATGGCAGTGTGTACAAGCTGATCGAGCTAACCGGTACCTCAACCAACAGCATTGAAGAGGCGGTGCAGAACGCGATTACCCTGGCTGGAGAAAGCGTGCGGCAGATGCGCTGGTTCGAGGTTATTGAGACGCGCGGCACAATTGATAATGGGAAAGTTGGCGAGTGGCAGGTGACGATCAAGGTGGGTTTCAAGATCGAAAAGTAGGCCGGGCGATCCTAACAAGTCAACCAGGTGGATGCAGTAGACCGATCCAGGTAAGGAGGAAAGATGCGCAATCGCGGGCAGTTCGTATTTGGCGCAGTGTTGGTGGCGCTCGGCTTAATGTCATTATTCAGCACTATATTCAAGATCGACTTTGGCGCGCTGTGCTGGCCTGTTCTGCTGATCGGGGTGGGGGTCTGGTTGGTGCTTCGCCCCCGGCTTACCAGCCCAGGCTCTGGCATCGAAGTACTGCTGATCGGCGACCGCCGCCGCCGGGGGGAATGGGCTGTACAAAACGAAGAATTCTGGCTGGGCGTCGGCGATGTTGAATTGGATATGACCCAGGCAGTAATCCCAGCGGGCGAAACGGTGATCCGTTTCTATTCATTCGTCGGCGATATCGACCTGTTTGTGCCCAGAACAGTTGGGGTCGCGGTTGAGTTGAATGGCTTTGTGATTGACTCAGACGTGCTGGGGCAGGATTACGACCGGTTCCTAACCCCGGTGTCAGTGCAAAGCGATAATTATACAGCCGCAGAATGCCGGCTGCGGATCGAAGCGACCAGCTTCGTGGTAAATTTAAAAGTAAAACAAGTCTAAAGGATTAAAATAAAAGAGAGCCATTTGGGCGGTTTTGCTTGCCGCAAATGGCTCTCTTTTTATTTTATTTCATTAATTAGCGGGGCCCGCTGCCACCACGGCGATCACCGCCGCCGCGATACCCACCGCCACCGCCGCCACCTGAGCGGTTACCACCACTGCGATTGCCGTCGCCGCGTCCGCCGCCGCCGCTGGGCCGTCCGCCGCCACCACCGCCGCGTCCACCCCGGTCGTGTTCCTGGGCTTCTTCAGCCGTCCAGCCTTCGAGTACAGCCTGGCGAGAAAGGCGAATTTTCCCATCGCCATCGATGTTCGTGACCATAACGGTGATCTCATCCCCCACCTGAACCACGTCTTCCACCCGTTCAACCCGGTCGCTGTCGAGCTGCGAGATGTGGACCATGCCGTCGATGTTGGGCAGGATTTCGACGAAGGCGCCGAAGTCTGTGGTGCGCACCACACGACCGGTATAAATCCGGCCGAGCTGAGGCGTCTCGGTAAGCATCTCGATCCGCTCGCGGGCCGCGGTTTCGCTTTCCTTGTCGGTTGCCGCGATGTAGACCGTGCCGTCATCTTCGATATCGATCTTGGTTTTGGTATCTTCCTGCAAGGCACGGATGTTCTTGCCACCTGGGCCAATAATCGCGCCAATCTTGTCGACCGGCACGCGGATCACGGTGACGCGCGGCACATGCGGCTTGAGTTCTGGCCGGGAGGCCGGAATGACCGCCAGCATCTTTTCCAGGATCGACAGGCGAGCCGGTGCGCGCCTGGTCCAGCGCCTGCGACATAATCTCGGCGGTGATGCCTTTGATCTTGATGTCCATTTGCAGGGCGGTGATGCCCTCTTCGGTTCCGGCCACTTTGAAGTCCATGTCGCCCAGGTGATCTTCGAGACCCTGGATGTCGGTCAGGACTGCATAACGGTCGTCATCATCGTTTTTGATCAATCCCATGGCAACCCCGGCGACGGGTGCTTTAATCGGCACGCCGGTGTCCATCAGCGCCAGGGTAGAGCCGCACACAGATGCCATGGAGGATGAGCCATTGGAAGACAAGACCTCAGAAACCAGGCGCAGCGTGTAAGGGAAGCTTTCCGCGGCCGGGATTACCGGTTCGAGGGCCCGTTCTGCCAGCGCGCCATGCCCAATCTCGCGGCGTGACTGCCCGCGCAGCATCTTCACCTCACCGGTGGAGTAGGGCGGGAAGTTGTAGTGGTGCATGTAGCGTTTGGTATCGGACGGGCTGAGATTGTCCAGTTCCTGGGCTTCCTTGGGCGTGCCCAGGGTGGCCATGGTAAGCACCTGGGTCTGGCCGCGGGTGAAGAGACCCGAGCCATGCGCGCGCGGGCTGATGCCTACCTCGCACCAGATGGGGCGGATTTCGGTCAGACCGCGGCCGTCCGGGCGAATGCCCTTGTCGAGGATGCGCGAGCGTACGATGTTCCGGTATGCTTCGGTAAAGGCTTCTTTTACCTGGCCAACCTTGTTTTCGTCCTCGCCGGCGAATTCGGTGATGACCTGGGCTTGCAGGTCGTCAATTGCGCTGTTGTGCTCGGTCTTGATCAGGGCCTGGTCGAGGATCGACTTCAGTTCGCTCGCCGCGCGCTGGTAAACCGGCTCAATCAGCGTCGGGTCGATAGGGAAGAGCTGGACTTCGCGTTTGGCTTTGCCGACCTCGGCTGCCATGCGTTCCTGCACTTCGATCATTGGTAGAAGGGATTTATGGCCGAACATGAGCGCTTCGACCATCACGTTTTCGGTGATTTCCTCTGCGCCGCACTCGACCATCAAAATGGCGTCGCGCGTGCCGGCGATGCGCAGATCCAGCTCAGATTCATCGATCTGCTGGAAGGTCGGGTTGACAATGAATTCACCGTTGATCCGCCCGATGCGCACGGCGCCAACCGGTCCGGCCCAGGGGATATCAGAGATCATCAGCGCAGCCGAGGCTGCGTTGATGCTTAAGATGTCCAGCGGGTTTTCCTGGTCGGCAGAGATCGAGAACATGATCACCTGCACATCGTTGCGCATCTCTTTGTTGAACAAAGGCCGCAGGGGCCGGTCGGTAAGACGCGCGGTCAGAATCGCATCGGTGGAGGGTCGGCCTTCGCGGCGGAAGAAAGAGCCGGGGATACGCCCACCGGCATACATCCGCTCTTCGTATTCAACGGTCAAGGGGGAAGAAATCGATAGCCCTGACGAGGTTCAGCGGACATGGTCGCTGCCGCAAAAACCATCGAATCCCCTAACTGAATGGTGACTGCAGCCACCGGCCTGACCGGCCAGCCTGCCGGTTTCAAGCGTGATGGTTTGACCACCAACGCTGGCTGTAAATTGTTTTCCTTCTGGTTGCATTTTTTCCTCTTGTTTAGGCCCGCGTCCGTCAGGGATTGAAAGCTGAAGAGGAACCACCGGTTATAAAACCGTTTCCTCTTCAAGTTTCAACTCCCGACTTGCGGGTAAGGTGTATTGGGTATGGGAGAATGCCTGCATTTTGCAAACAATCCCCCAGATTGATAATGTACTAGTAAAAAAACCGAGTAGATGGTCTTCGTTCACACCATCTACTCGGAAGATCGCGAACCGTTACTTGTTTGTTCGCAAGTTCAGCCGCTCTGCCAGAGCGATGTAGCGCGGGAATGCCGTGCGGCGCAAGTACGCCAGCAAACGGCGGCGCTGGCCGACCAGCTTGAGCAGGCCGCGCCGGGATGATTCATCGTGCTTGTGCGAACGCAGGTGCTCGGTGAGCTGGTTGATGCGCGTGGTTAAAATCGCAATCTGCACCTCAGGCGAGCCGGTGTCGCTCTCATGGCGATGATAGGATTGCAATCAGGTCTGTTTTTTGTTCTTTTGTTAAAGTCATGACATCTGCCTTTCGGAAATTAGGGTATGCAGGTCTCCATGCCAGCAGCCGCACGAAATTCGTGTACGAAATTCGCCGCTGCCGCCGGCAGGACCAGTCAGTGCAAGGGATTATACCAGAGGATGGGAGGCGCGGGAAGGTTTTTACAATAATGTCGACAATTTATGTACAAACTAGCAATAATACCCTGGCTATGAACTACTCGCCGCCTGTAAGGCAGCGCGCAGGCTGGCTTGCTGCGCGGGATTAAAGAGCGGCAGGCAGCGGCGGATCAGGCGGGTGATCGCCGGGCCCGGCGCCATACCGAGCGCCTGGCGCAGGAAATAGGCTGTTTCGATAGGGGTGCGCTGCGCCAGGGCTTCGATGACGGCCTGGAGATCGGTGAAGAGTGGCGCAGGCGAGCGCTGCACCAGCGGGCTGATCAAGCGGAAGACAGGCGGCAGATTTTCAAACGCCTGGTCTTCAATCATCGGAATTAACGCTCGCACGCCCATCGACTGGGTGGCTACTTGCGAGCTGTTTAGCCATTCCTCAAACAGTTTGAACAAAGCCTCGGGCGCCGACCGGCGCAGGCTGATCGTTCCATTGCGGAACAGCGAATCGAGCATGCGAAAATTCTCTTCCGGAACGGCCCAGTCGCGCAGCGTTTGAACAACGGCTTCCTGATGGCTGGCCGGAATGGATCCCAGCAGGGTGGTTGCCAGCAGGCGCGGCTCCAGATAGGGATCGCGCCATAGAGCCTCGATTATGCTCAAGGCCTGTTCGGGCTGTTCCTGGCAGGTTTTGCCCAACTCCAGTTCCAGCTGGTGCATCATCAGCGGGGTAACGCGGTAACTCGGTAGCAGCGGCTGCGGTTGGACCGCCTGCCCCGGACGGTATGCCCGGTTGGCATACAGGTCCAGCAGGTCGCGCAAGGCAGCACGAAAACTGACCGGGTCCATGAACCGCTCGATCAGCTCATTGATTTGGGCGCGCAGGCGCGTCAGTTCAACAGCGGGCATGCAAAGGCCTCATCCGGTTAATATGCGCGCGCCCAATACACTTTCTCGGTTGCGTCTTCTCCGCAAACGATGCATTTGCCCGAGCCACCCGGCTGATCGAGCGGGATGCAGCGGGTGGTGGCTCTGGTATCTTCCTTTACCTTTGCTTCACAGGCTGCGCTGCCGCACCACCAGGTGTAGGCCCAATTGTTCTTCACCACTTCTTTCAGCTCTTCGTAATCTTTTGGATCGAGGATGTGCTCGTCCCGGTAAGCCACTGCCCGGTCGAACAGGGATGCCTGAATGTCGGTCAATATCTCGGCCACCTGGCCGATGAGCTGATCCTGCGAAACGAAGCTCTTCCCGGCCTTGCCCGGGCGATCGCGGCGGGCCAGGGCCACGGTGTTTTTCTGCACATCTTTTGGCCCGATTTCGATGCGCAGGGGTACCCCGCGCATCTCCCAGTCATTGAATTTAAATCCGGGGGTCAGGTTTTCGCGGTTGTCTACATGCACGCGGATGGCGCTGCTCAGCTCCTGCTGGATGCGCGTAACTACCGGCATCACCAGGGCCTTTTCGGCATCGTCTGCGGAAGATGGGCACAATCACGGCCTGGATGGGAGCTACCTTGGGCGGCAGGATTAATCCCTGATCATCGCCGTGGGTCATGATGATGGCGCCAATGAAGCGCGTTGAGAGCCCCCAGGAGGTTGTCCAGGCGTACTGCAGCTCATTATTCGGGTCGAGGAAACGGATCTCGAATGCCTTGGCGAAGTTCTGACCCAGAAAGTGCGAGGTTCCGGACTGCAACGCGCGCGTATCGTGCATCATGGCTTCGATGGTATAGGAATTGACTGCGCCGGCGAATTTTTCCGTCGGGCTCTTGCGCCCCTGGATGACCGGCACGGCCGCATCATTGACCGCAAAATCGGCGTAGATGTTGAGCATCCGCAGGGTCTCTTCAACGGCCTCTTCGGAAGTGGCGTGGGCGGTGTGGCCTTCCTGCCAGTAAAATTCCAGCGTGCGCAGGAACAAGCGGGTGCGCATTTCCCAACGCACCACATTGCCCCACTGGTTGATTAGCACGGGCAGATCGCGGTACGATTTGATCCATTTGGCATACATTGAACCGATAATGGTCTCAGAGGTAGGGCGGACGACAAGGGGTTCTTCTAACGTTTCGCCTCCACCGATGGTGACGACGGCCAGCTCAGGCGAAAACCCTTCGACGTGCTCCTTTTCCTTTTGTAAAAATGACATGGGGATGAGCAGGGGGAAGGCGGCGTTGGTATGCCCGGTTGCCTTGAAGCGCCGGTCGAGGGCTTGCTGGATGTTCTCCCATAATGACCAACCGTATGGACGGACGACCATGCAGCCGCGTACCGGAGCATAGTCAGCCAGTTCTGCGCGCAGGACAATCTGGTTATACCATTCGGAAAAGTTTTCGCTTTGAGAAGGAAGTTTTTCGTCGCTCATAAGATCCTCTAATGATTGAAGTCGACAGCTAAGCGTCAAGTTTGCAAGTAACGCGGAATGCAAATATCCCGCGATAAGTATCTTCTATTCTTCGTCCCAGGTACGGCCGTAATTAATCTCCAGCTTTTCCATAATAGCCTGTTCCAGATCGATGCCCTGGACGCTGGCAAGCTGCAGCAGGTACAGGGCCACATCGGCCATTTCGCTGGCAAGCTCTTTCGGATCGGTGGAAGTATCGTTCCATTGAAAGTGTTCGAGCACTTCACCGGCTTCCAGTACCAGGGAGATGGCAATATTCCGCGCTGTTTGCGGGCGCTTGCTGTCCGGCTCATACCATCCTTTTGCCGTGACAAACCGATGCATGGCTTTGGTCAGTTCTTGAATGTCCATGGCTGTTCCAGGCGACTAATTATACCTGGAAACCGGGCTTTGAAAACAATCGGGCGACCCAAACTGCGTTAAAGAGCACTGGCGCCCGGTCGATCGCGATGCCTGCTGGATTGTATGCAAACGCGAGCCAGGAAATCAGGATGGCTGCCAGCCAGAACCCAAGCATTTCCATATCCCGCCAGCTGCCTTTTTGACCCAGCCAAAGGATCATCGGCAGGAGAAAGACGGCCTGTTCGTAGGAAATGCCATGGAGGTGAAACAGGTACGTGAGCATGCCCATCCAGGCCATGATCTTTAGCCAGTGGAATTTTCCTTTCCACCAGCCGGCGAGCAAGAAAACGGTCACCCCAGCGCACAACACGAATGCGACCCCGGTCAAGACCAGGGCAGGTTGGGCCGGCATAATCAGACCGAGAAAATCACTCAATGTTGGCCGTCCCTGAATGTACCTGCCATACTCCTGTACGCGGTTGATCCACTCCGGCAACCAACCTGGCACCAACCAGAAGGATAGCCCAAGAAAGAAGGCGAGAAAGGCAGCAAAAGCTGCTAAAAACGGAAAAAGCCGCTCGCGGAGGGCATAGATCAGGGCAAACAAAAGCAGTAACCAGATAAATTGCGGTTTCATGGTACCCCAGGCCAGGAGCAGGGCAGCGATACCCTGCACGCCCAGAGACCTGCGTTTTTGCGCAGCGATCAACCCATAAAAGAACAGGATTCCAACGCTCAACAAGATATCAAACGTACCCAATATCAGGTTGAGGAAGATGGGAAACAGTACGAAAGCGGTGAGGGATAGTAACCGCGCGGGCCGCGGCAGCGCGAGAGAACCAACGGCCAGGAAAGACATAATATTGAACGCCAGCCAAAATGAAAATGCCCAATCGAATGTCATGCCTACCAGGGGAAGAATGGCAAACAGGGCATATGGTGGATAAGCAAACGCCTGCTGATCTTCGTCCGGCTCAGCCAGCCGGCCGAGTTTCCCCATCTGGGTCTGTTCTACGACAGATGAATTGTATGGATCGATCCCATCCAGAAAGAGCGCCCTCCCGGCAACCCAAAAGGTGTAAAAGTCTGCGCCGGGAACGCTGCTGACAGTGGCGGCATGGATCAATACCGCGAATACTACCAGCGCAATCAAGAGGGCCGCTGCGATTAATGTTGAGCGGAGCAGGGGATGCGGGCGGAAAGTGCTCAACCGGAGATCCATAGAATAAAATATTCCTCAAAAAAGACATCATCCCCCTGTGGTTTCCAGGGGGATGAGGATCGGGTTCGGTTATTCTTCTTTCTTGTCTTTCTGCTTTTGCGCGATCACCTCTTGCGCCAGGTGCGAAGGCACAATTTCGTAGTGATCGAAGTGCATCGAGAAGTAACCCCGGCCGCTGGTCATGGAGCGAAGCTGCGTGGTGTAGCGCAGCATTTCAGCCAGAGGAACGTGGGTCGAGACGATGGACAGGCCGCGTTCAGAATTCATGCCTTGAATGCGGGCGCGGCGGGTGTTCAAGTCGCCCATGATGTCGCCCATGTTGGCCTCGGGGACGGTGATCTGCACCAGCATAATCGGCTCGAAAAGAACGGGGCCGGCGTCGTGGAATGCCAGTTTGAAGGCTTCGCGACCGGCGATTTCAAACGCGATGGGTTTCGAGTCAACCGGGTGCTCTTTGCCGTCAAAAACGGCGACCTTGACATTGGAAATGGGGTAACCAGCCATGATGCCTTCCTTCATCACGGAGCGAATGCCTTTTTCAATGGCTGGCATGTAGCTGCTGGAAATCGAGCCGCCGAAAACATCATTGACGAATTCAAAATCTTCGCCTTCGAGCGGCTCAATGCGCAGGTGAACCTCACCAAACTGGCCAGAACCGCCCGTCTGTTTCTTGTGCCGGTACATCGCGGAGCCTTTCTTGGTAATCGCTTCGCGGTATGGTACGCGCGGTTCTTCCGTCAGCATGAAGGTCTGGAACTTCGATTCTGCGCGGCGGATGACGACATCGATATGCTGGTCGCCCATGCCCTGGAGAATAGTCTGGTTCGTAGACGCTTCCATGTGCCAGGAGAGCGTAGGATCTTCTTCGATCAGGCGGGTCAGGGTAGGAGAAATCTTGGCCGAGTCCACCTGCGTTTTGGGATGGATGGCTACCTGGAACAGCGCACCGGGATACTCCGGTTTGGGAAGCTCCATGGGGTGGTTTTTCTCACTCAGCGTGTTTCCCGTGGTCGTTTCAGCGAGCTTGGGGACAATTCCAATATCACCGGCGTGGACCGTGCGCACCGGAAGGGTTTCCTTGCCGCGCATAATACTAACCTGGCCCAGGCGTTCCTCAATATTCTTGGCCTGGTTCCAAACCCGCGAGTCGGAGTTCACGGTACCGGAATATACCCGGAAGAAGGTGAGCTTGCCAACGAAGGGGTCCGCCGTCGTTTTCCAAACATAAGCAGCCAGCGGCCCTTTGTCGGTTGGCGCGAGCTGTTCTTCACCATTTTTTCCAGTAGCCACGGCTGGTCCAACATCAGCGGGTGAAGGCAGCAGGTTGACAATCGCATCCAACAACGGGAAGATGCCTGATTCGTTGGATCCGGAAGTTACAAAGACCGGTATAAAGGAGCAGCTGCGGGTCACGCCGCGCAAGCCGACAATGATTTCTTCGTCGCTCAATTCGCCGGCTTCGAGATATTTCTCGAGCAGCGTATCTTCGCCTTCCGCGGCAGCCTCAACCAGCGTCATGCGGGCAGTCTCCGCGGCATCGCGGTACTCTTCTGGGATTTCTACGGGCGTCTTGCTGTTGCCTTTGTAGGCTTTCATTGAAAGAAGATCGATCACACCCTGAAATTCCTGCTTTTCACCCCAGGGCAGCTGGACAGGGATCATCCGGATGGAGGAAAACTCCTGCAGTGAAGCAAGCGCATTCTGAAAATTGGCGTTCTCCCGTTCCATCTTGTTAATCACAACAAAACGGGGCAGGTTAAACCGATCACAGTACTGCCAGGTGATCTCAGTGCCAACCTCCACGCCTGACACCGAATCGATCAGGACGATGGCACTGTCCGCCACACGCAGGGCTGAAATGACTTCACCAATGAAGTCAAGAAACCCAGGGGTGTCGAGAACGTTAATCTTGCAGTCCTTGTGCTCGACCGGTATAACAGATGTATAGAGAGAAATTCCGCGCCGGACCTCCTCATCATCAAAGTCCGAGGCGGTTGATCCGTCTTCCACTTTACCCAAACGGGTTGTTGCGCCGGTCGAGTGCAAGAGGGCTTCCACCAACGTGGTTTTTCCTGCGCCTCCATGAGATACAAGCGCAACATTGCGGATTGCATCAATCTGATATTCTTTCATGAAAGGGACCCTTCTTTTCCGTTCTTTATTTGCTCAACGCAGTATTTTAAGGTAAGATGGCATTCTTGTCAAAGTACCTTTTGCCTTTTGGAAAATCCAGGTAATTATAACAGACAGTTAGAGATATTTTTCCATCCGCCAGGCTGGTTCTTCGACCTGGTGCCAGATGCCCTTTTCATCTGGATAGGACCAGACCCCAGGTTCGGGGGCAACAACGCGATAGCCGTGCCTCAGGTACAACTGCTGCGCGCGCGGGTTGTCACGGGCTACATTGAGGGTCACATATTGAAATCCGCGCATGCGCAGATCATCTTCCACCACGTCCATAATCAAGGTGCCTAATCCTTGCCCGCGGAACGTTTCGCGGACGCGGAACGAATACAGGTAGGCGCGCTCGTCGCCATCGGCCAGTTCAGGCCGGTCACAAACCAGCTGGATGAATACCTGCCCAATCAAACCTGTCCCGGGGAGATCGGCAACCCACAACACCGTATATCCGCGCAGCATGCGCTGGTAAGCTTCAGCATATACCCGCCGGAAGTGGGCAAACTCGCCATCCCATTCCATGTCCGGCAGGTCGGCTTCGGTTATCGGGCGGACGATCACCTGCTCAAGCCAGCGCCTCTCTGGTGCCTTTTCTATGGACTTTGCGCTGTGGTTTTGTTGCGCTTTTTCGCGTAGTTTGGAAAAAGGTTTCCAGCTCATAAAGGCGTTCCCTCGTTACGTATTCGTGCTGTCCTTATTTATACCGTCTTTATTCATGCAGTCTTTATTTATACAACTGCTGCACAAGCTTCTCGAGAAACTGCTTTTCTTCTGCCACGGAGGAAATTTTACCATCCAACCAGGCTGTGCGCAGCCCGCCGAGAATCTCCCGGTAATGCGGGCCTGGCTGGATGCCCATCTGGCGCAAATCGTTGCCGTTCGTCTCCGGCCAGATATTGCGCCACGAACTGCGATAGCTTTCGATCAACCCGGGCGCCTGCTCGGTTGGTGAGAACAAGCCAACCATAAAAAGCGCCGCCGCCGGCACTTCATCGAACCGATAGGTAACCTGGCTGGGGGCAGCGTTATCGAACCTGGGCAGGTCTTCGATTAACTTTTTCGCGGAAGCCAGCCCGTCCTGAATATCTTTTGGCAGGCGCAATCGTTGGGCGATACTCAGCGCATCCGATATGGAAAATGTCATCAACCAGGCCATCCATGCGAGGCCCTGGCGCAGTGGCAAATTTCCAATCTTTTCGGGTAAAGCCCAGGATGGGTCGATCTCCGCATGCAAGACCTGCCGCAGCACCGGTTCGTATGCGTTGGACCAGGTCAGAGCGGGGTGAATGGCGCTGAGCAGGAGGATCTGCTGCAAACGGTCGAGCATGGCTATGGCCTGCTGCTCGGCCAGGATCAGGCTCAATTCGTGGCGCAGACGATCGCCGGAAACCTGGCGGATCAGCTCGCGGGCTTCATCGATGAGCTGCAGGGTGCGCTCCTCAATGCGGAATCCAAAGCGCTGTTCGAAACGCACCGCGCGCATCATCCGGGTAGGATCATCGACGAAGGACAGGGAGTGCAGCACGCGCACCAACTCGCGCCGCAGGTCGCGCAGCCCGCCCCAATAATCGTACAATTCACCGTAGTGCCGTCCGTCCAGGCGCAGCGCCATCGTGTTAATGGTAAAGTCACGCCGGTGCAGGTCGAGTTTGATGCTGCTGCGCTCAACCGCTGGGAGGGCGGTGGGGTAATCATAGAATTCGGTCCGCGCGCTGATCAGATCCAGGCTGTCGGGCAGCGTTTGCGGGTCCAGCATATGTCGAACCAGATGAGAGCGCGGTCGCGAGCGCGGGACGGATTTCAGCGATGGTCCATTTGGCGGTGCCAAAGCGGCTGTGGGCTACCAGGCGGCCCCCATAACATTCGACCAGCGCATTCGCCAGCGCAATGGCGTCGCCTTCGACGACCACATCAAAATCAGGGCTGGGACGGTTCAACAACAGATCGCGCACGAATCCGCCTACCACATAAACCGCCATATGCTGCTCATGGCTCTTGGCCGCGACGGCCTTTATCAGCGCCAGGCGGGCTGGGGGTAAGGCCATCTCGAGGCGCGCACCCAGGTTCTGGTGCCCTTGCATGGGAGCAGCATCGGTCATGTTTTTTAACAAGTCCGTGCGGGTGACAATGCCAATAATCTTGCCGGTTTCCGGGTCGACGACGGGGATCTGGCCCCAACCGCTGTCCGACATTACCCGGCGCAGGTGCTCAATGGCATCCTGCGGGCTGACGGTGACCTCGCCCGATTCCATCAGACTGGAAGCAGGCAGGTTCAGGCGGTGCGAAAGGGCCCGGTCTACCGCGCGCCGGGTAAGCAGTCCCTTGACTTGCCCATCCTGGACCACCGGGTAGCCCTCATAGCCGTAACGCTGCATGAGCTGGGCGGCGCGCTCCGCGGATGTTTCGGGCGTGAGCACCAACGGGCGCGGCGACATCACCTGGCGGACGGTCAGGGACGGGTGGACGTGGTCAGGCAGGATGCGCAGCAGATCGGTATGCACTTCTTCCAGACTGGGCAGCCGCACCGTTTCACCCTGTTCGTTGGTAGATTCTGTGGTGCGGATCAGCGCGGCGGCAGCCCGGCCATGCCCGCCGCCGCCAAAGTGCTCCGCGACCCGGGAAACATCCACGTTGTTGGTAACCGACCGCGCTACGAGGCGGATTCCCTCTCCAGTATGCACCAGCAGAAAGAGCGCGTCTGGGTCCAGCAGGTCGCGCAGCTTGTGAGCGATGGTGGAAATTTCATCCACCAGATCCTCAGCGTGCGCCCGCGCGACAAGGATGTTCTGCCCGTTGATCATGTGCCGGTCGGCGGTGGAGAGCATGCGGTCGTACACCTGGCGCTGCTCATCGGAGAGGGGCGGGTTGAGATAGCGCGAGAGGATCTGCAGGCTGGCGCTCTGCTCGAGCAGGAACGCCGCCGCGCGAACATCCCGGGGCGTGGTACTGGTATAGCTCAGAGACCCGGTGTCTTCATAAATACCCAACAACAGCAGGGTAGCGTGAACCGGGTCGAGTACGCCATTGTGCTCGCGCAGACCTTCGACAAACAGCGTGGTGCACGCGCCTGTCCGATCGATCGAAACGTTCCAGTTTTCAGGTAGATCGGGCCGCAGGGTATGGTGGTCGACAACCTGAACCGCGGTGCGCTGGCTCATTCCCTTGAGTGTGATCAGCGACTGTGTATCCACCAGGGTGACGTTTTGGATGGGTTCGTTCGGCAAGTCGCGTGCATCGACAAACGGCAGTTCCGCGCCGTACAGGGTCAGAAAGGAGCGTACGTTGCGATTCATCCGCCGGGGCGTAACCGGGTGGGCCTTCTCGTTCATCAGGTACGCGCCCAGGGCGGCCCCCAGTGCGTCGAAGTCGGCCTGCTCGTGAGTGAGGATCACGTCCATAGGCACAATTGTAATCGCAAACGCCGCGAACGCTGATCGAAAACGACGAAGCGCTCATTCTTTCCCACGCCGGCGGTTGTACATGCCCTCTATTTCCGCCCGCCATTGATCCTTATCGACGCCGTTGTTGACGGCAAAAAGCCGGTCAAGCAGGCTGACGACCTGGTCGTGCGAGCCTTCGATCAGGTTGTTGGCAAAGGAGCGGCCAGCCTTGCCGGAGCGCAGGCTGATATGAAATGCATGGATCAACTGGTCGATACAAACCATCCGCGCCTCTGGGCTGCGTGTAAGGGGGTACGCGTGCAGGTAGGTTTCTACCGCCTGCATGGCGGCCGTGCCAAGCAGGTCGCGGTTTTTCCAAGAGGCGTGCCAGGCCGCGGCGGTGGTTTCCCACCCACAGCCAGGGGTTGGGCAGGTCTGCACGCCCGGCAGCATTTTCCAGGTGCTCGGCTGCCCGAGCGGGAACTCGGTTCCGCAGCGAGGGCATTCTACCGCGCAGCGGGTGACCAACCAAATGCTGCGGCAGCGCTGGAACAGTCGAAAGCCTGCATCTTCTACCAGGGCTTCATCCACTGCTCCTAACGCATCATTTTGATAGAGCTGCCAGATTTTTGCCTGGCGAATTTTGGGCGCCCAGCTAATTTTCTCCATACGACTTTCCTGCAGAATACCATGCTTTCAATCGTTGCAATTCTGCGCCGGTCCACATACAATACCCTCTTGTGATGAAGAATTCAAGCCTGAAATCTGCGCTACACCCTCTGCTTTCTTACCCGTGGAGACAAGATATTGATGCTCCACCGCTCGAACCCGCCGAACCAGGGATTATGGAACGGCGTGGGCGGGCGGCTTGAGGCGGGTGAAGTCGCCGCGCTCCGGTATTCTGCGCGAGGTGCGTGAAGAAACTGGTTTTCTCCTGGAGGATGTGACCTTTGCCGGGCTTCTCACCTGGGAGGGGTTTGAAACGCCGCCGGGTGGTTTATATCTCTTCACCGCCGAAGCGCCCGCGGGCGAGCCGGCCATTTGCAACGAGGGGGAGCTGGCCTGGAAGCCCCGAGGCTGGGTGTTGTCCGCGCCCGAAGTGGTTTCCAACATCCTCATCTTTGGGCAGCATGTTTTGAATGGCTCCCCGCCACAGATTTACCATTTTGAATATCAGGACGGGCAGATCATCCGTTATGCCATCCGCCCATACCCGGCGGACGGCGCATAACTCGATCCTATCCCTGGCCGATAATAATATTATCTTGGAGCGAATTTATCCATTTTCCCGTAGAGGAATGCACAAAAATATGAGATAATCCAGCCAGGAGGTATGCCATGCTGCCTGATCTATCACAAGAAGAAGTCCAGCGTTACTCACGCCATCTGTTAATCCCCGAAGTAGGGTTGGAGGGACAGCGCAAGCTCAAAGCCGCGTCGGTGCTGCTGGTTGGGACAGGCGGGCTTGGCTCACCGCTGGCGCTTTACCTGGCCGCGGCTGGCGTAGGCCGGATTGGCATCGTTGATTATGACGTGGTAGATGACTCGAACTTGCAGCGCCAGGTGATCCATGACACCAGCCGGGTGGGCACGCTCAAGGTGGAATCCGCCCGCCAGCGCATGCTGGATCTCAACCCGCATATCCGGGTAGACGCATACAATGCGGTTTTTGGCACGGAGAACGCCGAGGAAATCGCGGCCGGCTACGATATCCTGGTGGATGGAACCGATAACTTCCCCACTCGCTACCTGATAAACGATCTATGCGTACTGACCAGGCGCCCCTATGTTTACGGCTCGATTTTTCGCTTCGAGGGCCAGGTGAGCGTTTTCGACGCGACGCGCGGCCCGTGCTACCGCTGCCTGTTTGCCGAACCTCCTCCGCCCGGCGCAGTACCATCGTGCGCGGAAGGGGGCGTGTTTGGCGTGCTGCCTGGCACGGTAGGCACCCTGCAAGCTACCGAGGTGATTAAGCTCATCCTCGGGGTGGGTGACTCGCTGGTGGGCCGCCTGCTGCTGTATGATGCGTTGGATATGGCATTCCATACCGTGCAGCTGCGCAAGAATCCCAATTGTAAAATCTGTGGAACCAATCCGCAGATACTGCATCTAATTAATTATGAACAGTTTTGCGGCGTCCCAGCGCGCGGGAACCATGTCCCCGAAGGCATCCCGGAGATCACTCCCCAGGAACTGGCCGCGCAGCTCTCGCGCGGAGAGCCCGTCTCCCTGCTGGATGTCCGCGAGGAAGTGGAAAGTCAGATTTCTCAGCTTGCCGGGGCAAAGGTGATCCCGCTCGGCCAGCTGCCCACCCGCCTTGCCGAACTCGACCGCGGTGATAATTGGGTGATTTTCTGCCGCAGCGGGGTGCGTTCCGCCCGAGCCGCGGATGTTCTACTAAAAGCAGGTTATCCACACGTGAAAAACCTGCTCGGCGGTATCAATGCCTGGGCGAGGGATGTTGATCCAGAAATGCGCACCTATTAAGCATGTCAATGGTCAATTCGGGATTGGGTTATTCGTTCTTACGGCTTTCAGAATATCAAATCAACGCATCCCGAGCAGTACAGGGAGGATATTTAAATCTATGACTCGTACTCTTTTAGCGGTTTTAGCGCATCCGGATGATGAAACATTCGGCACTGGCGGTACGCTGGCACTGTATGCGCGCCAGCGCGGCGTGGATGTGTACCTGGTGTGCGGCACGCGCGGCGAAGTGGGAGAAATGGACCCCAAGTACATGCGCGGCTTCTCTTCTATCGCTGAACGGCGCGAGGCGGAGCTGCGCTGCGCGGCGGAAAACCTGGGTATTAAAAACGTCTTCTTCTTGAATTATCGCGACTCGGGGATGCCCGGCTCGCCAGACAACAGCCATCCACAGGCGCTGGTCGCCCAACCGCTGGCAAAGGTGGCCGCGGACATCGTCCATTACATCCGCATGCTAAAACCGCAGGTGGTCATTACTTTTGATCCCATCGGTGGTTATCGGCATCCCGATCATATTGCTATCCACAACGCCACGGTGGAAGCCTTCCAGCAGGCGGGTAAAGCTGACTGCCATCCGGAGGATCTCCAACCCTATCAGCCCCAGAAACTGTATTTTCACGTAATGCCACACGGGATGCTGCGTGCAGCCGTTTTCCTGATGCGGTTGATGGGCAAGGATCCGCGCCGGGTGGGTACAAACAAGGATATTGACCTGGTTTCGATCGCTGAGGTCAGTTTCCCTACCCACGCGCGGATCGATTTTCGCCCGGTAGCGAAGATCCGTGATGAGGCCTCTGCCTGCCACGCCAGCCAGGGAGGTGGGCGCATGATCGGTGGACCGGTGCTGGGGCAGTTCCGGCGCTGGTTTGCATCCAATGAAAGCTATATGCAGGCATATCCCGAACCGGCCCCTGGCAAGCCAATCGAGCGGGATTTATTCGATGGCATTACCGGGTAGGAATAAACAGCGCCGGCAGATTCACAACCGCTCCGCGCGAATCTACCGGTGCTGATCTATCTTATGGACTTACCGCTTCCGCGGTAACTGCCGGCTCGAATACCAGCCCCTGCGGTCCGCGCGCGACGCGGACGGTTTCGCCGGGGTGTACTTCGCCGGAGATTACTTTTAGCGCCAGCGGGTCTTGAACCTCGCGCTGGATAGATCGTTTGAGCGGGCGGGCGCCGAAATCTGGGTCCCAGCCCACCTCAGCCAGATAATCGAGCGCGTCTGGGGTAAGTTCGAGTTTCAAACCCCGCTCGCGCAGCAGCGCCTGCACGCGCAGGAGCTGGATCTTGACAATCTCGCGCAGATCCTCGCGCGTCAGCGCGTGGAAGACGACAATCTCATCGATGCGGTTGAGAAATTCCGGGCGGAATTGGCGCAGCAGCACGCCCATGACCTGATCGCGGTCGACGGGGCGGCCTGACGCCCACAGCTCGGAGCCCAGGTTGCTGGTCATAATGACCACTGTGTTGCGGAAATCGACCGTGCGGCCCTGTCCATCCGTCAGGCGGCCATCGTCCAGCAGCTGCAGCAGAACGTTGAATACTTCGGCGTGGGCTTTCTCGATTTCATCGAACAGTACGACGCTGTATGGATGGCGCCGGACGGACTCGGTCAGCTGCCCGCCCTCCTCGTATCCTACATAGCCGGGAGGCGCGCCAATCAGCCGTGAGACGGTGTGCTTTTCCTGGTACTCACTCATATCAATGCGGATGATGGCCCGGTCGCTGTCGAACAGGAACCCGGCCAGGGCGCGGGCAAGCTCGGTCTTTCCTACCCCGGTTGGACCGAGGAATATGAAGGAGCCGATTGGACGGTTCGGGTCTTGCAACCCGGCCCGGGCGCGGCGCACGGCATTGGAGACCACGCGGATCGCCTCATCCTGACCGACCACCCGCTCGTGCAAAGTTTGTTCCATGTGCAGCAGCTTCTCCATCTCACCTTCCAGCAGCCGCGCTACCGGGATGTTGGTCCAGCGTGAAATCACCTCGGCAATCTCCTCGGCGTCCACTTCTTCCTTTAGTAGAGCGCCCTGGTTATGCAGTTCCTTCAAGCGCTGTTCGGCGTCCTGCCGTTTGTTTTCCAGCTCGGGCAGGGTGCCGTAGCGCAGGCGGGCGGCCTGTTCCAGGTTGGCGCTGCGTTCGGCCTGTTCGATTTCGGTGAGGGTCTGCTCGATCTTTTCTTTGATCTCGCGCAGACCGGCGATGGCCTGCTTTTCGGTTTGCCAGCGGGTATGCAGCTCGGCGGCGCGCTCGCGCAGATCGGCCAGCTCGCGCTCCAGCTTCTGCAAGCGCTCTTGCGAGGCCTTATCCTTTTCTTTTTGCAGCGCCTGGCGTTCGATTTCCAGCTGCATGATCTGCCGGTCGACTTCGTCCAGCGCCTGCGGTTTTGAATCAATCTCAGTGCGCAGGCGCGCGGCCGCCTCATCGATCAGGTCGATGGCTTTATCCGGCAGATGACGGTCGGAAACATAGCGGTTGGAGAGGGTCGCCGCGGCGATGACGGCTGGATCGGTGATCCGGACCCCATGATGGACTTCGTAGCGCTGTTTGAGCCCGCGCAGGATGCTGATGGTCTCTTCCACGCTTGGCTCTTCGACCAGGACCGGTTGGAAGCGGCGCTCCAGGGCCGGGTCTTTCTCCACGTGCTTGCGGTACTCGTCGATGGTGGTCGCGCCGATCAAATGCAGCTCACCGCGGGCCAGCATGGGTTTGATCATATTTCCCGCATCCATGGCGCCTTCCGCCGCACCCGCGCCAACGATCGTATGCATCTCATCCACAAACAGGATAATGTCGCCGGCGGAGTCGGTGATTTCCTTCAAGACCGCTTTCAAGCGCTCCTCGAACTCGCCGCGGTACTTGGCGCCGGCGACCAGCGCACCCATATCGAGCTGGATCAGCCGGCGGTTCTTGAGTCCCTCGGGTACATCGCCGTTGATAATGCGCTGGGCCAGGCCTTCGACGATGGCGGTTTTCCCGACGCCCGGGTCGCCGATCAGAGCCGGGTTATTTTTGGTGCGCCGCGAGAGGATCTGAATGGTGCGGCGGATTTCTTCATCCCGCCCGATCACCGGATCTAATTTTCCCTGCCGGGCGGAGGCAGTCAGGTCGCGGCCGTATTTCTCAAGCGCCTGGTAGGTCTCTTCTGGGTTCTGCGAAGTAACGCGCTGCGTCCCGCGCACGCTGACCAGCGCCTTGAGGATCGCATCTTTGGTCAGGCCAAAACGCTCCATCATTTTGCCAACCGGGCTGTCGGCCAGCGCCAGGAGGATATGCTCGGTCGAGACGTATTCGTCTTGCATTCCTTTCGCATAGCGTTCTGCGGCAGCCAGTACATCACTGGCCGCCCGGGATAGACCAACCTGTACATTTCCGCCGTACATTTTCGGGCGGGACTGTACCTCGTTCAGCACCGCATCTCGCAAGCCATTGACGCTGCCTGACACCCGCGTGACAATCGCGGGGACAACTCCCTCTTCTTGTTGGAGCAGCGCCAGCAGCAAATGGAATGGCTCAACGCTTTGTTGGTTGGCATCCTGGGCCATCTGCTGCGATTGGATCACGGCGTCCTGTGCTTTTTGGGTAAAACGTTCCATATTCATTGGGTTAACTCCTGGAATAATGACTCCTTACCTGATCATGTAATACCAGGTTGTCAACAATATAGCATTTAAAAATAGGAATCCCGTTAATAAAAAATCAGAATATGATCAAAATTTCCGATTGCGAAACATTCTGGAACCGATCCTTCCCGTAAAACGTCTTTATAAAAGGCAGCCGCTACTTTTGCGCCGCTATGCCGCTACCTTTGCGCCACTACCTTTGCCTGGCTTGCGGGTTATAATCATCATGGGAGGAAATTAAGGAACAGGTTGGAAGATCCATTGGAAAAACCGGTTTGGGAAGCGCGCTGGCTGGGTAGCATTGATTATGATGAAGCCTGGCGCATGCAGGACAGTCTGGCGAAGGAGATTCGGACTGGCCAGCGCCCGCCTACGCTGCTGCTGTTGGAGCATCCTCACATTTATACCCTTGGAAGACGCGGGCAGCTCGAGAACGTGCTGTGGGATGAAGCGCAGCGGGCTGAAAAGGGCGTGGCGCTCCGCTGGGTTGACCGCGGTGGGGACGTGACCTATCACGGCCCGGGCCAGCTGGTCGGCTACCCGCTGCTGCCTCTTGCGCCGCCTGGCTGGGCGGGCGAGCGCCTTCCGCAAGCAGACTTTGTTGGTTATGTGCGCAGGCTGGAAAAAACCCTGATTTTTGCCCTGGCGCGGTTAGGTATTGTCGCCGGCCAGCGAGAAGGCCTGACCGGGGTATGGGTGGCGGCGGACGTGTGGGGGCGCTGCCCGCGCTGCGACCCTGCCCGAAAACCGGCGCCGGCCAAAATCGCTTCGATTGGCCTGAAAGTGGATGTTCAGGGTGTTTCCAGGCATGGCTTTGCACTCAATATAACCACTGATCCGCTATACTGGAAAGGGATTGTTCCGTGTGGGCTGGAGCAGGTTCAGATGGCCAATCTGGCCGATCTGATCGAACCAGTTCCAGATATTCGGCAGGTATGCGATGCGGTTCTGGCCGCGTTTGAGGAAGTATTTGACTGCCAGATCCACCGGGATGAAGGTTTGTAAAATAGGCGCTTTAGTTAATTGACATTCTATATTATTCCCATTAAACTTGTATCAAGGACGAAATAACAAGGAGGAGACTATGCAATCCAACTTCCGGCTGGTGATGCGATCGGGTCCGTCCGTGGGAAAGGAATATCCCCTGGACAAAAATGAGATGTTCATTGGCCGTGATTTGAGCAATGACGTTGTCATCAATGATCCGGAAATCTCCCGTCGTCATTCGCGTCTTTTTACACAGGGCAATACTTTCGTTCTGGAAGATCTTGGCTCAACCAATGGAACGTTTGTCAACGGCCAGCGCCTGATGGGGCCCAATATGCTGCGCCCAGGGGATGTGATCACGTTTGGTGAACGGATGAGCCTGGTTTTTGAATCTTCCGATTTTGACCAGGACGCCACTGTTGTTAACCCTGCGTCTCGTCCATCGTACGGCAATCAGGGACAGGCCCAGGTATACACACCGCCGCCCGCTGCTCCGCCGCCTTACACGCCCCCGCAGCAGCCGGCTTATCCTCCTCCAAGCAGCCAGGCGCCCCGTTCTGTCGATTCATATGCCGGTCAGGTTCCCACCGCCTACGCTCCTGAAATGCCGGTGGAGCAGCGCCGTTCGCCAGTGATCTGGATTGTTCTGGCTGCCGTGCTGCTGCTCTCCTGCGTGTGCGTATCTGTTCTTTTATGGAATGCACCGCGTGATTTTTGGTGCCTGCTTCCTATTTGGCCGGCGGGAGCCTGTCCTTAATCCAAAGAAAAGGTGTCAATGGACGATAATGACCAGGTTGTAATTGAGGTGCCCGTCAGCGGGGCGCCGGACCCGCCCAATTTAGGACCGCGCTCGCCGCGCTGGGGGTCGACGACCAAGCTGATCGTTGGCCTGTCGGTCGTGGCGATCAGCGCTTTCCTTTTGTTTCGTTTTCTCAATATTGTCGGCCCGCTTCTGCTGGCATTTATCCTGGCTTACCTGTTCTATCCGCTTACCGACCTGGTGCGCCGCACGCTGCGGCTCTCCTGGCGCAGCACCGCAACGTTCATTTACCTGGTTTTGCTGATCATTTTCCTTGGCTCTATCGCCATCGGCGGCCTGGCGGTGATTGAACAGGTGCAGAGTTTGATCACCTTTCTTGAAAATGCGCTAAAGGGGCTGCCAGCCTTTATTGCCGATGTTACTTCACACCCGCTTCTGATTGGACCTTTTACCTTCAATCTGCAATTGCTGGATGTAAACGCGCTTGCACAGCAAATCCTGGGTGCGGTTCAGCCGCTGCTCTCCCGGGCCGGTTCTTCGGTCGTTTCGGTTGCAGCCAGCGCGGCGAACTTCTTTGGCTGGATGTTCTTTATCCTGCTGGTTTCCTACTTTATGCTGGCAGAGAGTGGCGGCTTTCCGAACCGATTGTTCAACTTGAATATCCCCGGATATGATGATGATCTTCAGCAGTTAGGGAGCGCGCTCAACCGGATTTGGAATGCCTTCCTGCGCGGGCAAATTACGATTGTTCTGCTCACGATTCTGATCTACAACATACTATTGGGGGGCCTGGGGGTGCACTTTTTCTTTGGGCTGGCGCTGCTCGCCGGCCTGGCGCGCTTTGTCCCTTACGTTGGTCCGTTTGTTGCCTGGACCAGTTATGGATTGGTGGCCTTTTTCCAGGGCAGCACCCTTTTCGGCATCTCGCCCCTGGCCTACGTGGGGCTGGTGGTTGGCATAGCCTGGATGGTTGACGTGATCATGGATAACGTGGTGGTCCCTCGCCTGATGTCGAACGCGCTGCGCGTTCACCCGGCTGCCGTAATGGTCTCCGCACTCGTGGCGTTCAATCTGCTCGGGGTTATTGGTGTGGTGTTGGCAGCTCCGGTTTTGGCGACGGTAAAACTGTTTCTAGAATATATCCTTGCCAAATTGTTTGACCAGGACCCCTGGGCAGGAATGGAGACAATTCCAGGACCTTCGCATGTTTTGCAGATATCATTATGGCCCAACTTACGGGAACGCTATCTTCGATTGTGGAAAAAAATCGAGAGACGTCCTGCGCGGTTACCGGGCGATCAGAATAAATAGCCGCAGGGTACCGGCGGGGTACCGGGTGCCATTCATTTTAATATTTCGAATACCGGGAGGTAGAAGCTATGGCAGGAAACGGTCAAGAACCAAAAATCCAGACAGTCGTTGAGACGGAGAACTATTCCATCTGGCGTGCGGAGGAGCCGGATGGGGAGACAACCTATAATCTGCAATTAAACAATGTTACGGTCAATTTCTTTGAAGAGGAATGGAACGAGTTTCTTGACTTGATCCGCGACCTTCTCAAAGAAGGAAAACGCTAAAAGAAGAAAAAAGAGGCTCACAAATAGTGGGCCTCTTTCAAATGCGGACCCCTGATTCCCGCACTTGCTTGAAGAGTTCAATGCCAGGAGGATTTATTCTGGATGGTCAGACAGGTCACACAGCGCTTTTTGCGTGAGATCATCACGGACGAGCCGCTGAAGGACATCTTCATCCATTTCTGAGGCAATCAGGCGGTATAGCTCTTCAAGGCTGGTAAACGTGCAGGTTTTGCCCGAAGAGATTACTTTTAGCCGCCCACAAAAAGCAGTTGCTCCATTTTCAGGAGTCAAGATCGTTAGTAAAAAAGTTTGCCTCTTTCGCATCCGTCTATCCTCATAGATAGCATAACAACACCTACTGACAGAGGACTGACGGGTCTCCATCCTGGGAGATTAACGTTTCCGCAGCGCTTCCGCGAGGGTACGGATATCCAGGCGGGGAACAATTCCCAGCTCCTTCTCGAGCGTGCGTTCCAACTCCTGGTACATTTGCAGCGCGTGCGGAGTATCTTGCATGCCTGCGTAAGCCTGCATAGCCAGCAGGACCGCATCTTCATTCCATGCGTCTATGCTCAGGATTTGGCGGCTGCAATTGATGGCATTGTAAAATTGATTCTGATCCAGGTAGGCTTTTGCCAAAGATAACAGGCCGCGCTGGTGTAGTTCTGCCAGCGACTGGCGTTTCTCCTCGCTCCAATCGGCATAACGGTCGGATGGGAACAATTCACCAGCATATAAACTGAGCGCTTCTTGTAAGCGTTCGGCGCTTTTGGCCTGGATTGCCAGGGGTAAGACACGCTCGAAATGCTCAAAATCGACCTCGGAACCGGGGGGCAGGCTTAACGCGATATGCTCGCCCTCAACCTTGAGATAGCGGGAGGGGAATTTATCCGGCAGATCGGGTTCAAGCGCGTGGCGCAGAGCTGAGGTGGCTTGATGCAGCAGGTCTACCGGACTGTCGGAACTAGAATCAGGCCACAGGGCCTCGATGATTACCTCATGGCCGGCAGCCCGGTTAGGGTGGAGGAGGAGATAGCGGAACAACTCTCCAGATTTACGGCGTTTCCATACCTGATCGGCAATTCTCCGCCGGCCTTTCCAAACGGAAAATTGTCCCAGGCCGGTGATGCGCAGGGGTGGGGGAGGAACATTGGCCAGGTGGCGTAAAAGCTCTTCGGTCAACGAGCGGACTTCCGGGGTCTTGCTGCGCATGTGCGTTGCGATCAATGGGAACGCCAGATCTTGTTCTTTTTCAAGAATAAAGGCATACCCCGCCTGGATGATGTACTTTACTGCTTCTGACCAGGCGGCCTCACGATTGGTACGGTTGGACTGCTGGTACCAAAGGGCTCGTAAGAAGCGGGCGCGCGCCAGATCATACGCGGCGCCCAGCGGCTCGAGCAAGCGAACGGCCTCTTCCAGATCCGCTTCCGCGCCAGCCCGGTCCCCAGAATCCCAGGTATCTTGCGCGCGTTCGAGGAGTGCCAATCCCGAAAAGTACAGCGAGCCATTGCGCTGCGCGTGATGCAGCGCATCCTCGGCCCAGGTTCGGGCTGCCGGAGCTTCTTTCTTTGACCGGTGGTAGCGGCTGTATTCGAGGCGGACCCATAAATTGAGCTCTGTCTCACCAATGCGGTTGGCAATGCGCAGGCCCAGGCGAAGATATTCTTTGGCCTGTTCGAGTTCATCCTCGTCGATGGCCAGACGTGCCCACAGGAAGTAGTAGGCAGCCGCGAGACGCGTACCGGGTTCGATTTGCAGAACCAGCTCATCCAGAACCTGGCGGCAGTGGCGCCGGTCGCCAACAATTTGGTAGATCATCCCGCGCAGAAAAGGCTCGGTCCAATGTTTGCTGCCCTGTTCATCCAGGAGAATCCCGGCTTCCTCCACCAGGGTAAGCGCCAGGTGGAACTGCCCGCGGACGAACAGCACCAGGCTGGTCTGGTTTTGGAGCGAGCGCGCCAACCCCAATGGGTAACCCACTTTACGGCTCAAATCGGCGGCCTGGTTGAAATATTTTTCCGCTTCGTCCAGGTGATTGGTTTTTGCCGCGCATATTCCAAGCGTGATAATGGCTTCCGCCGTATTGTTTGTGCGCTGTTCCAGTTGAATTACTTCATCCGCGCATTCCCGGGCGCGTTCATACTGACCATCCTGAACGAGCAGTCGCGCGTACGTCGTCAGGCTTTGCGCAAGACGATATGAGTCATAATGACGCGCCTTATCAACGGTTTCATGCGCGCTGGCCAGCAGCGCCTGGCTGTCTCCGATTGGATCAGAATCATCTGTTTTTGTGAGTAGTCGTTCGGGATCTGGCAGCATCATAATCTCGAGTTCTTTATCATCTATTAATAACGCTCTTTCGCCAATCATACAACGAGCAGGATTGTATAGCAAGCTTTGTTTGTGGTTGGTTTCTGTTGTGGAAAATGCGATAATAGGCATACGATGCTAACGATTGCGATTCAGGCAGGTGGGCTTTCCAGCCGGATGGGCCAGGATAAAGCATTAATGCTGTTTCTGGGCCAGCCGCTCATCGCGTATCTGACCAACCGGTTGAGTAAACTGGCGGATGAGCTGATCATCACCACGAACCAGCCGGCAGATTATGCTTTCTTAGACCTGCCCCTTTTCACCGACATCCTGCCCGGTACGGGCGCTTTGGGCGGGTTGTATACCGCTTTATCGGCTGCCCGCCAGCCCTTTGTGGCCGTAGTTGCTTGCGACATGCCTTTTATAAACCTCGATTTGCTGCGCGCGCAGATCCATCTACTTTTGAAAGAAAATGCAGACGTGGTGATTCCGCGCTCGCCAACCGGGTTGGAACCCCTTCACGCGGTTTATCGCCGGGAAACTTGCCTGCCAGTAATCCATGCGGCGATTGAAACCGGCGAACGCAAATTGATTGCCTGGTTCCCGGCTGTTAAAGTCCGCGTGCTGGAACCTCAAGAAGTGCTGCCCTACGATCCTGAGTTTCGCTCTTTCGTCAATATCAACTATCCTGAGGATTTCCGCCGAGCAGAGGAACTTGCTCGTAAGGTGGGCTGAGACTCTAACCTGGCGGGGTGGCTATATACCAGGAATTGATCGCGCCGCGCATATCCCACCAGCGTTATACCGGACTGTTCGGCCAGCGCCACGGATTGGGTGGTGGGCGAGGTGCGTGAGACGACAACCTCCGCACCCAGGCGGGCAGCTTTTTGGAGCATATCTGAGCTTATCCTGCCGGTTGTGATCAGGATAATTGGCTGGACCTGGATACCCTCAAGCAGCATCCGCCCGGCCAGCTTATCAATGGTATTATGGCGTCCAATGTCTTCAACCCATACCCGGATTTCCTGCCCATCGCAGATTGCCGAGCTGTGCACGCCCCCAGCTTCGCGATACAAATCCTGGCTTCGGGTAAGCAAATCCATGCAGTGTAGTAAATCGGAGGGTGATATTTTTTGATGTCCCAACACCGGCACAGCAATTTTTTGTTCGCTGGCGGCGGTCAGCCCGCCCGTACAGCCTGATGTCCGCTGCCAGTTTTCCGGGCGTTCAATGCTTTTTTTAAGCCACACGTCTACGTGGGTGCCTTGTTTGCATACCTCAAGGATCGCAATCTCATCCTGGCGCGCGATAAAACCTTCATTGAAAAGGAAACCGGCCGCCAGGGCATCCAGGTTGGTTGGAGTACAGGCAAAACTTAACCAGGTTGTGCCGTTCACGTTCAGAGTCACGGTTGCTTCCGTAATCACAGGTGTATCTTCTGACTCCCAGATAGAGGTAGAATCTGAGTACCGGTAACATTGATGGATTTGGCGGGTAGGCTGCATATAAATCTCCATTATTTATCCAATTGTATTCGATCCTGTGAAAAACTGCACTGGGAATATTTCCAGGCCAGGCGAGATTCATAAGTTCATTCTTCTATAAAGGAAAACTTTGGTAGAATGAGAAAGACCTTATGAAGAAAAAAGTTTGCTTTCTTCTTTGCTTTTTGGTGATAAATGGGTTGGTTTCCTGTAATATTCCTTCCCGATATTTACCTGATTCTTCGCAAAGTGAGGTTGAACAGCATTATGGTACCGTATCGGTGCTCCTGACTCAAACGGCACAGGGGCTTCCCGTTTCAATTAATGTTCCGGTTGCTTCATCTACGCCTTCACCGGAACCGCCGTTCGCTGTGAGCAAGCCACCTGCGATTTCAAACACCGAGGCAACCCTGACGAAAGTAGATCCATTGGCCCAGATACCAATGGCGTCAAAAACACCCAGGCCCGCAGTTGCGGATGGTCAGGCCCTGGCCGCGCCCTGTGATCTGGCGCAGCTCGGTTACCCCATCGACATTAACGTACCGGATGGTTCGCGTTTTCTGCCCGGTGAATACTTCTCCAAAACCTGGCGGTTGGTAAATGCCGGCAGCTGCCCGTGGACCCGGGATTATGCTCTGGTTTGGTTTTCAGGAACGAACCTGGGGCTGAACCAGGTTCAGCCGCTGGGTAGTACGGCCAGTTGGGGAGCTTCGATTGATGTCACCGTGGATATGATGGCGCCGGCAGCGCCGGGCACGTACCAGAGCAACTGGAAAATGCGCAATTCGGCGGGCGAATTATTTGGCATTGGGCCAAATGGGGATGCGCCGTTCTGGGTGCGGATTGTTGTCGTTCCGGTAGATACGCCCACAGTGACCGCAACCATTTTTGACGCTACGCCTACGCCAGTGATCTATGCCAGCGGTTCCCTGATTTTAGCTGTGGGGGAAGGGATTGATCTGGACACCGCACGAATCAATCAGGAGCAAGAGGATGATGTGCGCCTGCTGAGCCCAGAGACGGGGGAAATCCAGCTGGCGCCATTGACCGGGGTGCACCTGGTTTCCTTTGGGGCAATCCAACCGCAATTATTCGATTGCGGTCAGGATAATTCCACCAATGCCCCGGTTATGTTGGAGCAGGCCAAGGTGGGCATGTACCTGTGTTACCGGACAACGCGAGGTTTGCCGGGAAGGATGATGTTCAAGTCTATTGATTTCGAAAAAGGGCAGATTGACCTGGATTTCATCACCTGGGTCGTGCCATAACCGAGTAACCATGGGGAAATTGTATCTAGTTGCCACACCGATTGGAAACCTGGAAGATATTACCATTCGCGCACTGCAGGTATTGCGCCAGGCGCGCCTGATTGCGGCGGAGGATACCCGCCAGACAAAAAAGCTGCTCCAGCGGTATGAGATTGTTAAACCAATGCTCAGCTACCATGAGCATAACAAACTCAGCCGGGTGAAGGAGATCCTTGGCGTGTTGGAAGAGGGTGATGTTGCCCTGGTTTCTGATGCTGGCACGCCTGGATTAAATGACCCCGGGTACGAACTGGTGCAGGCAGCGCTCGAAGCAGGTTACCCGGTCAGTGCCGTCCCCGGTCCATCTGCGCCGGTGATGGCACTGGTCGTTTCGGGCCTGCCGACAGATTCTTTTCTCTACCTGGGATACCTGCCCCGGCGCGGGGTGGAGCGCCGCCGCCGTCTGGAAGAAGTGCGTGAATTTCCGTACACGCTCATTTTCCTGGAAACTCCCCATCGCTTGCAGGAAGCACTCGAAGACATGCAAACCGTCCTGGGTGAACGCCCGATCGCCATAGCCCGCGAAATGACCAAAATTCACGAGGAAATTTACCGGGGAACCATTCTGCAGGCGCGCGAGCACTTTACCCAAAATGAACCGCGGGGAGAATTTACCCTGGTGGTGGGCGGCCTCCCGAGCCAGACCACGGGGCCGTGGAGCGAGGAGCAGTTGTTCAAGGCGCTGCGCGAAGGCCTGGCAACCGGTCAGGCGCAAGCGCAATTGGCCGGAGAAATTGCCGCTAAATCGGGTTGGGAGCGCCGGGATGTTTATCGTAAGATCGTAGAACTAAAACATCATGATTGAGATACACGAGGTACGCCATGGATCTCGATGATTTAGCCAGGTTTCGCAGCCTGGATCCACAGGCCATGATTGACCAGATTTATAATCTACCACAGCAGCTCGAGGAAGCCTGGCAAACTGGGATGTCGCTGCCGCTGCCGCAAATAAATGGTTTGGAAAATATTATTATCAGCGCAATGGGCGGCTCCGCGATTGGAGCAGACCTGCTGGCAGCATATGCCGCGCCCGCATGCCCTATCCCGATTATTGTCCATCGCGATTATGATTTACCGGCCTGGGCGCAGGGGCCGGACACTCTGGTGATCGTTTCTTCTCATTCTGGAAATACAGAAGAGACACTGTCGGTCTTTGAACAGGCCAGGGCAAAAAACTGCCCGCTGCTGTGCATTACTACCGGAGGCAGGCTTGCCCAACTGGCAAAAAACGCCAGCGTTCCGTTGTGGGTCTTCAACCATACGGGTCAGCCGCGCTCGGCAGTAGGATATTCCTTTGGCTTACTGCTGTCCGCTCTGCACCGCCTGGGTCTGCTGCCCGACCCAACCAGTGACTTGCATAATACCCTGCATGCCATGCGCAATCAGCAGACCAACCTGCTGCCCGAAGTACCGGTTGCCTTTAACCCGGCCAAACGTATGGCCGGGCAGTTGATTGGCCGGTGCGTGGCAGTTTTTGCTGCCGAGCCAGTGACCGCCGTGGCACGGCGGTGGAAAAGCCAGATCAATGAAATCGCGAAGGCCTGGGGACAGTTTGAATTTATCCCTGAAGCCGATCATAATACCCTGGCCGGTTTGAATAACCCGGAAAGTAGTTTGATGCAGACGATGGTCCTCTTCCTGCAGGCAACCTCAAACCATCCGCGTAACCAGCTTCGCCTGGAACAAACACGTGAAATCTTTATGACCCTTGGAATGAATACGGATGTAATTCAGGCCAAAGGGGAAACCCGGTTGGCGCACATCTGGACACTTTTGCACTTTGGCGATTACACTTCATATTACATGGCGATGATGTATGGTGAGGACCCTACCCCCGTGGATGTTCTCACCGTTTTGAAAGACGAACTGGGTAAGGTCACCTAAACAAAGCGAGGATCACTGGCGTATGAAGCATCACACTGGCTCAATTGAAGTTGTCACTGGTTCCATGTTCAGCGGCAAAACCGATGAATTGATCCGCCGCCTGCGCCGCGCAACGATTGCGCGGCAGAAGGTGCAGGTTTTTAAACCCATTATCGATAACCGCTATTATGTCGATAAGGTCACTTCCCACGCTGGAACCGTCTTTAACGCGCTTCCGATACCCGCCTCGGCGGACTTATTGAAAAGCCTGGATGAAGATACTTCGGTGGTGGGTATCGATGAAGCCCAGTTCTTTGATGACGGAATCATCGCTGTAGCAAAATCGCTGGCCGATCGGGGAATCCGGGTGATTGTTGCCGGCCTGGATACTGATTTTCGGGGAGAACCATTTGGCTGTATGCCAGTTTTCATGGCCATTGCTGAGCACGTGGACAAGCTGCAGGCAATTTGCATGGTTTGCGGTGAGGCCGCTTGCCGTACACAACGCCTGGTGAACGGAAAACCCGCGCATTATCACGACCCGGTCGTGATTGTGGGTGCATCTGAGATGTACGAAGCGCGCTGCCGGACACACCATGAGGTTCCCAGGAATGAGTAGCGAATCTGGAATTGAGGCAAGTATGCCTGAGGCAAGAATGCCGGATTTTCACGAATTTTTAGGAGAAATACTAATCTCCGAAGAGCAGCTCCAGGCGCGCATTGCCGCGTTAGGAGCGGAAATCAGCCAGGATTATGCGGACAAAAATTTGCTTTTGATCTGCATCCTGCGCGGCGGGGTCATGTTCCTGACCGATCTAATGCGCAAGATTAGCATACCCCATGCGATTGAGTTTATGGCGGTATCTTCTTACGGGGTCGGCGAACGCGAAACCACCGGTTTGGTGCGTATCACCCTGGACCTAAACACTCCCATAAACGAGCGGGATGTTATCCTGGTGGAAGATATCGTTGACAGCGGCCGGACCATTGCCTCGGTTTTGGATCTGCTGACGGCGCGAAAGCCGCGCAGCCTGTGTGTATGCGCCTTACTGGATAAGGTCGAGCGCCGGGAAGTGCAAATCCCTGTGCGTTATGTGGGCTTTACGATTCCGAACAAGTTTGTTTTTGGCTACGGGTTAGATATCGACGATCTTTATCGCAACTTACCTTTTGTCGGTGTGGTGGACTTAAAGAAATATGAGGCACTCCATGGAAAGTTATAAGTGAAAGGTTTGACGAAGGCGCAGGTAAGGCAAAATATTCTAGAAACGCTGCGTGGGTATTCCACACCCGAGCGACCGGTGTATCTGGTGGGTGGGGGAGTGCGCGACCAGCTCCTGGGTCGCCCGGCGCATGACTTTGATTTTGTTTTACCGGGTGAAACCCGCAGCCTGGCGCGCAGGGTGGCGGACCAGCTGCAGGGCGCCTTTTACATTCTGGATGAAGAACGCGATACCACCCGCGTAGTGCTGGGTGTAGATGATTTTCCCGAGGAGCGCCTGACGTTGGACTTTGCTTCGCTGCGTGCCATGGACCTGGAAGGAGACCTGCGCGCGCGCGATTTTACGATCAATGCGATGGCATATGATGTCGCTCGCCCTGACCACCTGATTGACCCAACCGGCGGGCTAGCCGACGTTCGCGAAGGGCGGATTCGGGCCTGTTCGCCCGCCAGCTTATCTAACGACGCAGTGCGGGTGCTGCGTGCAGTCCGCCAGGCGTTGTCCCTCAATTTTCGCATCGAACCGGATACGATTCGGTTGATGCGCCTGGCCGCGCCGCTGCTTACCCAACCGTCTGCTGAACGCCTGCGCGACGAGTTGTTCAAAATGCTGGACGGGGAGCAGGTCAGTCTGGCAATTCGCCTGCTGGACCAGGTGGGAGCGCTGCCTTTTGTTTTACCTGAGCTGGAAGGTCTCAAAGGTGTATCGCAAACCGCGCCGCATGTTACGGATGTTTGGGAACACACGTTGAGCGTGGTCAGTCACCTGGAACAGCTTTACGGAGCTTTAGTTGGCAGTTATCAAGAAGAGAAGGTTTCCGATCTGACCATTGGCTCGGCTGTGCTCTGGTTGGGACGTTACCGCGCTCAATTTGAGGAGCACTTCCAACGCCGTTTTGTTCCTGACCGCTCAATCCGGGCGCTGCTTTTCTTCGCGGCACTGTACCATGATATCGCAAAGCCGGCCACCCGTTCCGAGACCGCCGAAGGGCGGGTTCGTTTCCTAGGCCACGATGCGCGCGGCGCTGGAGTAATCGCTGAACGTGCCCGGTCACTGGCGTTGAGTGCCGCTGAGGTGAACCGGCTGGAAACCCTGGTTGCCGAGCATATGCGGGTCCATTTTTTTGCAAATGCGGTGAGCGAGACAAAATCCAAAACCGCTAAGTTGGTCTCGGACAGCGTTCTGTCGCGCCGCTCGATTTATCGTTATTTTAAAGCCACCGCCGACGCGGGAGTGGATATTTGCCTGTTATCCCTGGCAGACGCGCGCGGGACCTACCAAATGGAGCTGCCGCAAGAAACCTGGCAGGCTGAGTTAGAGGTATGTCGCGCGCTGTTTGAAGCTTTCTGGGAAAAAAACGCGGAAATCATTGCGCCGCCGCGTTATCTCTCAGGAAATGATTTGATGGATATGTTTGGATTAAAGCCTGGACGAGCCGTTGGGCGTTTGCTGGCGGCTATTCAGGAGGCTCAGGCGGTCGGCGAAGTCCACAACCGAGAAGAAGCGCTGGGATATGCCAGGAATTGGATGGAGCAGCATGCATCCGCCGAAGGATCTTCCGCGCAAGAAGGAGAGGGATAGAAGATGGAATTAAATACTGTTGATCTCAATTACGAGGAATATGGACAAGGGGTCCCGGCCATTTTTTTGCACGGATTCCCATTTGACCATACGATCTGGGAGCCGTTGATCCCACTGCTGGAGAAGAATGTTCACCTGGTCCTACCCGATTTGCGTGGTTTTGGCCGCTCACCGGTAACAGAGGGCGCGTACACCATGCGCCTGCAAGCCGAGGATGTTGTTCATCTGATGGACCGGCTGGAGATTGAAAAGGCGGTTCTGGTGGGGCATTCGATGGGCGGCTACGTCAGCCTGGCATTTGCCCACGCATACCCGGGCCGCCTGCTTGGGTTGGGTCTGGTGGCCACCCATTCCGCGGCGGATAACCCGGAACGCCGGCAGGCCCGTTATAAATTAGCCGATTCTGCCTTGCATAAGGGGGCTCGGGTGGTCGCGAGTAATATGGTGGACAGCCTGACCCCCAAGAAAGAACTTCTGGAGCAGATCAATACCATCATCCTGCGGGCACACCCAAACGGGATTTCCGGCGCGTTGCGGGGTATGGCAGAACGCCACGACCTGACCGGTGAGCTTTCGAACATTAACGTTCCCGCGGTTGTGATTCTCGGTAAGGAGGATCAGCTCGTGAACCGGGATAATGTGGAAACGATGGCGCAAATGCTGCCCAAGGGCTGGCTGGTAGAAATACCTGGCGCTGGCCACATGCTGACGATGGAGGACCCCCAACGGGTGGCGGGAGCGCTGCAAGAGCTGGTCAGGATTGTGGAAAATACGATCGAAAAGTAAACCCTGGCGTAATACAGAAAGAGGGTATTGGATTAGCCTTGCGGATCCAATACCCTCTTATTATTAAAGCACGGCTTTAAGGGAAAATTTCATCCAGCAGCGGTTGGTAGAAACAACGACAACCATTCTCGTGCGAACAACCCTCTACCGGAATTTTCGGAACGCGGTCTTTCGTGTAAGTGCCTTGAATTTCCTGGCAGACCGGACAGGCATCCTCGTGGACGATTACATTTACAGCAATCACACGTGGGTTTTCCTGAAATTTGCGCAGCGCCACTGCTGTTGTGGAAGTTTCTTGAATATCCGCACCACAAGTAGGGCAAGTGTGAACGGAATCCGGGGATTGCGTATTGCAGCGAGAACAGATTTGCACAGCGGGTCTCCTAAGAATGGGCTCGATTGTAGTAAATTTTACTACATCCGATTAACAACCGCCAACTTATAAACCCGCTGCTGTCTTTGGGGTTTGGGAGACTTTGGCTCGCCGCACAAGTTTGTTGAGGTGGGCGATCAGAGTTCCGCTGGAGACCGGCTTTACCAGATAATCATCTGCGCCTACATCCAGGGCCTGTGCAACAACGCCGGGAGCGTCCATCGCAGAAAGGATCAAAATAGGGACATCACTAAACTCACGGATCTGTTTACAGGTTAACCAGCCATTCATCTCAGGCATCATAAGATCAAGAATAATCACATCCGGAGTGTGTTTTTTGATAAGCTCAATTCCTTCTGGGCCAGAGTTAGCGATAATGATTTCTGATGACGCGGGAGCCAGCAGTAGTGACAGCAGTTCTGTCATACCTTCATCGTCATCAATCACCAGAATTTTTGCTTGGAACATTCAGTTATTTACTCCACTACCTTTAGTATAGTTCTTATTATCTTCCAGGTTATGAGGAAATTACCTTTCACCTTGCTTACAGAATAGATGGGCTGAAATTCCGCATACCAGGATCACCTGGCCCGCAGTCTGCCATCTTCTGAAAAACACGGCTTTGTGGTAGAATGCTCTGGGTTTGGAACCAATTTGAAATCAAAATCCCCCAAAATTAGGGGTTATGAAAATTCTCAGGAGGACGTCATGGTCGATAAGAAATGGGTCTATTTGTTTAACGAACTGCCCCAGGCGGAAGCCTACATGGGTGGATCGTGGGATGGCGTGCGCGGTTTGCTGGGTGGCAAAGGAGCGAACCTGGCCGAGATGACACGCATCGGTTTACCAGTCCCACCGTTTTTTACGGTGACAACGGAAGCCTGCAATGCGTATACGTCCGGCGGAGATAAGTTCCCAGAGGGGATGTGGGAACAAGAACTGGCAGCGTTGAAGAAGGTCGAGGAAGCTTCGGGCAAGAAATTCGGCGACCCTTCAAATCCTTTACTGGTCTCCTGCCGCTCGGGCGCCAAATTCTCGATGCCCGGTATGATGGATACGGTGCTCAATATTGGCTTGAATGATAAAACCGTTCAGGGCATGGCCAAATTGACCGACAATGAGCGCTTTGCTTATGACTCTTATCGCCGCCTGATCCAGATGTTTGGCTCGGTCGTGCTGAACATCGCTGACGAGGCTTTTGAAGACCCATTGGAAGCCTACAAGCATGCGAAGGGTTACAAAGCAGATACCGACCTGACCGCCGAAGATCTCAAAGCGCTGGTGGAAACGTTCAAGAAGGTCGTAAAGAAAGAAAAAGGTTTCGATTTCCCCCAGGAACCCGTCGAGCAGCTCAAGCTGGCAACGCAGGCCGTTTTCGGCTCCTGGATGGGCAAGCGCGCTATTGATTACCGCCGCGCCGAGCATATCCCGGATAATCTGGGCACCGCGGTAAACATTGTGACCATGGTCTTTGGCAACATGGGCTGGGACTCTGGCACGGGCGTGGCCTTTACTCGCAACCCCGCCACCGGCGAATCCAAGATGTACGGCGACTACCTGCTGAACGCGCAGGGCGAAGACGTTGTAGCCGGCATCCGCAACACCGAACCGATCGTAAAGATGGGGAAAGACCTTCCCGAAGCCTACAACCAGTTCATGGAGATCACCGCGAAACTCGAGAAGCATTACAAAGATATGCAAGACGTCGAGTTCACCATTGAACGTGGTCGCCTGTGGATGCTCCAGACCCGCAATGGCAAGCGCACCGCTGCCGCTGCGATCAAGATTGCCGTAGATATGGCCAACGAAGGCCTTATTTCACGTGAAGAAGCCCTCACGCGGGTTACCCCCAAGCAGGTGGATGCAATGCTGCACCCACAGTTTAGCGAGGATGGCAAGAAGAAAGCCAAAAAAGACGGCCGTTTCTTAGCCAGTGGTGTAAATGCTTCTCCGGGAGCGGCAGTTGGCCAGGTATACTTCGATGCTGACAAAGCCGAGAAGATGGCCAAGGAAGAAAAGCAGGACGTGATCATGGTCCGCCCGTTCACCAAGCCAGATGATGTGCATGGTATGCTGGCTGCCAAGGGCATCCTGACCAGTGAAGGCGGCGCGACCTCCCACGCGGCGGTTGTCGCTCGCCAGTTCGGCGTCCCCTGCATCGTCGGCGCTTCCAGCGTTCGCATCAACCTCGACAAGCGCGAGTTGAAAGCGGGTGAGGTAACGGTTAAAGAAGGCGATTGGATTTCGGTCGATGGCACTACCGGCGAAGCCTACGTTGGCAAACTGGATTTGAGCGTCCCCGACCTGGAGAAACAAACCGACCTGATGACCCTGCTCACCTGGGCAGATGAAGCATCCCGGCTGCAGGTGTGGGCGAATGCGGATTACCCGCGCGATGCTCGCCGCGCCCGCTCCTACGGCGCCAAGGGCATTGGCCTGTGCCGCACTGAGCATATGTTCTTCGAGCCCGAGCGCCTTCCCACCGTCCAGAAGATGATCCTGGCCGATAACGAAAAAGATCAGCAGGCCGCGATGGACATTCTGCTGCCTTATCAGCGCTCCGACTTCGCCGGCCTCTTTGAGGCGATGGATGGCTGCCCGGTTATCATCCGCCTGATCGACCCGCCGCTGCATGAGTTTATGCCCGACGAAGAGAAACTCTTCGAAGAAGTCGTAACCATGCGCGTCAAGGGCGAGACCAAGGGCCTGCCGGAAAAAGAAAAACTGCTGGCCAGCATCCGCTCGATGCATGAAAGTAACCCGATGATGGGCCTGCGCGGCGTCCGCCTGAGCATTTATATGCCCCTCATCGTTGAGATGCAGGTACGCGCCATTTTTGAAGCTGCCGCGGACTGCACCAAGAAGGGTGTAGTGGTCAAGCCTGAGGTAATGATCCCGCTGACCGGCACCGTCAATGAGCTCAAGTGGATCCAGCCGCGCCTGGTTCGGATTGCCAAGCAGGTAATGGACGAGAAGGGTGTTACCTTCCCCTATAAGTTCGGCACCATGATTGAGATCCCGCGCGCTGCCGTCACCGCCGGTGAAATTGCTGGTCTGGCTGAGTTCTTCTCCTTCGGTACCAACGACCTCACTCAGATGACCTTTGGCTACAGCCGCGACGACGCGGAGCGCAACTTCCTGGTCAAGTATGTTGAAGAAGGCATTCTGGAAAAGAATCCCTTCCAGACCATTGACCGCGATGGCGTTGGCCGCCTGATGGCCATGGCCGTCGATGAAGGCCGTAAGGCTCGCCCAGATCTGGAAGTAGGTATCTGCGGTGAGCATGGTGGAGACCCTGATTCGATCGAGTTCTGCCACCTGGTCGGCAACAACTACGTGAGCTGCTCGCCGTTCCGTGTTCCGGTTGCTCGCCTGGCTGCTGCTCAGGCCGCAATCAAGCACGGCAAGAAAGCCTAGCTTTTCCCTGTATTAAAGAAAAACCGAGGCGCGCCAGCGCCTCGGTTTTTTTAATGCTGCGTATAGCGTTTACTGTAGAGCAATTGCAAGGTTTGCTTACGAAACGTAAACTGCATTCTCCGTTCACCCAGCGTATAATGGTGTGGGAATTCCATTTTTCATTTGTTGCCCGGGTATGTCCGGGGTTCATTGCATGGAGGAGGGACGGAATGGCTGAAGCAGTTGTTCAACCTGCTGAAACCAAACCCCAGGTTCAGGTTCCAGCTCGCAAAACAATCCATGTCAACCGTGAGATGGGTTTGCTGGCGGTCTTTATATTTTCCTTCAGCAGCATCGGCTTGATCTACAGCGGCCTGCTTCCTTTCTCTACCCTGGCGGGCATGTGGCCAGGCACGAACCTGGCCGGTATGATCGTGATTGGAGGGCTGATAACCCTCGCCCTCACCTATACATTTGCTGCCATCGGTACAATTGCGCCGCGTTTTGGCGCGGATTATATTGTAGCCAGCCGGGTAGTCAGCCCGCCCCTGGCTTTTGCTTCGAGTTGGACCCTGGTGATCTTCCTGTCCATGGCGGGTGGCTCGATTATTTCTCTGATTGCGCAGAATCTCATCCCAGTATTTGCCAGGAGCTTTGCGCGGGTACTTTTTGACAAAAGTATGTTGAGCGTATTGGATTTGGTTTCCTCGTCCAGCGGTACGATTACGATTGGTACATTCGGAATACTTATTATATTCCTGGCATTAATCGTGCCATCTTACGTGACGCACCGCTTCCTATTGTTTGGGACTTTTGTAGCGATTGCCACCCTGGTCGTTATTTGTTTCATTCTGTCCACCGCCACGCCCGCTATTTTCCAAAGCTCCTGGGACCGGTTTATGGGTGATGGAAGCTTTTCCAGCCAGCTTTCACAGGCCAGAGATCTGGGGATGAATGTTGATGGCTCCACCGGTACTATGCTGGTGGCCGGTTTTATGTTGAGCCTATGGGTCTTTTCCGGCGCCTTTAACCCGGTTTACTTTGCCAGTGAAGTGAAGGATCCCAAAAAGAATCTGTTGTTGGGCAGTATCATCGCGATTGTGGCCGTTATGGCAATTCTGGCGACAACCGCTTTTCTCCTTCAGCGCCTGGTCCCTGCTGAATGGTTGTCCGCGGAAAGTTTCTTGTATCACACCGGCGCGAATAAAGAAATTGCCATGCCGTGGCTCCCCTTTTATTTGGCTATTTTGCGCCCCAATGCGCTTTTGATCCAGGCGATCGGTCTTTCCTGGATTTTTTCATTGTTGACGATGGGGCATACGTTCTTGTATGCCAGCAGCCGGATTATGCTGGCCTGGGGTGAGGATCACCTGATGCCTCAAGCAGCGACCTTTGTCCATCCTGAACTGCGCAGTCCATTGATTACCGTGCTCATCGTTTGCCTGCTGGCTGAGTTTGGGGTTGTAGAAACGGCATTGAATACCGGCATCAACAACCGGATTAACCCCGTGTTTTTCCTGGTGGGTGCCCAGCTTTTGCCTGTGCTGGGTATTACGCTGCTGCCGTTTATAAAACGGGATTGGTTTCTGCAGTCGTCAGGTTTCCTGCGGGCCAGGATTGGACCGCTGCCGTTGATTTCATTAATTGGCGGGCTGTGCGTGGTGTATCTGGCCGGGATGCTTGTTGCGCTGGTAATCTGGCCGGGTTATAACCCCCTGAACGGAGAGACTCTGGTCTGGTTCGCGATCATGTTTGCAAGCGGGCTGGCCTGGTTCTACGGCCGCCGGTTCTTCCTGGTTAAACAAGGCAGTGATATCGATACTTTGCTGCGGAGCGCTCCGGAAGAATAAGATAATTTTTTATTCGCCAGCGAGCGGCTGCACAGCGGCTAATGGCCGCGCCGCTGGTTTCTGATCCCGATTTTCCTGCCGCGGATGAGGTGTTTGTATCGTGCAAAGCACGAGGCAGACACCCCATTTTCATTCCAACCATGCCGGGCCCAGGAGAACCGATTGTACAAAGTACTGATAACGTTATCCAATCTGATATAATTAGAGCAGTTACTACACAAAACGACCCTGCTCCTCCCAAGGATGCTGGGGATCAATTAATGGGAGGAAATTGATTTCATGGAAAAAAGCGAACATCTTAAGCTTTATCAAGAAATGGTAGTGATCCGGCGCCTGGAAGAACGGGCCGCCGAGTTGTATCAACAGGGCAAGATTGGGGGCTTTCTTCATCTATATATTGGCCAGGAGGCAGTCAGCACCGGGTTAATTTCCGCTCGCAAGCCGCAGGACCGCATCATAACGGCGTACCGCGATCACGGCGTGGCGATAAACGCGGGAATTCCGGCCAAACAGGTGATGGCGGAGCTGCTTGGTAAAGCCACGGGTATATCCAAGGGCAAGGGCGGGTCGATGCATATGGCCGATATTTCCAAGAATTTCTTTGGGGGGCACGCGATTGTCGGCGCGCACCTGCCGCTGGCCACGGGTCTGGCATTAGGGGACCGCTACCAAAAGAATGACGGGGTCACCATTTGCATGTTTGGGGATGGGGCGACCAATATTGGTTTCTTCCACGAAGCGCTCAATATGTCAAAAGTTTGGAATTTATCGGTTTTATGGGTGGTGGAGAATAACCAGTACGGTATGGGTACCGCAATCGACCGTGCATCCGCAGTGACGGAGATGACCCAGAAGGCGGAAGGCTACGGCATGCAGCATGCTCAGGTGGATGGGATGAACTTGATCGCCGTGCATGAAAAAGCCCACGAAATGATCGAGACAATCCGCGGCGGCGCCGGCCCGATGTTCCTCGAAGTCATGACGTACCGCTTCCGCGGCCATTCAATGGGTGACCCGGAGCGTTATCGCAAGGTTGAGGAAGTGCATAAGTGGCAGGAAAATGACCCGATTGGGATTTACCGGAGCTACTTGTGCGACCAGTCGATCGCCAGTGAGAAAGAACTGGACGAAGAAGATAACAAGGGGCTTCAAATTGTCGAAGAAGCGGTACAGTTTGCGGAGAGCAGCCCGGAACCTGACCCGGAAGAGCTTTATAAAGATATCTACGTAAGCGAGCAATGCTAAGAGCGAGGTAGCGACAATGGCACGAATAACCATGCGTGAAGCCATCTCTCAGGCGTTATGGGAGGAAATGGAACGCGACCCCAAGGTTTTCATTTTGGGTGAAGAGGTTGGCGTTTGGGGGGGCACATATGCCGTGACCAAGGGTTTTTATGATCACTTCGGGGAGGACCGGGTCCGCGATACGCCCATTTCCGAGGCAGCCATCATTGGAGCTGCCATTGGCGCGGCGCTTACCGGGACGCGCCCGGTGGCTGAGTTAATGACGATTAATTTTGCTTTTGTGGCGATGGATCACATCGTCAACGAGGCTGCAAAACTGCATTACATGTTTGGTGGGCAGTTCGTTCTACCATTGGTCATCCGCACCACAGGGCGGAGGGGGCCGCCAGCTCGGCGCTACCCATTCGCAGACCCCGGATGCCATCTTTGCCCATTTTCCCGGTTTGAAGGTGGTTGCCCCAGGCACGCCGGCGGATGCCAAAGGCCTGCTCAAAGCCGCCATCCGCTGCGACGACCCGGTTTTATTCATCGAGCATGCCACGCTCTACCAGACGCGCGGTGAAGTACCGGATGGCGATTATACGGTCCCGATCGGAAAATCAACCGTCCAGCGCGAAGGCAAGGATATCACGATCGTCACCTACAGCAAAATGCTGGAGGTTTCGCAAAAAGCCGCCGACCAGCTTTCCAAAGAAGCTGGAATCGAGGCGGAGATTGTCGATCTGCGCTCGCTCCGCCCGTTAGATATGGGGCCGGTGCTGGAATCATTCAAGAAGACCAACCGGGCTGTGATTGTTGAGGAAGGCTGGAAATCGTACGGGGTGGGATCGGAAGTTTCCACCCGAATTTACGAAGAGGCCTTTGATTATGTGGACGCGCCGATCAAGCGCGTGGCGCAAGATGAAGTTCCGCTGCCTTACAACCGGACGCTCGAACAAATGGCTCTTCCGCAGGTGGATGATGTGATTGCGGCAGTTAAGGAGGTTCTGAATGTCTGATACTGTCACGATGCCCAAACTTGGTTTTGATATGCAGGAGGGCACCCTCGTCCGTTGGGTAAAGGCTGAGGGTGATCAGGTCAATAAGGGGGATGTTCTGGCCGAGATTGAAACCGACAAGGCCACCGTTGAAGTTGAGTCGAGTTTTTCGGGGGTAGTAGCCCGGCAAATGGTCAGCCAGGGGGATGTAGTTCCTGTGGGCACACCCATTGCCGTGATTGCCGCGCCGGGTGAGAAGGTAGAGGATGCGGCAAAACCGGCCGGTGAACCGCAGGGTCAGAAGCCGGAGGAAGCCACAACCTCGAAAGATGCTGGAGACGTGAAACCGCCAACGATGGGCGGAAAACAAGCCGCCGCCGAAACGCCTGGGCAGGCGGCACAGGCCCCGGCTGCCAAACAAACCGAAAAAGAACGCGCGGAGGCAGCCAAGACCCCGGTTGAAGAAATTCCGGCCGGCAAGCCGGCTGTTCCATCTGAAGATGAGACTGCATCAGCGACGGATGGACGTACGCGCGCCACCCCACTGGCGCGTAAAGTAGCCACTGAAAATGGCCTTGACCTGCGCCAGGTGAAAGGCACCGGCCCGGGTGGGCGTATCCAGCGCAGTGATGTAGAAGCGGCTTTGCAAGCCGGCGCTTTACAAGCCAGCGCTTTGCAAGCTGCCAGCCCGGCTCCAGCAGCGGCCCCTTCAGCGGCTCCTGCTCAGGCGCCCGCCAGACCACAAGCAGCGCCGGTACCACTAGCCCCGGTATGGTCTGGGGCGGTCACCGTGCCTGAGGATGAGGTGATCAAGTTAAGCCGCCTGCGCGGTGCGATTGGCCGCCGCATGGTGGAATCCAAGACACAGGTTCCGCATTTCTACGTCACCCGCACGTACAAATTTGAGAAGGTGATGGAACTGCGCAAACAGCTCAACGAGTACCTGCCGGACGACCAGAAACTGACGGTGAATGACTTTATCATCAAAGCGGTTGCGCTAACCTTGCGCCAGTTCCCCAACGTCAACGCTTCCTTACGAGGGGATGAGGTAGTCCGGCATGGGCACGTCCACATCGGCAGCGCGGTTTCCATCGAAGGCGGCCTGATGACGGTGGTGGTGAAAGATGCCGACCAGAAACCGCTGCGCCTGATCTCGGCGGAGATGCGCGAGCTGACCGGGAAGGCGCGCCAGGGAAAAGTGCGCCCGGAGGATATTGAAGGTTCAACCTTTTCGATCAGCAATATGGGCATGTATGATGTCGATCACTTCATCGCCATCATCAACCCGCCTGAAGTGGGGATTCTGGCCGTTGGGTCGGCGATGCAGGTGCCGGTGGTGGAAGACGGCCAGGTGACGGTTGGGACGCGCATGAAAGCCACCATATCGATCGATCACCGTGTTTCGGATGGGGCCGAGGCGGCTCGCTTTATGCAGGCTCTGGCTGCCTTCCTGGAAGAACCGATGCGACTGGTTCTATAAAAACAAGTAAAAACAAGTTTCTGGGTCGTCCGGTTCGCCCGGGTCGACCCAGAAAACGTTTACAGGCCTCGCTCGTACAGCAGCCGGTAAATGTTGAAATATTCAGAGATGCTGCATGATGTAGGTGCGCGTCTCGTCGGCGCGAATTACTTCCAGGAGCAGGTCGGGGTCATCACCGGCTATTTCTTTCCAATAAATCGTATTGCCCGGCCCGCCGTTATAAGCGGCCAGGGTGGCATACAGGTTGTTATCGAAGTAATCCCGCTGGCGTGCCAGGTAATTCGATCCCATGGTAATGCTGATCTCCGGACGGTAGAGATCATCTGTCGGTAAATTCCTCCGGCCAGTTCATAGTGGATGCAATTTCACTCCCGGTGGCCGGCATAATCTGCATCAGGCCGCGCGCCCCAGCGCTGGAAACGGCGAAGCCCTCAAACATGACTTTCCTGTCGCAGCACACTGAGCAGGAAGAGCGGGTGAAAGCCTTCCTTCTTGCTCGTTTCGACCACCTGGTTCTTTAAAATAAACGCCAAAACGAATGTGGTTGAAGTAGGCCGGCGCCTTTAGCGTGCCCACATCGTCCAGGCCGGCCAGGTCGAGGATCTGGCGGCTGGACAGGATCGCCGAGCGGTAGATGCCCAGGTCGAGCATGCTGTTCATCAGCTGGTACGTCTTTTGGGGATCTTGTATTACGTCTTTGCGCAGGGATTCGAACTCATCGCGCGCTTCCGAGTACAACCCTAGCTCCCAAAAGGCCAGGCCGCGCTGCGCGCGCGGATCGGAGGCCATCTCACCCAGCCCGTTCAAATCGGTACCGGCAGGCAGTGAAAAAGTGGTCCGCAGCCATTCATCCGCCTGGCTGCGTTCCTGGGCCAGGTCGTAAGCCAGATCGTAGGGCCGGGTGACTGAGAAAGGCTGTACATTTTGCAGCAGCTCGTTGGCGCGCACGCTGTAATACCCGGTTGGGTCGCGTTGCGCAGGCTTGCTCCCAGGCGGTCTGCGCGGCGGTTGGATCTCCCTTAGCTTTGTGGATCTTGCCAATCCATACGTACGCAGCTGCTTGATCGGTTGGCGTTGTACCCAGCACCATGGCGCGCTGGAAGACGGTGAGGGCTTTATCATAATCTTCGGCGCGGTAATAGGTGACGCCGCTCAGGAACAGCCCGCGGTAGCTTTGCTCGTCTGAGGGATACTTGTCGATCATTTGTTCCCAGGTCGCGGCCGCTTCGGTAAGCTTGTTATTTCGCTCCATGATGCGGGCCGCCTGGAATAAAAATTCCGGCGCTCTTGCAGAATCAGGCGTTTCTTCAACAAATTGGAGCAAGGTATTGGCGGCTTCATCGAACTTGTCGAGATAGGCCCATTGAACATAGGCTTTTTCATCCCAGGCAGAAGCCCACAAGGCATCGCCCGGGTACTTGCTGATAATGGTATTCCAATCATCCAACGCCAACTGGGGTGTGCTGTTGGCCAGGTGGCTGAGCGCCCGGTAATGGTAAGGCGTGGCATCCAGATCCGCGGCCGCGTTGATATACCGTGAAAACGCCTCAATAGCGACCCCGTACTGCCCGGCATAATAATCGACCAGGCCCCGGCTCAACTCATTGACTACTACGCCATCGTTGACCAGCTGCACAAGACTCGAATACGCATCGTAGGATTTTGGGAAATTGCTGACAGCGTCGAGGAAGCGTGCATTTGCCTGTTCAGTTTGCCCAATGGCCAGGTAAGCCTGCCCGAGAAGGAAATCGGCCTGGGCGCGGGCATAGTCATTATCGCTTTTCTCATAAATTTCAAGGTATTTTTTAATCGCATTGCTGAAATCGCCCAGGGCTGTGTAGGCTTTTCCCAATTTTAGTTCCGTCCATATCGTCGTACCGATCTGGGGCGCCTGAATGGCGGCGTTGTAAGCCTCTGCGGCAGCGCCAGGGTTGCCAGCGTTCATATAAGCATCGGCCGCGTAGTTCCTGCACATAGGCATCTAAAACGCCCGGGCGCAGCGCCAGGTACTTCGTATAGGCTTCGGCAGCCTGATCATAGATCTTTTGCGCATCCAGGCTCTTGCCCAAAAAGTAGTAAGCGTTGGCGGTATGTGTGCTCTTTGGGTGCGCGGCGATCATTGTTCTCAAGCGTATTGATCGCGTTCGAGTAGTAATGTCCCATGTAAAGAGCCTGGCCCATACCCAAAGCTGCCGCCGCCTGAACTTCCGGCTCGGTTGTGCCGGCCTGGGCATCCTGAAAATCGCGCCGGGCCTGCTCGTAATTCCCAACGGCCATCTTCTTTTCCGCATTTTCAATCCGTACAGTGGGGGGCAGGGTAGGGGTAGGTGTCAGTGTGGGGGTTGGGGGAAGCGTAGGTGTGAGGGTAGGTGTAGCGCTTGCTGTAGGTGTAGCGGTTGGAAAGAACCTGACCGGCACCGGAGTATTGCAGCTGAAAGTGAATAGAACGACGAACATTATTGAGAAAACGCGTTTACGCATGGGAGCCTTATACCGGATGATTTGGAATGTGTCAATACTTTGACAAACCCAGGAAGGCATGTTAAACTTTGCATGCCCGAGACTTAGACGCTCTCCGAAGAGGGCGTTTTTTTTGGTGAGTGATGCGCACAATAACGTGGGATGCAAATCATTGTCAGCTCAAAATGATTGACCAGCGCCTGCTGCCCGGTCGTTTTGAAATCGTAGCCTTCTCCGATTACCAGCAGGTGGCGGAAGCGATCCGCTAGATGGTGGTACGCGGTGCACCGGCAATTGGCGCCAGCGCGGCCTTTGGCATGGCTCTGGCTGCCTGCAGCTCAAAAGCGAGCAATTTAACCGACCTCAAGGTAGAATTATATCAGGCAGCGGAAGTTCTCAAGGCATCCCGCCCAACAGCGGTAAACCTTTCCTGGGCCGTCCAGCGCATGCTATCCCTGGTCGATTCGGCGCCCGCTACCGGTGAGCAGTCCGCTGCTGTTGCATTGCGCGATCGATTAGTACGTGAGGCCCAGCGTATTGCCGATGAAGATGTTGAAATCAACCGCCGCATGGCAGCCATCGGCGCCGAACTGATCGATGATGGCGACACGATTATCCACCATTGTAACACGGGTGCTTTGGCAACCGTGGATTGGGGGACGGCTTTGGGGGTCATTCGCATGGCGCATGAGATGGGGAAACGCATCCATGTGCTTGTTGATGAAACCCGACCGCGTTTGCAAGGTGCGCGCCTGACGGCCTGGGAACTGGAACAATACGGCATCCCGTACGAGATCATCACCGATAATATGGCCGGCTATATGCTGCGCACCGGCCAGGCCCAAAAGGTCTTTTTTGGCGCAGACCGCGTAGCCGCCAACGGGGATGTGGCCAACAAAATTGGCACGTATATGCTTGCGCTGGCTGCGCATGCCAACCATGTTCCGGTTTACGCGGTGGTTCCCATCTCGACGATTGATCTGACTCTGCCGGACGGCGACCGGATCCCGATTGAAGAACGTGACCCCGGTGAGGTGCTGGACATCCAGATCAATGGGGAAAGGGTCGTGCCCCAGGGCGCGAAAGCGCGCAACCCGGCGTTTGACGTTACACCACACCAACTGCTGACGGCAATGGTAACCGAAAAGGGGGTTATCTATCCGCCTTTCGCGAGCAATCTGCCGCGTATTTTGCAAGGAGGAGAATTCGCATGAGCATCGTTTGTACCGGTTCGATTGCCTATGACTATCTGATGTCGTTTCCTGGCTATTTCCGCGAGAATATCTTGCCGGAGCACCTGGATAAAATCAGCGTATCTTTTCTGGTCGATGATATGATCCGGCAGCGCGGCGGGACGGCGCCGAACATCGCCTACACCCTGGCGCTGCTGGGTGAGCGCCCGGTGCTGATGGGCACGGTGGGCGTGGATTTTGCCGACTACGATGAATGGCTGAAAAGCCAGGGGGTAGATACTTCCTGTGTAAAGGTGATCCCGGATAAATTCACTGCCTCCTTTTTTGCCAATACCGACCGGGCCAATGCCCAGATCTGCAGCTTTTACACCGGCGCGATGGCGTGCGCCGCTGAGCTTTCCGTCCTGGATATAAAACCGGCCCCGCGCCTGGTGATTATTTCGCCCAATGATCCGGGGGCGATGGATAAGTATGTGATGGAATGCCGTGAGAACGGCTATCCCGTATCTGTATGATCCTGGCCAGCAGGTGGTCCGTTCGGACCCCGCCGAACTGCGCCGGGGCGCGGAAGGCGCGCACAGCCTGTTTGTCAACGAATACGAGTTTGAACTGCTCCAAAAACATACCGGCCTGTCGAAGGAAACGCTTCTCAGCCGGGTCGACCTGCTGGTGGTCACCCTGGGCGAGAATGGGGCGGCAATTTACGCGGAAGGAAAGCTATGTTGTTCCGTCCCGGTTGTACCTCCCAAGCAGATCCTCGACCCCACCGGCGTGGGCGATGCCTTCCGCGGCGGTTTCGTGCGCGGCGAGGTGTTGGGCCTGGATTGGGAAACCTGCGGTCAGATGGGCGCTCTGGCAGCCACCTACTGCCTGGAAACCCGCGGCCCGCAAGAGCATTCCTATACCCCTGTTGAATTTGTAGCACGTTACCGCCAGTATTTTGATGATCATGGCGCTCTGGACGTGTTACTTTCCTAGATTAATCTGGCAACTGTACCTGGAGGAAGATTTATGGCAAGTTATGATATTAAAGATCCCAAGCTGGCTGAAGGCGGCCGACTGAAGATCGAATGGGCAGAGCGAGAAATGCCCGTGCTGCGTTTGATCCGCGAACGTTTCGCCAAAGAACGCCCTTTACAGGGTGTGCGGGTTTCCGCCTGTCTGCACGTGACCACCGAAACCGCCAACCTGATGCGCACGCTGCAGGCCGGCGGCGCGGATGTGGTTTTGACCGCCTCCAACCCGCTCTCCACCCAGGATGATGTGGCCGCGGCGCTGGTGAACCATTTCGAAATCCCCACCTTCGCGATCAAAGGCGAAGACAACGTCACCTATTACAAGCATCTGCGCGCCGCGCTGGATCACAAGCCGCAGATGACGATGGACGACGGCGCGGACCTGGTCAGCACGCTGCACAAAGAGCGCCGCGACCTGCTGCCCGAGCGTGATTGGCGGTACCGAAGAGACCACCACGGGCGTCATCCGCCTGCGCGCGATGGCTGCCGATGGAGCGCTGAACTTCCCCATCATCGCGGTCAACGATGCGATGACCAAGCACTTCTTCGATAACCGCTACGGCACCGGTCAGTCCACGCTGGATGGCATCATCCGCGCCACCAACGTCCTGCTGGCAGGCAAGAACTTTGTCGTGGCCGGTTACGGCTGGTGCGGGCGCGGGCTGGCCAGCCGCGCGCGCGGCATGGGCTCCAATGTGATCGTCACCGAAATCGACCCGCTGCCGGCGCTGGAAGCGGTGATGGACGGCTTCCGGGTGATGCCGATGGCCGAAGCTGCCTGCATTGGCGATATCTTCTGCACCGTCACCGGCGACCTGAACGTGATTGACCACGATCACTTCGAAGTGATGAAAGACGGCGCGATCGTTGCCAATTCCGGCCACTTCAATGTCGAGATCAATATCCCTGCGCTGGATGCGCTGTCCACCGGCAAACGCCTGGTGCGGCCGTTCGTCGAAGAATACATCATGAAAGACGGCCGCCACATCTTCCTGCTGGGCGAAGGCCGCCTGATCAACCTGGCCGCAGCCGAAGGCCACCCGGCCAGCGTGATGGACATGTCCTTTGCCAACCAGGCGCTCAGCGCCGAGTATATGTTCAAGAATGCCGCCAACCTGGAAAAGAAGGTCTACAGCGTGCCCGAAGAAATCGACCGCGAGATTGCCCGCCTCAAGCTGGCAGCTATGCGCGTCAACATCGACACGCTGACCGCCGAACAGGTGGCTTACCTGAACTCCTGGGAAGAGGGCACCTAGAAATCGCACACCGTGTTTCAGAACTCCTCGCTATGCGGGGAGTTTTTTATTACTTGACGTTCACTACCTGCCCAGCGCACATGCGCACCAATTCCTGGGGCGCAACCTGGAACACGGCGTTGGGTGTGCCCGCCGCGGCCCAGACCGTCTCGTACTGCAGTAAATCTTCATCCACGTATGTTCGCATGGGCGTCTTGAGCCCCACCGGCGGAACCCCGCCAATGGCGTACCCGCTGATTTCGCGCACGAAATCAGCATCCGCGCGTTCCAGCGTGCCGCCCAGCATGCGACCGAGGTGCTTCTCATGCACGCGGTTTGGCCCGCTGACCAGTACCAGCACCGCTTCATTGGCCGGCTGCAGGCGAAAGACCAGCGACTTTACGATCTGCCCCACGTCGCAGCCGGCAGCCTCGGCTGCCTCGACTGCCGTGCGGGTGCTGGCCTCGTGTTCGATTACCTGCCCGGTATAGCCCAAACCGTTCAATACGTTTTGTACTCTTTGCGCGCTGGGGTGCATAAACTTCTCCTCAAGAGCCCAATCGATCCCACGCCCGGGTGACCAGCAGATAGATTTGCGCCATCCCCTGGACAACCGGCGGGGTCAGAATATATTCTTCCGCGGAATGGGCGTGGTTGCCGTGCGTGATGCCCACGCAGATGGAAGGATAGCCGCGGCTGAGCGGCAAGTTCGCATCCGTTGAGGCGATATCCAGATGCACCTCAATGCCGAGGTCAGACAGCACCTCCCGGCCAAGCACCACCAAAGGGTGGCCCGGCTGGAGCATTCCGGCCTGGCGCTTGCCGATACGTTCCATGCTCACCTGAACATTGGGCTGCTCGGCTGCCTGGACCTGCATCCGGACCTCTCGCACCAGGTTTTCCAATAGGCGGCTGTCTTCCGAGCGCAAATCGAGTTCCAGCGAGGCCTGGGCGGCGATGGTATTAATGGATGTTCCGCCCTGGATCACGCCTACATTCAGGGTTGTGCAAGGCTGCTGGGGAAGAGGAATCCTGTCCAGGCGCGTGACCAGGCTGCAAATTTGGTGGATCGCCGAAGGCCGCCCATAATCCACCCAGGAATGCCCCCCGGGCGTTTGCATGGTGATGCGGTAGCGCTCGACGCCCAAACCGCGGTTGAGAATGGTTCCTAACCCCATCCCTTCGATCACCAGATATGCCAACGGCCCGGCCCCAAAGCGGTTGACGATAGCCTGGATGCCGCGCAGGTCACCTAAGCCTTCTTCGCCCACATTGATCGCCAGCCACAGATCGCCGGGCAGTTCGATCTGCTTCTCTTTCAGCAGCTGAGCCAGTCCGAGAACGGCGGCCAGTCCGACGGCATTATCGCCGATGCCCGGCCCGATAATGCGGTCTTCGGACCGGCGCACGCCCAGCGGAGTATCCAGCGGATGCACGGTATCCATGTGCGCGCTGAGCACCATTGAGCGAGAAGGATTCTTACTGCCGCCGGGCAGCCGGGCAAGTACATTACCGGTGGAATCGCGTTCAACATCCTGCAAGCCGATCGCCCGAAATTGTTCGAGAAAATAATTGGCCCGCAGTGTTTCATGGAAAGTTGGAGCAGGGATGGCCTGGATGGTGCAGGCCAGATCGATGACGCGGGCGGCGAATTCGGGAGTGATCGGATTGGTGCGTAGGGTCATTGTTGTTCCTTGAGGTAAGGTTGGCGCGGCTGCGTTTCGCTGTGCTCGAAGCGCCTATGCTTTTCGCACAGTCTCGCGCAGTGCTTCCAACCTGGCTTTTGCCAGCCCTGGAAGGGCATCCAACACAAAGTAGGGATTGCTGCCTTCGACGGTCATTGCGGCGGAGATATTGCCGGTCAGGGTGGCCTGAAGCGCATCATAGGTGCTGCGGTATCCCGCCAGGAAGCCGCCGCAAAAGGCATCTCCGGCCCCGGTCGGGTTCACCACCTGCACCGGATAGGCCGGGATGATCCAGCGCGCGTGACTGACCCCGTCATACAGATACTGCCCGCGGCTCCCACGCTTGATCACGATCATGTCGCATCCGTACCCGGCCAACGTTTCAGCCATTTCCCATAAATCCGTACTGCGTCCCTGGAACAGGGTGTTAAGTTTTTCTTCAGAACACAGGAAGGCATTTAGCCCGTTAAGCAGAACCGGAATATCGTCCCAGAATGTGGGGGTCATATAATTGGCGCCCGGGTCCAGGGTGATCGTAGAAATGTGGCCGCGGCGCAGGATAGAAGGCATTAAGGTGTGGCTGAGATAATCCAGCGGGCACAGGTGTGCGGCTGTCGCATCGAGGTAATCGGTCGGGATGGTATTCTGGCGGATCGTCAGCAGTCCAGGGCGCGTGCGGCTGTCGATCTGAACACTGGGCGGCGCGTAGCCAAGTAATGATTTGGGATAGGGCATTCCCAGGCGAGCGAAATGCGCAACCGGGTTTTCAATGGTCCGGTGATCGCTGTCCGGGTAGGCGATGAAATTGCGCAAGTCAATGGCTTCCGGTAAGATATGGATTCCACGGATATCCATACCCCGCCCGGCGAGCGCGGACAGCCATTCCTGGGGGTAATCCTCACCGGCCCGCCCGACCAGGCCGATGCCCGTTTCCCAAATTCCCATCCCTGCCGCGGCATACAACAGGCTCCCGCCGGGAACGTCCAGCAGGGCTTTCCCGGCGGGAGTGACTACATAATCGCGCTGCAGCCTTCCAGCAATGACAAATCGCAGCAGGGGAAGTGTGTTCATGCGCCAAAATTATATCAGAAACAAATCGGGAGGTTGTAGCTCAATCCCGGATGGTTAACGAACCCCAGGCACCAATGCATGCCGAACAGCGCAAGCTACTTTGAACCTGGCTGAATTTTGCCCAAATTGGGGTCTTGAAATTTTGCATCAGAATGGTACAATCTTGTTAGTGATCACCTGAGTGCCCCCCTCACTCAGGTGATCACTACTTTAACGGCATAAAATTTCATTGAAAAACGCTGTTTTGCGCCGGTAATACTCCCGGGTACTAAGGCCATGCCCGGCCTCTTTCAACAGTTTTGGGTTCATTGTAGGAAAACAAATAACCCCGCATATTGCATACGGGATTATTGGACTTCCGTTGGCGAAAATGCGCCCTCAAAGGATGCCTGGCCTACCCCTTTTCAGCGACATCGGCGATCAGGCGCAGCACACCCAGCACGCCCAAACCGATTTTCACGCCATCGCCAGGGGACAATTCCGGCAGTGTGTCGAGCTTTTCGGAGCGTTGGATAACGATATAGGCGCCGGCCAGGCCCATAATAAGCCCAGCGATTGCACCAATGATCATTGTGCGATTCTTCCAGTTCATATTTCCCCGTCCTAAACTTAAGGTTTTTGTACTTGGTATTCGGTCTCTGGTTATGAATTAATCGGTTGGTCAGCGGTGGAATATTCTGTTCCACAAGGTGCTGGCCCGCGCGGAAAATGTATTGACAGCAACCACCGGTTTTGTGGCCTGATCGGCTGCCCGGCGCGTGGTAAGCGCCAGGCGAAGCATGAACAGCTGCGCTTTGAGCATCCACCCCGGCATCCTCTTCAGCAGCCAGGTTACTCCAAAGGCGACGCCGGCGACCAGGACCAGCATGATTATGCTGCTAAATAACACCGGCATAATCACCCACACGGCTGAAAGATTTCCCCAGCGCTCGATCTGTGAACTACCCTGGATAGCGCCAACGATTGACCATATGGCCAGTGCAAGGACGATAATCATACTGACGGCCAATGGCGCCCAAACCTGGGTGAGCATCTGCCTGCGATGCCGCGCGGTTGGGGTAATCCTGGTTGAGGGGTTAGAATGTTTATATTGTTCGTCCATAAAAGTATTTTAGCACGAATACATATAAAGAATGTTTCAAGAACACAAGCAATATTAATTTGGTACATTTTTATATGCGAAATGATGAAACTAATGTATAATTGGAAAGAGGATTTTTAACATTTTCTCTGCCCTTTCTTATGATTGGGCAGGCCATGGTTTCGAGAGTTACACTGTGCTGGGAAAACGTTTCACTCCGGTAACGGCCCTTTTATGGAGTGATGGAAGCTGGTTTTGTAAGGTGTTGACGAAGGATCCCATTCGAGAACTGCTTGTTGAGTCTGCCTGTGGGCCTGGGATGCGAAAGGGAAGACCCGGGTGAAGGGTAATTGGCGGATGACCTTTTTCAAAGTTTGGTGGAAATGATGAACCGGATTTGTTTCGCGGGTACTAGTTTCCATTTATCGCCTCCTTCATAAACACAAAAAAAGGCGTTTCTGTCGCGTACGTCCGCGAAAACAGAATCGCCGTTACCCAGTCATAGATTTGACTTTATCAGCCGTGGTCTGCCGGGGCAGTTCTACGGCTGTTTACTTGACTTCGATGGATCAAGAAATTACTGCGCTCAAGGCGCAAAAAAAGAACCCAAACCGCATCAGCGTTTACCTGGATGGTGAATATGCGTTTGGGCTGGCGCGCATCGTAGCGGCCTGGCTGAGAATTGGCCAGCTCTTGAGCGAAGAGGATATCGACCGGCTGAAACAGCAGGATACCCTGGAAGTTGCTTATCCAAAAGGCATTGCACTTCCTGAGCTATCGGCCACGTTCAGAGGCAGAGATTCAGCGAAAGTTAAGCGAACAGGGGTTTGAAGAAGCGGTGGTAAATGCGTACGATCCAGCGCCTGAAGGAAAATGGTTTCCTGGGTGACGAGCAGTTTGCCCGGGACTGGGTCGAAAATCGCTCTACATTCCGGCCGCGCAGCAAACGAATGCTGGCGATGGAACTGCGCCAAAAGGGAGTGGCAGAGGAAGAAATCCAGCAAGCTCTGGCTGAAACCGGAGACGAAGACAACCTGGCTTATCAAACGCGCGATCAAGTATGCGCACCGGTTGGCCAGTGTGGATTGGGAGACGTTTCGCAAGCGGCTGGGCGCCTATCTTGATGCGCCGCGGTTTCTCTTACGGAACTATCGCTCCCGTCCTTCGTCAGGTTTGGGATGAAACCCATGTCTTCGGCCGAGCAGCGAAAACCTGACGCAAAATGAGGATGAAGAATTATGGACCAATAGATGTAGTGCTGGGTGTTGCTGATTGTTCTGTGCTCGACGTGCTCGTTGTCGCCGGGGTGACCTATTTTGTCACCCGCAACGCAAACGAGAAGTTCCGCCGCGATCAGACGAACCGGGCAGATAATATCATTGCGATCGCCAATGAAAACGCCCGCACGATTGAACTGGAGGCCAAGGATAAGGCGCTCAGGTTCATTCAGGAAGCCGAAGACGGAAATTATGCGCCGCCGCCAGGAAGTTGGCCCGAGAAGAAGAGCGGCTGCAAAAACGCCGCGCCGACCTGGATCACCGCATGGAACGGCTGGAACAGCGCGAACAGGCGTTGAACAAACGCCAGAGCGCGATTGACCGCCGGCTGAATGATGTCGAAAAAGCCTATTCGCAGCAGATGGCGGAGCTGCAGCGCATTGCGCAAATGATCGCTGGAAGAAGCGCGCACGGTCGTGCTGGCTGAAGCCGAAAAAGAAGGCCGCGTCGGATATGGCGCGCATCATCCGCCAGATCGAAGCGGAAGCCCGCGCGGAAGGTGAAAAACGCGCCCGCGAAATCATCGCCGATGCCATCCAGCGGGTGGCCTCCGAGCATGTTGCCGAAGTGACCACCTCGGTGGTGCCGCTGCCCAATGAAGAGATGAAGGGGCGCATCGTTGGCCGCAACGGGCGCAATATCCGCGCCTTTGAACAGGCTGCCGGGGTGGATGTCATCGTTGATGATACCCCCGAAGCGGTCACCGTTTCCTGCTTTGACCCGGTCCGCCGCGAAGTTGCCCGGCGTTCGCTGGAACGCCTGATCCTGGATGGGCGCATTCACCCGGCGCATATCGAAAAGATCCTGAATGAAGAGCAGCGCGAGGTGGAAAAAGACATCGAAGCAGGCCGGCGAACAGGCTGCCTTCGATGCCGATGTGGCCGGGCTGCACCCGAAATCCTGAAAGTGCTGGGTCGGCTGAAATACCGCACTTCCTACGGTCAGAACCAGCTTGCCCATGCGGTGGAAGTATCCAAGCTGGCCGCGGTGATTGCCTCCGAACTGGGCGCGGATGTGGAAATGTGCAAGGCTGGCGCGCTGCTGCACGACCTGGGCAAAGCCATGGACCACAACACCGAAGGCACCCACGCCATGATCGGCGCTGAATTTGCCAGGCGGCATGGCGTCAACGCCAAGGTGGTCAACTGCATTGCCTCGCACCACCATGAGGTGGAGCAGGAAAGGGTTGAAGCGGTGATCGTTGAAGCCGCGGATGCCATCTCCGGCGCCCGCCCCGGCGCCCGCCGTGAAGACCTGGAACAGTACATCAAGCGCCTGCGCGCGCTGGAAGATATCGCCAATTCCTTCAAGGGCGTCAGCCAGAGCTATGCCATCCAGGCCGGCCGCGAAGTGCGCATTATCGTGCGCCCGGAAGATATCGACGACCTGGGCGCCACCCGCCTGGCCCGCGACATCGCCAAGAAGATCGAAGAGACCATGCAGTACCCCGGTCAGATCAAGGTGACCGTGATCCGCGAAACCCGCGCGGTCGATTACGCCAAATAAAAAACGAATGCTGATAACAAACAAAATCCTCGTCTCACGGGGATTTTGTTTGATTAAGCCTATGCCTGTAGACGCTCTTCGCCTACCGTTGTTTCTGGCCCATGGCCGCTGAGCAGGCGGGTATCGGGGGGCAGGGTGAAAATCTGCGTATGCAGGGAACGCAGCAGCGTCTGATAATCCCCACCCGGAAGATCCGTTCGCCCAACGCCGTGAAAAAAGATCAGGTCGCCGCAAAACACCACCCCATCATCGGCTGCATAAAACACCACGTGTCCGGGTGTGTGGCCTGGGGTGTAGCGTACTTCGACCAACTGGTCGCCTACTCTGAGCTGCTGGCCGTGGTCGAAATGGATGGCCGGGGGTGGGACCGGGTCGACCTGGATGCCAAACAACCGCGACCCGCCGCTCTGGCGCAGCAGTGGAATATCCGCCGGGTGCAGCCCAACCGGCAAATGGGGTTGGAAGGCATCCACCAGGCGGCGTACCCCGGCAATATGATCGAAATGCGCATGGGTCAGCCAGATGGCGGTAATCTGCCAGTGCCGTACGGCTGCCTCTTCCAGGAGGATCTCACTATCAAAACTGGGGTCAATCACTACCGCCCGCCCGGTATCTGGGTCAGCCACCAGGTAGGTGTTATTCGCCATTGCTCCAAGCTCGAACGTGACAATATCAAGCGGCATTGCTTTCCTCCTCTTGAAGATCTGCCGGTAAAAGGCCGGTCCGGTTGGCAGCGCTGGTAGACTGGATAAAGATTTTCCGCTGGCCGGGCAGCCGGGCAAGGTTGATCAGCAGCATGACCAGGATAACGACCAGGCTGGCGATGTAGACAGAAGGAGGGTTCCGGTTGTAAAGGAACCCGGCCACCAGCGGCGCGACAATTGCGGATATGGCGTTACAGGTCTCAACCAATCCAAAGGCAAACCCCACCTCATTGGGTTTTACCAGTGTTCGCGAAAATGCCAACGCCATGGCCCGTGATAGGCGGTAGCCACCGATAAAGAAATACCCCACGAAAAATAGGGGCAGGCTCTTGCTTTGCCACATCAACAGCGCGAATAGCCCAACCAGTGCCTGCCCGATGATCATGCCTACCGGGGCGCTCAAATGGCCAAGCCGCAGCATAATCAACGCGTTGCCCAGGCTGCCAGCCGCGCCGAGCTGGCCGATGGTCCGCAGCGAGAAGCCGTGCTGATTTTGCAAGTAGTTGGGGGTGAATGGCTGGGGAAGGTACAGCGCGAACATGGTCAGGAAGATCAGACCTAGCAAACCCAGAAAGCGCGGGTTGGCCGTCAGTTTTGGGCTATGCGCGTGGATTTCACCGGTTTCTTCGACCGGCGCCGGGCGGACCTGAAAGACGATCACGGTGGAGATCAGAAATATGACCGCCGAGATACGGTATACATTCTGAAGCCCGACTGCTTCACCGATCAACCCGCCAATCAGCGGCCCGGCGACTGCGCCCAGGTGGAACATGGCCGAGACGACCGTCAGTGCGCGCTCAACGCTCCACCCGCCGCGCACGCTGGTGATATAGCTGTTCATCGGCGCAACCACGAATGAGGTCAGTCCATAGACCAGCAGCCCGGCGACGAAGCCGGTCAGTGAGCCGGCCAGCGCCATCATGCTCGCGGCCAGCGTGCCCAGCACCCAGGAAGACCACATCACCGGGCGCGATCCGACCCGGTCGGCCAGGTAACCGGCCGGCGCCTGGGCCACGGCCATCGCGATGCCCATCAGGCTCAAGATGCCGCCGATTTCCATCGGGTTCGCGCCCCATTTTTCCAGGTAAAGCGGTTGGAAGTAAATAAACATCCCTTCCCCAACTCCCCAGGTAAACAAGGAAATTCCCATAAGCAAGAGATCCCGTGGGACGGCGCCAGGCCGCATCAACGCCAGGAACGAACGCATGCGTTACGGACCTTATCCAAGCGTGATCAACTCGCGCGGCAGATCGGAGAGCGTCTCGGCGCCATCCGCGCTAATCACCACATTGTCTTCAATGCGCACTCCCCCGCGGCCGGGCAGGTAGATGCCTGGCTCGACTGTGTAGGCCATGCCAGGCTCCAGGATGAGCGTGTTTTCGCCAAACATATAGGGCGGCTCGTGCGCTTCCATTCCGATGCCGTGGCCCACGCGGTGGAAGAAGTATTTTCCGTAGCCGCTGTCCTCGATCACATCCCTGGCAGCCTGGTCGACCTGGCCGGCGGGGATACCCGGGCGCCCGGCTGCACGCCCGGCCTGGTTTGCCAGGCGCACCAGCTCGTAGATGCGCTGGTATTCCGGTTCAATTTCCCCAATCGCAAAGGTGCGCGTGAGGTCAGAAATATACCCCTGGCTGGCCGCGCCCCAATCGATCACCAGCAGGTCGCCTTTTTGCAGCGGCCGGTCGGAAGGCGTGGCATGCGGGTCGGCGCTGTGCGGACCGCCAGATACGATGGGTTGGAAGGGCAGCTCTGGGTCCGACCCGGCCCGCAGCAGCTGGATAAACAGCTCGGAGGCAATTTCTCGCTCCGTTACTCCAGGCCTGATCACCGGCAGGGTAGCTTGCAGCGCCTGCTGCGCGATATGCACTGCCTGGCGCATGGCTTCGACTTCCGCGGCAGTCTTTGCGCATGCGCAGCTGGTTGAACAGCGCTTCCGCCGAGAGTATCTGCGCCTTTGGCAGGGCAGTCTCCAGGTAGCGCAGCTCCAGCACGCGCATGCGGTTGGGTTCCACACCCACCCGCTTGCCATCCAGTCCCAGTGCCTGGGCGGCGTTATGGAAAGCCTGCCGCCAGGTGGCCGGGTTATCCCCATAGGCAAAGGTTTGCAGCGTCACCGGCGCGGATTGTACTTTTTGCATTTCCAATTCGGGCATGACCAGCGCCGGGGTCTGCCCAGGCACGGCAAGCAAGACGGTAGGCCGCTCCATCAGGTGGAAGGTCAGCCCGGTCAGGTAGGTGAGGGTGGGGCCAGGGTTCAGCGCCACCGCATCCAGCGCATCTTTTGGGTCAGCGGCCTGAAATGCGCGGTACAGGCGATCAAAGCGCTCCGCGTGCATGTTGTTACCTCCGTATAATCCAAAACAACGCTCGAATTATACCGGGTTTACCGTTTTCCGGCTTGACAAACTTTCCAATATGCTTATACTACAAATAGATTTGCATCGCAAAGTGATTTGCAATAAATATTATACTGGAGGGATTGTCATGCAAACAAATGACCTGGAGCGTATCCGTTATATCACCCAGTCGTATGAAGCCTTGAAAGGGTTAAAAATGGTTCCCTTTGGCTTGTTTATGATCCTGATGGCAATCCGCGAGCTTGGCTGGACCGGGCTGGGCAAACAAGGCGACTGCACTTATACGCTGCCGCTTTTCGTACTTTTGTTGGGGCTGTATATCGCCGCAGACCAATATTACACCCGAACATTTGGCATTGTTCGTGTCCTACCCAGAACCTCTTCGCTGGTTTCTGGGCTGATCTTGCTGTCGATCTTTTTTGGGGCTGTTGCCATTGAAGTTGCGGTCAAGCCGCCCATCAGCCTGATGGGGCTGACCATCGGCGCGCTGCTGGTTTATGCTGGCGCGCGTTCCCGGCGCGCATACTACATGAGCGCGGGCGCTGCTATGGGGATCATCAGCCTTATCCCTTTGCTTTTTCCAGCCACAGTATCCGGCAATATGTTTGCCACATTCGGTTTCTGGTGGAATCTGGTGATGGGTCTCGCCTGGACGGTGTTAGGGCTGGCGGATCACTGGAAGCTGGTAAAGGCCATGCAGCCTGTTCGGGGAGGGGAAGATGCCCGATCTGATGGCTAGCCTTTCCTCCCTGGACCGCTTGATCCACGAGCCAGCCCGCCTGGCGATCATGACCGCGCTTTCTTCCTGCCAGTACGCGGATTTTCTGTTCTTACAGCGCCTCACCGGCCTGACCGCTGGCAACCTGTCCAGCCATCTCTCCAAACTGGAGGCAGCCGAATTGGTGTGGGTAAACAAACAGATCGTCGGCAAGCGCCCGCACACCACCACCGGGCTGACTGAAAAAGGCCGTAGCGCGGTTGAGGCGCATTGGAAGCAGCTCGAACAGCTGCGCCAGCAGGCAGAAGAACAAGGCAAACAAGGCGAAAATGGATAACCGATTTATTATTCTTCCGGCTCAATTTTTTTTAGAGACCATCCGGATGTTTTTGGCAGCCCGATTAGCAGCGCGATCGGTCCCAAGATCAGCACCCAGATGGCGACGCCCAGGCCAAAACGCTGCGCCAGCAGCCCAATGGCCAGCGGGATTAACCGTCCAAAAAGGCCGGCAAAGTCGCCCAGGGTCATCACCGTTCCGCTCTGTCCGGGCATCGCCGAATACACCTGCCCTTGCAGGATGGAGTACCAGCCGGAGTTGAAAAAGCCCAGCAGTCCCAGCGCCGCCAGTTTCACCGGCAGGGAGGGCGCGAGCAAGAAGAGGGGGAACAGAACCAGTTCCAGCGCCGCGCTAACCCGCAAGTAGGCCAGCCCGGACACGCGCTCAATCAGCGGAATGAGCAGCAGATCGCCGAGCAGGCCCACGCCCGTCCAGATCGCTACCGCCAGCCCGGCAGCGGCGGGCGCCAGTCCGGCTGCGTCCACCAGATACAGCGCCAGGAAGCTGTACAGGGTATCCAGCATCAGGTCGGAGAACTCGAGCAGGATCAACCAGCGCAGCACCGCTCGGCGCCTCAGCGCTTTCCCGGCGTTGACCAGTCCCTGCCAGAAGCTGATCTTGCCCTCGTTTGCTTGCACGCGGGCGGTGATTGCCCTGCTCATGTATGCCTGCCAGCTCAACGCCAGAATAATTCCCGCCAGTCCCGCCACAACCCAGAAAGGCACTCGCCATCTCCAGCCCATTACCGCTGCCCCACCCAGCAGCAGCGGGCCGATCACCACCCCCAGCGACCCGGCGAAGGTCCAGCGCGTCATATTCTGCTCGTGGCGGTCTGGCTCCAGGTCCATCAGCACCGCCTGTGAAAGGCTGACGTACGCGCCCGAAGCCGGGTAAGACAGAACATAAGCCAGCATCAGCGGCCAGAAGCTGCCGCTGACCGCCGCGAGCACGCTGGAGACAACAAACACACTCCCACCGCCAGGATCAGCACGCGTCGTTTCCAGGTGTCCGCCAGGATGCCCAGGATGGGTTCGATCAGGCTTGCCGACCACGCCCGGTACGCTGATCAGCAGGCCGATCTGGATGTAGGAAAGCTGTAAGTCGGCGCGGATCAGCGGCCAGGCGGCTTCGCGCACGCCGTACACCAGCTCGTCGAGGAACTCGATCAGCAGCAGGATGAAGATGAAGCGGTAGATCGGGCGGGCAGTTTTCACTAAGGATATATTGTATTCGATCGGCGTTTTTGTGGGGCCGGATTAAAATGGGTGACCACCCACCCATTCTTGCCCGCCCCCTGCCTAGGATGGGGCGAACGGCCGGCGTGCCAGTCTTGCGACTTTGTGAAAACCGTGCATGTGTTTTCGCTCTTCCTTGACAGGATTCTGAACCTCAGGTAAAATCCTGAACGCCCCTAGAAACGGTGAGGGCCTGTAGCGCAGTTGGGAGCGCGCCTCAATCGCACTGAGGAGGCCAGGGGTTCGAATCCCCTCAGGTCCACTGGCGAGCAGTGCAAGTCGAGCAGTGCCTTAAAAAGTGAGAGCAAGTCAGTTTCTGGGCCTATAGCGCAGTTGGGAGCGCGCCTCAATGGCATTGAGGAGGTCAGGGGTTCGAATCCCCTCGGTCCACTCACGCAAGTAATCAGGCACCCAGTCGATACCAACTGCGAGTCGGTGCCTGATTTTGTTATAACAGATATTAAGCCAGAGCAGGAGTAGTAAGTCATTCGCCAGCGAGCCGGGAGAGCGAGGTGTGAGCCCGGCGAGGCGCCCGCGAAGCGCCATTCAAGACCGAACTCGCCTGTGGTTGCCGGACAGGTAGGCCGGACTCGCCGGACAGTAGTCCGGTTTGACAGGCAGCCAGGGTAAGAGAAATCGTAGCTTCTGGCCGGGTTTCGCCCGTTAACGCGATCCAGAGCGGCTGCGGATGCCGCGCTTCTGAGCGAAGCGGTCATCCGCTGGCAACGCAGGGTGGTACCGCGGAGGTGCGTTTTCCTTCGTCCCTGGATGGGACGAAGGATTTTATTCAGTGTTGACAATCAAACACGAATGACACGAATTATTCGAATGGCACGATAGACCTTAAGTATTCGCGTCATTCGCGATAAGGACGAAATAATCAGAATGGCTGACCATTTGGATTGACCTTGTCTATCGGAGAAATGAATAACCCGCCAATTTATCAACCTCAGAGATCGAACCCAGGTGGCAGCAGCGCTGGGAAGCGGATGGTCTGTATCATTCGAATATTGACCCGCGCAAACCCAAGCATTACGCGCTGACCATGCTGCCTTATCCATCCGGGACCTGCACATCGGTCACTGGTATGCGATGACGCCTTCGGATGCCCGGGCGCGCTTCATGCGCATGCGCGGGCTATAACGTGCTGTTCCCGATGGGCTTCGATGCCTTTGGCCTGCCGGCTGAAAATGCCGCGATCAAGCGCGGCATCCATCCCAAAAAGTGGACCTACGCCAATATTGAGCGCATGCGCAAGCAGCTGAAGAGCATGGGCGCCATGTTCGACTGGCGGCGCGAAGCCGTTTCGGCTGACCCGGAATACTACCGCTGGACGGAGTGGTTCTTTATCCAGCTCTTCAAGAACGGGCTGGCCTATCGCAAGATGTCGCCGGTGGATTGGTGCCCGAACTGCAACACCACCCTGGCCCGCGAGCAGGTGTGGGGCGATGACCGCCACTGCGAGCGCTGCGGCACGCCGGTGATCAAGAAGAACCTGGAGCAGTGGTTCTTCCGCACCACCAACTACGCCGATGAGCTGCTGAAGTTCGACACCATCGACTGGCCCGAGCGCGTGCGCACGCTGCAAACCAACTGGATTGGCCGCTCGGAAGGCGCCTCGGTCGTCTTCAAGACCGAGCAGGGCGACACGCTGGAGATCTTCACCACCCGCCCGGATACGCTGTGGGGCGCTACCTTCATGGTGCTGGCGCCCGAGCATCCGCTGGTGGCGAAGATTACCGCGCCCGAGCGCAAGAGCGAGGTGGATGCCTATATCCAGCAGGCCGTGCGCCAGACGGATGTGCAGCGCGAAGCGACCGATAAAGAGAAGACCGGCGTCTTCACCGGTGGGTATGCGATCAACCCGGTCAACGGCAAGCGCATCCCGGTCTGGATTGCCGATTACGTGCTGATGACCTACGGCACCGGGGCAATCATGGCGGTCCCGGCGCACGACGAGCGCGACTTTGCCTTTGCGCTGAAGTTTGGCCTGCCATCATCCCGGTCATCGACCGGCCGGATGGCGTCAGCAAGAGCATGGTGTTCCCTGGGTCGGTGGAAGACGGCTTTGGCGATGCGCTGAGCACGGCTGGAATCGAATATTACGCCGCGCCGGTGGGCACGTTAGGGGACGGGCTGTTTGTTACCCTGCAGCGTCGACCAGGTGGACGCATATGTCGAGCTGATGCGGCGCTTCCTGAAGCCGGGTAACTGGAATGAAATCGTGGGCGGGCGCTGGCTGTTCATCTTCGAGCGACGGCGTGCGGGAGCTGGGATTCGGTCGAGAGCCGACCAGGAAATCCTGGCGCGCTGCAAGGCGATCTAGCCGCCGGTCAGCAGCAACCGCACCACTGATGGAAATGCTGTAACAGCCTGCCGTTCTACCGGGACGTGCTGTTCCATCCCGATTACGGCACGATGATCCACTCGGGCGAGTTCACCGGCACGCCGGGCGACCAGGCCAAGCAACGGTGACCGCACTGGCTGGAAGCAGCGCAAGCGGTGGGCAAGCAGGCGGTCAATTACCGCCTGCGCGACTGGCTGATCTCGCGCCAGCGCTATTGGGGCGCGCCCATCCCGATGGTCTACTGCGCCAAGTGCGGCGTGGTGCCGGTGCCGGAAGACCAGCTGCCGGTGCTGCTGCCGGATGACGTGGAATGGCAGCCGACCGGCGAAAGCCCGCTGAAGCTGCACCCCACCTGGCGCTTCACCACCTGCCCGCAGTGCGGCGGCCCGGCCGAGCGCGAGACGGATACGATGGACACCTTTATGTGCTCGTCCTGGTACCACCTGCGCTACCTGAGCCCGCAGTATGACCAGGGTCCCTTTGACCCGGCCGAATACGATTACTGGATGCCGGTGGATACCTACACCGGCGGCATCGAGCATGCCACCATGCACCTGATCTACACGCGCTTCTTCCACAAGGCCTGCCGCGATATGGGCATTACCCAGGGCCATGAGCCGATGACTGCAGCTGCGCAACCAGGGGATCGTGCTGGGTGAGGACTCGGAGAAGATGTCGAAGAGCCGCGGCAATGTGGTGGCCCCGGATGCGCTGGTGCAGCGCTATGGCGCGGATACGGTGCGCGCTTACCTGATGTTCTTTGCCCGCTGGGATATGGGCGCGCCCTGGAACAGCAGCGGCATCGATGGCATGGTGCGCTGGCTGCGCCGGGTGTGGACGGCTGGTGCTGGAACCCGGCGGAACCGCGGCATGGCCGCCAGGCCAGCGAAACAGTCCTGCGCGGGCTGCGGCGTAAAGCGCACCAGACGCTGCGCCAGGTGACGCGCGACTTCGAGCAGTTCGAGTTCAACACCATCGTCTCCAGCCTTGATGGAGCTGCTGAACGAGATGATGCCGGCCAAACAGCAGGGCGCGTATGGCACGCCTGCCTGGGATGAGGCGGTTGAAATCTACCTGAAGATGCTGGCGCCGGTCGCCCCGCATATCACCGAAGAGCTGTGGGCGCATGCTGGGCAAACCCTACTCCATCCATACCCAGCCCTGGCCGGCGGTGGACGAAGCCGCCGCCGAACAGGACGAAGTCACCCTGGTGCTGCAGGTCAACGGCAAAGTGCGCGACCGCATGACCGTCCCGGCGGATATCAGCGAAGAAGACGCCAGACAAGCTGCGCTGGAAAACCCCAGCGTGCAGAAGTTTCTGGAAGGCAAAACGCCGCGCCAGGTGATCGTGGTACCCAGGCGGCTGGTGAATGTGGTGGTGTAAATATTTCGGTCCAACGCATGGTTACTATGCAACCATGCGTTGGACCGATGGAGCTTTTCAATGCGCCTCGAAGAACTGAACTGGATGGATGTAGAAGACTATCTAAAGCATGAGGACCGCATCATGCTCGTGCTGGGGGCGTGCGAACAGCACGGCTACCTCAGCCTGCTGACAGATGTGAAGATACCCCTGGCCCTGGCGGATTCGGCCTCGCAGCAGAGCGGCGTGCTGGTTGCTCCGCCGGTGAATTTTGGTATTTCGCCCTATTTCACTACCTACCCCGGGACCATTTCGCTGCGCGTGGCGACCTTTCTGGACGTGGTAGAAGATATTGTGCGCTCGCTGTACGCGCACGGCTTCCGGCGTTTCCTGATCCTCAATGGGCACGGCGGCAATGATCCGGTCCGCGGCAGGCTGGTCGAGGTTTCCAACAGCTTACCGAACCTGAAGCTGGCCTGGTATTCCTGGTGGTCCTCGCACAGCGTCGAAGCCGCCGCGATGAAGCATGGCCTTAAATCGTATCATGCCGCCTGGATCGAAGCCTTCCCGTTCACCCGAGTGGCGGACCTGCCAGAAGGCGAAAAGACGCCGCCGGCCTATAAGGGCATGCTCAACGCGCAGGATACCCGCCAGGTCTTTGGCGATGGCGTCTTTGGCGGCCCTTACCAGGTTGACCCGGTCATTATGGACGAAATCTTCGCCACGGCCCTGGAAGATGTGCTCTATTTCTTGGATTTTTAAGAGATGAGGATGCGTTTACAATCTTTTTACAACCGCATAAAACGCTGATTACATCCCCTCCTTAGAATGAGTATTGAAAACACTCATCCGCTAATAGCAAAAAGCGATTAGCAATCCTCACGGAGGTATACCATGAAAGCAGCAAGGATTATTTCGATCATTATTCTGGCCGGGATGCTCGCCAGCACGCTGGCGCTGGCAATCCCGGGCGCCGCGCAGGCTCAGGGGACCAACCCGCCCGTTCCCCCTACGCGGGCAGGAACCGCCGGCTCGTCAGATCGAGCGCCTGGAAAAAGCCTACCAGCGCGAGCTGAAGGCGACCGATGCCCAGGCCGAACGCCTGACCGGGGCGGAGGCGCGAGCGCAAAAATTCGCCGAACGCATCGCTAACTTGAAGAGCAAGGGCAAGGATACGTCTGCTCTGGAAGAAGCCCTGGCTAATTTCAACGAGATCCTTAAAGCGGCCCACACCACCCATGACCAGGCTGCCGGGATTCTGAAGACCCACGCGGGGTTCGACGAACAGGGGAAGGTCACCGATATTCAAAAGGCCCGCGAAACGGTAAGGCAGACTGAAAAGCTGCTGAGTGAAGTGCACCGCGATCTGCGCCCAGCCATCCGCGATCTGGCGCGCGCAGCCCATGAGTACCTGCGCGATAACCGCGGAAAGTAAAGTCTGTACCAGAATCAAAACTCCCGCCGCGGCGGGAGTTTTGATTTATTGGTGAGACTTCAGGTTCTCCCGGAGCGGATGATGCTCCACATCAGCCAGGCGCCAAAGCCCAGCGAAGAAACAAAGGCCAGTCCAAAGATGATATTCCCAACCGACTGCCAGGTAGCCGGGTGGTAAACGACCAGCACCAGGGATAGGGCAATGATCACGGCGGACAGGATCATCGCCAGGGCCAGCCGGTTCGTCATCTTTTGCATTTGCGCCATAAAAGCGCGAATGGGCTGCATGTTGATATTGACTTCCATCTGCCCGCGTTCGAGCAGTTCGAGCAGGCGCGTCATGCGCCGGGGGAGTTCCAGCCCCAGTTCCAGGCTGTCCATCGCTGCCTGCCCGATGCGCGGAATGATCGTTTCCACCGAGCGCTGCTCGTTCCAAAAGGTGCGCACATACGGGTCGGCAAAGCGGAACATCTGGAAACCGGGATTGAGGGTCATCCCAGTGCCTTCCGCGATGGTGATGGCGCGGGTCATCGCTACTAATTCACTGGGCAGCTGCAGGTTATGGCGCAAGGCGATATTCATCACCTCGCGCACCACCTGCGTGCCGGTCAGATCGCTGATTGCTCCGCCGGAGAACAGGTCGAACAGCCGGTCGAGATCGCGCACCAGCGCGCGCCGCTCGATGCCGCGGGTGTAGATGCCCGCGGCAATCAGCTCATCGACCAGGTAGTCGGTATCGGCGCGCTGGATGGCCACGGCAATCCCGAGGAAGGTGCGCTTGGTCTGGCTGGTCAGGCGGCCAACCATGCCAAAATCCATCACTGCCAGAGAACCATCCGGGTGGACAAAGAAATTGCCTGGGTGCGGGTCCGCGTGGTAGAAGCCAAATTCGAATACCTGGCGCAGCGCGAAATGCATCAGATTTTCCGCGACCAGGCGGCGGTTGATCCGCGCCTGGTCGAGACCCTCCAGGTCGTTGATCTTCATTCCGCTGACCCGTTCCATGGTGATGACCCGCCGGGTGGTCAGTTCCCAATATACCCGCGGGATATACACGCGCGTGTCGCCATAAAAATTGCGCCGGAAAGTATCCGCGTTACGCCCCTCGCGCAGGTAATCAAACTCATTGCGAACGGTGTAGGCGAACTCATCCAACAGCGCGTGCAGATCATATAACTGTCCCAACGCGGTGTGCTGGCTGGCCCAGTCAACGATGTCTGTGAGGATCTCCAGGTCGCGCTCGAAGATTTCCAGCGCGCCAGGGCGGACGATCTTAATCACCACCTCCTGCCCGTTGTGGAGAATGCCATTATAGACCTGTCCAATCGAAGCAGACGCGACCGGGTGCGGGTCGAGCTCGGCGTATAGATTTTCAGGGGAAACGCCCAGTTCATCCACCAGCACCGCGCGCATTTGGTCAAATGGGCCTGGTGGGATAGTGTCTTGCAGCCTGTTCAACTCTTCAATATACTCTGGCGGCAGCAGGTCGGCGCGCGCGCTGAGCGCCTGGCCCATCTTAATAAAGGTCGGGCCTAACTCAACCAGCGCGGAGACAAACTCCGCGGCCTGGCGTTGAGAAGCATGTTTCATAATCCCCAAGGCGCCCTTTTTCGAAGCGACCATGCGGTCGCCCTCTATGCGCGCCAGCAGCCAGCCGAGGCCATGCCGGGTGAGAACCGCGGCAATATGCTGCGAGCGCTGGATGAGCGGACCACGGGTGATCCAGGGGATGCGCGGGAGCGGGTTGGGTACTGGGGAAGGCATTTGCCGTTACTCAGATACCTGGATGATGCGCGGCCGGACGCTGCCGGTTTTGGGAAGGGTTAATGTTAGCACCCCGTTTTTGTAGCGCGCTTCCGCCCGTTCTGGCTCAACGGGCATCGGCAGGCTCAGCGTGCGTACGAAGACGCTGGCCTTGCGTTCGCGGCGCAGGTACGTTGCCCCGCGGATATCCTCCTCCTCACCGGCGACCGTGGCCTTAATGGTCAATGTGTTCTTCAAGACACTGATCGATACATCCTCCGGTTTCACTCCCGGCAGGCCGGCTTTTACTACCAGCTCCGTGCCGTTGTCGAGTACATCGACCGGGATGACCACCGCGTTCATTGCGGAGGGCATCAGGTCGCGAGGCAGCACCCAGCCGCCTTCCAGCATCTGGCGCAGGGCCTTGCTGTAGTTTTGAAAATCTGCCAGCGGATCAAAGCTAAATTTATCCTTCATTGGCAATTCCTTAAAAAGGCAGGCGGGAAAAGACCGCTGCCTCCAGTGTAATAGATGGTGTGTGAGCAATTATACGCGTTAAACCATTATACCGAGAACTACAGCCTTTCCGTTGACGGATGAGCCGTTTGCAGGCACAATAAACCCAATGAATCTCGACCGCCGGCTGCTCAAAAAAATTGGGGTCGCAAAGACTGCTTTAATGCTGGCTGTCCTGGCCGGTTTCCTGGCAGGCGCGGCGACGATCCTGCAGGCGCGCCAGATCAGCCAGGTGATCGCCCGGGTCTTTCTGGGCGGGCAGGATCTAGCAGCGGTGATGCCGGCTCTATGGGGACTGCTGGTCATCCTGGCTGGCCGGGCGGTGCTCAGTTACATAAGCGAGATGGCCGCCAGCGCAGCGGCGCAGCGAGTGAAAGAGCGCCTGCGCGAGGATTTGACGCGGCGCCTGCTGGCGCTTGGCCCGGCCTATACCCAGGGAGAACGCAGCGGCGAGCTGGTCAACACGCTCACACAGGGGGTAGAAGCCCTGGATGCGTATTTTAGCCAGTACCTGCCGCAGCTGGCGCTGGCGGGCTTGCTGCCGCTGGCTTACCTGGCAATCGTTTTCCCGCTCGACCCGCTGTCTGGGGTCATCCTGCTGCTAACCGGGCCGTTGATCCCCATATTTATGTTTCTAATCGGCAGCGCCGCCGAGCGCCTGACCCAACGACAGTTTAGCACGCTGGGCCGCATGAGCGCCTACTTTCTCGACACGCTGCAAGGGCTGACGACTCTAAAGATGCTGGGACGCAGCCAGGAGCAGGTGGGGCGGATTGCGCGCGTCAGCGAGCAGTACCGCGAGGCGACCATGGGTGTGCTGCGGATTACGTTCCTCTCGGCGCTGGCGCTCGAGCTGTTGAGTACCATGGGCACGGCGATCATCGCGGTAGAGATTGGACTGCGCCTGCTGTACGGCCGGATGGGTTTTGAAGGCGCGTTCTTTCTTCTGCTGCTGGCCCCCGAGTTCTACCTGCCGCTGCGCACCCTTGGGCTGCGTTTTCATGCCAGCATGGCAGGCGTGTCAGCGGCGCGGCGCATTTTTGAGGTATTGGACCAGCCAGCTGGTAAGGGGGTGGAATCGCATGCTGCTCCAGTAAGCGGGCTTGCCGCCATCTCCTTCTGCAATCAAAAACGGCGGCAGGGATGCCCGCTCCTTCAAACCGATATCCTTGCTGAAGGCCTTCAATCTCGAACTTGACGATGTTTACTATACCTATCCCTCCGGGAGTGCTGCCTCCCGCCCGGCGGCACTGAACGGGGTAACGCTGCGAATACCCTCCGGGCAGACGACCGCCCTGGTGGGAACCAGCGGAGCCGGTAAGAGCACGATTGCCGGGCTGCTGCTGCGCTTCTTTGCACCGGATCGCGGTAGTATCCGGGTGAACGATATTCCATTTGATGAAATACCGGTCGAGTTATGGCGGGCGCAGGTGGCCTGGGTCCCGCAGCAGCCTTATCTATTCTATGGATCGCTGGCCGATAACCTGCGGGTGGCCAGCCCCGACGCGACGCTGGCCGCACTTGCGCCGGGCAGCCGAGCAGGCGCACCTGCTCTCGTTTATCGACATTCTCCCGCGAGGGTTGGAGACGCCGATTGGAGAAGGTGGGGTGCAACTCAGCGGCGGGCAGGCCCAGCGCCTGGCGCTGGCGCGCGCCTTTCTGCGAGATGCGCCTTTCTTGATCCTTGACGAGCCGACCGCGCACCTGGATATCGAGCAGGAGCGTTTGCTGCAGGAGAGCACTCGCCGGTTGTGTGCCGGGCGGACGGTGCTGGTGATCGCCCATCGCCTGCCTACCGTTACGCAGGCGGATCAGATCCTGGTGATGGAAGAAGGCCGGATCGTTGAATGCGGCCGTCACGCAGACCTTCTGGGAAAACGCGCCGGGGGTGGGGCGTATGCCCGTTTGCTGGCGGCCTATCAAGGGGAGGGCGCATGAACCATCCGCCGGGGCAGAAAACGCTGCGAATTCTGGGCTTGCTGCTGGGTTTCCTGCGCCCATTTATACGCCAGGTGGCGCTCTCGGTACTATTCGGCGCAGCGACTGTGGCGAGTGGGATTGGCCTGTTCGGCACATCCGCCCACCTGATTGCCTCCGCCGCGCTGCAGCCTTCGATAGCGATGTTACAGGTTGCCATTGTTGGGGTGCGCTTCTTTGGCATCAGCCGGGCTGTATTCCGCTATCTAGAGCGGCTGGTTTCCCACTCGGTTAATTTCCGCCTGCTGTCCGGGCTACGCGTCTGGTTTTACCAGCAGCTCGAGCCGCTGGCTCCAGCCCGCTTGCAAGATGCGCGCAGCGCGGACCTGCTCTCCCGGGCCGTGGCGGATATCGAAACCCTGGAGAATTTCTACGTGCGTGCAGTAGCCCCATCCCTGGTGGCGCTGGTGGTTACGCTTGGGCTCGGGTGGTTCGTTGGCGGGCAGGCTCCCCGCCTGGCCGTCCTGCTGGCAGCGGGTCTGTTGGCGGGCGGGGTGGGCCTGCCGGTGCTGGTGCACCTTTTGGCGCGCGCGCCGGGGCGCGCGGTAGTGGAGCAGCGCGCCGTTTTGAACGCCAGCTTGCTGGATGTTATCCAGGGCATGCCCGACCTGCTGGCCTTTGGGCAGGGCGAAGCGCAGGCAGCGCGCGTCGCCGCCGCCGGCCGGTCGCTCAGCCGCGCGCAGGACGGCCTGGGCCGGGCTGGCGCGCTGGTCAACGCGCTTGGGCTGTTGGTGGCAGGGCTGTCCCTATGGGGTATGCTGCTGCTGGCCATCCCGCTGGTGCGCGGCGGCCAGATCAGCGGGGTAAGCCTGGCCGTCCTGGCGCTGGTGACAATTGCCTCGTTTGAAGCTGTCACGCCGTTAACCCAGGCCGCGCAGCACCTGGAAAGCAGCCTGCAGGCCGCCCGGCGCCTGTTTGCGCTGGTGGATATGCTCCCCGATGGATCTGCGCCGACTGCAGGGCCGATAACGCATCTGCCCGATGAACCGCTTGCGCTGCGCATCCGCGGGCTGACCTTTTCGTACCCGGGACGGGCAGACGCCGCGCTTACCGCTTTCGACCTGGATCTTCCGCCGGGTAAGCGCGTGGCATTGGTGGGTCCCAGCGGGGCAGGCAAAACGACCCTGCTCAACCTGCTGCTGCGCTTCTGGGAGTATCCGGCGGGCAGTATTATGGTTAACGGCCTGGATCTTCGCCGCTGCGACCCGCAGGACCTGCGCAGCCGGGTATCTGTGATCGCCCAGACCACCTACCTGTTCAGCGGAACCTTGCGCCAAAACCTGCTCCTGGCCAGGCCGGGTGCTTCGCCCGCGGACATGGAGCGGGTAGTACGGCAGGCGCAGCTGGGCGAGCTGGTTGAGCATCTGCCGCAGGGGTTGGATACCTGGGTTGGCGAGCGCGGCTTGCAGCTGAGCGGCGGCGAGCGCCAGCGTGTGGCGGTAGCGCGCGCCCTGCTGCGCGATGCGTCTCTGCTGCTGTTCGACGAACCCACAGCCAACCTGGATGCTGTTACCGAACGGCGCCTGCTCGAAACGCTGCGCGAGGTTAGCCTTGGGCGCAGCGTCCTCCACATCACCCACCGGCTGGCCGGGCTCGAGGATATGGATGAAATTGTACTCCTCCAGGCGGGCCAGGTTTGCGAACGCGGCACCCACGCGGAGCTGGTCGAGCAGGGGGGCGTGTATGCGCAAATGTGGCAGATAAACCGGCAGACTTTGGAGTAAAGGGAACTTCTGCTTCTTCGCTTCGTCTTTAAGGTACGAGGGGATGTTTTCGGAAGGAGAGGCCGATGAAAAAGAAGTGCTCCTGGAGCCTGATTTTGCTGGTACTGTTCCTGTTTGGAAATAGTTTCCCGGTGCAGGCGGATGGGATTATTATCCCGCCTCCCTGCCCGCGAGATAATTGCCCGCCGCCCTGCCTTGGGCGAGACTGTCCACCATTTCCGCCGCGCCCGATTGAGCAATTAACCATCCGTTACCACCACGTCACGGTATCCATACAAGACCAGCTGGCGGTGACGCATGTCGACCAGGTTTTCTACAACCCCAACGAGTGGCCAATCGAAGGCACATATGTTTTCCCGCTGCCGCTTGACGCGGTAGTGAGCAACTTTACCCTGTGGGTGGACGGCAAACCGGTGAAAGGGGAGGTGCTGGACGCGAACCAGGCCCGCCAGTATTACGATGAAATCGTGCGCACCCTGCGCGACCCGGCCTTGTTGGAGTATGAAGGCCGCGGCGCGGTAAAAGCCTCGATTTTTCCCATCCAGCCAAAAGGCGAGCGGCGCATCGAGCTGGAGTACACCCAGGCGCTGACTGCCCAGAATGGGCTGGTGCGCTACGTCTATCCGCTCAATACCGAAAAGTTCTCGCGTGAGCCGCTGGAGGATGTCAGCATCCGGGTGGAGATTCGCGACCAGCAGGCGATGCGCGCGGTGTATTCGCCCAGCCACCCGGTGGGGCTGGACCGCCAGGACGATCACCACGTGATTGCCGGATATGAGGAGAAAAATGTGCGCCCTGACAGCGACTTTGCGCTGTTTTACTCGCTGGGCGACAGTGAAGCCTTCCACCTGTTCTCATACCGCGACCCAGGCGACCCCACGGATGCGGATGGTTTTTTCCTGGTGCTGCTGGCGCCCAAGCCAGGCCATTCCAATGAACGGATTGCCAAGGATGTGCTGCTGGTGCTGGACCACTCGGGCAGCATGGATGGGGAAAAGTTTCAGCAGGCCCAGTCGGCGCTGCGCTTTATCCTCAAGAAGCTTAACCCTGAGGACCGTTTTTACCTGCAGGCATTCAGCACCGGCATCGAGACCTATGCCAGCGGGCTGCGGCCGGCCAGTGAGGTGAATGAAGCCTTGCGCTGGGTCGACCGGTTGAGCGCGGTGGGCAGCACGGATATCAACCGCGCGCTGCTGGAAGCGGCGGCCGCGGCTGCAGCCGATCACGAGCGGCCCACCTACCTGATCTTTCTGACCGACGGCCTGCCGACCGAAGGGGTGATCAACAGCCAGGAAATCCTCAATAATTTTGCCAAATCCGCCGCGCCAAACCTGCGCCTGTTTGCCTTTGGCGTGGGTTATGATGTGGATACGGTTCTGCTGGATACGCTCAGTCAGGAGCACCACGGGCAGAGCACCTATGTGCGCCCGGGTGAGTCGCTGGATGAAACGCTGTCCGCGTTTTACGAGCGCATCAGCACCCCGGTGCTGACCGATTTACAGCTCGATTTTGGCGGCCTGTCCACGTATGATATTTACCCGAACCCGCTGCCGGATCTGTTCGCCGGCAGCCAGGTGATCGTCGTCGGGCGCTACCGGGAGGGTGGCTCGCAGGATGTAACATTGCAAGGGGTGGTGAACGGTCAGGCGCAGGCGTTCCGCTTCCCGGCGCAGGTCTTCGAGCGCGACAGCCGGGGTGCGGCCGGGAATCTGGATATGCTGCCGCGCCTGTGGGCGACGCGCAAGATTGGTTACCTGCTCAACCGCATCCGGCTGGACGGGGCAGACAAGGAAACCATCCAGCAGATCGTCAAGCTGAGCGTGCGCTACGGGATTGTCACGCCGTACACATCCTACCTGGTGACCGAGCCGATGCCGCTGGGCGCTGAAGCCCAGGATCGCATCGCCGAGGAGGCCTTTGGCCAGGCCCAGGCGCCCATGGAGGCGTCTGGCAAAGGTGCGGTAGACCGCGCGGCGCAGGAAGGCCAGATGCAGTCCGCGGATGTGGCTCCCCAGGCCCCGGGCGCTGGCGGCGGTAGTGGGGGCGTGAACACGCAGCGGCAGGGCAGGGCGGCCAGCCTATCCGCGTGGTGGGCGCGCGCACTTTCCTCTTCCAAGACGGAACCTGGTTGGATACCAACTATGACCCTCAGACAATGAAAGCTCAGAAAATCGCCTTCTTATCGGATGAATACTTCCGCTTGCTGGCCGCGCGGCCCGATATTGCCGCAGCCCTGGCGCTGGGCGAACAGGTAACGATTGTGGTAGACGGCCAGGCGTACCAGGTGGTCAGTGAAGGCCAATCCAGCGGCCCAGTTGTGCTCCCGCCTACGCTGCTTCCGGCAGCGCCGCTGCTACCAACGATTACCCCCGCAGTTCCGGCTGAAACGGTGCAGCGCGGCCACTCCTATCGCGCAGGTTCCCAATGCCTCGCCCGCGCCAACGGAAATATCCGCCGCGCAGCCCGCTGAAAGCCAACCGCCCGCGCCGCGCGCATGTTTGGGCGGTTTTCTCCCACTCGCGGCGGTACTGCTGGTAACTATCTTTCTGAAGTTCCGCTGGTAACGGCAGGTAGTTTTCAAGCAAATCCCTTGAACCACGTAAAACCCCCGCGGGTGAGGCGCCATCTCAGCCGCGGGGGTTTTTTATAGGAGAATGCATCTATAGTATAGAAAGCGAACTTAAAATGGATCTGAATAGGGGTTAAGAAACAGGTTAGAAAGTATTCAATTATTTGGTTTGTGCCAATGCGGCATTGATCATTTCCGCCGTAAGCGCGCCCTGGCGCAGAATTTGCGGTGGGCCTGGGTGCAGTCGACCACGGTGGATGGCACGCCGCCCGGCGCCGCGCCGCCATCCAGCACCAGCTCGATCCGCCCTTCTAACTGCTCCAGCACCTGCTGCGCGGTGAGCGTGTTGGTCTCCCCGGAGATGTTGGCCGAGCTGGTCGCCAGCGGCCCGGCGGCGCGCAGCAGCGCGCGGGCAAAGGCGTGGTCCGGCATGCGCACGCCTACGGTGGGCAGCGGGGACAGGTTTTCGGGCAGGCTGGGGTGTTTGGGTACCACCAGGGTCAGCGCGCCAGGCCAGAAACGCTCCGCCAGTCGCTGTGCGGATTGGGTGAGGCCGGTCGTCAGCTGGTCCAGCTGCTCGATCTCACCAACCAGCACGGCGATGGCTTTGTTGGCCGAACGGGCCTTGGCTTCGTATAGGCGATCGATACCCTGAGCGTTATTTACGCCAGCGGCCACACCATAAACGGTATCCGTGGGGAAAGCCACCAGGCCGCCGCTTGCCAGAATTTCCAGTGCACGGGAGATGGCTGTAGGGTCAGAGGTAAGCAGAAGGATAGTAGACACATCGTCCTCCGTTCCAGGGGCTTTTATATCCTGTCGCCTTGGGGCGGCGCCTCAGGGTCATTGGCCTGGATCTCAACCAGGCGAGGGAAACCGGCCAGGTCAGCGTGGACTTTGATCCGCGCGGCTGGCAGGCACGCCTCAGCCAGGGAAGTAATCGCATCGCCCTGGTCGAACTGCATTTCGAGCAGCAGCAGCCCGCCCGGCGCCAGCCAGCGCGAAGCGCCGGCCAGCAGGCCGCGGATGGCGTTCAGCCCATCCGGCCCGCCGTCGAGCGCCAGAAGCGGCTCGTGCTGCGCGACCGGCAGGCTGGCAAGGGGTTCGCTGGGGATGTAGGGCAGGTTGGCGCAGACCAGGTCGAACGGCGCGGCGGCGGCGGAGAGCAAGTCGCCTTGCAGGAAGGTGACCTGGTTGTCTACCTGGTGGCGCGCGGCGTTGCGCCGGGCCACTTTCAGCGCATCCCAGGAGCGGTCGACGGCCAAAATGCGCAGATCAGGAACATGGTGGGCCAGGCTCACGGCGATGCAGCCCGAGCCGGTGCCCACATCGGCGGCGCGGCGGCGGTCGGGATGGCGCTGGAGCCATTCCAGCGCGTGCTCCACCAGCAGCTCCGTTTCAGGGCGCGGGATGAGCACCGCCGGGGTAACCTCAAACTCCAGGCCAAAAAACTCCTGCTGGCCGGTCAGGTAGGGCAGGGGCGTGCCCTGCGCCAGGCCGCCCAGCAGTTTGGTCAGGTGGCGCTGCTGCTGTGGGGTGAGGACAGCTTCCGGGTGCGCCAGCACCCAGGCGCGCGGCTTTTGCAGCGCGTGGGCCAGCAGCACCTGGGTCTCCAGGCCGGCATCTTCACCGGCAAGCTGCCCCCGGTTCGCGGGAACCCTTTCGAGGAACGACCGCGCAAACCTCAGCCAGTCCGCGACGCGACGCAGATCGCGGCTGCTTATCTCTTCATCCTCCTCACCGGTAGAAAGGCGGTCGGCTTCGTCGCGCAGCGACAGCTCATCAATGAATTCATCGATCTCGCCTTCCAGCACAGCAGCCATGTTGTAGGACGAAACGTTGATGCGGTGGTCGGTTACGCGCGACTGGGGGAAATTGTAGGTGCGGATCTTCTCAGAGCGCTCGCCAGTGCCAACCTGTGAGCGGCGGGTCGGTTTCCAGCTCGTGCTGGCGTTTTTCCATTTCCAGATCATACAGCTTGGCGCGCAAGATGCTCATGGCGCGCAATTTGTTCTGCAACTGCGAGCGCTCATCCTGGCAGGCCACCACAATCCCGGTGGGGATGTGCAGGATGCGCACCGCGGTGGAGTTCTTCTGCACGTTTTGTCCTCCCGCGCCGGCCGAGCGGTAGACGTCTATCTTGATGTCACTTTCCGGGATCTGCACATCCACTTCATCCATTTCGGCCAGCACCACAACGGTAGCCGTGGAGGTATGGATGCGTCCCTGGGCTTCCGTGGTAGGGACGCGCTGCACGCGGTGCACGCCGGATTCGTACTTCAATCGCGAATATGCGCCGCGGCCTTTGACCATAAAAATGATCTCTTTGTAGCCACCGATCCCGGTCGCATTTTCCGAGAGAATTTCCACCGACCAGTGGCGTTTTTCCGCGTAGCGCGAGTAGATGCGGAACAGGTCGGCGGCGAACAGGGCAGCTTCATCGCCGCCCGTGCCGCCGCGGATTTCGACGATGACGCTGCGTTCATCGCGCGGGTCTTTGGGAACCAGCAGGGACCTGCAGCTCGCGTTCCAGTTGTTGAAGACGCGGTTCCAGCGCTTCCAGATCCGCGCGGGCCAGCTCGCGCAGTTCGGCGTCGTTCTCTTCCTGCAAAGAGCGGGCTTCTTCGATCTGCTTTTGGGCAGTGCGGTATTCATTGGCCTTGTTGACAATGGCCTCCAGATCCGAGCGTTCCTTGCCGTATTCGGCGGCACGCTGGTAGTCGCTCGCGGATTCCTCCAACAACCGGCCCAGTTCTTCGTAACGATTTTCAATCGATGCAATTTTGTCCAACATAAGCGGAGTTTTCAATCCTTTATTCAAGCATTCCTGGCCGCCGGGATACCCGGGAAAACCATCTGCAGCCAGAAAATATGCGTTCTCATTCCCAAATGTCCAATTATACCAGACGGGCAATGAAGTAACAAAATTTTAGGACAGGCGGTTCAGAGTTTGGTTCTTCTTGAAAGAGCAAGCATGTGATGCCCCATTGGGTTTATACAGCCGGTTGTGATGAAAATCGCAAGGGTGTATACTTCGAATGGTAAGGTTTTACGTCCCCATTTCTACTGGTAACAGCATTCATATCCATCCTGCAAAACTGGTCCGGGAGGAGTTCGTGCATGAATGTATTGACGCTTTCTCAACTGCAATTTGCGGTCACCACGATCTATCACTTCTTCTTTGTTCCATTAACATTGGGATTAGCCGTCCTGGTTGCCATTATGGAGACGTTGTACGTCCGCAGCGGCAATGAGACATACAAGCGCATGGCGAAGTTTTGGGGGAACCTGTTCTTAATCAACTTCGCTATGGGTGTGGTCACCGGTATTGTAATGGAATTCCAATTCGGGATGAACTGGGCCCAGTATTCGCGTTTTGTCGGGGATGTGTTTGGCGCTCCACTGGCAATTGAGGCGCTGCTGGCCTTTTTCCTCGAGTCGGTATTCCTGGGCGTCTGGATCTTTGGGTGGGATAAGCTTTCAAAAGGCATGCACCTGGCAGCCATCTGGCTGGTGGCGCTGGGCGCGAATATTTCCGCGCTGTGGATCTTGATCGCCAACTCATTTATGCAGCACCCGGTTGGGTACGCGATTGAAAATGGCCGGGCAGTGATGAACGATTTTGGCGCTTTGCTGGCTAACCCCTACCTGTGGACGCAGTTCCCGCACACGATCCTTTCAGGGTTTACCACCGGGGCCTTCTTTGTGCTCGGTATCAGCGCGTACCATCTGATCCGCCGCCGTGAAATGGATTTCTTCCGCCGTTCCTTCCAGCTGGCCGCGGTATTTGGCATCCTGTCCATTTTCCTGGTCATCCTGGTCGGGCACAGCCAGGCGCAGCGTATGGTGCAGACCCAGCCGATGAAAATGGCGGCTGCCGAGGCATTGTGGGAGAGTGAGAACCCGGCTTCTTTCTCCTTCTTTACCATTGGCGACGAGAAAAACCTGAAGGATGTTTTTGCCATCCGCATCCCATACATTCTCAGCATTCTGGCCTATAACCAGCCGACTGGCGAGGTGAAGGGCATCCGCAACCTGCAGGCAAGAATATGAGGCGAAGTACGGTCCAGGATATTATGCCCCATCCATCATCACGATGTATTGGGGCTTCCGCATCATGGTGGGTTTGGGATTCCTGATGCTGCTGCTGGCCTTCCTGGCGCTGTATCCAATGCTGCGCAACCGGCCCATTGGCCAGTTCCGCTATGTGCGCTTTTTCCCGCTGTTCATTGCGCTGCCGTACCTGGCGAATACCACCGGCTGGATGTTCACCGAAATGGGCCGCCAGCCCTGGGTAGTGTTCGGGCTGATGAAGACGGAGGATGCGTTCTCGCCGAACCTGACGCCGGGTATGGTGCTGACCTCGCTGATTTTGTTTACGCTGGTCTACGCGCTGCTGATCGTTGCGGATGTTTACCTGCTGGTCAAGTATGCCAAAGCCGGCCCGGCCGAAAAGAAGATCGAGCCGATGATTGAAGAAGGTTATGTCGGGTAGGAGGGAATGATGGATCTCAACACGCTCTGGTTTATCCTGATCGCGGTTTTGTATATCGGCTATTTTGTCCTGGAAGGGTTCGACCTGGGCGTTGGCATCCTGCTGCCCTTTATCGGCAAGACCGACCTCAAGCGGCGGGTGATGATCAACACGATTGGCCCGCATTGGGATGGCAACGAGGTCTGGCTGATCACCGCGGGCGGGGCGACCTTCGCGGCTTTCCCCGGCTGGTACGCGACCCTGTTCAGCGGCTTTTACCTGCCGCTGTTCATCATCCTGCTGGCGTTGATCGTTCGCGGGGTGGCCTTTGAGTTCCGCAGCAAGGATGATGACCCGCGCTGGAAGCGCCTGTGGGACTGGTGCATCTTTGCCGGCAGCGCCATCCCGGCCCTGTTATGGGGCGTGGCCTTTACCAATTTCGTGCGCGGCGTGCCGATCGATCAGAGCATGAATTACGTGGGCGGTTTCTTTAACCTGCTCAACCCGTATGCGCTGCTTGGTGGGCTGGTTTCCTTCTTGGGTTTTACCCTGTACGGCGCGCTATTCCTCAGCCTGAAAACGCACGCGGAAATCTGCGAAACGTCGCAAAAAATTGCCAGGCGGTTATGGCTGCCTGCGCTGCTGTCGATGGGGGCTTATGTTGTCGCGACCTACTTCTTCACCGATATCCTCAAACAGCTGGGAGTCAACCCTGGCCCGATCCCGATTGGCGCAGTGCTGGCGCTGCTGGCAGCCGGATATTTTATTTACGCCAACCGCAGCGGTTGGGCCTTCTTCCTGACGCTGCTTTCGATCGTCTTCGCCGTGACCAGTATTTTTGAAGTGCTCTTCCCCCGGGTGCTGGTGTCCAGCCTGGACCCGCAGTACAGCCTGACCATTTATAACACCGCGTCCGGGCCATACACGCTGCGGGTGATGTTGATCGTGGTGCTGATCTTCCTGCCCTTCGTCCTGGGGTACCAGGTTTGGGCCTACTGGGTATTCCGCAAGCGGGTTGGTGGGAAAGTGGAGGAGCTGCATTACTAGAATTTCTACATACGAAACAGCGAATATTGGCTTAGAATCAGGAAAATCTGCATCTCTCAAACTACGAGGATATCGATGAATGGCTGTGTTAAAAAAGAAGTTGTGACAACGGAAAAAGCGAAAGCCATCGGCCCCTATTCGTTAGCTATCAAGACCGGGAATTTTGTATTCTGTTCGGGGCAGGCCGGAGTCGACCAGTCCACCGGGAAATTGGTGGTGGGCGATATTGAGGCTGAAACTCGCCAGACGCTGATAAATCTGGGGAACATCCTGGAAGCCGCCGGCAGCAGCCTGGACAACGTGGTCAAGACGACCGTGTTTTTGCGCGATATCAAAGAGTTTGCGCGCATGAACGCCGTTTACGCCGAATTTTTCAAGAGCAATCCGCCCGCGCGTTCTACCGTCCAGGTAGCGGCGCTGCCGCTCGGCGCAGCCGTGGAGATTGAAGCCATTGCGCTGCTGAAGCAGCAGGATGATGCTGACAGCAACTGCAGCGAGTAAACCCTGTAAAATGGTAAGCGTTGGTGATGGACGATCATCGCATTCTCGTGGTTGACGATGAAGCGAATATCGTCCAACTGGCCCGGCTGTACCTGGAACGGGAAGGGTTTTCGGTACAATCGGTAGCGGATGGAAGGTCCGCCATGCGGGCAATCGAAACGGATCTGCCGGCACTGGTTGTGCTGGACGTGATGCTGCCAGAACTGGATGGGTTTGAAGTTTGCCGCCGCCTGCGCGCGCAAAATAACCTGATTCCGATCCTGATGCTGACTGCCCGGGACGAGGATTTTGATAAAATCCTGGGCCTGGAACTGGGCGCGGATGATTACATGACCAAACCCTTCAACCCGCGCGAGCTGGTGGCGCGGGTAAAGGCAATTTTACGGCGCAGCGAGCGGGTTGCAGGACGCGCAGCCGGAGGATGTGCTGCGTGCCGGTGACCTGGTGATCGATATCGGGCGGCGCGAAGTGCGGGTCAACGGCGCTCTGATCGAATCTGCGCACCCAGGAATTTGAAGTGCTGCTGGTGCTGGCGCGCCATCCTGGGCAGGTATTCAGCCGCGAGAAACTGCTCGAACTGGCCTGGGGGTATGATTTTTTCGGTCAGACCCGTACGGTAGATGTGCACGTCGCCCAGCTGCGGCGTAAACTCTCGGCCAGCGGAGCACGTATCGAAACGGTCACCGGGGTAGGGTATAAGCTGGTGGTATGATGTTTTCTTCGTCCCTGCGCACCCGCCTCTGGTTGAGTTATGCCCTGTTGATCAGCGTGCTGCTGGTGATCGTCGCGGCTGGCCTGGTTCTGGCTTTTTTACAGACTCCGCGCCTGATCTACCCGGAGATTGTTTTTCGTCTGCGTTTATTCAACGAAACGCTGCCAGCCGACGTCCAGCAAACGTTGAGATCAGAACCCGGCCCGCGCTGAGCGCTACCTGCGGCGCGAAGCTGCCGACCGCAATATTCGCGCTGGTGGTGATCGACCCGGACCGTACCGTTTCGACTGGATACCGGCGGGGTGGATTTGCCCTTTGAACGTATCGTGCGCGCCGAGCAGCTTCGCCCGATGGATACGGACCAGGTGCGCACGGTGCGCAGCCCGATGGAGGAGGGGTCTGGCTGTACATGCTGCGCCGCCTGGGGGACGGCTCGCTGCTGGTGATGTTGTCTCCGGCGCCCGGCGCTGCCGCTGGCGCTGCTGTTCCGTGACCAGTTCTTTTCGACTTTTTTCTATGCCGGGCTGGCTGCGCTGGCGCTGGCTTTTTTGCTGGCCTTCTTGATGGCGAACTGGATTTCCGCCCCACTGCGCCGGATGGTAGGCGCTTCGCAGGCTGTGGCCCGTGGAGAACATGCCGCACTGCCGGTGGAGGGGCCGGGCGAAGTGCAGGAGCTGGCCAGGGCAATGAACGAGATGAGCCAGCGCGTTCAAATGAGCCAGCAATCACAGCGCGATTTCGTGGCCAATGTTTCCCACGAGCTAAAAACACCGCTTGACCTCGATCCAGGGTTTTGCCCAGGCCATTCTGGATGGAACGGTCCAGACGCCGGAAGCGCTACAACAGGCAGCCGGGGTGGTTTTCCAGGAGGCCACCCGCATGCACCGCCTGGTAATGGATCTGCTTTCTCTTGCGCGCCTGGAGGCCGGGACAGCGGATTTGCAGCGCGCACCGGTAAACATGGATATCGCTGCTGCACAGTGTGATCGAGAAATTTGCCCCGCAAGCCAAGGCGGCCGAGGTGGAACTGCGCGAAGATTTTCAAGAGATGCCGCTCGTGACCGGCGATGGAGACCGGTTGGCGCAGGTGTTTACCAACCTGGTCGATAACGCGATTAAATTTACCCCGCCCGGCGGCTGTGTAACCTGCGCGGCCCAGCCCTCGGATGGCGGGGTATTGGTTAGCGTAGCGGATGCTGGCAGCGGCGATTGCGCCGGAGGATCAGGCGCGCATCTTTGAACGCTTCTTTCAGGTGGATAAATCCCGGCGCGGGGGGGCAGGGCAGAGGCGTTGGCCTGGGGCTGCCCATTGCCCGCCAGATCGTCCTGGCGCATGGCGGCCAGATTTGGGTGGAAAGTCAACCGGGACAAGGAAGCCGTTTTATGGTAAAACTACCATTAGCAAGACCCGATGATTCCACACTGCATATCCAAATTGAAAGGTAAACGATAGGGCATGCCTCTCGTCTCAATTATTATCCCTTGTTATAATGAGCAGGCAACCATCCGTCTTTTATTGGATGCCTTATACGAGCAAACTTTTTATCAACAGTCCGGGAAGGCTGAGGATTTGGAAGTGATTATCGCCGATGGGCTGTCAACCGACCAGACCCGGGAAGAAGTCGCTGCTTTTCAACAATCGCACCCCGAGCTGGCCGTCCACCTGGTGGATAACCCCAGGCGCGTTATCCCGGCAGCGCTCAACTGCGCGCTGGCGGTGGCCCATGGCCGCTACATCATCCGTCTGGACGCGCATTCGGTGCCTGCTCCGGATTACATCGAGCGCTGCCTGGAAGATCTGGAGGCGGGGCGGGGCGATAATGTGGGCGGCGTGTGGGAAATTCGCCCGCTTGGGAACGGCTTTGATGCAGCGGGCGATTGCCATGGCTGCTGCCCACCCCTTTGGGGTTGGCGATGCTCGCTACCGCTACACCAATGAGGCCGGGTATGTTGATACGGTGCCTTTTGGCGCATTCCGGCGGGATGTGTTTGATCGATTTGGCTGTTTTGACGAAGGACTGCTGTCGAATGAGGATTATGAGTTCAATGCCAGAATCCGCCAGGGAGGCGGGAAAATCTGGCTCAACCCGCGCATCCGCTCCACCTACTTTGCGCGGCCTACCTTGAAGACACTTGCGCAGCAGTACTGGCGCTATGGATATTGGAAATGGCGCATGCTGCGGCGGTACCCGCAGACACTGCGCTGGCGCCAGGGGCTGCCGCCAGTGTTTGTATTAAGCCTGGTCATTCTGCTGGCGCTGGCGCCGCTGTGGAACCTGGCCCGACTGTTGTTGATCGCTGAACTGCTCGGATATGGGCTGGTGTTGCTGGCTGGCGCCATGCCAGCGGCCCTCCGGCACCGCGAACCGCGGCTGGTTCTGGGAATACCCCTGGCCATATTCACCATGCACTGGTAGCTGGGGGGCAGCATTTTTATGGAGTATGGTGACAACATTCTTGGAGATAGTGGTATAGCATCCTAATGGGCTCTATTAATCCAAATGCAAAATCCATTCAATTTCGCCTGCACCCCGGTGAGCGCAGAATTATCCTGTTGACCGGGGATGCCGTTATGGCTGCGTCGGCCCTGTTCGTGGCCCTTTATATGTGGGGCCAAAAGGATTGGTTAGGGCCGAGCCTCCTGGAGCTCATCGGCGAACGCATCCCGCCCTGGTTTTTCTTTCTGCCGGTTCTGTGGATGATTTTGAACGTTGAAATGTACGATATCCGCCGCGCGGGGCACCGTTCGGATACCGTCAAAGGCGTGGCGATCGCGGCTGCCGTCAGCCTGGTGCTCTACCTGTTTGTCTTCTTCCTTTCGGATCCAAAAACACTCCCCCGGCGGAGCGTTGCCACTTTTATTGTAGCCGCCGCCGTTTTTATGGTCAGCTGGCGTTTCCTCTACATCAAGGTTTTTACTACCCCCGAATTCCTGCGCCGGGTACTCATCGTTGGGGCGGGCCGGGCCGGTTCAACGCTGGTCCAGGTGCTCAAAGAAATCTGGCCGCCGCCTTTTTATATGGTCGGTCTAATTGACGATGACCCCTACAAGCGCAATACCTGCGTGGAAGGCTATCCCATCCTGGGCACCAGCGAAGAAATGCTCCAGATCATCGAGCATCAGAAAGTAACCGACTTGATTTTTGCCATCACCGGTGAGATGCAAGACTGCATGTTCCAGGCGCTGCTCCAGGCCGAAGAAGAAGGTATCGAGGTCACGACCATGCCGATCGTGTACGAGGATTTGCTCGGGCGCGTTCCGATTGCCCTGCTGCGTTCGGACTGGATCTTACGTTCCTTTGTGGACCAGGCGCGGGCAAACGGTCTGTATGAGTTGGGCAAGCGCCTGTTCGATATCATTGGAGGGTTGGTCGGGGTTTTGGGGGTGGCGATGATTACGCCTTTCCTCGGGCTGTTGATTCTGCTTGAATCGGGCTGGCCCGTTTTCTATTACCAGAGCCGTTTGGGTAAACACGGCAAAGAATACAAAATTATCAAATTCCGCTCCATGCGCGAAGCATTTGATGAAAAAGGCAAGCCGCTGCCCGACAAGGAGCGCATTACCAAAATCGGCTGGTTCCTGCGCAGGACGCACATGGATGAAAGCCCGCAGTTTATTAATGTGCTGCGCGGCGAGATGAGCCTGGTTGGCCCGCGGGCAGAAATTTCCCAACTGGTGAGCGAGTTGCAATCCAAAGTGCCATTCTACCGGGCGCGCCTGCTGGTGAAGCCGGGAATTACCGGCTGGGCGCAGGTAAATTTTAGCTACGCTGCCACGGTTGAGGAAACGGCCGTCAAGCTGGAATATGATCTATACTATATCAAGCACCGCAATCTGCTGCTGGATTTCGTCATTCTGCTGCGCACCGTGGGCACCGTCGTTGGTTTCCGCGGACAGTAGGATGCCGGCGCAGCTCGCGAAGCAATTTGCGCCCGCTGTCAAAACAGGCAACCGCACATGATCCCCCTCACCTCCGCCGAATGGGACCGTTTTCTACAGGATCACCCAGAGGCGCATCTCTTGCAGACCAGTGCGTGGGGCGATTTCAAAGCGGAATTTGGCTGGCAGGTGGAACGCGTGCGGGCAGGCGAAACGGGCGCGCAGGTCTTGTTCCGCCCTTTGCCGCTGGGCTTTTCGTTTGCGTATGTGCCAAAAGGCCCGGTTGGACCGGATTGGCCCGCGTTCTGGCCCGTACTGGACCGGGTATGCCGGCGCAGGCGCGCGATATTGCTGAAGGTTGAGCCAGATGCCTGGGAATCGGCGGATGGACCGGCGGGCGAAACCGCGCAAAGCCAGGCGCGGTTTGCCGGATTTATCGCCGATGCCGATCCCATCCAACCCCGCCGGACGGTGGTGATCAGCCTGGCGGGCAGCGAAGAGGATTGGCTGGCGCGCATGAAGCAAAAAACGCGCTATAACATCCGCCTGGCTGAAAAAAAGGGCGTGGTGGTGCGCGAGTCTCAGGACCTGGAGACGTTTTACCAGCTTATGCAGGTGACCGGGCAGCGCGATGGGTTTGGCGTGCACAGCCTGGAGTATTTTCGCCGTGCGCACGCATTATTTCAGCCGCAGGGCATGTGCGCGCTGTTGATGGCTGAATATGATGGTCAACCGCTGGCCGGGCTGATGGTTTTTGCGCGTGGCGCGCGCAGCCTGGTATTTTTATGGCGCTTCGAATGACGAAGAGCGCAACCGCATGCCTACCTATCTGTTGCAGTGGGAAGCCATGCGCTGGGCAAAAGCGCGCGGCTGCGCAGAGTACGATTTGTGGGGCGTACCGGATGCGGACGAAACCACGCTGGAAGCGAATTTCAGTGAGCGTTCGGATGGGCTGTGGGGGGTGTATCGTTTTAAACGCGGTTTTGGCGGCGAATTGAAGCGCTCCGTCAGGGGCCTGGGACCGGCCGTATCTGCCGCTGGCGTATCCGCCTGTACCGCTGGTGGTCGCGTAGAAGGCACGAGGCAGGCGGATGAATATCACCGGAGCAGAATGGAATGAGAGCATCGCAGGCTTACCGGGAGCGCATATCCTGCAAACCTGGGAGTGGGGCCAGTTTAAAAGCCATTACGGGTGGCAGCCGCTCCCCCAGCTTTGGCGGGATGAGAACGGACAGGTGCGCGCGGCGGCGCTGGTGCTGCGCCGGGCGATGCCGGGCGGGTTCAGCGTGCTCTATGTTCCGCGCGGTCCGCTGGTGGATTGGAACGACCGCGCATGGAGCCGCCGGGTGATGGGTGATCTGCAAGCCCTGGCGCGCAAACTGGGTGCAATTTTTATCAAAATCGATCCAGAGCTAATCCTGGGGTACGGCGTGCCGGGGTCGGAAACAGACGTACCCGGCCCGGCAGGCTGAGCAGGTGGTATCCGAATTGAAAGCGGGTGGATGGCGCTTATCGCAGGAGCAGGTACAGTTCCGCAATACGGTCTGCCTGGATCTGGCAGGCGATGAAGCCGATTGGCTGGCACGCATGAAGCAGAAAGCGCGCTATAACCTGCGCCTGGCCCAGAAAAAGGGCGTGCAGGTGCGCGCGGGTGCAGCCGGCGATTTGCCCATGCTGTACCGCATGTATGCCGAAACCTCTGTGCGGGACGGCTTTGTGATCCGCGATGAAGGCTATTACTTGCGCTTGTGGGAAATGTTCATCGAACCGGTCGCTAGCCGAACCGTTGATTGCCGAAGTGGATGGCGAGCCAGTTGCCGGAATTTTTGCTTTCTATTTTGCCAGCCGGGCCTGGTACCTTTACGGCATGTCGCGCCAGGCGCACCGTGAGAAGATGCCCAACTACCTTTTGCAGTGGGAAGCGATGCGCCGGGCCAAAGCACGCGGATGCACGCAGTACGACCTGTGGGGCGCGCCAGACGTATTTGATGAAAGCGACCCGATGTGGGGCGTCTTCCGCTTCAAAGAAGGTATCGGCGGCCAGGTGGTGCGGATGGCCGGCGCGTGGGATTTCCCGGCGCGCCCGTTGGCGTACATTTTGTATACCCGCGTTTTGCCGCGGGTTCTGGATTTCATGCGCACGCGCGGCCGGGCACGCACGCGCCGGGAGGTAAGCTTATGACTTGGGGTTCGCTAATCCCTCGCACGCGTTTTGCAACCCTGCCCACCCCAATCGAGCCGCTGCCGCGTTTGAGCGCTCTATTGGGCGGACCGCGCCTGCTGGTCAAGCGTGATGATCTTACCGGGCTGGCCTTTGGCGGCAATAAGACCCGCAAACTGGAGTTCGTTCTGGCCGAAGCCCAGGCGAACGGCGCCCGCACGTTGATCACAGTTGGCGCGGCGCAGTCGAACCACTGCCGGCAGACGGCTGCCCTGGCGGCGCGGGCCGGGCTGGACTGCATCCTCGTCCTCTCTGGCGCGCCGGAAGAGCCGTTTTCCGGGAACCTGCTGCTAGATCAGCTGTTTGGGGCGGAAATCGTCTGGACGTCCCGGCCAGAGCGCGAGGCGGCGCTGCAGAAGGCATTTGATATTGCCTGGGAGGAAGGCCGCCGCCCGTACCTGATTCCACTGGGCGCCTCCAATGCGCTGGGCTCGCTGGCGTATGAGGCCGCTTTCCAGGAATTCCTGGAGCAGTCGAAAGTGCAGCAGCGGGCGGTGGACTGGATCGTTGTGGCTTCCTCATCGGGCGGCACTCAGGCCGGGTTGGCCCTGGGAGCGCGCCGGGCAGGTTGGGCCGGCCGGGTGCTGGGGATCAGCATCGACGAGCCCGCGCCAGACCTGCAAGGCATTGTCGCCGGACTGGCCAACGCCGCCGCGGACCGGTTGGGGGAGAAAATCGCCCTTCTGCCGGAGGAGATCTACGTCAACGCGGATTATCTCGGTGCGGGCTACGGGGTGCTGGGAGATGCCGAACGCGAGGCAATTGGCCTGTTTGCACGGCAAGAAGGCCTGCTGCTCGACCCGGTATATACCGCCCGCGCCGCTGCCGGGATGCTGGATTTGATCCGCCGCGGGTTTTTTCAATCGGGGGAGACGGTTTTATTCTGGCACACCGGCGGTACGCCGGCATTGTTTGCAAAACCTTATGCCGGTAACTTGATCAAGTAGACGTCACGGCTTCCAGGCCGGGTGGAAGTCCACCCCTGGATTCGTCGTCAGGCGGGTCAGGCTGGCGCCATTGGGGGTCATAATATAGATATCGGTATTGCCGTCCTGCTTGAGGTCGAATGCCAGCCACCATCCATCGATTGAAAAGCGCGCTTCTTCGGCCGGGCGGATGCGGTCCGACACCGGGACTTGCTGGGCACTCCGGTCGCCTACCTGGCGGGCAACCAGGAATGGCTGGTTCCCCTGGCTGAAGATAATCACGCTGCCGTCCGGCGCCCAGGCAGGTGTGAAATCATAGGCGCTGCTCAACAACGAAAACTCCCGGGCGTTTTCTCCCTTGGCTGACATAGTCCAGATCTGCGGTTGGCTCAAAATCGTGGTTTCATAAGCCAGTTGTTTGCCGTCCGGCGACCAGGCCGGGTGCCGTTCACGGTTTACCTGGTTCGATAGCCGCTTGACGGAATGATCGCTCAGCTTGTAAAGGAACAGGTGCGGAATGTTGTAATCACGCAAGGTGGTAAAAGCGATTTGAGTGCCATCCGGCGCCCAGGCCGGGTCGAAATCGCCGCCTGGAAGGGTGGCTAAGGGGGTCAAACCCGTCCCATCCGCGTTGATGATGAACAGGCTCGCTCCAGGATACATATCTTTCTTGCCCTGGCAAGGGGAGATAAATACGAGGCGTTTGCCGTCCGGCGACCAGTCTGGCTGGCAGGCGCCGTCGGGCAGGTGGGTTAGCTGCCGGCTGTCTGAGCCGTCCGAGTTCATAAGCCAGATCTGCGTTTTTCCATCCTGTTCGGAAGAGAAAGCGATTTGGCCGCTTGCGCTGCCTAGAGGGGTTGCGGTGGGTGTGTGCAGTAACCGTAGCGGCAGGCGTGGCCGTGTCGACCGGTGTGGAAGATGCTGCAGGCGCAAGAGTGGGTGTTTCGGAAATTTGCAGCGTGGGAGTGAGGCTGGCGGGGGCCGGAAGGGTGATTGTTGGCAAGCTGGATAGCGTGGGCAGCAGCGTTGCGCTGGGAACCGGTTGGGCTGGCATTTGGGATTTGAATAAACCCAGGCCAAACACCAGCGTGGCAAATCCAGCCAGCACTACCACCCCTCCGATGCCAAATACTGCCCCGATTGGCACGCCTCGCTTGCGCGGTTTTTGGGCTGCCGATAAAGGCGGTTTGGAAGCTGGTTCGGCGCGGCGCGGCAGTCGCGATTACGGGGGCAGCCGGACCGGGCAGAGCCGCGGCCTGCGATTGGTCTTTCTGCTCCACCGGTCTTGGGAACGGCGATCGCAGCGTAGGCACTGACACAGGTTGAGCCTTGACCTGAGACCTGGCCTCAGCGCTCAGCAGTCCTTCGCGAAATGCCATGGCCGTGGCATAACGGTCGGCAGGGACAATCGCCATCGCGTGCTCGATCACTTTTGCGAGCCGTTCGGTTACCTGCGGATTGTGCTTCCGGACAGGCGTTAGTTCTGCGCTGCCCATCGCCCGGCTGAGTCCATCCTCGGGTATTTTGCCGGTCAGGGCGGCATATAACGTAGCGCCCAACGCATAAATGTCTGAACGTGGCTCCGTGCCCTGCCCATATTGTTCTGGGGGAGCATAACCTGGGGTAAGCGCCTGGGCCCCCGTGGCGGTAGCCTCGCCGCGCGAAATTTTCGCCAGCCCAAAATCGACCAGGAAAACGTTCCCGGCCGGGGTGATTTTGAGGTTGCCCGGCTTAATATCGCGGTGAACAATGGCCGGGTTGCGGCTGTGCAGATACGCCAGCGCATCGCTTATTATCGCGCCTATGCGGATGATTTCCGCTTCGGCAAGGCTGCCGTTCTGGGCAATGATTTCGCGCAGATCCACACCCTCGATGAAATCCATCACCAGGTACTGGCCCTGCGCGGGGATGACAAAGTGATCGGTTACCCGTGGCAGGTTAGGGTGGCGAAGGCTGGCCAGGATGGTTGCCTCACGCCGGAACTGGCGAGAATATTCCTCGGTGGAAAAAAAGTTTTCCTTGACGGCAACCTGAATTCCCAGCGTTTCATCCAACGCCCGATAGACCGCGCCCATGCCGCCCACGGCAATTGTCGCTTCCACACGATACCGGTTGTGGAGAAGCGCACCTACCTCCAATGTCATCATTTCCCCCTTCTACAGAAGATGGCTATGGCAGCGGATTGGTCCGCGCACTCAGCGGACGCCAAACAGGACCAAAATCTTTTGCCCGGTCTGTGGTCAACCGTTCCCGGTTCGAGCCGTTGATATTCATCATGTAAATATCATGGTTCTTGCCATCTGGCCAGCTCTCAAAGGCCAGCCAGAAACCGTCCGGTGAGGGATGGACCTCCGCGACCGGTCCTGATTCGCCTTTAGGATTGGTTGGGATGCGGTTCTCCTTGGGCGTATTGCGGTCTTCATAACGCAAGTAAACCAGCATGGGAACGTTTGAATCCGGGCTGGTTTGACTGTAGAAAATGATCTGTCCATCCACTGACCAGGTTGGCCAAAGGTTATTGATTGGATTGCGGGGTGAGAATTGATCCTGGACCTGCCCGTTGCTGGACATAACCCAGATTTGGCTGGTGAGAAACTGCCTGACAAACACCAGCTGCATACCGCTGGGGTTCCATGAAGGGTGTTTATCCGCGTAATTCATTTTGGAAAGCTCTTCAATGGAAAGGTCATCCAGGTTGAGCACCGCGATGGCAGGTTTCCCTCCGGATAACGTAGTGAAGGCGATGCGCTTGCCGTCTGGAGACCAGGCCGGGTCGAAGTCGCCTTCCAACCCCCTGGTCAGCTGGATCACACTGGCCTGGTCAGAATTGCCTTCCGCATCCAGGTTGATCGCATAAATAATACTTCCCTGATACATATCCTGCTTATCCGAGCAGGGAGAGATAAATGCTAAACGCATGCCATCCGGGGACCAGGTGGGCTGGCAGGCGCCGTCCTTTTGGCCGGTGATCTGGTGCGATTTTTTTGTGGACACGTCCATCAACCAGACTTGCATGTTTCCCCCCCGGTCGGAGGCAAAGGCAATTTGCCCCATTCCTCCGCCTCTCGGCGTTGCGGTCGGGGCCGAAGTCAGGGTGGCCATGGGGGCCAGTGTAACCGTTGGTTCGGGCGCTGGGGTATCGGTTGCGGTCAGCAGGGGGTCGGCAATGCTGCTGCCAGCCACTGTTGTTTGGCCTGTGCCAGGCGTGCTGGCACCGGTCGGGCTGGATAGGATGGAAGCAATTTCCGTTGGTGTTTGGTCCGGGGTTGGCGCTGCGGTGAAATATGCCACCACTGAGCGGGGCAGATCGGGCCGGGCAGCGAATAACCAGGCAGTCCCGACAATAACAGCCAGCAGGACTGCTACCAATGCCCAGGTGATACGGCGTTTTCGGCCCCGGCGTTTCCTGGAATTTCCATTGGATGGCTTCGACACAGACTTATCATCCAGTTCTTCATTCAGGATTGCATTTCCTTCACCACTCGTGCCTGTAGCGGGTGGTGGGGAAATTGCCGGGCGGTCCTGATAGTAATCGGAGAGTTCGCCTGAATCAACCAGGCTGCATTTAAAATCCTCAGCCGTCTGGAAACGGTCATCCGAATCGACTTCCAGAGCGCGTTCAATGGTTTCCGCCAAACGCCGGTTTACCTTGGGCGCCAGTTCGCGAACCGGGGTAAGCCTGGCTTTCCCGGTCATGCGAGCAAGACCGTCTTCTGGGATCACACCGGTCAGAGTCGCATACAGGGTGGCCCCCAGCGAATAGATGTCCGAACGGTAATCGGTGCGCGCGGTGCCGTATTGTTCCGGGGGCGAGTAACCAGGGGTCATCGCCCTTGCACCGGTAGAGGTAACCTGGGCTCCCTGCATGATTTTTGCCAGGCCAAAGTCGACCAGAACGGCTTGCCCGTCGGGTGTCACTTTGATATTGCCAGGTTTTATATCCCGATGGACAATCGGCGCGCGCCGGGTATGCAGGTAGGTGAGCGCGTCGCAGATGGAAATGCCAACCAGGATGGCTTCTCGTTCGGGAAGCGTGCCCATACGTTCCATCCGCTGGCGCAAATCTTCGCCTTCGACATAATCCATCACCAGGTATTGGCCCTGATTTTCCATCATAAAATAATCGGAAACATGCGGAAGATTAGGATGGCGCAGGCCAGCCAGAATATGCGCCTCGCGTTGGAACTGCCGCCCATACTCTTCCGTCAGAAATAGATTCTCTTTTACGGCTACCGGGATTAAGAGATGCTCATCGGACGCACGATAGACCGCACCCATTCCCCCTTGGCCGAGGATGGAAACGATCCGGTAACGGTTATTCAAAAGAGTCCCAGGAGCTAGGGGCATGTGTGCTGTCCGATTGCTTTAATTTCCACTTAAATTTTACCCCAAGATTTCATTAACCCTCAACCGAAATCGGTTTGCACATGTGAAAAACAGATGAATTTTTTATCTTCTTTTTGCTGAAGATTTCACGCTCTCAGGCTTCTGCCGTTGACCCTCGGTCGCTTTGCATGCCTAAAAGATCCGGTGAGAAACTCCAGGTCAAAAGCCCAAGCCCAACGCCAAACCAAAGGGTCGCCAGGCGGATCAAAAGGGTAGCAGAGGTGGCGATGGCGGGGCTTTCCCATAAGACTAATGCCATCATCCCGGCGATGGAAATCTCAGCGGCCCCAAGACCACCGGGCAGCGCAGAGGCCGCGCCAATCGCGGTGGAGAAGGCTAAAATAAAAATAGCGGAGGCCATTAATTGAATGCTGGGCGGGGCGCCTAAACCCAGTAAAATGTAGTAGAAACCAACTCCCTCACCCAGCCAGGAAATGGTTCCCAGCAAAACCGCCAGAAGAACTGCGCCCGGTCGGAACAGGGCAAAGCTGCCTTCGTAGAATTCTCGCATCCCATGCGCTATGCGATTGACCAGGGGGAGTTTTTCCCCAAGGTTCAATAGCCACAGCGCGACCGGCCGGATCTGTGAGAAGATGATTATCAGGATGAGTATTCCCAGGATGGCGGTGAAGGCCGGCCAGTATTGCGGGTAAGCAATTACGCCCAGGGTAGAAAGAATCATGACTGCCAGGCCGTCGCTGATGCGCTCGGCCAGGACCACGGACACTCCCCGCCCGATAGGGATCTTACACATGCGGTTGAGCCAAACGCCTTTCAACGCCTCGCCAATTTTGCCAGGCGTGACCGCGAGGGGAAAGCCGGCCACAAACAACCGCAGGCTTTGTCCCCAGGATAGGCTCCGAATCCCAATTTGACCCAGGTAAAAATGCCACTTCAGGAAGCGCAGCGCATAATTAATCAGGGTAAACCCGATGGCAATTAAGAAATATTCCCAGCGGAAACGCAAAAGGGATTGGCTGACCTCACGGAGATCTCCCATAAGAGCCAGACCAACCAGAACAACGAACCCCAGGATCAGGCCTGGTATCAGGCGTTTGGTAACGGAATTTATTGGAACCCTCATTAATGGTCCTTAGGCGAAGCACAAGCGGCATTCTGGCTTATTATACAATACCCACCCATATGTATCGCTTACAGGGTTGTTAGGATAAGCGTACTTTTGGGGATTGGCACAACCAGGCAAAAAGTATCTGATATAAAATTAAAGATGATGATGAGAAAAATTCCCTCCTCTTTTGTATTTGGATATGAAGTGGCTCAAGCTTTACGAGCGGGTTTACCGGTCGTTGCGCTGGAGTCGGCAGTGATTACGCACGGCCTTCCGCGGCCGGAGAACTTGCAACTGGCCCAAGGGCTAGAACAGGAAGTCCGTGAACAAGGCGCAGCGCCAGCAACGGTGGGCCTGCTGGATGGGCAGGTGCACCTGGGGTTGAGTGCAGAAGAGCTTCACCGCCTGGCGAATGAAGATGGGGCGCGTAAAATTAGCCGGCGCGATTTTAGCATTGCCCTGGCGAGAAAAGAGAACGGCGGAACCACCGTCGCGGCGACATTGTTCGCGGCCCATGCGGCGGGAATCCAAGTATTCGCAACCGGCGGGATTGGCGGCGTCCATCGCGGCGCGCCGTTCGACGTTTCGGCGGATTTGCCCGAATTAGGCCGCAGCCCGCTGGTGGTAGTCTGCGCTGGGGCAAAAGCGATCCTGGATCTGCCTGCCACGCTTGAGGTTTTAGAGACCATGGGTGTACTGGTCATTGGCTATGGAACGGATCAATTCCCGGCTTTTTACAGCAATAGCAGCGGTTTGCCGGTCAACGTCCGGGTTGACAGCCCGGATGAGGTAGCGCAGATTGCGCAGCAGCATTGGAAACTGGGCCTTGTAGGCGCGCTGTTAGTGGTTCAACCGCCGCCGGCGGATGTTGCGTTACCCATCGACCAGGTGGAAGACTGGATCCAGAAGTCATTGGAAGAGGCCGTCCGGAATAAAGTAACTGGCGCAGCGGTGACGCCCTTCTTATTAGAGCGGGTGAGCCAGCTCAGCGGCGGGGCCAGCCTGACGGCGAACCTGGCGCTCCTGCGCAATAATGCCCGCCTGGCGGCGAAAATCGCCGTGGCGATCCAACCGAGAAGATATATTTAGTCCGGCGTCCGGGTAGGTGTTGGCTGGGTGGGCGACGGCCAGCGTGTGTCGGTGGGCCGCGGGGTGCGGGTAATGGTTGGCGTCCTGGTGATGGTGGGCGTCAGCGTAATCGTCGGCGTGCGCGTTATTGTGGGCGTCGAAGTAGCCGTCCGGGTGGGGGTTGGCCCGATTGTGCTGGTGGGCTTGCGCGTCCGGGTTGGAGAGGGGGTGGGCAAAGGTGCGGGCGGTTCGCCGGTAACCACAAAAGTTCCGCTGGCATCTTTGATCCACTGCGTGCCGACGAATAGCTGCACTTCGTAGGTGCCTGGCTGCCATTCATCGGAAGCCGGACCCCACTCGGTGTAGCCATATCCGCCGGTGCCGCCATTCCATGGCAAGGTCTCGAAGAAAACCAGCTCGCCATTACGATACCACAGTGCTGACCACTGTGCGCCGGGAGTCATCTGATCGTAACTGAATACTCCGTAGATCTTGGTAATTGGATTATCAAATTCAGTGGTTGGGTCAATGGGCTGAAAGCTCTTCTCATCCAGCTCGCGCGCAAAGCGCGGGGCGCTAAAGACGGCATCCGGCTTGGGCGTAATGGTGGACTCAAATTTTTGCTCCACCTCTACTGGCATCCCAGGCGTATTGGTGATGGAAGGCGTATCGGTGATTGTAGGTGTCATCGAAATGGTGGGAGTGGGGGAGATGGACGGGGTGATTGTGATGGTAGGCGTAAGGGTCACGGTGGGCGAAGGTGGGTACACGCGGTACGCCACCGGCTCAGCGTAACTGTTCATCAGGAATGAGGCCATCCCAAACCCGGCGGAAATAAAGATCATCCGCCAGCCTTGCACGACGCGGTCGTGGCGCTTGCGGAAATATTGGAGCCGGTTCCCTGCCCGAATGGAACGGATGCCCAATAACAGGCTGAACACTCCCAGAAGTAGGGTGATGATAAAAGCGGCTTGTACGCCGGTGTGGATATCTAGGTTCATATGTGGTTCTCGGAACCGGATGGTTGCGATATTTGCATTATAGCACGATCTTGCTTTTGATCGTTCTGCTGATGGAAGCCGATATAAATGATAAACATTCCGGGTCTTAGAACAAATTTCCTTAGTAATCTGGTATAATCCACAATTACGCTTAACCAGCCGGGTGGTGCTCGTTTTATCATTTTTGAACAGGATGGAATATTAGGCTGACTAAGTGGCGGGAAAGAAGGTGGAACAATGTCACAGAATGTCATTCGCGTTGTTGGCGCCCGCCAGCACAATTTGAAAAACATTACGGTAGAGATTCCGCGTGACAAGCTGGTTGTGATTACTGGTCTGTCTGGGTCGGGGAAATCCTCGCTTGCATTTGATACGATTTTTGCTGAGGGCCAGCGCCGGTACGTGGAATCACTATCGGCGTATGCGCGCCAGTTCTTAGGCCAGATGGATAAGCCGGATGTAGATACGATTGAAGGGCTTTCCCCGGCAGTTTCGATCGACCAGAAAGCCACATCACGCAATCCCCGCTCGACGGTTGGGACTGTGACCGAAATTTACGATTTCCTGCGCCTGCTCTTTGCCCGGGTTGGCATTCCTCACTGCCCCATTTGCGGTCGAGAAGTGGCGCGACAGTCCGCGCAGGAAATTGTTGATGTTATCGAGGCATTGCCCGCCGAAAACCGTCTGTTAATTCTGGCCCCCATCATCCGGGGCAGAAAAGGTACCTACCAGGCCGTTCTTGAAGAAATCCGCAAGGCGGGCTTTGTTCGCGTGCGGGTAGATGGCAAGGTGTCCAGCCTGGACGATGATATCGTTCTGGACCGCTATAAAATCCATACGATTGAGGCAGTCGTCGACCGGCTTGTGCTGCACAAGCCGGAAAGCGATGAAGATCAGCGTGCCTTCCGTTCGCGGCTGACGGATTCAGTAGAAACCGCGCTGAAAGTGGGCGAGGGTTATCTGACCGTACAGAATATGTCGGTCGAGCCGCCGCGCGACCTGATGTTCTCTGAACACCTGGCCTGCCCGGAACATGGCGTCAGTATTGCGGAAATTGAACCGCGCACGTTCTCGTTCAATACGCCGCATGGCGCCTGTCCCGATTGCCAGGGGTTAGGCTCTCGCCTGGAGATCGACCCGGATTTACTGATCCCCGACCCAGATCGCTCGTTGAATGAGGGCGCAATCGTGGCGATGGAGTGGAACTTCGTGCGCGAACGCGACCAGAACGGGTATTACTGGCAGATGGTGGAGTCCGTTGCGCATCGTTACCACATCAACCTGGATATCCCCGTGCGCGAGATTCCAGAGGAGAAACTCAACCGCATCCTCTACGGTACCCAGGGCGAGGAGATCACCGTACAGGTGGAGGGCCGCAACGGCCGCCATACATCGTACAATACCGCCTTTGAGGGGGTAATCCCAAATCTGGAACGGCGCTACCGCGAAAGCAACTCGGAATATATCCGCAACAAGATCACCGAGTATATGAGCGACCGGGCCTGCCCAACCTGCAAAGGAACGCGCTTGCGTCCTGAGGCCATGGCTGTAACGATCGATAATACCAATATTGTGGAAGCCACGCATTGGCCGGTGAACCGGACGCTGGAGTGGGCTGAGCGCCTGGCAGGCGCTGAAACGCCTTTTACCCGCCGTCAAACGACCATTGCCGAACGTATCCTAAAAGAGATCCGCTCTCGGCTGGGATTTCTGGTGGATGTTGGCCTGGATTACCTGACCCTGGGCCGCTCCGCCGGCTCGCTTTCCGGCGGCGAGGCGCAGCGGATTCGCCTGGCAACCCAGATAGGTTCGCGCCTCATGGGCGTTCTTTATGTGTTGGATGAACCTTCCATTGGTCTCCATCCGCGCGATAATGCGCGCTTGCTGGCTACGCTTAAAAGCCTGCGGGACCTGGGCAACTCCGTGCTGGTGGTAGAACATGACGAGGAGACCATCCAATCTGCGGACTGGATCGTTGATATGGGGCCAGGCGCGGGCGAACATGGCGGGCAGATCATTGCCGAAGGCCCCTATGAGAGAATTCTCACCAACCCTGATTCGCTCACCGGCGCGTATCTGTCCCGGCGGTTGAAAGTCCCTATCCCGGACCAACGCCGGACCGGCAACGGTAAACACCTGACCATTGTCGGGGCGAAGGCGAATAACCTTAAGAACCTGACGGTGGAAATCCCGCTGGGAAAGCTGGTGTGTATTACTGGTGTATCCGGGTCGGGTAAGTCAACCCTGATGGTGGACGTTTTATACAATGTCCTGGCGCATGAGCTGAATGGTGCGCATACCCAGGCTGGGGGATACGAACACATCCATGGGTTAGAACACCTGGACAAGATTATCAATATCGACCAATCCCCGATTGGCCGGACGCCACGCTCGAACCCTGGTACCTACACCGGGTTGTTCGACGAGGTCCGCCATCTGTTTGCCGAACTGCCGGAGAGCAAGATGCGGGGGTATAAAGCCGGCCGTTTCTCGTTCAACGTACATGGTGGGCGCTGCGAAGCCTGCCAGGGGCAAGGCCAGCTGCGTATTGAGATGCAATTTTTACCGGACATCTATGTCCCTTGTGATGTTTGTCATGGCGCCCGTTTTAACCGGGAGACTTTGCAGGTGCGTTTCAAGGATCGTTCGATTGCCGACGTTTTGGATACGACGGTGGATGAAGGGGTGGAGCTTTTCCCAGCCTTTCCCTCAATCATCAATAAGCTGAAGCTGCTGCAGGATGTTGGCCTGGGCTATATTCACATTGGGCAGGCGGCCACGACTCTCTCGGGCGGTGAGGCGCAGCGCGTCAAGCTGGCCAAGGAGCTTTCGCGGCGGGCAACCGGAAGAACCTTGTATGTTCTGGACGAGCCTTCAGTCGGCTTGCATGCCGCGGATGTCCACAAACTGATTGAGGTACTCCAGCGCCTGGTAGACGCCGGGAATTCGGTGTTGATCATTGAGCATAACCTGGACATTATCAAGGTGGCCGATTACTTAATCGACCTGGGCCCGGATGGCGGAGACCGGGGTGGTGAGCTGGTCGCCTTTGGTACGCCAGAAGAAGTTTGCCAGGTGCCTGAATCCTATACGGGACAGTTCTTGCGTAAATATCTGGATGACGAACGCAACTACAATCACAAAGCCGAAAAACCAGGCCAGGATCAAAATATTGCCAGACTCGCCGAATCCGCGAATCTCTAGTAAAATCGTTTTTGTTCGCGTCTTCCAACGATTTGGCTTGACAATTTATGAACTGTTAGGAAAACCCGATAGGAAACCTTCATGAATCGCAAAGACTCGCCACAAAGCGTGATTGATTCATACCGCCGGCGCCAGCAGATGGCCCCCTACTTCATGGCAGGGTTGGCTGTGCTGCTAGTCGTTGTCGGTATCATCATCCTGGTCGTGTGGTTTACCGGCTCTGGCAAATCCAGAGTGGGTTCGGTTTCATTGTTTGCTTCGCCGACTCCCACCGTAACCACCACGAACACCCCTACCCCGGTGACACCAACGGCAACCGCTACAATCACCGTAACCGTCACCATTACACCAACCATCACTGTGTCTGCAACGCCTTCCGGCCCGTTTGAGTATAAGGTCCAGGAAGGGGACAACTGCTATGATATTGCAGCGAAGCAAAAAGTTGGACTGGATGTGCTCCTGGTGCTGAATAACTTTGGCACCGACTGCCCCATCAAGCAAGGTGATACCATTCTCATCCCACAGCCCGGCGCGCAGTTACCAACGCCTACCGCCATCTCGGCCAGTGCGGTTGGGAAAATTGATTACACGGTTCAAATTGGCGATACCCTGGCAATCATCGCCGCACGGCACAACACAACCGTGGATGCCATCATGAAAGACAACAAGCTTGTAGACGCGAACAAAATTAATGCCGGCGATAAATTAAAAATTTCGGTAAATATTATCACGCCAACCGTAACGCAGGCGCCAACGAAAACGAACACTCCAGGCAGCCCGGCTGTTACGGCGACCAACACTCCTAAGCCGTAGTTCGTTCCCCTGGATCCCATTCTTGAAGCAAATTCAATTTTGCTTTGAGAGTGGGATCTTTTTTTGAATTGAAAACGATCCACGCTTCCTTCCATCCCCTACCATCGTTTATCCGCCGGGCCTGGCAGGCGCTTCCGTTTCTTACGAAGCTTCTTCTGGCAGTGACCGGGCTGGCGGTTCTGGTGTTGTTGGTAAGCCTGGCTCAGAATGAAGTAGGGCTTCCGGCCCCCCGCCTCGTTTCAAACAGCGACGGTGAACCGGTTATGATCGGCGCGCGTGGACCGGTAAAGCTGCAATTCGCGGAACCGATGCTGCGGGGAAGCGTCGAGAGGCGCATTTCTTTCGACCCGCCGGTTGCGGGCGATTTTGTTTGGGACGATACCCTGGATCAGTCGCTTTCCTTTTGGCCCACACGGCCCCTAAGCCCCGGCCTGCGCTTTACCATCCGCCTGGCGGCCGGGGCAAGAAGTAAGAATGAGCGCGAGCTGCGCCGGACGCAAACCTGGCAGGTGGAAATTCAGCAGCCAGAGCTGCTTTTCCTTTCTCCCAGCCATGCCCCCGAGTTATGGATCGTTTCAAATAACGGTCAAAAACGAATCCAACTTACCCATACCGGCGGCGGCATAGTCGACTATGGGGTTTCATTTGACGGGAACCACATCGCGTATGCCGTAAAAAACGAGCAACAGGGCTCCGATTTGTGGGAGATGGATCGTCACGGGTGGATCTGCTGTATTGCTCCTAGCCTGCGGCGCGGACTGGTGCGCCAACCCGTCTTATGCTCCCAATGGGAACACGATGGTCTACAGCCGCCGGCGGATGAGCGGGCTGCCTGACCGCCCGCCAGAAATGCCGCGCATCTGGACCCTGGACCAGGCAGCTCAAACCACCGCGGAACTTTTCGCCGATCCGCGCATTAGCGGGGCTCAAACGTACTGGTCCCCAGATGGACGAACCCTGGCATTTTATGACGACGGGTCCGCCGGGGTACGGTTATATCATGTTGAGACGCACACAAATTCGCTTTTCCCTGCCGCAGAGGGTACCGGGATCGAATGGTCTCCGGATGGTGCATCCCTTCTAACCCTGGAAGCAGGCTTGAATGGTGAGACACCCTACAGCTCGGTGATTCAGAGGAATGTAAGCACCCAGGAAACGCACCATGTGTTGGAAGAAGCTGCCGGTATGGCCGACTACAGCGTACCAGCCATATCTTCGGATGGAGAATGGATGGCGATTGGCCAGCGACTGGCGGGCGGCAGCCTGACCAGGCAGTTATGGCTGGTCAAGGTCGGGAAAGACGGGAAAACGGGCGAACGCCAGGCCATAACCAATGATGTGTTATTTACCCATGCTGGTTACCAATGGGAACCAGGTGGTTCCCGGTTGGTTTTTCAACGCCTGGCTTACGGGAGATCGGACAGTTTACCTGAGATCGAAGTTTGGGATCGTCAGGATGGCAAGACGCTTCTCCTGGCCGAAGATGCTTTTCAAGCTCTCTGGGTACCCTAAATTGAATGCAGCCTGCGCCAGAAGTATGGCGCAGGCTGCTTTTGCTTATGGCGGCGTTGCGGTTACGGTAACCGTTGCCGGGGTAGCTTTGGCTGTTTCGGTCAGGTTAGGTGTGGCGGTGACGCCGCCAACCGTGATCTTCAGCCAGAGATCGCCGGTTTGATCCAGGCGGAAATACTGCCCGGCTGCATTGCGCAGGCGGAAGAAGGTCTGGTAGCTGCCAGGCTTGGTTGGCGCGGTCAATTTCACGCTAATATCCACCGTCTCACCCGGCCGGACTTCCTTTGGCATGGCAATACTGTCTGGACTGCCCATATGATCGCCATCGATTGGAACCAATGAATAGGCGGCCGTCCAGGTGCTCAGACCTATATTTTTGATGCGCCAGGTTTTCTCGAACGGTATGCCGGGCGCCGCTCCGGTGCCATCCGGGATATTGATGTCGGCGACAAAAGCGGCGTTATCCTGGCTGCTGGCTGGCGGGCTGGTAGGCGCCTGGGCATTGGTTGCAGTGGGCTGTACGGCCGGCGGAGCAACGGTCGCGGTAGGACCGCTGGGGGTGGCGCTGGGCAGCGGGGGATCCGTAGGGGCCGGGGTGGGGGTGACGGGCGGGTTTTGGGTCAGCTGCGCCGAAACCGTTTGAGCGGCCTGAGTTAAAACCGTGTTCGCGTCAGCAGTAGGGGTTTTTGGCGCGGCCGGGCTGCAGGCGGAGATTAGGAGCAGGCAGCCGAGTAGCGCGCCGATGTGGTATTTGCGCCTGGCCTGGAGGCCGCGCAGGATTGGAAGATGGCGAAATGTTTGGTGCATAAATTTTTTTCCTCATACTTGGTTGAAATGTTTGTTCACCTGGCAGTTTACGCCAGGGATCTTACTCCAGCGCAGAACGGATTTCCGCGGTGACGCCGGCATCCGGATCCTGTTTAAGCGCTTTTTCGAGCGCCTGGCGCGCACGAGGGTGCCGAAAGCGCCCAAGCGCCCACGCAGCATGCCCGCGTACCAGCGCCTCGGGTTCGTTTTGCAATACAAGAGACAGGTCTTGAATGGTAGCCGGGTCTGCCTGGTTGCCAAGCGCGACGGCGACATTGCGCAAATAGCCACGGCGTTTCGCGCGTTTGACCGGGCTGCGCTGAAATTTCTGATTGAATGCCTGCGCGGTCAGGTGTAACTCGTTGCGCAGTACCGGCCGGGGAACGCCTGGGCGCGGAGCCAGGGCCGGGTCGCCAGGGCCGGTCGCGAAGCGCAAGTTCCACGGGCAGACTGCCTGGCAGATATCGCAGCCAAAGACCCAGTCGCCCATTTTGGAGCGCAGTCCGGTCGGGATTGGCCCTTTATTTTCGATTGTCTGGTACGAAATACAGCGGGCTGATTCAATTGTCCGGTCGAGCCGGATGGCTTCCGTTGGGCAGGCCTGGATGCAGCGCTGGCAGGTGCCGCAGTGATCGGTGCGCAGCGGTTCGCTCGGCTCGATTTCTACATCCAGGAAGGTTTCTCCAATCAAGAAGTACGACCCCCTGGTTGGGGAGATCAAACAGGTGTTTTTACCGATCCAACCCAGACCGGCGGTTTGCGCGTGGTCATGCTCCATCACCGGCCCGGTGTCCGTATAGGTGCGCGAATGCGATGGCAATGCCCAAAGTAGCGCTCCAGGATGCGCGCAAGCTCCTCTAAACGGGGTGGGATGATAAAGTGATAATCCTCCCCCCAGGCGTAGGCAGCCACCCGTCCAAGCGCTTCGCCGGCGGGCCCATCCGGGATGCTGTGTGGTGAAAAGTAACGCATTGCCGCGACGAGTAACGAACGGGCGCCCGGTTGGATGAGCGCGGGGTCCGCCCGCCGAGCGCGGGCCGGCGCTGTTGCCAGGTAAGACATATCTGGCGTGCAGCCCGGCCTCAATCCAGCGCTCGTAGTGGGCAAAGTGGGTGGGGGGTGCTACCGGCGCAACCCCAGAAAGAGTAAAGCCGAGGCGTTCCGTCTCGGCTTGAAGGAGATCATCGAACGACATGAATTTACGTACCAATCGATCCTGGTTACTCGGACCCGTTATGAGATGCAGGTCCGAGTACCAAAAACCTTACTCGCTGGTCCTTTATTCAATTACCTGTGTATCCAGCCAAAGGCTGTAAAAGTTCACTGCGTCCGGGTTTTGAAGGACCCAAATAGTCCGTTTGGTGCCTACACTATCCGCCGGCTTTCATTACAAAATTTAAGGTGATCAATTCGCCCGGTTTTACTTCCTTGGTCATCACCACATCGTTTGGGCTGCCCATTGAGTCACCGGCAAAGAACTTTAAGGCATACTTGTTATTCCAGGTGGTGGTTCCTGTGTTCTTAAACGTCAGATGGACATTGAATTCGTGGGTCCGGGTGATTTTTGACCCGTCACCTGGATCCTGGCCAATCAGTTCTGCCTTGTCGCCAGTAGTCTTAGGCTGCGAAACTACGACGGCTTTTGTCGCTACCGGTGCGGTGGTCTTCGTAGCGGTTGCTTTTGTACCCGCTGCGCCAGTGCCAGGGGTCGCTGAAGGCTGGTTTGCGCCAAGGGTAGCGGTTGCTGCCACCGGGTTGGACAGATTGCGCCGTGGCCGTCAAAGCCAGGGCCATATTTGGATCCATCGTGGCCGTTGCAGCGGCCACAGTTTCTGTTGGCGCGCTGGTAGGTGGTACCGGCGTCTGAGCGAGGCCGGCTTGAACCGTCTCCGCAGCCTGGGTATAAATCATATTTGCGTCAATGGTTGGGGCTGTTGTGGGTGTCTGCTGGGGAGTACAGGCGGCGATCAAAAGGCTGCCTGCTACCAGGAGAATGAGCCCGGCAAGAATGTTCTTTTTTGTCATGTTATCCTCCGAATTTATGTTCGATCTCACCTGTTCCTGGCAGATGGACGGTTCTTGATAAACCAGGTCCCAATTTTCTTTTACCTTCCTGAAATTGTCAAGGTTTTACCCATCAGGCGCCGTTCCAATAGATGCTAAGGCGCTTTGTCTCCAAGAAGGTCATCGATGGTAGGGGATGGAGGTTGAGAGGTATTGAAGTAGAGTTTACCACGAAATGTGAAATAACTCACGGCTCCCGGATGGATCTCAATCGTCTCTGTGAAGCGTTCTTCGAGATAATCGACGATAATCTCATAATTCCCGGCAGGCAAATCACTCAGTACCAGGTTCTCCTGGTAATAGGGGTCGCTGTTGATGGACTGCTCCCCATAGGAACGGACCATCCACTTCTGGTTGGTTTCTTTATTACGGACGATGACATCCTGTTGATTGAGCATCGACCCATTGGTATTCAAAAGCCGGCCCACCAAAACGCCCCAGCCCTGGGGCGGCGCCAGCCACAATTCAGGGTTGAGCGTCGCGAAGTAACTGTTGCGTTCCATGCGGACTTCAAAATGCAGATGCGGCCCGGTGGTCAGTCCGGTTGTCCCAACCAGACCAATCACATCCCCTGTTTTCACTTCCTGCCCATCGGTTACCAGAATTTCTTCCATGTGCGCATATACGGTATACAGCCGCTGGCCTTGATAACCAAAGTTGTGCCGGATGGTCACAGCCAGGCCATACGGGTCATCGGGGTTGTTGGTGCCGTAATAAAGCCCGTAGCCTGCCCATACTACGCGGCCATCGGCTGCGGCCAGAATCGGGTGTTTTACTGGGGACGGGAATATCGATCCCGGTGTGGATCATGTCTGAGCCGAAGAAGATCCCACCGTAGCGGTAATCCGCCACCGGCCAGTTGACTTCGTTGGCGGCAATTGGACGGTTGAAATAGAAATGGTCGTGCGGGCTCAATGCCCAGGGGGTATCGTACAGCGGAGGCCGCCACGAGGAGATCGGTATCGGGCCGGGCGTTGGAAAGGTGAACCGCAGCGGAGCAGTGCCAGCATTTGCATCTATTTGCCCTATCGGGGAGCCTGGGGCCTCGTGATAATGGCGCAAGACCGTCTACCTGCGGGCGTACCGGTGGGCGCCAGGCGTGCCTGATTTAAGGAGAAGGGGAACTGGCACCCGCCGAACACCAGGGACAGCCCGAGAACAACAATGCTCCTGGCGAGGCCTTCTGGCTATGCGCGCCGTAAGGCGGTTCGGTCCGGCGGACTGGCGGCTCATGGCGCTGTTTTGGGTCGGCAGGGGGGTCCAGGTTGGGCGACGCGTGGGGATGGAGCGTGATGGTTGGGGTAGGGGTTTCTGTGCCGGACCGGCGGGCGGAAGGCGTATTGGTACCGGTCGGCGTGTAGGTCGGGATTGCGGTAGAGGTGGCCATCGCCTCCGGGGGATACAGTTCCGCCATTGCCTGGTGCCATTCCAGCCCATTGGTGATGGCAAACTGGTTGAAGCGAATGGATGGGTAAAATGTGCGCCAGTTGATCCAGGCGGGCAGCCTTTCCCAACTATAGCGGGTTGCCAGCTCGGTGATATCCACCCAGTAGCCAGCCAGTGCCGGGCCCAGTTTTCCGCCCTGTTCATAAGCGCGGGTGTCGCCGGAGAAGCGGGCATTGATGTCCCAGGTCTGTTCCGTCAACGGCATGCCCATCGATCCATCCTGGTAGCGTGCTTTGAGGTAAACACGCCAATACGTTTGCCCGCTGAAATCTTCGCGGGTGATCGTCATCCAGCCGGCGGATAAGATCAGTGGATTGAGGGCGAAGGCTCGTCCGGTATACAGCCAATCATCCTGGATGGAGGGGGTGGTAGGGGAATTCAGCGGCACATAGGCATTTTCCAGGCTGGAAAGCGCATCCCAACCGGCTTCGGCCGCCACCTGCTCGCGGAAAGCGTTGAAGGCTTCATCGACCGCATCGTGCAGCATAGGCTGGGGGGCGGTCACATCATTGAGCTCTACCAGGCCAACCCGTCCTGCCGGGGCTATGGTGCGCGTCAGTGCCGGCTGCCAGAGGGTAGGAATCGGCGCAACCGCATCAATCTCCGGATTGCGCACAACAGCGCTAAGCCAGGTGGGCAGCGGGCCTTTCACCCAGCACAGGCCGTACAATTCGCCCGGCAGTGGCGTATAGGGCACACTGAGCCGCCCGGTAGCCAATGTGTATGCGGCCAGCCCGCTTCCGGCCGGGTCGCGAACTTCACTAAATAAGACGCGCCCATCCGGGCTCCAGGCAGAACGATCGCCTTCACCTGTCAAGCGGCCCGGGATATCCGGCGTGCTCTTGTTCCATACTGCCAGTCGACGGTCGCCCTGCTGCTCAACTGCCCATGCCAGATGGGATCCGTCCGCAGACCATACCGGGAAACGGTCCTGGGCGAGCGGGTTGCGGCTGATGTTGATGAAGCGCTCATCGATGTTGTCCAGCCGGGCCAGCCAGATTTCCTCATCTCCGGATCGGGTGGACAAAAACGCAATCTCACGGCCCTGCGGAGACCAGACCGGCGACCGGTCTATTTCCGGGCCGTCGGTCATCTGGATGGGCGCGGCGGTCGGATCCATCAGGGACTGAAGGTATATATCCAGGTTGACGCCGTTATAGCGTTCGTAGGCAATCCACTGCCCATCTGGAGACCAGGTGGGGGAGGCTTCATATTCTGGGGTATCGGTCAGCCGGGTGGTTTGCCCGCTGACCAGATCGAGAACGTAAAGATCCCAATAACCGTTTTGCCGGGAAGCATACGCCAGGCGCACGCCATCCGGACTGAGCGATGGGGTAATATCATCCCAGGGATTGTTGGTCAGCCGGGTGAGCGGCAGGTAAAGCGGGTGATAGGCAAACAGGTGCGTAAATGACCCATCCCGCATCGCCAGAACTAAAACGCCCTGGGTTTGCAGGTTTTCTTCCGCGGAACCGGCATCTTGAAAAGGGATAGCCGCAGCCGGGTTGGAGAGGGTTTCAGAAGCCAGCGTGGGAGTGCCTGTCGCGGCAAGCGGTGTGCCGGTCTGCTGGACTGGCGTAGTTTTGAGCGCCGGCAGGCGAATGCCTGGCAAGGGCAGCCCCTTTGGAAACAACCGGGGCGCACTAATCCAACCCAAAGCAGCCAGGCTGAGCGCAATCGAGGCGATCAGAAAGATGCGCATGGCTTTGGTTGGGATGCGTGGACGGGATTTCATACTAGAAAAAATTGTAGCACCTTTCGAATCACAACGTCAATGGCGGGAACCGGCCTATCAAGGTTGTAAGGAAAGGATTTCCAGGGGGTCAAATGCCTGGAACAGCCCGCTGACCCGCCAGGTACAATAGGTGCCCATCTCGTTTTCGGTCGCGGCGTTATCGTAATGCGCCATTTCAGCAAAGGTTACGCCGGCGGGTCCTGCGCGGGTCTCCAGGTGCAAATGAGGGTTTACCGACCGCCCGGTCGTGCCGACCTCGCCAATGGCCTGCCCGCAAGAAACCGGTTGTCCTAAAGAAACTGTGGGCGATTTATCCAGATGGGCATACAGCAGGTAGAGCGAGCGCCCGCTCTGAACCGGGTAATGGACCGGGTCGGGAGGGCAGAACAGGTTGGGCGCAGGCTGTACGGTTGGTGCGGGGGTGGGGATGCCCGCTTGTTGGTTTGCAGGAACTGCGCGCAGGGGTGTCTCGATGATGACGGCGTTCCCATACGGCATCCGGTTTTGAATAACCCCGGCAACTCGCCCATGCATTACCGAATGCACAGGCAGACCCAAGCATTTGTTTGCGTGCGCCGCGGCTCCAATAGGCGAAGTCTGCCCCAAAATGACCGTCATCCATCCCCGCTCTAGCGCTCTGGAACGGGTTCTTCAAAATGTCGGGCTGGACCACCTCTGCCAGCGTTACGTCTTGCAGGGGAGAGCAGATTGTGAAGGTAAGGGTTGGGGTGGCGGCTGTTGCCGTACGGCTGGGGACAACCAGGAGCGCCGGGGGGATGGTTGGGGTTCCCGTGTTGGCAGGGGCTGTTGCAGCGGACGGGATAGGATCAGGCGGATGTGTCTCCGCCACCGGCGCGAGCGGAGCCGGGGTAGGGCTGCATGCGCCAAGCAGCACACCAACGGACAGCATAAGCGACAACATGCGGAGGATTAAACGCCGCTGCCCGCTGCCCGGCATGGGCTTACTCGTTTTCCTCAAAGCGCAGGCTGTACAGCTGGTGGTACATGCCCTCCTGTTTGAGCAGTTCATTGTGCGTGCCCTGTTCGACGATGCGACCATGCTGAACCACCACGATGCGGTCGGCATTGACGACCGTGGAGAGGCGGTGGGCGATGACAAAGGCCGTGCGCCCGTGCAGCAGGCGCGCCAGCGCATCCTGGATGATCTGTTCGGTCTGCGTGTCGACGCTGGAGGTGGCTTCGTCCAGGATCAGGATGCGCGGATCGGCCAGCAGCGCGCGCGCAAACGAAATCAACTGGCGCTGGCCTACCGAGAGGATCACGCCGCCTTCTTCGACCGGGGTTTCGTACCCGAGGCGCATCTTCTGGATAAAATCATCCGCGCCAATGGCCCTGGCAGCGGCTTCAACTTCCGCGTCGGTGGCTTCCAGGCGGCCAAAGCGGATGTTATCACGCACCGTTCCGGAGAAAAGGAAAGGATCTTGCAGCACAATGCCCATCTGCCGGCGCAGGCTTTGCTGCGTCACCTGGCGCAGATCGTGACCATCCACCAGCAATCGCCCGCTGGTAGGATCGTGAAAGCGCGCCAGCAGTTTAATAATGGTGGTTTTGCCAGCGCCGGTTTTTCCAACAAAAGCCACGGTTTCGCCAGCCGGAATGTGTAAGTTGATGTCTTGCAGAACCATCTGGTCGTCATCGATATAATGGAAGGACACGTTTTCAAAACGCACCTCGCCCTGGATTGATGGCAGTTCAGCAGCGTCCGGGCGGTCTTGCACTTCGACCGGAGCGTTGAGCAGGCTGAGAATACGCTCGCCGCTGGCCATGGTAGTCATCAACTCGTTATAGCGCAGGCTCAGGTCGCGGATCGGGTCGAAGAAGCGGTCGATGTATAACACAAAAGCCACCAGCACACCGGCCGTCAGCTGTTCTCCCAGGATTGCTGCGCCGCCGATCCAGATCACCAGCGCCATGGCCAGTTTCCCAATCATATCCACTGCCGGGAAGAAGATTGCGGACAGCCGGCCAGCGGTCAGGTTGGCGTTCAGATTATAGCGGTTGACGACATCGCGAAAGTAGCTGTAGTTGGTATCTTCGCGGGAAAACGACTGCACCACCCGCACGCCGTTGATATTCTCAGCCAGCACCGAATTGACCCAGCTAATTGCCATACGCGAGCGGCGGTAATTTTCGCGCGCCCGTTTGCGGAAAGCAAAGGTGATCACCGCCATGATGGGCAGCACGGTAAAGCTGATTAATGACAGTTTCCAGTTCATCACCAGCATGGTTACCAGGATCCCGCTCAGGGTGAAGAAGTCGCGGGCCACCGCCAGCAGCGTCCAGGTGATGAAATCACGCAGCACGCCCACATCATTGATTACCCGCGAAATGACCCGCCCGACACTGTAATGGCTAAAAAAGCTCAACGATAGCTCTTGCAGATGTTCGAAAACCCGCGCGCGCATATCGAAAATGATCGATTGGCCGACCTGTGCCATAACATTCGTGCGGATATAGTTAAAAAACCATTGGATTATTTGAAAGGCGAGGAACAGAAAGGCCGTGTTGCGCAGGGTCAACACCGAATGCCTGGCGATGCCCTGGTCGAGCGCTACGGATACCAGGTAGGGGACAGAGACCGCCGCCAGGGAACTGATTGCCATATAAAAAGCCGAAATCAGAATCGTCCGGGTATAGGGTTTTATAAAGGTCATCAGCTGGCGCGCAACTTCCGGATCATAATCTTTATAAGGCAGATCCTCTAATTGCGGCGGCGTTGTCTCGGTAATCGTTGGTTTTGCAGTAATCGTTGTCATACCTGTTTGTTAAGCCTCCGCGTTCTTCTGTGAGCGGAGCCGTTCCATTTCTTCCTGGAAGCGCTCCTGGTCGCGGAGCTGCAGATCATAGATCTGGCGGTACAGCCCCTCCCGGGCCAGCAGCTCGGTGTGTATCCCGCGCTGCACGATGCGGCCTTTGTCCATGACCAGGATCAAGTCGGCCTGGCGGATGGTCGATAAGCGTTGTGCGATCACAAAGGTAGTGCGGCCTTGCATCAGGCGGGCCATCGCTTCCTGGATCAGGTGTTCGGTCTGGGTATCCACACTGCTGGTCGAGTCATCCATGATTAGGATGCGCGGGTCCATCAACAGGGCGCGGGCAATGGCAATCCGCTGGCGCTGCCCACCGGAGAGTGTAATTCCGCGCTCGCCGACTTTTGTGTCATACCCCTCGCTCATTTCCATGATAAAGCTGTGCGCCTGGGCTGCTTTGGCAGCGGCGATAACCTGTTCCGTGGTCGCGTCTGGCCGCCCGTATGCGATGTTTTCGGAAATAGTCGCGGAGAACAACAGTGAAGTTTGCAACACGATGCCAATCTGGTCGCGCAGCGATTTTAGATTCACCTCCCGGACATCACAGCCATCGACCAGCACGCGGCCCTGGGTCACATCATAGAAGCGGGGGATCAAGTTGATCAGCGAGGTTTTGCCAGAGCCGGTTAACCCCACCAGGGCAATAATCTGGTTTGGCCGGACAGATAGATCGATATCATACAGGGCAGGCGCCTTTTCCCCCTGATAGCGGAAGGAGACCTTTTCAAAGGCGACTTCACCTTTGAGCGGCGGCAGCACAACCGCATCCGGCCGCGAGCGGATGTCGGGCCGCATATCCAGCACCTCAAAGGTGCGCTGCAGACCAGCGCTTGTTTCGCCGGCCGAATTGACCAGCCAGCTTATCTGCTGGGCAGGGCCGGCCAGCATCAACACGTAGCTGTTGAATGCCACGAGTTCTCCCAGGGTAAGCTGCCCGTTCAGGACCATATTTCCACCGAACCACAAGATTAACAGCGTGCTGAGCCCAACCAACAGGTTGGAGGTGGGCATCACCCTGGCCATCTCTTGCACCACCCGCACCTGTTTCTTGTAAAGCAGGCGGTTGGCGCTGTCGAACCGCTCCATTTCGTGTTTTTCCCGGGCAAAAGCGCGCACCACCTGCACCCCGGTAACGTTTTCCTGCAACCGCGCCGATAACTCGCCCAGGGCATTATCCACTTCCAGGAACATTCTTCCCACCCGCTTGCCAAAACTGGTGGTCATCAACGTCAGCGGCACCAACGGCAGCAGCGCGATGACAGCCAGGAGCGGCTGGGTGAATATCAGGATGACGATGATGCCCAGCATCAAAATGAGCACCCGGGTCAATTCGATCATCCCGCCCCCGGTGAAGTTTTGCAGCGAGCGCACATCCTCAATACAACGGCTGATCAATTGGCCGCTTTGCGCGTGGTCGTGATAGCTGAAGGATAGGCGCTGGATATGGTTGTACAGCCGGTTGCGCAAATCGTAGGCGATATGGTGCGCCAACCACTCGGAGGTATAGCGGTTGCCAAAACCAATCGCGGCGCGCAGCAGGCTGAGGCCCACCAGAATGATCGCCGCAGTTAGGAAAAACTGCCGCTGCCCACCGGTTATCCCAATGTCGATCACCTGACGGATGATCGCGGGAAAGATCATGTCAATTGTGGTAAGCAGCAACAGGAATACGGCGGCCAGGAAAATTTGCGGGAAAAAGGGGCGCAGCAGAATGCGCAAACGTTTAATAGATTTCATGTCTCAAAAACTACGCTCTTTTGGTCGACTTCGCCAATTTCTGGATAGAGTATGTTTGCGGAAAGGGTAAGCTTCCCTTGTAGGGTTTCCCCCCGCAGATGCATGGTGAATGCCATGTGCGCATCAATCGTTTCAATAATACTGATGCTTGAAAGCACATCCCCATTTTCGTTGGCGATGGCTACTTCGATACTTGGGCGTTCGAGGAAAGGGGTAACATCCAGGTGAATGCGCAGCCGGCGCCCATCTTCAGACCAGGGTTCCGCGCGCAGCCCTTGAATCCGAACCTCCTGGGGCGGCAGTCCATCTTCAGGTGGCGTATACATATGGGGTCCGAGCATAGGTGACGGCCTTTCTGTCCCTCATTATAATGCCTGATACGTGGGCTGTTAGTTTGCGAAAATATTACAAAACACGGCTGCCGGAGGACTACCGGCGGGGTCAATCCTGCGCCAGGCGCCATCAGGCAATCTTCCGGCTTTCCATATAAAACCGTTTTTCATGCGCCTCACCCATGGAGAATGTTTTGCGAGGCAGTGAACCATCCAGGATAACGGTTTTGAACAGGTCGCCTTTATCCATCGCGGGCAGGTAAAAGCCAACGTTATGTTCAACTGCGCCCAGACGGCATAATACTTCATTCCCATGCACGTAATCGATCTGCTGCGCGCCGCCTTGTTTGAGCCAATCATCCAGGAAAGGCTGCAGCGTTCCAACCGGCAGGTTGGATGCAGGTCGTGGAATGGAAATGACCCCCGCGCCCTGGCCGGTGATAACGCCGATAGAATGTCCAGGCCCTGCCTGGCGGTTCACCGCCGCAATCATTTCCGCGGAATTTTCGGAAGGCGTATATTCCATTTCCGCGCCGAAGTACTTTTGTAACGCGGCTTTCCAGTCGGAGCGCGCGCCAAACAGAACGCGGTGGATCGGTTCAAAGATCAACCCATGATCGTGGACGTTTTCCACTTCTACCAGCGCGTAACGGGCCGGGTGATGCATGCCTACCTGCGGCTTGATCTTTTCCCAGATGGATTTGGCGGTCGCCAGCGAGTGGTTGCCATCGCCGACCGCGAACAGCAGCACGCCGTACTCTTCCCCGACTCCATATTGGGACTGGAAACGTTGTGGATCGGCAAGCTTTTTGAGCGCCTGGATGATTTGAGTTTCCTGGGCTGGGTTGACAACCTGCCATCCGCGCAGGTGGCCGCTGCCCATCATCAACTCCGTGTCATAGAGGGGGGGCAGGGCGCTGCGCTCCGCCACGACCGGTTCGATCACCGTCTGTTGGGGGTCGTCGATCAGCACCAGGATGTGCGGCAGCTCAAGCGGCGCGCCCTCGCGGATGCGGATGCGGGGTGGCAGCCGTTCAAGGATGGTTCCCTCCGTCCCGCGGATCAGCGACTGCGAGCCTTTGCTGAAATCGTAGCGCTCAAGATCCAACGCCATCATCAAGCCATAGCGAGTGCGGGTTGAGCCATTCTCGCCGGTCGTAGTTCGTTCGACGAGCAGAAATCCCTCGTGTTGAACGAGCAGCTGGCCGGACAGGTACTGGCGCATTGCGGCCTGTGTGCTTTGGATGCGGGCCTGTTCTTCGGGTGTGCCCAGGTATACTTCTGGTAATATCATGTGCAGGGTGGAAGGCGCATCACCGACAATTTCCTTCACTTGTTGCCAGTACTCGGGCTCTGAGGTGAACTGGTCGCAGGCGATGACGGCCCATTGATTGAGGTGGATGCCTGCCCTGGGCAGCAGAATTTCCCCAATCCGGACTCCTAATTCAGCATTGTTTTTCATGGCAAAACCTCTGGGTGGACAATGTGGCAAACAAATTGTAATCGATCTGGGGATGATCTGCCCAATTGTTTAACAAAATAGAAGAAGTGCGAGGGGAGCCCCGCACTTCTTCACTAGAAAGCAACCGAAAGGTTTAGCGGCCCGTTACATCTTCCCAGGCGTTGCGGATCGCTGCCTTGAACCGGTCCCAGGTTCCGGGGTGCTCGCGCTCCCAATCGCGCTGGGCATCCATCTCGACGAGATCCCACGTGCGGCCCTGGTAATTGGCATTATTCGCCAGGTTATACCCATACTGGTAGGCCGGGACATAATAATCGTACGGATAACCGGAATCCGCCAGGTAGGTATTGTAGTGGCTGCGGTACACCTCGTATTCGCGGTCAAATTCGGGGCGATAGGTCTCCGTGTAGCGCATCTCATTGGTTGCGCGCATATCATCGCTGCGCCCCATTTCACCGGTGCGCCGCATCTCATCGGTGCGCCGCATCTCATCGGTCATCGACCGCGACTCATCAAATGTCTGGACATTGGGGTCGTACCCCTTCCAGCCGTGCTGGCGCCATTCCTCAACCCGCGTGTTAATATCAATCGGGTCATGCCGGTTGAGGAGATCCATTACTTGATCTGTATTCTGATCTTCCGCCTGGACGGTAACCAGAACGCCGCCGCGGCGAACACCTTCCGCGTAGTATCCGGCTTCCTCTTCAGGAATCCCCAAACCGATCAGCGCGCCCAATAGACCGCCGGTGACGCCTCCGGCCACGGCTCCCACTCCGGCGCCTGTCAATGTAGACAAGGCCACCGCTAACGGGCCGGCCGCAATAATGGGGCCAATGCCTGGTATTACCAGGGCGCCTAACCCCACTAACAAACCACCGATACCGCCAATAGCGGCGCCAATGCCGGCCCCCACCCCTGCACCCGCGCCGGTTTCATCCGCCACGCTTTCTGAGCCCGTGCTTACATTGGTCGTTGTACTGGTGCTGGTGCCTGTATAGCCGTACTCACCGCGAGAATTATTCGCAATAAGACTGATATTATCTCTGGGAAACCCACTGTCAACCAGATCACGAACAGCACCGTTGGCGCTTTGAAAATCATCGTAAATTGCTACAACCGTTCGAGCCATATTTCCTCCTGGAATTGATTAGGTACTTTGATAACGATAAAGCCCTATTCAATATAAGGTAAGCAGGAAACAGACCCAAGACGGAACAACCCTTGATTTACAGTAGGATCTTCCCTAAAAACCTATATCCCAGCGGTAAAAGCCAGACCGATGGTACCAGGGCCCGTATGGGCGCCAAGAACCGGGCTGATTTCCGCAAGAACGGTTTCGTTTATCTCGCTGACGTTATAACGCTGGACAGCGCGTTCCAACAAAAGCCGGGCTTCTTCCGGTGCATTGGCATGTAATGCGGCGATTTGTACGGGGCGCCTGTCGCCAACTCGTTCGACAAACAAATCCAGCAAGCGATCGATTGCCCTTCCCATGGTCCGTACCCGTTCGACTGCTTCAATCCGGCCGGCCCGCACTTCCAGGATCGGCTTAAGATTGAGGGTTGTCCCAAGAAAAGCAGCCGCCCCGCCAATGCGCCCACCGCGGCGGAGAAATTCCAGTGTGCTTACCGCGAATAACACCCCGCTGTTGGCGCAGCCCTTTTCAGCCACTGCCCGGCATTCTTGCAGGCTTGCCCCTTGCGCTGCCGCGCGCGCGGCAGCCAGAAGAGGGAACCCCATCGCCATTGAAGTAGTATCGGAATCAACCAGTTCAATGTTCGCGCCGGGAAAACCCTGTCGGGCCTGGATCGCCGAATTGAGCGTGCCGGAAAGCTTTGATGAGATGAGCACATTGAGGATATCGTACCCCTGATCCAGAAGACCCTGGTAAATTTCACGAAACACGGCCGGGGAAGGCTGTGAGGTGGAGGGGGTCGACTTGCTGGTCTGCAAGCGTTTGTAAAATTCTTCTGGGTGAATATCGATACTATCCCGGAATGTTTCTTTCCCCCAAATCACTTGAAGCGGAGCCACAGGAATGGAGTACTGCCGAAGGAATTGCTCTGGAATTGTCGCGGTGCTGTCCGTTACAAGGGCTACTTTTCCCATTAAATGATATCCTCCTGAGGTTTCAATGCTTATAGTCGTAACCCCTTATTGATGGAGGGGTTACGATGGAAACTTACCCTTGACCTTTCTTATCTTTCCAGCTAAAATCCTAGATTGTGCCTACCGCCCGGTGGGTAGGATTTTATTATATTCGAAATTTCTGGAACCGATTGATAAACCGTGTTTGAGAATCTGACCCAACGACTTGAAGGAATATTCCAGCAGCTCCGGAAGCACGGTAAGCTTTCCGAGGAGGATGTGGATCTCGTTATGCGCGAAGTGCGGATGGCCCTGCTGGAAGCGGATGTCCATTACAGCGTGGTGAAGAGCTTCATCACGCGGATCCGGGAACGGTCGATTGGTGTAGAGGTTTCAAAAGCGCTTAACCCTGCCCAGCAGGTGATCAAGATCGTCAATGAGGAGCTGATTGCCACACTGGGCGATCCGGCGCGGCTGAACCTTTCCGGCCCGCGCCCGCGGGTGGTGATGCTGGTGGGCTTACAGGGTTCTGGTAAAACGACCGCCTCCGCCAAGCTGGCGAAAGTTCTCCGCTCACAAGGGGAGCGCGTGATGCTGGTTGCGGCGGACCCATATCGCCCGGCGGCAGTTAAACAATTGCAAACCCTGGGCGAGAAGGTCGGCGTACCGGTTTTCCATGAGCCGGGGCTGAAACCGCCGGATGTGGTGGCGCACGCGTATGAGCAGGCGCAAAAGGGCGGCTTTACCGTGATGATTGCCGATACTGCCGGCCGTTCTCAACTGGACCAGCAGTTAATGGAAGAACTACGCGCGATCAATGCGCGGGTTCCTACCGCTGACATTCTACTGGTGGTGGATGCAATGATTGGGCAGGAAGCCCTGCACGTGGCGGAAGGTTTCCGCGACGCAATCCCGCTGACCGGCCTGATCTTTACCAAGATGGACGGCGATGCGCGCGGCGGTGCGGCAATATCCATCCGCAGCGTCACCGGTGTGCCGATTAAATACCTGGCCACGGGTGAAGGCTTAGACGCGCTGGAAGCGTACGATCCGAACCGACTGGCTTCGCGCATTCTCGGCATGGGTGACATGATCGGTTTGATCGAGCGCGCTCAGTCGTCTTTTGACGAAAAAGTAGCCCGAGAACAGGCCGATAAGATGATGTCCGGCCAGTTCTCGCTGGAAGATTTCTACAAACAGCTCCAACAAGTACGCAAGATGGGGCCCATTGCCCAACTGCTGGAAATGCTGCCGGGTGATATGGGGCAAGCAGCCCGCAGTATTGACCCTAAGGATGCCGAGGATCAGCTCAAGCTGACGGAAGCAATTATCAATTCAATGACACCCGGTGAGCGCCGTCACCCGGATGTTCTCAATGCCAGCCGGAGGCGGCGAATTGCCCGAGGATCCGGCACGGATGTGCAAGACGTGAACCGGCTGATCAAGCAGTTCCGTGAGGCGCAGAAGATGTTCAAGTCACTGCAAAAAACAGGCGGGCGCGGGTTGCCCCGTTTGTTCGGCTAGCATGGTTATCTGGGGAGGTTTCGCGACCTTCACGCGTTCCCTCATCCTCCCTATGTCGTCAGGCTGGCAGGTTTTGAAAAAACAATTTGGTTCAGATTTTTAAGGAGAAAGATCTCAATGGTTCGCATTCGTTTACGCCGTGTTGGTTTGAAGCACCAGCCTAGCTACCGTATTATTGCCGCTGATAAAGAAGCTCCCCGCGATGGTCGCTTCCTGGAGATTTTGGGTTTCTACAACCCGCGCACTGAGCCCTCTACCATCAACCTGAAAGAGGACCGCTTATTCGATTGGATGAGCAAAGGCGCTCAGCCAAGTGAATCGGTGGTAAAACTGCTCAACAGCGTGGGTGCATTGGATCGTTTTGCCCGCTTTAAGGCCGGCGAGTCGATCGAGACCCTCCAGTCTGAAGCAACCGCTGCCTACGAGAAGCATAGTGGTAGTGTGAAGACGCGCTCGCTGGAAAGCAAGTAACCGTCGATATCGATATTTTCTGCCCGGATCACTGTTCACTGAAAGAAGGAGTTGCTGTGAAAGAACTGATCGAATACATCGCTCGTTCGCTGGTCGATGATCCCAACCAGGTTCAGGTCGGACAGTCTCGGGGTGGCGGCGGGAAAATCCGCCTGGAGCTGCATGTATCTCGAGAAGACATGGGCCGGGTAATCGGGAAAAGCGGCCGGGTAGCAAATGCCATGCGCATTTTACTGCGCGTAGCAGCCGCCCGGGAGGGAAAGCAAGTTTCGCTGGACGTGATCGAACCGCGATGAAACGACGACGCCAGGTTCCTCCCGGCCAACCAGAACAAGATCCTACTACAGGCTCGTCCTTGTCGGACGAGCCTGTATTCTTGGCTGTTGGCCGCTTGCGCCGTTCTCACGGCATCGCCGGTGAGATGGTGATGGATGTGCTGACCGATTTCCCGGAGCGTCTCCAGCCGGGGAAAATCATTTTTGTGGGCGATGCACACGAGCCAATCCTCATTGAAGGCCTGCGCGGGCATGACCGTTCCTTAATCATCCATCTCCACGGTCTCGATTCGCCCGAATCCGCTGCGCGGTACCGCAATGCGCTGCTGTTTGTCAAAACAGCCGATCTGCCAAAGCTGCCAGAAGGCGAGTATTATCATCACCAGCTCCTCGGCTTGAAGGTGCTGGATGAGGCCGGTCAAGAAGTTGGCCAGCTCACGGAAATCCTGGAAACAGGCGCGAATGATGTATACCTGGTGAAGACACCGGATGGCAAGGAAGTCTTACTGCCCGCTATTGAAGATGTAATCATCGAGGTCCGGCTTGACCGGCACGAAATGATTGTGCGACTTCCGGAGTGGCGGTAGCGTAAATCCGCTACAAGCGACAACTCCATTATTAGCGATCCCAGTGCTTAAAGCGGTCCTCACGATATAATCGAGACATGGATTCCAAAGCATATTGGGTTGGGTTTAACCTTGTTAAAGGGATTGGGGCCGTTCGACTAAAGGGTCTGTTGGATTATTACGGCAGCCTGGAGATCGCCTGGCAGGCGCCCGCCGATGGCCTGCGCGCAGCCGGGCTTCCGCCAAAGACGCTGGAAAACTTGCTGCGCGTCCGGCGGGACTGTTCCCTGGAGACGATCTGGGAAAATATCCAGAAGCGTGATATTCAAGTGCTCACCTGGGACGATGAAGGTTATCCTTCGCACCTGCGGGAAATTGATCAGCCACCGCCCGTGTTGTATGTGCGCGGCGCATTTGCCGTGGAAGACGAATGGTCGGTGGCAGTGGTTGGAACCAGGCGGGTGACGCCCTATGGCTGGCAGGTGGCGGACGAGTTGGGGATGTTCCTGGCCCAGCATGGTCTGACCGTCGTCAGCGGTTTGGCGCGGGGGATTGACCGTATTTCGCACGAAGCTGCGCTAAAGGGCAACGGCCGGACAATCGCTGTACTGGGCAGTGGTGTAGACCGGATTTATCCGCCCGAACACCAGAACCTGGCCGAGAAAATCATGGCCCACGGGGCCATCATCAGCGATTATGCTCCTGGCACCGCGCCAGACGGCGTAAACTTTCCGCCGCGCAACCGGATCATTTCGGGGCTTTCTCGGGCTGTTGTGGTGGTGGAGGCCGGCGATACCAGCGGCGCGTTAATCACCGCCACCTTCGCGGCGGAACAGGGCCGGGACGTTTTTGCCGTACCCGGCAGTATTTATGCGCCGCATAGTAAGGGCACCAACCGGTTAATCCGTGACGGCGCGCACCCACTGATCCGTTTTGAGGATATTTTAGAAGAGCTGGATCTGGAAAAGGTTCACGAGTACCGTTCGGCGCGCGCGCATACTGCCCGCTGACCCGGTTGAAGCACGGTTATTGCAGCTCCTGGCGGAAGAAACGCAACATGTTGACGAAATTTGCGCGCAGTCCGGCTTGCCAATTGAGCAAGTTTCGGCTACACTCACGCTCATGGAACTGAAGGGGATGGTACGCCAGGTTGGCGGGATGAATTTCTCACTCATTCGCGAAAATTTAGCCGATTACCGGACGGATGACAATGTATGATAACTATTACGCTGTAATCATGGCAGGTGGGGAAGGCAGCCGGCTCTGGCCGCTTTCGCGCCAGGCGCGGCCAAAGCAGATGGTCCAGCTTGGCTCGGACCGCACCCTATTTCAGGTAGCGATTGACCGCCTGCGCGAAGTTTTTCCACCCGAGCGAATATTTGTGGTGACCGTTGCCAAGCAGGCGGAGGAACTGCGCGTTCAATGTCCAGAGATTCCTGAGCGTAATTTTATGCTGGAGCCGATGCCGCGCGGTACAGCTTCTGTGGTTGGTATGGCAGCTACCATGCTGTCGCATGTGGACCCGAATGGCGTTATGGCCATTCTGGCTGCCGACCATTTGATCCAAAATGTGACCTATTTTCATCTACTGCTCTCCGAGGCTTATACACTCGCTGAAGATGGCTACCTGGTTACCCTGGGTATCCGCCCGGCCTACCCATCCACCGGGTACGGTTATATCCAACGGGGGGTGCAGGTGGGCGGGTATCCTTTCCTGGCCTACCAGGTGAAAAAATTCAAAGAAAAGCCTGATGAAGAGACGGCGCGTCAGTTTCTAGCATCTGGCGACCACGATTGGAATTCAGGCATGTTTGTCTGGCGGGTAGAACGGATCGTAGAAGAAGTTCGCCAACTAATGCCTGATTTGTACAATAATTTGGAATTAATCGATCAGGCCTGGGGTACCCCGGAACTGAGTGAGACGTTACGAACCATCTGGCCGGCGATAAAACCGGAAACAGTGGATTATGGTATTATGGAGAAAGCGGATCGGGTTGTCGTGATCCCGGCAGGTGACCTGGGCTGGAACGATGTAGGCAGCTGGGAATCGATGTTCGAAGTATTTGTTCCTGGTGAAAATGGCAATATCATCATGGATGCCGAACATCTTGGGCTGGATACAACCAATTCGTTGATTGTTTCCGATCATACCGATCGTTTAATTGCTACCCTTGGCGTAAACGATCTGATCATTGTCGATACCCAGGACGCGATCCTGGTTAGTTCGCGCAAATACGCCCAAAAGGTCCGGGAGATTGTCAACCTCCTGAAGCAAAAGAACGATAAACGCTATTTGTAGGAGCGTGACCTTGGAAGCTTATTGTGTAAAGTGTAAAACAAAACGAGAAATTCTAAACCCTAAAGCAGACTTCAATGCAGCCGGCGCGCCCGTAACCCATGGGACCTGCCCCGTTTGCGGGACCAAGTTGTTTCGTATTGGACGAACCGAAGCCCATGAAGGCATGGTCGCGGCAAAACGAACCAAGCCGGCGCCAGAGCGAAAGGGCAAACTGGTGATTGTTGAATCCCCGGCGAAAGCAAAAACCGTGGGGCGTTTTCTGGGTAAGGGTTATACCGTGCGAGCATCAGTGGGCCACGTTCGTGACCTGCTGCGTTCTGAACTTTCGGTGGATGTGGACAATGATTTCAGACCAAAGTATCGCGTCCCCAATGAAAAACGCGCGGTAGTCAAAGAGCTGAAAGAACTGGCAAAGACTGCCGAAGAGATCTACCTGGCAACCGACCCGGACCGCGAAGGGGAGGCGATTGCCTGGCACTTGCTTGAGTCGGCTGAAATCCCCCCCGACCTGACCAAACGGGTCGTATTCCACGAAATCACGCAATCGGCAATCGATGAGGCTTTCAACCACCCGCGGCAGATCAATATGGATCTGGTCGATGCGCAGCAGGGCCGGCGCGTGCTGGACCGGCTGGTTGGTTACAGCATCAGCCCGCTGTTGTGGGAGAAGGTGCGCAGCCGGCTTTCTGCCGGACGCGTGCAGTCTGTCGCCCTGCGCCTGGTGGTTGAGCGCGAGCGCGAAATCGATGTCTTTGTTCCCGGTAGAATACTGGACGATTGAGGCTGAACTAAAGCCCGAGGGAATTGATACAACCTTCCGTGCGCGACTGGTGCGGATTGATGATCAGGAACCGCAGCTGCCTAATGAAGAAGTGGTACATGGCTATCTGGAAGATATGGAAAAAGCTGCTTATCGGGTAAGCAGGGTAAAGCGCGGTGAGCGCCGGCGCAAACCCGCCGCGCCCTTTATCACCAGCACCCTCCAGCAGGAAGCCTCCCGCCGCCTGGGATATACAGCGCGCCGGACCATGGCCCTGGCACAGCAGTTATATGAGGGCCTGGATGTCGGCGAGGGCGGCACTACTGGTTTGATCACCTACATGCGCACCGACTCGACCAACATCGCGGAAATGGCGCAGCAAGAAGCGCGCAAATTTATCGCCGATACCTATGGCAATGATTTCGTGCCGCCAACTCCACCCCAATACAAAACCCGCGCGGTCGGCGCTCAGGAAGCCCATGAAGCCATCCGCCCGACATCGGTCCTGCGCCTGCCCGAAAAAATCAAGCAATTTTTGAGCAACGACCAGTACAAACTGTACCTGCTGATCTGGCAGCGCTTTGTGGCTTCGCAGATGGAAGCGGCGGTGTACGATACCCTAACGGTGGAAATCACCGCACCCGGCAAGCAGCACCGTTATTTACTGCGCGCCTCAGGCTCAGCCGTAAAATTTCCCGGTTTCCTGGTGGTATACGAAGAAACGCGGGATGAGGACCAGGCCCCGAGCGAGGATGGCGAGAATGTGCGCATCCCGCCCCAGATTGCCGAGGACCAGGCCCAGGAATTGATCCGCCTGATCCCCGAGCAGCACTTTACCCAGCCGCCGCCGCGCTTCACCGAGGCATCTCTGGTACAGGTCCTGGAAGAATATGGAATTGGCCGGCCTTCGACCTATGCGCCCATCCTTTCCACCATCCAGGAGCGCGGCTACGTTATCCGCGAGGCCAAACGTTTGTCTCCCACCGATACCGGCATGCTGGTGAACGATCTGCTGGTCCAGCACTTCCCTGAGATCGTGGATATGAACTTCACCGCCAACATGGAGAAGGATCTGGATGAAGTCGCTTCTGGCGGGCGCGAGTGGGTGGATGTCATCCGTGGCTTTTATTCTTCCTTTGCGCCAAAAGTCGAGCGCGCAAAAGCGGAAATGCCCACCACCAAGGCGGAGCTGGAAAAGGTCGGCCGCGCCTGCCCGCAGTGTGGTCACGACCTGGTGATCCGCTGGGGGCGCTTTGGGAAATTCATTAGCTGCAGCAATTTCCCGGACTGCCGCTATACCGAGCCGTGGCTGGAAAAGATCGGAGTGAAGTGCCCGGAGGATGGCGGCGAAGTAGTCGAACGCAAGACCCGCAAAGGTCGCGTGTTTTACGGCTGCGCCAACTATCCAGCCTGCCAGTTTACTTCATGGAAACGCCCGGTGGCCATCCCATGTCCTAAATGTGGGGGAACGCTGGTGATTTCCAACAAACGCGAGTTTCAATGCCTTAAGTGCCAGGAAAGCTTCTTGCAAGAAACATTGAGCGAGCCTGAAAGCCAACCCGAATCATAGCCGCAAACGCCGTGTTTTCCGCAGGATGGCAAAACATGGCCCACTGAAAATACACCTCAGGCATACTTTTTGCAACCAGGAGAGTGGAGTAAATACCAACTTTGAGAAACACCTCCATCATTTAATGTTGCATACTTTGTGACTTTGTTCTAAAATGAATTAACTTTTCACACAAAAGGTATGCTGGTCCGAACAAAGAAAACCATCGAAACGATCAGGAGCGAGGTTATGGAAAGGATTCGTGGGCAAATAACGACGCCAGTATGGATAGGGGCCGGGGTGGGCCTGGTGATAGGTTTGATCATTGGGCTTATTATTGCATGGGGGCTTTGGCCGGCGGAGTTTGTAGATGCGCCTGTCTCGAAACTACGCAATGATCTAAAGCGCGATTACCTGGTGATGGCGATTCAAAGCTATAGCCAGACGAATAATGCTGCCGAAGCACAGCGGCGCTGGGAAGATATCGGCCCGGATAATACCGAACGTTTGACGGAAATTACCGCCAATCCGCCGGCCGGGCTGAACCCCAATGCGGTTGACCAGTTTGCCAATGCCGTTCAGGCGGGTGTTGCGCAGCCGGGAGTTGTAACAACGCCTCAGGCCGGTGCGACCAAGGCGCCGGCGGCCGCCAAACCTGCGGGGAGTAATACTCTGACCGTGGTGCTGGTGATCATGTGCTTACTCACATTGGTGATCGGCGGAATATTGGCATATATGTTTGTCTTCCGCAACCGCCGCCCGGCGATTGCGTCGAACCGCCCAGCATCTGAAATGGCCGGGCGGGGGGTGGCTGAACCCGCGATGACCTATCCCGAAGGCCAGGAACCGCCGATTGTGCAGTACCTGACCACCTATACACTCGGCAATGATCTATACGATGACTCATTTAGCATCGACTCGCCCTCCGGCGAGTTCCTGGGTGAATGCGGGGTGGGCATTTCCGAGACGATCGGTGTAGGCGACCCGAAGAAAGTAACCGCCTTTGAAGTCTGGCTGTTTGACAAGAACGATATCCAGACGGTGACGAAGGTGTTGATGAGCCAGCACGCCTTCAACGATCCATCGATCAACCAGCGTCTAGCCTCGAAAGGGCGAGCCTGTGCTTTCCGAACCTGGTAAACGAGTGGTGCTCGAAACCGCCACTTTGCAGCTGGAAGCCAGCGTGGTCAACATGAATTATGGCCAGGGCGCCCTGCCGCAAAATAGTTTCTTCGACCAGATGACGCTCCGGCTGGACGTTTGGCAGAAGAGCTAGGCTAACATCGTGAATCAAAAAAGAGGCCGCGCATGAGCGCGGCCTCTTTTTCGTTCACTCGATCTTGATAATTTTGAAACGGATGGTCCCATTAGGCGTCTCGGCTGCCACCGTTTCCCCTACGCGGTGCCCGATCAATGCCCGCCCAATGGGCGACTCGTGGGAGATGCGCGCATTGCGCGGGTCGGCTTCCTTAGGCCCCACAATATAATACATTTCTGGCTCGAAACCCTCTTCTTGAATGGTTACATGGGAACCAATATCCACCGAATTGCGGTCGATCTTCCGCTCGTCAATGATCTGCACGTTACTCAAGATTTGAGTCAGCTCCTGGATGCGGCCTTCCAAAAAACCCTGCTCCTCTTTGGCGCTGATATAGTCGGCATTTTCCGATAGATCACCCTGCTGGATCGCCGCGCGCAGTCGTTGAGCAAGTTGTTCACGAGCCGGACCTTTTAGGTATGCAAGCTCTGTTTTAAGTTTTTCCGCGCCTTCCGCGGTCAGGTAGTGAACTTCATTCATTCGAACACCTTTCAATAAGGGGTTGATTTAGGGTAGTTTGGTTGGGTCAAAAAGTTTTGTGTGCTCTTCTATCGCGTAGCGGTCGGTCATCCCTGCGATGTAGTAGCAAACGGTTTGTTCCAGGCCGCGTTCTGGGATAAATTCATGGATGTGCTTTGGTAAGATCATCGGTTCAGAGCAATACGCGTCAAAAAGATCCTTCACAATCCGTTCCGCTTTAACCGCCATGCGCATAACGCGGAAGTGGCGGTATAAATTGTTATATAGGAAATCTTTTAGCTCACGGTTGCGCCGGCGAGTATCCTCGCTGAAGCTGACTACATTATAAGGCAGGCGCTGTAACTCGTCTACCGAGCGAACACCACTTTCACGCAGGCGCTGGTCGGTTGAATGGATCAGGTCATTGACCTCGATGCCAATCAGGCGGCGGACAATGCGGTGGCGGGTCAGGTCTTCCAGGTCCGCGCTTATCTTCTCTCCCGACCAGCCAATGCTCTTGAGGACGATTTCCCACATCGCAATTCCATCCAGCATGGGGGCTGAGATCATGCCGGAACGCAGGCCGTCGTCCAGATCGTGAGCTGTATAGGTTAGTTCATCCGCTACGTTCGCAATTTGCGCCTCAATATCACCGCGCAAGTCCGGGTTGAAATCGCGCGCGTCGGCGATATCATATTCCGTCTCGTGCTTGACCAGTCCCTCGAGTACCTCGTACGTCAGGTTGAGGCCGGGGAAGTCCGGGTAGCGCCGTTCCAGTTGGGTGACAATGCGGAAGGACTGTTTATTATGATCAAAACCGCCCTGTTCGCGCATCAGGTGCGACAGGATGGTTTCACCGGAATGGCCAAAAGGAGGGTGCCCCAGGTCATGCGCCAGGCAGATGGCCTCCGTCAGATCCTCGTTCGCGCCAATTGCCCGGGCTAACGTTCGACCGATCTGGGCGACTTCCAGAGTATGGGTCAGGCGCGTGCGGTAGTAATCGCCTTCGTAGTTAATGAACACCTGGGTTTTATATTCCAGGCGCCGGAAGGCGGTGGTATGCAGGATGCGATCCCGGTCCCGTTGGTAGCGGGTACGGTCTTCTGGCTCATCCTCTGGGAAAAGCCGGCCGCGTGAATTCTTACTGCGCATGCCATAGGGCGCCAGCTGCTGGCTCTCAAAATCTTCAAGCTGTTCACGGCTGTAAATCATAGTAACCCTCCTAAATCTATATCATTTTACCCCATTTATCCCCGGCTTTTATCTACCCTGAACACATTGAATGAAAATTGACGGTACCTTGCACCTGCAAAGGTACTCAGTTGAGTCCGGAACTACTGCCAGACCGGGTTACTGGAGTAGTATGGCATGGGGCGGCGTAACACCCCTTATCCAGCGTGCGAGAAAAGCCGCAAGCGGCCTGTCATCACCGGATCCCCGTTCCAGGCGTGGCGCCAAGCAGCACCTGCTTTACCAGGCCAGGCACCCGCCCCGAAAAGATGCGCGCTTCAAAACCGGGTAGTTCGCTGGTGAGATCCAGCATTGTTTGTACTTTCTCCAGCATCCCGCCGGTTACATCCACACTGGCCGAGCCCTTGATCTGTGCCGCTACGGAGGCAAAGTTTGCGGGTGTGATTTCCGCAATCAGCTGGGTGCAGGCCGGATAATTCTCCCACACACCCTCTTCCCGCCCGGCAAGCAAGATACGCCCAGGCTGGAGGAAGTGCGCCAGGTAAATGAACAGGTCTTCGGTGGAAAGGATGGTGCCGCCGCGCTTCTCATCGAAGATTGTGTCGCCGTTCACCAGCGGCAGCAGGCCCGCATTGAGCGCGGCGCGCAGCGGGCGGAGATCCCAATGCTCCACCTGACCATCCCGGGTGGTAACCGCGGCGGAGGGCGGAAATGCGATAACCGGCAGCCCGGCGGCCTCCAGCGCCTCGATGACGAGCTGGTTTAGCGCGCGAGCTTCTTTCCACACCTCAGCAAACCCCAGCCATTCTTGCTCGCCGTTCACGCCCTGGCGGGTGCCGTGCTTACGCGCGGGGATGTGCCCAAACGAACCCGAGCCGTGGCCAAGAACGAGCCGCATTTGCGGGCGCATCTGGCGCGCCTCTGCGATTTCTACTGCCAGGCGGGCCAGTACATCCAGCCGCGGCGCGCGGGGGGTATCTTTATCGGTGATGAGCGAACCGCCCAGTTTTAAAAATACCAGGTTGGACGATGCCATATCAGGCGCCGCCCACGGTGGTGATAATGGTATTGACTGCGCCTGCCGCGCGCAAAGCTTCCGCGACGGCGGGGGCTGTTTCCGCGTTCGCCAGGGCGATCATGTTGCCGCCCCGGCCGCCGCCGCACAGCTTGGCCCCGGATGCTCCGGCCGCCAGGGCAGCCTCTGCCAGCCGGTCCAGCTCAGGTGAAGAGACATCTAGCTCCTGGAGCAGGGTATGGTTGCGCGTCATCAGCGGGCCAAGTTCATTAAGCGGACCTTCTTCGATCAAAATGCGCGCCTGGCGGGAGATGGCCGCGATCTCGTCGAATATGCGCTCGTACTTTACCGGTTCGGCCTGCCAGCGCTGGCGCACATCGCCAACGACCTGTGCGGTCGAGCTGGCAATGCCGGTATTGCCAATGACGACGGTGAAGGGCTGTGCGGTGCATAAGCGCATAAACGGCTGCCCGCGAACGAAAAAAACCGGCTGCGCGTAGGCGATGACGGTGTTATCAATCCCGGAGGGCGTGCCGTGGTATTTCTGATCGACCTGATAGGCGATATGCGACACCTGATCATCCGCCAGAGGGTGCCCCAGGAAGGCGGACAGCGCCCGGGCGATGGCAGCCGATACCGCCGCGCCCGAGCCCAGCCCGGCAGCAATGGGAATCGTCGAGGTGATTTGCAAGCGCAGGGACGGCAACTGCTCAATGCCTAACTGCCGGGTCACGCCCGTAATCGCCAAGGCCAGGGGGTGGTCGGCGGGCAGATCGCTCAGGCTGCTTTCCAGGCCGATGTCGCTGGCGACAATATGTACTTGCCCGGGAGCCCCTGCCAGGATGGCGGTTACGCTGGCTTTCGCGCGCACCTGGTTGACCGGTACGGCAATGGCCGGGCGGCCGTAAACCACGGCATGTTCGCCAAACAGGATAATTTTTCCGGGAGCGTACGCGGCAAAAGCCGGCATAGAACGCCTCCTAAAAGAATCTCGGGATCACGTAGATGATCAGCAAGATGGAAATGCCGTAAAGCACGATCGTGCCCTGGAGCGGCCGGTCGATGAGAAATAATTCTTCCGGCGCGCCGCCCTCGTGCTTGATCTGGATCAGGTACAGATAGCGGAAAACGCCATACAGCACGAATGGAATAGTCAGCATCATGGTGTGGTTACCCGGCAGGTTCGGCGCGGAAAACGTATACAGGCTGTAGGCCAGGACGGTGGTGCTGGAAACGATCGTAATCAGCTGATCGAGGAGCGTCAGGTTGTAACCCTCTAATACCCGGCGGTGTGATTGGGAACCATCTTCCATTAGAGTCAATTCGGCGCGCCGTTTGCCAAAGCCAATGAACAGCGCCACGAGCGTCGTGCAAACATATAACCAGGGGGAAAAGCGTTCTACGTTAATGATGGTTACCCCGCCTGCCACGCGCAGCACGTAAAACGTAGCCAGCACCAGCACATCGATCAGCGGGATGTGTTTTAGCCAATTGGAATAGGCCAGGTTCAACAGGAAATACGTCACCGCGACGAGGAAAAAGCCAGGCGATAACAGGTAACTGGCCGGGAAAGTGACCAACAGGAGGGCTACGGTAGCGCCAATAGCGATTGGGATGGGCAGCTTGCCAGAAGCAATCGGCCGGTTGCGTTTTGTGGGGTGTGCCCGGTCAGCTTCAATGTCCGCCAGATCGTTAATGATGTAGACCGAGCTGGATAAAAAGCAAAACAACAGCAGGCCCAACAGCGAGCGCAATAATGGTTCCGGGTGGTTAATGCTGAGCTGACGGTCAAAGATCACGGCAGCCAGGACAAAGACATTCTTCGTCCATTGACGGGGGCGCATTGTTTTTAGGAGGGCTTTCAGCATGCTGATTAATATAGCATAGATTAGGAGATGGGATGAACCGATTGTGACAGAAAGCGCGAATATCCCATTGGTTGGAAACAGCATCCAATAGGAACGCTTTTGTACGGCATCCATGCCCGTATTGGGTTGGATCTCGTTCCATCATTGGGAGGATTTTCCGCTCAACTTAAAAGGAACTAGAGATTACCACAGAGATTACCAGAAAGAGAGAGCGGGTCGTTACGACCCGTGCGGTCGCTGCGGGCGGGCGCATGAAGCGAGCAGGTGCATCTTGAAGTCACCTGGCTGACTTTTGGTTGACTGATTACGGATCCCGCCATTAGAATAGCCATATGCAAAAACCAAAAGAACGCGTGGATATACTGCTAACCGAACGTGGGCTGGCGGAGAGCCGCAGCCTGGCGCAGAAGCTGGTGATGGCCGGGCAGGTACGCGTGGACGGTGAGATGGTATTGAAACCTTCCACGCGCATTCCGGTCGGTGCGGTAATCCAGGTGGAACACGGGCCGCGTTATGTCTCGCGGGGGGGAGAGAAGCTGGAGGCGGCCCTGGCAGCTTTTGGCTTGATGGACTTGAGCGGGCGCGTATGCGTGGATGTGGGCGCATCCACCGGCGGTTTTACCGACTGCCTGCTCCAGCACGGCGCCGGCAAGGTGTACGCGGTGGATGTGGGATACGGCGAGCTGCACTGGAAGCTGCGCAACGATCCGCGGGTGGTGGTGATGGAGCGCACCAATGCCCGCTATGTGACCGGCTTTCCCGAGCCGTTCGGGCTGGTGACCATCGATGCTTCGTTTATTTCGCTGCGCGTCCTGCTGCCGGTGGTGCGCGGCTGGTTGGGTGAAGCGGGCGGCGAGGGTATTGCGCTGATCAAGCCACAGTTCGAGGCCGGGCGCGCCGAAGTCAGCCGGGGCGATGGGGTGATCCAGGACCCGGCCATCCACCGGCGGGTGCTGCTGGAAATTTTGACATTTGCCCGTGAACAAGGTTTCGCCGTCCAGGGGCTGATTCGCTCGCCGCTAAAAGGACCGAAAGGCAATATTGAATTTCTCGTACACCTGGTTTATCCCGCCGGGGCGGGCGAGGAGCCGGTTTCGGCTGAGGTCTTGGTGGATCACGCCATGGCGCTCGAAGAATCAAGCCAGCCGTGAAGCGGTATTGTGTAACGTCAATAACGAACTCACATCATAGAAGGCAAACCGAATGGAGCGGAAGTTCGCTAATTTCCCTGGTTGGAAACGCATTCTCCGAAATCGTTTTTACTGCTCATATCTGGATTCTCCAGAATTCAAAGGCCATATTAGCCTATATTGCATGGATGAAGTTTCCGCACCGCTGGTTGTAGAATACTTTCACCGGCCAACGTGTATCGTAGATGCGGGATATGCCTGGCTAAAACAGTTTCCTACCGGCGAACATTTTACGGTCACTGCTCAATATGATTTCAGCGCTCGGATCGTGGCGTGGTACATCGACATTTGCCTGCGTACAGGTGTCGGCCAGGATCAAATTCCCTGGATGGATGACCTTTACCTGGATCTAGTCGTCTCGCCAGCACTGGATATAGAACTGAAGGACGCCGATGAACTGCTGGCAGCCCGGGAAAACGGTGAAATCTCAGCCGTTGAGTTTGACCTGGCCTGGCACGCTGCCGACCGGCTCATGCAGCGCATAGCAAACAACCAGTTTGGGCTGCTTGCATTGAGCGATGTTCACCGGCAGATGCTCCTGCATTTGGATCAGCAGAGTTTGCCTTAATAGAATGCTGACTGAGCGTCAAAACCGCCGCTGACAAGCAAAATTCGACGGGCGCGATGTTTTAAGTTATACTTCAGCCGCTTATGACTGAAACCGATCACATCCGTAATTTTTGTATTATTGCCCACGTTGACCACGGCAAGTCCACGCTGGCGGATCGCATGCTGCAAATGACCGGCACCATCTCGGACCGTGAAATGACCGAGCAGGTGCTGGATACCATGGACCTTGAGCGCGAGAAGGGCGTGACGATCAAAGCATCGGCGGTACGGATGCTGTATCAAGCCCCAGATAATAACGAGTACGAACTCAACCTGATTGATACGCCCGGTCATGTGGACTTTAACTATGAAGTCAGCCGCGCGTTGAACGCCTGTGAGGGCGCGGTGCTGGTGGTTGATGCGACCCAGGGAATGGAAGCGCAGACTCTGGCCAACCTGTACCTGGCGCTGGAAGCCGACCTGACCATCATCCCGGTGATCAACAAGATCGATCTGGCCTCTGCCCAACCGGATGTGGTCGCACAGGATCTCAGCAGCCTGTTGGGCGGCGCACCAGAAAGCATCCTGCGCATTTCGGCCAAAGACGGTTTGAATGTAGACAAGGTGCTGGAGGCGATTGTCCGCCAGGTGCCTGCGCCGACCGGTAATTCCAGCGCGCCGCTGCGCGCGTTAATTTTTGACTCGCATTATGACGCATACAAAGGTGTGGTTGCCTACGTGCGTGTGGTGGAGGGCTGCATCCGCCCGAAAGATACGCTGCGGCTGATGGCGACTATGATCGACCTGCTGCCGGTAGAAATTGGTTTTTTTGACCCGGCCATGCACCCGGTTGACCAGCTGAATGCCGGTGATGTGGGCTACGTAGCGACCGGTTTAAAGACGGTCCGCGAGTGCCGGGTAGGGGATACCTTTACCATCGCGGCGCGCCCGGCTGCTGCCGCGCTGCCGGGTTACCGCAAAGCCAAGCCGATGGTCTTTGCCGGCATCTACCCGGTGGAAGGCGAGGATTACGGCGACCTGCGTGAAGCCCTTGATAAACTGCAGCTCAACGATGCTTCGCTGCAGTTCGACCCAGAAACGTCTCAGGCGCTCAATTTTGGCTTCCGCTGCGGTTTCTTGGGCCTGTTCCATATGGAAATTATTCAGGAGCGGCTGGAACGTGAATACGATCTTGACATCGTTGTAACCGCTCCTTCGGTAGAATATGAGGTAGTAAAGATTGATGGGGAAGTCCTGCGCATCGATTCGCCGGCCCAGATGCCCGACGAAGCCGTAATTCGAGGAGGTCCGCGAACCGTGGATGGCGCTGGAAATTTTCTCCCCGACCGATTTTTACGGCACGATTATGGATCTGGTAACCAACCGGCGCGGCATCTTTAAGGGCCAGGAATACCCCGCGCCCAGCCGGGTGCAGCTCAATTTCGAGATCCCGCTCTCAGAGCTGATCATCGATTTCTTCGATGATCTGAAGTCGCGCACCCGCGGTTACGCCTCGATGGATTACCAGTTCCTGGAGTACCGCCCGGAGAACCTGGTGAAGTTAGAAATACTGGTCAACAGCGAACCCGTCGATGCGCTGGCAGCCATCGTACATCGCGAAGATGCCTATCACAAGGGTCAGGCACTGGTGACAAAGCTGAAAGACATTATCCCGCGCCAGTTGTTTGATGTGCCAATCCAGGCTTCGGCTGCCGGACGGATTATTTCCCGGGCCAATATCAAAGCCTTGCGTAAAGATGTGCTGGCCAAGTGCTATGGTGGGGATATATCTCGGAAGAAGAAGCTGCTGGAAAAGCAGAAAAAAGGAAAACGGCGCATGAAAATGGTGGGAATGGTTGAAATTCCCCAGGAGGCATTCTTTGCCGTCCTGCGCCTGGAGGATGAGTGAGTTCCGTAGTCACCAGAAATTGGCGTGAAACCGCCCGGTCGCTGCTGCGCGCGCTGCCCCGCACGTTGCTGCGCTGGCTGCCGGGTGTAGCCATTACCGTTCTGGCGGTATGGCTGTTGTCGCGCATGATCAACTGGGGGGAGTTTCTGGCGGCGCTGGTCAAAGTTCCGGTCGGGCTCATCGCCCTGATCGTCTTCATCTACCTGGTCACAATGGTGCTGCGCGCCCTGGCCTGGCAATTCCTACTGCAGCGCCAGGTGAACGCACCGCGTGTGGTTATGACGCTCAATGAAGGTTATTTCTTCAATAACATTTTACCGTTCCGTATGGGCGAGCTGGCGCGGGCGTTTTTAATGGGCAGGCAAAGCCGCCGGGGGACGTTTTACGTGCTTTCCACCATCGTGGTCGAGCGCTCATACGACATGGCAATCGCCGCCGGTCTGCTGTTACTTACCCTGCCCCTGGCGCTTAAAACTGGAATGGGCCCGCCCAATCGCCACGCTGCTGCTGGTGTTGATCGCAGCCGGGCTGTTCGTCGTTTACCTGGCAGCCCGCCACCGCGAGCGGGTTGAGGCCCTGGTAGACCGCCTGGCTGGGCGTTGGGGTTGGGTGCGGCGCTGGATTTTACCCCAGGTGCATTCCATTTTGAATGGTTTTTCCGTACTAACCCGGTTTGAATTTTTCGCCGGCAGTTTTGGTTTGCTGGCGATGAGCTGGTTCATTTCCATCCTGCGCGATTGGCTTCTGATCCGCGTCTTTGTCCCTGATGCGCCCTTGTGGTGGGCTGCGCTGGGCATCAGCGCTGCCAATATCGCCGGCGCAGTTCCATCGATGATGGCTTCATTAGGCACGTACGAGCTGGGCGCGGTCGGCGCTTTGACGCTGGTAGGCATGGCTAAGGAACACATTCTGGCATATGCCTTAATCATGCACATCATCCACCTGATCTTTTCGAGCCTGATCGGCGCTTTTGCATTGTCTCGGGAAGGCCAAACGATTTCCGAGTTGTATGCCGAAATTCGCCGCGCGAGGTAAGTTTTTGCACCGATGCGTATCTTGATTGGTTTGACGTATTATCGCCCGCATTATTCCGGGCTCACGATTTATACCGAACGACTGGCCCGCGGCCTGGCAAAACTGGGCCACCAGGTGACGGTATTGACATCGCGCTTCAGCCCGGATTTGCCCGAACAGGAAAATCAGGATGGGGTGCACATTATTCGCCTGCCTGTGGCGATGCGCTTGAGCAAAGGGGTGATTATGCCCTCCCTGCCCGGGTGGGCGCTGCGTTTGATCCGTCAGGCCGACGTGGTCAACCTGCACCTGCCGCAGATGGATGCCGGGTACGTCTCCTGGATGGCGCGTATCATGGGCCGCCCGGTGGTGATGACGTATCACTGCGACCTGAAGCTGCCTGAAGGGGTGATCCACTGGATTGCGAACCAGGGGGCGCACGTTTTCAACCACTCCGCGGCGCTCTCCGCAAACCGCATTGTCACCAACACGCGTGATTTTGCCGAAAACTCCGCATTTTTACGCCACTATTTATCAAAAGTGCAGGTGGTGCAGCCGCCGGTAGAAATCCCTGAGGTAACCGAGCAGGATCTCCGGGCGTTCCGAGAAAAAAACCAGATCCAGCCCGGACCAACGCATCATTGGAATGCAGGCCCGCCTGGCAACCGAGAAGGGTGTCGAGTACCTGATCCAGGCCATGCCGGAAGTACTGAAAAAATATCCCACGGCCCGGGTTTTACACCAGGGGCAGTACCAGAATGTATTGGGTGAAGAGCAGTACGCGCAGAAGCTGGCTCCCATGATCGAGGCGCTGGGAGAGCACTGGTCGTTTCTGGGGCTGCTTCCGCCCGTGGAGCAGGCCGCTTTCTTCCATACCAGCGAGGTGCTGGTGCTGCCGAGTATCAATTCCACCGAGTCGTTTGGAATGGTACAGGTTGAGGCGATGACCTGCGGCACCCCGGCGATCGCATCCGATCTGCCGGGCGTGCGCTGCCCGGTGCGGGAGACGGGCATGGGGCGCATCGTGCCTCCGCGCAACTCGCGGGCCCTGGCCGATGCGCTGATCCAGGTGCTGGATCAGCCCCAAGATTACAATGGCAGCGCGAGCGCCATCCGCCAGCATTATTCTCCGGAGACAGTGGCCCGGGCATATGAAGCAATTTTTAAGGAGCTAACCGCAGCAAAATGAATGCAACAGTATCGGAGGAGATTTTATGGCGGCATTTGCGCGACCTGCCGTATTTCCGGGCAATGGTGCGCGCTGTGGAAGATCGCTTCTACCAGGGTATGCAGCTGCCCGCGCCTGTCCTGGACCTGGGTTGTGGGGATGGACACTTTGCTTCGGTGGCCTTTGACCATCCACTGGATGTGGGACTGGACCCCTGGTGGGGACCGCTGCAAGAAGCCCGCACGCGCAGCGCCTACCGGATGCTGGTCCGTTCGGATGGCGCGAAAATTCCGTTTCCAGACGGTTATTTTGCCAGCGTGGTGAGCAACTCGGTGCTCGAGCATATCCCGCATCTGGATGAAGTGCTGGTTGAAGTGGCGCGGGTAATCCGCCCGGGCGGGCGATTTGTATTTTGCGTCCCCAACCACCGCTTCCCCAAATACTTGCTGGGCACGCAGACCTTCCGCAAACTGGGCATGACCGGGGCCGCCGATTGGTATTCGCGCTTTTTCAACCGGATCTCACGCCACCAGCACACCGACGCATACGAGGTGTGGCAGGAACGGATGAACCAGACCGGCTTTATCATCGAGGAGCATTGGGATTACTTCCCGGCCGAGGCGCTGCACCGCATGGAAGTGGGCCATGCGCTCGGCGTTCCGGCCCTGGTGAGTAAAAAGCTGACCGGGCGTTGGGTGTTGTCTCCCAGCCGCGCCAGTCTTTGGCTGCCGTGGCAAATCGCGCGGGGTGTGTTCCTCAACCCGGTTTCGCCTGAAGGTGTATATTCGTTCTATATCACTCGCAGAGCGGGGTAGGAACTCGACGGCGTTCGGGCTGAACTGCCTGACACACACAAAAACAGGAGGCTGCCAAGCAAATCGCGGCAGCCTCCTGTTTTAACGCATCTATTTACTGGGTATGCGGGGTGTGGAATAGAAGGGCGGGACGATCTCGCTCCGGCCATTGGGGATGCGGACCAGTTCGCGGCGCATGAGCTTGTTGGGATCATCGATCTGCGGGTTGGCTGCCAGCAGTTTTTCGAGCGTGAGGCCGTAGCTGCGAGCGATGCTGGTGAGGGAATCGCCACTCTTTACCAGATACAGCTGTTCCTCCAATTCCACCCGGCCGCCATTGCGTTCGCGCTGCCAGACATAAATCCGGCCTTCTTTCACGGGTAAGATGCCTTCACTTGCCATTTGGTTTCGACCCTTGTACTCGCAATTCAGCGTGGGGTCTTGTCGTGGTTTGATTGTTGAAGTATTATTGCAACTTATTCTGACTGGCTGTATCTGGTCCCTATGAAAGAACCAAGTGTCCTGGATTACGTAAAATCGAAGATCGCCTTCTGGTCGCATACCTCAATCGAGATCCCTCAACCGCAGGAAGAAGAAGTGCAGAGAGCCGCGGAGCTGCACACGGATGCGGGGGATGGCGCTCGAGGAGGTTTCCTATCCGGGCGGTCCCGTGCTGGCCGTTGGAAGCAGCGCGGCAGAGCAGCCCCTGGCGGGGATGACTGCTCAGGCGGCTGCATCGCAAGGGAGCGTTTGGGCAACCGGCAGGCTGCTCGCGTTGGGTGCCCTGCTGGTAGCGCTGATCGCCCAGGCCCTGCTGGAACCGCCCAACCGGTCCTGGATGGCTGCCATATTCTTCTATGCTTTCGCGGCTGTGCTGGTTGGAATCGCCTATTTCTGGAAGTTTATCCGCCCCGCCGCTGGAGTGGAGCGAGAGAATGCGCCAGAAAGCCTGGGGTCAGAGGGGTGGATCGTAAATTCCTTTTCATTAACGGCCGGGCTGGTATTGATGGCCGTGACCTTTCTGTTGTTTGGCACACCTAAAAATAAAGAAGTCCCGTATTTTGATCTTCTCAATACAACGATTTGGCTTTTCTCGATCGGCTATATCGTCTGGGCGTTTTACCTTCCAAGTGGGGGAAACAAGCTGGCCAGGTTCCGTGAACGGCTGAGCGGCTTTTTCAAAAATTCGAACTGGCAAATCAATATTTCCCGCTGGACGCTGCTGCTGCTGCTGGTAGTGGGCGTGGTGCTGTTTTTCCGCTTCTATCGCCTGAACAGCGTTCCCAACGAGGCCGTCAGCGACCAGGCGGAGAAGCTGTTGGACGTGTATGATGTGCTGCACGGCCAGCTGCGCGTATTCTTTCCACGCAACACGGGGCGGGAAGCCTTCCAGTTCTACTGGACGGTCCTCATGATCAAGCTGTTCAATACCGGGGTCACCTTCTTTTCGTTAAAACTGGGCACCACGCTGATCGGTCTGCTCGCGCTGTATTATTTGTACCGCCTGGGGAAGGAGACCGGCAACCGCTGGGTAGCGCTGCTGGCGCTGTTGTTCTGTGGTTTTAGCTATTGGGCGCAAACCCAGGCGCGCATCGGACTGCGTTTTACGCTCTACGCGGGTTTCTACGCGCCGCTGCTGTTTTACCTGATCCGCGGGCTGCGCAGCCGAAGGCGCAACGATTTTATCTGGGCGGGGCTGTGGCTGGGAATTGGCCTGCACGGGTATACTTCGTACCGCATTGTTCCTTTTGTGGTGGCGGCGGCTTTTCTGATCTACTTTCTGCATCACCGCGAACCGGAAACGCGCCGCTTCGCGTTGTGGGGCCTGGTGATCCTGGCGCTGGTTTCGCTGGCGGTCTTTATGCCGCTGTTCCGCTTTTCGGTTGACAATTGGGACTTGTTTGCATCGCGCTCCTGGAGCCGTCTTGGAACCGGGGAGCGCGATCTGCCCGGCGCGCCGGCGGTGATCTTTCTGCAAAACTCCTGGAACGCGCTCACCATGTTCTTCTGGGACGATGGCGATGTATGGGTGCACTCGGTACCGCACCGCCCGGCGCTGGACTTAATTTCGGCGGCGCTGTTTTTCCTGGGCCTGGTTTTGCTCGCGCTGCGGTATTATCAAAAACGCGGTTGGATGGACCTGTTTTTATTGGTTTCGATCCCGCTGCTGCTGCTGCCTTCAATTCTTTCGCTGGCCTTTCCCAATGAGAACCCCAACCTCAACCGCACCTCGGCGGCTTATGTGCCGGTCTTTTTGATCCTGGCGGTTGGCCTGGAAGCGCTGCTCAGCGCGCTCAAGCGCAGCCTGGCGGGGCGGCGGGCGGTGATCGCACCCGCGCTGCTGGGCCTTGCGCTGGTGCTTCTTTCGGCGCGGGCCAATTTTGACCTGGTCTTCAATCAATATGACCGGGCCTTGCGCCAGGGCACCTGGGATTCAACCGAGATGGGCGAGGTGGTTCGCCAGTTTGATCAAACGTTTGGCCGGAATGAAAATGCCTGGGTGGTGGCGTTTCCATATTGGGTGGATACCCGCCTGGTGGGGATCGCTTCCGGGTATCCCACGCGCGATATGGCGATTTTCCCAGAAGACTTCGCAATGACGCTGGACATTCCGGGCAATAAGTTGTTTATCCTCAACCCCGAAGATTCCGCAAGTTTGGCGCAGTTACAGGCGATTTACCCCGCAGGGCGCTACTGGCTGCGGAAATCGGCTTATCCGGGGAAAGATTTTGTAGTCTTTATGACCCTGGGAATCGGGGATTTGTATAAGGATGGCGCGGGGATCTTGCTGCCGCCTGGCGTGCCTGTCTCAACCGGGTCGCAGTAGGCTGGCTGAATGTAGACCTGCCTGGCAGAATGCATTCCGCCAGCCGGCTTCAATCTTTTGTAGAAAGCTTTGGGTTTTAATGGAGCAACCGAACCAAATGATAGAAGCTGGGCAGCCTGTGCCAGAAACGACCCCGCATCCGATGGCTCCCCGGGCTCGTTTTGACTGGCTCTGGGATATCCTGCTGATTGGCATCCTGTTGGTTGGGTTTGCCTTCCGTTTCGTTGGCCTGGATTGGGACCAAAACCAGCATCTGCACCCGGATGAACGCTTCCTAACCATGGTGGAAACGGCCATCGATCCGGTGCGGAGCATGGCGCAATATTTTGACACGCAGAATTCCACGCTAAACCCGCACAACCGTGGATATGATTTTTACGTTTACGGAACGCTACCATTGTTTATGGTGCGTTATGTGGGGGAGTGGCTGGGCAAGACCGGGTACGATGAAATCCACCTGGTGGGGCGGCAGCTTTCGGCGCTGATGGATCTGGGGACGGTGCTGGTGGTGTACCTGATTGCCACGCGCCTGTACCGCAACCGGCGACTATCGCTGCTGGCGGCGGCTTTTGCGGCGCTGTCGGTGCTTCCCATCCAGCTTTCCCATTACTTCACCGTGGATACCTTTACGAACTTTTTTGGCATGCTGGCATTTTATTTTGCCACCCTCCTGCTCCCGAACGGCGATGAAACAGAAACGGCCCGCGAAACGGCTGCACTTTTGCCAGAAGAAGAGGCTGCCAAACCATTCGCGGAAACGGACGAGCTCCAAGAAATGGATGCGGACGGCGTATCCAAGGCCAGTCCTAACGGCGAGCAGGACCCCTTATACGGTTGGTTGACCCAGGATTGGAAATCGGTGTTTCCCTATATCCTGTTTGGCGCGGCGCTTGGGATGGCGATGGCCTGCAAAATTAATGCGCTGCTGCTGGCGGCGCTGCTGCCCGGCGCTGTAATCATTCGCTTTATTCACCAATCCCGCGCGGAGCGCGAGCGCTGGTTTTTTATATACCTGCGCAACCTGGTTGTCGCGGCGGCGATTTGCATCATCTTCTTTCGCATCTTCCAACCCTATGCCTTCAGCGGACCCGGTTTTTTGGGTGTGATTCCTAACCCGAAGTGGGTGCAGAACATACGCGATTTAGCCGCCCAAAGCACCGGCGATGTCGACTTCCCGCCCGCGTTGCAGTGGGCGCGCCGCCCACTCACCTTTTCTTTGCAAAATATGGTGATGTGGGGACTGGGCTTGCCGCTGGGCGTTCTGGCCTGGGCCGGGTTCTTGTGGATGGGTGTGCGCATGGTGCGGTCCATCCGGGCGGGTAGGGGGTTTGCCGGAGTGCCAGATGGGTGGCAGCAAAACCTGCTGATTTGGGGCTGGACCGGGGTGTATTTTGCCTACCAATCGTACAATTGGACGCGCAGCATGCGCTACCAAATGCTTGTATACCCGACCCTGGCGATTATCGCGGCCTGGGCGGTATTTGCCTTATGGTATAGTCCGAAGAAGCGGCGCCTCTCGATGCGAAGTTTCCCCTGGGTGCGGGTCGCGGCTGGGCTGGTAGGGCTCAGCGCGCTGGCGCTAACGCTGGCCTGGGCGTTTGCCTTTACCCGTATCTATACTCGCCCGGTGACCCGCATCGCGGCCAGCCGGTGGATCTACCAGAACGTCCCCGGACCGATGAACCTGCAAATTGAGAGCCGCGGCGGCGTGACCACCCAGCCGGTGGCATTCGGCTCGGGTTATACGCTGGATACCGAAACAGGCCCGCTGATTATCGCATTCCGGCCGCGCCAGGCGGGCCAGCTTTTTGATATTACTTTTGAGCATTTGAGCAGCCTGGATAATCGTCCGGGTCTCAAGACGCTTAGCATTGCGGTTCAGGAGAACCTGGATAACGGCGCACCCCTGGCTACAACCACGCTCACAGACGAATTTGTTCCTGAAAGCGACCCGCGCGGGAAGCTTTTTACGGCTTCATTCCCCTTACCGGCACGGCTTGACCCGGCAAAAACTTATACTCTGGTGCTGTCTTTGGCGGGAACGCAGCAAAGCCTGAATCTGGCCGGCCCGATTACCACGAACATCCTAACAGAACAGGGTTTTATCAGCCAGGCCTTCCCCGAACCGGTCAACGCACTGCGGGCGGGAAAATGGTACCAGATTTCATTTATAGCCGCGCGTACTGGCCTTTTGCGCGAAGTTGACCTGGATCACGTGGTGGATTGGGAAGGCCGCCCCGAGACCAAGACATTGCGTATATCCATCGTTGACTCAGTTGGGAGCCGTATTCTCGGCAGCGCTGAGATCCGAGATGCGTTTGCCGCGCAGGAGGATGTTCGCGGTCAAGGGTATTCCGTGAAGTTTGCAGAGCCGGTAGCGCTGAAGGACCAGAGCCGGTATTCCGTGCGGGTAGAGCAGGTGGATGGTCCAGGCGCGCTGGCACTGTACGGCAGCAAACAGGCCAACGAAAGTTCTTGGGACGATGCTCTTCCAGTCAGCCTGGATGGTTATAATCCGTATGACTATGCCCAGGGTGTCTATCGTAGTGATTTGAACTTCGAAATGTACTGGGACGACAACGCGGATAAACTGAAGCGCTTCTTGTCGATCCTGGACCAGGCGGATTACATCTTTATCAGCTCGAACCGCCAGTGGGGTACCACGACGCGCCTGCCGGAACGCTATCCTCTGACCAGCACGTACTACCGCCAGCTGTTAGGCTGCCCGGCGGAGAAAGAGATCACCTGGTGTTACAGCGTCGCCCAGCCGGGCGAGTTTCAGGGGCGACTGGGTTACGAGCTGGCAGCCGTTTTCCAATCCGACCCGAACCTGGGCAGCCTGCGCTTCAACACGCAGTTTGCCGAAGAGGCTTTCACGGTTTACGATGCGCCCAAGGTGTTGATTTTCAAAAAGACTGCCGCCTATAATCCCGATCAGGTGCGCTCGATTCTCTCCGCGGTGGATCTTTCTACGATCATGCACGTAACCCCGCGCAAGGCCGGAACCTACCCCGCCAACCTGATGCTGCCGGCCAGCCGCCTGGCGGTCCAGGAAGCGGGGGGCACCTGGGCGGAACTGTTCCACCCGGATGCGCTGTACAACCGTTTCCCAGGCCTGGCGGCCGTGTTCTGGTATCTGGTGATTGCCCTGTTGGGCTGGGTGGTTTATCCCTTTACCCGACTGGCGTTACATGGGCTGCCAGACCGCGGTTACCCATTGTCGCGCCTGGTCGGAATGCTGCTGCTGGCATATCTGGTCTGGCTGTTGGGTTCGGCCAGCATTCCATTTCGCTCCTTGACCATCAGCATAGTCTTTGCCGGGCTGCTGCTGGCAAACCTGGGTCTGGCGTATACGCAACGGAAGGTATTGAGAAATGAGCTGCGCGAGCGCTGGAAGTACATCCTGATGATCGAACTGCTTTTCCTGGCTTTCTTCCTGCTGTTCCTGCTGGTGCGCCTGGGCAACCCGGACCTGTGGCACCCTTATAAGGGCGGGGAAAAGCCGATGGATTTTTCCTATTTTAATGCGGTGCTCAAAAGCACTACGTTCCCACCCTATAATCCCTGGTTCGCGGGCAGCTATATCAACTATTACTATTACGGGTTTGTAATCTTTGGCGTGCCGGTCAAATGGCTGGGGATTGTGCCGGCGGTTGCCTATAACCTGATCCTGCCGACTACATTTACTCTGCTGGCATTGGGAGCATTTTCGGTTGGTTGGAACCTGCTGGCAGCCAGCCGGCCGCGCCTGGTTTCGCGCCCAGGAGTCCCGGTGTTCGAAGATAACAGCATCTTCGAGCGCAAAGGACCCTTCTTCGCCGGCCTGGGGGCGGCGCTTGCAATAGTGTTTCTGGGGAACCTGGGGTACAGTGCGCATGATCTGGCACGGGGTGCAGCGGTTGGCGGACATGCAGGGAATCCCATTTGAAAAAGCCGGATTTTTCACGCATATGGCCTGGACATTTGGAGGCCTGGTCAAGATTATTACGGAGCGAGGCACGCGCCTGCCGTATCGGCCCAGGTGACTGGTATTGGATACCCAGCCGGGCGTATGCCGTTGGTCGCCCTTTACCGTTTTGGATATTACCGAGTTTCCTTCTTTTACGTTTTTATATGGCGACCCACACGCCCATGCATTTGCCCTGCCGGTGACTGTGCTGGCGCTGGCCTGGATGCTGTCGGTCCTGTTGGGGCGCTGGGGTTGGAAGGGCTGGGGGCACCTGGGCGTCAGTTTCTTGTTGGGCGGGCTGGCGATTGGCGCACTGCGCCCAACCAATACCTGGGACTGGCCCACCTATCTGGCGTTGGGCTGCGTGGTGGTAGCGTATACCGCGCTGCGCTACGGGCAGGCATGCTGCCTGCGGCTGCCGGGTGTTTCACCGAGGATGAAGCGCTGGCTGATCGCGGCCGCCGGGGTGGTGGGCCTGGCCGCGCTGACCTTGCTGCTGTATAAGCCTTATGGAGATTGGTACGGGCAGGGGTATACCAAATTTGCGCTGTGGGAAAATTATCGCACGCCGTTCTGGTCATACCTGACTCACTGGGGACTGTTCCTGTTCGTCATTGTTTCGTGGATGGCCTGGGAAACGATCGATTGGATGGCAACCACCCCGGTCTCCGCGTTGAACAAGCTGCGCCGTTTCCGCGAGCTGATCCTGTTTGGTCTGGTTGGCCTGGCGGCGCTGATCATCGGCCTGCTGTTGATAAAAGTGGAGATTGCCTGGCTGACGCTGCCGCTGATGGTTTGGGCGGGTATTCTCCTGCTGCGCCCGCGGCAGGCGGACGCGAAGCGGGCGGTGTTGTTTATGATCGGTACGGCCCTGTTTCTGACCCTGTTTGTTGAGGTGATCGTGCTGCAGGGCGACCTGGACCGGATGAACACGATTTTCAAGTTCTATCTTCAGGCCTGGACGCTGCTCGCGATCAGCGCCGGGGTGAGCCTGATCTGGCTGCTGCCCGCGGTGGGGAATGAATGGCTGCCGGCATGGCGGCGCGCCTGGCGGCCAGCCCTGGTAATGCTGCTTTTGGGCGCGGCGCTGTTTCCGCTGTTGGCCGGGAAGGATAAAATCACCGACCGCATGGCGGCGGATGCTCCGCATACCCTGGATGGCATGACCTATATGGCCTATTCTACCTATCGGGAAGGCGAAACCGAGATGGACCTGAGCCAGGATTACCGGGCGATCCAATGGATGCAGCGCAATATCCAGGGCTCGCCGGTAATCGTCGAAGCGAACACGCCCGAATATCGCTGGGGAACGCGCTATACCATCTATACCGGACTGCCTGGGGTGGTGGGCTGGAACTGGCACCAGCGCCAGCAGCGTGCGGTTACGCCGGATACCTGGGTATTCGATCGAGTGGATGCGGTGGGAAAGTTTTATAACAGCACCGTTCGCGCACAGGCGGAAGATTTCCTGCGCCGGTATGATGTGAAGTACATCATCGTGGGCCAGCTCGAACGAGCCTTATACGATCCTGCCGGGCTGCAAAAGTTTGCCGATTGGAATAGCAGCCAGGGCAGCCTGTGGCAGGAAGTCTACCGGGATGGGCAGACGGTAATCTATCAAGTAAAGCAGTAGGCGCCAATTCATGTTTCTGAATCTTATCCTCTGGTACCTGGTTATTGCACTTGCGGGCTGGCTGGTCTTCCCGCTGGCGTTCCGTCTGTTGAAGTTCCTGCCTGACCGGGGGCTGGCCGTTTCGCGCCCGCTGGGACTGCTGCTGTGGGGGTATGCCTACTGGCTGCTGGTCTCGTTGGGCGATATTACAAAATGATACCGGCGGGGCGCTTTTTGCGCTGCTGCTGGTGAGCGGGTTGTCGCTGGGGTATTTTTGGAAAGGCGGGTGGAAGGAAACCGCGTTGGAAACCGCGGCATGGCTGCGCGAGCGGCGCGGGCTGGTGCTGGCGACCGAACTGCTGTTTCTGGCACTGTTTGTTTTTATGGCTTTGGTGCGCGCCGCCAACCCGGATGCTTCCGGCACAGAAAAACCGATGGAACTGGCATTCATCAATTCAATTTTGCGCTCGCCGGCCTTTCCCCCGGCCGATCCCTGGCTCTCGGGTTATGCCATTTCCTACTATTATTTCGGCTATGTAATGGTAGCCGCTGCTGGCGCGGATCAGCGGAACACCGGGTGGGTTAGCATTCAACCTGGCGCTGGCTACCTGGTTCGCTTTATCCGGTCTGGCGGCTTACGGGCTGCTGTATAACCTGCTGGCCGCGCGCGGAAAGCAGATTGTCCGTGGAATTGGGGATATTCTTGGGCCGCTCTTCGCGCCGCTTTTCCTGCTTATTGTCGAGCAACCTGGAAGGTTTCCTGGAACTGCTGCACGCGAGCAGCCTGTTCTGGAAACGCGGCGCGGACGGGGCACTCACTTCAGGTTTCTGGGCCTGGTTGGATATCCAGGAACTAACGACACCCCCGGCGCTGCCCTTTGATTGGGAGCCGCAACGGGCGGGAGGAATCTGGTGGTGGCGGGCTTCACGGGTGCTGCAAGATTTCACTTTGAATGGCCAGTCGCGTGAGATCATCGATGAATTCCCGGCCTTTTCGTATGTGTTGGGTGATCTGCACCCGCATGTGCTGGCGATGCCCTTCGTGCTGCTGGCAGTTAGCCTGGCATTGAATATCTATCTCAAGCTGCGAGAAGGCCCGGAGATTCCACTGCACGCGGGAGCCTGGCTGCGCACGGCCGAATTTTGGCTGGCCGCTCTGGCGTTGGGGGGGCTTTCGTTCCTGAATACCTGGGATTTCCCGATTTACCTGGTTCTGTTTGCTGCCGCGGTTACGCTGGCACACCTGGCACGGACCGGCTGGCACTGGGGCCTGGCCGCGAGTTTCTTGAAGTAGCGTTGCCTGTGTTCCTGGCGGGTGTGCTTCTGTACCTGCCGTTTTACCTGGGTTTTGCTTCGCAAGCCAATGGGCTTCTGCCCAGCCTGGTTTTCTTTACCCGCGGGATCCATTTCTGGATCATGTTTGGCGCGCTTCTGCTGCCTGTCGCGGCCTGGCTGGTGTGGCTGACCGTACAATGGCAGCGCGCCGGGCGCGCCCCGGCCATCGGCGAGGGCCTGCTGGTTGCCGGAGCGCTGATCGCCGGGCTGTGGCTGCTCTCGATGGTGTTTGGGGCGGTGTTGCTGCGCCGGGACCCCGGCCTGGCCGATATCATTTGGAGGGCCAAGCAGGTTGGGCCGCTGCTTCAGGCGGCGTTCACCCGGCGGTTGGCCGCGCCTGGGATGTGGCTGACGCTGCTCGGGCTGCTGGCGCTGGTCTGGGGATTGATCCAGGCCAATCGCTGCCATGCGGCGGAAGACAATGCGCCTGTTGAAGCCGGGCCTGAGAAAATGGCACTCGAGAGAGCGGCGCCTGAAATGATTCGGGAAGAACCAGGGGTACATTTTCCTTCCGGCTACGCGGATGTCTTTGTGCTGCTTTTGATCCTGCTGGGGGCAGGCCTGGTACTGTTCCCCGAATTCTTTTACCTGCGCGACCAGTTTGGCTGGCGGATGAACACAATTTTTAAGTTCTACTACCAGACCTGGGTGGTATGGGCGATTGCCGCAGGATATGCCACGGTCGTGCTGCTACGGGAGATGGTGAAACCCTGGGCAAGGATCGCCTTGTCCCTGGCCTTGACCGTTCTTCTGGCGGTTGGGCTGGTCTACCCATTTTTTGGGTTCGGGATGGTTCTCAAAAATTTTGACCTGCAAACGGCCACCCTGGATGGGACCGCCTACCTGGGACGCTATTCACCCGATGACATGGAAGCCATCCGCTGGCTGCAAAACGCGCCATATGGGTATATCGCTGAAGCGGTTGGGGGCAGTTACAGCGGGTTTGCGCGGGTGTCTACCATGTCTGGCTTGCCGGCAGTGTTGGGCTGGCCTGGGCATGAAAGCCAGTGGCGCGGCGGTGAGGAAGAAAAGGGGACGCGCGAGGCGGATATTGCCCAGCTATATAAGGCCAGGCGCTGGGAGCAGGTCAGCCCTATTCTTGAGAAGTATAAAATCCGCTATGTTATTGTTGGGTCGCTGGAAAAAAGTACCTACCGGCCGAATGACAGCCTGTTTCAACAAAATTTAGAGCCGGTATTCCGCAACGCATCGGTTACTATTTATGAGGACCCGCGTTATAATTCTTTGGGAGAGCAAGCCATCCAACCATGAACCAGTCAAGATTGAAACTTGAACACGTTTTATACGGAATAGCATTGCTCCTGGCGCTCTATATTCGCCTGGCCGGCGCCAATGTTATCCCGCTAACGAACCGCGAGGCTGACCTGGCACTCCAGGCGCTGGCCCTGGCGCGCGGGCAAGCAGTCTTGGTCGGCCCGCACCCGGCCTATCTGGCCCTGACAACTGCCCTGATGATCCTGTTCAGCGCTGGAAACTGGGTAGCGCGTTTCTGGCCGGCGGTGATGGGCAGCCTGCTGGTGCTTGTGCCCGCGCTTTTCCGTGGGCGCATTGGAAAACTACCCGCCGTGTTGCTGGCCTTTTTCCTGGCACTCGACCCTGGTTTGCTGGCCGTTTCCCGCCAGGCGGACAGCCTCTCTATGGCCTTGCTTTTTAGCATGCTGGCTCTTGGCCTGTGGATTAATCAGAAAGCAACCCTGGCGGGAATTGCCGCAGGAATGGCACTGTTGAGCGGTCCGCAGGTCTGGCCAGGTCTGCTGGGTTTGGGAGCAGCCGTGTGGATTACCGGCTGGTTCAGCCGGAAGGGCGAGCCTGCGCCGCAGGGTATGGATGAGAATCCGCAAGAAGCTGTGCATAATGAGCCTCCTTCGCTGGCGCTTGAACCAACCGGGCAGAGTGAATTGGCGGCGCGGGTTAGCGATTGTGGCGGCGACGGTTTTTTTCGCCGGTACGCTTTTCTTCACCATCCCCAGTGGATTAAGCGCGATGGCAGACAGCCTCCCGGCCTATGTGCGTGGATGGGTCGTAAGCGAGCGTACGGGGATGACTGTTGGTTTGCTGCTGATCGCTCTGCTGGTGTATGAACTTTTCCCGCTGGTTTTTGGCATTTGGGGTGGTTTGCAGGCTTTGCTGCGGCGCAGCGCGAGAAGCGCTGCACCCCGAAGGACCAGTCCGGTCGACCGGTTTCTCTTGATTTGGTTTTTGATTGCACTGCTCCTGGCGCTGTTGTACCCAGGTCGCGCGCCCCAGGATTTGGGCTGGGCGCTTTTGCCGTTATGGGCCCTGGCGGCACGCCAGGTTGCGCGGCAAATGGTTATTCCCCGGTACGACCGGCTGCCGATGTTTGGGCATATGGCATTGGTGGTGGTGATCCTGGGATATATCTCGATGGCGCTTGCGTCAGTGGCCAATGGGTCGAGTACGAACCCGTGGGAGTACCGGGTACGCCTGGCGGGCGCGGTTCTCATGCTGGTTGCCAGTACTGGGCTGATTGCCTGGGGATGGTCACGGATGATTGCGCTGCGTGGGGTATCCTGGGGCATTGGCGTCATTTTATTGATCTACCTGGTTTCCGCCGGGTGGAATTCCATTGGCCTTTCGGGGCGGGATGGGACGGAGCTATTCGCCAGCGGGCCAAGAGTTCGATGACGCCGATCTTTTGATGGGCACCGTGCGCGATCTGGCGCAATGGAACCGCAAGATTGTTGGCGGACCAGATATCGTCGTTGTGGGAGAACCTTCCCCGGCGCTGCGCTGGCTGCTGCGGGATGTGGAACGAGTGCGATATGCCAGCCAGCTTCCCACGGATACCAGCCCAGCGCTGGTGGTTACCGCGGGGCAGCCAGACCTTGCCCTGGCGGCATCCTACCGCGGGCAGGGGTTGATATTGGGTGAAAGCGCCGGTTGGTCGCAGTTCAAGCCGTCAGAGTGGCTGAAGCTGGGTGATCTTTCGCTCTGTCCCCGTTGAAACTGTGCAGCAGGACCGCGTGATTCTGTGGGCTCGGTCTGACCTTTTTCCCGGTGGCGCGCAAGCCGGTCCTGCCGATGGAAATCCTTAGCGGTTAAACCGCGCTGGATTTCTGAATAAAACGAAGAATTCTGTTTACAAATACACCAATTTCCTGGATAATCATAGGTATACATGAACATTCCAAAGATCATAGCGATCGATGGTCCGGCAGCATCCGGAAAGTCGACCATTGCAGAGAAACTGGCGGCGGATTTGGGCTATCTTTATTTCGATACCGGTGTGATGTATCGGGCAGTCACATTAGCGGCGTTGCGTGTGCTTCATTCTGTACAAGATGAGCAGCTCGTAACCGAGATTGCTGGCCGGGTACAGATCGACGTTTTACCTCCCCGTGTGAGCGATGGTCGTTTATATGATGTGCTTCTGGATGGAGACGGATGTAACCTGGGCAATCCGCCAGCCCGAGGTGGATCGTAACGTATCTCAAGTATCTGCTTATTCCGGGGTTCGCAAAGCGATGACCGAACAGCAGCGCCGGATTGGGCAGCGTGGGGCGGTGGTAATGGTTGGCCGGGATATTGGTACAGTTGTTTTCCCTGAGGCGGAGCTGAAAATCTATTTGGACGCATCTGTTGAAGAAAGGGCTCGCCGGCGGTACGAAGAGGTCAGCCGGCGTGGACAGATCACTACGTACGAGGAAATATTGGACGCCATGAAACGTCGCGATAAAATGGATTCAAGCCGGGTAATTGCTCCCTTGCGCCCCGCGGCAGATGCGGTTATTGTTAATACGGATGGCCTGGATGTTTGTCAGGTATTGAAACAAGTAAAAAAATTAATTTAATGATTTCGTCTTTGCCGATCCGCAGTCTTGATCGGTTTAAAGCCGCTTGATTAGGGTGATTAAGGAGCGCTGGGACGTCTGGAGGGTTGATGGTTCAATTGAAAGTGATAATTGTAGGCACATCTCCAGCAGAAACCCTGCGCCTGGAAGAGGCGCTGCATCAGACGGGATATCTGGAAACGTTCCGGTATGTCGGTCTGGAACAGGCGCTGGATCGCGTTCCAGATTGGGACGAGTGGGATCTACTGATTGCTCGTTATCAGGAACGTACCGGCAGCACACTTCTGTCCCTGTTGGCGCCTGTGCTGCGCGGCGCAGTTCCCCCAGTCATTTTTCTCGTCGACCCATATGACCCGCTTCTGGTTACCCGGTTGTTAAATCTTGGCGCCAGGCGGGTACTGCCGATGGATATCCTGGAGCAAGCGATTGAAGCGGGCCTGTCTGGTATTGTTCAGCCCGAGATGGTGCTTTCGAAAGCTTATTTGACCGGCAACCCTCCGCCAGGCAACCCACTCTCGAATACGGAAGGGATTTTTCCGCATCTATTTCGCGCCAGCCCAATTGGTCTTAGCATTCACCGGCTTCCAGATGGTAAGTGCCTGGATTGCAATGAGAGCCTGGCCCGGCTGCTCGAATGGCCGCGCGAGGATCTCCTGGGGCGAGATCTGCTGGAGTTGGGATTACCCGAGGATATCAAAAAAAGTTTTGCTGGAGATGGGCAGGAGCCGGTTCGCGAGCCGCCGCCAGTACAATTCGAGCGAAAAATTTATACCCGCGGGCGAAATATTCGCCATATTCAAGTGCATCTCAACCTGATGGAGTGGGCCGGCGAAAAGTGCGTGCTTGCCTTTGTCCAGGATATTACCGAAACCGAGCAGGTGAAAGAAAAGATCAAGCGTCTCAATGATGAATTGGAACGCCTGGTTTTGGTTCGCACTGGGGCGTTAGAGGCAGCCAACCGCGAGCTGGCAGCGGAAATCGGTCGTCGTAAAGTACTGGAGGATTTTTCGAACCAGTTGAGTCAGATCATCTGGGAAACGCCCGATGTGGTATCCATCATTGCTCCCGATGGACGGATGCAGTTCTTGAACAAGGCGGGGCGGGCATTATTCGGCCTGAGCGAAGATGAATCTGTCTCACATCTGGACTTTTTCTCGGCTTTCTCAGAAGATAATCGCAAATGGATTCGCGATGAGATCCAGCCGCTCGTCGTCAGGCAGGGGATCTGGCGGGGTGAGACGGCTTTCCAGCTAGGGGATGGGCGAGTGATTCCGCTGTCGCAAGTTCTTTTATGCAAAAAAGATGAACTGGGCGAAGTACAATTTTTTGCTTCCATTGCCCGGGATGTTTCCGACTTCAAGCATGTGGAGCAAGAACTGCGCCAGAGCAGAGAACGGTATCGCACGCTGGCTGAAGCCGCGCATGACTTTATCTTTATGGTTTCGAAAGACGGGTTGGTGGAATATGCCAATGAATATGCCTGCCATGCATTAGGGTTTGACCCTGCCCGGGTGGAAGGAATTCCGGCCAGCCAGTTCTTTCCGAAAGATTTTGCCGCAAACCATTTGCAGATGTTTAATGATGTGCATGAAATCGACCGGCCGATCTATACGGAAGGGCCCTTCTTCAAGGAAGGCCAGCAGTCCTGGCTTGGCACGTGGCTGGTCCCGATCCATAATGATAACGGCAGCCTGAGCTCAATCCTTGGAATTTCGCGCGACATCACCGAGCAGAAAAAAACCGATGAAGCCCTGCAACGCGCACTACAAAATGAGCGCAAGCTGGGCGAAATGCGCTCCAACTTCTTTTCGATGACCTCGCACCAGTTCCGCACGCCGTTAAGTACGATTCTGCTTTCGGCGGAGCTGCTGCAAAAATATGGGCCTAGGTGGGATGATCAGAAGCGTTCAGAACATTTAGGCCGTATCCAGGATGCATCCAAGCGGCTGAACAGCATGCTGGAAGATATTCTCGTAATTGGACGGGTAGAGTCTGGTCGTTTTGTGTGCACACCGAAAGAATTTGATCTTATTTCATTCTGCGAACAATCCATCCATGAGATAAGCACCAACGATCGAAACGAACATGAGCTCATTTTCCAACATAGTTTGGATTCCATTGCGGTTTATCTGGACCCCGAAGTGATGCATCGGGTAATGGATAACCTGCTTAGCAACGCGATTAAATACTCACCCAAAGGCACCCAAATCTGCGTAAACATCAAGCTGGAGGATCACCACGTTCTGCTGGAAGTCTCGGACCAGGGGATTGGTATTCCTGAGCGGGATATAAAGTACCTTTTCCAGCCCTTCCAACGCGGCAGTAATGCCGGTGATTTTCCTGGTACAGGCATTGGTTTGACCATTATCCAGAAATCGGTGGAATTGATGAACGGCAGCGTTTCCTTGAAGTCAAAAGAAGGCCAGGGAACGACGTTTGTCGTACGTTTCCCGGTTCGTTTTGAAAGTGCTTCAGACCGGGTGCTTGCATAAGTGGCGTGATGCTAGGTGCATCCATGAATAAGATCCTGGTCATTGAAGATGAAACCCCTGTACGCCAGAATCTGGTGGAATTGTTAAGTTCCGAAGGCTTTTTGCCCATCGAAGCGAAAGATGGTGAAGAAGGCGCCCGGCTGGCCTGGGAGATGCTTCCGGATGTCATTCTGTGTGATATTAATATGCCGAAAATGGATGGCTTTGGCGTCCTGACCAGAATCAGCCGGGATCCAGCTACTGCTACGATCCCTTTTATTTTCTTAACTGCGCGGACGGAACGTGAAGACTTGCGGCGCGGAATGAACCTGGGCGCGGATGATTACATCATGAAGCCGTTTAGTATCGACGATGTGCTTCATGCCATCCGGATGCGACTGGATAAGCGAGCATTAATTGAAAGCCAGGCGGAAAAGAAGCTGGCAGAGTTGAGTAACAATGTTCGCTTATCCCTGCCTGGCGATATGCTTACTCCGTTAAGCGTGATACTCAGCCTGTCCGAGCTGCTTTCCGCCCGGCAAGAATTGAACCGGCTGGATTCCAGCCAGGTATGCAGCCTGGGACAGGAAATCCACCGGGCAGCAGCGCTGCTGCTGCGATCTATTCAAAATTACAAGCTGTACTCCGATTTAGAGGCGATCCAAAATGACGCTAATCGGTTAAGCGTGCTGCTCGACAGCCGTGTTTTTTCGGCCTGGATGGCAATATCCGAAATGGCGACCCTAAAGGCTCGCCAGGAAGGGCGCGAGGAGGACTTGCGCCTGCAGTTACAGGATTCGCCGTTGCGGATTTGTGAGATGTACCTGCAAAAAATTGTTGAGGAGATCCTGGATAATGCCTTTAAGTACTCCCAGAACGGCAGCATCGTCGAAGTGAGTGGAGAAGTGAATGAGGAACGCCAACAATATATTCTCAAAATTAAGGATCACGGTCGGGGCATGTCACCTGAACAAACGGCCATCCTGGCAGGGAAATTGCAACAAGGTGCTCAGACCAACGATCGAGTGTATCCGGGAATTGGACTGGCGATTGTAAAACGCCTGGCAGAAATGCACCAGGGAAGTTTTAGCCTGCAAAGTACGCCAAAGGAGTGGACGGTAATCGTTGTCCGCATCCCACTTTCAAATTAAGTTGTAAAATGCATACGGAATTGAAAGGTGCGATTTGAATGGGTTATAAAGCGCTGGTGCTATAATCCAATAGATCCGGATGTATATTTGATGATTAGTCTATTTCAGGATTCTCAACCCGGTTTGATCCTGCCTAACCACCCGCTCGGATGGCTTGGATGGTTGGTTATGGCTGCTTTCCTCGTGTGGGGGACCTGGCGCTGGAAAGATAGTTTCGATATCCTGCGCGTTCGCTGGTGGATGGCGCTCGCGCTTTTGTTGGCGACACCCCTCTTTGCTGCTTTTTTGGGAATACGGCTGCCTGGTGAAGTTCAGCCGATGCCAGAAACGCCGCTGGAAATTGCTCCGCCAGGGCTGATGTTCCTGGCCGCGATTCCCTGGGCGCTGGCGGCCGGGTTACTCGGCACCGTTCCAAGCGTGGCCTTAGGACTGCTCAGCGGATTAATCCTGGCAATATTCGGAACGCACAGTCCCTTTACACCCCTGGAAATTGGAATATTGGCGCTGCTTTTTAGTGCTGCCATCCGGCAGAATTACCGGACGCGTTTCTACCATTTTCTACGTCATCCAATCGTGGCGGCGGTCGCGGTGATTATTGCCTATATCCCGCTGCTGATTGTAAGCATGTTGTTCTCAACGAACGGGGCGCTGGCCGCCCGGTTAGACTATGCTTTTACGCAATCCTGGCTGCTGCTCGCGGCCCGCGCAGGGGAATTGCTGATCGCTGGACTGGCAGCAGAGATGTTTTACCGTTTCATGCCCAGTTTCTGGGGCCGCCAGCGGCCGCTCGTACCCTCCCCGGCGGAAAGCAGTATTCAAGCGCGCTTTTTCTACGGTACGGTCCCACTTGTGGGCCTGCTTGTCCTGTCATTAATCGTTGGGGACTGGTTGGTCGCTGGAAAAGCTGCCCGGGACATGATCGAGAAGAGACTGACCAGTACTGCCAGCGTGGCAGCGGAAAGCCTGCCTTATTTTCTGGAGACAGGCCAAAATTTGATTTTGTCTCTTTCAAACCCTGAACTGCTCAGTGTATCTGCTGATCCAGAAAAATTGTCTGATGCTCTGGCACAGCGCTTACGTTCCGTGCCGTTCTTCCGCCAACTGTTTCTTTTTGACGAGGCGGGCAACGTGATTTCTGGTTTTCCAGCTTCGGACACCGCGCAAATCAATATGACCGATGAGGAATGGAACGGGGTTACGCTGGCGTTGAAAGGCGTGAGCACACAGGTTTATGTTGCCCGGCCTTTAATCAATGAAACCTCCGCTCAGGTGTCCTTCATCGCGGCAATTCGAAACTCGCAAAAGGATGTAATCGGTGTGCTGCTCGGGCGTACCGACTTGAACACCAACCCCTTTACCCAACCGGCAATCAATGCCCTGAACAGTATGGAAGGGCTGGGTGGAGAAGGCATCATTCTTGATGAAAAGGGAGAAATCCTTTACCACCCGATCAACACAGAAGTTATGAATCAATATGCGGGCCAGCGCCCGACAACGGATCTGTTTTTTGATGAAACATCGCCAACCAATACGCGCCAGTTTGTTTATTACCAGACGGTAGATGGCCGGCCTTGGGCGGTGATCCTTACCGTGCCGGCGAAGGTGGCACAGCAGTATGCATTAGATATTGCGATCCCGCTGCTGGGAATGCTACTGGTTTTTTCTGCGCTGGTGTTTGTTTTCTTACGCCTGAACTTGCATGGCATGACTTCATCGCTGCAATCCTTATCTACGGAAGCCTCGTTTATCGCGCATGGCCAGTTGGACCGCCCGTTGAATATTAAAGGCGTGGATGAGGTTGGCCGTCTGAGCCAGGTGTTTGAACAAATGCGAGTCAGTCTCAAGACCCGGCTGGAAGAGCTAAACAGCCTGCTTTCGGTTAGCCAGGGGGTAGCGGCAAATCTGGATATTGGGGATGCGATCCGGCCGATTCTGGAAGCAGCCCTGATTGGGGATGCTTGCGCGGCTCGCCTGGTGCTGGTACGCGACGTCACATTAGATACGCTGGAGCAGGGGCCGGTAGCGTTCGGAGTTGGCCCGGCGGCTCAACTTTATGCGAATTTTGATCCACAGTTGTTTGAAATGCTGCAACAGCAGGATACGCTTAGTTTGCCAAACGTAGCCCGCATGCGCCGCTTGCAGTTTGCGCCGGGAGCGCCGCATCCAGGCGCCCTATTGGGTCTGTCCGTCCGGCATGAGAGCCGCTATTACGGGGTGTTGTGGGTGGCGTATGACCGGGCGCGGAATTTTTCGGAAGAAGAAATTCGTTTTCTTACAACGCTTTCCGGGGAAGCGGCCCTGGCAGCAACGAGCGCGCGATTATATGCCATTGCCGAAGTCGGCCGCCAGCGGATGGAAGCTGTTCTTGCCTCAACCCCTGAGCCCGTACTGGTGATTGACGAACAGGCGCGCTTGCTGCTGCTCAATCCCGCGGCAGTACAGGTGCCTGGGTTGATCCTTTCTTCCATCGAAGGGCGCCCAATCCAGGAAGTGGTTGGCCCGAAAGACCTGATTGACCTGCTGACGGTACCCTTGACCGAGCGGATTTCATCGCGCGAGATCAGCCTGACCAACGGCAAAATTTATTACGCCAGCGTTTCACTGGTGGTAGCCGAGGGTAGATCGGTTGGGCGGGTCTGTACGATGCGGGATATTACGCATTTCAAAGAGTTGGAGCAGCTCAAATCCGAATTCGTGGCCACGGTAAGCCACGATCTTCGCTCCCCGTTGACATTAATGCGCGGCTACGCCACAATGCTGCAGATGGTCGGCGATCTGAATGACCAGCAGAAGGGGTATGTTCGGAAGATCGTCTCGGGAGTTGAGAACATGACCCGGCTGGTAAATAACCTGCTCGACCTGGGCCGGATTGAGGCGGGGATCGGTTTGCAGATCGAACGGGTGCTGGTCAACGAAATCGCGGGCGAAGTGATCAATTCCTTGCAGTTGCAAGCCGTCCAGAAAGATATCCGACTGTCTCAGGAGTTCACCGGTTCCAATAAGAATGTGGTGATTGAAGCTGACCGGGCACTGATCCAACAGGCAATGTACAACCTGGTCGAGAATGCGATAAAATATACGGCAGTGGGCGGGCAGGTGAAAGTGCGCCTGGAATGCCGGAACGGTACGGTACTTTTAGAAATCCATGATACCGGCATCGGGATTGCCCCTCTCGATCTGCCGCACTTGTTTGAAAAGTTTTATCGCAGCGGGCGACGCGAAGCCTACCAACAACGGGGCACGGGTTTGGGGCTGGCGATTGTAAAGTCCATTGCGGAACGTCACGGCGGGAGAGTGTGGGTAGACAGCCAGCTTGGCAAAGGCAGCGTTTTCTCGCTGGAAGTGCCAAGCGAGCAGTTCCAGAAACCAGTTGGGGAAAGCAGCGGGTAATATAATCTGGCTCTAACTGGCTTAGCAAGCTCCCTGAAAATTCCTTCGAAATTCTTGTGAAAATACCTAGAAAAATTGAGAAAATCGTGCTATAATAACAAGTCGCATGATTATCAAGAGATTTTCCTGCCACTTACACTTAGCAAAGCGCCAGAGATAGGGAGTCTCTCTCTTGCGCTATGTTTGTTTTCTTCCGATTGTGGATTAGGTTCGAGGAGGCGTTTTAGTGGAAACCAAAGGTTTAACCGCACTTCGTATCAGCCTGGCTTCTCCAGAGACTGTTCGTAGTTGGTCATATGGTGAAGTCCTAAAACCGGAGACCATTAACTACCGGCGTTTACGCCCTGAGAAAGATGGGCTGTTTTGCGAGGCAATCTTCGGCCCCACGCGTGATTATCAGTGTTATTGCGGGAAATATAAGAATCCGCGGTACAAGGGTATCGTTTGCGATAAATGCGGTGTCGAAGTGACACGTTCATCCGTACGCCGCGAGCGTATGGGGCACATTGAGCTGGCAACCCCGGTAGCTCATATCTGGTATACCCGGCGCATCCCTTCTTATCTTGGGCTGTTGTTGGATATTTCTCGCCGTAACCTGGACCGGGTTTTGTACTTCGCCCAGTATATTGTTACCTATGTGGACGAGGATGCGCGCGCGAAGGCGTTGAAGCGTCTGGAAGATGAAATCAGTGTTTCCGAACGGGAACAGGCCAATCAAATCAACGAGAAGATCAAGCAGGTCAAGCTGGAGCGTGACCGCAAGCTTGCGGAATTACAACAGCAGAAAGCAGATTTGCAGGCCCGTTCTGACGAGCAAATTGCCAATAATCTGGAACCGGTGATCAAAGAGGGTCAGCGGTTGGAAGCCAGCTTGCAGGAACGCTTAGGGCAAACCACTACCCGGCCAATTATGTTCGAGGCGGCTAATGTCTCCATTGTTGAGACGGGGAAACAAATCGCGCAGTCCCATATTTCCCTGATCCAGCGAGCGGTAAAAGAACGCCTGGATGAGTTGGAAAATGAAACGCGTGAGCGTTTGCAGCGAGATATCGAGCAGATTTCGATGTCCCTCGCGCGCATCAAAGCCGAGGCCGAAGAGGCAATGGAAGCGCTGCGCAACCAGCTTGAAGACCAGTCGTTTGTTTCGCAGGGCCAGAACTCACGCATCCGCGATGAGCTGCAGGAACTGCGTCCCTTTACCTTCCTGAGCGAGAGCCGCTACCGCGAGCTTAAGTCACGCTGGGGCCAGGTTTTTCGTGCTGATATGGGCGCCGAGGCGTTTTATGATATCCTGCGCCGCCTGGAACTGGATAAACTTTCCGAGGAATTGTGGCACGAGGTACGCACATCAAAAAGCAAGCAGAAGCGCAAGAAAGCAACCACCCGTCTAAAGGTTGTGGAAGCCTTCCGGCGCTCAACCAACCACCCCGAGTGGATGATCCTGACTGTGCTGCCGGTGATCCCGCCTGACCTGCGCCCAATGGTGCAGCTAGACGGTGGCCGGTTCGCGACTTCTGACTTGAATGATCTCTATCGCCGCGTGATCAATCGCAATAACCGTCTCAAGCGTCTGCTTGAGCTGGGTGCGCCAGACGTTATTGTGCGCAACGAGAAGCGTATGCTTCAGGAAGCGGTTGACTCGCTGATCGACAATTCGCAACGCGGCAAAGCTCTATCGCGCCGCGGCCGTCGTGAACTGAAATCCTTGAGCGATATGCTCAAGGGTAAGAAAGGCCGCTTCCGCCGCAACCTGCTCGGCAAGCGCGTGGACTACTCCGGCCGCTCGGTGATCGTGGTTGGCCCGACGCTAAAGCTGCACCAGTGTGGCTTGCCCAAGGAAATGGCCAAAGAACTGTACCGCCCGTTTGTCATCGCCAAGCTGGTAGCGCATAACTACGCCGCCAACGTGAAGGGCGCGCGCCGCTTTATCGAGCGCGGCCGGCCCGAGGTCTGGGAAGTGCTGGAAGAGGCGATCAAGGAACGCCCGGTTCTGCTCAACCGTGCCCCAACGCTGCACCGCCTGGGTATCCAGGCCTTTGAGCCAGTACTGATCGAGGGCAGCGCCATCCAGCTTCACCCGCTGGTAACAACCGCCTTCAATGCGGACTTTGACGGCGACCAGATGGCGGTGCACGTACCGCTTTCTGAGAAAGCCGTCTGGGAAGCCCGCAACCTGATGCTCTCATCGAAGAACCTGCTGAAGCCTGCGGATGGCGAGCCGATCATCAGCCCCTCCAAGGATATGGTTTTGGGCGTGTATTACCTGACGATGGATGGCCCATCGAAGACCGAAGCAGGCCAGGGGCATAACTTTGCCACGATGGACGAAGTTGAGCTGGCCTACCAGTTGGGCAAAGTAAAAATTCACGAGTGGATTAACCTCAACGTTGATACCTGGTATGACGAGAATGACCACCGCATGGCAGAGCCGCGCCGTGAACTTCTCCACACTACGGTCGGGCGGGTGATCTTCAACCGCATTCTGCCCCCTGAAGTCCAGTTCCGCAATATCAAACTGGATAAGGGTGGGGTGAAAGACCTGATCGCTGATGTCCTTGAGGTAAGCGGCCAGGAAGTAACCACGAACGTGGCTGACCTGGTCAAGGATATTGGTTTTGAATATGCCATGCGCTCCGGTTCGACAATTGCTGTTTCTGACATCACCATTCCTGAGGCCAAGAATGAGATCATTGGTAAAGCGCAGCAGGAAGTTGAAAATGTCAACCGCGCATTCCGCCGCGGCCTGCTGACCGAGCAAGAGCGTAATGAGCGCATCATTGAAATCTGGCAGAACACGACCCGGATGTAGCCACCGCGGTCCGCAAGAACATGGACCCGACCGGTAACCTGTCGACCATGGCAAACTCTGGCGCAACCAAGGGCGGTTTCGGGCCAATCTCGCAGCTGGCCGGTATGCGCGGTCTGATGGCCGACCCGGCCGGGCGCATTATTCGCCTGCCCATCGTGTCGAACTTCCGCGAAGGTCTGAATACCCTGGAATACTTCATCTCCACGCACGGCGCCCGCAAAGGTCTGGCCGATACCGCGCTGCGCACAGCAGACGCCGGTTACCTGACCCGCCGCCTGGTGGATGTGGCGCAAGATATCATCATCAACGAAGAGGACTGCCACACCACGGATGGTGTATGGATCCGCAAGAGCGACGATGTGGCCGGTCAAACGCTGAAAGACCGCTTGTTTGGCCGCATGGTTGCCATGCGGGTGATCGACCCGCACACCGGTGAGGTACTGGCTGAACATGACGCCATACTGGATCACAGCCTGGTACGCAAGATTGTACGATGCGGGTGTAGATGAGGTCAAAGTTCGCTCGCCATTGACCTGCGAGCTGGTACACGGGATCTGCGCCAGGTGCTACGGCATGGACCTGGGGCGCGGTAATATGGTCGCGCTCGGTTCGGCGGTTGGTATTGTGGCCGCTCAGTCCATTGGCGAGCCAGGCACACAGCTGACGCTGCGCACCTTCCATACCGGCGGTGTGGCGGCGGGTGGTGACATCACAACCGGTCTCCCGCGCGTGGAAGAGCTATTTGAGGCGCGGCGCATGCCAAAGGGTGAGGCGATCATCAGCCAGATTGGCGGGATTGCTCGCATCATCCAGTCCGATCGCTACAGCGACCAGCGCGTGGTGCGCGTCGAGCACAGCGAAATGATCAGCGATGAGTACAACGTGCCTGAGGAATGGACGGTCGCAGTCAAGGACGAGGGTACCATCTCATTGGGTGAACCAGTCGCTACCTTGGGCGAGGCCAGCATTGCCGCTCAGCATGCCGGACGCGTGCGCATCGACGGTCGCAAAGTGATCGTATCCTACGAACAGCGCGACACCGAAGAATATGAAATTCCCAGCACTTCGCGCTTGCTGGTCAAAGATGGTGAGCATATCGAAGCGGGCACACCGCTGACTGAAGGTTCGTTGAACCCGCACACCGTGCTTAAGATCAAAGGCCGCGATGCATGCGAGATGTACCTGCTGACTGAAATTCAGAAGGTGTACCGCGCTCAGGGCCAGAACATCAACGATAAGCACTTCGAGGTCATCGTTCGCAAGATGTTGGGCAAAGTGCAAGTGCTGCGCCCAGGCGATACTTCCTACCTGCCGTCTGATTTCGTCGACCGCCTGGAGATCCGCCGGGTCAATGAACAGCTGGTGTCGGAAGGCAAACAGCCAGCCCGCTATGCAGAGATTTTGTTGGGCGTTACCAAGGCCTCATTGAACACCGATTCGTTCCTGTCAGCTTCGTCCTTCCAGCACACGATCAAGGTGCTGGCAGGGGCAGCCATTGCCGGAACGGAAGATAACCTGTACGGCCTGAAGGAAAACGTCATCATCGGCAAGCTGATCCCTGCTGGAACCGGCTTTATCCACGGCCGCTTCACGGCCGAGGAAGAAGAAGCGCAGGCGCGGCGGGTGACTGCCTCGGACCAGCCGCCTCCGGGCATCAGCAACAGTGAAGCTGACTAAATAAACGATCCATAAAAAATCTCCAGCGCCACGCGCTGGAGATTTTTTATGGATCGGGAAGTTTCCTTACAGAATATGGGTGATCAAAATCTCCGAAAGGCATGTAGTTTATCCAGGTTGGAGGTTCCCCTCCAATCCAAGTTCTGGCGCAATGGCGCGCATGGCGAGGATTACGTTGTCGGTATGTTCCCACAAATCAAGACCAAATTCCTGGGTGGCCTGGCTGATCTCTTCGCGGTTCGCGCCCGCAGCGAAAGCCTTATCTTTCCATTTCTTTTTCACGGAAGCTGACGTCAGATCATACAGCGAGTGGGAAGGGCGCACTAACGCCACGGCTGTAACCAGGCCGGTGATCTCGTCGCAGGCATAGAGCGCTTTTTGCATGGTTGTCTCGCGCGGGACGCCGGAATGGTCCGCGTGGCTGAAGATGGCCTGTATGATCACTTCCGGGACGCCGCGCTCGCGCAATATCGGGGCACCGGCCTGGGGATGTTCTTCCAGGGTGGGGTGGATCTCCCAATCAAAATCGTGCAGCAGCCCGGTCAGGCCCCACAATTCTTCATCCGCACCATTTTTCGGGCATAAAAGCGCATCGCGGCTTCCACCGCTAACATATGGTTGATCAGGTTTGGGCTTTTGACGTATTCTTTGACAATCGATAGTGCTTCAGCGCGATCCATGATACCTCCTTCGGACAACAACATGGTTTTAAATGCCTGCCAGCCTGCATCGAGGCGAGAATAAGGATTCAGGGGGTGGTGTGGGGAATCGGATCGATTCTCGTATTTACCGAGAAGATCGGTTCGGGGTTGCCTAGCACCGGCAGCGGCCGGGCCACCCAAACTTCCCACAATGCCACCGTGGTAGCGGGCAGCTCTCGGATGATCCAGAAGGCATAATACCGGCGCAGGTACCTGCGCTTTTCGGCAGGAACGCCAGTTGACTGCACCCCTAAGTTGTTGCAGGTAACCAGGGCGCGCGGCATGTGGAAGTTTTGGGTAACCAGAATGGCTTCGCTGACGGCGAATATGTGCCGGGCCCGGTAGCAGGTGTCGTAGGTGCGGCGTCCCGCGAAATCGAGGACGATGTCTTCTTCGGGCACCCCCAGGCTCACCGCGTAGTCACGCATCGCCCCTGGCTCGTTATAGTCCACAAAGCGGTTATCGCCGCTCATCAGGAGTTTCTTGACTTTGCCAGCCCGATACAATTGGGCCGCAATTTCCAACCTGTCACGCAGGACGGCCGAGGGTGTGCCATTCCGATCCAACCCGGCGCCAAAAACAATGGCGACCGGAGTAGGGATGGCGCTTTCAACCGTGTACAGGCGGGGCTGTGAATAGGATTGGGCAGCCAGATGTGTACCACCAATCAGCAGCGCCGCAGCCAGAATTGCAAATAGGAGACTGCGAAGAAGAAATTTTGCTATTTTACGCAACATGCATGAAATTTTACTTCAAACCGCGGTTTCTGTGAAACCGCTTTTTTCGAAGGAGTTTCATTTCCCCAGCATATCTTCTAAATTCAGATCAAGCGCTTCAGCAACCTCGCGAAGTGGATTATAAAGGTTGTCCTCGACCGCCTTGATTTCCTCAATCTGGTATCCTGCCGCCGAGAGCGTGAGCAGAGCTTTCCCATCATCGGCTTTCGCGAGGTCAAGGAAGGCGGTGGTGAGCAGCTGGCGTTCGGACTTCAGAGAGACCGGCCAGAAGCGACAGGTTCAGGTTGGGAATGACGGCTTCCGTACGCCAGATGATGATTACCCGGTTCATCACATCCGGCAGATCATCCTGCACAGCCGAGGCTGTCCGCGGATCACCTGAAATAGAAAATGTCGCGCCAAAGTCACATACGCCTTTAATATACAGCGCGCGGATTATGGCGGTATGGCTTTGCGCCAGGACGGCTGGCTGGGTGAGGATATTGTTTAACCGAAGCAGCCCGGCCGGCAGGATATACCCCGAAGCAGACTGCTCGTCGAACCAACATGGGCGGCGGTCGGTAAACTGCTGCAGGGCAGTGGCTGCGTCGGATGAACTCAGCCCGCTGATGGGATCAAAGAAGGGGGTGAAATCACTGCTGACATTGGCCAGGAACTGCGTACCATACTGGTATACCCCGAAGTGATTGGTCAGTAATGCAACTTCCGCCAGCCCTTCACGGCTAGCGTGCAAATACGTTAGCGGAGGCAGCCAGGTAGCGTGCACCTCGCCAGCGCCCATGGCTTCAAGCAGCTGCGAATAGCTTGGAAAAACTCTGCCGATAACGCGAACATTTGCCAGAGCTGAAATCCGATTTGCCAGTTCAGCCGCCGCTGCGGCGATTTGAGGATCATCCGTTTCGGTAACCAGGCCAATAACAAATGGATGCTTGTCTGTCCCAAGCGGCTCAGGTGTCGGTGTGAGGGTCGGGGGAAAGGTAGCCGTAAGAGTCAGCGTAGGAAGGGCAGGTGTGGGACGCGGCCGGTTTGACCCGCAAGCGCTTACCAGCAACACGGTAAGGAGACCGAGCACTGCTAGTGCGATAATGGCGGTAATCGGCCTTGAAAAACGCCGAAAAAGGAATAAATTCACAAAAGACACCTGTTGGAGAAACGCAGTATTTCCAGAACGATTATAATCAATTTGGAAACTTTGGTCGAATGGTTATGGATTCCGTTTGGCCAACGGTATGTAAAGCCCTTATTTGCGCCCCGTCTTTTGATGGAGGATTGAAGATGAGCAACGTTACCAAAGGTGTTCTAATTTTCCTCGGAGTGATTCTCGTCCTGGGCCTGTTTATGGTTGGCCTGGTTTTCGGGATTACTGAGCTGGTGCGGCGCACCGCGGAAGAAGCGCTTTCTCCAATTACGCAGACCAATCACACGCTTGCCACCCGGGTGGCCCAATTCATGAACCCAACTCCAACGGTTCTTCCTGACCCGGTGACTATCATCCATGATGTGCGCTCGCTTGCCAGACTGGAAACGATCCAGTATACGATGGAAAAAGTAATCACCGCCCAAACCGGGCAAAATGAGCTGGGTTTTCTTTTTGGGGATAAGCTGATTTTCGTCGGGCATGGCAAAGTAATTGCTGGAGTGGACCTGGCTCGTTTACGTCCAGAGGATATGTGGGTAGAGGGGGATATCTTGTACGTCCGGCTGCCACCGGCGGAGATTTTTGTAGCGACATTGGATAATGAGAAATCCTATGTTTACAATCGTGATACCGGTTTGCTAACCAAAGGGGATGTAAACCTGGAAACAACCGCTCGAACCGCTGCAGAGAAGGAAATCTTGCAGGCAGCCATGGATGACGGCGTGCTAACGCAAGCGCAAGAGAATGCTGAAGGTTACCTATCCCGCATGTTCCGCGGGTTGGGATACCCCGAAGTGATCTTTGTAAAAGACGATAAATCGCTTCCTACCGTTCAGCCAACGGTACAGCCAACCGTGCAACCATAGTATGTGAAAAACCGCTTAGCCCCGATTTGTCCAGGAGGGATGGGCATACTTTTGTTCAACCAGCGCTTCCGCCCGGCGCAATTCGTCCGGGGATAGGGAGGCTTCCTGAAATTCGAGATCCAGTGTTTCTTGAAAAGCAGTGATAAACGCCTCCGCGCAGGCGGACCAGGTGAGCGTTTGGCCAAGCATTTCCGCATTGGCGGCGTGGGCCAGAAGGCGGGCGGCTGCCCGCGCGCGGGACGCTTCATCCGGATAGGCCAGCACCCGCGTGATGCGCGTCAAATCTCCATTTAGGGGTAGCGATCCATGCTGCAGGACGGCCTGTTTTCGCCGCGCTTGCGCGCTGCCCACCAGCTTTTTTCCGGCTACCGTTATTTCGTAGTTTGAAGGAATTTCAAAACAAACCGGTTCGCCGGGCTGGGCCCCCTGCGGAAGAGCGTACTCTTTTTCAGCCTGGGCAGGTAAACCCAGGCGCTGCAAAGCACTAATCAAGGCCGTGGACAGCCGGCGGTAGCTCTCCAAAACGCTGCCGGTCACCCGCGGCTCATCACTGGGGGCACTGATGGAATAGGTCAGCTCATCGGTATGCAGAATGGCGCGGCCACCCGTTGGCCGGCGTACCAGCTGCCAGCCGTTTTGCGCAAGCGCGGCCAGGTCCACATCCTTTACCGGTTGGGCGAAGCCCAACGACAGGCAGGGCGGGTCCCAGGCATACAAGCGCAATGTTGGCGGAACATCCCGGCGACCGACCGCTTCCAAAATTGCTTCATCCACCGCCATATTCCAGGCACCGGCGGCGGGGTCAGTTCGAACCAATCTCCATTGGGCACACTGCATCGTCATTCTCCTACCAAAGCGGTTCGTGAAATTGCACAGCTTTTGATCCCATTTTGATCTTAAATGTTTATAATGTAACCACGGGGGAGATCAGAGCAAACCTCTCCCCCTGGGTGGTTGGGCATATTTTACACTATTGTAATGAAATAATTGCACGCCTCGCCACGTTTTATCTTATTGATAGAGGACCGGCTTTGTTCGTGGGGGAAAAAGCGGTTTGTCTTGTACCAACATTTCGGTGATAAAATACAAATTCAATTTTTAGGAATAATAATATGTTCGAGCGAACCATGACAGATCAAATTCACCAAGCAGACGCTCGGCCAGCGGTTGAAATCCATTTGCCCGATGGTCGGGTCTTTTCTGGACCACGCGGTGTGGCAGTTGAGCAATTCTTACAGGCTTTACCCGAATGGCTTAACCCGCCGATTGTGGGGGCAGTTATTAATGGCGAGCTGCGCGAGCTGACCTATCCGATTACGATGGAGTCGCGTGTACAGCCAGTGACCATGTCGGATGCGGACGGGGCGCGTATTTACCGCCGTTCGATTATTTTCCTGCTGGAAACGGCCTTTGAGGATTTGTTTCCAGACGCGGAATTAAATGTTGATCATTCGGTTTCCTCGGGCGGTTTTTACTGCCAGGTGGTAGGAAGAGCTCCCCTTGACCAGGCGGAATTAGAAGCGCTTGAGCAGCACATGCGCGAGCTGGTAAACCACGATTGGCCGCTCACTCGCAAACAGGTGCCGCTCAATGAGGCCATTGAATACTTCCAGCAAAAGAAGCAGTTCGATAAAGTCCGCCTGCTAAAGCACCGCACCAAGGATCACCTGGTGCTATATTCAATCGATGGGCATAAAGATTACCACCACGGCTATATGGTTCCCTCGACGGGCTATCTGCAGTGGTTTGGCCTGCGCTGTGAAGAGCAGGAAGGCTTTGTGCTGCGCTATCCGCGCCGTCATTCGCCCAAGAAGCTGCTGCCGATGCCCGATTATCCCAAGCTGTTGGAAACGTTCCGCCAGTACGGACGCTGGCTTTCTCACCTGGGGATCGAAAATACCGGCGCTTTAAATGATGCGATTGTCAGCGGGCGGATTCGTGAAATCATCCTGGTTTCTGAAGCGCTGCACGAGCGCCTGATCAGCGAGATTGCCGAGCAGTTTGTCAACCGGGCGAAGAAGGCTCGCATTATTCTGATTGCCGGCCCATCCTCTTCTGGAAAGACGACCTTCTCAAAACGGCTGTCGGTTCAGCTGCTCGCGCAGGGTGTCACTCCTTATGCGTTGGAAATGGATAACTACTTTGTCGATCGGGATTTGACGCCCAAGGATGAAAATGGCAACTTTGATTTTGAATCCATCGGCGCGCTGGATCGCGAGCGGATGCAATCCGATTTGCAACATCTGATTGCCGGAGAAGATGTCCATCTGCCGCATTTCGACTTCAAGCTGGGAAGAAGCGTCCCTGGGGATATCGTCAGGCTTGAAAAGGATCAGGTGATTATCCTGGAAGGGATTCACGGTCTCAACCCGGCCTTAGTGCCCAACCTGCCGACTGATCAAACATTCCGGATCTATGTTTCTTGCCTGACCCAGCTCAACCTTGACCGTTATAACCGCATCTCCACAACGGATACGCGCCTGATCCGGCGCATTGTGCGGGACGCTCGCGAGCGCGGCTACCCGGCCCAGGTGACCATCCAGCGCTGGGAATCGGTACGCCGCGGCGAGAAGCGCCATATTTTCCCTTACCAGGAAAACGCGGACGTTATGTTTAACTCGGCGCTGGTGTATGAAGTTGCCGCGCTCAAGCCGCTGGCCGAGCCGCTGCTGCGGCAGGTGCCGTTTGGAACGCCGGAATACATCGAGGCGAAGCGCTTGCTGGCTTTCCTGGAATGGTTCCTGCCCTTGAATGTGGACCTGATCCCCGATAATTCCATCGAACGAGAGTTTATTGGCGGCTCCATCTTGCGCGAATTTCAACTCTGGGACCGCAAGATAAAAGTAACCGATTAGGCATAAAAAAACCGGGCAACGCGCCCGGTTTTTTTATGCCTTATTCTTTCATCCGCTCGATATTCGCACCAAGCGATTCTTAATTTCAAATCCACTTTTTCATAACCGCGGTCGATCTGGCCGATGTTGCGGATGGTTGACCGCCCGGGGGTTGAAAGCGCGGCGAGGAGCAGGGCCATCCCGGCGCGGATGTCCGGGCTTTCCATTTTCTCCGGAAATAAACGGGTCGGCCCCTGGACGATGCAGCGATGTGGATCACACAATACAATTTGAGCGCCCATGGAAACCAGCTTGTCGGTGAAGTACATGCGGCTGGGATACATCCAATCGTGAAACAAGACCGAGCCTTTCGACTGAGTAGCGATGACGATGGCAATACTCATCAGATCGGTAGGGAAGGCCGGCCAGGTCATTACTTTGATTTCGGGGATCGCTCCACCCAGGTCAGGCTCGATTTCCAGGCGTTGTTCGGCAGGAATCCAGATATCCGAGCCTTCTATCTGCCAGCAAACGCCCAGGCGGCCCAGCACCAGCTGGATCATTCCCAGGTATTTCGGACCGGCATTGTGGATACGAAGGGACCCATGCGTAACTACGGCGGCGCCAATGAAACTGACTACTTCCAGATAATCGGGGCCGATGGTAAATTCACCACCATGCAGCCGGGTGACGCCTTCCACATTCAATGTATTGGAGCCGATATTCGAAATTTTTGCGCCGAGCGAGTTGAGAAAATGGCAAAGCTCCTGGACATGCGGCTCAGAGGCGGCATTGCGGATGACGGAGCAGCCTTCCGCCATAGCGCAGGCCATGATGGCGTTTTCCGTTGCCATCACGGAGGCCTCATCCAGGAGGATATCGGCGCCGGTTAATTTATTCGCGCGGAAGTGAAATGACCGGTCATATTCTACCTGCGCACCGAGCTTGCGCAAAACCAGCAGATGGGTATCCACGCGGCGCCGGCCAATCACATCCCCACCGGGTGGGGGCAGGTGCAGCTCTCCTGAGCGGATGACCATCGGGCCGGCCAGGAGGAACGAGGCGCGGATCTTGCGGCACAGATCAGGATCCAGGCTGGCCGGGCGAACTTCTTTCGCGTGCACCTGCCAGGTGTGCTCAGATAGTTCGGTAATCTCCACGCCAAGACTTTCCAGCAGCGCGCGCATTACCTGCACATCCAAAATATCCGGCACATTATGCAAGATTACCGGATCCTCCGTCATCAAACAGGCTGCCAGCAGCGGCAGGGCTGCGTTCTTGTTGCCAGCGGGGGTTACTTCACCGTGCAGGGGATAACCGCCTTCGATGATAAACTTTTCCATCCAGAAACTCCTTGATTCAAGTGGAAGATATCGAGCGCATAGCGGGAATATTGAATTGTAATCGAAAGCACAGACAGCGGTCAACCAAGCTGTTGTTTTAGCCCTTCCACCGTGTTGACCGGCAGGCTGCAGACAAAGCCCTGGCAGACATAGGCGGTGGGAGCGTTCTGGATCAACCCACGGTCTCGCAGCAGCGCCGGCGTATCATCTACGGTTGAACCTTCAGCCGCGGCTGTGCCTTCAGCCACGGCTGGACTTTCAGCCGCCGCGACCACCGTGCGCGCGCGATAAGTGCGCCAGATTTCTTCCAACAGCGCCTGGGTGTCCGAAGCAGCCAGCGGTCCAACCACTGCGATCTGTCGCACTGGCCCGAGGGCAAAGTCCAGCCCTTGGAGCCAAAAACCGAACGCGGTGGGGTGTTGAACGGTCATGTCCTGCATGGCTGCGAGCATCTCTTCCGCCAGGGAACGCCAATCCGCGCGCTCATCGTAGGCTGCCAGATGGAGCAGCGCGCTGGCTGCCAGGGCGCTGCCGGATGGAGTCGCGTTATCCTGAACCTCGCTTGGGCGGGTGATCAACTGGTCTTGATCCGCGCGGGTATCATAAAAGCTGCCCTGCGGGCTGCGGAAATGGGTCAGCATATCTCCGGCGATTTGCCCAGCGGCAGCATACCAGTGCGGGTTGGCGTCGCTTTGGTACAGATCCAGCAGAGCCAGGATCATCCCGGCATGATCTTCCAAATAGGCGTTGTGGCGCGCCTGCCCGTCACGCCAGGCGCGCAGCAGGCGACCAGCCGGGTACAATTCGCGCAGCAGAAAGGCGGCATTTTTTTGGGCCAGTTCCAGGTAGTCTGGGCGCTGCAAGTAGCGAGCTGCCTCGGCAAAGGCGCGCAGCGCCAGCGCATTCCAGGAAACGAGCACTTTGTCATCGGTCAGCGGGCGAACGCGTTTCTCGCGGAATGCAGCCAGCTGCTGGTGGATGGCCTCCAGGCGGCCGATCAGATCGATTTCCGGTAAGCCGATTTGCCCGGCTATTTCGGGCAGGCTGGCGTTTCGCTGCAGGATATTTTGGCCTTCGAAGTTGCCCTGAGGTGTAACGCGATACACCTGGTGAAACAGGTCGCGGTCCTGTTGATCTGGGGAGCGCCGTATCGACCTCGCTGGGCGTCCAGACGTAATACTTGCCCTCCTGGCCTTCCGAATCGGCATCCAGGCTGCTGAAGAAGCCCCCTTGTGGGTGCGTCATCTCACGGCGGATAAAATCGAGCGTTTCGGTGCATACCTGGCGGAAGGCGGTCTGGCCGGTCAGCAGGTAGGCGTGGAGGTATGCCAGGGCCAGCTGGGCATTATCGTACAGCATCTTTTCAAAGTGCGGCACAAGCCAGTTGTCATCCGTGCTGTAGCGGTGGAAGCCGCCGCCCACCACATCATACATCCCACCCCGGCTCATCCGGTCCAGTGCGTGGACAGCGGCTTGCAAAGCTTTCTGGTCGCCGCGGGTAGCCTGCAGCAGCAGGTATTCAATTGCCATGGGTTGGGGGAAGCGGGGCGCCTGTCCCCAGCCGCCTTTGTTCCAGTCATACGTTTTGAGCAGCGTTTCGGTCGCCTGCTGGAGCGTTTCTGGCCGCAGGGCGCCTGCTGTACCGTGCCAGGCGCTGCTCTGGCGTAAATGCTGCACAATCTCGCTGCCTACCCGGTGGATTTCATCCTGTTCTTTTTCCCAGGATTGGGCTACTGCGCTCAAGACTTCGAGGAAGGCAGGCATCCCATAGCGCCTTTCGGAGGGAAAATATGTGCCGCCATAAAAGGGCTCGCCTTCGGGTGTGAGGAAAAGGCTCATAGGCCAGCCGCCTTGCCCGGTCATCATCACCACGGCATTCATGTAGATGCTGTCCAGGTCGGGGCGCTCCTCGCGATCAACTTTGATGGTTACAAAGTAGTCATTCAGCAGGCGGGCGGTTTGCGGGATCTTCGAAAGACTCGTGCTCCATCACGTGGCACCAGTGGCAGGCGGCATAGCCAATGCTCAGGAAAATAGGCTTGTTCTCGGCATGGGCTTTTTCGAGAGCCTCGGGCCCCCAGGGAAACCAATCCACCGGGTTGTGAGCGTGTTGGAGCAGGTAAGGGGATGTCTCATGAATTAATTGATTGGGCATATTGTGCTTCTCTCCACCCTTCGAGTCTTATTGTTAAAACAAGATAAACATTATCAAAAAATATTATACCATCCCGCTAAATGAAGCCCTTGCCGGATGGGGGAATTGGAAAAGCCAGCGAGATGCGCGCCGGACCGGGCGCGCATCTCGCTGGCTCTCGAAAGTCGGGTGGTTTTACAGCGTTTCGGTAATTTTCAGCAGCCCTTCGGGTTTATCGGGATCGAGGTTCTTTTCAAGGGTCAGCTGCATGGCAAAGCATTGGCCGGGGATAACTGCCGCCAACGGGGTCAGCCACTCGGGGAGCCCCTGAGCAAAGGGCAAGGCGAGGTTGGCGGCATCCAGGGCCTGAGAGTCGTCTGAGACAACCAGCAGCTCCGCGCGGCGCTTTTGCAGTTCTTTAATGAGCGAAAGACTGTCTTGTGATACGGCGCCATGCGGAGCGATTACGATGACGGGGAAGCCGGGTGTAGCAGTCGCAATGGGGCCGTGGCGAAAATCGGCCGAGGAATAGGGTTCGGCCACCACGCGGGTTAATTCCTTTATCTTCAAGGCCGTTTCGAACGCGGTGGCGTAATTTAATCCGCGGCCGATGACATCACACTGCTGCATGTAGCGGTATCGCTCTACGTGGCTCATCGCCTGTTCCAGATAATCCAGGGTTTGCTGGATGTGCTCGGGAACGCTGTGCAGAGCTTCCAGGTTCTGGGGATTATCCATTAGCGAACAGGAGAGCAGCGCCAGGGCTGCCAGCGAAGTGGTGTACGTCTTGGTCGCCGCGACGGCCAGTTCTTTCCCGGTGTGCAGCGGCAGAATGTATTCCGCTGTTTGGGCAAGGGGAGAGGTATCGTCATTGGTTATCGCCAGGGTCGGGCGGCCTTGTTTTTTGCCTTCCGCCAGGACCGCGACAATATCCGGCGACTGCCCGGACTGCGAGATACCAATTACCAGCGCTTCGCTGAGGTCCGGTGGAGCGCCGTACATGGTAAACAGGGAAGGAGTTGCCAGGGCAACTTGAATGCGGTGCTGCAAGCCAAAAAGGTACTGGGCGTAACGAGCGGCATTATCGGAGCTGCCGCGGGCTGCAATGAGTACATACCGAAAGCGCCCTTTCAGCTCGCGAGCAATCCGGCCTGCATTTTGGTGTTCACTTTTTAGAAAAGCCCGGATGATTTCCGGCTGCTCGAAGATTTCGCGTTCCAAAATCGAAGGCATGGGGTTATTCCTCATAGAGAGATTCAAGTGCGGTCAAGGGTTAGTATACGGGTTCCCTATAACCCTGTCAACGCGGGCCGCCTTCAAGTTGATGGGTCTTGTTTGCTTGTGTTTTATCCTTTCTGGTGTATACTCGCTCGGAACACGTTCCTTTTTTCTGATCATCTTTATATTCGGTCACGAGGTTCTTATGTTCACTATTCAGAAAGTTGATACCAGCTCGAAATCGCAAGTGAATGACTTTATCCAATTTCATAAAAAGCTGTACGCCGGGACGCCGCAATGGGTACCTCCGTTCGACAGCGACATAAAATCGATGCTCGACCGGAACAAGCACCCTTTCTATGAGCATTCTGACGCGGAATTTTTTGTCGCCAAAAGCCAAAGTGGTGAAATCGTCGGACGAATTGGCCTGCTGGAGAACAAAGCTTTCAACCGTTATCACGAAACGCGCAGCGCAAATTTTTATCTCTTTGACGTGATCGATGACCAGGAAGCAGCCAACTGCCTATTCGACGCGGCTTTTACCTGGTGCAAGAAACGCGACCTAAACAAGCTCGTTGGCCCGAAGGGTTTCAGCCTTTTTGATGGGTATGGGATTCAGATTGAAGGGAACGATCACCGCCAGATGATGACGATGATGAACTATAACTTCCCATACTATCGAACGATTATGGAGCAGCTTGGCTTCGAGAAGGAAGTGGACTTTGTTTCCTGTTACCTGCCGATGGATGATTTCCAGATCCCTGAAAAGATCCACGAAGTGGCCCGGCGGGTTAAAGAACGAGGAAAATTTAAGGTTCTAAATTTCAAGAATAAAGCGGATGTGATCCGCCACGCGCAGCAAATTGGCGAAGCGTATAATAAGACCTTTGTGAATAACTGGGAATACTGGCCGATGACTCAGCGCGAGATTGATTTTGTCAAAGATACATTGCTGGTCGTAGCGGTTCCAAATTTAATTAAAATCATCACCTACAATGAAGAAATGGTTGGTTTCCTGGTCGGCTTCCCGGATATCTCGCGTGCCCTGCAGCGCCATAATGGTTCGATCAACCCAATCAGCATTGTGGATATCATGCTGGACTTAAAGCGTACCAATTGGATCTCGTTAAATGGCGCCGGTGTGCTGCCCGAATATCAAGGCCGGGGCGGCAATGCGCTGCTGTACAGCGAAATGGAGCAGACGATCAACAGCGCGAATTATGCGCATGCCGAGCTTACGCAGGTGGCCGAGACTGCGGTCCAAATGCGAAAAGATTTGATCACCGCGGGCGGCAAGGCGTACAAGAATCACCGCGTTTTCCGCAGGCAGGTCTGATTCTTTCCGGTCCGAAAATAAAAACGGCTGTGATTCACGCGCGAAGCGCGAACCACAGCCGTTTTATTGCGGGTTTACAGCGGGCGCCTGGCTCTGGACGCGGTGCGCCAACGTTTTGCGCACCGGTTCAAAGAGCTGGTCGATCCCTAGCGCGGTCCACAGGCAGGCATAGGGGACAACTGGCAGGTAATATCGCTGCCAGGGCAGGGGGATCAGCGCGAGCAGGGTCAGGGTTTGGAACAATGTCGCGGCCAGGAGCAGAACCAAACCACGCCGGGCCAGGTTGTCAGACCGGACTGCGCGGAAGGTCCCAACAGCAAAACCGAACAGGCTCATAACCAGCAGGAGTCCTCCGGCTGGAATCGAGCGGAAAAGGCTGTGGAGCGGGTTCGCCAGGTAGGCTTTCTCAGCGGCGCGTGTCTCCGCCAGGTAATTGCTCGTTTCAGCAAAAATGGGCGGGGTCAAGTAGACGCTGCCGATCAAACCAATCAACTTCCGGCCGGGCGTGGTTAGCGCCTGGTCCGGGCGATCGGCAGTTTGGGCGCTGGCCAGTACCTGGCGGGCGCGGAGCGCCGCCTGGACGGCTGGGAAGGGCTGGCCCCAAAGGACTGGGTTTAAAAGAAAAACGATCGCCGCAAATGTAACTGCGTATAACGCGGTCTTTCCGAAGAACCGCAGGATCCTAACCTTGCCTGGCGCGCTGCCTTGCAGCGGAAGCGGCCAAAGAGCGGCTAGCAGTCCAACCGGGCCAAGCGCGGCCAGGGATTGCTTGGCGCTGAAGGCTAGCGCCGCCGGAATGGCAACCATCCAGGGGCGCTTCTCAGCCTTTACCAGGGCCCACATGGAAAGGGTCAGGGTGAAGAGCAGACCTCCTTCGGCCATGGCGCGGCGTGTATCCAACAAAACCAGGGCATTGGAAGCCAGCAGCAGCGCGGCGACCCAGGCCGTAAAATCGTTCGCCACCCGCCGGACTGCCAAAAACAAGAACAGGATGCTGAAGGGATATAGAAATGCTTCTCCTATTCGCCCGGCGAGAAGTAAATTTGCCGGAGGCAGCCCACCTGCCCGCTGGTTTTCCTGCCAGCTTTTTGTCCAATCCCAATCGACGGGCAGGGCTGGTAAACCGGCGGCTGTGCGGCTTATTCCAATCAGAGCATGTACCAGGGGCGGATTTAATAGGCGATACTGCTGGTGTACGTCCCCCGTGCTTTCAGGACGCCAGAAAAGCGCCGTTGGAGACTGGAAAAAAGTCTCCAGGTCAGCGGACATATACAGATAGGTACTTTCGTCAGGATGGAAGGGTACACCGGCGACACCGATAAGATACCCTCCGGTCAGCAGCGATAAAACGATGAGAAAAAAAGGCAGCGAGCGAAAGCGGGTCCTCATACTACTAAAATACTCTTTTTTATTGATTTTGGGTAGGGAAAATTGCTTTTCATAATAGATAGTATTGGTTTGCAATATTGTTTAGCTAATCCGATGGGTTTTGATTGTCAAGAAAACGGCAACTGGCTACAATATCAAGGACTCTCTTTGTAATCTTGGAAGTGCTTTTTAAATGAAATGGTTACGATCTACAACTGTTCAGGTTGCGGCAGTTATGCTGCTGGCGGCTGCGTGGAAGATCGTTTTCTTCCTGTGGGATGTGGTTCCATTTAACGCAGATGAAGCGGTGGTGGCCTTAATGGCTCGCCATATCCTGATGGGCGAACGACCGGTGTTTTTCTATGGCCAGGCGTATATGGGCAGCCTGGACGCGTTCCTGGTAGCAGCGGGATTTATGCTATTTGGACAGCAGGTATGGGTGATCCGGCTGGTGCAGACACTGCTGTACCTGGGTATTGTTCTGACCACGTTTTTTCTCGGGAAAGAGGCGTTTCATTCCGACCGGGTGGGGGTGATTGCGGCGCTGCTGCTGGCAGTCCCAACGGTGAATGTCATGTTGTATACCACCGCCTCATTGGGCGGTTATGGGGAAGCGCTATTGCTGGGGAACCTGATTTTGCTAACGGCGCTGCGCCTGGTGCAGCGGCGGGCGAGCGGCCTGCCCTGGTTAGGATTTGGTCTGTGGGGACTGCTGGTTGGCGGCGGGTTATGGGCCAATGGGTTATCGTTGGTATACAGCGCGCCTGCCGGATTATATCTGTTGTGGGGGCTGTGGAAATATCAGCGCGGCTGGTTGGCTGGTTTTGTCCTGGCAGCCGGGAGCGGTTTCTTCATTGGTTCGCTGCCCTGGTGGATCTTCGCGGTAACCAATGGTCCCAGCAGCCTGCTCATGGAACTGCTAGGTACGGCTGTAGCGGTGGAACAGGTTTCCTGGATCGCGCGCACCGGCATGCACCTGGTGAATTTCCTCCTGCTGGGGGTTAGCGTGATTTTTGGATTCCGCCCACCCTGGTCGGTGGTTTGGTTAGGGCTGCCGTTACTACCCTTCGCGCTCATTTTTTGGATGGGCGCAGGTTGGTATTTTTTTCAGAAACTGAAGCGGAGCGGGCCAGAGCGCAGCGCGTACGCGCTGCTGGCGGGGGTCGTGGGTACCCTGCTGGCGGGTTTCCTGTTCACTGCCTTTGGGGTGGATCCGTCTGGGCGGTATTTCCTGCCCCTGGCTGTACCGCTGGCCCTGGTGGCGGCGCAGATGGTTGTGCATATTCCCAGGCGCGCCTGGCAATCCGTCGCTCTGGTGCTGCTGGTGCTCGGCTACCAGGCGTGGGGTACGCTGCAGAGCGGTTTGCGTTTTCCGCCTGGCCTGACGACCCAATTTTACGAGCCGTCCATTATCGACCATCGTGCAGATGCGGAGCTGATCGCCTTCTTACGCCAGCAGGGGGAGACGCGCGGTTATTCCAATTACTGGGTAACGTACCCGCTGGCCTTTCACTCGGGTGAAGATCTTATCTTTATCCCACGGCTGCCGTATCACCAGGATCTACGCTATACCCCGCGCGATGACCGCTATGCCGCGTATACGGACCTGGTAATAAGCAGCCCGCGGGCTGCCTACATAACCACCCGTAACCCGGACCTGGATCAATACTTGCGCGATCATTTTCATGGGTTAGGGATTTCCTGGCAAGAAAAAATGATCGGCGATTACCGGGTTTACTACCACCTGTCGCAACTGGTGCAACCGCAGGAGATTGGTTTAGGGGAGCTGCGCGAATGAAACAGGTTGAAAAGCTCTTGCTTTTTCTGCTGCCCGGACTGGGCGATGTTCTTTGGATCGCAGTATTCGTCGCCGTGATTGGACAGGGGCCGCGCATGCTCAACATTGATGGCGATTTGGGCCGGCACCTGACGATCGGCAGGTACATACTGGATCATGCCCGGGTGCCGACTGCCGATCTATTTTCCCACAGCATGTTCGGTCAGCCGGTAACGCCCCACGAGTGGCTGGCGCAGGGGATGTTTGCCCTGGCAGACAGGCTCATGGGGTTGAATGGGGTGGTGCTGGTTTGCGGGCTGGTCATCGCGACCAGTTTTTGGCTGGTTTACCGGCTGTCGCGGGAGAAAAGCCAGACGCTGCTGGTGGCGGTATTTGTGACCGTTTTAGCGATGGCGGCAGCCTCACTGCACTGGCTTACCCGGCCGCACGTGTTTACCTTTTTACTGCTGGCCGCCTGGTTGAATATTTTGGAAGATCTACGCTGCGGGCGGCTGAAGCGCTGGTGGCTTCTGCCTGCGCTGATGCTGGTGTGGGCCAATTTGCATGGCGCGTTCATAGCCGGGTTCGTCACCTGGGGATTGTACGGTCTGGGGCTGGCCTGGGATGCCTTCTGGAGGCGTTTTCCGGCAGGTGCAGAGCTGCATAGGAAATTTTGGCACTATTACCTGTTGGGCGGTGCTGCTGCGCTGGTGATCACGCTGGTGAACCCGGCGGGCATTGGCCTGTGGAGCACGAGCACCGGGTACATCGGGAACCGTTACCTGGTAGGGCACACAGCAGAATACTTGCCGCCCAATTTCCATGACCCGAGCACGTGGCCCTTCCTGGTGATGATCGGGCTGTTGGTGGTCGTGTTTGGGATTGCAATCGGGCCGGCATACCGAGGCGACCAGTAGCATCCCGGCGGCATATGTGCTGCCCGCGGCGGCCTGGTTGGTGATGGGCCTGTACAGCGTGCGGAACGTGCCGTTGTTCGCGATCATGACGGCGCCTGTACTGGCCGTGGCGCTTGGCGATTGGCTCGCCGCCAACCAGCACCGAGTTAAGCTGCTCAAGCGCTTTACGGCGCTGGATCAGCGTTTGCTGCGCACGGATCTTAGCCTGCGCGGGGTACTCTGGCCGGTGGCAGCAGTGCTTCTGATGGCTGCGGGGCTTAGCTCGGGGGCCAGGTTAGATTTTCAACAACGGGGGAATCAATTTGACCCGCTGAAATTTCCGGTTCAGGCAGTTGACTGGCTGGTTGAGCATCCGCAGCAGGGTGAGCCGTTCAACCACTTTCCATGGGGCGGTTACCTGCTGTACCGCCTTTGGCCGGACCAGCGCGTATTTATCGATGGCCAGACTGACTTTTACGGCGAAAATCTGACGCGCCAGTACGAGCAGGTAATTACGCTTGCACCAGGTTGGGACGATGTTCTCAAGCAATACAGGGTACAATGGGCGCTCATCCCACGGAACGGCACACTGGCTGAAACCCTACGCAGGCAGCCAGGCTGGCAGGTACTGTACGAAGATGGAACGGCGATAATTCTGGCCAGGAGAGATTCTTAATGGGGGATCCGCGGTATGAAGGTTCGTTATTTTCCTGAGTATAATACGTGAGGTGCTGGGCATGTACTACATTCTTTTACCCACATATAACGAAGAGCGTGATATTGGCCCCTTGCTGCAGCGGATCTGCGAGGCAATGCAGGCGCTACACTTTGATCAATATAAAGTGCTGCTGGTGAATGACGGCAGCACGGATGGAACACTATTGGTTGTTCATGGCTGCCAGGAGAATATGCCGGTTGAAATCCTGGAACACGGCGTCAACAAAGGGTTAGGCCTGGCAATGCTAACCGGGCTGCGCCGGGCTGCGGAGCTGCTTCAAGATGAAGATGTGCTGGTGACCATGGACGCCGACAATACCCACGATCCGCAGTTGATTGGCGCTATGGTGGGCAAGATCCGGGCGGGGTCCAACCTGGTCATTGCCTCGCGCTACGAGCAGGGTGGGGAGGAAGTTGGCCTTTCGCGGTCGCGAAGTGTTCTCAGTCGCGGGGCAAGCGCCCTGCTGAAGATGTTTTTCCCGATCACTGGGGCGAAGGATTATACGTGTGGGTTCCGGGCATACCGTGGGGCTGAGTTAAAACAAGCCTTTCAGGTGTACGGCGACCGGTTTGTGGAGGAGCGCAGCTTTACCTGTATGGCTGAAATCTTAATCAAGCTGCGCGCAATGGGCTTAAGAGTTGCCGAGGTGCCGCTCGTGCTGCGCTATGACTTGAAAATTGGACGCAGAAAGATGAAAGTACTGCACACGATTGGACGTTATTTTGTGATGATCGCTCGCAACCTGTTTCGCAGGCCCGCGATGGCGAAAAGCCTGTAGAAAGGGTATTAACAGGAATCTAGGCGTTGAAAAGACAAAGAAATTTCATTTTGCTTATTCTCACCGGGATTGTGGTGATCCTGGCGCTGTTGGGATTGCTAACTTGGGGCAATTACCGGTTTGCTGCGGGAAGTCCGGGTGGCAATGATTTCCTCGTCCACTGGATGGGAACCCGATCTCTTGTTCGAGATGGACTGGACCCCTATAGTGATGAGGTAGCTATCCGGATTCAGACTGCCGCTTATGGGCGCGAGGCAAAGCCTGGTGAGCACGAGCTGCGGGTTGCATATCCCCTGTACTCGGTGATCGTTTTTTTACCCTTTGCACTGGTAGGCGATTTTACCCTGGCGCGGGCTATATGGATGACCGTGTTAGAGGTGGCATTGGTGCTGCTTACCATTCTCAGCCTGCGCCTGGCGCGCTGGCGAGTGGGGCCATTGATGCTGGCGCTGCTGTTGGTATTCTCGCTGTTTTGGTACCACGGTTTTCGCCCTTTGATTAACGGGAACGCCGTTATCCTGGTAGCGTTAGGCCTGGTGGGCGGCTTTTTGGCGCTGCGGTCGGGAGCAGATGAGCTGGCCGGGGTATTATTTGCCTTTACAACCATCAAACCGCAGGTGGTGGTGCTGGTGCTGGCCTTCGTGGTCATCTGGGCACTCTGTCATGGGCGCACGCGAGTGGTGGGTTGGATGGTTGGAACCGTGATATTGCTGGCAGCCAGCGCAGCGTTGATCGTCCCCAATTGGATCGTGGAAAACCTGCGCGAAGTAATCCGTTACCCTTCGTATAACCCGCCTGGAACACCCCGGGCAGCCTTCATGGCATGGTGGCCTGCGTTTGGCTCACGGGTTGGGTGGGCTTTGACCGGCGTGGTGGCTGCTTCCATCTTAATGGAGTGGTGGTCGAACCGCAACGCGGAGTTTTCTGGCTTTTTGTGGACGGTCTGCTATACGCTGGTAGCAGGCCAGTGGGTTGGAATTCAAACGGACCCGGGAAATTTTGTCGTTCTCTTGCCAGCGGTCATCCTGGTATTCAGCCAACTGGCCGATCGTTGGAAAACCTTTGGACGAGTATTGGTGATCTTGAACCTGGTGTTGTTGTTTGCCGGGATCTGGGGCATATTTTTGAACACCGTGCAGTATGCCGAACAGCCAATACAGAGCCCGCTCATGTTTTTCCCACTGCCGGCATTCTTGCTGGTTACACTCTATTGGGTGCGCTGGTGGGCGCTTGCCCCGCCAACAGTCTGGTATGACTTGCTGGACGGAAGATGATCCGCGGTAAGCTTCGGGGTTTAAGCTGCTGGGTCCAACGTCACGCGCTGGGGTTGGCTTTACTGTTGGGATTTGGGCTGCGCCTGATCGCACTTGAAAGCCGCAGCCTGCAGTACGATGATACCTTTAGCATTTTCCTGTCAAAACGAAGCCTGCCAGAGATTATAACCGGTACGGCAGCCGATACGATGCCGCCTTTGTATTATTTTCTCCTGCATTTCTGGATGATGATCAGCCAGGAGATATGGTTCATCCGTCTATTGAGCGTGCTAATCGGCCTGCTACTGATAGCCTTGGTGTACCTGACCGTTGAACGTTGGGCCGGCCGGCCCGCTGCCGGTTGGGCTGCTCTGCTGACGGCTATTTCCCCGCTGCAAATATACCACGCGCAAGATATTCGAATGTACGGGCTGCTGGTTTTGGGTCAGCTTGGTTACCTGTGGTTCTTTACCCGTCTCTGGTTTACCGAATGGAAGGGGTGGGGTTCGCTGGGAAGCTGGATTGGGCTGGTTCTGTCCGGCCTGGTCTCAGTATACTCGCACAACCTGGCAATTTTTGCCCTGGTGGTCCCGGATCTTTTCCTTTTTGACTCAAAAGCGTTGGAAGATGCTGGCGCAATTAATTGCTGTACAGGCGCTGATTGGGCTGGGAGCGCTGCCCTGGTGGATGCTGCTGCCGGGGCAGCTTCAAAAAATCCAGCAGGCTTTTTGGACGCCCAGGCCAGGATTGGTCGAAATAATCCAGGCCATTATCATGTTCACAGCCGCCCTGCCTCTTCCCAGAGTATTAATGCTCATTGCCGCTGTGCTCAGCCTTCAAATCTTCGTTTTGATAGCGATTGAACTCTGGCGCTACGGTCGCAGAAGTGGTGGAGTCCTGTTTTTTACTGGGATCTTCCTTGTTCCACCAATCCTGCTATTTGCAGTTTCCTACCTGATGCGGCCTGTTTTCGTCACTCGAGGCTTTTTAGTCTCTTCCCTGGCCTATTTTGGGCTGGCCGGTTTTGCTATTTCGCGTTCCTGGTCGCGCGGTTCTGGCAAGCTGATTGCAGCCGCCTTTATCCTGGCTGCGCTGTTAAGCCTGCCAAGCTATTATTCTTTTAATTCTTTTCCCCGCTCGCCCTACCGGGAAGCTGCCGCGTACCTGGAACAGGGGAACAAACCTGGAACAGTGATTATTCACGATACAAAACTTAGCTACTTCCCCATGTTTTTCTATGCCCCCGACCTGCCGCAAGAGTTCCTGGCAGATGCGCCAGGCTCAGCCAATGATACTTTTGCGCCTGCATCCCAATTGGCGATGCGGATTTTTCCTACGCCCAGCGTAACTTCTGCGGCACAGGGCAAACGGACCGTTTTTTTTGTCACATACAGCCAGGTATTTCAAGAATACCAGCAGAATGGAGTAGCTGAACATCCGGTAATTGATTGGCTAAATGAGAATTTTCGCTTCATCAACCGCAAGGTTTTCAATGATCTTGAAATATATCAATATGAGCGATAAGAGGAATCATTGACCGAAAGGCGTTTTATTATTTTTTTGTTTTTTGCGGCTCTGCTGATGATATCCGCTGCCGCGAGCCTGGAACGCACCCCTGGATATATGGACGCTGATTACTATTATGCGGGCGCATTGCGCATCGCCAGTGACCAGGGAACCAGCGAACCTTATATTTGGAATTTTCTCAACGATCCAGCCCGCCTGCCGGTCCCATCGTTCCGCTATTGGATGCCGCTGGTATCGCTCCTGGCTGCTGCCGGACTGAAGGTGGCTGCGCCGCTGGGGTTCTGGGGAGCCAGGCTGGGTTCCCTGCTGCTGGCGGCTTGTGTTCCGCCCTTGACGGCGCTTTTGTCGTACCAACTAACTCGTCAATCTTCTTCCGCGCGCCTGGCCGGTCTGCTGGCGCTTTTTCCTGGCTTTTACCTGGCCTTCCTGCCCACCACGGATGCCTTTCCGCTTTATATGGCTCTGGGCGGGTTGTTCGTTCTGCTTTCCTTTGGACATTGGCAGTGGTTGGACCGCCGGCCGGTAATGCTGCGGCTATTGATCCTGGGACTCCTGGCCGGATTGCTGCATTTAACCCGCGCCGATGGGGTTCTCTGGCTGGCCGGAGCGCTGTGCGTGGCGCTGGCATGGCTGTGGCAGCCAAAGCTGGGACATCCCCGATCTTTTCTATGGCCGAAGTTGATCCCCTATACAGCGATTGTCCTGGCCGGTTATGGGCTGGTGATGGCACCCTGGTTTGCCGGCAACCTGCGTATATGGGGCAGCTTGCTTCCGCCCGGGGGTGGGCGGGCATTGTGGATCACTGCGTATGAACAAACAATGATATTCCCGGCAGACGGGCTTACCCCGCAGCACTGGTTGGCAGCCGGCTGGGGAGAGCATTTTCAGGCCTGGTGGCACGCCCTAAGCAATAATTTTCAAACGACCCTGGCAGTGCAGGGGGGTGTTTTGCTGCTGCCGTTTATGCTGGCGGGTATATGGAAGCTGCGCGACTGCCGGGAAGTGCAGTTCGGAGCCGGGATGTGGCTGTTGACCGGGGGGGTGATGACGGTAATATTTCCTTTTGCCGGGGCAAATGGGGGCTACTTCCATTCGGGCGCCGCGCTGCAGCCGTTGTTATGGGCGGTGGCGCCGGTAGGGGTGGAGAGCATTGTCTTGTGGTATGCCCGGCTGCGCCGGTTAAAATGGCCGCGGGGTATGCTGCGCTTCGTCGCGCTGCTGCTGGTGATTACCGGCGCATTGCTGTCCGGGTTGTTGTATTTTCAACGGGTGATTGGGAGCGAGGCAGGCGTGTGGAAGTGGAATGCCAGTGAGGTTCATTACCAGGAGGTTGAGCAAACACTCACCCAGTCAGGGGCGGCTGCAGGCGAGAGCGTACTGGTAAACAACCCACCTGGTTTCTGGCTGGCAAGCGGCCGGCCGGCAGTCGTAATCCCGTACGGCGACGAGCAGATGCTGCTGGCGGCGGCCCGGAAGTACGATGCCCGCTACCTGGTATTGGAGCCAAACAATGCCTTCCATCTCCCCGGCCTGTATGATGGAACCGAAGAAAACCCCGCGCTGGAGTATCTGGCCTCGGTGGGGGATACCCGCCTGTTTCGTATCCGCCTTCGATAATAATGGAGAATAACCAACCATGCTGCGCGCAGGCATAACGGGAACGCTAAAAGCAGGCCAGACGGCAGGCCTGATCCGCCTGGGATTGGCATTCGCTGCCATCCTGGCGCTGGCTGGGTACCTGATCGCCAGCAGCCGGGTGATCGGTTTGGGTTTCCCGCTGGATGATGCCTGGATTCACCAGACCTATGCGCGCAACCTGGGGCAGTTTGGGGAATGGGCATTCATTCCTGGGCAGCCATCGGCCGGCTCGACGGCGCCGCTCTGGTCGGGGCTTCTGGCGCTGGGTTATCTGCTGCGATTACCGTTTTTTGGATGGACGCTTCTCCTGGGGGGGCTTAGTCTGTTCGGACTGGCGATTACCGGAGAAGCGCTGGCGCGCCGCTATTTTCCAGCGATGGATAACCGGTTCCCTTGGATGGGACTGTTTTTGATCGGCGAATGGCACCTGGTTTGGGCGGCGGCTTCCGGGATGGAAACCTTGTTTTTCGGGATGTGCATTCTGTTGGTGCTGTGGAAGTCCAGCCAGGCGCGTGGGCGTGCCTGGGGGACCATCGGCCTGTTGATTGGCGCGAGCGTGTGGGTGCGCCCGGACGGTATTACCCTGTTGGGACCGGTTGCATTCACGCTGCTGCTGGGCGGGACAAGCTGGCGAGATCGGCTGCGCGGGTTGGCCTGGCTGGCAGGCGGGACGGGGCTGCTTTTTGCCCCGTACTTACTGTTTAACCTGCTTGTCCAGGGCAGTATCTGGCCCAATACATTTTATGCCAAGCAAGCGGAGTACGCGGTACAGCGCCAGCTTCCCATCCTCGTGCGCTTGTTTAATGAGGTAAAGCTTCCGTTGATCGGGGCTGGCTTTTTCCTGTTGCCAGGGTTTGTTTTTTCCTGCTGGAAAGCCTGGCGAGCGCGCTGTTGGGCAGTGCTGGGAGCGGCGATCTGGTTCCTGGGGTACGCTTTCATTTATGCGCTTCAGCTACCGGTCATTTATCAGTATGGGCGATATTTTATCCCCGCGATGCCGGTGTATTTCATCATTGGGTTGGTGGGTAGCCTGCAGCTTGCGCAGCGTTTTCGCGCCAGGCGACTGGCATGGCTGTTCGCCCGGGTGTGGATACTAAGCGGGCTGATTATCTGGTTGGCTTTCTACGGGATTGGGGCCGGCCGGTACGCGCAGGATGTGGCAATTATTGAAACGGAGATGGTAGCCACAGCCAGGTGGGTGGCTGTCAATACACCTCCTCAGGCATTGATTGCGGCGCATGATATTGGCGCGCTGGGCTACTATGGTGAGCGCCAGCTGCTGGATCTGGCTGGACTGGTTTCTCCAGAAGTGATCCCCTTTATTCGCGATGAAGGCCGCATCGCGGGATGGCTGGACGAGCAGAAAGCCGATTACCTGGTCGTGCTATCGGATTGGTATCCTGACCTGCCCGCTGGAAAGCCATTGGTATTTCGAACTAACAGTCATTTTGTTATTGAGGCAGGCGGCAAAAATATGGAGGTGTTTCGATGGAGTCCTTAAAAGAGAACATATGTGCCGGTGGTGCGTACCAAACGATTTTGTTAAAAAGAGTGTTGCCTGTTATAACAACAATATAGTATACTTACCAGGGTCCCGTGCAGGTTCTCTGTCCAAAATTTCCTATTACTACCTATAGAAAAACGTTGGAGAAGTGATTATGGCTCTGCAACTGCCTTCCACTGAAAATCCTTGGGAAGCATTCCAAAGAGAAATGGATAGTGAATACGAGCAAACACAACGCTCGCTGCATGAAGTAACGCTTATGTTTGAACAGAGTCAGAGCGAACTGAGCAAGCTGACCCAACGCAACGCAGCGATTACAGCCCATCTCCAACAAACCCAATCCCAATTAGAAACGATGCCCCGCCAGGATATTCGCTCGGCATATAACGCGGCGCTTGAGGTCCAACAGCGCCTGCTGATGATGCGTGGACAGCTTGATAAGCTGCAAAATGACCAGGAAGGGCTTCAGCGATACTGCAACTTCTTGATAAAGGTGCGTGAGTTTATGGCCCTGGATTTGCCAAAGGGCAAGACAGGCCGCCTTGGCGGCGGATCCGCCAGCCTGGAAATGGTGATCAATGCCCAGGAGGCAGAACGCCAGCGTCTATCCCGCCAGATGCACGATGGTCCCGCACAAGCGCTCTCGAACTTCATTGTGCAAACGGAAATCGCGAACCGCCTGCTGGATATCGATTCCAAACGCGCGAAAGAAGAGCTGGACAACCTGAAGAATTCGGCCATGAGCACATTTAAAGAGGTGCGTACCTTTATCTTTGAGCTGCGCCCGATGATGCTGGATGATCTTGGCCTATTTCCAACCGTTCGCCGCTATGTGGATAATTTCAAGGAACAGAGCGGCGCGGAAGTCAACCTGACCTTAAAAGGTAGTGAGCGACGGCTTGAATCGTACCTGGAAGTGATGATCTTCCGCGCACTGCAGGAACTACTCGGGAATGCTTTCCGGCATAACCAGGATAACCCGGTAAAACCGCAGATTAATATCCAGATTTCGATGGATGAGAACGTTACCAAGATCGGTGTGATTGATAATGGAAAAGGGTTTGATACCGGCGCACTTGACAGTAAACAAGGCCTGGGTTTAAAACTGATCCGCGAGCGTGTTGAATTGCTGGGTGGGTATCTTGAGCTGGACTCGGATCTGGGGAAGGGCGCACGGATTACATTCCAGGTGCCTACGCTAGAGGCAAAACCAAAAGAGGAAACATCATAGGGGTATTTCAACTCCTATCTGCTTATCAATGATAGAACAACATTATTAAACTCAGGAGAGGAACATGTCGAAGACAATTGCTATTCTTACTGGCGGTGGTGATGTCCCAGGCCTCAACCCCGCCATAAAGTCAGTCGTTTTAGGCGCCCTGGAACTTGGATACCGGGTTTTGGGTATTCGCCGGGGATGGGCTGGCCTGCTGCAGTACAACCTGGATGAGCCTTCTACCCACGAGTATTACGTGCGCGAGTTGAAGCGTGAAGATGTTCGCAAAGTAGATCGTTCGGGTGGCACCTTCCTGCATACCTCACGAACTAATCCCCAGAAGGTGGGCAAGGACGGGGTCCCGGATTTCCTGAAGAATACCTCCTGGGGCAAGCCGTTGGAAGATGGCAAAGTCGATTACACAGCCTATGTATTAAAGGTAATTGAGCATTTGGGGATCGATGTGTTGACCCCCATCGGGGGTGACGATACCCTGAGCTTTGGCGTCCGCCTGCACCGTGAAGGCATCCCGGTAGTCGCCATTCCAAAAACGATGGATAATGATGTATTTGGCACCGATTACTGCATTGGGTTTTCTACCGCAGTGACTCGCAGCGTCGAATTCATTACCAATATGCGCACCTCGGTTGGCTCACACGAACGCATCGGCATTGTCGAGCTGTTTGGCCGCAACTCGGGTGAGACCAGTCTGATCAGTGCGTACCTGTCCTACGTGGACCGCTCAATCATCAGCGAGGTGCCGTTCGATGTAAGGAAGCTGGCTAATTTCCTGGTCGAAGACAAGCGCAATAACCCATCCAATTACGCAATTATGACCATTTCTGAAGGCGCCATTATGGAAGGCGGCGAAGTGATTGAGACCGGTGAGGCAGATGCTTACGGTCACCGCAAGCTGGGTGGCGTTGGCGAACTGCTGTCAGACGAGGTCAAGCGGTTAACCGGCCAGAATATTATGTACCAGCAGCTCGGCTACCTGATGCGCTCCGGCGCGCCGGATTCGCTCGACCGCATGGTTGCGATGTCTTATGGCAACCTGGCGATGCAGCTCATCCGCCGCAACGAGACCGGTAAGATGGTCGCGCTGCACGGTGGGAAGTACACCACCGTCCCGGTTGAGATGGTTCTGGCGGGCAAGAAGCGCGTGGATGTTCCAGCGTATTATGACATTGAGAACTACCGCCCGCGGATTAAAGACTTCATGGGCGTACCCATGTTCTTAAGCTAAAAAAGCTTACTTCTACCTGACTCGCCGGATCCTCGCTGCGTCAGGGCTGGCGAGTACGACTTTCTTTGAGGAGAACGAAAATGATTGTAACGACGAAAGATTTATTCAAACACGCCTATGGCAAGTATGCCATTGGCGCTTACAACATCAATAACCTTGAACAGACGATGGGACTGTTCCGCGGCTGCCTGGATAGCCAGGCCCCATTTATCATCCAGATCAGCAAGGGCGCGCGTGTATATTCGGATAAGCGCATGCTGGAAGCCATCATCCGCACCGCGAATGAAATCTTCCCGGATTCGATTTTCGCCGTTCATCTGGATCATGGCGACGAGGCTACCTGTATGGACTGCATCAACAGCGGCTTCTACAGCTCAGTGATGATCGACGCCTCGCACGAGACCTTCGATATGAACATTGAGGTCACCAAGCGCGTGGTCGATGCTGCGCACGCCAAGGGCATTGTGGTCGAAGCGGAATTGGGCCAGCTTGGCGGCGTTGAAGAGCATGTGAAAGTGGATGAAGCCAACGCCAAGCTAACCGACCCGAAGACAGCGCTCGAGTTCGTCCAGCGGTCTGGTTGTGATTCACTGGCAGTTGCCATCGGTACCAGCCACGGTGCATTTAAGTTCAGCGGCAGCCAGGCCCTGCGCCTGGATGTTCTAAGCGAGATCCAGGCTGAGCTGCCCGGCTTCCCACTGGTAATGCACGGCTCCAGCTCGGTGCCGCAGGAAGAAGTGGCGCGCATCAATGCCGCCGGTGGCAGCCTGAAGGGCGCCAAGGGTGTGGATGATACCCAGTTCTTGCGCGCCGCGCAGCTGGGCGTGACCAAGATTAACATCGATACGGATGGCCGCCTGGTGTGGACCCGCGTTCACCGCGAGTACTTCAACGAGCATCCCGAAAAGTTCGACCTGCGCGACCCGGGCAAGGTCTTCATGGCCGAGTACGCCAAGTTCATTGCGGACAAAAACCACAAGCTGGGCAGCGCTGGTCAGCTGCCGGGCATTTGCAAGATGATGGGCCTGTAAGCATCCAATTTGTAAATTTGGGGTTCCAGGGACATGTCCCTGGAACCCTATTTTTTTACGGAGCCGGGTATGCCAAAATCAGAACAAGGGGTTAGCACCGACCGTTATACGATTATCCCGCGCACGTTGATCTTTGTCACCCGCGGCGCTGCGGTGCTGCTGATCAAGGGCGCACCAACCAAGCGCCTGTGGGCGAACAAGTACAACGGTATCGGCGGGCACATCGAGCGGGGAGAGGATGTTCTTGCCGCTGCGAAAAGAGAATTGAATGAAGAAACTGGTCTCACGAACGTCAACCTGCGCCTGGTCGGCACCGTTTTGATCGACGCCGGCGAGCAGACGGGTATTGGGCTGTTTGTTTTTCAAGGGGTGCTGCGAGATTTTGAGGTTTCCCTGCAAACCTCTTCTGAAGGATCCCTTGATTGGCTTCCCTTGGATCAGCTAACCACAGTTCCCCTGGTTGAGGATATCCCAACCTTGCTGGCGAAAATCGTCTCCATGGCCCCAGGCGATCCGCCATTTGCGGCACGCTATTTTTACGATGCGGATGATGTATTGCAAATCCGGTTTGGGTAAGGGTTTGTAACGATCGTTTACGCTGCCTGCGCGCGGGTCTCATAGAAAACAAGCAGGGTGTTTCCATACTTGCGCTGTTCAAATTCGACCAGGTTCTTAAGCGTTTGTTCCGCGTACTCTTGCGGATCGATTTGAACGATTACCCAGGTGTCCTCTTTTAGCCAGCCGCCATTTTCATCCAGTTCTTGCAGTGCCCGCGTCCAAAGATTTTTGTATTGGGGCGGGGCAATATAGATGTAATCGAAGGCCAGGGTGGGCGGGTGTTTGAGCAGGGTAAAGGCATCGATCTGTAGAACTTCCCCGCGTTCCTTCAAATGGGTCCGTTCCAGGTTGGTTTTAATCGTGTTGACTGCATCGCGATTTAAGTCGATAAAACGGGCATACTTTGCACCCCGGCTGAGGGCTTCCAGGCCCACACTGCCCGTTCCGCCAAACAAGTCCAACCAGGTCGAATCCCGAACGTCTTCGTGGCCCAAGATGTTAAATAAAGCTTCTTTGACCATATCCGTGATTGGTCGGGTGATATCACCCGGCACCATCTGGAGCCGGGTGCCGCGCGCGGTCCCGCCTATAATACGGGGTGTGGTCATGGGGCGCTCCAGGTATCGACGCTGTTACGGGCCGCCAGGATATTTCCAAGCGGGGCCGTGGTTGGCAGCACGCAGCCGGTGCCAAGAATAAAACGCTTTCCCTGCGTCTGCTGGATGGCGTCTTGCGCTTCGGAAATGACTTGTTGGGATGTTCCCAGCACCATTGTTTCCCATTGTCGCAGCCCACCGCAAACCACCCCGTGGAAACGTGCCTGTGCTTCTGCCAGGGTTGGCGGGGTCTGGCGGTCATGCCAGTTGATGATCGATACCGGGTAATCCAGCACCTGGTCAAACATGACCGCTTCGCCATGCATGTGCAGCATATTCAGCCACAGCCCGCGGGCAGCCTCAAGCACCTGCAAGTCGTACGGGCGGCAGAAGGCAGCAAACTCATCTGTAGAGAGCAGCCCATATTGGCCATGTTGTACCGCGTAGAAAATCCCATCGATGCCGGTCTTAACGGCTTCTTCTAGAAAACGGAGTGTTGTTTCGGTAATCCGGTGCAGTCCGGCGTGCAATAATTCCGGGTCGCGGTGCATGTAGATCGTCAGGTCTGCCGGGCCGGCCAGGTTCTTGGCCTGCGACATGGGGCTGAAGATGGTTTGAATGACCGGCACCTGCGGCGCAAACTCGGCTGTTAATAAGCGCAGGCAGGCGAGTTGATCCCCCAGGTGACCATGAGTGGGATCGAGCGTGCGTAACCGTTCCCAATCCTCTGCGCGGTGGATGACCCGGCGCAGGTAATCCCGGGTTCCTTCTGGATTTCCGGCCCAGCGATCTTCAATTCCCCAATCCTTGAGACAGAAGGAAGAAGCGGGCGTGACTTTGATCAGGTCGAAATCAAAAGTCCGCTGAAAGGCCGCCGCTGCTTTGGTCAGGCCTTCGGGGGTCTGGTCATCAACCGGGAAGTGGCGCCATAGAGCGACTGGTGGGCGATCCACAATCTGGCCATCCAGACAAGCTTCCAACCTGGCCCGATGGCTCAATGGGGAAAGAGACATGGATACTACTCCTGTTTGGTACGTTCAAGTTACCGAAAGCACGAGCCGCGTTATGGTTCTGGCATCGATTCCCAGGATACCCCGATTATGCGTCCAGCTTCCAATCGCCGGTTTTCATTCGGCTGATATGCCTAAGCGCCAGGCGGGTGAGCATCAGAGACCGCACCGGGTCTTCCACCTTGTTCGCTTCAAGAATCCGGATCACTTTTTCGAAGGTATCGATTGCTTCTGGTGAGTGCCCGCTCGCCTGTTGGCTCATGGCCAGCGCATAGATTGTATCCACATTATCCGGTTCGATATCGATGGCTTTTTTGAATTCTTCCTCAGCCCGGTAATATTCTTTTTTTGAGTAATGGCTCCAGCCACTTTCAATTAATGCGTCAGCCGGTCGTGGAGTTGATGGTTCGGTTGGTTCAATGGCTCTCTCTTCGCCGATCTGCTTCGCCATGATTGCTCTCCTCAGACGGTGGATTTTTTTTGCCCAAAATTTCATGCAGGGTGTCGTTTAGCTGCTTTTCTTCTTCGCCCTGTTCCTTAAAGTATTTTATCATGAAGGGCGATTGGCGTAACCGTAAAGCCATTGGGGCGACAACCTTGAGATCTTCCAGAGCCACTTCCTTGCGCGCATCCGCAGCAGCGAAAGCGCGGGCGGCTTCAAACATGGTTATTTCAGCCCGCAGCGAGTTGAACTCCTACGCGTTGAACCAACTGCGTCCCGGCAGCTTCCACTTCTGGTGGGATGGTTACCTGGGGTAAAAGCTCGCGGGCTGCCTGGATTTCATCCCGCGCAAATTCGGTCTCAGAGGCATATTGCCCGACGGTAGCACGCGGGTTCAAACGGTAAGCCCGTGAACGGTGATACGCCTCTATCCGCTCGTTTTGATCAGTGAGACCGTGAATGACGACGCGCAGCCCAAAACGGTCCATGATTTGCGGGCGCAAGTTGCCTTCCTCCGGGTTCATAGAACCTACCAGGGTAAAGCGGGCCCGGTAGGTATTCGAAACAGGACCCCGCCGCACGGTGTAGGTGCCGTTGGCGGCCGCATCTAAAATAGCGTTGACAATGTCATCGCCAAGTAAATTGACTTCATCCACATACAGAACGTTTTGATCTGCCTGTTTGAGAATGCCGCTCTTGATGCGGAGTTGGCTCTGACCCAGTGTCCGTTCATCCCAACCCCCGATAACATCTTCGAGCCGGGCATTCAAAGGCAGGTCAACCAGCCGGCCCTGGTCAATTTTGGTCAGGGATTGGCCCTCGCCGTATTTGCGCGCGCAGTCTGGGCAAACGGCGTCTAACCCGCCGGCTTCAATATCTTCGGGTAAGCAGCCGTAATGGCAGGCGCTGCGTTTTACGTATGGCAGCAGGTTTACCAGGCTGCGCACGCTGGTTGTCTTTCCCGTCCCGCGCGGTCCCACCAGCAGAACCCCGCTTACCAGGGGGTTGATGACCGCAATGAGCAAGGCCAGTTTCATCTCTACCTGGCCGACCAGGCCCAGGAAAGGGAAAGGTAACACCTCGGCAAGGCCGGCGTCCTCCTGATTCATTTGGGACTGGAACTGGCGCCCGGTGACCAGGTCAATCAGTTCTCGGAGTGATTGAATGGGTACTGGTACTGGCCCGTCGGCTGGTTCTGAGGGTTTTTCGTTGTTCATGTTCCGCCTGATGACAGGTACTGATCGATTAATTTCTTAGCTCACATCATTATACGTCCAGAACCGGTTTGCAAAGAAGTTCCACATCATCACCACCAATATGGCGATGGCCAGGGCAAAGTTATGCCCCAGAAATGTGCCGCTTACCGGGAAGCTGGCCGGCAAGGTTCGGCTAAAGCTTTGGACAAAGGTCTTTTCCAACCAGGCAAACAACGGGGTGCGGATTGCCAGGCCCACCATGCTGACGACGATAAATTGAACTACCTGTTTGGAGATTGACTTACTACGTGAATCAGGATATGTCCAGAAACGATTCCATAGAAAATTGCTAACCACAGCGGCGGTAAATGAGAATACGCTGGCGACAACCGCCACAACGTGCAGCAGGTTCACCAGCAGGTTAAAAGTGCCAAAATCAACCACTGCTCCGATAATACCAACCACAGCAAAGCGAAGAAAACGTCCTCGCTCCTGCGGGTCGGTAAGGATCATTCCAATCCCATTTTTTCGCGGAAGTACGGTACTGTTTTCGTTATTCCTTGCTCGAGAGATACTTTGGGTTCCCATTGTAATATTTGCCTCGCACGAGTAATATCTGGCTGGCGCCGCTGCGGGTCATCCCCCAGGCGCATGGCCGGTTTCAACCTGATTCCTGCTTTATTTCCCACGATTTCATTAATCACATCCGCAAATTGCATGATGGTCATTTCCGTCGGGTTGCCAATATTTACCGGCATATGCTCATTGGAAAGCAGCAGGCGGTAAATTCCTTCCACTAAATCATCCACATAGCAAAAGCTGCGCGTTTGCGAACCGTCGCCATAAACGGTAAGGGTTTCACCTCGCAGCGCTTGCTGAATAAAATTTGGTACCACGCGACCATCATCCAGGCGCATTCGGGGGCCATATGTATTGAAAATGCGCACGATGCAAGTATTGATCCCATGATATCCATGGTAAGCCATGGTTAGAGCTTCCGCAAAACGCTTGGCCTCATCATAAACCGAGCGTACCCCAATTGGGTCAACATGCCCCCAGTAGGTTTCTTTTTGCGGATGCTCCAGTGGGTCTCCATAGATTTCGCTGGTGGAGGCGAGCAGGTAGCGGGCATTATGCGCGCGCGCCACACCCAGCATATTATGGGTGCCCAACGCGCCGGCTTTCATGGTCTGGATCGGCAGGTTGGTGTACCCGTAAGGTGAGGCCGGGTTGGGGCTGGCTGGAGATGCAAAATGCATTACCGCGTCCACCTTGTCGCCGGGAACGAAAATGAAGTTGGAAACATCCTGGCGAATGAAAGAAAACCGGGGGTTCTGGGATAGGTGCGCAAGGTTATCTGGGCTGCCGGTGACAAAGTTGTCGATCCCAATCACCCAGTGACCTTCATTGAGGAGCCGCTCGCACAAATGTGAGCCCAGAAAACCGGCCGCGCCGGAAATTAAGACACGCATTCTACGCATTCCCCTCGAAGGTCATTTCCAGTCAATCCGGCTGATGGAGCCGTCCCCAGTCACCTGGCGTGCATCGCCTGTTTCTGAGTCAACCAGCCAGAGATCTCCCTGGTAATTGACCGCGATCCATAGATGCCCGTTATCAAACGTGGCCGGTGACCAGGCTACCCGCTGCGGTTTGAGGCCTTGTTGGTCTTCTCTCGGGAAGATCAGCTTGCGGTTAGACCCATCCCGGTCCATCACACCCAGGCGATACGGACGGGTATCGCTTTGACGGGGCTCTCGGGATTGTAAGTAAGCTACCTGGTAACTCTGGCCGAACTTTGGGGATGGGACCGGGGAGGAAAACATGCCTACTTCATTGACGATTGAAACCAGCGGGCCATTTTCTACCGGCAGGCCCGCCAGATCAAACAGCGGAGATAACTCGGACATTTGGGAATTTTCGAACTCGGCGCTTGGCCGGTGGTTCACCAGGAACAGCACATTATGGTCCGGTGACCAGCCAATGCCTGGCACCCAGGCCCAGTTTTTTCCGGTTTGGAAGGGGAGCACGGTTGAGAGCGGCACCTGGGTTTTCTTTTCGATATCGACGAAACCCACCTCGTCTGGTCGGGCATACGCCAGCATCGTACCATCTGGCGACCAGGCGAAATCTGTTCCCCACCAACCGTACACGCCTCCCATGTTCGTTTCAAGAATTTTTTCCAGCTTGGCTACCGTCCCGGTGGGAGCAAAGGTGAGCAACTGCAAATCATTATTTGCCTGCCAACCCGGCTCCGTCGAACGCGGTTCAACCGTGGAATAGGTAATCGTCAGGCTTTTGCCTGGCACCCAGGCGGCAAAATTATTGACGTTATCTACTTTTAAATTGATCGGCTTGCTGTCTTCTTCGGTAAGGTCAATAGCCCAAAGGGAATTGATCCTGGTTGGGGTCGCGGTTTCCGCTGCTACCTTTTTTTCTCCCCGGGTGAACAGCAGCCAGTCGCCTTTTGGGGAAAGTGCGAAAATGCTTCCATCCAGGTCGCCAGAGGTAACCACCGGACGCCGGTTGCCAGTCGTCGTTTCCATCAGCCACGCATTTCCGCCAGTCAGATAAGCAAGCCTGGCGGGGATCGCGATTGGGGTAAAGGGCTTCTGCACGCCGATCATCTTGATTTCTGGAAACGGCTCAACCAGGATCTCGGTTTTAAAAACGGTTTTGGAGACTTCTTTTTCATCTTCAAAAACCTGGCGGTAGGTTACCTGTTCGCGCCCGTTAACCCCTTGCTGAACGAGAAGCTCCGTATCTTCTGGCAGCGACTCATTATTCAACCGTTTGCTTTCAAATGGAATGATATTTTCATTGACGGTGAATACTTCACGCACCCGCGTGATACGGATGACGGCATTGTTTGACAGCGCAGAATAACTGGGGGGATCTACCCGATCTAAACTGTTGAGTGAAACGCCGGCGCGCTGGAGCGCTAACTGGGTCGTTGTGCCAGATGGAACTTGCAGCGGAACCTGTTTCCCATCCGCATCGATCGTGACGCGGATATTTTCAAGAGTTGCCTGGATTGGGGTACAGGCAGAGAAGAGAAAGCCGGTAAGCAGCAGTACCACCAGGAGCAGGGTAGTAACCCGGCCGAGGGGCAGGCGGGTATGGTTGCGAGCGAAGAAGTTTCTCAAAACTGGGTTGTTTTTATTCATCTGGCGTGAAAGAAGGCGGTAAATCAGGTATAATCGATCTCGCCGGGTATGATGCAGTTTGCCGGTACCTATCGTGTTCCGGTGATGGTCATCTGGCCTTCACCCATGCTAATGGTTTTGGCCCGGAAGCTGCCTGTGTTTGCTTCCAGGTAATTGTTAAAAGCATTTTCGGCCATCGTGGCAACCTGGTCTTTTAAAATATCGGGTACCGGAAGCCCGCCCAGGTTCATCGAAGTGATGTTTAGCCTGAGGTCGCCATTCTCATCGATCCGAGGCTGCATGATGACGATCAAGTTTGCTGAAACACCATTTTGAGTCACTTTACCATAAACTTCCATGTGGCCCCCGGTCAGAACGACTGAAGGATCACTCAGCCCCATGTCGGGCTGCTGCGAGATTTGCCCAGCGATGATGCTGTTCACCTGATCCTGGGTGAGCGTGATGCTCACCTGGCCGTCTGGGTTGGGGTTTGCCAAAGTTTCTTGGAGTTGGTTTTCTAAATTTTGGACTTCTTCGGTGCTCATCGGTTTTGCTGTCGGCGGAATGTTGGATGCGCCGCCCGGAAAATTGCAGGCCAGACCTGCGGTTATCAGCACAGTTATCATCAATAATAATCGCAAAAGCGGATTTTTCATTTTCATGTTTCCTACCTCTAATTCCATGTTTTTCATTTACAACCCTTCTATTATAGCATGATAGAACTTGCCGCACCTCCCCCAACAAATTTGGAAGCCAGCCTTGAGGCGCTGCTTTTTGTGGCGGCAGCACCGGTGACCATCGCTCAGTTGGCTGAAGCACTGGATCAGAAACCTGAGCAGGTTGAAGCCGGCCTGCGCGGTCTCGAAAAGTACTATGGCGATGGACGTGGGCTCAGCTTGCAGTGGCATGCGGGTCGGGTGCAGCTTACCACGGCTCCAGCATTGGCTGGCACGGTTGAAAAATTCCTTGGCCTGGAAGCCACGGCTCGTTTGAGCCGGGCTGCGTTAGAGACGCTGTCCATCATCGCTTACCGGCAGCCGATCACCCGGCCAGGCGTGGATGCAATTCGGGGGGTGAATACCGATGGGGTAATGAAAAGCTTGCTAAGCAAAGGTTTGGTGCAGGAAATTGGCCGTTCGGAAGGACCGGGTAGGCCGATTTTATATGGGACGACCAATGAATTCCTGCAGCACTTTGGCCTGACATCTCTGGCCGAACTCCCTCCCTTTGAACAGCTTGAAACAAAAACGGATGTCGAACTGGTTGAACCGGACCGGTCGGGTATTACCAAGCGTGAGAATCATATTTTAAAGGATTGATCAATGGCAGAAGAACGGGTACAAAAAATTCTTGCCCGAGCCGGATACGGTTCGCGCCGCGCCAGCGAAGTATTAATTACGGCGGGGCGAGTCAGGATTAATGGCGAAGTGGCTGTATTGGGCTCTAAGGCGGACCCACGGCGGGATACAATCACGATTGATAACCAGCTGATCGCCAAAGAACAGGCGCCCGTGTATATCGCTGTGAACAAGCCACAGGGTATCCTTTCGGAAGTTAGCCAGGATGAACCGCGCCAGACGGTGCGAGACCTGGTGCCAATCCCCGGGCACATGTTTATTGTTGGGCGGTTGGATATGGAGAGTGAAGGTTTGATATTGCTGACCAACGATGGGGAAATGGCGAACAAGCTTTCTCACCCTCGTTATGGTCATGAAAAGGAGTACCGGGTTTTGGTTGGCACGCGCCCAGACAGCCGCCAACTGGATGCCTGGAAGTATGGGGTTGTACTGGAGGATGGCTATCGAACCGCCCCAGCTCAGGTGCGGATTGACAGCCTGGCCGGAAAAGGCGCCTGGCTGCAAGTAATTCTCCGCGAGGGGCGGAAGCGGCAAATCCGTGAAATGGGGAAACTAACTGGCCTGCCCGTCTTGCGCATCCTGCGGATACGGATCGGCTCGTTACTGTTAGGCGACCTGAAACCAGGCGCGTGGAGAGAACTGCGCGGGGATGAAATCCGAGCGTTAAAGGTAAACAAAACCTACCGGGGACCTGCCCGGAGAACTACTCGCACACCGCGTCAGGCGGAAGCTACTGGCCGTCAGACAGAAGAGGGCGGTGAAGGTAGAAAAATGGAGCGCCACGAAGGTCCCCGCGAAGCGCCTCGCCGGCCGGCGCGTAGTAAGCCCGGAGAAGCGTCTCGCTGGTCGACTCAGAAACCCGCAGAAACATCCCATGAAGGACCCCGCCAAACGACCCGCAAACCGGGTGAAACATCCCGCGATGCGCCTCGCAGGACAACTCGCAAGCCCGGGGAAACATCCCGCGATGCGCCTCGCCAGACAACGCGCAAGCCACGCAGCGAAACGACACGCCCCCCGCGCGGCGGACCTAAGCGAAACGATCGCAGCCGGTCTTAAAGAGGCAGAATCAAAAAATGAGCGCTCGGGCGCTCATTTTTTTGATGGGGTTATAAGTCTTCTTTTGGCAGCAGTTCTTGTACCTGGCGGACGGATTGCAGGTTTGCGGGTTCTTCCTTAGCCTTCCGGCGGACAAAGTCTTTGAGCTTTTCAACATGCAGGGTAGCGACGGGGGCATCTTGCGCCTGCACAGTCGCCTTTGGGTTGGTGAAGACGATGACATTGTGCACGTTTGGCTGGCCTGTTTCTGGCAGGGATTTCTTGAGGAACTTTTGAAAATCTTCCTGGTGCGCACTGGCTTCCAGGTCTGGCCGCCCAAGGGCTTCTTGTCCAACCACGCGGGCAAAAAAGCTAACTCCTTGCTGGCGGTAGCGGTTCTTTTCATACGTCACTGTACCGGATTGGTATTCTGGTGTAATCACCCAAATTCCAGCCGGGCCAACCAGCAGGTGTGGAACGGGCGTGGAATAGTGGTAAAGCGTGTACCGCTCATCCAGGCCTTTTAACCCCTGGGTGATCCGTTCATCGACCCGCGGAGATTTTCCCCAGCGATTGGCAAAATAAACGCCAACTTGCGAAAAAATCAGGCCGATGATCATGGCTATGAAAGAGTATAACGTCAGGTCCGGACGCGAAATGCCGGTGAATGTCAGAATGACAGCGCCGATCAGGAATGCCAGGCTGCCCAAGGAAGTATACAGGCCGATCTTATAATTTCGTTCAATTTTTTTGGGGTTTGATACGATTTTCATGAATTCTCATCTCCGCTTTGTTTACTGCTGTACCGGCTGAACGGTTTCCAATTGATCCAGGTATTTCTGGATGCGCATACGCATATCCTCGATAAGGTGCAGGCTGACTGCTTCCCGGGCGACCCGGATCGCGCTGACCAATGCCTGGGTATTGGAACGACCGTGTCCAACAAAGACCAGCCCATCGATCCCAAGCAGGGGCGCGGCCCCCACTTCTTCGGGATCCATCTTGGTACGCAGCCGTTTAAGCGCCGGCATAGCCAGCGCGGCGCCCAGCTTGGTCACCGGGGTGGCTTTTAGTTCCGTACGCAGGGTATCCACCATCAGTTTCGTGGCGGCTTCCACCGACTTGAGCATAATGTTACCGGTAAAGCCGTCCGTCACCACAACGTCCACGTCGCCGCCAAACAGCTCTTTCCCCTCAACGTTGCCAATAAAATTCAGGTGGGTATTTTTCAGCAGGGGATAGGCATCTTTTACCAGCTGGTTGCCCTTGCCGGCCTCCTCGCCGTTCGAAAGAATGCCAACCCGAGGTCGTTGAATCTTTAGCATCTTCTCGGCATATAAGCTGCCCATCAAGGCGAACTGAACCAGGAAATCAGGGCGGCATTCTGCGTTTGCGCCGATATCCAGCACCACGCAGAAACCGGTGCGGGTGGGAAAGAGGGCGGTTAGGGCCGCGCGCTGCACGCCTTTAATCCGTCCGAGCGTGCGCATGGCGTTGAAATATACTCCGCCCGTATTGCCAGCGGATATAAATGCCTGCCCGCGCCCGCTTTTTAAAAGGTTCATCCCCACCGCCATTGAGTTATTGCGTTTTTTATTGGAGTCGGCTACAGCCTTGTCTCCCATTTCTAAAACGTCAGGAGCATGTTCGATGATCACGGGTAGTTTCTTTGTATTGAGCGTATCCAGCTTCGGGCGCAGCAAATCTTCTTTCCCAACCAGAATGATTTCCTCCCCAAAGGTTTCGGCAGCAATCAGTGCGGCGTTGATTTCTGGCTCCGGATACTGATCGCTTCCCATAGCATCGAGGATGATCGTCATAATTTCTCCTTATTTGCAACGTTGATTGTGATTAGGCTTGACAACAGCACAGAGCAGATTATAATTCGAATACCCCTTGCGCTGGTGCTGGAATTGGCAGACAGGCATGGTTGAGGGCCATGTGGCGAAAGCCGTGGGGGTTCAAGTCCCCCCCAGCGCACACCAAGCCGCTTTACAGCGGCTTTTTGTGTCTATATCGGTTGGTAAAGGTCCCTCGGCGAAAACAATTGGTTAAGAATAGTCGAAACATCTTTGAAACGCAAGCAAATTAACGGTTTTGATAGAATGGCATTCCTCTATTGCGGAAGAACACTTTTTTAAGGATAATAAAGCTGGCGGCAATGGGTGAACATCATTTTGAACATTTGTATGGTTTAACTGCCTGTACGATTGTTTTCAGCGCCTAAGAAACGGTTTGAAAGAGTATATGTTTCACTTACCCTGGCCGGATCAACGGCAGTAAGGTGAGGTAATGGGGTAATGACGGAAGCTACAATATTAATTGTCGATGACGATCGAACGATAATTCGGCTTTGCCAGCGCCTGCTTGAGCGAGCGTCTTACCGAGTTTTTACCGTAATGGACCCGTTCGATGCGCTAAAAATTCTGGAGCGGCAAAAGATCGACCTGCTGCTTTCTGATATCCGTATGCCCATCATGGATGGATTTGAATTGATCAGCCAGGCAAAGCAATATCAACCGGATTTACCCGTACTGGTAATGACGGGATATGGCAGCATTGATAACGCCATCCAGGCGCTGCACCGCGGCGTGGATGGGTTGATTTTGAAGCCCTTTGAGAACTCTGCTGAACTACTCCAGGCTGTCCAGCGCGTGTTAGGCGAAAGCCGCCAAAAGCGGGATGCTGCCCGGCTCCAGGCGCTGCGCCCGCTTTTCGATGTAACGGAGCGATTGTTAGCCGAAACATCCCCGCAGCCACTTGAAAAGCTGATCTTAAATACGGTTACCGGCTTATTTCAGGCAAGTTCAGCCGGGATCTACCGTTTCAAAGCAGACGTGGGCTTCCTGGAAATGGTTCGCATGACAGAAACACCACAACTGAAAGTTAATCTTGCGCTCCAACAGCGGTTGATTGAGATATCCAGCCGCGATGATCTCCCGAGCGTTGTCTGCGCCAGCGGCCCGGAATATAACGAAGCGGGGCAGAATTTGCTTGTGGAGATTGGCTGGGAAACTTTGCTGGTCGCCCCGGTGCGCAGGAACAACAGCCAGTTTGTCTTTTTCGCCTGTCGTGAAAAGGGCGGCGCATGGTTTACGGAGGCAGACCTGGAAATGTTCGTTATCCTGGCCCGCCAGGCAGCAGTCGCGATGGAAAACGCCCGCCTGTATTCGGAATTGAAAGATTATGTACGCCAGGTGGAAGAGTCGCAGCGGGCTCTGATCCAGGCGGAAAAAATGGCGGCAGTAGGGCGCCTGATGGCTTCTTTAGCCCATGAGATCAATAACCCTCTTCAGGCTGTTCGCAACTGCCTCCATCTGGCAACCCGCAAGGGGGTCGATCACGCGCAGCATTACCAATATTTGAAGATGACCGACGGGGAGTTAGAGCGCCTGGTCACAACCGTGCGCCGGATGCTGGATTTCTACCGACCAGGCGGCGCGGATAAGCAAAACGTTGATATCCACCAAATTATTGATCAGGTATTAGGTTTGTTGAGTCCTCAACTGCGCCAGCAGGAGGTTAAAGTTTCTCTGAAGTACAGCGGAGACTGCTCATCCTTGATGATCGTCCCTGACCAGATCCAGCAGGTGATCTTTAACCTCATCATCAATGCCATGGATGCGCTGGAGGAAGGTAAAGATCGGTCAACGGCCGAAATTTGGATCGATGTTTATTACGAAAGCGGGCAGGTGCGCGTGGTTGTTGAAGATTTGGCCCAGGGATACCGGATGATTTACGCGAGCGGGTCTTTGAACCGTTTGTGAGCACAAAACAACATGGCACAGGATTGGGGTTAGCAGTGAGTTATGGTATTATGGAACGACACCAAGGGAAAATATCATTGATACCTCCGCGATACGGAGAAGGGGCCTGTTTTGAAGTGGTTTTGCCTATAATCATCGAAGGTGAAAATGGCAAAGATTCTGATCGTTGATGATGAAGATATTGCTCGCTTGACCCTGGCAGAAATTCTTCGACTGGAAGGATATGAGATTCAGTCGGTTAGCAACGGTGAGGCGGCTGTAGAGGCTTTACGGTGCGAGCCCTTTGATATAATGGTTTTGGACTTAAAAATGGCTGGCATGAGCGGTATAGACGTTCTACGCACCGTTGTTGACAAGTTGCCTGACCTATCCGTTATTGTGTTAACCGCCTACGGCACCATTGATACCGCTATTGAGGCGATTCGGTACCGGGTTCACGATTATCTGTTAAAACCGGTTTCTCCAGAGCAGATACTGGACAGCATCGAAAATGCTTTGAAGAAGAAACAGGGTTCTCTGGTACAGCCCGTAGAAACCCTAAAGGTGTCTCGCAACAAAGTGGATGTTTTGCCCGGTGGGGCACAGTTATCCTGGGATAAACGCCAGATTTGCTGGGAAAAGGGTACTCTCTCCCTTACTCCAACAGAGGCGCGATTACTAAAAATATTGTTTGAACGAAAAAACGAGATGGTTGCCCACTCGGAACTGGTTTATATGATCCAGGGGTACCGGATCGACTCGGAAGAGGCAGCCAAGATTTTACGACCGGTGGTCAGCCGGCTGCGCCAAAAACTGTCCAGCGTGCCGAACTGGGATGACCGGATCAAGAATGTACGCGGCGCCGGTTATGTTCTGGAAATCGAGTAACCCGATTATCGTCCTTTTTTAAGGGCGAGTGTTCCAGGGTGCATCCCCTGGTCGGATCTGGGGAGGGTTTAGCCAGGCGAGCCAGCCTTTTGTGCTGCGTTTTTGTGGCGTGACTTTGTCAAAACCAACCAGGAACAGGGTGATGGCGAGCATTGCCGCCCCAAACCACTGCAGGAGCGTAAGTTTTTCCCCGAGCCAGATCTGTGCCAGCGAAATGGTAACAAAAAGCTCCGCCAGCCCCAGCATGGCCGTCTGCATGGTGCCCAGGTGCTTAATTCCCAGGAAGAGGGTCAGGCGCGAGAAGAAGGTAATCAAGGCCATGGCAAGCACCGGCCACCAGATCCCTGACAGCATTGGGAACTGGCGGTCCGAGAACAGAAATGCAATATCAACCGTTACGGCCATTGCCAGGAGCGTGTATAAAGTAACCGTTTGCGCTGGGACTTCATAAAGGATGCGCTGGTTTATCAGCATATGCAGCGCGTAAAGGATTGCCGAGCCGAGCATCATCAGCGCGCCGAGTAGAGTCGACCATTTTTTGTCCCGGCAGAATTAGCAAGATCACCGCCGGAATGGTGAGCGCCAGACGCAGCATGGTCAACCGGGTAATCGATTGGCGGTCTAGCAGCAGCCAGAGAGCAACGAAAAGCGGGTAAAACGAGTACAGCATATGGCCAATACCAGCGTCCAGGCGGTTCAAGGCGGTGTAATAGAGGATTGAGCCCAGTCCATTAATAAAGCCTGCCAGCAAACAGCCAACCAGCCCAACCGGGTAAATGTAAAAGAATGGGCGCATCTGGATCAATATAAGAATGAGCATGAACAACGCTGCGATGGTTGTGCGAATCGCAATCACCGCAAAGGGTGAAAAGCCAAACTCAAAGGCTAGCTTTCCAAAAATCGGCACGATTCCCAGGAAAAGGGCTGAAGATAACGCCGCGGATATGCCTTTTTTTCGATCGTCGTTCCCCATGATTGGTTTTTTACTGAAATACTTCGCTAGTATCAGTCGCGTAGCCCACAAATTGCACCTGACCTTATCGCAGCAGTGCCCGAACCTCGTCTGACAGCTCGTCGCTCATAAAATCACCCTTTTGCATCAACTTCTGAATATTGCCCTTTCAAACGCTCCTTTTCCGCCGGAAGTAAGCTCTTTTGCTGTGACCACAATCACCGGGATGTCAGCCGTATCTGGATTGGATTGCAGCTGCTCAAGGACTGAAAATCCATCCATTTCAGGCATCATCAAGTCGAGAATCATCAAGTTTGGATGCTCTTTTTGAGCCAGTTCAATCGCTTCGCGCCCATTCGTCGCTTCGAAAGAGGGTATAGTCGCCCTGCGATTGGAGAATACGGCGGATCAGACGGCGTACATCCGCATTGTCATCGACAATCGCAATGCGAGGGAAGCGATCGATGGCTACTTTACTCAGGGCTGCCAGCAAACCTTCTTCCACCGCTTCTTCCATGGACGCGCTTGGGGACAGAACGATATCTTTTGACCAACCCTCTCCCAAAATGCTGTGCTCTACCGGCATGGTATGGCCGGTGCAGTTGACCACCACTGTTTCACTGGGTTTGATCACTCCCGCCCGGACCAGTTTTACCAACCCGGCGAACGCGACAGCCGCGGCTGGTTCAACCGACAGCCCTTCCATTTTCGCCAGGAAATGCATGGCCCGGTAGGCCTCTTCGTCGGTGACGCTCTCAAAGGTACCCCCAGAGCCAGCGAGCATTTTCTGGCGCAGCACAGTATACGTGCGGCCAGGGTCCCCGGTCGCCAGGGTGGCGATGAGGGTATGGGGAGATTGCACGGGGGTGGCAACCTCCTTGCCCTGCTTCCAGGCATGCACCATTGGCGCGCAGCCTTCTGCCTGGATGGATGCAATTTTGGGAACTGAGCGTGATCCAGCCCATCTGCTGCAGTCTCGTTAAACCCTTTAAGCACGCCCAGCGGGCCCATGCCACCACTGACGGCCTGGATATACCAGTCGGGTGTTCGCAGGGGAGCAGGCTCTCCGGTGCTCGGTTTTTCTGGACCAAGCATGGTTGTGAGCTGTTCGGCAATTTCAAAAGCAATCGTTTTCATTGCTTCAACGCATGTGATAGAACGCGCGCCCAAATCGAGGGGAATACCTTTCTGGTTGGCAAAACGCGCCGCAACCTGCTTGGCCTGATCGTAAGAGCCGGTGATCTTAATCACCTGCGTGCCGTAAATTGCCACTTCACGCATCTTTGAGGATGGAACCAGGCTGGTCAGGAAGGCCCACAGTTTAATGCTGGCTCGAGCAGCATATGCGGAATAGGAAATGGCTACATTGCCTGTGGATGCGATCACGAATTCGCTGATCCCGTCCTCCTTCAAGGAGGCAACCGTCACCGCGGCCTGGCGATCTTTGAAGGAGTGGGTAGGCCCCTGGCGCTCATCTTTGATAAAAATGTTTGGACATCCCAGCATCATGCCCAGGTTTGTAGCCCGGATGAGGGGCGTTCCGCCTTCTCCGAGCGATAGGTCTGGGTTTGGACTGCGGACTGGTAAAAGCTCCTGGTACCGCCACAGATCGAAGGGGCGGGCGGCAAGGAGCGGTAACAGCGTCTGAGAGATGGTTGAGTAATCATACCGGGCTTCTCTCCAGGCGCTTCCACAGCGCGGGCAGCTGGTAGTACCGGCAAAAAAAGGCGCCTGATGACCACAATCCAGGCATTCAACGGTGAAGTGAGAAGACATAAATGGTTATTTGTTCTCCGAGTAGCTCGTCTATTCTTCTATGTTGACGGGGTGAAACTTTCGCAGCGCTTCTTCCAATAATACAAGCAGCTCTTTTTCGCGCAGGAACCCTTTCGAAAGTACATCCTGACCGAAGTCAGTGAGCTGCTGGTGCTGCTCGGCGGTCAGGTCAGCCCCGGTTAAGATAATGACCGGAATGTGGCGTAAGACCGGGTTTGTACGCAGGTTTTCGAGGATCAGGAAGCCATTCAAATCGGGCATAAAGAGATCCAGGATGATGGCATCGGGACGGGAATTTTGGATTAGATCCCAGCCCTGTTTGCCACCCTGTGCCAGGGTAACCTGGTAGCGCAGGCCTTCTTCCAGCATTTTCTGAACCAGTCGCAGATCGTCAGGGTCATCATCGATAACCAGCACATCCTTAATCTGCCCGTCGAGGTTCAAGCGGTTCAACGAATTGATCATATCCTCTTGCAAGAAAGGTTTTACCAGGTAATCGGAGGCGCCCAGGCTGAACCCTTTTTCCTGGCTCTCCAGGATGCTGCAAACCACGATCGGGATGTTGCGGGTTTCCGCATCATTTTTTAAATCGCGCATTACCTGCCAGCCGTCTTTTTCAGGCATCATGATGTCGAGCGTGATGGCAAAAGGTTGGACCTCTTTAGCGCGTTCAACAGCTTTTTTGGGTTCGGTCAAAGCGACAACCTGGTACCCATGCGGTTTGAGGTAACGCTCATATAGGTTGATCACCTTTGGGTCATCATCAATCGCCAGTACGATGTTTGAAAGGCTGACCCGGGTCTGGGGTTCTTCTTCCACTTCTTCAGGGGCGCTAACCGCTAAGGTGAAGAAGAACGTGCTGCCCTTATTGAGTTCACTTCGCAGCAGGCCAATCTGGCCCCCGTGCATTTCAATCAACGAGCGGCAGATAGAAAGACCGAGCCCGGTTCCACCTGTTTTCCGTGTTGGTGAATCATCTACCTGAGAGAAGGGTAGGAATAATTTCCCCTGATCTTTCGCGCAATCCCAGGACCGCTGTCGGTGACCGTGACCATTACCTCTGGTTTCCCATTGGGTCCCCTTTGGGGAATTGCTTCAACGGTAATGGTTCCTTCGTCCGTGAATTTGGCGGCGTTCGACATGAAATTAATCAAAACCTGGCGAACACGCGTATTGTCTGCGTGTACGAGCGGCAGGTTTTCGGGGATGACGGTGTGTAGTTTGATTGGCTTATCTTTTACCAGGCCAACCGCGGTGGACATGGCGCTGTTGATCAAGTCAGTCAGGTTTACATCGCTAAAGGCCAGCTCCATCTTCCCTGCGTCGATCTTGGAAAGGTCGAGAATGTCGTTGATCAGGCTCAAAAGGTGCTGGCCCGAGTTATAGATGGCGGATAGGTCCTGTTTTTGGGTATCATTGATGGGACCATCGATCCCCTTAATAATGACCCGCGAGAAGCCGATAATCGAGTTGAGCGGGGTGCGCAGCTCATGGCTCATATTCGCCAGGAACTGGCTCTTGACCCGGTCGATTTCTTTCATGTCGGCAATCGCTTTTTGGGAGAGTTCGTACGCCCGGGCATTTTCGATGGCAATAGCGATCTGGTCAGCAAGGATCTGTAGTACAGTCACATCATCCTGGTTGAATGCGCTTACCTCTTTTGACTGCAGATCGAGTGCGCCAATGACGGTTGTACCAAGCTTCAAAGGCACGCCCATTTCTGACCGGGTATCGGGCAATAATGGGTTGGTGAAATGCATGGGGTTATTATGTACATCGTTCAGGATAAATGGATCGCCGGTTGCGGTAACCGTGCCAACCACCGAGCGTGAACCGACGGCCAGCTTATGACCGCGTTGTTTCATTTCCTTACCAGCATCGCCCGTTGCTTCGCGGATCACGCCAAAAGTGCTGGCTTCATCCAGCAGAAACAGAGCAGCATAATAGAAACCAAAGCGTTCGGCCAACATATTGACGATGCGGTTGAGCAGAAGATCCAGCGATAGGGTGCTGGCTGTATCGCGAGCGATTTCGGAAGCTGTCTGGAGTTCGAGTGCGCGGCGTTGGGCCTGGCGCAGCAGGCGCTGCTTTTCCAGGGCCACAGCAATCCCGTTACCGACAATCCGCAGCAGGCGGGTATCCTCCTGGCTGAACTCAGTTGGAAAGCGAGCGGATGCATTGAGCAAGCCTGTCAACCGGCCACCAGATCGGAGCGGGACCATACAATTCGCGACAATCTGGAACTGTTCCAGCGTTTTGCGTGAAATGGTATCCAGAGGGTATTGATAAATATCGGTGATAATGAGCGGTTCATCCGTAACCGATTTGATCAACGGCAGCGATGCGACTGGTAAGTGAACACCAAGACGTTGGTATTCGCCTTTTACATCGTGGAAGCCAACCATTTCCAGGTCTACAAGTTCTCCGTTCGCATCACTTTCGATCAGCATGAGCGAAGCCCGATCGGCGCCGGATGGAAGGATGTTTTCGACGACCAACGCGAGCATATCTTGTGAATCCGTGGCTTGTGCAATGCGGTTGCTAACGTTGTATAGCAGTTCCGTCTCAGAAAGTGACTTTTGTGTTTGATCAAAAAGGCGCTGGTTTTCAACCGAAATAGCCATCTGATCAACCAGCGGGGGATAGGTGCGGGTTTCGCGACCGGTAAAGCGATGTTTTGTTTCCGACTGTAACTGCATCACGCCAATCTGGCGCTTACCACTCCACAGCGGCAGGATCGCTAGTGCGCGAATATTCTGATGTACCAGTGTATCCTGGAGTTCCTTGTCGATCTGTCCATCGAGGATATCATCAAAAAAGATTGGCGACGTAGTCTGGAAAAACCGCTCGTACTTTGAACGCAGGTATTCTGTGCCTACCGGCGGGGGAGGAGTGCCCCGACCGCTGTACCAGTTTGCTCCGACCGAAATCTGCGTGACCTTATTATAGGTATCGTATTCAAAGAGCAGGAGCACGGCCCGGTTTATTTCACTGGTGCGCACGCTTGAAAGAACCGCCGAGACCATCTCTTGCATATCGTTCGCCAGCGCCAGGCGATTGCTGGCTTTATACAGGCCTTCCGTCTCTTCAAGTGTGACTTGTAACTGTTCCAGCAGTCCTTCGCGAACGAAGGTATTGGAGATAGCATCGGCGGCCACCCGCAGGGCGTTGATCTCTTCATTCTGCCAGATACGAGAGGCGCTCAGGTTGTCAAATGCGACAAAACTGGGTGTGGTAGTCGAGCCTGGTACAGCCAGCAGCAGGGTTGAATGAATGTGCTGGGAATTGAGAAATTCTGCTTCTGGGGTCGTGTCTGTAGATTGGGTAACAGTCCAGCCTTTTTCACGAAGCTGCTGCGACCAGTTGAGATACGAAAGCACCGGCAGATGCAGCATGCGGGTCTTATCAAAAAGATAAGCCACGGCCGGGTCGCTCCACTCAGCGGTTGCGCTCCAGAACAACCCACGCTCGTCTTCCTGAACATGCGCAAAGTATACCCGGCTGCATTGGGCAGCCTGACCGAGTACTTTGAGTACCTCTGGCATCGATTTGGTGCCGAACTCGGTCAGGATGGCGGCAGACCGGGCTACATTTGCCTGATAGCGCTCGCGAATTTCAATTGCTTCCAGCGCGAACTGCATTTGCTGGAATAATTCCGCGTTTTCCAGGGCTGTTGTGGCTTGGGCGGCAGCCGTAGATAACAGTTCCTCGTGGAGGGTATCGAATGCATTTTCCCGGTTGAAGTCCTGCACAACAATTGCGCCCAGAACATGCTCGCCGGTGATCATCGGGATGGCCAGCAGAGAAGCTGGAATACGTTCTGGCAACTCAATCCCCGATTTTACCAATACCTCTCCAGCACGTTCGCTAATCAGCAGCGGGCTGCGGTTGCTGATTACGAACTCGGGGATCCCGCTGCCAAACGGACGGTCGGGCATATCCACCGGCTGACCGGCCTTACGATAAACCGGGTAAGACAGGTTGGCTTTATGGGTATCACAGGCGACAATGTAATGATTTTGGCTGTCAAGCACCTCACCAATCATCGCAGAAAGGAGGCCGAATACTTCTTCGCGAGTGGCCAGGCGGCTCAACTGCTGGCCAATTTGGTTCAGTGTAGCCAGGTCCTTGTTGCGGCGTAACGTTGTCTGTTCGGCCCGGATTCTGTCCGACAGTTCTTGCTGAACGGAAATGTAAAGCTCGGCATTGTCGAGCGCAAGAGAGAGCTGGGTGGCAATTTCCATCACCAGGAAGCGATCGTCTTCAGTCCATTCCCGATCCTTCGTATCGTCGACAATTTCGAGAACCAGATCGCCGACACCCTGAGTTTGAAATGGAGCGGCAATCGCAGCCGGGGTTTTCTCGGTTGCGTTTTCAAGCAGCAGCGCATTGTTTTTCAGGCTGTTTTTGCCTGTCTCTGTCCACACCTGGTCAGCAGGGTGAATTTCCCCTTGTTCAATGGCAATGCCCCGTTGGCCGGCGGTACGGGGCTTGGGTGGCTCGGATGGGAGGGTGGGTTTCTTATTCCCAGAGCGCGCAGCCTGTTTTTTGATTGGCTTCGCGGCAGATTGTTCTGGTTTTACAATTTCTGCGGATGGTGCGGGGATATCCTCCGCCGGAAGACGCTGGGCAAAGCCACTCCAACCGGTAATTTCTCCATCTTGTTCAAAGCGGGTAACGATGTGGAAACGCACCGGCAGGCGGGCGCCGGGCACATTCTCAAAATAGATCACCCGTTCAACGGGCAGTGTTTTTTCGGTAAAAGCTGCTTGAAGGTCGAGCAATGAATTTGGATGCAGTCCATAGGACAGAATGGACTCGCCGATAAAACGCTGCGGGTCCATTTGGAGAGCATCCCTGACTTCTAATCCCGCAGGCCAGATACTGGTAATCCCGATTAATTTCCCAGGTCCAGCCAGGCAAATACTCAGTGGTTGGACCTTCTTGTGTTGGCGCCATTGGCGGCAGCACATCTGGGGCAGCCGCTGAAGAAACGCGTCCCTTTTCATGGAGCGGCAGGCTTCCGACAGCAACATCGCCCAGATCTGGCAATGCCTGCTCTGGGGTCTGAGGGCGATCCTCAGCCAGGTTCGAGAATAAATTCTCAAGTCGGTTGCGAAGTCGTTTCTTTGACATACGTTAAGATCTCCTGAGCAAGCGCGCGATACTGCAGCGCGGACCGACTTTTTGGCGCATGATAAATAATGGGTAGACCTGCGATTGGGCTTTCCCGAAGCTTGGTGTCTGTTTCGATCACCGTATCCAGAACGCCATTCCCGAACGTTGTGCGCAGTTGTTCGCTCAAGGTACGGTGGATCCGGTTGCGGCGGTCAAACATCGTGAGTAATAGTCGATATGTAAGTCGTGAATTGCCCTGCGACCGAACCCGCCGAACAATTGCCATCATATTGCGCAAGGCGTTGATGGAAAAGAATTCTGCTTGCGTAGGCATAATAAGCAGGTCAGAAGCCATCAGCGCGTTGTACGTTACCGCGCCCAGGAATGGGGGACAGTCGATAATGATGTAATCATAAGGCCAGCTCTCTTCGCGAAGCGCCTTAACCAGGGTCATTTCATACCCCTGGCGGATGGGAAGAAAACGTTCTGCCAGGCTCATTTCAGATGTGGAAGGGATTAGGTCGAGGCGAGGAATGCCGGTCTCCCGGACTGCATTATGAGCAGAAACAGACTCGAGCAGCACATTTACGATGGTGTTTTGCATTTTGCTCGTTTCTATGCCAAATGCGAGGGACAGATTGGCTTGCCCATCCAGATCTACCAAAACAACTTCCAAACCCGTTTCGACAAGCGCGGCGCCCAGCGAAATTGCCGTTGTCGTTTTTGCAACACCACCTTTTTCATTTGCCACTGAAATGATATACGTCATGGTACACCTTTACGAAATTCCTAATCTGCATGGAAGAGGGATGGGCATCCCTACAATCGTTCTTTCGCATCCTTAGCCAGATTCCTCGTCCTCCTGGCGGATGTAAATCTGCGTTCGGGTAGCGCTCAGCGCCTGCTGCAGCTCACTCACCGCGATCCGCATCATCTCTTCCGGATCATTGGTCGAGCGGATCTTTGCTGTTATCTGCAAAACTTTCTTTTCACGCTCCGCCCTGCGGACCGTGTTCTCGAACAAGCGAGCATTTTCGAGGGCGACGGCCACCTGGCTGGCAATGCTGTTGACTACGGCAATCTCATCCTCAGACCAGAGACGATTTTCACCCTGATCCTGTACGTGGATCACACCGATGGTCTCGCCGCGAACGGAGATTGGCACAGCCATTACCGCGTTGTCGGGTGAGCCATTGCTGCTGGGTAAAACCGCGTAAACCGGATCGCCGGAAGTAAAAACTTTTTTCCACAGCGGGTTTTCGACCTGTTGGGGAGAAATACCCGACTGGTTGAACAGGTATCCCAGCACCTTCCGCTGCGCCGTATCTTGAGCCCATTCGGAGCGTAAGTACTGGCGGTGAAGGTTCTGCGCTTCATCCAACGCCTGGAGCGTTTCAACATACAGCTGGTTATTGTAAATCGCGATGGCGACCTGGTCTGCCAGCGTGGTAAACAACTCGATATCATCCTCGTGAAAGTCATTCGACCGGGTGCTCTGGATATCAACCGCGCCAATGACCTGTTCGCCAACTTTTAACGGCAGCGCCATTTCAGAGCGAGTATCGGGCAGGTCGGGGTTATTGAAGTAAATAGCATCGTCACCCACATCGGTGGCGATTCTCGCCATTCCAGCACCGGTAGCGTAACCGACGATACCAACTTTCCCAACCGGTAAGTTGTGATGCGCGGGCAAGCATTCGCTGCCCACCTTCACTATTTGCGGCACGCAGCACGGCATTCTCCTTTATTTCATCCAGCAGGAAAATACCCACGTGATAAAATCCAAACCGCTCACTGATCAGCTGGGTCACCGAAGACAACAGCGTCTCCAGTTCCTGGGCTGAAACGATCTGGCGCGCCACGTCTGAGACCGTCTGGAGCTGCGCTGCCCGGTGGGTGAGAACGATATTCTGGCTCTCGATCTCCTGGGTTCTGGCCTGAACCCGGCCTTCCAACTGATTGATCAGCATGCGCAGCTGATTGGTCATCGAGTTGAATGCTGTTCCCAGCATACCGAATTCATCTGCACTTTGCGTTGGTGCCTGGGCTTCCAGATCACCGCTTGAAATACGCATGGCTGTATTGGTTAATCGCCGTAATCGGGTAACTGAGCAGATGGGCTGCTCCAACTGCTAACAGGCCAACGATTGCGGCAATCACGGTTGCTACCAACGTAGTCAGCTTGCGCTGTTCCCGGCGTAGTTCCTCATCGCTAAAATCTGTTCTCAGGTAGACAACTTTCCAGGGCATGTTACCGATTTTCGCGACTGCGCCAATGTCTGTAAGGTTATTCTGCTCGCCTGTTGTGCTGAAATCTGTTCTGAATACCGGGTTTTTCTCATAGTCATTGATCAACTGGTTGAGTTCGGTAAGGTTCGTTGAAAGCATATTTCCCGGCAAGTTTGGCAGTTGCCGGTTTGCTTTGAGAATTCCGAACTTTATCCGAATGGAAGCGGAGCAATCGATGTATACAAATTGTTTGGCGTATATTGATCGGCCAGGCGGATATTGTTGTCATCCAACAGAACTGCATAGGAACGCTCTCCCAGCAGGCCGTTGTACTGTGCCAGCAGGTCCTGTAGCAGAAGGCCATCATAGCGAGCGCGCAGAACGGCAATTACCTGGCCTCTTGTGTTTTTTATGGGGGCGCTGATAAAGAAGAACCCGCGCTTGTTGTTTGCGATGTAGACTTGGGAAGCGTATGGGAACTCCGCTCCTTGCCGGAACCAGGAAATAGGTTTCTTCTCCCTCATTATTCCCCTGCCTGAAGGAGGACAACCCGAGATAGATCTCCTCTGACAGGCCCACATAACGGTCATTGAGGGAGTCGTACAGAACCTTGCCATCCATATCCAGCAGTGCGAATGAAGAAACGTAAAGGTTACTTTTTAGTTCACTCGCGTCCAGCACCTTCAAGGACAGCTTTAATTCAATTTCTTCCGGGGTGTCCTTGCGTTTATCAACGGGGATCTGCAGGTACTTGTTGAAAATTTCCAGCTTTGTTGTCTCCAGAAGCGACTTCTGGGTGTCCGTGATAAACATTTCAACGCCGAAGGCTGCCTGCTGAGCTGCCTGCAACTGGGCCTGGTCGGCTTCGCGGGTCAACTCGTTGAACATGAAACGGGATTGGATGATGGATAGGATGGCGAGTGGGATAATCACGATGGCCATAAAGATGGTCACCAGGCGGATGCGCAGCGTGGCAGTCACAAATTGCATCGCCTGCATGGTGACATAGATCATAAAGAGAACGCCTAAAATGGCCGGCGTGATCACGCTAATGATCTCAATGGTGATTTGTTGAAATGGAGAGTAGGCGGTCGCTAACCCGCAAAGGCCGGCGATCAGGATGCCAATCATAATTGCCAGGTTTGCCTGAGTGTCGTTTCCCATCATGGATGAAACCATCAGGGCAAATATCAGGTAAACGATGGCGAATGGGAACCCCAGGCCAGTGAGTAGGGCAGAAGCTCCGAGTGCAGCCAGGCCAAAAAGCAAGCAGACAATGCTCACCCCTGCGAAATAAGCTTTGCGTGGATAGAGGCTGTTGAGCGCAAACACGCAAAATACAGCGGTAGCAGCAAACAGGCTGGCCAGTATGCCGAGCTGCCAGACGAGTTGCGTGAACAGTAGGGAAAACAGGCCAACCGTTAATAGCGCGCTCAAAATGCAGATAAAAACCGTAAGCAAGCGAATACTCTGCAACCGGTTTTCCGCCGAGGGATCGGTGGAGAGACCAGGGCCAGTGTATCCTTGCGAACGTTGGTTATCCAATATCATTATGAAACCTCCAGATGCCCCGGCAGGCCATTCGGCCGAAGCTCACGATTCCTTTCGCAGCTGAACCATAACTTCCGAAACCCCCAGAGAACGGCCAATTTCCTGGATGGCAATCCGCAGTACGCTGTCCACGTCTGATGCCGCGCGGACTTTGGACGAAATTTCCCCCACCATACGTTCCCGTTCCGCCCGGATTTGGATCTCTTCCATCAGACGAGCGTTTTCGAGTGAAACCGCGAGACGGCTAACCGTACCCTCGATAAGGGAGATCAGGTCAGGGGATATACTCGCGCTTTCAAAGTGAATATCGACTACCCCTAACACCTGATTGCGCAGCTTGATCGGTATTGCAAGGACTGTTACCGGCCGTCCCTGTTCATCTTTTACCCCTGGCACGACCTTAAAAACGGATTGGCCTTTCAATTGCGCTTCCCGAGCATGATCGCTATCGTCTGCCTGGTTTTCCAGTCGCGAGTCGCGGTACCGGTATGCTAGTTTTTGATTTGTGTTTCTCAGATGCGTGCGCCAGGCTCTTTGTGTATTCGTACGATAGGTCGTTTCTAGTTCATCTACGCTGCGGCGCAGTTGTTCAACCAGGTGCGTCTTTTCAAAGGCGATGGATAGTTGATCGGCGATGGTTTGCAAGATACTGATGTCATCCACGGTAAATGCATCCATCACCACGCTTTGTACATCCAGCGCCCCGATGATTTGTTCTTTTGTCCGCAATGGGATGGCAATTTCGGAGCGTGTCTCGGGCAGCAGCGGGTTTTTGAAGTGAACGACATCATCTGCCACGTTTGAAGAGATGCGTGCTTCACCCCGGCCCGCTACGTAACCGACTATACCAATTTCACCGATTTTGAGACGATGACCGCGTTCCAACATCATCCGTCCAGCTTCACCAGTGGCTGCCCGTAATACGGAGAACTCATTTTTGTCATCATTTAGGAAAACGCCAACATGGTAAAAACCAAACCGATCTCGAATTTGGTTTACCGCAGTGTTGAGCAGGCCTTCGAGATTGGTCTCACCAGAGATTTCCCGGGCGATCTGACTGGCAATTTCGAACTGCGCGATTCTATTCTTCAGGTCCGCAGAGCGTTCCTCTACACGCTGTTCGAGGCTTACTTGTGAAGCTTCCAGACCCTCGGTAATGCTTTCCCGTTTCACGAGGGCTTTGTTCATCCCTCGCAAAATAAGCAGTAACGAGGTTGCGATAGGACCAGCGGCAAAGATGATCACGGCAACCGCAATTACCCACTGCCAGGCGTTTCCGGAATTTGCCATCACGTCGATTGGCGGTAGTGAAATGGTGCCGGTTACCATTAACGATCCAATGACAATGATCGGCACGACACCCAAAATATCGAGGAGAATGCTGATCTTACTATTGAATAGTAAATTCGCTAGCAAAATGCTGCCAAAAAGGAAAATGATCCCGGTCCCACTTAAGCCATAGTTGATCAGGGCGGCTGTTCCCAACCCGATAAACAAGGCGATGAGAAATGAGGCGCGCAAGTAATAATTGAATTTTCGATTGATCGCAATTGCAACGAAGAAAATGAAACCCAGCAAGTAAGCCCAAATTTTTCCAGAAATGAAAACTTGGGGGGACAGGAGAATGAATATGGGCAGGCCGATTGTAATTGTGATCAGGAAAATGTTGTACAGGCCCTGAAGGATAATTTCCCGAGTAGCTGCCAGGGAATCTCTTTTAAAATATTCTTCAGGAATATTGTCAGGTCTTAAATTTCGTAAATAGTTCATCCAGCCCGCTCCTTACCGTTACCGCTGCTTAGAAAACCGGTTGGATTCGATGGAGCTTTTCCAGAGCCTGCATTTGGGTTAAGTTGAACCGATACTTCTGCAACAGCCGGGAGCTGACCCAACTCTTGAGCGGCTGCGCGCAGGATTTCCTCGATATTCAGTGCGCGCGAGAAACGCGTGGCAAGCTCATTCAACTTTTGTTCCTGAACGGCACGGCGCTCGGTTTCGTGTAATAAGCGGGCGTTCTCCAGCGCGATGGCTGTTTGGGTGGTTACGTTTTCGACAAAAACTTTTTCTTCCTCCGTAAGTGCGCCACCTTCCATGTCCAGCGTGATTTCACCAATGACTGTATCCCGCAGGGTCAGCGGGATCTGTAATGCTTTCGCTGTACCGCTTTCCTGGATGAGGTTCGGGCTTTCGTATTCGTACGAGAGCTCCCCGTAGGTGTCGAGGGTTTCTGTCCAGGCGCGCTGTAGATACTCCCGGTTCAGAGCTCGGATTTCATCTAATCTCTGGCGGGTTTCGTGATACAACTGATCATTTTCGAGGGCGATTGCCAGGCTGTCAGAAATGCTTTGGAGGATCGAAATATCGTTCTCGTCAAATGCGTCTTGTTTTTCGGATTGAACGGTCATCGCGCCCATAACATGGTCATGGGCGATGATTGGCAGCGCAAGCTCGGAGTGGGTGAGGGGTAAATTCGGGTTACTAAAGCGGACGGCTTCCGTGCCGACGTCCAGGGCGATGCGCGCTTTCCGGTTTGCGATCGACCAACCAATCATTGAACTGCCGCCGATGGCCAGTTGGTGACCCTGGGAAAGCATCCGCTTACCTGGGTCACCCGTACCAGCCTGTAGAACGGCAAATTGCCGGGTACTGTCGAGCAGGAAAACACCCACGTAGTACAGATCAAAGCGCTCTTTAATCAATTCGACCACCTGCTGGAACAATCCTTCCGGGTCGCTTAAGGCGCTAATGTTACGGGAAATTTCCGCGGATGTACGAAGTTGCACCATCCGGCGCGCCATACTTCTGGTGCGCTCGCTTACGCGTTCCTCCAGCATATCGCGTTCAGACTCAAGACTATGAGCAAGATCTGCTTGATTTTTTAAATTCGCGTTAAGACCACGAATAATTATCCCGACAGCTCCTGAAGTCCCTACGGATAATGCAAGGAGGGTCAGGGAGCTCATGATCCAGTCGGTTCCCTGGTGCAGGTTTGCTAAAACCGCGATCGGAGGATCTGGATTATTTGCTCCATAAATGCCAGTCGCGACAATTACCAGTGTGCTCATAAGGATACCGGCGATGACGTTGAATGTGTTGAATAGAACAGCGGTAAGCACGATGTAAGCCAGGAGGAACATGCGTACTTCGCCAAGCTGCCCGCTTTCAAATAACTCGGAGATTGCCAGCAAGAAGACGATATTCACCAACACCGCCGCACGGAAACTGTAGGGAAGGCGCCGGATGAGAGTGGTTATCACTGTAACAATGTACATAGCCAGGTAGAAATAAATGGCCGGAATGCTGTACAGTGGTTCGAAAAAGTTTGTATGGATCGTTCCAATAATCAGTGGAATGCATAGCATCGAGAACGCCAGCAGCATTGTTTGCAAGATACGCTCGCGCAATACGGCCAAACCACCTGCCTGGGCGATTGCAGGTGGAATGTAAAATGGAGAAATCTTTTGGAAGAAGTTCATATCCTGCTCCTACAACCTGTTCTTCCGCCCATTATTGGAGTCATCATGGTGGCTCTTTCCGTTACTGCCGTTGTTTCCATTATTTCCTGGTGCCTGGCGGTCAGAGTGGAGTTCACCAAAAGAATTATCCGGCTGAATTTTGCTGCTGCCTGTAATCCGGATGCTTGCCCGCCGCGCACCCAGCGCCCGCGCAATTTCTTTCACCGAGGTTTCCAGGATGGTATCCATATCGACTGAGTAACGGATCTTACTGGTTACTTCAAACAACTGATGCTCACGGATGACCTGCTTACGGACCTGGTTTACCAGGCGGATGTTGGCAATGATACCGCCCAGGTTGTTCCCCAACGCGCCCAGGATTTCCTGATCGTTTTCGTCAAAGGCGTGTGATTGGGTACTTTCCAGGTTCAATACGCCAATTAATGATTCGCTGAATAAGATGGGAATTGCCAGTTCGGAGCGCGTATCGGGTTCGAAACGGATGTAGTCGGGATCGTTGAGCACATCGTCAACGCGAACAGGGCGTTTTTCGAGGGCTGCTTTGCCACAGATGCCCTGGCCTTGTTCGATCCGGAGTGACAGATGCTCAGTGCCTTCGTAACCTGCTGACGCCTGGACTTGCAGGCGTCCCTCTTCGTTGAGCATCAAAATAGCGACTTTATCACCAACCATGGCAGTGCGCAAACCGCTCACCACGTTGCCCATTGCATCTTCCAGGTCGGTACTGGTGCTGGCTGCAATTGATATCTGGCGCAGCAGGCGGTGTTTTCCAAGCAGTTCCTGGGTCTTGGCAAACAACTCACTGTTTACAACAGATACGGCCAGCTGATCGGCCAGGATTTGCAATACATTGATATCGTCTGTGTGAAAAGCGTTTAACTGTGTGCTTTGTACATCCACCGCACCCAGGATTCGCTCACCGACTTTCAATGGAATCGCGAGTTCACTTTGCGTTTCGGGAAGCAGCGGGTTCGGCAGATGGGTAGGGTCTATGCTGACATCATTTACGATCAGCGCCTCACCTCTCGCCGTCACCTGGCCGACGATCGATTTTGAGCCAACGGCCAGGCGGTGGCCGGCCTGCATCATCTTCTCACCGGCTGGCCCAGTTGATTCGCGCAGCAAGGCGTTTTCGCCGGTTACGTCAAGTAAGAAAATGGAAGCATGATAGAAACCAAACCGGTCGCGAATGAGGTTGATGGATTTTTTCAAGAGGCTTTCTATTTCCAGCGTTCCGGTGGCATCGCGAGCAATCTCGGCTGCGGTCAGCACCTGCTCGGCGCGCCGCTGCGCAAGCGCTTCGGCTTGTTTTAGGTCTGTAATATCCCGTTGGATCAATAACAGGCCGTACGGATCTCCTGAAGCAGTGCGGATGGGCAAGCGAGAAGTATGCGTCCAATTTTCCATGCCATCTTGTGAAACGGCATACTGGACCAGGCCGATTTCTGGCTTCCCAATATTCATGACCATCTGTTCATCGCGGAAGATCTTCTCAGCTGTTTCGCGGTCTAACAGGTCATAGTCTGTTTTTCCAATAATTTCATTGGTGCTTACGCGGAAGATTTGAGCGATCGATTCGCTCGCCCGAATATAACGGCCGTTCACATCCTTGATCGAGATCCCCTCCGGGATGCTGTCTAACAGCGTATTGAACAGGAAGCGCTCCTGGTCATACGCATGCAGCGCGCGTTCCGTCTCGGTATATAACTGGGCGTTGCGCACGTTCGTGGCAATCTGGGGAGCCAGGGTCATAAATAAATTCAAGTCGTCCTGGTCAAAGACGTTTTCATTCTCCAGGTCTTGAATGAGGATGGCGCCCACCACATCGCCGGCAAAGATCAGAGGAATGCCCATCCATGATTTCGGAGGTTTTCCGTCGATGATTGGGCTTTGCCTCTGGATTGCCTTTTCGTTTCTCAGCAGCAGTGGTTTGCGGCTCTGGATCAAAATGGAGGTGAGCCCTTCACCAAGTTTCGAAGGTGGGAAGGTACCAACCTGCTTATTTTCATAGAAGTACGGCCATTCAATCTGGTTTTCGGATTGGTTATAAATTGCAACAGCAAATTCAAGGTCCGGACCAAGGGTTTGGATAACCTGTTCGTGCAGAACGCGGTACAGGTGGCTAAGATCCGTTTCGGCGGAAATTGCCTGGCTAAAGCTGGCCATAATTTGCAATTCGGCCAGGTGCTTTTGTAGGGTGTTGAGAATGCGGAACTTTTCCAACGCGGCGCCAGGACTTCTGCCAGGTTTGCATATGGCTGAAGACTGGTAAGTGTGATCTGGTTCATTTCATAGGAGCCGATCACCAGTACCTTGGAAAGATACCCACTTTCGAGAACGGAAATCAGCGCGGCTGACTTACATCCACGCCGCAGCAGGAAGGACAGCAGGTTATCGAAGTCGGAAGGCTGGGAAATATCCTCAATTACGACAACACGATTTTTGGTGAGCAGGTTAACCATCTGGCCAGTGGGAATATTTAAACTCTGCAAGCTTTTCTCAACTCGCCCGGTTTTTACATCTGTCACCGTGAGGATCTTGAAATTCTCCCCCTCAACAGAAAGGACCGAGCCAATAAATGGCAGCTGGGTAAACATGTCGGCAATGGATTGAATAATTTCCGTCTCGTGATGGGCCTGGATTACCTGGCGCGCAGCTTTATAAAGTAAAGTCGTTTCCTGGTAGCTTATTTGGGTCGACTCGAGCAGGCGAGTCGCTTGCAAAGTGCTGGAAATCTGGTTGGCAAAGGTTTGGAAGACGGCTACCGTCTCATCATCAAATGCATTGATAAGTGTGGACTGGATATCCAATACCCCTAAGACTTCCGTTCCGATGGTAATCGGAATGGCCGTTTCGGATTGCGTATCCGGCAGCAGCTCGTCAGGGCGGAAGAGGGGGTCGTCTGCTACGCTGGATATAATCTTTGCCTGGTTGTTCGACGCGACCCAGCCAATCAGGGTCGTTTCTCCCAATATAACCTGATCGCCGCGGGCGCGGATCTGTTTGCCCACCAGGCCGCTGGCTTCTTTCAACACCAGGTTTTGACTGGCTTCATCAAAAAGATAAATGGCTACATGATAAAAACCAAAACGCTCTGCAATTAGTTCGGCTGTTCGACCCAGCGCATCGCTTATTTTTGTGGTCGAAGTTGCCAGTTGAGCAACTTCCGAAGCGATGCGCAGCTGGCCAGTTCGTCTTTCAACTGCGCTTTCCAGTGAATGGTAGAGCTCGCTCAGCTCATCTGCCATGTGGTTGAAGGAATAAGCCAGCGAGCCAATTTCATCCGCCCGGTTTATCCGAACACGCTCGTCCCAATTACCCCTGGAGAATGAATCGGCGGCATGCGCCAGCTTGACAAGCGGGTTTACTAAACGGGCGCCCCCATAGTAAACGAGACCACCGGAAATGATGAGCGATACGAACAGCAAAGCCAGGTTAAAAGGATCAAGGAGGGTATTGACCTGGAAGATAGACGCTTCGCTTACCGTCAGGAGCACGCCAATATTATATTTGGGCAGCCATTTCGCGTTTGCTATGATAGGCGTTTTCTGATCGAACTGGGTCGCGAACTGCAGCTGGGTCGTTTGCTGCCCGATCATTGGCTTGAGTGAGGTAGACATACCGGCGTTTTCCGGCATACGGATCAGCTGGTGGTTGTCTGTAACGCCAATCAGGCTCATGTCTTGGGCAAAATAATACGCATTTGCCTCTGGTAAAAATGAACTTGAATCCTGAAGGGTAAGATAGGTGAGATCCGTTCTTGATATTGCAATGAGGGTAGCAATTTGTTTCCCTTGCTCATCCACAAAGGAGCGTGAGATAAACAAGGGCATTTGATTGGAATACCCGGTAACCGGGTTATAGGTAAATATCGAGCGGTTCGTACCGATCAGCTCGCGGACAATCTGGTGCTGAATTTTCCCCTCGCCAAAGTTCTTTTTCATCCACAAATCATCGGATGCCAGGAGTACCGTTCCATCCGGGCGAAGAAGAATCATCTGGTCGAAGATACTTTCGATACCGAGCTGGGCGCTGGTTCGAAAACTGTCGTAGATCATGGCTGTGGCCCATTGGTATTCCCCCTCGGTGGGCTCCGTAGTCAGTAATATAAACAGACTATCGTGAAAGGCCTGCTCCGTAACCATCCGCTCGATGATCTTGTCGCGTAAATCGACATACTGGTTGATCTGTTCAACTTCGTGATTTACGATACTTTCCAGTTGTCTGGAAACCTGTCGGCCCAACAAGTCGCGGGTGCGCAAGATATTGAGCGTTCCAATCAGAAGCAATGGGATAAGCGAAATAAAGAGGAGAACGACAAGAACCGTGCGTATCAGGCTTTGCTTAAAACGCGTGTCTTTCGGTCGGAACCTGGGCCTATGTAAAGGAACCCAACGCGACAGCATGTGCTACTCCTCTTAGTAACTCATTTCCCATACTGGCTCGCCGGCTAAGATGCGTTGTATCTGGTCTGGGAAGCGGTCTGGATCAAGCGGCTTACCTAAAAAACCATTAAAGCCAGATTGGCGAGCTTTGTTCATTTGCTCTGGACTGGCCTCAGCAGTAACAGCGATCACCGGTACATCTTTCAACCTGCCAGACTGCCGGATTTTGCGCAGCGCGCTGTAACCATCTTCATAGGGTAAGCGAATATCCATCAGGATTAAATCGACTTTTGGAAGTGTATCAGCGTACTCAACGACTTCATAGCCTGATGTTTTCCACTCACAGTGAATTCCCAGGAAGCCCAACATACGCGCTATCAGGACAAAGTTTGAAACGTTATCTTCAACCACCAGAACAATTGCGTCTTTTACCATAATGATCCGTTGATGCGTAAAATGAAAGATTTGAAGAACCTCAGCCGTTTTTCGCCACACACTGGCGAAAAGGAACCCCGATCAGCGCTAACCAAGAAAGCGTTCTACCTGTTCAATAAAACGATCCACGTCAATCGGTTTTTCTATATAGCCATCACACCCGGCGCTTAACGTCCGCTCCCGATCCCCTTTCATGACATTGGCGGTAATCGCCACGATCGGAACGCCCATCAAGTTCGGCATCGATTTAAGCTCATTGGTTAATGTGTACCCATCGATGTCTGGCATGTTGATATCCATTAATATGAGGTCCGGTCGCTGCGTTTTTAAGATTTCCCTTGCCATCGTTGCATTTGCGGCCTCAACCACCTGGTAACCGAATGCCTGAAGCAGTCTTCGAACAAGCAATCGATTATCAGAATTGTCTTCGACGTGAAAAACGATTTTTCCCTCTCCCATGAAGCCTGCTCCTGATCGTAGGATGGAATGTGTGGGCAGTTATAAACGAAACCCGTTTTACGATAGATGTTCTTTTTCGCTCGTTACAGCAGAGATAATCCAGCCTGTGTAAATCTCTTTCATTATTATAATGGGAACGGGCGGTAGGTCACAGTTCATTGCAGTTTTGTAATCCCCCGGAGCTTCGTATAGATAATCAGGATGAGTTGTAATAAAAATGTGCCAGGTAAATTCCAGCCTCGTTTGGTATTACTTTAATTTATATGCGCCTGGTTTTCAATAAAAGGAACATTAAACCTGGTTTTTCAGCTTTGCAAATTTGTCTGCTTGCCGCAGTTAATAGATTCTCTTGAGCTGCGCGACAAGTTCTGATAAATCCCTCATCACAAAGTCGGGTTTAAATGGGGTGGTGGGCAGATCCTCCGCATGTGTTTCTCCGGAAAGGACAAGGACCGTCGTTAAGCCAGTCTTGCCAAGAGCAATATCTGTGTACAGGCGGTCACCAACCATGCAGAGTGCATCCACCGGTAGATTGAGCTTTTCGGTTATCGCTTCCACGATGGGTGAATAGGGTTTGCCAATAATAACATCTGGCTGTTTCCCCGTTGATGCGGCCACCATTGCCATCATCGCGCCGATATCTGGCATAAAGCCGGTTTCCGTCGGGCAGTTAATATCGGGATGCGTGGCAATATAGGGCACACCTTCTGTAACCAGATCGCACAATTTGTGGATTTTTTCATAGGTCAAAGTGGTATCAAAGCCGAGCACCACAAAATCCGGGTCTTCATCCGAGAAACGAAAGCCATGCTGAATGAATTCACGCTCAAGCGCTGGTGTTCCAACGAGATAAAGGCTTGCTCCGGGTTTCCGCTGCGCCAGGTAAATAGCGGTTGCCTCCCCAGAAGTAAAGATTGCTTCTTCTGAAAGATCTAACCCGAACCGCCGAATTTTGTCCGCGTATTCTTCGCGTGTTCGTGATGAATTGTTGGTCAGGAAAAGAAATCGAACCCCTCGCTGGTTTAGCAGGTGAATTAGCTCGAGGGCGCCGGGAAGCAGGCGGCTGCCCAGATAAAATGTACCGTCCATATCTAACAGGAAACACTTGACCCGCTTAAGTTTGGATGCATCCATCATCGTAGCGCTAATCCTCTTTGTATGATTGAAAGTTTTTCCACCGGATTATTACCGAAGGTCAGATTGTTCGTGATAAAGAACGCGACGCCTGGGGTGAACAGGCGTCGCGTGGGGAGAGAACGCGGCGTTCTATCGCTCGCGTCTTAAAGATTGTAGCACAATCGTGGTAAGAAGGGAATATCTAAAAGGGTGAATTTATGGTTAAAAAGAAAATTTCTTTTTAGTTAAAGCGGGTGATGGGATTCGAACCCACGATATCTTGCTTGGGAAGCAAGCGTTCTACCACTGAACTACACCCGCGTTGAACCGTGTTTTGGATTATAGCGTATCGAATGATGTGTGTCAAGATAAATTTATCGGGCCAAAAAGTGGAACCAATAAGGTAATTTTGCCGTCTTATCCGAAACGATTTTTATAAATTCATCAAGGTGGTACGAATTATGCTACACTTAACAATGAACTCAGTGAACATAGGATATTTTGGAGGTTCTACGAACATGACTGTGAAGCGCTGGAGCAGTATTACCCTGGGGGTGTTCCTTTCTGTACTATTATTTGGCTGTCTGGCGGGAAAGGGTCCGGTAGTAGGGAGCGATTCTCTGGCGCAGCAGGCAGATCAGAATAACAAGTTCTATCTCCCGTTTGTCAGCAACCCTCCACCGCCGCCTCCACCCCCACCGCCACCTCCATCTGGGCCTCCTTTGGCTTCGAATAGTATCTACATCACTTCCATAAACGCCACGACATTATATAACCAGGGGTGTGCCGTTGGCGCTCGCGATTTAGACCTGGTAGGTAAGCAAGACAGCGTGGTTATTTTGCATTTTGGCTATCCCAGGATGGTGGATAATCAATACGGGGCGCGGTTATACTCTCCGGCAAACCCTGCCACTGTGGATCAGATCGCGGCGGCTGTGGAACAATTTGGCTACGGCTACTGGTACTGTGTAGGAGCAGATTTTGACTCGCACCTGCGGATTGGTATCGGCACAAGCAACTACGCCGGCAGTATATATTCGTTGGTCACCGCGGGGCATGGCCAGGCCTGGGCTCGGATGGTCAACCAGGTGAACGATTGGTTTTTGAATGTTTGCACCAGAGGCTGCGACGGTCAGGTGGACGCGGTGGGCGCCAGCGATATCGAGCTTAACTGGGCCACTTATGAAACCACCCTGGATTGGCTGGTCGGCTACGATTCGGCTAACAATTCTCCTTTGTATAACTTTGGCGCCATCCCGGGCTGCCCGTATTTTGCCAGCCCAGGCGCTACCTGTGGGGGAGGATTTACCAAAGAACAGGTATGGATGGTAACCTATGGGATTAGCCCAGTTTTCCCACTGCCCGAGATTTATCGCACAGATGGGGTGAATGCACAGCAGTGGTATTTAATGAGTGTTTACTCGTATACCGCTCACGGCGTAAAAATGCAGTTTATCGGACCCATGTCAACGTATCAGGCCTGTCTTCAGCGGGGAGGCTGTTCAACAATCGATAATACGCCACAACAGGCCTGGAGGCAGCTCTACACCTTGTTGAATGGTGATCCGCGGACGAGCGGCGAAACACTCCCCTACGTAACGGACATCTTCTGGCTGAACGAGCCATTTAGCTATGCGGCCACCCTGCAATCGCCAGACGCGACCGCGGAGCCAACGGCGGCTCCGCAGGTCAATTTTATGGAAGGATTACAGACTGCGCTGCAAAGCGACCGGTTAAGTGCGGTGGATCGTAAAAGTCTGGAAGAAAAACTTCGCCTGGCCCAGCAGCTTTCTGCTCGATCTCAAATCAAATCGGCCCGCCCTGGGGAAAAGACACTTGCGCAATCTCAAACCCTTCTTCCTACCCTGCAGCGTGGAACCGGTTTTTCGCCTGAAGAGGAGATTATCGAGGGGTCGGAAGGGATGGTACATGACTGGGAAGCCAGTATCCAGAATGGATGGGAAGGGAAACGCAACGATATTTACTACCAGGTATTGGCCGGGGCTTCGGCTGATGACCCTGCTCAGGGGCTCCTCTTAGTAATCGAGACCAACCCCAACTCCAACGAGCGCAGCCAACAGTATTTCCTCACCGATGAGAAGATGGGAACACTGCGCATCACCCAGGTGCAGGGAACAAAAGTATCTCTCACCTCCGCAGATGGCAGCCAATTGTTTTTCGATCTGAGCTCACACGCATTCTTTGAGTAAGGTAAAAAGAAAAAAGCGGGTGTGCGTTGGCATCAAACCGCCAAATGCACACCCGCTTTTTGATTCTTTCGTTTGTAATTAGTTATTGGTGACCAGCACCGGAGTACTCCGGCGCTTTGCGACCGGGGACGGGAAAAGCTGCTCGAATTCATCCCGAGAGATGGTTTCTACTTCCAGCAACCGCGTGGCAATCCGGTCCAATGCATCGCGATGCTCGCGTAAGATCGCGCGCGAGCGTTCATATGCCTCGTTCACCAGCTTGCGGACTTCCCGATCGATCTGTTCGGCAATTGCTTCCGAATAGTCGCGCTGTTCCGATATTTCACGGCCCAAAAAGATCAGCTCTTCCTTCTGCCCATATACCATTGGGCCGAGTGTCTCACTCATCCCCAGGCGGGTGACCATCATGCGGGATAGCTGTGTTACCCGTTCGATATCATTGGAGGCGCCCGAGGTGATATCGTCAAACACCAGTTCTTCGGCTGCGCGTCCTCCCAAGAGACCGGTCAGATCGGCCAGCAGCTTTTTGCGCGGCATTAATGTGCGGTCTTCTTCCGGCAGGGCCATGGTATAACCGCCGGCCATGCCGCGGGCAATAATAGACACTTTTTGTACCGGGTCCGACTCGACCAGGCTGTGCATCACAACCGCGTGGCCGGCTTCGTGGTATGCCACGATGCGCTTTTCATCTTCGCTAATCAAGCGGCTCTTGCGCTCTGGACCGGCAATCACTCGTTCGATCGCCTCTTCAAACTCGGACTGCCCGATTACTTTCTTGTTACGCCGGGCCGCCAGAATGGCGCCCTCATTGACCAGGTTTTCCAGATCTGCACCCACAAAACCAGGCGTCGAGCGAGCCAGTACCACCAGGTCCACTTCGGGAGCCAGGGGTTTGCCCTTCACATGTACTTTCAAGATCGCTTCACGACCGCGCATATCTGGACGGTCAAGAACCACGCGCCGGTCGAAACGGCCGGGGCGCAGAAGCGCTGGGTCGAGGATGTCCGGGCGGTTGGTGGCCGCCATGATAATGATATTCGTGTCTGTGTCAAAGCCATCCATTTCAACCAGCAGCTGGTTCAAAGTTTGTTCGCGCTCATCGTGGCTGCCGCCTAAACCGGCGCCGCGCTGGCGGCCCACAGCATCAATCTCGTCCACGAAAACGATGCAGGGAGAATGGCGCTTTGCTTGATCAAATAGATCGCGGACGCGGCTGGCGCCAACACCAACAAACATTTCTACAAACTCAGAGCCGGAGATGGAGAAGAAGGGTACACCTGCTTCTCCTGACACTGCCTTTGCAATCAGGGTCTTGCCGGTGCCTGGAGGGCCAACGAGCAGGACGCCTTTGGGTATGCGCGCGCCTAACTGAATAAACTTCTGCGGCTCGCGCAAGAATTCAACCACTTCCTTTAGTTCCTCTTTCGATTCATCTGCGCCGGCCACATCGTCAAATGTAACCGTCGGATGGTCGCCGGTAAACATACGCGCGCGCGACTTTCCAAAGGACATGGCTGCATTATTGCTGCCCTGGGCTTGCCTGAAAATAAAGAAGAAGACGCCACCCAAAATGAGGAAGGGTAGAATATAACCAAGAGCGGTTAAAATACCCAACCACGCGCTGGGCGGGCGGATATCAATCTTCAACCGGTCCGGGCTAAGCTCTTCGGGTCTCACTCCCAGATCAAGCATTTGCTGCACCAGGGTAGCATTCGTTTCGATAGTTGAGCTGTGCTCAGAGCCATCGTTATATACAATACGCAAACGGTTTTCATCTTCTGTAATTTTCTTTACTTTGCCGCTCTGAACATCAGCCGCTAATTCATTAATGGTCTTAGCGTCCTGGCTAGTACTTTGTGAAGAAAAGTTATAGACCAGCATAGCAATAATTGCTATGAAGAGCAGCAAGTAAATTACATACGATTGGTTACGTGAATTCACAGAAACCTCCCTACAAATCCCCTGCCTCTAAACCGAAGCCTCATTCTTTTAAAGGGGCTTTCATAAATTATACCAACCATCTTCCCGCCAATCTAGTTTTTGGATAAAGAATCGGGTGAATCTAATCAAACTCTTATAAAGAATCGGTTCTTAGGGTGCGTTTCCATTCTCCAAAATCTCGGCAGCGGTAAAGATTTGTTGGATATGGGAGCGGTCGTGTGTGGCAATAAAGCTGACCAGCTCCTTGATATTGGTGGGACCAAAGATGGCGTGGCGCGCTGGACGTTGCCAATCCTCGTCCGTAAGCTCCTCTAATTTGGCGATAAGCTGTACGCGCGCCGCGATAAATTCTAACAATGCAGTAGAGCCGTCTTCCTTTTGGTAGTTTCTTTCAGCGGCCCAGGTGTCTGCATTGATCCCCACCAGGAATGGGTTCGTTTCGCCGATCACTTTGTTGAGACGGGCAATATTCACTTCATATTCGACATCCCGCAGGTGACAGAAAATCTCGGTCAAACTCCATTCCTTGGGTTCGGGGCGTTCATGCCACTGCTGTTCACCGATTGTCAGGCGGAAGGTATCCAATGCAGCTGCGGTTGATTTTAACACAGCCATGATTGCCGGGGGTGTATTGAATTCCGGGCGCAGCCCGGCTGCATCTAGCTTTGACAGCCAGTCTGGAATTTCACGCAGGGAACCGCTCGCGCTCAAAGGGTGGAGTATTGCTTGAAACTCGAATGGGAGTGGGGTAGGGGGGTCCACTACCCAAAAAGCAGGCAAACCAATCTGCGCCGCAGGGAGCAAATCATCTTCCAGGCTGTTTCCCACCACCACGGCTGGTTGGTTGGGCCAGCCTAACTGTGCCAGTATCTCGGTAAAAAAGGCCGGGTTGGGTTTTGCGAAATGAAAGTGCTCGAAATCCGTGATCAGCGCGAACGGAACTCGCTCCGGCGCAAGACCGGCCCAGGTCAGGCGATGGAGAATTGCCTTGCGCGGGAAGATTGGGTTCGTCGCCACCACAAGTGTATGACCCTTTTCGAGCGCATATTCTACCAGCCTGACTGCTTCCGGTCGCTGGGATGTCAGCGGTTCGAGTCCTGGAAAAATCGTATCGTAGAACTGTTCCAGCATCGGACGCAGTTCTGCTTTTGTGCGCCCAAGGGCCGGGTAAAATGCCTGGTCGAATGAATGCTCCAGGCTGAGGGAAGCAGCATTGTTTGATAACATCACCCTGGTTGCTGCCAGAAGATCCTGGACCATCTTATCCGGAGCAACATAGGTATTCAGGTGTTTGCCCAGTGCTTTCAGGTAAGCCGGCAGAAACGTCTGAATATCGTTGCTAAGCAGGGTATCATCCAGGTCCAGGAGCAGCGTGAGGGTCATTTACTTTTTCCAACGAACTCAGGCGGTAAAGGATGGCATTGGCCGCAGCCTATGTGCGGTTCGGTAACCACCTGTTGGACCTTGTTGCAATAAGCGGTTACTTCTACTTTCTTAATTAGGCCAAGCAGTGATCGCTGGGCCTTCGCCCTCAGTTCCATATTCTGGCAGGCGTTTGCAAGTAAGATTCCTGGGACGGGGCAGCTCCGGCATAGGTCAGGAGTCCAGTGGTGGGGCGCCGGAGCATTTCCGATCAACCGGCACTCCTCCTCTTTTTTGCCGCGGAAGTAATTCCCATAAAAATACTTGCACTCAAACCCGGCAGGTGTTCGCATTCGCTGTCTTCCCTTCTAGCGGTTGATATAAAAACCTGTCCCCACAGGCGGGGACAGGACTGCAAGACAAGAAAAAGCTGTCCCGTTATAAGGTAACGTTAAACACGTGTAACGTATGAGCCGGTACGTGTATCAACGCGGATGACGTCACCCTCTTTTACAAACATTGGCACATCCACGGATGCGCCTGTTTCCACAACCACCTTCTTGGTTACACCCGTCGCTGTATCACCGCGGACGGCAGCTTCTGCTTGAACCACTTTTAGATCCACGGAGGTTGGCAGTTCGATGTCTAACGCTTCCGCCTGGTAGAAAGTGAGTTTTACTTCCATACCTTCTTTGAGGAAACCGGCGGAATCGCCAATCAGGCTGTTAGGAACGGCGGGCTGCTCAAAGGTTTCAGCATCCATGAAGTAATACATATTGCCGTCATTATACAAATATTGAACGTTGTGGTAATCGAGCCGGATATCTTGCACCCGGTCACCTGAGTTAAACGTTTTTTCAATCGTACTGCCTGTGCGGATGTTGCGCATTTTTATTCGGATGATGGCATTGCCACGACCCGGCTTGTGGTGCGTATATTCCAAAACCCGATAAAGAGTTCCATCGTACTCGAAGATGACACCCTTTCGAAGATCATTGACATCAATCATACCAGCTTGCCTCGTGTTTTATGTTTTATTTCAACCGGTGAATTATAGCTTAGGGATCAACAAGTGACAAGATGCACGCAGCTATTGGAATACAAATGACCGGCAGGCCTACCTGCCGGTCATCGGTATACTTGCGACTCTCGGAATCAGAGAAGTTTATGCCAGAGTCGGTTCAATCAAACCATAGGTACCATCGCGCCTGTGGTACAGAACATTAATCGAGTTTGTGTTGGCATTAAAAAAGACAAAGAAGTTCTCATGGCCCAATTGGCTCATCTGCTCGATGGCTTCCATCTCGTCCATGGGGGTAAGGTCGAAGGCCTTGCGGCGGGCGATCACCGGAGTTTCTTCTACCTCCTCCGCTGGAGTAGGAGCTTCAGGGACAACTTCTGCTGCCGGGGTGCCGTCGCCTCGTCCTCTGGAACGCTTCCCTTTGAACCGTTCAATTTTTCGTTGCATTTTCTCAAGCGCTAAGTCAACAGCGGTGAAAATATCATCCGAGCGTTCTTCGGTGCGTAAAATGTATCCACGTCCGCGAATGGTAATTTGAGCAACCTGGCGGTCGGAAGGGTTCCGGGCAGATTTCAGGTAGGCCAGGTCCACGCGGGTTTCTTCAATATCACTCAAGAAGCGATCTAATTTGCTGATCTTCTTGTTGATATAACCGCTGATCCGTTCGGTCAGTTCCAAATTCTTGGGAAAGATCGCGACCTCAAGAGCCATTTTTACCTCCGTCTTTATCAGAAGATATAAGGTGGTCATCTGTATCTGTCTTGGAAACAGCTCTGGCAAGAGTCAGGGCATAGACAGCAGATGCACCAGCGATACGAAGCGCCTGCGCGCAGGCGCTGATCGTTGAGCCAGTTGTCGTCACATCATCAATGACAAGAACCACTTTGCCTTTTACCTTTTCTTTATTCGCTGCGAATGCCCCTTCAACATTCTTGTGGCGTTCGTTTGCCGAAAGACCAACCTGAGTATGGGTATTCCGAGAGCGCGTGAGGATGTCGGGCAGATATGCTTTTTGAACTGCATACGCAAGCGGCCTTGCCAGCAAACCTGATTGATTATACCCCCGCTCTCTTAATCGCTTCTGGCTCAGTGGAACGGGGGCGATTAGATCGATGTCCCACTTCAATTCATTATATAACTCGATTAAATGTTTGGATAGAGCTTCCCCCATGCCGATATCACGTTGGTATTTCAGTCGGTGGAGTGCCTCACGGAGCGGACCCGAGAACAGGCCGTATGAACGCAGCGCTTGATATTCGGGCAGTTGAGCCTGGCAGTCGTAACAAAGCAGCCCGGCAGATGGCTCCCGCAGGTTTTGTGTTTTCAGTAGTTCGCCGCAGCAAGCGCACACCGGGTTTACCACGCGTTGGATCTGCTGTTGGCAAGGAACGCACCAGCGAAAGCCAGGTTGGTTGCACCCACCGCAGGTAGGTGGAAAAAGCCAATCCAGCGCGCACCACATAACGTGGTATAGCAAAAAGGCAGGGCTTGCTTGACCTGCCAATTCCATAGGAAGACTCCCCTTGATCTAGTTTTAGAACATATCTGCCATCATCGAGCCCATAATCCGAAGTGCAGCAGGGGTCATCAGTGTAATCATCAGGGCGGGGAAGATTAACAGCGCCATTGGGATCAGCATCTTTACCGGGGCCTTATGGGCTTCCTCTTCAGCATGCTGGCGGCGTTTAACGCGCATCTGGTCCGATTGGATCCGCAGCACCTTTGCCATGCTAACACCCAGTTGTTCGCTTTGAATGACGGCGGCGACAAAGCTGGTCATCTCAGGCAGGCCCAGGCGGTCAGACATATCCCGCAGCGCTTCGCGGCGAACTTTGCCAAGCTGTATTTCTTGAAGAACACGAGAGAAGCACCTGGATAATTCGGATTCCCACTTATCACTAACTTTCGACATCGCTGCTTCAAATCCCAGACCGGCCTCTACGCAGATTGTCAGAAGGTCCAGCGCATCTGGCAAAGCCTTACGAACCTCTTTTTGTCGTTTGCCGATTTTACTGGTTATCCACAACGATGGGAAATAAAACCCCATGACAAAACCACCGACCGTGAACAGCAGCTGTTGTCCCAAAGGAAAATTCGATTTGCCAAGTGAGAATACCAGGATCAGTAAGCCGCCAAACACAAACGCGATGATAAACTGGAGCGACAGGAACATCGTCGGATCCATTTTGGCAGGACTACCGGCTAATTCAAGCTTTTTAGCAACGGACTGCAGCGCGTTTTGTGGGGTAAAGCGGATTGCGAATTCACCCAGCTTGCGGGCGATCGGGTAGATGATGCGCTCGCTGAAGGGCAGGGACAGCTCAATTTTTTCAAGATCTACCGTTTCGCCGCGCTGGTTAAATTCATCCAGACGAGATTGAAGCTCCTGATCATCGTAAGTGCGCGGATTGCGGAGCCCAATGAAAATTAAAACGCCTGCGATACCAACGATCAATGCTCCCACTATGATGAGAGGAATGATAGGAATTTCCATGCCACTTCCTCCTTCCGCAAATGACTAGATTTCAATATCGCCGAGCTTATTCATTACCATGTAACCGGTAGCAATTAAAGCTGCGGCGCAAAACAGCGCGATATATCCACAGGGAAGTTTTGCGTTGTTTTTCGGGTTGAAAAACTCCATCATGTACGGCTTGTTGAATAGATATAAGGCACCCATCAGAGCTACCGGTAACATGGATAGGAAACGTCCCGAGTACATTACCTGAGTTGTCAACACCCGGATTTCACCTTTGATCCGCACGCGCTCTCGAATGGTATAAGAGATCGTATCAAGAATTTCGGCCAGGTTACCGCCCACCTCGCGTTGAACGTTGATGGCGGTAATCACCAGGTCCAGGTCTTCACTAGGGATGCGGCGCAGCAAGTTCTCCAGCGAGACTTGCATTGGAACACCCAACTGCATTTCTTGTACAACGCGGCGGAACTCATCGCAAATAGGGGGCGGAAGCTCTTTGCTAACGGCTTCCATTGCTTGCATTGTCGAGTAACCGGCGCGCAGGCCGTTCACCATCAGGTTAAGCATATCACCAAGCTGGTCATTGAAGCGCACCAACCGCTTCCCCTGCTGTTGCTTAACGTACATGCCGGGCAAGAAAAAGCCTATTGCTCCGCCAACCAGACCACCCAATATCCCTGCGGTTGTGAATCCCCCGGCAATATAGAGCACAATACCGCCTAAGCCAGCGGTTGCTATGATCATGACGGCGATGTATTCGCCGGGTTTTAACTTCAGATCTGCTCGAGCCAGGTCGCGGGAGATGTTGTCGCCAAAGGAAGAGCCGGTAACGCGTTCGTTAATCCAATCCGTTACCGGTCTTGAGGTGGCCTTCTTTTCCTTTTCGGTTGGCATTTCTTTTTCAACGTACCGGCCCAGGCGTTCTTCTACCATAGAGCGGTCGCTGCGTAGCGATACAGCCAGCCCAATACCCAGCATGATGATGGCCAGGGCAGCACCAGCAATTAAGATTATGGTCATCATGTCCATGGCTTCATCCTCTTTCTATAATCGGTTGAAATATTCGACCAGGCGCATGATCTTAGAACCTTCGCCGTCTCGCCAATTCCAAATATGGTTGCAGGAAGATGGATCCCAGCCGTTTCAAGTTTATCCATAAACTTTGGCCGTAAACCCGTGGGGCGTAACCTGCCGACAATCTTACCGTTTTCAACACCCATTTGCTCAAAGACAAACAGATCCGTCGTGGTAATTACATCGCCTTCCATCCCAGAAACCTCTGTAATGTAAACCACTTTACGCGATCCATCGCGCATGCGCTCCTGGTGAACGATCAAGTCGACGGCGGCTGAAATTTGTTCGCGGATTGCGCGGACTGGCAGATCCATACCGGCCATCAGGGTCATGGTTTCCAGACGCGATAGGGTATCGCGCGGGCTGTTGGAGTGGGCGGTGGTCATGGAACCATCATGACCGGTGTTCATCGCCTGCAGCATGTCCAGGGCTTCGTCACCGCGGCATTCGCCGACCACAATGCGGTCTGGGCGCATGCGCAATGCATTAATGACCAGATCGCGGATGGTAATTTCTCCCCGGCCTTCGATGTTCGCCGGGCGCGACTCGAGTGTCACCACGTGTTCCTGGCGCAGCTGAAGTTCCGCTGCATTTTCAATGGTCAGGATCCGCTCATCACCTGGGATGAAACTGGAAAGAACGTTTAGAAGGGTGGTTTTCCCAGAACCTGTACCACCCGACACGACAACATTGATGCGCGCCGAAACACATGCCTTGAGAAAGTCGATAGATTCCTGTGTGATGGTGCCAAACTGGATCAGCTGATCCACGGTGATTGGTTTTTTTGCAAATTTGCGGATGGTTAGTACCGGCCCAACCAGAGAAATGGGGGGGATTACGGCATTCACGCGGGAGCCATCCATCAGGCGGGCATCCACGTATGGGCTGGACTCGTCAATACGTCGGCCGAGTGGAGCAACAATGCGTTCGATAATACGCATTACATGCTCATTGCTTTCAAAGCTGATCGGCGCGCGGAGAATTTTCCCGGCGCGCTCAACGTAGATATTCTTCGCGCCGTTTACCATGACTTCGGTAATGGTCTCGTCTTCCAGCAGTATTTGAAGCGGTCCTAACCCGAGGATTTCGGCGGCGATCTGTTCATACATCCGAGCGCGCTCAGGCCGTGAGAGGACAATATTCTCCTCGGCGAGGATTTGCTCAAATAGTTCCTGGATGGTTTTGCGGACTTCTTGCACCTTTGAAGGATCGGTTGATGGATCCAGACCGCCAATTAACTTGTTCTGCACCCGGGTCTTTAGATCCTGATAGGTTTCCTGTGCGGAAGGAATATTGGGAGCCGAGACTCTTCTGGCCTGTAAGTTGGAAGACCCACCATGTTGATCGCCGCCCCCTCCTTGCGGAGATTGCGACGAACCACCTGGAGTACCACCCTGGATGCGTTTTAAAATCGACATACCGTCCTCACTTCCTGATCAAAACTTGGGTGAGTGGTTACCCTTTTTCGGCAGCCTCTTGCGCCAACTTGGTAATTCGCTCACGCACCAACTCTGCAAGTTGAGATATGCTCCTGCCCACAGGTTGCGTTTTATTGTTGTCCAGCATAAACGGGATACCCCGATTGACTGAATAACTGACAACTCGATCGTCAAACGGGATCACCACAACAATTTCCTGGCGCATGCTTTCACCTACTCGCTCTGGAGTGATCGCGATCCGTTTATCAAAACGGTTCATCACAAACAGAATCCGGTTGCGCCGGATTCCCGTCGCATCAGCTAGCGACAGGAAAAGATTGCACATTTTTGATCGCCGGAATATCTTGTGTAGTGATCAGAATGACAAGATCGCCGACATCCAGGGCTGCCTGAACACTCTCAGTGAGATCAGACGCCGTGTCGACTATGATATATGCGTAGATGCGCCTTAAGTAGTTCAGCAGTTTTGAAAACTGTTCGCCTGATACCTTATCCGCCATCTCTGGTCGGGGAGGGGCTGCCAGAATATCCACCCCTGAAGCACGGTGCGTAACCATCACCTCACGAACCACATCCGGGTCAAGCTCATCCACGCGGGAAGCCAGGTCAAGCACCGTGTTCTTGCCCTGCTCATTTAGGAAAACGGCTACATCGCCAAAGCGGAGATTGCCATCTACCAGAGCTACTTTACAGTCTTCGCTATGAAGCGCAATTGCCAGATTGGTCGCGATCGTCGTTCGACCAGTCCCCCCCTTAGGACTGTAAACGACCAGCACTTTCCCTAAATTCATCGCTGAACCAGGGGCGGATTTTTGTCCATCAACTGGTACCGCGGTAAAGACTTGCTCGTTTTTCTTGCGCTCTTCTTGTGCCAGGAGGCCCGCTCGCCGGACAGCATCGGTGAGCTCGTCGATCATGGGCGGTTTGGTTAGAAAGTCGCGTGCGCCTGCCAGCATGGCCCTGCGCATATAACTGGGATCGCTTTGTACGGAGAGGATAATGACCTGAATGTAAGCAGCTTTTTTCTTGATTTCCTGGGTTGCGGTAATGCCATCCATGTCGGGCATATTGATGTCCATGACGATGACATCCGGTTTGACCTGTTGAGAAAGCTGCAATGGCTTCTTTCCCTGTGCGGGCCGTTCCGACAACTTCAATATTGTTATCAAACTGCAACATCCGGCGAATGTTTTCACGCGTTTCGGCAATGTCATCTACAATTAAAACTTTAATTTTTTCTTGGACAGACATACCCTCTCCATCAGCTTATGCGACTGGACAAACTGGCAGGCGTAGCAGACTTACCATTAAATTTAGGATTTATTGATTTGCTTTCGTTGGCGTCGCCAGTATAGCAGGCTCCGGGAATGGCTTGATAAATTCAGGGAACGTCTCCATGCCAGGCTCCAGACCATAGGGCAGTTTTGCCGGATTGGGGATCTGGTACTGGTCAAGGATGAACTGTAGGGTAACCGCTTCGGTGTTCTTGACTTCGCTATCACCAGCGCTGCGCAGCACCATATTCAGGTTTGACACCGGCTAACATCAGGTAATTCAGCGTCACGGCATCCTGCGGAGAAACAATCAGGGTGACCACATCGGGAAGCTGGGTGGTCTCTGCTGCTGGCTGCTGCCTGGTGGTGTTTGTAGTAACCGGTGCGCGGGTAGGCGTTGGGTCACCCGGCTGCGTGATTGGCGCTGCGAGGGGTGCTGCCTGGTCGGCGACCTTGGTAAACGTACCCAGTTGGAGGATGACAACATCCTGGATCAAGGTCTGGCTGACCAAACGCGGCCGCTGCTTCTCACCAGGAATAACGTACACCGGGTTGTTCATTGTCGGGTCGATTTCGATCCGGCCCATATAGGAATAGGCAGCAATGTCATTTACCTTGTATTCCTCAGGGCTGATTCAAAAGGGCCGTCACATAGGTCTGGTTATCATCAATCGGGCCAGGAGCAATCACAACGCCTGTCCGGTTTGGAAGCCTGGACTGGAAGTTTGTGTCGAGGTCAACCATCAGCAATGATGACGATCACGTTGACGTGATCGCCCTTCTGAAGGCCATATGCAACCGATGACAGCTTGCTAATCGGGCACCGAGATGGCCACCTTACCGGCTGGGATTTCAAATGAAGGGACAGAACCGGTCTCCTTGACGGAGAACACGAGGGCTTTTGTCAGCGGAGTGTGGGCCCGCAGATCAAATTTTGCCCGCGATCCGATCCAGGTCTTCCATTTTCGTTGAAGAATACCTCATCGGTAAAATCTGTCTCGAGGGATTGGAACAAGGGCAAGTAAGTTCCTCGTCCAATATCTGACCTCGCCGAACATCCTGGGTGGTCATAACAATATCAACCGTATCCTTGGGTCGCTTGTAATGTAATGGCAGCCTTTGACTATCGACCTGATTTTCACCTTGCTTGGCCAGCGGGTTAAAACGCGCTACCACCACAACTAAAACAAGGATCAGGATCAGGATAAAGGCAATGTAAAAAATCGCCCTTCCGCGGCGGCGTCCTGTAGCCATGTATGCCTCCTGGTTAAATGTTGTATAACTTGCAGTGTTTAAATTATACGTCAAAAGCTTACAGAAGAGTTGCAAAAATACACGAACAGTTTTGTAAAGTAAACGTAAAATCCCTATAAATATTACAAAATTATACAAAAGGAGGTCCATTTTCAGGGCCTCCTTTTGTCTAGACGATTGTAGCAAAGGTTTTTTGAGCTTAGATGCTGCTTCATGATGTTCGAGAAGATATTGCCGATTGCTGGGCCAAGTAGTGCAAGAATAACGATCACAACGACAGCAACCAAAACAAGAATTAATGCATACTCAACCAAACCCTGACCTTTTTCTTTTGGAGCGAATAACATGGTTTTCACCTCCTTTCTCGCCTTATTCATTTGGTTCCTTTGTGGAACGTAACTATATTATATATGAATATCCTAAAAATTCAACAGCAAAAATTTACGGAGACATAACAATAAAATCATTCTAAATATACCAATAATTATCATTTATATATACTTATCCCGTGATGGATATACCGGACTGAATAAAGTGCAATAATAAAGAGATTCTCTATGGGTTGATGCGTAGTTAGCGTTGTATGCTAGACTGGCTTATTCGTATTGTTCTGGTACATGTTTCCGGCTATAATTTACCAGAGATCGGAATTTTCAGCCGGAAACCAGATAGGGTAACATGTCAGGTTGGGCGGGGACCCCGCCACACCGAATGATGCAAGCAAAAAGGTTCAAAATAGGAGAAATCATGAGCGACATTTTAGGTCGAATCCGAGAAGAGCAGGATGTCTTTGGAAAACTCCTCGGCAAGCTTCCAGGATTCAATGGCTACTTTGATCGCGAACAACGCCGCGCGGCGGATAAGCTGCTGCGCGAAACAGTAGCGGCCCGTTATGAGGAACAGTGGCAGCGGATTTCTGCGCTTGCAGCGCGATCTGATCAGCCAGGGTGGGCTGGCATATGTGGATGATCTGGAAGGCGCGGCAATCAAGCTGCGCCAGTTCATTGACCGCGTTCGGACGGCTTCCTACGGCTATGCTGGCTTCTTTGATGCTGTAAAAATCAATTCGGAAGAGCTAGAAAAGCTCTACCAGTACGATCTTTGGCTGCTCAGCCTGGTTGATGAAGTTGCTCGGGCAATCGATAATGTTGAAGCTTCGTTAGGCACCGATGGCTTGCCGGCCTCCATTCGCCATCTGACCACGTTGGCGCAAGCAAGCGTAGAGGCTTTCCAGAAGCGCTCAGAGGCAATCCTGGGCGGCGCTGAAGCGGCGGGAACGCCTGCCCCGTAGCGTTCTGCTGTGATTTGTACTACAAATAAGAAAAGGAGCTAGACTATGGCCAGAATTTTTGATGTTGTTGAATATCCCAGCGAAATGCTGGATGAAATTGTCCATCGCTTTCCTGAAGCCGGGGTAGCGGATCTGCGCATCGGCTCGCAGGTGATCGTGCGCGAATCACAGCGCGCCGTTTTCTTCCGCGATGGGAAAGCGCTGGATGTGTTTGGCCCTGGCCGTCATACCATCACGACCGCCAACATTCCGGTGCTGATTGACTTTATTGGCAAGGTCTTCAACGACCGCACGCCGTTTACGGCAGAAGTTTATTTTGTCTCGTTGCGCGAATTTGCCGATCGCAAATGGGGCACCCCGCAGCCAATCATCGTCCGCAACCCGGGCATGGGGCTGGGCGTGGCGCTTTTGCAGGGTTTTGGCTCGTACAGCTTCCAGGTCAATGACCCGCAGCAGTTTGTTACGCAGATCGTTGGCGCGCAGGGTGTCTACCGCACCGCGGATATTGAAAACCGGCTGCGCACCATGCTGCTCTCCAAAGCTCCAGGATCTGTTGGGCGAGACAACGGCGAAAAGCAGTGTGGTCGAATTGATTGGCCTGACCGAAGAATTGGGCGCCGGCGTGCGCGCCAAGGCTCAGGATGATTTCGCCGCGATTGGCCTGACGCTCAAATCCTTCTATATTGCCAACCTCAAACCGTATGAGAAATCGGCGGAAGAACTGCGCGCGATGGGCATGCTGGATATGCAGACCTACACCCAGCTGCAGGCAGCGGACGCGCTGCGCGACGCGGCGCAGAACCAGAGCGGCGGCGCTGGTCTGACTGCCGGGATTGGCGCTGGCATGGGGCTTGGCAACGTGATCGCCAACTCCTTGCAAAATGCCGGGCGCCCTGGGCAGCCCGCTCAAGGCGGGGCTACGGGCAGCAGCCCTTCAGCGGCCAGCATCCCCGATATCATGACCCCTGCCGAAGCGGCGAATATCCTGCGCGTCTCGGAAGAGGATGTGGTTGCAGCCATACAGGCTGGAGACCTGAAAGCCAGGAAGATTGGAGCTGCCTACCGCATCAGCCGGGATGCCTTAGAAGCTTTCTTAAAAGGCTAAAGCATCCGGAATAATTTGCCCGGATGATCTATTTAGATGACGTGTAAATATAAAGCGGATGGTTTTGGCAGACATAGCAGCGCAAAACCATCCGCTTCCTTCTACAATTTTAATTTCACGGTACGAGGTAAAGTATAATAAAGATATGCGTAGTACAGGTTTACCCTGTCGGGTATTCTGCGCCGCGCATCCATTGCTGGGTAACACCCCGAAGGAGTGGGAAATTTATGAAATTACATGAGTACCAGTCGAAACAAATATTTGCAAAATATGGCATTCCGATCCCACGCGGACGGGTAGCCAGTACGGCGGATGAGGCCCGGAACATCGCCGAAGAGCTGGGCGGGCGCGTGGTCATTAAATCGCAGGTATTGGTGGGCGGGCGCGGAAAAGCTGGCGGCATCCGCCTGGCAAAGTCTCCCAAAGAAGCAGCCGACCTGGCGACCGCTGGTGCTTGCCATGGATATTAAAGGCCTGCCGGTGCGCAAGGTCCTTGTCGATGAAGCTGTTGGGATCACCAAAGAAATCTATCTGGGGATCACCAATGACCGGGCGGCGCGCCGGCCGGTGATGATGGCATCGGCTGCCGGTGGGGTCGATATCGAGGAAGTGGCCGCAACGACGCCGGAGAAAATCATCAAAATGTATATCGATCCGCTTCTGGGTCTGCGCGATTACCAGGCGCGCGATATTGCGGTGAGTATCGATTTGCCACGGGAATACTGGCGCCCATTTGGCGAGATTGCGCATGGGTTGTGGCGCGCGTACACGGAAAATGATGCCACTCTGGCAGAAATTAATCCGCTGGTGATCACGACAGATAAACGGCTGGTAGCGTTGGATGGAAAAATGATCGTGGACGATAATGCCTTATTCCGCCACGCAGACTTGAACGAGATTCGCGACCTGGGTGCTGAGGATCCATTAGAAGTGGAAGCGCGTAAATATGGCCTGTCGTACATCAACCTGGATGGAAACGTTGGCTGTATGGTCAATGGCGCCGGCCTGGCAATGGCGACGATGGATATCATCAAGCTGTGTGGCGGTGAGCCGGCCAATTTCCTGGATATTGGCGGTGGGGCAAGTTCCGAAAAAGTAGCCGCGGCGCTGCGCATCATTCTGGCCGACCCGAAGGTGAAGGCGGTTTTGTTTAACATTTTCGGCGGCATCACACGCGGTGACGAGGTGGCGCGAGGTGTACTGGCTGCTTTGCAGGAGGTTAAAGCGAATGTGCCCATGGTTGCCCGGCTGGTTGGCACCAATGCCGAAGAAGGCCTGCGTCTGCTGGCGGACGCCAAAATGATGACGGCTGAGACGCTTGTCGATGCAGCTTCCAAGGCGGTCGAAATTGCAAAAGCCGCTCACGCTGCTTAATGGATCGTGACCAAATAAGGAACCTGAAATGAGCATTTTCGTTGACAAAAACACGCGTCTTTTGGTACAGGGCATTACCGGTCACGAGGGCTTGTTCCATACCGAGCAAATGCTGGCCTATGGCACCAATGTTGTTGGCGGCATCCGCCCAGGAAAAGGCGGTGAATGGGTTCTGGATGGTAAAGTGCCGGTGTTTGATACGGTGAAAACCGGCGCTGGAAATGACTGGCGCCAATGCCAGTATCATTTTTGTGCCTGCCCGGGGCGCTGCGGATGCGATGTACGAAGCGGCGGATGCGGGAATCCCCTTGATTATTTGCATTACCGAAGGGATCCCGGTTCAGGATATGATGCGCGTGCGCAGCTACCTGGATCAGAAAAAGGTGCGCCTGATCGGCCCAAACTGCCCGGGCTTGCTTACCCCAGGCGAGGCCAAGGTTGGCATTATTCCCAATAAGATTGCCATCCCAGGCGATATCGGCATCGTATCCCGGTCTGGCACATTGACCTATGAAGTGCTGTATGCATTAAAATTGCGCGGCATGGGCGCCAGCACCTGCGTGGGGATTGGCGGTGACCCGGTCAACGGCACGAATTTTATTGATGTTCTGGCGTTGTTTGAGGCCGACCCGCATACCAACCGCGTCGTTTTGATCGGTGAAATCGGCGGCACAGACGAGGAAAAAGCAGCCGCTTTTATCGACACGGAAATGAGCAAACCGGTGACGTCATTTATCGCCGGTCAGAGTGCCCCGCCTGGCAAACGGATGGGGCATGCCGGCGCGATCATCGAAGGTGGCGCCGGGACAGCCAGCGACAAGGTTCGTGCGCTTGAAGCAGCCGGGGTGCGGGTAGCGCGCAACCCGGAAGAAATTGCCGAGCTGCTGGCATAAAGGGTTAAATAAAAAAACTGGACGGCCAAATTCCCGTCCAGTTTTTTAGCCTGGTTCTTACTTTGTCTTGGCGCCGTCGATATAGGAAACTGCATCCTGAACCGAGCGAATGTTACGGGCTTCTTCGTCCGAAATAGTAATATTAAATTTCTCGCAGAAACCATCAATCAGGAAAAATTGATCCATTGAATCCGCTTTAAGATCCTCAATAAAACGCGTTTCCGGGGAGATTCCACTGCCGTCAATCTTGAGTACGTCAACGATGACAGATTTCACATCCTCCAAAGTGTCACTCACGATAATGCCTCCTGGAATAGATTCGAAAGGTTATAGGAAATTGTAACGTTCCTGAGTAATCTGTCAAGGTTAAAAGCGCTTTCTTCCATCCTCCTACTGGCTTTTTACAAGATTTCGATGGGATTGTATTCTCAGGAAATTTGGTATACTCTGATAACACCTTTCCCCCTCCTGGGGTGTGAAATATAGAGCTTCTGATTGATGGGAAAAATGTCCGAAACTGCCAAAACGAAGAACACGCTTGAATCTGAAAGCACTGCCTCGCGAAAAAGCGATCACATTCGCATAAACCTGGAAGAAGATGTGCGCTCCGCCTTAACCACCGGCCTGGAGCAGTATCGTTTTATCCACCAGGCGCTCCCGGAGATGGATCTGGACGCAGTGGATCTCTCGCAAACGATATTTCAAAAGCGGGTCAACGCTCCCATCTTAATCTCGTCCATGACGGGCGGGACGGCTGAGGCAGGCCAGATCAACCGCATCCTGGCTGAAGCGGCCCAAGAAACGCAGAATTGTTATGGGTGTTGGGTTCGCAGCGAGTGGCGTTTGAAGATGCAGCGTCTGCCGAAACATTCCGGGTGCGTCGCTATGCTCCGGATATCCTTCTGCTGGCCAACCTTGGCGCGATTCAGCTAAATTACGGCTTTACCGTCGATCACTGCAAGCGCGCCGTGGAGATGATCGAAGCTGACGCGCTTATCCTGCACCTGAATGCGCTACAAGAGGCCGTACAGCCAGAAGGCAATACCCGCTTTGCCGGGTTGGTTGACAAGATCGCGGCGGTCTGCCGGGCGCTGCCGGTTCCGGTGATTGCCAAGGAAGTTGGCTGGGGTATTTCCGAAAAAGCCGCTCGCTTGTTGGCCGATGCGGGTGTAGCTGCCATCGATGTCGCCGGGGCGGGGGGGACCTCCTGGGCACAGGTGGAGAAGTATCGCCACCAAAATGAAAGCCTGGCGCGGGTAGCTGGCGCATTCCGCAGTTGGGGAATCCCAACCGCCGAGTCGATTGAAGCGGTCCGGCGGGTTGCCCCACAAATCATCGTATTTGCTTCCGGTGGGCTGCGCAGCGGCGTGGAAATTGCCAAGTGCATTGCCATGGGCGCCAGTCTGGGGGGGATGGCCGGTCCGTTCCTCAAGGCGGCGGCGCTCTCGTTTGAAGATACCCTTCAGACCATTGCTGAAGTCCGGCGGGAGCTGCAAATATGCCATGTTCGCGGCCGGGGCCGCTAACCTTAATCAGTTACAGCAAACTCCACTAATCTACACCGAAGCCAGGTGAGCCATGAACCTACAAGAATATTTGCGGGTGATGCGACCCGCTATTGAAACCCGGCTGCAGGAATTTATCGATCGTTCCTTGAAGGAAGAGTATCCGGAACTGCGCGCGATGCTGACCTACCATATGGGTTGGGAGGGTGAGGGAGCCGGCCCAGAAGCGCAGGGGAAACGCATCCGCCCGCTGCTGGTTTTACTATGCACTCAGGCCGCGGGAGGGAACTGGCAGGATGCGCTGCCCGCCGCCGCTGCGGTTGAACTGCTGCACAACTTTTCCCTGATCCATGATGATATTCAAGACAACAGCCCGCTGCGCCGCAACCGTCCCACCGTGTGGGTCAGGTGGGGCGCGCCCCAGGCCATCAACAGTGGGGACGTGATGTTTACGCTCTCCTTCCTGGCTATTCAGGATCTGGCTGAGGTTCTGCCAGCGCAGGAGGTTCTCCTGGTCAGCCGCATCATTCAACAAACCTGCCTGCGCCTCACCGAAGGGCAGTACCTGGATATCTCGTATGAGAAACAGACGATTCTTCCCGAAGCTGCGTACTGGCCCATGATTGGCGGCAAAACATCAGCGCTTCTGAGCTGCTGTACGGAACTGGGTGCAATTGTCTGCCGGCGCTGACGAGATCTGCCGGGATGCATTCCGCGAGTACGGCTATTCGCTTGGCCTGGCGTTCCAGGTGCTGGACGATTGGCTGGGCATCTGGGGCAACGTGGTGTTGACCGGCAAGTCCACGGAAAGCGACCTGGTTTCCGGTAAAAAGACCCTTCCGGTCGTGTATGCCCTTGCCAGGCAGGGCGCTTTTGCCCGCCGTTGGGAGCAAGGGATCATCACCGCGGAGGAAGTTCCGCACCTGGCGCAGATGTTGGAGCAAGAGGGCGCCTATGCGTATACGCTCGAAACAGCCGAGCGCCTGACCGCGCAAGCCATGACCGCCCTGGAGAAAGCCGTTGCTCACAGCCAGACGGCTTGCGCCAGCGATGCCTCTCGGGCGTTGGAAGAGCTTACGCATATGCTGTTGAAGCGTAAAAACTAGTGATATAATTAAGATAACTATTACTTAAATATAAAAAATATCCAGCCGCCGGCTGGTTTTTTTTAGAGGGAGGGATTTCCAGATGGATCACATAGATGATAATTCGCTTTACGAAGCAGCAGCGCTGCTGCCTGGTGTGGGGATTGATCAGGAGACCATTCGCGACAGCGTGGCAAAAATGTTACACGCTTTTGGCGAAGACCCAAATCGCGAAGGGCTTGCAGCGCACGCCCGATCGGGTAGCGCGCATGTACGAAGAACTGCTCTCAGGCTACCGGGTGGACCCGGTTGCGCTGGTAAATGATGCGCTGTTCGAAGAAGAATACGATGAAATGGTCATCGTCCGCGACATCGAATTTTACAGCCTGTGCGAGCATCACATGCTGCCATTTATTGGGCGTGCTCACGTAGCCTATATTCCGCACGGACGGGTGATTGGCCTTTCCAAGATCCCGCGCATTGTGGATATGTTTGCGCATCGCCTGCAGGTGCAGGAGCGCATGACCCGCCAGGTGGCCGATTTTCTCAATGAGACGCTCCAACCCATGGGCGTGGCTGTAGTGATGGAAGGGCTGCACATGTGCTCGATGATGCGCGGTGTGCGCAAACACGATGCGCGCATGACCACATCCGCGATGCTGGGGGCATTCCGCAACAGCATGGCCACGCGCATGGAGTTCCTGGACAACATCTCCCGCGGCGCGGAAGGTCTGCACTTCTAGGAGTGGTTTTTTACCTGGCGAACACCAGTTCCGGGTGGGGGATGGCCATGCTCTCTGCCTGCAAATGCTGTGCAATCTCCGCCAGCGTTTCTCCGGTATCCGGGTTGCGCAGATCAGGGAGCATTTCCGCAAAGATCAGCACCAGGTAAACGCGCCGCCAGATTTCTGGATCCAGCACCTGCCCATCAAAAATGGTGATGTCGATATCCATGGTGCGGGGTGCGTACTTATCCGCGCTGCGCACGCGTCCCAGCTCTTTCTCGATCGCGGCCAGGATTTGTTCTTTTAGTTCTGCCGCGTCCAGGGGCGTGCGAACCAGCGCGCCGATATTCAGAAAGTTCGGCCCATTGCTGCCCACCGCCGCGCTCTCCCAGCAGGTGGAAAGCGCCAGCAGGTGGGTGCGTTCGCCCAGCAGTTCGATGGCTTTGCGCAGGTTTTCGACCGGCTGGATGTTCGAGCCCAGGCACAGGTATGCCTCGTGATCCACCTCAGGATGTGCGGAAGCGTTCAATTTCCACCCCCACCGACCGGGAGAAACGGACTGCCCCGGGCTTTTCCACGCGGATGCGCACCCCTTGCACCCCGGTCTCTTCCAGGCACAACCTGGCCAGATCGGTAACCAGGGCTTCCACCGTTTGCCGCTTCACCGATTCGGCATGCGCGGTAAGCTTTTTCGCAATCTTGCTGTAATCGACGCAGTCAGCGATGTTGTCCGTCTCGGCTGCCCGGGCAATTTCGGTGAACAGAACGACATTGATCAAAATGTCTTGCGGGCGCTCGCGCTCCCGCTCGGTGATGCCGATGACACCCCGCACGAGTAAATCTTTGATGATGACCTGGTCCATAAAAGCCCCTTTTTATAACGTTTACAGGTAAACACGTTTCACTGAAACGCCGTTTCCATGGAAACGCGTTTACACCAAATGCCTGCCACCGTCCAGGTGGATAATCTCGCCGGTGATATAAGCCGGACCGTCCAGCAGGAACAGCAGCGCCTGGCCTACTTCATCCAGCTCGGCCCAGCGCCCAGCCGGTACCTGGCGCAGCAGCGGCGAGCGTTCCAGGCTGTCTGGTTCGCCAGGGTTTGCGGCTGCGAGATCGCTCGGCGGCAGGATCGCGCCGAGTGCCAGCGCATTGACCGTGATATTGGGGGCCAGAGCTGATCGCCAGTGAGCGCGTCATCGCTGCCAGGCCCGCCTTGCTGATGGTATACGAAAAATGGTCTCCGCCCGGGCGCAGCGCGCGCCAGTCGATGATATTGACGATGCGACCCACTGTGTGTGCCACTGTATGTGCGTTGTCTCCTTTCGGCAGCGCTGCGCCAAAGTCACGGCTGAGCAAGAACGGTGCGGTCAGGTTGATATCCAGCGTTCGCTGCCAATCTGCCAGGGTAGTTTGGGCCAGGGTGAGCGGGTCAAAGATGGCCGCGTTGTTGACTAATGCGTATAGCGGAGACAAGGCGGCAGCCCGCGCCACCAGGCCTTCGGCTTCAGCGGGCCGGGCAAAATCCGCTTGCAGCACCCATACCCGCCGGCCCAGGCCCTCGATCTCCGCGGCCGTCTGGTCAGCCTCGCTGGGAGAGTTGGAGTGGTGCAGCACCACATCCGCGCCGGCTGAAGCGACAGTTAGCGCCAGGTGCCGGCCAATGCGCCGGGCCGCGCCGGTAATCAGGATGGTTTTCCCCGCCAGAGTCATCTCAGGACGCTCCTTCTTCGGCGGGCGCAGCCTGCCGTTCCAACCGCCGGCCAATCTGCCACAGGCTGACAGCCAGAACCAGCCAGGCGATGAGCTGCGCCTGGCGAAATGCGTTCCATACCAGGCTGCTGTCGCCGCGAAAAGTCTCCAGCACCAACCGCGCCGCCGCGCTGAGCGCCAGGAAGATCCAGAAACGAAAGCCGGGCTGCGCACGGGTGTGGCGCGTAATGCGGCTGCCCGGCCAGATGGCGCGCGGCCAAATGGCCGTCCCGATCAGCAGCGCGGCCAGGGTTTCGTAAACCTGGGTGGGGTGGCGGTACTCGCCCCATAAATTAACCGCCCAGGGTAAGCGGGCCGGTGCGCCAAAAGCTTCTCCGGATGCAAAATGCGCCAGCCCCAGGGCGATTGCCAGGACGGAAAACAATGTTGCCGCCGCATCCAGGCTGGTCCACAGGGGCAGCTTGCGCTGCCAGCCATAGCCAAGCGCTGCCAGCAGACCAACCACCATTCCGCCAGTGCTATCCAGCATCTGCGGGCGCGGGGCGATCAGGTCCAATGGGTTGTCTAAAAAGACGGTCGGGGCCTGCGCCGCATAAACCAGGCGAGCCCCGACCAACCCGGCCAGCATGGCTACCAGGGTCATGTTATAGATTTGACGCGCATCCGCGCCGAATAGATGCGCCTGTTTTTCCGTGAGATCCAGCGCGATCCAGAAGCCCAACAGCAAAAGCAGCGCCGGGGTGGGCAGGGCCAGCGGGCCAATTTGCAGAACCGGCAGCATGTTAGCGCTTCTCCTTCATCAACTGCTCGACTTCCGCTTGCAGCAGCCCCGCTGCCATTGGCCCGCCGACAACTACCCGCCGGATCATGCCCTGCCGGTCAATAAAGAACGAGGTGGGCATGGAGTGGACCCGGTAGGCTTGTGAAACACTGCCATCCACGTCAAACAATACCGGAAAGGTCAGGCCGCGCTGCGCGACAAAGTCCAGCGCGGCGGTTTTGTCATCCTGGTAGGTGGTATTCACCGCCAGGATTGTGAGGCCCTGCCCAGCGTAGATTTCGTACGTTTTTTGCATGGCGGGCATTTCTGCCTGGCAGGGCGGGCACCAGCTGGCCCACAGGTTGAGCAGCACCGGGCTGCCGCGCAGCTCGCTCAGCTGGATAGTTTGCCCCTGCGCATCTTGCAGCGCGAAATCCGGCGCCAGGAAGCCCTCGCCCGGGGCTGGTATGCGCCCACCGGTCGTGGAGTTGGGCTGGGGAGGGGAAAATACCATCCAGCCTGCGCCAAAGACCAGCACCAGAATACTAAAAGCCGTCCAGTTTCGTAGAATCCAGTTCATGTCGATCATAATAGTATTCGTGATCAGCGCGCGAGTCAATAGAAAATCGCCAATCCCCCGCAGGGAGTACTCGCTCCTTTTGCGCTTCTTTCCGAGATCGTCTCCCATACGGGTGATTCAAAAAGGCCCTGCAACTGCGTATCCTGGCAATATGAATACAAACCTGCTTCCTTCCCCGGTTTCTGATCAGATTCTGTTACTGGTTTTGCCCGATACGCTGGCCAATGAATTGTTCGCAATGCTGGCCCACCTGGCGTTGCAAGGTCCCATATATGTACTGGATGGCGGCAATACCTTCCAGGGGTATTCCCTGGCGCGCGCGCTGCGCCGACGCACAAGCGATATTGCAGCCCCCATGCAGCGGGTGCTGTTATCGCGCGCATTTACCTGTTATCAGATGTCGGCCTTGTTCGAGGGACTTCTGGCCGGGCGAGATTTTTTACCATACCCGGTGCTGGTGCTGGATTTCCTGTCGACCTTCTATGACCAGGATGTGCGCGTGCCCGAGCGCCGCCGCTTGCTGCAAGGCTGCATCCGCCGTTTAGAAGCGCTGGCTCGCCGCGTACCGGTAGTCCTGTGGGTTCGCCAGCGTTCCGCGGTGCCGCAGGAGGCCTTGGGCTTCCTGGCGATGGTACAGAATGCCGCCGGGCAGGTATGGTATCCGCCGCGGCAGCCGGTACTGCCGGCGCTAAAGCAAGCCGCGCTGTTCCCCGGATAGCCCTGCTGCTGACTAAAAATCCGCTCTGCAAAAAGCAAATACATAAGCAAATGTTTATGGAATCGCGGATGAACATCGATAGGAAATTATTAAAGGTTGTTCCTTTCTTTAAAACGGAAAACTGATGACTGAAAACGGTCAACTTTCCTATGGTTGAGCACACAGGATGGTTATTGGATCTGTATGAGGATCCTCTGGGCGGCCTGGTGCTTTGGTTTCTCGATGACGATGGAACGCGCCGGCGGCTGCGCCAGCGCTTCCCGGTGACCTTTTATGCCGCCGGCCCCGTTGGACTCCTGCAGGCGCTGGAGACATGGCTGGGGAAACAGGCCGCGCCTACCCGCTGCTGGCCGGACCGGCGCATGGATGTTTTTGCCGGGAAGGAAATCCCCGTGCTGGCAATCGAGGCGCAGCGCCCCTCGGATGTAGGGACGCTGTACAATCAATCCAGCCGCGTATTCCCTGGGCTGGATTTTTCCAACGCCGACTTGCAAATCTCGCTACGCTATGCCGCCGCGAACCGCGTAGCCCCATTAGGTCGCTGCCGGGTAACGCTGGACCCAACCTCTCAGACGGGCGATATTGTCCAGTCGATTGATGCGCTGGATTCGCCCTGGGATATGGACCCATGCGACCCGCCGCTGCGCGTGCTCAGCCTGGAGCCTGAATGTGACCCGGCCCATGCCGTACCGCGCGCGCTGCGCATGCAGGTGGGAAGCGAGACTTTTTCCCTGGCGATGGCCCCCGCCCGCCCGCTGCTGGTGAACCTGCGCGCCCTGCTGATCGATTATGATCCTGACCTGCTGCTAACGACCTGGGGCGACACCTGGCTGCTGCCGCGCCTGCTGGCGCTGGCCGAGGAGGCCGGTTTGCCTCTGCCGCTCAACCGCGATGCGGACGCCGCGATCACTTACCGCAAAGAGCGCTGGTACTTCTCTTACGGGCAGATCGTTTACCGCGGCGAGCAGGTGCACCTGTTTGGCCGCTGGCACGTCGACCGTCACAATGCCATGATGTGGTCGGATTACGCGCTGGACGGCATCCTTGAGACGGTGCGGGTCACCGGCCTGCCGCTGCAAACCGTGGCGCGCGTTTCGCCGGGGACCGGAATTTCATCCATCCAGATGCAGGCCGCGCTGCGCCTGAACATCCTGGTACCGTGCCAGAAGCAGCAGGTTGAGGAGATCAAGCCTGCCTGGGATCTGTTTACTGCCGACCAGGGCGGGCTGGTCTACCAGCCCATCGTGGGCGTTCACCGTGGTGTGGCTGAGATCGATTTTGTCTCCATGTATCCTGCCATCATGGTGTACTGTAATATCTCGCCCGAGACCATCGGGCGCGCAGCCGGGCCGGGGGCGGAGAATGTGCCTGCACTGCGGCTGGCCATCGACCGCAGCCGGGAAGGACTGGTGCCACAGGCCCTGCGCCCGCTGCTGAAAAAGCGCGTAGCGCTCAAACAGCGCCTGGCGAACATGCCCGCTCTGGGACGCGCGCCGCCCGCGGGATAAAAGCCGCGCATCGGCGCTCAAGTGGCTGCTGGTAACTTGCTTTGGTTACCTGGGTTATAAGAATGCTCGTTTTGGGCGCATCGAGGCGCACCAGGCGGTGACCGCTTTTGGGCGCGAAGCGCTGCTGCGCGCGAAGGAGGTTGCCGAGGATTGGGGATTTTCGGTCTTGCATTTGTACGTGGACGCGCTGTGGGTGCGCGCGGATGGCAGCCGGTTCCAGCCCGCGGATATAAAAGATCTACTGGCCGAAATCCAGGCGCGCAGTGGGCTGCCCATTGCTCTGGATGGCATCTACCGTTGGGTGGTGTTTCTGGCGTCCCGGCAGAACGCCAACCGGCCGGTTGCCAACCGTTACTTTGGCGTCTTTCAAAACGGCGAGATTAAGGCGCGCGGTATTGCCGCCCGCCGCCGGGATACCCCGGCCTTTATCGCCCGCGTACAGGCTGAGCTGATCGACTGCCTGGCTCGCTCGCCCGAACCGGAAGATGCCCTGCCGCAATCCGCCGCTCTGCTGCGCAGCCGCCTGGCCGATCTACGTTCTGTCAACGCAGCGGCCGGAGCTGCCTCCGGGCTAGGTGGGCGGAGCGTAAAACTGGAAGATTTGCTGGTATCGCAGCGCATTACCCGCGCGGTGGAGGATTACCGCTCGCCCTCGCCCGCCGCGCGCGCCGCCCGGCAGCTCAAGCAGGCCGGTAAAGAGATCAAGCCCGGCCAGCGCGTGCGCTTCCTGTTCACCCTGGGTAAGCCGGGTGTTTATGCCTGGGATTTGCCTGCCCGGCCTAACCCCGCCACAGTGGATGTGCCCCGCTACCGCGAGCTGCTCATCCGCGCCGCGCGGGAGGTCTTGGAACCCTTTGGCTGGACGGGAGAAATCCCCCAGTAACTAGAAGCTGTACATATTGCCGGTGTCGGGCAGCTGGTCCATCACCGCATCGCTAATGGCAGTCATGCGCTCAAACACACCTGCCGGGATTTCGCCCTGCATGGCGGCCGCGTTTTCTCGCACCTGTTCAGGGCTGCGTGCCCCTGCCAGCGCGCACACGATGCCGGGCTGCGCCAATGTCCAGCGGATGGCCAGGTGTGGGAGCGGGCGGCTTACTTCTGCCGCCAGTGCCTTTAATTGCTCGACGGCTGCGTAAATAATCGGCCAGGTTTTCTTCTGAAAGAAAATGATGCCCCTGCGCTGGTCCCCAGGCGGCAGGTCGAGCTGGCGTGGAAATTTGCCGGTCAGGATGCCCTGGGCCAGCGAGCTGTACGTAACAACCGGTATGCCGCGCTCACGGCAAGCAGCGATAACGTCCCGTTCTCGAAAGCGCCAGAACAGGTTGTAGCCAAGCTGGTGCGCGTCGATATGCCCTACCTGGGACACCTGCTCCATATCGGCGACAGAAAAATTGCTTACCCCCACCGCGCGGACCCAGCCTTTTTGGCGGGCCGTCTCCAGGCCTTCCATCGCAGGGCGCATATCGACCTGGCTGTCCGGCCAGTGGATGTAGTACAGGTCCACTGCATTCGTTTGCAGGCGCTCCAGGCTGCTGCGGACGTTATCCAGCATAGCCTGTGCTGTTGCGACTACATCGGCCTTACTGGCCAGGAAAACCTGCTCGCGCCGCCCGGCGAAGAGGGGGTTGGCGAAAAACTGGCCGATCACTTTCTCGGAGGAGCCGCTGCCGTAACCGGTGGCGGTGTCGAAATGGTTGATGCCGTACTGCAGGGCGGTTTGCATCGTTTGCAGCAGCGCTTCTTCGCCTTCGGCCGCCCACAAGCGCCGGTCGAATACCCAGCAGCCAAGCCCCAGCGGGTGAAAAGACTTTCCAGAGATTGAAGGATTGACAGGCGGCATGGCTGCTCCCTTAATAGCTGCGCGATCGGCTTTCAACCATTATAGTTCTTCAAATGGATTTTATAGAATATGGGTATACACAATGCGCAGCCCAATGCCGATCAGGATCAGGCCGCCCAGGATCTCCATCCGTTTCCCGAAGGCAGTCCCCAGCTGTGTCCCGGCGAAAAGGCCGAAGGTGGATAGCCCCGCCGTCACCACGCCGATGACGAGCGAGGGGAACAACACCGGGGTGTGCAGCATGGCCATACCCAGGCCAACCGCCATCGCATCCAGGCTGGTGGCCACACACAGCATCATCAGAGTTTTCCCCTTCGAAGGATTGGACTGGTAGCAATCCGCATCCGGGTTCAGTCCCGAACGGACCATATTTACGCCAACGTATGCCAGTAAAACCAGTGCCACCCAGTGGTCGATACTGCCGATGAAACCGGCAATGGTGCTGCCGAGCAGCCAGCCGAGCAGCGTCATCGCACCCTGGAAGAAGCCGAAGTGAAAGGCGAGGCGGAATTTGGAGCGGCTGTCGCGGGCCTGGCCGGTGGTCCCGATCCCGAGTGAAACGGCAAAGGCATCCATTGCCAGGCCGGTTGCGATGAAAATTGAGGTAACGAGTTCCATGTGGTTTCCTGGTTTAAGAAAAAAAACCACCACAACCGCAGTTATGGTGGTCTCGCTGATCTATCTTTTTGGCTGCCGGGAGCATCGCTCCGGTATGTCGACAGGCCATCCTGCTTATGGGCACGCCCACAGGCAGGCAGCTACTCCCCAACCAAAATTTATTCTAACAGGGAAAAGATACCCGTCAATTGCTGCCAGACGGTTTAAGATGATCATCCGTTGTTTTGATGAGGTTTGGCGCGCTGCTTTTATGCCCGTTGGGGGTAATCAGCCGGAGGATGAAATGGGATCGGGCATTTCCCGGGAAGGAATGACAGGTCGTTTTGGTAGGAAGAGCGCGCTGATGATCGCAGCCAGGATGAGGATCGCGCCGGTGATTGGGAAGGCGGTGCGCAGGCTCCACCAGACCGCGATAGCCGAGCCGATCATGGGAGCCAGCGAACGCGCCCCGGAACCAATCGAGTTATCCAGCCCAAAGACGGCGCCTTCCAGGCCCGGACGGGTAAAGCGCGCCTGCAACGCACTGATGGATGGCACGATGCCGCCCGCCGCCACGCCGACCAGGGCCTGCAAAACCAGAATCTGCACGCCGGACTGGGCGATGACTTCGGGGATATACAACAACCCGCCGATAGCCAGACTGGTGATCAGAATCGATCGATGACCAATCCGGTCGCCCAGGCGGCCTAAGTAGATACTGCTGAGCGTTGCGGAGCCGGCAGTTACCCCAACCACCAGGCCGGTAAAGGTGTTGATATCCTGGGAAGCACCCAATACTGTAGGGATAAACAGCGGTAGAATGGGGGTGAGCAGGTTGGTTCCGAGCTGGCTGAGAAACTGGAGAATGTAGGTAACCGGCACACCTGGGAAGGAGAAAATTTCGCGCCAGGCGGTAAATACACCCATCCTGACCCGGGTGGTGATGGGGCGGCGTTCGAAGGATTCCTGTACGCCAACCAGCACAAGCAGACCACCTAACACCAGCAGTAGGGCAGTCACATAAAAAGCAGCCGCGTAACCAAACCGGTCGGCTACTGCCCCGCCGATGATCGGGCCAAGCGCGACCCCTGCGCCCTGGCCAACCTGCAGCAGGCCCATGCCGTAGCCGGCCTGTTCGCGGGGCGTCACCGAGGCCACCAGTGCGTTCGCGGCAGCCACCGTGCCGGTAATCAACCCCTGGATGGCGCGTAGGATAACCAGTTCCTCGGCCGAGCGCACGAAGGCCATCATCAGCAGGATGACCGAACCGCCGAACATGGCCCGCTCGACCATCAGCTTGCGCCCGTAACGGTCTGCCAGGGCACCCCAAATGGGCGAGGTGAGCATCATCGTAAAGGCCTGCGAGGAGAACACCAGCCCGGCCAGTAGATCGAGGTTCATCCCGGTGCTGGACCCTAATTGGTGGACGTACAGGGGGAAAAAGGGAAAAATGCTGGAAAACCCAATAGCGGTCATGAGCTGCGCCACAAACATGACATACAGCGTCCGCTGCCAGGGTGTTTGCAGGGCGCGGCGTACTTTGCGCAAATAATACATTCCGCAATTATATTCCAGGGCCGGGAAGCGTACGCGCTTTCTTTATAGAAGGAAAGATTTATCGCATGCTTGCCAAAACTTCCTCTGCGCTGCTGCGGCACTGCTCAAGCTCTTCTGGAGAGCTGGAAAGGACCAGGGTGGGAATGCCGTCCGCAAAGGCGCCCTGTGGGCCCTTTACCGCCATATACCAGTGGATGAGGTTGCCCTGGGATTCCATTTCGGCGACCATGTACGTAACCGGTCCTAAGGTGACTTCACGGTCGGCCTGGGGGGGTTCCGTCGGGCCCTGCTCGTATAACCGGCATGTTGAGAGCTGCCGGTGCGTCAGCGAGGGCGGGGCTTCCGTCCCGCCCGGCTGCCAGACGGCCGGGTTGTAACTGACCCTTGCGTTCCAGAACATCAAGGTCATATCTTCTAACAACACGAGAGTCTCGGGGGAGGGGGACAGCGTGGCGGTGCTGAGCGGAGCCGTTTGAGCAGTGGACTGTTCCTGGGTTGGCTCGGGCTGTGCCGGCACAGTCTGTGCCGCGGGTACCGTTGCTTCTTGGGCAGGTTCCTGTGTGTTCTGCGGCTGCGGGGTATTTTTTGGAAACAAGAACTGGCAGGATAAAGAAACCAGTAGCAAGACGCAGGAAATGATGATTATCGGTTTTATCATGATTTCACCTTCCAACATTGTACTGTCATTATCCATCAAACACCTTGCTATTTCTACACGGCCGCTATTTTGGCAGAACGCACCGCCTGAAAGAATTTTTCAAAGACCGCTGGTGGGATACGCTGATGTATGCCATCCTGGAAGAAGAGCGGCCCCGCATGCAGCCAGATCGTGACACTGTCTTAGCGAAATTTAACGAAACCGGGGCTGTCTGATGGTTCTTTCCAGACAACCCCGGTTGATCGATTTCGTTTTTCCTATTTTATAGGCGTTACATCATTTACCACGTTGATCTTCCCGTCTTTAATCCCCTGCATGATCGCGTCGATCTTGGACTGTAGATCGGTCGGGACGTTTTGCAGCGGTGACTGCAGCGACACGCCGGTTGCGAAGCCAAGCGGATAGACTCCGCCTTTTTCACCATTCTGTACCTTCTGGAGGATGTCTTTGAGCGGGCCGGAGAAATCGTACAGCAGTGCCGTAATATAGTTGTCGGGTGCGTAGGTGGTTTTGTCTGAGTATTTGGCTGTGACCAGTATTGGCTTGCCCGAGGTCTTGACCGACTCAAATACGCCGACCATTCCCAGGTTGAGCGCACCAATAATCACATCCACCCCGTCGGCGATCATGGCATCCGTGGCCTGACGTGCCTTGGCGGGATCGTTAAAATCGCCGGTCCAAACCGTTTTTAGTTCAACATTCAGGTTCTGCTCTTTGATAGCCTGCTGGATGGCGTGGACTTCAGCGTACGAGAACGGCAGGGCTTGCCCGCTGATATACCCAATTTTACCGGTCTTGCTGGCCATAGCGGCCGTCACACCCACGGCGTAGAATCCAATGTGGAAGTTGCGGGTCACGAACCACAGATTGGCGGGCGGGTTCTTGACACTCACATCGCCTTCGGCAATAAAGGTCACATTCGGGAACTCTTTGGCAATTGCCGCCGTCTGATTCACAAACTGCCCGCCGTGCGTCCAGACCACGTTGTATCCCTTGCTCACATAGTCGCGCATAACTTTATCAACATTATCCGGCAGCACACTTTCCGTATAGGCGGTATCGATGCCCAGGTCAGACTTCACTTTGTTGATTGATATATATGCCAGCGTGTTGTAATCAGCATCGGTGATGACGCCGGGGAAAACGGCAGCCAATTTGAACGTTTTGCCCTGCAAAACAGGCTCTGCAGTCGCGACCTGCTTCGGTGCACAAGCGGTCATTACAAGCGAAAATATTGTTATGACGATCATTAGAAAAGTGGGGATCTTGCGCATTGTAATTCTCCTTATCCAATAAACGGTTGTAAAAAATAGTTTTGCCGGGTCAGGCGTGCGTGCTGAACGATCCATCTAGAGGGGAAAAAACTTATACCTATTCCATTTTCTGTAACAGTGAAGCTTTTTCAGATTCCTCCTTCGCGCCATTTAGCTGGTAATGTTGTACGGTTTCGCTCATGCGCTGCGACAGCTCGTTGAGATTCATCGCAGAGCGTTCGGTTTGGCGCGTGCTGGCCAGTCCCTGGTAAGTTGCCTGATTGATCTGCTGCATGGCGGTCGCAATTTGCTCGATGCCGGTGTGCTGCTGCTGGCTGCCTGCCGCCAGCTGTGAAATCATTTGCATCGAGGTATTGATCACCTCACTCAGCTGCTGGATAGCCAACCTGGCCTGGTCAACCTGACTCACGCCCTGGTCGACCACTTTGATGCCCTCTTCGGTGGCCATTACAGTGGTGTTGGTGGCTTTTTGGATTTCGCCGAGAATGCTCTTAATCTGCTGGGTCGCGCTTTTCGATTGTTCGGCCAGGCTGCGAACCTCAGCGGCTACCACTGCAAAGCCCCTGCCAGCAGCTCCGGCTCGCGCGGCTTCAACCGAAGCGTTCAGCGCCAGCATGTTCGACTGCGCAGCGATATCGCTGACGGTGGTAATGATCTGACCGATCTGCTGGGTTTGCTCAGATAACGCCAAAATGTTTTCGGCGATGCTGCCCACCTGATGTTTAATTTGTTTCATACTGTCGATTGTCACCAGCACAGCCTGCTGCCCGGCCCGCGACACCTCTACCGTACGCTGCGAGGCGTCTGACACTTCTTGCGTGCGCAAGATAGCGCTTTCGGTGATCGATTTCACTTCTTCTACCGTGGTGGTAGTTTGCGTCACGGCCGATGACTGTTCGCTCGCTCCTGCGACCTGCTGTGTGGTGGCCGAGAGCAGCTCGGTGGCCACTGAATTGAGGTTAGCGGCCGCCTCGCTGATGATTTTAAGCGGTGAGATGAGCAAGTCGAGCATGTTATTCATGCCCTCCACGATTTCGCGGTAACCACCCTTGAACTGCTCTGCCCCGCCGCGCACCATTACTTTCCCTTTGCTGGCTGCACTGGCTAACTGGTTCGTCTCATTGATCAGCCCGCGAAGCGACTGAACCGTCTCAATTAGCGCCGGGCGAATTTCGTCTTGTTCGTCTTTGGGCTGGATATCGATACTGAGGTCGCCTCTTGCAATGCGCTGCATTGCCGCCACGACTACGTTTTGCAGGTCATCGGCCAGCCTGTCCATGCGGTCGGCCAGGAAACCAATTTCATCGTTGCGCCGCATATTCAGCCGCATACCGAGATGACCGTTTTCTAGTTCATGGATCATCACCACTGTCTTGTTCAACGGACGGGTAATATAGGTTGTGCTAACAAACCCCAGGATCAGGGCCAGGAAAATGCCGATGACGGCAGCGGCGAAGAAGATAATGGTCGCACCACGGAAGGTACGCTCACCATCATCGTGGAGCTTTTCAGCTGTCTGTACATTGATCGCAGAAAGCTGATTTAGCTCGCCGTCCACGCGCTCCGAGGTGGCAAACAAATAGCCCCCGTCAGCAATACTGGCAAGAAAGCCGGCTTCGTTGCCCGATTTTATGAGCTGGAGGGTAGAGAAAATGAGCTGCTGATAGATGCCCCAATCATCCTGGAACTGTTTGATAACCGCCTTTTCCTCTGCTGACTGGCCGATGGCACTGGCCTGGTATGCAGCCAGACTGTCGTTGACCGACTGGATGTTCGTTTGGATCTCCCGCTCAATATTGTCCCGGTCAATGGGGATAAGGTAGAACTTATACAGGTTGCCGAGCAGATCAAAAGCGTTTTTTTCCATACTGCCCACATATTCAAGCGGCAGTACCCGGTTATCGTGCATGCTGGTAAGGTTGCGCTGCGCGTCGCGGATGAAGAAATATCCCAGTGCGGACACAATTGCCATAATGATGGCGATCACCAGGAAACTGCCGATCAATCGTGTTCCAACACTGACACTATTCTGGTTTCTCGCAAATTCGAAGACACTTTTCATCGAAAAGTTGTTGCCCATGTTGAATCGTTTCGAGAGCATGTTATTTCCTCACAGCGACGTATTAATAAACACCAAAAATACCTTTCATCCCCGTACGACGAAGATGAACCTGCGGGTATAATGGCTTACCCAAAGCAGGGTAGATCAGTTGAGTAAAAGTTATAAACGAGTGCTCATATTATAACTACAATATCATCATAGCCGTGCTTACAAAACTATTATTTTTTTTGCGTACTTTTTATGAAGTACAGGAAAATAACTGGTAAACCCGTGGAAAGTTTACCCGGTGGCGAAAGAGTTCACGTTCCCTTCTCTGCTTGCCTCCTCTTACTCTCTAGCGTATAATTGCCCACTGGTAACTTAAAACAGGGAGTAATTATGTCTAAGAAATCTTTCCGGCGCGGAAATCCGGCAGCAGTTTATCGAATTCTTCCAGAGCAAGGGCCATACCTTTGTGCCCTCTTCTTCGCTCGTTCCGGGCGGGGACCAGACCTTGCTTTTCACCAACGCGGGTATGGTGCAGTTTAAAGATGTGTTCCTCGGGACGGATCACCGCCCATACACGCGCGCGGTGAATTCGCAGAAGTGCATGCGCGTAGCTGGGAAGCACAACGACCTGGAAGACGTGGGCCGGGATGATACCCACCATACTTTCTTTGAGATGCTGGGTAACTGGTCGTTTGGTGACTATTACAAAAAAGAAGCCATCCAGTGGGCCTGGGAGCTGCTCACCGGGGTGTGGGGACTGGACAAGAGCCGCCTGTACGCGACCTATTTCCAGGACGAGAAGGGCGAGATTCCGACCGACACGGATGCTGAGCGCTTCTGGAAGACGCAGCCGGGGATGGCAGTGGAGCATGTGCTGCCCTTTGGACGCAAGGAAAATTTCTGGGAAATGGCCGATACCGGTCCATGCGGGCCTTGCTCAGAGATCCACATTGACCGGGGTGCAGATGCCTGCGATAAACAGGCAGTGCCGGGACATGTGTGCAGCGTGAATGGCGACTGCAAGCGCTTCCTGGAAATCTGGAACCTGGTGTTTATGCAGTACAACCGCTTTGGCCCTACGCAGCTCGAACCGTTGCCCGCCACCCACGTTGACACGGGGATGGGCTTTGAGCGCATCGTTTCCCTGCTGCAGGGTGTCAGCTCGAACTATCGCACCGACCTGCTTTGGCCACTGATCGAGGAGACGCGCCGGCTGACCGGTCACAGCCCCGAGCAGGTGGACGCGAACTTCACCCCCTACCGGGTAATTGCCGACCATGGCCGGGCAGCGGCCTTCCTCATCGCCGATGGGGTCGTGCCAGGCAATACCGGGCGCAACTACGTCTGCCGGATGATCATCCGCCGCGCGGCGCGTTTTGGCTCAAAGATCGGGCTGGATAAGCCCTTCCTTGCCAAAGTCGCTGAGGTAGTGGTGCGCGAGTATGGCAGTTTCTTCCCCGATCTGGCCAGGAACGAGGGCACAATCCTGGCCAACCTGACCCGTGAAGAAGAAGCCTTCAAACGCACGGTAGAAGGCGGGCTGGGCGAGCTAAACGATCTGTTGGAGGCAATGCGCGCGCAGGGTAAAGATACCCTGGATGGCCGCAAAGCCTTCGATTTGTATGCTACGCACGGGCTGCCATTTGAGCTGACCCGCGATGTACTCCAGGAACAGAGCCTGAAGGTGGATGAGCTGGGCTTCCTGGAAGCCATGAAAGAGCACCGCATTGCTTCAGGCGGGGGCAAGGCTTTTGGTCCGCTGGGCGGTGAAGATGTGGACGTATACCGAGCGGTTCTGGAGAACCTGCAAGGGACAGGCAAGATCGATCTCAAAGGCGTGGCCTACGACCCGTACGTCGAATACGAGACGGAAGGCGAGCTGCTGGCGATTGTTTCGAACGGCGCCGCGCTGCAAGAGGCGCGTGAAGGCGATAAAGTGGAGCTGATCATCCCGAAAACCAGCTTCTATATCGAGTCGGGCGGGCAGGTGGCGGACACCGGGGTGATTGTTTCCGTCAATGAGCCGCGCTGGGAAGTTCGCATCGAGGATACCCGCCGCCCTGCAGCCGGTGTTGTGGCGCATGTTGGGACGGTGGTAAAAGGCACGCCGCGGGTAGGCGACGCGGTGATTGCCGCGGTGGATACGCAGCGGCGGCGCGATATTATGCGCAACCACACTGCCACGCATCTGCTGCACGCCGAGTTACAGGCGCTGCTTGGCGAGCACGCTACCCAGGCAGGTTCACTCGTAGCCCCCGACCGGCTGCGCTTCGATTTTAATCACCCCGAGGCAATGAGCGCAGAGCAGATTGAGCGGGTGGAGGCTGGCGTCAACCGTGCCATTCTGGAAAATTACCCGGTCAATATCCGCTATAAGGCCAGGGAAGAGGCCATGGCGGAGGGCGCGATGGCGTTGTTTGGCGAAAAGTATGGTGAGGTGGTGCGCACGGTAACCATCGGTGAGAATGAGGCCGTATCCTACGAGCTGTGCGGCGGCACACACCTGAGCGAAACGGCGGATATCGGGCTGTTTCTGATCGTTAGCGAAGGCAGCGCGGCTGCCGGGGTACGGCGCATCGAAGCGGTCACCGGGCGCGGTGCCTACGAGCTGGTGCAGAAGCGTTTCCGCGCGCTCAAACAGGCGGCGGCTTTGCTAACCAGCCCGGTGGAAGAAGTACCGCACAAAGTCGCGCAGCTGCAGGAGGATTTGGAAACGGCGCGCAAACGCGTTGCCCAGCAGCGCCAGGAGCTGGCGGCGGCCGATTTCAGCCGCAAGCTAGAGAACGTGCCGGTTGTGGCGGGTGTGCCTGTGCTGACGGTCCTGATACTCAACGCCGATGCGGATACGCTGCGGGCGATGACGGACCGCTTCCGCCAGCGCTACCCAAGCGGGGTGGTGGTGGTAGCCTCCGCGCCAGACAATCGCCCGGTAATTATTGCCTCGGTCACGGATGATCTGGTCAAGCGCGGTTTGAATGCCGGCGAGCTGGTTAAAACCGTGGCGCAGGTGGTAGGCGGCAGCGGCGGCGGGCGCCCGAACCTGGCCCAGGCCGGCGGCAAGGATGCCAGCAAGCTCAGCGAAGCGCTGGACAAAGCGCCGGAGTATGTGAAGAACAAGTTATCGTGACTCCTTATTTGTCATACCAAACGCGTTGTCGCGACAAACGTTGTCATAATAAAAAATTTACTCTACAAAAAGGAGCGGCCCACGCCGCTCCTTTTTGTAGAGTAGGTAAGCAAGAACTTCTTTTTTAAGCCAAAGAAGATAAATACTCGATCAGCAGCCGGACGCCGAAACCGGTGGCGCCTTTGGATGAATAGGGCAGCTCTTTGTTCGTATCTGCCATCCCGGCGATATCCAGGTGCGCCCAGGGTACCGTATCGGCGACAAAAGCTTTGAGGAAAGCGCCCCCCAGGATGGCGTGGCCCTCACGTCCGCCGGAATTCTTCAGGTCGGCGTCTTCGCCTTTCATATTGTGGCAGTATTCCTCATCCAGGGGCAGCCGCCATATACGCTCGCCGGTCTTCTCGCCGGCCTGGTAGAGCTGGTCAGCCAGCGCGTCGTTATTGGAAAGCAGCCCGGCTCGCACCCGGCCAAGCGCTACAATGACCCCCCCGGTAAGGGTGGCCAGGTCGATAATGGCCCGTGGGGAATATTCACGCTGTGCGTAGGTGAGGGCATCCGCCAGCACCAGGCGCCCTTCCGCGTCTGTGCTGATAATCTCGACCGTTTTGCCCGATAGGCTGGTGATGATATCATCCGGCCGGTAGGCCTGTCCGGAGACCATATTCTCGGCCGCCGCGATGATGCCGACGACCGGTACGCGTAGTTTGAGCGCCGCGGCGGCTTGCAGCGCGGCAAGCACATCGACCCCGCCGCACTTGTCATATTTCATCCCAACGATGCCTTCGGTGCTTTTTATGGAATAGCCGCCGGTATCGAAGGTGATGGCTTTCCCGACCAGCACAACCGGCTTCTCCATTGGTGTTCCCGCCGCGGCCGCGCCGGCATATTCAAGGATAATCAGGCGGGGCGGCGTCTGGCTGCCCTGTCCAACCGCCAGAATAGCGCCCGCGCCCATCTCCTGCAGCTGCTGGTCATCCAGCACGCGGAACTTTAGCCCGGCCTGTTCCGCCACCTGACGGGCGCGCTCGGCCAGGGTCAGTGGATTGATCACGTTGGCTGGTTCGTGGCTCAGGTCGCGGGCCAGAATCACCGCCTGGGTGACGTTTTCAACCTGCTGTACCAGTGCCCGGTTGGTCTGCGTCCCCGCGCCGCCGAAGATGGTCAGGTTGACTTCTGATGCCGCCCGGTCGTTTTTCTTATAGCGATTGAAGCGGTATGCGCCCAGCATGACCCCTTCTAACAAGGCCAGTGCATCTCCGTCCGGTGTGCTCGCGGGCGTCTTGAGTGAATTGAGATCGATGCCTGCCGACCGGGCGCCGTTTTCGACCAGCCATTTGCCCAGTCCACCGCCAGCGCGCCGGGCCATCTCGGTCGTATATTGGCTGGCCTTGCCAAGCGAGACGATTAAGGTTTGTTCGCCGTCTGCACGCAGTTGCAGGAATGTCTCGCCTGGGTCTTTTCCTGGCTGCCCAACCTCGGGCTGGTCGGGTGCGAAACGAAACACGGCAATGAGGCTTGTTCGTGGGGCTGGTTCATCTGCCGCCTGCAAGCGCACAATATAGGAGGATTGAATTTTGTCTTGACTCATTTTTATCCTTTCAGGAAACGGTTATATTTCTTCCCCGTCGATTTCCCATAGGATGATCTCAGGCGGGCAAATGAAGCGCACGCGGGGAGCAGCCTTGCCTTCCAGGCCGATGCCGCGGGTAACGTAAAGGGTCAGGCTGCCCACTTTCTTGCGGCCTGATTCGAAGCGTTTGCCATATAGGGAACCGGCAAAAAGTGCGCCGATACCGGGCAGGCGGATCTGGCCGCCGTGCGTGTGCCCGGAAAATTGTAGATCGATCTTGCCCGTATTGGCGGCATTGGGAGCCAGGTCTGGCGTATGGTAAAGCAGAATCGTGAAATTGTCCCCGGCAGAGGCGGCGTCTGCCGCAAAATCCGCCGTGGACTCGGCCAGAATTTGTTCCAGACGCGGGCCGTCTTGGAAGGGTTTGTGCGTGCAGGTGAGGCCTACAATGTTGATGTCCTGATCATTCACCCTCACTGTCACCTGTTCGTCACGCAGCCAGCAGACATTATCCAGCCCACTGACCAGTTTTGGAAAAACATGTTCCAGGTCCACCGCCGGGCTGCCGGTGACCATGTACACGCCATACGGCGCGTGCCATTGGCCGAGGATCACTCGGGCATCCTGCTGGGCTACCGGATCCTCCAGGTAAGACAGGTTGATAACATCCCCAGAGAACAGAATCAGGTCGGGTTTCAGTTCCTGGATCAGCTGGTTAAGATGACGCTCGCGCTGGGTGATGCGTTCGACGTGCAGATCACCTAGATGCAGAATGCGTACAGGGTGGCCTGGCTGTAATTTAGGTGATTGCAGGGATTGGCGTGTAACCACCAGGCGGAAGGGTTCGATCCAGAAACCATCCACCACCAGCAGGGTACCCACACCCTGTAAGGCGACCGCGATCGGCAGGGGCAAGAACGCAAACAGCATTCGCAGCACTGCCAGGATCAACGTGGGCGGTTTGGGATTCCCGTAAGAACGGCCGAAGCGCGGCAGCAGCGCCAGCAGCAGCCAGTCGCCCAGGAAGAACGCCCACAGGCCAATCGTCCAGCCCCAATGTCCAAATGTTGGCGGGATGGCTACCAGGAAAAGCAATCCTGCGAAAAGCAGCGCCGGGATTTTTTCCAGGTCATCTACTCTTCGCAGGATAATATCAAAATCGTTGTCTACTGTGCCGGGAAAATTTCGGGATTTTGAAAAATCAGGGATGGGTTCCAATGGTATCTGTCCAGGGATTGAATTATCGGATCAGGCGTTCTTTTTCTTCTACTAAGGCCTCGATAAACGTTTTGCAGTAAGCCGGGATATCGGGAACGACGCGGCCCCAAATAATGCAGCCGCTGCGGAAGGCGCTTTCGTCGCGCCATTTAGCCCCGGCGTTGATCAGGTCATCTTTGATGCCTTCACTACCAGTGGCATCGTGGCCCTGCACAATTCCCGCGCTAATGCCAACCAGCCCCGCGTGGCAGATCATCCCAACCGGTTTCTGCTGGTCGTAAAGGGTCTTAACCAGGCGTTTGACACTTTCATAGCGGCGCAGCTTATCGGGCGCCCATCCGCCAGGTACGAAAACCGCGTCGTACCATTTCGGGTCAGTTTCTTCAAAGCCAATATCTGCGGTTGCTTCCAGGCCATGTTTCCCCTGGTATACTTCCCCGGACTTTGGACCAGCGATGGTCACCCGAGCGCCTTCCTCACGCAAGCGCATAACCGGTACCCAGAATTCCAGATCCTCAAAGCCGTCTTCCACAAGGTATACGACTTTCATTCCTTCGAGTCTCATGTTACCTCCTGTTTAGCCCCCTTCTAGACCTCGGTTTCTACCGAAACACGTTTCTACTGAAACGCGTTTACCTCTGTTCGCGAATGCGTGGTTTACCCTCCATAACCGGGTGGCTTTCTGGCTCCGGTGGAGAATCGCGGAAAGCAGAGGAAGGAATTCGCCACTGTTCTATGTCTTTGACGATGAAAGGAACCATCGACGTGGTTGTTTTGCGCACTCCGGGTATTTTACCAAGAATTTCGGTCACGAACTCATACAGATCGCGGTTGTTTTGCGTAATGATCTGAATACTGATGTCAGATTCGCCGGTAGAGCAGGCCACGTACGAGACGTTTTCATACGAGGCAATTTTCCGGGCAATTTCTAGCACCTGTCCAACCTCTACTTCGATGAAGACGTCCGCCACAACCGAGTATCCAAGTGACTGCGGGACAGGGGTAGCATTGATACGAATAACATCCTCTTCCAGTAGTTTTTCCAACCGGTAGCGAACCGACCGCTCCGAAACCGTACCAATTGCGCGCGCAATTTCAGCGCAGGACATTCTCCCGTCTTTGGTCAAGAGGTCGATGATTTCTTTGTCGAGTTGATCTAATTTAATGACCATATGTTTTCCATGTATGCACCTTCTACCTGGAAGTATATAAAAGATTGCCGAAAAAGACAAGAATAGCGAGACTTTTTGGTAAAGTCACCTGTTCGTTTTAAACAGCAAACCGAAAAAGAAACACCCCAGGCCAATGCTGGGGTGTTCATCTATGGGGAGTTCAATCAGAATAATACCAAGTTATATGAGCGGCATTAAATTACTAAAAACGTTGCCGATAGCTGGACCGAGCAGGGCGAGGATAACGATCACGATAATCGCGACCATAATAAGAATTAATGCATACTCAACAAGTCCCTGACCAGTCTCCTTTCGGGATGTCAACATGGTATTCACCTCCTCTCTTTGCGATATTATTTTGTATGCCGAGTGGGATTCAAAGCATTTCCCCCTACAACTTAATACCATTATCCATCTTCTTACCACAAAATGCAACGGGCGTTTTATTTCATCATACTTGTAATTTACCAGGAAACGCATTCTGATAAACAATTACCAAAACATGTCTAAAATAATAAGAGGGCGTTTGGTCCACATCGCGGACCAAACGCCCTCTTGACTCTAATTTTATAAATCGTCAGGTTGCCAGCAGCATAAAACCAGGTCGCGAGCGGCTTTAACTTCGTCCAACCGGCTGACGGGGGTATTGTGCGGCGCTTCCTGCAGGAGATTGGGGGTGGTATGCGCTTCCTTTGCAATCTTGAGCAGTGCTTCCGCAAAGGCGTCAAGGGTCTCTTTGCTCTCCGTTTCGGTTGGCTCGATCATTAATGCCTCGTGAACGATGAGTGGGAAATAGTTTGTCGGCGGGTGGAAATCATAATCCATCAGTCGTTTCGCAATATCCAGCGCGTGGACTCCAGGCGCGTCGGGCCATTGGCCTTCGAAAACACATTCGTGCATACAGGTGCGGTCGTAGGCCAGGTGATAAGCCCCCTTCAGACGGGCCAGCAGGTAGTTGGCATTGAGTACGGCGTATTCGGCGATTTTTCGCATACCGTCCGGCCCGTGCATCGCGATATAGGTAAATGCGCGCACGATCATACCGAAGTGCCCGTAGAAGGATTTCACCCGTCCAATTGACCGGGCGGGAGTGACAAAGCCATACAGCGGTGCGGTTTCTTCGGCGCCCTCTTCGATAACGTCGACGATGGGACCGGGCAGAAAATCCACCAGATGTTCGGCTGCGCCCACTGGCCCAGAACCAGGCCCGCCGCCGCCATGCGGCGTGGAGAATGTTTTATGCAGGTTGAAGTGCATCACATCGAAGCCCAGATCTCCCGGGCGCGCGATACCCAGCAGTGCATTCAGGTTCGCGCCGTCGCCATACACCAGGCCGCCGGCCTGGTGGACCAACCCGATGACCTCGACAATATTACAGTCGAACAGGCCCAGGGTGTTGGGGTTGGTGAGCATAATCCCTGCCAGTCGTTCGTCACACAAACCGCGCAGTGCCTCAATATCTACGTTGCCATCCGCATCCGAGCGGACGGTGACCACCTCAAATCCGCTCATCGCCGAGCTGGCGGGGTTCGTCCCGTGGGCGGAATCGGGGATGATGATGCGGGTGCGTTGGAGTTCGCCGCGCGAGCGGTGGTAAGCGCGCATGATCAGCACGCCGGTTAGCTCACCATGCGCGCCGGCGGCGGGCTGCAACGAGACCCCGACAAATCCGCTGATCTCCTTCAGCATCTCCTGAAGCTCATACATGAGCAGCAGGTTGCCTTGAACCGTCTCAACGGGTTGGAGCGGATGCGTAAAAGCAAATCCGGGCAGCCGGGCAGCTTCCTCATTAACCCGCGGATTGTACTTCATCGTGCAAGAACCGAGCGGGTACAGGCCGCTGTCGATGCTGTAGTTGAGCTGGGAGAGGTGGGTGAAGTGGCGGATAACGCTCATCTCAGACACCTCGGGGAAGGGCAGATCATCACGCACCAGCCCGTCTGGCAGGGGCGTGATGGGCACGTCTGGTTCTGGGAAGCGGACACCCATGCGCCCGGGGGAAGAAAGTTCATAAATGGTGGGCTCAGTCATGGGACACCTCTTTCAGTACTTCGCATAATGTATCGATTTCTTCCCGCGAGACCATCTCGGTTACCGCCAGCAGCATGCGGTTTTTCAGTTCGGGGTAGTCTTTCTCCAGGTCATACCCACCCAGGATGTTATATTCCAGCAGGTACTGATTCACCTGTTCGACGCTGAGGTTTTCCGGCAGGCAGATGACGAACTCGTGGAAGAACGGGCGGTCAGAGCAGACGCGAAAGCCTGGGATCTGGTCGATCTGTTCGGCGGCGTAGTGCGCTTTCTGGTAGCACAACTCGCTCACCTGGCGCAAGCCCTGTTTCCCCAGCAAGCTCATATAGACTGTGGATGCGAGCGCGATCAGGCCCTGGTTGGTGCAAATATTGGAGGTGGCCTTTTCCCGGCGAATATGCTGTTCGCGCGCGGTAAGGGTGAGGACATAGGCGCGGCGGCCTTCTTTATCCACGGTTTCCCCAACCAGGCGTCCGGCGATGCGGCGAACATACTCCTTTTTGGTGGCAAAAATGCCCAGGTATGGGCCGCCGTAGGAGAGCGGGATGCCCAGCGGCTGGCCCTCGCCAACCACGATATCTGCGTCGAAGGCGCTGGGCGGTTTGAGCAGGCCGAGGGCGATTGGGTTGATGGCCACCGCTACCAGCGCGCCCGCGGCATGCGCGGTTTTGACCAGCGCGGTGTAATCGTACAGGCGGCCAAAGAAATCCGGGTACTGAACCAGCACCAGGCAGGTATTCCCATCGATCAAAGGTTCTTGGCATTCCGGTCCGCACAGCGGATCGAAATTATTCCTACTGCCATCGTCAATCCCGTCCCCTACCATGCTGAAGTTTTCATAGCCCTGCATGTAAGTTCGGATCGTTTCGCGGAACTGGGGATTCACGCCAGGCGACACGACCACCTTGCCGCGTTTCGCGCGGAAGTGGTGGTAAGCCATCACCACGGCCTCAGCCGCTGCGGTTGCCCCATCATAATGCGAGGCGTTGCTAACTTCCATCCCGGTCAGGGCGGCAATCAGGCTCTGGTACTCAAAGATGGCTTGTAGCGTGCCCTGTGAGACTTCGGGCTGGTAAGGCGTGTAAGCGGTGAGGAATTCACCCCGGCGGATAATACTATCCACCGCGGCGGGGATATAGTGATTGTACGCGCCAGCGCCCAGGAAGCAGGTCAGCTCGCGTGTGGATGCGTTGCCCGCGGAGATCCCCTGCAGCTCAGACATGATCTCCATTTCGGTCATCGCATCTGGCAGGTTGAGCTGTGGAAAGCGGTAATCCGCGGGAACGTCGGTAAACAATTCCTCCAGGCGCTCGACGCCGATAACTTTCAGCATCTCGTCTCGTTCAGAGTCGGTATGCGGAACAAACATCAATGGCTCCTCTCCGCGCAATAACTTTCATAGGCCACAGAGTCTTTCAACGCCGCCAGTTCTGCCGGTTCCTGCATTTCAATCTTAACCATCCAGGCCTGCCCAAAGGGGTCTTTGTTGACCATTTCTGGTGACTGTGGCAAGCTGGTGTTGACGGAAACCACGACGCCGGAAACGGGGCTGTTTACGTCTGCGGCAGCCTTTACCGATTCGATTGTGGCGATCTGCTGGCCTTTGCTGAGGGTTTCACCCGGCGAGACAATAAATTCGACATACACCACATCGGATAACTGGTCCTGGGCATAGTCGGTAATTCCAATGGTAGCGGTTTTACCATCCGCTTTAACCCATTCATCAGTTGCGGTATAAACGAGCTCGGTGGGGACTTTCATCGGTTTTTCTCCTTGGATATTTGTCAATTTGTCAATCTGTGAGTAGAGGGAGGATGGGTACAACAGGTTCAAAAAACGGATAAGAGGGCACGCTCCGATGAGACGCGCCCTCTTTTTGTTACCGGAGAGATTCACACAGAATTTTGCAGCTTTTGCAAAATTCCACGTTTGCCCCATGGGTGCCTGCGTTTTTCGCTCAAAAAAAATTGCTTCGAGTGAAAACAGTAGGGCTTTCGAGAGACGGATAGGAGCAGGGTCCTTTTACCTGAGAGATTCGCTTTGCGAGGGCTGGTTTGGCCTTCGCACGTTTGCCCCTTCGGTGCCTGTTGGTACAGGAACTCTTCCCTGACTCCAGTATGATATTGTCGTGTTCATTTTATGGATGAGGGGGAGAAAAGTCAAGGGAAAGGGAGAAATTCAGGGTAAAATAAATATCCTGATTGTTTCCGCACGGTATCCATTTCCACTTATATTTAGGAGGAGCTTTATGGCAAGCACGGTTTACTATGGGTCGCCGCGACAGGCGCGTTGGGAAGCGGACGAGACGCTCCCGGCAAAGCTTGACCGCATAATTGAACGGCTAAATATCCGCGAGCGGGTCAAGGGCGAGACGGTTGTGATTAAGATCCACTCCGGGAACAATATGGGGTATTCAACGCTGCACCCGGTATTCGTACGGCGGGTGGTGCAGGCAGTGCTGGATGGCGGCGGTTCGCCATTCATTACCGATCTCTGGTGGGATACCCACAATGCACATCAGCGCGGGTACACCCAGGAAGTGCTGGGCTGTCCCATTTATCCGTCCACCGGGATCAATGACCACTACCAGTATACCCACAAGCGTCCGTACAAAAGCATCCAGGAGTGGCACGTGGCTGGAATGATCGAAGATGCCAGCTTTTTAATTAACTTCGCCCACGTAAAAGGCCACCCGAGCTGCGGTTTTGGCGCGGCAATCAAGAACCTGGCGCTGGGCTGCATGACCGGCGAGACGCGCAGCGCGATGCACGATGTAATGCATTTTGAAAAGTACTGGTTTAGTGATCTGTGTCCTGACCGGGCGACCTTCGAGCGCATCCTGGCTTCCTGCCCCATGCAGGCACTTGTGGAGGATAAGAACATGCCCGGGCGATATCCACATACACTACGAGCAGTGCAACCAATGCGGGCGCTGCCTGAAAGTGGCCCCAGAGGGCAGCTTGAAAATTCTGCCGCAGAATTTTTATTCCTTCCAGGAAGCCTGCGCGATCAGCGCCTCGATCTCCCTCTCGACCTTCGCGCCGGAAAAGATGACCCACCTGGCGCTGGCGACCCAAATCACCCCGCTGTGTGACTGCTTTGGCTTCACCAGCATGCCGATATCTGCCAGATGCCGGCGTTTTCGGCTCGAATGATATTATCGCGCTGGAGACGGCTATTCTGGATAAGACCGCCGAGCTGCGGTTGATCGAGGAAAACCTGCCCACCGTGATGGAAGTCCACACTCGCGAAGGACATCCCTTCCGCTGGCTGCACGGCCCGTATAAAGATCCCTATCTGGTCACGGCGTACGGGGAGCAGCTTGGAATGGGCTCGCGCGCCTACGAGCTGGTGGATGTGTATCCGGTCGAGCAGGTTTTTAGCGGCGGAATGCAGTATATTGCCGCGAAGTAATTGGTTGGTTGTTAATGGGTGGAGCAGCCGGGGACTTTGGCTGCTCCACTTTTTATATTCCCTCCAAAATGATCCAAAAAGAGACTATAATCACTCCACTATCGCTGGTTGGGATTTATTTTGATGTTTCAGTCAGGAGGAAAGCGATGGCGCGTTACCGAGAAGCATTCGAACAGCTGGAACTGTGCCTGAAGGAGCGCATGCAGGCCTACCATACCCCTGCCCTGGTGATGGCGTTAACCGACCGGGTGCAGCAGATGCACCTGTTCCAGCATGGCTATGCCAGCCTGGATGCGCAGTCCCCGATCCAGCCGGAGCATCTGTTCGCGATTGGCTCGGTGGGGAAGTCGTTTACGGCGATTGCCGCACTGCAGGCCAGTGAGGCCGGGCTGTTGGATTTACACGCACCCGTCAAGGATTATCTGCCCTGGTTTGAGGTGCGGACACCCTATGAGCCGATTACCATCCATCATTTGTTGACCCATTCCTCGGGCTTGCCGCGCGGAACCGATTTTTCGCCGGACCCACGCGGCGAGGTATTTGCCCTTCGCAACCTGGAAGTGGGATTTGCGCCGGGCAAGCATTTCTGGTATTCAGACACCGGCTACAAGGTGCTGGGGCTGGCCTTACAGGCAGCCACGGGCGAGACCTATGCCGACCTGATCCGCGAGAAAATCCTACAGCCCTTGAATATGAACAATACTTTTGCCATCACGACCAGCGCGCTGCGGCCCCGCATGGCGGTTGGTTACCGGGATCTATACGATGACCGGCCCGGTCATGCCTGCCACCCGCTGGTTCAGGCAGCCTGGGTCGAAACGGACTCGGCGGACGGCTGCATTGTCTCGTGTGGTGAGGATATGGCTCGCTATGCGCGCATGCTGCTCAATGGCGGCAGAGGACCGCACAGCCGCTTGATTACCGATGCCAGTTACCAGAAGCTGGTGCGCCCGATGATTGAGGACGATGGCGAGGCGTACAGCTATGGCCTGTATCTGTTTGACGATGAGGGTTACCGGGTGGCCGGGCATGGGGGAGATGTACCGGGTTATGAGGCCTACATGTGGTTGGATCTTGATAACGGGCTGGGAGCGGTGCTGCTGAGCAGCCAACCGTACCCGCCCCGCGCTTCCTTCCTGGCGCTGGAATTTTTCCGCGCGGCGCACCTGGGCGTAGAATTACCTGATTCGCCGCCGCTGCCAGATTTCACCTACATCAGCAACCCCGAGGATTTTGCCGGGGAGTATCATTCCGAGGATGCGATCCTCACCCTGCAAGCCGAGCGCCATCACCTGGTGCTGGTTTGCGGCGATGGTCAGCGCGTGACGCTGGAACAGCGCGCGTTTGACAGTTTCAATACCAATCATCCAGGTTGGGACCGCTACCCGCTGCGTTTCGGTCATTCGGATCAGGGGCAGGTGGTGGAAGTATCCTATGGCCCCCTATGTTTTGTCCGTGAAGGCTACCAGGCGATCCCCCAGTACGACACCCCCGCTGAATGGGCTTGCTTTACCGGGCATTATCGCTCGCACGACCCGTGGGCGACGAACTTTCGGGTTTTCACGCGCAAGGGCCAGCTCATCTTGTGTGAGCCATCTGGAGACGAGGAGATTCTTACTCCGCTGGGAAGCGGCTGCTTCCGGGTGGGGGAGGACGATTACATTCCAGAGCGCCTGGCATTCGACCAGGTGGTTGAAGGCCAGGCGCTGCGGGCAACCCGCTCGGGCTGCCCATACTACCGCTTCTTTACCCCATAAGGGGAGAGGCTAATTGCTATTTCATCCTGGCAAATAAAAACAGAGAGGCGACCAACCGCCTCTCTGTTTTTATTTGCTGTAAAATTTAGGCCGGGTTTAGCGGAATGGGTGGGGTTGGGGGTGTGGAGGCCGGCGTTTTGGGCTTGCGGTTGCGGCGGAACAGCCACCACAGCAGGCGCAGCGGCAGGAAGATCAGCAGCCCTACCGGCAGGAGGAAAATGATCAGCCAGATTGCGGCGCTGCCAAGGAACTGGAGCGCGTCGATCAAAGCCTGGGCGGCATCCCGAGCTACGCCCACCGGTTGCCAGCCGCCGATTTCCAGCGGCTGAACGGCGGCCAGAGCCTTGATCTGCATCGCGATAGCCGACATGGCCGCGGATTCTTTATAGTACTGGATCTGGCCCTTGATCACTTCGATCTGCCCGCGGATCTGGGTAAGCTGGTTATAGACGGCCAGCACGTCTTCGGTTTTGTTGGCGGAGGCCATGATTTCGCGCAGTTGGGCCTCCGTATTTTGCAGGTTGGTTAACTGTGACTGCAGGTCGGTATATTCCTTGGTCACATCCTGGCCGCTGACGTTCTCAGACTGGATATCTTTTTCGGGGTCCTTGACCAGCGCTTTGACCTGCGTGAGGGCATCATTGAGCTTATCCGCCGGGACGCGTACGGTAATGTTGGCCTCGGGGTATTCCTGGCCCTGACGGGTGGTGGTTTTGTACAGGTTGGAGGTAACCACAAACCCGTCCATTTCTTCGGCCATCTGGGTGACCGCCGATAATGCCTTGGTGGGGTCTTCAACCACAATGGTGAGGTTGGCATTGCGGATGACCAGACGGTTGGCGCCCGAATCGCCCTGAGAACTGGCAGCCATATCCTGGCGTGCAGCGGCTTTGTTCGAATCCGCTCCCTGGCCGCCCGCAAACCCATCACTGGGCGGCACACCAGGGGCCATCTCAGCCGGTGCGGCCATCGGCTGCGAGGCTGCTTTGTTCCGACCGGGCAGCTTGGCACCCGCTCAAAAGCAGCAGAAAAATCATCAGGATAAAAACCAGGCGTTTTGGCATTTCTTCTCTCCTATATTGTAAAGACGAAGAAGATGAGAGAAAGTTCCGGAAATTTATCGCGCTGTGAAAATCACAACGTGATGTTCATAGCGCAAAATTAATCCTACCAGCCCTCCAGCAGCCTGAGTGCGTGGCGCATTGGCAGGGCCGCGGCGCGGATGCGCTTTTGCACCGCGCGGATGTCATAATCCACCCGGTGGATTTCCCAGCCGTTCTTTTCGGGATAGAAGATGGCGTACGAAGCGCGCGGGTCGTGATCGCGCGGTTGGCCAACCGAGCCGGGGTTGACGATGGAGCGGGTCTCCAGCTGGATGCATTCTCCTTCTGGCGGCACGGCCCAATGCAGTCGTGGTTGCTTTTGGGGTCCATCCGGTAAGCGATGGGGAGATGCGTGTGCCCTACCATGCAGATCTGCGTGTCGAAGTATTCCATGTTCTGGGCGGCGTTGTGCAGATCGAGAATGTATTCCCACACCGGGTTGCGCGGGCTGCCGTGGACGAGGGTGGCCTGCCCGGTGACCACCGTCTCGGGCAGCTGCGATAGGAAGATAAAGCTTTCCTTATTCAGCACATCTTGCATCCATTCGATCGAGCGGCGTGCATCCTGGTTGAAGGTTTCGATGGGAATGCGGCTCAAGGCTGCGGCATCATGGTTGCCGAGCAGACACACCAGGTTTTGCAGCCCGCGAATGCGGGCAACACACTCGTTTGGGTCTGGCCCGTAGCCAACAATATCGCCCAGGCACCAGACAGCGTCGACCGTTCCTGCGTCCTCAAGGACGGCTTCCAGGGCAGTCAAATTTGCGTGTATATCAGAAAGAACCAGTATTCGCATAGTCGACCAGTACCATCAGGGTAAATCGAAACGTAATTCCCAGGTCCCAGGATCCGTTTCGGAGAATTTGGAACTATCACCCGTTAAAACGATCCAGGTGTTCCCAGGTTTCAGATGCATTGGTAGTCCCCAGCTATTAAAAAATTGAATTGGCCGGCCATTGCTGACGGTTTTCCAGGTACCTTCAATCATAACGCCATCGCGGAAAAAGATGGCTTTTTTGCCTTGAGTAGTTATCATACAAGCGAATGTCATGCAGCGTAGGCGCGTACTCGATATAGGTTGCATACAGAATGATGACATTCGAGAAGGCCAACTGCTGATCATTTAAACGATCTACCAGCGGAATCATTTCGATCTGGTTTTCGCCCTTCACTTCTTCAGTCCAGCGCAGGTATTTGCCAGATTTTTCATCATAGATGCCATTCCCCGCGGGTGGTTGTCCAGAACTGGACCCCGAGTTTCGTCGCCGGTTTATTTACCGGGTGGATCATATTGCTAAAAATCATCCCGCGCAGATCGCGCCGGGTGTTGGATACTTCTTTCCGTTCATTTACATAGTCGGTCAGCTCGGCGGTGTTGACAAACAGGGTCGTCTCGTCCAGCACTTTGCCGATGCGGTACTTGGGCGGAGAGGGGATGTACTTCTCGGCCAGCGCGCGCGGCCCCAGTTCGGCCAGGATAACTTTATCGACCTGCGGATCGGCGTCCGCGTAGAAGAGCAGGCCCTGGTACATTTCGCCTAACTGCGCGTCGACCAGGCGTCCCGAGCGGACCGGACCCACCTGCGAGCAGTCCTGGCTCAGGTAAATGCCCATAAAGCGGTTCATGCCATAACCAATATAATATTCAAAAACCATATCGGCGAAGGAAAGTCCGGCGTGTGGGCGACCTGAGCGAGGAAAGTTCGATACTTTAACCATCACCGGGCGGCGCTCCAGACGGGAAGGATCGTCGACCACCAACCCGGTCAGTGGATTGACATTATCCGGGAAGTTGAAACAGACCTTCGATTTCCGGCGCGGGTGCGGGCGTCAGGAGCGCGTTAAGATCGGATGTGGGCAGCAGTGTTGTCGAGCTGGGCGGCTCGGGGGTGTAGGTAGCAGGCAGCGGCGCATTCGGACCGGGGTTCGAGCGGTTGGCCGGTTCCACCGCACCCGGATTCGTTTCCCCCAGGTTTCTCAAAGGATAACAGGATGCCAGCAGCAAGGCAGTGCTCAGCAGGAAAAAAGTCCACCGGACTGCTGGCGCCCGATTTGGGAACCAGGATACATTCATTGAATTCGCTTTCATGCAAGAATATGAGCAGTGATCCCGGCAAGTACAGGTACAGCAGAGTTACGTTCGCTCAGCGGTGCTGCGATGTTCCAAAGGCGCCCGGAGACGGTGCATCAGGAATGGTTGACGGCTTCGATGATCTCCGCGGCATAGTCAAAGCGGTTGAAGGGGGGCATCAGGTAAATGCCCTGTACATGCGGTCGCATCTGTTCTACTAATTCTATCGCAATTTTGATCCCTTCGGCGGCCGCATTTTCCTTTGCATTTCCGATAGCTGGCTCTTCCGCGGCTTCGATCCGCGTGCGGATGGCCTCGGGGATGGAAAGTCCGGGCACTTCATTGTGCAGGAATGCTGCGTGCCGGCTGCTGACCAGCGGCAGGATGCCAAGCAATAATGGGGGCAGCGGCCCGAGTTCCTGGCGAACCTGGTCCAGAAAGCAGGCAGCGGCGGATGGGTCGAAAATAGGCTGGGTGAGGAGAAAATCGGCCCCGGCTTTGAGTTTGCGGCGCAGATTCTTAATCTCCGGCTCGGGTTCCATGGGCGACAGGTTGAGCGCGCAGCCGACGAAGAACGAGGTGGGCTGGCCGATATCCGTCCCGGCATGGTCGACGCCGGCATTAAAGCCCTGCTTGATCAGCTTGATCAACCCGGACGGCACCACATCATAGTTGTCGGCGGCATTGGGATAGTCGCCAATGGCGGTTGGATCGCCCATAACGACAAAGACGTTGCGTACATCCAGCGCGTGCGCGGCGAGCAGGTCCCCCTGCACGCGCAGCAGGTTGCGCCCGCGGGTGGGGAAGTGCAGCACGGTTTCGATATCGATGCTGCGCTGGATCAGGTTGCAGACGGCCCACGGGCTCATGCGCATGCGCGCCATGGGGCTGTCGGCCACGTTGATCACATCCGCGCCCGCTTCCGCGAGCAGCGATGCCCCGGCCAGCAGTTTGTGCGTGGAAAGTCCGCGAGGCGGGTCCATTTCTACAGCAAGGACAAATTTTCCGGCGGCCAGCTTCTCGGAGCCAGTTGGGTAGGTTGGCGACCCGGCAGGCTCTCTTCTGTTTCGACGCCCGGGCATACTCAGCCCGATGGCCTGCATGCGGCTTGCCCCGGCCTGGATGGCGCGGGCCATGGCGGCGATGTGCTCGGGGGTGGTGCCGCAGCAGCCGCCGAGAACGCTGGTCCCGGCCTCGCAGAAGGTCAGCGCATATTCGCCAAAATAATCCGGTCCGGCCGGGTACATGATCCGCCCGCTCACCTGTTCGGGCCAGCCGGCGTTTGGCATAGCCGAAAAGCGACCGCTCGGGACAGCCGCGCGCATCTGCTTGAGAATGCGCAGGATCTGGTTGGGCCCGCCTGAGCAGTTGACGCCGAGCACGGTTGCCCCGGCCTGGTGCATCGATTGGGCAACTTTCGCGGGGCTGTCACCCAGTAAGGTGCGGTCATCGCGGGTGAAGGTCATCGAAGCGATGATCGGTAGTTCTGGGGCAACCTCGCGAGCGGCCTGGATAGCCTCGTTGATTTCCAGCAGGTCGCTCATCGTTTCGATAATGAGCAGGTCGACGCCGGCCTCGGCCAGGGCCTCGATCTGCTCGCGAAAAAGCCTCGCGGGCCTGTTCCGGTTTGACCCGCCCAAAAGGGGCCAGGCGCACGCCGAGCGGGCCGACATCGCCGGCGATCAACACCGGTTTGAAAGATGCCCAGACCACCCGGCGCGCCAGTTCTACGCCCGGCGGTATTGATGCGGGCGACATCATTTTCCAGGCCATGGCGGGCCAGTTTATAACGGTTTGCGCCAAAGGTATTGGTCTGGATAATCTGCGAACCGGCCTCGATATATTCGCGGTGAATATCGGCCACCAGTGCGGGCTGGTTCAGGTTGAGCGCATCGAAACACTCATCAAAATTGACCCCGCGTGAATGCAGCATGGTGCCCATCGCGCCATCCGAGAGGATCGGGCGGCCGGTTTCCAGGAGCGAAAGGAAGGGATTGGTGTCAGCCATAGAATTCTCTTAGAATGTCTCGATCGGCAGCTGTCCTGCAACTGCTGTGGATTTGCAGCTGCCGATCAAGATAATTTTTATCCTCGCATTAATTGCTCTACCCGGCTTTCGCCGATATTGTAGTAGCGGGCCTCTGGGTGATGGACGATGATCGCGGCAGTAGACTGCTCGGGGACGAGCTGGTAAGCGCTGGTAAGGTTCATGCCCAGCTCTTGTTCGGCGGGCAGCAGTTGGAAAACTTTGCGATGATCGTCCAGCTCAGGGATAGCCGGGTAGCCCCAGGAATAGCGCTTGCCCTGCTCGGAGTCAGGCCCAGCTCGCGCCGGATATGGTGATGCAGGTAATCGGCGGTGGCTTCAGCGGTCTGCACGCCCAGGCCGTGGGTGAAATAGGCCTCGGTATAATCGCCGGCATTTTGCAGGCGTTCAAAGCGCTCGCTGGCGGCCTGCCCCACGGTGACGACCTGCAGCGCAACCACGTCGATCTTGCCCGAGTTCGACCGGGGCGAAGTAATCCGCCAGGCACAGGAAATCGCCGGAAGACTGGCGCGGGAAGTTGAAGCGCAGCAGTTCCTGCGGGCTGCCCTTGGAAGCGCCCCGTTCCCGTTGACAGTCTCGGGTACATAGAGGATCAGGTCATCGCCATCCGCCTGGCAGGGCCAGTAGCCGTAAACGGCCTGCGGTTTGCAGCCAGCCTTCCTTGATCGCCTGGCGGCTCATGCGGTCCAGCCGCTCGCGGAACTCGCCTTCTAATTTTTTCCATGCCGCGCCGTGCGTATTCTTTGCGCCCCAGGAGAGGCGGAACAGCTCGTTGATAGCCAGGTGTTTGAAGACCATTTCCAGCGGCATATCGCGCACAACGCGCGGTCCCCAGCCGGGCGGATTGGGGATGCGCGAGGCCGGCCGCACCTCGGACCGCTGGGGCGAAGCGCGGCGCGCCGACTGGCTGCTTCGCGGCGCGGCCCAACTCCATTTCCGACTTCGCGGCGGATGCGCTCGAGCAGCTTGGGGCGCTCTGCCTCATTCATCAGCGTATCCATCGTCGACAGACCTTCGAAGGCATCCTTGCAGTAGAAGACGCCCGGAGCATAAAATTCGTCCGCTTCGGTGAGCAGGATGCGCCGGCCAAAGCGGCGGTTGATGGCCGCCCCGCCGATCAGCACCGGGAATTTTAGCCCGCGGCGCTGCAGTTCGTTGACGATCAGCGGCATCTGCTTGCTGGTGGAGACCAGCAGCGCGCTGAGCCCAATCGCATCAGCGTTGACTTCGACGGCCTTGGTGATGATCGTTTCGGCCGGCACCTGTTTGCCCAGGTCGATCACGGTGTAGCCGTTGTTGGAGAGGATCGTCTTTACCAGGTTTTTGCCGATATCGTGCACGTCGCCATAGACGGTAGCCAGCACCAGGGTGCCTTTGGTAACACCGGCTTTCTTTTCCAGGTAGGTTTCCAGGTGCGAGACGGATTTCTTCATCACCTCGGCCGACTGGAGTACGAAGGGCAGGATCAGCTCACCCGCGCCGAACTTGTCGCCGACCTCTTTCATAGCGGGCAGCAGCACGCTGTTGAGCACCTGCACGGCCACTTCGTGCTTGCTTTGCCCGTCCACCGCGTCGCGCTGGATGATCTCATCAATCTCCTTTTCAACATCCTCGCGGTGGCGGTAGAGGATGCGCCAGTGCAGGCGCTCTTCGGGCGTCATCGACTGCAGGGCGGCCTGCCTGGGCATTTTCTTTGCCATCGCGGGCGCCTTTGTTTTGCTCGAAATGCTCGATCAGGCGCTGGAGCGCATCCGGGCGGCGGTTGAAGATCAGATCCTCGGCCAGCTCGCGCTCGTCAGGGGATATCTCGGCATACGGGGTGATGTGGGCCGGGTTGACGATGGCCATATCCAGCCCGTACTGCACGGCATGGTATAGCATGACGCTGTTCAGCACCGCGCGAGCGGCTGGGGAAAGGCCAAAGGAGACATTGGAAACGCCCAGCGAGGTGAGCACGCCGGGCAGTTCCTGCTTGATGCGGCGGATGCCTTCAAGCGTTTCGATAGCCGAATTGTTGAATTCGGGGTCGCCGGTAGCCAGGGTGAAGGTCAGCGCGTCAAAGACCAGATCCTGCGGTCGCAGGTCGTGTTCGTTTACGGCGATATCATGGATGCGGCGAGCCACCTCCACCTTGCGGTCGGCGGTTTTTGCCATCCCCTGCTCGTCAATGGTCAGGGCAATGACGGCTGCATTGTACTTCTTGGCCAGACCAAAGAGCCGGTCGGCCTTCGCGCGTCCGGCTTCCAGATTGACCGAGTTGAGCAGGCTGCGCCCGGGCGCGGTCTTGAGCGCCGTCTCCATCACGTCTGGCTCGGTGGTATCGAACACCAACGGGGCGCGCACGGAGGGGGCCAGGGTCTTGATGGCGCGGTGCATCAGGAATGTCTCATCGGCGCGCTCAGTGAGGGCCACGCACAGGTCGAGGCCGTGGGCGCCGCTTTCCACCTGCTGCCCGGCCACCTGCTGAAGGCTCTCAAAGTCCTCGGCCAGGATCAGCTTCTTGAACTTCGCGCTGCCCTGGGTGTTCAGCCGCTCTCCGATCAGGAAAGGTGCTGGTTCCTGCTGCATATTCGTCGCCTGGGTAGCCGAGGCCAGGCGTGGCGGACTGGCGATAGGGCGTGGCGTGGGTTTCTGTCCGCGCACCTGGGCGATCAGCCGGGCCAGATGTTCCGGGGTGGTACCGCAGCAGCCACCGACGATGTTGATATGGAACTTCTCTACATATTCTGTCAGGGTGTCAGCGAAAGGCTGCGGGTTCTAGTGGATAAACCGCCTGCCCATCCACGTTGAGCGGCAGCCCGGCGTTGGGTATGCACGACACGGGCAGAGTCGACTGTTCGCCCAGGATGCGGATGGGCTCACGCATGTAATCCGGGCCGGTGGAACAGTTGAGCCCGATGGCATCGATGCCCATGCCTTCCAGGATGGTCTGCACGGCAGCAATATCTGTGCCTAGCAGCATGCGTCCGGTCGTATCTAGCGTGACCTGCGCCTGGATGGGTATGTTGATGCCGGTTTCTTCGAAAGCCTGGTGGATGCCGACGATGGCAGCCTTTACTTCCAGGATATCCTGCGAGGTCTCGATCAGGATTAAATCGACCCCGCCTTCGAGCAGTCCTTTGGCCTGCTCGCGGAAAATATCCACCAGCTGGTCGAAGGAAACGTTGGACAGCTCCGGGTCATCCATCGAAGGCAGTTTGCCCGAAGGGCCGATGGAGCCGGCCACAAAACGTGGCTGGTCCGGTTTTTTGGCATATTCGTCGGCCAGGCGGCGCGCCAGCTGCGCGGCGGTGCGGTTGATTTCTTCCGTCCGGTCCCCCAGACCGTACTCGCCCAGGGTGAGCCGGTTGGCGCGGAAAGTGTCGGTTTCGATCACATCCACGCCTACTTCCAGGAAGGAGCGGTGTACCTTTTCGACGGCCTGGGGATAGCTGATGACCAGGTAATCGTTACAGCCGTTGTACTTTTCCCCGCCGAACTCAGCGGGGCCCAGATTCTGGTTTTGCAGGCTGGTGCCCATCGCGCCGTCAAAGATAATAATTCGTTCCTCTAAAGCGTCTAGATATCGGCGGTTGGTATATTTTCGTTTCATTTGCCCTCCTGTAAGAAGTTATCAGTCGTCAGTTCTCAGTGATCCGTTTATAAAAATAATAGCGAATGCACTTTTCTGAATAACGAATAACGCATTACCGTTTTTTTTGCATATAAACAAAATGCCTCTCTGGATACGAGAGGCGCACATGAAATCGCGGATCATCTCATCTTCCAGAAACTGCGAGCCGGAGTTCGGCTCAATCTTCATCCGTTTCTGCCGGAATTGGCACCAGCTTTTGCAAGCGGTTGCCGAGGTATCATTGGGCCGGTCCCTCCACCTCTCTGGATGAGGGGCAATCGTTTTCGAGCAAAACGGTTACCCTGTTCAATTGTTTTCAGATGATACCACAAGTAGTTGGATTATTCAAACGGAAACCAGGTTTTTTGGCACGCTTTTTGTACAGTATTGCCCTGCGTGCTGCACGATGCCCAGTTTTTTGTGATGATATAATCGTACGTGGAGTTGGAGTGCAAAGTCAGAAACTACCCTCATTCTGGTCGTTTTTATGGATTAGCCTCGTGCTGAGTGTGATTGGCTGGGGCGGATTAATCTTGCTGATTTTCTTGGCCCTGCCCACCCTGGGCCCGCGCTGGCTGTTCTTTTTCCTGTTCACCCTGGCTTTCAGCGGGACGGCCCTGCCGGTGGTGTATTTCCTCAACCGCCGCTTCCCGAGCGACCCACCCGTAGATGGCGGGGTGGTTTTACGGGAGGGCATGTGGGTGGGCGTATATGGCAGCCTGCTGGCCTGGCTGCAGATGGGCCGCGTGTTCACTCCTGGCCTGGCGCTTGTTCTTGCCATGGGGTTCCTGGTGATTGAGTTCTTGCTGCGGGCGAGTGAACGCAGCCAGTGGTCGCCGGCGCAGCCGGCAGCCGCGGTGGGCGCGGACGAAGATGATCTGGATGCGGACGACGATGACGAGGAAGATGCGGATGCCTGATTCCTTACGCGAGCTGCCTTCGGTCGAACAACTTCTGCGCTCTCAAAAAGCGGCCGAGTTGATCGCTGAATATGGCCGCCCAGAGACATTGGAGACCATTCGCACAGAGCTGGCGGATTTACGCGCGCACCTGCTGGATCAGCTGCCTAATATTCCCGAGGATGGGGAGAAAACAGCGCCATCCGAAAGGAAACTGGCTGCGGAGCGCTTGCAAATCCTGGACCGGGTAGCGGAGAACCTGGAACTGCGGCTGCGGCCCAGCCTGCTGCCCGTGATCAACGCCACCGGGGTGGTGCTGCATACCAACCTGGGGCGCTCACCGCTCAGCCGGGCAGCTATCCAGGCGATGCACAGCGTCGCGCTGGGCTACAGCAACCTCGAGTTTGACCTCGAGCGCGGAGCGCGCGGCTCCCGCCTGGTGCATGCCGAGGCGCTGCTGCAGCGCCTGACCGGCGCGCAAGCGGCGCTGGTGGTCAATAATAACGCTGCGGCTCTGCTGCTTGCGCTGACCGCGCTGGCTCGCCGGAAAAGGGTGATCATCTCGCGCAGCCAGCTGGTGGAGATTGGCGGCGGTTTTCGCATCCCAGACGTGATGAGCCAGTCTGGGGCAAAGCTGGTCGAAGTGGGTACCACCAACCGGGTGCACGTGCGGGATTACGAGGAAGCCCTCCAGGAGCCCACGGCTCTGGTAATGCGCGCACACCACTCCAATTTTCGCATCATTGGTTTTACCACCGAGCCGGACCTTGCGCAACTGGTGGAAGTTGGCCACCGCCACGCGGTGCGTGTGCTGGATGATCTTGGATCGGGCGTTCTGCTGGATACCACCCGCTTTGGTCTGTCGCATGAGCCGACCGTCCAGGAATCGCTGGCGACCGGGGTGGACCTGGTGTGCTTCTCAGGGGATAAGCTGTTGGGCGGCCCGCAGGCGGGCATCATCCTGGGCAGCGCCGATTTGGTGGCAATGATCAAGAAACATCCCCTGGCGCGCGCGGTACGCGCCGACAAACTATGCCTGGCTGCGCTTTCAGCAACCCTACTGCATTATTTAAAGGATGAGGCTGAACGAGAGATTCCCATCTGGCAGATGATCGCCTGCCCTGTAGCCCACATCCGCGCCCGTGCCACCCGCTGGGTAGAGGTGATCGGGACAGGCGAGGTAGTAGCCGGGCAGTCGACTATTGGCGGGGGCAGCCTGCCGGAGGAAACTCTGCCAACTTTTCTGCTGGCGCTGAAAGGGGTGCAGCCCAACCGCTTCCTGGCGAGGCTGCGGGCATCTTCACCGCCAATCATTGCCAGGGTAGAGGATGAGCGAGTTGTACTTGATCCCCGCACTGTGCTGCTACAAGAAGAAGGCGCGCTGCTGGTGGGGTTAAAAAACGCGTTGGGAAACGGCGTTTAGGCCTTTTTTCAATAACGATCAGTAACGAAGAGGTATCCTGTGAAAAGTGATATAGACGCGATCATGCAGGCGAATAATATCGATGTGCTGCTGGTGATCGGACCTGGGGACCATAACCCACCCATGGTTTACCTGACTGGCGGTGGTCACCTGACGTATGCCGACCTGATCAAGAAACGCGGTGAGCCGGCGGTGCTCTTTCATGCCTCGATGGAACGCGATGAAGCTGCCAAGACCGGGTTGACCACGCGCAGTTATGCCAATTACCCGGTTATGGAGTACCTGAAGGAAACGAAAGGTAATCGGGTGGCGGCCGCGGCCATTCGCTACTGCCACATGCTGGCCGACCTGGGCATTACCGCCGGGCGGGTGGCGCTTTACGGCCAGGCCGACCTGAGTACGGCCTTCCCCATCTTTACCGAGCTGCAGAAACGCTTACCAGATGTCAACTGGTTGGCGACCCCGGTGGGGCAATCCTGGGCGCGGCCATGTTCACCAAGGATGAGGCCGAAGTCGAGCGTATCCGCCGCATGGGAAAAATCACCACCGAGGTGGTGGGCAAGGTCGCTGATTACCTTACCGGCCAGAAGGTGGGCGAAGGCGAAACGTTGCTGGATGCGCAGGGCGTGCCGGTAACGATTGGAAAGGTTAAAGGTCTGATTAACCTGTGGCTGTCGGAGCGTGGTGCGGAGAATCCGGAAGGCACCATCTTTGCGATTGGCAAGGATGCCGGCGTACCCCACTCAAGCGGCGAACCAGAGGATGTGATCCGCCTGGGACAGCCGATTGTGTTTGACATTTTCCCTTGTGAGGCCGGCGGTGGCTATTTTTACGACTTTACCCGCACCTGGTGCCTGGGATACGCGCCTGATAATGTGCAGGGTATTTACGATCAGGTGAAGACGGTTTTCCACAACATCCTGCGCGAGATGAAACCAGGCGCCCGTTTTTACGAATACCAGCGCCTGACCTGTGAGATGTTTGAGGAGATGGGCCACCCAACTGTACTGAACCAGCCCGAAACCGAGGAGGGGTACGTACACAGTGTGGGGCACGGATTGGGCCTGCGTGTGCACGAGCGCCCGTTCAGCGGCTCAACCGCGCTGCCAGAAGACGTTCTGGCGCCGGGGAGCGTGGTCACGGTTGAACCAGGGCTGTATTACCCGGAACGCGGGTTGGGAGTACGCCTAGAGGATACAGTGTATGTGCGTCCGGATGGGACGATTGAAGTACTGGCGGAATATCCGCTGGATTTGGTTCTTAAGATGAGGAAGTAGGTGAAATGGAACGAGAAGAAAGGTTACCCCTTCCTTCGGCCCGCATTCTGGGCATAGAAAGCTCTTGCGACGAGACAGCCGCGGCGGTCATTGAGAATGGGCGCGCGCTGCTCTCGAGTGTGGTCGCATCTCAGATCGACTTGCATGCGCCATACGGCGGGGTATTCCCCGAGGTGGCTTCGCGCCAGCATATCCGCACCATCTACGCGGTGGTGGAACAGGCGCTGCAGCAGGCGCATATGAGCCTGTCGGACCTGGATGCTATCGCTGTCACGCGCGGGCCAGGGTTGGCCGGGTCGCTGGTGGTGGGGATGAATACTGCCAAGGGACTGGCGCTGGCCGGGAACCTGCCGCTGATTGGGGTCAATCACCTGGAAGGGCACATTTATTCGGCCTGGGTGTACCCCGCGGATGCGGCGGAACCCCCTCCGGAGCCGCAGTTCCCATTGCTGGCGCTGCTGGTCTCCGGTGGGCACAGCGAACTGAATCTGATGTCCGACCACCTGACGTATCAGCGCCTGGGCAGCACCCTGGACGATGCGGCCGGTGAGGCATTTGATAAAGTCGCACGCCTGTTAGGGCTGTCATACCCGGGCGGGCCTTCCATACAGAAGGCGGCCTTGAACGGCAATCCGCAGGCCTTTAACTTCCCCCGCGCGCGCCTGGAAGGTACCTGGAATTTCTCGTTTAGCGGTCTGAAGACGGCTGTACTGCGCGTTGTGCGTGAGATGGAAGCCAACCGCCGCCCGCTGCCGGTAGAGGATCTGGCAGCCAGTTTCCAAACCGCCGTGGTGGATGTGCTGGTTAGCAAGACTCTGGCGGCTGCGCGCGCTTTCAAGGCCAAAGAAATCCTGGTAGCCGGGGGCGTCTCGGCCAACCGTGCCCTGAGAGAAGCTTTCTTGGGTCAGAAAGAGTTCCCGGTGCATATCCCGGCGCTTTCCCTGTGTACCGATAACGCCGCCATGATTGCGGCGGCCGGGTACTTCCGGTTCGCACTTGGGCAGCAGGATCCGCTCAACCTGGATGTGATGCCCACCTGGCCGCTTTCTTGAAATGTAACCTTTTTGTTCGGGACGTCATCTAATGAAGAAGAACCTTCAGAATCAGGATCCTGCGCCGTCGCGGCCAGCGTTTTCGCTGTCCGCTTTGCAGGCCGGGGACCGGGCGGAATTTGCCCGCCTGGTGGAGGCTTATTCCGACCGGATTTACCGGCTGGCATTGAAAATCTTGAATGATCCGCAGGACGCCGAGGATGTTCTTCAGGAGACCTTTATCAAGGCGCTGCGTTCGCTGCCAACATTCGAAGGGCGCTCCAGTCTTTCGACCTGGTTATATCGCATTGCGGTCAATGAAGCATTGATGCTGGTGCGCAAGCGCAAGCCGGATGCTGTTTCCATTGATGACGAGAAGGATGATGGAGAAAGCGAAACCGAGCCGGTCGAGATTGTCGATTGGTGCTGCCTGCCAGAGGGTGAGCTGCTGAATGCAGAAGCGCGCCGGTTTTCTGGACGAAGCCATCCAGCAGCTAACGCCGGCGCTGAGAGCGGTGTTTGTCCTGCGGGACATTGAAGGATTATCCGTGAAAGAAACTGCCGATACGCTTGGCCTGACGGAAGCCACCGTCAAGACCCGCCTGCTGCGCGCGCGATTGAAGCTGCGCGAGGCGTTGTCGGTATACTATGCCGAACGGTTATCCGAGAAGCCGGATGTGGAAAGGGCTGACAAATGAGCAAGCAAACGCGAAAGAAAATGGCAATGGAGGAACCCGTTCAGTCAAATGAACAACATATGCAGGGGCACGAAACACACCTTCACAACCTGGATGAATGTGACGATCACGAAAGCTGCCGGCAGCTTCTTTCTACCTTAGGGGAATACGTGGATGGCGCACTGAGCGGCGAGCTGTGCGCCGAGTTGGAACAACACATGAAAGACTGTAAGCGCTGCCGCGTGGTGGTGGATACGATGAAAAAAACTATCGAGCTGTATCAAGAGACGGGTGAGGAAACGCACCTACCCGATGATGTGCGTGAGCGCTTATATCTTCGCCTGAACCTGGAAGATTACCTCAAATAACATTCCCCAGACCCTACATGTAACTTTTTCTACTATGCTGCGTCTAATAGATAACGCGTCCCCAGGCGGATGCGGGTCTAGACGGACGACTATTGTTGGGTTTATTGGGCTTTTCAGGAGCGATAATGGCGAATTTATTGGATGATAATATCAAGAACCAGGTGCGGGAAGCGTTTGGAGAACTCCCGAACCTGGTAGCGATTCTATTTTTTGGCAGCCGGGATGCTGAGCGCTGCGCGTACTGTGCGGATACCCAGGAATTATTGGAAGAAGTAAGCGCCCTTTCAGATCAGGTGCATTTACAGGTATATGACATTGAAGAAGACGCCGGGCTGGCCAAGCAGTATAAAGTGGATGGAGCCCCGGCGTTTGTTCTGGCCGGGCAGGAAGGCGAACAGATCCTCGATTACGGCATCCGCTACAAAGGTATTCCGGCCGGGCACGAGTTTTCCTCGTTGATCAACGATGTAATCCTGGTTGCGCGGCGCGACTCGAACCTGAGCCCTGAGACGCGCCAGTTCTTGAAGGAATTAAGCCAGCCCGTTCATTTACAGGTGTTTGTGACCCCTACCTGCCCGTATTGCCCGCGCTCCGTGGTACTGGCGCACCAGTTTGCCTTGGAAAGCCCGTTTGTAGAAGCGGAGATGGTGGAGGCGATGGAATTTCCTGCGTTAGCTGACCGCTTCGCCGTTTCGGGAGTGCCCCAAACTACCATTAATATGGGCGCCGGAACGATTATCGGATCTGCTCCAGAGCAGCACCTGGTAGCGGAAATCCGCTCAGCGCTGGAGAAATCTATCGTACAATAAGCTTGGGTGTATCCGCGTGGCGCCTGCCCGAGGGATAAATCCCAGTACAGGGAGGTGTTGACCATGGAAGTGAAAGCAATCTGGAATGGCAAGATGGTCTTTGAAGGCTCGTCTTCAAAGGAGTTCACGGTTCCGCTGGATACATCGCCGGCGTCGGGGGGAGAGGATAATGGCTTTAGTCCGATGGAGCTGATCCTGCTTGGCCTGGCAGGCTGCACTGCGATGGATGTGATCTCGATTTTAAATAAGAAACGCCAGGAGGTCACCAGCTTTGAAGTGCATGCTCAGGCTGAACGGGCAACGGAGCATCCGCGGATTTTCACTCATATTGTGCTGGAGTTTGTTGTCACCGGCCATCAAGTGGACCGGGCGGCTGTCGAGCGCTCGGTTGAGCTTTCGGCGACCAAATACTGCCCTGCCTCCGCCATGCTTGGCCAGGTAGCGACGATCGAACACAAAATCACGGTTTTGGAAGCAGCCGCGCAATAAGGTAACCCAAATGGGATGCGGCAGCGCGACTCGCGCTGCCGCATCCCATTTGATTCCTGCCTGGTTTATGGGCCGGCCAGCGGTGCAGCAGATTGTACCTGGCTGAGGTAATCTGAGCAGACACAGGCGTTGATCGTGCGCCCGCTGCGATTTAGCGTTCCCTGATAGGGCGCGGAACCGTTTCGCGCAACCCAACCTTCCAAATTGAAAGCCAGGGCGCCCTCCGCCAGAATCCATTCTCCATTATATTTACGCGCGATGTGGACGTGCGTGCCCGTTGACCGCCCGCCCTCACAAGAAGGTCTGCCGATGTGATCGCCGGCCGCGAGGTGTGTTCCAACCGGTGGATTGCTGCCGCTGGCCAGGTGCAGATAAAAAACCACCCAACCGGTTCGCTCGTCGCCGTCCCCATCCAGGTCCAGCACCGCCACAGCCGGGCCGCTGCGCGCGATGACGCCATCCGCCACCGCGGTGGCCCACTGGTCCGTGGGTTGGCAGCCGCTGGCGACAGCTGGGGGAGCAAAATCCAGCGCGGCCAGGGGCGTGATCTGTTCGCCATAGGCGTTATGCGGCCCGCCGGTAAAGGCCCAGGCCGGGCCGGGCTCGAATGGCAGGCGCATGGCGGGTTGTTCCAGGCTGCCCGGGATGTGGGGTTGAACGTTCGCCCACGGATCACCGAACAATGCCTCGTAGGTATATTCTAACCCGGCCCCGGAGACGGCTCGCTGGTATGCTTCTCCGTCCAGGATGCGGGAATAATAGTATTGCAGGGTGACGGTGGCCGCGTTTTGCCATGGGTCCGGGCGTTCTAATCGACCGTCGTGGTGCTCAAAGGAAAGCAGGCTGCCGGTTCGCCAGCTGTAATAGCCATCGTTCAGCAGGTCCGCGGCCCATACTAACTGCCGGTACAAGCCCTCGCTATCATAGCTGACCTTTCCCAGCAGGTAAAGCTCCTCTGGGTCTGGTGGATTAGGATCGGAGAGGGCATGGGTCTGGTATTCGATCAGGGCCAGCAGCAGGCGCGGGCTGATGCTGTAGAGGGTGGAGATGTACTGTACAATCTCACCGCCCCGCCGGTTGCGATCTGCCATTGCGGCAACGTAGTTTTTCAACCAGCCTGGCTGTTGGTCGACCCATTTCACCGGGTCAAAGTCACGCTGGGCGGGTCCATTGATATACAGGCTGTCGGGGATGATCTGGTACGGGCTGCCCCACAACGGCCGGTAGTAGATGGGGATCTTCATCGGCAGCCCAGTGGGCATGGTGGTGGCGGAATCCGGGATGATGGGGTTGGCGGTGCGAATTTCAGGAACGGTGGTATTGAAGCGCTTTGCCAGGGCATCCAGGGTATCGCCAATTTGCGCCGTATAATCGACCAGCTGGCCGGGTTGGTAGGCCGGTCGGGTGGCCAGGGGTGTTGGCAGGGGCAGCGTGCTGGTTGGAACGGGCGTGATCGTGGCATCCGAGGGCAGGCTGGTCGGCGACTCGGGCAGGCAGGCGCTGATTAGCAGGGTCAGTACCAGGGATAACAGCAGCATGCCCTTTGCGGATGTGCGGCCCGATCTGCCTGAAGCGAACAGGGGATAGACCGCCCGCAGGTTTGGCGAGTAGGAAAGAGGTTGCTTTGTCTTCATGGCTGCGCGTATCAAGCCCCGTGGTAAACGGGGCGTAATTTAAATCGTCTTGATTTTCCGATGATAATGGTGGATTATACCTGAAATGACCGCTTCAAGCGAGCGCGCTTTCCGCGTATCAGGGACGAATTACGCGGGATTCGTAAGAGCCAACGTCAGAGGCGTAGATGGTTTGGTCGCCTTTGGTCAGGGTACCTTTGTACAGTCCGGAACCAGCATGTGCCCGGTAGCCGCTTAATACAAACGGCATGGGGCCATCCGCCAGGATCCATTCACCGTTGTACTTCCGGGTGATGTGCACGTGTGTGCCGGTGGAAACGCCTCCCTCGCAAGAAGGGTGGCCGATGTTGTCATTCAAGCTTAACCAGGTGCCTACCGGGGCGCGGTCTTTGGTGTCAATATGCATATACAGGATGGCCCAACCGGTCTGTTCATGTCCATCGCCGTCCAGGTCGAGAACCACCTGCGCGTTTTCGGAGCGGACTACCAGGCCGGCGGCAACCGCCGTCGCCCAATCGGTTGATTCATAGCAGCCGTGCGCGTTGGAGCCAGGAGCAAAATCCAGGGCGGCGTTGGCGCCATCGGGGCCCCAGGCGGAATGCGGACCGCCGGTCAGGCTCCAGATGTGCCCGGAGGCGAAAGGCAGTTCTAGCGGCGGCTGGGTCAGCGTGGCCGGGAAGAGCGGTTCAACGGACTGCGCCCGCAGCCAGGGACTGCCAAACATATTTTCGTACTGCGTCATAAATCCATCCGGTCCGTAAAGTATGCCAGCCCATTCGGGCTGCGTATAAAGCCGGGAGAACAGGTATAGCAGGGCCACGGTGCCAGCATTCAAGTCCGGCGCCAGGCGGAGCTCTTGTTTGTCTGGGAAAATCAGAGTGGTTAAGGAACCATCCCGCCAGCTGTAATAGCCGATGTTGAGCTGCTGTACGGCCCAACTTAGCTGGTAGTACAACCCTTTCTTCTCGTTTTCGGCTTTTAACCAGCCAATCGGGAAATCCGTTTCCGCCAGGGATTGCGGCTGACCGTACACCCAATGGCTTTGCCGTTCCAGGATCACCAGCAGCAGGCGCGGGTTGATCGAGTTTTCGATCGCCACGCGTTGAATCACACCCGCGCCGTCATACCAGCCGTCCGTGCGCCACTCTTTGTAGTCTTTGCCCAGTTTTCCACCCGCCTCATCCGCGAAGGCTTTGATATCGAAATCTAGCGCCGAGGGAGAAAAAACAATTTCACTGTCTGGGATAAGCGGGGTCGAGGAGCTGGTTTCGCCAAGACGGGGCGGGATAAGCAGCAGCACACCGGGGTCAAACAGCCCTTCGGTTTTGATCGTTTCCGGGGAGGTGATTTCCTCCGGCAGCACGTTGAAACGGGCAGCGATAGCCTTTAGCGTATCGCCCGCCTGGGTGTAATACAGGATCAGCGGATCCTGGGTGGTGCGTTTGGTTGGGGTAGCGGCAATTTTCGTGCTGGTAGCGGACGGCCTGGGGGTGGGGGCAACGGGTTGTGCCTGCCCTACGGCTCCGACCGAAGTGATGGTGACCAGGGGCTGCTGCGCGGCAGAAACGATCTGGCTGGAAGCCGAGACGTTGGCAGTGGCGGTCATCTGCGCCGGAGAAACGAGGTTGCGCGAGCAGGCTAATGGCGCCAGCCACCAGGTCAGTAGAACGATCACCACCGCGGCGCGCTTGCTGAAATTGCCAGTAAATGAGGTGTTAGCGGCCGATCTCGTTTTCAGGATGGCGTCCTTCCATGGCTTCAACCGTTACTCCATCTTTTACCAGGAAACCGTTATATTCGATACCGTCGCCTTTTGAATGCCAGCCTTCCAAATCAAAGGGGAGCGGTCCATCGGCGGGGATCCATTCCCCATTATACCGCCGAGCCAGGTGCAAATGAGAACCATTTGACACGCCTCCTTCACAGGAAGGGTGCCCAATGCGGTCGCCGGCTTTCACGCGCGTACCGGCTTGGATACGGTCGCGGGTTTCAACATGCATATACAGCACGGTCCAGCCGGTTTGTTCCAGCCCATCGCCGTCCATATCCTGGACCACGGCCCCCAGGTCTGAGCGAACAATCATGCCATCGGCGACGGCGGCTTCCCAGGCATCGCTTTGCACGCAGCCGCGTGTTTCGGCTGGGGCAAAGTCGATGGCTGCCCAGGCGGAACCACTGCCCCATCCGCCGTGCGGTCCGCCAGTGAAGGCCCAGACTGCCTCAGGCTCGAATGGCAGCTGCATGGCAGGCTGTTGCAGATTGGGCGGCAAAAGGGGTTCCACCGCGAAGTCAAATGGGTAGCCAAAGAGCTGCACATAGGTGGCAAACAGGCCTTTTTCGCCCACAGCTGCGTCCCAGTCATTTTTGCCAAGCAGGTTGCTGAATAAATTCTGAATGCCAGCCGTACCGGCATTAATGGTGGGATTGGCTGGGATAATACTCCCATCCTGCAAGAGCCAGCTGCCAATGCCGTCCACGCGCCAGAGGTAGTACCCGCGATTCAGGTTGTTGGCCGTCCAGGCCATTTGACGGTACAGGCCTCTGCGTGGCAAATCAATTAACAGCATGGGGTAATCCGTGCTTCCTTCGGGTGGGGTGGCCTGGGTGACCCAATGGCTGCGGTATTCGAGCAAGGCCAGCAGCAGGCGCGGGTTTACCGAATATTCCTGCGCAACCCGCTCGATAATCCCGGCACCGTCATACGAGCGGTTGTCTAACTGCTCCTGATAACGGCTGAGGTAGCCTTTTTTTTGTTTGATAAAACCGGGCAGATCGAAGGTTGCGCTGCCAGGGCCGTACACAAGTTCAGAATCGGGGATCACTTTAAAGCCAGGGCCGAGAGCGAGTGGGTTGGCAGCGGGAATATTCAGCACCTGGCCGACTTCCAGCCGGTCCGGGTTTTCGATTTTGTTTTCCGAGATGATGCTTTCCATGGATACGCCATAGCGCTGTGCAATTTGCCCCAGCGTGTCACTGGGTTGGACGATGTACTGTTGCGGGTCGGTAAGCAGCGTTGGCAGCGTTCGGGGGGCGTCCGGCGTTGGGGTGAGGATTGGGTCGCCCGGTGCGCGCTTTGCTCCACTGGCGGCAGTGTTGGTCTGTTTGGCTTTGGCCTGGTTGCTGACCGAAGTCACACGCCAGGATTCAGAGGTGCCGGCGCTGCGTGTACAGCTAAGCGCCAGTAGCATCCAGATAATGCCAACGATGATGAAGGGTTTGCGGTTCAACGTTCCTCGCAACTAGCGTGGTAATCCGGGAAGATCCTGACCGCCCATCAGGTGAGCATGCAGGTGGAAGATCGTCTGGCCCGCTTCTGCACCGGTGTTGATGACGATCCGGTAACCGTTCTGACTGATATTTTTCTGCTCCGCCAGCCGCCGGGCGACGATGAGGATGCGTCCAAGCAGCGTTTCATCCTCCTCACTGATCCGGTTTAATGAGGTGATGTGGCGGTTTGGGACAATCAGCAGATGGACCGGGGCCGCGGGACGCTGGTCGGGAAAAGCGGTCACCAGCTCGTCCTGATAGACAATATTGCCGGGCGCCTTGCCGGCTGCAATCTGGCAAAAAATACAGTTTTCGGTCATTTTATTTTGGTGAATTATAACTCAGGTGCGGGAAGAACAGGTAATGAGTCAGCGCGCAGCGCGCGCTTGAAGTGTTATGCGGGCAGAGAACGCGACTGTTTCCTTCTCCCGTATCTCACTTCACGCAGCCCTGCTTACCTGCTCTACGGCGCCACTGTAGGGATCGCTCCCGTCTTGCCTTTACAAACAATATCGTAATATTCCAGTTCGGTAGCTTTGTTCTGTTCGGCGGCGGCTTCGGCTTCTTTATTAATGTTAATCACATCGTCGATGCGGTAGGCAGCATCGCTGCTCCAGTAGCGCGGCAGGGTCAGGCGCGGGTCTTTGGCCGGGATTTCAGGCGTCCAGCTGGGATGGCTTGGGTCCGCTTTTTCGGCCTGCGGGATCCAGTTATACATCACCGGGCCGCGCGGGTTAATCGTGAAGCCCACCCGGTAGCCAGCCTCCCGGGCCAGCTGGACGCTGCGCAGGGTGAACCCACCCTCAGGCCAGATGTAGGCGACAGGCGTCTTTCCATGATGCTGCTGGATCGCCTCGATCGAGCCGTACAGCTCGCCGCGCAGAAAATCGTCGGTTGAAAATGCGTCAGCCGGGGTATTGTGCACTACGCCGTGCGCCTGCGGATCGACCCAACCAGCCTTGACCACTTCTTCATTTTCCTTCCAATAAATGTCGAGGGTATCTTTGGCGGAGATCCAGGCGTTGGTGATCGTCCAACCAAATTCTTTCAGAAAGGGGATGAAATGGGTCTCGTAAAATTCCTTACGCTTGCGGTCATCCACAATAATGAGCAGCGAGCGGCGCGGGATGCGCGCGTTATGGTCCAGGAAGTCGGCCAGCTGGGTGGCGGTGATGGTCTGGAAACCAACCTCTTTAGCATGCTCCAGGGTCATCACCACATCGGAGTGGTGAACCTGCGAGCCATCCGTGGCCAGAGGGTTGTAATCCTCGGTGACGGAGTGGTACATGATCACCATCACCACGGTGCCTGGGGAGCTGTTATTGGGATCCCAGCGCGCCTTTAGGTATTCGCAGGTGTCCTGGATGTATGTCTGAGGTATCCCATCCTTAGGGATGAGCGAAGTGTTGAAGACACCAGGGAGCGCCGGCGGAGTGCGGATAGGCGTGGCGGTGAAAGTGGGGGTCGGCGGCGGCAGGGTAGGGGTGACGGTGGCGGTAGGCGTGGGGATCGAGCGGGTGGCCTGGTCGAGAGCTTTCTGGAATACCTCGGTCAGGGCCAGGTTTGGCGTGGGGCTGCTGGATTGCGTGGAGGCTGCCGGGGTTGGCGAACAAGCCGCCAGAAAACTGGAAATGCACAGCACAACCGCAAGGAAACTTGTGGCAAGTCCGCGGCTTTTTGCAAGCCTCACCTGCCACAAGTTCTTACGCTGATCTATCCGCCAATTTGCTTTTTGTTCAGAAACTACCTGGTTGGAATGGGAGCGGCAATGCATTCAATAATTTCCTATTCTTCAAGTTCCTATTCTTCGCCCTGGACGTAAGCCTCGGTCATTTCGCGCGCAATGTTGTCTTTGAACTGCTTGGGCGGCGATTTCATGAAATAGGAGGATGGGGCGATTAATGGACCGGAAAGACCCCGGTCGAGGGCCAGTTTGACACAGCGGATGGCATCGATGACCACGCCGGCGGAATTGGGCGAATCCCATACTTCCAGCTTGGTTTCTACGTTCAGCGGAACCTCGCCGAAGGTCGTGCCTTCCATGCGAATGTAGCACCACTTGCGGTCGGTGAGCCAGGGCACATAGTCGCTGGGTCCAACGTGAACATCGTTTGGCGGGAGCGGGTAGGGCAGCATGCTGGTGACGGCATTGGTCTTGGAGATCTTCTTGGATTCAAGTCGCTCGCGCTCGAGCATGTTGAGAAAATCGGTATTGCCGCCAAAGTTTAGCTGGTAGGTGCGGTCAAGGCGCACACCCCGGTCGACGAAGAGGCTGGTAAGCACGCGGTGCAGGATGGTGGCCCCAACCTGGCTTTTGATATCGTCCCCGATGATAGGCAGTCCTTTCTGGCGGAAGCGCTCGCCCCAATATTCGGAGCTGGCGATGAACACCGGGATACAGTTTACCATACCACAACCGGCTTCCAGCACCTGTTCCGCATACCACTTGGTCGCCATTTCCGAACCAACCGGAAGGTAGCTGACGACTACATCCGTTTTGGTTTCGCGCAAGATGTTCACGATATCCGCGGTGGGGCCAGGAGCTTTCGTCAGAATTTGCGAAAGATATTTGCCCAGGCCATCGTGCGTCATTCCGCGTTGGACGGGCACATTCAGGTTGGGAACGTCGGCAAATTTGTATGTGTTATTCGGATAGGCGAAAATGGCTTCGCACAGGTCTTTGCCTACCTTCGTGTCCACCACGTCGAACGCGGCGGAGAATTCGATATCGCTAATATGGTACCCGCCCAGGTTGACGTGCATTAAACCGGGGATACGGTCATCTGCTTCCGCCTTCTTGTAAAATTCGATTCCCTGGACCAGAGACGAAGCGCAATTGCCCACACCGATGATCGCCACCCGTACTTTCTTGTCACTCATCTCACCACTCCTATGAATATTACTGAACCGGTTTTTGGGTTTTTGCAACCCATTTATGTGCGCATTGATTATACAGTCCGAGGGATCAACTGGTACAATATTTGTATACTATTTTCGAATGGTTTTTTAGCCAAGGGATGAATTCAGCGCGAACCTTGTCAAAATCAGGAAGGATGGTACAATAAAGTCGTCGGCGGGGCGTGGCTCAGTCCGGTAGAGTGCACGGTTCGGGTCCGTGAGGTCGGAGGTTCAAATCCTCTCGCCCCGACACAACAGAGAATCGGAGGTTTTCCTCCGATTTTTTGTTTGTCTGGACCTTGGCGTAATCCGGGTCTGTGCGAGGCTATTGCATCTGCCCATCCTGACCCGTGGCAGCAGCGCGCAGTCTTTATGGCTGCTGATTTCAGGTAACTTGGGCGGACTATGCCTTTTAATTCCTTTTTTTCGTTACCACAAAAACGCAACCCCGCGCTTGCCCAGGATCTGATCGTCAAATACGACTTTCGCCGGCTTTTCCGCCATGCTCATACATACATGGAGGGGTAGCAAATGCTCCTCACGGGGGTGGCAGTAGCGTGCGGAAGGCGCTTTCTCCCATTCGATCAGGCGCTGCTCCCGCTCGGCCTGCGGCATCGGACCAGCACATACCTCGATCAGCCAGTTTTGGAAGGCATCATTAGCCGGATCCGGGGCGCCGATACCTTGCCAGGAAAATGCCCGCATATTATGGAACGAGAAACCCGACCCAATCACCAGGATATTTTCATTCATCAGGGCGCGCAGCGCTTTGCCCAGCGCAAGATGCGCGGCTGGGTTTAGTCCACGCAGCAGCGAAAGCTGTAGAGAAGGAATATCCGCCTGTGGGTACATCAGTTTCAGAGGAATAAATAAGCCATGATCAAATCCCCGCTGCGGATCGATGCGGGTGGGGATGTGGTTTTCATTCATTAACCCCGCAATCCGATTCGCCAGATCAGGGCTGCCTGGGGCCGGGTAGGTAATTGCGTAGGCTTCATCTGGGAAACCGTAATAATCATAGAACATGGCCGGGTTTTGCGCGCCCAACAAGGTTGCTGCGCTTTCTTCCCAGTGCGCGCTGATGACCAGGATTGCATCCGGTTTTCGGAGCTGGGATGGGAGCTGTTTCATGAAATCCACCATCGCCTGGTGGCTGGCGTCGCCAAGAATGGGCAGCGGACCTCCACCATGCGAGAAATAGACAATTTGGGCTTTGTTTCCAGGGCTGTTTTGTTCCATCATATAAACCTCGCCAGAAGCTATAACGCGACTTGCACCCACCCGGATTCCACCAATTCCTGGGGTGTGCCGTTCGATTGGGTTTGGATAATCTGCATGGCATCGTCATGGTCTTGAGAAACACCGCGGACCGAGGCGGAGCGGTTTGGTTTCCAAGTTAGTCGGGTACGAGGCGTGCGAGTGTCTCGCCTGTGGTGACGTCGATCTGGGCTTACTGCGAAAACACTCTCTTACGTTAAAATCTTTACCGAGCTAGCCCAATTGCTTCCCAGCGTGTTTTGCAGGGTGATATGGAGCAGGCCGATGCCCTCTAGCTGGCGCGCGCGGCGCAGCGGGCCAACATCGATCGGCCGCAGACCCGAGGCGCTGAATGCTTTCGTAAGCTGTTCTTTCGCCTGGGCATCGTCCCCGGCGATAAACACATCCAGCGATTGGTCGGCCACCTTCCCGGAGACGAGCGTTCCGGCGAACGTGGTGTTGAAGGCTTTGACCACCTTTGCGCCCGCTGGCGTAATTTTAGCGATTTCCTCGGCCGCTGAAGACCCGGGTGGGGTCGCCAGGTCATCAAATGTCGCATTGAGGGGATTGGTAATGTCGACGATGATTTTCCCGGCCAGCTGATTGCCATATTGCGCAAGGACCGCTGGCACACTGGAATAATAGACGGCTAGAATCACGGCTTCACTGGTGACGGGGCTGCCCAGCGCAGCTGCGCTGACCGATGCATTCCCTTTGACTGCTGGCCGGAGTTCTCCAACCAGTTTTTGAGCTGCAGCGTTGTCCCGAGCCACAATTACGACTGAATTCCCGCCGCTCAACAGCCGGGTAGCAATACCCCGGCCCATGTTGCCTGCGCCGATAATTGTAAAGTCCATTTCATTCCTCCCATTTTCTTTTTTTATGCCGTGATGCTTACTTTTCCGATGACCAACAAAGGCCATAGCAGCATAATTTGTTGTCTATGGACCATATTGATTATACTGGATATCGTCAATCAAAAAATAATTTGTTTTGTTTGCTAAACGATATTTGTTTTCCACATTGACGCCAGTGAATATCGTAAAATGCCTGCCCTGGTCCTTCAGCCTGCTTGCGCATCAGGCAGTGATCTGCTGCAGCATGCTTCCAGGCAAGGCGCGCCGGGAATGGCCGGTGAAGACCCACTGCGGTTTGGCCGCCTGCAGGCGGGCCAGGCTGCCAGGAAGCTGGCTCCAATCGGTTGCCAGCAGATCTTGCAGCCTTGGATAGGGCGAACGGGCGATCAGGTCGGCTGCGAAAGCGGTGCCGTCTGCGAATACAACGCAGGTATGCCCCGGCGTGTGACCAGGCGTATGCAGGATGGTCGCATCTAAACCAAATCGTTCCAGGGTTTCGCCACCTTCCAGGGTAAAGTCGACCGGCGTAGCCAGCAGCGGCCAAATCCGGTTCAGCATGGGCTGGAGTTTCGGATAGATAAAACCGTACCGGCGCGGGCTTCCAAGCGGCGACTGGCCGGCGGTCAGGTACATGGCATCCGCCGGGTGCACCCCGATGCGCGCGCCGGTCAGCTCCCGCAGCCTGGCGGCGCTGCCGTAGTGATCGTAATGGGCATGCGTGATCCAGATGAGCTTCAGATCGGTCCGGCCCAGTTGTCTCATTTTCTTCAACACGGGCGCCTGCATCCCCGGAGATCCGCTGTCGATTAAGTACAGCCCGTGCGGAAACTCCAGTAAGAACGCCAATCCAAAACCGGTGGGTAGGGGATGAATTTTCATGGCGCGCAAAACACTCCTGGTAAAGAATTCGTTTACCGTTTGGATCATACCCTATTTAAAAGCAGCCGCCCCATTGAATGCCTTCATTCAATGGGGCGGCTGCTTTTCCCGCGAAGACGTTTAGATAAAGATAATCTGCGAGCCTTCGGTCATATCCATAAAATCGCCGGCAGTCACAATGTCGCAGACGCCGTCGACAAAGTCGTCCATTTTCAAGCCCATCATATCCACCGACATCTTGCACGCGTACACCTTCGCGCCGCCGTCTATCAGCATCTGCAGGTATTCGCGCACTGGCGGAACGCCTAATTGTTTCATTTTGTCGTTCATCAGCTTGGTGGCAAAGGGAGTCATGCCGGGCAGCATACCCATGATCTGCGGAATACCCACATAACCGGGGACCCCCATCAGATTCATTTTCATGCTGGCGTTGCCCACCGGCGGGATCTCCAAATGGTCGACGCGGTGTTTGTTGATGATGTCCAGGCCCCAGAAGGTAAAAAAGAGGGTGACATCGATGCCGTTGCCGAGTGCCGCCCAGCCCATCACCAGTGCGGGGTACGCCATATCCAGGTTGCCCTTCGAGCAGATAAATGCGACTTTCCGGTCTTCTGTCATTTTAAAATATCCTTCGTTTTCGTGAGCAGCGAGAGGAAAATAGTGAGCAGTGATCAGTCAATTAGTCAATCTGTGAGGAGCAATTGATACCTGATTGACTAATTGACTGATTGACTTCTTAAACGCAGCCTTCAGGTTTGCCAAGCCCCGAGATACGCGCGACTTTCTTAGCCGGGCCTTTGGGGTACAGGCCAAACAGTTCTTTCGTGGTCAACCCGGTGCCGGTGGTGATCTGGCGTAGGGTGGGGGCTTTACCAGACTTGGCGCCTTCCTTGCGGCAGAAATCGATTACCTTCCAGTGGGCGTCACTCAACTGGGCGATGCCTTCTTCCTTTGCCAGCTCAACGGCAATATCTTTGTCCCATTCCGCCGGGTTGGTCATGAAGCCTTCCTCATTGATCTGAACGGTTTTTCCACAAATGGATTTCGTAGCCATGCTTTCCTCCAAAAAAAAGTAAGAAGTGAGAAGTGATTCGTCAATCAGTTATCCGGTGATTCTCCCATCTCGCCGATTGACTGGTCACTGATTGATTAATCGACCGGTTTCCGCTTTCCCGCCATCTGCATTGTGGGGGGCAGGGGCATGCCCATGCCGCGCATCAAGATGTTCCAGTACATATAACGGAAGGCCAGCTTGCCGATATGGTTAAGCCGTGACTCTTCCAACAGAGCAAAGGGACCGATCCCCGGCACGGGGTAGCGCCCGGGCAACGGTTCCTGCGTGTAGTTGAAGTCGATCAACATGCCTTTCCCGTAGCCCGATTCGACAAAGCAGTTGGCATGCCCATCAAAGAGCGGCTTCAGCTCTTTCCCTTCCGTGTAGCGGATAAAGTTCTCGCCCCACAAGTCGATGGCAAAATGGGCTACTGAGCCGGCTTTGGATGCCGGGGCATTGGATGCGTCGCCAAGAATGAAGATGTTGTCGCACTTATCGGAGAGAAAGGTATGCTTGTTGACCGGCGCGAAGTTCAGCTCGTCGCCCAGGCCAGATTTACCCACCACTTCGGCGCCTTTATTAAGGGGAACGCTCACCAGCAGATCGTATTCCACCTCGCGCTCGTCGTAGGAGACGATCTTTTTAGCGTCCGCGTCCGCGCGCTCAATCATAAACTCGGGTTCGACGCGAATCTTCCGCTTCTCTAGCAAATCGCCGAGCAGTTTGGCAGCGATCGGTTTGGTGAAGGCGCCCGGCAGGGGCGTGGCGTAGACGAGATCCACCCGGTCGCGCATGCCGCGCTGTGTGAAGTACCAGTCTGCCAGGAACAGGAATTCCAGCGGAGCCACCGGGCACTTGATTGGGTTCTCGACCACATTGACTACCAAACGACCGCCTTGCCAGGTGCGCAGCTTTTCGGCCAGGGCTGCCGAGCCTTCAAAAGAGTAGAACGTGTGAATAGATTTGCCCCATTCATGTTCTGCCAGACCTTGTGTTTCTTCCGCATGGATATCCGCGCCAGTCGCAATCACCAGAAAGTCGTAGGCCAGCTCTTTTCCCGACACAAGGCGCACTTTGTTGGTGGCTGTTTCAATGATTTCCACCTTTTCCTGGAGGTATTGAACTGTTTTGGGAAGAAAATCTTTGCGTGGTTTGAAACAGTCTTTTTTGCTGTAGATGCCGAAGGGCATAAACAGGAACCCCGGCTGATAATAATGAACCGGGTCGGGGTCAACGATGGTAATTTGCCATTCATCCCGGTTCAGCATGCGGTTCATGCGGTTGGCAATCATTGTGCCAGCACTGCCAGCGCCCAAAACTAACAACTTCTTCATTTATTCCTCTCCTTGATACGGGCTGTTTTTCAGGATAAATGGGTCAGATCTGCGATCTGTTGTAACCGCTCGACGAAGCAAAGCCGTTCGTGCAAAATACTTTCCACTGCTTTGGCAGCGGTAAAGGGCCAGGTTTCAACTCGGGCATGTTCGGCCGGGTCGATCACCGGAATTTCATTGGCTGCGGCTTGGAGTTCTTCCAGCGGCAGGTTTGCCGCGCCGGCCAGGCGGCGGATGCGTTCGGCCTGTTCGCGCGGCTCGGGTGGCCGCCAATAGAACTGCCCGGCCAGGAACAGCCCAACCTGGATGTCTCGGTCAAAAATGGGCGCACCGATGTACTGCAGACCGGCCTGGCAGGTGAAAAACCTGCTCCCGCCAACGCCATCTACGACAGCACTGTCCCGGGCAAACCCTTGCCACGAAGCCCGGCAGGCGTGCTGCCCGGCAGGTGAGGAGAGCAGCATCTGACAGAAGCGCGTCGGGTGACTGACCTGCGTCAGCGGTTCACCCTGCATATTAATAACCAACGCGCTGATTTGGCTAACCTCGGCAAACAAATCCTGAATGGTCTGCACGCAGTGGATAGGGAAATTTGGGTCAGGGCCGGTGAATGCACTTTCCGTCGCCGGCAGATTGACACCCAGCATCCGTTCCACTTCATTCAGCGGGAAGCGCCACTGCTGCCCAATTTTGACCCCTTTCAGACGGCCGTCTTGGAGCATGCGATAAACGGTGATGCGGTCTACCTTGAGGATATCTTGTACTTGGCGGGTGGTCAGTAAGTCATTCATAGTGTTATTGGTTGCTATAACAAATTATCATGTCTTGATAATAACAACCTATAACAACTTGATACAGTGATGAATGTCATAGCTACTTGTCACATTGTTTAAAAATTCACAAAGTGGGACACGTTAAGAACATACAACAGGGACGCAGCACAACCATTGGTTATGCTGCGTCCCTGTTGTTTTTGGAGACAGGCGAATCAGCGAGATCCGTTTCTTTAACTACTTTCACGCATCGAAAATAGGGGTTTCTCTATCCATGTCACCTGCCCCGCTTTTATACGGCCTCAGACCGTAGGATCTCAAATTCTGTGCTGATTTCTGTGGTAGCGCGGATTGTCGAGGCTATTGAGCAGTATTTTTCTTCGGCAAGCTGGATAGCCTGTTCTACCGCTTTTTCAGTCAGACTCTTACCGGCGATGCGGAAATGCAAGTGAATTTTTCGAAAGGTCCACGGCGGGTCTGCATCTTGCTCGCCGCTGGACCTGATCTCCAGCTGGGTGAGGGGCATACGCTTTTTGCTCAGGATGTCCACAACGTCCACCGCAGTGCAGGCGGCGATGGCAATTAGCAGCAGATCGGAGGGCTTGATACCCACCCCTTCTGCAACCGTTGAGAGCACAACCGAATGGCTGGTTGAGTTGATCCCGATATATTGTTGACCACCAATCCATTTTACCGTTGCAGTTCCCATGCTTCTCCTTGATGTTCAAGGCGCTTTGTCGAACAAGGGGGTTATCTGTGAAGTTCTTCAATCCACCGGCCGTTGTTCTTTCCACAATTTCCAGCTGGCCCAAAACAGGCGGCTGCAACCGTCAAAGGTCATAATCACCTTTCGCCTCAGGTTGGTAGACAATTTCCTTTACCTGGATCTTCCGTAAGCCCTCCGGCACGGGCCATTCGAAAATATCTCCCACCCGGTATCCAAGCATAGCCGTTCCAATGGGTGCCAGGATGGATATTTTATCTTGCAATATATCCGCATCTTCTGGAAAAACCAGGCTGTAGGTCATTTCCTCGCCGGTATCGATATCCACCAGGCGCGTCTTCGAATTCATGGTAATTACATCCGGGGGGATTTCCTTTGAAGAGACTACCTTTGCCCGGGCAATCTCATGTTCGAGCCGCACCAGGTACTCACTACCCCGGTATTCCGAACGCTTCGCCTCGGCAAGGACTTGTTCCAGACGTTCTTTGTCAAAACTGGTGACAAAAATAGGTCGATTGTTCATCGTGATTTCTATCCCCTTTCATCGTTGATATCTTAGTCTAGCATGGGTTCTGGGATACAACAAGCCGGCTTTACTCAGGTGACGAGTATGGCCGGTGGGGTAACGCAATGGCAGGCGCAGGGGTTACCGGTTACCAGCGGGCAATAAAAAAGACTCGCAAGGGGTGTACGGCAGTTCTTCCGCCGTACACCCCCGGCATGCCAAAGGTTTATTTGCCTGCTGCGATAAGCTGGTTGAGCAGCTCGCTGTCCGGCGGGACGAGGGTCAGATGACCCTTGCCTTCTAGAATTTTCTGTGTTTCCAGGATTTCAAATACTGCGTTCGACACTTCGCTGTCGGCGGCGATGTTTTGCATCGCCTGGCCAACGATACGCGGGCGGATTGCGCCTGCTTTGGCAAACTCAATCGCTGCCTGGCGTTCGGCTGTGCTCGTGATAATGTTGACCTGGTTGGCGCCGTCCTGTTTGATCGCGGACGTCACCTGCCGCAGGCGGTTGACCACTTTGGCCTCAATCTGTTGGGTCATGCCCTGGTCGCGGAAGTGCACTTTGCGGATATAGATTGAGCCCAATTTGTAGCCCCATTCGTGCGAGCGAGGCGAAACTTCTTCCCGCACTGTACGGCTCATATTGTGCCGGTTGACCAGCATCTGGTCCAATGGCATATTACTGAGCGATCGCACAACGGCATTGCTGACGTTTGCCGCCAGCGAGCCGCGCGGGTCCGCGTTTTTGAACAGGTAGGATACCGGCTCGCTGATATACATTTCGTACCAGATACCTACCCCCATTGGGGCGCCTTCCTCCGAGTTGACCGGGTTGCTGCGCAGGTACTGCTGGTCGAGACGCATATCCAGGATGCGGCAGCTGCCGAGCCACTTTACCAAAAAGGCCTTTGGGCCAAGGCGGAAGGGCAGCATATGCAGCCCCGGCTCTTTTAATATGCCAATCACCCGGCCAAATAACACAAAGACCTGGCAGGTGCCTTCCTGCACGATGGTATACAGGCCCAGCTGGCGCAGTAAGAACAGCACAATCGGCATGATGAACCACATGGCCAGGAACGTGACCACCGCCGCAATGACAAACGCTATGAATGTTTCCATTATTTCACCTCCCGCACGATTGTCTGCGCATGCGCATACAGGCGCAGGCGCACATTGCGCAGATAGGCTTGCAGTGCATCCGGCCCGCTTTTGCGCAGCTCCATGAGCTGCTCCGCCAGCGCCCGCAGCGGCTCCACTTCGGCCTGGGCATTGAGCGTTTCAATTTCTACCGCCCGCCTGGACTGCACAATTTTTTGGTCCGCCAGGGCCTGCGCCAGGCTGATATCCGATGACACCTGGTTATGCGCGGTATTAATCGCCGCCAGGGCCGACTTCAACCTCCGCCGGCGGATCGATCCCGGTGATCAGGGATGCATCCAGGATGATGCCATAACGTGCTGCGGATGAAGCGCATTCGCGCTCCATGTGTTCGTTCAGGTCGCGCAGGTTCTTGCGCAAATCATTGATCGAAACACCCGTGACAATACTCATATCGCTTCCCGGGATCACTTCAACGGCTGGCGCTTCAAAACTGGCGATACGTTCGCGCAGTACGGAGACGAAGTAGCCCATAACGTGCGAAATGGGCATTTTTACGCCAAACAGGTAGGCATACAGGTTGCTTTCAGCCACCCGGTAGCGGATCTGCCCGTTAAGGCCGGTGTTGAGCTGATCCTTGGTAACCGCTTCCAGAACGGTCCCGCCCAGGTTGGCCTGCGGGTCCTCGGGGTCCTGAGCCATGTTCATCGTTTGGGTGGCAATGGAGACTTTGTAAATGCGTTCCCACGGCCATTTAAAGTATGGTCCACCAGGTTGAATCACCCGCACGACCGGAAAGTTGTAGCGCTGCTTATGTTCTTCGCTGAGCGTTTCTCCCAGCGCCGAGTCCGCGGTCATGGTGTGGCCCATTCGTTCCGCTCGTCCGAAGATGGTTTTTACCGCCCGCTCGTTTTGATCCACTGTATAGAATGCAGCCAGTACGTAGCGGACAAAAAACCATACTCCAAATCCGACCAGTATTCCTAACATTATGCCCATAGAAACTTCTCCTTTTGAAAGGCCTGCGAATAGGTTGCCTGACTCGGGATGGATGAAAATCATTCCAGGAGCGCTGTTTAACCGGCCAGGATAGGCGGCAGGCTGTTGAAATGCATCCGAGCAGTTGGAAACGTATATTTATTATTTTAGTTAGAATGAAGAATAAAGTGCAAATAAAATCTGTGGAAAATCGGAACGAAACTACTTTGTCTCATCCAGGATGCTTTTCAGCCGCTGTGGAAAATCGGTGAATATGCCGCTCACGTCATTTTTGATCAGCGCGCGCATCACCTCAGGGTCGTTGACCGTCCAGACGTATACTTCCACCCCCGCCTGACGGATGGCCGGGATATCTTCGGGCTGGAAGCCCTTAATGCCTGGGTTGTATCCCATCGCGTTGAGTTCGAGGACTAACTTCACCGGGTCGGCAGCCGGTGTTTCGACCAGCGCGGCGGTGGGCAGGGCAGGGTTGGCGGCTTTTACCCGCTTTAAATAGCTGTGGTTAAAGAGGAGATTAACACCTGGTTGACCATGCCCAATTCTTCGATCAAGGCCACCACTTTTTCGGCGACAGCCTGGTCGCCTGGCGTGCTGGTGGCGTCTTTGATCTCAACGTTGACGCGCCAATGGTTATCTCGGGTAAAGACCAGGGCTTCACGCAGGGTAGGGATGGGTTCCCCCACATAACGCTGTTGCATTTCCTGGGTGACGGCCCCCGCGGCGATTTGCTTAAATGGATCGGTTTGATTGAACCAGGAGCCGAAGTCCAGCTTGCGCAGCTCCGCCAGGCTGAAGGTGTTTACCAGCCAGGGGCGCCGGTCCGGATAGACCTGCGCGGCGTTGGAAGTGCGCTCGAGGGTATCATCGTGGATCACCACCAGTTCGCCGTCCGCCGTGACCGCGACATCCAGCTCCCACAGGTCCGCGCCGATCTCAAGCCCTTTGCGAGCAGCGGCGAGCGTATTTTCGGGGGCCAGGGAGCGCGCTCCCCGGTGGGCGATATTCAATGGTTTGGAAGAAGGAGGAGGGGTCATGGGTGTTTTCTCCAGGGAGGGCGTCGCAGACGGAGCAGGTATGGCAGGTACGGCAGTTACGGTAGGCGTGGCATTCGTGGCTGCCGTGCAGGCGGATATAAGGATAGGCAGGCTGAGGCAGAACACGAACAAAGCAGGCAATTTCAGTTTCATTTGTTTTGTTATGGAACCTTGTTCTTTTATGGGGGTGCGAGAGGCTAGGCCGTTGGCGGCCCATAAGGGGCCGCCAACGGCCTAAAAATTTTTCGTGTGAGCGGTGATGCCTGGGGTGTATGGGCTTTTTTAGCCCATACACCCCGAATGTTTATTGAATACCCATTGATTCGTTGTAGTCTTTGATCGCGGTGGTGATGCTCTCGGCGGCTTTGTCCAGGGCCGCTTGTGGAGTGGATTTGCCGGCCAGGATTTCCTCGATGGCCGTCTCAATTGTGGCGCGGGCGGTGGGGAACACGCCGATCAGGGCACCGCGGGAGGAAGGATTAATCGGGAGTCCCGTGCAGCTGGTTAATAGCGGTTGTGAACTGCGGGTACTTCCCCGTCCATTCCTTGTCGAGTGCTTCGTCATAAGCGGCCTTGCGGATGGGGAAGTAGCCGCTCATGGTGTGCCAGTACGCCTGCTGCGCGGGGGCAGCCTGGTACTTGATGAATTCCCAGGCGCAGTCCTGCTCAGCCTGCGGGCGGTTGTTAATCATCCACAGCGAAGCGCCGCCGATGATGGTGCCGGACTGTTTGTAGGCTTCCTCGTTCGGGCGGGGCAGGAAACCGGTGCCGACCTCAAACTTGCCCTGCGATCCATCGATCATGCCGCGCAGTACCGCGGTGGAATCAATGAACATGGCCGTCTGCCCGGCCAGGAAGGCGTTGCGGGTATCGACCGTCTTGCGGCCGTAATTGGCCATCACGCCCGCGTCGTACATCTTCTTCCACCAATCCATAATCGCCACGCCCTCGGGGCCGGTGAAGGTGGCCTTGGTTGCGTAGGCCGTCGCGGCCGTTGTTGTTGTCCACAAATTGACCATTGGAGACGGCCAGGAACTGTTCAAAGAACCAGCCGTAAATGGCAAAGGCGGCGCCATAGACGGTGGTCTTACCGCCCTCTTTCTTGGTCAGCTTGGTAGCTGCATCTTCGAACTCAGCAAACGTGCGCGGGGGCTTTTCGGGGTCGAGCCCGGCGGCTTTGAACATATCCTTGTTGTAGTACAGCAGCGGAGTGGAGGTGTTGAAAGGCATCGAGTACTGCTTGCCGTCCACCGTGTAATAGGAGAGCACGTTTGGCTCCAGGTCGGAGACATCGTACTTCTCTTTGTCGATGAAGTCCTGGACGGGAGTGACCACTTTGAGATCCACCATCAGGCGGGTGGCGATGTCGAACAACTGCACCACGGCCGGGGTATCTTTGGACTGCAGGCCCGCTTTGAGCTTATTCAGCGAGTCATCGTAGGAGCCCTGGTAGATTGGCTCTACGTAGCATTTTTCCTGCGAAGCGTTGAAATCGTTGGCCATTTGCGGAATTGCTTTACCACCAATATCACCGGCCATCGAGTGCCAGAAGGCAATCTTTGTCGCGCTGGTGCTCTTTGGTGGGGCGATCGTAGCTGTAGCAGCAGCGGCAGCCGCCGGCGGTTTGGTCGGTTCAGCCGCTTTTGTCGGTTCGCCGGCTTTAGTTGGTTCAGCGGCCTTGGTGGGTTCTACAGCAGCTTTCGTTGGCTCAGCCGCTTTGGTGGGTTCTACGGCTGCTGTGGTTGGTTCAGCGGCAGCCGGAGGAGTTGCGGCCGGCGCGCAGGCCGCGAGAACCATGCTGGCAACCACCAGCAGCGTAACGAGCGAAAACATCTTCTTTCTCATTCTTTTCTCCTTCAAAGGTTGGGTGGATTGGCGCGGTAAGGGGGGACAGTCCCTGCCCGCATCGTAGAATTTTGCAAATCGCCTTATCCAGCTCTTTTTAGCCTTTTACCGCACCGGCGGTCAGGCCGCGAATGAGCTGGCGATTGCTAAAGATGAACAGAATGATGGTTGGGATCAAGATGATCACGACCCCGGCCATGACCGTGTTGAACATAAAGCGTTCTTCATCCTGTAGAAGGGCGATACCAATTTGCACAGTTCGCATGGTGGGAACATTGGTAATCAGAAGCGGCCAGAGGTATTGGTTGTACGTCTGCAAGAAACTATACACGGCCAGGGTCCCGAGCGCGGGCCGGCCCAGCGGCAGCACCACCTGCGATAAGAAGTGCAGATCATTGGCGCCGTCCATCACCGCGGCATCATGGAGATCCTTTGGGATTTTCAAGAAGAATTGGCGCAGCAAGAAAGTGCCAAACCCGGTGGCCATAAATGGCACCGCCAGGCCCTGATAGGTATCCGTCCAGCTGATCTGTTTGATGAGCAGGTAGTTGGGAATAATGGTCGCTTCCCAGGGGATCATCATCGTGGCCAGGAAGACCAGGAACAACACATTTTTCCATTTGAAGTCAATAAAGGCAAAAGCATATGCCGCCAGAGAGGCCGTTATCAATTGGCCCATCATCACCAGCATCGATTGGATCACACTATTGAGCAGGTAACGTCCAAGCGGGGCCTGCTCGAGGGCGCGTTTGAAATTCTCGAAATGCAGCCCGGTGGGGAACAGCTTGGGGGGGTAAGAGGCCAGCTCGTTATCGGACAACAGGCTGATGTTCGCCGCCATATAAATGGGAAAGAGCACTACAATTGCCGCGACAATCAGAATAGTGTAAAGAAGGATTGTATTCCATAAGGGGCGGTGCAAAACGGTGTCGTTCATTCGTAAAACACCCTCCTTTCAACCACGGTAAATTGAAAAATTGTCAGCACCAGCATGATCAGGAACAACATAATCGACTGCGCCGCAGCCAGGCCGTATTTGCCGTTGATATAAAATTCGCGATAGATGGAGAAGACCAGCAGGTTCGTTGACTCCAGCGGCCCGCCACCGGTCATGATCTGGATGGGAGTAAAGGTTTGGAAGGAAGCCAGCATATCCACAACCACCAGGAAGAAGAAGGTGGAGGAAAGCAGCGGCAGGGTGATGTGCAGGAAGCGCTGCCAGCCGCCCGCGCCATCGATCATGGCCGATTCGTATAGCTCTTCATTTATCCCCTGCATGGCAGCGATTAAGATAACGGTGTTCAAGCCTAACTGCAACCAGACGGTGGTAAGGGCAATCGCGATCAGGGCGGAGTTTTCGCTGATTAACCAGGGCACGGAAGGCAGGCCCAGCAGGTTGAGAAAGTAATTGATGCTGCCGATCGAAGGGTGGTACAGGTATAAAAACATCAGCGAGGCTGTGGCGCCCGAAACAGCGATGGTGATGGAAAAGATTACCCGGAAGATACTAATGCGCTTTAGTCGCAGATTCCCCAGCACTGCCAGCAGCAAGGCCATGGCAATTACAGCCGGAACCGTATAGGCCACGAACAGGGTTGAGCGGCCCAGGCTGTTGATGAAGTCTGCGTTGGCAAACAACCGACTGTACTGCCCAAGCCCGATAAATTTGGTGGCGATGCCGATGGGGTTGGTCAGGTAAGAGCTCAGCCAGAATGTGCGAACGAGTGGGACGAAAACAAAGGTCACGAACAGGATCAGCGATGGGGCCAGAAACAAAAAGGCCCGGCCAAAGTTCAAAAGCTGGCGTCTTTGGGCCCTGCTGAAAATTGTTCGCTTTTCCGCCTGTGAAGGCGAGTCATTTCGAAACGATTTGAGTTGGGTTTGTGCCATTCGGTAGAGAACCTGCCGCTTAAAATTTGAAATCTACACCTACACCGCACACCGGTATGGCGAACACAAAGGCCTTTCCCCTAACACTACCAAATAAATGAAGAAATAATAGTTTCGATCCTGGCCAGCCGGGCGCTTTGAGCAGGGTTGATCCCGGCAAAACAGGCAACTGTAAAACAGGGACTGTTAAAAGTATACTGATTGCTTTGAAGCCGTCAAGGCTTGCAGAGCATCTTCTTTTGAAGATTTGTAAAGCTCACTTGACATTCTGGAATCCGGTGTTATACTATGTAAAGCTAGCTTTACATATGAGGATCCATGAAAAATCGGTTAGAAGAGCTGCGTGACCAAAAGGGCTGGACTCAACAGGAATTGGCGGACCGTGTGCAGGTCTCTCGTCAAACGATCATTTCTCTCGAACGAGGGCGGTATAACCCGTCCATCATCCTGGCATTCCGGCTTGCCCGCCAGTTTGGGGTCGCAATTGAAAACCTATTTTTTTATTCAGAAAATGAGGATAGCTATGAATAACAATGTGAAGTGGATAGCCCGCCAGGTGCGCCTGGGATGGATGTTTTTGACGGCCGGTTTTGTTCTTGCCGTAGTTGGCATTGTACTGCAGCGCTGGGGCGGAAATTTACCTTTCAACGTCCGGATCATCACCGGTCTGGGCATCTTGCTGCTCGGCGTCGCTTTTTCCTACCTCGTGCGCTACCGGGCCGCGCGGAGCAGCCCGCAGGCAGCAGCCCGGCTGGCCAGTGAGGAGCGCGATGAACGCATGCAGATCATCCGCGCGCGGGCCGGCAGCCGGGCCTACTGGTTTTCGGCTGTATTGACCTACGCGGGACTGATGTGGGTCTCGTTTGCACAAAACGGCAGCCTGCCCATGCTCACTGCGGATGGGCTGTGGTATTTCCTGGCCGGGTTGGTGATTTTACCCTTCGCGGTATACGCCAGCAGTATGGTGTATGACCAGCAGCATGGGTGAGTGCTGATCGAATTGCGTTGGTTATGGGATCGGATCATCAGCATACGAGTTCAGATACATGCTTAACGCTGACAGCGCGGGCGGTGCAGCAGATGCCTGCATACGTATTCGGGCTTTACTCGCGCGTGTTTCCACGGTTCGCAGCAGGCGCCGGCTGCCGATGGAACTTCCGGCAGCCAACTCTACCCAAGCGCCATCTGCCCAGATATCCAAGGCAAAGGCATCAATACGCTGGCCCAGGGGAAGGTACTCGCGCAGGCAGATGACGTTGAAGGTTGCCGGCTCTGGGAACTCGATGATCAGTTCAGCGGAAAGGCTTCGATCTGCTGGTGACCAGAACGTTTGCGGGCTGCCATCCAACACCCGGTCCGCCGCGCCGCCTTGTGGCGAAACCCCTCTTGCCCGGCGGGCCAGGTCTGTCTGAAAGATGTTGCTGAGGCGTGCCTGGAAGGCAATCAGCGCTTGCGCGTCTTTTTCGTGGATCTGCCCGCGCCGGTCGGGGGGCAGGTTTAGCAGCAGGGCAGCGCCGCGCCCTACCGATTGGAAATAAAGATCCATTAGCTCGGTGGGGGTTTTGACCTGGTCATCTTCGGCCGGGTGGTAAAACCAGCCGGGCCGGATGGATACATCACATTCGGCCGGGAGCCAGCCGGCCCCATCTCGCTGACCGGTGTTGAGCAGCTCAGGTGGAGCCTGCCCTGGCGAAAACCCGGCGGTGGTGAGGGTGGCCCAGCAGGGGTCCCCGGCGATGCCCTGCTCGTTGCCCACCCAGCGGATATCGGGGCCAACATCGCTGAAAATACAAGCCTCCGGCTGCAGCGCACGGACAATTTCCCAGGTGTCGTCCCAATGGTAGTACCGATTTTTATCGATAAGCCGTTCTTCCCGAGCGCCGCCGTAGAAACCGTCGCCACCATTCGCGCCGTCAAACCATACCTCGAAGATCGGCCCGTAGTTGCGCAGAAGTTCTCTTAACTGATTGTGATAATAGGGAATGTAGGCTGGAAAACCGTAATCGGGCCGGTTGCGATCCCAGGGGGAAAGGTAGATGCCAAATTTGATCCCCTGGCGCATACAGGCAGTGGAAATTTCGCCGACCACATCGCCTTTCCCGCCGCGCCACGGGCTATTTTTGACCGAATGTTCGGTGTACGCGGAAGGCCACAGACAAAAGCCATCGTGATGTTTGCAGGTGAGGATCAGACCTTTGAGGCCGCCAGCCCGGGCTGTATCAACAATCTGGTTGGCGTCGAAATCGGTCGGGTTGAAAACAGCCGGATTTTCGTCGCCGTATCCCCACTCCTTGCCGGTGAAGGTATTGACGGAAAAATGTAGAAAGCCATAGCGTTCCAATGCATGCCAGGCCAGCTGGCGGGCGCCAGGTGTTGGACGGAGTATAGGTGCTTTTTCTGTGAAATCCTCGCTGGTTGACATCTCAGGCCTCTCAAAATGGGTACGGTCTTTGTTTATTTTACCTGAAACTTTTATTTGGCAGGCATTGGCCTTGGATCTGGCAGGGTTCGCCCAACCACCTGCGCGAGCAGGCGAATTTGGCCGATCAGTTCGGCAAAGCGTTCGGGTTTCAACGACTGGGCGCCGTCCGAAAGAGCCTTTTCCGGGTTGCAGTGGACTTCGACGATCAGGCCATCCGCTCCGGCGGCGATACCGGCGCGCGCGATGGCTTCCACATACTGCCAGTTGCCGGTGCTGTGGCTGGGGTCGAGGATCACCGGCAGGTGCGTGAGCGACTTGAGCACCGGGATCGCGTTGATATCGGTGGTGTTGCGGGTGGCGGTCTCAAAGGTGCGGATGCCGCGCTCGCACAGGATCACCCGGCGGTTGCCGTGCGAAAGAATGTATTCGGCCGCCATCAGCAATTCTTCGATCGTGGCCGCACTGCCGCGCTTGAGCAGTACCGGGTGCTGGCTTTCACCGGCGGCGTTCAGCAGCGCAAAATTCTGCATATTGCGCGCCCCAATTTGCAGCACATCCGCGTATTTGGCCACCGTAGGAACCAGTTCTGGGGTCATCACCTCCGTCACAATGGGCAGGCCGGTTAGCTTCGCGGGCCTCGGCCAGCAGTTCCAGCCCTTCTTCGCCCAGCCCCTGGAAGGCATACGGCGAGGTGCGCGGCTTGTAGGCTCCGCCGCGCAGCGCCTGCGCCCCGGCTTCGCGCACGGCATGGGCTGTCTCCAGCAGCTGCACGCGGTCCTCTACCGCGCACGGCCCGGCGATGATGACCAGATCTTTCCCGCCGATGGATATACCATCGATAGGGAAGACCGAGTCGTTGCGGGATAAACTCCCGCGAGGTGATTTTGTAGGGCCGCGAGATGGGCACGATGCTGTTGACGCCAGGCATCAGCAAGAACTGCTCTCGGTTGACCCAGCGGATATCGCCCACCACGCCGATAATGGTGCGCTCTGCTCCCTGCGATAGATGGGCATGCAGCCCTTCCGCTTCCACACGCGCGACCACAGACGCAATCTGATCCGTCGACGCTTCGGTTGCCATGATGATCATCATAAGGTTTTCTCCTGACGAACAATAAAAAGGATAACGATCGCTGCCCGGATAAACAAAAAACCGCGAAGCCTTTGGCCTCGCGGTTCGGTATTCGGGTTTCCCTTTCCTACTTAAGCGTCGCCATTGGCAGCCGGTGCCCGGAAGCCATAATAATAGGTGTACCAAAAGTAGAAGCGAAAGGTGTTTTTCATCGGTAACGCAACTTTCAAGTACTATAGCATGCTCGATGGAGGTTGTCAATCGTCATCGAGGAAAATTGCAGGGATTTTCGAAAATAGAGCGAGGGTTGCGTTTTATTTGTAGAAAAAGGCGAGTTTTCTACGGTTTATAGGACGGGGAATTGCTACACTTGCTACGCTACACTTGCTACACTTGTTGGGGCCAAAAATGGCCCAAAAACAGCGGTGTGGTTGTACGAAATTGGGTGTTTTAACAAATAAAACGGTACAAAAAGGAGCGGTTTTTGCGGTTGCTACACTTTGCTACACTTGTGCTACACATGGCTGGGAAAGGGAATGGTGACGGTTTGCATTCCGATGGAATTTCCGACGGCTTTGGAAAAGCCCGAAAGAAAAAGGTGTCGCAACCGGTTGGGGTGTTTAGCCAACGTAAGTACAAACAGAGGAGTTCTTCGAAGAAGGGCGGGAACTACTTTTCCGCCGCATCCCTGTCCACCGTCTTGACCTGCGAACAAAGCTGGCGGGCAGGGATGTAAGAACTTGTAGGGTAGTACTGCAAAAAGCTCAAGAGGTATACCTGTTCAGATTCTTAACAAAACGTTTCCAAAAAGAAACCCTGGGAGGATCGCTCTTGTAGGGTCGGAACTACCGTTCCGCAGCATCCCTGCGCGCCGGTCGCGCCAGCGAACGCGCGGTCGCGTTAGCGAGAACACCGGCCAATTCCCGCTGGCGCGGGCGTCAGGCAGGGATGCCTGACCTACCCGAATCAGCGTGCCTGGCTTTTTTCATTCCTGGAAACGGGTATACCGTATGAACATTGTGTGTCAGTACCCTACAAGTTCTTACAGGGATAGCCGCCCTACCAAAATCTATACGTGCCAGGCACCCGCAGCCCGAAGAAAATTGATGGTGAAAAATTCGCCTCCTGACTGGCTATCCGCGGCGTGGAAATTGGCGATAATAGGATGGTAGCAAATACTTTTCCGGCGCGTACCGAATAATCCAGGGAGTTTCTGCTCTTCCTTCGAATCTATCAGGAGGTCCATGCTGATGTTACAACAGGCCCGGCTAAAATCTTTCAATTATGCGGTTGGCATGTTCGGCACGTCGATCCCGATCAATATGCTGAAAACCTACGCCGCCATTTACTATGTGGATCAGCCTGGGATTGACCACGGTCCAATTTTCGCTCATTTTGTTGATCTATACATTTATCGATGCGCTGGATAACCCGGTATATGGCTTTTTATCCGACCGCACGCGCACCCGCTGGGGACGCCGGCGGCCCTGGCTGGTGATTGGCACGCCGCTGCTGGTGCTGTGCTTTATCGCCTTTTACAGCACCCCGGCCTTTCTCGCCGGGAATTCGCTGTTTGCCTACGCCATGCTGTTCTATATCCTGACCGGCACACTGGATTCGGTGATCAATGCCAATTACGGCGCGCTGTTCCCGGAGCTCTTCCGCGACGACGCAAGCCGGGCGAGCTACCAATGCCCTGCGGCAGGCCTTTCAACTGGTGGCGATGATCATCAGCATCGCCTGACCCCGGTGGTGACCCAGTGCGATTGGGTACCAGCTGACGGCCATCCTGTATGGATTGCTGGGCGGCGCGGTCATCCTATATATGACCTTTTCCTGCAAGGAGGTGGCAATCACGGACGCGGAAGACAAAACCCCAACTGTGGGACAGCATCAAGAGCCTGCTCACCAACCGGAAATTCTGGATCGCGGGTCTGGCGAATGCCTTTTACAGCGCGGCCATGTCGCTGGTGCTGGCCTCCATGCCGTTCTTTGTCAAATATACCCTCGCACATTCCGGACAGCCAGTCGACCATCCTGTTTGCCTCGGTTTTGCTGATCGCGATTGGCTGCGTGACCGTTTGGGCGAGACTGGTGCGGAAATTTGGCCTGATCCCCATCTGGCGGGTGGCTCTGGCGAGCCTGGCAGTGGCGTTTATCCCGCTGTTCTTTGCCAATTCACTGCTCACGGCGATTTTCGGCAGCGCGCTGGTGGGGTTTGGCTTTGCCGGCGTAATTACCACGATGGATTTGATCGGCGCAAAAATCATGGACGAGGATACACAAAAGCACAACCTGCGCCGGGAGGGCATTATCTCGAATGCCATGGGGTTCATGAACCGGCTCAACGGCCTGTTCACCAGCGCGGCTTTTTTCCTGGTCTTCGGTTCTGTTTGGTTTCGAGAGCGGGATAAACCCTGGAACGCAGCCGCACAATGCCGCCCGGTTTTTGCTGACGGTCTTTCCGCTGGTGTTGATGCTGATCAGTTTTGCCTTCTCGTTCTTTATCAACTTTGGCACCCCTGAGAAAGCCCCAGCAGCGCTTGAGACGGCTTGATCGGGAGAGAGGCCATGCAAAGTTCGCTTTCTATGCAGTTTTTTATTGAGCCGGGCCAGGCAGGCAGCTATTTCACGCTGCCGTTCCGCATGCCGCCGGATACGGAACGCCTGCACCTGACCTACCGCTATGAACGCCACCGGGAAACGGAGACGCGGGGTGAGCGCGGGACATTTGTTTCCCGGCGGGAGATGAATATTATCGATCTGGGCCTGGTTTCCCCGGATGGCGCCCAGGTGGGCGCTTCCGGTTCGGATAAAAGCGAAATTTGGGTCAGCGAGACCCAGGCTACGCCCGGTTACCAGGCTGCCCGCTTGACCGAAGGAGAATGGCAGATCCTGGTGGGCGCCTACAAAGTGGCGCCCGAAGGGGTTAATGTAACCTACGAGCTAGAATTTTTCCCCAAGCAGATGCGGCTGCTCAAGGGTGATTTGCATACCCACACGCTGGCATCGGATGGGGTGCTGACCGCGGAAGAGCTTGGCTGGCGGGCGCTGCGGCACGGGCTGGATTTTTTGGCCATCACCGATCACAACCAGACGGTATCGAAGGACGCGCTGCCCCACATCCCCGGGCTGACTCTGATCCCCGGGGTGGAATGGACGCATTACCAGGGGCATGCCAATTTCCTGGGGGTAGACCGGCCGTATGACGCGCCTTTTTTTACCAATACGGTTGAAGAGACCCGCGCGCGGTTTGTCTCAGCACGCGCGCGCGGGGCGCTGATCACGTTGAACCACCCGCTTGAAGAAAACTATGGCTTCCGCTTTGATTTGAACAGCCTGCCGTTTGACTGCCTGGAAGTGTGGAACGGCCCGATGCGCGAGCCAAACCTGCGTGCGGTCGGCCTGTGGCAAAGCCTGCTGGCAGCGGGCAAGAAGATCCCCATCTGCGGCGGCAGCGATTTTCACCGGGATACGCCCTTTCTGTTTCTGGGCGGGCCCACCACGGCTGTTTATGCGATGTCGCGCGGGGAAAGTGATATTTTAGAAGCGCTGAGGCGGGGGCACGCGTTTATTACCTTTGCTCCCAATGGCCCGACCCTGGAATTCACCGCCGGGGAGGCCATGCTGGGCGACACGGTGAATTGGTCGGAAATTCAGAGCGTTCTATTGACTGCCGATGGCTTGCAGGCAGGCGAACTCGGTGCGGGTTGTGACTGCCAGCGGCAGCACGTCCATTTTCGAGGCGCCGTCGGGCGGGCGGTTCCAGACTTCGTATGCGCTTGATGGGCCGGGGTTTGCGCGGATTGAGATCTGGCGTTCGTTCCTGCCCGGGCTACCCATGCTGCCGGCGCTGTTATCGAACCCGATCTATTTTGATAAACCGTGATCTACACCCTCACACTTAACCCGGCGGTGGATTTTGACACCGTTTTATGGGTCCGTGAATCGAGCGTGGATGTCGGCGGTAAGGGATTTAATGTTTCCCGGCAGCAGCACGGGATGGGAGCTGCGAGCATGGCTATGGGTTTCCTGGGAGGCAGGCCGGCAAGATGCTGCAAGATGGGCTTCAAGCACTGGGCATCGCGACAGACGTCGTTTGGGTTCCCGGCGAGACGCGCACGAATGTGATCTTTAAGATGCGAAAATGCGTATGTTTTAGCAGAATTACGGCTGCCCAACGCATGTGAAATTATGATCTGCAGCAGTTCTGCCCAGTGATTGCACCTGGGCAGAACTGGATTTTTCGGCCTTCAGGTCAGGCGCCGGTAGACTGAAATCAAGACCAGGTTCAGCGCGTGAATTTTGCTGAGCACGCCGAACAGGGCAGCCTGGTCGATAAAAGGTCCACTCAATGTTGTCTCACCGTTCGCGTCATTGCGGATCGTCAGGCCTTCAAACCAGTTGGACCAACGATCGGTGAGATGGCCCTCAATATGGATTTCATAAAACCAGGGTTTATTCACCCCTGTTCCATCCAATCTGGCGCCACCAGGACCAGGTTACCGGTGACGTTTCCACTTTCTAGCAGTTCATGCGCCCGGGCTGCTTCCAGGAGCGTAAACTTCTTCTCAATCACCGGTTTGATTTTGCCTTCTTCGAGCAGCTTGAAAAGCGCAGCCCAGTCTTCCAGAAATGGGCGCCGGTCCCCTAAAAAATAGAAGGATGTTCCGTACAGCTTGTAGGTTTTCCCATTCGGGAGCAGGTTAACTGTCAGAGCAGTCCCTAGAATTTGGGACAGGGCGCGAAACCCGTCCGGCTCGCCAAAGCTCACTATTCTGCCGCCGCGCCGCAGCAGCGCCAGGCTCCCGCGAACAGCCGCTATCCGCATCATTCCATCCATCACGATGTCGATACCATCCGGTTCGGCCTGGCGGATCACCTGGGTGAAATCTTCGGTGTGATAGTCAATGGGTGTCGCGCCGTACTGCTTAAGAATGGAATGCTTGCTTTTTGATGCGAGCCCGTACATTTTGAGGCCGGCCAGTTTGCCCAGTTGTAAAAGCGCCGTCCCAATCCCGCCGCTCGCGCCAATAATCAACAACCTCTCGCCGGGCCTGACCTTTGCCGAGCGGTGCAGCGCCTGATATGCCACGATGTAATTGAGGATCAGGGTAACTGCTTCAGCCGGGTCCAGCGCAGGAGGAACGGAAATCAGCCGGCTGCTCTTCCAATACAGGTATTCGGAATAGCCGCCAATGACTGTCATGGCTCCCACCCGTGCCCCTGCGGTCACTTCGGTGACCCCTTCGCCTACTGCGTCCACATCGCCGATGATGGCATAACCGGGCACAAACGGCAGCTTTTGGCCCAACGGGGTGCCGCTGTAGAGCGCCTCACCGCTGCGAACGGTAATATCGGGACGGCAGACAGCCGCCGCGAGGACGCGGATACGCACTTCCCCGGCAGTGGGCGGGCGCAGCGCTTTTTCGATTACCTGAAGAACTTCTGGACCGCCTGTTTGGGTAACGATCACGCTTTTGTAGTTCATCTTTTTCTCCAATGGGTTATGAACCGGCGCGAATAAGCAGGCTTACGGTGACGGCTGAAGCAGACAGCGCCAGCAGGGTTACCACCTGATGGATTCTGAGGATGGCTTCGGGAGCGGGTTTCGCCAGACTGAGGAGCGCGCCAGAAACAATCAAAGCGAGAAAAAGCAGGCCGGTGACTGCGATAACAAGCAACCGAAGAAGCGAGCGAATATCGAGGCTGCTATACAGCTGGGTAACATTAATGCCAATGACAATCACCGTGCTCAGCGCAATCAGCTTGTGGATGGTAAAGATGACTCCATTCAGCGGTTTCCCCGTATGGCTCAACCAGATACCGGATATTGCGGTAAAGAGAAACAGCAAACCGCAGAAGATCATTTTCGATGTGGGATAATTCATGACAACCTCCATTCCTTTTTCTGTTCTAAGCATACGGCGCTGGCCGGCTTATCGCAGTGTACTAAGGTTGTCTTTTCTTGCGAAAATCAAAAGCGGTGGTGTACCGTAGGTACGTGGTGTACCTTATGTACATAGTACTTATAGTACACCACCGCTGACAAATCAATCAGACCGGGTGAAATTAGCGGGCGCTTTATTCCCGCGGCAGCAGCCCAAGCGCGCGGGCCCTGGCAACTGCCTGGGTTCGGCTGCTAACGTTTAGCTTGCCGAAGATATTGCCGGCGTGTTTTTTTACGGTGCGCACCGTGATGAAGAGCCGGTTGGCGATGTCTTGATTTAAATCCCCGGCGGCAATGCGCCGCAAAACATCCATTTCACGACCGGTCAGCGGGTCAATCTGGTCAGCCGCTGCTGCTGCGGGACGTGGAACGATTGGTTCTTCATCATCTGAGAAAGCGCCCAGGAGATTTCGGGCGTACTGCCGGATCCGGGCTGGCGCAGCAGGGTCATTTTTTACGGCAGCGAATAACGGGATTAACGCCAGGCCTTCTTCCAGAAACAACAGGGTGATGCCCGCTGGTTCAGCCAGATCCAAAGCACGCTGTAGATTTTGAATGGCATGCGGGGAGATCTGCTCGCCTTGCTGCTTTTGCACTGCCAGTGCCTGGAGAAGGTACACCTCAATCAAGCGGCCGAAGCGTTTGCCCGGTTCAGCTGTGGCCTGGACTAATTCCAATAACTGGAAGGCTTGCTCGACCGCGCCCTGAGCCAGGAATATGCGGGCGAGTACGAGCCGGAAAGCTTCCGCGGCGATGAGGGGCAGCCGGGGCGATCCGGGTCCGCCGTTCAGTATCCCTATCAAAGGCTGCGCCCAACGGGAAGCGCCTTCTACATCCCCCATTGCCAGCCGGACCGATACCTGGCGGGCCGCGAGGGTAAAATCTCTTCGTTGAAGCGCCTGCTCCAGTAAACGGAGTTCTTGCAGGGCTGCCTCATAATTCCCTTTTGCCTGATACAAGCGGGCCTTCTGGATGGACCCGGTATAGAGGCCGTCCAGCCCTGCCAGACGGCAAAGTTCCAGCCCTTGCTCCAGGGCTGCTTCCGCTTTTTCTAGCTCATTGCGTTCTAAATAAACCCCAGCCAGCCCAATATAGGCCGGCCCCGCCGGGTAGAAGATTTTTTCTCCCAACCGGGCGCCGGCTTCGATGATAACCTGGCAATAGCGGGCAGCTTCTTGCAGCCGTGCGTATTGGCCCAGGTCGAACGCCCTGACCATTGTGGTATTGGCCGCAACAACGTATTGACCGTCAGCGAGCGACAGGCGCAGGCATTCCTGGTAGGCCGGCTCGGATTTTCCGATATCCCCGTCCATTCCATACCCTCGATACAGCACAGAAAAGAGATAAGCACGCAGTCTTTGGTTTTCTTCCGGGAGCTCAGCCAGCATCTCTTGTGCAATCTGTATTGCCCGGGCCGTATTTTGATGGGCCAGAAAAAGACTAAAGAATGTCAGCGCTTCCACCCGCAACCGTTCATTTTCAGGCGAGGGCGGTAAGGCCCGGATCGCTTTTTCCTTTTCCAGCAGGGTCTGTTCAGACATATCCAGCTTTCCCTGGCTGAGATCAATCAGGATCCGTAAAATCTCCAGGCGAGGGTGCGCTTGTAAAGACTCTTTTGGGAGGGCCTCCAGCCAGGTTTTTAGAAGATTGAACTGGCCCGAATGCAATAGTGATTGGGCTATCTGCTCAACAAGGGATGCGACCCGTTCAAAATCTTTGGCTGCCAGGGCATGTGATATTGCCTCGTTCGAAAACCCATTGCGTTCGTACCAGTCGGAAGCGCGGATATGCAGGTCAGTAACCGCAGTGCCTGGCGCCAGCAATGGGAGGCGCGCGCGCAGCAGGTCAGCGAACAGGTGGTGGTAGCGAAACCAGTGATTATCGTTGTCGAGAGGAATGACGAAACTATTTGCTCGCTGCAGCGCCATCAACCGGGACTGTCCATCCTGGCATTGGGTGACGGCGTCGCACAGTTCTCCGTTCATGCGTTCCAGAATCGCCGTTTGCAGCAAGAACATCTGCATATCCTCGGCCTGTTGTTTGAGGATTTCCTCCAGCAGATATTCGGCTACATAGATGTGGCTTCCGGTAAAAGCCTGGACGAAAGCTTCCACGTCGCCGCACCTTTGCATGGAAAGGGGTCCTTGCGCGGCAAGGGATTGCAATGCAAGGGCCGCCAATTGCAGCCCGGCGGCCCAACCTTCCGTCCGCTCCTCCAGGGCCGCGATATCACCGGTCGACAGATGCAAACCCATCGCGTGATTGAGAAACGCTGCCGTCTCTTGCGGGTTGAAACGCAGATCCTGAGCGCGGATTTCGACGAGCTGGTTGCGGGCGCGAAAGCGGGCCAACGGCCAGGGCGGATCGGTACGCGTAGATATGATAATGTGAAGGTTGCCTGGCAAGTGGTCGAGCAAAAACAAAAAGCTGGCATGGATAAACGGGTTTTCGATAACGTGATAGTCATCTAGAACCAGGACAACCGAATTTTCCTGCGTCGCCAGGTCATTGATTAGCAGCGATGGGATGGTGTCTTCCGGCAGGGTTTGGGGCGCGCGAAGCAGCGCCATTGCAGGTTCCGCAACGCCTTCAATGATCGATTGGCAGGTTGAGATCACATAGGCCCAAAACCGGTTCGGGTCGTTATCTGCTTCATCGAGGGATAACCACGCGACCTTTTGCGGAGACCGGGATGCGAAGCCACTCAGGAGGGTGGTTTTTCCAGACCCAGCCGGGCCAGAAATCAGCGCGAAACATCCCGGGCGATTCACGCCGGCGCGCAGTTTTTCTGTAAGGCGCTGGCGCTGGACAGCATCCGGCCGGGAGGGTGGAATATAAAATTTCGTGGAAAGCAGGAAAACTGCCATTCTACGATTGATTATAGTTCACATTTATCCCCTTCCTGGGCTTCGCCCGGAAGGGGAAACAAACGTTTTTGGGGGTTCCGAGGCGGAAATCCCGCCTCGGAACCCCCAGACCCCGGAAAAGCGCAAGGGACGCGGTTAGTGCTCAATCGGCAGGGGCGGGGACTGCACCAGCATCCTGGGATGGAACCTGCTCATGATCTGGGAGCAGGTCTTCGGCATTGCGTATGGCGGGGATGAAATAGCCGCTCAGCCCAATCAGCGACATGCCCAGGCCGCAGAAAATCATCAGCAGGCCCATCCCCGCGCCGGGGCCGGTGCCAACCAGCCAGCCAAAGGTGCTGGCGAGCAGTGTCTCTGGCTGCGCATGGCCGGTTCCAGCACAAAATCGGCCAGGGTGCCGCCGATGATGGGCGAAATGGGGTTGGTGAACCAGGCGATCAGGCGGCGGGCGGAGAAGACGCGCCCCTGCAGATCGGGCGCAACCTTGGACTGCCAGATGGCCTGGTTGGAGCCGTTGATCAGCGGGGATCGACCAGCGCGCCCAGCAGCCATCCCGGCCAGCCAGGCGGGCAGGCCAAATTTTAGCCCAAGGATCGCCATCCCAACAAGACCCGGAGTACAGCCAGCCGCCCAGCACGCCGTGGACCCGGCGCTTGAAGCCGCCCCAGGCGCTCATCACAATCCCGCCGATGATCGCGCCAAGCGCGCCGGCCGTTTCCACCGTGCCGAAAATCAGGCTGTTCTGATTGGTGCGAGCCAGCACCATCGGCGCCAAGACGGTATAGGCGATGCCCGAAAACAGGTTGCCAAAGAAGAAGACCAGCTGCAGGCCGAGCAGGCTGGGCCGGGCAAAAATGTAGCGGAAGCCGTAGGCGGCTTCTTTGAGCATGCTGCCCTGGGCCTTTTTGCCTTCTTCGGACTGGCGCGGCTGCGGGAATGAAAACCAGCGCCAGCGCGCCGATGGCGAAGAAGAAGGTGATCACATCGATGGCCAGGATGCCCGTCAGGCCGATCACCGGCAGGAGCGCCCCGGCCAGCAGCGGCGCGACCACGCCCGGGCCGGCTTCCATCAGCGACATCAGGCCGTTGGCGCGGCCCAACTGCTCTTTGGGGATCATGGTGCCGATGGCCGCGGAATAGGCCGGCCATTGGAAGGTGTTGCCGATGCCGTTCAGCGCGGCGGCGATGTAGAGATGCCAGAACTCCAGCCTGCCCAGGGCAAGCAGGATGAAAATGCCGCCGGTGGCGATGACCGCGACCAGGTCGCTGACCATCATCATCAGCTTGCGGTTGTAGCGGTCCACCATCACCCCGGCAAAGGGCGACATGATCAGGAAAGGGGTGATGAAGAAGACCTGCATCAGCCCCATGGCCGTGGCGCTTTGGGTCTGCTGGTACATCCAGATGGTGAGGCCAAACTGCGACATGCCGGAGGCCAGTACAGAGACGATCTGGCCGATCCAGATCACGATAAAGGCGGTCATTCCAACGGGTTTAGAGGAGGGTTTCTGCATTTTTTATAGAAGGTGATCTTGTAAAAGTTGCTCGCGTTTCGTTCGTAGTTGTTACCGCAATCATTTTACCTGGCAAAGCCTATTTATTAAAGGGTTACCTTTCTTCATAGGAATGTAGGTTTTTTTCAAAGGCATTGATTTTAAGTTGAATACGGTAATGCATTATGATAAACTTTATGAAACTAATATATAAATTGGGGTTGGGGGTAGTGAATTATCTGTATCTGACGATCACAAAACCTTATGGTCCGTTTGTCTGCTCAACCGCTTCCGGTAGCATCCCATCCGTTGATCCTTGCATCTGTCAACCCAGGAGATAAAACCTCAGCACCGTCATCCGTTGTTTGAAAGTAGGAAAAATGAAGGGCCCGACAGATCACAAATTGTTTCTTTCACCGAGAACAACCGGCTGCTTAATTGCTCTTGGACTGCTCCTGTTTCTTTTGCCAGCCTGTAACCCGCTGTCTCGGATGCCGCAGGTAGAACAACCAGCCGATCTCGGCTTGCTCACCTCGATTATGAAAAACGGGACGCTGGTGATTGCGACAGACCCCGAATACCCGCCCCAGTCGCAGCTCAACAAAGAAACCAAGCGTCTTGAAAATACGAAATGTGATATGACCCAATATACCGCGAACCAGCTGGTTGGTTTCGATATCGACGTGGCGGTTGAGGTGGCGCGCCGGTTGGGGGTTGAACCATGTTTTGTTACGCCGGCCTGGAGCCAACTGGTGGGCGGAAACTGGGGCGGTCGCTGGGATGTGAGCGTTGGGTCGATGGCGATCACATCGGAACGCATGGAAAAGCTGTTTTTTACCCAGCCGTATACCAGCGGCGCGGCTGTTTTGTTTATTCATAAGGACAATAACACCATCCAGGCGCCAGGCGATTTATCCGGAAAGCGGATTGGGGTATGCACCGGATGCGCCTATGAAGCCTACCTGCGCAACACCCTGGAGATTCCTGGGGAGAAAATTGATTTTAAAATTCGGGACGCAAACATTGTTGGTTATGACACCGATACTTCCGCGCTGGCGGATCTGGCCCTGGGAGACGGCGTGCACCTGGATGCCGTATTGACCGACCCGGACACCGGGCAAGCCGCGATCCGAGATGGCGTGCCGGTCAAGCAGGTGGGGGAACCGGTTTACCATGACTATGTTTCCATCGCGATCGACAAGAAAAGCAGCAGTGATCCGATGCCGCTTGTGGTGCGCATTTCAGAAATTGTAAAAGAGATGCACCAGGAAGGCACGCTGCGCGTATTATCGCAGAAGTATTACCAGGGTGATTTCACGACCCCCGCGGCTGAATTTGATTTCCAGGTGCTCAAACAATTTCCATAACGGGTTTCTATGCCTCGACCACGCGCTTTAAAAACCATGAAGAACAGCTTGATGGCCCGCCTGGTCGGAGCCTTTTTTATCTTCCTGGTGCTAACAGTCAGTCTGGTGGGGTTCCTGGTTTATTCTCAAGCCACCCGCAGCCTGACTCAATCGGTGTACGACCGGCTGCAGGCCGTCGCCACGCTGAAGCAAGATAGTCTGGACCGCTGGGTTGACCAACAGCGCCTGGACCTGGTTTTTATTGCCTGGCAGCCTTATGTGCAGCGGCAGGTAAGCATTTTTTTTGATGGTGATTTACCACTGGCAGACCGGAAGGACGCGTATGTTGCCATTTCAGACTATCTACAATTTGTGGTGACGAGCGTATCCGATTCGGATGAGCTCTTTATCATGGATTTGAATGGAAAGGTGGTTCTTTCCACGCAGCCGGCCAATGAAGGGCAGTCGCAGGGACAGACCTTGTTTTTTCAGCAAGGCCGGTCAACGACTTATGTGCAGCCCGTGTACACCTCGCCCAATACAAACCGGCCTACCATTACCGTGGCAACGCCGTTATTTGATCTGAATAAGCGACGGGTTGGCGTTCTGGCAGGGCACCTGAACCTGGCAAGAATTGACCGGATCATTCTTGAGCGGACTGGTTTGGGCATAAGCGGTGAAACCTATCTGGTCAACCCGGCTCACGAGTTTGTATCGGCTGCCCTTTTTGTAAGCGCCAACCAGCCCAATGGGGTAAACGCAAAGTCGAAAGGAATTGATGCGGCGCTGAGCGGGAAAGAAGGCGCCGACCTGTATACCAATTATCAGGGCATCCCGGTGATTGGCGTTTACACCTGGTTGAGCGATCGAGAGGTTGCGCTGATGGCTGAGATGAGCCAGGAAGAAGCTTTTGCTCCAGCCAGACAGCTTGCGGTGACGATTACCGAGATTGGCCTGCTTTCGGCGGTTATCCTTTCGGCGATGGGCTATCTGATGGCCCGCCAGATTGCCCGCCCGATTCTGGGAATCACGAAAGCTGCCGAGCGCGTGACTGCCGGCGACTTTACCCAACAGGCGCCGGTGATCACAAGCGATGAGGTAGGGCTGCTGGCGACCACTTTCAATGCGATGACCGATCAACTGCGCCTGTTGTATGAAGGGCTCGAAAAGAAGGTCGCGGAACGCACGTCCGATTTAATCGCGGCGAACCTGAGCCTGGAAAAAGAAATTTCGGAACGTACAAAAGTTCAAGAACAACTGCGCCATCAAAATATGTATTTGAACGCCCTGCATGAAACAACTTTGGGCATTATCAGCCGGCTTAATGTGGAAGATTTATTGGAAACACTGGTAACCCGGGCCGGTCAGCTGCTAGATACCCCGCATGGTTTTATCTACATCCTTGAACCCGGCGCGGATGAAATTGTATGCCGGGTGGGTGTGGGCGCGCTGCACCGCCTGATTGGTGTTCATTACAAGAAGGGCGAAGGTTTCGGGGGAACCGTCTGGCAGACCGGAGAACCGCAGGTGGTTGAAGACTATGATCACTGGCCTAATCGAGCCAAAAACCTGGAATATGGCCTGATCCGAAATGTTGTGGGCATCCCAATCAAATCCGGCGAGCAGATGAGCGGGGTGATTGGCCTGGCACATACATGCGATTCGGATGAAGGGCAAACTTTCGGCAGTGACGAAATTGCGCTGTTAAGCCGGTTTGCTCAACTGGCCTCGATTGCTCTGGATAACGCGCGCTTGTTTTCCGCTGCAAATGAGGCTCGGGCGGCAGCGGAAGCCGCCAATGAGTCGAAGAGCGCATTTCTGGCTAACGTCAGCCACGAGTTACGCACTCCGCTTACATCTATCCTCGGCTTTGCCCGGATTGTGCAAAAGCGGCTGACTGAGCGGGTTCTCCCATACATTGTTCAAGAAGACGCGCGCATGCAGCGGGCGGTTGAACAGATCGAGGAAAACTTAAAAATCATTCTGTCGGAAGGCGACCGGTTAACCATCTTAATCAATGATGTACTGGACTTAGAAAAAATTCGGGCTGGGAAAATGGTTTGGAAAATGCAGCCGCTCAACCCGGTGGAGATCATCGAGCAGGCCCGCGGCGCTACTTCTGTCTTGTTTGAAGGCAAAAACCTTACCTGGGTAAACCGGGTGCCGGCGGATCTGCCGATGATCATGGGCGACCGGGACCGGCTGGTTCAGGTTTGTATCAACCTGATCTCCAATGCCGTCAAATTTACCAGCGCCGGCACGATAACCTGTGGCGCGGAAGTCGTCGAAAGAAGGGATCACCAAAGGGAGGTTGTGGTCCGGTTAATCGATCAGGGGATAGGCATTGCCAGAGAAGACCAGGCCCTGGTTTTTGAAAAATTCAAACAGGTGGGTGACACATTAACCAATAAACCCAAAGGGACCGGGCTTGGGCTGCCAATTAGCAAGGAAATTGTGGAAAAGCACGGCGGGCGGATCTGGCTGGAAAGCGAACCGGGCCAGGGAAGCACCTTTTTCTTTAGCCTGCCTGCGATGGCTACCCCGGTTTCCGAGGAGCCGGTGCGGGTGGAGGATGTATTCCAGAAACCGGATGCATCCCGGAAACCCGGTGAGGATGGACTTCATTTGGAAGTTTTGGGCCGGCTTTTAGCTGAGTTAAAGCCCAGGTTGAGAGCGCTGCCTGCCGGGCATGCGGATGCGCCAAAAACCATTCTCGTGGTCGATGATGACGCCAATATCCGTAAGCTGCTGCGGGATGAGTTCGAATCGGAGCAGTACAACGTTCGAGAAGCCGCGAATGGGCGCGAGGCGCTTGAATTGGTTAAACAGGTGAAACCGGATCTGCTGGTTCTGGATGTACAAATGCCAGAAATGAACGGGTTAGAGGTGGCTTCTATTTTGAAAAGCGACCCAGAAACCAAACGTTTGCCAATAGTGATTGTCTCCATCATTCAAAGCCAGGAGCATGGCTACCAGATAGACGTGGATGGATACTTCACTAAACCCATTGATATAACGGCCCTGCTGGCGCAAGTTGAAGCGCTGTTGTCTGTGGAGCCGGTGCGTCGAAAAGTTCTGGTTATTGATGAGGACCCCGACACGGTGCAGTGGTTGAGTGAGGCGCTGCGAGGGCATGATTACCAGGTAACGGCCGCCTATTCAGGGGCAGAGGGCGTGGAAAAGGCCATGTCTATACAACCGGATCTCATTCTCGTAAACGCTCTTATTTCAGAATCGTCCCATCTGGTTCAGGTGCTGCGTTTTGAAAAAGGAATGGAGCGGATTGTTTTTTTGTTATTTTCATAATTTTTTTCTGCCGGGTTGAACGATGATTTTCGTCTCGGAAGAGGAGACTGAGGAACAAGATGACACAAAAAGTTTTGATTGCAGATGATGAAGCCTATATTCGTTTACTGATCGAACAAACTCTGGAAGAATTTGAGGACCAGGGGGTCGAAGTCCTAAAAGCCAATAATGGCGAAGAGGCACTGCAGATGATCCAGGATGAACGGCCCGATCTGGTATTTTTGGATGTTATGATGCCAAAAATGAACGGTTATGAGGTCTGTAAAGCCGTCAAGCAAGATCTAAAAATGGCTGACACCTTTATCGTTATCCTGACTGCCAAGGGCCAGGAGCTTGACCGGCAGCGTGGGGCGCAAGTTGGGGCGAATCTGTATATGACCAAACCGTTTGATCCAGATGAACTAATCGAACTGGCCGGAAAGGTTCTGGCGGTCTAAATGCCCAGCGTATCTCTTGAAAAGCTGCTTGGAAGGAAAAGTGAGATTGGGAAGATCCTCGTGGAACTGTCCGGTAATACGGGACAGCCTTTTTCGATTGAGGATACGAACGGGAAAGTTGTCTTTGGCGTAAACACTGCCCAGCCGGTGCAGGGCGCTGCCCAGCCGGTGCAGGGCGCTGCCCATCCGGCGCAGCGGTTTCCAATCGAACAAGACGACCAGGTTCTGGGGTGGGTGACCGGGGATGCAAGCGCTTCTGTCCTCGCCGCGCTGCTCAATTATGCGGTCCGGCAGGAAGATGAGAAGAAGTCGCTGGCGAATGAACTGGTCGACCGCTACCGAGAGTTAAGCCTGCTTTATCATCTTTCGGAGCGCATGGCCGCCTCGCCGCAGCCGGAAGCCGTCGCTGAAATTGCATTGGAAGAAGCCCGGCGGCTGATTAAGGCGGATTCGGGGGCTATTCTTTTCCTGGATGGAGGCGACTTACGCACGGCTTCGTCCTTTGGCGTTTCTCATCCCTTTATCCAACAGGGATGCCTGCCTGAGCAAATTTTGAAGACGGGTAAGGCTGAACTGGCGAACGATATCTCCGGGGAAGACTGCAAGGGAGTGGACGAGGGGCAGCGGATCTCGATCCTGGGCGCTCCATTAAAAACAGAGCGGCGCATCCTGGGGATCATTTTTCTGGTGGGAAGTCAAAACCAGGCGTTTACAGCCGGCGAACTAAAGCTTTTGAATGCAATCGCAATGCAGGTTGCGCCGGCCCTCGAAATTTCCCGGCTTTACCAGGAATTGATTGAGAAAGCCCGTTATGAGCATGAGCTAAAAATGGCGCGCCAGGTACAGGAAAGTCTCCTGCCGCTGCATTTGCCCGAGATACCCGGCTGGTCGATCGCCAGCCGCTGGCGCCCGGCGCGGGAAGTTTCCGGCGATTTTTACGATGTCATCGTGGAAAATGATCAGGCGGTGGACCTGGTTATCGCGGATGTCACCGATAAAGGGCTGCCGGCTGCGCTGTTTATGGTGTTTACGCGCAGTATCCTGCGGGCCTCCATTTACAATGGGGATGCGCCGGCCAATCTCATCACCAGTGTCAACCAGTCGATTTGCCGGGATTCCTATGAGGGGCTTTTCACCACCCTGGTTTATACCCGTCTGGACACAAAAACCGGGCAGCTTACCTATGTAAACGCGGGGCATAATCCGCCGCTGCTTTATCACGCGCGCAGCGATATGGTTGAAACGCTCGGGCGAACCGGGCTGACCTTAGGCGTGGACATTGACTCTCTGTATCTGCAAACAACAGCCCAAATGGAGGTGGGCGATGTGCTGCTTTTTTATACGGATGGGATTACAGAAGCGATCAACCCGGACCAGCAAGAGTTTGGAATTGAGCGGCTCAAGCAGCAGGTACTCCGGTATCGAGGCTGTGAAATAGAGGTGATCCTGAATGAACTGGAGGCGGCGCTGCTGGAGTTCACCAACCACAGCCAACCGCTGGATGATATGACGCTCCTGGGGCTGAAGCGCATCGAAACGCCGGGAGGATAAACCCTGGGGACGAGTTCGGACGCAGTGTTATCAAAGTATGCCAGATTGGGTTATGCGGAAGTGTTGAAGGCTTTCAAAGCGGCCCTGGCACAATTTACGAACGGCGCTGCACAGTCGGATGATATAACTTTGTTCGCTTTACGCCGTTTGGCGTAAGTGCTGGCGGGTATTCCGCGATTTCGGATTATTCCTGGGGGGAAAACGTTTTTATTCTTTCTGATTGCCAGTTAGGGCTGCATAACTATTTTGATCCTAAGCGATTCCGGCGAATACGCATTGTGCTATACTGGTTCTGACTTTTGTCGCATCCATTTTGCCAAAAATACGGGCGAAAGAAATTTCGCCCGGCTTGATAATGGGAGGGAATGAATGAACCAGAATAACCATCGGATCCATGTCGTGCTGGCGTTGTTCGTAATTCTCTCACTCCTGGGGGGCTCGTGCCAGCTGTTTGCCCGCAGCACGGAAACGCCCGCGGCAACCGTTGCCGCAGCGACTGCACCCGCGGCTGTCGAACCTGCGCAACCGACCCGGGTATCGCCAACGCTGACGCAGGCCGCCCAGGCCGAAGCGACTGCTCCAGCGGAGCACCCAGGGCGGGTGGTCGGGGCAGTCCCGGCCTTTGCCGCCTTCCAGGAGCCGGAAATAAGCAAGAAAGCGGTTCTCCAGCCTTATACGGTTGAGGCAGACCTGAGCAATGTCGTCAACCCGTTTGTGCTATCTAAAGCCCAAATGGAACGGTTGGCGAAAGATGGAATTGTCGTCAGCCCGGGGAATGAAAAAGAGTTCTTTACGGTCTACGAGAAAGCCCGCTATGCCAACGTGCCCATCTTCGTCACCAGCGACTTCGCTGCTGCACTCGTACCACCTGCTCTTTGATAAGATCCTGCGCACCACCGAGACCGAGCACTTTATCCCGCTGCTCGCGAGAGATGAACCGGGCGCTTCTGGCCCAGGCAGATGCGCAGTACAACCAGCTCAAAGGCGGCGCCTGGGAAGATGCCGCGCTGCGCAGCGTCGCCTTCCTCGCCGTTGGCAGCCGGCTCCTCGACCCCGCCGCCGAAGTCCCCGCCTATGCCGAAGACCTGGCCAACCAGGAGCTTGCCCTGGTCAACGCCGCCGAAGGGATGCAGCCCTCACCGCTTTTCCCCGGGCTGGAGTTTGGCGAAGATTATACCCAGTACATCCCCCGCGGGCACTACACCCGCAGTGATGCGCTTAAAGGCCTATTTTAAAAGCATGATGTGGTATGGTCGGATGACCTTCCGCCTCAAGACCAAGGATGCCGAGGTTGGCCGCGCTGAAACGCGCGCAGGCCTGCTGATTATCCAGGCGATCCAGGATGCCCAGGTGAACGGGCGCCCGGCGGTGGATGCCTGGGCCGACCTGTACAGCCCCACCGTGTTCTTTGTCGGGCGCAGCGATGACCTGACGGTGCTGCAGTATATCCCGGTCAAGGAGCAGATCTTCGGCAAAGATGTCCCGGTGACCCAGGTGGCCGACGACAGCAAACTGGATGCCTTTATCGAAGCCGCCAACCAGCTTCCCCCGCCGCGCATCCTCGGGATCGTGATCCAGGATACCGACGATGAAACCGAACAGACCAAGGGCCTGCGCCTGATGGGGCAGCGCTTCGTCCCGGATGCCTATATTTTCCGCCAGTTGATCTACCGCAACGTGGGCACCCAGGACCAACCGCCGCGGGCTGCCGATGGGCCTGGACCTGATGGCTGCAATGGGTTCAGAGCGCGCTTACCAGATCCTCGAGAGCAGCGGGCAGACGGCGTATGAAAATTACCCGCAGCAGATGGAGAAGGTGCGCTCCTGGCTCGGCGGGCTGGAGGTGCGTGAGTGGACCGAAACGCTGTATAACACGTGGATCTACACCTTCTACCCGCTGCTGGATGTCCCCGGCGAAGGTTACCCTGCCTTTATGCGCAGCCAGGCCTGGCAGGATAAACAGCTCAATTCTGCCCTGGGCTCGTGGTCCGAGCTCAAGCATGACACCATCCTGTACGCCAAGCAGGTCTATGCGGAAATGGGCGGTGGCCCCCCCGCTCCTGAGCCGGTACCGCCCAGGGGCTATGTCGAGCCGGTGCCGCAATTCTTATGCCCGCCTGGCTGCCCTGACCAGCATGACCCTCGAAGGGCTGGACCAGCGCGGCCTGCTGACCGATCTGGATCGGGAGAGCCTCACCCGTCTCCAGATTCTGGCAACATCTTTCCAGAAAATGGCCGAAAAAGAGCTCGCCGGCCAGCCGCTGACCCAGGAAGAATATGACCTGATCCGCTTCTACGGCGGCGACCTGGAACACCTGGTGATGGCGTCTGCCGACACCGACAACCAGGATGAGTTTGCCCCGCGCTATCATGGATGAAGAACCGCAGGCCGCCGTCATCGCCGATGTCGCCACCGACCCCGGAGCGGATGAACGGCGCGGTCGTCCTGGAAGAGGGCGTTGGGCGCATCTCGGAAATCCACGTGGTCGCGCCAGTCGTGCAAGATGACGGCTCAATCGTGCTCCAGGTGGCCAAGGGTGGGGTGTTCTCTTATTATGAATTCCCCTGGCCGGCGAATGACCGCCTGACCGATGAAAAGTGGCGCGAAATGCTCGATGGCGGCCAGGCGCCAGCATTACCGGGCTGGACGAACAGCTTCCGCGTAGAGCAGGGCGAGTATGCCGATCTGCAGCTGGGTGTGTTCAACTTCCAGAAGAATATCACCGGCTACCTTCTGGGGTGTTGCTTATGCAGACCCGGATTAAAACGGACCCATGAGCGTTTTCCAGAACGAGCTGGAAGCCCTGCGTACCAACAAGCAGTACGAAGGTCGCCAGCTGATCCGCTCGCAGTTCACCTCTTTCGATCTGCAGTCGGATACCACCGCGGTGGTCACCACCCGCGAAACCTGGGAAGATAAACGCTACAATGGCGAATATCCCGGATGTGGGCGTACCCGTCATCGCCCACCGCGGGCCTTATACGATCACGGCAACCTATACCCTCGAGCGCGTGGTCGATGGCGAGCAGGTCTACTGGAAGGTAAAAAGTTTCGCGTATCTTGAGCCGCCCCCGGCATGGGAGTAGGCCGCGTGCGTACGGGTGAATGAGAAATACAAAACCAATCCGCGGTGAGATGATCCTGCTGGCGATTCTTCTGCTGATCGCTGCCTGCGGCGCGGCCTTGTCCGCGCGCGCAGTCCAGGCGCAGGAAAAGGCTCCGCCTGGAGGATGGTTCCTGGATCTACCTGCGCGATGGGCAGCCGGTTCAAGCTGGAGAAACGCTGGTCGAGCTGGCGGCCGTGGGCGATACCAACCTGGGCCGCGGCGTGGACGCGCAAACGGCCTTCCGTTCCAGTTCGGCATGGCTGCGCGACCGCGGATATTGCCATTGCCAACCTGGAATGCGCACTGACCGGGCGCCCTGCGCTTCCCGGAGCGGATGGGGCTCCCACTGCGCCTTACCGTCTGGTCGCCCCACCGGCCGCGGCCGGCGCGCTGCGCCGGCGCCGGGATCGATATCGCCGGGCTGGCGAACAACCACACCCTCGACGCTGGTCCCGCCGGGCTCGCCGACACCGTCCAGGCACTCGACCTGGCAGGGGTGGCTGCTCTTGGCGCGGGCAAAGATTCTGCTTCCGCATCTGCCCCGCTGGTGCAAACCGTTCGCGGGTTGAAGGTGGCTTTTCTGGCCTATAACGCCGTTGCTTCCCCCGATCCGGCCCAACCCGGCTGGACGGTTGCTCCCTGGCAGCGCGAGGCGGCGCTGGCAGCCGTCCGCCGCGCGGCGGTCCAGTCCGATGCTGTGGTGGTATCGCTGCATTGGGGCTACGAATATCGAACTGAAAGCCGGCACGGCCCAGGTTGCTATCGCTCAGGCGTTGATTGCCGCCGGGGCTGACCTGGTCATCGGGCACCACCCCCATGTAACCCAGGAACTGCTGCTGCAGGAACGGGCGGATGGTTCCAGCGGGCTGGCGGCGCTCAGCCTGGGCAATTTCGTCTTTGACCAGGGCTCAACTTCCCCCGCCGGGGAGAACGTTAACCACGGGCTGGCTCTGCGCGCCTTCTTTGACCGGGATGGGCTGCGCGCGGTGCAGGTTCTGCCAATCCACGCCGGGCTGCAACCGGCGTTGGAAGCGCCGGGGCCTGCTGCTTCCCAGCGTGATCCGCAGCGCTCCACGTTGGGAGAAAATCCACTTTTCGTGCGCCGCGGAAGACTGCCGTGAAACCCAACCCGGCAGGGCTGCCGCTCCTGCACCTGGCATAGGGGCATACTCGGTACCATCGATGGTTCCGCGCCTGAACGGCGCGGCGGCATCCGGTATCTTTCTTCCGGGCAAATCGACCTGGACGGCGACCTGCAGCCTGAAGAAATTCGCCTGGAAAATTTCCGCATCTCGATCTACTCGCATGGCAAGCTCGACTGGCAGAGCCCTCCCGAATGGCGCGTGCTCGATCTTGCCCAGGTGACCCGGATGGGGATGGGCGCGGCGACCTGGTCCTCGCCTTAGAAAAACCAGACCAAAAGGGTGTCATTCAGAGCCACCCCTTTGTCATCGGCTACCGCGGCGGCGTATACCGCACGGTGTGGGGCGGCTCGCCCGTGCGCGACCCGGTCAAGGAAGTCGAGCTGGCGGATATCAACGGCGATGGGCAGGCCGAGCTGCTTGTCTTAGAGGAGGAGCGCGGCGGAAAAGGCCGCGCGGTCACCGTCTGGCACTGGCACGGCTGGGGCTTCAGCCTCGACTGGCGCAGCGAATACGCAGAATATGAACAGATGGAAGCATCTGGACAGGGCATCCGGGTAAAAAAGCTGAAGGAATAAGCGGTTCTACGCCGGTGCTAGCGCCTGCGCGACATCGAGAAGGTGATCACCAACAGCAGGCTCCCTCCAAACAGGATCAATAAACCCGCGACCAGGGGCAGGTTGTCTGCCTGGGGCAGGTCGCCTGCCACCGCTTCACCATCTGGCAGCGCTGCCGCGGTGCCCACCGGTCCTTGACCGTTGATCGGGGATGCCGTTGCACGCGCCTGTGGGGCCGATGTCTCCGTCATATTTGCCGCGGATACTGCCGTGCCCTGCGGAACCGGCTGCTCCAGCATGGGAAGCTGCGTTAGCGCGGCTGCCGCCTGGAAGGCGGCTTTCTCGGTGGCTGACTATCGGCTCCTCGGTGATTGACCAGACCGGCGTCATCGTCTGCCCGGTGTCTGGCACCCCGGACCCGCCCACCGGCGAGGCGGTTAGCGTGGGCCAGATGTGCGCGGGCGCGATGATATACAGCTTCTGCCCGGCGTAGATATCGGTCGAGCCGGCTGCCATGCTGTTCCAGTCGCGGAGCTGGTCCATTTTTACCCCGTAGGCGATGGCTACCGCCCACAACGACTGCCCGTACCCCACCGTGTGGATGATCCAGCGGTCGCCGCGCGGGGTGACGGTCAGCAGCGGCACAATCGGGATGATCTTGGTTGGGGTGGCATTGGGATCCACGGCGGTTCCCGGGCGCGGAGCAACTTTATTGCCCGGGCGAACCTCCAGCGTGTAGTACTCATCCGCCCCATCATCTGCTACACCTGCTCCCACCGAGCCCGTCGCGTAGCCGACCATGGTTTTCATGTGGATCGCGTCCGACCAGATGGTATAGACCGCATATTCTGGCGTCAGATACCCCAACATGCCCTCGGCGATGTTTTCATCCATGCCATGCTGCCAGACGTTCGAGCCGTCTGAGTGCTGGTGGGTAGCGGTATGTAACGAAGCCTGGTAACGGGAGTGTTCCAGCGCGTAATTCATCAGCCCCTGGTCCACCACGTATGGGGGCAGACCCTGGGTAGCCCGCAGCACGTTCACCGCGTTGATAATCGCCATCGGGTCACTACCCAACAGCGCCGCAGCCGGGCGCGCGGGAGTCGTCCAGGCCAACACAAGCAGCAGTCCAATCAAAGAGCGTAGGATTATCCGGCGCAGATGAATTGGCATTCAGAACCCCCTCGGTCAAGCGATGTGGGTCTCATTTCTTCTTCCAAATGTCCGACGAACCCCCGAATTATAACCGCCTCTAACCACAATGGGTTATTTTCGAACGGGTAATTTCCTGGCAGGTTCTGTATAATAATTTTTAGCCGCCTGGCCTGCATTCTTTCGATTATTCTACCCATCATTTCCGATGTCCAAAAATAAGGAGCGAAACCAATGACAATCCCGTCCAAAGGTTGGTTTGACAAACCCATGCGGTGGGCGCAGCTCACGCTGACAGAGAAGGATCCCGAAACATATGATGTGCGTTTCTGGCTCAACTATTTCCGTGAAGTAAAGGCGGACGCCGCCTGCCTGAGCGCCGGCGGCTGCGTGGCATACTACCCCACCCAAATCCCTTATCACTTCGTTACACCTTATATGAAAGACCGCGACTGCTTTGGAGAGCTTTACCATGGCTGCCGTGACCTGGGCATGGTGGTCATCGCCCGGACCGACCCGCATGCCATCCACGCGGATGCTTTCGCCGCGCATCCGGAATGGGCGGCGGTCGATATACACGGTAACCCGCGCAAGCATTGGGCTGACCCGGATCTGTGGGTGACCTGCGCTCTTGGCCCGTATAACTTTGAATTCATGACCGGCGTCCACGAAGAGCTGCTGCGCCTGTACCCGGTGGACGGCATCTTTAGCAACCGGTGGGCCGGGCACGGCATTTGCTACTGCGAGAGCTGCCGCCGAACCTTTGGCGCGGAAACCGGACAAGCGCTCCCGGCCGGGAAGAATCCGGCCGACCCGGCTTACCGCGCCTATGTCGCCTGGCGGCAGGACCGGCTGTTCGCATTATGGGACCGCTGGGATGCCGCGATCCGGGCGATTAATCCGCAGGCGCGTTTTATCCCCAACACGGGCGGCGGCGCGCTCAGCGATCTGGATATGCGCCGCATCGGCGAGCGGGCTGACATGCTGGTGGCCGACCGGCAGGGCCGCAGTCACCTGGAGGCAATCTGGTCGAATGGCAAGAACGGCAAGGAGTACCGGGCGACCATGGGGCGGAAACCCGTCGCCGGCCTCTTTAGCGTTGGCTTTGAAGCACCCTATCGCTGGAAGGATTCGGTGCAGAGTGACCCCGAGATCCGCATGTTCGTGGCGGACGGCGTGGCGAACGGGCTGCGCCCCTGGTTTACCAAATTCTCGGGCATGATCTACGACCCGCGCTGGCTGGAGACGGTCAAGAGCATCTATCAACTGTATGCCCGTTGGGAACCCTACCTGCGCAATGAAGCCCCGATTGCCAGCGTGGCAATGGTGTATTCGCAGCGCGCAGCGGATTACTATGCCGGTGAAGCAGCGCAGGCGTTGGTGGAAGACCCAATCCGGGGATGGTATCAGGCGCTGATTGAGGCGCGCATCCCCTTTGAAATGGTGCATGATGGGCTGCTTGGGGAGGCGGCCACCCGCGCCTTCCAGGTCCTGATCCTGCCCAATCTTGCAACCCTGTCTGACGCGCAGTGCCAGCAGATTCGCAGCTACGTCGCAGCGGGCGGCAGCATCATTGCCACGTCCGAGACCTCGCGGTTTGACGAGTGGGGCACGCCGAGAGCGGACTTTGGACTGGCGGATGTATTTGGCGCGCATTTCCAATCCATCGAACAGCGCATGCAAAACTCCTATCTCAGTGTGAACGCTGACCCGGAGACAGGCGCCTATCCTCCCATTCTGCGTGGATTAGAAGACGCCGGGCGGATCATTAACGGGGTGCGCCGGGTGCAAGTGGCGGTCGACCCTCCCCTTCCACCGGCCCCGCTGACGTTGATCCCCTCCTACCCCGACCTGCCGATGGAAATGGTGTGGGTGCGCCAGCCGAAAACCGATATCCCCGGGGTGATCATGCGTTCGTATGGGCAGGGGCGCGTGATTTACTTCCCCTGGGATATTGACCGCACCTTCTGGGAAGTGCTGTGCGTGGACCATGGGAAGTTAATGCGCAATGCGGTCCAGGCAGCGATCAACGGCCCGCAGCCCGTCAGGGTGGATGGACCGGGGGTGCTGGATGTTACCGTCTGGAAACAGCGGGATTCCATTACGGTGCACCTGGTGAACCTGACCAACCCGATGATGATGAAAGGCCCCATCCGCGAGCTGATCCCGCTCAGCGAGCAGGTTGTGCGGCTGCGCCTCCCCACCGGCACGCAGGTGAAAAAAGTTTCCCTGCTGCGCGCCGGGATCACGCCGGTCACGAGTCGCGAGGGCGATGAACTCGTCGTCCGCGTGCCGGTGGTGCTGGATCATGAAGTGGTCGCAGTCGATTGTTCTGGACCGATGTTCACTACAGGGCGGCCGTGATCAGTCGCTCTGGGGCAGTTCGGGACCCTTCTCCAGGGCTACTCTGAATCCAATGCCTGCCTATCCTGCCCGCGGATAACGTTTCATTCTTTTTGGACAGACAATAACAGGGATGCCCTTATGGAAGAGCATCCCTGTTTTCCTGGTTTACTGCGACGGGCGCTCCGGTTTAGCCCTTTACCGCTTTTAGCTGCTCATCCAGCTGATCCAGCCCCTCGGACGGGAAGGGGAATATGGGGCTGTTCGCCATGTCGCGCAGGGAGGAATAACCCATCCTGCCCATTTCGTTGGGCGACATCGCCGCGTACTGCGGGTAGGCGTTTGCCAAAATCTCGCGCGCCTGCGGGTTTGCCAGCAGATCGACCAGCAGGCTGTGCGTGCTTAAGCGCAGCAGGTAGGCGCGGGTGGGGGGGTAGTGAAAGTCCCAATTGCCCGCGGGCAGATCCACCAACACGTCCGCGCCGGAGGGTTCCGCACGCAGCCCGCTCTCGGAAAGCGGCGCGCCATTCAGACGGATCTCCGCCAGCGCGGCGTCCGGCAGGCGCAGCTCGGCGCCGGCGTTGAACGGGACGCGGAAGTGGAAGTCCAGGCTGCCGTCGGCGTTAATTTTCCATTCGCTCTCGTAACGCCCGGCGGCAGAGTCGAGGCCAACCCGCAGCCACTCCAGCCGCCCGTCTGGTTGGGGCGCCAGCCGCGCGCGCCGGAAACCAGGCTGGTCTTCCACCGGGTTCAGCCCGGCAGCGTTGCGGTAGACCCATTCGATAATCGAGCCGTAAGCGTAATGGTTGAACGAGTTCATGGTCAGGTCGCTGATACGCCCATCCGGCAAGAGCGAATTCCAGCGCTCCCAGATGGTGGTTGCGCCCAACTTTACAGCGTATAGCCATGAGGGATAATCCTCATTGAGCAGCAGCCGGTAGGCGATGTCGTTGCTGCCGTGGGCCGAGAGCACCCGGCACAGGTAGGGCGTGCCCACAAAGCCGGTCTTGAGGTGATAGCGGTTCTTGAGCAGCTTGGCCCGCAGCGTCTCTTCCACCCGCTGCATGTGTTCCGCCGGAACCAGGTCCATATACAGCGCCACTACCAGCGCGGTCTGCGTGTCAATCGCCAGCCGCCCGCAAGGGGTGAAGTACTCGGCCTGGATGGCTCCCCGTACCTCATCGGCCAGTTTGTTGTACGCCTGCGCGATCTCCTGCTTACCCAGCGCCGCGGCGGCTTTGGCCACCAGCCTGGCGGAGTAGCAATAGTAGGCCGAGGAGATAAAGTCCACCGGCGTGCCGCCCATCGGGCTGAGCGGGTCCTCGCCGTCCAGGGAAAGCCAGTCGCCAAAGTGAAAGCCAACCGTCCACAGCCGGTGACCGCCGGAGGCCTCATCGACGCCGTGGATATAATCCACCCAGCCCTGCATGCTCTCCAACTGTTGTTCGAGGATGGCTTTATCGCCGAAGTGCAGGTAGGTAGCCCACGGCACAATTGTGGCCGCGTCGCCCCAGGCGCTCGACCCGCCCCCGCGCAAGTTCACCGCCGGGACAACGAAGGGAACCATCCCGCCGCGTGTTTCCTGCTCGCGCAGGATATCGTAGGTGTATTTGGCGAAAAATGCGGCTACGTCCATGTTGAAACAGGCCGTCCCGGCGAACATCTGCGCATCGCCGGTCCAGCCCATGCGTTCGTCGCGCTGCGGACAGTCGGTCGGCACATCCAGGAAGTTGCCCTTTTGGCCCCACACTACGTTGGTGAACAGCCGGTTGATCAGCGGGTGAGCGGTCTCGATGTGCCCGATCTGCTCCAGGTCCGAATATACCACGCAGCCGGTGAAGTCCTGCGGGTCCAACTCACCCGGCCAGCCGCTGACTTTAACGTAGCGGAAGCCGTAGAAAGTAAAATGCGGCTCCACCACGGCGGGCTTCCCATTGGAGAGGTAACGGTATTCTGCCAACGCCGAACGCAGGTTGTCGCGGAAGAAGTTGCCGTCCTGCAAAATTTCGCCGTGCTGCAAGAAGATTTCTGTCCCTTCCGGAGCGTTGAGCTTGAAGCGCAGCCAGCCGACCATATTCTGGCCCAAATCCAATACGGTTTCCCCGGCGGGCGTGTGGATCACTTCCACCGGCTTCAACTCCTCTTTTACCAGCACCGGCAGGCTCCGCCGGGCTTGCAGCCGTTCGTAGCCGATATCGATCGGACGGGTGGCAGCCCACCCACTCTCGTCCAGCCCAGCGCCGGACCAGCCCGCGATTTCACAGCGCGCATCGTAGACTTCACCGTCGTAGATGCTGCTGCTGATCACCGGCCCGCGCGCAGCTTTCCAGGTGGGGTCGCTGGCGATGATCACCTGGCTGCCGTCCTCCAGGGTGATGGCCAGCTCGCACAGCAGCGCGAAGCGGTCGCCGTAAAGCAAGTCGTTATGGCCTTCAAAGCCAAAGCGGCCCTTGTACCAGCCGTTGCCAAGCATGGCCCCCACCGCATTCTCGCCTGACTTGAGCAGCCCGCTGATATCAAAGGTCTGGTACTGGATCCAGCGGTCGTACGCGTTACAGTAAGGCGTCAGGTGCTCACTGCCGACCCGCTGCCCGTTAATCTCCAGCTCGTACAGTCCCAGCCCGCTTACGTAGGCTCTTGCCGAGGCTACCTTACCCGGCAGTTTGAAACCCTTCCGCAGCAACGGGTGGACGCTATTGTCTTCCCAATCCGGCGTGATCCACTGCGCCTGCCAGGGGAGATCCATGCGGGCAGTCTCGAACCAGGCAATCTCGCTCTCGGCGTGCTCGTCGTTTTCCGCCCACACCGTCACCCGCCAGAAATAGCGCGTGCAGGGTTGAAGCGCCAGCGCCGGGCGATAAGCCAGGCTGTCGATATCCGCGCGCTGCCCGCTGTCGAACAGGATCTTGTGGAACTGCTCATCCGCTGCCACCTGGACGCGCGCGGAAGCCTGCTTGCGGGCGGCTGTTGCCGCGGTGACCCACGAAAGGCTGACGCCGCCGGTTTGGCGCGCAGAGTCGATATGGAACCCCAGCGGGTTGGTAACATGGTTGGTTTTCATACGGGTTATGATCATTGTGCTCTCCTTCACCATTTATTCGAGATAAAAGACTTGTTCCAGCTCGACCAGGCCCTCATCGGCATGTTTGCCGCCAATGTTCTCAAAGAATGGGGCCATCCAATCTTGCCAGCGCGCATTGACTTCTTCTTTGTCCATGCTGGCTACCGCGGTTTGCAGGTCCACAGACGTCTCAAAGTAGCCGAACAGCAGCCCGTCATCGGCCAGAAACAGCGAATAGTTGTGCCAGCCGGAGCGGCGCAGCGCCTCCTGCATCTCCGGCCAGACGGCCTTGTGGCGCGCCTTGTATTCTTCAATCCGGTCCTGGCGGACTCTCAGCAAAAACCCAATCCGTTTCATCTGCCTGCCTCCTAGCACACTCGTATGATTTCAATCCCCAGCAGCCGGGCCAGCTTTTCCAGCTTATCGGCAATGTGCCCCACGCCAATGGCGCAGTGGTGTGACGGTCCGGCCTCGGCCCAGCGGTTGACAAACGCTTTGGCCCCGAGGGGGAAACGGTAGCGGCTGTTGGTATTGCCGACCATCAGAATGGGCCCCGGCTCCGACTGGGCTTCCGCGGCCAGCAGCTTGATCGAACCGTCCTTTTCCTGCAGCACCGAGAGCAGCGTCACCGGGCCGTTGCGCACGCTCATCTGGATCGACAGTCCCTGGCCGGGTTTGCCGTGGTAGACGCGCAGCGGGACGAGCTGCACCCGCCCCTCGGCAATTGCGGCATGCGCCGGGCCATCGTGCCCCAGCAGCACTACATCATCCTCAAAGTCCATAATGTAGAATTCCGAGAAGGAGCCGCCCACGCCAAAGCTGTCCATGATCTTCATCGCGAAGGCGTTTTTGATTTCAAACTCGCCTGCCACGGGCACGTGGTTCGCGGTTAACAAGGTGTTCCCGGCGATGACCGAAGTGACAATATCTTCGTGGTCGCTGCCGGGGGTGCCTTCGTAGTAATAGGCCATCAATCCCAGCTCATGGTTGGCGACCAGCCGGTGCAGCGCGCAGCTCGTCAGCGCGGCGCGGCGCAGTTCATCCGGCGGGCACTCTGGGCTGATGTCAAAAGCGCGACCAAAGGTATCCAGCATGGTCTCGATTTCTGCGGGCTGGACGGAGTCGCGCAGCTTTTTCAATTCGTCGATCTCCACGATAACAAAACGCGTGCCAAAGACGGCGGCAAGCTGGGTATAGTCGGAATAAACATCCATCATGCCGCCGTAATAATGTCCCATCAGCCCGATCGAAGCCTCGCGCAGTTGGGCGCGCACCCGCGCCGCCTCGACCCAGGCGTTGATCTCCTCCCAGGTCTGCGCGTCATCCAGCACCCCGGTGACCAGGTGATAATCGATCCCGGCCCGTTTGAACACGCTGGCGATCTCCGGAGTGGAGCAGGCCTGGCAGTGCGCCAGCCATTCGCCCGTCATCTCCTCGCGGTCGGGCAGGGCGTTGAAACGCTCATAATCGAGGCGGGCCACCGGCTGCAAGTTGAGCACCACGACCGGCAGGCGTGTCTGCTGCACCACCGGCAGCACCGTGGAACTGAGCGCGTAGGTGGATATATACAAGAAGAGGATATCCACTCGCTGGCTGCTGAAAAGCTGCGCCGCCGCGCGCGCCTTCTCCACCGAATCCACCAACCCCGCGTCGACCACTTCCACGCCCGGGTGGGCCAGCCGACCATGGATGGTCTTCTGATAACCCTCCAGCCGCTCCTTCAAACCCTTGAACTGCGGCCAATAGGTGTCGAGACCTATCCCAAACAGGCCTATCTTGATCCCTACATTCGCTCCATGATCCATTTCGCTGCCTCCTTTCGCTAGCAACTGTTTTCCCCTTGAGAACAAACGAAGAAATGGCCGCAGGAGTTATGGCGCAAAAATAATGCCTTGCTCCTGCAAAAGCGCCTTGATCTGGGTCACCGAATCGCCTGCCTGCTCGCCGCCGCGCACATGAAGATCGCAGCCCAGGTCGGTGGTGACCGTTTCGCCGACCCAGATGGTGTTGATATTGACCCCATCCACGACCGTCCGAATTAACTCCAGGTCCGCCTGACGCAGCTCCACCGCGGTGACGATCAGGATCAGACCCGCATCCAGCAGGATGTGCGCCACTTCGGCCAGCCGGCGGATATGTTCCTGGTGGGTCTCTGCGCGGGCCTTTTCGCTCAGGTCGGCGTCTACTCCATAGATCACGCTGCCAATGCCCAGGTAATAGACGAATTTGCCGCTGTTAAACAGGCTGGCCTCCAACAGGTTGGCGATGGTTTTGCGCCCGGCTCCTTTTTCGCCGGTGATCAGTACCAGGCTGGCGCGCTGGTTGTAACGCTCGGAGCGTTCTTCGGGGGTGAGCAGGCTCTTGATCCATTTCACATTGCGGACAAAGGTGGTATCGCGCACCCATTTTTCGGCGTCCGGCAGGTCTTCCAGAATGATCCCCCCGCCGCTGATCTCGTAATCGTCGATCAACGACAAAGCGCCCGGTTCGGGTAAGGTCGCTGGCCAGGTCGAAGGCGATGGGGCGGTTGAGCTTGATCACGCATTCGGCTACCCTGTTGCGGTCGATCTGGGTAAAGCCCGCCCCCGGCGCTTCCGGAGACTTTGAGCGTCTATCTTGCCCAGCGTCGATCACCTGGTAGATTTCTTCCACCCGCGCTCCCACTTTGGCTGTCCCCAGCTTGAGCAGGTAATCTTTCCCCGGCTGGAGCGGGTTTTTGCCCAGCCAGAACAGGCTCACCCGCAGGCGAGTGGATACTCGCGGGGGCGGTTGGTGGGCCAGAGCGGCCAGCTCGCCGCGGGTGATAAAAACCTGTTCCTCCAGGCACAGCCCGGTGGCCTGCCCTACGCCGGCAGATTGCTGAACAGGCGCATTGAAGGCTTCAATGGATTTGACCCCGGCGTGTTTCCCGGATGGATAAAAGACCACTTCGTCGCCTACCCGCAGGCTGCCGCTGATTACACTGCCCGCCACGATACGCCGGTTGTCGCCAAACAAGGTGAACTTGTACATATCCTGCACCGGCAGGCGGAAGGGTTGGTCTAGACAGGGGCGGCTCGTTCTCGAACTGGTCCAGCGCGGTCAGCACGGTGTGGCCGCTGTACCAGGCCATGTTGCGGCTGGGGAAGGCGATGTTATCGCCCTCCCTGCCGCTAACCGGGATATAGCAGCTGCGGCTGCACGCCCACCCCGTTCAGGAAGGCGTCGTACTCGCGCGCGGATCTCTTCAAAAACCTCCTGGCGATAATCTACCAGGTCCATCTTGTTGACCAGCACGACAATCTTTTTGATTCCCAGCATCCACAGCAGGTAACCGTGGCGGCGCGAGTTTTCCTGGATGCCTTCGTAGGCGTCGATCACCAGCAGGGCGGCTTCGGCGCGCGCAGCGCCGGTGACCATGTTTTTGAGAAATTCAATGTGGCCCGGCGCATCGTTGATCAGATAGCGGCGCTGGCTGGATTTGAAGAATACCCGCGCTGAATCGATCGTGATACCCTGGGAGCGCTCGTCTTTGAGCGCATCGATCAGAAATGCGTATTCAAAGGGGCGCGAATTGCGCTCGCAAGCGGCCTTGATCTGCTCAAGCTTGCCCTCCGGCAGCACCCCGGTATCGGCCAGCAGACGCCCAACTACGGTGCTTTTGCCGTGGTCGACGTGGCCCACAACGACAATATCCATCCGCCCGGCGGTGTCTTCGTTGGGGGCTACCATTACATGTACCCTTCTTTGCGGAGTGTTTCCAGGCCGCCGCCATCATCTTTATCCTGGGCGCGGCCCGAGCGCTCGGCGATGTTGGCGAACTTGCCCGTGCGCAGCTCCTCGATAATCTCGGCTACGTTGCGGGCATCCGACACAACCGGGAAGGTGCAGGGGTAACAACCCAACGAGCGGTAGCGCTTGCCGCTGCCCTGGTTGTAATACAGCGATACGGTCGGGATGCTCTCGCGCTGGATGTACTCCCAGATGTTTAGCTCGGTCCAATCCAGCAGCGGGTGGATGCGCAGGTGCGTGCCGGGGGCGAAATCGGTCTTGTACTGGTTCCAGAACTCGGGCGGCTGCTCGCCGATGTTCCACTCGTTCTGCGTGTCGCGCGGCGAGAAGTAGCGTTCCTTCGAGCGCGAGCCTTCTTCATCCGCGCGCACCCCGGCGATAATGCCGGTGAAGGGCTCGCTGCTGGGGTCCACTTCGTAGCGGTGCAGGTTGTGGTTATAGCGCAGCCGCCGTCCCTTGCCGCTGAGAGTATCCTTCAGCGCCTGGGTCTTGAGCAGCCGGCAGCAGGCCATGCGGTCTACCGCGCCGTCGGGGAAGGTTTGTTTTTGCTCAAGCGCGCTCCAGTTGCTTCCCACGATCATGTTTAGGCGCCATTTTTCGGTCAGCGCGTCGCGGTATTCCATCATCTCTGGAATTTTAAAATGCGTATCGATATGGATAAGCGGGAAGGGCACGTGTCCAAAAAAAGCCTTGCGGGCCAGCCACAGCAGCACGGTGCTGTCCTTGCCAATCGACCACAGCATGCCCAACTGCTTGAAGCTGGCATAAGCCTCACGCAGCAGGAAAATGCTGATGGATTCCAAATGGTCCAAATGATCCATACAAATAATCTACCTTATCACCTGTTTCTCGCGCAGATAGGCCACCACTGTATTCACACAGGTGGGCAGATCGGTCTGCGCGGTATCCAGGATCAATTCCGGGTGTTCAGGCTCCTCGTAAGGCGAGTCGATCCCGGTAAAGTCGCGTACCAGCCCGGCTCGGGCTTTGCGGTACAGCCCTTTGGGGTCGCGGGCCTCACATACGGCCAGCGGGCAGCGCACGAAAATTTCGATAAAGCCTCCCGGCGGCAGCAGCGCGCGCACCGCCGCCCGGTCGGCTCGAAAAGGGCTGATAAACGCGGTTAGCGCCACCAGCCCGGCATCGTAAAACAACCGGGCCACCTCGCCGATCCGGCGGATATTTTCACTGCGGGCCTCCGCTGAAAAACCCAGGTCTTTGTTCAGCCCGGTGCGGAGGATGTCGCCGTCGAGGAAATACGTGTGCAGCCCAAGGTCCCGTACCAGCCGGTATTCGATGGCGTTTGCCAGGGTGGTCTTGCCGCTGCCAGATAACCCGGTCAGCCACAACACCGCCGGCTCGTGGCCCTTGATCCGCCGCCGGTCCGCGCTGGTGAGGATGGGGGAGCTGCCTGTGAATGGAAGCGTCATTGGCCGGCTATCCGAAGACCCTGCGCATCCGCTCGCAGTAATACTGCACGTTTTCCCACTTCGCGTCCGGCGGGATGCGGTGGTCGGGGCAGGGGATGAACCCGCCCAACTCCACCAACCCGCGCAGCCGCTCCACCTCGGCGTCGATGGCAGCGTAATCGTAGGCAAAGACTTTCTTGTCCATCCCGCCCACTCCGCGCAGCTCGCGCCCGTACTTTTCGCGCCACGGCTGGATGCTGGCTTTCCATGTTCCAACCTCGATGGGGAACATCGTGTTGACGCCGTTCTCGATCCAGGTGGGGATCAGCGCGTCAATTTTTCCGTCGCAGTCGAGTGAGATGATCTGGATGCCGTATTCGTGGAGCAGGTTGCAGATGCGCTGGTAATGCGGCCCGACCTTTTTCTTAAAGAAGGACGGGCGCACCAGCGGCCCGGCGTTGTAGCAAATATCTTCCCAGAAGTGCCCGAAGTCGAACCTGGCCCCGGTCTCGAGCGAATATTTCACGATCTCGTAGCTCAGATTGGCGTACGTGTCGATGATCTCTTCCAGCAGGGCCGGGTCGTCTACCGTCAGGTAGCTCAACTCGACCATGCCCAGGCAGCTGCGGATTTCGCCCATCAGGCTGCCGCAGTACAGGCCAATTGGCTGCTCACGTTGAGAAACGTCTTTGAGATCTTCCATCAGCTTGTGATTGATGCGCTCGGGCGAGAACTGGAGCCGCGGCAGAAAGTGCTTTTCCCACGAGGCGCGGTCCTTCAGCAGGTGATCGAACTCTGGCGGGATGCCGGTCGCGCCCGGTTTTTGCAGCACCACCACCCCATGATCGTCGAGGACCTTCCGCGAACCATCCGGCAGCTCCTCGATTACCTCGGGTTGGAAGGATGGGTAGATGAGGTTCATCCCGGTCACGGTCATGGCGGTGGTGAACCAATCGAAATCAAAGCCCAGTGTCTTCGCCACCCCGTTGTGATCGTGGAGTTCCGCCAGACGGATGTGCCCTTCATTGCACCACTTCTCCAACGTTTCTTCCCAAAAGGCAAAGTGCACCACCGGCATCCGGTCGTACGCGCCGTAGTTGAGGATCGCCATCGCTCGTTCGAGGTTGTTCATCGCTTATCGTTCCCCACAAGCCTGCAGGCAGGCCTGCATGTGCCCGCGCGCTTCGGCGGCGATCACGGCGCACTGGACCAGGCTGTAGCTCTTCGCGCCGATCACCTCCAGATCGAGCGGGCCGGTGTACCCGGCCTGGTGCAGCACGCGGATATAGCCCAGCAGGTCGATATCGCCGCGCCCGTTGGCCTGTATCTTCCGGTTTGCCGGGTCCCTGCTGGCGGCCCTTGCAGTCGCGGATGTGGACGTGTTTTACCCGCGCAATGACCGCCTGGAGCGCCTCGACCGGGTTCTCCCCGGCGCGGTAGATGTGCGAAGGGTCCATGTCGATGCCAAAGGCCGGGGAGGTGACCGCTTCCATCAGCCGCAGCGTGGTGGGCGTGTTGTAGATCGCTGCGCCGACGTGGGCCTTGACGCACAGAGTCACGCCGTAGTGTTCGGCCATGCGCGCCAGCCTGCCCAATCGAGTCGATCGACTGCTGCAAGCTGGCCTCGTCGCCGGTCTTGCCGCCCGGCCCGCAGTTGATGATCGGGATGCCCGCTCTCTGCCGCGGCCTGGAAAGCCAGCTCCATCTTGGCCGGGTCCTGCGAGGGCTGCTCCATCGCCAGCAGCTCCAGGTCGATAGTCCTGCGCCAGCTGCTTGATCTCGCGGGGCGATCTCGCGCCAGCGGTCCAGCACCAGGTGCTCGCTCATCCCGTCGATGGCCGAAAGCTCGATGCCGTCGTACCCGGCCATCGCCAGCTGTTCGAAGGCGGTCTCCATATCGTACCCGCCAAAGAGGACTGAATTCGCGCCAAGTTTCATGCATGCTCTCTCCTTTAGATTGCTACGCATACCGACGCTGCCGGTTTCCAGCGACTCGATCGCCGCCTGCAGCACCTTCTGGGCCGCCAGGCCGTCCGCGCCGGAGCCGTCGATCTCGTCCGGGGGCCACGCCGTCGCTGACCTGCTCCAGGAAGCGGTGGATGCGGTCCTGGAAGGTATCCTCGAAATCGCGGAACCCGCCAAAGACCGGGTTGGTGTAGACGCGTCTTCTCCAGGTTGCCGGCCGGGTAGAGGGTCACCTCGCGGTACATGTCCTCGATCACGAAGCGCCCGCCGGTCCCGGCCACCTCGCAGCGCTCCATCGGGTGGCCGCGCTCGATGTCGTAGCGAGCCGGTCAGCCCGCCGACCACGCCGTTCTTGAAGCGCATGTTGAAGTGGGCGGTCGTCCAGATGGTGCGCCCCGGCGCGTTGGTCGCAAAGCACTGCACCGCTTCGACGTCGCCGCAGAAGTAGCGCATGATATCCACCGTGTGCGGGTGCAGCGCCTTGATCTGGAAGTAGGGCGAGCTTTCGGCCGGGTTCTTGATCCACATGCTCATGTTGACGAAGAGCAGGTGGCCCAGGCGGCCCTCGTTCTGCCATCTTTTGGCCAGCCGCGCGGCCGGGGTGAAGCGGTGGTTGAGGTTGATCGCCGTAGCAGACGCCCTTTTCGCGCGCCTTGGCCACCATCTCCTCGGCCTTGGCGATCTCGTTGCAGATCGGCTTCTCGCCCAGCACGTGGCAGCCGGCCTCGAGCGCCTGCATGGTGGGCAGCGTAATGATCGCTGCCGTACTCGTAGCCGCCGGTGGTGACGCTGCACAGGTCGGGCTTGCAGGGCGTCCAGCATCGTCTGCGCGTCGTAGAAAGCGGGCACGCCCAGGCGTGGCCGCGGCCGCGTCGGCCCGCTCGTGGCGGATATCGCACACGCCGACCAGCTCCGCCAGCGGGTCGTCCTGGTACATATCGGCGTGGCGGTTGCCGATCGGGCCCATGCCAATCACACAGACTCGCAGGCATTGTTTTTCGCGTGTTTCGTGGTTCATAATCATGCCCTTTTACACCGGCAGCTCATAGCCGTACTCGCGCATGGCCGGTTCGAAGAAGTCGTAGTAATTGACCTCTGCGTCCAGCTTCCAGCGGCCCACTGCCTCAGGCTGGACCGGGATCTTTGCCAGCGGGATGCCCAGGAAATCCTCCAGCCGCGCCAGGGTTTCGTCCTGGTTGAGGACGAAATCCTCAAAGCGCACCTCGATCCAGTTCTTGGGCTTGGGCGTGGCCTGGACCAGGTCGTACTGGTATTTCCACGAGATTGCCCGGCGCAGGCGTACATCTTCGGTGGCCGGGTAGGGGATGCCGAAATCGTTCAGGTCATCGGTCAGGTGGCGGCCCAGGATGCAGTCGCGCGGGTTGCGGATCCAGAAGATGTACTTGATCTCCGGGAACATGCGCACGATCCAGGGGAAGACCAGCGTTGTCTCCGGGATCTTCCAGCCCTTGTGCTCGGACTGCGCTCTCGCGCACCGAGACCAGGTAGCGGCTGATCAGCTCGGTGAACTCGGCCGGGATCTCCATGCCGTGAGCAGCTCGCTCCAGTCCCATTCCAGGCCGCCCTGCCAGCGCACAAACCGCGCCAGCACCCGGCAGGCGTCGTACATCGCCTCGGGGGGCAGCAGATCGCCTGAGACGTTGAGCGGCGCACCCATGAACACGCCGCTGGCCGAAAGGGTGTGCGAAATGGCCCGCGTGCCGGAATGTCCGCGGCCGATAATCGTGATCAGAGACATAATGCCAGTCCTTGTCGAAAATTGGAAAGGGAGGGTGTGGTGTAATAATTTTGATCTACTCCCTCGTAGCGAAGCTGTGAGGGAGTAGCGGTTTGCTTTTACAATGTCACCACATTGCCGGTTTCCCAGGATTGGATGATGCCCTCGATGATCCGCTGCACCTTCAGCGCGTCCTCGCCGGAGGCGTCGATCTCTTCGGGCGTGCAGCCTTGGCGATGTTCTGCTCCACCCAGCGTGCCGATGCGGCTGTCGAAGGTCTCGCCAAAGCTCATCATCCCGCCGAGGTAATCATAGGTCTCGGTCTCGCGCGAGAAGCGCGGGTAGAAGGTCAGGTGCTCGCAGGCATCCAGCAGCACAAAGCGCGCTTCCGAGCCGACCACTTCCAGCGTCTCCAGGCCGTAGCTGCCGCCGGCGTCGTAGCTGCCGGTCAGGTGGCCGATGATGCCGTTCTTGAACAGCAGGTTGACCTGCACGTTCGACCAGCACACGCGCCGGCCATCGGGGCCGTCGCGCGCGGGCCGCGCTTGAAGAAGGCCTGCACCTTTTCCACATCGCCGGCGAAGTAGCGCATCACGTCCAGCGAATGCGGATGCAGCGCGCGGATGTGGAACCAGGGCGAGGTCTCGTTGGGGTTGTTGATCCACATGGTCATGTTGATGATGTTGATCTCGCCCAGGCGGCCGGCGTTCACCCATTCTTTGGCGCGCAGCGCGGCCGGGGTGAAGCGGTGGTTGAGGTTGATGCCGTAGCGCAGGTTCTTCTCCTTGGCCAGCGCCACCATCTCGTCGGCGCTTGGTCGATGTCGTTGGAGATCGGCTTTTCGCCCAGCACCGGGATGCCGGCGGTGAGCAGCTCCATGGTCGGCTTGTAGTGGTCGCCGCCGTTCTCCACGCCGGCGGTGCACATGCTGGCGGCGTCGATCTTGATGCCGCTGGCGAGCATGTCCTGGACCGAGTAGAAAGCCGGGGCGCCGTACTGCTCGGCGGCCTTGTCGGCGCGTTCCTTGATGATGTCGCAGACGGCGACGATCTTGACATCCGGGTGCTTCTGGTAAACCCCGAGCGTGGATGTTGCCGATGTTGCCCATGCCGACGATTGCAACATTAAGAGCCATGTCATGTGATCTTCCTGTGATCGTGACCTGTCATCGCTATTTTCTGCGATTCGGACTTGCAGCCGGGCGGCCTGCTTGGGGTCGCCGATGTGCAGCGTGTCGTACGCCTGCTGCGAGGTTGTGAACGAGCCGACGCCCTCCTGGCCGTGCCAGTCGCCCTGGGTGTAGATGGGGTTGGGCAGGCCGGTCTCCTGCTCGCGCTTGGCGATCCAGGCCTCCATGCGCGCCTTGCAGCAGCGCCACCACGTCCGGGTCGCTCTCGGCCAGGTTGTTGTTCTCCTGCGGGTCCTCGATCAGGTTGTACAGCTCGACCGGCGGCTTGAAGTGGAAATCCGGCTCCAGGGCCACGATCAGCTTCCACTCGCGGGGTGCGCCAGCCGTGCTTGCGCATCCAGGTGCACTCGGTGATGTAGAACTCGCTGGCGTGCGAAGGCACCTCGCCGCGCATCATCGGCATCAGGCTGTGGCCGTCGAAGGCGATGCCGGGGTCGATGTCGGCCAGCTCCAGCAGCGTGGGCATCAGGTCCTTGTGCTGGTTGTAGCCCGGTAACGCGCTTGCCCGCCGGGCACCTTGCCCGGGTAGCGGATGATCAGCGGCACGTGCAGGGTCGGGTCGTACAGCCCGTGATGATCGAAGTAGCAGTCGTGGTCGTAGAGCGTCTCGCCGTGGTCCGAGTTGATGACCACGATGGTGTCATCCAGGATGCCCATGCGCTTCCAGGGCGGTGAAGATGGTCTGGATGCAGGCGTCCATGTAGGCCACCTCGCCGTCGTACTGGGCGATGACGTAGTCCTTGTCGGTGATGCCCGGCGGCATCCAGCTGGCGAAGAAGTCGCAGAAGGGCTTGAAGGCCATCACCGGGTCCATCGAGTGGTTGTTCGGGTCGCACTCGTTGCCGTGGTAGAACATGCGCTCGAAGGGCGCGGGCGGCAGGTAGGGCGAGTGCGGGTCCATGTGGCGCAGGAAGAGGAAGAAGGGGTCTTTCTGGCCTGGCCAGGCGGTCCAGCTCGGGGATGGTCACGTCGTTCAGGTTCTGCGCCTTGGGGCTGCGGCCTTCGTTCCAACTGCCCCAGCCGGGGAAGTCGAGGTATGTGTCGAAGCCGCGCGAGGCGGGTTGCCGGTAAAGCCGACGCAGGTGGTGGTGTAGCCCTGGTCGCTTGCAGGATCTCGGGCAGCGTCTTGCACCTCGGGGCGCATGGGGCCCTTGTGGCGCAGCGCCACCACCTGGGTGGTGAAGACATCCATGCCGGTGAGCATGGAGGCGTAGCCGCTGGTGGTGGGGATGTAGGCGCTGAAGGTGTTGCTCGAAGAGCGTGCCCTCCTGGGCGAAGCGGTCCATGTGCGGGGTGGTCTAGCGCGGGTAGCCGTAGCAGCTCATGTGGTCGGCGCGCAGTGAATCGATGCCAATGAGCAGGATGTTTGGCTTTTTGTTTTTCGTTTTAGGTGACATTAAAGCCTCGAAAATTTAGGGATTTTGGTGGAACTGAATCGCAGCCATAGGAACAAGCCCATCAGCAGCGCTTCAGTGGCCGGGATGGCGAAGAACCACCAGCGCAATGGAAGGTAGTTTGCCTGCAGGATAAAGTATGCCGTGTTAACCACGAACAAAACAGCGCATTCGATGCCCGTCACCAGGAAGAAGCTTTTCCAAAGCTCGCCTGATGTTGCACCCGTCCGGTAGAGATGCTCAAGCGCCACCAGGAGGATGAGGGCGAACAGCCCTACCAGCACGATGGACCACTGCGCGGCGGCCCCGGCTTGCAGCGAGCGGTAGAACAGTTCCGACTTCGAAAGATTGCCTGCGCTGCTGGAAACGACCATCGCCAGCAGCACCGTCTCACGGACTAAGTTCAGGGTGAAAATTCCAAGACTTACGCTGAGGATCCAAAGCAGGTAAGCGAGTAAATAATGAAGGATCTGACGTTTTTGACTCATATCTGCTTTCCGGGCAGCCGCTATACGGCTGCCCCCTGAATTCCGATGAGATCTAATTCCTCCGCCCGATGGCAGCTTACATAAGCACCCGAACCAACCTGGCGCAGTTCTGGGATTTGAACTTTGCATATTTCTTTTGCGTATGGGCAGCGCGGCACAAACACGCACCCGGTCGGCAGATTGGACAGGTCCGGCGGCTCGCCAGGCGCCACCCCGCGCTTGATCATCCTGCGCTCCGCAATGCGCGGAACGGCTTTTAGCAGTACCTCCGTATAAGGATGCAAGGGGTGGGTCAGAATTTCTGTTTTCGTGTTCAACTCGACCAGCCGGCCCGCGTACATGACGGCAATCCGGTTGCTGACGTAGCGGATAACGCTCATGGCATGCGAGATGAAGATATAGGTGAGCTGGTATTTATCCTGGAGTTCTTGAAGCAGGTTGAGAATCTGAGCCTGGATGGATACATCCAGCGCCGAGACCGGCTCATCCGCCACCACCAACCTGGGGTTGACTACCAGCGCGCGTGCAATGCCGACCCGCTGGCGCTGCCCGCCGCTGAAGCTGTGCGGGAAACGCCGCAAGTGCTCCACGCGCAGGCCCACCTGCAGGATCATCTCGGTCACCCGGTCTTCCAGCTCTTTCCCGTGCGCGAGCCCGTTCACCAGGAGTGGTTCCCCGACCGTTTCAAGGATGTTCATGCGCGGGTTCAAGCGATGAATAGGGATCCTGGAAGATGGTCTGCGCGCTGCGCCGGAAGGTTCTCAGGTCCTCACCCTTTATTTTGGTGACATCAAAAACCTTGTGATCTGACCTGAGCAATATCTCTCCGCCGGTCGCCTCGTACAGCTTCGTTATACAGCGTCCCAGGGTTGTCTTTGCCGGAGCCGCTTTCGCCGACCACGCCCAGCGTTTCACCGGGCTGGACCGTGAGGTTAACATCTGTCGACAGCCTTGATATAGCCGCGGTTGCGCTGCAAAAAGCCGTTCCCTGGATGGGAAAATATTTCTTTAAATCTTTGACTTACAAGCAATGGTTCTTGTTGGTTGGTCATGCACCAAACCTCTCTCCGTTTTGAACCTTGGTTACGCCGGATCAGGATCCGTATAGGAAACAGCGTACTTTATGCCCAGGTTTTGCCTCAATCAAAGGCGGCAGGGATGCATCACAGATGCCGCTCATACTGTGTTCGCAGCGCGAAAAGAATGGACATCCTGGAATGAGTCGCGTACGGACTGGGCAAGCTGCCGTGAATCGGTTTCAGCGTTCCAATTTCCCTCAATGTTGGGAATTGACCGCCACAAAGCCGACCGTATAGGGATGCAGCGGATCATCAAAAATGTCATCCGTGGTGGAGTGTTCCATCAGCCATACCCATATACATCACCATGATTTCATCCGCCACCTGCCCGACCACGGCCAGATCGTGGCTGATATACATCAACGCCATGCCGAACTCATTCTTGCAAGATCCTTGATCAGCTCGAGGATCTGCGCCGCGATGGTCACATCCAGCGCGGTGGTTGGCTCGTCGCCGATCAACAGGCTGGGACCGCATACCAGCGCCATAGCGATCATGGCGCGCTGGCGCATACCACCACTGTACTGGTGCGGATAGGCAGTCGATCAAGCGCTGCGGGTTTGCGAATGCCCACCCGGCTAAGCATTTCGATGGCCCGGTCGCGGGCGTCCTTCTTGGTGGCGCCCTTCTCGTGGATCAGCACGGCTTCCATAATCTGGTCGCCGATGGTATGCAGCGGGCTGAAGGAGGTCATCGGCTCCTGGAAAATCATCCCGATCTGTTTGCCGCGGATGCTACGCATCTTTTCGCCACCCGCCGGCAGATCTCAAGCACGTTGACCACTTCTTCGCTGGTGCCGTTGGTCATTCAAATGTCAGCAGGATCTTTCCACCTACTTCGCTGCCGGGTGGGGATGGCACGATGCGCATCAGCGATTGCGCCGTCACCGATTTACCGCAGCCGCTTTCGCCGATCACCCCCAGCGATCGCCCTTCGTGAATTTGAAAACTGACTCCGATCGACGGCTTTTACAGTACCTTCGTGCAGATAAAAGTACGTCTTGCAAATCCTGAACATCGATTAGAGGGCGCTGCTTGTTTAGGGTTTCTTTTCCGAGAGTCCATATTTTCCATCCCTTCCTCAACGATTATAGGGATCGGCTGCATCGCGCAGGCCATCACCCACGAAGTTGAACAGCAAAACAGTCAGCAATAACCCACAGGGCCGGGATCATCAGCCAGGTCTGCTGGGCCACCGCCGTCAGGTTCTGAGCATCTTGCAGTAAGACGCCCCAACTGACCGCCGGGGGCATCATCCCTATGCCGATGAAGCTCAGCGCCGTTTCATTTAAAATCATGCCTGGAATTGAGAACGTGATCGACACAATCAGGTGGCTGGTGAAACCCGGGCAGCAGGTGGCGGGTGATAATGCGCCAATCACTGGCACCCGCGCCGCGGGCTGCCAGGGTGTAATCTTCCTCGCGCAGTGTCAACAGCCTGCCGCGCACCACGCGCGCCAGTCCGGTCCAGCCCAGGATCGAAAGCATGACGGTGATGGCAAAGTAAAGCTTGATGACCGGCCAATCGCGTGGCAGGGCCGCGGCCAGCGTCATCCACAAGGGGATCCCTGGAATCGACAGCAGGAAGTCGATCACGCGCTGGATGATATCATCCACCAAGCCGCCGAAGTAACCTGAAACGCCGCCAAGCAGGATGCCCAGAATAAAGCTGATGAATACGCCGACCAGGCCAATGGACAGGGAGATGCGCCCGCCATAGACGGTGCGCGAGAACAAATCCCGCCCCAAACGGTCCGCCCCAAAGAGCAGCAGCGGGACTTCTTTGGTCTGCATGCCCAAAAAGATGGAGATCCATCTTGAACAGATCCCACATCTTATATTCATCGCCACGCACGAAGAGATAGATCGGATATACCTTGGCTGGTATCTTCGCCAAAATCATAGACAAAGGTCTCCTTATTCAGAACCTTTTTGACACCAAAGATGTACGGGTCCAAACCCACCGGTCGGGTCTAATCCAGTGAACTTTTGAGGGCGATGATTGCGCAAAGGATTCAAAGCGCGTGTCGATGGCGTATGGGGCAATGAACTCGCTAAAAATCGCAGTGAGGTAGAGAAGATCACCAGGAAGAACAATGAAATCACCGCCAGTTTATGCCGTCCAAAACGCCAGCGGATCAGTTCCCACTGGCTGGCGTAATAGTAACGATCTTCCTTGCCAGCTTTCGTTTTTCCGCGAATGCATGAACCTGATCGTTCAGATTGGCAACCGGTGCAGTAGGGGGAGGAGTTGTCGATGATGTGCTCATTTTTCAATCCTCCCAAAGCGAATGCGCGGGTCAACCAGCACCAGAAGAACATCCCCAATCAACGCGCCAACCACAGTGAGCATGCTTAAAATCAACACCATGCTGCCTGCCAGGTACATATCCTGGGCCAGGGTGGCCCGCAAAAGCACCGGGCCCACCGTTTGCAGGCTGAGGACGATGTCGATCAGGATGGTGCCGGAAAACAATCCTGGCAGAACAAAGCTAACCGTACTGAGAATGGGGTTGATCGCCATGCGCACCGGGTACTTCATCAGCAGCGCCCATTCCGACAGACCTTTGGCGCGCGCAGTGATTACATACTGCTTGTGGAGCTCATCCAGCAGGTTATTGCGCACCACGCGGATCGTGACGCCTGTATTTCTCAAGCCCAACCAGGATCAACGGCAGCCACATATGCTTGAACAAGTCAAGAACTTTGGCCACGCTCCAGCCTTGATCGATAAACTTATTGGAAAACAGGCCGGTGACCGAAAAATTAAAGGTCCGATAAACAAGAGCCAGGCGATGATCAATGCCAGCAAGAAGCCCGGCGTTGCCACTCCAATAAAACCCAGGAAGGTAAACACATAATCCCCGAGTGAATATTGGTGCGTCGCTGAATATATGCCAATGGGGATGGCAACGATCCAGGAGAAAAACAGCGCGGCCAGTGAAATTGCGACGGTCATGGGTACGCGTTCCGCCAGGATTTCGGCGACCGGCTTCTGCCACTGCATCGAGTAGCCCCAGTTCCCGCGCAGGACGATGCCCGAGACCCATTGGAAATAGCGTGGAATGGGGGGTTTATCCAGGCCAAACTGTAACTTGAGCTGTTCAGCTTCGGATGCTGAAACCTCGACCCCCGACATTTTCAGCTGCTGGATGCGAAAGGATACGTAATCACCCGGGGGCAGCTGGATCAGGAAAAATGCGACCATCGACATGATGATCACGATCGGGACCAACATTAATGTACGGCGGAGAATATATAAGGCCACGAATGGTACCTCCTGATCATTATTTCAGGTTTGGCGCTGCAATTAAGCAGCGCCAAACCTCGGAACCGGTTACGAATCTTTCAAAAGGCTGCCCTGAGGTGTTGAGAACACCTCAGGGCATTACGATCGAATGTGCTTTACGGTTTGAAGTACATCTGCACGATGCTGAAGTTGGCGGCGATCGCGTAGGCCGGGGCTCCGGAAGGTGGTACGTTACCCAGCTTGGCATTCACGATCATCGGGTACTTGACGTGCTCGACCAGGTTAATGTAGGGCAGGTTATCGCGGGTCCACTTCAAGCCTTCGGCGACAATCGTGTTGTATTCATCTGAGCCGGAGACGGCGCTCCAGCGACGGGTGTTGATGTCAACCGCTTTCATGACCCAGTCCGGCGGTTTCTCGCCACCCTTGCCTAAGGTGGCGATATAGTCGTTCCATAAGCGGCCGGCGCGGTCAGGATAATTAACATCGTTGTCCCAACCGACGTCATGGCTCCACATCACCCACATTTGCAGCTCGTTGGCTGTGTTTTTCTGGCCGTGTAAGGTGGCGTCGATCGGTTTGACGGTGATGCGAATGCCAATTTTCTTGGCGTTGGAAGCAACCAGTTCGGCGACGGGGGCCAGGTCGGGCGCCTGCTGACCGTTTTCGAGCAGGATGTTCACGGTGAGCCATCTGGATAGAGGCGGTAGCCTTCGGCATCTTTCTTGGTCAGGCCCATATCATCCAGCAGCTTGTTGGCCTTGTCCAGATCCTGTTTGGCAAAGCTCGGATCCACGGTTTCGCTCAGAGACAGAAGCATAGCCGAAATAGACGTTGTCGATCATTTCCTGGCGGTTCTGCGCCAGGCTTAATGCCTGGCGGAAGCGCAGGTCCTGAGACATCTTCTGCCAGTTCTTATCGTTGAAAGTCTGGTTCATCATGATGTTGCTGGAGTCAACGTGCATCTCCATCAAATCCACTGCGAAGCCGGCTTTTGCTTCATTCTGCTTGTAGAGCGGCATCTTGACCAGGGCCGTGCTCTCGCGCAGGAAGTCCACATCGCCGGTCATCACTTTCATGTTGACCATTTCGACGTTATCCTGCTGGGTCGAGACGATCTTGTCGATGTAGGGCAGCTGCTGGCCCTTGGTGTCGACTTTGAAGTAGTAAGGGTTGCGTTCCCAGGTCAGAACGCTGGGGCTGCCGGAGGCTTTCTGGATCCAGGGATACAGGCCAGGATAATCCACGCAGCGCGGGTTGGTCATGTCCCAGTTCTGGCACCACTTATTCGCGAAGACCTGCCACCACTCATCCTTGAGGTTGAGCCGCTTGAGATCATCAGCCATCTTGTCGATGGTCGTGTATTTGATGTGGTAGTTCTTCGAGAAGTGGGAAGGATTTACCAGGAGGGTATAACCCTTCCAGCCTTCGATGGTCAGTTGGCGCAGGAAACCACCATAGGGTTTCGAGAAGGATACCTTGAAGGTGTAGTCATCGATGATCGTCATCTTGCCAGGGTCGCCATCGGCGGCAAAGCCGACGCGTGCCCAGGAGGGGAAGATGGGGTTGATTTTGTCGTTGTTGAGGATGTCTTCCCAGGTAAAGCGGACATCTTCCGTGGTGACTGGCTCGCCATCCGACCACTTCAGGTCCTTGCGCATGGTGAAGGTGAAGTCCTGGTTGTTGTTCTCAACCTTGAAATCCTTGACCACGTTCCCCACGATGTTCTGTACGCCAATCTTGGGGGCCTCAACAGCGGTTCATTCATGGCAACAAAGATGTCCGGGGCCCAGTTGGCGACAGAATGGGCAGCGCGTAGGGTTCCGCCGTAAACACCGGGCTGCCAATCGGGCAGCTGCTCTTCAGTCAGGTAAACGCCGGGACCAACCACGAATACGTCTTTTGGCAGGCGCTCTTCGAGGGGGGGCAGTTTACCAGCCTTCTCCAGGTCTTGCAGCATCGGCGCTTCGGTGTAGGTTGATGCCGCTACTACAGGGGCTTCCGTGGCTTTCTCGGCGGGCGCCGCGGCTTTCTCAGTTGGCGCTACGACAGGCGCTGCGGCTTTCTCGGTGGGAGCCGCAGGGGCCGTAACTGGCGCCGCAGTGGGCGCTGCACAAGAAGTTAGGATGATCGAGGCAATGATCAGAATGTAAAGCAGGGACTGCTTTCTCATTGATACTGTTCTCCTTCCTGAAATAGGTGGGCGTGCGTTGAACTTTTGCGCCAGACAACCAAACCCAATGGTTCGTTCTGGCACGACAGGCCGCAAACACAACTCTCATTTTCCTAGGACCACCTCCTTTCTGTCTTCGCTCTTTGGCAGCTGGTGGATCACCATCTGTGAAGGGATTTGTACAGTAGGAATAACGCCTATCCGCTTACCCGGGAAAGTCGTTCTCCCGGAATTCAGATTAACAGCACTTTTTTTCTTTGGATGGAAAAAGTTGCTTGCTGTAATATTGGCGTATTCAGGTCGTTGGTAGAACAGGTACCTATAAAACCAGTTATTCAATTGTATTTAGTATTAGAAAGGATAAAGGAGGGGCAGTCACAATAAACGCTTGATTGATACTAGCATGGGTAATTTGGCTTGTCAAACAAAACCCAGTGGGGAAACGGAGCGGAAGTCTGCTATTTTCATCAAGCCTTTGCAATTGATTGCATGGTCATTATAGCAAAACCAATGCAATTGTCAAGCAAGACTAATGAAACAGGCATGAAATGATCTATTATCACCAGTTTTCCTGGAAACTCGTCTTTGACTCGCATAATATAAACTCGTATAATGATTTTGCACAGATATAAAACATTTTTACCGTTACGAAATGCTCCCTATCTGGTAAATCTTCATCCTTAGTATAAGTTAATCCTGGTTTATCCGTGATCTTTGCCTTCCGCGAAATGCAAGGAATTGCATGATTCACAATTGCTTTTTCCAGGAGATACATGGCTATCAAATTGAAGGAAATTGCTGAGCTCGCCCAGGTGTCCGAATCGACAGTATCCCGCGTGCTCCATAACAGCCCGCTCATTAGCGAAAAAACACGGCAGACTGTTCTTGGGGCCGCCCGGCAGCTGCATTACCAGACCACCCGGATGAGCATGATCGGCGTGATCGAGCCAAAAATTACCAACCCGTTGTACAGCGAGGTTATCGCTGCCATTGAATCGAGCATGTATGAGGCCGGGTATGGGATGATCCTTTGCGACAGCGCCTTTAACATGGAGCGAGAGCAAGATCAGATCAACTTTCTGCTGCGCCAGGGCGGCGTATTGGGGGTCATTCTGGTGCCAATTGACCCGATGGCAGCGCATATTCGCGAGCTGATTGCGCAGAATTTTCCCTGCGTAATTCTCGGCACGGACCCTATCCCAGGAGTCGACCAGGTAAACGTAGATGCTTCTGTAGGAGCGCACATCATCACCAGTCACTTGTTGGAGTTGGGACACCGGCGGATTGCTATCGTTCGAGGGCCCAGCCGGGTGTCTGCCAGCTGCTCGCGGTTGAAAGGGTACTGCAAAGCGCTGTCCGATTTCAATGTCCCGTTTGACCCGGCACTGGTTGCCGAGGGGGAGGTGGATGAAAATGGAGGCGCTGAAGCAATGGGAAAACTAATCCCAATGATCGACAATGATATCACCGCGGTATACGCCATATCGGACATCATGGCTTTAGGAGTGCTGCGCAGGCTGCGCGAGGCTGGATACCGGGTGCCGGAGGATATCAGCCTGGCCGGGTGTGATGATATCTCGGTGGCGTCGCAAATTCAGCCGGCGCTGACCACCGTCTGGCAGCCCAAATGCGAGCTGGGCATATTGGCCGCTAAGTTTTTGCTAAAACAAATTGAGGCCAGGAAAGAACGCGGCAACAGCTGGAAAGAGAAGTATCCGTTTCAAAGCACGATGTATTTTCCGCACGTCGTCATCCGTGAATCAACACGGAAGCGGTCGGGAGCGATTTGAAGATTGCTCACGACCGCTCCTCTGACTCCGATCCGGTGATGCTTCGTTTCACCGGTGTCGCCGGATTATCCGGTATCGATGAAGCGGATCACCGGCTCGACCAAACCAGCGGGAAAGCGTCTCCTTGCATGGTTTCGCCATCCTGGACGGTGACAAACGTTTTCATAATATGATCACCGCTTGCATCAAATGTCGTCCGTTCGGTCATAAAGTGGATTGCAATGGCGCGCCGGGGACGTTTGCTGTGGTTTTGACCCGAGCCGTGCCAGGTTAATGAATGGTGGAAGTGAACATGGCCTTTTTTCACCGGGCACATGATGAAGTGCAGTGGGTGACCCTCAAATTCATCCGGCAGCTGGCCGTCTTTGGGAAGCTGATCGAGGTGCTGCTGCTTGTTTCCCCATTGATGCGAACCAGGGACCATATACATGCACCCGTTATCCGCCTCGGCATCATCTAAAGCGACCCAGGCGGTGATTTGGGCATCCTTGGGCTGTAGGGTTTGCCAGAGAGGCGAGTCCTGGTGCCAATGGAGGCGCCCGCCCAATTCTTTTGGCTTATACTGGATCTGATCATGCCAGATGCGCAGCTCTTTGGCTCCGCTCAACTGGGCGGCCATTTCCGCAATTTTTTGGTTGCAAACAAGCGCTTGAAAAGCGGAACTGGCCTTCCAAATATTTACGATTTGCCAGATTGGGCTGTCCGTATCCGCAGACAGGTTCGCCAGCCGGACAGGTTGTACAATGCCCGCATTATTTCGATCCTCTATTACCCGCAGCACCTCAAGCTGCAGTGTTTCCACGGTCGCCTCATCTAAAACAGGCCCGCCATTGACAAAGCCGCTGCGCCGGTATTGTTCCATTTGTTCGATCGTCAACATAATTTTCCCTTTAAAATTCGCAAATACAATCAGAACCTTCTTCCAATGATTCGATTTTATGGGAAAATGAAGTTCAGGAGAATAGAGTAAAGTCTCGGATGCATGGACTAGAATCAGATGTTATCGATCCTAAAAATAGAAGATATATGCGCCAAAGTCCGGATTGCCAACCATCACCTGGTCGCCGCGAAAACCGTCTGGGAGCGGACTATTCCTGACCCGCAGATCGTATGCATTTTGGAAGGTTCCTTTCAATATCAAGAGTCGAACCAGACGGCGTTGAGCCTGTCTCCCGGGGATATCTTATTCATCGAACCCAATATCCGGCATTGTTTCTTAATCGCGGGCGCGACGGAGGCGGGCCGGATTGCAGGGATGCACCTGGAATTCACCTCCGCTGGGACTTGGGCAGCCGGGGATTATCGCCTGGAGATGAAACCCAAAAGGGTAACCCGGGTAGAAGATCCCATTTATCTACAAGACCGCTTTATCCATTTAGCGGCGGTCTATGAAAGCTATCATCCCCTTCGAAAAGAGCTTGTCAGCGCCATCGCCACGGAAATCGGGCTGATTTTGGCTGCTTATTGGAAGGATCAAATCGAAATGGCAGCCCGTCCGAGCCAGCGGATGGAAACCATGCTTGCCTACATTCGTGAAAATCTTTCAACACCGCTAACCCGGCATCGTTTGGCGGAGACCTTTAATGTATCGGCTGGCTACCTCAATCAACTGTTCAAGTTGGAATTTGGAATGTCGCCGTCTGCAGTCATCAACCGCGAACGCGTTGCCCGGGCTTATCAATTACTCGATCAAGAGGGAATGTCTGTGGCAGAATCTGCCCTGGCAGTCGGTTTTCAAGACCCCTTTTATTTTTCTCGCGTTTTTAAACAGATCTATTCTATTCCACCATCTCAGGTTACTTCGAAAAATAAGCAAGTTGTTTAATCGAACCCTGTCTGCCCAGTAAATCTTGAAAATTCATCCTTGAATCGTTCAGCGCTAAAGCGCTGCGCATTGGCGACCAGGACGTTTTCGTAGAAAGCATCCCTGGACTGTATGAAACGCTCTACCGCATCGCACAGGCTGTCCGCGGTTTGTTCCTTGAAGAACAGCCCGGTTTTTCCATCGAGTCACCGTTTCGAGCGCCCCGCCTTTTTGATAGGTGATCACCGGGCATCCGGCTGCCTGGGCCTCTACAATTGCGATCCCAAAATCTTCTTCCGCCGCGCTGACATAAGCGCGCGCCCGGCCAAGCAAGTCGGAAACCACATAGTCTGGTTGGTAGCCCGTGAAGGTGATATTGGGAGAAGCGATCCGGCGCAGGCGAGACAGCTCTGGCCCTTCGCCCACGATGACCAGCGGCAGTTTCAGCGCAGAGAAGGCCTCCACGATCAAATCAATATGTTTATGCGCGACCAGGCGGGAAACCGTGATGAAGAATTTTTCGCGGGGGCGGTGGGGTTGAAAGCGGTGCAGTTCCACGGGTGGATAAATAACTTCCGCTTCCCGCTGGTAGGCATGGTGAATCCAACCGGCAATATCCCTGGATACCGCCGCAAATTGATCCACCTGCGCGACCGCCTCCGCATCCCATTTCCGGAAAAAGTTCAAGAACGAACGCTACCAACCGGTTGTCTGGTGAGAGAACGCCGTAAATCGAATAATTACGCCAGGCATAACGCATGGGGGTATACGTGTACGAGAGATGCCGCTGACCCGGGCGCATCCGCACCGCGTGCGCCACGGCATAACTGAATGAAATCACCAGGTCAAACTGGCTCAAATCGAATTGTTTGATCGCGAACATCATCAGGGGTAGATAGCTGCGGTAGCGCGTTCGCGAGTGGGGTAGATGATCGATAAAGGATGAGACCACCGGGTGTGCAGCGATGCTGGTGTTGGCGAATGCAGCCGGGTTATAGACCAGCGTATAAAGCGGCGCATCCGGAAACAGATCCAATGCGTGCAGCACAACACGTTCTCCGCCCCCCATCGCGGGTAAGGCGTCCACAACAAAGGCGACTTTAGGTTTCATAAACTTCCCGCATGGTTTGCCAAATCCTATCGGCTGTCATTTGCCAGGAAAACCGCTGCGCGTGTTTTTGCCCGCGCTCGCTCAAAGCTTTTCTCAAGCGGGCGTCGGATAAACACTGGCTCAGGATTGCGGACAACGCAGCCGGATCGCCTGGGTGGAAAAACAAACCGGCCTCGCCTGCCACTTCGGGCAGCGCGCCGCTCAGCGATGCCGCAACCGGGGTTCCACAGGCCATCGCTTCCAAAACCGGCAGGCCGAAACCCTCATCCCACGAAGGGAGCACAAAAATGTCCGCTCCGGAATACAGGGCGGGCAGGGCTGCATCGGGAACGTAGCCGGTAAAATGCACCCGTTCGAGATCTTCAGGAAAATGAACGGCTCGAAAAACGGTTCCAGGGATGCCGGCGATGACCAAGGAAACATCTGGATGTTGATTTGCAATGGATTTCCAGGCTGCCAGCAGGGTGGCCAGGTTTTTCCGCGGCGCGATCGAGCCGACAAATAAGATATAACGCCCGGATTGCCCCGCCGGGGCCTGCCTGGAAAACCGGTCCAGGTTAACTCCCGCGGGGATAGCCGTCACCCGGTGTTCCGGTAAATGAAACCGGGAAATAATTTTCCGCCGCACGTGCTCGGATGGGGTAATCACCCGCCTGACCCGCTGCACCAGGACCGGTAGGAACAGGCTGTACCAGGCCGCGAAAGAGGGTTTGAACCATTCTGGATGCTCCAGAGGGCTGAGGTCATGGACGGTAAGCACCTGGTTCGAAACGGCCAGCGGCCCGGTGTTGGCGGGCGACCAGAGCAGCGATTGCCGGGCAACTTGCCCCGGTAAGGCGAACTGTTCCCAGGCGTGGCCGGCCCATCCCTGGATAATTGCCTGCCGGGCGGACAATCCGCACCCGGTCGCCCAGGCAGTTGAGGATTTCGGTCACATATCGCTCGACGCCGGTCACCTGGCGCGCGAGAGAACGGCCATTTACGATTACTTCAATGGGCGGCATGTTCCACCTGACCGGCCCACAGGCCGAGCACCAGCAGCCAGAAAGATGCGGCCGGGCGCCAGAGTCCACAGGGAATGGTCGAACAGGCTGGTGGCGCACAGACCGATCAATGCCGCGCTGGCCAGGATGGCTCTGGCATCGCTGGCCTGCCAGGTGGCTTTGAGGATGGTTATCCCCAGCCCAGCCAGGATTACTCGCCCCGGTGATGCCAAGCTCGCTGAACACGAGAAGTGACAGGTTGTGAGCCGGCTCGATAATGTAACCAATTGACGCATGCTGGGACAGGTTGATTACGAATGAGCCGACCCCGATGCCGAGCAGCGGGTGCTGCTGGATGACGGCAATGGCCTGCTCAGCCAGCCAGGCGCGCCCCTTGATCGAGAACGCTTCGGTAGGCACCGATGCAGACCCGCTCAGACGGGTGAAAAACAAGGCCTGCAATGGAAGAGCGACTGCGAGGCAGCTCACGGCTCCCGACATGCCCAACATGAGCAGACGTTTTAACGCTATGCGCCGGAATTTCAGCAAGGTGACCAGCCCGCTGGCGATCACGCCTACCCACGCTCCGCGCGAAAAAGAAAGAAACAAAAGTGCTGTTCCGGCGGAGAACAGGAGGATGGCCCATGCCTGTGGTTTCCGGCCGGCCAGGATATACGCTGCAGGACCGGCGAGGAGCACGACCACAAACGTGCCGAGGATATTCGGATGCGGCAGCGTGCCATACGCGCGCAGCCAGCGGGTCCCATCGGCCAGCTGCACAACGCTCGCGCCCGGTGTAGAGGGATCGAGCACGCCCGGCCAGATGATTTTCATGGGGGCTAAAAGGCGGGTGGACTGGACGGCAAATTCAAAGAGCCCGGTGATGGCTTGCAGCCCAAGCGCCACGCAAAACCCAGCGGTGACAATCTTCCAGGCGCCGGGCCGGTCGCGGAGTGAGGCGTACAGTCCAAAGCCGAGCCATAGATGCAGGCTGGTATACAGCGAAACGCGCCAATCTTTTGACCAAAAAATGCTCAAGGTCGCCAGCAGGCAGAATGCAAACAGCCAGGGGGTAATTGAGCCCAACCATTTGCGCGGCGAAAAATTATTCTTGTTGGGCGGCGGGATGCTCGCTTCGGACGGGTGAAATCCGCTTGCCAGCGCCCAGGCAAGCACGGCAATCAGCGCCAATGCGTCTGAAAGATAAAACACCGCATTGTCATAGGTAAAATAAACTCGTGGATAACTGATATTGGTGAGCGGGCGGAAGTACCACAAAACCAGTCCAACGGGCAGCAGCCCAACCGCCAGGGAATGGATCCCCAGCAGGATTTGACGGGTGAGCGCGGGGCGCAGGCGCAGCCCGGCCAGCGCTGTGGTAAGCGCCAGGGCAAGCAGTGGCAGCGTTCCCCAGGAGAAAGATGCCAGGGGATCTGCTTCCGGTGGGGGGGATGGTGGTGGGAGGACAGCCTGTGGATTTTCCCAGACCTCGATCCCATTGCTCAACGTGGTCCGCTCAACCCAACCATTGCGGGATAGAACCGGGGCATATCTGCGGTTATCTACAAACCCCCAGCGAACGCCGTACTTCCCCGCGCTTTGCAGGATGGGATCCAGGGCTGTGAGACCATTCGATAGCCAGTAGATTGAATCGATCGAGGCGATGCCACTGGTACGCAGCTCGGGCAGCGTCCGGGCGGTATGGTAACTGCCGTCAATCGTGGTAGCGCGGGTCAGCCGGTTGAGATAGGCAAATTGGTCGCCAAAACCAAACGTCAGATAACGCCACTGCGAACGGTCGCCCTGCGCGAGGTAATTCACAATCGGCTGCATATCCACGGCTTTGGGCTGCGTTGGCAGCAGGGATGGGTAAAGACTGACCAGGATCGATATTCCAGCCAGGGATGCCAATGCAGCGGACAATGCCTTGTTACAGGAGACAAAGGCAGGGATGCGCAGCAACCTTCCGCGCCAGGTTGATACTGGATGGGGCAAATAGACGCCGCCCCGCTCGAACCGGGTGAGGAGTAACCCCAGAAAAGGCAGCAAAAGGAGTGTTGCCCAAAATGCGAAGCGGTCGTAGGTGAGCCACTCCCAACCGGAGCCAAACAACCAGCGTGGAAGAGGGGTTGTTCCGCCCAGACCCAACAAGAATAGAAATCCAAAAGGCAGGGCGAGGGGGAAACGCTGCCGGTCAAAAATTTTCCAGAGCGCAAATGGAATAACGATTACCAGTGGGCCGTACACCGACCAGAAAAAAAGAAACGCCGCGGGTAAATCGGCTATGAAATTATGGCGGGTGGCGTGATCGATTGGGGTTTGGATGGCCTGGTGTTGGCCCCACTGCCAGAACGGCCAGATGACCAGCAGTCCGGCAAGGATGGCAAACAGACCAAATAATGCCAGGCGCGGCAGCCAGTGTCTTCCAGGAATCAGGATGGGTTAAGCCGTAAGTGCAGCCCAACCGCCAAAACCAACCAGGGAAGAAACAACAGGGTCGCATGGTGCGCGCCCATCATCGTGGCTGCCAGCATGACTGCCAAAGCACCACTCAACCGCCGGCCAGTTTTGAGATATTCTGCCAGCGCGGCGGCGCAGAATAATGCCAACAGCGTCCCGGTAAGGGTGGGGAGCTGGCCAAAAGTGTACGCGGCGAGATAAATCGAGGGTAGGATAGCGGCTCCAAGAGCGGCATATTCAGCGGGGGTTTGCGCTACAAATACCTCGCGAAAAGGCGTATACAGCCAATGGATAGGCTGCCAGCACCACCCAGGAAACGAGCGCATAGCCTGCATCCACCCCGATGACCTTGCCCAGCAGACCGATTATCTGGTGGACGAGCGGTGGGTAGGAAGTGACGGTAAAACCGGCATACCAGCGCGGATCCCACAACGACCACCAATCCTGCCGGTAATGGTCCGCGAAAAGCATATGCGTATAGGCATCATAAGCTAAAACGGTAGCGCGCCATCAGGATGAATACGCCGTGCAGGCAAAAAGCCAGAAGAACAGCCAGGCGGACCCGCTGCGGCATCAGGAGGGCTCCATTGAGACAGTCACCGGCATGGGAATGCGCTCGGGTTTGTTGTGCGCTTCGAGGGCCTGGTTAAAGGCCTGGATGTACAGGCGGGCGGTCTCTTCCGGGCGGGTGGTTTGAATGGCAGCGAAGTTATGCCTGGCCTGGGCAAACCGGCGCGCCGGCGAATCGAGCAGGGATTGGATAGCGTTTGCCAGCCCGTCTACATTGCGATTTTTAAAGAACTCAATCGCCAGACCGTTTTCGAGGGCGACCTGACCGTGTTTCAGGAAGATCCGATGCAACCATCGCGCGCCCCCACGTGGCTGCCTGGTAAATCACGCTGGATGACCCGGTGGAGGCAAGGTAGGGAAGCACGACAATTTGCGCGCTGCGAAAAGAGCGTCCTTACCTGGTCTTCGGGTACCTGGCCAAGCCAACGCACTCCAGGCAGGTAACGAAATTCGCGGCGCAGGTCGTCACCGTAGCCAGGGAAGCGAGGGTGTTGGGTGCCGGCAATCGTTAATCGCAAATTTGGGTAGCTGGGCAACAGGCTGCGATAGGCGTCGAGTAATACCTCAAGGCCTTTATACGGGGCGAGGGTGCTAAAAAATAGCAGCTCGGGGTTTTCCGATTCAGGCAGCAGCTCGGGTGTCGCGATAAGCGCCAATCGGGATGTGTACGCAGGATACCCCCGGCCGGTGGGCTGAGAACCATTCCACATAGCGGCGCATGGTTAAGCACACCACATCGGCCTGGGCAGCCAGGCTGGTAAGAAGGCGCGCGCCCCATCTGGCCAGAAACCCGCCCGGGGCCCGCAGTGTTTTTAGATCGGCCAGTTCGACCAGCTCGTGCAAGGTCACAATGGTTGGGATTCGGGCAGAGCGTGACCAGGCTGATGCTCTGGAACCCCATCAGATTCGCCAGCGGCGAACGGCCAAAAGCACTGGCTCCCAGGTTATACCAGACCAGGTCTGGCTTCAGCCGGGCGATAGCAGACAGGATGGCTGGGACTGCGCCGGAATGGTCCGGATGCCAGGCGTACTCAACGGTAAAGGATGGTGAAACAAGGGTGCTGGGAAGGCTTGTTCGGGCGCCTGCAGCAACCGTGATTTTGGTGAACTGCTCTGACTGCGCCAGACTACGGCTGACGTGGTAACCGTACTGGCCAATCCCAGTTATGCTAGGGGGAAAAGGACTAACGATCAGCAGGTTCATCTTACTAATGTGATACGTTCTAATCAACTATTTGGTTTAATCTATTCCAAACCAAATTGCGTATAATTATGTGATCATGATGATCGAATTACATCATGTTTTTAAGTGGAGTCTATGGACGAATTCAATACCAACCGCTTTTCGGAACTTAAAAACGCAATCCTGCAAACGGCAGCCTATGCGGACGTTTTCGATTATCCGCTGACTTCTGCTGAAATTCATCGCTACCTGACCGGTGTGCGCACGTCCAGGGAAGCGGTGGAGCAGGTTTTGGAGGAAGGGTCTGTGCTGCAAGCCAGGGATGGGTTATTACACGCTTCCAAACGAGAGCCGGACTCACCCAGGTCCGCGGACGGCGCGAGAAGATCGCGGAGCAGATGTGGCCTCAAGCAATCCGTTATGGACGCCTGATAGCCCGCCTACCCTTCGTCCGCATGGTGGCTGTCACCGGGTCATTGGCGATGAACAACGTGGATCGAGACCCGGATATTGACTATTTTATTGTCACCGCGCGCGGGCGGTTATGGACGGTGCGGGCGATGGTGCTGGGGGTTGCGCGAGCGGCAGCCGGGCAGGGGGTTCGCCTGTGCCCAAATTACCTGGTCACCGAAGATGCGCTCGTTTTCCCTGACCAGACGTTATATACCGCGCATGAGCTGGCCCAGATGGTGCCGATCTTTGGTCTGGATGTGTACGAGCGCATCTGCCGGCAGAATCCATGGCAAGAGCGCTTTTTGCCGAACGCGCAAGGATTACCGCCCATGCTGGACCAGATGAGGATGCCTGCGCCCCAAACAGCGCCAATGAGGGTATTCGAACGGATGCTGCAGACGCGCCCTGGCGCATGGTTTGAAAGATGGGAGATGAACCGAAAGATTCGCAGGCTGTCTCGCGAGCAGAGCGAAAGCCTCGAATCCTGTTTTGCGGCTGATTATTGTAAAGGGCACAACCTTCAGCATGGCCGGCGCAGCGAGCAAATATTTCGCGAGCGGCTGGCGGGTTTGCATCTGGAGGGGGCGCGGGGATGAGCCAAATCTTGTTCGGGCAGTCGTACTTTTTGCGGTTTGATCCGAAACTGTGGCAGGCGATGCAGCCGTATCCCCCGCTGGGGACGCTGTATGCGGCCAGTTATCTGCGGGAACACGGGTACGATGTGGCGGTTTTTGATGCCATGCTGGCCGAATCCGAAACTGAATGGGGCCAGGCGCTGGCAGCGCACCAACCCGACTTTGCCGTCCTGTACGAAGATAACTTTAACTATCTTTCCAAGATGTGCCTGCTGCGCATGCGCGAGGCCGGGCTGCGAGATGATCCAGCTGGCCAGGCAGCGCGGCTGCGTCGGTCATTCTATGCGGCGCGGATGCGACCGACCATGCCGAAGATTACCTTAGCAGCGGAGCCGATTTTGTCCTGCTTGGCGAAGGCGAGGTGACGCTGGGCGAGCTGCTGGCGAAGCTGACCGGCAGATCGAGTACGCCGTTCGAGGAGATCCGCGGCCTGGCCTACAAAACGGACGACGGCAGCCGGCGCGGCATGCAACGCAATCCGCGCCGGCCGGATATCCGCGACCTGGACAGCCTGCCTTTTCCGGCCCGCGATCTGGTCGATATGGAGCGCTACCGTTCGATCTGGCTCGAACGGCACGGTTATCTTTTCGATGAACCTGGTGACCACCCGCGGCTGCCCGTTCCACTGCAACTGGTGCGCCAAACCTATCTGGGGCCAGCGTTACAACACCCGCAGCCCTGAAAATGTCGTCGCGGAAATGCGCCTGGTGAAAGAAACCTATCACCCCGATCATATCTGGTTTGCGGATGATATCTTTGGGTTGAAACCCGGCTGGCTGGCGCGCTTCAGCGAACAGATACAGGCCGCCGGGGCTGCGATCCCGTTCAAATGCCTGAGCCGGGTGGATTTGCTGCTGCGGCCGGACGAAGTGGAATCGCTGGCGCGGGCGGGAGCGCAGACGGTGTGGGTGGGGGCGGAGTCGGGTTCGCAGAAAGTGCTGGATGCGATGGACAAAGGCACGCGCGTGGAACAGATCGGCGCGGCGCGCCAGCGGTTGAAAGCGGCCGGGATCAAGACAGGCTTCTTCCTCCAGTTTGGCTACCCAGGCGAGACCCGCGCTGATATTGAGAAAACGATCCAGATGGTGCGCGACACCGACCCGGATGATATTGGCATTTCCGTCTCCTATGCCATGCCGGGGACAAAATTCTATGCCGCGGTGCGCGAGCAGCTGGGCGAAAAGCAGAACTGGCAGGACTCCGGCGACCTGGCCATGCTCTTTCAGGGTTCTTTTTCGACTGCTTTTTACCGCAAGCTGCACAGTGTGGTGCATAAAGAATTCCGGGCGCGCAAGGCCTGGCAGGTCTTGAGGGGCGCGCCCAATGCACCGCCCGGCTGGCGGGGGAGCGGAAAATCTATGCTGCGCCTGGCCTACAACCTGCTGACACTGCCGGTGGCCCGCTTCCAGTTGAACCGCCTGGCAGCCAAATCGAAAAATGTAACCACGGTTTCTACCCCACCTGGCACAAGAGGCCGCCTCCCGCCCGACGCCGCAGGATGAAGGATGAGCAAGCCCGCTTTGTTTACGATTGCCGAAGCTTTCTCGCGTACGGCGGAAAAATATGACGCCTTCAGCCAGGACCACCCGCACCTGACGCGCATGCGCGGGAAGGTATACGATCATATCGCCCGGCTGCTGCCGCCCGGTTCGCGCATCCTGGAGCTCAATGCCGGGACCGGGACGGACGCGGTGCGGCTTGCCCAGCGCGGATACTTCGTGCATGCCACCGACATCGCGGGGGGCATGTTAGCGCGCCTGCGTGAAAAGGTTGACCGGCTGGGTCTGGGCGAGCGGGTTACCGTTCAAGAGTGCTCGTTTACCGATCTCGCAAGTGTACAGGGCGGCCCGTTCGACGCCGTTTTTTCTGACCTCGGCGGCTTGAACTGCATCCCAGACTTGAGACCGGTGATCGATTCGCTCCCCAGGGTTGTTCGCCCGGGCGGGTTGATCACCTGGGTGTTGATGCCGCCCGTTTGCCTGTGGGAGCTGGCTACGCTCTTCACCGGCCAGGGGCGGCTCGCTTTGCGGCGGTTATCCCGCGCGGGCACGCGCGCACATCTGGAGGGCCTGTATTTCGATGTGTACTACTTCACCCCGCGCCAGGTCATCGGGTGGTTTGGGAAGGAATATGATTTTCTGGCGCTGGAAGGGCTGTCGGTGATTACGCCAACGGCGGAAAGCAAAAACCTGGCCCGCCGCTTTCCGCGGCTTTATCAAGCCTTAAGCTGGCTCGACGATCTAGCTTTCGCCGCATCCGCCCTGGTGGGGTTGGGGCGATTTTTATATCCTGTCGCTGCGGTACCAGCCGTCCGAAAAGGTGGAGTGAAACGAAGCACGATGAAAACCCCAAAACCAAACATGCAGCCGGGCCTGGTAAAAAATATCCTCTGGTTGGTCCTCTCTCGCTTTGGCACGCAAGGCCTGGCGGTGCTGTTCACGGTTATCCTGGCCCGCCGGTTAGGCAGCGCAGCATTTGGTGAATATGCCTTTATCGCCGCGGCCATTTTTCTGGGGAATGCGCTGACCACTTTTGGCACGGATATGCTGCTCATCCGCGAGATTGCCGGGCGGGATGATCTTTCGGACCTGGCGCCCGCCCTGGCGATCCAGCTGGCGCTCTCGGGAGTGTTCATCGCCCTAACCTGGGCGGCTGCGCCGCTGCTGCCAAACCAAAGCCCGGCCAGCGTGCTGGGTCTGCAAATTTACAGCCTGGCGCTGCTGCCGCTGGCCTTTTTTAGCGTTTTTACCACGGCGCTGCGCGGAAAGCAACGCATGGATGCCTATATGGTGTTAAACCTGGGAGTGTCTGCGCTGCAGCTGGCCGGAGTGTGGGTATTGGTTCGCCCTGGCGGCAGCGTGGTCCGGCTGGCCGAGCTGTTGTTGGTGGTGCAGTGCGCCGGAGCCGGTGCTGGGTGGGGTTCTTTGCGCGGCGCAGATTCCCGGGTTCTGGAGCGGCTGGCATTTTTCCTGGCACATGACGGCTGCGCTGGTACGCCTCAGCGCGCCGATCGCTCTGATCGCCTTGATCGGAATCCTTTACCAAAAAATATCCGTTTATATGGTGTCAACGCTGGTTGGCCCGGCGCCGACCGGCTGGTTTTCGGCTGCCCTGCGGGTGATAGAGGCTTCAAAAACCGTTCACATGGCTGTCTTCACGGCGCTCTATCCGGCAATGGCGCAGGCGTCGAAAGCGGGGCCGCCGGCCGCGCTGGCCAGTGCGCAGTGGAAGAAACCCTGGCAAGGCGCCTTTAAGCAACCCTGGAGGCTGCTTGTGGCCGGAGCCGGGGCCGCATCGCTGGCGATTTTGATCTTCGCCGGGCCGCTCACGCGGTTTTTGTATGGTCCGGAATACGCGCCGGCGGCGGTAGGACTGCGCGTATTAGGCTTGATCTTGATCCCATTTACCGCGAACACCTTTTTTTCTCTGGCGATATTCGCGGACCATAAAGAGCAAACCGTAATGCGGGTGCAGCTGGCCGGGCTGGTGACTCTGGTGGGGCTGAATGCCTGGTTGATCCCCAGGTGGGGTGTTTCAGGCGCCTGCCTTGCCTTCGTCCTGGCAGAAACGGTGCAAGTTTTGTTATACCTGCTGCCCGGCGGGAGCTTCGCGCGAAAAGTCCGGGCGAGGTGGTTGGATGCTGCGGGGCTTCGGCCCAGAAACCCGGAAAGTTCAGGAGATCAGGCGCGATCAAGAGGCCCGATATGAATTTCCCAAACTTCTCGAATAAATATGGTGAAAAGTCGCTGCTGAACGCGGAAGATATTGTTGATTACCGGCGCCGCCTGGGCCGCTATCCAAAGGTTGCCGACCTGCAAGGCGTGCTGCTCTGCCTGGAACGCGGCCTACCCCGCCGGCTGCGTTGGAAGATTCCGGTACAAGGGGTGGGCAGCATGAACGGTGACTTGTTTGGGGTGAAGAAAACCAAAAACCGGGTGGCGGTGATGACCAACTTTGGCGGGGGATCCCCTCTGGTGATGGAACTGGCGGAAGAGTTTGCCGTTATGGGCGCGAAGCAGCTAATCCTGATGACCTGGGGGGGCGCGCTGCAGCCAGATTTGAAGGCGGGCGACATCGTCGTGTGTGACCGCGCGATTCGGGATGATGGCGCTTCGCACCATTACCTTCCGGCGGAGAAATATATCTCCGCCAACGGCGAGTTGGTGGGCTGCCTGGTCGATGCCATACAGGCGCGCGGCGGGCAGTGCTCAACGGGGAGCACCTGGACAACGGATGCGCCATATCGCGAGACCCTGGAGGAGGTGCGCCAGTACCAGTCGGAGGGAGTGAAAACAGTCGAAATGGAATCGGCTGGTCTGTTCACCGTTGGGCAAGTGCGGGGGGTGGCGACCGCGTCCGTTGTCGTCATTATGGACAGCCTGGCGAACTACCGCTGGCAGGTGCCTGAGCGATTAGACCTGATTCAGCATTCGCTGGAAATCGTTTATTCCGCGGCGATGGATGTCCTGGCGGCATCCTTGTAAGGGAGCCAAATGATGTTCCCATTTGCCTGCCCGCGCTGTCATAACCCATTAACGCAAGCTGCCGTCGATCAGTTTGTTTGCCCCGCTGACCGGCTGACGTTTCATTGCGTGGAGGGCGTCTGGCGGATGATGCTGCCGGAGCGGCAAGCGGTGTTTCAGCAGTTTATCCAGGAATATGAAACGGTCCGGCAGGGAGAGGGCCGCGGCTCGCCGTCCGCAGCCTATTATCAGGCGCTCCCCGACCGGGATCTTAGCCATCGCATGACCGCGGACTGGCATATCCGGGCGGCCAGTTTCGAAACTTTTCTCAAACAGGTGCTTGGTCCGTTCGAACAGACCGTTCGCCATCCGCTGCATATCCTGGATTTGGGGGCAGGCAACTGCTGGCTGACCAACCGGTTGGCCGTGCGCGGCCATCCGGTTGCCGCGGTAGATTTGACCACCAATGCTATGGATGGATTGGGCTGTTATCGCCACTATGAAACGACATTCGTGCCGGTCCAGGCCGAATTCGATCACCTGCCGTTCTTGAACCGTTCCGTAGATCTGATCTTGTTCAATGCTTCTTTGCATTACGCAATGGATTATAAAAAAACCTTAGGCGAGTCGCTGCGCGTTTTGAATTCAGGCGGCCGGCTGGTTATTCTGGATACCCCGTTCTACCGGGATCCAACCAGCGGAGAAACAGATGGTTCTGGAAAGGCAGATCCACTATACCGAAAAATTTGGCTTTCCATCGAATGCCCTGGCCAGTGAAAATTACCTGACCTATCAGCGCCTGGCAGATTTGGCCGGGACTCTGCATCTGGACTGCCAAATTCTTACCCCCTTCTATGGGTTGGGCTGGGCGCTGCGCCCGTGGAAGGCGCGTCTCCTCGGGCGGCGCGAACCGGCCAAATTTCATCTGGTCGTTCTAACGGCGCGGTCCGCGAACGGTCTGGCAAGGGTGGGTAGCAATGGCAAAACGAACGTTTGATATCCTGGGCGCGATGATAGGGGTGATCCTCGCATGGCCGATTCTCATCGTCGCTGCAATCCTCATAACCCTTGAGGATGGAGGACCGGTTTTCTTTGTTCAGAATCGAGTGGGGAGGCATGGAAAAACATTCCGCATGTTCAAACTACGCACGATGCGGGTAGGCGCAGAATATGAACGGATCCAATTCTTCCCTTTTAGCGCTATTCAAAGCCCGATATATAAGACTCCAAATGATCCAAGGATTACGCGGACCGGTAAGTTTTTAAGAAGATGGAGTCTGGATGAACTGCCGCAGTTGTTTAATATTTTGGCCGGGGATATGAGCCTGGTCGGACCACGCCCAGAACAGCCCTGGGTGGTGGACCAGTATTATTCTGAACAGAAAAAACGCCTGTCGGTAAAGCCTGGCCTGACCGGCCCAATGCAGATAAACGGACGGGGTCTTTTAGGAAATGATGAACGAGTGCAGCTTGAAATGGATTATGTGGAGAATTACTCGCTGTACCGCGACCTAGTCATCCTGATTAAGGACGATTCCTGAAGTACTATCCGGGCGGGGGGCCTTCTGAGCAGGATGAAGACGGACTGCCAGTGCTCAATCGATTATCGAGATGTTAGGATGACAGCGGCTCCGTCTTATTGACGAGATCGAATTGTTGTCGCCAGGGGTTCATAGACAACAAAGATGTATAATGGATATAACTGTTGTGAGATCCTACACAGTGAACGGATAAAACGAAGCGTCTCCACAAGCCATCTTACAATTCAGCCGTACGAACGTAGAGATGACTCCCTTCTCTACGCTTTTTCGTTTACCGCAATGGAATCCTCAGGGGAGATGGAGAAACACAGCACCTTATCAGGTCAGGCAGTACGAAAAGTTGATATGATCGAAAAAGAAAAATCTCGACTGGAATTGGAAGCAATGTTTGCAGGGGATCCTGCCCTCAAGCAAGTGTTGCAAAACATGAAGCAAGTGGTGTGGGTCCTTGACCTGAACGCCGATCAGATCCGCTATGTCAGCCCGGCATTTGAGACCGTTTGGGGATATTCTTGCGGAAGTCTTTACGCGGATCCGTTATCACTGATCAAAAGCGTCCATCCAGAAGACCGGGTGAAAGTAATGTCCGGCAGTCTCGGTGAGAATCGTAAATCTTTGAGCCAAATCTACCGGATTGTGCGGCCGGATGGCAGCCTGCGCTGGATTTCTGCTGATACCTTCCTGATTCATAATGCATCGTCCGATACCGATTACCAGGTCTGCATTGCCCAGGATATCACCAATCAGAACCAGGTAGATGAGACGCTGCGCAAGGCCCTGGATCGTTCGCGCGAGCAGTTTACCCTCAGCCGGCGGATGAGTCTGGCCCGAAAACCGGAAGTGGTGCTCAAAACGCTGATGTCCGCCGCTGAACTGCACTCCGCGCAACGCGCCTTTGTATTGTTTTTTGAATCTCTGCCCGTTGGTCCATCCTATGATATTGAGGTGATTGCTACCTGGTCATCCGTTCCGTTCCTGAACGGTCCCGCCCCAAATGAATCCATAAGTGAAGCCAGTCTGTTCGAAGACCTGGCTCTGTTGGATCTTTTTCAACCCTCCAAGCCGGTGATTGTCACAGAAATCCTAAAGGATGAGCGTTTAACGCCTGCCGTACGGGATCTTCTGCTAGAAGGGCAAATCCAGACAGTCGCCATTTTCCCGCTGGTGTCATTAGGAAACTGGCTCGGCTGCCTCTTGATATTTTTCCCCCAAGAAAAGCGTTTCGAACCGATCGCATTACGGCATATCAAAGTGCTGGTTGATCAGGCCACCATCACCCTATATAACCTTAAACTGCTGGAGATCGAAGCAGAATCCCGCCATGAGGCGGAGCGAGCCAATGAAATCAAGACGCGCTTCTTAGCCATGATCTCGCATGAGCTCCGTACACCTTTAACATCGATTAAAGGCTTTACCACCACCCTGCTGGCTGAAGACGTGACCTGGGATACGGAAGAACGGCACGATTTCATTCAGACGATTCAGCACGAGGCCAACCGGCTCCAGGAACTTATCGATCATTTGCTCGATCTTTCTCGTTTGGAAGCCGGGATGTTACCGATTTCGCTTGGCTCCCATGCCATCGAAGAAATTATGGAAGATGCGCTGCCGCAGTTTAAGATCTTGACCAGCGGGCAAATCTTAACTATCCATCTACCAGCCAACCTGCCGGCGGTGTATGTGGATGCAAAGCGCATCGCCCAGGTACTGGTCAATCTGGTACGGAATGCTGCCATGTATGCTCCTAAGGGGACTGAAATAATCATCTCGGCCCGTGTGCGGGGAGGGTTTGTGCAGATCAATGTCAATGATCAAGGACCGGGTATTCCGCCAGCCGACCACAAAAAGGTATTTAGGGCTTTTCAGCGAGGTGTAAGGGTGGAGGATCGTTCGACGCAAGGACTGGGTTTGGGATTGGCGATCTGCAAAGGCCTGGTCGAAGCCCATGGTGGCCGGATTTGGATTAAGAAAAAAGCCACTCCAGGAGCGACCATTTCCTTTACCATTCCACTGGTTGCTGTCAAAACCCCGGCGAACTTCGTGGAAAAGGAGCGATAAGGGGTGGGAAATATACTCATCGTCGAAGATGATCCAAATATTCGCAAGCTGGTGCGGGTTAACCTGGTCAAACGCGGTTATACCGTCAGCGAAGCGGAGGACAGCCACCAGGCCATGGCCCGGTTCCAGTCGGAAGCTGTAGACCTGGTTCTGCTCGATTTGGTCCTCCCTGGTCTTTCCGGGGTAGATGTGTGCGCCTGGATGCGCGCTCGTTCCGATGTTCCCATCATCGTATTGAGCGCCCGGTCGGAAGAGGATCTGAAAGTTGCCGCATTGGATGCTGGCGCAGATGACTATGTTACCAAGCCGTTTGGACAGGAGGAATTACTGGCACGGGTGCGGGCATTTCTACGCCGATCGTATGCACTCCCCAGCGCGCCCGATATAAAAATCCAGATTGGCGAGCTGCGGATTGACCTGGAGGCGCGGCGGGTGTTTATCGGCGGGACGGATCTGCATTTGACCCGTACGGAATACGCGATATTGGCTGAACTTGCCCAACATTTGGATGCTATTGTGACCCATGATGAGTTAATCGCCCAGGTCTGGGGAGCGGAGTACCGGGGATCGAACCATTATTTACACAACTATCTCGGGCGCCTGCGCAAAAAGCTGGGCGCATATAGTGGCCTGCTCGAAACGATTCCAGGGATGGGCTATAACCTGCACGCCAGGCTCGATTCTATGGAGACCTCGTAGAACGGGAACTCCTCCCAACCAATTGGTTTTATGAATTAAATTCACCATATTGGATACGAATGAGCCTCGCGGAGACCAGCGAGGCTCATTCGTATCCCAATACTTATCAAACCTCTGGCTTTCCCAAACTGGCATATGACTCTAATAGATTTTTTATAGGTTTTATCGGGGACGTAGGGAGATCGTATCCTTTATGATGGGATAGTATCAAAAATCAATTTTTAGCATAGAAAGTATAGGAAAAAATGGAAACAAAACTTTACATTGGAAATATGTCCCGTGAGACGACTGAGCAAGATTTGCGCACGATGTTCTCCGAAGCGGGTACGGTTGCATCGGTAGACGTGATCGTGGATCGCCAGACTGGGAAACCGAAGGGTTTCGCTTTTGTGACGATGAGCAGTCAGCCAGAGGCGGAGAAAGCCATCAGCCTGTTTAATGCGAAAGATGTGAAAGACCACATGCTCAAAGTCAATGTCTCTCAGCCACGGGAAGGCCGACCAGCTGCGGGTGGAAGTTCGAACAAGCTCTAGCGTTGGGCGCCCCTTTTCCTGTGGGCAACCGTATGGGGGCAAAGCAGAGACAAAACCCAAATAACCTGGGCTGGTCTTTTTATGAAAAAGCAAAACCATGGAGGTAATTATGGGACGTAAAGGTGTAAGTAAACGCAAATCCCCGAAAACGAAGAACCCGGTGGTCTCAACCGTAGGCACGAATAATATGGTATCCAGTCTTACGCGTGCCTCCGAACCAGTAGCGATACATTCGGCCGGTAACGGTGAAGCGGCTTCGAGTAGCAAGGGCAGTAAGAAGAAATAAACCGGCGCTTCATCCAACCATAAGAAGTAATCCGTCTTCTATAGACGATTAAATCGTATCGAGCCTGTTCTTTGAGGCTCGATACTTGATTGTTAGGGTTTATATAGGTTCTAATGGGGACGTAGCGAGGACTGAATTTGTAAGATGGATATTAGAAACAGGTAATCGATGGAAGGAGATACCATGGGAATAAATCGTAATGATGGGCGCAACCCGAAACTGCAAGTACACATCCAGCCAAACATCGGGCTGGATAGCGATGTCCGCCATTCGGTTGTGGAACTCCTCAACATTACCCTGGCCGACGAAGCCGTATTGGCAGCAAAAACGCGCTGTGCTCATTGGAATGTTCGGAGCACTGTTTTTTTTGAACTCCGTACCCTTTTTAATACGCACTGTAAGCTGCTGAACAACATCTCGAATGAACTCGCCGAACGAGTGCAGATGTTGGGTGGTACTGCGATCGGCAGCCTCGCGGAATTTCTTAAGCTCACCCGTTTGGAGGAACAGCCCGGCGATGTTCCGGATATTCTGCATCTTTTAGCAGACCATGAGGCTGCGATCCGTTTTTTACGTGAGAACTCCAGGAAGTGCACCGAGGAGTATGAGGATGAAGGCACATTTGAACTGTTGGTTAGCATGATGCGCTTGCACGAAAAGATGGCCTGGATGCTGCGGTCCTATATTGAGCCTGAAACATTGAACGGCCAAAAAAAACAGCCGCATCGTGACATACCCGGTCGCGTCTTAAATGCCCACCCTACAGAGAAAAATTGATATAGAGGTTGTATGAACAATATCGAAATGTTGAAGATCGTGGAGCAGTTCAGCCGAGAGACTGAAGGTGTCAAAGGACCAATGAAGGTCATGCGAGTGCCGGATTCCAAGACCATGTATGTAGAAACCATTGGTGAAATAGGACGCTCGATTTTATTCACCGAATACAAAGTAGATGGGAAGGCGATTTGGGCCGGCTACAGTTTGCGCAGTAATACCGTTTTCGTCAGCCTTGCCGGCTGAGGTTGAAGCTCGTAAACCAGCGCGCCGACCTGTGGAATCGCTGCGTGTTTGAATGCATACCATTTGTTAATCGAAGAATGATCACCCACCCTGTTTTTGCAGGCAGTCGAAGCGTATTCACGGCAGGCAAAAATATGGTGGAGTAAATGGAAAAGGAGATATTATGATTGACAATCAAGATAACAACAATATCGCGGTGGATCGCCAGGAAGAAACGGTCATCACACAGCAGCCCGGCTTCGCTGCGACCGAGCAAGTTTCCCGGGATGTTGCGGCGGAACGGCGGATGAGGATGTTCCGAACAAGGCGCATCCTCTACAGCGTTCTGAGTTTATTGGAAATATTCCTGGGCTTGCGCTTCTTTTTGAAAATGATTGGTGCCAACGCTGGCAGCGGTTTTAGCATCTTTGTATATGGGATCACATCTCCGTTTGTTGCCCCGTTTGCAAATCTGATCGGAACACCCACTTTCGGGGATGTAATCTTGGAAGCGACCACGCTCATTGCGATGGCAATCTATGCGCTGTTTTTCTGGGGTATTGTTCAGGTGGTTCGCATTGCTGCAGATCGCCCTAGCGCTCGCTCGGTTATGCGTACGACACGCGAGCATATTCCGGAGACTGGTACAGAGCGCACCACGCGTTCCGTCCGTAGAGACTAACCGTTAGTAGAAGTCATCTGTGCCTCCGTGGGGCGCTGTTCCATAGAGGTTGGTCAATCAAACCACGAGGAACACAAAAAATGGCTGTGTTCCTCGTGGTTTTTCCGCATAGCGACCCAAGCTGTTGAACAAACAAAGCGTTAAGGATTTAAACAAGCCCAACGTCAAACGCAAACTGTTTCTGACCATGCTCAAAAAACGCTATGGTTAAACAAATGATAAGGCTGTCGATGAATTACGCAGACTCCTGAAGCAATTTTACAGAACGAATAAGAGCTTAGGCATCCATCATTACCCCTCAAAGGATTTGGTAGAGATTTTATAGATTCTGACAGGGACATAGATAGGCCCTGTCCGGTACGATATGAATGAATGAAGTTCAACCATTTCTGCAACCGAAATAATGGTTGATGTTTCGGAAGGTTCTAAGTTGCCTAGAAAGGAAAGAAGATGGAAAACCAGATTGTATGCCCAAAGTGTAAAAAAACATTACCGGGTAATCAGATCATCAGCGATGCAGCAAAAGGGGAAGGCTCTTTTACCCGGCACATCCTGTGTGATTGTGGGGAGAAGATTACGTATTGGCAGATTACAGCGCAATTTCGCGATCAAAAAAGGATGGCCTGGAGATTCCGCAATTGGGTTCAGTCATTTTCTCGCACCCGGGTGTAGTAACAGCGCCTTTTTTAGGAAAAGATTGGTTCCATATCAGAGAAGCGGTATTCGAGGTTGCTTGCTGTGAAGCAAAACGACCTTCCACGCTCAAAGAAGGAATAAGGAGATAACGGCTATGACGGAAAAAAATAGCAATATAAAAATGAAACGAGAAGTTGGATTATGGATTGATCATAACAAGACTGTAATGGTCGCCATGGTAGATGAGAAGGAAGAGACCCGCGAAATCCATTCGAATGTTGTCAAGCATATCCGACTCTCGGGCGGGCTGCTACCGAAGAAACCAAACATATCCAAGCTGTCGACTGCTGAAGATGTGGGGGATCGAAGGTATAGCAACCGTCTGAACGGATATTATGATGGCGTCGTCTCTATGCTTCGAGATGCCGATTCAATCTGTATCTTTGGCCCAGGTGAGGCGAAGGTGGAACTCAAAAAGCGCCTGGAGCGCGGGGAACTGGGCGGGCGAATTGACAGTGTTGAAACGGTTGATAAAATGACCAATCGCCAGATCGCGGCAAAAGTTCGTGAGCATTATCACATCAGCGCTTGAACGGAAATAACGAGCTGAATCCTATTGATTTCCCGGGGTTTGCTTTCTGAAATTGCTGGCGCCGATTGACGAGGAGGATCATACGATTGTAAGGGATGAAACGACTCAATAAAAAGCATACGAGCCAGCCCGTTATGTCAGCCTAGGCAGAGAATGGCTGCCGCCTTTTCTTTAACTGCACGGATGAGGTCTTATTTCTGGAGAAATAACGAGATTTCCTGGCAGGAGTAAGATATGGAAGGACAACCTTTGAAACGACTAATTAAAACCCCGATCACTTTTTGGATCGGGATCATGCTATTGGTTTTTCTATTCCCGCAGATTATGTCTATATTTAGCCCTCCGGCAACGGAGATCACTTACAGTGCTTTTAAGACCGCGCTGACCGATGGGAAAATCAACAGCGTGCTGGTGAGTGATACAGCTATCAGTGGGAAGATGCTGGACGGCACGGACTTTACCACCGTGCGGGTAACCGACCCGGACCTGATGCCGTTGCTGGAGACGAAGAAAGTTGAAATTCGCGGGCAAGCCCCCAGCTCGAATGGCGGCTTGCTGGGCATTCTATTGGTCTGGGTTTTACCCCTGGCCCTGATGGCCGGTTTGTGGTTTTTCCTAATGCGGCGCAGCAGTGGCGGCGGTGGGGCTGGGGGAATCAATAACATCTTCTCCTTTGGCAAGAGCAAAGCGCGCATGATTACCGGCGAGCAGACGGGCGTGACGTTCAAAGATGTTGGTGGTGCAGGTGAAGCCATCACCGACCTCAAAGAAGTGACCGAGTTCTTGAAGAACCCGGAACATTTTCAGCGCCTGGGCGGAAAAATGCCCAAAGGTGTGCTGCTGGTTGGCCCTCCCGGTACCGGAAAGACCCTGCTGGCCAGGGCGACCGCCGGCGAGGCCGGCGTGCAGTACTTCAACCTGAGCGGTGCGGAATTTGTGGAGATGTTTGTGGGCGTGGGCGCCTCACGGGTGCGGGATCTGTTCAACCAGGCCAAGAAGAGCGCCCCGTCGATTATCTTTATCGATGAGATCGATGCCATTGGGGGCCGGCGCGCCAGTGCGGGCGTTATGGGGGGTGGGCACGAGGAACGCGAGCAGACGCTCAACCAGCTGCTAGCCGAGATGGATGGCTTTGAAACGGCCCGCGGCGTAATCGTAATGGCCGCCACGAACCGTCCGGAGATTCTCGATCCGGCGCTGCTGCGACCTGGGCGGTTTGACCGCCAGATTATGGTCGATCTGCCCGACCGGCAGGGGCGCCTGGAAATCCTCGAGATTCATGCCCGGCTGGTGACCCGCGCGGAAAATGTCAGCCTGGGGGCGATTGCCCAGATGACCCCCGGCTTTTCGGGAGCCGACCTGGCCAACCTGGTCAATGAAGCAGCGCTGTTGGCTTCCCGGTTTGGCAAAGAAGCCGTGGAAATGGCCGATTTTGACGCGGCCTTTGAACGGGTGATCGCCGGGACAGAGCACAGAACAAGATCCATTACTGCGAATGAGAAGCGGGTGATCGCCGTGCACGAGGCGGGGCACGCGTTGATCGCCAGCCTGATGCCCAATGCGGATAAAGTGCGTAAGGTAACCATTGTTCCCCGTGGACGAGCGATGGGCTATACCATGCAGCTGCCCACCAATGACCGCTACGTATTGGGGGAACGGGAACTGGCGACTCGCCTGACTGTACTGGTGGGTGGTCGGGTGGCGGAAGCGCTGGAATTTGGCGAAGCGTCCACCGGAGCGGTGGATGATCTGGCCCGAGCGACGGACCTGGCGCGCCGGATGGTGACGGAGTTTGGGATGAGCCCGGTATTAGGCCCGGTGCGCCTGGCGACGGATATGCAAACGAACTATCTCAACCAGCAGCTGGGCCTGGATGCGCGGGTCAGTCAGGAGACGGCGAGCATAGTGGATACAGAAACGCGCCGGATCATTGAAGAAGCGGTGGAAGAAGCGCGCGGCCACCTGGAAAGTCATCGGGCTGTGTTGGATCGCCTGGCGGATCTGCTATGTGAGTATGAAACGGTCGATGGGATGCAGATTGAGACGATTCTCATTGACGAGAAAGCGGGCAACCCGAATATCACTTTGACCGATTGGATGAAATCGGAAAAAACGTCAGATAATGAACCGTTAGGAGCTTTGAAAAATGGCTGATAAGAAGTTGAATCTGAGACCGCTGAGCGACCGGCTGGTCATCGAACCCAAGGAAAAAGAGGGTAAGACGGTGAGCGGCATCATTCTGCCTGAGACGGCCAAAGAGAAGCCTCAGGAAGGCACCGTACTGGCGGCTGGCCCAGGCCGCATGGATGAAGCTGGCAAGCGCATCGCGATGGATGTCAAGACCGGCGATGTGGTGCTGTATGCCCGGTATGGTGGCACTGAAATCAAGATCGATGAAATGAAGTTGCTCATCCTCAAGGAGAGTGACATTCTGGCGATTGTTGAAAAGTAGAAGGACAAGTAATATGGCAAAACAATTATTATTCAAGACAGAAGCACAGCAAGCTTTGAAGCGCGGCGTCGATATGCTCGCCAGCGCGGTGGCAACGACCTTAGGGCCCAAAGGCCGCAATGTGGCGCTGGATCATCAGTATGGCTCGCCGACGGTGACGCATGATGGTGTGACGGTGGCGAAGGAAATTGAACTGAAAGACCCATTCGAAAACATGGGCGCTCAACTGCTCAAGGAAGCAGCTACTAAGACCAATGATGTCGCCGGCGATGGCACCACAACGGCGACTGTATTAGCGCAGTCGATCGTCCACGAAGGCTTGAAGAACGTCGCGGCGGGGGCAAACCCGATGCTGATCAAGCGCGGGCTCGAACTGGCGACCGAGGCGGTGGTGGGCTGTCTCAAGACGATGAGCACGCCCGTCGTCAGTAAACAGGACATTGCCAACGTAGCCTCGATTTCCGCGGCGGACCAGGAAATTGGCGACCTGATCGCCGGTGTGATGGATAAGGTTGGCAAGGATGGCGTAGTCACCGTTGAGGAAAGCAAGGGCCTCGAATTTGAGACCGAGTATGTTGAGGGGATGCAGTTCGACCGCGGGTATATCAGCGCCTATTTCGTTACCAACATGGAAGGGATGGAAGCCATCCTCGAGAACCCCTATATCCTGCTGTATGACAAGCGGATCAGCGCCGCGGCGGACATTGTGCCGCTGATGGAGAAGTTGCTCCAAATGGGTAAGCGTGATCTGGTTGTGATCGCCGAAGATGTGGATGGCGAAGCACTGGCAACGCTCGTGCTCAACAAGCTGCGCGGCACGTTCAATTTGCTGGCGGTGAAGGCGCCGGGGTTCGGCGATCGCCGCAAGGCGGTGCTGCAAGACATCGCCCTGTTGACGGGCGGCACCGTCATCACTGAAGAATTGGGTCGCAAGCTCGAGTCGGTAACGGTCGCTGATCTGGGCCAGGCCGCCAAGATCCAGACCGACAAGGACAACACCACCATTATCGAAGGGAAAGGCGACCCGCAGGCCATCCAGGGCCGCATCGCACAGATCAAAGTCGAGATGGAGAACACTGACAGCGATTATGACAAAGAAAAGCTGCAGGAACGGCTGGCGAAGCTGTCAGGGGGTGTGGCTATCATCCGCGTGGGCGCAGCGACGGAAACCGAATTGAAGGAAAAGAAACATCGGGTCGAAGATGCGCTCAGCGCGACCCGCGCAGCGGTCGAGGAAGGCATTGTGCCCGGTGGGGGTGTGGCGCTGCTCAACGCGATTGTGGCATTGGACAATCTCCGCCCAGAAGAACCCGATATCCAGACAGGGATCAACATCCTGCGCCGTGCACTGGAAGCGCCGATGCGCCGCATTGCCAGCAACGCCGGCCAGGAAGGGGCGGTGGTGATGGACACAGTTCGCCGCCTGGCGAAGGATCAGGGAAACATCAACATTGGCTATAACGTTCTGAGCGGTGAATTTGAAGATATGCTCAAGAGCGGTATCATCGACCCGGCCAAGGTGACCCGCAGCGCCGTTGAAAATGCGGCTAGCATCGCAGCGATGATCCTAACCACCGATGCACTGATCACCGATTTACCAGAGAAGAATCCGGTCGCGGCCCCCTCCATGCCGTACGGTGGCGGCGGCGATTACTAATTGGGGTAGAGAAAAAGAATCAGGATAGCGGATGTGTGTTCGCCTGCTACCCTATACTTGTCTTGCTTAAATAGATGAATGGCTCTGCAACCGCGCAGAGCCATTTTCTAGAGCCACCCCCTACTCAATACCTGGATGAACTGATTTTCTTGAAATCGATACGCACTAACCGAAGGAGAACGGAACTGGTTGGAACGAATCAGCCGATCGCAAAGTGAACCAGTCAGCCAGGTGGTACGAGCGTAAGAAATTCTTGCGGCAGCGGATAGACACAGTTACACGGCAGTTGCCCAACTCGTTGGGCGAAAGCGTGGCGATCCAGTATCCTAGTTGGTGGAGCGATTTCACCGGGAGGGAATGGCGGCGATACCACAGCGCTGATGAAGATATAATAGGCCCAGGTAAATAAGTAGAATTTTCATCCCTGCTCTCTCGCATGCCTCACATCAATGCCAGCTTCTATCCGGTCTTTTTCGGAAAGCGTAAAGAACCAGATCAACCATCTTCCAATTCTCAGCACGGGATGCAATCTGGCCGAAAGTGAAACCAATCGTTTGCCATCCAATTTGAATTTCATAGACGGAAAGTTCATTCTTCCACCTTTCCTATTCAGGAATGCGCTGCAGTAGTCGTTGTCTGATGCTTCCTCAGAGTCTCTCCGGGCGAAAGAAGATCACCCAGATAAGGTAGAAGCCGGTTGTTCTCAACAACTCCGTATCGAGTTGCCGTCAACAACCGGCCTTTGTACGAGATGGTAAGTGAAACGATTCGACTAGAGGCTGCGTCCTCTTCTACGGAAGAGGTTGAGGATCGCCAGAAGGATAACGGAACCGAGTAGTGTCAGCAGCATGGTTGGAATAGTGAATGCATCGTTAATCGTCCCAACCTTGAAGATCGGGCTGAGGAAGTAGCCCGCCAGGAATGCGCCAACAACGGCCACAACGATATTGATCAGCAGGTTCGAGCGGTCATGCATGATTTCAGTCGCCACCCAGCCGATGACTGCAGCTACGATCAAGTAAATAAGGAGGTTCATTTTTTCTCCTGTTTCGATTTCAGATTGGCTTCATACTCCGTCACGCGCTGATCAATTTCGTCAGCCGCACGCTCGCGGGTGTAGCCATACTTTTCCTGAAGCAAACCGGCGAGAACATCGAACTTGCCGGCGGCCCGATCCAGATCGTCGTCGGTGAGTTTGCCCCACCACGCTTTGGCCTCGCCCCGGATTTGTTTCCACTTACCTTCGAATATATCTTTGTTCACTGTTTGTCCCTCCTGATATGTTGAATTAGCTGTCCCAATTTACGCCGGCGCTCGGGACAGCTTTTGTGCGCCGGATTTCAAGCCTCACTTCAGCCAGATGTTGTCATCCAGTGCGAATACTCGCCGCAACAGCACGCAAATGTTCGGCCACACGTTCGGGCATCTCACCTTTACTGATAAACGCATCGGCGCCGGCGGAGACTGCAGCTTGATGACGGGCATCCAGATGGCTGATGAGGATAATGACCAGCGCGGTCGGGCAGGCCTTGCGGAGATTCTTCAAGAGCTGCATTGGGAGCGGTGGGGAGCAAATCCCAATCTACCAATAACATATCCATACGGCTTAGGGGTGCCTGTGCTAACGTAGTAGGCCAATCGGCAGCTTCACCAACTACTTCCATATTCAAATCCAGGAGTAGGAGGTGAAGGGCTGAGCGCTCTTCTGGTTTGGCATCGGCTATATATACGCGGGTCATACATATATCCTACAACCAAGACTCCCCAGACACATCCAGCAGCTGGGGAGTATTGGTCTCCGCCACTTGGGGGAGAATTACCCCTCATCAGCCACAACCACCAGACTGCGTCCTTCACGTTTGGCTCGATAAAGCGCACCATCGGCAGCCCTTAAAATGGCCTTACTGGTGGAACCATTGATGGGGAAGACCGCGACGCCAAGTGAGATCGTAATTGCCTCGAGGGATTGCCCTTCGAATTGGATGGGAAAGTGGTGGGCATTATCGCGGATTAATTCGGCGCGCTTTCGCGTCACATCGCGCGAAGCACCGGGCAGGACAATGATGAATTCATCGCCGCCATAGCGAGATGGAACATCCTCTCCGCGGACATGTTCGCGCAGCAATCTGCCCAATTCACACAAGATGGCATCGCCTGCAGCATGACCATAGGTGTCGTTGAAGCGCTTGAAATCATCCACATCCAACAGAATGATGCCCAGGGAAAGCTGATTCCGGGAAGCGCGCAGCAGCTCGCGTTCCAGGGTCTCTTCCAGGAACCGCCGGTTGTATATACCGGTCAGATGGTCCCGGGTGGCCAGCTCGCGCAGCATCGCTTCACTCTTGAGCAGGGCATCCTGCGCTTGTTTCCGCTCAGTAATGTCGCGGATATTGCACTGGATGACTTTTTCGCTGCCTACCAGGTAGACGTTGCTGACGAATTCAACCTGAACCAGCCGCCCGTCTTTCGCTCTCAGCGGCAAATCTTCATAGCGAATGTACTCATTCTTTTGCAATGCTTCGAAGGCCACCTGGCTGGCTTCAATATCCTGAAACGCACCCACTTCCCAGAGCTTCTTTTTGATAAACTCTTCGCGAGAGTAGCCCAACATATCGATCAGGAAAGGGTTGACATCCGTAATCATGCCCGTCTCGGCATCCAGAATCAAAATCCCATCCTGGGCTGCTTCAAACAGGCGGCGGTAACGAAGCTCTGAAACATTCAGCGAAAGCTCGGTGGGCGTCTCTTCATTCTTGTCTGTACCCTCCATGGTGTATTGGAAGCCTTTCTTATTTCACTTTAATCCGTTGTAATTGGCGCCGCGTATGCGCGAACAAACATAACGATAAGTAATCTTTCAATAAATACCCCAGGCCAGAATTCTAACTATGAATCCAGCATATAACAAATACACCCCGGCCACATCCACCGGCTGGGGTGTTATGATCTAGTCCTCCTGGGGGAGATTAGGAGGGTCAGGGGATAATGTTGTTACGCAGCGCAAGGGTCACCGCTTCCGTGCGGCTGGTAACCCCTAAGTTTGGAGAGAATGTTACTGACGTGGGATTTGATGGTGGATGGGCTGACGGTCAGTTTTCCGGCGATCTGGGTATTGTTCAGCCCTTCGATCATCAGGGTTAGCACTTCACGCTCGCGCTCCGTCAGGTCAAGACCGGGCGCAGGCGGCTGATTGGCATTCTGAACGAGGGCCTGCGCGGCCTCCGGAGAGAGGGTGGCGCGGCCGGTGTGCGCAGCGCGGATGGCCCGGGCAAGATCATCTGCGGAGACATCTTTGAGCAGATAGCCAATCGCTCCGGCTTCCAGCGCGTTCTGGATCAAATCCCCCTCTTTGAAGCTGGTCAGCGCAATCACCTGCACCGCGGGGAACTGCTGGCGGATGGCGCGTGTCGCAGTCACGCCATCCATATCGGGCATGACCATATCCATCAGCACCACGTCCGGCCTGATATCTGCGCAGCGTTGGATGGCTTCTGCGCCACTTTCGGCTTCACCCGCCAGTTGCAGATCATCAAAAACCTTCAAGAAGGTTGCCAGTCCACGGCGTACCATGGTGTGATCGTCAACCAGCATGACGCGAATGGGTTGGGATGGAATGATTCGTCATACGTTCTCCTGTCTTTTCCAGCAGATGGCTATTTCCGTGCCGTGGCCCGGCTGGCTGGTAACCGTCAGCTACGGCTCCTACCGCTTCGGCGCGCTCACGCATCATTCCCAGCCCATAATGACCGGAGGGGGTCAGTTCTGAAGTGACAAACCCGCGGCCATTGTCGCGAATGTGCAGTTCCAGGCCATCAGACATATGGCGAACGTCGATTTCAACCCGGCTGGCTTTGGCGTGTTTGGCAATGTTATTCAGCGCTTCCTGGCAGATGCGGTAAAGTGCTACCTGCGTTTCAGCAGGCAAGCTGCCTTCGCCGCTGATCGTTGCGACCACCGGGATATTTGTCCGCCCGGTAAAGGCATTGCCCAGCAGGCGCAGCAAGTCGCCCAATTCGGTATCGGTCAGGGTGGTTGGGCGCAGCTCGGCCAGCAGTGCGCGCATCTCGGCCATGTGCGCCGCGCGTCAAACGGCGCAGATCTTCCAGCGAGCGGCGCGCCTCATCCGGGTCTCGTTCCCACAGGCGCGGCAGAACCTCGGCAATCGATCCCGGCAGAAAAAAGCGACTGGTTGACAGCATCATGCAGGTCCCGCGCCAGGCGCTGTCGTTCTTCCAATACCGCAAGCGCCTGGGCATGTCCATAAAGTTCCGCATTGACCATGGCGATAGCGGCCTGGTTGGCGACACTAAGCGCCAGGTCGGCATGGTGTGCCGTGAAATAATTCTTCCTGGTTTCAGCGACGCCCACACCGCCGATGATCCGGCCTCTTACTGCCAGCGGTACCCACATCCACGACTGCATCCCTTCCAGCAGGACAGCGGCCCCATCCTCTAAAAGCGAGCGCAGAAATTGTGCTTGCGGGTTGTCACTCCATACATCGGCGATGCGGATGGGCCGGTGCCCGTTGAACAGCAGCGGCCAGGGTTTCCGGGCCATGCAGTCGGATGCGGACCGGTGCGGACTGCTCTAATTGCGGCGTCCCGCGCATCGCCAGCGTGACCAGGGTCGTGTCTTCCAATGCAAAAAGCCCGCCATGGGTATAATCGATGATCTCGCGCAACTGGTCGAGGATCAAACCCGGCTGAAATTCCAGCGTGGATGCCAATGTGAGTGAAATCTCTAACAGCTTGGCCTGTTCGTGAGTGCGTGTTTGGACGCGCTGGTTCAGCAGCTGTTCTGCCTGAAGCCGGTCGCTGACATCTCGGACACTCCCCAGCAAGCATGGCCGTCCTTGATACGTGAAAGCCGTCCCGCGCCATTCGCCATAAAAAGTTGCGCCATCCCGACGCATGTGCAGTATCCGAGTATCGAATACGCCGTCCGCCTGAAACGCATGGAAATACTCATTGAAACTATTCTGGCTGTCGGGGTGGATGAAGGCTGTCAGGTACAGACCGATAAACGCATCGCGTGTATAACCGTGCATCAAGCATGCCGCGGGGTTTGCCTCAACCACCCGGCCAGTTTCCAAATCAATGATGATCAACCCGTCGTTGGTGGCATCAAAAATGCTTCGATACAGCCATTCATTTTCTGAGGACGGGGATCGGTTCACACCTTTATTCACGATAGTAATTCTACTGCAATAGACGAATACTATTCGAGCAAAATCCTCATAGCACCCTACTTTTTGTCTTGTGTCTATTGTATGCGCGTCCACAGCTCATGGTTGAAAACTCAGCATGCAATGAAAAATGGTAGAATAGCGGGTCATTCAGCTCAAGGCATGGAGAAACAAGGCTCGCAATGATATAGTTTTGTATTTGCTGCTTCACCAAAAGATGCGATAAATAGGCGAGCATAACAAAATTAATTCTCTAAAATAAAACTATCCAAGCGCAACAATCTTCTTTATAATTTGGATTGGATAAGTAGGAAATCATGTCCACCCTTACTACCCGCCAGAGAGATATCCTCCGCATCATCCTCGAGGGAAACAGGCCGATGAGTTCTTCGGAACTCGCCGGGCTGCTCAATATCACTCCCCGGCAGGTGATTTACAGCATCCAGGGCGTCAAGGTTTGGCTTATCCAGCACAATCAGGATCTAAAAACCGTTCCCGGCGCTGGTTTTTCTATCGATATCCATGCAGAAGAGGCGCGCAAACTGTCCCTTGAGATGACCGCCTCCGCAAGCGTTCAGATTGTTTTATCGGTAAGCCAACGTCAGCAGCTGCTGGCGTTGTTCTTATTATCACAGGTAGAGCCGTTCATCGTTTCTCAGTTGGAGCAGAAAGCCCAGGTCTCGCGGATGACCATCACCAAAGACCTGGATGAGATTGAAACGTGGTTAAAGAGCTCATGGAATTTCCCTGGTGCGCAAGCCCCACTTTGGCATTCAGACGAGCGGTGTGGAGCAGGATATACAGCAGGCGCTGGCGGAAGTGCTGTGGGGGGAGACGCCCTTCAGCGCCGATCAGATCGTACAGATCTCGCACTCCGATGGGCTGGTGTTCGCCTTGGACGGCGACGCCCGGTTGATGCAGCTGGTGGAGTGGACCAAGGACCTGCTGGCTCATCTCAACCTGCGCCGGACCATCGGGCTGGTCGCCAAGGCTGAGGAGCAGTTAGGAGGGCGCTTTACAGATGACGCGGTGCTGTATCTGGCCCTGGCCTTTGCCATCTCTGCCCGGCGCGTGCAGAGCCACCATCACTTCGATGTCCCCGATCAGCAGCTTCACTGGATTGAAACCCTTCCCATCTGGCCCGTGGCGGGATATATCGCCCGGCGGCTGGGGCGTGACACCAACTCCGTCTGGAAGGACGGCGATGTAGCCTGGATTGCCATGCAGACGATGGCTGCCCCGCGCAATGAAATCCTGCCGGGCGAAATTGAGCGCTATGACGACTTCGCCATGCTGACTGACAAACTGCTGGAGTACACCAGCCAGGCCTTTGAGCTCGGTAAGCTGAAGTACGATCAGACTCTGCAGAACGGCCTGCTCACCCACATCGTCCCAGCCTGCTACCGCGAGCGGTTCCAGATCTGGTTCCCGGTTTCGCTGACCAACACTACCCTCACCGAACAAGACGAGCGCGAAACCATCATCGCCAATGAAATTGCCCGCATGGTCTATGAACATACCGAAGTCAGCCTGCCGCACAGCGAAATTGATAACATCGTCGTCCTGCTGCGCGCCGCCATTATCCGCAACCGCACCTACAAGTACGAGCGGATCATTGTCGTCTGCCCCAGCGGCATGGCGACAGCCCAATTATTGGTTGCCCGTTTGAATGCGCGTTTCCCATATCTGAACAAGCTGAAAGTCACTTCGTTGCGTGACCTCACTTCGACGCTGCTCAACGAAGCCGATCTCATCATCACCACGGTTCCACTGCCCCGCCCGTTCGCGGGCAGCCCCAAAGTGATCCTTGTTCACCCCTTATTAATGCCTGCCGATATTGAAGCGATTACACGGTACTTGAGTTGAATGCCCAGGTGCGCCGTTGTGGATGACGCGTTCATCCACATGACGGGCGCGAAGAATTCCCCTAGTTACCCGCGGCGTGCCCGCTGCGCCGCAGTAATCCGTGAGGCTCCCACCGGCCTCCGGTCTATTGGAAAGGCCTGAATCGCAGGCAATTGGATCATTCATTTTTAAGGAGAAGGAAAATGCGCGAAAAACTGCAACAAATGGGTGGCTTTTTGGCCGGGATGGTAATTCCCAACATCGGTGCTTTTCTTGCCTGGGGTTTCATCACCACGCTGTTCATCGCGGTCGGCTGGATCCCGAACGAGAAGTTCGCTGAACTCGTCGGCCCGATGATCAAATATTTACTGCCGCTGCTGATTGGCTATATGGGCGGCAAGATGATCCATGACCATCGCGGCGGCGTGGTCGGTGCGATAGCGACCATGGGCGTGATTGTCGGTGCAGATATCCCGATGATGCTTGGCGCGATGATCATGGGACCTTTAGGTGGCTGGCTGATTAAGAAATTCGATGAGGCCGTGGATGGTCATGTCCCGATCGGCTTCGAAATGATCGTGAATACGTTTTCGATTGGCATCCTTGGTACCTTGCTCGTCCTGCTCGGTAACGTTGTGATTGGACCGGTCGTAGTTGCCTTCAGCACCGCTGCCGGATCTGCAGTCGATTGGCTGGTCAAGGCCCGCCTGCTGCCGCTGGCAGCCATCGTCATCGAACCCGCTAAGATCTTATTCCTCAACAACGCCATCAATCATGGTGTGTTAGGCCCGCTCGGTGTTACCGCTGCGCAAGAAAATGGCCGCGCCATTCACTTCCTGCTGGAAACCAACCCCGGTCCTGGTCTGGGCCTGCTGATCGCCTTCTATGTTGCCGGGAAGGGCTTGCTGAAGGATTCTGCCCCTGGTTCGATGATCGTCCACTTCCTGGGTGGCATCCACGAGATCTATTTCCCCTACGTTTTGGCGCATCCGATCATGCTGCTGGCAGTAATCGCCGGCGGTATGTGCGCTGACTTCTGGTTTGTTATTACCGGTGCAGGCGTCGTTGCCACCCCCGCACCCGGCTCGATCATTGCTTACCTGGCCGTCATCCCGCCGGGACAGCACTTCCAGGTTCTGGGTGGCGTATTGATCGCTACGGTTGTTACCTTCCTGGTGGGTTCATTCATCCTGCGCGTGAATCCCGTCCGCGAAGAAGAAGCTGAAGAAGAGACTACCGCCGCTGTGAGCGCTGTGCCTGGCTTAGGGACCAACTAATCCGGCTCGACCTGAACGGGCAGGTGCGGTAGCCTCCCCTCTAAAAGCAATTATACCGCGCCGCACCTGCCTGTCGATGGAATTTTGGAAGGATTGTGAAATATGTCAGCATCAATCTCTGCAAGCCAAGTAAGAACCATTATTTTTGCCTGCGAAGCGGGCATGGGATCCAGCCTGATGAGTGTAAACTCGCTCAAGAAGAAGTTGAAGGCTGCACAGGTGGCGGATATCACCGTCGTTCATAAGCCTGTTCGAGAAATCCCCGCGGATGCGCAGGTGGTCGTGGTGCACAAAGGGCTGGCGAAAACAGCCCGGTCGAAGGCACCCGGCGCGGTTGTGGTGGCCTTTAACCATTTCCTTAATGACCCGATCTTCGATAAGCTGGTAAAAGCCCTGGTCGATAAGAGTGAAATTGTCGCTACTGAGCCGTAGCCAGATGGGAAGATGATCATGCCTATTCTTTCAAAAGACCGAATCCTATTGCAAGCCAATGCAGCCGATAAGGCTGATGCAATCCGCATGGCAGGCGAGCTGCTGGTGAAATCCGGCTGCGTGCTGTCACCCTATATTGATGGAATGCTGGCGCGCGAGCAGTCTATGTCGACCAGCCTGGGCAACGGCGTCGCCATCCCGCATGGTGTGTACGAAAACCGCGACCACATCCTCAAAACCGGTATATCCGTGCTCCAATTAGTGGACGGCGTGGACTGGGGCGATGGCGAAAAAGTGTATCTGATCATCGGCATCGCCGCGTGCGGCGACGAACACGTAGGTGTTCTGGCAAACCTGGCAAATGCGATTGACGATGAAGATCACCTCACCGAACTCCTACGCACGCAGAACCCGGATGTGATCGTGAAGCACCTGGGCGATAACTAAATCCACGCCTGCCCGGCCATAGGGTTCACAAAAACAGGATCGAATGGAGCCTGCAATGAAAGAAATCGAACTTGTAATCGAAAATCCAACCGGTTTGCACGCTCGCCCTGCCAAAGTATTGGTGAACCTTGCCAAGCAGTTCCAGTCGGATGTGTGGCTCGTGTTTGGTGAGAAAAGGGCCAACGCCAAGAGCATGGTTTCGATCCTCACCTTGGGCGCGAGCCGCGGCAGCCAGATCACGGTGCGGGTCAGTGGCGAGGATGAAGATAAGGCCCTGGCGGAGATCGAGGCAGCGTTCCAGTCTGGGCTGGGCGAAGGGCATGCGCAGCTTGCGGCTGAGCCTGCACAACCAGTTCAGCAGGTAACGGCTCCGACCCCATCGTCATTACCCATGCAAGAGACTGCCGACGGCGTAATCCGGGGCATTGCCGGCGCGCCGGGTATCGTGGTTGGGCCGGTTTTCCTCTATGGGCATCCGGATACCGACCTGGACGACGCGCAAAGCGCAAAGATCAGCCTGCGCGAAGCGCTCGACTGCGCCCGCGTGCAGCTAAACGACCTGTGCGTGCAGATGAAAACCAGGCGGCTCGCCGCCGAAGCTGCCATTTTTGAGGCGCACATCGAACTGATGGACGATCCTGATCTGGCGGATGCGGTGCGGGCGCGGGTTGGGGCAGGTGACCTCCCGACGCTGGCCTGGAAAGCTGCCGTGGAAGAGCGGGCTGCCGCCATCGCGGCCCTGCCCGATACGCTGCTGGCAGCCCGCGCGGATGATATGCGCGATGTTGGCACGGCGCGTGCTGCGGCTGATGCTGGGCCTGAACGATAAAGGCGTTTCGCTGCCCGACCAGCCCGTGGTCCTCATTGCGCGCGAGCTGTCTCCCTCCGATACCGCCGCATTTGACCCCAGGCAGGTGCTTGGTTTTGGCATCGTCAACGGCGGACCGACCTCGCACATCGCCATCCTGGCGCGGGCCATGGGCCTGCCTGCCATCTTTGGCGCGGACGAGGCGATCTTAACGCTGGCGGACCAGACCACGGTGATCTTAAACGGCAATGACGGCACGCTCATCGCCAACCCTGGTCCTGAGCAGTTGGAGCAGGCGCAACAGGCGCAGCGGCGCTTGCTGGAAATGCGCCAGACCGCGCAGGAGCAGTCTGCTTTGCCCGCTACCACCATCGACGGTCATCACGTGGATGTGACTGCCAATGCCGGTTCGGTTCGTGACGCCGAAGAAGCGGTGAAGAAAGGCGCGGACGGCATTGGCCTGCTACGTACCGAATTCCTCTTCCTGGAACGCACAACGGCCCCAAGCGAGGAAGAACAATATAATGTATACCATTCCATCGCGCAGACGATGGGCCAGCGCCCGGTGATCGTCCGCACGCTGGATATTGGGGGCGATAAACCCCTGGCATACATTCAGATGAAGCCGGAGATGAATCCATTCCTGGGGGAGCGCGGCATCCGGCTGTGCCTGAACCGGCCCGAGCTGTTCCGCGCGCAACTGCGCGCCATTCTGCGCGCGGCCCCGGCGGGCACGCTGCGCATTATGTTCCCGATGGTCAGTGATATCAACGAGCTGCGCCAGGCGCGCGCGCTGGTGGAGCAACTGCGCCAGGAACTGGGCGCGCCGCCGGTGCAGATCGGCATCATGGTCGAAGTGCCTTCCGCGGCAATCATGGCCGACCGGTTTGCCCCCGAAATTGACTTTTTCTCGATCGGCACCAACGACCTGACGCAGTACACTCTGGCTGTGGACCGCGCAAACTCCGCGCTGGCAGCCAGACACGATGGCCTGCATCCCTCCGTCCTGCGCCTGATTGCGCAAACCATCGAAGCCGCCCACCGCTACGGCAAGCGCGCCGACCTGTGTGGCGAGCTTGGCTCAGACCCTGCCGCCGTTCCCATTCTCGTAGGGCTGGGCATGGACGAACTAAGCGTCAGCATACCTGCTGTACCGACCGTCAAAGCGCTGGTCCGCTCGCTCAACATGGCCAATGTTAAGTCGCTGGCCTGCAAAGCCCTGGACTGCTCGACTGCCCAGGAAGTGCGAGAGCTGGTGAAGCAGTACCGCGGCGAATAACCTAAGCGTATAACCCTGTCACAACGGCTTGTCCGCTCAAGTCGGGATATACAAAAAGTGTAGATAGGAAAGGATCTCCCATGGGCGAGAAGTATCAAGCATACCGCTCAATGCAATACAACCTACCTGAAACAAACTGGACCTGGAACCTCTACGGCGCGGGTCTGGAGAACATGGGCCGCGAAGGCCAGCCAGAGGTTTTAACGATCCCCGAACCGGGTGCTGACCAGCTTCTGGTGCGGATCGACAGCATTGGCATGTGCTTTTCCGACACCAAAATTCTCAAGCAGGGCGGCAGCCATCCCAAGCTGTACAACCGCGACCTCTCGGTGGAGCCGACCCGGCTGGGTCATGAGGTCTCGCTCACCATCGTCAAAGTCGGGAAGAATTTGCAAGGCGCGTATCACCCCGGTCAGCGCATGGCGGTGCAGCCGGATATCTACCAGCAGGGCAAAAGCACAGCCTACGGCTATACAATCCCCGGCGGGCTGACCCAATTCCACCTGATCGGTCCAGAATTGCTGATCAATGATGAAGGTCCCTGCCTGCTGCCGGTCCACGAGGAAATGGGCTACGCCGAATCGGCGCTGCTGGAGCCGTGGGGCTGCGTAATGGCAGCGTATACCCAGCGCCGCCGCCTACAGCCGAAAACCGGCGGGACGATGTGGATTATCGGGCAGCCGGGCGACGAGACAGTCTATGCCTTCTCGAAGGGGCTGGACGCGCCTGCCTCCATCATCCTGACCGATGCGCCACCCGCGGTGAAAGCGCTGGCTGCCAAGACCGGGGCAAAGATCATCGAGTGCAACGGCCTCACTTCGCAAGACTTCGCGGCGCTCAAGCAGGAACAGACCGGCGGCATGGGCTTCGATGATATTGTTATCCTCAACCCCACCTCCGCCGAAATCGTCGGACAGATTGCGCGGCTGATTGCCCGGCGCGGAACGTGCGCAATGGTCGGCACACGGCCGCTGGACGGGCTGGTTCTGGTGGACCTGGGGCGCCTGCACTACGATTACATCGCCTTCCTCGGCACCCAAGAACCGGATATTGCCGCCGCGTATGGTGAAGCCCGCAACCGCTGCGATCTGCGGCCCGGCGGCACGACCGTGTTCATCGGTGCGGGCGGGCCGATGGGACAGATGCACGTGCAGCGCGCGCTGGAACTGCCCGATGGTCCCAAGATGGTCATCTGCACCGAGATCAGCGACGAGCGGCTGCAAACCCTACAGTCGATGTTCACCCCGCTGGCCGAAAAGAACGGGCGTGCCATCCGCATCTTCAACCCCAACAGCGCACAGCAGTCCTTCTATGATTTTGTGATGGAAGCGACCGAAGGCCAGGGTGCGGATGATGTGGTGGTGAGCGTGCCGGTTGCCAGGTTGATGGAAGAAGGCGACTCGGTGATGAAACCGGACGGGATGCTGGTGTTGTTCGCGGGCGTGCCGAACGGCACGATGGGGTACGTGAAACTGGGCAATGTGTATCGCTCCAACGCGCAGTACACCGGCACCTCCGGCCTGACGATGAATGACCAGGCGGCGGTGATGGATCGCCGGGTCGCCGGCACACTATCGCCCGGGCGGTCTGTGGCGGCGGTCGGCGGTATGGAATGCGCAATCGACGCCTTCAACGCGGTGATCGAGAGCCGCTACCCAGGCAAGATCGTCATCTTCCCCCAGATTCACAACCTGCCGCTAACAGGTCTGAAAGAACTGGCTGATCGCCTTCCGGCAGTGGCCGAAAAACTCGGCGAAGACCTGATGTGGACCAACGAAGCGGAAGCAGCGCTGATAGAAGCGCTGTGGGAAAAACCAGCATGATCTACACACTCACCCTGAACCCAGCGGTTGATCGCGAACTGACCGTACCGGAAATCGCCTATGATTCGGTGCTGCGCGCCAGCAAATCGCAGGTGGATTTTGGCGGCAAAGGCTTCAACGTCTCCCGGCTGCTCAAAGGGCTTGGCACGCGGAGCACGGCGGTCGGCTTCTTGGGCGGTAAAGCCGGTGAGCTCCTCCAGGATGGCCTGCACGCGCTGGAAATCGGCACAGATTTCGTGTGGATCACCGGCGAGACGCGCACTAACATAAGCATTGTCACCACGTCAGGCGGGCATTACATTAAGGTCAACGAAAAAGGGCCTACCATTGATGCGGGCAAGCAGGCCGAACTGCTGAGCAAGATCGAATTGTTCGCCCGACCCGGTGACTGGTGGGTGCTGGCGGGCAGCCTGCCGCCAGGTGTGCCAGATGATTTCTATGCCCAGATCATACGGCTGCTGAACCGACACGGCGCAAAAACGCTGCTGGATACGATCGGCGAATCGCTGCGTCTGGGCTGCCTGGAAAGGCCGTATCTGGTGAAACCGAATGCCGAAGAAGCGCGTGGGCTGACCGGCCTGCCGATGGATTCGCTGGAGGAAATCGCTCGAGCCGCGGCGCACATACGCAGGCTCGGCGCGGAAAATGTGGTAATCTCGATGGGGAAGTCCGGCGCGCTGCTGCAAACGGACCAGGCCACCTGGCTGGTCCACAGCCCGTCCATTGTGGAAAAGAACCCCATCGGCGCGGGCGATTCGATGGTGGGCGGATTGGTTTGGGCGCTGACATCAGGCTACCCGCTCAAAGAATCCCTGGGCTGGGGCGTCGCCAGCGGAGCCGCCACCGCCAGCTTGAGCGGTACGGAGGTCGGCTCGGGCCCGCTGATTGAAAGCCTGTACACGCAGGTTCGCTACGAACCGATTGCACTGCTGTTAAATGCAGTAAAGTGAGGGATTGTATGCCGTACGAACAACATCAAGAAAAACTGTATCCGATCAGCGCACAGACGGTGTACCAGGCGGCGCTGAAAGTCACCGAGAAACTGTCGGGGAAAGTTATTGCATCCGCACCCGAGAAACTGCGCCTGGAAGCGAACTTTCCGAAGGTGGTGCTGGGCAAGACGCTGGGCGAGCGCACCTACTGCTCCATTGAGGTCCAGCCGGAAGGCGAAGGTTGCAAGGTGATTCTGGACGCCTACCCGCTGGACGCGCTGAACCGCAAGCTGCTGTTTGGGGCGCGGAAGGGCGTCACGCAGACACTGGCGCTGTGGTTCACCGCGCACCTCGAGCACACGCTGGGCATTCTGGAAGCCAAATGACCACCCGCCTCTACCTGATCCGCCACGGCGCGACCTCGCTCAGCGCGGAGGACCGCTTCTCCGGCGGCACGGATGTGGATCTTTCCGAAGAAGGCCGCTGGCAGGCAGGCTGTTTGGCAAGGCGTCTCGCGGATGATCAGATTGCGGAGATCTACTGCAGCCCCATGCGCCGGACGGTAGAAACAGCGGTGATCATCGCCAAGCCGTTTGGGCTGCAACTGCAGTGCCGTGATGGACTGTGCGAGATCCACCACGGGCGGTGGGAGACCAAACGCCGCTCGGAGGTAGAGGTGGAGTACCCGGATGAATACGCCGCCTGGCAGGAAGATCCGTTTACCTTCGCCCCGCTGGGCGGCGAATCGGGGCTGATGGTGATGGCGCGCGCCCTCCCGATGATTCGTGAGATCGTGATGAACCACGCCGGGCAGACGGTGGCGGTGGTATCGCATAAAGCCACAATTCGCCTGATCCTGAGCAGCCTGCTTGGATTTGATGCCCGCGGCTACCGCGACCGGCTGGACCAATCGCCAGCCTGCCTGAACATCGTCGACTTTAAGGATCCCGTCCGCGCGCGACTGATGCTGTTCAATGATGTGTCGCACTACGTGGATCAGCCGCCTTATTCAAAGAACCGCCTTTCTGAGTGGTTTGATACAAATTCCGAGAATGAACATGCCAGCTTAACGAAATAAAGAGCTGTCTTTCATTTTCATCCTTCTGAAACAACAGCATCCCTACGTTTAAGGAAAGCTTGCCTTGCGCTCCGAGAGGCACTGCATTAGCTGGATGGATTGGCGGGAGGATTGGAAATCATGTACCGGGCGACGACCGGTGCGAACCGCGTCAAAAAAGGCAGCATCCTCTGAAAAGAACCCGTTGAGAAAATAATCTTCGTGCCGCCCGGTGAATTGAAATGCATCCAGTTCGGACACAAGCTGCCCTTTCCAGTAATGCCACAATCTGCCTGGGGCATCGGGTCCATTGTTCGCCTGTAGGAGAAAGGTATGGTCGAGGGCATATACCAGATACCGTTCGATATTTACTCCCGTAACCGGAAAAATCGACATGCGCGCCGTAGCAGCATTGGAAAAGCGACAGTCCAGTAAGAAATTCGAAACCCCCTGACCCAGATCAGGCAAGTCCTGATAGGCAATGGCAGCCCGCGTGTAGTCGCAGCCCATTAAAAAACGAGTTGTATCGATGGCGTGGATAGCGGTGGTGGCAAAGTTCGCATCCAGGCGCTGCACCCGAGTAAGCTGCACTTCTACGTGGAAAATGGTTTGCCCGCCTAACTGTCGTTTTAGCTCTAACATAAGCGGCATAAAGCGGCGGTTGAAGGCTATTTGGTGGATCACCCCGCTGGACCGCGCGGCGACAATCAGTTGATCCAGATCATCCAGGTTGAGACCAGGTGGTTTTTCGCAGAGCAGGGGGATACCGCGGCGCAGGATTTCACAGCCCAGCGCGCTGATGTGCTGCGGGGGTACATTCAGGGCTACCGCCTGTGGCTGCTCCCGGTCCAGCATTTCCTGATAATCCGTGTAAGCATTTTGAAAGCCAAACCGGCTGCGGAAATGCTCTACCCGCTGCGGGTCAATATCGCAACAGGCCCCCAGGATTATATCGGGATGAGAATTGGCATATTCCTGGTAGGCTGGTCCATGACATGCGGACGAAACCCACCCACAACCTATCACTGCGATTTTCAAAGACATGATTGTTTTCTCAGTTTTGGTATACTATCATTTTACTTCTGAAAATCATCTCTACGAGGTGGAGGGAACATGCCGCGAAAGATTCGAATAGCCACGATTGCAATGGGTGGTCAGGGAGGTCCGACCATTACCGCAAACCGAGAGCGAATGGGCCGGCTGGTGGAGCAGGCCCTGGCGGAGAGACCCGACATCATTGCGCTCCCTGAAATCTTTTACTCTGTCCGCACTAGAAAATCCACGCATCGAAGATATGGCGGAGGAGATCCCGGGGCCGACCCTGGAAATGGTTTCCATTTATGCCCGCCAGAACCGGGTTTATATTCTTTGCCCGCTGCTCGCCCGACGTTCGGATGGGCTCTTTATTGAGTCATTTCTGCTGGACCGAAGTGGCCAGATCGCCGGGAGTTACCAGAAGCATCACCCGGTCGTCGAAGGTTCCGCGTACTGCCAGCTCGAATTTGGCTCCAAACCCGGTAGCGATACCCCGGTGTTCGAAACAGATTTTGGGCGGATTGGCGTGCAAATTTGCTTCGATGTGGAATACAACGATGGCTGGGATAGGCTGGATCGATCCGGGGCTGAAATCATCTTCTGGCAATCGGCGTACGATGGCGGCCGCCATCTCAGTGCCCGCGCCTGGCAGTACCACCGTTATATTGTCTCAGCGGTTCAAGGATCGTTTGCGCGGGTTGTGGACATCATGGGCGATACGCTGGCGATAACAGGCCAGCATAATTTCGTTGCTGCTGCTTCTATCGACCTTGACATAGCCCTGTTTCATATGGATTTCAACAAGACCCAAATCCAGGCGATCCGAGCCAAATATGGGCCTGATTTAGACCTGCACATTTATCATGAAGAAGGATACTTCACCTTACAATCGAACCGCCCAGACCTGCCGGTGAGCGCGGTGATACGCGAATTCCAACTCGATCCGCTCAAAGATTATCGCGAGCGGGTTGGCCTGCTGGAAGATGCGTTACGCAATGGATCTGATCTGCCTGTTCTCGTCCCGCCCTATCCAGAGCGGAAGCAATGGGTGTGATGCTTCGCAATTAACCAGCAGGGCGAGCCTATTTTCCCCCCTGCAATACCCCGCGGGTGGCATGGTTTTGCTGATCGATGCTTTCGAATGGAGGGATGATGGATTACGCAAATTATTTTTGGCAAGGAAAGCAGGTCCGCCTGAGCGGGATGCGCGAGGAAGATGCAGAACTAGCATTTCATGAACAGTTCGAACTCGCCCGCGCGCCAGCTTCTCCAAGGTGGGATCGAGCTTCCCACATCGATCGAGCACATGCGCGAGACAATCGCAAAGTACGCCGACTGCCGCGATAGCGACGGCCTGGTCTTATTCACCATCCTTGATCTTGCTGACCAGCGGGTAGGCGTGCTGTCCCTGCACAGCCGCGATCTGAAAAACGGCACGTTTAGCTTCGGGGTCAGCATATCCATGCCGCATCGGGGGAAAGGATATGCCGAAGACGCCGTGCGGCTGTTGTTGAAATACGGCTTTTGGGAACAGCGCTACCAAAAATGCAACTCGGCTTGCCTGCAAAACAACCCGGCATCGATCCGGCTGCATGAAAAGCTGGGCTTCCTCCAGGAAGGATGCCGGCGGCGGGCGTGCTTTATGAACGGGCAGTATTATGATGAAATCTTGTTTGGCCTCACCCGGGAAGAGTTCGATGCCGCCCTAACCAAAATGTAGAATCTCCGAAAGGATCAGGAGACGATCATACCCTTTGGTACCCTCCTGTACTTTCGAGCGTTCGTCCAGCATATGCGGCTGGCGCGGGATCAGCACCAGGGCGCTCAGGCGCTCAGCGGGCTGGATGGCTGGGGTGGCCTCTCTACGCCATCATGTTCCGAATCGTTGGCGCCATTCGATCGAAGAGCCTCCCCACCGCACTCTTCAGCGGTCCCAGGCGCGTAGGATAGTAGTAGTCCGATGCGAGCCAGCCCTTGCTCGCGTAGTACTGATAATCAATGCTGCCTGGATCAGCCATCTTTTAATCATGCTTCAACTCATTCGGAACCCCGCGAGCATGAACAAAGACGGCACGGGGAAAGCAGGCTTTGCCAGCATGCTGTAGAACCGCTGGCTATGTTCCGCGAGGTTCCGATCAATCTTCTTCTGCTGCTTCTCTGTACGCGGATCAAAGGCCGTGATGGTCATCCCTTTTAGCGTGTTAAATCCGAGGCTGCGGGCGGTCCAATCGAATGTATCCACGATCCTCTCACCGCGCCCGAGCGCCTGGAGTACGATGCTGGTAAAGGCTTTGCCGAAGTAGCGCGGCCGGTGAACGGCAAAACCGAACCGGTCGAGGAACACCTTCATCATCCCCGACATGTCCCAACTGTAGTTCGGGGTGGCGAAGACGACCGCGTCAGACGAACCGATCTTGTCAAACAGCACATCCCGATCGTCTTTCAACGGGCAGAACAACTCGCCCTTCATAAAGCACAGCTGGCAGCCCCGGCAAATTCCGAGCTTGTAGTCGCTCAGTCTGATGATTTCGTACTCGACGTTACCAAGCGCCTGTAAGTTGTTCATGTACTGCACGACAGCATGGTATGTATTGTTCTTGCGAGCACTTCCCACAAATGCGGTGACTTTCTTCATTATCCTCTTGCTCCTTTCTTGTTCGGGTTTCCGACCGGCGGAACCCCATATATTGGCCGAGGAAGTTGCGGCTGCCTCAGCCCCACGGCAATAACGAGGACCCACAGCGCGGCGGTGAACGCGAGGATATAGACCACGAGGGGCACAACCGAAAGCGCCTGAGAGATGAGGAAAAACTGTCGATCACAATAGGAATGTGCCAATAGCGTTCCATCACAGCTCTGTATGGATCTCGGCTAACTCGTGGCGGAGAGCGGCTTCTAGATCAGGATAGCGAAATGGATACCCGGCCTCAAGCAGCCGGCGCGGTTCCATCCGCCGGCTGGCAAGCGCCAGTGCACCGGCCATCTCGCCCAGCATCAGCCGCATCACAAATGCCGGAATCGCCAGGCGCGGCTTGCAGCCCAGGATGCGGGCGAAGATCTCGGTAAATTCGGCGTTGGTCACCGGGTTCGGGCTGACCGCATTAATCGGTCCGGACAGAGCCTCGCAACCCAATCCGAAGTGGATCATGCTGGTCAGGTCATCCCGGGAAACCCAGCTGCACCACTGGCGTCCACTGCCCAACCGGCCAAAGCCGCGCCGCGCGTTTGCTGCAAGCATGGCCAGGTTGGAGCCGCCCAGCACCATGGGGATGCGCAGGTGAACGGTACGGATGCCTGCGGTTACCGCCGGATGAGCGGCTGCCTCTCCGTCGCGCTGCAACCTGGCGAGGAAGTCCGTCCCGAGGGGACTGTCTTCCGAAATTATCTGATCTCCTGAGGAAGGATAGATACCCATTCCAGAGGCGCAGATCAGCACGCTGGGTTTTCGTTGGCAATTGGCAAGCGCCTCAGCAATCAACCGGATCGCCCCGACGTGGTTATCGCGGATCTGTTGTTTGAAGGTATTCGTCCAGCGACTATTCCAGGGCTTGCTTGCGACATGAACCACACCGTCAAAGCTTTCCAATCCTGAGGCATCGATCGTCCCACCATCTGGGTCCCACTGCACTTCACCTGGGCCTGCCGCCCGCCTGACGAGGCGGGTAATCTCATGCCCCTGTCCTTTAAGATGAGATGCCACAGCCGAGCCGATCATCCCCCCTGCACCAGCAATTAAGATTTTCATTTTTCCTCCTATTTCAATCATGGTTCATTTTTCCAATGCTTACTTTTCAATCGATATACGGGTCACTGAGAGGAGCATCAGATTGAGATCGCGGATCTTATTCAATGCGCCATGCAATGCAGACTGATCAACGTTTGAACGCCTGAGCAACACTTCTCCGCATTCCAGGTTTGTGATCGACCAGCCCTCGAACCATTCATACCAGTAGGTTTCCAGGTGGTCTTTTATCCTGATCTCATAGCCCTGATAAACAACGGTAGGTTTGAGCATCGTTGAAGGATTGGAGACGCCGATCAACGGCTGGCCTTCGCTGGCTGGATTAATTGAATCGCTTTGTTTCTCTTTTGGCATTCGCTGTGTTCCTCGCTGTACAGGTTTGTTTCTGTTGTGATGATAGAACCAACCGGGGTGGGCTGGCTTCTATCGAAAGATAGGGATTGTGGGTTGTTTTTTCTTCAAAAGGACGAAATGAAAATACCCCTGGCAAAAACCAGGGGCGCGATGATGCATATCCTTCTATCAGGAGATCATCTTAGCCGCAAATGATTCCCACTAAATTAATTTCAGCTCTTTCGCCCGCACCAGGGCCGCAGTGCGGCTGTGAACCTCAAGCTTCTCCAATATGTTGTGCATGTGGAACTTAATCGTCCCTTCGGAGAGGACCAGGTTTTCAGCAATCTGGCGGTTTGAAAATCCCGCCCCCATCAGACTTAATACTTCTTGCTCCCGGGGAGTCAACGGCTCGGTCAGAATCGGCTGCTTGTTTCCTGGGGCTGGCGCTTGCCATTTTGAAGGAAAACCATCCAATAACTTTTGAGCAAATGTTTGATGAACGGCGACTCGCGTACCCAGGTAGACCTGGAGCAGTTCTTTCATCGGTTCACCGATATCCAGGAAGACCCGGATGAAGCCTTCCGGTTCAGCCAACGAAAGGCACCTTTCGAGCCGCTGCAGTGCCTGGGACATCTGATTTTGACCGGCCAGCGTGCAGGCCATCAGGAGGTCTATTTTGATCTTCCGGTTGACTCGTTTTTCGATCCCAGGCGTTTGGTCCAGAACTTGCAGGATACGCTGCGTTTCCCGGTAATTCTTTTCGGCCAGGCGAACACGCGCTGCTGTTAGATATTCCGTTTCCTGTAGTGGATGGGGCGGTTGTTGGATCGGAAAATGATTGGCCCAGGCGACTGCGCTCGCCAGATCGCCCGTTGCCAGCCATAAACGAACCTTCAATGCACGCAGCTCACCCTCCAGGTCCGGTGGTTTGGCGCGATCCTCGAACATCGTTTCCAGTCTTTGCAAGGTGTTGAGCGCGCCATCGGTATCCCCTCTGGTTTCCTGAACGCGCGCCAGGGCCGTATATCCGAGGGTGTCGAAGGCGGTCATCTGCCAGGGTTCATTGACCCGAATCCCTTCCCGAATTTGCGCTTCGGCTTCCTCCAGATCGTTCCATTCGCGCAGAACTTCCCCCAGAACGATATGCAACGATCCGGCCTTATAGAAAAACTTTGTCCCCTTTTGGGTGACCGGCTTCAAGTATGTCCGGCATAAGTCAGCAGCCTCATGCAGCCGGCCTTGCATGAGACGGGTGCGCGCCATAAGAGGGATCGCCAGCGAGACAGCGGTGGTTCCTTTCACGGATGCATCGCGTTGGATACAGCGGATCAATATTTCGGCGGGACGATCCATTTCCCCCTGTCGCCCCAGAAGTATCGCAGAAAGAAAGTCGGCGATATTGTGCAGCCCCGTATCTTCCTCTGACATCGCCTCCAATGCTTGAAGATCGGGCAAAGGCGTTGGTTGGTTCCTATCCGCCGGATTTATCGCGTACGCGAGAAGCAAATCCATGTAAGCACGCATCCAGCCAAAGGGTGGTTGATCGCCCTTCCTGTCGATGCGCTCTTTCAAATCATTGATTAGCAGGATGGCAGCGGGTATCTGGCCGCTTGCGATCAGGATCCAGGCCCGGTAAATACCCAATCGCGGGTGGGCGATCAAGACCTCCTGCGGCAGATGCATCGCAAGCATCATGATGTTTGTATCGCTTTTAGACCAGCGGGATGGGCCGTGGCGCTCGATCAAATCGGCGGCTCGTTCATGATCTTTCGCGAAAAGGCTGTGCCGGATGGCTTCCAACTCCAGGCCATTTTGCTCATACCAACGCGAGGCGCGCAGGTGGAGTTGGGGGATCATTGCCGGCTGTGACTGCCTGAGACGCGCCCGGAGTAAATCGGTAAACAGATGGTGGTAGCGGTACCAATACGGATCGCCTTCGATGGTTGCCTGGGTATCCAACCCAACCAGAAACAGGTTCGCATGATCCAGATAGGCCAGCATATCGCGCGATGGCATCGCGGGCGATGGAATTTCTGGATCGGCCAACAGCGCATCACAAAGCGGTGCGCAAAATCGATCCAGAAGTGAGGTCCAGGCCAGGAAACGCTGGACATCCGCCGGTTGTTGGTTCAGCGCCTCTTCGGACAGATAATCGAGAATATAACGATGGCTGCCGGAGAACCCCTGGACGAATTTCGTCAGATCAAGGTGAGCTGGCTCAGGGTTCCCTTGCGGATCGGTCACGACCTGCCGGGTGAGCCCATGCATCGCTACGGCCGCCATTTGCAGCCCGGCAATCCAGCCTTCTGTACGTGCCTCGAGAATGGAAATATCTTCGTTGGAAAGCGGCAGGTGCATGGTCTGATGGAGAAAATCTGCCGCCTCATTGGGAGTAAACCTTAAGTCGTCCGCTCGAATCTCGATTAGCTGGTTGCGGGCTCTCAAGCGTGCAAGTGGCAGCGGTGGATCAGACCGGGTTGCGAGGATCACATGCACATGGGCGGGCAAGTGATCGAGAAAAAAATCCATTCCCTCATGAATAATCTTGTTTGTGATGAACTGGTAATCATCGAACACGAACCAAATTGGCTTCGTGAGGTTACATAGATCATTAATCAGTGCCCCCAGGACAGCCTGCAACGGCGGGGTGGGAAAGGTCAGAAGCAGAGCGCTGCTTGCTGCACCGATGTGTGGCGTTTCATTTTCACAGGCAGCGATTAAGTAATTGAGGAAAAGGGTCACATCGTTGTCACCATCATCGAGCGACAACCAGCAGATGGGGGAATGGCTGTGCTCTTCTTTTTGCAGCAGGCAGGCAAGCCAATCAATGAGCAGAGTCGTCTTGCCATAACCCGCGGGCGCACAAATTAAGGTGAGTGTTTTCGAGCAAGTATCTGAAAGCAGGCTTAGCAGACGAGGGCGTTGAACCAGGCTGGCGCGCCGCTGGGGGGCCGAAAGTTTGGTTTTAATCAGAGGAGAGTGTAAAAGGTCAGGGGAAGGGACCATTCAAGCTTTCCTTTTGTTATAGGTCAGGCGCTTACCGGTAAATATACTCGCCCAGCAGGAATAAGGACAGGCCCTGTCCGTAGAGGGTGGGGTAGCGTGTCAGCTGGTTGTACTCGTCGATGGTCTTCATGATCGGCGTGCCGCCGGATACACTCGTCACCATGCCCTCGGGGGTCAGCATACTCAATACCCCGCCAATGGCCTTCTCCACCACCGGCAGGTACGACCCGTCGAGGATGCCCTGGTGGATCGACTTGAGCATGCCCGCGGCGATACCGGCGCTGCCGGAGGTTTCCTGGTAGAATGCGGGGCGGTCCATCACCGTCGACCACAGCCCGTTGGCGGCCTGGAATTTGACCAGCCCAGCCACCAGGCGGCGGTAGCGATCGGTCAACTCGGCAGGTACCGCGATCAGGTCCTTCACCTCCGCCAAAATCAACGGCGTGCCGACCGTGATCCAGGCGTTGCCGCGCGTCCAGCGCGCGCTGGACTTGTGGCTCTTCTCGTTGCAGAAATAGCCGTGGAACAGCACACCGGTCTCGGGGTCCTGCAGGTACTGCAGGTGCAGCAGCAGCTGGCGCGCAGCTTCTTCGGCGTACGCCGGGTTGCCGGTCAGGCGTCCCAGGCGGGCCAGGAACAGCACCACCATGAAGATCGTGTCGGCCCAGATCTCTTCGGTCAGGTCGCCGCCGTGCTGGAAGGCGCCGGTCATGGTGCGCACCAGGTTCTTGACGATCCAATCGGCGTAATCCACCGCGGTGTCCAGGTAATAGCGGTCGCCGGTGCGGCGGTACATATCCGGGAAGATGGCGAAGGGCGTCATCATGTTGACGTGCTGGAACTTCTGCGCCAGGTGGCGGTTCTTATGTACCCACTGCACCAGGAATTCAAGCACTTCCGGTTTTTGGCTGGCATCATAATAATCGGAGATCGCATTGACGCCTACTCCGGGGTTCCACTCCCAATCGTTGATATTGAGACCCCACGAGGCCGGGTTGGCGTCCACAGCCGCGCTCATTTGATCCGAATACCCGCCGTGTTCCAGGGTCATAAAGCGAAAAATCTTCTCCGCGGTCGCGGCCAGGCTGGTTTTGTCAGGCAAATGGGTCATTTGTATGGCTCCTGTACACTCTACTTTGGGATACTACTACTACAGCCCGGTCGATTGCGCAGCGGCCGGTTAGACCACCGGGGCAGTGGCACTGAAGCAGTGGCACTGAGTCAGTGGGGGCATCGTGCGCGCCGTCAACACCATACTGGCGAGGACCAGTAAGGACAGGAAAGCTGGTACGTTTTCCCTGGTGGCGAAAAAATCACACCCATTATTATAGTATAGAAAAATAAAAGACCCGTGCATGCAAGGCATGTGCCCAACAGGGCTATTCGCAACGCAGGCGAATAGCCCTGGCGCAGGCCGGAAGAGCCATCCGCCGGCAGGCGAGATAAATCTTTCTTTGGAGTCTGCGGGGTTGCAGGGCAACCCCAAACCCCGAAAAGATCAAGGTGCTTTTGCTTCGCCTTTCTATAAAACGGCAACTTCCTGCTGTATAATCAGGGGCTTATGAGCTTTATTGGTGAATTGGCTGGATTGCTGACCTCCATCGCATGGAGCGGGACTTCGATCCTTTTTACGAAGGCCACGCAACAAGTTGGCTCGATCATCGTGAATCGTATTCGGGTGATCCTGGCCTTGTTGTTTCTCATCCTTTTGAATTGGGTGTTTTATGGCTATCTACTGCCTTTCAATGCCGCGTTGGACCGCTGGGTCTGGTTCGCGCTTTCCGGCGTCATCGGTTACGCACTAGGAGATTTCTTTCTTTTCCAGAGTTTCGATTGCATTGGCGCGCAGCGTGGCATGTTGATGATGAGCCTGGCCCCTTTAATGAGCGCGGGATTGGCCTGGATATTCTTTGGGGAGATCCTTACCGGGCTGCAACTGCTTGGCGTGATCCTCACTCTGGCGGGCGTTACCTGGGTGATCCTGCGTCGCCAGAGTGATGCGAACCCTCAACGTGGCAGCACGGTACAAGGGGTGTTGTTCGGATTGGGTGCTGCCATGGGGCAAGCAGTTGGTTATGTCCTTTCCAAACAAGGCCTGACTGATGGCTTCCCACCCCTGGCGGGTAATTCGATCCGCATGTTAGCAGCCGTGATTGTGCTCTGGGCTCTGGCGAGCATCCAGGGCAAAGCCAGAGCGACCTTCAACAACATGCGCGAAAGGCCGAAAGTGCTGGGCTGGCTGATCATGGCGGCCTTTACCGGGCCGGTGTTGGGTGCCACCCTCTCACTATTTGCACTACAGCATACGCAGGTGGGTGTCGCCAGCACGTTGATTGCGCTGCCGCCGGTGTTCCTGCTACCCATCAGCTGGCTGGTGTTCAAGGAAAAATTTGACTGGGGCGCCGTACTTGGTACATTGGTCACCATCGGCGGCGTAGCATTATTGTTTTTATCTTAGTTCGCCTGTTATAGCGTCACTTCAAATTGTCCCACCTGTGCCGCGGGATTGAAAACCTTCGAGTGTTTGCGGAAGTCGAAGGACAGCAGGCCGTCGTGCGTCAGGCTGCGGGTGTACACGTTCACCTCAGGCTGGGTCAGGAAGACGAGGTTCAGCTTGATGATGGCGCGCTGGTAGGGGATGGCGCAGCCTTTCAGCACATCGTGCATGACGACCAGCCCCAGCCCGGCTTGCATCCAGTGGACGCTGGCATCGCACAGCTGCTCGCCCTTCTCGACCAGCCTCACGCTTTCATCATCCAGGTCCATACCCACCACCAGCACATCCCGGCCTGGGACCTTGCCGCAGCGCCGGATTGCATCGATGGCCCCCAGTGCGTTGAGATCGGTCATGGTCCAGACCGCGTTGATCTCGGGATGTTCGGCCAGTATCGCTGCGCAGGCCGTTTGACCATCTGCCCGGGTGAAGTCACAGTTCGCGCTAGCTACCAGGCGAGCAGAGGGGTGCTTACGCAGGGCGAATTCCAGGCCCTTGGTGCGCTGGATTCCGGTGACATGCCCGGCCTGTCCCATCAGCGCGGCGACCCGGCTCTCAGGCTGCTGGTTGAGCATATAGTCCGCGATGCGGTAGCCAACCCCTGCGTTGCTCGGCCCGACAAAGGCCATATAATTCTTGTATTCGCCAACCTGCGGCTGCACACCGCGTAAATAGGTATCCAAGAAGATAACCGGGATCGACCGGCTGTCCGCTTCCTTGAGCATCTGGTGGCCGAGGTCGTAGTATGGAACGGTTATAATCCCGTCCAGCCCCAGCTCCAGCATATCCTGGTAATTTTTCCACATCTGCTGCGGGTCATCGTTCGCATCTAGAACGAGCAGGTCCACGCCCAACTCTTCCGCTCCTTTTTGGGCGAAAATCGTCATCTTGTTCCAGAAAGCCCTGGACATGGTAAACGGCATTGCCAGGCCGATGACCAGTCTTTCCCCGCTACTGGATGCGGCTGGGTGTGGAGACACCTGGCTCTGGAGCTTCTGCGCGGGAGCAACCGCGGTCTGGATCGAATAGGCCATGTCGAGCATGCTTTGGGCCGATGCAGTAGCGTCTGTGATGTACAGCGAGATATTCGAGATGGATGTCTTGATCCGAGCAATAAAGTCCTGGTTCTCGCGGGTGATGCCCGCTACCTGCTCCATGGCCGCTGTCACCTGCCGCGAGCTACTCGCCATCTGCGCAGTAGCGGCGGTGTTTTCCGCCACTACCCCCGCGATCGCCTGGACCTCGGCTGAAAGGTTGCCTACCGCGGACTGGATCGCCCGGAAGGAGCTGCCGATTTGTTCCAGTGTTTCCACCGAGTGCTGCGCCGAGCGCACCCCTTCGGCTACGCTTGGGTCAATCTGCTCCATCAATTCAACCAACTCCTGAGAGCCTTGGATGATTTCGGCAACCATCTGGCGGATGCGGGTGACCGAATTGGTTGAGCTTTCGGTCAGCCGGCGGAGCTCGCCCGCCACTACGGCAAATCCCTCGCCGGCTTCACCGACGCGGGCGGCTTCGATGGCCGCGTTGAGCGTCAGCAGGTGCGTCTGCTCGGCGATATCTTCCAGGATGTCCAGGACCAGGCGGATATTCTTCGAGCGCTGGCCGGTGGCCCGCACTTTGTCGGCAGCGGCGCTGACCGAGGCGCGGATCGAATCCATGCCGGCGGCGGTCTGCCGGCCGGCCAGTTGGGCGCTGCTGGCCGCCTGGTTAGCCGCTTCTACAATCTCCAGCACGCGCCCGTTTAGCTCGTTTGCCCGGGCGATGAAATCGGCCTGGGCCCTTGCTCCGCTGGCGATGCCAAAGGTGGTCACGGCCAGCGCTTCGGCCATCTGAACGGTCTCCTGAGTCGATGCGGCCTGCCCGGCTGCTCCAGCCGCCATCTGTTCGACCGCGGACAGGATGGGCTGCATGGCCTGTTCGTTCTTGTACATCACCGCTTCGGTGGAACCGGCAATATCACCAATCAGGTCGGCAGACGCTGTGACTTCGTTGAAAACGCTTTCCAACCGGGTGGATCGTTCCTCTGGTTGGCGGCCATATATTTCCAGCGGCTCGCCGGTGAAGGACAGTGGGAAGGGGTCCGGTTCACCAGCGAGAGCACCCCTCTTGCGGTTCCAGCGCGTTATTCCATAAACGGCCGCAAGCGCTGCTATGCCTCCCAACAGCCAAGCGATGAAGGCTGATGCGGCAAAGGACAGGGTTGGGAACAGGAGACGAACGAAAAACAGGAAAACGCCCACTGCAACCCCATAAACAGCGACGCCAAGTATTGACCACCGGAAGGTCCGAGATTGCATTTGTCATTCCTGGATGAAAGAATTGGTGGGACCGCAAATCAAAGAAAACACTGACCTAATTATACGGAATATAACGCACCAATTATGTGGAATTAACGCTTACAGATCTGAAATGCTAGCGCGCCGGCGATATCGTCCGCTTCCTCATTCGTTTTGACATTACTTTACAGCTTCTCAACCGCCTGCTCGATTCTCCGGGTCAGCTCCGCTACCAGCTCTTCTCTGGCCCCCGCCAATCCCAGAAAGGCCATCAGCTCCTGGTGCTCCGCTGCCCATTGCGGATCATCCAGGTGGTCAAAGATGGCCTGGCGAGGCGCGCCGATGACGGGAATATAGAGACGGTAGACGGTCAGGATTCCGGCATTCTGGCGCCACTGGAAATTCCCATCCACGGCGTAGAGAAAGAAATCCCTGGCCGTATCGCCCCACAAGCGGGCAATTTCCAGGACAGGTTCTTTCACCAGGGGCCAGGCCTTGCGGATGATGCGGGTTGCATCGTGCAGGTCAAATACATCCCGGTAGAGGGCATAAAAATCCATGTCGCCATGCCTGCGGCAAACCAGGCGCAGGCGGCTGTCGGTGCGGCTCTGGCTGCGGGGCAGCTCGCCGCGCGACCAATGAAAGGCCAGGATGGCCTCATTCATAGCTCCTCTTGTCCGCACCAGCGCTGCCGCGGGCCGGCCTTTGGCCAGCAGATCGCGGGCTTCATCCAGGAGCCGGCGGATCTCCCGGCGCAGCCCATGGCTGCGTTGCCTGGTCACTTCGGTCTTGAACAACCCTGGATCAAACTGGGCTTTGAAGCGGGCGAGCAACCCGGTGGGGTCGTGGATGACGCGGCCCTGCCATAACTGGATCGGCCACTGGATAAGGGGCAAGCAGTCCGCGGCTTCCGCCGCGTTGACCTGCGCTTCCAGCTCCGCCTGCACAAGCGGGATGGCCTCCACCCCGCGACCGTTGATGACGTTAAAGTAGGGTATGTCTGGCCGCCTTTCCGACACCAGGATGCCCAGTTCCAGGTCGGAATGCCGCCATTCTTGCCCGCGGGCGATACTGCCGCCCATGATCACGCCCAGAACGCCCTCCCGCCCGGCAAACTCTTGCGCCACCTGGTTCGCCCAGGCTCTCAATGCGATTCTCCAGTTGTTTTGGTCCATGATTGTTTACCTTCTGGCCCAGCGGTATCTCTCGTATCTACCAGACTGGAACGGCTGATTAGGTCTCCCACTTTACCTGCACAAGCCCCAGCAAGCCACTGGGATCCTGCATGATAAAGAGCGAGAGTTCATCTTGGTGCTCTTTTGCCAGGGTGTTTGTGACCTCAATGACCAGCTGGTTTTCCCCGGGCTGCAACCCCGCCAGCTCAAACAAGTATGGCGGTCAGATGCGCAGGCCGGACCGCTTCCCGGCAGGGTGACCGGTTGGAAAATGGTCGTCATCTTGTACGCCACATGGCAAGCTCTTCACTGAATCGATTGTAAATAACCTCGCATCTTGTATCAATTCGCATGGAGGGCCGGTCTTCCAGGTTATATGCAGGCCATTCTGGCGCACCCGCTGCAGCGGGCCTTCCCGTTCTGGCAAAGCCTGTCCACAACTCAGCCATATTGCGCGAGGCAATATAGCGGTCCGGGTGATTGCCAGATAGAAATCCCGGACCATTTGCAGGCGTTTCATTGTTAAATTTGAACGAAATATCCATTGCATGCGGTGTGCCCAGCGCATAATCGGTTCCGGGGATTTTCATCTCTGACTTATAGCCAAATTGATACAAGTAAACGGGCGCGCCATGTTGCGCTGCCTTTTTCTCGGCAATCTCAACCGACCCCAATCCCATCATGGTGATGGAGGAAATGGCGACAAAAATATCGGTTGCCGAGGCATTGGGCATGGCGCTGCGGTAGGTGTCTATCATCTGTTTCGCGTCCGGACCATATTGTGCGTCGAGCTTTGCCGCCAGGCCGGCAAAGTCCATGCCGAAGGCACTGGTATCCCGCCTTTCCCAGGCGAAGAATGTGTACTCGTCCTCATTCCATCCCACTATCAGCGGTTTATGGTAGGAAATGGCGGGGGCTGTTGGGTCGAAAGGATGGTTTGGGAGCGCAACGCCATCGACCACGGGCCCGAAACCACCGGGAATAGGCTCCGTTATTCCTAAGGATTTGCTCCTCTTTTGAAATGGCGGTACCGGTGGGAATTTTGACTGGACCCGAAGCAAATCGGCTGCAGGTATATCCAGCAGCTTTCGCCAATCTTTTGAATCAATATTCAATTCCCTCAAGACCAGGGATGTTGCTTGAGATGCCATCTCGCGCGTGTACATCCGCACACCCGGTCCGCTTTCAATCGATGCCTTGTGAAAATATGGGGCTGCTTCAGGCATGGCATAGATACAGGATGTCTTCGCGCCACCACCCGATTCGCCAAAGACCATGACATTGTTTGGATCTCCGCCAAAGACGCCAATATTTTTGTTCACCCATTTCAGCGCCTCGACGATATCGAGAATGCCCTGATTCCCCGATCCCTCATAATCTGGTCCAGCCAAATCATCGAGAAAGAGAAATCCGAATAAGCCTAAGCGATGATTGGTTTGCACCACAACCACATCAAAGTTACGGGCCAGGTTTGCGCCATCCTGGGCAACAGCCGCTCCTGAGCCAATCACGAACCCTCCGCCATGATTATAGAACATCACCGGCCGCTTCTGATGGTCATTGGCAGGTGTCCAGATATTGAGGAAAAGGCAATCCTCGGCCGGTTCTGGTTCATTTTCCCTGGGAGGCTGAATGGCAGGCGCGCCGAATTGCAGCGCATCTCGCACACCTGACCACGGATTCAGTTTGGCAGGGCGACGCCACCTTCTGTCACCAGAAACTCTTCCAGCATAGGGTATCCCTTTGAAGATATTGACACCTTTCTCTCGGATACCGCTTATCTTTCCATGGGTAATTTCAACTTCGATTTTATTCATGAAAGGTACCTTTACAGGACAGGCTGTGAGTCAGGTGAATTATACAGGTGGGGTATAGGGCTTTCCTTCCTGGCGCAGCCCTTCAGAGATAACTCGCACGGCAGTCCGGGTTGCTGAGGAATCTACGCTACCAGCGCGGGCCTTTTGACCGGCAACCGAAGAGACATTGATGAAATACCCGGATTTCTACGCCCTCCTATATGGCAGCGTCGCGGCAATTGCTTAGACCGTTTACACTTTCAGACTGCTGTAGACAGGGTTGGAAATCAGCCCCAGACCTTAATCCGGTTGGATCCTGTCTTGAGCCCTGCGATTGGCCCTACAACTGGTTTGTCCGACCGGCGCGATCCCATATAGTCGAGATCCAGTATGATCGGTTTCCCATTGGGGTCGTCAAAGATCGCATCAACAATTCTGACGGTGCCAAGTGTCTCGGTGGAAGCAATCTTTGCCGGCACATCCAGCAACTGCTTTCTGGATATGGATCTCCAGATACACGTCGTCGCCTTCTTCGAGAATTTTCACGCCCGGGTCAAATTCTTTGTCGGTATACCCGCCTTTTTCGCGGTCAAATCCCTCCGCGCCGTTGCAATAAGCGTTTGCGGAAATATAGACGGGCTGCTCCACACTTTTGAACTTTTCCAGATCGCCGATGCCCTGGCTTAACACCTTCTCAACATACTCCTCATAAGAGGCCGTGTTCGGGTTATACCCCGCCGTTCCGCAATTTTGGATGCCAGCGCCGCCGACGAATAGATTGTTGGAAAAGCGGTCGTCGCCGCCGTATACCACCGCTGTTCCTGCCACCTCGGTTGTATGCGGGAAGTGGTAAGGGGTGGAACGATCCAACACTTTTAGCAGGTGCATCTTCCCGCAGCACAGATTATGCACATACGCTCCGCCCTGCGCAGCGTTTTCAAAGGAGAAGTCGGAAGCAAAGATGTTATTGTCCACCAGGTACGGGCCGTGGCTGACTTCTACCATCAGGTCGCAGTCATTGTTGTAATACAGGTTGCTGGTCACGCGAACGCCCTGGGCCTGCCAGTCCAGCCAGGTGCCCAGCGTGGTGTTGTGAATGCGGTTGTGATGGATTTTCACGTCGATGGCAGCATGCAGCTTAATACCGGCGATTTCATAGCCGAAAAATTCATGTTTGACGGCAATGTTGTAAATGTGGTTGTCGTATATTTCACTGAAGACCCCGCCCATATGTCCAACGATGCCGTTTTGTCCGCAGTCATAGATGACATTATTGCGGATGATATGCGAGCCGATCTTTTCCTTGCTCCAACCGATCTGAAGCGCGCGGAAAACCGCTTCCATCTGATATTGATAACCAGGCTTCTGATGCCTTCTCGAGCAGAGATTGTGCCCGGTGGAGGCCTCTTTGCCAATGCTGATGGCGCTGCATTTGGCGTCATGGATCATGTTATTTTCAATGATCCAGCCCTTGCTCCAGTTCACTCCTAAAAGACCGGGCTGGTCGGCGGTTGGGGGTGTCCACGGGCAGGCAGCCTGCGCCATCTCAAACCCTCGAACCGTGATATAGTTCAGCCCAGATTTAACCGGGTAGAAGCAGCATTTTCGCACATTGATTTCAACCAGTTCCTGGTTTGGATCCGCGCCCTGAAAGTTCGCATAAATCGTTGTGTTTTCAGCATTCGTTTTGCAGAACCACCGGTAAACCGTCAGCTCCGGATGCAGAATCAGCTCATCGGTTTTGAACCATGGCAGTCCATGTACGGCTGTGCGGACAACCGGATTTTTTACTTCATCCAGGGAATCGGCCTCATAAAAGGAAACGCCATTGAGATACACCTCGCCCGGATGACGGTAAATACCGGGCTTATACAGGAACCAATCGCCGCTCAGAATCTCTTTGTACGGATTGTATTCGCCGAAAAAGGTATTGGGGAGGCTCACTTTCCAGACCGTACCTTCATCAGGCTCCCAGCCTTGAATTCGTTCGGAGCCTTTGATAACCACCTTTTCCCCCTCGGCCGCTTCGTAGGTGATCCTGCTGATATTGCTGTAGCCGCTGTGCTCAGGCTTTACCCATTCACGATATTCTCCTTCGTGGACGATAACCTTGTCTCCCGTTTCCGCGACCTTTGCTGCTTTGGAAATGGTTCGAAAAGGATGCGCTTGGGTACCTTCTGCAAAATCAGAACCGGTAACCGAGATATGAAATTCCTTATTCATTTATGTTTCTCCCTGAATTGACCTTTTCGTTCCTGTCATCCTCAAATAATTGACAATAGTATTGTATTTTAGCCGTATTTTGCAGTTTAGGGGCAGATAATTGATTCCTATCTATTTACTGGTGACCGACGATGCGATGCGGCACATACGGTTCTTCCAGATAGGCTACATCTTCCTGGGTCAGTTTCACCGATAGCGCGCCAACGGCGTCTTCGAGGTGCGAGATCTTGGTTGCCCCGATGATGGGTGCTGTCACCGGCTCTTTTTGCAGCAGCCAGGCCAGAGCGATATGCACGCGCGGAGTTCCATGCTTCTCCGCGATTTCCGCGACGCGCTCGATGACCTGTCGATCGGGTTCAGCGGTGGCATCATACTTGATCCTCTGAACCTGATCGGTTTGAGCACGCAGCGAGCTGTCGGGGGACCAGTCGCGCGTCAACCGTCCGGAGGCAAGCGGACTGTAGGGGATGCACCCGATCTTTTGATCTCGGCACAGCGGCAGCATTTCGCGCTCTTCTTCGCGGTAGATCAGATTCAGGTGATTCTGCATCGAGACGAAGCGAGTCCAGCCATGCATCTCGGCTGTGTGCAGCGCCTTCTGGAACTGCCACGCGAACATCGCCGATGCGCCGATGTAGCGGGCCTTGCCTGCTTTCACCACATCATGCAGCGCTTCCATCGTCTCCTCAATCGGAGTTTCATAATCCCAACGATGGATCTGGTAGAGGTCCAAGTAATCGGTCTGGAGCCGCCTCAAGCTGTTGTCGATCTCGCTCATAATTGCCTTGCGCGAAAGCCCGGAACCGTTCGGCCCCTCACGCATTTTTCCATGCAGCTTGGTAGCGATAACAACCTCATCCCGTTTCGCAAAGTCCTTCAGCGCGCGCCCGAGGATTTCCTCACTCCTGCCAATTGAATAAACATTGGCCGTATCGAAGAAATTGATTCCCAGGTTGAGCGCCTTTTGGATGACCGGGCGGCTGTTTTCTTCGTCGAGCACCCATTTGTGCACCCATCGTTCGGCATCTCCAAAGCTCATGCAGCCGAGGCATATGCGAGACACGTCCATGCCGGTGCACCCAAGTTTCGCGTAATCCATTGTGTTTTCCTTTCAGTGGTAATCGATTTGCGGCAGTGCCTGACTTCTAGCGTAGGCGAAAGCGCCAGTTTCACAATCAAATCGGACAGGCTGTTGAGCGACACCTTTAGGTTGACTTAATACCGGTCTCCGACCACCTTGATCTGGGTCATGGCCTCGTCAATCCGGCGCAGATCGTCCGCCGTTAGCTGGATGTTCACCGCGCCGTTGTTCTCCTCCAGGCGCTCCAGCTTGCGCGAGCCGGGGATAGGCACAATCCAGGGTTTCTGCGCCAGCAGCCAGGCCAGTGCAATCTGCGCCGGGGTGCCGCCCTTTTGCGCCGCCATCTGCTCCAGCAGCTCGATCACCGCCCGGTTGGCTTTAATCGCTTCGGGCTTAAAGCGCGGGTTGCGGCTGCGGATATCGGAGCTGTCGTAGGTGGTGTTCTCGTCAATCTTGCCGGTCAGGTAGCCGCGTCCCAGCGGGCTGTAGGGCACCAGACCAATGCCGAGTTCTTCACAGGTGGGCAGGATTTCCGGTTCAATGTTCCGCCACCAGAGCGAATATTCACTCTGCAGGGCGGTGACAGGCTGCACCGCATGGGCCCGACGGATCTGATCGGCGTTCGATTCGGACAGCCCGAAATACTTCACCTTGCCCGCCTGGATCAGATCCTTCACCGCCCCGGCTACCTCTTCGACCGGCACGTTCGGGTCCGGGCGGTGCTGGTAGAACAGGTCAATCGCATCCACCCGCAGGCGCTTGAGCGAAGCCTCAGCCACGCGCTTGATCTGCTCCGGGCCGGCTGTCCAGGCCAACGCTGGGATGCGGCCCCTTGACGGGGTCATGCTTGAATCCGAACTTGGTAGCGATGACCACCTTGCCTTTGTAGGGTTCCAGCGCTTCACCCACCAGCTCTTCGTTGGTGAACGGGCCATATACTTCGGCGGTATCGAAGAAGGTGACGCCGCGATCAACCGCCGCATGAAGGAAAGCGATCATTTCCTGTTTGTCAGTCGGCGTGTCACCAAAGCTCATCCGCATGCAGCCCAGCCCGAGGGCTGAGACTTCTAATCCGCTTTTTCCAAGTGTTCGTTTTTGCATTTTTTACGTTCTCCTTCAGCAAGATAATGTCTCATAATTATTTCCGTTCATAACGAAATAAATTCGAAGCTGGGATGAATTGTCTTATTTCGTTGTCATTATAGACACCTGGGAAAGCGGGGTGGTAGAATAATCCTGGAAGATGATTGCATAATTCTGCAAATCTTCCGGATCGATTCGATAACAAGAAAAAGAGATTTTTATGGATGGGATGATTGACCAGGCGGCACGGGATTCAGCCCGGATGCAAACCAATTGCGAGGAACTGATTGAGCGGATTGCGCGGGCAGTCCCCGAAGATGGATCTGCCCATCCTTTGGAAGGACTGCACCTGTTTCGGATCTCCTTCCCCGTGGGTCAAGTTCACAGCATGGTGAAGCCATCCTTTTGCGTGATCGCTCAGGGAAGTAAGGAAATCCTGTTGGGCGACAGCCGCTACCGGTACGATCCCTCCCATTACCTGATCACTACCGTTGAAATGCCCCGCGCGAGCCGGCTCCTGGATGTATCCCCAGAGCGGCCTTATCTCGGTCTCCGCCTGGAACTCGACCCTGCCCTGGTGGGTTCTATCATGACAGAGACCGGTCACACATCGCGTAGTTACGCGCCGCGTCCAGGCAGGGCAGGTGCGGGCGCCAACATGGCGCGCGCGATCGATGTCAGCCCGTTAGACGTAAACTTGCAAGACGCAATTCTGCGGCTGGTTCGGCTGTTGGATTCCGCGGCTGACGCGCCGGTGATGATGCCGCTCATTACACGGGAGATCATCTACCGGCTGCTGATGGGGCAGCAGGGCGCCCGGCTCCGTCACGTTGCAGTGATGGGCGGGTACACTTCCTTCATCACCCGAGCCGTCGAGCGGTTACGCCAGGACTTTGACCAGCCCATCCGCATGGAGGAACTGGCGCGCGAGCTGGGTGTGAGCGTCTCTGGGCTGCACCATCATTTCAAAGCAGTCACGGCGATGAGTCCGCTGCAATTCCAGAAGCAGCTGCGGCTCCAGGAAGCACGTCGTCTGATGCTGAGTGAAGCCTTTGATGCAGCTAGCGCGGCTTTTCGGGTGGGATATCACGACCCATCACACTTCAACCGCGAGTATAAAAGCCTGTTTGGCGTGCCGCCGATGCGGGACGTTCAGCGGCTGCGGGAAGCAGCACTAGTAAGCGCTGGCTGAAGAACCATACAGAGCTGGCAGGGTGTCACTTATTACCTGGCCCGCGAGGTGGTCCTGAAGACCCTGGTGGAACTGGCCGGGATTGCCAGTGAGGCCAGCCTGCTGGTGTTCGATTATATGGATGCGGATGCTTTTGATCCGGCGCGGGCGGGAAAACGCATCCGGTTGATGCAGAACATCGCTCGGATGGTGGGCGAGCCGATGAAAACCGGGTTCGACCCGCGGGCATTATCCGGGGATCTGGAACGGGTTGGCCTCCTCCTGCTAGAAAACCTGGGCCCGGCGGAGATCGAAGCCCTTTACTTCCAGAACCGCGGAGACGAGTATCATGCCTTCGAGCACGTGCATTTTGCAAAGGCGATGATAAAAACAGCGTAGTTAGCGATGGAAAAATTGTGAACGCTAAACTCAAATAAGAAAGGCCGTCCCAAAAGGTAAGAACGGCCTTTCATGGTGAGATGAGCGTAGGATCAGGAACTATTCCATGCCAGCTTTTAAGGCTTCGCTCATGGGGACCGCATTAACTTTCTTACGGCTCAGCAGCTTGGACAGCTCGAAGACCACCATAACGATAACAAAGCCGATCAGGAGATAGAGCGGGTTGATGCTCACCGGCAGGGTAATGCCAACGCTATTGTCCAGCGATTGCAGCAGGCCGCGGATGGAGGCCAGGATCAAGGGCACCCCCAGGAAATAACCGGCTACCACCACGATTGTCGAGCTATTCAGCACCAGGGCGTTGATTTCTTTCCCGCGGTAGCCGAATATCTTCAGCAGCGAGATACTGGTGCGGTTTTCGTCGATGATCATCGAGGTGACCAGGTAGATGACGATCAGCCCGATGATAAAGGCCACCGTCGAGTACATGAAGATCATCGTCTGGATGGGTGCGGTCATGGCGGCGATGGCGGCGATGGATTCGTCGATCGACTTATGCGAGTAGAGCTGGTCCTGCGGGATGTCCAGCGCCGTTGGGCTCCACAGGCCCAGGTAGCTGCCTTCTGGCAGACCGAACTGCGCGTTGTAGCTTGCCAGGGGCATGAAGATGTACTTGCCCACATACGTATCGGCCACGCGGTCGATCTTCAGCGCGAAGGGTTTCCCGTCCAGTTTGCGCAGCACCGCCAGCGTGTCACCCGCTTTCACCTTCAGCCGGTCGGCCAGCGGCCGGGTGATGATCACCAGGTTGGTGCTCAGTGGTTCGCCGGATGCGTCGTAAAAGGTCAGCAGCTTTGAGTCTGGCAGCACGCCGGAGACATAGAAGGACAGGTTTTCATCACTTTCGGGCAGGAACAGGCTGGCTGAGAACGGCTCCACGCCTGCTGGGAGCGGATCGCTGTGCGGGTCTTTAAAGATGTACTCGTACTGGAAGTGGTACGTGCCGGTCAGGTTGGTGGTGATGAAGGTATCCAGCGAGCTTTTGATGGTGAAGCCGTACAACAAGAGCATGGTGGCGATAGCCACGCCTGCCAGCAGGAACGCCAGGCGCGACAGGCTGCGCAGCTGCTCGCGGATCTGGAACTTGGTTCTGAACTTGAGGCGATCCAGTTTGAGCGAACGCTCCAGGAGGTTGACCCTGGCCTCATCCCGGTCGCCTTTCATCAGCTCGACTGGCGAATGCCGCAGTTCCCGGCGGATGACGAGGTACCCGCTGACGCCGAGGAAGACCACCGGCAATAGGACGCTGACCAGCATCGCCAATGGGTTGAAATCGATCCGGTCCAAAGGGATGTCGAAAGCGGTGAGCATGAACAAAACCATCGGCCGCACCATCAGCAGCCCCAGCAAGGTACCGATGACCCCGCCGATCAGCGCGATGGCTAGCGGGAAAATCAGGTAATGCGTGTAGATTTCTTTCTTGCGGTAACCCAGCGCGTACAACGCGCCGGTAACCGCCGACTCGCGGCGGATCAGCCGTCCGATGACGTTGCTGATCAGGATACTGGTCAGCAGCAGCAGCGTGGTGGGCATCACCCGGCTCATGGTGTTGATGGCGTTGAGCTTCAGGGTGGCCGAGTTGACGCGCTTGTTGTCGCGGATGTCGGTCCACTGCTGGACGGCGATGCCCTTGCTCAGCAGCAGCGCCCGGAAGCGGGCGGACTTCGTCCGGGCGGACTGCGCGCGGGGGTGGGGGTCGGCCTGGTTGAATTTTACCGCGTAGAAGCTGGTGCCGGTGTTCAGAGCGGCGAAATCCGCCTGAGGGATGACGGCGATGCCGAAGCTTTGCGCCGAATACATCAGCTCGGTGTCGGACTGGAGCGGGTAGATATAGTTGGGCAGGGCCACGAACCCCGCGATGGTGAAAGGCCGCTCGAAGATCGTGATCACATCGCCAAGCTTGTAACCCTGCGCCTCCGCAAAGACCGGGTTGAGCAGAATGCCGTTGCTCTGCAACGGTCCGCCGTTCAGTGGTTTGCCTTCCACCACACCGGGCAGATCAACCTTCTCGTTCTGGCTGAACACGCGCAGGGTCACGCCCGCGGAAAGGGGATAATCGAAGGTGCGTGTTTCTTCGATCACCGCGTTCCCTTGCGCCTCTAGCTCTGCGATGTTCTGGATGGGGGTGCTGGTGGTGAAGGAAGCATCTTCCTGAACGTTGTTGACCTCAAATTGCTGGCTCAGCCGGGTCAGGTTCGACCCGACCAGAACCATGCCGGTAAACATGAAGCAGCTTAAGATAATCAGCGCCAGCGACCCGGTATACTGGGCGATATTTTCGAGCAGCACGCGCCCGATGCGTCGATTGAGTACCATTACCATTCGATCCTTTCCGCCGGAACGGTCTGTGGATTAATGGTCGCTTCGACGATTTCTCCGCTGCGCAGCCGGAACACGCGATTGGCCATACCGGCGATGGCAGCGTTGTGCGTGATCATCAGAATGGTCGCGCCGAACTGCTGGTTCACCTGTTGGAGCAGCTTGAGGATGCCGTGCGAGGAACCATAGTCGAGCGCGCCGGTGGGCTCGTCACACAGCAGCAGCTTGGGGTTCTTGACGATGGCCCGCGCAATGGAAACGCGCTGCTGCTCACCGCCGCTCAGCTCGCGGGGGAAGCGGTGTTTTTTATCCTGCATATCGACCGCGGCGAGAACTTCATCGGTATTGAGCGGCTGCTTGCTGATGTTGGAGACCACCTCGATGTTTTCTCCAACCGTCAGGTTGGGGACCAGGTTGTAGAACTGGAAGACGAAGCCAACCTGCTCGCGGCGGAAGTTGGTCAGCCGGTTGTCGTTCAGCTGGGTGACCTCGACCCCATCCACACAGACTATGCCGCTGTCGGCGCGGTCGATGCCGCCGAGGATGTTCATCAGGGTCGATTTTCCCGACCCTGAAGGGCCGAGAATGACGCCGATCTCGCCTTTTTCGAGCCGCAAATCAACCCCTTTTAGCACTTGGGTGACCACACCATTGGTGTAGCTTTTCTTTAAATTCGATATTTCGATAAACATGGTTTTTGCTTTCCTTTACTCCGTCTTGCGCATGATGTTGACCCACAGCCTGGCCATTTCGGCGTCTGCCCGGTAAAGGCTGTTGGTGGGCGCTCCCAGCATGCGTTCAATGGCGTCCATATACGCGGCATGCACATCGACAATGCTGTCGATTATTTCATCGATACAACGCTCGTCGTGCTCCTGCATGGCCCGGCTTAACAGGCGGATGTGGGCGCTGCCCATGCCATTCAGCAGCGACAGGATCACCTCACCCGACAGGTTGGGGTGGGCGACCGTAAAGACACCCTCTTGGAGACCCTGGCGCACGATCTCATTCAGCAGCGGCGCGCGGTGTTCGAGGATGGCCTCGTCCATTTTCTTGCGCACGTCGGCATTCTCGTCCGCGAACCAGATGCGGCTGACCCGGACGATATCTTCTTTGTGGGCCACGCGCAGGTTGTCCAGCGTGCCAAAGAAGCCTTGCAGCTTCTGAATGGCGGTCAGGTTTGGATCGCGGACGATGGCCAGGTGGGGAGTTTCTGTCTCCTGGATCATACGATCGATGATGGCTTCCAATAGCGTGTCACGCGATTCAAAGTAGTGGTGGAATGCGCCACTGGAGATTTGGATCGCTTCGAGGATCTCTCGGATGACCAGGTTATTGAACCCCAGGGTCATCATCTGGCGCATGGCAGCCTCAACGATCTGGTTGCGTTTCAGGGCATATTCCTCTGGTTTGACCGTTCGAGCCATTCAACCTCCTGATAAATAAACAGACGTCTGTTTATTATTATAAGCAAATTCTTGTTATTGTCAAGAGTTGATTTGCTTTGTTTAATCTGGATCTATATAATAGTAATATGAGAAAATTAGTCGTTTTAACCTTTGTTTCGCTCGATGGCGTGATGCAAGCCCCTGGCGGAAAAGGGGAAGATCCTTAAGGATTGCCTATGAAAGCCATCGTGTGGACAAAATATGGCGGCACCGGACGGGCTTCAACTTCGCGATGTTCGCTACGCCGTCGCCCGGCGAACATGAAGTGCTGATCAAGGTGCATGCGGCCACGGTATCGACACCCGACACGGAGTTCCGCCGGCTCAAATTACCGCTCCCCTTTGCCATTCCCCTGCGGCTGTATCTGGGTGTATTCCGACCAACCCGGATCACGATCCTCGGAACGGAATTCGCCGGGGAGATCGTCGCAGACAGGTCGAGAATGTTGACGCAGTATAAAATTGGCGATCCGGTGTTTGGATACACCGGTCTGGGGATGGGCACCTACGCGGAGTATCTCTGCCTGGCCGAAACACCTACCGCGATGGCCAGCATGATGGCGCCCAAACCGGTCAATGTGACCTACGAGGAAGCCGCTGCTTTATCGTTTGGCGCCCTTGAAGCGCTCCACGCTCTGCGAAAAGCCAATATTCAGAAGGGTCAAAAGGTTCTCATCGTGGGAGCAGGGGGCAATATTGGCACCTATGCGGTACAGCTTGCCAAATACTACGGCGCGGAAGTGACTGGCGTGGACAAAGCCGGGAAGCTGGAGATGCTGCGTTCCATTGGCGCGGACCAGGTGATTGATTATGCTAAGGAAGATTTCACCCAATGCGGCCAGATGTTTGACGTCATTTTTGACACAATCGGCAAGAGCCCGTTTACGAAAAGCCTGCGGATGCTCACGGAAAATGGCGCCTATCTGAACGCCAACCCTGGCCTGTTTGGTGGGATGCGCATGCGCCGGGCCGCAAAAGGCAGCCGTAAACGGATTATGCCATGGTCAGCACAGTACACAACCAAAAACCTGCTCGCCGTTAAGGAACTTGTCGAGGCTGGAACGATTAAACCGGTCATCGACCGGCGATATACATTGGATCAAATCGCCGAAGCCCACCGGTACGTCGAAACGGGCCAGAAAAAGGGAATGTCGTAGTCACCATCGCACCATAACGTTTTCCAATTGGAGATTATGCAAGGCGAAGGCAGCGGAAAACCCGGTGAGGGTTCAGTAGTGGTATTTTGGATGAGGAGATGAGAGATTATTTACCTGGCGACCTCCAGTGGTATTGTGCGTGCGGAACGCAAAGGCGATTGGCAGGTGACCGGTAGGGGGCTGGCGGGCCACAATGTGACCACTTAATGCTGTGGCAGCGAGCTAAGAGGCGATGCGGTAAATCACACGCCGGCGATCGAGTCAATGAAAAACCCGGCGCGTTATTGATTCCAGTTTGCCGTAGGTGAGGCGGACGAAGCAATGGCTGATCAAAATTTTAAAAAACGCAAGTGGAGAGCTGAAGATCAGCCTCCACTTGCTTCGTGTGAATTGTTTATGGATCAGAAAGTATGCTCTGATCGTATGAAAAGAATTCAGGCAGGTTGGTAGCGTTGATAGACGACGCCGGTTGGCAGCGCAGCGGATTCGATCAGCTTCAGGTTCACCCGCTTGCCTTCGGTGAATAAGCGCTTTCCGATACCGAGCACCAGCGGGTACACATGCAGCATGTACTCATCCACCAGGTCGTTTTCGATCAAGCTATGGAGCAGCACACTGCTGCCATCGATTATGATGTTTTTCCCTTGTTGATTCTTCAGCTTGCGCACTTCATCCATCGCGTTGCCGCTGATGAGGATGGAGTTTGGCCATAATTCGACGGACTTCAATGTATTGGACACCACATACTTCTTCATCCCCCCAAATGGATCTTCGGCGGGGTTCGGCCCAAACGCGTTCCCGTGGAGCTGCCAGGTCTTCCGCCCCAATAAAACGGCGTCGGCTTCCATAAACGCCTGACCGAAATGAGCCCCGATCTCATCGTGCCAATACGGGTGCGTCCAGCCGCCGTAGGTAAAACCGCCATCGGTATCTTCTGTGGGATTGCCTGGCGCTTGAATTACGCCATCCAAGGTAATAAATTCATGAACCACCAATTTCCTCATCGGTTCTCCTTTTGGTTATTGTTGACCTGATTATATAATTTTAAGAAGTCCGCGTCTTGGAAAAAAACGCCACTGTGGAACTGCGCTTGATTGGCGATCTGAACAGGGGTTTGCCCATAGAAACGCTTCAGGGCGTTGGTCAAATGGGCCTGGTCGAAATAGCCTGCCTGGTAGGCGGCCTCGGTAATCGGGGTTCCCCCTTGCAGCAGCGTTGATGCCTGACGCGCCCGCTCAATTTGCTGAATAGTTTTATAGGTAAGTCCGGTCACATGCAAGAAGCGCCGCTGGATGGAGCGTTGGGATAAATAGAGCGCCTGCCCGCGCAAAGCATCCTCCACGATGGAATCGATGGAGAGGATGTCTGCACGCACGAGACGGTTTACGAATGTATCTACATTTTCAAACGTCGGAAACTGCCAGGTAGAACCAAGGAATTGAAAGGCATTATGGATGGACTCGCTCAAGTGGATTTCTTGGTCTACCAGCTCGCTTTTTGGCAGTTGGGGCATGAACACTCCATGCTTAAAGATGATGCCAAAAAACGCTGCGTCTTCCGGCACAGGCGCAGGGGAGGCTTGTGTCTCCGGCCCGCGCACGCTCAGGGTCAATTGACCCCGTTGTTTGGTAACCACCATCTCCCACTGGCTCACGGCTGTCGAGATAAAGGAGCCGCCACCCTCACTCCGAGAGCGCCAAATGGATTGGACCAGGGGCGAATCGGAACTTCGCGTGTCAAAGTCGAAAATCATGGTTCAAAAATACCATCAGGACCTTATAGCAACCTGGGTTGGTTGGCGATATTCGCGTCGATCTCATCCCAAGGCAGCGGTGGGAGGGTGAAACGCGCATTGACTCGCTGGTAGAAATCCCGGCACAGCCGTGGATCCAGCCGCTCGTCTGGACAGTGGCAGAAGATATAGACATCCTGGCCCTGTTCAAGCGCGCCTGCCAGATGATCCGCCCACGCATCGATGAATTCAGCATTTTGATCCTTCACCGGGTGGCCGATGAAGCGCAGGAAGGTAAGACCCACCGCCGGCTGGGTGGGGATGGGCTGGTCAGGCTTGCGTTCCTGCATTTTCAGCATCAATTTGTACACGCTGCCTTCCAAGATTTTATTCCCGCTCAGGCTGCGGATCGGGCGCGTGTCGAACAGTACGCGCGCTTTATCCAGCTCTTGAAGCAGCCTGGTTAGCTTTTCCTGATACGAGGATGTGTACCAGGCCAGGTGGCGTACTTCCACTGCCAGGCGGACGTTCGCGGGCCAGGCCTTTAAAAATGCGCCCAGATCATCCAGCCATTGGGGTGAATAGCTCGGTGGCAGCTGCAGGAACATCGGCCCCAGGCGGGTTCCCAGCTGGCTCATCGCCTGGATAAAGGCGTGCGCTTCTTCGATGTGGGGCTGAAGCTCGCCGGTGTGACTGATTGTGCGTGGCAGCTTTGGACAGAAGCGGAAGGTTTCGGGTGTCTCTTCTACCCAACGAGCCAGTTTCTCCTCGTTGGGTGTCGCGTAAAAGGTCGTGTTGCCCTCCACCGTTGTAAGCCGGCGGGCATATTCGCGCAGGAAATCGGACTGCTTCGTACCTTCCGGATACAAGCTGCCTATCCAACCCTTAAAAGACCAGATCGGACAACCCAGGTAGAGGCTCATCAACCTGATTATACTCCTGCGAAATCCTGATTTCGTACGAAATCTTGATTCATATACTATATATAGAATAATAACGGTTGCCATTTGTTTCTCCTTTCAATGCAGCTGGATATAGGCCATCATACGGTTCTGATCGAACGCTCTCTGCAACCAATCGAGCACTTCGGCATCCACATCATCGGGTGTCATCAGGCTGATCTGCAACGGGGTGGTTTCGTGGATTTTTGAGGGTTGCAGTCGACCACCCGGTTGTATCCCTTCGAGACGCAGGCCAAGGTCAACGCGCTGTTTGGTGGTGGGCAGAATCCGGGCGAACGTCCGGCGGGGTGTTAGCAGTGAAATATACGTTTTGCGGGCCTGAATGGTGACGGTTCCCAGTCCCAATGCGGCAGCGAGAATAGCATCCAAAATTGGGCGAAGCTGCGGGCGATCCGCGTATTGTCCCTCGATGAGTTCATCGGCGGAGGCGAGCATATAACCCGGGTATCCGAAACGCTCCATCACCAATAAGGTCTGGGCGTAACCGGTCACCCCCTGTGCACTGAGCCAGGTACGCAGCTGCTGCTCATCGTTGAACGTTTCCTGTTCCATCCGTTTTTTCCAGGCGTCAACATCCGCGCCGGTGCGCTCTTGCAGCAGGCGGGCGGACATCTGTTTCATTCCTTGCCAATCACGCGTTTCACTCATCTATTTCTCCATAATCCTGTGATTTTTGGTCATCTCATGTTTATCCTGGATAAAGGGTTCGAATTCATCCGGTCACTGCCTGGAAACCTGCTTTATCTGTCATCCCTGTAGTTCCCCGGTGCAGGCGAGTGCGGTGGTTGCTTGACCGTCGAACGTGCGCCTGGTAGGTCATCCGTGGGTTTCTTTCGCTCGGCCGGGCCGGCGGTTTTCGCCTGCACCTGTTCTGTGGCATGAAGGCCTTTCGCTTCTGCCTGCTCTTCCAGTTTCGTTGGGATCATCAAGTCCACGTTGCGCTGGGAGGCGAAGTAATCCCAGGCCCAATTCATCAACACCAGCAGGCGGTTGCGGAAGCCGATCAGGTACAGGATGTGAACGGTTAGCCAGATCACCCAGGCGATAAATCCCGTCCATTCCCGGTCCCAGATTTCCGCCGCGGCCGAGTTCCGCCCGATCACCGCCAGCATGCCCCGGTCATGATAGTGGAAGGGCTGCGGCTCATGGCCCTGTTCCTGACGAAGGATATTGCGCGCCGCGGCCCGTCCCTGCTGGATTGCCACCTGCGCGACCATCGGCAGCGGATGACCATTGACTAAAAAGTGAGCCAGGTCCCCAACAGCATAGACTTCCGGGCGGTCCGGCACTTGCAAGGTCGGCAAGACTTCGATTTGACCGTTGCGCGCGGTTGGCAGCCCCCACTGGCCAGGCCCACGGAAGCCCTGTACCCCCGCCGTCCAGGTAACGGTGCGGGTGGGCAGTTCCATGCCATCTTTGAGGCGCAAGTTGTGCGGGCCAATCTCGATCACCTGCGACTTGACCATCACCTCCACGCCCATCTTTTCCAGGCGCGCCTGGGCATAATCGCCCAGGTGGGTCGAAAACCCGGTCAGCAGGTGCTCGCCTGCTTCGATGAGTACAACCCGTGTTTGATTAACCTTCAGGCTGGGGTAATTCCGCTCTAATGTCTCGTTGATTAACTCCGCCATTGCTCCGGCGAACTCCACCCCGGTTGGTCCACCACCCACCATCGCAAAAGTAAGCCAGCCTTGGCGTTCCTGCGCGTCTGGCTCCTCGGAAGCTCGCTCAAAGCAGTAGAGAATCTGATTGCGCAGCGCAACCGCCTGGTCCAGGAATTTTAGCGGATACGCATAATCATCGGCCCCCTGCACGCCAAAGAAGAACGGCCGGCTGCCCAGGCCAATGATAAGGTAATCGTAGGGGATGGTATGCGTCCTGGTTTTCACCAACCGGTTCTCGAAATCCACCTGCTCCACACTGCCCAATACAAAGTGGATATTGCGCCATTTGCGGAAGATGTGCCGGACCGGGTAGGCGATATCCTCCGGCTCCAGCTCCGCCGCGGCCACCTGGTACAGCAGCGGAAAAAAAGTGTGATAGTTGTGCCGGTCGATTACCGTAACATCTAAGCCGGTATTGCCCAGGCTTTCCACCGCAAATAACCCGCTAAAGCCTACCCCTAACACCACCACCCGCGGCCGCGCCGGGCGGACTGCAATCTTTTCACTCTCTCCCCGGATTGTTTTGATATTCTCATGCGTGATCTGGGAGAATGTATCTTTCTGTTGTTTCATCCGATTCCTTCCTTTTTCCGCCTATTGGTGATATCCAACCGGGCTTCGAAGCGAATTGCCGGAGTTAATTTAGACAAAATTTGTCCACATATTTAGATTATAACCATTTTTACAGATCCAGTTCCACAAAGAGCGGACAGTGATCGCTAAATTCCTGGTTCAATATGATGCTTTCGCCATAATCACCGCTTTTTTTTACTTGTAAACCAAAAAAATTGGTATATAATAAAAATTGTCTTATTTGTTGTTTATAAACTGCTCGTAAAACGACAAAGAAACCGTACGAGAGGCGCACGAAAGCCTCGCAAAAACCACCCGCTTCTGGTTTCCCCATCCTCTCATACGTTCGGATCGCCTTATCTATTTCGGGGAATCGCAATTATTTTAAATTGATCCCTTATAAGGTGCAATGTACTAGCCGATCCTTATATGGTACTTTTCTAGCACCATTTTTGTGGCCCGGAAACCACGCCAAACCTTTTCTTGGCAAGTCTCGTTTTCAAAAAAGGAAGGCGGATCATGGGGATGCTACGTATCCACTTATTCGGCGCTGTGCGGGTGGAGGAGGATGATCGACCAGACGCGCTGCGCTTGACGCCGGTGACGCAGGGGCTGCTGGCCTACCTGCTGCTCAACCCCAACCAGCCCCAGCCGCGCGACGTGCTGGCCGAGCTGTTCTGGGGCAGCTACAGCCAGGAGCAGGCGCGCAACTGCCTCAACACAGCGCTGTGGCGGCTGCGCCGCGTGCTCGAGCCGGGACGCGCGCCCGGCGACAGTCCCTACCTGATCTCTAACCACCAGGGGGACGTAGCCTTCAATGCCCAGAGCCAGCACTGGCTTGACCTGACCGAGTTCCAGATCCAGGTGAGGCGCGTGCTCGATCACCCGGCCCAGGCGGTTTCCGGCGCGGACGTGGAGGCCTGCTGCCAGGCGCTGCGCCTCTACACCGGCGATCTGCTCGAAGGCCGCTACGATGAGTGGGCCATCCGCCAGCGCGAGCGCATCCGGCTGATGTATCTATCCACGCTGGCCTGGCTGGTGAGCTACTACCGCGAGCAGGGCGCTTACGATAAAAGCCTGGGCTACGCGCGCAGCATCCTCGAGATGGACCCGCTGCGCGAGGAGATCCACCGCGAGGTGATGCGGCTGTGCCTGCAGTGCGGCCAGCGCGCCCAGGCGCTGCGCCAGTTCGAGGTCTGCCAGGCAGTGCTGCACCAGGAACTGGGCATTGCCCCGATGGAAGAGACCGCCGCGCTGTATCACGCCATCCTCAACAGCGAGGGGCAGATCACCATCCCCGTCACCGGCGCGGAGGTCGAGACCGGCTCGCTGCAAGCCGTGCTGTACCAGTTCCAGCTGGCGCGCAAAGCGCTGGACCAGGCCCAGGAGCAGTTCCGCACCGCGCTGCGCGTGTTAGAGGGGCTGATGCAGCGGGAGAAGTAACGAATTTCAGGAAACCCCCGCCCGAGGTGATTTTGGACACGCTGCGTCCAAAATCACCTCGTTTTTTATGCCTGTGATCCGCCGGTGAGCGGTTGGTGATGGCCACGGGGTACAGTCATCAAAGCAAGATTTGTTGATGGCGGATGGCCGCTGCCCCGGCCGTTTCGTACAGGCACATCGCCGAGGATGCATGTTGATGAAAAATGTTCAGTCAACCCAGGTATTTATTATTCGCATCTGGCGTGAGCTTCGTGAAAAACCGGGCCTGTCCCCCGAACTGCGGGGAATGATCGAGCATTTGCAATCGCAAAAGAAAGTTTATTTCGATGATCTGGACGAGGTGAACCATTTTATGGGCCCTTACCTGGAGGAGATCGGCCTGCCGCAGACGGGCGCGCATCCTGACGCGAAATCCGCCGTGTCAACGGGCCGGGACCTTTTGCGGTGCATTTTCGACGCTCTGCGGGGAATAAAGCGCAATGAGTAGTTTTACAGTCCTTTCGGCGGTGAGTAAGGCGCTGCGCAGCGTGCTGTGGGAGGCGATCAGCGGCGAGCTGTCGCTGCAAACGGTAGTGCCTAGCGAGTTGGCCATTGTTTTCCTCAACCCTACCATCACGGCGCGCGATTCGGCCAACCGGCTCTCGATCTGGATGTACCAGGTCACCGAGAATGAATATCTCAAGAATACGCCGCCGGTGCGGGTGGGTCCCAGGCACGCCCTGTCGCAACCGCCGCTGCCGGTGGTGCTGCATTTTCTGGTGACGCCCTTTGGCGACACTTCCGAAGCCAGCCTGCTGCTGCTGGGCAAGGTGATGGAGGTGCTCTACGACAACGCCATCATCGTGATGCGCGACAGTAACGACCAGGTGTTCGAAGAGCTGCGCATCACCATGTCGCGGCTGACGCTGGAGGAGCTGAGCCGGGTGTGGGAAGCGCTGATCGAGCCTTACCGCCTCTCGGTCTGTTACGAGGTGCGCGTTATGCACATCGACTCGCACCGCTCGATCGAGAGCGTGCGGGTGGTGGACCTGGACCACGGCTACAGCAAACTTCCGCAAGACGAGGAGCAAGAAGGGGCGCAGAAAGAGGCGGTGTAAATGGTTTCTCCAATTCTGGAACGGTTGACAACCCGCGCGACGATGATCTTCGACATCGAAGACCGCTACGCGTGCGAGCGGGGCCTGCGCGGCGCGCACCCGCGGCCTATCGAGCCGCTGCGCTTCTGGCTGGTGGGCACGGTAGATGCAGCGGGGCGCCACGACTTCTATTATCCCTTTGAGATGGTGGTGGCGCGCAACCCAGAAGGCTATCACCTGTTCTTTGGGCAGGTGATCGCCTATGGCAGCACGCAGCCCCGGCGGCGCAGCTTTGCCCAGGGCACCTACGTGGTGCGGGTGACCTCCGAATTGGGCCGCATCCACCGCGTGGCAAAACCCGAGCGGGGCATAATCAACTCGCTGGTCTACCAGTGGGTCGAGATGATCAACGTGCAGCTCACCATGCAGAACAGCGGCGTGGTGAGCATGGATGCGCCAGGCAAGCTGGAGCTTCTGCCGGGCTACATGTATCCCTTCACGCCATCCACCCCGGTGATGTCGGGTGGGGTGGGGCCCTGCACCACCAGCCCAGCGGTGGGGCAGCTGGGACCAACACTGCTGCGCGGCGGGCTGCACCAAAACAACGCCAAAGGCGAGCAGGGCGCCACCGTCAGCGCGCCGGGCGGGCAGTTCAGCTGCACCACCGACTCGACCGGGCAGTGGGTGATCGTGTTCGCCGAGGATCCCAGCGCCCAGCCGGCGGTCGTGCCGCCCACCGGGCAGCTGACCGTGACGGAAACCCTGCCGGACGGCGCGGTGTTCAACCTGCCCAATGTGTGCGTGCTGCGCGGCTGCGAGACCAGCCTGCTCGAGACGGCCCTGCGCGGCTGGGTGCTGCGCAACAAGGTCCCGGTGAGCGGGGCCACGGTGCGGCTTACAGCCCCAGGGCTGCCCCAGCCGGTTGAAGTCCAGACCGCGGGGGATGGCGGCTGGGTGGTTTATCTACGACCCAACCAGATCGTACCGGCGGTGGATGTGACCGCCACGCTGCTGGATGGGTCCAACAAAGCGCAAAACGTGACCCTACACCCGCGGAGCACGGTGGTGGCGCCTACGTTTCAGTTTCCATAAGAAAGGATCCGTAAAAGGAGGACGATATGCCAGAATATCTGTCGCCCGGTGTTTATGTTGAAGAAGTGTCCACCGGGCCGCGACCAATCGAAGGTGTAAGCACGAGCACCGCGGGGTTTGTGGGGCAGACGGAGCGCGGCCCCGAATATCCCGTTCTGGTGACCAGCTGGCTGGAATACCAGCGCACGTTCGGCTCGTACCTGGGCCCGGATATCACGTACCTGGCGTACGCGGTGCAGGGGTTCTTTGATAACGGCGGCAAGCGCGCGTTCATTGCCCGGGTGACGCCGGGCGTGGCGGGGGGCAACAATATCACGGCGCCCAAGCGCGCGCTGGCTGCCCTGGGCGACCTGACCCTTTCGGCCAACGGGCGCGGCGCGTGGGGCAACCGCGTGTACGTCGCCATCGAAAAGGCATCGAAAGCCAAAGCGGTTCAGCCGGGTGATCCCTCGCCGGTGGGCAAGTGGTTGAAGGTGACGCTGCTCTACTTTACCAAAGAGCCGTCCAGCAAGGCCTTCAAAGTGTTCGATTCGGCGCTGCAAGCCAATGACCTGGCGACCCAATCCGGCGCGCTTGCGACTACGCTGGGCACGGCGGGCATTACCGCCAAAGCTGCGGTGGACCTGTTTGAGACTGACACGACCAACGCGGCCAACAAGACGGCGGCGGTGCAGGCGGTGCAGGCGCTGAAGGCGGCGGCGGATGCGCTGGTGGCACCGGTCACCCAACTGTTGAGCGCCGCGAAAACCGCGCAGGAGCAATCCGCGGCGGCGCTGAATGCCTTCCCAACCGACGCCAAGCTGAAGGCGGCCAAAGACTCGGCGGATACTGCGGCGACCGCCGCCGCGACGGCCAAGGCCAGCGCCGACCAGGCCGTCAAAGACGCGGACGCTGCCGCTAAGGATGACCCGCCTACCTCGGCCAAGACCGATGCTGCCAAAACCTCGTCGGCGAAGGCCAAGACGGATATGGACGCGGCGGTGACTGCCGCGGGTGATGTCTCGACCAAAGCAGCGGCGGCTTACCCTATGCTGCTGGTCGACAAGCGCGCTGCTGAAACCTCTGCCGCGCTAGATGCCGCGCTGGCGGCGGCCAATGCGGCCAAGCCGGCGCTGGTGGCCCTGGCCGGCAATCAGGCCGACCCGGGGCTGCTGGCCGCGGCGAAGACCGCGGTGGGCGATGTGAAAAAAGCCACCGATAAAGCCGGGGCAGGCGCCACGGCGCTGCAATCGGCCGCCGGGCAGGCCAAAACCACCGCCGACGCAGGCGCCGACCAGGCGTTGAAAACCGCCGCCGCCGCCGCTAAGACGGCCGCGGACACGCTCAAGACCTCCGTCGACGGGGTGGTTACGGCGAGCAACACCAGCGCCACCACCGACCCGCCCACCAGCGCGCTGAACGACGCCACGGTGGCGGCCATCACCGCCGCCCAGGCAAACGTGGCCCCAGCAACAACTGCCGCGGCGAATGTGGTCGCTGCGGACAAGGCGACCAAGCCCACCCTGCTGGCGGTCAACCCGATGATTCCGGAGAACCAGCGCGATCCCAATTTCCGCGCGCCGGATCATGTAGAAGTCTATGATAACCTGCGCCCGCTGGCGGGAGCGACCAACAGCCTGGAGCTGGCCTTGAACAGCTCGTCGCAGCTGGTGGTGGCCGATGTGGCCGGGCCGAATATCCCGCTTTCGGTGATCGAAACCGGGCCGGGCGGCAAACCGCAGGTGGTCTTCACCGCGCTGGCGGGCGGAGCGCCGGGCAAAGATGGCGTCAACGATCTGACCCTGCCGCGCCTCGACGATTTCAATGGCCTGGAAGACCCTATTGACAACACCAACCCCGATTTTGGCACAGGCAGCGGCCTGGCCGGGCTGGGCATGATCGAAGGCATTTCGCTGCTGGCGGCCCCCGATGAAGTGTCGGTGGGTGGGCTGTCGGAGGAAGTGATCAAGCAGTGCGAGCTGCTGCGCGACCGCTTTGGCATCGTCTCGGCGCCGTTTGGCAAATCCAACATAAACGATGTGCGCCCCACCCAGGATACCACCTACGCGGCCTTCTACTACCCGTGGATCTCGGTCTACGATCCGCTCAGCAATGGGCAGATCTGGGTGCCGCCCACCGGGCATGTGACCGGGCTGATCGCGCGGGTGGATATCGACCGGGGGGTGCACAAGGCCCCGGCCAACGAAGTGCTGCGCGACGCGACCGACCTGGAGTTCCCCATTCCAAAGGGCAAACAGGATCTGCTCAACCCCATTGGGGTGAACTGCATGCGTGATTTCCGCCCGCAGGGACGCTCGATCCGCTTATGGGGCGCGCGCACCATGACCAGCGACCCCGAATGGAAATATATCAACGTGCGCCGGCTGTTTATCTTTATCGAACAGTCGATTCTGCGCGGGACGCAGTGGGTGGTGTTCGAGCCGAACAACGATGCGCTTTGGGCCAGCGTGATCCTGTCGATTACCAACTTCCTGATCGGGGTGTGGAAGAGCGGCGCGCTGCTGGGACGCACGCAAGAAGAGGCGTTCTTCGTACGCTGCGACCGCACCACCATGACCCAGGACGATCTGGACAACGGGCGGCTGGTGTGCCTGATCGGCATTGCGCCGACCAAACCGGCTGAGTTCGTCATCTTCCGCATCAGCCAGAAGGTGGCTGATGCGCCGCAGTAAATAAAGGAGGGTTGAAATGCCAACTGGCGACCGTAACGACCCATTTGCTGGCCACAATTTTCTCGTGGAATTTGAGTTGGTTGGGAAGGCCGGCTTTTCTGAATGCACCGGGCTGTCGATGGAGAACGAGGCCATCGAGTACCGGGAAGGCAACGAGCTGACCACCCACTCACGCAAGCTCCCCGGGCTGGCCAAGTTCGGCAATATCACCTTCAAGCGCGGTTTTACCCAGGATAAGCGCGTCTGGGAGTGGCGTAAGAAGGTGATCGACGGGCAAATCCAGCGCGTGGCGGGCTCGATCACCCTGCTAGATGAGACGCGCTCTCCGGTGATGCGCTGGAAGTTTTACGAGGCCTGGCCGCGCAAGCTGGACGGGCCCACCTTCAATGCCAAGACCAACGATGTGGCGATTGAAACGCTGGAGATCGTGGTCGAGAAGCTGGAAGTCGAATAAACAGGCGGAGCGAGGCAGGCATGACCAGATACCAGACGCCGGGGGTGTATTTTGAGTGGTTGAACGCGTCTTCCAACGCGCTGATGCTGCAGCGGACCGATATCACCGGGTTCGTGGGCATCTGCCAGCGGGGAGCGCTGCAATCGCCACAAAAGATCGAGAGCTGGCCGCAGTTTACCAGCATCTTCGGCGGCTGCATCCCCGAGGCCTACCTCGCTTACGCCGTGCGGGGCTTTTTCGCAAACGGCGGGCGGACCTGTTGGGTGGTCCGCGCCGCCGACCCGCAGGCGGCGCGCTGCGCCTGGGGCAACCTGCGCGATGCGCATGGCGCGATCGCTTTGAGCCTGCGCGCGCGTGGTGAAGGAACCTGGGCGCACCGGATGGAAGCGGTGGTGCTGCGCGGCGGGTTGGAGCGCTTTACGCTGACGCTGCGCCTGCCGGACGGCTCACAGGAGCTGTGGCGCGACCTGACGCTGGAAACGGCGGAGAAAAGGCTGAATGATGCCGCCAACGGCTCGCGTCTGGTGGAAGCCTTCCGGGTCAACGATGGCGCGCCGGTCGCGGGCCAGGGCGCGGGGCGCACCATCCAGTCTGGGCGCTATGGGTTCAGGAACGGCCGGGATGGGCTGGCCGACCTGCTCCCCGGCCACCTGACCGGCAACATCGCCGCCCTGGATGCAGCCGAGGGGGTGAAGTGGGGGCTGGCGCTGCTGGAAGATATCGCCGAGATCAGCATTTTAGCCATCCCGGATGCGATGACGAAGGATGTATCCGCCGGGCAGCGCTACACCCCGCCGCCGCGCTGCGATGTGATTGTGGACGAGGAAGATGCGACCGCGGGCGAAACGCCCGAGGGCGCTTCCGCTGGCCCTTCGGTTGGCGCGAAAGGTTCCATCACCCCTCAAGACCTGGCGGCGATGGAAGAAGATCTGGCACGGCGCGAGCAGATCGCGGATGTGCTGGAAGCCCAGGTGGTGCGCTTATCGATCCGCTTCGGCCAGACGCGGGCCTTGCCATCTTCGCCGCTGGGCGTGCAGTTTGAGGCGGCCAAACGCGCCGCGGCGCAGGCCCTGGCCGATGCCGAGTTGCAGGCCGATGAGGTTCGCCAGGCCCGCGAGGAATTGGGCCTGCTGGTGGAAGAACCGGCCGCACCCGATGAATACCCGCCCGCCTTCGATGAAGATGAAATCAACGAGGTGCAGTGGCGGATGGTCTTGCAGTGCGAGACGCAGAAGAACCGCGTGGCGGTGCTGGACCTGCCCCGCCCGGTGATGATGCCCACCGCGGCGATCGACTGGGCGCATCGTTTCGACAGCACCTACGCTGCAATCTATTATCCCTGGCTGCGCGTGCAGGACGCCAACGAGCCGCCCGGCGCGCTGCGCAGCATCCCGCCCAGCGGGCATGTGGCGGGCGTTTACGCGCGGGTCGATAAGGTGTTTGGCGTGCACAAGCCCCCGGCTAACGAGCTGCTGGCCCTGGTCCAGGATCTGAGCATGCCGGTGGATGATGTGATCCACGGGCTGCTCAACGAGGCGCAGGTTAACGCGCTGCGCGCCTACCCGGGGCGCGGGCTGCGCGTGGCCGGCGCGCGCACGCTGAGCAGCGATAGCATGTGGCTGTACGTCAACGTGCGCCGCCTGCTGATTATGATCGAGCGCTCGATCGACGCGGGCACGCAGTGGATGCCCTTCGAGCCGAACAACTTCCGCATGTGGCGCGACACCGAGCGGGTGATCAGCAGCTTTCTGGATACGATCTGGCGGCTGGGCATGCTGGATGGGGCCAAAGCCACCGACGCCTACCAGGTGCGCTGCGACGACACCACCAACCCGCCCGCCGAAACCGACCAGGGCCGCCTGCTGTGCCTGGTTGGCGTGCAGCCGCCCCAACCCGCGGAATACGTGGTGGTCAGGATTGGCCGGACGGAGAGCGGGTCGACGGTGTTGGAAGGGTGAAACAAAACTGTAATGGCACGGGTACGCGCAACTCGTTGCGTCTGGCCCTATAGAAGAGGAAGAAGGTTATGCATTATTCGACACGTAAGGAACCTTAATGGCCGAAACCAGTGATCGCAATGACCCTTTTATGGCCTTTCGCTTTGAGGTGCGCATCGATGACCTGCCGGTGGCGGGGTTTTCGACCATCACCGGGCTGCAATTGGAGAGCGAGGTGCTCGATTACGCTGAGGGCGGCCTGAACACGCACCTGCACAAGTTCCCCGGGCGTACCAAGCAGGTGAACCTGGTCTTCAAGCGGGGCATTGTCGATCGCAAGCTGTGGGACTGGTATTTCGACCTGACCCAGGGCACGGTCACCTTCCACAACGGCTCGATTGTGGTACACGACGCATCGGGCAGCCAGGATGTAATGGAATGGCAGTTCACCCGCGCCTTCCCGCTTAAATGGGTGGGGCCGGAGCTGAACGCCATGCAAAGCGTGGTCGCCGTGGAGACACTGGAGCTGTGCCACGAGGGATTATCCAGAAAGAAGTAGGTGAGTGATGCCGGTGCATATCGAGGAAATGAACATGGAAGTGCAGGTGGCGGATGGCGAGCTGCCGCTGAGCGAAGCGCAGATCGAGAAGCTGGTGCAGATTGTGCTCAGCCACCTGGATCGCAAGCAGCGCGATGCGGGCCACGCCCGCGAGGCGACCGGGCTGCGCACGCAGTCCGCGCCGCAGGTTCACGTTTCGGAGTAACCATATGGGCCTGACCAAAGCAACCATCGAAGTGCTCGACCAGGACGCTGTTGACCCCAACCGGCTGCCGCGCTTTCTGACGGTGCAGTTCAACCCCACCGAGTACACGCTGAACAAGGCCGCGCAGATCGCCGAGATCGCCATCTACGGCCTCGATTCGCCGATCTTGCAGTTCGTACGCGGGCAGACCGAAAAACTGACCCTGGATCTCTTTTTCGACACAACCACGCTGGGCAACGGCCTGGGCGAAGACGGGCAGGATGTGAACGAGCTGACCAACCCCTTCTACCAGCTGGTCAAGATCCAGCCCAAGACCCACGCCCCCCCGCGCATTCGCTTTACCTGGGGCGAAGGGCTGTCGTTCAAGGCTATCGTGGAAAGCGTGCAGCGCAAGTTCACCCTGTTCAGCCCTAAGGGCGTGCCGCTGCGCGCCACGCTCAGCGTGGCGTTCCGCGAATACAAGACCATTGAGGAACAGGTGGCCGAACTGAATTTGCAGTCGGCCGACCATACCAAGACGCGCGTAGTGCAGCAGGGCGATACGCTCAGCCGCATCGCCGCTGAGGAGTATAACGACCCCGGCGCGTGGCGGGCGATTGCCGACGCCAACCCGGGCATTGCGAACCCGCGCAACCTGCGCCCCGGCATGCTGCTGCGCATCCCACCGCTGGATGTTTTTTCTGTACCGCTGGTGAAGAATGGCGACTGAAGCGATTGCGATCTATAAGGGCCAGGATTTCTATGTGCCCTACTTCGAGGTGAAGATCGGCGAGAAGCCCTTGCAGCGCGATGTGGTGCGTGACATCACCACGGTGAGCTATAAGGACAACATCGCCGAGATCGACAGCTTCGAGATTTCGATCAGCAACTGGGACGCCCAGAAGCGCGATTTCAAGTACTCTGACGGCGACCTGTTCCTGCCGGGCAAGAAGGTGGAGCTGTGGATGGGCTACTATGGCAGAGACCGCCTGAGGCTGATGCTGACCGGCGAGATCACCTCGCTGCGGCCCAGCTTCCCAGCGGGGGGCAGTCCAACGCTGGCGATCAGCGGGCTGAACCTGCTGCACCGCCTGCGCAAGAGCCAGCAGTCCTTCGCCTACGTGAACAAGACCGACAGCCAGATCGCGCGAGAGATCGCTAACCGCATTCCCATCGATATCGTCACCGACAACAACGCCGAGGCGCAGGAGGAGAAATACCCCTACATGCTGCAGCAGAACCAGTACGACATCATCTTCCTAATGGAGCGCGCGCGGCGCATTGGCTACGATTTGTTCGTTATCGAGCAGGGCAGCAACGGCTCGGCGCAGCAGAGCGCGCTGTTTTTCGGCCCGTCGGAGAACGTCAAACACACCACCTACGAGCTGAAATATGGCCTATCGATGATGGAGTTCTCGCCCACCCTGACCACCGCCAACCAGGTGGGCGAGGTGACCGTGCGCGCCTGGGATAAGGTGAAAAAGGAAGTGATCGAGGAGAAGGCTACCCGCTCGGAGCTGAAGACCAAAGGTGTCGGATCGGCGGGCAACCAGCAGGCCATCGAGCAGGCCTTCAACCAGCGCCAGGAGATCGTAGCGAACAAGCCAGTGACCAGCAAGACCGAGGCCAAGAAGCTGGCGCTGGAGACGCTGGAGAACATCGCCAAAGACATGGTCAAGGCCACCTGCTCGACCGTGGGGGTGCCCGACCTGCGCGCCGGGGGTATTGTGATGATCAGCGGGGTGGGCAAGCGCTTCTCGGGGCGCTACTTCGTCACCGCCACCACCCATTCCATCGGCGACAGCGGTTATACCACCCAGTTCGAGTGCCGCCGCGAGGAGGTTTAGCCGGTATGTCTCATGATAACGGTCTCATTATTGGTCTGGTGACCAGCCTGGAAGATCCGGAGAGCCTGGGGCGGGTCAAGGTGCAGTACCCCACGCTGAACAAGCAGGAGAGCGACTGGGCGCGCCTGGTGACGCTGATGGCGGGCAAGGACCGCGGTATCTTTTATTGCCCCGAGGTGGGCGACGAAGTGCTGGTGGGCTTTGAAAAGGGCGACCCGCGCCAGCCTTACATCCTGGGCAGTGTGTGGAGCCAGACGGACACCCCGCCCGCCAACGACGGCAAGAAGAAGGAGAACAACTGGCGTTTTATCAAGTCGCGCAGCGGGCATCAGATCAAGCTGGATGATACCTCGGGCGGCGAGAAGATCGAGATCATCGACAAGGACGGCACGCGCAAAGTGGTCATCGACAGCGCGGGCGACAAGATTTCGCTGGAGTGCAAAGGCGTGAAGATCGAGTTCGACGGCGGCAGCGGCAAGCTGTCCATTACCGCCACCACCATCGAGCTGAACGCCAGCGGCAGCATGACGATCAAGGCCGGCGGCGACCTGACCATCAAGGGCGCCACGGTGAATATCAATTAGGAGGAAGCATGGGCCAGCCGGCAGCTAAACAAGGCGACCAGATCAACGCCATCGACACCCACATTGTGATGGTGCCCAGCCCGGGCGGGCCGGTGCCCACCCCGCTGCCGCACCCCTTCACCGGCATCATCAACGGCAGCCTGAGCAGCGATGTGAAGATCATGGGCATGCCCGCGGCAACGGTGGACAGCACCGCCGATAACACCCCGCCGCACCTGCCCACCCCGCCGGGGACGGCTTTCCAGAAGCCGCCCGCCAATAAAGCCACCATCACGCTGGGCAGCCAGACGGTGAAGATCAACGGCAAGAGCGCGGCGCGAATGGGCGATATGGCCAAAACCTGCAACGACCCGGCCGACCTGCCGGTGGGCACGGTGATGGCGACCGGGACGGTATTTATCGGCGGCTAATGGACTTTTACAAATGATTTTGAAAGAGGGTGTGGCGTTTTACGGTAATCTATTGTTTTTTAGACAGGGAGAAAGCGTTATGGCATTGAACGAAGACATCATTGGACGCGGGTGGAGTTTCCCGGTGAAACCGGGGGCCGACGGCCGCCTGCATTACACGGGCGACGAGGAAAAAATCCGCCAGAGCATCTGGATCATCCTGGGTACGGCGCCGGGCGAGCGCCAGATGCGCCCCACCTTTGGCTGCGGCATCCACGACCTGGTTTTCCAGGCCAACACCGCCGCGCTGCGCGGCATGGTGGCCGAAAAGGTGCGCACGGCGCTGGTGCGCTGGGAGCCGCGCATCGATGTGGTGGATGTGCGGGTGGAGGCGCCGGCGGAGGCGCGCAATTATCTATTCATTTATATCGATTATCGCATCCGCACCAATAATGCCTTCTACAACCTGGTCTATCCCTTCTACATCAACGAGGGCGCGGGCTAAAAAGTGGAAGAGATGGCGATATTAGGGAGTCGATAACATGCCTTTACAACCACCTCAGTTAGATACCCTGACTTTCGAACAGATCCGGCAGCGGGCGCTGCTGCGCATCCCGCGCTACACGCCGGAATGGACCGATGTAAACGAGAGCGACCCAGGGGCCACGCTGGTGGAGCTGTTCGCCTGGCTGACCGAGATGATGGGTTACAACATCAACCGCATCCCCGAGCGCAACTACCTAAAGTTCTTGCAACTGATGGGGCTGGAGCTGCGCGCGGCGCAGCCAGCTGTGGTGCACCTGACCTTTACCCCCGCGCCCAACAGCGACACCCAGTCGGTGCCAAAAGGGGCGCGGGTCAGCGCGCAGCCGGAGGGCGGGGGCCTGCCGGTGATCTTCGAGACGAAGGTGGGCCTGGACCTGATCCGCCTGCCGCTGGCGCGGGTGCTGGTGCTGGATGGGGGCAGCTTTTCGGACGTGACCGCCACCAACACCACTCCGGGCAAGGCTGCGTACCGCCCGCTGGGCTGGGTGCCGCGGGTGGGCAACGCGCTCTACCTGGGCTTCGAGGATGAGGACAACAAGGGGGTCAAGCCGCTCTTCCCGCAGGAGATGCGCTTCTACGTGTTCCTGCCGGGCGGCGCGCAGGCCGGGCAGCCAGACGCCTGCCTGGACGCCAACGCGGCTATCACCGCGCCGGTGAAGCTGGTCTGGGAATACCGCCAGAAAGGCTCGCCGCCCCGCTGGGCGCGGCTGAACGTCTTCAACGACGCCTCCGCCGCGCTGACCCGCGAGGGCGAGATCCAGGTGCAGGGTCCTGGCGACGACTTTGTGGCGACCCCGGAGGGCACGGTGCAAGAAGAGCTGTACTGGCTGCGCGTGCGCCTGGATGACGGCGCATACCCCGCCGGGAAAGCCCCGGTGATCGACTTTATCCGTCCCAACGTGGTCACCGCCGAGAATCTCTCCACCGTGCAGCAGGAGCTGCTGGGCGAGAGCCGCGGCGCGCCGGGGCAGACCTTCACCTTGCAGCATAACCCGGTGCAGGCGGATACGTTGACGCTGGTGGTGATCGAGCAGGGCCAGGACCCGGCAACCTGGAACCAGAAGCAGGACTTCCTGGCCTCGCAGCCGGGAGACACCGATTACGTGCTCAACGCCGCCACTGGCGAAAGCCGCTTTGGCAACGGCGTGCGCGGGCTGATCCCGGTGGCGGGCGCGCAGATCGTCGCCACCAGCTACCGCTACGGCGGCGGCACGGCGGGCAACGTGGCGGCAGGCCTGGCCAGCGGCTTGATGACCAAGGTCACCGGCGTAGCCAGCGTGACCAACGAGCGCCCCGCGGTCGGCGGGCGCGACGAGCAGAGTATGGAAGAGTTCAAGAGCCAGGCGCCAGACGTGCTGCGCCACCGCAACCAGGCCATCTCCGCCGCCGATTACTCGCGGCTGGCGGCCGAGGCGGGCGGCATCGCCAAAGCCATCGCGCTGCCGCTGACCCACCCAGATTTCGAGGGGGTCCAAGTGCCCGGTGCGGTGACCATCGTGGTGATCCCCGATAATGAGGAGCTGCAGCCCACCCCTTCGCAGGACCAACTGGAGGCGGTATGCGCTTACCTGGAGACGCGCCGCCTGCTGACCACCGAGATGTACGTGCGCGCGCCCAAGTTCCACCCGGTGAAAGTGCTGGCGCGGGTGCAGGCGCAGCCCTACGCTGCCTTCGACGATGTGGCTCGGCGGGTCAACGCGGCGATCAACGCCTACCTGAGCCCGCAGGGGCGCAAACCGGCGGGCGCTGAGGCCAACTGGCAGTCTGGCTCGGGCTTTGGCCGGGCGCTGTTCCCCACCAGCCTGTACAACATTATCCTGGATGAGAAGGATGTGATGGCGGTCAGCGACCTGGCGCTGGAGGTAGACGGCGTGCCCTGGGACAGCATCGAAAAACTGGTGGTGGTCGAGCCGTGGGGCATGGTGTGCGGCGTGGCGCAGCACAATATCGTGGTTGAACCGTTCAAGGCAAGGTAGCGCATATGGCGGATCAAGAGCCCACCTTCTGGCGAATAGACAGCCGCCTGGGCTGGCACACAGCCAGCGTGCAGGACGTAGCTGCCGGCGAAATCAACGGCCTGCGCCTGGACGCGGCCCGGCAGAACGGGCGCGGGGTTGGGCCGTTCAGCCTGGACTGGAAGGACGGCAGCCTGGGCGCGACGCTGCTGCCCAAAGGCATGGCCGTTAGCGCGGACGGGCAGTTCTTCCTGGTTGACCCGGCGGAAAGCCTGGTGAAGCGCTATGATGCGCACCAGCAGGCCTTCGTCCCACTGCCGGGGATCCTTGCGAAGCAAAAACCGTCCGGCGGCCAGCCCGAATATGTGGAAGACGAGAAGGGGCGCAAGATCCCGGTCTACGCGGCGGGCCGCGCGCTGGTGGATGGGCGCACACTGAATCACCCGGTGGCGGTGGCCGTTTCGGCGGGGCTGCTCTACGTGGTGGATGACGCCGAGCGGCGCGTGCAGGTCTTTTCGACCAACCCGCCTTACCTGCTGGTGTACCTGTGGAGCCGCCCGGGCTGGAACCCGGTGGACGTGGCATCCTGGGGTGGCGATGTGTACGTGCTGGACGCGGACGCTGGGGGCGGGCGGGTGTTCCGCCAGCGGGCCGGGTCGGACGAGCTGCACCCGTTTATTCACCAGCTGGGGCCGGGGCGCTGGACGCGGCTGGCCGTGGACCACGCCGGGCGGCTGAACCTGCTGGATGAGGCCACCCCGCGCGTGGTGCGCTATGATCCGCACGGGCGCCGGCTGGCTGAAGAGGATATCCTGGACGCGGGCGCGATTCGCGACAATTTCGACGCGCCGCCGCTGCGCTTGCGCTACCGCACGCTGAAAGACGACGCGTGGAGCGGGCGCTTCCGCCTGCCCCCATCGCTGGCGGGGAGCGCGGCGAGCGGCGATTTACCAGTCTTCGACCGGGCGGGCCGCCCGGCTGAACTGTCTGCGGATGACCCGCTGGGGCCATATCTCTATGCGCGCCGGGGAAGTTGGACCAGCGGCCAGCTCGACAGCGGCATCTATCGCTGCCAGTGGCACCGTATCGAGCTGGAGCTGGCGCAGCCGCTGCCGCCGGGGTCAAAGGTGACGGTGAGCACCTTCAGCAGCGATGCGCTGCTCGACCAGTCCGCGCCGGACGCGCTGTGGGCTGTGGGGGGCAGCTTCTTGGGCCAGTTCCAGCAAGGCCAGCCCGATCCGTTGGGCACGCTGTTGGATACGCTGGTGCTGAGCCGCGAGGGACAGTATCTGGCGGTGCGGGTGGAACTTGAGGGCGACGGCTACAGCACCCCCGAAATCCGCGCGTTGCGCGTGCACTACCCGCGCAGTTCTTACCTCAACTACCTCCCGGCGGTGTACCAGGCGGACGATACGAGCCGCTGGTTTTTGGAGCGCTTCCTGTCCATCTTCCAGACGGAATGGGACGGGCTGGAGGCGCAGATCGAGGACATGACCGCGTTGTTCGACCCTGCCGCGGTCCCGGCGGGCGCGCTGGACCAGCTTGCCGCGTGGATCGGGCTGCCGCTGGAAGGCACCTGGAACACGGAGCAGAAGCGTGCCATGCTCAAAGCGGTCCCGCAGATCTACCCGCGGCGCGGCACTTCCGCCAGCCTGCGGCGCTACCTGCAGGTCTACCTGGGCAACATCAGCGGGGCGCAGGTGGAAAAGCAGCCCGATTTCCCCCTGCTGGTCGAAGGCTTCCGCGAGCGGCAGCGGGTGATCCTGGCGGCCAAACAGGGCATCCAGGCGGGCGCGCAGCTCAACCAGGGGGCGCTGCTGTGGGGGCCCGCGCAGGTGGGTCGATTGCAGCTGGACGTCTACGCCACCGAAGGCGACGTGAAGCTGGTCTCTACCGGCGACCCCGAGCGCGACATGTTTTACGAGTACGCTCACCGTTTCCGCATCTTCGTCCCGGCGGCGTGGGTGCGCACCGCCCAGGATGAGACCATGCTGCGGCGGGCCATCGAAGCTGAGAAACCGGCCCAGGCGGCTTATGACCTGTGCCTGGTGGAGGCGCGCTTCCAGGTGGGCGTGCAGTCGCTGGTTGGCATCAACACTATCATCGGGCAGATGCCCGCGGCGCGTCTGGCCTGCGCCGAGCAGGAAAAGAACGCGCCGCCCAGCCAGGCCCCGCACGGGCGGTTGGGATACGACACCGTCTTGAGCGCAGCGATCCAACCGGCGGGCAGTATCTATCAGATCGCGCAGTGACCTGGCGCGCCGCGCCGTGACGAAAAGGAATTAAGAAGGAGAGGCAATTATGCCAACAGAACATCGAGAGAACTGCTCATCCTGTGGTACTGGCGTCCAGGCCGAACGCAACCACTATTTCACCGGGAAGTTCATGACCGCGGGAGATTTCGAGACCGATCAGAACTACCAGGTCAGCCGTCACCGACTGCACAACCGCCTGCTCCACGGCTGGGGCATCATCTGCGGGCTGGAGGTGCGCAAGAACAAGAACCCCGACTGCGAGAAGCGCTGGGTGCTGGTCAGCCCGGGGTCGGCCATCGACTGCTGCGGGCGCGAGCTGTTCGTGGAGCATGAACTGGCCTTCGAGCTGCCGCTGCCCCGCGCGCACGCGGTGGGCCAGCCTGCCGACCCAGATGAGATGCACGGGCCGTTCTTGCTGGGGCTGGCCTACGAGGAAACCTGCATCGATTTTGTCCCGGCGCTGTACGCGGAGAATGCTTGCGACACGCAGCGCACTCAGCCCAACCACCTGCGCGAGGGAGTGAAGCTGGTGTACGTGCCGCTGGGCATGGTGGACGACGCCTGCTGGCTGACGCAGGGCTCGCGCACCTATACCTTTACCATGGATGAAAAATACGCCGAGGCGCTGGAGGGCCACCACCTCAGCGAAGCGCTGCGCGCGGAGTTCGCCCGGCGCGGGCTGGAGCTGGCGCAAGAGGCGCGGGTGGAGACGCTGCGCGCGCACCAGCATTGGGAAGTGGAGAGCCAGGAGCACCACTTCGAGATCTTCCACGAGAACCACGTGCTGAACGTTTACCGCGAGCAGCCCACCATTTGCCGCTCCGACTGCGACGCGGAAGAACACGGCGGCTCGTGCCTGGGGGTCACCTGCGCGTGCCAGGGCATGGTGCCGCTGGCGCTGGTCACCTTCGACACGGCCCACCCCGATGCGGGCTTCCACCTGAGCTTTGAAGGGCGCAAGCATCTGGCCGCTTCGGGCGACCTGCTGACGCACATCGTGCAAACCAACTGGCCGCACGGTGGGGCGCTCTCGCTGCACCGGCTGCGCGAGCACAAAGGGCAGCTGCGCATCCGCTTTGACCGCAAGCTGCTGCACCACCAAGGCTACCGCAGCGGGATCAACGCGCTGACCTTCATCGTGCAGTACGGCGGCGAGCAGCGCGAGCTGGAGTTCATGCCCTCGGAGGAACCGCCGCACCTGGACGATGAGGGCTGCGTGGCAGTCTTCACCATCGACGAGGATTACTTTACCGGCGAGCCGCGCAAGGGCAAATATACCATCGCCAATAACTGGGTGTACATCACCCTCAAATGCGATTTCATCATGGACTGCCACTATACCCCGGTGGATGGCAACCACCTGCGCGGGCAGCTCCCCAGCGGCGACGGCGTGCCCGGCGGAACCTTTGAAAGCTGGTTCTGGGTGGGCGATGATGCGCCTGAGCAGGGCGGCGAGGAGCACGAGATCCACCTTCCGGGTCAATATAACGAAAAGGCCTGAGCCGAGAGGAGAAATACCATGGCAATCAGAGAAAAGCTGTCAATTACCCGTACCCAGGCCGCTCCCTGCCCATGCGGTTGCGCTCCCTGTGAAGAGACTACCTGCAGCCTCGACTGCATCGTCAGGCCGCGCTATTACTGCGGCCAACTGCTGACCGACGCCGACCTGACCGCCGGGGTAGCCTGGAGCCAGGAAAAATTTCGCCTGGGCCGCCGCCGGGAGGGTTGGGGCGTGGCATGCGGGCTGGAGGTGAGCTGCGGGCCGCAGCCCGGGCTGGTGACGATCCACCCCGGCTACGCGGTGGACTGCTGCGGAGATGATATTGTGGTGTGCGCCGAGACCACCCTGGATTTGAACGCGCTGCTGCAGCAGCCGCCCAAGGAATGCGACCCCACCACCGGCAAGAGCCGGGTGCAGGTGGGCAAAACGGTGAAGGGCGGCGATTGGGTGATCGTGGATGTATCGATTGCCTACGCCGAAGAGAATATCATCCCCGCCACCACGCTGGGGCGCGCCGCTTGCGGGCAGGCCGGCCAGTGCGAGTTCAGCCGCACCAAAGAGGGCTACAGCCTCAGCGCGGTGGAAGTGGGGCGCGTCCCGCAGGACCAATTGAAGAAGCGGATCGATGAAAAGCAGGTGCAGGCTGAGGAAGCTCTCCAGCGGGAAGTTGCGGAGAGAGAGATCGCGGCCAAAGACGCGGCGGGAAAGGCCAATACGGCCAAAATGGCGGCAGATGCTGCGGATGCTGCGGTAAAGGCTGCGGTAGATGACGAGAGCAAAAAAGCCTTGGAGGCTGCGGCGGCTGAGGCATATGCCGCGGCGGATGCCGCGGCAAAAGTAGCCGATGCGGCCAACCAGGCGCTGGAAGCGGCGCGCAATGCGCTCCGCGACAGCGAGGTGAACGGGACGAGCAGCCTGCGGACGCAGGATGACCTGCTGGGGCCTAACCCCGAGCTGACTGCGTTCCAATTGTGGGCGAACGAGATCACCGCCTGCGTGAACGGGGTAAAAGCGCTGAACCTGCAAGGGAGCAGGAACCCTATCGAGCTGCGCAACGCGCTGAGCGGCTGGCACGCCGAGCACCCCTGCTACCAGATGAGCTACCTGGATGGGTTTTACACCGTAGCTGATAATCAAATCGAATGGTGGGTGCGGGATAACCTGCGGCATTACAGCAGGAAAGAGGTAAGATACAATTCGCTGGTGGAACTGGTGTTCCTATCGATGCAGGACTGTCTGCATCACTACCTGGCGCGCGGCTGCGCGGCGTGCAAGAACGAAGGCGTGCCGCTGGCGCGGGTCTGGCTGACTACCACGGTGAGCCAGGGCCGGGCGCAGTACACCATCAACAACATCAGCGGGGTGCCGCCCTTCCACCGCGACCTGCGCCGCGAATCGCTGCCGGCGATCTCCAACGGGGTGAACCTGGGCGAGGTGATCTGGCGCCACCCGTATGACGCGGCGATGATACTGGCGCGCAGTGGGGTGCAGCTCAATTTGAGCGGCATGCAGCCAGCGCGGCTGGATACCTTCCAGGATGTGTATGACCTGTTTGAACCGGGTGATTTCTTGCTGGCGGCCGGGCGGAGCTATACGCCGGTTTATTATGAAGATCGCCTCGGCTTTCCGCACGTGGTAGGCGTGAAAGCGGCAGCCGGGCAGGTGTTTCCCGGGCCGATCCACGGGGTAGGAGGGCTGCGGTCGTGAGCAGCGCGGTAGAGAGCATCCAGCGCGTGCGCTATGTGGAACGCCAGGCGCTCTCGGCGGAGAACCTGACCGCCGAGCAGTATGCGCGGCTGTCGGCGCGGTGGCGGCACCAGGTGGCCGGGCATGATTGGGGCATCGTCTACGGGCTGGCGGTGGCAGCGGACGCGCGAGGCTTTACCATCCAGACTGGCGTGGCGGTGGACGGCTACGGGCGCGAACTGGTGCTGCAAACGCCGCTGGTCTTCGCCTGGACTGGTTGGGATGAGGCGGGCCGTCCGGGGAAGGGGAGCAAAATGCTCTTCGAGCTGCTCTTCCCGGATGCGGACGAGAGCACCCCACAAAGCGCCGACCTGTGGCTGCTGTGGGACCGCCAGCCGTACCTGCCGCCCATGCCGGGCCGCCGGCAGGTGGGGCCGGGCCAGCACACGCGCTGGCTGGAAAATCCCCGCCTGCGCGTGCTGCCCGCCGCGGCGGACCTTGACCCGCGCAAGGTCAACGAGCCGGAAGGCGCTGAGGACGATCCTTGCGCGGCCAGGGCACCACAGGCCGGCCCGTGGGATAACCCACCCGATGACCCGGCCGTGGAGTGGCCGGTGTTCGTGGGGCGGGTGATCCGGTATGAAATTTTCGCGCCCAATACGCCGGATCCCAAGCTGGATCTGACCGTTCCGCGGCCCTACGCGCGGCTGCGCGGCGAGGCGCTGCGCGCGGTGAGCAAGCTGGCGCAGATGCAGCTCGGCGGCGGGCCGGTGCGCTCGCGCTTCAGCGTGGCGCTGAAGGGCGAGACCGGCGCGCTAGATGATGAGCGCCTGGTGATCGAAAAGCCGGGCGGGCTGGCCGTCTACGGCGAAACGCACCTGCTGGCCGACGAGCGTCACGGCGTGACGACGGAGCGGCCGCACGGCCTGGAAGGCGACCTGACCATCGAAAACCGGCCAGGGGTCACCGCAAGCGAGCTGGCCGACCTGCCTTTGCTGGCCGAAATGCTGGTCAGCGGCAGCAGCCCGCTTGCCCTGGGCATCTACAACGGGCTGAATGAAGAAACCCGCGGGATGATCGAGCGGATCAGCCAGCGCGGCCAGGCCACCTGGGCGCAGAAGCAGGTGGTCGCCAGGGGGCTGGCGCAGTCGCTGGACGCAGGGCTGCCGGTGGAGGTGATCAACTCGCTCAAGCTGCCGCGCGTGCGCGCGCTGCCAGGGGGCGTGCTCAAGCTGTCTGAGCGGTCGGCGCTGGAGATCGGCGCGTTGAACCTGCCAGCGGGTGCGGGCCGCATACGCTTTGGCGCGCGCCGCCAGATGTTCTTCAGGCGGGCGACCGCGCAGAGAGCGAGAGCGGCGCTCAAACACAGAGCGGCGCTCAACCACCGCTCAAGGCGCCGGCAGAGGGCGAGGCCCAGAGCGCCGAAGTCGCGAAGAACGAGGCTTTCGCGTTCCAGCCGCCGGCGGGGCAGGGACAGGCCGCGCAGGAGCAGGAAAAGCTGTCGGCGAATGAGATCAAGACGCTGCTCAACCGCGTGCACCCAGGCGCGCTGGCCCAGGACGATGAGGGCGGGGCCGAGGTGTGGGGGGTGACCTTCCACCCGCTGGCCGCGCCGCCCGCGCAGGCCGCGCCCTGGCAGGTGTACCACGCGGTGGTTCCGCCGCCCCCGCCGCCCGGCGGGCCTGCGGGTGTGGAAACAAACCAGCTGCGCATCGAGCTGGCCCACCCGGGCGATAAGGGCGACCCGCGCCTGTTCCGCTTTGTGATTGGGGCGCGCCAGCCGGATGACAGCTTTAAAGAATGCCTGATCGTGCAGGCTGATGGCACGGTGATCATGCTGGGCGAGAATGTGCTGGTGAACGGCAGGGTACTCGAAGGCCCGGTGCAGGCCGACCCGGCTGATCCGCGCTTTGGCGCGACGCTGGTGCAGGAAGCGCTGCGTGGTGTGGCGGCGACAACCGCGCTGAAGATCACCATCGAACGCCCGCAGCCAAACAGCCTGGTGTACACGGTTACCAACACCACCAAGGACAGCACCTTCAAATGCAGCGCTGTCTTTGAAAATGTGCTCAAAGATCAGGCCTTTATTCGCCAGGGGCCGGTGGGCGGCGAGTTCACCTTGAAGCCCTCAGAAACCAGTCTGGCGGAGGTAGACGCCAGCACGCTGCCGGTTGGCTCGGTGGTTTCGGTGCTGGTCATTGGTTTGGACCAGAATAACAAGGTGGTCGAGGCAAAGAACAGCTATACGATTCAGTAGCTGCACAGGAGGGTAGTTCATGGAGAACCAGAGTATCTCTCGCGCGCATTATTACGAGCGCCAGTTCCTGCGCACGCCAGATTTCCGCGACGAGCAGGCTTATCACCTGGGCATGCTGCGCCGCCACCAGGTGACCGAGCACATCTGGGGCATCGTGCGCGGGCTGGAGCTGATGCTCAGCCCAGACGGCGTGCCCATGCTGCTGGCGGGGATCGCCGTGGACGGCTTTGGGCGCACGCTGGTCTGGCAGGCGCAGCAAACGCTGCCGGTGAGCGAGTTCGACGCGAAAGGCAGCAATACGCTGCACGTCTGGCTGGCCTACGATGAGCTGGAGACGGACAGCGCCTTGCAGGGCTTCAACGGCTGCTTGACGGATAACGACTCCGAAGCCTACGACCGCATCCAGGAGCAGCCCGCGCTGCGGCTGGCTATCCCTGACAGTACCCATCCCAACCCGCGCATCCCGCCGGGGGTGGATGAAGACAACCCTGAGTTCGACCCCACCCAGAACCCGCCGCAGTCGCCCAGCGTACAGTGGCCGGTGTACCTGGGGCGGGTGGTGCGCAAGCGCGAGAAGCCAAACAAGCCGTGGACGTACAGCGTGAGCATGGACGGGCGGCCCTACGCCGGGCTGGTGGGCGAGATGGTCATCCATCCCACCGAGAACGCCTGGGTGGAAATCGGCACGCCCGCCGGGGAGGACGGCAAGGACACCCGCTTCGCGGTGTTCCTCAACACCCCTAAGCCGGAAAACACTCCGAACCCCCAACAGGACCTGCCCGTGCAGAGCGAGATCGACCCCGACCCGCGGTTGGAGATCACCGCCCAGGGGCAGATCAACCTGCGCGGCGACGCCACGCTCAACGGCAGTCTGACGCTGGAAGCCGGGGCGCTGATCCTCAAGGCGCAGGACAGCCACCCTATCCCTGACACGTCGCAACCCTGGCCGTGGATGCTGTATCGCGCCGCGGGGAGCGTAAAAGAAGTCAAGGCGGAGAGCGAATACACCGCTGAGGAACAGGCCGAAGTGGCAGCGGCAAAGGCGGCCGGGCAGCCCATCCCCAAGTTTTTCAAGGACATCATGACCAGTGACCTGCGCCTGGAGATGGCAGGCAAGGGCAGCGGGACGCACTGCGTGGTGGTCGGCGCATGGGCGAAAGGGGCCGATGGCAAAGAGGCGTTCCAGCCCTGCCTGACCGTCGATGACAATTGCAATGTGATCGTCGAGAAAAACCTGATCATCAAAGGCTTTATCAGCCAGATGCAGGGCGGCGGGCCATACACAGTGACGCCGGAAGTGCGCAGCATGATGCTGGGCGCGTACGCCTCGCAGGCCACGGGCATCGCCGGGCAGGTGCAGCAGCTTTTCGCGGGCGCGGGGAACATCACCCCCGAGATGCTGCTAAAACTGCTCGAATCGACCGAGGGCCGCCTGGCAGTGCTGGATACGCTGTTCTCGGACCAGAACCTGCGCGATGATTTTATCGTCGCGCTGCTCAACCATCCCAACAACAGCCTGACCGGGCAGCAGGCGGTGCTGGTGATCCTGAGGGGCGACGCGGCGCGCGCCAAAGCGGTGGCGGACTGGTTCATGGCCGACGATACCAGCCGCGCGCTGCTGGCGACCACGCTGCTGGGCGCCGCCAACGGCCAGGATACGCTGGCCAAGACGCTGATCGCCAACCTGCCCGATCTGGATTCCCTGCTGGGCGGCGTGCTGATCGACTCGAACGCGCTCAAAACCACGCTGACCAAGATGCTGGGCAAGCCCAACGGTATTGCCGCCGGGCCAGGCGCGCTGGCCGACTGGCTGGCGGACGCGGCCAATGTGGATAGCCTGAAGAGCGTGGTCAGCGAGCTGTCGAACGTCACCAACGGCCCGGACCAGTTCTGGAAGGCGGCGACCGACACGCCCACGGTGGTAGGCAACTTCATGGGGCGGCTGGTGGACCCGGCGAACAGCAGCAGTTTGAACGCCGTGGCGGGCGAGCTGGGCAAGAGCGCCAGCAGCGCCAATGCCTTCTGGGACGCCGTCTGGGCAGCCGCGACGCAGAATACGTTGATCGCTGCCCTGCTGGACCCGGCACTGCCCTCCTTGAAAACGACGGTGGATGCGGTGCTGGACTCGCAGACGGCGCTGGAGGCGCTGACCGACGAGCTGAACGACCCCAACAAAGGCGCGGGCTGGACCACAGCGCTGGTGGCGGCGCTGAGGCACACGCTGGTAACCCCCGCGGAGAGGCAGGCGTTCGCGAATGCGCTCACCGCGCCGTAGGAGGGGCGCGCGATTTCCACGCGGGGGCTAACGCCTGCGTGGAAATCGGTAGCAAGCTCAAAGAGGCACAAACCATATGGAAGGACGGATCGGTCGACTCAACTGCCGCTGCAAGGTACTCGGCGCTCCCCTGGGGGCCGGGGCGCTGCGCGCGCGGCTGGAGAAGCTGGCGCGCGAGCAGTTTGCCGCGGAATATGCGGCGGCGATGGAGACCGCGCTGGGCGACGACCCGTCTGTCTATGTGCTGCGGCGGGTGCGCTCGCGCCTGACGCTGGTGCTGGATGCTGCTACCCCCGACCGGGCCGCAGCGCGGCGCTGGGGCGAGCGGGCGGCACAGGCGGCGGTGCGGGTGATCGCGCGCGAGCCAGAGGGCGATAACCTGGTGCGCTTCGCGCACCAGGCCGATTTTGTGGCTCATTTCATCGTTGACCTGATCGATGGGCATGCCTGGGAGCGCTGGTTTTACGGCGCATTCGGCGCGCTCCAGCCGCTGCCGCAGCGCGAGGCGCTGGTGAGCGTGCTGGCGGAGAACCAGGCGGTGCTGCCGGACATTCTGGGCTGCTTGCAGCGCAGCGGCGGAGTCGAGGCGCTGCTGGATGCGTTGGACGAAGAGGGGCGGCGCTGGCTGTGGGCGCAGGCGCGTGGCAGCGGCATTCTGGAGCAGGCCGGAGCGCGCTCGCTGCTCAACGCCAGCCTGGAGCTATTCGACCGGCTTGATCTATGGCAGGGCGCGCGCCCGCCCGCGGAGAGCCTGCTGGAAGAGATCATCGCCGGGCAGACTGCGCCGGTGGACTGGCGCGATGCGCAGGGGCTGGCCGAGGGCATGCTGGCGATCGCCAGGGCGCTGCGCCGCGGCGGTCACTTGCGCGCGGCGGGTGAGGATGGGTTGGCTGCGCGGCTGCGCGAGGCGCTGGCCGGGCTGAGCTGGCTGGACGGCGAGCGCTACGCGGCCGGGCTGCTGGCGCTGCTCCTCCCGGCGGGCGGCGCGGGTGCGCCGCGGAGCTCCGCGCCGGGCGTTGCGCATCGCTTTGATCTTCCGCTGCGACCGGTCGCGGGCCAGGCGGGCGATTCGCGGCGCGACGCTGGCCGAGGGTCGCGCTGGCAGACGCCGCGCATGCGCCGTCTGCTGGAAACGCTGCGCGACCTTGTGGAGGAGAACCAGGTGCGGCTGGCGGGCGCGGACGAGACGGAGCGCAACGCGCTGCGCCTGTACAGCGCGCTAGCGGCTCACGACGAGGGCTGGAACGGCGACGCGCTGGCGCTGGAGACCATCCAGCGGCTGGCGGCGGGCTGGCAGTGGCTGAGCGGGCGCGGCGGCGCGGTGGGCGAGCTGCTCGAGCGGCTGGTGCGCGGCGAGCCTGCGGCGGGCGAGTTCTGGCGATACTGCGCCTGGGGCAACGCCAGGGACGATCGCGGCGCTGGGCGAGGCGGGCGCGGAGGTGCTGCGTGCCATGCTAGGGGCAAGCGAGCGCGGCCGCGTTCGGCTCGCGCCGGGTGAGGCCGAGGTGATCGAAACGGGCTGCGCCGGGGCCTGGCTGCTGCTGCGCGCGCTGGCCGATGTGCGCATCGCCTGGCTGTACGGCATCAGCGACCTCGCGCCGGACGGGCCGGGGCTGGATGGCTTGATCCAGGCGCTGGCGCTGGCCTGGGCCGGGCCGGGCGGGCAGCGGGCGCCAACAGTGTCGGCGACAACGGAATTGTCGGCGACAACGGACCGACAAGATCGGCGACAACTCCGTCGGTGGAGAAGCAAATCGATGCGGGGTTGCAAGCGCTGGTGAAGCTGGTCGCAGCGCCAGCGAGGCTGGCGGCAGCAAAGCAGGCCGAGGCGCAAACACAACCAGCCGCGGCAGAGCAGCCGGAAGAAGAACAGGCGGCGCATCAGAACAGGCAGACGCGGCAGCAAGGCCGGAGGCAGCAGAGCAGCCGGTGGCTGTGGGCACGCTCGCCGACCTGCGCGCGCGCTGGCAGAAGGCGCCGGCTGGCTCGGCGCAGGGCTGGCAGGCGCTGTGGCTGCGCGTGCTGGCGGGCCAGCGCCTGCTCCAGCCGGAGGCCATGCTGCTCTACCGCCTGACGCGGGGTGGGCAGGCGGCGCTGGTGGCCGGGGATGCCTCGGGGAACCTGTGGCCGTTCGGCGCGGAGATTGCGTCGGAGGGCGCGGGTGTGGAACAGGCCGCCGCATGGCTGGATACCTGGCAGCAGGTGACCGGTCAGCCGCCGCGGATCGTGGCCGGGGCAGGCGCGCTGGCCAGCCGCTGGCTGGGCGGATTGCCGGTGATGCAGGCGTATGCGCCAGAGGAACTGGCGGCGCCGGAGGAACTGGCGGCAAGTCTGGCAGTAAATCTGGCGGATGAGCCGGTGGAATTGGAGGCGCCAGACAGGCGCAGCCTGGCGGAAGCAGATCCCCTTTCTGAGGAAGGAAACCTAAAGGACACAAACAGCCTGCTGGTGACCGATACGCCACCGGCCGAGGAACAGGCCCTGCGGGACCTTTCGGCGGTCTACCAATCGGGCGACGAGCGGCTGGTAAGCGCGCTGGGCGCGCTCTCGGCGAACGCGCAGCTGTCGTCGACTGCGCTGATGCCGTCGCCGCAGCCTCTCCTGGGCCAGGCCGATTGGGATTTGACCCTGGCGCTGACCGCTAACGGGCTGCTGCGGCTGTGGGCGCGCTGGCTGCGCGGATTTGGCGAATTGAGCGCGCCTTACCTGCTGGAGCAGTTTATCCGCCGCCCGGGGCGGCTGATGATCACGGCGGGGCGGGTGACGGTGGAACTGGAACCGCGACCGCTGGATATCGTGCTGCACCTGTCCGGGTACCTGGCTCCCCTGCAAGCCAGCTGGCTGGGCGAGCGCACCCTGCATTTCGAGATACGAGGCGCGGAATGAGTCTCTTTCATAATATACGTCCAGAACGAAAAAAACCCTCCGGTTCTTCAGAGCCGGAGCAGGAGCCGGAACAACCGCCCGGCGGATCTGAGCCGCAGCCTTCTGCTGGCCAAGAGGGGACCGCTGGAGAAGCCTGGCAGGAAGGCGAAGGGGATGCTCGCCCCGGCGCGCCGCAGGAACCCATCCCGGATAAATCGGTGGAAGGCATGCTGGTGGAAAAAATAAAAGAGGAGATCAGCGAGGCGGAGGAGGGGCTGCGGGCGCTGGTCCACCCCGGCTACCGTAGCAGCGACGATCACTTGTGGGACGAACTCAGCCGCATCGACCGGCTGGTGCAGGCGCAGACCACCCACTGGCTGCGCACGCTGGCCGAAAATAAAGAGGAAGAGCTGTGGGGCATGGCGCAGCACGTCAGCCGGGCAGAGGTGGAGCGTTTTTTGAACGCGGAGTTCGCGCCAAAGCACCGTTTTTCGCCGGGGATGGAGGCTCCGCTGCGCGGTTTCTGGCAGGGCGCGGACGGCATCGCGAAATCGATCGAGGCGCGGGTGGGGCATACCCCGGCGCAGATCGTGCTGCGCCTGCGGCGGTTGCAAGACCTGTTCGAGCTGAGCCGCCCGGAACTGGATGCGCTGCTGGTATGCCTGCTGCCCCAGCTCGACGCGCGCTACCGGCGGCTGTACGGCTATCTGCAAGACGACAGCCTGCGCACCCGCCCAAACGTGGAACTGGTGCTGGAGATCCTGCACCCGCTGATCGTTACCCCGGCGGAAGGCCGCGCGCTGTTCGAACCGCAGCGCGCGCTGATCGCCAACAGCCTGCTGGTTCTGGGCGCGGGGCCGGGGGGCGATGACTCGCTGCTGATGCGCCCGGTGAACGTTGACGAACGCATCGTGGGCTTCCTGTTGGGCAGCCCGGCGCTGGATGCGCGGCTGGTGGGCATCGTCAGCGAAGGGGGCGGGCCGCTGGCGTTAGATAAGATGCTGGTGGGCGATGCGCTGCGCAAGCAGATCGACAGCATGGCGAAGTGGTGGCGCTGGCGCACGGCGCCCGCCGGCCTGGCGGAAGCTGAGGCTGCTGCGGCTGCCTTGGCAACCGCGTCTGAAGCGGCCTGGGATGAGGCAATTGGGGGTGAGGCACCCGCGGGTGAAGCAGTTGCGGCTGAGACAGCCGTGGCTGAGACAGCCGTGGCTGAAACCGTCCCGAATGAGGCGGCGCTGGCGAGTGCGAGGCAGCCTACGGGAAGGCCCAGGGGGGCGACTTTCTTCCTGTTCGGCCCGTACGGCAGCCCGGCGCGCCAGGTGGCGCGGGTGATCTGCGGGGCCGCGCTGCATCCCAGCCCGCTGCTCGAAGCCGACTGCGCAGCGGCGCTGCGTTCGCCGCACGGCTTTGCGCTGGTTGCGCAGCTGGCCTTCCGCGAGGCGGCGCTGCGCGGAGCGGCGCTCCCTGGCCCGGCGCAGCGCGGCGCAGGGCTGCTCTGGTGCGGCTGCGAGGCGCTGCTTGAGCCAGACGTAGACCCATCCATCCGCCCGATGCTCGCCGCACAGTGGGATGCGGTGGCGGCGGCGGCGGAGCGCTACCGCGGGCTTACCTTCCTCTCCAGTACGGTGATGTGGGACCCGGCGGGGCGCTTCCACCGCCAGTCGTTCTTGCGCATCGCCATGCCGGTCCCGGCCTATGAGGTGCGCGAAGCGCTGTGGCTGGCGCGGCTGCCCGCCGGCGAGTACCCGGCGGGCAAGGGCACCGACCGCGCGGCGCTGGCGCGGCTGCTGGCCAACAGTTTCCAACTGACCGAGGGCCAGGTGGTCGACTCGATCGTCACGGCGCGCGAGCTGGCCAAGGCGCGCGACCCGTTGGACCCGCGCCTGACCACCGATGACCTGTTCGAGGGCTGCCGCAGGCAGTCGGGGCGCGGGCTGACCAGCCTGGCGCGCAGGCTGGAGGCGCGCTCGGGGGTCACCTTTGACGATCTCAAGTTGCCGCCGGCCAGCGCGCGCCAGCTAAACGAGCTGCGCCAGCGCGTTCGCAACCGCGAGCGGCTGCTGACCGAGCTGGGGCTTGAGCAGCGCATCGCGATCAGCCGCGGGCTGGTGGTGCTGTTCACCGGCTCATCGGGCACGGGCAAAACCATGGCCGCCGAGCTGCTGGCGGCGGAGATGCACGTGGACCTGTATAAGGTGGACCTTTCAGCGGTGGTCAACAAGTACATCGGCGAGACGGAAAAGAACCTGGCGCGGCTGTTTGACGAGGCCGAGGAGTTGAACGCCTGCCTGTTCATGGATGAGGCTGATGCGCTGTTTGGCAAGCGTGGCGAGGTGAAAGACGCCACCGACCGCCTGGTCAACATGCAGGTCAACTATCTGCTGCAGCGCATCGAGGGCTACCAGGGCCTGGTGCTGCTGGCGACCAACCTGCGCCAGAACATCGACGAGGCCTTTATGCGGCGCATCCAGTTCTCGGTGGATTTTCCCGCGCCGGGCAAAGAGGAGCGCCGCAAGATCTGGCTAGGGATGTTCCCCGACCCGCAGAAGATGGGCCGGCCCGACGATGAGGAGATTGGCAAGCTAGCCAACCAGTTCGAGCTAACCGGCGCGCAGATCCGCAACGCGGTGCTCTCGGCGGCCTACCGCGCGCTGGCCGACGCACCACAGGGGCAGAAGCCGGTCATTAACATGCGCCACCTGGTTCTGGCGGTGGCCAGCGAGCTGGTCAAGGTAGGCAAGCCGCCCACGCGCGGCATATTTGGCGCGGAGTTTTACCGATATGTCGAGGAAGAGGCGGCGCAGGATGCCGCGCAGGATTTCGTTACGTTTTAAGAAGGAGCAGTCACCATTCAAAAGGTAGAGAAGCCCAGGCCTAGCTTTGACCACCGCCCGGCGGGAACCATCCGCGCGGCGGCTCGCCCGCCGGCGGTTGCGCCGGCGGCCGGGCCAACCGTTGCGCCATCGGCGCCGGCACCGGCGGCGCCTGTGCATGCCGCACCGGTGCTGGCCGGGCTAGCTGCTTCGGCCGCCGCGGCGCGCAGCGGGGTGAGCGAGCTGCCGGCGCAGGCCCGCGCCCGGCTGATGCTTTCTCTACAGCAGACGGTGGGCAACGCCCGCGCTGGTCGCATGATGAGCCCGGCGGCGTCTCCGGCGGTGCCGGGTATGCCTGGCGAGGCGGTGGCCGCGGCAGCCGGAGCTGCCGATGCGGCCGCGGCCGGGATCGGGCGGTTCGGACGGCCGGGGCGGCTTCCGCCACCGCCGGTGTGGCTGTTCCCCGCGCGCGCGCTGCGGGAACCGCGGCAGCGTCGGGTGCTGCCATTGCCCCTACAACCACAGTTGCTCCTGCTACGGCCGCTGCTCCCGCAGTGGCGCGCACAACGCCCGCGATGACAACGGCGGCTGCCCCCGCCGCTGTCCCGGCTGTCCCCGCGGCGACCGCGCCGGCTTCGGCGCTGCGCATTACTCGCGCAACCGCGCCGGCGGCGGCTCGCCCGGCTCCCGCGCGGGGCGGGGGTGGAGGCGGCGGGCGCGCTGCGCCTTCCGCGGGTGGACGGGCGGGCGCTGTAGGAGCCGGAGCGGAAGCGGGCGCTGCGACAGCGGGCGCTGCTGACGCGGCGGCTCCTGAGGCCGCGGGAGCGGAGGGGCTGGGAGAAGCCCTGCCTGCCGCCCCGGCAGCGGCGGCGGCCCCGGCCCCATCCGGCGACCTGGAAGCAAAACCGACCAAGTTTGGCTTTGGCACCGCGCTGGACTTCTTCGCCGACAAGGCCAACCTGATCCCCGGCTTCCGCATGCTGACCATTGTGCTCGGGGTCAACCCGATCAACCTGAGCCGGGTGGAGCGCAGCGCGGCCAACATCCTGCGTGCGCTGGTCGAGTTCCTGCCGGGGGGCGGGCTGATCGTCAGCGCGCTGGAGAACCACGGCATCTTCGAGCGGGCGGGGGCGTGGATCGAGGCGCAGATCCGCACGCTGGGCATGACCGGGCGCATGTTCCAGCAGGCGCTGTATACCTTCCTCGACTCGCTCAAGATCACAGACATCACCGACCCCGGCGGGGCGTGGGAGCGGGCCAAGCGCATCTTTACCGAGCCGGTCACGCGCATCATCAACTTTGTCAAGGGGCTGGCAACGCAGATTCTGTCGTTCATCCGCCAGGCCATTTTGCTGCCGCTGGCGCGGCTGGCTGAGGGCACGCGCGGCTACGATCTGCTCAAGGCCGTGCTGGGCCAGGACCCGGTCACCGGGCAGCCGGTGCCGCGCAATGCCGAGACGCTGATCGGCGGCTTCATGAAGCTGATCGGCAAGGAAGAATTGTGGGCCAATATCAAGAAGGCCAATGCGCTGGCGCGTATCTGGGCCTGGTTCCAGAGTGCGCTGCCCGAGCTGCTGGCGTTTGTGCGCCAGATCCCCAGCCTGTTTATGGCGGCGCTGCGCGCGCTGGAGATCATGGACATGGTGCTGGTGCCGCGCGCCTTCTCCAAGCTGGTGGGCGTGTTTGGCGGCTTCGTGGTGCGCTTTGTCACCTGGGCGGGCAACGCGGTGTGGAAGCTGCTGGAAATCGTGTTCGAGGCGCTCATCCCCAAGGCCATCCCCTATCTCAAGAAGGTCGCGGCGACCTTCCGCGGCATCATCAACAATCCGATGGGCTTCGTGGGCAACCTGGTGAAGGCGGCCAAGCTGGGCTTCCAGAAGTTCGGCGACAACATCCTGACCCACCTGAAGAACGGGCTGATCGACTGGCTGACCGGTTCGCTGACCGGGGTGTATATTCCCAAGGCGCTCACGCTTCTGGAGATCGGCAAGTTCGCGCTGAGCGTGCTGGGCGTCTCGTGGGGACAGATCCGCGGCAAAATCGTCAAGGCGCTGGGGCCAAACGGCGAAAAGATCATGGTGGTGCTGGAGACTGCCTTCGACATCGTAGTGGCGCTGGTGAAGGGTGGCCCGGCGGCAGCCTGGGAAGTGATCAAGGAGAAGCTGACCAACCTGAAGGACATGGTGATCGATGGCATCATCAGCTTCGTAGTCGACACAATCGTCAAGAAGGCTATCCCCAAGCTGATCAGCATGTTCATCCCTGGCGCGGGCTTTATCTCGGCGATTATCTCCATTTATGACACGGTCATGGTGTTCGTGGAGAAGATCTCCAAGATCATCCAGGTGGTGACCGCCTTCCTCGACTCGATCATGGCGATCGCGGGCGGGCAGCTGGAAGGGGCGGCCAAGAAGGTGGAAAGCATCCTGGGCGGGCTGCTCTCGCTGGCAATCAGCTTCCTGGCCGGGTTCCTGGGGCTGGGCAAGGTCACCGATAAGATCATGGAGGTGATCGAGAAGGTGCGCGTCAGCGTGGACAAGGCGCTGGATAAGGCGATTGAGTGGATCGTTGAATAAGGCAAAGTCGCTGTTCGCAGAAAGAAGCTGTTTGGCGAAGAGGAAGAAAAGCCGGAGGACCGCACGGATGAACAGAAACAGGAAGACCTGGACAAAGGCATCGCGGATGGGAATAAGCTCTTAGCGGATAAGTCCCTAAGCGCTGAAGATGTCAAGAAAAAGCTGCCCTCGATTAAATCGAAATACAAGATCACTATTTTTGAACTTGTGAAGAGAATTGCAAGATGAGAGCGAGGAGATCGACCACATCCATGGCGAAATTCACTCGAAAGAGATCAAAAAGGACAGCGGCCCGGCAAAGAAGGGAAATAGCATCGGCCCGCTGGGAATTAAACGAAAGTCGTTATGGTTCACCCCAGATACGAAGGCATTCCTTATTAATAAATTTAATGATTTGTTCCCGGCTAAGTTAAAAGGGCAGATTTAAGAAAGCGAAACTTGACATCCGGCATAAGATATCCATCAGCGATGCAATCAGGCATATTGATGCAGCGCTTTCGAAGCTGTCCGTCGAAAAAGCCGCCGAGTCGCTGACTAAACAAGGATACCCGCCTAAGGGGAAGGGGAAACAAGGTATCATCGATGCGGCAAGATTGAGCTGCTGCAAGTGGCCAATAATGACAAGTCAAATCTCTTTGTCGGCGTTCGGGGAACGAACCGGAGAATAGGCAAACGGTATGACCCAGGCGATGCCCCTGGCGCTGATGCCGAAGCGGCGAAGCACAATAAGCAGAAGGGCGAATTTAATCGGTGCATACGCCTTCGAAGGCACTGAAGCTTTCATGTCACCGTCGAAATTTCTGTCGATGAGGAGACCGTTGAAGTATGGGAGATATAATGAAATCTGATAAAGAACCTGTTAAACCAGCAAACAGCGTAAACAACCGAAAATACCTGACAAAGATTCGTTTATCACCGAGGCGGGCAAGATGGCAGCCCAATTTGGCTGGCCGACCCGCAAGGTGGAGCGAGACGATGAAGTCGCAGTCGTTGCCTTGACGGAGACCGATCCATCGTTTGAGAGGTTTATCTGGGTATACGATTTGGAAAGCGCATCGATACGGTTCATGCTGGTGAGCAAGGTGGTTGTTCCAGAAAAGGAGCAGCCGACGATCCTCGAACTCTGCGCGTGGATCAACCAGGGACTGCTCTTCGGGTGTGCGGAATACAGCTTCAAAGATCGTGTCGTTGTGTTCAGAGATTCCGCCGAACCGGGTTGGGCGCCGTTGGATTATTTAGTGAAGAGTACAACATCCCGCGTGCTCAACCTGGGCTCTCGCTATTCAAAGGCAATTCAAGACACGTTGAATGGAAAAAAACCCCAGGATGCTGTCGAAAAAGCCGAAGATTAATACCTCGCGCGAACCGGGCTAAATCACGGACCGCACGAAATTGCAAGGAGCGAACATGCCGCCCATCTTCTCTTCTACCCAGGCGTTTCTCACCTTCCTCGTCCAGGTGCTGCTGCTGATCGTGGCGCTCTTCGCGGCGTGGATGTTCAGCCGCTACCTGCGCTCGGTGCTGGCGCAGAACCGGCTGTCGGCGATCCGCCGGCTGGCCGAGGTGGCGGTCGATTACGTGGAGCACCTCGACGGGCGCGGCGAGCTGAGCGCGCCGGTGAGGACCGACCGCGCGGCGCGCAAGCGCGAGCTGGCGGCGCAGTGGCTGGTGGGCCGCTTGAAGGATGAGGGCGTGCGTATCAGCACGGAGCAGGCGCAGACCTGGATCGCGGCAGAAATGCACCGGCGCGTGGGCAGCCTGCCGCCGGTGGAGAAAGTCGCCGAGCTGGCCCGCACCAGCGTGGAGCTGGCGCAGCGGCTGGAACAGGCGCACCTGGTTGCGACCCCGGCCAACGTCAACGCATCGGCCTACCTGGCCGGGCTGTCTGCCGACTGGCTGGCTGTGGAGGCGGCCAAGCTGGGAGTGAACTTGCAGCGCGAGCAGGCGCTGGCCTATGTGCGCGGGGTGACCCTCGAAAAGCTGGTGGCCCGCGCCAACCAGGTCACCATCGAAGACCCGCTGACCCGCCTGGCGTGGGAGGCGGTGGAATATATGGAAAACCTCAAGGCCAGCGGGAAACAGACCATCCGCCCGGGCGCGGGTGGGGGCAACCTGGAGATGGACATCACCACCGCCTGGATGATCACCGAGGTCACCCGGCGCGGGCTGGCGGTGACAGCCGACCAGATCAGCGATGCGCTCGAGGCGGAGCTGGCGCAGCGCCCCGAGCGCATCACCAACGCACTGACGGCGGGGGAGTAGGCGCAGATTTTTTGGTTCTTTAACCGGTGCGGTTTTTTGCTGGTTACCGGGCGGATAAACGAAAAACGCGCCAACTGGCGCGTCTCCGAACAAGTATCATTTTATGGTCAAACTTTATCGATTGGGATATGTTCGTTTCGAAGCATGCAGAAAGGCATCTAGCATAACTCGTTTTTTCTCTAAATTGACTCCAATGGCATTACCATCTCCATAGTCGATTAAGATGAATCCACCATCAGGCGTGGACCAGCGCTTCAAGATAAGTTCAGCCTCTTCTCGTATCTCGTCATCACTTTTTCCGGGCAGCGTATGTTGGATATCACATAGGGACGCAAAACACACTTTTCCCCGAAATTGGTCGCCGACTGCTTCGATTCCCAGGACGCGCGGCTGCTGAAGCTCAATCACATCAACACCAATTTCAATAAGCGGGTCAATAATCGCGTTGATCTTGCCGCAGGAATGCATCCACACATGCCAGCCAGCCGCGTGGATCGCGTCAAAGATACGCTGGTAGCGTGGTTTAAAGAAATCGTTCCAAAGGGAAGGGCGGATAAACAATCCCTGCTGCGTACCCCAATCGTCAGTAAAGTTAAACCCATGGATCTGACCAGGAAACCGTCGCGAGATATTATGGATGATGGCAAGATCGAATTCCAGGATACGATCGGCAAGTTCTTCCAACCATTCGCGTTCCAGGTAAAACCCGGTCAGGGTATTTTCAAAGCCCAGCAGGGAATGCATGCGTTCGAACAGGAGCATGAAGATTCCGGTGGTAATATATTTCCCCGCACTGCCCTGGAAACGGCTACCCATCCCCTGATAGAATGCCGGGTCTTCCGGATCTGGCCAGTGGAAGCCAACGCGTGCATTTGGATCTGCCAGGGGATGGATTTTCACCTGGCCCATGTTCGTCACAGCGGAACGCATCCAGGTGCAGCCCCATTCGTCGACGGAGGTGGGAAGCCTTTTATCCCCCACTCCGATCTGGTTCCATTTTACGTGGTGGAAATCACTTACCCCCAGTGCATCAAACATGAGTGGTAAGCGCTCTGGCTTTTGAAATTCAATTGCTCTGCGAACGATTTCGAAAGAGTCCATCGATTTATACCTGGATAAACCGCCGGTAATGGTCAGGATTGGGCAGGTTCCCGGGCAGATTGCGCGGCATACTGAAGGAGATTAAATGCCAGGCGTTCGGCAACCGGGTTATGTCCAATGGCGTCGAATGCCCTGTACTGGCAGAAGAGCAGCCGCCCTTTGCCAAAGCGGATGCATTCAATGTCACTGAACCAGAGCATAGCCGGCGCTTCGAGGTGAGACTGCGTATTGCGCAGCGAGCCCGCCAGAATTTCCCCTCCCAGCTCAGAAAGAATGTATTTTGGAAGGATCTCAGCGTAGGGCGTGAGCGCAAGTCCACCTGCTGGCAGTCCGGAGAACACTGGTGAGCCAGGCACCCAATGGTAGCATCCCATCCAGCTGCCGATGCCGAAATGCAGCCTGACATCGATCCCACGCGCGATGAACGCCTGGATGGCTGTGCTGTCATCAGGCTTCAGCGCGCCAATGATGGCCGTGGCACCCGATTCGACAGAATTCAATAAAGTTTCCCATTCTGTTTCCTGTAGAGTCGCGGGTTTGGCTGCGAGGTAAACCAAAGAATGGGTCTGCTCAATGGGGCCAGTAGAAGATTCCGGCTGTTCATCGTTTATTGCTAACGGGGAATGATCCGGCGCCTGCCCGATGTACCTGAAGTTATGCGTCAGGTTGCTCCAATCGACAGGATCCAAACACAGAATGGTGTGCATTGTCTCAGCCAGCGTCTCCCCATTTGCCAGCAATTTTGCCACGATCCGGTACATTCCTGCTCCTTCCAGCTGCACTTGTATACGATCAAGCGGATGAATGCCTGGAAGCGATGGGATGTCACAAAGGTGGTTGGAGACTTCATGATCAGAAGGGTCATAAAGGGTCACGCAAAGCTGACCTGCCGCAGGCAACCGGACGCGATTGACCACATTTAGGTCGATATCGATGATTTCCCCCGGGTGCGCACTTACCTTCCTGGGGCGAAGAACGAGCAGGTGGGGCTGGTTGAGGCGTTTTGCAGCGAAATAGGCCTGTTTTGGGTTTCGCCATAGATCCAGCAGACCGGCGTGGAACTCCCACGATACATCGTTAAACTGGGTGATCACGTAACCGGAAACGCGCGGGTTGGTGAGCAAGGCTTCCAACTGCTGGGTGTTTCCAATAGCCTGGAGCTGCTGCGCTTCAAGATAAAGGTTCCGTACAGAACCGAAGACACGCTCAAGCTTCCGTTTTCGAAAACCTTCATGAAGGCTGTCACGCAGCGTTTTCATTTCCCTTGCATCGAGAAGGTCCTCTCGACCAGCGAAGCCTGCAACCGTTTCATCCAGATCCGACATGCCGCCATATCCCAGCTCGGACACAAAGATCTTGCCAATGTACGACCGGCACTCACGGTCAAATTCATCGAAGACGGCTTGCGAGCCTAATTTTTCCTCTACCATGACACGCGATGATGTGCCTTTTCCCAGTTGGTTAATCCAATCATAGAGGGCCCCAGAGATGGGGGCGCCTAGATAGAGATGCACATCCAGGACTCGCTCGGGTTGCGGTTTTAAAGCTGGGATCATCGTGGCCCGGTCAATCCAGCCAAAGTCCTGGTCGATGGCCAACGATCCCCCCGAGTTATCGACGATCACGCGGGTGGGGTCAAGGGAACGCGCATAACAGGCCAACTGTTCTCCGTTGATCGCGCAAGCCGGGGGGTTCTCGTTGTAAATCCCCCAATAAACAATCGAAGGGTGGTTGCGGTCGCGGTCGATGAGCGCCTTGATCTCGCGCCGCCCGTGTTCGGTTAGCCTGGGACTATCCCGGATCCACGCGAGACAGCTTTCAGAATAGATCAGCATTCCATACTGGTCGGCCAGGTCCAGGAATCCAGGTGCGGCGGGCAGGATGTGCAAGCGGATTAAGTTGAACCCGGCTTGTTTTGCAAGGGTGATCTCACGGACCATCATCTCACGGTTCGGATGGTGGATCAGGTTGACCGGGAAATTTGGCTGTAACAGCACGCCACGAATATAAACGGGTTCTCCATTCAGGAAAAACTGCCCGTTTTGCATCGTAAAATCGCGCATTCCAAAATGAGTCGCCTGGTTGTCCGTTTGCCCATCTTCATCCATCACCTGAACTTCCAGGTGGTAGAGGTGCGGTTGATCACAACTCCAGGCCAGCGGTCTGGGTATATCCAGATCATATAAAAATTGAGTGATCCCTGGCAGCACCGAAACGCCGTGGATTTGTTCCAGAACAATTGCACCGTGCGGGTTAATGACGCGTATGAGTAGGTTCGCCTGACAGTATTTAGCATCACGGTTGCACAGGCTGATCTCCACCTTCGCCTGCTCACGGAGCAAATCTGGGTTTACCACCAGCGCCTGGCAGGAAACCATTGGCCTGGCCTCCAACGATACCTGTCCCCAGATGCCGCCGTACACGTAATACCAGCTCTGTTTTGAAAGCGGCGCCTGCCGCAGCAGCATTCCATCTACTGCCCTGTTTTTTGAGAGTGCGGCTACTCGAACGATGAGCCGGCTCTCTTCCCCATAACGAACCAGGGAAGTGATATCCAGTTCGAAAGGTGTATAGCCTCCTTCGTGGCTGCCTGCGTACTTTCCATCCACCCAGACATCGCAACGGTAGATTACACCCTCAAAACGCAGGAGGACGGCCTTTCCTCTCCAAAGGTCTGGGACAATAAATACCGTTCTGTAGAACCCAACACCATCTGCATCCGGGTAGCCCAGGTTCCAGATCCCTGGAACCTGTACCGGCAGGGTAGCTTCATCCGGCCAACCTTCCCATACCCATCGTTCTTTCAACCCTTTATCGTCTGGATCAAAGGCAATTTGCCAGGCGCCGGAGAGGTCAATATTCTCTCGGGTATTCATGCTGTGTTTTCCTCCACCTGTTGTTAGACAGGCATTTCAATGTCGACTGGAACATTCAATTGAGCAGACCGGGTGGCTGCCAGGGCGAGACAAAGCGAGCGAACACCCTCTTCGATTGGAACCTGGGTAGGGCGATTTTCCTGGATCGCCTGGATCAGATCCAGCGTTTCGGCCAGATATAGATCTTTCTCAGAAGCGATGCTGACTGGCGCAGGCCCAGGTTGGATCGTATGATGGATGGCGGCGTGGTTGGCATCGGCGAAGTCTGCTGCCAACCCGGGAAGGAATATCCGCCAGTCGCAGTCCCACCGGTTGGGGATTGCTCCGTTTGTTGCGGTAACTACGGCAAGCGCACCGGAACGGAAACGGATAGAGGTTGCACTTGCGTCTTCAACGGTATATCCATCCACGTTCGTGTGGAATAAGTTTTCCTGCATGGAATACACCTGACACGGCTCGCCGAAGAAAAACCGCGCCAGGTCGAGAATATGGATCACCTGTTCAACCAGCTGGCCGCCGCTTTTTGCCCGATCCCGCCACCACCAACTGTGTAGCGAATTACAGGCATAGCGTGCGGTCATAAACCCCGTTCCCAGGGATGCACCATCTGCCCCGCTGTGCTGTTTTAGCCACCGGGCGGCCTCGCCGAAACGGTACATAAAGCCAACCTGGCTCTTCACGCCGCTGGCTCGAACCTGGTTCGCCATCGTTACGGCCAGATCTGTCGATAAGGAGATTGGCTTTTCAATAAGAAAATGGACTCCATAACGACAGGCCAGCTCGACCTCATTACTATGCGCGTATGGTGGGAGACAGATGTAAACCAGATCTAAATCCAGTTCAGCGAACATGCTCTCGCAATCCAGATACACCTTCGCCTGGCCGCAGGCATACTGCTGGTTATACATGTTGGCGTTTTCAATCTCTTGATCGCAAAATCCGACAAGCTGGATCTGCTCCAAAGAGGCCAGGTGTGTGGCATGTCGTTTGGCAAATCGGCCGCAGCCGATGATTGCCGTGCGGAGTGTCTTCATTAGGAAGCTCCTTCGGAAGGGTAGGTCAGCAAAATTTTTATCTTTTCACCCGGGGTTTGATCAATAATCGTGTATGCTTCGGCAGCACGTTCGAAGGGATACCGCGCGCCGATCAATGGCTTCACCTGGAGCATCTTATGAGCAAGCAGCTCGATGGCCGTTCGCTCCAGACGGTTCATGTCCCACATCGGCTGGCAGCGGTGCGAGCAATCCCAGACTGGCATACTGGAGCGGAGGGTAATCCGGTTGTGGTGCCACTCACGGGAAAGATCCAAACGCCCAGCCTGATCGCCGTAATAGCTGGCAGTCACCACCAGGCCTTCTCGATGCACGCCGCGAATGGCATGCTGCAGAGCCAGGTAGGAACCGGATATCTCAACCGCTACATCGACCCCCCGTCCACCGGTGACCTCTTTTATCGCCATCCCTGCATCCGTCTCTGCTGGGTTGATTACCTGATCAGCGCCAAGCTCTTTTGCCAGGGCAAGCCGGCTGGGGATGAGGTCCAGGGCAATCACTTGTGTTGCCCCATTCAGGCGCGCCATTTGCAGTGCGATCAACCCAATGGCGCCCAGCCCGAAAATGGCGACCCGGTCGCCCAGTTTAATCGCCGCATCGTGAATGGCGGCCAGCGCAAAGCGCGCCGGGTCGCTAAACACCATGGTCTCCGAATCGACCTCGCGACTGACCGGATAAAGCTGTTCCTCATGCTTGATCACCGTTTCGCGATGTTTCCATTCGCCATGCACCAGATCACCGGGTCGATAATGAACGACATCCGAACCAACCTGAACCACTACCCCGGCTGCCCAGGACCCAATCGTATGCGGGAAAAAGGGGGCTACCTGTTCGCCTGGCCCAGGTTTGCGGAAAAGCCGCAGGCAGGGATCCCACAGCTCCTCGGCGAAAGGCAGGGTGCCGCGGTACATATTTAGTTCCGTGCCATGTTTAATTCCGCTGACAGTCGTTTTTACCAGTACTTCTTTTCCTACCGGTTCCCGGTCAGGATATTCCTGGTATCCAATCTTTTTCGGTGTCTCAACGATTAATTCTCGCGGCATAAAGCTCTCCTGGGAAAGAAGATGATTATTTGGATTCAGCCTTTTAATGCCCCGGCTGTCATTCCTTCAATGAATTTTTCAGAGAGGAGCAAATATAGGATGAGGATTGGCAGCATAGCTGCGACCAGGCTGGTGGCTGCCATTGCAAAATCGGCCGCATTTTCGCCAACAAACATCATCATGGCAGATGGCAGGGTGCGCATTTCCGGTTTGGTGACCATGGTTAACGATAAGAGCAGCTCATTCCAGAATGAAAGGGAATTCATCAGGATTACCGTAGAAACCGCCGGACGGGCCAGAGGCAGCATTACCTTCCAGAACATTCCCCAATCAGAACAGCCATCGATCATAGCGGCATCCTCGATCTCGGATGGCAGCTGGGAAAAATACGTAGACATGATATACGTGCTGACCGGCATACCCAGGGCTGCATACAGCAGGACAAGCGACCAGCGGGTATTGATCAGCCCATATCGAGCCATCATGGTGAACTGGGGGATGTAGAGGATCTGGGGAGGCAGCATTAAGGCAAACAGCAGCATCGTAAAAATCCAGCCCCGAAATTTAAAATTGTACCGTTTCCGGCCAAATCCGTATCCCGCCAGGGTGGAAAGCAAGATGCAGAACAGGACGGAAAAGAACGTTACAAAGATACTGTTGATGTAGTACTGATAGAACCGGATCTGAGGGTCAAAGAATAACCGCACATAATTTTGCCAACGGATGACCTTTGGCAGCCCGTATGGGTTCAGCAGGATTTCGCCGGTGGTGCGGACGGACATAACGATCATCCAGATAAACGGCACGATGACAATCAAGGTAAACGCCAGCAGCACCACAGTTAGCAGGGTGATCCTGATCCGCCGCAGCCAGACGGATAACCTGGTATCCCGAATGTTTCCAATGGATGCTGAAGACATAATACAACTCCCTAATTCTGATCGATGGTAATTCATTCCTTGGACGAGAAACGGATTGGTTGGCCAGCTACACTTCGACTCTGGATCGAAGCCAACGGCTGATGATGCCAACCCCGATCACCGTTAGCCCGAACCAGACGACGGAGATTGCGGAAGGGTAACCCAGATCTATCGAACTCCACCCAAAAGCCCGCTTCTGTACGTACGTGGCGACGGTTTCGGAGAAATGCATTGGCCCGCCGTTGGTCAGTACCCATACCACGTGGAATGCGTGCATCTTGCCCATAAAAGAAAGGATGAGCACCGTGATCGCGGTGGGTTTTAACAGGGGCAGCAACACATACCAGATGGCCTGCAGCCTCGAAGCGCCGTCGATATAGGCCGCTTCGAGCAGTTCGTCTGGTATTGCAGAAAGACCGGCCAGAATCAGCACAAATGAGTAACCAAAGGTAGCCCAAAAATGCACGAAGATGACCGCCCAGATGGGGGTGTCCCGGCGCCCAAGCCAGTTGAGGGCGAGCTGAATCCAGACCGATAGCGCGCAGCCCGACGTTCAAGATGCCCCAGTCGTAATTAAAAATCCAGCGGAACACCAGGCCAACGATGACGCCGGAAACCAGGATGGGGGTGAACCAGGCCACCCGGTAGAAGCGGTGAAATGGCACGCGGAAATAAACGAACATTGCCAGAGTGATGGCGATTACCATTTCGAGCAACGGGCCAGCTGCTCCCCACAGCAGTGTGTTGCTTGGCAGCCTGGAAGAAAATGTCGTCTTGAAACAGCGCTTGATAGTTTGCCAGCCCGACGAATGTGGTAACCAGCTTTTCCTCCGGCTGGCGCAATCTGTGTTGGAGGAATAGTAAAAGGTCGCCAGCAGTGGGTAGAGCACGAAAATGGTGTAGACGATGATCGCCGGGGCGATAAAAAGGAAAATCGCTCCCCAGGGTTTCCGCCTTACCCGCTGGCGGGCCGCGATGGCGGATCGTTGCTGAATGCGCTTGATAGTGACTTGCCATTTTTACTCCTGTCTAGCACCAGATGCCTGGGTGGAAAGCAACTGGGGACAGTTATTCCGCCCAGGCGATTCAGGATTTCGAAGTTACAATTATTTCTTGCAGAGCTTTGGCATCCACCATCTGGATGGCTTCGTCGACCGTAACCAAACCTTGCGGCAGGCCCTGGTTGATGGCGCTGGTGCGGGCATCCAGAAAATCACCGCACTCGGTGCCGGTAGCCATGGTTTGCTCCATACCGCTGTAGACCGTGTCGATCTCCTGCCAATACCACTGCCATTTCTCCTGGCCTTCGATATCCTTCGGCCAATCTTTGACGGGGTCATATTTTAAGGAGCTGGGGATGTTGGTCACCGCGGTCCACAGCGCGCCGTACTTGGGCTGCGCCATAAAGGCCAGATATCCTTGGCGACATCGGGGAATTTGGTGGTTGACAGGACCATATAGCCCGAATCTGAAGCCGTCCAGAGCTGGTTGGGGAACTTCGCGCCGTTCATCAATGGGTAGCGCAGCATCTTGAAGTGGAAGTCGGGGGACTGCCCGCCTTCTGCCTCGATTTTGAAAGCGCGCCCAGGATACCAGCTTGGCACGTACAGCATGCAGGATTTCTGCTGGGTGTGGAAGTAAACGTGGAATTCATCGATGGTCATCGTGCTGAAAGTTTTCGGCCACATGCCGGCATCGCGCAGCTCCACCATCCAATCCAGAACCTGGCGCGCTTCCGGGGTATCCCAGGATTTTGCGCCAATATTGTAATGCATTCTGTTCCTCGCGCCCAACCAGGTTGGTCATGGCAGCCCAGATGGGGAAGAGGGCCGGGTAATTGCGGTTGCCGACCGCATCCGCAACACCCGCGTAACCGCCGGCTTTGCATTTCTTGACCACGTCGACAAATTCATCCTGGGTAAAGGTGTAATTATCAGGTACCTTGATCCCCAGTTTTTCGAAGATTGTCGGGTTGTAGAAAAGCATCAGCGTCTGGATGCCGGGCGAGAAATTGTAGGTTCCCTTCGACGCCTTCGATCTTGCCAGCCTGCTTTCAGGCCATCCTGGAAATTTTCCCAAGGCATCGTGTCTTCGAGGTCCAGAACATAACCGGCCTTCACCATATTGACCAGATCGACATCCGTGGCAATATCCGGTGCGCCGGTTCCGCCGGCAGCCATCACTGCCCGTACGGCATCGGTGAGCGGTGCGGCATCCCACCACGAAATGATGATGTCAACATCTGGATGGGCGGTCTTCGTAATCTTTGATGATGGTCTCAATGACCTGGCGCCTGGCCGGTTCATTGGCCCAATGACTCCACCAGGTAATGATCTTCTTTCCTGGTTGAGGTGTGGGCGGCAAAGGTGTTGGAGTGATCACTTTCTCGACCACTTCCTGCACCACCACGGTTTCCTTTACCGTTTCTTTCACCATAACCGTTTCTCTTACAACCGAGGGGGCGGCTGGCGTCACTGGCGCGCAGGATGTCAAGACCATTGAGATCGCGACCAGAAGGATCAGAAATTTTATATCCGTACATTCTAAGCATTGCATTCTCCTCCTCATAATCGATTGAAAAATCTGCTGTCCGGGTCCTGGAGATACTTTCCAAGAAGTGGAAACCAATGATCATCAGTCTTTTTCTCAGACGTGCCTCCTTTCGCCGGTGGTGTATTCCGGTTGCTCTACAATCGACTTCACTTTCGGTTGATCACTTTCCGGGCCGCGGCGGCGATATCTTCAGGGGTCATACCATGATGCCGGAATAGCTCCTGGATTCCACCACTATCGACCCAACGGTCGCGTACTCCGATCCGCTCGATGGGTACCGGGCAATGTTCACCAAGCACTTCAGCCACCGCGGAGCCAAAACCGCCTAAGAATGGATGGCATTTTCTGCGGTTACCGCGCAGCCGGTATGGGCGGCGGAGGCAGCAATCAAATCGCTATCGATCGGTTTAATGGATGCCAGGTGAACCACCTCTGCTTCAATATTTTCGGCTTCTAACAAGCAGGCAGCCTGCATGCAAAAATTGGTCATAAGGCCGGTTCCGAACAAGGTCACATCGCTGCCGTGCCTCAAGATGACCCCTTTTCCCCATTCGAACTGGTGATCATCGCCAAAGAGATCCGGTAGTGTATAGCGAGGGATACGGAAATATACAGGACCATCCACAGCGACGGCTGCCCGCATGATCGCCCGCAGGTCGGCGTCATCTCCAGGGTCGGCAACCTGCATATTTGGCAATGCCCGCATCACCGCGATATCCTCGATGCAGTTATGCGAACTTCCGGCGCGGCTGGTGGGGATGCCAACATAGGATCCCGGGATTTTTACATTGAGCCTTGGGTAACAAATCGAGATAGCAACCTGGTCGAGCGCCCGCCGGGTGGCAAATGCTGCGAAGGTAGATGGAAATGGAATGAAGCCGGTCAGTGCCAATCCGGCGGCAATCCCGAATAAATTTTGCTCCGCAATACCTACTTGAATAAATCGGTCAGGAAAGGCTTGTTTGAAGTAAAGCGCTTTGGAAGAGGTGTGAAGATCAGCGTCCAGAACGATGATCTGGGGAAAATTACGCCCCAGTTCAACCAAGGTCTGGCCGAAAACGTCTCGCATTTCTTGAGGAGAATCATTTCCAGTTCGCCCGGGGTGCTTATTCTCCGCCATAGAACCTCTCCTTTTCCTGGCTTTCCACCATGCGGCTGTAACCCTCTTCAACTCTGCCGTACGTTCTGGATAATTCCCGCAGCATCTTATCCGCCATTTCCGCACTGGGAGCCTGGGTGTGCCATTTGTAATTAAATTCGGCCATCGAAACCCCGCGACCTTTGACCGTGTGAGCGATGATGACGATGGGCTTTCCACGCGGCTGGACCCAACAAGCCTGGTAGATCGCATCCGTAATGGCTGCCAGGTCGTGACCGTCGATTTGAATAACATCCCATCCAAAAGCCTGCCACTTTTCCATCACCGGTTCGACACCCATCTGGTCCCAAACAAACCCCTTGGCCATTACTTTGTTGTAGTCAACAATGGCAATCAGATTGTCCAGGTGGTAATGCGCAGCGGACATGGCTGCTTCCCAAACGTTGCCCTCGTTGATCTCGCCATCTCCAAGAATACAGTAGACTTTCGAGCGAGGGTTTTCCTGGTAGCGCAGTCCAAGTGCGATCCCGGTGGCAATCGAAAGACCCATTCCTAAAGGTCCACCCGAGGAATCCAGGCCAGGCGTGCGGGTAAGATCCGTATGGCCTTCAAACCCTCCCAGCTCGCAGTAGGTGTAGATCTTTTCAATTGGATAATAACCGCGTAATGCCAGGGCGGAGTACAGTGCTGGTGATCCGTGTGCTTTGGAAAGGATCAGCCTGTCGCGCTTTTCCCAGCGAGGGTTTTTGGGGTCTACCTGCATGGCTTGAAAATACAGTACAGCCAGAATTTCGGCCATGGAAAACGAGCCGCCGATATGCCCCCACATGCCATACGTGATCATCTCAACAGTGAGCCGGCGGATCTGGTAAGCCATCTCTTCCAATTCGGTGAATTTATGAGGTGTTATTTGCATAGTAAGATATCCAGGAATTGAAAAATAAAAAGATAAAGTGCAAGCATAAACAAGCCCGTTTGCATGGGTTTGAATGGGTGATTTGAATACAAAAATACCGGTAATAATACGGAAACAATATGGGATTTTGCTTAATTCATTGTAGTGAATTGTATGCAAAAAGTCAATATCCTGTATACAATAACTTATCTGTAAATATGCTATAATATAAACAAATAAATGATTAATGCGATAAGATGAAACGAGGGAAGATGACGAACGCGTCCGCAACCAACCAGCAGCGAGCGTATGAATATGTAAGAGATCAGATTTTTAATCTTAGCTTTAAACCGGGCGAATGGATTACCGATACGAAAATCGCAAACCAGCTGCATGTAAGCCGGACCCCTGTGCGCGAAGCCTTTTACCGTTTGGAACAAGAAGGCTTGCTGGTAAACGAAGCCCGCCGTGGATGGAAAATATATGCGCTTTCGCTGGCGAATATTAACGAAATTTTTGATTTGAAAGAAGCCATCGAGGGGATGATTGCTCGAAAAGCGGCATTGTGCCACGATGAGCAGCTGCGCAGCGCACTGCGGGATGCCCTAAAGAACATGGAAAAATTCGCCGAGTTGAACGATGCGTCTGAATGGCTACAAGCGGATATTCATTTACACGATGTTCTTTTTACCATGGCCGGTAACGATCGGGCCCGGGAGATCATCAACAACCTGAATGCCCAATGGCACCGGGTGCGGATTGGTTTTGTTGCTCTGCAGGGCCGTACCAGGCGCTCGGCAGATGAACACCGGGCTTTTGTCGAAAGCATCCTGGCTGGCGATGCAGAAAAAGCTGAAATGGAAATACAGATGCACCTCAATCAGGTTCGAGATGAGCTGGTTCACCTGCTGGTAAATGTTGTGCTGCCATATGTGGACGAAGGAGTTTAGAGTCTGAGGTTTTAATACCAGGGAGAGGATAATGCGGTTTCAAATTGCCATTGCACAGCATCCCATGTATTTCCTCATCCGAGAAGACTCTATCTGCGCGGAAAGGACGCCTCCCTGGGGGGCAGAGGATATTGAGAGATATATTGAAAGAATTCGCGAAAACCTTGCTGTTCTCAAGAAATATCCTCAACTGAAACTTGGTTTTGAATGGTCTGCCTTCGAGCTGGAGCTTCTAAAAGAAGATGCCCCAGATGTTCTGCATGATATGCTGCAGCTGGTAAAGGCTGGTAGATGCACCCTCTACAATGGAACCTATTCCCAACCGCATTTACAAACCTTAAGTTCCGAAGCAAATTACCGCCAATTTGAATATGGACAAAACGTGTACCGCGAATTGGGTAACTTCCAGATCGTAACGTACGCGCATCAGGAATGCAGTTTCAACGAACAGACCCCCCAGTTACTGAATGCGTTTGGCATCCAATATATGCCGATACCCCAATTTATCGGCACCATCGTTATGGAAGGTGGAGAATTACTCTTTCACTACCGTGAAGGTACGATGTTTGTACAGGGGAGCGAGTTTACCCACTGGCGCGGCCTGGATGGAACCTTAATCTATGTGTACCTTCAAGAACATATGCATATGAAGGTAAAAGACTGGATCAATTACCAGGAAGTAAAGGGGCTGCTGCAAGTACCGCCAATTCTGGTCGAAATCCCAGACATGAACGCTGTGGATGACCAATGGATGGCAGATCGCCAGAAGGGCGATTTTGTGTTACTCGATGAAGCACTTGCTGAACGGTTGAGGAAATACCCTCCCCGCTTTCAATCGAGGATGTACACGAACTGGTCATATATTGAGGGGATCCGCGCCGAGGAGCTTTCCCGCTGTAATTTTATCGCCGAACAATCTGTTTTGCGCGCGGAGGCCGTCCAGGCGATAGGTTCCATTTTACTGGATCGAGAATTTCCATCGACCAGCCCGGTCTGGAAAACCATCCTGGCAACCCAACATCATGATGTGTATTGTTTCTGCGGACCTGAGATCCGCGAAAAATGCATTGGCAGGCTCAATGAGGCTGCAGCAATAGCATGGCAAATGACAGAGACTGCTGCGCGGGAAATATTGGCACAGATCCGTCCCTTACAGGAAACCGGGCTGCAGATCGTTGTTTTCAACACCAACCCACATCCCATTGTAGCGCCGGTAACAGTAGAACTGCCGCTTCAAACCCCGGCCCTTTTTAATTCCGAGGGGCAACCAGTAGCCTGCCAGGTTACTTCCACCGGGGAATCTTCCTCAACCGTAACCTTCCTGGACAACCAGACATCTTTTGGCTATTCATCCTATTCGGTGAGAGCAGGCGGTGTTGAAGATAATTTCATTACCAACCTGGATGGAGAATTCCATTTTCGAAACCATTATTACGACTGTCAGGTCGACCTTAGTGGAACATTCACATCGTTAAAGCTGGTTCCAGGTGGCGATGAGCTTTTATCCAGTGTCAACATTCATGGAAACCAGCTTGCCGGTCAGGATAGCACCGGTCTTGGTTCCAGGCACGCAGGGATCATTAATATTAATGTCAACCCTGATCAAGTTATCCGGTGGGAACCGCCTGGCCCAGGTCCTGAGCTGCATTTCGAACCAGATGGCCGTGCGACCGTGCTTGAAACCCCGGTGTGTTCCCAATTTCAAGTTCATGGAAACCTGAATGAACGGGTGAAAGCAGAACTAAGCATCTTTTTCTACAAGGAATTGCCGCGGATTGACTTCGAATGGGTTTTTCTTTTCGATCGAGCAAGTGTTGGCTCTTTCTATCATGATGATAGCAAGCTAAGAGTCCAGTGGCCTCTTTCTTTCAAAGGCAAAATAACACATGATATTTCCTTCGGCGTTGTTACCTCCTTTGAAGAGCGACCTTTCTTACCGGCAAGTTGGGTGGACATAACTGACGGCGAGAAAGGATTTGCCTATTTCCACCAGGGAACGATTAAACATTGGGTGGAGGATGGCATGTTGGTGAATCTGTTTGCCTGGGGAGAAGATACAGATGCGATTGGCAACCGTCTTGGGATGGGACGCTGGCCAAAAACGTTTGATCAACGTTTAAACGGAAAACAGACCATCCGGTATTCGATCTATCCTCACCAGGGGGATTGGAGATCGGCGGACGTAATTGGTGTGGCGCGCTCGTACGATAACCCGCCCATACCATTTGTCAAACCAGACAGCGCTGGACTGCTGCCACCTCAGATCGAATTAATCCAGATCACCAATCCTCTGCTGGTCTCGACAGTGCTAAACGCAGAAGGACCGGATATTCTATGCCGGCTATATTCTGTCAGTCAGGATGACGAACCTGTTGTGGTGAAAACGAACGGGCTCGATATTCAGGGAATCTATACACTTTCCGGAGAACGGATATCGAGCCTAAGCCCATATAAGATAGGTAAGATCCTGTTTAAACCGGTCAGCGGCGCTGGCGAATAAATTCCAGAACTCGCAGCCAGCTTTTCGTGAATATACTGCGGAACAGGCAAACCGGTCCGAAGTTTTCAAATTCATCGACCTCAAGTCCATCTTCAAGATACCCGCGCTTGAAGTCAGGCAGTTTTTCCATCAGCTCATCAATTACCTTTTGGGGAACGGGGTTAAAAAGACGGTACACGACTGGAGGGTTTTGCTCAAGCAGCCGGTCGGCAGTCCCTTCCCAATTGATTGTACAGCATACCTTTCCGCCGACCATTTCGGTGAAGTGATGCAGCCCGCGGGCGCCGCCCAGGATGAAAATTCCTGGATATTGGTGGTCTTCCATAATCTGATAGAGCTTCCGGGATACGGCCAGGCCAGCTTGCCAGACTACATCCGGTGATATTTGGATCTGGTGGCTGGCTACGTAATCTTGCAGGTAATCATCATATATCCCTGCGATGTGCGACATATATAACATGGGCGATTTGCCACTTTTTCTGCTCACCTGCTGGTAGGTATCAAATAATACCAGGGCCTGGTGTATCCCAAAGATCTCAGTGGCGTTGATCGGCACATCCTGCTCGATCAGGTATTCCATCGCCTGTAAACCTGCGCCGGTCGTAGGGATTTTGCAGCAGATATTCGGCGAAAGCTTGCGGTTTTCCAGTGCCTCCCGGATGATGACATCCGGGTCATCTTCATGGATGGGATCCCCCTGGATCGAAACGTACCCTTGCTTGCCCCCACTTCTTTCGAAGAGCGGTAGGAACTTATCAGCAATGGGCTTAACGATCCGGCGTTGGAATTCGGCTATGGCCTCATTGTCATCTTTTATCTCGCGGATCGTTTCATCCAGAATCTGCAGGGCATAAGCTGCTTCATTGGGATGGTCAAGCATTTTCTGGGTGTAAGATGGATTATTGGTACAACCTGTAGCGCCATGCATTATCGCCAGGTCTGCCTGCTCGCGTGTCGGATTATTGATCCAAAATTCCGTTGGCGTCTGAGCGGCTAAGCGCAAGAAGTAGCTATCGTGTTTCATGAACGGTTCCTCCAACTAAATATGTTTGTGAAATGTCGTTCGATTTAAATTACAGGCAGGTTCTGAAGGATTTCGCGAGCGTACTCGAAACCGCACTGCCCGCTGGTAAGGACGGGTAAACCGAACTGGATCAGCGGGTCGGGATAAGAGAACAGGAAAGCAGACATCGAAAGCTGCGCCAGGACGACACAGGTATACTGGGCTGGCCCAGCGTTTTGGATTGCTTCGGCCAGCAATTGGTTGTGACCCAGAATATCGCCTTCGGCGAGACGATGCCATGCTTCTTCGACAGTCAATCCATCATATTGGACCCGAGTTTGCATACGTTGGGCGGTTTCGTCCAGCAGCGCTTGCGTGCTGGCAACCGTTGGGCCATGGGTGGCGATTACCAGTATCTTCCCTCCACTGGCAACTGCCTTTTCCATCATCGGCATATCAATCTGGATCACCGGAACCGAATAAGGCTCAAGAGCCGAGGAAACGGCCGCGAAGCTGCGGTTCATGGTCGAGCAGGTGATCATCACCGCGTGCACCTGTGCGAGCTCAACCAGGTCGATTGCGTAGCGGATAAATCGCTCGACGTTCTCGCGGGGAGGGCAGGGTTGTTTCGCCGCATAGGCCTGCATGAAGTTGAGTTGGACAGCTTCATTTCCCATGTTAACCAGGTGAGCACCGGGCAGATACAGCCGGCCAAAGTAGTTGCTCCAGGCTGTGATCCATGAAGATCCGTTCAGCAAGCCCAGGCGTTTTCCCAAAAGGCGGGGATCACCACTTTTTTCGAGTCCCAGGTGGGAAACCCCGGTCAGGCTGATATATTCCGAAAAGAACCGAATGGGATGATCAACTGGTTCCATCATGTTCTTAGCCCTCTTCTCCATTCCTTGTCAATTGGCTCAACACAAAGGTAGACCAATGGGTTACCGGAAGATCCGGACAATATGCGTGCATCGCTTTCCAGGCCATCCCGGCGGTACACACAATGGCATCCGGGTGCAAGTTTACTACCGTTTCGGCGATTTTGCGTGCAAACCAGTTTCCAGGTGTTGGATAAAGCTCAAGGGCCAGTCCCTCTGGGAAGCTGGAGCGGTGGTATGGCTGGTTATTGGGAATCCCTAGGCAGGTTATTCCAAATAGCTCAAGGACTTCTCGTGAGGCAAAGCTTTGCAGCTGATATGTTTCTGCGCAGGACATAACCAGGTAAATGGATGCTAGCTGGGATAACGCTGGTGAAGTTGGCTGTTCGAGGCGGGCAAGAACGGCCTCCGGTAGGCTCAACACCTTTGCGGAAATGGATATGCCCAAATCTTCCGGGAAGACTTTCCGCAGGAGATACGCGCTAACGGGGCTGAGAGTAATCACAACTTCCGGGTTGCGATGCTCTATCTCTTTTACCAGGGCTTCGGCGAGGCCCAAAAGTTCCTTCCCATACCCATACTGCCAGAGCTCCCAGCCAGTGTAGGATTGGCTGGATAAGGCAAGCGGATTGTATCCTAATCGTTGAAGCAAGCGCAGGCCAGAATGAGCAGCCGCCGGCGCATAAGCCAGTTCAGCGGCATCCGCAATAACCAGGGTCTTAATGGCTCCGCGGTTCTGCCCAAATTTCACTTTCATTTCATTTAGCGTGTTTTGGATATCCAGGTATGGGTTCCCCCACAATTGGATCCGCTCAAGCATCTGCCGCATTTGCGGAGTGGCCTGGTCTTTTTGGATCAGCTTTTGCCGGGTATAACGGACGAATGGAGTTATATCGACCGGGTCGTCAATATACACGCAGCTGCGTGTGCATGCGTTGCAGTGGATACAGTGAAGCATCGCCAGCATGGTTTCTGCATCGGCCGACAGGTTCCCCCGTTCAAGTTCCCAGGCCAGTGTCGCCAGGCGCGAGGGATAACCAATCAACCGGGAGGTCATTTCGACTACCGGGCAGGCAGAAACACATTGGTCGTGGCAGAGGCTGCAATTTGTGGCGATTGTCTGAAGGTTCGCTGAGAGTGGGTTCATGATAACCCCATCACTCCTGGGTTGAAAATATTATCTGGATCGACAGCCTGTTTCAGGGCATGCAGAAGTTCCCAGCCTGCCAGACCGTGTTCTTCCTTCATCCAGTTCTTTTTACCGCGGCCAATGCCATGGTGGTGAGAGATGCTGCCTCCTTCTGCCAGACAGGCCTGCAAAGCCGCGTCAACACAGCGCTGGTAATGCTCAATGGCTGCCTGGGGCGTGTTTTCTATAGCCTGGGCGTAGAAAATCACGTATGCTGATCCTTCGGTTGGGTACACATGCGAAAAATGGCAGTGGACCACATCGCACAACGGTTCGAGCGCGCTGCGCATCGCCCGCCAGACTGCCTCTAACCTGTCCCAGGGGGCTGCTACTTCCAGGGAATCAGCAACTCCACCTGGCTTGTGGTTGTAGCGCAGCATTGCTGAAGTGTCGAACCGGTAGCGGTACCAATGCAGCGCTGCTTCGTCACCCCGGAAGACTCCCTGATGCTGGGCGCAAATCCGGTCGACCACCTGTTTCTGCCAGTCAACATATCCAGCGCTGCCCTCAAAACCAAGGATCAGCAGGGCGTGCCCGGGTGGGTATCCGAAATGGCGAATCCGTGCGGTACTTTCCGCTTCATCGTAGAGGCGCACCAATGCCGGTTGAGCCTCTGTACGCATGAACGACCGAACGGTATCGAAACCTGAGATTGTGTCTGGAAATGTATATACGGCCCATTCGCGGGTCTCGGGTTTTGGCCAGACGCGCAGAGTGGCTTCAGTGATAATCCCAAATGCGCCTTCGGAGCCGATGAAAAGCTGAGCTAGATTTGGGCCGCTCGAACGGCGTGGAATCGGTTTTGTCCGCAGGATGTTTCCGTTCGGTAGGACGGCCTCCAACCCAACCAGCAGGTCGTCCATCTTGCCATATCGTCCGGAAAAAGTTCCGATGGAAGCCGTTGCCACCAATCCGCCGACACAGGCCGAATTCATCGATTGGGGGAAATGCCCGAGGGTGTATCCCCGCTCGTTTAGCCATTCTTCCAGATGCCAGCCATTGACTCCACTTCCGGCGGAGACCGTCTGGTTCATTTCGTTTAGGTCAAGGGCTGCCAACCGCTTCAGGTCGACAACCAATGCGTTTGCCAGGCTGGTGCCTCCCACGATACCGGAGCCGCCTCCATAAGGTACCAACGCCAGGTGCCGTTCCCGGGCAATCTGAACCACCCGTGCCACTTCGGCTGTGTTCCCGGGCCAGACGACCAGAGAAGGCAGGCAAGACCAATCTCCCGCCTGGGCTCGCTTTAATTCGATCGGCCAGACCCCTCGCGTATACGCCATACGGGAAGCCTGATGATCCGAAACATGTTCAGGGGTAACAACTCGAGCCAGGCTTTCCAGCACTTCCATCCTGGTTCCGGTTGGTTCGATAACCATCGTGACTCCTTCATGAAACCCAGGCGCAGAACGTCTGGTTATTGCGTTTGAATTGGGCTGTTGATTTGCAGATCATGAAAAACCATCGCCGCGGCGCCGAATACTCCGGATTGGTCTCCTAGTTCAGCCTGGACGATCTCCACCTGACGGATGCGAGGAGGATAAGCGCGGGCACGCACGACTTCGCGTGCCGGGCCTAAGAGAAACTCTCCGGCGCGAGCAATTCCACCGCCCACTACAATCCGGTTTGGCGCGACAATGTCGGCCAGGCTGACCAGTCCCAATCCCAGGGCATGGCCGGCTCGCCGGAATACCTCGATAGCAGCTGTATCTCCAGCAACAGCGGCTTCGTGCACGGTTTTTGGAGTGATCCGCTCAGGCTTCCCTTGAACGTTTGTAAGTATCTGGCTTCCAGGATTAACTTCGGCCAGCTCTTGAGCAGTTGCGATAATGGCATGTTTGGAGGCAAAGGTTTCCAGGCAGCCAAAGTTTCCACACCCTTCGCAGCGCCGCTGACTATTTTCATCGATGATGATATGTCCTACCCCACCGGCCCAGCCCAACCCGCCAATAAAATACGCTCCATTGACCAGGATCCCGGCGCCAATGCCAGTCGAGACGGTTACGTATGCCAGCTCTGAGATGCCGCGGCCTGCCCCGTAGTAGGCTTCTCCTAGTGTCGGTGAAGGGGTGTCGAGTGAGAAATAGTATTCTGCGGGAATATCAGTGGATAAACGAGCGTGTAGATTATATCCAACCCATTCCTGAGAAAGATGTGCGGTAGCCGTGACAACTCCATCCGCAGTGATAAAGGCTGCCATGGAAATGCCAATGCCATCGATCGATTCTAGATCGATCAGGCTTTCCTTTTGTAATGAATGGATCACGCAAAGGATGTGGTCGATTACAATCTCAGGCCTGGACTTCGCCGGGGTTTCCGCAACCTGACTGGCGAGCAGCCGGCCATCCCGGGTAATAATCCCAGCTTTGATATGGGTTCCTCCGATATCGATACCCAGGGCAAGCTTACGATCGGTGATGGGGTGTACTGCCATTCCTGTTATTCCCTTGAGATTACGTTTACTTGAAGATCAGATGGATATCAGTCCGCGAAAGATTTATATCAACATCCTGTGGGTCGAGTTGGCCGCAAACAATCTTCTTGAGCGAGGCAACAGCAGCGGCAGAAGCGTACGCGACAGCCTGTTCAAGAGCAGCCCCGCGATTGAAAGACAGTAATAATCCTGCCATAAACGTATCACCGGCTCCAGCTGTGCTCAGCCAGGACTCGGTTACTGTTTTTACCTGGAATGGAACGTGATATGAGGAAAAAACGTATGCGCCTTGGGGACCATCGGTGACGATCAGGAGCTCTAATCCGCGCGGTTGAGAACATTCGAACGTGCGCAGGACTTCATCCAGGCGAAGCGTCTTTTCTTGAGACAGGCTTGCCAGGTATTCCGACGTATTAACTTTTATAAAGGGCGTACCGGCCTCCACGGCAGCCCGCAAGGGAGGGCCGCTACAATCAAGGCAGACTTTCAATCCGGCGATATTGGCAGTATCCCGAGTAATCTCCGCATAAAACCGGTGGGGAAAACCGGGTGGAAGGCTTCCGGTCAGCACCAGGAAAGGGGCCTCCAGCGCATGGGAGAGAATTTTTTGGCGAAGCTGGCTGCCCCCTTCGAGCGGAATGGGGTTTCCCGAGTCGAGCACAACGGTGTTCTGTATTTGTCCGGGTGAAATTAGCGTGGTTGACCTGCGTGTTTCCTGATCAACCCAGACCATGTCGGTCGGAATTTCTTCGCGGGCCAGCTCATCGAGGATAAAACGGCCGGAATGGCCACCGACAATCCCCAGGCTCAAGGCTCGCCCTCCCAACGCCCGGACTGCCCGCGCCAGGTTATTCCCTTTCCCCCCGGCCGTGTGGTAAGTAGTTTCCGATCGATTGACCGCTCCAAACTGCAATTGAGGAAGCAGGTAATAGGAGTCAAGGGCCGCATTAGGGGATGAGACGATCACATCGTATGGGGTTGGGTGTTCCCTGCGCTCGATCTCCACTAAAGCGCCTCCAGCAAACGGGAATAAAGGATGGCGGTAGCGTTGTATTCGATCCGCTCCAGTAAGTCGTAGGCATCCGCCAGGGTGGGGGCTGCTACCAGCACTCCATGGAATGGGTATAACACCGCGTGCCCGTGTGCCCGGAAGCTGGTTTCCGTCTCTCGAAAGATATCGGCAATAGCCTGTCCAAATTCTGGGCTGTCAACCTTAAATGATCTGGGTACCACCGGAATAGGCCCGAACTTCTGCATGGCATCCAGAAATGGTTCCATTGGCTTTTCGCGACAGGAGAAGACGGTTGCTAACTTCGGATGGGCGTGGATCACCGCTCCGACATAGGAAAATTCCTGGTACATTTTCAGATGGGTAATCCAGCTACGGCTGAGCTCGCCCCGTCCGTCCAGGATCTTGCCCTGTTCATCTACCAGGAGAAGATCGTCTGCCCGCATGCGCAGCCGGTTGTTTTTCGCGTTGTTGGTGGGGGTCAGGTAGAAGGTGTTGGCAGATGCGCGCGCGCTGAAATTGGAACCGGCTGCGTTGGTGAGGTAACGGTCGTACACCAGCCGGCAGATATCTAAAACTTCTTCTCGCGTAAAGGTGTTCATCGGTTTGGCCTGTTCATTGCTTTGGTTTCATTGAAAGGGATACAAGAGCTGCGTTGGACGAGCTGTATGTCGAGTAAGATGTTACGGGGTTCCTTGTTGTAATCGCCCGCAATTCGATCGATTAGAAAACCCACCGCCTGGCAGCCTGCATCATATTTGGGTTGGGCGACTGTGGTGAGGGGTGGCTCGCAGTAAGAGGCCAGGATAATATCATCCACCCCAACAATACTGACGTTTTGCGGGATCTGATAGCCAGATCCGCGCAGTGCGCGCATCGCGCCGATCGCCATGGCATCGTTGGTCGAGAATATCGCGGAAAATGGTAATTCGCTTTGGATTAATTTCTGGGCGGCAATTTCCCCGCCACTGATGTGGTTATCACCGCGCGGCATCAGTTCTTCTTGCCATGGAATTCCAGCCTCTTTCATAGCGTGTTTATAACCTTCCACCCGCTGGCTGCTGGGTGTTTGGGCTGATGCAGGCTGGATGCAGGCAATATTACGATGACCCAGTTCGATCAGATGCCTCGTCCCCAGGTATCCGGCTCGGAAGTTGTCAATCCGGAAAGTATCAACATCCAGCCCAGGCAGTTCTCGGTAAAAGATCACCACCGGGATTCCGCTTTTTGCGATCGTCAGGAGCTGTTCAACGTGAGTTGAGGTCGCAATGAAGATGATCCCCTCCACTCGTTTGGATTGCAGCAGGTTTAAATAAACCAGCTCTCGATCCAGAGAAGCATTCGAGTTGCACAGGATCACACTGTAGCCAGCCTCAAAACCGGCGTCTTCGACGCCTTTGGCTATCTCGGCAAAGAATGGATTTGAGCTATCGGGGACGATCAACCCGATCATCCTGGTGTGTTTTTGGCGCAGGCTGCGAGCGACCGCGTTTGGGGAGTAACCTAACTGTTCGATGGCCTTCAAGACACGTTCAGTCAGTTCTGGACTGACCCACTTGGATTTGTTCACCACGTAGGAAACCGTGGCTACGGAAACATCAGCCTGCCTGGCGATATCTTTAATTGTTATCGGCATGCCTCAGTCCTTTCGAGAATCAATGTCGAATCCGCCAGCGCAGTGAGGAATTCTGGTGTGGTGGTTGTTGGACCGAGGATGCTTTCGATCCAAAGAATTATTCGCTGGGTCTGGGTAAAGGTCTCTACTTCATCTGGAAGTTCTGCTGCCAGGGTGCTGTCGCGGAGCAGAACGGTGTGATAATCACGGAATACAGCGTCCGCGAGGGTAAACAGCACGCAGCAATCGGCGACAAACCCTGCGCACAACAGGGTGCGGACACCCAGATTCCGTAAAAGACTGTCTAAACGTGTTTCGAAGAACCCGCTGTAAGTATGTTTCCGGATATAGTAGTCCCCTGGCTTTGGGGCTATTTGGGGAGGGATCACCAGTTGAATGGGTTCTCCACAATCAAATTCTAGCGGGTTTACATCTTTCTCTTTAAAGTCCCGGGTTGGATCGAAGCCCAGACTTTCTTGCAGGCGAAAACCAAACGCTGAACGGTTGATCTGTATACGCGGGCTGCTGTTCGTAACATAAATAACCGGGATGGCGGCTTGCCGGACGGCCTGGATCAACGGAACCAGGTTCTCGTTGACAATCTGCCACCAGGCCTGGTCCCAGCGGGTATTTACCAGATCCTTTGCCTGAGGCTTCTCGGCGGCATGGTATACATCAACGAGTAAGAGGGCGATGTCCGATGCTGGTACGCTCATCCTTTTATGGGTGGCTCCCAATGGGGCATCCCCTGGATAGAAACGGTTGTAGCGGACCGGTAATTCGATCGATTTCATTAATTGATGCTCCTTCATTGCCAGTATGGTTTATACAGCCAACCATAGGCTGGTAACAATTACGCCTTAATCGCGCCTGCAGAGATACCTTTGATCACATACCCTTGTAAAAGGGCAAAGGCTATGACCGCCGGGATGATCGTGATCATCATTCCAGCCGCAACACCTGGCTCGTTGGAGGTGAAGGTACCTTCCAATAAGCTGATCCCTACTGGAAGTGTCCGTGAAGCAGTCGTACCCGTTAATACCAGGGCGAGAATGTATTCACTCCAGGCTGATAGCACGTGAAATGTAGCCATCGTGGCCAGAGCGGGCTGGGAGAGCGGGATCATTACATTCCAGAAAACGACCCACATTCCAGCGCCATCCATAATCGCGGCTTCCTCAAGTTCCTTGGGAATCTTTTCCATAAATGCGCGTAAGAAGAATGTGTTCCAGGGGATTCCCACCGCGGCATAGATTAACGCCAACCCCCATAAACTATTATAGATATGCAGGGTGCGAGTAAAGATAGCCAGTGGGATGAGCAAAATCGAATGAGGGATGAGAAATCCAAACAACACATACGTCCAGATAAGGCCCTTGAAGCGAAAGTTGAAACGCGCCAGCACATAAGCTGTTGTCGAAGAAAGAAACAGTACCACAACTACCGATACGAGCGTGGTGAGCAGGCTGTTGATGAAATACGCCCCCATCTTACCAAATACCCAGGCATCCCGATAATTAGACCATTTAAGCAGAAGAGGGAAGCCAAAAGGATTGCGATACAGCTCTGGCGTTGATTTCAATGATGTGATCATTACCCAAAATAGTGGCAAAACGCATAATGCGCCCCAGAACAGCAATCCGATATGCAGTGGAACCTGACTCAGCCAACGGCGGATGGGCATATTTTCCTCTCCCCGGTTTTACTGTAAATCTTCTGGACGCTGCCGTCCAAATCGCCAGATCAATGTTGTTGCAATGATCCCTAGCAAGAAGGAAAGTGTGGCAACAGCGCTGCCATACCCCCAGGTTCTTCTTTCCCAGAGCAAGTACAGTGAATAGGAGATCAGCGTTTCGCTCATGTGTACTGGTCCCCCGCTGGTCATCAGCAGTGGATACATGAATGCTCCCAACGCCCCTTGCCCGGCAAGAATAAGCGCATAGATATAAACTCCACGAATATTTGGAAGGGTGATGAATATAAACTGCTGCCAATTGCTGGCTCCATCAATCGCAGAAGCTTCATAGTATTCTTCTGGAATGCTGACCAGTGCTGCCAGAAAAATAACCATAAAGAAGCCAATTCCCACCCAGGCGCCGGGAAAACTGGTTGTCCATTGCACAATTCCGTTCCCACTGAGCCAGGGACGGATCAAGATATCCAGACCCAGCAACCGCAACAAATTATTCAGCAACCCATAATTGTTGCCGGAGAAGATAAAACGCCAGAGGAGCGCCATTGTTGCAACGGGTAGGATGACCGGGATATAAAATAGAAAGCGATACAGTCCGATCCCACGGCGCAGGCGGTTGAGAACGTATGCGAGCATCAGGGCAAATGGAAGTTGGAATGCCCAATTGAGTGCCAGGACACGCAGGTTGTTTCCTAAGGCCTGTAAAACGATAGGATCTACGAGGATCTGTTGAAAATTTTTCAAGCCAACGTACGGAGCTGCGCTAACCGGTCCGCCTTGCCATTCCAATACGCTGTAATATAAAGACAACAGGCTTGGGTAGAGCATAAAGAGGGTATAAACACCCACCCCTGGCAATAAAAATAGAATAATTCCAGTTTTGCTGCCGTATTGGATTGAAAACTGTTTCTTCATCAAAGCCATATTTTCACCTTCAGCCAGCTGGTTTGGGGTGGCAGCCGGCATTTATCCGGCTGCCACAATTGTATGCTGAAAGATCGATTGGTATTCCCGCTTGATTATTTATATTTGGACATTTCGGTCATGAATGCGGCCATTGCATCATCGACACTCTTGCCCATCATCAGCGTCTGTAAACCAGTCCAACTGTCATCCCAGCCGCGTTCCATCATCGCCTTGGTTCCCGGCAGGGCGTAAGCCACTTTGGCCTGGTCTTTCGTGCCCAGGAAGCCTTGTAGTAGAGGATCAACACCCTGGATGCTGTTGAGGTCAACCTTCGCGCCCATTGGGGATTGGGTTAAAAGGATCCATTGTTTCGCACCCTCCTGACTAAACCAGAACTTCAGGAATTTGATAGCAGCGTCCAGCTTGGCGGGATCGTTTGCGACTTTGGCGGCCAGGCCAATCGCAGTGGTTTTCTTAAGCTCAACGGTTGTACCCCTGGGTCCAACCGCGGGGAATGGTGCAAACTTTACGTTATCCTTCAGATCAGGCGCTGCACCCTGGCTGCGAATCTCATTGGTTAGCGTCCAGGCGCCGTTTAGATAGAAAGCGGTTTCCTCGGCGACAAAGAGGGCAACGGACTGCTGCCAGGTGATCTCCATTTCGTTATCAGGAATCCATTTTTTGTCAATGAAGACTTTCAGGCGAGCGAAGGCTTCTTTGATCTGCGGGGCGTCAAACTTGTTGTCGGCAAGGGCTTCCAGGCCGCCTTCCTGGCTTGCAATAATATCATGCCATTGGTGACCGCCGCCAACTGTCCAGGATGTAGGAGTTTTGCCGGAAGTTTTTACCTTATCGCAAACATTCAGCAGTTCATCCCAGGTAGTTGGGATCGCACTGACTCCGGCTTTATCGAGGATGCGCATGTTCCAGATGGTTGGCATTGGGGAGAACTCGCCGCATACGCCCCAAACATGTTCACCGGTTGTGAAAAGTGTATCGGCAATTAAGAGATCCTTCCAGGCCGCATCCTTTTCAATGTATGGTTTCAAATCGAGCAGGTAGCCAGCATCCCACATCTCGGGGCCAGGACCGTGGATGATATCCGGGCAGTCACCCGCTGCGCAGTCCGCGGTGATTTTTTTGTATGATTCCTGGCTGTCAGGATTGAGAATGTTCTCGATAGTGATCCCAGGATTCTGGGCCTGGAATTCCTTATAGAGCCATTCCATCCCTTTGAAATGGGCGTCGGTTTCCTTGGTCCAATGGTTCTGGTAGCTAAGACTGACGGGTTTGGGAACTTCGGTAGCTTTCGGTGCGACCTGTGGTGCGGAAGTTGGAGCCGCGGTTTCTACCACCTTCGGAGCGCAGCCGGCCAGAACGGCTGCACCAACACCAGTTCCCAACAATCTGAGCAGTTTCCGGCGGCTGATACTGGGAGTGCTCATATTATCTTTTCCCTTCTTTTCCATTTTCGATCTCCTTAACGAATTATGCTTTTTGAATGGGACGAACGACAATGTGCGAATTGTCTGAACGATTGGGGGAATGCGTAGGTACGAGCGATATTCTGATGGCTTCCTCCTCTTCTACCTTCAGGAAAAATCCGAATAGGTGGCGCTTATAGTCATAAGCGGGGAATCCAAACTTTGTAATATGGCGACCGGGCCGTATGAATCCGGCCGGTTCCACTCGGTGTGCCGCTTACTTGTGCTAATGGGGAGAAAATTAAAGCTTCGTCTGGTCTTTCGGGGGTCGCGCCGCGCGCTTCGAGCCGGTCTGCAGAACGGGCGAGAAAATCTCGGGTAGGATCGGTTGACGATTTCAATTTCACCAGGTGAACTCTGGTCTGCGGGTTCCAGGAGTTGTTTAGGCAGAATAATTGCGGTCCATAGGAGACTGCGATGACACCAGGATTAATGGTATGTTTCCCGAGAACTTCTCCCTGATGGACGGTGACATGGAACGGAAAGTGTATCGTTAGGCAGTCACCGGTCCGCCAGACTCTGGAGATCGACACATACCCATCTTTTGGCGCGCAATCCACTGCCTGGCCCTGGATCTGGAACGTTGCTCCAACGGCCCATTCCGGGATTCGGCAGCAGATATTTAATGGGTGATCGGGGGCCTGGTCGATCTGTAAAGAAAACTGCATGTGGTCAGTATGGGCCTTCAGCGTCGTTTGTAAATCAACCGGCTGGTCATCGATGAATACCCGGGCTTTACCAGGCATATAAAGGTTTATCCATAACGTCGAGGGGCCGGATGTATATGTGTAGCGTAAAGCATCATAAAATGCGCGCGGACCGTGGTGCGAACAGCAAGCGTCAAACGCTGCCCCGGCTCGATTCTGTAAGCCGCGTAAATAGCAAAAAGCGCCGTTATCGAGCTGGTTGAAATATAGCTGGTTGAGCAAGATGCGCTCGGCCAGGTGCATAAATTTCGCCTGGCCGGTGAGGCGCCAGAGCTGAAGGTTCAAGCGAAACCAATCGGCATCCGCGCAGGTTTCGTTTTCCTCTGGCCGGAAGTAATAAAAACCAATCCCACCCGAAATCCATAATAATTCGTTTGCAATATATTCACGCAGTTCGATTACGGGGTTCAGGTATTGTTCTTCTCCAGTTAATTCGTAGAGATCGAGCAGCCCCCTGGCGGTAGCAAGCTGGCAGTGCACCTGGCCGGCGCAGGGGGTTCTGCGGCCATTGCCGGCAACCTCAGCCGAGTAGCGGATGCCCTGGTACACAACGGAGGTCTCGGCGACCCGGCGCGACGCTGAGAGGAATTTGGGTTCTGCGGTGATGCGAGCTAACCCGACCAGGCCCTCCAGCCCATTTGAATAGCATTCGAACATGCATTCAGCCAGATCAGGATAATTGCCAATGTAATATTCTCCCAGGCGAGCGGCGCTCTCTAAGATTATTGGGTTGGGATCCACCTCATAATATTCGATCAAACCGATCAGGCCGCGCCCCATACCAAACCATTCTTGAAAGTCATGAGGCTTCGTATAGGTACCAAAGCTTCCATCGGAATTTTGAAAGCGGATCAATTCCTCAACCACTGCGGATACGCTGTAATTCTGATGGGTATAGTGTCCCAACAATCCCAGAGCTGCAATCCAGCGACCCATATAGTCGGCCCCCCAGTGCCAGAAATCGGTAGGGTGCGTAAATTCAGCGCGCATCTCGTCAGTGTTCAGCGTCTGAAGATGCTGGATTGAACGATGGATACGGTTATGGAACTCACCTTGCAAGGATAATAGGGAGGGGTTTGTCAGCTTCATAAGCGCAGATCCTCGGCGGCAAATCGCGATTTGGCGAGGTTTGGATCGTATAAAAAAGCATAGCGATCCGGGTCGGTAATAAAAGACTGCCATAATGGCATCTGCTGATCAGGTGGCTCAAAAGGGGTGCCTTCCAGGTTGGTCAGGATGCGCAAGGGAGGCAGGTTGGTATAGGCGGGATTGGGTTCGTAGTGTGTCTGCCCATCCAGATGAATGACATAATATGCAGCACCAGCCATGCGTTTTATGGGAGCATAATTGTGGATCGAATCCAGGGAATATAAACCAGCCATGAGCCCGGGTTGGTTAGATGGGTTGATGAGAATATGCGCATATCCGGGCGGGATAGTAATGGATTGGCCAGGGATCATTCGGAAAAGTGCGCAATCATCGGGTTGAGTATCTTCCGGATTCCGGCGACGCTGTAAAAGTAAATTAAGGGTCCCGTAGAAATGGGTATATACTTCGGGGTATCCAATTTGACTACCGGGGATGGCTGAATGGTAATGTCCATGCGTCTTGACGAATTCTTTGCCAACCTTTCCCGGTGGAAGGAGCACCAGGCCAAACGTTAAATGGCGCTCCTGAAACCGGCTGCTAAATTCTCCCGCACTGGACATTTTGAAATTCCAATAATGGATGTCATCGGTCACAGGATGAGAGGTATCCTGAAGAACAACTCTCATTTCCTCCAAAAAACGGGGTTCCCGGGTAAATTGAATTTCCCTGGTTATGACCTCGAATGTTTCAGGGTCGAATTTAAGGGGGAGACCGGCCAGGTTAGAAAGGTCAATCATCAACGGTGCGACTCCTGTGAGTGAGAAAAGTTGATTTGAGGAAGCCCGGTGAAAAAGATCGAGCCATATGGCTAAGCGTCGATCTCAAACCGGCTTCATGATCCGTTTTTCCGGCATGTAATTCCATCTCCCATTCCAATGATGCAAAAGGGGCGATCGTGGGACAATCCCCACGATGGATTGCCTGATCCAGGCGGTCAGGAAAACCGCTGCAAGGTTCCAGACCAAGGTTGTAATATCCTGGCGCATCGACGGGCCAACCTCCCAGGTTTATAGAGAGACCCACATATGGGATCTGCAGGGTTGAAAAAACAAAAGCAGTATACCTGCCATCTTGCGGGTTATATAACGCGCACCACCCTTCGCTGAGGTGTGTGGTGTAAAGCTTATCTACCAGGCCTGCCTCGGATCCCAAAACTAACCCCAAGTCGACCGGGTTGTGATTGTTATCCTGGGTGAGAGGCCAGGGGTGTTCTTGCCAGATTTTTCCCAGACGATCATTTTTCGACCAATCGACCAGTACCCGAGTTTCGGCAGGCAGCACGATCCGCATTCCGGGTTGTGGTGCGAAAAGAGGATGGGCGGACCAGAGAAAGCGGAACGAGAACGGCGTTGGGTTGGAGACACGATATTGAAAACGGATGTCTCCACCTTCCGTGATCGAAATGGTCTTTGTGAAGTGATATGGGATGTGGATGCCGCTGGTCTCAAGCCGAAGCTGGTTTCCAGCAGCCTGGCACAACCAGGGCAGTGACCAAAGCTCGCCATGATCGGGCATTTCAATCCCCGCCCACGGATAATCCGGATAGGGGCAGGGGCCAATCGTTGGAAAACATTCATCGAACCCGCTCGCATCGAATTCGGCATAGGGGGCGGCGTAACGAGCCAGGGTGTAAGCCTTGCGCGGATTTTTGGCCAAAAGCTCACGTCCCTGGTTGCGGATGGAGGCGATCTTTCCGCCCAACCCGGGTAGAACCTGAATTTCCCAATCCATTTGGGTCAGGCGAAAAGCATCCAATTCACCGATTTTCGTTCGGATCCATTCCATGCCCATATATTCCATTGTGGAAAAACGAGGAACCGTCTAAACGATTAGCTAAACGTTTAGCTAATCGTTTAGATTATAGATCGCTTCTCGTGGTTTGTCAAGCAGGTATCAATCATCCTAGATCATCGAGTTTCTGGCCTTGGCACATTAAATTGATGATATTGCTATAATTTATGGATGGAGAAGGCCTAAGTAAAAATTTCCAAAAGGTTTTATAAAAATGATATCTCTCCTCTTCGATAAAGTACTGGGCTGCCTGCTGGCAGCGGAAATTGGCGATGCGATGGGCGCGCCTTCCGAAAATAAAACTTACCAGGAGATCGCCGAACGCTTCGGTGAGATCACCGATTTTTCCGGCGCGGGTACGGATGACTCGGCCCTCAAGCAAATCTTGTGTGACGCCATTTTCGCCGCACAGGGCCACCCGACCGCTGATGCCTGGGCTGACGCCTGGCTTGCGCAGGAAAACCTGTTTATCAAAGGTATGTTCTGGACTCCGGTGGCGAACAGCTTCTGGCGGGTACGCGCCGAAGGAATCGCGCCCCGCGAGGCAGGGCTGGGTAGCATGGTTTCCAGCAGCTCGGCCATGTGTATTTCGCCGATGGGCATCATCAATGCTGGCAATCCGCGCCAGGCGGCGCTGGAAACCTACGAGGTAGCCGGGCTGATCCACCATAACTACGCCCGCGACGGGGCATGTGGCATGGCCGCCGCGGTCGCTGAAGCCTTCCGCCCGGACGCTACAGTCGAGAGCGTTGTACGGGCGTCGATCGATTACCTGCCATCCCGCAGCGCGAGGGTGATGCGTGACTTCATTGGCTCCATTCTGGCGTTGGCCCAGAAGACAGGCGAATATACCGCCTTCCGCGAGTGCTTTTATGCCGAACGTCTCCTGCCCGGCATCGCTATGCCCGATGCGCGCGAGACGGTCCCGGTAGCCCTGGCCTTGTTTTTCCTGGCGGACGGCGACCCGCGCCGGGCAATTCTCTATGGAGCGAACTTCGGTCGAGACGCAGACACCATCGCCAGCATGAGCGGCGCGCTGGCTGGGGCGCTGCGCGGTGCTTCCGCCCTACCCGTTGCCTGGGTGGAGAAGATGTTGGCCAACAGCCGCCGAGACCAAAATGCGCTAGCGGAGATGCTGGTCGCCGTCATACAGCAGCGTGCCGGTGAACTGGCGCACGTTGCTGCGGATATTGAGTTGCTACGATCGGCGCCTATCAAGGAGTGAAAAGCCTAATCAAAAACCGTGCTCGACTTTTGCAATATGTAATCGCTGCTGTTCAGGGTTAAGGGCGACAAAATAGGCCGTCCAGCCGCCCATGCGCACCCGCAGTCCGCGATAGTTCATGGGATCCAGCATGGCACGCTTCAGTTCCTCAACATCGGTGACCGTGATAGTCATCATATTGCCGCCAAGGGCAACGAACACTTGAATAGAGGCTGCCAGCCGCTCTGTACCCGCTTCGCCGCGCAGATGGCTGCCGGCAAAGCGCAGATCCAACGGCGCGCCGCCCGCCAGGTCCGCACCATTCATCCGGCAGTAGGAGCGGATTGCCGCGGTGGGGCCGGCCAGGTCCATGCCAACGCCAGGAGAAAAATTGGGGGTGATCGGATCCTGCGCAAAACGCCCGTCGCTGGAGGCACTCACCTCACGACCGATCGAGGTGTACCACGAGAACGTGCCCACCGCGCAGGGAAAAATGATCGCCGGATAGCGCTGCGCGTGGTCGCTGACGCGTTCGGTGAAATACCCGAGCAGTTCCCGTCCGATGTCATCCGCATACGCCTGATCATTGGCGTACTTCGGCGCGCAAGCGATTAGCTGCTGGCGGAGGGTCTCATACCCCTGCCAGTTCTTTGCTAACGCATCCAGCAGCGTGTCCATCGTCACGATTTTTTCATCAAACACCATATGCTTGATGGCTGCCATCGCATCGATGCAGTTGGGCACCGCTTCCGCCATACAATGCCAGATGGCATATCTGGCGCCACCGCGGATGATGTCCTGTTCTTTTGCGATACAGTCTTGCGTGAGAGCAGAGAGTAGGGGATTGTAGGCGTAGCGCCCATGGTTGGAGTGCTGGAGATCGCAGGTGCTGTAGCGGCTGCCGATATAGTCAATCGACTTTGCCAGGTACACATCTAACTGGCGTTTCCATGCTTCCATCACTTCGGCAAAAGAAGCAAATTCCCGCGGGTCACCACTGTCGACCCCTTCCTGGGCATTGCGGCAGCGAGTCATCCCACGGTTCAGAACCCACTCCAAAATCAACAGAAAGTTGAAACCGCGAATCAGCTCCTGATCTGACTTTCCGGCGATCATCGTTTCCCAGCAGTTCGAGTTGGAATAGTCGCGCGCGTCTGCTGCTGGAATACCCAGTTTCTGGTAGGCGGGAATGATGGCATCGTCGTTATCGATGAAAGGCATGCCGCCACCGTTTTTGAGCACTTCGGCAACCCGGCGCAGCAGCGCTGGCGGCGACCCACGATGCAGGCGAACGGTCACCACCGGACTGGTATACGCAAAACGCTCCATGCTGTTGATCATCAGCCAGGTCAAAGCGTTTGTGCCATCGTTGCCGTCGGGACGAATCCCGCTGAGCAGCAGGTTCTGGCCAAAGTGATTGATGGCATCTTCTCCATCCTGGGCCAGTATGGTTCGCCAGCGATAGCCTGCCTGCCAGAGGTGATCTTGATGGCGGCCGGCAAAGTTCTCGCGCAGGATTTGCGCCCGATCGTTGAATTTGACCCACAGGCAGTCGACCAGTTCTTGCGCGCTTTCCAGGGTCAAGTTCCCTGAGGCCCGATCATTTTCCAGTGCTGGTCCGCAGTACTGATCAAAACGCCCCAGTGACAGGTTGGTATTGGTGGAAAAGAACGCATAATGAACCATCCATACACTTTGGAGCGCTTCGTGGAAAGTTTGTGCCGGGTATTCGGGCACGCGGCGACAAATGGCTGCGATTTGGCGCAGTTCCGCGGCTCTTTCAGGACCGGCAGTGATTGCCAGTTGTTCCGCCAGGTCTGCATAGCGTTGCGCCAGATGGATAACCGCCTGGCATTCGATTTCCATCGCCTCCATAAAAAGCAGCTTCTCGGTCTTTTCCGGAGAATTGGGCCGACTGGCGATATCGGCTTTTTTGCCCGCGATGTCAGTCAAAATGCCTCGCAGACCTCTCGCCAACAGTGTAGGGTAATCGGGTGTCTTATGCGAAAGCCCGCCGGCAATGGCGAAACCTTCCGCACGCGCTTTTTCCTTTTCCGCCGTTGTGGCGAATTCCGGCAGCGAAGTGCGGACGATGATTCCACCACGGGCCGTTTTTCCAACCAACAATTCGTCCTCGCCGATTTCCACGGGCATTTCTTGAAGAACCCTGGCAGTGGCAGCCGCTCTCCTCAATAAAAGCGGCAGCTGGGCCGCGTCCGGGTCATTCACCAGGCTTTCGGGCTTCCATGTTTCTTGCTTTGTCAACATCGATTCGGCGAGTTTTGCTTGCAGCCGCGCGACCCGGGCGGTGTATACCCGCTCGCCGGTTCTTGATGAGCTGGATAAAAGCGGGGGCTTACTGCACAGTTGGTTATCCATGTTTCCTCCTCATACGCTCTGAATCTGCCATGACCACTACTCCCATAGCTGCATCATCCATCCACCTGTGTATTTAGTCCATGGGAGCGGCAGATGGCGGCCAGCTCATTCATTTTTTCAGGGCTTTGGGATAGCCGTTCACGCAGGCCGTATTCCCTGCCTAACCAGGAATATTTGGCTGCTGTAGAGATGTTGTACGGTAAGAGATGAATGGTATGCAAACCGATCTGACGCACGAATGCGCTCGTCGCTGCAATATTCACCGGAACATCGTTCAAATCTGGGATGCACGGCACTCTGACGATAACCTGCGCGTGCAATCCGGCCAGACGGCGTAAATTATTGAGAGCCAGGTGATTTGAAGCCCCGGTCAGCTGGCGATGGGTGGATTCATCCATATGTTTGATATCATACAGGAAAAGATCAACCACTGGTAGCAGATCCTGATACACCTGCCAGGGAGCACAGCCATTCGTCTCTAACGCGGTGTGGATGCCCTGAGCATGGCAGCCGGACAGGAACTGGCGTGAAAAGTCAGGCTGGGCCGTAGCTTCCCCTCCGGTTAAAGTCACTCCCCCACCAGAAGCATCAAAGAAGGGACGGTCCTTCTCAACTTGTGCAATGAGTTCCGCTGCGGACATACTCGTTCCAGTCATTTTTAATGCACCCGGGTAGCAAACCCTTGTGCACGCAGCACAATGTGTGCACCTTTCCCAGTCTATCGCCACGTGGCAATTCTGCGCTTCCTCCGCATTTGCCGTCTGTTCGCGAATGGGTGAAAGCGCCTCCTGTGTACAGACGTTCAGGCACAATCCGCAGGCGTTGCATTTGTGCGGAAGGTAAAGCAGTTCCGGGGAGAAAGATTGGGTTTCCGGGCTGTGGCACCAGACGCAATGTAATGGGCAGCCTTTCAAGTACACTGCCGTACGAATGCCAGGACCATCATGTATGGCGAAGTGATCTATATCTGTGACCAAACCGCGCATCGTGAGATCGCAACATGGTTTTCCATCCTCAGGGATGGACTGTGAAAAAAGTTTTGCATTATTCATGGTGTTCTTATTATTATAACGTGGCTCAACTGGGAGATCTAATCAATAAAATCCCGATTCTTCATAATTCTTTCTAAGATTTCTTTACCAACCTGTGATAATTTATAAACGTAATGATTCGTGGCCACTGGTCACGTGATAACGAGGAAAAGTAGCTATATCGATAGAAAATTTTGATCGACGCCGAAAACATCCTTCTAATATTAAATTCCACCCATATCCTATTGGAGGATAAGAAATGGATCGTACAAAGATTATCTTGCATCGTGATTACCAGATTGGCCAGGTTGATTCAAGATTATTCGGTGGTTTCCTGGAACACATTGGGCGCGCGGTGTATGAAGGTGTTTATGACCCACTGTCAAAACACGCCGACGGGCAAGGTTTCAGGATGGACGTCCTGGACAGCTTGAAACGCTTGAATTTTACAACGATGCGTTATCCGGGCGGAAACTTTTCCTCGGGTTACCATTGGATGGATGGTGTCGGACCACGGGCCTCTCGTCCAGTGATCCAGGATATGGCCTCTCACAGTATCGAGCCAAACCAGTTTGGAACCGATGAGTTTATCTGCCTGGCGCAGCGGATGGGTTGGACGCCGATGATGACAGTAAACCTGGGTACCGGAACGCCGGAGGAAGCCCGTAATTGGGTAGAATACTGCAACGCTCCGGTTGGGACGAAGTACTCCAATATGCGCGCCGCGAATGGTTCGAGCGAGCCGTACGGGGTCAAGTTATGGTGTCTGGGAAATGAAATGGATGGCCCTTGGCAGATTGGCCATGTGCCTGCCGACCAATATGCCATCCGCGCTCAGCAGGCAGCTAAGTTGATGAAAGATACGGATCCATCGATTGAACTCGTCGTTTGCGGCACATCGATTATTAACCTTCCCAATTACATGGAATGGGACCGGACCGTGCTCGAATATGTCGGCGATTTCGCAGATTATATTAGCCTTCATCGCTACGCCGGAAAATGGAAAGGCGATACTGCCGATTATTTAGCCGTGACGAATTCAATTGACCAGCAGATTGAGGAATTCGACGCGGTATGTCGGTATGCTCGGGCCAAAATGCATAGTAAGAAGCGGTATTACCTATGCTTCGATGAATGGAATGTGTGGTACCGAACGCAAAACGATGAGAGTGTTGATGGACATGGGAAAATGGCGCAGCATCTTGTCGAAGAAGAATACAACCTGGAAGATGCGCTGGTGGTGGCAGGTTTTCTCAACAGCTTTATCCGTCATGCAGATGTGGTTAAGGTTGCTAATCTGGCCCAAATTGTAAATGTCATTGCGCCAATTCTGACGCGCGGCGACGATATACTGCTGCAGTCGATTTACTACCCGCTGCTGCTTTATGCTCAGCGTCGCGAGGGAATTTCGCTAAGGACAGTTGTCCAGGGGCCAGGTTATGAGAGCGAAATGAACGGGTTCGCTCATTTCGTTGATGCCAGCGCCATTCTAGGCGAGGGTGTCCTGCATGTGTTTCTGGTTAACCGCAGCCTGGATGAACAGGCCGTTGTCGAAATTTTACCGGCGGGGATCAGGCTAGATTCGGTAAAATCAGCCGAGCTGGTCACCGGGCCACACGCGGACGCACGTAATACCTTCGATATGCCAGATGTTATTCACAACCAGCCATTCAATAACATCCTCCTAGAGGAGAGCGGCGCAACGGTGCAGTTGCCTCCCCTCTCCATTACTGCTATTTCTTTTAATGTAACCGCTTAAACCGGGTTATGTTCTTTTGCCAATTTGTATTCCTTGACTGCCTGGATAAATTCCTGAGAGGTCACCGATACACAGTATAAAGATTCCAGCATCTTAACCATACGTTGCGTTCCTAATAGCTCAGCCTGTTCCTCAGGGAAGTCATTCGCCAGGGTACAATCACGAAGCAACACCACCTTGTAATTGCGCCAGAGGGCATCAATAATGGTGGTCATCAGGCAGGCATCTGCCGAAAATCCGACTGTGAAGAGGTTCTTGATATCCAGGTGCCTTAACAGGAGGTCGAGCCGTGTCCCGACGAATCCACTGTAAACGTGTTTGCGGATAAAATATTCGTTTTCCTTAGGCGTCAACAGTTTCGAGATTTTTACATGATCGGAATCGCCGTAATGATATTCTTTCGGGTCGACATCATCCTCGGCGAACATATGCTCCATATCGGTATTCAACTGGCGTTTGAGCACTTTACCAAATTCTGAATGTTGTAAACCGATCTTTGGCGCGCTGTTATTCAAGTAAATAACCGGCAGGTTGATCTCTCTGGCTGCTTCCAACGCAGGTAAGAGGGCTGTTTTAATAATTCGATCCTCGTGTAACGAGCTATCCAGCCAGGCCAGGGCGGGTCGTTCTGCTGAAGCGTGCCCATCTTTGCTGAAGGAAGGCAGCGGATCATCGGGATGGAAACCGAGTCCATAAACATCGATCACCAGAAAGGCGGACCTTCCGTAATCGGCGTCATAATCTTCGAAGCCGTAGCCCAGGTATCCGGTGGATGGAAAGAGCCGGTAAAACCTGGTTTTTAAATGGATCTGTTTCGTCATGGAATTCTCCTTTTGACCAAATGATTTATTGGATGAAGATGCCCCTTTCGAATTCAAACCCGCACTGACTGCTGGTGAAAACCGGTATCCCAAACTCGGCTAATGGGTCTGGGTGGGATGCTTGACTGGTAAGGACGTTAAATCCCCTTCCCAGCCAGCGCCTGCACGTTCAGCGGCAATTGATTAAAGTTTTCCACCCGGTCGTTGAACTTTCCCAGGGTATTTTCGATGACGATATAATCGAGATCGGGGAGGACCACCTCATCCCAGTGATCCCCAATCCCTCTGAGCGCCACGTCCAGCATGGTGACGATTTGCCTCCCGAGTGGTTCAGTCGAATCTAAGGTGATTGCGCCATAAAATTCCTGGCATTCGGTGTATCCAGCATTATGCGTGCCGGTGTATGGTTTAAGGGTTTCTAAGCGGATTTCTTTCCCATAACGTTGTGATACCGCAGCGCTTTCCGAGGCAAAGAAATCAACCAGGGCTTGCTCTTGCAATCTGGCCGGTAACCCAGATTGGGCTACCTTACGATAGGCAGTCTCACCAACAAGGTAGGCCTGCTCGATAAAATCAAACCAGTACTGCTGGCCGGAAGTGATCTGGGAAGGATGATCGACAGCTACCAGGGAGCGCCGGACGCAGGCATTCAGCCCGTCACGCTTAGGTGCGACTCCGAGGTGGACGAAATCCCCGGCACGGATCGGCCGGTTGAGCGCTTTCCCAATCAATGTTCGGTTGGCATCACCGCTGGTGACCATCACGTCCCAGCCGTTTTCCTCTGACCCCAGCTCTTTCGCTGCCCAATAGGCCCATCCTGCCACTTGCGTCTCCAGCTGGCCTGGGCGGAGCACCGCCAGCATGCAGCGCATCATGGCATCGCCAATACTGGCAGCGTCCCGGATCAGAGCCATTTCGATATCTGACTTTTCATAACGAATGCGCTGGTAAGCTTCCTGCATGTCAACGATGTTTTCCTGGCCAACGATCTTTTTCAATTGCGCGACGACCCCATCCGGGATCACCTGCCGGGGGGTGAGTAAGCCAATACGGGTCACCTGTTTGCCCGCGGCTTCTTCCAAAACATCCTCCAGGCGTTCAGCCCGGATCGGGTACTGCTCATCGGCCAGCTGTAGTAGCTCAACTTTATGAACTGTGGCGCCTGCCCGGCCTGCCAGCTGCTCAGAAACGTACCCGCCTTCAAGGCCGGCGATGATGTGAAAACCGTTCGGGCCTATCACTCCCGCCACCTGTTCGATGGTGATGTTGTTGTTTCCGCCCAGGTAAGGGACATCCCCGTCGTAATGCTCATCCGAAAACACAAAACCTACGTCCAGGCCAGCCTGTTCGAGCGCTTTCCAGACGACCTGATGGCGGCGGGTGAATTCCTGTGGGGGAACGGTAAGGTCCTTATCCACTCCAGGACAGAACTGCAGCACATGCAATATATTGTGAAAATCGCGTTCTAATTCTTTCTTGCGGGAAACATTTAATCCAGTCATTTTCTTCACCCTGTTCTTCTTGAAGCTAGCTATTTCCAGCGTTTGAAGTGATCGCCAGGTCTTTTTTGAGCATCTCGCAAAGTTCATGGCGTGGAATACATTGCTGAAACTGAAAACTTGCCATTAATCCGGCGATTTCATCTATATCCAGTCCTTGAAGAATTGGGTAAAAATCCTCCAGGAGCGGCTCAGCCAGAAGGATGTGCCGGGTGATGCGATTAATATTCCACTGGGCGCCGAAAGGGAAAGGATTGAACTGGGGAAAGAATTCTGCGAAGGTTTGTTCAATCGGTTCCATAATGTGCCGGATCCGCTGATCTAACCCTCCCCACGAATCCACTCCCAGAGCAGCCTTCCTTTCTAATACTGGCTGGATCTTTTGTAACCATTTTGATTGGGGGTGGACATGAACCACTCCTTGCAGGCCAATATCCTTATATGTCCACAAGCACCAGGATGCTCCTAGCTCCCGATAAAATGTAAGCTGGTCCGCGAGCAAACGGTAACGAATTTCATCTTCTTCAACGCTGCCTGTATAGACTGGCCCAAATTCTCCTACCCAGATAGGAGTCTGGTTGTCGAACATATATTGGCAGTTTTTCAACAACCTTTTTTGTAAAACCGATTTATCGTAGTATTCGCCCCTGGAGATGCCTGGATAGGGTCCCCCATCAATGAAGCCTGGGACGGGATAATCGTGTAGGGTATAGACGGCGTTTTCGATCGGCGCTCCAAGCACAGAAAAATCTTGCGAATACCGGTCACCATCCAGGAAAATAATATGCTGCGGATCGATTTTACGAATTGCGGAAACGACGCGCCGGTAAAACGGATCGAGCGCTTTTCCTGAAGGATCGGATGGTTCGTTCAGCGGGTTGTAACCGGCCACCCAGGGGTTGTTTTTATAATGGTCAGCAAGGTTTTCCCAAAGCCAGACCGCCCGATCTTGAAAGTGTTTATGCTGCCAAAATAGCGCCTGCGCAGATGGGTTATCGGAATGCCAGTCCTGGTTCTGGCAACCCGGGGCGGCGTGTAAGTCTAGGATTGTGTAGATCTGGTGCCTGGCACAGATCTCGATCACCCGGTCCAGGTGCTTGAAACCAGACTCTTGGATAACGAAGGGATTAGAATCGTATTCAAAATGGCGGTAATTAAACGGTAAGCGGACCAGATTGAGCCCGAGAGAATGGATAAAAAGGGCATCGGCTTCGGAAAAAAAGTTTTCAAGATAGCGGTCGAAGAATAAATCGGCTTTTTCTACTCCCAGGGCTCGGTACACTACTTTACGAAATGCTTCTTCGTTGGCAGGGAAACCGGTTATAAAGTTCTCCATGTTCATCCACCCGCCCAGACCAACGCCGCGGAGAATGATGGTCTGACCTGTCTGGTTCAAGATCCTGTTGAGTTTGGTTTTCAGGAAAGCTGGGGGATTGGGCATAGAATAGTCCTTATGATGGGTCGCAATCTTTGCATGCATTCAAAGCCGGGTAGTTTTCTATCCTTTCACTGCACCGGCAAGCATCCCGTTCATGATCTTTTCCTGGAATACAACAAAGGCGAAATACACCGGCACCATGCTGATGACCACCCCTGCTGCGATGATGCCGTAATCGACCGATCGTTGGTTGGCCCGAAGCAGCGCGGTCGCCAGCTGGATGGTCCGGTTGTTCGAATCCATGAGGATCAGGGCAAACAGGTATTCATTCCACATATTGATAAAGTTTAAAACCAGGACAGTAATGATGCCCGGCGACGAGATTGGGAGGAAAATATAGCCGATAATTTGGAGCACATTTCCACCATCCATCACCGCGCTCTCCTCCAGCTCGCGTGGTATCTTGCGCATAAAGCTGGTCAGCAAGATCATCGACAACGGCAGATTGAAGGCAGGGTAGAGGATGACCAGGGCGACTGGATTGTAAAGCAGCCCGACTTTGGCAGTCATCAGATAGATAGGCATCAAGATCGCGAGTCCCGGGATCAGAAATCCTAGACTGAATACAGCTTCCACAATTGTTGATAAGCGCGTTTGGATGCGCGCCACAGCAAAGGAAGCAGGAAAGGCAATCAAAAGGGTTACTAATTCTGCGCCGATCGTCACCCCGGTTGAAATAAGAATAGCGCGAAGCAGGTTAACATTTTGTTGAGCTTCTATAAATTTCCTAAAATTAATCGCTGTGGGCAAAACCAGGGGCCTGGTAATGATATCGGCGTTGTCTTTAAACGCCGACACAAGCACAAAGTAAAGCGGGATGATGATGAGCAGTGCATACAGGATCGAAAAAAAGTAACCACCGGCGACAAAAAGGGAAGAACCATCCCTGATCTTTTTAGCTACACTGTGCGTCCAGGTGTTCATTCTGTTCCCCTTTTTAGTCAGTTAAGCGGGAAGTTATTCGGCGGATGATAAGGATCGCGGCGATCCCAATAAAAAAGATCAGGACAGCAATCGCCTGACTGTAACCGAGCCGCTGGGTGAGGAAGGCCTGGTTGTAGAGATAGTATCCGAGGGTCAGGGTTGCCGTCCCTGGCCCGCCGCTGGTCAGGAGAATCACATTTTGGGCTGCGCCAGAGAGGATGTAGAGGAATTGAAGGACAACGACCACCCCGATAAAGTCCAGGATAAGCGGGAAGGCGATCTGCCACATGATGATCCAATAATCCGCGCCGTCCAACCGGGCCGCTTCGTATAGTTCATCGGGGATGCTTGCCAACGAAGCAAAGAACAGTACCCCATAAAAACCGATCCCACTCCAGATATCGATGGCAATAATCGCTCCCAAAGCGGTGGATTTGTTCGCCAGCCAGAACTCGCGTGAGAGAAGACAATCCGAAGGTCTCGAGAAAGGAATTTAGCATTCCATCCGGGCGGTATAACCCCAAGAAAATCATTGCTAGAGCCGCGACTGAAATCATAGAGGGTGAGAAAAAGATGGTCCTCAGCACACGATAACCGGGTTTCCGCAGGCTCAGGAAAAACCCGAGCATAAAAGCGAATGGCACAACGCCGGGAATGCCAACCAGGAGATGGATCCCTGTGTTGCGCAGGGCAATCTGGATGTTCTTATCCTGAAAGAATCGCGCAAAGTTATCCAGGAAGATAAATTTCTGGGGCATGGCAAGCCCATCCCAACGCATTGTGCTGATATAAAACATATTCAGCAAAGGCCAGAGCATGAAGGCTAAAAACCAAAGTAAAGCTGGCGATACTAATAATAGAAAAGTGATCCGCCTCCGTCGAACGATACGCCGGTGGTAGTCGGCGTTGGATAGATTCTTCCTTTCAACGGGGAGTGCATCCCGATAGGCAGTCATAAAATTCCTATTTTCGTGATAAGAGAGAAGTTAATCCGTGTTCAGCAATAAAAATCCTAGCCTGGACACGTGATCATCACGTGTCCAGGCTTTGGATCGCCAGAAGGTGTTATTTGTTTGCCTCGTAAAGGGCAGCCAGGTCAGCGAGGATCTTTTCAGCGGAGGTGCCAGGGGTAAAGGCTTCCTGGGAAATGGTCGCAAAGTTTGGCTGAACTTTGGCCGGCAGGAAGAAGTCTGGCGTCTTCGCCACCTCTACGTTCATCGTGAGGGATTGTGCGAACAGTGGATTTAGATTTCCCTGATCGACGGGCACATCCTTCAACGGCGGGGTCATGCCGGCCTGTTCCACAAACCGCGCGATCATCTGAGGCTGGTACATAAACTGGACGAATTTCTTCACTGCGTCCATCTTCGCTGCGCCGTTCGGAGTGATCCAGATGCCCTTAGCGGTGAATGATGAATAGATGACGGGAGCTTTATGCGGAGATCCGGCTGGCAGCGGGAAACCTCCCAGGGTAATCTCAGGTAAGAGCTCTTTGGGGGCTTCACCGAAGCTCCATGCCCCAAAGTGGCTCATCATAACGTTCCCCTTGAAGTAGCGCTCGTTTCCGGAAGCAAAGTCAATGCCTTCGATGCCATCCACAAATACCTTCGCGTCTCGTAGTTGGGTGAAAAGCTTTACCCCGGCGACGGCGCTGGGGACCGTCCAATCGCCATCGGCGAAGGCTTTGGCGGCATCTTCGTCAGTCATCGCGCTTTGGACGATGAGCGTGAACAGGTACTGGCCCATCCCATCGGAGCCGCTGGCGATTACGCCTTCATTTCCGGAGGAACGTACTTTATCAGCGGCGGCAATTAACTCGTCGGTGGTGGTGGGGATCTGATCAATACCGGCGGCCTTTAGGACCTTCGTGTTGTACCAGATTGGCCAGGTGTACCCTTCCAGAGGGAAGGCTTGAATTTTCCCGTCTGTCAGGGTAAAGTTTTCCAGGGCGACATCGGTGAATTTGCCATCCAAACCCCAGTCTTTAATCAGGTCGTTCACGGGGAGGGCGATCCCGCTCTCCGTCCAGGTCAATGGAGAGCCAACCCGCTGCACAAAAACCAGATCAGGCTCCTGCTTCGCTGCCGAGGCCGTTTCTACTTTCAGCGGGATATCGGCGTCAACGTACACCTCATCTTTGATGATGATGTTTGGATTCGCTGCCATGAAATCTTTAAAAACCGTCTGGAGCGGCGCACCCTTTGCGTCGTCCTTTCCCCAGTTATGCCAGATGGTCAGGGTAACAGGCGCCTCTGTGGTTTCTGTTGGCGGCGGGTTAGTCGGTGGCGGCGGGTTGGTCGGTGGTGGTGGGTTGGTTGGTGGTGGTGGGTTGGTTGGCTCTGCATTTGCTGGCGGAGGAGTATTTGGGATAGGAGTTGTCTGGGGGCTCGCGCAAGCGGTGAGGACCATAGAGGCAACCACAAACAGGGCAATTATCGTGGTGATTGTTTTTCTTTTCATCTTTTCCTCAATTCTTTTATCTAACTTTTGTTTGTTCACTGGAGAAAACCAATGGCCGGATGGATTTTGAATCGGCTACCTCCTTGTTTGCGTAATCAGACGACCAGGCCCTCTATAATAATGAGGGACGAGGGAGAAAATCATTTCGATTCGGGATCGACGAGGATGGTCTCTCCTCCGCCATCCCAGATCATCTCTAGCCTGAAGGGAACGTTCGATTGGATGGTAATCGCCGGACGTTCAAGCGAGGATGTTCTTTCACTGCAAAACAAATCAATCATGCCGGTCCTTCCGAAAGGATAGCGGTTGATTCCATGTTCTTCCAACAGGCGGACTTCCCAGGTCAGGCAGTTGACCGGTGCATTGGGGACAATCCCAAAGATATCTTCGAACAGGACAGCGATCGGGGGAATTCCCGTCCAACCCACGTAGCCTGGCTTGGAATGCCCGCCAGGAGCAATTTCATCGGGAGCATAATTTTCCCAAAGTGTATGCTGGTCCTCTACTATGAGATCGGACAGGTGGAAGTACTGGCGGAATTGTTCGGCTCCTTTCCAGGGGGTGTTTTCCAGCTCGAAAACGCGAACGACATTCTGGTTGTGGTTGAGGGCAATCTGGTGCGCCAGGTCTTTGCGTCCGGCAGTCACTAATCCCTTGAGTGTCATGTAGTTGGTGGGCGCCCAAACGCCGCCGCACCAATAATTTCCGTCACCGCCAAAGTGGGGATCGTCGGCTGAAAGCGCCGGGATGCGATGCAGGCGGTTGAATTCTGCCGGGTTTTCGAGGTGATCTATCAAGACAGAAAGACGGTCATCTGGTACACAGGCTGCCAGCAGTGCCCAAAAGGCTCCGATGTGTTTTACCCTGGAAAGATTGCCGTCGTCGAAGCGGTCGCAATAGAAGTCGATATCCTCATTCCAAAGGTTGTAATTGACGTACGTGGTTAATTTATCGATCTCCGCACGCAGGTCAGCAAGAACTTCACCTTTCCCGAGTATTTCAGCGATCTCCGATAATATCTTTGCTGACAAAATGGCCTGTAAAGTCGCGTCTACCCAGGTCATATGGCCGTGCGTCCATTCGGCATGTTCTTGACCTCTCAGGCGGGGCAGATTGTCCATCCCACAACCCCAGCCGGTAGACCAGTAAGAGCCGTCTTTCCAGGTGCGATAGGTACGCAGCCATTGGTGGTAGGCTACCAGGGGTGGAAAGACCCATTCCAACCGATCTGTATCGCCAGTTTTCAGGTAATCGTTCCATTCTGCCCAGGCCAGGATGTTCGGGCCGGTACTGGAAGGGTCAAAGCGGTGGAAAGTATCCGTTCCATCTTTTTCAGAGATTTCACGGCAGATAAAACCATCCCGGTGCTGTTTCCGGTAGAAATTGTCCAGTGTTTTTTGAAAGTCGAACGCCCTTCGCCCATATCCTCCAAAACAGGTGACAAAGGATGAATCCCACATGAACAGGTTCCCGTTGAAGGCTGTATCGCAATAATTCGATACAAAATCATTCTCGGCTGTGGGGCTTTTTAGATTGCTGAATGCCAGTTCCCAGGCGCGCCAATAGCAATTGATGGCAGAAGAATGGCCGGACCAGAATGGATCTGGAAGGATTTCGCGCACCTGGGGATAGGTGGGTAAGGGGGTTTGCACCGGCTGCATCGAGAAGAACCGGTTCATCTGAACCCAGGGATTGTCAATATGCGTATCGTAACGTTCCCTGGTCTGGCCAGGCTTGGACATATAAGGGGAATCGCTCATCTTGATATCCCTGATCTATTCTTTGATTCCAAAATCTTGATAATGTTCTCTCGCAATGTTCTTGGCAGAACGGGTTTGGTGAGATAACGGGCGATTCTGCGCCCGCCAATTTTCCCGGGGGCATCCCGTGTACTGCAAACAATGATGGGAATATCCCGCCCTGAGAGCATCTTCTGGATGGCATCGATGAATTCCCACCCACGCCCCGCACAGATTTCCGGCTCGATTGCGATTGCCTGAATGTCTTGTTGGGCGAGTGTTTCAATGACGCCATTTAGCTCTGTAAAAGTAAAAACTCTAAAGGAATTACAGAGCTCACGCTGATATATTTCCAGGGTCACTTCATCCTTTTCGATTAATATGATAGCCGGCTGAAGCGTTTCCATATATTCCTTTATCATTAAGGGGAAGGGAAAGACGGGTGCATTTCCAGAATAGCATGAGCGATTCTGGAAATCCAGGAGAGAATTATGCGGAATCGGGATTTTATTGTCTTGTGGGGTCAGGGGGTTGGGGGACCTGAGCTTGCTTTTTATAAGCACGCGGTGAACAACCCGTTACTTCTCGAAAGACGCGGCTGAAATAACCTACATCTTCAAAACCAACATTCGCCGCAATTTCAGTGATACTTTCACCGCTGAGAAGCAGGAGATCCCTGGCTTTTTGTATGCGGAAGCGGTTCAAATAATCCCACAAGGGTATCTCAGTTTCCTGTTTGAAAATGCGGCTCAGATAGCTTCGACTGACCCCAATGGTTTCAGACAATTCCTTTAAGGAAAACGCTCGCGTGTAATTTTGCTGGATGTAAGCCAGGGTTTGCTTAATCAGGATGCTGGTTGGTTGTGGGAGTGCGTTAGACGATCCAAGAATACGCTGCATTTCTGCGACGGTTTCCTTGTCGGACAGGATTCCTTTGGTTTGTAAGGCAATCCTGGGATAATCGAGACGTTTCACATCATCATACGACAGCATTTTACCGGTAAGGACAATTACAGGGATCGTGGCGGTCTTTGTGTTTCTGCGTAGATGCTCGAGAACCTGGAATCCATCGACTTCGGGCATCATCAGGTCCAATAGGACCAGATCGGGTGTTGCTTCCGAAAGCAAATCGAACGCTTCTTGTCCACCATTAACCCCCCGCACGAGGAATTCTGAGAGAGACTCGCTGATCAAATCCTGGTAATAATTTCGGGTCTGAGAGTCATCATCGATGACCCAGATTTCTCCTTGCTGGAGTGATTGGGGGAGCATGTCTAAAACATGCTGGAGAGTTTGTTTCCCAGCCGGTTTCAACAAAACGTTGGTCACCCTGCTCCCAGCGGAAGGTGTGTCGATTTGCTCCTGGTATAACAGCAAAGGCAGCTGACAGTATTGCGGGTAGCTGCGCAACTTCTGGATGATGGACCAATCGCCTGGCCGGGGATGACCCAGATCCCAGGCCAGCGCAGCCGCCCCACCCTGCTGGATGACCTGTTCGAGATCGGAGAGATGGCTCAGCCAGAAGACCGCGAGGCCATTTTTCTGGCAAAGGTTCTGAACAACCGCAGGTGGGGTTTTTATACTGGAGATCCACATTAAGACCGGCTGTGCGCTTTGTTGGCTTACTTCTTTCGAGGTGGTCCGGCTGATCCCGGGAAGTGGCATATAAAGGTGAAATGTGCTCCCCTGCCCAGGCTGACTATCGAGGGTGATTGAACCGCCATGCAATGCTACTAATCTGCGCGTAATCGCGAGGCCCAGACCGATGCCGCCCATGCGCTCGCCGGCTGGTTCAACTTTTACAAAGGGATCAAAAATCCGTTCTTGCAATTCTGGTGAAATCCCGATGCCGGTATCGCTGACCCAAATATGGAGATGAGGCAGCTGGATCTCTGCTCCAAGGGTTATCCTGCCTTGTTTGGTAAACTTCAGCGCATTGCTCATCAGGTTATTCAATATTTGGCGTAGACGGACAGGGTCTGCTTGCAGAATAGGTAGGTGCTCGGGAATTTCAAGTAACAGATCCACTTTCCTCAGTTTACTGATGGAAAGATCTTTGAATGATTCAAATGTCTTGACCAACAGAGCCCGTGGCGTAACAGGCTCGAAGGATAGATCCAGTTCGCCGATCTCGGCGCGAGACATATCCAGTAAATCGTTAATGAGGTGAACCAGATACTCACCGCTCTCGGCTATGTATACCAAATCTTTCGTCAGCCGTTCCGGGAGCTCAATCCCATATGGGTTTGGCGTGGAAAGAGCGATCTGGCTCAAGCCTAATATAATATTGATTGGCGTTCGTAATTCATGGCTGACATTGGCAAGAAGATGGGTTTTAAGTTGATCTGCTTTTACTGCTTTCGCTTCCGCATCGTATGCAGCCTGGACAAGTTCGGCGCTTTTCAGCGCGCTGCTGAGGTGCCCGCGGAGTGTAGTATATACCTCGCCATCGTGTGACCCAATTTCAAACAAGACAAAACCGATCTGTTCTTTTTGAAAATATAGGGCTTCCACATCATATAAAAAGTTGCGATCTCTTGGAAGGAACCCTGGAGGGACAAGCTGGTTGGTAGGGAAGCGAATACCTCCGGGATTCAACGGATGGCGTTCTTTCCCGGAACAGGCGAGGATCAAACGCGACCAGGCCGGGCAGTTCCCTTTTTCATCATAAAGAGATAAAAAGCACGTGTGGATGCCCAGTCCCGGCAGCTCAAGCGCCAGAAGTTTCATTAAAGAATCAATATCGTAAATAGTGGACATCGTCTGGACGATTCTGTTCAATCGCTCGGTCTGGTTTTTTGCTTCCAGGCGCTGGTTAAGCTGTCGTCGATGCGCTGTTTCGCCGATGACCGCATATCCATTTTCTAAGAGCTCATATGCCCTGGTGAACTCATGCTCTGAGAGGGGAACGGATTTCATCTTCGCAGAAATGGCATCCAACGCTTCTTGCCAATCGATTATGTCGGTGCCCGATGGAATAAGTGCCAGGGTGTCTGCCAGTTGTTTTATAAAAAGGCCAGGGTTATCCTCGCCTGCCTTTACATCGTTGAAGAAATCGCTGATCCACTCTTTTGACCAATCCGGGTCCAGTTTGGGGGGCGACGTCCTTGCCCGATGCTGTTCGGTCGCCAACGGCTGGCACCCACAGGACTGCCGGCAAGCAAGCTCGGCCTGCAAAAGTATCTGTTCTGGCAACATTTCACCGGCCAGTTTTGACAGGATCAAATCCACACTGTTACTTCCCAGCTTTTGCCAGGGCGCGCGAACGGTGGTAAGAGAGGGAACCACCGCTCTGGTTTCTTCAATGTCATCGAACCCGGCGACGATCACGTCATCAGGTATGCGCACGCCGCGTGACTGGAGAGCCTGCATGGCTCCAATGGCCATATTGTCGTTTGCCGAAACCAGTGTGTCGAATTTTTTTCTCTTAAAATCGATCAGTTGTTCAATTGCCGCTGTCCCTGAATCCCGACGGAAATCGCCGGGTACAATCAAATCTGGATCGAGGGTGAGGCCATATTGCGCGAGCGTTTCGAGGTAGGCCTGATAACGGTCTTCTGCGTCCTGGCTGACTTCCAGTCCGCGGATGAAGGCAATCCGGCGTCTTCCATGTGCTTCGATCAGGTGGGACAGCAGTTGGCGCATCCCTGCCTGCATGTCAATGCGGATGCTGGGGATGGAAGGCAAAACCATCCCAATACTGATCATTGGCAGCGGAGCATACCGCAAACAGAAAGCTTCCAGGCTGCTGCGGTCGAGGGTATGGCTGAGGATATTGGCCCAAATCAATAATCCATTTACATTTTGCTTCCCGGCGATTTCAAAGAGAATATTCTTCTGGTCTTCAAACTGCTGGTGCCAGTGCGGAATGCCACCCGAGAAACAAATTAGATTAATTTTACGAGCCGAGGCCTGGTCAGCAACCCCTTGCCAAAGAGCATTTTCCGTCGGCCCACTGAGCGCGGCGGTGAGCATGCCAATGGTTGGTGGATTGAGGGATGGAAAAGTACCCATTCGGGATCTCGTTCGTTGAAATGACTGTTTAAAAAAGCAAGCAAACTTGAGTTTGGACCCTGATATTCACTATACTATAATTAATGATTTCCGGAGGAAAATGAACATGGATCTTGAATTAAATGGCAAAAATGCACTCGTAACAGGTGGAGAAAGAGGAATCGGTAGAGATATCTGTCTTTCTCTGGCCCGAGAAGGGGTGAATATCGTTTATTGCGATATTAAAATAAACCGAGGGGCAGAGTCAACGCAGGAACTGGTAAGGAGCCTGGGTAGAAAAGCGGTCGGTTTGGAGGTCGATGTTGCGCACGAGGAAGAAGTTGTTGAATTAGTTAAGAATGCGATCCATGAGTTGAGCTGCATCGACATATTTGTGAGCAACGCTGGGATCATCGAATGGGAACCGGTCACGAAGATCACCCTGGAATGTTGGAACCGCATTATTGCAGTCAACCTGACCGGTGCGATGCTGTGTATGCGCGAAGTGAGCAAACACATGGTCGAGAGGAGAAAAGGAGTCATGCTTTTCACCTCTTCGACGATCCAATATAACCCAGCATATAAAGAGGCCGCATATCGGGTCAGCAAGACGGGTGTGCAAGTACTGGCTGAGACTGCGGCGATCGAACTGGCTCCATATGGGATACGGGTGAACACCATTTCTCCGGGGCTGATTAACTCGCCGAACTGGGCAAAAGGCGTTTTGCCGAAAGCAGCCAATGATCCCCAGACGGGAGAAGATTTTATGGGTAATATTCCGCTTGGCCGCCTTGGGTTGCCGAGTGATGTGGGAGCCGCCTATGCATATCTCGCATCTGAGAAGGCATCCTTTGCGACAGGCGCCAATATTGTCCTGGATGGTGGATTTACATTACGACCGCTGGTTTTAGTCACACAAGAGGAGATCAGGAAAATGAACCTTTGACTTAGGTGTCAAAGTACTGGAAAATTTTACCCCTGAGAAATTCGGCGGATTGGCGCAATTCTTCCATCCCGTTCATACCGTCCTCAATTGAAACCCAACCGTTAAATCCTGCCTCTTTGAGGATGCGAAAAATAGTATCGTAATTGTTGAGACCCTTACCGATAACACCGTGTTGTATGGATCTTGCATAGCCATGAATTGGATCCCTTTCCAATTTCCGTAAATCCTCAATTGTGCCACCTGCAAGGTAACGGTCGCTGGCATGCATGGTGACAACCCGGCTTTTTATCTTCTGCAGCAATTCGATGGGATCTTCTCCGGCCACAATGGCGTTGGATGGATCGAAATTGATCCCGAAAAAGGGGGAGTCGATTTGTTGGATAATTTCTAGAAAAATTTCGGATCTGAGGGCAAACTCGGGATATTCCCAATACCCGTCTTTGTAATGGTTTTCGATATTGAGGATGATCCCCTTATCTTCAGCGTAAGCAACTGCTTCACGGATCATCTCTACGCACCATTGCACTGCCGTTTTCCGCTCCAGGCCGGGACGATTTTGCCCGGATAATGTCCTGCAAAACTGTCCCCCCAATTTAACGATTAGATCGATCGCTCTTTTCTGTTTTTCGAGCTCTTCATATCGTTTCTTCTGATCAGGGTGTGTAAAATCGGGAGAACAGCACATCATCGGAGTGGCGAAATGGTATTCAGCGCACATTTCTTTTACATCATCGATAAAAGCGTCTCCCTTCCCTTCGAAGAAAAGAGGGTGCATCTCCAATCCATTTACCCCAAGCTGTCTGGCTTTCTCGATCCAATCGAATAGCGTCATTGACTTGTGGACGATGATGTCATCCAGGTAACATTTCGGGAAGGCAGCTAATTGAACCATTGATCTCCTCTCTCCTCGCTCGATAAACCAGTTTCTACGTCATGTTTCAAATACAGTGATTTTTAGCCACTTGCACAATAATTTTAATTCTTTTCGAATATCACCCGCTACCACGACGTAGTGGTTGCCAAAACACTGTTCGAGGAAATCCCACCGATCGCCTGTGATCCTGATTTTGACTTTCAGGTTTGGGGATTGTTCGCACTCCAATAGTTCGCCCGCAGCCAGATGCATTTTATCGCAGTCCAGGCCATAGAACCTGAAAAGAGTCACGGTGCCTTTTTCTAATTTTGGCCGGCAGGTAACCGTAATAAATCCCCGTTCTTTGGCGAGCTGAGATGAAGAAAGCGCTACATCTTTTTTGTTTAAAGCAAGGGCTGCCGGCGCACCGCAGTGAACCAGTGTGAGCAGTCCGTCGAGATCCAAATCAAAAAGATCCCCATTGTAAGCACTGGCGCCGGTAAGATATCGGACGATCATTAACGAGATGCATAACATAACATCTCCTTCGCAGGCGAGCAAATATTCATCCTCGATAAATCCCAGGCAAGGATTCAATCCGAGTTCCTTTGGAAAGCCTGACCAGCATTCAGCCGCAATCCCATCCATTCTTTGTTCCCGAGCAATCTGTTTTAGCACCAGGTGAAGCAGGATACCTGCATCCAGGAACTGCGTATCATCAAGGTGAACTTCGTAAGAATTGGCGACATCCTGGCGCAATTGCTCAAGCTCGGATAAGTGGGGTCGGGTACGCTGTAATCTATCGCGAATCTCTTGAAAATCGATCGGAATGACCCTCGTGCCTAGCCTTGAGCTTACAATTTGCGGATCATACCGACATGAAACAAGGTTCGGGAAAAGCTTACCAATAACACCGATGCGGCTCGTACGCAAACGAGAAAATGCTGTTGCAGCTCTGGTGATGCACCGGAGTTTTTCAATCGTACCGGGAAAATCAGGGGAAGCATAGAACAACTCGGTTGGAAAACCCGATGCTCTTACTGCGCCGACAGCCAGCGCGCTGCTTGGAAGGGCGAAACTATCCTGGATAGGCCAGATCAAACATGGCGTCTGGCACGTAATCACCGCCTTTTCAATGATCTGTGCGCTTAAACCCCGCAACGGTATGATGAGAAGGAGATCAGGGGTTTTACCGATTAATTTCTCAACCGAATGGCTGGCTCCTGTTTCATCGGACACAGGGTCGGCAATCACGAGTGTCGTATCCAGATGATTGAAAACCCCGATGATTGTTTCATAGGCGTGTTGGGTGGTATCGGAATTTAATTCTCCAATAGGTAAAACCGCTACTATAGTCTTGTTCGTCATTTATCGTCCCTCATTTTCGGAGCCTTCAGACAATAATATCCCTATTTCGGATATATTTTTTCTAATACCTTAACGCAGTCTTATGATACTCTAGGAATGATGAAAGATCATTTCAAGTTGACTTTGACAAAATGCCGTGCTAAAATTCGTTTAAACGTTTATATAAACGTTTAAATTGCCAATCAATTCCCATTTCACCCTTTGCCCATTCGAAGGGATCATTTATATGAAAAAGGCTGTCATCCTGGGCGAGCGTAGAGCTGGCTTAATCGATGTCCCAGATCCCCAACCCAAGGAGGATTGGTCTGTCGTCAAAGTCCACGCTTCGGCGTTATGTACGGAATATAAGTCCTACCTTCTAGGACGCCCATTGAATTTGGGAGGTCACGAAGGAGTAGGAGAGGTGGTGGCAGTAGCGCAGCCAGGAACGGCCAAAATCGGCGACCGGGTTGTCATCCTGCCCCAATTCCCATGTGGAAAATGCGCTCTATGCCTGGCAGGAGATGATATCTACTGCGAAAACAACTACGATTTCGAAAAATTTATCGGTACGAGGGATGGGCTCGGAACATTTGCCCAATACACACTCGCGCCGAACCGGCGGCTGCTGCCTATTCCCGAAGGGGTGACATACGAACACGCCACGCTGGCGATCGATGGTATCGGCGCATCTTTTGGGGCGTTCCAGGCGCTTCAAATCGGCGCCGCGGATACCGTCCTGATAACCGGGCTTGGACCGGTGGGGTTAGGGGCAGTGGTCAATGCCCGATTCCGGAATGCGCGGGTTATCGGAGTGGAACCTGTTGCCTGGAGAAAAAATAGAGCGCTGCAAATGGGAGCAGAAACCGTTTTTGATCCCGGTGAACCCGGTCTGGTTGAGAAGATCCGAAAAATAGCTGGCGGAAATGGAGTGTCATGCGCCCTGGATTGCTCGGGCAAGGTGCAGTCGCAACGGCTCTGTATGGATGCTGCTATGAGACGTGGCAGGATTGCTTTCGTGGGGGAATCCAGTGACGAATTGGTTATCCGGGTTAGCCCTGACCTGATCCGCAAAGGTCTGACGATCATGGGTTCCTGGCTCTACAACCTGGCAGATTATCCAAAAGTGATGCAGGTTATCCAGCAATCGCCACTCACCGACCTTCTTGTGAGTCATGTCATGGCGCTGAGCCAGATCCAGGATGGATTTGAGCTGTTGGCGAATGGGCAGTGTGCAAAAGTGGTCGTGCGCCCCTGGGATTGATCGAAAGGAATGATGAATGAGCCGCTTTATTCTTTCCTGTACCACCTGTACAACCAGGATGCCGGGACGAGAAGAAATACAAGAGTGCTTTACCCTCGCACCTGAAGCAGGGTATAAGGCCTGGGGAGCACAAAGCCCGCTCTTTTGGTGGCCAGGGCTCACGCGTTGGGCGAACATTGATTTAATCAACTCCTGCGCCGCCGAGGCAGGTCTCATACATTGTACAGAGGTGTATGGCGCGGCAATTCCAACCGAGTCGGTCGCAGATGCTCAACGCGCTGCAAAATATCGGGCCCAGCTTTTTGAAATCGCCGAAAAGATGAAGTGCCCTTTGGTAGTTATTACGGGCAGGCCACGCAAGGAAGGCGGGCTTGTGCCCACGATCGCCGGATTGAAAGCGCTTCTGCCCTTAATCGAACACATACCCGTTAAGCTGGCACTGGAACCGCACTTTGGTTCACAAATCCAAAACATTGAGGATTATGAGGCCATCTTTGATCAGGTTGATTCTCCCCAGGTAGGTATCACGCTCGACTCAGGCCATTTTCATTCTGCCGGGGTGGATTGGAGGGACCTGATCCATCGTTTCCCTGAGCGTATCTACAACTTCCACGTCAAGGACCATATAGGAACTCAATCTATGCCTTTGGGTGCAGGTGAGATCGATCTGCGCGGGTATATCGAGGAATTGCACAGTATTAACTACGAAGGCGCGCTCGCAGTCGAGCTGGAAGTTTTAGATTCAGAGAACCTGCCGCGATACTGCTCAGAAGCTTTTCTATACCTGCGCGACCTGGTGGTGGAGGTTACCGGCCAGATGCCTGAATAGATTGAACCATCATCAAGGAGGAAATATGCCAATCCTTCACTCCAATGGGATAAAGATCCATTACGAAGAAAGAGGTAGCGGTGAGCCGCTGATATTGATCATGGGTTTAGGGGGCTCCGGTGATCTATGGGAGGATCATGCCGCCTTTTTTGAGAAACGCTTTCGCTGCATTTTGATGGATAATCGGGGGGCAGGGGATTCGAGCATGCCTGAAGGCCCATATACTACTCAAATGATGGCAGACGATACAGCCGGATTGATGCAAGGATTAGGTATCCAAAACGCCAGGGTAGCAGGCATCTCCATGGGCAGCGCTATCGCCCAGGAGTTAGCGCTCGCTTACCCTGAGAAGGTTCACAGCCTGGTTCTGATAAGCTCATGGTCGCGTTGTGACAGGTATACGCGTGCTATCTTCAATCACTTTCAGAAAATGCGCGCCATCGCCTCACCAGCCGATTTTATGCAGCTCTTGCAGTTGTGGATCGCTTCAGCAGCTTATTACGAAGAACAATTTGATAAGATGGTCAACGACCAAATGAAGGCTCAAGAAAACTATATGCCACTGCATGCATTTGAAGCACAATGCGCCGCCTGCAGTAATCACAATAGCTTTGACCGGCTTGACAGGATCTCCGTTCCTGCCCTCCTGACCGTTGGGGAGGCCGATATCTTCACCCCGCTCAGATTGACGGCTGAAATGCAAGAGCGGTTGCCCCACTCGGAGCTGCTCGTTTTCCCCGGCCGGGGACATATCCACCATTGGGAAGATCTACAGCGATTCAATGAGGCCGCATTACAATTCTTGCTCAATTGACTGGATGGTATTACACCTCTGTTCATCCTGGTGAAAGATAACGATCTTATTCGCAGAATTTTGTTTCTCAAGGATATTATAGATGGAGCCAACATATCAACCAACCTGGAACTCGCTCAGGACGCATGTTACCCCCCAATGGCTTAGAGACACCAAGTTCGGAATTTATACCCATTGGGGAGTGTACTCAGTTCCAGCTCATGGGCCTAACGGAACCTGGTACCCCTACTTTATGTACCGCGAGGGGACACCTCAATATGAGTATCACCTCAAGACCTACGGCCACCCTTCAAAATTTGGCTATAAAGAATTTATTCCAATGTTTACGGCCGAGAAGTTCGACGCCGATGAATGGGCGGAATTATTCACGCAGGCCGGAGCAAAGTTTGCCGGGCCGGTAGGTGAGCACCACGATGGCTTCGCAATGTGGGATACACGGTTCTCTGAATGGAACGCGGCTAAGATGGGTCCCAGGCGCAATGTGGTCAGTGAGTTAGAAAAAGCAATTCGCAAACAGAACCTGCGTTTCATGGTCGCGCTGCACCATGCTGAGAACTGGTGGTTCTACCCACATTGGCGCCCAGAATTTGACACATCGGACCCTCAATATTCAGATTTATACGGACAATTACACAATCAGGAGTGGGCAAACCTCAAGCCCGCTGCCGAGAAAGTGAAACACGATTGGGAATTACAGGGAGATTTACAAGCGAAACCAAGCAATGCATTCCTGGACAATTGGCTGGGCAAGACCCAGGAAGTTATTGATCTTTTCCATCCCGATCTACTCTGGTTTGATTACGGCCTCCGTTGGATCCAGGAGCACTACAAACGTGAGATGCTGGCTTATTTCTACAATCAAGCCCACGAAAGGGGCCAGGAAGTGGCCGTAACTTATAAATGGAACCATCTCGTCCCGGGCGCCGGAGTAGTAGACCTGGAATTGGGTCGCTTCGACAACCAGACCTACCACGACTGGATCACCGACACCACAGTGGATGACGGGCATGGCTGGTCCTATCTCAAGGAAGCAAAATTTAAGCCCCTGAGCGTCCTCATCCATTATCTCATTGATAATGTCAGCAAGAATGGTCACCTGCTTTTAAATGTGGGTCCGAAACCGGATGGGAGCATCCCGGCAGAGGCTAAGGAACTGTTGTCAGGCATGGGAAAGTGGTTAGGAGTCAATGGGGAGGCCATCTATAACACGACCCCCTGGATGATTTATGGCGAAGGCCCGACCCAGATGACCAAGGCGGGTTATTTTATGGAGGATCAGGAAGTCCGATATACCGCACAGGACATCCGCTTCACAGCAAAAGACGATGTTCTCTATGCCATTTGCCTGGGCTGGCCCAGGGAACCGCTGACGATCCAATCGTTAAAACTCTTATACCCCGAGGAAATCCAGTCTGTGCACATGTTAGGCGTCGAGGCCCCCCTAAATTGGTCGCTGGGGCCAGATGGCCTGAAGATCCAGCCAACGACGCATAAACCGTGCGATCATGCATATGTTTTTAAAATTGTGAGAGGTCGACCTTTTCGCATGGATCCGATGATATTGTCGATCTAACGAATAGACCAGGCAGAAGGAAACCATGAACAAACCTAAAATAGCATTGGGAAGCTGGGCCTTCTCATTTGGACCTTTTTCTAAGGCGCCATGGTCGTTTCCAAAAGTGCTCCAGTTTATATCCGATGCCGGGTATGATGGCGTTGAAATTAATGGCTTCCGTCCTCATCCTCATCCGGATGATTACGACACACCCGCTAAGTGCAAAGCCTTGCTGAATGAGATCGAGGGTTACGGGCTCGGCATTTCTGGGTACGCTCCTTCTTTTACGGATGTTCCCCCTGGAGAGGTAGACGCAGAAGATTATCTATTTGTTTTCCGCAAGAGTTTGGCTTTTTGCACCCATTGTAACATCAGTGTACTGCGTGTAGATACGGTCAGTCCTTCTGTGTTATTACCCGCCGACGAATACGAAACACGCTTCATCCGCCTTTCGAACACCTGGCGAGCGGCTGCAGAAGAAGCTTCCAGGGCCGGAGTAAAGGTGGTGTGGGAGTTCGAACCTGGTTTTTGGCTTAATAAGCCCTCTGAGGTGCAGCGCTTGGTTCGCCAGGTAAACCATGAAAATTTCAAACTGCTTTTCGATACCAGCCACGCTTATATGGGTTCGGTTGTCGGGGCGAGGCAAACCGGTAATCCTGAATTATTGAACGGCGGTGTAACTGAATACGCCCGCCTGTTGAGTTCGATGATCGGTCATCTGCATCTGATTGACTCGGATGGCACCCTGCACAACCATGAAACCAGTACCCATACGGCTTTTGGACAGGGAAACATTGACTTCATCGATGTCTTGCAGGCTTTGAAGCCCGTAATCAAGGATATGCCCTGGTGGTGCGTGGATTTCTGTTTCAATCCCCTCACCCCTACCGCAGGGAAAGATGCTGTCCCATTCGTCCGCAGTTTAATGGATGAGGTATTGAAATGAGCCAGATAAGTTTTGGCTGCCAATTTTACACATGGCAAATGTCTGGAAAGAAATACGTTGGGAAGCTGCCCCATATTTTAAAAGTAGTCAATTCGGCCGGTTTTGCTGGCATCGAACCGGAGACCCTGATGCTCGGGGCCTATTATCAGGATCCACAAGCATTAAAGGATATTCTTGTCCAGCACGGCTTGAAGCTTGGCGCGATTACCCTGGTTTTGGATTGGACCGGCCCTGTCGAAACAAAGCAAGAAAGGCAGGAGGCTGAGCTAATTTTTAAGTACACAAAATTTTTCCCAGGCACTCACCTGGTGCTTTGCCAGATGCCCGGTAAAGATCGTACCAATCTCCGGCAGCGGCAAGCGAACGCTATCGCTTGTGTAAACGCAGTTGCCGCTCGCGCATTTGACCAGGGAATTATCTGCTCGTTCCATCCAAATTCACCACCCGGATCGGTGTTCCGTACCAGTCATGATTATCGGGTATTGCTCGATAGCCTGGACAGCCGGATCGTTGGTTTTGCGCCTGATACCGGACACATCGCAAAAGGTGGTATGGATGTTATTGAGGTTTTCCAGGACTACATGGCTTTCATAAAACATGTCCACTTCAAAGATATTACCGCTTCAGGCGAATGGACTGCAATGGGAGCAGGGGTGATTGATTTTCCCCAGATTGTGACCATGCTGAAAGCTGCTGATTATGAAGGATGGATCATGGTTGAGGAGGAATCGCCAGAAGCCGAGGTAAACCCGGACAGTGCAACGAATAAAAATGGGAAATACCTTCACAAGGCGCTGCTGCCGCTTATTCAGGATCCAAGCATCACAAGAATAAAATTGCCAGTAGAGGATTACGTTATCCATCCCGAACCTGACGCTAAAAATATCCATTTCTTATCCCCCGACCAGGTTCGTATAACCGGATATTTGTCCCCTCGGTTTCAGGGAAACTTGCAATACCTGATCGATAGGTACGAAAAAAATAAGGAATGGATGCTGGAGCCTTTCCAGAACCGCGGAATGGAATGGGTGATCGAGCCGCTTCGAAATAAAAGAGGGGAGCTGCCATGGGCCGGTGAGTACGCCGGGAAATGGCTGGACGCGGCGTCTCTTACTGCAGCCAGCAGCAGTCATGCACAACTCAGCCAGTATTGTGATGCATTTTCGGCTGCGATGTTTGCGGCCCAAGATTCAGATGGTTATCTAGGGATCGAGATACCTGCCAGAAGAGGTGGAAATTCAGAATGGGATCTATGGAATGTCAAGTACGTCCTGACGGGCTTGTTGACTCGTTATGAAGTTTATGGTGATAAAGCGTGTCTTGAGGCGGCGATAAGAGGCGGCGAATGGGTCATCAACTATTACGGTAAGGTTACGGATGAAAAGAGCCCCTTCTTTCACAGCGCAGAAGATGGGGGAGTGAGTGTTAATATCATAGATGAGTTCGTCCGCCTGTATCGATTTACGGGTGAGCGGAGTTTCCTCGAATTTGCTTCATCGGTCGTGAACCATTTTTCCCCGATCGTCAGGATGCAAAATACTCAACAGGCGCCTCTGGCGCACGCTTACAACCTGCTGGGCTATCTTGGTAGTGTCGTCGAGCTTTTCGCCGCAGAAAACGCTGCGAATGAACTGCGTTGGGTTGAAAAAGTGTGGGAGGATTTCGTCGCTCAGCATCTATATCCAACCGGATCGCTTGGCTATAACGAACTCTTAAGAATGTCGGCGCCAAACGACACGCCGGTTGAAAATGGTCAGCCAGAACGGCATCACCAGGAAACCTGCGCGACGGTTGAGTGGTTGCTGTTAAATGCCCGGTTGTACCAGGCGACTGGGCGAGTACGGTATATGGAGAAAATGGAGCATACGATCTACAATGCCCTCCGAGCGGCGCAATCTGCGGATGGCATGAAGTGGATGTACTACACGCCTTTGCGATACGAAAAGAGGTGGTTCACCGGCCCAACGAGCTGCTGTTATTGGTCCGGACCGCGCGGCATCGCCCGATTGCCAGGATGGGTGTATGCCCTGGACGATGAGGGTTTGCGCGTCAATCTTTACGAATTGAGTGATGCAAGCTTGCGTCTCGGAGAGCATACCGTAACTGTCAGGCAGTCATCTCTATATCCGGACCATGGCCAAGTGACCCTGTTGATTCAACCCGAGGAGCCAGCCATCTTTGCTCTACGCTTGAGAGTCCCGTTTGCCGGCGGTGATATCCGTATTCATCTAAACGGGCTTGAGATCTCATCCGATCCTGGAGCGGATGGATACGTCCGCATCCAGAGAACCTGGTCTCCTGGTGATCAGGTCGAGATGGAATTTGACATTCCGATCTACGTAGAACATTTCCTGAGCGACCGGTACGGCATCCTGGCGCGGGGAGCGGAAATCCTCTCCGTAGATCAGCTTGACAATCCTACACTTGATTTCGACCAGCTCGCGCTTCCGGGAGAGGTGGCCCTCAGCCGGTTGGACTCGAAGGACGGCAGGCGGCGGTACGCAAGCGAGATGTATGCCAATGGCCGGCTGGCGCAGGTGGTCGTTACTCCTTACGCCGACAGCGGCGGAGAAGGTTCGCGTTTCCGCACGGCATTTCCAATCCACCCACGCTGAAGTAATCCGCAGATACGACCGCTAGAACAGAGGTTTCAAAAAATATGAACGAATCTTTCCGCCACCTTGCAGAACGCCAGGTGAAATTAATCCCGGGTCTCTTCAAGAAACGCTTTGACGTCAACCGCAGCTACATACTTTCCTTGAAAACTCACAACCTTCTCCAAAATCACTACCTGGAAGCCGGGTTGTGGGGGCCCAGGGTCAAGCCTGAAGATGCTCACTGGGGTTGGGAATCTCCCACCTGCCAGATCCGCGGCGAATTCCTGGGCCACTGGCTCTCCGCGGCTGCTCATATCATCGCAAGCACCGGGGACCTGGAGATCAAAGGCAAGGCTGACTTTATTGTATCCGAGGTGGCGCGCTGCCAGGAAGAGAATGGCGGAGAATGGGCCGCGCCCATTCCGGAGAAATATATGGATTGGCTGGGGCGCGGAAAGACCGTTTGGGCGCCCCATTGTACTGTACACCGGAACATGATGGGACTTTATGACATGTACGCCCTGACCGGCAACACCCAGGCCATGGAGATCCTCGTCCGGTGGGCGCGCTGGTTTGCCCGCTGGTCCGCCCAATTTACGCGCGACCAGTTCGACGGGATGCTCGACGTTGAGACGGGCGGCATGCTGGAATCCTGGGCGGACTTGTATGGCGTGACCGGGGAAAAAGAGCATTATGAGCTGATCAAGCGCTACGACCGCCGGAGGTTATTTGACCCGCTGCTTGCCGGAAAGGATGTGCTGACCAATATGCACGCCAATACGACCATCCCCGAAATCCACGGCGCGGCGCGGGCCTGGGAGGTAACCGGGGAAGAACGCTGGAGGAGCGTCGTCGAGGCATACTGGCGCTGCGCGGTCACCGATCGCGGTTATTATTGCACGGGCGGGCAGACCAATGGGGAGTTCTGGACACCCCCGCAGCAGCTTTCTACTCGATTGGGAGATAAGAACCAGGAACACTGCACAGTCTATCATATGATGCGCCTCGCGGATTACCTGCTGCGCTGGACCGGCGACGCCTCCTATGCCGATTATTGGGAAAGGAACTTCTATAATGGCAGCCTGGCGCAGCAGCATCCCGAAACCGGCATGGTGACCTACTTCCTGCCCCTGCGTTCCGGCTCGGTCAAGCAGTGGGGCACGCCGACAGACGATTTCTGGTGCTGCCACGGCACCATCATCCAGGCGCACTCGGTTTTTCCGCAGCATATTTTCTTGGAGGAGGGCGACGACCTGGTGCTTTCACAGTATATCCCCAGCCAGGTGAATTGGAACAGGAATGGGAACAGGGTAAGCCTGACCCTGACCGAAGACCTGCATCCTGAACTACACCGCCGTCCCGCATTCCGTACGTATGACTTGAAGATTGAATGCCGCCAGCCAGAAGAGTTCACCCTCAAGCTGCGCCTGCCCGGGTGGATCAGCGCCAGCCCGCAGGTGACGGTCAATGGCGAAGAACAGCCTGTAACCGGCGTTCCATCCAGCTACGCATCGCTCCGGCGCGTCTGGAGCAGCGATGCAGTGCAGATCAACCTGCCCCACAGCCTCTCCCTTTGCCCGCTGCCGGACCAACCGGATACGGCGGCCTTCATGCAGGGGCCGGTCGTGCTGGCAGGGCTGCTGGGTGAGGGGGCCGGGCGAAACAGCGCCGAGGTTCTCAGTGAGAAGACTCTCTATTATGGCGAAGAAGGTCCTCTGGGGCTGCTGATCCCGGATAATGAGCGGGAGTTCACCCGCTGGCGCATGGGTTACCGCAGCGTCGGGCAGGCTGAAAATATCCGCTTCATCCCGCTATACGAGGTGCGTGATGAACGCTATGCAGTCTATTTCCCGCTGAGGAAAAGAGAATAAAGGTTGACTTTAAATCTTGTGCGTGCTAGTATTTTATTTAAACGTTTATATAAACGTTTAAATACCAAAGGAATTTCCAAGCATGGCATCTACCAGGGCCACCATAGGGGACGTAGCGAAACAAGCCGGGGTTTCGGTTGCCACTGTCTCACACGTGATCAACAACACCCATTTCGTCAGTCCCGATTTGCAAAAACGTGTGAACGCAGCTATCGCCGCCCTCAATTACGAGCCGAACAAACTGGCCAGGGCGCTCAACCGCAGAGATGTGCCCCTCCTGGCCGTCATCGTTCCGGATATCAGCAACCCTTATTGGTCGATATTTTCCCGCGCCGTACAGGATATTGCCGATCCGTGCGATTATTCGGTGATCCTATGCAGCAGCGATGGCGTGTACGAGCGCGAGAAACGCTTCTTGCGTTCGCTGAGCGGCTTGACTGGCGGGATCATCATCCACCCCTACCACGTTACCCAGGCCGATGTCAACCTGTTGGCAGGTGATAAGATCCCGGTGCTGGTGTTGGGGGACTTCATCTCTGCCGAAGCGCAGCCACAAAATTGGGACCAGGTGGCCTCCAACAACCTGGAAAGCGCCCAACTGGCGGTCGAGCACCTGATTGGCTTGGGCCATCGTAACATCGCCTTCATCCAGGGACCGGAAAACACACCCACCAGCAAACGCCGTTTGGCCGGTTACCGTAAGGCAATGGAATTAGCCGGCTTTCCGGTTCTCAACGACCTGGTCGTGGCAGGTGACTACACCCATAAGGGGGGCTTCCTGGCGATGAAGGAACTACTCAGCCGGAAGCCCAGGCCGACGGCCGTCGCCTGCGCCAATGATTTGAGCGCCCTGGGTGCGCTCGAAGCCGCCAAGCAGATGGGTTGTTCTGTTCCGCAAGATCTTTCAATTATTGGATTCGACGACATTGATGAGGCAGCCTTAGCCTCACCGCCGCTTACCACGGTGCGCCTTTCCCCACGCCATATCGGCAAGGTGGCCGCAGAGACTCTCATCGGTCGTATGAAAGGCCGGCAGGAACCAACCCGGGTGTTGGTCGAGGGCACACTGATCGTCCGGCAGTCTACGGCTGCAGCGCCCAAAGCGGACTCTGCTCTCACAGGAAAGGAGGCGTAAGCAAAACGAGACCCGGTAGGGTGATCGACCTGTTGGATAATGCGCTGATGGAAGAGGCTATTATCAAGGAACAGGAATTCCAATTTCATCAGATATGCGGTGGGTGTCTGCGGAACCCGCGAAAATTCATTTCTTACCAAAGGAAAAAGGAGAAAACCGAGATGAAACAAAAAAGTCGTCTATTCATCATCGCCAACCTGTTGATGGCATTGTTGATTCTGACGGGATGCGCGGGCCAACCTACCCCTGTGGTCCCTCCCACCGCTGTCCCTGAACGTCCCACCGATGCGGCTGCGCCATCTGCCGCTCCGGTAAAGGTGCAGTATTGGAGCAATGGCTGGTTTGCCCAAAGCATCGATGCCCGCAAAGCTGTGGTAGATAAGTTCAACCAGGAATACAAGGGTAAGATCGAAGTCGAATATATCCAGGGTGACTGGGACAGCGGCGAACAATATATCCAGAATGGCGCCGCCGCTGGTGGGGGAATCGCCTGCTTGATGGAATGGTACGATGCTGGCGCAGCGGACTGGTACCGCAAGGGTTACATCAACGATCTGCGGCCCTACATCACGCCTGAGATCAAGGCATTAATGCCCGAAGCCTCGTGGAAGGCCAGGTCATTCGAAGACGGGGCGATCGTGATGAATGGCACTGTCATGGGTGATCTGCTCCTGACCATGATGTACAACCCCGAATACTTAAAAGCTGCCGGAATCGAGCCGGCCACCGCGGATAAACCATGGAACTGGGACAAGCTGTTCGAAAATGCCAAGCTTCTCACCGTGGACGTTAACGGAAAACACCTCGGCGAAGCCGGGTTTGATAAGAACAACGTGGCCCATTGGGGATATGTTGAGCGGTTGGACAGTGAAAAAGTCTTGGAAAATGGGCTGAACTTCGCCCAGATGCCCATGGGCACCCCGGTCATCCGCCAGGAAAACGGCAAATGGGGCTGGTTCCTAAACGAAAAAGGCGCCAAGGCCTACGAGCGCTATCTGACCCCCATCCAGGCCGGCATCACCCCCGAGGCCGCCATTGGCCTGGGCGGCGACACGATCGAGCAGATGTTTGCTGAAGGTAAAGCCGCCATCATTTTACGCGAGACCTTCGCCATCCCGACCCTGCACATGAATTTCCCCGATTTCAAATTCGCCGTGATGCCGATCCCCATGGACACCGGCGATAAGATATTCTACAATGCCGGCGGCGAAGGCATGGTGATGACCAAGAACTGCGACCAGCCCAAAGCAGCCGCCGAATTTATGTTCTGGGTGATGAAACCTGAAAACGCTGCCATCTATGCTTACGGAAACGGAATGACCCCGGCTGATAATCAGGGCCTGGATTATGAACCGTTCAAGAGCGATCCCACCTGGGGTATCATCCGAAACTACCTGAAGATCGGGATTCCCTACACCGTCCCCTTCAACCCCAATATGGCGGAGTTCAGAGACACGATTGTGGCTCCCACCTTGATGGATGTGGCTGCCGGGAAGAAAAGCTTTGCTGACGCCAATAAGCTGATCCAGGAACAAGCAGATCTGCTGCTCAATAAGTAAAAACCTGGCAACTGGCTCTTCCAATACCTGCTGCCATTCCAGGGGAATGGCAGCAGGCAGCCTTCCCTCGTTTTAGAGGAATTCCATGAAAATTACTATCCCAGTACCTGGTTCGAACAATTTTTCTCTTTTCTCCAGACGGTTTGCCAAGCATTCGCTGCCCTATTTTTTGATTTTCCCATCGGTCATTTTTCTCATTTTATTTTCCTTGTATCCCTTTATCAGCGGCATCTGGTACTCGTTTACCAGCATTGGCTGGATCAAGGATATAGCCAAATTCATATGGCTTTCCAATTACCGTCAAATTCTAATAGGAGAGGTGGGGATTGCGCAGTGGTTCAAGCTGGCGGTAGTGCAGACCTTTTACTGGACGGTGATTGGCGTGGCCGGGATGTTCGTCCTGGCGATGGCAACCGCGCTGATCCTCAACGAAAAATTTCCTGGACGCTTTATCTTTCGCACGGCGGTGCTGATACCCATCGCCATGCCCACCGTTATCCTGGCCCTGACCTGGCAGTGGATGTACGACCCATTTTACGGCATCGTTAACTATTACCTGAAGATGCTCGGGCTGATCCACAACGCCAACACCATTTGGGTTGGCCATCCGAATTCCACCATCTGGCCGCTGATTGTTGTGTCGATCTGGCGCGGCTTTCCCTTCATGGCGCTGATGCTTCTGTCGGGTATGCAGGGCATTTCAACCGAGCTTTACGAGGCCGCTAAAGTCGACGGGGCGAACGTGCTGGCCCGCTTCTGGCATGTCACCCTGACCCAGATGCGCACGACAATCATGATTACCCTGATCCTGAACATCATCTGGACCTGGAACTCCTTTGACATCATCATGGTGGTTGGTTCGAGCTGGGGAGTGGTGGCCTTATAAAGCCCTGACCTTGCCGCTGCTGGCCTGGATCGAGGCCTTCCGCTGGAACCATCTGGGGAGAGGCGCGGCGATCTCGGTTATGTCGATGCTAGTAATCCTCGGTCTGCTGTTCTGGAATGCGCGCAGAGAATTGCGTTCGGTGAATGAATGAGGTCCCCGATGACTGCCTTGACCAAATCCAAGCTTAACCAAAAAGACACCCAGCGCCAGGTTCCCTGGCTGAGAATCCGCACCGTGAAAAAGGCGGGACGGCTGGTTTTGCTGTATTTCCTGGCCGGACTGGTGGCGCTCATCTGCCTGATTCCGATCGTCTGGATGGTGAAAACATCCTTTGAAACCACCCAGTTCATGCGCAGCTCTCAAATCCAGTTCTGGCCGATCAAACCCACCCTGGCGAATTATTTGAACGTGCTCAACAACCCGAACGCGGCCATCGGGCGCTCGATGATAAACAGTCTGATCGTGTCGACCCTTTCCACCTTTTTGAACCTGGCCATCACTGCCACGGCGGGCTACGCCATGTCGCGCTTTAAATTTAGAGGAAAAGTCATCTTTGCCATGTACCTGCTGATCTTCTACATGATCCCAGGTACGCTGGTTTTGATCGGTATGTTTGTCATGCTGGCCCATCTGCACCTGGTGAACAATTGGATTGGCTTGATCCTTATTTATGCCGTTGGAGGCATTCCCCTTTCAACCTGGTGGCTAAAGGGCTATTTTGACTCGATCCCAATCGAGATCGAAGAAGGAGCCATGGTGGATGGCTGCAACCGTCTGGAGGCATTATGGCGGGTGGTCTTGCCTTTGGCGGTACCTGGCGTGGTTGCGGTAGGGATATTCCAGTTTGTTGGAAGCTGGAACGAATTCATGATGGCCCTGACCATTATTCAGAACCAAAAACTTCAGCTCCTGCCTGTTCAAATTGTAAATTTCATGGGGTCGCAGCGCATCGAATGGGGCCCGGTGATGGCCTTCAGTGTGATTGTGGCCATTCCGGCAGTGATCCTGTTCGCTTTTGCGCAACGAGGCATCGTCAGCGGGATGATGTCGGGTTTTACTCGCTAAACTGGTCTGCCCAATCCTTACTATTATTGCCTAAACATTAGAGAGAACCCATGCCCTTAGAACTGATCGTCCGGATACCCAAAGAAATCGATTTTGTTCAATACCAGGACAGAGAACCCTGTGCAGGAGAAGTGCTGGTGGAGGCGCGGGTCAGCGGAATCAAACACGGCACCGAGCTGAATATGTACCGGGGCACCCTGCCGTGTGCTGAGCAGGTGTGGGACCTAGGCTTGCGCCTTTTCCGCCCCCCTGAGCCGGACGAGCACATAGCGCCATGTTACCCGCATGGATTGGGTTCCTAAGCGTCCGGTGTGGTTAAAGCAGTTGACCAGAACGTGAAAAATTCAAGCCCGGTGCACACTCAGGTGGATGGCGAACGATGATCTTCTCCGACCCGGCCCGTTTTGCCCTGGCAGCCGTGCACAACGCCGAGATCAAGCTGGGCGACCGGGTGGTCATTTTTGGGATGGGCGCCACAGGAAAAAGCGGTGGACCTCTCCAGAGTATGGCACCATCTGGCCAAGATAAGGAACTATTCTATGTTGCACAATCCATCCCCTGTTTTCGATCGGTTGATGAATATTATTCAACAGATCCCGGTTGTTGATTGCCATGAACACCTGCGGGGACCCGCCAGGGACCTGGCCAACGCTCCACTCGATCCTATTCTCAGGTTGATATCCTCCTATTTGCTTTCTGACTTGTGGACGACCACAAACGATCTAGAAATCTCTGTATTGCAAAGCGACCAGTCAACCCTGGATGAAAAATGGGAGATATTTAGCCGTCTGTGGACGAAAGTCGAACATACCGCGTATGCTCGGGTCACGAAAATCATGCTCAAACAGATGTATGGCATTGAACAACTAACCCGGGAAAATTTAGGGAATGTTGCCGAACAGTTGAAGAAAATGGGACCCGATGATTATCTGAAAATCATTTCCGGCGCGGGCATTAAAGCCGTTATTACGGATGTGCTCTTATCACCTCCCTGGGAAGATACGCTCCGCTTCTACCGCAATCCGGTTTTAAGGGATTTTCTAGAAGGACGTTTCGTTATGCCAGAAACCTGGCACGCGGTTTTTAATGCAAATTACTTCCACGAAATCCGCCGGATTGATTTTATTAACTTTGCCGGAGGCTTATCGAAAACCTCCATTTCGTCTCTGGCAGATTATGAGCAGGCGGTATACATTATTATTCAACAGTCTGTCCGGCAGGGTGTTATCGCTATTAAGGATTGGTCGGCTTATCACCGCGAGATTAATTTCGACCTTCCCCCACGATACGATGCTGAACGGCTTTTCAACAAAGTGATCCTCGATCCTCGCAATCAGTTAAGCTACCCGGACGCCAAACCGCTGGATGATTACCTGTTTCACCATATTATTCGCTGTGCCCAGGAATTTAATTTACCTGTGCAGATCCACACGGGACACATGGCAGGCATCCGCCAGCGGGTAGATAAGGCCAATGCCAGAAATTTCATTTCCGTGCTGGAACTTTATCCCAAAGTCCGGTTTGACCTATTACATGCCAACTGGCCGTATATGGAGGATATCCTCTTTATCGGGAAAAATTACCCCAATGTCGCTATCAACTTGTGTTGGGCTATCATGATTGATCCGCTCTACTGCATCGATCTATTGAAACGATGCGTACTGACGGTTCCATATGTCAAGATCCACGGTTTTGGCGGAGATTACTTCCTAACCCCCGAAATGTCCGTCGCGCAGCTCACTTTGGCGCGCGAAGTGATTGCCAGTGCATTGACTGACCTTGTTGAAATTGGCTGGATTGATGAAGAGGCAGCCATGCGGATTGCAGGGGATTGGCTGTATAACAACCCTAATCGTTTTTATAATCTTGGCTTAACGAATTTGAGCCCTGACCTCTGATACGGCTTTTTCCCATCCCAAAATCCGATTTCGGAACCGATCCTCTTCCATATAACGGGTTTAATTTTGTTCTATCTCAGAATAGCACGAACGGAGTTGTTGGGCCAAAGCTAGCGATTTCAACAATCTGGATGTCGGGGACGGCCAGCAAGTTTTTGGGGCAGGGGCAAATTACCCGAAGACCAAACTGCCTCTTCAAATCTTGTACGGCAGGTAGGGGGCATCGATGCCGACTCCCGGGCAATATTGAAACCCGGTCATTCGTTCTTCTTTAACCTGGTCGGATCAGCCATCTTTACCGGCCCGGTGCTACGGCGGATATTCAGCTCGGGGCGCAGCAGTACCTGCTGTGGGCCGGTCAGCTCGCCGGTCATATGACCCATCAGGATGCGGGCGGCCTGGTAGCCCATCTCATGGCCCGGGAAGGAGATGGTGGACAGGGGCGGCGTGATCAGCTCGCTCATCGCGTCGTGGAACAACCCGATGATGGATAAGATCCTCCGGCATGCGCAGGCCGCTAGCCTGGACCGCTTTGAGCAGTCCGGGAACGCCAATTTCCTGAGGAATGATGAGGGCGGTAATGCCAGGGTGATCCGCCAGCAGGTTGTGCAACACGGCCTCAATATCCCCGTTCTTCAGGTCAGCCGCCCGCCACAAATAGGGGCAGCCCATACTGCTGACAGGTTTTTTGATAAGCCTGGCAGCGCCCAGGTCGCATAGCCATATTCCTTCTCTTGCAGCACGGGGGCCAGCGTGATGAAACCAATCTGCCGGTGACCGAGCGCGGTCAGGTATTGAATTGCGTCAGCGACCCCTTTGCCGATATCAAGGTCCACATAGCTTAAGCCAGTGTTATCAGCGCAGCGACCCACCATGACAAAGGGCAGGTTGTGCTCTTGCAAGAGATTGACCCGGCGATCGTGGGTCAGGATTTCCATTAAGATGATGCCATCGGCCTGCCCGCTGCGGAAGACCGAGAGCAGATCGTTATCACTCAACGAGTTCACAATCAGGTTGAGGGAATAGCCGGCATCCTCGCAGCTCATCGGCCGCACTGGTTACGATGCTTTGTGCGGGCGGGTTAAAGTCCTGGGGATAATGCAGAGCGATAAAATGGCTTTTGCCCGAGCGGAGCTGCTGCCAGGCCAGCTGTGGGGTAAAGCCCTGATCCTCGATTAACTGCAAAACACGCTGGCGCGTTTCCTCGGCCACATCTGGCTTATTATTCAAGATGCGGGAAACCGTGGTGATCGAAACACCGCTGGCCTTCGCAATATCAACAATAGTCATCTTTTTCAGCTTCGATCGCTTTTCCACGTATGAGATGCCCTTTCTGGCAAAGGATGAGTGCTTTAAAAATTAATCACAACCGGTTGGCCACCGTAGCGAACCGTTTGGTTTGGCCTGGACAGGGAGGATCCAGGATGGGTTCCCTCATCGTGGAGGAAAATTTCAAACGTTCGTTGTTCAGGCATGCCGGTGTACTGCCCTTTCCGCGCCTCCAATATCAACTGCCTTTCAGCATTATTCCATTGAATACCGATGGTCGAAAAAGCACCGTTTTCATAATTATATTGATCGCCTTCATCCTCGTAAAGCTCGAAGGATCCATCCTGACCGGGGTAGACATGCAGTTCAACGGGCGCCTCGGGCAGATCATTCACATGCTGGCGGATCGGGCCCATCGGCAGGATGGATCCGGCGCGTACATAAAGCGGCATCCGGCTGATGGGAGCATCCGCCTGAATCGTTTGGCCGCCAGAATACCTTTGCCCGGTCCAGAAATCATACCAATCTGCGCCGGCGGGCAGGTAAACCGGGCGCAATTGGGGGACATTTCCCAGCGGCCGTGAGCCCACATCGTACAGCATAGGCCGGGTGACCGGGTTGACCAACAGCGCCGGGCCGAACATATACTGGTCGCGGATATCATAAGTGACCGGGTCAGAGCGGAAATCAAACGGCAGGGCGCGCAGCATGGTGTAATCGTGCTGGGTGGTCCAGCCCGCTAATGAATAGATATACGGCAGCAGCCGGTAGCGCAGGCGCAGCGCGCTGACCAATGCATCATAGAACGGCTCGCCTGGCTCGCCAAAGCGCCAGATCTCGCGAGGCGTATCGGTGCCGTGGGCGCGGAACATGGGCAGGAAGGCCCCGTATTGGAACCAGCGCACAAACAGCTCGCGGTAGCCCAGGTCGTCCACACCTTCGTCATAATCGCCGCTCCAGAACCACAGCTCCGGCTTGCGCGTGACGAAGAATGCGCCAATATCCATGGTCCAGTAGGGCATGCCCGTGGCGCAGAAGTTGAGCCCATCGGCGATCTGGTGGCGGAGCGTTTCCCAGCGGGCGGCGGTATCCCCGGACCAGGTGATGGTGGCGTAGCGCTGCTGGCCCAGGTAAGCCGAGCGGGTCAGGTTGACCACCCGCTTTTCCCGGGTGACCTGGCGCTGCCCTTCGTAGATCCCCTGAGAATGCAGCAGTGAATAAGCGTTGATGAATTCCGGATCAAGGTAGCGTTTGGCTTCCTCGGTGTTGATCCGCAGGCGTTCTTCTGGCTCGGGCTTGATGGCTCCTTTCCAGTCGGCTTCGAAGGGTTCGGTGCAGTCGCACCACCAGGCGTCGATGCCGTGGGAGAACAATCCCTGGTCGGCCTGCTTCCAGTAACAGGCGCGAGCCGCCGCGCTGAAGGCGTTGTAGGTGGCCTGGTTTCCCAGCAGGTAACCGTGTTCTTTCATTTCCTGCCAGTTCGCGCCGCCGGGTCGCATAATTGGCCAGATGGAAATCATCAGGCGGGCGTTGAGCGCGTGCAGGTCGGCGGTCATCTGGCTGGGGTCGGGGAACCGCTCAGGGTCAAACGTTTTTTGGCCCCATAAATCGCCGGTCCATGATTTCCAATCCAGCACGATGCCATCCAGCGGCAGCTGCGCGCCGGCGGTACTCGCGCACAATGCTGATCAGCTCCTCCTGGGTCACGTAGCGCTCTTTGGACTGGATATAGCCAAAGGCCCATTTGGGCAGCATCGGCGAATGGCCGGTCAGCGCGCGGATTTCGTGAACGATCTGATCAAATTCCGGGCCGTAGAGGAAGTAATAATCCAGCTCATCATCCACATCGCTCCACAGGTAGGAGCCAAAGGCATCGTCGTGGAATGTCATCAGCGAGCAGCTATCCAGAACGATGCCATAGCCGCGCGTGGAAACCAGCACCGGCACGACCGCCTTCATGTTTTGCTGGTAGAGATACTGGTGCTGCCCGCGCAGGTTGAACATGCCTTCTTCGTGCGAGCCGAGACCGTAGAGCGCCTCGCCCTCTGCCCATTCGAATTCCAGTTTGGTGTGATACGCCTTGCGATCAAGCCTTTCCGTAAAGGCGATAGCGGAAGTGGTTAATCCATCCGCTCCCACTTCCGTCTTAATGCCGTTTTCCGTGCTTGGAAGGAATTTGATCACATCCACCGGCATCAGTGTCTTGCCGCCCCGGTCGGGCTCGTGGGTAAGAATCTGGCCTTTTGAATCCCGGTACGTGAATGCCAGCGTATCGCGGTCAATCTGAATGGATAGTTTGGAGGTCGTAAAGAAGAGCGCCTTGGTGGTTTCCTGAAAGGAAACTTCTACCGGATTTTGCGCTTCGGATACGATCATCAAGCTTTTATTGGGTGAGAATACAGGCTCAAGCGTGTACCGGATCCGAATGATCTCCGGAGAATATGCAGTCAGGTCAATCAGGCCCTGTGAGGTCTCCAGCCGGAGGCCGTTTGGCTGAGCAGTGAAATTGAATAGATTCATAAGACTGGTTCCCAAAGCCTACCCCTTGACGGCTCCGGCGGTGATCCCGGAGAGAATATACCGCTGGGCCAACAAATAAACCAAAATTACCGGTAGAACGGTCAATAAAATATCCGCCGAAACCAGGTTCCAACTCGCCTGGAACTGCCCAAAGAAGTTGTACACGGACAGGGTCATTGGCCAATTGGCCGTATTGTTTAGATAGTAGAGCGGCATGATGAAGTTGCTCCAGGCCCCTAAAAAAGATAAGACGGCAGCCGTCACCAACACCGGCGTTAGCATCGGTACGATGATCCTGAAAAAGAGTTGGAGCGGCGCGCATCCATCCATGATCGCGGCCTCGTCGAGTTCTCTTGGAACCGTATCGAGAAAGCCATAAATCAGGAAAACCCCGAAGGGTATCTGCCCGGCAGCCAGCAGTAGGATGATGCCAAGCCTGGTGTTTATGAGGGTGGTGATTTGCATGACCCTGGTCAAGGTAAAATAGTTGGCTGGCAAAGCAATCCCCAAAATGATAAAAAAATACAGGAAGCGATTGAAGCGCGATCGATTGCGGGATAGGACAAAGGCAGCCATGGCTGCGAAAAGTGTCCCGATGATCGTTGAACCGGAAGCGTATAACATACTATTCAAAAAGCTGGTCGCCAGTTTCCCCGCTGCAATCACCGTCGAAAAGTTTTCCACATGTAGGGCAGCGGGCAGCGCAGGGCTCATCGAACTCGCCTCGGCCCTTGTTTTGAAGGAATTGGTCACAATCAAATAGAATGGGATCACCATGATCAGGCAAGCAAAAACGGCCAGTGCATGAGCTCCGATATGTCGAAATCTTTTCGCTAGCATAGGTCAGAATCTCCTTATTCTATGGCTTGCCCGCGATCCAGTAATCGGATCACAAAATAGCCCAGCCCGCACATAAACACGAACAAAAGGCTGGAAAAGGCTGTCCCCAGGCCCCATTGCCCCTGGCTAAAGGCTTTAAATACGGCCGTGTAGATGACATCCGTGGCATATCCCGGACCACCATTCGTCAGGGCATAGACAATATCAAACACCCGTAGCGCGTATAGCAAATTCAATATGGTGACGATGATGATGGCGGGCATCATCAATGGCAGGGTAATCCAGAAAAGCTTTGCCCAAAAACCGGCTCCATCCACGTCAGCGGCCTCGTAATATTCCCGGGGGATGGATTGCAGGCCGGCGATCAGGATGACCATAATGTAACCCACCCCCTGCCAGGTGTCGACCCCGACCACCGAATATAGGGCGATCCGTGGGTTCACCAGCCATTTCTGGGCCAGCATCCCTAGACCGATCCCGCGCAAGGTTGTGTTTAGCAGGCCAGTAGCCGGATTTAGAATCGACCGGAAAATCAGCGCAACGGCCAGGGCCGGTAAAACAACCGGCAGGTAAATCAGCATCCGGTAAAAATACGCGAAGCGCTTGACCCCCTGGGTTAATATCAACGCCAGGGTCAGGCCAAAGACTGTCTTTAGCACGATGGTGATGAGCGTAAATACGAACGTGTTTTTGATAAAAAGTAAATAATTTTCATTGGCCGAGAAAATCGTTTTGAAATTATCCAGTCCGATAAAATTTAGCTGGGTGGTATAGCCGCTCCAGTCCGTAAAGGAGTAGAAGATCCCGGTAATCCCCGGAATGATGGCAAACACCAGATACAAAATGAGGGCGCCAAGCACAAAATAGAAGGGATAACGACTTTGTTTTCGATATTTCCTGGAAATATAATTCATGGGTGTATTCCCTTTTTTCTGAGCTCCCAACCCAGGGTGCTTCGGATGCTGCGGATGCCGCGGATGCAAAGCATCCGCAGCATCCGAGGCATCCGAGGCATCCGCGCACTCTGGGTTGGGACACTTGCTAAAGAACTCTCAGCCGATTAATCATGCAAGGCAGCGAAAACTAGATCCCGTTACTGCCAGCTCGGATCTTTGGCGGCTTTGGCTTCCTCGGCGCGGCGCTTATCAATGTTTCCAAGGAATTGCTGCGGAGTCTGGGCGCCGGTGAACAAGGCCACGAGATCCTTCCCCATATCCATCCATTGGGGATTGACATATTTCACCGCAGTCTGGTATACCACGCCCCGCTTCGCGCTGGCTTCCAGGAAGGCTTGCTGCCAGGGAAGCAGTTTGCTCTTGATCCCGGGGAAGGGCAGGGTCGGGCTTTGGGAGTCGTTATCGACCCGGTATTGCAGGCTGTCGGGCTGCGCGAGGAAATTTAAGAACTGCCTCGCTTCATCAACATGCTTTGACCCTTTCCAGATGAACTTGGTGGGTCCAGCAGGGTTGACATTCAAGACCTGATTGTCGGCCATTGGGATAATGAAGACACCCAGGCTATCTTCATTGAAATCAGGATAATCGTGCTTGACCGATTGAGCGAAGGTCAGGTTGGCAACGGTCATGGCGGCTTTGCCCTCGGAGATGATTTTGGTCTGGTCGGCGACCGCATCGGACAAGGCATTATCCCCATAGCAGCCCGAGTCATATAGATCCTTATACTGCTGCAGGAGCAGCAGCGCGGTCGGATCTTTGGCGAAGGTGGTTTGATTGGTGTTCAACTTGTCGGCTGTCCCGGGCGCAACGTTCTCGATCTGGACTCCCAATTCGGCGAACCATAAGACCTGGTGCCATCCATCGGCCATTGGCTCGTAGATGGGGGTGACTCCGGTTGCCTTGATCTTCTCGCAGGTGGCTTTGAAATCTGCGAAGGTGGTTGGTACGCTCAGGTTTAACTTGGTAAAGATATCCTTATTGTAGTTGACCACCCAGGTTGTGCCGAGTGTATTCCAGACCGTCTGACCATAGACTTTTCCGTCGATCGTTGATTGGTCGAGAACCTGCTTGTCCTCCGTCTGGACCCATGGTTGGTCAGACAAATCTACAGCGTTCTTTTGAACATCATAATTCACGACCAGATCGGTCTTGCCGCTTTGCCCGCCAAAGAGATCCGGGCCTTCGCCAGAGTTGAGCTTTGTTTTCAAGACGTTAAAGTATTGATCGGATGGGATCACCTGGAAATCAATCTTTATGCCGGTTTTTTGTTCAAACTGTTTTGCGAGCGCCATTTCGGCATCAGGGGCCCAGCCCTGGCTAACCAGGTAGGAAAGGGTAACGGGTGCTTTGGCAGCCGGCGCGGCAGCAGCAGTGGTCGCAGTGGGCTCAGCCGGCGCGGCAGCTGCAGTGGTAGCGGTTGGGGCAGCCGGCGCGGTGGTAGCGGTTGGTTCCGCCGCCTGGGGAGCGGTGGTCGGAGCCGCTGGGGCTGTAGCAGGCGCCGCGCAGCCGGCGGCGAGAACGACAATAAACAAGAAAGTGAAAAGGGTGGAAATCGTTTTCTTCATTTTGGCTTGATCCTTAAATTCAAACGTGTCATTATCGGGAAACAGAGCGACAGGAAAGGACGACTTTTCATGGATTTCGCGATATACACCTCCTGATGAAATCAAATCGGCCGGCTTTTAGGCTTTTCTCACCGCTCGTTCTATGCTACAATGCTGAAAACATTACCGTAAATGTTTCCGGAAACATTTACATTATCGTACAACTTTTTAAAGTTCGAGTCAATAGGCGGGTTTGGGTGTGAACACTTGAGCCAACGAGATCAGATTTCTCCCAAAACGGATATTTACCTGGATTATTGTTCGAACACAGTTTCCAATAAAAGTTTTGACATTCAAGGAAAATGGCATGTCCCAAACATCAAAACCCTATTTTGAGCCGCATTGGGAGTCTCTTAGTAATTATGAGGTTCCCGAATGGTTCCGCGATGCCAAGCTGGGCTTCTGGGCGCACTGGAGCCCGCAGTGCGTACCTGAAATGGGCGATTGGTACGCCCGGAACATGTATATTCAGGGTCATCCCCAATATCAATATCACCTGGAACATTATGGGCATCCCTCAAAGTTTGGATACAAGGATATCTGCAATCTCTGGAAAGCCGAGAACTGGGATCCTGAAGGGTTAATCGCGCGCTACAAACGGGCCGGGGCAAAATACTTTACCGCCCTGGGTAACCACCATTGCAACTTTGACACGTGGAATTCCAGGCACCATCGCTGGAATTCTGTTAATGTTGGGCCGAAGAAAGATATCGTTGGAAGATGGGAAAAAGCCGCCCGCGCTCAAGGGCTTCGCTTCGGCATCACCATCCACAGCACGCCCAGCCGCACCTGGCGGCAGTTCTTTCCGTTGACGTTTGGCGCTGACAAAGAAGGCCCCCTGGCGGGTGTCCCCTATGATGGAAACCTGACCAAAGAAGATGGCAAAGGTCTCTGGTGGGAAGGCCTGGACCCGCAGGAGCTATACACCCGTCCTCATCTCTATGGATCCGACCCGGACCCTGAATTCGTTGAGAACGTCGTTTTACGTGTCAAGGATGTAATCGACCAGTACCACCCAGATCTCTTGTATTTCGATGATGCACTCCAGCCCGTTCATGACCTGGAAACCTACCTCGGCATGCAAGACATCGCGCCAGAGATCACGGCATACTATTACAACGCTAGCTTAGACTGGCACGGAAAAGTCGATGTGGTCTTGAACATCAAAGATGTGCCGGTGCATTTGCAAAAACCAGTAGTGCAGGATATGGAGCGAAGGCGATTTGGTGTGATTGAACCTTTCCCCTGGCAAACGGACACCTGCATTGGAGAGTGGCACTACCATCGTGACATTCGGTATAAAGGCGTGAGAGAAAAGGTTGTGGATTTAATCGACATCGTCAGCAAGAACGGCAATATGCTGCTGAACATTCCCATGCGCGGTGACGGGACAATCGATGAAGACGAAGAGCGTTTCCTGGACGGTTTCACGGCGTGGATGGATATTAACAGCGAGGGGATTTACGTCACCCGCCCATGGATGGTGTATGGGGAAGGTCCTTCTACGCAAAATACCGGGAAGATTTGGGATTCTGAGCAGGCCGCATATAGCGCTCAAGATATCCGCTTTACCCAGAAAGGCAAACACCTGTTTGCTTTCCTCCTGGCATGGCCCGAAGACGGCCTGGCTGTCATCCAGTCGCTAAAAGCTGGATCGAGTTTGCCAGCAGAACAAATCCAGGCCATTCACCTATTAGGCACGCTGAGCGAACTCACCTGGCGTCAGGATGACCAGGGTTTGCACGTTAAAATGCCTGCTCAAAAACCTTGTGAACACGCCTACACACTGAAAATTGTACAGAAATAAAGGAGGCGGTTCGCCAACTGGAATGATGCGTGCTGACACCGGCGTTTGACATATAAATTTTAGCGTAGTGAATTCGTCTGATTACGAGAGAGGTTCCCGTAGGATGAAACAAAGTAGAGGCGTTTCACAGGGTTGGAAATCGCCTCTACTATTCTCTTTCCTGAGACAATGGAGAAAGCACATTCCCCAGCGCTTGCAGGCAATCCTCAGATTGGCGACGGTAAACCCACCACTCTGTGAGATGGACAGTGTAATACCGAGTATAGGCTCTCCCATCGGGTCTCGCGCTGAAATGATGATGATCGGGATACTGCTGATCGATGGATCGCGGCTTTTTTCCGCGAGAACTTGAAAGCCATCCATGCCGGGCATCATGAGATCCATGAGAATGATCTTTTGGAAGATCGGTGAAGTCAGCAGAGGAGGATAAGGAAATGGATGAATTCTAGAGGAATTGGGTGAACGCTCGCAGCGCATCGACCAGCGGGTTGGCCGCTTCATCGCAGAAACCAAGGTGCAGCCGCCTGCGCCAGCCTTCCGCATACGTAAAGCGCCCGCTCATCTCTCCGACCACGCGGCTGTTTTCCTGCATCACATTCAGGTAAGCATCCATCCCCTGCGACGCGGTCCAGCCAGTTCTTCTGGCTGCGGTGCTGCGCCAGCATCTCCCGCTTCTCAACTCGATCACGGAGGTGATATCGATGCAGAATTCCGGGCGGACAATTTGCCGCAGCGGGTCGAAGTTGCCGTGCGGCTGGGCATGGTAGACCGTGACCGGCTGCGCCACCGGGATGCGCGGCGGCTGGGTGGCATAATTGGGCATTCCGCGCGCGAAGGCCGCGGTGACCGCCAGCCGCGCCGCGTTCTGGTGGTCCTCCATATAATCCTGCGGCGACTGCACCAGCAGGATCTCCGGCGCAACCTCGCGCATCACCGCTGAGACCTTCGCCAGCAGAACCGGCTCGTAAAAGATATCCAGATCGTCGACCAGGCTTTCATGGAACACCGCCCCGATCATCGCCGCGGCCGCCTGTCCTTCGCCGCGCCGGATGGCGATGATCTCTTCTTTGCTGTATTCGACCGTGCCGCAGCTGCCGTTGGCGATATTCATATAGTGGATCTCATACCCGGCGCGCTTGAGCAGGATCAGCGTCCCCGCCATCTGGAATTCGATATCATCCGGGTGGGCAGCGACGGCGAAGGCGCGTTTTTGTTTTGCCATCTCTCTTTCTCTACGGTTAATGCATCTCGGCCGCGCAAGTGCCAATCCCTGGGCGGTAGAAATTGAACTGCACGTTGGGGTGGTCCGCCAGCAGGCTCATCGGCACGGCGCTGTCGGCGATCTTTTTCGAGATCATCAGCGTGGTCAGGCGCATGCCAAAGGGGTTATCGTGCGTGCCCGCCTGCCAGATCGAGACCTTCTCCGCTTTCCAGGTCTCCACCGGTCCTACGGAAAACGCCTGCGAGGGGACATTCTGCACCACCCCGCCGCCGGAGGTGCGCGCATTCTGGATCAGCGTGATCGGGTGCAGCTCGACCAGGCGCGTGGTCAGTTTGCGGTACTCCGCGGGCGAGGGCGGGTTGTCTTTGTATGCTGCCCTGCCGCGGCAGGGGATCGTTGAAGGCCCAGTGTTTCACCTCGCCCTGCCCGCCCTGCATCACCACGCAGCGCGCCTGGTCCCAACTGGTCCGTGTACGCGCTCAGATCGGTGGTGGGGAAGTGCAGGTTGGCCTCGGGCATGCGCAGCTCGGGCGGATGCGGTCAAAGCACAGCTCGCGGTCGGCCTTCTGGAAGCTCAGCGGGTGCGTCAGCCGGGACAGCCTGCCCGTCGACTGCCCACTCGTCCATGCCCCAGAAATGGGCGTAGCGCAGGTCGATCTCCAGCTCGTTGACCAGCCGCGCCACCAGCGGGAGCTGCTCGGTCGGGCCAATCGGGCCGCAGATCCCCGCCGGGCGGCTTTCGCGTGGCCTGTTTCCAGGCGGTAATGTATTCCAGCGCTTCGGCCAGGTAAAAATCTTCCAGTGTATCGTAAAACTTCACCGTAAAACCCGGGCCGCGCGAGCTGGAGCAGGTCGTCGGCTTCCAGCCGCGCGGCATCATCCAGGATCGCGCGGTCGAGGGTGGTGTAATCCCACCATTGCGGAGCGACTTTGCTCAAGCGTCTCATTTCCTCTCCTATTTTGAGTGATCAATCGACTGGTCAAACCGTGAGCAGGTAAGAATTACTTCTTTTGCGTGGCTGGCAAAGCCCACAGTTCTTATTCGATCCTTTTCTATCGTTACGAAGCAGCACATCCATATTGTGTGATCTGAACAGCCTGCCCAGCCTTCACTTGCCCAAAACCAACCCCATGAAGAACCCCCACTCGTGTTCGGCGACGATGTGAAAGCCCATGTGCTGATAGAACGCGACTGCGCGCTCGTTTTTCTTTCCCACCCCCAGGTGGACGGCCGGAACGTGCAGCTCGCGCAGGTGGCAGAGGAAGCGCTCCATCATCCTGCGCCCGTTGCCCTGGCCCACCGCGTGGGGGAGAAGATCGATGTGCAGGTGCGCCGGGTAGGCGGCCACATCCGGGTGGGAGTGGTAGCCTGCGTGGATGGTGCGGATCATCCCCGCGCTGGGCGAATCCTCCTCGGGAGCGGGCAGCGGGTAGCGCTCGCGCAGGATGGGGAACCACTCCGCCTCGCAGCGCCGGCCAAATCTGTCCGAGTCGCGTGTGCCCAGCACATACCCGCACGGCGCGCCCGCGCAGGTGAGGATAAAACACAGGTCGGGCTCCAGGACGGCGTATGGGCCAGCAAAATAATGCCCGACGAGCTCCGGGTCAGCGTAGTGATGGCTGCCATCCGCGCCGCTGTCGACGGTCTGCACGCAGATGCGGTATACGGAGGCGGAGATCGCTGGGGTGGTATGGGCGGATGTTGAATTCCATCAGCTCTCCTTTGCCATGCGGAGGATCGTTTCAACGTACCGCCAGGCCGTCTGCGGGTCGGCGCAGGTTTCGGCTGTGCCCACCTGGCCTTTCCAGGCCCAGACGTACAGGGCGTCGGGCTTTTCGCGCAGCAGGATCTTGCCCTGTTCGAAGATGCGCGGCTCGCAGCCCGCCTGGGCGATCCAGCACTGCAACCATTCGTGGTGGATCTTGCCGTGCTGTTTGCACATGCGGTCCATGGCGCGCACGATGGGGGTCATTTCTTCCACAGCGCGGTTGTCATTGACCCAATACAGGTCGGTGCCAACGTTATCCAGCCCGGGGATCGCGGCGGTGTTGGCCCACAGCTGGTCGTCGTGCGGCATCAGGCAGCACATGGTTTCCATCTGCGGGTGGTTCGCCTTGCAGTAGCGCGCGATAACGCTCACGTACTCGATCACGCATCGCTGGCGGAACGCCTCCAGCGGCGCGCCAGCGGCCGCGCGCAGGTCTCCGCCGTACCATTCCTCATATTTCGCGCAGCAAGAAGGGCAGTAGCAGTCGCGCAGCGGCGTGGGCTCGTCGACGAAGTACCCGGCGAACCCGCGCATGGCAATGATATCGATCATTTCCTCGATCCGCGCCTGGCACAGCCGGTTCATGTAGCACCCCGCCGGGGCGTGCGACCCATCCTTCAACACCTGGAACCCGCCGGGGTTTTCGAGCAGGAACTGGCTGGAGCGCCCGCCGCCGAACAGGTTGAGCGCGCCCCAGAAGATGGCGATAGGGCGGATGCCGTATTCCGCGGCAATCTTTGGCGTAAACTCCAGCTTGCCGGGGAAGTAGATAAAATCATTCTCCTGCGCTGCCAGCAGCACATCGTCCAACTGCAGCGCTTTCATCTCACACAGATCGAGGTCGAGGTATTTTGGGTTGTGGTGCCCCATGTACGAAACACCGGTGCGCATGCTTGCCTCCTTGATCGATAATGAGAAAATATGATTATACTCCTTCAACCCCGGTCGGTATAATCACCCGCATTGCCTCAAAAAGAATGTTACCCTTTGGGCACCCACCCGACTCTCGGGCTGGATTTCCGTTGGTCAGAATAAGTCCATACCAATATCCAGTCGCTAAAGGCCGGATCGAGCTTGTCGGCGGAACAAATCCAGGCCATTCGCCTGTTAGGGACGGCGGGTGAGCTCACCTGGCATCAAGATGATTGGGGCCTGCATGTTCAAATGCCTGTTCAGAAACCCTGTGAGCACGCTTACACATTGAGAATCGAGCGGAAGTAGCGATTGTTGTAATGCGCGCTTTGGACAGGTAAACTAGAAAGAACGGCAGCCCGATGATCATCACCGGGACTGCCGTATTTTTAACATACGATAGCTCCATTCACTGGAAGACAAGGCGTTCACGCACATGCATTTCCAACTTTTAGCAGCTAGCAGGGCTGATCTCCAGAAGAGTCACGCCAAACGGTTGAACGGTGGTAGCCCATTCGAGGCTGCCATCCGGCGTGGCGATGCGTTCGACCGTCACGTCCAATTCCATGCGGCGGCGCAGCACTTCCAGGTCGGCGGGGAGGATATGCTGCGGCGCGCCCATGGCCACCCAGGCATCGTAGACGCTGCCATGCTGGCGGTCGAAGCGGGTGATTTGCAGGCGAACGTCCTGCCCCACGCCATCCACGTTCAGTTGAAATTCGCGCGGGGGCTGCACGGCGAACAGGTCGTAGATTTCGCTGCGGTTTGGCGGCAGCCAGCAGGCGGCTGTCGTTGGCGTCATCGCGGTAGTGGCAGTAGTTCCACATCAGAACGGCCAGCGTGCCATCGCTGCGCCGGGTGACCGCATACGAATCGCCTTCGGCCAGACCACTTCCTCGCCCAGGCGCGAGAGGAACCAATAGCCGTGGTAGGAGGCTTTTTTCAACCCCTGGATGTTGACCAGGCCAAAACCACCGTGGAAGGGGGTATCGCCTTGCCGGCCTTCTTCAAAAATATCGCTGACCACCCAAAATGACAGCGAATCCATCAGGCCGCGCGCCCGCCAGTTGTTATCCACAATGAAGGATGCCAGGAAGGCGGTGTCGTGCACGGCATCCCGCGGGCTGGGGCTGGAACTCCACTCGGTGTAGTGGCGCTCGACATTGGGGAAAGCGGACTCACGCAAGAGCCGGTCACAGCCGCGCGCATCGACCAGCAGGCGGTCGGGGCCATCCCAGGTCATGTACCCTTTCCCTTCCAGGTCAACCGGGTAGAGGGTGGGGTACGGGTGGGTGGAGAAGAAATCGAGCGGCAGGTTGCGCTCGGCGCACGCCGCCAGGAATTCTTTGCCCCACGGCGGCACGCCCACATGCGTCGCCAAAGCCATGGCTGGCTGGCCCACCGACTCGGAGTTGGGGGTCAATGCGCTTGATGGTGCGAGCGGTGCGCTCGTAGAGTTCCATGTAGGCGGCGAAGTCGGCGTCTTTCCAAAAGAACGTCCAGGCTCGGCTCGTTCCATACCTCGAAATACCAGCGGCGTACTTCGGCCAGCCCGTAGCGCTCAATGATGTGGCGGATGAACTGTTCAATGAACCATTCCCAGCGCGCCCAATCTTTGGGTGGGGTGATATTGCCACGCCACCAGAAGACGGTCTGATCGCCGCTGGCGAGATCGTAGGGCATAAAACCCAGTTCCACAAATGGCCGGATGCCGATGGAAAGCCAGTGGTCGTACACCAGGTCAACATACTGCCAGTTGACGATGGGCTGGCCGTTTTCTTCATGGTAGACCATCATGTCTTCGTGGAACAGGCCGTGCATGCGAATGTATTGGAAGGGCATTTCGCGCTGCACCATTTCCAGGTGCTTCTGAAAATCGGCGCGCAGCGCTTCACCCACTCGCCCACCGCCGACGCAAACACGCCAATAGGGGGTGTAAGACTGGCCGCTTTGGTTGAAGTTAAAATGGATGAGCATATTTTCCTCTTGTTTCATTCCTCTAGATCCGGACTGCCTATGAAGCACAGGTAATCCTTGCCACCTCCATTATATTATCAAGCCATCGCCATGCACCAGGCTGCCGCCCGGGAAGTTTATGAATTTTGGTTTCAGATCAGCATTAACCTGGGCCAGGACACAGCATATTCGGTTGCCCATTCGGGCGACTGTAGGAGGTTATTGTGTATCACGATGGAATATTTTGGAGAGAAAAATCAAAAGGCTTGTCCCGATCACAGATTAGACTTCCGTCGACCATCTCCAATTCGGCCACCTGCAGCGAAGTTCGCTTATCCGAGTAAGGCGCCACTTCATCAAAGCCATACGATCTCTTGAGATCCTGGTCCGGGTGCGTAAAGTAGATGATAAAACACGTATCATGCACTCCTCTAGCAATGCATCCTTATCCTGGTAGTGCAAATAAAATGTTGTTCTCCCTAAATTGGCTTGATCGGCCAAATCCTCGATCCTAATGGTTGAATATCTATTTTCCTGTAATAGTTTTATAAGAGCCTCTTGAAAAAGGCGGCGAGTTTTCTGTACACGCCGATCTTGCAGATTTACAACCATATATCGTTCCTACCTAACGCCAAGGATTTTTCTATAGTGGCATGATCCAGAACCGCCCGACTGCTACCAGTAACGAAAGGAAGAGAAGCACCGAAGTCAATGCAATCTTCGAATATTCCTTACGCCGGATATTCGTAACAGAAGCCCCAATCATCACAATTACCAGCCCAAGCGCAGCCAGCGCTGATAACCAGGGCAGAATTCGAGTCAGCGATGGGAGGATCAGGCCCACCGCGCCTAACACCTCGGCTAAACCAATCAGGCGAGTTTGTGTCAGGGAGAGATCTTCCATAGGACCCTTTTGGGCTATCAGTTTTTCCTTTTTTGGATTTTATGGCTGAGATTTATGGTAGCAGTACAAGTGAGGATTTTAACAGGCGTAAGTCACGTTTGATCTGGGCATAGTTATCAGGATCTTGGATCTCTTTTGGCAGTTCTTTAATTGCTGCCCCTGCCAGCAAGCGGACAATGGCTTTTTCCTGACCGGAAAGGTCTTCCTCGTTATCGATTAGTACCAATACCATTTCCGCCACTGCACTCAAATTTTGTTGAACGATTAGAATTTGCTGTGCGTTTTGGCTATCTAGCGCTTCGTATAATTCCTGAGCGAGCCTGATGATCTGCTGTACTGATGCATCTCTTTCGGAAAGAAATTCTGTCATATCAATAAACTCCTTGGATTTCAATTAAGAGGGAAAGGTTTATTTTTAGCTCGATGTATTAAGTTTCGCGATCCTTTCGGAAGAATAGGTGAACGTGGAACGCATTTGATTAGGAATCGAAATTACGGTTCTTGAGGAATTCGTCGAGATGATGAGCCAGTGTGTTGAGGTCTTCAGCCGCCTTTTCCGCCTGGTGGGTGCTGGCCAGGCTTTGCAGCATAACCTGATTAATACTCTGCATGGCCATGGAAATCTGCTCCATTCCTGCTGCCTGCTGCTGTCCACCAGCCATCACCTGAGACGCCCTATTAGCCGATTCCTTAATGACGCTGCTTAATTGTTCGATGGTTGCTTGCGTCTGGATCGCCATCTGCGCACCCTGCTCAACCACTTTCGTGCCTTCCTCGGTCGCCATCACGGTGGTATTTGTGGCGATTTGGATGTTATGCAAGATAGTTTTCACTTGTACGGTTGCCTGGCGCGATTGTTCAGCCAGGCTGCGAACTTCAGCCGCCACCACAGCAAAGCCCCTGCCGTGTTCTCCGGCTCGCGCCGCTTCGACGGCAGCATTCAACGCAAGCATGTTGGATTGGGCAGCAATTTCACTTACAGTCGTAATGATCTCGTCAATCTGTTGGGTTTGCTTTGATAGCTTCAGAATATTCTCGGCAACCCCCTCAACGCGCTCTTTGATCAATGTCATGCTGTTGATTGTGTCGTGCACCGTCTGCAGCCCATCTTGGGAAACCTCAACGGTGCGATTGGAAGCCTCGACCACCTCCTGAGCGCGCAGAACGGACTGGTCCGCCAGGGCTTTAACTTCTTCGACCGTGGTAGTGACTTGAGCGATCGCCGATGACTGCTCGCTGGCGCCAGATGCCTGCTGGGTGGTGGCCGACAGGATCTCAGTGGAAGCGGAGCTTAGATTATTTGCTGCACTACTGGTCTGGCTCATCACTGTCTGAATACTGGCCGTCATGTCATTTAGGTTGCAGGCCAATACGATTAGGGGATCATTCGTGCCATGACCATTCTCACGGATCTTCAACCGAACTGCTAGATTGCCACGTCCGACTTCGCTCATGTATTCTACATATTCCTTTACCTTGTTCTGCAGGTACTCACTCTGATCGCGTTCGGTCTCAAGCATTTGCTTCAAGTGGAATACCATCTGGTTGCATGCCTCAGCGAGGGTGCCAATCTCATCATTTGATCGCACTGCTGCCTGCTGGTCCAGGTTCCCATTTGCTACGGATTTTGCAACAGCTGTAAGCTCTTGGATGGGGCGGGTAATTTGCAATGCCACGAACCACAGCACAACCAGCGCCAGGACACCAACTCCAACGCTGATGATCCCCTGCTGGATGGCCATCTGATATGCATTTTTATAAATGGCGCTTCGCGGAACGGATACATTCACGGCCCACCAAATGTTGGCTTGCCCAAAGGTTATGGGTACGAACACCTCAAGCACATCCTGCTGGTACTCGGAAAATGCGTGCCCACTTTGAATTCTCGTTAACGCCCTGCCATTTTCCATAAACGACGCCAGCGAGGAAACCTGCTTCCCAACCGCATCGGCATGACCCTGGGCAGCGGCGAGCAGCCCATCATTGGTAATCAGTGAAATCTTTCCCTGCCCATCGAAACCTTGGAACTCACCGGCCCATTGTTGAAGAGCCGTAACCGGATAATCAATGCCGGCGATGCCCACGAATTTACCATCGACCTGAATCGGCACCACCAATGAGATCATCCAGGTGTTTTTGCCCTGGACTACGTATTGCAACGGCCCGATGATGGCCTCTTTATTGTTGCGCTTCGGGTATTGGTACCACTCGCTGGTTTCATATCCTTCTAGATTTTGCAGCTCGATTTGCCCGTTATCACCGCGCGTCCAATAGAACATAAATCGCCCGGTTTGATCATGGCCGGGTGCGTTGATATATTGCTGGTCATTGTCGTCAAACGCGCCTGGTTCCCATAGTGTATACGTGCCAATAAAGGCGGGGTTCCTGAGTAAAACCTCTTTCATCATGGCGCTGACCTCTTCGCGACTCAGCTCGCCCGGATGGCCCGGCGCTTTCATCGCTTCCAGCATTTGTGCGGCCGAGCGCGCCATATCGAGAGGGACCTCCATCTCTGCTTTCACGTGCTGACCATAGGAGTCCGCATTGGCGTCTGCTAATTGTTCAGAATCTGTCGCGGATGTGTTAAAAAGCGTAATAATGGAGAAAGTAATTAAAACCCCAGCGGTCAATAACAGACATAACCCTGCCCAAAAGGTAATCTTGTTCTGAATTTTTTGGAACTTCATATATTTAATCTCCACAACTTATTCGAAATAAAAAGGACACGTTCTGCTGGAAGAGTATATTGGTCAGGGCTTTTAATAAGTTGAGACCCTAATCTTGCGTCCATGTTGTTCCTTCTTCACTTTCGTTCAGTAACAAAGAGAGAAAAGCATCAACGATCCGCGGATCGAAATGCTCACCGGCCTGTTCTTGCAGGTAGCCGCGCACTTTTTCTTCTGACCAGCCCTTTCGATAGGGACGGTCCGAACGAAGCGCATCCCACACATCTACAACCGAGAAGATGCGCGCTGATAATGGAATCTCTTGTCCCCTTAAGCCAAGTGGATAACCGCTACCATCCCATTTTTCATGATGGCTGTAGGGGATCTCGAGCGCAGGAGCCAGATAGGCGATCGGGGAAAGCAAATTGTAAGCATAGGTCGGGTGACGGCGCATGATGATCCATTCCTCATCGGTGAGCGGGTCGGGTTTCAACAGAATTTGGTCAGGAACGCCCAGTTTTCCGATATCGTGTAGCAGCGCGCCCCAGCGGATGTGAACGATATCCATCTCGCTGATTCCAATCGCCCTGGCCAGCTTCATGGTGATCTCAGTAACCCGTTGCGTATGGCCTTCCGTATCCGCATCACGAAGATCGAGCGCCCGCGACCAGCCTTCCAGGGTCGCGTTATAAGCGAGGTTAAGCTCGACGTTGGACTTCTGTAAATCGTTGTATAGGGAAGCATTTTCGATGGCGATTGCCGCCTGGCTGGCCAGCGCTTCCATAAAATCCAGCCATTCGCTATCCTTCTCGAGCCGGGAGCGGTGAAATACTTCCAACACGCCTTTGATCTGGCTTCGCACAACCAGCGGGACAGCATAATAGGTGACAAAGCCTTCCGCAGAAAAAGAAGGGGAGCGTAGATAATCGGTCGTGTGGTTATTTAAATCCACGATATAAATCGTGCGTTGTTCCTTAGCTGCTAATCCTGCATATCCCTGGCCAATGGGCAGATGGGTGTTGTGTAACGCGTTGGTGGTAAACCCCCGGCTGGCGGCATACTCGAGAGTATGTTCGTGGGCATTGTAAGTCAGCGCGCAAGCAGCATCTACACCTAGTTGGCTGATCAACTGGTCGAGCAGGATCTGTAAGGTATATCTCAAATCCAGGCTGCTGGTGATGGCCAGATCAATCTGGTGCAGCGCGTTCAAGCGTTTTAGCTGGCCGATGATCTGTTCGTGAAGGTGCATGCGGTGGATGGCATTGCCGGCCATCTCCGCGATGGTCGTCATCATCTGCTTTTGATCCTCTGTCAACATAAATGGTGATTGAAACCCAAGCACCAGAACACCAACCACGGAATGGGTCGTGCGGATGGGAATCAAAGCAACACTGGTTTTACTGGAGAGCCGCGAATTGCTTGCGGCATTGTATGGAAAAACCTCAATCCAATCTGGGGCATATTCCGGCTGACCGGTGGAAAAGACCCTTCCTACCATCCCCACATTGGGATCGATCTGGCTTTTCGCGAGTGGGACCCCACTGGAAACGACCTTGTGAAGGACATTGTCAGCCGGATCGTACAGCCAGATGCTGCCCATGATTGCGTTGACCATCGCGGTGGTTTTTTCAAGCAATACCGGGAGTATGTCGTTGACTTTGTGAGCGACACGCAGGGAGGTTGAGATTCCGTTGATTGTCTCCATCATTTGGAGGCGGCGGTCTTTATCTTCGAACATGCGGGCGTTTTTGATGGCGCTGGCTGCCTGTTCGGCAAAGAGGTTCAGCAGTTGTATTATTTCCTGGTTAACTCGAAATTTCTGGGTGGAGACGACCAGCCCCAACACGCCAACCAGGTCACCACGAGATGCCATTGGTACTTGGATCACGGTTGAATCGGGACCAACCTGAAAATCTGCGTCGCGGCCTTCACAGTAGACATAATCGTCAATGATCACCGGCTGGCGTGTCTGGGCGGCGCGGCCAACGGGACCTTCGTCCATTTTGATCCGCATTCCAATAGGCATATTTAGACCTTTCGCAGCGGTAATAACCAGATCGTCAGCAGCCGGGTCGTAGAGCGCCAAAGTAGCTTGTGATGTGTCCAGTAACTTCATGGCCTTCTCAAGCACGAGCTCTAGCAATATGGAAATGCCTCCCTCGATTACAATTCCACTAGCCAATTCGCTGATTACAGCCACCTGTTTGGCCCGTGTTTGGATTTGTTGGGTTTGGCTTTCCAGGAAAGCGGCCATTGGTTCGAAGGCCCGGGTGATTTCGTCTAAATCACCCACGGGAATCGCCTGTCCATACCTTGCCGACAAATCCCCGGCAGCCAGGCGTTTTGACAGCGCGATGAGCTCTTTTACTCTACGCAGCATCAGCCGCTCAACACCGAACCAGGAAATCGATAGCGTACAGATCCCGGTGATAAAAACGATCAATAGATCGAAGTAGGTCTTCGAGATAAGCGAATAGACGGCGAGAAGAATCCCTGGCAAGAGCGAAAGAAAAATCAGGAGGTAGAAGGAGGGCCTTAGGTTTTCCCGAACGGATCTAATCGTTTTTACCTGTAAGAACTTGCGATACAACCTTATAAACAAATCCATCATCATACTCTTAATACAACGGTGAAAGCCGCTGGTTTTATCTGATTAAGTTGCTGTACTCAGTTGCCACCCCTAAACTTCGTGCCACGCAGCGAGTAGAGCCTTGACTTTGTTCACAGTTGCTCTCAAATGAAGTCATTGTTAAGGGCCCTTTGAGCGCTTAGTTATTCTAAGCAAATGATTGCCAAATGTTAAACACCAAATCGATAAGGATTTACATTCAATCGATGTATAATTGATCTGTTGATATCTCCTGGAGGGAGCAATGGAACTGCGTCAATTGCACTATTTTTTAAAGGTTGCGGAAACCTTACACTTTGGGCGGGCGGCCGAGCAACTCCACATTGCTCAGCAACCACTGAGTTTTCAAATCAAGCAGTTAGAAGATGAGTTGGGCGTTAAGCTGTTCGAGCGCACCACACGCTCGGTGGCGCTCACCCCCGCAGGCGAGGCGATGTTGGCTGAGGTGCGAGCCGGGCTGAATCGGATCGATCGGGGCGTTGACTTAGCTCAACGCATCGCCCGCGGCGAGCATGGAAAGCTGATTATCGGCTATACCATCAATACCCTATGTAATGTTATGCCGCCGATCATTCGCCAGTTTCGCGAACGCTTCCCAGATATCGAATTAGTGCTTTTTGAGTTAACGCCACCCGCCCTGGAACGCCAGCTTCTCAACGAGGATATTGATATTGGTATCGTTTCGTCAATTGGTATGATCATGTCTGGTTTGGCGCATGAAAGGATCTATCAGGATAAAGGGGTGGTTGCGCTGCCCAAAAATCATCCGCTGGCTCATCAAGGAACGATTTCCCTCCGCGAATTGGCCGGTGAGTCATTTGTGATGTATGCTCGTGGGTTGCATCGTGAGTTGTTCGACGATCTCATATCACTCTGCCGCCTGGCCGGGTTTAGCCCTACCATTGTCCAGGAAGCGGCAAACGAGGCGGCCTTGATTAGCCTGGTGGCGGCAGGGCTTGGCGTGGCGCTGGTTTCGAGCAGCCTGAGGAACCTCCTTACCGAAGAAGTCGTTTACTGTCCGCTGGTCGAGCCGTTGGTGAGGATTGAGGTGGCGTTGGAATGGAAAGAGGACAGGCATTTGCCCTGGCTCCAGGAACTCCGCCAGATCGCACAAGATGTAAAGCATTTGATGGTTATCAACGAGCAGCGTTAAGACCGTTCCTCATCTCCCTCGAAGGATTGAAATTATCAACTTCCCTGAATTCCTGCTCCATAGTAGTAATCTGCTCGCTAATGGCAATGTGGTTACCCTGTTTATGCAACCTTCTGGTTGTTATTTTGAATAGAATATCTTCTCTGCGGTAAGGATAGGGTGGCAGCCAATCAGCGGGCGGTGGCGCATATTGAGCGGCGTCAAAGTCAACATATCCCGCTGCTTCCAGACGATCGATATTGAGAGAAACGGAAGCAGGGGTCTCATAATTAATCAATCATTGCTTTTTGTCTTTTTGAAAGTTACACAATCAAGGACTCTTTAATCAGTTCCTGTGCTTGCTTTAACAGATCGCTACGCCGCTCCTGCTCAGCTCGTAGTTCAGCGATGCGCCGCTCCATCCTGGATTTCCTGTCACCCAGCGCCTTGCCTGCCTGTTCCTGCAGGGAATCGATCTTTGCTTTCGTCTCTTGCTGGCTGGCCTCGATTCTTGCCTGAATACCGATTTGCATCGCTTTCAGTTTGTCTCGGGTCGTATCGATCTTTCTCTGAAGCTTTCCTCTGGATTTCCTGGTTGGCCGATCCTGTTCGGCTTCCAATTCGTCAAGCTCAGCTCGAAGCACTGCAATGTCTCTTTTGATCAATGAGGTCAAAATTTCCCTGCGAATTCGGCGGTAGACGACGCCATTCAAGCGCTCCATGCGCGTGTCGACCAGTAAAATCCCTTCCTCCCAAACTTCAGCCAAAACGGCTGCTTTGCCCGGTATCAAGGAATTCCCAACTTCACACAGGAAATCTTCGCCGACCCCGCACTTTGCCAGATCATAAAGCGGGCCGCCAAACGTCTCTTGGCCGAGATCCAACCGATTGGATCCATTAAACAGACTGTTCAAACTCCAGGTAAGCAACCCGATGCCTGTTCCAATAGAGCCCATTTCACCCGGCTGTATCACCACAACTTTTCCGTTGGTATCTCTGGCGATCACAGACATTGCATATAGACGGATGCAGCCTTCACGATCCAAATCATGAAGCGCCCTGGCGCCTTCGTTAGCCTGGGGCTCACAGTCAAATACAACCACAAGAAACTTGTCCATAAAACCCATCCCTACAATTTCACGACCTATTTTTTGTCCTGGTCGGAGGTCCAACGAGCAATAACAATTAAGGCGACTGCCAATTGACCCAAAAAAACGATTGAGATCCCTAGGCTTGCATGTCCACGCCATCCCAGGCGAGCGTGAGCGGTATAACGCGAATGGGGTAGTGGGCGACTAAATTGGCAGGCAGATACGCGCTGCTATCGGTTAAGATCATTACAGGATTCGACATAAAAACTTTCTTTCAATTCGGCTGTAAATCACGCTTTGACCGATGTAAACCTTCTGCTGATCCATGAGGAAGGCATTGGTCCACCGATCAAAGCATGATTGACAAAGTTCTATGCTGCAACAGGCTCGTTGATGTTTATCTTTTCACTCGCCAGCGACTGCTTGACTGCCTCGCCGTCGACGGTTTCCGTCTTCAACAACTGCTGCGATAAGCGCTCCAAAGCGAATCGGTGATCCTTGAGCAACTGCTGCGCGCGTTCGTACTGCTCGGTGGTGATGCGCTGGACTTCCTCGTCGATCAACTTGAGGGTCTCCGGACTGGCGCTGGCGCTGTTGTCATTGCTCTCCAGGAACTGATACTGCTGGGTGGCATAGCGCACCACGCCCAGTTTGGGGCTCATGCCGAACTCGGTCACCATCCGCCGCGCTACCTGGCTGGCGCGCTGAATGTCATCGCTCGCGCCGGTGCTGATCACATTGAACACCACCAGTTCAGCGGCGCGTCCACCCAGCATAACCGCGATGCGGTTCTCCAGCTCTTCACGTGAGAGCAGGTAGCGATCTTCGGTGGGCATCTGCATGGTATAGCCCAGCGCACCGCGACCGTGGGGCACAATGCTGACCTTGGCCACCGGGTCGGTATTGGGCAGCAGTTCGGCTACCAGTGCGTGACCGCTCTCATGGTAGGCCACGGTGGTGCGTTCCTGCTCGTTCATCACCCGGGATCTCTTTTCTGGCCCGGCGACCACCCGTTCGATGGCAGCTTCGAAGTCCGGTATCGGACACTGCCGGTGCGCTGCGGCGGGCGGCAATCAGGGCGGCTTCGTTCATCACGTTAGCCAGGTCGGCCCCGCTGAAGCCGGGGGTGATGCGGGCGGCGCGCTCCAGGTCGAAGTCGGACGCAAGCTTAATGTTCTTGCTGTGAATGCGCAGGATTTGCAGCCGGCCGGTCAGGTCAGGCGCAGAGACGGTGATCTGGCGGTCGAAGCGCCCGGCGCGCAAGAGGGCCGGGTCGAGCACCTCGGGGCGGTTCGTGGCGGCCATGATGATGACCGGTTTGGTATTGTCGTTATGGAACCCGTCGATTTCGGCCAGTAATTGGTTGAGGGTCTGTTCGCGCTCATCATTTCCGCCCATCCGCACGGCGCCGCCGCGCGACTGGCCGATCGCATCGATCTCATCGATGAAGATCACCGAGGGAGCGGCTTTGCGGGCCTGGTCAAACAGATCGCGCACGCGGGCCGCGCCCACTCCCACAAACATCTCGATGAATTCCGAGCCGCTAGTTTCGAAGAACGGCACCCCTGCTTCGCCGGCCGTGGCCTTGGCCAGCAAGGTTTTGCCGGTTCCTGGAGGGCCAACCAACAGGACGCCCTTCGGGATCTGCCCGCCGAGGTTCGAGAATTTCTCGGGAGATTTGAGGAACTGGATCGTCTCCTGCAGTTCGGCAATCGCTTCATCTACCCCGCCCACGTCCTTGTAGGTGATGCCGATGGTTTCTGGTTGGACCTCTTTGGCTTTACTCTTGCCTACTCCGAACATTCCGCTAGCGCCCATCCCCGTGCCGCCTTTGGCCATCTGGCGGTAGCCCAGGTAATAGATCCCGCCAATCAACAGCAGGGGCAGACCGTAAGCCATCAGGAAGCTGCCCACTGGGCTGGGCGGTGGGCTGACCTGGTAAGTGATCCCGGCCTTGTCCAACTCCTCGATCAAGGTGGGGTCGCCGTTGGGCATGGCGGTCACGGTGAAGGGGATCGTCTGATCTTTTCCATCCTGCGAGTTGGGGTTTTTCATGCTGCCTACATACCGGTCGGTGCTGAGGGTCACCGAAACGATTTGACCCGACTGGATCTTCGCTTTGAATTCGCTGTAGGGGATCTGCGTCTCGCGAATGATCAGGGGGTTTAAGATAAATTGCTGGAACAGCCACAACCCGATCAGGTTGAAGATCAGGTAGCTGAGCGCTAATTGAGTCTGCTTTTTCCGCAGATCCTGGTTTTGTTTATCGTTCTTTTTGTCATCACCTTCAACATTGTTGAAAGGAATTCTTGGTTTGTTCATTTCCTTATCTCCTAAATTTGAGGATTACATACGACTGAGTTCGTTCTCTAGCTCTGCTTTCACTACATTTGCTGCGTTCCGTTGATCAACTTTCGCTTGCCCATGGCACGGCCAGCGAACACTGCCAACTACATAGGGGTATGGGGGCTGCCAGGTGAGCGGTGCAAAGGGATAATTCGCGGAGTTGAAAACGGGGAACGGTTGGATGACATTCGTCTCATGGCTCAAGAAGATCCCTCCTGCATCCACGACCTGCATAGAATCAACTGGCACAAGATAGTCACACCACGTTTGCCGGCCATCGCTGGTGTGTTTGTGTTTAACGCGAACAATCGCATGGGTGACGAGGCGGTTCTGCGGGTTGATCACCACCTGGTAAACCGTCCCTTCGGTCTCATCAGCCCCATATACCCGCACACCAATGCCCGGCTGGACGGCATCCAGCGCCGCAGCGGCATGCTTCAGAGCGCCATGTTCGCTCATGATATTGGGCAGCAGGATCACGCCCCGCACTGCTGGAACGCTGGCTGCTGCTGCTTCTGCGGCGCGCTGGATGTCGTGGTTTGGGACCATGCCGCCCAACTCAACCCAGCCATGGAAGCAGGATACCGGTAATACAAACGAACGGGTGCGTTTATCGTCGCCAAGCGCCTCGGCTACCTGGATGCTCAGATCGTGATCGGTGACCAGATGATTATGGACCGCGACAATCCCAGGGATCGACCAGGCCATCTCTTCAATCCGTTGATTGTTGTTATCGTTTGACACATGGCCGGATAGGCAGATCTGTCCACTCTCGACATCTACCGAAATATCATGGCTGTCAATGGCTCGGATCGTTTCCTCCTTCCAGACCAACTGCCAGATATCCTCCAGAATTTCTTCATCTGGGCGATGGATCTGTTTTATGCTTGCTTTCTGTGCTGCCATTTTTTACACCTCATCTTTTGAATGGTGCGCTTGTTCTGTATGAGCGGTCTAAAACTGTGTTCCAAACGCTTCTCGTTTCTATTGAAGGATACCAGCCCAGAAAATGGCTGTCATGCAACGAAAGTGGTAGAAAAGGCTCATTTATCGCTACCAACGTTGGATAGGCGTTGTTGGCAGCGCTTCGATGCTCTGTCGGTCCACCTTCAGGTAAACTTTGTTTTCATCAGCGTGGTCAATGAGCGAAACAGGGATGGTAATTTCCCTTTTTTTCAAGAAATGCTGCTCCAGCAGTACCAGGTGCGTGACCTGCATATTGTTCGCGTTAATCAGCAATTCTTCCACCTGGCCGATGGTCCCATCAATGGCTTCTACACAGGCTCCGCGCCGCACGATGCGCTCCCCTGGTGGGAGGTTCTGATATTCCACGGGAATATAATTCACCTCTTCTGGAATTGCCCCTGGCAAAGGAAGGCAATAAGGCCAGGATAGATGGCTGCGCACCTCCGTAGGAAGATATTCCTCGTATTTAAAAAGCTCCATCTGAAATAAATCTTCTTGGGCGCATTTCAACCTGATCAGGTTCGGTGTGGTCTCTTCCACCTGTTCGATCGGCACGAAATATTCGTAATGTGGTGGCAGGTCGCTTTGTACAACCAGGTGAGTCAACTGGTGGTTAATCGGATTGCTGACGACATATGTAACGACTCCAGCAACGCCGTCCGAACAACTCACTTCAGCATTCGTAGGAAGATCAATCATGTCTGTTGAGATCCTTTTCTAGATTCAATTTACCGGGCTACCCTTGCTCTACAAGGGCCATAACCCGCCAAACCTTATCCTCTCTAATTTGGTTGAACCTAGCATACGTAACGTGAGATGAACTTGCATGCATCCAAAGTGTCATAAAAGTGCTAATATCACGAAAATGACACTTTAGATTCATGTTCATCAAGAGCGGAATGCGTATCTTGAGCTTTATAAGGAACAAGATTTTGGAGTTTCTAAAGGAGCACAGATATGATTCCACTTGGAGATGCGTCACGTCGCCCCATCCATTTTCCTCAGATGACCCTGGCGATCATCGGCGTCAATGTATTTGTTTTTATCCTGGAACTGATCGGCGGCGAGGATTTTATTAATTACTGGTCGCTTATTCCAGCCAATATCTGGACCACGCATGGCATGATCACCATCTTTACTTCCATGTTCATGCATGGCGGCTGGGAGCATATTATCGGGAACATGGTCTTTTTCTGGGCGTTCGGGCCAGAAATTGAGGATGTGATGGGATCAGGGAAGTTCCTGATTTTCTATATCCTGGGCGGCCTGGCTGCCACGTTTGCGCAGGTGGCCGTCGACCCCACCTCCACGATCCTGCACCTGGGCGCCAGTGGCGCGATTGCCGCGGTGATGGGCGCTTTCCTGGTCACCTACCCGACGGACCAGATCCGCACCCTGGTCTTTTTTGGCCGGTTTGGGCGGGTCACCTTCTTGCCTGCCGTCCTGCTGGAAGGGGTATGGTTCCTGACCCAGTTGTTCAGTGGGGTAGGAGCGCTGGCTGATGTGAATATTGGCGCGGACGGGGGCGTGGCTTACATGGCGCATGTCGGCGGATTCGCTTTTGGCATGCTGGCCTGTCGGCTGTTCGAGTCACGCAGACTGCGCCGTGAAGAGGGGCTGGATTATTAAGGATTGTGGGCATTCCTGATCCGCTGGATGTGGCGCACGCAGGCGCTTGATCGTTGTCTGGGCCTCGAGTCCTGAGCGGCAGCTGTCTCAAAAGCGTAAAGGGTTCAAAAAACCGGCACATGTGCCGGTTTTTTGAACCCTTTACGGCTATAAATAACGGTCGATGCTGCCTCAATGCTCTTTTGAGACAGCCGCGATTTATTCCTTGACGATGGAATCAGGCCTGCTGGTTGTTCGAATTGAGTTGGTGAGAGCGCCTTGACAGGCTGAAAAACCGGCGAAGTTGATCCATAAGAATACACACCGCTAGCCATGTCATGCCTGCCGCCCAACCAGAACGTCCGTGATATTGTGGACCCCCAGATACAACCAGCTGAAGCCAATGAACCCGGTAATCAATAGAGCGCCAATTGACACCAGCAGCTTCGCCCGGAAGCTTTTCAAGTATGCAAAGGTCAGGTAGGCAATGGCCCCATAAAAAGCGATTTTTTATTTTCCATGCTGAAAATCCTTCTTATGATGCTGCAACTTAATAACCTTTTTTACAGAAAGAGAGCCAGAAGCTACCTGTGATAGCGATCTGGCTCTCTTCTGCTGCAAACGCGTTTTGCAAACGGCGTTTATATGTGTCTCTCATGCAGGACAAGCTGGTTGACCTGCATGTTCATCGGTCATTTGGACAGGGCGTCCTTCGTGAGTTCCCAGGCTTGCTTCAGCAGATCGCTGCGCCGCTTCTGAGCAGCCTGCATCTCGGCGATACGCGCCTCGCGCTTGGCCTTCTGCTCGCCGATTCCCTGGGCTGCCTGCTCCTGCAGGAACTTGATTTTTGCTTCCGTCTCTAGCTGGCTCGCCTCGATCCCTGCCTGGATATTGTCCTGTGACGCTTGCAGCTTGTCCCTGGCCGCGTCAACCTTCTTCTGGAGTTTCGCCTTAGCCTCCCCAGTTGCCTGGTGATATTCGGCCTCCAGCTCGGCCAGGTCGGCATTGAGCGCCGCAGTTTCCTGCTTGACCTGATCGTCCATAACCTCTTTACGCGTGCGGCGCAAGACGACACCACCCAGGGCTTCCATGCGCGTATCGAGCGGCACCGTCCATTCCTCCTCAATTTCGGCTACGACGGCTGCCTTCCCCGGCTGCAAGGATTTTTCGATCTCGTAGAGGAAATCCTCGTCGACCCCGAGGTGCGACAGGTCGTAGAACATGCCACCCACCGCACCGGCGCTCGCGCCGAGGGCAAACCCCAGCGGCCCACCGATCAGGCCGATCAGGCTCCCAGTGAGCATGCCGACCTCCGTCCCAACCGGGCCCATATCGCCCTGCTGCTTCTCTTCCAGCGTTCCGCTGGCGTCTCTGGCGATCACAGCCTTTGCGTACAGGCTAATGCTACCTTCATACTGCATCTCCTGGAGGCCCTTTACGCCTTCATATGCCTTGTCCTCACTATCGAATACAACCACAATCATCTTGTTCATCATTTTTCTCCTTATCTATATGGAAATCTGTTTCATAACCCATTGAGGTTCGCCTCAAAGGGACATAGCGCCTGTTTCAAGGTGCCCTTTCTCGTGTTCATCTTGCTGCCCGCTTTGTTTGCCGGTTGTTGGCAGCGCTTCGATGCTCTTCCGGTCCAACTTGAGGTAAATCGTTTCCTGATAAACGCGTTCAATCTGCGAGACAGGGATAGTAATTTCCCTCTGCTCGAATATGTGTCTCTCACTCAGTACCAGATGGGTGACCTGCATATTCTTTGCGTCAATTAACAGCTCGTCGATCTGTCCAACGTAACCGTCGGTTGCTTCTACCTTTGCCCCGCGCCACACGGCGATTTCTCCCATCGGAACATTCTGGTGCTTTACGTTCACGTAGACAGGCACCTCATCCTTATTAGCTGTGTAAAGGTATGAATCAGGAACGATATTGGGCCAGGTCAGATAAGAAGGAATGTTGGTACGGAGATATTCCTCCTCCACAAACGGGTCCATTTTTTCCATCTCGTCCCGGGTGCATTTCAGCTTGATCAGCTGGGGCATTGTGTCTTCCACCGCATCAAACGGTACGAGATATTCACGAGAGTGGGGCTTGAGGCTTTTTACCACCAGATGGGTCACCTGGTGATTAATCGGGTCTCCGATGACATACGTTGAGAGTCCAGCTATGCCATCTGAACAATACACTTCTGCTTTCGTCGGTAGATCAATCATTTCAGTTCTTCCTTTTAATCTCAGGGCTCTTGGGTATTGCCGTGGTTGGCAGGGGAGCCGCCAACCACGGCAGTTTCAAAAGGGCCAGCGTCAGGCTGCAGTCGCATCAACAAGTTTGGACAATTTCTTCAGGCCATGCAAACTGGAAGAGAAGAAAATCTGTGTGATGCCGAAGAGGATGGTATAGAAGCTAATTGCCCATACCAGGCCAGCCTGACCGGCGCTGGGAAAAACGTACAGCAGTACACCAAAGACAATGGAGAGGATACCGGCGAGGATCATGGACCATTCGCCCGGGATGAAGAATCTTATCCGGGCCGCAGCCACGATTTCAAAAATCCCCGTTACGACAGCCCAGATGGCAATCGCGTACAGCAAAACTTGCGATGCATGTCCGGGCCAAATGAGGGACGCTGCCCCGATTACGATCCCCACCACGCCTTCCAGCACCATTGCCCACCCGCGGTCGAAAAACCGAAGGAAATCGATGCCCGCGAACAAGGTAAAGATGCCGTCCAGCAGCATGAAGACGCCAAACACTGTCACCAGTGCAAGCCAGGCCTGTCCGGGCCAGATGACCGCCAGGGCGCCACAAAGGATGGCGACCAGGCCACGTACTAAAAATAACCACCATTTTTGAGACATTTCAACAAGCATTTCGTACCTCCATACGATTGAGTTGAACCAATTAGTTAATTTGAACCAAGCATACGCTTTATGCCACCGTCCCTTCATGAATCTAAAGTGTTATAAAAGTGCTATACATTGCCACGCACTTTCATAATCAAGTTCTTGATGCCGCTGTTCAATGGCGACCGGCAGTTTTATATCCTGGCGCTAAACCAAAACAAGCAGCAGCAAATCCAGGTGCACATTCCAGAGCAATGGGTGGGGCACGGATGACAAATAAAAAACGGTCGATCTTCTACTTTCAGAAGATCGACCGCGGTCTGTATCCGGTTATGGCAGTGGAGAAAGCCCGGCTAGGATGTTTTCACTGGGCCATTTATTTGGGGCTGGCGTTCATTTCATCCTCGACGGCTCCCAGTGCCAGGAGCGCCTCCCGCTGTGCTTCGGTGATACCCGTCAGGCCGGTGATGTCCAGGCGCTCGTAGCGGCGCTCGGCCCGCAGCGTGCGGATATGAGCCCCGCTGGGCGATTCCCAAAGCTGCACCGTCCCATCCCAGCCGCCGCTGGCCACCAGGCGCCCATCGGTGGAGATCGCCACCGCGGGGGTTGGTCCGGTATGCCCTCGCAGGGTCGCCAGCGGCCTCCCACCGGGCGCCTCCCACAGCCGCACGGTTCCATCCAGGCTGCTGCTGGCCACCAGGCTGCCATCGGCGGAGATCGCTATCCCCCAGATAGGGCTGGTGTGAGCTTGTATGACTGCCAGTGGCCGCCCTCCTGGCGACTCCCAAAACCGCAAAGTTGCATCCAAACCGCCGCTTGCCAGCAGGCGGCCGTCGGCAGAAAGGGCCACGCCCCAAACTGCGCTGGTGTGGCCTTCCAAAGTCGCCAGCAGCCGCCTGGTGTTTACATCCCACAGTCGCGCGGTTCCATCCGCGCTGCCGCTCGCCAGCAGGCGCCCGTCAGCAGAGAGCGCCACACTTCGGACTGCGGCGGAGTGGCCTTCCAGCGTAGCCAGCGGCCGCCCGTTGGATGTCTCCCACAGCCGCACGGTTCCATCCAGGCTGCCGCTGGCCAGCAGGCGGCCATCGGCGGAGAGCGCTACCCCCCAGACATGGTTGGTGTGGCCTTCCAGTGTCGCCAGTGGCCGCCCGCTGGGCGTTTCCCATAGGCGCACGGTTCCATCCAGGCCGCCGCTGACCAGCAGGCGTCCGTCGGTAGAGAGCGTCACGACTCGAACTTCAGCAGTGTGGCTCTGGATGGCGGCCAGTAGTCGTCCACTGGACAACTCCCACAGCCGTACGATTCCATCCCCACCGCTGCTGGCCAGCAGATCGCCGTCAGCGGAGAGCGCCACTTTCCAAACCCCGCCTGTCTGGCCCTGCAGGGTCACCAGCGGCTGTCCTCCGGGCGCTTTCCATAATCGCACCGTTCCATCCATGCCAGCGCTGGCCACCAGCCAACGCGACTTCAGCTTCTCCATGTGAAGCTCGCTCACAGGAAGTTGCGCACGGAGTCGAGGCGCAACAGGATGTTCCGGACGGAGTGCGATTTCCTTGGAGAGCGCCAGGCCCCTGACCCCGCCGGAGTGGCCCTGCAGAGCGGCCAGCGGCCGCCCGCTGGGCGACTCCCACAACCGTACCATCCCATCCGCACCGCTGCTGGCCAGCAGCTCGCCTTCATCAGAAAGCGCCAGGTTCCAAACCCCGCTTGTGTGGCCCTGGATGGTTGTCACCAGCTGCCCGCTTTCAGTCTCCCATAGTCGCATGGTCCCGTCCAGGCTGCCGCTGGCAACCAGGCGTCCATCGGCGGATAATGCCACGCCCCAGACTGCGCTGGTATGGCCCTCTAGAGTCATCAGTGGTCGTCCACTGGGCGACTCCCATAGGCGCACGGTTCCATCTCCACCGCCGCTAGTAACCAGGTGCCCGTCAGTGGAAAGCGCCACGCCCCAAACCCCGCCGGTGTGGCCCTGTAGGGTTGCCAGCGGCCGCCCGCTGGGCGACTCCCACAGGCGAACCGTCCCATCGTAGCCGCTGCTGGCCACCAGGTGACCGTCATGTGAGAATGTTATCCCTGAGACGGCGGCGGTGTGGCCCTCGAGCGTGGCCAGCAGCCGCCTGGTCGTTTACGTCCCACAGCCGCACCAGACCATCCGCACCGCCGCTGGCCAGCAGACGACGCGACTCCTGTCGCGCGCCATCCGCGGACAGTGCCACGGCAAAGACTTGGCCAGTGTGGCCTGCTAGCGCCGCCAGTAGGGTTCGGTCCGCCACCCGCCACAGCCAGACCTGCCCGGTGGCCGTCCCCGCTGCCAGCAGGGCGCAGTCACGGCTGAGCGCCACCGCGCCGGGCAAACCAAATGCCTCGGCCAGCACGCTCTCTGCCAGGTGAGCGCTGGAAAGGCTGGCATCCTGGGCATCCACCTGCGCCAGGTAGGCCTGGCGGAGCGTAAGGCGCGAAAGGTCCAACCCGCGCAGGTCACCTCGCAGCAGCCGCAGCAGGTTGACAACGTTCCCCGGCCCACAACCCTGCTGCTCCGCCGGCCGCCCGCGCCAGCCTTCCAGCAGCGCCAGGAGCCGCTGCCCGGCTCCTTCCTGTCCCCAGTGCGCCTTCAGCCGCGTAAGAACGGGCGCGCCGATTAGCCGCTCCTGGCTCTGGCGCCGGTAATCTCTGGCCAGCGCCTGGATCAACGCCTGTTCGACCAGCAGCGCTGGCTGGCCCGCGGCAATCTCCTCGGTCACTGCCTCCACCAGGTGGTCGGTCACGTACTCCAGCACCACCGATTGCAGGGTGAAAGCGGCTGCACCTCCCGCTTCAGTGCGCTCGACCAGCGAGCGCCGCCGCAGTGCTTCTACCGCTTCCAACACCGCCTCACGACCGAGGAGCGGACCGAGGGTGTCCAGTAGGCCAGTCAGATGTACCGGCTCGCGCGCGACCGCCAGCGCCCGCAGCACCTGCTGCTCGGTGGCTGCGCTGCGCTCGACCTGCTCGGCCAGGAGCTGACGGATACCGCCAAAGAGGCTGCTGGCCCCCGCCTGCTCCAGATAGAGCCCGATCTCACCCCCAAACAGCTCGTGAATGCGCTCACCGACCAGTTTCAGCGCCAGGCCATTACCCCCGAAACGGCTGGTCAGCTCGGCCCACTGCTGTGGGCTGCCCGTAAGCAGCTTGGGAACCAGCATCAACTGCGCTTCGTCCATCCCCAGGCCGCCAAGGGGCAAGGCGCGAACCGCCGCGCCGCCCAGGATGGCCAGCTCGGGTAGGGTTTCCCGGCTGGTCACCACCAGGCAGCTCTGGTGGCTGGATTCGCCCAGCGCCCGCAGCAGGCGTCCGTAGCCTGCCATGCCCGTCCGATAGCGCCCTTCCGTTTGGCTGGGCTCGAACAATGTTTCAAAATTGTCCAACACCAGCAGGCAGCGCCGGGCGCGTAGGAGCTGGAGCAGGGCGGTAAGCCGCTGCGAGTCGGTCGCTGGGGGGATAACCTGTTGATCCGAAAGGAAGCCAATGGCGCCGGAGAGCCAGTCGCTGGGGGTCGGGGCATCGCGCAGGCTGCGCCAGTAGACGCGCTCGAAGCGAGCGTCCTCGAAGCGAGCGTGCTCGAAGCGAGCGTGTTCGAAGCGCGACAATATCATGTGAACCAGCCGGGCGGCCAGGCTGGTTTTGCCGATGCCGCCCATGCCCAGTATGCTCACCACCCGGCAGCGCTCTTCCAGCAGCCAATCGGCCAAGAGCTTAAGTTCCATTTCGCGCCCGCAAAAGCCGGCAACATCGGGTGTATCACCCCAATCCACCAGCGGGCCAGATTGGGGGGCTGGCGCGCTGCCAGGAACCGGTGCTTCTGACGGCTGATCTAGCAGGTGGACGAGCCAGGTTTCATCCAGCGGTACGGACGGGTGGGCGCTTTCCCACAATGCGCGGATTTCTTCGGCCGCCTGTCCGCCGGAGAACACCTTGTACTGCAAACACAGCTCAATCAAATGTAAGAGATGCTTGGGCGAGGGATAATTCGTGCCAGATTCCCAACCGACGACGGCCTGGCGGGATACCCCCAGTCGCTTGGCCAGCCCGGATTGGGTCAGATTGCTTGCGGTGCGGAGGGCGAGGATGGACAGACCGAAACGATAATCGCGCTCGGGATAGCTTGCGTGGCGCATAGCAACCGGCCTCCTGGATCCCTCAGGATTTCGAGTGACAAGTTGTGTCAAACCAAATGTAAAGTATTGTCAACGAATTTCCTGCTTGCGCTGGCTATACTCAGCATTAGTAAATTGGATTTATGATAGCACACCCTAACGAACGGGACAAGAGAAAGCCGGAAGCACTAAGGAGCAGTGAATTATGACCGCAAGTATAACCATCTCTATGTTTGATCAACCTCTCTTGCACACGAAAATCTCGGTCCCCCACATCCCAGACAGGTTTATCTATCGACCGCGCCTCACGGGAAGGATCAAGCATGGCGTTCGGGGCCCGCTGACCTTGCTGGCCGCGCCGGCTGGTTTTGGTAAAACCTTTCTCCTGATGGAATGGACGAAAGAAGCTGACCTTCCGGTCGCCTGGCTGACGATCGATCCCCAAGATAACGACTTCCAGCGCTTCTTCTGCTATTTTATTGGCGCCTTACAGACGGTGGTCTCCGGTCTGGGGGAAAAAGCCCTGGAGTTTATTCAAGACACCGGGGACAGCAATCTGGAAGTGGGGCTGACCTTGTTGATCAACGAACTATTCGCTCTACCGAAAGAAATGGCCCTGGTGCTCGATGATTTCCAGATGCTGGAAAATCCACTGGTTCTACAGGGCGTTAGCTTTCTGCTCAAATATCTGCCGACCAATCTGCACCTGGTGATCGCCAGCCGCAGCGAGCCCGAGCTGGATCTGGCCTGGCTGCGTGCGAAAGGTCGGGTGGTCGAATTGGGCGCAGAAGATCTGCGCTTTACCGGCGAGGAGATCGGGCAGTATTTCCAGCAGTCGATCGGGCTGCAGCTCTCGCCCGAGACGATCCAGGCGCTGGAGGAACGCACAAGTGGCTGGATCACTGCGCTGCAACTGGCGGCAATATCTCTGGAGAACCAGGCAGATCCGGCGACATTTGCTGGCCAACCTGCAAGGGCGCCTGATCGGCGAAGTGGATTACCTGGCAGGCTTTCTGGCTGACGAGATCCTTGGACCGCCAGCCGGAGGAAATCCGCCAGTTCCTGCTGAGAACCTCCATTCTGGAAACCCTCACCGGTCCGCTGTGCGAGGCGGTCGTCAACCCGGATGCCCAGCCGGGATACGGGGCGAGCATGCTGAACCGCCTGGAGCATGACAATCTGTTCATCATGGCACTGGATGAGAAGCACGAGTGGTTCCGCTACCACCCCCTGTTTGCCGATTTTCTGCGCCAGGTACTGGATGGAAGTCAATCCGGCCGAGATCCCGGAGCTGCACAAACGGGCGGCGATCTGGTTCGAACAAAACGGCAACCTGGACGATGCCTTCCGGCATGCGCTGGCCTCTCGGGATATGGCATGGGCGGCAGACATGATCGAGCGCAACCTGCAGCGGATGATGAAAACGGGCGAAATCTCTGCGCTCACCCAGTGGATGGAGCAAACTACCGGAGGAGATCCTGCACCGGCGACCGTATCTCAGCTTGGCGTATGCCTGGTCACTGATTGCAGCCCGCCAGCTTCAGCTTGCCCGCTACTGGCTGGATGATGTGCGGCTGTCAATGGCGACCAGCTTGAAAACCAAACAGGAGACAGCAACCCAGGATGGGAACGGGGGAAGGGTTTGAGCAGGACAGTGTGCGGTTTATTCGGGGAGGATTAGCCATCTGTCATGCTGCCCTGGCGATGTTGAGCGGCGACATGGAACAAGCCGCCGAGTTCTATCAGCAGGCTGCCAGCTATTCTCCCGGAAGAGAATGTATATGCACGCAGCTTTATTGCCCTGGATGACAGCCTTTCCGCGATCTTATCGGGCGACACCCAGAAAGCGATCGATTCCTTGCGCGCTACGATGCGGATGGCCCGGCAGGCGAATAACCCGCTGGTGATGGTCATATCCGCCGGCGCGCTGGCGGATATGCAAGCGCAGCATAGGCCAGCTTAGCAAAGCCTGGGAGACCTTGCAACGAGCGCAGTATCTGGTTCAGGGACCGGATGGGAACCCCTTGCCTTTGGCCGGATTGTTGGATATTGGGCTGGGTGATATTTTGCTTGAACACGACTTACTGGAGGAAGCTGGGGACTACCTGGAGCGTGGCTACGAGGTCACCCAGTCGATGTGGTATCTTGGCAGCCTGAATGGCGTGATTTCCCTGGCCCGTCTGCGCCAGGCGCGGGGCGATATTTCCGGAGCGCAGGCAATCGCTTGAAGAAGCTGCGCGCCTGGCGGCTCAGTGCCGAATCGGGTGAATGGGATGATGCCGCCGTCGCGGCCACTCGCCGTCCGGCTGGCCCTGCAGCGCGATGACCTGGCGACGGCAGAACTGTGGTGGAAAAAGGGTGGGTTCCCCGATCTGAGCGAGACCATCGCTTTCGAGAAGTTATCCCTATCACGTTTATGAATATTTACTGCTCACCCAGGCCCGCTTCCTGCTGGTCAAGGGTCAAGCGACCAACAACCAGAGCGGATCTCCAACAGCGCTGCAGAACTGTTAGAGACGCTTTTGCCAACCGCGGAGCGGGTATCAGCGGGTGACCTCGCAAATTCAGATTTTGATTCTGCAGGCCATGGCGCAGTTTGCTTTAGGAGATGAACGGGCGAGCAAAGACCTTGCTGCGCGCCCTGGCGCTGGGCGAGCCGGAAGGGTACCGGCGGTTTTTCCTGGACGAAGGCTGGCGGTCTGTCTGAGCTGCTGCGCCAATGCCGGTCGGTGCAGCAAGAGTCTGGCAGCTACCTCCCTTCCCTGGCCTTTATCGAAAGCTTGCTGGAAGACATCCAACGCACGAGGAGCGGACGGCAGCCCGGTACGCAGACAACCGAACGGAAAACAGGCCCGACCACCGCCAGGTTGGAAGATGGCTTCCCCATCTCCCTCTCGGCGCGTGAGATGGAAGTGCTGGCCTTAATTGCCGAGGGAAAATCCAACCAGGAAATTTCCGCTCAGCTCTACCTGGCGCTCAACACCGTCAAGCGCCATGCCTATAACATCTTTGCAAAACTCGAAGTCAAGAAACGCACCCAGGCCGTTTTGAAAGCCCGCCAGTTAGGTTTGATCTCGTAAAGGGCCTCTGACCCTTTTCATTTCCATGATGAAGCGTATGGCGAGGCTTATCCAACCTCGCCATACCATTGATTTCAACCTACTGCCCGGGCTTGCATTCCCCCCGGAAATACGCCCATTCATTACACTCCTTCCCGTCTGGGAACTTACACACGCCGAACTGGCTTCCATCCGCAGCGGTGCGGATTTCACTCTTGAAGCCCTGGTCCGTGCAATATTTGGCGGCGGGATTTGGGATTGCAACGGTCGGTTGCGTAGAAGCCGAACTCGATACGGTCACATTGACGGTGAAAGTCTTGGCGGGTTGGGTATCCTTTTCGAAAGAACGCTGGTAGAGCAGGGTAAGCACCTGGGAACCGGCAGCGACTGACTTTAAGGTGAGAGTCGTCTTGCCTGAAGCGCCTAGCTTTTCGCTGTCCGCTTTGAAGACCGGCTCGCCTGCCTGCGCAAGCACTGGATTATCAACCGGTTTGACTACCCAGGTATAGCCGGTTGAGGGGTTGCTATCCAGCACAACGATCAGAGAATCGCCAGGGCTGAGCATGAAGTTTTTGCCCTGGTCGGCTTCGGTCACCTGGACTTGCTGGGGGGCCTTGGTTGGTATAGCAGCCGCTGTGGTTGCTGTTGGTTGAGCGGGGATCTTGGTAACGGCCGCGGCCTGGGGAGCGGGTGTAGGTTTTGCAGCCTGAGCGCACGCCGACAGCAGTATTGCCGCGGCCAGGATCAGGTTAAGCAGTTTAACAGTACGTTTCATGACATTCTCCTTTTGTACTAAGTAACGTATGGGAAAGCGCGCTTATAAAGCGGACGCTTTTCTTTTATTGGATCCATAGCATACGGTATATGGGGCGAAGCAACATGAATCCAAAGTTTTATAAAAGTGTTATTTCCCCTTTTTCATCTAAAAAAACCGCAGCCCACTCGTTGAAAACAAAGCATGCCCCGCTGGCAGGGAGAACCAGGTGCTGTACCTGCGTAGGTTTATCAAAATGGCACTTTTATGACACTTTCGATTCATGCTTACCTTTCGCTGAAAGCGTATCGTATGGATGGATAACCTTCATTTTTACTTTTTATGACTCTGAACAATCGCAAGGTTATACGTATGATTAAAAGGGAAGAACTTTTTAGGTCACTTCAACAGAAGAATAAGACGAAAGCTTCTGTTTCAGTACAGTACCCAATAGATACTATTCACACACCTACCGGCGATGCAGCGTATCTGGCGCTGCAATCGCGCCCTCAGGGTCTCTCGCAAACTGAGGCAGAGGAACGCCTCCACGAAGTAGGACCCAACGCAATAAAAGAGGCCAAAGGCGCGCCGCTGTATTCGAAATTCCTGGCGAATTTCACGCATCTGATGGCTGTTTTGCTGTGGGTGGGTGCATTCGTTGCGTTGATTGCTCAAATGCCCCAGCTTGCCATTGCGATCGCTATGGTCAATGTGATCAACGGAGTTTTTAGTTTCTGGCAGGAGTTCCGCGCGGAGAAAGCCACTGAGGCGCTGCGCAAGATGCTGCCATCGTATGCCCGAGTACTTCGCGATGGGGAAGAGCAACGAATAGAAGCCATAAACCTGGTTCCCGGCGATGTGGTCCTGCTGGCCGAAGGCGACCGGATCTCAGCAGACTGCCGCCTGATCCAGTCCGTGGAACTGCGTGTAGACCAGTCCGCGCTGACGGGTGAATCGCGCCCGATCAACAAATCAGATCAGCCCGTGCCCGGTAATGGTATGAACCACATCGAGATCCCCAACCTGGTCTTTGCCGGGACAAATGTCGTAGCAGGCAGCGGTAAAGGCGTGGTGGTGGCAACTGGGATGAACACCGAGTTTGGCAAAATTGCCCGGCTGACCCAAACCGTCGGCAGCGAGTTGAGCCCGCTGCAAAAAGAGATGGAAAATGTGACCAGGATTGTTACGGTTTTCGCCGTAACTGTGGGCTTTATTTTCTTCTTGATGGCACTGCTGATGGCCAAAATCACCTTCGCGGAAAGCTTTATCTTTGCCCTCGGCATGATTGTTGCCTTTGTTCCGGAGGGGTTACTGCCGACGGTCACCCTGGCGCTGGCAATCGGCTCGCAGCGGATGGCCAAACGTCACGCGTTGATCAAAAAACTCTCGGCCGTCGAAACGTTGGGTTGCACGACCGTCATCTGCACGGATAAAACCGGAACGCTGACCCAAAATGAAATGACCGTAACTGACCTTTGGCTGAGTGGACAATGCTATTCCGTCAGTGGGATTGGATATGCCCCAGAAGGCCAGATCCAGCCGAAGAATATGGATCAACACCGCGCTGTACGACCAGGCAGTGCCCTAAGGGACGGGTCGATGCAGGACCTGTTGACGGCTGCTATGTTGTGCAACAATGCCCGCGTACTGGCCCCTAATGGAGATTCGCACCGCTGGACAATTCTGGGTGATCCCACGGAAGCAGCCTTGAAAGTCGTTGCGACCAAAGGTGGTGTGCAGACAACCAGAGCAGAACAGACGTTCCCTCGCTGGCGAGAGATACCTTTTGATTCAGGTCGCAAGCGGATGAGCACCGTGCACACCCAGGCGGCTGGTGAGCGGGCCGCACAGCGGATCGCATTCGTGAAAGGGGCGCCCAAGGAAGTCCTTGAATTATGTACGCGGATCTCTTTTAATGGAACAGAGTGTGTTCTGAATGCGGAAAAACATGCAGAAATCATGGCGGCCAATGACGATTATGCCCGCCGCGGGCTGCGCGTTCTGGCTTTTGCCGAACGCTGCCTTCCCTGTGATCTCAACTCGTACACGGCTGAAGCGGTGGAGACCGATCTGGTCTTCCTGGGACTGATTGCCATGATGGATCCGCCTCGTCCAGAAGTGGCTGAAGCTGTAGAGAAATGTCATCACGCGGGCATCCGGGTGGTCATGATCACTGGCGACTACGGCCTGACCGCGGAAAGCATTGCTCGCAAGATAGGCATTATCAAGAGCGAACATCCTCGCATTCTGACTGGGTTCGACCTGGACAGTATGGACGAAACGGCTTTGAAAGAAGCATTGATGAACGAGGTTGTCTTCGCCCGCGTAGCGCCTGAACACAAGCTGCGGGTGGTCAGCACCTTACAGTTGATGGGTCATGTTGTGGCGGTCACCGGCGACGGGGTCAACGACGCACCTGCATTGAAGAAGGCGGATATCGGCGTGGCGATGGGGATTGGCGGGACGGATGTGGCCAAAGAGGCCGCGGATATGATCCTGACCGATGATAACTTTGCCTCCATTGTCAACGCGGTGGAAGAAGGCCGGGCGGTGTATGCGAATATTAAGAAGTTCACCACTTACATTTTTACCAGCAATACACCAGAAGCAGTGCCTTTCATCGTATTCGCTTTGAGCCGTGGGCTGATCCCACCTGCATTGACAGTGATGGAAATCCTTACGATCGACCTGGGTACTGACCTGATCCCGGCCCTGGCGCTGGGCGCCGAACCGCCCGAACCGGGTACCATGGACCGCCCACCCCGCAGCCTGAAAGAACACGTGATCACCCGCGTTCTGCTCCTCCGCGCGTACGTCTGGCTGGGACTGCCACAAAGCATTGCTACAATGGCTGCCTTCTACTTCATGTACTGGACGAACGGCTACTGGGGTCAGTGGATCAATCTTCCTGGTGAGGGATGGCTGTATCGTGCGGCCACAACGATGGCCCTGGCTGCCGTGGTCTGCACGCAGATTGGGAATGTGTTTACCCAACGCAGTGAGCGCGTCTCTTCCTTTAAACTGCCGTTGTTCAATAACTGGCTGTTATGGGTTGGTGTTGCCTCTGAGCTTCTCCTTATTTTCGGGATCACATACCTGCCATTCCTTCAAAACTTAATCGGCACCGCCGCCTTCCCACTGCGCAACTGGGTCTTCCTGTTCGCATGGATCCCGACCTTACTGATTGTTGATGAAGTTCGCAAATTATGGGTAAGGAGAACTGCAAAATGAAAGCGCAATCTGTTTCTAATCCAGGCCCGGCGATTTCCGGGGGTGAGGAAAGACCAATGAAAATCATCATTATAGGCTGTGGACAGGTAGGGGCACGCCTCGCTCAAACCTTGAGCTTCAAGGGCTGCTCGGTAACAGTCGTAGATAAAGACCCAACTGCGTTTGACCGGATGGGTAAGTCGTACCAGGGTCGAACGATCCTGGGTGTGGGCTTTGATCGGGATGTGCTGACCGAAGCCGGGATTGGGAAGGCTGATGGCCTGGCTGCGGTGATGGCCAGCGATGAGGCGAACGCCGTGGCGGCCCGCATTGCCATGCGGATGTTCCATGTGCCACGCGTGGTAGCGCGCATCTATGAGCCGCGCAAAGCCGAAATCTACCGCCGCCTGGGCATCCAGACCCTCTCACCGGTCTCGATTGGCGTGGAATTCTTCACCGACCTGCTTTCGAATGTTCCGATGGCCTCAGCTGCCCGCCTGGGTAATGGGGACGCGCACCTGATCAACGTTGATCTTCCCTACCAGATGCGGGGCCGGCAGGTGAGCGAGATGAATGTTCCGGGTGAGGTCAATGTGGTGGCCATTACTCGGAAAGGCCGAACCTTCCTGCCAACTCCCACAACCGAGTTTATTGAAGGCGATCTAATCCACCTGGCCGTTCAGTATGCCATCATGGATAAGATTAGGAAAATGTTTGGGTATTAATGCAAGGAGTGAAACATCATGAATGTGATCATTGTTGGCGGTGGAAAAGTTGGCAGTTACCTGGCCTCCCTGTTAATCAAAGAAAATCACCAGGTCAAAGTCATCGAAGACAACCGGGAAGAGCTGGAACAGCTCAAGCGCGATTTGCCGGCTGACGTGCTGGTGCAAGGCTCCGGCACGGACCCCGAACTGCTGGAAGCAGCCGGGATTCACCGGGCGGATGTGGTCGCTGCGGTGACCGGTGAAGATGAAAATAATCTGGTGGTCACCAATCTGGCGCGTTTTGAGTTCCATGTGCCGCGGGTCATCGGTCGGGTGAATAACCCCAAGAACGCCTGGCTCTACACCTCCGAAATGGGCGTCGATGCAGCATTGAACCAGGCCGACCTGTTAGGCCGGATGATCGCCGAAGAAATGTCGCTGGGGGATATGATAGTGCTGCTCAAGCTGCGTAAAGGTCAATTCTCTCTCATAGAGGAAAAGGTACACCCTTGTTCACAGGCTGCCGGGAAAACCCTCCAGGAAATAAATTTTCCAGCGCGCGCCAGCTGCACGCTGGTTGCAGTTCTTCGAAAAGGTGACCTGATCATGCCAGAGCCAACTACTCAACTCCAGCCAGCGGATGAAATCCTGGCAGTTGTGAAAGCGGATCACCTGGCAGAATTAAAGGCCATTTTAGAACCTTATGAACCATTGGACTGAAAAGTAATCAGCACAATGGTCATTTTGAGGCAGCAAAATAATCCTCTTTGCGTCAAATCTTCTAAATCAGGTTGTTCTCAGACGAAAACGAGTTGACTATCATTGATTGGATTCTCAAAAGTAAGAAATGATCCGGGCGAGGAAGGAATATGCCCTGCTCAGTTCCATTGCTTCTCTGCTGCGCACCCCTTGAGCTTCCATCTTTGACGTGCTTTCCAGTCTGGAAGAGTTAGAAAGGCCTCCAGCGGGGCGCTAACTGGGCGCAGCTACCCGACGCGAGTAAATCAAATCCTTTCTGCCACCCAACAAATGACTAACCATCCCCTTTCTGCTGCCGATGTAGGCAGCGAAGAGAAGCTATCCCGTGTTTCGGCATTTGTAACCAATGCCACAGCTTGTTAGGCGGGAGAACTGCTGGTGTTTGCGCATCCTCTTCGGGTGGAAAGGGATTTTCCCCCAGGATTTTGCGGTAGACGTAGCTCACGATGTCACGAATGGTGGCGATCACCGGTGTGGCCAGCATTATGCCCAGCATACCGCCGACTTCAGCGCCTACCAGCGCCCCGGTCATCACCACCAGGGGCGGCAGGTTCATGGCCTTTCCTAATATCCTGGGTACGATAAGATTATTTTCGAACTGCTGTACCAGGGTATAGAATGCGATCACGAGCAGGGCCAGGAACAGCGGACTGACCTGCAGGTAGGTGGATCCTTGCAGCATGGCGACGATGACCGCCGGAATGGTGGCCAGAACGGGACCAATATTGGGGACGATTTCGAGCAAGCCGGAGATGATTCCCAGATAGGGCGCGCCGGGGACACCGAGGATCGTCAGGCCCAACCAGTCGATGACCCCGATGAAGAGCATCAGGGTCAGCTCACCGCGGAGAAAAGCATTCCACGTCCGCTCAATCCTTGCCATTAGGATCGACCATTCGGGACGGAAGCGAACGGGCGCGGCTCGCAAGATCGCATCATGGAAGTTTTTTGCATTCAGGCTAATATAGACCGATACCAGGAAGGTGAAGAGCAGCAGCGTGATGCTGGAAACGAGAGATGAAACCACCCCGGCTGCTGTGCGAAAGGTGGTGGACAGCGCCGTGCTGAGTGACTGGAGGACGGAATCGACGGATGCCGATGCAGGTGGAGTGAAAGCCGTCTGGTCAAGTGTTTTGAGCAGCGAATCGACCGTCTGATCAACATAAAGGTTCAATATTTCCGTGGGGAGTGGCAACGCTTTGAGCGCATTTAATGTGGAGCGCAGCCAGGCGATGATGTTCTGAAAAATGGCCTGGTAATCGAGATTCGAAATAAAATGGCCGGTGTCCAGAATAGCCGGCATGGTCAGCATCAAGGCCAACGGGAAAAGGATAGCCAGGATCAGGTACACCAATATGACAGACAGGCTGAGCGATAAATGAACCCTGTAATGCAGCCAGAGGATGAGGGGGCGCACGATGACCGCGATGAGACCGGCGATGATCAGCAGCGGGATCACCGGGCGGCTCAGGTAGAGGACAAAGATGCCAAAGAGGGCCAGGCCCACGCCGGCGATATATCTTGTCGTTTTGCTCCAGTTCGTATTGGTGCTTTCCATATTTTTTTCTGATGACCTTTCTCAGGTTACATGAAACAGGGTATTAGGGTTTTCGCCTTTTGGTCCGGTTTCATTCTTTTTGTTTGGTTCTGTTCTGGTGTGCACATCGTTAGCATCTGCGACCGCAGCGTCTGCGACCGCAGCATCTGCGACCGCCTCCTCACGGTCTTCTTCGGAGACATGGTGATCTGATCTAACCGCCTCAAACTCTAGGGTTGCATCGACCCCGCCTTCCGGATTTCGTCCTTCGCTTGTGGAAGCTGGAAGCTTCCGCCGGTGTTTCAGATCACCGGCAAATCTTCTTAGAAAACGATCGCCTAATAAACCACGCATAGGAATTCGCCCTATCAACCTTTCTACAACATTATCTAAGCCTGGATGCCTTATTTATACGATTCTTAGGCTAGTTGGCGTTCACTGGCCGGCATAAAGAAAGCTTTGTCCGGTTGCGACTCTTTATCCCATTCGGCGATCACCTGTCTGGCTTTTTCATAGCCTGCTTGCCGGAGCGCTTGATATTCACTAAAGTCCCACATGGGCGTTTTTGCCAGACCCTGAAAATCAATCCGGCGGACGGGAATGCCCTGCATCTCGGCAATCTGCATTTCTAACTGGATATGCCTGCGGCTGGCGGCGAAGAGGTATTTCAAACAATACTGCGGCACCGTCAGGTTTTCTTTTGGATACATGGTAGGATCACCCAGGTCGAGAGCGATGATATCCGTCGCCCCCATGCGCAGGGCCGGCTCAATGGGAAGAACAGACAGCGCGCCCCCATCCATGATGATCTGACCATCCTTCTGGATCGGCATGAACCAGGGCGGCACGGCCACGGAGGTCAGCAGGCCTTCCAGGACCGAGTCGCCCTGGTTTTGCCCATAGATCACGGGTTTCGCATTCTCCAGGTCAGAGCTGATCAAGGCCAGGCGGGCACAGGGGACCATGTCAAAGGTCAGGTTGGGCGAGATGCCCAAAGACATAAAGTAATTTTCGACCTTCTTGCGTGTGCTGTCGCTGGGGTGGCGCATCATTACCCGCAGGATGAGCTGAGAGATGCGCCGGTCAAGCATTTCCGCGTTCGCTATCTGCTCCCAGACCCGTTCAAGTGCGGCTAAACCTTCCAGATTCACACCCCACAACGCCAGCCCGGCCGCGTTCGCCGCTCCAATGGATGTTCCTACCAGCAGGTCCGGAACAATGCCGGCCTCCAGCAGAGCACTTAGCGCCCCGACTTGCAGCGCGCCGCGCGATCCTCCGCCGCTTAATACAAACGCTGTGCATTTCTTCATTTTTCACCTCACGATATTTTTCTGTTGCTTTGCCATATGGCCAAGCTGGCCCAAAAAAGGTACGCGCTGCGGCGTTTGCGGGATCTGTACCTCATCTGCCTGCCAGAGTGCATCCGCGATGACCAGCGCCGCGTCCGGGTGACCACAGCGGCGCGCGTTGGCTGCGATTGTCTGGCTGATTTCAGGATTTTGCCCGAACCAGGTATTGACCAGCCCGGCCAATACCTCTGGGCTTGTTGCGACTGCCCCGGCCTGATGATCCAGGAGAAAGCGCATATTCCCTTCTTCCTGTCCGGGCAGGTAATCGATCAGAAAGATGGGCAGCCCCGCGGCCAGCCCTTCCGAGATGATCAGACCGCCCGCTTTGGTCACCAGCAAGTCGGCGCACAGCATATAGTCCGTCATGTCAGTCACGTAATTGTGGATTTGAATAATTGGGAAGCTCCACTTGCGCCGGATGGCTTGACGGAACAATTCTTGATTGCCACCGGCTGATGACAACCACCTGAAAAGGCATGTCCAGGCTTTCCAGTGCTGCCAGGTGATCCAGAATACCACTCACCCGCCGGCTGCCGACAAACAGTAGGGTCGGTAACTGCGGATCCAGGCTAAGTTTGAGCCGCAGTTCAGGTTTGTCAGCATGGGGGGCGGCAAAACCCGGGTTGACCGGGATACCGCTGATGAAAATTTTTTGGGGATCAATGCCGCAGGTAATGGCTTTCGCCCGCACGATATCTGAAGCAACGAAAAACTTGTCCGAATGATTGTTGAACCAACTGGCATGTACATCAGCCAGGTCGGTGACCACCGTGTAGAAGGGCAGCCGCTCTTTCATCGTCTGAATGACTGCCCCGGTTGGTCCGCCAAACATCTCGTTGGTGCTCAGGATCGCGTTTGGGTGTACTTTCTGGATGATCTGCTTCACGTTGCGATACAGCGCCAGGGTCATTGTGTTTCCAAAGATCTCGCTGGCCGGGCGCGAATCGCTGATCTCATAAGTGAAGCGGTAAAAGTTTGGATTGGTGGTCACCAGCTGGTCATAATTCTGTTCGGTCAATTTCAACAACGGCGAAGCAGGTTCCTCTGAAATGGGATTCACAATGACCGTTGTGCTGTCCTGAGGGTGTTGTAACTGCATGGCTTTGGCAATGGCATTCGCGGCGCTGCGATGGCCGAAGCCATAATCACAGGTAAGAATGAGAAAGTTCTTGTTGGGGGACATAGGGGTTACCTTTCTTGACCGGTTTATTTTCTAATTGCGCTAGGAGTTTGTGCATGCGCGGGCTGTTGTAGCGATGCAGGATAATCGGCACGAGGTTGCTGAGGAAGGTGTAAGCCACCATGATCCATCCAAGCGCCACGCTGTTTCACAAGAAGAATAGAATGCAGGGCAGGATCATCAGCCAGTGGCAGATTTCCGATCGTACCGTTTCCTTAAGCCAGCGTTCCAGGTAGGCGGGATCATTGGTTGGCAGATGCTTGATCGAAAATCCATCCCGGTAGAGTGCGGATCCATTGGGGATCAGGTGTTTCCAGGAGCGCACGTGGAATAATTTCTCGTAAATCTCCCCACCCTTTTCCCAGCCAAAGATCTGGAAGAAAGGCTGGTTTAGGTTGAGCAGTTCAGCTCTTCACGCTTTCGTTACCTTTTCATCTAGCTTACTTCTGCGGTGAAGCGCTGTCATGAATCCAAAGTGCTATAAAAGTGGCATTCCAGATCTGACAGGTTTTCGAATTCCCTAATGAAAGAGACATCATCCTAGCCAGTTTGGGAGCAAGAATGGCGCTTTTATAGCACTTTCGGTTTATGCCAGCAGAAGCTCTGGTTGATATCCTTTATATGGTTACAGAATAAAGATATGTTCGTTTGCAGCTGGTCATTGCCGCCGGCGGGGACCGGGACTTCTATCAACGATGCCGGCAGACGGAATGGCACTTGGAAACACATCTCTATAAATTCGTTTCAGAAATGGGAACCTTTATGAGGGCTTCGGATTGCGTTTTGGGTAAAGCCGGCGGGTTGACCGTCTCCGAGGCGCTGGCGTGCAGCCTTCCCCTGATTCTGGCGGATGTCATCCCTGGCCAGGAAACCGGTAATGCGGACCATGTGGTCTCGGGTAGTGCAGGCGTGCTTGCCAACACTCCAACCGAAGTTCTCGAAGCGATGGCTCATTGGCTGGAAAAGATCCGGCGAATTACTGTAGCAAACGCAGTTTGCTCGGGCAAAATGCTAGACTTCAGGTATTCTTTTCTAAAGATAATTATGGCGTTTTGCCCGCACGATCCGAACCTACTGCAGGATCTCATTCACTACGGCCTCAAGGTTTATCTGCGTTGCCCGTACCAGCGCCGCTTCTCGATGCTGGATGGAGATTTGCGCTTCCAATTCTTGCCGCAATTCATTGGCGCGCTCACGGGTATCCTGGATGATGGCGGGATGACCCAATACCATCGATACATACGTCAGCGCAAGTTCTGGATCCCCTTGCTTCGCCCGTAAATAGGCCAGGCCAACCAGGGCTTCCAGCACGATAAAAGTTCCGCTGGTCTCGGTCGCCATGCGCAGCGCCTCACGCCAGAGGCGCCCGGCTTCGGCATCCTTTCCGAGGGCAAAAACACTGCGGCCCATTTCCGCCAGCACCCGCGCCACATCCTGGCGGTCGCCGAGATCGGTGAGGATTTCCAGGCTGGTGCGAAACTCCGCCACGGCCTGTAGATGTGCCCCTTGTGTCTGGGCGATGATTCCCAGCCCCCGGTAGGCAAAACCCAGGCCCCAACGATCGCCAATGGATCTCCCCAGCGCAATGCTTTCCTCGAGTGCCCGGCGCGCTTCATCGTAGCGACCAATCCTTAATGCACTCAGACTGAGCGCGTTCAGCCCGATCGCCGTAAAGCGGGTATCACCGATGGCGCGCAGGTCCGCTATAGCTGACTGGAATTGTTCATACGCATTTTCCGGCTCGATGGTTCCCTGCATGAACCCGCCCATATCGATCTGGCTGATCCGACACAGCGCCGCGAACCACCGGTCGCCAATCGCCTTTGCAATTGCCTCCCCCTCTCCGTAAAGCTCCAGCGCCCGGGCGTACTTCCCGGATAATTCCAGAACCAGACCGAGAAAGGTGATCGCTTCGACCAACACGCGCGGCTCCTGCAGTGGTCGCAGGATTTCCAGGCTGCGCTCCAACTTCGCTACCGCCTGCTCAGGCCATGCCAGGCGGTAGCAGAACAAACCCTGGCATGCCAGGAGATGGCCCAGGGTTATCTGCGCTACGCTGCCGGGAGCAGCATGTTGTTGGGCTTCCTCCAGCCTGGCAACGGCAGGTTCCAGCAGGTCAAGCCCTTCCCGGTACCAGCCGCGGATATCGATAAACGTGGAGAATGCCCGCAGGGCCGGTTCGATGAAGGCGAATTCGCTGTGCGTGACTGCCCAATTCCATGCTGCCCGGAAGTTATCCATCTCTGCGGCCAGTTCTGCGAGCGACGCCCGCTGCGCGGCGCCATGTAGCCGGTCATCCGCCTGATGGAAAACGTTCAAGAAATAGTTGGCATGGCGCTCCTGGGCGGCAGCCTGCTCTTCGGCACTACCGGCCATCCGTTCAACGGTAAACTGGTGGACAAGCTCATGCAGGTCATAGCGCCCCGCACCGCTGCGCCGGAGAAAGGATTTCGTCACCAGGCTGGAAAGCACGGAAAGGGTTGCGCCGGCCACGATTTCAACAGCTTCGCGCCCGAACCCTCCCTGGAATACAGACATCTGGCGCAGGATGCCCTGCTCTTCTTCCGTGAGCAGTTTCCACGAATGGTCAAAGACCGCGCGCATGGAGCGGTGGCGGGCCGGGAGGTCACGCGCCTGTCCGCTCAGGAAATCCAGCCCGCGCTCGATCTCTTGCGCGATCTCTGCACAGGACAGCGTCCGCACCCAGGTTGCTGCCAGTTCAATGCCCAGCGGCATGCCATCCACCAGCTGGCAGATGCGAACAATAGCTGGGTATTCCGCCGGCGTGGCAGAAAACCCTACCTGCGCCCGCCTGGCGCGCTGCAGGAACAATTCGACCGCGGTATCTTTTACCGCGGTATCTTTTACCGCGGTATCTTTCGTACCGTCCTCTCCGTACATGCCATCTGGAACCGGCAGCCCCCGGACTTCATACACCCATTCCTCCTGCAGCCCCAGGGATGCGCGGGAGGTCGCCAGCAGTTTCACCCGTGGCGCGGCTGCCAGCAGCTCCGCCAGCAGCTCGATCCCCGGCTCGGCTAGCAACTGTTCGAGGTTATCGGTGATGATCAATACCTGTTTCTCTTGAAGATAATGGAACAACTGCACTTTGGGATCGGAACGGCTGGCGTTTTCAAAGGCAAACCCGACTGTGTCGGCGATCACCGGAACGATATAACGGGTTGAGGTGATCGTGGTAAACGGTGCGAAGAACACGCCGTCTGCAAAGGTATCTTGCACGTGTTCCGCAACCGCGATCGCCAGGCGGGTTTTCCCCATTCCGCCGGAACCCACCAGGGTTAGCAGGCGGCACTGCGGATCCAGCAGGAGCTGGCTGAGCTCCGGCACTTCCTGCTGGCGGCCAATCAATGGCGTAGGCAATATTGGGAGATAGCTGCGGGAAATGGCGGGTGCTTCGCCAGACCCCGGCGCGGCGGGGAGACGAGCCACGCTCAGCTCGCCGCGCGCTACTTTGAGAAAGGTCGCGCGCTCCGCGGGAGGGATGTCCAGACTGTTCGCGATCAATTCCGCGATTTGCGCGGAGGGGCGCCGCTCGCCGTCTTCGATTTTGCGCAGCAAGGCAATCGAGCAGCCCACCCGGTCGGCAAACTCCTTGCGGGTCAGTCGCAATCGATCCCGCTGCTGCCGAAGCCATTCGCCAAACGTTTCCATTACACACCCCGCTTTCGTATCTGTCGCCCTTTTTATAACACATTTTGTAACACCTGGATGTTACCCGGACCACACCCTGGCGCAGTTTAATACTGGCAGGTAAGGAAAGGGAATGACAGGATGGCGTACTTGAAACCCACACCCTATGCGCTCCGCCCGGAGGAAGGTCAAACTCTCCAATCGTTCGGTGCCCATATCAAAGTCTTGGCTCGCGCGGACCAAACAGGCAGCGCGTTCAACCTGTTTGCGGTGACGTGCTCGCCGGGTTACGCTACCCCGCTGCACATCCATTATGCCGAAGATGTAGCTGTGTACGTGCTGGAGGGCCGGCTGACCTTCTTTTGGGGCAGCGAAAAAATGGCAGCGGCAAGCTGGTTCTTTCTTCTTTCAGCCGCGGGACATCCCGCACGGGTTTCGCGTGGAAGGCGATGAGCCTGCGCGAATTTTCTACCTGACCCTTCCCGCGGGTTTTGACCAGTTCGTTCGGGAACAGGCTGACTCTATTGCCTGTTTAGAAGCGGAGGCGGCAGCAGCCAGGTACAAGGTCGAAATCCTGGGGCCACTTTCCGAATGATCCAGAGGCTTTTCCCTCAAACCATGGATCCACGGATGGACGGATCCTTTCAATAAGGAGCTTGTGATGAAAAAATTCTTCAAATGGACGGGTATTCTGTTGGGTGGATTCATCGGATCTACGCTGCTGGCTGGTGTTCTGCTGTATCCCGGCGGCATGAAAACGCTCACCCAGACCTATCCAGACATTCCAGTAGAAACCATTGCAATTCCCACCAGCCCGGATGCCGTCACCAGCGGCAAACACATCGCCACCATTTGGGCCTGCACCAAGTGCCATGGGGAGGATTTGAGCGGCAAGATGCTGAGCGACGATCCTTTCATCGGAACGATCCCAGCCGCTAACCTGACTTCTGGGAAGGGTGGCGTTGGTGCATCCTACAGTGACACAGATTGGATCCACACCATCCGGTATGGCATCGAGCCAGACGGGCACGCCACCATCTTCATGAACAACTACGCAGTTCTGAGCGACAAGGATCTGGGGGATTTAATCGCGTATCTGAAACAGATTCCGCCGGTTGATGCAAAATACCCGGCAAGCCAGTATGGGCCGCTTAGCGCCCTCGCCCCCGCGGTTGGGCTGTATATCCCGGCGGCCAAAATGACGGACCAAACCATGCCGCGCCTAGCAGACCCAGCGCCTGGCGCCACGGTCGATTATGGCCGGTACCTGTTTGCGGACTGCAGGGCGTGCCACAGCACGAGTCTGGCTGGCAAAGTAAAAGGCTGGACCCAGACGGACTTTGTCCGCGCGCTGCAAACCGGCATATTACCGGATGGGAAAAAGCTCACCCCAGCAATGCCCTTGAAAACCTACGGGGAAATGACCGATACGGAATTGTCTGCGCTCTGGCTGTACTTGCAAAGTATTCAGACACAGAAAACGCAAAAATAACGAATGGAGGAATCTCATGAAAACCATAGACCAGCTTGTTCAAGACTTTCTTGCCCAAAAGCGCATCGCGGTGGTGGGGGTATCCGACCGGCGCGAAACGGGCTGTAACCTCAATTACCGAAAGTTTAAGGAAAATGGGTATACGGTTTATGCAGTCAATCCGCGATTGTCCACCTTTGATGGCGGCCCGTGCTACCCCGACCTGAAATCGATCCCGGAGAAACCGGATGCCGTCTTTATGCTGACCAGCCCTAAAGTCAGCGAAGCGATCGCCCAGCAGTGCGTGGATCTGGGGATCAAGTATGTGTGGATGCACTGCCAGATGGGGGTCAAACCCGGGTTATCTGCCGGCACTACCAGTGTCTCACCTTCTGCCGTGGAGCTGTGCCGGGCGAATGGCATCGCGGTGATCCCCGGCTCATGCCCGGCCCAATTCTTGAAACCGGACTTCTCCCATGATTTCATGCGCCGGCTGTGGAAACTGCTCGGTTATATGAAATTGGAAAGCGGGAGTTGATCGACCCCGAAATACATTCTCGTAGAGGAATAAAATGAGACCCTTTGAAATTCTTTTACTGATTGCCGATTTTCTGGCCTTCTTCAGCCGGGTAGTCCCGCTGCCCGCTTCTGTGCGCTGGATGCGCCTGTTCGCCCCGGCGGCGCTGCTGGCTGCCATTGTGCAAGTGCTGGTGGAAGGCTCGCGCTGGCAGATGATCCCGGCGTATGTGCTGGCCGGGCTGTTCTGCCTGGTCTGGCTGGCACAGATCGCTGCGCCAGCGGGCCTTGACGCTGGAAGACTCTGGATCCGCATTCCGTTGATGGCATTGCGTATCCTCCTTCTGGCAATCTCCACGGGACTGCCGCTGGTATTCCCAGTGTTCCACCTCCCGCAGCCGACCGGGCCGTATGCGATTGGCACGCTGACCTACCACTGGGTCGACCGTGACCGACCGGAGATGTTCACAGCTGCCACAGATGACCGCCGCGAGCTGGTGGTGCAAATCTGGTATCCGGCGGTCGATGCTCCATCCGCGCCACGCGCCTCGTACATTCCGGATGCGCGCGCCCTTGCGCCGCTGGCGCGCATGATCCATCTGCCGGGGCTTTTCCTGGATCAGCTCCAATACGTGAAAACCCATGCCATCCCCGCTGCTCCTGCGGCAGGCCAGTCAAGCGATCCGGTGCTGATTTTTTCAGCCGGTCGCGGCGGATTTCGCCAGGAGAGCACGCGCATGTTTGAGGAGATGGTATCGCACGGCTACATCGTCGCGGCGATCGATTCCCCCTATGCTTCCAGCGGCGTGGTGTTCCCGGATGGGCGGCTGGTCACCATCGATCCCCGCTTGCTGCCCGGGCCTTCGGGTGGTTTTCCGGCCGATCTCGAATTCTTTGATACCGTCGTTGTTCCCTATCTCGCGCAGGATGTAAGCTTCACGGTGGATCAACTGACGGTCCTGAACCAGGCCGATCCGAACGGCGTCCTGACCGGGCGGTTGGACCTGCAGCGCATGGGCATGTTTGGGCCCTCCCTGGGTGGGCTGGTTGGCGCGGAAGCCTGCTACCGGGACCCGCGGCTTCAAGCGTTCCTGGCGATGGATGTGCAAATGCCCGACGATGTTGTCCAGGGTGGTTTGCAGCAGCCCACCATGTTCATCAGCCGGGAGGCGAAATGGATGAAATTGGAAGGCTGGTATCCGGGAAGCATCGATGAAACGCAATACACGATGCGGTCGGTGTTTGAGAACCTGCCGGGAGACGGCTACCTGGTGCTGGTGCCCGGCATGTTTCACAGTAATTTTTCCGATGCCGCGTACTATTCGCCCTTGATGCAGTGGTTGGGGATTCTCGGACCGATCGATGGGAACCGGGCCAACCGCATCCTGGATGCCTATACACTGGCATTCTTTGATCAGCACCTGAAGGGACAACCGGCGCCGCTGCTGGATGGGCCATCCGAGCAGTTTCCCGAAGTGAGCTTCGCATTGCACCGCGCGGGAAGCACTCCAACCCAAGACGATGCGGAGAGCCTGGCGGGAACCAAATGGAGACCTGGCGTCTTCAGGCAGGCCGGGCCTGGAGAACACCCGTGCTGGCAGGTTCGACCATCACGCTGGCGTTCGATGCCGAGGGACAGGCCGCCGGTTCAGCCGGATGCAATCGCTACAGCGCGCCATATGAAGTGCAGCTGAACCGGATTACCTTTGGGAAGATCACCCGCTCGTTGATGGCCTGCACCCAAGCAGGGTTCGAGCAGCAGGAGCAGCAATATTTGCAGGCGTTGGAAACCCCCGTCCGGTACACCCTGTTTGAGGACCGCCTGACGATCTGGTACGCCGGTGGGCAAGCGGTCCTCAATTTCCGCAAAGAGAGCGCCGCCGGGATGCCATGACGAGGCAGCGGACCGGATGAATTGCGATGGAGGAAAGAATGCGAAGGAAAAATATATGGGGATTGGCGGGCTTTATTTTCGTGGCCGCCTGGATCCTGGGATTCCTGTTCGAAACCGGAGCACCGCCACAAGACGTGCTGGCCTTCTACCGGGCGCACCTAAAGGCCGCATCCGGCTGGAGGCCCATGTATCCGAGCCTGCGCGAAGGGTGGCAGGCGGTTCTTAACCAGGTAAAGGAAAACCGTCAGGCGATGTCACCGGGCTGATCGAACGACGGAGAAGAATGAAGGATCATTCGACACACAATATGGATACCCGTGCGCCGCCCTGGCGAGGTTTAATCAGAGCAGTGAAGGGAAAAGAAAGGATGGATTCCTGGAAAATCCACCGGATTCCCCTCACACAACTGAAAACCAAAAACCTCGTTTGTTAAAAGGAGGGTCTAAAATGACCAGGTACTATGCTGAAATTCTGATTTTCGTGATCAACACGCTCTGGGCGGGGTCGGTATTGTTCGTCGCCGGCGCATTCAAGGGAATGCTGAGAGACCTGGACGCCGCGGCTTTCAAGCAGTTCGTGGCTTCCATGCAGAAGAATGCGCTGCGGTCGCCCTATGTCGTCACCGCATCAAGCATAACGTTCCTGTTGATCATTCCGTATCTCATCTTCTACGGGTTTGTCAACTGGTGGTTCATTATGGGAATGATCGCATGCTTGTTGGCGTCGATTTCTTCGAAGGTTCTGAACGTTCCTATTTACAAAAGGATTGGTGAGCTCGATAGCCATAATACGGCGGAACTGGTTGTGGAACGCCGCAAAATGGAAACAGCCAACCACATCCGCGCTATCTTCTACAGTCTCTGCGTTGTCCTAACGATGGTTGGTTTCGTTGCGTGATTTTCGACAGGCACGTTTCAGTTATCCACCGCGAATATAGGGTGGACCCATAAGCGGAAATATTGGCTATTGACAAGTAATTTTAAATATCTATAATAACATTTGTAACTTGAACGTTCATATGAACGATCATTCCCTGATTACTTCTCCCTTTTCTCCAAATTGAAATATCCTTTTACCATTGGTTGGGATTAAGCATAATGTCGATGTCGAGCCAAAAATTGCCTACGATGAAGGACGTCGCGAAAATGGCAGGAGTTTCGATCCAAACCGTTTCCGCTATTATTAACAAGAAACCTGGGATTACTGCTGAAACCAGCGCGCGCGTGAATGAAGCCATTCAACACCTTGGCTACCGGCCGTACTCCGTTGCCCGCAGCCTGCGTACAAGACAGACGAATACCATTGCCCTGATTGTTACCGATATCAATAATCCATCCTTCTCAACGATGGCGATTGCGGCAGAAGATATCGCTCATTCATTTGGATATAACCTGGTGCTCTATAACACGCACGACGACCCCGAGCGCGAGGCCAGTTACGTTCAGGCGGTGAACGAGCGCTGGATGGACGGCGTTATTTTTGTGGCAACCGGCGACCAGATGACCAGCCTGGATTCCCTTAAGGCAGCCAATATCCCGACAGTCGCGATCGATCGGATCCCGATGGGCTACACCGGCCCTGCCGTAACACTGGATAATTACAAGGCCGGCTGCATGGCCACCAATCATTTGTTGGATCTGGGACATCGGCGGATCTCCCATATTGGCGGCCCCTCCAGGCTGCTGCTGGCGCGTGACCGCATGGCCGGATACCTGGATGCTTTAAAACAAAAGGGCGTTGAACCGGGTATTTGCATTTCTGCGGATGGCAACTGGAAATGCGAAGCCGGGTACGCAGCCATGCAGCAGATTCTGGCCTGCGGCAAGCTTCCCACGGCCGTATTCGCGGCCAACGACCGCATGGCCATTGGAGCCATGGCAGCCATTACCGAAGCAGGAATGCGCATCCCAGATGATATTTCCGTCATCGGTGTAGATGATATCGAAGTATCCGCATTCCAGTCGCCGCCTCTGACTACTATCCGGCAGTCATTCCCTGAGATGGCTTCGCTGTGCGTGCATTTGCTAATTGATATTCTCGGAGGAAAAGAGCCTGAAAAAACCCAGATCGTGATGGAACCTGCTTTTGTCCAACGTAAATCAACTGCGCCTACCCAGCATCCATGAAATCGACTCTTAAAATAAACCCATGAAAGGTTGCTAGACTCGCTAGTCGAAAAACAAAGAGAAGCATTTAACCTCAGGTTGACCGCCCCGGCAAATGCTCCTCTCAGGCTGTAGCAGTTCCTTAATCAGCGCTTCTGCTGATCAGGTGTGCTTCATATTGCATTTTTAATTATATCGCAGTTGTTGTCATCTGAGGGTATATCACGCAAGCTGCATAACCTTGAAAAGGATGGGAGAATAACAGTGAGCCAAACTAAAATGATCCGTGACACGTTTGAAAAAAATGGGTGCATCTTCCGCCTGGCGCCAGTTTTTGTTCCTCGACGGTTCAGCCAGGCCGGGCAGCGCCTGCGCCTGCATCCGGATGATTATTATGCCCTGGGCACAGCCCGCGGTTCCATTAAAGAACGCTGGTTTTCATCGGTCATTTCGGCTATGAATGGTGACCTGTCTCCCTGGGATGAAGGCATGAGCTATGTTTCCCCCACGGAACGGATTGAGGACAAATTCCTTTTCCGCGATGCGGTGGAAGAGCTGGGCGCTGACCTGATCGGTGAAGAGCTTCAGCAGAAATACGGCACCTGGCCGATGTATTCGAAGTTCTTCGATTACAAGCTGCCGCTCTTCCATCACCTGCACCTAAACGATATTGCTGCCGGGCGGGTGGGACGCATCGGAAAGCCGGAAGGCTACTTCTTCCCGCGCCAGCTCAACAACAACATGGGCGATTTCCCGGTGACGTATTTCGGCTTTGATCCCGATGTTACGAAAGATATGATCCGCCAGCGCCTGCTGGATTATGAAAAACGCGATATGCGCATTACCGAACTCTCGCGCGCCTACCGCATCGAATTGGGCACAGGCTGGTTCACACCCGCGGGAGTGGTCCATGCTCCCGGGTCGGTGCTAACTTACGAACCACAATGGAACAGTGATGTCAACTCTGTCTATGAAAACGTCACCTCTGGTGAAGTATACCCATATGACTTCCTGTCCGAGAACTGCCCGGATGATAAAAAACGGGACGTGGACTATATTATGAGCCTGATGGACTGGGACAAGAACATCGACCCGCATTACAAGAAGAATTATTTCCGCCCGCCGCTTCTCTGCTCGCCGGTGAGCGAGGGCTTCAAAGAGAGCTGGGTCCTGTACGGGAACGAGTATGTGGGCGCGAAAGAGCTGGAAATTGGTCCCGGACAAAGCGTGGTAGTCAAAGACCCGGCTGCCTACGGCTGCATCATCATCCAGGGCCATGGCAAGTTTGGGTCCTACGATGCTGAAGCTGCCATCATGCTGCGCTTTGGCCAGCTTAGCGCGGACGAGTACTTCGTCAGCGAACAGGCCGCGTGCGAAGGGGTCACCATTACGAACGAAAGCCGCTGGGAACCGATGGTTCTGCTCAAGCACTTCCCGGCCACTTATCCTGGCATGCCCTAGCATTTGGCAAATTGAGACTGGCTATTTTCAGGAGTCATGTATGAAAAAACAAAACTTTGAGCTGAAGAACGAAAAAATTCGGGCTGCTTTTCTGGAACTCAAGCAGGTGCATCCCGAGCGCTTCCAGAAGCGTTTAAACCTGTCGTGGAGTAACTGGGGTTTTGGGATGGAATCCCTGGCCGAATCGGCTGCTCGTCTCGAAAAAGCGGGCATCCGCTTTATCGAGCTGCATGGAAATCATTATGGCCCTTCGCTCGGATATCCAGTCAATGAAACCTGCAAGATCTTGGGTGACCATGGGCTCCAGGTAGGCGGGGTGTGCGGCATGTTCTCGGCGGACAGTGACCTGTCGAGCAACCGGGCCATGCATCGTCAGGCCGCGCTCGACTATCTCAAACGCGAAATTCCATTCACCGCCGAGGTCGGCGGGTCGTACATCCTGGTGGTTCCGGCGGCGGTTGGCAGAGCAGGCGCGTACGATGGGTCGGAGTTTGACCGCAGTGTCGAGACCCTTTTGCTTGTGGCGGACTTATTCACGCATAACAACGTCCAGGCGGCCATCGAGCCGATCCGCTCAGCGGAAACCAGCCTCGTGCATACGTTCGCGGATGCCAAACGCTATATTGCGGCGGTGAACCATCCTGGAGTGCGCCATATTAACGGCGATGTGTATCACATGCAGGTCGAAGAATCGCATATCGGCGAAGCTCTGGTTGATGCTGGAGAAATGCTGACCAACCTGCACCTGGCGGACAGCAACCGCTGTGCGTTGGGGGAGGGCGCGATGGACCTGGATACGATTATCATGGCCCTTTACCTGATCGGGTTTAATACCGAGGGCCGGTATGTCACGCCCGAGCCGCTTGGACCCGGCGGCGACCCGTATCCAGCCATGTATGGCAAGCCCGATAAAGCAGTGCTCGATCACCTGGTGCTACAGACGGCATCCTATTTCCGCGAACGGGAAGAAGAACTGCTCGCTTCTTAAGCAGGAATGATTCTCATGAAAAAAACTGGTATTTTGAACAAGGAAATTTCGGATGTCATCGCCAGTATGGGGCATTACCAGCAGATCATTGTGTGTGATGCGGGTTTCCCCATCCCGGATGGCGTGCGCAGGATTGACCTGGCCCTCGAGCCGGGGCTGCCTGCCTTTATGGACGTACTGCGCGTGGTTTTAAAAGAACTGCAGATCGAAGAGATTGTCATCGCCACAGAGTCCTGTACATTATCGCCAGCTCGCTATGCGGAAATGCTGGCGCTGTTCCCCGGGATCAGGCCCCGACTGGTTCCCCACACAGAATTCAAGCAGATGTCGCATACGGTGAAGGCCTGTATCCGCAGCGGCGAATGCACGCCGTATTCCAATATTATGCTTGTTTCTGGGGTTACATATTGATCATGGAGGTGGATAACTAGCGAGATTACGACATTCTGAAACGATTGGACAAGAAGCGTGTGCATGATCTTCTTGCATCCTTAAAACTGCACCCTATCAATTCACGGATCAGGAGAACAAGAAATGGAAGCGAAGAAAAGTGCTCGTCGTAACTTTTTGAAAACTGCCGGATTGACCATCGGCGGTTCGGTGCTGGCAGCCTGCACGCCGGCTGCCCCTGTGGCTAACCAGGCGCCGGTGGAAGCGGCCAAAGCCACTGCACTCCCAGCCAAAAAGGCTTATCAGGGCAAGTTTGTGATCATGAGCAGCGCCAGTGATACAAAGAAAACACAGCCCTGGCTGGATAAAATGAAAGCTGCATTCCCAGGTGTCGATTTCGATTTTCGCCCCTTGAGCAGTGAAAAATATACCGAACTCTTCGCTGCTAGCGAAGTTGCTGGCGATCAGATCGATTTCATGGATCTCAATGGCCAGGATTTGCGCCGCTATGCCACCGGTGGCAAGGTCTTAGATCTCTCGAATATCTCGTATAAAGACCGCTTCCGCCCGGTTGGCCTGACCACATATTCTATGAAGGGGAAACTTTGGGCGTTACCGGTGGGCGGGATCGATGGCTTTACCTTCATGTATAACAAGAAACTTTTCGACAAAATTGGCGCCACCAAAGAGCCGGAAACCTATGATGAACTCAAGGCAATGGCGACCGAGTTCAAGAAGATCGGGGTTGCGCCGTTCACCCATGAAGGCAAGAATATTTATATGTGGCCAGTCTGGCAGTTCTGGGCTTACGGTCAAACATCCGGGAACAAGGCTATTGACAATACCTTCAAGACCCTGGCGGGCGATATGAAATTTACCGACCCAGAACACGTGGCCGCGCTGGAGGTGTTATATAAGTTCGCTCAGGATGGCATGTTCATCGACGGCGTCAACAGCCTAGACAGTGACGGGGCCTGGCTGAGCTTTGCGCAGGCAAAAGCAGCCTTCTATTATGGTCACATCTGGCGGATTGGCTTTGTCAAAGATAATCCTGTGCCTGATCTGGATTTAAGCCTGATGGCTCCGGTGCGGGTTGTCGCAGATGCCAACATCAAGCGTCAGATGCCAGGTGGCACCGGCTCAGCCGAATGCATCTATTCCAAGATCGCGCCTGAGCGCCTAGAAACGGCCCAGGCGCTTCTGGATTGGTGGTCGAGCGATGAATCGGTCAAGTTCTTCAATAGCTTGAATGCATCGCCCGTCTCGACGAATGTTAATGTGCAGGCCAGCGATAACCCCATCGCGCTCAAGTATGCAAAGGAATGCGTTGACAACCAGACCACGTATCTGGATTGGTTCTGGCCGCCTGAGGTAACCCGCGCTTTCCAGGAAGGCCAACAGGGCCTGGTCGCCGGAACAAAGAAACCAGAGGAAGCCGCGGCGGACATCCAGAAAGTATTGGATCAACTCTATAAAGATGGTTATAAATTCGAAGCCTAAAGTCAGTTTGTACCAGTAGTGAATAACTACGCCAGGTAGCCGCTTTCAAAAGCGGCTACCTGGAATAACGTTTTAAGAATCCCCCTATTTATTGGAGGTGGTATGGCAAATCCCCCCATGCTGAATGTTCCTGGAGTCGAATGGCATACACCAGCCCAGTCGCGTCGCATGAAAGCCCTGGTACCAGTGTTCTGGATTGCGCCAGCGGCCATTCTTTATCTGGTATTCAAACTCGTCCCCTTGATTGCCGGCTTGTACTTGTCAGCATTGCGTTGGAACGGCATTGACCCGGCGAAATTTGTTGGTATTCAAAACTACCTGGACTTCTTCAATGATGACCTGATCGTCAAAGCGCTGTACAATAATACACTTTACGCGATTGGAACAGTCGTTGGCAAGATCGTATTGGCGCTTTTCATAGCGGTTCTGCTCAACCAGGGGTTACGGGGACGCAGTTTTTACCGGACGGCCCTCTTTATGCCTGTTGTAATTTCATTTGTAGTGGTGAGCATCCTATGGGCCTGGTTATACAATCCCCAGTTTGGGCTGGTGAATGAGCTTCTGAAGGGGCTCGGTTTAAAATTTCTCGTGTTAGATTGGCTCGGCAGCCCCAAGATTGCATTGTGGTCGCTGATGATCGTGGATATCTGGAAATGGTATGGTTTCCACATGGTGATTTTCCTGGCCGGGCTGCAAGCAATCCCGATCGAGTTGTACGAGGCTTCCAGTATTGACGGCGCTTCCCCCTGGAAAAATTTCCTGCATATCACCCTGCCGCTCCTGCAGCCAGTCATGCTGGTCAATGTGACCATTTCGTTGATGGGCGGCTTTAACGTCTTTGATATTCCGTATGTGATGACGGAAGGGGGACCCGGGAATTCAACCCTGGTGATGGCATTGCACATCTACATTCGCGGTTTTAAATTTTACAAGTTTGGATATGCAGCCGCGATGAACTACATCTTACTGGTCATCGTCACGGTCGTATCCGCGATACAAATGCGGTTGATGTCTAACCGCGATACTGGGAATTCGTGAGGAGTTGAATTAATGAGTACAATCCCTCAACCTGTGACCGAGCCTGCTCGTCAAGTTCCTACGACCGATTCGATCGGCTCAAAATCCTCGATGCGGCTGAATAAAATCCTTACGGCAATCGTCAGCCATATCATTTTGGCCTTCTTTACGGTGGTTATTGTTTACCCAGTTGTCTGGATGGTCATGACCTCGTTTAAGTCCAAAAATGAAGTGGTGACGAATATTTGGGGGCTGCCCCAATCTATGTTGTGGAGTAATTATACGGGCGCCTGGCAGCAGGCTGACCTGGGCATTGCCATGATCAACAGTACGATGGTATCCCTGGGTACGCTGGTGCTGGTAATCTGTTTTTCTGCAATGGCGGCGTACGCGTTGACACGCTTCAATTTCCGCTGGCTGGCGGTGGTCTTCTTAATATTGGTATTCTCCATGCAGACCCCGACGCCCATTATCCCGCTGTATGTCGAGATCGCGAAACTGCATCTGACCAACAGCCTGGCGGGGTTGATCTTGATCCAGGCCGCCGGCGGTTTGCCGTTGGCAACCTTCATTTTTCGGGCTTTTTTCCAGGGTATCCCGGGGGAACTGCTGGATGCCGCGAAAGTGGACGGCTGCACTGATTTCACCGCTTTTCTGCGCGTGGTGATTCCCATCTCCGGGCCGGCGGTAGCTACGGTGGGCATCCTTCAATTTGTGGGCACCTGGAACGAATACTTCCTGCCCCTGTTGTTGATCCGTAAACCAGAACTGCGTACGATCCCACTGGCGATCCAGGTTTTCTTCTATAACTGGGGCCGCACCGAGTGGGCTTATGTTTTTGCTTCGCTCAGCATCGCGACTGTTCCAATCATCATCTTATATGTTCTCCTGGCGCGTCAGTTCATTCAAGGTCTGACAGCGGGAGCACTCAAAGGATAGGGAAAAATGACAACACTGACACTGAAGAACGAGAACCTTATATTGGAATTTGACCGCTCGACTGGTGCCCTGGTTGCACTTACCGCACTCCGGACTGGTTGGAAGATCCTCGACCGCCCGCAATTGGGGCTGTCCTTCCGCTTACTGCTGCCGTTGAACGAAGAGCGGCGAAACAACCCGGTCTATGGCGAAAAACAGTTGCTTACCAGCCTGGAAGCGGCGCCAGATGAGCGCAGTGCAACCTTCGTATGGGATGGCCTGGTCTCGGAATATGGCGGGAAGCATGATATCAAACTGACCCTCAAAGTCACGTTGGATGAGACTCAGGCTGTGTTTGCGGTAACGGTTGAAAACCATTCGGGCTTTGTGGTTGAAAATGTGTACTGCCCCTACCTGGGCGATGTTGCTCACCCAGGGGATGAGGAATGGTTCAAAACCTTTATTTACGCGTATGCTTCGGCCAATGAATGGCGCCTCTGGCCGCAGTACGACAACCTGCGCGGCTATTATGGCGTCGATTATCCCACGCAGTTCCATCCCAGCGCGCCCTTCACCGGCGCGCCGATGTCACCGTTCTTCCTGCTGCGCGGCGAGAAGCAGGGGTTGTACGCCGGTGTGGCGCACTTCAGCAGCGAACTGGTGACCTGGCACACCGAACTGCGCCCTGGGTATGGCAGCTCGATTGATTTTCGCCAGCCGCAAGACCTGAACGTCTCTGGAAAAGATGTCGCCACGCGCTTTGCGGCAGTGCATGTGCCCTACATCCAACCAGGGGAGACCCGCTCCCTGACGCCTGTTGCCCTGGAACCGTATCAGGGAGGCTGGCAGCATGGCGTAGATATTTACAAACGCTGGCGCGATGCTCAGTTCCACCTGCCAAAGCTGCCAGATTGGGCCGCTGAACCGCACGCCTGGCAGCAAATCCATATCAACTCACCCGAGGATGAGCTGCGGGTGCGCTTTACGGACCTGCCGAAGATTGGCGAAGAATGCGCGAAGCACGGTGTCAAAGCCATCCAACTCGTTGGGTGGAACGATGGCGGTCAGGACCAGGGCAACCCATCCCACAACCCAGACCCACGCCTGGGCACCTGGGATGAGTTGAAAGAAGCCGTCGCGAAAATCCAGTTCATGGGAGTGAAGCTGATCCTGTTCAGTAAATTCACCTGGACGGACCGCGGCACGGAGTGGTTCCGCAAAGATTTGGAGCGCATGGCTATCAAGGACCCTTATGGGGACTATTATATGCACCCCGGGTACGAGTATCAGACGGCTACCCAGCTGCTGGATATAAATACCAAGCGGCTCATTCCCATGTGCTTCTTAAGCGAGGAGTACCTGGAGCTGTGTAATAAAGAGTTCAAGAAGACGGTGGAACTCGGTGCCGATGGCATCCTGTTTGATGAATGTCTGCACCACGGCCCGGCACTGTTATGTTTTGACCACGAGCATGGACACCGCTATGGCGCGCCGGTGTATGCCAACGACCGTAAGCTGATCTGGAACTTCCACAGCGTTTCCGACCCGGTTCGGCCGGGCTTCTTATTCGCCGGCGAAGCCTGTTATGATTGGGAGCTTGAAGCCTATCATCTTTCGTATCATCGCAGTGAGAATAAGCAGCATATTCCGCTCAGTCGTTATATGCAGCCGCACGCCCAGCTCATGACCGCCGTAACGGGGTTTAATGACCGCAGTATGATCAACCAGTGCCTGTTGTACCGCTATATCATCAGCTACGAGCCGTATAACTTCAAAGGCCGCCTGGATAATTATCCCCTGACGATGGCCTATGGTGAACGCATGGATGCCCTGCGCTGTGAGCAGCGCGATTATTTCTGGGACGGCGAGTTTCGGGATACTGTAGGGGCTACTGTGACCAGTAATGGGAAAGCGCACCATCCCTATTCCGTGTTTATTAATGCCAAGAACAGCAAGAGCGGGCTGGTGATCTGCAATTACGAAGAGCAGGCGGCCGTCACCGTGAACGCCAGCCTGGTGAATGGCGAAGCCCTGAGCCGCTACCGTCTCGTGGATGACCCAGAGTGGAAATCCTTTGACGGCGGAGTCACGATCCCGCCGCAGTCCGCGGTTGTAATTATCTAGCGAACGGTTCCGTCAAAGCGATGCACCCGGGAAAAGAACGCCTTTCCCGGGTGCATATTTTTAACGACAGCCCGGACTGCCTGAAGGTGGAATTGAAATCTGATCGTGTGGTAAAGAAGCCCCTCTTAATTGTAAGCTGGTACCGGCCTTTTTAAGTCCCCCTGACAGCTTTGATTTTGCTTAGTCCATTCAAATAGTACTTTGTTGCCCGGCGTTTAACTGCTCAACAAGGGGGTGTTCCGGTAAAGGTGTCTGGAGTGCCGAGAGGATCAGCCTGGTTCGTACGAGGATCCACACCAGGGCAAAGCTGCCACAGAGCAGGGTCAACCAGGTTACATCGGCCATAAAGTATAGCCACATTTTGAGTGCCCCGCCGGTTACAAAGTAAAGAGCGCAAAATACCAGAACAAGATTGGGGATCGTTGGCAGCACAATATGGAGCCACTTGGCGATGGAGCCGGGGCGGCGGTTGGCGTCCGTACGCCAGCGGCGCACTGCCCGCAGCGCCAGGAAGACACCCAGGATCTGCAAGACGGGGATGATCACCAGGGCACGCAGCGACCAGGGGACCGCGGCCCACGGGATGGCCTGAGGTTGAACGCCCGCAAGCAGCGAGGCAGCTTCCCCGCCAATAAATTTTAATGAGAAGTCCATCATCAACTCGTTGGCATTCAGCAGCAGAACCATGCCGCTCTTCTGATCCGGCAGGAGCGCCATGTAAGCTTTATAATCGGGGACGGTGCCATCATGCGCGATGAGGTTGCTGCTGCCATCATTCGTCCGCTCGATAAACCAACCCATACCGTACGCCATTTTAACTCCCATGGTGCTGGCGTCCGCCGCCGGGGTGTGCATTGCAGCGATGCCCGCAGGCGAGAGGATTTGAGCGTCACCGTAGCGTCCCTCGTTCAACTGGGCAATCAGGTAGTGGGCCATGTCCTCTGTGGTGGAGATGATCTGGCCTGAGGGCAGCGCACCGCTGGGATACGGTAGATCGGGTACGGCCACGGGAAATCCGAACCAGGAGATATAGCCGGAACCCAATCCGTTTTGTCTGGCCACGGCCTTTGAAGTGTACGTGTGGGTCATCTTCAGAGGATCGAAGATGTGGGTTTGCACGTAGTCTGCGTATTTTTCACCGCTGGCGGCCTCGATGATTAAGCCCAGCAGGTTGTAATTCGTGTTGGTGTATTCAAATGCAGCGCCTACCGGGCGATTGGGTTTGAAGTCTGCCAGGACGCGTGCCTGTTTTTCGGTGGCGTCCGGGCTGGTGTCGTAATTAACCAAACTCATAAATCCGCTGGTCATAGAGAAGCCGCTGGTCTGATTGAGCAAATGGCGTGGGGTGAGTTGACTGGCTGCCTGCGGATCGGCGAGCGTGAACCAGGGCAGGTAACGCTGGACGGGAGCGTCCAGGTCGATCTTCCCGGCTTCGACCAGCTGCATGACCGCCAGGGCGGTGAACGATTTGGTGAGCGAGCCGATAAAGAAAGGCGTTTGATCGGTTGGGACTTTGCCATCCGGACCGGATACGCCAAAGTTTTTCACGTGCACAATCCGATCCCCTTCGATAATCGCCAGCGCCCCACCAGGGATGTTCAATGCTTTTCGCTGCGCCTCGACATACGAGTTGACCGCTTCATAAGAAGTCATGGTCGACACCGGTCCAGCCGAAACCGGCTTGGCGAATTGCCAGAAGGGTAGTACCAGTACGATGCAAAAGAGCAAAGATAAGAGAAAATAGTGTTTTTTATTCATGATTGTTACTCCGTTTATATCCTGAGAACGCGCGGCTTTATTAACGATGAACATCACCGCGAATGTGTATTATGATCTGGCTCTGAAATAGAGCCTGTTATTAAAAGATTGCCAAGGTCTCTTTTCGGTTTGTCTTTAGCATACCGTCAGGCCGATAAATTATCGTTAAGAGGACCGTTAAGGAATGAAGTAATTTTTGATTTGAATTTCGTACAGATCAAATTACCAGCGACGGGAAGCGCTTCATATTATTCCTTATCGGTATCATGCCTGGATAGACCGCCGCGTGTCACTGAGACCACGGATGTGTTTAAGCAGGTCGTGGAGTTCGACCTGGTTTGGCAGCAGGCCGGTAAGCAGGGTCTCATTCTCTACCAGGTGCGTCAATTGCAAGCCTGTAAACCATTCAGACCAGCGCTGATCCAGATGTCCCTTAATTTTAATCTCGTGGTGTTCCGGTAAAGCGGCCCTCCTGAAAAATCTCTGGCTCTAATTTAGCGCGCGGCAAGGCCGCCCGCATCTGCCAAATGGGATAATCAGGGGTTATTTACTGGAAGGGAGGGGGTTATGGGAGAATACCCAGCTGTCAGGCTCGAGCGACCGCCTCAATCCGGTTGGCAACATCCAATCCGCGGCTGCCGTCTGGAATATGTAAAGCGGCGAGAATCGTTTGAACAATGGGCCTGCGCAACGGCTCAATGTCATGAAGCACTCTGGCAGCAGGATTTAGATTTAGGGTCATGATTTATCTCCGTTGATTGAGCAATATACAAAAGGCAAACGATTAAAATTCGGGTGACGATCAGGAACTGGACAGACCCGATAAGATCCGCGGCAGGAACCAGCCATAACCAAGCCCCCACAAGAAATTCATGCCGGTCCAGAGCGCAACCACGGACCAGGGACTCTTGATCACAAAATGCATACTGAATGCCAGAATGCTGAGAAGAACAGCGGATCCAATGGCCAGGAGTAAATACACCTGGGCTGCGGAATCGGGCCAACGGTTACCCACCCAATGGTAGGTCAATATTGCCAGAAAACCAAATCCCAGGCCAAGGATCAGGAAACTGAACAGGGTGCCTCCGAGTGATGAGCCGGTGGATTTTGGCATGCGTGACATCACCAAAATCTCGAGCACGATGGTCACGAGCGTGATTGGAAGAACCAACCAGATCGATTTCAAATATTCGTTGTACATCGTAGAACTCCTTTGCTTGTTACGTTTTTAATTCGGCTAAAGCTGACCTGGTTCATGTTTCCCCTGCATCTGGTCAGCGATTTGATGTCTAAAGAACCGCTTACGCACAATGATGAGGTAGAAAATCACGATGAGCGACCAAATGGAATTGCCAAAAAACATCAGGTCAGCTCGTGCATAGAACATAAACCAATTTCCGGTTGAGACTGGCAGTCCATGGCGCTGCGCAATGATACTGGTAGCCTGCTGCGGAGTGATAAACAGGAAGGACAGCAGGGTGATCGCTCCAAACGCGTAAAAACCCGCGATTCGCGCTACCCAGCTTGACCATTGACGCCCATTCCCAATCCGGCCCATATTCCGCCGGATGGCTGCCTCACCCAGTACTGCTGGGATACGTAAATTCACCACCCGGATTCCTGCACGACAAGCCTTCATCGCAACGGCTTCGCCCTCACATTGCAGTGCTGCCAGGAAATCTGAACCAGGTTCGCTGTCTTCACTGAGGACCTGATCACCAGAGGAAGGGTAAATCCCCATCCCGGATGCACAAACGAGTACGCGCGGCTTATGCTCACACTTCGACAATGTTTCCGCCAGTAATCGGTTCGTTGCTAACCGGTTGGCACGAATCCTGTTTTTGGCCTCGGACGTCCAGCGTATAGGCCAGGGCATACTCGCCAGGTGCACAACCCCGTCAAATCCTTCGATACCTTTTGAATCAATCTCGCCCGTGTCTGGATCCCAGCGCACTTCGGCCTTGCCTGGTGGGTGGCGTACCAAACGAACCAATTCGTAACCCTGGTTCGTTAAATAGCGCATAACGGCTGAACCGATCATTCCGCTTGCTCCAGCGATTAGTAATTTCATTCGATCTTCTTTCCTTTCTTATTCAAAATCGGGTGCTTTTTAGGTGGTCCCTGATCCATTTTCCTGACGAGGCGGCTCGTCTTGTTCGGGTGAAATTGGTTCTACGGAGATCAAGAACAGGTTCAAATCGCGGATTCGGGCAAGTAGGCTATGAAGGGCGGCCTGGTCTGTGACCCAGCCGGAAAGGAGGGTAGTGCCATCATCGTTGTTGGTGATCTTCATCCCATCAAACCACACCGACCATTGTTGATCGAGGTAGTCTTTCACCCGAATCTCATAATACGATTTTGAATTCATCATCTTCACCGTCAACTTTTTTTGCTTGCCTCTACAATATCTAAAAATTGTGCCAAAATCGTTAAAAAGTTTGTGACATAAGCTATAAAAACCCACAGGTTCAATAATTAATCCATTGATCAAGAAAGGTTAATCTGTTAAACCGGTAATAGACGGAAATTATTTGCTTTTTAAGCGTTTTAGCCAATGCCATCCCTAATGCAATTCCTGATATGGCAGCTGAAAATTTTCGTTTTTATATTTTTGTAATGGTCGATGTAACAAAGTCTTAACAGACGATTTCTAAGATGAAGTATGGGTTCCGGCTGAACCATTCAATGGACAAACGGTCCATTGGCTGTGTGAAATAGGGCGCACCTACGGCGTTTTTATTGGCACCAGTTTTTTGGAAGCCAGGAATGGCCGTTTCCTGAACACCTTTGCCCTCGCTACGCCGGATGGAACCATTGCCAGACAGGTAGGCAAGCGCAGTCCTTCCATCTGGGAAGCCTACTTTTTTGAAAGCAGTCGCGGCCCACAGGTTCTGGATACCGATTTAGGCCGCATTGGGGTCGGAATTTGCTTCGATAACCATACGTATGAAGTTGCCTGCGCAATAAATCTTGGTAAAGTAGACCTGATGCTTATGCCGTGTTCCTATTGCACACCAACCCGTACGAGCAAGGCCGTTAGCCAGGCAGATATAGAACGGCTGAATCGCATGCCAGGTCAGGTAGCGCGGATGTACAACCAATGGTTTGGTATCCCGGTGGTGATGTGCAACAAAAGCGGTCCCTGGAATTCTGCGGTTCCCTCTACAATCCTCGGCCAGCCGAAGGATTATTGTTTCTGTGGAGGTTCGACGATCCTGGATGGGCACGGTTGTGTAAAAGGCGAGCTGGGTAACGAAGAAGCGATCGCCATTGGTGAGGTGACACTCAACTCGAACCTAAAAAAGGAAAGCCAACCACCCAAATACAGCCGGTACATTTACCCTGGCCCTGCAGGGCGGGAAGTGCTCCAATTACTCGAAACCATTGGCGGCTGGAATTATCGCAGGAGTAAACGACGTAAAGAAAAAGCTCTTGAGGTGATGAAACGCAGGATTGACCACGGACCGAGTGAGAGATGAAACCGTCGGTCCGGAATGTATCAGGAGTGCACTCGTGTTAAACGCCTTAAGTGCCAGCCTACTGCCCGATAAGAAACGAATTGATACTGAAAACCGTTTGATGGAAGAAATCGCAAAGTTATCATCCTCTATTTTCTCTGGCTGAGTTGGGCGCCTTGCTCATCCGGAAAAATTGAGAGAATTCGCCGAATATAAGGGAGGAGATACAGGCTGTTTTCATCTGGAAAGCTTTCAACCTGTATGCTCAAACCTTGAATTAGCCGCCTCATCGGCTGACCTCCGTCCAGGAACAGGCGCAGATAGCCTTCTGGTTGTGCCAAAACCAGGCATTCTTTGAGCGCCTTCAGCGCTGCCTCGGGTTCCATCCTGGCTTGATAGGCTAAAGCGAGCAAGGACAGGATCTCGATCAGTAAACCGACCTGACCCGCAGCCCGGCTGAGTTCGGCCAGCTGATTGAGCCACCGAACAGCACGGTCAACCGCTTCAACCCCCTGGGCAATGAGTCCGCGAGCCAGGGTAATCGATCCTATCTCGACAATGTAATCAAATTTTTCATCGAGAGCGGTACCCATGTCTTCGGGTAACCGGCTTTCCACCCATTGGTTGAGAGCATGCTGGTCCCCTTTCACCAGCCAAAGCTGTACCTGGCAAGACTCTAAATTCATTCGTGTGGCAGGAAAGATTCTCCCCCGCCGGCTGATTTCATCTGCTCTGTGAAAGGCGATCTCTGCATCCCCAATTTCACATTGGGACAAAGCAATTCGCGCTAATGAAACGTACCCATTGACCAGGTCAACAGGATTTGGCCAGTGCTCCATGGTCTTGATCGCCTGGGTGGCTGTCTGCATAGCGGCCTCTAATTCATTCCACTCGCGCTGAAGCTCACTCATCGCAACATACGTTGCTCCCAGGCTGCCGGAACGCAGGGCTTTTTTTTCAGTTGCTAACTGGATGCCCTCCTGGTAAAGCCCCCATGCGGCATGCAGCTTTCCTTTCAGCTTCTTGACCAGCGACAGTTTGTGCAAAGCAACCAGCGTGGTCCACAAGTTGCCGGAATTCCTCCCGATTTGACTGATCTTCTCATAGGCCTGTTCTGCCTGATCCAGCTGACCCATGGCAAAGTACCCATCCCCCAGTACATACGGTATGACGCTGCGGGATTGTGAATTTTCTTTCGACAGCAAAGCATCCGCTTTGCGAGCCAGAGATATGGCAGTCGCCATATCTCCGCTGAGGTCTGCGATGAGTCCGCGAATGATGGCTGCACTTCCAAGCACTTCTCTTGCCTGAAGGGAGAGCGGATCCGGGTGAATTTGAGACTCGGCCAGTTTTAGCAGCTCCTCGACCTCGCCGATTTGACCGGAAAAGGTCAGCACCCAGGCATGCTCAAGGCATAATATGGGATGATTTCTGAGCAGATCATCGGGCAATTCCCGGATAAAAATCAACAGCGAGGACAGTTCGCCACGGTTCATGATCGCCATCATATAGTGTTCTACAAGATCCGCTGCTCGCTCCAGTGCATTTGCGGCGAGCGCGTGTTTGATCGCCTCCTCCGGCAGCAATTCTTTCTCATACCATTGGCTGGCGCGCAAGTGTAACGTAGGAAGCAGTTCCGGCTGAGATTGGGCTACTCTGCCTCTCAATAAGTCGGCGAACAAATGATGATAGCGGTACCAGTAACCGACATCATCCAGCGGGGTGAGAAAGAGGTTTAAGCGCTCCAGCTCCGCTAAAGTGATCTGGCCGTATTCCGAATTTTCCAGGACTTGATCACAGAGCGGCTTACATAATCGATCGAGAATCGAAGTATACAGGAGGAATGTTTTGATATTCTCCGGCTGTCGATTGAGGATTTCTTCGATGAGATATTCTAGAATATACCGGTGGCTGCCACCGAAATCGCGGATAAAAGCGGAGCGATCCATCCGACCTTGCATGGAGAGGGGCCCTTGCGAAGCAAGGGACTGCATCGCAAGGGCAGCCATCTGCAAGCCAGCGATCCAGCCTTCTGTGCGATTTTCAAGCGTAACGACATCTTCCATGGAAAGTGATAGATCCATCGTACGATTGAGAAAAGCAGCTGCTTCTTCGGATGTAAAACGCAGGTCATTGGACCGCAGCTCGAGCAGCTGGTTACGAGCCCGGTAGCGGTGTAGGGGTAGGGGTGGATCGGAGCGGGTGGCGATCAGCAGGTGAAATTGAGCAGGCAGGTGTTCGAGGAGAAAAATAATACTTTCATGGATTGCAGGGTTCGTGATGAACTGATAATCGTCGAGAATGAACCAGATGGGAAGGCCCAGCTCTTGTAGGTTGTTAATTAGAACCGCCAGGATCGTTTGGGGGGGCAGTGGCTGAGGAGACTGGAGCAGGAGCTGCGTTTCAGCACTGATCCCAGGCTGGGCATTTTCTAAGGCAGCCACAAGGTAGGCCAGGAAGCGAGAAGAATCGTTATCCCCTGCATCCAAAGATAACCAGGCGATTTTAGGGTGGTGGATTTCCGATGGCGAACCAACACTCAGTTGGACAATGGTACTCGATCTACAATTCTGGACCCATTCCAACAGGAGGGTGGTTTTCCCATATCCGGCTGGAGCGCAGATCAGGGTCAGGGGATATTGAGAGGCCTGATCCAATTGCGTTAAAAGGCGGGGCCGGGAGACGCGGGTGGAGCGGGGCGGCGGGGCGAAGAGCTTTGTCCGGATCAAAGGTTGATCCTTATTGCCTTGCAGATATTGTTCAGGGCCTTTTTGAGCGCTGGGCCTGATTTCAAGCTCTCCCGCCCGGATCTGTTGAATCAAAGTATTGGTTTCAACTGAGGGAGACTGGCCCAACTCATCCTGCAGGGTTTGGGTCAAATCCTCATACTGGTGCAATGCAGCGCTGCGCTGCCCAGACTGGGCATAGAACTGAATCAGCAAGCGTTGGGAAGGCTCGTCGAGACGGTCAAGGCTTACCTGGCGGCGGGCGTGCCCAATCGCTTTTTCCCACTCACCTAAACCGGCATAGGCATTGCTTAGCTTTTTCAGAGCGCCCGCCAGCTCCTGCCGCAGTTCTTCTCGTTGAAAGTATTGCCAATCATCGAATTCTGGGCAATCCCGCAGATTTAATCCCTCCAGAAAATCCCCTCGGTAAAGACCGACTGCTGCCTCCAGCGCATACAAGCACTGCGAGCATGAGGCGCTTTCTGGATGGGTATGCGCTTGCACTGCTGCCAGATGTTGATGGAACTCACGAATATCCATCCAGACCTGAGCTTCCAGGTCAATGCCCAAATGATCCCGATTACTGATCAGAATGTTAGATCCAAGGAATTGATTGAGCGAGGAAAGCGCCCGGCGCAAATTTGCATGGGCATGGGTCTGGTCAAACTCGGGCCAAAACAAGGCCGCCAGGCTTTCTCTGGAGCGGTTATTGGGAGAGAGACTCAAATAAGATAGAAGCGCGGCGGCTTTGCGCGTTTCCGCATGTATTGCACGGTCATTGAACTGAATGACCGGCGGCCCCAGCCAGAATAACTTTAGATCTGTCAGAAGGGACTCCAATCCTATGGATTAATTGTACAACAATTAGAGTCCTTCCTTTACAATTAAATCTTCCGAAGAAATGCTCCCTTCTGTAATATCTCATTCGTTCTACGAATAGGCTGAACTCCGGGCATCGACTGGAATGCTAGTACACGGCGGCATTAATACCCCTCCATGCCTACTACTTCCACCTGGAGAGCGTGCCCCATAGGGGTGCAAAGACGAACTGCATCAGCGCCGAAATGGAGGTGAGCATACCCAACTCGCGCCCGCTCGCCCCCAGCTTTTCAATGTAGAAAGGCAGGATCGGGATGATGATCCCGAACCCCAGCATGACCACCAATAAGGTGAAGCTGAGAATATAGATATTTCGAGGGGTTGATTTATTCGTGTCCATTTTTCAAGTTAACCAGTCCGGTACTACCATCCACGGTGATGGTCTGCCCGCTGGTAATGCGCCTTGTGGCGACGCCGGTGCCCAGCACGGCCGGAATGCCGTACTCGCGGGCGACGATCGAGCTGTGGCTGAGCGGCCCGCCGATGTCGGTGACGATGGCCGCGGCTTTGGCGAACAGCGGCGTCCAGGCCGGGGTCGTGATGGCGGCGACCAGGATTTCACCCGGCTGCATCTGGTCGAAATCTTCGGGTCCGTGCAGCACGCGAGCTACAGCGGTGACGCTGCCCGGGAAGGCCCCGGTTCCTTTGATCGTATCGCCAGTCTGTCCTTCCGTCCGCGCACTCAGCGCCCCAACATCGATGCCCATCAAGCGGCTGCCCACTGGCAGCATGCTGGGCGGCGTGACGCGCTTCTCGGCATTCCAGACGGCTTTACGGTGGGCAATTACATCCTGCATCATCGGGATAGCCTGGCCCTGGTCCAGCAGCGCTGCGGACTGTTGAGTTTCATTTTCTTCCAGCCAGAAGATATCCTCTTCGCCGGCAATACTCCCTGCCAGAACCAGCCGTCTTCCCAGTTCGAGCAGCAAGCGGCGCAGCAGCGGGTAACCCAGTCCCAGGTCGGCCAGGCCTTCTTCGCGCAAAGGGGTGAACTTCTGTGCCTTCCTCAGTGTTTGCAGGAACCATTTGCGTTTCAATCCATGAATACGGGTGAGGATTTGCTCCGTTGCCTGCTCGCGCTGGGCCGCCAGGGTAGCAACCCGTTCATAGGGATTGCGGCTTCCGCCCGAAAGATACAGTTGCAGCGTATCCAGCAGGGTAGCGGGGTCTTCGGCCAGGGTTGGTTTGGAAAAGTCCAGGTCGTAGAGCGAAAGACCGTACTGCTCCCGGTAGGCGTCAAAGCGGGTTTGTAGCGCCTGCCAATCCTCATAGGTAACGCTCTCCGGTCGTGTCTGGGTGCGCAAATCGGCGGCTATCTGGCTGCCGCGTCTGGCGGTCAGGTAAGCGGCCAGCCCCGGACGGTCCTTGGCCCACAAGGCCAGGTCGTAGAGTGCTTTTTCGGCCCGGATGGGCGCGGAGTCGAAACCGAGCAGGAAGGTGGTAGCGGGCGGGTCAAAGGATTTCTTGATCAGACGGTTATAAACGAAGCTGAACAGCATTTCTGAGAAGGAAGATGCCGGGATCAGCCCTGTTTGGAGGGTCGTATAGGTGAAAGCAGCCGCCTCAAAAAGCTGCCGCGCCCCATCCAGCAAATCAGCGGCGCGCATCTCGGTTGCTGGCTGCTGTCTGCCAGCGCTCGATGGTCCGCACGTACCTGGGGTGCGAAGTCGTCCTTCCAATTTCGTTCGCCGAACTTGAAAACATAAGTGAACTGACTGAATCCAGCCTTCATCAGGCGCAACAGGTCCCATAGGGGATAACTCATGGTCATATAGGCGTAGTCGTTGACGAAGACGTAGATCGAACCAGGCCAGTGTTTGATCCCCGCTGTCCGCTCATACACGAGGAAGCTCTGATGTTCGATGATTTTTCCACCCATGGTACGGAATAAAGGCGTGAGTGGATTGGGCAGTAAATCGATGATGCTGCCGCGCCCATATTTGCCCTTCGGGTTGGGGATAGGCCACATGACGGGTGGCTCCAATTGCGGCTCAGGCAGAGCGGTGATGGGCCGAGCCTGGACGATAAACATCTTGCCGCCAACCAGCGCCCACTCGATGTCCATCGGCTGACCGTACAGGTCTCGATCTGGCCTCCAATTTGGGTTAGCTCGGCCGCCTGGGTGTCGTTGAGGATGGCAGATTTGCGCATCCGTTCCGGCACAGGTTGTTCTTCGGTTCCGCTCTCCATGCGCACTGTCATCACCGCCTTATCAGCGATTTCGCGGCTGGCTACCTGACCGCTGGCTTTGTCGATGACGAGTGTATCGGGGGTGACCAGCCCGCCCACGATCGCTTCGCCCAGGCCCCAGGCGGCGGTGATCATCGTCTGATCGCGCCGCCCGTTGGCCGGGTTGGCGGTGAACATCACTCCGGATGCCTCGGCCATCACCAGTTCCTGCACCACCACCGCCAGGCTGATCGTATCTGAGGGAATGTCGTGCTGTGCCCGGTAGCCGATGGCGCGCGCCGTCCACAGCGAAGCCCAGCAGCGCCGAACCGCTTCCAGCACAGCCGGAAGCCCGCGAATGTTGAGATAGGTCTCCTGCTGCCCGGCAAAGGATAGTCCGGGCAGGTCTTCAGCGGTGGCCGAGGAGCGTACGGCGACGACTGCGTCGCTGCACAACAATTGGTCGTAGGCGCTTTCGATCGCCCTTCCGATCTCCACCGGGATTCGTGCTTCAAGAAACAAAGTGGTGATGGCGCGCGAAGCTGTTTCCAGTGTATCCACCAGGGAAGGCTCAACCGTTGAAAGGGCCGCCAGGATCCGCTCTTGCAGTTGGTTCGCTTCGACGAATTGCTTATACGCGGCAGTCGTCACATGGAATCCATTCGGCACCGGGAGACCGGCGATGGACAGGCGGGCGAGCGAAGCGCCCTTGCCGCCCACCGTCTCTAATGTGGCATGGAGATTTGCCAGGGGAAGGATATAGGATTTTGTCATAACAACCTCAAATTCTGTTAGGTGGAACTTCATTTTTCTAGTGCTTATCATAGGTAGACGCTGTGCAAAGATCGTTAAAGTTACCGTTAAACTGTAAATTTTTAGAAGATTTAAAATATGATTACTTTTTAAAATTGAATACCCGAAGGGAAAAATGTAATGAAAAGTAAAGCAAAGACTATAACTGCTGCTGTCAAAATTCGCCCAAGGGTTGCTCGTTTTAACGATCTTGTACTGATGCAGCCATATGATTTAGTAGGAAAATGGATTCTTTTGGATCCCAAAAAGACATAATCTGTTCGTTTCTTGAGAGAAGGAAGCTCGAATGGTGAATTCACTACCCCTTTCCCTGAATGTTCTCAATAATCGTCTTCAAAAAGAAGCCCTTGTAGAACTATCGGTTTTGGGAAAGGTGTTTGCAGAGGTGGGTCAGAATGAAGACCGGGTGATAGGGAAATATGAAATTATTGTCGATCGAAAGTAGAAATCTCATCAGTCGCGTTTTTATGAGGAGAAACCGTTATGGAAGGTCGTTTGAACGAAATTCTTCCCGAACCGGTCAGTTCGGAGAACGAGAAGGCAATACAAGATCTCATTAAGCGGAAGATGAAGGCATCTCTTGCCCTGGCTGTCGAGGTATTGCATGCGATGGAGAATCATTTTGGGCCTGAAGTACGCGATGTCTTACTCCAAATGGTGAAAGACCAGAATTTTCCCCCACGTGATGATGTTGGGGATCCCGAGACGGACCTAAAGGCGTTGTGCACGATGATTGACCACTTTGATGTCGGGTCACATCAATGGCAACGGGTGGTCGATACAAGCTCTAAGGTGGGCTATCGCTACACCCGGTGTCTGTTCGCGGAGATATTACGAGAGCTGGGAGAGCCAGCGTTGGGAATGGTCTTTTGTGCCGGAGATGAGCCGTGGGTCAGGTCTTTTAATCCTCGCCTGGGTTTGTGCAGGAACTCAGACACTTATGGAGGGCCATGAGGTGTGTGACCACGTCTTTTATGTGAAAGAGTGAGGTGGTCAAAGGATTTTACCCACGGAGATCAAACTCCCATGAAACAATTTGATTTTTGAATAAATAGGAAAATAGATGATAAAGTTTCAAATTGCCAAGAATTACCGGTTTATTTTTCATACCGTATGTCTCATGATTTTCCTTTCCGCCTGCAGTTTGATCCCCGGTGGAATCACGCCGGCGGATGCCGTGCGGAAAACCTTTTCGTCACTAGATTTCCAGGTTGCGGGAGAACGCAAGCTGAACGAAGGCGTAATTGTGCTATATCACAACCCTCGGCCGGATATCATTCCTGGCGACCCAGAGAATCCCTCGTTTCAACTTGGATTTTCATATGTCGATCACCGGGATGGACGCTGGTGGACTCGCAGTGGTAAGTTCGGGTCTTTTACCCCAGACCTGGGCTCAAAATTGATCTTTCTTGTTGGGCAGGTGCAGACCAACGATCAAGATCCGAAAAGACAGGCTGGAGATCCAACCGCGCCACTCATCGTCTTTGGCAAGATTCTCGATCAAACGATTGCTACGATCGAACTTGACAACGGGGAAGAACAAATCCTCCGGGATTCCCCTTCGGATTCTATGTTTGCACTTCTTGAAACCGATGGATCGATCCCATGTACATTGCGGTTTTTGAATGCATTTGAAGCGGTTGTAGAAGAATATGATCTTGCCGATCTGGCAGAATGGCAGGTCTCAGCCGAGCTAGCGAAGATGATAAAAGCGTCTTGTTCTGCTCAGCCATGAGACAAGGCGTTTTATTTTCTGTAAATTGTGGAGCACCTCCCACAATTTACAGAAAATATTAAACACAATTAAAAGGGAGGTATCGACTTTTGAAAGATGACAAATCGAGTAAAACTCATAAACGAAGTCAAATTTTTCATCCTCGAATGGAATACTCCGCATATCCCCTTTTTGAAGTTTTAGATTCGCACCATTTTCTTCAGCAAAAGCCTGAGCTCTTACTAACTACTTATCAGATACATCAATTCCCCAGGTTTCAAAACCATGTTCAGCAAATAAACCAAGCGGTGGTTGTTTTCCGCCGGCGCCACAATCAAGGATATTATTCCTAAGGGCCGGATTTGCTGTTTGTTCATCGTAGATATAATCCAAAAACATATAAACAGGTGCAGGATAGATCAGCTTTTTCATTCGAAATTCTCCTTTTTAATAACGAAAATCGAGCAGATTCCAATAATTCAAGAACCAAACAAACGCCAGGGCTGAAACCGTTCAAGTTTTCGATGAAGGGCCCATAACCATACCCCGGCAAAGCATATTCCCAATGGCAAAATGCTTAGTAATCCTGTCTCTATTCCGAATGCGGAACCGATGAGCCATGAGGGACCCTGTAACTGGGTTGATAATCCAAAGAGACTGTTAAGATCTGTCCTACCTGGCAATTTCAGTAGATCATCCTGCACCAGATTCCACATGAAATGGAGGCCTATGGGCAGCCAGAGCGATCCGGTGCGCAGGTACGCCCAGCCTAGCAAAAGCCCTGGACCTACGAGAGATAGAATAAAAAGTGGAACAGAGGTCTGCTCTGCGGTATGAACCACCAGATGCATGGCAGCAAAAATCACCGACATCACTGCCAGACCAACCGTTTTACCCCAGGCTTCTTTGAGACCGCTCAACAGGTAACCCCGAAAAATTACCTCTTCACCAACTGAAGCATAGGCGTTAATGAGAATTGAATTCCACAAAATGCCAACCCAAGTAATGAATGGAACGGTTTGCCAGCGCCAATTTTGTATAGTTAACCAACTGCTTCCAGTGAATACAGCAAAGAGAGCCAGCATCGCGCTGGTAGCTAGCAAAGACCCAAAGAGAAAGTCTCTCCACCAGCCTGGGTTCTTATGCAATGACAGGGTATCAAAATGATTCTTGAGAATTAAGGTGCTGGCGAGTGCAGATGCTCGTATGGAAATGGAAATGCCGCCCAAACGGTTGAGTGTTGTGCTAATTGACTGGGGTATGCCGATTTGAAGACTGACAAAGCGAATGCCCACTACCCAAATCGTATACGCCACCATCACAACTGCGTATAGGATAATATATCCCGCTAAGGTTTTCCATCCCATATACTTGTCTAATTGTGATAGTGAACGATTATCCATCTTTATCTCCTCAGCCATTAGATTGTTCTATCAACTGTTGAGCAGCTCTTTTTCGCGTTTGAAAAACACGCAACTGGCTTGCGCGAAAACATTGTGGAAGCCAGGAACTTTGGGCCTGAAAAGACCGGCTGGTCAATCGATCGTTTGATGCAAGAGAGTGCGCTGGTAATGATTGGAAGGCAAGCTCTGTAGAGCCTCACAATAGCAATAGCCGGAATCATCCTCAGGAAAAAACTAGCTTAAACAGGAATGGCAACATCCATCCTTCGACGGATAACACAGCCATCATCGGGCGACGATGGAGATCTGCCTGCGTTGATAGATTTCAAACCCAATTGCCAGGATTAATGCTATGGCGATGATACCTGCAACGATCTAGGCAGTGGATAGCGCATCGGGAAGCGGGCCAAAATGTGTGAGCAGGTCACCGGTCCCATTTATAAAGCCATGAGTGACCATGCTGGCCGTGATCGAGCGGGCGCGCCAGGCGATCAGACCCACCAGCAGGGCCGGGATCATCAATCGAGCAAAATACAAAGCGAATGATTCGGTGCGCAGGTAATAGAAGTGGGCTAGCACGAACTATACAGCCTGAAACAGCCAGATCCATCCATTTTTCCAGCCAGCGATCCGTAAATGCCCCCATAAGAAGCTGCGGAACAATGGTTCCTCTTGTGCTGCCCTTACTGCTTTCAGTGGGAGGATCCAACTTGGAACCATAACATTTTAGTCAAAACAAACTTTATACAGGTTCTAACGCAGGAACTGGCGGACTGGGAGCCTGGCCAAACCCTGTATGTTGGAAGCCGCAGTGATCCCTACATGCCATTAGAAGATCAGTACCACCTGACGCGCCAAATATTACAAGTCTTGCTAGCGCGAGGTATCCCTTGCATTCTTTCAACGAAATCGAATTCGCCAGCTTTCTTTGAAGATCTGAACCTGTTTCGGCAGTTTGGCGAAAAACTTATCCTCTGCATTGGGCAGGCAAACCTGAAACACTTACAAAAAACAACCGATCCGCATGAGCTGCCCAATATTTCCACAGTGAATGAACTAACTCGCCTGGGTATCCTCACCCAGGTATTTATTACACCCGTACTGCCAGGAATCACCGATGTTAAACGGATGATCGATTCTATGCCGGGGGAAATCCCGGTTTTTCTGGATAAACTTCGATTGAACCCCAACAGTGCCTTCAAACAGCGTTTCTTTGAGTTCCTAAAAGTTTACGATCCTTCACTTGAATCACGATATCTCCACATTATGAAGGAAGGCACCGACCCTTACTACCAGGAACTCAAAGAAATGTATCAAGACGAGCCGAGGGTGAGGTTTGTTTTTGGCGAGTTTTGATTCAATCAGCATCTCAGCTTAATTTATCCTAATCAGTTTAGTGCCCTAACCCCTAATAGTTACAAATGGTGTTAAAGGCATAAGACAAATATTTAACGATCTTGTGGCGGCTGAGAGATATAAAGAAACCAGAAATATAAAAAGGATCGTTAAGGATGAAAAATAATCAAAAAAAGATACTTCGGTTCATCAGCTTACTTTTCGTTTTCATAACCATGACGCTACCCACCATTTCAGCCCTTGCTCAATCCGGGCTCCAGCTCTCTGCAAAACGGATGTTTGGCCTTGGGATCGGCAGCATGGTTTATACCCGGATGGTCCTGAATGTTTCCGGACCGGCGGATCTAAAATCCGTCACGTTCCTGATCGATGGACAGGTTATGGCAGAGGTTCAGACCTCACCCTTCAAACACAGCTTTCATACCAATGAATTTTCCGCAGGCTGGCATGAGCTCTCTGCACAAGGGCAAACAGAAAGCGGTGCGCTCGTAAGTTCAAACGTTCTACGCTTCCTGTTTCCTAAGCCAAACGGAAGCTTATCGGGATCTGGCTTACATCTTGATCCCGCTCAGTCTCGTAGCGTTGGCGTCCATTTTGATCCGGCTGGGGGTTTTTCCCGGGGATCGAAAATGCATGCTGAAATAACCTCATCGCCTCCGCTGGTAGTTAAACCTGGGGATGATCCGCGAAACGTTCATCATCAGGTCGAAAATTCTCGTTTTGAACCACCCCAATAATGTTGATCAAAGTATGACAATTCGAGATAAGGATGTAACCATGAAAACCTATTTCTTTGGAATGATCTGTATTCTGGCCATATTAGGCCTATTCTCTGGATGCACCTCAAAAAAGGATGCACCTGCAGCGACCCTTCCACCGGCCTCTTTCGACGAAATCAAACCAATTGCTGAAACGTTTGTTGATCAAATGGCAAAAGGAGAGTATGCCGATGCTGTAACGTTGTTTGATCCGGAAATTTCCGGCTCTTCCATGCAAAACAAGCTAAAACAATCCTGGGAAGAACTGACGGGCCAAGTAGGCGCTTTCCAGCAGAAGACCGAAACCCAAACGGAAGTCGTCAAGGGGTTACGGGCGGTTTATGTCACCTGCCAGTTTGAGAAGGATCAGGTGGATGTACGCATCTTCTTCAATCCCGAAGACCAAATCCGAGGGATGAACTTTGCTCAGGCTAAGCCGCACAAATAACGGCCTGAGAGGATTGTGATCGCCAGACCTTTGGTGATTGGCGATCACAATGTGTTTTTAACGGTTTCATCTTTCTACATCGATAAGAATTGCAGGATGCGCCGGTTGACGATTTCGGGCTGGTCGCCGTTGAGCATATGGCCGGCGTTCGGGACGATCTCGGTCTGGATGCCCGGGATGATCTGCCTGGCGCGTTGCAGGGCTGCCTGGGGCGCGTACATGATTTCCCGCTCGCCGAGCAAGAGCAGCACCGGCAGGCGCAGGGCTCCCAGCTCGGCATCCCGGAAGGAAGGCGGCAAGTGCATCGGGGCGCGCATTTCCGGTACGCCCACCACCATCTGCGCATGAAGCGGGTCAGCGGGGGAATAGCCTCTGGTTGACGCGCCGGAGATAAAGCGTCGCACGGTGAAGGGGGAGGGGAACAGCATCATCGGCATGCCATAATAGGCCCACCAGAAAGTAGGCGCGCCCAGGTTCGGGCAGCCAGGGGCGAGCAGAACCAGGCGTTCCACGCGCGCGGGGTGGGCCAGGCAAAAGTTGAGCGCCAGGAACCCGCCATACGACAGGCCCGCCAGAGGAACATTTTCAATCCTTAACCCTTCCAGCACCTCCAGCAGCCAGGCGGCGTAATCGGCGCGGGAGGCGGGCAGGCGGATCGTCTGGCTGCAACCCAGGTCGCCAAGGGTATCGATGGCATACACGCGGTGGGCTGCACTCAGGCCGGCGATGTTGTACAGCCAACTGGTAGCGGACGACTCTTGCCCGTGCAGAAGCACCAGAGCAGGCGCATCCACCGGCCCGCTGGCAATGATATGGGTACGGCCGAAGACGGTAGGCAAGTCGATTTCCTGATAAGGCACCGGCCAGCCGGACAGCGCCGCGGTATAGGCTGCCAGGCTGCGCGCTTCACCCGCGCGGGTTTTAAAGGTGGAGATGAATTCGTCCATACTGTATCGCTCCTAGTATGCGGTAGAGATATTTCTATTATAGTGGTAGTGGAGATATGCCCCATTTAAATTATCCTGGAGTTTTACTTGCCCGTTTTGATCACACAAAATTCCCTTTATAAAGCGGTCCTGGATAATACCCTTTTTTGTACATTTTGATCCTGATCACGCATTCAAACGACACGCAACGCCTCCGCCCGCATTACACCTTGTTCAGACTGTCAACCCACGTGTCACTTCAGGGCCAACAGGACCATTAATATCACGACGGGTATCCATAACCAGCCTCCTGGATCACTCGCTCCACTACCGATTCCACACGGCCTGATTCGGATCAGGGGAACGCCTTTGGTTTTTTCTGCCAGCTTCTCATCGGAGACTGTGTATGGATTTACGCCCATCATAAATCCCGCAAAACCACCTGCTTTAAGTACCTTTCGCAGCGCTGTTATTCGTTCTGTCGATACGGTGACTTCCTCCGCCACCCCTGCCAGTGCTCTACCAGGGAGGATCATCTCAATCTGGGGGCTTGAAATCAAGTTTCGATACCAATCAGCAATCTGTCCCCAGCCTGCTATGCAATAAATATTACCATTCAGGATTGCATAATTGACTGGCGAGTAGCGGGTCTTGCCAGATTTCCTGCCAATTGTCTTCAAGACCATCATGTATCCCCAGAGTGGATTTCCAAAAAACGTACCAATCCCTAGACGGAAGATAGGCACCATAAAAAATTTATTAAGTATCCAAAAAATTTTGCGTAAAAACGAGGGAAGCATCATTATCTCCTCAGTGAAGAATAGCCTCTTTATAACTAGTCGAATTCCACCAGTCGAGTGCATGCTGTGTTAGGCCGTAATTCTAGCGAGTTTGACTGACTCTACCCCTTTCAAGCTGCGCGCCGTTGGTTACCGCAACCACGGCAACGAAAACCCATAGCGCAGCGGCCAATATGAGATCATAGATCACAACATGCACCCCTGTCGTCATGGGCTGGAGAATCAGAACACTAGCGGTGAGACTCATGTGCATGAGCATTATCACGAGCAGGCTCCTGGTACGGTCGTAGACCCAAACCATGAGCATCCTGAAGGGCGGCAGGAAAGAGAAGAGGACCACGGATAGGTAGAGAGCCCGAGGTAGCGTTCCGGAGGAACTGCTGCTTCCCGTGAAAAGAGGGAAATGCCACAATCCCCACAGGAAGCCCATGATGAGCCCAGTCGTCATAACCCCGAAACGCAGTCTCATCTGAGGCACGGCTAGAACCGTCCAGCCTAGCTCCTCGAAGATGCCGACCAGCAACCCCCCCACAATACCAGATATCAGAAGGAAGGCCTTGTCATCGGTCGCGAATATGCCGGGGAGAAATACCGGGGAGGTTAGCGAAAGCGGAAAGAGTATTGCAGTCATCACGAGTGGGAAGGTTAGGAGCGCTATCACGTACCAGCGGAAACCGACCCGCCACCTGAGCAACCGAGATAGTAACTCACGAAAGCCTGCCCTTCCATAGACAAGGCCAGTCAACAGGATGCCTGCTACACTGGGGCCGAGGAGGGTAGCCAGGTATACGAACGGTAACAGACCTTCAGATATCTCCTTGGTGCCTAGGATTCCACCAGTACCGATCAGCACGAGGATGCTGCCCCAGGAGATAGCGAACGTTAGGGCAAAATAGATCGGCAGCAGGTGCCTCTTGAGGGAAGCCTTTATTTTTATCATGATGTTCTCCTTTTTACTTGAATTTTAAATACATTGAAATGTTGTTATTTATCGGCCAAACAGTATAATCAGCAGCGCGATCTATCACACTTCCTTGCTTTTCGCCTTTCGTTTCACGACCTCTTTCGGGATCATAGCAAACTTCTCCTTTGAACGAAAACCCAACCTCTATTCATGCTACGCTTGGATCAGCGCGTTTTCTACCGCTTTAAGATAAGCCTTTGAGGTGAGGGTTGCGCTGCTGATGGTGTCTACCTGGAGCGACTGGGCCTGGACGCCCCGGTTGTTAAGCGTTTCGTAATCCATATTTTCGGCAGCCGGATCGATTGTGCTCACGAGTTGAATAATGGTCACTTTCCCGTCACATTCCTGGACCCGCCACCCGTACATGCTGCCCCGCATACTTGCCATGATACTTGCCGTCACTCAGTGCATTGAAATCAACGGAATTCAGTGGAAGACTTGCTGCCTACTGGTGCTCTTTGGATATTACCGACCAGCCGATCCCCACACCAGCGCCAATATAACCAAAAGGATCAGCTGCGTGATCACACAACCCTTTACGAAGCCTTTCCCTCATGATTTGCCATTCCCTTTCCGTCCAGGCGGCTGAACAGCACGACCAGCAGAGCGGTTGCAGCCGTGAAGAACGGACACCATATCACCAGACTGTCCAGCATGAATACATACGGGTTATCTACCAGGATGCTGACGATGGTGAGGATCACCGAGAGTCCGTTGAATAGAAAGAGCCGGCGAATCCAACGTTCCAGCCGTCCACCGGAAAAAACAGGCGCAGCGAACAACATGGCCAGGTTCATAAAGACATAGCAGGAAACAAGTGACCAGAAGATCGCGTGTGGGTTGCCATGCACCAGCATGGATAAGCCGTCCGTTTCACCATTGATCAGGGCGCGCTGAGCGGATACCAGTTGAATGGCGTAGTTGATAAAGGCCATAACGGCATAGATGACCGTGTATACTAAGGCGATGTGACTCCAGATGCGCTTCGCCGGGGTTGCGTAGTAATGCACACAGACCATTAGAGCGGCGAAGGCTGGGGCGAGCAGCAGCGAAGGAATGATAGGCAGCAGCAGTATGGGCCGGAATGCGGCCTGGTATGCTTCGATGCCCTGCCAGCCGGCTGCTGCTTCTCCCGAAGACAGGTTTGAAATGACCATGAGGACGACCGCCAGGCCATACCCAAAACCGAAAAGCGAGGTAGCAAGTGCTGACCAGAAACCGAGGTGTCGCAAAGCGGCCCGGTCTGGTTGATCTATGTTCAATGCTGCGGGATCGCCAGCAATATTCAGTGGGGTTTTTAACGAAAGGGTGTTCATTTGAGTTCTCCAAAAACTTGTTCAGCTTCTGTTTCAGAATAATCAAAAATTCTATTGTCGAAAGGATGGCCCAGCAGCACGGTAATTGCCATAGTGGAAGAATAGATTTGTTTGCCGTAGAAGCCTCATGGGATTTTGGATCGCGCTTCATGCACAGATAGCAGCTTGATGTTGAGGCTACCGATTCTCTCCAGAATTCCGTGCAGTGCGGGCTGATCGATGACGGGACCGATCAGGATGGTGACAGGCAAGCTGGTTTCTTCGTTAACCGCATAGCGAATCTCCAGTCCCTCAAACCACTCCGACCAGCAGAGATCTAGCCTGCCTTCTAATCGAAACTCATAGATTCCAATCTTGCTCTTTTCCCTGCACACTCGCGACCTCCTATGCTCATCCATCGATTGTTTCTTTCTTTCTTTCATCCTATATCATCGCTGTGCAAACATCGTTAAAGGTACCGTTACAGACAGGTGACAAAAAAATATTTTGAGCTCAATAAAAACAACAGCCTTATTCTTCGATAGGTCTGTTGTTTTTTAGGCGCTAGTGATCTCAAATTCGTCAAATTTAGCTCAAACCCTCGCATAAAGTGCGTTTATATGCGCATCGGGTGATCAGAATTGATTCTGCTTCATTTTTTATACCCTTTCTTACCTGGGTTTGTGTTTGGATTCTACCCGGCCTTGCAAGTTGCTCGTCTCAATCCGATATAAGTGATCCACGATGAGTAAGACCGGCTATATCACCGGCTGCCACATCTTATCTTTAATAACAAGGGTTACTGCAAACAATGTGTGGAGGATCAAGACGGTTTGGTAGATCCTGGAAAGGGGCGGGTCAAAGGGATGAAAATAAGGGCAGTCTGTGTTGAAGATTATTTTCGGTGGCCCAGGACCCAACGCGTGAAGAGCGGCCCGGCCTTTACCCCTTTTTGAGAATCAAACGATCTGGATAAATAAACATTCTCGGCTGGGTCTATGACGGCGAAGGCGAAGTAATGTAGCCCAGGCAATTGTGGCGAAAGCAGGTAAAGGTTGTAGGCATGCCAGGCACTGGTTGCCGGCAGCTCATTTCCAGGCTGAGTTAAACCCTGCTGTACTTCAAGTGCAATTTCCGGGTTGTCTGTCGAGGCGAAGACTGATTGGGAGTTCATGTTGCTGGATAGCTGCACCTGGCTGATCTGCATGTTCTCCAGCCGCACAGCCGGAATGGAGGCTTTGCGGAAGACGTCTATCGGATACATTTCAGCCATCATATAGATGTAATCCGCATTGCCAGCGATGGGGTAAATCGACAATGTGCCTGTTGTGCGGCCTGTGCGCAACCTCCACAGGGTGGTCCTATCGGGCTCTAAGCCGTATTCACTCGGCTCACGAACGTAGCGTGCCCGGTCAGAGGTTAGCAAGGCGATCATTGTTGTTCCATCGGCAGAAGGAATCTGGCTGAAGACATAAACCGGAATAATGAACTGCCACCAAACCAATCCCGCAATAGCAGCGACGACCAAGATGATAACTACGAGAGTGGCTCTAATAACAATGTTACGAAGGTTCATAACTCTTAGCTCCCTTACTTGAATCTATATAACCGACAGATGACTCAAAGCATATCTTTTATGAGTTAATGAATAGTTACAACGGGTGATAAAAGCGGGTAGGGCTTTTTAACGTTTTTGTATTGGTTTCGCAATTTCAAGAATCCAGGAACGAATAAATCCTGGTTGTGAATGCGAGGGATGACCCGAGAGAGGTCCCAAACGAATCCTGCTAAGGAAAAGGAGACTTTTCAGTTATGATCTAATACTTCAGCCGCATTTAGAAGTTTAGACGTGTAAAGCGAGCCTTCGGACGTATCCTTGAACTGTTGATGCTGATCTTTAGCCACGTTTAAAAATTTGTCCCCACAATCCATGTATTTCTTAGAGCATAGCCTTCGTTGGTTGCGGAGGAATTGGGCGGCGTGTAAATCGTCGCCACCAGATCTTCTAGCAGCAAGCGCTTTCCGTCTAGAGCGCTCGCATTAATGTTAATATGGAACTGCAGATAATGGGCAATATCTGCTGCGGTAGTCCACACACCACCGAAGGGGATAATTAATAAATCGACTGGAGGCCGTAGGAAGCCCCGGTATGCCCAATCGCTGCGTGGGGTTTAAACACACCTGGTTCACGTCCAGCGAGGTATCATTCATCCCTATGGGTTGCGACACCTTCTCCTGTACATATTGGATGAAAGGCAAGCTGGTACGCATCTGTGGGATGTAGTACCCAGCCAGGTCGATCCCTTCGTTGAAATAGCTGTAGCGCGTGCTCACTGGGAACATCAACCAGGTATCCGAGATACTGGTGATATGCTTCTCGAAGGAGTAGCTGGCTGGGTGGTCGTTATTGTTGCCGTAGGTCGCTTCGTGAGAGAACCCTGGGTGTGACTGAGCAGCATGCGTAGTGTCATCTTCCGCTCGGGGTGCTTCTCGAAGATGCCGTTAACGTGGAAATCTGGCGAATAAGTGGGGATTGGTGCGTCTAAATCCACATTTCTGTGAATTACCAAATCGTGGGCTAATGCTAAATTGAAAATAGGAATGGTCTTACAAACGAAAGCAGCCGCTGAAAATCTGGTCTTCACCGAGAACCAGCTCCAGGTGTTGGAAAAAGCTCGGGTTGAGAAAGAAGCTCAAGGGGAGATCGAAACCGAACATCCCGGCTATCTAGGCGCCCAGGACACCTACTACGTCGGCACGATTAAAGGGGTTGGTCGGATTTACCAGCAAACCTTCATCGATACCTACACCAAAGTCGCCTTTGTCAAACTCTACGATCGCAAGAACGCCTTGGTGGCCGCAGACATGCTCAACGACCAGGTACTGCCGTTTTTTGAGGAGGAAGATATTCGCCTGTTGTGGGCGCTGACCGATCGGGGAACAGAGTATTGTGGCTCGCTCGAACATCATAAGTACGATCTGTACCTGGCCATCGATGATATCGACCACTCTAAGACGAAAGCTCGGCATCCCCAACCGGACGGCATTTGCGAGCGCTTCCACCGCACCATTCAGGAAGAGTTCTACCAGGTGGCGTTTCGTAAGAAAATCTACCATTCCATGGAGGAGTTGCAAGCCGATCTGGATCAATGGCTCTGGCAGTATAATCACGAAAGGATACACACCGGTAAATATTGCTTCGGACGAACACCGTATCAGACGTTCCAGGAGACGAAGCACCTGGCCAAGGAGAAAATGCTCGAATGCTGAGCAACTCTGCTAGGCCGGACTGAGCGGACGGATCAATACAGCTTTTGTCGAAAGGCTGAACTTGACTGTCCGGCAGTGTGTCCGTAAACTGACTCGCCGCACCTGAGGACCAGCGAAGTTCACACCCGAACTGATAAAATACCTCGAGTGGTGGAGAATCTACTATCACTTTGCTCGACCACCCGAGAGCCTGGAAGAGGAACTTACAAACCCCATTCAGCGGAGCCGTGATTGATTTATCAAGGGGGGAAGATCGTGCATATTTGGCGTTCAGCCTGACTCGCAAACTAAATTTCTGCCAGGAACCGGGCGATTTAAACTAAAAAACGCCTTTTTGGGGCGTTTTTTAGTTGTACACCATCAATAAAGGGTTACCTGCCCGTGATACCTTGCTAAAAGTGGTAACCTTAATAGGAGCAAACCCTCTGGTGTTTGTCAGTAGATCGTAAAAGCAAAGCAGACGTCAACCGACATATATGGTGGTTGCCCGCTGAACTTTCACTACATCTGGCGCCCCCGTGGGGACTCGAACCCCAAACCTAATGATTCGAAGAAAGAAGCGGCCGGTTTCCAGGAATAATCATGCCGTAAATATGGCTATTTTGTCTATTAATTTATGATTTATGCCACATCTACTATCCATCCTTTCTCATAATTCCAGCCTTTTGATTCCAATTCCTATACCAATTCCTATACCTTAAACAGCGCGTCCAGCTTCTTGGCGGCGTCTTTTTGCATGGAAGGGATCACGTGTGAATAGGTGTCCAGCGTGAGGGTAATGGAGCTGTGCCCCAGCGCTTCCTGGACGATTTTGGGGTTGACCCCGTTGATCAGCTGCAGCGTGGCAAAGGAATGGCGCAGGGAATGAAAATTGACCCGCGGAATGTTCAGGTCTGCCAAGGTTTCGTGGAAAGTGGCGCAGCAAGTTGCGGTGCGAGATGGGCGTGCCGTTGGATGTGGTGAAGATCAGCTGTTCCGGGGCAGCCACGGTCTGGAGATGCGCCTGTAAAACCGCCAGGACAAAATCGGGGATGGCCACCGACCGGCGCGAGCTTTCCGATTTGGGGGTGCCAATGATGCTGTGCCCGGCAATATAATCCACCGTTTGCTGCACGTGGATCACGCCATCGGTCAGATCCACATCCTGCTTGCGCAGGCCCAGGATTTCGCCTTCGCGCAGCCCGCAGCCGATGGCGATGCAGTAGATCGGATACCAGCGGTGGGGTTTGACGGCCTCCAAAAAGGATTGGATCTGAGCGACTGAAAGCGTCTCTGGGGCTTTCTTGCCGGGGTTGGGGGGCTGGACGCTATCGGTTGGGATTGCGCGTAAGCAGCCCCCATTTGATCGCAAAATTCAGGGCGCGCCGCAAGCAGGGCATGGATATACTGCACCGTTCGTTTGGATAATCCGGCCTCCAGTCTCTCGGTATAGAACTGCTGCAGGTGGTGCGGTTTCAACTGCCCGAGGCGGTACTGTCCCTAGGGCTGGTTTGATGTATTTTTCAATTAAAAACTGATAGGAAGAAATCGTCTTTGGCTTAAGGGTGGTTTTTACAATATCCGCGACAAAGCGGTCTAAAAATTGCGACAGGGTGGTGCTCTCATCGAAGACGAACGTCCCTTGCTTGACGGCCTGGCGCTGGATCAGCAGCCATTCGCGGGCAACCTGCTGAGATTTGCTGGTTTTCCGCTTCTTCTTCCCCTCAACATAAATATCCGCCGTCCAAAGCCCCCTGGCTTCATCTTTAAAGATGGATCCCTCATGGTTGCTGCGTCGCTTACCAGCCATTATTAATTCCCCCTTTCCGATTGTTCGCCCCAACGCTGTGTATTACTTACACCGTTTTCAGGCAGGCCAATCTGATTTCCCTGGTTGTATGATTAGGCTCTTTCTTACAGACCCTGCGGTGTCGATCACCTGCCGCGTTTCGCGACGCGCCGAAACATCCGTTCTACCTGTTTTAAAGTATATCACGCTCCTAGTCACCTGAATCGGTCAATTTTCTCCAGATTACTTTCGTTGCCCTCTTTTCGCTAATGAGGTAAGGCGCACTGATGAGGCGGTTCAGGGCACCAATAATCATAAGAAATGGTTGGCACCTGTTTGATTCAGTACGATCCCACCTTACCAAGTGCAAGATAAGCCCCGGGCAAATCGCTGTGGGTAGAAACAACTGGGGTATGACCAGTGACTGGATAGCGCAATGGGAGCGAAAAGTAAAAGGTAGCCCCATGGTTGACTTCGCTTTCCGCTTAGGTGTTTCCGCCGTGCCGGTTGATGATCTGGCGGACGTTGGCCAGCCCGATCCCGGTCTCTTCGAATTGATTGGCACCTTGTATGTTGATTTTGCCCCTACTGTTTTTTATATATTGGAGCTAAAGGGCGCCTCGCCAATGGATGGGCGATTATGTCGATTGGCGCCCCCGAAGTGATCACTGTCCGCTCTTTCTTGAATTGGACCAGTGAAGGCTTTAAAATACCGTTTATCACAGATCATTGATACACCGGCCTTTAGGACTCGTCTTGTTAAGATCATAATGCATACGCAATTTACGAAACATGTGCCATTCCATCAAATCTCGCTGCCTCCAGAATTTACCTTTTGTCCCTTTTTTGCTTCTCATTTGATTCTATATGTAGAAATGCATTTCAAATCTACTGCGCCATGCTCTGGTTGAAAAATTATCGCCAGGCACAATTAGGAGAAATAATGCAATATAGCCAAATCATTGCCAGCGCACAAGATACCACGCAAGACCAAGATGGCGACCTGGCTCTCGCTGCGCAGAAGGACCCGGTAATTTTCCAAGCGATTTACGATCGATGGGCGGTGAGGATCTACCAGTATTTCTACTTCCATACGAGTGATCCTGCCGGCGCCGAAGACCTGACATCACAGCTTTTTCTTTCTGCCCTGCAGGCTTTACCCCGCTATCAGAATCGAGGGCACTTTGCCGCCTGGCTGTTCGGCATCGCTCGGAACCTGTCGAAAGAATACTTCCGAAAAAAACACCGGGAAGTTCCTTTGGAGGCAGCATCTGGAATTCCATCTTCCTCCGATCTATCGGATGAGATTACTCATCTGGATGAGATCACTCGTCTTCGTCTGCTGGTTCTATCTCTGCCAGAAGAAGAACAGGAATTGATCCGCCTTCGTTATATGGCAGAACTCACCTTCGCGGATATGGCCATCGTTTTGAAAAAACGCGAAGACGCAGTGAAGAAATCCCTCTACCGGCTGCAGGCCCGTTTGCAAACCGTTCTACTGAACGGCACCGCTCTACCGAGCGGCAGCCTGCTGGAGCAGAAACATGGCTAACTCAAATTCCCTCTCGTTTGAAGAAAAACTTCAAGCCGTTGCACGAACACCACAGCCGCGCCCAGAATTTTTGACCAGCCTGCGTGCTCGCCTGGTTGTGGAGACTCCCCGACCTATTCCATTACCCGAGCGTCTGGGACGCATGTTCTGCCGCCCGGCTTGGGTGGCCGGCATGATTGCGCTGCTGCTCGGGGCTGGTCTGCTTATCGCCGGCCCGCAGCGCGTGTTTGCCGCGGTGCGCGGATGGCTCGGTTACATTCCCGGCGTGGGCATCATCGACAATACCGCTCCCATCCGCGTCCTGGCCGAGCCGGTCATCGTCACGAAAGGAAGCATCGCCATCACCGTAACCTCGGCGGTGCTGACCGGGAATGGCACGCACATCGAATACCGGATCTTTGGTGTACCCGGATCGGCGTATCCTACCCGAGAAGATGCCATGGGCTGCATTAAGGCGGATTACCTGCGGCTGCCAGATGGAAGGCAGCTTGGCCCCGACAGCAGTTCCTTTCATCCTGTCCCCGCAAATATGAATTTTCTTCCGGTTCCCGCAACCGTCAGTGAAGCGGTGCTGGTCATCCCCTGCATTTTTAATACCTTACCGGGTACGGTACCCGAAAACTGGGAGCTTCCCCTGCGCTTTGCACCAGCTCCGCCTAATCTGACGGTGATGCCCGTGATCGAGCTTTCCCCCTCTCCCCAGGCCCGCGCAACGGAAGCGGAAGCTTTGCCGGTCGCGAACAGCAGCACAGCCACGCCACCAGTGGAAAGCGTACCGGTAGAAACCGGCGTGATCGTTGAGAAAGTTATCGAGACCGCGGATGGATATATTTTGGTGGGTCGCATCCATCCTCAACAGGGAGAAACAACCGAGCCAGCCGGTGGTATTGAAATCCGGGATGCCAGTGGGAAGATCGTCAGTCACACCTACCCCCAGGATATCAGCCTGGACCTTGCCGGTACAGGTCCGGACGATACCCCCTGGGCAGCGCAATTCAAGGCAGCCGGGCTGGTTTATCCGCTAACCATCCGCTTCCCCAGGATCAGGGTATACCAACCCGATCCCACCGCGACCGCCGAATTTGAATTCGATGCCGGGGCCAACCCGCGGATAGGCCAGGAGTTTACGTCTAACCAGGAAATTCAGCTTCTCGAGCACACTTTGAAACTGGTTTCGCTCAGCGTCGACTCGCGGAATGGGTATGACTTTATGTTCCAGGTCGATCCGGAAGTGAACGGCGTCCGTGTAGAAATTGAAGGCTTCACCCCAGGTGGCTGGGGCGGCGGGGGAAAATGGGACGGAAAGATCAACCGCAGTCTCAGCTATGCCAAAATCCCGACCGGCAAGCTCAAGGTGATCGTCTCCGGTCTGACCTTGATGGATAAGGCGGTCATCTGGCAGGCACAGTGGTCCCCAACCACACCACGTACAGATCTTCCTACCAACCCCACCCGGCAGCCGGGTTTGTGCCTGACCCAGGATACCATCGAGCAGCTCGCGCCACTCCCTGCCGGGACCTTTCTCCATGGCAAAGTCCTGATGTATGAAAAGCTGGATGGCACGGAGAATTGGGGCCTGGTCCTCTATAACCTGGATGGTAGCGGCAAGCAGGTGGTGACGCTGAATGGGAACTGGGGCGCCCTCTCACCCACCGGCAGGCAGGTGGCCTACTCCGGAACCGATAATGCGATCCATATCGTCCAGGTAGCCACCCGGGCAGAACAGATCCTGCTGAAAGCTTCCGGGTTCAACATCCATTGGTCGCCGAATGGAAAGGAGCTTGGCTATAGCCATCTGGGGAGCGGCGTCATCGACAGTGCCTCGATCGCTAGCGTAGATGGTGCCCAGGTTCGCCAGATCTCTGAGCAGAGCTACGAATCGATCATCGGCTGGTCCCCTAATGGCAGCCAGTTGTACTTTGCCGCGCCCTACACTGGGGGAGCCGCCTGGAAGGTCTACGCCTACGAAACCGCCAGCGGCGCACTGCACGAACAGTTTACGATCGAAAATGGCACGCCGAAATTCCTCAACCCCAGGCTTTCGCTGGATGGCAAGTGGATTGCATACCGCGGGCGGGACAACAGCAGTGTATACTTGGTCCGCGCGGACGGAAGCGATATGCACCTCTTGGTAGAAAATGCGGGCGCCGAAGGAATGGAATGGAGCCTCTCAGGTTGGCTGGGAATCAGCTTGCGGAAACCGGATTCCGCCGAGAAGAAAAATATCATCTTGAAACCAGAAAGCTGCGAAGCTTACCAACTTCCCGATACCCTGCATGGTGAGTTGCAAGGATTATATCTCCCGTAAGCCCGGAAAACCTGACCATATGTATGCGAGGCTGGAGAATGAATATCGTAATTTCTCCAGCCTCGATCTTCCTTTAATTAACAGGCCCAGGATCCGAACCTATAATATTCAGGTGGTGCGTTCGGATCTTTGACCACGCACTTCGGATCGTCTTTTAAGATTGTACAATTACGCCGTCCCTGACATTCTCTATCCGACTGCTATAGCGGGCTGCATCGGCGGAGTGCGTTACCATGATGATGGTTTTCTTGCCTTCCCGGTTGATTTCCTGAAGCAGTTTCATAATTTCCATGCCCGTCTTACTGTCCAGGTTCCCGGTAGGTTCATCGGCGAAGATGATTGCGGGGTTATTGATCAACGCTCTGGCGATTGCTACCCGCTGCTGCTGTCCCCCGGATAATTCTCTGGGGGTATGCTTCCTTCTGTCGGAAAGGCCAACGATTTCGAGGATGTGATTCAGTCTGTTCTTTATAATCCCTCATATTTTTCCCATCCAGGAGAACCGGAAGGAGGATGTTTTCCTCTACATTCAGGTTCGGGATCAGGTTGTAAAACTGGAATACAAAGCCGATGTTCCTGCGCCGCATGACACTTTTTTGATCATCGTCAAACTTCGCAATGTCTTCGCCGCTCAAATAAACGCTTCCGACAGTCGGGTTATCCAGACCGCCCAAAATATACAGCAGGGTACTTTTCCCGGAACCGGACGGTCCCATGATGGAGACAAACTCGCCCTGCCTGATCTGTATCGAAATATCATTCAGGACGCGGGTTACCGCAGCTCCCACCTGGTATTCTTTAATAATATTTTTGCCCTCGATGAGCGTAGGATGGTTATTCATATCGATCTCCTTATGCTTTATTCGAACTTGATCTCTTCGACGAGCTTCATTTGCGAGCTTTTCAGAATCGGCACGACGGAGCCAATCAACGTTATGAGGATGCCCGCGAGGCCGGTCAGGATAAACACCAGGACGTCAAACTCCGGTTGAACGGAAATCCGGGGGCCGGCCACGATGAAAATGGTATCTACTTCCATATAGGCCACAAACAACCCGACTGCCGCCCCGATGAACCCTGAGGTAAGCCCTTCGATGATGGCCATTCTGACATTCTGCCGGTTGCTCAGGCCGACCGACCGGTACATGGCGATCGCGTGCTTTTTTTGGAGGTAATTGATGAGCAGATTATTAACGACACCTACGGCTGCAAGCAGCAGGACAAAATAGGTGAGCTTTTTCATCGGCGCCAAAAATGCGTTGATAACACCCAGGAAGTCTTTTTCGAATTCCTTGACCGTCCGGCTCCAGTTGTATTGATTCCCGAACAAATTGCGGATCTGGACCATGACTGCACCCGGATCGGCGGCAGAATACGCCAGCATTCCGTAGTTGATCACCCCAAAATCACTTCTGGCGTATGCGCCGGGAAGAATGGCATCCGAATTATCGCCACGCGATTGAAAACTGCCAAGGATCGTATATGCATAATCCTGATCTTGATAACTCAGGGTTATTGGTTCCCCAATGTTCAGCTTGCGCTTTTTTAAGCAATCCTGACTTCAGCAGAATATGCTTGCCCGTAGCGAACGCGGCTTCGATATTTTTTTGGGTCTCCTCATCATCGTAGTGGATATTGAGCATGGCATTTTGTAAGCGCAAATCATCGACGGCCTCCATCCGTCCGAACACTTCACCGTCCGCGCTGATTTGGCTGTCAAGATCATGGATCGCCAGGACCACCTCAACGCCTTCCATCTTTTTGACCTGCTCCACAAACTCGGGGCTCATGTCACCGCTGGCAAATCCGTCCAGGTGGCCTCCGCCATAAATGTCGCTTACAAAGGCAACCGCAAAGCTGATCACCACGCTGATCACGATCACTGCCGAAAGGCTGATGCATAACAGGGTGATATTCTGATGGATATTTTTGTTGTGGCGCATATTCCGGGCGGCGAGTTTCCCCTCGTTGCCGAGAACCTTTTCATAAACACGTTCCAGAACAATGGATAAAGCGTTGGCAATCAAAGGGATCACGATAATGGTCGCAGCGATCAACCCGAAAAGAGAAAAGCCGCCGGCAGCCATCAGGAGATTGCTGCTTTTCTCGCCGCCCATCCGCGGGAGGAGGATGGAGAGGATGAAGAGCAGGATGCCAAAACCGAGCTTTACTTTGTTTGAGATCACCTTTTCTTCCACCGTCCCTAAAACCACATCCTTGACCGGGAGCCGGCTGGCCCTGTGGATGGGAAGATAGGCGCTGAGCAGCGATACGGCAATCGCTACAAACCAGGCCAACACAATATTCAGCGGAGAAACCTGCATCGGTATTTGGATACCAAGCGACAGGGATTCGCCCAGTCCATCCAGGATTAACGCCAGCACCCCATAACCCAGCGGAATACCGAGCAGGCCACCAACCATTCCATACACCAGGCTTTCCAGCAGCAGAATTCGGGTGGTGGCCTTTTGCGTGGCGCCGATGCTGCGGAACGTCCCGATCACCGGCAGCCGCTCCACGGTGATGATCCGGTAGCTGCTGAAAATGATGAAAACACTCATCACCAGAGAGAAAAAGCTGATCAGGTAAAAGGGCAGGGATTTTTCTCGCGCTTCGGATGCAACCGCTGCTTCTTCGAAAATTTTGGTTACCTCATAACGATCCGGGGGTAGGGCAGAGGCCAGTTGTGATTTCAGTTCATCCGTACTGACTCCTTCGGCAGGCTCGATCAAGATCTTGCTGTATCCATTGGAAGCCTTTAATATCTCAGAAAGAGTTTCCCTGGGGATCAGAGCGTTAAAGCCCCGGGTTTTCCGGAGAAACACCGTGTCGTACGGTGCGATGGCGGCAAGTTTGAAGGCATAGTTTGTGCCGCCAATATTCAAATCAACGGTATCGACCGGCTTCACCCGATAGGCGGAGGTGAATTTTTCCGGCAAAACAACGCTGTTTCCGGAAAAGCCGGTAAGCGGGCTGCCATCGATGAGCCGGGGTTTGTTGATAGTGTTCAGCTCATTCAAATCAAAAGCGATCAGATCAAAGTTTTCATAAAACCCGCCCTGATGGTAGAGGGCCGTGGCCGTCAATAGGCCGGCCTGATTCTTGATGGATGCGAGCCGGGGGATTTCATTTTCAGCAATCCAAACCGCACTGCCGTTTGAGTCTGGTTTCGCAGAAACGGATAGGGTTGCGGTTCCCGCAAAACCGATGGCCATTTTTCTTTGGGCGCTGGCATACGAATCGCCAATGGAAAGCGATACGAACAGCAGCGTAGTCGACAGAACGATCGATAACAGCATGACCGCTGTCCTGAGCATCCGCTCGCGGATATTGTTTACGATGTACTTCAGGATAATCTTCAATTTCGCACCTGTTTTCTCAAAAAATTTTCGAACTCATCCAATAACAAAAGGTTGGCGGTTTATAGCTATCACTATAAACCGCCAACCTTTTGTTATTATTGCGCCAGTCTTAATTTAACTTTAAGTTGCAGCCCTCGCTATTAAAGCAGAATGGTGATACACGTACCGGATCCCAACTTGCTGTCCGCCAGAATACTTCCCCCGTGCTGCTCGATGATCTGTTTGGCAATAGCCATGCCCAGGCCGGAGCCTTCCGGTTTGGCCTCCGTACTGTTTCCCCGGTAATAGCGCACGAACAACTTATCCAGTTCTTCCTGGTTCATTCCGCGCCCGTTATCCTGAATGGTGATGGCGATCTTATCCTCGGCCCTAATTGAGACGGAAATCGGGGTATCCACAGGGTTATGCACCAGGGCGTTGGTAAGCAGATTGTTTAATGCCCGTTTTAAGAGCACGGCATCAAACGAAAGCTCGATATTTTCGGCCGGGCTGTAAAAAGAAATATTCCGCAGCCCGTATTCCGGGTGATTGAGCAGATCGATGATCCGCTCTTTTGTAAAACGGACAATGTTTTGCTTGTGCTTATTCAGCGAAAGCATACCGTTTTTGAGCTGAAAGGTAAGCTTTAAGTCGTTGATCAGTTCTTCCGCATAGGCTGTATTTTTCAATATGATGCCGCCGTATTTCCGGATTTCATCCGGTTCTATTTCAGGGCCCAGGTCGGAAATAAGCTCGGCGTACCCGCGGATGGGCGACAGCGGCGTTTTTAGATCATGGGTGATATTGGCGATCCACTCCTCACGCAGTCTTTCGTTTTTAGCCCTGGCCTCGTCGCTGGACTTTATTTCCTGGTTCAACATATTTAATTCCGCATAGAGTTCGCCAAAAGCGCCGCTGTTCCTGGCCGGCAAATAGGTTCGCAGGGCAATTTCGCGGATGGATTTTCGTATCCGGGTCATCTGCTTGGTGACGATCAGACCATATACAAAAGTGGAAATGAATAACAGCAGCAGGGTAATGCCAAATACAACGAGCGCGATGGGCTTTAATGTGTCAAAACGGTCCTGGTTCACATAGGCGGTGACTTTCGCAATCCGCACGGGAAAACCGATCAAATAGGTCCAGTCTTTGTCGTTTGACTGAATGCTTCCTGGAAACACCGAATAGTCTCCGGTTCCATTCAGATAAATCTCCAGCAAATCCGCAGGGGAATAATGGGCCTGAATTTCGAGGGGTCTATTGGCGCTTTGAATTTCATCTCCGTTGGTATCGATGATTTGCAGCCACAAATGGTTCTCTTGCAGCAGTTGTAGACCGGACGGCTTGATAAAAGGCACATTATTGGCAAAAGCGATGTGTCCGGCGAAATCCTTCGTAAAATCGATGGGCCAGCGGGTGATGCCGATCTGACCATCCGGTTTTTGGATGGTGATGTTATAGAGAAACATACCAAACCCTGCCGCAATCATTCCGATCATCAGAATGAAAAAAATTGCGTAAATATGAAATACCGATTGAACACCTGACCGTTTCAAGGTTTCCTCTTTGATACCAGCCGGTAACCAAGTCCCTTTACCGTTTGCAGCAGTTGGGGGTCGGCAGGGTCATCTTCCACCTTTTCACGGATATGGCGGATATGGACCATAACGGTATTGTCGCAGCCGATACTGTCCTCGCCCCAAACCTGTTCGTACAGGCGCTCCTTGCTGATGATTTTGTTTGGGTTTTCAGCAAGGTAACAGAGCAGCCCGAATTCTCTGGCGGTCAGTTCAAGCTCCCGGCCGTTTTTGTATGCCCGGTAGCCGTCTACATCAATTTCCAGATTCCCTAAGAGGATCTTCTGTTTTGCATTACGCTTTTCAGTGGAATAGTATTGCTGCCTGCGAAGCTGCGCTTTGATCCGAAACACAATTTCCCGCGGGCTGAAAGGCTTGGTTACATAATCATCGCCGCCGCTGTTGAGCCCGAGTATTTTGTCTATATCATCGTTTTTCGAGGAGAGAAACAGGATTTGGCAATACGAAAATTCGCGGATCCTTCTACAGACCTCTATCCCATCAATATCGGGAAGCATGATATCCAGGACAATCACATCCGGCTGGCGTATGCTGCATAGATGGACGGCTTCCATCCCGCTTGAGGCTTTGAAAATGTTTTTATACCCATCCTTACGCAATACATCCTCAAGCAGATCGGTAATGTCTTTCTCATCATCTACCAGCAAGATTATTTTTTCAAGTGAACCTTCAGCAGGTGTATTTTGTGCGAGCATTTACTTCACCTCCATGAATTGTTTTCGAATCACCTTTTGTTTTTCGTAAGTTTGTCAGCGTACTATGGTTAAGCATTTTTCTCTATCGATAGACATGTTGATTAAAGTATATCCGGAGATCAAAAGATGTTTGAACGTTTCTTGGCCGTAAATACAAAAGTAGTGGTCTCTATGATCATGAATCGAACCTGATACTCCAGTTCGTTTTTCACGGATGTCCCACAATTGAGCCAAAGCAGGCGAAAATTCCGGTATCGGGGATTATATGCAGAAGTTATTTGTCAATAAGGAGGGGTGTAGGGGAGGATCCCAAAATCATTTATGGTGTAACCGTCGCCTGTGGGGTTTCTTGCTTGAAGCCTCCTGAGGCCAGGTTCAACACCCATTGCTGCGGAATATTGGCTTCATCCTTAAAAATCAAGCGAATGTGTGTGTCATCTATCCACTGAAAAGAAGATATGAAGGTTTTTTGCTTCCCGGCAGGCTGGATCAGGCCGGAGAGCGGAACGGTATACTCCCCGGTGCTGACGGTAATCAAGATCAGGGGCGTTTGCACACAGTGCTGTTGATAATCACATGCCTGGAAGATAATCTGACCCTGGTCAGATGAGATCGAGCCATTGCTCAGGAAGATCAGGTTTCCCGGCAACTGGATCAAAGTCGCGCCATCTTTGAGGAACGTGATACGCAATTGCGATGACCCGAACGGGGCATCCAGATAATATTCCCCATCAGGTGCTAAACGAAAATAATGATCTTACGGACCCCTGGGCATCCTCGATGGCCGAAGCGCCCGGTCCCCCAGCCAGGTAAAAGATGGGATCAGGCGCCGGGTTCACCTCCTGCGCCTTGAGATCGATCATGCGTCCGGTGCGGGTTTCTCGGTTTTCATAAACCTTCAAGGTGCCGCACCGCACTGGGATGTCACCGAGCTGGCAGGGCTGCCGTTGAATCGAATGTCCTGCCGGTGTGTTAGTGGAAGTAGGTCCATCTGGCCTTGCTCTCAAATAGGACAATGGGCTGCAGGCGGTTGAAAGAAGGGCCATTAGGATCAGGTAGAAGCAGATTTTCTTGTGAAGGCCAGCAGCGCCAAGCCAACGCCGGTAAACGAAATTGCTGTTGTCAGAGCAAATCAAACCTTTATTATGATCCTTCCTAACAACCAAGAAAGTTCACTGAAATCAACGTCAGTCCGAAATCGCGCAGCCGCATCAACAGCCCGTACAAAGCAGACTGGTCGGGCAAGCTGCCGGCAATGCAGGTGTTGCCATTTGGCAAGCAGGTGAGCCACTGAGGGGGCAGGCGCCCGTGAATGACCATTTCGTATCGCTGGCTCATATCTGTGTCTCCTTAGAAAAAACCTGGCCTTACCTTCAACTTAGGGCTGGTGCAAAACCTGACTCCCCTCTCCTTCCTTCTTTCCCCTCGAGACTTTTGCACCAGTAACTAACTAAAGTCTCCAACTAGCGCTTTTGGCCCGTTGCCGAACGGCCTGTTATTCGGTATTTTTCGCCATAGCGAAACCCACCTGGTTCGGTTGTGTTTCGTCAATTTCAACTTATTCCAGAAGATATATTCTTTTCAACCCCCCATTAAACTAGGGATTCTTCATCTCTTACCCATACTCTCCAAACCCAACTTTTCCGCTTTTGGCTCATCCTGCGTTATCTCTTATAGAATATACTCACAAAGGATGATCTTATGCCCGATCCACACACCGAACGGAAGGACCCCCCGCCCGAGCTGGATGACGCCCTGATCCTTGTCTGCTATGACTGGCAGCGCGACCGCGCTGGCGGCCATCTACGACGCCTACGCGCGCCGGATCTACCGCTACTTCTTCAGCCGGGTGGAGAACGCCGCCGAAGCCGATGACCTCACCGCGCAGACGTTCCTCAAAGTCATCGAGGCGCTGCCCCACTACCGGCATCGCGGCCAGTTTACCGCCTGGATTTTCCAGATTGCCCGCAACAATGCGATGGATTATTTCCGCCGCAACCACAACCAACCCCTCCATTCAGACGGCTTCGACTTGCCGGTGATGGATGGCGCGCTGGACCAGGTGATCGACCAGCAGGCCATCGCCGCGCTGCGCCGCCATCTCCGCGCCCTGGATGAGACCGAGCGCGAGCTGCTGCGTCTGCGCTTCGTCGTTGATCTAACCTATACCGAGATCGCCGCGCTGCTCGGGCGGAAAGAAGACGCCGTGCGCAAAGCGATCAACCGCCTGACCGAGCACCTATACTGGCAAATGGAGGCAAACCATGCCTGAGATGAACATTCCCCCCGAATTCGAACAGCAGCTGCGCCAGGCCGTGGACGTGCCTGAACCCAGCAGCGCCTCCCTCAACACCCTGCGCGAGCGTTTTATCACCCAGGGGGTGGCCCAACTGCGCTCGCCCAACGGCGCCTCGTCCGCCGCCGCTGCGCCGGCCATCCGGCACGGACCGTGCAGGCCAACCCTCCCCGGCCCTGGTTCTTTTCTCTGTCGCTGGCGTGGAAGTTTGCCCTGGTCCTCCTGGTCGTGCTGGCCCTGCTGGTGAGCTTCTCCCCCCAGGTGGTCAACGCCCTGCGCGGCCTGTTTGGCTACATTCCCAACGTAGGCGTGGTCGACCAGAGCGTCGCGGTGCTCGTCCTGGATGAACCCGTCCAGGCAACGCTCGGCGACATTCCCCTGACCGTGGAGCGCGCTTTTGCCACGCGCGAGAAAACCGTGGTGGTGTACCAGTACAAAGCGCCGCCGTGGGATGGAAAGAAATACCAGCAGGCGGAACCCTTCCCCAGATCGCCCGGCCCTGCTTCTGCCAGATGGCAGCCGCCTGGAGGTGGTGACCGGCCGCCGCCAGTCAGCGGATAACGGGTCCATCCGCTACGCGCTGGAGTTTGGTCCCCTGCCGCTGAACGTCACCACGGCTACCCTCCAACTGGACCGCCTGGCCGGCATGCCGCCCGAACTCAGCCCGAAGGACTGGTCGATCCCGCTGCGCTTCAAGCCCGGCGACCCATCCGCGATCCTCTTCCCGGTCACCGTGTACGAACCCACCGCCTCTGCGACACCAACGGCTGCTGCCCGGCGGATACCCAACCTGCGCCATCCGCCAACGCAGTTGGCGCCACTGCTGAACCCAGCCCAGCAAACGCCGCGGCTGCCGTTGAGCCTACCACCCGCGCAACCCCTGCCTATGGCGCGTCGATTACGCTGGAGAAATCCGTCGAGCTGCCGGATGGCTACCTGCTGATGGGCAGCTTCCGCTGGACCGACCCATCGCTCGGGCAAAATGACCTGGAGCTGGGCATGCCGGTGATCAGCGACGCGAGCGGCCAGATCATCGAATACGAATTTGGTCCGGTGGATACCTACCCCCAACCCGGCGAGCCGCGGCGTGAACTGGGCTTTCAAGATCCCGACCAAGACCTTTGCCGCCCCGCTGCGCGTGGAATTCTACGTCACCCTCCACGAAGCGGCCAGCGTCCCCTTTCAGTTTGACCCCGGTCCCAACCCGCAGGACAAGCAGACCTATGACCTGAACGTGGAGCTGCCGGTCAACGCCCATCCGGTGAAGATCATCTCGGCCAGCCATAAAATGATGCGTAACAACCACCTGTTCCTCTTCACCCTCACCGCCGACACCTACGTGATTGGCGCGCGGATCATCGACCCGGCCCACCCGCCCATGGGTGGCGGCGGAGGCAGCAACGGCATCCCGCCCACCAATGTGCCGTTCACCAGCGGCGTGGTAGTGGAAGGCGACCTGCCCCAGGGGCCGCTGAGCCTGCAAATCAGCAGCCTGGACGTGCTGGTGCCCGGAGATTGGGTCATCACCTGGTCGCCAGAGAAGTAAATGAGATAAGGGCTGGATCACGAACAAGATCCAGCCCTTATTGAAATCAAACCCGCATCCTCCTTAATGTGATGCTTATAAAGGGGAGGATGCAATTGCTTTCATCTTACACAGTGATCGAAAATGCCGAACCGGGTTGATTGTTGATTGGCATTAATCGAGTAAAAGGTTGATGTGCCAGGATCAACTGAATTGTTGAATCCGCGTCAAAGTAGATTGATAAGAACATAACCTTTAGCGGTTGGCTTACTGGGCTGGCTGGCGTTGCAAATCCAGCCACGGACTTTCCCTTCCTATCCAGAGAGCTACGCGCAGGGGAAATCGACGCCGGCTTACGTCAAAAATGCTCTATTGCAATCTTCTTCCTAGGAGAACATACATCATGAAAGAACAACAATATAGCCCCTGGACCATGCACGATAAACCCCGTGTAAGGGTGGATTTAATAATTATGGTTCTGGTCGCGATAGTGATCATCGGGCTGGCAGCCTGCAGCCCGGCAAACTCACAGAGTGACGCGGTCGGTGTAGTTCAACGTTACCTGGATGCCAAAAAGAACAACGACTTCACCGCCTGGAAATCGACTCTTTGGGCTGCCCAAAAGGACGGTTCAAACTTTACGCCATCCTTTGAAAAACCGGGTGACCTGGGCGTTCTCAGCCTTACCATTGGCAAAGTTACCGTGGCGGACGAGGAAACGGTACAGATCCAGAAGAGATATTCCGGGAGCGACCTTGCCAAAAGCCATGGTTGGTCCGACGAATTCATCGCTAAGAACATGATTGCCGTATCCGCCCAATACACCGTGCAATATGACAGCACCAAGATGCCTAACCCGGATGGAAAACAAACCCAGGTTTTTTACCTTGTAAGAGATAACCCCGACTCTAGATGGCTGATTTGGGATTGGGAATCGCCATCGCAGTAAGCCCTAATCTGACTGGCTCACAAGGTGCGTAAGGTGCTAGGTGCAGTCCTTGAGTTAGAATGAAAAGTAAATTCCCATAACATTTGTCTTCTGGATCGGTTTTTGGGGGTAGGTCCGGAAAAGCAAGCCTTGTTCCTCTCCTCATCGCAATAACAGCCATTCTCTTTTTAGAAGCGAAAATTGTACTTGATCGTTGTAAATACCATCCCGGTAGTAATACTCACGCAACAAGCCTTCCCTTTGAAATCCGAGCTTCCTCAATACATGTTGCGAACGCTGATTCTCGATATGGGTCGTAGCTTCGATACGGTTTAAATCCATTTCATCAAACCCATATCGAACGAGCGCCCGTAAGGCTTCTGGCATCAAACCCTGGCCCCAGGCATCCGGGCACAGATCGTAGCCAATCTCTGCGCGGTGGTGCTGCCAATCCCACCGGAAGTACCCGCATGTACCAATCAGGTGACCATCCGCCTTTCGTTCAATCCCCCACCATTTTGAGGAGGGATTCTTTTCTGGTGTTTGAAAGGACCTTAGAAATTCTTCAGCCTGCTCTCGCGTTTGAAGAGGTTCTTCATCGCGCATGAAAAAAGTAACTGTCGGGTCACTCCATTCTTTGAAGATAAAATCAGCATCATCCATATGCAAAGCCCTAAGCACCAGGCGAGCCGTTTCTAATTTTGGATAAGCGATGTCTGGTTTCATGTGATTTCTCCCTATTCTTTCTCTTTTGTGCTCCCCACGCATCTGGCAGGGTGGTCGGGTGATTTTCCTTCTCAATCGCGTTCAACGTGCCATTCACCACACTGCGCAGGAAGTAGGGCTCAAAAATTTGCTACATAGAAGGGCAATTATTCAGCCCGCATCAGCACCCGGAAGCCATCCTGTTCGTCAACAATATAGGCCTTCTCGGAATAGCGCAAGACCATACGGACGATCGCTAAATCGCCAGCGGCCCCGCCAATATTGAAGGCCGCGCAAAAGGCAAGCAGCATGGCCCAAGCGGTTCCCTGAAGGATGGACATTCCCAGGATCGCGAGAACACTCAACAATACCAGGGGCGCCAGCGCGACGATAATGTAAGCATTACGCCGGAACCCGTACCCTGGCGCGGTTGCATAAAACAAAAGCTGCTTGAGCCGTACTCCGTATTGAGGCCGAGTCCCAAATATGCGCATGGTAAGCCCATGCACCAGCTCATGCAGGACGATCATTGCAGGCCAGGAGGCGAAGCGGCGAAACATATTCCGATTTCCTGGAAGTCAAGCGTAAAGCTTCCTGTGGATTTACCATTCCACAGGGCATGGACCATCAAGGGGATTCCACTGAGGAAAAACAGAAAAACCGACAGAATTTGGATCTTGGTTACCCAAGAAGGAACGTCAGATAACTTCCACTGAAAGACTTGGTGGAAGTTACCAGGTACGGAACCTTGAATAGCAGTGGGAGTATAGGTGACCATCTTATTTATCCTTATTTAGCGTGTAGTCGGGTAAAGCAGTAGTTTTGCATTTTTAACAATTCAATCGCCGAACAGCTGAATTTTCTGGAGCAAAAGGCAGCCTATTTATTTCGCCGTTTCAGTCCGAGGCGCGCCAGCTAGCCAGTTCCCTGTTCCAGCTGTTACGACACGAATTGATTACCGATCCTAAACCATGGCTAAATTTGGCTATATACTTCACCGTTTGCGAATCCTGTCTGTTGCCTTAGGAATGCCATTCTGCGCCAGGCGCCAGACGCCTTTATGAAAGACTTCATAATCGCGAAAACAGCAGGGAATGCCTTGCGCTTTCCAGGGATCATGATGATCCATTATATGGAAGTGTAAGTGTGGGGCTGTCGAATTGCCAGAATGACCAACATTCGCCAGCCACTGGCCTGGAATGACTTTGTCGCCCGGAGAAACTCGAATTGAGCCGGTTTGAGCATGGGCATAGACAATGTACCCGTCGCTGCTTTCAATGATCATGAAGTTACCAGAAAGGGATCGGAGATCTACCGCCTGTTTTAAATTGACCGACCTGGCATTCTCGAAGAGGACGGGCAAGTCCCTGGCGAGGTGGACGGGATTCCGCTCCGGCCAGCCATCCTCAGCCCGAATCACGATCCCGGGCGTAGCAGAGAAGATGGGCTGACCCCAACCAAAACAATCCTGCAACCGTACGCCGAGGATGAGGTAATGGAGCGGGTTAGGCCGATAGAAACGCGTGCTTCGACTTTTTGGATCGACGCCGACGAAATCGTAAGCGTATCTCTCGCCAAACAAGTCGGTCCCGTGGCTCGGGACTTTTGTGCCAGGAGTGTTGGGGGTAATCCATTCGCCCCTGAGAGGGAAGTCAACAACGACTGGGGTAACCATCGTTAAATCCTCGCTTTTGTCATGTCTAGTCATTGATTTTACTGTAACCCATCCATTGGAAATCATATCCCGATGAATTGCGCATTCGCAACCGCTGCCCAACGCGAAAATATAGTAGTCATGGTAAGGCCAGGTCGCGCCAGCCAAACGCTTCAATTGGACCCAGAAACAAGACGGCTGCCCAGGGGATCCCGAAGGCCAGCGCCAGGAAAATCTGAATTCTTTGTGTGTTTTGGTTCGTGCCCATTCTCTCACTCCTTAGAGGTCGCCCGCAAATCCTGGGCCTGCTCATTTTCTCTTCTCGGTTGGTTTCACTTTGTTTCACTGACAGTCGACAATGCTTCTGCAAGCAGGTCTTCCAGCCATACCCCTGGCTCAAACAGCCGGGATTTCCAATCAGGATCCAGTCGGTCCAGCAGCATGGCCTGAGCCATGCCTGAATAATAAAACCGCCGTTCGCTCCCGTCACTCGCCATACGCTTCATCTGATCTACCTCACGCGTCCAGCGCTGATCAAACTTTTCGTAACGGTGAAAACCGGGGTCGTTGAAAATCTCTTCAATCGGTATATAACCATTTCTCTCTTGAGCCAGTTGGTACACACTGATCTCGGCATAACGGCCGATCCCTTCCACCCATTCGCGGTGGCGCTCAAACGCCACTAGATCTGCGCTCAACCCGGCCGACTGCCGCCGGGAATGGCGGATTTGGAGAAAATCTTGGGCCTGTGAGCGGGTTTGTTCCGCTGTCTCTGCCCGCAGCGCGCGTGCCAGCACATCCAGTTCAGCCTGCCAATCCTCGCGCAGGCTACCATCCTCCCAGGGGTACGCCTGCTCAAGATCGTGGTTGGCCTGTTCTCCGGCCACCAGCTGTTCTGGCGCTGAACTACCCTGGTAGGCGTGAGCGGCTTCATGCAGGATGAGTGTGACATATTGGTCCGAGCTATCTACCAGCAGGCCGGTCGCGATGCGGTATGGGAATACTGGCCCTAAGAATCCGGGCAGCTCGTTGCGGATTAGCTTGCGCATGAGAATGGGATAATATTCAAAGGTTGTCAGCGTGGCCGCATAAGTTTCCCCAATTTTGACCGTGAAAGCTTGTGGCGTAACCCCAGATGAGAGAGCCTGGCGATAGTATGGCTTGCCCTGAAAATCATCCCCCGGGACGATTTCCCAGACTGCGCCGAGCTGTTCGCTCTTGCGCACCGTCACCCAGCCATCGGGAGGTGGGCTGCTGACACCCACCAGGAAGGCATACGATTCATTATAAAGAATAACCGGGATCTCAGCCTGGCCCCACCCGGGCAGCACCTCATTCCCGATCGTTTGGCGCAGGTGCTGGGACTCAATGAGACGTGCCTTTTCCTGTTGCGAAAGCCTCTCCAGGACTTCGGAACGTTCAGGCAAGTGAGTATTATCCCAGGTCACAAGACCGATTGCGATCAGGAAGAGGATTATCAGTGTAGAGAAGCCAAACAGCAAAAAGCGCAAGCAGCCAATCTTTTTTCGTTTCATAATTCAGGCTCACGAAAGCGGTACAGGTGAAGCGGATGGATGTGGATTGCCGAATACGAAAGCCATATGCAGCAAATACAGGCTAAATACGAAAGCGATGATTAACATCGCGATCATCAATATTCTCATGTGTTTGTTATATTGATTGCCTTTCTTGAGAAGGAAAATGGTAGAAGCGATTATGGCGACTATACCCATAAGAATCGCATTGGACAACAGGATTGATATTAATATTTCATTTCCGCTGGTCATTGCTATGTTTCCCTCACAACAATTAAGTTCTCCTGCCACCCAGCCTCAATAACCGCGCTGGCGGATATACGTGCTTACATCTACGTTGAAGATTAACTCTTCCACAACGAAGTAAGCCCAGGGCGAACCCTGATCCAGCCACATCGCCGATCCAATCGAACGGACATCGCTCTCTGCCACCGCTTGTTTGAGCTCATTGCGAAGAATCCACAGGATTTTCGGCTGGCCTTCCACAGTGTCGCGGTAGCGCATCGTTTCCATCACATCGATCAAACCTGTCTGAAGGTTGAACCGTACCAGGAAGTTCTCTTCACCCGCTTCAAATGGCACATACAGGAGGGCTGTGTGCTCGTCCACGGGCTCCCAATGGGCGCGTGGATCTGTCACCCAAAGGGCAGGGAACCAGATTGCCTCCGCCCAAATGGTCAGGTTTGCGGCCTGGTTGCTGTTCGGATCGTTGGCATAACTCGCCATTGGACTTTCAAAGAAGCTCGCACCGTCGATATACCCCTCGTTCACCTTCAAAAAGGGGATTCCAAACATCGTGGCTTCAAAATAATGGCGGTAATTCTTGCCGGCTTTATGTACGAAAACAAACCGCGCCGGTATGGGGATATTCATGAATGGTTTGAGAACTCCTCGCCCTTGAATGACGACCGTCTCAATCACCGGGATCTCCTCTCCATAAACAATTTTGTAGAAACGCTCCACTGGCGCAGGGAGCCCGCCAGGCAGTAGCACAGTTTTCAAAGGCTGTGTGTGCTCTGGAAATGAGGGGAAGGGCTTTGGCTGGATTTGCAATCCCAGCCAGCCCAGCAAGCCAATCACGATCAAAAGGCCAGCAATGATGAAAAGGATGTTTCGAATACTTACCATTTTCCCTCTTCTATCGACTTTAGATGAAACACTGCTCCCCAACGGAGGAAGACCGACTGTCCCCAATTTGAAATCGCATCCCAATCGCGGAAGTCGCCGACGGGTGACTGCAACATTTTTCCCATCAAACCCTCGATAAATGACACCTTCGCCGGGTCAAAAACACCGGTAAAAAAGGCTTCGTGCTGTAAGGATAGAAGATTTCGAATCGGATCCAGGTAAGCAAGTCGCGCTTTGCTGCTGGCCTCATCGCTTGCAAAATTCATGAGATAGACGGCAAAGAATGCTGTAGGTATCGAGCAGAGCGTGTCGCGATTTTGCTCGATAAACTCGATAACTTCGGGCAGCGGCGCAGACATCCGAATCGCGCTGCCAATCACCACATAGCGGTAGCCTTTCAAATCCGTTACCCGTTTGACGGGGCTGATATCGACGGTGAAACCGCGTTTTTCCAGTTCAATTGCAATCGCCCGGGCAATTTCCATTGTCGAGCCTGCTCTGGAAGCATATGTGACAAGCACGGCTGGATTCGCCGGATTCCGGGCGGCAGCGAGCTTTCTATAGTAGCCTAAAACAGGGGGGCGGAAGGCAATCGTGCCCAAGGTCAATACGGCGGCACCGATGCCTCCGGCAGTATATGTGAGAAATTGACGCCGGGTGATTTTTTTTGACATGGTGATCTCCTTAAAACAACGAGCGGATCAAGTTGCTAGGACATTTCATTTACCTGGACAGAAATCAGGACAAAGCCCATGCTGTGCAGATATCGTATGAGTCCGATCAACCCGGATTGATCGGTACAGGCCGATAAATTTGTCGCGCTTTCATTGGCCCAATCTACGCTTAGTTTCACCGGGCTGGCAGCGTTGATATCATCCTGATCCACATATCCGTTAACTTTGATTGTGTAGGTGTGAATATCGTCAATCATAGTTCCCTGTCATAGCTTGTCTTTGTTGATTACAATCACAGGATAACAAAGCTGGTATTAGAAACCTTCACATGAATATGTAGTTCGTGCGAAAAAAAGATGTAGATTTTGGAAAAATTAGCAGGCGTGGCCGGCGATTTTGTCGTGGCTATATGGCCACTGCACGAACCGCCGAAAGGCTTGGCGCAAGGGAGCGACGGTGCAATTACCCTCTCCAAACCTCGGAAGGAGGAGTAAGCGACACAAGCGGATACTCTGGCGCGAGGTAGACCATATCCCCGACGAATTTTGTGTTGACCATAGCGGTTCGACGTTAGGTGTAATTGCGCGAACAGAGAAATGGGTTCATAATGAAGATGATGAGTGTCAGACGAGCAGCATAATCGGTTCTCCTCTGTAAAAGGGAGTAGGGCAGTACCGAAGAAAATTTTTCACTTTGACATGAAAAAAAACTTGTTGACGATAAAATTCCACCGGCCTGGAATACCGCAAAAACGAATACAACGGGATCACCTGATTCAACGCATGAATAACGCGCTTGAAAGTGAGCATTTGCTAACGCTCGTATCTGCGCCGGCAGGTTTCGGGAAAACGACCTGCGTGAATGCCTGGGCAGATCAGCTGGATTTGCCGGTCATCTGGCTCTCATTGGATCCTGCTGATGACGATCCCGGGCGCTTTTTCACCTATATCATCGCTGGATTACAGCAGGTCGATGCCCGGCTTGGCAAGGAGATCGAATATTTCCTCGACAAGGAACAGCTTCCCCCCGCCGAAACAATTGCCTCAGCCCTCATCAATGATGTTTCAGGTATAGATGGCAATTTCGTGTTCGTGCTGGATGATTTTCAGGTCATTCAAGATCCCCATATTTTGAAAGTCCTGGAAAAGATCATCGTCAACCATCCCCGCCAGCTTCACCTCGTTTTGATAACGCGAGAAGATCCTTTACTCCCTCTGGCCCGACTGCGCGCGAACAACATGCTGACTGAAGTTCGCTCCGCTGACTTGCGTTTTTCTACGGATGAAATCAGCCAGTTCTACAAAGAAGTGATGAACCTGCCCCTTTCTGAAGCAGACCGGATCAATCTAGAGAATCGCACGGAAGGGTGGATCGCAGGATTGCAGCTTGCCGGGTTATCCTTACATGGACAGAACGACCCTTCCCGTTTCATTGCCAGCATCCGTGGTAATCAACGGCACATCCTCAGTTATTTGACGGAAGAAGTCCTTTACCGCCAGAGCGAGGAAGTTCGGGCATTTCTGTTGAAAACTTCCATCCTTGAAAAGCTGAATGGCGATTTGTGTGACGCCGTGACCGGCCGCTGCGATAGTAGAGAGATGCTCGAACGGCTGCTGCATGCCAACCTGTTCCTCGTTCCATTAGATAATGAGCAGCGATGGTACCGCTATCATCATTTGTTCGCTGATTTGCTGCGCACAATGCTAAAACGGGACCTCACCGAAGCGATCCAGCCGCTCCACCGGCGGGCCAGCCAATGGTATGCCGGGGAGGGGATGATCACAGAAGCCATCGAGCATGCGTTAGTAGCGGAAGATTTCCAGCAGGCCGTGGAGCTGATGGAACAACACGCGATGAGCATTGTGATGCAAGGGTATGTCAAAACAGTTGAACGATGGTTTCAGAGCATCCCAACCGAGTGGAATCACAAAAGTCCGCGCGCCAGTATTGCCCTGGCCGGAATGTATTTATTGAGTGGGAATTACCACCTCGTGGAACAATATCTAAAGCAATCGGAACAGATCACCCAACCGGATGCGCTGGCCAATTGTTCCACTCTTCAGGATATCGACACACTTCGATCCGAATGGTTCGCAATCAAATCGACCCTGCTGAACGTTCAGGGGAACGCCCCTGAAAGTATTGTAATGGCGCAGCAGGCCCTGCAGGAAGTCCGGCCCGATGATCACTATATTCAAGGAATCGCTTACCTGGGATTGGGCGGCGCGTATCGGATCCTGGATAATTATCCAGGGCTGGTGGATGCTTACCAGAAAGCCATCTACCACAGTCGAATTGCGGAGAAACCGCTTCCTGAAATGTTGTCAGCCAACGCCCTCACGCTGATGGCAATTCAACACGGCGAGCTGCATTTTGCTGAAGAAGTTGCTGCTCAGGTGATTGACCGCATTCGCATTTCTGGTGAGAGCCTGCCACCGGTGGCCGGATCGATCTACGGCGCGCTCGGAATGGTCTGTTATGAGTGGAACCACTTAGACCAGGCGCGTAGCTACTATCAGCAGGCACTTCAGTTAAGCCAACAGGGTGGCCACAATGCGGGCACAGTATTCGCCTACATTCTCCGCTCATGCTTGAGCATGGCCGAAGGCGACCTGCCTGCCGCGGCGGTTGAAATTCAGAAAGCGGCGGAACGGATCCCCCTGGGTATCCCCGCCTGGTTGAAACCAGAATATTTGGCTCAGCAGGTGCGCGTTGATCTTTTCCATAAAAATCTTGGTTCCGTAAAAGCAATCCTCGATAATCTCAGGATCGATTGGCACAGTTCCATCGTCCCCCAATCGGAGTTGTGTTACCTGGCTTACCTGCGCTGGATGCTCTTTGAAGCGCTGCAAGAACACCGGATAGACGAACTACCCTGGGGAGTTCAGTTAGCCAGCAAGCTCATCGATGCTATACAAAAAGGCGGCCGGGTGAGCACCTTGCTCCCGGCACTGCTGCTGCGCGCCCAGATGTATGCGATATTGGGAGAACGTTCCGCAGCTTTGACTGACGTAGCTTGCGCAGTAGATCGGGCAGAGTCCGGAGGCTATATCCGCACTTTCCTGGATGAAGGACCGGAGATTGTTCCTCTGCTGCGGAACAGTCTTGCACGAATACAGTACCGCGATTATGCGGAGCATCTTCTCGACTGCTTTTTATCCAGTGGTGGAGATGCTGGAAGTGTGGCTGCGGCAACACCCCCTCGTATGATTGACCCCGATTCTATTGCGAATCAGCCAGATGTGCTGGAGTCTTTGTCGGAAAGAGAAATGGAAGTGCTGATCCTGATTGCACAAGGTCTGAAGTATGAACAGATCGCGGAAAAGCTCGTGATCTCTGTGAATACCGTCCGGTTCTATATCAAAGCGATCTATTCGAAACTACAGGTAAACAACCGCGCTCAGGCCGTGGCCGTCGCGCACCAGATCGGTCTGCTGTAAGGCACCTAACGCCCAGGCAGCAAGATCAACAGCTGCCATTCTTTTTTCACAAAAACTACATCCATTTCCCGCACGAACTACATATTCATGTGATTTACGAAATCCCCAGCCTGGTTATCCTATAAGCGTAATCGATGACAACTGAAACGCAACGCTTGCAAGGATAAATGATAGACGAGATTTATACCCAGGGTTTCATGGGAAAAGGAGAAACAGTACGATGAACCGACGAACCGTTGGATGTGTCTTTATTGCCATTGCAGCCTTTCTGTACACTGCCAGATATATTACGCTTGCATGTCAGGTTGCTCTCCGTTATGTTTCAACCGCCTGTCTTCCGCTCGAGACAACCTGGGCCAGTCTGTGGCGGCAGCAGGTCATCGGTTTGTAAAGGGATCCAGAACTCTGAGGAGAGAAACATTATGATCGAAATTGCCAGTGAAGCGAATACTCGTTCAATTGAAGTAGAATCATCGGTTGGACAACATTCGATCCCGCAGACAATCCTGCTACATTTGCTGCCAGGGGCACTGATCACCATCACCTTTATTTTCCTCGGCCCCTTGTTGAAACGAAATCATCTGCCCCCGTTGCTTGCCCTTCTGATCCCTATCTTGTTGATTCTTATCCCGTTTGAGTTAGGTCTGATCTGTTATCTGGGCTACCGGCGAAATGGGAGGCTCTCATTCGAAGGGATTGTGCTCAACCGCGAGCCTCTTCCGCTAAAAGACTATTTTATCTTTCCCTCGGCATTGTTGTTCTGGTCCGTACTGATGTTCATGTCGCTGGGTGGGGTAGATCGGGCAATTCTGAAAGGCCTATTTGGCTGGCTGCCAGATTGGTTTCAGATTAACCAATTTCTCCCGGCCGATTATAGCCAGCCGGTGTTAACGGTAACCTTTGTGCTCTTTCTTGTGCTCAATGGGTTTGCGGGCCCGGTGGTGGAAGAGCTTTATTTTCGCGGCTACCTGCTGCCGCGCATTGAATATTTGAAGGGTTGGGCGCCGCTGGTCAATGTATTGCTTTTTTCGCTTTACCATTTCTTTTCGCCCTGGCAGAACATCACGCGCATCTTGGCGTTTTTCCCCTGGGCGTATGCTGTACGCTGGAAGAAAAATATCTGTCTCAGTATGTTGGCCCACTGCCTATTGAATACTGGTCATTGCCTGCTTGCGGCTCAATTACTCTTCAAATAAGGATCATCCGAAAAAATTTGAGGAAGTCTAGATTGAATGTTTGGACTTCCCTTTATTATCCAAAAACGCATTCTAGCCATTTTCCCCTTTTGCTCTCGGCGCTTTATTTGAGGTTTTGAGCAAAATATTTCGATACGGTGGTGGCTTTTCTCCAGCAACTGTGGGACAGGTATCCTGGGCCCTTGCTGGTGATATGGGATAATGGCCCAGCCCATCGCGGCAATGCCATGCGGGCTTATCTCGCCACGCCGAACCTCCAATTGCGCCTGGTCGCTTTGCCCGGTTACAGCCCAGATTTCAATCTGGACGAAGCCATCTGGGACTGGATCCGCGAAGAAATCACCGCCAACACTTTCTTTGGGACGGCTGACAAGGTGCGCGAGAAGGTGATCCATTCTTTGCTGGTCTCGCTGCCCGGGCGACCGAGGTCATGCAGCGTTGCCGGAGGGTTTTACAACTCTGGCGGATCTCGTCGTCCTTGCCGCTAGTCCGGCTGATGTAGATCTCATCTTGCGATTGGTTTAGAAACAGTGAATAAAGGGGTAAAATCAAAAAAAACCTCCATCAAGGTCTCCAAGCATGAACCGAATTTTGCTGGTTGAAGATGACCTTAGTCTCATTACCGGTCTCGAGTTCTCCTTAAAAAAGAACGGGTTTCAAGTAGAGATTGCTCGTACGGTCAGAGAAGCGCTGGACCGCTTTCCGGGCCAGCCTTACGATTTATTGATCCTGGACCTGGGGCTGCCGGATGGCAGCGGGTTTGAAATCTGCCGTAAGGTGCGCCAGACCGCCGCAACACCGATCATTTTTCTGACCGCCTCGGACGAGGAGGTCAACGTGGTGATGGGGCTGGATATAGGCGGCGACGATTACATCACTAAGCCGTTCAAGTTAAACGAATTGATGTCGCGGATCAACGCCCTGCTGCGCCGCGCTCACCTGCTGGAGACGGGGAAGAAAGAGCTCCAGTCGAATGGGGTTGTGGTGCGGCTGCTGGAAAGCCGCGTACTGAAGGATGAGCGCGTGGTGACGCTTACCCATGCGGAGTACCGCCTGCTGTGCTTGTTGATGGAGCACCCCAACCAGGTGCTACCTCGCGAGGCAATTCTGGGCCGGCTGTGGGACAGCGATGGGAACTTCATCGATGATAATACCCTTTCTGTCTACGTCCGCCGCCTGCGCAGTAAGATTGAGGATGACCCAGAACAGGTAAAATTTTTGCTGACCGTGCGCGGCGTGGGCTACCAATGGAACGTCATCCGCTAATTTTGGTTTAACTGGCACAAGACAGCGCAATGAGGACAGACCGGGAGCGCGTATGAAGATTTTTGTTAATCAGGAAGTCCGCCGCCTGTTCATTGCGGCAGGGTTGTTTCTGCTGGCAGCCCTGTTTACCGGGCAGGTGTTGGTGCGGCTGGTAGTTGACGATTATAAAAACGCGTTGATTGCGCACGACGCCGCGCTGGCCGGGGCGTTAGTGGAGCAGGGCCTGGACCTTGGTTCGGCAGCATCCGTTTTTACCGTGCCAAAAACGGATGCTCAGAGAGCCGCGGGGTGGCTGGCGCTGGAGCAGGCCGGGGTAACTGAGGATTTGGATTACCGCTTTGTCCCGGAGGCAGAACTTTTTCTGCGCCGCTATGGATCTGCTGCGTTGATCGCAGGCATGATCTTCTCGGCCGTCGCTATGACAGGGCTGGCCCTTTTCTTCGTTCACCAGGATAGGCAGATCGAGACCGGAAGGCAGGCTGTTGAGCAATTCATGCAGTCAGGGGAACGGGCCGGCGCGCAACGGGAGGTGTTGGCTCTGTCCGCAAGCAGCCTGGATGAGGGCAGCCTGGCGCAGTTGTTCGGCGCAATTAACAGCATGGCTGCTTCGCTGACGGCTCACCTGCAGAAGGAGCAGCAGGATCGCGAGTTTTTAAAAGAGACCATCTCAGACATCTCCCACCAATTGAAGACCCCTTTAACAGCGCTGCAAATGTACAACGAGATCATCCGCGACGAAAACCCGGAAAATCCAATGGTCGTCGATTTTATCCACAAGAGCGAGCATGAGCTGCTCCGCATGGAGTATCTGATCCAGAATTTGTTGAAGCTGGCGCGGCTGGACGCAGGCGCGATTGTGCTGAAAAACCGTCCGCTGGCGTTGCCTGCCTTTCTTGAAGATACGCTGGGTTGTTTTGCCACCCGGGCAGCGGTGGAGGGCAAACAAGTTCAAATTACCTGCCCGGCTGGGCTGATGCTGGAGGGCGACGAGCAATGGCTAGCGGAAGCAGTCAGTAACCTGGTGAAGAACGCCTTTGACCACACAGGTGAGGGTGGGTTGGTTCGGGTCATTTGTGAAGAAACGCCCTTGATGGTGACCATTACTGTTCAGGATAACGGCACAGGTATTCACCCGGAAGATCTGCCCTACGTATTCAAACGCTTCTATCGCAGCCGGTTTTCACAAGACCACCAGGGGGTAGGTATCGGCCTGACACTGGCGCTAAGGATCGTGGAAAAACACGGTGGGTCGATCGTCGTGGAGAGCGAGTTGGGGCACGGCGCGGTTTTTCGCATAATTTTCCCCAAGCTTACCAATTTGTAAGACAGGCGCCACCGCCATGTAAGCTGAGATTGTTACCATCTCATTCAGAACATTTCAATGAGGTGATTTATGGTTGAGATTCTGTCTACACAAAATCTGTGCAAAACCTACGGGAAAGACGAAGTTCAGGTGCAGGCGCTCTGGAACGCGACCTTTTCCGTTTCGAAAGGCGAGTTTGTTTCGATTGTTGGGCCTTCCGGTTCCGGGAAGAGCACGCTGCTCCACCTGATTGGCGGATTGGACTTTCCTACTTCGGGCAAGGTGTACCTGGACCAGCAGGATATCTTCGCCATGCGCGAGGAACAGCTTGCGATCTTCCGGCGACGGAATATTGGCTTCATCTTTCAAGCGTACAATCTTGTGCCGGAGCTGAACGTTGAAGAGAACATCCTGTTGCCGCTGCTGTTGGATTACAAACAGCCCGACCGGGCCTATATCGATCAACTGCTCAACGTGTTGGGGCTGTCAGACCGCAAACACCACCTGCCCAACCAGCTTTCCGGCGGACAGCAGCAGCGTGTTGCCATTGGCAGGGCGCTGGCAGCGCGCCCGGTGATCATCCTGGCCGATGAACCCACCGGCAATCTCGACAGCAAAAACAGCCGCGAGGTGATCAACCTGCTCAAGCTCTCGGTGGAACAGTTTCACCAGACACTGGTGATGATCACCCATAACCAGAGCCTGGCCTCTTACGCCGACCGGGTGCTGTGCGTGGAAGACGGCGGGCTGACCGAACTGGGAGGAAAGCGGTTATGAAGACGTACATGGAACTGGTAACCAAATACCAGCAGGCCAACCCCAGAAAAACCTGGCTGACCATCTTCAGCGTGGCCCTTTCTGTGGCGCTGGTCACCACCATTTTCTCGATGATGGACGTCTTCCAGCGCACGGTGAAAATCCAGACGATCAACGAAACCGGCAATTATCATCTGATGGTAAAAGATGTGACGGCGGAAGAAAAGGCGACCATCCATAGCCGGGTGGATGTTCAGAATGCCGGGGAATGGATTGCCTTTGAGACGGGACTGCTCAACGGGGTGGACTGCCAGATTGCCGCCCTGGAGGAAACCTTCGCCCCCAACATGCAGGTTGAACTGGCGGAAGGACGTTATCCCACACAGGCGGATGAGATCATCCTGGAGCGATGGGCGCTGAAGGCGTTTCAGCCGCCGCTGAAAATTGGCGATACGGTCACCGTTCGCTTTGGTGGCGGGCAGGAACATCGATTTGTGATCAGCGGGTTGTTCAACGACTTTGGCAGCACTAAAGCCGAAGCCGCCCCAGGCGTGATCCTCTCGATGGAAGCGGCTCGAGCGATCGACACCCGGAAAATGAGCGTGATGCTGGTCGAATTTAAAGAGTACGTCAATGTCGCGGAGGCACGGCAGTCGATCCAATCGGTGCTGAACATCCCTGACGAGCGCATCACCCAGAACGAACGGCTGCTGGCAGTCATCGGGCAGAGCCAAAACGAATCGGCGCTTGAGCTGTACGTCACCGCGGGGGTGCTGTTCTGCATCGTCCTGATCGCTGGGGTGGTGATGATCTACAACACCTTCAACATCTCGGTGATGGAACGGGTGCTCCAGTTCGGCCTGCTGCGCTGCATCGGCGCGTCGAAAGCACAGGTCAGGGGCATTGTGCGGCGCGAAGGGCTGCGTATCACCCTGCGGGCCATCCCGTTGGGCGGGATGGTAGGCGTGCTGGTCACGTTTGCCCTGTCGTCCCTGCTGAAGTTCTACAACAGCGATTTGTTTGGCGTGATGCCGCTGTTTGTCATCAGCCTGCCGGGCCTGGCTGCGGGGGTGCTGGTTGGCGTTCTTACCGTACTGGTGGCCTCAGTTGCGCCGGCCAACAAGGCCGCCAGCGTCTCGCCGGTCAATGCGGTGACGGGCAGCAGCGAGCTCCGGCCTTCGCTGAAGAAGAAAAGCAGCTTCCTCACCCGGCTGTTTCGGGTGGAGGTGGCCCTGGGGATCAACAATGCCGTCGCCCGGAAGAAGACTCTGCTGCTCATGTCTGCCTCGGTGTCGCTGAGCATCATCCTCTTTCTGGGGTTCAACGTGTTCATCCAATTTATGTACAGCGCCATGCGGACCACCAAACCGTACACGCCCGATCTCTCTATCCTTTCGGAACAAGGGCTCACGAACGACCTTTACAGGCAGATTAGCGCGCTCGGCGGCGTGGAGCATGTTTATGGACGGATGTTTGGGTACGTAAATGCCAGCTTTGACGCCGGTTTGCTGAACCAGAGCTACTTAGACATGGTCAGTGGGGTGCAGGTGCTGGAAAACGGCCGGTTCGCCCCGAAAGAAAAATCCTGGCTGATCTCGTACGATGCCAACCAGTTGAGCTGGGCGCGCCAGGACCTGGTGGACGGCACGCTGGACGAAGCGGCGCTGAACCAGGGGAATGGCATCGTGGCCGTGTTCAGTAACCTGCGTCACAGCGTTTCTTCGGAACCGGTGAACTGGCACGTGGGTGACCAGGTGGTGATCGATTCGCCCACCGGCCCGCAAGAAAAGACAGTAATGGCGATCCTACGTGGGGTTCCATTCAGCGACTCGAACCTGAACATGACCACGTTGATTACGACTGAAAAGCAGTTCACTGAACTGACCGGTGACGCAACGCTGGATGTCATCGATATTCAGCTCAAGGACCGCGACCAGGAGCAGACGATCGCCAAAATTCGGGCGATGCTTGGCAGCGATATGTCTTTCCACGACTTTCGCCAGAAGAACAGCGAGGTGGACCAGGCTTTTTTCTCGATTGCCGTGTTTGTCTATGGTTTTGTCATCGTCATTGCGCTGATCAGCGTGCTGAACGTGATGAACACGATCCAGACCAGCGTGGCGGCCAAAACGCGGTATCTGGGCGTGATGCGTGCGGTGGGCATGACCGGCGCGCAGCTGAACCGCATGGTGCTGGCGGAGGTGGGTGCTTATAACTTGCTCGGCTGCTTGATCGGCATTGCGCTGGGGGTGCTGCTTCAATATCAACTGGCAGTCCAAATGCTCGCCTTCGCGCACATTCGCTGGGACTTCCCCTGGTTCCAGGTGGCGGTGATTGCCGGGCTGACGTTGCTGGTCACCGGCCTGTCAACCATCCAGCCCCTGCGGATGATTAAGAAGCGCAGCATCACCGATGTTATCGGAGCGCTGTAACCACACCGGAACCATCCAGCCAGGCCAGGTAGAGGTCACGGCCGGGTTGGCTATATGCCAGCTAATACGTCTGCGAACCTGCAAAGCCGTACGTCGAGACAGCCACAGCGAGACGCAAACAAGCCCAGCTCGCTCAAACTGAGCGAGCTGGGCATTGGGCTGACAATTTGATTGTTCTTCGCCATAGCGCCCCTTGGTTCAACTCGGCGATCATGAAATGAGCCAGGTCTTCCCCGGTTGACATGACATAGCCTGTTTGGAATCGGGGGGCCGACGTATCTACCGCATTCCCAAATGCGCCATGAGGTTGTATACGCACCGCGCGCTTTCAGCATGGCCTGGGCCGGGCTGCCGACCGGGTGTGGAGCCGGTCGGTGTTGATGTCTTCCCTGGGGTTTGGGCTGCTGGGCCTGGCCGGCTGGCTGCTGCCAGGGCAGGTCCCTTACCCGGTGATCTGGTGCGGGCTGCTGTATTTTCTGTACGGCGTCGTCTCCAATGGCTCGGCCATCGGGGCCGGGCGGCTGCTGTTCAACGGGTGATCCCGCCGGAAAAGAACATCGCCTACATGGCCATCTATTACGCATGGATGGGCCTAACCGGAGGCATCGCGCCGTTATTGGCCGGGGGGATTCTGTCCTTCAACGCATTGCTACAAATGCAGTTCGGGGCGGTGCGGCTTGATGGCTATGGTTTACTGTTCCTGCTTTCCCTGGCTCTCCTGGTGTACGGCTTGGCGGAATATGGGCGGGTGGCACAGGATGGCGTCAATAATACCCGGGCGGCTGTGCGAAAATAGTGGACCTGGTTCGCAGCCCGCTGGGGCTAACCGGCCAGAGACGGGTCCGCTCTACATTCAAGAGAGCAACCGGACGAAGGCAGCGGTCGGAGCAGGGGCAGGGTAGGATTTCCGCGGCCGGGGATATCTCTTTGCCTCGGCGCGAACCACAAATTAAACTGGTTGTCGATCCGATGGCGTTTCTGTTGCACATCGGACGTTCTTGACGCGGCGGAGATACAACTTTTGATCATAGTAATTCAATCGGCTGACCAGAAATTGGAGTGTTTTTTGTTGTTCCAGCAGCAGGGCGATCAGGAACAGCTCCAGCGGAAGGGCTGGTGTTTGCTGGGTAACGGACAGGCAAGCTTCTTTTGCGTTTTCGAACAGCGTGTCGAGGGTTTGCTGATCCTTGCGAGAAAGGCTCTCCCGGAAGCGAGCCAGGGCAGTTTCGCAAATGCCAGGGCACTGCTCAAGATCGGGTAGCGTTTGGGTCATCGAATATCTCCTGGTAAAAAATGGAAGCTACAGGATGGCACGGGCCATCTGGAAGTTTAATCCCCCCGGCGGGGGATCACCGAGGGGATACTGGTGGGGAACCGGCCCCGGGAGAATGAATCAACGAACGGATCCCATAAGCAACCGGACCCTTTCATTAAAATAAAAAGAGTGGGAACCCCACTTTTTCGTTTATCGGATCATTCGATTGATTGGGTTGCCTGTGGAGCCTGGGCAAAGATTCCAGGTCGGCGTAGTCCAGCCTGGGATACGCCGACCTGGAGCCGTGTTTCGGTCCTATTGCACTTTCCCGAACGGATTCTGGAGACAGCGCCGGATGTACTCTTCCATATCCCGCTGGCGGATGCGCACATTGCGCCCCATCCGCACGACCGGGATCTCCCCGCGCTGTATCAGCAGATATACCTTGGCCCGGCTGATGCGCAGTCGCTGGGCTACTTCGGCATCTATCTGAAAATTCTCTGACTCTTAACGATTTTATCCATAAGAAAAGCAAAGCAGACAGGAAACCACTATACTTGTTTCGCATGTCTACTTTTTTCGTACTTTAGCGCCCCCGGAGAGATTCGAACTCTCAACACACGGCTTCGAAGGCCGCCGCTCTGTCCGTTGAGCTACGAGGGCATTTTACCGTAATTCTGTCTCAGTTAATACCTTTTAATAGTATCAAACCGCCAAATGCACGGCTTTATTCAGTTGTTAATTCCCGTATATAGCGTATAGAAATTTCAGCTTTGATTC